>NZ_JAVAMB010000009.1 GCF_030730925.1 Flavobacterium sp. DG2-3 | reverse complement strand
GTTAAGCCCGCCTGCGCAGATGGTACTGCAGTTATGTGGGAGAGTATGTCGTCGCCTTTCTTTTGAAAACCCTATCCAAACGGATAGGGTTTTCTGTTTTATAACCGTTTTTGGAAATATCTCCCTGTTCTGAAATCCGGAAAATTAGACCTTATTTAATGCCGTGCTGTAGGGATGGGAGCGGCAGCTCCCGATTTAGAAAAACAAGGCTTTTTAGCCGCAGTTTTTGCTAATCGGGAATACAGCGGACAGCCCGACCCGTAGGGGAACGCCATAATTATAATTAGAGCGGTTTCGTGTTGCTGTTTCTTTGAGCTAATTTACGCTTTGTAATGAATTAATTTTTATCAGCAGGCTTCATCTTTGTCTTTTTGTAGATTGATCTTTAAAATGGGTGAAATTCGTGGGAAATGGTAAATTGATTATGTGGTTTGCTAAGTGGATTTAGTTTTTCTCTTAATTAAAGTTTATTTTTGATTATTATGAAATTTAAAAATAGATGGAAGAGCTAGTTCATATTATAAATAGTTTTCAAGAATTAGATTTAGAAACTGAACATGTTATTAAAAGAAGTTTTGTTGAAGAAACTTTTAATAAGGGAGAATTTCTTGCAGAAGAAGGTAAGATCTGTGCTAAAATTTATTTTATAAAATCTGGTGCGGTTAGAAGATTTTGCATTGAAGATGGAGCAGAAGTCACCAAATGGATTTATACAGATAATCAATTTGTGACTTCAATGAGCAGTTTTTTTGAGCAAAAACCTTCATTTGAGAACTTTCAAACTTGTGAAGAAACAATTGTGTATTCGTTGTCTTATTCTGATGAACAGGCTTTGTTAGAATATCCGTTATTTGTAAAGTTTCATATTAAACAGCTTCGGCATTATCTTTCTAAAATAAATGAGTTCAATCATTTATTCCGTTTAATGACTGCAGAGAAAAAATACCTGTTTCTCTTAGAGTCATTTCCCCAAATTATTAAAAAGGCCAAATTAAAGTATATCGCTTCATTAATTGGTGTTAGTCAAGAGACTTTGAGCCGAATTCGGGCATCAATTATTTGATATTAGGTCAATAAAAAGTATTTCAACTTTTCCAATTTTTGCAGTTCATTAAAAACTTAAAAAATTGAAAGATATTTTTATTCATAAAAATGCTATTCTTGGAAATAACATTTGCATAGGAAACGGTGTTACTATTGAAGAGGATGTTTGGATTGGGAATAATACACAAATAGGAAATCATGTATCTATTTTAAGAGGTTCAAGAATTGGTGAAAATTGTCAGATCCATTCTAGTGCGGTTTTAGGCGGGATTCCTCAAGATTTGAAGTATAAGGATGAATATACCCTTCTGGAGATTGGAGACAATAATATTATAAGAGAGTTTGTGACTATTAACAAAGGAACAATTTCGAAAGGTAAAACACATATTGGCAATTCTAATCTGATTATGTCGAATGCCCATATCGGCCATGATTGTGTAATAGGCAATAATGCTATTATTGGATTTAGTGTTGGGATGGCTGGTGAAGTAGTTGTTCAAGATTGGGCCAATATAAGTGGCTTGACTGCTATACATCAATTCTCCGTTATAGGTGAACACGCTATGGTAAGTGGTTTAAGTCGAGTAGTGAAAGATATTCCGCCTTATATTATTGTGGCACATGAACCTCTAAGATTTACGGGATTAAATACAGTAGGTTTAAAAAGGAGAGGATTTGTATCTGCTAAGATTGATGAACTTAGAGCAATTTACAGGGTTTTATTTCAAGAGAAGCGGAACACTAAATTTGCTTTGGAACTTATTGAAAACGAATTTTAACGAACTTTTGAAAGAGACAAAATCATAAACTTTGTTAGAGGTTCTGAAAGAGGAATTCTGAAAGGTTTTGAATTTTAATTGACGGATTTATTATCTTTATTAAACTAATTTTTAATAAAGTTGTTTATGACAAAATATAGTGGAAATTCTAAAGTTGATTTTTATTTTGAAAAAGCAGAAAAATGGAGGTCAGAAATAGAAGAGATGCGAGATATTGTTTTAGACTGCCATTTGTCTGAAGAGTTAAAATGGGGATGTCCGTGTTATACTTTTGAAAATGCAAACATCGTATTAATTCATACTTTCAAAGAATATTGCGCTTTTCTGTTTTTTAAGGGGGCTTTAATGAAAGATCCAGATGAAATATTGATTCAGCAGTCAGATAATGTTCAAGCGGCTCGACAGGTTCGATTTACCAATGCTGAAGATATTGTAGCGAAGAAAGAAATTTTGAAAAAGTATATTTTTGAAGCAGCTGAAATTGAAAAGTCAGGACAGAAAGTGGAATTGAAAAAAGTTTCAGAATTTGAGATTGCAGAAGAACTCCAGAATAAGTTTGATGCCGATCTAAATTTTAAAGAAGCTTTTTATGCTTTAACTCCTGGAAGACAGCGAGCGTATTTGCTTCATTTTTCTCAACCAAAGCAATCTAAAACAAGAGAAGCTAGAGTAGAAAAAAATATTCCAAGAATTTTAGATGGAAAAGGATTGAATGATTGATAGATTTAGAAATAAAAACAAAAAACTCCTTTTGTGAAAAAGGAGTTTTTTGTTTTTATATTCTAAGAGATTTGCTGTTTGATGATGTTTTTCTTTCGAATAGAAATTATAGACTGCAATAAAACAGATGTCATAACTAGACTTATTCCAATATAAAAAGAGAAATTGACTGATTGTCCTTCGTTAAAAAATAAAAAGGCTAATATTATTGAATAGATCGGCTCTAGGTTGAAGGTTAGATTTATGGTAAACGCTTGAATCTTTTTAAGTGATTCTGCAAACATTACATAAAGCGCAACAGTACAACAAGAAGCTAAAATCAATAAATAGAAAATGTCTTGTAAGCTTGGAATAAAGGTCTGATCTGGAAAATTGTAAAAATAGAATGGCAGAGCGAGCCCTAAAACTACAGTTCCGCCGAGCATTTGATAAAAATTAATGAGTTTGCTGTCGTAGAATTGCACTAATCTTTCGTTATAAATAGTGTACAAAGCGGCAAAAGCAGAAGAAATTACTCCGAGTAAAATGCCCAGCTGATAAGAAGAATCAAAATGGAAAATTAAGCTTATGCCCAATAAAGTAAGCATGCTAAGCAAAACTTGAACAAGATTGAATCTTTTTTTATTGAGAATAGGTTCGAAAAAAGCGGTAAAAAAGCTTGTTAGACAATAACACACAACTCCGATTGATATGTTTGAATATTTAATGCTGGCATAGAAAAAAATCCAGTGAATGGTAATAAGTATGCCGGCTTTAGAAATTTTTGCTGCTTCAGAAAATGACTTCAGCATTTTAATATTGTATACTTTTAAAATAAAAAATAGAATAATAGAAGCAAATAATACTCTATACCAAACTAAGGTAATTTCGTTAAGAGAAATAAGTTTTCCGAAAACGCCAGTAAAACCAGCGAGTAAAACTGCAGTATGCAGTATCAAATAAGATTTTTTCATAAGAGGTTGTTACCCTTTTTTGGAGGATATGATTTGAATATTAATAATGTGAATTGAGGTAAAGACACAATGAATCGGACTGAAGAGATTCAGTCAAGTGTCAATACTAAAGAAGTAGTATTAATTTTCTGGTGGTGAAAGACAACCTGCTACGTGCATACTAAATTTGAATTTTAGCAAACTTATAAAAATGTGAGGGAATGAAAAAGTTTAAAAAGTTATATAAATGTGAAACTTCAAAAATTTAGCAGCTGAATTAAATGAATCTTATTTTGATTTAAATATTAATTTGTGGAACTTGCATCGATACCAGATCAACTTAATTTATTACGAAATATTACAATTTAATGAATACCAGTCCGTCATCTTCAGCAATTCTTGAGACAAAACAGCATTTTGAAATTTTAGACGGTTTGCGTGGCATCGCAGCTTTTGCTGTTGTTGTGTTTCATTTTATGGAATGGATATTTATCGACCCAAGCCAAAATTTTATCGGACACGGATTTTTAGCTGTCGACTTTTTCTTTTGTCTTTCGGGATTCGTAATCGGATATGCTTATGATGATCGTATTGCCAAAATGGGTCTTCGTAATTTTTTTATAGCAAGAATTATTAGATTACATCCGTTGGTTATAGCGGGATCAATCTTAGGATTGTTGGCCTTTTTATTTGATCCGTTTGGCGGACATTTGGAATTGTATAGTACTGGAAAAATTATTTTGACCTTTATCTGTTCCCTATTTCTCATTCCGTTTCCAGTTATTGCAGATCGTTCCTTCAATTTATTTAGTTTTAATGCGCCGGCGTGGTCGCTGTTTTGGGAATATGTTGCCAATATTTTGTATGCATTGGTGCTTTGCAGAATGAGAAAAAATTACGTAATGATTTTTACTTTACTTTCTGCAGCAGCTATTTGTTATGTAGGATATAGTTCTGGTAATTTGGTAGGAGGATGGAGCGGACCCACTTTTTGGGATGGCTTTGCTAGAATATCGTATTCTTTTTTGGCGGGATTGCTTATTTACCGATCAAATTGGATTATCAAAAATAAACTTGGATTCGGCGGATTAACTATTTTATTGCTTTTGGCTTTTATTATGCCGTCTTCAGAATTTAATTGGCTGACAGAACCTTTGGTTGTATTGCTTTATTTTCCGTTGCTGGTTTCTCTTGGGGCGGGAGCTGTGTTGAAACCAGGTTTGGAAAAATTTTGTGTATTTTCAGGAAAAATTTCCTATCCACTATATATGACGCATTATGCCGTTTTGTGGATGTTTGGAAATTATTATACCAATTACAAACCCGATACCACTCAACTGACTTTAATTGTAGTGACTTCAGTTGTTTTACTTGTCGGTTTTGCTTATTTAGTTATGGTGTTTTACGATATTCCGTTAAGAGATTATTTGAACAGGAAGCGAAAAGAAAAGCTTTCAGCAAAATCATAATTCAAAAATAAAACTCCATTAGCAATAATGGAGTTTTATTTTTTTGGAGCAATTTATATATTTTGAGTACAATTCATCATGTTAAAATGACAATTCGGTCTATAAAAATTGATTATTTTATTTGAGAAAAATACTTTTACATCAAAATAAATATAACCAGAACTATGAAGAAAATTTTAAAAATCGCCAAAATTACATTTATTACCCTTTTAAGTATTGTTTTAGTTTTTATTGCTTATTTGTACATCAGCAGTAAAATATTTTTGGAATCTAAAAATGATGACAATATCAGTTATTTGTCAAAAAATAATAGTGAGATTTCAGGTTCTATAAATGAAAAATTATTTGATGCCGATTTTTATAAATCACGAGTTTTCTTGCTGGGAGAAATTCACGGTTATGCCGATAATCAAACTGTAGATAAAGAGATGCTTTTCTTTTTGAATAAGAAAATTGGCGTGAAATATTATATTGCCGAAATGGATAGTTTGACGGCGAAAAAATTAAATGTCTTTTTGGGCGAAAAGCAAAAGAATAAAACAGCTTTAAAAGAAGTTGTTGAAAACATAAAAAGAAGAATTCCACAGCAATCGAGTCAAGAATTATTTGACAAATGGAGCGCAATTTATGACTATAATCAAAGCTTAGCTGATTCCTTAAAAATTAAAGTTATCGGAATTGATAAAAATTTTGATGATGAATCAAAAGGTTCTAGAGATGTTGCTATGGTAAGTAATTTTAAGAATACATTAAAAAAGCAGCATCTTGAAAATGAAAAATTCTACGGGCTTTTCGGATATTTTCATACACTTCAAAAGAAAACAGAATCTGGAAGAGAAACATTTGCTCAAGGAATAAAAGGTTCTGGGATTAAAGTAACAAGTTTTGTGAGTTATACTATAGATAGCGAAATGTATTTGCCGAAAAATCCTCAATTTCCAACTCCAGAAAACGAAAAAGTCGATTGGTTGAATGCTGATGGCCCGTTAATGCTGGTAAAAGGAATTAATGATTTGAAAGAATTGAGCAAGCCTGAGACTATTACACTTTTTAAACTTGATGGAAAAGATTCTCCTTATTTAAAATCACAAAACTTGGTAAATGTAAAATCAAGAGTTTTTGGCGAAAATGTAGTTCCTGTTGAAGGATCTTCGGTAACAGATTATTTTCAATATGTATTCTTGCTGAGGAATTCTAAAGCTTTAACGAAATTGAAATAAAGAAAAAATATATAGATATAAAAAAAGAGACTTTTCTAAGTCTCTTTTTTTATGAAAAATTTTGCATCAGACAGTTGCCGCTTTTTCTTTATTTCGACCATGTACAATAATAGTATGGCCTTGTTTTGCTAATTCTGTTGCGGTAATTTTTCCGAATCCATCTGTACTTCCTGTAATTAGAATTATTTTTGCGTTCATTTCTAATGTTTTAAATCTTGAAATGCAAAATTAATTTCTATATTTGTAACTCGTAAGTATAGACTATGCTCTATACTTTTTTGTTTTATGTTAAAAAGAATAAAGCTATGCTGGTAAACGAATTATCGAAGAAAACGGGACTGTCAATTCATACTATTAGATACTATGAGAATTTAGGAATGATTGAAGGAGTTACTAATGAAAAGGTAAAATCAAATAATTACAAACATTATAATGATAATGTAGTTGAACGTTTAGAAATTATTATTGAAGCGAAAGAAGTTGGTTTTACTTTAGCAGAAATAAAAAAGATCTTGACGGCTTGGTTCGAAAGCACTGATTCGAAACCAGAAACATTGGAGCTTTTTCAATCGAAAATAAAAGAGATTGATAATAAAATAAAACACTTCAAACAAACTAGAAAACTTCTTGAGAAAGTTTGCGAAAAACTAGAGAATGATGACTTTTAGTTATTAAGGTTAGTTAGAATTTTTGAATTTTTTGTTATTAAAAGTCTTCTGCATTATCCATTGAACTGAAATATCGAAAGGCGTTGTGTCTTTATCAGAAACGGTATTATGCCCTAGATTAGAAAATAAAGTATACTCAAAAGGTTTGCCTTGGGATTTCATTTTATTTAATTCTTCAATGCACAACTTTACGGGTATCTGAATATCTTTTTCTCCAAAAAGCCAAAGTCCAGGAATGGAAAGCGTATTTAGTGAAATTTTAGGGTCGGTCTCAACAAACTGATATTTGTCGGGATCATTTTTAGTGTGTTCACGCGCGTCCGATTCTGTATGATTTTCCCAGAAATTGTTGTTTCCGTTAGTATAAAACTGAAAGCGAAGCTGTTCTAAAGTTGAAATAGTTGGACAACTAAATAAAACCATAAAATCTATTTTAGGATTATTACTTGCAGCAATTGGAATTATCCATCCCGCTTGACTAAAACCAACTAATCCGATAGGAGTTTTTTTGTTTTTTAAATAGGTTCTAAATGTATTTACTGCCGAATTTGCATCTTGAGCTAATAAATTAAGATTTGCAGGATCAATATTGTTTGTGCCAACAGTTGGTCCTACATACACACCTCCAGATTCACCTACTCCGCGTTTATCATAGGTCAATACAGCAATGCCTTCTTTGGCAAGACGTTTTGCAAACTCCATTTCTCTTTTTACAGGATCGGACCCGTGAACAATTACTGCTGCCGCAAATGCTTTTTCAGGTATTAGAACCGAGCCAGCAAGAGTGATGCCTTGGCTTTCGAACTTTACGTCTTGAATCGTAAAGTCTGTCGATTGAGAAAGTGCAATTTCTGGTAAAGCGATTATTAACAACCAGATAAATATGTTAGAGAAAAAGTTATTGTTCATTTCGGCTTAATGTGAAAATTGATTTTATAAGATTTATAAATTTACTGTTTTTATACAAGAAAAAAATGCTGTTATTGTGAAAGCATAAAAAACTCCTTAATTTGTTAAGTAGTTTTTTTGTGGTCCTTACGAACCTGTTTACGAACCATTTTTTGCAGGATTTGAAGAAAATTTCAATAGAATAATTCCTCTTTTTGAAGATTTGTTATTTATTATACTCGTAAAAATAAATTAGTTAGATTTACTTTTATATTAAAATATTAAAAAGAAGAAAGATGAATGAGCATCACGAAGGGTTTTTGAAAATTTTAGGAGAGTTAAATGAAACTGAAAATAAATTAAAAGCTACTGAAACATATAAAATTGTAGATGAAATTTCCGATTTATATTTAAAAGACGGATTTGGCAAAGCTTATATCAAATTGATTGAAATAGATAAGGAGAAACAACTGATTATTAATAATTACATCGATTTGATTGATATTTATTTTTACGAGAATAAATTATTAATTAAAAACTCAAAGGACAAAGCCATAATTGATTTAATTCAGTCATATTGTGGTGGTTTTAATGATGATGCATTAGATTATCTGGAAAGATTTGCCTATAAAACTTGTGATGAACAACCTTATGCATTGACTATTTTGTTATTGCTAGCCAAAGTTGAAAAAAGACAAGAAGAAACACTTAAAAATGTACGAATGAATTTCAATTCTTTTGATGTTAAAATTCAGAATTTTATTAATGATTATTCTTCTGCTTTATTTACAGATAGAAAAATAAATTTTGTTTCGAGCAATAGAAATCTTCAACAGGATAACATGAAAGTCACAGAGAATATTTCTAGAGAGGAAATATGCGAAAAAAAATGGTGGGAATTCTGGAAATAAAATAAGCATAAAAAAAACTCCTTAATTTCTTAAGGAGTTTTTCTGTGGGCGATGAGGGGTTCGAACCCCCGACCCCCTCGGTGTAAACGAGGTGCTCTGAACCAGCTGAGCTAATCGCCCTATTTTACTAGGTTGCTATCGTTTGTGATTGCGAGTGCAAATATACACTAGTTTTTGAGTTCTGCAAAGAAAATTTAACTTTTGTGAGTTTTAAATATTCTTGTTAGTCTTTTTATCTAAAAGAAAAACTCCTTAATTGCTTAAGGAGTTTTTTTGTGGGCGATGAGGGGTTCGAACCCCCGACCCCCTCGGTGTAAACGAGGTGCTCTGAACCAGCTGAGCTAATCGCCCTATTTTACTAGGTTGCTATCGTTTGTGATTGCGAGTGCAAATATACGCTTGTTTTCGAGTCCTGCAAAGAAAAAGGAATAAAAAATAAAACTTTTTTAAAAATAATCTATATCTATTTGTTTATGAATTTGTTATTAAAATGAAATTTTTGAAGTTTTTTCTAAATTCAAAATACATTTTAACCCAAAGGCAATTCTGCAACTACAAAAGTGCTTCCGCCAGCGTAAATGAAATCATTTTCTGAAGCATTTTTTTTCGCTTCCGCGAAAGCGCTGGCAACAGAATCGTATTTTTCTCCGATTAAATCGTGTTTTTTAGCTTCGCTTTGTAAAATTTCTGTGCTTAATCCGCGAGAAGAATCAGGTCTGCAGAAATAATATTGCGCTTCTTTTGGAAACAAAGGTAGAATTGAATCCAAATCTTTGTCATTGACAACGCCTAAAACAATATGCAGGTTTTCGAATTTCTCATTTTTAAGCTGATTCATCACAACAGATAATCCGTGTTTATTGTGCGCCGTATCGCAGATAATTTTTGGGTTTTCGCCCAATTGCTGCCATCTTCCCTGCAGACCAGTATTTTTTACCACATTCAATAAGCCTTCTTTCAGCTGTTCGGTCGAAACTTTAAAATCGGTTTCATTGTTTAAAATCGAAATCGTCTGCTGAACCGTTTTTTTATTATGAAACTGATAATCGCCAATCAAATCAGATAAATAAATCTGGTCAATCAAGTCTGAAGCAAAAGAAATCGGCGCGCTGTTCTCTTCGGCTTTAGCCAAAAAAACAGGTTTCGTTTCTTCTGTATATTCGCCAATAACAACCGGAATATTCGGTTTAATAATTCCAGCTTTTTCACCCGCAATTGCTTCCAATGTATTGCCTAAAAACTGAGTATGATCCAAACCAATATTTGTAATTACAGAGACCAAAGGCGTAATAATATTCGTTGCGTCCAATCTTCCGCCAAGTCCAACTTCAATAATCGCGATATCGACTTTTTCTGAAGCGAAATAATCAAACGCCAAACCAACCGTCATTTCGAAGAAACTCATATCATTTGCTTCAAAAAAAGATTTGTGTTTGGCAATAAATTCAATTACAAATTCTTCTGAGATTTCCTGACCGTTTATTTTGATTCTTTCTCTAAAATCTTTCAGATGCGGAGAAGTATACAAACCCACTTTGTAACCCGCTTCTTGAAGAACCGACGAAAGCATGTGCGAAGTAGAACCTTTTCCGTTCGTTCCCGCAACGTGAATGCATCTCAGCTCGTTTTGCGGATTATCAAGATGAGCAGCCAATACTCTAATATTAGTTAAATCTTCTTTATACGCAGAAGCACCTTGCAATTGGTACATTGGAAGCTGATTAAACATCCAATTGGTCGTCTCTTGATAGTTCATTTGTTTAGATAAAATGGTTGTCGATTGAAATAAATTTCGATTTTTGTAGTTTAATATTACAGCGAAAATTATCTTTATTGCAAATTTCAAATATTTTTTAGAATTAATTATTAAAAACCAGAATTAATATATGTTTAGTTTTATTCAGTTACAAACAGATACAATCGCAAATGCTTCAAATGTAGTGGTCGAAAAGATTGCAGAGCCACAAAATGAAATTTCAATGTTTGGATTCATTATGAAAGGGGGAGTTTTCTTAATTCCAATTGCGATTCTATTGTTTTACACTATTTATTTAATTTTTGAACGTTATATGTACATTAACCGCGCGTCAAAAATTGACAGCAGATTAATGCAAGATATTGGCGAAAAATTACATTCTGGAAATATCGAATTGGCGCGAACAATTGTAGAAAGAAATAATACTGCAGCTGGAAATATTTTAAAAGAAGGCGTTCTAGTAATTGGAAGACCAATTTCTGAAATTGAGGCCAATATGGATCGTGCTGCCGATATCGAAATTGGCGAAATGGAAAGACATTTAGGCCACCTCGGACTTATTGCAGGTATTGCGCCAACATTAGGTTTCATCGGGACAATTTCTGGGGTTATTAAGATTTTCTACAGCATTTCGGTTACAGAAAATATTAGTATCGGAAATATCTCTGGAGGTTTATACGAAAAAATGATCAGTTCTGGTTCTGGATTAATTGTGGGTATTATTGCTTATAGCGCTTACCACTTATTAAACGGAAAGATTGATAATTTTGCTTTAAAAATTCAGAAACAGATTTTAGAATTTGTCAATATAATTCAAAGAGCATAAGCCATGTCTATTAAGAGAAAAAGAAGATTTCACGCCGAAGTTGCGACTTCATCTTTGAGCGACATTATGTTTTTCCTGCTGTTGTTTTTCTTAATTATTTCAACACTGGCAAATCCGAATGTGATTAAGATGACGTTGCCAAAAGCTAAAGCGAATGAAAAAACCAATAAACAACTAATCAGTTTATCGGTTACAGAAGATAAAAAGTTCTATATCGACAAACAGGAAGTAGATTTTGAAAATCTAGAAACCAGTTTGATGTCCAAAATAGGAACCGATAAAGAACAAACTGTTGTTGTTCGAATTCCGTTTAACCTTCAAGTACAAGATCTAGTAGATGTTTTACAAATAGGAGTGAAGAACAATTTGAAGTTTGTCATTGCTACAAGTCCTAAGTAAAATAATTAGGGCGTGACCACAATAAAGAAAATGGGCCAATCAGCATAACGTTGATTCGCCCATTTTCTTTATTGCGGTCGGGCTATCCATGCTACTTCGGTAGCTCATTCCTATCCCTCACGCAAGTAAACTACATAAAATTTCAATTTTTTAAATTCGAAATCGTATTTTCCGTATAGTTTGTCATTTCGACGAAGGAGAAATCTTCGCAAGAAACTCTACAAGCAAAATCGCCAATCTTTGTCGAGCTACTCGTGAAGATTTCTCCTTCGTCGAAATGACAAACTGGGTGAAAATAACATAAAAAACGCTTTCTGAAAAAATATCAGAAAGCGTTTTTGATATAAATTGAATTCGTGTAATCCGTGAAATTCGTGTTTTTTAATCCAAACTAAAATTATAAATAATTTTTCCAACTTGTTTAGCTGGAGCGTCACTATCAGATTCCCATTTGGTATTCATGGCTGCAATTCTAGCTTGATCTAGTAAACATTTTGCAGTATTGGTTGTTCCTTTTATTCCGGCAGTTGCGCTAATTGTTTTTCCGTTTTGGTCAACGCTAACTTCAACTACCACTTTTCCTTCTTCGTTACAAGTATATTTTGGTGCAGGTTTAGAAAGAGCTTTTCTATTTCCTAAAGAATAACCAGATCCGCCGCCCGAACCGCCACCGCTTCCAGCGCCGTAACCGCTTCCGGTTCCAATGCCATTTCCGGTTCCGTTACCGCCTCCAGTTCCTCCGCCAGAACCTCCAGATCCGTAATAACCGTTAGAGTTTAAACTTCCGCCAGCTTTTCCCTTATTTCCTGCAGTTTTATCGTCTCCATCGCCACCTTTGTTCGAACCTTTCATAATGCTGGCTAAAGCATCATTTGTTGAGTTAGAAACTTTTGGTTTTTCGGGAACAGGTTTAGGATCTACTTTTACCGGAACAGGTTTCTTTGGTTTTTCTTTTGTCGGAATAACAACATCATTATCAGCAGTTGTGTTTTCCTGAGAGATAATGGCTTCTTCCTCTACAGCTTTTGCAGGTGTTTGTTTCGCATTATTCTTTACATCCAAAACTTCGCTTTTGTAATTGGCGCCAGAACCTAAATCGCTATCTCCAAAATTAATTGTTACACCGCCTCCGCCACCTCCGCCATCGGCAAGAGCAACATTGTTTTCTGGATTATAAGGGGGCCAAAAACGTATAAAAAACAGCAACAGAATAATTGCTGCATATATGGCAGTTGTGATTAGTAACGATTTCTTTTTATCTGAAGAAATAGTGAAACTCATTGAATTCTGAATTTTGAAATGTATTATTTTAAAAACGTTTAAAAGTAGTAAAAATTGTTTAGAACGGAAGTACTGTACTTAATTTTACCGCAAAGACACGCAAAGGTTTTTTGTGCGAGACTTAAATTATTATACCGCAAAGTTCGCTAAGGATACGCAAAGAAACGCAAAGAGTTTTTTATGATATTCAATAAATTGAAAAAGTTCACAAAGCTTTATCTATATAGCTTTGCGAACTTAATATTTAGATCTTGCTGGCGCCCCCAATTAAAAGGACTTAGCGTGCTTTGCGTTAAAAAATTAACCGCAAAGTTCGCAGAGCTACACGCACAAAGCTTTGCGAACTTAATATCTAGATTTTGCTTACTTTCCAAATGAAAATGTCTTAGCGCTCTTTGCGTTAAAAAAAATTAACCGCAAAGTTCGGAGGTTTACGCAAAGAAACGCAAAGTTTTTTCTTAAGTTTGAGTAAATCTTTAGATTAAAGTTTGCTAAGCTATTTTTTTAATCTCGCAAAGTCGCGAAGTCGCAAAGAAAACTTAAAAAAGAAAAACTTTGCAACTTCGCGACTTTGCGAGAAATAAGTTAGCGTTGCTTGCGTAAACCTTAGGTTAATAAAAAACGAGCCAAATACTATTCGGCTCGTTTATATATAAGTATAAAATAGATTACACCAACTGCTTCAATGCAATTTCAAAAGCAGTTGCACTGATATTTGTTTTAGACGAATTTAAAGCATGAGCTTTTACAATCGCATTTTTGATAATTTCTGAAGTATCATTAAAAATAGCCTCGTCTGTCATTTGCACTTTTTTCTCCATGAAGTAAGCAAAAACTCTCGCCATTCCGCAGTTTGAAATAAAGTCAGGAATCAAACTTACTTTGCTGTCAACTTCTTCCATAATAGATCCGAAGAAAATTTCTTTGTCGGCAAAAGGAACATTCGCTCCGCATGAAATAACTTCCAATCCGTTTGCAATTAATTTTTCAATCTGGTCTTGAGTAACCAATCTTGAAGCCGCACAAGGAGTGAAAATTTCAGCACCAATTGTCCAGATTTTAGAATTGATTTCCTCAAACGGAATCATATTATCTGCAACTAATTTGTTTCCATCTTTGTTTAAGAATAAAGTTCTGATTTCTTCAAAAGAAAAACCTTCTTCTTTAATTAATCCGCCATCGCGATCAATAATTCCGATTACTTTTGCACCCATTTCAGCCAAGTAAAAAGCGGCAGCAGAACCCACGTTTCCGAAACCTTGAACGATTGCTTTTTTACCTTGAATGTCTCCGCCGTAAGTTGCGTAGAAATGGCGAACTGCTTCTGCAACACCAAAACCGGTAATCATATCGGCAACAGTATATTTTCTAGTAACGTCTGGTGAGAATTTTGGGTTTTCGATTACTTTAATTACACCCTGACGCAACTGACCAATTCTATTAATTTTGTCGGCTTCCGTCGGTTTAAAATGTCCGTTAAAAACACCTTCCTGCGGATGCCAAACGCCACATTCTTCTGTCATCGGGATTACTTCGTGAATTTCATCAACATTCAAATCGCCGCCTGTACCGTAGTAGCTTTTTAATAAAGGAGAAACCGCTTTGTACCAGCGCTGTAAAACACCTTTTTTGCGAGGATCGTTCGGATCAAAATTTATTCCAGATTTAGCGCCGCCAATAGCAGGGCCTGAAACAGAGAATTTAACTTCCATTGTTTTTGCCAGAGATAAAACTTCATTCATATCTAAGCCTTTTCTCATTCTTGTTCCTCCACCTGCAGCTCCTCCGCGAAGTGAATTAATAACAGTCCACCCTTCGGCTTCTGTTTCGGAATCTTTCCAATTAAAAACAATTTCAGGTGCCTTGTTTTCAAATTGTTGTAATAAATCTTTCATTTTGTTGTGATATGTTTATTTTGCGTAAATGTATAAAATAGAATAATGCGAATAATGTATTTTGCATCAAATTTATAAAACAAAAAAGAAAAGCCGAAAACTATTCCGTTTTCGGCTTTTCGAATATTCAAAAAATTAAGAATTATTGTCCTAATAAATGTTTTTTCAAAGTCTCATCAACTGGTTTGTCAGAAAGCCAGATTCCGAATAATGCTTTTTTGAAATCAAATCCAGGAATTTTACCTTTTAGTACTTCATTTTTAGAAACGTAAACGTTTTGGTCAAAAGGATTGTAAGCTAAAACAAACACATCTTTTTCTGTGATTGCGTCACTTAAAAAACTTTTTAACTGTTCTATTCTAGGACGAAGCTGCTCAAGATTTGCTCCTGCTGATTTCTCAAAACCTGTATTCATAGCTTTCGTCAGTTTGTTAGAAGAAACCATCGAAGACGTGATTTCAATTCTAACGGCCATTTCAGTATCACTGTCTATGATAAATTGAGGATCTTGGGCTAATTGAGATAAATACAGTGCTTGCACATAAACTTCCAACCACATTTTTGATCTTCCGCCCGCACCATTAAGCTGCAATGTTTTTCCTTGAAATTCTATTTTTCTAGGAACACTTACACCATTTACTTCAATTTGAGTTTGAGCAGAAACAGTCGAAAATTGGAAGCTTAACAAGACTGTCAGTAAAAGTAAAATCTTTTTCATATTCTATCAAATTTTTATTTTTAGGGCAAAAATAATAGTAATTTATTAATATTTGGTTCATATTGAGAATGTTTTTTTCTTCAAATTTTGATGTTTAATTTTTGTATTACATTAAAAATCAATTTAGTAAGAGTAAGTTTACGTAGTTTTACTCATTTTAAGAATTGTTTAATTTTTAACAAATTTAGAAAGCAGTATTTTCTTAATTAAAAATAATTTTTAGGTATAATTTGAATCTTAAATTTTAGAAATTTTGTTGTCAAATTCACGCTGTTTTGAAAAAAAAGATAAACAATAACGAAAACGTTATCGTAATCTTTGCTGATCTATTAATTTTGTATGCACGCATTGTAATTTAAACATTTAAAAAGTATCTTTGGAAGCCTTTGCGTTAAAAAAACGAGGCATCTAAAAAACACAAAAACAAAAAATAATCAACTAAAGAAATCTGTTTGAAATCTGGTTGAGAAAAACATTTAAAGTAAACTACTATGGATTTTAATCTTACCGAAGAACATTTAATGATTCAGCAGGCAGCAAGAGATTTTGCTCAAAATGAATTATTGCCGGGAGTTATTGAACGTGACGAAAAACAAATTTTTCCAACTGAGCAAGTCAAAAAAATGGGCGAGCTGGGTTTCATGGGAATGATGGTTGATCCTAAATACGGAGGAAGCGGACTTGATGCTATTTCTTATGTTATTGCAATGGAAGAAATTTCTAAGATTGATGCTTCTGCTTCTGTAGTAATGTCAGTAAACAATTCACTAGTTTGCTGGGGATTACAAGAATACGGAACCGAAGAACAAAAACAAAAATACCTTCCAGGTTTGGCTTCTGGAGAAATTCACGGTGCGTTTTGTTTAAGTGAACCTGAAGCTGGAAGTGATGCGACTTCACAAAAAACAACAGCTATTGATATGGGGGACCATTATTTAGTTAATGGTACAAAAAACTGGATTACAAACGGAAATACAGCTTCTGTATATTTAGTAATTGCACAAACACATCCAGAATTAAAGCACAAAGGAATAAATGCTTTGATTATGACTAAAGATATGCCAGGTTTTTCAGTTGGTCCAAAAGAACAAAAAATGGGAATCCGTGGATCTGATACACATTCTTTAATGTTTTCTGATGTGAAAGTTCCGAAAGAAAATAGAATTGGTGAAGATGGTTTCGGATTTAAATTTGCAATGAAAACTCTTGCAGGAGGAAGAATCGGTATTGCTTCTCAAGCTTTAGGAATTGCTTCTGGAGCTTATGAAATGGCTTTGAAATATTCTAAAGAGCGTAAAGCTTTTGGAACAGAAATTTGCAATCATCAGGCAATTGCTTTCAAATTGGCAGATATGGCTGTAAATATTGAAGCAGCTCGTCATTTATGTATGAAAGCAGCTTGGGATAAAGACAATCATAAAAACTATGATGTGAGTGGTGCAATGGCGAAACTTTTTGCTTCGCAAGTTGCAATGGATACTGCTGTTGAAGCGGTTCAAATTCATGGTGGAAACGGGTATGTAAAAGAATACCATGTAGAACGTTTAATGCGTGATGCCAAAATTACTCAGATTTACGAAGGAACTTCTGAAATTCAGAAAATCGTAATTTCAAGAGCAGTTATTGCTGGATAAAATTAGGTTATAAATAGATTTGAAAACCCTTTTGACTTTTAGTTTGAAGGGTTTTTTTATGAATATTCTATTACTTTTCATAAGTTTATAGTCTAATTAATTTTTATTTTCAATCATCAGTAAAAAACAGAAAAATCATGAGAAAACTATACCTTTTGCTTCCATTTATTTTTTTTGCTTGTAAATCGGGAACTTCAACCATAAAGGAGAGTGAAGTAAAAACAGATTCGAAACCAATACAAGTCAGCTATAAAATAAAAGAAACTGAAATCTCAGATTTTCTAAAATACCTTTCTTCCGATGAATTGGAAGGACGCGAAACCGGAACTCAAGGAATTGAAAAAGCGGCTGTTTTCTTGGAAGACTTTTTAAAGAAAAATAAAATTAAACCTTATTTTAAAACCTATCGAGATACTTTGACCAATTTTGATTCTCCAGCTTTTAATATTGTTGGGGTTATCGAAGGGACAGATCCAGAACTTAAAAAAGAATTCGTGGTATTGAGTGCGCATTATGATCATATTGGTCTAGAGAAAAAAGAGCAGGCTGATAAGATTAATAACGGAGCAAACGATGATGCTTCGGGTGTGACTTCTGTAGCTGCGATGGCAAAATATTTTTCTGAAACTAAAGCAAACAAACGTAGTATACTAGTTGTCTTTTTTGCTGGGGAAGAAAAAGGACTTTTAGGATCTAAAAGTTTGGTTGAGAAATTGAAAAAGCAAAATTTCAATCTTTACACGCAATTGAACATTGAAATGATTGGTGTGCCAATGAAACGAGATTATTTGGCTTATATTACAGGTTTTGATAAATCGAATATGGCGCAAAAAATAAACGAATACACTGGAAAAAACACCATCGGATTTTTGCCAAAAGAAGCAGAATATCAATTATTCTACCGTTCTGATAATTATTCGTTTTTTCAAGCTTTTGGAAAACCATGCCAATCTTTAAGCACTTTCGACTTTGAAAACTTTGATTTCTATCATCATGTTTCAGATGAATTTAAATTAATGGATATTCCTCATATTACTTCATTCACACAAGAATTGTTGCCTGCGGTTACAAGAATTGCAGTTTCGCCAACACAAGAAATAACCATGAATAAATAAGAGGCTGTTTTACAGCATTTGATTATTTTTGCGACATGAAAAATATTATTGTTACCGGAACGAGTAGAGGAATTGGTTATGAATTGGCTTTGCAGTTTGCAAATGCAGGAAATCAGGTTTTAGCCATTTCGAGAAAAATACCACAAACGCTTTTAGAGCATCAAAATATAACTTGTCTGTCTGTTGATTTGGCAGATGAAACGGCTTTAGATCAGGTTGAAAATTTTCTTTCTTCAACTTGGAAAAAAGTAGATGCTGTGGTTCATAATGCTGGGGCTTTACTTTTAAAACCTTTTGCAGAAACAACTCAGGCAGATTTTGAAAGTATTTATAAAGTGAATGTTTTCGCAGTTGCGAATTTAACTCGCATCTGTATTCCGTATTTAGAAAAAGGAAGCCATGTTGTTACGATCAGTTCTATTGGCGGTGTACGCGGAAGTTTGAAGTTTGCTGGATTAGCAGCATACAGTTCGAGCAAAGGAGCCGTAATTACTTTAACAGAATTATTAGCTGAAGAATATAAAGAAAAAGGTATTTCATTTAATGTTCTAGCTTTAGGTTCTGTTCAAACCGAAATGCTAAATGAAGCTTTCCCAGGTTATCAAGCGCCAATTTCTGCTGAAGGAATGGCAACTTATATTTATGATTTTACGCTTAACGGAAATAAATATTTTAACGGAAAAGTGCTTGAAGTTTCTTCAACGAATCCTTAATTATGAATTATGAGTTATGAATTATGAGTGATAGTATTGTGAAAACTAAAAGTTTTGAATTAGCTGTAAGAGGAGTTAATTTTTATAAATGGTTAGTTGCGGAAAGAAAAGAATTCGTAATGAGTAAACAATTTTTACGTTCTGTTACATCAATCGGTGCAAATGTTCGTGAAGCAATAAATGCGCAAAGTAAAGCCGATTTTATCCATAAATTGTCTATTTCTCAAAAAGAATGTGATGAGTCAATGTATTGGCTTGAACTATTAAAAGAAACAGATTATATTTCGAAAACAGAATTTGATTCCATTCATAAACAATGCAACGAAGTGATGAAAATAATTAGAAGTATTATAATTACGTCCAAAAACAAACTCATAACTCATAATTCATAACTTATAATTATTTTGAGCGAAACTCTAGCTAAATACATTCCCGAACATGCAGTCAAGCCCGTTTTTGATTTGATAGTGGCCAATCAGGTGCATTTGAAAATTGTAAACGAGCGTCAGACGCGTCACGGTGATTATAGGCGCGGGCCAAGTGGTAAGCATGAAATAACCGTTAATGCGAGTTTAAATAAATATCGGTTTTTAATCACGCTGATTCATGAAATTGCACATTTGGTTGCTTTTGAAAAGTTTGGGCGAAATATCAAACCGCATGGAAATGAATGGAAATTTACTTTTCAGCGACTAATGGTTCCGTTTATTCGTCCAGAAATTTTTCCTGGACAAATTTTGCCTTTACTGGCAAGGCATTTTAAAAACCCATCGGCAAGCAGTGATACCGATACGACTTTATCTTTGGCTTTAAAACAATATGATAAAGAAAACGATAAGAGTTATGTTTTCGAAATTCCGTACGGAAGTGTTTTTAGAATCAAAAACGGAAAGATTTTTAAGAAACTAGCCGTTCGTACCAAACGTTTCGAATGCATCGAATTAAGCTCAGGGAAAACCTATCTCTTTAATCCGAATGCGGAAGTGGAGCTAATTAAAAATTAGAAATTTCAATTTTAAAATCCCAAATTCCAAAAATTGGGATAAATATTTAAAAGTAAAAATCCAAATCCCAATTGTAAAAGTTGGAATTTGGATTTTTTTTATTGAAATTTTAAAAACCTTTTAACCTTTCAAATAAGCTTCTCTCACTTTCTTGAAAAGGTTTGAAGAATAAACAAATTTAACTACTGCCTCATTCTCGGTTGTAAAGATTTCCTCTTTAGTTCCTTGCCAAGCTTTTAATCCTTTCTTTAAGAAAACAATATTTTCTCCAATTTCCATTACGGAGTTCATATCGTGAGTATTGATCACAGTTGTAATATTATATTCTCTCGTAATTTCCTGAATAAGGTTGTCAATCAAAGTAGAAGTGTTCGGGTCAAGACCAGAGTTTGGCTCATCGCAAAACAAATACTTCGGATTATTTACAATCGCGCGGGCAATAGCCACACGTTTCTGCATCCCTCCCGAAATTTCAGAAGGTAATTTTTTATGCGCATCAATTAGATTTACTCTTTCTAAAACAAAATCAACACGTTCTTTAATTTGTGCCTTATTGTTATTAGTAAACATTTTTAACGGGAAAGCCACATTTTCTTCAACAGTCATCGAGTCAAACAAAGCACTTCCCTGAAATACCATTCCGATTTCAGTTCTCAAGTCACGTTTTTCATCTTTATCTAAATCAGAATAAACTCTTCCGTCAAATTCAATTGTTCCTGCGTCTGGGGTGTGAATTCCTAACAACGTTTTTAATAAAACCGTTTTTCCAGATCCACTTTGTCCGATAATCAAATTGGTTTTTCCAGTTTCAAAAACGGTCGAAACGCCCTTTAAAACTTTACTGTCGCCAAATGATTTTTCTATATTTTTTACTTCTATCATTATCCTAATAATAATTGAGTTAATATATAATTTAGAAGAATGATAGTTACAGATGTCCATACAAACGATGTTGTACTTGCTTTACCAACTTCTAATGCGCCACCTTTCATGTAATAACCGTGAAAAGACGGAATTGTTGCCAATAACATTGCAAAGATTAAGGTTTTGATAAAGGCATAAGTAATATGGAAGGGAATGAAATCTTTCTGAGCTCCCATAATAAAATCTGCTCCTGTTGAAAATCCTCCGTAAGCACAAGCAAGCCATCCTCCAAAAATTCCTAAAAACATACTAATCCCAATTACAAAAGGGTACATTAATAAAGCTATAATTTTTGGAAAAACAAGATAGTTTACTGAGTTAACTCCCATAACTTCTAAAGCATCGATCTGTTCTGTAACACGCATTGTTCCAATACTTGACGTAATGTAAGATCCCATTTTTCCAGCCATAATTACCGAAATAAAAGTAGGGGCAAACTCCAAAACTACAGATTGACGCGTAGCAAAACCAATTAAATATTTAGGGATTAAAGGGTTTGTTAAGTTTAGGGCTGTTTGAATGGCTACAACCCCTCCGATGAAGAAAGAGATAAAGCAGACAATTCCAAGTGAGTCAATAATTAAGTCATCAATTTCTTTGAAAATTAAATTTTTCATAACAGGCCATTTAGTCTGTTTATTGAAAATTTCTTTCAGCATTAAAAAATATTTTCCTATTTGGGATAAATAACGAATTAGCATCATAAGTTTTGAAATATTTGCTAAATTAAGGATTAGTTTACAGTTTACCGTTTCGGTCGGCAGTTTTTTAATTTTTTTAAGATTAGAAAATCTTTTCCTTGATTTTTTTCAAACGGTAATTTCTAATAAATTTAGCTTGTTCTGAGGTAACTAATAAAGGTGTTTTGGCATTTTTTGCTTTCCAAAACCCTCTAATATAATCTAAAAATAAAAAGGGTTTTTTCTTCATCATTGCCAATTTTGCAGAGGCAATCGCTGTGATCCAAAAACCGTAACCTAAAGTATAAAAAGCTTCGCCTTGTTTGTAACGAGCTGTTTTGTTGTAGTTGGCGCCAGTTGGTTTTAAGTGTTTTACATGTAAAGATTCATCGGTAACAATTTTCCAGTCGTAATATTTACAAAGTAATTCGTCAACCGTGTCCCAACCCATTGCAGGACGTAAACCGCCAATTTGCTGAAAAGTTTCTTTTCGGTAAGCTTTTAGAGCACCGCGAATATGATCTTTATCGGTAAGGTTTTCTAAAATCCAATCACCATTTTTTTCGATGTAGCAAAATCCGCCAGCCATTCCAACTCTCGAATCTGATTCGAAATGTTTGATAATGGTTTCGAAATAATTTGGCGGAAAAATTAAATCGCCGTCTATTTTTACAATAATATCATAATTAGAATCCAAAGTTTCAAACCCTTTCTGAAATGCTTGAATTACTTTGCTTCCAGGAAGATGGATAGCATCTGAAGTTTTGTTTACAACAGAAATATAAGGATTGTCTTTTGCAAAACCTAAAACCACATCTTCAGTTTTATCAGTCGAATTGTCATTTACCACCACAATTTTTGAAGGCAGAACGGTTTGCGAAACCAAAGACTCTAAAGTCAAGCCAATAAGGTTTTCTTCGTTGTGAGCGGGAATGACGATGTAATATTTCATATTAAATTCCAAATTTTTAAAAATTCCAAATTCCAATTCTTGAGAATAAATCCCAATTTCTTAAAATTCCAAATTCCAATTAAATACAATTCAATTGGAATTTGGAATTTAAATATTGGAATTTGCCTTTAGGCTTTTATTTTTTCCGCAACAACAAGATAATATCTCGGAGTGAAGTATCTTAATAAAGGTCTCAATCCAAACTTTTTTACTGGATGGGTAAATTGAATACGGTCGGTTATTTTCCAGCCAGTTTTTTCAAGAAGCCAATCCAACTGCCAGTCTTCAAACTCGTGGTAATGTCTGTCCCACATGTCTGTTTTTGAGCGATATGCTGGTGAAAACCATAAGCGCAACGGAATTGAAATTAGCAATTTATCACATTTTACATTCTGTAAAATAGTATACGGATTTAGTAAATGTTCGAAAATTTCAAATGCAGTAAAAACGGTATAATCTTCTGTTTGTAAAGCGGTTTGATCGTTGTCTAAATCTTCGCCTTTTGTATTTTTTACGGTATACCCATTTTCTTCCATTATTTTAGAAAATGGATTTGGGACACCAAAATCAAAAATGGTTTCTGATATGCTAACGTGCTTTTGTAAAAACTCTAAGGTAAGTTTGAATCTTTTATTCGGAAATGTTTTTTCGTACATTATATGTGCTTTTTAACAACAAGGCGCAAATATACAAAGTTATCTGCTGTTTTGCGTTTTTTAAATAGAATTGAATATATAAGTTTTGCTAAGTTTTTTAAAGGTAATCTCGCAATCCCGATAGCTATCGGGAGCGAAGTCGCAAAGTTTTAATAAAAAAATAAACCATATAAGTTATATAAGTTCAATTAAGTAAAAACTTAAAATACCTTACATTACTTATATGGTTTAAAAAACTTTGCGCCTTCGCGTCTTTGCGAGATTTTTTTTAGTATCTATAAACGAAAGCATTTACATTCATTCCTGCTCCAACTGAAGCAAAAATGACAACGTCGCCTTTATTGATTTCGTGATTTTCTATTTCTCCTTTTAATATTAAATCGAAAAGAGTTGGTACGGTTGCTACGCTGCTGTTTCCTAAATCATGAATACTCATTGGCATAATATCTTTAGGCGCAGTTTTATCGTAGAGTTTGTAGAAACGTTCAATAATAGCTTCGTCCATTTTTTCGTTAGCCTGATGAATAAGAATCTTTTTCACTTCATCGATTCCGATTCCGCTTTTATCAAGACAGCTTTTCATGGCGCAAGGAACTTGGCTTAATGCAAACTCATAAATTTTACGGCCGTACATTTTAATGTACTTAATATCTGGATCTAAATCTGGATTATATGATTTTCCGAAGAAAAGGAAATTAGCTTCTTCGTTAGCAAAAGTGGCGCTTTCGTAAGAAAGTAAACCTGCTTCGTCTTTAGAAAGTTCCAAAACAGAAGCTCCGGCACCGTCAGAATAAATCATAGAGTCGCGATCGTGGTCGTCTACCACTCTTGATAAAGTTTCGGCTCCAATAACTAAAACTCTATTTGCCATTCCTGATTTTATGAAAGCATTTGCCTGTAGAACCCCTTCAATCCAACCTGGACATCCAAAAAGAATATCATAGGCCACACATTTTGGGTTTTTTATAGCTAATTTATTTTTAACTCTCGTTGCTAAACTTGGAAGTATATCAGTTTGATTGGTTCCAGTTTTAACATCACCAAAATTGTGAGCAAAAATAATATAGTCTAAAGTTTCTTTATCGATGTTCGCATTTTCTATTGCTTTTTCGGCAGCAAAAAAAGCCAAATCGGAAGCATTATATTGATCTTCTGCATAACGACGGTTTTCGATTCCCGTAATTCCTTTAAATTTTTTGATTACAACTTCATTCGGGTAAGCAAAAGGAGATCCATCTTCATTTAAAAAAACATGATCGCCAAAGTCAGTATTGCTGACTGATTTAGTTGGAATGTAACTTCCTGTTCCAATTATTTTAATTTTCATTATTCCCAGTTTATCCGATAAATTTAGCGCTAATGTATAAATAATATTATGATAACTATCATAAAAAATAGTATGCATGCATATAATTATGAAATAACAAATTTTTGCAGGATATATTGTGTTTCTTCTAATGATTTTTTAATTTTTCCTAGATTTCAAACGATTGAAGGAAACCTGTAGAACAAAATATTTTTACGGTTATTTTTATTTTAGAGATGTAATTTCACAAAAGTCTAACAAAAAGTTATGTTTTAATATATCGGAATCTTCTTTATTGTTTTGATCGCGTGAGGGATAGGAGCATGCTACCGAAGTAGCGCGGATAGCCCGACCGCGTTATAGTAAGTGGGCTAATAAGCGCAAAGTATTTTTGCCCACTTACTATAACGGGGGCACGCCCAGATTATTTTAGATTTTAGATTTTAGATTTTAGATTTTAGATTTTAGATTGTGGAATTTGGAATTTGGAATTTGGAATTTTGAAGATGGATTTTTTTGCGCAATTAAACCTGTCAGGTTTAACTCCGCACCAGAACTTGAAACTTGAAACCTGAAACAAAATTAAAAACAAAACCCGACAGGTTTTAAAATCTGTCGGGTTCTAAATATTTAGAGAAAACTAATTTTTAGCTTTCCATGTAAGCCTCAATAGGAGCACAGCTGCAAACTAAATTTCTGTCTCCGTAAGCGTCATCTACACGACGAACAGATGGCCAGAATTTATTTTCAGCGATGTAATCTAATGGGTAAGCTGCTTTTTCTCTTGTATAAGGGAAATCCCAGTTATCAGTAGTTAACATGGCTAAAGTATGCGGAGCATTTTTCAATACGTTGTTTTTATCATCAGCAGTTGCTGCTTCAATCTCTTTTCTGATAGAAATTAATGCATCACAAAAACGATCTAATTCTGCTAAATCTTCAGATTCTGTAGGCTCGATCATTAAAGTTCCAGCAACTGGGAAAGAAACTGTTGGAGCGTGGAAACCGTAATCCATTAAACGTTTTGCGATATCACCAACTTCGATTCCGTTTTCTTTGAATGCGCGGCAATCTAAAATCATTTCGTGCGCCGCTCTTCCGCATTCTCCTGTGTAAAGAATAGGGTAGTGACCTTCGAAACGCGCTTTCATATAGTTAGCGTTTAAGATTGCATGCTCAGTAGCACTTTTTAATCCTTCAGCACCCATCATCGTGATGTAACCGTAAGAAATTAAACAAACTAAAGCAGAACCGTAAGGTGCAGATGAAATAGCAGTAATTGCCTGCTCGCCACCAACATTTAAGATTGGGTTTGTTGGCAAGAACGGAACTAATTTTTCGTTCACACAAATTGGTCCAACTCCAGGTCCACCACCACCGTGAGGAATAGCGAAAGTTTTGTGTAAGTTTAAGTGACAAACGTCAGCACCAATTGTAGCAGGATTTGTTAATCCAACTTGTGCGTTCATGTTTGCACCGTCCATATAAACTAATCCGCCGTTATCGTGGATTAATTTTGTGATTTCATTAATTGAAGATTCGAAAACTCCGTGAGTAGAAGGATATGTTACCATCAAACAAGATAAATCATCTTTGTGTTCAATTGCTTTTTCTCTTAAATCTTCTACGTCAATATTTCCTTCTGGAGTCGTTTTTGTAACGATGATTTTCATTCCAGCCATCGCTGCAGAAGCAGGATTTGTTCCGTGAGCAGATGATGGAATCAAACATACATTACGGTGACCTTCGTTTCTAGACATGTGGTAAGCGCGAATCGCCATTAAACCAGCATATTCTCCTTGAGCTCCAGAGTTTGGCTGTAAAGTTGTTCCTGCAAAACCAGTAATTACATTTAACTGTTGCTCTAATTTTTTAAGCATTGTAAGGTAACCTTCAACTTGATCAACTGGTGCAAACGGGTGAATGCTGTTCCAGTTTGGCATAGATAAAGGCAACATTTCTGAAGCTGCGTTTAATTTCATTGTACAAGAACCTAATGAAATCATTGAGTGATTCAATGATAAATCTTTACGCTCTAATTTTTTGATGTAACGCATTAACTGACTTTCTGAATGATGATTGTTGAAAACATCATGCGTTAAGAAAGAAGATGTTCTTTCTAAAGAAGCTGGCAATTGACTTGCTGCGCTTAATTCAGAAACGGTAAAAGTTTCTTTTCCTAAAGCCTCAGCAAAAATCGAAATGATTTCATTGATGTCTGCAACTGCAGTTGTTTCGTTAAATGAAATCGAAACACTATCAGCATCAGGATAGAAGAAGTTTACTTTGTTTTTTTCTGCAACAGCTTTTACTTTTTGAGCATCTGCTTTTACTAAAATAGTATCAAAGTAAGCCGTGTTAGTTTGGTAAACTCCTAATTTATTTAAAGCTTCCGCAGCAGTAACTGCAGATGCGTGAACTTTGTTTGCAATATATTTCAAACCTTTTGGTCCGTGGTAAACTGCGTACATTCCGGCCATAACAGCCAATAAAACCTGAGCAGTACAAATGTTTGAGGTCGCTTTTTCACGTTTAATGTGCTGTTCGCGAGTTCCTAAAGCCATACGTAAAGCACGATTTCCGTTCACATCAATCGAAACTCCGATGATACGACCCGGCATAGAACGTTTGTACTCATCTTTAGTTGCGAAATATGCAGCGTGAGGACCACCGTAACCCATTGGTACACCAAAACGCTGTGTAGTTCCAACAACAACTGCAGCTCCCATTTCTCCTGGAGAAGTTAATGTCGCCAATGATAAAATATCAGCAGCAAAGGCAACTTTGATTTCGTTTTCTTTTGCTTTAGCAACAAAAGCACTGTAATCGTTTACCTGACCGTATTTTCCCGGATATTGTAAAATTGCTCCGAAAAACTCTGTAGAAAAATCAAAGTTTTCGTGGTTTCCAACAACCAATTCAATTCCGATTGGAGTTGAACGCGTTTGAAGTACAGATAAAGTTTGTGGTAAAATTTCTTCAGAAACGAAGAATTTGTGTGTATTATTTTTCTTTTGGTCACGAGTACGAACGTCAAATAATAACGCCATAGCTTCAGCAGCTGCAGTTCCTTCATCCAATAAAGAAGCGTTTGCGATTTCCATTCCCGTTAATTCGATAACCGTAGTTTGGAAATTTAAAATAGCTTCTAAACGACCTTGAGCAATTTCTGCCTGATAAGGAGTGTAAGCTGTATACCATCCTGGGTTTTCAAAAATATTTCTTTGAATTGGAGCCGGAACAATAGTTGGGTGATACCCTAAACCAATGTATGATTTAAATGTTCTATTTTTCTTTCCTAAGTCGCGAATATGATTTGCATATTCGAATTCTGTCATGGCAGGTTCTAAATTCAAAGGTGCTTTTAGACGAATATCATCTGGAAGTGTTTCATAAACCAGTTGTTCAATAGAGTCAACTCCAATAGTCTTCAACATAAATGGAAGATCGGTTTCTCTTGGGCCAATGTGTCTTAAAGCAAAAGCATCTGTTCTCATTTGTAGCTATCTAAATTTTTTAGTCAATGCCATCAGCCTCAGTTTTGTGGGGCAAATAACATTTCAAAGTAAATGTGTTGTTTTTTTGTGGCGCAAAATTAAGTATTATTAATAATTTAATAGGTATTTTTAACTTCAATTTTTATCAATTTTATAACTAAAGAGTTGATTTGTTACTAATTGATTAGATTTGAGCTATGAAACTTTTAAAACAGATATTAAATTTTTATTTAAACAGCAGTATTCACGTGGCTTTGTCGTGTTTCGCTTTGGTGCATATTACTTTCCATGTATTTCATATTCAATATGATGAGCCGATGGCACTTTTTGTTTTTTTCGGAACAATTGTAGGATATAATTTCGTAAAATATGATGCCCTAGTTCGAGTGAAGAAAAATCCAATCGGAACACAGCTCAAAATTATCGCTGTTTTGAGTTTTATTTCGGTGATTTTAGTCGGCTATTATTTTTTTCAATTAAAGCGAATCACCCAAATTGTTTCGTTCGGAATCTTTGCCATAACCGCACTTTATACCTTACCTTTTTTTCCGAACAGAAGAAATGCCCGAAACTGGGCTGGAGTAAAAATCTACATTGTTGCCATCTGTTGGGTTGGCGCTACTTTGGTTTTACCTTTTATAAATGCCGAAATTCCGTTTACAGCAGATTTCTTTATCAAATGCCTGCAGCGTTTTGTTTTAGTTTTTGTACTTATTTTGGTTTTCGAAATTTTAGACCTCGCCAATGACGATCCGCATTTGCAAACCGTTCCGCAGACAATTGGCGTTCAAAAAACAAAATATTTAGGCTTTGCACTTCTTGTTCCGTTTTGGTTTTTAGAAGTTTTTATTTCAACATTCAATTATCACGATGCCATTATCAATTTGATTATGGTCATAACCCTAATGCTATTTATCGCTTTTGCCAACCCAAACAGATCCAAATATTATACTTCTTTTTGGGTAGAAGCCGTGCCAATTTTCTGGTGGTTGATGATTGTTTATTTTTAAGAGTAAATTTATTTTGGGCGTGCCCCCGATCTGGTAAGCGGGCAAACATTCTTTGCGCTTATTCGCCCGCTTACCAGATCGCGGTCGGGCTATCCGCTCCGCTGCGGCGGATTGCTACTATCCCTCACGCAAACGTGAAACGAGAAAATTCATTTTCAAGAGAAATAAATCAATTGCCTCCAGCTTTAGCTGGTGGAATAATATAAGACAAAAAAATCTTGGCTTTAGCCCAACTTAATTAGTTAGGCTAAAGCCAAAATGGAATACTTTTCATACCTCCAGCTAAAGCTGGAGGCAATTAATAATATATTTTAATTCTGCCAAATCCGCTAAATCTGCGAGAGGTAAAAAATCATTTCGTTTTCTGTTCCGCCAAAGCCTTATTCAAATCAGCTTTTGCTTCATTTAGTTTCTTTCTTTTTTTGTCGATCTTTTCTTTGCTTTCATTGTCTTTAATAGCTTCATTCAAATCGGCTGTTCTTTCATTAACTTTCTGCTGTTTCTCTTTTACTTTCTTGTCAAGATCTTTATTTACAGATTTAGTCGTGCAATTTTTCTTCGTCTGCGCAATAGCATCTTCAACTCCTTTAATCTGATTTTGATTTCCTGCTTTTTTAGCCGCAGCCAATTTTGTGTTCAATTCGCATAATTTTCTTTCGCAACCTTTTAAAGTCGTACAATTGCTTTGAGAAAATCCGATGAACGAAATTGAAAAAAGAAGTGCTGATAATAAGAATTTTAATTTCATAAGTATATTTTTAAAAGGTTTAATTATATCATTTTAAATTCATGATACTTTAAAAGTAAGAAATTTATTTTAATTCTGATTCTCAGAGACCTTTTTCAAAATCGTATTTCTTTCCAGAAGAAAATAAACTAAGTGCTTTTTCAAAAAGAAAATATCAAATAACCTGCCACAAATTCCAAACGGAGTTTCATATTGCAATTGGTCTTTCATAATTGTAAACCCATTTTCTTCTTCAAAAAAATGTTCATGTTTGAAAGATTTAAAATGACCTTCTTCCATTTCGTCAACAAAATAATCGTAAAAATTCATCGCAGTAATTCGGCTTTTGTGCTGTAAATAAAATCCGAAATGTTTGCCGCGCCAAGTTACCATTTCATCCAAATTAATTAAACCCGAAGTTATTCCCGCAATTGCTTTTTCTTTTGACTTACTGGCAGATTGCTGATGAACATCAATATTTCTTGAGGCGTCAAATACGGTTTCTATTGGCGCTTTTATTTTTGTTGTTAAGTTAATTATAGTCATAATTGTTGAGGTTTGACTTTGTCAAAGTTTGGAACTTTGACAAAGTTTTTGCACAATCTTGTCATTTCGACGAAGGAGACCCGAGCGATAGCGAACAGGCGAAGCAAATCACACTCGTAAATCGACAAAGATTGGCGACATTCAGAACGGAATTTCTAGTGCGATTTGCTTCGCCTGTTCGCTATCGCTCGGGTCTCCTTCGTCGAAATGACAAATCGCTGCGGATTTTGATTGTGTCCCCACGGTTGAAACCGTGGGCTATGCTGAAATAAGAAAAAATTAGAATTTAAAAACATAGCCCACGATTTCAATCGTGGGAAACGTATTGAAATATTACAATAAATCTCGAAAAGCCTCGTCAATATTTTCATATTTGAACATAAATCCACTATCCAAAAGACGTTTCGGAACTACGTTTCTACTTTTCAAAACCAATTCAGTTTCCGTTCGAATAAAAAAAGAACCAATTTCTAAAAGCGTTTTACTTAAAGGAATTCCAAACGGAAAATCAACTGCTTTTCTTAGCTTTTGCATAAAAGCCGCATTTCGAATAGGTTTTGGAGAAACAATATTAATTTTTCCAGTCAATTCTTTTTCGATAATAAAATCAACCGCACGAGCAAAATCTTCTTCATGAATCCAGCTCACAAATTGATTGCCATTTCCTTGTTTTCCGCCAAAACCAATTTTTGCCAAAGTTTTTAGCGGAATCAAAGCCCCACCGTTTTTTCCTAAAACAATAGAAGTTCGTAAAGCGGTTTTTAAAGTTTTTGGCGTTTCGGTTTTAAAAAATGCTTTTTCCCAAGACAAAGCAACATTTATAGAAAAATCATTCCCGATTTCGCCGTCAATTTCATCCATTTCTTTGTCTAATGAAAAACGATAAATCGTAGCCGTAGAAGAATTCAGCCAATGCTTCGGTGGATTTTGACATTTTAAAACCGCTTCGTTCAAGATTTTGGTACTTTTAATTCTTGACCATAAGATCTCTTGCTTGTTCTTTTTGGTGTAACGGCAGTCAACCGATTTTCCGACAAGATTAATTAAAACGTCGGCATTTTCTAATTCTTTTTCCCAAACAGAAAAATATTTGGCATTCCAGTTTACGTATTTAATTCCGTCAACGGTTTTAGATTTTCCGCGTGTAAGAATTACAATTTCGTTAAATCTATTTTTGAAATGATTTACTAAAACCTGCCCTAAAAATCCGGTTCCGGCTGCTATGATAAGTTTACTCATTTTGTATAGCTTTTTGTTTGCCACGAATTACACTAATTGCACTAATTTTTTTTAAATTTTAATTCGTGAAAATTCGTGTAATTTGTGGCAAAACTTTTTTAATTTAAAATCAGAATTAAAGCGATAAATCGATAAAGAATCCAAGTGAAAGTTAAGTAAAATGGAAGTTTTAAAATTTTAATTCTTCGAGAATGTTCCAAAAACATAATGAAAACCGTTACGCCAAACCAACCTAAAATCATCATTTGTGGAAGATTAATGAATAGGCTTAAAATTAAAATCGGACTTAATATTAAACTTCCCATCAACGAAACCGTCATTAAATTTCCTGTATAATTAATGATCATTTGTTTGTCCAATTTAAAAAGAAACAGACTTTGAAAAACAATTTGCCCAAAAGCCAAAATAAATTCTCTCGTAATAGTGCTTTTTGGGAAATTCAGAATCAGATTAGAATAGCCGAATAAAATAAAAGTAGTCACAACCAAAGCAAAACCAATAAACAGAAAACGATATTTATAATTGAAATCGGGCGTGCATTGCAATTTGTTTTCTTCTTTTACATTTCCTGGAATAATTACTTTTCGATTGTAAGAAACGAAAGAATACATTTTTTTGAGGATGAAATGAATTGGTTTTAGGTTTGAAATTTTTTCAATCAACGGAAAAGAAAATCCAACCACTTTTATCAAACTATCGATTCCGTAAATGACCGTTTTCGTTTTGTTGTTGACTAAAGCAATTTCGTTTGGAGCGCGATTCAGATCTACAAAACTCTGTTCTTCAGCAGATAATTCACAATATGATTTTCTGCCGTTTTGATCTAGCATTCCACTTTTCACAAAACCTGTTGTGTATAAATTGCAAAGCGGACAATCTTGATCGTAAAGTAAAGTTTGGTTTTCGAGCGTTTTCATAATTTTTGGTTTTTTGGATTAAAAAATGGCTTAGTTCATTTCTTCTAAAACAGGCATTATTTGCAATTTCCTTTTATTCTTAACTCCGATTTTAGAACCTTTTGCAAAAAAAACAGAAGTTGGGTTTAAGTTTTGAAGAAATTCAAAATCGTCTCCGTATGTTTTTCTAAAATCAATATCAACATAATGATTTAGAACTTCCAGTTGTTCCCAACGCGGATGTGTAACTTCATATTCAAAAGTAGTTTCACCGCTGATTTTTGTATATCCAAAATAATGTTCAGTGATGAATTCCGCTTCAGAATCAACTTTAATTTCTATTGGATTTTTTTCAGTTTCTAACTGAATTGTATTCCATTTTTTACCGTTTTTCCATTGATAGACAAAAGTATTTGTGCTTTCATTTTCGAAGATTCCGTGTTTCATTTTTCGAGTTTCATAATGTTCCTGATACAAAGTATTCGCAATAAAAGTGATTGCTTTTTTAGGAACAATTTCTTTAATGAAAACTACGCCGCGTTTCCATTCTCCATTTTCAAAACGCTTCACATAAAATCTCAGATTCACTTCTTCAAAATTGATATGAAAAGGAACTTTCAATCCTAAAACTTTTGTCTCTTTAAAAAGAAATCCGACTAAACTCACATAACATTTGCCATTCCAGATATCAATCTCAGTTCCTGCGGGAAGATATTTTTCTAGAATTTCACGATCAACCTCATAATTGAACAAGGCTAAATTTTTCCATTTTGCGTTTAAAAAATTCATATCAATTGCTTTTAAATTTTGAACTTTCAGAAAAAATTGAAAGTTTGAATTAAAATTTTTTACTTCTGAGTTTTACTTCATCATTTTTATAACCAGTTTTCCCAACCAATTATCATTTAGTTCTGTCATTTTATCCAAAACATTATCTGCTTTTAAAACAAAATCATACAGTTTGGAAGTCTGGTCAACAAAGTGTTTTTCTTCCGAAGAATCTTTGGCTTCAATTGTCGAAACCTCTTTTAAGATTTTAAGCGCAGGCTTAATTTCTCTTTTGCTTCTTTCTCTCGAAATTTTTACGGCTAATTCGTCTAAATCCTTTTCAGCTGTAAAAAACTCTTTTCTTTCTCCCGCTTTAAACTCTTTGTAAACAATTCCCCAATCCATTAAGGCACGAAGGTTCATGCTTGCGTTTCCTCGCGAAATTTGTAATTCTTCCATAATGTCTTCCATAGAAACCGCTTCGTTAGAGACCATTAATAAAGCATGGATCTGTGCCATGGTTTTATTAATGCCCCATTGAGAACCTAAAGCTCCCCAAGTCTGAATGAATTTATTTTTTGCTTCTTTGAATTCCATAGTTCAAATGTAGGCAAAAGTTTTTAAACTTTCAAAAATAATTGAAACATATTTAACAAATTGTAAAGTTATGTTAATTCAACCCACGAAATTTTTGATTAAATAATGATACAGCTATTTTTGTAAAAATCACATTTTATGGAATTATACTACACTTTTTCGGTGCTTATTGTATTAGCATCTTTCTTCGCCTATTTAAATTTAAGATTTTTAAAACTTCCTGGAACAATCGGAATTATGATTATTGCGATGCTTGTTTCTGTCGGAATTCGTCTTTTGGGAGATTCTTATTTTCCGGCAACCACCAAACATTTTTTTGAATTAATAAAACAATTTGATTTCAACGAAATCTTGATGGGCGCCATGTTAAACTTTCTTTTGTTTGCAGGCGCACTACATGTGAATATGGCTGATCTTAAAGAGCAAAAAGTACCGATTATGATTTATTCTACGGTAAGTGTCGTGCTTTCTGCTTTAATTATTTCGATGCTTCTATTTTATATAGCGCCACTTTTCGGAATTCAAATTCCCTACATATTTTGCTTAGTTTTCGGGACATTAATTTCTCCAACCGATCCAATTGTGGTTTTGGGAGTTTTAAAAGAAGCTAAAGTTCCTAAAAGAATCGAAACTAAAATCGTGGGCGAATCTTTGTTTAATGATGGAGTAGCGGTAGTAATGTTTGCTGTTGTTTTAAAAATGGCAACAGATCCGACATTTGATGCAACTTTTAGCTCGATTACCTGGTTGTTTATAAAAGAAGGAATTGGCGGACTTCTATTAGGAGCCGTTTTTGGATTCACAGCTTCTAAGGTTATGAAGAAAATTGACGATTATAAAGTTTCAGTTTTAATAACGCTTTCTATTGTAACAGGAGGGTTCTTAGTAGCTCAAAGTTTGCACGTTTCGAGTCCGCTTGCAATGGTAGTTTCTGGATTAATTATCGGAAATTATGGCAAAAAAGTGGCGATGAGTGAAGTCACAAAAGATTACTTAGGTAAATTCTGGGAACTTATAGATGAGATTCTAAATGCTGTTTTATTCCTTTTTATTGGTTTCGAATTGTTATTGCTTCCAGACTTGAACAAACAATTATTAACAGGTTTTGTGGCTATTTTTATAGTACTGTTTTCACGACTTACCTCTATAGTTTTACCATGGAAATTCTTCGACATTTTCAAGTTCTTCGGAATTAGATCGGCTTACAACAAAGGTTCTTTAATGGTTTTGGTTTGGGGAGGAATTCGCGGTGGAGTTTCTATTGCTTTAGTACTTTCGATGCCAGAAAGTGAATACAAAAACTTATTGCTAGAAATAACGTATATCGTCGTTTTATTCTCAATTGTGGTACAGGGACTAACTGTTGGAAAACTGGCTAAACGAGTTTTAGAGAAGGAATAAAGAATCGGATGTTTTTATCTTTTAAAAAGAATAGAAATCTTGCAGAATTGTTTAAAATTCTATTCTTTTTTTCGACAATCTTAATGGGCTTGAAATAAGGAATAAATATTTTTACTGTAATAGGTGGAATCATTCATTAAAGAACGAGGGATGCTTTTCATTTATTAAATGTTGTAAATAATTATAAGAACAATAGTATTGAAAATCATTGCCGATATTATTTTCCATATTTTCTAGTTCTATTATGATTTCTTTATCGAATGAAAATCTTTCTTTAAAGTAGTTAATTCCAAAAATAGGATGATTGCTATATAGTTTTCCAAACGTATAATTACTTGGTAAATCTATATATTTATATTCAATAACATTTTCTTTTTTTCTAAGATATGTTTTATTTATAGTATTTATATTTTCAATCAAACTGCATTTAAGATTGCTTAAAAATAACTTTAAGTTATAATTGTATCTCAATGCTTTGTCTTTTAAATTATATGTTTTTAGTATATTTTCTCGGCTGAATACAATATCAGATTTGAAATAAAAATTAAAGTTTTTACTTATTTCTTCAATTAAAATTTCAAATGTTGTAGTGTGTATATTTTCGAGAATTAAATTAAGCTGTTTTTTAAATTCAGTAAAAAGTCTTTTTATTTTGTTTAAAATTAATTCGAAATTTTTATCTAAAAGTTTTATATGATTTTCAATTATTTCATTTGTTTGGTATTCTTTTGCTTGAAACTTAAAATTATTATTTTGGGCATATTTTAAATATACAATTTTATTTCTTGAAGTTTCATATCCAAAAAGGCAAAAGGATTTTAAAGTCCTATTTTGAAATCTACTAATAGGGTGACCAATTAATTCATTTCTTAATTCTCTATTTGTATTTGATGTTATATCATGGCTAAAGCCAAATGATTTGTTTAATTCGATTACTAAATCTTGCTGTAAATAAATTACTTGTAGGAGTCCAATTGAATTTAAAAAATCATTATTTAATGAAGAGGGAGATTTGTCATTAAGATAATTAGTTATAATTGGTAATGTGTCATGAAAATAACCAAATATTACACCAACATAATTTGTTTTTGATTCATCGTCAAAATTTAATTTTTCTCTAAAAAAGTCATATTCCCAAATATAATTTCTCCAAACACTTTCAATTAGATGTAGTTTTTCAATTGTGTTCATAAATTTTCGGACTTTTTTTTATCTTTTATCGTCTTTAGAATAATTCGACTCTCCATTAATATTAATTTCTCCGCCTAGAAAATGAGGTTCGCGATTTCTAAGAACATCCAGAAATGATTTAAATCTAGAAAGATATTCTCTAAATGTTACATATTTATAACCTAAATATTCTCCTCTGTTGGCAGAATATCCCGCCGATTTTATTCCCAGACTTCTTCCAATGTAAATTGCTCGATTTAAATGATATTCCTGCGAAATTAAAGTTGCTTTTCTGATTTTGAAAATATGTTTTGCGCGGTACATTGTAGAGTACGTGTCAAATCCAGCATAATCGATAAAGATTTTTGTGGTGTCAACACCATTTCTGTAACAGTAATTTTTCATCACGGTTAATTCATCATATTCTTCACGACCGTTATCTCCCGAAAGTAAAATTTTATTGATACGTTTTGCTTTCCAAAGCATGATTCCTGCGTCAAGACGATCTTTTAAATATTTACTAGGCTGATCTCCGTTAATTCCTGCGCCAAAAATAATTCCGACATCATTCTTTGGGAATTTCTTTATCGAATAATGAATGTATTTTTTAGTTGATGAGGTGATGTGATAGTTTACAGAAAGGATTGTAATTATTCCGATAATGGCGAGGTAAAGAAAGATTTTGAAATATTTTTTCACGGCTTATTTTGTAAGATTAAGATTTAAAATGCGAAGATAGCTAAATTTACTTTTGACAAAATACAATAAAAAAACCGAAGCGTAAAACTTCGGTTCTAGTATTTGAATCTCAAAGAAGCTTAGCAACTTAGAGACTTAGTATCTTAGGAGCTTTATAATAATCCCGCTCTCTTCAACAACGCCTCAGGTTTTGGTTCCTGACCTCTAAAACGTTTATACAAAGTCATCGGATGTTCTGTTCCTCCTTTTGAAAGCACATTGTCTTTGAATTTTTTCGCGACTTCTTCGTTGAAGATTCCTTTTTCTTGGAAAAATTCGAAAGCATCAGCATCCAAAACTTCTGCCCATTTGTAGCTGTAATATCCAGAAGAATAGCCGCCTTGGAAAATATGAGAAAATGCTGTACTCATTGCATTTTCTTTTACGTCTGGATACAATTGCGTGTTCGCAAATTGTTCTGTTTCGAAAATTTTAAGATCGGTAATGTTTGTGGGATCTTGTCCGTGCCACGCCATATCTAACAATCCAAAACTTAACTGACGCAAAGTAGCCAAACCTTCTTGGAAACTCGCACTTTCTTTAATTTTCTGCACATATTCAATCGGAATGATTTCTCCCGTTTCATAATGATTCGCAAACAAAGCCAAAGCTTCCGGTTCGTAACACCAGTTTTCCATAATCTGACTTGGCAATTCTACAAAATCCCAGTAAACAGAAGTTCCGGATAAACTTGGGTAAACCGTGTCAGCTAACATTCCGTGTAAACCGTGTCCAAATTCGTGGAATAAAGTCGTTACTTCATTAAAAGTTAATAATGAAGGTTTTGTTTCGGTTGGTTTAGTAAAGTTGCAGACATTCGAAATATGTGGTCTTTCATTCACGCCATCTTTTACGTATTGTGATTTGAATGAAGTCATCCAGGCGCCATTTCTTTTTCCTTTTCTTGGAAAGAAATCGGCGTAGAAAATCGAAACTAATTTATCATCAGCATCACGAACTTCGTAAGTTGTAACTTCCTCGTGGTATTTGTCAATATCAAAAACTTCCGTAAAAGTTAAACCGTATAATTTTTTAGCAACCGTAAAAGCGCCGTCTAAAACTTTTTCTAATTGAAAATAAGGTTTTAGTTTTTCATCGTCTAAATTAAAAAGCTGCTGTTTTAATTTCTCAGAATAATACGCACCGTCCCATTTTTCCAATTGATCGATTCCGTCTAGTTCTTTCGCGAAAGCGGTTAATTCAGCAAATTCTTTTTGAGCGGCAGGTTTTGCTTTTTCTAATAAATCATTCAGAAAAGAAAAAACTTTCTCTGGACTTTCTGCCATTCTTTCTTCCAAAACAAAATGTGCGTGTGTTTTATAACCTAAAAGATTCGCTCTTTGGTGACGCAGTTTTGCAATTTTCAGAACGTTTTCTTCGTTGTTGAATTCATTTTTCTGAAAACCTTTTGCGCCAAAAGCAATTGCCATTTTTTTACGCAATTCACGATTATCTGCATATGTTAAAAACGGAATATAACTGGGATGATCTAAAGTAAAAATCCAGCCTTCTTTGTCTTGGTTTTTGGCTAATAATCTGGCAGCTTCGATTGTTCCTTCTGGTAAACCTGAAAGGTCTTTTTCATCTGTTAGATGCAATTCGAAGTTGTTAGTTTCTGCCAAAACATTCTCGCCAAATTGCAAACTCAGTTTTGATAATTCTTTGTCAATTTCTCTAAGCTGGCTTTTTTTGTCTTCTGGAAGATTAGCTCCGTTTCTTGAAAAGCTTTTATATTTTTTATCTAATAAAGTAGTTTGCTCAGCGTTGAGGTTCAAATTTTCTTTTTGATCGTAAACCGCTTTTACTTTTGCAAACAATTCGGCATTCAAACGAATGTCATTTCCAAGTTCAGAAAGCCAAGGCGAAACTTCCTGAGCAATTTTCTGCATTTCGTCATTCGTTTCAGCCGAATTCAAGTTGAAGAAAATACTAGAAAGACGATCCAAAACATCGCCCGAAAAATCCATTGCAACAATGGTGTTTTCAAAAGTCGGCGCGTCTGGATTATTTACAATCGCATCGATTTCAGCTTTGGCCAATTTAATTCCTTCCTGAAAAGCAGGAACGTAATCTTCGATTTTGATTTGCGAAAAAGGCGCTGTGTTATGTTTGGTGTTGAAATATTGTGTTAATACGCTCATAGTGTTGTTGTGTTACGCAAAGTTTCGCTAAGAAGGCACAGAGCTTCGCAAAGTTTTTTAAATTAACCTTTGCGAAGCTTTGTGTTTGCTTTGTGAATCTCTGTGAAATTAACTTTTATTTTTTTAATCCTTCAGCAGCTTTATTAACCGCCGCTTTCAATTCTTCTTTATAAGCAATAATAGCATCTAAAACGGTTTTATCAGAACTTCCGATGATTTGTGCCGCTAAAATTCCCGCATTTTTTGCTCCGTTTAAAGCAACAGTTGCAACTGGAACGCCGCCCGGCATTTGAAGAATAGATAAGACAGAATCCCAACCATCAATAGAATTGCTAGATTTTACTGGAACTCCAATTACTGGAAGTGGAGACATTGAAGCTACCATTCCTGGTAAATGCGCTGCACCGCCTGCACCGGCAACAATTACCGAAATTCCGCGTGTATGTGCATTTTTACTGAAATCTACTAATTTCTCTGGCGTTCTGTGTGCCGAAACGATATCGACTTCTACTTCTATATTAAATTGTTTCAACATGTCAATTGCATCCTGCATAACTGGCATGTCTGAGATGCTTCCCATGATAACGGCTACTTTGCTCATTTTTTTTGTTGTTTATTTTTGTTTCAGGTTTCAGGTTTCAAGTTGAGCGCTGTTGCTGAAATATGTTTGTTTATTGTAATTCTGGAATCATGTTCCAAATATCAATTTTGAATTCTTCTTGAATTGCTCTTAAGTAACAGATTGAATTGATTTCGTTATCAATTTTATCTTGAAAATATTGTTTTATCTCTATTTCAGTTTGAAGTTTTCTATCGTTTATAGATTCTCTTCTTCGCTTTATGTAGTTTTTTCTGTCTTCAACTCTTTTTTGATTATTTAAATCTAAAAGAATAATCAGGTTGTTTGCTTCCTCATCATTGGGTTGTGCAAAATATTCTCCTTCATTATAAATAACTCTAGTTTCAAAATCTTCGGAGTAAGGCAGTAATATTGGCTCAATCCACTTAGTAGTTTTTCTTTGATTGGGAAGATGTTTAACTTTATACCAGTTGTAATAAGTATCTCCTAATTGATCTTTCAGATTAGGATTAAAATGCTCAATATCATTTGCATCGTCAAAACCTATAAAGTGTTCTGTGTATGCACAAAATCCTTTTTGCTCTTTTAGAAGAAGTATACCTAATTTAGAATTATTTCCACCTGATTTATATATTAAATTTCCAGAAATAATCAAAGAAGTCGGAAGTTTTTGAACTCTTTTCATTTCCTAAAAATTATACTTATCTCCAATAGATTCAATTTCATCTTGAAGTTTTTTCTTTACTTCTTCATTTTCTTCAAATAGCAATTGTCTTCTTTTCTCAAGATATTCATTGTATACTTTTTTACCATATTTGTTTATATAATCGATTCCAAAATCATTATATAACATATCATTTGGATCATCGCCAATTGGAGAAGTTCCTCTTCGAACAGCTACTTTTCCTTCTTCATCAAAATATAAAATAAAACGTTCATCAGGTTCGAATGAAGCAGCAATAAAAGGCGAATGTGTAGAAACAATAAATTGTGCTTCTGGAGCAAGATTTTTATAATAATCCATTAAATCCATTTGCATGTCAGGATATAAAGATCTTTCAGGTTCGTCAATTAAAATTATTGAATTATTCGTTTCTAATTTAAATAGAGGAAAGGCTGTCAATAAAAGCTGTTTTGTTCCAGTACTTATATTCTTTATTGGAATATTTTCTCCCGTTATTTTATGTTTTAATGGTATGATATTTTTAGTATTCACTAAATCAACTTCAAGTTGAACTTTATTTAAAATAACATCGAATTTCTCAGAGAAATCAGTCAAAGGGTTACTGTTTTTTGATTTCCAGTCATCGACTTTTTTTTGAGAAGAATTATCTAATACACTTCCACTATTTATAAGTTCTGTTGCAAATTGCAAAAAATCTTGTAAATACTTAACATTTTGTTTTAATAATGAAATCCAAACTTCTTCTTCTACTTGATGATCAAATGTTAATCTTGAATATTCATTTTCTAATTCACGCTCTTTACTTAATGTCTTAAATCTTTCAATCAACAATACTGTTTCTTCTTCAAAAAGTTTTATATTTTGATTTGATAAAATATCAGAAGTTATATGAAAAATACGATCTGTTTTTTCAAAGAGGTATTGGATGAAACTTGCCGATTTTTTTGAGAATGAAAGAGATTTATCGTTTTTTGAAATTACTCCATTGTCATATTCAAATGATTGATTGTTATTTATTAATTTAAAATTAGAATCGAATTTATGCGACCTAATCCATATATCGCCAACATCATCTAATTCTGTTTTGAAAAACCCATTAATATCTTTATTGATCAACTCCAATAAACTAGTTTTCCCAGTAGCACTTTGTCCAATAAAACATATTTTATCCAAAGGTTCCCCTTTACGTTCACCACTTTGATAAGTAAAATCAAATTCCAGATTTTCTAAATGCCTAAACGAATCGATATGTAATTTTGAAATTTTCATTTATTGAATTTTTACAAGCTAATTAAAAAATAAAATGTATTTTAAACTGTAAAGCGCGATTAAAAACTAACCACTAAAATTTACTGACCACTGATCACTTTAATAGTATTCTTAACTTCTTCAGCAATTCGTCTCGCTTCGATCATATTTTCATTTACGATGGTCACGTGCCCCATTTTTCTAAACGGGCGTGTTTCTTTTTTACCATAAATATGTGGCGTAACACCGTTCCAACCTAAAATGGTTTCGATGTTTTCGTAAACTACATTTCCAGAATGTCCTTCGGCTCCAACTAAGTTTACCATAACTCCAGCCACTTTACTGTCGGTGTTTCCTAACGGAAGATTTAAAATGGCACGCAAATGATTTTCGAATTGTGAAGTGTAACTTGCTTCAATTGAATAATGTCCAGAGTTGTGCGGACGCGGCGCTACTTCATTCACTAAAATTTCATCTTCATTGGTTTGGAACATTTCTACTGCTAAAAGTCCAACGTGATTGAATTTTTCTGAAACATTCAGCGCAATTGCTCTTGCTTTTTCTGCTACTTTTTCGTCGATTCTTGCTGGGCAGATTACGTATTCTACCTGATTGGCTTCTGGATGGAATTCCATTTCTACAACAGGATACGTTTTAATTTCTCCAGATGGATTTCTGCACACAATCACAGCCAATTCATTTTTGAACGGAACCATAGTTTCGGCAATACATTCTACATTTGGAAGATTATCCAAATCAGAAGTTTGTCGAATTACTTTGACACCATTTCCGTCGTAACCAAATTCGGTGCATTTCCATACAAACGGAATTGTGATTTCGTTATTTCCAACCGATTTTATCAATTGTTCCGGACTGTCGAATCTCAAGAAAGATGCTGTTGGAATATCATTTTCAGCATAAAATTGTTTTTGAACACCTTTATTCTGAATTCCTTTTAAAGTTTTTGGAGATGGATATACTTTTACGCCTTCATTTTCTAATTGGGTTAAAGCTTCAAGATTAACCAATTCGATTTCGAAAGTCAAAACATCAACCTGTTTTCCGAAATTATAAACCGTTTCATAATCCATTAAATCGCCTTTGAAGAATTTGTTGCAGGCGATTTTGCTTGGCGCTTCGTCACTTGGATCGAGAACGTATGTCTGTATGTCAAATTTGCGGGTGTCGAACAAAAGCATTTTGCCCAATTGTCCGCCGCCTAATATTCCTAATTTAAAATCAGAAGAAAAGTAATTCATTGTGTGTTGTTTGAATTTGTGAAATTCACTTAGTTAATTGTTGTTTATTTTGGTTAAAAATTCATCTGGTGTGAATACATTAATTTCAGAAAATTTAAAGTCTTTCAAATCTCTCGTTACAATGCAATCCATATTATGGATTGATTGAGCTGAAATAATCTGAATAGCATCTTCAAAATCTTTATGATTAGATTTTAAACTTTTCTTTATAATCGTCGCGTCAACCGGAATTATTTCTATGTTTTGTATAATCTCGTCTAATGCCATTCTTATCTTTTCTTCAGGAATTAGCCTTTTCAAAAGATAATGCAATGTAATAATAGTGTTTGAAGTTGAAAAAAGCTGAATTTTTTTGTCAACTCCTAAAGTGTAAATTTTTAAAGAATTATGGACAAAAGGTTGTCTGTTTGCAAAAATATCCATTAAAATATTTGTATCTATAAATACGTTTTTCATAGACCATATTTTTCTCTATAATGCTCCTCTTTTACTTTTTCTTCATCAAAATCATCTGGCAAAGTAACAATTCCAATAAGTTTTTTTACTTTAGGATGAATGTCATCGTATGTTTGTTCTTTTTCAGTTAGATTCTTAAAATAACTTTCGACAAGTTCAGATAAACTTCTGCCAGTTTTTTTTGCATACGATTTTGCCTGTTCGATAACTTCTTTTTCTAGCGATAATGTGAGTTTAGTATTCATGATACGTAAAGTTTTTACAAATGTACGTAATATTTTTTTTTCTGCCACGAATTACACGAATTGCTCGAATTTTTTTCAGCCAAGGATTAAAAAGATTTTTAGGATTTTTTCTACCAGAATAAATTAGTGTACTTGGTGAAATTGCTTCGCCTGTTCGCTATCGCTCGGGTCGTGGCAAACTAAAAAAATCATTTTAATTCATTTAATCTGTGGCTAAAAACTTATTTCATTTTCTTCAAAACTTCTTTGGCAACGGCTTTATAGGCGGCTGAATGATCTCCAAAATCTTTATCAATAATAACTTTTAGTTCGGGATGAATCCAATCGTAATGATTGCCTAAAATATATAGAGTTCGAATAGAGTATGCTTTTGTAGCCACTTTAACATCTGTAATTAACCAGTCAAAAGAAGCTTCAATACAATCCTGCAGGTTTTCTTCTGAAAGTTTAATGCAGTTTTCACCTTTTTTATAGTGTGATTTTACCAGAAGCTGAACGACTTTTGCAACTGGACGTAGTGAACTTTCGTCTTTTAAAACTTTCAAATTGGAACAGAAAAAATCAAGATGTGGTTGTAGCCAAAGCAATTCTTCATAAGAGACAAATTCTAGAATCCAGCATGCTTTATGATTGTTTTTGTCTTCTGGTGAAAAACATATTGAAATGAGTTCGCTAAAAAGCAGAGGATTTTCTAAAATATCCTGCGCTACTTTTAGACGGTTTTCTCTGTAAGCATTGACATAATCTAGTTTTTTTTGTAATTCAGAAAGCATTCTTATGATGTTTAATACACTGCTAAAATAAGTAATTTAATGAGATAATTCCGTAATAATTTATAGGTAGTCCAGGATAATAAAATCTAGGCTGTGCATTTCCAACTGCTGTTGCATTGGTAAGAATCATAGAAGCATATTTTTCGTTTGTGACATTATTTATTCCTGCGTCAAAATGAGCTTTTAGTCCAGACAAAATTTCAAATTGATAGCCAGTTTTTAAATTCAATAAAGAATAAGAATCTGAAAAATTAGCGTTTGAGTCATTCATCGGAATTTTGTCTGTGAATTGAAAATCGGCAGCCAAATAAAATCCTGAATTGGTATTCAAATTAAAACCTGCACTTGCGGTATTGGCAGGAACTCCAGTCAATTTATTTCCCGAATAATTATTTCCGTTGTCATCAAATTCTTTAAATTCATAATTTCCGACGGAAGCGCCAACATAAGAGTTCAAATTAAAAGTTCTACTAATTGTCCAATTGTGTTTTAATGAAACTTCAATTCCTTCATGAAAAGTTTTTCCAGCATTTACACCTTCATATTGATCATCTCCAATTCTTTTGGCAACCAATAAATCTTTTATTTCCATTCTGAAAACAGCAATTTCGGTGTATAGTTTTTTATTAAAAAAATGAAGCTTGCCGCCCAATTCAAAATTATAACCGGTTTCTGGTTTTATGTCCTGATTAATATTTCCTGTGCTGGTTAAAGTTTCTTCAGTCGCGGGAAGAGAAAAACCTCGGCTTACAGAAATGTATAAAGTTCGGACTTCGCTAGGTTTGTATAGAAAAGAAAGCTGTGGCGAAAAAATGCCGTCATAACTATAAGTTTCCTTTGGATCATTCGCGGAAGCGGGAAAATCATTCTGCAATTCAAATTTGGTTTTGTTGTAATTTAATCCTGCTTGAATTTCAAATTGATCAGAAAGTAAAGTTCTAATCTGAGAAAAAATATTGTAAAAATGCCTTTTCTGATCGGTTGCTGAAAGTTGATCGCCTTGTAAACTTCCATTTCCATTATTTTGCTGATAGAGATTTTCGAAAGTGTTGCCGCTGTAATTATCCCTGAAATATTCTAATCCGGCAATAAATTGATTTTTAATTTTTCCGATTTCAAAATCACCCGAAAACTGTGTTCGCACACCCGATGCAAAAGTGTATTGACGCAATACATCGAAAGGACGTGGTTCGTTGCTATCTTTATAATTGATAAAAATAGAAGTCGAATTATTCAAATGATCGTTAATTTCAAAATCATAAGCCAAGCCTGCCAAAGTCGATTTGTATTCTTTAAATCCTTGTGAAGCGACCCAAGTCGGTGCGCCAGCCTGCGGATTATTTTCGAAAGTTGTTTTGTTGATCGAACTCGGAATGTTAGCTTTTAAATAAGTGTAGTTAGAAAAGTAAGTCAGTTTGCTTTTTTCTTTTCGAAACAATTCTCCCGAAAGCGTAATTCCTTCGCGATTGTAAGCACTGTTCTCGCGCCAGCCGTCGGTTTTTAAATTGTGATAGCTTAGGTTTAAGGAGGAATTTTTTTCATTGAAATCAAAACTCACTCTGTTTTTCAATAATCCGAAAGAGCCAAAAACAGAACTGATTTCCGTTTGATAATTTCCTTTCTTTAAAGATTGAGGCGAAATTAAAATTGCACCGCCCAATCCAGCGCCGTAAACACTCGAAAGCGGTCCTTTTATAATTTCAATTTGATTGATGTTTTGAAGATCAATATCGTCAATGACGGTTTCACTGTTTCCAGAAGTTAGCGGAATACTGCCGTAAAAAGCTCTGATTTTATTGGTTCCGTACGGAGTTCTCGCACCAATGCCTCGAATCGAAATTCGAGTTGTCGTAATGTTGGATGACTGCATAAAAACACCAGGAATGGTATTGATAACATTACTAATGTCAGTCGTATTATTTTGAAGTAATTCTTTTTGGGATAAAATTCCAATCGAAGCTGGACTATTTTGCAAATCCCGATTGATATGAAGCGGACTGATTAAAACTTCTTGGAGTTTTTGCGTTTTGGTGGAGTCAATATTTTGGGTTTCTTTTTCTTGTGCAAAAATGTTTAGAGAGACAATGATTGCAAAAAGAGGCAGGTAATTTTTTTTTAAAATCATAAAAAGGTTTGTGTTTAAACACAACTATTGATATAGAATTTAAACATAGCCCACGGTTTCAACCGTGGGAACTCGGTTTGTGATATGCGTTGCGCTCCCACGGTTGAAACCGTGGGCTATGTTGTGAAAATCTATGTGTTTAAATTTTTATCTCAATTCTTGGAATTTGGAATTTTATCTAGGCGAATGAAAATTGAAATTTATTTTTTAACAAATAGAGACACAGCATTTCATTGAGGCAAAAAAGGCGTTTTACTTATAAAAGTCACATAGCAATCTATGTGTGAAAACAGAGTTTTCTTTTATCAACTTCTTTTTAAATAAAATCTATGTCTCTATGTGTTTAAAATATTTAATTTGAAAGTTTTTTAACCGCAAATTACACAAATTCACACAAATTAATTTTGCGAAAATTTGTGTAATTTGTGGTTAAACCAAATTTGATTATTTATTCGCAGTAACTTTCCAAATCGTATTACTGCTATCATCATTTACCAAAAGCGATCCGTCATTCATAACAGTTACAGCAACAGGGCGTCCGTAAACTTCGGCTTTATTTTGATCGGAGATAAAGCCAGTTAAAAAATCTTCTGGTTTTCCTGAAGGTTTTCCATCTTTAAAAGGGACGAAAAGCACTTTATAGCCAGAAATTTTAGAACGGTTCCAAGATCCATGCTGACCTACGAAAGCACCGTTTTTATATTTCGCCGGAAACTTATCTTTCGTATAAAAAGCCAATCCCAAAGAAGCGGTGTGAGCGCCAACTGGAACATCGGGAACAATTGCTTTTTCTACCAAATCTTTTCTTTCGCCTTTCATTCTTGGGTCAGGAATGCTTCCAAAATAAGAATACGGCCAACCGTAGAAACCATCTCTTTTTACGCTCGTAATATAGTCGGGAACCAAATCGTCTCCCAAATCATCACGTTCATTAACAGCAGTCCATAATTCTTTGTTTACAGGATTCCAGTCCATTCCCACAGGGTTTCTAAGTCCCGAAGCATAGGTTTTTTCACCCGTTCCGTCAGGATTAATTTCTAAAATTGCAGCGCGACGAACTTCTTTGTCAATTCCGTGTTCTGCATTATTGCTTCCAGAACCAACAGAAACATAAATTTTGCTTCCGTCTTGGCTAGCCAATAAATTTCTTGTCCAGTGATTGTTGTAACCGCCCGCAGGAAGTTCAAGAATTTTTTCTCCTTTAGTTTCCAATTTCAAAGGATTGTTTTTATAAGGATAACGGTATAATCCGTCGGTGTTGGCAATGTAGAAAAAGTCTTTTAAAACCAGCATTCCAAAAGGTTTGTTTAAGCCAGAAATAAAAACTTCGCGTGTTTCAAATTTTCCGTCTTTGTCTTTATCTCGTAAAACTGTAATCTGGTTTTTACTAGTTCTTGTGCCACTTTCTACAACAAAAATATCTTGGTTTGGTGCAATATACGTCCAGCGCGGATTTTCGAATCCATCTGCAAATTTGGTAACCGTAAAACCTTCAGGCGCTTTTGGAGTTTTGCCTGCAGGCCATCCAATAACTTTGCTATTATTGGTTTTCGATTCTGTCGCATAAGGCGGAGGCAGTGTAATGTCTCCTATTGCTGTCTTTACTACGTTGTCTGGCTGTTTGGCTAGAGCTTCTTTCTCTTCTTTTTTTACCTGTCCGTTGCAGGCTGTCATTAAGGCTAGTAAGGGTATTGAAAGTAGGGTTAAGGATTTTTTCATCGGTTTTTTGGAGTTAAATATTTACATAACAACAATTTACTCAAAAATCAAATAGCGTCAAAAAATAATTTGTAAACATTAACTGATATTTAACATTCAGAAAAAATATCTCGATACAGTTTATTTTGATAGAAGCTGTTAAGTTCTAATTCTTTATCTTTGTCCATTATTTTAAAAAGAAAAATAATGATACAACTTCACGATAAACAATTTGTTCCGTTTATTTCGGCTAAAGAAATTGATTTTGCTTTGACCAAAATGGTTGCTCAAGTAGAAGATGATTTTGGAGATGAAACACCAATTTTTATTGGAGTTTTGAATGGTGCTTTTATGGTGGTGTCGGATTTTTTGAAAAAATATAAAAAACCATGCGAGGTTTCGTTTATCAAAATGGCATCGTATGAAGGAACAGAATCGACAGAATCGGTAAAACAATTAATCGGAATCAATCAAGATTTGACCGATAGAACGGTTGTAATTATTGAAGATATTATTGACACCGGAAATACAATTGAAGAATTGAAGCACTTGTTTAAAGCACAAAATGTAAAGCATTTTAAAATTGCAACTTTGTTCTTTAAGCCAGAAGCATATAAAAAAGACATTAAAATAGACTATGTCGGAATTCGTATTCCGAACAAATTTATTGTAGGTTATGGTTTGGACTACGATGGTTTAGGAAGAAACTTAACTGAAGTGTATAAATTAGCAGAATAACAAAACACAACTAAATATTCATTTAAAGACTTCTGAAAGACAGAAGTAACAACACTCATTTCAATTATGATTAACATCGTTTTATTTGGAAAGCCTGGTGCAGGAAAAGGAACTCAGGCAGAATTTTTAAAAGAGAAATACAATTTAACACACCTTTCAACAGGAGATATTTTTCGTTTCAATTTAAAAAATGATACTGAACTAGGAAAAAAAGCAAGAGTTTTTATGGACAATGGAGAATTGGTTCCTTGCGAAGTAACGACTGCAATGTTAATTGATGAGGTAAAAAAACATCCAGATACTGCAGGATTCTTGTTCGACGGTTACCCAAGAACAATAAATCAGGCTGAGGCTTTAGATCAGTTTTTACCAACAATCGGCTCAAGTGTAACAGCAACAATTGCTTTAGAAGCTGATGATGAGATTTTGGTAAAACGTTTATTGGAAAGAGGAAAAACAAGCGGAAGAGCTGATGATCAAGACGAAGAAAAAATTCGCGTGAGATACCAAGAATACAACGAGAAAACAGCTCCTCTTATTGGATATTATAAAGAACAAAACAAGTTTCACGCCGTAGATGGTATCGGAACTATTGAACAAATTACAGAGCGATTAACGTCAGTTATAGATAATTTGTAGAAGCTTATTCCAGCTGCCGTTTTAAGGTCCTGACTAAAAAAACTATTTTTTGTGCGAAGCAGTCGTAACATTGATTGTTTCATGAAAATTAGTTTTTTTGGTTGTGGACTTTTTACTTCCATCAGGAATATTTAAATTTAGAATGCAAATTATAATAACGAGACTATTTTATAACGAATCCCCTATCAATTGGAAATACTAATTATATTTTTTCTAATTCTATTAAACGGAGTTTTCTCCATGTCTGAAATCGCCCTGATTTCGGCCCGTAAAAACAGGCTAGAAACAGCTGCGAAAAAAGGCAATAAAAGCGCTAAAACGGCACTCGATTTAGCCAACTCGCCAAATAAGTTTTTATCTACAGTGCAAATCGGAATTACCTTAATCGGAATTTTGACGGGTATATATTCTGGAGATAAAATTACGGCCGATGTTGAGCTTTTTGTAGCTGGATTTACAGCTTTAAAACCTTACGCACATTCTATTGCAGTAGGAATTGTAGTGGTGGTTTTAACTTTTTTCTCATTGGTTTTAGGAGAATTGCTTCCAAAACGAATTGGATTAAATTATCCAGAAGCAATTGCAAAAATGGTAGCGATGCCAATGAAAGTAATTTCGATTATTACGGCTCCATTTATTTGGTTACTGACTTCTTCAACAGATTTTTTATTGAATGTTCTTCAAATAAAACCAACTGCTGACGGAAAAGTGACTGAGGAAGAAATTAAAGCGATTATCAAAGAAGGAACAGAAGTAGGCGAAGTTCAAGAAATTGAGCAAGATATCGTGGAGCGTGTTTTCCATATTGGAGACCGAAAAGTAAATTCTTTAATGACGCACCGCAAGTCGGTTGACATGTTGCCATTAAAAGAAGATAAAGAAAAAATTAAAGAATTGGTTGTTCAGGATCTTCATGCCGTTTATCCTGTTTATAATGATAATTACGATGATATTGTTGGGGTGGTAACACTAAAAAATATCTTCGCCAATATCGAAAAAGATAATTTCGATTTATCGTCAATATTGTCAGACGCGCCTTATTTAATGGAACAAACTACAGCTTACAAAGCTTTAGAAAATTTCAAAAAAACAGGTGTTCACTATGCTTTAGTTTCAGATGAATATGGTGTTTTTCAGGGTATGATTACGTTGAATGATATTTTAGAAGCTTTAGTAGGTGATGCCGCAGAATTCTATAAAGACGAATTTCAATTAATCGAAAGAGAAGATGGTTCGTGGCTAGTTGATGGACATTATTCGTTACACGACTTTTTAACTTATTTCGAATTGGACGAATTGACAAACGATTACGAAGTAAACACCGTAAGCGGAATGATCATGACGGAGCTTTCGCATATTCCTAAAGAAGGCGAAAAACTGATCTGGCAGAAATTTGTTCTAGAAGTAGTTGACATGGACGGAGTTAAAATTGACAAAGTGCTTGTAAAAGCATTAAAAGAGTAGAGAGAATTTTGTTTCATGTTTGATGTTTCAAATTTCAAGTTCGCAGGACTTAAACTAACGAGAAACTTTAAACGTGAAACTATACATAAACAAAAACAATGACAGAAGGAAATTTTGTAGATTACGTTAAGATATATGTTTCTTCCGGAAAAGGAGGAAAAGGATCTACGCATTTACATAGAGAGAAATTTATTGAAAAAGGAGGTCCAGACGGTGGAGACGGTGGCCGTGGAGGACATGTGTATTTAGTTGGAAATAAAGGACTCTGGACATTATTTCATTTAAAGTTTGCGCGTCACATTAAAGCTGGTCACGGTGGAGATGGAGGTTCTGACAGAAGTACCGGAGCAGACGGTGAAGATAAAATCATTGAAGTGCCACTAGGGACTGTTGTAAAAGACAAAGAAACTGGAGAGACACTTTTTGAAGTTACGGAACACGGAGAAAAAAGAATTCTGGCAAAAGGAGGAAAGGGAGGTTTAGGAAACTGGCATTTTAGAAGTTCGACAAACCAAACGCCTCGTTACGCACAGCCAGGTTTGCCAGGTTTAGAAATGGATGTAATTTTGGAACTTAAAGTTTTGGCAGACGTTGGTTTGGTAGGTTTTCCCAATGCAGGAAAATCCACTTTGCTTTCTGTTTTAACTTCGGCAAAACCAAAAATTGCAGATTATCCGTTTACGACTTTAAAGCCAAATTTAGGAATCGTGGCATACAGAGATTTTCAGTCTTTCGTAATTGCCGATATTCCTGGAATTATTGAAGGTGCTGCAGAAGGAAAAGGTTTAGGACATTATTTCTTGCGCCATATTGAGCGTAACTCAACATTATTGTTTTTGATTCCTGTTGATACAGCAGATATTAAAGCAGAATATGATATTTTAGTTAACGAGCTGACTAAATATAATCCTGAAATGCTAGACAAAGAACGTCTTGTTGTTATTTCAAAATGCGATATGCTGGATGATGAATTGAAGGCAGAATTGAAAGCAGAATTAGATGTTTCTTTTAAAGGTGTTCCTTATATGTTTATTTCGTCTGTTGCCCAGCAAGGTCTGACAGATTTGAAAGACAGGCTTTGGAAAATGCTTAATGAGTAAATTATTTAAATAAGATAAAAACCCGACAATGTATAATTGCCGGGTTTTTCCTTTTGTAACAAAAAAATAAGGGCCCTTTATAAAATTTTAAGTAAGAATTACAAACCAAAGTTTTTAGAAACACCAATTTTGAAGGTTTTTCCAAAATCGAAACCAAGGCGTTCTTGTCTCGGATCATTTTTTCCATCTAGGTTATCATAATTAATTCCTCCAATAGAAAAATTCAATCCAAATCCGTTTTTCATATTAATGAATAAAGCTGGAGTTAAATTGGCGTACATTCCTTTGGCGTCGTTTAAAGAGGTGCTTTGGTAGCCAGCTCCTAAATCTGCATAGATAGAAAACAAGTCCGAAAGTGGCGTAGAATAACGTAAAAAGCCACCAATTTTGTATTTTTCTGTAGAGTCTTCTCCAGGCTTTTTAACATTCATAACAGAACCTTCAACTCCCAACGTCCATTTTTCTGCAAATTGATATCCGACTTTCGGAGAGAATTCAAAATTCTCTAATTTAGAATCCCCAATCTTTTCTGAAGAAAAACCAACATTCCCACCTAATAAAATGGAGCCTTTTTGTGCACTTGCAATTGTTGTAGCAAAAAGTAATGCAAATAATAATTTTTTCATTTTCATTTATGTTTAAATACAATTACAAATTTAGAAGAATAATATTTGTAAGAAATATTTTAAATTATTATTTTTACTTTGAAGCTTAATTTTTACAAATAATGATTGCGTTTAATGAATCTTTTATAATTTATGCTGATTTTTAATCTTTAATTTACACTTTTACTCTAAAAATTAAGTTAAATTGTTGACTTGCAAAAATTGTGAATTTCGTAAAATTGGAAACAAATAGCCTTAATAAATTTTGTTTTGAACCTTTAAATTTATTTTTATTGTGAAAATGGCTTATATTCGCATCACTTAAACAAAATAACATGAAAAAAGTAATTTTATTCTTGACCATGTGCCTTATGGCTTTCCCAATGAGAGCTGATGAAGGAATGTGGTTTTTGATGTTTATCGAAAGATTGAACCATAGAGATATGGAGAAAATGGGCTTGCAGTTGACAGCCGAAGAAATTTACAGTATTAATCATCACAGTTTGAAAGATGCAATTGTACAATTCAACGGTGGCTGTACTGCAGAAATCGTTTCTAACAGCGGTTTGGTTTTAACAAATCACCACTGTGGTTATAATGCAATTGCTGAACTTTCGTCTGCAGAACAAAACTATTTAAAAGATGGTTTTTGGGCAAAAGATAAAAGTGCCGAAATGAAACCAAAATCTTTATACGTTCGTTTCTTTGTGCGTATGGATGATGTTTCGAAAAGAATCTTGTCTAAAGTAAACGATACTATGACTGAAACTGAAAGAAACAAAATCATTCAGCAAGAAATCGCTTTGATTGAAAAAGAAAATAGCGAAAACGGAAAATATACAGTTTCTGTTCGTCCTTTCTTTCAAGGAAATGAATATTACTATTTTGTTTACCAAGATTACACAGATGTTCGTTTAGTTGGAACACCGCCAGAAAGTGTTGGTAAATTTGGTGGAGATACAGACAACTGGGAGTGGCCTCGTCAAACAGGAGATTTCTCTATGTTTAGAGTTTATGCTGACAAAGACGGAAATCCTGCAACTTATTCTAAAGACAACGTGCCTTTAAAACCAAAACACTATTTACCTGTAAGTTTAAAAGGAGTTAAAGAAAATGATTTTGCTATGATCTTAGGTTATCCAGGAAGAACAAACCGTTGGATGCCAGCTGGAGGAATTGAGCAAAATATTAAATATGCTTATCCTGCATGGGTTGAAGGTGCAAAAACAGGAATGGATGTAATGAAAAAGTATATGGATAAAGATGCAACTGTTCGTTTACAGTACGCTTCTAAATATGCTTCGACTGCAAACTACTGGAAAAACCGTCAAGGAATGATCGATGCTTTAACAAAAGCAGGAACTGTTGATACTAAAGCAGAACAAGAAGATAAATTCTACGAGTGGGCAAGCAAACCTGCAAACAAAGAGAAATATGAAAATGTAATTCCGACAATTAACGATTATTATAGAGAAACAAACTTAAAAGCACGCCACGATAATTATTTGATGCAGCTTTTACGTACTTCTAGTTATGCAACTGGACCGGCTAATTTAGGAAATGCATTAATTGCTTACTACAAAGAAAATGATGCTAAGAAAGCAGAAATGCTTCCTAAAATCAATGCGATGGTTGAAAGCATTTATGGTGAATTTTATGCTCCATTAGAAAAAGATATTTTAGCGGCGCAATTAAATTTATACGCTTCTAAAGGTGCTGAGTACGGACTTGCTCCAGAAATCGCAAAAATGAAAACAGCTAATAATGGTGATTTTACTGCAGATGTAGCAAAAGCAACGGAGATTAGTTATTTTACAAATAAAGAAAAAGTATTAGCATTCTTAGCAGATCCAAAACCATTGGCAATTGTACACGATCCGTTGTATATTATTTCTAATGATTTATTGACAAAATACCGCGCTAAAACAGATGACCAAGCAAAAGCTGATGATGGTTTTGCAACTGCTTACCGCAAATTGGTTGAAGGCTTAAGAGAATCGAAACTAAACGCAATTAAATATCCAGATGCAAACTCTACGTTGAGGTTGACTTACGGAAAAGTTCGCGCTTTACCTGCAGATCCTCGTAACGATGCAAAAATCAACAACTATACTACAATGGAGAGTATGGTGAAAAAATACAAAGCAGGTGATGCTGAGTTTGATTTACCATCTCGTTTGTTAGAATTGAACAAGAAAAAAGATTACGGTCAGTATGCTGACAAAGCAGGCTATATGCCAGTAAACTTCTTGACTGATAATGATATTACAGGAGGAAACTCTGGTTCACCAGTTTTGAACGGAAAAGGAGAATTAATCGGTATTGCTTTTGACGGAAACATCGAAGCAATGGCCGGAGACGTAATTTTCGATTCTAATTTACAAAGAACAATCAACGTAGATATTCGTTATGTACTTTGGATTATCGACAAATACGCTGGTGCTAAAAACATTATCGACGAATTGACGATTACAAAATAATATCTACCGCCGAAGCATTCCTACGGAATGAATAACGGTCGTTAGCTTTTATATACAAACCCGACAGGTTTTAAACCTGTCGGGTTTTTTGCGTTTTAAAACGTATCACAGTGTGAGCGATTTTATATTCCGTAGGAATATCTCATCGGTAGAAAAAGAATATTATTGGATGTTTTGTGCCTGTAGGGACACCTGTTTTACGGAAATGAAATGCAATTAATCAAACGTTCCTACGGAACGTAAAATCACAATTCAAATTTTGTTCAACCGATGAGACATTCCTACGGAATGAATAATGGTCGTTAGCTTATATATACAAGCCCGACAGGTTTTTAAAGCCTGTCGGGCTTTTTACGTTTTAAAGCGTATGTCAGGCTGAGCGGAGTCGAAGCCCATTACGCTGAGGCTTCGACTCCGCTCAGCCTGACAAAAAAACAGATCTATTCCTATTTGGAATTTGGAGTTTTTGGTTTGGAATTTATTATCAATTTACCTTCACTCGAATTCCTTTTGTGTGACTTGTAAATTCAGGCGCATACATACTTTCAATTGTTGTAACTCCGTTAGAAAATTCGCCACTGTTATTTACTCTTATATCATATTCTAAAACATAAGTCCCTTTGTTAATTTGATCAAAGAAGAAATGTGTCGCGGCATCTTTTGTGCTTATATAATATCCTAAACGATCTTTGTATTGATATTCAGAAAGTACATTTACAGGTTCAAAACAAGAAGCTCGCATATCTTTTAAATGAATATATTCTACATCTTCTTTAGAAGAAATAACCAATCTCACGGTTACTAAATCTCCAGTTTTTAATGGGTTTTTAGATGTTATTCTTTCTAATTCATTTCCTTTTAAAGAGTTTTTCTTCAGATACAATTCTTTCGAAACAGATAAAACAGCTCCTTTGTTCGTTTTAATTTTATCTAAATCTTCAAAATACTGCCAATAAATGCCTCCAAAGCCTGGAACTTTCGATTTGTTTTGAACGCTTATTGAAGCCATTTCTTTTTTTACTTCATCAGCTTTCCAGTTAAGTTTGATGTAACCTGTTTCGGCTTCTTTTTCGTTTTCGGCTAGTTTTTTGGTGATGATTTTTTCGTCCCCCAATTTTATAACCGTATTGTCTTTTACCGAAAGCCAATCAGTTCCTTGCATCAATAAAGCATAAATAGCTTCGGTTGTAGATTTGGTTGTTGGCCAATTTTTGGTTTGTTTGTTTTTTAATAGCCAGACTTTCATTGCGTCAACAGATTTTTTGTCATTGCTTATTTCGGCGAAAGCCTCAATTAATAAAGCCTGAGTTTCTATCGGCGCCTGATACCAATACCAACCCGATTTGTTGGCAATCCAATACATTCCCCAATCTTCATTATTGGATGAAGTTTCTTTTAAACTTTCGATGATTTTTTTAGCGCTTTCTTTTTCTCCAAAACGATTCAAGGTCAAAGCCGCTAGACCTTTTTCATAAATCGAATAATTCAGCCAATCTTTTTTAGCGATTTCCAAATATACTTTTGTAGCTTTTTTCAAAGTATCAGACAACGGATATTTATTTAAATAAAAACTTCTGGTATACAAATAATGCAAATCAGAATACGGATTAATCCAAATTAATTTATCGGCTGTTTTTAAGTTTTTTGTTCTTGTTTTATGATATTCTAAAAATTTGTCATCTAAGAACGGAATTCCAGTTTTGGCAATTTCGTCGATTTTTGCCGTGTTGGTTTTACTTAGTTTTTCTAAATGACCTAAACCTGCTAAAATATGTCTTGTGATATACTCACTTTCATAATCTCCGCCAAACCACGTAAATCCGCCAGAGGCTTTTTGCTTTTGTTTTAATTTTTCGAAAGCTGCTTCCTGAGAAGTTTTCATTTTATCTAAATCAAATAATAGTTCTAGATTCTTTTTCTTTTCGTCTTCGCTTTGAGCATCTTTTAACCAAGGCGTTTCGGCAAGAATCAATGATTTTAATTCTTCATTTTCTTCCAGTTTAGAAATTGGTTTTCCATTTTTTCTCCAATTTTCAAAAACAGTTGCAATCTTCGGATTACTTGAAATGATTTCAGAAGCCACCGCATTGGCGTAATAACGAGCAAAAGTTTGTTCGGCACATTCGTGTTCGTATTCCATTAAATACGGCAACGACTGAATCGTAATCCAAGTTGGATTTGAAGTATATTCTAATGTAAACTGATGGGTTCTTAAAGTTGTCGAATTATTGTTTTTTAAATTCTCAAACGTATATTCTTTCGTTGAATTCTCACGAACCCAAATCGGAATGCTTTCAGTAACTAGCATATTATTGGTTAAAACTGGAAGAATGCTTTCTTCTCCATCTGAGAAATTACCAGCTTTGGCGACTATTTTATATTGAATGCCTTGCAATCCTTCCGGAATTGCAATTTTCCAATTTGCAGTTGTATTCCCGTAAGCTGAGATCGTAAAGTTTTTAATGTTTTTTGCGTTAAGCATTTTCGCATCAATTGGTTGCATTGTTACAGCATCAAAAAACTGTAGACTTGCAATTCCGGTTTTCGCTTCAGCGGTTACATTTGAGATTTTAGCACTAATTACAATCGTATCTTTTTCTCTAAAGAAACGAGGGAGATTTGGCAAAACCATCAATTCTTTTTGAGTCACAACCCTTTTCTCCAAATAACCCGAAACAGCATCTTTGTTATGCGCCAACAAACGAAGTTTCCAAGCCGTTAAAGCTTCTGGAGAAGTAAAATTGAAACTTATTTTTCCTTTAGAATCTGTTTTTAAATTTGGATAAAAGAAAGCTGTTTCAGAAAGGTTTTTTCTAGCTTTTACTTGTGTTAAAGCTTCAAGAGATTTTTTTGTGGTAATAATAATTACTCCGTTTGAAGCTTTTGCTCCGTAAAGAGCAGTTGCTTTAGCATCTTTTAAAACATCAACCGAAAGAATATCTGCTGGATTTATAGCGTTTACTGCACTTTCTGATGAAATTTCTCCATCGACGACATACAACAACATAGATGTCCCGCCAACGGTTGAGCTTAAGCCTCTAATGACTGGTTTAACAAATTTTACTGAATTAGCTTTTTTATCACTAGATGAATAATTGTAAACAGCGTTGTCTTCCTGAACTTCTTCATTTGGAGCTCCAGCTGGTGGAGGTGCGCTAGCAGCCATGACCGCATGAGCCTCTCCTTTTATCATTTCACTGCCCACTTTTTTATCTTTTAGATCCATTATTGTTACAGCAGCATAGCCATATGTGCTATTAGTAAAATCAAATCCGAACCAGTTTAATTTTGTTTCTTCGTCTCGAAATTTAATTTCTGGCTGTATTTTATTTAAGTTTTTTATGGAAGTATAACTTTTTTCAAAGCCTATTCCAGATCTAAAATTTGCAGTATTGTAACGGTATCTGTCTATAATTAAGTTTTGCCAGTCTTTTTGAGTAAATTGATCTAAAGAGCTGTCGTACATCGACGCCAATACTTCTGCTTCAGCTTTTGCATTAGTGTTTTTTAGTTTAAATGACCATTTTTCATTGCTTCCAGGTTCAATTTTATTTCTAAAACTTTCTACCAATAATTCTAGTTTAGATTCGTCAGATTTTAAAGTGCTTTCTATTTCGTCTACAAAAATTTCATTTTCAAAAACACTTTCAAAGCCTAAACGAACCGATTTTTCAAAATCTTTCTGTAACGGAATTTTGATTGTTATCTGGTTATTTTCTAAATGATACGTGTTTTCAAAGTACCTTTTGTTTTCGTAATTACCGTTTGCCATAATATAAAGCTCTGGAATTACAGAAGATAATTGCACTTCTATAAAACCATCTTTTTTAGGATCGGCATTGATTTGTGTTGCAGTAAATAATTTTCCAGGATCAAATTTGTCTTTACTTTGTTTAATTTGAAAAACGGAAACTGATTCTATCGCATTATCGAATGAATCTTTTGAAGAAAAAACAATTTTATAGTTTCCTGATTTGTAATTTGAAATAAAGTCAAGTGCTAGAGTTTTTTCTTTTTCAGTATCAACTTTTTTAGAAAAGACTAGTACTTCATTTGTTTTTTCTGCAAACTCATTTTGCCTTTGTTCATAAGGAAATAGTCGTTCAAATTCAGATGCTGAAATTGTTTCGATTTCTGGTTTTTCAAAGATTGGATTTTTGAATTTATTCTTAAAAGGGTTCATAAAATACAATTTAATTTCTCCTTTTTTCGCAACAAATTCGCCGTTCAAATTGGTACTCGTAAGCGTGATTTTGTTTTTATTTTTTGTATTAATGCTATTGGGTACAGCAGCATTAAGAATCAAATCATGATAGCCTACTTTTATTATAGTTTCAGAAGAATGTGTTTCGCCGTTAATGTCAGTAATATTTGCATTAATTCTATAATTAAAAACAGGCAATTGTTCTTTTACTGCATTTTTTGAAGGCTGTGCAATAAAATCAATTACAAATTTTCCAGAAGCATCAGTAGTGGTTTCTCCTGTGGCAATAATTTCATTTTGTTCCTGACCGTAATAATTTCTAAAATAACTTAAATAACGAGTAACCGTATACGTAACTTTAGCATCAGAAATGTTGCTTCCTGCAAATGCTTTGGCTGTTCCTTTTATTTTGACAGATTGATTTACTTGATAATTTTCTTTTTTAGCATCAAAATCTACTTTAAATTTTGGACGTTTGTATTCTTCAACGCTAAAATTTGTTATTGAGTTTTCCATTGTTACATTATCCCAAAAAAACGAGTTTCCTTTGGTTATATTTTCGGGTTGCTCAGCTTCAATTTCAAAATAGCCGGTTAAGCCATTTTTTGGTAAAGTAAATTCGCCAGAAAAGGAACCAAATTCATTTGTAGTAACATCAAATTCTTTGATTTTTTGATAATTAGAATCTCTAACGGTAATTTTGAAAGAAGTTTGAGCAACGATACTTGTTTTGTTATTTTGTTTTTGAAAGGCAATACCTTTATAATAAACCGTTTGACCCGGACGATAAATGGCGCGATCCAGATAGAATTCAACTTTTCCGTTTAAAGTTTTATCCTCGTCTTTTTTGTATTGTTCGGCATATCTAACATAATTTTCTTCTGGAATGATGGTGTCATTTTGTAATGAAAATTCGGTTTTATCGCTATATCTGTAATTGTTAGTACCAAAGTAAGTAGCTAAACCGTTTGAATCTGTTTTTAAAGTATAATTTTTTGTTTTTATACTAACATTTTCTAAAGGTTTTCCTGTTTTTCGATCCAGAACCTGAAAGTTTTGTTTGCCATTTTCCTGAAAAGCCAATACACTGAGATTTGAAACCGTAATAGTTTCAAAAGCAAATGCCTTTTGTCCGTCTACTTCAGAATCACTTTCAAAATAAGCTAAGTAGATTCCAGTTTCTAATTTTGGTAAAAGAACCTCGGTAGTATATTCAAAAAAGTCATTTTTGTTTTGAAACTCATATTCTTTTGACGCGATTTTAGTTTTACTTTTTATAAATGCAGTTGATAGACTGTCCGCTTTATATCTTGCGCTTCTTATTTCGTTTAATTTTTTAGAATCTATTTTGTAAAAAGAAATGTTTAGGCGATTTAAGTTTTTATAAGTAATAAAAGCTCTGGTGTTTTCATTACTATAAGTATATTTTTCCATCTGAACCTGCATCGTTTTCCATACAACTTCGCTTTTTGCTTGCTGCGCTTTTTTGGCTGTGTTCGATTGATTGTCCAGTTTTTCAATTTGGTCTAATATTTTTAAAGCATCAATGTTATAAGTCGGATGTAATTCTTTTGAAGCCTGTTCGTGTAAGATTGTCGCTTTTTTGAATAAGATTTTTTGAGTTAATAGTGTATCGTTAGATTTTTGTTCCAATTCATTTAGCACATTCATTAAATCGTCTTTTGAATCAGTCAAAAAGCCACTGATGTAATCAATGCGATTAAAACGATTTTCTAATGATGGATTATTTAATTCTGCTTTTTGGTAAAGTGCCAAAACCTTTCTGAAATTTTCTTCGGCTATAAAGCTCAAATCCAGCTTTAAAAACGCATCGGTGCTTCCTAATAATGTACTCGCTTGCTTGTCAATTTGGCTATTGTCGATTTCCCATCTATGTATTTTTGAGGTAAAAAAGTCAATATTTTCCTTTAGTAAATAGTCATACAAGTTTTCGTTTTTGATTTTTTCCAAAGTCAGAAACTCGAAAATATCCTGATAATTGGTTAAAGGTGTCGTTTTAAGAATGGCTTCATTTTCTAGTGTTTTATTCAAAACAGCGATCACTTCTTTTTCTGAAGTAAATTCAATACTTGCTTCTGCATCTTCAGACGTATCAACTACAACAGTTGTCGTGTCAACAACAGCAATCCCGTCAACAGCTGCAGTGTCTATTGTGGCGGCTGCACTATCGACCATTGCAGCGGCGCTATCTACAGTAATATAAGCTTCTTCGTAGTTAGAATAATGATCGAGACATTTCGCATAAATCAGATTTAAGATGGCTTGTGACGGAATCGAAACGCGGGAAATATCTTTTTTTAGATTCGCTATAATTTTAGTTTTCGAATTTTCGTCAAGAACTTGAAGATATTTTGATTGATAAAAAAAAGATTTTATCATTTGTACTTCGTCTTTTTTTGAAACTGCTTTTTTATAAATCTTAGCAACAGCTTCGTTTGCCGATTTTATTTTGCCTTCACTTTCAAGAGCATTTACTTTTTTCCATTTTTTGTCATTTTGCTGTGCAAAAAGTGCTGTAGAGAATAGCAACAGTACAAATAATATATTTTTCATAAAATAAGTTTTAATCTAAAGATGTTTAAATTTCAAAAAAGGTTGGGAACTGGGTGAAATATTTGCAACTAATTTTCGTACAAAGTACTAATTTATCTCCAAAACCAAATGGGAGATATTATATTTCCTTATTTTTGAAGAATAAAACACAGAATCTACAAAACATAAATAATCAAATGCCAAATTCAAGTTGGAATTTGGGATTTTTAATTTTTTGGAATTTTAAATGAAAACACATTTCATCGCCATTGGCGGAAGCGCTATGCACAACCTAGCATTAGCCTTACACAATAAAGGATATCAAGTTACAGGAAGTGACGATGCTATTTTTGAACCTTCAAAATCAAGATTGGAGAAAAAAGGAATTCTTCCTGCCGAAATGGGATGGTTTCCAGAAAAAATAACTGCCGATATTGATGCAATTATTTTAGGAATGCATGCAAAAGCAGATAATCCGGAATTGTTGAAAGCACAAGAATTGGGACTTAAAATATATTCGTATCCTGAATTTCTATACGAACAGTCTAAAAATAAAACTCGTGTTGTAATTGGTGGTTCGCATGGTAAAACAACGATTACTTCTATGATTCTTCATGTAATGCATTATCATAATATTGCAGTCGATTATATGGTTGGAGCGCAATTGGAAGGTTTTGATACTATGGTGCATTTGACTGAAGAAAATGATTTTATGGTTTTGGAAGGTGATGAATATTTGTCGTCACCAATTGACAGACGTCCTAAATTTCATTTGTATAAGCCAAACATTGCATTGATTTCTGGAATTGCTTGGGATCATATTAATGTTTTTCCAACGTATGAAAATTATGTGGAGCAGTTTGAGATTTTCATCGAAAAAATTACAAATGGAGGTATTTTAGTTTACAACGAAAATGATCCAGAAGTAAAACGTGTTGCTGAAGCAGCAACAAATCCGATTAGAAAAATTGCGTATTCGACTCCAGAATATTCGGTAAATGATGGTGTGACTTTATTAAAAACTCCAGAAGGCGATATGCCGATTGAAGTTTTTGGAGCACACAATTTAAATAATTTGGCTGGGGCCAAATGGATCTGCCAAAATATGGGCGTTGACGAAGAAGATTTCTACGAGGCAATTGCAAGTTTTAAAGGTGCATCTAAACGTTTAGAAAAAATCGCTGAGGGAAAAGGAAAAGTTGCGTATAAAGATTTTGCACATTCTCCAAGTAAAGTTGCTGCAACGACAAAAGCCGTAAAAGAACAATATCCTAATAGAACTTTAGTAGCTTGTTTAGAATTGCATACTTACAGTAGTTTAAATGCAGCATTTTTAAAAGAATACGAAGGTGCTTTAGAATATGCCGATGTTGCGGTTGTATTCTATTCGCCAGATGCGGTAAAAATCAAACAATTGGAAGAAGTGACTTACGATCAGATTGCTACAGCATTCAATAGAAAAGATTTAATTATTTATACAAATCCAACTGAGTTTAAAGAATATTTGTTCAATTTAAATCTTGATAATTCAGCACTTTTATTAATGAGTTCTGGAAATTACGGAGGTTTGAATTTTGATGATGTGAAAGGGTTGGTTAATTAGATAATTAGTCCATTTGAAAATTAGATAATGTGCCAATTGTTATGCAATTGGCATTTTTATTTATAGGTGTTGGCAATTATCTAATTGATAAATTTTCTAATTACTTAATTATTAATTGAAAGATTTTTCTTAATTTTTATATCTTCGCTCTCGAAAATTTATTAAGTATGGAAAAATCTCATTTCGCTATAAAAGACTGGTCAGAAGATGATAAGCCTCGCGAAAAATTAATGCATAAAGGAAAAGATGCCTTAAGCGATGCCGAATTATTAGCGATTTTAATTGGTTCCGGAAGCCGTAATGAATCTGCGGTTGCATTGAGCCAACGGATTTTAGCTAATGTTGGAGGACTTAATTCTTTATCGAAATTGTCAACAGGGCAATTGATGAAATTTAAGGGAATAGGAGAGGCAAAGGCCGTTACAATTGTCGCCGCTCTTGAATTGTCGATTAGAAGAAGATCGGGAAAAATGGAGGAAACAGTGAAAATAACTTCCAGTAAAATGGTTTTTAAAGTTATGCAACCTTTAATTGGTGAATTATCTCACGAAGAATTTTGGGTGCTTTTTCTTAATAATTCTAATAATGTAATTTCTAAGGCACAATTGAGTAAAGGTGGAATTGCAGGTACAACTGTTGATATCAGGTTGATTTTTAAATTGGCATTTGAGAAATGTGCTACTGGCTTGATTTTGTGCCATAATCATCCTTCCGGAAGTTTGATTCCAAGTGATGCTGATAAACAGATTACCAAAAAGATTCGTGAAGCAGGAGAGAAGTTAGATGTTAAAGTTTTAGACCATTTGATTATTACTGAATCAAAATATTATAGTTTTGTAGATGAAGGAAACTTTTAATCCATGAATACCAATATTACCGACATCTTTTTTGATTTAGATCATACGCTTTGGGATTTTGATAAAAATTCAGAAATGGCTTTTGATCGTATTTTTAAAAGTAAATACCAAGAAATCATTACCCAAGATTTTATTAAAGAATATATTCCGATCAATCAAGAATGCTGGAGATTGTATCAGAATGACAAAATTACACATCAAGAATTGCGTTATAATCGTTTGAGGTATTCTTTTGATGCTTTGAATTATGTAATTTCGGAAGAAAGTATTTTGGAAATTGCCAATGATTATATCGAATTTCTAACCGACAATAATTATCTTTTTGACGGAGCGATTGAAGTCCTGGAATATTTAAAGCCAAAATATAATCTTCACATTATAACAAACGGATTTGCTCATGTGCAGGATAAGAAAATTAATAACGCTTCGCTTGGAGGTTATTTCAGCACAATCACAAATTCAGAATTAGCTGGGGTTAAAAAACCAAATAGTATTATATTTGATTATGCATTAAAGCTGGCCAATACTTCAAAAGAGTATAGTATCATGATTGGAGACGATTTTGAAGCTGATGTAAACGGAGCTTTAAATGCGGGACTAGATGCAATCTTTTTTAATGAGAAAAAATTAGATGTTTCTGGAGATTATAAACAAATTAACCATTTATTAGAACTAAAAAAATATTTATAGAGATGAGAATTAAACTTTTACTTACTGCCATTTTATGTTCAGTTGCTGGATTCGCACAGTCTGTTAATGATTACAAAGCTGTAATTGTACCTTTGAGATATGATTTTATAAAAACAGACAATCAATATCGTTTGTCGACATTAACAAAGTCAAATTTATTAAAAGCGGGTTTTGAAGCTTATTACACCAATGAACAATTGCCAGACGCACTTACAGATCGTTGCCACGTTTTATACGCAGATGTAAAAAAAGACAATGCATTTTTGGTAACTAAACTTTTTGTAGAATTAAAAGATTGTTATGGACAACTTGTTTATACATCTGAAATAGGTAAAAGTAGAGAAAAAGATTATGATGTTGCCTATAGAGAAGCTTTAGATGATGCTTTTAAATCAATTTATGCATTGCATTATAAATACAGTGGTACACCTGCAACATCGGCTAAAGCACCAGTTGCACAAAAGCGTACTGCTGAAACTTTAGCAGCGGCTAGTTCTGTTGCTCCTGCTGCAGCGGCAATAAAAGTTGCGCCAGCAAATACAGTATCTGCTCCTGCAATAGATTTAAAAGACCCAAATTTATTGTATGCTCAGCCAACAGAATCTGGCTATCAATTGATTGATAAAACTCCAAAAGTAGTTATGAAGCTTTTCAAAACTTCACAAGCAAATGTTTACATCGCTACCAAAGATAATGTTCAAGGTTCTTTAATCTTAAAAGAAGATGGACAGTGGTATTTTGAATCTATTCAAAATGATAAATTGGTTTCAGAAAAAGTTGTAGTTAAATTTTAAATATAAAATACGGTTTAATAACCGTATTTATCTTTCCAGCGGTTCTTTAAAAATTCGCGGGTACTGTTCTCTCTAGAATTGTTTCCGGGATTGTAAAGAACCGTTTTTTTTATGGCATCTGGCAAGAACTCTTGTTCGGCAAAATTATTGGCATAATCGTGCGAATATTTGTATTCGTCTCCATAACCTAATTCCTTCATTAATTTGGTAGGCGCATTTCGCAAATGAAGGGGAACAGGCAAATCGCCCGTTTGTTTAACCAATTGCTGTGCAGTTCCAATTGCCATGTATGACGCATTACTCTTTGGAGAAGTCGCTAAATAAATTGCACATTGGCTCAATATAATCCGACTTTCTGGATATCCGATAGTGGTAACAGCCTGAAATGTGTTATTGGCCATTATAAGTGCTGTTGGGTTGGCATTGCCAATATCTTCGCTTGCGAGGATAAGCATTCTTCGAGCAATAAATTTTACATCTTCGCCACCTTCGATCATTCTGGCCAGCCAGTAAACGGCTCCGTTAGGATCACTGCCTCGAATAGATTTGATAAATGCAGAAACAATATCATAATGCTGTTCGCCAGTTTTGTCATAAAGAACAGTATTCTGCTGTACCAATTCTAAAACGCGATCATTAGTTATAGTAATGTCATCTCCTGCAGAAGCATTAATAACAAGTTCAAATACATTTAAGAGTTTTCTTCCGTCACCTCCTGAAATACGCAATAAAGCTTCTGTTTCTTTTAAATTTATTTTTTTTGTCAATAAATAGGTGTCAGTTTTCATTGCGCGCTCTAATAGAGCTTCTAGATCGGCTTTTGTAAAAGCATTTAGTATGTAAACCTGGCAACGTGACAATAATGCAGGAATCACCTCAAAACTTGGGTTTTCGGTTGTGGCTCCCACTAAAGTTATCCAACCTTTTTCGACTGCAGCCAAAAGTGAATCTTGCTGTGATTTACTAAACCTGTGAATCTCATCAATAAATAGAATAGGATTTTTAGCAGTAAAAAGTCCGCCGCTTTGTTTTGCTTTTTCAATAACATCGCGAATATCTTTTACGCCAGAATTTATGGCACTCAAAATATAAAAAGGTCTTTTTGATTCTTGCGCAATAATTTGTGCCAATGTAGTTTTTCCTGTACCAGGAGGCCCCCAGAAAATTAGAGAAGGAATTATTCCTTTTGAAATTTGCTGTGTTAAAGAACCAGTTGGTCCAACCAAATGGTGCTGGCTTATATAATCTTCTAATTTCTGCGGACGAATACGCTCTGCTAAAGGTGCTTCCATAATTACAAAATTACTATTTTAAGATTTAAATTTCATTCATTCAAAAGTTAAAACACTTCAAAGAGAGAAGGATTGTTCCAATTTGAGACAATTTTTTATTCTCTGATATGACAAATTATCAGTAAAATATTTTTGGATAGTTTTTTGAGTTCAATTAAATGTTATTTTCGAAAAATATGAGCGATACTAATTTTAAGTTTTCAAATTCGGTAATTGGACTGCCGTTATTTTTTGTCCTTTTTTTATGGATAATATATTGGATTCAGATTCGCTTTGATTTTGATTTTTATCGATACGGGATTTATCCTAGAGATTTTGTAGGATTGCAAGGTGTTTTGTTCAGCCCATTTATTCATGAGAATTTAGATCATTTATACAACAATAGTATTCCGCTTTTAATATTATTGGCGGCTATGCAGTTTTTTTATCCAAAACAGACTTTTGGCGTTATTGGTTACGGCATTATATTTTCAGGATTAATTACGTGGGTGGTCGGAAGAGAGAATTTTCATATTGGTGCCAGCGGATTAATTTATGTTCTGGTGAGTTTTATTTTTTTTAAAGGAATTCAAACTAAATATTACAGACTAGTAGCTTTATCTTTAACTGTAATTTTGCTTTATGGCGGAATGATTTGGTATGTTTTTCCAGATGTAGATCAATCTATTTCTTGGGAAGGGCATTTAGCGGGACTCATTACAGGTTTTGTTTTGACTTTATTTTATAAAGCTCCCGAATATGCAAAACCCATTGTTTACGATTGGCAACGACCAGATTTTCATGCTAGCAATGATCCTTTTATGAAGCATTTTGACGAGAATGGAAATTTTGTTCCTATTTCATATGAAGATGAAGAGGAGCAGATTGAGTATTTTTCAGCAAGTCATCCCGTAAATTATATCTTAGTCAAAAAAGCAGATTCAAGTGAAGAAACGGATCAAGAATTGCCTTTAAAATAAAAAGAGTAAATTTGTTATACTAACAATTTAATTTTGAGCATTATGAAAATGAAGTTTTTAATTTTATTCTTTTGTTTTGTTTATAATTCAAAAGGCATTGCTCAATGTGAAATAAAAAATAGAGTGCAGGCAGACGGAAGTATGATGTACTATTTTGAACCTGCAGTTTTTTATTCTACAAAATCAAAATCGTTGAAAATTAATATTGTTACCGACAAAGAACATTATTTTGTTGCTTTACAGCCCACACCGTTTCCAGAAAAGAAAGAAGGAAAAAAAATTAAAGATGATTTAGTTATTCATCTCGCAGATAATAATACTTATAAACTGGCTCATTACGATACACAATATCAGCGTAACGATTCTATAATGCAGGTTCTTTATCTAATTGATGTTAAAGACATCGATGCCTTTTCTAATTATGAAGCTGTCAGCGCAGAAATCAATATGCAAGGCACTGAATTTGTGAGGAGCTATAACTTTAAGCTTTATAAAAAAGCCATTTTAGAACAGCTCAAGTGTTTTTTAAAGAAAGACGAAAATTAATTTACTCTTCGTCTTTTGCTTCGGGATGTTTTTTGTCTTGGATTTTCTTTTGAAGATTTCGAAAAAGATTATTGAAAGATATGGTAAGCGAAGCTGCATTTGTGGTTTGATTCCCACTGTTTCTCGGAAGATATTCATTGCAATAAGTTAATTCAACTTGAAAGTCATCTGTAAACAAATAACCAGCGCCAACATTTAACCGATTTCTATCAAAGAAACTCTCACCCGTAACTTTTGCTCCAGACTTGAAATAAAGCTCGTCAGATGCAATTGCATATACAACACCGGCTCTTAAAAATTTACTGTTAATTGGCTGTATATATTTAATCTGCTGACGATATCTAAAGACATTTTCAAATTCATCATCTCCATTTTTAATATGACGAAATTCAGTACGCATTCTTGTACTCAAAGTATAGCCTGTTTTATGAAAGTAATAAGTGCCTTGAAGAGCAAAACGCCATTCGGGAGATTCGAACTGGCCAATTTCGGGAACATCTTTGTTATTGTAATAGGCGGCAAAAGCTGAAAATTTCCATCTTGGAGAAAAGTAATAATGCCCCCAAGCTCTTAAAGATCTCTGAGTAGTATTTTCGAATAAATTTGGTGAAGATTCTTTACTGCTGTAAGCTGTTGCGACATCTATTTCAGTTGCCCATTTTTTATTTATGCTTTGGTTAAACTGAAATTCATTCCAAAACTGATTATACGTAGTGTTTTGTCCGTAGCTGTTTGTAATTAGTAAAACTACAAACAGGCAACGGAATAATGTAATTTTTAGATTTGAATTAGATTTTGAAAGCATTAATTAAAGGTATTTAATTATTTCATTCGCATCTTAATCTCAATGTGTTTTTTAGGATCTTTGTCGAACAGCTTCGTATAAAAAGGCGCCACAGGCAACCGATACATTTAAAGATCCAATTGAACCAAACATCGGCAGTTTTGCTTTTTCGTCTACTATTTTTAAAACTGACGGATTGATTCCTCGATCTTCAGATCCCATAATAATAGCTAAAGGTTCTGATAATGATATATCGTATATGTTTTGATCTGTTTTTTCAGTTGCAGCTACTGTTTTAATTCCAGAACCTTGCAAGTAAAAAATAGCATCTTTGATATGCTCAACTTTGCAAATAGGCACATTGAATACCGCACCGGCAGAAGTTTTAACAGTATCTCCATTTACAGGAGCAGAACCAGCTTTTTGAACAATTATTCCATTTACGCCAGTACATTCAGCTGTTCTAATAATAGCACCAAAGTTCCTAGCATCTGATATCTGGTCTAAGATAAGAAAAAGAGGTTTTTTACCCGACTCAACTGTAGATTCAACCAAATGTTCTAAATCCATAAAACCAATAGGAGAGATGGTTGCTACTGCACCTTGGTGATTGTTTGGTGTAAGTCGGTTTAGTTTTTCTACAGGAACATACGAGAAGTTAACGTTTGCACGTTTCATCACTTTCATTAAATCTTTCATAAGTTCACCAGAAATATCTTTCTGTATGAAGACTTTATCTACTTCTTTTCCTGCCTGAATTGCTTCTATAATGGCTCTAATGCCAAATATTTGATGTTCTTTTTCCATTGGACAAATATAGGTAATATGTTTCTATAAAAAAACCGCCCTGTTAATACAGGGCGGTCTTAATATTACTATACTTAAATTAAGTATTAGTGTTCGTCTTCTAGGAAACCAGTTCTTTTGTAACCTCTTATTTCATAGACAGTTCCAGCGTCTGTGTCATCTGAGAATACAGCTTTAAAAGAGATTCCGTCCGTAGTATTGCCTCCAGAAGTTTTAGTGTCGTTTTTAGTGATTTTTCCTTCTGTGATGGTTACATTAACATCATAAGTTTCAATCTCTGGTGTTGAAGCAACATCGTGTACAATACTACTAGGTAAATTATTTCCTGCAAATGATAGTGTACCAATAGTTACTGGTGTTTTAACTTTAAAATCCCAAACGTGACCATGGTCATCAATCCAGAATTCTTTTCCGTCGTTTGCTGCTGTATTGTATGTAGAAATAAGAGCATAATCAGCTACTACTTTTCCGTCAACCAATGTTTGAACATACCAGTCTCCTGCCATTGATTCAGTTGATGTTCCTCCTGGATCAGTATCTCCTACCTCGTCACAAGATGCAAATGAAGTAAGTACAAATACTGCTGCAAGTAAACGTGTTATATTTTGTTTTAATTTTTTCATTTTAATATTTTTTAATTAACGTTTAAATATTCTCTCAGCCGTACCAAATACTGATGAGGCATAGATAACCCATTTCCAGTTGTTTTTATCTGTGATGGTTCCAATGTTGCTTTCTGCAGAAATTCCTGATTTAGAAGCATTTTCAGTATAAGGAGCGTAGATTTGTTTGTCGTCTATGTTATAGAATTCCATGGTAAGATTGTCATTTGCAACGTTATAACCTGTTGCATTATCACAAACATACTTTCTGTCGGCTAATTTTGTAACGTTATTGACATTCGCACCTCTAACAAATGAACCTTCTAAATTGATTGTACTTGGTTTGTTGCTTAACACTACAACTGTACGTGTTACAGTAGCAGGAAATCCATCACTGTTTATAGCAGAGTAGTTAAGTTTGTAAACAGTTGGTTTACTCGTGTCTACTGAACCACTAATTTTTACCTCTAGAGGTTGACCATTTGCTTCAGCATCAACACCTTCTTCAGTGTAAGTTTCTCCTTGTGTTAATACAACAAGTGCATCTCCATGCATTGTTAAATTTGCATAGTAAGTAACTTCCGAAACATTCGCTGTTGAATCACCATCACAAGCAGTAAATAATAATCCCGAAACAAGGACTACCATTAATTGTATAAATATTTTTTTCATGATCTAATTTTTATTAGTTAACGTCCCACCAAACTTTGTCAGTGATTAGTTTTGCAGCTGGCGCATTAGGGTTTCTTGTTGATACAGTGTTTGGTAAAACAATTCTTCGAGGGAACACATTACCAGTTTTAGTTTCAACTGCAATTGCCAATTGTCCAGGAATATATGCTTCGCTTGATTGTTTAACAGCAGATTCTCTTGGGAACCCTGTTCTGTTTTGCTCTAAGAAAGATTCGTAACCATTTCCAGGGAAACTTGCAATCCATTTTTGAGTAATGATAGCTTCAATTTGAGCATCAACTCCTGTAGCAGGGAATGCGTATGCACCACTTAAGAAAGCTGCGGCCGTTGCTTCAGTTTGTCCAAATCTTACTAAAGCAGCAGTTACACCAGCATCATACTTAGCTTTTGCACCAGCACCGCCGTAATATCTTGTAAGAGCCTCAGCTTGTAAAAAGTTGCTTTCTTCTTTGCTAATAAAGAATACAGGTGTTAATGGGCTTAATTGAACTAAAGATAAGTTTGGAACTGTAGTGTTGTTCCAGTCACCTTGATTGTTAGGGTTTCCAGGTTGTGCATAATATTTAGCTAAACGTGGATCTGCGTTAAGAGATAAGTAAGAAAACATAGTTTTACTAGCTCTTAAGTTCAAAGTAGTGTTCAATTGTCTTCTGTCAGACTCATAAAGAGGGTTACTTCTATCAGCAGCATCTTCAAATTGAGTCATTGCAGCATCTACGTCTAAAAATTCTGCACCAGAATTAATTAAAGTAGTGATTCCAGACTGAGCAAGAGTAGGATTAACTGCAGTTAATCTCATGTGTAATTTTAATAATAAAGTATTTCCAAATTTAGTCCATTTTGACATGTCACCGTTGAAAATAAAGTCATCTTTACCTGGTTTATCACCTACAGATGAACTTTGATCTTTAGATAAAGCTAATTTCAGATCAGCAATCATTAAGTCGTAAGTTTCTTTTCCTGTATTAAATTTAGGCTGTAAAATATTTACATTGTTAGCCTCTGTATAAGGAATATCATCATATAAGTCAGTTAAAACTTGAGAGCCTTCAACCTCAAGAACAGTAGCTATTAAGTAATAGTTCCAGTTTCCTTCTTTTTCAGCTTGAGCTTTTACAGTTCTAATATCGTTTAAAGCATCGTACATTGCAGTATACGCTGCAGCGTAATTGTTTGCTCCAATACTGTAGCTATCAATATCTCGGTACTGGTTAGAAGTTGGGTTTTGTGTCCAAAATTGAGACCAGAAACCACCAATTATAGCATAGTATGATCCTTGTGCACCTGCAAGACCTGCTATACCAGCAGGAAGTATTGTGCTATTTGCTTGTCCAGGAGGCAATGCATCCGGGTCTCTATTAATGTCAAATGTTTCATCACATGACACTAGTAAGAAAAGAGCTGTTATTAATGTTGCTATCTTTTTCATTTTATTATATTTTTTTTTAGAATGATAATTTTAAAACTCCACCTACTGATCTTTGAGATGGGTTAGCTCCAAACTCTCCTAATTCTGATAGTACACCAGTACCGAAAGTACTTACCTCTGGGTCAACATAAGGGTTGTCACCTGGAGTCCACATAAATAAGTTTCTTCCGTAGATACCCACTGTAATTTTGTTTAACCCCATGTTTTTACTAAGTGAAGATGGGAAATCATAGTTTAAATTTATCTCTCTTAATCTTACAAAACTTTTATCTACAATATGTGTATTTTCAATTGCTAAGTTACTTTGAGTGTTGTAGTAGTTAGCAACATTTTCAAATGATACTGCTGTAGTGTTTTCTACATATGATACAGATCCATCAGGCGCAACAATTTCGTTAACAGAATTTGGTACGATAAAAGGAGCTCTGTCGTTGTAAGCTGTTTCAATACCATTCCCTACGAAATGAGCCAATCTTTTTGTGTATGAATACATTTCTCCACCTTGTTTCCAGTCTAAAGATACACCTAAGTTGAAGTTTTTGTATTTAAATGTGTTTTGTAATCCCATAACGAAATCACGTTGTGCATTTCCAATTCTTTGAACTTGTGTTGTGTTAACATCGATACCAGTTGTAGCGCTTACAATTGGCTGTCCAGTTGGAGTAGTTTTTGTTACTAATGAATAGTATGAACCGATTGGCTGTCCTTTTTCTGCTGAGAAAGTAACACCGTATGCTGTTGCTAAATCAATTCTATCAAAACCGTCAGCTAATTTAGTAACTTCGTTAAGGTTTTTAGTGAATGTGTAAGTTAAGCTCCAAGTAAAATCTTGGTTTTTAATTGGACTTGCAGTAACAGAAAGCTCAATACCTTTGTTTACAATATCTCCAGCGTTGATTGATTTTTGTGTAAAACCAGTAGATGGATCTAATGGTAAGTTAACGATTAAGTCAGATGTTGTTTTGTGGTACAAAGCGATATCATAACTAATTCTGTTTTTGAAGAATGATCCTTCAGCACCAACTTCATACTCTACAGTACTTTCTGGTTTTAATTCAGAGTTCCCTAATCTTCCAGAAGCTTCATAGAAACTAACTCCTCCAATTGGAGATGCGATAATTCCAAAGTTAGCAGCAGCAGATCCTGAAACGTATGAGTTTTCAGTAGCATATGGGTTAGTGTCATTTGCAATTTTAGAAGCAGCACCTCTTAATTTTAAGAAAGTGTTTCCGTTGTCGATTACAATAGCACCTAAAGATAATGCTGGGTAGAAATATGCATTGTTACCAATTGGTAATGTAGATGTAACATCTTCTCTACCTGTAATTGTAGCAAAATATCTGTTTTTGAAAGCAAATTCCGCAGATGCGTAAACAGCACCAGTTTTTCTCAAAGTATTAGTTTGAGTAAGAACAGGTCTAACAGCAGAGTTAGATAACTCGTAGTATCCTGGTATTCCTAAGTTAGTGATTGAAGCGATCAATCTGTCACTTTCTCTTCTGTTGTAGTTAAATCCTCCTAAAAGGTTTAATGTCCAGTCTTCACCTAAATTTGTGTTGTAGTTTAAGTTGAAGAAAGTATCAAATTCAGAAAATTCAGATCTTGATTCTGTAACACCACCAACAGTTAAGCTTCCAGCAATATCTTGTGGACTTCCTGGTAAGTAGTTTACGATAGCTCCATGACTTTTTAATCTTTCAGTTCTAAAGTTACCTCCAACTTGCCATGAAGCAGTTAATTTGTCAGTAATTTTATAGCTTAAGTTAGCATTTCCAAAAATGTTATTTCCGTAAATTTTAGTGCTATTTTCGTTAACAGTAAAATATGGATTTGAAGCGTAAGGAGTGAAATAGTAAGAAGGAGAGTTGAATGGATTATTTTTATAATCTTTCAAGTCTACAATACTAATGTCAGTAGGGATTTGTAATAAATCTTGCTGTAATGTAGAACCTTCTCCAGCGTCATCACCTTGACCTGTGTTTACAACACTTTGATCTTTGTAGATATAGTTTAAAGATGTTCTTAAAGTAAATCTTTTACCTTTTAAACCTCCATTGAATCCAATAGATTGTTTTTTGTATAAATCTGCATCAGTTGGAACAACTCCATCACTGTTTACATTAGAGAAGATTAAAGAGAAATCTGAAGTATCTCCACCACCACTAAGGTTTACAGATTGTGTAGATAAAATACCAGTATTGTAGAAATCTCTAACGTTATCTTTTAAACCTACATAAGGTTTAATTTGTTGGCTGTTTTCGTAAACAGTTCCCCATGGTCTAACTTGTCCGTTGAAGGCAGGTCCCCAAGAACCATTTTCGTTACTCGGTCCGTTTCCTGTATATCCAGCTCCATTCCATCCTTGACCAAATTGGTTTTGTAAATGAGGAACTCTTGCAACTTCACTTAATTCAGTTGAAGCTAACATGTCTACTTTAATACCTGAGTTTGCTTTTCCTTTTTTAGTTGTAATGATGATTACACCACCTCCAGCTCTTGAACCGTATAACGCAGAAGCAGCAGCTCCTTTAAGTACAGTCATGCTTTCGATGTTGTTTGGATCAAGATCACTAATACCATTACCTGAATCATATGATCTAGTTGAAGTAGCAACTCCACTATTACCTGTACCAGTCGAAGTGTTGTTGATTGGAGATCCATCAACAATGTAAAGAGGTCCTGAGTTACCTGTAATTGTATTCAAACCACGAATGATCACTTTTGTAGCAGCTCCTGGTTGTGATGGTGCAGTGATGTCCACCCCAGCAATTTTACCAGAAAGAGTTTCAAAAGGGTTAGTGTTAACTACCTGAGTTATAGCGTCTGATTTTAAAGTTGTAGTTGCGTAACCAAGAGATTTTTTCTCTCTTTTAATACCAAAGGCAGTTACAACTACACCTTCAAGTTCTTGTGCTCCTGCATCTGCCATTTTTACATTTACAGTAGAAGAACTTGCTGCTACTTCCTGAGTTTTCATCCCAATGTAGCTAAATACCAAAATTTGGCTTGGTGATACTTTGATCGAAAATTTACCATCAAAGTCAGTTTGTGTTCCTGTTTTAGTTCCTTTAACTAATACACTAACACCCGGTAAAGGCATTCCTGCATTGTCAGAAACTGTTCCAGAAACAGCTCTTTCTTGCGCAAATGATAGTTGCGCAACTAGTACTAATAAAAGCACTAAGAATCCATTGAACTTTAGTTTCATTTTTAAATATTTTGAATTAGTATCGCAAAACTCTTAATAATTTGTTAACTTTCCTAATATATAAAGCTTTTTTTTTAGTTAAATTATGATTTTACAATAGGATATTGTTTTTTTATAGTTAAATAAACCGTTCAGATTTAATATTCTCAGTTTATTGCTCTAATTATGATAATAATGAAATATATTCTATTTAAGATAAATGTTAAATTTTATAGTGAATGCTAGAAAATTGCCTTTTTTTATAACTTTTATACAGAAAAAGCCACCCAAAATTGAGTGGCTTATTTGTTAAAAAGTTGTTTTCTTAAAATTTATCCCAAAATAATTTAGTTTCAACAGCATCTCCACCAATTGCTTGACTGGCTTCTGTATAACTACTTTTGTTTAACGATTGTTCAATAATAGGATAAGTATATCGTTGCGGAACATCAGAAACTGCATCTGCTGGCGCTACCAAAACTGGATAGTCTAATCTCCTATAGGTTGACCATCCTTCAAACGGATTGTTATAGTATGCGATCCAAGCTTGATGCCCAATTTTTTCTCTCCAATTTCCTGTCGCTGTTGCATATGCGACCTCTGAAGTTGCAAGATAGGTAGTTGCATCTGCTTGTGTGCCGCCCCAGTCCAATATAGAAGCGGTGATGGCAGCATTATAATGTGTCTCCGCGTCTGCAGGTGTTCCATATAATGATCTTTCCGCAGCTTCAGCTAGTAAAAATTCTGCTCCTGCATAATCTAGTATTGTTCCAGGATAATCTGGAACTTGAATTGTTGGAGTGATATGAGTATAATTTGAAAATGTATTACTTGCTCCATATGTTCCTCCAACGTATTCTACTTCTGGAGTAGAAGGGTCATCTAAGTTATTGTCAAAATATTTAGCTCTTCTAGGATCGTTCAATTCATTCATTTTGTCAACCAATGTATTGGCAGGTACAAAATCTGAACGTCCACTTGCAACAAGATCAACATAAAGCGGATTTGTATTTGGTGTTGCGGTTAAATACTTTAAATCTGCATTATCAAGATTAGAAGTAAAAACATTTGGCGCGGCACTAGCTACAGTTGCTTGTGCTAAAGCAGCTTCTGAAGGAATATCAGAAATAGTAATTCCTAATCGTAATTTTAAAGTATTTGCAAATTTTATCCATTTTGATACATCACCATTGTAAATACGATCATTGTCTCCAAAACTTGCTCCAGCAGGATTAAGATTTGCGATTGCTTTATTTAATCTCGAAATTAAATCTTTATAAATAGTTAAACCGTCATCGTATTTTGGAGTTTTATATTGCAGATTTAATGCTTGAGAATATGGAACGTTTCCAAAAGTCTCCACTAATATTGCATAGGTGTAAACATTTAAAACTTCAATGATAGCAAGTTTATTAGGTTTGTTTAAAGGATTTTCTGTAACAGGTACCGGAGTATTATTGATGTTTATGGCACTTTGATCTAAATCCTTCAACACGTCTTTATATAAATATTGCCAGTGTTGTTCAGGAATAGTTCTTGTAACTAAATCATAATTGCTTTCGTCTGTATACACTGTTTCTGTCCAATATTGATTTAATAATCTAAATACATTGTCATTAACATTTGTGCTCATCATTTGATCTACTAAACTTTTTTGAGCACTTGTAAATAAAGCTTCGCCAGGAACGACTGACGGATCTTTTACGTTTGTGTTTAAATTTTCTATGTCATCAGAGCATGAGATCAACAGAGCTGTGGTGAATAGAAGTAAGAATATTTTTTTCATGATTTCTTGTTTTAGAATTGGATTTTGACGTTGAAACTTACATCTCTTGTAGATGGTAATGATCCTGTTGAGTATCCTTGTAAATTACCTGCTCCTAGTCCTGATTCTGGATCTGCATCTGGTAAGTTTTTATGTATTATCCATAGATTTGTTCCAACAAGGCTAAATGTAACTCCGTTCATAAAAGTGTTTTTTAAAACCCTTTCGCTAAGAGAGTATGAAATTGAAGTTTGTCTTAGTTTGATATAACTAGCATCATAAACAAATGCTTCGTCTGGTAAACCTCTTCTATATCCTTGTGCTCCAAAACGGCTGGCTTCAATTCTCGTTGTATTTGTACTTCCGTCAGGATTTACTCCCGGATTTATAAAACCACCACTGTCACTTCCAGAAGTTAAAGGATCTCTTATAGGATTTCCTAGTTCGTTTATAAAAGCGGTGTCATCAGGCAAACCTGTTGCTAGTCCATAATAACGGTCTAGTGAAAAGATTTGTCCGCCTTTTTGCATATCAATCAAAAATTCAAAAGAGAAGTTTTTGTATGTAAATTTGTTATTTAAACCTCCTGTCCACTCAGGGTTTGCATTTCCAATAACATTATCAGAAGTCGAAGTTTTAATGTATTGACCATTATCAGGATCAACAACTCTTTGACCATTTAGATAGGTGTATTGAGTTCCGTAGATAACTCCATATGGTTGGCCAACCTGAGCATTAATAGTAACTCCTCCCTGGAAAGAACCTAATTGAAGATTGTCAATTCCATCCAAAAGTTCTACTACTTTATTTCTGTTTCTTGCCCAGTTTAAATTGATATCCCATGAAAAATTTTCCGTTTTAACAGGAGTTCCGTTCAATGAAACCTCGACTCCTTGATTTTGGATTTCTCCAGCATTAATTAATTCATATAAATAACCAGTTGAAGAAGTTAATCTTAAAGGTATGATTTGGTCTATTGAATTAGATTTGTAATAAGAAACGTCAAGTCCTAATCTCTTTTTGAAAAATGATAACTCTACACCCGCTTCATAACTCTTAGTACGCTCTGGTTTTAAGTTTGGATTGTTTTTAGTGTCTTTTACAGATGCAGATGAAGCTCCAAAAGCTGTATTTACTGCATAGGTATCCAAGATTCTGTCAAAACCTGGGCTATTTCCAACTTCTGCATAATTAAGTCTTACTTTACCAAAAGAAAGCCAATCAGCTTTTACAAATTTGGAAAACACAAAACTGGTTGAAACAGAAGGGTAGTAGTAAGAGCTGTTAGCTTCAGGTAGCGTAGAAGAATGATCTCTTCTTATTGTCCCTTCAAGGAATAAGTAATCGTCATATCCGAAAGAGGCACTTGCATAAAGACCGTCAACACCGATTGATTCGTCTCTTTCTATTGGAGCTAGCATTGGAGCAGCCGTATTTTGTAAGGAATATAAACCTGCAATTGCAAGTCCTCCATTTGTTGCGGCCCATATAGAGTTGTAGTAGCTTCTTCTTATGTTTACACCGGCAACTCCTTTTAAGTTAAGTTTTGTTGTTAAATCTACATTATAGTTTAACATGAAGTCATAATTGTATTCGCTAAATCCAATATTTTTTCTAGAATATCCTGATGGAGCAGGACTTCTATTTGTACTTCCGTCACCACCGCCAGTTCCGATTCCGAAATTTGAAGGTACACTTCCTACAGCTCTTCTTTCTTCTTGTAGTTCATCATAAGTATCAACAGACATTCTGCCGTAAGCATCTAACCAGTCTGTAATTTTGTAATTTAAAGAGACATTACCAATAAATCTGTTTCTGCTGTCAGATTCGTAATTTTCATAACGCTGGAAATATGGATTGTCCCAGAAAATCGGAGTAGGATTTGTAGTTGAATTTGGATTCCAAGATACATTTCTTCCTGTTAGTTCGTAAGCTTGTCTAAGTCCTTTTATGTCAACGTTAGTTTGCCACCATTGTCTAAAATTCCCAGCAATATTATCATTATAACCTGTGTTATTTCTACCAATAGTACTTGTTCTGGTAAAGTTTCCGTAACCTGCAACAGTCAGTCTGTCGTTGATTAATGTTGAAGCGTTTAACGTTATTGTATTTCTTTTTAATGTACTATTTGGTAAAAGACCTTGCTGGTCAAGATTGTTTATTCCCAATCTTAAATATCCATTTTCAAGACCTTTATCTATAGAGATAGCATTTGTTAGCGCTACTGGTTTCTCAAAAAAGGTAATAGGTCCGTTTTTTGCTGCCGTCCAAGGTGTGGCTTTCATGTAGTTTGGAGATTCTGGGTAAAATGCATCCCATTGATAGACCATTAAACTAGGATCAAATCTTGCTCCATAAGAGGCGTCCTCTGTTAGTGGAGTAACATAATCAAGAACACCGTCGCCATTAATGTCTTGACGATCTAGATAAGAATCTTCGTCTGGTCCATAATAAGGACCATAACCACCGCCATATTGGTTTTGATATTTTATAAATGTGCTTTTGTCAACTGAACCGGTAGTAATACCTGAGTTAACGGTAATAGAAAAGCCTTTCGCTTTTTTGTTTCCTTTTTTGGTTGTAATTACTACAACACCATTTGCGGCTCTTGAGCCATACAAGGCACTTGCGGCGGATCCTTTAAGTACGTTTATAGACTCGATGTCTTCTGGATTTATATCAGAAGCTGCACTTCCATAATCGTAACCAGATCCAGATTGCTCCTGATCTCTTGAGTTCGAATTATTGTTGCTTACCGGAACTCCATCAATAACAAACAAGGCTTGGTTGTTTCCTGTTAACGATGAATTTCCTCTAATTACAATATTTGTCGAACCCCCAAAATTTGTAGTTCTTTTGACTTGTACACCAGAAACTTTTCCTGAGATTGCATTTACGAAGTTGTCACTTTTAACAGCTGCTAAATTTTCTCCTTTTACTTCTTGCGTTGCGTATCCTAGAGATTTTTTTTCTCTCGAAAGTCCAAGAGCTGTTACTACAACACCTTCCAGTTGCATTGTGTCTCCTGAAAGTTTAGTATTGATTTGAGTTGAACTTGCAGTTACCTCTTGAGATCTCATTCCGATGTAGCTGAACACTAATACCTGATTTGGTGAAGCCTTAAGGGAATATTTTCCATCAAAATCTGTTTGAGCACTGTTTTTAGTTCCCTTGACTAATACACTTACGCCAGGTAGTGGCATTCCTGCATCGTCGGTCACAGTTCCCGAGACAGTTCGTTCTTGCGCAAAGGTTAGTTGCGCGATTAGTACTATAAAAAGCACTAAAAATCCGTTAAACTTTGGTTTCATAATTAATAATTATTTTGAATTAGTATTACTAATCTCATAATTATTTGTTAATATTCCAACTTTTTATTTAAGGTTTTTTTAACTAAGCTTAAAATTTAACATTATAACAAATGTTTAAAATACTGTTATAAAATTTGATTTCCCCTTTGTTTGCAGAGCCATTCGCAAGTTGAATTTTTAATAATCCACCCTTAGTAAGTAATCCTAATCCTACGCCAAAAGATAATACATTTCTTACTTTTTTATTAAAGGTCTGATCTTGATAAATGCCATAATCTAAAATTGAATGAACATAAAAATTAGAAGTGGGTAAGTATCGATATTCTGTAAGAAGTAGATTGGCATAATTTGCCTGTAAACTATTTTCTGAGAAGCCTCTAATTGAGTTCATTCCTCCAAATCGAAATAATTCGTTGGTGATGTAATTCTTGCTTTGTAAATAGTAGTTTTGCGAATTTAAATAAACATAATTCTTTTTGTTTAACTCAAAATTGTAGGCCACATTTAACAATGCTAATAATTGTTTGCTAGATCCTGCTGTTTCTGCATCATTAGGAGTTTCTCTTTTGCCATATCCTATTGTAGCATTAATTGTAGCTTTTGTTGAAAAAAGATTTTCACTTTCCAGTATTTTATAATCATAGCTAGAAGTGAGGTAAGAGTTGTTGAAGTCGCTTAAACTGCTGTTGTTAGTGTTTTGGATATCACTTGACTCTGTTGATTGATAGCCTAAGTAAAGTTTTGAATTGTAGTTTAAATAATACCCAAGGTTGATGTCTGTTTTAGTGTTTTGAAAAGTGCTGTCTTGCTTGAAGATATTTAATTGTGCTTTTATTCCAAGAGAAGATTGAAATAAATATGGAATTTCTATTTTGGTATTAAAAGTTTTTTGGTCATTTCCATCACTTTTCCAGTATAATGAAAACTTTTCACCAGCTCTTAATGTATTTACGAGGGTAATGTCTAAGTAGCCATTTAGCTTTAATTTTTTGTTTTCATCATTAGAAAATCCAATGTAGCCATCAAAAGTATTCGCTTTTCTTTTTTCCAAGTACGTATATATTTTTGTTGAATCTTGGGTAAATAAAATTTCGGGATATTTGGGTTGTGCGATAAATTCAAAACTTCCAATATCATTATATAGTTTTTGAGTTATTTCCTGATTAAAGGTTTTGTTTATATATTTCTTATTTAGCTGTTTAAGAGCTCCTTTTGGGAAATAGTCTTTAGTGTCTGGATTTGTGTAATTTATAATAATCGAACTTATCGTTCTTTTCTTTTCAGTGTTTAAATTTAAGTTGGCATAAATTATAGAATTTTTACGTCTGATATTTTCGAGTTTTATTTTTGTAAAAGCAAATCCTTTTTTTTCATTGTTTAATACTTTTTGATTTAAGAAATTTTCGAGTTCTGAATAAGGAATTACGATGCTGTCATTTGCAGATATCTTAGAATCAAAACTATCGATATTTCTTCCTATATATATATGTATATATTTTATTTGCTTTTTTAAATCGAATAGTGCATTGTAAGTCGAGTCATTTGTTTTTTTTATTTCTAAAGTTTGCAAATCCAAGTAGCCTAAATTGGATATTTTTTTTTCAGTGTTTTTTATTTCTTTAAGTAATGATGTTACGTCTTTATGCTTGGGGCTGTAATTTACAGAATCGATAATTTGAGTCTGAGTTTTGTTTGTTCCCTGTATTTTTAAATAAAAAGTTTGTGCAAAACCAGAATAACTTGCGAAACAGAGTAATATGTAAAAAAGATGTTTCAAAGTAGAATATTTCATTCGTTAAATGTAAAGCAAATATCTGTTGTTTGATTGAAAAATGAAAAGGCTAAATAATGATATTGAAAATTAATGATTTAACGTTTGTATACTGAAAAATATTTTATACATTTGCAACCCCGTAAAAAGCGGGAATTTAATAAACATAATAATTTTTAGTATTAATTATGCCAACAATTCAACAATTAGTAAGAACAGGAAGAACTCAGATCACTAAGAAGAGTAAATCGGTTGCTTTAGATTCTTGTCCTCAAAGAAGAGGGGTTTGTACGCGTGTTTACACTACTACACCAAAAAAACCAAACTCTGCAATGCGTAAAGTTGCGCGTGTACGTTTGACAAATGGTAATGAGGTGAATGCTTACATCCCAGGAGAAGGACATAATCTACAAGAGCACTCGATAGTATTAGTGCGAGGTGGAAGGGTAAAAGATTTACCAGGTGTTAGATATCACATCGTTCGTGGAGCGCTTGATACGTCAGGTGTTGCAGGAAGAACGCAAAGAAGATCTAAGTACGGTGCTAAACGCCCAAAAGAAGCAAAAAAGTAATTTAAAAACTTTTAAGAAAAAGACATGAGAAAAAGAGCGGCAAAGAAAAGACCACTTTTACCAGATCCAAGATTTAATGATCAATTGGTAACACGTTTTGTAAACAACTTAATGTGGGACGGTAAGAAGTCTACAGCTTTTAAAGTTTTTTATGATGCTATTGATATCATTGAAACTAAAAAACAAAATGATGAAAAAACTTCATTAGAAATCTGGAAAGATGCTTTAACAAACGTTATGCCTCACGTAGAAGTACGTAGCCGTAGAGTTGGTGGAGCTACATTCCAAATTCCAATGCAGATTCGTCCAGATAGAAAAATTTCTATGGCGATGAAATGGTTGATTCTTTATTCAAGAAGAAGAAACGAAAAATCTATGGCACAACGTTTAGCTTCTGAGTGTTTAGCTGCTGCTAAAGAAGAAGGTGCTGCGGTTAAGAAAAGAATGGATACTCACAAAATGGCAGAAGCTAATAAAGCATTCTCTCACTTTAGATTTTAATTCGTAAAGAAATGGCTAGAGATTTAAAATATACAAGAAATATCGGGATTGCTGCTCACATTGATGCTGGTAAAACAACAACAACTGAGCGTATTCTTTTTTATACTGGAAAATCGCACAAAATTGGTGAGGTTCACGATGGAGCTGCAACAATGGACTGGATGGCACAAGAGCAAGAAAGAGGTATTACAATTACTTCTGCTGCTACAACTTGTACTTGGAACTTTCCAACGGAGCAAGGTAAAGTTCTTCCAGAATCATTACCATACCACTTTAATATTATTGATACTCCTGGGCACGTTGACTTTACTGTAGAGGTAAACCGTTCTTTGCGTGTACTTGATGGTTTAGTTTTCTTGTTTAGTGCTGTTGATGGTGTTGAGCCTCAGTCAGAAACTAACTGGAGACTTGCAGATCAATACAGAGTTCCTCGTATGGGATTCGTAAACAAAATGGACCGTCAGGGTTCAAACTTTTTAGGAGTTTGTGGTCAGGTAAAAGATATGTTGAAATCGAATGCGGTTGCAATTACTTTGCCTATTGGTGATGAGGCTGATTTCAAAGGAATCGTTGACTTAGTGAAAAATCAAGCTATTGTATGGCATGATGAAACTCAAGGAGCTACTTTTGATATTGTTGATATCCCAGCTGATATGGTTGATGATGTTAAGCATTACCGTTCTATTCTTATCGAAGAAATTGCTACTTATGATGAAAATCTTTTAGATAAGTACATGGAAGATGAGAACTCTATTACAGAGGAAGAAATCAATAACGCTTTAAGAGCTGCAACAATCGACATGGCAATCATTCCTATGCTTGCTGGATCTTCTTTCAAAAACAAAGGAGTTCAATTTATGTTAGATGCAGTTTGTAAATATTTACCATCTCCTTTAGATAAAGAAGGTATTGAAGGTATTCATCCTGATGATGCTGATTTATTAGAAGAAGATCAAACTAAAATCTTGCGTAAGCCAGATGTAAAAGAGCCATTCGCTGCTTTAGCATTTAAAATTGCTACAGACCCATTCGTAGGTCGTTTAGCTTTCTTTCGTGCTTACTCTGGTCGTTTAGATGCTGGTTCTTATGTTTTAAATACTCGTTCTGGTAATAAAGAGAGAATTTCTCGTATTTACCAAATGCACGCTAACAAACAAAATCCAATCGAATTTATTGAGGCTGGAGATATTGGGGCTGCAGTAGGATTTAAAGATATCAAAACAGGAGATACTTTATGTGATGAAAAGAATCCAATTATCTTGGAGTCTATGAAATTCCCAGATCCTGTAATTGGTATTGCTATTGAGCCTAAAACTAAAGCTGACGTTGATAAAATGGGTATGGCTTTGGCTAAATTAGCTGAAGAGGATCCAACATTTACAGTTAGAACTGACGAGGCTTCTGGTCAAACTATTATCTCTGGTATGGGTGAGCTTCACTTAGATATCTTAGTTGATCGTATGAAGCGTGAGTTTAAAGTAGAGGTTAATCAAGGTGAGCCACAAGTAGAGTACAAAGAGGCATTTACAAGATCTGCTCAACATAGAGAAACTTACAAAAAACAATCTGGAGGTCGTGGTAAATTCGGTGATATCGTATTTAGAATCGAGCCTGCTGATGAAGTTGATGGAAAAGTTCCTGTTGGATTACAGTTCGTAAATGAAGTAAAAGGAGGTAACGTTCCTAAAGAATATATTCCTGCTGTTGAAAAAGGTTTCCGTGAAGCTATGAAAACTGGACCTTTAGCTGGATATGCTGTGGATAGTTTAAAAGTTACTTTATTGGATGGATCTTTCCACCCTGTGGATTCTGATGCTCTTTCTTTTGAATTAGCTGCTAGAATGGGGTATAAAGAATCTGGAAAAGCTGCTGGAGCTGTTGTCTTGGAGCCAATCATGAAAATCGAAGTTATTACTCCAGAAGAAAATATGGGTGATATCGTAGGTGACTTGAACCGTCGTAGAGGTCAGGTTAATGATATGGGTGATAGAAACGGAGCGAAAACTATTAAGGCAGATGTGCCATTGGCTGAGATGTTTGGATATGTTACTACATTGAGAACATTGTCATCTGGTAGAGCAACGTCTACAATGGAGTTTTCTCACTATGCAGAAACGCCTTCTAATATTTCAGAAGCGGTAATTAAAAAAGCAAAAGGTAACGCTTAATTCTTAAGAAAATGAGTCAAAAAATCAGAATAAAACTAAAATCTTACGATCACATGTTGGTAGATAAATCTGCTGAAAAGATCGTAAAAACAGTAAAAACTACTGGAGCGGTTGTAACAGGTCCTATTCCGTTGCCAACTCACAAAAAACTTTTCACTGTATTACGTTCTCCGCACGTTAACAAAAAAGCGAGAGAGCAATTTGAAGTAATGTCATACAAGAGATTGATTGATATTTATTCATCTTCATCTAAAACTATTGATGCTTTAATGAAACTTGAATTGCCAAGTGGAGTTGAAGTAGAGATTAAAGTATAATTTTTTTTATATTTTTTTTATATAAAAAGCGAGACATTTTTTGTCTCGCTTTTTTTGTTTTTAGAAGTTGTTTTGGTTTGTAAATTTTAACGTGTTTTTATTTTTTTATTTTTTATAAAGTCCTTTGTTTTAAGGTGGTTTGAGTGTTTTTTGTTATGTTTTTATTGTTTAATTGTTAAGGTGAAAAGTGTTGGCGAATTGAAAATTATGCCTTAAATTTTGGTGTGCAGGAGGTGTGTTTTCTTGCTGTTTTGATCGTTGGATTTTGATTATGAGCGATTTAATTTTTGTAACTGTTTGGTATATTCAATTTTAATATCTACTTTTGCACTCCCTGTTTGGAAATTTCTGTTATTTTCAAATTGAAGGGAATTTTAGTAATTAATAATTAATATTTATGTCTGGGTTAATTGGTAAGAAAATCGGCATGACTAGTATTTTCGATGAAAACGGGAAAAACATTCCTTGTACAGTAATCGAAGCTGGACCATGCGTTGTTACCCAAGTCAGAACCAACGAGGTTGACGGGTATGAAGCGTTGCAACTTGGTTTCGATGACAAAAACGAGAAACATTCTACTAAAGCGGCTTTAGGTCACTTTAAAAAAGCTGGAACTGTTGCTAAGAAAAAAGTCGTTGAATTCCAAGATTTTGCAACTGAACAAAAATTAGGAGATCTTATTGATGTTACTATTTTTGAAGAAGGAGAATTTGTAGATGTACAAGGTGTGTCTAAAGGTAAAGGTTTCCAAGGTGTTGTTAAGCGTCACGGTTTTGGTGGTGTTGGACAAGCTACTCATGGTCAGCACAACCGTTTAAGAGCGCCAGGTTCTGTAGGAGCTTCTTCTTATCCATCTAGAGTATTCAAAGGAATGCGTATGGCTGGAAGAATGGGAGGAGAAAATGTAAAAGTTCAAAACCTTAGAGTTTTAAAAGTAGTTGCTGAAAAGAATCTACTTGTTGTTAAAGGATGTGTTCCTGGACACAAAAACTCTTATGTAATCATTCAGAAGTAATGGAAGTAAAAGTATTAGATTTCAACGGAAAAGATACTGGAAGAAAAGTTCAACTTTCTGATTCAGTATTCGCAATTGAGCCAAACAATCACGCTGTATATCTTGATGTTAAGCAATATCTTGCTAATCAAAGACAAGGTACTCATAAAGCTAAAGAAAGAGCTGAAGTAACAGGAAGTACACGTAAGATTAAAAAACAAAAAGGAACTGGTACTGCTCGTGCAGGAAGTGTTAAGAGTCCATTGTTTAAAGGTGGTGGAACAGTTTTCGGACCAAGACCAAGAAGTTATTCATTTAAATTGAATAAAGGATTGAAGAGATTGGCTAGAAAATCAGCTTTCTCAATCAAAGCAAAAGAGTCAAATATCGTAGTTTTAGAAGACTTTAATTTTGAAGCGCCAAACACTAAAAATTTCATTAACGTTTTGAAAGCTTTAGGGTTAGAGAATAAAAAATCTTTATTTGTGTTGGGTGAGTCAAATAAAAACGTATATTTGTCGTCACGTAATTTAAAGGCTTCAAACGTCGTAACTAGCTCAGAATTAAGCACTTACGCAATATTAAACGCTAATAATTTAGTGCTTTTGGAAGGTTCTTTAGAGTTAATTGAAGAAAATTTAAGTAAATAATAGGAATATGAGCATCATTATTAGACCTATAGTAACGGAAAAAGTAACCAAAGAAAGTGAAGTTCTAAACCGCTTCGGATTCGTAGTTAACAAAAAAGCAAACAAAGTTGAGATTAAGAAAGCTGTTGAGGCTGCTTATGGAGTAACTATCGTTTCTGTTAACACAATGAATGTGAGACCAGATAGATCTACTAAATACACTAAAAGTGGTTTAATCAGTGGAAAGACAAATGCATACAAAAAAGCAATTGTTCAAGTACAAGAAGGAGAAACAATTGATTTTTACAACAATATCTAAGATAGAAAAATGTCAGTAAGAAAATTAAAACCTATTACCCCGGGTCAGCGATTTAGAGTTGTGAATGGTTATGACGCTATTACAACTGATAAGCCGGAACGCTCTTTGATAGCGCCGATAAAAAACTCAGGAGGTAGAAATAGTCAAGGAAAGATGACCATGCGTTATACGGGTGGTGGTCACAAGCAGAGATATCGTATTATTGATTTCAAAAGAACTAAAGATGGAATTCCAGCTACAGTGAAATCAATTGAATACGATCCAAATCGTACTGCATTTATCGCTTTATTAGCTTACGCTGATGGAGAGAAAACTTATATTATCGCTCAAAACGGATTGAAAGTTGGTCAGAAATTAGTTTCTGGGCCAGAGTCTCAACCAGAGATTGGTAATACTTTACCTTTAAGCAGAATTCCTCTTGGAACTGTTATATCTTGTATTGAGTTACGTCCAGGACAAGGAGCTGTTATCGCTCGTTCAGCTGGAACTTTTGCTCAGTTAATGGCAAGAGACGGGAAATACGCAACAATTAAAATGCCATCTGGAGAGACAAGATTAATCTTGTTAACATGTTCGGCTACAATTGGAGCTGTTTCTAACTCTGACCACCAATTAGTTGTATCTGGAAAAGCAGGTAGAACAAGATGGTTAGGAAGAAGACCTAGAACTAGACCAGTAGCGATGAACCCAGTTGATCACCCTATGGGAGGTGGTGAAGGACGTTCTTCTGGAGGGCACCCACGTTCAAGAAACGGATTGCCAGCTAAAGGTTACAGAACTCGTTCTAAGAAAAACCCGAGTAACAAGTATATCGTAGAACGTAGAAAGAAATAATAAGATATGGCACGTTCATTAAAAAAAGGACCTTTCGTTCATTATAAATTAGATAAGAAAGTTCAAGAAAACGTAGAGAGTGGTAAAAACGCAGTAGTTAAGACTTGGTCTAGAGCTTCTATGATTACTCCAGATTTCGTTGGACAAACAATCGCAGTTCATAACGGTCGTCAATTTGTACCAGTTTACGTTACAGAAAACATGGTAGGTCACAAATTAGGAGAGTTTTCGCCAACTAGATCTTTTAGAGGTCATGCTGGAGCAAAAAATAAAGGTAAAAAATAAAAGAAGCAATGGGAGTTCGTAAAAGAGAAACAGCAGATGCGAGAAAAGAGGCTAATAAGTCTATCGCTTTCGCAAAATTGAATAACTGCCCTACTTCACCTAGAAAAATGCGCTTAGTAGCGGACTTGGTAAGAGGTCAGAAGGTAGAAAGAGCACTTAACATTTTAAGATTCAGTTCTAAAGAAGCTTCAAGAAAATTAGAAAAACTATTATTATCTGCAATCAACAACTGGGAGCAAAAAAATAGTGAAGGTAATTTAGAAGAAGCTGGATTATTTGTTAAAGAGATCAGAGTAGATGGTGGAATGATGTTAAAAAGACTTCGTCCAGCTCCACAAGGTCGTGCACACAGAATAAGAAAACGTTCTAATCACGTTACAATCGTGCTTGGAGCTATCAATAACACACAAAGCAATTCTTAAGCAGCATGGGACAAAAGACAAATCCAATTGGAAATAGACTTGGTATCATCAGAGGATGGGACTCAAACTGGTATGGTGGAAATGATTACGGCGATAAATTAGCTGAGGATCACAAAATCAGAAAGTATATCCATGCTCGTTTATCAAAAGCTAGTGTATCTAAAGTAATCATCGAGAGAACTTTAAAGCTTGTAACCGTTACTATCACTACTGCTAGACCTGGTATCATTATCGGAAAAGGTGGACAAGAGGTAGACAAGTTAAAAGAGGAACTTAAGAAAGTTACTGATAAAGAGGTTCAAATTAACATCTTTGAAATTAAAAGACCTGAGTTAGATGCTTATCTTGTGGCTACAAGCATCGCTCGTCAAATCGAAAGCCGTATTTCTTACAGACGTGCAATCAAAATGGCTATTGCTGCTTCTATGCGTATGAACGCTGAAGGTATCAAAGTTTTGATTTCTGGTCGTTTGAATGGTGCTGAGATGGCGCGTTCAGAAGGTTTCAAAGAAGGTAGAATTCCTCTATCAACTTTCAGAGCTGATATCGATTATGCTCTTGCTGAAGCTCATACTACTTACGGTAGAATGGGAATTAAAGTATGGATCATGAAAGGTGAAGTTTACGGTAAGAGAGAGCTTTCTCCACTTGCTGGAATGGACAAAAAACAATCTGGTACAGGTGGTGGTAAAGGTGGAGATGCTCCTAGAGGCAAATCTAACTTTAACAAAGGCGGTAAACCAGACGCTCGTAAAAGAAAGTAAATTTTTAAACTAAAGAAAAATGTTACAGCCTAAAAGAACAAAATACCGTAAGGTACAAAAAGGTAGAATGAAAGGTAACTCTCAAAGAGGGCATGAACTTTCAAATGGAATGTTTGGTATTAAATCTGTACATGAAGATGGAATGTTCTTAACATCTCGTCAAATCGAAGCTGCACGTATCGCTGCAACTCGTTACATGAAGAGAGAGGGACAATTATGGATTAAAATTTTCCCAGACAAACCTATTACTAAGAAACCTCTTGAAGTACGTATGGGTAAAGGTAAAGGAGCAGTTGAGTATTGGGCTGCTGTTGTTAAACCAGGAAGAATTATGTTTGAAGTTGGAGGAGTTCCATTGTCAGTTGCAAAAGAGGCTTTACGCCTTGCAGCTCAAAAACTTCCAGTAAAAACTAAGTTCGTCGTTGCTAGAGATTTCGAAGCATAATTTATATTTATTATGAAACAATCAGAAATAAAAGATCTTTCTGCAGCGGAGTTGCAAGAAAAGCTTAGTCAAACTAAGAAAGTATATGCTGACCTAAAAATGGCTCACGCTATTTCTCCAATTGCTAACCCACTTCAAATTAGAAGCGTTAGAAGAACAGTTGCAAGATTAGCTACAGAGTTAACTAAAAGAGAGTTACAATAATTGTATTCTGCTGAAAGATGGAAGAAAAAAGAAATTTAAGAAAAGAAAGAATAGGTGTTGTTACTTCAAATAAGATGGATAAATCTATCGTTATTTCTGAAGTAAGAAAAGTAAAACACCCATTATACGGTAAGTTCGTGTTGAAAACTAAGAAATATGTTGCACACGACGAAACAAACGACTGTAACATTGGAGATACTGTAAGAATTAGCGAAACGCGTCCTTTAAGTAAAACAAAATGTTGGAGATTAGTTGAAATCTTAGAAAGAGCTAAATAATTATGGTACAACAAGAATCAAGACTAAAAGTAGCAGATAACACGGGAGCTAAAGAAGTTTTAACTATTCGTGTTTTAGGAGGTACTAAAAGAAGATATGCCTCTGTTGGTGACAAAATTGTAGTTTCTATCAAAGATGCAACTCCAAACGGAAACGTGAAAAAAGGAGCTGTTTCAACTGCAGTTGTTGTACGTACTAAAAAAGAAGTGAGAAGAGCTGATGGTTCTTATATCCGTTTCGATGACAATGCATGTGTTCTTTTGAATGCTGCAGGGGAAATGAGAGGAACTCGTGTTTTTGGTCCGGTAGCAAGAGAACTTCGTGAAAAACAATTCATGAAAATTGTATCATTAGCACCAGAAGTGCTTTAATTCGTTTTAAGATGATAAAGCTAAAAATAAAATCAGGAGATATCGTAAGAGTTATTGCTGGAGACCATAAAGGTGCTGAAGGTAAAGTTTTACGTGTTTACCGTGAAAAAAACAAAGCGATAGTTGAAGGTGTGAACTTGGTTTCAAAACACACTAAACCAAGTGCTAAAAACCCTCAAGGTGGTATCGTTAAGAAAGAAGCTTCTATTCAAATTTCTAACATTTCTCTAATTGATCCTAAGACTAAGGAAACAACTAGAGTAGGTATTAGAGTAGAAGGAGATAAGAAAGTAAGATTTTCAAAAAAATCTAATCAAGTACTATAGTAATGGCATATACACCTAGACTAAAAGAAGAATATAAGAGTAGAGTGATCTCTGCTCTTAAAGAAGAGTTCGGATATACAAACGTAATGCAAGTTCCAAAACTTGAAAAAATCGTTTTGAGCCGTGGAGTTGGTGCAGCTGTATCTGATAAAAAACTTATTGACTATGCAGTTGATGAGTTGACAAAGATCACTGGACAAAAAGCAGTATCTACAATTTCTAAGAAAGACGTTGCGTCTTTCAAATTAAGAAAAGGGATGCCTATTGGAGCAAAAGTAACTTTACGTGGAGAAAGAATGTATGAGTTTTTAGATAGACTTATTACTTCTGCTTTACCGCGTGTTAGAGACTTTGGTGGTATTAAAGCTACTGGTTTCGACGGAAGAGGTAACTACAATCTTGGAGTTTTAGAGCAAATCATTTTCCCAGAAATTGATATTGACAAAGTAAACAAAATTTCAGGAATGGATATTACTTTTGTTACTACTGCAAAAACAGACAAAGAGGCAAAGTCATTATTGGCTGAATTAGGATTACCTTTTAAAAAGAATTAAGACATGGCTAAAGAATCAATGAAAGCCCGCGAGGTGAAAAGAGAGAAAACGGTAGCTAAGTATGCTGAGAAGAGAAAAGCTTTATTGGAAGCTGGAGACTACGAAGGTTTACAAAGATTACCTAAAAATGCTTCACCAGTTCGTTTACACAATCGTTGTAAATTAACAGGTAGACCTAGAGGTTATATCCGTCAATTCGGTATTTCACGTGTAACTTTCCGTGAAATGGCTAACAATGGATTAATTCCTGGTGTGAAAAAAGCCAGCTGGTAATTTAAAAAGTTTATAAATTGATTAAAGGTTCAGGAGGCAGAGTGCTTCCTGAAAACCATAATCGCAATCAAATACATATGTATACAGATCCTATTGCAGATTATTTGACTAGAGTTCGTAATGCTGTGGCTGCAAACCACAAAGTTGTTGAAATTCCAGCTTCTAATCTTAAAAAAGAAATAACTAAGATCTTATTTGATCAAGGTTATATCTTAAGTTACAAATTTGAGCAGAACACCGTTCAAGGTTCTATCAAAATTGCTTTGAAGTATGATAAAGATACTAAAGAGCCTGTAATTAAAGATATCCAAAGAATTAGTAAACCTGGTTTACGTAAATATGCAGGTGCTGCCAAATTACCAAGAATCCTTAACGGATTAGGAATTGCAATTGTTTCTACATCAAAAGGTCTTATGACTGGAAAACAAGCGAAACAATTAAATGTAGGTGGTGAAGTAATTTGTTACGTATACTAATTTTTAAAGACTAAATAAGATGTCAAGAATAGGTAAAAGTCCAATTGTAATCCCTGCTGGTGTAACTGTTGAAGTTAACGAAGGTGTTATTACAGTAAAAGGAAAGAAAGGTCAGCTTACTCAGGAGTTTTCGGACGTAACTGTAAAAGTTGAAGGTGATCAAATCGTTGTAGAGAGATCGTCTGATTATAAAGACCAAAGAGCAAAACACGGATTATACAGATCTTTAATCAATAACATGATTATTGGTGTATCTGAAGGTTTTACAAAAGAACTTGAATTAGTTGGAGTTGGTTATAGAGCTTCAAACCAAGGACAAAAGTTAGATTTAGCTCTTGGATATTCACACAATATTGTTTTGGAAATTGCTCCAGAAGTAAGCTTAGAAACAATATCTGAAAAAGGAAAGAATCCTATCGTAAAATTAACATCATTTGATAAACAACTTTTAGGTCAGGTTGCTGCGAAAATCAGAGGTTTCCGTAAGCCAGAGCCATATAAAGGAAAAGGTGTTAAATTTGTAGGTGAAGTATTAAGAAGAAAAGCAGGTAAATCAGCTTAAAACATAAGATTATGTCATTAACAAAATCTGAAAGAAGACAGAGAATTAAATTCAGAATTAGAAAATCGGTTAGTGGTTCTGCTGCAAGACCTAGACTTTCTGTATTTAGAAGTAATAAAGAAATTTACGCTCAAATCATTGATGATGTAAATGGAGTTACTATATTAGCTGCATCTTCGAGAGAAAAAGAAATAGGAAAAGGTACTAACGTTGAAATCGCTGCTGCTGTTGGAAAACTAGTTGCTGAGAAAGCGTTAAAAGCTGGGATTGATACCATCACTTTTGATAGAGGTGGATATTTATATCACGGTCGTATTAAATCATTAGCAGAAGGCGCAAGAGCCGCTGGACTTAAATTCTAATATATTATGTCTAAATACAAAAATGTAGAATTGGTAAAACCTAGTGGTCTTGAATTAAAAGATCGTCTAGTTAGTGTTAATCGTGTTACTAAAGTTACAAAAGGTGGTAGAGCTTTCGGTTTTTCTGCTATTGTAGTTGTAGGTGATGAAAATGGAGTAGTTGGTCATGGATTAGGAAAATCTAAAGACGTTTCTGAAGCAATTGCGAAAGCAGTAGAAGATGCTAAGAAAAACTTAGTTAGAATTCCTTTGAACGGACAATCTGTTCCTCACGAACAAAAAGGTAAATTTGGTGGTGCGCGTGTATTCTTAATTCCTGCATCTCATGGTACAGGAGTTATTGCTGGTGGAGCTGTTCGTTCAGTTCTTGAGTCAGTAGGTATCCACGATGTATTGTCTAAATCTCAAGGATCATCAAATCCACATAACGTAGTAAAAGCAACTTTTGATGCTTTATTGCAAATGAGAAGCGCTCATACTGTTGCAAAACAAAGAGGTGTTTCTTTAGAAAAAGTTTTTAAAGGTTAATTAGGAAATTATGGCTAAATTATTAGTAAAACAAGTAAGAAGCAAAATCAACTGCCCTCTTTCTCAAAAGAGAGGTTTAGAAGCTTTAGGTCTACGTAAAATTGGACAAGTTGTGGAGCATGAGTCAAATCCTGCTATCCTTGGGATGATAAACAAAGTTAAACACTTAGTTTCTGTTGAAGAAGCTAAATAACAAATACTGTTATGAATTTAAGTAACTTACAGCCTGCTGAAGGATCTACACACAATCAAAATAAAAGATTAGGTAGAGGAGAAGGCTCTGGAAAAGGTGGTACCGCTGCAAGAGGACACAAAGGAGCTAAATCTCGTTCTGGTTATTCTAAAAAGATTGGTTTCGAAGGAGGGCAAATGCCACTTCAAAGACGTGTACCTAAGTTTGGTTTCAAAAACATCAATCGTAAAGAATACGAAGGTGTTAATTTAGATACTCTTCAATTATTAGTTGACAATGGTGCAATTACTGATTCTGTTTCTATGACAGATTTCGTAGCAAATCGTCTAGCTTCTAAAAATGAAATCGTTAAGATTTTAGGTAGAGGAGAATTGAAAGCAAAATTAAAAGTAACTGCCCACAAATTTACTGCTACTGCAAAAGCTGCTATCGAAGCTGCTGGAGGAGAAGCTGTAACTATATAACTTATCTATTAAGATGAAGAAATTTATTGAATCAATAAGTAATGTTTGGAAAATCGAAGAACTAAAGAATAGAATCTTAATTACTTTAGGATTACTTTTAGTATATCGTTTTGGAGCACACGTTACGCTTCCTGGAATTGACGCAACGCAATTGACTGGTTTAGCGGGACAAACTAAAAATGGTCTAGGATCTATTCTAGACATGTTCACCGGGGGTGCTTTCTCTAAGGCTTCAGTTTTTGCCTTAGGTATCATGCCTTATATTTCTGCGTCTATTGTTGTTCAGTTAATGGGGATTGCGATTCCATATTTACAAAAACTTCAAAATGATGGGGAAAGTGGTAGAAAAAAGATTAATCAAATCACTCGTTGGTTGACAATCGCTATCACATTGGTTCAAGGTCCAACTTATATCTATAATTTATACAGAACATTGCCTAGTAATGCATTTTTGCTAGGCTTTAATTCACCTGAATTTTTGTTCTCGTCAGTTATCATTTTAGTTACTGGTACAATTTTTGCTATGTGGCTTGGTGAGAAAATTACAGATAAAGGTATTGGAAATGGTATTTCATTGTTAATTATGGTTGGTATTTTAGCACGTTTACCGCAAGCTTTTATTCAAGAGTTTACAACACGTGTTACCAATAACAATGGAGGTCCAATGTTATTAGTTATTGAAATTATTGTGTGGCTGTTAGTTATCATTTCTTGTGTATTGCTTACAATGGCAGTACGTAGAATCCCGGTTCAGTATGCTCGTCGTACAACAACTGGAGATTACGAACAAGATTTAGCAGGTGGTAATAGACAATGGATTCCTCTAAAGCTTAATGCATCTGGAGTTATGCCAATCATTTTTGCTCAGGCAATTATGTTTATCCCTGCAGCGGTGGCTGGATTGTCTAAATCAGATACATCACAATCTATTGTTGGTGCATTTAGTAATATGTTTGGTTTCTGGTATAATTTTGTTTTTGCAACTTTAATTATTGTATTTACATTCTTTTATACTGCAATCACCGTTCCTACTAACAAAATGGCTGATGATTTAAAAAGAAGCGGTGGTTTTATTCCAGGCGTTCGTCCGGGAGCAGAAACTTCTGATTTCCTTGATAAAGTGATGTCTTTAATAACTTTCCCAGGATCTTTATTCCTTGCTTTGATTGCTGTGTTCCCAGCTATTGTTGTAAGTATTATGGATGTACAACAATCTTGGGCAATGTTTTTTGGAGGTACCTCTTTAATAATTATGGTTGGTGTTGCAATAGATACTATTCAACAGATCAATTCATACTTGTTAAATAAACATTATGATGGTTTAATGAAGACTGGTAAAAATAGAAAAGCGGTAGCTTAATATATTTATGGCAAAACAATCAGCAATAGAACAAGACGGATCAATTATAGAAGCATTATCTAATGCAATGTTCCGTGTAGAGTTAGAAAATGGACATATTGTAATTGCTCATATTTCTGGTAAAATGCGAATGCATTACATCAAATTATTACCTGGTGATAAAGTGAAACTAGAAATGAGTCCTTACGATTTGTCAAAAGCAAGAATTACTTATCGATATTAAAGGATATTCACTATGAAAGTTAGAGCATCAGTAAAAAAGAGAAGTGCCGAGTGCATTATCGTGCGTAGAAAAGGGAGACTGTACGTAATAAACAAAAAGAATCCTAGATTTAAACAAAGACAAGGATAATTATGGCAAGAATAGCAGGGGTAGATATCCCAAAAAACAAAAGAGGTGTTATTGCACTTACCTACATCTTCGGATTAGGAAAAAGTAGAGCTATTGAGATTTTAGAAAAAGCTCAAGTAAGCCAAGATAAAAAAGTTCAAGATTGGAATGACGACGAAATCGGAGCAATTCGTGAAGCTGTTTCTTTTTATAAAATTGAAGGAGAATTACGTTCTGAAATTTCTTTAAACATTAAACGTTTAATGGATATCGGTTGTTACAGAGGTATTCGTCACAGATCTGGTCTTCCATTAAGAGGACAAAGAACTAAAAACAACTCAAGAACAAGAAAAGGTAAAAGAAAAACTGTTGCTAACAAGAAAAAAGCAACTAAATAATAAGTAATATGGCTAAAGCAACTGCAAAAAAACGTAAAGTTATCGTTGAATCAACGGGTGAGGCTCATATTTCTGCCACTTTTAATAACATTATTATTTCTTTAACTAATAAGAAAGGTGAAGTTATCTCTTGGTCTTCAGCTGGTAAAATGGGTTTCAGAGGTTCTAAAAAGAATACTCCTTACGCAGCTCAAATGGCAGCAGAAGATTGTGCTAAAGTAGCACTTGAGGCTGGATTGAAAAAAGTGAAAGTTTATGTAAAAGGACCAGGAAACGGACGTGAATCTGCTATCCGTTCTATTCATAACGGTGGAATTGAAGTTACTGAAATTATTGATGTTACTCCAATGCCGCACAACGGATGTCGTCCTCCAAAAAGACGTAGAGTTTAATTTTATTTATTTATAGTATAAACAAGGTAGAGCAAGATTATCGAAGGATTAGACCTGAATTCATAATTTCTACCTTAAATTTTTTTTAAAATGGCAAGATATACTGGTCCTAAAACCAAAATCGCTCGTAAATTTGGCGAGGCAATCTTCGGAGATGATAAATCTTTCGAAAAAAGAAATTACCCACCTGGACAACACGGGATGGCTAAAAAAAGAGGAAAAAAATCTGAGTACGCTGTTCAGTTAATGGAAAAGCAAAAAGCTAAATATTCTTATGGAATTTTAGAAAAACAATTCAGAAATTTATTCGAAAAAGCATCAGCTACTAAAGGAGTTACTGGTGAAGTTTTATTACAATTATGCGAAGCAAGATTGGATAATGTTGTTTTTAGAATGGGAATTGCTCCATCTAGAAGAGGTGCGCGTCAAATCGTTTCTCACAGACACATTACTGTAAATGGAGAGGTTGTTAATATTCCTTCTTACCACCTTAAGCCTGGTGATAAAGTTGCAGTTCGTGAAAAATCTAAATCTTTAGAAGCTATCGAACGTTCTTTATCAAATTCAAGTCATGTTTATGAATGGATTACTTGGAACAATGATCTTAAAGAAGGAACTTTCGTTTCTGTACCTGCAAGACTTCAGATTCCAGAAAACATTAAAGAACAATTAATCGTAGAGTTGTACAACAAATAATAATTGACTTAGTCGAAATTTATGGCAATATTTAATTTTCAAAAGCCCGATAAAGTTATCATGATCGATTCAACCGATTTTGAAGGTAAATTTGAGTTTAGACCTTTAGAACCTGGTTACGGATTGACAGTTGGTAATGCACTTAGAAGAGTTTTGCTTTCAGCGTTAGAAGGTTATGCAATTACATCTGTTCGTATCGAAGGTGTAGATCATGAGTTTTCTACTATTTCAGGTGTTGTTGAGGACGTTACAGAAATTATCCTTAATCTTAAACAAGTACGTTTCAAACGTCAGATTGAAGATATCGATAATGAATCAGTTACTATTTCTGTTTCAGGTAAAGACCAATTGACAGCAGGTGATTTCCAGAAATTTATTTCAGGTTTCCAAGTTTTGAATCCAGACCTTGTTATCTGTAATTTAGATTCTAAAATCAAATTGAACTTCGATTTAACAATCGAAAAAGGTAGAGGATACGTTCCTGCTGAAGAGAACAAAAAACAGAATGCTGCAATTGGAACGATTTTTACAGATTCTATTTTTACTCCGGTAAAAAATGTAAAATATGCAATCGAAAATTTCCGTGTAGAGCAAAAAACAGATTACGAAAAATTAGTTTTTGAAATCAAAACTGATGGATCTATTAATCCAAAAGATGCTCTTACTGAAGCTGCTAAAGTTTTAATTCACCATTTCATGTTGTTTTCTGATGAAAGAATTACACTTGAGGCTGACGAAATTGCACAAACAGAATCGTATGATGAAGAGTCATTGCATATGAGACAATTGCTTAAAACTAAGCTTGTTGATATGGATTTATCTGTGAGAGCATTAAATTGCTTGAAAGCGGCTGAAGTTGATACACTTGGTGATTTAGTATCGTTCAATAAAAATGACCTAATGAAATTCCGTAATTTCGGTAAAAAATCTTTAACTGAACTTGATGAACTTGTTGCAGTTAAGAATTTAACTTTCGGAATGGATTTAGCTAAATACAAATTAGATAAAGAATAAACCACTTCGTATTTTGCTCTCCAAAGAGGATAGTAGCAAGATGAAGGTTTTAAAAAACACGTCATGAGACACGGAAAAAAAATCAATCACTTAAGCAGACAGACTGGACATAGAAAAGCTATGTTGGCTAATATGGCTTGTTCTCTTATCGAGCACAAACGTATTAACACTACTGTTGCTAAAGCTAAAGCGCTTAAACAATTTGTTGAGCCTTTAATCACAAAGTCAAAAGAAGATACGACTCACAATCGTCGTATTGTTTTTGCTTACTTACGTAGCAAATATGCAGTAACTGATTTGTTCAGAGATGTAGCTGCTAAAGTTGGTGACCGTCCAGGAGGATACACTCGTATCATTAAAGTTGGAAATCGTTTGGGAGATAACGCTGATATGGCGATGATCGAACTTGTTGACTTCAATGAACTTTACAACGGAGGTAAAAAAGAAGTTAAAAAAGCTAAAAGCCGTCGTGGTGGTAAAGCTAAAAAAGCTGAAACTGCTGCTCCAGAAGCTCCTGCTGCTGAAACAGAAACGACTACTGAAGCTTCTGAATAATTATGAGAGTAATCATTCTATAATATTAAAGGATAAACTAATTTTTAGTTTATCCTTTTTTTTTGATTTTTTTAAAGCTGAAAAAATGTAACTTATTTAAAATGATCGGTTTTATTTTTACGATTGAAAGTTTTAAAAAATCTTGGAAGGGCTCTCTTAAAGAAGTAAATTTGCAAAATATCTAATTATACTTAAAACCGTTTATTTTGGTTTTATAACTTGATAAAAAAAACAATACAAATTAAATAATGAAATACACAACACGACAAAGCGCCATTTTATTACTTAGTGACGGAACAATCTTTCACGGAAAATCTATCGGAATTAGCGGTAAAACTTTTGGTGAAGTTTGTTTTAATACTGGAATGACTGGATATCAAGAGATTTTTACTGATCCTTCTTATTTTGGTCAAATTATGGTTACTACTAATCCGCATATTGGGAATTATGGTATAAATGATTTAGAAGTTGAATCAGACAGCGTGAAAATTGCTGGTTTAGTTTGTAAAAATTTTAGTTTTAATTATTCAAGAGTAGGGGCTTCTGGGAGTTTGGAGGATTATTTTGCAAAACAGAATTTGATTTGCATTTCTGATGTTGATACAAGAGCATTGGTAAGCTATATTCGTGATAATGGTGCAATGAATGCTGTAATTTGTACAGATGGTACTTCAATTGAAGATTTGAAAAAAGAATTAGCGAATGTTCCAAACATGGAAGGTTTAGAATTAGCTTCAAAAGTTTCTACAACTGAACCTTATTTTGTTGGAGATGAGAATGCGACTTATAAAATTTCTGCGCTTGATCTTGGGATTAAGAAAAATATACTAAGAAACTTTGCGAAGAGAGATTGTTACATCAAAGTTTTTCCATACAATACATCTTACGAGGAGCTGACTGCATTTAATCCTGATGGGTATTTCTTGTCAAATGGTCCTGGAGATCCAGATCCGTTGCATGGAGTAATTGATGTGGCTAAAAAAATTATAGCAGAAGATAAACCTTTATTTGGAATTTGCTTAGGGCATCAAATTATAGCTTTGGCTAATGGGGTTCAAACTTATAAAATGTTTGGAGGACACAGAGGAATCAATCATCCTGTAAAAAATCTTCTTACAGGTAAAGGTGAAATCACTTCTCAAAATCACGGGTTCGCTGTTAAAAGAGAAGCTTTAGAAGGTCATCCAGAATTAGAGCTTACACATATACATTTGAATGATGATACTGTTGCAGGTATGAGAATGAAAAATAAGAATTGTTTTTCAGTACAATACCATCCAGAGGCTAGTCCTGGACCACACGATTCTTCTTATTTGTTTGATCAATTTGTGGAGAATATTAAAACTAGTAAAGTCTAAAACGATGTAGTTAATAAATAAAGGTGCTTAATGACTAAAATGAGTTTTTAGTATTAAATATTTTTATACTTTCGAAAAAAAAATATAATTTATTAATAAAAAACAAAAATAATGAGTATTATAATTAAAGTTCACGCAAGACAAATTCTTGATTCTAGAGGTAATCCTACTATTGAAGTAGATGTAGTAACTGAAAATGGAGTTTTAGGTAGAGCTGCTGTTCCATCTGGAGCATCAACTGGAGAACACGAAGCTGTTGAATTACGTGATGGAGGTAAAGCTTATCTAGGTAAAGGTGTTTTGAACGCAGTGAATAATGTAAATACTGTTATTGCTGAAGAATTGGTTGGAACTTCTGTTTTCGAACAAAATACAATTGATCAATTAATGATTGATTTAGATGGAACTCCAAATAAATCTAAATTAGGAGCTAATGCTATTTTAGGTGTTTCTTTAGCTGCTGCAAAAGCTGCTGCTAACGAACTTGGTTTGCCATTATACAGATACGTAGGTGGTGTTTCTGCTAATACATTACCAGTTCCGATGATGAACATCATCAACGGTGGTTCTCACTCTGATGCGCCTATCGCATTCCAAGAATTCATGATTTTCCCTGTAAAAGCGACTTCTTTTACACATTCTATGCAAATGGGAACTGAAATCTTCCACAGTTTGAAAAAAGTATTACATGATAGAGGTTTAAGTACTGCTGTAGGTGACGAAGGAGGTTTTGCTCCAAACTTGGCTGGTGGAACTGAAGACGCTTTAGATACGATCAAATTAGCAGTTGAAAAAGCGGGTTATTCTTTCGGTGACGAAATTATGATTGCTCTTGACTGTGCAGCTTCTGAGTTTTATGTAAACGGTAAATACGATTATACTAAATTTGAAGGTGAAACTGGAAAAATCAGAACTTCTGAAGAGCAAGCGGATTATTTAGCTGAATTGGCTGCTAAATATCCAATTATTTCTATCGAAGATGGTATGTATGAAGATGACTGGAACGGATGGAAAGCTTTAACTGAGAAAATCGGAGATAAAGTACAATTAGTTGGTGACGATTTGTTTGTAACGAACGTTGAGCGTTTGTCTACTGGAATTCAAAAAGGAATTGCTAATTCAATTTTAGTAAAAGTAAACCAAATTGGTACTTTAACTGAAACTATTGCAGCTGTAAACATGGCTAAAAATGCTGGTTACACATCTGTAATGTCTCACCGTTCTGGAGAAACTGAAGATAATACAATTGCAGATTTAGCTGTAGCTTTAAACTGTGGTCAAATTAAAACTGGTTCTGCTTCTCGTTCAGATCGTATGGCTAAATACAACCAATTATTGAGAATTGAAGAAGAATTAGGAAGCACTGCTTATTTTCCTGGTTTAAATGCTTTTAAAATCAAATAATTGAACAAATTATATATTGGAAAAAACCATCCGCCGCGGCGGATGGTTTTTTTTTGGACTTTTAACAAATTCATAGCAGTATTCTTTTTTTAATTAGTCTTAAATTCATTAGATTTGATAAATTATTATTTAAAGAATTATTTCCAGTATATTATGTCAAAAATAGCTACATTAGAAATAGATGGTAAGAAGATTGAACTTCCAGTAATCACGGGGAGCGAAAACGAATCAGCTATCGATATCAACAAATTACGTGATTTAACAGGTTATATTACACTTGATCCAGGGTATAAAAATTCAGGATCTTGTACAAGTGAAATCACTTTCCTAGACGGAGAAGAAGGAATCTTACGTTACAGAGGATATTCAATCGAAGATCTTGCCGAAAAAGCTAGTTTCTTAGAAGTATCTTATCTTTTGATTTTTGGAGAACTTCCTTCGGCTAAACAATTAGAAGACTTTGAAAATGGTATTAAAAAACATTCTTTGGTAAACGAAGAAATGAAAAATATCATTGACGGTTTCCCAAAAACAGCTCACCCAATGGGAGTGCTATCTGCTTTAACAAGTGCTTTAACAGCATTTAATCCAAAAGCGGTAAATGTTGATAACGAAAAAGAAATGTATGAGGCTATTTGTAAAACAATGGCAAAATTTCTTGTAATTGCGACATGGACTTATAGAAAATCTATGGGGTATCCTTTAAATTATTATGATAATACAAAAGGTTATGTAGAAAGCTTTATGCAATTAATGTTTAAATTGCCTACAGGGCCTTATGCTGCAAATCCAGTAATTGTAAATGCTTTAGATAAATTATTTATCCTTCATGCAGATCACGAGCAAAACTGTTCTACTTCTACAGTTAGAATGGTAGGTTCTTCTCATGCTGGTTTATTTGCTTCAGTTTCTGCAGGTGTTTCTGCTCTTTGGGGACCGCTTCATGGTGGAGCGAACCAAGCTGTACTAGAAATGCTTGAAGAAATTAATAAAGATGGTGGAGATACTGATAAATTCTTAGCGAAAGCAAAAGATAAAAATGATCCATTCCGTTTAATGGGATTCGGGCATAGAGTTTATAAAAACTTCGATCCAAGAGCTAAAATCATCAAAAAAGCAGCAACAGAAGTATTAGAAACTTTAGGTGTTGAAGATCCAATTTTAGATATTGCAAGAAAATTAGAAAAAGCAGCTCTTGAAGATGAGTACTTCAAAGCAAGAAACTTATATCCAAATGTTGATTTCTACTCTGGAATTATCTACAGAGCATTAGGAATTCCAACAGATATGTTTACTGTTATGTTTGCAATTGGAAGATTGCCAGGCTGGATCGCACAATGGAAAGAAATGCGTGAAAATAAAGAACCAATTGGTAGACCAAGACAAATTTATACAGGACATCCTTTACGAGAGTTTAAGTCTAATAAATAAAAAACGAAAGCTTCACTTAACTGTGAAGCTTTTTTTATATTTGCTCAAAATATAATAAAGTTATGTTGCAATTAAATGTAAAGAACGAAACGTCTCGACTTCGTGCTGTAGTTCTGGGTTCTGCTGTTCATAATGGGCCAACTCCAACTATAGAAGAGGCTTATGACCCTAAATCATTGGAACATATTAAGGCAGGAACTTACCCTGTAGAAAAAGATATGGTTGCTGAAATGGATGCTTTTAACGCTGTTTTTAAAAAGTATGAAGTAACTGTTTATCGTCCGGAAATGATTGAAAACTATAATCAGATTTTTGCTCGCGATATTGGGTTTGTAATTGATGATATTTTTGTAAAATCGAATATTCTGCCAGATAGAGAGCGTGAGTTAGATGCTATACAATATGTAATTGATCAGATCGATCCCTTAAAAGTGGTTCGACCTCCAGAAGAAGTTCATATAGAAGGTGGTGATGTTATGCTTTGGAATGATCATATTTTTATTGGAACTTACAAAGGAAGCGACTATAAAGATTACATTACTGCGAGAACTAACATGCATGGTGTAAATTACATTAAATCTTTATTTCCAAATAAGATTGTAAAAGAATTCGATTTGGTGAAATCTAAATTGGAGGCACGTGATAATGCATTGCACTTAGATTGCTGTTTTCAGCCTGTTGGAAAAGATAAAGGAATTATTTACAAAAGAGGCTTCCGTGAAGAAGCAGATTATTTGTATTTAGTAAATCTTTTTGGGAAAGAAAATCTTTTTCATATTGAAAGAAATGAAATGTATAATATGTTTTCGAATGTATTTTCAATTGATGAAAATGTAGTCGTTTCTGAAAAGAATTTTACTCGTTTGAATAATTGGCTTCGTGAAAACGGTTTTACTGTTGAAGAAATTCCATATGCTGAAATCGCAAAACAAGAAGGTTTGTTGAGATGTTCAACTCTGCCATTAATTAGAGATTAAAAAAAAAATAATTGTTTCAAGTTTCAGGTTTCATGTTTTTCTAACGTGAAACCTGAAACTTGAAACCTGAAACAAAATAACATGAAGCAGACAACAAATTCAATCGTAATGATTCGCCCGGTTGCTTTCAGGATGAATGAGCAGACAGCAGTAAATAATTACTATCAAAAAGTATTAGACGGACTTTTGCCAAGTACGGTTAACGTCAAAGCACAACAAGAATTTGATGCTTTTGTTGAAAAACTAAGAGCCGTTGGTGTAGATGTCACTGTTGTAGATGATAATCTAGAAACCGATACTCCGGATAGTATTTTTCCAAACAATTGGATTTCATTTCATGAAAATGGAGATGTAGCGCTTTATCCTATGTTTGCTGAAAATCGTCGCCAAGAACGTCGTGAAGATATTTTGGATACGTTGGAAGAAAAAGGATTTGAAATTTCTAATATCATGGATTATACTTCTGCAGAAGAAGATGGGATTTTCTTAGAGGGCACAGGAAGCTTGTTGTTAGATAGAGCCAACGGAAAAGCATACTGTGCATTATCGCCAAGAGCTGACGAGGAATTGTTTATCGAATTCTGTGAAGATTTTGATTATGCTCCTGTAATTTTTGAAGCTTTTCAAACGGTTGATGGAGAACGCAAGTTAATTTATCATACCAATGTGATGATGTGCTTAGGCGAAACTTTTGCAGTTATTTGTGCCGATTGCATTGATGATAAGAAAGAACGCAAAATGGTTTTAGACAATCTAAAAGCAGATAATAAAGAAATTATTTTAATAACAGAAGCGCAGGTAAATAACTTTGCAGGAAATATGTTGGAAGTTCTTGGGAAAGATGATAAGAGATACGTTGTGATGAGCGCATCTGCACATCAGAGTTTGACTCCAAAACAAATTGCCCAATTAGAAAATCATGCAGAAATCTTAAGTTCAAGTTTAGATACAATCGAAGCTTGCGGAGGAGGAAGTGCGAGATGTATGATGGCAGAAGTTTTCTTGCCAAGAAGCTAAAAATAAATACATAAAAAGAAAGGGCTGATATTTTATTGAAAATAGCAGCCCTTTCTTTTTGGAGAATACTTTTATTTATATTAAAAATTTCCTTTGATAATATTTACAATGGCACTTACTATATACTGGATACCAATTGAGATAACAATAAATCCGACAATCCTAGAAATAGCAACAATTCCAGAAGCTCCTAGAATTCTAGCTAAATAATGAGCGCTTTTTAAAATGGCAAAAATAGCTACAGCTATAGCAAGAATAGCTAGCGACGAAATTATGATTTCGTTTATTTCATGATGTTCTTGATAAAAAGCAATTAAAAGAGACATAGATCCAGGGCCGGCAAGCATTGGTATTGCTAATGGAGTGAGTGCAATATCATTTCTGTGTTGCGCTTCATTTTCAATTTTTTTATTGATTCCTCGTTTTTTGTTGAATTTTCCAGAAAGTAAAGAAAAACCAGAATTTACGATTACAATTCCACCCGCAATTCTTAAGGCATCTATACTGATTCCGAAAAAAGTTAAAACATATTGGCCTATGAAGTAAGAAACCAGTAATATGATAAAAACATTGATTGCTGTCCAAAGTGAGATTCGAGATCTTTCCTTTTGAGAGTCATGTTGAGTTAATCCGACAAAGATTGGTACGGTTCCAATCGGGTTTAGTACCGAAAATAAAGCGGCAAATAAGTAAATAAATAATTCCATATTATATTGGTTAGTGAAGTAAATGTAGTTATTTTTTGATGCTTTTACATGAATTTATGTTATGATAATATTTTTATTTGTTATTGATTCTAAATCAAAGGCATAAAATTAAATCGTTCTTTTTGATTACTTTTGCAGTCTAAATAAAAACTATGAAAAGTAAAAAAACATTGGTTATAGGAGCATCTACAAATCCAGAACGTTATTCATATAGAGCCGTTAATATGTTGGTTGGAAAAGGACATTCTGTTTTGGCAATTGGTCAAAAAGCAGGAGAAGTTGCTGGAGTAAAAATTCAGACTAAAGCAATACCAGTAAAAAATATTGATACTATTACTTTGTATTTAAATCCAGCTCGTCAAAGAGATTATTATAATTATATAATTGAAGCGCAACCTAAAAGGGTAATTTTTAATCCAGGAACTGAAAACCCAGAATTATATCAATTGTTGGATTTAAACAATATTGAAAAAGAAGTGGCTTGTACATTGGTTTTATTAGCTACAAATCAATATTAAAGAATATTGCAAAGGTCTTAAAGAAAATACAATAAAGCGATAGGGATAAATTGTTTAAAGTGTTGAAAAAGGTTTTATTTCATAATAATCTTTCAATATTGTTAAGCCTTGAATTTAATGGCTTTAATGTAGGCTGAACCATTAAAAGTATTACTTTTGTCGTCATGGAATTTTCATCAAAATTAATTGAAAAAGCAGTAAACGAAATGTCACAATTACCTGGTATAGGTAAGCGTACGGCTCTTCGACTAGTTCTTCATCTGTTAAAACAGCCGAAAGAGCAAACTGGTTTTTTGTCTCAAGCATTGTTAAATATGCGTGAGGATATTAAGTTTTGTCAAAGTTGCCATAATATTTCTGATACTGAAATTTGTGAAATCTGTGCTAATCCAGTTAGGAATCATGAAACAATATGTATTGTAGAGGATATTCGTGATGTAATGGCTATAGAAAATACTGGGCAGTTTAAAGGGATATATCATGTGCTTGGAGGTAAAATTTCACCCATTGAAGGAGTTGGGCCAAATCAGCTAAATATTTCTAGTTTGGTTGCAAAAGTAAAATCGGGAGATGTGTCTGAGATTATTTTTGCATTGAGCTCAACAATGGAGGGAGATACAACAAATTTTTATATCTATAAGCAAATTGCAGATTCGGAGATTATGATTTCTACAATTGCGAGAGGCATATCTGTTGGAGATGAATTGGAATATGCAGACGAAATAACACTTGGCCGAAGTATTTTGCATAGAGTGCCTTTTGAAAAAACATTTAAAAATAATTAGATAACCCCCAAATAATATATAGTTTTTATCTGCACTAAAGGAAAACTATATTTGCGATAAAATTGAACGAATGACAAAAAAGAGCTTTTTTCTATTCTTATTAATTTCAGTGTTATTTACCTCATGTATACCAATTAAAGATTTGGTTTATCTACAGGATAAAAACGATTCGGGTGAGCAAACATCCATTGCAGCTGTGGAATCAAAGCCATATAGATTACAGGTAAATGATATTATAAGTGTTAATATAAAAGCAATTGATCCAAAATTGGTTTCTATTTTTAATACAACAGAGGGTGAGGGAGGTCAAACTTCAAAATCAGAAGCAGGGCTCTATTTTGACGGATTTACAGTTGATGATCATGGAAATATTAGAATGCCAATTTTAGGAGAAATCAATGTTATTGGGTACACTCTTGAAGAGGTTCGAGTAAAAATTGAAAAAAAATTACTTGAGGAATATTTTAAAAGTGAAGCAAATATTTTTGTTACAGTTAAGTTAGCTGGTTTTAGGTATACTATAAATGGGGAAGTTGGAAGTACTGGGACAAAAACATTATTTAAAGATAATGTAACCATTTTAGAAGCTGTTGCAAATGCGGGAGATATTACTACAGTTGGTAATAGAAAAGAAGTAACCGTAATTCGTCAATCGCCTACTGGGGTTCAAATGCATAATATTGATCTGACAGATGTAAACGTAATGAAATCACCATATTATTATTTACAGCCAAATGATTATATCTATGTAAAGCCATTGAAACAAAAAACTTGGGGAACAGGACAGACAGGGATACAATCTGTAGGGACAATAATTACATTGTTGTCTTTAGCAACAACAGTTTACCTAATTATAAAATAAAAATAGATTTTTAAAATGTTAGACATTAAAGATTTTTCCATTTTTGAAAATCATTCTCACTTTGATTTTAAAGGGTTTCTGTTAAAAATTGCGAGTTACTGGAAATGGTTTCTTGTCAGTTTGATTATTACTTTCACAATTGCTTATCAAATAAACATTCGTAAGGAAAAAATTTACGGAATGCAGACCATGATTTCTATAAAAGAAGAAAGCAATCCTTTTTTTACTTCAAATACAAGTTTGGTTTTTAATTGGGGAGGAATTTCAGATCAGGTAAATGGTATTTCTACAATTCTTCAGTCAAGATCTCATAATGAATTGGTGGTCGATAAGCTTCAGTTTTATATAGATTATTTAGAGCAAGGAAAATACAATTTGATTGATTCTTACGGAGCTGTTCCTTTTTATATCGATATTGATAAAACAAAAGGACAGCTTGCAAATACACTAATTAGCATAAAGTTTTTAAGTGAAAACAAATATCAAATTCAAATTCCATTTGAAAATAATTCGGTTTCGCTCATAACTTATAGTAACAATTCTTATAGTAATACATCAGTACAGCCTGTAACTTTTATTAAAAAATATAAAGTAGGAGAGCGTGTTAATTTACCATTTTTGAATTGGAAACTTCAAATAACAGATAATCCGGGTTTCTATAAAGGAAAAGAATATTTTGTTCGATTCAATGATTTTGATGGAACCGTATCTGGGTATAGAGGAATAAATGTAGATGCAGGAAAAAGCGGTGGATCGCTACTAACTTTGTCAATGCAGGGAACAAATAAAACCAGAATGGTTGATTATTTGAATTCTACTGTAAAAATGCTTATTAAAATACAGCTTGATGGCAAAAACCAATTTGCTACAAATACTATTAGATTTATTGATAGTACTCTTGTTGCAATGGAATCACAGCTCAAGCAAACGGGTAATGAATTAAAATCTTTTCAAAAGGATAAAAATATCTATGAAATTGAAGATGGAGGCTCTAAAGTTTCAGAAAAAATAATGGATTTTGATGTTCAAAAAGATCAATTAACTAGAAAAATAGCATATTATAATTCATTAAAATCATATTTAAATAGTAGCGTCGATTATTCAAGATTGCCAGCACCTTCTGTTGCAGGGATCGAGGATCCAAATATTGTTGCAAATGTTTCTAAGTTGATAGCACTTTCTACTCAGAGATCAGAAATGGCTTATGCCGTTAAGAGTGAAAAAATATTTAAAGATTTTGATAATCAAATGGCTGCGGTAAAAAATGTTCTTCAAGAGAATATAGTTACAGCAAAAGCATCTTTAATATATGATTTATCTCTGGTAAACGCAAAAATTGGCCAGGCTGAAAGCACTGTTAAAAGACTTCCTGCTGAACAGCAAGAATTATTGAAAATCAAAAGAAAATATGATTTAAATGATAATATTTATACAGAATTTCTTCAGAAAAGAAATGAAGCTGAAATAGTAAGAGCGTCTAACTTATCAGATATTCACTTTATTGATCCTGCAAAAGATATTGGCGGAGGATTAATAGGACCTAAGACTTCTGTAAATTATATAATGGCTCTATTCTTAGGGATTCTGGTTCCATTGCTTTTTGTTTTAGTGATTTTCTTCGTTAATAATTCAATTCAGAATAGTGAAGATATTAGTAAACTGACTCAAATTCCATTGCTTGGTGTAGTTGGTCTTAATAAAGATTCAGGTAGCATGGCGGTTTTTGAAAAACCAAAATCTGCTCTTTCTGAATCATTTAGAGGGATACGTTCTTCTCTTCAGTTTTTGTATAAAAAACAGCAAGTAAACGGATCCAAAACGTTAATGATAACTTCGTCAATTAGTGGAGAAGGTAAAACATTCTGTTCTATAAACATAGCTACAGTTTTTGCCTTAAGCGAAAAGAAAACAGTAATCGTTGGTTTGGATTTAAGAAAACCAAGACTAGCAGATGAATTTCAAATACAATCATCTTTGGGAGTTGTCAATTATTTAATAAGGCAAAATACCTTAGAAGAGATTACTAATTCGACACCAGTTCCAAATTTAGATGTAATACTTTCTGGACCAATTCCTCCAAATCCTTCAGAGCTAATTTTAAGCGATGCAATGAAAGAATTGATTGACGAATTGAAACAGAAATATGATTATATAGTTTTGGATACTCCACCAGTTGGTTTGGTAGCAGATTCTTTAGAGTTAGTTCAGTTTGCAGATGTAACTTTGTATATTGTGAGACAGAATTATACTAAGAAGGATATGATAACGTTGTTAAATACCAGACTTAAGCGCGGGGAATTGAATAATGTGAGTATTGTCTTGAATGGTTATGAAAATAAAGCCAAATATGGTAGTGGTTATGGCTACGGCTACGGTTACGGAGCTTATTCGAATGGTTATCATGAAGAAGAAGTTAAAAATGGATTTTGGAAAGCATTTTTAAATCGAATTAAAAAAAGCTAAATTTTGATAAATGGAAAGTAAAATAAAAAATACAATTTTAATTACAGGAGGAGCTGGATTTATAGGTTCAAATTTGACTGAGTATTTTTTAGGTTTAGGTTATAAAGTAGTTTGTCTGGATAATTTTTCTACAGGTCACCGTTATAATTTAAAAGATTTTTTAGACAATCCTGATTTTAAACTAATAGAAGGAGATATTCGAAATTTGGCCGATTGTAATTTAGCGGTTGAAGGTGTAGATTATGTTTTGCATCAAGCAGCTTTAGGTTCTGTTCCAAGATCCATAAAAGATCCGATTACTACAAATGACGTAAATGTTTCTGGTTTTTTAAATATGCTTACTGCAGCACGAGATGCTAAAGTAAAACGATTTGTATATGCAGCAAGCTCTTCAACTTACGGAGATTCTCAAGGATTGCCAAAAGTAGAAGAGGTTATTGGAAAACCATTGTCTCCGTATGCAATTACTAAATATGTGAATGAGCTCTATGCAGAAATTTTCAGCAAAACTTATGGATTAGAAACAATTGGACTTCGATATTTTAATGTTTTTGGAAGAAAGCAAGATCCAAATGGAGCTTACGCGGCTGTGATTCCAAAGTTTGTAAAGCAATTTATGAATCATGAAAGTCCAGTGATAAATGGCGATGGAAATTACTCTCGTGATTTTACATACATAGATAATGTAATTCAAATGAATGAGCTGGCAATGACTTGTCAAAATCCAGAAGCTGTTAATTCAGTTTATAATACTGCATTCGGAGATAGAAATACATTAAATGATTTAGTTAAGTATTTAAAAGAATATCTATCCGAGTTTGATCCAAAAATAAAAGATGTTCCAGTTATATACGGAGAGAATAGAGCGGGAGATATACCGCATTCATTAGCAAGTATCGAAAAAGCAAAAAAGAATCTGGGTTACAATCCAAAATATTCTTTGCAAGACGGATTAAGAGAAGCTGTTGAATGGTATTGGAAAAATTTAAAATAAAATTAAGATCAAGATAAAATAGATCAAATGAAAATTACAAAAATTTGCTGCATTGGTGCAGGATATGTCGGTGGGCCTACAATGGCGGTTATTGCTCAAAAATGCCCGCATATTCAAGTTACAGTTGTTGATTTAAATGAGCAAAGAATAGCAGATTGGAATGATCCAAATCCTGAAAATATTCCGATATATGAACCAGGTCTTTCTGAGATTGTGGCAGAAGCAAGAGGGCGAAATTTATTTTTTTCTACTAATGTAGACAAAGCAATAGACGAAGCTCAAATGATATTTATTTCCGTAAATACGCCAACGAAGACTTATGGAAAAGGTAAAGGAATGGCAGCTGATTTGAAATATATCGAATTATGCGCAAGACAAATTGCGCGAGTTGCGAAGCAAAACAAAATAGTTGTCGAAAAATCCACTTTGCCAGTTAGAACCGCAGAAGCTATTAAAAGTATATTAGACAATACAGGAAATGGTGTTCAGTTTCAAATCTTATCTAATCCAGAATTTTTGGCAGAAGGAACAGCAGTAACAGATTTGTTAAATCCAGATCGAATTTTAATTGGTGGCGACACAACTCCAGAAGGAGAAGAAGCTATTAATTCTTTGGTAGAAGTTTATTCGAATTGGGTAAATAAAGATCAAATTTTGACAACAAATGTTTGGTCATCAGAATTGTCTAAACTTACAGCAAATGCATTCTTGGCACAGCGTATTTCTTCAATTAATGCAATGTCTGAGCTTTGCGAAAAAACAGGAGCAGATGTAAATGAAGTAGCTAGAGCGATTGGTATGGATAGCAGAATTGGGCCAAAATTCTTAAAGGCTTCAGTAGGATTTGGTGGTTCTTGTTTTCAAAAAGATATTCTGAATCTAGTCTATATTGCTAAGTCATACGGATTGAACGAAGTCGCAGATTATTGGGAGCAGGTAATTATCATGAATGATCATCAAAAAAGAAGATTTTCTAATAAAATTGTTCAGACATTATACAATACAGTAGCCGATAAAAAAATTACTTTTTTAGGTTGGGCTTTCAAAAAAGATACAAACGATACTAGGGAATCTGCTGCAATTTATGTTGCTGATGACTTGATAAACGAACAGGCAAAAATCTCGGTTTTTGATCCGAAAGTTTCTAAAAATAAAATGCTAAACGATTTAGATTATTTAGAAACAAGAGCAAAAGAAGACAATATTAAAGCTATAAATGTTTTTGAAGATGCTTATGAAGCATGTAAAGATGCTCATGCAATTGCCATTTTAACAGAGTGGGATGAATTTACAACTTACGACTGGAAAAAGATCTACGATTCTATGCATAAACCAGCTTTTGTGTTTGATGGAAGAAATATTTTAGATGCTAAACAATTAGAGTCAATCGGATTCGTTTATAATGGTATCGGATCATAAATTGTTTTGTATTTTATAATGATAAATGAAAGAGAATGAATTGGTACGTAGTTTATACAAAACCGAAGTGGGAAAAAAAAGTTGCAGATAAGCTTAATCAGTTGGGAATAGAATGTTATTGCCCGATGATTACTCAGGTAAAACAGTGGTCAGACCGAAAAAAGAAAGTTGAGACTCCTCTTTTTAATTCCTATGTTTTTGTTCAATTACCCGATTCAGAACGTAATTTGGTTTTTCAAGTTGCTGGAGTTGTGAGATATTTATTCTGGTTAGGAAAACCAGCAGTCGTAAAAGATCAAGAGATCGAAGTTATTAAAACAAGTTTAAAAGCTCCGAATTTAAGTGAAGTTTCCGTATCTGGCATTCAGGTTGGAGATAAAATTAAATTAGAATCAGGGGCTTTTAGTAATCAAAATGCAATTGTACAGGAAGTATCTAATAATTACTATATTTTAGTATTGGAGGCTTTGGGGTGCGTATTGAAAATAAAGTATAAATAGTTGTGAAATTTCATGCAATATAACAGGAGGAAAAATCTTTATAGAATTTTTTTCTTCTGTTTTTTTTATAAAGTATTTATTTACGGTCTGATTAGTAGATGATTGTAAATGTTAATTTTTAGTGCAAATAAAGGTTTTCCGTGTAATACGGGAAACCGTATTGAATTACTAGACTTAATATACTATATTTGCGCGAAAATCATTAATTTAGGTATCTGAGTCAGAGTTATGTGACTGAGAACGGCGAAGCCGTGAGTTTTAGTGACCAGATTAAATTAAAAAAATATGAAGTTGGAAAATAATGTAAAAATTGCAGTTATTGGTCTAGGTTATGTGGGCCTTCCCTTAGCGCGATTATTTGCTACAAAATACCCAGTTATTGGTTTTGATATAAACGAATCTAGAGTTAATTCCTTAAAATCGGGAACAGATACAACTTTAGAAGTTGAAGATGATGTTTTGCAAAAAGTTTTGGTAGATAAGCCAAATGAAAACAAAGGACTTTATTGCACAACATCGTTAAATGATATTTCCGAATGTAATTATTACATAGTAACAGTTCCTACACCAGTTGATAAAAATAATAGACCAGATTTAACGCCTCTTTACAAGTCAAGTGAAACTGTCGGTAAAGTTTTAAAAAAAGGAGATATTGTTGTTTATGAATCAACAGTTTATCCTGGAGTGACAGAAGAGCAATGTGTACCAGTTCTCGAACAGGTTTCAAACTTGAAATTTAACGAAGACTTTTTTGCTGGATATTCTCCAGAAAGAATAAATCCAGGTGACAAGGAACATACGGTTGAAAAGATTTTAAAAGTAACTTCAGGATCAACTCCAGAAATTGGATTAAAAGTAGATGCTTTGTATAAATCTGTAATCACAGCAGGAACACATTTAGCACCAACAATAAAAGTTGCTGAAGCAGCAAAAGTTATTGAAAATTCACAGCGAGATATTAATATTGCTTTTGTTAATGAGTTGGCTAAGATTTTCAATTTAATGAATATTGATACACAAGAAGTCTTAACAGCCGCGGCAACAAAATGGAATTTTTTACCTTTTAAACCTGGTCTTGTTGGTGGACATTGCATAGGTGTAGATCCTTATTATTTAGCACAAAGAGCACAGGAGTTTGGCTATCATCCTGAAATAATTTTAGCAGGAAGACGTTTAAATGACAGCATGGGAGAATATGTAGCTTCACAAATAGTGAAGCTAATGATAAAAAAAGGTATTTCTGTTAATGGCGCTGAATTACTAATGCTTGGAATTACTTTCAAGGAAAATTGCCCAGATGTTAGAAATACCAAAATTGTTGATGTTGTAAGAGCTTTAAAGGAATATGGTATTGTGGTAACAATTTTTGATCCTCTTGCAAATGCACACGATGTAAGAAAAGAATATAATTTAGTAACATTAGACTCTATTCCAGATAATAAATTTGATGCAATAGTTCTAGGAGTCTCTCATGCAGAATTTTTAGAATTAGATTTTTCAGGCTTACAAAAAGAAAACAGTTTAATTTATGATGTAAAAGGAGTTTTAGGATCTTTAGCTGACAATAGACTTTAGATTTAGACTTCTTTTTTTATTAAAAAAATATATGAGTTCAGATAAAACTATAACACATGTAATTCTTACGGGAGGAGTTGGTAGTAGATTATGGCCACTTTCTCGTAAAAGTAGACCAAAACAATATCTTGAAATTTTTGAGGGAAAATCTTTATTTGAGATGACTGTTGAAAGAAACAGTCATTTAGCAAATAAAGTTATGGTTGTTGGAAATGTCGATAATCATCAGCTGAGCGGGAAGGTAATGGAAAAAACAAGTACTTCTTACATAAATATTATTGAAGCTACACCAAGAAATACTGCTGCTGCAATTGCTTTTGCAGCGTTTGCCTCTGAACCAGATGATATTTTAATTATTACTCCCTCTGATCATATTATTGATAAGATGGAGGATTATAACAATGCAATTCAAGAAGCAATTTCTAAAGCAAAAGATGGCTTTATAGTTACTTTCGGAATTATTCCAACAAAACCTGAAACAGGTTATGGTTATATTGAATCTAAAGGGGATAAAGTATTGTCATTTCGAGAGAAACCAAATGAAACAACAGCTAAAGAATTCATTGCAAGAGGAAATTTCTTATGGAATAGTGGGATGTTTTGTTTTAAAGCAAGTGTTCTTTTAGAAGAATTGAAACAATTTCAACCAGATGTTTTCGAAAAATCACAAATAGCATGGGAGGCAAGTAGAGATGGATTTTTAGATTTAGAATTGTCAATGGAAATCCCATCAATAAGTATTGATTATGCTGTGATGGAAAGAAGTAAAAAAATTAAAGTTGTTCCTGCATCATTTTCATGGTCCGATTTAGGATCTTTTGAATCAGTATATGACTATTTAAAATCTAAAGGTCATTCAACAGATGCAGATGGTAATATGGTAATCGGCTGTGATAAGCACACAACGTTTTTGGGTTTAAAAAATACTATTTTTGTTTATACTGAAACTGCTAATTTGATTTTACAAAAAGAGAATTCTCAAGATGTAAAAGATATTTATAGCCAATTAGAAAAACAAAATTCAGATTTATTAAATTAATCGAAATTTAGAAATGAAAAAAATACTTATAACTGGGGGAGCTGGTTTTATTGGGTCACATGTAGTTCGAAGATTTGTTAATAAATATCCAGAGTATCAAATCTTTAATTTAGATGCCTTAACTTATGCAGGAAATCTAGAAAATATAAAGGACATAGAAAATCAGTCCAATTATACCTTTGTAAAAGGTGATATCGTAGACGAGTTATTTATAAATGAACTTTTTTCAATCCATAATTTTGATGGGGTTTTGCATTTAGCAGCAGAATCACATGTAGATCGTTCAATCGAAGATCCGTTGGCATTTGTGAAAACAAATGTTATTGGAACAATGAATTTATTGAACGCAGCTAAAAATCAATGGAAAAACAATTTTAATGGAAAAAGATTCTATCATATTAGTACTGACGAAGTTTACGGTTCTTTAGGTAACGAGGGTCTGTTTACAGAAACTACTCCTTATGATCCAAATTCACCTTATTCTGCTTCAAAAGCAAGTTCGGATCATTTTGTAAGAGCTTATGGAGAAACTTATGGGTTGCCTTATGTCTTAACAAATTGCTCTAACAATTATGGTTCATTTCATTTTCCTGAAAAATTAATCCCGTTATTTATAAACAACATCATTAATAATAAACCCCTTCCGGTGTATGGAGATGGAAATTATACTCGCGATTGGCTTTTTGTAGAAGATCATGCTATTGCAATCGATTTAGTGTTTCATGAAGGGAAAAACCATGAGACCTATAATATTGGAGGCTTTAATGAGTGGAAGAACATCGACTTAGTAAAATTACTTTGCAAGATTATGGATGAAAAACTTGGGCGTGAGAATGGAGATTCTGAAAAGTTGATTACTTATGTAAAAGACAGACCGGGACATGATTTAAGATACGCTATTGATGCCTCTAAAATTAATAAAGAATTAGGATGGCAACCTTCTGTTACTTTTGAAGAAGGACTTGAGAAAACAATTAATTGGTATTTGAACAATACAGAATGGTTACAGAATGTAACTTCAGGCGTCTATAAAGAATACTACCAAAAACAATATTCATAAATATATGAAAAAAATAACATATGTTCTTCTTTTGCTTTTTTCACTTACTATGTCTTTAGGTGTTAATGCACAAGATATAATGAAGTCTAAAGACTTAAGTACCGTTAATGTAGATTATTTATCTGATGATGATTTAGCAAAAATCAGTGCACAGCTAAAAAGTAACAATGCAACAATTGATCAGGTTGAGCCAATGGCATTGTCAAAAGGAATGACTCAGGCTAATTTCAACAAATTGAAGTCTAAGTTGAATGAATACACAAAGAAAAATGCCAATCCAGCTGAGAATGTTGAAAGAGTAGAAAAAAAATATGATTCGGGCAGAAAACAAGATGCAATCAAAAATGTCAAAGTAAAAGATTCAACAAATGCTATTATTTTTGGATCTGAGCTATTTGATAATCCAACCCTTAATTTTGAACCGGATTTAAAAATGGCAACTCCTATGAATTATATTTTAGGGCCTGGAGATGAACTTCAAGTTACAGTGTATGGAGTACAAGAATATAACGGAACGCTACCTGTTAGTGTGGAAGGAAAAATCTCTATTGAATATGTGGGACAGATTACTGTTTCTGGAATGACAATAGAAGCTGCTACGCAAAAAATAAAAGCGTCAATAGCAAGAGTTTACAGCACAGTTAGATCGGGTCAGTCGCAGGTAAGTGTAAGCTTAGGTAAAATTAGAACAATAAAAATTACAGTAGTTGGAGGAAAACAGCCTGGCAATTACTCAATATCTTCTTTGGCTACGGTTTACAATGCATTGCATTTAGCAGGTGGTCCTGGCAAAAACGGCAGTTATAGAAACATAGAATTAATTCGAAACAACAAAGTTTACAAGAACATTGATGTCTATAGGTTTTTAGTTAAAGGAGATCAATCTGATAATATTGCTTTAAAGGAAAATGATGTGATCAGAATTCCAGCGTACAGTCAAAGAGTTACGGTAGAAGGAGAAGTAAAACGTCCTGGTGTCTTTGAAATGAAAAAAGGAGAATCATTTTCTGATTTGCTAAATTTTGCTTCAGGATTTAACGAGTTTGCTTATACAGCTTCGGTAAATGTGATTCAAAAAACAGGAAAAGAATTTAAAGTTCACGATATTAATGAAAGTGAATATAAATCTTATCAACCACAATCTGGAGACGTTTTTAGAATTACAAAAATTTTAAATCGATTTGAGAATAGAATAAAAATAGAAGGAGCCGTTTTTAGACCAGATTATTATTCATATACTGAAGGAATGAGAATTTCAGATCTTATAACAAGAGCTGAAGGGCTAAAAGAAGATGCATATAGTAAACGTGCTAGAATTATTCGTTTAAAAACAGATTTAACTACAGAAATTGTTAATGTAAATTTAGAGGGAGCATTGTCAGGAGATTTAAATGCAGATATTGAATTAAAAAGAGAGGATATAGTAACAGTTTATTCTATTTTGGATTTTAGAGAAGAATATAAAGTTACAATTGATGGGGAGGTTAAAAATCCAGGAGAATATGAATTTTTTGAAAATTTGACTTTAAATGATTTAGTTGTTCAAGTAGGAGGGTTAACTGGGTCAGCTTCAAAAAGAGTTGAGATAGCTAGAATGGTTAAGTCTGATGAAATTGATGATGCTGATCCTAGGCGAATTGAATTAGTTGAACTTGAAATTACAGCAGACAATAACGAACAGATAAAGAATTTTATATTAAAACCATTTGATGTGATTAATATTCGAAAGATGGCTGTTTATGAAAAACCTGAAATGGTTAAAGTGAGTGGAGCAGTAACTTATCCAGGAAAATATGTTTTAGCTAATAAAAAAGAAAAGGTATATAATGTTGTAATGAGAGCGGGAGGGTTAACTTCTATTGCAAATCTTGATGGTATGAAAATTAAGAGACCTATTAAGCAAGAACAAATTGAACAGTTAGAGAGTATCAATCTCAATTTAGAGAAAAAAGAGTCGAGTAGTGATAATGAAAAATCGGATGTAAATCTAAAACAAAAAGATACACTCAGAGATAGGTTGTCCAAAAAACTCAGAGATGAACTGAAATATGCAACGATTCCGGTAAATTGGGAAAAAATAGTAAAAGATAAAAGCCATTTTTCTAATGTTACTTTATTTCCTGGTGATGAAATCGAAGTAGCAGTATACAATGAAGGTGTAAAAGTAACTGGAAATGTATTGTTAACCTCCGAAATACCTTATAGAAGTGGTAAAGGATTTAAATATTATTTGAATGCTGTAGGAGGAGTTGATAATAAAGGCTGGAAGAGAAAAGCGTATATTATCTATCCAAATGGAAAAGCAGATGTAACAACTTCATTTTTATTTTTCAGATCTTATCCAAAAGTTGAACCTGACTCACAAATTGTTGTGCCAGAGAAACCAGAAAGAAAGAAAATGACTGCAGGAGAATGGGTAGGAATTGGCAGTGTAATTTCTAGTTTAGCGTTATTAATTGTCACAGCCTTTAAATAATTAAGACTAAAAATGAATAAAACATCTAGTGAAAACGAGGAAATGTCTGTTAAAGATTTGATCGATAGAGTAATTTTTTTTTATCAATATTTATTATCAAAATGGAAAGTAATAGTATTGTCGGGAATTATTGGTGCTAGTTTAGGATTAGTTTATTCTTTTACTAAAAAACCGATTTATACCGCTACTTTATCATTTGCTTTAGAAGATGAAAAATCTGGAGGAGGACTTGGTGGTGCTCTTGGATTAGCCAGTTCTTTTGGTTTAGATTTAGGAGGAAGTGGAGGAGGAGTTTTTACAGGTTCTAATCTTACTGAATTGTTTAAATCAAGGGCAATGGTAGAAAAAACATTACTTTCTCCTGTGTATGTAAATGAAAAAACAATTTCTTTAGCAGAAATGTATATTCAAGAAAATAAATGGCGAAAAAGTTGGAATAACGACCCTAAACTAAATTTGATTCAATTTTTACCGAATTTAGATCGAAAAAGTTTTACTCGTACACAAGATAGTATCATTGGACTTATTTATAACAATTTATCTAAGCAGGGATTGAAAGTAGGACAAAGAGATAAAAAAGTATCTATTATTAGCATAGATGTTTCTTCTACAAATGAGTTATTTGCGAAATACTTTTGTGAAGCGCTCTCTAGAGAAGTTGGTAAGTTTTATATTGAGACAAAAAGTAAAAAAGCTAGAATAAATATGGCAATCTTAGAGCGTCAAGTTGATTCTATACGTGGAGAATTAAATGGAGCTATTACTGGTGTTGCAATTGCAAATGATAATACTTTTAATTTAAACCCTGCTCTTAATGTACGAAGAACCCCATCTGCTCGTAGACAAGTAGATGTACAGGCAAATACAGCTATCTTGACCGAATTAGTAAAACAATCTGAAATGGCAAAGGTAACTTTGCGAAAAGAGACACCATTAATTCAGGTTATTGATACTCCTATTTTACCTCTGCCAAAAGAAAAATTTGGAAAATCAAAGGGAATTCTCTTAGGAGGTTTCTTGGCTGGGTTTTTAACTGTGATGTTCCTCTTAGTAAAAAAAGTATTTAAAAATTTTTTAAATTAATTTACTAAAAACAGATGTTAGATGTCATTGATTGACTTCTTTTTTCGAAAGAAGTTAAAATCTTTAATTTAGGCAATTAAAGTGTATACAAATAATTTAAAAATTCTTTACGATTATAAAAAAAACAAAAAAAGTAATGAAAGTAGCATTAATAACAGGTATAACAGGACAAGATGGAGCCTATTTGGCTGAACTTTTATTGGAAAAAGGCTATATGGTCCATGGAGTTAAAAGAAGAGCTTCTTCTTTTAATACTGGAAGAATTGATCATTTATACCAGGATCCTCATGAAAAAAATCTTAGGCTTAAATTGCATTATGGTGATTTAACAGATTCTATGAATCTGACTAGAATTATACAAGAGGTACAACCAGATGAAATTTATAATCTTGCAGCAATGAGTCATGTTCATGTTAGTTTCGAAACACCTGAATATACTGCAAATGCTGATGGAATTGGTACTTTAAGAATTCTGGAAGCAGTAAGATTGCTAAATCTTACCAAAAAGACAAGAGTGTATCAAGCATCAACTTCTGAGTTGTATGGTTTAGTGCAAGCTGTTCCACAATCTGAAACTACTCCTTTTTATCCGAGATCACCATATGCGGTAGCAAAAATGTATGCTTATTGGATAACTGTTAACTATAGAGAAGCTTATGGAATGTATGCTTGTAATGGAATTTTATTTAATCACGAATCTCCATTAAGAGGTGAAACATTTGTTACGAGAAAGATTACAAGAGGTGTAGCTAAAATTGCTTTAGGAATGCAAGACACAATCTTTATGGGTAATTTGGATGCTAAGAGAGATTGGGGGCATGCTAAAGATTACGTAGAAGCAATGTGGCGCATATTGCAACAAGCAACTCCTGAAGATTATGTAATAGCTACAGGAATAACAACTACAGTTCGAGATTTCATTCAAATGGCATTTGCTGAAGTTGGATTTAATTTACGTTTTGAAGGAGAAGGTGTTAATGAAATAGGAATTTTAGACAGTTTTAACGATGATATTATCAAATCTGTTTTAGGTGATTTTGATATTAAAATTGAAATTGGAAGTGTATTGGTTCGTGTTGACCCGATGTATTTTAGGCCAACAGAAGTTGATTTGTTAATTGGGGATGCTTCTAAAGCTTATACAAAATTAGGATGGCAACCTAAATATGACCTAATTTCTCTTTTAAAAGAAATGGTAGAATCAGATGTTAATCTATTTAAAAAAGATTTGCATTTAATGGACGCGGGACATACTATCTATTCACCAAAAGAATAAAATTATCTAACCTTATAAGATTTGATTTTTTAAATGTTTTGATACATTTAATTCTATAATAAAAAAAATCACAATAATGAATGTTCTTAAATTAATAGGTAGAAATTCGGAAATATTTGAAAAAGATATTGAAAAGCATAAAGAAAAATTAAAAAATATTATTGAAAAATCTTCTTTTTTAGTTATTGGTGGTGCAGGTTCAATCGGTCAAGCAGTAACAAAAGAAATATTTAAAAGAAATCCTGCCAAATTGCATATTGTTGACATTAGTGAAAACAATATGGTAGAACTTGTGAGGGATATTAGAAGTTCATATGGTTATATTGATGGAGATTTTCAAACTTTTGCATTAGATATAGGTTCAATTGAATATGATACTTTTATTAAATCTGATGGTCAATATGATTATGTTTTAAATCTATCTGCACTAAAACATGTTCGAAGTGAAAAAGACCCTTTTACTTTAATGCGAATGATAGATGTCAATGTTTTTAATACTGAAAAAACATTACAACAATCTATAGAAAATGGTACGAAAAAATATTTTTGTGTTTCTACAGACAAGGCAGCGAATCCAGTCAACATGATGGGAGCTTCAAAAAGAATAATGGAAATGTATTTGATGCGTAGAAGTGAACAAATTAAAATTTCAACCGCTCGTTTTGCTAATGTTGCTTTTTCTGATGGATCCCTTTTACACGGATTTAATCAAAGAATTATAAAAAAACAGCCAATTGTAGCTCCAAATGACATTAAAAGATACTTTGTTACACCAAAAGAGTCTGGTGAACTATGTTTAATGTCTTGTATTTTTGGTGACAATAGGGATGTTTTTTTTCCTAAATTAAGTGAAAATTTGCACCTAATTACATTTGCTGATATCGCTATAAAGTATTTATCTGAATTAGGATATGAAGCTTATTCTTGTACTTCTGAAGAAGAAGCTAGAGATAAGTCTGAAGAATTAATTAAAGAAAAAAAATGGCCATGTTTATTTACTGCAAGTGATACCACTGGTGAAAAATATTTTGAAGAATTTTTTACTGAAAACGAAATACTTGACATGCAACGTTTCGAAAACTTGGGTGTTATAAAAAATGATGCAGTTTTTGAGCAAAATAAATTAGAGAATTTTTCAGAAAAAATAACTGAAATGAAATCCAAAAAAGCATGGAATAAAGAACAAATCGTTGATTTATTCCATACAATGATTCCTAATTTTGGACATAAAGAAACAGGTAAGTATTTAGATTCAAAAATGTAATTATGAATAATGCAATAAATTCTACCATTTCTTTTATAAAAGAACAATACAAAACAGAAAGTTTCATACCTCTTCATGTTCCTTATTTTGGAGGTAATGAAAAGAAATATTTATTAGAGACAATAGATTCTACGTTTGTTTCTTCTGTTGGTGCTTATGTAGACCAATTTGAAGCTATGATGCAAAGTATTACAGATACTAAAAGAGCAGTTGCTGTTGTAAATGGTACAGCTGCGATTCAGGTAGCTTTACGTTTAATTGGTGTAAATGCTGGAGATGAGGTTTTAACTCAAGCTTTAACTTTTGTGGCTACTGCTAATTCGATTATGTATCAAAATGCAACTCCTGTTTTTTTAGATGTTGATTTAGATACGATGGGATTATCACCAAAATCTGTATCTCTTTTTTTAGAGGAGTTTGGAGATTTAAGAGAAGATGGTTGTTACAATAAAAGAACAGGAAAAAGAATAAGTGCTTGTTTGCCAATGCATACTTTTGGTTTCCCTATACACTTAGATGAGTTGATTGAAGTTTGTGATAGATGGAAAATTCCTGTAGTGGAAGATGCCGCAGAATCATTAGGTTCGGAATACAAAGGAAAATCCACAGGTAGTTTCGGAAAACTTGGAGCATTTTCATTCAATGGTAATAAAATAGTAACCTGTGGAGGAGGAGGTGCAATTGTTACAAATGATCCGAAATTAGGAGAAAAGGGTAAATATTTAACCACTACAGCAAAAATTCCACATCCTTACGAATATGTGCACGATGAAATGGGGTATAACTTTAGAATGCCAAATCTTAATGCAGCTCTAGCATGTGCTCAATTAGAACAATTGAATAGATTTCTTGAAAATAAAAGACAATTAGCAAAGGAATATGAGTCATTTTTTGCAACGAATGGAGTAAAATTTAGAACTGAAACTCCCAATACAAAAGCCAATTATTGGTTAATGTGCGTGGAACTAGAAAATAAGATTGAGCGTGATTTGTTTTTGAAAGAAACAAATGCTAAATCAGTTATGACTCGCCCAATTTGGCAGTTAATGTATCGTTTACCAATGTACAGCGATTGTCAAAGGGATAAGCAAGTTAACGCAGAATTTTTAGAAGAAAGAATTGTAAATATTCCAAGTAGTGTTAGATAAAGAAGTTATATTAATAGGATACTCAGGTCATGGCTATGTTGTTGCAGAAACTGCTTTAGAAAATAATTTTACTATAGTTGGCTATTCTGAAAAAAGTGAACAAATAAATAACCCTTTTAATATTAGATATTTAGGTTTTGAGGGGAGTGAGGATTTTTTAGGATGGAGTAAGTCTGATTGTTTTATTTTAGGTATTGGAGATAATTCTATAAGGCAAAATGTAGCTAGCTTAATTAAAAATAAAAAAAAAACTATGCTATCCTTAATTCATAGTTCTGCATTAATTTCTAAAAGTGCTAAGATAGGACAGGGAACATTTATAAATAAAAATGTTTCAGTAAATGCATGTGCCATTATAGGTGAAAACTCTATCTTAAACACTGGTTGCATTATTGAGCATGAATGTGTTTTACATGATGCTGTACATGTGGCACCAGGAGCAGTTTTGGCAGGTAATGTTCAAGTAGGCGAAAGAACTTTTATAGGGGCAAATGCCGTTGTAAGACAAGGAATAATAATTGGAAAAGATGTTATCATTGGTGCTGGATCTGTCGTACTGAAAGATGTTTTAGACAATGAAATTTGGATGGGTAATCCTGCGAAAAAAAAATAAATTTTTTATGGAAAAAGTTGTAATAATAGCCGAAGCAGGCGTAAATCATAACGGCAATTTTGAATTAGCAAAAAAATTGGTTGATGCAGCAGCTGATGCAAAAGCTGATTATGTTAAATTTCAAACTTTTAAAGCTAATAAAATTGTTAGTAAAGAAGCTAAAAAAGCAGATTATCAGATTAAAAATATAGATGATAATGATGATTCTCAATATGCAATGCTAAAAAAATTAGAAATGCCAGATGAGTGGCATTACCTATTGTTAGATTACGCAAATTCTAAAAATATAAAATTTTTATCAACTGGCTTTGATACGGATAGTATAGATTTTTTAGATGAACTCGGAATTGACGTCTTTAAAATTCCATCGGGAGAGTTAACTAATCGGCCTTATTTGGAACATATCGCTCGAAAAAATAAAGAAATAATTATTTCGACAGGAATGGCTACTATGCTAGAAATAAAAGAAGCGATAAATGTTTTAATAGAAGCGGGGGCAAAAGAAAACTTAATTTCTGTTTTACATTGTAACACAGAATATCCAACGCCAATGAAAGATGTTAATCTAAAAGCTATGAATGAAATAGCAAAAGAGTTCAATGTTAAAATTGGTTACTCTGATCATACGTTAGGTATTGAAGTACCAATTGCTGCAGTGGCAATGGGAGCTAAAATAATAGAGAAACATTTTACAATTGATAGAACACTTAGCGGTCCAGATCATCTAGCATCTTTAGAACCCGAAGAATTAAAACAGATGGTTTCTTCTATTAGAAACATTGAGATGGCGATTTCTGGAAGCGGTGTAAAAGAACCAAGTGAATCTGAAAAAAAGAATATTGAAATCGTTAGAAAAAGTTTGCACTTTAAACATGATTTAAATAGTGGACACATTTTACAAAATGAGGATATTTTAATTATTAGACCAGGAACAGGAATTAGTCCAATGCAAATTAATGATTACATTGGAAAGAAACTTAGTGTTTCTGTAAAAAGCAGCGAACAATTATCAAAAAAGCATTTTGAATGAGGAAAATCTGTGTAATAACTGGAACTCGAGCAGAATATGGTTTGTTATATTGGACAATGAAGGCTTTGCAAAATGATAGTGAGGTTCAATTGTCAATTTGTGTAACAGGTATGCATTTATCTCCTGAATTTGGTTTGACTTACAAGAAAATAATAGAAGATGGATTTCATATTGACGAAAAAGTTGAAACATTACTTTCTTCGGATACTTCTGTAGGAATCGCTAAAAGTATTGGTTTAGGAGTTATTAGTTTTTCTGAAGTTTTTGATAGGTTGTCACCTGATTTAATAGTCGTGTTGGGTGATCGTTTCGAAATTTTTGCTGCTTGCTCTGCTGCGATGATTTCGAAAATACCAATTGCACATTGTCATGGGGGTGAAGCTACAGAAGGGTTAATTGATGAGGCAATAAGACATTCAATTACCAAAATGTCACAAATTCATTTCACGAGTACAGAAGATTACCGATCACGTGTTATCCAACTCGGAGAACAGCCAGTCAATGTGTTTAATGTTGGAGCATTAGGTATTGAGAATGTAAATAAGCTAGACTTACTTAATAAAGATGAGTTTGAAAAATCAATTGGTTTTACTTTAAAAAAAGTGAATTTTTTGGTTACATTTCATCCTGTTACACTAGATCATTCATCTGCGGAAATGCAATTTAATGAACTTTTATTAGCATTGGATAAATTTGAAAATTCTAGTATAATTTTCACAAAACCTAATGCAGATACTGAGGGACGAATAATTATTCAAATGATTGATGATTATGTAAGCAAAAAACCTGATAAGTCAATTTCATTTACTTCAATGGGACAATTACGATATTTATCGGCTATACAATTTATGGATGTTGTAATAGGTAATTCATCAAGTGGATTAATTGAAGTTCCTTCATTCAAAAAACCGACTTTGAATATTGGAGACCGCCAACAAGGACGTGTTAAAGCAATTTCAGTTATAGATTGTAATGCAGATAAAATTGAAATTGAGGATGGAATACATCTAGCAATGTCTTCAGAATTTAAAGAAAAAATTAGGGATTCGGAAAATCCTTATGGTGAAAGAAATTCATCAGATGAAATTGTTAAGGTCTTGAAAACTATAAGTTTGGATAATATAATAAAGAAAAAATTTTACAATTTATAATATGAAGATAATTTATATAGGTTCTGTTATTTTTTCAGCAAAAGCATTAGACAAACTCATCACTATTGGAGCTGAAATTGTTGGAATAGTTTCTAAAAAAGAATCAAGTTTTAATAGTGATTTTTTTGACTTAAAACCAATTGCCGATAATAATAAAATTCCATTCCATTATACTCTAAATATTAATTCGGTTGAAACTATAGATTGGATAAAAAAATTGAATCCAGATGTGATTTTTTGTTTTGGATGGTCAAATCTTATAAAAAAAGATGTTTTGAATATAGCTCATTTGGGAGTAGTAGGATATCATCCAACTTTGCTTCCAAACAATAAGGGCCGACATCCTCTAATTTGGGCTAAAGTACTCGGGTTGCAAAAATCTGGTTCAACATTTTTTTTTATGGATGAAGGAGCTGATACAGGAGATATTTTATCTCAGAGCGAATTTAAAATAAACTTTGAAGATGATGCCGCAACTTTGTATACTAGATTAATTGATACAGCTTTATTGCAAATCGAAGACTTTCATTTCAAATTGAAGAATAATACTTTTCTAAGAATTCCGCAGAATAAATATGAAGGTAATAACTGGCGTAAGAGAAGTGGTAAAGATGGACTCATTGATTTTAGATTAAACACAACAACAATCTGTAATTTAGTCAGGGGGTTGACAAGACCTTATGTAGGCGCTCATGTCGAATATAGAAATGAAAATATCATAATTTGGGAAGTAGAAGTTGGTAATACTAAAAATGATTTTGACAATTTAGAGCCTGGTAAAGTATTAAATATAGATGGTAATAAAATTGAAATAAAGACTGGAGATTCTTCTATTTGGTTAGTAAAACATGAATTCAATGATCTTCCACAAATAGGATCATATATACTTTAATTAAAAAAATGAAAAATATTATAGTTGTTTCAGCACATCCAGATGATGAAACTTTAGGTGTCGGAGGTACAATATTAAAGCACATTAATAATGGAGATAAAGTATATTGGCTGATTGTAACGAATGTATTTGAAAGTCAAGGATTCTCTAAAGAAAGAGTTGAGAGCAGACAGGAAGAAATTAAAGAAGTTGAAAAATTATTAGGAATTACGAAAACTTTTTTTCTTAATTATCCTACGATGACTTTATCTTCAAGTAGTTTATTAAAAATGGTTCCTGAAATTTCTGAAATTTTCACAAAAGTTGAACCAGAGGTAATTTATACTTTAAATCGTTCAGACGCCCATTCAGATCATAGAGTAATTTTTGATGCAGTAATGGCCTGCACGAAATCTTTTAGATATCCTTTTATAAAGAAAATTTTAATGTATGAGTGCATATCTGAAACAGAATTTGCTCCTGCTTTGGCAGAGAAAATGTTTTTGCCAAATTATTTTGTTGATATTACCGATTACATAGAGCAGAAATTAGAAGTAATGAAAGTTTTTGATTCCGAAATTTCAGAACATCCTTTCCCAAGATCATTAGAAAATATAAAAGCTTTAGCTCATTTTCGAGGTGCGAGTGTTGGAGTTAAATATGCTGAGTCATTTCAATTATTGAAATATATCGATAAATAATTAAGAATAAATTCCTTAGATTAATATGATGAGAGTTTATAAAGATCATTTGATTTTGTCTGGCAGTACAATAAAAGAAGCTTTAATGCAACTAAATGTTTTGGCACAAGATGCTATTCTTTTCGTTGTTGACAAACAAGACAAATTAATTGGTGCACTTACTGATGGGGATGTACGCAGAGGATTGCTTAAAGATTTAACGATCGAAAATTTGGTTGATGAAATTATTCAGAAAGATCCGAAATATATTACTAAAGGCGAGAATAATTTAGATAAAATTATAGCATATCGAGAGGGTAATTTTAGAATTGTACCTGTATTAGATGAAAATCACAGAGTTGTGAATGTTATTAATTTCAGAGTTATAAAATCATATTTGCCAATTGATGCAGTTATTATGGCGGGCGGCAGAGGACAAAGGTTACAACCTTTGACAGACACTACTCCTAAGCCACTTTTAAAAATTGGAGATAAGCCTATAATGGAGCACAACTTAGATCGATTAACTCTCTTTGGAATTGACGATTTCTGGGTATCGGTTAAATATTTGGGAGAACAAATTGAAACTCATTTTGGTAAAGGAGAAAGCAAAAATATTAAAATCGAATATGTTTGGGAAAATGAACCTTTGGGAACTATTGGTGCAGTATCACAAATAAAGAATTTTGAACATGATTATATTCTAATAACAAATTCCGACTTGTTAACAAACATTGATTACGAGCAATTTTTTCTTGAATTTATTAAGCAAAACGCAGATTTAGCAATTTTGACTATTCCATACCAAGTTAATATTCCGTATGCAGTTTTAGAAACAGACAATGGTGAAGTAAAAAGCTTCAAAGAAAAGCCTATTTACACATATTATTCTAACGGAGGTATTTATTTAATAAAAAAACAAATGCTTAATTATATTCCCAAAGATACTTTTTTCAATGCAACTGATTTAATGGAGGAATTAATAAAGAATAAATTGAAGGTAATTTCATTTCCATTTTCAGGATATTGGTTAGATATTGGTAAACATGAAGATTTTGAAAAGGCTCATGTTGATATAAAAAACATCAAATTTTAAATGATGAAGCCATTAGTTATAATTCCTGCAAGAGGAGGTAGCAAGGGAGTGCCTAAAAAAAATATCAAGCTTTTGAATGGAAAGCCATTAATAAATTATACAATTGAAGCAGCTCGTAATGTTTTTGAAGATGCAGTTATTTGTATATCAACAGACAGTGTAGAAATAAAAGATGTTGTGGAAAGCACATTAGGATTGAAAGTTCCTTTTCTTCGTCCAGATGATTTAGCTACAGACAATGCTGGGACTTACGAAGTTTTACTGCATGCAATAAATTTTTATGAGCAGAATGGATACAAAGCAGATACTTTGATTTTATTGCAACCTACATCTCCTTTTAGAGCAAGTATGCATATAGAACAAGCACTTAAATTATTTTCTTCTGATATTGATATGGTCGTTTCAGTTAAAGAAACTAAGTCTAACCCATATTATGTTCTTTTCGAAGAAAATAAAGAAGGCTTTTTATCAAAATCAAAACCTTCGAATTTCACAAGAAGACAGGATTGTCCTAAAGTATGGGAGTTTAATGGAGCTCTTTATATCATAAATATAAAATCTCTTAAAGAAAAAACAATTGGGTCATTTGAAAAAATAGTAAAATATGTTATGACAGAAAAAGATAGCGTAGATATTGACACTATGTTTGATTGGAAATTATGCGAATTAATTATAAAAGAAGATTTTTGACATATAAAAATCATAATCATAAATAATTTTTTTTTAAATTGAATCTTAAATTAATAAAAAATATACTTCTATACGGTATTGGAGATTTTATAGTTACTGGAGTAACTGCATTTTTGTTTATACCGTTATATATTAAGTTTTTAAGTCCCGAAGATTACGGAATTTTTAATATTTTAAATAATAATTCAGCATTATTTACTTATTTTATTCAGTTTGGTATTGTGTCTGCTTTTGGGCGCATCTATTTTTTAAAAAAAGCGTTAAATAAAGAAACTGAATACACTTGGAATATTATTGTTTTACATTTTATTTCTTCAACATTTTTAATGCTTTTTTATTTTTTATTTAAGGACTTTCTCCTAGATCAGTTAGCTCCTTCTATTGCAAAATCGAATATAGTTTATTTTTCTCCAATAATTGCATTTTTATCATTTCTACCAGCGTTATATTATATCTATTTAAGACTAGAAAATAAAGTTACGAGATTTGTTTTTTTTCAAATTTTGACGGTTTTAGTAATATCAGCTATCCTTTTGTTGATATTTATCTTTTTTCAAATTGATTTAAATAGTATCTTATTTTCTTTTATAATTGGTAATTTGATAGTCTGGTTTGTTGTCATTTTTAATTTTAAAATTAAAATCAATTTTAATTTTAAAGACATGTCAGAAACAATTGTTTTTGGTTTTCCTATTTTTATAAGTTACATTGCTTATTTCTTTATATCAAAGTATAGTGTTATAATTCTTCAAAAATATGTCTCTTTAAGTGAAATAGGATTGTTTTCGCTTGCTCAACAAATAGCAACAGTTCCAACTCTTATTACAATAGCCATAAGTAAAGCGGTACAACCACTTTTGTTCTCCTCAGAATCAGATGAAGAATTACAATTAAAATCTCAGCGATTTGATTTCAATTTTAAATTAATTATGATATGGATAGTAGGAAGCATTATTTTCTTTATAGATTTTCTATTCCATTTTTTCCTGCCGGAAAAATACAGTCCAATTATGAATACAACAATATATTTATTGATTATAAATCTAATCTATAATTTTGCTATAGTTGAAAACACAATTTTGCTTTACAAAATGAAAAGTAAAATTATACTTTTAATAACCTTAACAGGCTCTATTATTAATGTAGTTTTAAGTAATTATTTAGTTCAAAGTTATGCCTTAAATGGAGTTTTGATCGCGACGGCAGTTGCATTCTTGGTTAATTTTTTACTTTCAGTTTATTTTTCTAGAAAACATTTAAAAATAGATTATTCCTTAAATACAATATTTTTGAGTTCTTTAATCATTGCTTTTTATATTTTAATTTCATCATCAGTCATTTTTAAGGCTTCTATAACTTATAAAAACATACTATCTATTGGTTGTTTTTTAGTACTTACAACTTTGGTTTTATTAATTCTTAAACAAAAACATGTCAGTGTCAAAAATTGATTCTTTTAAATCTCGATTAAAATTTGTTATAAATTTTTTTCAATTTGTTGCATTTCTAAAAAAATCAAGTTCATTTCAGAATTCGAAAAGTGATAATAATAATAAGTATGTGATTATTTTGTCATCATGGCTTTTTACTGCAACAGCTTGGTTTTCTATTGTAGTTGGTTTATTGCTTTTAAAAAAAGATAATATATTGTATCTTATAGATGATTTGAAATTTGAAAATAAAACAGACCATAAAATTCAAATTAAATTAATTGAATTAGCTTTAAAAAAGATAAAAAACAAAGGAATTAGATATGAAATGTTAAGTTCATATTATTCTAATAACAGCCTTAATGAACAAGAATTAGTAGAGATTAATAAAATTGCATTTGCTAATGCAGTTCATAAAAATAGAGGAGAAGATGATTCAGATAATTTTAGAGAATTAGTTCGTGTAAATGAAAAAAAATTTATAGCTAATTTTTCTACGATAAAATCATTTATAGATTCTCACTCAGATAAAACCTTTATTTTTTCAGGTGGTATTTATGCGAATTCAGGACTTTTTCAGCATCTCTTAAAAAAGGGGAATTTTTCATTTTTTACTTTTGATGCGGGTGTTGGGCTTTTGTTAACAACATATAAAGGTGTTGCTGCGCAGCTTGCAGATATTTCTACATCTTTTCAATTAATAATCCAAGATGAGGAACAAATGAAATTTTCAATTCTTTCGGCACAACAAGAGTTAGAAAGAAGGAAAAACGGAACGAATAAATTAAATAGCCAGTATCAATCTTTTGAAGAAAGTTTAAATTTTAATGAAGTTGGGGTTTTGATACCATTAAATTCTCCTTGGGATTCAGCTACACTAAATATTGGATCTGTATTTAGAAGTTATAATGATTGGTTATTTGAAACTGTAAGATTAGTGTTAGAAAATTCTAATTTGATGATAACTGTAAGGCAACATCCAGATGAAAGACATTGGTGGGGAAAATCAAGTACTGATTTTAAAACTTTGCTTGCAGAAAAGTTTAATAACAACCCGCGTATTCAGTTTGTAACCTGTCATGATAAAGTCAATACTTATGCTCTATTAGAAAAAGCCGATGCAGTTATTTGTTATTCCTCAACCTTTGGTATAGAATCTATTATTTATGACAAATTTGTTTGTATTTGCTCTAATGTTTATTATTCAAAACTAGGACTTGCATATGTTCCAAAAACTAAAGAAGATGTAGTATTTTTCCTTAATAATATAAAAACAAATAAAATTGAATTAAATATTGATAGGGCATATTTGGCTTATTATCTTGGGCAGCAATGCAATTGGTCGTTTACAAATTTTACTCCAACAATTCCTGATTTTAATGAGTGGGTTACAACTGATATTAATACCTTATCAAAAGAACCGAAAGTGATAAATTATATCAAATCATTAGAAAACCTTTTGCCTATTAGTTATATTAATCATAGAAAAAAGTATGAGGAAAATTAAATTTTTTGTTTCAAAGTCGATAGGGAAATATAAGTTGTTTAAATCTAAAAACATTTCCAAAAAAATATTTCTGGGACCAAATGTTCAATTTTTTGGCATAAAAAATATTATTATTAAGGATAATTGTACTATTGGAGAGTACTCTAATTTTGTAATAAATAATAGAACAAATAATGACATTCAATTAAGGATAGGGAAAAATGTATATTTAGGAAGAAACAATTTTATAACAGTTGGAAAATTAGTTCAAATTGGTGACTATTCTATTTTTGGTAATAATTGTTCACTTATTGGTGCGGGTAAAATTTTTGATGACCCAATGAAGCCTTATGCAATGTCTGGAATCTCTTTAGAAAAAAGTATTTTTATTGGTGTAAATTGCTGGCTGGGTAATGACTCTAGTGTGATAGGGAATGTTAGAATTGGCCATGGATCTATAATTGGGGCAAATACAGTAGTTACTAAAGATGTTCCGCCTTTTAGTATGGTAATTGGAAATCCTGGTAAAATAGTTAAAACATTTAACTTTACAACAAATAGTTGGGAAAGTGAGAATAATGAGTCAAATAATTCAAAATATTTTGATGAAAATGAATATTTGATTTATTTAAGATCAAATGCAGGAGATAGTTTTTTAGCTTATAGTTCTGCATCTTCTAGACTGGGACACTTATAATTTGTTAGGATTTTTTTTACTAAGTTACTCGATATTTAAATTATTATAAAAGCAATAATGAATGTATTAATTACTGGAGCATTTGGTTTTTTGGGAAGAAATGCAGCAAAAGAGTATAAAAAAAGAGGGTTTCATGTGGTCGGAATTGGTCATGGAAAATGGAATTATGAAGATTATGCTGTTTGGGGGATCGACCAATGGGTTGAAACTACTATTAAATTAGATGTTTTATTAGCATTAGATATATCTTTTGATATAATTATACATTGCGGAGGCAGTGGGTCTGTTGCTTTCTCTAACACAAATCCTTATGAAGATTTTCAGAGAAGTGTTCAAAGCACATTAGCACTTTTAGAGTTTATACGCTTAAAAAATAAAAATTGTAAATTTATTTACCCTTCCAGTCCTGCTGTACAAGGAAATCTGGGAAACATACCTATTAAAGAAGAAATGTCAGGAATACCTGCTTCTCCTTATGGATTTCATAAAAAGATTGCCGAAGAAATTTGTTTTTCATATCATAAAAATTTTAACATTCAAATAGGAATTATTCGTTATTTTTCTATTTATGGAGAGGGATTAAAGAAACAATTACTTTGGGACGCCTGTAAAAAGCTTAGTAGTGAAGGAGATTTGGAATTTTTTGGAACTGGTAAAGAAACTAGAGATTGGATTCACATTTCTGATGCAACTTCACTAATGGGAATGTTTTCTGATCAATTAAAAGATTACCAGGTTGTTAATGCAGGCGTAGGCAAAGTTGTTGAAATTTCGGATGTGATAAAGAAATTAAGCCATTGTTTTAAAAATTCAAGAAAGATTAATTTTAACGGACTTGTTAAAGAAGGGGATCCAATTCATTTTTTGGCTGATACAAAAAAAGCATTTGAATTAGGTTGGATACCTAAAATCAGTCTTGAAATGGGGTTAGAAAATTATGTAGAGTATTTTAAAAAACATATGAATGATTAAAGTTGGTTTCTTGTTGAATTTTCCTTTGGAATACAAAGGAGGAATTAATTATTTTAAGAATTTATTTTATGCAGTAGATAAATTTTGTAGTGATAAAGTTAAAGTCATTTTGTTTGTGCCAAAAGGAATAAGTAAAGAATATATTGAAATGTTCAGTCCTTATGCAAGAATTGTTGAAACGACTATTTTAAAAAGAAAATCTTTTCCATGGCTTTTAAGTAAGATTGGGAGTCGAGTATTTGGATATGATATTATCACTTATAGTTTGCTATCAAGAAATAAAATCAATGCTGTTTCACATTCTGATTTCGTTTTTCCCAGTAAAAAAATAAAAACTTTAAATTGGATTCCCGATTTTCAATATGTACATTATCCGAATTTGTGGACAAAAACACAGCTAAAAGCAACGATTAATTTGCATAAAATATTGATTAAGAAGAGTGATGCTATTGTTCTAAGCAGTTATGCCGCTTTTGAAGATTTTAAAATAAACAATTTAGAGAATCAAGAAAAGGTAAGTGTTTTAAATTTTGTTTCACAGCCTAATAATGACATCCAGTTTTCTATAACTGATTCAGAAATTACTGAAATTAAGGACCTTTATAATATTGAGAGACACTTTTTTTATATGCCAAATCAGTTTTGGTCGCACAAAAATCATTTGACTGTTTTTGAAGCGATTAAATTGCTTAAAGAGAAAGGACATAATCCATTAGTAGTTACCTCTGGATTAATGAGCGATTACAGAAATGGAATTGATCACGTGGCAAAATTGTTGAAATATGTTGAGGATAATGATTTGCAAAAAAATATTTTATTTCTAGGATTAATACCTTACCATCATGTTGGTAAGTTAATTTTAATGTGCAACTGTGTAATTAACCCGTCTTATTTTGAGGGATGGAGTTCAACAGTAGAAGAAGCTAAGACTGTTGGAAAAAAAATAATTTTGTCAAATATTCCTGTTCACTTAGAACAAAACCCAAAGTTTGGAATCTATTTCAACCCAGATAGCCCTAAAGAACTTGCTTTAAAGATGGAAGAAATAAATCAAAATCCAACTTTTTGTCCTGAAGATGAAGAAGAATTAAAGAGAAGCTTAAATAGCAGAACTAAAGATTTTGCAAATACTTATTTGAAAATTTTAAATGATCTTAAATGTCAAATTTAAATTCAAAACAATAATATAAATGAATATTTTATTAATGACTATTTTTTTATAATGAGTTCAATTTCAGTTAATAATAAGGTGAATATTCTTTTTTATCTTTATTTTATCTCTACTTTATTGTTTCCAACATTTTTCTTGAATAAACTAATTTTTGTTTTAATTATTGGGTTAGTAATTGTTAATTTTAGGTTGTATAGATTTAACACAATATCACCTTTTGTTGTTTTTTTTATTTTTTTATACGGCTTTATTTTTTCTTTTTTTAACTATACTGAGGCAAGCTATAGTACACAATTGATTTTATCCATTTTGGTTTTGTTCTTAATATATCCAATAATTCGATATAAAATAGATGTTGAGCGCGTAGCCAAAGTATCAGGACTTATAGCAGTAGCCTATACAGGACTTTCTTTCTTAATAGTGGTAGTTTTTATGGATTTACCTTTTTCAGCTGCTTATTATGATTTTTTTAGCAATTATAGTGCAGGGTCTAACGGTTTGAGGGAATTTGCAGATGAGGGAACACTTAGTTTTCATATTGGATGTGTTCCGTTTTTATATTTGCCATTTGTGCTCTATTTCATTTCATTTGTTGAGAAAAGAAAACTAAGTAGTTTTTTGGCATCATTGGTTATTTTTATAACTATTTTTGTGAGTGCATCGAGAGGGTCTATTTTGACCTCTATAATAGCCGCCATGTATATTGTTTTATCGAAATCTAGACTGAAAACTAAAATTATTGTTCTAACAATACTTATTATCTTAGGGATTGGAATATTTTCTTATCTTTTGAACAACACAAACGCTCTTGATCCAAAAGAAGAATCAAATGGTATCAAAATAGGCCATTATGAGTCTTTTATAGAAAATTTAAATTTCTTTAAGTTTTTTCTTGGTGAAGGATTGGCATCATATTATTATTCAAAAGGTTCTCAAAGAATAATATCAAAAACAGAAATAACACCTATAGATATGTTACGTTATTTTGGTTTTATTCTTGCGCCATTATTATATTTTGTTATTATTTTTCCAACAAAAAAAATAGCTTCATACTTGGGTAATAATAGTTTATATATGGTTTTGACTTTAATCTATGTTCTAAATTCAATGACAAATCCAACTATGTTTAATTCTTATGGATTGTTAATTATTTTATGGTATTGGTTCAAAATACTACCGCCAACAAAAAGCATTCCGAAATATGACTCAGAAATCCAAACAGTTTAATTCTTTATAAATGAAAATTTTTTGCGTAATTGTTTGCTATAACCCAGATGTAGATAATTTATCTAGAATCTGTCAATCATTATTATTAAGCAAAACAAATGTGATTTTAGTTGATAATACCGAAAACTGTTTTATAGAAGATTTATCGCAAGAATTGGGGGTAGAATTAATATGTTTTAATGAAAATCACGGTATAGCAAAGGCTCAGAACATTGGAATCAATTATGCAATTGAAAGGAATGCTGATATTTTGGTTTTTTTTGATCAAGATTCTCAAATTGACGATTATTTCATTTCTCATTTAACAAGTCCTTTTATCGCGAATAAACCAATGGTAGTATCACCTGTATTTTATGATAAAGATCAAGGATTTCGATTCCCAAATTATAGATTAAATTCTTTAGGACTTCTTAAAGAAATAAAAACTTTAAATGATAATGAAATTTATTCGGTAGATATGATAATATCTTCAGGTAGTGCTGTTAGTCGGGAAGTTTTTGATATAGTGGGATTAATGAACGAAGATTATTTTATTGATTATGTGGATACAGAGTGGATTTTAAGATGCCGTTCAAAAAACATTCCTGTTTTTGTTAATCCAAAAGCAAAAATGATTCACGCTATTGGAGAGAAATCAATAGATTTACGTTTTACGAGATTATTTGTTCATGGACCTTTAAGATCTTATTATAAGGTAAGAAATTCATTTTTATTTATGAAAAATAAAAATGTTCCTTTTTTTATGGGGATAAAAGAAGTTATTACTGCATTATTACATAATTTTTTGATCATCTTTTTTGTCAAAGAAAAATATAAGTTTATAAAGAATTATTTTCAAGCAGTTAAAGATGGGTTACTTAATAAAAAAGGAAAAAAGTAAAAAATGAATATAAGTGTTTGTATGGCTTCATATAATGGAGCAGAGTTCATTGAAGAGCAATTAAGATCAATTTTAAACCAATTAGATGATACTGATGAATTAATAATTGTTGATGATTGTTCAAAAGATGATACTATAGAAAAAATAAAAATAATTAATGATTCAAGAATTAGTGTTTTTAAAAATGAAACCAATAAAGGACATGTCTTTACTTTTGGGAGGGCAATTAGTCTGACAAATAATGATATAATTTTTATGTCTGACCAAGATGATATTTGGCTTGAAGATAGGGTTTATATTATGAAAAAAGAATTGACGGATAATGGTTCATTGCTGGTATCTTCAAACACCAATTTTATTAATTCGAGAGGCGAAGTTTTAGATTATAAAATGCAGGGGGTTAAATCTCAAAATTCAAAAAAAAATTTAAAAAACATTATTGATATATATTTAGGAAAGGAAAACTATTACGGTTGTGCAATGGCTTTTAAAAAAGAATTAAAACAGCTGATACTACCTATACCGTCATATGTCGAATCACATGATTTATGGATAGCTAAGGCTGCAAATCTAATAAATTCTAATACGCATTGTGATAAAATCACTTTAAGCAGAAGAGTTCATGGTAATAATGCGAGTATAATAAAAAGACCATTTTTAATAAAATTATGGGCAAGAATAATATTTACTAGATCAATATTTCAATTAATTTATAGAAGTTTTAAATAAACAAGATGGACAAGCAAAAATATCAAATTTGTACAAAAACAATAATGGATACTTCAGATCCAAATATTGTATTTAATGAAAAAGGTGAAAGTGATTATTATTTGAATTTTAAACAAAATATTGAACCGAGCTGGCATACTGATGAAAGAGGTTACAAGGAGCTTATGCGAATGGCTGAAAAAATAAAAAAAGAGGGTAAAGGGAAAGATTTTGATTGTATTATTGGATTGAGTGGAGGCTTAGATAGCTCTTATGTTGCATATGTTGCAAAAGAAATAATGGGGCTTAGACCATTACTTTTTCATGTAGATGCGGGATGGAATACAGATAAAGCAGTTGGAAATATTGAAAAATTATGTAACGGACTAGGTCTTGATTTATATACAGAGGTAATAAACTGGGAGGAAATGAAAGATTTGCAAGTGGCTTATTTTAAGTCGCAAATACCTAATATGGATGATCCTCAAGATATAGCTTTTTTTTCGTCACTTTATAAATTTGCCAGAAAGAATAGAGTAAAATACGTACTTACTGGAGGAAATTTTAGTACTGAATGTTGTAGAGAACCTGAAGACTGGGGAGCTTACCCGGGTATTGACAAGACTCTTACAACTGATATCCACAAAAGATTTGGAAAGAAGAAGTTAAAAACGTTCCCAATTATTGATATTTTCCAGTACAAAATTATTTATAAATACCTTTATGGAATGGAGATTTTTAAGCCATTAAACTTGTTGCCATACATAAAAACGGATGTTGAAAAGCTTCTTGAAGAGAAGTATGGTTGGGAAAAGTTTCAACATAAACATCATGAGTCTCGTTTCACTAGATTTTATGAAGACTTTTGGCTACCAAGAAAATTTGGGTTTGAAAAAAGACGAGCGCATTTTTCAAGTTTAATATTAACAGGTCAAATGACAAGAGATGAAGCGCTTGACAGAATTTCAAGGCCAGAGCTTGATGAGCAATTCTTATTGAAAGAATTTGAATATGTAGCAGAGAAATTGGACTTAACTGTTCAAGAATTTAGAACGCTTTTTGAAGGTGAAAATAAAACCTTTCATATTTATAAAAACAAAAGATTTCTTATTGGTTTAGGTGCGAAAATAATGATGAAATTAGGATTAGAAAAAAGATTGTTTAGATAATGGTAACACTAATTGATTACGGTGTAGGAAATATAAATGCTTTTGTAAATGTTTATAAGAGAGTTAACATAGCAGTAAAAATTGCTAGGACTTCAGAGGATTTAGAAAATGCTGAAAAATTAATTTTGCCCGGAGTTGGTCATTTTGATCATGCAATGATAGAGTTGAATAAGTCTGGAATGAGGGAAAAGTTAGATAAATTGGTGTTGGAGGAAAAAGTACCAGTTATAGGCATTTGCGTAGGAATGCAAATGATGGGTAATTTTAGTGATGAAGGAAAATTAGCAGGTCTCGGCTGGATTGATGCATCGATTAAAAAATTTGATGAGACTAAAATAAAGCAAGTTACTAGATTGCCTCATATGGGATGGAACGATGTCATCCCTATTGTTTCAAATCCCTTATTCAAAGGATTAGAAAAAGACGCCCTTTTTTATTTTCTGCATTCTTATTATTTTAAGTGTAATAATACTTTAGATATTTTAGCAACTTCCAATTATGGTAGTGAATTTACTTGTGCTGTCCATCACGAGAATGTGTATGGAATTCAATTTCATCCCGAAAAAAGTCATCATTATGGTGAAACCTTATTACATAATTTTGCAAAATTGTAAAAATGCTTAGACCTAGAATTATTCCAAGCCTATTGATTCATGATGATGGCTTAGTGAAAACTGTAAATTTTAAAAATCCCAAATATGTAGGAGATCCTATAAATGCAGTTAAGATTTTTAATGAAAAAGAAGTTGATGAGTTAAGTATATTTGATATAGATGCTACTGTATTAGGTAAAGAGCCAAATTATAGCCTAATAGGAAGATTAGCTAGCCAATCAATGATGCCACTATGTTATGGAGGAGGTGTAAAGACTGTGGAGCAAGCTCAACGAATATTTAGTCTTGGCATCGAAAAAATAGCATTAAGTTCAGCTGTTTTGCAAAATCCAAATTTAATTACTGAGATATCTGATCGTGTAGGGGCACAAAGTGTCATTGTTGTATTAGATGTTAAAAAGAAATTATTGGGAGGTTATGAGGTCTATACTCACAATGGAAAAAAAAGTACAGGCATCAATCCTTTTAAATTTGCAGAAGAAGCACAGAAATTGGGAGCAGGTGAAATCGTAATCAATTCGATTGATAAAGATGGACAAATGAAAGGATATGATTTAGAATTAATTGATAAAGTAAGAGAAAAGATAACACTTCCTATGACCGTTTTAGGTGGAGCGGGTTCTTTAAATGATATTGAAAAAATTATTGATAAGCATGGAGTAATTGGTGTAGCAGCAGGGAGCTTATTCGTTTTTAAAGGACCTTATAAAGCTGTTTTAATTAACTATCCAACTCAATTAGAAAAAAATAAGATTTTCAAAATAAATCAATAATGAAAATACAAGATAAAATTCTTCTTATAACAGGAGGAACAGGCTCTTTTGGGCATGCGGTATTAAATCGTTTTTTACATACAGATCATTTTAACGAAATCAGAATTTTTTCTCGTGATGAGAAGAAACAAGATGATATGCGTAATCAATTGAAAAATGATAAGTTAAAGTTTTATATTGGTGATGTTCGGGACTATAGCAGTGTAGAACGTGCTATGAGAGGTGTAGATTATGTATTTCACGCCGCTGCTTTAAAGCAAGTTCCTTCATGCGAATTTTTCCCATTAGAAGCTACAAAGACAAATGTTTTTGGAACACAAAATGTTATAGATGCCGCGGGTGTTAATAAAGTAAAAAAAGTAATTTGTTTAAGTACCGATAAAGCAGCATATCCTATTAATGCCATGGGAATTTCAAAAGCATTAATGGAAAAAGTAGCAATCGCTGCCTCAAGAAATTTGCCTGATACTACAGTATGCTTGACTAGATACGGAAATGTAATGGCCTCAAGAGGCTCAGTAATTCCTTTGTTTTTAAAACAAATAAAAGAGAATAGCCCAATCACTATTACAGATCCAAATATGACACGCTTTTTAATGTCACTAGATGAAGCAGTAGAATTAGTTTTGTTTGCTTTTGAAAATGGTAATCCAGGAGATTTATTCGTAAATAAAGCACCTGCAGGAACGATAGGAGATCTTGCACAAGCTCTGAAAGAACTTTGTAAGGCAGATACTGAAGTTAAGATTATTGGTACGCGTCATGGCGAAAAATTGTATGAAACTTTATGTACTCGCGAAGAGATGCTAAAGGCAGAAGATATGGGAGATTTTTATCGTATTCCGGCCGATAATCGCGATCTGAATTATGCTCAATATTTTTCTGAAGGAGAAGAAGATGTTTCTGTAATTGAAGATTATCATTCACATAATACAGAACAGCAAGGAGTTGAAGGAATGAAAAAACTTTTGTCAACATTGCCACTTATCAGAAAAGAAGTTTTTGGAGAGGATGTGGTTCAAATGCCAGGATAAATAAAGAATGGAACCACGATTAATAACCGGGAATTATCATTCGGATCAACGAGGAACTTTATTATATAATAATGATTTTGATGCTTCATTAATCAAACGAATTTATATTATAGAAAACGAGAGCTCTGAATTTATTAGAGGCTGGCAGGGACATCAGATAGAACAAAGATGGTTTTCTGTCGTTAATGGAAAATTTAAAATCCAGTTAGTTAAAATTGATAATTGGGAAGAACCATCTGTTAATTTAGAAAATCTCACCTTTTTTATTGATTCTGAAAAATTAAACGTCCTTCACGTTCCTAAAGGATATGTAAGCAGTATTCAATCTTTAGAATTAAATTCTAAATTACTTGTAATGACTGATTATTTCTTGGGTGAAATTAAAGATGAATATCGATATGATATTGATTATTTTAAAATCTAAAATCAAAAAATGTTAAAAGTAGGTATTACAGGTCAAGCAGGTTTTATTGGGAAACATTTATATAATACAATCGGACTTTTCCCAGAAGAGTTTACACGAATTGAGTTTGAAAAAGAATATTTTGAAGATGATAATAAATTAAACACATTTGTTACAGAATGTGATGTCATCGTGCATTTGGCCGCGATGAATCGCCATAATAATCCTCAGGTAATTTATGACACTAATTTAGGATTGGTTCAAAAGTTAGTTCAATCTCTAAAAGCTACAAATAGTAAATCTCATGTGCTTTTTTCTTCATCAACACAAGAAGAAAGAAACAATCTTTACGGGAAATCTAAAAAAGAAGGCAGAGAATTAATGATCAATTGGTCAGATAATTCAGAAGGACAATTTACGGGAATGATAATTCCAAATGTTTTTGGGCCTTTTGGTCATCCAAATTACAATTCTGTTATTGCTACTTTTTGCCATAAATTGTCGCATAACGAAAAACCAATTATTGATGTAGATAGTGATCTGAAATTGATTTATGTTGGCGAATTAGTAAATGCAATTATTTCTGAAATTAGAAGTAAAAAAGGGAAACATGAAATTGTTGTGCAGCGTACATCAGAATCTAAGGTTTCACAAATTTTAACTCTTCTAGAAAAATATAAATCAGAATATCAAGATAAAGGTGTCATACCAGCGATAAATAATGTATTTGAATTAAATCTGTTTAATACATTTCGGTGTTATATGGATATAAAAAATCACTTTCCTGTAAAATTTGTTGAACATATAGATCCAAGAGGCTCTTTTGTAGAAGTAATACGTTTGGGAGTTGGAGGACAAGTTTCATTTTCGACAACTCTACCAGGTATTACCAGAGGAAATCATTTTCATACAAGGAAAATTGAACGTTTTGCTGTAATTAAAGGACAAGCCTTAATTCAGTTACGTCAAATTGGTACTGATGAGGTGTTGGAATTTTATTTGGACGGAAATGAGCCAGCATATGTAGATATGCCAATTTGGTACACTCACAATATTAAAAATATTGGCAATGAAGTTCTTTATACTAATTTTTGGATTAACGAATTTTATGACCCGAAAGATCCTGATACTTATTTTATTGAAGTATAAATTTAAGTGAGTTTAAACTAAAATTTTTTAATTATATATAATAATATGCATAAAATATATCGTATTGATATTGATGGTATAAGGGGGTTAGCAGTTATATCAGTTATTTTATTTCACTTGGGCTATTTGCCAAATGGCTATTTAGGAGTTGATGTTTTTTTTGTGATTAGTGGCTACTTGATAACAGGTATAGTATTTAAAGAAGTGAAAGAAAATTCTTTTTCAATTTTAAAGTTTTACGAAAGAAGAATTAGACGTATAATACCACTGGTTCTATTTACTTCTTTGATTGCTTTTGTATTGGGGATTTGTTTTATGTTACCTGATGATTTAGAAAATTTAGCGCAGTCAATTTTTGCATCGAATTTCTCAGCAAATAATATATTAATGTATATTACTTCAAGTGACTATTGGGCTGTTAAAAATGACTATAAGCCTTTAATGCATACATGGAGTTTAGGAATAGAGGAACAGTTTTATTTTTTTTATCCCATTTTATTCTTCATTTTTAAAAATAATAAAAGAAAGTTTATTCTTCCTGTTTTAGTGTTTATGACAATTATTTCGTTGTTCCTTTTTTTTATTTCCAACAATTACGCTGCAAAGTTCTACTTACTTCAATATAGATTCTTCGAACTCTCTTTTGGAGGTATATGCGCAATATATTTTGAAAATCTGAAACATAAAACAAATAGGTTATTAGAAAAAAGTAAATTTCTTTTATATATAATGCTATTCGCTGTCGTGTTAATTTTATTACTTAGAAATACGGGTAATAATGACATTAAAATACTATTGGTCACAATTCTTTCAGCAGGGATTCTTGTTTTAGGAGAAAACCACTTTCAAAGTGATACCTTCTACAAAAATGTCTTGTGCAATAAATTTTTGCTGGGAGCTGGAAAAATTAGCTTTAGTTTGTATATGTGGCATCAAATTATTTTTGCTTTCGCTCGTTATACTTTTTTAGAAGAAATAAATATTCTATGGACTGTAATTTTGATTTTTATAGTTATTATTTTATCAATTTTAAGTTACTATCTGATCGAGCAACCATTCAGGAATAGAAAAAAAATTAAAACAAGCCAATTATTAATTATTATAGGCGTTTTCTTTGTTCTTACGAGTGTGTCAGCTTTATATATATATACAATAGGAGGAATAATCAAAGATGTTCCAGAATTGAATATAAAAAAATCTGCTCATCTTGATAAATTAAATTTTTTTGACAGTAACAATAATATTCACATAGAATATAATGAGCATATTAGAAACTTAGATAAGTCATTTGTTGAGATTAACAAAACTAAAATTCTTGTTTTGGGTAACAGTTTTGCGAGGGATTTTGCTAATATTCTTTTAGAATCTTCTTTTAAAAGTAAGATTGAGTTAAGTTATTATGATTGCAATAAAAAACTGAGTAAAGAGGAAATAGTTAATAGATTTCAAAAATGTGATTTTATATTCATTGCAAATGATTTTCTTTTTACAAAAGAATTGATGCAAAAATTAAAACTAGATTATAATATAAACATAGAAAAGGTTTGGATTGTTGGAATTAAAGATTTTGGTAATAGTAATGGTATTTTTTATAATAAAACAAATAGAATAGATGATTGTAAAAATTATAGAACAGTTATGAAGAAAAATATTTTGGCATATAATAAAACAATGAAAAAAGAATGGGGTTTAAGATATATTGATCTAATTAAACCTGTTTCCGATTCTCAGGATAGAGTTTTAGTATTTACTCCCGATTGTAAATTCATAAGCCAAGATACTTATCACTTAACAAAGTTTGGAGCATCATTTTATTCATCTTTATTGGAAGAAAGACTTTCAAGTATTTTACAATTAAAATAGTTGGAGTTAAGCATAAATTATTATTACGAATTGTAGAGAAATATGAAAAAATTAAAAGTGATGACTGTGGTTGGAACAAGACCAGAAATTATACGCCTTTCTAGGGTAATGACAGCTTTAGATAATTCCGATGCAATTGAACATATTATTGTACATACAGGACAAAATTATGATTATGAATTAAATCAGATTTTTTTTGATGATTTAAAAATCCGTAAGCCTGATTTTTTCTTAAATGCAGCTGGAGCAACGGCAACAGAAACTGTTGGACAAATTTTAATAAAAATTGATCCTTTATTAGAATCCGAAAAACCAGATGCATTTTTAGTTTTGGGAGATACTAATAGTTGTTTATGTGCAATACCGGCAAAAAAACGACACATTCCAATTTTTCATATGGAAGCAGGAAATCGTTGTTTTGATCAGCGGGTTCCCGAAGAAACCAATAGAAAAATTGTAGATCATACATCAGACGTTAATTTAACTTATAGTGATATTGCGAGAGAATATTTACTAAGAGAAGGTTTGCCAGCAGATAGAATCATCAAAACTGGTTCTCCTATGTTTGAGGTTTTAAATCACTATTTGCCATCTATTGAATCTTCTGATGTTTTAGAAAGATTAGGGTTGGAAGAAGGTAAGTTTTTTGTAGTATCATCACATAGAGAAGAAAATATTAATAGCGATACAAACTTCCATGGATTAATGGAAAGCTTAAATCTTATTGCTGAAAAATATGATTATCCAATTATTGTAAGTACACATCCTCGTACACGCAATATGATTGAGAAGAAAAATATTCAAATGCATAAAAATGTTCAATTCTTAAAACCACTTGGCTTTAATGATTACAATGCTCTGCAAATGAAATCTTTTGCTGTTTTGTCAGATTCTGGAACAATTTCAGAAGAGTCCTCAGTGCTGAACTTCAGGGCTCTTAATATTAGAGATGCACATGAGAGACCAGAAGCGATGGAAGAGACTTCTGTAATGATGGTTGGTCTAAATCCAGAGAGAATTCTGCAAGGGTTAGTGCAACTTCAATATCAAAAAACAGGAACGGAAAGAAACTTTAGACCAGTTGCTGATTATTCTATGCCAAATGTTTCAGAAAAAATGGTTCGTATAATTTTGAGTTATACAGATTATGTGAAACGTGTGGTTTGGAGAGAATTATAAAATGAAAGTGCTTTTTTTAACAATGGTAAAAATAAATTCCTTTACGGAAAGAGGAATTTATAACGATCTTCTTCGTCAGTTTTTCAACAAAGGCCATGAAGTTTTTGCTGTTTGTCCTATTGAAAGAAGAGAAAAAACAAAAACATTCCTTAAGATAGAAGAAGAGGGAAGAATTTTAAATGTTAAAACTTTTAATCTCCAAAAAACAAATATAATTGAGAAAGGAGTTGGGACTTTAGCAATTGAAAATCAGTTTCTTTCTGCTATTAAGAAGCATTTTTGTAATGTCAAATTTGATTTAATAATTTATTCAACTCCGCCAATTACTTTTTCTAAAGTTATTAGTTTTATAAAAACACGAGATAAAGCTTATTCGTATTTATTACTAAAAGACATTTTTCCTCAAAATGCGATAGATATGAAAATGCTAAAGAAAAATGGAATCTTACATCGAATGTTTCTAAGAAAAGAAAAAAGACTTTATAATTTGTCTGATACGATTGGATGTATGTCAGAGGCTAATATGAATTACATTTTAGAACATAATCCAAGTATTAATCAGAAAAAAGTAGAAGTAAATCCAAATTCAATTCAACCTATAGTCATCTTACAAAGTGAAGAAGATAAAATAATAATCAAAAAAAAGTATAATCTGCCTCTGGATAAAAAAATTTTTGTTTATGGTGGTAATCTCGGAAAACCACAAGGAATAGATTTTCTTTTAGAAACAATTAAATATAATTGTAATAAAAATGCCTTTTTTTTAATTGTGGGATCGGGTACAGAGTATAATAGGATAAATCAATGGTTTAAAAGAGAACAGCCAAATAATGCTCTTTTGTTAAATGGTCTGCCAAAAAACGAATATGATAACTTGTTGAATACTTGTGATGTGGGAATGATTTTTTTACATAAAGATTTTACAATACCTAATTTTCCTTCAAGATTATTATCTTATTTAGAAATGAAAATTCCGATTATTGCAGCAACAGATGCTAATACTGATATTGGAACTGTTATAGAAAAGAACGAATGCGGTTTTGCAGTAATTTCAGGAAATTTAAAAGATATGAATGATGCTGTAGATAAAATGATATTGAATAAGCATAAATATGATCTCATGAAAGAGAATGCTTGGAATTTATTGCAGAAAGAATATAAAGTTGAAAGGTCGTATGATATAATAATTAAAAAAATAAATGTATAATATAATTTTTAAAAGACTGATTGATTTTTTAATTTCATTATTGGTTTTAATATTGACCTTGCCTTTGTTTTTCATTTTATTAATACTTCTGGCTTTTGCAAATAATGGCAATCCTTTTTTTGTTCAAAGAAGACCTGGTAAAGATGAAAAGATATTTGAGATAATCAAATTTAAAACCATGAATGACAAAAAAGATTCCGAAGGACATTTTTTGGATGACGAAAAAAGATTAACTAAAATTGGTGCTATTGTACGTAAAACTTCATTGGATGAAATACCACAGTTGATAAATGTTTTGAAAGGTGATATGAGTCTAATTGGGCCAAGACCTTTGTTGCCTGATTACTTACCATATTATGATGATTTTCAAAAACAACGCCACAGAATAAAACCAGGAATTACTGGATGGGCGCAAGTCAATGGAAGAAATGCTATAAGCTGGGAAGAGAAATTTAAATATGATGTTTGGTATGTTAATAATATTAGCTTGTGGTTAGATTTAAAAATAATAATCAAAACAATAAGGAAGATATTTAAAATTAGTGAAGTCTCTGCAGAAAAACATGTAACTATGCCTAGATTTGATCAAAAAGATAAAATAAAAGATAAATAAAAGACAAAATAAATATGGCTAAAAATATTTTAGTGACTGGAGCAGGAGCTTTGTTAGGACAAGGAATACTAAGATTACTGCAAGTGTCAAACTTCGATAAAAAAATATATACAGCTGATCCAGATCCACGATCTACTGGACATTGGTTAGGGGATTATGCCATAACAATACCAAAAGTTTTTGAAGAAGACTATATAGAAAAGATTAAAGATGTTGTTAAAAAGCATCAAATAGATGCAATTTTAGTTGGCACAGATGTTGAATTACCAGTTTTTGCAAAAAACAAAGATTTGTTTTTGAACGAATTTAATTGTGTGGTAATAGTAAGTGATGAAAATGTTGTTAATATTGCTAATGATAAATTTTTGACTTCTGAATTTTTGGAGAAAAATAATTTTCCATTTCCATTTTCTGTAATGGCAAATGATAAACAAAACCTTCTAGACATAGAAAGAAAATTAGGCTATCCATTATTTGCTAAACCCTTTGACGGTGCTCGTTCATTAGGAATAAAAAAAATAGAAAATAATGATGAGCTAATGGAAATTTATAGCCCAAATAGTAACTTGGTTGTACAACAGTATCTTTCAGAAAATGAGGGGGAATATACTTCTGGCTGTGTTGTAATTAATGGTGAATGTAAAGCAATAGTAACATTAAGACGAGATTTGCGAGATGGAAATACTTACAGAGCTTACAGAGATGAAAGTACTTCTAAGTATGATGAAATGATTATGAAAATTGCTGAAAGATTGAATCCTTCTGGTCCAGTAAATTTTCAATTTCGTATATTTAATGATGAGCCTGTTATTTTTGAAATAAATGGAAGATTCAGCGGTACAACCCCATTGCGACATTTTTTTGGATTTAATGAGGTTGAGGCTGTTCTTAAACACTATCTTTTTAATGAAGAAATTGATAAGCCAACTTTAAAAAATGGAATTGTTTTAAGAACTTGGTCAGACATATATGTAGAACAAAATGAGTTAGATCAATTATATAATGATAAAGAACTAAAAAATCCTAGTTCTACATTTTACAATTTTAAACTATCTTAAGTAAAAATGAACGTACTCATATTTGGAAGTAATGGTTTTTTGGGAAAAGAATTAAACCAATTATTAAAGACTGCTAATCATAGTACTTATACAGTTTCACGCTCAAAGGATGATGCAGCTTTTAAAGTTGACATTAGTAATTCTAAAGATTTTGAGAATTTGCCTTTGAATTTTTTTGATGTTGTTATAAACTGTGCGACAGTTTTGCCAGGAGGAGATTATTTAGATAATGATTTTTTGGATAGAATATATAAGACAAATATTCTAGGAACGCAAAATATTTGTAAATGGATTGAAGGACAAAATACAATTAGAAAAATAATTAATTGTTCAACACTAGCAGTAGTTAAAAAACCTTGGCCAATTGAACTTAACGAAAACGTCAATACTTATCCAACAGGCAGGCACGTTTTGTATAGTTTTTCAAAATTAGGGCAAGAATTATTATTTGATACTTTCGCGAACTTTAATGATATTATTGTTTCTCATGTAAGATTTTCAGCATTATATGGGAAAAACATGATTTCTTCTGGTATAATTACGAATATAATTGATCAGATAAAAAAAACAAATAATATACAATTAACCAATGCTTCAAAAGTTAATGCTGATTTTTTATATGTTGAAGATGCCGCTAGAATTATTGCAGCATTAATTGAAAATAATTTTGATGGAGTTATTAATGGTGCTACTGGTACTGAAACGTCAATATTGCAATTAGCTGAAATTATAAAGAAAAATTTTAAAGATCAATCAATAAAGATTTTAAATACTGAAGACCAAAATTTTCTAGAAGATAGAGCAGTTATCTGTATTGAAAACTTAAAAAAAATTATTGATATAAATACTTTCTCTAGTCTGGAGGAGGGAATAAAAAAAATGATATCATGATTGTCACAATTTTTGGAGATGTTCATGGAAATCTTGTTGCATTAGAAAAATTTTTCAAAATTGAAAAGATGGAGACTGATTTGTTTATTTGCCATGGAGATGTTGTTAATTATGGGCCGTGGTCAAATGAATGTATAGAGTTATTACAGGATTTAAATTGTAAAGTTTTAAAAGGTAATCATGAGCAGTTTTATATTCAAGGCTCTTATGGTGGGACAAATGTGATTGCAAAAACATTTTTTCAAAAATGTTATGAGAATTTTGATTCAAAATGGATTCAAACTTTAAAAGGGTACGAAGAAGAAACTATAATTCAGAATTTTACTATTACTCATACAATTAATAATTCTTATATTTTTTCAGATACTAATATTGATGAGATTTCATTGGATTGTGATTATATAATTGGTCATTCACATCAACAGTTTAAAAGATCGATAGGGGATAATTTTGTATTTAATACAGGTAGTTTAGGACAAAACAGGCAATACATAAACCAATCTTGTTATATCAAAATAGACACAGTAAAGCAAAAAATTGAGTTAAAATCATTTTTGCATGATATCGATAAAGTAATAAATCAAATGAAAAAAGAAAATTATCCTGAAATTTGTTTAAATTATTATTTATCAAAACAGAAAGTTATTCTTTAGGATTTTAAAATATAATGATAATGAGTAATTCAAAAATATGGTTGTCATCTCCTCATATGGGAGGGGCAGAAAAAAAATATGTGCAAGAAGCATTTGACACAAATTGGGTTGCACCTTTAGGACCAAATGTTAATGGTTTTGAAAATGACTTAGAAAAATATTTAAACCAAGAAGTTTATGTTGGTGCTTTAAGTTCAGGTACAGCAGCAATACACTTGGGTTTAATAATGATTGGTATTGAGACGGGAGATGAGGTAATCTGTCAGAGTATGACATTTTCAGCATCTGCGAATCCTATAATGTATTTAGGCGCTTCTCCTATTTTTATTGATAGTGAACTTGATACATGGAATATGTGTCCAATCGCATTAGAAAAAGCTATTTTAGATCGAATTTCAAAAGGGAAAAAGCCTAAAGCTATAATTTCAGTACATCTTTATGGTATGCCATATAAGATAGAGGAAATTCATAGTATTGCTGAGAAATATGAAATTCCAATTCTCGAAGATAGTGCTGAAGCTTTGGGTAGTTCTTATAAGAATCAAAAATGTGGAACATTTGGTGAAATTGGTATACTTTCCTTTAATGGTAATAAAATCATTACAACTTCAGGAGGAGGAGCAATAGTAACCAAAAAGAAAGATTTAAAAGATAAAGCGGTTTTTCTTTCTACACAAGCAAGAGATAATGCACCACATTATCAGCATAGTCATGTAGGGTACAATTATAGAATGAGTAATATTTGCGCTGGGATTGGCCGAGGTCAAATGGAGGTTTTAGATGACCATGTGCAATTGAGAAGAAATATGCATAATTTTTATATTGAATTCTTTAAAAATATAGATGGTGTTAGTGTTTTGAACGAACCGAATAATGATTATTTCTCAAATCATTGGTTATCAGCAATTGTTATTGATCCTCAAAAAACAAATGGAAAAACAAGAGAGGATTTGCGTTTAGCACTTGAAAATGAAAATATTGAAAGTAGACCCCTTTGGAAGCCAATGCATTTACAACCTGTTTTTAAAGAATTCCCTTATTATGGGCATAAAGTATCAGAGTTACTCTTTGAGAATGGATTGTGCCTGCCATCAGGCTCAAATTTAAGTAATGAAGAGAAAATCAGAATTAAAGAAATCTTAACTAATTTCTTTAAATAAATATAAAATTAAAAAATGAAAGTCGAAAAAACATCTATAAAAGATTTAGTGATTGTTGAGCCAACAGTTTTTGGAGACGAAAGAGGTTATTTTTTTGAAGCATACAGCAAAACCAAATTTGAAGATTTAGGAATAAATATTGATTTTGTTCAGGATAATCAATCATTCTCTAAAAAAGGAACTTTAAGAGGATTGCATTATCAAAATCCGCCGTTTGCTCAAACCAAATTAGTGCGAGTTTTAGAAGGTGAAATCATTGATGTAGCTGTTGACTTAAGGAAAGATTCGCCAACTTTTGGAAAATCATTTAGTGTTTTATTATCTGCAGAAAACAAAAAACAATTATTAGTTCCTCAGGGGTTTGCGCATGGGTTTTCAGTTATTAGTGAAACAGCTTCGGTTATGTACAAATGTGACCAATTTTATAATAAAGCCTCGGAGGGAGGAATTAAATATGATGACCCGTCTTTAAATATTGATTGGGGAATGAACTTAGAAGATGCAATTGTTTCTGAAAAAGATCAAATTCTTCCTTTTATCGAAAATTGTAATAGTTTGTTTTAATGAAAAAAATTCTTGTAACTGGTGCAAATGGACAATTAGGGTCAGAATTGAATGTTCTTTCTGAAAATTATAAAAATTATAATTGGTTTTTTGCAGATCGTAAAAATGTAACATTAGATAATCTCGATTTGCTTAAAAATCAATTAAATGAGATTAAACCAGATGTGATTTTTAATTGTGGAGCTTATACAGCTGTGGATAAAGCCGAATCAGAAAAAGACTTGGCATTTAAAGTGAATCATTTAGCGGTAGAATTAATTGCACGTTACTCAGTAGAAAATAATGTGAAATTAATCCATATTTCAACAGATTATGTTTTTGATGGATCTTCATCAATTGCTTTAAGTGAAAAATCCCAGACAAATCCTATAAATGTTTATGGAAAAAGTAAGCTGGCTGGTGAAGTTGCATGTTTAAAAGAAAATCCTGAATCGATCATTATTAGAACTTCATGGGTTTACAGCAAATTTGGAAATAATTTTGTTAAAACCATGCAACGATTAATGCAGGAAAGAGATGAAATTAATGTTGTAAATGATCAGATTGGGTCACCAACATATGCCACTGATTTAGCACAAGCAATGATTGATATAATTGAATTTTCAGAATGGATTCCAGGAATTTTTAATTATTCCAACGAAGGTGAAATTAGTTGGTATGAATTTGCGTTAAGTATTAAAGAACTTGGGGGCTACAACTGTATAGTAGAGGGGATTCCATCGTCATCTTATCCAACACCTGCAAAAAGACCAAGTTTTTCATTATTAAATAAGGAAAAAATAAAAACGGTTTATGATTTAAAAATTCCGAATTACAAAGAAAGTTTAAAAAAGATATTTATATAAAATACATGTTTTAAAAGCCATTAGCTTTTAATTTAAAATTAGTTTTATGAAAGGAATTATTTTAGCTGGAGGTTCAGGTACAAGATTACACCCTTTAACATTAGCAGTAAGTAAACAACTAATGCCGGTTTACGATAAACCGATGATTTATTATCCGTTATCAACTTTGATGATGGCAGGGATAAATGAAATTTTAATAATATCGACTCCTCACGATTTACCGCATTTTAAAAAGCTTTTAGGAGATGGTAGCACAATTGGGTGTAAATTTAGTTATGCTGAGCAGCCAAACCCAAATGGCTTAGCACAGGCATTTGTTATTGGCGAAGAATTTATTGGAAGAGATAAAGTGGCTTTAGTACTTGGAGATAATATTTTCTTTGGAACAAATATGCAACAATTATTAAAGGATAATGCTGATCCAGAGGGAGGAGTTGTCTTTGCGTATCATGTTTCAGACCCAGAAAGATATGGAGTTGTCGAATTTGATGAAAATAAAAATGCTATTTCGATTGAAGAAAAACCTTTAGAACCAAAATCAAATTACGCTGTACCAGGCTTATATTTTTATGATAACTCAGTAGTAGAGATAGCAAAAAACATTAAACCAAGTGCGAGAGGCGAATATGAGATTACAGATGTTAACAAGGTTTATCTTGAAAAAGGAAAATTAAAAGTAGGTATATTGAGTAGAGGAACTGCTTGGTTAGACACAGGAACTTTTAATAGTTTAATGCAAGCTGGACAATTTGTACAAGTTTTAGAAGAAAGACAAGGACTAAAAGTAGGATGTATTGAAGAAATTGCTTGGAGACAAGGATTTATTGATGATGACAGACTTGAAGAATTGGCTCAACCATTACAGAAATCAGGTTATGGAACATATCTTTTAGAATTTTTAAAGCAAAAGAAAAAAGGTGTTAAAATTTAATTTGCACCACGAAGTAATTATTTAAAACCTTTAATTTGTATTTTTGTATAAAGTTCAAATTTTACTGACTTAAAAAATGCTAAATTGAATACAGAAAAACCAAATAATATAACATCGTTGTTGTATAAAACTTTTTCACCTAGAAATCTTCGTGCAAACATCAATAATTTGAGTTATCTGCCTAGGTGGATTATCATTGCTATTGATGTAATGGTTTTGTTTTTTTCATTTTCTTTTACCTACTTGCTTTTTGACGGCACAGCAATAGGATACATTATAACGTCACATGATTTTTATTTTGTAGCAAGTTTAATAACAGTTAATATATTTTTCTTTTGGCTCTTTAGAACTTATTCTGGAATTATTAGACACTCATCCTATATTGACGCCATAAAACTGCTTTTTTCTCAAATGTCAGTTTTAGTTTTCTTTCTATTTATAAATTTAATATTTGAATTGTATACTGGACATAAAGCTTTTTTAAATACAGCTCTTTTTATAAACTTAGTTTTGTCTTTTTGCGGACTGTTTTTGTATCGTGTTATTGTAAAACAAACTTTTGAAATGTATTTTTCAGAAAAGGCGACTACCAAGCTTGTAAGAACTGTTATTTATGGTACAGATGCAAATGCAATTTCAGTAGCTAATGCCTTAAAATTTGAAACACCTTCTAGATTTAAAATTGTTGGATTTGTAGATAAAAATAATCAGAATGCATCTAAGCGTATGTTGGATCTTCCGATTTTAATTTTAAGAAAAAAACTTCCTGCGTTAATGCGTTCTGTTGCAGCAGAAGGAGTAATTATCGCAGACAAGAGTTTGACAAAAGATGAACAGCTTATTATTGTTGATCAATGCTTAGAATTTAATTACAGAGTATATACTGTTCCATTGATTTCTGACTGGGAAAACCAAAAAGAAATTTCTCAAAAAGTAAAAAACATACAAATTGAAGATTTATTAGAAAGAAAGCCGATAGTTCTAGATAGTAAATCAATTTCTAAACAATTAAAAGATAGAACAATCCTTATTAGTGGAGCCGCTGGGTCAATTGGAAGCGAAATAGTAAGACAAGTTTTAAATTTTGGTCCAAAAAGAGTCATTGTTGTGGATCATGCTGAAACACCTTTGCATAATTTATGTCTAGAGACGCAAGGAATGAATGTTGATACTAAAATTGTAGCTGTAATTGCAGATGTAAGAAGCAAAAAAGCGCTGGAAAAGGTTTTTAAAAATTACAATCCACACGTTGTTTTTCATGCAGCAGCTTATAAACATGTGCCTTTGATGGAAGAAAATCCTTCTCAGGCAATTCAAACCAATATTAAAGGGACTAAAAATCTTGCCGATTTGGCTTGTAAGTACCATGTCAAGAAATTTGTAATGGTTTCTACAGATAAAGCTGTCAATCCAAGCAATGTAATGGGGGCAAGTAAACGTATTGCAGAAAAATATGTGCAGTCTCTATTCTTAAAAAATCAAAGGGAAAATGTAGAAGGAGGCACGAAGTTCATTACAACCCGTTTTGGAAACGTTTTGGGTTCAAATGGTTCTGTTGTGCCATTGTTTACAAAACAAATTGCTGAGGGTGGGCCTGTAACAATTACGCATCAGGATATTATTCGCTATTTTATGACAATTCCAGAAGCTTGTCAGTTGGTATTAGAAGCAGGGGCAATGGGTAACGGAGGCGAAATCTATATCTTTGACATGGGTAAACCAGTTAGAATTATTGATTTAGCACGAAAAATGATTAAACTTGCTGGTTTTATACCAGATAAAGAAATCAAAATTAAAATAGTTGGACTAAGACCTGGGGAAAAACTTTATGAAGAATTGCTAAATGATACTTCTAAAACTCTTCCAACTTATCATAATAAGATCATGATTGCACAAGAAATTCAAGACGAGTATGAAAATCTTCATAATGAAGTTGATGAATTAATAGGTATTGCCGATTTTTATGAAAACGATGATATTGTGGCTAAGATGAAAAAAATTGTACCAGAATTTAAGAGCATGAATTCTACTTTTGAAGTTTTAGACAAATAAGATCAAGTAAAATAAAATCAAATATAATCAAGAGGTGTTTTTTTAAACGCCTTTTGACATTTTTAAATAATTTTCAAAATGTTAAAAATCTTGTTAAAATTATAAAACTAGATTTTTTTGTTCTTCTAAATGAATTATAAAAACACAAATGACTGGCTGTTTGAAATAACACCCAAGAATAAATTTTTCTCTTTAAATTTTAAAGAAATTTGGCAATATAGAGACTTATTAATGCTTTTTGTAAAAAGAGATATAATTACAGTTTATAAGCAAACTGTTTTAGGGCCTTTATGGTATTTAATACAGCCTTTATTTACTTCTATAACCTTTACTATTATATTTAATAACGTTGCCGGAATAAAAACCGGTACAATTCCTCCATTCTTATTTAACTTAGCAGGAATCATGGTATGGAATTATTTTACTGCCTGTTTGAACGGAACTTCAGACACTTTTAAGTCTAATGCTGGAATATTTGGAAAAGTTTATTTTCCTAGAATTATTACGCCTTTATCAATAGTGATTTCCAACTTAATTAAATTTGGAATTCAATTTGGCATATTTGTTTTCTTTTATATTTTCTTTTATTTTCAAGGAGCAGATTTAAGTCTAAATGTATCAATGCTATTTTTCCCAATCTTAATTTCATTTATGGGAATTTTGGGATTAGGTTTGGGTATGATGATTTCTTCAATGGTTACAAAATACAGAGATTTAAATAATTTAGTTGGTTTTGGAGTACAGTTACTAATGTATATATCTGCCGTAATGTATCCGATGGAATTGATAAAAGAAAAACTTCCAAAATTTGGTTGGATTGTAGAATATAACCCATTAGCTTATGTGATCGAAACTTCTCGTTATATGCTTTTAAACATAGGAAGCATATCAATTTTAGGGTTGATATATACAATGGTCGTTACAATTGTAGTTTTCTTTATTGGATTGTTAATTTTTAATAGGACAGAAAAAAGCTTTATAGATACCGTATAAATGAAAGATATTATATTAAAAGCTGAAAATATTTCTAAGCAATACCGCTTAGGTCAGGTTGGAACTGGTACTTTGAGTCACGACCTAAACCGATGGTGGCATAAAATTCGTGGAAAAGAAGATCCTTATTTAAGAATAGGAGATGTGAATGACCGTTCTACAAAGGGAACTTCAGATTATGTTTGGGCGTTACAAGATATTAATTTTGAAGTAGAAAGAGGAGAAGTTTTAGGTATCATTGGAAAGAATGGAGCAGGAAAATCTACACTTTTAAAAATTCTTTCTAAAGTAACTGCGCCAACTACAGGAAGTATTAAATCGCGTGGAAGAATTGCGTCACTTCTGGAAGTGGGAACGGGATTTAATGGGGAAATGACCGGAAGAGAAAATATATTTCTAAACGGTGCTATTCTCGGAATGACTAAAAAAGAAATTACTTCAAAACTTGATGAAATCATCGAGTTTTCTGGTTGTGAACGTTATATTGATACTCCTGTAAAAAGATATAGTTCTGGGATGACTGTTCGTCTCGCATTTGCAGTTGCTGCTTTTCTAGAACCTGAGATTTTAGTAGTCGATGAGGTTTTGGCAGTTGGAGATGCTGAGTTTCAGAAAAAAGCTATTGGGAAAATGCAGGATATTTCTAAAGGGCAAGGAAGAACGGTTTTATTTGTAAGTCATAATATGGCGGCAGTAAAAAGTTTATGTACAAAAGGGATTGTTTTAGAACATGGTAAAGTGATTTTTGAAGGAAATATTGAAGAAGCTGTTAATAAATATTTCAGTGATCAAGAGCGATTTGCAAACAGAAAGTGGGATTTAGAATCATGTCCTAAAACCAATTTTTTACGTTTATTAGCGGCAAAAGTGTTAAATGTAAATGGTGAATTAACACTGAATCACCAAATATCGAATTCAATAGCAATTGAATTTACATATGAAATCCTAGAAGAAGGAAATGTTTTTACTCATGGATTTAATTTATTTAACAATGAAAATATCCATATTTTAAGTTCTCATGATAGAAACTCGTTAACTTTAAAAGAAGCGCAAAAAAAAGGAGTTTACTCAAAAAAAATTATTATACCAGAAAATTTATTAGCAGAAGGAACTTATTCGTGTAGTTTTGCCATTATGAAATATAACCCTTTTGTTGTTGAATTTCATGAAATGGACGTGGTTGGATTTAATGTAATTGATGAATTTGGAGGTGATACAGCTCGAGGGAATTATAATGGAAATTTCCCAGGAATTATTAGGCCAATCTTAAATTGGAAATAGAATATTTATGAAAAAATGGACTGGAGAGAGGTTAGAACCTTTTATTTATAATCGAGTTGCAATTGAGCATTTACATAGATATGCAATTACAAGCACTTATATAAAAGATAAAATTGTACTTGATATAGCTAGCGGTGAGGGTTATGGTACGAATTTAATGAGTAATCATGCTTCATTTGTATATGGCGTTGATATTGATAAAGAATCTATTGCCCTTGCTAAATTAAAGTACAAGGCAGAGAATATAGAATATTTAGAGGGGAGTACAAGCAACATTCCTTTAATAGATAACAGTGTTGATGTCGTGGTTAGTTTTGAAACAATTGAGCATCATGATGAACATGAAAAAATGATGCTAGAAATAAAAAGAGTTTTAAAACCCGAAGGGATATTAATAATATCTACACCTGATAAATTATACTATTCTGAGCTCCGAGATATTGTAAATGAGTTTCATGTTAAAGAATTATATAAAAATGAGTTTACTAGTTTAATTTCTAATTATTTCAGTAAGTTTCAATTACTATCTCAAACATATAACAATGGAAGTTCAATCATTCAAGAGGATGCCACTGTAAAAAACTCAAATTATTTCTACGGTAATTATACTACGATTAGTAATAGAGTAACAAACCCAATGTTTCTAATAATTATTGCTTCTGAGCATATTATTGAAGAATATAATATCTCTTTTTTTGATGGGGGAGATTTTATAAAAAAAGGATGGTTAGAGGAGGTTAAAGCTAGTTATACCTATAAAGTTGGGCATGCATTTTTACTGCCATTTAAGCTTTTAAAGCGAATTCTCAAATAATACCATCCTAATTTAATATGCAAAATAAGATTTTTGTCATTGTTGTAACTTTTAATGGAATGCAATGGATTGAAGACTGCTTAAATAGTATTTTAAATAACGCAGTTTCATCTCATGTTATTGTTATTGATAATTGTAGTACAGATGGTACAATTGAATTTATTAAGCTAAATTTCAAAAGTGTTCTTTTAATACAGCAAAATAAAAATTTAGGTTTTGGGGCAGCTAATAATATTGGACTAAACATCGCTTTAGAAAAAGGAGGTGAGTATTTTGTTTTATTAAATCAAGATGCGTATTTAAAAGAAGATACAATAGGACTTCTGATTGAACAAATGGAAGCAAATCCAGAATATGGTGTTTTAAGTCCTGTACATTTAAATGGTAAAGGAAACAGAATAGATTTATTGTTTCAGACCTATGTTAATGCAAATAACTGTAAAGATTTTTACTCAGATCTTTTTTTAAGGAAAGATTTGAAAAATATTTATGATGTTAGTTTTGTTAATGCAGCAATTTGGCTTCTGTCAAAAAAAACATTACAGAATGTAGGAGGGTTTAATCCATATTTTTTTCATTATGCAGAAGATAATGATTATATAAACAGATGCCGATTTAAAAAACTAAAAGTTGGTATTGTACCCAAATCAGTTGCTTTACATGATAGGGATGTAAGTGAGAGAACGTTTACTCTCAAAAATTTTGTTAATGCGAATGATCTAAAGCTTTTGAATCCTAACAATGCATGGACAGTAAATAAAATGCTCAAGTTTATTTTAAAAAGAAGTATAGTATCTATTCTATTACTTAACAAAAGCGATCTAACTTATAATCTCAATTATTTAGTAAAGACTTTAAAAAAATATAAGCGTGTTAAAAGTCTTCAGCAAGAGAGTATGTACAATGAATATTCTTTTCTTAGTTCATCACAAGTTAAAAGATGAGTAATAATTTATCAAATATGAGTAAAGAGCTAGTTTCTATAATTATTCCTACTTTTAACCGTGCGCATTTAATAGGTGAAACATTAAACAGTGTACTAGCTCAAACTCATCAAAATTGGGAATGTATCATTGTTGATGATGGCTCAACTGATAATACTATAGAAGTAATTAATAAATACGTAAAAAAAGATAGCCGTTTTCAGCTACACCATCGGCCCTTAGATAGATTGTCAGGTGGTAATGCAGCACGTAATTATGGTTTTGAATTAAGTAAGGGAGAGTTTATTAATTGGTTTGATGATGACGACATAATGATCAATAATTTTCTTGATAGGAAGGTCGAATTGTTTTCTGAAGAAATTGATTTAGTTATTTGCTCAGGAACTTATACTGATCAAAATTTGAAAGTATTGCAAAATATCAATCTAGAAATAAATACTTATTTATTTAAAGATTATGTTCTATGGAGACTTCAAATCCTTACCCCATCTATTCTTTTTAGAAGAACTTTTTTAAATAATAAAGAATTATTCAACCTTAATATCGCAAGGGGGCAGGAAACAGAACTTTTCTCTAGATTGTTTTTTGATATTTCACCAAACAATTACAAAATTATAGATATACCATTATTTTTGTATAGACAGCATGGTGAAACAAAAAGTGAAAAAAATAACCAATATGTAAAGACTTATAAAAAATCTCAATCCTACATTGCTTTAGAAAATTTCAAACGTAGTATAGCTCTACATGATAATGATTTAATACAATATTTTTACAAAGCAATCGTAGAATATTTTTTTAGAGCATTAGAAAATAATCATGCTGAAAACGCCAATTATATTTTAAAAGAATTTATCCCGTTGCTTAAAAGCAAGAATTATATAAGAGGTGTAGAATTTGCTTTTTTTGGGAGATTGTTTTATTTGATTGATAGAGGGAGTTATCGAATAGAAAAGTATCTCAAATTAAAAAAAATTAATGAATAACTCATCTTTAATTTCCATAATAATTCCTACTTACAATAGAGCTCATCTTATCGGAAAAACACTCGACAGTATATTGATGCAAACTTATGAAAATTGGGAGTGTATAATAGTTGATGACGGCAGTTCTGATAACACAAAAGAAATAGTTTCTAAATACGAAAAAGATTCAAGATTTAAATATTTTGAGAGACCAAAAAATAGTATCAAGGGACCTAATTCTTGTAGAAATTTTGGTTTTCAGATGAGTAAGGGATCTTGGATTAATTGGCTAGATAGTGATGATTTTTACAAAAAAAATGCTCTTGAAGTCTTTTTCAATTCCAAAGATCAAAATACTGATGTTGTTGTTGCTAATCTAGTTAAAGTAGATGTTTTAAGTAATCAAATTATAGGGTACAATAGAACAAATACTAGTAATTTATTTCAAAATTATTATACAGGTTTTACCAGCTTTTATGTTTGCGGGCCTTTATGGAAAAGAGAATTTTTAGAAGAAGCTAAAGAATTATTTGATGAAAACATTCGCTTTTTGGATGATTGGGATTTTAATTTGCGAATGTTGTATAGAAAACCAGAAATCAAATTTGTTGATCAAATTTTAATTCAATATAATATTGATTTAGACTCATTGTCTAACCAAATTTATAAATTGAATGTAACAGAAATACAATCAGAAATAGTAGCTAGAGAAAAACAGCTAAAAATTATTAAAGAAAATCAATTAATAGATTACACAACCTGTTTACTTTTTACTAGAGAAAGATATAAAATTATTTTTAGAGACTTATTGATAAAAAATGGACATGGGGAAATGAAAAGAAAACTGTTTTTTAAATTGTTGCAAAAAGATTTTGAACTGAAAAATTTTGTACTTCCGGTTAAGACAGCATTTGGGTATTTATCCTTTTCGCTTTTCAATAAGGGGTATTTCTTTTTTAAGTAGACTATGGAGCAAATTCCTAAAATAATTCATTATTGTTGGTTTGGAAAAAATGATTTTAATGATATTCAGTTAAAGACGATTAATTCGTGGAAGAACCATTTATCTGACTACGAGTTTATATTATGGAATGAAGAGAATTCAGATATGAATCATCCTTTTGTTAAGTTTGCATATGAGCGTAAAAAGTATGCGTTTGTTGCAGATTATGTTCGGCTAAAAGCAGTATATGAATTTGGAGGGATTTATATGGATACCGATATGTTTTTAATAAAAAAATTAGATAGTCTATTAAACGATACTTTTTTTATTGGAGCAGAAAATGAACAATTAATCAGTGCGGGTATTTTTGGAGGAGTAAAAAAAAGTGAATATCTTCTAGAATGTTTCAAGTATTATGAAAACGCTCAAATAGAAGAATGGCAGATGAAATTTGGCATCCCGAGAGTATTAACAAGAGCATTTGAATCATATACTGGAATTGAAAATCCAATTTTCAAAAAAATCGTAGAAGAAAAACAAATTGTGGTTTATCCTCCAGAGTATTTCTACCCTCTTCCATTTGATGTTAACAAGCCATTTCAAAAGGACTTTCTAAAATATGCTTCGGAAAAAACCATAGGGATTCATTTATGGGACGGATCATGGATAGAATATGATGTTTTTCAATTAATAAGGAGAAAAGAATATTTAAATGCAGTAAAAAAAACTAAGTTTGGAAGAAAACCAGATTTAAATTTTATAGTTAAGATAGTTAAGACAGTTCTAAAATCAATTATTAGCTAAAAATGATCTCAATAGTCATAAGAAATAAAAACGAAGCAAAAGCATTAGGGGCAACTCTAACGATGCTAAATAAAGTTTATGCGGAAGATATTGATGAAATTATTATAGTTGATAATAATTCGACAGATGAAAGTATAACTGTAGCAGAAAAATTTAATTGCAAAATTGTAAAAATTGATGTCTTTACATATGGCAAAGCAATAAATCTGGGTATTGAAATAGCTAGAAATAATTTAGTCTTACTTTTGAGCTCGCACGCAATTCCTGTTGGAAACTCATTTTTTAAAAATTCGCTAAAAGAGTTTAATCGGAATTCATCGTTAGCTGGAATAAGATATATAAATTCTTACACGAATTACTTGAGAGCAAATGATAATGATTTCACTGTTAAAGATGGTCTTAAGTATGGGTTAATGGCGGGATGTGCTATGATAAATAAAGAAATATGGAAAAATTTTAAATTTGACGAACAGCTTGTTTTTAGTGAAGATAAGCAATGGTCAGAGCGAGTTATAAAAGCAGGATTGATAATTAAAGATTTTAATGAAACATTTTTTTACCATATAAAACGCGATGAAAAAAGTCTTTTAAGTCGTTTAAAAAATGAAACAATTGCTCATTATCAATTACATCAATTAGAATACCTTTCTGTAATTAAAATTTTATTGATTTTTGGAAAAAAAATCATGCTAAATTTGCCTGCAGAATTCTTTCAAAAAATTATTTTCGAAACCAAATTACTTCGAACTAGGTTAGAAATTAGAAAAAAGATACTTAAAAATTAAAAATGGATAGTCTAGTTTCGGTTGTCATACCTTGTTTTAATGTTTCAAAATTTGTTGAAGAAACAATAGAATCAGTTATTTCTCAAACGTATCAAAATTGGGAAATTATAATAGTAGATGACGGGTCAAATGATGATTTATTTGAAACTATCGACAAATATCTTTCAGACAGTAGGATTTCCTTTTTCCGTAAAGAAAACGGTGGACTTTCTAGTGCAAGAAATTTCGGAATTTCAAAATCAAAAGGAATTTACATTCTTCCTCTAGATGCAGATGATCTTATTCATCCCACTTATATTGAGAAAGCAGTTAATGTTTTTAATAATGATGATGAGTTGAAATTGGTTTATTGTCGAGTTTCTTATTTTGGAGAGAAAGAAGGAGAATGGATACTTCCGCCTTATTCTTTTCCTGAAATTTTGATTGAAAATATGATATTTAGTGCATCAATGTTCAAAAAAAACGATTTTATAAGTGTTGGGAAGTATAATGAGACATTAAAATCAGGATTAGAAGATTGGGACTTATGGATAAGACTTTTGTGCCCAGATGGGAAAGTTTTTAAAATACCAGAAATTTTATTTTTTTATCGTAAACATGCTGGAACATCTATGAGCGATAAATTTCTTGATAAAGAAAAGCATAATATTGTGTTGAATACTTTATTTGATATAAATAGAAACATTTATAATGATTATTTTGGGAATCCAATTTTTATGGCTAGAAAAGCTATTTTGTTTAAAAAGAAAATTGTAAGTATTGAAAATTCAATAGTATTTAGGTTTTACAACAAACTTAAAAAGATTAAAAACAGTAAGTGGTTTATTTTTAAATGATTGCAATTGTTGTCCCATATTATAATTACCTGTTTTTTTTACAAACATTAGAATCACTATCACTTCAGACTGATAAAAGATTTCGAGTTTACATAGGTGATGACTGCAGTCCAATTAGTCCTGAAGAAATTATATCACAATTTCAAACGTCATTATCTGTAAAATATAAAAGATTTGAAAATAATTTAGGACATTACTCATTATCTGAACATTGGAATAGATGTGTTGATCTAATTGATAACGAAAGCTGGATTATGGTTTTGGGAGATGATGATCAACTTCATCATCAAGTAATCGAGAACTTTTATAAAAATATAAATGATATTGAAGTGTCTGGTTCTAATTTAGTTCGACTTTCAACAATCATAGTAAATGAAAATAACTTACCATTTTCACAAAGATATGTTCATCCAAAAACAGAACATGCTAAAGATTCTATGTTTCGAAAAATGAGAAACGAAACAAGAAGTTCGTTAACTGAATATATTTTTTCGAGAAAATCATTTGAAAGAAACAGATTTAAACATTATCCTCTGGCCTGGCATTCTGATGATATTGCTTGGCTTGAGTTTTCAGAAAAAAAGATAATTTTTACAATTAATGAAGCGATCGCCTATATTCGAGTGACAGATCATAGTATATCTGGTAATAAAAAAAACACGTTTTTAAAAAGAGAAGCAAACAATTTGTTTTTTATTTATATAATTAAAAGTGATTTTAATTATACGGTATCAGAGTTTAAATATGTTATAAATAGTTTTGCTCATTTTCTTGCACTATATAATAAATTTAGATTAAAAACTTTAATTTTTCTTGTTTTAAATTGTATTAAGAATTTTCAATTAAGCCTAACATTTTCAATTATAAAAAAGTTTTTTAAGTATAAAGTATCGAATACTATGAAATTTGCTAAATTAAAATTAAAGTCATCGTGAATAACAAAGTAAGCATATTTATACTTACTTATAATCAAGAAAAATTTATAGGTCAGACTTTAGAAAGTATTCTATCTCAAAAAACTAATTTTGAATTTCAATTGGTTATTGGAGAAGATCACAGTACAGATTCAACAAGAATTATCTGCGAAAAATATGCCAAGGAAAACCCTATAAGAATAAAATTATTGCCATCCTTAGAATGCAATATTGGATTGATAAAAAATTATATACGTACTATACAAGAATGTGATGGTAAATATATAGCAATTTGCGACGGTGATGATTATTGGATTGACGATCAAAAACTCCAAAAGCAAGTAGATTTTTTAGAAAGTAATCCAGATTTTTCTATAATATACACTAACATAGAATTATTGTTTAAAGATGGCACTAGAAAGATATGGGAACCGATTATATCTAAAAAAGATACACAATTTGATGATCTAGTTTTTGCTAATCACATTCCATCTGTTTCTGTTTTATTTAAAAATAATCAAAGTCATACGGAAAAATTGCCATCTTGGATTTTAAAATACCCCTTTGGAGATTGGCCAACATATCTGTGGACAATTAGAAATGGAGGATGCATTCATTATCTAAATGAGATAACCGCAGTTTATAGAATTGATGCTGGTATTTCAACAGAGATGAGAAGAGTAAATAGTAATATTTTAAAAATTAATCTTAATATTTTGCAAGATGTATTTCAAGACAATGATTTCGCATCTAAAAAAGAGATAACAGCCAAAGCGATACTAAATTTAAAGAAAAGTTTAATGTTAAGTTTTAATAGAGAGAATAGGTATCATAAAGGGTTTATCCAATTTTTAAAAAACTTGAAAGAAACAGGAGTCAATTATATTGACTTAAAAATGTATTTATATTCTATTTATAAAAGTTTTATATGATTAGTATAGTTCTCACAAATAGAGATCGTGATTTACGAATTGTAGAAAGAAGTTTAGCATCTCTTGACATTCAATCGGATAAAGACTTTAAAGTGTTTTTAGTAGACTACGGAAGCAAGGTTGATTATATCGATAAACTTAAAGAATTAACTAAAGCATTTATTTTTGTAGAATTAATAGTATGTCCAGTTCAAGGACAATTATGGAACAAATCTCGAGCTATTAATATTGCATTAAAAAAAACAAAATCACCCTATTTTTTGGTTGGGGATATTGATTTGATGTTTCATCCCGATTTTATAGAGATATCAAAAGGTTTAGTAAATAATAAAAAAATCTATTATTTTCAGTATGGATTTTTATCTCCTGAAGAATCTAAAGAAGGAAAAGATTTTGATGACTATAAGGTTGATTTTCTGGGAAATGATGAAGTTACGGGAACAACTCTTTTTCCAACAGATGTATTAATGTCTGTTAACGGATATGATGAATTTTATCATGGCTGGGGAGCTGAAGACACAGATATTCATCTGAGATTAAAAAATGCTGGATTATCTGTAATTTTCATAGATGAAAAATTACTAGTAAAGCACCAATGGCATCCAAAAGCTTATAGAAGTAAGAATAGCAGCAATCCTTTTCATTCAACATTGGAGCGAATCAATCACTCGTATATGCACTTTTCTAATGCTTCTAGGCGAACAAAATTAAATCTTCAAAATGAATGGGGAATTATACCATTGGAATCAGATTATAATGAGTTAGTAAATAATAAAGCTGATTTCCAATTTATATTGGATTCGGAAGAAGTTAAGCTTTCTGCAATTTTGATGCAATTGAGTAATTTTGAAAATGTGACGGTAGAAATAACTATTAATAAAATACCGTTCAAAGAAAAACTCAAAGAAAATATAAAAAAACTTTTTGGCAAAAAAAGTAAAAAATATTTAGAACCACAGATAATAAATGACAGGATTTTAGAAATTATTGTTTCATTCTATAGAAATAATTCATATCAATATTCATTTGATACTACAACAGGTGAAATTCAACTCAAAATAAAATTATAGAAATGAAAATTCTAATGGTTTCGATACCTAATCACCATTTTTTTCAATGGGTAAATCAACTGAGAGATGCAGGACATGAGGTTTATTGGTTTGATATTTCAGATAGTTCAACTACATCTGAAAGAACAAAATGGTTGAAACAAATTAGAAATTGGAAAACAAAATGGGATTTTCCAGGAAGGAAAATGCTCAAAAAATACTTTCCAGAGATTTATAAAATCATTCAACAATATAATGAAAGAAAAGTAGAAGTATATTTTAATGAACTTTTACATCAGATTCAACCAAATATTGTACACAGTTTTGCAATGCAGTTATCTTGTGTTCCCATTTTGGATGTAATGAAACAACATCCAAAAATTAAGTGGATTTATTCGTCTTGGGGAAGTGATATATTTTTACATGAAACATTAGGCATTACAAAGGATAAATTTACAGAAGTGCTCCAAAGGGTGGATTACTTAATTACAGATTGCAGAAGGGATTATAATATAACTTTAGAAAACGGATTTAAAAACAAATTTTTAGGAGCTTTTATTGGTAATGGAGGATTAGAAATCAATGAAAAATTTATTTTAGATTCTGATCAAAGAAATATTTTCTTAATTAAAGGTTATGAAGACGGAATTGGTAAAACTTTACAGATAATTGACGCTGTTGAACTACTGCCAAAAGAATTATTTGAAAATTTAAAAATAGTAATTTATAGTGCGGATTTAGTAGTAAAAGAAAGAGTAGAAAAATCAGAATATTTTAAGAATTTAAAGGTAAGAATGTATCTGCGTGGCCAGTTTGTTTCTAATGATGTTCTACTCGAAATTATGGGAAAAAGTATTCTGCATGTTGCCAATAGTGTTTCTGACGGTTTACCAACAGCTGGAATAGAAGCAATGGGAATGGGGGCATTCCCTATCCAAACGAATCCTGGAAATGTATCAGAAGAAGTTATCACACATGGAGTAAATGGATATTTGATAGAAAATCCCTTTGATGTTCAGAAAATTGCACTCAATTTGCAAAATGCTTTGAAAAATGCAACCCTGAGAGAAACAGCAAAGCAGTATAATGTTACATTTGTTGATAAGAATTTTAATAGAGATCGTCTTAAAAAACAAATAATTAAATTGTATGAAAGCATTGGTCAAGAATCTAATTAATTTGCTACGCCCAGTAAATGATGTTGATCAAACATTACACGAGCGCCAAATTGAAAACAGCAAACTTAGAGCAGAAAAAAAAACCGATTTTAAAAGATGGCAAAACAATGAGCAGCTTTTTTCAGATTGGGATGAAAGAACAATTATTCTAGGCTCTTATATTTTGCCAAATGCAAATATTATAGAATTCGGAGCTGGAAATATGATTCTTAAAAATCATATTCAAAATTACAAAAGTTATATTCCAACAGATATTGTTCCTAGATTTGAAGAGACTATTGTCTGCGATTTAAATCAAGAAATTATTTCGGAAGTTAAAAAATGCGATACAGCAGTTTTTAGTGGTGTTCTTGAATATGTATATGATATTAACCGTGTTTTTGATGAATTGGGGCCTACAATAAAGCAAGTGGTTTTATCCTATTGCTGTAGCGATATTGTAAAACTATCACGCGATAAAAATGGCTGGTTAAGCGATTATACAAAACAAGAACTAGAAGAAATTTTTAGCAAGCATAGTTTTAAAATTGAAAACTACTCAGAGTGGAGACAACAATCTATCTTTAATTTAATTAGGTTATAACAGATGAAAAAAATAGCAATAATTCCTCTAAGAAAAAACTCAAAAGGAATTCCCGGAAAAAACAAAAAGAAAATGTTAGGTCGCCCACTTTTTTCATGGGTTTTAACAGAAGCTTTTTTTTCTGATTTAGATGAAGTTTATGTTTTTACAGACGATCAGGATATTTTAGATTATATTAAAAGGGAATATTTTTGGACACCAAAAGTAAAAACACTTTTAAGAAATGACGAAAATGCATCAGATACTGCTTCAACAGAAAGTGCAATGCTGGAATTTTCAACGTTAATAAATTACGATTTTGATGTATTGTGTTTATTGCAGGCAACTTCACCAATGACAAAGACTGAAGATATTAATGCAGTATTAAATGAAATCATTATTAATGAAAAAGAATCTGCACTTACAGTTGTAAATACACATCGTTTTATTTGGAATTCAGACGGAACACCAAATAATTACGATGTTTTTAAAAGACCAAGACGGCAGGACTTTGAAGGATTGCTTATCGAGAACGGAGCTGTTTATGCAACTACTAAAGAAGCTTTTTTAAACTCTAAAAACAGAGTAAGCGGGACAATTGGATTAGTAAAAATGCCCGAAGAAACTTTGGTAGAAATTGATAGTTTGTCCGACTGGGATATTCTTGAAAAATTATTAGGAGATCGTCAGAAAAAGAAAAAGGTGCATCAAAGAATCGAGTATTTGGTTCTGGATGTTGATGGAGTTTTTACAGACGGTTGTGTTTATTATGATGCGAATGGCGAAATGGCCAAAAAATTCGATATGCGTGACGGAATGGGATTAGAAATCCTGAGACAAAATAATGTTGAGGTCGTAGTAATGACTTCAGAAAATTCTGATTTAGTTGCGGAGAGAATGAAGAAATTGCAGATTAAACGTACATTTTTAGGAGTAAAAGATAAATTTTCCTTTTTAACACATTTTCTTTCAGAGAGAAATAGTAGTTTTGGCGCCGTTTCGTACGTGGGCGATGATGTAAATGATTTGGCAAATATTTGTAGCGTCGGATGGTCATTTACGCCAGCAGATGCAACAGATATTTTGAAGGCAAATGCAGATTATGTTTTAACTCATAATTCAGGAGCTGGAGCTATTAGAGAGACTTGTGAAATTTTATTAAAGTATAATAAACGTTATGAAGGAATTTAAAAAACCTTATGTGATTGCAGAAATTGGATGTAATCATAAAGGGGAAATGGAAATAGCCAAAGAATTAATTAAAATTGCAAAAATCTTCGGAAATGCAGATGCTGTAAAATTCCAAAAACGTAATAATAAAGAACTTTTAACAGAGGAACAGTATGATGCTCCACACCCTAATGCTTCTAATTCTTATGGAGATACTTACGGAGCACATCGTGAATTTTTAGAATTTGACGCGGCACAGCATCAAGAACTAAAAACATATTGTGAAGAAATCGGAATTGTCTATTCTACTTCAGTCTGGGATACAACTTCTGCAAAAGAAATAGCGGATTTAAAACCAGAGTTTATAAAAATACCTTCGGCCTGTAATAATAATTTTGAAATGCTGGGCTGGCTTAGCGAAAATTATGCTGGCGAAATTCACATTTCAACAGGAATGACAACTAAAGATGAAACAGATCGATTAGTTGAATTTTTTACTGCAAAAGGAAGAAACAAAGATTTGGTTTTATATAATTGTACGTCTGGTTATCCTGTTCCTTTTCAAGATGTATGCCTTTTAGATATTAACCTTTTAAGGCAAAAATATGGCGATAAGGTTAAACACATCGGTTTTTCAGGTCATCATCTCGGAATAGCGGTTGATATTGCGGCCTACACTTTGGGAGCTAATATTATTGAAAGACACTATACACTTGACAGAACTTGGAAGGGTACAGATCATGCAGCGTCTTTAGAGCCAATGGGACTTAGAAAATTAACTCGTGATTTAAATGCCGTTTATCAGGCTCTGACTTTTAAATCGACTGATATTTTACCAATCGAACAAATTCAGAGAGATAAACTAAAAAACAAAAAGGTTTAAATTATATGTTTTTCGCAAAAACAATCAGACTTTTTTGGTGGAATGAAAAAATCATTCAGAGGAAGAAAAATGAAAATTACGGAGATCTTCTGGGCAAATACCTTGTAGAGAAAATTTCCGGAAAAAAAGTAGTTTTTGCCTGGCCTAAAAAGTTTTCCTTTTTTGATTGGTTTGCGCCGATTTATGTTACTGTCGGAAGTATTTTGGCAAATGTAAACCAAAAATGTATTGTTTGGGGCAGCGGAATAATAGATCAGAACATCAAAATAAAGAATGCAGTATTTTTAGCCGTTCGTGGTCCGCAGACGAGAAAATTTCTTTTAGAACTTTCTTATAATGTTCCCGATGTGTATGGCGATCCGGCTTTATTACTGCCAAGATATTTTAATCCGAAAGTGGAGAAAAAATATAAATATGGTTTTGTGCCACATTATAATGATTATAAGTTAGTACAAAATTGGTTTTCTGATAATCCGGAAGTACTTCTAATCGATATGATGACAAATGATATCGAAGCCAAAACAATCGAATTTTTACAATGCGAAAAAATTATTTCCTCATCACTTCACGGCGTTATAGTTGCTCATGCGTATAATATTCCAGCAGTTTGGCAGAAATTCTCAGATAAGGTTTTTGGAGATGACATAAAATATCAGGATTATTTTGAATCTGTTCAAATGCCATTTTTTAAACCTGAAATCAGACTCGAAAAATATACAGATTCTGAGTTAGAAAAACTCTTTGAAGAACTTCCGAATCTTCCAAAAAGAGAAATAATCAGTCAATTATGCGACGGACTTTTAAAAGTTTGTCCTTTTAAAAAATAGGATTTCAAATAGCAGTTTTAGCTTTTTATTTTAAATGAAAAAAAACATATTTATCTTTTTACCAGACGGAGTTGGACTTCGAAATTTTGCCCTGACTTCATTTAAAGATATTGGAGAAAAAAACGGTTTTGATATCACGTATTGGAATAATACACCATTTTCGATAAATGAAAAATTAGGTTTTAATGAATTAAAGATTCAGGAAAAATCATTAAATCCATTAACTACGGTTTACACTCGTGCCCGAAAAAGAATGGAATTGAATGTTTTTGATAGAAAATTTAATGAAATAGTTTACAATACGTATAATTTTCCGCAATCTTACAAAGGGCTCACCAATTTCACCAAAAGTGTAATGGTTGATGTTTTGGTGAAATTTGGTTCTAACGAAAAAGGAATCAAATTTGTTCGTGAACAAATAAAAAAAGGCGAGCGCTCTACCAATAAATATAAAGAAAGCAAAAAGCAATTAGAAGAACACAAACCTGATTTTGTTTTTTGTACCAATCCGCGACCGACGCAAGCGATAGCTTCAATTTTGGCAGCACAGGATTTAGGAATTCCAACCGGAACGTTTATTTTTTCATGGGATAATTTGCCCAAAGCAACAACTTTGGTTGAAACAGATTATTATTTTGTCTGGAGCAAACACATGAAAAAAGAACTTTTAATGTATTGCCCGTATGTAAATGAAAATCAGGTATTGGTAACAGGAACACCTCAATTTGAAAGTCATTTTGATAAAAGTCTTTTACAAACCAGAGAAGAATTTTATAAAACTCATAATCTGGATCTTAACAAGAAATACATCTGTTATTCTGGCGACGATATTGTGACTTCTCCTCTTGATCAGTATTATTTGGAAGATTTGGCATTATCCGTTAGAGAATTGAATAAAGTAGGGTATTCTTTAGGAATAATTTATAGAAAATGTCCGGTAGATTTTACAGATCGTTACGATGCCGTTTTAGAAAATTACAAAGATGTAATTGTAAATATTGATCCGTTATGGAGTCCGGTCGGAACAAGCTGGAACGAAATTATGCCAACCAAAGAAGATTTTGCACTTCAGTCTAATATTTGCGAGTACACCGAATTTGTTGGGAATATTGCCTCTTCAATGGTTTTTGATTTTTCTGCACACAATAAATCATGTTTATTTTTTGATTATGAACAGCCACAATTAAAAAAAGGAATTCGTGACATTGGACAGAACTATAAATATATTCATTTTAGATCAAAACCTTCTGAAGCAGCTGCTTTATGGGTTAGAGATAAAAAAGATTTGAAAACGATAGTCAAAGATATTGTAGACGGAAAAATTTCCAGCGTAAAAGAAAGTAAAAAATGGTTTGATATAGTTGTAGGACCGGAACCAACCAAAGCATCTGAAAAAATTTGGGATAGTTTAAAAAGTATTTTAAAAAAATAATCATTTATGTTCTTTAATTCGTTGGCTTTTGCCATCTTTTTGCCAATTGTTTTTTTTCTGTATTGGTTCGTTTTCAATAAAAACAAAAGCACTCAAAATGCATTATTAATTGTAGCAAGTTACTATTTCTATTCCTGTTGGGATTGGAGATTTCTGTTCTTGTTGGTTTTCTCAACATTTCTGGATTATTTTACCGGAATCCAAATTGAAAAAAGTGATTCTGATAAAGGAAGAAAATTTTGGTTTTGGCTGAGTATTTTAGTCAATTTAGGATTTTTAGGAATCTTTAAATACTATAATTTCTTTGCCAGTTCTTTTGCAGAAATGTTTACCTCTTTTAGGTTTAAAGCCAGTCCGATTTTGCTGGATGTTATTTTACCAGTCGGAATTTCTTTCTATACTTTCCACGGATTGTCTTATGTAATTGACATTTATTATAAAAGAATAAAAGCCGAATATAATTTTATAGATTATTCATTATTTGTGAGTTACTTTCCTCTTCTGGTTGCAGGGCCGATTGAGAGAGCAACGCACTTATTGCCAGAATTAAAAGAAAAGCGGGAGTTTGATTTTGAAAAAGCAAAACAAGGAGTTTGTCAGATAGTTTGGGGATTAGTAAAAAAAGTGGTTATAGCAGATACTTGTGCGGTCTACGCCAATGCAATTTTTGACCATTATCAATCCATGAATTCTTTATCACTGATTTTAGGCGCCATTTATTTCGCTTTTCAGATTTATGGAGACTTTTCCGGATATTCAGATATGGCGCTTGGAGTTTCGAAATTGTTTGGTTTAGATTTATTGAGAAACTTCAATTATCCTTATTTCTCAAGAGATATTGCCGAGTTTTGGCGTCGCTGGCATATTTCGCTTTCTTCCTGGTTTCGCGATTATTTATACATTCCGTTGGGCGGAAGTAAAGGCGGACTGTGGATGAAAATTAGAAATACATTTATCATTTTTCTTGTTAGTGGTTTTTGGCATGGAGCCAATTGGACTTACATCGTCTGGGGATTTATAAATGCAGTTTATTTTCTGCCCTTGTTACTTTCAAACAATAACAGAAATAACATGGATTCAATTGTTTTAAAATGGGATCTGGATTCTGTAAAAGTATTGTTTAGCATTCTTACTACTTTTTTACTGACTTGCGTGGCTTGGGTATTTTTTAGAGCCAGAACAATTACAGATGCAGTATTATATTTAAAAAGGATTTTTACAGATAATAAGTTTGCTTCGCAGTATTTAGAAAATGAACGTTACAATTATGAATTATTATTAATGATTGGTTTGTTTGTTTTGGTTGAGTGGAATAATCGAACGAAAGAAGAACCAATTTCCGGAAAAAGAAATATGTTTAAAATGGCTTTAGCAATTCTTGCCATCATTGCTTTTGGAACATATTCAGATTATAAAGAATTTATTTATTTCCAATTTTAATGAAAAAGTTTATACGTTACATATTTTTAATTTTTGTAGTAGTAGTTCTGATTGCGGTTCTCCTTGACGTAGTCTATACTTATGTATTTTTACAGTCTAAAAATCGTGGGAAAATTGAAACTGTTTTCAATTCTTCAGCAAAAAAATACGATGTCGTTATTCTTGGTTCTTCAAGAGCAAATAATCATTTTGTTTCGCAAATGTTTGAAGATAAAGGAATCAAAACATTTAACTACGGAATGAGTGGCGGCCATTTATTTGAAGCTTCGTTAATGTTAAAATTGATGCTGGAAAGAAAGTACGAAATCAAAAATGTAATTCTTGAAGCCGATTTGAATCTTTCCAACGATCATCAGGCAGAAGGTATCTCAGCATTATTTTTGCCATATATTCACAACTCATCAATAATTAAAAATCACTTCAAAAATGAAAGTGATTTTAAAGAATTATACTATATCCCGTTTTACAGATATATTAAGTATCAAACTAAAATTGGAGTTAGAGAAGTTTTTTTTACCGGAATTGAGAAGAAAACTACATCACTGTATAATTTAGGTTACTATCCGTTAGAAAAACATAAAAATGGCAATATGAAAAATAACATTATCAATCTTAATCCATTGCCACACAATAAATATTACGAAGAAATTAAAAGTCTTTGCAAAAAACACAATATCAACTTTATTGCTGTTATGACTCCAATGTGCAAAAATGTTGTTGGAATGAATTATTTTGCGAAGGTTAAAAAAGCTTATCCCGAAATTTATAATTATGAAAATACGGTTATTGATGATAAGTATTTTTCTTCCTGCGGGCATATGACAGATGAAGGGGCAAAGTTGTTTACATCCAGAATAGTTAAAGACTTTTTTAATAAATAATGATGCATATCGCTTTTTTAACCCCAGAATTCCCACACGAAAAAGTTAAACATGCTGCCGGAATAGGTACCAGTATAAAAAATCTGGCCATTTCTTTGGCGAAAGAAGGTGTAAATGTTTCTGTTTTTATTTATGGTCAGAATACCCATGAAATTATTGTGGAAGACGGGATTAAAATACATTTAATTAAGAAAAGAGATTATAGATTTTTAAGCTGGTTTTTCCAAAGAAAATATATTGAGAATTATTGTAACGAAGTATCTAAGAAAGAAAAAATAGATTTAATTGAAGCCCCTGACTGGACGGGAATAACCGCTTTGATGAATTTTAAAATTCCGCTTATAATTCGTTTTCACGGAAGTGATGCTTACTTCTGTCATTTAGAAAACAGAAAACAAAAGCGTAAAAATTTCTGGTTTGAAAAAATTGCTATAAACGGAGCAAAAGCATTTATTGCTCCGACCAAGTTTGCCGGAGATGTTTCTAAACAACTTTTTAACATAAAAAGAAAAGAAATCAAAACTATTCATTACGGTTTAAATCTTGAGAACTTTGAGAATGAAACACCAAAGGAATTTGAAAAAGATCTGATTTTATATATTGGCACTTTAATTAGAAAAAAAGGAGTTTTAGAACTTCCTGAAATTTTTAATAAAGTGCGTAAAGATTTCCCGAATGCCAAATTAGTTTTAATTGGTGGCGACGCACCCGATTTAAAAACGAATTCAAAATCTACATGGGAATTAATACAGAATTTATTCCAGGATGATTTAAATAATGTAGAATATTTGGGTAAGATTCCCTACAGCGAAGTTCAAAATTATATTAAAAAAGCAAATGTATGCGTGTTTCCTACTTTCGCAGAAACTTTAGGAATGGTGACGATTGAGTCTATGGCAATGCAAAAATCAGTTGTAAATAGTAATATTGGATGGTCTCAGGAATTAATTGCAGATGAAGAAACTGGTTTTCTGGTTTATCCCTCCAATCATGATTTGTACGTAGCAAGAATAAAACAAGTTTTAAGGGATAATATTTTGGCACAGAAAATTGGTGAAGCAGCCAGAAAAAGTGTAGAAGAAAAATTTGATATTAAAAAATTAGTTCTTGAAAATATCACTTTTTATCAAAGTATTTTAAATAAGAAATAATCAAGAAAGTGATAATCGTTTATCATCAGAATAATAAAGTAGTTGAGGTTAACTTTCAAGGAGAAAATATCCCATTTTCCCTAGAAAGTGTAGCGTATAATTTATTTCAGATTGCTGAAAAATATTCAGATGAACTTATAATTTGGTGCCGGCTGGATTTAAAATCAAATTTAAATCAGTCAAAAATTCAGGATGTTTTTCATCACAAAAAAATAATGGCTTCTTATAATTTATCCGAAAACCATTTTTTGCCTGATGCAATCGAATATGTCGACGAATCACTTTTTTTAAATGTAAAAAAAGACGTTTGTTATCCGACATGGTTAATGAGTGGTGATGTTGGAGGAATTCATGCTTCGGTTTTAAATCTTTTAAGAAATAAAATCAAAGAAGATTTCAGTTTTAATTATTTTCTTGTTTCATTGGCAAAGCTTGCAATGTTATGTGGGCTTTTATGTTATTCTGAGCCGTTACTGGTAAAAGATACTTCAAAAGTTCTTACTAAGAAAAAAAGTAGTAATTATTTAGTTTTTCGTTTTGTAAAACAACATTACAAAACAGGCTGGGTTTTCTTATTGTTTTTGAATCTGTTTTTATGCGAAAGTAAGTTTGCTCTTCTTCCTTTAATTACGAGTTTTGGCTTTAGAAAAAGAAGCTTAAAAGAAAATGTACTGGATGATATTTTGATTCAGTCTGCTAAAAAAGTAACCGATAAAAAGACGACAGATGTGATTATTCCAACTATCGCAAGAAAAAAATATTTGTATGATGTTTTAAAAGATTTGTCAAAACAGACTCATTTGCCGAAAAACGTTATCATAATTGAACAAAATCCGAATTTAAATAGCAGTTCAGAACTCGATTATTTACAAAAAGAATTTTGGCCTTTTCAAATAAAACATACGTTTACACATCAGACAGGAGCCTGTAATGCCAGAAATTTGGCTCTCGCAGAGACTGAAAGTGAATGGGTTTTTATGGCAGATGATGATATACGAATTCAGGATACATTTTTGAAAGAAGCTTTTGAACTTATAGAGAATGATGGTACAGAACAGGTCACTTTCGGTTGTTATGAACCAGGATATTTAGAAAGCAAAAAAGAGAAGCAAAAAACACAATGGGACAGTTTTGGATCAGGTTGTAGCATAGTAAAATCTGTAAATTTAAAATCAGTTTCGTATAATCTTAGTTTTGAGCATGGTTACGGTGAAGACAGCGATTATGGAGCACAATTAAGAAATTTAGGTTTTGATATTCTCTTTTCAACTAAACCTGAAATTACTCATCTTAAAGCGCCTGTAGGCGGTTTTAGATCGAAACCTGTTTTGGCCTGGGCACATGATGTAATTCAGCCGAAACCTTCTCCAACCGTTATGCTTTATAAAATTTTGCATTTAAAGAAAAAACAACTATACGGCTATAAAACGGTACTTTTCTTAAAATTTTATAAAGTTCAGAATATTAAAAATCCAATAAAGTATTTCTTTAATTTTTGCAAACAGTGGGAAGCCAGCTTATTTTGGGCAGAACAATTAAAAAATAAATCTAAAAAGAATATCAATTGATAAAATCCATTTCAATAAAAAAGGAATCAATTAAGGAAAATTTTATTTTTGATGAAAATCAAAAGCATAAAATAATAATTGATCTGGATAAATTAGATTTTTCAAATGTTAATTCTTTTGATATTGAAATTGTATTTAACCAGCCTATTTTACAATTTAGAAATCATGATTATGAATGGGTAAATTGTGACGTCAACAGAATTGCAAACGAATTTTGTCCTAAAATTATAAAGCTTCAGAACGGACAACTTATACAGGCTAATATAACTCCTGGAATTTGGGAAATAACCAGAAAAAAATCAAATGTTTTGCTTTGGCGTTTTAATCCTGAATTTGCAGCATCTTTGACTAATTATACGAAAAATTCCAATCAAAAAAAGATAGTTAAAAGCAATCAAAAGTTCAGTTTTATTGAAAATCCGGCGCTTTTATTTCCTGACAATTATGCTCTTGAATTTAGTAGATCCAAATATCCCTTTACTGCGATTGCTTGTTTTACAGATCATTGTGATTTTGATACTACTGAAAATTTAGAATTACAAAGAACTTTTTTTAAAGAGAATAATATAAAAGTAACAAAAGGTTTTTTTCTAAATCATTTTTCAAAACGCGCAGAAAATGCTTCATTTCAGAATGATAAAGAAGAATTGCTGAAATGGAAAGCAGACGAACACGAATTATGTTATCATTCTTTATCACAGTCAATTAAGCCTGAAAAAGAAAGTTATGAAGATTTCATTCAATTTAAACCGCCTTTAGAAGATTTGAAAGTTTGGATTGATCACGGATTTCAGCCGTATAATTTTTCTCTTTTAGAAAAGAATATTTTTAATGAAAAGGACTATGGAAGCATTTTAGACGAGAAAGAAATTAGTGTTCTTTGGAATTATATAGATTCGGGGACATCTTCAGAAGGCGTAATAAATCAATTAAATAGATTGCATTTTACGCTGAAAAGTTTTTTAAAAGGAAATAAAAATCTTCCTTTTGTGAAAAAGCTGCAGTTAATGATTAAAAATATTATTTTTCATTATTACAATGATGAAAATTTAATTCTGAAATATAAAAATACTGCCGGTAATTTTAAAAAAGTATTTCTTCAGAGAAAAATAAAATCTATTTTTCCTCTTTTTAAAGATTCTTTTGGTCTTGCAGCTTCAATTTTTTCGGTTGTTTTATTTTGGGCAAAAGCTAAAAATAAACCATATAAATTAGCAAAATATTCACCGTTGCTATTTAAACATACCATTGGTGAAAAAGAGTTTTATATTTTTCAGACTTTGGAAATGCTTGATTTTAAAAAATCATTATCAGAGAATAATTTAAATTCAATTATTAAAGAGAAAGGGGTTTTTATTGCACATACTTATTTTTCAGTTCCAATGGAATATCACACTGGAAGAATGTTTTCTGATTCTTATACGATTGATCCAATAGTTTCAGAGAAGTTTAAATTATTAGGAGAGAAAATTAAAAATCAGGAAATCTGGAACCCGACTCTTTCGGAGTTAATCGAATATTGGTCTAATTTTGAAAAAATAGTTTTAGACATAAAGTCGGATGGGAGTATATATTTGAAAGTAGACACAGTATTGAAAATGAGACAATTAATTTAAAAAGTAAATGAATCATAAAATAAAAACGGCATTGTTTAAAACATTGACTTTATTACCAAATAAAGTTGATGATTATTGTTACCATAAAATTCAAAGTTTTTTTGATAAATCTACTTTAGAGAATCGTTTAAATAGTGTTGAACCAACTTATTTGAGGCTTTTAAAAGTTTTGTCTGATTTAAATTTTGATTTGAAAGATAAAACAATTTTTGAATTAGGATCAGGTTGGTTTCCTGCAATGCCTTATTTTTTTAAATATAAATTTGGTGTAAAAAGTGTTATTACTGTTGATATAAACCAGCATTTTAAAAAAGAAACTATTCTAAAAATCAATAAACTTTTTTCTAATAAATATGGGAAGGAAATTGTTTCTGATTTAAAAAATGAATACGGACTTCCGGCAGAAATTAATTATAAGCCTAATTATAATGGGGTTTTAAATGATTTTCCAAATGTAGATTTTGTTTTCTCCAGATATGTTTTGTCTCACATGAATGAAAATGATGTTGACGCATTGCATGAAAAAATGAAAAAACAACTAAAAAAAGGTACTCTTGTAGCACATTTTATTTCGCCAAGTGATTTAAGACAACATGGCGACAGTACTTTATCACTTCAGGATTTTTTAAGATACAGTAAAGAAGAGTGGAGCAGGATTCGTACAAAATTTGATTATCACAACAGGTTCAGATTGCCCCAGTTTATCGAAATCTTTAAAAAATATGATTTCGAAATATTACATTTAGATTATGAAAGTCTCGAAGTTGGAAGTAAAAGATACGAGTTATTTAAAAAAGTTAAACTTCACGAAGATTTTACAAAATATTCTGATGATGAATTAACGGCCGGAAATATTCTGGTAGTTCTTAAAGTTTAGTATTAAAATTTATGCAATTTTCATTAATACTTTGTACATACATGCGTCCTCAGCCTTTGCTGAGTTTACTTCAGTCAGTTAAAAATCAGACGTTATATCCTGATGAAATTTTAATTATTGATGGCTCGACAAATGATGAAACAGAAAGTCTTTTAAAAAATAATAGTTTTAAAAATTTAAAATATATAAGAGTAAGCGATGAAAATCGTGGGTTGACTAAACAACGCAATTTCGGAATTTCTAAACTAAATGGTGGTTCAGAAATTATATGTTTTCTGGATGACGACACTGTTCTGGAATCCAACTATTTTGAAGAAATTATTAAGACATTTCAAAATAATTCAGAAGTAACAGGAGTAGGAGGTGTTGCCATAAACGAAAATAAATGGAAAATTCAGGAAGAAGGAAAAAATTATAATACGAAGAAATATTATTTGTTTGAAGAATATTTTTATCCTGAAGGTTTAAGAAATATCGCTCGCAATTATTTTGGTTTAGCTTCCAATTTAGGTCCCGGAAAAATGCCTGATTATTCTCATGGAAGAACATGTGGCTTTCCTCTGACCGGAAAAACATATGAAGTAGATTTGTTGATTGGAATGTCGATGGCTTTTAGAAAAAAAATATTCGATAAAATAAAATTTTCAAAATTTTTTGAAGGTTACGGTTTATATGAAGATGCTGACTTTAGTTTAAGAGCACTGCAGTTTGGGAAAAATGTAATTAATACCAATGCAAAACTAAATCATTTTCATGACCCTGCCGGTAGACCAAACCAATTTAAATATGGAAAAATGGTGGTTAGAAATGGTTGGTACGTCTGGAGGATAAAAAATCCGAAACCGGATTTGAGAGCAAGATTAAAATGGAACGCTATTACTATTTTGCTAACTTTAATAAGATTCAGTAACATAATAACAGAAAAAAATAAAAAAGCGCCTTTAACGGAATATCTAGGAAGAGTATTTGGGTGGTGGAGCTTATTATTTAATAAACCAAATACTGCACTAAAAAAATTGACAACAGAACAATAATGAAGTTTGCAATCATAACTCATGTAAATCATATTCAGCACGAAATTGAATATTTTGGATATGCTCCATATATTCATGAAATGAATATATGGCTGAAGTATGTGGACGAAGTAATTATTGTTGCTCCATTAAAAATAGGTCGGCCCACTCAGATCGATATTTCCTATCAACATAAAAATATAGATTTTAGGAAAGTTCCTGATTTTAGTTTTACCAATGTAAAAAATATTTTCAGTTCAATATTTAAACTTCCAATTATTATCTGGAATATTTTCTCGGTGATCAAAGCTGCAGATCATATTCATCTGCGATGTCCGGGAAATATGGGGTTAATAGGATGTGTCATTCAGATTTTCTTTCCGAAAAAAAGAAAAACTGCAAAATATGCCGGTAATTGGGATCCTAAGAGTAAACAGCCATGGACTTATAAACTACAAAAATATATTCTGAATAATACATTTTTGACTAAGAATATTGAGGTACTAGCTTACGGAGAATGGAACGGGCAATCTAAAAATATAAAATCTTTTTTTACCGCTACTTATCCAGAATCTGAAAAGGAAAATATAGAGAAAAGAAGATTTGAAGATGGAGTTAAATTTATTTTTGTTGGAAGTTTAGTTACAGGTAAAAATCCGATGTATGCCATACAACTTGTAGAGCAATTAATAAAAAAAGGCTATAATATTACCTTAGATTTATATGGCGAAGGAGAACAAAGATTTTCTTTACAAACTTACTTTGAAAAGAATAACCTTAAAAAGCAAATTATTTTAAAGGGAAATCAAAATAAAGGAATACTAAAAGAGGCTTTCAAACAAAGTCATTTCGTAATATTGCCATCAAAAAGCGAAGGCTGGCCAAAAGCAATTGCAGAAGGTATGTTTTGGGGAGCTCTGCCTATTGCAACAGCGGTTTCATGCGTTCCATTTATGCTGGATTATGGAAAAAGGGGAACCTTATTGCATATGGATTTAGAAAAAGATTTAGAACAGCTTATTTCAATTATAAAAAATGAGGACGATTTTAGATCTAAAAGCCAATTAGCACAAAAGTGGTCTCAAAATTTTACCACAGAACTTTTTGAAACTGAAATAAAAACATTACTTTAAAAATGAGGATTGTTCAGATTATTGATTCTTTAGAGACCGGAGGCGCAGAAAAGATGGCCGTTAATTATGCCAACGCACTTGCAGACAGAATCGAATTCTCGGGTTTAATTACAACTCGTAAAGAAGGAATGTTAAAGTCTCATCTTAATAAAAATGTATCTTATTTATTTTTAAAAAGAAATTCAGGGATAGATTTGAAAGCTGTTTTCAAATTGAGAAGTTATCTTCAAAGAAATAAAATTCAAATTATTCATGCGCACAGTTCTTCTTTTTTTATTGCAGTTTTAGCTAAGTTTACAAGGCCAAAGACTAAAATTATCTGGCATGATCATTATGGTATTTCGCAAGATTTAAAAGTTAGAAAAAATATAATTCTCAAATTTGTTTCCTTATTGTTTTCAGGTACTATTTCGGTTAATCTATCACTTCAGAAATGGGCGGAAAGTTATTTGAAATGCAAAAAGATAGTATATCTTCCTAATTTTGTTGAGCTGTCAACACCAGCCTCAGCGCCTTCTCTATTGAAGGGAGAAAATAACAAAAGAATAATTTGTGTTGCAAATTTACGCCCACAAAAAAATCACGAATTATTAATTGAAGGAGCTTCTCACATTCATAAAAAATTTCCGGACTGGACATTTCATTTAATGGGAAAAGATTTTAATGATCACTATAGTGCAAAATTAGTTAGTAAAGTAAAAGAACTTAATCTCGATGGAACCATTTTTTTTTATGGAGCTTTAGAAAATACTCACGATCTGCTAAAACAATGTCAGATTGGAGTTTTAACTTCAGTTTCAGAGGGACTTCCATTGGCAGTTCTGGAATATGGTCTTGCTGGTTTGCCAGTTGTTGCGACAAATGTAGGAGAGATTTCAGGAATTATATATTCAAATAAAGCAGGTATTTTGATAGAATCAAATAATTTAGATCAGTTTGTAAATTCAGTTCAAAAATTGATTCAGGAAACAGATACGCGTAAAGAAATGGGAGATCATTTAAAATCCTTTGTCGAAAACAATTTTGGAAAAGATTTAATTTTAAGCAACTATCTATCATGGTTAAATCTTTAAGTACTTTTGTGAAAATAATAAATTAAATGAACAACATAAAGCTTAGTTATTTCGCATTAATAATTTTCCATGCATTAATTGCATTGATCATTTTTTTTGCACCATTTATATCCAAGATTTATGCTTTGTTAATTCCTGTAATTGGATTTGTACTTGTTTATAAAAATAAAAATAAGAATCAGGAAGTACTTTACGTTAGCGCTTATTTAGTTGGAGTAGAGGTTTTTTTACGAATGACTGGAGGTAATTTTAATAACGAGTACGTAAAGTTTTCAGTTATATTTTTTATGTTTTTAGGAATGTTCTACAGTAACTTTTCTAAAAATGGTTTTATTTATTTGTTTTTTTTGCTTTTGTTGTTACCGGGTATTTTCATGACGGTTTATAATGCAAGTATTGAAACAGATGTTAAAAAAGTTTTATTCTTTAACTTATCAGGCCCTGTTTGTTTGGGTATAGCTACAATCTATACGTTTCAACGTAGAATTTCTTTTAGTGGTCTTCAAAATATTTTACTTTGCATAGGGTTTCCAATCATTACCACAACAGTTTATCTTTTTTTATATAATCCAAGTGTTAAAGATGTTATTACGGGTACACAGTCAAATTATGAGACATCCGGAGGTTTTGGTCCTAATCAGGTGTCAACCATTTTAGGTTTAGGAATATTTGTTTTTTTTACACAATTAATATTATTTTCAAAATCTAAGATTACATTATTGATAAATGGTGCTCTGTTTATTTTTATATCTTATAGAGGTATTGTGACTTTTTCTAGAGGTGGAGTGTTTACTGCTATAGCTATGATTATATGTTTGCTATTTTTGCTATATAGAAATTCTAATGCAAAAGGCAGGAGTAAATTTGTTTTAGTCTTTATTATGACTGGAGTTATGGCAACCTGTATTTGGACATATTCTTCTATACAAACCTATGGGATGATAGAAAAGAGATACGCTAATCAGGATGCACGAGGAAGAGAAAAAAAAGATCGATTAGGTGGTCGTGAAGAAATTATGGGTGAAGAACTGCAGGTTTTTTATAAAAACCCGATATTAGGAATTGGGGCAGGAATGGGAAAAGAAGTCCGAAAAGAAACCTTTGGAGAAGAAGCCGCCTCTCATAATGAGATTACGCGTATGATTAGTGAGCATGGTTTGTTTGGAATCTTAGGACTTATATTATTGGGTTTAGTTCCATTGGTATCATATTTAAATAATAAACAGCATCTTTATTTCTTTTCATTTTACGTTTTTTGGCTTCTAACAATTAACCATGCAGCAATGCGAACAGCCGCCCCAGCCTTTGTATACGCATTGTGCCTCCTTTCTGTCCAAATAAAAATTCCCGAAGAAACAGAAAATTAACAGATTAGTTATATTTTTTTGCGATACATTTGCTCTGCCCAATAACCAAATTTAAACCTACAGTGATGTCATCAAAAAAGAAAATGCATTTCGAAATTTCGGAGAGGAAAATATTGCTTCTTTCTTTCGATGCTGTTTTTATCTTATCTGCTTTATATCTACTAAGCTTAATATTTAATTATCATTACTTCGATTTTGATGTCCATAGTTCGTTAAGCATTCTTCTGCTTATAGGCTATCTTTACATTTTTGGCGTAATATTCGAAATTTATAATTTGCAAGTTGCAAGCAATCATCTTCAGATTCTGCAAAATGTTGTTTTTACTGCCACAGTCACTGTTTTAGCTTATTTATTCACGCCAATACTTTCCCCTGTTCTTCCAAAACAAAGGTTAATTATATTAATATTCTACTTTACAATATTAATTACACTTTTAGCATGGCGATTATTTTACTGTTATTTTCTAGCTTCTCATCGATTCTCACAAAATGTGGTTTTGATTTGTGGTCAAAGTGAAGTCGAACGATTAGTTTTAGGACTTGAAAATGTTGATCCGCATTATAAAATTATTGGTTTTGTAAACTCCGACTCTATTGCAGAAGAAAATTTAGATTTTCATTATGTGAAAGAAATAAAAAAGGAGGATTTAGAGCATTTTGTTTCTACACACAATGTCTCGGAGATTATTATTGCATCACAAAAAACTGATGGTATTACTTCAGATTTGTACCAGCAGTTACTTCATTTGCTAGAAAAAGGAAATATTATTAGAGAATATACTCAGGTTTACGAGAGCAAAACGCAGCGAATTCCTGTTCATTATATAGAAAGAGACTTTTATAGGTTTTTCCCTTTTAGTAGAAGCAATAATAACAAACTCTATTTGTTTTTTACTCGACTGATTGAAATCGTCTTTTCTGTTTTAGGTCTTTTAGTTTCTCTAGTTTTCGCCCCGATAATTTTTATTTGTAACATCTTCGCCAATAAAGGAAGCCTTTTTTATACGCAGGAAAGAGTAGGTAAAAACGGAGTGGTTTTCGAAATCTATAAGTTTAGAACCATGACAGAGAATTCAGAAACCAATGGAGCTGTTTTTGCTGTTCATAATGATAAAAGAGTTACGCCTTTCGGGAAATTTATGCGTAAAACTAGAATTGACGAACTTCCACAATTCATCAATATTTTAAAAGGAGATATGGCTGTAATTGGCCCGAGACCTGAGCGTCCTTTTTTTGTTGAAGAAATTGCCGCTGTAATGCCTTTTTATGAAACGCGCCATGTGATTAAACCGGGGCTTACAGGTTGGGCACAGGTCAATTATTCATACGGAGAATCAATCGACGAAAGTTTGATTAAACTTCAATATGATTTGTACTATATCAAGCACAGAAGTGTTTTTCTTGATTTAAGCATCACTTTCAAAACTATTACGACAGTTCTGTTTTACAGAGGTCAGTAATTTTAGATTATTATCGGGATTGGTCTTTTGTTGCGGATTGCTGTTCGTACAGAACTACTCCGCTTGTAATGATTAATGGTAACGTGATAAAGAAATGTGCTTTGTTAATCAAAAACAAAAAGTAAATTACTAAAAGTACAAAGTTGATTAGCGAAAATCTATAAGTCCATAATTTGTTTTTGAAAATGGAGAACAAAACTAAAACCAATAAAAGAGGACTAAATAATAGAACATTATAATTCATTGCCAGTTCTTGGTGAAAAGAGTAAAATCCCATAATAACGAAGAATATTCCAATTAATGATAGAATCGAAAAATAGATTTTATCAACTGTTTTGTTTCTTGCAAAGATTACAAAAAGCAAGATGAAGAGATACGTGTAAATGTTGTTCCACCAAGATTTTGGTGTTTCTTTTGTGAACTCTAATAGTGTTTTGCTTTTTGCCGCCAATGGTTTATTTTGAAAAGTAGTTTTGTCTAAACTGTTTTTCAATTCAAATGGAAGAAAAATTCTTGTTCCCATTTGATCGACTTTTGTTCCAAAAATAATACTGGTTCCCAACTGATCATAGAAATGACCGTCAAAGTAAGGGAAGAGAATAGAACGATAAGTTTTGTCTGTATCGTCTTTTTTTACAATCACATTTCCGCCTAAAGTTTTATTCACAACATCAACGACCATAGAGGTGCAGTTTTTATCAATGAATTTATAAGTATAGTAACGCTCTTCAGAATCTAAAACAGCGTTTAATTGATCAAAAAGTTTTTGCTTTAAATCTTGAGAAATCAGTAATTCCTGCTCATAAATGCTTCTCTTCTCATAGGTATATTCGTTGAAAAAATCGGCATACGAATGCACGGTTGCAAAATATTGTAAATCTCCTTTTGCAAATTTCATTACGAAATTAGGCGTTCTAAAATCAAAAGTTCCATAATTGTAAACAACATCAAAGTTGTTTCCAGGATCTAAAACTCTAATTCCCGTATGCCCAAAATAAGAATACGTTTCATTTCCCAATCCGCAGGTCAAAATACTTACTTTAGCATCTTTAGATAAAGCTAGACTTTGGCTAAAACCAATAAAACTGGATAAGAATAATAAAGTAAAAAGTGCTTTTTTGAACATGACAGTTTTCATGATTTAAAATTTTAATGTTTTATGGTTTTAAATAATTATCTAAAGATACCCAAATCTACTTTCAAGGAAAAAATATTAGAATACAATGCCGTGCTTTGATTTCCTAAATCGGTTAGAGCGTAATCAATTTGTATGCCTTTATACCTAAAGCCTAAACCAATATTAGGCTGAAAATTTACTTTTTCAGTATTGTCCAATTGTGTTACATTTTGGAAATTCCCTGCACCTGCGCGTACGAAGACCAAATCGGTATAGCCAAACTCAAACCCTAGAGCTGGGTCTATACTTACTACTTTTGATGAAATAATATCATTCGTCTGCTCAAAACGCATATTTAAATTTGCAGAAGTTACAAGACTGCATTCGTTATGAAAATCAAATCTTTTTGAAACTCCCAATTGTGCTTTTGGCAATGTTATTTCTGTATTTTCTGGCAACTCATTATTTTCTCCCGGAATCGCATTGGCAATTTTAGCATATTCTTCTTCGTCAATATTCCAAACGTTGTAAGTTGTGGTTATATCGCGAAGCATTAAACCAAATTTCCAGTCATTTCTTTCAAACTGAAGTCCGACATCAAATCCAAATCCCCACGAATTGGCAAATTTTCCAATTACTCTTCGAATCACTTTTGCATTTACACCATATTGAAATCCTTCGATAGGAAGTTCTCTCGCATAAGAAAAAGTAAAACCATAATCTGCAGTAGAAAACAGCCTGATTCTATTGTAATCGATGTTTCCTTGGCTGTCGATTAATTGCGTAGTGTCCATAATGTCGTCTACTCCAAAACGAATCATCGAAATTCCCCAAGCACTTCTGTCATCAATCGGGCTTGCGTAGCCTATGTAATCGTATTGGGCAATATTGGCAAAATAACTGGCGTGCATTAAAGCAATCTGATGATCTTCCAGATGTGTCAAACCTGCCGGATTCCAGTAAACAGAATTTACATCAGTGGTAGAAGCAGTTACGGCACTTGCCATTCCGAGAGCAGCGGCATCGACTCCAATATTCATAAATTCATTCGAATATTTTCGAACGGTTTGCGCATACTGAAAAGTACAACTCCAAAAGAATAAAAACACTAAATATTTCTTCAACGTATATGTTTTTGCAGATCGAGGCCTGTTTTTAAATTTTTATCAAAAATATAATATTTTACTCATCTAATAAGTTCCTTTGCTTAAATATTCCCAAAGTCGTATTTAGAAATAAAAAACTCTCTAAAAAACTCGTTTTGCATCCAGTTATTATACTAAATTTGTTCTCTGCCATTATCAAAAAATAAAGCTATGAATATTAAAAAGCACATTCCAAACCTAATTACATTAATTAATCTTTTCTGCGGCTGCGTTGCAATTGTTTATGTTTCCGAAAATAATTATCTAATGGCTTTTTATATGGTTTGCTTGGGAATCTTTTTTGATTTCTTTGATGGCTTTTTTGCCAGATTATTTAAAGTTTCTAGCCCGCTTGGATTGCAGTTGGATTCTTTGGCAGATATGGTAACAAGTGGAGTAACTCCAGGATATGTAATGTACAGCATGTTTACCAATAGCGCGCACGAACTAGGCACTCACCCAGCAATTCCATTTTTAGGATTTATCATCACTTTAGGATCTTGTTATCGTTTGGCTAATTTTAATATCGATACGCGCCAGACAGATTCTTTTATTGGATTGCCAACTCCAGCAAACGCCTTATTTATTTTAAGTCTTCCTTTGGTTATTTCGTTTTCAGATTCTTTGATGATTTTGGAAATTTTAACTAATCAATGGGTTTTACTGATAATAACAGTATGCAGTGCTTATATTTTAAATGCTGAGATTCCGCTGTTTTCTTTAAAAATTAAAAAATTCAGTTTTAAAGAAAATACACTTCAAATTGTGTTTCTGATTATTTCGGTACTAATGGTTGTTTTGCTTCAATATACTGCGATTCCGTTGATTATTGCTTTTTATGTGTTGTTGTCTATTATCAATAATCTGTTTCTGAAAAAGTAATTTTGTTGAATGGCAAGAAAAACGACTTATCGTAAAACATATTCAAGAAAACCCGCTGGAAGATCTTTTTTGAGCAGAGTTTTTCGTTCCCTTTTATTGATTTTTTTCGGACTTATATTCATTGGGATAATTTATCATTATCGCAAAGGAATTGCCTATTATTTAGGTTTTAAAACAGAAAAAGTTCTGGAAGAAGATGGGGTTGATAAACACCTTTCGGATGTGCGAAATATTCGAGTTCTCGAAAATCATAAAGGAAAAGTAATCGGAATTGACGTTTCTGAATTTCAAGGAAAAGTCGATTGGGAAGAAGTCGAAATCTTGGATGAAAAATATCCTGTTCAATTTGTTTTTATTCGTGCTACTGCTGGAAATGACCGTGTTGACAGGCAATTCAAGAGAAACTGGGAAGGCGCTAAGGAAAATAAAATCATGCGCGGTGCTTACCACTATTATCGACCAAACGAAAATTCTATCGAACAGGCCGATCTTTTTATCAAAACAGTAAAATTGCAAAAAGGAGATCTTCCTCCTGTTTTAGATATCGAAAAATTGCCTAAAAATCAGTCTTTAGATAGTTTAAAAGTGGGATTGAAACGCTGGTTGAATAAAGTTGAAAAACATTATCAAGTTCGTCCGATTATTTATTCGGGAGAAAGATATTATTCCGATTTTTTGAAAGAAGAATTTAGCGATTATCTTTTCTGGATCGCCAATTATAATTTCTACAGAGAAAAAATTGAAGACGACTGGCTATTTTGGCAGTTTACAGAAAAAGCCTCTTTGCCTGGAATAAAACACCGTGTTGATGTTAATATTTATAATGGAGATCTAGAACAATTGCATTTTATCACAGTAGAATAGTGTTCAGTGCTCAGGTTTTTAGTGTTCAGTTTTAAACTGATACTAAGGGTATTATTTTAAAAGTTGAGATAGCGGAATTAATGCGAGAATTGCAATAAGGATTAAAACCGAGTAAGGATTTGCAAAATTGACTGTCCATCCCATCCATTTTATTTTTTTTGGAGGAAGAAGCCTTTTGTCTTTTGGATTGAAATAAATCGAATTCAAAAGAAACCAATTCTTGGGATCTTTGTGCCAATTGTCGTAATCTTCCTGAGTTGGTTTTTCTGATTTCATCTTTTTAAATTACTTTGAAAAAAAGTATTCAGTGGTCAGTTTTTAAGTAATCAGTATGACTGACCACTAAAAAACTGACCACTGCTCACTAAAATCAAAACTCCAATTTCTTCTTACGAAGCTCGAAGTTTTGTCCAAGGTAAACGCGACGAACCATTTCGTCTTCTACCAATTCTTCTGGAATTCCTGCTTTAAGAATTCCTCCCTCGAACATTAAATATGTTTTATCAGTGATGGCTAATGTTTCCTGAACGTTGTGATCGGTAATTAAGATTCCGATATTTTTATTTTTTAATTGTGCTACAATTCTTTGAATATCCTCAACCGCAACAGGGTCAACTCCAGCAAAAGGCTCATCCAATAAAATAAACTTTGGATCGGTTGCCAATGCGCGCGCGATCTCTGTACGACGACGCTCACCTCCAGAAAGTAAATCGCCTCGGTTGGTGCGAATATGCTCTAAACTGAATTCTTCTATTAAACTTTCCATTTTAGCGATTTGCTCTTCTTTAGAAAGTTTGGTCAATTGTAAAACGCTTAGGATGTTATCTTCGATACTTAATTTTCTGAAAACAGAAGCTTCTTGCGCCAAATACCCAATTCCTTGCTGTGCACGTTTGTACATTGGGTAATCGGTAATATTCAAATCATCAAGATAAATGTTTCCTTGATTTGGTTTTACCAATCCCACAATCATGTAAAAAGACGTTGTTTTTCCAGCTCCATTTGGACCTAAAAGTCCCACAATTTCTCCTTGATTTACTTCAACAGAAATTCCTTTTACAACACTTCGTCCTTTGTATGTTTTTATTAAATTATCGGCTCTTAGCTTCATTTGTTTAATTAGATAATGTGTCAATTTGATAATGAGATAATTGCTTATCTCTTTGGCAAAATAAGATAAAATAAATTAATCCATTAAATCAATTAACATAACATGTTGAATTATCTAATTGACTAATTTTCAAATTATCTAATTCCCAGCTTGTTCTTCAAGAGCTTCCCAGAATTCGTAAGCTCTTCTTAAATGAGGAATTACAATTGTTCCGCCAACAAGAGTTGCGATTCCCATTGCTTCCATCATTTCTTCTTTAGAAACGCCTTCTTTATAACTGGTTTCTAAATGGTATTTTACACAGTCGTCACATCTTAAAACAGTAGATGCAACAAGGCCTAAAAGTTCTTTTGTTTTTACATCAAGAGCGCCTTCAGCATAAGCATTGGTGTCAAGATTAAAAATTCGCTTTACAATTTTGTTATTGTCAGCAAGCAGTTTTTCGTTCATTTTAGAACGATAGTCGTTAAATTCTTGAACTATATCAGACATTTTCTTTTAATTTATTTCTATAAACAATTTTCGAAATCAGAATACTTACTTCGTAAATAATAAGCATTGGAATTGCAACAATAGTTTGACTTACAACATCTGGAGGTGTTACGATAGCGGCAACAATTAAAATAATTACAACGGCATATTTCCAATATTTTCTTAAAAATTCAGGAGTTACAAGTCCTAATTTAGTCAAGAAATAAATGATGATCGGAAGCTCAAAGAATAATCCACTTGCTAGAACGCTCGTTTTAACCATTCCCATATACGATTCAATAGTAAACTGATTTACTACCATTTTGCTCACAGAGAAAGTAGCGACGAAGTTCACAGACATCGGAATCACGACAAAGTAGCCAAATATTACTCCTAAAAAGAAAAGCATTGAAGAAGAGAAGATAAATAACTTTGCATTTTTACGCTCTTTCTCATACAACGCTGGACTTATAAATTTCCATACTTCATAAAGAATATAAGGGAAACTTGTGATAAAACCGACCAAAAGACACATCCAAACGAAGATATTGACCTGACCTTCCATTTCTGTGTTCTGAATTATAAAATTCAATTCGGTAATACAAATGCTGTCAGCAAATCCCAATTGATGAGATAAATCGCAAAACCATACATAAGTAAAAAATGAAGGTTTTGTCGGTGCCAGTATTATTTCGTCAAATAAATAATCACTAAAAAAATAAGTCACAATTCCCATTATGATAATTGCAATTGTGCTTCTAACCAATAACCATCTTAATTCTTCAAGATGATCCAAAAATGACATCTCGCCAAGATTTTTCTTTGCCATTATACTATTCCTTCTTTTAAAATGTCATGTAAATGTAAAACTCCTTTGTATTCTCCATTGTCTGCAACGATAAGTTGTGTAATGGAAAAATCTTCTAAAATATTTAATGCGTCAACCGCCATAGTTTCAGACGAAACTACTTTTGGGTTTTTAGACATAATATCTCTTGCTGTTAAGTCAGCGATAGAATCTCTGTCGTTAAGCATTCTTCTGATGTCTCCATCCGTAATAATTCCAACAATTTTATTGTCTTCAATTACTGCAGTTACACCTAATCTTTTTTCTGAAATTTCAAAAATTGCTTTTTTAATTGAAGTGTCTGGTGTAACACTTGGTTTTAAGGAATGCTCGATCATGTCTTTTACACGTAATAAAAGCTTTTTGCCTAATGCGCCGCCTGGATGATAAACTGCAAAATCTTCAGGTTTAAAATCACGCATTTCCATTAAACAGACTGCAAGAGCGTCTCCCATAACAAGTTGCGCTGTAGTGCTGTTTGTTGGCGCTAGATTAATCGGGCATGCTTCTACTGTAACGGTAGTGTTTAAAACATAATCTGATCCTTTTGCTAAAAAAGAAGTTACATTTCCTGTAATAGCGATTAAAGTGTTTCCGAATCTTTTTAATAAAGGAACCAAAACTTTAATTTCAGGGCTGTTTCCACTTTTAGAAATACAGATAATGACATCATCATTTTGTATCATTCCTAAATCGCCGTGAATTGCTTCAGCCGCATGTAAAAACATAGAAGGAGTTCCAGTTGAATTAAAAGTGGCAACCATTTTTTGCGCAATGATGGCGCTTTTTCCTATCCCAGTTACGATTAAACGGCCTTTAGTTTTGTATATGTGTTGGACAGCTTCGTAAAAATTTTCGTCCAAAAAATCAATTAGTTTTGTAATTGCTTCACTTTCAGAGAGTATTGTTTTCTTGGCAATCGCCAATATATTTTCTTTTGTGATCAAAACAGAATATTTAAAATTTGTATGTATAAAAGAAAGTTGTATCTTTATGTGTTGCAAATTTATACAAAATACAGTTAATATAGAGAATGAATTCAAATGAAATTGAAATACATAAAGAATTAAAGAAGTATTTCGGCTTTAGCCAATTTAAAGGCTTGCAGGAGCAAGTCATTACGAGTATTTTAGGTAAAACCAATACATTCGTAATTATGCCGACCGGTGGTGGAAAGTCTCTTTGTTACCAATTACCGGCTTTAATTCAAGAAGGAACAGCAATAGTTGTTTCTCCTTTAATTGCTTTGATGAAAAATCAGGTTGACGCAATTCGAAGCCTTTCGTCTGAAAATGGAATTGCACATGTATTAAATTCCTCTCTAACTAAAACGGAAATTGCTCAGGTCAAGAAAGATATCACTTCTGGATTGACCAAACTTTTGTATGTCGCCCCAGAATCATTGACAAAAGAAGAATATGTGGCTTTTTTACAAAGTGTTCCAATTTCTTTTGTTGCCATTGATGAAGCACACTGTATCTCAGAATGGGGACATGACTTTAGGCCAGAGTACAGAAATCTGAGAAACATAATTAAGCAGCTCGGGAAAGTGCCAATTATTGGTCTTACCGCGACAGCAACTCCAAAAGTTCAGGAAGACATCCTGAAAAACCTTGACATGGCTGATGCCAATACTTTTAAAGCATCATTCAACAGACCGAACTTGTATTATGAAGTTCGAACAAAAACAAAAAACATTGAGTCGGATATTATTCGATTTATCAAACAGCATAAAGGCAAATCTGGAATTATTTACTGCTTAAGCCGGAAAAAAGTAGAATCGATTGCCGAAGTTTTACAAGTAAACGGAATCAGCGCTGTACCTTATCACGCAGGTTTAGATGCTAAAACTCGTGCCAAACATCAGGATATGTTCTTGATGGAAGACGTAGATGTGGTGGTGGCAACCATCGCATTCGGAATGGGAATTGATAAACCAGACGTTCGATTTGTAATTCACCATGATATTCCAAAATCACTAGAAAGTTATTACCAGGAAACGGGTCGTGCAGGACGTGATGGAGGAGAAGGGCATTGCTTGGCTTACTACTCTTATAAGGATGTAGAGAAGCTGGAGAAATTTATGTCTGGAAAACCAGTTGCCGAACAAGAAATTGGTTTTGCGCTTTTACAGGAAGTTGTGGCTTACGCCGAAACCTCGATGTCGCGTAGAAAATTCTTGCTGCATTATTTTGGTGAAGAATTTGACAGCGAAAATGGCGAAGGTGCTGATATGGACGACAACGTTCGTAATCCGAAACATAAAGTGGAAGCGAAAGAACAAGTGGTTAAACTGCTTGAAATTGTTCGCGATACTAAACATATCTACAAATCAAAAGAAATTGTATTTACTTTAATCGGCCGTATCAATGCGGTTATTAAAGCACATAAAACCGATACTCAACCTTATTTTGGTTCAGGATCTGATCATGACGAAAAATATTGGATGGCCTTATTAAGACAGGTTTTGGTAACTGGACTATTGTCAAAAGATATTGAAACTTACGGTGTGATTAAAATTACGCAGGAAGGTTTAGATTTTATCAAAAATCCAGTGTCGTTCATGATGTCTGAAGATCACGAATACACAGAAGCAGACGACGAAACAATTGTAACTGGAGGAAAATCTTCTGGAACTGCAGATGAAGTCTTAACAGGAATGCTTCGTGAACTTCGTAAAAAAGTGGCTAAAAAATTGGGAGTTCCGCCATTCGTAGTTTTCCAAGATCCTTCTATTGAAGATATGGCTTTAAAATATCCGATAACCATACAAGAATTATATAACATTCATGGTGTTGGTGAAGGAAAAGCTAAAAAATACGGAAGTGAATTTGTGGCTTTAATCAGCCGTTATGTTGAGGACAACGATATTATTCGCCCAGACGATTTAGTTGTAAAATCTACAGGAGTAAATTCTGCCAACAAATTATATATTATTCAGAATATTGATAGAAAACTGCCGTTAAGTGATATCGCTTCCGCGAAAGGACTTTCTATGGATGCCTTGATCAAAGAAATGGAACAGATCGTATATTCTGGAACAAAATTAAACATCAAATATTGGCTAGACGATATTTTAGATGACGATCAACAGGAAGAAATTCACGATTACTTCATGGAATCTGAATCGGATAAAATAGAAGATGCTCTTAAAGAATTTGATGGCGATTACGATATTGACGAATTGCGTTTAATGCGTATTAAGTTTATTAGCGAAGTCGCAAATTAAATTCCAATGTTTTAAATTCCAAATTCCAAAATAACGGAATGTAAAATATAAATTCCAAATTCCAATTGCTTCATCAACTTGGAATTTGGAATTTTTTTATTTGGAATTTTCCCAAAGGTTGGAATTTGGAATTTAAAATATTGAAATTTTACTCCGTATAAACTTCCCCTCGATGCGGTTTCAAAGCATCTCTTACCTGAATCATATTTTGTTCTTCGACAACCATAAAGGCTGTTGCGTGCATATCGTTTACAATTGAAAAGCCAGTTATATTTAAAGGAAGTTTTTCAATAGCTATATATTCTTTCAAATGAATTTCGTGATGTTCGGCAGTTTTGGCAGAAGCAGGTCCGCGGAAATCCCAAATTAGGTTTATTTTTCTAGACATTTTTTTTTGTAAAGGTTCTAAGTGACAAAGATACAAAGTCTTTCTTAAAGGTTCTAAGGTTCTGAGATGCTGAGGTTCTAAGGTTTTTTCTGTAGAGGCGTATCGCAGTGCGTCTAATGTATTGTGGATATTCGTTGCGTAGACTCACTGCGGTGCGTCTCTACGACATTCTTTGTGTGAGAAATCTCCAAAATCTCCAAAATCTGCGAGAGAAAAAAACAATTTGCTCGCAAAGGAGAAAAGTTTTTCGTTGATTTAAAAATTTTATTATCATCCCGATATTCGTTGCGTAGACGCACTGCAGTGCGTCTATACGATATGCTTTGTGTAAAAGAAATCTTTTTAATCCAAATAATCTGTGGCTAAAAAATAAATAGCAATGATTTTAAAACGATAAAATCTGCTTCGATAAGTGTAAATCTGCATGCAAATTTTACACTAAATATAAAATCTCATTTCAAAATAGTACTTTTGCATGTTCTTTTCATAGAAAGAAAAGCTAATAGAATAAAAACACAAAAATGCCTAAAGAACTTTTACTTCAAGTTACACCAGAAATTGCTGCAAACGAATCATTGCTAAAAGACCATTTGTCTAAGCAGATTAAAGTTTCTGTACAAGAAATTCAGCATGTTTCGATTTTAAAACGCTCTATCGACGCACGTCAAAAAGCAATTAAAATCAATTTGAAAGTTCTTATTTATTTAAAAGGCGAACCTTTTCAAGAAACCAAAATTGATCTACCTATATATAAGGATGTTTCCAATGCGCAAGAAGTTATTGTGGTTGGAGCAGGTCCAGCTGGACTTTTTGCCGCTTTGCAATTAATTGAATTGGGTTTAAAGCCAATTGTACTTGAACGCGGAAAAGATGTTCGCGGACGCCGTCGTGATTTAAAAGCAATCAATCGTGAGCATATTGTAAACGAAGATTCAAATTATTGTTTTGGCGAAGGAGGGGCAGGAACGTATTCTGATGGAAAGTTGTATACGCGTTCTAAAAAGCGTGGAGATGTAACAAGAATTTTAGAACTTTTAGTCGCTTTTGGAGCCTCAGAAGATATTTTGGTAGAAGCGCATCCGCATATCGGGACAAACAAACTTCCTAAAATTATTGAAGACATCAGAAATAAAATCAGGGAATTTGGAGGTCAGGTTTTGTTTGAAACTCGAGTAAGCGATATTTTAGTTAAGAATAATGAAGTTGAGGGAATCCTAACTCAAAACGGAGATAAAATTCACGCCAATAAATTGATTTTGGCAACGGGACATTCGGCGCGTGATATTTTTGAATTATTAGATAAAAAGAAAATTTTAATAGAAGCAAAACCTTTTGCTTTGGGAGTTCGTGCAGAACATGCTCAGGAATTAATTGACAGCATTCAATATAGCTGTGATTTCCGCGGAGAGCATTTGCCACCAGCACCCTATTCAATTGTAAAACAAGTCAACGGCCGCGGAATGTACTCATTCTGTATGTGTCCAGGTGGTGTAATTGCACCTTGCGCTACAAGTCCAGGCGAAGTGGTTACCAATGGTTGGTCGCCTTCAAAGCGAGATCAGTCAACAGCAAATTCTGGAATTGTGGTCGAATTGAAATTGGAAGATTTTAAACCTTTTGCAAAATTTGGCGCTTTGGCTGGAATGGAATTTCAAAAAAGCATCGAACAAAAAGCGTGGCATTTGGCGGGCGAGACTCAAAAAGTTCCAGCTCAGCGAATGATCGATTTTACAAAAAGTAAAGTTTCAGCAGATATTCCAAAAACTTCTTATGTTCCGGGAACGACTTCGGTTGAATTAGGACAGGTTTTTCCAGGATTTTTAACTCAGATTATGCGTCAGGGATTTCAGGATTTTGGAAAATCTATGCGTGGTTATTTAACAAATGAAGCAATTCTGCATGCGCCAGAAAGCAGGACTTCATCGCCAGTAAGAATTCCGAGAGATCCGATGACTTTAGAGCATTTGCAAATCAAAGGTTTATATCCTTGTGGAGAAGGCGCAGGTTATGCGGGCGGAATTATTTCTGCTGCAATCGATGGTGAAAAATGTGCCTTAATGATCGCGGAATCCTTGAAATAATTGGCTTCGGGTTTTTTGGTCTGGTAAAGATTGTTATCTTAGTATTCTGATTTTAATAGAATATTCCCCCAAAGATGACCATACAAGAAATCGAAAAAAAATACGGATTTGTGTATCCTTCTCTATACAAGCAGCTAAACGCCGATGGTATGCTAGATGTTGGAGAATATGGCCCAAATTGGTATACAGATGTCTATCCTACTTTAAAAGACAATCCGCCTTTGCTTTTGCATTCGTATGATTTTGAATCGCTGAATTTAAAATCTGTTGTAGAAGAAATCGAAGAACTTCAAGATCCCGAAGATTATCGAAATATTAATCCAGAATTTAAATTCATTCCGTTTGCTAAAAGCGGCGGTGGTGATCATTATTGTTTTTTCTTAAACGAAGAAAATAATGGAGACGTGCCAATCGTGTTTGTTTGGCACGATATGAATGAAGTGAATTATCTGGCAAAAAATCTTCAAGATTTTATCTTTAAAGTTTTGTTGATCGATATGTCTAAACAAGACGTGTACAATCAACTGACAGATGAAGAATTTAGAAGTGATATCGAATCGGTATTTAAATCGCACAAAAAATATCTTACTGATCGGCAAAATCAAATTTTATCAGCTATTCTAAAACGAGATATTGTCGATTATGAAATCAATGTTTCACCAAAAATAGTAGAATCGGCGAGAGGATTATTGACAGATCACGAACTGGAATCGATTGTCCATGAGGTAATTCCCTTTGATAAAATGAATCAAAGTTTTAAATATTCTATCGATTAATTTTAATATAAAATATTTCGTATGAGCTTTTTTTCCAATTTATTTAATAGAAATAACGATCCGAAATCGATCATTTCTTTTGATGTTATTGATCCTATTTACTCTTATTTATATAATGAGCAGTCGAGTCTTGAATTTAAAATGAAAGGAATTCAAGAAGATGTCCGGGTAAATTTATATTACTTTCCGGGTTCTTTGGATCATGAAGAAGGAAATGCAGAAATCAAAAAAGCTGGCTTTAATAATGCTTATGAAGTTTTGAATGAACTTTATAAAAAAATGAATATTGCGACTCTTTCTGATGAAATGATTCAAGAAGGTTTAGAATATGATTTTATACATATTCAGTTTTATTCTGAGCCAACTCCAGAGGAGAAAAAGTTCTTTAAACGTTCTATAAAAAACTTTGTAATCTTTTTTTGCTGTACGAATAGTTTAGAAATAAACGATTTTAAAATGCTGTATTCCGGAAGACATTTCTTTGACTATACCCAAGGATTACTGGAAAGTGAAGTTATAGATGTAAATAATCCGAAGAATGAAAGTGAAGCAATCGGAGTTCGAGATTTTAAATTGGTTTTGCAGGGAATTTGTCAATATTTAAATATTGAAGTTTCAAAAACGGTTGAACTTCCTTCAAATGAAGATTTATTAACGAGTGAAGAAGCGACAGAAGAAACTTTTCAGGAATTTATAAAATTGGTTTCAAGAGGAAATGTTGAAGATAAAGAACTGAAAAAAGAAGCTAAAAAGCTTTTTAAAAACTACCAGAAAGAAGCCAAAGAGTATCACGATATTGTTGAAGGTCATTTTGCTTTTTTTGAAAGTATCGATGCTTGGAACAGTGATTGGAAATTTGATCCAGAAGATGCAGAATATTTTATTTCGGAATTAATTGGAGAAGATTTTACTTTCGATTATCCCGAAGAAACGTATAGTCATGATTTGTTTCCGTACATTCAATCGGCATTAGAAAAACACGATCTTGAATTAATGACATACGACACGTACGGAGATAATTATTTGTTTTTTGTCGCCAACAAAGATGAAGTAGAAAGAATCTTAGAATTATCAGAATTGACGAAAATAGAAGTAAATCAGTTATAAAAAGAAACCCATTATTAAACATAATAGGTTTCTTTTTTAGTTTTTGATTTCACTTGTTGTAGCAGCATTTTCAGTATTGCAATTTGTATTATAAAATTTTACAACATCGTAAACTTTATCTTTTTTATATTCTTTATTATTGATCTTTTCTACAAGAATCGGACAATCTTCAAAGAATTTAGAAGCTACTTTTTTAAAGTTTTTGCCAAAGCCACCGATAGTGCTAATAGAAATGACTTCAAATTCTTCTCCGTGTGCAACATAATATTCTTCAATTGAGCTTGAATACATATTAGTTCCTCCAAAACCATTAGTTCCGAAGCCAGTGGGAGTCATCGAAGGAACGAAGATAAGACCTGAATTATCATATTTGTATAAAGAAACATTCCCTTCAATGAGAACTTTTAGCCATTTATGAAACCCATCGATCTCTTTTTTGTATTTGAAAACTTGAGAAACACCATCTTTTTCGATAACTATTTTATCAATTATCATCGGATCATAATCGGTACTTTTTGCATCTTCGTTTAATTTGAATTTAATAAAATTGTCACTTTTTATTTTTCCCAGACCAGTAACAGAAGTATTATCATCAAAATAAATTGTACAGGTCAGTTTTTGTGATTGAGCAGAACAAAAGATTAGGCAAAAAATAAGTAATAAAAAATAGTTTTTTGGTTTATTCATCATTAGAGAAAAGATTAATTTTTGGTTTCAAATCTAAGGAATTAAAATAATTTTTCCTGTGCTTTTTCTGCTTTCTAAAAAGTCGTGCGCCAGTTTTCCTTCTGATAATTTAAATGATGTCGGTTCTGAAAGTTTGATTTTTCCTTCGGTAATCCAACTGAATAATTGCGCTGCTCTTTTAATTCTTTCTTCTTTAGAATTTAAATAACTCCATAAATCGCCTCCAGTTAAAGTTTTAGAACCGTCCATAAGCATTCTCGGGTCTACAGGTTCAGGATCGCCGCCCGCCATTCCGAAGAAAACCACTTGTCCGCATTCTTTTGTTACTTCAAAACTTTCTTTTAAAGTGCTTCCAATACTGTCGTAAACTGCATCAACACCATTAGGAACAACTTTAAAAACTTCCGATTTCCAATCGTCATTGTAAAGAAAAACATGGTCTGCGCCTTGTTCGAATCCGATTTTTGCTTTTTCTGGCGATGAGGTTAAGCCAATAACTGTCGCACCCAAAAGTTTGCTTATCTGAGTAAGTATCTGTCCAACGCCGCCTGCAACTGCGTGTATTAAAACTGTTTCTCCTTTTGTGGTTTTGTGACTGTCTGTAGCGAGATAATGAGCCGTTAAGCCTTGAAGCAAAACAGAAGCAGCAGTTTCAAAAGAAATACTTTCAGACAATGGAATAATGTGATTTACATTTACCGCTACGAATTCAGCATTGGCAAACGGAGCGTCGGCAAAAGCCACACGATCGCCAACTTTATATTCGGAGTGATTATTTGCATCAACCACAATTCCTGCGCCTTCGTAACCCGCAATAAAAGGCGGATTTCCTTTTAAATGATAATTTCCTTTTCGTCGGTAAACATCAGCAAAATTTAATCCGATGGCTTTCATTTCGATTAAAATTTCGTCATTTTTTAAAACAGGATTTATTATTTCTATATATTCTAAAACATCAGAATTTCCAAAAGTGGAAAAAGTAAGTGCTTTCATTTTTAAATAATTTTAGAATGTAAAGTTCGGTAAAAATCAAAAGAAAAAGCCTCAAAATATTGAGGCTTGATTAAAATTTTATGCCACAGATTAGAAGGATTAAAAAGGATTTTTAAATAATCTGTGAAAATAAAGTTTGCCACGAATTTCACTAATTCTCACGAATTATTTTTGTAGACTATTTGAGAAAAATTAGCGGGAATTCGTGAAATTGCTTCGCCTATTCGCTGTCGCTCGAGTCGTGGCAAAAAAAAAACTATATTTTAGGAAACTTCATATCATTAAAAGTGCTTTTTTGTTTCGCTAAAGCCTCAATATCCTGCCATTTTCTTGGAGAATCTATAGAAAGGTTTTCATAAGAATCTTTAAGCATTAAAATATCATCTTCAATACGAACCCCGATATTCCACCATTTTTTATCGCATTTACTGTTTGCCGGAATATAAATTCCAGGCTCTACTGTAAGAATCATGTTTTCTTTTATAAGAGTATTAGGGCCATTGTAAGTTCCTTTGTCATGAACATCGAGTCCAAGAAAATGGGAGCAGGTGTGCGGATAATATAATTTTACATCTTTTGGGTCTGTAATAATACCTAATTTTATTAAACCTTTTGCAATAACATCTTTGGCAGCTTCATTCAGTGCAACTAGAGGAGTTCCTGCTTTACAGATTTTAAAAACAGCTTCTTGAGCATCATAAACAATTTGATAAATGGCTTTTTGCTCCTCGGTAAATTTTCCGTTTGCCGTAATTGTTCTGGTAACGTCTGCAGAATAGCCGTGATACTCAGAGCCAACATCCATTAATAACAATTGATTGTCCATTTTTGTAGCGTTGTTTTCCCAATAATGCAATATGCATCCGTTTGCACCAACGCCTATAATTGGAGCGTAACCTTCGGCTTCTGCTCCATAATGTTTGTGAATGTAAGTGTGAATTCCGTCAGCTTCGTTTTCACTCATGTCTGGGCCAACTGCTTTCATCACTTCGTTGTGAGCCACGCAAGAAAGCTTTACCGTTTTGCGCATCAAAACAAGTTCTTCGGGAGTTTTTATTTCACGAAGCGAACTGGTGATTTTGTCAAATAAATCTGTTGAGACTTCATTTGCTTGAGTAATTCCAGCTTTAGATTTAAATGATTTTAGCAGTGCAAATAAATTGTCTGGACTATTATTTTCTGCAACATCTGTTGGAATTCTGTCATAAATAATTGTACTGAATTTTGAAAAGTCAATGCCAAACGCATTAAAATCTTTTCCGTTGTAAACCGTTGTAAAACCAAGTTTAGCTTTTGCGCCTTCAATTCCCAAACGTCTTCCCGTCCACATTTCTCTGGCTGCATTTCTTTCTCTTACAAAAAGAACTTCGTTGTATTTTTCAGTTCCTTGTGCTTCTTTAAAAATCAGTAATACCGCATCTGGTTCTTTGTATCCTGATAAATAATACATATCTGGATTTGCATGATAGATATAATCCATGTCTCTAGAAAACACTCTTTCTGGATAAGAAAAAACGACGGCAACTGAATTAGCAGGCATTAAAGCTCTAAATGCTTCACGACGTCCTTGATGGAATTCTTTTGTGAGATAATCTGTTGGAAGGTTTTCTTGCGAATGAGCAAACGGAGCGGTCAATGCAAATACAAGCAAAAATAGGAATTGTTTCATTTTTTGGGTTTTTTATTGATGATTTTGGTTTTTTGATTGATGCAAATTACAAAAAAAAAGAAATCATCTAATTGAAATTAAATCTTTGATTTATAAAAGTTTAAAGAAAATATAGTAATTTAGAGACAGAAATAACAGTTTTATATAGAATTTAAATTGTTAAAAATCTCTAACTAGGCATGAATATTGAGTAAAGAATTTTTATAGAATTATTTTAATCTTCAAAAAACAAATTATAAATCTTTAAAAATATATTTTTATGAAAAAGTACACACTTGCAGTTCTTTCAATTTTAGCAATATTTTTTGCTTCATGTAAATCGTCAAAAACTGCTGGAAACGCAGGCAATTTATTTGACACAACTTGGGAGTTAGAATACATTTCGGGACCAAGAATTGCTTTTGAAGGATTATATCCGAATAAAAAGCCGCAAATTACTTTTGATCAGAAAGAAACAAAAGTTTATGGCAATAACGGATGCAACGGTTACAGTGCGCCATACACTTTGAGCGGTAAATCTCTAACTTTTGGAGAACCAGGTCCAACTACAATGATGTTTTGTGAAGGTGGAGGAGAACAGCAGTTTGTAAAACAAATGGCAAAAATTACAAGTTATTCTATTGATAAAGACGGAAAACTTAATTTGATTCAGGGCGATGTGCCAATGATGAGATTCAAAAAAGTGGCTAAACAATAGTTTGAAAATAGATATAAAAACAAAAGCAGATGATTCGTTTCATCTGCTTTTTTTATGCGGTAAGATTATTTAATTTTTGAATGTTTTTGCTAATGATATTTTTATCAGAAACGGTTTTGGCAAGATTTAAAGCACTTTCAAAATGTTTTAATGCTTTTTTGGAGTCAATTGAAAAATAAAGATTTCCGAGTAAAGAATAGTAAAAATGATTATCGGTAAGGTTTAATTTTTCGGCTTCGCGAATGGCTTCTTCATTGCCTTCTACTTTAGATAAAGCATACGTTCTGTTTAAAGCTACAATTGGAGAATATTCCAAAATAATTAGATTATTGTACAATTCAAGAATATTTTGCCATTTTTCAGCGGTATCATTTTTGTTCGTGTGCCAGTAAGCAATTCCAGCTTCTAAATGATATTTTGAAAGCGTATTTCCAGTTGATGATTTGCTTAAAAAATAAGTTCCTTTGTCTATCAATTCCTGATTCCAAAGGGATTCGTTTTGGTCTTCGTACAAAATAATTTCACCGTTTGACCCAGTTCTAGCTTCAAATCTTGAAGAATGAAAACACATTAACGCCATTAAAGCATTGGTTTGCGGGAGATTTGTATTTTGATTTTGAATCAGCAAATAGGTAAGACGCATGGCTTCGGTACAAAAATCTTTTCGTAGCGTAGTGTTTTGAGAAATAGAATAATAGCCTTCAGAAAAGAGCAGGTAAATCGTTTTTAAAACCGTAGGCATTCGGTCTTGTATTTCAGAAAGATTCGGATTTTTAATCTTGATATTTTCTTCTTTCAGCTTTTCTTTGGCGCGATTGATTCTTTTATAAATCACTTCTTTATTTGACAAAAAAGCATCGGCAATTTCACTTATTCCAAAACCGCACAATAAATTTAGCGCCAATGCAATTTGCGCTTCTTCAGAATTACTGGGATTACAAACCGTAAAAATCATCGCGAGCTGACTGTCGGCAATATTTTGATCTGATAAATCGATGTCAATTTCTGGATTTTGAAGTGGAGCATTGTGTTTGATTTTACCAGCTATTTTGGTTTCAAAAACCGTATTTCTTTTTAGGTAATTTTTAGTTTTGTTTTTGGCAACTGTATACAACCAAGCGGTCGGATTTTCGGGAGTTCCTTTTATCGACCAAGTTTCAGCAGCGGAAAGAAAAGTATCGCTAACAATATCTTCGGCAATTTCGATATGCTGAATGCCAAATAAGCTGCAGAGTACCGAAACTATTTTTTGATATTCTGTTCTAAATAAATTAGGGATAAGTTCTTTGTTCTCCATATTATAAAGCAAAATGCCTAAGTAAAGATACAAAGGCATTTTTGATATTTAATTCTTCAAAGTTAAACGGCCATTCTGATTTCGACATTTCCGCCAAAATTCAGAACTGGACATCCTTGCGCAATTTCGGCAGCTTCGTCATAATCTTTGGCTTTAATGATAATTAATCCGCCGATAGATTCTTTAATTTCGACAAAAGGTCCGTTTGTAACTCCTTTTGAGTTTACGAGTTTTCCTTGGCCATCCCAACGCTGTAAAGGTCTTGCCAGTTTATCCTGAGCCGCAAGACTTCCGAACCAGTTTTGCCATTGCTGTAAATGCTGCTGCAGTTCTTCTGGAGAGGGTTGTTCTTCTTTTGTTATAAAATCTCTTCTGAAAATCAATAAAAATTCATTCATTTCGATATGTTTTTATAAAGGATTAATTTTCTTTTTAAGTTGTATAAAGTTAATTGTTTTTAGAAAATAAAAACCAATTATCATTATCCAAACTGACCCACTCTGTAAGTTCCTGGAGTGTTAGCAAAAGCAATATTAAGACGATTCCAAGCATTGATTGCCGCAACTGCAAGAGTAAGATCTATTAATTCTTGTTCTGTAAATTCAGCTTTTGCGATTTCGTAAATTTCGTCTGGCACGTCGCAAGCATTTACCGCTTCTGTGTACGCAAGAGCTACTCTTTCTCTTTGCGTAAAATAAGGCGTTTCTCTCCAAGCGCTTAATCCTAATAAACGTTGAGTTGTTTCTCCAGCTGCTAAAGCTTCTTTTGAATGCATGTCTAGGCAGTATGCACAGTTGTTAATTTGTGAGATTCTAAAATCTACCAATTCCATTAAAGATTTTTCGATTGTTGCTTTTTTCAAATAACCAGAGATTCCAAATAATGTACTAACTGCTTTTTGACCTTGTTCGAATAAATTTAATCTAGCTTCCATGATGTATAATTTTTTAATGTTTATACCCTAATAACAATCGAACTTTCAGGATTGGACAAAAAATCTGAAAAAAAATAAAATATTTTTAAAATCTCAATGTTTATAAGCCTTTAGCAAATAAAAAAACCGTCCATTTTTTGTGGACGGTTTACAATAATGCTTTATTATTTGTTATTTCTTTTTCAGCTTGTCTTTAAAAACCTTTTCGAATTTTTCCAGTTTCGGCTGAATCACCATTTTGCAATACGGCTGATTTTTATTGTTCGAATAATAATTCTGATGATAATCTTCGGCTTTATAAAAAACTTTAAAAGGTTCCACTTTTGTCACAATTGGACTGTTGTAAACTTTGGCCTTATTGAGTTCGGCAATAATGCTTTGAGCAGCTTTTTTCTGTTCTTCGTTTTTGTAGAAAATTACCGAACGATATTGTGTTCCAACATCTGCGCCCTGACGGTTTAAAGTTGTCGGATCGTGAACAGTAAAAAAGACTTTGAAAATTTCATTAATATTTGTTACGGTTTTGTCATACGTAATCTGAACCACTTCGGCATGACCGGTTGTTCCCGTGCAAACTTCTTCGTACGTCGGATTAGCAACTTTACCGCCCGAAAACCCAGAAACGACAGATTTTACGCCATCTAGTTGTTCGTAAACAGCTTCAACGCACCAATAGCAGCCTCCGCCAAGTGTAATCGTTTCAAGATTTGATTTTTTGTTTTGCGAAATGCCATTCAGCGAAAGCGCAAAAAAGAATATTAAAAGTATATTTTTCATAATGAGAATTTTGTTTAAACATATAGAGACATAGCTTTTTGGAATCTTGATAAAGGCGTTTCACTTGACTAAATTCACATAGATTACTATGTGTGAGAAACGTGTTTCTTTTGATCTCCTTAGAAATTTTATAATTCTATGTTTCTATGTGTTTAGCTATTATTTAGAATCAGGAATAAAATCTAGAGCAATTGAGTTCATGCAGTAGCGTTTTCCAGTTGGTTCTGGGCCATCGTCAAAAATATGTCCTAAATGTCCGCCGCAACGACCGCAAAGCGTTTCGATTCTTTCCATTCCAATCGAATTATCTTCTTTAAAAACAATACTTTTTTTGTTTTCCTGTTCAAAAAAACTTGGCCATCCGCAGCTGCTCGAAAATTTAGCTGTCGATCTAAACAGTAAGTTTCCGCATGAAGCGCAGTAATACGTTCCTTTTTCGTCGGTATTCCAATATTTTCCTGTAAAAGGTCTTTCTGTGTCGGCCTCACGCATTACGGCATAAACGTCTGCGGGTAAAACCTTTTTCCATTCAGCATTGCTGACATTCAATTTTGTGGTATCGGTATTAGAGTAATAAGGATTTCCGGGTTTGCTTATTTTGTTTTCCATAACGACAGTTTTTGCAGATTGCTTTTTGGTATTTTGTCCGCAAGCTTGAAAAATAAAAAGCGGAATCAAAAAACAAAGGCTGAAAATTAGATTTTTAGATTTCATAAATTTTTGGGTGCTATTAGTCTGAATTTCAAAGATACGTCGAGATTTACCTTCAAATTACAGTCTGAGTTATTATTGAGATTTTTTTAAGTGTGTTTTAACTTTTTATTAGTTACGTAAAAGAGTACAATGTAGTTTTTATGTCTTAATTTTAACAGCTTTTAATTTTTAGCATAAAATTAGAATGTTGTAAATCAGTAAAATAGAAATTGGGTCTTGAGCTTGGCTTTTGACAATCGTAATTAGCGTTTTTAAGCCATTTCTTTTTTCGTATTTTTGTTTGCTTAAGAAGCCTTATGACAGAAGAAAACGTAATACTAGTTAATCAAAACGATGAACAGATTGGCTTGATGCCAAAATTAGAAGCACATGAAAAAGCGCTTTTGCACCGTGCCTTTTCGGTTTTTATTTTAAATAGTAAAAACGAAATTATGCTGCAACAGCGTGCTCATCATAAATACCATTCTCCGCTGCTTTGGACAAACACTTGCTGCAGTCATCAGCGTGAAGGTGAAACCAATATTGAAGCTGGAAGCCGACGTTTGTTTGAAGAAATGGGTTTTAAAGCAGAATTGAAAGAGCTGTTTCATTTTATTTATAAAGCTCCTTTTGATAACGGCTTGACAGAGCATGAATTGGATCATGTGATGATTGGTTATTATAATGATGAACCCAATATAAATCCAGATGAAGTAGAAGATTGGAAATGGATGAGTATTGAAGAGGTTAAAGCAGATATTGAAAAACAGCCCGAAATTTATACCGTATGGTTTAAGATAATTTTTGATGAATTTGATCATTATCTTGAAGACCATAAATTATAGCCAAACTAACCAGAAGCATAAATGAGAGTAACCATATCAAGAAAAGCACATTTTAATGCTGCACATCGACTACATCGAAAGGATTGGTCATTTGAGAAAAACGATGCCGTTTTTGGAAAATGCAACAATCCTAACTTTCATGGTCATAATTATGGTTTAACAGTAAGTGTTACAGGAAAGATTGACCCCGAAACTGGTTTTGTTTTAGATGTGAAAGTATTAGCGGATATTATACGTGAAGAAGTAGAAATTCCGTTTGATCACAAAAATCTGAATCTGGATGTTCCAGAATTTACAGATTTAAATCCAACTGCAGAAAATATTGCCGTTGTGATATGGAATAAAATTAGACAACGCATTCACACTGACTTTGATCTGGAAGTTGTGCTGAACGAAACGGACCGAAATTTTGTAACTTATAAAGGAGAATAAAAAATGTCATTAAAAATAGGAGATATAGTTCCGAATTTTACTGCGAAAGACAACAACGGAGAACTTTTTGAAAGCCAAAGCGTTTTAGGAAGAAAGCCCTTGGTGATTTATTTTTATCCAAAAGATAATACGCCTGGCTGTACTACTGAAGCATGCAGTTTTCGGGACCAATACGAAGATTTTAAAGATTTGGGAGCTGAGGTAATTGGTATTAGCAGCGATAGTGTAAAGTCACATCATAAATTTGCTACTAAACATAAATTACCTTTTATTTTGCTTTCTGATCAAGATAAAAGATTGAGAAAACTTTTTGGTGTCCGCAATAGTCTGCTAGGACTTTTGCCTGGACGCGTTACTTATATAATTGATAAAAATGGTTTGGTGATTTCGATATTTGACAGTGCAAACGCGGCAAAACATATTCCGAAAGCCTTAGAAATTGTTCAAGAATTAGTGTCATAAGATTACCAAAATAGTATTAGAAAAGAATTAATTAAACAAATATATTAGCCTAAAAACATGAGCCAAAATTTATACCCTTTGCAATTTGAACCGATTTTGAAAGAAAGAATCTGGGGAGGAGAAAAACTAAAAACAATTCTAAACAAACCAATCGTTTCTAATATTACTGGCGAAAGCTGGGAATTATCTACTGTAGAAGGAGATGTAAGTGTGGTTGCGAATGGAGTTCTTAAAGGAAAATCTTTAATGGATTTGATTGAGGAAACACCAGACGCTATTTTAGGGACTAAAGTTTATGAAAGATTTGGAAAACAGTTTCCGCTTCTTTTTAAATATCTTGATGCAAGAGAAGATCTTTCGATTCAAGTTCATCCAAATGATAAATTAGCAAAAGAACGTCATAATTCATTCGGAAAAACCGAAATGTGGTACGTAACCCAAGCCGATGCAGACGCTAGAATTATTGTGGGTTTTAAGGAAGATTCAAATAAAGAAGAATATTTAAAACACTTACATGACAATACTTTAGTTTCAATTTTAGACGATGTAAAAGCAAAACCGGGAGATGTTTTCTTTTTAGAAACAGGAACGGTTCACGCCATTGGTGCAGGTTTGGTTGTTGCCGAAATTCAGCAGACTTCTGATATTACGTATAGATTATACGATTTTGACCGTGTAGATGCGCAAGGAAATAAAAGAGAATTGCACGTAGATCTTGCATTAGATGCCATTAACTACAATAAAGTAGATACACAGAAAAAATACGAGACTAAAACGAATACTTCCAATACAGTTGTAGACTGTCCTTATTTTACAACTAATTTCCTTCCGTTAGAAAATAAATTAGAAGTGGCTAAAACAGGAGAAACGTTTACAGTATATATGTGTATTGAAGGTAATTTTGAAATTGAATACGACGGATTCAAGCAAGCTTACAAAAAAGGAGATACCATTTTGATTCCAGCTGCAATAAATGCATTTAATTTGATCGGAAACGCTTCAATTTTAGAAATTTACATTTCTTAGCATTAAATTTAAAGATAATATGTACTTTTGCAGACGCAAATTAAAATAATAAGAAAAATGGCAAACGTTAAGAATTTAAAGAAAGACATCAACTTCGTATTAGGAGATATTATTGAAGCAGTTTATTTGTTTGAGATGTCAACAACAGGAAATCCAACTCCAGAAACGAATGCTTTAGTCGATGAAGCTATTGCTGCATTCGATACTTTGATTACAAAAGTGAACGCTAAAAACGTTGAAAATAAAAAAGCACACTTCAAACAAATCAATGTTGAATTAGAACAAACTGCTAATCAATTGATTGAAAAAATCAACGCACTATAAGCGAAAAAAAGTGTAAAAAAGTGCAATTTTATTTTGGAGAATTGAAAATCCGCTTTATATTTGCACCCGTAATGAGGCCGATGTAGCTCAGCTGGCTAGAGCAGCTGATTTGTAATCAGCAGGTCGTGGGTTCGAGTCCCTCTATCGGCTCAAACGGAAACCATTCGCATCAGCGAATGGTTTTTTTGTTTAAATAGAGAGTGGTGCGAAATTTTTTTTGGAATATTAAAAAACATTTCTATCTTTGCACTCGCAAAATAGGCCGATGTAGCTCAGCTGGCTAGAGCAGCTGATTTGTAATCAGCAGGTCGTGGGTTCGAGTCCCTCTATCGGCTC
>NZ_JAVAMB010000008.1 GCF_030730925.1 Flavobacterium sp. DG2-3 | reverse complement strand
AAAAGAATCCGAAGGATTCAAATCTTTATAGCACATAATTCCCACCGAAGATATGTGACTCCGAAGGAGTCATACTCAGACGAAACATAAAATTCTATAAACATTTGAATCCTTCGGATTCTTTTGCTTTACACAAATTGCATTTTTAAATAAGTATACTCAAGGAGTTACTGTATTTATCTCTTTTATAAATTCAAGAATTTCTTCTGTATTTAAAATAAAATCTGGAGCGGTGTGCAAAATGGCATTATTGGGCATAAAAGACATTTCTGCAGAAAGCGGATTTTGTACAACTGTAATTCCACCAGCTGCTTTAATGGCTCTTAATCCGACTGTTCCGTCAGAATTGGAACCTGAAAGTAAAATTCCGACCAACTGATTACCATATATTTCTGCAGCCGACTCAAAAGAAACATCTATACTTGGTCTGCTGTAGTTTATTTTTTCTGAAGTGTCTAATGACAATGTTTCGTTTTTTTCGAATAGCAAATGGTAATTGGAAGGCGCAATGTAGATAAAGCCTGGTATTAGTTTTACTTTGTCTTCTACTTCTTTTACTTGTATCTTAGATTTTAAAGCAATTAAAGCTTCTAAAGTTTGTTCGTCTGAGTGTTTTCTGTGAACCACAATTACAATCGCAAAGGAAAGCGGTTTTTCTACAAAAGGCAAAATTTGCAATAATGCCTGTAGACTTCCTGCTGATCCGCCAATTATAACTGCTTTACAATTTTTTATTCTTTTACTTTCCTCCATATTTTCTCTTTAGCAAACTGTTTATATTTGGTTTGAGATATAGAATATTTTATAGTTTCTTTTGTTCCGAGCGCCAAAAAACCAAGAACAGACAAGCTGTCATCAAATAGATTAACGACTCGTTTCTGCAGATTATTATCAAAATAAATTAAAACGTTGCGACACAAAATGAGGTCAAATTCATTAAACGAAGTGTCTGAAACCAGATTGTGCTGCGAGAAGACCATTTTCTCAGAAAGATTTTCGTTAAACTTTGCAAAGCCGTAGTTGGCAATATAATAATCGGAGAAATCCTGCTGACCGCCTGCATCGCGATAATTATCGGCATAATCTTTTATCATTCGCAACGGAAAAATACCGCTTTTGGCCGTTTCTAGCACCGACGCGTTGATGTCTGTTGCATACAATATCGATTTATGCAGCAAACCCGCTTCTTTGAGCATAATCGCCATAGAATACACTTCTTCTCCTGTAGAACATCCTGCATGCCAGATACGGATAAATGGTTTGGTTCCCAACAATGGAAGGATTTCTTTGCGGAGGGTGAGGTAAAATGACGGATCACGAAACATCTCAGTTACGTTAACCGTTATTTCATCAATCATTCTTTTGCAATATTCTGGATCAGTACGGACTTTAGATAGAAACTCATGAAAATGTTTAAATCCATCTAAATAAAAAACGCGGTTTACGCGTCTTTTAAGCGAGGCTCTGGAATAGCTTCCAAAATCAAAACCGTAATATTCGTAAACATCATTTATAAGAGTTTCTAATTCAATATCTTCAATCATAATTCATTTAAATTTCTTCTAAAATCCGAAGTAATTTATCAACATCTACTGGTTTTGAGATGTAGGCATCTGCTCCTGCTTCTATACATTTTTCTCTATCTCCTGACATGGCCTGTGCCGTTACGGCAATTACCAATGTCGATTTTTGTGATGGAATTTCCTTTATAAGCGGAATTGCCTCGTAACCATCCATTTCCGGCATCATCATATCTATTAAAACTGCATCTATAGATGAGTCTTCTTTTAATATTTTTAGAGCTTCTTCGGCGCTTAGACAAGATACACAGTCATACGATTTTGCTTTTAAGGTATTTACCAAAGCAAAAATATTCCTAGAATCATCATCTACTATCAATACGCGTTTTTTTCCCATTTACAGCTTTTTAAAATTAGATTTTATCATACAGCCACACTCTCAACAACGATAATAACTGGTCTACATCTACAGGTTTTGTAATATAATCTGAGGCTCCTGCCCTAATACATTTTTCCCTGTCGCCAGTCATAGCTTTGGCCGTTACAGCTATCACTGCTAAGTTAAGAAATTTAGGATTACTTCTTATCTTTTCGGCTGTTTCATAACCGTCCATATTTGGCATCATCATATCGAGCAATACCACGTCTGTGTCTGGATTTTCATCTAAAATTTTAATGGCTTCTTTTCCGTCAAAAGCCGTAATTACATTCATTTTAAATGCTTCTAAAGCTTTCGAAAGAGAATATATATTTCGTACATCATCATCTACAATTAATACTTTTTTCTCAAACAGAATATTATTCAGCGAATTCAGCTTTTTGTGGTTTTCTTTTTTAGCGTTTCCTTCTTTCTTTTCTTCTACCAAATGAAGGAAAAGTGAAACCTCATCAAGCATTCTTTGATACGAATGTGCCGTTTTAACGATAATAGAATCGGCGTATTTTCTAATTTTTAATTCTTCTTTTACTGATAAACTTTTTCCTGTAAAGACAATTACGGGCAGATTTTCTAATCCTGGGCTTTTCTTCACGCCATCCAGAATTTCGTAAGCCTGTTTGTCTGGAATTCCCATATCCAAAATCACGCAGTCTACTTCTTCTTTGCCCAAAGCCGATAATCCTTCCGAAACTTCGCTTTTAATTTCAGAATTAATATTATAGTTTTCTAAGAAATAAGCCAATGCTTTTGCATGTTTCGGGTTGTCTTCAATAATTAAAACCTTCTGAGATTCTTTGTTGATGATATGTTCGATACGTGTAAAAACTTCTGGAATCTTGTCAAATGCCACTGGTTTATCTAAGAAATCTACAGCTCCTTTCAGCAGACTTTCTTGTTTCAATTTGTGCGATGACATGATGTGTACCGAAATATGCTTGGTTTGAGAATGATTTTTCAATTCTTCCAAAACCTGCCAGCCGCTCTTAATTGGCAGCTCGATATCCAACAAAATTCCGATTGGCTTGTAGATTAAAGCAAAATTCAAAGCATAATCTCCTCTTACCGCGACAACGCCTTTATAGCCTTTTTTCTGCGTAAAAGCCAGCAATGATTTAGCAAAACTAATATCGTCTTCTACAATCAAGATCACTTTATCGCCTTCTACAATCGAATCTCTATCATCTTCAATTTCTGCTGGTATAACCTCGCTAATGTATTTTGGCTTGTTATCTGTTTCTTCTGTTACTTCTTCAAAAACTTCTTCTTCCTGTCTAGTATTAACCGAAATTTTATTTAAAGCCATTCCCAAAACCGGAAGACACAATGTAAACGTACTTCCTTCATTTACTTTACTGTGCAATGTAATTTCTCCGCGAAGCAGTTTTGCCAATTCACGGCTAATTGATAATCCTAAACCTGTTCCTCCGTATTTACGTTTCGTTGAACCATCTGCTTGTTGGAAAGCTTCAAAAATTAGTGGCTGTTTTTCTAACGGAATTCCGATTCCAGTATCTTTTACAATGAAGCAAATCTCTTTGTCGTTATCCGAATTTACTTTTATTTCGAGGCTTACTGTTCCTTTTTCAGTAAATTTAATAGCATTCGAAATCAGGTTTTTCAGAATCTGCTCCAAACGCATTTTATCTGTTTTGATAACGATTGGCGCTTCTTTAGCAATGATTTCAAAATTGATGTTTTTCTCTTTTGCAATCAGATAAAATAAATTATGAAGACTGTCTGTAATTTCTTTTGTCGAAACATCCAAGAATTCCAGATCCATTTTACCCGCTTCAATTTTAGATAAATCCAGAATTTCGTCAATTAATCCTAACAAACTGTTTCCTGAACTCTGAATTACTTTTGCAAATTCAATTTCTTCATTGTTCATCGTTTGGTTGTTATTTTCAGATAGCAAACGGCTCAATAATAAAATCGAGTTCAGCGGCGTTCTCAGCTCGTGCGACATATTCGCCAAAAATTCTGATTTGTAGCGTGTTGTTAATTCTAAAGCTTCTGATTTTTTCTGAATTTCTGTATTTTTTTCTTCTAATAAAACACTTCTTTCAGACAATTCCTCGTTGGTCTGCTCCAATTCTTCCTGTTGCACGCGAAGTTCTTCTTCTGATGCCTGCAGTTTTTCAGTTTGCGCTTCCAATTCAGCATTTATAGCTTCCAATTCGCTGTGCTGAATCTGCAATTCTTCTGACTGTGATTTGGTTTCTTCCAGAAGTTCTAAAACGCGTTTACGGTTTTGAGTCGCTTTTAAAGCAATTCCGATATTGTTGGCCACTAAGTTTAAAAATTCCAATTGCAGTACAGAAAAGCCATAAATACTGGCCAATTCAACCGCTCCTTCAATTTTAAAGTCCATTAGCGGAAGCGCCACTATATGCGTTGGTTTGATTTCTCCCAATGCATAATTGATCTGAATATTATCTGCTGAAAATGATTTCAATTCGAGCATTTTCCCAGAAACGATTGCCTGCCCAATTAAACCTTCGCCTTTTTTAATTCTTTCTCTGCTTTTGCTCGGAATATAGCTGTAACCGCCCGAAATAGCCATTTCTTCTCCATCAACAACATACAAAACTCCGGCGCTGGCATTGGTATATTGGCACAAAAACTCTATGATATCTTTAGATAATTTCTGAATCGTTTTTTCGCCCAACATTTTATCATTCAGAGTGGCAACACCCGACTGAAGCCATTCTTTTTGCGTCAGCAAGTCGAAAGACGTTTTTAACGAATCTTTCATTTCATGTATAGAAGCTCCAAGAGCGCCCAATGTATCGGCTTTTCTATCATCAATCTGAACATCGTAATTTCCTTTGGTAATTTGGGCTGCAATTCCGCCAATTACTTGAAGTCTTTCTGCTATATCTTTGTCTTTTCTTTCTAATTCTTTCTGCAGTAAAGTTCTTTCGTTATAATCTTTTAAAATCCTGATTAAGAAAACAATAGAAATAAGAAAAGCAATAAAAAAGGCCACTACAATTAAAGCTAAACTGTAATTACCGTAACGTTCTGAATTTGAATTGCGTTCTTCTAAAAGTTTCTGTTCTGTATTTTCAACTTTTTTGATGATCGCTCTCATGTCGTTCATCATATTTCGGCCTTCATTCAAGTCGAAAATGAGGGTTTCTTTGCTTAAGCGTTTTTTTACAATCTGATTGTTTAGATACTTAAAGAAACCGGAACGTTTCTCACGCAATTCGTCTAGTAATTTTCTTTGCGAAGGATTATCAGTCGTCAGTTCGTCCAATTTGTCAAAGTAATTATTTGATCTATTTTCAGCATCCGAAAATCGATCTACAAACTGTTCGTCGCCCGTAAGCAGATACCCTCTCATACTGGTTTGGGCTTCGGTAATAATAGAAGAACCTTCGTTTAGGTTGTAAATTACGTCTTGAGTATGATTGACCCAAAAATTACTGCTTAATAGACTTTTAATACTAATAAAAGAAGCAACCGAACTAATTGTAAGTACAAACAGTGAAACTAGCGAGCTGATTAATAAATTTCTTTTAAAATTACCATTCATATATTTCTAAATTATTTTAATTCGTATTTCAAAGGTAGCACAATTATAAAACTTGCGCCCTCGCCTGGTTTACTTTTAGCTGTGATAAGTCCGTTGTGTTTTTCTATAATTTTTTTGGCGATTGCCAGTCCAATTCCCGTTCCTTCATAAGATTGGCGGTCATTTAAACTTTGGAAAATGATAAAAATTCGATCCAGATAAATTTCGTCAAAACCAATTCCGTTGTCTTTGACCACAATTCGGCAAAATTTACCTTCAGGAGAACTCGGACTGTCAATTGCTTTATCTAAAATGATTTCAGAAGTTATTTCGATTACAGCTTTATCATCGCTAGAAAATTTCAGGGCATTTCCAATTAGATTCTGGAAAACCTGACGCATCTGACTCGGAATACTATCTACGGTTGGAAGTTCGTTGGTTTTTATCGTAGCATTTTTGCGTTCGATCAAATAATCAAAATCTCCCAATACTTCCTGCAATACCACATTTAAATCGGTTTTTTCAGGTTTTACCTGAGCCGAAAGTCTAGAATATGCCAGAAGATCGGTAATTAAAGTTTGCATTCTTTCTGCGGATTTTATCGTTCGATCCACATAATCGATAGCTTTGTCGTCTGCTTTTAAGTAAAGGTCTTTTATAATTTTGATAAAGATTTGAATTTTTCTAATTGGCTCATTTAAATCGTGCGATACTACCCAAGAAAACTGCTGTAATTCGTGATTTCTAAGTTCTAGTTCTTCATTTTTCTGAACCAGTTCTTTTGTTCGCTCCGCAATTTTAATTTCAAGGTTGTCCTGCGCTTCTTTTCTAATTTTTATTTCTTTAGAGAGCAGGTCTTTCATCGCTTTCAGTTCGTTTTGCTGCTCGTAAATTTTAATGAAGGTTTTTACTTTGAGTATCAGCAAATCGCTATCTACAGGCTTCGTAATGTATTCAACAGCACCTGTTTCATAACCTTTAAAGATATATTTTTTCTCGGTATTAAGTGCCGAAAGAAAGATAACGGGAATATCTTTTGTGCGTTTGTTTCCAGAAAGAATTTTTACTACCTCAAATCCATCGAGTCCTGGCATTTGAACGTCCATGATGATGAGACAATAATCTGTTTTTAGGATTTTTTTGAGAGCTTCTTCTCCAGATTCGGCACTATCAACATCGATATTATGCAGCTCTAATGTTTTCTTCAGGGCAATAATATTGGCCCTTATATCGTCTACAATTAATACCATGTCGGATAGCTAAATCGATTGTAATTCAAAATAATTTGTTTTTTAAATAATCGTAAAAATTTTCCTATTTTTTACACGAATTGCAAAATGAGCTGCAAAAAATTGGCGCGGAAATTCTCAAATGTATAAAAAAAATAACGGGCAGGTTTTTTATTTAAATCGAAAATAGTTACAAAATTCCCATCTTTTGTATTTCAATTGAATATTCTGGGTGATTGCTAACTTATTAGAAATTTCCTATTAGTATCAGTATTGGATAAAACCCATGTATTTTCATCACAATTGCCATTTTGTTTTTAATTGAGGCAAACAAAATATCTTTTAAGACAATCGAAATTTTAGTTAAGAGCTAATTTTAAATAGCATAAAAGCCTAAAAAAAAGAATCATGAAAAAGAAACAGACATTTCCCGAACAAAAACAAAATCTTCCGGGAAACGAACATAAAATGAATCCCGAACCCGAAATTATTCGAGAGAATTATACTGGAAGCGGTAAATTATTAGGAAAAACAGCTTTTATTACTGGAGGCGACAGCGGTATCGGAAGAAGTGTTGCTGTACATTTTGCAAGAGAGGGCGCTAATATTGCCATTGTGTATTTAAAAGAAGATAAAGATGCTCTTGAAACCAAAGCTATGATTGAAAAAGAAGGGCAGCAATGTCTTTTGATAAGCGGAGATTTGAAAGATGAAAAATTTTGTCAGACCGCAGTAAAGAAATGCCATACTACTTTTAAAAGCCTAAATATCCTGGTGAATAATGCTGCCACTCAATTTCCGCAAAAAGAATTGGAAAAGATTACGAGTGCACAGCTTAAAAAGACATTTGAGACTAATATTTATCCTTATTTTTATATTACTAAAGCTGCATTGGCATTCTTAAAAGAAGGCGATGCGATTATCAATACCACTTCTGTAACTGCTTTTCGCGGAAGCGAACACTTAGCTGATTACGCGAGTACCAAAGGAGCGATTGTAAGTTTTACACGTTCTCTTTCTACTATGCTGGCGAAGAAAAAAATCCGCGTTAATGGCGTTGCTCCTGGACCAATTTGGACGCCTTTAATCGTAGCAAGCTTTGATAAATTATCTGATTTTGGAAAAGACAATCCAATGGAAAGAGCCGGTCAGCCTTCTGAAGTAGCCCCGGCGTATGTTTTTCTGGCTTGCGAAGACAGCAGTTACATTACAGGGCAATTTATTCATATAAACGGTGGGGAGCTTGTGGGCTGAGTTTTTTAAGCCACTAAGGTGCTAAGATGCTAAGCTACTAAGTTTTTTACTATGCGCATATTTTAACGCAAAGAGCGCAAAGGTTTTACGCAAAGTACGCTGAGGATTTTTTAGTGTTTGCTAGCAAAATTAAGAACGCAAAGCTTTTCTATTTTTTGTCAAAAATACCAAATCAGACATATAACCAGCTTTAAAATAAACTTTGCCCCTTTGTCTCTTTGCAACTCTGTCACTTAAAAATAAAAAAAAATGAACTACATCGACATCATAGGACTTTTTGCGGGAGCTTGTATTACAATATCTACAATTCCGCAAATTATAAAGGTTTGGAAAACCAAGAAAGTAAAAGAAATTTCGCTTCGAATGTTCAGTATTTTAACGTTCGGAATCTCAGTTTGGATTGTTTACGGGATTCTAAAAAAAGATCTTCCAATAATTATTACAAACAGCATTTCTTTGGTCTTAAATTTAATCATGGTTTATTTTATCATTTACTATGAAAAAGAATAAGTCCTAAAAAGAAAAAAACAGCTCGATCGAAGCTGTTTTTTTGAAAGTGAAGAATATGGTATGCTTACTAGCTAGCTAATTTTTGGTTGTATCGATCTAATTCCAAATTGTATTTTCGAGATTGCAAGTTTCGCTTTAAAAAATGTACTGGCGCTGCAATTGCAGTTAATTTGATAGGCGATAGTTTTTTGATTTCGTCTAATTGTTTTACTGCAAAGTTTAAAATAGGCTCAAACATTGTAAAATAATTATAACTATGTTGCGCTATCTCTAATTCTAAAACCTCACGAAGAATACTTCTCATTAACAAATAACGAATTGCTCCTTGATTTGGAATTCTTTTAAGTTCCTGAAATTTCTCCCCTATTTTATGATTTTCATCTCCTATGTAAATATAATTTCCAGAATTGCTTGTAAATATTTTTTTTACCTGAGAAACAAAATCAATTTCTTTATTTTCAATTGTTGTTGGCATTCCGATTATAGAGAATTGAATTTGCTGATGACTCTGAAAATACAATACACTGTTGATCGTAGAAGAATTGCTCATAATACCCGATTGCTGTTTTTTAAGACAATGAGTAGCTCCATCGGCACCAAAACTATGCAATACATTTCCTTTTTCGCAATACGCAAAAAACACAGGCGAAAACGGATTAGATTCAATACTTAAACTAACTTCCTGATTAAAAGTCAAGTCAAAATTTAAATACGTCATTTCTTTTTCAAAACGAACTCCAGAAATGCTTCCGTTTGCCCATTTCGATTTAAATATCAATTTGTATTCGTTGGCAGTAATCAATAAGTCACCGCCGAAACTCTCTTTCAGATTAGTAAAAACAGCATCAAAGCTTCCTGTATTTAAGTAAAGTTTTTTCATTATTTCGGTTTGGTTAATAAAGCGGGAATTTGTACAAAACTCACCTTTGATTGTTATCTCAATTTCTTAATCCAAATTTCGTTCATATTGTCAGTCAATTCCTTATACAATTTTGAGGAGATATTTCATAATTTTTACTTAAGTTGCTAAGGTGCTGAGATTCTAAGGTTCTAAGTCACGTAGTAGCTCAGCACCTTAGTAACTTAGAAGCTCAAAAAAAAAGCAGCTGCTCCAAATAAATTTGAAACAACTGCTCATCAGCAAAATAAAAATACCAATCTATTTTTATTCTTTTAAGGTGTTAAGATTTTGAGCTTCTACGACAGTAAGAATAGTACTTAGCATCTTAGTACCTTAGCAACTCAGAAGCTTAGAAGCTTTTTTACGTTAACTCGTTTACGTCTGAATTTTTAGAGTAATTGGCTTTCGGAATGTCTTTAAAAAATTCTGCTTCTTCTAAATCTGCCGTTGGGCCGTATCCTAATAAATGAGTTCCTTTTCCTCCGTCTTTAGTTTCGATAATATATAAAATCGACATATCATCTGGATCACTCATTCCTTCATAGCGATGATGTGCCACAATAAATATGTCTTCTGGTTTATAAGATACTTTACTTTGAGAATCTATCAGGCGGTCATTTTCAAATAAATAATTTACTATATATCCTTCCTCCTGATATCTTTTTATATTATCGGTTTCGTGTTTAGAATCTTCCCTTTTCATTGCTTTTTATTTTTATCTTTTATTCAAATTTCCGCATAGAAAAATGATAAAATTAACTCTAACGATTTTAATCTTGCCTCATTCAAAATCGCATTTCTGCGGATATTTATTTTTTACTAATTTTAATAAAGCTTAATCTAAAAAAACAAACATTACCGATTTAAAGTAATGAAAAACGACCTGTTAAACAGGAACATAAAAATACAATTTGAATGAGTTACAACAATTATGATTTTTTGGCCAATGGAGGAGAAATGGGTGAACTTATCCGTGTCAAAGATTGGAATAAAACAGCTATGGGACCAGTTGAATCTTGGCCTCAAAGCCTCCGTACTACTTTAGGAATTCTTCTAAACTCTAAATTTCCTATGTTTTTGTTTTGGGGGCCAGATCATATTTGTTTCTACAATGATGCCTATCGTCCTAGTTTAGGAAATAATGGCAAACATCCTTCTATTCTGGGAGAAAAAGGTGCCGATTATTGGCCTGAAATCTGGAATTTTATTAAACCTCTCATAGATCAGGTATTGCAAAAAGGCGATTCGACTTGGCATGAAGATCAATTATTGCCTATATATAGAAATGGAAAATTGGAAGATGTGTACTGGACATTTAGCTATAGTCCTGTACATGATGAGAATGGAAAAGTAGCTGGAGTTCTCGTAATTTGCAATGAGACAACCCATCAGGTTTTGACGCATACTAGGCTTGAAGAAAGTGAAAAACGTTTTAAAGACATTGTAAAACAGCTTCCAGTCGGAATTGGAATTCTAAAAGGTCCAGATCTGATTGTGGAAATGGCAAATGAAACGTATCTTCATATTATTGATAAAGAGGAAAACGAAATTTTAAACAAACCCATTTTTGATTCGGTTCCAGAAGCAGAGGAAACGGTTTTTCCTTTACTAAAGAAAGTCTATGAAACTGGAATTCCGTATTATACTGACGAATTACCAGTTAATTTAAATCGTTATAACAAGCAAGAATTAGGCTATTTTAATCTCGTTTTTTATCCGTTAAAAGATGAAAATGAAATTATTAACGGCGTTATTGTTGTCTCTTATGAAGTTACTGAAGAAGTAAAAGGAAGGCATCTTCTTAAAGAAAGCGAAAAAGCTTTTCGCGATATTGTAATTGACTCGCCAATTGCAATGGCGATCTTTAGAGGTAAAGATTTTATTATCGAAATGGCCAATAAAGCAATGATGTACAATATCTGGCAAAAGGAAGAAAAAGATTGTATTGGCATTCCTTTATTAGAAGTTTTTCCTGAATTGCAACAGCAAAAATACCCTGAATTACTGCAGGAAGTTTTGATAAACGGAAAAACAATTCGCGAAAATGAAGCCGTTGCTTATGTTGATATTAATGATAAATTAAAGAAATTCTATCTCGATTACCAATACACTCCACTCTACGAAAAAGACCGAAAGGCTTCGGGAATTATGTGTACTGTATATGACGTCACTTCTAAAGTAAAAGCTAGAAAAAAAGTGGAAACTGCAGAAGAGAGGGTTCGATTGGCAGCTGAAATTGGCGAAATTGCGATGTGGGATTTAAATCTTAAAACTAAAAAACTAATCTACAGCGATACTATTCTCGACATTTTTGGCTTTGAGAAAAACAGCAAAATTGTACATCAAGATATTCGAAGCCGCATATTTCCAGAAGATGAACATATTGTTGCTGAAGCTTTTGCTAAAGCGCTTAAAAATGGAATTTATAAATATGAAGCTCGAATTTTAAAAGTAAACAATTCTATTGGCTGGATTAAAGTTCATGGTAAAATCTTTTTTGATGAAAATAAAGAGCCCTCTAAAATGGTCGGCACTTTAATGGATTTTACTACCGAAAAACAAAATCAGCATGTTTTGATGAAAAGTGAAAAAAAATTCAGGCTCCTCGCCGACTCTATGCCACAGCTTATCTGGACGAGTGATACGCTGGGAAATTTAAATTATTTTAATCAAACGATTTACAATTATTCTGGATTGTCTAAAGAAGAAATTGAGAAAAATGGCTGGCTTCAGATTGTGCATCCTGACGATCGAGAAGAAAATGTCAAACTCTGGATGGAATCGGTTAAAACAGGACATGATTTTCTTTTTATTCACCGATTTAAGCGTTATGATGGCGAATACAGATGGCAGCTTAGCCGTGCAATTGCCCAAATGGACGAGTCGGGAAAGATTCAAATGTGGGTGGGAACAAGCACGGATATAGAAGAGCAAAAAAACTTTACCAATCAGTTGGAAGAACAAATTATTGAACGTACCACGCAGCTGGAATTGAAAAACCGCGATTTGGTCAATATGAATATCGAACTGCAGTCGTTTGCTTATATTTCTAGCCATGATCTTCAAGAGCCTTTGAGAAAAATCCAAACTTTTGCTAGCCGATTGGCCGATTTGGATGAACAGAATATTTCGGCAAATGCCAAAGCGTATTTAAATAGAATTGAGTTTTCGGCAAAGAAAATGCAGAATCTCATACAAGATTTATTGACTTATTCTAGAGCCAATTCTGCCGACCGTGTTTTTTCGAGAGTTAAAATAGATGAAGTTGCAGAAGAAGTAATAAGCGATTTTTCGGATCGAATTGAAGAAAAAAATGCTGTTGTAGAATATCACGATTTAGGAGAAGCCACTCTTATACAGTTTCAGTTTAGACAGCTGCTTCATAATCTGGTCGAAAATGCGTTGAAGTTTTCTCGTCCAGGCGTTGCCCCAATAGTAAAAATTTCGGTTACTGAAGTGGAAGGGAAATTATTGCCGAATGCTGAATTTAAAGATAAAATCTATCATCATCTTCAAGTTACAGATAACGGAATCGGTTTTGAATTGGAGTACAAAGAAAAAATCTTTGAAGTTTTTCAGCGCTTGAATACGGAAAGCGAATATCGCGGAACGGGAATTGGTCTTGCCATTGTCAAGAAAATCGTAGAAAACCATAAAGGTTTTATAACGGTTTCTAGTGAAAAAGGCAAAGGTTCGGTTTTTAATATTTACATTCCCGATTTATCTGAAATTAGTATCTAAAAACAAAATTAGATTGGTTCGGAATAAATTTTTGCCAGTCAATTTGCATAGCGTGCTCAATTGATTTTATAATGTCATTCATTAAAATGGGTTTCGTAATAAAGCAATTGGCACCTAGCTTACGGCATTTTTCGATAATACTAGGTTCGCTTGAAGTAGAATAAATTACAACGGGAATATCTTTTCTATAGTCTGAATTTCGAAGCTCTTCTAAAACATCAAATCCATTTTTTCCTGGCATATTCAAATCCAAAAAAACGACATAAGGCGTTGCAGGCGGATTAAAAATGGCATTTAAGAAATTTTCGCCTGCAGAAAATGTTTGAAGATTAATATTTTGAGGTATACTTTCTACGGCATCAGCAAAAATACACAAATCATCTTCGTCGTCGTCAGTATAAAAAATAGTAAAATCACTCATCGTCTTTTTGGCTTAGAAATTTATCTTTCAAAGATAGTGCAATTTTTTATGTAACAAAAAGGTAGTAGCCCAATTTCTTACAAAACGGTATAAATTGAAATCTCATAATTTCTAAGTTGAATTATATAAGCTAAAAAAGGACAAAAAGAGCCAACTTTACTGGTATCTATTTTAAGGCAGATAAAACATTATTTGTCAAACAATTAAATATAAAAAACTTAAAAATATAGCATTATGGGCGATCATAAAGACCTTACAGATGAATTTGCAGTAGATAAAATAAAAGATCTAGCTGAGCATATTAAAACGTGTATGTTTTGTACCTATAAGGAATACAAAATACAATCTCGACCAATGTCGGTTCAGAAAATTGATGATTTAGGACAGCTTTGGTTTTTATCTGACCGAAACAGCGGTCAGAATGCTGAAATTACTCAGAATCCGATGGTAGAAATTTTCTTTGCGGAACCGCACGATAAGTTTTTAACCCTTCACGGTACGGCAACTATTTCGTATGATAGAAAAACTATTGAAGAATTATATAATCCAGCAGTAAAAATCTGGATGCCTGGAGGTGTTGATGATCCGAATCTGAGTGTGATAAAAGTGGTTCCTGAAGATGGTTACTACTGGAACAACAAAAACGGAAAAATGGTAGCGATTGCTAAAATGACAGCCGCTTTAATAACAGGTAAAACAATGGATGACGGAATTGAAGGAAGTCTGAAATTGTAAATTATTGATTTTTTTAACCGCAAAGAGCGCAGAGGTTTACGCAAAGTTCGCAAAGAATTTCCCTGCTCTCTTTGCGGTTATTTTTTTCTTTTGCGCATAATTTTGTTCTCGCAGATTTAAATACTCAATATTGCGCATAATTTTTGTTTCACGCAGATTTAGCAGATAATGCAGATTTTTATTGTGCTGAAGAGATTTTTGCAGATTTATAATCTGCGTAATTTTTTAACTCAAATAAAATCTCCTTGATCTGCTAAATCTGCGGGAAAAATTTTCTTCACTCTGCGTTAATTTTCTGCCACAGATTAGAAAGATTAAAAGGATTAAGAATCTGCATAAATCTTTCAACAGCAACAATAAAATTCCAAAAATCTGCTAAATCTGCGTGAAAAAAATTATTCACAAAGCTACCACACACAGCTTTGCGAACTTATAAACGCCTGCATTAAGTCATCAAAATAAAAAAATCTTTAGCGAACTTTGCGTTAATTTTTTGCCACAGATTAGAAAGATTAAAAGGATTAAGAATCTGCATAAATCTTTCAACAGCAACAATAAAAATTCCAAAAATCTGCTAGATCTGCGTGAAAAAAAATATTCACAAAGCATAAAGGCAACAGCTTTGCGAACTTTTTCAACGCAAAAAATTAAGTTTTCAAAATAAAAAAAACCTTAGCGCACTTTGCGTTAAAAAAAAACTCACAGCTAAAAATAAACTAACCAGCCATTCTTTTCAATTCTAAAGCATTCAGAATGCCTGCTTCACTCGCAGTATTATTAAAATAGACAAATCCTTTCTTAGAACGAATTTGACGATGAACATGCTGCAACTCTTCTGTAGAATAACTCGAATGAAATAATCTCGGAATTCCGTGAAAACGCATATAAAATAGCGGAAAATCTTTGAAAATAGTTTCAGGAAGATTCGGATAACTCACGCTGCAAAACGTAATATTGTTTTCTTTAAATGAATTCCAAACCTCATCATTCCACCAGCTTTCGTGTCGAAACTCTATCACGTTTTTAAAATCATAGTTTAAAATTCCAATAATAGCATCCAATTTTTCTCTGCTAAAAGCATAACTTGGCGGAAACTGAAATAAAATCGCGGCGAGTTTGTCCTTCATTCCCTCCTTGCAAACCGCGTAAAATTCATTTAAGCGGCTTTCGCAGTCTATCAGTTTTTTGATATGCGTGATTTCTTTCGGCACTTTGACCGAAAACAAAAAAGACTCTGGCGTTTTATTATACCAATTTTGGAAAATGCGAACGGTTGGAAATTTATAAAAACTTCCATTAAACTCGTACGTATCGAAGTGATGGCAATAAAACTCAAACCATTTTTTGGAAGGAAGATTATGAGGATAAAAAACATTCTTCCAAAAACTGTTATAAAAGCTGGAACATCCTATTATGACTTGATTTTTCATTTGTATAATTGTTGGCAGTTAGCGCAGAAAAAACTTCTGCGTTTACGGGCTCCAGTCTGTTTCTTCTCAAACGGAAGATTGCATCTTAAACAGGTCGTTTTGGTATAAGCTTCCCAATGCTTTTTGAGTTCAAACTTTTTCTTCCAGTACAAAAATTCAAAACTATAAATCGAACATTCAGCAATAAGCTGGCTTTTTATGTGAGGCGGAATTTTTTCTACAATCGATTCTGGATGAACATAACAGCGGTACAAAACTTCATTTTTAATAATGTTGCCTACTCCAGAAAAAATATCCTGATCTAAAATTACATCGCAAATCATTTTTTCGGGTTGCTTTTCCATACTAGTCTGAGCTTTCTTCGGATCCCAATTTTCATTCATCACATCAACACTCCAATCGTAATGCGAATTGACATCGCCTTCTAGAATTTTGATGGAGCAAGTGTAAAAATTAAGTTCTCCGCTTTTAAAAACCAGACTTAGCCTTGGTTTGGAAGTTTTCCGCTCGTTTATTCGGTAAGTTCCAAACATGAGCATGTGGATTTTTACTGTAAAAGAATCAAAACAGATTAAGAAATGTTTTCCCCAGGTTTTAAAAGCAATAATGGTTTGATTTTCTAGACGAGAAATATCAATAGAAGTATTTCCAGATACAGAAATTATTTTCTGTCCGGTAAATTGCTGCACTTCTTCTTTTAAGATTACTATAGACGGACCTTCGGGCATATACTAAAATTTTATAAACTAAAAAGTGCAGTATGAGAACTGCACTTTTATTTCTTTCTTAGGGCTTTATTCAATTTCGGCAGCCTCAAGATTTACTGCACTAACAGCAACTTCTGTAAGTGTTTTATCTGCGCCTTTCTCTTCATCGAGCGTTTGTTCTAATAAAGTAGCGGCTTCTGCAAGACCTAGCGTTTCAGCAAATTGTCTCAAAGTACCATAAGTTGCAATTTCGTAATGCTCAATTTTCTGACTTGCAGCAATAATTCCGGCATCACGCACCACTCCTAATTCAGTTTCTTCCAGCATTCCTTTTGCTTCTTCGATTAAACCCTCCATAGCATCGCATTTTTTTGCTGTTGCTTTTTGACCAATAATTTTAAATACTTCTTCTAAACGAACAATTTGTTCTTCAGTTTCTGTCAAATGATTGTCAATGGCATCTTTCAATTCAACAGAAGAAGCATTTTTAACCATCACAGGCAAGGCTTTTGTCAAGGCTTTTTCTGCCCAGTAAATATCTTTTAATCCGTCTTCAAATAATTCTGTTAACCCTGAAGCGGCATTCGATTTTGGTTTTGTAACTCCTCTTGGTGTGGTTTCTTTTGCAGCAGCTTTTTTAGTTGCTGTACTTTTTGCAGTAGTTGATTTTGCAGTAGTTGATTTTTTACTATCTGTAGTTTTCATGGTAATAATTTTTTAATGATTAATATGATGATAAAATTACTGCCTATGCTTTGGAAGGGGTTATAAGATTTCAACTTAAAATTCTATTCTAAGCATCTGTTAATTATACAATTAGACTTTAAAATCTTATAAGCAATTCTTTTAAGTTCCTACTAGCTTTGTTAAGTATTAATCATTAAAAACTAGATGTCATGAATACTATAGATAAAAAAAATAGCTACAACGGAGATTTAAAAAATCATTTCTCAAACGACCGAAATATGAGTAAAGATCTTGATGAAGATATCAAACAACCTGATAACAATGCTAGTGAAATCGCGGAACGAGGCTATATGGTACGAAATGGCTATAATCCGAATAGACCCAACCCTGATCAGGAAGATTTTGTGAGTGATGATGATCTAGATGATCTAAATGATGATTTTCATACCGACAGAGATCTCGAAGACAACAATGATGATATTTATGAGGTCGAACTAGAAGATGAAAATTATACGGAAGAAAACGACGAATTTGATAATCCGTCAGATCTTAAAGAAGACGAATACGACTTTAATGAAACTGAAGATGTCCTAGAAGACATTGATGACGAGGATGAAGACGATGATGACGATGATGATTATATCGAAGAGGATATAGATGAAGACGATAATGATTATATTGAAGATGATGTTCAAGAAGATAACGATGACGAAGAATATCCAGAAAATGATCCTCGCCGATTCTAATCTCATTTTAAAGAAAAGAAAAAACCGTCCCGATAAATCGGGACGGTTTTTTGAGTTTAAAATTTAACTACTTAATCTCCAATAATTTTCAGTACTGGAATATCGTCCATACGCGCCAGGCGTTCTGATAATCCCGCTCTGGCTTCGTTGAGTTCTTGTTCGGCTTTGCCTAATTCTTTATACCATTCTTCTTTTCCTTCAGATGAAGCCTCTATTTTTCGAACAATTTCATAAATTTCTCCCTCGGCTTCCATTACTTTCAGCCTTTTATAATAAGTCAAACTTTCTGTCATGTGGGCAAGCGCAATCATAGCCGTCAAAAACGGATGATTATTGGTCACATTTACCTCTTTTATTCTCCCGTGCTCCAATTCTACTTTTAAGGCAAAAGCAAATTCTTCCATATTAAAAGCTTCATGTTTGCTTTTCGGATCCAAATAGGCCTTAATCGCATGGACGTTATTCATTGTAGAAAGATCGACATCTGTGTGCTTTGGATCACTTAAATCTTTAAACACAACATTGGCAATTGCTCGGGCTTCTGCCGTTGTAGGATCGTTTTTTGGATTTTCGAAATCACGAACCGACCAATCCCAATTTTCAGGATGCACAGGCTTTATGTATTTTTCACAAAAATCTGTCACATCGTTTTTCAAGCTTACCATTGCGTCTTCTCTTTTAATGTAAACATCTTGATAAGCACCGCTTTGTGTTCCCATGACTTGCTGTTTTTTTTTTATTTATTAAAACCACAAAAACGACACATTTTAAATAATGTGCCGTTTTAAATTTCTTGTATATCTGCTACTGCTCTTATACTCTTGATCTTCCGCTGATTAAAGAAATAACGAAAAGAACTAAAAATATAAAGAATAAAATTTTAGCGATACTAGCTGCTCCAGCGGCAATTCCACCGAAACCAAATATTCCCGCCACTATGGCTAGAATAATAAAAGTGACTGTCCAACGTAACATAATAATAGTTTTTTAGTTAATAATGATTTTGTTTGTATTCAAACTTTTAAAGCTTTTGGAGAGAAGCTCAACTCTTATATTTAGGCGCATTCTTGCTCAAAATTGACCTCATAATTTTTAATCAGTTCTGAGAATGCGGTTTCTGTTTTTGTAAAATATTTTCTGTTGCTTCGGCTTTTTTTAACTGAATCAAAATATTTCTGGATGGAACCATCTTCATAAGTCGAAATCAAAAGCGGATGAACGTAATAATCTTTGCAGACTTTTCTCGTGTTTCCGAGTGCTTCAGCGGTTAAATCAAAAGCTGTAATGATGTTGTTTTTGATTTCTTTTTCATTAGATGTGACTCCAATTTCCATTAAACTTTCAAAGAAAATAATCGAAGCGGCCCAAGTTCTGAAATCTTTCGCGCTGAAATATTCGCCCGAAATAGCATGCAGATATTCATTTACCGCGTGACTGTCCAAAACTTTTCTTTCGCCGTTTTTATCGTAATATTTAAAAACTTCATAACCTGGAATTTCTTCACAACGGCTTACCAATTTGATCAATTTCTTGTTTCGAGTGGTAATAGTATGCTGTTTTCCCTTTTTACCAATAAATTCAAACCGAAGCGAATTTCTATTGATATTAATATGGCGTTTTCTTAAAGTCGAAAGTCCGTACGATTTGTTGTCTTTGGCATATTTCTCGTTTCCGATTCGAATATGCGTTTCTTCCATTAATCGAATAACCAAAGCAGTAACTTTTTCCTTTGACCATTCTTTCTGTTCCAAATCAAGATCTACTTGTTTTCTGATAAATGGGAGTTTGGCTCCAAATTCTGCTATTTTATAAAACTTGGTTTGATTTCGAATCAAATTCCATCTCGGATGATAACGATATTGTTTTCTGTTTTTAAGATCTGTTCCCACAGCTTGCAAGTGTCCATTTGTAATATCAGTAATACGAACGTTTTCCCAAGCTGGCGGAAGAACTAAACTATTAATGCGCTTAATTTCATTTTTGCTTTTCACATTTCTTCCGTTTTTTTTATAAACGAAATTTTCTCCTTCGCGGCAGCGTACGATTGTCAATTGATGATCGTTAATATATTCTAAGTCTAGTTTTTCTATAACTAGCTGTGGCGCTTTAATTAGCTGATTCATCAAATTTTCTTTTCTCGCCGCATTCATGGTATTTGAATTTTTATCACAGAAATAGTTTTGCTATTTGTTTCAATTATTTCGCAAAGACTTTATTAGGTCTTTTTTATTCATATAAGATCTTCCTTTTATACCAACTTTACTGGCTTGTTTCAAAAGTTCTTCTTTTGTCCATTCGTCATAAGGCTTTGCTTTTCCGCCTTTTTCTCCTGCATTGGGTGTATTGGCAATACGCGCCGATTTTTCTTTGCTGTATCCTTTTTTTACCAATGCTTCATACTGTTCTTCGTTTTTAATTCTTGGATCTGGCATGACTTTTATTTTTAGAATGTTTTGAAAAATCTCATAAGTCAAAGTTCATCAAAAAGTAAGGCGATTCTGTTATAGAATTTTGGTTTGAAATTTCAAATTTGTGGGATGGGAATTGTGAAAAGTGAAATGTAAAATGTTATTTGTGAGATGTAAATTGTGTTACGAAAAAAAAATCCCAACTCTTTTGAAGTCGGGATTTGTTTTCTCTTTATTTAATCAATCACATTTAATATTCTTATAGTCCTTTGTTTTATCATCATATTCCAAACAAGTCTTTTTTATCAAAACCATTTTGTTATTGACAACTTTATATTCAGCTCTTTCTACACTCCTACCTGCGCAACATTGATTGTGCTCGTAGATCCTTTTAGTTTTACTGTCAAATTCTAATGAAGTTCCACTAAAACTGCTCTCAAAGTATTTTCCTGTTTTCGGATTGTATAGAAAATATATTCTAGAAGTATTTGGTCCCGCGTAACTGGATTCAAAAACAGAGAATTCTTCAAATCCATCAAAATTATAATCTCCTACATTTATATTGTAAAGCCCCCAAAGTTGGCATTGAATGTCAATTTTCTGGATTAATTTATCGGTCTTTTTCTCCAGAATTTTAATGCCGCTCACATTTGAATCTTTCGAAATAACAAGCTTAAAATATTTATCTTTAAAAGAAACGGGCTGTAAAATCTCTCTTTCTTTCAATTCTGAATTATCATTTACATCAAACTCTTTTTCTAAACTGATTTTAAGCTCTTTTCCTGAATTCAAATCTTTCCAGATTCCATTTAGCTGACTGCTATTGCCATCATAATTTACAAAAGTCAATTTTGCGGTTTCGTTATCGTTTTTATCTTTCTCCGTAAAAACTAAAGCGGTTTCTACAAGCTTTGCATTCAAAACTATTGGCGTATCATAATTAGAATACACATAGATTGCAGATCCTTGCCCGTCTGAATAAATATCGGTTACCAACTCAATTGGATATTTGTCTATGAAGCCTTTATAAATAATTTGGGCTGACACAAAAGCTGTCGTTAAAAGAAATAGGAGTGTAATTTTTTGTTTCATGAATTAAATATTTCATTTTTCTCAATTAATAATACAAACATACATTTCTAATTATTGATAGCATCCAAATCCTATAACAATCCGTAAAAATCGTGTAATTTTTTCTTACAGGTTCTCAATAATTTTACATCATAACATTTAAACCATTAAAATCATGAAAAAGTTATTATTAGCCGGACAAGCCATTTTAGGAGCAGGACTTATTATTTTATCTCTTCAATCTTGTAAGAACGAAACCAAACAAGAAGATCCTAAAGAAGTTGCAGAAGATGCAAACGAAGCAAAATTCGATTCTATTGACAGCAAAGAAGATGATTCTGAATTTTTAGTAGATCAAGCAGAAATCAATTTAGCTGAAATCGAAATTGGTAAACTGGCTCAAACAAAAAGTACCAACGCTGAAGTGAAAAAATTTGGTAAAATGCTTGTTGATGAGCACACTAAATCGGCTTCTGAAGTAAGTGCTTTAGCAAAAGCAAAAAACTTTACTCTACCAACTACTCTAACGGAAGAAGGACAAGAGGAATACAATAAATTAAACGAGAAATCGGGTGTTGATTTTGACAAAAAATTCGCTGATATGATGATCGATGGTCACGAAAAAGCGATTAAAAAATTAGAAAAAGCCGCTAAAGATGCTAACGATCAAGAAGTAAGAACTTGGGCTTCTAACAATATTGCAGGTTTAACAGCACATTTGGAACACGCTAAAATGCTGAAACAAAACCTAGACAAAAAGTAAAATAAATTTAATTGGTTATTATTTATTTTTAAAGCAAGATTCTTAGGCTCTAAGATTCTATTGAGTATTTAAGAGCCTCAAATCTTTGCTATAAACCCCTCAAGAGTTGAATTGCTTGAGGGGTTTTCTTTTTTTAAGCTTCTGAGGCGCTAAGGTTCTAAGGTGCTAAGCTTTTAACCTTAGGAGCTTAGGAGCTTAGAACCTCAGTAGCTTAGAAGCTTATTTAAGCGAAGCCATATCAATCACAAAACGATACTTAACATCTCCTTTTAATAATCTTTCGTAGGCATCGTTTACATCGTTTACTCCGATTACTTCTACGTCTGATGTGATGTTATGTTCTGCACAGAAATCCAGCATTTCTTGAGTTTCTGCGATTCCGCCAATTAGTGAACCTGAGAAACTTCTTCTTCCTAAAATCAAACTGAAAGAAGTTACAGGAAGCGGATCCATTGGAGCGCCAACTAAAGTAAGCGTTCCGTCTACTTTAAGTAAGTTTAGGTATGAATCGATATTATGCTCAGCCGATACGCAATCTAAAATAAAGTTTAGACTTCTCGCGTGCTGCGTCATTTGAGCTTCATCTGTAGATAAAACAACCTCATCTGCACCTAGACGTTTGGCATCTTCCGTTTTAGATAACGAAGTGGTAAAAACAACCACATGAGCACCCATAGCTTTCGCAATTTTGATTCCCATGTGACCAAGTCCGCCTATTCCAACGATTCCGACTTTCTGACCAGGACCAACTTTCCAATGTTTTAACGGAGAATAAGTTGTAATTCCGGCACACAATAAAGGAGCAACAGCAGAAAGATCTAATTTATCTGAAATGTGCGGCACGAAGCTTTCATCAACCGTAATACTTTGTGAGTAACCACCATACGTTTGTCCGCCTAAATGTTTGTCTGGCGAATTGAATGTTTGAATATTTCCTTCGTCGCAGAATTGCTCTAAATCATTTTTGCAATGTTCGCATTCTCTGCAAGAGTCAACAAGGCAACCAACTCCCGCTAAATCGCCCACTTTAAATCCTTTTACGTGATCGCCTACTTTTGTAACGCGACCTACAATTTCGTGACCTGGAACAATCGGATAAATTGTTCCGTGCCATTCATTTCGAGCTGAATGCAAATCGGAGTGGCAGATTCCGCAATATAAAATTTCGATTTCAACGTCATGCGCTAAAACTTCTCTTCTTTTAATATCTAAGGTTTTTAATGGTGCTTCGGCAGCTTCTGTACCGAAGGCTTTTACATTTTTTGTTTCCATATTTTTTATAGTTTGTTTTTTGTTTCAGGTTTCAGGTTTCAAGTTTCAAGTTTCAAGTTTCAAGTTTTTACGAGACGTAGAATTTCACGCAGATTTTATTGATTAAGCTGATTTGACACAGATTTTTCTTTTCGAAAGCTTAATTAGATCATAAAAACTTAATTATCAAATAATTACAATTTTATAAAGTTAAAAAAACTTTGCGTCTTAGTCCCGATAGCGATCGGGATGGCAAAAAATCTTCGCGACAAAAAACCTTAGCAACTTAGAACCTCAGTAGCTTAGTAGCTAAAAGAAAAATACTCTTCGTCGGTCACTTTTTCTAACCAAGTTCCGGAGCCCTTATCAATTTCTGTTACGATTGTGATGTACGAATACGAACTTTCTGGAGTGGCTCCATACCAATGCTCAATACCTGGCAGAATCGTTAAAACCTGACCTTTTTGCAATAGATTAATTTTTCCGCCTCTTTCTTGATAATAGCCTTCTCCCTGCGTTACAATAATGAGCTGAAGACTTGCATTACTGTGCCAGTTGGTTCGTGCGCACGGCTCGAAAGAAACGTCTTTGATAGTAGTGTTTTCAGGATGAATTTCACTAGTTTGTTTTTTATATGACACCTCACCTGTCATATAAGTGTTTGGAACTTTACCTTCTTCTGTTACGGCTGTGAATTGTGTCGACATAATTTCGTTGTTTTTCGGGTTAATAATTTGTTTGAATTTTATTGATACTTATTTCAGTAAAATAACCAACGTATTGAATCTCCTTTCGAATGAGAATTTGATTTTTAATTAATTCGTTAAAAATGTATATGTTAGGTTGTAATCAAAATTTAAAACTAAACGGTAAAGCTGACATCGCTTTATGAAGTGTTTATTTAGTCATTCGAAACTGATACAAAGATTCGTTGTTATTTCAGGGCAAATGTAGCACAATACTACAATGCCGAAATAACAATATTCAAACAAAAAATTAAGAAATTGAAACAATTTACATTCGGAGCGATTTCGGAACCGTTCCTGTAAGCCTTTTAAAGTAATTATTAAAATAACTCGGATATTCAAATCCAAGAGAATAACCAATATCTGAAATACTCCAATCGGTATGCTGCAATAAAGCTTTGGCTTCATTGATGACTCTTTCTGTAATATGAGCTGTCGTTGGTCTTCCAGTAACTTCTTTTACAGAACGATTTAAATGATTAACATGCACAGAAAGACTTTGCGCATAATCCTGCGGTGTTTTTAAAGCTAAAGGCTGATCTTTAGTTTCTATTGGAAATTGCCTTTCTAATAATTCTAAAAACAAAGAAGTAATTCTCGAAGAAGCATTTTTATGTTTAAAGAAATTCTCTGAAGGCTGCATTTTCATCGATTCGTGAATGATCAGATTGACGTAACTGCGCATTAAATCGTCTTTAAATGCATAATCGGTTTCGTATTCTTCAATCATTTTTTGAAATAAAGAATCGATAAATACCTTTTGTTCAGCATTTAAAGTAAATATTGGTGTTCCGCCTATTTTAAATAAAGGCGATTCATGAAGTGTTTCTGATCGGTCTTTGGTTTTAAAGAACTCTTCTGTAAAAACGCAGGCATAACCTTCAAATTTTTCCGAAACCGTCTCCCAAGAATACGGAATAATCGGATTGCCAAAAAACAGAATCGTCCCGTTGGTCTCTATTCCGCGGTCAGCGTATTGTATAATGCTTTTGCTGGTATTGATGCAGATTTTATAAAAGTCTCTTCGGCTGTAAACGGGAACTTTACTGAAGTCTCCATTTATAGGATAAACTTTAAAACCCTTCATTTTTAAATCTGAAGTAAAATCGCAATTCTGTATATCTGTCTGATTATTCATTTTGCAAAGTTATGAAAATCAAACAATCTTTTTTATTTAAACCATATAAGTCATATAAGATAATTTAAGTTGGTCTAAAATGAACTTATATGACTTATATGACTTATATGGTTTAATATTGCGGCAAACTACTTCACTACAATAGAACTGCTTTTTAAACCTTTCGCGGAAGCGCTTAAAACAACTTCTTTAGCATTTTCTTCTTTTTGAATGATGATTTGAGCATAACCATTAAAAAGCTTTCGTTTCCAAGATTCTGCGGGTGTTATGACTTGAATAATTCCGGGATCTGTATTCATTACATCCCAGTCTTTTACTTTTTGTAATGGTGTTGCTGCGATGTGAATTGTATTTTTTCCTTGTTTTAAAATGGAGGCATTCAAAATATATTTTTGAGCATCTTCTTTACTTGGCTCAACTTTATTTCCGTTAACAAAAACGACTGTCTCTGCTCCTATTTTTTTATAAAAGAAACTCACAATATTAGTCGCGTCATTATTTTTCAAATCAAATTCTCCTTTGTAAACATACGATGGAGCTTGTTTTTTATAATCACGATCTTTAAAAGCTTCTGTCCATTCGTTTTCAGAATAACTTGGCAATTGTTGAGGAAGAGAACTGGTCGTTCCTTTTTGCTCTTTAAAATTAGTTATAGCAACCAACTCAATGTCATCAATAAACTGATCGCTTTCTAATGAAGTTGGGTCGCCGTTTCCTACTCCTAAAATTTTTCCTCCTTTTATAGAAAACGTAATTTCATCATTTGCTGTAGGAACATGTAAATTATTCTTATCTGTAACTTCGACCGTTAAAACCGAAACATTTCCTTTCAATTCATTTTCTTTATCTAAAGAAAGCTTAATATTTTCTGCTTTTCCAGTTGTTTTCTGAATATCAGTCAAGACTTTTTTACCGTTTTTATAACCAATAGCTTCCAAAGTTCCCGCTTCGTATTTTACTTTCCACTCCAAATGTCCGTTTTGTTCCATTTTCTTTTTTCCTAAACTCTTTTTGTTGAGAAAAAGTTCTACTTCATCGCAGTTCGAATACGCCCAGACATCAATATCCTGCCCTTCTTTTCCGCTCCAATTCCAATGCGGCAATAAGTGCAGAACCGGTTCTTTTCCCCACCACGATTTTAGATAAAAAACATTGTCTTTTGGGAAACCGCAAACATCCATCATTCCGAAATACGAAGTTACAGACGGCCAGCCATAAGGCGTTGGTTCTCCCCGATAATCAAATCCTGTCCAAATAAACATTCCAGCGAGATAAGGTCTTTCGGCATAGAATTTCCAACCTTCTTCAATACTATAAAATGTCGGGCGCGGTTTTTTATCGTAAGCACTTTGATAATGTTTGGCATCATCTGTAAAATAAATGCCACGTGTTGCAAACGTCGAACCTTCTTCGGTTCCCATTCCTGGCTGATTCTTGAACTGATTTCTATGCGCATCAATATCTCCGTTTCCTAAATAATTATAGCCCATAATTTCAACTACAGAAGAAATTCCGCTTTTAAATCCGCTACTGATTCCGACAGTTACAGGCCTTGTCGGATCAATGCTTTTCGCGAAATTCTGCATTACGTTGGTAATTCTTTCGCCAGTAATGCCGCCTTCAATCTGCCATTCTTCGTTACCAACCGACCAGCAGAAAATACTCGGATGATTTCGATCGCGTTCCATCATTTGCTGCAAATCATTCAAATGATAATCGTTGATTCCCATCAAACGGGTTTCATCAATAACCAGCATTCCGAGTTTATCACAAGCTTCTAGTAATTCTGGAGTTGGAGGATGATGCGAACAGCGATAGGCATTCGATCCCATTTCTTTCAGTTTTTTAATTCTGTAATATTGAAGTTCGTCTGGCAAAGCCGTTCCAATTCCCGCGTGATCCTGATGATTATTAGTTCCTTTTAATTTTACTGGTTTTCCGTTAAGGAAAAAGCCATTTTCTGGATCAAATTTTATAGTTCTAATTCCGAATGAAGTTTTATACTCGTCAATAACCTTTCCTTCTCTTTTTATTTCTGTAACTAACTGATATAAATTCGGCGAATTAATATCCCACAAAAGCGGATTTTTGACATTCAATTTTGATGAATACGAATTTGTTTTATAAAATTCAGGAGCCGAAACATTTTCAGAGTTTGCGGTTACTTCTTTTCCAGAAGCATCTAAAATGGTTTGTTTTATTTCAATATTTCCTTTAAAACGACCTTTATTTTCCAGTTTTACTTCTGCAGTAATTAAAGCATTATCATTATTGATTTCTGAAGTTATGTAGGTTCCGTTTTGAGCTACATGAATAGGATTCGTCTTCTGCAAATAAACATGTCTGTAAATCCCCGCACCTTCATAAAACCAGCCTTCTTCCATCGAAGCATCCACTCGAACTACAATCGTGTTTTCACCTCCATAATTAACGTAAGCTGTTACATCGTATTCAAATCCGTTGTAGCCACTTTCATGAGTTCCTAAATAAAATCCGTTTAAAAAGACTTTTGAATTTCTGAAAACGCCATCGAACTTTAAAGAAATAATACTCCCTAAATCCTCATTCGGAATCGTAATCTTTTTTCTGTACCAGCCGATACTTTTTTCTGGATAGTTTTTCCCTGCTGCTTTAAATCCGTGACTGAAACTGGCGCTTTCGCTAAAAGGCTGTTCGACCGCCCAATCGTGCGGCAGATCTAATTTTCTCCAAGCGCGATCGTCGAAGTCTTTTGCAGCTGGTCCGTCGCCGAATCCCGTTTTGGTTAAATACGAAAAATAGCCTTCTGCATGGCCAAAATCCTTCTTTGTATCGTATAAATGTCCAAATGAAAACTTCCAGTCTTTATCAATTAAAATAAGTTCTCTTGCCGATTTATTTTGAGCCAATAAATGGAATGAACAAAAGAATAAAAAGCAGAGAATTGTTTTTTGAGTAAGGGTGGTTTTCATAGTTAGATTGTTAGTAAAATCAGATAGCGATAAAAATAAGGCTTTTAGAGAACAAACATTAATAGTATTTTATCAAAATGTGATAACTCATTCATAACAAATGCTTCTAGAAGGGGTTTTAAAATTTAGAATGAATCTAATGGCTTTAGATTTAAAAATGATTTTCTTTTGATGTAATTTTATATTTAAATCATAAAAAAGCAATTACAGTATGAGTACTATTATTAACGAAAATAGACTCCAAACGACTTTTAAAAACCTCGATCATAAGATTAGCAAGCTTAATGATCAGAAGATTACTGCTTTTTTTGAATCTTTAGGATTATTAGAAAGAAAAGATGTTCCGAAAGACTTTTTGAATTGGGAAAACATATTAATCGTTGTTCCAAATCGACATGTGTCTCACGAACTGAAATACTATAAATATACGATTTCGAGAATTTCATTTCTTACGAATCCTTACGCAGATCAGATTCATATTTTTGATCTCAAAGATTGGAAAAATGCATCAGGAACCAAGACACAGTTTCAGATTAGAGAAATGCTGAAAACGAGTTTTGGAGGTGTGAAAAAAGTTATTAAAGAGTCTTAAAACAGGAAAATCCAAGATTAAAATTCCAAATTCCAATTGAAGCTGTGGTTTCGATTGGAATTTTTTGTTTAACCGCAAGGAGCGCTAAGATTTACGCAAAGCACGCGAAAGTTTTTAATCTCGCAAAGACGCGAAGACGCAAAGAAAAATTAAACCATATAAGTGATATAAGTTCATTTTAAACCACACTTGAATATCTTATTTGTTTAAGAAAAAAACTTTGCGACTCTGCGACTTTGCGAGATTCTTTACATTTAATCATAGCGAACTTAACGTAAATCTTAGCGTACTTTGCGGTTAAATAACTATTGCAATAAGCTGTTGATTTTGTCTTCCAAAGCTTGTCCGTGAATGTTTTTCGCTATTATGATTCCGTTTTTGTCTACTAAAAAGTTCAACGGAACAGATTGCAACATATAATCTCCAACTACTGGCGAAGTCCAGTATTTTAAGTCGCTTACATTTGTCCACGGTAATTTTCCTTTTGCAATGGCTCCTGTCCACAATGGCTTTTTGGTATCCATAGAAACGCCGTAGATCGATAATTTATCTGGATAAGCATTGTGCAGTTTTACTAATAACGGCTGTTCTTTTATGCAAGGTCCACACCAAGAAGCCCAAAAATCAACCAAAACCAAAGAACCTCTTAAAGAAGAAAGCGCTATTTTTTCTCCTTTTGTATCTGGAAGATCGATTTCTGGAGCAATATCGCCAATATCTGTTCCTACGACTTGTGCATTGCTTATTAATAAATTGAAGAATGTGAAGGTTAAGGCGAAGTAGATTTTTTTCATAGTTTGATTGTGTTATTGTTTGGGGCGTTTTTTTAAATCTCGCAAAGTCGCAAAGACGCTAAGTTCTTTTCTTAACCATATAAGTCATATAAGTTCATTTTAGGCAAAACTTAAATTATCTTATATGACTTATATGGTTTAATTCTCTTTGCGACTTTGCGAGATTAATTCTCATAGCAAATATAAAATTTCTTTGTTTTTAATGCTAAACTAATCTGTCACAATCATAAAATTATCACAAAAAGCAAATCGGGAAATTGGTATATCGGGAAAAGTCGATATATTTGCGCCATGGAAACGATAGAAATTTTTAAAGCACTTTCGAACAAATCCAGATTACAAATGCTGGAATGGTTAAAAGAACCCGAAATTAACTTTCCCGATCAGTTACAGCATGCCGGATTTGAGCATGGAGTCTGCGTTGGGCAGATTCAGGCTAAGGCTGGTTTAACACAATCGACAGTATCCGAATACCTGTCTATTTTACAACGCGCTGGTTTTATTGAAGCCAAACGTGTGGGACAATGGACTTATTATAAACGTAACGAAGGTGCCTTTGAAGCACTTAGTAAATTAATTCAATCTAATTTGTAAAATTACTATGAGTACAAACAACCTGTTTTCGGCATTTAACTTAAAGTCGTTAAATCTGAAAAACCGAATCGTAATGGCGCCAATGACGCGCTCTTTTTCTCCTAATGGAGTTCCAACTGATGATGTAGCGGCTTACTACCAAAAAAGAGCTGAAGGTGAAGTTGGTTTAATTTTATCTGAAGGAACTGTTATCGACAGAAAATCTTCTTCTAACGATGCTAATGTGCCGCATTTTCATGGCGAATTAGCTTTAAACGGATGGAAAAAAGTTATTGACGAAGTTCACGTTGCGGGCGGAAAAATGGGACCGCAGATTTGGCATATGGGAATTATGGACAACCATCATTCTGGATGGGTTCCACCAGTTCCATTTGAAGGTCCGTCTGGATTAAACCGTCCTGATTTTAGAAACGGAGTTTCTATGACCGAAAAAGATATTGAAGATACTATTCTAGCTTTTGGTAAAGCTGCGTCCGATGCTAAAAGATTAGGTTTTGACACGGTCGAAATTCACGGTGCACACGGTTATTTAATTGACCAATTCTTTAGAGCTGAAACCAACTTACGAGAAGATATTTACGGAGGAAAAACTTTGCCAGAACGTAATCGTTTTGCTATTGAAGTTATCAAAGAAGTAAGAAAACAAGTCGGAAATGACTTTGCTGTAATTATGCGTTTTTCTCAATTCAAACCTTCAGATTATAATTATAAATTGGCTAAAAATCCACAAGAATTAGAAGCTTGGCTTACACCTCTTGTTGATGCTGGTATTGATATTATTCACGCTTCACAACGTCGTTTTTGGGAACCAGAATTTGAAGATTCTGATTTGAACTTTGCAGGATGGGCTAAAAAAGTAACCGGAGCGCCAACTATTACGGTTGGTTCTGTTGGACTTTCAAGCGATTTCTTTGGTGCATTTGCAGGAGAAAGTTCTGAACCAACTTCATTGGAAGAATTAAACAGACGTTTCGACAGAGGCGATTTTGATTTAGTTGCTGTTGGAAGACCACTTTTATCAGATCCTAATTGGGTTGCTAAAATTAAAGCTGGGAAAACTGACGAGTTAAAAGGTTTCAGTAAAGAAGCTTTAGGGCAGTTGGTTTTAGAGTAAGGGACAAAGTTGCAGAGATACAAAGTGGCAAAGTTTTTTTACTTTGCAACTCTGTATCTTTGTCACAGAAAAAAGAAAGGGATAAACTTAATTGTTTATCCCTTTTGACTATCTATAATTTTCAACGGTCCAAAGTTACAAAGCCTTATTCTCTATTTCTTTGTCTCTTTGTTACTTTGTCACTTCCCCAACAACTTGTCTTGTTTGAAACTTTTTCACAAGCCAGTTTCTAACTGGTTCGTCGTATAATTTTAAGCAGACAAATGCCAATACGATACTCACAATCAAAACTCCGATTCCTTCTAAATATCCATTTGCCATAGTCACTTTGTTGTCTACAACCCAAGCGGTAAACCAATAGATTAATGGATAATGTGTAATGTAGATTGGATACGAAATATCTCCGAGAAGTTTGCAGATTTTAAGCGAGAATTCATTTTTAATCTCTCCTCCTGCTCCAATTGCGACGATAAGAGGAAAAATAAAAATAATAGCTATTGATTCGTATAAACCATTCATCCAAAGGCTGTTTTCATCTCCAAATCTTGGTAGGGCTAAAACAATTGTTATTAGAATACTACAGATCCAAAAAGCATTTTTTACGTGAATTAATTTTCCTAAACGGCACAATAAAACTCCAGCAAAAAACGGATACAATAGACGCGTAAAACCGACATTCAATTGTTCTAAATTTAATGACCATCCGCCGATTACGTCTCCTTTTGGTCCGAAAACGGTATAATTAATTAATAGTCCGGCAAATATTAGTACAAAAACCGATAATACTTTATTCGAAAATTTACGGAAGATTAAGGCGTACAAGATGTTTGCAATATATTCGAAGAAAAGCGACCATGCTGGACCATTTAAAGGATGCATTTCGCCCCAGCCTCTAATTTCTAAAGAAGGCGGAATTGGCAATAGCGTAAATCCAATTACCATGGTTAAAATTACTTTCCAGACTTCCATTCCGCCAATCATTGGGAATAAAATATCTGAAGCTTGAAAATAATAAAATATAGCGCCAATGATCATTCCCATAATCACCATCGGCTGTAAACGGATTAATCGGCGTTTGTAAAACTCCCACTGCCCCATTTTTCCCCAACGATCGTCGTACGCATACGCCACAACAAATCCGGATAAAAGGAAAAAGAAGTCAACAGCAAGATAGCCGTGATTGATAATTTGCACAAAACGGTTTCCGCCTGCAAAAGCTTCAAAAATATGAAATGCAACTACTAGAATCGCTGCAACACCACGCAGTCCGTCCAGAATTTCGTAATGCTTTTTTGGTTTAATATTCATTTTTTGTTGATAGTTTATTGTTTGTGGTTGATGGTTAAGTTAAGGGTGATTTTAGATTTTAGATTTTTCCAAAAAAATCGCTACGCTCTTTTTTTTGGAATTTGGAATTTAAAAATTTGGAATTTTTATTACAGCATTCAATCTAAAATCTAAAATCAGAAATCTAAAATTCTATTGGTGATTCTTCAGCCATTCTGCTCTTCTTTGGTCTGGCAAATGTTTTACGGTGAAGTTTTCAAATTTGGCTTCAAAGCCTTTTCCATCAGGAGAAGCAGCCATTAAACCCACCATAACTGGTGCGTTATCTTGCAAAGGCGCGTTTCTGGTCATGATGTAGTTTTTGTCATCAAAAGAATAGAAAATTTCGACGGCATCTAATCTTCTTACGGCCTTAATCCAAATAAAAGGAGGCACTTTTTCTAGAGTTGTTACGCTCCAATCACTTTTATCGTGCGTTACAACGGTGCTGACATTGAATTTTCCGTCAACAAATTCTACTCCTGTTTTAATATAATTCTTCTCATCAATACGGATCATTAGTCCCATTTGGTCAAAACGTGCGATGTAGTTTCCTGTCAATTTTACTTTTGCTTCAAATTCGCCACCATAATTGGCATAGTAAAACGGAGCATCGTCTACTGTGAATCCGTAATGCGAAATTCTCCAGTAATCGCTATTTGCGGTAACATTCATCATTAATGCATTGTTTTTAATTTCCCATTTTTCAGGTTCGTTAAACCATTGCATTTTACTCAAAGTCTGTGCTGAAAGGTTTTGTGCTAAAAAAAGCAACATTATACCAAGTACAATTTTTTTCATATAATTTAAATTTTACAATAATTTTTGAACCATTAAGCGATTAAGAAAATTAAGTTGGAACTAAATAAATCTTTTTAGCTTGTTAAGTTTCATTAAGCTCGAAACTTAAATACCCAAAAATCTTTTTACACACAAACCTTAATTTTCTTAATTCCTTAATGGTAAAAACTAAATTAAAAATAAAGCTGCAAATTTTTACACTTGCAGCTCTACAAACCAACCAAAGTTTAGAAATAAAAACTATTTAAGTGAGAAATTCACTTTAGATTTTATATCTGTTGATGAAGCGCCAATAATCGCTTCAAAATCACCAGGTTCTGCAACCCAGTCATGCTTTTTATCGTCGAAGAAACTTAAAGCCGTTTTATCCACTGTAAACGTTACCGTTTTTTCTTCTCCAGCTTTAAGAGCTACTTTCTCAAAACCTTTTAATTCTTTTATCGGACGAGGCAATGAAGATTTTACATCTGTAATGTACAATTGCACTACTTCAGATCCTTCTCTGCTTCCTGTATTTTTCACATTAACAGAGAATGTAATTTTATCTCCAGCATTAATCTGTTTTTTATCTGCTGTTACTTTTCCGTAAGCAAAAGTCGTGTAGCTTAAACCGTGACCAAAAGAGAATAACGGTTTGATTTTGTTTTTGTCTGCCCAACGGTAACCCACAAAAATTCCTTCATTATATTTTACGTCATCTCCACCCGGAAACTCTCCTAAAGCGTGAGCTCCATTATCAGCTAATTTTACTGGGAAAGTGAAAGATAATTTTCCAGAAGGATTTACATCTCCAACCAAAACATTTGCTAAAGCATTTCCTGCCTCAGTTCCTAAAAACCATCCTTGTACAATTCCTGGAACTTCTTTAACCCACGGCATTGCCACAGCATTTCCAGAAATATTAACGAAAACAATGTTTTTATTTACTTTCGCCAATTCGCTGATTAATTTATCTTGACCATAAGACAAGTTCAATTCTTTACGATCGTGTCCTTCGTCATCTTGATTAGGGCTTTTGTTCAAACCTCCAATAAAAAGAACGATATCTGCATCCTTAGCTACTTTTAAAGCCTCTGCAGTTAATTCTGCAGGAGAACGTTTTTCTTCTAAACTAACTTTAGCTACAACGCCATTATAGTTACTTGTTGGATCTCCAACATAACCTCTTGCATAAACGATTTCAGCTTGGTTACCGATTCTTTTCTTTAAACCTTCAAGCGGTGTGATTTCGTATCTTGCTTTAAGCGAAGAACTTCCTCCACCTACTGTCATCATTTTGATCGCGTTTTCTCCAATTACAGCAATCTTTTTTGTTTTAGAAAGATTGATTGGCAAAATATTATTGTTGTTTTGTAATAAAACGATTCCTTCTTCAGCGATTTTACGGCCAGCTAAAGCGTGTTCTTCTGTTCCAAAAGATCCAAAAGGACGATTTCTGTCCATTGTAGTCAAGAAAGATAAACGTAGAATACGACGCACTTTTTGATCTAATTCTTTTGTTCCAACCTCACCTTTTCTGATCATTTCAGAATATGGTTTTGCTAAGTAATAGTTGTCATAAGCATTGCTTGTTCCCCAAGAAAGACCGTTTGTCCAAGAACCGAATTCCATATCCAAACCATTGTGAATAGCTTGTTTCGTATCATTAACTCCACCCCAGTCTGAAACTACAACTCCTTTGAAACCCCATTCTCCGCGAAGAATATCGTTTAGCAAATATTCGTTGTGGCAGCATTGCTGTCCTTTATACTTGTTGTAAGACCCCATAATAGACCAAACATCACCTTCTTGAACTGCAGCTTTAAAAGCAGGAAGATAAATTTCGTATAACGCACGATCGTCAACAATTACGTTAACCGAGTTACGATTTGTTTCTTGATTGTTTAATGCGAAGTGTTTTACGCAGGCAGCAACTCCATTTGCTTGAACTCCTTTGATATAAGGAACTACCATTTTTGAAGCCAAAAACGGATCTTCTCCCATATACTCAAAGTTACGGCCATTTAATGGGCTTCTGTAAATGTTTACACCAGGCCCTAATAATACGTTTTTGTTACGAAAACGTGCTTCTTCTCCAATAGATTTACCATATAAAGAAGCTAATTCTTTGTTCCAAGTTGATGAAAGTGCTGTAAGTGCAGGAAAAGCAATACAAGAATCGTTTGTCCATCCGGCTTGATCCCATTCGTCCCATTTTACCTCTGTACGAATTCCGTGCGGTCCGTCGGTCATCCAGTTTTCTGGAATTCCAAGACGCTTTACACCTGGAGAACTAAATTTAGACTGCGCATGAATCATGGCAATTTTCTCTTCGGTAGTCATTCGCTTAAGCGCATCTTCTACACGCTCTTCAATCGGTTTTTTATCATCTAGATAAACAGGAACTTTGTTCTGGGCATTGGCTCCCAAAGAACTTAGTAAAAGTAAAACAACAATTGTTTTAACGTTTTTTAACATAACAGTAATTATTAAAGCATTAGTTATAATAGGGAAATCTTCTTAACGAAAATCTTTTTTTATCATATTGTAAAACTAAAACGTTATCGTTCACGTTACATTTTTAGATATAAAAAAGTAGTGAATTAAAAAACTAAAATATTGATTTTAAATTATTTAACAAATTTAAAGTACCAAAAAAAGTAGTAGATTTAAAATAAATATTTATGCTTTCAAAGCCATTGAACCAATTTTCATGACCATTTCTTCGAAATCATTTCGCGAAACTGCAGCCTTATTTCGAGCTCTTGTGCGGTAGTTGTAAATTGTACTTAAAGAATAACGTAAAAATGCTGCTATTTTAACACTGTCTGTAATTCCGAGTCTGATTAAGGCAAAAATTCTAAGCTCTGTATTCAGCAATTCATTTTGTTTGAGGACAATTTGTTCTTCTGGAATTAATAAGGCGTTGAAGTCTTTGACAAATGTGGGATATAAGTTTAAAAAGATAATATCGAAGTTCTTGTACAATTCTTCTAACTCATTGTCAACCAAAGTAGTTGACTTTAAAATTTTATAAATTTCGTCAAATTGTTTAGCTGTAGCTTTTTTGTTTAAGATAATGCGATAATTTTCTAGCTTATTGATGTAAGTCGAACAAAGATTGAAGAAATGCGCAATATATTCTTCTTTAACCAAATTAGATTCAGACAATTGCAGGTTACTTTCCTGAAGCTGGCTGTTGGTTTCTGTAATATCTTTGTTTAATTCTGCCAGTTTCTGACTCGTTTCATAAAGTTCGGTTCTAATTCTCGAAACCTTTTTCATCTGTTTGTACACGTAAATAATCGCAACAAGCAAAAACAGCGAAAGCAGACTAATACAAAGCAGATAAACCTTTAATTCGCTTTTTCTTTGTGCTTCGCGCTCTAAATAAACGGTATTAATAATCGAATATACTTCTGACATGAGCAAAGTTCTAAACTGAACATTGCAATAAAGAGCGTCTTCAATAGCAGATTGCGTGAGTTTGTACGCCATATCGACATCGCCAATTTCATAAAAAACCAAAGCTAATTCTTGAAGCGAAGCATTGTCTTTATTGGCATTTTTAATATCTGATGTAGCCGAAAGCGCGTAGTATTTTTTTCGTAATTCTATCTCATGTGTAGCCTCAGCAATTTTTCCTAATAAATAGGTAATCATCGCATATTGCGGACTTTCTTCTTTTGTTTTTTCTAATAAAGCCAATAATTGCTTTTTAGGCTTATCAAATTTTCTATTGAAAATATCCTGCTGGATTCTGTTAATCTGATACTCTAAAGTACTCGGATTTAAAACACCCAATAACGAATCTCGATACTTGCCAATCTGATTTCTATATTCTACACTGTAACTGTTTGCGGCGTAATGCTCAAAAAACTCGCGATAAGAAACATAGTAATTTGGAAGTAAAGACGGCTCTAAGTTTTTCTTGTTGATGCTTTTTAAAATGGCTTCAGACTCACGGTATTTTCCTGAAGAAGAATAAAGCGTTACGAGTTGTAATTGCGCTAAATTGAAAAGTGCTGCATTCTGAAGTTCTTCAGCAATCTTGAGATTCTTTTTTACATATTGAATAGCCGAATCTGAGTTTAATTTCTGATATTCAAAATATAACGTTTTGTTGTAATTGTACTCCTGCTCTTTCGTAAGATTATCTGATTTGATTTTCTTGAAATTCAGAATTCGTTCTTCTTTAATCTTTACGTAATGCTGTTTATTTTTGATCGCCTCATTTAATTCTTTTAAAATAACATCTGTCCCCTCCGTTGCAGAAAGCGAAAAGTTTATAATAAGAAACAGAAATAAATAATATTTTTTCAAAGCGATTTTAGATAAAAGATTTACAAATATAGCAAAGCGAAAATATAAAATATGAATTATTTAATAGCGGTTAAAATGTACTAAAAATGGGTGTGATTTAAATATCATTTATAAATTATCAAATCACAAAACTGGATCTGCTATAAATAAAATGATTTCGGAATAAAATAAATCCAAACCGAAATCATTTCTTAAAAGTCTCTTTTTTCAACTATAAATGCGCGGCAATAGGCGCAGACAAACAGCTTTCTGGAATATTAAACGCATTTACGAGCGCTACAGCATCTGGACGAATGTCCCAACAAAGCTGATTGACCATTTTGCGGACTGCTTTAGTTTTTACTGCTTCCATATAACCGTCTTCCAAGTACCAAGCCTTATTTTTTTCAATCTGAGAAAGCGCATACAATTGACTCAATTTGGTCAAAATCGCTTTTGATGATTCATCTTCAACCGCTTTAATCCCGATCTGGAATTGCTCTAAAACAATTCGCTCCAAATAAGCCTGAGCCACATCTATCATCTGATGCTGTACGACATTAAAGGCATCATAAGGTTCTAATCCGCCATCGATCAATTTTTTGATACGTCTCGCCGCTGAAGCCAAAATTGTTTTTTCTCTGTGAACAAATGCTTGAAGATGAAATTCTCCATCTAAAAGATGTTCGTCGTCTGTTTTTCGAGTTGCAATTGGGTTTTTCTCTGCAATCGCTGTTTTGGCATTTTCATAAACATAATTGATAATGCCCAATGACCCCATTTCTCCAAATGATTTTCTGAATTCTGCCAGACGATTTTTAGCCACCAATTGCATCAAAACCGTATTATCGCCTTCAAAAGTCGTGTAGATTTCTGTATCGTTTTTAAGCGCATCGATTCGGTTTTCAGACAAATAGCCTTTTCCGCCACACGCTTCTCTGCATTCCTGCAAAATATCTCTCGTACTCCAAGTAGAATACGATTTCATTCCGGCCGCCAAAGCTTCAATTTCTTGCATTTCGGCTTCGGTTCTATTCAAAAATCTATTTGTTAAATATTGTAAAGCAAAATGAACGGCATAGGTTTTAGCCAAATGTGGCAATAATCTGCGCTGATGCATTCTGTAATTTAAAATTGGAACTTCAGAACCGCCTTCTGGGCCAAATTGTCTTCTTTGATCGCTGTAGCGAATGGCAATCGTTAATCCTGATTTCGCTGCTGCTAAAGCCGAACGCGGAATTCCGATTCTACCTCCCACCAAAGTTCCTAACATCGTAAAAAATCGTCTATTATCACTCGGAATCGGACTTTCAAATTCGCCTTTTTCATTCACAGAAGCAAAACGATCTAGCATATTTTCTTTCGGAATCACGACATTATCAAAACTGATTGTTCCGTTGTCTACTCCATTTAATCCCATTTTATGCCCGCAATCGCCAATTGTAATGCCTTGTAAAACATTTCCGTTTGGATCTCGCAACGGAACCACAAATGCATTTACGCCATAATCGTGATCGTCTATAATTAGTTTAGCAAAAACAGTTGCTGCCTGTCCGTGAACTGCTGCGTTCCCAATATATTCTTTCTGTGCATTTTTATTTGGCGTATGAATCGTAAAAGTCTGATTTGCGTGATTGTAAGTTGCTGTAGTTTCCAAACCTTTTACGTTTGATCCGTGGTGGGTTTCGGTCATGGCAAAACAGCCTGGAAGTTTCAGCGAACCAATATCTTTTAAATATTTGGCATAATGTTTTTCAGTTCCTAAAGATTGAACGCTCATTCCCCAAAGTCCAAACTGAACGCCAAATTTAATCACCAAACTTAAATCGTGATAACTCAACGTTTCCATAATGGCAAAATAATCTTCTATATTTCCTCCACCGCCATATTCTTTCGGATAAGCCATGCTTCCCAAATTTTCATCGGCTAAGATTTTACACCATTTGTAAACGGTTTCTCTGAAAACATTGATATCCGTAGAAGTTTCATAAGCAAATTCGGGTCTCGAAATAACTGATTTTACTCTTTCGATAATTGTCGCTTCTTTTCCGTCTAGAATCTGTGTGATTTTCTGAATGTCAAAACTGGCATTGGTTTGCGAATTGGCTGTAAAAGAACCTGCTTTGGTTTTGAAGTTTTGAAGTGCTTCTTCGCCCAAAATCCCTAAATCATTTTCGAGTTTTATAAAATCTTTTTCTATCGGAGTTAAATCTAATTCTCCTGCTGAAAGTGCTTTTGCAATATCAAAAATCGATTTTATAGTTGATGTATCCTGAATACTTTTTTCAATATCTGATTTCCATTGTGTGAGTTCATTTCGCGAAGGCGGATTCGAAATATCGACTTTAGAAAGCAAATATTCTTTGTCTTCTTCTGATAAAACGCTTAGCGAATGAATAAAATCTTTTAAAGTCGAAAATTCTTTCTGCGTCAGCAAATCGTCTGACCACACTAAATAAAATAACGGAGTAAAGGCTTGAAGTTTGGTATTTTTCATATCAATAGGGGTTCGGTTTTAGTTTTTTTTTCCGCCACGAATTCACTAATTTTTATTTATTTACTTTTTCTAAAATAATTCGTGAATTCGTGGCTATTCTTTTTACGCTTTTTTGCATAAAAAAACAGGAATGAAAAATACTCATTCCTGTTTAAACATCCTGTTAAGATTCTGATAATTTTCGATTTTAAACCAATAAAAAATATGAAAACTAAGAATTAAGAACCCTTGGATATTGAGGTCATTTTTTGCTTTATCGCAAAAATATGATGCGAATTAAAAACTAACACTGCGGTAAAAATGATACCGTATGCTGTGATTTGTAGAGGGGTAATATTTTCTTTGAAAACAAAGGCCGCCAATCCAAAAGCGATCATCGGATTTATATTCAGCAACATCCCCACCGTTGACGAATTAATTCCTGAAAGCGCGTACAGGTTTAAGAAAAGCGGCACTATTGTAAATACGATTGCAATCGTTTCGATACAGAAATAAAATTTGAATTCTGTTGGAACCGGTCCTGAATAAGCTGGATAAAAAGGCAATAAAACTAGCGCTGCTAATGTGATATGGAAAGTAAGAACTATAAACTTATCAAACCCTTTATTGGCGCGCTGGCTTACTAAATAAGCAGCATAAGTTAGACCAATTATGATACTGAAAAACATATCCATTATGTCACTATAAGAAAGTAGCAAACAGCCCGAAATGCTTAATCCAACAGAAAGCCATTGTGTTTTGAGCAATTTTTCGTGTAATATAAAATAAGCCAACAATGTTGTCAAGATTGGACAAACAAGATACGCCAATGAAGCCGCTTTTACGCTAACGTGATTGACAACATAAATGAAAGTGAACCAGTTTGCCATCAAAAACGCGCTTCCGCCAATATTAAGCAGAATCGATTTTCTCTTTTCTGCTTTTGGCAAAGCTTTGAAAATCTCAATGGTTTCTTTTATCTGTTTTCTTTTGAATAGAAAAGCAATTAAAAGCATTAAAACAGCACAGCTAAAAACACGGAAAAACAAAATATCTAATGATGGATATTCATGTATTGGCTTTAAAACCAAACTGAAAAGTCCCCACGTAATAAAGGCTGAGATGGCTGCTATGTAATATTTTGTTGTTTTCACAAAATTGTCCTTGAAGTGTTTTGTATTTAAAAAAGCAAATTTCTTAAAAATAAAACAGCAATACAGATACAGTTTTTGTAAATTGCAGCATAACAGTTTTATTTTCTAATGAAAAATTCGAGCTATTTATATCTTCAATTTGCCGATCGAATCGAAAAGCAAATTAAATCGGGCGTTCTAAATGTAGGCGACAAACTACCGTCTATACGCGAAGTGTGCGCAGAAACGGGTTACAGCATGAGTACGGTTAGCAAAGCGTATTACGAAGTTGAAAGCCGTTCGCTTATAGAATCTCGTCCGCAATCGGGCTATTATGTGAGTAATATTTCGGCTAGGATAATTGCCGAACCTTCTGCAAGTAAACCTCGCTTAAGCCTTGAAAATATTGAACGAGAAGATTTAATCGATTTGGTTTACGGCGATATGCGAACGAAAGACGTTACTATGCTTTCGCTTGGTTTTCCGTCTAACGAATTGCTTCCGATTGCGAAACTGAATAAAGGAATGGTTCAGGCCATGCGCCAATTACCGAACAGCGGTACTAGCTACGAAGAAATTGAAGGAAACAGCAATTTGCGAAAAGAAATTGCGCGCTGGTCGTTTACATGGGGCGGCTCTTTGACTGAAGAGGACATTATTACGACTCCAGGCTGTATTTCGGCTATTTCTGACTGTTTGCTAACGCTTACAAAACCAGGAGATACTATTATTACAGAAAGTCCGGTATATTTTGGAATCCTGCAACTGGCAAGATCTTTAGGCTTGTATGTAATGGAACTTCCAACCAATATGACAACTGGAATTGAACTCGACGCGGTTAAAAAAACACTTTCGTCTAATAAAGTAAAAGCTTGTGTTTTGATGTCTAATTTCAGTAATCCGTCGGGAAGTATGCTGCCTAATGAGCACAAAAAAGAGATCGTCCGTTTAATGGATTTTTATAATGTTCCGCTAATTGAAGATGACATTCATGGCGATTTATACTTTGGCACTAGCCGACCAACAAATTGTAAAACCTACGACGAAAGCGGTATTGTTTTGTGCTGCAGTTCGGTTTCCAAAACTTTGGCCCCTGGTTATCGTGTAGGCTGGGTTTCGCCAGGAAAATTCAAAAAAGAAATTTTAAGAACCAAATTGTATCATACCATTTCATCAACCACAATTACACACGAAGTAGTTGGGGATTTCTTGAAAAATGGCCGTTATGAAAATCATTTGAGAAAAATTCGCCAGATCCTGAATCGAAACTGTACCAATTACATCAATACCGTTTTAGAATCTTTTCCTGCAGGAACCAAAGTGAGTCAGCCACAAGGCGGTTTTTTTCTTTGGGTAGAATTGGATAAAAAAATTGATACGGCGGCTTTCTATCATTTGGCTTTACAACATAACATCAGTATTGCTCCGGGAAGGATTTTTTCTTTTCAAAATCAGTTTTCAAACTGTATGCGATTAAGTTTTGGTTTGCCGTGGTCTAATGAATTGAGAACTGCGATTCAGACTTTGGGAATGCTTGCTAAGAAGCAGTTATCGTGATTTGTCATTGCGAGGAACGAAACAATCTCATTTGCTAAATCAAACTTTGCGTATTATTGTTAGCGTGATTGCTTCGTTCCTCGCAATGACATAAAAAAACTGGACAGTGCAACTACTCACTGTCCAGCCAACAATTAAAAGAAGACCAAAATTAATTCCTTACAAGACAAAATAAGCGTCTTTTTCGACTTTCTTAGGTTCGTCGTTTAAGTGAAATTCATTTAGAATATCAAATTCGCTCTGATATTCATTCAGCATTTGTTTGATATTTTTCTCAATCGTGTTTGCAATTGCCGTAACTGGCGTATCGCTTGGCCTGTTCTCGAACGGATCCTGCAAATGAATCGCCATTCTCTCGATCAAAAAGAAAGCTCCTCCAATTGCCGTAATCAACGGAATGGCAAACCAACTTAATACACTTGTTAAACCAAACGGCAATAACAGAATGAACAAACAAAGCGTTAACCTAGTGTACATGCTGTAAGTGGTTGGAAAAATGGTGTTTTTAATTCGTTCACACTTTCCCATTTCGTCACAAAGTCTTGATAAAGTATTGTCAATTTCAACTTGCTGATACATGTTGAATCGTTTATCATTTTTTGCATTTTTCAAATCTCTCGCATGCAACATTAGAATGGCATTAGGAACGTTTTGATGGTTTTTTATATAATTAATTTCCTCTTCACTCATCAAACCTTCGAGTGGTTTTATGGCATCTCTTTTTCGAAGGGATTCTCCTAAACTATAACACCATGCAATCTGTCTTTTTGCAAATTTTTCTTTAAACTCACTCGCTTCAATAGAATAATCTGGATCTTCATAAAACGTTAAAACCTGACGGATCAAAGTTCTCGAATCGTTTACAACTGCTCCCCAAACAATTCGGGCTTCCCACCATCTGTCGTAGGCCTGATTGGATTTAAAAGCTAATAGCAGGGAAATAATAGTTCCGATCATGGTCGGAATCGCTATCGGAATATCTACGGGAAGTGTAACAAAATAATGATGAAATATTTCAAACAGTATGGTATAAGCCAGTACCAGAGCAATTTCTACTTTAATTTTCCCGAGAACGTACTTCATTGGTATTCTTTTCTTTAATAACATATTTTCGGATTTAAATTAATTTTTTTTTAAAGGGGCTAAGGGACTGAGCTTCTAAGCTTCTAAGGCTAAAATTAAAGCTTAGAGCCTCAGAACCTCAGAAGCTCAGAAGCTTAGACTCAAACCATCTCTTCGTACAATGAAAGAACCGGAAGTCCTAATTTTTCATTGACGTTTTCTTTTTTCGACTTTTTGAATTTGATTTTTTCGCCTTTTCTGGTTTCAACCAACATATCGATGTTATGTTTAGAAATGGCTTCTGATAATAATGGAGCGACATTTTCGTAGTTATCTTCAAAACTGGCTGTCTGGCTTACAATTTCGAAAGAGAAATTGGCGCTTAAAAATTCTTGTACGTCTTTTACATGAATGTTCATACTCGAATTTTCTACATAAAGCGCTTTATGGAAAACCTCTTTATTGATTTCTGTACTTAAATGCAGAATCGGACATTTCTGATTTCCTGCCAATTGCACCAGATATTGATGAATTCTCTTGGTTTCTTGTTTATAAGAATGCGTAAGAATGACCAATTTTACAGCAAAAACCTCTATCAATCTTTTAAAAATTGGCGCTGAAAGTCCGTATTGGGTGTGAACTTTTAATTTAATATTTGAAGTGTGGTCAACAATATATCGACAGGTTTCTAGAACTTCTTCCTGACTTTTGGTAAGCCCAGATTTCATTTCTCTTAAAAATCCTGAAGAAGAAAAAGTATCGGGAGCTTCTGAAACTAATACTAAAATAATTTCTGATTCCGTGTTTTTAGACTGATTTACCGCAGATTTAACAGCCGAGATTGTATCATCTTTTAAAGTTGTAGGTATAAGAAAATTTTTCATAAGTATACTCTTTTAGTTTATACTTACAAAACAACTATCCGCAAATTAGACCTTTATTAATCTAAAATTAGAATTTTCTAAAATTAAACATTAGATTTTTTAATGTTGGATTTTTGAAAGGTGATCGTAACGATTGTTCCTTTGTTTTGTTCCGACTGCACTTGAAGTTCACCGTCATGCATTCTAATGATTTTTGAAGCCAGAGGAAGCCCTAAACCATATCCAATATATTTAGCCGCGATTTTACCCCTAAAGAAAGGTTCGTATAAATGCGGAATATCTTCTGGCGGAATTCCGATTCCGATATCGTTAATCGTGATTTTAATCATTTCTTTATTAGCAGAAAGACTTACAAAAACCTCATTGTTATCTGAATATTTTACGCCATTGGTAATAATATTATTGATCGCCAATTCTAAAAGCGGTTTATTGCAAGGAAGCAACAGTAAATTAGAATCTTCTGGAGCAAAATTAAGTCGAATGCTTACTCGGTTATCCGGATAAATCTTATCCAAATCTGATTTTACATCTAATAATAATTCGTCCATTCGGGCAACATCAGACACTTGTTTTTGTCCGTCATAACCCGTTTGCGTTAGTTTCAGAAGGCTTTCTGTTAGATTTCCTAATTTTGACGCCTGACTGTATATATTTTGCAAAGATTCTACATATTCTTCTTTTTCTCTTTCTTTAAGCAGCATAATTTCTGCTTCGGCAATAATGGTGGTTATTGGCGTTTTTAATTCGTGAGAAGCATTATTAATAAAGTTTGCTTGTATTTCGAAAGAAGTTTCCAAACGATCTAACATATTGTTGAAAGTATTCGTCAAATCGGATATTTCATCTGAATTTTTAACTTCGGGCAATCGATTATGAAGATTAGAAGCGCTGATTCTTTTTACTTCTTTTGTAATTCTAGCTACAGGATTTATGACACGTTTGGCTAAAAATCGTCCTAAAAGGAAAGCGAGAATCACAAAACCGATTCCGCCAAAAAGCATAATTTTGACAATATAAACCGTTGTATCTTTTCCTTTACGGTCTCTCGCGCCAACAATGACAATATATTTCTGATTATTTTCTTGGAAAATCTGTCCTAAATAATACTTATTATCTCTTTCGAAAGAGTCTTTTCCTGTTTTTAAAATATTGGTATAAAACGTATTCGGAAGATTGAGGTTTGTGTTATAATCAAAACTATTATGACTATTGATTTTTAGCACATACTCTTCCTCTTCGATCAATTCTTCAAGACCGTTCTTTTTAAGGTTTTTGTAATATTTAATCTTTTCTGGATCTTTTTGAAAATGAATAGAAGACACAATTTTTGCCCTATCATCTAGACGCTTTAAAAAGTGATATCGATTGTTTTCTCTAAACAAGAAGAAAACAATGATGCACAATAGCGATGTACTAAAGGTAGAAAGGGCAACGTAATTAAAAGTAATCTTTTTTCTAATATCCATACTATGGTTTTATAACATACCCCAACCCCTTCATTGTATGAATAAGTTTGGTCGAATAAGGCTTATCTATTTTTCTTCTTAAGTAGGTAATATATACATCAACAACATTGGTATTCATATCAAAATTAATATCCCAAACATTATCCAAAATCTGATCGCGAGAAACGATGCGGCCCGTATTTTTAGCCAAATAGTATAAAAGTTTAAATTCTTTAGCTGTTAGTATAATGTTTTCACCGTTTCTCTTAACGGTTTTGGCGCGTCCGTTTATTTCTAAATCACCAATTGTAATCGTATCGATTTTTTCTGTTTCCTGCTGCGATCTTCTGTACAGCGCATTAACTCTCGCATCTAATTCGCCAAATTTAAAAGGCTTAACCAAATAATCATCGGCGCCGGCATTAAGTCCTGTAACAATATTTTCTGAGGTTCCTAAAGCCGTTAAAAGCAAAATAGGCACAAAGTTTTTGGCTGCGCGAAGTCTTCTGCAGATTTCAATTCCGTTAACATCAGGAAGCATTACATCTAAAATTACGACATCGAAAGTATAATTATGAATCATCTCCATGGCCGTTTTACCGTCCATTGCTACGCTTACTTCATTATTATTTTCTGCAAATCCTTTACGCAATATCGACAACAGATTTGGTTCGTCTTCAACTATCAGTAATTTCATCTTAAGAAGTTTGTATATACAACAAAAATAGGAATTGAAATTCACATAATAAGCACAACTTAAAAAATTATCCGCAAATTGAACCAAATAAGAAAAAACGACTCCTTGCGCGTGCTTTTTGCTATTTTTTTAGGGTTAAAATTTTAGATTCTTCAATTTAGAATCTTCTAATTTTAAAAAGAAAAACAGAAAGTGAAAAATTAGAAAGTCTCGCCGGCATTCAGATAGAATCCTTTGGAGTTATTTCCCCACGCATAATCGAAAATCAGATTGGTTTTGGAAGCTTTATCAATCAAAAGCCTTAAACCAATTCCAGCGGCTGGCTGTATGGATTTGAAAAGTTTTAAATCAGCATCAGAATTACTGGCGGTTACAAAATTGGTAAAAACAGTGCCGCTCAGCAATTGATTGCAGGTAATTGGGAAACGAAATTCTGTAGACAAATAAATTAAACCATTTCCTCTAAACAATCCTTGCGTATATCCTTCTCCGCTCCTACTGCGCTGATCCCAGCCAATTGCAGGCAAATTCAGATACGGAACTTTTCCCCTAGTTACAAATTGTCCGTAAGTCCAAATGGCCAAAATGTAACGGGGATTTTTTGGAGAAACAGGAATAAAGTTGCGGTATTCTGCAAACAGCACATTGCTATAATTCTGATTTTTAAACAAAACAGGATTAAATCTATAATTTATATTGGCATACCAGCCCTTAGAAGCATTAACTTGATTGTCTCTAGAATCATGAACCAGATTCAAACTCACTCCTGTCAAATAATATTCTAGATTATCAAATCCATATTTTTGGCTGTAATTGTAATGATACGTGTAATTTCCGTTTGCGACATCCAATTCTTTGTCCTTTATACTCGAATACCAGTCAATATTTACACCTCCGCCAACATAATAATTCTCCTTAACTTCAAAAGAAACCGTCTGATGAAATTTGAAATAATTATAATCCATATCCTGAGCAAGCGAATCTATGCTAAAACTAGGCGGACGATCGCGTCTTGGCGGAATTATATCAGTTCCGAGTCCATAATTAGGCTGTGAGAACAAATACAAACGATAATCGCCACTCAAAAAGATTTTATTATTGTTAAGCAGAATATTGTTTTTGACATTTACCAGCCATTGATTTTTTACGGTGTAAGTAATCCCTATGTTGGCTATTGAATATTTGTCTTTTTCTTCTTTTCCTTTAAAAGTATACTGCGCCACCGCTCCAAAAAAGAAGCCTGTCGCAGGCTGAGAACCAATTGCAGGAATTAATAAAAAGAAATTGTTTTTTGTAGGTTTTACAACTAGCGCGTCGTCTTCTTTTTTAAAAAGATCAAATACTGTTTTGGGAGGACAAATTTGCGGAGTTTCAATTTCTGAGTTTTTAATTTCCTCTTGCGAAAATAAATTAAAGGAAATAAGAAATAATAATCCTAAGATTTTATACTTGTACGGAACGGCATTATTTTCAAAAAAAAGCACCATTTGCAAAGTTTTGTTTTAGAAATAAAATTCAATCTCATTGTAAATATACTTCTAATTTTCAACATCTTAAGTAGCCAATCTAAATAATTTGAAAATATTTTAACAAAAAAAGCCGTCAAAAATTATTTGACGGCTTTAGCTTAAAATGCGTTTTATTATTTGGTGATAAATTTTGGATGGATTAGATTTTCTAAAGAATAAATTTCATCCCATTTTTCCTGTGTGATAAGTTTTCTTTCTAAAACTGCAATCTGATGTACGCTTTTGTTTGTTTTTAAAGCTTCACCCGCAATACTCGCACTTTCTTCGTAACCAATAATCGGATTCAGCTGCGTTACAATTCCGATACTATTCATGACCATATTATAACAATGATCCACGTTTGCTGTGATACCAACAATACACTTGTCTATTAAAGTCTGAATCGCATTTGAAAGATAATCTAACGAAGTAAACATCGCAAAAGCAATAACTGGTTCCATTACATTTAATTGCAATTGTCCCGCTTCTGCCGCCATTGTAACCGTTAAATCCTGACCAATTACATAAAAACAAGTCTGATTTACGACTTCTGGAATTACTGGATTTACTTTTCCTGGCATAATAGAAGATCCAGGCTGGCGTGGAGGAAGATTAATTTCGTTTAAGCCAGTTCTTGGTCCAGAACTTAGCAATCTTAAATCGTTGCAGATTTTAGAAATCTTAACTGCAGAACGTTTCAAAGTTCCCATAATTTGAACGTAAGCTCCTGTATCGACCGTTGCTTCAATTAAATCTGGAGAAAGCGTTAACGGAATTCCAACCTCATCTGCCAAGTATTTTACGCAGATTTCTGGATAACCTTCTGGAGCATTAACTTTGGTTCCAATCGCTGTTGCTCCCATATTGATTTCTAGCAATAATTCCTGAGCATTTTTCAAACGCTGAATATCCTCGCCAATTGTGGTCGCATAAGCTTTAAATTCCTGTCCTAAAGTCATAGGAACCGCATCTTGCAATTGCGTTCTTCCCATTTTTAAGACATCTTTAAACTCTTCTCCTTTTTTAGCAAATGCAACTTCAAGCCCTGCTAAAGTTTTAATAAAGCTTTCCATTTTTAAATACAAAGCAATTCTAAAAGCTGACGGATAAGCATCGTTTGTAGACTGCGAACAGTTTACGTGATTATTCGGATGAAGAAACTGATATTCTCCTTTTTTGTGGCCTAAATATTCCAATCCGATATTGGCAATTACTTCATTGGCATTCATGTTTACAGAAGTTCCTGCACCGCCCTGAATTAAATCGCTCACAAATTCTTTATCAAATTTCCCTGCAATAACCTGATCGCTTCCGTAACAGATTGCTTCTGCAATTTTAGCATCAATCGCGCTGCAATCTTTATTTGCCAAAGCCGCTGCTTTTTTTACATAACCTAAAGCTTTGATAAACAAAGGTTCTTTTGAAATCGGGATTCCTGTAATATTAAAGTTTTCAACGGCTCTAAAAGTCTGGATTCCGTAATATAAATGATTCGGAATGTCTAATTCTCCCAGAAAATCATGTTCTTTTCTTGTTGATTCCATATCGTGAAATTGATAAATTTTAGCTTAAAAAATAAGCGTAAAGCTACATTAAATTTATGCTAAAGTCACTACTATTTTTAAAATGATTTTGGATTTTCAATGAAAATTTTACAGCAAATTAGTACCTTTTCAGCCTCAAATAATTATCAAAAAGAGTTGAAAAAAGAAAGCGAATATTTTCTTGATAAAGAATACAATACGATTATTTACGGCAAAGATGATCTTAATTTTAAGGACTTCGAATGCTGCGTTTTTAATAATTGTAATTTTTCTGCATGCACTTTTCTCGCTGTTACTTTTATCGACTGCACTTTTAATGATTGTATTTTCAGTGAAGCCAAAATTAATTATGTTGCTTTTAGAAGTGTCACTTTTTATAACTGCGAAATCAAAGAAGTCAATTTTGCCATGTGCGACAAATTGATTTTCGAAGTTCATTTTTATGATTGCATTTTAGACTTTTCTAAGTTTTATACTTTAAAACTAAAAGGAACTACTTTCAACAGCTGCAGTCTCGTTGCAGTAGATTTTATGGCGGTAGATTTAACGAATGTCCTTTTTGATAATTGCGATTTGTATCGTGCAGAATTTTCTAAAGCTATTGCCAATAAAGCCAATTTTAGAACAAGTTACAATTACACAATAGATCCATCAAAAACGAAACTGAAGAAGGCTATTTTTTCTTTGAAGGAAGTAAAAGGGTTGTTGTTTACGCATGATGTGATTGTTATCAATTAGCTAGATAAAAAACTACAAAATGGTTTAATTCTTTTTTGATTGGCTATTTGAATTTTATACTTTCCGCAATTAATTTATATTCGCTTATATGCATATAATTTTTTGATATATCTGTTCCAATAAATTGAATTACACCTTTTGAAGATTCTTTAATATATTGGTACATCTTTAACTCCTTTCCTTGGTATATACCGATCATTTCGACCTTTATAATTTCATTACCATCCTCTTTATATTGTTGTTCAGAAATAATTTTTATTTTAATGTTTTTTTCTTTAAAAATATTATTTTGGTATTTGGATATTAAATTATCGCTATAAACTTTTATATCAAAATTCTGTAGTTTATTTGGCAAAGTTCCAATGAAAAAATTGTTAAGATATAATGTTTTATCTGTTAGTTGTTCTTTCCCTAAAGTATAAATTCCATAATTACTCATAACATTTGATAATTTAAATTCTGACTTTTGTAAATCAACATTATAAAATAAATTATCATTAAGATCTGCTTTTATACTTTTATCATAATATATACTCAAAACTAAATCTGTAATTTCCTTTCTTTCTTTATCATTATTTTCAAAAACTCCCACAACTAAAACGACAAAGCTGGTGTCTCCAAATGCAAGAACTATTTGCTCAGATTCTTGACCTTGTGGCGCAAGACCAAAATAGGCATCATAAATACCCAATTTCAATTCTTTTTTCACTCTTACCTTTCCACCTTGTTTCTCTAATTCATTTATTTTATTTATTACATTTGGAACTGAGTTGTAGTAATTTTGATTTGCAATTTCAATAATTTGAAAATAATTTTTAGAATCTTTTTGAAATCTTTTTAGTTCAGGATAATACTGATAATTGACAGATTTATCAATTAAAACTTTCGTCCCTTTCAAATCTACTTTATTCGAAATATTATTAATTTCAATTTTATCAGGAATGTTTATATCTTGACTAAATAATTCGCAACTACTTAATGAAATAATTAAAACAAACAATATTATGTATCTCATATCTATATTTAATCAATAAATTAAAAAGCAAATTTATAATTATTTTTTTTATAAGAAAAAACTTATTTTAAATATTTTTCCCCATCACATAATCCTCCATCAAATACCCATTTCCAATTTCTATATCAACAGTTTCTTTAATTTCGAAACCTAGTTTTTTATAGAAATTCAAAGCGGTATTAAAACGGTTTACATTTAACAAAAGTTCTGAAGAATTATTTTCTAAAGCCATTTTTCCGATTTCTTCAAAAACTATTTTGCCAAAACCTTTTCCTTGTGTTTCTGGCAAAAGATAGATTTTATGGATTTTGGTTATCGCTTCCTTTTTATAATTATGCTCGATTCCGATAAAACCAATTACCGAATCCGAATCTAAAATTAAATAAAACAACTGCTCTTTATTTTGTATTTGTTTTGATAAAGCTTCATCAGAATAAATTAGATCTAACATATACTCTAATTGTTCTGCAGTTAAAATTTCGCCATATGTAATTGGCCATGTTATATGTGCAATCTCTTGAATTTTAGCAATATCTTCAATCGATGCTTCGGTAATTTGAATCATATTTATTTTGTAAAAACTTGATTTTCTTGTTCGCTTACGCGGATGAAAGTCGTACGTTTAGTGAGTTCTTTTAATCTTGAAGCTCCAACATAAGTACAAGTACTTCTTATTCCGCCTAAAATGTCTAAAACAGTGTGAATGACATCTCCTTTAAACGGAACCTGAACAGTTTTGCCTTCACTCGCTCTATATTCTGCAACACCGCCTGCATGTTTATCCATAGCGGTTTTCGAACTCATGCCGTAAAACTGTTTGAATTTTTCGCCTTTAACCTCTATTAATTCTCCGCCACTTTCTGAATGTCCAGCAAGCATTCCGCCCAACATTACAAAATCGGCTCCGGCTCCAAAAGCTTTCGCAACATCGCCTGGAGTGGTGCAGCCGCCGTCGCTTATGATGTGACCGCCTAAACCGTGAGCAGCATCAGCACATTCAATTATAGCCGATAATTGAGGATAACCAACGCCTGTTTTAACGCGAGTTGTACAAACAGAACCTGGACCAATTCCGACTTTTACAATATCTGCGCCAGCCAACAAAAGTTCTTCGGTCATTTCGCCAGTAACGACATTTCCGGCAATAATAATTTTGTCTGGATATTGTTTACGAGTTTTCTTTAAAAATTGAACAAAATGTTCGGAGTAGCCATTTGCCACATCTATACAGATGAATTTCAGTAACGGATTTGCAGTAATTATTGTTGCTATCTTTTCAAAATCTTCTTTTCCGGTTCCTGTACTTACTGCAATATAATCGTAAATATCTGAAGTTGTATTTTTTAGAAAATGATTCCATTCTTCTAAAGTGTAATGTTTATGAATGGCTGTAAAAAGCTTTTCTTTCGCCAAAACCTTCGCTATTTCAAAAGTTCCAACAGTATCCATATTGGCAGCCATGATCGGAATTCCTGTCCAATTTGAAGTGCTGTGCAAAAATTTGAAATTCTGTTCTAATGAAACTTCCGATCTGCTTTTAAGCGTCGATCTTTTAGGTCTAAACATGACATCTTTAAACCCTAATTTTAAATCCATTTCTATTCTCATAATTCGAGATTTTGGTTACTCTCAAATTTAGGAATTTATGATTTTAGATTTCAGATATTAGATTAACAAAAAGCTGAACTTTTGAACAATGCATCTAATTTATTTCACAGAGATACGCGAAGATTTCTCAGACACTCACAAAATTGTTTAATTATTGGAACTTGGCTTCGACTCCGCTCAGCCTGAAAAGCGTGAAAACTGACATACTAACTAAGCGACTGAACACTAAAAAATCTGAACACTGAACACTTATCCGTGAATCGTCTCTCCTTTTCCGTAATTCGTAATGATAGATTCTTCAAATGCTAACCATTCTCTCCAGCGTTTTTCTACATCGATTCCAACTCCGTATTTTCTTGCGTAAGTGATGAAAGTGGTATAATGTCCTGCTTCGCTTTCCATTAATTCTCTGTAGAAAAGAGCTAATTCTTCATCTTTTATGTTTTCCGAAAGTACTTTAAAACGTTCGCAGCTTCTTGCTTCGATCATCGCAGAAAATAAAAGTCTTTCTACAAGACCAGAAACACGGCTTCCGTCTCCGCTTTTTTTCATGTATTGATACAGTTCGTTTACGTAATCGTCTTTACGCTCACGTCCTAATTTTAATCCTCTTTTGATAATGATATTATGAACCTGCTCAAAATGATCGATTTCTTCTTTGGCTAAAGCCAATAAATCTTTCACCAAATCCTGATGTTCAGAGTTGTTTGTGATAATTGTAATCGCATTTGTTGCTGCTTTTTGCTCGCACCAAGCGTGATCTGTCAGGATTTCTTCGATGTTTTTCTCCACAATATTTACCCATCTTGGGTCGGTTGGCAATTGTAATCTTAATACGCCCATTTCTAAAAATTATGAGTTATGAATTAAAAATTATAAGTTTGAAAGCCTTAAAAGCAAAAGTCGAAAGCCAAAATAAGACTTTTGACTTTCGACTTTAAAAACTTTAAGACTTATTTTTTAGTATTTGAAAATCGGTCTTTCGCTCATCATTTCGTTTACTTCAGCAGCAACTTCTTCGATAAGATCTTCGTTTGTGTGATCAGAAAGAACTTTATCAATTAAAGCTACGATAGTTTCCATATCTGCTTCAACTAAACCACGAGTTGTGATTGCAGCTGTTCCTACACGAATTCCAGACGTGATAAATGGTGATTTATCATCAAAAGGAACCATGTTTTTATTTACTGTGATTTCTGCTTTTACTAATGCATTTTCTGCTTCTTTACCAGAAATATTTTTATTTCTTAAGTCAATAAGCATCATGTGGTTATCAGTTCCGCCAGAGATAATTTTGTATCCTCTTTTTACAAAAGCATCTGCCATTGCGTTTGCATTTTTCTGCAATTGCATAGCGTATGTAAAGAATTCGTCTTTCAATGCTTCACCAAAAGCAACCGCTTTAGCAGCAATAATGTGCATTAAAGGTCCACCTTGATTTCCTGGGAAAACAGCTAAATCCAATAATGAAGACATCATTCTGATTTCTCCTTTTGGAGTTGTTAATCCTTGTGGATTTGGGAAATCTTTCCCCATTAAGATCAAACCTCCACGTGGTCCTCTTAATGTTTTATGAGTTGTTGTAGAAACGATATGACAATGTGGAATTGGGTCATTCATTAATCCTTTTGCGATAAGACCAGCTGGATGAGAAATATCTGCAAATAAGATTGCTCCTACACTATCTGCAATTTGTCTGAAACGAGCAAAATCCATATCACGAGAATAAGCCGAAGCTCCAGCGATGATTAATTTTGGCTGTTCTTTTGTTGCAATTTCTTGAATTTTATCATAATCTAAACGACCAGTTTCTGCATCTACACCGTAAAAAACAGGACGGTATAAACGGCCTGAGAAGTTTACTGGAGAACCGTGAGTCAAGTGACCACCGTGAGATAAATCGAAACCTAAAATCGTGTCACCAGGGTTCAAACAAGCGTGGTACACAGAAGTGTTTGCTTGAGAACCTGAGTGAGGCTGTACGTTTGCATATTCAGCGCCAAACAATTCTTTAGCTCTGTCAATAGCAATCTGCTCAATAACGTCAACTACCTCGCAGCCTCCGTAATATCTTTTGCCTGGATAACCCTCAGCATATTTATTCGTTAAAACAGACCCTGCTGCTGCCATTACTTCATCACTTACAAAATTCTCTGAAGCGATAAGCTCTAGTCCGTGAATTTGTCTTTCTTTCTCCTCTTGGATAAGATCAAAAATTTGTTCGTCGCGTTGCATTTTTTTGTTTTTCGTTAATTTCACGCAAAAATACAAAAAAACGTTTGTCAAACTGCTAGATTATGATATATTTGACATGTAATTTTTCAACAAATAATTAACATTAAACATGCCAATAACCGCCAACGATACCAGTAGAAAATCATGGTTAGAAGTGCCAGAAAATAGCGACTTCCCTATTCAGAATATTCCTTTCGGCGTGTTTCTTACCAAAGAAAATGTCGTTACCGTAGGAACGAGAATTGGCGATTATGCCATAGATTTAGGGGCTTTACAGCAATTAAACTATTTTGAAGGAATAGAATTAACCGATGATATGTTTATGCAGGATACGCTAAATGATTTTATTTCTGACGGAAAAAAAACATGGCGTTTGGTTCGAAATCGTATCGCTGAGATTTTCGACGAGACTAACCCGCAGTTAAGAGATTCAACAAAACACCGAGATATTGTTATATTTAAAATTGAAGATGTAGAGATGCAACTTCCTGTTTTAATTGGTGATTATACCGACTTTTATTCGAGCCGAGAGCATGCTACAAACGTAGGTAAAATGTTCCGCGATCCAGATAATGCCTTATTACCAAACTGGTTACACATTCCGGTTGGATACCACGGAAGAAGCTCAACGATTGTACCTTCTGGAATTCCAGTACACAGACCAATGGGACAAACTTTGCCTGCTGGACATGACACACCTGTTTTTGGAGCTTCTCGATTAGTAGATTTCGAGTTGGAAACTGCTTTTATTACTACGGATGTAAATGTAATGGGCGAAAATATTTCAACTTACGAAGCTGAAGATTATATTTTCGGAATGGTTTTGCTAAATGACTGGAGCGCGCGTGATATTCAGAAATGGGAATATGTGCCACTTGGACCATTCTTAGCTAAAAACTTTGCCACTTCAATTTCACCGTGGATTGTTACGATGGATGCTTTGGAGCCTTTTAGAACAAAAGGCCCTAAACAAGATCCGACTCCACTTCCTTACTTACAGACAAAAGGGAAAAAAGCTTTTGATATTCATTTAGAAGTTTCTCTTAAACCTGAAGATCAAGAAGAAACAGTTATTTCAAGATCAAATTTCAAATATTTATACTGGTCAATGAGTCAGCAATTGGCACACCACACTTCTAATGGATGTCGTGTAAATTCTGGTGATATGATGGGTTCTGGAACTATTTCTGGTCCAACTCCTGATAGTTTTGGTTCTATGCTAGAATTAACTTGGGGCGGAAAAAACCCATTAAAGTTAAATAGCGGAGAAGAGCGTAAATTTATTGAAGATAATGATACGGTTATTATTCGCGGTTTCTGTGAAAATGCAGAAGTTAGAATTGGTTTTGGCGAAGTTGCCAGCCAACTTTTACCTCCTTTTACCAGACAATGAAGAGCAGATAATAAATTTGAAGAAATATAAAAAAATAAAACCTTGGCGATCACCAAGGTTTTTTTATGCTATATTTTTAAATCTATCAAAATTTAAAGGAAAAGTTATTTATTCCAAAACTACCTTTACCCAAACTAAACGATGATCTGAACTTGATTCACGCTTTTCGACTAATTGCGACATTGGCTCTCCTTTTGCAGGCCAAAACACACCACTGTTGACAAATTTAAAACCAAGTTTGGATGGCAGCACATAATCAGCTCGCATTCTCCAAAAAGCCGTGTGATTAATTCCAAAAGGATTTTCGGGACTAAATTCGGCACCGCCTTTACTAGCAGGCGTAAAGTCGTTATTAATCTTCGGACTTTCTATTAAAGACTTTATTCCTTCTCTAATAGCATCTCCTTCAACTGGTGATGCGTTTTGATCTCCCAAAATAACAAATTGAGAATTCGGAGACAAACCTCCTTTTGAGCCTTTATCATCATAAATATATGAAGCCGAATTATCTGAAATATAATCTTTCCAGAATCTGATTTCATCATGATTTCTTTTTCCGTGGCGATCTTCAGCACCATCAAAAGTAGGAGGAGTTGGATGACTGGCTAAAACATGAACAGTTTTATTGCCAATCTGTACAGGAACATCCCAATGAGATTTTGAAGATAATGGGAATTCTTTCCAGGCTTTCTTGCTATACCAATCTGATCCATCTGCTTTTTTGGTAAGCAATGCGCCTGGCATATCTTTCCATTTGAAATGCTGAAAAGTACGAACCGCGTTAACATCAATCGGATATTTAGATAAAAGCATCATTCCATATTGTCCAGGATACATACCAAATCCCCATGCATCATTTCCAAAATTAGTTACTTTTCCATCATTGTTCAAATCATAAGGACTCGGCTGGCCAGTATTTACTGCTGAATAATAGTAATAAGGATAATCGATGGCTTCTGCTCCGCCTTGGCTAACATTCAAATAATTTTTAATAAACGCTTTTACACCAAGTTCAGGATCTTTTATGTAATCAAATTCGTTTAGCAGAATAACATCTGGCCTAACGGTCTGAATAATTTGGGCGATATTTCTGATTTGAGCATTATGCCCTGATTTAAGCTGATCAATCAATATCAGCTCCGATTTTCCCATTGCGCCTTTAGGAGAATAATTATCAGATTCCATACTTACATTGTAGGTCGCAAATGTAAGTTCATTTTTTTCTTGCGAATCAGACTGTGAAAGAAGGGCTCCGGAAGAAAGCACGGAAAGGATAAAAAATATTTTCTTCATATAAAATTTAAATCTGCATTTCTGCATTATTGAACATACGAATATAAGGAGGTTGTAGAGAAACACGACAAATCCCACTGTTAAATATACAACAAAAAAAAGCTGCCATACTTTAATATCACACGAAACCCGACAGGCTTTTAAAAACTTGTCGGGTTTAATTGCTATATATATTTAAAATTTAAATTTGCTAGACTACACTTTGCGGGCTCCGACTTCGCTCAGCCTTACAGACGCAAAAAAACTATCCAATAAAATTGCGCTAATTTGTGTAATTTGTGGTAAAAAAAACCAAGAAAAATTTGTGAAATTCGTGTAATTCGTGGCAGAAAAAACTACCGCATAGGCTTCGACTCCGCTCAGCCTGACAAACCTACCAAAACTTTGCAACTTTGTGCCTTTGTGTCTTTGCAGCAAAAAAACTAAGCAGGAATCTGCTGACTTAAACAATGTAAAGTTCCAAAGCCCCAGATGAAATCGATACAGCTAATACCGATTACTTCGCGGTCTGGAAAACATTCTGCTAAGATATTTAAAGCTACTCGGTCATTACTATCATTGAATGTAGGTACTAAAACGCAATTATTTAAAATCAAGAAATTAGCATAACTCGCCGGCAAACGTAAATCTTCAAAATCAACACGTTTTGGCATTGGCAACGCTACAATTACAGGAGATTTACCGTTTTCTAATTTTGCATTTTGCAGACGTTTCAAGTTATCTTGTAAAGGCTTGTAGTTTGAATCGTTTTTATCTGTCTCTACAATCGTTACAATCGTATCTTCATTTACAAATCGGCATAAATCGTCGATATGTCCGTGTGTATCATCACCTTCAATTCCGTCTCCCAACCAAATTACATTGGTTACTCCAAGATATTCTTTAAAAACAGCTTCGTAATCTTCTTTCGTAAAACCAGCATTACGAACCTGAATGGTCGGATGCATCAAACATTCTTCAGAAGTAAGCAAAGTTCCTTTTCCGTTTACATCAATTGCTCCACCTTCTACAATTACCGGTTTTCCTTTGTACATAACCTGAGTTAATGGCACATCAATAAAATCCGCTACTTTACCCGGAACGAATTTATCCAACTGATAGTTTTTATATTTTGCCCATCCGTTGAAATTGAAATTTAAAGCTTCTCTTTTAGAACCATTTTTTACAATAATTGGTCCAGAGTCACGCATCCAGCTTCTATTGGTTTTATGTATAATGTAAGAAACGTTTTTAATGTTTACTCTAGCTCTTTCAAGCATATCGGCTACTTTTTCTTTTAGCTTTTCATCGGCAACGACCAAAAAAACAGTTTCAAAAGTGGCTACTTTTTTTATAAATTCTACAAAAGCCCATTGAACAGCTTCGTATTTTCCTGGCCAATCGTTGCCATTATGCGGAAAACACAATACAATTCCTTGCTGTTTTTCCCATTCTGCTGGAAATCTTCTATTATTTGTTGACATAAATAGGTTCTAATTTAGAAAGTGCAAAGATAAGCATTCGTTAGGATTTTAAAACATTTATATCAAATTCGATAATAATTTCACAAAAAATATCCTGCAAAAATTAAGTTAAAGATTAAATAATACATCCTTAATATTTAACAGAAAGCTCAGAATTACTTTTGCCAAAACTAAAAACTAACACATGAAAAAATTATCGATCTCATTATTAGCTGCTCTTTCTATATTAGCAAGCTGTAACAATGATGAAAATTCTAAAAACGAACCTGAAGTTCTTGTAAACGAAAATCCTGGAACTTTTAAAGAAATTGGTTCTATTACAATTGGCGGAGAAGCTGCGGCTGAAATTTCTGCTTACTGCGAAAAAACAAAAAGACTGTTTACAGTTAACAACAGCGGTGTAAATCAAATCGACGTTATTGATATTGCTGATCCGACAAAACCTCTTAAAATAGGACAAATCAATTTAGCTACATACGAAGGAGCTGCAAACAGTGTTTCAGTTTTTGACGGAAAACTGGCTGTTGCTTTAGAATCGACTACAAACAAACAAGCAAACGGTAAAGTTGTTGTTTTCAACACTTCAGATTATAGCTTAATCAAACAAGTTACAGTTGGTGCGCTTCCTGATATGATTACTTATTCTCCAGACGGAAAATTTATCATGACTGCTAATGAAGGCGAACCAAACACGGATTACTCTCAAGATCCAAACGGAACTGTATCTATTATAGAAACTGGTTCTTATACTGTAACTACTTTAGACTTCGCTTCTTTCAGCGGACAAGCTGCAGCATTAATAAAAGACGGATTCAGAGTTTCTAAAGTTGCTAAAAGCTTTGCTCAGGATATTGAACCAGAATACATTACTATTTCTGACGATTCTAAAACTGCTTGGGTAACTTTACAAGAAAATAATGGTGTTGCAAAAGTTGATTTAACTTCTAAAACGATTACTGCAATTTATCCTTTAGGTTTAAAAGATTACAACACAGCAGAAAATGCAATTGACGTAAGCGATAGCGATGATAAAGTTGCTTTTAATCCATGGAAAGTAAAAGGTCTTTATATGCCAGATGCAATTAGCCATTTTACAGTAAATAATACTCCATATTTTGTAACTGCTAATGAAGGCGATGCTAGAGAGTATACTGCTAATACTGATATTAAGCGTATGAAAAGCTTAAAACTTGATGCTACAGTTTTCCCTGATGCGGCTACTTTAAAATTAGATGCAAACTTAGGAAGATTGAATCTTGTTGCTGACATGGGAGATATTGACGGAGATGGAGATTTAGACGAAATGGTAAGTTTCGGAGCTCGTTCTTTCTCAATCTGGAATGGAAATACAGGAAAAATTGTTTACGACAGTAAAAATGATGTTGATAAGAAAACTAATGAATTAGGAACTTACGATGATAAAAGAAGTGACGATAAAGGTTCTGAGCCAGAAGCTGTAGTTGCAGCTAAAATGGGGAATCAAAACATTTTGTTTGTTGGTTTAGAAAGATCTGATGCTTTTATGGTATACGATGCTACAAACCCAACTTCACCACAATATTTACAAACTGTAAAAACAGGAGATGCTCCAGAAGGGATTCTTTTTATCCCAGCTTCAAAAAGTCCAACAAAAAGAAGCTTGCTTGTAGTAAGCAGCGAAGGAGACGGATCTGTTAAAATTTATCAGCCAGATTTGAGATAATATATTTTTTTTAGGATAGCAAAAAGGACAAAATGTGAATTTTGTCCTTTTTTTATGCTTTCTATTAGACTTATTTTAACGGATTTACATAATTAAAAGCCAAAAGATGGAAATTATGTAAGAGTATATACAACACTTTCTAAAATTCGACGGCTAATTTTGTTTCAGAGTTTAAAATAAAAACAATTTAATTTTTGATATCATGAAAAAGAAATTAGTATCAGTATCCTTATTATTACTATCATTTGCGGCAGGCGCTCAAAATATGGCTACCACTTCTACCAAACCAAGTGTAGATCAAGAATTCAACAAATGGTCGATCGAACTTAATGGTGGTGTTAACAAACCAACCAGAACAATGACTCCAGGTTATACTACAGAATCATTAAACTTTTTCCACGGAGATTTAGGTGTAAGATATATGTTTAGTCCAAAGTTTGGTGTGAAATTAGATGTTGGTTACGACCAATTTAAAGAGAAAAAAGACACTCCAGATTTTGAAAGCCGTTATGTGAGAGCAAGTTTACAAGGGGTTATCAACGTTGGACGTGCTTTAAATTTTGAAACTTGGACAAACACAATTGGTCTTTTGGCACATGGAGGTTTTGGAGTTTCGCAAATTAGTACTGAAACAGGATTTGGAGGACAGGATTACATGGCACACGGAATCGCTGGTTTAACTGGACAAATCAGATTAAGCAATAGAGTTGCTTTAACAGGAGATCTTACCGGAATTGTTAACGGAAGACAAAACTGGAACTTTGACGGAATGGGTAACACTAGTACAGGTGCTTTTGACGGTGTTCTTTTAAATGCTTCTGTTGGTTTAACTTTCTACTTAGGTAAAAATGAAAAACATGCTGACTGGGTTGGCGAAGAAGATAGAATTAGCGAATTGGAACAAAGAGTGGACTTAATCGAAACTGGTCTTTTGGATACAGACAAAGATGGAGTTGCTGACTTGTACGATTTAGAACCAAATTCTATTGCAGGTGTTGCGGTTAACACAAAAGGACAATCAATTGACACGAATCAAAATGGTGTGCCAGATGAGTTAGAAAGCTACTTAGACAAAACTTACGAAAAGAAAGGTGCTGGAACAGCTACAAACAATACTGTTGAGGAATTAATCAACGGAGGTTATGTAAATGTGTATTTCGACTTCAATTCGTCTAAACCTACAAACGCATCTTTATCAGGCGTAGATTTCTTAGTGAAATACTTGAAAAACAATCCAGGAAAATCTGCTGACATTATTGGTTATGCTGACGAAATTGGAAACACAAATTACAACACTGAGTTATCTAGAAAAAGAGCTGAGGCTGTGAAAAAAGTAGCCGTAAACGCTGGAATTGATGCATCAAGATTGAATGTAATTGCTAACGGAGAAGATACTTCTGTTAACAAAAATTCTAAAGAGGCACGTCAGATCGTGAGAAGAGTTACTTTCCAAGTGAAGTAATGAATATATAAAGCTAAAAACAAGAAAAGGAGCTGTTTCATTTGAGACAGCTCTTTTTTGTTATAAAAAATATACAAAAGCTCCAGAGGAGCAAAATATTTATAGAATTTCAACAAAAAAACAGAAAAAACTCCAGCGGAGCGACATGTATTAGATTGTAAAAAGACATGTCGCCCCGCTGGAGCTTTAAATGTAAACTTTTATTATTTGCTATAAATATTTCGTTTCTCCGAAGCTTACAAAAGATGCACAAAATTAAAAAGGACAAAATTTACATTTTATCCTTTTTTTATATTTCAAATAAATCTAATTATTTATCGATTGCTCTTTTTGTAATATCTCCAAAAGCATCAATTCTTCTGTCTCTGAAGAACGGCCAGTTTTGGCGAACATTTTCTTGTAAATCCAAGTCAACCTCAGCAATTAAGATTTCTTCTTTATCGTGAGATGCCTGCGCTAAGATTTCTCCTTGTGGCCCAGCGATGAAAGAAGCACCCCAGAATTGAATACCTTCTGTTCCATCGATATATTTTTCAAGACCGATTCTGTTTGCTGCTGCTACGAAAACTCCATTTGCTACGGCATGGCCTTTCATAACGTTCATCCAAGCACCGTATTGGTTTTCTCCGTATTGTTCTTTTTCTTTAGGATGCCATCCAATTGCTGTTGGGTAGAATAAAACCTCTGCACCTTTAAGCGCCGTAATACGAGCTGCTTCTGGATACCATTGATCCCAGCAGATTAAAGTTCCAACTGTTCCTTTTTTAGTTTCGATTGCTTGGAAACCTAAATCACCTGGAGTAAAATAGAATTTCTCATAGAAATGCGGATCGTCTGGAATATGCATTTTACGGTATAAACCAGCCTCTGTTCCATCAGTGTCAATAATATAAGCACTGTTATGGTAGATTCCAGCCATTCTTTTCTCGAAGAAAGGAACAATAATTACTACTCCTAATTCTTTTGCCAATTCGCTGAATGCAATAAATGAAGTACTGTATAATGGTTCTGCTAATGCAAAATTGTCTACATCTTCGCTTTGGCAGAAATAATGACTGCTATATAATTCAGGCAATAAGATAACTTCAGCACCTTGGCTTGCAGCGTCTCTTACCCAGCTGATACATTTTTTAAGATTATTTTCGGCAACATCATTCAGATTTAACTGAATAACCGATACTTTATACTTTCTTTTCGCCATGACATAAAATTTAGAGTGCAAAAATAACACTTTTTAGAGGAATGACAAAGTGAGTTTATTTAACTTTATGATATAAAAAAAGAGCCTAAAAGCTCTTTATAATTGTCGTACAGAATTTCGCTTTGTCGAAAATATTTTAGCAATGTAAATTACTTCATCTATTGCTAAATATAATATTTTATAATCTCTAACTATAATTCTTCTATATTCAGGTTCAATTTCATCTTTTTGATATTGATCTGCAAAATGTATTTTCTTAGTTGTATTTAGAATTTCATTTTTAATAGTATTAGCACCTTGAACAGATTTCTCTTTATAAAAATTAAAAATTGTTCTTAACTGATTTTTGGCTGTGTTAGTCCAAACTACCTTCATAGGTTTGTTTATTACCAATTATCAGATTCTTTTTCTAAATCTTCTTGCGAAGTATATTCGCCTCTTTCAATTTCTAATTTAACATTAGCCAATTGAGCTTTATACTCATTCCTCGTAATTGGCTCTCCTTCTACAGAAAATGCTACTATTTCTTCTTCTTGATAACTTTCAATAACTGCTTTTACTACTTTTAAAAGTCGCTCATCGGCGGTATTAATATATTCTAAAACACTTTCTCTCAACTCTAAAGCTCCCATAATCTTAATGTATTTAATCTTTCAAAGATAGAAATTTTCGTTCAGATTTTTTAGTTAGAAAAAAAACCATTTCACATCAACTTAAATAGTAAGTCTCAGCAAAATGGCTTTTAACCTAAATAAACTCAACCAAATTTTTTATTATTCAATCACTACTTTTTGAGTAAGGAATTCTTTTTCTGATTTTTTGAATTTGATTTCAAAAGTTCCTTTTGTTGCAGATTTAAATTTGTAAACTGTTTTTTGTGGTTCTGGCACTTGTTGTGTGCAAACTTCAGATGGGTATTTTGCAAGTACTTCTAATCCTTTTACGTCTCCAATTGTAACTTCTGCGATTTTATCAAATTCTGCACAAGCGTTATCTACCACATACGTTACATCGTAGCTTAATTCTTCATTTACTTTTCCTGTTGCTGGTCCTTTAATTTCGGTTACTAAAGCAGCTTTAGAAGTTGGAGCTGGTGCTTGAACTTCATCGTCGTTACTGCATGATGCAAATGTAATTGATAAAAATAATACTACTAAACTTGATTTTAAGCTAAAACTTTTCATATAAAATAATAATTAATTGTTAATTACTATGAAGATGTCTATTAGTTGCAATGGTTGCTTAAAACAAAATGTTAAAAATTTCAGCAAGGAATTAAATAACTAAAAATCAAGTTTTTATTGATTAAAAAAATATACATTCTTACCAATATTTCTTTTGAAAATAAAAATTTCTATTCTAGCCCCGATAGAAGCGGCATCCTTTTTTGGTTCCGATAACCATCGGAATCAAAAAAGATATAGCGGATAGCGGGACTGCACTTGAACTGAAAATGTTATTTTTGCTCCCAAAAAAAAACACCAACCTTTCGACTGATGTTCTTGTATATTATATGTAGATTAGATTAAACCGTTTTCTTTTTGAAAATCTTTTTTACTAAGTTAACAACCAAAAGAACTGCAAATCCTAAAACCAACCCTACTACAAATTCTTTAATAATCGCAGGCATTTTAATTTCTTCTGACAAATGATGGAAATAAGGTATGTAATGTACAAAAATCCCTCCTGCAACCAAAAGTAAAGCAATTGTCCCAATTACAGTCAAACCTTTAATTACCAAAGGAAGTGCCTTTACTAAAACATTACCTATCATAGCAGAAAAGCTTTTTTCATTTTTGCTGAATTTAATAAGCTTGTAACCTGCTTCATCCATTCTAACAATAAGAGCAACAATACCGTAAACACCAATTGTAGCTATTAAAGCAATAATAGATGTTACAATGATTTGCTGTGTTAGAGGTTCTTCTATAACGGTTCCTAAAGCGATAATTACAATTTCGACAGAAAGAATAAAATCGGTTATGATAGCAGATTTTATCTTTGTTTTTTCAACTGCTAAAATTTGTTCTTCAGTTAGAGTTTCTTCTGTAATTCCTTCCGATTCTTCATGTTTGTGAGGAACAATAAACTCATACACTTTTTCTGCTCCTTCATATGCTAAAAACAATCCACCAAGAACCAAAATAACAATGATTGCTACTGGCAAAAAGGCACTCAATAAAAATGCAATTGGAAGTATAATAATTTTATTTAGCAAAGAGCCTTTACTAATTGCCCAAAGAACAGGAAGTTCTCTTGATGATGCGAATCCTGAAGCTTTTTCAGCATTTACAGCTAAATCATCGCCTAGGATTCCAGCTGTTTTTTTTGCTGCAATTTTACTCATTACTGCAACATCATCCATAATTGCTGCGATATCATCTAATAGAACGAAAAAACCTGAAGCCATCTTTTAATTTGTTATTTTTTTAGTGACGCGAATCTATACATTTTGTTTGAATCTTCCCAAAAATATCACATCAAAAATTTATGATTTTTATTCCTAATTTTCTGTAATGGTTTCTTAACTGCATTGCCCTAAAAGAACCCATAAAATAATGAAAACTATAATTGTTCCAAAACAGCCTCCGCCTAACTTTTTAGCTCCATATCCTGCCAGTAATCCTCTAAATATATTGTTCATGATTTTTAATTTTTAATTAATAATTTGCTGATTTTTATGAATTTAAAATTGGTTCTTTTTTGATGATATCTTGTTATATGAATTGGATAAAAAGTTTCAAAATTTAGAGATAAAAAAAGCACCAGCAGTACCGGTGTTTTAATATAATTTAATGTATATTATAATTAATCAGTAGTTACAATATCTCCTCTGTCAACCAAAAATGCTTTATCTATAATTCCTTGACCTGTTGGAGGAGCTGCCGGGTTTTGATTCTCTAATTGAATATAATTTCCTTTGGAGGTTAAATTTTTTAATCTGCTTAAAATTAAATTAATTTGAGAACTAGGAAGAGCATTATACCAAAAACCAATCCCTTGATTATTATTAACCGAAGTTAATAAGGGAACATCAATAGAAGTCAATACGGGATTATAAGTAAAACGAAGTTCAATAGTTTTAGTTAATACAGGTAAAGAAATAGATGTTAAAGAAGAGTTTTTTGAGATATTTGTATCATATCCATGTATTATTTTTAAAACAGGAAGTGACACCGAACTTAATTTCGCATTATCTGATATATTTAAATCATCAAAAATTTCACTTAAATTACTAAGATTTAATGTCGTTAATTTTAAATTATCACTTACATTCAGGTTTACTACTTTTTTTACTTCACTTAAGTCTACTGTTGTTAAATTTACAGTATTCATAATATATATGTTTTCTGTATAAGGCCCCAACTCTGCCGCTATTTGCGCCGCCGCCTGTGCATCTGTAATATCTCCCGTAATTATAATACTCGTTTTTCCGTTCGTTTTACTGCTTCCTGCATATAATGCATAAGGAACGCTTAAAAGCTGACTTGTCCCGCTAATGGTATAATTAGCTCCTCCATCTGGATCTATTTCTGTTTTAATAAAATGAGATCCTGCACCCCAATCTACAGACGCAAAAGTTCCTGTTACAGGTGTTCCTCCTCCTATCTCAATTGTGGCTAATCCGTTAGCGTTTGTTGTGGTAGTTTGTGTTTCTACATAAGAAGCTGTTCCAGTTACGGAACCTAATAAGATACTAGTTTTGATGCCAACTAGAGTATTTGCTAACAAAGTCCCATCTGCCTTACGAATAACAGACTGATAATTCATTTTTTGTGGTGCTTGAGCAAATAAAATAGTAAAAGAACTTAGTAATAGTAATGCCAAAGTAATTTTTTTCATATATTTTTCTACGGTTTAAATTTCTATTTTTTAATAATTTTAAAAGTTTTAATTGCTTTAGAGCTTCTGTTTACTGCAAGAAAATAAACTCCCTTCGCTAATCCTTGCATAGAAACTTTTGTTTCTGAGGAAGTTACCTTTGAAGTATTTGCAACAATTTTTCCGTTGATATCAAAAAGAGTAAATGATAAATCATTGTATTGATTATCAGACACAATTAGATTTAAAACATCAATCGTAGGATTAGGATAAGCAGTAATCACAAGATTAATTTCCTTAAACTCATCCGCCCCTAACGTAGCTATTTCATAGGCCTGCTGAACTCCTTCATGGGCAAATCCGCCGCTTCCTTTCAGGCTTAAGTCGGAAACCTGCCCTACTGAGTAGCTTGCAGTTCCTCCAGCTCCAGCGCCTTTTCCGCCTGCAACGACAATACTTTCTTGCGAATAAGTTTTGGTTCCTAAGAAAACGCTCATGACAAATAAAATCAAAAATGTTGTTTGGTTTCTTTTCATATAAATGATTTATAGTTTAAATCAAATATACCCTCTTTCTTACAACTTTAACATATGTATTAAAAATGTTATTGACAGAAATTATTAACAAAAAAAAAAGCATCAGTACAAGACTGATGCTTTTCAAGATTAACATGTAAAAAAAATAATTAATTAGCGGTCTGGTTTCTAAATACCAACTTGCCATCAAAAGCATCTAATAAAATGATGCTATCTGTTGTTATGTTTGCTGCCAAAATTTCTTTTGACAATTGATTTAAAACTTCTCTTTGTACGACACGTTTTACGGGTCTTGCTCCAAACTGAGGATCATATCCTTTGTCTGACAAGTAAGCAATAGCTTCTGGAGTCGCATCCATTGTAATGCCTTGCTGTGCCAGCATTTTAGTAACTCCTTTCAGCTGTAAGCCTACAATTCTCGAAATATTATCTACTGTAAGCGGCGTAAACATTACGATCTCATCGATACGGTTTATAAATTCTGGACGAACAGTTTGTTTCAACAATCCTAAAACTTCATTTTTAGCTGCTTCTGTCGCTGCTTCCACTCCACCTTTTAGATTTTCGAATTTCTCCTGAATAATCTGGCTTCCCATATTAGAAGTCATGATGATAATCGTATTTTTGAAATCCGCTAGACGACCTTTGTTGTCTGTCAAACGGCCTTCATCTAAAACCTGCAATAAGATATTGAAAGTATCTGGATGCGCTTTTTCGATCTCATCTAACAAAATTACAGAATACGGTTTTCTTCGAACAGCCTCTGTTAATTGTCCACCTTCATCATAACCTACATATCCCGGAGGTGCACCAACCAAACGGCTCACACTGTGACGTTCTTGATACTCACTCATATCGATACGGGTCATAGCATTTTCATCATCAAAAAGATATTCAGCCAAAGCTTTTGCTAATTCGGTTTTACCAACTCCCGTTGTCCCTAAGAAAAGGAATGTTCCAACAGGTTTTTTCATATCCTGTAAACCAGCGCGACTTCTTCTCACAGCGTCACTCACCGCTTCTATCGCTTCTTCCTGACCTACTACACGTCTGTGCAATTCATCTTCCAGATGCAAAAGTTTTTCTCTTTCTGTCTGAAGCATTTTAGTTACCGGAATTCCAGTCCATTTTGCTACCACTTCTGCAATGTCTTCTCTGGTAACTTCTTCTTTTATTAAAGAAGTTCCAGATTGAAACTCCTGCAATTGTTTCTGCAACGTTTCCTGACGTTCTTGCGCTTCTTTTATTTTTCCGTAACGAATTTCAGCTACTTTTCCGTAATCACCGTCACGTTCTGCACGTTCCGCTTCATACTTAAAATCTTCTATTTCGTGTTTTACAGCTTGAATTCCGTCAACAATATCTTTTTCAGATTTCCATTTTGCAAAGATTTCGTTTCGCTCTTCTTTCAAGTTGGCCAATTCCAAACCTAAAATTTTAAGCTTACTTTCTTCTTTCTCACGTTTAATGGCTTCAATCTCAATTTCAAGCTGCATGATTTTACGATCCAAAACATCCAGTTCTTCTGGTTTTGAATTGATTTCCATACGCAGTTTAGAAGCTGCTTCGTCCATTAAGTCAATCGCTTTATCTGGCAAGAAACGGTTCGTAATATATCTTTGCGAAAGTTCAACCGCAGCAATAATTGCCTCGTCTTTAATCTGAACTTTATGGTGCGTTTCGTACTTTTCTTTAATTCCACGAAGAATCGAAACCGCACTTTCTGTATCTGGCTCATCGATTAGAACTTTTTGGAAACGTCTTTCAAGCGCTTTGTCTTTTTCAAAATATTTTTGATATTCATCTAAAGTCGTGGCACCAATTGCTCTCAATTCTCCACGCGCTAAAGCTGGTTTCAAGATATTGGCAGCATCCATTGCGCCTTCACCTCCACCCGCTCCTACAAGCGTATGAATCTCATCAATAAAAAGAACAATATCTCCTTCTGCAGCTGTAACCTCTTTTACAACCGATTTTAAACGTTCTTCAAATTCTCCTTTGTATTTCGCCCCAGCAATCAAAGCTCCCATATCCAATGAGAAAACGATTTTTTCTTTTAAGTTTTCTGGAACGTCACCATCTACAATTCTATGCGCTAAACCTTCTGCAATTGCTGTTTTACCAACTCCAGGCTCACCAATAAGCATTGGGTTGTTTTTGGTTCTACGAGTTAAAATTTGCAGCACACGACGAATTTCCTCATCACGGCCAATAACTGGATCCAGTTTTCCTGTTCGGGCTAATTCGTTTAAGTTTTTAGCATATTTATTCAAGGAATTGTACGTTTCTTCAGCTGAAGCCGAAGTTACTCTTTCTCCTTTTCTCAATTCTTCGATAGCCGCTTTCAAACCTTTACCAGTAACTCCCTGATCTTTTAAAATCTGAGAAACTTTACTTTTAGAGTCAAAAATGGCTAAAATTAAATGTTCGATCGAAACGTATTCGTCGTTCATTTTTTGTGCGATTATTTCAGCTTCATTCAAAGATTTATTCGCATCTCTAGAAAGCATAATTTCGCCTCCAGAAACTTTTGGAAAGTTTTGAATTGTAGCATCTAAAAGCTGTAGAAACAATGGAACATTTACATTTAATTTTTTCAATATAAATGGCGCCACGTTTTCATCAACTTCAAAAATTGCTTTGAAAATGTGTTCATTTTCAATTTGCTGCTGGCCATTTCGCTGTGCTAATTGTTGCGACAACTGAATGGCTTCTTGCGATTTAATAGTAAACTTGTTAATATTCATATTTTTACGATTTGATTGATTTTTATTTGTTTCAATTTTATAAGATTAAAGTTACGATTTATTGAGGTAAATCTTTAGCTCAAATAATTTAACTTTGCATTGAAATAGACAAATTATATTCCATAGTAAAAAAACAGACAAAATGACGGTTAAAATCAGTTTTTCGCGATTTAAGCACGTCAAAAAGTCATAAATTAAGCCAAATATGAGTTTTTTTAATTCAATCTTCGGAAGTTCAGAGAACTCAGAAGCAGCAAAAAGCAAAGTCAACTGGACAGAATTAACAGATATTCGTCAATTAATGGAGATCGAAGCCATTTCAAACGAAAAACCAGTTGTGATTTTTAAGCATAGTACACGATGCAGCATCAGCCGTATGGCTTTAAAACAATTTGAAAGAGAATACGATCTAGAAGGTGTTGTTGATGCGTATTTTTTAGACTTAATTGCACATAGAGATATATCAAACGAAATTGCAAGCCGATTTGGCGTTTATCACGAATCGCCTCAATTGATTTTAATCAAAAACGGAAAAGCAGTTTACGATGTTTCACACAGCGATATTGATGCTGAGGCATTGAAAAGTAAGGTTTAAAATAGTTATGAATTATGAGTTATGAATTAAATGCTCTTTAAAAATAAATTCATAATTCATAATTCTAATAGCTTCCATCTGAACCGCCTCCGCTAAAACCTCCACCTCCAAATTCCATTGGAGAAGCTTGCGGTTTTACTTCTGGTTTCATTCCGAAAGTTGAAGCTACAACTAAAGCTTCGGCATTTAGCAACGAATCTGTATGATTGATTCTATCGGGTTTAAAAGTTAATCCGCTTTCTTTTTCTTTTAATTTTTTAATTGAAAAATAAGCGATTGCAAATAAAACCGCGCCTCCAATTGTTAGCGCCACTTCTATCGGTAAAACCGAATAATAAAATCTAATCGTATAAATTGAAAATGCAATAGCCAAAAAGCTAATCCAAAGCATTAATCGGTCTTTTGTTCTCAAAGCTTGAACCAAATAAATTATTGGAACTATAAAAGTAAAGGCATAAAAGAAAAATGCAAACGGAATATCGGTTCCCGGTTTTACATCTGTCCCTAAAAGCTCTACAGAAAGTTCTCTTACAATCAAATAATTACAAGAAAGATAAAATAAAACGAGACAAAAACTATTTGCTAATAAAAGTCCGTTATAGTAATAATTTTGAGTCAAACGGTCGATTATTTTTTTTGTAAAAAAATAAAAACCTCCAGCAAAAATCGCCGCTGTAAATGGTAAAATAGCTTTTCCTATTTCTCCGAATTCAAACATTCCAAAAAACAAAAAAGCAGTTATAGCAATACAAAAAACTAGCATTGACAATACATGCAAATACCTTAAAAACATAAGCAATGCTGCAATAGTAACAAAAATCGCTATGATTATTTCGTAGCCTTCTGTTGTAATTCCTATTGCAAATCCGACATTTAAAAGCGCCCCTAGAATAAAAGCATCATCTAAACCGTGATTATGAAAATTTTTTGAAGCAAGCAATTCAGCTCCTGCAAATCCAACTATCGCAAAAATATAACAGCAGATTTGAAAAAATATGCGCTCGGAACTCACCCCGAATATAGTAATCGCACCACAAATCGATCCGAACAATAATGCTCCTAGCAAAAAGAAACCAATTCTAACCAGAATATTTTTCTGGTCTTTAAGAGTTTCCAATTCTTTTTCTATAAATTTCTTTTGGTCTTTACTAATAAAACCTCCATTATACAAAGAAGCAGCTTCATCAATTAAAGCTTCATTATCTAATACTTTTTTATCGTATGCTATCATTCTGAAATTTCTTTATGAAAGTTTTTAATTAGTTTTATAAAAATTACAATTGAAGCGACGAAATAAGCTGGCAATAGTAAAATAAATATTTCCCAAAAGTCTGAGAAATCAACATTTTCAAATATTCTAAACACAAAAATATTTCCGCCTATATAAGCGTATAAAATCATAAATACATAAAGAGACATTGCTTTCTGATCGTAACTAGCTTTATAAAAATAATAAGTAGAACCTGCTAAAATAACTCCAAAAACCATCCAGGTAAGAATATCATAATTGGTTAAATTACTAATTGAAGCAATGCTTATAATATGAAGCGCAAAAGTGAGAAAAATTAAACCGAAATGTGTTTTGAGTGAAATTCGCTGACTGTAAATCGTCCATAAAATCAATAATACGCCAAGCATTACAGCAGAATAACTTAAACTCTGGCTGGCGTAAAAATCATTGTTATCTAACAAAGTTTGAGGCGTTACCGAAAGTCCAACATAAGCCGCTAAACCAGTAATCGCGATCGTTAAAACACTTCTATTGTCAAAATAATAAGCACAAAAGAAACTCACTATTGTGGGAACCAACGTTGCTAATCCGTAATGTTCTCCGAAAGGTTTGTACTGAAATTGAAGATATCCGATAAAAATACAAGTCAGAATATTGCCCGCCAGAACCAAATATTCTAGAACAGGATGTTCAAAAGTGGTTTCCTCTTTCTGAAAGCCTTTTGAATATTTAACACAATAAAAAAAGCAAACTGCTATAACAATCAAAAGCAACGATAGAATAGCAATATGCCCTATTGAATCAATATTCTCATATATTAAAATTCCAATTCCTGAAGTAAATAACAATACAGACAGGTATAAAAAAAGTTTTAATTCTGCATTAAGCGAAAAGATATTCAGACTTCGATATGTTTTAACTTCATCAAACTGATTTTCGGTAATCAAGCCTTTATCAAAAAGATTTTGAGTCAGCTGGCTGTCAAATTTTTTCATTGGTTAATTAGGTTGTGGTTTTCAAATATAAGTATTTTAGGATGAAAATACTTGTTTTTTAAATTTTGTAAATTTTGTACAATTCTTGCTGTAAAAGTTTTAAATGAAAGAGCATATATTAGTGTAAAAACAACACTTACAACTCTCTTGTTTTCAACTACTAAAACATAAAATATTGCTCAAATTAATTTGAAATTATTTTTATTCTTTTACATTTGTGCAATCGATTACATTTGCTTATTGAAACCACAAAAAACCACACTTAAATGAAAACAAAACTTATTTTATTAGCCTTGCTTTTGCCTTGCTCCTTTTTGTTTGCTCAGAATTATTATATGAGTACCCCAGAAGGATTTGGAGCAGCAGCTACTGGAGGCGGAAGCGCAACTCCCATAACGGTTACTACATTAACTGATTTAACTGCTAAATTAAAATTAACCACTCCGCAAGTTATTCTAGTTTCGGGAACAATAAACTGTACATATACGAGCGTACAAGTAAATGACAAAACTATCATTGGACTTCCCGGAGCGCGTTTAATCAACCTTGATCAAACGGCTTCTGGTTCTGGAATTTTAAATTTAAAAGCTGGATCTAACAATGTAATCATTAGAAATTTAATTTTTGAAGGGCCTGGCGCCTATGATACAGATGGACGCGATAATCTAACTTCTGAAGCTACAAATCTATGGGTTGATCATTGTGAATTTCAAGACGGAACAGATGGCAATTTTGACAATAAAGGCGCTGCTGATAATGTTACGGTTTCTTGGTGCAAATTTATTTACCTGAAAGCTCCAAAAGCTGGTGGTCCAGGAGGAGCTGATGATCACCGTTTTTCTGATTTAATTGGTTCGTCTAAAACTGATGCTCCAGCAGATGGTCATTATAGTATTACATTTAAAAATTGCTATTGGGCTGAAGGCTGTAAAGAACGAATGCCAAGAGCGAGAAATGCCGAACTTCATATTTTAAACTGCTACTACAATACGTCGGTTTCAGGTTCACTGGCAATTGGTTTAGGCGGAGGAAACAACAATACGACCTGTTATGTTGAAGGAACCGATTTTGCTAAAATAGGAACTGCATTTAAAAATTATGTTAGCACAGATGGCGGTACAATCGGAATTGCTTTTGCAGATTGCTTAAATGCGCCAGCAAATTCGGGAACAACAGTAACAAAACCTGCTTACAATTATTCTGTTTTACCTATTACCAATGTTGCTGGATATATTTCAAACCCTTCTTGCGGCTCTGGAGCAACACTTCAAGTTACAGCTCAAGGTGTATTATCTACAAGTTGCAATAATTTAGGCTTAAACGACAATATCAATAACTTAGATCTGAAATATTATCCTTCTGTTATTAATAAACTTTTGAATATTGATTTTTCTAGTGCTGACAATGGTTTTGCCGAAGTAGATTTGTTTTCTTCAAATGGATCAAAAGTATATTCGCACCAAAAAAATGTGTCTCCTGATGAAAAATTAGAGTTGAATGTTGGAAATCTTTCTAAAGGCATATACATTTGTAAAGTTCAGATCGAAAACAGAAGCAAAACTTTTAAACTGGTAAAAAACTAAACTTACTATAAAACAAAAGGTCATTGAAAAATCAATGACCTTTTGTTTTTTTTATATTGCTTTTATTTACATTAAAAAGCTGTTATCCATTTTATCCTTTATATCGCTAAGGCATAAATTATTGATACTTCCCTCATGCGTGTGTTTGGTTGCTTTAGGAGATTTATAAGTTCCTTCTTCCAATTGTTCTGCTACGGCTTTGTAAGCATCTCTAAACGGCATTCCGTCTACTACCATTTCGTTTAAAGTATCAACTGTAAATAAATAATCGTATTTTTTATCTTCTAAAATACCTTCTTTTACCGTAATATCTTTGATAGAAAAAATGGCGATATCCAAACAAGCTTTCAATGTTTGAATCGCAGGAAACAAACCTTCTTTCAAAAGCTGTAAATCTCTGTGATAACCACTTGGGAGATTATTTGTAATTAAAGTAATCTCGTAAGGAAGCGCCTGAATCTTGTTACATTTTCCTCTGATCAATTCGAAAACATCTGGATTTTTCTTGTGAGGCATAATGCTCGATCCTGTTGTAAGATGCGCTGGAAGTCCGATAAAATCAAAATTCTGGCTCATATACAGACAAACGTCCATAGCAAATTTTGACAATGTTCCTGCAACGCTTGTCATCGCAAAAGCAACTGTTTTTTCTGCTTTTCCACGACTCATTTGCGCAGCAACGGCATTGTATTTTAAAGTTTCGAAACCTAGTTCTTTTGTTGTAAATGTTCTATCGATTGGGAATGAACTTCCGTAACCTGCTGCAGATCCTAACGGATTCTGATCTACAATTTTAGAAGCTGCATTCAGCATTGTGATATCATCAATCAAACTTTCAGCGTAAGCAGAAAACCACATTCCGAAAGATGACGGCATTGCAATTTGCAAATGCGTATAACCTGGCAATAAAACATCTTTATATTTTTCAGCCGATTCCATTAACAGATCAAAAAGCGTTTTCACTTGCTCTTTAATGGCTTTTAATTCGTCTTTTAGATATAAATGAACGTCAACTAAAACCTGATCATTACGAGAACGCGCAGTGTGGATTTTCTTTCCAGCATCGCCTAGTTTTTCTGTTAACAGATATTCGATTTTAGAATGAACGTCTTCAAAACTGTCTTCGATTTCGAAATTTCCAACTACGATATCGGCAATAATTTCGTTTAAAGCATCAACTAGAGAAGTTGTTTCTTCTTCGGTTAATAATCCGATTTGTCCAAGCATTTTTGCATGGGCAATTGAACCTAAAGCATCGTATTTTGCTAAAACCAAATCAAGTTCACGGTCGTTTCCAACGGTAAATTGCTCGATTTGTTTATCTGTTGGTATTCCTTTTTCCCAAAGTTTCATAGGCTTTATTTTTTTCGCCACGAATTCACTAATTATTTTTTCAAATCTTTGTGATTATTTTTTTCGAATTAATTCGAATTAATACTAGATAGTAAAAAAACAATTCGTGAATTCGTGGCAGTTTTCTTTTCTTATAATTTGAAGAAACCTGTTAGTATCTTAATATACAAATCAACTCCTTCTTCTATTTCGTTTACAAAAATAAATTCGTCTGCTGAATGCGAACGTAATGTTTCTCCAGGCCCTAATTTTAAAGACTGACAGCTTAAAACGGATTGATCTGAAAGTGTTGGTGAGCCATAAGTTGTTCTTCCTAATGCAATTCCAGCTTGAACCAAACCGTGTGCAATTGGAATTGACGAAGCATTTAAATGCATTGATCTTGGTGTTACTTCGGCATTTACGTTGGCTTTTACAACCTCCAGAATTTCCGCATTGGTATAGCGATCTGTTACGCGAATGTCAACAACTAAATCACATTCTGACGGAACAACATTGTGTTGTTTTCCAGCATTGATCTGTGTTACGGTCATTTTTACGGGACCTAAAACGTCTGAGATTTTGTCAAATTTATAATTTTTAAACCATTCCATTACCGGAATTGATTTGTATAAAGCGTTATCATCGTTTTGATGCGCAGCATGGCTTGCAGTTCCTTTTACTTTTACATCTAAAACTAAAAGTCCTTTTTCGGCCACAGCCAATTGCATTAAAGTTGGTTCGCCCACAATTGCACAATCCAATTCTGGTAAATGTTTTAAAACACTGTTTAAACCGTTTTTACCACTGCTTTCTTCCTCAGCGGAAGCTACAATAACAATATTATGTGATAAGTTTTGGTTTTCGTAAAAATGAACAAATGTAGCTAAAAGCGAAACTAAACATCCTCCTGCATCATTACTTCCTAAACCAAATAATTTACCGTCTTTTTCGATTGCTTTAAAGGGATCGTTAGTGTAAGCCTGATTCGGTCGTACAGTATCGTGATGTGAGTTTAATAAAAGTGTTGGTTTATTTTCGTCAAAATATTTATTGAAAGCCCACACATTGTTATTTTCTCTCTTGAACGGAATTTCATTCTGATTAAACCAATTCTCTATCAAAAGAGCTGTTTGGTCTTCTTCACTTGAGAATGAAGGCGTTTCAATCAGATTTCTTAATAATTGAATGGCTTCTTTGGTAAGCGTATCTATATTTTTCATTTTAATAAGATTCAAAGGTTCAAAGGAACAAAGTTTTTAAGCTTTCCTATGACCATTTTTACTTGCGCAAATTTATTTAAAATACCTTGTGCGCTCTATTTTTTTGCCACTAATTACACGACTTTTCGCAAATTGTTTTTTTGTTACAGATTTAAAATCAAAATGATTTTTTTAATGTAAACCTAAAATTATTTTCTCTTTCAACAGAGAGAATTAACGTCAATTTGTGGCAACTTTTTTATAACGTAATTGTGGTATGCGGAACATCTGCATTTTGAAGCATTCTGTGATGCCCAATTTTGATTTTCTGCACGCCTCTTGATAAACTATTGAAGCAGTTATCTAGTTTCGGAATCATTCCCGAATGAATTACTTTTTCTTCTTTTAGTTTATTGTATAATTTTTCGTTGATTTCCGTAATTACAGATGAATCGTCTTCTGAATCCTGCAAAACACCTTGTTTTTCAAAACAGTAAGTAAGTGTTACTTCAAAAACTTCAGATAATGCAATTGATAATTCACTTGCAATTGTATCAGCATTTGTGTTTAATAATTGTCCGTTTTTGTCGTGTGTAATTGCACAGAAAACAGGAACAATTCCAGTTTCAAGCAATGTCGCTAATAGTTTTGTATTAACCTGTTTTACATCGCCCACAAATCCGTAATCAATTGTTGGATGATTTCTTTTTGTTGACTGAATTAAATTCCCGTCAGCTCCAGAAAATCCGATTGCATTATTGTCTTTTGCTTGCAATTGCGCCACAATATGTTTGTTGATTTGCCCTGCGTAAATCATTACAACAATATCCAACATCGGAGCATCGGTAATTCGGCGTCCATCAATCATTTGCGGTACTAAACCAATACTCTGCGCCATTTTTGTAGCCGATTTTCCACCGCCGTGAACTAATACTTTATGCCCTTCAATTTTAGAAAAATCAGTTAAAAACTGCTCTAATTCTACGGGATTGTCGATGATGTTTCCACCAATTTTTATTACTGATACCTTCATAAGGTGCTAAGATGCTAAGGTTCTAAGATTCTAAGCTTTTTTCTTGACAAAGGCTCTTAGCAGCTTAGTAGCTTAGAACCTTAGAAGCTTTAAAAAGCTATAGCTTTTTAAGGATTTTCTGTAAAACTAATTGTGCCGAATACGTTCTGTTATTTGCCTGCTCAATTACAATTGAGTTTTCGCCATCTAAAACTTCGTCACTTACAATTACATTACGACGAACTGGAAGGCAGTGCATGAATTTTCCGTTATTGGTTAAAGCCATTTTCTCTGCTGTAACCGTCCAGTTTGGATCTGAATTCGTTACTTTTCCGTAATCGTTGAAGTTACTCCAGTTTTTTACGTAAACGAAATCAGCGTTTTCAAAAGCTTTGTCTTGATCGTATTCGATTTGGCAGTCTTTTGTAATTTCAGGGCTTAGTTCGTAACCTTCTGGGTGTGTGATTACAAAATCCATATCTTTCTGCATTTGCATCATTTCTACGAATGAATTTGCTACTGCCTGTGGTAACGCTTTTGGATGCGGTGCCCAAGACAAAACTACTTTTTGTTTGTTTTTATGTCTAGGTTTGAATTCTTCCATCGTAATCGCATCTGCTAAAGACTGAAGAGGGTGACGTATTGCACTTTCCATATTTACGATTGGCACTGTAGCGTATTTTAAGAATCCTGAAATTACAGTTTCAGCATAATCTTTTTCTTTATCAACTAAACCTGCAAAAGCACGAATTGCGATGATATCACAATATTGAGAAACTACTTCAGCAGCTTCTTTAATATGTTCTGAAGCACCAGAATTCATAACTGCTCCGTCTTCAAATTCTAACGTCCAGCCTTCATTGGTAAAGTTCATTACCATAACGTTCATTCCTAAGTTCATAGCCGCTTTTTGAGTACTCAAACGCGTTCTTAAACTTGGATTGAAGAATAACATTCCTAATGTTTTATTCTTTCCTAAACTTTGATTTTTAAGCGGATTCTTTTTGATTTTGATCGCTTGTTTTACCCATTTTGATAATGAGTTGATTTCTTTTATTGAGATGTAGTTCATGTTTTTTTAATTAGAAAATTTGATAATTAGGTAATTAGATAATTGTGACATTTTCTAATTATCTAATTGACTCATTAAATTATTTTTGTAAATGGAATTTTATCTTCTAATGCGTTTAAAATAAAATTATCATTTAATCCGTTGACGATCCAGGTTTCTATATTGGCTGCTTTTGCGATACCTGCGGCTTCGATTTTCGACTGCATTCCTCCTGTTCCGTGTGAGGATTTTGAATCTCCGATTTCTTTTTCCAGAGATTTTAAATCTTCAACTAATTTTATGGTTTCCGGATTTTCATTATGAATCGATTCTTTGGTGTAAATCCCGTTCGTGTTAGTCGCAATTATCAGAATATCAACATTTAAAAGAACCGCTGTTAAAGCAGCTAATTTGTCATTATCTCCAAACCGAATCTCATCTGTCGCCACCGTATCATTTTCATTGATAATCGGAATGTAATTGTTTTTGACTAATACATTAATGGTGTTTACAATGTTCTTTTTGGTCTGTTCTTTTTCAAAATCAGAATAAGAAAGTAAACACTGTGAAGTATTTAATCCTAAATCCTTAAAATTCTCATTGTAAATCCGCATTAAATGAGGCTGTCCGATAGAAGCTAAAGCCTGTTTGACAAAGACATCTTTATCCTGATTATCCAGCTTTACAAATTGCTTTGCCGCCGCAATGGCTCCCGAACTTACGATGATAAATTCATATTCGTCGTTTAAAGCAGCAATCTGCACTCCAAGGTCTTCTATCTTTCCCCGCGAAATATGATTAGTTTCCTTTGTTAAGGTGTTACTTCCTATTTTTAATAAAATCCGTTTTTTTGCCATGTCTTTTCTTTTTGCCACGAAGGCGCTAAGGCACTAAGTTTTTATAATTAAATTCCAATATTTTAAATTCCAAATTCCAATTGAACCTCAATAATAAATTTAAAAATCTAAGAATTAATAATTCACAATCTAAAGTCTAAAATCTGCAATCTAAAATTTCCTAATTATCTAATTGCCTCAATTTTCTAATTATCTCAATTAGCGTATCTGTCCTTCTCCGTAAACATACCATTTATTGGTTACCAAATGCTGTAAACCAATCGGACCTCGTTGATGCAATTTATCGGTACTGATTGCTAATTCTCCACCAAGTCCAAATTGTCCGCCGTCTGTAAATCGGGTTGAAGCATTTTGGTAAACAGCAGCGGCATCTATAGATTCCATAAACTGTTTGGCCACATCATTATCTCTTGTAATAATTGCTGCCGAATGTCCTCCGCAGTATTTATTAATCATGTCGATTGCATCTTCATCAGAACCAATAGTCCCAATTACGATTTTATAATCTAAAAACTCTTCGTACCAAATATCTTCGTTTTGAAGTGTTTCGGTATCTTCAAAATTTTCAAGTGATTTATCAACGATAATTTCAACATTTTTTTCTTTTAATGTTTCGATTAGCATCGATGTAAAACCTTCAAAATTCGGAAGTTTTGGATCAATTAAAACTTTATCAACTGCGTTGCAAGCTGAAATTTTAGCCGTTTTAGCATTCAAAATTACTTTTAAAGCCAAATCGGTATCAGCATCTTTATGAACGTAAACAAAATTATTCCCGCGTCCGCTTACGATTACCGGGCAAGTAGCGTGAGCTTTTACAAATTCGATTAATTTTTCTCCTCCTCTCGGAACAATTAAATCTACTTTCTGTGTTGGTTTTTCTAAAAATGCCTGAGTTTCTTGTCTGTTATAATTCAGATATTCAACCCAGTCTTTCGAAACTTTATTTTCTTCTAAGGCTTTGTGCCAAAGACTTACGATTTTTAAATTGGATTTTAAGGACTCTTTTCCTCCTTTTAATAAAATCTTATTTCCGGATTTAAAAGCGATTCCGCCGGCTTCAATGGTTACATCGGGACGAGATTCGTAAATAATCAGAATCCTTCCAAAAGCGGCAGTTTTATTGATGACTTTGATTCCATTATCGTGTGTAAAATGAAAGCGCTCTACTCCAACGGGATCTTCCTGAGATGCCAACTGATTTAATGACAGAATCATTTCATCTACTTTTTTATCATCTACTTTCAGGCGCTCTTCCATCGCAAGATCAGAACCGTCGTAGTCAGCTAAATCTTCTTGATTGGTCAAAATAATCTGATTCCGCTCCTGTTCGACCAGTTTTGCCATGGTCCGCAAAACCGCATTGCGCGTTTCAATTGATAATGGTTTCATTTTTTCAAGTGGGTTGGTTGTTTTTTGGTTGTTTCTTTCGAAACTATTGTATTCTAAAAGGTTTGAAAACCTATTAGAAAACTATACTTTGCGTTTCTAAACCTGACGGGTTTTAAAAACCCGTCAGGTTTAATGCGAATTAATTTTTTAATTCTTCTAAACTTTCTTTCAACGCTTTTACAAACGTATCAATATCCGCTTTTTTCACCGTTAACGGCGGCAAAATTCTCAATAGATTTTTGTTGTTGGCACTTCCTGTAAAAATATGTTTTTCAATAATTAATTTCTTTCTTAAAGTGGCTACGTCAAAATCAAACTCTACTCCAAGCATTAATCCTTTTCCTTTTACTTGTTTGATGCCTTCAACTTCTTTGATTTTTTCTAAGAAATACTCGTAAACCTCATTTACATTTTTCTGCAAATCCAATTTTTCAATTACATCTAAAACGGCGATTCCTGCTGCACAAGACAAATGGCTTCCGCCAAAAGTCGTTCCTAATAAACCGAAACTTGCTTCGAATTTTGGAGAAATTAAAATCGCTCCAACCGGAAATCCGTTCCCCATTCCTTTTGCAACTGAAATAATATCAGCATTGATTCCGTGGTGCTGGAAAGCGAAGAATTTCCCGCTTCTTCCGTATCCTGATTGTACTTCGTCTAAAATTAAAACTACATCGTGTTTTTTACATGCTTTTTCTAAAGCCTGAAAAAATTCCGTTGTTCCTTGGTCTAAACCTCCAACTCCTTGAATTCCTTCGATAATTACTGCCGTAACATCGCCTTTTGCTAATTCAGCTTCAACTAATTTGATTTGATTTAAAGGTAAAAAAGTAACTTCTTGCTGGGCATTAATTGGCGCTACAATCTTTGTATTATCGGTAACGGCAACGGCTGCAGAAGTTCTTCCGTGGAAAGAATTATGAAAAGCCACAACTCTTGATTTTCCGTTATGAAAAGAAGCTAATTTTAAAGCATTTTCGTTTGCTTCAGCTCCAGAACTGCATAAAAATAATTCATAATCTTCTAAACCTGAAAGCTTTCCAAGTTTTTGAGCCAATTCTACCTGTAAAGGATTCTGAATCGCATTCGAATAAAATCCTAAATTATCGATTTGATTTTTCAATTTAGCCACATAATCTGGCTGTGTATGTCCGATGGAAATTACTCCATGTCCGCTGTATAAATCTAAATATTCTACTCCTTTGTCGTCAATAATGGTGCAGTCAACTGCTTTTACTGGAGTAATGTCGTATAATGGGTAAACGTTGAATAAGTTCATTTGTGTTTTGTTTATTTTGTTTCAGGTTTCATGTTTCAAGTTGCTCACTGAATGTGAAAACTGAAACTTTAAAACTAAAAACTAGTTATGTTTCTTTTTATTCATTTCAAGTCACGTACAGAACGTGGAACCTGAAACTTTAAACTTGAAACTTAAAAATTAAAATCCGATTGGTTTCAAATGCAAACCTGTGGTTTCTTCTAATCCGAACATTAAATTCATGTTTTGAATCGCTTGTCCTGAAGCTCCTTTGGTTAAGTTATCGATAATTGATGTTATGAGAACTCGGTTTCCTTTTTTCAACAAACTAATAATGCATTTGTTGGTTTGTACAACTTGTTTCATATTGATGTTAGTCGTTGTAACCGTTACAAAAGGCTCATTTTTATAGAACTCCTGATATTTTGCTACTAAAGTTTCTAAACTATCGTCTGATTTCGTGTAAAGCGTTGCAAAAATTCCTCTTGGAAAATCTCCTCGGTTCGGAATAAAAAGCAATTCACTGTCAAAATCATCCTGCAATTGCACCAGACTTTCAGTGATTTCACCTAAATGTTGATGCTCAAAAGCTTTGTAATGAGAAAAATTGTTATTTCTCCAGCTAAAATGAGAAGTTTCAGCAAGACCAACTCCCGCTCCTGTCGAACCCGTTGTTGCATTAATATGAACATCATTATTCAGCAATCCGTCTTTAGCTAAAGGTAATAATGCCAACTGAATAGCAGTTGCAAAACAACCTGGATTGGCGATATAATCTGCTTTTTTGATTTCGGCTTTATTGATTTCCGGAAGACCGTAAACAAAATCTTTTCCTTCAAAATGAGCATCTTTGTTCAATCTGAAATCATTTCCTAAATCAATGATTTTAGTATGGCCAGCAAACTGATTTTCTTTCAAAAATGAAATCGATTTTCCGTGTCCTAAACACAAGAATACCACATTCACATTTGGATTGATTTCATCAGTAAAGTTCATTTCGATATCTCCCATTAAATCGTGGTGCGCCACAGAAAGCGGTTTTCCAGCGTTTGTTGTACTGTAAACAAAATCGATGTTTACTTTGGGATGATACATTAAAATTCTGATGAGTTCTCCAGCTGTGTAGCCCGAACCACCAATAATTCCGATATTAATCATGATCTAATTTGTTTACAGATGAGAAAATATTTTGAGCATTTCCTAAAATCTTAATAAATCCTTTCGCATCTTCGGATGTCCAAGCATTATTCATTTCGCCGTATTGACCGAAACCTGTATTCATTAAATCATTTTCAGATTCGATTCCGTCAAGTGAGAAATGGTATGGTTTTAATGAAACCGTAACAGTTCCGTTTACTGTTTTTTGTGTGTCTTGAAGGAAAGTTTCGATGTTTCTCATCACTGGATCAAGGAATTGACCTTCGTGAAATAACATTCCGTACCAGTTTCCTAACTGTTCTTTCCAGTATTGCTGCCATTTTCCTAAAGTATGTTTCTCTAATAAATGGTGCGCTTTGATGATAATTAACGGAGCAGCAGCTTCAAAACCAACTCTTCCTTTAATTCCGATAATCGTATCTCCAACGTGAATATCTCTACCAATTGCGTAAGCGTTTGCTAATTTTTCAAGCTCAACAATATTATTTGAAGGCTTATCTGTTTTTCCGTTAAGTCCAACTAATTCTCCTTGTTCAAAATGAAGCGTTACTTTCTCTTCACCTTCTTTTTGTAATTGTGAAGGATACGCTTCGCTTGGTAATGGCTGTCCAGAAGTTAAAGTTTCTTTACCTCCAACACTTGTTCCCCAAAGTCCTTTATTGATAGAATATTGCGCTTTTTCCCAAGAATAGTGAACTCCGTTTTGAGCCAAATAATCAACTTCTTCTTGTCTAGAAAGTTTTAAATCTCTAATCGGCGTAATAATTTCGATTTCTGGAGCGATGGTTTGAAAAATCAAATCGAAACGAATTTGGTCATTTCCTGCACCTGTACTTCCGTGAGCGATTGCACTTGCACCAACTTTTTTAGCATATTTTATAGCCTCAATTGCTTGAAAAACACGCTCTGCACTTACTGATAACGGATACGTATTGTTTTTTAATACATTTCCGAAAATCAAATATTTTATTGCTTTATCATAATATTTGTCAACGATAGTTAAGTTAGCATGTTGCGCACTACCTAACTCGTAAGCTCTTGATTCAATAGCTGTTAATTCTTCAGCAGAAAATCCTCCTGTATCTACAAGAACAGTGTGAACTTCGTATCCTTTTTCATTTTTTAAATATTTCAAACAATACGAGGTATCTAATCCTCCGCTATAAGCTAATACTACTTTTTTCATTTTTTATAATTTAGGCTAATACTTTCGTATGTAGCAGTTTGAGATTTTTTCTAATTAATTGGTTAAACAAAAAATGCAATTATTTTATTTAAAAATAAAGCTTGTTTAATTTTTTTAAGTCTGCTCAAAACAGCCTCATTAAAAGGATGTCTTGGAGGTGTTTTTTGTTTTTCTTTCGGGTCGTATAACATCCCTGTACAAAGACACATTTTGTTTTCTTTGCTTTGTAAAATTGGGAAATTGGTACAGGTTTTACAGCCAGCCCAAAAACTCGGATCGGTTGTTAATTCTGAGAAAGGGACTGGTTTATAACCTAATTCTGAGTTAATTTTCATAACCGCCAAACCAGTTGTAATTCCGAATATTTTAGCATCTGGAAATCTTTTTAAAGAGTAATCAAATACTTTAGATTTTATCTTTTTAGCCAATCCATGGCTTCTGTAATCTGGATGAACGATTAATCCCGAATGCGCCACAAATTTTCCGTGCTGCCAGCTTTCTATGTAGCAAAAACCTGCAAACTTTCCATCAGCCAGTGCAATCATCGCATCACCGTTTACCATTTTTTTCTGAATATACTCAGGAGTTCTTTTAGCAATCCCCGTGCCTCTTAACAAAGCAGATGATTCTATCGTATCGCAGATTTCTTGTGCGAATTTGAAGTGTTCTTCCTGGGTAACAACAATAGAGATCTTCATTTCAATAATTGAAGTTTAGCGTTAAAAATTAAAATGTATTGTTTAGATTGAAATCCAGAATTGAATCCGATAAAAATAGACAAAAAAGAAGTAACACTCTCAAAATCAAAAACTTGATCAAGAAAATTTACAAAATTATATATAGTTTTAGGATATGTTTGTCCAATGGACAAATTATGTGATTTCAAAATGAAAAAAGGATATGAATAAATATACGGCTATAAAACTCAGTGGATACTATAGAGATAGTGTCCGTACTTCGGGAGAAGTAATCGGTGAGTTTGTCCGTGACAAAGAAGTTATATGTAAACTTATTTTATTCATCGGTGCAAAAGTACATTATTTTTTTATTTACAAAACAAAAAAATTAAATTCTAACATTTTTTTGACGTTTTGTGAATATACTCATAAAACAAAACCCGATAATTATTTCTAATTATCGGGTTCTGAATATTTTATATTTTTAAAATTTTACTTTTTCGTAAATGGAATTACTTGTCCATTATCTATAAGCGTCATATCGAAACCTGTTTTAGCTTCGTTAAATTTAAATTTCAATCCTGCTCTTTTGGATTCAAATGTATCTTTTTCATTTGCAACAGGAGTTAACGCAAATTTAGGATAGTTTGGAAGTTCTGCATTTAAAACACTGTTTTTCTCTGTCAATTCAATTGTCAAAGGAGACTTAGTAGTAACATAATTACCTAAGTATCCGTCTAGAATAATGTCTTTTTCAATTTTTCCGCTTCCCGCTTTCCAAACATTATTAGACGTATTGTTATCTGGAAAAGCATGGTCTGGATCTAACGTGATGCTTTCAATTTCTTCTGTAGAATTGTGTTTGAAAGACCAAGAATTGTTTCTTTGCCAGATTTCTACAGGGATATTAACTCTAGATACTTTTCCGCTTTTTGATTTTACATCCAAAACAATCGGCATTGGCATTTTATCAAAATTTTCAACTGTAATTACGGCCCCTTTTGCCGGATCATTTTTTACATATTTAACCGAGTTAACACCTTGGTCAAAACGCCAATTGTTTACATACCAGCTTCTCCAGAACCAGCTTAGATCTTCTCCAGCTACATTTTCCATACTTCTAAAGAAATCATCTGGTTGCGGATGTTTGTAAGCCCAACGCTGGATATAAGTTCTAAAAGCAGTATCAAAACGCTCTTTTCCTAAAATTTGTTCTCTTAAAATTACCAAACCTGCACTTGGCTTAAAGTAGCACAACATGCCAATATTAGCTTCCTTCATATTATCAGGAGAACTCATAATCGTTTCTAGATCAGGTCTTGTAAATGGTTCTGCCATTTCGTGCAAATCTGTTGGTTGTTCTTTGTATTCGCCATTATTAAAAGCTGCAGTACTTAATGAATTAATAAAAGTATTAAATCCTTCATCCATCCATGCAAATAATCTTTCGTTTGAACCTACAATCATTGGGAACCAGATATGTCCAAATTCGTGATCTGTAACTCCCCATAAATCAGCTCCTTTAGATTTCCATCCGCAGAAAACAATTCCAGGATATTCCATTCCCCCTTCGTTTCCTGCAACGTTTGTCGCTGCTGGATAAGGATATTCAAACCATTGTTTAGAATAATGTTCGATAGATGCTTTTACATATTCTGTAGAACGTCCGTAACCATCTCGTCCATCACTTTCAACAGGATAAGCAGATAATGCTAAAGATTTTTTACCGCTCGGAAGATTAATTTTTGCTCCATCTAAAATGAAAGCTGGAGATGATGCCCAAGAGAAATCACGAGCATTTTTGATTTTATAATGCCAAGTTTTTTCAGTTCCAGCATTTGCGTTTGCAGTAGAATTTACTTCATCTGCAGTACGAATCATAACTGTTTTGTCGCTGTTAGAAGCGTCTTTGTATCTTTTTAATTGCTCAGCAGAAAACACTTCCTGCCCGTTTAACAGTTCTCCAGAAGCCACAACATAATGATTTCCAGGAACTGTAAGTTTTACATCAAAATCTCCATATTCTAAATAAAACTCTGAAGCACCTAAATATGGAGCTGTATTCCAGCCTCTCACATCATCGTATACACACATACGCGGATACCATTGTGCAATAGTGAAGATTTTTCCGTTTTTAGTTTCTAAAACTCCCATTCTATCCGATCCTTCAAAAGGCGCAATGAAAGAGAATTCAATTTTAATCTTTACAGAACCTCCTTTTGCAGCCAATTCCTGAGGAAGGAAAATCTGCATTCTCGTATCTGTAACTATATACTTCGCAACTGTTTCAGTCTTAGTTTTTCCGCCAGAAATTACTTTTACCGATTTAATTTTATTTCCACCGTCAAAGACTTGTCCTTGAGCTCCGTTACGGCTTCCCGTTAAAGGGACAAGCGCATTTCCTCTAGAATCTTCTTTAAATAAGTTTTGGTCTAAATTCAGCCAAAGAAATGATAATTTTTGAGGACTATTATTCGTATAGGTAATTTCATCTGTCCCTACAATTTCGTTGGTATTTCCATTTAATTTTGCCGTAATCTGATAATCGGCTCTATTTTGCCAGTACTCTACTCCTGGTTCTCCGCTTGCAGTACGAGTACTTGTAGCATTTTTGGTGTAAAAATGAGGTCCAAAGGCATCATGATAATTATAATTGTTTACTGGATTTGTTGCTGACGGAGTTTCCTGCGCCCATACTGAAGAAATCCCAAAAAATAAAGCCGCGGTTAAAATGGCTTTCGCAGATTGCTTTTTCATATTTTTAGCTGTTTATGTAGCAAATTAATGAAAAAAAAAGCTATTTGCGGAGAAATTTCAAAACATAAATTTAATTTTAGCAAAATTTTATTAATAAAATAATTTAGTCTTTTTCTTAAAAAACTAAATTTTATAAAATATATTTACATCTCTATAAAAAACATTCATTATACATTCTAGCATCGTGACTACAACTATTTCAAATTCAATATTAACGGCTTCAATCAAACATGCAGGAGCCGAATTATTTTCGATAAAAGACAATCAAAGCAACGAATATATCTGGGAAGGCAATCCCGATTTTTGGGGCAAACATTCGCCTGTTCTTTTTCCTATTGTAGGGACTTTAAAAAATAACACTTACAAAATCGGTGAAAAAGAATATCATTTGCCACGTCACGGTTTTGCTCGTGATATGGAATTTGATTTGATTGAAAAAACCGAAAGCAAGGCCGTTTTTTCTCTTAAATCTTCTAGTGAAACATTAGAAAAATATCCTTTTGAATTTGAATTGCAACTTATTTATACGCTTAATGAAAGCTCTTTGGAGCTTGAATACAAAGTAATCAACAACGGAAAAGAAAAAATGCCTTTTTCAATTGGTGCACATCCTGCAATTGCACTTCCAGACAATTTTGAAAATTATGCTTTTAGATTCGAAAAAGAAGAAAATTTAAAATATTATCTTCTTGAAAATGATTTGATTTCATCTCAAACTAAAATTTTAGAAACAAAGAATGGCATTGTTCCTTTAAATTATGAGCTGTTTAAAAATGATGCTTTAATTTTTAAAACATTAGAATCAAAATCATTGACTATTCTTAATGATTCAAAACCTTATGTAAAAGTTGAGTATCATGATTTTCCCAGTTTAGGAATCTGGACTAAAGAAAATGCGCCTTTTATTTGTATCGAGCCTTGGCTTGGTTATTCGGACACTGATGAAAATACAGGCGATTTATATCAAAAAGAAGGGATTTTGACATTGGATGAAAATAAAGATTTCAGTGCGAAATTTAGTATTACTATATTATAATATACAAAATGTTAGAATTTAATTTTAATCCATTTCCAGTAATAGAAACAGAGCGTTTGATCTTGGACAGACTTAATGAAACTGATGTAAAAGAAGTTTTCGAAATACGTTCTAATCCAGAGATTATGAAATATATTCCCCGTCCTTTGGCTAAAAATCATGAAGATGCATTGGTTCACATCAATACCATTAACGAAAATATCGACAAGAACATTGGCATAAATTGGGCGATTAGACTTAAAGGAGATCCAAAACTATTAGGAATAATTGGATTCTACAGAACACAATTTGAAAATTACCGATCAGAAATTGGCTATATTCTAAATTCTGATTCTCATGGCAAAGGTATCGTTCCAGAAGCAGTAAATGCATTGACAAACTATGGCTTCAAAGAATTAAAATTACACTCTATTGAAGCGGTAATTGATCCAAAAAATTATGCCTCTGAAAAAGTATTACAAAAATGCGGATTTATTAAAGAAGCACATCTCAAAGAATCAGAGTTTTGGGAAGGAAAATTTCTTGACAAGGTAATCTATTCATTACTAGAAAAGTAACTTTTTATTCTTGTTAAAATAATCTTATAAAGAATTATTGTTTCTTGTTATAAGTTATATTTGCGCTCGAAATCAGCAAAAAACAGCTGTTTTTGAATTCCAAAATTTATGAAAAAAATACCCGCCCTCCTTGTTCTTTTATTTTGTATTCAATTACATAGTCAGACATTTGTAAAATTTAACGGAGCAACTGCTCTATTATTAGTTCCAAATATTGGAATAGAGACCAGTATTGGAGAAAAAACTACATTTAGTGCAGATGTTATGGCTTCTTTCTGGGAATCGTTTAATGGACATTCTCCTATGAAACTTGTCACTTTTACTCCTGAAGTTCGTTATCATTTTAAAGAAAAATATAACGGTTTTTATGCAGGAGCTCATATCGGAGCCGATAAATATGAATTGCAAAAATGGAATTACTGGAACAGTAATCATTATGAAGATGGGTTTGGATACAGACTTGGAGCTACAGTTGGTTACAATCTGAAATTAAACGACAAATTTTTGCTTGACTTTTTTGTTGGTGGCGGATGGCACCAAGGATTTTATCACGGATACTATAATGACGGCACTCCTGGAAGATATGAAAAAGCAGTTCACTGGAATAAAAGTGGCGAATGGCTTCCGTATCGTGGAGGAGTTATGATTTCTTATAAATTATAAGATCAACTTAACTTAGGAAGCGTTTTAATATAAAGCTCTTCTACTTTCTTACGAGCCCAATCTGTTTTTCTTAAGAAAGTAAGACTTGATTTTACACTCGGATTTGAAGTAAAGCATTTGACAGGAATTAATTCTCCTAAAGTATCAAAACCATAATAATCAACTAGCGTTTCGACAATTTTTTGAAGTGTAATTCCGTGTAAAGGATCTTTAGACTGATTTCGCATTTTAAACTTTTTAAATAATATCAAAAGACCGTACTTTAAAGCACGGTCTTTTTTTTGTAAAATTACTAAAATAGAATTTTACGTTAATCAAATAAAGAATAAAATTAGAATATGAATTTAAATCCTACAGAAATTGGAGAAGTTAAAGTTGGATTACTTCCGCCTAAAGCCCCATTGTACAATGGCTCAACATTTGCTACATGAGCTAAACCAAAATTAGTAACTGTAGTTTTTTCTCCTACTTTAGGATCCAATGTTGTAGAAGTAAAGTTTGCTAAATCATAAGAAAACTCAACAGAGAAGTTTTTAGTTACAAAATAGTCAAACCCTCCAGACACAGACAAACCAACTTGATTCACTTTTAAATCGCTTTCTTTTTCTTTTCCGGTGATAACTGGTATTGCTGCCTGTCCAAAGAAATATAATGAACCTGCTACATTCCAATATTTTCTAACCAAAGGCTGAATAACAATTAAATCTGTTTTTGCAGCTGTTCCAGCATCTGAATCTGCTTTAATATTAATATATCCTACTGCTGCTCCAACAGCTACAGAAGGAGTTACAAATGTTCCAACAATTGGCAATACAGAAATATTCGTTGCTTTTACATCACCAGTTTTTGTCTGCTGGTAACCAAACTGAGAAGTAGCAAACCAAGCGCCTTTTAATCCTTGAGATGAATCTTGAGCTTTAGCAGCAAAACCAATTAACACCACACTCACTAATGTTACAATCTTTTTCATTTTATTTTGTTTTTTAAAATTACAGGACAAACTTATGAGTAAGCTTTTTCCTTAAAAATGATTAAAATCATAGATTGAAAAAAAATCTTGAATTATCTTTATCTGTTACATTTTTTTTCAATTTTGTCTTACATTTGCAATCATGATAAAATCAGTCAACATACTTAACAAAAGAGCCAGATTCGATTATGAAATAATCGACACTTATACTGCTGGAATTGTTTTGGCGGGAACAGAAATTAAATCTATCCGTTTAGGGAAAGCAAATATTACCGAAAGCTTCTGCGAGTTTAGCGGCATGGAACTTTTTGCTATTAATACTTATATTGAAGAATATTCTTTTGGAAATCAGTTCAATCATAAATCAAGAAGCGAGAGAAAACTACTTTTAAATAAAAAAGAATTAAAAACACTTCATAAAAGTGTTCAGGCAAAAGGTTTAACAATCATTCCTTTAAAATTATTTACAAACGAAAAAGGTTTAGCCAAACTGCAAATCGGGTTGTGCAAAGGGAAAAAGAACTATGACAAACGTGAATCTCTAAAAGAACAAGATACCAAACGTGATTTGGACCGTATTAAAAAAGCTTTTAACTAAAAGCTTTTTTAATTTTACATAAACCTCTATTTATTAATATTTTATAGTTATTTTTACTTATAACCAATTTAACTGTAAAATATGAAAAAGTACTTAGTTTTGTTTTTCGCTATTGCAGCGTTTTCAAGTTGCGGCAGTAATACTTCTATTGTAAACAGCTGGAGAGATCCCGATGTGACGATTACTCAGGAACATTTTAAAAAAGTTTTGGTTGTAGCTTTGGTCAAAGACGAAGCTTCGAGACGAATTATAGAAAACAGAATTGCTGCGAGTAATCCTGTATTCAAAACTTCGTATCAATACTTAAACGCAACCTCACAATTATCGAAAGAAGAAAAACTAAAGGTTTTACAAGATGAAAATTTTGACGGAGTTGTCAGCATGCGTTTAGTCAGTAAAGAAAAAGAAACTAGCTACGTTCCCGGAACTTACACTGGAATGTATTATGGAGGCTTTGACGGATTATATACCGGAATGTATGGTTACGGTTTTGGAAATTGGTACGGAATGTATTCTCCAAACTTCTATGACCCTGGATATTATCAAGAAACTACATCTTATATGGTAGAAACCAATGTATTTTCGCTAAAACAAAATAAGCTAATCTGGACCGGAACAACAGAATCACAATATGTTACCGACTTAGGACAAACTGTAGATGCCATAATGCAATCTGTTGTAAAAGAAATGAAAAAAGACGGTTCTCTTCCTCCAAAATAAAATTTAGAAAGCAGTACTTAAAATACTGCTTTTCTTTTATATAAAAAATTGACTATTTTTGTCAAGACTTAATTTTTCATCAAATGAAATCTCTTTTAAAAAATGCTCGAGAGCAAAAAGGTTTTAAAACCCGTGAACTGGCACAGCTTGCCAATATCGATCAGGCTTTAATTAGCAAATTTGAATCGGGAACTAGAAAACCAACAAAAGATCAAATTGTAAAATTGTCTCAGCTTTTAGAAATTGATTATGAAACTTTAATGATTGCCTGGCTTAAAGAAAAAATTCTTTACGAAATTGGCGATGAAGAGTTTGCTTTGAAGGCTTTGAAAATTGCCGAAGATGAAATCAAATACAATAAAACAGTTTCCAATCTTAAATTATCTACTTCATTAGAAAAAATTTTAAAAGAAATTGATGCTTTAAAAGAAAAACTAGATTCTCACCGTCAGTATGATAGTTTTAAGATTAAACAGGCTCTTGAATTAGAATATACTTTTGAAAGTAATAGAATTGAAGGAAATAAAATGACTCTTCGCGAAACAGATATGGTCATTAATGAGGGTTTGACTATTTCAGGAAAAAGTATGCGGGAACATCTCGAAGCGATAAACCATCAGGAAGCCATTGGTTTTATAAAAGATTTAATGAATAAAAGCAATTCGCTAAACGAACGCGATCTTTTATCTATCCATAATTTAATTTTAAGAGGAATTATTCCTGAAGATGCAGGTCGCTATAGAAAAGTTCAAGTCATGATACAAGGCAGCACACACATGCCTCCACAGCCTTTAATGGTTCCGCAAGAAATGGAAGAATATTTTATTTGGTATGAAATCAATAAAAACAAATTGCATCCTGTTATTTTAGCAGCTGAAATGCATGAACGATTAGTTGCTATTCATCCTTTTATTGATGGAAACGGCAGAACTTCAAGATTGATTATGAATTTAATTTTGATGCAAAAAGGATATCCAATTGCTAATATTAAAGGAGATTATGAAAATCGAATGCAATATTATCAATCTTTAGAAATAGCGCAAACCAAAAAAGACAAAGAAGATTTTTTTCTTTTTATAGCTCAAAGAGAAAAAGAAAGTTTGGAAAGATACATTTCAATTCTCACTCAATAAAAAAGCCCGTATAAACGGGCTTTTCTTTTAATTTTTATCTTCTAATAAAGGAACAAATCTAAATTCTCCAAACTCATGTTTTTCAAATTGAGTTTCATTCTTTCTAATTAATAGAGTCATAATCTGAACATCCTCTCCCAACGGAATAACAAGTCTTCCTCCTATTTTCAGCTGTGCCATTAAAGGCTGCGGAATAAACGGTGCACCTGCTGTAACTATAATGCTGTCAAAAGGTGCAAAATTTGGCAACCCTTTATAACCGTCTCCAAAAGTAACATGCTTTGGACGGATATTTAATTTCGGAAAAAGATTAGAAGTCGTTTTAAACAATTCATTTTGTCTTTCAATCGTATACACTTTTGCTCCAAGCATAAATAAAACAGCTGTCTGGTAACCAGAGCCTGTTCCTATTTCTAAAATCTTATGATCTTTCTTAACTTCAAGCAGTTGCGACTGAAAAGCCACTGTATAAGGCTGTGAAATAGTCTGCCCTGCCCCAATTGGGAAAGCTTTGTCCTGATAAGCGAAATCTTCAAAACTTGAATTTAAAAATAGGTGTCTTGGGATTTTTTTTATCGCTTCTAGAACAGCTCTATCAGTAATTCCTTTTTGCTCTAAAGTGCTTACTAATTGATTACGAAGTCCTTGATGTTTGGCAGTATCTTTCAAAATGGGTAGGTTTTATTTTCGCAAAAATAAGAAACAAAACAGGATTTCAAATATTGATTTTTAAATAATAAATTTATAAAGCTGAAACTTGAATTTTAATGTCTCCATTTGTCAGGCTGAGCGTAGTCGAATCCCTTTGTCCGTTAACCGTACGTCCTTTGACTACGCTTTAGGGTGACAAGCCAGAAAACGCAACTCACAACTAAGGACTATAAACTAAGGACTAATTAACTATCGACTCACAATTACTTTAAATTCACTTTCACGTTAAACAAATAAATTATATTTTTGTTTAAAATACATTCTCATGTTAAAAGTAGGAGTTTTAGGTGCTGGTCATCTTGGTAAAATACATTTACGCTTATTACAACAATCTGACAAATACGAATTAGTTGGATTTTACGACGAAAATCAAGAAAATGCCGAAAGAATATCAAAAGAGTTTGGCTATAAAAACTTCAGCACAATTGCAAAACTCATTCACGCTGTCGACGTGATTGATATTGTTACTCCAACACTTTCGCACTACAAATGTGCTAAAGTTGCCATCAAATCAGGAAAACACATCTTTATCGAAAAACCAATTGCCAATACTGTAGAAGAAGCAGAAGAGATTATCGCTCTTGCTAAAGAATACAATGTAAAAGGACAGGTTGGTCACGTAGAGCGTTTTAATCCTGCTTTTATTGCTACAAAAAACATGATCGAAAATCCGATGTTTATAGAAACGCATCGTTTGGCCGAATTTAATCCGCGCGGTACAGACGTTCCTGTGGTTTTAGATTTAATGATTCATGATATCGATGCTATTTTAAGTGTTGTTAAATCGAAAGTAAAAGATATTCACGCGAGTGGAGTATCTGTAATTAGTGATACACCAGATATTGCGAATGCTAGAATCGAATTTGAAAATGGATGCGTTGCGAACTTAACTGCTAGCAGAATTTCATTAAAAAATATGCGCAAATCACGCTTCTTTCAAAAAGACGCCTACATTTCTGTTGACTTTTTAGAAAAGAAATGCGAAGTAGTTCGAATGAAAGACGCACCAGAAGTTCCTGGAGATTTCGATATGATTCTTCAAAATGCTGAAGGTGTAAAAAAACAAATCTATTTCACCAATCCAGATGTTGAAGCAAATAATGCGATTTTGGACGAATTAGAATCTTTTGCCAATGCAATTAATACCGATACAACGCCTGTAGTAACACTTGAACAAGCTACAGATGCTTTAAGAGTGGCGTATCAAATTATTGATTGTTTCAATAAATAATAAATTTAAAAAAATAAGTTAGCCACGAATTCACGAATTATTTGCTGAATTCGTGGCTAAATCATAAAATATAATTTCACGATATACTATGAAAACAATAGCTGTAATTGGAGCAGGAACAATGGGGAACGGAATTGCACATACTTTTGCGCAAAGCGGATTTACTGTAAAACTAATTGACGTTTCTGAAAAATCATTAGATAAAGGAATGGCAACTATTGCGGCTAACTTAGACCGTATGCTGTCTAAAGGAACCATTACGCAGGAAGATGTTGCCAAAACAATCACTAATATTATCACTTATACCGATTTAAAAGACGGTGTCGTAGGCGTTGATTTAGTCGTAGAAGCTGCAACTGAAAATGTGGAATTAAAACTAAACATCTTCAAACAATTAAACGAATATTGTTCTCACAATACCATTTTAGCAACCAATACTTCCTCAATTTCAATTACACAAATCGGAGCTGTTGTGGCACATCCTGAGCGCGTTATCGGAATGCACTTTATGAATCCGGTGCCGATTATGAAATTGGTCGAAATCATCCGTGGGTACAATACAAGCGATGAAGTCACTAAAATTATCATGTCTTTATCTGAAAAATTAGGTAAAGTACCAGTTGAAGTAAACGATTATCCTGGTTTTGTAGCGAACCGAATTTTAATGCCAATGTTAAACGAAGCAATCGAAACGTTATACAATGGTGTTGCTGGTGTTTACGAAATTGACACGGTAATGAAATTAGGAATGGGACACCCAATGGGACCTCTTCAATTGGCTGATTTTATTGGACTTGATGTTTGTCTTGCCATTCTTAATGTAATGTACGACGGATTCAAAAACCCGAAATATGCTCCTTGCCCACTTCTTGTAAATATGGTTAGAGCTGGAAAACTGGGAGTAAAATCTGGTGAAGGTTTTTACGATTATAGTGAAAGTAAAAAAGCGGAGAAAATCTCTAAACAGTTTTTATAAAAAAAAATATCATGTCGATTCAATCGAATTTAAATACAATTAAATCAACCTTACCTGAACATGTAACTCTAGTTGCTGTTTCAAAAACTAAACCTGTATCCGATTTGATGCAGGCTTATGAAGCAGGTCAACGTATTTTTGGAGAAAACAAAATTCAGGAAATGACTGAAAAATGGGAACAAATGCCAAAAGATATCCAATGGCATATGATTGGTCATGTTCAGTCGAATAAAGTCAAATTTATGGCGCCGTATGTGACTCTGATTCACGGTGTTGACAGTTTGAAATTATTACAGGAAATCAACAAGCAAGCTTTAAAAAATAACAGAATTATAGATTGTCTTCTTCAAATTTATATTGCCGAAGAAGAATCTAAATTTGGTTTGGACGAAAGCGAATTAAACCAACTTTTAACATCTTCTGAGTTCAAAGAGTTGAAAAATATTCGTATCTTAGGTTTAATGGGAATGGCCACTTTCACCGAAAACCAAAACCAGATAAAAAAAGAATTCACACATTTAAAATCGATTTTTGATTCCATCCAAAAACTGCAGATTGTTGATTTAAAAACAATTTCAATGGGAATGTCTGGAGATTATCAATTGGCTATTGAATGCGGAAGCACAATGGTTAGAATTGGAAGCAGCATTTTTGGAGGAAGATGATTGCAAAAATCAATTACAATATCAAAAATCAATAATTTTAAATGGAAAAAATATTCAATTTTGAAGATCGACTAGTTCGTTTCGCAGGAGAATGTATTTTCTTTACCAGAAAATTAGAAAGAATATTTGAAAACGAATATTACAAAAATCAATTAATAAGATCATCAGGAAGTGCATCTTTAAATTTTGGAGAAGCACAAGGAACAATAACAGATAAGGATTTTGTTTTTAAAGTTTCGCTCGTTGTAAAAGAATTAAAAGAGTCAAGAAACTCTCTAAAAATTTTAAATTATATTAAAGAAGGAGATAACGATCAAAGAAATAAACTTTTAATTGAAGTTGAACAGCTTATTGCAATCTCATCAAAAATGATAATTAATAAAAAATAATTTTTCAATATCAATGACAATGGCAATCACAATAACAATTTTCAAAAATTGATATTGATTTTTGATATTGTAATTGTAATTGATTTTTTGATATTGACATTGAAATGTACGCAATACTTGACATAGAAACCACTGGGGGACAATTTAATGAAGAGGGAATTACCGAAATCGCTATCTACAAATTTGATGGGCATGAAGTAGTTGATCAATTCATAAGCCTTGTCAATCCTGAAATTCCGATTCAGCCTTTTGTTGTAAAACTGACAGGAATTAATAACGCTATGTTGCGTTCTGCTCCAAAATTTTACGAAATTGCCAAACGCATTATCGAAATTACTTCAGACTGCGTAATTGTAGCGCACAACGCTTCTTTTGACTATAGAATTCTAAGAACCGAATTTAGACGTTTAGGCTACGATTTTGAAGCCAAAACACTTTGTACGGTTGAATTAGCAAAAAAATTAATCCCAGAACAGCCTTCTTATAGTTTAGGAAAACTAGTTCGCGCACTCGGAATTCCGATGGCAGACAGACATCGCGCCAGCGGAGACGCTATGGCGACCACAAAGCTGTTTAAAATGCTTTTGGAAAAAGACACCGAGAAGACAATCGTAAAAGATTTTATAAAACTCGAAGTCGAAAAAGGAATTTCTCCAAAATTTTTAGATATTTTAAATCAAATGCCAACCAAAACTGGCGTTTATTATATTTATAATGAAGGTGGTACGCTAATTTATATCGGTAAAAGCCAAAACATAAAAAAAAGAGTCAATCAGCATTTTACTGGAGTGACTACTAAAAGCAAAAGGATTCAAGCAGAAGTTTTTACTATCACTTACGAAGAAACTGGAAGCGAATTAGTAGCGCTTTTAAAAGAAAGCCAAGAAGTAAAAACCAATCGTCCGAGATACAATCGTTCACAAAAGAAAACTGTTTTTCCTTTCGCATTATATGCCGAAAAAGACGCAAACGGTTATATGAATCTAAAACTTGAAAAAGCAGACGGAAGAAAAAAAGAAATCACGTCTTTTGCTTCTTTACAAGACGGTAAAAATGCGCTGTTTAGATTTACTGCAAAATACCATTTGTGCCAGAAACTGACAGGTTTATACCAAACCAAAAATGAATGTTTTCAATATAAAATCAAAGAATGCGACGGCGCTTGCATTGGCGAAGTTACTCCCGAAGTTTACAATTTAAGAGTACAGCAATTCATTTCAGAAAACAGCTTCGAAAACAAAAGCATGATTTTAATTGACAGAGGCCGAAATATAAACGAAAGAAGTGCGATTTTAATCGAAAACGGCACGTATCAAGGTTATGCTTATTACGATCTAAATTATCAAATTACCAATATTGATATTCTTAAAAATATTCTGATTCCAATGCAGCACAATCGAGATGTAAAAAATATTATTCAGAACTATATCCGCAAAAGTAAATCGTTAAAAGTTCTTCATTTTTAGTGCAATAAACTTTTTGTATCTTCATAGTATGGTAAAACACAAATCTAAATACGAACTTTTTAGAGAAAGAATAAAAATCATTCTCTACGGAACCAACACTTTAGCAGGTAGAATGTTCGATTTGGTTCTTTTAGGTTTAATCTTACTGAGCGTTCTTTTAATCATGCTCGATACCGTTGAAGGAATCAGTTCTAAATATCACGAGCAATTAATTATTTGCGAATGGGTCATTACAATATTCTTCACCATCGAATATATTCTGAGAGTTATTTCCATTCAAAAACCAATAAAATACATTTTTAGCTTTTACGGAATCATCGATTTGCTCGCCGTTTTGCCAATGTACTTGTCCATCTTTTTTCCTGGCGCAAGTATTTTGTCCATCGTGAGAGCGCTACGTTTTCTTCGATTGTTCAAAATTTTGCACATTCCGCAAATCAACCATCAATCTTTACAGCTAAAAGAAGCCATTGATGCGAGTAAAGAAAAAATTCTTGTTTTCATTTATTTCGTCTTAATCAGCACCATCATTATTGGCTCCATAATGTATTTGGTCGAAGGAAAAGAATCAGGTTTTACAAGCATCCCAATGGGAATATATTGGACAATTGTTACCTTGACAACTGTTGGTTATGGAGACATTTCTCCACAAACTCCTTTAGGACAATTTATTGCAGCCTTTGTTATGATTTTAGGTTACGGAATAATCGCCGTTCCCACAGGAATTGTAACCGCTGAATTTGCCAAAAAGAGCTTAAAAAACAATACGGTAAACAGTAAAAAAACATGCACAAAATGCCAGTCTCAAGTTCATTTTGACAACGCAAAATATTGTTATGAATGCGGAACAGAATTGCCAAATAATTAATTTAAGAAGCTAATCCAGCTGTACATTGCAACTCCTCCTTATCTTTGCTGTTTTTTTAAGTCATAAAAAGAGCTTCCTCCGGTCGCTTTTTTATTCAAAAAAAAACACACAAATATAAGTCCGGGGTTTCCATTTCCATCTGGGCTAAAAAATATGAAATACCTAATAACAATCGTCGGACCAACAGCAATAGGCAAAACAGCCTTGAGCATTGCTTTGGCACAACACTTTAACTGCGAAATTGTTTCTTGTGACAGCCGTCAGTTTTTTAAAGAAATGACCATCGGAACAGCCGTTCCAAGCGAAGAAGAATTAAATGCAGCTAAACATCATTTCATTCAAAACAAATCCATTTTTGAAAATTATACCGTAGGCGATTACGAAAAAGAAGCACTTTTAAAACTAGAAGAATTATATCAAAATAACGATTTTGCCATTCTAATTGGCGGATCAGGATTATATGTTGACGCTATCTTAAAAGGTTTCGACGAATTTCCAGAAATCGCTCCAGAAGTTCGTCAGGAAGTCAATTCCAACTATGAGAAATTCGGAATCGAATATCTTCAGGAACAATTAAAAAATCTAGATCCCGATTATTACCAAAAAATAACAATCGAAAACCCGCAGACCTTACAAAACCCACAGCGTATGATGCGTTTTGTAGAAGTTTGCATCGGATCACAAAAACCGTATTCTTCCTTTTTAAATCTAAAGAAAAACAACAGAAACTTCACCCCAATTTTAATTGGTTTAGACGCAGATCGTGAAATAATTTACAGCAGAATCAACCAGCGCGTCGACATCATGATGAACATGGGATTGCTGGAAGAAGCAAAAGCACTTTATCCTAACAAAGAGTTAAATGCTTTACAAACGGTCGGTTATAGAGAATTATTTAGTTATTTTGACGGAGAATTCACTTTGCCATTTGCAATTGAGGAAATCAAAAAAAATACAAGAAGGTTTTCAAAAAGGCAATTAACGTGGTTCAAAAGAAACGAAAACACCAAATGGTTTGATTACTCAACAGATAGAAAAAACATTATAGGCTATATAGAAAATCTCCTAGAGTAAAATCTTTGTTCTATATTCTTTTCTCTATTTTCAAGAAGAAATCTAAAATCAACAATCTAAAATTAAAAAATGCCAATATCTCCCAATTTCACATCAGTTTTGACCAAAGACTGGGAAATCAATTTCACACAATGCACGCCAACTGGTTACTTAAAATACACCGATTTGTGCAACCTTTTACAGCTTACCGCTGCAGCACATTCAGAAGTTGGAGGCATCAGTTTCAGTGATATGCAGGAATTTGATCAAGCTTGGGTTTTAAGCCGTATGCGTGTAGAAATAACTGCTTTGCCAAAATGGCAAGATGTGGTCACCGTAAAAACATGGATTAATAGTTTAGAAAATTCACGTTCAGTCCGTGCACTGGAAATGTATGTAAACGGAGAAAAAATAGTAGGAAGCGAAACATTTTGGGCCGTTTTCAACACAAAAGCACGCCGTCCAGAAGCACTGGCATTACCTTTTGAACATTTCGAATTGTATCCTGACAATAGAGCAACAATTGAAGGCTTTTCTAAAATAAATATCAATTCTGAGAAAGAATCCGTTTTTGAAAAAACTGTTTATTTATCAGATTTAGACATTGTAAATCATGCCAATAATGTAAAGTATTTGGAATGGTGCCTCGATCATGTGGACCCAAAAAGAATCTTAAACCAAGAAGTGAAAAGTTTTGAAATGAATTTCATAAAAGAACTTTCTTTAAACGATAAAGTTATTATTCACGAAAGTGATAATGAAGAGCAAACCGAAACTACTTTCACTATTACAAAAGGCGAAAAGACTTGTTTTGCTTTAGAATTACATTGGAAATAAAAAAGTAAAAAACATCTTTAACATTTTGTCTATCCACAATATTGTCATTTCGACGAAGGAGAAATCTTCGCGAGAAACTCCACAAAGATTTGCCTATTGGAGAAGAGCTACTTGCGAAGATTTCTCCTTCGTCGAAATGACAAACTTTGTGTAAAAACAAAAAACGATGCAATTTTTGCATCGTTTTTTGTTTCATTAGAATCATTTCGATTTCTTTTTAGAACCTTTCTTATCTTTTTTAGATTTCTTGTTTTCCAATAAATCTATTTTACTTTTAATTCGTTTTTCAACTTCGCTTATTCCAGAATCGTAATCGTGCTGCATAGAGAATAATTTTGCCTGTTTAATTTCTTTCAAAGCTTCTTTGAATTTTTGCTGTACTTCAAGTAGCATTGCTTTCTTAATAAAAATTTCGGCTTTATTTATTCCTTTAACAGTCAAAGCAAAGTCAATCAGTTTCTCAGCATCTTCATAATCTTCATTCAAAATCAGCGTCTGCAAATAATACGGATACACTTCAAGCGCATGGATATTAATCGATAAAGCTTCCTGAAAATAAGATTTTGCTTCATCGTAATTCATTAACTGTTCGGCCTGAATGCGTCCGTACAAACATAAAATCATCGTGTTTTTTGAATCATAAGAAAAAGCATAATCCAAAGATTCGATTGTTCCTTCCAACCAATATGGATAGTTATCCAAAGCTTGAAAAAGGTATTTATCAATTGTTTTCATTTCGTAAATCGTTTTTTAATTTCTGACGAGTTCCTTTATAACTCTTGTCTACTTTATTCTTTTTAAAATCAGTTCCCGTAAAAACCCTCACTGGATTTCCGCGTTGTACATTCAATTGGTTTTCCCATTGCTTGCCCACATGATTTTTAAGCTGAATAAGTTTCTCGTCTTCCAGTTTTTTAATTAATCTTTCTATTGCCAGTTTTTTGTTCTGATGTTGCGACCTACTATCCATAGAAACAACCGCAATTCCAGTCGGAATATGAGTTGCCCGGATTGCCGAACTCACTTTGTTTACGTGCTGTCCGCCCGCTCCAGAACTTCTCATCGCCTGATATTGAATGTCATTTTCTGAAAATGAAGCATTTTTCTGCTGTTCAATTTCAAAAATCCCGATAAACCAGTTCTTGCGCTTATGCATTTTCCGAAATTGGCTCTGACCAATCCACTGAATGGTTCCAATCCAGGAATTCACAAACTGATCTGCACCTTTTCCTTTTACAGCGACCGTAGCCGTTTCAATCGTTCCGTTTTCTTCGCCAGCTTCTCTCTGCAGTAAAACTGTATCAAGTCCCTGTTCGCGAGCTTCTTCCAAAACTTTTTTAAGCACTTGGGCGACTACCCAAGTGCATTCTGCAGGTCCTCGACCCGCTGTTATCTGAATTATTCTTTCCATTTCTTTAAAATTTTAAGCAGCTTTTCTCTATTTTTTGCTGCTTTTACAAATTGTGGCAAACGAGCCACTAAACTTGATGTGTAATTTGCTTTTGAATTTCGTTCTCTCAAATCGGCACCAATATATCTTTCCAAATAATCAATATGATCCAGATTATAAGCCCAGAAAATAGAGCCGTCAAATTCTTTCTGAAACCAAAGCGACAAATTGTACCACACATCTTTTACTAAACCGGTATCTAGTTTCGATTCTTCTTTAATCCTATACGATTTAGTTTTCCATTCCTCCTGAAAATCACAATGAGGACATTTTGTTTTATACATTAAAGGCTTTTCTTTTAGCGGCTGAGACTGATATTCAAACTTTTCAAAGCAATTATTACAGTATTCTTTGCCATAAGCAATGTATAGATACACGGGTTCTTTTAATTTATGAAAGCAATTTTTGCATTCAAAAACCATATTATGGCATTTCCCGCATTCACAATTTTCTTTTAATTCTTTTTTTACAGTTGCTTTTGATTCGCATTTTGGACATTTTACTAAAATCTCACTGTAAAAATTGCCTAAGAATTTATTTTCATCTTGAAATCTTTCCATAATCTTTTTAGTTTTAACGATCCATTCTAACAATTTTAGGATTAAAAGTTCCAAGCACTTCAACCAGTTCCGTCTGATTTTCCATCACTTTTGTAATGTCTTTATAAGCCATTGGCGCTTCATCAATATTTCCGCCAATTAAAGTCACGTCGTGTTTCTTCAGTTCTTTATTAATCAAACTCTGCGTGAAAGTACTTTTACATTTTGCTCTCGAAAACAAACGTCCTGCACCGTGCGAAGCTGAGTTCAAACTCTCCGCATTTCCTTTTCCTTTTACAATAAAGCCTGGCGCAGTCATCGAACCCGGAATAATCCCCAACTGCCCTTTGCTGGCTGGTGTTGCTCCTTTTCTATGCACAATACATTCTTGTCCGTTAACCATTTCCTTCCAAGCAAAATTATGATGGTTTTCAATTGTTACTACCACTCTTTTTCCAATCGCTTTGGCAATTCGTCTGTGAATATCGTCGTGACACGCTTTTGCATATTCACCTGCTAAATTCATAGCCAGCCAATATTCCTGACCGTCATGCGTATTCAAATCTAACCAAGCTAAATGCTGTACATTTTTTGGTAACGGACATTGTTTTGTTGCCAAATATGTGTAGTGCTTCGCAATGTTGGCACCCAATCCGCGTGAACCGCTGTGGGACAAAACAGCAAAATATTCGCCTTTTTCCAGCTTCCACTCATTCTCCGGATTATCAATTCTTGCAATCCCAAATTCTACAAAATGATTTCCTCCGCCAGAACTTCCCAACTGCTTATATGCTTTTGGCAAAAGATTCTTTAACAGCGGAATATCTTGAAATTCACTTTTATAAAAAACCTCATGATCTACTCTTGATGCGTGAGTTTCATACATTCCAAATTTGGTATTATCTTTCAAAATTGCTTCCAATTGATGTTCTCTACCTTTAAAATGAGAAGCTGGCAAATCAAAAATCGAAAGACTCATTCGGCATCCAATATCTACTCCAACTCCGTACGGAATTACTGCATTGTCCGTCGCTAACACACCGCCAATTGGCAGTCCGTAACCCGAATGCGCATCTGGCATTAAAGCTCCTGCAACTGAAATTGGCAGTTTCAAAGAATCGTACAATTGAAATTTTGCCTGCTGGTCAATTTCATTTTCACCAAAAATCGTAAAAGGTGCTCTTGTATTATTTAATTGATGCATTCTTACCTGAACTGGGTTGATTAAACCTTCAGCTACTTTGCCCCAAGTTCCGTTTCCTTCATATTTTTCAGGATTTAGCAGAACGTCTTTTGCTTCTGTTAGAATAGATTCTTTTTTCTCTCTTTTTCTATATCTATTTATTTGTCCTAAGGCTATGTTTATTGAATTGTTTTTTGGAAAGCCCAACTTAATCAGGTCTTTTCCAGATAATTTATTTCCCATGATTTCTATCATTTCGCCTGCATATTGCTGATACAATTCCTGCAGACTTTTATTTTTAATTGGACTTGTCTCTTTTGGATTTTCCTTTTCATAGTAACTCCATTTATGAGAACTGCCGTGTATTAATCTGTTGATTTTATCTCTCAGATTATGATTAACAACATAATTATCAAGTAGCTGAATCTGACTTTCTAAAACTGAATCGACCATTTTTGTATGTGTGATCATGTAAGGACTCACACGGAGCACATAACGCCACGGTTCGTTAAACACATAATGAACTTTATAGCGTTTAAAATTGCTGCACCAGCGTTCTCTTTTATAAAAATGCGCTTTTTCTTTTTCGGTCAATTCAAGTTTTGAACTTCTCCATTCCCACTCTGAAAACTCTTTTACAGTTTGGATTTTTTCAACATACACGTGTCTACTCTTTCTTTTCTTTTTTCTTTTAAAAGATTTTTCTGGAGAGAACTGCCATGTATTTATTTTTTCCAATAATTCGCTGTAAAACGAGGCTTCACTTGATCTCGCAACATCGTCTCTTAATTTAAAATTACGCTGCCAGCCTTTTTGATAAGGAATTTCTAAAGGAACCAATGGTAAATCTCTACGTTTTTTCCAAAGTTCAACTTCAAGCTTTCTTAACTGAATTAATTGTTTTTCAAAATCTTCTTTTACTAATCTCTGTTTTCTTCTCTTACTTTTAAGACGAGTACACAAAGCATACTCATCTACCGTATAATTTTCCATAAAAAAATTATCGTGCATTAAATTAACAGCCAAAAAGGCTTAACCTTTTATCCTCGCGGATAAATTCTAAAAATCGATTTTCGGGAAAATTTTGAAGAGTCTAGAATAAAAAAAAGCCCGAAACTTATTGTCTTCGGGCTTTTTTATATATCTAAAAAGTATATTTCTAAGATTGAAATAAGCCACGAAGAATTGCTTCACCAAATTTGTTTGATGTAAAGCTCTGAGATGTCGATGTAAGTACAAACACTATTTCTTCGTTTTAAAGGGTTATTAATTTTTTCGTCTGCAAATATTCATAATACTTTTTTGATTTTCCAAATTTATTTTAAGAAAAATCATTATAAAAAACACATATATCTAAAAATCAACAACATAACAATTACAAAAGGTTATAAGTTGCAAAGGGACAAAGGCACAAAGTTTAACCTCTGTGCCACTTTGTCCCTTTGTATCTTTGTCCCTAAAATAAAAAAAGCCCTGATTTCTCAGAGCTTATATGTTTTTTGGTGAATTATTATTCAGAAACTTTGCTTTTAATCACTAATCTGAAACCTTCTCCGTGGATATTTAAGATTTCAACATCCTCGTCTGCTTTTAGATATTTTCTCAATTTAGCGATATAAACGTCCATACTTCTTGATGTAAAGTAGTTGTCGTCTCTCCAGATTTTAGTTAATGCTAATTCTCTTGGCATTAAATCATTTTCATGAAGAATAAGCATTTTAAGCAATTCATTTTCTTTTGGAGACAATTTAATTGGCTCTTCATCTTGGAAAGTCAAGAATCTTAGTTTTGAATTTAAATGGAATTTACCAATGTTAAACTCAAACTGAACTTGCTCTGCTTTTGTATCAGCTGATTTTCTTTGAATGATTGCTTTAATTTTCATTAAAAGAACTTCAGAATCAAAAGGTTTATTTAAATAGTCATCTGCACCAGCTTTATAACCTTTTAACACATCTTCTTTCATAGATTTTGCTGTTAAAAAGATAATTGGCACTTCACTGTTCTTCTCTCTAATTTCTTTGGCTAAAGTGTAACCATCTTTATAAGGCATCATGACATCAAGAATACATAAATCATATACATCTTTCTTGAATTTTTCGAAACCTTCCATACCGTTTTTAGCTAAAGTAACTTCAAAGTCATTTAACATTAGATAATCTTTAAGAACTGCCCCAAAATTTAGGTCATCTTCTACTAAAAGTATTCTTTTGTTATTATTTTCCATATTTTAATTTATTAATGGTATTTTTATTATAAAGGTGCTACCCTTCCCTTTTTCGCTTTCTACATATACTTGACCATTGTGATCCTCTACTATTCTTTTTACGTATGCAAGCCCTAAACCATGTCCTTTTACATTATGAAGATCACCTGTGTGCTCTCGGTAAAATTTCTCAAATACTCGTTTTTGAGCTATCTTACTCATTCCCAAACCATGGTCTCTTACTTTAATCAAAATCATATCTTTAATGTTTTCAGTAAAGATTTCGATCTCTGGCGCATCTGGAGAATATTTAATGGCATTTTCCAAAATATTAACCAGCACGTTCGTAAAGTGAACTTCATTAATCAAACAGGTTGTTCTTGCTGCATTGTAATGTCTTACTACAGTACCTTTTCTGTCTTCTAAAATAAGATTCACATGCTCAATAGCATCGTCAATTATATCTGTAACTACAGTTGGCTCTTTCGTAATATCAAGCTCTCGTTTTTCTAATTTTGAAATACGTAATACGTTTTCAACCTGAGCGTGCATTCTTTTATTTTCGTCCCTAATCATCTGAAGATAACGGTAAACCTTTTCTTTATCTTCAATAACTTTAGGACTCCTTATAGCATCAAGTGCTAAATTTATGGTTGCAATTGGAGTTTTAAACTCATGCGTCATATTATTAATAAAATCGGTTTTGATTTCAGAAATATGCTTCTGACGCAATAATTGATTTAACGCACTCGTGTATGCAACTATTATAATTAATGTAAAAACTATTGACAAAATAGTTATACTTAATAATTCAGATAATAAGAATTTCTTTTTATGTGGGAACGTTACCGACAATTCGTATTTACTATTCCCTTCATTATCTGTGTAAATTGGAATGTTATAAGTAGCTTCTTTATCAAAATGAAATCCGTCTGATTTTATTTTTGTTGGAACGCCGCTACTGTATATTCCGAATTCAAATTTGGTCTTAACACCGTATTCTTCCAGCTCTTTCTTTAATAATTTATAAAGTTTGTCTTTTGTAATTCTCCCTTCAATTGGAGTCAAAGAGGCAATGTCTTTATATTGAATCTGCTGCTGAACTTTATTTAAAATATCTAAACTTCCAGATTTCTCAATTTTAAGATCAGGGATTATACTTTGCCCTAAACCATTATTATCAATTCCTCCGTTGTTATTGTAAACTTCTGTTACTCTTTTTGAACTAAAATTTTTGAAACGCTCACTGCTGAATTTTTTGTTAAAAACAGTACCGTTGATATCATAATCTTCCGATGTCAGGGTATTGGAATAAACAATAGTTTTATTCGTTTTAGTATTGCGCTGTACGTAAAGTACTTCTAGTAAATCTTCTTTTTTTGGAATTTTCCCCGTGCTGTCTTTAATACGGTTGTATTTGTCGTAGAAACTGTACTCTTCTTGCTGTTCCAGTTTATCTGCAACATTTCCAATTACTTGAGTAACGTGGTATTTAAACTGCTCTTCATTATTTTTGAACGAAGAATTGAACCAAAATACTTGAACCAGAATTATCCCTATTAAGGACAGACTCATCAGTAAAACAAGTATTCTAAAAAATAATTTATTCATCGAAACAAAATTAATATTTTAACAATATACTAAATAATACATTAACCAAATATTAACATTTAAGACTGTTTTTGTTTTATCTTTAAAATTTTAAGAATTTCGACAACTTCTTCTTTGGCTTTTTTAAGATTATTGTTATTAATCACGAAATTGCTCTTAGAAATTCGTTTTTCGTCATTCCATTGCATTTTCATTCTGCTTAAAACCTGTTCGCGGGTGGTATTATCTCTTTTTATAACCCTTTCAATTCTCACTTCTTCTGGAGCTGTAACAGTTATTATAACATCACAATCTTTATATCTACCGCTTTCAAATAAAATCGCAGCTTCATAAATTACATAATCGTAATTTTCATGCTTTTTTACCCACTTTTCAAAATCTAATTTTACAGCTGGATGCACAATTCCATTTAATTTTGCCAACTGTTCTTTATCATTAAAAACAACCTGCGCTAACTTGGCACGATTTAAAACTTCATCATCAAAAACATTGCCACCAAAAGCAGATTTTACTTCTTCGAGAATATTTTTTGACTGCATCACTCTTTTTGCGCCGTCATCAGCTATGTAAACAGGAACGCCCATTTCTTCAAAATAGTTCGCGACAGTTGTTTTACCGCTGCCAATTCCACCTGTAAGACCAATAACTTTTGTCATTCTTATAATTTAAAAAACATACGCGGAAAAGCTTCCTGTGGTTTTTTCTTTAATAAAATCACTTTAAAATATGACTTTAAAAATCCTGTTCCATAACCATAAAACTGTTTCCACACCGCTATTACAGATAGGTATCCAATCTTAATACTTTTGTTTTGAATACTGGCTGTAAGAAAAATTATAACGAAATATACGAAATATAATTGTAATAAAATATCGATATTGAAAATTAACAATAAAAAAGCTAATAATAATCCCAATATAAAGAGAGTCGGGAAGAAAAAAGTCAGCTTATTGTGTTCTGGATACCAGCTATTTAAAATAGGACGGGCAATACCAAATTTGTTAACCTGAATAGAGAATTTTTCCCAATCAATTCTTCTTTTATGGTACACATAAGCCTCTTTAAACAGTCTTGTTTCGAAACCTAAATTCCATAAACGGATGGATAAATCTGGGTCTTCTCCTGGGTGAATATTTCCAAAACCTTTTGAAGCTTCAAAAGCTTTTCTAGAAATCCCCATATTAAAACTACGAGGCTGAAACTTATTTATCTTCTCAGAACCGCCTCTAATTCCGCCTGTAGTCAAGAAAGACGTCATAGCAAAATTGATGGCTTTCTGAATATCAGAAAAGCTGTCTAAAGCTTTGTCTGGCCCTCCAAAACAATCTACATAATTAGCATCTAGCTCTTTACGAACTTCAGTTAAATATTGCGACGGAATAATACAATCTGAGTCAAAAATGATGAAATAATCGCCCCTAGCGCGCTGCATTCCGTAATTTCTAGAATCTCCAGGCCCTGAATTTTCTTTAAAATAATATGATATATTTAATTTTCCTTGATAATTCATCACCACATCTCGACATGGAATAGAAGATCCATCTTCGACAAGAACAATTTCAAAAGCTTCATTATAATCAGATTTTGAGAGACTTTCTAAAAGCTCATCAACTTCATCTGGACGATTATACACGGGTATAATTAAAGAAAAAATCATAGCAGAATATGCGTTATTAAAGGGTATATTTTTATTGTGTCAAAATTTTAACAAAGATATGGTTTATTAACAAAAAAACCATCAACTTTTGGCTGATGGTTTTTCGTTTTACTTAGTAAAAATAGTATTATTTGATGCTTTCTATATTAACAACTTCGTTAGTATCTGCGTTGTAATCAACACCAGGAACTTCAAATCCGAATAAATTTAAGAAATCGCTTCTATAACCTGCTAAATCACCAATTTCTGGCAATGATTCAGTTGTAGCTTCTTCCCAAAGTTTAGCTACTTTAGCCTGAACATCTTCACGCATTTCCCAGTCATCAATTCTGATTCTTCCTTTTTCATCAACAGGAACTTCAGAACCATTGTATAATCTGTCTTGGAATAAACGCTGAATCTGCTCAATACATCCTTCGTGAATCCCTTCTTCTTTCATGATTTTATAAAGAAGAGAAATATATAATGGAATTACAGGAATTGCAGAACTTGCCTGAGTTACCAAAGCTTTGTTTACAGAAACATACGCTTTTCCGCCTAAAGATTCTAGACTATCTGAAATTGTAAATGCTGTAGCCTCTAAATGATCTTTTGCACGTCCGATAGTTCCTTTACGGTAAACTGCTTCAGTTAAAGCTGGCCCGATATAAGAATATGCAACTGTTGTAGCACCTTCAGCTAATAAATTTTCATTTTTTAAAGCTTCGATCCACATTGCCCAGTCTTCACCACCCATAACCGCTACAGTGTTTTCAATATCTTCCTCATTTGCAGGAGCGATAGAAACATCTGAAACTTTTCCTGTGTGGAAATCAACTGTTTTATTTGTAAAAGTTTGCCCAATTGGTTTTAAAACTGAACGATGTGTAACACCTGTATTTGGATTTGTACGTACTGGAGATGCTAAACTATAAATAATAAGATCTACTTGTCCTAAATCTGCTTTAATCAAATCTAAAGTTTCTCTTTTAATTTCATTTAAGAATGCATCGCCATTAATACTTTTTGCATACAAACCTGCTTTATGAGCTTCTTTTTCGAATGCTGCAGAATTATACCATCCTGGAGAAGCTGTTTTTCCTTCAACTGGAGGTTTTTCAAAAAACACTCCAATTGTTGATGCACCAGAACCAAAAGCACTAGTAATTCTTGAAGCTAACCCGAAACCTGTAGAAGCACCAATAACTAAAACTTTTTTAGCTCCAGCGATTTCTCCTTTAGATTTTACGTATTCGATTTGATTTTTTACATTTTGCTCAGCTCCCGTTGGGTGGGCAGTCAAGCAAATAAATCCTCTCATTCTAGGTTCTATAATCATCTTTGCAATTTATTTTTTTTGTATTATTTCAATTTCAGTTTTAATTTTTCAAAAATAGACATTTTATCTTTAACCCTTTTCATATTAGCCTTCATATTGTCAATAAAATTTGGGTTCAATGCGTTTTTCGTAGCCTCTTTATAATAGTTATAAGCAATCGTATATTCACTCTCATACTCAGCCATTCTTCCTAATTCACTGTTATAAGTAGAGTTATCTGCATTTTCCAAATTGGCTAATGTAAAAGCAATATGCTGTTTTGCTTCCGCATATCTTCCAATATCTATCAATAAATAGGTATAATTTAAATACGGCGCAGAATATTTTGGATCAAATTTCATGGCCAATTTATAGTGATAAACTCCTTTATCATAATCATTCAGTTTGTTGTAATAAATCCATCCCAAATGATTGTGCGCTTTTCCAAAATCTGGATACTGCGACAAGATTTCTTCCAGCAGTTCTTTTGCATCTGCTGAATTTCCTTCAGAAATTAATGAATCTGCTTTTATAAACTGATTTTCGTAAAAACTCAAACTCTCCATTTCTATATTTTAATTCAATAATTCTTTTGCGTGATTTAAAGCTGAGTCAGAAATATTTGCTCCAGACAACATCTGGGCAATTTCTATAATTCGGTCTTCTTGAGATAAAAGTTTCAGCTCAGAAAGCGTATCATTTCCAACTGTAGCTTTTGAAACTTTGAAGTGTGAATCTCCTTTTGCGGCAATCTGCGGTAAATGTGTAATCGCAAATATCTGCATTGTTGTACTCATTTCCTTCATAATCTCTCCCATTCTAATGGCGATTTCTCCAGAAACCCCAGTATCAATTTCGTCAAAAATTAATGTTGGCAGTTTTGAATATTTAGCTAAAATGGCTTTTACAGCCAGCATAATACGAGACATTTCTCCGCCTGATGCCACTTTTTTCAATAAGCCAAAATCAGTTCCTTTATTTGCAGAAAACAAAAATTGCAATTCATCTTTTCCGTTTTGGAAATACGTTTCCGAAGGCAATAATTCCATATTAAAACGAGCATTTGGCATTCCTAAAGTCTCTAAAATTGCGACTAGCTGTTCTGACAACTTAGGAATTGCATTTACTCTATTCTGATGAATTTTAGATGCATAATTATCTAATTCAACTGCTTTCTCTTCAATAATTTTAGTCAAAGAAGCAATTTCTTCGTCCATATTATCCAATTCCAATAAAGAATTTCCTAAATCTGCCTGAATCTGAAGCAGTTCATCTACAGAACTTACCTGATGCTTTTTCTGTAAATTATAAATTGACTGCAGTTTCTGATTGATTAGTTCCAACTGCGTAGGATCATTCAATAATTTCTCTGAAGCACTTTCTAATTCTTTCGAAACATCATCAAATTCTATAGTTAAACTAGTAATTCTTTCAAACAAATTTTGATATTCAGCAGCAAAAGGAGCTACTTTTTGCAATGCATTTTTAATCTCATTCAAATTATGGAAAACACCAAATTGTTCTTCATTTGCAATTGCAAGAGATTTATCTAAAGATTCTTTAATAATCTCGACATTATTTAGCTTTTCATAATCTGCTTCTAATTCTTCTTGCTCACCAGATTTTAATTGAGCCGCAACCAATTCATTCAACAAGAAAGTATGGTATTCTTGTTCTTTTCCTGCATCGCTTTGTTTTTTAAGCAATGCATTTAATTTAGATTTATCTGATTTATACGATTTTAGCAGTTTTTGATATTCAGCAATTACATCTGTATTGTTTGCAATAGCATCAATAATTTTAAACTGTACATTTTCATCTGATAATTCCTGTGTTTGCTGTTGCGAATGAATATCGATCAAAAACAAACTCAAATCTTGCAGTTCCTGAAGGTTTACTGGACTGTCATTTATAAAAGCGCGCGATTTACCAGAAGGCAAAATTTCTCTTCTAATGATGGTTTCATCTTCATAATCCAAATCATTCGCTTCAAAAAAATCTTTTAAATTATATTTTCCAATCTCAAATTGCGCTTCGATTACACATTTTTCTTCTTTATTTTTTAACGAAGTAAGATCTGCTCGTTTACCTAAAACAAGACCAATAGCTCCTAAAATAATCGATTTTCCTGCACCTGTCTCACCTGTAATTATAGAAAAACCTTTAGAAAAATCTATGGCCAGTTTTTCGATAAGAGCATAATTTTTAATAGACAATGATGTAATCATAGGGCAGTTTTGTAAAAATGTAAGTTAACGAAGATTATAAAAATAAAACGGAGATTAATATTTAATCTGAGACCATTTTGTAGAGTTTAACGGCGAAACTTTATTTAAAACATCGGTTAAATCGGTAATGTTAATACTTGGTCCTCCAGAAAAAATAGAAACAATTTCATCTGATTTTGCATCAAAGAAAACTCGGGTTATAAAAGCATTTGGCTTAACTGAATTTAATTTGCCAATAAGCATTAACGCATTTTTTATTTTTTCTTTTGAAGCTTTTATATCCAAAGTCATTCCGTCTAAACCAGTATGATAAGCATAAGTAGTTTGGCGCAAATCGCTATATGTTGGCGCAATCATATCGTTAATCAAATAGTAGCGATTTTGAAGTCCGTCAGATTGGTTCCAACCTTTAAAACCACCTTGCTGCGCCACATTGGCAATATTCTGTGCGGTTTGAAGGTACGGATTCCCAGCGCCCATTTGAAAGGTATCGGCATCCATGCCCAATATCACATAAGCATAAAAAGATATAACAGATACCAAATTAGAGTCATAAGTATTTGGATTGAATAACAATGGTTCGTATTCTGTATATCTGAAGTTAAAATCTTTATCGTTGTAATTTAAAACAGGCGAAGAATAGGTAGAATTAAAAATCAATCGTGAAGACTGAACCTGAATTGTTCCTGTAAATTGATCTGAGCTGTTTGATGACAAAGTAATGTACATTGAACAGTTTATTCTTTCGTTTTGTTTTAAAACCGATCCCGTCCAATCTGTTTTATTGACAAACTCAGCCAAAGAAGTCTGAAGCGTTTTAAAAACCTGATTATTGGGGTTTGTTAGACGTTCTGTATTAATAGTTACGGTACAGTTTAGCTGTTGCCCTTGCACAAAACCAAAGCTTAAAAACATAAATAGTATAACTATCTTATTCATAATCGTCTAATATTAAATTTTACAAACATAAATTGCTTCCAAATTATGCTTTCGGCGTATATTTTAAATTTATGATTTTGAAAAATGCAGAATAACTTTATTCAAAATATCAGCCGCAACAGATTCTTTCGATTTTAATTCCATTGGTTTGATTTCAAAATCTTTAGTAATAAACGTCACTTTATTAGTATCTTTTTTAAAACCTGCCCCTTTATCTTGTAAGGAATTTAAAACAATCAAATCTAAGTTTTTTTTCTGAATTTTCAACTTAGCATTTTCAATTTCATTTTCTGTTTCTAATGCAAAACCAATTAAAAACTGATTTTTTTTGATAGCTCCCAAAGAAGACAAGATATCTTTTGTTTTCTCCAGTTCTATCGAAAATTCTTCTGTATTCTTTTTAATCTTCTGATCTGCAACAAATTTAGGTCTATAATCGGCAACTGCTGCAGCAGCGATTGCCGCATCAACTTCGTTAAAATACAAATGACAAGCCTCATACATTTCTTGTGCAGATACAACATCTACCACTTTTATCAGACTATTTTTTGCTTTAAAATGAGTTGGTCCCGCAATTAAAAAAACTTCAGCTCCTAAACTTGCCGCTTCATTAGCAATATCAAAACCCATTTTACCAGAAGAATGATTTCCAATAAAACGTACTGGGTCTATCGCTTCGTATGTCGGGCCTGCTGTAACTAGTATTTTTTTTCCTTTTAAAGGCAATTTACTCTCTAAATCAGCTTCTAGGAAAGCGACAATATTCTCAGGTTCAGCCATTCGGCCTTCGCCAGATAAACCACTTGCCAATTCTCCACTTTCAGCAGGAATCATTATATTTCCATACTGTTTTAATGCAGCAAAGCTCGATAAAGTTGAAGGATGTTTGTACATATCCAAGTCCATTGCAGGAGCAAAATAAACTGGACATTTTGCCGATAAATAAGTCGCAATTAGCAGATTATCGCAGTTTCCTGTTGCCATTTTAGATAACGTATTGGCAGTCGCAGGCGCAACCAGCATAAAATCTGCCCAAAGAGCTAATTCTACATGATTGTTCCAAACTTCGTCTTCATCATCCTGATTAAAGAAATGGGAATGTACTGGATTTTTTGATAAAGTAGATAATGTAAGTGGGGTTACAAAATCCTTAGAAGCAGGTGTCATGATCACTTGGACATGTGCACCTGCTTTTATAAAAAGTCGTACTAAAGTGGCTGTTTTATACGCTGCAATTCCGCCAGAAACACCCAGCAAAATCTTTTTCCCGTTTAAAACTGACATTGTACTATTATTTGTTTGAACTTCTGTGGTAAGTTTTACCGTCTAACCATTCTTGAACAGCTAAAGCGTGTGGTTTTGGTAATTTTTCGTAAAATTTAGAAACTTCAATTTGTTCTTTATTTTCAAAAACTTCCTCTAGACTATCATTATAAGTAGCAAACTCTTCTAATTTTTCAGTCAATTCTTTTTTAATCTCTGAATTAATTTGATTTGCTCTTTTAGCCATAATGGTAATTGCCTCATACACATTTCCTGTTGGCTCTTCAATAACTGTTTTATTGTAAGTTATTGTGTTTACAGGAGCATTCGTCTTTTTTAAATCCATCACTTTATTTATTTAGTAAATTTTTGTAAATCTGTTTCAACTCTGGCATTCATTTCTTCTGCCTTTTCTTTATATTTTGTATCGCTTTTAAACTTGATCAAATTAGCATAAGCTGTCTGTGCAACCTTTAAACGCTCTTCCATTTTTGAAGGAACACTATTAATTGCCAATTGATATGCTGAATCGTATTTATAAAACAATGCATCTTCTTTAAAAGGCGTTCCAGGAAAATCGGCAATAAAATTATCAAACGCAATTAAAGCTGATTTGTAATCTGAAATCGTATTATATCCTTTAGCATTTTCGTATGCTTTTTTCTCTAATTTACCATTTAGCTTCTGTACAGCCTCATTTGCCTGAGGAATGTATTCTGAGTTTGGATAATTATCAATAAAAGCCTGTAATTTTTCTAATGCTTTAACCGTATCTGCCTGATCTAAGCTATAAGCTGGCGACAATTTAGAGTAGCTGTAAGCACCTAAAAAAGCAGCTTCCTGCACTTTCTCACTTCTTGGGTATCCCGAAACAAAAGCTTCGAATTGATAACCAGCTAAATAATACTGTTTTGTTTTATAATAAGACTGAGAAAACATATAAAACAGTTTTTCTGCCTGAGGTTTTCCTCTGTAAGAAGTTGCTAATTGCTCAAAAAGACGAATCGCTTTTGTGTATTTACCAGCATCATACATTTTTGTCGCCATCTCAAATTTTGCTGCAACGTCTTCATTTTTCAACGCTTTTTGATATTCTCCACAAGAATAAAAAAGAGTTACAACAATTAATAGCGATAGTATTTTTTTCATTTTCTTACTGTTATTAGAATCTCTCAGACAATTATGCCAAAGTGAAATCGCACCGAAGTTTCGGTGGCAAATTTAGTTATTAATTTAGCTACTGCAAAATAATTTTTTAGTATCTTAAAATACTAACACTTTAACAATTATTTAATGCTGTTTTTTACAAACTCATTTAGTCTCGTTGCTAGCGAATCATCTACAGAAACTAGCGGAAGACGAACTGTATTTTCAGCAATTCCAAGGGCTTGGAAGATTTGTTTGATTCCCGCTGGATTTCCCTGCTCGAAAATCATATCGATACTGTCTGACAAAAAATAATGTGTTTTAAACGCATCGGCAGCTTTTTTATTTAATCCTAAACGAATCATTTCTGAAAATTCTTTAGGAAAACCTTGCCCGATTACAGAAATTACTCCTGCTCCACCCGCCAAAACGATTGGCAATGCCAGCATATCATCTCCAGAAATCACTAAGAAATCTTTTGGAGCATTTTTAATAATCTGCATAGCTTGAGCCATATCTCCAGCCGCTTCTTTAATAGCTACAACATTCTTAAAATCGTTAGCCAAACGCACTACAGTTGACGGAAGCATATTACTTGAAGTTCTTCCTGGAACGTTATACAAGATTACGGGAATTGGAGATGCCTCTGCAATTGCTTTAAAGTGCTGATAAATTCCTTCTTGTGTAGGTTTATTATAATATGGAGAAACAGACAAAATTGCTTCAAAAGCAGAAAAATCTCTTGTCTTTAATTCCTCAACAATCTGCATAGTATTATTACCTCCAACTCCTAAAACTAGAGGCAGTCTTCCTTTATTCACATCGATTACAGTCTTTATAACCAATTCTTTCTCTTCTGCTGTAAGGGTTGCATTTTCTGCAGTTGTTCCCATCACAACAAGATACTCCACTCCGCCATCTATAGAAAAGTTTACAATACGTTGTAAAGCTTCAATGTCAACTGAAAAATCTTTTTTAAATGGCGTTACAAGCGCAACACCAGTTCCTATCAATGATTGCATATTATTAATTATAGTTTTATTTTATATTTTTTAAATACCTAAACAATTCTGAAACGAAGAGTTTATAGTTTCCTAATTCTGTACTAATCATCCAACGGTTCAGATCTTGGTTTACATTAGAGAATCCGACTTTAAATTTAGCTTTCGACTTGCTTGTCACTAACATTATAAAGACATCTTCAACATTGTAATAACTCAACAAAAGATCGAATTCTGAATTTATAAATTCATTCAAAAAAACCTCTGTTGTTTCGCCTCTCCAACTGATATGTTTTTTACCAAAAGTTGCACGCGAATAGGTCTCTTTTTCCTTGAATTTTTCTCTGTATGCAACAACTTTTATGTTTTCGAAAGCGATTCCTTGGAGGGTTAACTCCTTTATTAGTGCTTCTGAATGATCAAAATTGCTCTCATCTATCAATAAACCAATTGTTTGAACGTTTTTGGTAAATACTTCGCGTTTTTCATTATTTAAATGAAATTTTAATGATTTTTTTACAAAAAATTCCTTTATATAATTCAAAAACATACTACTTTTACTCGATTACAAAATTAATTATTTCAATTGCATTTAAAATGGTAAAACTAAAAAAGTATAACGGATTTTTAAAACTTTTTGTTATATTCTTAACACTTTTTTTAATCTCTTCTTGTAGCCCAAAAAACTACAACTTAACTAAAATTGAAGGAAAGCAACTTCCTGTTACTGAAAAGACTGGCGAAACTCCTGAAATTGAAAACTTTATTAAGCCTTATCGCGATCACATTAATAAGGATTTGGACAATATATTAGCTTATTGTCCTGAAACTCTTGACAAAAGCACTGGAAAATGGCAAACTGGAATTGGAAGCTTAATGGCAGATGTGTGCGTACAAAGAGGTAATCTTGTTTTTAACAAACGTGAAAATAAAGATATTGATGTCTGCCTTTTGAATCATGGCGGTATTCGTGCTATTCTTCCAAAAGGAAATGTAACAACAAGGACAGCTTTTGAAATTATGCCTTTTGAAAACAGCTTAGTTGTTTTGGCTTTAAAAGGCGAGCAGATCTCAGAAATTGCTTCTTATATTATTAAGGAGAAAAAACCTCAGCCATTGTCTGGAATGACGTTTACGATTACAAAAGACGAAAAAGCAAAAAACATTATGGTGCAAGGCAAACCGCTTGATTTAAACAAGACGTATTATGTTGCCACAAATGATTATCTAGCAAATGGAGGCGACAGCATGACTTTCTTTGCAAAAAATACTCAAAAGTTTGACTTAAATTATAAACTTAGAGATGTATTGATTGACTATTTTAAAGAAGTAGACACGGTTGTTGCTCCAAAAAATATCAGAATCACAGAAGAATAAAAAACAAGTATAGCATTCCTGCAAAAAATATAAAAAATGAAAAGAAGAGAGTTTATCGAAAAAACAGCAGCAAGTACTGCCCTATTAAGTTTAGGATTGTCTTTGAGCAGTTTTGAAAGTAACGATAATAAGCATTTAACGATTCTACATACTAACGATGTGCACAGCCACATTGATCCTTTTCCTGCTGATGATCCGCGTAATCCTAATAAAGGAGGCGTTTCTCGACGTGCCACTTTAATTGAAACTATCCGTAAAGAAAATCCGAATGTCCTTTTGTTGGATGCTGGAGATATTTTTCAAGGAACACCGTATTTTAATTATTACGGAGGAGAATTAGAGTTTAAATTGATGAGCATGATGAAATATGATGCTTCTACAATTGGAAATCATGATTTTGATAATGGTCTTGACGGATTATACGCTCAGCTTCCGCATGCTAGTTTTGATTTTATCAACTCAAACTATGATTTTAAAAATACGGTTATGGACGGACATGTTAAGCCGTACAAAATCTTTAATAAAAACGGAATTAAAGTTGGTGTTTTTGGTGTTGGAATTGAATTGCAAGGTTTAGTAGATAAAAAATTGTACTTGGAAACGGTTTACAACAATCCGGTTGAAGTTGCTCAAGACATGGCACAGCTTTTGAAAAAAGAACAAAAATGTGATTTGGTTATTTGCCTTTCGCATTTAGGTTATAAATATAAAGATGATCCGACTAAAATAAGCGATTTGAAATTTGCTGAACAAACTCAAGATATCGATTTAATTATCGGAGGACATACGCATACTTTCTTAGACAAACCAACAATTGTAAAAAATAAAGCTGGTAAAGAAGTTTTGGTAAATCAAGTGGGTTGTTACGGAATTAATTTAGGCCGTATCGATTTTTATTTTGATAAAGACAAAGCTTATACTAACCAAAGTGCAACTATTGTTGTATAGCCTTTTTTTGAATTCTAGCTTTTTCTAAAAAGTATTCTACCATAAAGAAATAAGCTAGAATTTGAGTTGTATCTCGTATTAAAACTAAAACAACAGAATACGAGAAATATTCATTAAAAATATAAAAGATATCAGAGAAGATGTAGCTTATTGCCATAAGCGACATCAGCAACGCTATGTGTGTACCTTTTGTAATGTAGCTTACAAAACAGAAATAACTCAATAAGCTCAGCACGATTCCGTACACGGTGTAAACGAGAATAAACTTCCTCATGCTGTCTAGCTGAAGACTCAAAACAGAGATCAACAAATAGACTATAAATACCACTACAATAGAAATAGGCAGAATGTCGCGTCTGGTTAGTTTTATCCTTTCGTGTTCCCGAATAAATATGGTAACGATAAGAGTATATACGATCAAAAAACTAAATACTCCTCCTATTTCGGAACTTTCCACATCCATCAGATCATAAACTTGTCCAACAAAACAGAAAAAGAAAATAAAACCTTCTGTTTTTCCAATTTTTAACTCACTGCTGATTAAATAATAAATAAAAATCGCAGGAAGAACAATGGCTTTTGCATACGTCGCAAAAAACTCTTGTTCTGTCCAATCAAAAATGATTGTACAGAGCAAGGCTAGAAAAAACAAAATTAATGATGGTTTATTAGGCTTCATTCAATTTGTTTATAAAATCATCTTCCGATAATATGGTAATATTCAGCTTTGTTGCTTTTTCCAGTTTGGCCGGTCCCATATTATCTCCCGCTACTACAAAATCTGTTTTTGCAGAAATTGAGCTTCCTACTTTTCCTCCGTTATCTTCAATGGCTTTCTTTAGTTCGTCTCTAGAAAATTGACTAAAAACGCCAGAAACCACAAAAGTTTTTCCAGCAAATTTATCAGTAGCATTTGGGTTTATTTTTTCTTCAATTTCAAATTGAATTCCATAACTTTTTAAACGTTCAATAATTTTTCTATTTTCTTCATTTTCGAAGAATTCGATAACACTTTTGGCGATTCTTTCTCCAATTTCATCAACCAGAACCAAATCCATTAATGAAGCTTGGCTTAAAGCATCGATATTTTTATAATGTTTGGCTAGTTTTTTAGCCACTGTTTCTCCTACAAATCGAATTCCAAGCGCAAATAATACACTTTCGAACGGAATTTCTTTTGATTTCTGTACTCCATTCACCAGATTTTCAGCCGATTTTTGTGCCATTCTTTCTAAATGCAGAATATCTTCTACCTTCAGTTCGTACAAATCGGCGTAATTATGGACCAAATCATTTTTGAACAATAAAGCAACCGTTTCTCCGCCAAGTCCTTCAATGTCCATTGCTTTTCTTGAAATAAAATGCTGCACTCTTCCAATAATCTGCGGAGGGCATCCGTAAAAATTAGGACAGTAATGATTGGCTTCTCCCACATTTCGCACCAATTCGGTGTGGCATTCTGGGCAATACGCAATATAATGTGTTTTTTCTGAATTTTCTGGGCGTTTTTCTAAATCTACCGCAATGATTTTCGGGATAATTTCTCCTCCTTTTTCTACAAAAACAGTGTCATTTATTCTAATATCTAATTTTTCAATCTGGTCGGCGTTATGAAGCGAAGCTCTTTTTACAATAGTTCCTGCAAGCTGAACAGGTTCAAGATTAGCAACTGGAGTTATCGCTCCGGTTCTGCCTACTTGATATGAAATTGATTTTAATTTGGTTGAGACTTGTTCGGCTTTAAATTTGTACGCCATTGCCCAACGAGGCGATTTTGCTGTATACCCCAATTCTTCTTGATGCTGAATGCTGTTTACTTTGACTACAACACCATCGGTTTCGTAAGGCAAATTATGACGGTGCACATCCCAATAATCAATAAAGTCAAAAACTTCTTGCATGCTATTGGCCAATTTTGCTTCTTTAGGCACTTTAAATCCCCAGCTTCTAGCCATTTCTAAACCTTCAAATTGGGTTTTGAAAGGCAGATTATTTCCTGTAACAAAATAAAGCAGACACTCTAGCGGACGTTTGGCAACCTCAGCACTGTCTTGCAATTTTAAACTTCCCGATGCTGTATTTCTTGGATTTGAATAGGGAGTTTCTCCAATTTCGATCAATTCTTGATTCATTTTTTCAAAACCGGCATACGGAAGAATAATTTCTCCACGAATATCAAATTTATCAGGGTAATTTCCTTTTAAATGCAGCGGAACTGACTTTATGGTTTTAATGTTGTTTGTTACCTCATCTCCTTGAAAACCATCTCCACGTGTTAAGGCTTGAGCTATTTTTCCGTTTTCGTAAGTAATGCTTATTGAAGCTCCGTCATATTTTAATTCGCAAGTATATTGCAAGTCAACGTTTCCTAAAACTCGCTGAATACGGTTTTCCCAATCTAAAAGGTCTTCTTTCGAATAAGAATTATCCAAAGAATACATTCTGTACTGGTGTGCAATTGTTTTGAAATTTTTAGTAACAGCCCCTCCTACTCGTTGAGTTGGCGAGTTCTCATCAAAAAATTCGGGATGCTTATTTTCTAAATCCTGAAGTTCTTTGAGCTTAATATCAAAATCATAATCTGAAATTGTGGCATTGTCTAACACATAATAATTATAGTTGTGCTGATTAAGTTCATTTCGTAATGCTTGAATGGTCTCTTGAATGCTCATAAATAGTAAAATATTGCAGATTATAATAATGAAAAACTGAATATCAAAATTAGAATTTATTTTTGTTCAAATGGAGAAAAAATAAAAGTTTTAGAAAATCAAAAATCAGACTGCAAATTCATGCAGTCTGATTTTCTCCTTGTCCATTATTCTTAAAAAAGAATTAAAAAAAACCAACTTCCAAATGGTTTTGACGTTTTATATTTTACACTGATAATCAACTAATTACAATGCAAATATAAAACTATTTTTGAATAATGATGAAGTCAGAACGTCTATTTAGCAAATGCTCTTCTTCAGAACATTTTACGCCATTTTTACATTTGTTAATTAGTCGGCTTTCTCCGTAACCAATAGCGCTTTCAATTCTAGAAGCATCTATGCCTTGCGAAAGGATATAATCTCGTGTAGATTTTGCTCTATTATCTGAAAGTTTTAGGTTGTAAGCATCTTTTCCGCGAGAATCGGTGTGAGATTCAATTTTGATTCTGATGTTTGGAAATTTCTGCATAATGAAAACCACTTTAGACAACTCTTCAATTGCTTTTGGCGTAATATCATATTTATCATAGTCGAAATAAATCGGGTTTACATCGACTTTTTCTACTCCTTGTTTTTTAACTACCAAGTCATCGTAATTGCTCAATTCAAAGTTTACATCTGTAATTTCGCCACCGTTTTGGCCAGTTGTTTCAACTGTTTTATCATCACTGCTGTAATTTGGTTTTGCGGCAATCATTTTAACCACTTTGTTACAAGGAACTTCAATAGCATATTTTCCTTCATAGTTGGTTTTGGTTTCGCCCAGAACTTCACTAAAAGAGTTATACGCCATTATGGTAACATCTGTCAGTGGCTTTTTTGTTTTTCGATCAAAAGCCATTCCCGAAATACTTTGGTTACACACTGGTTTTCCTTTTACAAAAGAATAAATATCATCGTCTCCTTTTCCTCCTGCTCTATTCGAAGAAAAATAACCGTATGCATCTGTTCTGTCAATTATAAAAGAAAAATCGTCTTTGTTGCTGTTGACTGGTGCTCCAAGATTTTTTGGCGTTGAAAAGCTTCCATTTGCCAAAAACTTACTTTCGTACACGTCTAAATCTCCCCAGCCGTAATGTCCATCAGAAGAGAAGTATAAAACTCCGTTTTGGAAAAATGGAAATACTTCATTACCAATAGTATTAATGTTTGGGCCTAAATTTTGAGGCGAACTCATAGTGCCATCTGCAGCAATTTTTACCATGTATAAATCTGTTTCTCCATAACCTCCCGGCATATCTGACGCAAAGAAAAGCAGTTGTCCGTCTTCACTTAATGATGGATGTCCAACAGAGTAATCGTCGCTGTCAAAAAATACTTTCTGCGGATTTTCTAATTTATTGTTGACGATAGATCCTTTGACAATCTGAAAGTTATTGACTCTTTCTTCATCAATAACCAATTTATTTTTCTTGACAATATTGGTTGAATAATAAATTGTTTTTCCCTGATTGTCAAAACTTGCTGTTGCTTCATGATACTTCGTCATTACATTTGGAAGGAAAACAGTTTCGTTAAACAAACTGCCGTCTGCCGGATTTCTTTCTGCAATATACAGATTAAGAAAAGGCTGATTGTTCCAAGTATACAGTTTTTCGCTGAACTTTGTGGTGTCACGAGCTGAAGTAAATACTACATTGTCTTTAAAAAATGTAGCCCCAAAATCTGATTTACTAGTGTTAATATCAAGATTTTTAATGGTGTAAAGCGGTTTTGCCTTGGCAACGCTATCCATATATTTTTTCTGGGCAACGTATCGGTTAATCTCTGCTTTATCTCCTTTTTTATCTAGATATTCTTTTGTGATTTTATCTGCTTCATCATAATCCATAACTGCTTTCATAGATTGGATGTAACGCAAATAGTAAATATCAGTCAGATTGTTTCCTTGTACTTCATACAGTTTTCTGTACCACTTAAGTGCATTTCGCGAATCGGAAATGAAATAGTAGGAATCTGCCGCGTTCTTCAAAGTCTGTGCCGATGGATCTTTTATGTTTTGCAAAATTTCTTCGTAAGCTTTGGAAGCATCCAAATAAGAAAAGTTTCGAAACAAAGCATCGGCTTTCTTTAAATTTGTTTTTTGAGCGAAACTAAACGTAACGCTCAAAATTAAACATAGGATATATAGTTTTCTCATAAGTTTTATTTTTAGAAGAATCGAGGAGACTTAATTTTACTTTGGTTTTTCACAAATTGATAACGCAAGATGAATTCGTGAGTACCATCGTTGTATTTGTTCAATTGGCTTACAGTGTAATCAAAAGCGTATCCAAGATAGAAACTTGGCGATATTTGAAAACCTGCCAATATACTTACCGAATCATCTGTTCGGTAGGCTCCCCCTATAACAAACTTTTCCTGAATCATGAAATTTGCCGATATGTCTGCCGTAATTGGTGCTCCGCTTACTGCTTTTACTAAAAATGCTGGTTTAAATTTCAAATTTGGATTCAAATCAAAAACATAACCTCCCATTAAGTAGTAATGCATACGATCATAATCAATAGATTCTTGAACGTCATCATAGTAATCATTCTGAATAAAACTCGGAACTGAAAGCCCTACATACCATTTTTCTGTATAGTAGTAAATTCCTGCTCCTACTGCTAGTTTCATCTGATTATTAATGTTTTGGTTTAACAAAACATCGTCATCATCATAATATCTTCCTTTAGACCAATCGATGTTTAACATTCTCGTACCGGCTTTTATACCAAATGCCAGTCTTTTTTCATAGCCAAGAGGCACTGAATAAGAGAAGTTTCCATCAAGATACAGTTCGTTGGAAGGTCCAATTTTATCGTTTACAACACTTAACCCTATTCCTAATGTCTCATTTCGAAGAGGAGAATGAACAGAGAAAGATTGTGTTTCTGGTGCGCCAGGCATTCCTACCCATTGAGAACGATATAAAAGTGCTGCCTCTATGGTTCCGGTAGATCCAGCATACGCTGGATTTACCGCCATAGTGTTATACATATACTGCGTATATCCCGGATCTTGTTGTGCCGAAGCACAAACCGTAATAAAAGAACATATTAGAATGAAATACGTTTCTAATGATTTTATATATAGTTTCATAACGATACTTATTTAGTTTAATTAATTAGATTAATAGAAGTGGATTATCTCATAATAGACAACCAGCCTTTTTTAACCGTTCCATCTCCAATGGTTATCACATAAAAATAAGTACCTGTTGGCAGCATATCTCCTCTATTAACAACTCCGGATACATTTGCAGTACCGTTCCAATCATTTTCATAGTTTGCTTTACTATATACTAATGCTCCATATCTGTTAAACACTTTCAGTTCATTGTTTGGATAAGACTCAATACAGTCAATTCTAAACAAATCATTTTTACCGTCATTGTTTGGAGTAAACTCATTGTAAACTGTTAGACAAATTGGTTCTAATGTTACTGAAGCTGAATTGTTTGATGCATCAACATCTAAAGGAGTTGAAGTTTCAACAGTTGCGACGCTTGTATAAGTACCACCCGATAACACCTCTGCAACAATTGTTAATACTACACTCTGACCTGCAGGAAGTGATGGTATTGTCCAAAGCTGTGTTGCTGGATCGTATGTTCCTGAATTTGCAGAAGAACTTACGTACTGTAAACCGCTAGGAAGCAATTCGCTGACAATAGTGTTTATGAAATCTCCTTCACCAACATTGTTTACTGTAATGGTAAATGTTACCTGATCTCCAAAATTCGGAGTTGGATTATCAACGTCATGAGTGATCGTTAAATCTGAACAGCTTGCTACTGTAACATTTAGAGTTTTAATTGTTCTTTCGTCACAATTATTAACATAAGCTACAGTTACTGTTCCTGGACCAATGTCTGACCAAGAAACGGTTACAGAACCGTCGCTTGTTCCTCCACCAGAAACAATTGTTCCTCCGCTGATTGTCCAAACATAATTAGATTTACCATTTGCAATTGAATAGGTTACACCCTTGAATACACAAGGAGTATCATCTGTAGTTGCTAATTGAACTGCAGCATCATTTTCGAATGAAATTGTAATTCCTAATCTCGGTCCGTTATCACATCCATTTGTAGTATTTGCTAAAGCAGCAGCATAATAAGTAGTTGCAGTAAGCGGAGTATTATTTGCCAATGGTGTTCCGCCAGTTGCAGACGCATACCAAACTACATTTGCTTCGTTTACCAAAATGCTGGCCAATGTTGGCAAAGCTGATAAACAGAATGTCTGGTTAGTTCTTGTCGTTGTAATAACACTTGGCGAATTTACATTTACAACTACAGCCAATCTCACTGGATTCTCACATCCAACTGCACTAGAAACTGCACCATAATAAGTGCCTGTTGTAAGAGCTGTTGTTGAAGCTAGAGCTGTTCCTCCTGTAGCTGTAGTGTACCAAACCACATTTGCTTCGTTTACTTGAATATTAGCAACTGTTGGTGAATTTAAGGTACAGAAATTCTGAGTTGCATTATTTGTAGTTGGTGTCGCAGCTGGGTCTACTACTGTAACTGTTACTTGCAAACGAGTTGAACTTTCACAGCCTGTTGCAGCATCAATTATATTTCCGAAATATACTCCAGAAGTTAATGCTGTTGTTGATGCAATTGCTGTACCGCCTGTAGCACCAGTATACCAGGTTACGTTTCCTTCATTTACTTGAATGTTAGCAAATGTTGGTGCGTTTGCAGAGCAGAAACTTTGAGTTGCATTATTAGTAGTTGGGTTAATTGTATTTCCTACTGTAACCGCAACTTGTAATCTTACACTGCTTTCACAACCCGTTGCTGGATCTTTGATCGCTCCATAATAAGTTGTCGTTGTTAAAGCAGCTGTCGAAGCTAACACGGTTCCTGCTGTTTGAGTTGTGTACCAAACCACGTTACTTTCATTCACTTGAATATTAGCAACTGTTGGATTTGTTCCTGAACAGAAAGTCTGTGTTGCAGCAGTTGTTGTTGGCGTCGCAGGATCTGTTACGCTTATTACTACCTCTGCTCTATTTGCGCTTTCACATCCAGTTGCTGGATCACTGATAGCTGCATAATATGTACCGCTAGTTAAAGCTGTAGTAGATGGAATTGCAGTTCCGCCTGTTAAAGCTGTGTACCAAACAATATTAGTTTCATTAAACTGAACACTTGCAAATGTAGGCGCATTAACTGTACAGAAGTTTTGTGTCCCCGCTGTTACTAAAGTTGGTGTTCCTGGATCATTTACAATCACATCGACTGGCAGTCTTGTAGCACTTTCACAGCCTGTTACCGGATCTGAGATCGCTGCAAAATATTGGCCTGATGTTAAAGCTGTTGTTGATGGAATCACTGTTCCGCCAGTTAAAGCTGTATACCAGATAATATTTGGTTCATTTGTCTGAATGCTTGCAAATGTCGGAGCATTAACCGTACAGAAGTTTTGTGTTCCTGCTGTTACTAAAGTTGGTGTTCCCGGATCATTTACAATTACATCAACTGTTAATCTTGTAGCGCTTTCACATCCAGTAGCTGTATCTGAAATTGCCGCAAAATATTGGCCTGTAGTAAGTGCTGTAGTAGATGGAATTGCTGTTCCGCCTGTTAAAGCTGTATACCAAACAATGTTTGCTTCATTTGTTTGAATGCTTGCAAATGTTGGCGCATCTTCCAAACAGAAGTTTTGCGTTCCTGCCGTCACTAATGTTGGAGTTCCTGGATCACTTACAATAACATCAACTGTTAATCTTGTATTGCTTTCACATCCTGTCGTCGGATCTGAAATTGCTGCAAAATATTGTCCTGTTGTAAGTGCTGTAGCAGATGGAATTGCTGTTCCTCCTGTTAAAGCTGTATACCATACAATGTTTGCTTCATTTGTCTGAATGCTTGCAAATGTTGGTGCATTAACGGTACAGAAGTTTTGTGTTCCTGCTGTAACTAAAGTTGGAGTTCCCGGATCACTTACAATTACATCAACTGGCAGTCTTGTAGCACTTTCACAGCCTGTTACCGGATCTGAGATCGCTGCAAAATATTGGCCTGATGTTAAAGCTGTTGTTGATGGAATCACTGTTCCTCCTGTTGCAGCCGTATACCATACAATATTAACTGCTGGAGTAGTCTGAATGCTAGCGAATGTAGGAAGATCATCTTGACAGAAATTCTGTGTGCCTGCTGTTATTAAAGTTGGTGTTCCTGGATCGTTTACATTTACTGTAACTTCCAATCTTACCGAACTTTCACAACCATTAACGGCATCTGTGGCTGCTCCATAGTAAATTCTGCTTACTAATGGTTCAGTTGAAGCAAATGCATTTCCTCCTGTTGCCGCATCGTACCAAACGACATTGCTTTCATTTACTTGAATATTAGCAACTGTAGGCGCAACAGATAAACAGAAATCCTGAGTCGTATCTGTAGTAGTTGGTGTAATTGGATCATTTACAATTACATCTACTGGCAGTCTTGTTGCGCTTTCGCAGCCTGTAGTCGGATCTGAAATCGCTGCAAAGTATTGTCCAGTTGATAATGCTGTTGTTGATGGAATCAATGTTCCGCCTGTTGAAGCCGTATACCAAACAATATTAGCTGCTGGAGTAGTCTGAATGCTAGCTAATGTAGGAGCATCTTCCAAACAGAAGTTTTGTGTTCCTGCTGTTACTAATGTTGGAGTTCCTGGATCGTTTACTGTTACTGTAACCGCCAATCTTATTGAGCTTCCGCAGCTAGTAACTTCATCGGTTGCAGATCCATAGTAAATTCCGTTAGCCAATGGCGTCGTTGAAGCAATTATATTTCCTCCTGTAGGAGCATCATACCAAACTACATTGCTTTCGTTTACTTGAATGTTAGCAACTGTTGGTGCAGCAGATAAACAGAAATCTTGAGTCGTATCTGTGGTAGTTGGCGTATTTGGATCGCTAACAATAATTACTGCATCTTGTAATGTTCCTGCTAAATTTTCGCAAGTATTAGTGCTTGAAACAGCAACATAATACGTTATCGGACTTACGGCTTTTGTTAAACCTGTAGCGGTTAAAATACCAGTTGCATCAATTGCATAAGTAACTCCTGCTATTACAGCTCCGTTTGTAATTGGCTGTGTTTTATTAGCATCTAAATACCAAGTAAATACTGGAGTTGTTAATGTTGGCGCAGTTGGAGTTAATGATGCTGGTACACCATCGCAAACCGTAACATCATCTACTAAAATATCGTTTACTGCTGAAGGAGGTAAAATCGTGAATGTGATTTGCTTTCTGTCTGCTGCTGCAGTTTCACAAAGCTCATCTGAACTCACTCCAACAAAATATGTATAAGTTCCCGGAGCTAATCCGTTTACTATTAATTGACTTGTTGTTTCGCTTGGAATTAACTGAGCTGTTGTTCCATCAAAACTATACCAATGATAAACAGGATTTGTTAAAACTGGTGTTCCAGTTAAACCTGTTGCTAAAGTTACAGATCCAGAAGCTGAACAAACTGAAGTTGCAGTTCCTCCGTTTAAAGTAATATCTGCTAAAGCATTTACTGGAGCAGAAGCTCGTACTTCGACAGTAACTTCTCCTCTTGCATAATTTTGGCAGCCATAACGTACTGGCTGTACATAATATTTGTAAATACCTGCTGCTAAGTTGTCTGGCACGGTAAAAGTAGGTCCAGTTGCAACTGCATTTCCTCCTGTTTCCGCATCGTACCAAATATAAGTTGAACAAGCGATCTCAGGAATTTGGAGTGTAATATCGGTACCCGGACAGACCGTAATTTTGTTCTGAGGATCAGCTCCAATTACTGTTGTATTAGCCGTTCTTTCTACCGTATGAACTCTTAAGAAATCTAATACTCCAACAACACCTCCTAAACGAATTCTAACTCTATCGTAAATTTCTGTTGGAGAAGATACCAATACCATTGCCAAAGAATTTCCTGGCAATAATTTTATACTTAACAATTGGCTTGTATTTTCAATAGGAGCACCAACTGCCACATTTCCTAAATAACGCTGAACTGAAAATCCTGTAAGTAGATTAACTGTTAAAAGAGTCGCTGGTTTAGAAACTACGATTCTTAATGTATCACTAAGAACAGAAGGTGTTTTAAATTGCACTGTTAAATCTGCAGATGCTAAAGCACTTACTCCGCTATACATCGTTGCAAAAGTAGTCACATCATTATCAGCAACATTCCAAGCATCACTTACCCCTACAGCTGCAGTTACTGCACCAATTGGCAAGCCTAAATCTGTTGCACCATAAAAAATATCCTGAATATCTCCTGGCGTACAAGTTACTGTTGTAACTGCTTGATTATAATGAGCATCAAATACTTTTACATTTTGTCCTACACTTGCCAATGAAGAAGATACAACGCGAATACCATCATAATCTTGTGGTCCAGAAGCATCTGAAGGAACAAAAGTAAACTCATAAGAGTTATCACCTGAAATTAAGTTCAATAATGAACCAGACACAGGCTGTGGTGATCCAATAAGAGCCCCATTTCTTGTTCCAATTACTGATAAATTCTGACCAACAGCCAATAAACTATACTCAGAACCTAATTTAACGGTTACTGGAGTACCTTTAGCGATAACAGTAGGCCAAGTTAAATTCTGCCATGTTGTACCAACACCTAAAAGTCCGATACCTGTGTTAATTGTTGAGAATGTCTGAGGATTTCCATCAACTGCATTTGCGTCGTCTGAAACACCTCCAGTAATTATAGAACCTTCCGTTTGAGCTGTTGCATAAACTCTTTCTGTTAAATTTTGACAGCTTGTAAGATCTATCACGTTGATGATCTTAGTTGCTGTAGTAGTACAAGTTCCAATAGTTGCAACTGCTGTATAAGTATAAACTCCTGGAATATTCAAGGGACCAGTCGTAAATGGAGGTCCTGCAATTGCAACACCTTGAGAATTAAACCATGTCACAGTTCCTGTAGAAGTAGCATCTAATACAACATTACTTCCAACATTTACAGATTCCTGTGGATTAATAACATCTAAAGTTGGCAATGCATTAATCGATACCGTTACAGACTCCCTTGCAGAAGGACATGTACTTGTTGTACTTTGTGCTTCTATAGAATAAACGCCACTAACCGTAATATTAGCCGCCTCATCTGCTGTAATTACAGCATTTGACGGATTATAAAAAGTGTAAGTAGTATCTCCTGATGAATCAAAATTAGTGATTGCATTAATTAAATTAGCGCTTCCACATGCTTGTAATGGAGTTGTGATAACTGTTAAAGGTGTAACTGAAGGAAAATTAACCGTTACTTGTTTTAAATCTCCGGCTACATTTTCACAAGTACCTCCATTCAAAGCAGATATATAATAATTATAAGTTCCAGTAGTTAAGCCTGAAATAGTAAGTACGCCATTAGCATCTTTTGCAAATGTTACGCCACCAATTACACTTCCATCGACAATTTCTCCTGTTCTATTTGGATTTTCATAATATTTAAATGTTATACCCGCTATAGCAGAAGATGGAGTTAAAACAGCGGTTCCCGCACAAGTAGCTTCTACTGGGCTTGTAATTGCAATGTCTCCAGCAGTTGGAATTGGTAAAACATTTACTGTCACTGCCTGACGTAAACTGTTTATACAGCCTGCACGAGTTGCTTCTAAATAATACGTAGTAGTAGCTGTTAAAGCAGCTGTAGGAGCTACACTAGCAATGGCTCCCCCAGTTGGAGAATCGTACCATGCAAAAGTTTCTCCTCCAGTTGAAGAAGCTGACAAAGTTGCTGTTTGCCCTGCACAGATTGGTGCTGCAGCTCCAGTAATTGTAGCATTTGGATATCTATAAGCTGCCTGATAAATATATAAATTGCTCAATAAAGTAGCAACGCCTCCTAATCGTACTTCTATACGATCAAACGCTGCTGTCGCAGTAAAACTAGCTTTAAATTTATTTCCAGATAATAACTGAATATTCAACAAACCACCATTTATTGCTGTTCTGTCATTATTATAAGTCGCTCCATTATAAGTTGCAAGAGTAACATTAGATAATGCGCCTAGATCTAAAAGCCCTCCTGGAACTTCTAAATCAACATCGATGATATCTCCTGCCAAACCTGGATTTGCAAAAACCAGTTGTTGCTGTAGATAAGCTCCCACACCAACTGGTACACTAAGTTGAGAGAAAGTAGTAATATCTCCATCAACAGCGCCATTTGGATTTATAGGTGCACATAAAATACATAACACACCATCATTCGATGGTATCTGAGAATTAGCCTGTAAACATGTACTTGCACTAGCTATTACAGTAACCGAAACCGCTCCTCTTGTGGTATTAGCGCAATCAGTACCTATATTAGAAGCTTCTACATAATAAGTTTGATTGCTTGATAATATTGGAGTTGTGTATGAGGTAACATTCGTTGCTAAAAGCGTACCTGCTGTGGCAGCACTATACCAATTGTATCGTACACCAGCAACTGGATTTGCAACCGTTAAAGTAGCATTTTGACCAGACTGAATAATTACATTAGAGGATGTAAATGTCGGAGTAGCTGGTATCGGATTTACAATCAGATTTACTGCTTGACGTGTCGGCGTTACACAGCTTCCTATAGCTGATTCTACAAAATAACTTGTATTAACAGTTAATGTAGGAGTTGTGAAAGAATTACCTGTAAATACTAAATTTCCTCCTGTAGCCGCATCATACCAATTATAATCAGTACCAGCAACTGGAGCGTCAACTGTTAAGGTTGTTGACTGTCCGCTACAAATATTGGTAGGAACTGCTGTAATAGTTGGTAAAACAGGGTTATCAATTAAAATATCAACCGGATATCGCACACTGTTTACACATCCATTTCTCGTCACCTCTATATAATAAGTAGTTGGTGCAGTTAAAGCTGGTGTTGTAAATGCAGCTGTAGATGCTAAAGGTGAACCGCCTGTAGCAGCACTATACCAATTAATTGTTTCACCCACAGCAAGAGCAGCAGTTAATGTTGTTGTTGCCCCGCTGCAAATAGTTGTATTCCCTGAAATATCTGGAATTTTATATCTATAAGTTGCCTGATAAATATCTAAATTAGTTAAAAGACCTGCCACACCGCCTAAACGAACTTCAACACGGTCAAAATTCGCTACAGCTGTAACAGTTGCTCTATATCTAGTTCCGCTTAATAACTGTAAAGTTATAAGAGGATTATTAATCGCAACTCTATCATTATTATAAGTTGTACCATTATAGGTAGCTAAACTAACTACGCTTAATAATTGTACATCTGCCAAACCTCCTGGCAATTCTAAATCAACCTCAACAATATCTCCAGCTTTTCCTGGATTAGTAAATTGCAAAGTTTGTTGTACCGAACCTAATACATTAACAGGAGTAGTAAGTCTTGCTGCTGTAGCAGGATTACCATCTACAGAATTGTTTGGATTTGTAACACTACACAGCAAACAAATACCAACTTGAGTAGTCACCTGACTGCTAGCTTCCAGACAACCGCCTAAAGCTGCTGGCTGAACCGTTACCGTAACAGGCACTCTTGCTGCACTAACACAATTTCCGTTTGCACTTTGTGCTTCAACGTAATAGGTTTTCGTAGCTGTTAATATTGGTGTAGTAAAAGTTGGCGTATTTGTTGCAACGGCCGTTCCGCCAGTCGCAACTTCGAACCAGTTTAATTGTGTGCCAGCTTCAGAAGTCGCATTTAAAGTTGCATTCTGACCCGATTGAATTGTTACACTTTGAGTAAGAACTGTCGGATTAGCAGGAACTGCTGTAGAAACAACATTAATTTGAGCTCTAGTAGGACTAATACAGCTTCCGATAGAAGCCTCTACAGAAAAAGGAGTTGTTCCTAAAGCTACTGTCGGAGAGTAGGAAGTTCCTGTTGCTACCGCAGTATTAGCGCCATTATACCAAGTATATGTTGTCCCAGGAACAGGATTTACTAAAGATAATGTAGTCTGTTGCGTTGGCCCAGTAGAACAAACTACAGTCCCTACATTACTATAAGCAGGTGCAACAGGGTTTGAAACATTTAAAACAACAGGCACACGAACATTTCCTTCGCACCCTGCTGCTCTAGTTATTCCTATATAATAGGTTGTATTTGCTGTTAAGGCAGGAGTTGTATACGTATTTCCTGTCGCCAAAGCTGTGGTAGAAAATTCAGAACTATACCACGCAAGCGAAGTCCCTGCAGCTGGTGTTGCTGTAAGAGTTGTTGGAACTCCAGCACAAACTGTTTGAGATAAACCGCCAGATACCGTTGGTTGAGCAAACTCAAGCCTAATGTCATAAATTCTAACTGTCGCCAAAAGACTTAGCAGACCACCACCAACCTGAATTTGAATTTGGTTGGTATCACCCGTAATAGGAAATTTTGCAACAGCTACAGTATTACCGCTTAACAAATTTAAATTCAAAAGCGGATTGTTTAAAGCCACGCTGGAACCTACATTGACCCCAGAATTTTTAGCTTGAACCGTAGCATTTGACAATAACGTTAAATCAAGTAAACCGTTGCCCGTACCAAAGTATATTGCAACTTGGTCACCGGCTCGAGCCGTTTGATTTAAAGTCATTGTTTCTTCTGCAAAACATCCAGCAATTGCAATACCATTTGTCAAGGTTGCATAAGTGGATAAGCCAGCACTATCGTAAGCATTGGCAGGACTAGTAACACCTACTCCTAAACACACAAGCCCTCCTCCCGTACTATTTGTCTGAGACACAGGTCTACAAATAGTTTGAGAGAATGCATTAGTGCATATCAGGAATAAAGTTAAAAGTCCTAATAATCTCAATTGAGGGTTGAGATTACAAAAAGTAAATTTTTTTTTCATAATTTGGAAGATTAGAAAATGGACAATAAAACACCTCTCGCAGTAAGTGCAAGCACCTACGCAATTAAACAATCAATTAAAAATCAAACAGTTAAAACATAAGCTAGCAACTTATAAATAAGCTGGCAAACTCTGTTTTCTTAAAAAAATTATGTTGAATTCGGTATACCGAAACATACCGGAGAACAAATCTTATCTCCTAGAGATAAAATGAGTTCCGCTTTTTTTGAGGAAAAACGATTGTGATCAGTTTTCCTAGAGGAGTGATTTGCTGCAGGTCTAATTTTCATAAATGAAAATTTTTAGTTGAAAGTAGAACTGGGGATTCTTTTTATATAGGTTGATTCATTTTTTAAAGAAAGTTGATTAGTCTTCCTAAAATAATCATGCTGATAAGGCTGATTCTGAATCTATTTATATTCATAAAATTATTGCTCCTTATAATCGACTCGCCAAATGGGGTAACTATAAGACAGCAAACTAAAATGCGGACCTTTTGAAATAAAATTAGATATCTTAAAACGATTAAAATTATCGTTCAGATAAAAGAAGTCTAATAGGTTAAAAAATAGAGCTAAAATAAAATGTACAATTAAAGTAATTTTGATAAAGAAAGTAATTGTCAATTCCATACGCAGACTTATTAAGTTATTGTATAATTTTTCAATTTTCAATCTTAACAACATGGCGAATATTTCTTAACCAATATGTTTTTGAAAACCAAAAGAAAAACTTTGTTTAACTTTTGTTATCTAAAATTAAGAAATACAAAAACATAAAACAAGCCTAAAATTCTTATAATTTATTCTTAAAACTTCATTTAGCAAATTAACAGTACACTAAAACATCAGAAAAAACGGTACTTTTAACATAATTATCTTGCTAATTTTAAATTAAACAAAATATTAAACAAAATATGTTAAATCGATTGAAATAAAGTATAATCTTACATTTAAAATAAAATAGTCTGCAAAATTATCCGTAATATAGACCAAAAGCACTTATTTTTCTCCTATAAAATTTAAAATCTTAAAAGTTTGGCGAATTTTTAAAAAACAAGTAGAAATACGTGGTCAAAATTTCAATAAAGATTAAACAAAAGTTAAAAACAAAAAAAGCGGGCAATTATTTAACTAATTGCCCGCTTTCATTAAAACATTATAATTTTATTCTAAGATTCTAAAATTTGATTAATTTGACTAAATAATTGTCCATCACTTAAAAAAGCGCCCTGTTTAATCAATTCAAAAATTGAAGAATTTCGCTCATCAGTAAATACTTTCTTCCCTACTTTCATTTCAATATTTTCTGTGAACATATTATCACTAAGCCACTGAAGTCCATCTTTGGTCAAAAAATCAACTTCTGGAGAAAACGATTTTAAAACAATCGACTGAATGTAAGTATCAAAACAATGAAATAAAAATATATGATTTTTAGAAAAATGCTCCAGATACTCTGCTCTAGTTAATACGCCTTCCCAAATTAAATCTGAAAAAACATCCAATTCCTGTTCTGCAACTTCCGGTTTATTAACCTTTAGTTCTTCCCACTCTTTTCTATCTATTGCTTGTGTAGCCAAAAAACTTGCAAATTCTGCATGTAATTCGTCAAACTGTTCTTTTGTTAATCTTGCGTATTTCATCTTTTTTATGCTTTACGCTTTAAGTTATAAGCCATACGCTTTAACCCAAAGACTAATTATTTTCATTATAAAAAAAAATCCCGATTTGCATCGGGATTTTTATATCGTTTTTAAAACTATTACTTTTCAGCAACAATTTCGTATGGCAAGTCAACGATTACATCTCTGTGTAAACGAATTGTAGCATTGTATTTACCAGTACGTTTTACAACACCGCTAGTGATGAATTTTCTATCGATAGCATTACCAGATTTCTCTAAAGCTTCAGCGATATCGATGTTAGTGATAGAACCAAAAAGTTTCTCTCCACCAGCTTTTGCAGTAAGTTTAATTTCAAGAGCTTTTAAAGTTTCAGCTAATGCTTTAGCATCAGCAACAACTTTAGCTTCTTTGTGTGCTCTTTGTTTTAGGTTTTCAGCTAAAACTTTTTTAGCAGAAGGAGTTGCTAAAGTAGCAAAACCTTGAGGAATTAAAAAGTTACGACCGTAACCAGGTTTTACAGATACTACATCATCTTTAAATCCTAAGTTCTGTACGTCTTGTTTTAAAATAATTTCCATGTTGTTGTCCTTTATATTTCAGAAGTTAGGTTCCATTTAACCGGAAACCAACAACTATTTTTTTAATATACTATTTTAATAAATCGGCCACGTATGGCATTAAAGCTAAGTGACGAGCTCTTTTTACAGCTACAGAAACTTTTCTTTGGTATTTTAATGAAGTTCCAGTTAAACGACGAGGAAGAATTTTTCCTTGCTCGTTAACGAATTTCAATAAGAAATCAGCATCTTTATAATCGATGTATTTGATTCCTGATTTTTTGAAACGGCAATACTTTTTAGTTTTGTTAGTTTCAATGTTTAAAGGCGTTAAATATCTGATATCTCCGTCTTTTTTTCCTTTTGCAGATTGCTCGATTGTAGACATAATAATTACGCTTTAGTAGATTTTAATTTAGCTCTTCTTCTTTCCGCCCATGAAATAGCATGTTTGTCTAAACTTACAGTTAAGAAACGCATAACTCTTTCGTCACGTCTGAATTCAGTTTCAAAAGCTACAAGAACTTCTCCAGCTACTTTGAATTCGAATAAATGGTAAAAACCACTTTTTTTGTTTTGGATTTCGTAAGCCATTTTTTTAAGACCCCAATCCTCTTTCGATACCATTTCAGCTCCTCTACTAGTAAGAAATTCTTCAAATTTCGTTACTGTTTCCTTCACCTGAACCTCAGATAAAACGGGATTTAAAATGAAAACAGTTTCATAATGATTCATAAATAATAAATTTTATTTGTTAAAATTGGGTGCAAAAGTAAGCATTTAATTTACATCCACAACATTTTTTTCCTTTTATTCGTCATAATACAAAAAAATATACCCCAACCTTAGTTTTTTTTGCAAAAAAATAATACATTTACTACTGCTATCCTGAATTTATTCTAAATTTAAATGTTATGAAACTAAACTGTGTTGTTGTAGATGATAGTTCTATACAAAGGACAATTATTGCCAAATTGGTAAATAATCACCCAGGCTTGCATTTAATAGGGGATTTTTCTAATGCTATTGAAGCAAAAAGTTGTATCTCATTAAATAATATTGACTTAATATTTCTTGATATAGAAATGCCTGTTATTAATGGCTTTGATTTTCTGGACGGATTAAAATCAAAACCACAAATTATATTTATCACCTCTAAAGCCGAATATGCTTTAAAAGCTTTCGACTACGACGCTACCGACTATCTTCAAAAACCAATTGCAGTTGACCGTTTTAATGCTTCTGTAAAAAGGGCAATCGACATGCATTTGCTAAAAAAAGATATCAAAGAAGAAGAAGGCGAACATATATTCATCAAAAGTAATCTAAAAAAACTTAAAATCTTCACTTCAAAAATAAAATGGATTGAAGCTTTTGGAGATTACGTTAGAGTAGTTACAGAAGACGACAGCAATCTGGTTCTTTCTACAATGAAATCTTTTGAAAATGATTTATCGAAAGACAAATTTATCCGCGTTCATAAATCATACATTATTAATATAGATAAGGTTGAGCGCTTTAACAGCAAATTTGCTGAAATCGGGATCACCAAAATACCTTTAAGCCGCAACAAAAAAGAAGATCTTGTAAAAGCACTTTCTACTTCTTCTTAATTTGCTGTTTTTAATAAAAATCTACATTAATTACAACTTTTATAGCTCTGTATTGAGCCACAGCTTCAAAACTATTCAGCATTTTCTGAATAGTTTTTTTTGTATTGCCCAAATGAAGATTGTGCGGAATCTTAATCAAAATCGTTCTGATGTATTCATTTCGTATTCTGCTTATAGCGGGCTCTTCAGGACCCAAAACTGGCATTCCTAAATTTTGGCTCAAAACCTGATACAGCCACATAGCTCCTTCTTTCAATTTATCAAAATCTTTGTGCTTTAGCGTAAGTTTTATAATCCTGAAATAAGGCGGATATCTATAAATCTGCCTGTCATACAACTGTTCTTTATACATACCTATATAATTATGGTCTGTAACCTGCTGAATAGTATTATGATTTGGATTATAAGTCTGAATAACCACTTTCCCCTGTTTTTCTGATCTTCCAGCCCTTCCCGCAACTTGCGTCATCATTTGAAAACTGCGTTCAAAGGCTCTAAAATCTGGATGATGAAGCATATTATCAGCATTCATAATTCCGACTAGACCAACATTGTCAAAATCAAGCCCTTTGGCCAGCATTTGTGTACCAACCAGAATATCTATTTCACGATTCTTAAACGTATCAATTATCTTTTCAAAACCAAATTTTCCGCGGGTAGTATCCTGATCCATTCTAGCCGTTTTTGCTTTCGGAAAAAGTATTGACAACTCCTGCTCTATCTGCTCGGTTCCAAATCCTTTGGTCGTTAAATCAATACTAGAACAGTTATGGCAATTGGTAGGTTTCGCAATCGAATACCCGCAATAATGGCATCTAAGCTGATTTTTATGTTTGTGATAAGTTAAACTCACATCGCACTGCTGACAATGCGGAACATGCCCACAAGTCATACATTCAATTACAGGCGAATATCCTCTTCTGTTTTGAAACAAAATAACCTGCTCACCCAACAACAGCGATTCTGCAATTTCTTCAATTAAAAGATCGCTAAAATGTCCTGTCATTCTTTTTCTGAAATGCTTGTCTTTTATATCAACCAAAATCACTTCAGGCAAACGGACATTTTTATAGCGTTCTGTAAGCGTGACCAGTCCGTATTTATCATTTTGGGTATTAAAATAAGTTTCAATACTTGGAGTTGCCGAACCCAACAACACTTTAGCTTTATGAAAATTAGCCAAAACAATTGCCGCGTCTCTTGCATGGTATCTAGGTGCTGGATCAGCCTGTTTAAAAGTCTGTTCGTGTTCTTCGTCAACAATCAATAATCCGAGATCATTAAAAGGCAAGAACAAAGCCGATCTCGCTCCTATTACAATTTGCGCTTTTGGCGAATTTTCGAGAGTTTGCCTCCAAACCTCAACTCTTTCGTTATTGCTATATTTGGAATGAAAAACAGCGACTTTATCGCCAAAATGAAGACGCAGTCTCGAAACCAATTGGGTGGTAAGTGCAATCTCGGGAAGCAAATATAAAACCTGTTTTCCAGTCTCTAGATATTCCTCAATCAGTTTAATATAGATTTCTGTTTTTCCACTCGAAGTTACACCGTGAAGAAGACAGACTTCTTTTTCTAAAAAGCTATTTTTAATTGCAGAAAAAGCATTGTGTTGCGCTTCACTTAACTGAAGTTCTTTTTCTGATTTTTCGCCATTAAAAGTAACACGATCGTGCTGCAGATAATACTCCTCAAATATTTCTTTTTCTATTAAAGATTTTACCGCTGCCGATCCTGCATTGGAAACTTCTATAAGTTTCTTTACCGTAATTGGCTTTTTTTCTGTGGCACTGATTTGAAAATAAGACAAAACAATTTCTTTTTGTTTAGTAGCATTTTTCAATACCGTCAGTAATTCTTCCAAACCACTATCCGATTCGTATTTGGAATGCAATTTTACATATCGAACCAGTTTTGGCTTGTACGTTTCCTTTATTTCTTCATCCAAAAAAATGATGTCCTTCGCAATCAGCTTTTGCAGAATCGGAAGTATATTTTTTCTATTTAAAATGGAAGCAATTTCCTGAACCTTTAAAGAACTCTGATGATGCAAGGCTTCAAAAATTAGAAATTCATCATCAGAAAGTTCGCTGTCATTTACGACAACATCAGGTTTATGCGAAATAATGGTTTCGCTTTCCAACAACAATCCACTTGGAAATGCGCCTCGATAAACATCTCCAATACCGCACATATAATAACTGGCTATCCAAAGCCAGTGTTGAATCTGGATTTCGGTCGCAATTGGCTGTTCATCTAAAATCTGATGAATTTCTTTGGCTTCATATAAAGTTGGAGCATTTTCATGAACATCCAAAACAAGGCCTGTATAAATTTTACTTTTACCAAAGGGCACAGCAACGCGCATCCCTTTTTTAATGAAATGAAATTCAGCCTCAGAAACTCGGTATGTAAATGTCTTCGCTAGAGAAAGCGGTAAAATGACTTCGATGAAATGCATGGAGGAAATTATAAGAGAGGTGAAGGATAAATGTGAACAGCGTTTTTCTTTAGTTTTTAATTTCTTTCAAACCAATTCTCCATTTGAATTCCATTTAAAAGCTTAAAATCTTTAGTATTATCAGTAACTAAAATCAATTGATTTTCGATCGCTGTTACACCAATCAAAAGATCAAATTCATCATTCATTGGCTTACCAATTTTTCTAAGCCTAACCTTCTCTATCGCGTACCTTTTTATAGATCCAAAAATTGGAATTACTGCTAATCCTTTCAAAAAAGCATCAACAGCTTTATTAGACTTTATTGGATCTGCACTATTTTCAGCACCAAAACGAAGTTCAGCAACGGTAATTTCAGAAATATAGCAATTCTCTAATCCAACTTCTTGAATTTTTTTATCAAGATTAAGTTTTCCTCTAAGAAAGAAAACACACGTACTAGTATCTAATAAATATGCCATTAAAAATCAATCTCCTTATCTTTAAAACTTCTGTTCGCTTTAATTTCAGACACAATATCTTCAGCATTTTTTTCTGAAGCAAATGCACCAAAAGATTTATAAAAATTGTTCTCTTTGCCTTTATTACTTTTTATTGATTTTGTAAGTCGTTCTATAAGTTCAATTTTATTCGAAAAACTAAGCCCTTCAAACAAATTTGAATACGATTCAAGTATATGTTTATCCGTTACAGTCATTTTATCTCTCTTTATATTGTTCCAAATATACGCAAAAATAAGCTATTTTTCTTTTTGTATTTTACTGAGATAATCCTGAACCAGCCTCAATGTTTGGCTTATCGACTTGTTGGTAGTTCCGCCATCATGTCCCGGAATTACATATTTCGGATTTTTAAATTTCGACTGGATTTTTTCAATAGATTTTCCCCATTCTTTAACATCAGCGTCACCTAAATAACCCAAATCTTTAGCTTCTGCACTTTTTATAAAACATCCGCCATAAAGAATTTTCTCTTTTCCGAACCAAGCCACAATATTATCTGGCGCATGGCCTTTACCAGGATAATACATCTCAAATTTATATTGTCCAACCGTAAAAACTGTATCATTAGGAATTACAAACTCAGCTCTTGGCTCTTTCTTATTTTTAAGAATTTCGTCTGTTAATTTACCCGAATAAGTTTTAATTCCTTTTTTTCTATAAAAATCCAATCCGCCAGCGCGATCATCGTGCGAATGCGTTGCAAAAACCATTACAACATTTTTATTGTGCTTTTTCTTAATGCTATCCAATAAAGGTTGAAACTGCGTTTTATCCCACGGAGCATCAAACAGTACGGCACCTTTATCTGTAACTACATACATGGCATTGGCAGAAATCTTTACACCCTTGTAATCATTAAAAGTCTTATAAACATAAAAGTCACCCGTAAGATGACTTATTTGTAATGGCGAATTCTTAGATTGTCCAAAGCTGTTTGAAACTATAACTAAGAATAAAATTATCGAAGCTAATTTTCGCATTAGGTTTTAATTAGTTTTTTACTCTCGTCCAATATTGTGTTCTTCCCATTATGGAAACTCCAACATAACCGCGAAGTTTTAATTTATCAGCAGACTCTAAAGTGATGTAACATTTGTATTTTTTACCGCTTGTAGGATCTAAAATTGTTCCTCCATTATATTCAGAACCGTCTTTTTTAAGTCCATTTATAATAACCATTCCTAAAATTGGTTTGTTTTTTTCAGCTCCGTCACATTTTGCACAAACGTCTTTTTTATGACTGTCACGAAGAATATCCACCACCTTGCCGTAAACTTTTCCTGATTTCTCGTAGATCTCAACGATTGATTTTGCTTCACCTGTTGCATCGTCAATTGTTTTCCATTTTCCAATTACACTTTGGCTTTGCATGGTTAAGGCAAAGAAGAACACTCCGATAGTTAGCATCAAATTTTTCATATTATTTTTCTTTTTTTTGTTTTAATTTTCTGATAGAAGCGTTCAATTCGAACCCTAAAAGCAGAATCATACAGTTTATCCAAATATAAAACATTAGAATTAATAATGTCCCAATCGAACCATAAAGTTCGTTATATTTTGAAAATTTTATAACCCAAATCCCAAAAAAGAACGAAGATATAACAATTAAGATCGTTGTAAAAACAGAACCAATGCTTATAAAAGGCACTTTATTATACTGTTTTGTACCATAACGCAATAATATTGAAGATGTTATCAAAATCATTAAAATAACAAACAAATATCGACCCAAAATGATCAGCGGAATTCGATCACTCAGCACATCCTGAATAATTGTTTTTTGAATAAAAACCTCAAAAACTACAATTGTCGCCACCGTAACAAACAAAATAACAGTCATTACTAGAGAAATAGCAAGCGCAACAAGATATTGGCTGAAAAATCCGCGTTTATCAAATACGTGTTTAGAGGATTCGAAACCACTCAAGATTCCGTTAATTCCATTTGCCATTAAAAAAATAGAAAGCAAAAATCCAGAAGATAATAAACCCGAGTGACTATTATTTAAAATATCGCTGATAATTTTACTAATGGCATCATACGTATTTGGCGGAACGCTTTGCTGTACAAATAGTAAAAAATCGTCTTGAAAATTGTCTATCGGAATAAACGGAATTAAGTTTAAGATAAAAAGAGCAAAAGGAAACAATGCCATAAAAAAACTAAAAGAAACTGCACTCGCATGATACGAAAAAGCACCTTCAAGAATTCCTAAAGTATACATTTCAAGTAAATCATACAGCGAAAAACCTTCCAACCAAGGAAGTTTTACTTTCTTTAAAAGTCGGGCTAAAGAGCGCACAACGGGCAATTTTTCAATCCGAGCTTCTATCTCTTTCGACATATTTTTTGATTTTAGATTTTAGAGTTATGCTTTTAGATTAAACCATACTTAAGTTCAATTTAATTCATAACTTATAATTCAAAATTCATACCTCATTAAAAAGCTTTCAAACTCAAATCCATATTATAAACAGAATGAGTCAGAGCGCCAGACGAAATATAGTTTACGCCACACAAAGCATATTCTCGGATTGTTTTTTCGTTGATATTTCCAGATGATTCGGTTTGACATTTTGTACCAATTAACGCAACAGCTGTTTTGGTGTCTTCGTAATTAAAATTATCAATTAAAATCCTATGAACGCCATCGCTTTGTAAAATCTCTCTGATTTCGTCCAAACTGCGGGCTTCAACGATAATTTTAAGATCAAGATTATTTTCTTTTAAATATTCCTTAGTTTTAGAAATCGCACGCGTAATACCTCCAGCAAAATCAATATGATTGTCTTTCAACATAATCATGTCGTACAAAGCATAACGATGATTTTCTCCTCCTCCAATTTTTACAGCCCATTTTTCTGCCACTCTGAAATTTGGAGTAGTTTTACGTGTATCTAAAATTTTAGCATTTGTACCTTCTAAAAGTTGCATCAAATGGCTTGTTTTTGTAGCAATAGCAGACATTCTCTGCATGGTATTCAAAACCACTCTTTCAGCTTTCAAAATAGATTGCGAACTTCCCGAAACTTCAAAAACAATTTCACCATATTCTACGTGCGTTCCATCTTCGATAAAAGTTTTCACTTTTAGTTTTGGATCTACATGTTCAAATATCATTTTAGCAAGCTCAACGCCGGCAATTATTCCTTGGTCTTTCACCAATAATTTTGCCTGACCGTGTGCCGTATCAGGAATGCAGGCAAGCGAACTGTAATCGCCAGGGCCAACATCTTCTCTAATGGCATTGCTTATTAAAAGTTGTAATTCTGCTTGAAATTGGGCTTCGCTTATCATTTTTCTGTTTTTAATAATATGCTAAATTAGGACATATTTTATCGATTTAAAAGTTTCCTTTCTGCGAAAAGTTATTTAAAACATTAAACTTTTCTTTTTTAACCATTAAGAAGTTAAGAAAATTAAGCTTTTTATTCTTAGTAAAACTTATCTCTTAATTCCCTAATTAAGTAAACAACTTACATTTAAAAATCTTAATAAACTTAATCCCTTAATGGTTAAAAAAATTAAAACATTAGATATCTTTGAAGTTCAATCAAGCAAAATTTATGGGATTAATTAAAGATATTTACTCGGTTTCTTTTTACGAAAAATTTGGTCAGGCTGTCGCCGAAGTGCATCCTTCATTCAACAAACAAAAATTCATCGAAACGATTTACGAAGGTGATTTTGCTCAAAAAGAATGGAAAGAACGTATGAAACACACGACGGTTGTTTTTCATCAGTTTATGCCACAAAACTTTTCTGAGGCCACAGCTTTAATCGATAAAATCATTGAAAATCTTAGAAAAAACAATTTTGCAGATAGCAATCTGGCTTTCATTTTCTTTGCCGATTATATCGAAATTTATGGCTTAGAAGATTTTGAAACTTCAGCGAAAGCCTTTGTTTCTATAACACAATTTATAAGCTGTGAATTTGCGGTTCGTCCTTTCATTTTAAAGTATAAAGAAAAAATGATCGAGGAAATGATAAAATGGTCTTTGCACGAAAATCATCACGTACGCCGTTTAGCAAGCGAAGGTTCAAGACCGAGATTACCATGGGCAATGGCGATTCCTTTCTTAAAAAAAGATCCGACTTCTATTCTTCCGATTTTAGAAAATCTAAAAAATGATCCATCAGAATATGTTCGTCGAAGTGTGGCTAACAATCTAAATGATATTGTGAAAGATAATCCTGAAATTGTTTTGGAAATCGCAAAAAGATGGAAAGGTCATACCAAAGAAACCGACGCAATCATTAAACATGGCTGCCGAACTTTATTGAAACAAGGACATCCTGAAATTTTAAGCCATTATGGTCTGGAAAGCACGAATATTGAACTTTCTTCTTTTGAAATTAAAACGCCAAAAGTAAAAATTGGAGATTATCTACAGTTTCATTTTTACTTAAATAATAAGAATGAAGAAGCAAAAACGGTTCGTTTAGAATATGCTGTTCATTACAAAAAAGCAAAAGGGCATTTGGCGAAAAAAGTATTTAAAATCAGTGAGAAAATCTATCATCCGAACCAATTAACCAAAATTGAAAGAAACCAGTCTTTTAAATTAATTACAACTCGTGTTTTTCATACTGGAATTCATCATTTGTCGATTATTATTAATGGAACAGAAAGTGAAGTTTTGGAGTTTGAGTTGATTAAATAATATCTCTTAATGAATCTGTTTATGGAAATAAAGAAATCAATTATCAAGATTAGTTTTTGTTTAGTTTTTCTAACATCTATTCTTAGTTTTCAGACTAAAAAAGAAGAAGTTTTAATTCTTTCTTACTCCGCCATAGACTGTCCTTGTGCTCAATGGAAAATAGAAAATCAAAAAAACACAAAAAACATTTATTTGGAAAGGGCAAATAACAAAATATTGGATGCCAATAAAATTTGGGATGGAAAAACTTTGCCTCTAAAATTACGTGTAAAAGGATATTTCAAAAAGGATCTTGGAATTCCAAGAAACTTTTCTACTAAAGGAAATCCAAAACCCGGAAAAGTATTCTTATATACTAAAATCGAAGAAATCAAGTAACTCAATCACCTTAAATACCTAATTTTAAAAATCTTGTCTTTCTAAATTAAAACATAGTCAGCGATTTTCGTTATTTTTATAAATCAAAAACAACTTTTCTTAATCTAAATTAAGTTACAGACAAGTATCGGTGCTGTAATTTTGTTTTCAAATCAAATAATACCACATGTCAAATATCAGTTTAATTATCGAAGAACGCGCTGCCAACATTGGCAATTTTATGGTAGGCAGATTATTGCCTTTCCGCGAAAAAAGAGCCGTTGGGCCATTTGTTTTTATCGACCACATGGGACCAGCACATTTGAGTGACCACGAAAATATGGATGTTCCGCCGCATCCGCATATCGGACTTTCAACGCTTACTTTTTTGTTTGAAGGAAGTATTATGCACCGCGACAGTTTAGGAACTGAACTCGAAATAAAACCTGGCGCAGTAAACTGGATGACAGCAGGAAAAGGAATAGTGCATTCTGAAAGAACTCCTGAATATTTAAGACATTCAGATAAAATGCTGCACGGATTGCAGATTTGGGTGGCGCTTCCGAAGGAATTAGAACAAATGGATCCTAATTTTACACACGTCGAAGCAGAAGATATTCCAGCTTGGGAAGAAGACGGCGTTTCATATAAATTGATTGCTGGTGAAGCATTCGGAAAAAAATCTCCTGTTCCTGTTTATAGTCCACTTTATTTTATTGAAATCAAGAGTAAAGAAGCCAAAAAAATCAATATTGGAAAGGATTTATTTGGCGAAAGCGGTTTATATATCTTAGAAGGAAGCATTAAAAATGGTGAACATGTTTACGATCCGAGACAAATTCTGATTACCAACGACAGCACGCTTTGCGAATTTGAAATGGCCGAAAACTCTACTGTTTATATTTTTGGAGGACAGCCATTTCCTGAAGAGCATTTTATCTTTTGGAACTTTGTTTCTTCTGATAAAGAATTAATCGAAAAAGCAAAAATCGACTGGACAAACCAAACTTTTCCAAAAGTTCCAGGAGAAACAGAATTCGTTCCTTTACCAGAACCAAGAATTAAATAATTATGGATACAGTTTCAGCAAAAATAGATACGCGTTTGTATCGAACGGAAATTAAATCAGCTAGCGATAATATTCTAATTTCTGATGAACCGCAAGAATTGGGCGGGAAAAATTTAGGTTTAAATCCGACTGAACTTTTGGCAGCTTCTTTAGCTTCTTGTACCGTAATTACGTTGCGAATGTACATTAACCGTAAACAATGGAACGTCGAGGAAATTAATGTAAAAATTGATTTTGAAAGAGATTCAGAACGAAGCGTATCGGTATTTACAAGAAAAATAGAAGTGATTGGAGATGTTGACGAAACCCAAAGACAAAGACTGGAAACAATTGCCAACAGCTGTCCGATTCATAAAACATTGACGCATTCAATCGAAATTAAAACGACATTAATATAATTATGGAAATTCAACAGATAAACGATACTAAAAAAGGCTATTTTGAAGCTTTAGAAGATGGCAAACAAGCTGGACAAATGACTTATACTTGGGCCGGAAACGATAAATTTATTATTGACCACACCGAAGTTAGCCCAGAATTTAACGGCAAAGGTGTCGGCAAAAAATTAGTTATGGCAGCGGTAGATTATGCCAGAGCAAATAATGTAAAAATTATTCCGCTTTGTCCTTTCGCGAAAAGCGTTTTTGATAAGGTGGAGGAAATTCGAGACGTGCTTTCTTAATCTAAGCTTCTAAGGTTCTGAGGTTCTGAGATGCTAAGGTGCTAAGTTTTTTCGATCGCTCGCAAAGACAAGGTTCCCTAAATTCACGCAAAGCAAGCAATTTTTTTTAACCGCAAATTTCGCAAATTTTCACAAATTAGATATGAATAAATTAATTTGTGAAAATTTGCGAAATTTGTGGTTTTTATTTCTTTTAAATCCTTGTACTTTCTTAATTAAGGAATAAGATTCAAAGTAACAAAGCGACAAAGGTTTCTTGTAGAGGCGCACTGCAGTGCGTCTATGAATATTAGAACGACGATAAAATTATATTCACTAAAATCATTTATCATAAACTTTGCCCCTTTGCAACTTTGTAACTTTGAACCTCAGAGAAAAATCGTATATTTGCGCGTAATTTAATCTTAGAGTATGACAAGAATAATTACACTTTTCTGCATTTTTATAGCTCAAATCGGCTTTTCTCAATCGGCTGGGGGTTATTTAGAAAAAATCAGAAATAATGAAGCGCTCCTTACTGCTTTCTTTCAGCAAATGCCAAAAGGAGGCGATTTACACCACCATTTTTCAGGATCCGTCTATGCAGAACCACTTTTAGAAAGAGCTATTGCAGAAGACTTTTATTTAAATCTGGAAACGTTGGGAGTTTCTAAAACAAAACCTTCAAATGGAACTTGGGAAAAATTTTCTTCTCTAAAAAATCAAGGTAAATTAGACTATTATCAGCAGCAAATCATGCAAACTTGGTCTATTAAAGATTACAATGGTTCTGTCCCTTCAGACGATTTATTCTTTGATTCTTTCATGAAATTTGAACCTACAATTCAAGGCCATTTTGCAGAAGGAATATTGGAATTAAAAAAACGTGCTATTGCAGAAAATGTAAGTTACATTGAAACACAATTATCGACAATTCCGTGCGATATGAATGTTTCTGATTTAGGCGATTTCAATATAAAACTACGCGAAGCAGCAAACCAGAAAGACGAAAAAACGGTCTTGAAACTTTTAGACGATTTGTATAAAGCGCTTCAGAAAAAAGATGCGAAAAAATATGCAGAAGATTTCAACAACAATTTCTTAGCAAAACTGCATAAAGATTTGAAAATGGATGACGAAAAATTCACCATGCGTTACCAAAACTTTGTGCTTCGTTTTATGGAACCAGTCGATTTGTTTAAAAACCTGACGATTGCTTTTATTTCGTCAAGCGAAAGTAAACTAACTGCTGGAGTTAACATTGTTTCTCCAGAACATGGCGAAAATTCGATGAAAGATTATTGGCTGCACATGGTGATGTTTAAGTACTGTCACTCTAAATTTCCTGATGTAAAATATACGCTCCATGCCGGTGAACTGACTTTAGGATTGGTTCAACCAGAAGAATTGACCTGGCATATTAACGACGCTATTTATGTAGCACGTGCGAACAGAATTGGTCACGGAGTTGATATTGCTTACGAAGCAAATTCATACGATTTGCTGAAATATATGGCTAAAAACAATATTCCGATTGAGATTAATTTAGCGAGCAACGAATTCATTTTGAAAGTAAAAGAAAACAGACATCCGTTTACGCTTTACAAAGAATTCAATGTTCCAGTCGTAATCAGCACAGACGATGCGGGAATTTTAAGAACTAACATGACAGAGCAATATGTTTTACTAGCAAAAAGATATGCTGACGTAAATTACGAAACGATTAAAAAATACGTTTACAACAGTATTAATTTCAGCTTTATTCAAGGTGATTCGGTAAAAAAGCAATTACTAAAGGAATTGGATAATCGTTTTAAAAACTTTGAAGCTAAATTTTCTAAAAATTAAAGTGCAAAAATGTTTCACGCAGATTATACAGATTTAAGCTGATAATCGCTGATTTTTTAAACAAAAATAAAATCTGCTCGATCTGCTAAATCTGCGAGAACTTAAAAATTCTCCCGCAGATTTAGCGGATTTAGCAGATAAATTTAACCAACAAATATGATTTTAGAAGCCGCATTTCTTTTCGTTAAACCAGAATTAGCTTCTCAATTTGAAGCTGATTTTGCAAAAGCAAGCCAGTATATTTCATCAATTGATGGATATTTAGGGCATCGTTTGGAAAAATGTTTGGAAGTAGAAAACAAATATCTTTTGTTAGTCGATTGGAATACACTAGAAGATCATACAATTGGTTTTAGAACCTCGGAAGCGTATTTGGAGTGGAAAAAGATTTTACATCATTATTACGAACCATTTCCAATTGTAGAACATTTTGAAACGGTTTTTGAGAATAATAAATAGTTTTTTTTGCCACAGATTATACAGATTAAAGGATTTTTAAAAGTTGCCACGAATTTCACAAATTTGCACTAATTTTTATTCCACTTTTTGAGTAAATTAATTTGCGGAATTCGTGACAAAAAAAATCCTTTTAAATCCCTTTTAATCTGTGGCTAAAAAATTCTCCCGCAGATTTTGCAGATTAGGCAGATTTAATTTGTGTTAATTTGTGAAATTTGTGGCTAAAAAAATGTGAATCCGTGGCTAAAAAAAAAACACAATGAATATCAAACTTATCGCTATAGGTAAAACAGACAATAAATCGCTTCAAACTTTGATTGACGATTATACCAAGCGTTTGTCTTTTTACATCAAATTTGACTTGGAGATTATTCCAGACATTAAAAACGTAAAAAACTTATCTGAAAGTCAGCAAAAAGAAAAAGAAGGCGAATTAATTCTTTCTAAACTTTCCGCAACCGATCAGCTTATTTTATTGGACGAAAATGGAAAGACATTCTCAAGCGTTGGCTTTTCAGAAGAATTACAGAAAAAAATGAATTCTGGGGTTAAAACTCTTGTTTTTGTAATCGGCGGACCTTACGGATTTTCCGAAACTGTTTATAAAAAAGCGCAAGGAAAAGTTTCGCTTTCGCTAATGACGTTTTCACATCAAATGGTTCGTTTGTTCTTTATCGAACAATTGTACCGCGGATTTACGATTTTACGAAATGAGCCTTATCATCACCAATAGTTTTTTAGCACTTAGTTACTTAGTCCTTAGTCCCTAGAAAACTAAGAGCTAACCACTAAGTACTAGGGACTAAAGACTAATAAACAAATTCTACTGGAAGTTTATCAAGGTTGAAAGTCACATATTTATGAAGTACAATTTTATACTTCATATATTCCTGATAACTCATTTCCTTATCGAATAAGAATACCAAATCTGGTACTTTTTCAAACTTTAAACTAAAAAAATAGGGTAATATTTGTGATATTAAGACTTTCTTATTTCCGATAAAAACCTGCCCGTCTCCTTTTTTAAAGTAAACAACAAAACTTCCTGCTGTAGGCTTTTCCATTTTATAATACACTTTCGTGAAAGGAAAAAAAGCTAAATTCTTTCCTACAGAATCGGCATACGAATAATAGTTTTCAGCATTTTCGTTTTTGTGCGCGCTATCGGCTCTTTTCTTTTCCTGCATTTTAATTACATGCGGCATTACCAATTTCAAAGGCAAACGTTTATCGATATTAAAAATCCAGTTTGTCGAAATGATAGCACTTTTTCGATTCAAATCGGCAATTGTATCATTTCCTTCTTTTTTAAAGAAAATATAAATTGGAGAATGATCCTGAACGTCTTTTACAACGGTCAAGTTTGATTTTGGCAATAAAACGTCTTGTTTTTTTCCGCAGGAGAATAATAGGCAAATTACAAGTAAACTGAAGTATTTCATAATTAATATTTTTTTTTACACAAAAAATCTACACAAAGTATATAATTGCGAGGAACGAAGCAAACACACTGCGATGACACACAGTTTTATTTTGCTAATGAGGTTGCTTCGTTCCTCGCAATGACATACTAGAAGTTTAATAACTCATTTTACCAAACAAAGTAACACATTCCACCGCTTCTTTTACATCATGAACACGAAGAATCTTTGCACCTTTTGTTAACGCAATTGTATTTAGAAATGTTGTTCCGTTTAAAGCTTCTTGTGGCGTAATGTCAAGAGCTTTATAAATCATTGATTTTCTTGAAATTCCTGCTAAAACGGGTAATTCTAAAACATTAAAAAGTTCCATTTTCTGCATGACTTCGTAATTCTGATCGGTTGTTTTGGCGAAACCGAAACCTGGATCAAGAATTAAATCGTTGATTCCGAGACTTCTTGCTTTTGCTACTTTTTCAGAAAAATAAAAAAGCATTTCTTTTATCATATCATCATATTGTGTCAAGCTCTGCATCGTCTGCGGATTGCCTCGCATGTGCATCATGATATACGGAACGTTGTATTTGGCAATAACCTCAAACATTTTTTCGTCCAGTTCACCCGCAGCAATATCATTTATAATCGCCGCACCGCTTTCTATACTTGCTTTCGCAACTTCAGCCCTAAAAGTATCAATCGACAATAATGTTTCTGGAAAATGCTTCAGAATCAATTCAATTGCTGGAACAATTCGGTCAATTTCTTCTTGTTCAGTTACAAATTCAGCACTTGGTTTACTTGAATAAGCTCCGATATCAATAAAATCAGCACATTCAGAAAGCATTTTTTCTACTTGCGAAAGAATCTCAGATTCGTTTTTATATTTTCCGCCGTCAAAGAAAGAATTTGGTGTCACGTTCAGAATTCCCATTACTTTAGGGGTTTCTAAATCGATCAAACGGCCTTTACAGTTAATAAACATTTTGTTTCAAGTTTTAATTTGTTTCAAGTTTCAAGTTTTATATGTTTAAAGTTATCACAGATTACGCAAGTTCAAGAACTTGAAACCTGAAGCTTGAAACTATTTGAAATTGTTTCCAGTTACAGCGTTAACAATTTGTTTGGAAAAAACTTGAAACAAAGAAAACCCGAAACTTGAAACTATTTAATATAATCCCTATTTTTGAAGAAATTTTAGCAAATATACAGCAATAAATGAAGAATACTTCTCAAGAATTTGATAATGTAATTTCGGTTTGCCGAACCTTGTTTATCAATAAAATGACAGATTACGGAAGCGCATGGAGAATTTTAAGACTGCCATCGCTTACCGATCAGATTTTTATAAAAGCGCAAAGAATCAGAAGTTTACAGGAAAACGAAATCCGTAAAGTTGATGAAGATGAAAAAGGCGAATTTATCGGAATTATCAATTATTCGATCATGGCTTTAATTCAGTTAGAACTTGGAGTTGCAGATCAGCCAGATCTCGACGTTGAAAAAGCAGCTGAATTATACGATGCTAAAGTAAAATTGACCAAAGATTTAATGGAAGCCAAAAATCATGATTACGGCGAAGCGTGGCGTGATATGCGCGTTAGTTCTTTAACCGATTTGATCTTGCAGAAAATCCTTCGCGTTAAGCAAATTGAAGACAATAAAGGAAAAACAATCGTTTCTGAAGGTATCGATGCCAATTATCAGGATATGATTAATTATTCTGTTTTTGCCCTAATTCTAAACCCCATCAATAAATAAATTCCAATATTTAAATTCCAAATTCCAATCCTAACTTAATATTGGAATTTGATTTTTGGAATTTCTATTAACTCCAATATTTATGAAAAACATCATTACTCAATTCTCCCGCTTATTTGTCGGTGTATTATTTATCATTTCCGGATTAATAAAACTAAACGATCCAGTTGGTTTCTCTTATAAACTCGCAGAATATTTTAGTGAACCTGTTTTCAATATGCCGTTTTTAGAGCCTTTGGCTTTAGGATTAGCCATTTTTCTAGTGATTTTAGAAGTTGTTTTGGGTGTAATGCTTTTGGTTGGCTATAAATCAAAACTAACTATTTGGGCTTTATTATTACTGATTGTTTTCTTTACATTCCTTACTTTCTATTCTGCTTATTTTGACGTAGTAAAAGATTGCGGCTGTTTTGGAGATGCCTTACATTTAACACCTTGGCAGTCTTTCACCAAAGATGTTGTTTTACTTTTCTTTATCTTGATTTTATTCATCAATAAAAAATTAGTAAAACCTTTATTTTCAAAAATTGTAACTAACATTATTGTTTTAATAAGCATAGTTTTATGCGTATTTATGGCTGTTTGGGTTATCAACCATAATCCGATTAAAGATTTCCGTCCGTACAAAGTGGGAACTAACATCGAGAAAGGAATGGAAATTCCAGAAGGGGCTCCAAAATCGGTTGTAGAAATGATTTTTATCTACAAAGTAAATGGTGTAGATAAAGAATTTACAGAAAAAGATTTAATGAATATTCCTGAAGGGGCAACTTTCGTTGATCGTAAAGACAAAGTAATCACTGAAGGCTACATTCCTCCTATTCACGATTTCACGATGACAAAAGACGATTCTGACTATAAAGAAGAATTATTAAAAGAACCAAAATTGTTAATCTACGTAACTTACGATTTGAATTTATCGAATCCTGAAGGAATGAAAAAATTGGCAAAAGTTACCGCAGATGCAAAAGCAAAAGGTTACAAAGTAATTGGAATGACGGCTTCTGGAGCTGAAGAAATTGCTAAAGCTAAAAAGAATTATGCGTTAGATATTGATTTCTATTTCTGTGACGGAACCGCTTTAAAAACAGTTGAAAGAGCCAATCCAAGTATTGTTGTGGTTCACGACGGAACTATAGCTCAAAAAGTGCATTATAATGATGCTGATGATTTGAAATTGTAAAATTTCTCACAAAATATAAAACTTTAAAACTCCAATTCAATTACATTTGAATTGGAGTTTTTTTTTTTACTAACCTACAAGACAAAAAGCAATGTTTAAAAATCATATAGATGTAAGATTAAATTACGAAAAGTTCATAAAAAAAGTTTGTGAAACAAATATTGTATATGGATTAAAAAATGAAATGGGGTTTGCCACCTCAGCTTCCAACGAACTTGAAGATGAAGAAGGAAACCCAATTGAAATAATCTGTTTTTGGTCTGAAGAAATTAGAGCTAAAGTTTGTTCAAAAAATGGATGGGAAGATTATAAACCAGTAGAAATACAATTAAATGATTTTATTGAAAACTGGTGTGTCGGTATGGATAATGACGGATTACTTGTTGGATTAAATTTTGACCAAAATATGTTTGGCTATGAAATTGAGGGTTACGATTTAATATTAGTATTGCTAGCTGAATTAAAAAAGACGCAAAAAGAGTTAGAATTTCAAAATTATGAAGGAATTCTAGATTTAGAAAATCAAGTTAAAGAAGCTTTAAAATAAAAAAATGACTGCAAAATCAATTAAAAAAAAGACTAACATCAATTCTAAAGTTAGAATTAATAAAAAATTAAATAATTTAAAAATCATGGAATCAGACAAACAAAAAGAAGTCAATTCCTTAATTTTTAAATTTGAAATATAATCTTACATTTACAAAACAAACAGCAAAGTCCATTTAAATTTGGACTTTCAAAACTAAAGATCAATCATTTCAAACAAATTGAATTGAATACAGGCCTTAAACATGGATTTTTGTATAAGTCTCTCGACGCTTGGATTGTTTCAAGTAAAAAATGGGCAAATGGAAACTATGAACTGAATTAAGCATTCAAAAAACACAAAAAAGTCTTCAGTGAAATTTAAATTATTGAAGACTTTTTTCATTACTGTCTGACGTTTTTTTGATTAAAATTTTAATCTAAAAATAAAATTTTAATCTTTTTTTTATCTCTAAAATACTTCCGCTAGAAAAAAACACCATTTTCCACCTCAACTATTACGATTTCAATACCGATTTTTCAACCAAAAACTGCCGATTTGTTACAAAATAATCGACTGTTCAAATTTTGTTAATCTACAATTGGCATTCCATTTGTTTGTTTAACTTTGTGAATTCAGTACCTTACTAAAAATATAATTTAATTAAAATATGAAACAATTAGTCCTTGCAGTAATTGCATTTATTACTTTTTCTTGCTCGCAAGCTCAGAAAACAGCTTTTTCTAAAGAAGCTTTATCTGAGAAATTATTAGCCTCTGATGGAAGTCAAGTTGCATTCAAAAACATTTTAAAAAAATATAAAGGAAAAACTTTGGTTATCGAAGTTTGGGCTTCTTGGTGTGGTGACTGTGTAAAAGCAATGCCAAAATTAAAAGAATTACAAGCCAACAATCCTGATGTTTCTTACTTATTTATTTCTGCTGATAAAACGGCAGAAAAGTGGAAAGCTGGAATCGAAAAACACGAATTGAAAACAGGCGATCATTATATGATGAATGATGGAATGAAAGGTCTTTTCGGAAAAGCGATAGACTTAGACTGGATTCCGAGATATATTGTTGTAGATAAAACTGGAAAAATCGTTTTATATCGTGCGATTGAAACTGATTTTGATAAAATCGACGCAACTTTAAAAGGATTAAAATAATTTTCAATATCAAAATGTCAATGTCAAAAATCAATTTCAATGACAACTTCAATGATAATGACAAAAATCAATTTTAATTTTGAATAGATTTCGTTGAAATTAAAAATTTAAACAAAAAACAAAAAAATAATATAAAACTACCAAAATGAGAAAATCGATTGTTGCAGGAAACTGGAAAATGCATAAAAACGCAGCGCAAACTGAAGAATTATTAAATGAATTAATTGCTAAAATTCCAGCAAAAACAAATGCACAAGTAATTGTAGCGCCAACTTTTGTAAACTTACAAGCTGCTGCTGCAAAATTAAAAAATACAACTATCGGAGTTTCTGCTCAAAACGTTCACCAAGCTGAAGGCGGTGCATTTACAGGAGAAATTTCTGCAGACATGTTAACAAGCATTGGTGTAAACACAGTAATTTTAGGTCACTCAGAGCGTAGAGCTATTTTCCACGAATCAGATGCTTTAATTGCAAATAAAGTTGATACTGCATTAAAACACGATATGACAGTTATTTTCTGTTTTGGAGAAGAATTAAAAGACCGTCAGTCTGATAATCACTTCAACATTGTTGAAAACCAATTGCGCGATGGAGTTTTCCATATCGCAAAAGAATCTTGGTCTAAAATTGTTTTAGCATACGAGCCAGTTTGGGCTATCGGAACTGGAGAAACTGCTTCACCAGAACAAGCACAAGAAATGCACGAATTCATCAGAGAAACTATCCGCAAAGCTTTTGGAGCTGATATCGCAGATGAAGTTTCTATTTTATACGGTGGTTCTGTTAAACCAGAAAACGCTAAAGAAATTTTCGGTAAACCAGACGTAGACGGTGGTTTAATTGGAGGCGCTGCTTTAAAAGCTGACGATTTCTTAGCTATCGTTACGGCTATCTAATTTTTAGATTTTAGATTTTAGATTTTAGATTTTAGATTTTAGATTTTAGATTTTAGATTTTAGATTTTAGATTTTAGATTTTACCATAAAAAAAGCGTTCTTCGAACGCTTTTTTTATGCCTTTTTTTATATGTTCTATAAACAAAATAGCTCTTACAGCAAAGAGAATTTATATTTACTTATATCACTTATATGGTTTAAAAAACTAAAGACTTTTACTTTCTATTCTTATCTTTGCAAAAAAATTATTTATGTCGAATATATATTTAGGATATCATTTTACGATTGAGCCAAAAGAACTTGGGTCAGAAATTTTAGTGGCGGAATTGGGCGAAAAAGCGTTTGAAAGTTTTACAGAAACAGAAAACGGAATTTCAGCTTTTGTGAAGAAAGATTTATGGGATGAGAATATTCTAGATGATATTTATATTTTACAGTCTGAGGAGTTTAAAATTGAATATACAATTGAAGAAATCGATCAGATCAACTGGAACGAAGAATGGGAAAAAAACTTTGAACCAATTGATGTTGACGGAAAATGCCATGTTCGAGCTCCTTTTCACCCAAAAACGGATGCTGAGTTTGATATTGTAATTGAACCAAAAATGAGTTTCGGTACTGGCCATCATGAAACCACTCACATGATGATTCAGCATTTATTAGAAATGGACGTAAAAGGCTTAAAAACCCTTGATATGGGCTGCGGAACGGCAATTTTAGCTATTTTGGCTGAGATGAAAGGCGCAGAACCAATCGACGCTATTGATATTGACAACTGGTGTTATTTGAACTCAATTGAAAATGCGGAACGCAATAATTGCAAACATATCAGCGTTTATGAGGGCGATGCGGCTTTGTTGGCAGGGAAAAAATACGATTTGATTATTGCTAACATCAACAGAAATATTTTATTGAATGATATGCAGGCGTATGCTGATGCTTTAAATCCGAAAGGGATAATTCTTTTTAGCGGTTTCTATGAAGAAGACATTCCGTTTATCGATGCTTCATGCGTTGAGAAAGGTTTAACTTATGTTAAAAAGCTTCAGAGAAACAACTGGGTATCTTTAAAATACGTAAATTAGATACTGATAATCAATTCAGTACAAAAACCATATAATATGAGTACTAAAGAAAAAGTAAGAGAAAGAGTTCGCGAAAAAGAAGCCATTGCTTTTAATAACGAGATCATTGTATACAATGATGATGTAAATACTTTTGATCACGTAATTGATACTCTTATGCGTGTTTGCAGCCACACCGCTGAGCAAGCCGAGCAATGTTCTTTGATTGTACATTACAACGGGAAATGCACTGTAAAAACAGGCCCGATTGAAAAACTTAAACCTCAATGCACACAACTTTTAGAAGCGGGTCTTAGCGCCGAAATCGTTTAATTGCAAATAATTTAAAAAGCATTCTATTTTATTCTATATTTGGAAAAAATAGAATGCTTTTTTTATGGAAGAATACGGAAAAATATTAATTATTGCAATGCCGGTTTTTTTAGCCTTGATTATTATTGAAAAAATTTATGGCATTTATAAAAAGAACGACACCGCTCCATTAATAGACAGCGTATCCAGCATAAGTTCTGGCATTACCAATTCGGTTAAAGATGTTTTGGGACTTAGCGTAACTTTTCTTTCTTACGAATGGCTAGTTTCCAAAATCGCTTTGCAGCATTTAGAACCAAGTGTACTCTCCTATTTCATCGCTTTTTTTGTAATTGATTTTTACGGCTACTGGAGCCATCGTCTGGCACATCAGATTAATTTTCTTTGGAACAAACATGCCATACACCACAGCAGCGAAGAATTTAACTTGGCCTGTGCATTGCGCCAACCTATTGCAAGTCTGGTTAATCTTTTTACGTTTTTATTGATTCCAGCAGCTTTATTAGGTGTTCCTGCTTCGGTAATTGCCATTACACTTCCTATTCACTTATTTTTGCAGTTTTGGTACCATACGAAACATATCAAAAAAATGGGATTTGTTGAACATATACTGGTAACTCCTTCGCATCATCGAGTGCATCACGCTATAAATCCAGAATATTTAGACAAGAATCATTCTCAGATTTTTATTTTTTGGGACAAGCTTTTTGGCACTTTCCAAGAAGAATTGGATCATGTACCTCCTGTTTTCGGAATTACAAGGCCTGCAAATACTTGGAACCCTATTAAAATAAATTTCCAGCATTTGAGTTTATTGATAAAAGATGCGTGGCGCGCACCAAAATGGAAAGATAAACTCACCATTTGGTTCAAACCAACAGGCTGGCGTCCTGAAAATTTTGAGGAAAAGTATCCTGTCAACAAAATTGAAGATGTTTTTAATTTTGAAAAATACGGCACGCAAAATTCTCAAAGATTAATATACTGGTCTGTTGTCCAAGTCTTAATAACATTGTTATTTGTAAGTTATCTGTTTGAGAATATTGCAAAAATTGGTCTTCCGAATATTTTTGTCTACGGCTTTTTTATTTTCGCAACCATATATAGCTATACAGAGTTAATGGACAAAAGTAGGTTTGCGCCTTTATGGGAAGGCATACGATTAGCGATCGTAATTTGCATTGTAGGCTATTATGGTGATTGGTTTGGTTTAAATCGTGTAATTCCAATTGGTAATTATATTATTTTTACCTACCTGATCATCTCTTTTTTAATGACACTTTATTTTGTCAATTTTGAATTTAAAACCAACCAAAACCAATATATCAATTCATAACCCCTATTATGAGAAACTCCTCTTTTTTTAAAATCTATGTCGCATTTAGTATAGTTTACCTGATACTTCTGCTTTGCGGTTACGAGCGTTTTGATCTCTTTCTTAAACCGATTCTGATACCTATTATCGGATTTGGAGCTTATTTTTATAGAAAATTTCCAAGTCAGAATATTTTATTGGCGGCGCTCGCACTTTCATGGCTTGGAGATGTTATTCTGCTTTTTACAGATCTTGGCGAAATTTATTTTATTCTAGGACTCGTATTTTTTCTAACGGCACATGTCATCTATTGCATTCTTTTTAATAGGCAGAAAAGAATCAGAAAAAAGCAAAACAAACCTGTTTTTATATTGGGGAGCATCTTAATTGCTGTCTATTTAATTGGAATGGTAGCCGTTTTAATGCCTTATTTGGGAGATCTTGAAATTCCTGTTTCTATTTATGCTTCGGTAATTTCAATTATGCTTTTATTTGCTTTTAACGGATTTTTAGTTTGGGAAAAACCAGGCAATCAGCTTGTGTTTTTAGGCGCCATTTTCTTTATCGCTTCTGACAGCATTTTGGCCGTAAATAAATTTTATGCTCCAATTCCTAAAAGTTCCTTTTTTATTATGCTAACGTATCTTCTGGCACAATATCTGATTGTAGTTGGTGTTTTAAGACTAAATCCGAAAAAAATACAGCAAACCGTTTAACTTTTGCAATAACCACAACCATGAAAAAAATAGCTCTTTTATTTGTTTTATTAATCAGTGTTTCTTCTTGCGTAAGCACAAAATCGACTTTAAAAAATGTGGATGACAATGCACCAGATTTGATTTTGAAGAAGGATAATACTTTTGCTATAACACAATTTGCTAAAGATAAAAAGTACGGTTACGATCCAGATTATCCTATTAATATATTTTTTCAAAATACGAACAATGAGGCTTTAAATGAAACACGTTTCTTAAACGCATTGGCTGGTCCAAATGGTGAAAAAATAACCTACGAAAGATTAGAAACCTGCTGTCCTTTTCCAACTAAAAGAAGCAATATGGGCGCCGGATTTTTGAACGTATACGAATTAAAATGGGATGGACAGAAAAAGCCTGTGAAGCTGTATTTGAATATTTATGAAAAAGGAATTTTAATGGTTCCGATGGGATTGAGATTAAAACAATAAAATCGATGAAATTTACGATGTACGGAATATCTCCTTTTGTATTACTTCTAATTCCTTTATTGATTCAGATAATCTGGGGCACTAAAGCGATTAATAAAACGACAAACCTAAAATTCGTTCCTATTAGCATCACAACTGTTTTGCTTCAAATTCCGTTATCTTTTCTTTCGGTTTATATCGCATCAGAAAATATAAATGCTAATCCTGAATTTCAAACCAGATGCGGTTTGATTATGCTTCCTATTGTAGCGGCAAATCTCTTGGCTGCACTATTACTTTTGCTGACTATTGTCGTACAATTTTTTATTAAGAGATTTAGAGACAAGAAATTGGAACGCTAATTTTGATTAAAAGAAAACAATTAACTTAATTTTTCTTAATTCCACTAAACTCCTAGCCCTGATAGGAGCGGAAATCCTTTTTTGAGAAAGCCTATTTTTTCTGGTCGTTGCAGAGCGACCAACGTAAGCTCCTGCAACGACCAAGAAAAAAAGGATTACGATAAAAAGATTGAAGCGTATAGCAGGAATAGCTTCATAAAATAATCTTAAATCTTCATCTGAAACTCATAAATCATACCTACCTTTGCACTACCAAAAATTCATATGATGAACATACACAATATTCCACAAATTAAGCATACTGAAAGCGGAAATTTCTTTTTACTTGCTGGGCCTTGCGCTATTGAAGGAGAAGAAATGGCATTGAGAATTGCTGAAAAATTAGTTGGTATTACCGACAAACTTCAAATTCCTTATGTTTTTAAAGGGTCTTTTAAAAAAGCAAACCGATCTAGAATTGATAGTTTCTCTGGAATTGGTGACGAAAAAGCTTTAAAAATCTTAAGAAAAGTTTCAGAAACTTTTCATGTTCCGACAGTTACAGATATCCATACAAACGAAGATGCTGACATGGCAGCACAGTACGTTGACGTTTTACAAATTCCTGCATTTTTAGTTCGCCAAACTGATCTTGTTGTAGCAGCTGCCAACACAGGAAAAGTAGTAAACTTGAAAAAAGGGCAATTTATGAGTCCGGAGAGTATGAAACATGCTGTTCAGAAGGTATTAGATTGCAATAACGAAAATGTAATGGTTACAGATCGCGGTACTATGTTTGGCTACCAAGATATGATTGTTGATTTTAGAGGAATTCCTACTATGCAACAATATGCTTCTACGGTTCTAGATGTAACGCACTCTTTACAACAGCCGAATCAAACTGCTGGAGTTACAGGAGGAAGACCTGACATGATCGAAACCGTTGCTAAGGCGGGAATTGCAGTTGGTGTTGATGGGATTTTTATTGAAACTCATTTTGATCCTGCTAACGCAAAAAGTGATGGTGCTAATATGCTTCATTTAGACTATTTTGAAGGTTTAATGAACAAGTTAGTTGCTATCAGAAAAACAGTTAACGCATTCTAAAAATTATAATACTAAGTTCTTTGAAAACAAAAATTTTATTTTTCTTACTGGCTTGTGTTTCTCTAAACACATTTGCTCAGGAAGAAATACCAGTACAAAAATACGCTGCTCACAATAAAGGAAAATTCTTTGTAATGTGGGGAGGAAATAGAGAAAGCTACTCAAAATCTGATGTAAACTTTAGAGGTAAAGATTACAACTTTACAGTTGAGAATATGCAAGCTCATGACAAACCAAAAGGTTGGCACGTGGACTATATAAATCCTGCTAACATGACTATTCCTCAAACAAATTTGAGATTTGGTTACTTTTTCAGTGATCATTACAGTGTTTCAATTGGTGTAGACCACATGAAGTACGTAATGTCACAGAATCAAATTGCAAACGTAAACGGAAATATCAATTTGCCTGAAAATGATCCTGGGTCAATCTACAATGGGGAATACAATAACAGACCTGTAGACATGTCTCAAGGTGGTGCTAGGGAAGGCGGTTACGGTAAAGGTGACATTAATTTAGATGGTCCTGCTTTTTTAATGTATGAGCACACTGACGGTTTAAACTACGTTCATACCGAAGTGGCAAGATTTGATGACATTTCAAAATGGTTTGGACTGCCAAATATTGATAAAGTTCAAATTAATTTAACTGAAGGATTAGGAGCTGGTATTTTGTATCCAAAAACAAACACTACGCTTTTAGGTAAAGAACGTCATGATGATTTTCACGTTTCTGGTTACGGTGTTTCTGCAAAAGCAGGTTTAAACATTACCTTTTTTAAACACTTCTATCTTCAAGGAGAGTTAAAAGGTGGTTACATTAACATGCAGGATATTAAAACTACAACAAGTCCTGAGGATAAAGCTTCTCAACACTTTACTTATTTCCAACGTATTATTGCTGTTGGGGGTATTTTTAGAATCTAATATTTCGTAAAATATATTTATAAAAATAGCTGTCATTTTATTTGGCAGCTATTTTTTTTATTATTTACTTTGTAACTCAAAGTACTTTAAATTATACTTTATGAAAAGCAAAAAATATCTATTTCCCATCATCACTTTTATCTTGAGTTTTGGCTGTGCGCTATTTGTTGCGATAAAAGTTTTTCCTAATAATCCATTTACTGGTAGATCTAAAACAGAAAAAACGGTAGCAAGTAAGTTTAAAGATGGCGATCTTATTTTTCAGACTTCAGAATCTAAACAATGTGAAGCGGTTCGTATTGCAACTAATTCGAAGTTTTCTCATTGTGGAATTATTTATGATATTAACGGAAAATGGTTTGTTTTTGAAGCCGTTCAGCCTGTCAAACTAACACCTCTTGAAGATTGGATTAAACATGGAAGAGATAGCAAATATGTGGTGAAACGATTGAAAGATGAAAGCGTTTTAAAACCTGAAGTTTTGCAGAAAATGAAAGACTACAGTCAGCAGTTTGATGGTAAAGAATATGATGCTTATTTTGAATGGACGGATAACAGAATTTACTGCTCTGAATTGATCTGGAAAATCTATAAAAATGCGGCAGGAATTGAGTTATCTAAGCTTCGTGAGCTGAAAGATTTCAATTTAACAGATCCGAGAGTTCAGAAAATATTGAAAGAGCGTTATGGTAACAATATACCATTAGAAGAAAAAGTGGTTGCTCCTTCTGATATTGCCGATTCTGATATTTTGAAAACCGTAGTAGATACTTATTAATATATTTTAAAAGCTAGATTGCTTTATCATTTCTAGCTTTTTTATTTATTATTTAACTTTGAAATTCAAAGAACTTTTAAAACTAACATATGAGAGACTATTTAATTGAAAAACTGTATGAATGCTCTAAAAAACCCTATCAGAAATATTTCAAGAAAAATGAACCTTGGAATATTGACAAAGATAGTTTAATGGATTATCCAGAGGGAACTTTAGGATTTGGGCTGGGAAATTTTCTATACAAAAATCATTTTGATCTTCAGGAAAAACTGGAGGATCACGACATTATCCATGTTTTGACTAACACAGGCGTAACCGTTTATGAAGAAATCGGAATGCAGTATTATTTACTTGGAAATGGAAAGACAAGCTTGTATTTGTTTATGGTCATTTTAACTGGCACTGTTTTCTATCCGAAACGAATGAGCTACTTTATTCAGCAATTTAAAAGAGGAAAACAAGCGCATTCTTTTCATTATATGGATTTTTCAAAAATGCTTTGGATGCCTATTCTAACTATTCAGCAAACTTTTAAAATTTAAAAATCATGAAAACAATTCATAATCCTTTTGAAGAAAAACAGTCTATTGAATTAGCTGTTGGAACCTTTATCATCAGCACACTTTTATTTATGCTCTACATTCTTTCACATGGAAATGCCATGGTTTTGGTTATTGCTTGGCCATTTGCTTTGGCAGGCATTGTTGTCAACACAATCATGTTTTTTCATTTAATGGAAAAGTTTATTCATTTACCTCAACACCGAAAAGATATTGGAATGAAAATTCTAATCTTACTTTCTAATATTCCAATTCTATTTTTTTATTATTTGATTGTGATGAAATCATAATTGGCACATTCACCCACCTCAGACGGATTAATCCCGATAGCTATCGGGACGTCGCTACAAAAATGAATCATTCCTACGGAATTCAAACAAAAAAGCCACAAGTAAAACTTATGGCTTTTCGTTGTTTATCGTTAGAATTTTAATTCGCTTTTTTGATTTCGATTCCGTTTTGGTCTAATAAATACATTAATGTAGTCATTGTTGCTGCACCAAGCTCTAACTCTCTTTTATTAATAGCATCAAAAGTATCGTTTGCTGCGTGGTGATAATCGAAATAACGCTGAGAATCTGGTTTTAAACCAGCTTTAACAATAGCTTGAGACGTCAAATGGCTAATATCTGAACCTGCGTGACCGATTGTAAAACTGTGCACTAAATAAGGCTCAAAAAGGTCTTTGTAACCTTGTATTTTTTTCAAATTAGCATCGTCAGCTTCAATTGAAAATCCTCTTGGAGAAAATCCGCCTGAATCGCTTTCTAGTGCAAAAATGTGATTCTCTTTCTTTTGTTTTGAAACTTCTTCATATTTAGCACCGCCTCTTCCGCCATTCTCTTCGTTCATAAACAAAACAACACGAATGGTATTTTTAGGTTTGTAGTTTAAGTTTTTCAAAATACGGATTACTTCCATACTTTGCACTACTCCTGCTCCATCATCGTGAGAACCGTCTGCTAAATCCCAAGAATCTAAATGTCCGCCAACAACCATAATGTTTTCTGGAGTTACACTTCCTGTCAATTCGCCAATTACGTTATAAGACAAAGCATCTGGCAAAGTCTCACAAGATTGTTTGAAATAAAATTTTAAAGCTGGATTTACTTTTAAAGATTTGCTCAACAATTCTGCGCCATTTGTACTGATTGCTGCTGTTGGAATATATTGTTCTTTTGGCAAGTCACCGTAACTTTGCGCACCTGTATGTGGAAAATCGTCTAAACGTAAATTCATAGAACGAACAATTGTTCCTACAGCTCCTAATTTTGCCGCTTCTTTTGCTCCTGCATATCTTTGGTCAACGCAAGCTCCGTAAGAAGTAAAAGTTTCAATATTTTCAGGATTCATTGGTCTGTTGTAGAAAACAATTTTTCCTTTTACTTTATCTGCTCCTAATTCAGCTAATTCTTTAATTCCTTGAACTTCTATAATTTCTGCTGTAAGTCCTGTTTTTGGTGTTGCAACAGAACCTCCCAATGCGCAAATAGGCACATTGGTTTTCACTTTTCCGTCAAGAATATAAGCTGTCTCTTTTTCTCCTCTAATCCAATGAGGAACCATAACTTCTTGCAGGTAAACTTTGTCAAGTCCTAAACCTTCCAATTGTCTTTTAGTATAATCCACTGCTTGTTCTGCTCCTTTAGATCCAGATAAACGAGCACCGATGTCATTAGACAAATATTCTAGCCAAGTGTAACATTTTGCTTCGGTTAAAGCTTTTTTGTAAAATAATTTGATGTTTTTTTCATCATTTGACTGTGCAAAAGATGTCAATCCGTTTAAAACTAAAGCAGTTAAAAGAATCGTTTTTTTCATAGTTTTGATAGTAATTTTGGAGTTTATAGTGCTTTGGGCACGTTCACAAAGGAACAAAATTCCTGACAGTTAGAGCGCTTTTTCTTCAACCTTTTCTCAAAAAAAAGCTCTAATTGCAAATTCTTCAATTTGCAATTAGAGCTTTTATATATTCAATAAATAAAGATTATTTTACTTCTATAATCTTATTTTTTGTTCCGATTCCGTTTTCATTAAAAGGTTCTATTGTAAAATAATACTTTGTGCCTTTATCTAAACCTCTAAAGTCATAAGTATTATCGCCATAAACCATAATGCTGTTGTACAATTTGTCTGGAGCAATTCCGTAATAAATATTATAACCAATTGCATCCGCTTGTTTTTTCCACGAAATCATAGCATTTCTAGAATCAGTTTTATTTCTGTCTACTTTAAAAGAAGCAACTGCTTTTGGTTTTGCTGCCAATCCGTTTCCGAAAACTCTGAAATCTGAAATCGCAAATAATCCAGACGCATTATGAATGTTTTCCATTTTAATGTAACGTGCTTTAAATGGTTTTGAAAGCTCTACATAATCGTGAGGCGCATCTTTATCGTTTTTAGATTTATCTACAACCAACGTCCAGTTTTGGGCATCATCAGACATAAATATTTTGTACTGATAATAAATATCCATTGCTTTATTAAACTGTGTAGCTTTATGATCTGCGTAATTGATCTGAAGAGCATTGATTTCCATTGATCTTCCTAAATCCATTTGAAGCCATTCTCCTGGATTAGCAGTTTTGGCAGACCAATAGGTTTGAATGTTTTCGTCTGTAAGATTTTCGGAGCCATAACAGAATTTCTCATACACTTTTTTACCGCCATGATCCATTCTATGCGTTTCTACTTCCATACATTCTTCAGAAGAAGAAACTGTTACAGGCTTTTTGTACGAAAGCAGCATCCATCCAGATGAAGCGCCTTTGGTCTGATCGCGCTCGCTAGTTGGCAATACGATAGGAAAATCACCGTAAGCAGTAATTGAATACATGACATCATCTTTGTCAAATCCTGCAGGAAACATATCAATGCGACGCTCAAAACGGTCTTTTATAGAGATTTTACACGTTCCTGTGTTCCAATAATTGCCATAATTATCTGCAAAAGTATTTCCGTGTCCAGCTCCAATTACAAATCCGCCTGGTTTATACGACATCGGATTGTGTTTTTGGTACGTAAAGGGTCCTAGCGGATTATCTCCAACGTGAACACCGTTTGCATAACCTTTAAATTCGGTTGCTGGCGCGCCATATTGCATGTAGTATTTTCCGTTGTGTTTGGTCATCCAAGCCCCTTCAATGAAGTTGCCCCACGGTGCAGGCTCCATATCATTGTTTGGTCCAAAACGTTCCCATCCGTGAGCTGAAGGATCAAGAATAGCAACTTCTTTGATCTGCCCGTAAGGACGCTGAATATCTTCTACTTCAGTCGCTTTGTACAATGTTGCGTAATCGGCTTGATTTCCTTTTGGAAGCCAAGTTTTATAATCAACCTCAACTCCTACTAATGGCAATTTTCCGCTTGAACCGTAGTACATATATACTTTTTTATCGTCGTCTTGAAAAATTGCTGGATCCCAAGTTGGCAGCATTGCTTTATCTACATGACGTGTCCATCTTCCTGATTTTGGATCTGCTGTTTTCCAAATCGGATGATCTCTTTTCCAAGTCGAACCCACATAAAATAAAGTATCGTTTACAACCCAAGCCGCTGGAGCGCACTGATCGTCGTCGCCTGGCTGTCTTTGGAAACTTCCGTAAACGAAATTCCAATCTGACATATCTTTACTCCAAAAGAAACCTGCCTGATTGGTAGCAAATAAATAGTATTCGCCTTTGTAAGTTATAATAACCGGATCGGCACTTGAACGGCGCGATTCTGGAATTCCGTTGTGATTGTGAGTCGTAAAATTGTATCCGATATTGATCGGATTACAATAAGTTGTTGCTGGTCTGCTAGGATCAAACCATTCTGTTTTACCAGAATTTTGCGCCATAAGACTGCTTCCGAAAAGCATCGAAAACATTACAAATGGCTTAATTTGTTTAAATATATTCTTCATGGTTAGATTTCTTTAGTTAAGTTTTGAAAAAAATTACTTTTTAAGCTCTTTTCTTTCCTTCAAAAGTTCGGGTTCGTTTGTGGTAATGTAGTTGAATTTATGTTCAATAATCCAATCCATATCTTTGGCATCATTAACCGTCCAAGCGTTTAAAATAACTTTGTTGTCTTTTGCTTCTTTTATCCATTCTGGATGCTTTTGAAAGACAGAATAATGATAATCAACTCCATTAATTTTATCTGCTTTAACTTCTTTTGGAGATTTGTTTCCTTCCAAATATTGCAAGGAAGTTTTAGAATCTATGGATCTGATTTTCTTTAGAATATCATAATCAAAACTGATGTAGCAGGTATTTTTATTGGCTTTTAATTTTTTAATGGTTTCGACTGCTGCTACACCCGTTTTTTGTCCTCTTTCTTTACTGATTTCTGAAGGTTTGATTTCGCAAACCAAAAGTGTGTGTTTGTTGTTTCGCATTCCTTCTGAAATATATTCATGAAGGGTTGGAAGTTTCTCTCCGTTAGAAAGTTTAAATTTTATCAAATCTGCATAATTTGTTTCTTCAATAAGCAGTTTGTTATAATGTGCATCGTGATTAATAACAAGCGAATCGTCTGCAGTTCTCCAAACATCAAATTCTGAACCCGGCAATTTAAGATCGATTGCATGTCTTAAAGCCGCAATCGAGTTTTCTGGCAGATTATTCTTTTTCCAAGCTCCGCGATGTGCTACGATAGCATTTTTTTGTGCATTACTGTATGAAAAAACAATCAGACATACAGCGGTAAATATTTTCAACGTATTCATAATAATCGTAGTTAAAAAATTACAAAAAGGTCATCCATTTTAGAAAAAAAGCCCTCCAAATGAAGGGCTTTTCACTAATCAAATAAACCAACTATTTAGTTAACTCAAAACTAACTTTCTTATCGGCATTTGAATTTCCTCCAACGAAAATATCAAACTGCCCTGGCTCTGCTACAAATTGTAAATCAGAGTTGTAGAATTTTAAATCTTCAACAGTAATGTCAAAACTTACGGTTTGTTTTTCACCTTTTTTAAGTGCTATTTTTTGGAAACCTTTTAGCTCTCTCACTGGTCTTGTTACTGAACCAACTAAATCTCTAATGTATAATTGAACTGTTTCTTTTCCGTCAAAATTTCCAGTGTTGGCTACATCAACTGTTACTTTCAATTTTCCAGATGCATTCATTTTATCTGAAGAAATTTTCAAGTTTGAATAATCAAAAGTGGTGTAACTTAAACCGAATCCGAATGGGAATAAAGGCTCGTTTCTTTCGTCAATATAATTTGATCTGAATTTTTCGAATTTTCCTTCTTTATTTTCAAGCGGTCTTCCAGTGTTTTTATGTGCATAATAAATTGGTAATTGTCCAACACTTCTTGGGAAAGTTGAAGTTAATTTTCCTGAAGGATTTACATCTCCAAATAATACATCAGCAATAGCGTAACCTGCTTCTGTACCAGCAAACCATGCATTTAAAATAGCAGGAACTGTTTTTTCTTCGTCAGTAATTACTAGCGGACGTCCGTCGAATAAAACTAATACAACAGGTTTTCCTGTTTTCAATAAAGCATTCAATAAATCTTTTTGTGCTTGTGGAATTTCTAAATTCGTACGGCTGCTAGATTCTCCGCTCATTTCTGCAGATTCTCCTAAAGCTGCCACAATTACATCTGATTGTTCAGCAACTTTTAAAGCTTCTGCCAATAATTCCTCTTTTGTACGAGCATCACGGTGTAATGTTTTTCCAAACATTGTTGCGTTTGTTTCAAAAGTTTCATCGTAATCTAAATTACTTCCTTTAGCATATAAAACTTTCGTTCCAGCCCCTGCAACTTCTTTAATACCTCTCAATAATGAAACGGCATTTTCCATTTTTGTAGCCACAGACCAAGTTCCCGGCATGTTTTCTTTTGCATCTGCCAATGGTCCGATTAAACCAATAGTTCCAGATTTTTTAAGTGGCAATAATTGGTTTTGATTTTTCAATAAAACTAAGGATTGAGCTGCAATTGAACGTGCTTCTTTTCTGCTGTCTGTTGTGAAAATCTCCGTTTTAGCTCTTTTTTCATCACAGTATTTGTATGGATCTTGGAATAATCCTAAATCGTATTTCGCTTCTAAGATAAGTTTCACAGCATTGTCGATTGTTTCGATTTTTACTCTTCCTTCGTCTAAAGATTTTTTCAAAGTACCTAAGAAACCTTCTCCAACCATATCCATCTCAACACCAGCATTTAAAGCTAAAGCCGAAACGTCTTGAAGATCACCCATTCCGTGAGGAATCATTTCAGGAATACCTGTAAAATCTGTTACCACAAATCCTTTAAAACCCCATTGTTTTCTTAAAACATCTGTCATTAACCATTTGTTTCCTGTTGCTGGAATTCCGTCAACTTCGTTGAAAGAGGCCATTACAGAACCTACACCTGCATCAACTGCTGCTTTGTAAGGAGGAAAATAGTCATTAAACATTCTAATGTGGCTCATGTCTACTGTGTTGTAGTCACGCCCTCCTTCTGGAGCTCCGTATAAAGCGAAGTGCTTCACACACGCTAGAATTGAATTGTTTTTAGAAAGATCGCGTTGTTGGTAACCGTTTACCATTGCTTTTGCAATTTGGCTTCCTAAATATGGATCTTCTCCAGAACCTTCAGAAACTCTTCCCCATCTTGGGTCACGAGAAATGTCAACCATTGGAGAGAATGTCCAGTTGATTCCGTCTGCACTTGCTTCTTTAGCAGCGATTTGAGCACTTCTTTCGATTAAGCCCATATCCCAAGTACAAGATAATCCTAACGGAATTGGGAACGTTGTTTCGTAACCGTGAATAACATCCATACCAAAAAGCAACGGAATTTTTAAACGGCTTTTTTCAACCGCAATTTTCTGCACTTCTTTAATTTTTTGAACAGATTTAATGTTAAACAAACCACCCACTTTTCCTTCAGCAATATTTTTTGCCACATTTGAGCTGTTTGCCTGTCCTGTTGTAATATCTCCAGATGTTGGCAAATTTAACTGGCCCAATTTCTCGTCTAAAGTCATTTTTGACATCAACTCCGCCACAAATTCAGACTTTGGTTTAATTTTTACTGTGTTTTTAGCAGGCTTTTTTTGAGCATAACCCAAAACAGCGCATCCTAAAAAAAGTAAGACTAATTTGTTTTTCATTCTATTCTATTTATTTGTTTGTATTCGTTTTCTTCTGCTGCAACATCCATTCGTAGATTGCTGCATTATCATAAACTCTTGTCCAGCTGTCGTGATTCGCATCATCAAAAATGGTCAGCTTTACATCTTTTGCATTGCATTTTTTCAATTCCTTATAAATCGCGATTGCATAATTTACACTAACCACATCGTCTAAAAGTCCGTGGTAGATTCTGGTTGGAATATTGGCTATTTCACAAGTTTTTTCTAACTGAATCAAATCTACAAAGCCAGCGACAGGTACATTTGCGGCAAATAGATCTGGATGTGCAAAAGCCAAATTCCAAGAAGCCCAACCTCCTGAGCTCAAACCAGTAACATATATTCTTTCTGAATCAATTTTATTTTCTTTCTGAATTTTTACAATCAGCTGATAAATGGATTCTATATCCCAATTTTCGTCTTCTTTGCATTGTGGAGCCAAAACATAAGCGTCTAATTGGTGTGTTTTTAAATATTTTAAAGGGCCATTAATTTTTACTTTTTCCAGATCGGTTCCTTTTTCTCCATCTCCCGAAATAAAAACGATTAACGGCTTTTTCTCTTTAACATTCGCTGGACGATGCAAAACATATCCAAGCTCATATTTAGACATTATAACTGTATTTATTTTTCCCGTTGTTTCACTCTGCCCAAAAACAACGATAGAAAATAACAGAAATATAAAGGCTAATTTATTTTTCATAGAAACTTAGATTCCGTATTTCCCAGATTTAAATCCAAGTTTTGTTAAACCTTGTTTTACTTCGGGTGCATTCATAAACAGTTTCCATAACAATCCTGTTCTGTAATTCTCAATCATTACCACTTCAGGACCTTGATCGATTGCTAAATAGCGTTTTGCTACCCATTTATTTCCTAAACTAAGCGCATCATAAAAACCTGCATTTCCCCAAGTTTCTTCTTTATGATTTTCATATAAATTGCGGATAAATGTCATCGATTCTTTTGGCGTATAGACAATCGAACTTATAGCAGCTGTTGGTGAAATCACACCTTGATCGTTACTTGGCATGTGTGCATTGTACCCAATAGAACCGTCAGGATTTCTTGAATATGATGCTGTTAATCCCCAATATTCAGGGCCATAACCAGCAATTTTCTTTGGATTTTCAACACAATACTGGTAATTGATTTTAGTCTGATTAACATTTAAATCCCAATAGTTAGCATATTTATCACTCAATTGGTCTGGATCTAAACCTACATAAGAATAATGCGCCCAGAATAACGGACCTCCAAATTCTTCTGCCCCATTGTGTTTTAAAATAAGTGGGAGATTATATTTTGTTTTTGAAGAAACTATACCTCCACTTCTAGCCCATCCTTCATGATACGCTTTTGCATCGATTGTATGGGTTGGAGAAGATGCAGCCATTACATAAGTAATAAGACATTCGTTATATCCTTGCAGAGCAAAATCCATCTGCCAAGCATAATTAGGAGACCAGTGCCAGTATAAAACATTTTTGTTGTTGGTATACCATTGCCAGTCAACTCCTTTCCAAAGTTCGTCAAATTTTTGAGCAATTGCTTTTTCTTTTTCAGAACCATCTTTAAGATATTCACGAACGGTAATCATTCCCGCAACCAAAAATGAGGTTTCGACTAAATCTCCTCCATTATCCTTGGTTCCAAAAGGTTTTACCTTTCCTGTATTTCCGTCAATCCAATGTGACCATGCTCCGTGAAAACGATCTGCTTTGCCTAAAAAATCTGCAATTTTGTTAAGTCTTTCTACTCCTTGTTCTTTTGTAATATAACCTTGTGACATTCCAGAAACAAGTGCCATTAATCCAAAACCTGAGCCGCCTGTTGTTACGATATTAGAATCGTTTTCAGGATAAACCCCATCTGGATGGTAACGTTCTCTGGCTAATCCAGAATTTGGTTCTGCATAATCCCAGAAGTATTTAAAAGTTTGTTTTTGAACAGCATCTAAAAGCTGTTCATCTGTTAATGCAGCAACGCCAGAAGTATTTTCCTCCACATTTTCTTTCGCCTTATCAGCATTCTTTCCACAGCTAAAAAAAGCAAAAGCTAAAAATAAAACTGAAATTCTAATCATTATAAAAGTTTAAGGTTTTAGTAAATAATCACTCCCTCCAGAAAATCTGAAGGGAAGTGATTTTTAAGATTTTTGATTAATAACCGCCTGGGTTTTGTTCAGAAAGCCCATTTGCTTCTCTTATGAATGTAGTTGGTATAGGCCATAATTCATGTTTTCCAACAATAAATGTTTTACCATCTGCAGCCATAGCAGCTTGTGCTTGTCCTGTTCTAACGATATCAAACCATCTGTCATGCTCAAAAGCAAACTCTAATCTTCTTTCTTTATAAATTGCTTTTCTAACATCTGTTTGAGAAGTAAAAGGAGTATCTCCTAAACCTGCTCTGTGACGAATTTGGTTTACTAAAGGAATAGCCTCTGAAGTTTGTCCTAATTCATTCAAAGCTTCTGCTTTCATTAATATAACTTCAGCATATCTCAAATATCTAAGATTTGTATCTGTAAATTCTTGATTGTAAAAAGATGATGAATATGCTTTATAATTGTATCTCGGATTTGCTACTGTTTCTGGAACTTCTCTACCATCATATAAAACTGAACCTCTGAAAATAATTGTAGCATTTTTTCTAACATCTCCTTCTTCATAAGCATCTGCTAAACCTTTAGTTGGTGTGTTGAATCCCCAACCCCATCCTCCAGCTCCACGAGGTGCTTGAGATACAGTGTAGTTTCCAATTCCAAATCCAGGACTAGAAGTAGAACCTACTCCATTAATTTCGAAAATTGATTCCGGACCAAATTCGCCTTCTTTTTTAAACTGAAGAGAATAATCAGAAACTAAAGAATAACCTGTTACTTTATCACAGTTGTCTATAACTGCCTGCCATTTTTTCTGGTATAAATTCACTTTTGCTAATAAAGCATATGCTGAACCTTTAGAAACTCTTACAACATCTACTCCAGTATATGCTGATTTTAAAGGCAAAGCAGCGATAGCATCATTTAAGTCTTGTTCGATAAAAGCATAAACTTCTGCTACTGATTTACGAGTCAATTGCATTTTTCTATCTTCCTCAGAAATTGGAACCGTAGCTAAATGATCCACAATAGGAACTCCTCCGTATCCTTTTACTAAAGTAAAATACATAAAAGCTCTAAGGAACTTAGATTCACCGATTAATCTGTCTTTTAAAGCTGGTGTTACCTGATCTAATTTAGGAAACATTGCCAATGCCTGATTACATCTGTTAATTCCTGCATAATTAGCATTCCAAGTAGATTGAAATGAAGCAGTTGAAGCATTGTATGTTAAAGCATCGATAATATCTTTATCTCCACCTGCATCTCCAGGATCTGAACCTTTATCTGCATCATCTGAGATAATACTTGAAACGGCATTCCATCCAAAAGAAGACATTTCCCATCCTAAAAATTGATTGTAAATTGCGGTTACAAAACCTTTAGCACCTTCATCGCTATTTACCAAAGCTGGATCAGCAGGAATAGCTTCTGTTGGCTCTACATTCAAAAAGTCATCTGAACATCCTGATAATAATAGCCCAGAAAGTACAAACATTGATATATATAATCTTTTCATAATATTAAAATTTTAAATTTGCACCAATAACAAATGATCTCAACGATGGGTAAGCATCTAACTCAACACCTTGAGTACCTTCAACTAACTTACCATCAGACACAACATCTGGTGAAAATCCAGAGAATTTTTGCGTAATAAATGGGTTAATTGCATTTACATATAATCTGCAATAGCTAATAAAGCTGTTTTCACTTAATGGAAGTTTATATCCTAAAGTAATGTTATTGATTCTAAAGAAATCAGCAGATTCCAAATAGTACGTTGACGCATAAGGAGTCAAGTTTGATGGTGCTGGAATTGAAGATGTTGTATTTGTAGGTGTCCAAAAACCATTAGCCATAGAAGCTTCTACATTTTCTCCTCCAAATCTTTGTGCTTTTTTTCCATTGTAAACTTTTGCTCCTCCTGTTCCGTAACCATCAACAGAGAAATCTATGTTTTTGTAGTTCAATCCTAAAGTAACTCCGTAAGTAGAAGTTGGTAAAAGAGAACCTACATATTTTTTGTCTTTTAGTTCGTCTAATCCTGCTTGAGCAACTTTAGAACCATCTGCTTTGTAGTATAGCATTTGACCATTTGTTGGATCAACACCTGCATACTCATACATGTAGAAACTACCTAATGGCTGACCTACAGATGTATTATCAAGCAGTTTAGTGTTTTGACCATTTCCTAAACTTCCTCCAATAATTGGATTTAACTGAACATTTTTAAGGCTAGTAAGTTCATTTTTATTATGAGAGAAATTCCCTCCTACCCAGTAGCTTAAATTATCATTGATTTTATCATCCCAACGTAATGCGATTTCATAACCTTTGTTAGATACTTCTCCAACGTGTGCTGGTGTAGCAACTGTAATTCCTGAAGATGAATAAGGCTTAACATTTAAAATTGTATTTGTTGTGTTTTTATCGTACACATCAAAAGATCCTTTTAATCTGCTGTCCAATAATTCAAAATCAAAACCTCCAGAAAGTTCTTCTACGATTTCCCAAGATAAATTAGGGTCTACTTGAGAATTAACTGTAGTACCAGATCCTAAACCTGAATAATCTAATCCTGAAGTTAATAATTGAGTATTAAGAGGTACATTTTGATTTCCTAATCTACCCCAAGATCCTCTAAGTTTTAATAAATTTATTGTCTCAACATTGCTTAAGAAACTTTCTTTTGAAATTACCCATCCTAAACCAACTGATGGGAATGTTCCCCAACGTTTGTCTTCAGCAAATTGAGAAGAACCGTCACGTCTTACTGTACCTGTAAGCAAGTATTTATCCATTAATTTATATTGGAAACGAGCGAAATAAGATGCCAATCTTCTTTGGTTTAGTGCTTCATCTTTATAACCTGTTACAGTACTTACTGTATTTACATCTTTTAATGACCAATAGTTAGAATTTGGATTTACATTTTTTCTATCAATCGTTAATTTCTCTCTTGTACCTTGTACGTTAGCTTCGATACCAGCAGTAACCTCAACATCATGAATTTCTGCAAAAACTTTATTATAAGTAAAATAGTTAGATAAATTCCAGTTAAAATATTGGTCTCTACCTCTTGTCAAAGTATTTTTATTCAAATCTGAAGGGTACCCTGATGCGATACGAGTAGGATCTGCTGATAACCAAAGAGCTAAGTTATCTACATAATTGTACTGTTTGTAAGTATAAAATTCTCCATTAAATTGAGATGTAAATTTTAATGACTTAATAATATCCCAATCTAATTTTAAACCTCCTTGTAAAATAACACTTTGTTGCTGCTCATCTGTATAATCTAATTGAGCTACTGGATTTCCAACATTATTAAATGATGCTCCAGTGTTTGATACTACTCCATTTGAAACAAATGGCACACCATATTTTCCATCTGCATAACGCACAGGAACTAATGGAGACTGTCTGTAAGCATTAGTAAATGCACTCAAAGGCATTGGTGTATTTTTAATACTACTTACACTGAAATTTTGAGTCAATTTTACTTTTTCTGAAAGTTTGAACTCATTGTTATTTCTAAAAGTAGTACGGCCATAATCAGATCCATTCAAAATTCCTTTTTCTTCATAATTTCCAACACTAAAAAAGTATTTTACATTTTCAGAAGATCCAGAAACCGAAATATTGTTCTGAGTATAAGATCCAGTTCTTGTAATTGCATCTAGCCAATCTGTGTTATAAGGCTGATTAGCAGAGAATCTACCTTGTGGGAAATCTGCATTGTAAGCGGCATTACTATAACGAATATACTCGTCACTATTTGCCATTTTTACAGTTTTTAATGGAGTTCGAACTCCTGCAAAACTTTCAACATCTACAGTAAGTTTTCCTTTACCGCCTTTGGTTGTAATCATAATTACACCATTTGCACCTCTAGTACCATAAATAGCTAATGCAGAAGCATCTTTTAAAACTTCATAAGATGTAATATCATTAGTGTTAATGTTGTTAATGTTTTCAGTAGGCATACCGTCTACAACATATAAAGGATTTCTTCCTCCTAATGCTGTACCTGCTCCCCTGATCACAACTGATGGTGTACTTCCTGGTGCGTCTGAAGTAGAAACCTGAACACCCGCTGCTTTACCTTGAATAGCTTGCGAAGCATTTAACACCTTCATTTTGGTAATTTCTTCGGACTTAATTGAGCTTACCGCCGAAGTATTATCAATTTTCTTTCTTGTACCGTACCCAATTACAACTACTTCTTTTAAGGCAGTGTCGCCTGATTCTTTTAAAGTAATAGTCATTGGTGCGGCAGTAGCCGGCACAGAAACCGAATCAAAACCTAACATAGAAACTTTTAAGATGTCTCCAGGTTTTGCGTTAATAGTAAAGTTTCCGTCGAAATCTGCGTCTGCAGTTGCCCTAGCGTCAGCTGAAGCGATTATTGCTCCTGGAACTCCCATTCCATTACTGTCAACTACTTTTCCTTTGATTGCTTGCGCTTGCCCCATCATATATGTAGGCAGCAGCAAGAGTGCTAAAAAGCTAAAAATAAAATTTTTCATACAGTACGTAATCGTTTAAGTTAGTAGAGCCAAATTAAGCAATTACAACGTTGTAGTACATCAATTACCACTACAGCATAGCTACATCATTGTGTTAAAATTTAACTTTATTATAATGATTATCAACTCAATAAATGTTAACAAAAATCCTTTAACATATCGTTATGATGTAGTAATGATGTATTTCAATTATATAATAAATGATATCGAAAAATATAAAATCTGTAAAAAATAAAATCAAATCTTACAGACTTAATAAAAACTTTGACAGGTTTTCGTCCTGAGTAAGGTTTAGCTTCTTTCTAAGGCGATATCTATGCAATTCTACGCCTCTAAAAGAGATATTCATCATAGGAGCAATTTCTTTAGAAGAAAGGTTCATTTTAAGATAAACACACAGTTTAATATCCTTTGGAGTTAGGTGTGGATATTTTTTAGAAAGATTAATGATAAACTCGTTGTGAATTTGATTCAAATTAGTTTCAAATGTTTCCCATTCGTGTTTATTCACTTCATTAATCTTAATTGCTTTTCTAATTTCGTTTTTAAGTTTGCTAAAATCTTTTTCGGTTTCCAGAATACCTTGAATTTTATCAATCATTTCGGTTTGTTTTGCGATTGATAACGATTTGCCTGCAACTTCTGATGATTTTGCCTGCAGTTCTAATTCTAAAATATGTTTTTCGTATTCTTGGATGTTAAGTTCGTTTTCTTTCTTCAGCTCCATTTCGAGAATTTCTCTTTGATGCTTTAATTCTTCACCTTGCAATTTTAGTTTTTGCATATAACGAAGCTTATTCCATTTATAATAGAAAAATAAAATAGCTCCAACAACAAGAAGATACAGCAGAATCATCCAAAAAGAAAAATACCACGGTTCTGCAACTTTAAACTTATATGAAGAAACTTTATCATAAGTTGCTCCATCGTGTTTGAAGATTTCTACCGTATGATAACCGCTGCTTAAATTGTTCAAAACGATCAATCCGTCAGAAATTGGAATAAATTCTTTTTCTTTATCGAGTTTGTAAAATAGATTTGGTCTGCTCGCTCCGTAAATTCCAGAAATGACATTAATCTTTAATTCGGTATTGAATTTAATTTTCTCTTCACTCGCAATCAAATTATCATTACTAAATGCTTCAATCTTTACTCCTGAATTCTGTTTGTTTTCATATTCGAGCTTAAGCGAAATAAATCCGTCATCTAGATTAAATAAATAATAATTGTCCTTCTTGAAAATTCTTAGATTCTCATTAATCAATTTTCCTTTATAATATTTCTCCTGAATAATATTCCAGACAAATTTGTTTCCCTCTGCATAAATATGATACAAGATTCCGTTTTGCAAAACCATAAAATGATCTTCGTCTATAGAAACGACATCTGTTACGTTTTTGAAATTGGCATTAAACAATTCATTTTCTTCCAATTTACTAGCTATAGAATTGTAGGTGTACCAAGTATTATTAATGAGAAAAAGTATTTCTTTTCTAAATTCAAAAATCTTAATTCCGAAATCATTGATTATTTTGCTCTGCTGCGTAACATTTTCAACTTTTAGCGTATTATAATTATCGTCCAGCAAAACACGATACAGACCTCTATAATTATCAGCTGCCCAGATTTCATTTTTTTTGTTTTGAGCAACATATTTTATAGGTTTGGCTAGATCTTTTATGATTTTATAATGAGACATATTGGAAGGATCATCATAAACCAAAATACCGCTGTAAGTGGACTGAAAATAAGTATTATTGATACTGCTTTTTGCCATATTCCAGCCACCGCTGACACCATTTATTTTATTTAAAGTATTATTTTCATACGAAAAAGTACCATCGTTATGACCAATAATATATTTTCCGTCAATGGAAGAAATATTCCAGCCCTGCCCTTGCGTATTAGGCATCATATTAAATTTTCCAGCGCTGTATTCAAAAATTCCATGATTTGACGCAATTAAGTAACCTTTATTGATAGAAGCCACAGCATAAACAGAACCTAAAAGTCCAGAATTATCATAAAAGAATGAAATTGGAGAATTAACCTCAACATGTGCAATACCATTATCCAGACCAACCCACAAATCGTTTTCTTTATCCAAACCTATACTTAGGACTGAATTATTCATTAAAACATTATCACGTTCGATATTTTTAAATGAATTATTTTTTAAGTCTAAAATGAAAATTCCGCGATTTCCAGTTCCAATAATCAGTTTTTCGTTCTTGATGAATTTTGCCACATTGACCGTAGCTGATTTTAAAGTTTCGTTTATTGGATTATCCCAACTTTTTAATCCATTTTTTTCTACAATAAAAACTCCTTTTTTCTGTGTGAAAATGTAAGTCTTGTTTTGATACTTTTCTATAGCATGAACAACCGTATTTTTTAAAACATTCCATCCTTTTGGATTGGCAATATATTTACTATTCATTTTAAAAATTCCGTCTCTAACAGAAGCAACATATAAATCTTTATCTACACCGAAACAATACGATATAAGAAAAGGAAATTTAATTTTCTTAATTGTTTTTCCGTTGTAAATAAAAACATCATTAAAAGACTGGAAATAAAGAGAACCATTAAATCGGAATATTTTCCAGATTTCTTCGTTGTCTTTTTCGTCAAATAATCTTAGATTTTTGGTAATAGAAACGTAATGCATCGTTCCGTCTTTTCTGTACCAATAGCCAAATTCTTTATAAGAACCAGAATAGATTTTATCGCCTTCAATTAGAATAGAGCGAATGATGGTTTTGTTCGGAAGCGTATATTTTTCCCATTTTACTCCGTCGTAGCGAAGCAAATAATGGTTATTGGCAAAATACATGGCATTATCATTTCCCTGAGCTACATTCCAGATCTGATTATCTCCCTGATAATCTGATTTGCTGTAATTTTCGACAAATGGAAGTAATTCTTGTGCTTGAAGTTGTAAAGCGATGAAAAAGAAGAAAACTGATTTAAAAAGTATCGATTTCAAGATATTCGTTTTTAAACCCAAAGATACTCACAAATATTTAATTTTCTACTGTAAAAAACGAGAAGGCATTTAGTTTAATAGTATAACTAAACATGTTAGAATACTGATTACCAAACACAATGGAGCAAAATATTTAGTATCATTTTGTCCGAATCTAGTGTTTTTTATTTTTTTGAAAAACCAAGATATTTAAAATCTCCAATTGCCCTTATAGCAAATATTGAAGTTAAAACCCAAAGACCATAATTTTGAAGCCAAAGAGGTAGTTCAAGTAAAATGATTCTGACTTTTATTAAATAAAAAACAGCAAAAGCAAATAAACCAATGGCAACAATCAATGTTGGCACTATTCCAGGATTCTTAGGCGGAGTCTCTGCATCTGGAGTTGGATAAACTCCTTCTGCGCCCCATTTTCCTCCAAAAGCCCAATAAAAATGAACTAACGAAAGAAAAAGAAATATCGAGAATAACACTAATGCAATGATTTTTGCCATTGGTTTGAAAATATTATTTTAGAAATTAAACTTCTAATAAATGATAAACCTGATTTGCAATTTCATATTCCTCATCTGTCGGAACAACCAAAACCTTTACAATAGATTTTTCTGTATTGATTTCTCTTAATTCTTTAGAACGGATTTGATTTTTTTCCACGTCAATTTCAATTCCGAAATAATTCAAATCGGTACAAATCAGTTTACGCATAAAAGAAGAATTCTCTCCAATTCCGGCAGTAAAAATAATGGCATCCAATCCGTTTAACGCAGCCGCATAAGCACCAATGGTTTTTCTAATTCTGTAGGCATTCATTTGTAATGCAAGCTGACAGTCTTTATTTCCTTTTTCGGCCTCTGCTTCAATATCGCGCAAGTCGCTGTAACCTGTAAGACCAAGCATACCGCTTTGCTTCAATAAAACTGCATTTACTTCATCTGGAGTATATCCTAAATTTTTAATCATATAAAAAATAACAGACTGATCAATATCACCAGCACGAGTTCCCATAATTAAGCCATTTGAAGGCGAAAACCCCATCGAGGTATCAATACATTTTCCATCTTTAACGGCAGCCATACTGCAGCCATTTCCTAAGTGAATGGTAATTATTTTAGAATTGTCCTTTAAATAATTAATTGCTTTTTCAGAAACATATTTGTGGCTCGTTCCGTGAAAACCGTAAACACGCACTTTATTTTCAGTCAAAAGATAATTCGGAATAGCATATTTATACGCTACCTCTGGCATTGTCTGGTGAAAAGCGGTATCAAAAACGGCAATTTGTTCTGCAGAACTAAAAATTTCCTCAGCCACATTAATTCCTTCTAAATTGGCAGGATTATGCAAAGGCGCAAGTTCAAAAAGCTGTTTGATTTTTTCTTTTACTTTATCATCGATTTTTACCGTATCGCTAAAATCGCTTCCTCCATGCACTACACGATGTCCAACAGCAGTAATTTCTGAAGTCGATTTAATTACTCCTCTTTCGTTATCCAAAAGCATAGTGGCTACTTTCTGTAAGCCTACTTTATGACTCGGAATTGGAAGCAATTCTTCGTATGAAGCATTAGCGGTTTTAAAAGTAATATTTGAAGTTTCTAAACCAATTCGGTCAATCATTCCAGAACAAATTACTTCGTTTTCTGGCATTACCATTAATTGATATTTAATTGAAGAACTTCCTGAGTTTATAATTAGTATTTTCATTTTTTTATTAAAAGGTTCTAAGATGCTAAGTTTCTAAGGTGCTGAGTTTCCTCAAAAACTCAAACTTTTTTTATTTTATATTACGAATTCAAAATGAAATAAAGCAATTTCACAGCAAACAAATTCATAATTTATAATTCATAATTAACTACATTCCCTGAGCTTGGATAGCCGTAATTACAACTGTATTGATAATATCGTCAACTGTACAGCCACGGCTTAAGTCGTTTACTGGCTTGTTTAAGCCTTGTAGCATTGGCCCAATTGCCAAAGCTCCAGTTTCTCTTTGAACGGCTTTATACGTATTATTTCCTGTATTTAAATCAGGAAAAATAAGTACGCTTGCTTGTCCCGCGACTTCTGAATCTGGCATTTTGCTTTTTCCGACGCTTAAATCAACTGCCGCATCATATTGAATTGGTCCTTCGATTTTTAAGTCTGGTCTTTTTTCTTTTACAATTGCAGTTGCTGTTCTTACTTTATCTACTTCATCACCTTTTCCAGATGAACCAGAAGAATACGAAAGCATCGCAATTTTTGGTTCAATTCCGAATGCTAAACTCGATTCTGCAGAAGAAATTGCAATTTCTGCCAACTGTTCTGCCGTAGGGTTCGGATTAATAGCGCAATCTCCAAAAACAGAAACTCTGTCTTCTAAACACATGAAAAATACCGAAGAAACTACAGATGAATTTGGTTTCGTTTTAATGAATTGTAATGCTGGTAAAATGGTATGCTGAGTCGTGTGCGCCGCGCCAGAAACCATTCCGTCTGCGTGCCCTTTGTACACCATCATCGTTCCGAAATAGGAAACATCTTCCATTAAATCTCTTGCCATTGTGATACTTACGTTTTTCGCTTTTCTAAGCTCATAATACGTATTGGCATAATCCTCATAAAGTTCAGATTCTTTTGGATTAATGATATTTACTTTAGAAAAATCAAGAGTAATTCCCAATTCTAAAACTTTACTTTCAATTTGTTTTTTGTCTCCAATGATTGAGATGTCCACCACATCCATATCAAGCAATCTTGATGCCGCCGTGATAATTCGATCATCATTTCCTTCTGGAAGAACAATATGTTTTCTATGCTGTTTAGCCCTTTTAACCATATTGTATTGAAACATTTTTGGCGTCATACCTTCTGCTTGGAAAGTGATTAATCTTTCTGATAAGGCATCATTATCCACGTATTTTTCGAAGGTTGTTATCGAGGTTTCAATTTTATGGGTATTATTAGCATAAATCTCCGATTTGATAGAGCCAATTTTATTTGTAATGTGATACGTTCCGCCATCAACAGCAATAATTGGCACAATGGCTGAAAGTCCTTCGATAAGCTTTAAAATACTTTCTTCTGGAACAATATTTCCCGTCAGGATAATTCCTGAAATGGTTGGATAATTAGCCGATTCATTAGCTTGTAAAGCTCCTAAAATAATGTCAGAACGGTCTCCTGGAGTAATTACTAAAGCATTGTCATGCAAATGCACCAAATAATTATGCAATTGCATTGCTCCTACGCTGTAATGTCCAATTTCATTATTTAGGTAATTCTCTCCAAACAAAACTTTTGCATTCAATTCGTTTACAATTTCTTGCATGGTCGGATTGTTCAGACTCGAAATAAGCGGAATTGTATTGATCAATACATTGGATGGCAGACTTTTTTGCAAGCTATTTGTAACCAGCTCAATATTTTCTGGCTGTACTTTATTGGCAAAAACCGATAAAACTTCAACCTCTTTTACTTTGAAAGAATCGTAAACCAAATACAAACTGTCTAAAAGTTCTTCTAAGGTTTTACCAACTCCTGAACCTACAATTATGGTCGGAATTCCAAGGTTTTTAGCAATTAAAACGTTCAAATCTAATTCGATCGAAGTTCCTTCTCCCGTAAAACTTGTTCCTTCAACCAAAACAAAATCGAAGCGTTCTTCTAGTTTTTTATATTTTTCGATAATTAAATCGAGAACCTCTCCTATTTTACCTTTGTTCTTTTTCTTGATCAGTCTGCTTTTGGTGATTGCATAGGCATCTTCAAACTTAATATCCAAGTTAAAATACGATAAAACCGTCTCAATATGATTGTCTACCTCACCATCAACAAAGTCTTCGATAATAGGCCTAAAATACCCTACTTTGGCTGTTTTACCAATTAAGATACTCATTAAACCGAGCGTAATAATCGATTTACCGCTATTGTGATCACTAGTGGCTATATATATTGCTTTACTCATAATTATTTATATTTATTCTAAATAACAAATTTACAAAAATCAAATTCTAAAACTGCGAAACAGTGCTAAAACCAGCGTCGTTTTTTAAAATAGATGATTAGTCCTATTACCAGCAAAAACATGACACCCATGACCACAAAATAGCCATTTTGCGTTTTGAGTTCTGGCATGTTCTCAAAGTTCATTCCGTATACTCCCACAATAAAGGTGAGCGGAATAAATATTGCCGAAATGATAGTCAGCGTTTTCATGATTTCGTTCATTTTCCGGCTTTGCTCCGAAAAATAAAAGTTGGAAGCGCTTTCTAATGCGCTCATATCTGATTCGATCTGATCCAAAAGCTCCAAACTTTTTTGATGCAGTCTGATAAAGAAATTGAATGTTTCTTTCTGAATTAGCCCATTATCTTCGTCGTCATCTTTTTTCGTTTTCAAATAATAAAGCGAGTCTCGAAGTGGCACAATGGAACGTTTTAGAAAATTTAGATTATCTCGGTGATTTTCAATTTTTTCTAAAATAACAGGCTTTGCTCCCTGTTTAGTCAAATTAATCAATTCTTCTACTTTATCTTCTTCATCTTCCAACGTAATGTAGAAATTTTCCATTACAGCATCCAAAAGCAAATACAGAAGATAATCTACCTTTTTGGTTCTGACAATTCCTGCATGCGTACGCAAACGCTCCCGAATGTGCGTAAAGAAATCGCTTCGTTTTTCTTGAAAGGAAATTAAGATTCCGTCTTTCAAAATAAAACTTAATTGTTCTACACTAATATTATCTGAATACTCAGAAGGAAGAAGTGATTTTATATTGAAGAACAAAACATCATGCTGTTCTTCTAATTTAGTCCTTTTGGTGGTGTTTAAAATATCGGCAAGAAGAAAATCATCTAATTTGAAATGTGCGCCGATCGTTTTAAGAAGATTGATATCATGAAGTCCATGAATGTTTAGCCAATTGTTTTTAGTATAATCAAAACAAGAATTTAAAGCCAAAACTGTAAACTTATCGTATTCGACAATATCTTCGTCATTATAGACAAAAAGTTGCATCTCAGTTTCGTGATCTTTGTGCGTGCCAGTATACTCTAAAGTAATGGGTTGCAGCTTGCGCCCTTTCTTATATTTGATCTTTCTCATTCATGGAAATTTACAATAGTAATATTACGAAAAAGAATTTGAACAAGAAATGACAATTGTCAGTTTGTGAAAAAACTGACGTTAGACACACTGCGGTGCGTCTCTACATTAAAATTTAATTGGCATAAAAAAACCGAGTCATTTCTGACTCGGTTTACTGTAAAATTTTTCTGTTATTTATTGTGCATAAACAGTATAAGGCAAATTTTTAAAAACTCCGTTTGTAACTTCGAAAACTTCTGGGGTTACAATTTTAGTTTGCAAAGCGCCCACTTTCTCCGCTTTAAAACTAAATGTACCAGAAACTGTTTTCTTCTCAGGATCCATAGCTGTAATTGTTATTTTTCCTGTTTTAGGAAAATGCTCACCATAAGAATTTCCGTCTACTAAATAATAATTTAGAAATAATGCATCACTATTTACTATTGGAGTATCAACATCATTATCCTCATCTGTAAAAGTATATTCTTTGAGCGGCATAGCATCTTTTGCTGTTAATTCACTTTCGCAGGCTAATAGAATCATTTGCGACTTATCTTCAACATTTATATCAAAACGCTGACCGCCACCTGAAACTTTTATTAAAGTAACGCTGGTAATTTTTGTAGCTTTCCATGCATTTCCATTTACAGTAGCTGTAACTGAGCCATCCAAGCTGTTTTCTTCACTTTCATCACTACTGCAACTTGCAAACAATACTGATAATGATAATAATCCAATACTTAATAGTTTTTTCATAGGTTTTATTTTTGATTTTAGTTGCGACAAAATAAATAGTAAAAACTTTAAAAAATATACGGAAAACCTCATTTCAAAAAATTAAATAGTATTAGGTCTAATTGATATAAAAAATTAGCACAAAAAAACCGAGTCATTTCTGACTCGGTTTTCTATCTTAATACTTTTGTACTAATTGCTTAGCACTAAAGAATTACTTAACTTCTTCGAATTCAACGTCTTCCACGTTATCTCCAGAAGACTGCTCTTGTTGTGGAGCAGCTTGCTGTCCTTCACCACCTTGAGCGTACATTGCTTCTGTAGCTGTTTTCCAAGCTGCATTTACATTGTCTAATCCTTTTTGGATTGCCTCAAGATCTTGAGATTGGTGAGCCATTCTCAATTCAGTTAAAGCATATTCGATAGCTGTTTTTTGATCGTCTGTCAATTTATCTCCTAACTCTTTCAATTGAGATTCAGTTTGGAAGATAGTACTGTCAGCTTCGTTCAATTTCTCAGCTCTTTCTTTAGCGATTCTATCTGCATCAGCATTAGCTTCAGCATCTTTTTTCATTTTTTCGATTTCTTCAGCTGTTAAACCAGAAGAAGCTTCGATACGGATATCGTGAGATTTTCCAGTTCCTTTATCAGTTGCAGAAACTTTGATGATACCGTTAGCATCAATATCGAAAGTTACTTCGATTTGAGGAACTCCTCTTGGTGCTGGTGGAATACCATCTAAGTGGAAACGACCGATAGTTTTGTTATCAGCAGCCATTGCTCTTTCTCCTTGTAATACGTGGATTTCAACAGATGGTTGAGAATCTGCAGCAGTAGAGAATACTTGAGATTTTTTAGTTGGGATAGTTGTGTTAGACTCGATTAATTTAGTCAATACACCACCCATAGTTTCGATACCTAAAGAAAGAGGAGTTACGTCAAGTAACAATACATCTTTTACATCTCCAGATAAAACTCCACCTTGAATAGCAGCTCCAATAGCCACAACCTCATCAGGGTTAACACCTTTAGAAGCTTTTTTACCGAAGAATTTCTCTACTTCGTCAGCGATTCTTGGCATACGAGTAGAACCTCCTACAAGGATAACTTCGTCGATATCAGATGTAGATAAACCTGCATCTTTTAATGCTTTAGCAACTGGCTCCATAGAACGTTTTACTAATGCATCAGATAATTGCTCAAATTTAGCTCTAGATAATTTTTTCACTAAGTGTTTTGGTCCAGAAGCAGTAGCAGTTACGTAAGGCAAGTTGATTTCAGTTTCTGCAGAAGAAGATAATTCAATCTTAGCTTTCTCAGCAGCTTCTTTCAAACGCTGTAATGACATTGGGTCTAAACGTAAATCAATACCTTCTTCAGTTTTGAATTCGTCAGCTAACCAGTCAATAATAACTTGGTCAAAATCATCACCACCTAAGTGAGTATCACCGTTTGTAGATAATACTTCAAATACACCGTCTCCTAATTCAAGAACAGAGATATCAAAAGTACCTCCACCTAAATCGTAAACAGCAATTTTTTGATCATTTCCTTTTTTATCTAATCCGTAAGCAAGTGCAGCAGCAGTTGGCTCGTTGATGATACGCATAACTTTAAGACCAGCGATTTCACCAGCTTCTTTTGTAGCTTGACGCTGAGCATCGTTAAAGTAAGCAGGAACTGTAATAACTGCCTCAGTTACTGTTTGACCTAAATAGTCTTCAGCAGTTTTTTTCATTTTTTGAAGTGTCATAGCAGACAATTCTTGAGCAGTGTATAAACGACCGTCAATATCCACACGTGGAGTATTGTTGTCACCTTTTACAACACTGTAAGGAACTCTTTTTGCTTCTTCTTGAGTTTCAGCAAAAGTGTGTCCCATAAAACGTTTAATAGAAGCAATCGTTTTTGTAGGGTTAGTTACTGCTTGTCTTTTTGCAGGATCACCTACTTTAATTTCTCCACCTTCAACAAAAGCGATGATAGATGGTGTAGTTCTTTTTCCTTCTGCGTTAGGGATAACAACTGCTTCGTTACCTTCCATTACAGAAACACAAGAGTTCGTCGTACCTAAGTCAATTCCGATTATTTTACCCATTTTTTATATATTTAATTTTGATTTAAATTTAATAACTCAGGTGGCATAAGTCAATCTTTGTGCCAATATAAAAAACCAATAGAATTTGTCAGTTTTACTGTCTGAGCCCTCAAAACCATCTGACAACATGACATTTTTAAGACCTGTCAGGTATGGCATATCAGTACTTTAGCTGTCATTTTAGGAGCTGATTCCTGCTGTACGCTATATCTTTTCCCTGCTAAAGGAGCAGGAAAAAGGATGCCGCTCCCATCAGGGCTAGGGTAATCATTTTCATAAGAACATTAAAAAATCACTTTATTACGAAAATACCCAACAAATTAAAGTCCATATAATTTAGTAATAATAAATAAACATATATTTGATTTTAAAACAAACACAAACTTTGCTCCATCGAAGGACGAGCTGAGATAAAAGTGAATGTTTGTATTTGGACAACAACTTTAGATAACGAAACTTAAGAAATTATGCCAATAAATTATAAAGGGCTTTTGAGAATTCTAATGGCTTTTTTTTCATTGATTATAACAAATTCTTCTTTTGGGCAGGACTTTGACTATCACAACGACTTTAAAGATTTACTAAAAAAAAGTAAAGACAAAAGTAGCGAGTACTTTTACCCTAAGTTATTAGAAAGATTTAATGCCAATGACAGCACTTTGACAAACAAAGATATTGTTGCCTTACAAATTGGTTTTACAGATAACAAAAATTACAAGCCATATGAAACAATTTATAAGGAAAGAGAAATTTTAGCTCTTATTTCCGACAAACAATATGAGAAAGCTGTAATTAAATGTGATAAACTCTTAAAAACAAATCCTGTAGACTTTACTGCGCTTATGGAAAAAGGATTTGCTTACATGAAACTAAATAAAACAGATGTTTTAATCCACAAAGAAAAAACAATAAAAATTATCAATTCAATAATGTGGAGCGGAGATGGGACTACAGAACGTCCCTGTTTTGTGCTTAGTCCAATAGATGGACAAACTTTGATAAGATATATTTTAGGTGGCTCAATTGGGACAATGGGTTCTGGTAGAGATAAAAACGGATATTTTCTTGACATCTTAGAAATGAAAAAAGACGATGGGTCCCTTACGAAATACTTTATAATACAACACGCAACGGACAAAATGTTTGATAAATAGTAAACAACCCAAGAAACATTAGCAAATACAAACAAATCAAAAGCTTTTCATATAATAAAAGTCGAAATAATGGAAAACTACAGCATCATCATTTTTATTCTAACTGTTGTAATAGGCTTATCCGCATTTGCAGACAAGCTAAAACTCCCCTATCCTATTCTTTTGGTTATTGTTGGTGTCGAAATTGGTTTTATACCAACTATGGCAGAAATCGAAATAAATCCCGAAATTATTTTCTTATTATTTCTACCTCCGTTATTATATGATGCCTCATTTAATATTTCGTCCAAAGATTTCAAAACAAACCTTCATACCATCACTACATTGGCCATTTGGCTTGTTTTCCTAACAACGGTTGGGATAGCGGTAGCGGCCTATTATTTAATTCCTGAAATGACTTGGCCGTTAGCTTTCGTTTTAGGATCCATACTTTCAGCAACCGATGCTGTCGCTGCCATTAGCATAACCAAAGGGCTCAAAATATCTCATAAAACAATAACCATTCTCGAAGGAGAAAGTCTTATTAACGATGCATCTGCACTAGTTGCCTATCGATTTGCGGTTGCTGCTGTAATGGGCGCAGCTTTTATAATCTGGAAAGCGGCTTTAGAATTTGTGTTATTGCTTGGTGGCGGATTCCTTGTCGGATTTGTAATGTCAAAAATTCTATCTTTTATTTTAGCTCGAGTAAAAAACAAACCCGAAGTCACCATTAGTTTTATGCTTTTAATGCCTTTTGTAACTTATCTTATCGCCGAACATCTACATGTTTCTGGAGTAATTGCTGTGGTAATATTAGGATTGGCGATTTCTCGATTCAGCAAAAAAATATTCCCAGAAAGCCTTAAAAACCAATCAAAAGGACTTTGGGATGTTATCGTTTTTCTATTAAACGGATTAATCTTTATATTAATTGGACTCAACTTTCGCTACATTCTCAAAGATATCGACAACGACATGATTCTTCCTTATATTGGTTACGCACTTATAATTACCATTGTTGCGCTTTTAATCAGAATGGCCAGAGTCTATCTGCAAAAAATCAATTTGCAAAAAGCCTTTCAAAGTACTAAAAAAGGAAAAAGAAGAGTAAGCGAACATGCTCTTCTTGATTTTGGAAATAGTCTAATTATAAGCTGGTCTGGAATGCGAGGCATTGTATCTTTAGCTATCGCGATCGGACTACCGAGATTTCTCGAAGACGGAACTCCTTTTCCGCTCAGAAATGCCATAATATTTATTTCTGTTGCAGTAGTGCTTCTTACCTTAATCGGGCAAGGATTAACATTGCCTTTTATCGTAAAAAAAATAAATGAGATAGAAGAAAAAAAGCAAATAAAAGATAATTCCAACTAACCGAAAAAGAATGTAACTTTACTCATTTCGTTGAAATTCAATTAAAACTATAGAGAAATGACTTCAGCTATTCTTACCATAACACCAGATTCAGAAATTGTAACTACTCGGGTTTTAAATTTCCCACAAGAACTTGTTTTTAAAGCCTGGAGCACGCCCGAACATTTAAAAAATTGGTGGGGACCAAAAGGTTTTACCAATACTTTTCACGAGTTTGACTTTCGCGAAGGCGGAAAATGGACTTTTACGATGCACGGTACCGAAAAAGGAAATTATGAAAATGATGTTGAATTCATCAAAATAGAAAAACCAAATCTTATTGCTTGGAAACGTCATTCAAAACCGCTTTTTCAAATCTCAACCACTTTTGAAATCGTCGCCGAAAATCAGACCAAAGTGGTTTTTAAAATGCTTTTTGAAACTGAAGAAGAATGCCAGAAATTGAAACCTTATGTTGTGGATAAAAATGAAGAAAACTTTGATAAACTGGAAGTTGAATTATCTAAAATGAAACTATGAAAACTTAATTACATATCTTTACAATCATCATCAATCATTAAACAATCAAAAATCAATCACATGAAAAAAATCATTTCTCTTGCGATTCTATTCGCAACGCAACTTTTTTATGCCCAAAACGCAGTCGCAAAAAAACCTGAAACCGTTATTATCATCAACAACGAAATTGCCACAATGGATCAAGTTATGAAATATGGCAATGAAGGTTATGTCAAATCAATGAACAAAGGCGTTAGCCAAGAAGAACGCGATAAATTGGCTCAAAAATTTGGCGATAAAATTGGCGATAGAGAATTTATAATGGTCATTGAAGTTTTTACGGAGCAGGAAAAAATCGAAAACGACAAGAAAAATACTGCTATTGCAATAGAGCAAAAACCTCAACCAAAAGAAGAGCAATTTCTCTTAAATGTAAATGATAAAGCAAAAGACTTTACTTTAAAACTTGTAGACGGAAAAGAAGTAAAACTTTCTGATTTAAAAGGAAAAGTAGTTTTGGTAAATTTCTGGGCAACTTGGTGCGCGCCATGCTTACAGGAGTTTTACGATATTCCATCAAAAATTTTAGAGCCTTTTAAAAATGATAATTTTGTGTTTTTAGCTATTTCAAGCGGAGAAACTGAAGCTCAAGTTGCTAAAAAAGTAACGAAATTAAAAAAAGACGGTTTAGATTTTAATTTCGGAATTGATCAAAATGAAATTATATGGAATCAATATGCTAAAAATGCAATTCCTAAGAACTTTTTAATCGATCAAAACGGAGTTATAAAATATGTCGCCGTAGGAAATGCGGAAGGAAACTTAGACAACATCGCAAACGAAATTAAAAAATTGCTTTCGAAATAGTTTATTCGCCAATCTATTTGTATTTCGGAAAACAAAAAAATTATGCACGCATAGTAGTTTTATGCTAATCGTATATTTTTTATTCGTAATTTCGGTTTTTCAATAAAATACAATATTAAAAATGGCTTCATTTACAAAAGAAATATCATTTCGCTGGTCTGACCTTGATCCTAATTTTCACGTTCGTCACAGTGCCTATTACGATTTTGGTGCACAGCATCGTATCGAAATTCTAGAAGAATTAGGTTTAACTTTAAAAGTAATGCAGACACAAGGTTTTGGCCCTGTTTTGTTTAGAGAAGAATGCGTTTTCAGAAAAGAATTAAAACTTTCAGATAAAATATTCATTCATACCAAAACTTCAAAAATGAAAGCCGATGCTTCTCGCTGGTCTATCGTTCATGAGTTTAGAAGAGAAGACGATACACTTTGCGCAACAATTACGGTTGACGGTGCTTGGATGGACACTAAATTAAGAAAGCTAGCTTCTCCAACTCCAGAAATCGCAATTCAAGCTTTGAGCATTTTTCCAAAAAGCGATGATTTTGTTGGATTATAAAACAACATTCTTTTCAACTTTATAAAAAATCCCAAAAACATATAAATCTTGTTTTTGGGATTTTTTTCTAAACAAAAGTTCAGTTGATTTTCTTATTGAAACTTTAATCCAAAATTTACTTTTTCGAAAGTTGTACTGCAGGAAATGGCAAATCGCCCGACATTTACAGTTCCGAAGATACCGCCTACTGAATGTCCAGAATAAAATCCTCCAGCTGAAAATCGGTGAACCTGATATTTTAACGCAATGTCATTTACTCTCGAACTCAGCTGTCCAAAAGCGATCACATTTGGGATTATTTCATAACTCCCAAAAACTTTGGGAACCAGTTTTTTGTAATAATCAAAACTTTCGTCGGTTTCATAATCAATTATTGACGAATGCAAGTTTTCTAGATTTCCGCCAAGATAAGTGTTTTCAGAGAAATGCCATGAGATGCTAAAACCTGTAAAAGTTCCCTCATAACCGCTTCTAGAATCTACATAACCTATGCCAATTGTGGCTCTGAATTTCTCGCAAATTTTTCCGATATAACCAACATAAGTTCGGTCAATTTCAGACTTATCGATTCCAGCGCCAAAAATTATGTCGTCTTCACACATCGTAAGAGCATACTGAAAATAAGCCGAATATTGATCTTTGTTTGCCGCAACAACACTCCGGCCTTTGTCGAGATCGATATTTGGAGAAATTAAGGTTGAGTTTATAACGGCGAAATCAAAAGTATTGAGTTCTTGGGCAAATGTGGGGACAGTGAGCAGGAGCAAAAGTAGTGTTTTCATGATACTATTTTTTTAAGGCTTACAACATTCTAGCACTAAATTACAGCCATTTTTCGTGTTAATAAAAGAAGTTCTTTCAAGTGCTACATTACTCGTCAAAATGCATTATTTTCACAATCACTATCATTTAATCGATAAAATTTCAATAAATCATCGATTATTAACACTAAAAGCAATGAAATGTTTTCAATCGCTTTTTTTCTGATAACTTTAAGATTTTAGGCTTTGTTTTAAAAGTGGTTCGGTTTAACTTTATAAATCATAAAAACAAATGCCACTAAAATGAAAATTCTGAAACTATTATTTATACTAATTCCTTGCTTAAGCTTTGGACAGCAGGGAAATATAAAAGAATTGGATATTAACTTAAGTAACTACGAATACCCATTTCCAGTTCATTTTATCGAATTGAGCGCCCAGCGACAATACTTGAAAATGACCTATATGGATATTATTCCAGAAAACTACAATCAGAAAAATATTGTCTTACTTCACGGAAAAAATTTCAATGGCGCTTATTGGGAAACGACTATTAAAGCTTTAGCAAAAGAAGGTTTCCGTGTCATTGTTCCCGATCAGATTGGTTTTGGAAAATCGACAAAACCAGATAATTTTCAATACACTTTTCAGCAGCTTGCAGAAAATACCAAAAAGCTTTTAGATCATTTAGGAATTAGCAAAACGACTGTTTTAGGACATTCTATGGGCGGAATGCTAGCTACATGCTTTGCCTTAATGTATCCTGAAACAACTGAAAAACTGGTTTTAGAAAATCCGATTGGTTTAGAAGACTGGAAATTAGTGGTTCCTTACAAACCTGTTGACTGGTGGTACGAATCGGAATTAAAACAGAATTACGAAGCCATCAAGAAATACCAAATGGCGAATTATTATGACGGAAAGTGGAATGCCGATTATCAAAAATGGGCAGAACTTGGCGCTGGATGGACAACCGCACCAGATTACGACCGTGTTGCCTGGAATTCTGCTCTTTTGTACGATATGATTTTTACACAGCCTGTTTTGTATGAATTTCAAAACATCAAATGCCCGACGCTATTAATTATCGGAACAAGAGATAAAACAGCTTTAGGAAAACCTTTGGTCTCTGAAGAAGTGAGAAAAACAATGGGAAATTACGCTGAATTGGGCAAAAAAACACAGAAAGCAATTCCAAACTCAAAACTGGTAGAAATTCCAAACACAGGACATTTGCCACATATCGAATCTTTTGATTCATTTATAAAATCATTAATCGTATTTTTGAAGTAATATTGATAGCACGACTCGAGCGACAGCGACTGGCCAAGCAATTCAGGAATTTTATTTCAATAATTCGTGAATTCGTGGCTATAAAAAAATCAACAATCTAAAATCTAAAATAAATATGTTTACAATCGAACAAATAAAAGAAGCGCATTCAAAAGTAAAAAGCGGAGCAGATTTTCCAAATTACATTCAAGATTTAATCATTTTAGGAGTAAAAGGATACGATACTTATGTACATAACGGAAGTGTTGTTTATTACGGTTTAAATAATTTTACTGCAGAAGCAGAAGAAAAATATGCTGAAATTAAAGTAGCTGATTTTCCAAACAAAGAACTTTTTATCGAACTTTTGGTAAAACATCAGCACGGAGAAACCGATTATATGACTTTCTGCAATCATTGCGCACAATGCGGAATTGCAAAATGGAGAGTTGATATTGTCGAAATGACTTGCACTTATTTTGATAAATCGGAGCATGAAATTTTAATCGAAAAAATTCCTAGCTAATTCTCGAGTATTCATGACTATTTCTAACCAAAACCACCAAACCCTTTTTAAAAGAAGCATTTTAGTTTTCATTTTACTATTTTCTCTTTTTGGCTTTTCGCAGAAGAAAAAAGAAAATCCAAAATTTAAAGTTATTGCTTTTTATACCGCAAAAAATGATCAGGCGCATATCAGTTTTGTGCATGAAGCCAATAAATACTTTCCAAAAGTAGCAGAAGAAAATCATTTTCAATACGATTCTACCAGCAATTGGGACAATTTAAACGCACAATTTTTGGCAAAATATCAGGTTGTTTTGTTTTTAGACACCCGTCCTGAGAAAAAAGAACAGCGCGAAGCTTTCAAGAAATACATGGAAAATGGTGGCGGTTTCATCGGATTCCATTTTTCAGCATTTGCTTTAAATGATTCGAGCTATCCGCAAGATTGGAACTGGTATCACAATACTTTCTTAGGCTCTGGCGAATACGGAAGCAATACTTGGCGACCAACTTCGGCAGTTTTAAGAGTAGAAAATCAGCATCCAGTAACCAAAAATCTGCCTAAAACTTTTACTTCTGCTCCAAACGAATGGTACAGATGGTCAAATGATTTAACCAAAAATCCAGATATTGAGATTTTACTGGCTATTGACGAATCCAGTTTTCCTTTAGGAACGGGTCCAAAAGCTCATGAAATTTGGCACAGCGGGTATTATCCTGTTGTTTGGACCAATAAAAAATATAAAATGCTGTATGTAAATATGGGGCACAATGACATTGATTATGAAGGCGGAACCAACAAAACCTTATCGTACACATTTGAAAACAAAACACAAAGTCAGTTAATTTTGAACGCCTTGCTTTGGCTTGGAAATTCAAAGAAAAAATAAACATTTACGCAAAATAAACACATTACTTTTTTCATGAAAGACAAAATTATTTTCGTTCTCATTACACTAGCTTTATTTTCCTGCAACTCCAAAGAGCAAGTGAAATCTAGCAGTCAAAAAAAAATAATACACGAAAGCACCGAAGTAAAGAAAACGGACAAAACTGCCGATGCAACTCATTATCAAATCTCAGTTTATGACGATCCTCAATTTACAGATAGAATTTTAAATACAAGAGAAAGCTTAAAAAAGCTTTCTGCGAATAATCTTTTCTCGAATATTAGCGCTAAAATCACAGCAAAACTAAATGAGAAACAGAATCAATTTTTCAAAACCAACACTAACTATGAGCTAATCTCTTTTGCAAAAGGCAATATATTTCAAAAAAATAGCGAAGATTATATTTTTATAGTTTATGATGTGAAAGATAACAGAACTAAAATATTGTTTTTCAATGCAGCCACAAATACATATGCTGAGCTTTATAAAGATCTTAAAGTTAAAAATGATTTAGAAGATGCAAATTGTAACGGCTATTCTTTTGGAACACTTGATTATCGATTTGCGGTTGACCATTTAGTTACAAATGAAGATGCTATTACCATAAATCCAGAATATTTTCTAGAATTTATACCAGTTATGATTACTGATATCTCAAAAGATGAAAACTTTTTATTGGAGGAAGGATGTTTTTCAAAGAAAGCTTCCAAAACAAATTTAGAAAACACAATTTGCATTTCAACAAGTTCTGCATACAACAATTGGGAATGTCTGAAATACGACAAAACAAATAATACTTTTTCGCTTTTTTACAGTCAAACATTTGCCGATTAATTACTGAAAATAAACTATAAAAAATAATATGCTTACTACATTTTCATCTATTATAAACGTTGAGGGATTGTTAAGACTTCAAGATTCATCTGAAATCATTTTAATTGATGCTCGAGCTGGTGCAAATGCTTTTGAAACCTATCAAAAAGAACATTTAAAAGATGCTCGCTTTGTTGATTTAAACCGTGATTTAGCCAAAATTCCAGAAAATCCTGTCAATGGCGGAAGACATCCTTTGCCTTCTCCTGAAGAATTTGCCAAAACACTTTCTGCTTTAGGAATTTCTCCTTCAGATCATGTTGTGGTTTACGATGATAAAAACGGGTCTAATTTCGCTGCACGATTCTGGTGGATGATGCGCGCCATTGGGCATGAGAAAATTCAAGTTTTAAACGGCGGTTATCAAGCTGCAATTCAAGCTGGTTTTCCAACCAATTCTGGAATTCAAACTTTTGAAGAAATAGCCTATCCTTCGCAGGAATGGCAACTTCTTTTAGCAGATATTGAAGAAGTCGAAAAAGCGCGTAAAAGTGATCAAAATGTCGTAATCGATGTTCGTGATAAAAACCGTTATGATGGCTTGACAGAACCGCTGGATCTCATCGCAGGACATATTCCTGGTGCCATCAATGTTCCTTTTACCGAAAATTTAGACGAAAACGGATTATTTAAATCCGCAGAGGAATTGGCTCAAAAATTCAAAACCGTAATTGGAGATATAAAACCAGAAAATACAATTGTTCATTGCGGATCTGGTGTTACAGCTTGCCATACCTTATTAGCAATGGATTACGCCGGACTTCCAATTCCGAAATTATATGTGGGATCGTGGAGCGAATGGTCTAGAAATGACCGTGAAATAGCAGTGAAAAAAAATTAAAAAATTAAAAATTGAGAATTAAAAATTATTTTAAATCTTTAATGCTATTGATCTGGCAAAAAATATAACGCAGACAAAATATTTTTAATTTTTAATTCTCAATTTTTAATTAAACTAAGATTCAACATAAATAAAAAAAATGCAACATTGGGATATCCTTTTATCAAATCAGGTAAATAAAAAAGCTTTTATAGACAATATATTAAACGGACAGGCAAAAGGTGAATTAGCCGTTTTTAATAATCTGAAAGGAATTCTTTTTTCAGATATTGCGATTGAAAAATTCATTGAAAAAGAATTTCAATACGACAGTGTTGAATCTTCAACTTTAAACAGACAATTACGAACTTTTTCTTCTGGAGAACGCAAAAAAGAGTTTTTACGTTACTGTATAGAGCAAAAACCTGATTTCATTATTTTCGACAATCCTTTTGATCATCTCGATCAGGCTTCAAGAGTTGTTTTGGCAGAATCATTACAAAAATTAACCGATTCTATCGCCATTATTCAATTACTGAATCGTACTGTTGATATATTGGATTTTGTTCCGAATAAAGCTTTAATAAAAGACAACACGTTTGAATTGTACCCATTTATAAAAACGGAAAATCATTTTAAAACCTTAAATACCGCTGTAATCCCAAAACCTGCAGAACCGCATTCCTTTCACGAAAGTGTATTAATAAAACTCGAAGATGTTTCGGTAAGCTACGAGGAAAGAAAAATTCTAAACAACATTTCTTGGACAATCAAACAAGGTGAATTCTGGCAGCTAATTGGTCCAAACGGTTCTGGAAAAAGTACTATTCTTTCTTTAATTACTGGAGATAATCCAAAAGGTTTTGGACAGAATTTATTTTTGTTCGGGAGAAAAAAAGGAACCGGAGAAAGCGTTTGGGAAATCAAAAAGCAAATTGGAATCTTCACCACTTCTATGACCGATTTATTTCAAAAGGGTCATACGCTAGAACAAATGATTCTATCAGGTTTCTTCGATTCTATCGGATTATACACGGAGCCAACTACGCATCAAAAAAACATCGTAAACCAATGGCTGGAAATGATCGAGATGACGCATTTAAGAAAAAAACGTTTTATTGATCTTTCAATCGGACAGCAGCGTGTCGCATTAATTGTACGCGCCGTTTTAAAACATCCGCCATTGTTAATTCTAGACGAACCAGTTGAAGGTTTAGATGACGAAAACGTAGATTTAGTGATTCAATTAATTAATACCATAAAACAGGAAACAAATGTGAGCATTATTTACGTTTCGCATAGAATAGAACAAGGCCTCGCTCCTACTTCTATCTTCGAACTTTTACCTTCAGAAACGGGATCTATCGGAAAAATAAAATACCATTCAGAATTGAATTAAAATAAGTTAATTAGATAATTTATCTATAGACCGCAAAGCATATCTACGGAATACCGGAACGATACCAAATTATGACAAAGCAAATAAGCATTACATTTATTTTTTTACTGATTTTAAGTTCGTGTTCAAGCACGATATCCACTTCTAAAAAAGAATATATTTTACAGCATTCAAAAGAACTAAAATCAGATTGGACGATTAATTCTAAAGAATGGATTTTAAAAAATGACACCATCAGAGGAAAAGGTTCACTTTCGCCTTGGGGAGTTTTAATATCCAAAAAACAGCTTCCAGAGAATTATGAAATCGATTTTAAAGTCAATATGACCAACGAATCTTTATTTGAAATAATGCTCAATTTGGATAAAGGAAAATACATTAGAACCTATTTATATCAAATTGACCAAAACATTGTAATTGGCGACGGAGTTTATGATAAAAAAGACGATTCGTACGGAAAAAGAGGTGGAAAAACTTTGTTTAAAAAACCAATGCAACTACAAAACAACAAATGGTATTCGGTAAAAATCAAAGTCGTAAACAGCCAATTATACTTTTCTGTAGATGATAAAACAACTTTAGAATGTTCTCTTGAAAAAAGCAATCTAAACCAAAAAGGAAAACTAGGTTTTATAACCAACGGAGAAGTTAAAATAACGGATTTAACGATTAAATCTCTATAAAATAAAATCATTAAATTCAAAATTTACACAACCTTTTCAACCATAGCCCACGGTTCAACCTTGGGGACGCAATCGATAATCACAATACGTTCCCTCACGGTTGAAACCGTGGGCTATAGTTTATAATAGAACCTCTAAAAAGAAAATCAAGCTCCAAAATGGAGCTTGATTTTTTGTGTATCTAAAATTAACAAATTTCCTAATTAACAAATTATCTAATTATTATTCCTCCTCATCCGTATTATGCGTTTTCACATAATTGCGCCATTTCTCAATACATTCTTTAAAATCATCTGGCAATTCCGTATCAAAACGCATTAATTCACCGGTATTTGGATGAACAAAACCAAGCGTTTTAGCATGTAGCGCCTGACGTGGCAAAGCTTTAAAACAATTCTCAATAAACTGTTTGTATTTCGTAAAAGTCGTTCCTTTCAAAATCAAATGACCTCCGTAACGTTCGTCATTAAATAACGGATGTCCGATATGTTTCATGTGCGCGCGAATCTGGTGCGTTCTACCCGTTTCCAACTTGCAAGAAATAAGAGTTACATAACCAAAACGCTCCAAAACTTTATAATGCGTAATTGCAGGTTTTCCGATCTCTGGATCTGCAAAAACAGCCATTTGCATGCGGTCTTTTAAATGTCTTGCTAGGTTGCCTTCAATGGTACCGCTATCTGCAGTAACATTTCCCCAAACCAAAGCAATATATTCACGTTCAGTCGTTTTAGCTTCAAACTGTTTCGCCAAATGCGTCATTGCAGCCTCTGTTTTAGCTACAACCAAAAGACCAGAAGTGTCTTTATCAATTCGGTGAACCAAACCTGGACGCTCGCTGCTATTCATTGGCAGGTTATCAAAATGATGTGCCAAAGCATTTACCAAAGTCCCAGTATAATTTCCGTGACCTGGGTGCACAACCATCCCTGGCTCTTTATTAATCAATAAAAGAGCGTCATCTTCGTAAACAATATTCAGCGGAATATCTTCAGGAAGAATATGATTTTCAAACGGAGGATGCGACAACATAACCGTTATCACATCAAAAGGCTTAACTTTATAATTTGATTTTACTGGAATATCATTCACAAAAATGTTTCCATTAGTTGCCGCGTTCTGAATTTTATTACGCGTGGCATTCGGAATCAAATACATTAAATATTTGTCAATACGTAAAAACGCTTGACCTTTAGGGACTTCAAATCTGTAGTGCTCAAATAATTCGTCTTCCAGATCTAAATTTTCTTCAATATTATTGTTCATCACTTGGGGTTTCTGCAGGTACCGCAGTACTGTCTGCTGCCTGACTTTCATCTACATAACTTGCTTTTCCGTCTCCTAAAACCAAATCAATTTTTGAAGCTTTAAGCACACGGTCTCCTACTTTTAAGTTTCTGCCTTTCAAACGCATTTCCAAAACCATATCTTTTCCAAGGTTTGGAATATACGTAATCGTTCCTGGCTCCAAACCTAAAGCTTTAAGCGTTGGCACAGCCTCACGATACGTTTTCTCGATCAAATCTGGAATTTTCACAGAAGAAAAACCAGAAGCATTAATCTTGATATAAATTTTTCTACCCACTTTTACCTTCGTTCCAGGCAGCGGATCTTGTTCTACAACACTATATTTTGGGAATTCACTTCTATAATCAACGCTATCCAAAAGTACATAGTCCAAATCAAGTTCATCTAGCTTTGCTTCTACTTGTTCTTCAGTTAATTTAGACAAATTCGGAACCGCGATTTCGTGTCCGTGATCAGTCGTAAAAGTCAACCAATGCATAAATAAATAACCAATAGCCGCAATAATAGCAGCGGCAGCAAGCAATTGCAAGAAAAAAACTCGGCTTGTTAAATACTGACGTAAACTCATAAATTTATTTTTAATAGCGACAAAGATAAAGTATTTCGTTTCAAAAAAAATGATAATTTTGTTTTAAACATAGAACTCTTGGAATTTGGAATTTCAAAATTTGATTTTTTATTTTTCAGGAGCTATTCCTGCTGTCCACTGTATTCCCGATTAACAAAAACTACGGCTAAAAAGCCTTGTTTTTCTAAATCGGGAGATGCCGTTCCCATCAGGGCTAGGGCACTCGGTTTCATAAGAACGTTCTTTATTTTAAAAAAGTACAATTTGCCTTCATGGGTAAAATCAAAGAATCAACGCAATATTTGTCATTTCGACGAAGGAGAAATCTTCGTGAGAAACTCGACAAAGATTGGTAATTTTCTTTGTGGAGCTACTTGCGGAGATTTCTCCTTCGTCGAAATGACAAGATTGAAAAAAATCCTTTAATCAGTGCAATCTTTGACAAAAAAATTAGCGTAATTCGTGAATTGCTTCGCCAGTTCGCTATCGCTCGAGTCGTGGCCAAAAAACAATAAAACAATAAAACTAAAAATATAAAAATGAAAAATATTGCCATTATCATGGGCGGCTATTCCAGCGAATACAAAATCTCATTAATCAGCGGAAATGTCGTTTACCAATATCTTGACAAAACAAAATACAACGGATTCCGTATTCACATTTTTAAAGAAAAATGGGTTTATGTAGACGAAAACGACACTGAATTCCCAATCGACAGGAATGATTTTTCTGTTACTGTAAACGGTCAGAAAATCACATTTGATTGTGTTTTCAACGCCATTCACGGAACTCCGGGAGAAGACGGATTAATGCAAGCTTATTTCGAATTAATCGGCATGCCACAATCTTCTTGCGATTATTACCAGTCAGCTTTAACTTTCAACAAAAGAGATTTATTATCGGTTTTAAAACCATACGGAATCAAAACTGCGATTTCTTATTATTTGAATAAAGGAGATAAAATAAACACAGCAGAAATCATCGAAAAAGTGGGATTGCCTTGTTTCGTAAAACCAAACAAAGCGGGTTCAAGTTTCGGAATTTCAAAAGTAAAAACAGAGGCTGAGCTTCCAATTGCAATTGAAGTCGCTTACAAAGAAGACAACGAAATCATTATCGAAAGTTTCCTTGACGGAACAGAAGTTTCTGTCGGCGTAATCAACTACAAAGGAGAAGTTATCGTTTTACCAATAACAGAAATCGTTTCAGACAATGATTTCTTCGATTACGAAGCGAAATACGAAGGAAAATCGCAAGAAATTACTCCTGCGAGGATTTCAGATGAAATGACTAAAAAAGTAGGCGAAACTGCAAAACGCGCTTACGAAGTTTTAAAAATGAAAGGCTTCTCAAGAAGCGAATTCATTATCGTAAACGACGAGCCACACATGCTCGAAATGAACACGATTCCAGGCTTAACAACAGAAAGTCTGATTCCGCAACAAGCAAAAGCAGCCGGAATTTCATTAGAAGAATTATTCACAAATGCAATTGAGTTAGCTCTTTCTTAAAGCTACTAAGATACTAAGGCGCTAAGATTCTAAGATTTTAGCGCCTTTTTAAATTCCATTCAATCTGCCAATAAGGTTTTCATAATTTACATATAATATCGTTGCACAACATAGAAATTACGATAAATTTCGAATACCAAAACTTAGTACCTTAGTTACTTAGAATCTTAGCAACTTAAAAAATGAAACAAATCTTCGAATGGAACCGATTATTATTTAATGAACTTCCTGAAATATTCCTTTTGGAGGTGATATTTCGTTCTACCGTAATGTTCATTATTTTGCTGCTAACCCTAAAATTAGCTGGAAAACGAGGTGTAAAGCAATTATCGATTTTTGAGACTGTAATTATTATAGCACTTGGCTCTGCAGCTGGTGACCCAATGTTTTATGAAGATGTTGGAATTGTTCCTGCCATTATCGTTTTTACTGTGATAATTGTTTTATATCGCATAGTAACTTGGCTTACAGGAAAAAGCAAAAAATTTGAAGAATTCATAGAAGGAAAAACCGAATGTCTGATTAATGACGGGAAATTTTCATTGACCTCTTTCAGAAAAGAAGCACTGGCACAAGACGAGTTTTTCGCCGAACTCCGCATCAAATCGATTGAACATCTGGGACAAGTAAAACACGCTTTTATTGAAACCAGTGGCGAAATAAGTGTTTTTTATTATAAAGACGAAGAAGTTGGTTATGGTCTTCCTATTTTACCTTTATTGTTTGAAGCAAAAAGCAAGATTATTCCAAAAGACGGCATCTACTCCTGCTCGTTCTGTGGCAACACAACTGAACAAAAAAAAGGTACGGCAACCTGCCAAGTCTGCCAAAAAGAAGAATGGGTAGAATCGATAAATACAAGGAGAATCACTTAAGTTTTAAATTCCAATTTTTTTAAATTCCAAATTCCAATCTTAAAAGAAAAAACTAGTTGCTTAGCAACTCAGAATCTCAGATCCTTAAATAAAAAACTTTGTGCCTTCGTTCCTTTGTAGCATTAACCGTCAAAAGAAAAAAAACTTAGTATCTTAGCGACTCAGAACCTTAGAACCTTAAACAAATGCGTAAAGCCATATTTCCAGGATCATTTGACCCCATTACACTTGGACACGAAGATATTATCAAAAGAGGAATTCCTTTATTTGACGAAATTATTATTGCAATTGGTGTCAATGCCGAAAAAAAATACATGTTTTCTCTAGAAGAAAGAAAGCGCTTTATTGAAGAAACTTTCAAAGACGAGCCAAAAATTTCGGTTATCACGTATGAAGGATTAACAATAGATTTAGCCAAAAAAGAAAAAGCAAATTTTATTCTAAGAGGCTTGCGCAACCCAGCCGATTTCGAATTCGAAAAAGCCATTGCACACACCAATAGAAAATTGTCTAAAATAGAAACTGTTTTCTTGTTGACAGCTGCAAGTACTTCATTTATAAGTTCGAGCATTGTACGCGATGTATTGCGTCATGGCGGCGAATATGAGATGCTGGTTCCGAATGCGGTTAGAGTGAAAAAGTAAAAAAAGCCAGAGGCTTGAAACATATTGTGGGGACGGATTTTAATCCGTTTATACTAAATAATAATATTTGCCCGCGAACCAAATTATAAGTAAATTCGCATTTTCAAAATAAACAATAAATAATGAGCATCGAAAGAGAATTAAGCAAACGAAGCGGATCTAAATGTGAGCTTTGTGGTGCTGAAGAGAATTTAAAAGTTTATCAAGTCCTGCCAACTAAAAAAGGCGGAATTGATGAAGCTATATTAGCCTGTAACACGTGTATTGACCAAATTGAAAATCCAGACAATGTTGATTTAAATCACTGGAGATGCCTGAATGACAGTATGTGGAACGAAAATATTCCTGTACAAGTTGTTGCCTGGAGAATGTTAAGCCGTTTACGCGCAGCTGGATGGCCACAGGAATTGCTAGACATGATGTACCTAGACGAAGATACGTTAGAATGGGCAAAAGCAACTGGAGAAGGCGAAGATGACGAAAATAAACTGGTTCACCGTGACAGTAACGGTGTAGTACTACAACACGGAGATTCAGTTGTTCTAATTAAAGATCTTAAAGTAAAAGGTTCTAGTATGGTTGCTAAACAAGGAACTGCGGTTAGAAACATTCGTTTAGATCACGAAAATGCTGAATATATAGAAGGAAAAGTTGATGGACAGCAGATTGTGATTATTACGCAGTATGTGAAGAAAATATAAGCTTCTGAGGTTCTAAGTTGCTAAGCTTCTAAGTTTCTTTTAATGCTTAATAACTTAACCGCAAAGTTCGCAAAGATATACGCAAAGTTCGCAAAGTTTTTTACATAAAGCTTTGCGAACTTTGCTTTTGTAAAGCATCTAAAAAATAAACTTTGCGTGCTTTGCAGTTAAAAAACAAGAAACAAAAAAAGCTGTTCGATTAGAACAGCTTTTTTATATTATAGATAGAGACAAGCTTAAAAACTTTGCCCCTTTCTTACTTTGTATCTTTGAACCTTAAAGAAAATTATTTTTGGAATAATTTACTGATTTGGTCTTTTACGAATGGCTCAGAAACGTTGTTTGTTGCAGCATCTCTTTCTTTACCAGAAACCATAAATTGAACTGTAGCTTTGTCTGGAACAACATTTCCTGTGTAGTGTAACCAAATGTAGTTGTTAGGTAACTCCAATTTGATATCGTACAACGGAGACGCTGTAAATCCGCCCATGATAATGTTGTACAAAGAGTTGTAAGCATTATCAATGTTTTTGAATGAAAATTTTCTCAAAGTAGAATCGTCATCACTTTGAATAATAGTGTAATACACTGTGTATTCGTCACCAATTTTCTGAATGTAATTGTTGTTTACTTTTCCTAGTTTCTCAACAGGAACCGTTTCTAGTACTTTAACCTGTGCAAACGAAACAAAACTAAAAAACAATGCGGTAAGAGTAATAATCTTTTTCATGTGGTATTTGGGGTTTACAAATTTTACGATCACAAAAAAACATAGAAATATTGAAAAAACACCTATCAATTGATTATTTTTTTAACATAAAATTGTAAATTGTAGTTACAAAAACACAATCAACTGAAATACAAATAATTGACTTTTAAATTCCAATAAAAAAATCCCAAATTCCAATTCATCTTTTAACCAATCTTTACGAAGGCAAAAGCTTCACAAAGTACATCTCCAATCTTTGCAGAGCTACTTGCGGAAATCCTTCGTTCCTCAGGATGACAAACACTGGATAAGCTTCTCAAAAATTATTCAAGCATAAAAAATTTATGAGAGTATATAGCAAAAACCTAATTCTCTAATTCTCAAATTGTCTAATTATCTAATATTCCCCCTTCTTCTCCTCTTCCTCTTTTTTAATAACATTTCGGGCAACTTCAATTTTAAACTTCTTACCTTTCATTTTTTCATCTTTAATGTTTTTCAGAAGATCTTTTACTTTATTATATTTTACAGCTGCAAACGAAACAAAATCTTTTACTTCGATTAGGCCTAAATCGTCTTTTTCTAGTTTTCCTTTTTGAGAAAAGAAACCCACAATATCAAATTTATTCAGCTTTGTTTTCTTTCCACCACTGATATAAATCGTTTGGAATTGAGGTGGTTTTGGCAGCGAAACTTTTCCATCAACATCCAAAACATCCATTTCATAATCAATGTAATCTAGTTCTTTTTCACTTTCGTGAATGATAATATACGCCGTACCCGTTGCCTGCATACGCGCCGTACGACCATTTCGGTGCGTGAATTCATCTTCTTTTAAAGGAAGATGATAATGAATAACGTGTTTCATTTCTGGAATATCCAAACCACGCGCCGCCAAATCGGTTGTGACTAAATACGTAACACTTCCGTTTCTAAACTGAATCAAAGCTCTTTCACGTTCTTCCTGATCCATTCCGCCGTGATAATACACCGAATAAATTCCTTTTTCGTTTAAAGTATCGCTTATACGTTCTGCAGCATCGCGATGATTACAGAAAATAATCGCCGATTCTGAATTTAAAGAACAGATTAAATTAAACAAACTCTGCAATTTATCTTTTGAAGGCGAAATCACCATTTTCATAGAAAGATTGGCTTTTTCTTCCTCTTCTGGAATAAAATCTAAAGTAATCGGATTTACAACTCTTGTATATTTCGGAATTTCGATATCTGAAGTCGCAGAAACCAAAACGCGTTTGTTTACTTTCGGCAATCTTCCAATGATGAAAGACATCTGTTCGTGAAAACCTAATTGCAGCGATTTATCAAACTCATCTAAAATCAAAGTTTGAATTTTATCGGTTCTAAAAGTTTCTCTGTCAATATGGTCTGCAATTCTTCCAGGCGTTCCAATTAAAACCGCTGGCGGATTGCTCAAATTTTTGATTTCAGTATCGATCGAGTGTCCGCCGTAACAAATATTGACTTTGTACTGCGTTCCCATTTTCTTCCAAACCTGCTCGATCTGAAGTCCCAATTCGCGAGATGGAACCAGAATTAAACATTGAACTGAAAGAATTTCTGGCTGTAACATTTCTAAAATCGGAAGCAAGAAAGCTAACGTTTTTCCAGATCCAGTTGGAGAAAGTAACAAAACATTGTTTTCGTTTAAAATAGCATCGTGTGCCATTTCCTGCATCTCATTCAGGTTCTTAATTCCTAAATTGGAAAGTATATCGTTGGAATGGTGTTTTTTATTCATTTTGCAAAAGTAGAGAAAATAGTTGGCAGTGTACAGTTTGATTTTTTGTTTCACGCAGATTTAAAAAGATTTAAGCAGATGGCGCGAATATTTAGCTCTCGCAGATTTTGCAGATCAAGCAGATCAAATCTAAATATTAAATAAAAAAATCCGCGAAATCTGCAAAATCTGCGGGAGACGAAAAACAAAGATTGCATTTGACGTAGATTTAAAAAATCAAAATTTATCTGCTTAAATCTCTAATTCCTATAGCTACGGGAGCGTGAAACAAAAACTAAATACAGAGTATTTAACATCCAACTTGAAACCTGAAACTTGAAACAAAAATCCTATATTTGGTTCGCATAAAAAACCAAAACCATGAAACAACTCACCATTTTCATTTCACTTTTCACAATCACTCTTTTCGCTCAAAACAATAAAAAATACGATACATTTTTTGAGAAAGGAAACGGAAATCAAGCCGCAGATTACTACGAAACCATTCGTTATTTTAAAATGCTAGCAAATGATTTCCCAACGATTCAGGTAAAAGAAATGGGATTGACAGATTCTGGTGAACCCTTACACATGGTCACTTTTAATCCTGACAAGGAATTTGATTTTGATAAAATACAGAAAACCAAAGCCGTTTTGTTTGTCAATAACGGAATCCACGCTGGAGAACCTGACGGAATCGACGCTTCTATGCAATTCTACAGAGATTTGGCAACTGGAAAAATGAAAGCACCTAAAAACACCGTTTTGGTTTGCATTCCAGTTTACAATATTGGTGGCGCTTTAAACCGAAATTCAACAACGCGTGCCAATCAGGACGGACCAGAAGTTTACGGTTTTAGAGGAAATGCGAGAAACTATGATTTAAATCGTGATTTAATGAAATCAGATACGCGAAATACCAAAAGTTTTGTAGAGATTTTCCAGAAAATAAACGCCGATGTTTTTATCGATAATCACGTAAGCAACGGTTCTGATTATCAATACAAACTAACTTACATCATGACACAGCACAATAAACTGGGAACGCTTTTGGGAGATTATATGAATGATGTTATGATGCCCGCTTTGGTGAAAGATCTTCAAAACAAAAAAATAGAAACGACGCCTTATGTGGATTCGTTCAAAGATACACCAGATAAAGGTTTTGGACAGTTTGTCGACAGTCCGCGATATACTACGGGTTATACTTCTTTGTTTAATACGATTGGTTTTGTGGTCGAAACGCACATGCTGAAAAAATATGCTGAACGTGTAAAAGTAACCTACGAATACATGAAATCGACTTTGGATTTTACCGATGCTAATTATCTGAAGATAAAAGATTTAAGAGTAAAGAATTTAGAGCAATATCAGCCTAAAAAATCATACACTTTAAAATGGGAAATGGACAGCACAAAAGCAACCAAATTTACGTTTTTAGGTTACGAAGCGGGTTACAAAAAAAGTGATGCGACAACGGGCGATCGCTTGTATTATGACAGAAGCAAACCGTATAAAAAAGACGTTCCGTATATCAAAGAATTTAAATCGGTAAAAGACGTTGTTATTCCGTCTGCTTATATTATTCCGCGTGGTTATTGGAATATTATTGAACTTTTAAAGAACAATAATATTACTTTCCGCCAATTTAAGAATGATACTATTGCTGAGGTTGAAAGCTACAGAATTGTTGATTTTAAAACCGTTCCGTTAGCTTACGAAGGACATTATTTGCATCGAAATACAACCGTAACTTCTAAAATAGTAAAAATGAATTTCGCTAAAGGAGATTACTACGTTCCAACAAACCAAAAAGGTGTAAAATATCTTTTAGAAGCTTTTGAACCAGAAGGCGTTGATTCATTCTTCAACTGGAATTTCTTCGATGCCATTTTACAGCAAAAAGAACATTATTCTGATTATGTTTTTGAAGATTCAGCCGCAAAAATCTTAAAAGAAAATCCAGCTTTAAAAGCAGAATTGGAAGCCAAAAAACAAAACGACCGCGAATTTGCTAAAAATCCTGAAGCGCAGTTAAATTGGATTTATAAGAATTCTGTTCATTATGAAAAAGCGCATATGCAGTATCCTGTTTATCGAGTGCTTTGATTTTTTTTAACGCAATCCCGATAGCTATCGGGAGCAAAGTTTTTATTCTTTTGATTGAGTTGAAGAAAACGCTGAGGTCGCAAAGCTGTGCGTATAGAACTTTGTCAAAGTTTTAAACTTTGACAAAGTTGAGCTAGATTTGCCATAACGATGTTTTTTTGTGTATCGCTATTTAAGGGCTAGGCATAGTCTAAAATAAAAAACCTCGAAAAATAATTTCGAGGTTTGAAATTTTAAACAAACAATCTAATCATAAATTTCAACAATCGGATTCACTTTAATAAACTCTGTTTTATCATTTTTCCTTTTAACTAGGTAAACCGTAGAGTTACTAAAAAAGTTTACCAGTTCAGAGTTATTCAATTTGTTCTTTTTGTTTTTATTATAGTATTTTGAAGTTCTTACAAAATCTTTAAGACAAAGCACTTCTTTCGGGTTTAAGTCATTTAAAATTTCTACTCCTTTAAAATAAAATACTTCATCTTCATTTTTATCTTTTAATAAAAACTTATTTGGACTCGTTTTGGATTCGACAATGTATGAATCATCTAATTTAAAAAAAAATGTGCCATTCGATTTTTCTTGAGCATATAAACTGAATCCCAATAAGAATGCCGCATATAAATATATATATTTTTTCATAACTCGATTTTAAAAAATATGTAATTGAATTTTGTTGTCTAATATACAAAAGTACTATTATTTTACACTTTATGGACAAGGAACAGATTTACCTAAAATAGGCACTCTACTTGCCAACGAATTAATCGAAGCTTTTTTGTCTTCAGGCAAATCCGTCCAAGCCTTTACACTACTATCCTTTAAACCTCCCCAAGCCATGGCCTCATAGAAGGCATCGCTTGGCTCTTCTCCATAATAATTAGTATATTTGTTATAATCAGCACTTAAAACTGTTTTATGAAATGATTTTAAAGCATCTTTCATACTACTAAGATAGACCTGCGCCATTGCATTATGCTGATTTTCGTAAGTTTCAAAAACTTGTTTAAAATTACTTGCATCAATATCATTAGAATTTGTCGTATTTAACTTTCGATAAATATCTGCGTGTATGTATTCGTGCAGGATAATCCTAGCGGATTCTAAAGCTGCAAGTCCATCCAATCTATTTGTACTTATTTCTATAGTTATAAGACTATTCACCTTATCAAACCCTGTAGTTCCATTTACTTCTTGATTGGTTGATGAATAAACATTCGGAAGTGAAACAATTTGAATATTAAATTCTGATTTTCCAGCAAATTGATTAAATATATTTTGTACAAAATTGTTTCCGCTGCTACTCAATAAACTATTTAGACACTTTGCTTTTCCTGTAAGATTATTAATAATTTGTGGTGCAACTGGTTTTGGAGATGGACTTGAGGTACCTCCACCTCCACCTCCACCATACGTAGGATAGGGTTCTCCATCATCATAACCGCCTCCATCGCAATACATCACTTTTATAGGACTAAAACTTCCGTCAGGCTCCCAGTAGCCCAAAAAAGTACAGCTAACAGCTTCTTCACGCCATTTAGATGTCGATGATAGTGTAGATTGCTCACCATTTTTAAATTCAAGAACATTCGTTTTATTACTTATTAAATCTTGAACAAAGACCTTACCATTATAATTTTCTTTCACGGCGTAATAATTGTAACTTTTATCTAAAATACTAGAATTCTTATTATCAGTAAATATTTGAACATAATAGGTTTTGAACTTTTGCTGCCCTTCTTTTATAAATACAAAACGATGATGGTCATTGTACAGATTTCCTTTGCCATTTGAAGTTTGCAAATTGTCAGTTAGCGTAAATGGTACTTCGATTACTACTCCATCAGTACCATTCGAGATTATTGCATTCTCCCATTTTAAATCACTTACATATTCTAAAATAGGCGAATCAAATTCTTCTTTATGAATATTGTACCAATTTTTTGCTTCATCCACAGCTTGAACATTTGAGCTCTCTTCTGCTTCATTTGGTGCGCAATTCGTCATAAGAAGCACTAAAGCTAAGAGCAATACGCTTTTAACCAGTTTTGTTAATCTAATCATATCAATGCTATTTATTTTCCTACGAAAATACATTAATAAATCAAAAACAAAGAAAAAACTTATAAACATAAAAATTATGGGCTTCCGTAATAACATCAATAATAAACGTAATTATTTTATACCCCCCCGTTAGCGCTAGCAAAAAAAACTTGAAGCTTAAACCTGAAACAAAATTTAAAGACAAAGTGTAGCTCTGCGTGAGGGATAGAGCTAAAGCTACCGAAGTAGCAGCGAAAGCCCGACAGCATCCCGATAAGAGGGCGTATATGCGCATGCTATATTTGCCCTCTTATCGGGATGGTGGCACGCCCAAATTACTAAAATTTCAATTTTTAAATTCCAAATTCCAATTTAACCTTTAGAAATAGCTTAATTATTCGAATTTGGAGCCGATCGATAAGCAACAGGCGGTTCGATTTTTTCTGTTGGAGTTTTCTCCTCAAACAATAATTTAATGTTTTCGTAGGAGTTTTTAAGTGCTTCTTTTATTTGTTCAGGATTCAGCCATTCTACTTTTTCGATGCCTTCTTCGGCTTGTCCGTGTGGAATTCCTTCAAAATCGGAGAACATTTCGAACCAATGGGTTATTTTAAGTTTATATTTTCCGTTACGTTTAAAAATGTGATAGGTTTTTTCGAGTTTTTTGACAATTCTAAGTTGTCCAACTCCTGTCTCCTCTTCTACTTCACGCATGGCGGTGTCTTCTATTTCTTCACCTTTCTCGATTCCGCCTTTTGGAAGATCCCATTTTCCGTTTCTGAAGATAAATAAAACCTCGCCTTTCTTATTATATACCAAGCCTCCGCCCGCTTTGTTTACGGGAATTTTGGCTTTAAGGGTTTTCATCATGACACTTTCGTCGGGATGATATAGAATGGCTTTTTGAATTTTATTTTGAAAAATTTTAATTATAAGCTGTTCTACATCAATACTCTCCAACAAGAACAATTGGAAATCTGTTTCCTTAGAGATTTCATTTGTCAAAAAAAGTGGTTTGTCGTTTACAAAAACTTTATACATTTGTACTATGATTTTTAATAAAGATACTGCCGAAAAAACAGCCGAATTGCTTTTGCAAATAAATGCAATTAAATTGAATCCCGAAAATCCTTTTACATGGGCTTCTGGTTGGAAATCTCCTATTTATTGCGATAATAGGTTAATTCTTTCATTTCCGAGCATTAGAAACTATGTTCGTGATGAATTTGCTAAAAACATTGAGAAACAATTTGGAAAACCTGATGTGATTGCTGGTGTTGCTACTGGAGCCATTGGTGTTGGTATTTTGGTTGCCGAAAGTTTAGGCCTTCCGTTCGTATACGTGCGTCCAGAACCAAAAAAACACGGTAGACAAAACCAAGTAGAAGGTTTTTTACAAAAAGGTCAAAATGTTGTGGTTGTTGAAGATTTGATCAGTACTGGAAAAAGCAGTTTGATGGCTGTGGAAGCTTTAAGAAGCGAAGGTGCTAATATTAAAGGTATGGCAGCGATTTTTACATACGGCTTTGGTGTTACTGAAGAAAATTTCAAAGAAGCTAATATTGATTTATTCACTTTAAGCAATTACGAAAACTTGTTAGATTTAGCGGTTCAAAAACAATATATCACAGAAGACCAACAGTCTACTCTTTTAGAATGGAACGAGAGTCCGTCTACTTGGGGGCAAGGGGAATAATTTTAGATTTCTGATTTTAGATTTCTGATTTTAGATTTTAGATTTTAGATTTTAGATTTTAGATTTTAGATTTCTCTTCTATGCGAAGAGATTTTTGGAATTTGGGATTTAAATTGGAATTTTATTAAACTTCCAGCTTTGCGACCTTTGCGTTTTTATAAAATCTCGTATATTTAAAAAAAACTTTGCGCGCTTTGCGGTTAAGAAAAAAAAATAAAAAACAAAACAATATGAACTTAGAAAGTCCAAAAGTTACAGTTCAGAAATCGGCTCAGGATTTGTTTGACCAACTGACTGACGTAAAGAATTTCGAAAAATTAATGCCAGACAATATCGCTAAATTTGAAGTGACTGGCGAAGACGCTTTTATTTTTGGATTGAAAGGGATGCCGGAAATCAAATTAAAAATGAAAGATAAAGTTGCGCCAAACAAAATTGTTTTGGGTGCTGCGAGTGATAAACTTCCGTTTACGCTAACTTCAAACATTGACAGTGTTTCAGATTCTGAAAGTGCTGTTCAATTGTTTTTTGAAGGCGAATTTAACGCTATGATGGCGATGATGGTTAAAGGTCCAATCAGTAAGTTTATTGAAACTTTAGCAAACAATATGAACAAACTTTAATAATGATGAATTATTAATTTTGAATTATAAATGCCTGGCTTTTGCTGGGCATTTTTTTTGGGTTTTGCCACGAAGACACTAAGGCACGAAGTTTTTTTTTAAAATTGGAGCCGAAAATTTCTCGCAAAGGCGCAGAGTCGCAAAGTTTTTTTTGTTTCACGCAGATTTAATTGATCTGAGCAGATTAAGTTAGATTCTATTTATTTTTAAATTAAAAAAGAAAACTTAGGGACTTAGTGACTTCGCGGCAAAAAAACTTAGAAGCTTAGCAACTCAGAACCTTAGAACCTTTAATAAAGCATCTTCACTTCTTTTATTTCAAATTCAGCAACAGAGTCGTCTTCTAACAAAACTTGCAATTTGCCAACTTTAGAAACCCCTTGAATGATTCCCATAAAATCATTGTTGTCATTATCTCTAAAGGCTGTGGGAATGCCTTTTTTGAATAACGAATTAAAGTAATCGTCCCAAAAAATCTGCGATTCGGTTTTCCATAACGCGATCTTTTCTTTTAGTTTTTCGACAATTAAAATAGTAAGTTCTTCTTTATCGAAAGTTTTACCCGCAATTACTGCCAAAGAAGAAGCATTGGGCAATTCACCAAAATCGGTTTGATTGACATTGATTCCGATTCCAGCAACTGACACGATTCTGCCATCGCTTTTTATGGTATTTTCGATTAATATGCCAACTAATTTCTTATTGTATGACAGAATGTCGTTTGGCCATTTTATGCAGATATCAGGAATATTTAAAGATTTTAAGCTTTCTGAAACTGCAAGAGAAACCGCAACACTCAAGTTGAAAACTTCTTCGTTGCTAAAGAGAAAATCTTTCACCAACACACTCATAGTTAAGTTCTTACCCGCTTCAGACTTCCATACGCCTCCTACTTGCCCCTTCCCTTTTGTCTGATTTTCAGCTGTTACGACTGTAAAATTCTCCAGTTCATCTTGACTTGCCAACGATTTTAAGAAGTCATTTGTAGAATCTATGGCATCGAGTTTGATTAGTTTCATTAAATAATTTAAATATCTTAATTTAATATTTTGTTAAGGTTCAAAAATAATCACAAAATTTGGTAACTTTACAAATTCATATAAAATAATTCATGGCGAAAAAGACTGTTAATAATGATGTTCTACTGGCGAACATAATCAAAGGGATTGAGGAAGTAAAAGGAAATGATATCGATATTCTTGACTTAAGAGAAATAGATACAGCAGTATGCGATTATTTCGTGATCTGTAACGGTAGCTCAAACACCCAAGTAAACGCCATCGTAAACTCAATTCAAAAAACTGTATCAAAAGACTTAAAAGACAAACCTTGGCACGTAGAAGGAACCGATAATGCAGAATGGGTTTTAATGGATTATGTACACATTGTGGTACACGTTTTCCAGAAACATATTCGCGAATATTACAACATCGAAAGCCTTTGGGGTGATGCCAAAATAACTACAATCGAGAACAAATACTAAAGAAACTTTCATTAAATGGCTAAAGATAATAATCCAAATCCGAATAAATTTAAAATAAGTCCTTGGTTAATATACACCGCAATACTTTTAGTTTTTTTATTCATAAGTTTTGCAACAGGAGGATCAAGCCTAAGCGAACCTGCCCAATTAACATCTTCTAAATTCAACACGCTTTTGGAAAAAGGCCAGATTGAAAAAGTTATTGTTTACAACAAAGCAGAAGCTGAGGTATATTTAAATGCTGCGGCTCTAAAAGACCCAGCAAACAAAAAAGTAGCTGAAGATATTTTCAAACAACCAAACAAAGGTCCGCATTACACTTTGGAAATTGGTAATGATCAAATCTTTCAAACTAAACTAGAAAAAGCAGTTACAGAAGGAAAATTAAAAGACTTTAACTTTCTTCAAAAAAATAACTGGAGCGATATTTTAATCAGCTTACTTCCTATCATCATTATTGTTGGTGTATGGATTTTCATTATGCGTAAAATGTCTGGCGGAGGCGCTGGAGGTGGCGGACAGATTTTCAATATCGGAAAATCTAAAGCGAAACTTTTTGACGAAAAAACAGATATCAAAACTACGTTTAAAGATGTTGCTGGTTTAGAAGGTGCTAAAGAAGAAATTCAGGAAATTGTTGAATTCCTTAAAAACCCAGAAAAATACACGAATCTTGGAGGTAAAATTCCAAAAGGAGCTTTATTAGTAGGACCTCCGGGAACTGGTAAAACTTTATTGGCAAAAGCTGTTGCTGGTGAAGCTCAAGTACCTTTCTTCTCTTTATCAGGTTCAGATTTCGTTGAAATGTTTGTGGGAGTTGGTGCATCTCGTGTACGTGACTTATTTAAACAAGCAAAAGAAAAATCTCCTGCTATCATTTTCATTGACGAGATCGATGCTGTTGGTAGAGCGAGAGGAAAAAGCAATATGTCTGGCGGAAACGATGAGAGAGAAAACACTTTGAACCAATTACTGACAGAAATGGACGGTTTTGGGACAAACTCTAACGTAATTGTTTTGGCAGCAACCAACAGAGCCGATGTTTTAGATAAAGCTTTAATGCGTGCTGGACGTTTTGACAGACAAATTTTTGTTGACTTACCAGACATTCGCGAGAGAGCTGAAATCTTCAAAGTACACTTAGCTCCTATCAAAAAAGTTGAAGGTCTTGATTTAGATTTCTTAGCAAAACAAACTCCAGGATTTTCTGGTGCTGATATTGCTAACGTTTGTAACGAGGCTGCCTTAATCGCGGCCCGTAACAACAAAGCGGCTGTAGACAGACAAGATTTCCTTGACGCTGTTGATAGAATTATTGGTGGTCTTGAAAAGAAAAATAAAATCATTACTCCAGAAGAAAAAAGAGCAATCGCTATTCACGAAGCTGGTCACGCTACTGTAAGCTGGATGTTGGAGCACGCTGCACCACTTATTAAAGTTACTATTGTTCCTCGTGGACAAAGTTTAGGTGCTGCTTGGTATCTTCCAGAAGAAAGACAAATCGTGAGAACAGACCAAATGTTAGACGAAATGTGTGCTACTATGGGAGGTAGAGCTGCTGAAAAAGTAACTTTTGACAGAATTTCCACTGGTGCATTAAGCGACTTAGAAAAAGTAACACGCCAAGCTCGTGCTATGGTAACTATTTACGGATTAAACGATAAAATCGGTAACGTTACGTATTACGATTCAAGCGGACAAAGCGAATATAATTTCTCTAAACCCTATTCTGACGAAACAGCAAAAATTATCGATGCTGAAATTTCAGAATTAATTGAAGGCCAATATCAGAGAGCTATTCAAATCTTAGAAGAAAATAAAGATAAATTAAATCAACTTGCTGATATTCTGATTGAAAAAGAAGTAATCTTTAAAGATGATTTAGAAAACATTTTCGGAAAACGTACTTTTGACAAAAATTTGGAAGAAGTAGTTTCATAAGTAATTACGAAATACGTAATAATTTTTCAAAATCTTAATTCAAAACACCCTTTTGAATTAAGATTTTTTTATCTTTGAACGTTTTCAATTAACATGTAAAGTATTTCATATAAAAAAAATGAATTTTTTCAAAAAAATATTTGGTTCCAGTGAATCCGCTTCTGACGAAGAGCACGAAAGCGAATATGCAGGAACATCTTCTGCTCCGAATAGTCATTTGTCTTTAGATGAACAATTCATTTTCAATTTTAAGAAAAATGGAGGGAAATTCCTATACTGTGAAAACGGACAAGAATTGGCAGAGCAATTTGAAAACATTTTAGAAGAAAATGATTGGTTTGAAAATGAGGTTTTGTGTTATGAACCAGCTCTTTTTAGTTTATTAGAAGAAAACAAATTATTCTACATTGCCCCTTCAAATCCTAGATTTCTATTAGCAAGCTGCGAAAACCTTATAGCTGATGAAGGTTCGATTTTATTTTCATCAAAACAAATCAGACAAAATAAACCTAACGAATTACCGGCAAATATTGTTATAATAGCCACTACAAGTCAAATCCTTCCTATGAAAAGTGACGGATTAAGCGCTATTAAACGCAAATACGAAAGAGACATTCCTACTAATATCACTACAATAAAATATTTCGAAAAAGCCAAAGACGAGGATTTTACACAATACGGAAGTGTTGCAAAAAACCTTTATTTATTGCTTTTAGAAGATCTTTAAGATGAACGAAACACTGAAGAGAACCATTTCTGGTGCTGTTTATATCGCTTTATTATTAACTTCGATATTGTTTTCTACAGAAAGCTTCATTACCCTTTTTGGCGTTTTCCTAATTATTACGATATACGAGTTTTCTAATATCGTAAACTTAAACAAAGTGTTTTCTATTCTATTTGGAACTTTAGTTTATTCTTCGATTATTCTTGTAAGCCATTACAACAAACAAACGACTAAATTTCTAAACGACAATTTTAACTCTAGTCTTAGTTTAGAAACCAACATCAAACAGTTGGATTTAGTCCTTCTTGCGGTTACACTTGTTGTATCTATAAAGTGCATCATTTTCTTATTTTATGATTCTGTTCAAAAAGTAAGCACTTCTTCCAAATATTTATATCTGCTCGGATATATTACACTTCCTTTTGTATTTATTGTAAAAATTTCTTTTGGAACAAACGACTACAATCCGAAGATTATCTTAGGTCTATTTATATTAATATGGACCAATGATACTTTTGCTTATTTGGTTGGAAAATCAATGGGAAAACACAAATTATTTGAGCGTGTTTCTCCTAAAAAAACAATTGAAGGATTTATTGGCGGTGCTGTTTTTGCAGCTTTTGCCGGTTTCCTGATTTCTAAGCTATACATTCAGCCAAAACCTGAGTTCAGCAATATGTCTATCATAATTTGGACTACAATTGCCATAATCGTAAGCATTTTTGGAACTATTGGAGATTTAATAGAATCTAAATTTAAGCGAATTGCCGGCATAAAAGACAGCGGTTCGATCATGCCAGGCCACGGAGGTATTCTAGATCGATTAGATAGTGTTATATTTGTAGCACCAATTATATTTTTATTTTATCAAATTTTATATTATGTTTCATAAAGAAGGAGGCCCGTCCATTTTACTAGGTACTGTATTTACAGTAGCTGTACTTTTAATTGCTGATAAATTCATTGATATTGCCTGGCTGAGAATGCTTGTTCAATTCGCAGCGGTTGTAATTTTAATTATTATTTTACAATTCTTCAGAAATCCGAAGAGAATTGCAGTTAGAAACAGCGATCATATCCTTGCTCCTGTTGATGGAAAAGTGGTGGTTATTGAAGAAGTATATGAAGGAGAATATTTTAAAGATAAACGTTTACAGGTTTCTATTTTTATGTCGCCAATCAATGTGCACGTTACGCGTTACGCAATGGATGGTATCATCAAATTTAGCAAATACCATCCTGGTAAATTCTTGGTTGCTTGGCATCCAAAAGCAAGCGAGGAAAACGAAAGAACTACAGTTGTAATCGAAAACGAAACTTTCGGTGCTATTTTATACAGACAAATTGCAGGAGCATTGGCTCGTAGAATTGTAAATTACGCTAAAGAAGGAATGCAGGTTGTTCAAGGAACAGATGCTGGTTTCATTAAATTTGGATCAAGAGTAGATTTATTTTTACCTTTAGGTACGCCAATCAATGTGGAGTTAAACCAGAAAGCGATTGGTGGAAAAACAATTATTGCTACAAAAGCATAAATGGCTGAAAAAGATTTAGATATTCGCTTTGCTAAAGCTGTAGAAATTGCAATGACAATGACTCAGGCTTCTCTGCCTCAAGATGTGCAGTTAAGACTTTACGCTTTTTACAAACAGGCAACTTTTGGAACAGCTGTTTACAATCAATCTGAAAATTTTGATTTAAGAGACGCTTTTAAAACCAATGCTTGGATGCAAATTAGCCATATGTCTGTTGACGAAGCCAAAGAACATTATATCGAAATCATCAATTCATTAACATCAAAATAAAAACATTATGAAGAAAAACGTTGTTCTTTTTAGCACTTTAGCTTCATTTTTACTATTATTTTCCTGTAAAGAAGACAAGCTGGTTGAAGTAGTTGAGGTTCCTCTTCCAACAAAAGAAGAAAAAATCACTATCGGTTCGCCAAATGATGTCAAAGCAGATCCTGGCTCTTTTGAAATGACAAAATTGCCATTCAATTATGATGCGCTTGCACCAGACATTAGAACTTTAACTTTAGAAACACATTATTCTAAACATTATTTGTCGTACACCAACAATTTTAACAAAGAGATTGTTTCGACTGAATATGAAAATATGCCAATTGAGGATATTTTAAAAAAGATGGATTTAAATAATGCTAAGCTTCGTCAGAATGCTGGCGGCTATTACAATCATACGCTTTATTTTAATATTCTAACACCAAAAGAACAGACTCCAAAAGATACGCTAGCAGGTTCTATTGCTAAAGAATTTGGTTCTTTCAATAACTTAACCAATCAGTTTAAAGCGCAGTCAGAGAAACAGTTTGGTTCTGGATGGGTTTGGCTGGTTGTAGACCGATATGGTAAATTGCAAATTACTACGACAAATGATCAAGACAATCCGTTAATGAAAAATGCTTTGATTCCGGGAACTCCAATTATGGGAATTGATCTTTGGGAACATGCTTATTATTTAGATTATCAAAACCGAAAAGGCAGTTATATTGATGCTTTTTACAATCATATCAATTGGGAAAAAGTAAACGAATATTACGTTGAAGCTCTCAAAAAGGTTAAAAAATTATAAAACAAAAAAGCTGATATAGAATTCTGTATCAGCTTTTTTTTATACCTTAATTATCTCATAAACAACAACAATGAGATATGAAAGATATAGCAACACGTTTTATAGAAAATCCACTTTTAGCGCCTTCCGATTTGCCGCCAAGCCGAGAAGGTTTAGAAATTACCTGTTTATTAAATCCTGGCGTGTTTCAATTTCAAAACAAAATCTGGCTGGCTGTGAGAGTTGCCGAAAGACCGAAACAAATTGAAGACATTATTTCTTTCCCTGTATTAACAGAAACTGGAGCAATTCAGATTATCGAAATTTTAAAAAATCATCCTGAACTTATTGCTACAGATGCACGTGTTATAAATTATCAAGGGCTTGATTACTTAACGACTTTATCTCATATTCGATTATTATGCAGCGAAGACGGAAAACAGTTTTATGAACCTGAAAATTACCCGCATTTGGTTGGTGAAGGAATATTGGAAACTTTTGGAATTGAAGATTGTCGCGTTTCTTTAATTGAGGGTAAGTATTATCTAACTTTTACTTCTGTTTCGGACAATGGTGTTGGCGTTGGTTTACGAACCACAACCGATTGGAAGAATTTTCAAAAACACGGAATGATATTACCACCTCATAATAAAGACTGTGCCATTTTTGAAGAAAAAATAAACGGTTTGTTTTACGCATTACATCGCCCGAGCAGTGTTGACCTTGGCGGTAATTATATTTGGATTGCTTCGTCTCCAGATGGTATTCATTGGGGAAATCACAAATGCATTATCAAAACCAGAAAAGATAGCTGGGACAGTAAAAGAGTTGGTGCCGGAGCTGCACCAATAAAAACAGAATTAGGCTGGCTTGAAATTTATCATGGAGCAAATGATGCTCATCAGTATTGTCTGGGAGCATTTTTAATGGAACTTGATAATCCTACGAAAGTAATTTCTAGAACAATTGAGCCAATTATGATACCTCAAACAGGATATGAATTAAGCGGCTTTTTTGGAAATGTAGTTTTCACTAATGGGCATATCCTTGAGCCTGACGGAGACACTTTAACTGTTTATTATGGTGCTTCAGATGAATTTGTATGTGGCGCTACATTTTCAATTAAAGAAATTATTTCACTGCTTAAAAAGGTTTAAAAAATATTAAACACATAGAAACATAGCTTTTGAGCAAAAAAAGAATACAAAAGAAACTAGTTTCTACACATAGATAAACTATGTGGATTTAAACTAGTGAAACGCCTTTTATAATTTTGCTAAACTATGTTTCTATGTGTTAAAAAATCTAGTTTACTTCGAAAATCAAAGATTCAGAAGGCTTTATTTTTACTTGAGCCACTCCTTCTCCATTCTTTACATTCAAATAAGTTTTATTTTGCAGATACAGTTTATCTACTAAAACATAAGAACCGTCTTTTAGATTCCATTTTGAAATTACCTCAGAAGGAATTTTCAATTCAAATTCGCTTTCTTTTTCAGAAGAAAAATTAGCAACAACAATCAATTTCTGATGATCTGACCAGCGAACAAAAGAATATAGCAATGGATCATACGCTTGATTTTGACGGTTTATAGACTGAATTTCTTGAAATTCTCCCATTAAAGCATCGCTTTTAATTGTGAAATTCAATAAACGCTTATAGAAATCACGAAGCTGTTTTTCTGAATCAGAAAGCTGTCCTCCATCAAATTTACCATCATTCATCCAGCGTTGGTGGTTTGGAACTCCGATATAATCAAAAATTGACGTTCTCGAGCGTTTTCCAAAACCCGCGTCTTCATTTCCGGCCTCTCCTACTTCCTGCCCAAAATAAATCATTGTTGGCGAAGTACTTATGGTTGCCGAAACGACCATTAATGGTTTTCCTCTTTCTGGCGTTCCTGCAAATTCTGGACTTGCCAAACGCTGTTCGTCGTGATTGTCCAAAAAATGAAGCATATGATGCTCAATATCGGCCATTCCGTTTTGAATTTTTGTTAATTCGTCAGGCGAAGATTTTCCACGAATGATATCTTTCAACTTATCATAAGTTTCTACTTTATCATACAAATAATCCATTTTTCCTAAACGAATGTAATTGCGGTATTCATTTGGATTATACACTTCTGCCAATAAAAATGCATTTGGATTTTTCATTTTAATCGAAGAGTTCATATAACTCCAGAATTCATACGGAACCATTTCGGCCATATCATAACGGAATCCGTCAACACCTTTTGAAATCCAATACAAAGCAATGTCTTTAAACTTTTTCCAAGAATCTGGCACGTCTTTATCTTGCCAAAAAGCAAAATGCTCTTGATACGATTTCTGATCAAAACCAGCCGGAAGTTCAGGAAAATCTTTGGTTCCGTCTGGGCGCACTCCATAATTTACTTTTACCGTTTCGTACCAATCATTTTGGTCTGGTTTGAATTTTCGAGAACCATTTCCTGTCCATTTTGCAGGATTTTCATCAAACTTTCCATCAATCAATGGATTTTTTTCTCCATTTAAAGGAATGTCTCCATCAGGAATTTCAAAATGTTGATTCGGAATATAATAGAAGTTATTATCTCGTTTGTATTCGACAGTAACATCATCATCTGCACCAAAATCTTTTACGCCTACAGGATTTGATTTTCCTTCGTATTTTCTAGCGATATGATTTGGTACAATATCAGTAATCACTTTTAAACCTGCAGCGTGAGTACGTTTTATTAGAGCTTCAAATTCTTCTAATCGGTTTGCAGGATCTACTGCCAAATCAGGATTTACATTATAATAATCTTTTACGGCATACGGAGAACCTGCACGACCTTTTACCACTTCTGGATCATCATTAGAAATTCCGTAAGCCGTATAATCGCGTACCAAAGCATGATGTGGTACACCAGTGTACCAAACATAATTGACACCTAAATCTTTTATTTCGTGTAAAGCTTTATCTGTAAAATCATTAAATTTTCCAACGCCGTTTTCTTCGATAGTTCCCCACGGTTTGTTAGCTGTATTTTTATTTCCAAAAAGGCGCGTAAAAACTTGATAAACTACAACTTTTTTCTCCGTTGCAGCAGATTCTTTTGCTGTACTCATTTTTAAATCTTTTGTTTTACAGGCCGAAAATAGGACCGTTAAGGTAATTCCGGCTGCAATTATTTTTTTACTTATCATATATTTTTGGGCTATTCTTCTTTAGATTTTAAATTTTATCCGCAAAAGACATTAAACTAATTTCTAAATGTAATTCATTTTTTAAAATGCAGATCATTCTCTTTTCAAAATGCTGTGTTTTAAATCCAAAATATAGCAACTACAACGTGTGAGTTCAATGTTTTGTTGAAAAAATAAATAATAGCGAACTGGTTAATCAAAGTGTTGGCGAGTTATTATAAATTAATCCTAATATCAGCCATAGGTTCTAACCTTTTTTATAAATTTGACAAAAATTTAATCAGTTGAAGAAATCACTCTTTTTCATATTTTGCTGTCTGTTTCTTAGCGTACAATTTATTGCGGCGCAGGCCAAAAAACCGGCTCAAACTCCTAAAACTATCGTCATCGAGAATGCTGACTTTTCTGATGTGGATCAGGTTAACGTGCCAGATGCGCTTTTGCTTACAGGAAATGTAAAAGTAAATCACGATGGTGTGGTCTTAACTTGCAACAAAGCCTATTTTTTTCAAAAAGAAAATTACCTAAAAGCATTCGGAAATGTACAATTAGTGCAAGGAGATACTTTATTCCTAAATAGTAAATACGCCGAATATAGTGGTAATGAAAAAAAAGCTTTCGCTAAAGGAGATGCAGTTTTAACTTCTCCAGATGCCACTTTGCGTACCGATACCATTAATTTTGATCGAAATATCCAAGAAGCGTTTTACAATACTAAAGGAACAATTGTAAACAAAGACAATACTTTGGTAAGTAAATCTGGAAGGTATTATGTGAAAGAAAAGAAATTCCAGTTTTTGACTGAAGTTACGATTACGAATCCAAAATATGTAATTAAATCCAACCATTTGGATTATTACAGTAATTCTGGGCATACGTATCTTCTTGGCCCTTCAACAATTACCAGTAAAGCCAATTATATCTATACCGAAAAAGGTTTTTATGATACGAAGAAAAATTTAGCCCATTTTCTCCGAAGATCCTACATCAAATATGATGACCGACTTATAGAAGGCGACAGTTTATATTACAATCGAAATATTGAATTTGCATCGGCTACGCGAAATGTAAAAATTACCGATTCGATCAATAAAGGAATTGTAAAAGGCCATTATGCAGAGCTTTATAAACTGAAAGATTCGATGTTTGTGACCAAAAGAGCGGTAGCTATCAATTTGGTCGAAAATGATTCGGTTTACATTCACGGAAAAAAATTAATGGTAACAGGAAAAGAAGGCGAACGAATTCTGCGCGCTTTTAACAATGTTCGTTTTTATAAAACGGATATGAGTGGTAAGTGTGATTCTATACATTCGGATTCTAAATCTGCTTTGACAAAATTGATCGGAAATCCGATTTTGTGGAATGGTGAAAACCAAATTACTGGCGACGTAATGCATTTAATTGGCGACAATAAGACAAGAAAAATTGACTCTTTAAAAGTCCTCAACAATACTTTTGTCCTGTCCAAGGACACACTCGGAACGGGATATAATCAGGTCAAGGGACTCAATTTGTTTGGAAAATTTCGGGACGGAAAACTCCATGATGTTGATGTAATTAAAAATACTGAGGTCATTTATTATATGAGAAATGACACCAATGAATTGATCGGAATCAATAAAAATGTCAGCAGTAAAATCAATATGATCTTGGAAAATAATGCTATAGAAACCATTACTTTCTTCAATAAAGTTGATGGAGATATTTTTCCTGAAGACGAACTTCCAGAAAATGCCCGTAAACTGCGAGGAATGAACTGGAGAGGTGCTGAACGAATAAAGTCGAAAGATGATATTTTTACCGACGAAGATAACGAACTAAATGAAAAACTGATTAAAGAAGGAAAAGAACAGGAAGAAAAAGGTAAAAACGTTCCGCTGAAAGTCAGGAAGGAAACGTTGAATTACGACAAGAAAAATCCAGCTGCTAAGAGTAAGAAATAGTGGTCAGTGTACAGCTTTTTTTTAGTGTTCAGCTCTAAACTTAAATAAGCAAATACTGCTCACTAAAACCTTAGAATCTTAGCATCTCAGCACCTTAGCAACTTAAAAAAAAAAAGTTAACCTAAGCATAAAGTAAGGAAGCCTTAGAACCTTAGTACCTTTGCCACTTTGAACCTTTAAGAAAAAAATGAATCCAGATTTTATAAAATACCAAGCGCAAACTTCTCCTTACCCACTCGGAATGGAAGTTTCGCACGCCATTGGCTCTTACATATACGATACCAACGATAAAAAATATTTAGATTTTGTTGCCGGGGTTTCAGCTTGCACTTTAGGACATCAGCATCCGAGGGTAAATCAGGCGATAAAAGATCAGTTGGACAAATATTCGCACGTAATGGTTTACGGAGAATATTCTCAAAGCCCAGCTGTTCAATATTGCAAATTAATGGCCTCTCTCCTTCCAGAATCTTTAAACAAAACTTATCTGGTCAATTCAGGAACAGAAGCTATCGAAGGTTCGTTAAAGCTTGCAAAACGAGTTACAGGCCGCAGTCAGCTTATCTCGTGTCACAATGCTTATCACGGAAATACGATGGGTTCTATGAGTGTTATGGGATTTGAGGAACGCAAACAAGCTTTTAGGCCTTTGCTTCCAGATGTTGATTTTATCACGTTCAATAGCGAAGAAGATTTACAGAAAATAACGACTAGAACCGCAGCGATTCTTTTAGAAACTATTCAAGGCGGAGCTGGGTTTATTCAGCCAGAAAACAACTTTTTGGAGAAAGTCCGCAAACGTTGCGATGAGGTTGGAGCCTTAATGATTGTTGATGAAATTCAGCCTGGTTTTGGAAGAACAGGGAAACTTTTCGGATTTCAAAATTATGACGTTGTTCCAGACATTGTAGTTATGGGTAAAGGAATGGGCGGCGGAATGCCAGTTGGAGCTTTTACTGCAGCTGCCGAAAAAATGGATCTTTTAACGGAAAACCCAAAATTAGGACACATTACGACTTTTGGAGGTCACCCTGTCATTGCGTCAGCTTGTTTGGCTACTTTGCAAGAATTAACTGAAACAAATTTAATGGCAGAAACGCTTGAGAAAGAAAAACTCTTCAGATCGCTTTTGGTACATCCTTTGATTACAGAAGTTAGAGGAAAAGGATTAATGCTTGCCGCGATGACAGAATCGGCAGATATTACAAACGAAGTCATTTTAACCTGTCAAGACAGGGGACTTATTTTATTTTGGCTTTTATTTGAAGGATGCGCGATACGAATTACACCTCCTTTAACTATTTCTGAAGACGAAATTAGAGAAGGTTGCGCGATTATTTTAGACGTTATGGATGAAATAATGAAAAAGAAGAACAGCTAAAAAAGTTCTTTTTAAAATATTTTCGAAAGCTATTTCAATAAGCAGCGACAGAAATTAACGGTCTATCTGTATTTCGATAAAGTTTTTCGACATCATTAAAAAAATGACAAAACCGAAGTTAATCCCTTAGTAATAAGGAATATTTCTTCCCAAAATAGAATAAAAAACGCCATATATTGTTAATTAAATTGTTCAAAACAATTAATTTCTTATCCTTACAACAATTATATGGTTGCCTAAATTTATAACAGGCTAATTTCAAATATACGAAGTATGCAATTAAGCAACGAAGAAGAAGATTATAACCTATCCCTATCCAAATTTGAGTCGATGTTAAAAACCAACAAAGTACTCTTTTTTGATTCTGAAGAATTCGAAGAAATAATTCTGCATTATTTAGACATAGGTAAGGCTAATTTAGCAAAAAAGGCCTTAAAACTTGCATTAGACCAGCATCCAAAATCTACAGGCTTAAAATTAGTACAAGTAGAAATGCTAGTTTATGACGATAAACTCGACATCGCTGAAAAGCTTTTGAATGAGTTGTATGCAATTGAACCCAACAATGAGGAAATCTACATCCAAAAAGCCAATATCTGTTCTAAAAGAGACCAGCACGAAAAAGCAGTTGAACTGTTAAAAATTGCACTTCAGTATACTGATGATTATGCTGATGTATACAATTTGATTGGCATGGAATATCTTTTTATGGATAATCTAGAATTGGCAAAAGAAAATTTCATTAAATGTCTTGAAGAAGATTTAGAAGACCAATCTGCACTTTATAACGTAGTGTATTGCTTTGAGTTTTTGGATCAAAATCAGGAGGCTATTGTTTATTTAAACGAATACATCAACAGAAATCCTTACAGCGAAATTGCGTGGCATCAGCTTGGACGTCTTCATTATGGCGTAAAAGAATATGAAAATGCAATTCGCGCGTTTGATTACGCAACGCTGATTGATGATGAATTTTTGGGCGCTTTCATGGAAAAGGCGAAAGCTTATGAGCGTTTGAAAAAATACAACGAAGCAATTGAAAGTTATAACAGAACCATCGAATTAGACGATGCGACTTCGTATGCGCTTCTTCGAATTGGTAAATGTTATGAAAAACTTGGAAATTTAGCGAAAGCAATTCAATACTATAACCAAACAGTACATGAAGATCCCCTTTTAGACAAAGGCTGGATCGCAATTACCGATTTTCACCTTCGCCAGAAAAACTATCAGAAAGCATTATTTTTTGTAAATAAAGCTTTGGCTATTGACAATCAGAATCGTTTGTACTGGAAAAGATATGCTACGATCAACAAACAAATGAATTTCTTTGAAGAAGCCGAATTTGGTTTTAGAAAAGCGGTTGAATTTGGCGATTACGCATTAGACACTTGGTTATTCTGGGTTGATATTCTTCAGTTTTTAGGAGAATTTGAAACGGCTATTCAAACTTTATTGCAAGCGACAGAATATTTCCCAGAGGAAAATGAAATCGAATATCGTTTGGCTGGATTGTATTTTATGATTCAAGACAATACAAAAGCTAAATTTCACTTAAGCAATGGTTTACGTCTAAACTTTGACAATTATATCTTAATTGAGGATTTGTTTCCAGTAGTTTGGGCAAAAAAAACAGTAAAAAATTATATAGAAAAACATCGTAAATAAGAATGGTTGATATTTTATTAAGAAGACGTTTTGGATTATTAGGACGCAACATAAGCTACTCTTTTTCAAAAGGTTATTTTACAGAAAAATTTAATAATGAAGTTTTTGCTGGCAACAGCTATGAGAATTTTGACATTTCTGAAATTAATTACTTCACAGAATTAGTTAAAAACAATCCCGATTTAAAAGGGTTAAATGTTACCATTCCGTACAAAGAACAAGTTATTCCTTTTCTAGATAAACTATCAAAAAAAGCCACTCTAATTGGCGCTGTCAATACTATTAAATTTACTAAAAATGGTAAGTTGAAGGGATACAATACCGATTATTATGGATTTAAAAAATCTCTAGAACCATTATTAGAACCGCATCATAAAAAGGCTCTTATATTAGGTACAGGCGGAGCTTCTAAAGGCGTTGCTTTTGCTTTGGATGAATTGGGTATTCCGTACACTTTTGTTTCTAGAGAAGCCAAAGAAAACATAATCGATTACGATTTGATTAATGCCACTACTTTTGATAATTTTCAAATTATAATCAATTGCACGCCAGTTGGAACAAGTCCGAATATTGAAGCTTGTCCAAACTTGCCTTATGAGTTTTTTACTGACAAACATATTGCATACGATCTAATTTATAATCCTGCAGAAACTACTTTCTTACGAAAAGCAAAAGAACAGGGAGCTGTAATTAAAAACGGGCACGACATGCTTATTTTTCAGGCTGAAAAAGCGTGGAAAATCTGGAACAAATAAAATAAATAGCAAAAAATAAAATGTTAACGTATTTTTTGTATTTTTAAACCACTTATTAATAGGTAGTTATGACAAAAATACAAATACTTAGCATTTTATTTTTTTTGATTACCTGCCAACTCACGGCGCAGGATACTATCGCTAAAAGTGGTCCATTCTCAGAACCACGCTACCATTATTTTCTCAAAACAATCATTTTTTTTGATGAATATTTAGATACCGACAACGGTTCTTTTAACACCACCCAAGTTCGTGTTTTACTTCCTATAGGCAACAAAGCTTGGAATTTACGTTTTGATCTTCCGCTGATTTCCGCCAGTACCAATTCGATTAATAAAACAGCTATAGGCGACGTGGGTATGGGAGTAAGTTATATTCCGTACATGAAGAACAATAACGGAATTGCGCTACGCACGAGAGTTTATGCTAATACCGCCGCCGATCCGAATTTTGGATCTGGCAAATGGGTCGCTATGCCAGCGGTGATATACGGAAAGTATTTTTACAAGAAAAAGTTTTTATGGCTATCGACCTTAGAATATCAAGGGAGTTTTGCCGGAGCTGATAGTCGAAGCGATATAAGTGTTACGGTTTTTGAAAATGTCGTTTTATATTTTTTTGGAAAAAACTGGGTTGCGGCAGATGCGGCATTTCGGTATAATGATGTTTTGCAAGGTTTTCAGAATAATGCTTTTCTTGAATTTGGGCGAAAAATTACACCAAACAATTTAGTGTACATTCATCCAAGTGCTGCTTTTGGAGGCCAGAAAACGTACAATTTCGGTATTGAAGCGGGGCTTTTAGTTTTATTCTGAATTTCATTAAAACCATTTAAACACTATATCTTTTGCGATATTAAAACACATTATCTAAAAAAACGGCGATTCTAAAATTTAAATTTATAATAATAAATCGTTTAAAAATTGTGCGACCTATTTTCAAAAGGCTCTAAATAATAAGAATTTGATCGTAAAAAGAGCATAAACAAAGGATTTATTTTGTATTTAGAAACACCTTTACTATCTTTCGCACTGTTTAAAATAAAAACCTTATACATTTTAAAGATGTTAGAAGAAAAGAATGATAACCTGCTTGACGCAGACGGAAAATCTGGAATCGAAATAAATGATTCTGTAACAAATGAAGCAATTGAAATCTCAGATTCTGAAACTTTGACAGAAGACCAAGTATCAGAAACTGAAAATGAATTAGAAGAACAAGAAAATGCTCATCAAGAAGCATTAGATGTGATTACCAATTCAAATGCTGCTGAAAGTGAAGACGAAACTTTGAAGGAACGTCATGACATTCCTATGCAGGATTACAACACATTTTCGCTAGATGCTCTTGTTGATGAACTTAAAAAATTGGTTAATACAGATAAAGTAATGTCTGTAAAAGATCATATTGAAGAAATCAAAAAAGCTTTCTTGTTGCAATATCATCACCTGATAGAAGAGAAAAAAGAAGAATTTTTAGCTTCTAATCCAGATCCTAATGAAGAATTTGAATATCATCTTCCTTTAAAATCAAAATTTGACGAATACTATAATGTTTTTAGAGACAAAAGAAATGCTCATTTTAAACATTTACAGACAAATCTAAAAAGCAATTTAGAAAATCGTTTGGCTATTGTTGAAGAATTAAAGGAATTAATTAATCCGCAGGAAAATATTAAAGACACTCTTAAACACTTTAATGAATTAAGAGAAAGATGGAAAAATGCCGGAGCAATTCCGAAAGATAAATACAATCACGTTTGGAATAATTACCATTTTCATGTAGAAAATTTCTATGATTATCTACATTTAGATCGTGAAGCAAGAGATTTAGATTTTAAACATAATTTAGAATTAAAGCAAAAAATCATTGCTCGCGTGGAGGAATTGGTAAATGATGCCGATGTAAACAAATCTTTCCGCGAATTACAGGATTTACACAGAATCTGGAAAGAAGAGATCGGACCTGTTTCTAAGGAACACCGTGACACCATCTGGAATCAATTTAGCGAACTAACGAAGAAAATACACGATAAAAGAGAACTTTTATTTGAAAGCCAAAGAGCAAACGAGCAAAAGAATCTTGAAGTTAAAAAAGAGATTATTGCAAAAATCGAAGTGCTTGGAAGCGAAAAAGTAAATTCTCATTCGCAATGGTTGGTTCAGATTCAGAAAGTGGAAGACTTAAGAAATGAGTTTTTTGCAGCTGGAAAAGTGCCTTCTGAAGTAAATGAAGAAACTTGGGCAGCATTTAAAACTGCGGTTAGAAATTTTAACGCTTTCAAAAATTCTTTCTATAAGGATATCAAAAAAGATCAAAACGATAATCTAAATAAAAAACTGGCTCTTGTTGCAAAAGCAAAAGAATTACAGGAAAGCACTGATTTCGCAGCTACAACTCCTATAATGAAACAGATCCAGGAAGAATGGAAACAAATAGGACACGTTCCTAAAAAATATTCAGACAAAATCTGGAAAGAATTTAAGGATGCCTGCAACCATTATTTCGATAAGCTAAAAGAGCATAAATCGGAAGAAAACGGTGAAGAAGTTGCCGCTTTTGACAACAAAAAAGCATATCTAGATGTATTAAGAGCTTTCCAACTAACTGGAGATCACAAAACAGACTTAGATGCCATAAAAGCACATATCGAAACTTGGAAAGGATTTGGAAAAGTTCCTTTCTCGAGAAGACATATCGAAGGAAAATTCAATAAAATATTGGATGCCCTTTTCGAGAAATTAAGCTTAAGCAAAAAAGAATCTGAAATGATGCGTTTTGCTAACCGTATTGATTCTTTGTCTGACAGCAACGATACACGTAAACTGGACAACGAGAAAATCTTTATTATGCGTAAGATTGAAGAAGTTCAAAATGAAATTTTCCAATTAGAAAATAACATTCAGTTCTTTACCAATACTAAAAACGCTAAAAAAGAGAATTCGATTGTTACAGAAGTACGCAAAAACATCGCTATTCACAAAGAAAGCCTTGATGTTTGGAAAGACAAACTGAAACAATTAAGAAACTTGGGACAGGAATAAATATATAGAAAATTCCAATTCCGGAGCTTCGGGATAAATTCCAAATTCCAATTTCTTTTTAAATTCCAACTTTTTAAATTCCAAATTCCAATTGAGTAACCGCAATTGGAATTTGGAATTTTATTTTTTTGCAATTTTTAATTTTAATGCTAACAAATTGATAAAGCTGGAATGCAAAATTTTAGGTATATTTGATTGAACACTGTTATTTGATAATCAACCTGATAACAAACCAAATTATTAATTTTAATAACTAAAAAATGAAATTTACAAGAAAAGCACACGCCAACTGGAAAGGAACCGGTATGGAAGGAACAGGAAAAATTAGTACACAAAGCACAACTTTAGACAATGCTCAATTGTCTTTCAAAACGAGATTTGCCGATGGCGTTGGTACAAATCCAGAAGAATTGGTTGCTGCGGCACATTCGGGCTGTTTTACGATGCAATTAAGCTTTTTACTGAATGAAGGAGGTTTTACCGCAGATGATTTAACTACAGAAGCGACAGTCACTTTTGAAGACGGAACCATCACTTTAATTCATTTAGATTTAAAAGGTAAAGTTCCATCCATCTCTGCAGAAGAATTTGCTGCTACAGCTGCCAAAGCAAAAGAAATCTGTCCGATTTCAAAACTATTGAATACCACAATTACACTATCTGCTGAATTAATCAGTTAGAACCATAAAAAAAACCATCAGCCGCGACTGATGGTTTTTTTTTATATTTCGAAACAAAAACTATTACATTTTTGCTTTCAAAGCTTTAGCTTCAGCAGTCATTTCAAGAGCACTGTAAACCCCAATTAATGTTTTAGAAACATCTTCGTTTTTAGGATCTAACTCATTCGCTTTTTTAAGGTAAGGAATAACTCCTTTGAAAACAGCTTCTCTCTGAGCTTTTAAAACATCGTAACGTTTCATGTCTTTAGCAGAAGTACCCAATTTGTTCATTTCGTCAATGATTGGTTTTTCAGCCTCTAATTTTAATGCTGCAAGATTTAAGTAAGCATTAGTATAATTAGGATTGATTTCAATTGCTTTTAAGTAATATTTCTCTGCGTCAGCATTATTCTTCGCTCCAGCGCTAATTACTCCTAAATTGAATACTAAATCAGCATTGTTTGGATCTTTTTGTAAAGCCTCACCCACTAATTGCTTGTATTTTTCGAAGTCTTTAGTCTCTAAGTATAAGTTAGCTTCAGTTAAGATTAAAGAAGAATCATCTGGATTTGCTTTTCTAGCATCAGCGATTGCTTTTTTAGCATCTTCTGTACGTCCTTTTTGAACTAAAATTAATGCTAAGTTTTTGTAGATTTCACCTCTTTTAGAAGGAATAGCTTCTGTTTTAGGTTTTTCGTGAGTTCCTAATTTTACAGCTAAATCTCTTTCTTTAGCGTTAGCAAAATTATCTTCGTTTCCGTTCGCTTTGTTTGCAGCTAAGTACAAAGTTCCTTTTCCAGAATAGTTTAATTTTTTCAACTCTTCGTACATTGGCAGAGCAAGATCATAATCTTGTGAATTTACAGCTGTAGATGCTGCGTAATACAAGTTGATGGTATCTTTTTTATCTAAACCATACGCTTCGTATAATTTTTTTGCACCTTCTGCATGCTTGTTTGCTTGTGTATCAGCAATCGCAGAATTAATCAATAATCCTTTGATGTTTGTGATTGAAGCTGCTGCTTGAGATGAATATTTTTGTTTTCCAGAAGCTGTTTCTACATCAATTAATTTTTTGTAGCTATTTGCAGCTGCCAATAAGTTTTTACTTTCTTCAACCTTTTTGTTTGCAAGGTCAAGAAAAGCATTTCCTTGAACAAAATAAAACTGAGCCTGTTCTGTATCTTTAGCGTTAACAACTAAGTTTTCAGCATCTTTTAGTATTGTAATCGCTCCTTGAGCATCACCACTCTTTAATGCCTTTTCAGCGCTTTTAATTTGATCCTTTTGAGCAAACGTAGCTACAGAGATCAGTAATGCTGATGCAAGTATTACATATTTACTTTTCATAATGATATTTATTTGTATTTAATTTTTGTTTTCTACTTATTCTTCAGATTCTTCGTCTTCTGCTTCCGCATCGTCTTCATCCTCTACTTCCTCGTCATCAGAGTCATCGTCGTCTTCTGCAGCTCCATCGTCTTCAAGAACTTCCAAATCTGGTTTAATTCTCTCAATTCCAGATTCGATTACATTACCGTCTTCATCTAATTGTACCTCTTCTACGTCATCTTTCATTACTGTAGTAACAGCAGCAATAGAATCTTTACCTTTTAAGTTAATCAATCTAACACCTTGAGTAGCACGTCCCATAACACGTAAATCTTCAATTGCCATTCTGATCGTTAATCCAGACTTATTAATAATCATTAAATCATCTGCATCAGTCACAGCATTGATTGAGATCAATTTACCTGTTTTCTCTGTGATATTAAGCGTTTTAACACCTTTACCTCCACGGTTTGTAATTCTGTATACATCTTCTCCATCTTCATCAACCAATTTAGTACGTTTTCCGTATCCGTTTTCAGTTACAACTAAAATCTGAGATTCTGTAATATCATTTTTATCAACCGTAACCATTCCGATTACTTCGTCTGTTTCGTCTTTTAAAGTAATTCCACGAACTCCAGAAGCTGTTCTTCCCATCGGACGTGTTTTAGTCTCTTCAAAACGAACCAATTTACCAGACTTAACGGCTAAGATAATTTGGCTTTCTCCGTTTGTCAACTGAGCACCAAGTAATTCATCACCTTCTTTAATTGTAATCGCTGCTACTCCATTTGCTCTTGGTTTAGAATATTTCTCTAAAGAAGTTTTCTTCACCTGACCTTGTTTGGTTACCATTACAAGATTATGCGTATTGATATAATCTTTGTCTTTTAGATCTTGCGTACAAATGAAAGCTTTTACTTTATCATCACTTTCAATATTTACCAAGTTCTGAATTGCTCTACCTTTTGCTGTTTTACTTCCTTCTGGAATTTCATAAACACGCATCCAGAAACATTTTCCTTTTTGTGTAAAGAACATCATATATTGGTGGTTGGTCGCAACGAACATGTGCTCTAAGAAATCCTGGTCTCTTGTTCCTGCACTCTTCTGTCCAACTCCACCTCTATTTTGAGTTTTATATTCTGTTAGGTTTGTACGTTTGATATAACCTGCGTGCGAAATTGTAATAACTACATTTTCATCGGCAATTAAGTCTTCAATACTTACATCTCCTCCAGAATACTCAATTTGAGAACGACGGTCATCACCATATTTATCGCGAATCTCAACAAGTTCTTCTTTAATCAAATCAGTTCTTAAATTAATATCTGCTAATAACGCTTTTAAATGCTCAATTAACTTCATTAATTCATCATACTCCGCTCTTAACTTATCCTGCTCCAGACCTGTCAACTGACGAAGACGCATCTCAACAATAGCACGAGCTTGAATATCTGACAACTTGAATCTTTCGATTAATTTTTCTCTAGCTTCGTCTGTATTTTTAGATCCTCTAATTAACGCAATTACTTCGTCGATATTGTCAGAAGCAATGATTAATCCTTCTAAGATATGCGCTCTTTCTTCTGCTTTACGTAATTCAAATTGTGTTCTACGAACTACAACTTCATGACGGTGCTCGATGAAATAGTGAATCATATCTTTTAGATTCAACATTTGTGGACGACCTTTTACTAGTGCAATATTATTTACACTAAAAGAAGATTGTAATTGTGTGTATTTATATAAAGTATTCAATACTACGTTTGGTGTAGCGTCACGTTTTAGAATATAAACTATACGCATACCCGTTCTATCCGACTCATCGCGAATATTGGCAATACCTTCAATTTTTTTCTCGTTAACCAAATCAGCAGTACGCTTGATCATTTCGGCTTTGTTAACCTGATATGGAATTTCTGTAACGATAATACATTCTCTTCCGTCAACTTCTTCAAAACCAACTTTAGCACGCATTACAATACGTCCTCTACCGGTTTTAAAAGCTTCACGAACGCCTTCATATCCATAAATAATACCTCCCGTTGGAAAATCAGGAGCTTTGATATGAGTCATTAATTCGTCTACTTCAATATCGTTATTATCAAGATACGCCAAAGTACCATTGATAACTTCAGTTAAATTGTGTGGTGGCATATTAGTCGCCATACCAACTGCAATACCTGTAGCTCCGTTAACTAATAAAGTAGGAACTCTTGTTGGCATTACTTTTGGCTCATATATTGTATCGTCAAAGTTCAATTGAAAATCAACTGTTTCTTTTTCGATATCGGCCATAATCTCTTCAGAAATTTTACGCATTCTGGCCTCAGTATAACGCATTGCTGCAGGACTGTCTCCATCGACAGAACCAAAGTTACCCTGTCCGTCAACTAATAAATAACGCATACTCCATTCCTGCGCCATACGCACCATTGCATCATAAACAGAGGTATCACCGTGCGGGTGGTACTTACCCAGAACCTCCCCTACGATTCTCGCAGACTTTTTGTGGGCAGATCTTGATGTTACACCTAAATCATACATTCCGTAAAGAACTCTTCGATGCACTGGTTTCAAGCCATCTCTAACATCAGGAAGTGCTCTCGATACAATTACTGACATCGAATAATCGATGTAAGCTGACTTCATTTCATCCTCTATGTTAATAGGAATTAACTTTTCTCCTTCAGACATAAGTTGTTATATTAAATAATTATATTAGTTTTCAAAGCGTGCCAAGATACGTTTTTTTGAAGATTTTTCCGCTAATAACTTATACTAATTTCAAGGATTTATTAACAACTTTGTTTTGGGTTTTAGTTAATAAATTAAGCGTTTTTTAACTCTTTTATTGTCTTTTTTTTCGTCTATTAGCTGACAGGACATTCTGATGGGTACGGTTTTTGTTTTTAAAACTGTAATTCACTAAATTTACAATACCAATTATATATTATGGATGATAATTTTTCACCAAGAGTAAAAGATGTTATTACGTACAGTAAGGAAGAGGCTCTTCGATTGGGTCACGACTTTATTGGTACCGAACATCTTATGCTAGGTATTTTAAGAGATGGTAACGGAAAAGCTATTCATATACTTAATAACCTAGCTGTCGATTTAGATCATTTACGCAGAAAAGTAGAAATACTGAGCCCAGCCAACTTGAGCGTTGAAGTAAATGCAGAAAAGAAAAACCTTCATCTTACCCGACAGGCCGAAAGAGCCCTGAAGACCACTTTTCTTGAAGCAAAAGTATTTCAAAGTTCATCGATAAGCACGGCGCACCTGCTATTGTGTATCTTACGAAACGAAAATGATCCAACAACCAAGCTATTGAATAAACTAAAAATAGATTATGACGTAGCTAAAGAACAGTATTTAAATATGACTCCAAACGAAGAAGAATTCTTAGAAAACTTGCCAAGAAACGAATCGTATAATGACGATTCAGGACAAGATGACAGTCTTAAAGAAAGCAGTTTTAATAATCCCGCCAATAAGTCAAACAAAAAATCTAAGACTCCAGTTTTAGATAATTTTGGGAGAGATTTAACAGAAATGGCAGAAGAAGGGAAATTAGACCCAGTTGTAGGACGAGAAAAAGAAATTGAGCGTGTATCGCAAATTTTAAGCCGTAGAAAAAAGAACAATCCGCTTCTTATTGGAGAACCTGGAGTTGGTAAATCTGCTATTGCAGAAGGACTTGCTCTACGTATTATCCAGAAGAAAGTTTCTCGTATTCTTTTCAACAAACGTGTTGTAACTCTAGACTTGGCTAGCTTAGTTGCTGGAACAAAATACAGAGGACAATTTGAAGAAAGAATGAAAGCCGTGATGAACGAGCTAGAGAAAAACGACGATATTATTCTTTTTATTGATGAGATCCATACTATTGTAGGTGCTGGAGGAGCAACAGGTTCACTTGATGCTTCAAACATGTTCAAACCTGCTTTAGCAAGAGGAGAAATTCAATGTATTGGTGCTACTACTCTTGACGAGTACAGACAATATATTGAAAAAGATGGAGCTTTAGAAAGACGTTTCCAAAAAGTAATTGTAGAACCAACTTCTGTTGAAGAAACGATTGCGATTTTGAACAACGTAAAAGACAAATACGAAGATCACCATAACGTAACCTATACGCCAGAAGCTATTGAAGCCTGTGTTAAATTAACCAACAGATATATGTCTGAGCGTTTCTTACCAGACAAGGCGATCGATGCAATGGACGAAGCTGGTTCTCGCGTGCATATTACCAACATTGATGTTCCGAAACAAATTTTGGATTTAGAACGTCAGCTGGAAGAAGTTCGCGAAATGAAAAATATGGTTGTTAAAAAACAAAAATATGAAGAAGCAGCCAAACTTCGCGATGATGAAAAACGTATTGAAAAAGATTTAGCTTTAGCTCAAGAACAATGGGAAGAAGATTCTAAAAACAACCGTATTGAAGTTACAGAAGATAACGTAGCCGATGTGGTTTCTATGATGACTGGAATTCCTGTAAACAGAATTGCGCAAACAGAAAGCAACAAATTGGCTCATTTACCTGAATTAATTCAGAATAAAGTAATTGGCCAAAATGAGGCGGTTCTAAAAATTGCACGTTCTATTCAGCGTAACAGAGCCGGACTTAAAGATCCAAACAAACCAATTGGTTCGTTTATTTTCTTAGGTCAGACTGGTGTTGGTAAAACGCAATTGGCTAAAGTTTTAGCAAAAGAATTATTTGATTCTGAAGATGCTTTAGTTCGTATCGATATGAGCGAATACATGGAGAAATTTGCGATCTCTCGTTTAGTTGGAGCGCCTCCAGGATATGTAGGTTACGAAGAAGGAGGTCAATTGACTGAAAAAGTTCGTAGAAAACCGTATTGCGTGGTTCTTTTAGATGAGATCGAAAAAGCACACCCAGATGTATTCAACATGATGCTTCAAGTTTTAGATGACGGATATTTGACAGATAGTCTAGGTCGTAAAATTGACTTCAAAAACACTATCATTATCATGACTTCTAACGTTGGTGCTCGTCAGTTGAAAGATTTTGGACAAGGTGTTGGATTCGGAACTGCCGCAAGAACAGCTCAAGCTGATGAAAACTCAAAAAGCATAATCGAAAACGCTTTGAAGAAAACTTTTGCTCCTGAATTCCTGAACAGAATTGATGACGTAATCGTGTTCAACGCGCTAGAAAAGTCTGATATTGATTTGATTATCGAAATCGAATTGAAAAAACTATATTCTCGTATTGCAGAGTTAGGCTACAAATTAAGCTTAACTGATAAAGCAAAAGCTTTTATCGCTGAAAAAGGTTTTGACAAACAATTTGGAGCAAGACCGCTAAAAAGAGCAATTCAGAAATACGTTGAAGATTTGTTAGCTGAAGAAATCATTACTTCGAAAATACATTCTGGTGATGAAATTATGATGGATTTAAAAGATGATTCACAAGAATTATCAGTTGAAATTCACAAAGCTGAAGAACCGACAAATCAGTAAATTAGTCAAAAATTATAACACTAATAACTTGCCCGTTACGTTTTCATAACATAACGGGCATTTTTTTTTGTAAAAATCACTATCTTTAGTAAAAGCAAATAGCTATTTTTGAATTTTAATACTATAATAAAGAAACAAAATATGCTTCAAAACAAAGTCATTTTAGGCAGCGAAGAATGGTGCTCATTTCCAGAACTAGGAATCCCGACAATCAAGGCTCGCGTGGATTCTGGCGCTAAAACTTCGGCAATGCACGCATTAAACATAGCTCCTTTTATAAAAAATGATGCCAATTGGGTTAAATTCGACATTAATCCGATTCAGAATAATATTAAAACTATTATTCACTGCGAAGCACCACTAGTCGACAAAAGAATTGTAAAAAGTTCTAGCGGTTTTAGAGAACATCGTTACGTTATTCAGACCAGTTTAAAGATTGGAGATGCTAAATGGCCGATCGAAATGACTTTGACGAACCGTGACTCAATGGGTTTCAGAATGCTTTTAGGACGCGAAGCTATGAGCGGAAGGGTTTTGGTCGATCCAGAACAAAAATACCTTTTAGGACAGCCTACAGCAGAATCTTTAAAAGAATTATATCAGAACTCTGAAAAAGCAAGTTCTGGTTTACGAATTGGTGTTTTAGCCAGTAACCCTGAACTTTACAGCAACAAAAGAATTATGGAAGCCGGCGAAATGCGCGGGCACGAAATGCATTTTTTAAATATCAAAGAATGTTATATGAAGCTGGATGCCAAAACTCCAGAAATTCACTATAGAGGCGGTAAAATCCTAAATCAGTTTGACGCCATAATTCCGCGTATTAGACCAAGCATTACTTTTTATGGCTGCGCACTTACGCGTCAGTTTGAAGCTTTGAAGGTATTTTGTTTGAATTCAGCAACAGCTATTACACAATCTAGGGATAAACTATATTCGCTACAATTGCTTTTGAATAGCGGAATCGACATTCCGACAACTGGATTTGCCAATTCTCCGCTTGATACAGACAACTTAATCAAGATGGTGGGCGGTTCACCTCTAATTGTCAAATTGTTAGAAGGAACGCAAGGAAAAGGCGTTGTTTTGGCTGAGACCAAAAAAGCTGCAGAAAGTGTTATCAATGCTTTTAAAAGTTTAAATGCCAACATCTTAGTTCAAGAATTCATTAAAGAAGCAAACGGAAAAGACATTCGCTGTTTTGTAATCGACGGAAAAGTAGTTGCCGCAATTCAGCGTGAAGCAATGCCGGGCGAATTTAGAGCTAATATTCACCTTGGAGGAACAGCTTCTGTAATCAAAATAACTCCTGAAGAGAAAAAGATTGCCATTAAGGCTGCAAAAGCAATGGACTTAAAAGTGGCTGGTGTAGATATTATCCGTTCTTCTAAAGGACCATTATTGCTTGAGGTAAACTCTTCTCCAGGTCTTGAAGGAATCGAAGGCGCAACCAATAAAGATGTCGCCGGAGAAATGATTAAAGCAATTGAAAAGAATTTTAAATTATAATTAAGTTCATTTAAACTTAATTCAGCATAAATATTTTAGCAGCTTTGTCAAAGTTTTAGAACTTTGACAAAGCTTTTTTATTTAACTTTAAAATAAAAAATATGACTTTTCCTTATCTAGATATTGTTTTAAGAAGTATTGCCGTTTATTTCTTTATGACCATCGCTTTGAGAATATTCGGCAAAAAGGAACTTTCCCAATTAAATACCGCCGACGTAATCTTGATTTTACTTATTAGCAATTCCGTTCAAAATGCAATGGTTGGCCCAGATACAAGTTTAATAGGAGGTTTAATTGCCGCTTTGGTTCTATTTATCATCAATTACATTATAAAAAAATTAATCCGCAGATATAAAACGATTAGCGATTTGCTATTAGATAAACCACAAATTCTTGTTCACGACGGAAAGTTAGATTTTCAAACCTTAAGCCGACTAGATATTTCTGATGAAGAATTAAAAGAAGCTATGAGAGAACACGGTATCGAATATTTCAAAAATATAAAACTGGCCATGCTCGAAATTGACGGAACAATCAGTATTATTTCTGAAGATCAAAAAAATCTAAAACAGACGCATTACAAACGCAAGCATAACCGAAAAAACCTTCAGAAGTCTTGATATTATTTCTAAAAACGAAACCATTTCTTTTTCTCTTTTTGAGAACTATTTTCAAAATTCTCAATATCTATATTCAAAATTGAAGTATTAGAAAGATTGTAATCTTTGAGTCTATGATTTAAATTCACTAATATATAATCTTGCTCTACAGGAAATTGTTCTGCAATATTTTTATAATGAACTAAAAGCTTTTTATCTATAATATTTTGTAAAGCTTGCAAAGTTGTATTAATAACAGTATTCGATTTATCATTCAAACCTAATACAAAAGTATCTAGATATTCTGCCTTATTTTTCAACTGCCCAAGTGTATAAAAAGCGCTAACTCTAATATTCTCATTTTCATATGAAGCAAAAGGAACAATCAAATATCCAAAATCCATATCTATTTCCTTTAATAAGTAAGTACAAAACCTAAAAGTTTCTTCATTATTTATTTTTCCTATATTTAATTCAATCGTTTCTAACCAATCGGCACTTTTATCCTTCGCATACCAAAAGACAAATTGAAGCACTACCAGCAAGTTCTCTTTCGTATATGTCACTAAATAATCATACGCCCTTTCATAATCAAATTTGGTCATGATTTGAAGAAAAATCTCTTTGAGTTCGCCAGAGCTTAATTGATACTGCTCTTCTATTTTATTTAAGATTTCAATATCGAGATTTGCTTTTTTCAGAATAGCATTTAAGCAATCTTTTTTAGCATTAAATTCCTGCGCAGAAAAATAAGACTGCAACAGATCTTTTGCCGTACCTCCCATTCCATATCCAAACCAACTTGGGGTATCGATAATTAAATCACCGGAAATTATTTCATCAAGCCATCGTTCGTACCAATCTAAAAAAGTTGCTTCAAAGGTAAATTTAGGTTTTTGCCTGTCAATATCGATATTAACAACCTTCCCTTTAAATTCTCCATTTAAAACAAGTCCATGTATATACGAACAACCTTGCGAGCCAAGAGGTAAAATACCTGAAAATATCTTTCCTAATTCCAGTTCATAGTTATCGTCAGAAATATCATCTTCATCAATAGCTTTTGTTAAGTTATCCCAATATTCATCTGACATATTAGGAAATAGAATGCATTTAGCCTTAAGATGTCCGAGAGTTTCATCAAACAATTCATTTATATTTTTACCTAATGGATAAATACCATAAAATGGTCCAGCGCAAGATGAATCATAACTTACCCCTCCATTTCCTATATGTTGTAAAAACGCTTTATAACTTTCAGGAAGTTCAATATCAAAATTCTTTTCAAATTGTGAGATTTCGGCAACTGTAAGCGTCTTTCCAACTATATATTTATGACTGTCCGCACCAAATACTTTCAAATATTGATCTGCATTTTTTGCTGAAATGAGCTTCGTTTTTATTCTTTCAATTTGATTTAAAATCTCTTGATTCATTGTCATTCTTATTTTTTACTAAGAGTTCTAACAGCTGCCATACCATCAACAAAATCATCTGCTTTATCATAATTTGGAGCAACTATTTCTTTCCCTTCTTTATCAATAAAACCGTATTTTCCATTTAGTTTAATTGCTGCAATTCCATCTTTAAAAGATTCGATCAAATCGTATTTAGCAGGAATTATTTCTTTTCCTTCTTGAGTAATCAGACCGTATTTATTTTCCAATTTTATCTGAATCAAGTCACCATTTATAACCATGAACTCGTATTTTACTGGCGCGATTTCTTTTCCTTCGTTGTCCAAAACGCCGTATTTATCTCCTAGTTTTGCAATTGAAACACCATTCGCAAAATAAAAATTCATATCGTACTTAACAGGAATTACAATTTTTCCATCTTCATTAATGACTCCGCATTTGCCGTTAGATTCTACTATTGCAACACCTTCTTTAAAGTTCTGAACACGATCATAAATTGGAGGAACAATCTCTTTTCCTATCTGATCTACAATTCCATATTTAGCATTCAATTTGACAACAGCAAAACGGTCTGAGAAATCATTTATTTCATCGTATTTTGGCGCAATCTCCTCGCCTATAACATCTATAAAACCCCATTTATTTTTCCATTTTACGGCAGTTATTTCTGGAGACAACGTTTTTGCTTCTTCATATTTTTTCGACAATAACGCATCCGAAGACTTTACCAAATATTGCGGCTTGGCATTTTTATTATTGATTATAATCCAATTTTGCTTGTTTATTATGGCATCATTCGTACAGCGAACAACTTCTTTGCCTGTTTTGTCTACCAAACCAAATTTACCATTGATTTGCACCACCGCAAATCCGCTTAAAAACGCTTCAAGTCCGTCATATTTGCAAGGAACTATTTCTTTCCCAGTTTGATCTACAAAACCATATTTAAAAGATGCATTATTTGATTGTGCGAAACTGGTTGTTAGAGCCAGCATCAAAACCAGCAAGATTATTTTCTTCATACTAAAATATTAAACTGCTTACAAAAATCGACAAAATCTCTTTTCTTTAAACCTTCAAAAGTTTTTATTCTTTCATTTTAAAACAAATTAAAAATAAAAAAAACCGATTTCAAATTGAAACCGGTTTTATATATGATAAAATAGAATATTATTTTACAAATTCCTTTTTACAGATTAAATGAATACGCTTAAAACAAAGTAAACCAAACCTGCTAATATTGCTGAAATTGGAATAGTTAAGATCCAAGCCCAGATTAAACTTACTGTAACTCCCCAGCGAACTGCAGAAACACGTTTTGTTAATCCAACTCCAATAATAGAACCTGTAATCGTGTGTGTTGTACTTACTGGAATTTTTAAGTGCTCAGTAAAGTAAAGCGTCAATGCACCTGCAGTTTCTGCTGCAACGCCTTCAAACGAACTTACTTTCGTAATTTTAGATCCCATTGTTTTCACAATTTTCCATCCACCGCTTAATGTACCAGCAGCAATTGCAGAGTAACACGCTAATGGAATCCAGCTTGGCATAACCCCTTTAACCCCTGCATCTTCATTTGGTAAAACTACATCTAGCCATTCAGCCATGTGTACACCAGGATTTGTATTGATATAAACCGCAACAGCTGCAGCAATAATACCCATTACTTTTTGAGAGTCATTTCCTCCGTGACCTAAACTAAATGCCGCAGAAGACAACAATTGCATTTTCTTTAAAGCAGCATCAGCCTGATGAAGATTTAAACTGCTGAATATTAAACAAAATGCACTAACAGTTAGAATAATAAAGGCTACTAAAAACCATTTAATATTATGAGAATCAAATATTACACTCCAAAAATGAGATTCAAAACGAGGTTTTCCGTGCTCTAAAATTTCTTCATAAGAAACCATTTGGTAGTATACGAAAACAATCGTTGCGATCATTAAAGCTACAGTAAAGATTTTTGGCCCGATTGTTTTTCGAGAAGCATTTAAAAGCCAGATCGAAATTAAATAAGAAGCCAATGCTCCAATTAATGGTGCCAAAACAATAAATGCAATAATAATAAGAACTCCCGAAGGCATTCCGCCATCTTTTCCGGCTTTATACCAGCTTACAATTTCGTACCAGTAGTGTGTTGCGCCATCTTCTCCAACATATCCAGAGAATCCATGAACTGCGATAGCATGCGCTACAGCCGCTCCAGCAAAACCTCCAATAAGTGTATGCGAAGAACTTGAAGGAATTCCTAACCACCAAGTCAATAAATTCCAACAGATTGCGGCAATAACTCCAGCTAAAATTACAACTAGGTTAATTTCCATGGTATGCGCTGTTTTAGCAACAGTATCTGCAACACCAAATCCGAAAACCCAATAAGCCAGAAAGTTAAAAAATGCTGCCCAGACCACGGCCTGAAAAGGTGTCAAAACCTTTGTAGCAACAACAGTCGCTATAGCATTTGCCGCATCATGAAAACCATTGATGTAATCAAAAATTAAGGCTAATACTATAATTAATATAAGTAGCGTCATAAAATTATAACTTCAGATTGAAAAATTGAATTAAGAATGTTTTACAGAAATAGATTCTAGTATGTTCGCAACACTCTTACATTTGTCTGTTGCTGATTCTAAAACAGATAATACCTCTTTATATTTAATAATATTTTTAGCATCTGTTTCGTTTTCAAAAATTTCAAAAACTGCTTTGTTATATACGTTATCAGACTTGTTTTCTAGTTTGTTGATTCTAGCACAAGCTTCTTTAATAACATTGATATTCTTTAAGTTGCTTAACTCTTTTACAGCGCTGTCAATGTTCTGACAAGCTTCAAGGTTAATTTCTGTCATCTTTCTGATAGATTTTGTAATCTTATCAACTTGATACAGTTTCATACGGCTTGCAGCTCCGTGAAGGTAATCTGCAACGTTATCAATAGAAGTAATTAAGGTGTGGATGTCTTCTCTATCGAATGGAGTAATGAAGTTTCTACTCAATTCTAAATTGGTTTGACGTGTAATGTCTTCTCCTTTTTGCTCTAATTCGTCAATTTTTTGAAAAAGAACTTCTCTCTCTTTTAATGGTAAATTTACAGCTTCGTGTAAGTTAGAAGCTAATTCAATTAAATTGCTTGAAGCTTCTTCAAAAAGTGGAAAGAATTTTTTGTCTTTCGGCACTAAAAATTGGAAAATACTGTTTATTGACATTGTTTTATTTTTGATAGCGCAAAATTACCTTCAATAACACGTTTCAGTGTTAAGCCATTGTTAACAAATCGTTTTCAATTTGAAAACTCGCAAGGAATAAAACCGTGTTTTCTATGTCATTATGTAAGATTCTGTCTTCTTTTACCAAAGGCACAACTTCTCTGTAACTATTCAAAAACATTTCGATAAAATCGCTTGATTTTAGAGGCTCTCTGTAGGCAATCGCCTGTGAAGCATTTAACAATTCGATTGCTAAAATACGCTCTAAATTATCTAAAATTCGTAAGGCTTTTGTAGCACCGTTTGCTCCCATGCTCACATGGTCTTCTTGACCGTTACTAGAAACAATGCTGTCAATACTTGATGGAGTTGCCAATTGCTTGTTCTGGCTCGCGATACTTGCCGCCGTATATTGCGGAATCATAAATCCTGAATTCAATCCTGGATTATCAACCAAAAACGCTGGCAGATTTCTTAATCCTGAGATTAACTGATAGGTTCTTCTTTCAGAAATGCTTCCTAATTCTGCCAAAGCAATTGCCATAAAATCAAGGGCTAAAGCTAAAGGCTGTCCGTGGAAATTTCCTCCCGAAATAATCTGATCGGCTTCAATAAAAATATTTGGATTATCAGTTACCGAATTGATTTCTGTTTTGAATACTTTTCGAACATAATCAATGGCGTCTTTTGAAGCGCCATGCACTTGCGGCATACAACGGAAAGAATACGGATCTTGTACGTGTTTCTTCTCTTGAGTGATAATTTCACTTCCGTCCAAAAATTCAGTGATTCGCTGTGCAGTCACAATTTGTCCTTTGTGCGGACGTATATAATGTATCAATTCATTAAAAGGTTCGATTCTTCCGTCAAATCCTTCTAAAGAAATGGTTCCGATTAAATCGGCTAGATATGAATATTTGTAAGCTTTAATCAAAATGTGTGCTCCATAAGCGCTCATAAACTGCGTTCCATTTAATAAAGCCAAACCTTCTTTTGACTGTAATACAATTGGTTCCCAGTTAAAATGTTTTAAAACTTCAGCAGAAGCCACTTTTTTTCCTTCAAAAAGAACAATTCCTTCACCAATTAAAGGTAAAGACAAATGTGCCAAAGGCGCTAAATCTCCAGAAGCTCCAAGTGAACCTTGCGTATAAATAATAGGCAGAATATCATTATTATAAAAATCAACTAAACGCTCCAGTGTTTGCAACTGAATGCCAGAATGTCCATAACTTAAAGATTGGATTTTCAGCAAAAGCATCATTTTTACAATCTCAGCAGGCACTTCTTCTCCAGTTCCGCAAGCGTGCGATTTAACTAGGTTTTCTTGAAGTTTAGATAAATTTTCATTAGAGATTTTCACACTATATAAAGAGCCAAAACCGGTATTGATTCCATAAATAGGCGCTGTGTGCGATGCCATTTTCTTATCTAAATAATCACGGCATTTCTGAACATTGACTTTAGCCTCTTCAGACAATTCTAATATTTTATTCTGACTTAGAATCTCCTGTAGTGTTTCTAAAGTAATCGTTTCTGAACTTATATAATGGATCTCTCTCATGATGATTTGAAATTTTAAACGCCAAAATTCAACAAATCAATATTAAAAAGCAAAAATTTATCACAATAATTAAGATTTTAATAAAAGCTGTTTGTGTACTTTAAATATCTTTTTGAAATAAAACTTCCAATTTTCTCCTGTTTTTTAGCTCTTTTTAATTAAACATCAATCTTTTGAACAATTGAAATCTTAAAAAAGCACATTCCGAAATATATCAAAACATCAATTTAACATACCCAATTTTAACAAATGCTCAATATTGAATTACGAAGATTTGAATTATTAAAATATTCGCAAAAAGGCTTTTTAAGTTTTTAACTCTTATAAAAAGCTGTACTTTTGAAAAATCAAAAATGAAAAGTAACAGCATAAAATATCAATCTACAATTATTACAGCTCAAACAGGAGTTGCAATTGCTGCTACCATTATTTCTACTACAACAACTACTACCCCTTAGGGGTATACATTTTTACATATAATCTTAGGTCATCTATACTTTTTTCTTAAAAGAAGAAAAGTAATGGGTACATAAAAAATAGTTGCAAAAGAAAAAATATCACACAAAATGAAAGTATTAAAATTTGGCGGAACTTCGGTAGCCAATGCTCAAAATATAAAACTCGTTCTCGAAATTGTTAACCAAAAAGCAAAACAAGACCAGCTAGTTGTTGTCGTTTCTGCTCTAAGTAAAGTAACCGATTTACTGCAATCTGCAGCGGCAAAAGCAGCCGCAAACGACGAAAGCTTTAGAGAAGTTGTAGCCGAAATCGAGAAAAAACACCTTGATACTTTAAAAGAACTGATTCCCGTAAGCGAGCAGAGCAGTCTTTTAAGTCATGTAAAAAGAATCATCAACCATTTAGAAACTTTATTGGACGGCTGTTTCCTTTTAGGCGAATTGTCTCCAAGAACGGCTGATACTATATTAAGTTTTGGAGAATTGCTTTCTTCGTTCATAATCGCGCAGGCATTCCAGCAAACTGAAAAAGATGCTGTTTATAAAGACAGCCGCGAATTGATTAAAACCGATAATAATTTCGGAAAAGCTGCGGTAAACTTTGAAGTTTCAAATCAGTTGATAAAAGAATATTTTGCTCAAAATAAAGCAAAAATCAATATTCTGCCAGGATTTATTGCACAGACAATTGACGGAATCACTTCGACTTTAGGCCGTGGCGGATCTGATTATACTGCTGCCATTATCGCGGGAGCAATTGACGCTGAACAATTGGAAATCTGGACAGATGTAAACGGAATGTTTACTGCGAACCCAAAAATCGTTAAACAAGCACAGCCAATTGCGAATATTTCGTATCAGGAAGCAATGGAGCTGTCGCATTTTGGAGCCAAAGTTTTATATCCGCCGACAATTCAGCCCGTTTTAAGAAAAAATATTCCGATTTTAATCAAAAACACTTTTGAGCCAGAAGCTGAAGGAACTTTAATTTCTGATGTGGTTTTATCAAAAGATACTGTTGTAAAAGGAATCAGCCATATCGATCATATTTCGCTTCTAACACTTGAAGGCCCTGGAATGATTGGAGTTGCAGGTTCATCTAGACGTTTATTTGAAGTATTGTCTCAGGAAAAAATCAACGTTATTTTCATCACTCAAGCTTCTTCTGAGCACTCTATTTGTATCGGAATTCTGAATTCTGACGCCGATAATGCCGAAGCTGCCATCAACAGAGCTTTTGAAATCGAAATTTCTCAGAACAAAATCGATCCTTGTTATGTAGAAAAAGATCTTTGCATTATTGCTTTGGTGGGCGAAAACATGAAAAATCACCAAGGTTTAAGCGGAAGAATGTTCAGCACTTTAGGAAAAAACAACGTAAACATTCGTGCGATTGCACAAGGTGCTTCTGAACGTAATATTTCGACTGTAATTAACGAAAGAGACGTTAAAAAAGCATTGAATACGCTTCACGAAAACTTCTTTGAAGAAAACACAAAGCAGCTGAATTTATTTGTAATGGGAGTTGGAAATGTGGGTGAGAAATTCATCGAGCAGATTCACAATCAAAGAAAATTCTTAAAAGATGTTTTAAAGATTAATGTTCGTGTAATTGCTTTATCAAACTCTAGAAAAATGATTTTTGATGAAGATGGAATTTCTCTTAAAAATTGGGATGCCGCTTTAAGCGAAGGTGAACCAGCAAGTATTGAAGAATTCATCAAAAAAGCGAAAGACCTAAATTTACGTAACAGCATTTTTGTAGATATTACAGCAAACGCAACGGTTTCTGAAGCTTACGAGAAATTCTTAAAAGAAAGTATTGCGGTTGTAACTTGTAATAAAATTGCCTGTTCATCTGCTTACGACAATTATAAAAAACTTAAAAACTTATCTCGTCAATACAATGCTCCGTTTTTATTTGAAACGAATGTTGGTGCGGGACTACCGATTATAGACACCGTAAAAAACCTGATTGCATCTGGAGATAAAGTGCATAAAATCCAAGCGGTTTTATCGGGAAGTTTGAACTTTATTTTCAACAATTTTGATGAGAATAACTCTTTCCACGATGTGGTAAAAGAAGCGGGAGTTCAAGGTTTCACAGAACCAGATCCGAAAATCGATCTTAGCGGAATCGACGTGGCTCGTAAAATCCTAATCCTTATTCGCGAAAGCGGTTACGAAATGGATATTGATGCGATTGCAAACGAATCGTTCCTGCCTGCAGAATGTTTGGCAACAACAAACAACGATGACTTTTTTGCGTCATTAATCAAACACGCGTCGCATTTTGAAAACATTTACAAAGAAGCTTTAGCAAAAGATTCAAGATTGAAATACGTAGCGCAGTTCGAAAACGGAAAAGCAAGCGTTGGTTTGCAATTCATTCCAAAAGATCATCCTTTCTATAACTTAGAAGGAAAAGACAATATCGTGCTTTTCTACACCGATCGTTACGTAGATCAGCCTTTATTGATCAAAGGAGCCGGTGCCGGTGCTGCGGTGACTGCTTCAGGAATTTTTGCAGATGTCATTAGAATAGGAAACATATAATTTTTGTTTCAGGATTAAAGTTTAACCGCAAAGCACGCAAAGGACTATGCAAGGTTCGCAAAGTCTTGTTTTTTCATTGCGCCCTTTGCGAAAAAACCTTGCGAACTTTGCGGTTAAGCTCACAAAGTTTGGCAACTTGAAACTTTAAACCTGAAACCTGAAACAACCAAAAATGAAAGAAATAAAATTATTCTGTCCCGCCACAATCGCAAACCTTTCGTGCGGATTTGACGTTTTGGGACTTTGCTTAGACAATGCGGGTGATGAAATGATTGTTCGAAAATCAGATCAGAAAGGCGTTCGAATTACTAAAATCGTCGGTGCCGATTTACCGCTTGAAACGGAGAAAAACGTTTCGGGTGTGGCAGCTTTAGCGATGTTAGCAACTTTAGACGAATTGGATTTTGGTTTCGAAATCGAAATCTATAAAAATATAAAAGCTGGAAGCGGAATCGGAAGCAGTGCCGCAAGTTCTGCCGGAGCGGTTTTCGGAATCAACGAATTATTGGGAAGACCATATTCTCGTAAAGATTTGGTTCAGTTTGCGATGCAAGGCGAGAAATTAGCCAGCGGAAACGCGCATGCCGACAACGTTGCTCCTGCCCTTTTAGGCGGATTTACCTTGGTTAGAAGTTATGCTCCGTTGGATATTATCAGAATCGACAGCCCAGAAGAATTATTCGCAACGGTGGTTCATCCGCAAATTGAATTGAAAACTTCTGACGCTCGTTCGGTTTTAAAGCAAAATGTTTCCCTAAAAAGCGCCATCACGCAATGGGGAAATGTAGGCGGATTAGTAGCAGGTCTATACACTAAAGATTACGACTTAATCGGACGTTCGCTTCACGATGAAATCGTCGAGCCTTTAAGAAGTGTTTTGATTCCAGGATTTGACCAAATCAAACAAACCGCGTACGAAAACGGCGCTTTAGGTTCTGGAATTTCAGGTTCTGGCCCGTCGATTTTCGCTTTAAGCAAAGGAAAAGAAACCGCCGACCAAATCGCCAAAGCTATGAGCGAAGTCTACGAAAAAATGAATTTACCGTATGAAATTCACGTTTCGAAGATTAATCCTGATGGTGTGAGAATTCTTTAAAATAAATAAGATAAAACCATATAAGCAATATAAGTTCATTTAAAAGCAACGTTTGTCAGGCTGAGCGGAGTCGAAGCCCGCGCAACGCATGTCCCATCCAGTTTGTCATTTCGAGGAACGAGAAATCGCACTAGAGAGTCGACAAAGATTGGCGAATTACTGTGAGGTATCACAAGTGCGATTTCTCCCTTCGGTCGAAATGACAAAGATTGCGGAATTACTGTGCGGGGCTTCGACTCCGCTCAGCCTGACAAACGGAAAATAACAATCAAAACAACAACGAACTATTGGAATTTGGAATTTCAAAAATTGGAATTTGTTTCCAGAAAATCTAAAATTAGAAATGAAATACTACAGTTTAAACCATAATGCCCCAAAAGTTTCTTTTCAGGAAGCTGTAATACAAGGATTAGCAAGCGACAAAGGATTATATTTCCCGGAAAGCATCACACCTCTTGATCCTTCCTTTTTTGATAAAATTGAAAGTTTAAGTCACGAAGAAATCGCATTTGAAGCGATTAAACAATTCGTTGGCGACGAAATACCAGAAGCAAAATTAAAAGAAATCATTGCTGAAACTTTGGTTTTTGATTTCCCTGTTGTGAAAGTCGAAGACGGAATCTATTCGTTAGAATTATTCCACGGACCGACAATGGCGTTTAAAGACGTTGGAGCGCGATTTATGTCGCGTTGTTTGGGGTATTTCAATAAAGACAAAAAAGATGCTAAAAACACTGTTTTAGTAGCCACTTCGGGCGATACTGGCGGAGCCGTTGCCAGCGGATTTTTAGGCGTTGACGGTGTTGATGTTGTCATTTTATATCCGTCTGGAAAAGTGAGCGATATTCAGGAAAAACAATTGACGACTTTAGGGCAGAATATCAAAGCGCTGGAAGTTGATGGTGTTTTTGACGATTGTCAGGATATGGTAAAAAAAGCGTTTCTGGACGAAACTTTAGCACACAAAAACCTGACTTCGGCAAACTCTATTAATATTGCGCGTTGGTTGCCACAGATGTTTTATTTCTTCTTTGCTTACAAAGCGTTGAAGAGTCAAAACAAACCATTGGTTTTCTCTTGCCCAAGCGGAAACTTTGGGAATATCTGTGCCGGAATTATGGCAAAGAAATTAGGTTTACCAATTGAACATTTTGTAGCGTCTACAAACGTAAACGACACGGTGCCAAGATTCTTAGAAAACGGAAAATACGACCCGAAACCTTCTAAAGCAACCATCTCTAACGCCATGGATGTTGGAAACCCAAGTAACTTTATTAGAATTCAGGAATTATACAATAATGATTTAAAAGCTTTCGAAAAAGATTTCTCTTCTTACAGCTACACAGACGAACAAACACTTGAAGCCATGAAGAAAATTTACAAAACCGACGGTTACATCGCAGAACCTCACGGCGCTGTGGGTTATTTAGGTCTCAAAAAAGAGCTTGAAAAATATCCTAATGCCCTTGGTATTTTTTTAGAAACCGCTCACCCAATTAAATTCTTAGATGTGGTTGAACCGGCGCTAGGAATTACACTACCGATTCCAAGGCAGATTGAGAGTGTAATTAATGAGGAAAAAGTCAGTGTGAAGATTTCTAGTTATGAGGAGTTGAAAAGTTTCTTGGGATAATCAATTAAATATATTAACAAAACGGCTGGATTTATTTCAGTCGTTTTTTAGTTAATCAGTATAAGTTAATATTTTTTAGATTTTTCCCTTTCAAAAAAATTAAAACCAATTATTCTCTAATAAGTTTAAAAATCTTGTAAGATATATATATGTATATTTGAAAGCATAGAAAATGAATCAAACCTTCGCTTATCTACCCAAATTTAAGTGTAAATGTGAAGGTTTGTTTCGCATATAAATGAGTTATGTGATATGTTATGAGCTACGACCAAGAAATACAAAATTCCACAACAATTAAGCCTACGGAACTTGCAGCGGTTTTCGATTACAGAGACACGCCTATGGAGGACATTTTCCATAATTATTATCTTTTCTGTCGAGAAAATTTAGATATACATTCAACAAGAGAAAACATTAAGCCGAACGTATTTGCCTTTATAAGCGGACTTTCTTCAAATGCTGCCGCAGTGAAAACGTCTGAAAATAAATTCGGAATCTTTGTTAATACTGGACTAATCAAATATTGTTTGGACAACTTTTCAAATAACCCTGATTTAGATGACTATTTATTTGAAAGATTTCCCGAAACTGTATCTTTTTTTGACTTACCAGTCAGTGACTTAGCCTTTCAACTTGCAACACAATTTACGTATTACCACGAACTTGCACACCTTATACAGTATAGCAAAAAAGCTGAAAAACTAACACTACAAGAACGAAATGAGGATTGCAATATCTATAATGAATTAAAACACATTCTTGAAATCAATGCGGACACTTACGCATCTATCGCAATTACTAGTCACATACAACAATATATAGCGAATAGCTTTAAGGAGAATCTTACTCAAGAACACGTTGAAAAAACGATAATTATAATGTGTTCTTGCTTATTAAATTATATCACTAGCTTTTACCACGACTTAATTAACGTATATTTTAAAGAATACTGTCATCCACATCCTGTTATCCGTTTGTTTAATGTTGTTCTCAATATTACTTACAATTTAAATCAATCTTCTTTTTTCAAACAAAAAAATATTACAGTAGATTCAAAAAATCTTTCAAAACAAATTATTGAATTCTATATAGAACTAGAACAACAAGTAATTTTCCATACCAAGTTCCAAACTGCTTTAGAATCATCATTCGATTTAAGGGATCAAATTGTAACATATTTAGGAGAATTAATTCAGTTCAAAACGGAAGAATATTGTAATGCGATGGATCGTTGGAACAATCAACACACCACAAAATAGCCCTTTGGCGAGATTGGGGCTTTAGGCTGAATTTAAAGACGATTTTGTACTTAGAAAACTGTGCATAATGGAAAAATCTCGTATCATTAATCCCAAACCTAGTGTAGCGTGAGAACTTTAGGGCAAGCTTTTTACAAACAAATACTTAACAATATGTAATCTATACTTTTATGAATAATACTTGGCATTTTTTAAGAGAATTTGAAAGTAAGGAGTTAGTAAAACAATACATTAAGAAAAAATACCAATATACTATTACTACTGAAAAAGCATTAGAAATTTCATCTGCATTTAAACAAGGACGAAGCTATTTTGAATCTTCATTAAATTCCGATATTTCTGTAAAACCCCTATTACAATACTATGGAGTTGTCGCTTTAAGCAGAGGATTAATACTAATTCTGAATAAAACTGCTCGTGAAAACACCATCAAACCATCACACGGTTTAAAAATATGTAACTGGAGTACAATTGTAAAAACTAAAAAACTTGAAAACATAAAAGTAAAAACTTCTTCGGGGACTTTTCGAGAATTAATTGAAGCAACTAAAAACATATCATATTTTAGAGGAAAAAGTAATTATATTAATTGGCAATCAGAATTTGATATTGAAGAAAAAGATTTTGAACTTAGCCTTAAAGAATTATCATATTCTTTTCCAGATTTGAAAAAATCTATAGAATCTTGGCTTGGATTATCAATTCCATCAACAATGATAGAATCATTATCCTGTGAAAATAATAAAGTTAAAATAGGCATTCGAGATATAACTTTTATTACAGAGATATTTCCTGGTGACCTATACCCTAATTTACGTGTAAAAGATGATGACTATCAAAAAATCGTTTCTTATGAAAGTAACAATTGGCCAAATATTTCTCAAAAATGGGAAAGTTCATTTAAAATTAATGGAGATCCATACCTTCAACCACCTTTTACAGGCAACATTTTTCTAAATGATATTGGAAAAATGTTTGCAACAACATTTATTTTTGGAACAATCTCAAGATATTATCCAACAACTTGGATGAATGTCACAAATGGTATTGAAAATGATAAAATTTTACCTTTTGCCATAAATTATATGGATTTTATACAAGAGAAATATCCGAATATTATCTTAGACTTTATTGATGCACCGTATGACACCTAAAAATAAACCTGCCACTAACAGCCGTTACCAGTATTTGGGCATTTGACTAAATTAAAGATGGTTTTGTACTTAAAAAATTTATGTCTAATGATAAAAAACTCTTTCCCGCTAGCGCTAGCAATTCAACATAAAGAAAAAGAGATTTAAATAAGATCCCCGCTCTACGAAGTGTTTCGATCGCTGTGCGAGGTCTCCGACTTCTTACCCGTTCCAATTATCTACAAAGAAAACTACAAACAATTAGAATGGAATATCGTTGCGGGTACGAAGTCGGGAGACTTCGCACAGCATTAGAATAAAGAAATCAGTTTAAATTAGCGGTTTGCGAAAGCAAATCCGTTTCATCCGCGTTCTATTTATGCGACTTTCTTCGTCCCCACCAAATACAAAATCTTCGCAGGCCCAGATTTTACTTTTCCAACTTCCCAATTAAAACTTTCTTTGTTGTTGAGTTTAGAAATCAATTCGTTCATTTCTTCAACAGAATAAGTTCTTAAAGACGAAACCACGCCATCCCACAAAACTAAAAGCGGTACAATGGGAATGAGATACGTAAAAATGATTCTGCCTATTTTAAACGGTCTGATAAAAGGAGTTGTCAATAAAACACTAATTGGCGAAAGAATCATCGCTACAATACTCGGAACGCTTCTCTCCTGCCCTTCAAAAATCGCAATCGAACTGTTGCTGTCAATTGCATTTTGCAGAATCTGCTGTGCATCTTTGGGTTTAAAATGATGCAGTGATAAAAATTGCGTTCGGAGTCCGTTGAGGTTTTCGGGAACGTTTTTGGCATCAACAGAAGTTATTATAAAATCAAAATTATCGGCTTGTTTTTGCGTGTGTTCAAAAGCAGGAATGTTTGGGTAATAATCTGTCAGCAGAATTTTTAAATCGGGATTGTTTTTTCGCAGTTCATTGTTCAGCCAAATCAGTCCGCCGCCCCCGCCCGAAGCAAGATCGATAATCTGATTGGTTTGGCTTTCTTTTAATGCTTTTTCAATTACGGGAACAATTCCTTTGTACATCGCAGTTTTATTAGAAAGAAACTGCAAAAAGTCGGTCATGTAATTTCTAATGAATTCTGGAAGCCATTGTTGGTCTTCAAACTCGAATAAATGTATTCTGCTCATACTTTTTGATTTTCGGTTTAATACAAATTTCAATATTTTTTTTCAGATATTTCCTTAAAAATATAAATTAGAAATGAATCCTTTTTTTGTAGCTTCGTTTTTCATCAAACAATAATAAAAATATGAAAAAACTCTATTTATTTTTATCCATAATTCTCTTAATATCTTGTCAAGATAAAACCTCTGATATAAAAACTAATGAAGAACCAAAATCATTGCAGGAAGAAGGCATTGGCTTAGGAAGATTTAAAAGCAGAGATAATTTAGTAGATAATTTATATCAGGAACTTGTAGATAAATCTCCCAAACTAAAAGCTTTAGAAGATGAATTGAACGGGTTAAATCCTAGAGACACTACTTCTATTTTTCACAATTATGATAATAAATCTTATAATTATTATGGTTCTGCCAAAGGTCAAATGGAAGGTATTAGAGACAGTATACTAAAAAAGAAAATTAAAAGTTTAATAGATAAAAGTTCAGACCAATATGGCTCTCAAAAAGCTGAATTAGAAAGTCTGATGTCGACAATTGACGAGAAAAGAACTGAAATAACTAATTATCATACGGCTTTAAAAATTATTTTAACTCTTCCTCTTATAGAACAATATCAAAGAGAGCATCTTCCAGAAAAATCTCCTTTTGAAAAAGTGATTGAAAAAGAAAATCAATTACTTGAAAAAGTAAAACAAAATACTCCAAAATATTAATTGGACAACATATTATAACACATGATTACAAAAGCATTACTCGAAGACATTCCCGCATTAGTAACTTTAATAAACTCGGCGTATAGAGGCGAAACGTCTAAAAAAGGCTGGACAACCGAAGCCCATTTACTAGAAGGAAAAAGAACTGACGAACCCGAAATGACCGAAATTTTCCTTGATCCGAAAAATACGATTCTGAAATTTACTGAAAACAATAAAATTATCGGTTCGGTTTTATTGGTCGAGAAAGAGCATCAATTGTATTTAGGGATGCTAACGGTTTCTCCAGAACTTCAAAACAGCGGAATCGGGAAAAAACTTTTAGTCGAAGCTGAAAATCATGCTCAATCTTTGGGTTTGTCTTCTATTATTATGACGGTGATTTCGGTTCGTACAGAACTTATCGATTGGTACAAACGTCGCGGTTATGTGGATACGGGCGAAAGAGAAGCTTTTCCTGAAAGTGGAATTCATGTTACGGTTTCAGAAGAACCTTTGGAATTTATTTATTTGGAGAAGAATTTCTTGAATTAGATAATTAGAAAAATTGTCAATTAGATAATTTTCTATGCGTATAGTTTGTCATCCCTGTAAAGGTTAGATAATTCGGTAACAAAATTTAACTTTAATAAATTTTGTTACGATGAGACATAATAGCAGAGAT
>NZ_JAVAMB010000007.1 GCF_030730925.1 Flavobacterium sp. DG2-3 | reverse complement strand
ACAATAACACAAGGCGGAATTGTACAGGGAACTCAGGCAGGAACTGTAGAAGTTGTTTACACTTTTGTCGATGCTTATGGAGTTACTGTTACGACGAGCAAAGAAATCACTATAAAAGCAGCTACTGTTTTACCAGCTATCACAGGGCCTGATACAGTTTCAGTTTCACTAAGATCATTACCGTTCCAGAATGAAACAGCAGGAGGAGTTTGGAGTATAACAAACGGTACAGGTGCAGCAACAATTACTAATGAAGGAGTCGTAGAGGGAACTCAGGCAGGAACTGTAGAAGTTGTTTACACTTTTGTTGATGCTTACGGAGTTACTGTTACGACCAGCAAAGAAATTACGATAAAAGCAGCCACTGTTTTGCCAGCTATCACGGGGCCAGATACAGTTTCAATTTCAAAACCATCAACAGCATTTCAAAATGAAACAGCAGGAGGAGTTTGGAGTATAAAAAACGGTACAGGTGCAGCAACAATTACTAATGAAGGAGTCGTCGAGGGAACTCAGGCAGGAACTGTAGAAGTTGTTTACACTTTTGTCGATGCTTACGGAGTTACTGTTACGACCAGCAAAGAAATTACAATAAAAGCAGCTACTGCTTTATCAGCTATCACAGGTCCCGATACAATTTCAATTTCAAAACCATCAACAGCGTTCCAGAATGAAACAGCAGGAGGAGTTTGGAGTATAAAAAATGGTACAGGTGTAGCAACAATTACTAATGAAGGAGTAGTAGAGGGTATTCAGGCAGGAACTGTAGAAGTTGTTTACACTTTTGTTGATTCTTATGGAGTTACTGTTACGACGAATAAAGAGGTTACAATTCTAAACTATACACCATTACAAGGTAAAATTATTGCCTCAATAGAAAAACCGACAACGTTAGATACTATCAGTTTTTCATTTGAACCGTTAACAACAACTTTTACAGCAAGAAAGACATCTTCTCAATTGGCTGTTTCTGATAAAAGTAGTGCGTCATCAACATTAGTAAATAACCTAACATATAAGTGGATTTTCCACGAATTGGATAATGTTACCTTAAAGGATACCATTACAGATCCTATTGCATTGCAAAGATTTCCTATTCCGGGGAACTACCGTTTAACTCTTATAATTAAAGAGCAAAATGGTACAGAAACTACATTTTACAGAGATGTGATTGTAACGCAAACCTGCGATCCTATTATTGGTAAAATAAAAATTTTGAATTAGTCTGAAAAGACGAATTATTATAGATTGAAATTGTAGCAGTTGCAAAACTGTTTATAGATTCTCTTGCTCTATTGTGAAATAAAGTAAGCAAAAAATATAAAATTAACATATTAGAAAATATGACAAATTGTTTTAAAAAGCATTGGTTTCTTATTATCGGGATATTATTGTTATCTAATTATTCCATTGGGCAGAGTTTTTTGAGTATTCCTGATTCTATTGTAAAACCAAATGGTAGGCCTTTTATAATTCGATTAAATCCAACTAGTACTATTGCAGAACAGTGTACAAGTCAGGTTATAACTCTAAATATTGGTACGCTAACTTATCTCCCAGGCTCAAATGGTCCTTTACCTCAAGGAGTGGTAGTTAGTCCTTCAACAAATGGAGGTATAACAATACTGACAATTAGTGGGATTATTAATGATGGAAAACAGGGTTCAAGCTTAACCATGGACATTGCGGCACAATTTAAGCCAGGTACCTGTGATTATTTTTCAGAGGATATTCTAGCGAGTACAACTAATGTTGGATGTGGTGTCCCTTCAAATCAATCAGGAAGTGCTAAAGTAATTTCAGTGACTCCTAATCATGCGAAATCTAGGATTGTTTTGAGTAAATATATAAGTGAACCCGTATGTCCTAATACTGTTATTAGTTATAAAGTATACGCTGAAAATCCAAATAATCAGGGTTTTAATATTAAAAATGCAAAAGTTAACTTAGAATTGGATAAATGCGCTAATGTCATGGGCCTTTATAAGGAAAATACTTATATCAGTGTAAATCCTACTATTTCTACATCAAACGGAATGCAAAATGTTGTTTTTGACATACCAGATTTACTTTTAAGCCCATATTCAAATACATTAGCTTACGATCTATACGTAACATACCCATGCGTTAGTGGTGGTGGAAATGATTGTACAAGTGGAGCAAAGAGTATAAAATCATATTTAACAGGTACAAAAAGTGATTGTGGACTTGATATGGAAAGTGTAAAAGAGATAGTTTCAACAACTACAAGTGTAAATCCTTCACAATGTTCAAATGCAATTTGTCCTACTGGAGGTGGAGGAACAATAATTTTGGAACCACTTGAGATGTATGTGGGTTCAAATTTACCCTGCCCTTCTTGTTCACATCAAAATCCTTTACTTGCACTTACCCTTAACGTACCACCACTTTACCAGAATTATGAAAATAGGGTTTTATCGGTAGAGATTCCTTCTGGATTTTATGTAACATCTGCTGAAGATTATTATAAAACTGGATGTGATACAAATTATGAAATAAGATATGTTGATGCTCTAGGCAATAAACAAGCGACACCTTTTCCAGGTGCATTAACTCGTAAAGTTGAGTTTTCGACGGATTGTTCCATTTCGGTGCCTCATTCGTATTTTTATATATATTTGAAATACGACGAACAAAATCCGCCAAAAGGAAGTCAAACACTACCTGTAAAAGCAACATTTACATCAAATGGAACAGTAGTTTTAGAAACTACTTCCTATCCCTCTACTGCTCCTTGTGCACCGAGTTTGACTACTTATAATCAAGTGAGAAAAATAAATCAGCCGTTATCTGAAAATAATTATAATGCAGCAGCTATTCCAGGAGAGTTACTAACATATAGATTTCAACTTGAAAATTATGGTACTGCAGACACCAATAACAGTGTTTCTATAAAAATAGATAAGCAATTAATTTATGAGGGTGGGTTTAGATATTCTTATGATAATTGGAATTATTATTATGCTGGCCCTTTCAAACTTTTAGAAGGACAACCAGTATTTTCAGTTCCAGAACTTGGAGATGTTAGCGTAACGACTCCAATAGTTGGACAAAGTGGGAATGTAAATTTATCTGGATTTAGTTTTCCATGCACAAGGAAAAATCTTTATATCGAATTTGACGTACGACCTAGGGATAATGTTACAGCAGGAACTAAAATACCTATTACAACGACTATTGCAGGGGCTCAGGGAGTTAGAGAATTGAGTCCAAATCTTATTACTGTATTAGCTTACACATATGTAAAAAGTAAAATGTTTGTCAAGTGTTCTTTTGCCAACGAATGGAAAGATAATAATATAAATGTAAGAAATGGAGAAGTTGTTGATTTTAAAATGCAATTTTCTAACGTGGGATCTAATCCTGTTACACTTTCTGAATTAATAAATCTAAGACCTCAAGCTGGAGATTTGTTTGAATTTGGTTCTAATTCACGAAACAGTACTCTTAATATGGATTATTATTGTGATCAGCCAACCATTTTTACTAATGCCGCTGTAACACCAGCTGTTGATTTCTCTTATGCTTTAAACTCTCCTACAATGGATAGAGATATGTTATGTCCGCCTCAATTGTCAGGGAATGCACCAATATGGACACAATCCTGTAATAATGCAAATTGGCTAAAAGCAACATTCCTAAATAATTTTACACTATTGCCTGGAGAGTTTGTGGAGGTAATGTATAAAGGAAGAGCTACAGGAACTACAGGAACTATAGAAACTGCATATAACAGTTTTGCATTTAAAGTTATTAAAGACGGTATTTGCGATCTAGTGTCTGCAAATTCTAACACGCTGGTAATAAAAAATGATGAAAGTATCATCGGATGTAATTCTTGTACTTTAGATAATGCTTACTCAGGAGAAATGAAAGTTTTATTTGAGAACTTAATGAAGAACATTCTTACTAGAAAAATAAAAGGAGAAACAGACGCTCAAATAAATGGAAGTAGTCCTGATGAATTACTTGCTCTTAGACCTTACATCACTAGTGGAGGAGGTGATAAAATCTACAAGTTTGTATCAACGGTTAATGCCCAAAATAAAATTACCAGTATAAAGTTTTCTTTTGATGCAAATAGTGAAGAAAATGACGTTACGTTTATTGAAGAAAATGGAGTGAACTACAATCCAGAAGTAGGGGCTATAGATCCTTCCTACTTAAAAATTGATACCACTTTATATGCTACGTCAAGTAAATATCTAACAACATGTAGAAGAGTTGTAGATAATAACGGGTCAGTAATTTCTGAATGTAACAACAAGACACAGGTTAAAAATATTGAGTTCTGTCCTGCGAGATTTTGTTATCCAATGAGCGGTGAAATAAAAACAGGAGAATAGTTTCTAGCTAAAGCATATAAAATATTAATACATAAAGAATTAATTATGTTAAAAGGTTTTAAATTAAGAAAATATTGGGCCCTTACTCTTTGTATGGTTCTTGGTTCAATTACTTCAACGTATTCTCAAGATATTCCAGATAATGTCCTTGGTATAGATGTGCCAACATTAACAGAGGGATATAGAAAAGGTGGTATGACTAATGAAGTTATAAATATTGAAATAAGTAGGCTAAGAGAGAGTAGAAAAAAAGAACTATTTGAAAGTAAAGATAGAAAACAGATTCTTGTGAATCAAAATGCCAATGTGCAAATTAGTTACTCTATAAAAGATCCAGTACTTTTAGAACCAAGTGGACTTAATAAATCAAATATTTCAGCAAGAGGATTTAATTTAGCAGCTATTGTTGAAGATACTTTGGTTGTGAAAAAAGGTGCAAACACTAAGTTTTTTCTTGAACCATCTTCGCCAGATATGGCATATAAGTGGATTTTTTATGATTTAGATAATGTAACAAAAAAAGATTCAGCTACGACGCCAATAGCTTACCAAAAATATACTGTACCTGGAAAATACAAAATTACACTAGAAATAAAAGATCCAAGTGGCTGTATCTCCTATTTTACAAAGAATATTAAAGTAGAAGATTCTGAACTTTGTGTTGGAAAACCTATAAATTTTGCCTTTGAAACAACAGAAACTAATTTAACATATACTTGGACGGCTACAAATGCTGCAGGAGTTCTTGTAAATGAATTGTATAAAAGTACTGATGGTTTATATACGTATACGCCAACTCTTCCTGGCGATTTTGTTATTAAACTAACAGCAACAGGAACTGGAAAATGTGAAACTGTATTTGAGGAAAAAATTACTGTTTTAGATTGTGAACCTGCTCAAGTCTGTGAAAATCACATTGCAATCGTACTAGATGAATCTGGATCAATCGATGATACTGAAGCAAAAAGAATTAGAGCACAATTAAAATCTTTTATTGCTGCACAAATTAAGTCTAATAAAGATGGTGACGGTAAAATGACCATTTCATTAATTGGACTTTCAGATACTGATAAAGACACTCGTACGGATCATGTTCTTGAATATTCAGTATCTGAAGCTGATCTTTTAAATGGCGGGTATATATCTAGATGGATTGATAATTACGGAAGAAGATACGGACAGACAGGTATAAGCGAAGGTTCTGATTATTGGAAAAGTGGTTTGAGTGTAGTTTTAAATACAAACTTTAAAATTAAACCAAAATTAGTTTTCTTAATTACAGACGGTTGTCAGACAACAAATCCAGAAGGTCTTAAAACATTAATGCAGAAATTTGATAACTATCAAAACTCTCCTGACCAAAGTGAAAACAAGCCGCATTTATATGTTGTAGGTATTAACAACGGTTTCTATGTTGATAATGCAGAAACAAGTAAAACGATGGCTCGTAGCGCTGATCCTAATTTTGTTCCTTCATTATTGAAGACAAGTTTCGATTCTACCAATTCGGCTTATTTAGGTAAATCATTACAATACCTGTTTAATTTCAATGAAAATAATACTAACGCATTTCCAATTGAACGTATTAATGGTTTTGACAGTGCAACATATTTTGCTCATAATGATTTTACAATGTTAAGCGATGAGCCTTTTTATTTCTCAGATGGAATCGTAGAAGCTGGAGTAGGATGTGGAAAGTTATCTGAAAAAGATTATTGTGCGAACTGTATATCTTTCCAACCAGAAATTAATAAAGAATATTTATTGAGTGCTTGGGTAAAAGAAGATACAAATATTCAGCTAAAAGATTATAAAAACTCAGAAATCAATATTGTGTTTTACGATGATCCGCAAGCTGCAGATCCAGATCCAAGTGATCCAGATGCGCCATCACAGATAATTGGAAGTGTTACATTAAAACCATCAGGTGCAATTATTGACGGCTGGCAGAGAATTTCAGGAAAATTTATTGTTCCAGAAAAGACAATAACTGCTGGAGTGGTATTGAATAATAAGAACGTTGGTATTCCAATTTATTTTGATGATTTGAGAATTCATCCAGTGGACGGAAGTGTTAAAGCTTTTGTTTACGATCCTGAAACATTCAAATTGATGTCAGAATTAGACGAAAATAATTACAGTACTTTTTACGAGTATGATAACGAAGGAGGATTAGTGCGTGTTAAAAAAGAAACAAGTCAAGGTGTAAAAACTATTCAAGAAACACGCTCAGGTAATTTTATCAATCCAAAATAATTAGAAATGTTTTTAAGAAGATTAATAGGCGTTTTGGGTTTACTATGCTGTTCGTTTGGGTATTCGCAAGATGCAAAAGAGATATTAAAAAAAGTAGGTGAACAGTATGGTGCTGCCAAACCGCTTCAGTATAAAGTAACGTACAATTTATTTAAGGATTTTGATGCAAAAAAGGTAGAAGAAACTTATACGGGAGTTTTCTACAAAAATGCACAAAATGATATGTACACTAAAATAGGGAATACCGAAACTTTAAATACGAAGAAGGTTAATTTGAGAGTCAGTCATCCCGAAAAAGCAATTGAGATTAATAAGCCTATACCAGATTATAAAGGAGATTTGAATCTGAAGGCACTATTAGAAATGTGTAAGATTGAAAAGTGTACTGATTTGAAATCGTTTTGGGAAATAACTTTAAAAACGAACTCTTTTACAGGTTTGCCTTATTCAAAAATAATAGTAAGAGTTTCTAAAACCTATTTTATACAAAAACAGGTGTTCTTTTATAATGCGCCATCTAATTTTTCTAAGGATTATCGTAAACCAGATTCACATTATCCGAGGCTAGAAGTAACGTACAGTAACTTTAGTAGAAATCCAGTAAGCGTATCAGTGTTTAATAGTCAGAACTATTTTACATCTTCTGGAGGAAAAATTGTCTTGTCTCAGCAATTAAAAAAATACGAGATAGTAGATCAAAGAAATGTTGCCAATAATAATTAAGATAAATTATAGATATATGTATATCAGCAAAAATTTTATAGTAGTATTATTTTTATTTTTTAGTTTGTTTTCTTTTGGACAACACGAAGAAGGAATTATTGCTTACAAGCAAGGCAGTGAATTGTCTGGTAAACCAAAATTGAGTGTAGAGGATCCTAGATATTCAGACTTAAACATTAAGAAATTATTTGTTTCGGTGAATGATGGAGTGTCAATTCATTTTGGTTTTAAAGATGATATTACACAAACAGAAGCTTATAAAGAAATTTATGACTGTACCGTAAATTTAACAATCATTCCTTATAATAATAAAGGAGATGAAGATTATAGCTATATCGAAAATGGTGAGTTAAAATATCACGATAACCCTTTTAAGGTTTCATTAAAAATTACACATGATAATGTAACAAAAGGAATTAACGTAAAGGATTACTTAGTTTATAAACTTCCAGGAATCCATAAAGCAATTGTTGAAGTTAGCTCTATAACATATTCGTCTGCGGGAGTTCATACTTCTCCTTATTTAGCTGTAAAGTTTACTACAGATCGCTACTATAATTTACAAAATACTACTGCTATACCAACTGCAGAATTTGTTAAGTATAATAATGGATTAACACCTACTAAAGTTTCTACTGCGAGTCAAGCTGATGAAATTGTAATTAAATGGGAAAAAAATGAAAAAGCTCCAGCTTTGGAGTATGAATTAGAATGGGCTTGGATTGACAATTTTGGATCTGATGGTGCTAAAAAAGCAGCTAGCGATATTGCTTTGACAGAAAAAGAATTTATGTTAAACAGCACAAGAATTCAAACAAAAGAGACTTCTTACAGTATTCCTCTTGTTTATTCTAGTGGTTATTTTATATACAGAGTTAGAGCAGTTGGACGATTTTTGGATGATATTACTAAAGTTTATAACGGAAAATGGTCTGTTTCTGAAGTTAGTCATAGATTAAATGCTGTTAGTGACTGGGCTTTTATTGAAATAGATAAATCTCATGAATTAGGTGAAAAAAACTGGCAATATCAAGCTTCTTTTGCCGAGGATGGGAAGAAAAAAGAAGTTGTAAGTTATTTTGATGGTTCTTTACGTAATCGTCAGACGGTTACAAAAATTAATTCAGATAATAAAGCAGTTGTAGGCGAAGTTATTTACGATAACCAAGGTAGAGCAGCAATCGAAGTATTGCCGAGCCCGTTGCAATCGTCAGCAATTCACTTTTATAAAGACCTTAATAAAAATGCTGCAGGTTCTATATTTACTCATAGAGATTTTGACTGGGATGTAAAGGACAGTATAAGGTTTTGTAAACCAATTATAGTTCCTTCATTAGCAAATACTTCTGGAGCGGGTAAGTACTATTCTGTAAATAATGCAAAAACAGATAATTTCCAAGATTTTGTTCCAGATGCTCAGGGTTATCCTTTTTCTCAAATTGAATACACTCCTGATAATACAGGACGTATTAAAAGTAAAGGAGGAGTAGGTCCTGACCACCAGATTGGTAATGGACATGAAATGCGTTATTTTTATTCTCAGCCATCGCAAGAAGAGCTAAACCGCCTTTTTGGTTATAAAGTTGGAAATAGATTGCATTATAAAAAGAATACAGTTATTGACCCGAATGGTCAGGTAAGTGTAAGCTATTTAGATCCGCAAGGAAGAACTATTGCAACAGCACTAGCTGGAGATAAAGAAGGTAGTCTGGAAGCTTTAGATGATGAAAAAGATGCGAAACTTCACGCGGTGATTACTTCAGATATGTTGGCAGATGGAAACACTGTTTATGCATCTGGCGAAAATGGGATATTAAAAGACGGGTTGAAATTAAATACTGTTGTTCCTGTTGTACATAGTAAAGCAATGACGTTTGATTATTCTTTTACTAAAACGAAAAATGCATTTACAGATGCTTGTTTAAACGGTAAATTTTATCCATATGTATATGATTGGGCAATTAGTCTTAAAGACGATTGCAGCAACGAATTGCTAGTTGGAAATGATGCTTTAACAGCAAAAATCGGAGAATATAGTCTAACAGCAACTAGTTCGTCTGAATTGAAACTTCCGATAAGAACTTACAATGCATTACATGAGGAAAAGTTTCTGAGAGTAGGAGCCTATTCTTTTAATAAAGATCTTCGTATTGATAACGAGGTATTAAAACGTTATGCTGACGATTACATCAAACAATTAAAAGATAATAAAATTTGCTTGCCAGATTTAACAGCATTAGAAGAAAATGTTACAGTTGAAAATTGTAACATTACTTGTAAAAGCTGTGAAGATAGTTTGGCTAAAAGCAATTTGACAGAAGACCAATACAATTCTTTCAAAACCTATCTTGGTGAGACTGATAACAAATTAGGAAATGTTGATGCAAGAGCATACCTAATAACTATTGCCGAAAATAATTATGTTGCGAAAAATATGCTTACTGTTCTTGAGTTACAAGGAACAGATAGAGCTAGTTATGAGAATAGTTTTAGATTTGAATTTCAAAACCTACTAAAAGGTTGTAGAGAATTATGTGAGCAGCCAGTAAATGTTTGCGATCTAAATCTTGGAATGCTATTAAAAGACATGAGTCCACATGGGCAATATGGTTCTGTTCAAGGAATAGAATTAGATGTTGACGATGCTGCTGTAGAAGCAAATGAAGACATAGATGCTCCACTAGATCCTTTAAGTATTTTTAATGTTAATAATGATTTGTCATACGGTGGTTTCCATACTGAAACGTATAGAGATGAAGATACAAATCAGGATGTAACAGTAAAAATTTCAAATAATACGTGGAAAAATCCTGATGGAGGATTTTATAAAAATGACGATGGATCGGTTTCAAAAATTAAAGTAAAATTAGTAAGTACAGTTCCTGGAAAGCCAGAAGCAAATATTTACGAGCCAGCATTAGAAGATATTATCTTAACTAATAATGATCGCGATCCAAATAGTGACGATCCAAATGATTATTTAGTAGAACCAAAATATCTAAAAGATGTTGCTTATTTTGTAAGTATCTGGCAAAGTAGCTGGGCAAATGCTCTTGTTAAGTTTCACCCGGAATATCAATATTATAAATATAATTTAGGACTTTGCATGAAGCAAAATTCTGCAGGTATAAATTCAAACGCATTTGATGCTGATTTACTTGAAAAAGAATATTACACTGAGGAAATGACTCAGCCAAATGAAGCAATCTTTGCGGCTGGAGGTGTATTAGAGCAATTGTTGAATATTAATGCTACAAATGATCCATTCTACAGTTCTAAAAATGACTTCTTGCAAGAAACAAACGAAGATTTTGCAGTTAGAAGAGATATCATGCGCGAAGCTTTAACATCAAATTATGATGGTATGAAAGCAGGAGGAAAGAGTATGAATATGCTTCAAACAGCTTATTACTTTGCTTATTATTCTAATGGAATTGCTCATGAATCTGCTTTTGCAAATTTTTTAAGCCTTACACAATCAGGATTATTAGATAAAATCAGAACTCTTGGAAGCACAGGAAATATAGTAGAGTTAAATACCAAGCAAAGAATTTGGGCCAATTTTAAAGCTTACTACATTGGATTAAAAGATAAAACACGTACTGTTTTGGCGCATATAGATGCCATAAAGCACAATAACTATAATGAGTGCATCGGAAATCCTGATAGCTCAGATAATTTTGTAACCATATTAAAAAAATATACTGGAGTTACATCAGGTTATTCAGATACAAATTATGAAAGACTTGAGAAGTTAATAGCTTTAGCACCAGATCCTGATAAAGTAGCAATACCAACTACTCCAGCTAGTACAGGAATAAATTTAGTTTGCTCAGATGAGCTTTATACATTGTTTGCAACAAAAACAAAACGTTTTGTAGGAGCAGATTATGGCTATGATTCTAGCATGGATGATATGGATATTTTGGCAGCTGCAACAGCAGAAGCTGAAACAAAAATTTATTTAGAAACAGGAAAAAGTCCAGGATTTTTAGCACTTGAAAATTTCTTAAAAGGAATGGTAGATCCAAAGATTCAGGATCAGGGGTTAATTGTAACAAATCCGATACCAACCACCAGCATGCCATATTTGACGCGCAGTCTTTTTAATGCCCAGGTATATCCTACTTTTATATTAGGAGCATCAAATGAAATTCCTGGAATTACAAGCGCAAAAGATGCATCAAATATGCTATCTATTGGTTTTGTTAGAGGAGGCGCATCAATTGCAACACCTATTACTTTACAGTTTGTAAATGAGAATGCACATGTTAATCCGTGTGGTACAGGAAGCAACAGTCTTAATTGGGCTGACGTTATAGATTTTAAGAATTTATATTACATTCCAAAGTCGTATGATAAAGATTTAGGAACATATAAATTTCAAATTATTGCTACTATAAAAAGAAAAGGAAGCAATGAAACTTGTAAAACTCCAGAAGAGGTTCTTGTACAAGGTACAACCAAAATAAATATTGCAGATTATTATCCTTTAAAAGCTGACGTTACTTGTGGAAAACAAGAAAGATTTAGTGAAGCTTTTAATAATTTAGTGTTGACTTTACAGCGTGAAAATACATTAAGAAACTCAAATTTAGATATTACAGCAAATGGAGCTTTTGCAGGAAGTTATCTTCATGATTATTTTGGTATACAGCCTGGAGATGCAGTTACATGGAATAATTCTGGAAATCAGGCTGATATTTCTGTAAATGGAGAAAAACGTATAGCGCTTAATTTTGGTTCTCATGCTTTAGGAAGCAAAGCAATTTCAAGAATTTCAGTTGGAGATTTATTAATCAATAGTCCATACAATTTAGTTAAAGTAAGACTTCGAGGATTAATTGGTTTACGCCAGATTAATGCTAGAATTTCGACAGGAAATAACAAAAGACCTTTATACTTTACTTGTTGTTCGGTATGTGGTGAAAACGACTACAATGGAGATGGAATTGGTGACGAGTGCGATGTTACTAGCCCATGTGGTGTAGTTGATAGTGACGGTGATGGTGTTATGGATGATTGCGACAATTGTAAAAATACTCCAAATCCTGATCAAAGAGATAGTGATAATGATGGTATTGGAGATGCTTGTGATGGAAATTCTCCAAATCCTTGTGGTACTATTGATAGCGATGGTGACGGTGTTTTTGATAATTGTGACAATTGTAAAGATTTTCCAAATCCAGATCAAAAAGATACCAACAACAATGGGATAGGAGACGCTTGTGACAATCCTTGCGGTACAATTGATACCGATGGAGATGGTATAAACGATTTATGTGATAACTGTCCATTTGTTCCAAACCCAGATCAAAAAGATACAAATGGTAACAAGCTAGGTGACGTTTGTGATATTACAAGAATAAATACTTGTAAAATTCCAGAAGATGTGGAGCTTAAATATGAAGATAATTTAAGAGCGGTTATTAATGAAGCAATTGAATTAAACTCATTTGGACAGTATAGAAATTCTGCTTCAAGTTCTGTGATGAATCGTTTTATAACAGAATTAGGTTTAATAGAAAAATTTCAGGTAGCTAGAAATATTTATTTAGAAGAGAATCCAGAAACGTACAACACACCTATTGAATTAACAACTTTTTCAGTTACTAAATCTAACCCTAATGGTGGAGGGAATCCTTATTTCCAAATTCATTTTAAAAATAGCACAGGTCAAACAGATGCCTTCATAAGTTTGCAAGTGAATGCTAATTTGTTTAAGAAAATCAATTACATTGATGTTTCAGGTACTGTTGGGGTAAATGTTTATTATACAGACATAAATAATATTGCAAAAACTAGTAAAGTAAACATTTTTAATTATGTTAATTATGATGAAACTTGGGGATATACAGCAGGTGTATGCGAATTTTTAGAGTATAAATTGCAATCGCTTAGAACAGCAAGGATGGCAAGAAACTCAATAGCAAGTGTACCATTAAGAAATAGAGCATATTATGAAGCACGCTTAAATGCTGACGGAACAGTAACTACTTTTGAACATAACTTATCTGTTGCTGAAGCAAAAGCTATTGTGAGATCAACTGATTTAGTAGAAGAAGTATGTCCAAAGCTTTGTGTTCCAGCAATTCCAGAACCTGTAGTTTGTGCAGAGAAGTGGAGTTTGTTTAAAGCTGATTTGAATACAATAATTCCAGGTTACGTACTTCCTGAAAAATTAAATGATAATGGGAAGTTTTTCTGTGAAGCCAATTTTGGTTACATCAGTGACGATTATATCTACTATTTAACAAAACTAAAAGAATTTAAAAAAGGAACGATTAAAAGCAGTAATGCATTATTTGTAGACATTAATAAATTTGGAGCTACTAGATTACACTATGGTAATAAAGATACTCGTGGTGTAATTGACGAATACTTTAAATATTTAGTTCTAATTGATGTGCCAAATCCTACAGAAGAGGCATTAACATGGAATCAATTTGCTGATAAATATGTTGCTGATTACCAGAAATGTGTGCCTGCCGTAATGATTCCAAGATTTAGTTTAGTGCCTGAAAATCCAGGTACAAAAACACCTTGTGAATTATATGCAGCAACTGTAAAAGAAGCTAACAAACAACAATTAGAAGAAGCATTTTATACCGCTAAACGCGAAGAGTTTGTAAGAAACTATACTAAAGAAGCATTGGAAGGAATTACTGAAACGCTGACAAAAACAGCTTCAGATAAAGAATACCAATACACATTGTATTACTATGATCAGGCAGGTAACCTAATTCAAACAGTTCCGCCAGAAGGAGTTGATAGATTATTGCCGGGTTCAGATATTACAATCAATACAGTAAGGGCAAATGATAGTGAAAAAGTTGATTTAGCTGATGTAAACGGATTGCAAGTTGCACCGAAAAACGAGTTGCAGACTCAATATCGTTACAACTCATTAAATCAGTTAGTATGGCAAGAAACTCCAGATGGAGGAATAAGTCAGTTTGCTTATGACGAGTTAGGAAGAATTATTGCTTCTCAAAATGCGAAACAAAAATTAGCTTCTCAATTAAGTTATATACGTTATGATAAATTAGGTCGTATTATGGAGGCTGGTCAGTTGACATTAAAAACTCCTGCGGTAATTAACGAATTAGGAAGATTGGCAGTTAGTACTGCTCCAAATGCAACTTTAATTAAAGTCAATGCTATTAATGATCATTATCCCTATAATGTGGCTTCAAAAACAGATCAGGTAACAAAGACTATATATGATAATCCTTTGGAGAATTCAGAAAGCTGGTTCACAGATTATGGTGTAAACAACAGTCAAAAAAGAGTTACGGCTATATTGTATTTTGATCAATTGCTTACTGAACCAACTACGGTTCAAGCATCAGGGGGGTATAATAATGCAATTTTGTATGACTATGATGTGCATGGAAATGTAAAAGAATTATTGCATCATACCAATAACAACTCAGTATTAAATGGCTTAAATCAGCAGATTAAAAAAGTAGTATACGACTACGATTTGATAAGCGGAAATGTTAATAAGGTTACCTATCAGCCAGAAAAAGTAGATCAGTTTATTCATAAATATGATTACGATGCTGATAATAGAATCAAGCAAGTTTATACGAGTAAAGACAATACAGTTTGGGAAAAAGAAGCCAATTATCTGTATTATGAGCATGGTCCTCTTGCTCGTGTAGAAATTGGAGATAAGCAAGTTCAAGGAATAGATTATATCTACACAATTCAAGGCTGGTTAAAAGGAGTTAATTCAGAAGAATTAAACAATGATAAAACAGATGCAGGCAAAGATGGATTAAATGTAGCTAAAGATGCCTTCGGTTTTGCTTTAAATTACTATAAAGGAGATTATCTGTCTAGATCAAATAATACGAATTCAACTGTTTTCAGCTTAACTAATGGCGGAAACCGAGAAAGTACTGCTAATCTGTACAATGGAAATATCAAGGATATGGTAACGTCATTGTTGGATCTTAACGGAAACCCGATGGGTTCTCAATACAATAGCTATACATACGATCAGTTGAACCGTATTAAGAGCATGAATAGTAAATCTATTTTAGCTGGCGTTTCAAATCCTTCATATAGTTCAAGCTACAAGTATGATAGAAATGGAAATTTAATGGCATTGAACGCTTTTGCTCCTAAAGCAGACGGTTCTATTGCCGAAATGGATAATTTGACATACAGTTATAAAACTATAACGCATCTGGATAGAGATCCTTCAGCGTATAATTATAAAACAAGATCAAATCAGCTGCAGCATGTAAAAGACGCTGTTGGTGCGGGAGTATTTACAAATAACGATAAAAATCCAAATGATACATCGTTAGATATAGATAGCCAGCCTGATGATAACTACACTTATGATGAAATTGGACAGTTAACGTCTGATAAATTGGAAGGAATTGATATTGAATGGCGTGTTGACGGTAAAGTTAACAAGGTGACTAAAAAGAACGGTACTGTAATAAGCTTTGAATACGATGGATTAGGTAATAGAGCATCTAAAAGAGTTGTTACACCAACTTCTAGCACGACAACATATTATGAAAGAGATGCGCAAGGTAATGTCTTGAGTACTTATGATATGATAACCAATAGTGCAGGTTCTAAGTATTATCTTGCAGAACATAACATCTACGGAAGCAGTCGTCTAGGTATCGAACAATATGATCGAACAAAAGAAATTTCAGGAGAAACTTTTGCATTATTCGCAGAGAAAGCAAATTTAATGACTGCAAGATCTATGGTTGCGATGAAGGGGGTAGAAGACGTTCCTCCAACTTATGGTTTGAGTTTTGATTACAAAGATGATTTTGCAGCTTGGGGAGATTCAAATAGTAAATTAAATTTATTTGTTAATAAAACAACTAGAACAAAAGTAATTACATTAAATTCTCATTTCAAAATTAATTCCGCTACTCCTAAAGATCAGGATAATGTGATTGCGGCGTTACATGGTTCTTCTGTAGAAGGAAGTTTTCCAAAAAAGAATTCATTCTCTTATAGAAGCTCTGTATTATTAACCGTTAAGAAAAATGAATTAACTGGTTATGTGCCAACGGTATCTTTATATAAATACCGTCGTAATCACAATGATTACAATAGAAAAGGTAAAAAGAAATACTCTTTTAGAAGTACTTTGGAGAGAACAGATTTTACAATTGACACCAAAACAGGAGCAATTCCAGAAAGTGCATTTGATTTTAATGCAGAAGTTAGGTTAAACTCAAAAACGGCAGCTTATGAGGTAGTCATTGTATTAAATGGAAACGTTTATTCTACAGTTTCAAAAACAGAAGTGCTTAAAAATGGTGAAAACACTGAACACTTAAAAAGAAATGACGGTCGTTTAAAAATTACTTTACCTGCTAATACATTAGGTAAAGTTAAAATAGAAGATAAACCTGGTGAGTTCGTAGAGTTGCCAGCTTTACTAAGTGAAATGTGTGATTTCACATATAGTATTGATAACGGAAAAGGAACAGAACCGTTAAAAATTAATGCGTTTGGTTTTGATGAAGGTCCAGGGGGGCAGCCAGTTTCTTCTACAAGCTTAAACATGATATTAAGTAATGTTTCTTATGCTTCAACATTCTGTGGTGTAACAGAAAGTGATCGTGATGCAGACGGAGTAAAAGATAAAGATGATATTTGTCCAGATGTATTTAACCCGAAACAAGAAGATACGACTGAAATTGCATTAGGATATGCTCCAGACGGAGTAGGAGATGTTTGTGACAACTGCGCTTATCCAAACCCGCTTCAGATTGATACTGATGGAGACGGAAGAGGAGATGACGTTATGGTAAACGGAGTATTGAAACAGTGTGATAACTGTCCTACAATTCCAAATTACGATCAAGTAGATACTGATGGTGATGGTATTGGAGATGCATGTGACAACTGTAAAACAACAAAAAACCCATTGCAGGAAGATGCTAACCATAATGGTATTGGCGACGCTTGTGAAGGATTAGATCAAGGAGAAGGAGAAACAACTATTGTAGCTGTTCCAGAAACTTCTACTCGTTTAGTTGGTGACAAACGTTACGAATTATCAAATCACTTAGGAAACGTATTAAGTGTAATAAGCGATAGAAAATTGTTTAGAGCTGCAAATGAACCAGGTCAAGAAACGCTTAACAATTATGATTTTAATGGATGGGAAACTATTGTAGGAAATACTACTTGGTATAAATTGGGAGGTACTTCAGGTCAAGCTGTTCCTGAGGATAACAAATTGAAAATTACTGAAGGCGCTGCTAAGCAAGGTGTAATGTTAACGATGTTAACAACAGCAGGGAAGAAGTATACGGTATCTTATGATTTAGATTTAATAACATGTCCAGAACTGAAAGTAGAAGTGCAAAATGCGGGTACTGGTATTCAGAATCAGATAGAAAATAATTCTGGAAGAAAAAGTATAACTTTTACAGCAGCTGGTGTTGTTAGTAGCATCCAATGGACACGTACTAGAGCTAAAGATGATGTAGACGATGTTTACACACTAGATAATGTAACAACAAGTGTAGAATCGACTGAAAATACAGTTGGTTTTACTACCTTTAGTCCAGATATATTTAGTTACTCAGATTACTATCCTTTTGGAATGCTGGTGCCTAACAGACATAAGTCTGATGACAGCTACCGTTATGGGTTTAATGGGAAAGAGAAAGATGATGAAATAAAAGGTGAAGGGGTTCAATACGATTATGGATTTAGGATATATGATGCCAGAATAGGAAGGTTTTTGTCATTGGATCCGCTTTTTGCAGGATATCCATATTATACACCTTATCAATTTGCTGGTAATAGACCAATTTGGGCTATTGACTTAGATGGATTGGAGGAATTATGCAAAACAAGGAAGAAAATAATAATAATAAAAGAATGGGGAACTATCGTAAATAAGAAAATTTGGGATTCTGGTGGAAGTAAAGGACGCTTTGTCGAGAGTGGTGAAACAATTCTTGAACAAGGGGATATTGGTGCGCCAACGGAAGTAACAGAAACTACATACAGTAATGTACCTTGGCTAAGATCATATAATTCTACAACTAGAATTTATAGTATTCCAGCTGTAGATCCTAATGATAATAGCAAAGAAATAAATCCTCCACCAATAGAAGATGATAAACCAGTTATAGCTATAAAGCACAAGGAGGAAATTTTTAAAGAAACAGAGATTTCTGCCATTTCAATAGTTGACAAAAAAACAAAATCTAGTACCCCCAAAATTAAAGCGGCCGTTCCAGTTTTTAAGAGAGGTCAGGTACTTTCTCAAAACTTGCAAGGTCTGATTTTTCCTTCTGTTGATAATGGTGGTTTTGATTTTAAAGATAGAAATGTGGGCACTTTCCCAGCGAAGAAAATTTTGAAAACTATTGTAAATAATTTAAATAATAGTCCAGGTATTACCTCTATAACAATCTCAGGAAATGCCTATAGTGGTAAGGCAAATACAGTTGAAAATACTAGGGCTGCTTTTTATACTGGATTATTAAAATTGAAATCAATTTTTAAAGAGTTAGGACTTAATAAAAATGTAAAAGTTAATATTGACTATCAAAATACTCGAGCTATCAGATCTGAAAAAGATTCGGGCACAAATCTTATTATGCAGTTTAATTAAAAAAGTTATGAAAAAAGCATTATTTATTTTGTTTTGTATGTATGCTACTACAAAAATATATTCTCAAAATTTAATATTACATAATATTTTTATTCAAAAATTAAATTACTCAGCTGATAATTGCTATAAAGATAAAAAGGGAAACTTGGTTTTTTTTTCCAAAGTGTATTCCTCTGATGAATTAAAATTAGGTATATTAAATATGAATGATTCAGTGACTGTGAAAAAGATTTCAAGCACAAAAAATAGATATAATTATTTTTTAAAAGAAACTTATCAAAAAGATACCATCGAGAACAGTTTTAAACTTATTAATATTGTAGTTAATAAAAGAATAGACTCAAGAAATTTAAATAAGATAGTCTTTAAAAAGATACCTTCAGTAAGAACAGTTTTTGATTGTAATGAAAATAGATTTAATAATGTACTTCTTTTAAAATCATTCTTTTTAACACATTCATTAGTCTCTGAAGATAATGAAGCAAAAAAATATTCTATCAAATTGATTGATGAAAATTGTAATACTTTGCTTGATGAAGAATATGATAGAGATTTACTTTTTTCCAAGGATGATAGTTTCTTGATATTTAAAAATAAAGATTTTTTAGTTTTGATATTTGACAAATATTATTAGCAATAAATAGTGACTTTTATGTTAATCATACTGCTAAAATAATGTGTCGTTGGCTCAAGAATCTTGATAAAAAAGAAAAATTAGAGAATGCCTCACCTCCATGTGAGGTTTTCTTTTATAATTTTTTATAATTGAAAGTATACTTCTTACCTAACTTTTACCTAAAATTGTATTTTTGACATAAACTAGAACCATGAAAAAACCGAGTCAAATTATTCCATTATTCAAGCAATTCATAAAAGAAACTGAGAAAGGAAAGCGACTCAAAAAAAACGGAGAAAGAATAAAACTCGATTCCATACAAAACTACAAATATGTATTAAATAATATTATTCAGTTTTCTAGTAATACAAAATTCGAATTGCGTATTTGTGATGCATCTAAACTTGATAAAAGAGAATTAGCTTCGGAAAAAAATTATTGGAAAAAATTCTATCAAAAATTTACTGATTTTTTATATCAGAAAGGCTGTCATGATAATTATGTTGGAGCCAATATCAAAGTGATCCGTGTATTTTTTAATTATCTAAAAAATGACAAAGATATAAATACAGGTGATTTTCAGCGTTTGTTTTATGTCCGTAAAGAAGAAATTGAAATTTTTGTACTTTCTCCAGATCAATTAAAGTTTTTAATTCATGATAAAGAATTTGAACAAACCTTAATACCAAGTTATAGGCGCATCAAAGATATCTTTGTTTTTGGATGTTCCACAGGTTTACGTTACTCCGATATCTTTTTATTAACTAATAAAAACTTCGAGAAAATAGATGGTGAATGGTATCTAAAACTTAAATCTAAAAAAACAAAAACATTTAGTTTTATTAAGCTTTCTACTTATGCTATAACCATTTTCCAGCGCTATACTACTTCAAATAATAAAACAACTCTTTTTGGGAATACCAGCTTATTTAACTTCAACAAAAGTCTAAAACATATAGGAGAACTCGCAGGTTTCACTGCTGTTATAGAAGTTTCAAGAGAGAAGCAGGGAAAAACGCAACGCTTAACCAAGAAGACCGACACAGTAAAAAATCGTTTTTGTGATAAAATGAGCTCTCATATGATGCGACGAACTGCAATTACTACTTTACTTATTTTAGGGATGCCGGAGCATTTAGTTCGTAAAATAAGCGGACATAGTAATGCTAGTACTTCTTTTAATCGTTACGTACATTATGCTCAGGCTTATATGGATAAGGAAATTGAGAAGGTGCATAGTAAATTAGAAAATTACTAAATTAAAAACTACAACTCTAAGAGTTGTAGTTTTTTGTGCACCATTATTTTTTAGCTACTAAACTGAAAAACTTAGAAGTATAATATCGACTTTGTCATTAGTTTTTTTGAACCTTATTGATTTTGTTCTTTATAAAAAAAAATACTGATATGCAAAACATGCCTATAAATAAAAATAAGGCGAACAATACCAAGTAAAAACAAATTGAATAGACAAAAATCCCAACATCACTATAAATTTTATAATAATGAATGATTTTGGTTATTATAAAGCATAAAAAAATAACTAGAACAGAAATAATCATTCCTTTTAGCGACAATTTTATTTTCTTATTCATTTTTTACTTTTTTGGAAATAAATACATTAAATCTTCTTCAAAACTTTCATCTTTTTCTTCCTTTCCAATAGTATTTGTATAATCATTATAATCGTACTCTTTTACTATTGCATTTGCTGACTTAACTTCTGGCCTTCCCAATACAAAATATACAGCTTTAATAACATTTCTCCACTGTTCTTGCTGCAAACTTCTAGCACCAACTACACCAGCTCCAAATCCTTGCCCTAAATCATCATTTGATCTAGAGGTGTTATGTGTAGACCAAGTCAGTAATTTAGATTTAGGATCATAAGAAACACTAAAGGTGTTTTGTCCCGCATCAGGATGTCCTTCTAGAGTTTTTACAGTCACGCTTAATGAATTTCTCGTTTCTTCTATTTTTGAAATAACAACATAACCATTGTCTGGACCATCAATATCTATATCGAATTGATCATTTACGGTGACACCATAACTTCTGTCCATATCGACTAATCTATAAATGGCCATTTCATTATTTGTAATTTGACCCGGATCTTGCTTCATTTGAAACTTAAACTGATCAAAAGTTTTTTGTTCAATATTTTTAAAAACAGCTGTATATTTTTGATCTTGTACGTCACTTAAATAGTCACCGTCTTCTAAACGTTCAACTTTACAGCCTTTACATTCGCCAATAGGTTTATTTCTAGATGGTTCAAGACCTTCTAATTCTATCATATCAATAAGACGATTACCACTAAATTGATAAGGTGAATAATATGGATATGATCTGAACAACGGATCCACCTCAAAGAAACGCCCAATCCTAGGATCATGCATTCTAAAAGTGTAGTTAATAGAATTCCCTTCACCGCCACGAATTTCATCATCTTTTTCCTGTCCCTGGAACCCATAACGGTAGCTGTCATCAGACTTATGTCTGTTAGGCACCAGCATTCCAAAAGGATAGTAATCTAATGGTTTTGAATCCTTTTAAATATAAAAACTTGTTGCTTTTTTAATTGTTGAAAAAATGCAATTTTAGGCGTTTTTTTCGCATTTCAAAGTTAATAAAATGATTAAAATATTTGCATTTTTATTTGTAAAAATGAGTTGGAAATTTTTACTTTTTTTATTGCAATTATAGATAAGTATAAATGATTAAAACGAGATATAAACATTAACAAAATGATGCTATAAAAAAAAGAAGAAACGGTTTTACAAAAACCATTTCTTCCTATTTTATAAACAAACTAATGAAAGTTTAAATACTAGTTCTATCTCAATTTCCCAACAAAGATTAAACTACCGCCTAGAGCTTCAGAAACTGCTTCAAAATCAGCAGCGCCTTTTTGCTTTAATAGACTGAATTTACCATCTGGAGCTGTGATGTTACCATAATATTCTACACCATCAATTGTACCTACAGTATATACTGTTCCATATTTTTCAAAAGAAGTAAAAGGTTCAACTTTTAAAGTTTTTAAATCTACAAGTGCAAATTTTGTTGGAGCATTGTACCAGTCAGCAGGTTTTGCAGGTTGGCTGAAAAATATTACAAAATGTAATGTAATTTTATTATTTTTATTTAGGATTAATAAAAATAATGAATATCTTTGTAAGAATATTAACCCATAAGCTAAATTAAATATGAAAAAAATTACTCTTAGTATTTTATTGTTATTAAGCATTCTTTCATTTGGACAGTCTGTAAGCGTTACAGTTACTGAGTTGAAAGTTCTGAATATGGATGCCAGAACAATAAATTTCGGTACAAATGTTCAATCTGTTAATGTATCCATAACGGCAACAGTTACTACATCTTATAATGAAGACCCAACTGCCTTGGGAAAGATAGCGGTTTATTATAAACGAAACAGTCATACACAGGGACCTTCGATTCCCACAAATGGATTTGATGGAAGTTTCCAAATGATGAATGGTAGAACTCAATCGAAAACTTTTAAAATTACTTTATATAGATCTGATTTTGATGATTTTGGAGGTAATGTTTATGTACAGTACAGTCCTCCTGGAAATACTTTATTAAATTATAAAAGCGATATTATAAATGTTACAAAGATTCCGGATCCAATTAGCAACAATGTCATCTCAGGTAATCAAACAATTAATGAAGGGCAATCTACTAGTGCTATAAGTGGATCTACTCCTTCTGGAGGCGATGGAACTTTTATTTACACATGGCAACAAAAGGTTGCAAATGGTTCATGGATGAATATTTCAGGTGCTACTAACAAAAATTATTCACCTGGTGTTCTTACTTCAACAACGTCATACAGAAGAATTGTTACATCAGCTGCATACGCAGTTACCAGTACAAGTAACGAGGTAACTGTCACGGTAATTTCTTTGCCAACTATAGAAAATAATGTAATTACTCTAAATGGCAATAATATTTCTGGTAGTTTGCCAACAGGTGGGACTGGCACATATCAGTATTCATGGATAGTATATATAGATGAAGTGCCAGCACCTGATGGGTTTGTTATAGAAGGAAGTGGACAAAATTTAGAAATTCCTTCTTGGTTGCACAATGAATATTGGGAAGGAGAAAATATTAAATGGCCAATGTATATTTATAGGCGAGTAGCATCTGGAAATAAATTTTCAGATAGTAATTGGGTAGAGATTCCGCTTTTAAATAGCAATAGAACGTCACTTACTGAAACAAATTTACAAAGTGAACTAGATGAAATTATGACTGTCTATCCAAATCCAACATCAGAAGAAGTTAATTTTGCAACTAATTTCTCAACCAATAAAGAAATAAATATTGTCGTTTACTCAGATAAATTACAAAATGAAAAATCAGTATTTAGAGGAGTTGTTGAGCCTAATCAAGTTGTAAACTGGAATATTCCTTCAGGATATCAAAAAGGACTTTATTACTATAAAATTCTTTCAGGAAATAAAAAAGTCAAATCAGGTAAAATAATAATTCGATAAATTGGAATTGATGAGAATTTTGGTTTTTAATATTAATTGATTCAACTTAGTTAAAAACGGGCTAAAATAATTATATTTATTTTAGCCCATTTTAAAGTATATCTAAGCCTAAGATAGCATTTGCTAAAAGAAGATTAACTCCAAAAAAATAATGCTTGTCATTTTGTTATCTCAATTTCCCAACAAATATTAAACTGCCACTAGCTTCTGAAATTGCTTCAAATTCTGCAGCTCCTTTTTGTTTTAAAAGTCTATATTTAAAATTATTATTATCTGTAGGAATATTTCCATAATACTCAACACCGTCAATTGCTCCTACTGTATATACTGTTCCGTATTGTTCAAATGATGTAAATGGCACTATTTCTTTTGTTTTTAAATCTACAAGCGCATATTTTGTTGGAACTTTATACCAATCAGCTGGTTTTGCAGGTGGCGTAAAAGTATTATCAAAGTATTGAGTAAGTGCTTTGTTATCATGAACATATGAAACTACATTTACTGAATGTGCATTTAAAACAGCCTTTAAATCTACAAAAAAGGTAGAATCAAACGTTCCATTAGGATTTACTTTTAACAATCCACCTGGCGTTGGGTTACCAGTTACAGTACTATAATCTAATGAAAGGGCTGTAGCACGAGATGGTCTGTAGTATAAACTACCATCATTTCCTTTTGCAAAAGTATCATACCCCATTGACATGCGGGTATCATTAACATAACTAACAGCTTTTGATGCTATGTCAAAAACTGCAATTTGAGCATATTGTGGAAACTTATTAAAATCAGTAGGAGTTGCTGCCACTGGTAAAATGATTTTTTTTGCAGAAGTAACGTAACTCATATAAGTTGATGTTTTAACAGCAGCATCATTACTTAGCGGAAGGGCAGTGACAGAAATGGTTTCTGCAATAGTCATAGTAGTTGGATTGAACTTAATAACTTTCCCATCGTTTAACGCAAAAAAATAAGCTTCTGTTTCAGACACAAAAGCAGGAGGTCCAAAAGTACCGCTAACACCAGTTCCAGTAAGGCTTAAAGCATCTGCAGCCGAAATTTTCATGTTGTTGCTTACATTATATTTCGTTAAAGTTGAAGCTGTACCATTCCAAACATATGGATGTTCTCCATAAGAATATATCGTAGCGCCAGGCCCTATCTCTGTCATTGTTTTATAATCAAGAGTTGAAGGAAATTTATCGTAAGCTCCCAAATAAAAAATAGTTTCTCCACTAGGGCTTTTCACACGAACTGATGCAATAACTGCTGGATTTTGACCTTGGCCTCCATCATCTGTTTTATTATCATCTGAACTACATGATGTTAATGAGAGTACTGAACACATTATGGCTAATGCAGCATTTTTTATAAAAAATCTATTTGTTTTCATAAACTTGTTGGTTAAATAATTATAATTAAAATTGAGTTACTAATTTGATATTAAATGCTCTTCCGGGCTTTTGAACGCCAAAAAAGTCATAATTTTTTTCGTTGGTTATGTTTTGTATTTCTGCTGTTAAGGCATATTTAAATCCGCGTAGGCTATTATGGTAAGTCGCGCCTAAATCAATGTTATACTGGCTCGGGATAACGAATGGGTTTACAGAAGCGCTTTCCCAGCTTCTAAAGAATTCATATACATATCTTGCATCCAGAAAAAGAGCCAATTTATCTTCCTTGCCAATTAGGTTATGAAAAGAATAATTAGCGCCTCCGTTAGCAAAAAAATAAGGCTGGTTGGGTACTCTGTCACCTTTGTAAGCAGCAAATATTCCTTCGTCTGAATCATTGTAAAAATCTTGATAGGTGCTGTTGGCGTGAAATGAAAGTCTGTCATTTTTAGAAGTCCAGCTTCCAGAAACTTCAATTCCTTTAGAAGTCGCCGCAAATACATTTTGATAGATATTATTACGATCCAAAGCAGGAACAAATAAAATCTGGTTGTCTATTTTTCTTAAAAATACATTCGTTTGAGCCTGCCAGCTGCTTCTTTCAGCATTTGTTTTAGACTTGAAAAAAAGCTCAAAATTGAAGTTATGGCTGCGTTCTGGTTTTAAATTTAAATTGCCTTGAATAAATTGACCGTCTCCAAACAATTCGTCTGTCTGAGGCAGACGAGTAGCATATTCATACGTTAGTCTTGTAGAAAACTGTTCGTTAAATTTATAGCGGAATCCATTTCCAAAACCAAAATAATTTACGCTTCTGTCTTCTTTTATCACGGTATTATTAGAAGGTATTTTTTCTTCCGAATTGACTTTTTGCAAATAATTTTTAACAAAAAGTATATTTTCTAATTTTTCATTAAAGGCATCTATTTTAAAATCAGCTCCATTTACCCAAGTAAATAAATCTCGTACAGCACTTGCTGGATCATAACCCGTAATAAGCCTGTCGTCTCCAGTTTGTTTGGAATAGGTAGGGGCAGAAGTAAAACTCACGGCATATTTGTCGCTGATTTTCCATGAAGCTTTCAGTCGAGAAAAAACATCATTATTCCAAGTGTAAGTATCGCTTGGACCAGTAGATTCAGAAATTTCGCCGCTGACATTTCCAGCAGAACCTTCAATGCGTTCGCCATACCAATTGTAGACATAATCAGATACATCTGTAAATTGGCGTTCTCTGTAATTGTATCCTGAGATAATGTCTAAATTAAAATTTTCGCCAAAGTCATTGCGATAAGTAAGTACAGTTCCAGCCGCTTTTCTATAGGTCATAACTTCTCCATAGGGAACTCCAACCATTAACTGGTTGTGCTGAATTTCTTTGCTGTAATCGGTATAAAATCCTTCTATGCTCAGTTCTTTTGCCCAAATTCTGTCTTTTACACCAGTTATCAGCTGTATTCCATAACCTTCGTAGGCATCATGAAAACGAGGTACGGTCACTTTTTTAAGCTTTCCGGCATTATCGGCAACATCAACATCTACTTTATAGTTGTTTTGTGAGGTATCATAAAATCCGCTTCCTTTTATAAAAAAGCCAGTATTTTTATCATAATTGCTAAGTACTAAAGAGGTTCTGTAAGTTCCAAAAGATCCCGCCTGCGCTGCAAAAGAGCCGCTGAAACCTGATTTAATTTTCGGAGTAATTAAATTGACAGCACCGCCAAGTGCATCTGCTCCAAATTCGATAGGAACGACACCTTTGTAGACCTCAGCACGATCAATTAAATTAACAGGAACTGTCGAAATCCCAAAAGTATAGCCATGATAATCCAACGGAATTCCGTCTAAGAAAAAACGGATTTGATTTCCTGTCAGTCCATTCATCGAAAAATTGGTTCTGGAACCTAAACCACCTGTACGTCGAATATTAATACCCTGTGTTTGGGCAAGAACTTCTCCTAAATCGGTAGTTTTAAACTTCGCTTCTTTCATTTCTATTACAGAAACGGCTTGTGCTGTTTCCTCTTTTTTCTGTTTTTCAGATACACCTTTTACAAAGACATCATTTAATTTCTCTGCATCTTTTGATGGTTTTTCAGCTTTTTCTAACGCTATATTGATAATAGCATTTGAACTTTCTAAAAGCACGGTTTCTTTTTTCGAAATATATCCCTCCAAACTAGCTTCAATTGTATAACGCCCCATAGCTGCATTTTCAATTTTATAGAATCCGCTTGCATTTGTTTTAACATTTATTTCGGTGCCTAAAAGGTGAATGTTAACTCCCGCTAACGGGTTTCCAAATTCATCATTCACTTTACCAGAGATCGTGTTTTGAGCCATTAAAAATGTCGTCGACAATAAAAAGAGCAATGCTATTTTGAGCTTCATGAAATATACTTAGAATTAAAAACTATTCTTATTTAGAATAAATAAAGCTTCAAAAGTATGAAATTATCTATTAATAATATCCAAAGGTTAAATAAAATATATTAAAAATTTAATTCAGAGCTTCTATAACTTTGGCTTTCTGCTTCTTTTTTCTCAGGAAATCTATAAGTATCTGAACGGAAAAAGTCAGAACGATATACATAACAATTAGCGCCAGTACTGTGGTTATTCCGTTCGATCTGAAACCGAAAATCCCTTTTCCCCAAGAAATTAATATCCATTGCGTCATGTACATCGTGGTCAGGTTCTTGCTGCAATATTTTAAAAGCCTTGTAAATTTATTTTCTTTGATGTTTACGGATATTTTAAAAAGAATCCAAAGGAAAATTAAGGTCCATCCCGCGAAATAAATAACCCCGCCCGGACCCATGTGGTAAAATCCATTGTAATTGTAATCACCATAAATAAAAACTAACGGAGCGCCCAGAGCAACAAACACAAAGCCTGTATAAAGCATATTTTTAAACAACTGCGGTCTGTTATAATCCAGTTCCTGATACCATTTTCCAAAAAACATTCCGATGATAATAAAAGACATCCAAGGAAAAACTGGAAAATAAACATATGCTGGAAAATCATTATTGAAAAGAAGATCTAACACATAATTAACCACTGGAATATCAATATTGATACCGCTGACTTCTCTGGAAACTAATGCAATCAACATTCCTATAGCTAAGATTCCATATTTGTTGGTGACATATTTTCTAATAAAACCAACGAACAGCAAAGACATTCCTGCCAATTGCAAAATATCACCCAATAACATCAGATACACATATTGCTGTTCTATTGGTCCGTGCCAGCCGTATCTCTGAATGAAATTATCGGGTGCAAAACCAAAAAGTACAGGAAAAATGAACTTTAAAAAATTCATTAAAAGTGCCGCGCCCAAAAGCAGTACGCCGCGCGTTATAGAACTTTTCAGACTTTGATGGCGCGAGGTCATAAACGTTATTCCCATACAGATTAGAAATATAGATGTTCCTCTGCCTAGAAAGACAATAAAAACACCAATAGCACTTTCTGATTGCGATTTAACATCTGCAAATGTTAGTAGTGTATGTATAATTATCATTCCGATAACACTCATTCCTTTTATCAGATCCAGTGCTGGAATTCTTTTACTTTGCTGTTCCATAGTTTTATTTTTAATCATTAAGGTTTACCAAACCTATTAGTTATTATATATTTAATACGTTGCGTTTATATTTTGACGCGGATTTTACGGATTCGCTATCGCGAAAACGCGGATTTTACGGATTTTTTAATTTCAATATTTAAAATCAGTTTTTATCTGCGTTTTAGCGAAGCAAATCCGCTTTATCCATGTTTGATTTTTGCACACTGCACTTTAAATAATTGTATTATCCGACAACCGTTTTTGCAGTCGCAAATGAGTCTTCGTTTTCGTTGATAGATCTGTTAAGAGCAGGATAATCGACTTTACCGTTAACAGTCAGAGGCACTTGGTCGAAATAATAGTTTTTTATCGAACTGGCATGCAATCCCAATTTTTCCTTTGTTACTTGAGTTATGGTTTCGCGAGATAAAGTTTCGTCCTGATGTATTACGCCGAGATATTTATCCTGAACACTTATACAAATAAAGGTTTGCCCGCCCAACTCATTTTTCAATAAAACTTCAACTTCGTCCAGGTTTAAGCGCATTCCAAACAATTTCATAATGCGTTTAATGCGTCCCTTAATATGGTAATAGCCCAATTCATCTTTTTCGGCTAAATCGCCAGTATACAGTTTATCTGTTTCGTCATAATGCTGTAAATCAAAGATGTTGTTGGCATAACCGCCAGAAACATTTGGCCCGTAATAAATCAATTCTCCAGTGTTTTCATCAATTTCAAACCTTCCGTTTTTTACCGTAAATCCTATAGAAGTTCCTTTATCCTTAAAATCGTTTGGCGGTAAAACAGCCATTCTGCCGCTGGCTTCGGTTTGTCCGTATTGTGCAAAAAACAGTTTGTTGTAATTATCAGTATAATTTGAAATCACATTTGCCAGTTCTTGATTGAGCATTCCACCCGTATGAGTCAAATAACGTAATGTTGGAGTGTCTTTTTTAAAGAAGCCAAAGCGCTGCAGCAACTCATAAAAATAAGGAACACCGCTCAGTGTAGAATAACCATATTCCGTAAGATCTGACCAGAATTCTTTTTGGAGCACATCTCTGTCGGTACACACAATGGTTTTGGCTTTGATGCAGTTGGTTGTAAAAATCGAAAAGCCGTACACAAAATTAATGGGCACATTTAACGGAACAACATCGTGTTCCGTTATTGGCATGTACTCCATAATAGATAAAGCATTCTGAACCAAGTTATGATCTGAAATCTTAACAAATTTTGGCGAACCCGTAGTCCCAGACGTACTCATTAAAAGTTTCACATCGCCATGAATAGGGTAGAGGCGAATTTCTTTTCTTTTAAAAACAGCAATATCTTTAGACACTTGCTTTAAATCATAACCTCCAACTTCCGTTCTTGACGGATCGAAGATATAAGCGGGCCTATATTCATCTTCCAGGTTTTGTTTAAACTCAGGGTGCAAACCCGCATTAAGCAAGGCTACGGTATACTTTTTTTGATAAAAATTCAAAAACGTTTCAATCGCCGGCAGCTGATTGTCATTATAAATAAATACAACCGCACGCAGATCTTCAATATCTAGCGATTCGTGTATTTGCTTAAACGTTTTGACAACTTTGGTCTTTGCATCTATAAAATTTATTTTTTTATTCTTTTGAATTAAATCATAAAGTTCCATACTTTTTTCTTTTGAAATTATTGGATTTCTACACCGTTTTTCTTCAGTATTGCTTTTATTTTATCGATGTTTCCCATTTCCAGAATATCTTCCATCGGAATGGCTATGTCATAAAATCGCTCCAGTTCTTCAACCAAAAGCAAATGGCTCATAGAATCCCATTCTACAATACCCTGATATTCTAAATCGGGCGTGATTGATTCTACTGGTATTTCAAATGCAGTTGCAAATACTTGATGTAATTCTTGTGTTGTACTCATAATGATGTTATTTTTAATTTGTTTATGTTGTTAATTTTAAATTGTTTGATTTGATTTTAAATACATTAGAAACATTTTTTTGAAAGCTGACTAATTGTACAATCTTTTTTTTTAGGAGCTAATCCCGCTATCCGTTGCAATCTTTTTTATTTTTAAAGAAAAAATCAAAAAGGATTTCCACTTCTATCGGGGCTAGGACATTCAGTTTCATAAGAATGTTTTCGGCTTTTTTGTCATTTCGAGGCACGAGACCCGAGCGATAGCGAACAGGCGAAGCAAATCTCTGTAAGAAACTCGACAAAGATTGGCGAATATCTGAGTGGAAATACTAGTGTGATCTCTCCTTCGTCGAGATGACAAACTTTGTGGTTTACTCATCTTTCAAACTCAAAAACCTATTCCCGAGAGCTATCGGGACTATGTGTTTAAAAAATTATACTATTTATTCTTAAACTTTAGCCAGTTTCCATTTTCCTGTTCTGAATATCGCAATACACCCAAAAGCCAATACAAGCTCTGAAAGCAATATCGCAGCAAAAATCCCTTTTGGACCGAAATTCAACGCGACTCCGAACACAAACGAAAGCGGTATCTGGATCACGTAAAACATGAGAATGTAAAGCAGTGTCACAATCATAACTTTTCCCGCCGCATTAAGCGCTCTGGAAATAACCATTGTATAACCTAGTAATACATAAGCGAGAGAAATAATATGAATGTAAGTCGTGCTGTGATCAATAACTTCGGGCACGTCTGAAAAGATTCTGACAACCGGATCTGCCATAAAAATCCATAGGATGGCTACTGAAATTAAAAAACACATATTAATCATTCCAGCTCTCCAAACCGATTTTTCGGCTCTTTCGGGCTGTTGTGCGCCAAGATTTTGTCCGGTTAAAATTCCTGCTGCATTTCCGATTCCCCAGGCCGGAGTAGTTACGATTGAAGCAACTCGCTGTGCTATGATATAACCTGCCAAAGCATTGCCTCCAAAATGAGAAACAATTTTAATCATAAACAGCCAGCTCGACGCAGGAATCAAATATTGCAGCATACCGCCAAAAGCAAGTCGCACCACTTTTTGGAAAGTTTCACGGTGAAGCGCCAGTTGCTGTTTTCCAATTTGAAGAATAGTTGAACCTTTAATCAAATGAAACGCCTGATAACCAACTCCGACAAAACGGGCTACGGCTGTAGCGATACCAACTCCCAATAATCCGTAGGCGGGTATTGGCCCCCATCCAAAAATAAGGAGCGGGCACAAAAGAATATTTAATATATTCGAAAGCCATAGCGTTCGCATCGCCATAGAAGCATAACCCGCGCCGCGCAGAATTCCGTTTAAGGCAATGCGGATAATGATAAAACCGCAGCTGGCAAACATTACTTTTGCGTACAAGCTTCCTTGTATTATACTCGCTGGAGAAAGCCCCATTAGTCCCAATATTTCATCGCTCCATATAAAACACATAATGCTGATTAGAATCCCGCAGATTACACTGATGTTGATGACCTGTCCCGCTGTAACGCTAGCCTCCTTAAAATTCTGTTCGCCAACGCGCCGCGCAATCAAAGTCGAAGCTGCAATGCTTAGACCAATAGAAACCGAATATGAAAAACTGATAACCGATTCTGTTGAGCCTACAATAGAAACTGCTGCAGCACCCAGTTTGCTCACAAAAAACAAGCTGGCACAAACAAAAACAGATTCCATTACCAGCTCTAAAACCATAGGAACGGCCAGCAAAACAATTGCCCGATTAATACTGCCAGAAGTGAATTTTTTTTCTCTGCCTAACACCGCCGTAACAAACAAATCGGTATAAGATTGAAGTCTCAATACAGCTGCCTTCATGATTGGTGTTGTATTGTTTCACTGATCTCTGTAAACTCGTTCATTTCGTACTGCCTGATTACATAAAGCGGATTAGGCAGTTTGCTTCCTTTTTTCGGCACGGCAAAACCAGTTTGTTCCGCATAACCATTATTCAACAGTTTTAAACTATTGATATAAAAGCGCTTAAATTCAGGTTCAAAAAGATTGTACTTTTCAAAACGTTCTATAAGATGCGGATTATCCTGCTGATATTCTTCAATTGATCCGATTACGGTTTTCCAAAACAAATGTTCGTCATAATCCATATAAGTATGCAGAATGTCAGACAAGTATCTAAAAAAGGCATCAAAAACACCTATTAAAATAAACAAAGGTGTATTTTCTTTATTAGAAGATTGAATCAGACCGTCTTTAAGCTCGTCTGGTAATTTTGCTTTGGCTTCTTCTGTCAAAACAATATCATCAACAAAATCTTTGATGATAATGCGCTGCGGAATTCCATTTTTCATAACTAAAATAATATTCTCGCCATGCGGTGTCACACACAAAGAATGCTGATAATAAATATGTAGCAAAGGTTTTAGATACGCTTCTAAATATTGTTCCAGCCAGTTTTGAATGGTCAATCCTGAAACATTTATTAACTCCTGTAGAAAAGGACGATCGTTGCCATCTATATATAATAAAGAAGCCATCGTCATTAAATTTTCTTCGGGCTTGCGGTATTTTTCGGCACTTTCTCTCCATAAGGCGCCTAACATTTCACGATAATGATACGGACTGTCAGCTATGGCATTGTACTGCGGATGACGATACGAAACTGTAGCCACTTCGCCTAAAAGAACTACTTCTTTTTCCTCAAAATAAGGATCTTTTTCGAGCATATCTTTTACCCATTTGGTAACTCTTGGAGCAATATCCATTTGTTTTGGAGAAAGTCCGCGGATGTTTCCGGTGCTCAAAATAGAGAGCGCCGTTTTTACATAATGTTTGGTTGGATAACTTAAATTAAAGAAAGTTCGAATACTTTGCTGAGGCGAATATACATCGTCGCTTTTGCCCAAAATCACTAAAAATTGATTGGCCAAATCCTGATGAAACTGCAATAAAATTTTATTGTTTAACTGCCACGGATGTACGGGAATAAAAACGTAATCTTCAACCTCAAGTTTCAGACTGCGAAGTTTTTCCTGAAATCCTTTATAAACTTCCGCGCCTAATTCTGCTGCATAAAAATCATCAAAATGGATAGTTTCTAAAGAATTAAATAATGCTCTTTTTTTATGCGCGGCCAGCCAGTATAAATCGGTGTTTTTATTGGCTTCGGGAGCATAATTGTGATATTCGCTATTATTGAAACCAACACGTCCTTTATTGGCAATAACCCACGGATGACCTTCCATTTGATGTTCGATAGTTTGATAATCAGCTTTTGTCAACTCAGCCGCGCTCAGTTTTTCTCTTGTGTACAAATGCGCATCTGCATATAAGGTATTGAGAAGTTCTTCGGTGTATTTTGCCAATGTAAAAGAGTCGATGCCAAAGGTTTGCTGCAATTCCATAAAAAACGAAAGAACATCTTTCGCGGAAGCGGCTATATTATTTTCCCATCTCTGGATACTTTCTTTTTCAACATGCCAATATTCCAAAAGTCTTGGATAGGCTGAAAAAGTATAGTAAACCTCTGGACGATCGGTGGTCAGTTTAAAATGTTTAAGACCATCTTTTTCACTGCCCGTAATAGTAGGTTTGGCAACATCTTCATGCATTAATTCGGCTAAACTCTTGGCCAGCAGATTAAGATTTACCTTTTCCCAAACGGGAGCGGTAAAAACTTCGAAGTGTGGTATTGTTTCTAGATTCATTTTTGAGGGATTAAATACTAATTTCGGCTGCTTTTTCTGTGGCAATATGCGAGAGGTCAAAATCCTGAAAAGCAATTCTCTTTTCTAATTTATAGACCTCACGTTTAGCGACTTCGTTAATGATATAAGAATTGCGATAAGCACCCATTCCTAAATCTGATGAAATGTAACTGTGGGTATGAATTTCTGCGTTTTGCACAAAAATTTCGCTGCCGTTATTATCGATAGTATAATTTCTTTTTACATCATAACTGCCCGTTGAAGTTCTGCTAATTCGGTGTTGGATATCTTTCAGAAATTGAGGTTCTTGATAATGATATCCAGTTCCTAAGATTACATAGTCGGTAGAATCAGTAAATTTTTTCTGCTGTTCGATCTGCTCCAGATGCAATTCATAATTGCCATGAAGCCCTACGGTTATACCATCCAATTGAATATTAGGCCTGATTTTTACGCCAATGTCCACGTTGTCTACGCTAAGCGCATACATGTGATCGTAAATTTCATTGAGTAAATCAAAGTTGACCCCTTTAAATTGTGATTTCTGACGATCGAGCATAACCTTACGAGTCGAAGCCGGCATTTGATGAAAATAATCGATGTAATCTGGCGAGGTATGTTCTAAAACAAGCTTAGAATATTCCATTGCAAAAAAGCGGTCGGGACGGGAATACCAATTCAGTTTTAAGTTTTTAGGTCTGTTTTGAAGCAGATCAAAAAATACTTCGGCAGCACTCTGGCCCGAACCAATTACAGTAACAGTATCTTGTTCCAAAATTTCTTCTTTATTAAAAAGATAGCTAGACGTGTGGCAGACTTTTTCCATTTCTTGTAAATCAACAAAATCAGGAAGAATAGGCACAGTACCAGTTCCTAACACTAATTTTTCACAATAGTAAATTTTAGTCTGATTTTCATCTTTATGAAAAACATGCAATTCGTAAAGTCCATCTTTATAATAAATTTCTTTTACGCTAGATGAAAAACGGCAATTATTCAATTGTTTAATTACCCATTGACAGTACATATTATATTCTTTACGAAGGACAAAGAAGTTTTCTCGGATAAAGAATTTATACAAACGATCTGTCTTTTTAAGAAAATTTAAAAAACTAAACTTACTTGTTGGATCAGCCATTGAAACGCAGTCGCATAAAAATGGCGTCTGCAGTGTAACATGGTCAAAAAGCAAACCCGGATGCCAGTTAAATTGTTCTTTTTGGTCAAAGAAAAGTGCTGAAACGTCTTCAACAGGTTCTAGCAAAGCGGCTAAACCTAAATTGAAAGGTCCGATTCCGATTCCGATTAATGAATATATTTTACGATCTTCCATATTATTGGTTTATAAGATTATGCTCTGTTTCAGAGTTGATTACAATGTCTTTGTTTTGAGGGAATTTCTCCCAATACCATTCGCGGTAGCAGAAATTAAGATTGGATGTTTTGTGCGGCATTTCGATGACTTTATCGATTTTAAAGCCATGAAAAGCTTTATTCATCATCGAAGCTCTCGAATCTACAGACCCTTCGCCAACCATTCTACCCACTTCTGGCTGTGCAAACACATAATCGATCATGCATTGTGTCGATGGTGAAACAAATTTTTGTTTTGGATCTGTCGGCGCAATAAATTGATGTGTTCCATAATCAGTCGGCAGCACCTCATAATAATCGCCCAATACATCACGGGTTGGCCAATACACTTCAATATTAAAAGTTGGCTCGCCATTTGCCATTCCTATGTAGCTGTACAAACCGTCACTCGGAAGCAGGGTTCTGTAATAGGTTTCCAGTTCGCGCAACGGCCAGTCCATTTTCCAGTTGGCTTTGGCGTGATCACGATGAAACCATTCGTGCATCATTTCCAAATCATTTTCCAAATCAACAGGACGTAAACTGATCGTTACGTCTTCTTTTGGGAAATAGCGATTATACACCAATTCTTTTCCTTTTGGATTAATTAATTGCTCAGAGAAAAAGCGTTTGTGCAAAACATTCGGGAAATTGATGCGGGTCACCCCAGCAGGATTTCCACCACAGTCAATATCATTTAGAGCCGTAAGTAAATTGCCTTTTACTTTCCAATGACGGCTTTCAAGAATAAACGTTACTAAACCGCTTTTGTCTTCTTTTTGTAAATCTTCTAATTTGTCATATAGAATGTTTAAAAGATTTTTTTCGTCAGCAAGTCTGCTAGCGCCAAATGTATTTACGACTGCCAAAATGTTTCCTACCCAGAAATAGTGAAGTATTAGATTATACAAACGATCGTCTGGAATAAACATTTTTCCGTTTTCAGATAAGCCTGGTGCAATTTTATCTAACTGATCTTCAGAGGATTTACGGAATAGAAAACTTTGATTATCACGGAAAAACAGTTTTTCTGGCATAAACACTGCATCCAGCTGTACCAATGTATTTTGTTGATGCCATTCGCAGAACATTCCTTGCTCGTTAAACATTTTTACTACACCGGTAAGGATGATATCGATATATTTTTCGAACCAAATCTCACTGGTTTTTTCCAGAGATAATCCCGTTTGCTGTGACGCTTTTTCGATTACATTCTGCATTCTTGAAGGATTTCCTAAAATGCTGTCTTGACATAAAGAAGCCAATAAACAAACGTTATTTTCTTTTTCGCTTGCAGTAACTTTAAACGGATTGTAGCGCACGCTTGTAGAAAAACTGTCCAGTACATTTCCGTTATAAGAAACGGATATAAAACCAGGATCACAGATCAATTCAATATCAGGATAGGTTTTCTTTACATTATCTCCCCAAGCGGTTTGCATCAGCCTTGAAACTTCATAGCCTCTGTACAATTCATGAAAATGATTAATGCGTTCTGCTCCAGTAATTTTTACATGAAGCGAAAATTTATACATATAATCGCTTTCCTTATTGTACACCGTTCTTACTGATGAAGTTGCTGTAAATTCTTTTCCGAATTCACCCAAATCGATAATAAGATTTTCTTTTGTAAGCGTCTCAAATACAGTCTGAGTTTTAAAATATGAAGCTTCCCATGGGTGAACTGGCAGCACTTTCCAATCTGAATATTTTTGCAATAAATCCTGTGTTTTTTGATCTTCTTTACTAGCTTGTAAAACTGTAGTTTTTGCAAAATCTGAAGGCAAAACGTTATCTACAGATTTTTCGGTAACCAAATCAGGATGCACTAAAAAATAATACAGCTGAAAATAACCGCCTGTTTCTGGAGCATATTTTAAAACTTCAGATTCTGTAAAACCTTCACGACCTTTGGTAAGCGGATGCAATAAATGTCCTGCTGGAAACAATTGTTCGGCTTCAATAAAAGTCATTTCAGCTTTATTAAAATCTTGACCCGAAGTTTGAAAATGTTCTAAAAACTGTGCTATTTTTTCGGTGCTCAGTTGCATTCTCTTTTTTACATTTTTAGAATCTGCCAGCGGATACTGAAGTCTTACCTGATTGGTAATTAATTCTAAAAGACGGTCTGCATCTATTTCTTTTATAGTTTCAGTAGTAAGATCACGTTCCATTACTGGAAAATCGTAGAGATGTCTGAAGGTTTCAGATCTGTAGCGAATAGGAGCGTAGACTTCGACTTTATCTACAGGAAAATCCAGTTTTAGATGAAGTTCATGATTATACTTTGACATATAAGATCTTAGTACAGGATCATATTTAGGAACCCCTTCATAAAAACTGCTGTTGCCCAATTCGCGCACGCAACAATTCAATAAAATAGTAAACGTAATATCGACTGCTTCTTGAGCAATTTCTTTAGGAGAAGATGTATTCATTTCCGTGTTTTTTGATGATTGAAAGGATATTATTAATATGATCTACTGTAGTTAATGGATTCAAAATGGTGAACTTCAAGTAAAAAATGCCGTCTACTTTTGTGCTTGCGACTAAAACTTCACCGTTAAAAAACATTTTCTTTTTGATGTGTAAGTTCATTTTGCAAGTATCTCCAGGCCAGCCGTCTAGTTTATATCTAAAAACCAAAACGCTTAAATCTGAATCAGTTAGAAGTTCAAAATCGTTATCGTTTTCTAAAATTTCAGCTGTTTGTTTCGTAGTTTCAATTATAGTGTTTGTATAATCGCCAAGTTTGGTTCTGCCCATATAACGCAGTGTGCACCACAGTTTTAAAGCATCAAAACGGCGTGTGCTTTGTACCAGCGATTTGTTGATTTGAGCTGGAAGTTCATCATAATCCTGTTCTTTCGGATTTAAATAATCGGCGTGATGTTTTATAATGTGAAGATGCTGTTTGTTTCTTACCATAAAAGCACTACTGCAAATTGGCTGAAAGAACGATTTATGATAATCAATCGTAACAGAATCAGCTTGTTCGATACCGTTTAGCAGATATTTGTGTTTATCTGTTAGCAATAAACCACAGCCGTAAGCAGCGTCGACATGAAGCCATAATTCGTGTTCTTTTGCCAGAACTGAAATTTCAGCTAATGGGTCGATATTACCGAAATCTGTTGTACCCGCTGTAGCCACAATTGCAATCGGAATGTTGCCTTTTTGTTTTTCTTCAATAATGGCTTGTTTTAGTTTTTCAGCATCCATTCTGTAACGGTTGTCCGTAACAACCTGAACGATTGACTGCTCGCCAAGGCCCAAAATAGAAGCGTTTTTCTGGTTGCTGAAATGCGATTTCTCTGAAACAAAGATTCGGAATTTACTAGAATCTGGCGGACAGCCATTTAATTTGATATTCCAGTTCAGGTATTTCAAAGCAAAATAATCTCTTGCTAGAAGCAATCCCATAAGGTTACTTTGTGAGCCTCCGCCCGTAAAAATTCCGTCGCAATCTGCAGTGTATCCAATTTGTTCACCCGTCCAGGCAATCAATTTTCTTTCTATAAATGTTCCTCCAGCGCTTTGATCGTAAGTATCCTGCGAGGAATTGATTGCGCTAATCAACACATCGGCAGCCAAAGCGGGAATTACAACAGGACAGTTTAAATGGGCAATATATTCTGGTAAATGATAGGCAGTAGCATGATTTACGTAAATTTCATCGATCTCATCCCAAAGTGTTTCATAATCTGTGACTGGCTGATCTAAGTTTACAGCTTCTACTTTGCTTTTAATTTCCTCAGGTTTAATGCCGCTAAACGGAATTTTAGTATTTTCAAGAAAACTGCCTACACGTTTTTGTACTAAGGCTATTGCATTGTTATATTCTTCGCCTGAATTTTCATGAAAAATATCCTGATAAAATGGGTCTATAGAATTTTTCACTAAGACATCTGGGGCATTGTCTAATAGGTTTTGCATAATGATTAATTTTTAGAATTGAGTTTATTGGAAATAAGTTACTTTACTAGAAATAGGCGTTCTCTTTTTTTTGGACGGTTCAAGATCATCTGGATAATACCCGACATACATTAGACCCAGAGATTTTTCATTTTCAGCCAGACCAAATTGATTTACATAGTCAATTGCACCGGCAGAAGTACTCCAGTAGCTCCCGATATTATGGGCAGTGCAGGTGAGTGCCATGTTTTGAACAGCAGAAGAAACGGCAGCCACTTCTTCCCATTCGGGCAGGTTTATTTTGCGATTGAGAACCATTATAACGCCAATCACGCAAGCCGAATTAAGAGGATATTTTTTTAGCAGATTGTACTTTTCAAATGCTTCTTCAGGAGAAAACTTTTTAAAATAAAAGTCTTTGTAATATTCAGCCAGAAAAGATCCGAGTTGTTCCAAATAATGATCTTTAAAAACAATAAACCTCCATGGCTCCGTCATTTTATGCGTAGGAGCGTAGGTTGCGTTTGTCAAAATTTCATTTAATAGTTCTTCTGGTATATTTCGCTTTACAAATTCATCTGCATAAATACTTCGTCTGGTCCGAATGATCTTTGAAATCTTTTTTTTCCGGGGTACAAAATGTGAGGTATTGATTTCATTGGGTTTCGTGGTATTATTCATATTTTTTTAATAAATTTTTTAAGAAAATTCTTTTTTTAAATTTTAAAACAAATATATTTGTAAGTAGATTTTATTTAGAATGAATAAAAACAGTAGAAGCAAATGTAGAAATTAATCTTTATAAAAAAAATAAAACAGTAAAAAATAAATACGAAATTCTGTACATTTTTAAAGTGTATTTGAACGATGCTTTTTTTTGTATAATGTTTGATTTCAGTAGTTTGTGTTTTATGCTTGCCTCAATTTTTATTAACTATTAAATAAACTAATAAAATGAAATCACAATCATTCATTGAAGATGAAATACCAGTAAAAGAAAATTATGTTTATCAAATTCCTACAAGCCCGCTAATAGTGGAGGTTACGCCTCAGGAAAGAAATATTTTATCCCATGTTGGCACGTTGCTCGAGAAAGCATTTAAGAGCTATGAAAACCCAGATTACATAACGGCGCTTCATCTACATTCCTTCCAGCTTCTTCCAGAACGAATAGCCAGAATCTTAAGCCGTTTTGGAACAGATTTTTCAGCAGATCAATATGGTGCTATTGTTTTTAGAGGTCTTCTAGAAGTAGACCAAGATCATCTGGGACCTACTCCTGCTAACTGGCAGAGTGCAGATTATTCTAAACTCAATAAATACGGTTTTATTTGTTCCTTGCTGCACGGAGCAGTTCCTTCAAAACCTGTTCAATATTATGCACAGCGAAAAGGAGGAGGGATTCTTCACGCGGTTATTCCTGACGAAAAAATGGCCGCTACACAGACAGGTTCTGGATCCAAAACAAATTTATATGTGCATACCGAAGATGCGTTTCTTCTTCATCAGGCCGACTTTTTAAGTTTTCTTTATTTGCGAAATGAAGAGCGTGTTCCTTCCACATTATACTCTGTACGATCACACGGAAAAGTTAACAACATAATGGAAAAGCTTTTTCAGCCTATTTATCAATGTCCGAAGGATGCCAATTATGAGGAAGAAACTAATAATGGTCCGTTGGCTTCTGTTTTATATGGAAATAAAGACCTTCCTTTTATCAGATTTGATGCAGCTGAGCAAATATTTAATGAAAAAGCGGGACAAACGCCTGAAGCACTTTACAATTTAACTGAATTTTGGAATGAAGCTAAAGAGCTGATAAATAGTGATTATATACCAGATTCAGGAGACGTTATATTTGTCAATAATCATTTGTGTGCTCACGGAAGAAGTGCTTTTATAGCGGGACAAAGAGAGGAAAATGGAAAAATTGTACAATGTGAGAGAAGACAAATGCTCAGAATGATGAGTAAAACGAGTTTAATTCATATAAGATCGATGACGCATACCGATGATCCGTATTTTGTTATGGAAGAACATTTAGGAAAAGTTTTTGGTCAAGATTAATTTTGGAGACTGAATTGAAGAGAGGCATCAGATAAAATTTGATGTCTCTTTTTTTGTTTGTATAAACGTTCAATAATTTATTCTGAAATTGGAATTTAATTAGCTGTTTTCCATGTATATTATGAATTTAATAACTGCATTAAAAACATCTATCACTTCATTTTTTTCGACAGTTACAATTTTCCCGTGAGCAATTTTATTTCTTTTCTCAATTATTTTTGTAAAATTACTTCTTGATAAATTTCCCACTTCAACGGGATCAATTCCTATTAACGATTTAAATAAAACAAATGCCTTATCAACCATATTGGATTCCTTTAGAAAAATATCAATGCTTTTTTCATCAATATTTTTACTATTTAAGTTTTCTACTATTTTTGAATTAATATAAGATTCTAATGCTATAGCAACTGATAGAAATGACAGGAGATATTTTTCATTTATATACTCTTCTTTGGATTGAACTAAAAGTTGTTTCCATGGTTCTACATTTAATTCTTTAGTTCTGCCATAAACCATCCAGCCTATTTTAACTATATCTCCGAATTTTCCAAAAGAATCTTCATTTGTAGTTTCTCTGGATATCCTTATTTCCTCAGAGGATAAAATGGTAAAATTTGCTCTATCGTTTTCATAAATAGGAGCAGAAAAATAAAATTTTTCTTTATTTGTTAAAAAAACTTTGTGAAAGATAGGGACTGTTTGCTTAAGCGAAACAACTTTTGGAGTACCAATGGCTATATCGCAAGTACCATATTCAATAATATTACTAACAAAATCTAAAGCAATGAAAGGATGTTCAGAACAATAAGCATCAATAATTCCATCTAAATATGAAAATGAATTACCACACGACCTACACTGATTGATTTCGTGGAGAGATACAGGACTATTTCTTTGCATGACAAAACTAAGCGACTCCCCAGATTTGCATTTACTACAACTAATTGATAAATTATTATTTATTCCTATCTTCATTTTATAGTTTTAATTTGCATCTAAATAAGCGATTAAAATATTTAATTATTTCAAATCAATTATAAATATCTATAATAATCGTAATCTTCGAATTTTTTAATTAGATAATCTTGCATTAATAGAATTTCTTCAACATGATCAACCTGTTTTCTTATATAGGTTAATCTAAATTCAGTTGATTTATTTGAACCCCATTGGCGACTTATTCTATTTCCATTTTCTTTTTTTTCAGAATAGTCCAGTTTTGATTCACGACAAATGATAAAAATATCATTTTCACGCTCTATGGGCTCGCTCCATACACCATGAATAAATAGATTTCTAATCTTTTTAATATTTGATACTTTTTGAATAAGCTGTTTTACAGTTTTATTTTCAAAATCTTTTAAATCATTTAGGTTTTTAAGCATTTCAATATTAGAAGCTAAAGTGTTTCTTTCAAAAAGGGTGTTAGCCAAAACAAAATCAGAAGTAATATATTTCCCTACTATAATTAATAATTTAGATTCCATTTTTGCAAAAAGAGTAGATAATAAACCAAGATAAAAATAAACTTCTTTTTCCTTTTCATCAGTATTTTTGAATTTGGATGTCATATTTAATATTTTAAATTTTTATAGAAAATTAATAAAGTATTGTTAGAGTTTATCGAATTTTAGGGACGTTCGATTACTCTGATTTTTCAAAACTTACAAATAAATATTCTGAAACTATTTTAGCTAGGTTTACTGTAAAGACAGCATGTCTTTCGTCAATTTTATAAGATGACTTTGATGGGCCAATTCCATGAGAATCACTATATGAATTTCTTAAACCAGAAACACCATTTATTATGCTAAAAACTCCTGATAAGATTTGTTTAATGTATTCATTTTCATGATTTGCTGGAGACATGTTTAGTAAGCTTGCTATAGTTTTATAAAGTTTTAATAAATTACCATCGTAATCATATTTTTCATTTGTCTTTGTTTCGAAAATAAATAAGCAGACTGATTCAATTAAAGTTCGAGCATTAGTAATTGAACCTTCATAATCTTTTTCAACTATTTTGGAATCACATTTTTTTATTTGTTCATGTATATACTCAAATGATATTCTTTCCAACCCTTTTGTTTCAACAAGTTCAGGATTTATTATATCAAAATCAGGAAAATATACAACTTCTCTAATTTCGGGCTCTTCATTTTTTATTGGATAAACTTTTAAGACTGCATCAAAAATTTCTTTTTTATCTTTTTCGCTAAGTTTGTCAATTAGAGCCTGATTTTTTGGATGCGATTTTATTTCAAAAACACTAACAAGAGAATATGATCTACTTCCATAAGTACTTGATACATCTAAGTAAGATGTAGAATTAATTAATAAATCTGATAAATCTTCGCGGCCTTTATACTTTAAAATTCTTCTTATTTTTTTATATCTGTATCTTCCATAAATAATTAATTATACATCAAAGATAATAATATTAGTACGCAGTTATTTTGCGTAGGTTTTATAAATTCAAGAATAAAAGTCCTAAAAGCGCACACAAACTCAAAAAAAAGATATTCAAAAAGTCTTTTCTAAAATCAGTTTATCTTTATAGATAATTATTTATTAACGTTTCTTCGGATCCTCACGTTCATTTAATCTTTCTCTTTCTCTTTCAAAATTCTTTCATACTTTAAAATCTTAATTATTTGTGAAACAATTTAGAATGTTTATTTTTGTCGAGAATTAATCTAAATAAAAATAAATACCGCATATTTTTTTTCAAAACCATAAAAATGAATTTTAAACGCCCAATTACCCTAATCATTTTCCTTTTTTTAGCCGTCAATTTGCAAGCACAAACACTTCGATTAAAGGTTGAAAACGAATCAAAAAGTCTTATTGCAAACGCCTCAGTTTCTTCAGGCAATAAAATTATCGGAACGACCAATAAAGCTGGACAAGTTTCGATTTCAGTTCAAGATATAGAAAACAAAACGGTTTTAATTTCGTCACCAGAATATCAGCCGCTTTCTTATGTTTTTTCTAATCTGGATGAAAAAAATGAAATTTCTATTGTTTTAGTTAGTGAAAACGAACTGCATGAAGTAGTTGTTACAGCAGGAAGAAAGCAAGAGAATATTGCGACAGTTCCTTCTTCGATCACTATTATGAGCCAAAAAGAAATTCAGGTTCAAAGCAGTATTAATACTAATTTATCGTCTATTCTAGGAAATGTTATTCCTGGTCTTGGTGTTTCAACAAATAAAGCAACAAACTCAGGGCAAACTTTAAGAGGGCGACAAGTTTTGGTTTTAATTGATGGAATTCCGCAGTCAACACCTTTAATGAATGGTGCTCGTGATATCCGTGTGGTCGATGCCAACGCAATCGAACGTATTGAGGTTATTAAAGGAGCTACTTCTATTTACGGAAACGGTTCAGGAGGAGGTATCATCAATTATATTACAAAAAAGAGCCCGTTGGTTGACAGTTTTCAAGGGATAACTACTGTAGGTGCTACTTTTAATCCAATCCATAGCAAAGAAACTTTTGGTTACCGTGTCTCGCAATTTTTCAATGGTAGAAAAAATAAGTTCAGCTACGTTATTGGAGGAGCTTTTGATTACACAGGCCTTCAAAGAGATGCAGATGGAAAACCTCTAGGACAGACAGATGGTTTGTCTAATTCGTCTCAGTCTAATGCTTTTGTCAAATTAGGATACGATATGGATGATCATACTAGTTTTAACGTAGTTTACAATTTCTATAGCAGTACCCAAGATGCTAAATATATTAGCCAAACAGGAGTATACGGTCAAACTCCGACAATTGGAGTGAGAGGTACAGAGCCTGGTAAAAGTGCAGGAACGCCTTTCAATCATAACTTCATGTTTACTTTTTCGAAAAATAATTTATTTAATACAACACAATTGGATGTGTCTGCTTATCTAAATTCTTTTCAATCGATGAATCGTTATGTGCCTTCCGGAACAGCTTGGTATGGCCCGGGACAAACCATGATTAATTCGAATAAAAATGGAACGCGAATTAACTTAAATACGCCTTTCAAAATTGGTTCAATGCCTACTGAAATTACTTATGGTATTGACGTTTTAAATGATGTTACTTTTCAGGATTTAGTAGACGGACGTGTTTATATCCCGAAAATGGACATGTTAAACATTGCTCCTTATGCACAATTAAAAGTGGATGTTTTAGAAAATTTAATTTTTAAAGGCGGATTGCGATATGAAAATGCAACAGTTCGTGTTGATGATTATAATACAATTGCTTCTGGACCAGGAAATCAAGGAAGTATTTTTGTAGAAGGAGGTAAAATTCCATATAATGCTACGATGTTTAATGCTGGTCTTCGTTTTAATAAGTATGAAATTTTTAATCCATTCGTAAGTTTTTCTCAGGCATTTGCCATAAATGAATTGGGAAGGATTTTAAGAAGTGCTGAAGAAAGCACGATTGCAAGTTTAGCAACAGATCCAATTATTACCAATAATTATGAAGTTGGTTTTTCTAGTAAGTTTTACAACTTTAATTTAACAGCTTCGTATTATATTAGCACTTCAAAATTAGGTGCTAATTTAATTGAAATTGACGGACGTTTGGTGGCACAGCGCGAACCTGAAGAAATTAAAGGATATGAAATAACATTAGATTACAGATTCTCTGATAAATTGAATGTTGGAGGAAGTTATTCTTATGTAGACGGAAAAGCAGAATTTGATGACGGAAGCGAAGTGTACTTAAACGGATCTCGTATTGCTCCTCCGAAAGCAACGGCATTCATTAATTACAAACCTGGTTCTGACTGGTTTTTACAATTGTCTTGGGTAAATACGGGCTGTCGCGATCGTTTTCAACCAAACGCGAATGGAAAGTACAATAATAGTGAAGGACCTATTTCGACAGTGAATTTGATTAATTTTGCCGGAAGTTATGCATTTAATAAAAACTGGTCGGTAAACTTAGGAATTGAAAACTTATTAAACAACAGTTATTATTCAACTTTAAGTCAATACCGCGCTGTAAATGCAGATTATGTAATGGGTAACGGTATGACGACAAGTTTAAACCTGCGTTATAAATTTTAAAATTTCAAAAAAGATCATTTTTAGAAGCTTTGCATTATTTGAAAACGATATAATAAATGAACAAAACGCTTAAAAAGAATATTGGCTTATTGCACCTTTGGCTCGGACTTGCGTCCGGGCTAATTGTTTTTATAGTTGCCCTTACAGGAAGTATATTGGTTTTTGAAGATGAACTGGACGAGTTTTTTAATCCTGAGTTTTATAAAGTTGCTAGCATAGGCGAGGAAAAAATGCCAGTAGACGGAATTATTTCTGATATGAAAGAAGATTTTCACCTTAAGAAAATTGATCGCGTTCATTCTTTTTATGATCCAGAAAGAACTTTACTGATTTCCGCAACTGATTTGGACAAGAAAAAACAGCTTTTTTCTATTGATCCCTACACTGGTAAAGTCCTAGCTTCTATCCTTGCAGAAAGACGTTTTTTTTCTATTGTGCTTGATTTGCATCGTCATTTGGTTTTGGGCGATTTTGGACAAGCTATCACAGGAATTAGCTGTCTTATTTTTGTGTTTATGCTTTTGTCGGGACTTGTTTTATGGTGGCCAAAGAAAATTAAAAACTTAAAACAAAGATTAACGGTAAAATGGGGCGCATCATTTAAAAGAGTAAACTGGGATTTTCACTCGACTTTTGGTTTTTATACTTTTTTGGTTCTACTAATTATTTCATTAACAGGTTTAACTTGGTCCTACGATTGGGTTGAAGACGGAGTTTATTTATTGGCCGACGGAACAACGAATAAAAAATCTGCGAAAGTTGAAAACCCAACTAAAATTGATCCAGAAGGAGATAAAACATTTTTCTATCAAAGCATATTCTCTAAGACAGACAGTGTTTTTAAATACAAGGGAGACACTCAAATCAGAATACCATCGGACACTATAAACAGTATTTTGGTTATCAAAATGAATCTTGAAAAAGATATACCAAATATTGCCAGCCTTGCTTATTTTGATAAATATACAGGCGAAATTGTAGAAGCGAGACCCTACGAATCATTTAGCAATGGCGATAAAGTAAGACGTTTGATTTATCCAATTCATACCGGAAGCATTTATGGTTATCCAACCAAAATTCTAGCATTCTTAGTTTGTCTTTTTGCTCTTACGCTTCCCATTACGGGGCTGTTGATTTGGCTTGGAAGGAAGAAGAAGAGTAAATAAATTCCAGCGGTATTGATCACATCAAAAAGATCATTTTATAGCTATAGAGAGTTTGATTATATATAAAGTATAATTATTTTATAATGAATAGAAAAGTCCTGAATTTCTTCAGGACTTTTCTATTTAATTTAAACTATTTTGTTTTCGTAGGACGTACTTCTATCTTGCTTGGAAGTACATTAGGATTCATTTTTAAGAGATCCACAACCATCTGTCCTAAATCTGATGGTTGGATTTTCCATTTGTCGTCTTCACTTGGAGTATGACCGTTAAAGTTTGAAGTGACTGATCCAGGCATAATCGTTGTGCACTTTACATCGTAATCACGAAGGTCTAGCATGGCAGCTTGTGTAAAACCCACCAAACCAAAGTTTGAGGCATTATAGGCAGCACCTTTGGCAAAGAAGTTCGCTCCAGCTAGCGATGCAATTGAAATATAATACCCTTTGTTTTCTTTAAGTTGCGCAACAGTAGCTTTCAGGGTATGAAAAGCTCCCGTAAGATTGGTATCTATCATTGTGTTCCAGTCTTCAAGGGACATTTCGTCTATGGGCGCAAATTTTCCTACTCCAGCATTGGCAATGACAATATCAAGTTTTCCGAATTTGGATACAATCTGCTCAACGGCTTTGAGTTCATCATTAAAATTTCTGACATCAGATTGTATGACAATTACGTTCTGTTTTCCTAATGTTTGTTGCGCTTTTTCAAGTGCTTCAGTATCCCTGCCTGAAATAGCTACTTTTAGTCCTTTTTGCACTAAAGCTTCTGCAATGCCCAGACCGATACCTTTTGTCGCTCCAGTTATATACGCTACTTTGTTTTCTATATTCTGCATTTTTATTATAATTAATTTTAATTTTTTTATCGCGCTTCAGATTTCTACATTGTGCATAGAAGATAAGCGGTTTATAAAAATACGATAAATTTCCAGTACAGTAGAAAGTTTTCGAAAATAGTGCACAGTTATAGCGATAGGTTTTCAAAGAGATTCAGATACAACATAAAGCAAAAAAGTTCTGCACTGGCAGAACTTTTTATTTCTTGAGGATTATTCGATATAAGAATCCTATTAAGCTGTTTCGAAAGTCTTCTGGATTTCGGTCTCAGTACCAGTGGCCTTTTGAGCTAAGCTTTCAGCAGCCTGAGCAAGTACATCCTTGTATTTAGCCAATCCGATACCGGCAATGGGTATGGCAAGTTTTCCGATGAGAGAGCCCGCATCGGGATGCCCATTATTTGTAAGATAAGAAGATAGCAGCAGCGAACCCACCGCGCCTATAAGGATATAGCTCCCTGGCACATCTGCAATCTTACTTTCAATAAAATCTCTAAGATCTTCAAGGTTTTCCTGGTTTATTAAGTTTTCCATAATTGTAAAGTTTTATATTCTTGTTATTTTTCAGATTAAAATTAAAAAGCCTATCTGAAATTATTTTATAGAATTGGGACACAGTATTATATAATAAAAAGGTGGTTCTAGCTTTCTGTTTATTTTATCGTCTGAATAAAAAGCGTTAAAAAACTTTTAAAACAGATTGCCCATTAATCATTTAGAAAATTTAACATGAATTCTTTATAACTAAGTGGTTGCTTTTGAATTCTAGAGAGCTTAAAATGCTGTAATGTTATTCTAATATTATGTAATGAGGGGCTGTTTAAATTGCCGTAAATTTGTCTTTATACTGGTAATGATACTGTTTAAATCAGTCAGAAAAATACAGGGGACCGGCGGGGTTCGTCTGGAGGTTCTGTCCCAAATGATTTAGTTAATTACCATATACTTTTCAGGCAACCGCCGGCCGCCAAAGGACTCCCTTTTTAGGGAGTTTTTTAGTTGTAGCTATACTGTTTTCAGTTAGTCTGATTAGAGCATGATTCGAACTATAGTTTAAACCCGCATCTAGCTACGTTTTTATAATGTCTTAAACCCTAGATGCACGATTCTGCACCTGAAGTTTTGGGCGCTTTAAAAAAAAATGAAAAATACCGTAAATGCAAAAAAACTGCATATTTTAATGATCTAGAGGTTTTTCAGTTTTATGAAAAAAAAGTCCTGAATTTCTTCAGGACTTTCGTGGGGAGAGCAGGATTCGAACCTAAGCTCGGGAACGCCCGCCTATGCTGCATTTTTTGTTTTGTAAAAGTTGGAGTGCCACGATTTTGCCATAAAACTTTTTATATTTAAATTTACATGCTAATGTGTTGATATTTAGTACGTTACTTCTATTTATTTGTGTGATTTATTTTATGTTTTAAATTTTACGATAAAATTAAAAAAAATGATTGATTTGTCCTATTTTTTTATTTTAGTTTGCTAACAGTCTAGACCTTGTTTTAAAGATAATGGCAACTTTTACTTCTCTAAAAGTCCTGCCTCCCAATAATGGTAATAATTTCTATACGTTCATCTCCATTTATTCGGTAGTAAATAGTATCAACGCCACAAACACAATAACGATATCCTTTTTTGATATGGTTGGCAGATGGAAATAAAAATGGATTTTGTTCTATTTTGTCAAAACAATCGTAAAACATATTGAAATAGTTGTCAGCCTGATCTAGTCCAAACTTGCCGACTCCATAGTAATAAATTCTTTTTAAATCTTCTTTGGCTTCGCTACTCAAATAATAGCTATACATCTCCCAAACCCTTTTTAAACTCGGTTAACATTTCCTCTCTAGTTTGTTTTTTTGCGAAACCACTTTTTTCTCCTTTATCTATTTTAGCTCTAACGAAGTCATAAAACTCTTCTTGCGAACGTGCTTTTTTGATTAAAAAATTAATAGCTTCACTTTTGCTGCTGAACTCTTCTGAGTTAACTTGATTTTTTAACCATTCTTCATTTGGAGCTGTCAATGATATACTTTGTCGTGTCATAATAATAAAAGCTTTTGAATTGGTGTAAATTTACACCAAAAAAATAAGATAGAAAAAGATTCTGTCAAAAACTTGTATTCCGAAAAGCGCCTTAACTTTTATGTACAAAAAATGTATCAAATCCAAAATTGAGGTGCCACCATTTTGACATATAACTTAGAGCATCAATTTATATTTTTTTTTTAATTATAAAAATCTTTTTTATACTAGCCTTAACGGGACAATTCTCGAACCATTTTCAAGATGATTTGAAAAAAATAAATATTACTTAAGATCTAGTTTCCATGCAATTTTATTTTTAGCGCATTATCAATCTGCTCCCCCATCGACACTGTCAAAAGTTTCTCTTTCCTTAGGTTTGATGCTGTATTTGACAGATACCATCGGACCATAGTAGATATCGAACCGAGTTCCATTTGTACGAAGCTGTATTTGTCCGATTACGCCAGCTAAAAAATGAATATTAGGAGTAATTCCTGCAGTATAATATACTGACAATCTAAAAATATCAAAATTCTCTTTTGCATAATCTTTTGACGCGAACTTAAGCATCAGCTCCGCATAGTAGCCTATATTGGGAGCCAAGAACAACGGTTTGCTCTTGCTTTGAGGGAGAAAATGATTTACTCCAAATCTCATACGAATTCTTGGGACGGTCTGATGGATTCCGTTTCCGTCATCAAAAAATTTAGTTTCAAAACGGATCTACTCAAATATATTTCCTCTCGGCATATCTTGTGAGAATGTGCCCATTATGATTAAGCGGTTCTCAAGCGTTTCATAATTTCCCATTTCTTCAACTGCATATTTCTGATTGTGCGCATATCCCAGCCACAATTTGATATTTTTGAAGCAAGAATAGACAAGCCATGGTCTTAAAACGACTCTCTGAGTGTATTCAAAAGGATTTTTTGTATCGTAGGATCCCTGCGTTACCAATTGCATATCAGCCTGACCGCTTAAGTGCCATTTTTCATATAGGGGAAAAGCAATATCACCTTCCGTTATAGAAGCTGGAATAAATCCAACTGTGTAAGGCGGATCAAGCTGTGCATTTGAAATTTGCGATGCTAAAAGTGCGGATAAAGAAATGATAACTCTTTTAAATTGGATCATAATTAGAGGTGTAGAAAACAGAAAAAGTTAAAATATGCTGCATAAGTTCAATGCGGTGACTGCAAACAAAAGAGGCTAAATTATTTTAGCCTCTCCAAATCAATAGTATTCCATTTAAGGCTCAACGATATTAAACCAGAAATTAAAACTGTCTATTTTTCCTAAAAATGAAGTAAAGGCATTTTGATCCCCATCGATCTTTATCGCTTTGGATTTCAAAAGATCAGCAAAAGAAGCTTCTTTTAAGCTCACTTTATTGAGATCGCTTCTGTTGATTGTTATTGTTGCTGTAACATCGTTTTTAACGCTTCCTCCAATTCGAGGTGTTACAACTCCATTTGCCACAATTAATGCTACCTTCTCTTTTACATCTGGAAGAACAATGTTAAAATTATATTTCATAGCAGCAGCATCAGCCTCTGTTCCTTTGAATTTCATGGCAAGAAAATTAAAGAATAAGTCAGTACTCATTCCGCGAACCATGTCGGGGCCAGCTGTATCAGGTGATGGCAGCACCTTAACTCCATTTCTTAATTCTGCTGCTCCTGACAAATAAAAATTTCTCCATGGACCAGATTCGGCTACATAGCCCAGCTGTTCGTAAGCATCTGCCAAAAGGTTTCTTCCATCCTGATTTTTCGGATCTGCAAAGACCAGATGGCTTGCAACTTCAGCCACCCATCGGTATTCTCCTTTGTCATACGATTTTTTAGCATTTGATAATAAATTATCCGCACCTCCCATAAATTCAACATACTTCTTGCCCGCATCAACTGGTGTCAGTTTATTTAAATTGGAAGGGTTGCCGTCAAACCATCCAAAGTATAATTGATATTGTGCGCGTACATCATGGCTTAAAGTTCCATAGTATCCTCTGCTGTAAAATTCTTTATCCAGCGATTCGGGAAGCTTCAGCATTTCAGCAATCTCTATAGGAGTATAGCCCTCGTTTGCAAGTCTTAGCGTCTGGTCATGGATGAAACGGTATAAATCACGCTGCTTCTCCCAATACGGTTTGATATTTTTGTTGTCCCAAGTAGGCCAGTGATGCGAAGCAAAAGAAAATTCTACATCGTCTCCCCATTTTGCAAGCGCCAAATCAATATAGGCGCTCCATTTCTGCCCATTACGAACCTGCGCGCCTCTTAATGTGTAAAGGTTGTGAAGTGTATGTGTTATATCCTCAGACTGGCAGAATGCTTTAAGTTCTGGAAAATAAAACATCATTTCGGCAGGCGCTTCCGACTCTGGAGTATAGATAAATTCAACTTTAAGGCCATCGACAATTTTTTCCTCGCCCGAAAGCTTGTTGATTTTTACGGTGCCGTCTAAAATCCCTGCCAGTCCTGTTGACGTTGTCTGCCCTAAACCAGTTCCTAATGTTCCCTTTGCATCTTTTGGAAGAAGATTTCCGTACATATAGGAAGCTCTTCTTCCCATGGTATTTCCTCCCATTACATTTTCGCTGATAGAATGGTCAAAAAATCCTTCAGGCACATAAATAGGCACTTTACCGCTTTTTACATCTTTTTCGTCAACAACGCCTCTTATTCCTCCAAAGTGGTCTATGTGGCTGTGGGTAATTATTACAGCGGCTACAGGTTTTTTTCCTATTTTTTCGTTTGCCAATTCCAAACCTGCTTTGGCTGTTTCAGGAGATAGTAGAGGATCAATAATAATCCATCCTGTTTTCCCTGCTATCAAAGTCATGTTTGCCAAGTCGAACCCTCTGATCTGATATATTGAGCCCTTCTTTACTTCAAACAGCCCATTGATACTGTTGAGTTCGCTTTGACGCCATAAGCTCGGATTTGTAGTTGCGGGTGCAGTGCCTTTTATAAAGTCATACTGCTTCATGTCGTAGATAATATTCCCTTTTGAATCCTTTATATTTCCTGCTGGAATAGTAGCTATCAGTCCCCTTTTTGCATTTTCATAATCGGTTTTGTCTGCAAAAGGAAGATAAGATAAGAGATCATTATTTGCTTTTTGCGTAAAGCTTGATGCCTCTTTCTGATTTTTATCTGTTTTGATTTTTTGAGAATAGGTACTTACTGTTGTAAACAAGGTTATAAATAATAAAAACCCGACTGCTGTTTCTGAAAATTTTTTCATGGTGATACCTCTTTAAGTTGTTAAAAAATAATAGAATGCTGATTTCTATATTTTGATGGGTATCTAAAATTAAATTTTAAATAAGAAGAAAGTAAATTCTTATTGGAAAAGATTGTTTCATTTTATAATTTGCAACCAGTTAATTGATTATGCAACATTATTTTTGTTATTATGCCACGCTGAGTATAAATAGATGGAATAATAAGCGAAGTAGCAATTTTAGCTTTTGTCCTTTCAGGTTGACCTAACGGGACATGAACCAATTTTTGCCGAAAACATTAAGATTTTAAATTTAAGTAAGAAAAGGGACATTTTGGAAATCACAAAAAAAGCCTGAGAAACATGGACTTCTCAGGCTTTACATTTTTTCTCGTATATACATCTATTCAAACCTAAAAGCGTCAGTACCTTATTTTGTTGGTTTTCTAGTTTTCATAAACACCGTGTGCCACGGTTTTGCCACAAATCTCTGATTGCTAAATTATAACAGTTTTTGATGTTGTATAAGTTTCGAACCTTAGCTTTTCATATCTTGATTTTACTGGATTTGCTGTTTTCCAAAACACCATGCGCCACGATTCTGCCACAAAACTAAAACAGGAGAAGCATCAGTGAAATTGTCCTTAACTTTTTTTGCGAGAAAGAGGATGAAGTTCACTTAATGTTTTGTGATCAATTTACTCTGATCTCTGAAATCACTTGGGGTGTATCCCATTTTGCGCTTAAAAGTTCTGTTAAAATTTGAAATATTATTAAAACCGCTGTCGTAGCATATTTCTTTTATTGATTGTTCAGATTCAAATAATAATCTTGCGGCCATACCTAATCTTAAATCGGTTACATAATCCGAAAATGAGCTATTTGTGCATTTTTTAAAGTAATGACTAAACGCAGATTCCGACATGTTAACTAAATCTGCAACTTCCTTCAATTGAATTTTATTCTGAAGATTATTCTTTATAAATTCATTTACTTTTTCGATTTTCTGGCTTTCAGAAAAACTGTAATAATCTACGTAAGAATGAGAGGCAAGGGTTTTTGAGTTTTTTGCTATTGCTAAATCGTGTAATATAGATAGAAAATCCAACAACGAATTAAAATCCTGAGAGTCGGATAATTGTAAAATTTTTGGTTTTAAATTTTCAATTGTTTCTTTCGAAAAAGCAATACCGCGTTTTGATCTTTCCAATAACTCTCGAATTGGAATAGCAAGTTTTCTCCTTAAAGTCTTTTCTGAAAATAAATCTTCATGAAACTGAATGGTGACCACATGAGCATCATTGTTTTCTTTAATTCCTGTCCATAAATGTGGCGTGTTAGGACCAATCAGCGCCAGATCACAATCAGAATATTCTCCTACAGAATCTCCAATAATTCTTTTTCCTGAAGAATTCAAAACTAAATTCAATTCAATTTCTGGATGAAAATGAAGAGGAAAGTCAAATTTTGCATTCATATGATTTAATACTATAAAGAAGTCGTCATCTGAAATTGGTACTAATTCTCTTAAAATATTGCGCTTTTCGTTCATAATAGTATTATTTTAATTCACTTACTGAATAATAAAGTTGGTCAAAAATAAGTAATAAATTTCTGTTTTAAACAATTTTAGGCTCAAATAAAAATTATATGTTCAAATAAAAATTACTTTTATTGATAAAAGTATTATTCGTAATTCATTAAAGTATTACTATTTGATGTAATTTACAAAATGCTTACGAAAACGAAGTAGTTAATTTGTCTCGAAACTATTAACTAATCTTTAACCAATCAAACAAATGAAAAAAAAATGGACAAAAAGTATACTTTTTTGTATTCTGTTTGTTAGCAGTTTTGCAGCTTACAGTCAGAATATAATTAAAGGTACAGTTGCCGACGAAAGCGGTCTTACAGTACCTGGAGTAAATATTACCGTAGAAGGTTCTTCTAAAAGTGCTTCTACAGATTTTGACGGGAAATTTGAAATCAGTGCTCCAGTAAATGCAATTTTATCTTTCTCTTTTATGGGTTTTGACACTCAGAAAATTCAAACCGCAGGAAAAAATACTTTGAATGTTGTTTTAAGAGCTTCTTCCCAAAACTTAAAAGAAGTTGTTGTAATCGGATACGGCTCTGTTAAAAAAGCGGATTTAACGGGTTCGGTAGCGACAATCAAAACCAAAACTTTAGAAGACATTCCAACCAATTCTGTTGAGCAGGTTTTACAAGGAAGAGTTGCAGGATTACAAGTTACGACTTCCCAGGATCCTAGTTCTACGTCTACAGTAAGAATCAGAGGAGGAAGTTCGCTTAGAGGTTCAAATGCACCTTTAGTGGTATTGGACGGATTTCCATTGGGAGATGCCGGCGATTTAAAGCAGGTAAATGTTGCCGATATTGATAAAGTAGATGTTCTGAAAGATGCTTCGGCTTCTGCAATCTACGGTTCAAGAGGTGCTAACGGAGTTATCATTATTACTACAAAGTCAGCTAAAAAAGGAAAAACCCAGATTCAGGTGCAGCAACAATCTACGTTTTCCGAGTTTAATTCAGAACTAAATCTTTGGAGAGATCCAGTTTTAATGGCGCAATTAAGTAATGAGGGAAGAATTAACGGAGGACAGACGCCTTTATATGTAGGTGCGAATAACTCAAACGGAGTTTATTATCCATCCATTCAGGAATTGCAATCGGGTTCGTGGCCGTATTTTACAAGATGGGGCGATGTGACTTTTAGAAACATGCCTTTAGGAAATAATACTATTGTGAGCATTAACAGCGGAACCGATAAAACGAGTTTTAATTTAAGCGGAAATTATTACAGCGAAGAAGGTGTTTTCGTAAAAGATGGTTACAGCAAAGGCGGTTACAACTTACGTATTAAGCATGATGTCTTTGATAATTTCACCGTTCGCTTTTCAAATATCGTAAGTAAAGGAAAAAGAACTTCAAACGGAGGTCTGGCGTATTGGAGAAATCCTATTTTCCCAATTTACGATGATAATGGCGATTATTATATGATTGGTCAGAACGATTATACACATCCTGTTGCGATTACCAATCTTCGTCAGAACGAAACTAAAACTATAGATGTTATCAGTTCTGCGGCGTTAGAATGGCAGATTATTCCGTCTTTGAAATTGACTTCAAGATTAAATTACAAATACGGATCTTCTGTAAATGATCAGTATTATCCAAGTAAATATACCGAAACCGGAGATTTTAATAACGGTGCGGGTTATATCAACAATTGGGAAGGGCAGAATTTTGTGTCTGAAACTTTTGCCAATTTCAATAAAACATTCAATAAACACGATTTTGGTGTAACTGGAGGTTATACATTCGAAAGTTATTTATCAAGAAGTTCAGGACTTGGTGCATTTGATTTTGTGAATGAAACTTTAGGAAACGAAAATATGGGCGCTGGAAATCCCGAAAGAAATACCGTTTCTAACGGAAAAGTAGAAACTAGATTGGTTTCAGGAATTTTTAGAATGAATTACGGTTATGATGATAAATATTTATTGACTGTTACAGGCCGTGCAGACGGATCCTCAAAATTTGGTAAAAACAATCAATGGGCGTATTTCCCGTCTGGTGCAGTAAGCTGGAAAGCACATAATGAGACTTTTATTAAAAGTTTAAATGTTTTTGATGAATTAAAATTCCGTGCTAGTTATGGTATTTCTGGAAATCAGGGAATCAATCCGTACCAGACTTTAAGTCGTTATGGAGTAAGTCAGTACTATGATAATGGAAGCTGGGTTTCTGCAATTGGGCCAGGTTATGTCGTCGGAACTACAGGTCAGGACGGAATTGAAAAACTTTGGGGCGGAATCCCGAATCCAGATTTAAAATGGGAAACTACTGCTCAAAGTGACTTTGGAGTTGATATTTCGATCTTAAAAAGCCGTTTAAACATCATATTCGATTATTACAACAAACAGACAAAAGACCTTTTGAGAGAAAGAATTCTAACTCCGTCATCTGGTTACGATAGAATTTGGGTTAACGACGGAGAATTAACGAATAAAGGTTATGAGATTACTGTTGACGGTGAAATCTTCAAAAATGAAGACTGGCAGGTTAATGCTTCTTTAGTGTATTCAAAGAATAAAAATGAAATTGTAAGCCTTGGTTCTGTTGCGCAATCAGGTTTAAATGTAGATCCGAACACAGGAATGCAGTACGAATATTCTGGAAACAGTTTAGAGCAGTTCAGACAATTTCCAAATCTGTTAGCAATCGGTCAGCCGGTAAATGTTTTCTACGGATATAAAACTAACGGAATTGTACAAAATCTTCAGGAAGGAATCAACGCTGGTCTGGACGGACAATTGGCGCAGCCGGGAGAATTTAAATATGTAGATATCAATGGCGACGGAGTTGTAGATACTAAAGATCAGACCATTATCGGAAATCCAAACCCGGATTTTATGGCGAGTTTTAATATGAGTCTTAAATACAAACAATTTGATTTCAGTTTCTTTTTAAACGGCGTTTTTGGTCAGGATGTATTAGATACTCAGGCATTTAATCAGCCAAGTAATGCGCCTTTACGCTGGACTTTGGACAATCCGACAAACGATTATCCAAGTTTAAGAGACGGAAGAACTTTGAAATTCTCAGACTGGTGGGTAAAAGACGGATCATTCGTTAGAATTCAAAACATCACTCTGGGGTATACTTTAAAACCAGTAAAAAGTGCATTCCAAAGCGTACGCTTATATCTAAATGCCAACAACGTATACACTTTTACCAAATTTGACGGTTACGATCCGGAAGTGGGAACAGACGGAATTTACTGGGGTGGTTATCCTAGATTGAGCAAATGGACATTCGGACTGGACTTAACTTTTTAAAAAACTACTATGAAAACAAGATATAAAATAGCAGCAATGGCGCTTATCATTAGTGCTTTTGCCTGCGACTTAAACGAAGAACCATACGGATTTTATTCGGAAGATAATTTCTATAAAAGTGCTTCTGATGCCGAATCTGCGGTTGATTACGCTTACGATGCTTTGACTTTCCTTGAGTATTCAAGAGCCATTTTTTATGTGGGAGATCTTCCAACAGAAGAATGTGGCCCAAAGGGTGATGAAACCGTTGATAATCAGAATTTAGATAAATGGCAAACGGGAACGTTTAATACCAATAGAATGTTGGGCAATTATTTTAAATATGCTTACATCGCCATAAATAGAGCGAATGCTGTTATTAAAAATGTACCGGACGGAAAATTTGAACAGGATTTAAAAGATAAATTTCTGGGAGAAGCTTATTTCCTTAGAGCTTGGAATTACTTCAATCTCGTTAAAAACTTCGGTCGCGTACCAATGCATACTTCTGTTGTAGAAACTGTAAGTCAGACTGCTGCTCCGATGGCAAAAAACTTAGATGAAGTATATGATTTTATTATTGCTGATGCTGAAAAAGCAATCGAATTATTAAAAGTAAATCAGGCTTTAGGGCGCGCAGATAAAGTTGCGGCGCAGGCTTTATTGGCAAAAGTGTATTTGTATATCGCTTCTTCAAAAGAACATAACGTTCCGCAATATGCAGAAATGAGTAAAGAGGTAGCGACTATGTATCAGCAGGCTGCAAAATATTCCGGAGATGTAATTACAGGCCAAAGTGTGTATGGTTTTGAGAATAATTTAATTAGTATATACGATGTTGAAAAACCATTAGGAAGAGAAAACATCTTTTTGCTTTCAATGGACAGAACCGGAGCAACGGAAGGAGATTATTCTAAAATTTCGAAACTGTTTATTCCGTATATCGACGGTGCAACTATTTATTTGAAAAACCCTGATAATACCTATTCCAAATCGCATGACGGATGGAGTGTATTTCAAACTCTGACAGGCTTTTATAACAGTTTTGATAACTCAGATAAAAGAAAAACAGACTTGTTTGTAACCACAACTTATAATGCATCTGGAGTTGTTTCGGCTCAATATCCGGGAAAAATTATTTATCCGTTTACACGAAAGTATATTGACCCGAATTTTATTGGAGATAAAACAAGCACAAAGCCTTTTTTAATTCGCTTTAGCGAAGTGGCTTTGACTTATGCTGAAGCTGCAGGTCCAACAACTGAGGCTTATGCTCTGGTAAACCAAATTAGAAACAGAGCCGGTTTAGGGAATCTTGCACCGGGATTGAGTTTGGAAAGTTTTAGACAGGCAGTTTGGAATGAACGTGCTTTAGAGTTGGCTTTTGAAGGAAACCGTCTTTATGACCTGCGTCGTTTCAACAAAGTTTCTCAGGTTGTACCGGAAGCTGCCGGAATTACAGCAGAAGAAGCAGCGTTTTATCCGATTCCACAAACAGAAATCGATTTGAACACAGGGTTATAATTTTAAAAATATACGATTATGAAAAAAATAATATACGTTTTGTTTTTCATTACTGCCTTAGCGCAGACAAGCTGTCAAAGCGATCCTTTGGAAGATATCGAAAAAGGAGACTGGAATAACGAACGCAATGTTTTGGATATAAAATTCGAAAATCAGGTTGGTAATGCACAAATCGTTCGCGTAGACGAGCAAACAGGAACTATCAATTTAGCAATTAACGTTGATGCCGTTCCTAACTTAAGCAATATTGTAATTAAAGAATTGGTCTTATCTTATGGAGCAAATTCATCGGTTGCTGAAGGCGAAGCTTTAAACTTTGAAAATGCTGAGAACAGCGCCAGTTTAACGGTTACTTCTCCAACAGGAAAATCAAGAAATTATACAGTTGTAGCAAGCTCATTTAGAGAATCTCTAATCGGAATTTACGATATAGATAACTTGATTGTTTACGGAGGAACAGGCCCGGAATATGGTGGTGGAGCAGTTTTAGCCATGACCGATAAACCTTGGATATGGTCAACAACAAATGGTCCGGACAAAGAATTGGACAATCAGTTAATTTTTGAAATGGAAGGAATTACAGAAGATGGAAATACGTACGGAAAAGTGACTAATACTGCTGGAGCAGATGGCCAATACGCCGATTTTATTTACGTAGGAAGTCCTCAAACCGATGTTAAAAATTTCTACAGACAAATTCCGACCGGAGAAGGAAAATGGTTGAGAAATTATGCAGCGGGAACTATCACATTCACTTTCGCAGACGGAACTATAAAAGTTGGAACTTTTGAAAATGCCGGAACAGAAGATTTAGGAAATGGACAAAAGAAAACCATTACCAATAACGCTTTTGCCTTTAATCTAAACGGTACAGACGACTGGACGAATATTTATTCGGACTATGACAAATTCGTGAAGAAACCAAGACGTTTTTGGATAGATGTTACCAAAAAAGATTAAGTAAAGAGGTTGTAAATCAAATGTATGCGAAACATATTTATTAAAATTCTAGTATCATTTTGGTTAGTGAACTCGGTAATCAGTTGCTCGGCTTCGGCCGATGCAACTATTGCTGTTGATAGCAATACCATTATAAATGAAAATTACATTGGCAACGGTGTCCAATGGGATCCGTATCAATTGGATTACGGAGAAAAACAGCTCAACATTTCGGCGGCAGACTGGCAGAAATTGTATGCGCGTCTTGATTTTATGAAACCCCAATTCATAAGAGTGATGATCAATACAACTTCGGTAATTGAAAATGGAGTCTTAAATGAAACTAAAAATTACCAAAATATTGCCCCAATTCTGGAATATTGCCAGTCCCGAAATGTGAAGGTTGTTTTAGGAGACTGGGGCGACCGAATGGTTAATAGTAAAGCCAATACGATTTCAGAAAATAATTTAAAACTGGCTGCTCAATATCTTGATTTTCTTGTGAATAAAAAGGGTTTTTCATGTATCAAATATTATAACATGATCAACGAACCGAATGGATTCTGGTCGGCTACGGATGAAAATTATGGGCTATGGAAAAATGCAGCTCAATTTTTCTGGACAAATCTTCAAGCTGTAAATCTTGATAAAAAAGTGTCTTTAATGGGACCGGATATTGCGATTTGGAAAGCCGATAAAGTAGATTGGATTACGAATTCTGTTAAAGATTTAGATAGTGCGATCGGCGTATACGACATCCATACGTATCCGTCAAAAATCACGGTCAATTCAGGAGAATATACTTCGATATTAAAAGCGTATAAAGATGCTGTTCCAAAAGGAAAACCAATCGTTATGGGAGAAATCGGATTCAAATTTGTTGAAAAACATGATGAAGCGTTAATGAACGAAAATATAGAAAGAGCCAAAGCAAAACCTTACGCTTCGGTTGAAGATTCTCAAATGTTTGTTTACAATTATGTCTATGGTTCAGATATGGCCGATGCTTTAATTCAAACCGTAAATGCCGGTTATTCGGGATCGGTTGCCTGGATGCTTGATGATGCCATGCATGCCAAAGAACAAAAAAACAAACTAAAAGTCTGGGGTTTTTGGAACATTTTAGGAGACGAATATTTTGGAAGTAAAGAAGAAGAAGTCCGCCCATGGTTTTATGCCTGGTCTTTATTGACAAAATACATGCCGACGGGTTGTAAAGTGCATCAGGTTTCGGTAAACGGAAATCCAAACCTAAAAGCGGTTTCAGTTTCTAAAGACGGAAAAAATATGATCGCGATTGTCAATGTTTCGAATCAAAATCTTAAAGTAAATCTGACTTCGAAGAATTTACCTGTTTTAGAAAAAGTAAAAAGTTTTGCTTACGCGAAAAATCAGCTGAAACTCGAAGGCGATCATACAATGCTTCCGAACAAGACCAACTTCACTTTACATTTAAAAGACAATACAACGCAAACCATTCCGGCAGAAGGACTTTTGGTTTTAACCAATTTTGAATATTAATCTTAAAAATGCGATTATGAAATCATTATATACAATTTTATTGCTGTCGGGCTTTTTGTGTTTCGGATGCTCCTCTTCTGATGACAAAAAAGATCCTGGAGGAAACGAGCCTGAAAATCCGATTCCGGTTACGCTTCAATTATCTGATCCAAACGCCACCGCAGAAACCAAAGCCTTGTATTCTAATTTATGGAGAATTCAGGAAAAAGGAACTATGTTCGGACATCACGACGATTTATTATACGGAAGAAACTGGATGACAGAAGCCGGACATTCTGATATTAAAGATGTTTGCGGAGATTATCCTGCTGTTTTTAGCGTAGATTTTGCCGAAATTATGGACGACAGAAGTTCGACTTCAACCTTAAATAATGATCGAGCAAGAGTTATTAAAGAAGCCAGAGAAAGAGGCGAAGTGATTACAGCTTGTTGTCATTTAAACAATCCTTTAACAGGAGGAGACAGTTGGGATAATTCTAAAAATACGGTGGCAAAAGAAATCCTCACAGACGGAAGCGCAACTAATATAAAATTTAATTCCTGGCTGGATAAACTGGCCGATTTTGCCAATAATTTAAAAGACAAAGACGGAAAACTGATTCCGGTTATTTTTCGCCCTTTTCACGAACATACACAAACCTGGTCTTGGTGGGGTTCTGGAGCAACAACACAGCAGGAATTTATCAGTTTATGGAAATACACTATCGATTATTTGAAGAATAAAAAAGGAGTTCATAGCTTTATTTATGCGATTTCTCCGCAATTAGATTCACAGGGAACTGTTGAGAGCTTTTTGTTTAGATGGCCTGGTGACGATTATGTGGATTTTATTGGCTGGGACAGTTATCACGGAACCAATACCACAGCTTTTAGCACCAATCTTAGAAATCTGGCGACACTTTCGCAGCAAAAACTAAAACCATGCGGTGTTACAGAAACAGGAGTAGAAGGAATTGTAAAAAACGGGGCTCCGTACGATACGTATTGGACAAACGAAATTAGTGTTCCATTAACGGGAAAAAAAGTTTCGATGGTTGTACTGTGGAGAAACAAATACGATCCGTCTCACGAAGGAAACCATTTTTATGCTCCGTTTGACGGTCATAGTTCTGCTGCAAACTTCAAACTGCTTTATGCAAGTCCGAATATGATCTTTAGCAAAAAACTGCCGGATATGTACACGTTGGCAGTCAACACAATTGTAAAATAAAAACCAAAATACAAAATTCTAAAAATGAAATTAATTAAGTGCACTCAGAATCCAGTTTTAAGCCCAAACCCTAATAATTATTGGGAAAATCTTGTTGTTTGTAATCCGGGAGTTTGGTACGAAAACGGAACTTTTTATATGCTTTACCGAGCGGCGGGAGACGATGTTGATCATTTTATTCGTGTCGGACTGGCAACAAGTACGGACGGAATTAACTTTAAAAGAGAATCAGACGAACCAGTTTTTGGGCCAAGCAGCAACGGTCCGGATATGGGCGGGGTTGAAGATCCGAGAATCATTAAATTCGGAAGTGAATATTATGTTACGTATGCTTACAGACCTTATCCTCCCGGACGTTACTGGACCTTTCCACACGACGTAATTAATCTTCCTGAAACGGGCGAAGATGCACCTGCGGTTTTCAAACATAACATTGCAAATTCTGGTTTGGCGGTAACTTCAGATTTTAAGAATTTCAGAAGATTAGGTCGAATTACGACTTCTAATTTAGATGACAGAGATGTGATTTTATTCCCTGAAAAAATCAACGGAAAATATGCGATGTTACACCGTCCAAAACAATGGATAGGAGTAGAATATGGCTGTGATTATCCATCAATCTGGCTTCGTTATTCGGATGATTTAATGGTTTGGGAAGAAAAAAGTATTCTTTTATTAAGTGGAAGAAACGGAACTTGGGAAGAAAAAATCGGAGGAAGCACACCGCCTTTACGTACAAAAGACGGTTGGTTATTAATTTACCACGGAGTTGAAAATGGCGGAAATGGCTATTACAGAGTCGGGGTAGCTTTATTAGATTTAGAAGATCCGTCAAAAGTAACGGCAAGGCTTGAAGACTGGATTATGGAACCGGAACACGATTACGAAATTGAAGGTTTCTACAAAGGATGCGTTTTTCCTACAGGAAATATGATTCTCGATAATATTTTATATGTTTATTACGGCGCTGCCGATAAATACGTTGGTCTGGCAACTTGTGATATCAACGAATTATTACAAACTTTAAAAGATTCCAAAAAATGAAAATTCAAAATAATATCCTGATGCTTTGCGCTTTAGTCAGTTTTTCGGTTCAAAGCCAAAGCAAAATTCCAGTTGTTACTATCAATCCAAATGAGATAATTTCGAGTGAATTTATAGGAAACGGAATTGAATTTTCTGCTTATCCGCACGCCGATACCGAAAGTTCTGAATGGGGGAATTTAATGACCGATGAAAAATGGCAAATGGTTTTTGACCGTGTTTCATTCATTAAACCTAAGATCGCCCGCGTTATGGATCAGGCCAATTGGAGATATCTGAAAGGTTTTGATGCTGCAAGAAATCCGATTGTTGATTTTGAAAGTGATCAGATGCAGGCGCTTTATAAACTTCTGGATTATTGTCAAAAGAATGATATAAAAGTTATTTTGGGTGAATGGGGACAGCCGTACAAATTTCACGATACGCATCTGAATCTTCAAAATAGTTTTACGGGAGCAAACGACCCAAAATGGATTGACCTGATCGTTAAAAATCTGACTCATTTACTGAATGTAAAAAAATACAGCTGTATTAAATATTACAATTTAGTAAATGAACCAAACGGCGACTGGGCAACTACAGACGGCGATTTCGAGCAATGGAAACAAGGAATCGAACTGCTTCATAAATCCATTCAAAAAGCGGGATTAGATAAAAAGATTTCGATTATTGGTCCCGATGCAACTTCATTCAATAACAGTAAATCACAATACAAGGGTTTAGATTGGGTAAAACAAACTGCTCTTCAGATTCCGGATTTGGTTTCGGCTTATGATGCGCACGATTATCCTTCTAAAGAAAGTATTCGTTCAGGAGAATTTCAAAAGACATTTGGTGATTTGGTTCGTTTTACCGATTCAGTTCATAAAAAGCCTTTTATTTTGGGCGAGCTAGGAATCAAAGGCGATCCTTCATCTCAAAAACATCTTGGAGATAAATATACAAGTGTTGATAGTCAGCTTTCGGTTTACGATTATGATTACGGAGTTGATATGGCCGATGCTTTGATTCAGGCTATGAATGCCGGTTTTGATGCTGTAATCGCTTGGGATTTAGATGATGCCATGCATACCAAAGATGATAAAGGCGATAAATATCAATTGAAGCGCTGGGGAATGTTTAATAGTTTAGGAAAAGAACTTACAGAAGATCCGTCAGATGAAAATTTGCGCCCTTGGTTTTATACCTGGTCGATTATGACGCGTTATTTTACCGGAGATATGAAACTCCTAAAACTAGATTCAAAAATAGATAAAGTTCGTTCTGTTGCCGGAATTACTAATTCTGGAGAAATTACAATCGCAATTGCGAACAACAGTGATAAAGAAGTTGATTTTATTATTGATACTAAAAAACTAAAAGTAAAATCAAAGCTGAATAAATATTTGTACAGCGAAAACAAACGTACTGTAGACCAAAACGGATTTCCTGTTCCTTCAGAGAAAATTGATGTAAAAGACAATTCTATCAAAGTTTCTATACCAGTCCAAAGCGTTATTCTTTACACTTCATACCAAAAATAAACATGTTAAATTTAAATATAATTGACTTAGTTGTCATCGTTTTATACATCATCTTTATTGTTTGGTGGGGTTTAAAAAATAGTAAATCAAGCGATTCAGATGCTTATTTTCTGGCAGGAAGAGATTTAAAATGGCCAATGGTTGGTTTGTCACTTTTTGCAGCGAGTATTTCAAGTTCAACTTTGATGGGAAATTCAGGCGAAGGATTTATAAACGGAATTGCCGTTTTTAATTACAACTGGATTTCGATTTTGGTAATGGTTTTCTTTGCGATCTTTTTTCTTCCGTTTTATATTAAATCAGGAATTTTCACAATGCCTGAATTTCTGGAAAGACGTTTTGATGTTAGATCAAGAACGTACTTTTCGTTTATAACTATTATCGGAAATATTTTCCTCGATGCGGCCGCAACTTTATACGCCGGAGCTTTAATTATCAATATGATTTTTCCAGGCGCCGATATGATGCTGATTATTATCGGAATGGCTGTTGTTGCCGGAAGTTACACGATTATTGGCGGACTTTCATCTGTTATTAATACCGAAGTTATTCAGGCGTTTATCCTGATAATTGGTTCGACTTTATTGGCCTTTTTTGCAATGGACAGCATTGGCGGTTGGGATGCATTTTATACACAATTTCATGACGGAATTTGGTTAAAACTTACAAGACCAATGGACGATCCGACGGTTCCATGGTTAGGAATGTGGGTCGGTATTCCTATTCTTGGATTTTATTTCTGGGGAAACAATCAGGTTATGGTACAAAGGGTTTTATCTGCAAAATCAATCGATCATGGTCGAAAGGGCGTCTTACTGGTTGGTTTTCTGTATTTGTTTACGCTTTTCATTTTTATTTTTCCCGGAGTAATTGCGCGTGGAATTAATTTGTTTGGAGTTGAAAATCTACCGCATGAAATCATCAGCGGAAGCGAATTAAAATCAAAATACGGTATTAATACCGATCAGGTTTATCCGAGATTAATTAGCAGAGTTCTTCCAATTGGCTTAATCGGGATTATTTTATCGGCTATGATTTCGGCTTTAACATCCGCATTAAGCGCAACTTTAAATTCAGTTTCTACTTTGTTTACAATGGATTTTTACAGCAAATTTGATAAAAATGCGTCAAGCGAAAAAAAGGTAAGAGTCGGAAAAATTACTGCGGTTGTCACTTTGATAATTGCCATTTTATGGGCGCCGTATATTGGTAAATTTGATTCGTTGATTGCTTATTATCAAGAGATATTATCTTATTTGGCACCGCCGGTAGTAGGAACATTTTTCCTCGGATTATTCTGGAAACGTTCTAATGCCATCGGAGCTTTCAGCGGTTTAATGTCGGGATTATTTATTGCAGTGATTATTATGAGTGCGAAGTATATTTTAGGTATTCAAATCGGGTTGCACTTTTTATTATTAGCTCCAATTATTCTGGTTTTAAGTATTCTGGTTAATGTTACTGTAAGTCTTTCTACAAGACCTCCTTCAACGGAAAAAGTGAAAGAGAACACTTGGACAAAAGCACTTTGGACGGAAGAAACAATTGCTTTAAAAGATGTGGTCTGGTATAAAAACTTTCGTGTTCAGGCACTTCTTTTGGTTATTGCATGTTTCGTGATGTATGCTGTATTTTTCTAATTGCTGTGTTTTTTTAAACACATAGGGACATAGATTTACAGAACTGGAAATGGCATTTCACAGTTCTAAAATTCACATACTATTTATGTGTTGGAAACTAGTTTCTTTTCATACTCTTTTTCTGCATTAAAAAAGTCTATGTTTCTATGTGTTTAAAAACACAGCCAACAAAAAGATATTTATGAAAAAACTTCAAATTTTAGCGCTTCTTCTAATCATTTCCGGATTAGGAGCAAGCGCTCAAACGACTGATGCTGTAATCGAAAAGAAGATAGAAACACTTTTGAAGAAAATGACTTTAAAAGAAAAAATCGGTCAGATGAATCAGCTTTCTGCAGATGATATGGAAACCAATTATAAAGTCATTAAGAAGGGAATGGCAGGTTCGGTTTTGAGTATTACAAATCCTGAAATTGCCAATAAAGCACAGAAAATTGCTCTAGAACAAACCAGATTAGGAATTCCGCTTATTATTGGGCGTGACGTTATTCATGGTTTTAAAACCATATTTCCGATTCCGCTGGCGCAAGCAGCAAGTTTTAATCCTGATTTAGCTGAAAAAGCGGCTCGTATTGCTGCGATTGAAGCATCAGAAACCGGAATTCGCTGGACATTTGCACCAATGATCGATATTGCCCGCGATCCGCGTTGGGGGAGAATTGCCGAAAGCTGTGGAGAAGATCCTTATTTAACTTCAGTTATGGGAGCTGCAATGGTAAGAGGTTTTCAGGGAAAAGATTTATCAGATCCGACTTCTATTGCTGCTTGCGCTAAACATTTTGCAGGTTACGGTGCTGCGGAAGGAGGAAGAGATTACAATACAACGAATATTACTGAAAGACAGTTTAGAAACCTCTATTTAAAATCTTTTGAAGAAGCGGTTAAAAAAGCAGATCTAGCGACAATTATGACGGCTTTTAATGCTAATGACGGAATTCCTTCTTCTGGAAATGAATTTCTGCTAAAGCAAGTTCTTCGAAACCAATGGAATTTTAAAGGTTTTGTAGTTTCGGACTGGGCTTCGATTACTGAAATGGTCGATCACGGATTTTGTTCTGATACAAAAGAAGCTGCTCAAAAAGCTATAAACGCTGGAGTTGATATGGAAATGGTCAGCGGTACTTATGTGGCTTATGCGGAATCTCTTTTGAAGGAAAAGAAAATAAGTATGGAAAGTATCAATAATTCTGTTCGAAATATATTGAGAATAAAATTCAAATTAGGCTTGTTTGAAAATCCATATGTTAAAGGAAATCTCAATGAAGTTTTTTATAAAAAAGAACATTTAGAAATTGCTGAAAAAGCCGCTGAAGAATCTATAGTTTTATTAAAAAATGAAAATAATATTCTGCCTTTAAAAAAGCCGAAAACAATTGCCGTTTTTGGTCCTTTAGCCGATGCGCCACATGATCAATTAGGAACTTGGGTTTTTGACGGAGATAAAAGCCACACAATCACACCGCTTAAGGCTTTAAAAGAAAAATATGGAGAAGAGATTAAAATTCTTTACGAGCCAATTTTAAAATATTCCAGAGATATCGATTCTACTCAATTTGGAAAAGCCAGAGAAATGGCAAAACAGGCAGATGTTGTTTTATTATTTCTGGGAGAAGAATCGATTCTTTCCGGAGAAGCGCATAGTCTTTCGAACCTGAATCTTCAAGGCAATCAATCGAAGCTTTTAGAAATTTTAAATGAAACTAAAAAGCCGATTGTAACAGTTTTCGTTGCAGGAAGACCTTTAACAATTGAAAAAGAAGTCAAAGAATCTAATGCAGTTTTATACGCTTGGCATCCGGGAACGATGGGCGGTCCGGCAATGGTTAATTTATTATTTGGAAAGGCAAATCCGTCTGGGAAATTACCGATTACTTTTCCTAAAAATGTGGGACAAATCCCGATGTATTACAATCATTTAAATACAGGACGTCCGGCAAATGGAAACGAAATCAATTTGGATAATATTCCTGTTGAAGCTTCTCAGACTTCGTTAGGAAATAAATCCTATTATTTAGACAACGGAACAGAACCTTTGTTTCCTTTTGGTTTTGGGCTTTCTTATACGCAATTTGAATATGGGAAAATTTCGCTTTCGAAAACTCTTCTCAATCCAAAAGAAACACTTGAAATTTCGTTTACTTTAAAAAACAATGGAAAATACAAAGGAACCGAAGTTGTGCAGTTGTATGTGAGAGATATTTCGGCTTCGATTGCTTTACCAGTTAAAGAATTAAAAGGTTTTAAAAGAATTGAATTAGAATCGGGAGAAAGTAAAAAGATAACATTCGAATTAAAAATGGAAGACCTTGCTTTTTACGGAATAGATATGAAGAAAAAAGTAGAGCCAGGAAAGTTTGATTTGTGGATTGGCGGATGCAGTTCTAAAGGAGAAAAAGTTTCATTTGAAGTACAATAAATTATGAAAAAGCTATTATATCTGCTAATTGTATTATTTCAGTGTACAGTGCAGTCGCAGGATTTTATTAAAGTAGAAAACGGACATTTTCTAAAAGCCGGAAAACCATATAAATATTTAGGTACCAACTTTTGGTACGGAATGAATCTGGCTGTTTCCAACAAAGAAAGATTAATTCGTGAATTAGATCGCTTAGAAAATCTGGGCGTAATTAATCTTAGAATTATTGCCGGTTCTGAAGGAAATTCCAAAATACCGTGGACCGTGCAGCCAACCATGCAGAAAGAACCCGGAATTTATAATGAAGAACTTTGGCTCGGACTTGATTTTCTTTTAAATGAAATGAAAAAGAGGAATATGAGGGCTGTAGTTTGTCTTAATAATTTCTGGCCATGGTCTGGTGGTTTTGCGCAATATATTTCCTGGACAAAGAAAAATGAATCTATTCCGTATCCGCCGCCAGCAGAAAATGGTAACTGGAGAACTTATCAGCACTATTCAGCGCAATTTTATAGTAATGAAAAGGCTAAGAAATGGTTTTTAAATCATATCAAAAAAGTAATTAGCCGCGAAAACTCAATCAATAAAATATCATATAAAAATGATCCGACGATTATGGCGTGGCAATTGGCCAATGAACCTGAAGGAAGTAACAATGTCGAACATTATAGAAATTGGATTCATGAAACGGCTAAGTTTATTAAAAGCTTAGATTCAAATCATCTGGTTTCCATTGGTTCAGAAGGGAATACACCATCACCATCGAACGGAACCAATTTTGAAATCGATCATCAGAGTAAATATATTGACTATTGTACTTTTCATCTTTGGGTTCAAAACTGGGGCTGGTTTGATCCGCTTAAAGCGAAAGAAACGTATCCAGAAGCATTAGAGAAAGCAACAAATTATATTGATGAACATGTAAAGATTGCTCAGAAACTCAATAAACCAATCGTTCTTGAAGAATTCGGGATTTCGAGAGACGAGAACAGTTACGAAGCTAATTCATCAATAAAAATCAGAGATGATTATTATGCATTTATTTTCGATATGATCTATAAATTAAGCAAAACAACTCCACAAGTTTCCGGTGTAAATTTCTGGGCTTGGGGAGGCGAGGGCAGACCTTCACAACCGATGTCAGTCTGGAAAACCGGAGACGATTTAATTGGCGATCCTCCTCATGAATTTCAAGGATGGTATTCGGTTTATGATACTGATAAAGAAACGCAAGATATAATAAGTGAATTTGCCTTAAAACTAAACAAAGGAAATCTGTAGGGTCTATTATTAGATTCTTTCAATTCATTTTCGACATACATTCGCTATGAAAAAAAACTATTCAATAAAAGATATAGCGGCAGAATTAAATATATCAGTTACTACAGTTTCGTTTGTCTTAAATGGAAAAGCAATTGAAAAACATATTTCCAGAGAAACTGCACAAAAAGTTACTGATTACGCAAAAAGGATTAACTATAGAGCAAATGAGATTGCACGATGTCTTCGTACAGGAAAGTCACAGATTTTAGTATTTATAGTCAAAGACTTTTCAGATGCATTCTTTTCTAAATTTGCTGCAATTTTTGAGGATCTTGCCTATCAGAATGGATATAAAGTTATTTTTTGTTGCAATAGCAATAAAGATGATAAAATGGCCGAATTGATAGACTTTTATAAACTTTTGTATGTTGACGGATTTATAGTAGCAACTTCTATCGAAATGAAACAAAAAGTTCAGAATTTGTTTAAGGAAGATGAAAAATTAATTTTATTAGATATTGATGAGCTTAATGAAGATTCTCCTTTGTTTAAAATTGCTGAAGCTATGATAGGATCAGTTTTGAAACTTACAATTGTATAAATATTAAGAAATTTTTGACTTTATATATGTACAAACTAAAAGCTGAATGAGTTAAAATTTTATTGAGCTTTTGGTTATAATTTTCTATTGAGCGCTGAAATGGATTTTTTACCAATTTTGGACCATTAAGTCTGTAGTAGCGGGAACGGGACTCGAACCATGTATTTGTACGTTTTTGAAAAAATCTTTATGATCGCTCCGCCATTCGAACCTGCTTTTGTCTGGTGCTGTCAATGCAGGAATTTTACTTTTGTCTTCAACTGTGTGCCACGATTCTGCCACAAAAATAAAATGCATGATATGCGGTTAAATTCGCCTTAGATTTTTTTAAAAAATGAAGTCCATTAAAGTACTGCAAATTACAGATTAAATTTGGAATATCTGAATTGTCGTGACTCTGTCATGACAATTTAGATGATAAGAACCACTGTGCAATTCATTATTTATACATTTCTTTTCTTTAAAATTCTATTTCAAAATAATTGAGCACCGATTTATAATTATCCTGTGCAGTCAGGCAGGTGTCCATTAAATATTCTTTTATGCTGTTCCATTCCTGTAAACCTCTATAATAAAACAGCTTCAGCTGTTCATCAATTATAAAAGGGACAATATTGTTTGCAAGACATTCTTTAAAGATAATCAGTCGGCCCACACGGCCATTACCGTCCTGAAAGGGATGAAGTATTTCGAAATTATAATGAAAATCGATAATGTCCTCTATCGTTTTATTTTTAATACTGTGGTAATCTTTAAGCATTTCTTTCATCTTGGATGAAACAAGTTTCGGAGGACAGGTTCCGTTTCCTCCGACTTCATTTGGAAGCTTTTTGTATTCTCCTACATTAAACCAGCTTTTCCCGCTATCAGAAGTTCCGGACTTTAGTAAAAAATGGAGTTCTTTAATAATGGATTCAGTGAGTTTTGCATTTGCCTTATCGATTATAAAATCAATGCATCTAAAGTGATTAGCCGTTTCAATTATATCGTCCACATTAATGCTTTCTTCAGATATGCCGACTGTATTGGTCTCGAAAATATAGCGAGTCTGATCATGGGTCAGTCTGCTTCCTTCAATTTTGTTGGAGTTATAAGTCAAATCGATCTGGGTTCGATGATAGATCCCCCCTTTTAGTTTCATTTCCTTCTGTTCCTTTAGAATGTCCAGCAGGAAGTGTTTATTTAATTTTTTGTTATTTTCTTTTTGGGCAATAACGGCATCACTAGGAATATTCCATGTCTTGCCAGTTAGGAAAGCGCCTTTTAATCTGCCCGATGCGCAATAGTTGCGGATTGTTCTTTCGGAAAGCTCCACTTTTTTCGCAAATTCAGCTGTTGAAATATATTTCATTTTAAACAAGTTCCGTTATCGGCAAATATAATGTTATTTTTTAACTTTTTTCTTGATTTTTTTTGCCGATAAATATACCGGACAATTTGTTTCTATAAATACTATGCAATAGCCTTTTTAGAGATCAATTGTGCAAATTGGACTTTATAAAAGAAATTGTGTCGACAATGTCGACACAATCTAAAACTACAAAGAAATTAAATTGTGTGCACTGTGCGGACACATAACTATTCTAACCTAAATTCGGAAAAACTTGATTTTGGTGAGGTTTTACTTTCTTAAAAAGCAATGTGCCACGATTTTGCCATACTAATTCTGACTTTACGGAGGTATCGTAATGTGCTGGTTTTAATGCGGAAGGATACTTGTGGTGTCCTAATTAAATTCAATATCTTATTTTCTGGGTATAGCCGTATAGCAGCTCAATAAATATTTAAAGCTCAAGAAAGTTTTGCACTGCCGTTTGTATGTCCTGACGTATTAAACTGAGCGAATATTGTTTGGTGAGGAAGGCTGCAGCGTGGTTTTCTTGAGCAAACTTTTTATCCGCTTCACTCGAGGAAGTGGAATAGATGATAACCGGGATATCCTTAAAGTTGGGATCCGCTTTAATCTGCTGAAGGAATGCCCTGCCGTCCATGATGGGCATGTTAAGATCCAGAAAGATAAGGTCAGGTTCTGCAAAGGAGCCGGATCTCAATTTCTCAAAAGCGGCGGCGCCGTTCTCGGCCTGCTGATACAAAACAGAAGGATGTTCTGCCGCTAAAGATTCTTCGAAAATTTCGCGGTCATCAGGATCATCATCAATTAAAAAAACGGTCTTCATAAAATGGGGTAAAGCGAATGTAAATATACAATTTTTCGCGATAATTTTAATCTTCCCCTTTTTTTGCCTGTGATTTTGGCAGTATCATTGCAAAAGTGCTCCCTATGCCTTCTTCTGAGACGGCGCTGATGGTCCCGCCGTGGTTCTGGAGTATTTTCCGGCACATGGCAAGCCCGATCCCCGTGCCTGCAAACTGGCCATTTCCATGCAGGCGCTGGAAGATATTGAATATCTGTTCGGAATGCTGTTGGGAGAACCCGATGCCGTTGTCGCTGATTTCTATTTTAAGATAATCTTGATCCGGCCCCTCAGACAGATTGTTCTTGTCAGATTCGGAAAGGGGCTTTAGCCTGATGGAGATCAGTGGGGGGATATCTGGCCTGCTGTATTTCAGTGCATTGGACATCAGGTTGCCGAAGAGCTGTGCCATCTGCAGGGGAATGGCTTCTATTTCAGGGAGCACATCGCTCTGGATCACAGCATTTTTCTGCTCGATGACCAAGTCAAAATCCGCCAGGGTCTCCAGGATGACGGTGTTCAGGTCCACAGGCTCAAAATTCTTTTCCGCCTGGGAGAGTCTGGAGAACTGCAGCACGTCTTTTATCAGGTTTTCCATTCTCTTGGCCGAGCCGGTTATCTTGCCAAGGTAGAGGTCGGCTTTTTCAGGATTTTTATGCAGGTTGTTTTGCAGCATGTCGGCAAACACGCTGATTTTCCGTACCGGCTCCTGCAGGTCATGCGATGCGATATAGGCAAACTGGGAAAGCTCGCGGTTGCGCGCTTCCAGTTCGGCATTTGCCGCATTGAGCTCTGAAGTCCTTTCGGAGACCTTGAACTGGAGCTCGTGCTGGAGTTCGCGCTCTTTGGTCACATCCTGGGCTGTTCCGCTGATTCCCTCAGGGGTTCCGTCCTTGGAGTACAGCACCTGCGCATTGGCATGTATGATGCGCTTTTGGCCTGTAACCTTGTTGGTAATGGGAAATTCGTAATCATAGGAATCTTGGGCGTCAGAAGTGAAGGCCTCTTTAAATGCTTCCATTACTTTTTCCCTGTAAGGGTCTTCGATACGCTCCATAAATATGCCGCTGCTGCCGTGGTTATCGGCCAGTCCAAGCCACTCTTTGAAACGGTCCGAACAGGTAATGCTGCCGTCGGCCGCACTCAGGCCCCAAGTGGCCAGTTCGGCCAGTTCGATTGCCCCGGCGAGCGCCTGTCTGGTCTCTTCGAGTTTTTTGGAGGCGGTGACCTGCTGTGTCACATCAACGGCTATGTCCATGATGCCGTAGATCTCGCCTTTGGAATTGCGGATGGGCGTATAGGTGAATTCAAAGTAATAGGTGCTTAGTTTTCCATCGACCTGCAAATCTGCCGGCATAGCGCGCCCATAGTAGGTTTCCCCGGTGCGGTAGATGTTTTCCAGTATGCCGATAAACGGCTGGCCTTCGAGTTCGGGAACCGCATCGATGAACGGTTTTCCAATTACGTTGCGGTCTTTTCCCCAATAGCCGATCATGATGTCATTGGCAATTTCAATTTTCAGATCGTCACCGGTGAAAAGGCAGATCCCGACCGGGGACTGCTCTACCATTGAGGTTACCTTATGCTGGCTTTCGGTGACCGCCTGCCTGCCTGAGATGATTTCATCCATGTCCATGCAGAACCCTGCATAGCCTGCATATCGGCCTTCGGCATCGTAGAAGGGATCGCCCGCGGCCCTGCACCACATGGTTTCCCCCGTATGCTTTCTTGCCCTGAAAAGCGTGTCAAAGTGCCTTTTTGAGGCAATGGCATCCAGATAGGCATCTTTAGCCCTGTGGTAGTCTTCGGGCGCGATGGCATAGGTCCAGTTCCCTTTTAGCAGCTCCTGGTAGGGCATTCCGGTAAATTCGATCAGCGTCTTATTGAAATAGGTCATCCGACCATCCTTATCTGAGAGCCATAAGCCTGTAGGGGAGCTGTCGGTCACATTGCGGAACAGCGCATCTGCCTCGCGCTTGCTGATTTGAAGCTGCTCTTCGGCCTGCAGCAGTGCCAGACGGCTGTTGTCCTGCTCGGTGATGTCGGCAACGGTTCCCGAGAATGCAGAACCGTTTCGATGCGAATCAAACATCCTTGAGGCAGATATTGCAATCCTATGGATGCTTCCGTCCTCCCAGATCACGCGGGGCGTATAATGGAAAGTGCCGCTTTTGATACCTTCTTTAAGAGCCTGAACCCTGAGCTCCAGGTCTTCGGGATGGATGTATTTTGAGAGCTGTTCTATGGTGAGCTCTGCCTGGACTTTTCCGGTCATGAGCCTGGTTAGCTCAGCAGTGTAGTCGATGGTGCCCTGGGAGTAGTCCACGTTGAAAATTCCCAGCCCCATGCTTTTGATGGCAATATCGGTAAGCTGGCGTGATTTGTAGAGTTCTTCGGCCGCTTTTTTCTGGGCTGTGATGTCCTGCACCGTGCCGTTAAAGCGATACGCGATATTGTCCTTGTCAAACCACGCCTTTCCCAAGGCATGAACCGTTCGGATATCTTTAGATTTAGAATCTATGATATCGTACTCAATGTCGTAGCGCCCGCCAGAACTGTAATCCAGTGTCCTGTTTATGGAATCCGCCACACGCTCCCTGTCATAGGCCGCTATGGATTCCAGCGCATGGACCAAGAGCACTTCATCCTGCGCCTGCAGGCCAAACCAGTCCTTAAGCCTTGGGTTTGCAGAGAATCTCTGGGTCTTTGGGTCCAGGTCGAAAGTGCCGAACTCTGCGGCATTGATCGCAAATTCAAGCTCTTCCTTACTCTGGTTTATTTTCTGCCTGTGAAGCACTTTGTCTGTAGTCTCAGTGGCAATGACCAGTACGCCTTTGATCTGCCTGCTGTCATCGCGCACAGGGGAATAGCTGAAAGTCCAGTAGCAGTCTTTAAGGATTCCGTCCCTTTCAATGGGCATCAAAAGGTCATCGTACCATACGCTTTCCCCTTGGTCTAGAACCCTTGCTATCAGTGGCTGTATAAAGTCCCAGCATTCGTGCCAGTAATCGGCCGCTTTTCCTCCCATTGCATGGGGGTGCTTGGCAGTTCCCATTATGCCGAAATAGGAGTCGTTATAAAACTGGGTGAGCTCTTCCCCCCACCACAAAAACATCGGGAACTTGCAAGAGAGAAGGGTGGATAGCGTATTTTTCAGATTCTCGGGCCACTTCTCAGGAGTGCCGAGAATGTGCGCGCCCCAGTCGATACTCTGGATGATTCTGGCAGCTTCACCTCCATTGTGAAGGAAATAATAGTCGGAATTGTAAAGGTCTGGTTTCAAAGGTTTGTTTTCAGGTTGCCAGCCGCATATATTGGCGCGGCATATTTAGGTAAATATAGCCAATTAAATGTAAAGAGCCCGTTTTTAGGCTTGGTAATGCTGCGGGCATTTTTTTCTCACATCAGAAATGTGCCGGGATCCGAGGCGGTTTCTTCCTGCTGCTGCTGCTCGCTTTGCTCTTCTTGTTCATCAGGGCTGCCTTCACCGGTTTGTAAACGGGCGCCCACCAGCAGGGTATTAAAACGGCTTTTTGCTTTTGCCAGTGCCGATATGCCTGTACCCAGGCAGTGGTGGTACTGCAGCAGGAGCTGCTCTTCATAGCATGCGGCGGCACCGTCTTGGGGGACGCTGTGATAGCAGTTTTCTGGAGTCATAAGCTGATATTGGATTGATTAAGCGCCGCTTCCTTTTTTACAGGCCGCGGCAGGGTAAATGTAAAGCTTTTGGGTTGGGTGCCTTTTATATAATTTTTGCGGGGAATTGTTAAATTCTCATTTGCCGCTTTTCAATTTTAACAGGGGCACCTATTCCAGATAGGGTTTAAAATTATAAATTTGATGCTCTATTTACGGATGTTCAATATCAAATATTTCACAATGGAAAAAGAGATACAGCTAAAGGTGAGAAAAGATCTGGATGCCCGAGAGCAGCATACTATCCTCAAACTCAAAGGCAGCCTGATCTCAAAAGGCTATACGGAGATTATCCATATCCTGGACCAGGACGAGCAGTTCCATATCAATACTTTTGAAACAGATGGAGATAAAAGCGGTGAAGCCCTGGAGTATATTGCCGCGTTCATCGAGCAGGAAAACCTTTCGGGGGCAATCAGCATCAAATAATTAATCAGCCCTTTTAAATCCACAGCCCGCCAGCCGTCAGGCTGGCGGGCTTTCGAGCCTTAAAATGCGGCCATAAAAAAAAGCCGATTCAATTATCGGCTTCTGCTTTTACGTTTCTTTTTTTCATGCGCTGTTTTATCTGATACAGGTTTTGGGAAAGCAGGCGCAGTATCTGCTTGTGGTGATTTGAAGGCCTGTTCTTCAAGCCCCTGCATTGCAGCACTTCCATGCGGCTCAGGGATAGTTCGATGGTTTCCACTGATTTATCGGCAATTTTTGCCGATAGGATAAGCGAATCTTTTTTGCCATAATATTCATTGGTGAATACGCAGTGCCCCAAGTCATCGCCCTCGCGCATAAAATCCTTGACGTTTTCAATCACCGAAATGTTCAGTTCCCTGTCCTGAAATGACAGTCCGAAAAAGCGTTTTTTATCGCTTGCGTACCTGCTCTGCGCTTTTTCGATTTCAAGGCGCAGGTCTTGGAGTTTTTTCTTTCGTAAAAGCCCGCGCTTTTTATGCACCAATCGGTCATGCGCTCCGCTGAGGTTTTCAGGGCATACGTAAAGGGGACTGCAGAGGTCTTTTTTGAAATGCCGAAGCAATTCGAGATAATCCTCCCAAATCTGCACATCAGCGATTTTGTAGCTGTTCCTGATGGCGGTCTTGACTGCCTGCCAGTTTCGTCGGATGCCCTGTCCTGAAACACGCAGATAATGCTGCAGAAGCTTTATCTGACGTGCTTTTAAAAGGGTTTCGGCAATGGGGTCGGATAAAAGCGATGCAAAGAGCAGGTGGGGCGCTATATCATGCACCGAAGATTTAAAGCCGTTGCGTTTCAAAATGGGCAGCACTTTGATCTGCGGAAAGACCTTGTAGGGATTGATGAAGCACTTGGCATTGCGGACAAAATCCTTTGGCCTTATTTCAAGGGGGGAATAAAATTTCCACGCATCGCAGGCCTGTGAAAACGCATTGGTGCTGCGCGAGAGCGTGCGCACTTCCCCTGCGGGGCTTATCCAATGCTGCATGACCTCATGGTGGAAATGGGTCGGTGCGAAATTCTTTTTCATGCGCTTATAGGCTATGGCCATGCGCACCACCTGAAACCCTGCAAAGCGCTGCACCACGGCAAAGTATTCGGTTTCCTTGAAATGCACCTGATTGCAGGGCATCATTTTAAGCCTGCCTTTGCAGGCAGGACAGGCGGTAAATTTGGCGCAGGAGCTTTGGCAGGAGGGTTTCCATACATGGGTGCAGTCCAAGCAGTAGAATTTGGAACGTGATAGCACGCCCCATTTCAGGAAGATATTTTTTTCTGCCCAAACAAAAACCTCAGGATTTATGGGCGAAAGCGTTGCGCTTAAGGCGGCAAGCTGTTTTTCTATTTGTGTTTTGGGTGTCATAGGTCAAAGAGTGTCAGGGCGGTCTGCGCCGCAGGTTTTACATCTTTCTTTACGGGGATAACAGTCTGGGTTTGGATTTTCGCGGCAGGAATTTCAGGCTGCGAGAAAAGGTCGGCAGCGGCGGGTGTCTGCACCACGGCTTTATAGGCTACAGGGGCAGGCGTTGGGATGGAATCATCGGTGTAGTACTTTACTGCCATGTCAAAGATTTCCTGATTGTCAAAGTAGCACAAGCCTGTTTTTTTGACCTGCCCGCCTATGTAGTGCAGACAGGATTCGAAGTTCTTGGAAGCTTTGGCGTAATGGGGCGCAAAGGCGCTGTCGCCCTGCGCCAGACTGTTCAGATAATTTTCTATGGCTTTTCTAAAATTTTCAGAAGCTTTCATAAGAGTGGATTTAAGATTGAAATTTTCACTCAAAGAGCCTTGAATAAAGGTCGTAGCAGTACTCTTCAAAACAGAGCCAGCATACAAAAGTGTAGTGCGGCGCGCTAAATCGGTTCTCGATAGGTTCTCCAATCGCTTCTTCGAGCTGGGTTCGCATATCTTCAAGCTCATCGATATGTTCGATGTAAAATTCTTTGCAGTCCGCATTGTAGATAAACTCTGAAACCATCCCGCTTACGCAACCGCCAGTCTGCAGGTCAAGGAAAAAGGATTTCAGCTGTACGCTGCGTTTGCCGTCATACGAAGTGATGCTTCTAAGGATAATTTCATTAAAGGCAGCACTTACGCGATAATCGCTGTAATTTGATTTTTGTAAGGCTTTCATAAAAAAATATTTTAGGCGTGCATAATTTTTAAAAGGCGTAAGGTTTAGAAAGGCAGGTCGTCGGGGTCGTCCGTGGTTTTCTGCTGTTTGAGGGCGGGCGCTGGCTTGCTGTTATCCGACTGCGCGAATACCAGTATCTTGACATCCGAGGTGTGAAAGGTCAATGTCCCGTGAGCCTGCGCATCATTTCCGATATAGACCTTCAGCCCGATGCGCCCGAAGAGCTGCACAAGGGTGCCTTTACGAAGCCACTGCGCCAGTCCTGCGCTGAGCCAATAGGAGCAGTCGATATAGGTTACAATCTTTTTCACCTCGGTGCTTCCTTTGGGCTTGTAGCTGTCGTTGACAGCTATGGAGAAGTTTACCACCTCACGGTTTTCTTTTACTTTCGCCACTGAGGCATCTTTTACAATTCGTCCTGTGATTTCCATGATTTCTAATTTTAAATGAATACTTGTTCGAGTTTTCTTTTCCATGCCCCGCAAGAAAAATTTCAAAAGAAAAAACGGGAAAAAAGAAAGCGGAAGAACAGTGTGCGAAACGAGCCGGAGTGCTATAAGTCCCGAAGGGCCGCGTAAAGCGGTTATGCGCATGCAGGAGAGGGCGGGCACTACTTTGGCTGCCCTTTTAACCCGTTTTGAATTGAAAATTTACCACTCAGCTTTTTGCGCATTTGAGATTCCGCCACAGAATAGCTACCTTAGCGGTTAGTAAGAAAAAAACAGACCGCAGGCCTTAAAAACTATGGGACCAGACCAGTATATCAGACTCTCACAGCTGAACGACCAGATCCAGGACACGATCAATTCCCGCTTTAGGGGACAGACGCACTGGGTGGTGGCTGATATCACCAACCATTCCTTTAAGGCCGATAAGAAGATCCATTACTTTGAGCTGGTGGAAAAAGGCGAGAAGAACAGCGCCATTATAGCCAAAATCATGGGAAAGGCGTGGGGAGAGGGGGCAGTGCAGCTGTCGGATTTTGAGAAGAAGACCGGCCAGAGATTCACCAACAACCTTCATGTGCTGGTAAAGGTCAGCGTGGATTATCATCCGCTGTATGGGCTTTCTGTAAATGTGCTGGATATAGATGTGAATTTTACCCTTGGGGTCTTGGAGCAGCAGCGCAATGCGACCCTTAAAAGGCTTGCTGCAGAGAATGATTTTATCACCAAAACAGCCGATGGCTATTCCACGCTTAACAGCCGTCTGAAACTTCCCCTTGCCATTCAGAGGGTTGCCGTTATCTCAGCGAGCAACTCGGCAGGAAATGAAGATTTCCGCCATACCCTGCAGCACAATGATTTTGGGTATGCCTTCCAGATTGACGATTATTACACCATAGTGCAGGGGGACAACAATGCCAAGCTTTTCCTAAACAAACTCATTGAAGTCTATAATACAAAAATCCCTTATGATGCCATTGTCATTACAAGGGGAGGCGGCGCACAGTCGGATTTCCTGATCTTTGACAATTACCAGATCGGGCGTGCTGTGGCTAAATTCCCCATCCCGATCATAACAGGGATCGGGCACCAGAAGAATGTCACCATCACTGACCTTATGGCGCATACCCATACCAAAACCCCGACCAAAGCGGCAGAGTTCATTATTGCCCATAACCGCAGTTTTGAAATGGGGCTGCTTTCCCTGCAGCAGCTTATCGTGATCAGATCCCAGCAGCTTCTGCTGCAGCATTCCAAAGGGCTGGAAGAGCTCAAGAGAAATATATCCAAAAATTCAAGGGAGGCGCTCTTGGGACACAAGAAGCAGCTGGCCCTTGCCAACCAGAGAATCGCGGCGGACGTGAAAGACATACTGCAGGGGCAGCAGAAACGGCTTTCACTGAAAGCCCAGATGGCAGGGCAGCTTTCACAGAACCTGCTTCGCCGCAAAAGGAGCGATATGGAATATCTCACAGGGAATTTAAAGCTGTTTGCCGCAGGCTATCTGAAAAGCAGCAATCTTCATCTGTTGCATATGCAGAAGAGCATTGCACTGATGTCCCCGCAGAATATCCTGAGGAAAGGCTACGCGATTGTGAAAGCCAATGGGAAGATTGCCGCATACACCGGGGATATAAAACAAGGGGACGATATAGAAGTCATCCTGCACGATACCATACTTAAAAGCACCGTTAAAGAAAAAATACAATACGATGGAAGAGAAACTGACTTATGAGCAGGCTTGGGAAGAGCTTGCCGCCATTTCAAAAGAAATAGAGAACGAGACCATTTCGGTGGACCAGCTTGCCGCTAAGGTGAAAAGGGCATCTGAGCTTATCGCCTTCTGCCAGGGCAGGCTTAAGGCCGCAGAGACTGAAGTGGGCAGAATAATAGACGGCATGGAAAAAGAATAATAGGACTTGAATATCCAGCAACACTATACATGCTGGAACTGTAAAACAAAAAAGAGCCTCAGGCTCTTTTTTGTTTTAAGCATCTTCTAGCTGTTAGAAGATGCGCTTCAAGTGCTTCCAGCCCCTCCTGAATTATCATTTCGCCCCGTATCGTAGATGGAATCATCCGCTGCCGACCCATCGCGCTGATCATCCCAGTCCCCTGTATTGGCATCTGCATCCTTATTGCTGCTCTTTTCAGGCGGATTCTGATATCCCTGTGCCTTTAAGGCACTATGATATGGACATTTCTGGATATCATCGTAATTTTCTGCTGTATTTTCCATGACTGATCAATTTAAAGTTAATTATAAAAATACGGCTAGCGGATGGTATTTATTTACAGGCAGAGAGCTGGAGGTTATTTAATTTCCATTTTTGCTGACATGGCTTCTCCTATTTTTAATTTTCAGGCCCATTATCATCTGCAAATGGATCGGGAGCATTCTTCAGGCTTTCCTGAAGATCCAATAGGGCATCGGGCGAAGCGTTTTGCTGCTCGGAAGCAGCTAAGGCCAGGAATCGGAAAGCGAAATCAATCGGCTTTTCTTTCCCCATCTCAAAAAAATGCACCAGATACTGTTTTTTTTCGATATCCACTGCCAGAACTTCCCCTTTGTCCCATACGGGATGCACCACCATATCCCCTTCTTTGAAAGCGGTCTCTTGGGTGTTCTGCAAGGATGCTGCGGTAGCCTGCGAGGCCTGAAGGATCTCCGGGGAAAGCTTTCCCTTGCGCACATAAAACTCCTCCTTGATTTCAAAGAGAAACCGTGACGGGTATTTATTAAGTCCGGTAGTGAAATTAAACCCTTCGGAGTCGGTCATGTAAAACCGCTTCTCGGCGCGCGTTACCGCCACATACATCAGCCTTCTTTCTTCCTCTATGGCGCGCTTTCTCCTTTCTTTGATCGATAAGGCGCTCGGGAGCACCCCTTCGGTGAAGCCGCAAAGGAAGACATAGGGGAATTCGAGGCCTTTAGAGATATGGATGGTCATCAGGCGCACCTTGTCCTGATTTTCGGTGTCTTTGTCCAGATCCGTATACAGGGCTATCTCCTGCAGGTACTCGACGATATCTACAGGACCGTTGTTTTCTTTTTCCAAGAGCATCATCGAGCTTACGAGCTCTTTGATATTCTCGAGCCTGTCCTGGTCTCCGTCCTTGCGGTAGAGTTCGGAAAGCCCGCTTTTATCGAGTATGATTTTTACAAGGTCTGAAATAGAGTTGGACTGCGCATCTTTCTTCAATTCTGATACCAGTGCCAGAAAATCGGAAGCCCCTTTTTTATTGAGTTCCTTATCCTGGAGATTATTCTCCAGCGTGTGAAGCAGCGGGAGGTTCTGTTCGCCTGCCAGCAGGCTCAGCCTTTCGAGGAACTTTTTGCCGAGTCCCCTTGTCGGGTGGTTGAACATGCGCAGAAAGGAGAAATTATCCCCCTGCACGATAAGCCTTAGAAAAGAGAGCACATCTTTGATTTCCCTGCGCTCAAAAAAACGGATGCCCCCAAATATGGCATACGGGATATTTTCCTTGATGAGCGCCTGCTCGATATTTCTTGAAAGATGGTTGGAGCGGTAGAGTATGGTAATATCGGAATACGAGGCATTTTCTGTCTTCATGATTTCCTTGATTTCCGAGGCCACCCAAAAGGTTTCCTCAAAATCATTTTTGCCGTGGAAATGCACCACTTCAACGCCTTCTGGATTGTCGGTGACCATATCCTTATCCACCCTAACCGTGTTGTTTTTGATGATATGGTTGCCGACTTTCAGGATGTTGGGGGTCGAACGGTAGTTCTGGTTCATGAAGATGGTTTGGGTATCAGGGAACATCTGGTCGAATTCCACCAGATACTCGGGCTTTGCCCCGCGCCATTCGTAGATGGTCTGGTCGGGATCGCCCACAAGGAACAGGTTCTGGTGCACGCGCGAAAGCATTTCCACCAGATGGAACTGGCTGTCGGAGCTGTCCTGCGCCTCATCCACCTGTATGTAATGCAGCATTTGCTGCCACTTGGAGAGCACATCGGGATTGCTGTCCAGGATAAAAGCCGTGAAATGGATCAGATCGTCAAAATCCAGCGCATAGTTGCGTTTCTGCTTGTCCAGATATTTCTGATAGACCTGGCTGGAAAGCGAATCCTTCTCATCGGAAGTGAAGCTTTTGTTTTCAATCATATACCCCAGATAGTCCGAGGTGCTTTTCTGTTTGGAGATGAAGCGCAGCACCTGTTTGAAGGTTAGGTTTTTGGAGTTGATGTCCAGTTCTGTGAAGACTTCCCTTAGGATGGTTTTCTGGTCTTCTGCATCCAGTATGATGAAATTCTTTGGATAGTGCAGCTTATTGATTTCCTCACGCAGAAAGCGCACGCAGAAGCCGTGGTAGGTGGTGATGAAACTCACATCGTAGAGATCCCCGATGAGCGCCTTGACCCTTTTTTTCATTTCCTGTGCGGCCTTATTGGTGAAGGTCACACAGAGGATGTTGGAAGAGTTGATGCCCAGCCTGTCCACAATGTAGGCAAAGCGGGAGGTAAGCGCTTTTGTTTTCCCCGACCCGGCGCCGGCAATAACGCGCACGTAGCCTTCTGTGGTTTTTACGGCCTGAAGCTGGCTCGGATTAAGGTTTTCAAGAATCGGATCGTTCATTTTAAAAGGATGATTTTTTTTTGAACCCTATTTTAGCTGATGTCAGGTAAAATGAAATAGGCATGCAAATTTATGCAATTAATTGAAAAGCGCAGCGGCATTGAGCCCGATTGGCTTTGGATTGCCATTGCAATAAGATAATGCATTGCCAGTATAAAGAGCCGATTCAAATAAAAAATCCTGAAGAAGATCTGGAAATAAATGCCCTTCAGGATTTTTTGCGAACCGCTTCTGCTTTTTTTTATAAAACAGCTTAATAACTGCTGCCCATTTTCATTCCCCCTGATGCCATGGGCCGTCTTTCAGGCGCACGGTTTCTGAGGCGCTTTCCCTGGAAGGGGAATTTCCATTAAGATGATCCACTACTTCTTCAACCGTTGTTCCTGCAGCCCTTACGGCATCTTTCAATATTTCTTCAGGGACATTGAGCTTTTCTGCCCACTGCTGGATTTCTGCCTGCTGGGAGATATCGATATGCATATCATCGCTTTGTGGCATATTGTTTCTATTTTCCATGATTTCTAAATTTAATGATTTATCCAAAGTTAGCATCAAGCCGCATAATCCTGTTATATGATAAGAAAGGAATATTATAGCATTTCTATGATTATCAGCTTTTTAAAATAAGGAGCCGCATTTTTTATATCCCGCGCACCTGCCGAAAAGTGAGGTTGATCCTGGGCAGGACTTGGCGGGCTGTTTTAGGCACCTGATGCTCCCAATAGGTATTGGTGCTTCCCGCCATCAGCAGGAAGCTGCCGTGGTGCAGTGGAATTTCTATCGGCTCGATGTGCTTGAGGGTCTTATGTCGCAGGCGGAATAGGCGGGTTTCCCCAAAAGTCACAGAGGCAATGTTCATGTTCTTGTTGCTGGAAGAAGTTTTGTCGCTGTGCCATCCCACACCGTCTGTGCCGTCCCTGTAAAGGTTCAGCAGCACGGCATTAAAGTTTATGCGGGTCTCATCCTGCACGCGCTCCCTGATCTGGAGCAGCTCCAAGGGCCAGTGGGGATTGGATTTGCGCTCAGGCCTGCCAGAATCGCCATACCAGCAGATCATGCGCGGTGCGGTAACGACCTTGTCATACATAGGCATTTCATATTCCCTCCACTGCGTGCCATGGTATAAAACATTGTAATAATGGTCGGATTCCTGTTTATTGAAAAAATTATCAATCAGCAGCAGCTCGGCATCAGGGGCGTCAAATATCCTTCTGCCGCCATTGCCTGATGAAAAAATTTCAGTGTCATCAAAAAGCATCATTTTGTTTAGTTTTTCAGTTCACATTCAGACTGCCGGCATGCCGGAGGCCTGTCCACTGCTCATTTTAAGCCGCGGGATATTGATTTCATGTTCCTGCGGATAGGGTGCGCGATGGGTCATGCTCACATCCTCGCGTATTTTCTGCTGGGCCCTGTATTTCCAATCGTTCTCATGCTCATAACGCGGATCGGGTATAAAAGGCATTTTAGCCATCTTTATGACCGTTATGGTTGGGAAATGGTAATCCACCTCGACATTGCCCAGCAGCAGGTAGCATCCCCCTCCCTGAAAAGGGTATGCCGAGAGGCTGTCTGTGAAATGCGCCGTATCAAACATATCCCCTCTGGCATCTATCCAGGTGCCGAAATACATAGCGCCCATCTTTGTGGGCACATGCTTGCGCGAGATCAGATAGGCGAGCATCCGCACCTGTTTTTTATGATGGGCCAAAAGGTCTTGCGCCATCACATTGCCCCTGAAAGGGGTCTGAAGCAGATCAAAAGGGGAACACGAGACAGGGAAACCCAGCAGTTCGATCTCATCAAAAGCATCTTCAAAAGCGGAGCGCTCCAGCTGCGGCAGTATAAATTCCTTCACAGGCTGCTCAAGCAGCAGCGGGGTACGGGGTTTAAAGTTTACCAGAATTAGGCGGGTAATCACCAGCAGCTGGTTTTTTGTCTTGCCGGTGAACCGGAACGCGCCGATGAAAATCAGGATCTGTATGGCTTCGATTCCGATTGCTATGCGGTTGATAAAATCCTCAAGGGACTTGTACAGCCCGTTTTTTTCGCGTTCCTGCTGAATGAGAAGCGCTGTTTTGGATTCCAGGCCCTGCAGATGCATAAAACCCAGATATACATCAGAGCCATACAGAGTGGTTTGGATTTCACTTTTATTCACACAGGGATTGTGCACGGTGGCCCCAGACATCCTAGCTTCATGCACATATACTTCGGTGCGGTAGAAACCGCCCTGATTGTTGATCACCGCCACCATAAACTCTATTGGATAATGCACCTTCAGATACAGGCTCTGATAGCTTTCCACGGCATAGGAAGCCGAGTGCGCCTTACAGAAGGAATAGCCTCCAAAGGACTCGATCTGGCGGTATATTTCAGCGCTCAGCGCGATGGGATGCCCTTGGGCCCTGCAGGATTCAAAGAAGTTATCCTTTACCTTCTGCAGTGCGGCTTTGGAACGCCCTTTTCCTGACATGGCACGCCGGAGGATATCCCCGTCAGCAGCAGTAAGGCCTCCATAGTGCTGGGCAATCTTGATCACATCTTCCTGATATACCATAATGCCGTAGGTTTCCCCGAGCTGCTGCTGGAATACGGGATGGAAATATTCAAACCTGTCGGGATGGTTGTGCCTGAAGATATACTCTTTCATCATTCCAGACTGTGCCACTCCGGGACGTATGATGGATGAGGCGGCCACAAGGGTTTTGTAATTGTCGCATTTCAGTCGCCGCAGAAGGCCCCTCATGGCCGGGCTTTCGATGTAGAAACAGCCTATGGTTCTGCCTATGGAAAGAAACCTGTTGCAGCTCTTTTCATCTTTTGACATCCTGGTGTCACGGATGTTGATGCGTATGCCGCGGTTCTTCTCAATAAGCTTTACGCTGTCGTCAATATGCCCGATCCCGCGCTGGCTCAGGATGTCAAACTTTTCAAGTCCGATATCTTCGGCCGTATGCATGTCAAAAAGCACTATAGGGAAGCCCTTTGGGGGCATCTCCAGAACTGAATAATTAGTAATGGGCTCCTCGGAGATGAGTATGCCGCAGGAATGCATGCTTCTCTGGTTGGGATATCCCTCGAGCATCATTCCATACTGCTGCACCTCGCGGACCACTTCATTGGTGGGATGCAGCGCCATAGGGTTTTTGGCCAGCGCGTCGAGCTCTTCTTTTGGAAGCCCGAAGACCTTGCCGACCTCACGGAATATGGAGCGGTATTTGAATTCCACATTGGTGCCGCAGAAAGCCACATGATCATAGCCGTAGCGGGAGAAGATATATTCCAGGATAACATCCCGTTCCTTCCAGCTCCAGTCAATATCAAAATCCGGAGGGCTCTTGCGGTTCAGGTTCAGGAAACGCTCAAAGTAGAGATCCAGCTCCAAAGGGCAGATATCGGTAATCCCAAGGCAGTAGGCAATAATGCTGTTGGCCCCGCTGCCGCGTCCTATATGCAGGAATCCCTGAGAATTGCTAAAGCGTATAATATCCCATGTGATTAAAAAATAGCCGCTGAATTCCAGCTGGTCAATTACTTTGAGTTCCCGCAGCATCCTTGATTTTGCCTCTGCATTATTGTTTCCATAGCGCCATTCCAGTCCCTGCTGGGCCAGGGTGGTGAGAAGCTGCAAGTCGTCTTTTCTGCTGTTGGTATAGAATTTCTTATTTTTCGGCGTTTTGAAATCAAATTCAAAATGGCACTGTTCAATTATTTCTTTTGTATTGGAGATGATCTGGGGGTAGCCGTCATAGCATTTAAGGATCCTGTCCAGACCCACCATGACTTCTGTCTGCCTGCAGCAGTCTGTTTGGGAGAGGCGTGAAAAAACTACATTCAGGTCTATAGCCCGCAGTATCTTATGGAGTTTGTATTCGGTTTTGGTGCGGAAGGTGACAGGCTGCAGCACCACCATGCTGTCTGCTTTGGTCTTCCAATTGCCCATAACCAGTGAAGGGCGCTGTTCGGGGCGCAGGCCGATAAACTCATGCTCTCTTAATACAGAGGGCACATTCTCCAAGGGATAGATGACAAAAACATTTTCAAAGGCTGGAGCGATTAAGGGAAGTTCTGTATTGTCAAAATTATGCCGGGTCAGAAAACGGTTCATTTCTGCAAGACCTGCCGCATTTTTCGCCAGTCCGATATAACGCAGCGCATTTCCGGAGCGAAATTCGATCCCTACGATGGGCTTGATGCCCGCAGCCTGGCATCCTTTTATAAAGTCGTAAATCCCAGTGGCGGTATTGATATCAGTCAGTGCCATAGCCGTGATGCCCAAGTCCGAAGCTTTGGATATCAGGTCCTCAAGCGGTATGGTGCCATAGCGCAGGGAATGGAAGGAATGGCAGTTGAGATACATTTACTCTGATTTGCGTTTTAAAATTTCATTTTTGGCATTGGGTTTGAAAGAAGCGCCTGCGCACCGCATTACCGCATCAAAACCGTAGCGGTTCTTCATGCGGTCCATGGCCTGATAGAGCGCCAGCATTTCTTCGGTGTCATTGAAAATGTCGATCTGATAGGTCCCGCGCACCAGTCCGCTGAACGTAACTCCGATCAGCCGCAGCCTCATACGGCGCTGGTATAATTTATCAAAAAGATCCAGCACAATTTTGGCAAGTATGTGATCAGCCGAAGTGTGCTGCACACGGCATTGTTTTGTTTCTGTGTCAAAATTTGCGTAACGTATCTTCACTTTTACAGCGGAAGCCAGCCACGCCTCGGAACGCAGCTGGTAAGAGAGTTTCTCCACCATGCCCAGCAGCACACGGTTTAATTTCGCAATGTCAATGGTATCCTGAGAAAAGGTATGTTCTGTGGAAATCGACTTTCTTTCCGTGTAAGGCTCTACCGGATTATTGTCGATGCCGTTAGCCTTTTTCCATAGCTCGATGCCGTTCTGTCCGATCATGCGCTGCAGCGATTCGGCCGGCATTTCTGAAAGGGTCTTTATGGTGCGGATCCCGATGCGCGAGAGCAGCTGGAAAGTCTTATCGCCCACCATCGGTATTTTGCGGACCGAAAGGGGATTTAAAAAAGCCTGTACCAGATGTTCGGGGATTTCAAGGTTCTGCTTCTGCTTTCCTTCGCCCGTGCCGATTTTCGATACGGTTTTATTGACTGAAAGGGCAAAGGTTAGGGGCAGTCCGGTTTCTTTTGTGATGCGCTGCGCCAGCTCGTCGGTCCACTTATAGCTCCCGTAGAATTTATCCATTCCGGTAATGTCCAGATAAAACTCGTCGATGCTGGCTTTTTCCACCACGGGAGCTTTCTCCTGGATTATTTCGGTCACGTCGTGCGAGAGCCTTGAATAGAGTTCCATATCGCCTTTCATCACTTTTGCCTGAGGGCACAGCCTGAGCGCCATCTGGATAGGCATGGCCGAGCGCACGCCGAATTTTCGGGCTTCATAAGAGCAGGAAGCCACCACACCTCTTTCGCCTCCGCCGATAATCAATGGAATTCCGTTAAGCTGGGAATTGGCAAGCCTTTCGCAGGAGACGAAAAACGTATTCATGTCTATGTGTACAATTGCCCGGTTCATAATCTTAATCATTTTATACAGATCAAAATTAGCACAGATAGTAACATTTTTTTTAAAATAAATGTTCTAAATCATAACAATATTCTAGAGGCCTTATTTTTCAGGGAGTTTAAAAATCAGTTTTTTTATGGTGATAGATGTTTATTCAGAATTTACGCAGCATGGTTTAAAGGAATCTTTTTCGGGAAGGCTTTCAGCTAAAAGGAGTTTAGATGTGAAAACTGTTCAGTGCAATGCGCTTTTCTTTTCATAACATTCAAGCAAAATATAGATTTTGACAATATTTTATAGGAAAAAGACTTATCTTTGCATGCTATTAACCGCTCCCACGGATATAATTCGATTATTTATCGATTTTCAACGGCCGGCACAAAGGCTTTTGCAGATTTTTAGATTCTTGTCTTCCGTAACTGCACAAATTTCCAAGCCATGCCGCAACAGCAGGGTCCCCGACAGATTATTTTTCATGCAGATGATGACGAAGATGACAGAATGCTGTTTTTGGACGCCGTTGCTGAACTCAATTTGCAGCTTAAAGTGGAGCAGGCCCAAGATGGGCAGCGGCTTTTGGATATTCTTTGGCGCACTGCTTCAGAAATGCCGGAAATGGTATTTCTGGATATTAATATGCCCGGTAAAAATGGATTTGACTGCCTCAAGGAAATAAGAAGAGCATCAGGCTGGCAGAATAAGTTAAAGGTAATAATGCTTTCCACCAGCAGCAATATTGAAAATATTGAGCTGTCCTATGAATTGGGAGCTGATTTTTATGCCGTCAAGCCCAGCACCTTTGAGGGGTTCAAAAGACTGCTCGCATCTATAATGAGCTTGGACTGGAATATTTCAAAAAGGGATAGGAAAGAATTTCTCCTATTTGAAAAATAAATAGATTTAGATTCAAAAAAGCCCTGCATACTATTATGCAGGGCTTTTTTTCACAAGTCCTATAGGGCGGCTTCAGCATCTGTAGAGGACGCGCCAGCAGGCTCTTCGCCAGCAGGCTTTTCTGTGTTCTGTTGGGCAGTCTGCTGGACTGTCTTTTTCATCAGGATATAAAAATCCCTGAGATGCCACCATGCAGGACATCGGTCCAAAGGCCCTGTAGAGTTTCTGATTGTGGCATAGCAGCTCAGTAAGAAAACCTGCGTATCGGTAATCTTTGCCCACGGTGTCCATTCCACTTCTTTTGGAGCAGGATTGTGTTCAAAATGGCGTTTTATGTCTTCGTAATTCATGCGGTAAAATTAAATAAAAACCCTGCATCAAGCAAAACCTGTAGCGGTTCTTGATCTAAACTTTTTTTCCCTTTTTTAAAAGAGATTATAAGCTGTGGTCAAACCTGCAATTCCCGCGCCAATGAATGAAACTTCAGTTTGTACGTTTTGATTGGGTTTCTCAAATCCTAAAATTGATGTCGAATCAATCCAAAAAGAAACATTTTCTTCTAACGTTACAGCGCGCTGTTTAAGTTGTTATTAGCATTCATAAATAATCACTTTAATAATTAACAAAAAATAAGCAGTTCTTAAAAACTTAAATTAGCTGTAATAGAGGTCTAATTTGCATGGTTACTATATCGCAGCGTTTTGGCTGAGAGAGTGTAAAAAGAACGCTCATTGCGATATCTTCAGCCTCGAGCATTTCCATTTTATCGATTTTTTGCTGATGTTGTGCCTTTGTTCCTGGCTGCATATCGCTGGTTACAGCACCTGGTTCGATAAGTGAGACTTTGATTCCGAGCGGATTTAGTTCTTTTCGTAATGCGGCGCTAAAACCCCTTATTGCTGCCTTTGTGGCTACATAAACTGTACTGGTGGGTTCATTTGTTTCGGCGCTCATAGATCCAATATTAATGATATGACCCGATTTTTCTGCCGACATTCTTGTTGCGGCTTCCTGCGCAAATGCTAGATAACCAGAAATGTTTGTGTCTAAAATATATTGCCAGTCTTCTAGTTTAACTTCGGTAAGTCCAGAGGCAGGGAGCGCAGCATTATTTATCAAAATGTCCAAACCTCCCAGTTCTTTATCAACAGCCTCAAAAATTTTCTGCAAGTCCTCTTTGCGGGTAACGTCTGCTGTAAAACCATACAGATTGCTGTTAGGGTATTTGGATTTTATTTCATCAAATGTTTTTGTGAAATCTTCTACATCGCGCCCAAAGATAAAAACGCGTGCTTCTAGGGAAACTAATGAATCGGCTATTGCTTTTCCGATTCCTGTTGTTCCTCCCGTAATTAAAATTCTTTTATCTTTTATGTTTTTTCCAAAATAGTCTGATATATTCTCCATAATTTTTTCTTCAATAATTAATGGCTTAAATTTAGTTTTGATGAGGATATGATAATTACAGTATTTTGGATATGCCTTATATAATCTTTACACTGCAAATCACACTTAAAGAGTATTTTGATTTATAGGAAGGCTGTTTTCAACAAGATTTTTAAGTGACAAAGCATTAAAAGCCGCATCTCCTTTTTCATCATTATCAAAAAAAACAAATATATCTTTTGTTTTTAACCACTGGATGCATTTATCAGCCCATTCTTTTAAAACGGTAGCAGAATAACTGCTTTGATATTTCGCGGCAGTAGGGCCATGCAGCCGGATATACAAGAATCGGTGGCAATCTTTATGGACGAAATGTGACCTGCAAGCTCATAAATGCAAAAAGCACAACTGTATTTTTCTAATAACTGATAAAGTTCGGGTACATACTTGCATGCGAAACTCAACTACATAGCGGTTTTTATTAGAAAGTGCCATCAAGAAATCTTCGAGCAGCTGTAAATCCAATTCGAGATGGGGAGGAAGCTGAAATAAAACAGCACCAAGTTTTTTTCTAGATATTTAAGCTTTTCCATAAAAATCAGCAGACTGTCTTCTGGATCATGCAGCTTTTTCATGTGTAATAAATCGGTTGGCTTTTATGGCGTAAACAAAATCTTCAGAAACTTGATTTTCCCAATCCTGTAAGGTGGCATCGGCAGGCATTTTATAAAATGTGCTGTTAATTTGCACTGTATTAAAGATTTTTTGATAATACAAAAACTGATCTTTCACTTTTAAATTTTCAGCATAAAATGTGCCACGCCAATGTTTGTAAGACCATCCAGAAGTACCGATATGTATAGTGTGTAATAGTTACTGAAGTTGGATTTTAGATTAAAAATTACAAAGCGTAAAAGTCAAAATAGCAATTAAAACCCGTTTGAAATTTCATACGGGTTTGTCTTTTATAAATTTCGGTTAGGATTAGTGTCGGTTTCATCTTCTTCATCCAATTCGACATCATCTTCTTCATCCAATTCGACATCATCGTCATCTAATTCATCGTCATCTTCCTGATCAAATTTATCTCCGTCAGGATTTAAACTTTGTCCGTTTATTTCTTCGGCTGCAAAATCATTTCCATAATCTTGTTCTGCGTTATCACTTATCGAATGGACTGCGCCTGGCGCATCAATATCATCATATTGGCGGTCATTCTCATATCCCGTTTCATCATCTTGAAAATACGCGTCATCCTGACGGTAATTTTCTCTTTCGTCTAGATTCATAATTACAATTTTTAAAGTTATTTTTTGTTAGATTCTGAAGTTTGCCCGCTTTTGTCCGCGGTTTGCTTTTTATCTGTTTTTTTCTCTGAACCGGCAGTTTTCTTTGTGGTTTTAGTGTTTGAACTTTTCAGAATGTATAATTTTAAAATTGTTACGAAAGTAAAAGTAGAGTGGCCCTATTAAAAATTTATAATCAGCAATTGTGCAATTTTATGGATTATGAGCTTTCTCTTTTAGCCCACAGCAAGACTTGGGTTTTAACGGCGTAATGAATTTTATCCGGATAGATATTAATGGTATATTTTCCAGCCTCATATCTTATATCGTGTATTTTTACTTCCAAATTTCTTAATTTCCATTCCTGATGATGGATGTCAAACCTGCAGATTTTATCGGCACAAATTTCATATAAAGAGTGCCTTTCCGTCAGCCATAAATCCAGCTCTGTTTTGTTTTTAAGCATCTTACTTTTTACAATTTTTATATCAAGAAGATGATTTTGCTTTTTGTTTTCTGAATAAAGTTGATTGTGATATCGCTTGATTGTTGCATGTTCATAAGGAAGACCTATAAAAAGTCTGGTAAGTAAAACTTCTATTAATTTATTGGTTTCAATGGAAAATAAATAAATGCCTGGAATTCCATTTCGCGTCACATATGTTCTAATATTGATTTCTTCGAAATTAGAAAGGTAGGGAAGTGAGGGTAAGTTGCGATGTCTCATATTTTTTACCTGAAATGAAGCCAGCGAAACCCACGCCATATTAATGTAAGTGTCGAGTTTTAGTCCTTTCGGAATGTATTGTTCCAAAAAGTAAACGGGAAGTTCCCAATGGAAAAATACCGTATGGTGCCATTCCTGATAGTATTTCCATTTTTGTTCCGGTAAAGGATGCTGCCTGTTTCCAGTGCTGTCTAGTATTTCTTTTATTGAAGCCATTGCTGATGAATTGTAAAGAAGTTTTTATTTTTCTCCCGTTTCTACCCATTTTAAAGCTTGGCTGATGGCATCTCTTTTAAAGCCTTTAAATTCGCCCGGTACCAAATAGCCGAAACCTTTTGTAAAGGTAATTGCTTTTTCATAATCGGTTACAATAGCAGCTCTATTCCATTTTCCTAAATTTTTGAGGCCAAACAAAGCATCTTCCATCCAAGCAGAGGCTGTGAAATTTTTGATTTCAGTATCTATTAGAAGTAGAAAGTTGATTTCATTTATTTTTTTTACCAATCTGGTTACTTCAGGGACGAGCACGTTTTTATAATCTTCTGCTGTTATTACGCCTACTGCTCTGAAGGCGGCTGTATTTTCAGGCCCATCGATAATCTGTATCATAATAAGTAGATTTTAAAGTTCAGCTAAATGTAGCAACAGTTTCAATACGGTATTTATAGAATAATTTTTCGGATTTATAGAATATCTATTTCATAAACAATGCTTTATGGTTGTTATTTTATAAGACATAAAATGAATTCCATAAAAATGAACCTTTTTTAAATCCTAATTTTGAAAAAGTTAATTATTAAAAAAAAGTATTATTATGAAAACTACAGAAACTAAAAAAGCGAGCACTAAAAAAGCTCCTGCAAAACAAAGCGGCGCAAAAACAGCATCTAAAGGAAGAACAGTAAAAGCAAAGTCGGATGCTGCTGAAGGTTTGAGAGAATTATTTGTAGATTCTTTAAAAGATATTTACTGGGCAGAAAAAGCTTTGACAAAAGCGCTTCCGAAAATGGCTAAAAATGCCACCTCAGAAAATCTAATTAGTGCGATCAACGAACATTTAACGGTTACACAAGGACAAGTGGAAAGACTGGAACAAGTTTTTAAAATTCTGGGAGAAAAAGCGGCTGCAAAAAAATGCGATGCTATGGAAGGCTTAATCAAAGAAGGAGAAAGCATTATGGAGGAAACTCAGCAAGGGCCTGTACGTGATGCGGGAATTATCAGTGCTTCTCAAAAAATTGAGCATTACGAAATTGCTTCATACGGAACACTTGCAGCTTTTGCTTTGACTTTAAACGAAGAAGATGCCGCGGCTTTATTGCAGCAGACTTTAGAAGAAGAGAAAGAAGCCGACACTATCCTGACAGAAGCGGCTTACAATACAATCAATTTCGATGCTACTGAGGAAGATCAGCAAAGTGAAGAATAATGGACTGTAGATTTAGATAAAAACCTTTAAATAAGTGCCATCCTATTTACAGGTTTTTTGACAATAACGAGTGATTTAATTTGATATCATTTAAAAGATGCATTATGGAAATTTTCAACAATAATAAAGAATCACAATCTGATAGGGAAAATCAAATGCCCAAATGGAATCCAATTCCGGGAGAAGAATTGTTTTTTTCTGACAAGGAAGAAAACGAAAAAGGAGAAAACCAAAGAGATCCCGCTCAAAAACCAAATACTGGAGACTGGGAAAATGAGGATGAGTTTGAAGAAACTGAAAGAGACGAAAACCGAGGCAACGACAATAGCGGCGGGGCAGGAAGTTCAGGAAGCGCATCTACCAACAGTTAATAAAAATAGAGACTTAAAAAATTAAAACACGAATTTCACGAATAGACACTATTACTTGTGAATTATTTGCAAAAATCTGTGCTAGTTCGTGAAATTCGCATTTTAATTTATAAGCAACATTCATTTTTATATCAGGCACGTATTAAAACAGAACCCATAAATTTTCCTGTCATAATATTAGAAAACGAAAAAACCGAAGGAAAAACTGCCAAAGCAATCGAGGAACAGAGGTCAAAAAATACATTCAGATATCTATTTGTATGGTCCCTAGCATCGATGGGAACATCGCTTGCCTTAAAATGTTTGGTAAAAATCACAGCGTACTATCTGTAGGACAATGGGCAGCGCCATTTTTACTTTTAGGGATTTATAATAAGCTTGTAAAGCAGGGAGGTCATGATTCTCAAGACAATGCTAATAATGATTTCTAAAAATTAAAACTGTTATAATAAATAAAGCTGCCGTATAAATGCAGCTTATTTATTTGTAAAATCTTTAAGCGTCCAAAGCTTTGCAGTTACAATGATGAAAACTTATCGATGCTAATTATATAAGGGATTTATTAAAAAACTGTAATTTTAAGGGATTGTATTTTTGGAATTTTATAAAAGGACAATAATGCTGTTGTTTCTTTAATTGCTCCGCATGATTACAAAAGAAGAAAAGAACATCGCTAAAGAAAAGAAGAAAAGAACGGCAGTACATTTACTTCCATGGGTTACTGCTGTGGCTATGTTTATACAATCGCTGGACGGGACGATTCTCAATACTTCGCTACCCTCCATTGCCAAGGATATGCAATATTCGCCTACTCAAATGCATTCTGTAATTGTAACTTATGCATTGACTCTTGCTTTATTTATTCCGCTTTCGGGCTGGCTGGCAGATAAGTTTGGCACAAGGACCATGTTTATGATTGCTGTTGCTTTATTTGTCGCAGGTTCGTTATGCTGCGCACTTTCCGGAAGCTTATTAACGTTCAATTTATCCCGCGTGCTTCAAGCTATTGGCGCTTCAATGATGGTGCCGATTGCGCGATTGGCCATATTATATCAATATCCCAAAAGCAAACTTTTAAAAACCATGAATTTTATAACCATTTTTGGTCTTTTGGGAATGGTGGTCGGACCAAGTCTGGGCGGTTTTCTTTCCGATAATCTATCCTGGCATTGGATTTTTTTAGTGAATGTTCCAATTGGACTTATTGGGATCTCGATGGCCAAAAGGATTATGCCCAATTTTAAAAAAGCCGTCGGTAAGTTTGATTTCCGTGGTCTGATGTATTTCAGCTTTGCATTAATCGTGATTACAATGATTTTAGAACTCCTAAGCAGCGGTCTGACGAATTGGTTTATTATTTTGGGAGGGCTGTTTCTTTTTAATGCTCTTGCAGCATTGTATTATTACCATTATAAAAGAACAGAAAAACCCATTATTGATCTCAGACTGTTAAATATTAAAACACTTAGGGTAGGACTTGCTGGAAGCCTTATAACCCGACTGGGGATCGGAGGGCTGCCTTTACTGCTGCCTCTTATGCTGCAGACAGGATTTGGATATTCGGCTTCAGTTTCAGGGTTATTGTTGCTGCCGTCGGCTCTTGCTAATGTGGCTATTAAGCCTTTTATGGTTCGTATTATAAAAGTTTTAGGGTACCGAAATGTACTGGTCAGCAATACAGTGCTTCTTGGAATTGTTTTGATTGTCTTAGGTTTTGTCGAAAGAGACACGCCATTAGGTTATTATATCATTTTAATGGTTTTTTATGGCTTTTTTACTTCCATCCAAATGTCGGCAATGAATACCATTACGCTTGTGGATTTGGATGAGAATACCAAAAGCGGCGGTAATACCATGCTCGTTATCATGCAGCAGCTTTCTATTAGTTTTGGTGTTTCTGCAGCAAGTCTTGTGCTTTCTTTCTTCGGATCAGAACATTTGGGATTCAGTATTGCGCAATCTTTTCATTATACATTTATTGTGTTGGCAATTATAACTATTCTTTCAAGTGTTACTTTCAGAAGACTTAGTGATTCTGACGGACGTGGTTACATGTAAGGTATTTAATATAGAATCAGAAGCTTTATTGGCAGCAGGACTGGTATTTGTATTCAGGATAAATTTTTATTGTATGGCCATATAATGAATAAGCCTGCTGCAGTTAGCAGCAGGCTTTTTATATGCCGAAAAGAATTCATTTAGCTATTCTCCATTAACTGGTTTTTGCTGTTCTTTCATCACTTCTGCGCTTAAGCTGTCCGAAAGTACGTTGCTCATTCCCACCTTTAATTTATTGCTAAATCCTGATATTATTCTATCCTTATTGTTCATTAAAGCATTGTAGCCGTCTTTAGCCACATCTGCAGGATCGGCTAACGAGTCCTTATCCTGGACAGCTTTACTTTCATTCATGCCAGCTTTGTTGAAAAAGTCTGTATCTGTAGGGCCTGGAAGTAAAGCAGTAACTGTAATGTTGGTGCCTTCCAGCTCAGATCGAAGCGCTTCGGAAAAGGAAAGAATAAAAGCCTTGGTACCATGGTATACCGACTGCCAAGGACCGGGAGCTTTACTGGCTATCGAAGCCACGTTAAGAATTCTGCCTTCATTTCGGAGCAGCATTTTAGAAAGGAAATGTTTGGCGAGTATTATTGGTGCATTAATATTGAGATGCACTATATCCAATTCCCGATTAAGATCAGTGTCCTTAAAAAGGCCGTAAACACCCTGCCCGGCATTGTTGACCAGAATATTGACTTCAATATTGCTTTGTTCCAATTCGTCGCATAAACCAAAAACTTCTTCGGTTATAAAAAGATCCCTCGCAGAAGTAATGGCCTTAATTCCATACAGTCTGAGTTCTTGAGCGACTGTATCTAGTTCATTCTGGCTTCTGGCAACAATAACAAGATTATAGCCGTCCTTGGCAAAAAGCTTTGCAAGTTCGTAGCCGATTCCCTGCGTGGCACCTGTGATAAGTGCATATTGATGATTATTTTCCATAACTTTAAATTTAAATTAAGAATTCAATTTAAAAAAATCATTTCGTTGACAATTATATAATTACAGTTTGTAGTTGTAATATGAGCATTAGATTTTCTTTATTGAGGTCCTATAAATTTCAGTTCTGTTGTTTAAAAAGCTTTGGCAGCAGAATACGCTGCTCCATCGGCAAATAGAATAGAGTGATCGTATAAAAATCAGCATTTATAATTGTAATATTCAAAATCAATTAAAGGGATAATATTATAATAAACCCTCAAAATCATGTAAGTAAGATTGAAACGTCTAATTTAAATTTACTCAAATTCCTTATTGCAAAACTTGATTTGTTAATTGGAGGAGACCTGAACTTAATTATTTAATCTTTCCGCTATGTTTAGAAAAGGACAGAATGTGGAAGAAGGAATCCGTAGCTCAGGTTATGGAAGTAATAGGTTTTGAGCCTGAGGTGATTCAAAAGCTGATAACCAACGGGAAGATGAAAAAAGAACAATTGCAACTGGAAAATTTATAGAATGCCAGCTTTCCTGTGGAAGAATGAATTATTAAAAAAAATCAAAGCAATGAAAACAGATACGCACCCTAAAAATATATTCTACGCATATCAGGAAAAGGATATCCAGATTATTTTTGATGAGATGGAAAGCAGTGCAAAAAAGAAGCTTTTGTATCAATTGCCGACAGGAGGGGGAAAAACGGTGGTTTTCTGTGAAATTGCGAGGAAATATACGGCTCAGTTTGGTAAAAAAGCAATTATCCTGACGCACCGAAAAGAGCTATGCACGCAGACATCCAATACACTAAAAAAAATTGGTGTCAAAAACCACATTATAAACAGTGGAAGCGGTAATTTTAAAAAGGGTTTTGACTGTTATGTTGCCATGGTAGAGACGCTGCGCAACAGAATCAAATCAAAAAAAATTAAAACAGAAGATGTAGGGCTTGTTATAATTGATGAAGCCCATCATAATTCGTTCCGAAAATTAATGGGCAGCTTTAAAAAAGCATTTGTTATTGGCGTTACTGCGACACCTTTCAGTTCAGATATTTCTAAGCCTATGAACAAACAGTACAACTCATTGGTCACAGGCGAAAATATTGCAGAACTTATTGCTCAGGAGTATCTTGCCAAGCCGGAATCGTACGTTTATGAAGTAGAATTAAATTCGCTGAAAACAGGACTGCACGGCGATTATACAGTAAGTTCCTCTAATGAACTTTATGGTTCCGAGGTAATGCAGCAGTTATTATTAAAGGCTTATACCGAACATTCCAAAGGAAAAAAAACGCTGATTTTTAATAATGGAATTGCAGCCTCTCAAAAAGTGTATGAAACTTTTAAGAATGCCGGAATTTCCATAAGACATCTCGACAGCAAAACTTCCGGTGAGGAAAGAAAAGAAATCCTGAAATGGTTTAAGAAAACAAAAGATGCCGTTCTTACTTCGGTTTCAATTCTAACTACAGGATTTGATGAGCCTGCAGTGCAGAGTATAATACTGAACCGCGCCACTACGTCGATAACACTCTACCACCAGATGATAGGCAGGGGATCCCGAAGACTGCCAAATAAAAAAACTTTCTCTATTACCGATCTTGGCAATAATATTCAGCGTTTTGGCGCATGGGAAGAACCTGTTGACTGGAAATTTGTTTTTGAACATCCCGATACTTTTGCCAGACAGCTGCAATATCAGTCCAGTGGCAGTCCGTCAGTTCAGCCGCATCGATTTTCAGCAGAACTCAGGGCGCAGTTTCCCAACACCCTTGAAATGACTTTTGATATTGAAGAACATTACCAGGAAGCTGTTGATATGGATAAGAAACCTAAAACGGTTATCCAGGAATCTATCAGGCAGCACGCCAGAATGTGCCTCGATAATGCAGAAACGCTTTCTCAGGCTATTGCATTAGCGGAGGCTTTACAGCCTGAAATTGAATGGCGTGTGAAACAGTATGTAAAATGCCTTGAAAATGCCAGCAAAAATTATAAGCAGTGGCTCATGGAAGATTACCAGAACCGTTTAAAAGGACTGATTATAAAATTATATCCGAAAGTGAATGCTGCTTAGTATCAATGCAATTTGAGAAGTAAATGAATGAATTTTAAATTTTTAATGTTTTACTGTAATTGGCTTATGAAAACTTTTATACGCAACAACGGTCTATCGATCTGCATTCTATTATTATTTGTTTTTTCTTTTGCAGGACAAATTATTTTCGGTCTTAAAGAATATAATAAAGAACTTCTTGAAAATGGCGCTTCTACAGTTTCGCTGCTGGCCTATTTTTCAACAGGGCATTTTATAGAGTCCACTTTTGAGAATTGGGAAAGTGAATTTCTGCAAATGGCGCTTCTTGTAGTGTTAACTATTTTTCTGCAGCAAAAGGGGTCTTCAGAATCCAAAGATTTTGATAAAGAAGAGGAGGTTGACAGAGAGCCTTCTTCTAAAAGAAAAGGTGCTCCATGGCCAGTTAAGAAAGGTGGCTTGATTTTAGAAATCTACAAACATTCTCTTTCAATTGTTTTATTTTTACTTTTCCTGCTTTCCTTCGGGGCTCATTTCTATGGAAGCTTAAAGGATGAGAACCGGCAGCTTTCTTTAAAAGGAATGCCTCTGGAAACAGCTTCAAACTATATTGCCGATTCAAGGTTCTGGTTCGAATCCTTTCAGAACTGGCAGAGTGAATTCCTTTCTGTCTTTGCAATAATTGTACTTTCTATATTTTTACGCCAGATTGGTTCCTCCCAGTCAAAACCCGTAGATGCACCGCATATGGAAACAGGTGGGTAGTTTTTAACTTTTACTGCTATAAGCTTTATTACTCGAAAATTAATTCTTTTTAAACATAAATAATATGAATACCATTTCACCCTGGGCTGCCACAGTGCATGCCGATTTAGAAAACAGTGCTGTAATTTGGGAAAAAGAATGCCATAAATACAATTTCCAAGCTTATAATACGGGAGATTCCTTATGGATTGCGGTTACCTGGCCTGAGAGCGGAAAAATGGCTTTTCGTCCTGCTTTTGGAATGAACAGCTGTTTTGAAATAACCAATATGTTTGATGACGGCCAGACTCTTGTTGTCAACTTGGAAACAAGATTAGGCCAGTATGAAATTATTATAGCATTTCCGTCCGAAAACTCGGCAGTGCTCCATTATACAACTACTTTTAAAGCAAACCAGCCCTTACTGATTCCATTTTGGCCCAGAGATATTATTCCTTTAACACAAAAAGGAAGTGTGGAAAATACCAATGGAAAAATACACATGAACCAGATGGGGTCGCGCTCTGGCATTTTGTTCGCCAGCATGACCAAGCCAAAGACGGGATCTTTTTTTTACTTTCAGGATCTGGGTTCCTTAAGCGATTACTGCGAAGCCACGCAGACTACAGTTGATGACACTGTCTGCGGGAGCTGGCCCGAAATTGGATTCAGACTTCCGTCTGCAGAAGATAAGCCGCTGCCTGCCGGCAAGCCTTATATCATTTCCGATGCCTATGTATTATTTTCTGAGGGAATTATTGATGATGAAATAGCAGTAACGCACCAATTTTTAAATAATCTCGCAGGAGTCTACCGTTTGCTGCCGCACCCGGAAATTATTTACCATAACTGGCCGGAAATCACGCAAAACTGCCTTAACGATATTTACACTAACAAAGGCTGCTGGACCCAGACCAATGGTTCCCCTTATCTCAATGCGTACCTCTGCGATTATGATACGCCTGCCGAAGTTATGGTGCAGCTTGCCGTATTGATGCCTTTAAATGAACTGAAACATTGGTATGGAGGAACGCATCCGGTTTATAATGAACTATTTAACGGTCTGGAGGCCTTCTATGACCAAAAGGTAAAAACGATTAACCGATGGCTCCCTGCGCTTAATGGCCAGCTTGATAATTCGGAGATCCAGAAAAAAGAAATGGTCATGGATTCCTGGTATCTGTATCATCCGCTGATGAACCTCACCAGGCTTGCACTGAAAGGAGAAAAAAAAGCGGAAGAACTCGTTTTGAAATCAATTGAATATGCCATAAAGGTCGCGCATCATTTTAATTATGAATGGCCCGTGTTCTATAAAATGGATACTTTGGAAGTGATACGCAGGGAAACCGAACCCGGGAAAGGAGGCGAAAAAGATGTACCGGGCTCGTATGCACATTTAATGCTATTGGTGTACCGACTGACGAACGATAAACGCTATCTGAACGAAGCAGAAAAATCGGTTAAAAAGCTTGAGGGCCGTGGATTTGATATTTTTTATCAGGCCAACAATACAGCCTTTTCGGCAGGGGTACTATTGGAATTGTTTAAAATCACAGGCAAAAAAGAGTATCTGGATTTGAGTTATGCCTGTTTGGCATGCCTGTTTAAGAACATGCAAATATGGGACTGCCAGTACGGATACGGTAAAAATTACCCCAATTACTTTTCTGTTTTTCCTCTCAACAATGCGCCTTACACCGCCGCTTATGAGGAAATGGAAGTATATGCGGCGCTTTCAGAATATCTCATACAGGCGGCGGAAATTGATCTGCTGCCTTCTCTAAAAATCCTTATTGCGGAATTTATAAAATATGCGGTAGGAAGACTGCCGTTCTACTATCCAACAAAATTGCCTGCGGAAATGATTTCCGAAGAAGTAAAAACCGGAGAAATACAAAAGGAGCTTTGGATTCCCCTCGAAGACCTTTACAGCGGCTGGGAAAAAAGCGGGCAGGTGGGACAGGAAGTTTATGGTGCAGGTGTTGGTTTTGGCGCCATGGTACGACAATATCATCAGGTTAAAAATGAAGACTTTTTACTATTTCTGGATTATCCGCTTATAAACTACAGGAAATCAAAACAGACTTTGCGCTTTACCGTTCTGGGATCTGTAGAATTTCAGTGCAATTTTAAGATTGTTCTTAATGATAATAACAATATAAAAATGCAGGTTTTTGAGCAAAATCAAATAATTGAACCGAAAGTAAAATCGAAAATGCTGCTGGAATATACCGTTGCCGGAGGAAGCGCCATTAAAGTATCTTGGAATTAACCTATTGGATTTGTGAAATTTTAAAACAATAATATCATCTCACAGTAATTTTAAAACCTTCTAAGCTCCTTAAATTATATAAACAGCAAAGTAAAAAATGTAAATTTTCAAAAGGCCTGCGGGGGTAACTTTGCTTAATAAATTATTAAAGTTATGAAATTTTTAGAAACAAAACTCCACGGTTATCTGGACTACTCAATAGGGCTGCTGCTTCTATTTATGCCATCTTTATTTCGTTTGGAAGCACATACCGCACAGAGTCTCATTTTTTATATATTCGGGATCTTCACCATCTTTCTAAGCCTGCAGACAGATTACGAAGCTGGGATATATAAGCTGCTTCCAATGGAAGCTCACATTGTTATTGAAATACTATCCGGTTTATTTTTTGCGCTTTCGCCATGGATATTCGGTTTTGCAGGGAAGGTATTTCTGCCTCATTTACTATTTGGCAGCATTGCTGTTTTTTTAGCATTAGCTACAAAAACGCAAAACAGCATTTTTCAGAGATTATTCTGATTTTAAACTTTCAGAATATTTATATAGCAAAGGCAGAGTCATAAGCTCTGCCTTTTTTTGCGCAAGATTAAATGTCTCGCCAATATTGTTGTAAGAATTATGTAACGATGAAAGTCTAAAGTATAAGTAAATCTGAAATTACTTAACGAGCTTTGTTAATCGATGTATTTTACACTTTTGTAAACAATTCATTATGAAAAATAATTTTTCGATTCTCACTTCTCTCACGATCAATAATAAAGATTATAAGCTGGAGCTTCTTCCCTGGGTTTCATTATTAGATGCGCTTCGCGAACGGCTTAATTTAACCGGTACAAAAAAAGGATGTGACCACGGACAATGCGGTGCGTGCACCGTTTTGTGCAACGGCCAGAGAATTTTAAGCTGCCTGACGCTGGCGGTGGCAAAAAACGGCAGTGAAATTATAACAATAGAAGGCATAGCAGACGGTTTGGAACTTCATCCGCTTCAGAAAGCTTTTATCAAGCACGATGCTTTTCAATGCGGCTATTGTACGCCTGGACAGATCTGCAGTGCTATTGGCATGCTGCAGGAGGGAAAAGCCCAGTCCCGTGAGCAGGTAAAAGAGCTCATGAGCGGTAATCTTTGCCGCTGCGGGGCTAATAAAGGAATAATAGATGCGATCATGCAGGTAAAAGAAGGGAGCGGTCATGAATAGTTTTGATTATAAAAAAGAAATTACAGTCAATGGAGCCATTAAAGCTGTATCCACTGATAATAAAGCGACGTTTTTAGCCGGAGGAACCAATATTATTGACCTTTGGAAATACAATCTGACAAATCCCGAAAAACTTATTGATGTAAATGATATAGCAGCACTCAATACTATTGAAGAACTTGACAATAATGGTGTCCGATTAGGGGCGTTGGTCAAAAATGCGGCGACGGCATATCATCCATTTATAGAAAAACGCTATCCTTTATTATCTAAAGCGATTCTTGCGGGCGCTTCGGCACAAATACGAAATATGGCAACAAACGGCGGCAATCTTTTGCAGCGCACCCGCTGTTATTATTTTTACGATCCGGATGTTCCCTGCAACAAACGCATGCCTGGATCAGGCTGTCCCGCTATTGGGGGCTGTAACCGTATGCATGCAATTTTAGGGACAAGCGAGCATTGCATTGCAGTTTTTCCCTCTGATATGTGCGTGGCCCTTGCCGCACTGGAAGCGGTGGTAAATGTAATGGGACCAAATGGAGAGCGACATATTCCTTTTGCTGATTTCCATAGACTACCCGGCGACACCCCGCATCTTGATAATAATTTACAGCAAGGCGAAATGATTACCTCAATTGATCTTCCGCCAAATCAGTTTTCAAAGCATTATGCTTATTTAAAATTGCGGGATCGCCATTCGTATGCTTTTGCATTGGTGTCTGTTGCAGCCGCTTTTGAAATGGATGGAAATGCGATATCTAAAGCCAGGATCGCTTTAGGCGGAGTTGCCCATAAACCATGGCGCGTACCTGAAGCAGAAGAACTGCTGAAAGGAAAAAAAGCAGCGGCAGAAAATTTTGCCTTGGCGGCTGAGCGTATCTTAGCGGGAGCAGTTGGAAGGGGAGATAATGATTTTAAGATACCTCTTGCCAAGCGGGCAATTATCAGGGCCTGCGAAATGGCTTTAGATCCAGAATCGCAAATTCCGGGGGCTGGCCCTTCACTTTAATCTAAAAATAAAAAGAATGGAAAATAGACCCTTAGTTGGACAGCCCCTCAGCCGGCTGGAAGGTTTTGAAAAAGTTACCGGAAGTGCCCAATATGCAGCAGAGCATAATGTTCCGGATCTCCTATACGGTTATGTAGTCAACAGTACAATTACAAAAGGAAAAATCTTAAGTATTGATGTCTCGGATGTACTCGCACTTCAGGGAGTTGTAAAGATATTTACGCACGAAAACCGTCCAAGCCTTGCCTGGTTCGATATACAATATGCAGATATGGATGCGCCTCCAGGAACGGTTTTTAAGCCATTGAGCGATAATAGTATCAGATATAATGGCCAGCCGATCGCTCTCATTGTGGCAGAAGATTTTGAGACGGCGCGTTATGCTTCAACTTTGATTAAGTTTGTTTATGAGGAAGAAACGTTTAATACGGTATTATCTCAAAATCAGGATAAGGCGCGAGAACCGAAAAAAGGAATGGCGACACCGCTGAAACCGCCTCCGCCAAAGCCAACGGGTAACTTTGAAGAGGCCTACGCAAGTGCAGAATTTACAGCTGCAGCCCAGTACCGTCACGGAACCGAACATCACAATCCGATGGAGCTCTTTGCAACAACCACTATTTATGAAGGCGATGGAAAATTGACCATTTATGATAAAACGCAGGGAACAATAAACAATCAGCTTTATGTAGCCAATGTTTTTGGCTTGAAATATAAAAATGTCAGAGTGCTGGCGCCGTATGTCGGAGGCGCTTTTGGGTCAGGCCTTCGTCCGCAGTATCAATTGTTTTTGTGCGTGCTGGCATCGTTGGAACTTAAAAGAAATGTTCGTGTTACACTCGAAAGAAAACAAATGTTCTCGTTTGGGCACAGACCTCAGGTAGTCCAGTCACTACGGTTCGGAGCCGACAATAGCGGAAAAGTAACAGCTATGAATCACAGCGCGGTTGGCGAGACTTCTGCTTATGAAGATTATAATGAAATTCTGGTTCCCTGGAGCCATAAACTGTATCCGGCTGCGAATACCTTATTTGAATATAAGCTGGCTCCGCTAGACCTTGCCACACCTATCGATATGAGAGCGCCGGGAGGAGTGAGCGGTATGCATGCAATTGAATGCATTATGGACGAACTGGCCTATAAATTGAATTTGGATCCTTTGGATTTTCGTCTTAACAATTATTCGCAAATTGATCCTTCCACGCAAAAACCTTTTACCAGCAAAGAATTAAAGCAATGTTACGAAAAAGGTGCCGAAAAATTTGGCTGGCATATGCGAAATCCAAAACCCGCAAGCACAAAAAAAGGAAATAGGCTGGTAGGCTGGGGTATGGCAACCGGCATTTGGGATGCATACCAATTTCCCGCCAGGGCTGGAGCTGCATTAACTAAAGAAGGCCGGCTGGAAGTGCATAATGCCACAACCGACATTGGCACAGGAACCCTGACCGCTATGACGCAGATAGCTGCCGATGAATTTGGGATTTCTGCCAATGAAGTATTGTTTTTTTATGGCGACAGCAAAAAGCCTTTTTCCATGTTTCAGGGAGGTTCAGCCATTACGTCTTCTACTGGTACGGCAATTGTCGCTGCCATCAGGGAACTAAAGAAGAAAATCATAAAGAAAATAAAAGATATGGATAATTCTCCTTTTGAAAAAATTCCAGAACATCAGATTGTTTTTCGAAACCGTGCCGTTAGTGTAGTAAATCAGCCGGATATTTTCATTTCATTTCAGCAGCTTATTAAAATTAATAATGGTAAAGAGTTTAAAGTTACCAAATTGGGAGGACCAGATCTGCTGAAACTCAGAAAATATAGCAAAGCGACTCATAGCGCTTCATTTGTTGAGGTTGAAATAGATAAAGATTTAGGAAGTATAACTGTTACTAGAGCTGTTACGGCGGTTGCAGCAGGAAAAATAATCAATCCGAAGACGGCAAAAAGCCAAATATTGGGCTCCATGATCTGGGGAATCAGCAAGGCACTGCACGAGGAAACGCTGATTGATCCAAATCTTGGAAAATATATGAATGCCAATCTGGGCGAATACCATATTCCTGTCCATGCAGACATTCCAGAAATGGAAGTTATTTTTGCTGAAGAAAACGATACGCTGATTAACGAATTGGGAATTAAAGGTGTCGGTGAAATTGGCATGACTGCAATTCCTGCGGCGATCGCTAACGCAATTTTCCACGCAACGGGTAAAAGGATCAATAACCTGCCAATTCATTTTGAAGATCTTATAAAAGAATAATATTTATATTTTACGATTGCACAGGCCACAGCATAAGGCAAATCGGTTCTACTATTTTTATTGCTTGTTTTTAGGCCCGATTATGCTGAAATTAAATTATTTGAAGACGTAAAAAAGATTTGTCACTTTTTTAACAAAGGATGTGAAGCTGCTTGCCGGTTCTGTGACTTCCTTTTAGAGTCTCCATCGGCCGTTTAAGGATAAAAGACTGTAAATCATATAATATTATTTTTAATATAATGTAAGGTTTTGACTTTCAGTGTTTAATAAATTTAACAAGCTTCACAAAATGAATATCTTTCAAAGTAATTGAACCGCAATATCAACACTTAACAATCCTTATGAAAACAAAAATCACTTTTATACTGCTTTTGGGTTTAAGCTGCATGTCTTATGCCCAAAAAGGGATTTCGCCCAAGGAAGACACAAAAAAAACGACAATCACCAATTTCCCAACACATTTAGAATACAGCACCGAATTGGCCTCGGGACTAAAAACTGCCCAGGGCTGGCAGGTAACTCCGGTGGCTAAAGGTTTAGGAAAACCTCGAATGCTGTATGTTGGCAAAAGCGGACAATTGTATGTAACCCGCCGCGATGCCGGCGATGTGCTGATGCTCAAAGACACTGATAAAGACGGCAGGTTTGATGATTTGATGCGTGTTGCTGATTTTCCGGGTGTTCACGGAATCACCTCAAAAGACAATTTTATGTATTTGTGCAATAACAGCAAAGTGCTTCGATATGCTTTAAACACAGATGGTACTTTTGGAAAAGTTGCTGATACGTTAATTAACGATCTGCCCAGCGGCGGACAGCACGCTAACCGGACTATGGATTTTGGGCCAGACGGCAAATTGTATATTTCTGTGGGAAGCGTCTGCAATGACTGCAAAGAAAGCGACAAAGAAACCGCTTCACTGCTTCAGGTGGATCCGCAGACCTGGAAAAGGACTTTATATGCATCGGGACTTCGCAATATGATAGGTTTTGACTGGCATCCCCAGACAAAAGAAATGTGGGGCGCGGACAATGGCGGAGATACAAAGGGCGACGACTGGCCGCCGGAAGAATTAAATCATATTGTACTGGGTGGCAATTACGGATTTCCTTTTGCTTATGGAAAACGTGTCGTTGACCAGAGCAGGGAAGATCCTGTGGGAAATACAAAGGAAGGATGGGTAAAAGCCACACAGCCTTCTGTAATGGAATTTCCCGCTCACAGCGCACCGATTGCGTTTGCCTTTTTTCAGCAGGGAAATAACAAAGGCGATGCACTGGTATGCTGGCACGGATCGTGGAACAGACAAAACCCGAGCGGATACAAAGTAGAAAGAATCAAATTTGACAAAAAAGGAAATCCAGTAAGCTCTGATGATTTTTTAAGTGGATTTTTAATTGGAAATGAGCGTTTTGGAAGACCTGCCGGTCTTGCCATTGGCAATGATGTAGTGTATGTTTCTGATGATGCAAATGGAATTATTTATGCCCTTAAACACAAATAAATTATGAAAAAGTTTATCATACTCATGCTGTCTGTTCAGGCAATCTGGGCACAGCAGCCTACAAAACGAATTGAATTTGAAGCGCCGGAATCATATCCGGAAGGGGTTGCTTTTGATAAAGCTTCGAATGCATTTTATGTTACTTCCGCGCGATTGGGAACCGTTGGAAAAGTAACCAGGGAGGGAAAATATACCGAATTGTATGCAGATAAATCTTTAAAGTCGACTTATGGGATAAAAGTGCATCCGGACGGAAAACGGCTTTTTTTCTGTGCAGCAGATGCCAATTACAGCAAATTCAGCACGCCCGAAACTAAAAAGAAGATGGCAAGACTGGTTTCTATTGATATAAAATCCGGAAAAAAATTGTCTGATACTGATTTGTCAGGCCTTGCTGCGGGAGAGCATTTCCCAAATGACCTGGCTTTTGACAAGCAGGGCAGCGTGTATGTTACGGACAGTTATGCCGATGTAATTTATAAAGCGGACACCAATGGAAAGGCAGCTGTTTTCAGCAGAAGCGAACTGTTAAAATCGGCCGGAGTAGGACCAAACGGAATTGTTTTTCATCCGCAGGGATTTTTAATTGTTGCCAATAACGGCACCGGTGCACTGGTAAAAATAGAACTTAATAATCCCGAAAAAGGCACTAAAGTTAAAATAGATCAGTTTTTTCCAAGTGCAGACGGACTTCTTCTAGACGATAATAATACCCTGACACTGGTGCAGAACGGCGGGGTAAATAAAATTTTCAAATTAATAACGGCCGATAACTGGACAACCGCACAGGTTGCAGAATCGACCTCTGTCGAAGACCGGTTTGCTTTTCCGTCAACGGCTGCAACAACTGGTTCGGAAACATGGATTATGAATGCCAATTTCAGCGAACTGACCGAAGGCAATAATGTTCCTTCAAAAAAATTCTCCCTGCAGCAGGCGGTGTTCAGTCCGGCAAAAAAATAAAATCAGACTAAAAAAAACTTTATGACTTTATCCACCCATTATATCCGTTACAGCGATTCGGTAGAAGTGCAGCAGCCGGATGAACAGGAAATCAGTCGGAAAATTGTAGATTCCATGGCGAGAGTAAACCGTCTGATGTACGAGAAATACCGTCATGCGATAAGAGATGCCCATGCCAAAAGCCATGCCGTTTTAAAAGGCGAAATTACCATTTATGAAAATCTGCCGGAACATTTAGCTCAGGGACTATTTGCAGAGCCTAAAACCTATCCCGTTATTGTGCGTTTTTCTACGGCTCAAGGTTCTATAGTACCAGATAAATTGTCAGCCTTCAGAGGAATGGCAATCAAAATAATAGGAGTAGAAGGAGAGAAATTTTTACCTGAACTGTCAGATGCCCTGACGCAGGATTTTCTGCTGGTGAATTATCCAATAATTCCAACAGGAACAATAAATGAATATTTAAAAATGCAGGAAGGTCTGGAGAGCCAGGCCCAAAGCGGCGAACTGTTCCAGCAGATTGCGCAGAAAGCCGCTGTAGGGGTGCAGAATGTTATGGCCGCTGTAGGTCTGGCAGATAATACAAACAAATTAAGCGCACCGGGACCGCACATTTTAGGCGATGCCTATTTTAGTATGGCAGCACTTCGTTACGGGGATTATGTGGCAAAGATTAACGTAAAACCATTGTCTGAAAATGTAAAGGGACTGTCTGGCAAAAAAATTGAAAGCGAGATAATTGATGAGGACGAAAATGCTTTTCTGACCAAAATTATAGCTGATTTTTTCAGATCCAATACGGCAGAATATGAATTAAGCGCACAGCTTTGCACAGATCTGGAAAAAATGCCGGTAGAGGACGGTTCGGTGCAGTGGCCGGAAGATGAAAGCCCTTATCAGCCGGTGGCAAAGCTGGCTTTTCCGCCACAGGAAACCTTCAGCCCCCAGCGGAGGGTTTATGCCGATGATGTGCTGAGTTTTAATCCGTTCCACTGCCTGCCCGAGCATCGTCCGCTGGGGAATATCATGCGCGTGAGAAAACTTGCGTATGAAACATCCAGCAGATACAGGCATCATATGAATGCGCAGGCAAGGCTAGAACCTAAAAGCATTGTGGAGCTGCCCGATTAATTGGTAAACAAAAAAAGAATTCTTATGAAAAGATATAAAGTTGGAATAATAGGATACGGGGGATTTGGAAAATTCCTGCACCACTGGTGGTCAAAACTTGAAAATGTGCAGGTGGCCGCAGTTGCAGACCATGGATCCCACATAAAAGAAGCAGAGAACTGCAGGGTGTACAGTGATTGGAAAGATCTGGTAAATGACCCGGAAATTGAAATTGTAAGCATTGTGACGCCTCCGGGGCTGCACAGCGAAATGGCCTGCGCCGCAATGCAGGCCGGAAAGCACGTGCTGCTGGAAAAGCCGCTGTCCATAACAGAGCGGCAGGCAGAGGAGATTTTCAGAGTGCAGCAGAAGACCGGCAGGATTATTACCGTTAACCATATGATCCGTTATAACCCCATTATAAACGCGGTCATCCAGCTAGGACAGGACGGCGCACTGGGGAGGCTGCGCCACGCTGTGGTAAACAACTACGCGCAGGATGAATCCCTGCCCGAAAGCCACTGGTTCTGGAATGAGGATGTGTCAGGCGGGATTATGGTGGAACACGGGGTGCATTTTTTTGATATCATCAATGCTGTGGGGGGACAGAAATATTCTCAGGTTTACGGCGTGTCCCATAAAAGAAATGAGCATCAGCGCGACCGTGTGGCTGCCATGGTTTTATACGATGAGGGCCTTATAGCAAATTATTACCATGCCTTCTCCGGGCCCGGCTTTTTTGAGCAGACCACAATCAATCTGGTCTATGATCTTGCCAGGATTACCATAGAGGGCTGGATGCCGATGAAAGGAAACCTGAAAGCGCTTGTAAATGCGCAGAGCCGCGAAGAGCTGTCCAGACTCCCAAGGTGGTCTGAAACTCAGGCGCAGGAGTTTGCAAAAGCCGGAGACGTATCACGCCCGGAAGGATGGGGCGCATCAGAATCCGGAGTTGCGGCTGAGAAAGAATCCACGCTGATATCTGGAATTTTGTATGACGCTGATCACATCGTATCGGGATCTTTTGAAATCCCGCAGACAAAAGGCGAGGTGTACGGCAGCTGCGTCCAGCAGATACTTTCTGATGTAATTGCAAAAATTGAAAACCCGGACCATACGCTTAAAATAACTCTCGAAGATGCTTTTGAAGCGCTTAAAACCGCACTGCTTGCTTCCAAATAAAATACGGTTTTCAGCGGCCGCTGAAAATCTGCCTGAAAGTAAAAAAGTTCCTTATCTTTGAGATGCCGGCCTGCTGTATTACATTTAATTAAATGATCTTTATGATTCAAGACCAATCCCCATTAAACGACGAATTCTATTTTGTGCCCAAAACTGCGATGGGGGACGCCCTGAGAAAGGCCGACTGGAGCCAGAGCAGATTAGGGCCTCCGGGGCAGTGGCCTGCCGCTCTGCGCAGCATCCTGTGTATGCTGCTGTGCTCTAAACTGCCTATGTTTGTATGGTGGGGAAAGGATCACCTGCAGTTCTGCAATGACTCCGGCCTTGAGAATTTTCCCAGCGACCGTCCCAGTCAAGGGCAGCCAGGGCCGCAGAGCGCCGGTCTGTGGAGCCTTTTTGGGCCTTCCGTTACAAAGATAATGCACACCGCGCTGCAGTCTATCCAAGAAGGCCAGTTTCCGATGCAGGAAAAGATTTTCCTTAACGGCAGATTATGCGTATTTAATTACACTCCGGTGTTTGGCAACGGCCCTGTGGTCGAAGGCGTGGCCGCGGTATGCTCTGAGCATGAAGACCATGCCCATGAGCTGCGTTCGCTCATTGATGCCGCTCCGTTTCCAATCGGAGTCTATGAAGGGCCACAGATGCGCATCAGGATGCTAAACCAGTCCATTATTGATGCCTGGGGAAAAGGGGGGGACCTGGTTGGAAAAACCTATTTTGAGGTGCTTCCCGAACTGGAAAGCCAGGAAATCTACCCGCTTCTGCAGCAGGTTTATAATTCCGGGGAGCCTTATCATGCCAAAAACCAGCGGGTTGACCTGCAGAGGGACGGAAAACTGCAGACCTTTTATTTCAATTACAGCTTTACGCCGCTTTTTGACGATAAGGGCAGGGTATACGGGGTGATGAATACCGCTGCAGATGTTACTGACCTTAATATCGCCAAGCTTAAGATGGCACAGAGCCAGGAGAATTTCCGCAGCCTGATCATGCAGGCGCCTGTCTCCATGTGCCTGATGCTTGGGCCTTCCCATACAGTGGAGATAGCCAACGAGCATATGGTCAATCTCTGGGGAAAAGACAGGCAAGAGGTAATGCAGAGGCCAATCTTTGAAGGACTGCCCGATGCAAGGGAGCAGGGGCTGGAGGGCCTTCTGGACCAGGTGTTTAAAACCGGCGAAACCTTCACGGCCAGTGAAATGCCTGTGCATCTTATACGTTTCGGAACTCCAGAGGTTGTGTACCAGAACTTTATTTATGAACCTTACAGGGACGGCAGCGGCGAGGTGCTGGGCGTTATTGCCATTTCCAATAATGTTACCGAACAGGTCTTGGCACGCCAGAGGGTTGAAGAACTGATAAAAGTCAGAACTGAAATGCTGGTAGAGGCAAATGAAAACCTGGCACGCTCTAACGCGGATCTGGCGCAGTTCGCCTACATAGCCTCTCATGACCTGCAGGAGCCGCTTCGGAAAATCAGTATTTTCTCTCAGATGCTCCAGGACAAGGCAGGCCCTATGCTGGACAGCAGGTCCCAGGAACACCTGAGAAAGATCGGGCAATCCGCTGCCCGGATGCAGTCGCTGGTGCAGGATGTCCTTGCATTCTCTCAGCTTAATAAAGCTGCAGGTTCCTTTTCAATGGTGGATCTCAATCAGATCATCGTGGAAATTCTGGCAGACTTCGAACTGCTGATAGAAGAAAAGGGGGCCGTTTTGGAGATTTCAGATATTCCGGAAATTCCCGGACAGCCGCTGCAGTTAAGCCAGCTGCTGGGCAATCTTATCGGCAACGCACTAAAATTCCAGCGGGAAGGATGCACTCCGGTCATTAAAATTACCGCTGCCAAGGCCGATAAAGCGGAAAAACTAAGCAATCACCTTATCGCTGAAGCTGATTATGTCAAAATTACGGTCTCCGATAACGGGATCGGTTTTCTTCCTGAAGAAGCGGATAAGATTTTCGGGGTTTTTCAAAGGCTTCATTCCAAATCACAGTTTGAAGGCACGGGTATCGGCCTTTCCATATGCAAAAAAATTGTCGATAACCACCATGGGGCTATAAGCGCGCAGGGCAGTTCGCTAAAGGGCGCTGTTTTCAGCATTTACCTGCCCTTGGAAATTAATTCCTCACTGCCTCCAACAGCAGAAAGATATCTTTTTTAAAAGTGGGGGCTGGGTTATTTGTAAGGCAAACCAGCCTAAAAAAAAATGTTAATTGAACCTTTAGCTCCCAAAACCCAGTCCCTGGGCTGCTGCAAAATATCCGGTCTGCAGAGGCGGCAGCTGTAATCCTTTCTGTAAATATAAAGTCAGCAAGAAAAAGTAAGAGTCAAGCATCAGCATAAAAGGGGCGGCGGCCAGATCCATATTGGCCACTCGGTGGTCCGGCCCCCTATTTGCAAGCCAATAAGTATGACATTGAAAGCCAGTGCGTTTGAAAGCATTTTAGAAGATGTCGTGCAGTGCACCGGAAGCTGCAAAAAATTACGGATAAATTTAGGCTGATATAAAACTAATTTTTAAATTTATTGCCGCTAAATCGGTAAGCGGCATATTTGCACCTGCAATAATTTATTAAGCACTGCAGCACAATATTAATTCTATAGAAAACATTGCGGGAGTATTCCAGCATATTGTCTGCACATAATTTATGAAGCATGACGTATGAAATTGCGAAAAAGAATAAAGCTAACTATCCAGACTTTACCACTTTGAGGGGTGGCACAATGAGAATTTTCATAGTGCCGCAGGTGCTCGAAGATTTCGACAGATACTTTAAGGATTATCTCACCAGAGATTTTGATGACGGAATGGTTCAAGCTTATTCTTCCAACGGGCAGTTTAAATTATACTATAGAGAATTGTAACAACATGCAATTTAAAGCAGATATTGGAAAGCCACAAGCTGGGCGTACAGTTGGCATCCGGATATCTGTCTGCAGCGGCCTCTGATGTCCGATAGTTCCGGGTAAATTTTGAAGCAGCCCTAAGATATTGATTTGTTATCCTTGTAATTTCTGTCAGAATTAATAATCTAAAGCAGGTCGCCTCATCGGGAATCATACGGGAAGAACCTTTCTGCTGTCCTTTATTGACCGAGTTTTCGTTCTGGAAATTCTCCTCATCCAAGGGTAGTTTTCAGGTGTATCTGCATTCACCTTATTATTTTTAAAAATTAATTTTTTACTGCCGTTCTTTTTAAAGGGGGGTGTTCCGCAGCCAATTTTCGGGCATTCTCGCGTTTGGGGCATTTTTCTCCTTTTGCGGGTTGCCATTTATCACATGCAAATTGATTAAAGGTGGATAATTTTGCACGTATTTTCTGAATTCGGTAATTTGATGGATTTAATTGTCTACATTTACGGGAATCCAAATATCACAGCAAATGCAGAACAGTCTCCTGGCAAGCTTGAAAGAGCACCAAAACAAATTATTGGCCGAATGGTCCCAGCTTTTACAAGCTAGCGGTTCTACTGACGGTTCAACGGAAGAAGAAGAATCAAAGGAGTTCGTTTCCCTTCTGCTGGATGCTTTAAAGCATTCAAATGGAAATGCGGATTCAGACGAATTCGAAAATGTTTACGATCTGCTGGTCGGAATTTCAAGTTCGAGGGGCAGACGCGGTTTTTCGCCTCGTGAAAATGCCCAATACCTCATTGCTTTTAAGGAAGCGGCTTCTAAAATTCTTTCAGAAATGGAGTCTGATCCTTCAAAATTGTACAGCGCTAATTTAGAGTTGAGCAAACTTCTTGATAATATGGCAATACTGACTTTTGAATCCTGTATGAAAGGGCGGGAAGAAGTCATTTCAAGGCAGATTGATGAGATCAGCGAGATTTCGACTCCTGTAATCCGCGTCTGGGATGGTATTGTGGCGCTTCCTATCATTGGCACGCTGGACAGTTCCAGAACCCAGGTGGTAATGGAAAATTTATTGCAGCAGATTGTGGATACGGGAAGTTCGATCGCCATACTTGACATTTCAGGCGTGCCGGCAGTAGATTCCCTGGTAGCGCAGCATCTTATAAAAACTGTAAGTGCAACACGGCTAATGGGTGCAGAATGCATTATAAGCGGCATACGCCCTGAAATTGCTCAGACGGTGGTTCATTTAGGAATTGATCTTACGGGCATTATTACTAAGGCTTCATTGGCAAGCGCACTTCAAACAGCCTTTGATATGCTTCAGCTCACAGTTGTGAAAAGAAAAATTACGAATTAAGATCACTGAAATGGAAAGAATTCCAATACTCAAGATGGGAGATTTTCTGCTGGTTACCATACAGGTCGATCTGTATGACCAATTGGCTGAAAATCTTGAATCTGATTTAATAAATGCTATCAAAAAGAATAATTCAAAAGGCGTTTTGATTGATATATCGGCGGTTTCCATTATCGATTCCTTTATGGGAAGAATTTTAGGAAACATTGCCGTAATGTCAAAAATTATGGACGCACAGACTGTTGTGGTCGGCATGCAGCCCGCTGTCGCTATTACGCTTGTTGAACTTGGACTGTCTTTAAATGGTGTTATAAGCGCCCTAAATGTTGAAAAAGGCATGGATTTGCTTCGCGCGAAAATGTACAATGGCGATAAGGAGGAGCAGGCATATGACGACAGCAGCCGATAAAGAAGAACTGTTTATAGCAAAAGAGCAGGATGTAGTTCCGTTGCGCAACCTCGTGAAGGAATACGGCGTAAAAATTGGAATGGGTATTTTAAACCAGACCAAACTGATCACTGCCACAAGCGAGCTTGTCCGCAATCTTCTTCAATATGGGGGAGGAGGAAGGGTTATCATAGAATCTGTAACCAATGGACGGGATTTCGGTGTCCGTGTGGTTTTTATTGATAAAGGGCCAGGGATAAAAGATATAAATCTGGCCATGCAGGACGGCTACAGCACCGGAAAAAGTTTGGGGCTTGGCCTTCCTGGCACAAAAAGGCTGGTGAATGAATTTGATATTCAGACAGAATTGGGAAACGGCACAACCGTAACTATAATAAAATGGAAAAATGGATAGTGCTTTTTGCGTTTATAAAATTGACGATAGGAGTCTTATCGCTTTAATTAAAAGGGAGATACACAACTTAGCGCTTCAGTTAGGCTTCAAGCCGCACAGGGCGGCGGAAACTGACATTATTATCGCAGAACTCGCTTCTAATCTTATCAAATATGCTGGCGGGGGCGATCTGCTTTACAGGGCGCATCACAATGGAAGCTGCAATGTGATAGAAATATACTGTCTTGATAAAGGAAGTGGCATTGATAATCTTGCCAAAATAATGAAAGACGGCTATTACACCTCCAGCACATTGGGACAGGGCATGGGCGCCATTAAAAGATTAAGCAATGATTTTCAGATCTATTCCTTACGCGGCTGGGGAACCGTCCAATACATTAAGATTTGCGATAAAGCCGATGCTGCATTCCCCAACTCAAATGCAGGATTGGATATAGCAGGGCTCAGTGTAACTTATCCGGGCGAACGGGTATGCGGAGACGGATACCATATCAAATATTCCAGAAAAGGCTTTCAGATTTTTTTTGGAGACGGATTAGGCCATGGGGTAAAGGCCCGCGAAGCAGTTGAACAGGCAGTCAAAGCTTTTAAGCAATGCGCAGAAACTGATCCTGCGGCAGTGCTGCGCCATGTTCATCAGCACGTTAAAAAAGGCAGGGGGCTTGTAGCTACTGTTGCCATTGCCGATTATGAGGCGCAAACTTGGAATATCTGCGGCATAGGCAATATCAATACGCGGATCTATAACGGGCTCGACAGCAAAACCTATACGCCATATAATGGCATTATAGGCCATAATATTCCACGGACTATAAAGGGCACCATCGACCCTTATCAAAAACATCAGATTATTATAATGCACAGTGACGGACTGCGTACGGGACTGCATCTTAATGATCTGGCTTCCATAATTAAACAGAGTCCGGGAATTATAGCTTCGGCCTTGTATAAGGATAATGTGAGAGGAACCGATGATGCCGCAATATTGGTTGGAAAAATAATTTAAAGCTTTATGGAGGAAATTGTAAAAATTAGTCTTGACAATGAAATGGACCTCATACTGGCTCATAAGCGTTCAATGAAAATTGCTGAAATGTGCGGCCTGCCCATAGCGTCGCAGACCCGGTTTTCCACTGCAGTTTCAGAAGTGGCAAGATGCTCAATTGCCAGCGGAAAAAATTCTGTGCTTGTTTTGGGAATCAATACCATCAAAGCAGGCCGCAAAGAAATACAGGCGGTGCTTACCGATCAGGTTGATCTCAGGGGATGCAATCCAGAAGCTTACAAATATGCTGATAAATTATCAGGCAGCATAGGATACAGTTATGCCGGCGGCCAGTCAAAAACCATATTAAGCCATCAGGTTTCTTCGCCGGGGCTTCTTTCAGATGCAAAAATAAATGCTCTGGCAGATTACTTTAAATATGAGCCGCCGATTTCGGCTTATGATGAAATCAGAAAAAAAAATATCGAGCTTGCAGCACTTTCAGAAAAGCTGGGCGAAAGTGAAAACCAATACAGAAATCTCGTGGATACAATTCCCGTTTTGATCTGCATTGTCAACGACAGAAGCACTGTTCTGTTATCAAACCATGCATTCAAAGCTTATCTGAAAACCCCCCTAGCCATTTTTGACAAAAAAAACCTTGGGGCATTTATACATCATGATGATGTGCATCCGATATTGGAAGGATGGAAGAATGTTAAAAAAAACAGAAGAGATTTTTCTGCTGAAATCCGAATTAAAAAAGATGGCATTTATATCTGGCATAATGTTTCCATTATGCCGAATAAGTCGGAAGACGGCTCTTTTAAGAGCTGGCTTATCTATTTTATAAATAACAATGCCCAGAAAATGATTGTTGAAGCTTTAAAGGATAATTCGGAGCTTCGAAAGATGCAGCTTGAACTGCAAAGCGCAAACTCAAAACTTAAATTTAAAAATAAGGAGCTGGAACAGTTCGCTTTTATAACAAGCCACGATCTGCAGGAGCCGCTTCGAAAAATCATGATCATGATCTCAAGGGCGGCAGAACATTTAACCGAAGGGCAGAAAACGCTTTATTATTTTGATAAAATTACGCTGGCGGCCGGCAGGCTATCAAATTTGATTTCAGATGTTCTTAATTATTCCCGTGTAAACAATCATGATAAATTTATTAAAGAGGCCGATCTTAATGATGTTGCAGCTCAAGCTCTAGAGGACCTGAGTCTGATTATTGAAGAAAAAAAAGCCGTTGTAAACTTAAATGGGCTTCCGGTTGTTACCGGGATTGAAACCCAGCTGCGCCAGCTGTTTTACAATCTGATAAATAATGCGCTGAAATTTAATGCGCTCAAGCCCGAAGTGAACATTTCCAGCCGTATAATTTCAGATAAAAGCGACACTGCCTTTGATCCTGCAGCCCCTTGCGGTGATTTTTATCTAATTTCAATTGAAGATAATGGAATTGGAATGGACAGCGAGTATTCTGCCCGAATCTTTGATATGTTCCAGCGTCTGCACCAAAAGGGCCAGTACAGCGGCAATGGCATAGGGCTGGCCTTATGCAAGCGCATTGTCGAGAATCATAACGGGACTATCAATTTTACAAGCATGCCGGGAAAAGGAACAGTTTTTTGGATCTATCTGCCAATTCTTGCGGCCTGAAAGCGCTATTTATGCGCTGGATATGCCGGCGAAAATAACAGGCAGAGAGAAGACTGTAAAAATGCGTTTTTTATTGGCAGCAGGGAAGACCTTTCCAATTTAACAATGTCGCGGCTGCAGTGCCCGCGCATTGCCCCGGAAGAAGTCGGGCATTACATCCACGGAAAAATAAAGGGAAGCACATTTGAGAAAATGAATGCTACTGAACACTGCCCGCATATGAGCCATCCGCAAGGGGCAATTGAATTGATTCAAAAATTCCTAAACCAGACGACTTATTGATCCCGAACATCGGAGAGAGCTGGAGCTCCAACAAGCTAAAATCAATGGAAGGGCAGCAGCAGGAAATATTCAAAATTATTACCCATGATCTGCAGTAGCCTTTACGCAAAGCCGTATTTACGGGGAATTTTCTTTTGGCAGAGTATTTTACATAACAGTATTGCAGTTCATTAAATTCCGTCTTTATACATTGCCCGCTATTCATTACAGAATTCAGATTCCTTAAAATGCAATCAGATAGACGAAACAAGGAAGAGCTCTCTACAATCCGTAATTTCTAATTTATAAAATTCTTTTCCTGCTCCATAAAAGAACATCGATAGATTGGCAATAATGAAGCTTTTCTGGATGTTTATTTAAAGAAATGCTGTTGAAATTATAATTTATTTCAGTAATAGGAATGTCAATTTCTTCTAGATTCCATTCTTTATGATGTATGTCATGGCGGAAAAGTTTATTTCCGGTGGCATTGTACAAGCAATGTCGTTCTGTTTAACCAGTAATCCAGCGGCGTTTTTATAATTGGAATTCCTATTTTTTTATAGCTGAATAAAAGCTTGTAATTCTTCACGCCATTCGAAGAAAATAAAGTATTTATGGATTTTTTGATGTAGGACTTCCTATAGGGCAATTCTAAAAATGTTCGGGTGAGTAAAACTTCAATAATTTTGTTAGTTTCTATGGAAAGCATGTAAATACCTTTGATTCCATTATTCAGCACATAGGTCCGAACATTTATTTCCTTAAAATTGGATATGTAGGGAATACGAGGGATATAATGCATTCTCATTTTATGAACATCAAAAGCCACCAGTGATATCCAAGCTTTGTCTTGAAAAGTGTCCAGCACCAAACCTGTCGGAAGCAGTTCCGATATGAGTTCTGGCTTAACGCTCCAATGCAAAAAAAAGGTATCGTCCCACTGCTGGAAATATTTCCATTTTCTTTCAGGAAGGGGCAAATACCTGTGAGAGGCTTGTTCTACTATTTCTGATATGGCCATGGCAAACTTTTAATGGTCCAAGTTTGACATCAATGCATTTGAGACTGGTGCAGAAAAGAGAAATGATGCCCGGCAGCATATTGCCGCCTTTATTAGTGCGGAGCATATTGAAGATGCGGTCTCTCTTCAAGGGGACTAGGCCGGGGTTTGGGATTTGACTGTGTGTTTTTAGGAGCTTTTTCCCGCTATCCGTTGCAATCTATGCGCCGGAACGCCCGGCGCATAGTATTTCCACTGCACACGAGCGAAGCGAACTGGCGAAGCAATCGGGGCTAAAATTTTGGAAGAAAGTTTTGCGGCAATAGCGGCATACTATGGCAGGGGAAAAATGTAATTTTTACTGCCGCTGGACCCGCAGGTTAACTGTTCCTGCATTCAAAGGCGCCATACGCTGGATTTTGGCAGGCTCTGCAGATTTGCATCATTTGCAGCGATTTTCTGAAAAATTAGCCCTATATTTGCAGTTCACCAGCCGCATGCGGACATATTTCTATCGTTTACCCATTACAAGGATTGTATTAATTTTTTAGTATAACTTTTGCAGATTCATTTGCCCTTAATTGAACTGCCCTAAATTTGAAAACGATGTCTGAGCCCCAGAATTTCCATAAGTTTATTTTCCATGCCGATGACGACGAGGATGACAGGCTGCTCTTTCTCGATGCAGTGGATGAGCTTGATCTGAATATTACCGTTGGACAGGCCGCCGACGGAGGGCAGCTTCTGCAGTGCCTTTCGGGGAGCGGGGCGCAGATGCCCGAGCTGCTGTTTTTAGATATCAACATGCCCGGAAAAAACGGGTTTGAATGCCTAAGGCAGATAAAAGGCGCAGAGGGGCCTTTTGGCTGCCTTAAGGTAATTATGCTCTCCACAAGCAGGAATCCTGAAAACATTGAGCTTTCCTACGCGCTGGGGGCGGATCTCTATGCCGTGAAGCCCGCCACGTTTCAGGAGCTTAAAAAGCTGCTGTGGGCTGTTTTTATGATCGACTGGAGCGCATTTGCAAGAGATAAGAAAGGGTTCATTCTTACCTGAAAAGGCTGGGATCCTTACAGAAGACAGCACCGCAGTTCAGATGCGGGCTGTTTAATTGTATGTAAATGGTGCCGGGTTCGGGACGCTGTCCGTTTATTTTATCCCTGCGGTGCTGCGCGGGCCATTTTTCCATTTTCTGCACAAGAAGAATCTCATGAAGGTCCCGAGGGGGTTTTTACAGCCCTGTGATCGTCCTTTTCCGGTAAAATTTTTTATCCTCGAAAAGGCAGGCGCGTTTCGGGTGCCCGCTGTGGGATGCCAGCCAGTTGCTGTCTGCTGCTTTTTTTATTCAGACTTCTTCATTTTGTTCTTTCCGGCAGCCGCATGTGCTAACTTAGCATGGAATTCCAGTTAAGAAATGCAGGTGGGGTTCTCCAAGGATGGAGAGTGGTCATGCTCTCCACCAGCAGCACGCCAGAAAACATCAAGATCTGCTATGCTTTGGGAGCTGATATTTATGCTGTGAAGCCCAGCTCGTTCCAGAGGCTAAAAGAACTGCTTTATGATGTCCTGACCCGGGAGTGGAATAAAAAAGACCTGTAAAAATCTTTCCTTATTTGAAAGTTAATTTATAAAAGCGCCCCAGAATATATAGAAACCTGCCCGATGCCTAGGAATAATTTCTGTCTGGTTTATTAAGGCTGCTCTAGTCTGTAAGCTCATTTAAAGAGACAAGATCCAGATAACAAAGCAGCAGCATGGTCTCCATTATACGGGTCTGGCATCGGGTCTGTGGAAAAAAACAATCCGTCTGGTTTTTTTACAAGATGTGCAAATTTACGCAATTAGATGGATCTTTTTTACTGAATTAATGCTTTCTGCAGCAGCAGGAAGAAGCCTTTGCCCGCAGCTCTTTAGCCCTGTTTTCCCGGTCAGGGTATGCTATTTAAAGCCGGCAGCCATGATTATAGTGAAATTAAAGAGCAGGACTGGGATTTATTGACTGAAATGCAGGGCTGATTTTTCAGCGCCTTCCTGTAAAATTCTTTTTTATTATTTCCCTGTACTTAAAGGGCGTGAATCCGGTCTGTCTCTTGAAGAAACGCTCAAACCCGCTTGTGCTTTTAAAGCCCAGTTCGGAGGCGGTAAAAGCAATGGATCTTGAAGTGTCAAAAAGTTTTAATCTGGCCCTGCGGGCAAGCTCTAAAGATATGAAGCCTTCTGCGGATAAGCCGTTCTGCTTAAAGATCAGGTCTTCAAAATATTCATAATCCATGCCAAGCTTTTCTGCAAAATAGCTTGCCGAGGGGATGCCCTGAGGCGCAGTTTTTTCGCAGCTGTAATATTCTTCGATAAGATTCTTCATGGTGCGGCCCATATCAAGGGCTGTCTGGCTTTTTTCTCTATGCATCTCAATTTTTTATTTTTCTAGCCACTACGTGAAGCCCCGTTATTCCAAATCAGGTTCAGGCGTTTAATGATCTGCGTCTTCGGCTGGATCTCACAAAGCCGCCGGCTTTTTCCGTTTTAGGGTTCCTGCCTTACTGTCTCCGGTCGCGGATTCTGGTTTTGATTTTGCGCTCCCTGTAGTTTTTCCCTTATATTCATATAAAATCCTTCTGGTTCCAGAATGCCGGGCAACTATCAATTGGGCCTTTGTAATTGTTTATGGCCGAGTAGCAGCTCTTGAGAAAAAGCTCCGAATCGGTTATTCTGGCCCACGGCTTCCACAGCGCCTCCTTTGGAGACGGGAAGGCTTCAAAATAACGTTTTATCTCTCTTGGGGCCATAGGATAAAATTAGGAAAAAAACAAAAACCGGTCAAGGCTTTGGATGGGGCAGTTGTTTTGTTTTTTTATATTTTTTTGAGCTGTCCAAGCTATCCGCCGCACATGAGCGATAACGAACTGACGAAGTAATATTCTGCGCCGGATTCCGGCGCAGAAGGATTTCCGCTTCTATCGGGGCTAGGGAGCCCGCTTTGTGCCGTCTGACTTTTATGATCACTTTTACGCCATCGACAATAATAGGGCAGCTTATTGGCAAAAAAGACGGGTTGTCCTGCAAAACCTGTCTGCAGGTTCACAATAACCATAGCGGGATTAATTTGGCCGCCCATCGAACTGGTCATATCGGCAATTACCGCATTGCTATTTTTCATGTCGATGATAAAGTCCTGAAGATTGCAGTGAGCACTGTATCTTGAATTATGAAAATGTTAAACAGCTTTCCCGCGGCTATATTCCAGCCGATCAGCTTTGGGTTTTGTTTTGGCGCTGCGCCCGGATTTCCCATATCCGATGCCCAAAACACATTATCTGCGGCCATGAGAGTTTATTCCAACCATCCAAGCCTGTTTAAAATAAACCCTTCCAGCTCCTTGTCAGCAGCGGCATCCCGCTGGGCAGAGGTAAGTATCTTACTGTAAAGAACAATAAAATTTTCAGACAGGAACACGTCCAGCGCATCCAGGCACTCCATTAAATCCGGCTGCGATGTCTGCCAGAGCGTTCTTCGTTCGCCGGAAATATCCTTCAGCACTAGAGTGTACATTTCCGATGAAGCTTGGGAATGCTGGTCTGGGATGGTGATGGCAATTTCAAAATCGTTGTCCTGATCATTAAAAGAGCCGGTAAGGAAATAGCTTGTGGTCATAACGGGTGTTTTGGTTTATAAATGTTCTAACTTATAGCTGCAGGGACAGTTCTTTAAAAAAAGAGGCTCTGTGCTTTGGCGACTGCTTTTCTCATGTCAATTCCCTTTTGCAGCGCCCCTTTAAAAATATCCCCTTGAGCCCTCATGCGCGCTATGGAGTTCTCAATGGTGAAATCCTTAATCTCCAGCCCTTTTCTGACCTCCTCCCAGTGCAGGGGCATGGAGACCGTGGCGCCCGGTTTTGGCCGCAGCGAATAAGGGCAGGCGATTGTGGCGCCGGGACGGTTCTGAAGGAAGTCCAGATACATCTTCCCGCCGCGGTTTTTGATCTGGCGCTCCAGGCTTGTGAATTCCGATAGCTGTCCGTGCACGATCGAAACGATCATTTTTGCGAACATCTGGGACTGGTCATAGCTGTATTTGGCGCCAAGGGGAATGTAGATATGGATGCCGGTGGAGCCTGAGGTTTTCACGTATCCTGTGATGTCCAGCGCGTCAAGGATGTTTTTAACCTCGCAGGCGGCCTCTATGACCTGCCCGAAAGTATTCTGGTCCGGGTCAAGGTCAATCACGCAGTAATCGGGATTGTCGGGATGCTGCACGCGGCTGAACCACGGGTTCATCTCAATGCAGCCGAGGGATGCCATGTAAAGCAGGGTTTTCTCATCCCCGCCTACAAGGAATTCTTTTCCCTCACCGTCACTGGTCGTGTAGGGGAAAGTCTCTGCCCACTCAGGGGCTTTTCCCTTCACGTCTTTCTGGTAGAAGCTCTTGCCGTTTATGCCCCCGGGGAAACGGTTAAGCGACAATGGCCGGTCTTTAAGGTATGGAAGGATGAATTCGGCCGCCTTGTAGTAATAGTTGAACATATCGCGTTTGGTGTAACCGCTTTGGGGCCAGTATACTTTGCTCAGGTGCGAGAAGGTCATGTTCTGTCCTTTGATCTTTTTGGTCTGGGTCTCTTCAGTCGGGTTTAACAGTGTCTTTGGACCGCCTGCTTTTGGGGCGGTAAGGGGAGAGGTAACGGGTGCCTTCGTTTCTGGGTCATTGTCCTTTAAAACCGCCCCCGATTCCGCTTCTTTCTCCAAGGTTACATCGGCCGCTTTTTTATCGCTTCGCATCCCTTCAAAGGATGGGTGGCGGAAAACCCCGTCGGATGTGATCTCGGCGTAGCTGACCTCGCAGACCAGTTCGGGTCTGAGCCAGACCGCCTTTGCATGCGGCGGGTTGGGGCGGAATCGTGAGGGCTTGTTGATATCGGGCTCCGAGGCAAAGGGGATGGTCTTGGTGATAAGGGGCGCGAACTCCTGCATCATTTCTTTCTGCATCTTATCGGTAAAGCCTGTGCCGACCTTGCCGGCATACTGAAGGGTTCCGTTCTGGTAAAAGCCCAGCAGCAGCGAGCTGAAGAGTTTGGAGGAGTCCTCGTTTCGGGTATAGCCCGCGATAACCACTTCCTGGCGCCTCTGCGCTTTTATCTTCAGCCACTGCCTGTTTCGGCTCTCTGGGATGTAGAGGGAATCCTTTCTTTTGGCCATGATCCCTTCAAGTCCGATTGCGCTGGCGGTCTGAAAAAAATCAATGCCGCCCTCAAAGCTTTGGCTCAGGCGTATGCGGTCGTCATCTTTAGGCAGTATTTCTTTTAAAATGGCCTGGCGCTCTGTAAGGGGCAGCTCCATGAGGTTTATCCCATTGTACCAGAGAATGTCAAAGGCATAATAGACCAGATGCCCGTCCGCTTCGCTGCGCCAGTTCTGCAGCGCGCTGAAATCCGCCTTTCCGTCTTCTTTTAAAACCAGTATCTCCCCGTCAAGCACTGCATTGCTTTTCCACTTTTGCAGGGCCTGGGTGATAGGGTAATATTTGCCCGTAAAAGGCTTGTTGTTTCTGGAGGCCAAAGATACTTCGCCTTTGTTTATATAGGCCAGGGAGCGGTAGCCGTCCCATTTGACCTCAAAGCTCCACTGCGTGTCATCAAAGGGCGCGTTTACCAAAACTGCCAGCATGGGTCTGATGCCCTCTGGCATGCTTCCTGGCGTACCTGCTTTTAAAAGCGTGTTGATTTGCGCTGTCTTATTATCTTTTTTCTTTCCCATGTGTGCTGTCTTTAAATGAGTGGTAAATAAAGCCCTGACGCCTCGGGCTGTTTTACTCTTAGATGTACTGTATCATTCAGGCAAAAAATCCCCGAAACATCTGTTGGCATGCCGGGGATCAGGTTCTTTTTATTGGCTAGTGCTATTTTGCGCGCAGCACGCGTGCTACGGCGTCGGCTGAGTTGCCTGCCTCATCTACTGCCCTTTGGAGCTCTTCGCGGCTGACATTGAATTTCTCTGTCCAATACGCGACCTCGTGGTCCTCGTTCATATTGATGCGGGAGCGGTCCTGCTGTCCTTTGTTTTTTAAGTCGTCGCTCATGATACTTGATTTTGAATTAATAATTCTTTTTGCAAAAGGTTAGGTGTTTGTACTTCTGCCCGAGCGGGCATCTGTCGGGTCATCGCTGCCGCTTTTTTCATTGCGGTCCGGGTCAGTGCCTGCCTCATCTGTCTCATCGATATCGCCCCAGTCTCCGGTGTTCTCGCGCCTGGCATCTTTATTTTTATTATCCTGAGCGGCCAGCATCTGGTGGTATGGGCAGTTTTGGAGCTCTTCGGGGCTGAAATTATGCGTGTTTTCCATGGTTTTTGATTTTAATAATTAGCAGGGTTAAAATTAGCAGGTTAGCTCGATTTAAGCTTACAGGAAAAAGCGCGGAGTTTATGTAATTATCATCTTGGGGGCGGGGTGCGTGATGATAGTTTTTGGGATTATTAAGAAAATGCTTGATGGGGTGGTAAAGCAATATTCAATTCTACAAATATTTCAGAGGATATGAAATGATTGTACTGTGTAAAGCAGAATTGTCTTTCTTTAGCTCTATAAATTTCAGTTTGAGTTTTAATTGATTTGCTAACGTAAAATATAGATAAAGTTAAGAGTCCATTTTAGCCACTTTATTTTATATAATCTCATCATTAAAGTGAAGGGAATATGTAAAATTCGCCTTAGCTTTTTGTGTAATAAGATATGAAGTCCAGCTTTCAATGACCGGAATGCAGGGTTGCCAAAAGCGAATGCAAAAAATACATTTTTAATCTATCTTCATTCTGAAAACGTAGTACGGCGGTCTGCTTGCATCTACTCCATTATTAAGCAATGGCAGATGGTGCAGCTGATTGGCTACGATATACAAGTATCCTTTATATAGGGCCACACCGTCAGGCCACGAAAGCCTTTTGTCTGCTAATAATTTTTTATATCCTTGCGGACTGCTTACTCCTACAGCATTTTCCTGAACGTCAGTTACATATATATTGCCATTTTCACCGACTTTAAATCCGTCTGAAATTGGCTTGTCGGCATAAAAGGAAATGTATTTTGCGAGCGATTCATTGGAGAGGCTTTCGTCAGCCAGCACTGAGGAGGGGATTTTATAAATTTTCTTTGCGCCCATGGCTCCAAAATATATAAAATTATTTTCCTTGTCTATTGAAATTGGATTCAGACCGTTTCGTGGCTGCATGGCTGTGCCGTCTGCCTTTTTATGGATCACTTTTATGCCATCGACAATAATCGGGTCGCTAATTGGCAAAAAGGAAGGGTGGTCCTGTAAAACGCGTTTGGCAAAACCTGTATTCAGGTTTACAATAATCAGAGCCGGGTTAATTTGGCCGCCGATTGAACTGGTCATATCGGCAATTACTGCGGTGCCATTTTTCATGTCGATGATAAAGTCCTGAAGAAAGGAAGTTGCAGTGAGGACCGTATCTGGAATTATGAAAACTTTAAACAGCTTTCTCGTGGCAATATTCCAGCCGATCAGCTTTGGATTTTGTTTTAGCGCTGCGCCCGGGTTTCCCATATCCAATACCCAAAGCATATTATCGCTGCTTACCTGGATCCCTATAGTGCCGCTGACGCCCTTATTGCTGGAATTGGGCTGCATTACCCATTCTTCCTCGGGAAACGGAACTGTAGATCCGTCCGATAGTATTTCCCTGACCATATGCTTTGAACTGACCAAAGCAGACATAGTGATAAAAATGCGCCCTTCAGGGGATACGGCAATATTCCCAGGCCTTTCGCTAGGGAATTCAGCAACAACTTCCAATTTGCTTTGTGCAAAAACATGCGCGGATAATAAAACTGACGCAGATAGCAGAAAATACTTGATTGTATTCATATTTGTATTGTTTAAAATTAACTTTACAAATTTTAAACAATTAAGAATGCTGAAAGATGAGGCATATCAATATTTTAAAGTGACCTAAATCACACCTGCTATCCTTTAAGCCTACTCAGTGTCTCCCTTGTCATCCCTAAGTAAGAAGCCAGAAGTTTTTTAGGTACTCGGTGAACCAGATGAGGAAATTTTTTTACAAGATTATTATAACGGGTCTCGGCTGTTTCGTTCAGCAGCGACATGATGCGCTGTTCTAAGGCAATGTATCCGTAGTGTGATTTCACTCTGAAGAAATTTGACATTTCAGGTATTTCATGGCAAAGCTTTTCCCTGTCCTCAAGTCGGATGCAGAAAAATTCGGAGTCTTCGATGCAGTCGATAAACATAGTGGCCGGCGTTTTGTTTTGATAGGCCTTGAAATCGCTGGTCCAATATTGTTCCATTGCAAACTGCAGTATATGCTCTTTGCCTTCGCTGTCAATGGCATAGGTTTTTGACAGCCCCTTAATTATCCAGGCTTTGTAATGCACCAATTCATCCTTCTGCACGAGAAATTGATGTTTTCGAAGTTTTTTATATACAAAGCATGCAGCTATTGTTTCCCATTCCAGATCGGTTAAGGGGTTAACCTCCTCGATGTGTTTTCTCAGCAGGCTATAGTATTCTTCCATGGTATTTGATGCGATTGAAAAATTAATTGGCCAAATATAATGAAAAAGCTGAAGTGTACACTCCAGCTTTTCATTTATAGGCATCTTTGAATTTTACCCTGCTATTTTGGTCATTCTGTACAGCGTGAAATCTGCAATCCATCTGGCAGCGCCACTGGCTTGGAATTTTTTTATTGCCTCGCCCTGCATGTGGGCTCTCCAATCTTCTTCACTGGCCCATGTTTCAACAAAAACCAGTACTCTGGGATCATCTTTTGACTGATGCAGTTCATATCGTATGCATCCTTTTTCCTTTAATGTCTCAGTGACAAGCTTTTCTTGTTCGCGGCGAAGATTTAGTTCTTCATTCTGAAGGGCAATTGCTGTTGCAACGATTGTTATCTCTGAAGTTTTTTCCATTATTGTTTTTTTTAAACTAATTTCCCTCTGCCAATAAGATTCTGATTCCTACATACGTATTCTGGATGACTTCTTGATCCTCATTCAGTTATATTTCAGATTAAATGGGGCATATAAGGGATAAGCTTAGTATGGTTTATTACTCTTGAATGCTGTTAGATATACTATCCAATATAAACTGGGTATCTTCAGCTTTTTTTATCACCGATTCGATGGTTTGCCCGTTTTCTTCAAAAATAAGCTCCGCGAAATTTTCTATCATGTGAACGGTTTGGGCCTTGCCGGTCGGGGAATCAACATATTCAAACTCTTTAGGGGTTGCCATTCCTTTGCGAAGAGTGTAGCCCGCGATATGGTTTTTATCATCAAAGGCAAATCCTTTTGACCAGTCCAGAACAAAATCATCCATAGTTATAAGGCCCTCAGTACCTAGAAGGTCCAAATCCATAATGCAGACCCCTGCATTGTAGCCTATATCCCAGTTTGAGATTGGATTGCCCTTGAATTTAATCATCCCAGAACCGCGATAAATGGCATTGGTTTGCGGATCACGCTGTATGAAAGTCGTGATATCCAATATTTCGCTTGCGTTGGGCATATATTCTACTATAGCGCGTGCAACATACCACCCCATATCACCGATAGCGCCTAAAGGCTCCAGTTGCGTATTGTATCTGATGTTTGTGCGGTCAAGAAACGGAAAGAAGAAAGAGGTGTGGATTCCTTGTATAGTTCCAATCTGTACGGCTGCATTTTCCTGAATTTTTTTGGTTCTCGGATGATGGGTGAAGTGGGTGGCATCCATGAATGCTACTTTGTTTTCCCTGGCAGAGGCCGAGATGCGCTTAAGGGACTCAAAGTCCGCAAAGGGCTTTTCCACCAGTATGTGCTTTCCTTCTCTGGCGGCCTGAATTGCAATCTCTTCTTTGGCAGAAGTCGGAACACCTATATAGACGGCGTCGACATCACTCGAGGCAATCATTTTTTTCCAGTCATCGTATCTGGAAGCTATTTGATGCTGGTCGGCAAAATTGTTCAGTGTTTCAGGGTCCCTTCCAGAAATTGAAGAAATCGCAGCATTCGATGCCGCATTGATTGCCTGGGCTGTTATATTTGAAATCATACCGGTACCAACTATACCGATTCTAAGTTGTTTTGATTGCATTTTTTATTGTTTTTAATTTGATGTAAAATTCAGATTTTGAATCTTCACAGCAGATGACCTACATCACGAAATTAAATTGACATACATCACACTTGGATTTATGGGCTGAACATTTTGTCGCTGTCTCTTTGGAGGAGTTCGCTGCCTAAATGCTGATTGCTGTCTTTCATCCTCATCGCATGCATTAAGTTTTTTGGACGGGTATCTTTCAGATTCGATCTTCAGATACTTGAGTCAGTTCTCAATTGATGCATCAAGACTCAAGCCATCCCTTTAAACAACCTTTTTCTGGTTCTGTTTTTCATCACAGTCTTATTTTTAAATCGACGATAAGATTTGTCTGGTCCACCCTTCAATATTTTCAGGACTGGGCCTGTCGGCTTTTTCAAAAAAGAAGTGGTTTTTTATTTCAAATCCGCAATAGCCGTATATGCCAGTATCTGAGGTGAGAGATAGCGCTTTGTCCATGCCTATGGCATTGTATTCTTCATGGGATTTTCCATGGGTATTGATAATCAAGGCCTGCTTGCCTTTTAGAAGCCCTTTTTGGACGCCTTGGTCGTAGCGGTACGCAAATCCATAGCTGAAAACTCTGTCAATGTAACCTTTCATAATCGCTGGCAGGCCAGTCCACCAGATTGGGTGTATAAATGATATGCAGTCTGCCCATTCTATTAGGCGCTGCTCTTCCTTTACGTCATCTGTTACCTGCCCTTTTCGCTGCCCATACATATCGGAGAGCGAAAGGCTGGGACTAAAATTTAATTCGTATAGGTCCCTTACTACCACTTCATGGGAATTTTCCTGAAGATGTTTAGCCAATATGTTCTTGAAATGGCCGCTTAAACTTTCCGGGTTGGGATGGGCATAAATAATCAAATGTTTCATTTTCTTTACTTTTATATGATTTAACATGACAAAAGTAGAAGGGATATTGGAGGTAAAATTGTATGAAAACGAAGCACAGATTATGATACCGGGTTGCAGATGTCCTGCTGGAGCTTCAAGTACTGGTTTGGAGTGAGATTCAGATAATGTCTAAAATCGTGTATAAGCTGGCTTTGGTCATAATAGCCGCACTGTTCAATGACTTGAAACCATTCAACGCTGCTGCTGCCTGCTACCGTATTTTGAATAAGTTTGACTGCATTTAAGAAGCGATGGTATCTGTTTGCTTCCTTGGCACTGTATCCAAAAATTTTTTTATGATGCGATTGAATGCTTCTTTCGCTCTGCTGGGTATGCTGCGCAACAGACTTAATGGGGTTGTAGATGCTGGCCTTAAAATTAACCAGCAGTTCTGATGTACTGTTTTTTGCGGCCAAATACGGCCGGCAGAATTCAAGGATGAAATTAATCCGGTCATTTTGATCATCAATTTGCCTTAATTTCTCCCATAAGGCAGAAAAGCAGTTTTCAATGCCCAAGTCATCCGGATTGAATGGTACATGGCCGCTTAAGATTACTTTTCCGAAAAATCTGTAAAATGCGTCGTCCTTAAAATTAATAACCAAGATTTCAGAACCTGGCTCTAATCTGTATGGGAGAGCCTGCTTGACAGGGCCTAAAAATAGATAACGTCCAACTTCTATTTCGTCCCCTTGGTTTGCTTTAAAATAAACCGGTTTGCCAAAACTAAACACGAAAATGGTTTGAAAGTTTGGAAGCAGCGTTTTTGCTACCGCCTTTTGGGTATTGTTTTTAGCAAAATAAAAATGGGTAAAAACATCCTCAAACTCTTTTGTGCTGGGAATTCTATAGCTATTGTATTTTGGATCGATTGGTTCCATACATTTCAATATTGGTACTAAAGTACAAAAAATCACCTTACGGGCTGACGAATTTGCACCAAATTTGGATTGGATATAATGCCTTTATATGCCAGGAATAACCACTTGTTGGTAGCAGTTGGACAAGTAATACATTTATATAGGACAACAGTTAATGAAATTATTCGCAAAATTCTAAATTATATTCTACAATTAACCGCTGATAATTATTTTAGCACTATTTTGAAAGATGTTAATTTTTGTTTAGCTCATTCAAGGTGTTCATATCCTGTTAAGTTATCGAACTACAAATATTATATCTTAATTGGTTTAGATGTCCTGTCGGGATTGATCAAAAATCTATTAAAATACCCCATATCTTAACAAGTTGTTCTTAGACATTTTTATTATTTGTAACAGACAATCTAAAACTTTTTGAGATGAAAATTGTGCTATTTGCATCTAAATTTAAAAATCGAAACATCTATAAAATTTGCATTAGCTTTTGTAGCAGAGAAGGTGTCAAATTTGATGAGGCAAATGTAAAAAATGCGCCAATTGATTTCAATTAACGCATTTTTGCTTAAAAAAATAACAAGCAGTATTAGCTGTTTTTCTCTTTTATTATTTTAGTGTTAAGGTATTCATGTTAGTAATCTGGCCATTCACGACCACTACATTAGGAACAACCAAAGCTGGCAATTGCGAAGCAGCATCTGGCGTAATGGTTACAGAATACTTCCCAGCCGCGATACCGTTTAGCTGAAACGCTCCTGATTCATCTGTATAAGCAGAAACAGTTGTGTCCCCAACCTGAACCGATATTACAGACTGGAAGCTGAAAGGCGTAATTATTCCTTTGATAATCCCAGATGCAGCAGCCGTGGACACTCTGATTACAGGATGCAGATTGTAGCCGCCGGAACCGCCTGCTTCTACAACAACGGAATGCTCGACATCAAAATCAAGTAAAAAATCATACGTTACGCCAGCTGTCAAAGTTTGGTTTACTTTTAATTTTAAGCCAGACTCCTGCGCGCTTGGCGTTTTTAAAGGATAAGTCACGCCGTCTTTAACAACAGTGTTCTTATCTCCAAGAATTAATCGCATCTGGCCTAAATATCCAGATGGAACTTCGTTCTCTGCCAAAAGCACATTTACACCGCCAGTTAAATCCAATAAATTATATATTCCCGGTTTAATATTTCCTATACTAACCCAGCCATCTTCGCCAGTTTCAGAGCTGCTTTTAATTCTAACGTCCAATACTTCAACGTTTACCTGATCGTAATCACCCGGTGCATCTGTCATTCGCACGCTTACTTTTGATGTCTGCGGCCCATTATTACCATCACTGCTGCACCCTGTAAGCAATAGGGTAAATAATGAAGCCAAAAGGAAAATTCTACATTTGGTGTTTGCTTTTTTCATTAGTTTCTTCTTTTTTTAAGTTAGTTAATTAATAACGCATTTCAAAATTGGTTTAGTATGTTAATTATGCATGTGTAGGATGTCTTAATGGAATATTAAGGAAAATGATATTAACATAGCATCTGAATGTCAAAATATTTTAATAACTGGACGCTGCAATTGGAAATGGAAAAGAGGCTCGCTAATGCTGGAAGTTAATCTTGCATGTGTGGGTTGAAGTTTTTTAGAGCTTTAGTATTTCTCTTTAATAGTATTCCAAAAATGGGTATATTTGTCTTGTAACCATCAAAAAAAAAACTTTTTATGCAAAACCGAAAAAATAAAATACTCGGGAGCGTCCTGTCTGTGCTTGCTGCTTTACTGCTTAGCGGCTGCAGTGCGCATATCCATACCTCCTCAGGCAAGGTGCCTCCAGGGCAGGCAAAAAAAATGACGGGGGATAAAAGCGCGAAAGCCTATGCTCCAGGACAGCAGAAAAATAATTAGAAGCCGCACTTATTTATAGCAGGCATATAGGCATTGCAAAAAGCCTATGGTCTAAGCCCTTCATTTCGAAGCTGGGATTCCCGGCAAAGCCCTATAAAGCCGCTCGCAATAAAGAAATAGAGCGGGCTAAAATTACGGATTGGATTTAAGTTTGCAGCCTGGTGATTTTGTTTTTATTTGCTGCTCTGCAGGGACGCTTGTTTATAACTTTTTTAGCAGGACAATTGTTCATCGTTTAAAAAGGAATATTTTTGGCACTGCAGATTAGATACTTGAAAAGCAAGGCATTTATTAAGACATTATTGCACACAATATTTAGTTTTTATGCCTTTGTGCCACAGCTACAGATAAGCCAAAAAATAGCCTAGAACAGCGCCCAGTATAACCACTAGGGCGCTGTTTATTTTTTTTAGCTTAAAAATGGCAATGCAGCTGATAGCGGCAATTGCAATAGTACGCCAATCGGTAATGGCTTCATTTGCCATGGCTAGGCATACGGCAGCGATAAGCGCTATAGAAGCCACATTAACAGCATCCATAAACACGGCCAGTCCTTTTGAAGTGCGCAATTTTTTCATCAGCTGATGAAGCAGGGCAACAAAAATAAAAGACGGCAGAAAAATTGCAATGGTTGAGATTGCCGCTCCCGAAAGACCATTGATCTGATAGCCGATAAAAGTTACTGATGAGAACAGCGGCCCGGGCGTAAACTGGCCAATTGCAATGGCATCTATAAGCTGCTGTTTTGTGAGCAGCCCCTTTGCAGCGAGTTCTGTATCTAAAAAGGCAAAAAGAACATATCCGCTTCCGTAAAGAATGGCACCTATTTTAAGAAAGATTAAAAAAAGTTTAGAATCTACCCCTGACCAAAAGGCAGTTTGAGGTATAGCCATCAAGGCAAATGGAGTAAAACTTTGCAGTTTGTCTGTTCTCATTTTTTGAATGTAAAAAACAGCAGATGCAAGCAGGCCTGATCCAAACAGCAGACAAATTTCGTTAATTCCTAAAATGGATGCAGTAAGGACAGTTATTGCGATTAGACCCAAAAGTAAAGATTTTATCGATTTTACGGCTAGGGGATAAACTGCCCCAATAATTATGGCTATGACTGCCGGTTTGATTCCGTAAATGAAAGGCTGCACTTGTGGGAGCTGTCCATAGCTGCGGTACAAATAGGCAAAAAATCCTGTGATAAGAACCGCAGGCATGATAAAACAGAACCCGGCGACAAGAAGTCCTTTCCAGCCTCCTTTTATATAACCGATATGGATTGCCATCTCGGTGCTGTTGGGGCCGGGAATAAGGCTAGTTGCTCCAATCAGATCCAGAAAATGCTGCTCGGCCATCCATTTACGTTTTATAACCACTTCCTCGTGCATCATCGCAATATGTGCAGCAGGACCTCCAAAGCCAATAGTTCCCAGCTTTATGAATACTTGAAAAATTTCTTTTAGATTTGCATTATGCTCCATTTTTTTTACTCAAATTCTGCCATGGACCACCTCCCGGCACGTTTAATAAACAGAAACTATTTTCAAGCATCGCCCGATCGGTACGGCTTACATGCACCATTTTCCAAGAGCCTTTATTTATTAATAAATATTTTGCATTTGGAATCGTAAATGTCTGTAATCATTGTGGCTACAAGAGGAATGCTTGTTAATTTTGCAGTGAATTCGATCAGAATAAGAAATGCCGCAGAATATTTCAAACCAGCCCTCGAAGATTCCTAATAATTCAGATTCTGGCAAGCTTATTTTTTGTAAGCGCTCTGCGTCAAGAAGGAAAGAAAATAAATATTTTTGAATCCCTTCTGAAAGGAAGACAATGCCAACCATAAAACGAATCAGCAGTGTAGTTTCTGGCCCGTCTGTCTGAATTATTTTTTCGTATATCATGATGCCTTTTATTTTTGCTTATTTTAATTTATACTCAAAAAAACATACTGTTTTTATCCAATGTCTTATTAAATAACAAACACTTTTTCAGGAACAGCAGCTACAATATAAAAAAGTATAAACACTATTTCGAAATCTGTGGATTTTGTTGTCTGTTTTCTGCATAAGGCTGCGTAAGAATAATTACGAATTCTTAGCGGTTTTGTAAAAATACTTTGACCTAAACCAGAATGCAAGGTTTACTAATGCAATTAAGGCCGGCACTTCTACAAGAGGTCCTATTACTCCAGCAAATGCCTGCCCGCTGTTTATACCAAACACACCGATTGCCACAGCAATTGCCAGTTCAAAATTATTGCCCGTAGCGGTAAAAGCCATAGATGCAGCTTGTGAATAATCAGCCCCAAAATATTTTCCTGTAAAAAAACTGATGATAAACATCAAAGTAAAGTAAATCACAAGCGGCAAGGCAATGCGCACAACGTCCGTAGGAATCTGAACAATCAGTTCTCCCTTTAGACTGAACATTACAATGATTGTAAAGAGTAAAGAAATAAGAGTAATTGGCGAGATTAAAGGCATATACTTGTTTTTGAACCATTGAGAGCCTTTCAGGGCTGTCAGAGTATAACGGCTTATGATCCCCAACGCAAAAGGAATCCCTAAATAGATGCCCACACTCTCGGCAATCTGTGCAATGCTGATGTTTACCTCAAATCCATCACATCCAAAATAGGGAGGCAGGATGGTTATAAAGATATAAGCATAGACGCTGTAAAACAGCACCTGAAATATACTGTTAAGTGCAATAAGTCCTGCAGCATATTCCCTATTACCGTCTGCCAGATCATTCCATACCACAACCATTGCTATGCAGCGTGCCAGACCAATAAGGATTACCCCAATCATGTATTCTGGGTATCCGTTCAAAAACAGCAGCGCCAATAAAAACATTAAGACAGGGCCTACAATCCAATTTAGGAATAATGATGCTCCCAAGACTTTTGTATTTTTGAAAACCTGCCCCATCTGCTCATATTTTACCTTTGCCAGCGGCGGGTACATCATCAGGATGAGTCCTATTGCCAATGGAATGTTTGTTGTCCCGCTGGAGAAGGAATTGATAAAATCCCCGCTTGAAGGAATAAAGTATCCTATTGCTACGCCTATAGCCATAGCAAGGAAGATCCAAAGGGTTAAAAATCGGTCAAGGAAGCTTAATTTTTTGCGTCCGACGACTGGTGTACAGTTATCTGCTGACATTTTATTTTTTTATTTGTGAGAATACGTAAAACATTTCAGCTCCTATCTGCAGGCTACGCTCCAGATAAGTTTCTTTCTGCTGAGACGTTCCGTCAGAAATTTTTGGATCTTCAAAGGTAATCGGCATTCTTTTCTCGGCACCTGCAATAAACGGGCATCCGCCATCAGCCTGAGAGCAGGTCATAATTGCAGCGAATCCGCTTTCAGGATTGAAGTCATCATCATAGGTTTTGGAAAAACCGATGACAGGAAGTTCATCAGCTGAATATTTTATTGAATAAACTGGGTTTGATCCTTCTGAAAGAGTCTTAATCTTAAATCCCGAATCCTGAAGTGTCTGGGCAGCCATAGGGAACAGGGCAGTAGCTTCAGTCCCTCCTGAATAGCAGGAAACATTTTTTATGCCGTAATAGGCAGCCGCAGTCTGTGCCCAAACTTGCGACAGATGACTTCTTCTTGAATTGTGTGTGCAGATAAGGTTTAGTCTGGTATCCAGCTTACTGTCCACTTTAGTCTGAATAAAGTCGATTAATGGCTGCAGGACTGCTTTGCGATCTTCAGAGAGCTGCTTAAAATCAAATGATTTAACGGTATTCTCAATTTGAGGATATAGCATAATTTTTTAATATAATGGTTTAGTAGTTATCTATTTAAAAGTTAGCAGCATCCGCCGCCAGGAGTGCATGAATTGGCATTATCATTATTTAACTGGGATAATTTCACTTTAGGCTTATCAGATGGAATACCGCACTGTTTCTGAGCAAGACATGCTGTCTGTTTATTAAGCAAAATGAAGTTCAGCCCGTTAAAATCTAAATCGTATTTACCGATCGTAGTGTTCTGGTACTCCACTTCAATTTCATGATCTTCAATTCCCAATACTTTTTCTGAGAGCTCAATGATGTGGATCAGTTTCTGAGGTTTCAGCCTGTGCTCATAGTCATTGGCATCCCAAAGCTGGAAATTCACAACAGTTTCCTTTCTTACCGTACCGCCGCAGTCGATGAAGTTTTTGGTAACCAAGCCTACTTCCGTTACATGAAAATATTCCGGTACAAATGTGCCGTCCGGCAGCTGAAAATTTACAGCTTCCACTGTTTTAAGCACTTCTTTAATTTCTGAAAGTTTCATAATTTTTTATATTTAGTTATACTATATTTTTTTATTAAATAATAACGGAACTTCTTCTTTCAAGAAACGCGGTATTTCTCCAGATACCGTTTTGTTTTCCGATTTTCTCCCTTATTCCAAGTATCCTGAAACCTGCTTTTTGATGAATGCGAAGACTCGCCTTATTCTCAGGAAATATTCCTGCCTGAAGTGTCCAGATTCCTTCTTCTTCTTCACTCTGTCTGACAAGCTCATTTAAAAGGGTAAGCCCGATTCCTTTTCCTGAATGGGAAGAATCTACATATACGCTCACTTCCGCAACCCCTGCATAAACACAGCGGGAAGAAACAGGAGAGAGAGCTGCCCAGCCGATTATAATATTATCATCCTGTAATATAATTCTGCAGGATTCCAGATGTAAATTGTCCCATTCTTCCCATGAAGGTGCGCTGTTCTGGAAAGTGGCATTGCCGGTGTCTATTCCTTTTTGATAGATTAATTTTACCTGATCCCAGTCTTGAGGTGAAAGTTTTCTTATTTCCATATTTTTACAGTTAACAGCATTCGTTTCGCTTTTTTGCCAAATGATCCGATATATGCTCAAAAAAAACTTTTATCTTCTCAAGCCCAGGTTCATTGATACAGTAGCAAATAGAATTCCCCTCGATGCTCCCTTTGATTAGCCCTGCATTTTTCAATTCTTTCAAATGCTGAGAAACTGTAGGCTGCGAAAGTGGAAGTTCATTTACAATATCCCCGCAGATGCAGGCATCCACTTTTAATAGATATTCCATAATAGCAATACGGGCAGGATGCCCTAACGCTTTTGCTAAAATAGCCAGCTCGTTCTGGCTTTCGGTAAAATGATCTGTTTTTGTTGCTCCCATTGCTTTATATTTATATTGCAATATTACGATAATAAGTTTATATAGAATGAAAATTATCCTAATATTTAAGCTATCGCAAAAAGAATGGACCAAACTCTGAATCAGTTATGCGGCAATTGCGATGAAAGTCTATTGTATTTTTATATTGAATATCAAATATTAAGTAAGTGGGCACTATGTGAAATTTTATCTGGCTGGCTTGCTTTTTTGGATAGGAATTTCAATACTTTTACTTATTTATTATACTGCTAAGCAATAATAAAATATGCCGGATAGCAGCGTTATCCATAAGTATAGAAAGGTTAAACAATTGATAGTTAAAATTAAAACATGTTAAAAAAATTCTCGTATAAACAGTTCGGCAATTTACAATTCACAAAACAATCCTTTGAAGACGGCCGATTTAATTCTGTGGAAGAGCATATCAAAATTTTATTTTTGCCAAAAAATGCCATTATACAAGTTGATTTCCAGGAGATCGAGATGAAATCTGATTCCTTGCTGTTTATTAATCCCAAAGTGGTGATAAAGCCTTGCGAAACTAAAGACGGCCAATTATTGCATTTCAATAGGGATTTCTACTGCATAGAAATTCACGATCAGGAAGTAGCCTGCGACGGAATTTTGTATAATAATGTATTTGAAATTCCATTCATTGCTTTGAACGAAAATCAATCTGAGGATATTCAGAAAATAATCAGGGAAATTCAATTTGAAATGAAAAATGAGGATGCAAACACTGAGGAAATGCTTCGTATACTGTTAAAGCTCATCATACTGAAATCGACCCGTATCTGGAAACACCAGCACCGATTAGCTGAAGAAAGCCAGCAGGCTGATGTGCAGTTTTTACGGAAATTCAGCAAACTAGTCGAACAGCATTACAGGACTCTGCATACGGTTGCGGATTATGCCGATCTGCTATTTGTGACTCCCAAGAATCTCAGCAAGAAAATCGGACTTGTCAGCAAGAGGACTCCCAACGATATTATTAAAGAAAGAATCGTTCTTGAAGGCAAAAGGCTCTTGGCACATACACAGATGACGGTTAAAGAAATTGCCTATAGCCTGAATTATGAAGACGATGCTTATTTCATTCGTTTTTTTACAAAAAACACGGGACTGTCCCCAATTTCATTTAGAAAACAGTTTTAACTATACAAAGCACGGCATTCAAGCCGTGCTTTTTTTATGCAAATCATTAAAAAGGCGCCAGCAGGCGATTTTATCAAATAAAAGGAAAGCGTATCCAAAAGAAAAATGTGCCCATTATATTTCCGGAACTTGTGATAATCTTCGCAGCAGTAAACGATAAGCGCTGTTTAATTAAGCAAATCTTTATAGGGAAGTCTGACCTTTTAGAAATATTAATTTACCTAATAAAGATATTTTGCCCCTTATTAAACTTATAGGTTTGCCAAACGCTATAGCAATCATGAAAATGGTTGAAAAACATTGCAATGGACATTCTTTACAATAAAGGAAAAAAGTGCAGTCCAAAGAGAAATGCGTCCATTGATGCGTCTCGGGTTTTGGAGAACCTTTGCATCATCAAATAAAAAACACTAATTAATTATGAAAACCAATATTGGAATATCGGAAAACAACCGCCAAAATGCGGCTTTGGAATTATCAAAAATACTTGCCGACGAATCTGTACTCCACACGAAAACGAAACAAGCACATTGGAACATCGAAGGAAATGATTTCTATGACAAGCACAAACTATTTGATGAGCAGGCAAATCAAATAGCTGAAACAATTGATACTGTTGCAGAACGTATCCGCACTTTGGGTCATTTGGTGCCTGCAACTTTAAAAGCATTTTTGGAACTGAGTCGTCTGACTGAAAACGTTCCGACTGAAAATGACAGCCAGAGTTTAATAAGCGAACTCCTTTCTGCACACGAAACTATAATCACCCATTTAAGAGCAGACATCAATCTTTTTGACAATGATTATGAGGATTTAGGAACTAGCGATTTCATCACTGGATTGATGCAGGAACACGAAAAAACAGCTTGGATATTAAGAGCACATTTAAAAAAATAATAACAAAGAAATTAATTAACATTAAAAAATAAACAGATGAAAACGCACAAAAAATTTTTATGAGGAGCTGTTGCTTTCGCAGGCCTGACTGCATTTTTAACTCCAGAAACCGCTTTTGCACAGCAGTCAGGAATTAGCCGCACCAATCTGCAAAGACATGATATTTCGGTTTTGGGATATGAAACTATTCAGGCTCGGATAGACTTCGAAGCACATTCCGCTTTTGGGATGCATAACCATCCGGGTGAGGAACTGATTTATGTGCTGGAAGGCACATTTGAATATCAGATTGAAGGAGAAAAACCCATTATTCTTAAAGCTGGTGACGTACTTTTTGTCCCCGCAGGAAAGAATCATTCAGCAAGAAATATAGGTCATGTTAAAGCTTCGGAGCTTGCTACTTACATTGTGGAGAAAGACAAGGCTCTTCTTGTAATGAAAAATAAATAATCCCAGTAGAATTTGAAAGTCTTGCTTGCGGTTATTCTTCACATCTGATTGAAACAGACAGTGGACTTAAAAGACAAATGGCATTCTTCAAAAAAAATAAAAATTTAAAGCAAGGGAAAAAAGTGCAGTTCAAAGAGAAAGCCATCCATTGATAGACGCCCAGATTAATCTCAACTTTGCCTTATCAAAATAACAGTAACATTAAAATATAAACAAGATGAACAAATTTACAGTAAAAGACGGAACAGAAATTTATTTCAAAGATTTAGGAGCAGGACAGCCAATTTTCTTTCACCACGGATGGCCGTTGTCATCTGACGACTGGGATGCTCAAATGATGTTTTTCCTAAACCAGGGATACAGAGTTATCGCCCACGACAGAAGAGGCCATGGAAGATCCACTCAAACATATAAAGGAAACGACATGGACACGTACGCACAGGATGTAGCTGAATTGACTGAGTTTTTAGACCTTCATAATACAATTCACATTGGGCATTCAACAGGTGGCGGAGAAGCCTTGCGCTACGCAGCCCAGTACGGAAAAGACCGTGTATCAAAAGTGGTTCTGATCAGTGCAATTACTCCGTATATGATTGCAGACGATAGAAACCCAAATGGTGTGCCATTGGCTGTGTTTGATGATATCCGATACAATACTTTACATAACAGACAGCAATTTTACCAAGACCTGACTGTTCCTTTTTATGGCTACAATCGTGAAGGCGCCAATGTAAAAAAAGGAATCCAAGACAACTGGTGGAGACAGGGAATGATGGGCGGCATTAAAGCGCAATACGATTGTATCGAAGTTTTCTCTGAAACTGACTTTACTGAAGATCTTAAAAGTATTGATGTTCCTGTATTGGTTCAGCATGGTGATGACGACCAGATCGTACCTTATGAAACAACTGCTGTAAAAGCGGCCGAACTTTTGAAAAAAGGAAAACTGATTATTTATCCTGGATTCTCACACGGTATGCCGACTACTGAAGCGGAGACGATCAATAGAGACATTTTGGAATTTATCCAGTCATAAATCCAAGAAAGGGAAAAAAGTGCAGTTCAAAGAGAAAACGATCCATTGTCCCTTCCTGCGCTTTATCCCAACTTTGCAACATCAAATAACAACAACCAAATTATTTAAAAAATAACAATTTAAAATTTAGAAAACATGAAAAATTTAATTTTATCAATCGGTTTATTTACAGCAGTCTTATTTAGCAGTGTTTCGTTTGCACAAACAAAGAGAATTCCAGCATCTTATGGAAGGGAAGAGTATATAGAAGTTGAAAAAAATGTAAAGCTTCACGTTACGGATCTTGGCGAAGGTCAGCCAATCGTTTTGATCCACGGATGGCCATTGAGCGATGCAATGTACGAGTATCAGTATGCTTATTTTACACAGCAGGGATACAGGGTTATCGGAATTACTTTGAGAGGTTTTGGATTATCAGACAAACCAGCAGGAAAATACAACTACGATGTTTTTGCAGATGACATTAAAGTAGTCCTTGACAAATTGAATATTCAAAACGCAACAATCGGCGGTTTTTCAATGGGAGGTGCAACTGTGATCCATTATGTTGCCAAATATAAAGCGGCTCATGTTTCCAAATTGGCTTTATTCGGAGCAGCGGCGCCAATATGGACAAAAAGGGCCGATTTCAATTACGGTTTGTGGACTAAAGAAGACGTCGACGGATTAATCAAATTGAACAATACCAACAGACCTAAATTACTGGAAAACTTTGGTCAGATATTCCCAGCTAACGAAACAAGCGTTGCTCCAGGTTATGGCGCATGGTTGGGAACTATTCAGGCACAAGCTTCACCTTATGCAATGGCTGAAGGATTAAAAACTCTAAGAGACAGCGACTTGAGAGAGGAATTGAAAAGCATCACAATCCCCACACTTATTCTTCACGGAAAATTGGACAAAATATGTTCTTATGAATTGGCTGAACAAATGCATTCTCTATTAAAAAATTCTACATTGGTGCCTTTAGAAAAAAGCGGTCACGCCTTATTCATTGAAGAATTGGATAAATTCAACTCAGAGTTATTGAAATTTGTAAAAAAATAAAAATTCAGAAAGAGGTTAGTTTGGAGAAAATTAACCTCTTCTGTTTTTCTTAAAAGAGAATTAGAGATGAAAAGAACAGCAGTATTTTTAGCCTTATTAGTTTTCGCTTCCTGCACTAATACCAAATCCATTGTTTCAGTAAACCATTCCAATCTGCCAAAGCCAATTGGCCCATACAGCCATTCCACCAGTTTTACAGATTTAGTGTTTGTTTCGGGGCAGATTGGCGTTGATCCAAAAACAAACACTTTGAAAAATGGAATTGAAGAACAAACCATTCAGATTTTCGAAAACCTGAAAGCCGTTTTGCAAAACAACAGTTCAGATTTGGACCACATTGTAAAAACCACCATTTTCATTACAGACATCAAGCAGTATGAAGCAGTTAATAAAATTTATGGAAGCTACTTCCACCATCACTTTCCTGCCCGAAGCACAATTGAAATAGTTTCACTGCCCAAAAACGCGAGCATTGAAATAGAATGTATTGCGGTGAAAAAATAAAACTTACCTATTTTTTTGAAAAGCTTTGGGTTTCATTCCGTTATGCTGCTCAAAAACTTTGCTGAAATGGCTCAAATTTGAAAATCCCAATGCATAACCCACTTCGGAAACCGACATTTTATTTTCTTTTAATAAACGGGAGGCTTCCTTCATTCTAAACTTTTGATAATAGCTAAATAAACTGCTTCCAAAAATTTGCTTGAAGAGCCTTTTAAACTTTGATTCGCTCATTCCGATTTGTAATGCCAGGTTTTTAATGACGGGAGGTATATGAATTTCGTTTAAGATCGCATCCCTGGCTTTATAAATTTTCTGGACATCCATTTCATTCAGAACGTGCAAAGTGGGTTTTTCTCTTTTGAAAAGTTCTTTTAACGTTAAACATATTAGTTCTTCAGCTTTTATTTTAAAGAAAAAATCAGACAGTGTATCAGGAATATCAGATTCGATGATTTCTAGTGCCACTTCCTGTATCTTTGGTGAGACAGACTCTTCAAAAAGAATAGGCTGCTCACTGCCGGTAATTTTTTTTAAAATAGCATTGTTTCCATTTGAACCTAAAAGATTGACCAGCATATCGGAATCAATTCCAATAAAAATAGATTTGAATTTAGTTTTGTTTGGATAAAAAGTTTCAATGTTCAGTTTTCCCTTAAAAACCCGTATGGAAGGCAAATCATTTTTCGAGTTTTTGATTTTAGAATTAGGATCTGGAAAAATGGAATTAAAAGAAAACAAGATTCTCTTAAGTGAGTTTTCGCTTCCAAAACGTTTTGTGAGCAGATCATCATTAAATTCATAATTACTTACAATCATGCTTATTGAATTATCCAGCCTAAACCCTCTCAAATAGCCGTTTCCTTTATCTTCCGGAATTGTCAGCATTCCATTAACGACCTCTGAACCAATCAAATCTGCAAAACCTGCCAGGAAACCGAATTCCTTTTTTATATTCAATTCCATAATAAATTAGACCTTTTAGAGCTATTAATGTGTCAAATGTAAATATTTTAACTCTTATTGCGCATGTAACTTTGTCAAAATCTAATTGTAACATTAATTAAAATTAAACAAATGAATACAACAAAAACCACTGCTATTGTTGATGCAATTGTGTTTGATGGCAAAAACGTAATAGGAAAAAAAAATGTAATAATCAGCAAAGGAAAGATCGCTTCAATTTGCGATGAACTGCCCGATGGAGTTGATGAAATAGTTAACGGAGAAGGAGCGACACTTCTGCCGGGACTGATTGATGCACATGTTCATACTTCGGTTGATTCGCTGCGAGATGCCATACAATTTGGCGTAACCACAGAATTGGAAATGCAGGGCGGTATGACAAAAAAAGGCCGTGAACTGCAAATAAAGGATTGCATTGACATTGCCGATGTCCGCTCTTCGGGTATGGCTTTGACAGCCCCCGGCGGACATCCAGATGAATTGATTCCAAAGGAAGAAGGCATTCCGAGCTTTATTCTGAAAAAAATGGAGAAGATGACAGATCAGGAAAAAAAAGATTTTATTGCAGCCTTTGAAGAAAGGGTAAACGAAAACGGCGAAAAACTCGATTGCACCACTATAGAAGGCGCTGTTGAGTTTGTGCGCCAGCAGATGGATAACGGTGCCGATTATTTTAAAATAATGATTGAAGAAGGAACTGTAATGAATTCGCCAGGTTTACCCATGATAAACCCCAGTGTTTTGAAAGCTGCAGTGGATGAAGCCCATAAATTAGGTAAAATCGTCATAGCGCATGCACTAACTGCCGAAGCCGCAAAAACCGCCGTTGAAGCAGGTGTAGATGGATTGGCTCATCTTTTCATCGACAGACCGCAGTGGACTGCTGAACTTATTGAATCCATTGCCTTTAAGGGAATATTTGTAACCCCTTGTCTGGTTCTAAACTCCTCCATCATTGGCAAATCTGCCTGCCATGTGGCTCATGACGAAAGGGTGAATTACAAACTCAATGAAGATTGGAAAATGACAATGTGTTCTTGTTTTAATACTTTTCCTTCGGGCAATATGCAAGACAGTTACCACAATATAAAGGATCTCCATGATGCCGGGGTAGATATACTTGTGGGCACAGACGTATCAGTTCCCATGGCGCATTTGGGAGGTCTTGCCCACGGGGTTAGCGTTCATCATGAGATGCAGTTACTGGTCGAAGCGGGTCTTATTCCCATTGAAGCTTTACGATCTGCAACCTCAGTGATTGCGAAAAGATTCAGCCTGTCAGACAGGGGGCAGATCTTAGAAGGATTGAGAGCAGATTTGCTTTTAGTCAAGGGGGACCCTGCCACAACTATTTCTGACACCCTTTCTATATTAAATGTTTGGAAAGAAGGAGTTGAGATAAACTTAAAAGGCAATGCTATTTGATTTTTGATGGCTTTAGATTTTTAATTTTGAAGCTGTGACTGAAAGTTACTTATGTTTAATGGTATAAGCAAATAAAATGGCGCCAATTGTCTTCAATTGGCGCCATTTGGCTGAGTGACCGTAAAGGACATATTTCGCACCATTTTATGGAGATTTGAAGAGATTGTCTTACTGCAAGTAGGTGCTGTCTTTCATTGGCTTTAAAAATTTGGTTTGGATGTCCTGTTGGGGATTGATGTAAAAAAAGATAAAAAATATTTTCGTCGATTTTACAATTCGTGGCTTATAGTCTTTTTTTAAATTTTATATAACTTTGTCCAGCAATATAATTTAGAAAATTGATATAAAAAAAAGAGGCTCCCCAAAGCCTCTTTTAAATTAATGTTTCCCATTTCCTTTGCCTTTCCCATTTCCATTATGGTTTCCATTATCATGGTGGCTTTTATCTTTATTATTTCCTTTTCCGGGTTTTTGTCCTATTGTTTTTTGAGGTTTTCCTTTATACCCTTTTCCGTATTTTACTTTGTGAGATTTAAAGCTGTCGTAAGGTCTGTCTCCTCTGTAATCAGTCAATACTACTTTGTATTCATTATAAAGATCATAGTTTCTATAGGCTGAAGGCAGTGATCTGGTTCTAACCCATTGTCCGTTATTTAAATAAACATAATTTGACGTACTTACGTCATAATAAGTTTCAAGATCGGGCAGATAATAATAACGAACATCTGAATAACCGGCAGGTCCCCATGCAGGAGGTGTTCCTATATTCACATTTACTGATACCTGAGCCTGAGTGTAGCTAAATGAAAGGAATAAAATTCCGATCAAAAAATATTTTAAAGTTTTCATGATTTTACTTTTTAAGTCATTGAATATATTTCGGTAAAAACAATAAACGTGCCGAAAAGTTTATGTGTTTTTAAGTATTTGATTACGTCTATTTATATTTTATGTTAATGCTGATAATATCAGAAGTCATATTAGTAGTTCTCGCATAATGCCCATAACGAATCTCTAACGTATTCCAATGCTTGAGCCCAAAAATGCCATTAAGAGGCGTGAATTTCATTCCCATCCCAAAGAAACTGCTGTCAAACTTAGACAAATCATAGTTGCTGGTATAATATTCATCCGCTGCTGTATGTTCACCATACGGTTTAAAATACTTCGTTCCCGTTTGAGTATAATACCTGTAAAACGGACTCACTGAAAACGCCTGTGTTAACTTCACCGGAATTTCAAGATCAGCGGTATGAGCTTTTAAACTCCAGTCATCAGTATAATATCTGTAATATGCAGGAATAATTATATTATCCCCAGAAAAATAACTGGCCCTGATTCCAAGTGGAATTTTAAGTCTTGTCTCCGGCATTTTTTCCTGATGAACAGATCCGTCTGCAAAATAAACCCTGTGAAAAGGAAGACTTAAATACCCATTTTGTCTGATAACATCACCTACAAGCATTACCTGCAGGTTTTTGTTTACAACCTGAGAATAACTTAAAGTTCCTGCAAAAGTATTTCTATTAGCGCTGTCATAACCTTCGCTTCCAGGTATACGAAGTTCCACGGGTTCAATTAATTTCAGCTGATCTATAAAGGTTTGAAATTTAGCGGTAAATTCTCCGTTTCTGTCCTTTGTTTTTTGTGAGAAGCTGATGTTTTCTCCAAAAGACTGATAATCAAACTCAGTTGATGATGAAACGCCAATCCCAAGTGTTCTTCCTTTCTCCTCATTTTCTCTCAGATAAGTTAATGAAGGGTAGAAGCGGTTGTCTGAAGATGAAGCAGATGAATTCGCACTCAAATCAATCATATCTGATGAAGCAGAAGTATAATGGTCATTGCCGGCTTCAATATCAAAGGTATGTTTGATCCCGTTTTCACCATATTTTACCAGTTTAACATCAATAGTGTTAGCGATATCAGTAAGATGCTCAGAACCAACTCCTCCTGTAACGGTAGAATTGTTTCCATCCTGTTTATAATAACTGGAAACCAAATTTACCTCTTCGAGTTTAATTTTTTGCTTTGGCCTTTTCATTTCAGGTTAATATTTTTAGAAGTGTAAATTTTATTGTTGTCGTCGATGATAATACAATACAGATCCGGTATCTGATCTATTAAAAACAAGCCGGTTTTAATACCCATAACTGCTATTGGGGTAGCCATTGCATCTGCAAATTCTGCATTTGATGCGATAATGGCCACGCTTTTTATTCCGGTTATTGGCAGTCCTGTTTTTGGGTCAATCGTATGCGAATATTTTTTCACATTAATGGTCACGAACTTTTCGTAGTTTCCAGAAGTTGCCACGGCTTTATTAGAGATTTCCATGTACGAAAATGCCGCATTTGGAGCATCGGGATCCGCCACGCCAATGGTCCATTTTTTGCCATTAGGCTGTAATCCCCAAGTCGAAAGATCTCCGCTGGCATTAATAATGCCGCTCTGCACATTATGTTTTATAAGAATTTGTTTTGCCATTTCAGCAGCATATCCTTTTCCGGCACCTCCAAAACCAATCCGCATTCCTTTTTCTTTGAGAAATACATTGGTCTTTTCTTTGTCCAGTATAATATTTTTATAATCAATAAGATGCACCATTTTGAGTGCCGTTTTTACATCGGGCAGTCTGGTCATTGTTTTGTCAAAATTCCAAAGACTTTTGTCGATACTTCCATAAGAGATATCAAATGCACCTTGTGTAATTCTGGAAATCATGATAGATCTTTCAATGAGATTAAAAACTTCCAGATCTACTTCAACGGGCGCTATCTCTGCATTGTCATTGATCAGATTGGTCTGACTGTCTTCTATATAGGCAGTCAGAAGCCTTTCAATTCTTGTGATTTCTTCAACGGCAAGCGCAATATTCTCATTTCCTGTTTTTTCATTTTCGGCGACAACTGTTATGGTAAAGTTGTTCCCCATGAGTTTTAGGGACTCGGAATATTTTTGGTTTTTAAGCATGTTATTTTCGGCTCTCACAGATCGCTTTTATTTCGGCAGTCCACTGTTCAGGAGTAGTTTCCGGTTTTCCATGCCAGGTTTTAAGTACTTTTCCATCGGCATCCAAAAGAAGCGTTAGAGGAGAACTTCCTTCCTTGTTGTATATTTCGGCTAAATCTTCATTTCGTTTAACCTGCTGTGGTGTTCCGATATTTTTCTTTTTCCTTGGGAAATCAGCATTAACAAGTACCAGATTTTCATTTGCCATCTCTGAGAATACCTGGCTTTCAAGATAATCTCTGCGTGTCACAATGCAGAGTCCGCACCAGTCTGAACCGGAGAAGTTCAATAGGATTTATTCATGTTTTTCTTTTGCCGTTTTTTTTTGCATTATTAAAATCAGGTTCCCAGTTGATGGGAAGCAGGATCATTAAAAGCAATAATGTAATTAGTTTCATTTTGCAGTCTGTTTTAGTTATGTACGAAATAACGCATTGCTGCGATTCTTATTTTTTTAATTGCTTAAGATTCAATTAATTTTTACTCCGCTTCAGGACTGTTTTTTTTTAAGCCATGTGCACCCCGAAACATAACCGACCAAGGCTGAGGCTGCCATGGCAAAAGTTCCCCAGATGCAGATACGCAGTACAGCTTTCAGCGTATGGGATCCCCCGGCCTTAGCGGCCAGCATTATCGATAATGCCAAAAAGAGTATTGAAAAACCGTACTGATACAATACCATTTCTTTTATGGGAGCGAAAATAGCCATCAGCAGGGGAAGCAAGCCTCCGATGATAAAGGATACAGCTGATGCGAAAGCGGCCATTAGTGGATTAGCCTGGGTAATTTCATTGATTCCGAGCTCATCCCGGGCATGTGGCATTATTTTCATCTGAAAAGAGTGCTTCCTGGATATTTACGTTAAAATTTATAATTCAGATTTTAATAAGAACACTTTTTATTGACTTACGCTTTATGAGAGATCTTTGAGATAACTTTCATAAAAGCATAAAGAAAAAGAGTGCGATTTGGCGTCTTATAACATCCGCTGGGATGAACGGAGTCATAGTGATAAATCCTGTGTCAGGGTATCTTAAGCACTGCATGGGGGTTGATTATTATTTAAAATAATTCTAAACTTATATTTTCTTTTTACTTGTTAAAACCATCCTAAAAAAATACCCGTATATAATCTTAAATCTAACCGTTTTAAAAACTACATATGAAAATTGACAAGCACATCAAAAAAGCACTTTGGATTGCAATGGGAATTACGTTCTTATTTTTGGCAATTCTTCTTTTTCACATCATTACTGCCAAACCAGCGGTTTATGACACTCCAAATCTGCAAGTAAGCCGTATTGATTTTAAGGCAGATATCGATTCTGCCCAAGCCAGACAGATCTGCGCTGATTTGAGATCTATTAAAGGACTGACTTCCGATTCCATCATTATTAAGAGAAACGTGGTGGTTTACTTCCACAATAACAGGATCACCAATTCCAAAAAGGTCTATGCCCAGCTGATGGCCAAAAGGCATTACGATGCGAGGCCTTATATACTGCCTGAAAATCTGGCATCTAAAGAAGTCTGTCCCATGGACCAAAACAGTATGAGCTATAAATTGTCTCAGAAAATAAACCATTTTTTTAATTAACCCTTTAATATTATTGTTATGAAAAATTATTCTAAAATTGCCTTAAGCGCGTTATTTCTTTCAGCAGCTGTTTTTACATCCTGCAGTAATGATGATGAAACTCCGGCTCCAGTAAAAGCATCGATATATGAGCGATTGGGAGGCACCAAAATGGTTGCCGATCCTGATAATTCAGGTCAGATGATCGAGCAGGGGCGTCTAAGCTTCCGTAAAGTTGTAAATTCAACTATTGGACTTATCGTTGCCGATATCCAGTCCAATGCATCAGGAAACCTTCAGGCGCATTTCGCGCCCCTTCTGGCCGAAACCGGAACGACCCAAGCTACAAACATTGCAAAATTATCAGATAATCTGACTGATTTCTTTTCATTCAACACCGGAGGGACAAATGCAGTGAATACTTATTCGGGCCTGAGCATGGCAGCAGCCCATAACCCTGCGACAAATCCTCGAATGGGAACAAAATCAAGCAATGCTGACTACACAAAGTTTGAAGGCTATGTAGGAGCGGCAGCCAATGCAAATGGTGTTGCCTCAAACACAGAACTCTACACGGATATTGTAGCGGTTTTGGAATCCTTAAGAACGCCTATCGTTCAAAAATAATAATCTTCCAAAAAAACGCTGCCTTTTATGCGGGCAGCGTTTTTATTTGAAGCGTTGTTTCATTCCAATACAATCATGCATATGCTTAAGGGCTGCCGTTTGTAATTCTAAATTTAGGCTTATGGTATTGGGCGTATTATGATTTGAAAAATTACAGCATGATCCCCGGCATTGCAATTGATCCGATTGTTCACAGCACTTCAGGATGCAATTCCGAATTTATTTTATAAAACTGATCTCCCTAATTGTTGAATCTTTAAGTGAAGTTATCCTATGGAAAATTTGAACCTGTCCAAAAATACCACTTTTTATGCTTTAGGATTAAGCTATAAAAAAGCAGATGCCCTGATTAGAGGGAAATTCAGTTTAGACCCTAAAGGGCAGTCTGATCTGCTGGCACAGGCTAAAGCTGAAGGTATAGATTCATTAATTGTAATTTCCACCTGCAACAGGACTGAAATTTATGGATCGGCTTCTCATCCATATGAACTGATAAAACTGCTTTGCTCAAATACCGAAGGCAGCGTCGAGGAATTTCAGCAGGCCTGCTACATTTATAAAAATAAAGATGCGGTCAATCATTTTTTTCGAGTTGGGGCAGGCTTGGACAGCCAGATACTGGGTGATTTTGAAATCATCAGCCAGATTAAAACTTCCCTTAGCAACAGTAAATCACATGGGCTGGTCAATACGTTTTTGGACCGTTTGGCCAATGCAGTGATCCAGGCCAGTAAAAAAATCAAAACAGATACAGGAATCTCCTCAGGTGCTGCATCTGTTTCCTTTTCAGCCGTACGGTATATCATTGAAAATGTCCAGCAGATAGGCAGCAAAAAAATTCTGCTGCTTGGAACAGGCGATATAGGAAGAAATACCTGCGAGAATTTAATAAAGCATACCAAGAACGGCCATGTTACCGTTATAAACAGAACAAAAAGCAAGGCCCAGGCACTGGCAGGAAAACTCAATGTTATAGTTAGGGATTATAATGACCTGCAGCACGAACTGCAGCAGTCCGATGTTGTGGTGGTGGCAACAGGGGCAGATCATCCAACTGTCTGCAGCGAACTTCTGAATTTAATTAAACCCTTATTGATCTTGGATTTATCCATTCCAAGAAATGTAAACCCGGATGTGGAGAAGCTCCCTGGTGTAAGGCTTATTCATATGGATTACCTTTCTCAGATGAAAGATGAGACCCTGGAAAAGAGAAAACAGCATATTCCAGCAGCCGAAGCTATAATTGAAGAGGTGAAGCTGGAATTTAATACCTGGGTGCAGACAAGAAAATATGCCCCGGCAATACATGCATTAAAATCAAAATTGAATGATATTGCTGCAGGGGAACTGGCTTTTCAGAAAAAGAAATCCATTAACTTTGATCAGGCTCAGGCTGATGAGATAAGTTCGAGAATCATTAATAAAATAACCAGCCATTTTGCAGGCCATTTAAAAAATGAGGACTGCTCAATTGATGAGAGTATTAAGTTTATTGAAAAAGTATTTCAGCTGGGAGAATATGAACCGCTGAAAAAGCATTCACCCATAGAGGAGAAATACAAAATTAATCTCTCTTGATAATCAATAAGTTTTTAAAGTAGTTTTGAATCAGTTTTTTCCAGTTGGAACAATCTTATATCCAGCAGGTCTAAACTGCTTAAAACACTGCGGCGAAATATCTTACTATCCAATAAATATTCTGTATTAATATTGCAGATTAACTCTTCTCAAGGAAGTTTAGGGTTTTCATTTGATTAGTTTATTAAGCATCCCGTTAAAAATGAAACCGTGAAAAGGCAGCACAGCATACCAGTACAATCTGCCTGAAAGCCCTTTAGGCCTGAAAGTTGCGGCCTGATACAAGGTATTATTAATGATCTTAAATTCAAGCCAGGCTTCCCCGGGCAGTTTCATCTCAGCGTATAAAACCAGTTTACCCTGTTTTTTGTCGGCATACACCACACGCCAGAAATCTAAAGCATCCCCTGGAAATAATTCATTTTTATGGGTTCTTCCGCGTCTGGTGCCCACACCTCCGAAAACCTTGTCAATAAATCCCCGCAGATCCCACAGCCAGTTGGCGTAATACCATCCGGTCCCACCGCCTATTGACCAGATTTTTTCAATGGTATATTCGCGGTCTATAATTTCTTTTTTCCTTCTGTCTATATAGCAGCCCTTTTTCGGGACCTTTAAATACCGGCTGATGCCGCCGGTAAACCTGCTGCTGGCGAGCGAATCTTTCCAGCTCGATACAATATCATTCTGCTGTATTTTCTTCAGGGTCCTCTCCAGTGCTTCCCGATATGTCATGGGGCTTATATGAAGCAGGGTATTTATACGATTATCACGGCAGACCACTTCTATTTTCATGCTGCTGACCAGAGCTGATGCCAATTTGTAAGATGTTGATGTAACAAAATAAAGCCAGTAGGAGGATAGTTTCGGGGTCATGACCGGAACAGTAAAAATGTATCGGGTGAGTTTTTTGGCCCTGGCAAACTCCAGCAGCATTTCTTTATAGGTCAAAATATCCGGCCCGCCTATATCAAAGCTCTGGTTGTAGGTCTGGGGATTTAAAAGAGAGCGGGGTAAAAATTCCAAAACATCCGAAACTGCTATAGGCTGGCATTTGGTGTTAAGCCACTTTGGTGTGATCATAACAGGGAGTTTGTCCACCAAATCCCGTATGATTTCAAAAGAAGCGCTGCCTGAGCCTACTATTATACCTGCCCTTAGTGTTGTAGAAGGTATTTCAGTGCTTTTTAAAATATCCTCGACGGCTTTTCGCGAAGACAAATGTTTGGATAAGGATTTGTCATTTACGATCCCGCTGAGATAGATAATCTGTTTTGCCTGCGTACGGCTGAGCCTGTTTATGAAATTATAAGCAGAGACACTTTCCATTTTATCGTAACTCCCTGATGTGTCAGACATGGAATGTATCAGGTAATAAGCAGCGTCTATATCCTCGGGAATATTTTCTAGACTTTGGGCATCAAGAAAATCCCCTTGGACAACTTTTACATTACCCTGGGCTGTATGGGGATAATTGAACCTGCTTTTATCCCTTACGCAGCAGATAACCTGATGTCCGTTTTTTAGAAGAAGCGGCAAAAGCCTTTTCCCTATATATCCTGTAGCTCCGGTCAAAAGAATCTTCATGGTCAGTTTTTATTATATCTTAAAGCTGACAAGCCCGTAATCCATTACAAAAACCTGTCCTGAAATAGAAGAAGCGCTGTCTGAAATCAGATAATCAGCCATTTGGGCCACTTCACGGGCCTGAAGGTAATTTTTCATGGGATGGCGCTCTTTGATGGACTCTTTTATTTTGTCGTTTCTTAAAATAGAGGCAGAAAGCGGTGTCTGGGTAATGGTCGGCGCTACGGCATTAATGCGGACCTGGCCGGCAAGCTCTGCCCCAAGGGATCTCACAAGTCCTTCGACGGCTGCTTTAGATGCTGCAATGCTGGCATGAAAGGGCATGCCGAGTTTTACGGCCACAGTGCTGAACAGCACTATCGACGGGTCAGCTCCCTTTTTTAGGATTGGGAGATATTTCTGGATTACTCTCACGGCCCCCATTACATTTATTTCAAAATCATTTCTGAAATCATCAGCATGCAGACTCTGGAAAGGCTTAAGGCTGATCGACCCCGGGCAGTATATAATAGAATCGATCTGCTGTATATCAGGCAGCGGATCTTTGAGAATATCGGCGCAATGATGGATAAGATTGCCGTGCGATGTGTCAGGGGGTGTGCGGCTTATGTTAAAAACGCAGCTGTTTTTTAGTTTTTTCTCCAAAAGGGCCCTTCCAATCCCTGTGCTGGCTCCTATGATCAGAATTTTTTTCATATCGGGTGGTTTACTCTTTTATCTAAAATGATATAAGCCTAAAGAATTTACTATTTTGCGCTTTATCGGTCTTTTAGGTCAAATTGGGAATAGAAGTAGTAAAGATACAATTTTGTTTAATGTTAATTTATATTTGTTAAACAAATTTTTTCAGTTTCTGCCTTCCTGCCAGCCTGGAACTGATTTGAATCTTATTGCAGCAATGCCATTGGCCAGTGCTGTTTTCCGGACGGCAATTTTACTTACATAATAAAACAGCGGGCAATATTATTTTATAAACAAGCTTTTTTTTTATGTTTTTTTTAAGAAACGTTTAGTTTTAAAAATCGTTTCTTTAATTTACAAGAAGAAATCATACAGCCCTGCTGATTGGACAGAACTGTTCAATCAATGCTCGGATCTGTGGTGTATGGATTTGGAGAAACAGGCTGAGGCATTTAGATTTATCAGTTCGATTTTAACTTAATACAACCTATAGAATGTCTGGAGAAATAAATGAAAACATAAAAAGCATAAGAGAACTCAAAAACTATACTCAGGAATATATGGCCTTCAGGCTGGGCATTACCCAGGCAGGCTACAGTAAGATGGAAAGGAACGGCAGCAGGATCAGCTTTGAGAAATTAGAGGAAATAGCAGTCATATTTGAAATGGATCTGAAAAGCATCATCAATTTTGGCAGCACCCTTAATTTTAAAAGTGCCCTGCAGATTCCGCCGCATGCTTTAACCGGTTCAGGGCTTTTAAATGCTGAATACCTCTACAGGGATAAAATCAGATTATTGGAAAAACTGCTCGATATCACAGACAGGGAGCTGAAAACCTACAAGGATAAATTTGGCTGTCTTTAAGTTTTTTTGGTCAGAGCTGATTTTAGAGGTAATCTATCTGCCGGCAGATATGGTTTTTCAGCAGTGTTCGTTTGTCGATAAATCGGACAGGGCTGCTTTATTTTCAGTGCTTAATTTTTAGATGCCGATGAGCAGTCAGTCTGGCTCGTAATTTAATGCAATATTTAGTCCGTTTTACTGGAATGCGGCAGAGCGTTTGAAAAAACAGCGGATGAGGAATTTAATTCAGCGGGTATAGTATGTATATTAAGGCCTTATGATTATATAGAAACATTTATTTGGAAGATTATGTTTTTATGGACAGCCGTCTTATTGCATGATAAGGCGGTTTTTTTTCTTCAAAATTCAGATTCTAAATCTGCGTCAACGGGGGTAACGGTTCAGCAATAATAAAGAGTATGCAAATTTTTAAAGAGCGATTCTTTTGCAAAAAAAAAATAATGCCGTCTCATTTTGAAACGGCATTATCTGCTTAATGTTTTCCATGGCCTTTTTGATGATCATGGTGCGGGCCGTGTTTTGCTCTGCCAGGCCCCGTCCTGTTTGTAATAGCTCGATACCAGATTAGCTTCCCCGTGCACATCCGGTTTTCCTTCTGCCCTTATCTTATCGGATAATATTACGTTTAAGGCCGATAATGATATTGTTTATAGTATTATGTCCGCCTTATTTACCGATGATAGTTAACATGAGAAAAACTTTAGGGTCTGGGTTTTGATATTATAGAAAAGATTCACGTTTATAAAATAAATTAAGCCGCAGCTGGAGATCGGGGGCTCACTGCCTGCCTTGAGAACTTCAGATTGAAGCTGTAAAAGTTTTGAAATTTTATTTTTTTTATCTGTCTTTATTTTGGATTTTAAAATTTAAAAAAGAAAGCAGGTATTCTTAACCTTTCCCAGCTTGAGCGGGGAAAGTTTTTTTTTTTGCTGATTAATGGAAGGTAAAATACTTTGAGGCTTTTTTGTAAATCGATGAATCCTGCTGACTGCCATTAAAGATGCTGCCGCATCTGGCAGGGTCATCTCCTGAATGGAGCGGCCAGGACCCCGCCTGGGGCTGGAAATCTATCCCTTGTACTTATTTTTATGTAAGCTTTTAATCTGTTGCCCTTATAGATCACATCCGCGCAGGGCATTTAATCCCGGTTTTAAAATTTCCGCTCCGAAGGCTTATGGAAGCGGGAAGGGCCGCCGTCTGACTCGTCTCGTGCCAGTTCATCTTACTGAAGCTCTTCACTGCCGAGCTGCCCGATCTCGAATTCCCTGTTTACGGGATTATCATCATCTTTCTGGATTGTTTCAAAGGCCTCGTCTTCATCCCGTGTGCTTTCAGGCTTGTCGATGTCTGTTTCAAATCCTCTTGAAGGGCGATTCTCCATAAGGTCTTTTTCGATGTCCTTCCCGATGATGTCTTTGGAGCGGGCATCTGATTCCTGGTCCAGGTTCTCCGCGCCATAAGGATTGCTGTCAGCGCTGCTGTTTTTTGGGCCTGCGGCTTCGTTTTGGTAATTCGCTTTGTCTTGTGACGTATTCTGTGCTGTGTCTTGATTTTTCATTTTATTTTTTTTTAAAATTAACTGCTGCTGTTTTTTTTAAGTAATCTGCCTGTAAAGCGGCTGTATCGGCTTTCCGGGCCGTGCCGGGGCTCCGGGCTTTCAGCTTTGCGCCCTGCCTTTTGCCTTTGGGTTTGGATTTTGGTTTTCTGCTTTAGCTTTATTTCATTTCGTTATTTTCTAGCCACTGCACACTGCTTTCCACAGTATCCAATACGGCTCGTGATATAAATAAGTTTTTTATTTGAGTAAAACTAAAAACAACCGATTGCGTTTAGGAAAGAAAAATAAATTAAACATGAAATATTTTTTTAGGAAAAAGAGTGCTTTTTTATTTAGTCTATAATTTTTTGTGATAAATTATATGTATTTGCTATTTAAATATAGATTTGTATTGAATAATGAAAAAATAATACAAGGCTCCAATTCATTTTTTTTTGAAATTATAGTTATATTTACGACTAATTATATAGTAATGGAAGAACATAGACCTGTAACTATTTATGATATTGCAGAGCGACTTAATCTGGCTACATCTACCATTTCAAGAGCTTTGAAGGATCATTATAGCATAAGTGATAAAACAATTAAAAAAGTTAAAAGAACAGCAGAGGAGATGGGGTTTGTTCCCAATACTCTGGCTGCAGGATTAAGAGGCAATAAAGCCAAAACGATTGGTATTTTAATACCTACAATTACACAGCCGTTTTTGTCATCATTAATTAGTGGAATTGAGGTTACTGCCAGAAAATCTGATTACTCAGTGATTATTATGCAGTCGCACGATTCCTATGAAGACGAAGTTAATATGGCTAAATCCCTTTATAGCAGCAGGGTGAGTGGCGTTATTTGTTCGTTAGCCATGGAGACAAAAGATACTTCTCATTTTCAGCAATTTACAAATAATAATATTCCACTTGTATTTGTCGATCGTGTTCCTAAAGGGTATAATACTTTTAGAGTAGTAATTGATAATTATACTGCTGGTTATAAAGCAACAAAACATCTTATCGATCAAGGCTGCACAAGAATTGCACATATGACTGCAGGAGCAGAATTTGGTAATCTTTACAAAGAACGTAAAAGGGGATATCTTGATGCCTTGACAGATCACGGCCTGCAAGTTAAAGAAGAATGGATTATAAATCTTAAAACAATGACTTATGATGCCGGAGTCAAAGCATGTCAAAAGCTGTTTGGTTTAAAAACACAACCGGATGGACTCTTTGCGCCTGGAGATATTCTAGCTGTCAGTGCTGTGCAAACCGCAAAAAAAAGAGGAATCAAGGTCCCTCAGGATTTTGCCGTAATTGGTTTTAATAATGACCCTATATCAGAAATAATTGAACCTAATATTTCGACTATAACGCATCCTGCAGACAAAATGGGTAAGGCTGCGGCAAATATTGTGATAGATACTATCGGATCTCGTAGAGAAGAGGAAGCCAAAGAAATAACTTTTTTAAATACAGAAGTGCTAATTCGGGAATCATCTAAAAGAGCCTGAATTTTTTGAGACAAAGAAAGAAACTGCTGTTGCATTTTATGTAATAGCAGTTTTTTTGGTATAAAATTAGATTTTATATAGCATTACTCCTATATAATGAGTTAAAAATATTAAATCATTATTAAGTGGCAATACTAAATATAGGTTACACTTTGATAAATTATATAACAATCGATTGTTTAGCTAAAATAACCTAAATTACACTCTCTATACTTGTAATATATGAATTTTTTGTATAATTTTACACAACCGATTGCTTATTTATTTTAAATGAATAATTGCTTCATTAAAAAGAATAGCAGTAAGTGTATGTGCTACATTCATTAATCCTTGTTCTCATCTTAAGTAAGTCCTTTCTCAAATAATGTGAGATAATAAGAGGGTTTTAAGAGAAAAGAGTTTAAATTATTTAATAGAACACCACTATGCCTGAAAAAAGCATTGAACATATTAATTTCGAGCAAATTAATGATCTGGCGATTTCAAAGCCTTTAGTATCCCACATTTACACAGCCGATCCTTCGGCGCATGTATTCAATGGAAAAATTTACATTTATCCGTCGCATGATATAGATGCCGGAATTCCGTTTAACGATAACGGAGACCATTTCAGGATGGAGGATTATTACGTTTTTTCGATGGATACGATATCCTATGAAGCTGTGGATAACGGAGTAGCACTTCATGTTGATGATGTGGCTTGGGCCGAAAAACAAATGTGGGCACCCGATGCGGCGCATAAAAATGGAAAGTACTATTTGTATTTTCCAGCCAAACGTGTCAACGGGATTTTTCAGATTGGAGTGGCCGTAGGGGATTCGCCAGAAGGTCCTTTTATACCTCAATCTGATGCTATAAAGGGGAGTTACAGTATTGATCCGGCTGTTTTTGAAGACGAAGATGGCAAACACTATATTTATTTTGGTGGCATCTGGGGCGGACAACTTCAAAAATACCGTAATAATAAGTTTGATGAAGACAACGAAGAACCTTTGGCGGAAGAAAAAGCTTTAGGGCCAATTGTGGCTTTGTTAAGAGATGATATGCTTGAATTTGCGGAAGAACCAAAAGAAATTAAAATTTTGGATGAAGAAGGAAAGGAGATTCTTGCAGGTGATAATAATCGTCGTTTTTTCGAAGCTTCATGGGTTCACAAATACAACGGAAAATATTATTTCTCTTATTCAACAGGAGATACACATTTTATCTGCTATGCGATAGGTGAAAATCCTTATGGACCTTTTACTTATCAGGGAAGGGTTTTAAATCCTGTTCTAGGATGGACATCACATCATTCGATTTGTGAAGTGGAAGGTGAGTGGTATTTGTTTTACCACGATTCGAGTCTGTCTAAAGGAGTAACCCATTTACGAAGCATAAAAGTAACTAAAATAGATTATTTAGAAGCCGGATCAATTGTTACAATTGATCCGTATGGAATAAGAAGGTCGTTTGATTGATAGTGATTTAATTTTGTTTCTATGAAAAAGGAGGAATTGGGAAAACGTAGATGCAATGACATAAGCGGTAAAAATAATATAGAAATAAAGTGCACAATATTCTGTCTTGAAGAGAGAAAGCTAAAGGTGCTCGTTATTAAAAATGAAAGTGATTTTACGGAAGACAAATGGAAATTGCCAGGTGCTTCATTACCTTTAGGAGAGACAATGTTCAAGACAGCACAAAAAATAGTACGAGAATCTATTTTTTCAGATGATTTCTTTTTAGAACAGTTAAAAGCATTCGAATACGATTCTTCTTTGTTTGGAGAGAATGTTTCGATTGGATTTTATGCCTTGGTAAGAGGAGGGGAAACGGATGCCGATAATGAAAACCTGAGTTCGGACATGAATTGGATTGCTGTAAATGATGTGGATTGTCTGGAAGAGAAACATCTACCGATTTTAGACTTTAGTCTAAGGGAACTAAAAAAGAATATGCGTTGCAGTGCAGTAGGTTTTAAACTTTTACCTGAAAAGTTTACCTTGCTTCAGGTAATTCATTTGTATGAGGAGATATTAGGAATCGAAATTAACAAAGTCAATTTTAGAAGGAAGATTTTACAGAGAGGACTAGTTAATGCCTTAGATGAAAAAGAAGAGGGAGTCTCCTATCGAGCCGCAAAATTCTATTGTCTAAATATATTGGAAAGTGATATGCTGTGGAGCACAAAATTCAACTTCAATTTTTGAATACTATTTGCCTGAATTTTTTAAATTGCTTTCAGCTGTGAATATGATAGCTGTAAAAAGTTATTAGCTATGTCCCGCACAATATAAAATGAATCTTTTTATTTCGGATTTGAAAGTGTAGTTAATTTTTTAAAATAAATCTGTTTTTAATTTATGAAACCTTCCATCGCAATGTTGGAAGGTTTTTTTATGGAAAGCAATCGATTGTTTTTATTTTTTATAAAATATGAATAATGATATGATTAATGACTTATTTGTAAGTATTAGTATTTTTCTTAGTAATTACTTGTATTTCTACGTTTTGATAGCTGCTTTTTAAGTCTTTTGAAGTGATAAAAGAAACACCAGATTCTTTTTGTGTTTTCTTTAACAATTTTTATCAAATGATATTTTTTTATCAAGTTTAGCTACAACGTTGTAGTTAAATTTAGTAAATATTCATTTTTTTTTGATTATATATGAGATAAGTATTTTTTTTGAGCCTATTTTTTTTATACTTAATAAAAAATAATTTACACAACCGATTGTTTTTAAAGCATGTTTTGTTATATTTGTAATAAATACACTTATAAAAATACCAAAATACATAGCATGAAAGTGTATAGGAATACTAACTAACAAAAACCAATTTTAATAATTAAATCCATTTTTTATGAATAGTTTTTTTATTACAAGTAAATCGGAGCATCTAAGGAGTTTCGGTTTTTTGATTCTGTTGTTTTTGGTGTCATTTCAAATGAAGGCACAAACAACAGTTACAGGAACAGTTTCGGACGCAAGTGGCCCAATTCCGGGAGTGAATGTTACTTTAAAAGGAACAAAAAACGGGGTAAGCACCGGTTTCGACGGAAACTATCTTATAAATGCTCCTTCAAATGGTGTACTCGTTTTCAGTTTTATAGGCTTCAAAAGCAGAGAAATTAATGTAAATGGGCAAACTAAAATCAATGTCCTTTTAGAGGAAGATTCAAATAACTTAAAAGAGGTAGTCGTTATTGGATATGGTACTCAAATTAAGGAAGCCGTTACGGGATCGGTTGCTTCATTGGGAGGGAAGGAATTAAATGAAGTGCCTGCGGCTAATATTACTCAAGCCTTGCAAGGAAGACTGCCTGGAGTTGAAATGACCCAGACATCTTCTAAACCTGGGGCAGCCATGCAGATTAGAATACGTGGAACCAGATCCCTGACAGGCAGTAATGATCCTTTGGTAGTGCTGGATGGAGTTCCGTTTGCAGGTTCCATAGGAGATATTAATCCTGCTGATATCAAGTCGGTTGATATTCTAAAAGATGCTTCTGCAACTGCTATTTATGGTTCTCGTGGAGCAAATGGTGTAATTTTAGTGACTACTTTAAAAGGGAAAAAAAATCAAAAAGCAACATTTTCATACAACGGCTTTAGCGGAATAAAACAGGTTTTTTCAAGGTATCCTATGATGGATGCCTCTAAGTTCGCTGCACTTCGTGATTATACAGGCTTGTATGTAGATGGTGTTGACGAAAAAAGAAATGTAAATACAGACTGGCAGGATTTATTGTACGGTTCGGGTGAAATGATCAGTCATGATGTAGGTGTTTCAGGAGGAAGTGAAGGCGGAGCTTATAATGCTGGTTTAGGTTATTATAAAGAAGAATCAGTATTGCCCGGACAAAAATATGAGCGTTTTAGCCTAAGAGCAGGATTGGATCAGCAGGTTAACAGATCGATACGTCTTGGATTTAACACCAACAGTAATTTCAGTATAACTAATGGGGATAATATTGGAACAGGAACAGTTTTAGGTACTTCGCCATTGGCGAATCCATACAATGCAGATGGTTCCTTAAAAAGAACAGTAAGTATGGCGGCAGATGATAAATGGGTTTATACTAGACAAACAATCAGAAACCTTGGAGATTCATACGTTAATTTGAATAGGGCTTTTAGTTCTTATAACAACATTTTTGCTGAGGTTAAAATTCCAGGAATCGACGGATTGAAATACAGACTTAATACAGGGTTAAATTTCCGCACCTCTAATGCAGGATATTATGAGGGACAAGGGGTTTTTGACGTTAATCCTGCAACATTGTCAAATGCGGCAATCACGAATGGATGGTCTACTCAGTGGCTTTTGGAAAACTTAATAACGTATGATAAGACTTTTGCACAGAAACACACTATAAATTTTGTCGGATTGTATTCAAATGAACAATATACAGGTCAGAGTTCCCGAGTGACTCGAAACGGAATTACTTCTGATGCCTTTCAGTTTTATAATTTAGGACAGAGTGAAGAGGAAGCTGTAATTAATCCGACAGATCAGGATTACACCCAGTGGGGATTAACATCTTATATGGCAAGGTTAATGTATTCTTATGACAACCGCTATTTTATATCGGGGACGGTGCGTTCAGACGGTTCATCAAGATTATCTCCGGGAAACAAATGGGTGACTTATCCAGCAGTATCTGCAGGATGGACAATTTCGAATGAATCATTCCTTAAAGATGTTAAAAATATTAGTTTATTGAAATTAAGAGCAGGATATGGAGAAACGTCAAATCAGGCAGTTGCTCCTTATGCAACCCTTGGGGCATTAAGTACAAGACCTTACAATTTTGGAAGTACTAATTCAACAGGAGTTTACGTAACAGAATTGCCTAATCCTAATTTAGGATGGGAGTTTTCAACTACCTGGAACTATGGTTTGGATTTTGGATTCTTTAACAACCGTTTATCGGGTACAGTTGAATATTATAAAACAAATACGAAAAACCTGCTGCAACGCGTGGGATTGCCAGCAACTTCTGGAGTAAGCGGTTATGTAGCCAACGTAGGAGAAACACAGAACAAAGGGTATGAAATATCTTTGAATGGAGTTATTCTTGATAATCCTAATGGGGTAACATGGTCTGTGGGAGTTAATTTTTACAGAAATGAGAACAAACTTGTTGCTTTAGCATCAGGTGCCAGTCGTGACGAAGCAAACAATTGGTTTGTCGGATATAATATAAATTCAATCTATGATTATGAAAATATTGGAATCTGGCAGGAAGGCGATCCTTATATGTCAATTTTAGAACCTGGACCAACCGGAATTAACCAACAGGGAACAGTAGTAGGATCAATCAAGGTTAAATACACGGGAGAGTATAATGCTGATGGCTCGCCAGCTCGCGCCATTAATGCAAGCGACCGCCAGATTATCGAAACTGATCCTGATTTTCAGGGAGGCTTCAATACGAATCTTACATACAAAGGATTTGATTTTAATGCAGTAGGCGCTTTTAAAAGCGGTGGAGTGCTGATTAGTACTTTGTACGGAGGAGCAAGTTACTTGAACTTATTAAACGGACGTCGCAGCAATGTGGATGTTGATTATTGGACTCCGGATAACAGAGATGCAGAGTTTCCTAATCCGCGAGGCATCAGAAGTGGCGATAACCCTAAATACATGTCAACAATGGGATATTTTGACGCTTCTTATGTAAAAATTAGAGCACTAACTCTTGGTTACACTATAGATCAGAACTTTACAAGAGGGTTGGGGATTGATAAACTAAGACTATATTTTACAGCCCAGAATCCATTTGTTTTATTTTCTCCTTATCATGACAAATCTGGAATGGATCCTGAGACAAATTCATTAGGTGATGAAAATCAGGCAGTAGCCTCTTATCAGAGAAGATTCTCTGTTATTGGTACTAACACACCTACCACCAGAAATTATTTATTTGGACTTAATTTAACATTCTAATCACATAGCTATGAAACGATATATTTTTAAAAATGTAATTATAGGATCTGCCATTTTACTTTTAGCAAGCAGTTGTTCTGATATATTGGAGGAAAAACCTCATGATTTTTATGAACCAGGGTATTTCAAAACAGAGCAGGGAGTTAAACAGGGATTGACCTCTCATTATGCACACTTACGTTGGATTTATGGTCAGGCTTATTTTTATAATGCCTGCCAGACTGGAACAGATGAAGCTACGTATGCACAAAGTGCTGACGGGAATTTTAAAGACCATGATTTATCAGGTGTTGGTATTATTAATCCCAATTCAAGTCGTTCAGACGTTTTATGGAATAACTCTTATTATGATATCAATACCGCAAGTGGCATTATCGAAAATGGAGCAGCAGTTGGAGTGGCGAGCAGTTTAATTGCCGAGTCTAAATTTTTCAGAGGGTTTGATTACTTTCTATTGGTACAGACATTTGGAGGAGTGCCAATGGATTTAGGGGCAGGGGAATTAAAGTTTAACAGTAAACCTTCAAGATCTTCTAAACGCAACACAGTTCCTGAAGTATACACCAAAGCTATTTTTCCAGATTTAATTACGGCAGTTAAGGATCTTCCTGATGCACCTCGATTAACCGGTACTGTAACCAAAACCGTAGCAAGATTATTTTTAGCAAAGGCTTATCTTACCTATGGATGGTGGCTCGAAAACCCAAATAATATTCCAACTTATCCGGATAGTCCAAGAACAGATCCTGATGGACATAATGCGCAATGGTATTTTCAACAGGCTTATGATCTGGCCGTAGAAGGAATAAATAATCCGGGATCTTACGGATTGCTTGATTCTTATTACGATGTTAATGCGGGAGCAAATGACAGAAATAAAGAAGTAATGCTTTTTGCTGATCATACACAGGAGAGTGAATATTATAATGGAGCCAGCCTTACTTATGGCAGCGGTGGTGCCCCAGATAATTTTGCAGGATGGATGGTAACTTGGAATTATACTGCTATCAGAAGCAAAAACGGAACGGCAGCTGTTTCCTCGGTACAAAGAGAAGCAAATCAGTTTTTAGGGCGTCCATGGACAAGAATGGCTCCTCCTATTGAAGTTTTCACCAACACTTTTGCAGATAAAACAAATGATTCCAGATACGACGGAACATTTGCCGCAGTTTTTAGAGGGAATTGGAATCTTCAAGGAACAGGTCTTACAGAAGTAGCAACGCTGACCAATGCGAATGGTTTAACGATTAAACCGGGAGATGCTGTTTTAACATTCCTAAATGATGAACCGCTAACGGCAATTACTTATCCTTCAGGACAAGGAGACAGTGGAGTTGGAGCAGGAGTTTTGCCGGGAAGAGCAGATTATGTGATTTCTCCAAAAGGTATCAGCAGAATTGTTTATCCGGGTTTCTGGAAATTAGGGCCTTACAGAACAGATAATGCTGGAGGACTAGGGCAGCCAAATGCCGGAAGCACAAGACCTTTCCCGGTAGCAAAATTCTCAGAATTGTACCTTGTTGCAGCCGAAGCAGCGGTAAAAGGAGCTACAGGATCTTGGAGCGCCAGATCGCTTGTAAATGTATTGAGAGCCAGAGCAGGAAAATGGAAATGGGATAATAATGGAAATACGGCTAAAATACAGGATAACAGTGCAGCAATGACAAGCGCAACTCCAGCAGTAATTGATATTAACTATATATTGGCAGAACGTTCTCGTGAATTTTTTGGCGAAGGATACCGCTGGTATGACTTAGTGAGAACACAGAAATGGAATGAAATAGCTGGCAAATATTCTATAGGAGGTTCTAATTACGGACAGCATACGCCTGAAGTTATAACCAGAACTATTGATCCACATCATTATCTGAGACCTATTCCGCAAGGACAGCTGGACGGTATGGAAATGTCTGCTGACGAAAAAGCAGCTTATCAGAATCCAGGATATTAATTTGATTTATTAAACTAGCATTCATAATAGCGTTAATCTTACAAGCAGCTTCTATTAAGATCTAAGTTAGTTTGGTTGGGGCCGGGAGCCATGCTCTCGGCTTTTTACTATTCTTTAAAATATTTATCAATAATAATGAACATGAACATTAAAAGAGTATTTTTTTTAACTGCAGCCATACTGCTGTGCTCACTGCTTTTGCAGGCGCAGAATAGCACAAAAAAAATAAAAAATGGCAAGCCTCCCATTTTTTTAAATGTTGTATACAATGGAGATGACCGGATTTATAAAAACAATCCGCTAAAAGAAGATGAGTTTTATTCTCCAATTCTTCAGGGATGCTATCCCGATCCAGCCATTACCCGAAAAGGTGATGACTACTATATGGTATGCTCTTCATTTGCCATGTTTCCTGGAGTGCCAATTTTTCATTCTAAAGATTTGGTAAACTGGACTGATTTGGGTGGGGTATTAAATAAAGTTTCAGAGTTTAATCCTCATGATACAGGAATTAGTGCTGGAGTTTATGCACCTGGAATTACTTATAATCCACATAATGATACTTTCTACATGATTGTTACTGCTTTTACAGGAGGCTTAGGAAATATCATTGTAAAAACTAAAGATCCTAAAAAAGGTTGGGGAAGTCCAATTAAATTAGCTTTTGACGGAATAGATCCGTCTATCTTTTTTGATGGCAACGGAAAAGGTTATGTAGTGCACAATGATGCTCCTGACAAAGGAAAAGAGCTGTACAATGGACATCGTGTAATCAAAGTTTGGGAATATGATTTGGAAAAAGATCAGGTAATTCCGGGAACTGATAAAATTATTGTAGATGGCGGAGTTGACCTTTCTAAAAAACCAATTTGGATAGAAGCTCCTCATTTGTATAAAAAAGACAACCATTACTATTTGATGTGCGCTGAAGGAGGTACAGGAGGAAATCATAGTGAAGTTGTCTTTATTAGCGATAGTCCAAAAGGGCCTTTTAAGCCAGCATCTAATAACCCAATTCTAACACAGAGATATTTCCCTCAAAACAGACCAGACAAAATAGATTGGGCTGGACATGCAGATTTAGTGCTTGGCCCGGATAATAAATATTACGGCGTGTTTTTAGGAATTCGTCCAAACGAAAAAGACAGAGTAAATGCAGGACGTGAAACCTTTATGCTGCCGGTAGACTGGTCAGGTACTTTCCCTGTTTTTGAGAACGGTTTAGTTCCAATGGTACCAAAACTAAAAATGCCAAATGGTGTTGTAAACAAAACCGGAAAAGATGGTTTTTTCCCTAATGGCAACTTTACATTTACAGAGAATTTTACTTCAAAAAAATTAGATTACAGATGGATAGGATTGCGTGGACCTAGGGAACATTTTAGTTCTATTGTTAAAAAAGGATTGCAGATTAATCCATTTCCGGTTAACATTAAAGAATTAAAACCAACCTCTACCTTATTTTACAGGCAGCAGCACAATACTTTTTCTTTCACGGCTACATTAGATTATAAACCAGAATCAGAAAAAGATTTGGCAGGAATAGTATGTCTGCAGAATGAAAGGTACAATTACGTTTTTGGTATCACTAAGAAAGGGAAAGACACCTATATATTGTTGGAAAGAACAGAAAAAGGGCAATCGGAAATTGTGTCAAGTGCAAAAATAGAAATGAAAGGCTCTGTACGCCTGCAAGTTAAAGCAGCGGGAGATAATTATCAATTTAGCTATGCTTTGAATGGTGGCGATTTTGAAAATCTGGGAAATCCGGTTTCAGGAGATATTCTTTCAACAAATGTCGCTGGCGGATTTACAGGTGCTTTGGTAGGATTATATGCCACTTCATCGAATAATTCACATCCAAAATAAAAATTTAAAACTCCCATTTATTTTAATTTAAAAAATGATTTATGGGAGTTGCTTTTTAATTACAGCAGTCATCAAATTTTAGTAGAAATGATAAAAAGATATTTAAAATATGTATTGCTTTTACAGCTTTTCACTTTAATAATAGGATGTAAGGCCAATCAGCCACTAGCGAATTCATCTGACACAGCAACTGTAAATTGGGTCGGATCATGGGCTTGTGCGCCAATGCTTGTAGAACCAAACAATATGCCTCCAGTTCCAGGTTTGGCTGAAAATACTCTTCGTCAGATTATAAAAGTTTCGATTGGGGGAGAGCATATTCGACTGCGTTTTTCAAATGTATTCAGTGATCAGATTACAGTTTTAAAAAAAGTTAGTATAGCCAATGTTCTTGAGGCTCCCGCAATTGATAAAAACACACAGAAAAATCTCAGTTTTAATGGAAATCAAGAAATAACACTAAATCCAGGACAAGAAGTATTTTCAGATAAATTGAATTTTCAGTTAAAACCAGGGCAGCTGCTCGCCATAACTATTTATTACGGAACTTCATCACAAAAAACAACTGGACATCCTGGATCGAGAACAACATCTTATATTTTACAAGGAGATAATCTGGATAATGCGGCTTTTTCAGGTGCAGTTAAAACAGATCATTGGTATTCCATTACCGGACTCGATGTGATAGCGCCAAAAAATGCTTCTAATATTGTTTGCTTAGGAAACTCCATTACAGACGGCCGAGGTTCCGGAACAAACAGACAAAATCGCTGGACAGATATTCTGGCAGCTAGACTGGCAGTGGATAAAGCAACTCAAAATATTGGGGTTTTAAATTTAGGAATAGGAGGAAATTGTGTTGTGAAAGGTGGATTAGGCCCAACAGCATTGGACCGTTTTGATCGTGATGTACTTTCGCAGAAAGGTATAAAATGGGTTGTAATTTTAGAGGGAATAAACGATATAGGAGGAATTAAACGTCCGGAAGATGCTCCTGTAAAAGCACAGGAAATTATAGATGCTTATAAGATCATGATAGAAAAAGCACATGCTAAAGGAATAAAAGTGTATGGTTGTACTATTCTGCCCTTTCAAAAATCATTTTATGATGCATCTTTTAAACAAGAAGCAAGAGATATCGTAAATGCATGGATTCGAAATAACCATTTTGATGCAGTAATAGATTTTGATAAGGAAATGTCTTCGGAAACGGATTCAAAAACTATTTTATCTAATATGCATGATGGCGATTTTTTGCATCCTAATGAATTAGGATATCAGAGAATGGGAGAAGCAATAGACTTGAATTTATTAAAGTGAAATTCTATTTAGTTCAAAAAACAATTTAACAAGATATCATGAAATCAATAATCAGATTTTTCGCAATAGGGGTTCTTTTTTTAACAGCACAGAATGGATATTCTCAGGATCCAAATTTTCATGTTTATTTAAGTTTTGGACAGTCCAATATGGAAGGTGCTGCCCCGATAGAAGCTGAAGACAAAATAAACGTCGACCCGCGATTTCAGGTTCTGGAAGCCGTAAACTGTCCGGACTTGAATCGAGAAATGGGAAAATGGTACACCGCAATACCGCCATTATGCAGATGCAAAACAGGATTGACATTAACAGACAATTTTGGAAGAACCATGGTGGCAAATCTTCCTAAAAACATAAAAGTAGGAGTAGTAAATGTAGCTGTCGGAGGATGTAAAATAGAACTTTTTGATAAAGATAACTTTGAGAATTACATGAAAACAGCGCCAGACTGGATGCTGGGTATGATCAAAGAATATAACGGAAGTCCATATGCAAGATTGGTTGAAATGGCAAAAATTGCACAAAAGACAGGAGTTATAAAAGGTATTTTACTGCATCAGGGAGAATCTAATACAGGCGATACGCTATGGCCCAAAAAGGTCAAAATAGTATACGATAACTTAATGAAAGACCTGAACCTTGATCCTAAAAAAGTGCCATTGCTTTCCGGTGAAACAGTTCATGAAGAACAAAAAGGAAAATGCGCGAGCATGAATAAAATCATTGCAACACTGCCTAAGACCATTCCAACCTCTTATGTCATTTCATCAAAAGGCTCTGCAGCAGCTCCAGATTTCCTGCATTTTAGCGCAGAAGGATATGGAGATTTGGGGAAGCGTTATGCCGAAAAAATGCTTTCATTACTGGGTTATAAATCAGATAACCGCAATGAGCCTTTTATAGTTCAAGCGCCAGTCGGTTTTGACGAGTTAGATCCAGCAGTTCCAGCAGGAAAAGTTGACACGGTAAGTTATGATTCAAAGACAGTCGGGACAGTTAGAAAAGCAACTATTTATACGCCGCCTGGATTTAGTAAAAGTAAAAAATATCCAGTTTTATACCTTTTGCACGGAATTGGCGGAGATGAAAAAGAATGGCTTAACGGAGGAAGTCCGCAGATTATATTGGACAATCTGTATGCAGAAGGAAGATTAGAACCAATGATCGTGGTAATGCCAAACGGAAGAGCCATGAAAGATGACAGTGCTACTGGAAATATAATGGCGCCCGACAAAGTACAGGCATTTGCAGATTTTGAAAAAGATTTATTGAAGGACTTAATTCCTTTTATCGAAAAAAAATATAACGTTTATAAAGACAGAGAGCATCGCGCGATTGCTGGACTTTCTATGGGAGGAGGGCAGTCTTTGAATTTCGGTTTAGGAAATCTGGATAAATTTGCCTGGATAGGCGGTTTTTCTTCCGCACCAAATACGAAGAAAACAGAAGAGTTGGTGCCAAATCCGGAGGAAAGAAAAAAGAAACTAAAACTGCTTTGGATTTCCTGCGGCGATAACGATTGGCTGCTAGAAAACAGTAAACGTACTCACGATTACTTATTTAAAAATAATGTGCCACATATTTATTATCTGGAACCTGGAGTTCATGATTTTAAAGTATGGAAAAACAGTTTGTATATGTTTTCGCAGTTGTTGTTCAAACCTGTTGACGAATCAAGCTTTTCAAAATATACAGTTCTGGGAACCATAGCCCAAACCAACATACGAAATGCTAAATATCCCCAAATTCTGCCTGACAACAGAGTGATTTTTAAAGTCAACGCCCCTGAGGCATTGAAAGTGCAGATAGATCTCGGCCGTAAGTACGATATGCAGAAAGACGGACAGGGAGTTTGGAATGTTACAACCGATGTGATAAACGGCGGATTTAATTATTACTCGCTTTTGATTGACGGTATGGCAGTTGCGGATCCGTCAAGCGAAACTTTTTACGGAATGGGACGCATGGCCAGCGGAATAGAAATTCCGAGAAGAGAAAGCGATTTTTATGAATTGAAAACCGTTCCGCATGGCGAAGTAAGGATAATGAAATACTTTTCTAAAGGAACCAATTCATGGCGCGAAATGTATGTGTATACGCCGCCAGGTTACGATGCTTCGGCTGAAAAATTTCCTGTTTTATATCTCCTGCATGGCGGTGGGGAAGACCAACGAGGATGGAGCATGCAGGGAAAAGCAAATGCGATTTTAGATAATTTAATAGCCGAAAACAAAGCAAAGAAAATGATCATTGTGATGCTTGACGGAAATATGGGAAATACAGGCGGTATTGCAGGTTTTGGAGAAGAAACATTAAAAGCATTTGAGAATGAGTTAAAAAACGCAGCAATACCTTTTGTAGAAAGTAATTTTAAGGTGGCAACAGACAGTAAAAACAGAGCTTTAGCCGGTTTGTCAATGGGAGGATTACAGACACTTTACGCTGGAATTAAAAACTCAAATATGTTTTCAAGTTTGGGCATTTTCAGTTCAGGATGGTGGGCAAACAATCCGAAATTATCAGATCCTCAATATGAGTTTATAAAAAATAATGCACAGTCTATTAATGCTAATCTAAAAGATTTTTGGATTTCGATGGGCGGAAAAGAAGATATCGCCTATGACAACTGTAAAATTATGATGCAGAAATTCGATCAATTTGGAATAGAATATAACTATAGTGAATACTCCGGCGGACATACATGGCCGGTATGGAGACATGATTTGTTCCAGTACTCGCAGTTATTGTTCAAATAAAAAACAGAATTAAAAGATTTTTGATTTAAAGTAAACAGAATCTGGAATGAATAGATAAAAAATACCTGATGAAAAACTATTTGAAATTTATAAGCACTGTAATTATTATTTTAGCAAGTATTATATCAAAAGCGTCTCAGCCTTTTATAACTGAAGATAAAAACCAGAATGTTATGGTGCTGAAAGAAAAGTCTCTATCGCTATCTTTTTTGTTAAATTCAAATTTAGATGCAGGTGTTTTGCGGGCTGTAAATAATCTCCAGTCAGATTTTGAAAAAGTTACGGGGCAGCGTCCCATTATTTTAAATCAGAACCCCAACGTAGCAGCACCGCTCATTATTATTGGAATGATCGGATCTAATTCGATTATTGATGATTTAATTAAACAAAAAAAGATAGAAGTAAAAGAACTCAAAGGCAAAAATGAGAAGTTTATCATACAACAGGTTAAAAATCCTTTCAAAGGCGTAGATGAGGCACTTTTAATAGCAGGAAGCGACAAACGCGGTACCATTTACGGAATCTATGAATTATCTAAACAGATCGGTGTTTCTCCATGGTATTACTGGGCAGATTTACCAATAAAAAAGAAGGAAAATATTTATTTCATTAAGGGAACTTATACAGAAGGAGAACCTGCTGTAAAGTACAGGGGAATTTTCCTTAATGATGAAGCACCAGCATTGAGCGGTTGGGCAAAAGCTACTTTTGGTGGTTTTAACAGTAAATTTTATGAAAAAGTTTTTGAATTAATACTTAGACTGAAAGGCAATTATGTCTGGCCCGCAATGTGGGGAAATGCATTTTATGACGATGATGCGGCCAGCGGGCCTTTGGCAAATGAAATGGGTGTTGTAATGGGAACTTCCCATCATGAACCAATGGCTTTGGCACAGACAGACTGGCGCCGCTACATAAAGAAAAATAATTTGCCCAATATTTGGGATTATTCCAAAAACAAGACTATTCTGGATGAATTCTGGAAAACCGGTATACAGAGAAGCAAAAATTGGGAAAAACTGGTAACCATCGGGATGCGTGGCGATGGAGATGAAGCAATGAGCGAAGGCACTAATATAAGTCTGCTGGAAAATATTGTAAAAGAACAGCGCAGAATTATTCAGAATGAAACGGGCAAAAAACCAGAGAAAACACCGCAAGTTTGGGCTTTGTATAAAGAAGTTCAAGACTATTATGATCAGGGAATGCGCGTCCCTGATGATGTGATTTTATTGTTTTGTGATGACAATTGGGGAAATGTCCGCAAGCTACCTGATCTTTCCAAACCGCTGCATAAAGGCGGTTATGGAATGTATTATCATTTCGATTATGTTGGAGGTCCAAGAAACTCAAAATGGATAAACATAAGTCCAATACAAAGAGTTTGGGAACAGATGAACCTTAGTTATGAGAACGGAGTCGATAAAGTCTGGATTGTGAATGTTGGGGATTTAAAACCAATGGAATTCCCGATCAGCTTCTTTTTAGACATGGCTTGGTATCCTAAAAACTTCAACTCTCAGAATCTATTCCAATATACAGAAAGCTGGGCAGCAGAACAGTTTGGAAATAAGTATTCTAAAGAAATTGCCAGACTATTAAATACTTATCCAAAATTTAATCGACGTGTCACACCAGAAATGCTGGACAGCAAAAGCTATTCCTTAGAAAATTATAATGAGTTTGAAACAGTTGTTGCTGACTATAAAAATTTAGCGCTGGACGCTTACAGAGTGTACAATGAGCTTCCAAACGAATATAAAGATGCATATTTTCAGCTGGTTTTATATCCTATAGATGCCTGCTGCAATCTTTATGAAATGTATTTTGCACAAGCAAAAAATAATAAACTGGCATCCGAAAGAAATAGTCTTGCCAATTATTATGCAGATGAGGTTAAAGTAAAATTTGTGCGCGATTCTATTCTTCAAAACAAATACAACAATGAAATTGCGGGAGGCAAATGGCCTCATATGATGGATCAGATGCGAATAGGTTATAAAGCCTGGCATGATGGACCTAAAAATATCCTTCCTGAGGTAAAATATCTTTCTGATAGCGAAATTATTGTCCCGAAAGTTTTTGTAGAAAAAGAGGGTTATGTTTCGATTCATGCAGAACACTTTTCTAAGGCCAATAATTCAAAAAAAACACATTGGGATGTGATTCCGGATTTTGGAAAAACGCTGAGCGGTATTACAACATTTCCGCAAAATATTTACCCAACAGCAGAAGATAATGTCTTTGTAGAGTATGAAATCAATTTTGCTTCAACGGGAGAATTTAAGGTGGAACTTTTATTGGCGCCAACACTGAATTTTAACAGCAACAAAGGCCTTCGATACGAAATATCTTTTGATGAAGAAAAACCGCAGCTTGTCAATTTTAATGGGCATTATAAAGGAGAATTAGGTAAATGGCAGGCAGAACACATGATTCATTCTGTAACTAAACATACCATCTTGAAACCGGGAACGCACAAGCTTCGTTTCAGAGTTTTAGACCCAGGAATTGTACTTCAAAAAATATTGATTGATACTGGCGGTTTAAAATCTTCTTATTTAGGAGCTCCTGAAAGTGAAAGAGTGTCTCAATAATTTTGCAGGCTCTTTTGCCAGCTGAGAAGAATATTAAAATGAGTAATTAAATATGAAAAAACATTTGTTTAATCTTCTGTTTTTGTTTTCGATATCCATATTCGCTCAAGAGAAATCAGATCTAAAGCTTTGGTATAAAACTCCTTCTGGGAATGTTTGGGAAAACGCATTGCCAATAGGAAATGGTTTTCAAGGCGCCATGGTGTATGGAAATGTCGGAAAAGAAATTTTGCAGCTAAATGAAAGCACGGTTTGGAGCGGAAGTCCTAACCGAAATGATAATCCGCTAGCAAAAGAAGCTTTGGCTCAGATAAGACAATTTCTTTTTCAGGGAGAATATAAAAAAGCCGAAAAACTGATCAATGAGACTATCATTACCAAAAAATCTCATGGGCAGATGTTTCAGCCTGTCGGGAATTTGGAACTGAATTTCCCAGATCAGAATTATTCAGATTATTATCGTGAACTGGATATTGAAAATGCAGTTGCAAAAACAATGTATAAAGTAAATGGAGTGACTTTTACCAGAGAAGCTTTTACCTCTTTTGCAGACAGAGTTTTGGTTATTAAACTTTCTGCAGATAAACCTGGGCAGCTATCATTTAGAGCTGGTTTTACATCAGAACATAAGAAGCAAAAAATTACAGTTAATAATAATGAAATTTCACTTTGGGGAAAAACCAGTGATCATGAAGGAATAGAAGGAAAAGTTGAGTTTAATGCATTAGCGCAATTAAAAGCAGAAGGCGGAATCATAAGCACTGCTGGCAATACGCTGAAAGTCGATAAAACTGATTCTGTAGTGATTATGGTTTCTATAGCTTCAAACTTTGTAAATTATAATGATTTAAGCGGCGATGAAAATAAATTGGCTAAATCTTATCTAGATAATGCATTTGTAAGGAATTATGATAAGATGAAAACCGCTCATATTGCCGCTTATCAAAAGTATTTCAAAAGAGTAAAACTTGATTTAGGAACTACAGAACAAGCTAAATTGCCTACAGATGAGAGATTATCTAATTTTAGAAATGTGTCAGATCCCTCTTTTGTAACCTTATATTATCAGTACGGCAGGTATCTGCTAATTTCTTCTTCGCAGCTAGGCGGACAGGCTGCAAATCTGCAGGGAATCTGGAATCGCAGTATGACACCGGCATGGGATAGCAAGTATACCATCAACATTAATACAGAAATGAATTACTGGCCAGCTGAAAAAACAAACCTTTCTGAAATGCATGAACCTTTATTGAAAATGATTCAGGAACTTTCGGAAACAGGACAGGAAACGGCCAAAGTAATGTACGGTGCTAGAGGATGGATGGCGCATCATAATACAGATATTTGGAGAGTGAATGGAGCAGTCGACGGCGCAACGTGGGGAGTTTGGAATGCCGGCGGAGGATGGTTAAGCCAACATGTTTGGCAGCATTATTTGTATACAGGAGATATAGTATATTTAAAGTCTGCTTACGAGATATTAAAAGGAGCGGCGGCTTTTTATGCTGATTTTCTTGTTGAAGATCCCAGAAACGGATGGCTGGTGGTGGCTCCTGGAAATTCGCCTGAAAATACACCGATGGCACATCAAAATTCGGCAATGACAGCAGGTTCTACTATGGACAATCAAATTGTGTTTGATGTTTTTAGCACGCTTATAAAAGCTTCAGAAGTTTTACAGAAAGACGCAGCATTTGCAGACAGTCTTAGAGTACTGAGAAAGAAACTGCCTCCAATGCAAATAGGAAAATACAATCAGCTTCAGGAATGGCTTGATGACGTAGATGATCCAAAAGATAATCACCGACATATTTCACATTTATATGGCTTGTATCCGTCCAATCAGATTTCGGCCTATAGGACTCCAGAGCTTTTTGCCGCTGCAAAAAACACACTGCTGCAAAGAGGCGATGTGTCTACAGGATGGAGTATGGGCTGGAAAGCAAACTGGTGGGCAAAAATGCAGGACGGCAATCATGCCTACAGCTTAATTCAAAATCAATTGACACCGCTTGGCGTAAATCACGAAGGAGGCGGAACCTATAATAACCTTTTTGATGCGCATCCGCCATTTCAGATCGATGGTAATTTTGGCTGTACTTCTGGCATTACCGAGATGCTTATGCAAAGTTCAGATGGAGCAATTCATCTGCTTCCTGCTTTACCTGATGCTTTAAAAAAATACGGATCGATAAGCGGTTTAAAAGCGAGAGGAGGTTTTGAAATAAAAGATTTAAAGTGGAAAAATAGAAAAGTAATCGCTTTAACCGTTTATTCTAATCTTGGCGGAAATCTAAGATTAAGAACTCCTAATAAGCTTATACTAAAAAAGAACAAAAATTTAAAAGTAGCATCAGGTGCAAACCCAAATCTATTTTATGCGGTGGAGGAAACCGAAAAACCGATTATTTCTAAAGATTCAAACATTCAATTGCTAAATATTAAAGCATCTTACTTGTATGATATCATGACAGAAAAAGGGAAAACCTATACTTTTTACTTTTAATAAATTCAAATTCAATCTATAATGATAAACAACATTTTATTTTGCCTATTCGCCTTAATGATAGGAGCCAATACATCGGCCCAAATGAAGTTATTTGATTTAAGCGAAGTACAACTGAAAGATGGACCGTTTAAAAATGCTCAAGATGTAGATCTAAAGTATATTTTAGATTTAGATCCTGACAAACTTCTAGCGCCTTATTTATTAGAATCTGGACTTCCGCCAAAAGCAGATCGTTATGGCAATTGGGAAAGTATAGGATTGGATGGGCATATCGGCGGACATTACCTTTCGGCTTTAGCTATGATGTATGCATCTACTGGAAACAAAGAGCTTAAAGATAGGTTAGACTATATGCTTTCAGAATTGGCGCGCTGTCAGACTAAAAATGGCAATGGCTATGTTGGAGGCATTCCGCAGGGTAAAGTTTTTTGGGATCGAATCCATAAAGGAGACATAGACGGAAGCAGTTTTGGTTTGAATAATACCTGGGTTCCTATTTACAACATTCACAAACTTTTTGCTGGTCTAATTGATGCTTATCAGTATACTGGAAGCAAGAAAGCGAAAGAAATAGTAATAAAATTAGGAGATTGGTTTGTAGAATTACTCCATCCGCTTTCTGATGAGCAGATCCAGAAAGTTTTAGCTACTGAGCACGGAGGCATAAATGAATCTTTTGCCGATCTGTATATCATTACAAAAAACAAAAAATATCTTGAAACGGCTGAACAATTATCTCAAAAAGCTTTCCTGAATCCGTTATTGCAGAAAGAAGACAAACTCACAGGACTTCACGCTAATACTCAAATACCAAAAGTGGTTGGTTTTGAAAAGATTGCCGCACTATCTGATAATAAAGAATGGTCAGATGGCGTGCAGTTTTTTTGGGATAATGTAACGCAAAAAAGAACAGTTGCATTTGGCGGAAACAGTGTGGCAGAACATTTTAATCCTGTAAACGATTTCAGCGGCATGGTAAAATCTAATGAAGGACCGGAAACCTGCAATTCGTACAATATGGAACGTCTTGCAAAGGCTTTGTTTCTAGATAAAAATGATGTGCATTATCTGGATTTTTACGAAAGAACACTTTACAATCATATCCTTTCGAGCCAGCATCCAGAAAAAGGAGGTTTTGTGTATTTCACGCCTATTCGTCCAAACCATTACCGTGTGTATTCTCAGCCCCAGACAAGCATGTGGTGCTGTGTGGGAACGGGACTTGAAAATCACACCAAATATGGAGAATTAATTTACAGCCATACACAAAATGATCTTTTTGTAAATCTTTTTATTCCGTCGATTTTAAAGTGGAAAGAAAAAGGTATAGAGTTGGAACAAACCACAAAATTCCCTTATGAGAATCAGACAGAGTTAGTTTTAAAACTTAAAAAATCAAAACACTTCGCTTTGGATATCCGTTATCCAAAATGGGCTGAAAGTTTTGAAATATTAGTGAATGGAAAAGAACAGAAAATAGCGTCTAAACCCACTGAATATGTCACGATTTCAAGAAAATGGAAAACGGGAGATAAAATAAGTGTCAGATTTAAAACGTCAATACATTTAGAAAATCTGCCGGACGGTTCCAATTGGAGTGCATTTGTCAATGGGCCAATCGTATTGGCTGCCAAAACTTCGACAGAAGGATTAGACGGCTTGGTTGCAGATGAAAGCCGAATGGGACACGCTGCAAAAGGAAAATTTATTCCGCTTGATAAAGCGTATGCATTGGTTGGGGACAAAGCAGATTATGTATCGAAACTTAAAGCAGCAGGCAGTTTAAGATATCGCTTAGATTCATTAGAATTGGAGCCTTTTTTTGAAGTGCACGATGCCCGCTATCAAATGTATTTTCAAACGTATTCCAAAGAAGAATATAAGGAAAAGCAGGAGTTGCTGAAGAAGCAGGAAATTGAAGCTATGGCACTTGAGGCCAAAACAATAGATAAAATAAACTGCGGTGAACAGCAGCCGGAAGTCGATCATTTGTACAAAGGGGAAAAAAGCAATTCTGGTTACGAGGACGGAAAGTTCTGGCGAAATACACGTGCCTATATCTCTTATCAAATGCTGAACAAAAATAGCAAAGGTCAGTTTTTGAATATAGATGTTTTAGATGAATTCAACTTGGACAATATTACTATTTTAATCAATGAAAAGCCAGCGGTAATAACTTCAGCCAATACAAAAACAATCAAAATAAAAATAGATAATAAGGAAGTGCTGAACATTAAAATTCTAACAAAAGATGGCAAGATCAGCCCAAAATTTTCCCAGCTTAGTATTGTTACGAATTAACGAATAAGATCTCTTTTAGACATTTTTCAGAGATCCCGAAAATAAACAACAACAATGAAAACAAAAGATTTTATTTATGGTTTTTTAGCGATTACATTTACCATTGTAACAAGTCATTCTCAAAAAGTAAAAGCCCAAAATCCCATTATTTTTGCAGATGTCCCTGATTTATCTATAATCAGGTTTAATGATGCTTATTATATGAGCAGTACCACAATGCATATGAATCCTGGGGTTCCTATTATGAAATCTAAGGATTTAGTGAATTGGGATCTTGTTAATTATGCCTATCAAACCTTGGAAGATCATGATGACCGGCTGAATTTAGATCATGGGAAAAATGATTATGGCAGAGGTTCGTGGGCGAGCAGTCTGCGTTATCAGAATGGTGTATATTATGTGAGTACTTTTTCGGGAACAACGGGTAAAACCTATATTTTTTCTGCAAAAAATATTGAAAAAGGCCCATGGAAAAGAACTGTTTTAAATAATTCTTATCATGACCATTCTCTTTTCTTTGATGATAATGGAAAAGTGTACTTGATTTGGGGAGGAGGAAAACTTCAAATAGTCGAATTAAAAGAGGATTTATCAGGAGTAAAAGAAGAAACCAAGAAAGTTTTAATAGAAAATGCCAATGCGCCTGCACAAAGCGAGATTATGCTTCCGGCAGAAGGATCACAGCTTTTTAAGATTAAAGGAAAATATTATCTGTTTAATATCTGCTGGCCAAAAAATGGCATGCGTACCGTAATTATACACAGAGCAGATGCTATTGAAGGACCTTGGGAAGGAAAGATCGGACTGCAGGATTTGGGCGTTGCTCAAGGCGGACTCATTGATACTCCAGACGGCAGATGGTTTTCGTATTTATTTAGAGATGCAGGAGGTGTGGGACGTATTCCGTATCTGGTTCCTGTAAAATGGGAAAATGGCTGGCCAATATTGGGAGAAAATGGCAAAGTCCCTCAAAATTTAGATCTTCCTGCCAATAAAAGCCTTATTCGCGGAATCGTAAACTCAGACGAGTTTAATCGTAAAAGCGAAGAAAGTGATCTGCCTTTGGTTTGGCAATGGAATCATAATCCCGATAATGCAAACTGGTCTGTCAAAGAAAGGAAAGGCTATTTAAGATTAAAAACATCCAGAATAGACAGCAGTTTTACGCAGGTAAAAAATATTTTGACGCAGAGAACTTTTGGTCCTGTATGTTCAGCATCCACAATGCTTGAACTTTCAAAGATGAAAGAAGGAGATTTTGCTGGACTTTCGCTACTGCAAAAAGATTTTGGCTTGGTTGGAGTAAAAATAGGTAATTGGGAAAAAAGAATTATGATGATGGATGCTGAAAAAGGAAATCCAAAAGAAATAGAAATTATTCCATTAAATCAGAACAAAATATATTTTAAAGCCGAATGCGATTTTAGAAATCAAGCAGATCAGGGAAGATTTTATTACAGTTTAGACGGCAAAAAATGGATCAGCATTGGAAAATCTATTAAGATGCCATATACCATTCCGCATTTTATGGGCTATAGATTCGGGTTGTTTAATTACGCTACTAAAACTGCTGGAGGTTTCGCCGATTTTGATTATTTCAGAATTGATGAAAAGATTTCAGAAACGAAATAGTCCTTATAAAATGCATATTAAAATGAATATAAAATCTAGATTCAGTCTTGTTTTGTTTCTGCTTACGATTGCTTATTCGTATGGACAGAAAGTAGTTTTGACTTCTCCGAATCAAAAAATAGCGGTTGCATTATTTGACAGTCAGAATGCTAATTCTGGAAATTGGTATTTGCAGGTGAATTACGGCAACAAAGACAAACATGATGAAATAATTCTAAAAATAGATTTGGGAATTGTACGAAACGACCAGACCTTTTCAAAAGACTTAAAACTAAAAAAGATTAGTAAGTGTGTGCTGATTAAAGAACAGTATACCGCATTGCATGGCAAGAAAGCGCAACGATCCAATACAGCAAATGAAATGGTTTTGCATTTCGAAAATGAGCCAAAATCGCTTTTAAATGTGATTCTGAGAGTCTATAATGACGGAATCGCATTTAGTTATGAATTTCCAGAAAAAAAAGGAACTTATACGATTTCAGATGAATTGACAGCATAACCATCAATAAACAACAGGGATCGTTTCCTGAAATGATAAAGCAACGCAGATTTAAAATTATAAAAATATCTTCAGATCACTTAGAATCAGATGCATCTGCAAAGGAATTGGAAAAAATAATTAGTTACAACGGAAATCAAATTTCGGTAAAGTTGTAAGGAATAATGAAGTATCAAATTATATAATTCAAAAATTTTTAAATTAAATATTATGAATAAAAGCACTCATAAAATTATAGTTTTCTGCTCTTTTATAATGATTTCTTTTCATGGAATTGCTCAAAGTGATATTAAGCAAAAACCGATAATCCAGACGAAATATACCGCCGATCCAGCCCCAATGGTTTATAAGGATATTGTTTTTTTATATACTTCTCATGATGAAGATGATGCAGAAGGATTCAAAATGCTTGACTGGCTTTTGTATACTTCCACAGATATGGTAAACTGGACCGATAGAGGAGCTGTAGCCTCTTTAAAAGATTTTAGCTGGGCAAGACAAGACAACGGGGCTTGGGCAATTCAGACTATTGAGCGTAATGGGAAATTTTATCTATATGCACCAATGCATGGAAATGGAATAGGCGTTTTAGTTTCAGATAGTCCATATGGCCCTTTTAAAGATCCATTGGGTAAACGATTAATAGATACTGATCATAAATGGAATGATATTGATCCGTCTCCTTTTATAGACGATGATGGACAAGCTTATTTGTACTGGGGTAATCCGGATGTTTATTACGTAAAATTAAATGAAGATATGATCTCTTATTCGGGAGATGTGATAAAAGAACCAACAAAACCAAAGAATTATCAGGAAGGACCATGGATTTACAAAAGAAAAGGAAAATATTACCTGTCTTATGCTTCAACCTGTTGTCCGGAAGGAATTGGATATGCTATGGGCAATTCTCTAACAGGACCTTGGGAATACAAGGGAATGGTCATAGAAGCGAGCGAAAAAACAAGAGGAAATCATCCCGGAATTATTGATTATAAAGGAAAATCGTATGTTTTTGGACATAGTTATGATGTTATAAAAAGACAAACTTCTACATTTTATGAAAGGCGTTCGGTAGATCTGGATGAAATCATTTATAATCCAGATGGAACGATAAAGACGCTATCTTACTTTTCTGTAAACGGTCCAGAAGCAGTAGGGGATATAAATCCTTTTAATCGTGTTGAAGCCGAAACAATTGCTTGGAGCGAAGGGGTAAAATCGGATAAAAATGCTAAGAAGGGAGTTTTTATAACCCAAATAGACAACAACGATTACATTGAAGTTAAAGCGGTTAATTTTAAGAAATCACCAAAAACCTTTTTAGTAAATGCATCTTCTGTTTCGGGAGGCAAAATAGAAATTCATTTAGATGATAAAGAGGGGACGCTTTTAGGAGTCTGCGAGATAAAAAATACTGGAAGCTTGGATAATTGGAAAGATTTTACCTGTAAGGTTAATAAAATAAAAGGTCTTCACAATATCTTTTTTGTATTTCAGGGAGAAAAATCTATGTTTAATCTAGATTGGTGGATTTTTAAATAATTTTTGTCTCTAAATTTTTAAATTATAAATAGTTAATAAGTCATATTAAAATGTATTTAAAAAAAATAAAATTTTTAGCAGCTTTTATTATTCCCGTATTTGGTTTTTCTCAAAACCCTATTGTACAGACAAGTTATACCGCCGATCCAGCTCCAATGGTTTACAATAATAAGCTATATCTGTATACATCGCATGATGAAGATGGCTCTACGTGGTTTACTATGAATGACTGGAAGCTGTATACGACAGAAGATATGGTAAATTGGACAGATCATGGTGCTGTACTATCATATAAAGATTTTAGCTGGGCCAAAATGAATGCATGGGCAATTCAATGTATAGAAAGAAAAGGCAAATTTTATTTGTATGCTCCAATTACAGACAATCAAGGCAGAAATGGCATTGGAGTGGCAGTATCAGACAGTCCTTATGGTCCATTTATAGATCCGTTGGGAAAATCATTGATACAAAATAGCAATGCCGATATAGATCCAACGGTATTTATAGATGCTGATGGACAAGCTTATTTGTTATGGGGCAATCCAGTTTGTCACTATGTGAAATTAAACGAAGACATGATTTCTTATAATGATGAGATTAAAATATTTCCAAATACAGAAGAGGCATTTGGAAAAAGAACAGGAAAAGAAGATGCTCGCAGGCCTACCACTTATGAAGAAGGACCTTGGCTTTATAAGAGAAATAAGCTGTATTATTTGTTTTTTGCTGCAGGGCCAATTTCTGAGCACATAGGTTATTCAACAGGTAAAAGTCCGCTTGGGCCATGGAAATATCAGGGTGTGGTAATGCCTACACAGGGAACGAGTTTTACAAATCATCCCGGAGTAATAGATTTTAAAGGAAAAACATATTTCTTTTATCACAATGGCGCATTGCCAGGCGGGAGTGGCTTCACAAGATCTGTAGCTGTAGAAGAGCTGCAATTTAGTTCTGATGGAAAAGTTAAAGAGATGAATATGACCGAAGGCATAAAAAAAGGAATCAGTACTTTAAATCCTTACATGAAGTCAGAAGCAGAAACGATAGCTTGGTCAAAAGATGTGAAAGCAATGCAGAACAAAGAAGTGGGAGTTTTTATAACAGCGATGAAAAACGATGCTTATACAAAAGTAAAGAATGTTGATTTTCGCGAATCAGGAGCTTCAAAATTTACGGCTCGAGTAGGTACTACGCATAATGGAAATGTGTCAATGGAAATAAGATTGGATAGTCTGGATGGAGAATTGATAGGAACAGTAAAAGTGCCCATGACAGGAGGAGATGATAGATGGGCTCTAGTTACAACAGATGTCAAAAAAGTTTCGGGAGTGCATGATCTTTATTTTATTTACAAAGGAAATGCTGCGGATAAAATCATGTATTTTGATTATTGGATGTTTTCAAAGTAATTTTCTTAAATAAGACTCATTTTTTTTGAATAAAAAGAGTTTCAAATATTAGCCAGCAATAAATCTATAAATTTTATGAATTTTAAAAGTTTAATATTCTTGTGGTTAGTTAGTTTCTGTAAACTAAACGCCCAATCGACAATAAAAAGCCCAGACGGGAAACTTATCGTTTCGGTTTCTGTAAGCAATGGAGTTCCCCAGTATAGTGCTACGTACAATGATAAAATGTTTATTGAAAAATCTCCATTAGGCCTAAAAACCAATGCAGGAGATTTCAGTACTGGATTAACTTTAGAAAAAAATGGCAATCAGAATACAATTGATGAATCCTATCAGCTGCGCAACATCAAAAAAAGTAATGTCCATTATACGGCTAACGAAACTGTTTTTCCATTCACAAAAGATGGCAGATCAGCTCTGGATATAATTTTTAGAGTAAGCAATAATAATTTTGCATTTAAATATAAAGTTTACCCACAAAAAGAAACGCTTTCTTGCGTAGTTCAGGAAGAAGCTTCGGGTTTTTTACTGCCAAAAGGAACTACTACATTTCTTTGTCCGCAAAGCAACCCGATGACTGGATTTGCGAGAACAGGTCCCAGTTATGAAACTTCGTATACGTTAGATGATGCTGTTGGAAAAAATGGCTGGGGAAATGGATACACTTTTCCGTGCTTGTTTAAAGTAAATAACAACGGTTGGGTTTTAATTTCTGAAACTGGAGTTGACAGCGGCTATTGTGCGAGCAGATTGATTGGGAATGAAAACGGATTATATACTATTGGATTTCCAATGCCGGGCGAAAACAACGGAAACGGAACTGCTGCTCCAGGAATACCTCTTGAAGGAGAAACACCATGGCGTACTATCACTATTGGAGAAACACTCGCTCCTATAGTCGAAACGACTATCCCATTTGATTTGGTTAAGCCAAAATATGAAGCTTATAAAGAGTATCAGTATACAAAAGGCACTTGGAGCTGGATCATCAAGATGGATAACAATACTACTTTTCCCGTGCAAAAGCAATACATTGATTTCAGTGCTGCGATGGGATATGAAACCATTTTAATTGATGCGCTTTGGGATACGCAGATAGGCCGTGATAAAATAGCAGAATTAGCAGAATATGGCTCAAAAAAAGGAGTAGGACTGTATTTGTGGTATAATTCTAATGGTTATTGGAATGATGCTCCTCAAGGGCCGAAAGGATTGATGGATAATACAGCAATGAGACGCAGAGAAATGGCGTGGATGAAAAGCATTGGAATTAAAGGCATTAAAGTTGATTTTTTTGGAGGAGACAAGCAGGTGACCATGAAACTATATGAAGATATTTTGACAGATGCTAATGATTTTGGAATTATGGTTATTTTTCATGGCTGCACTTTACCCCGAGGCTGGGAGCGAATGTATCCTAATTATGCATCTAGCGAAGCGGTTCTGGCAAGTGAGAATCTCCATTTTGGACAGCAGAGCTGTGATAACGAAGCTGTAAATGCGGCAACACATACTTTTATAAGAAATGCGGTGGGGAGCATGGATTATGGGGGAAGCGCTTTAAACCAATTCTACAACAGCGATAATATTCCAAACAAAGGCTCAAAGAGAAAGACCTCTGATGTCTTTGCCTTGGCCACTTCGGTACTATTTCAAAGTGGCGTGCAGCATTTTGCCTTAGCACCAAATAACTTACATGATGCACCCGATTGGGCTATAAAATTTATGAAAGAAGTTCCAACAGTTTGGGATGAGGTTCGCTTTTTAGAAGGCTACCCTGGCAAGTATGCGATATTGGGCAGAAGAAAAGGGACAAAATGGTATATAGCTGGAATTAATGCCCAAAATCAAGTGTTGAAAACAAAAATAAAATTAGAAATGCTTGCTCCTGGCACAGAGGTAAACTATTATGGCGATGATGATCAGTTAAAAGGAAAAGTAAGTTTGTTAAAAATAAATAAAAGCAAAGAAGTCGAAATAAAGATACCTCATAATGGAGGAATGCTCATAACAAATTAAAATGATTTTCATGCTTATCATCATATGAGCTTTAATTCATTCTGATAAAAGCCAGCTTTAGTAGAGCTGGCTTTTTTGCGTCTGTATATGTCTGAATAACAATCAGCTATGTTGGATTTATCTTTTAAAGAATTATTTCTGAATGATTTACGGAAAACATTTTGAGTATTTTTTCTAAATTGTGTTTCAGTTATTGGCTGCAACAGGAAAACTTATTAAAGTATCTCAATTAGATGTGGCAGTAGCAACTACAGATGTAGCGGATAGTATTCTTCAAAAGCAAGCTGAAATGTAAAAATATGTTGTAGATAGGTATTCTAAGTATATTCCAGCCAAGCAAAGATATGGCATTACAGTATGGGGCTTTACTGATAGCACAAAAGATTCTTCTTGGCTTCCAGGTGAAAAGCAAGTTTTATGGAATGTTCAGTTTACACGTAAAAAGTGCGTATACAGGCTTTTCGGATGGATTAAACGGAATGAATAGACAGAATTTAAATTAAATTTTATCGCCCAGTGCAGATTATTCCCGAATCGAACTGTTTTTTTTGTTTTCAAAAAAATGGTTGTAGTGCCTAAAAAATATTTTGTTTTATAGCAACCGATTGTTTTTTGCTCTTCTTTAGGCATCTTTTTGGTTTTTATGCTATAGGATAAATTGTAAATTTCTTCTTTTTAACTAATTTTAGTAAATTTTTACTTATAATTTTTATGTTTTTTTGACATTCTATTTATTTTTTCAATATTGTATTTTTTGTATAAAATTTGTCAGTTGACTATTTAATTACTATTTTTTTATTTTAAATTTATTTTTAAAATGAAAAATTGTTAATTATTTAGACTTAAATTTTTTTTTATGTTTTTATTCTAACTATTTTTTATATATTTTTTAAAAATTTTGCAAAGCAACCGATTGTTTTATATGTTGTTTTTTTATATTTGTTAGTGCCATATTGTAAATCATATTGATCTGCAATGAAGTTTCTTTTTAAACCAAAAAGAGATTCAAAATAATAAACTGAATATAAATAATATCACAGATGAAACTTTACTAGAATTAAAAAGCAAAAAAACATTAACTATTTAAACCAAACAAAAACAATTAATATGAAGTTAAAACTCAAAATTGCACTAATCGGATTGCTGATAGTTGGCAGTCATCGTATAATGGCACAATCAAAGACCATTACTGGAGTGATTACCGACCCTTCAGGGTTTCCATTGCCAGGTGCCAGTATTAATGTAGAAGGTACGCAGAATAGCGCATCAACAGATTTTGACGGTAAATACTCTTTAAAAGAAGTTAATCCGACCGATAAAGTAACGTATTCTTATGTTGGCTTAATCTCACAAACTATTACTGTGGGCGAAAGGAATTCAATTAATGTTACTCTCGTTCAATCCACAGAAAATTTGAATGAAGTTGTAGTAGCGTATGGTACTCAAAAGAGGACTAAAGTTACTGGAGCGGTTTCAACGGTAAGTTCAAAAGATATTACAGCGGTGCCTATTACCAATGCTGAATCTGCTTTGCAAGGACGCGCAGCGGGGGTTACAGTTGTAAATAGTGCTCCTGGTTCTAATCCTACCGTTAGCATCCGTGGATTGGCGACAATGGGAAATAGTGCTCCTTTATATGTAATTGACGGAGTTTTAACAGGGAATCTTTCTGGTTTAAGCCCTAATGACATTGAGAGCATTTCTGTTTTAAAAGATGCTTCCACTACAGCCTTATATGGTTCTAAAGCTTTTAACGGGGTTATTATGGTAACAACTAAAAAAGGGAAAAAAGGCCCGGGGCAGTTATCTTTTAGCACTTATGTGGGCGGACAGGAAGTAACGAAAAGATATAGTGTTTTAAATACACAGCAATATTTGCAATATGCTAAAGATTTAGGAAGCGACTTGACGGCGAGAGCAGCAGAGTTTGGAAACATCAATACCAACTGGCAAGACCAAATTTTTCAAACAGGAGTTATGCAGGATTATAACCTAAGCTTTTCAAATGGTACAGAAACTTCAACAGGACGGTATTCTGCAGAATATATGAAGCAGGATGGAGCTATTATAAATACAGGTTTCGAACGTTACTCTTTTAGAGCCAATAACACACAGGATATTGGTAAACTAAAAATAGGAAGCAACATGGGAGTTTCTTTCAGCACGATTAATCCAGAACGAAGCTCAGGCGGAAGAACATTATTAGAGCACGCCATTAAGATGGCGCCTTATTTCCCAATTTATAATGAAGATAGCATAGGCGGATATCAAGGGCCTAGCGCTATTGATGGAAATGATGCTGAAAACCCAGTGCGTGTAGCTAATCTAGGATATCAGAAAATTAATAATTTATCTATTATTGGAAATATTTATGCAGAATTAGAAATTTACAAAGGTTTGAAATTCAGATCGCAAGTTTCTTTAGATTACTATACAAGTAAAGACCATACTTTTATTCCAAGCTTTCAGGATGGTTCTTATCACAAGCAAGCATTTTCTTCAACCAACGAAACAAATTCTCAAGGACAGACCATCGTTTTTGATAACAGCTTAACATATAAAACGACAATCGCCCAAAAGCACAATCTCGAGGTGTTGGGGGTTATCACTAAAATTGACGGAAAAGCTCAAAGCTTAGCAGCGGGAAGCCGCTACTACATTTCAAATGAAATTGATCAGTTGCGCTACAATGAGGGTAGTTTAGGCTCTGCAAATTCAGAAGAAAAAAATATTGGATACATTGCCCGTATTAACTACGACTATGAAGATAAATACATTTTAGCTCTTTCAGGACGTAGAGATGCCTCTTCTCGTTTTGGAGCTAATAACCGTTGGGGAAATTTCTATTCTGTTGCTGTAGGTTGGAATATAGCTAAAGAAAGTTTTATGGAAAACTCTATTTTCAGCACATTAAAGCTAAGGGCGAGTACTGGAACGACAGGAAATGACAGAATAGACAATTATCAATACAGCGCTACTTTATTGGCCAATTATAATTATCCAATTGGAGGGGCAAATGCGCCAGGTGTTTCTTTAGGTGTTGCTGCAAATCCTGACTTAAAATGGGAATCAAAACTAGATAGAAATATAGGTATTGATTTTGGTCTTTTTGACGAAAAACTCACCGGATCATTTGAATATTTTAACAATAAAAGTAGTGATATTCTTTTTGCAGTTCCTCTTGCTGCTTCTGTCGGATCTGCAGGTGGCGGAACTCAAATTCAAAATATTGCAGATGTAAGAGTAAGCGGTTTCGAAATTTCGCTTGGCTACAATGACAGAAAAGGAGATTTTACTTGGTCTGCAATAGCAAATTTAGGAACAAGTAAGAATGAAGTACTAAGCTTAGCACCAGGAGTAACCAGCGTATTAGGAGGCCCTTCGGCAAGAGCAGGTTTGGAAAATTTCTCTAGATTAGAAGTAGGGCAGCCATTATTCTATTTTTATGGATATCAGACCAATGGCATTTATCAAAATCAGGCAGAAGTAGATGCTGTTTTTGGACCGGGTCAGACTGCTGTAAAACCGGGTGATATTAAAATTGTAGACCGAGATGGCAATAAAGTGATCAATTCGGATGATAAGACAAACATCGGAAATCCATATCCTGATTTTACTTACGGATTAAACTTAAGTGCAGCGTATAAAAACTTTGATTTTAACTGTTTTCTTACTGGAGTTGCGGGCAACGATATTTATAATGCAAACACTTTTGATCTAAAAGGAATGAACCGTTTGTTTAACGCCAGCACAGATGTTTTAGACAGGGCAAATGTTGTAAATGGTGTTGTAACAAATCCTTCAGCTACATTGCCAAGAGCTCAAGGAGCAGATATTAACTGGTCTTCTGCAAACCAGCGCTATATAGAAGATGGTTCTTTTACAAGATTAAAAAACATCGCTTTAGGATATACATTGACAGGAGATGCATTTAAGAGTTATTTCTCAAAAGCAAGATTCTACATAAGCGGACAGAACCTTATAACAATTACAAATTACTCTGGTTTAGATCCTGAAATTGCACGTGCAGATGGTAATGCAAATTCAGCGGGTATCGATTTAGGAAGATATCCGCAGCCAAAGTCGGTAATTTTTGGAATTGATGTTACATTTTAATATTTAAAGACGATGAAAAAAATTAAATATATGCTTATAGTACTGTCTGGAGTTTTAACCTTAACTTCTTGTGACAGTAGCGAATTGGAATTGACTAATCCCAATACTTTATCGCCTGAAACTTTCTTTAAAACGGAAGCGCAGGTACAGTCTGCTGTAAATGCTTCGTATGCAAATCTTCAGACAAGAGGACTCTATGGAAGAAATCTTTTTTTTGCGATGGATCTTATGGGACATGATGCTTTAGGAAATCCACAATTAGAAGGCAACAAAAAGCCTTTTCAGGATTTTTCTTTTAACGGCGGAAATGATATCATTCAATATTACTGGGAATCTTGTTATATCGGAATATCGAGAGCCAATTTTGTACTGGATAATGAGCAAAAAATTAAAACGCTTCCAAATTCTGTTTTATCCGAAGAAAAAAAGAATAAATATTTAGGAGAAGCCCATTTTTTAAGAGCGTACTATTACTTTTTGCTGGTAAGACGTTTTGGTGATCTGCCTATTTATAAAACAGGTACTATTGTAGGAAACGCAAGAAGCCCTAAAGCAGAGGTGTATGCCTTGATTGAAGAAGATCTTGTATTTGCATCTCAAAATCTTTTGCCAAAAGCTTCAGAATCATCTGGAAGAGCTAATAAAGAAGCCGCTTATGCGCAATTAGGTAAAGTATTGTTGTATGAAAAGAAGTATAATGAAGCTTTAGCTGCCTTGAATAATGTGACAAGTTACAGTCTTGAGGACAAAGGTAATTTTTACAACAACTTCATGGAAGAGACGGAACACGGTAAAGAATCGATTTTTGAAATTGAATTTGATGAAAAAAATGGAACTGGGGATCAATGGGGAGCTGTCGGCGATAGCGGCGGAACTGGTTTTGACGAGTCAACACTTAGAGGTCAGGAATATGGTAATCTTAGCTGGTATAATGTCTATCCGTCGGATGAACTTTTAGATTCTTATGAAGTAGGTGATAACCGTTTTGGAGATACTTTTTATGTGCCTGGTTCATCTTATTTAAAAGGAACCAAGGTAATGGTAGCAAGTAACTTTACTACTTCTGCTGGTATTAGAAGAGCAGGCTGGAAAAAATACCAAAACTATTACAACAGAGAGGATGAAGCGACACGATCAAGCATTAACTTTAAAGTAATGCGTTACGCAGATGTATTGCTAATGAAAGCAGAATGTGAAAACCAGAGAGATGGCGGTTCTCAGACAGCAGCAATAGCATATATTAAAGAAGTTCGCGACAGAGCAAATCTGACAACTACTATTGCACCAACAAAAGATGCGGTTTTTGCTGCAATTGTGCACGAACGTCAAATTGAATTTGCTGGAGAACAATCTCGTTTTGATGATCTTATAAGATGGGGCACAGCTGCGACGGTATTGCAGGGCACAGGTTTTACTGCTGGTAAAAGCGAGCTATGGCCAATACCAAACAGAGAAACATCTTCTAATCCGAAAATAAAACCAAGTGATAATAATCCTGGCTATTAAGATAATTAAATTTTGGTTAGTTTAAGTTAAATAAAGTCAAGTTAAGTTAAGTTAGTTTTTTTATAAACAGCGCAGTAAATGCGCTGTTTATTGTTTAGAGAAATGCAACTGAAGAAAAAAGATTGCATTCTAGAACCATTTTATTAAATGAAAACAAAAATGAAAAATACAGGTAAAATTTTATTTGTGCTTCTTTGTAATTTATTTACCGCAAATACAGAAGCACAAAACCCTATAATCAAAGGCATTTTTACTGCTGATCCGGCTCCTCTGGTGCATAAAGGCACTTTGTATTTATACACAGGTCATGATGTGGCCACTCAGGAAGACACCAATTATAAAATGGCCGACTGGCATGTGTTTTCTACAACCAACATGAAAGACTGGAAAGATCATGGAGCATTGCTTTCGCCCAGTACATTTTCGTGGGCAACAGGCGATGCATATGCTGCTCAGTGCATAGAAAGAGACGGAAAATTCTACTGGTTTGTTTCTACATTTCATAAAAAAGATACAGTAAGCCAAGATGGCGCTGCAATAGGTGTTGCGGTTTCAGACAGTCCTATTGGACCTTTTAAAGATGCCATTGGAAAAGCGCTTATTACAAATGAAATGACAACAGATATGAAATATGGTTGGGATGATATTGACCCAACAGTATTTATAGATGATGATGGACAAGCCTATATGTTTTGGGGAAATGGAAGCTGCAAGTGGGTAAAACTCAAGAAGAACATGATAGAGACGGATGGTGAAATTACCACTTTCACACCTAAAAATTATATCGAAGGACCGTGGGTATACAAAAGAAAAGGGCTTTATTATTTAGTATATGCTAGCGCTGGGACAAAACCAGAAATGATAGAATACTGCACTGCAAAAAAAATTACTGGACCTTGGACTTATCAAGGAATTATTCAGGAGAATGTCCAAAATAGTTTTACTACTCATCCTGGCATTATAGACTATAAAGGGAAATCGTACTTTTTTTATCATAACGGGAGTTTGCCAACAGGAGGCAGTTACAGACGTTCAATTTGTGTAGGCTATATGCATTATAATAAAGATGGAACTATCCAAAAAATAATACAGACCACTGATGGTGGCGCTATAAAATAAAAATCACATTTTATTTTTTCTGGTGGATATTTAAACAGATAAATATGACTACATATAAAAAAAAATCAAACCGATATTGGATTATAATTTCCGCTTTGATAACAACTTTTGCACTGACTTCTCCATTTTCACTCTTTGGACAAAATAAAAAGAAGATGGCAAAAACAGTAACTGAAAGACCCCACTATCGAAATCTTTTTAAAGAAGCGGGCTATAGCCAAGATGAAATAGAAAAAAAAGTAGATAAAGCCTATTATGATATTTTTGAAGGGCCAAATAAGGTATATTTTACTGAAGGAGATTCTCTTGGATACGTCTCAGATGTCAAAAATAAGGATGCTCGTACTGAAGGAATGTCCTACGGAATGATGATTGCTGTCCAGCTTAACAAAAAAGAAGTTTTCGATCGTCTATGGCGCTGGTCTGTGAAATACATGCAGCATCAGGATGGACCAAGAGAAGGTTATTTTGCATGGAGCGTGAATCCGCTTACTAAAAAACAGAATTCTCCAGGCTCTGCTTCAGATGGGGAATTATACTATGTAAGCAGCCTACTTTTTGCTTCTAATAAATGGGGAAATAATACAGGAATAGACTACTACAAAGAAGCCAGAAGAATACTGGATGCAATGTGGAAAAAAGACGGTACGGGAAATGTGCGCAATATTATAAATACTGAGCATAAACAGATTTCATTTGTTCCTGAGGGAGGTGGCTATAACTGGACAGATCCTTCTTATCATGTTCCAGCATTTTATGAAATATGGGCATTGTATGCAAAAGATGGGCATGAACAATTTTATAAAGAATGTGCAGAGGTTTCTCGTAACTTTTTGCATAAAGCGTGCCACCCCGCAACAGGTCTTAATTCCGATTATACTGAGTTTTCTGGAGAGCCGCATCCAACACCTTGGATGCCTGCAGGATTTCGCTATGACTCTTGGCGAGTGCCTATGAATATAGCCATGGATTATGCTTGGTACGGAAAAGATAAAAAATGGCAGGAAGAATACGCTAAACGATTCCAAAATTTTCTGAGATCTAAGGGATTGGACAAATTCGAAGATCAGTTTAATCTGGATGGTTCCACTCCTGATTTTATTCTTCAGGCTGGTCCAGTGAAAAAATTAAGGCATTCCATCGGATTGGTGGCAACTTCGGCTACAGCGTCACTGGTGAATCACGATAAAGAAAGTATAGATTTTGTTCATTCCTTATGGAATGCTAAGCTGGAGCCTTACAGCGACGGTTATTTTGATCCATACTATGACGGTCTGATGTATCTTTTTAGCTTAATGCATCTTAGTGGAAAATATCAAATTATAGTTCCAGAAGTAAAATAACTTTTTAAACAAAAAATTATGAAACGGTATAAAATTGCTTTATTATTAATTTTATTAGGATTTGTTGGGTCCGCACAGCCAACCGCGGCATCGATTATTGAAGATTTTAAGCCGTCGTCACTCAATCAGCCAGGACAGGAATATCCAAAAGTTAATTCACAAGGGTACGCAAGATTTCAAATTTTAGCTCCCGATGCCAGATCCGTAGCAGTAAGCCTAGGATTGGGGGGAGTAAAAGGAGGGACTGTTTTGGAAAAAGATCAGGATGGCTACTGGAGGGGTACTACAGCAGGCGCAATGGATGAAGGGTTTCACTATTATCACGTAACAATTGATGGCGGTGTTTTTAATGATCCTGGCGCGCTTAATTTTTACGGATCCGCTCGCTGGGAAAGCGGTATAGAAATTCCGGCTCACGATCAAGATTTCTATGCCTTGAAAGAGGTCTCTCACGGAAATGTGCAGCAGATTCTTTTTCCTTCAAAAAGCACTAAGGCCTCATGCAGAGCCTTTGTATATACTCCGCCTTCTTATTATAAAGATAAGAATAAAAAATATCCGGTTTTGTATCTGCAGCACGGTTGGGGGGAAGATGAAACGGCATGGAGCAATCAAGGTCGCGTCAACTTAATTATGGACAATTTGATTGCAGAAGGCAAAATAAAGCCATTTATTGTAGTGATGGCTTACGGAATGACAAATGAAGTAAAATTCGGCGGTCTGTCAAGCTTTAAAATAGAGCCTTTTCAAACGGTTCTGGTAGATGAGCTGATTCCCTACATCGACACAAATTTCCGCACCATTTCCAATCGAGCAAATCGTGCAATGGCAGGGCTATCGATGGGCGGAATGGAAACCCATTCCATTACGTTAAATAAACCGGATGCCTTCTCGCATTATGCCCTTTTAAGCGGTGGCACATACAAACCTGAAGAGATTAAAGACAAATCAAATGTAAAGCTGATTTTTATAAGCTGCGGCAGCCGCGAAAGACCAGAATCTGTGCAGAATGCCGTAAAAACACTTAAAGATGCAGGATTTAATGCTGTCGCTTATATCTCTGAAAATACGGCTCACGAATTTTTGACTTGGCGCAGAAGTTTCAAAGAATTGGCTCCTCTTTTATTTAAATAATATCGAATTGGCATAAAACGATAAACTAAAAATAAAAAAATATGAGACTATCTATTAGCGCAGTGATTGTAATTTTGAATTTGTGTTTCCAGTCAGTAAATGCTCAGTCAGAACAGACCATAACTGAAGATTTTAAACCTTCATCGTTGAATCAGCCAGAAAAAATATTTCCTCAGGTAAATTCCCAAAGGCGCGTTCGCGCCAGTATTTCGGCAACAAATGCAAGCAAAGTACAGCTTGATATTGGCGGTGTAAAATATGATATGCGAAAAGACAACAATGGAGTATGGACGGGAGAATCAAATCCGCAGGATGAAGGGTTTCATTATTATCAGTTAAATATTGATGGAGCTTCTGTTCCAGATCCGGGAAGCCTTTATTTTTATGGGGCGGCAAGATTAGGAAGCGGTATAGAAATTCCATCGGCAGATCAAGATTTTTTTGCTCTAAAAGATGTGCCTCACGGTCTGGTAAGCGAAAATATTTACTTCTCAAAACTGACCAATTCTTTTAGACGCTTTTTTGTTTACACTCCTGATGGTTATAACGAAAACACCAAAATGCGTTATCCCGTGCTTTATCTACAACACGGAAGTTTTGAAGACGAAACAGGATGGTCTTCACAAGGTAAAGCAAACCTGATTTTAGATAATCTGATTGCTTTGAGAGACGCAGTTCCGATGATTATTGTAATGGACAATGGTTACGCTTATAAAACTCAAGATGGTAATTCTTCGCATAAAAACAAGCCCAAGGAGTCTATTTTTGAAAAGGTGCTTATTACCGAACTTATTCCAATGGTTGATGCTAAATTCCGTACCATTGCCAAACGGGAAAGTAGGGCTATTGCGGGTCTTTCCATGGGAGCCAACCAGACCATGAGAATTATGATGAATCATCTGGATACTTTTTCTTATTACGGAGGATTCAGCGGTACGGCAAATTATCCAAGCTCTGATGCGATTGATGCTTCGACATTTTTAAATGGAAAATATAAAAACGGAAATGTTTTGAACAAGCAAATTAAACTTTTCTGGCTGGGATTAGGGACAAAAGAACCTGCACCATTTCCTAAATCAGTTGGTGCGTTTAGAAATATGCTAGAACAACAGGGAATTAAGTATCAATATTACGAATCGCCTGAAACAGCTCATGAATGGCTTACTTGGCGAAGATGTTTGAAAGAGTTTGCATCTCAATTATTTAAATAGATAATGGCGATACACTCAAGGACAGCAACTAAGTTTGGTATTAATAGTTTGCGGCACCAATGATTTTCAAAAAGATCTAAAATCTGTTCAGATGAATATTTATCGTTACTGTTGATTTGAATAAGAACGGGATAGGCAATCCTAATAAAACTGAAACCAGCGTTAAACAGACACTGAATGAATCCATTGGTAATAGGTTTTAAGCTAGTAAAAATCTTTAAATTTAAAGATAAGAGTCAAATTTATGTAAAATGAATCTTACTGCCTTAAGTATTTTTAGTAAAATATATTAACAAAACAGGACATTGGCAGGCTGCAGGGAACAAGCAAATTAATTAAGCTATTTTTTCTTTAAATTGGGTAGTCAAAATAATAAGCTGCCGGAGGATTTACCGACGGCTCTTTTTTGTTTTTACTGTCTCTTTCCTACTGCCAATCCCGCAAGTTTTTCACTCAGTTCGCTAAGACCAGCCCTGCTTAAACAGTCCGCAGAAAGCTGTCTGAGTTCGTTAATGTTTTCTGTTGCGGTGTGCTGTAAAAGCACCGAAGGACTGCCGTTATTTTCCAGCAGGCCAAGCTCTGGACGCAATGGATGAGCTTGATCTGCATATTAGAGTTGGGCAGGCCGCCGACGGAGGGCAGCTTCTGCAGTGCCTTTGGGGGAGCGGGGCAGAGATGCCAGAGCTGCTGTTTTTAGATATCAACATGCCCGGAAAAAACGGGTTTGAATGCCTAAGGGAGATAAAAGGCGCAGAGGGGCCTTTTGGCTGCCTTAAGGTGATTATGCTCTCCACAAGCAGGAATCCTGAGAACATTGAGCTTTCCTACGCGCTGGGGGCTGATCTCTATGCCGTGAAGCCCGCCACGTTTCAGGAGCTTAAAAAGCTGCTGTGGGCTATTTTTATGATCGACTGGAGCGCATTTGCAAGAGATAAGAAAGGGTTCATTCTTACCTGAAAAGGCTGGGATCCTTACAGAAGACAGCACCGCAGCTCAGATGCGGACTGTATTTTTATGATTGTAAGGTAAGGTGATGCGGTGTTATGGACAGGTCAGGCGTCGGCCTCGGACTTCTCCGGGTTATGTTCTGATGCTGTCATCTGAGTTGTATTCTCTTGAGCTGCGGTTTCCTCTTCGGGAATTGCTGGCGCAGGATTCTGCTGGCTTTTTTTCATCAGGATGTAAAAATCCCGCAGGTGCCAGAAGGCAGGGCATCTCTCCACGGGGCCGCTGAAATTTCTAATGGTGGAGTAGCAGCTCTTAAGGAACACCTGGGTATCGGTGATATTGGCCCAGGGGGTCAGCTGCACTTCTTTCGGCGGGGGATGGTTCTCGAAATGGCGTTTGATCTCTTCGTAATTCATGGGGCAAAAGTAGGCAATAAGCGCGCGCGTGTCAAGGTTGGTGAAGTGTTTCTGTTATATTTAGTGCCAGTATTGTTTTGATAGGAGAAAGAAAGCTTTTGTTTTTTTCTTGCAGATGGAGTGGATTCTGCAGGGCTTGAATAATGACCTGTTGGAACGTTTTTAGCGTAATGCAGTTGGGTATGCGCGAGCCGCCGAGTGCATATAATTTTTTTGGAGCTAATCCCGCTATCCGCTCAAATCTTCTGCGCCGAACCCCGGCGCGGAAGGATTTCCGCTTCTATCGGGGCTAGGATGCCGGATTGTATTGTGAAAAAAAAGCGTCAGATCCGCTTGTTTAAAGTCCTTTGGAAATAGTAATCTGGATTCTGATTGGCTATATTAAGCCGGCATTGCATTATAAAGAAATGATCATCGCCCTTGGCGCAGGCTTTTCCAGTTTAATAATACACATTAGATGGGCTTTTTGCAGCAAAATTTTCCACAGCCTTACAGTGCATTCAAACACAGGGGAGATCTTCATGTCACTGTTTAAAAACCTTCAACAGCCTGATCACTTTTGGTTACACGGCAAATCAAGGAATGATAGTAATATTTTGCCTGCCTGCTGTGGGATTTATTGATCAGCAGGGTTTTGCCGTTTAGCTTCCAATAGGAAACCTGTCTCAGCCCTTCAGGCAGAATTTCCTCGCTCTGCTTCATTGGGGCGCAATTATAGAGCTGTGAGTATTTAGAATATAATTCATTGTAGCTGCTGGAAAATTCCTGTTCTTTAAAAACCTTTCCTGAATCCCATAAAATCTGCTTCTGGTAGCCGATTATTTTATTGTCTTTCACAAGTATTGATATATCCCCTGTCTTTACTGTGCCGTATAGTATATTAACGGGAAGAAAATCAAATTTCAGATCTGTGCTGTAAAAGTCATAAGAGCTTTTAGGCTGATACAGGTCAAACCTGGTTCCTTTAGTGAGTTTGTATTTCTTTTCTCCCAGGGCATTTGGGTATTGGGACAGGAATTCATCAAGGGTGATGTCAAAAGGCAGGCTGTCGATTGAAAGTGCATCAAAGCCTTTTGAGCATTTATCCGATATCTCCTGTTTTTCTTTTGCTATGCGCGTGCTTTCCTTCAGGTATGCCGCTCTGCTTTTTGGCAGATTCAGGCTTTTTAATTTTTCGCTGATGGCGTATACCTCCTTGAATTTATCGTCCAGCCCTTTGCTCTCCATTGCTTTGATATATTTCTCTGCATCAGCCGATAGGGAAAGGTATAGGTCAAATTGTTTCTGGTCATCGTAAAAAGTAGAAGGGTCAAGCAGTTTGTCCTGGGACACTACCCTTAGATAAAGCGACTTATCGCTCACCCCGCCGACGGCTTTTTCAAATTCGTTAACTTTTTGGATTGTGAGTTCGTATCTGCCCTGGTTATAAGCGGTCTCAGCCTCTTCAAATTTCAGTTCAGCAATGGCCTGGGCAGAAGCTGGCGCAGCAGCAAGCAGGAAAAAGTAAAGTATCAGCTTCATAAATTGTTCATTTTTGGGTTTGGTGTACTCTGGCTGTTATCATCTGCAGAGCGCTTATTCGATAATTGTGCCGTAATTTTTTTCAGGCTTCTTTTGTGTGGATTTTGCAGCTTGGGTTTTTGGCGCGGCCGCATCTGCGGGGCGCAAATCGGCTTTTGCCGGTTTTTCAATTAAACTGCCATAGTTTGGCCCCTGGTTTTCTATTGTTTGAGCCGCCCCTGCAGCGCCGGGCTTTCCTTTATAAGTAATATAGTTTATCATAACGCCGTAATTCTGCAGGCTGCCGATCAGCTCCGATCTTTTTTGTTCGGCCTGATCCAGGGTGTAATAATAGCCATGCAGTGTTTCAGGGTAAGGGGTAAGGCCGGCAATTTCATTTTTAACTGTGGCCGTGTAGGCCCGGGTGCCGTCATTGTATCTTCCCACTTCAAAAACATTCGAAACGTAGGCGCTTGCGCCATACTCGCTTTCCAAACCGTTATGGGAATAGATGAAATAATAAATGGTTGGGGCTTTTTCCTGAGATGCCAGCGGAATATCTTTCCCGGGGAGTGCCTGGAAGGCGTTTTTTCGGCCGCTTATTTTCAAACTCAGCTCATATTGGCGCTGCTGCTCTTCCAGAGCGCGCTGCTCTTCCAAGGCTTCTTTTCTTTCTTTGTCGGCGCGGTTCTGCTGTATATATCCCGATATCAGGTTTGTCATATCGCTGACGCCTTTATTTATAGTCTCTTCACGCTGTGCATTGTATGCCCGATCCGCAGCCAGTTTCTGCCGGTACTGGGCCTGCTGCTCTGCAGGGCTGCTTTGTACAGGCTGGCGCTGGATATTGGGCTGGGCCTGCCCTTGAAGGGCTGCTGGGTTCTGCAGTTTTTCCTGCCTCTCCTGCTGGGCGGATCTTTGCTGGTCTTGCTGCTCTTTGCGGATCTGCTGGTTTTTTCTTTCCGCTTCCATTTTCTGCTGCTGCTGTGCGTTCTTTCTCGCCGCTGCATCTTCATTTTCCCTGCTTATGTCCACCACGCTGCTGATGAAATAGCGCAGGCTCTTAAAAAGGGTATATGATTTGCCTTCCGCAATTGCGCAGTCTTTGTTTCCGAAATAATTATGCACATAATCCTTGGAAGGGGTGAATTTTTCATTGGCCCGCAGATGCACTATGCTGTTTACGCCAAGCTTGAATGATTTTGTCCCTTCACAGGCCAGCTCAAGATCGATCTGGACAACAATTTCATATTCCCGTGCGGTATTGTTCTGGACATAAAACAGATAGCTTTCATATCCGCTTCCCAATCCGCTGCGGACAGCCGTGAGGGTGAAGTTTGGATTGGTCTGCTCTATGGGGATGGCGATGCTCTGCGCGTGGGATGAAAAACCCATCAGGGTTATGCCCAAAGCAATGCAGTGCCGCAGGCAGGCATTAAGCAGGAGGTCAAAACCGATCTTTATGCGGGCTGGATTTGATTTTTTCATTTTGTTTGTTTAATCACTGGCATAATCGCTGCAAATTAACATAAATTCGTCATTATTTGGAAATTATATGCAAATATATTTATGTTTTGATTTGTGAAGCTTCATTGTCAGATTCTTTCAGCCCCCAGGTCCGCTTTAGGAGCAGGAATGCAAATTATAAAAAAAGCCTGCGGAATGCTCTCATCGCGCAGGCTTTTCTTTTTTGTATCGTTAAGATGAAATCTTAATGCTCATCGTCCTTGTCCTCGTCCGCCTGGGACTCGTCAAGGGTCCTTCTGTCGGCGTCGTCATGGTCAAGTTCGGTGGGCTGGCGGTCGGCAGACCGCTCCTCGCTCAGATGAAGGCTAGCGGCCTCTTCTGAGTGCTCCATTTCTTCCCAATGGTGTTGTTCTTCCCCGATGTGATAGGCATTATCATCCTGATAGTGCGTATCGTGGTTCTGCTGTGGTGTCATAATGTTTTAATTTAATGGTTTGTAATTTTTGTAAAAGCCCTGCTGTGTGTTAGGGGCCTGTTAGAATTTCCGCTCCGAGGGCTTGTGGAAGCGGGCAGGGCCGCCTTCTGACTCGTCCCTTGCAAGTTCATCCTGCTGAAGCTCTTCACTGCCGAGCTGGCTGATCTCGAATTCCCTGTTTACGGGATTGCCATCATCGGGATCGATCGTTTCAAAGGAATCATTTTGTTCCCCATCTCTCTTCTGGGTATCAATATCTGTTTCAAACCCCTCAGATGGGTCGTTCTCCATAAGGTCTTTTTCGATGTCCTTTTCGGTTATGTCCTTGGAGGGGCTGTCTGATTCCTGGTCCAGGTCCTCCGAGTCGTAAGGGTTGGTGTTTGGGTTACTGCTATTGGGGCCTGCGGCCTGGTTCTGGGGATTGCCTTTGTCCTGCGGCGTATTCTGCGGTGTGTCTTGATTTTTCATTTTATTGTTTTTTAAGGTTGACTGCTGGTGTTTTTTTTTAGCGGCCTGCCCGTAAAGCGGCTGTATCGGCTTTCAGGTGCGAGCCTGCGCTCCGGGCTTTCAGCTCTGCGCCCTGCGTTCTGCCTCTGGGTTTTGGATTTTGGTTTTCTGCTTTCCCTTTATGTTCTGCCTTATGTCAAATGTAAGGGAGGCGGGGGCAGTTTTTCTTACAGAAAAATGGTTTTCATTTATAAAATGGCAATCAGATGGGCAAGGCGGACGGGACAGCCGGACAGGGGCGGCTGTGTATGGGCGGCAGGATGCAGGTGATAGAATATGTGCTGGCAGGTATGGGTGGCGGTGTTTGGGCGATAGGGTAAGAGAATGGGGTATGGGGATGGGGTATGAGGTATGAGGTATGAGGTATGATGAATAGGGTATGAGGAAAGGGTATAAGTATTGGTTTAGTTTTATTTTTTTTATTTTTTTTTTTGGAGCTGTTCCCGCTATCCGTTCCACACGAGCGATAGCGAACTTACGAAGTAATCTTTTGCGCCGAAAACCGGCGCAAAAGGATTCCCGCTGCTATCGGGGCTAAAAGTTGTAACGGCTGCCATTTGTATTAATTGCATATTCTTCTTCCAGTCTTTTGTCTATTTTTTTGTTTTAGAAATATAAATTCAATTACTAATTACCGACACTATTAATAAGTATTCCAATAAAGCTTCATTTAATAAATTACTGGCGAAGAATGACTTAAATCGCTACAAGCTAGGAGGAGATTCAAATGGGTTAAAAAGAAATAATGACGGCTCCTTTGAAATTATTATACAGAAATGCGATGCCGAAAAACACAGATAACTGCTGCCGGCTCGAAATGGGGCATTTTATGTAATGTTGACAATGTACCAGCCAAAAGAAGAAGCGCTTAACGGAACTTATAAACTGTCTCAGCTTGTTAAAAAATAGGATGGACCGACAGCTATTTCTAAGTTTTTTTATATAAAAGCATAAATACTAAAAAGTAAATTCATTATTGATCTCATTTGTAGGTAAATCATACTCCTTAAATATTATGGAAGCAAAACAGATATTCACAGTTTTGATTGTATGTTTTCCTAGTTTGCAATGTAAGCAGCAGGAGGAAAAAATGATGCAAATTCATTGGAGGGCTGAAAAGTATTTTTCAGGTCGTGCATTTTAATTATACAACAGAGCAAATTTTAATTTATAAGGAATAAAATCCTGAATATTAGCAGGTTTCTATTTTAAAAATGGTATCCTTGAGCAATTAAATACATTAAAATGCAAGAAGGTACAGTAAAATTTTTCAATGAAGAAAAAGGATTCGGATTCATAACCCCTAATAATGGAGGAGCTGAAATTTTTGTTCACGCTTCAGGCCTGTCAGAAAACATCCGCCAGGACGACGCAGTTCGATATGATATCCAAGAAGGCCGCAAAGGTCCAAACGCAGTAGACGTAGTCGTAGCATAGCCATACTATCACAGTTAACTTGTAAAGCACCTTTAACCAGGTGCTTTATTATTTTATGGATATCGCTAAGATTGTTTTCAGTGATAAAAGGCTTAAAATTAAAGACGCCTTTTTTATATAATAACCATGCGGACCGCTAGAAAAAAGAGAGCAGCTTTACAACATACCAGAACGTGATCAATAAAATTGTCAGCTATTGGCAGTGCCGCAACAGCCCCTCGGCAATGTAATGATTATACCGCTGTATTATATTTTATCAGCCTGCAATATTTGATGCTCCCAAGGACAATGCTCGAGCCTTAAAAGATCTTTCCTGAAATCACTTTTATTTGTAATAATTAAATTAGTATAATGATTTTTCTAATAAACATATCTCTATGGAAACATGTAATTATGGGTCTGTTTTTTGTAAATTCATGGGAAGATATTTCAGGATGCTTGTAAGATAAGTTTTATATTTAATAAAACATTTAAGTTATTAATTAAAAACATGGAGATCATGAAAAATGTAATTTTATCGTTGGCAGCAATGTTTGCTTTTGGAACAGCCTCCTCACAGGATACACCTAAGAAATTGACCGCCACTAAGACCCAGACCGATACTGTAGTGCATAAAAAAAGCACTAAAGGATTTAAGGGCGCATAGACCCCTTCCAAAACTAGTGCTGAGAAAAATAGCACCACAAAAACCACAACAACCAAAAAGTCAGCTTCCACTTCAAGAAGCAAAGACAGTGTAGGCACTCCAAGGCCTTAGTTGATTATTAATTCTTGAAAGAGCCTGTAATTTTCGGGCTCTTTTTTGTTTTACAGCCCGGGGAGTTCTTCCCGAGGTGAAAATCTCAATTATAAGACCAAAACGGGCAATATGCTAGACAGCCAATCCTTGAGTTTATTTAAAGTTCTGCCGTAAATCAATTATCGTTTGATTCGGCACATTAAGATTAACAAATCCTCGGCGCGGTCTGTCCAGATCCAGTGTAAAGAATACCACCAAGGATACCAGAAGACAGAATCCTATTTGTATGAGCCAGTCCACTCCGCCTTTACGGGCTTCGTTGTAAACGCTGTAGAAGGATGTTATGGCTGCCAGAAAAAAAAGCATTATTAAAATACTTTGAGGGACTTTTGCTTTCTCACCTGAAAGCCTAGTAGTAGCAACATCAATCATTGCATTTAGGGCGGGTATCATCTGCTGGGTCGCAGCGAGATGTGCAGGATGCTGTGAAAGCCCCGCTGCACGTTTCCATAATTTTGTGGCAATAACTTGGGAGAGGCTATCAGACTTTAAGACTGCATTTACATTGGCACTGGCTTGGTAATAGTCTATTCGGGTCTCGACATAATCTTGGAAATCACGACGGAAAGCTGCTCTAATGGTATCTGGATATAAGTCACTGCGCAATATTGCGGTGCCAATATCATTGGCTTCTTCAACCACAATTTGTCTTCTGGAATCATAACGGCTGCTGCTCATCCCATAGGTAAAGGCCAGCAGAAAAAAAAGCAGGGCGGTAAGAGAAGAAGCTTCGCCGGATCTGCCTTCGCCGGCTTTTTGCCGAAAATAATTTCCTGTAATTTTTCCCAGAAAACTGGCCAAAAGCATTGATGCAAATAAAAGCAGGGTAATAACCCAAGCGTCGGTATCTAGTAGTGTATCATTTTCCATATCATATTATGTTAAAGTCTGCAGAGAGTTTTTTTACATTTTGGTGATGATGAATTCGCTTCGGCGATTGATTTGATGCTGTGCTTCTGTGCAGGGAACTCCGTTGGAGCAATTATTGATTAATTGGGTTTCGCCGTAACCAATGGCGCTTTCGATTCGTTCGGGTGCTACGCCTTGAGAAATTAGATAATCTCTCGTTGCTTTGGCTCTTCGGTCAGAGAGTTCTAAGTTGTATTGATCGTCGGCTCGTGAGTCGGTATGTGATTCTATTTTAATGACTACAGAGTTATACTGATGCATTAAGAGAACTACTTTATTTAATTCTATTGCAGCATCATAACGAATATCAGATTTGTCTAAATCAAAGAAAATAATTCCGATTTTTATTTTTAAAAGTCCGTTTTCACGAACAATCAAGGCGGGATCTAAACCAATCGGAACTTCTGTTATTCCAGAGTAATTTGGCATTATAACGGACTTATTATTGCTGTTGAAATTGTCTTTTGAAACTTCAATTGTATAAGTCGAATTACAATTTAAAGTGCTGCCGAATTGATATTTTCCGTCAATCTGCGAAACTGTTTCTGCTATTTTTTCGCCATTTTGGTTTTTAAGAATCACTATAGCGCCTGCAATTTTACTGTTGGAAATGGCATCAAAAACATAACCATTGATCGATTGATTGCAAAAGCGCTCAAACGAATAAATATCGTCGTCGCCTTTTCCTGTTTTTCTATTCGAACAGACAAAACCGCGATTGGTTTCTTCGTTTACAATAAAAGCAAAATCGTCAAGATTGCTGTTTAAAGGCGCTCCAAGATTGGAAGGAGAATCAAAATTGCCATCTGCTATACGGCTTTCAAAAACATCAAGTCCGCCGAGGCCTAAAAATCCGTCAGAGGCAAAGTACAAGGCTTGATCGGTAATGTACGGAAACATTTCACGTCCGGTTGTATTGACTTTTTCGCCCAAATTTCTCGGATTAGAAAATTGATTATTGCCTAGAATGTCCACTACAAAAATATCGGTAGAACCAATAGTTCCGGGCATATCAGATACAAAATATAGTTTTTTGCCGTCTTTGCTTACTGTAGGCTGCCCAACTGAATAATTGTCGCTGTTAAAAGGAAGTTCTTTCACGTCTTTCCACGAAACGGTTCCATTATTGTTTTCTACCGCTGTAGCAGAGAAAATCTTTAGGTTATTAATTCCTTTGCTGTCGCGTTTTAATTTGCCGTTATAATTGTTTCTGGTAAAATAAATTGTTTTTTCGTCAGGCGAAAATGCCACGCAGGCCTCGTGATACTGTGTCGTAATGTCTTTTCCGAATTTTTCTTTAAAAGTAACGTTTGATTGCGTTTCGCTAATTTTTCCCAATTGCATGTTGAGATAAGGCTGATCGTTCCAGCCGTATTTGCTTGTTTTCACATACGAAGAATCGATTGTTGTGGAGTAGACCAAATCTCCTTTGTAAAACATTGGCCCAAAATCAGAATATGCGGAATTGATTTCAAGATTTTCCAGTACAAATGAAGGTTTAATGTTTTCAATATCTTCAATTGTCACATTTTTGAGCGAATAATTCTGTGCTCGAACATCGGTAGTTTTTTGTTTAGCTGCAAAAGCTTTCATCCATTTTTTCGCCAATTCATAATTTTGAATTCCCTGCAATGACTGGGCGTAACGAAATAGATATTCTGGAGCCACTTCATTCGGATATTCGGCAATCAATTTTCCGTACCAATTGCTGGCTCTTCGCATTTGCGTATTAAAATAGTGCGCGTCGCCAATACGCTGCAGTATTTCTCTGGAGTTGTCGCCACTGTTTATAGACATTTCATACGATTTTGCTGCTTCGACATAGTACATTTTGTCAAACAACGCATCGGCGGCCTTGTTTTTGGTCTGCGAAAATGCCATCTGAATGATGAGCAGTACGAGTATAGTAATTCTTCTTTTCATAGACGGTCGTATTAAAAGAATCTTGGTGATCTTAGTCCTTTTTTGCGGTTAACCAATTCAAAACGAAGCACGATTTCGTGGGTTCCGTTGTTGTAGTTATTCAGCTGTGTCGTGGTGTAATCATAAGAATATCCAACCATAAACATGGGCGAAATCTGTATTCCTGCCAAAGCACTTACCGAATCTGAAGTTCGATAAGAAGCACCAAGCGTAAAAGCATTATTAAACATGAAATTGGCTGAGAAATCGGCAATTATTGGCGCTCCGGAAACATATTTAAATAAAACCGCCGGTTTGAATTTAGTATGCGCCGAAAGATCAAAAACAATTCCTCCAATCAGATAAACATGTATCCTTTGGTTAACAAGATCATCGCTTATATCATCATAGGTATAGCGTTCTCTGGTCATGAAATTAGGAACCGAAAGTCCGATATAATCTCTTTCGCCATGCCAGTATAATCCAGCGCCAACAACAGGAAGAAATTTATTGGTTATATTTTCTCTAAACTCGGCATCTGGGTCTCGGTAACTTCCTTTTGTCCAGTCAATATTGATCACGCGTCCGCCTCCTTTAATACCAAAAGAAAGTTTGTGCGTTTCTCCCGATTGAATGGTATAAGAGAAGTTGGCGTCGAGATATTGTTCTTCTGAAGGGCCAATTTCTTCATTAACGATCGAAATTCCTAACCCCAGATTTTTGGCAACTGGAGTGTCTAACGAAAAGCTCTGCGTGTCTGGCGCGCCTTCAATTCCGACCCACTGCGTTCTTATAAGTCCGGTAACGGTTAAATGTCCTAATGAACCTGCATAGGCTGAGTTTACGGTCATGGTATTATACATATACTGCGTGTACTGCGGATCTTGCTGCGCCATTGCTCCAGAAACCGAAAGCAATGTGATGATGGCGAAAACCTTTTTTATATTTTTAATCATAGCCAATTTGAATTTTGGTTAATCCTATTTCTTAATTTGTAGTGCCCTGCTGTTTTATTTTAGATAAAGCCATCCAGAGGTTTTTTTAGAACCGTCGCCTAAATCGAGAATATAGAAATAGGTGCCTTCAGGGAGTGTTTTGGCAGAGCCATCTGCTTTTCCGTCCCACGTATTGTCGTAACCTTTTTTATAGTAAACCAAATTACCCCAGCGGTTGAATATTTCGAGCTGATTGTCTGGATAGCGTTCGATACAGTCAATGTAGAACGTATCGTTTTGTCCGTCATCGTTTGGCGAAAATTCATTATAAATCTTAAAGCAGTCTGCTTTTACGCTGGCGCTGTCTTGATTGTTGCTGGAATTGGTATCGATCTGATCCAGTTTGGTTAAAGTAGCGGTATTTACATAGTCGTTAAAATCTACCACTTTTACAATCAATGTTAGAGTTTGTGCAGAACCAGGATTAATAGAAGGTATGGACCAAATTCCTGTTGAAGCATTGTAGCTTCCTGATGTAACGGTTGCGCCTACAAATGAATATCCTTTTGGAAGAACATCTTGAACTTCAACATTTGTCGCTGCGAGACTGCCTAAATTATCTGCAGTAATGGTAAAAGTGACTTCGCTGTTCATCGGCACATCTGTTTTATCGACAGTTTTATTGATGGCTACATCAGTTGATGGAATATTGATGAATTCCGAATCTTCATCGTCTTCACTTTGGTCACCTTTATCGTTATTTGGCGTTGAATCAGGATCAAATTGATTGCTCGCGGTAACTTGCGCGATGTTTACATAATCGGTATGTTGCAGTCCGTGAGGATCTCCGACAACTGCGGAGTAGGTCAGGGTGATACCGCCAATAGGAACAGTTAAGCCAGTCCATTTGATGCTGCTTAGACTTAAAATACCGCCATTGCTGATGTTTGAAATGTTTTTGTAGCCAACAGGCATTACATCTTCTATACTCACGCCAGTTGCTTCTGCAGGGCCTTCATTGCCAATTTGAAGGGTGAAATTAACCGTTTCGCCAACATTCGCTTTTTGATTATTGACTGTTTTGTTGAGGCTTAAATCGGCTACGTTAACATTTATCGTAAGACTGTCATAATCATCTTCTGTAGTGACACCGTTGTTTGGCGTCGAATCTGGATCGGGCAGGTTACTGGCGGTGATTTCCGTAATATTGGTGTATTCTCCGCTTTGACCAGAAGGTGGATTTACACGAACATATACTTGCAATGTCTGTGTAGCGCCAGCATTTACAATTCCGGTGTTCCAGTTTCCGGTAACAAAGTTGTAAATACCGCTTGTTGCCGTATAGGTAAGATAGGTGAATCCTTTTGGAAGCAGGTCTTTTACCATAACGCCGCTGGCATTTCCTGGACCATCATTGCTAACGGTTACTTCGAATATGATGTTAGCACCAACATCAAAAGAAGTATTTCCGCTGAGTGTTCTTTTTTCGATAGACAAATCTGCCTGAACAATTACTGGTGTCACAGCAATACTGTCATAATCGTCTTCTGACGATATACCATTTCCAGGCGTACTGTCTGGATCATGCTGGTCAGATGTCATAATTTCTGCGATGTTTAAATATTCGTTTGCAGCACCTGTAGGCGTTTTTACAAATACATTTAACAATAATGTGTGACTGTTTCCAGGAAGAATAATTCCCGGAGTCCATTCGCCTGTAATTTGATTGTAACTTCCAGAAGTAGCATTATAGAATATATAATCATATCCTGGAGGCAGAACATCTTTGATCGTTACGCCTGTGGCAGCGCTCGGACCCGAATTTCGCACCGTAATGGAGAATGATATCGGTGCGCCTACATCTGGCGTCAATATATTATTAACGACTTCTTTTTCTAAAGAAAGATCGGCAACAGCCACAACAGGAGTGAGCGTTTCAGAATCCATGTCGTCTTCGCCTGCAATTCCGTTGTGTGGCGTACTGTCTGGATCAGATTGGTCTGAAGAATATACTTCTGCTATATTTTGATAATTTCCTGTCGGATTTACAATTGCTGATACCAATAAGGTTTCCGAATCTCCGGCTAGAATAGTGCCGATATTCCATATTCCCGACGTATTGGCGTAATTTCCAGCGGTTGAGCTGTAAACCAAATAATCATAACCGCTTGGCAGTAAATCCAGTACTTGTACTCCTGTTGCATTTTGTGGGCCATCATTTTTAACTGTAATTTCAAATGTTACTGTGGCGCCAAAAATCGGACTAAGATTACCGCCAACTAATTCTTTCGTTAGAGATAAATCGGCTTGAGAAGCAACTGGAACTGTTCCCACAGCCGAGTAATCGTCCTCAGTTGTGACACCATTATTTGGAGTCGAATCAGGATCAGGAAGCGTGCTAGCCGTTACTTCTGCAATATTGAGATAATTTCCAGTTCCGTTTGCAATAGCGGTCAATTGTAAGGTTTGAGAATCGCCGCTTATTAAAGAACCAATTGTCCATTTACCGGTTGTACTGCTGTATGTTCCTTTTGTAGCGGAGAAACTGCTAAAAGTGTAGCCATTTGGAAGAAGATCTGTAACTTCTACACCAGCAGTATTTTCAGGACCGTCATTTTTAATGATGATTTCAAAAGTTACCGGGGTTCCAATTAAAGGAGTCGGATTATTGACTGTTTTAGTCAATGATAAATCAGCAGCTTGGCCTATTGGAGCGGTACTTACTGCAGCATAGTCATTTTCACCACTAATTCCATTACCTGTTGTAGAATTTGGATCTGGCAGGGCGCTAGACGTTACTTCAGCAATATTTTCATAGTTTCCTGTCGGATTTACTACTGCTGTAATTTGCAATACGTGAGTATCTCCGTTTAGAATTGAACCAATATTCCATTTTCCTGTAATACTATTGTATGTGCCTTTGGTAGAGGCGTAGCTGTAGAATGTATAACCGTTCGGGAGTAAATCTGTTACTTCGGCACCAGTTGTGTTCTGCGGTCCATTATTGGTAATGGCAATTTCAAAAATCACTTGTGAACCAGCAAGTGGAGTCGGATTATTAACGGTTTTTGTTAAAGCCAAATCGGCAGATAATTGGTTTGGAACTGTAGTTGCTGATGCATAATCATTCTCTGTCGTAATTCCGTTATTTGGAGTAGAATTCGGGTCAGGAAGATCGGCGGCTGTAACTTCGGCAGTATTCAAGTAATCTCCGGAAGCATTTACAATTGCTGAAATCTGTAAAGTTTCTGAATTTGCATTTAATAAATTGCCTATTGTCCATACTCCAGTTATAGGATCATAAGTTCCTTTTGAAGTGGTAAATGATGAAAAAGTATATCCAGACGGCAGTAAATCGGTTACCGCAAGTCCAGTGTTGTCATTTGGACCATTATTTGTAACTACAATTTCAAAATTAACAATCGATCCAACTAAAGGAGCTGCATTGTTTACTGTTTTAGTTAAAGAAAGATCTGAAGATTGTGCTGTTGGAGTGGTTGAAACCGATGCGTAATCATTCTCTGTCGTAATTCCGTTATTTGGAGTAGAATTCGGGTCAGGAAGATTGCTGGCGGTCACTTCTGCCACATTCAGATAATCTCCAGTTGCCTTTACCGTTGCTAGAATTTGCAGTGTTTCTGATTTTCCATTTTCTAAATTCCCTACAGCCCAAATTCCTGTGGTCGGATTGTATGTTCCAGTTGAAATCGTAAAGTTGGAGTAGGTATATCCAGACGGCAATAAATCGGTTACGGTTACTCCAGCTGTATCTTGCGGGCCATTATTAGTTACCACAACTTCAAAAGTAACTACAGAACCCACAATCGGTGTTGCATTATTAACGGTTTTGGTTAACGATAAATCGGCGTATTGTAGTGTCGGCGTTGTTATAGCAGTGGCATAATCATCTTCTGTGGCAACTCCGTTATTTGGAGTAGAATTCGGGTCTGTAAGATCAGCGGCTGTTATTTCGGCAATATTCAAATAATCTCCTGTCGCGTTTACAGTTGCTGTAAGCTGTAAAGTTTCAGATTTTTGATTAACGATATTGGCCAGTGACCAAACTCCCGTTATAGGGTCGTAAGTTCCTGTTGAAATCGTAAAACTGTTGTAGGTATATCCTGAAGGCAGTAAATCTGTCAATTCAACATTTGTATTGTCTTGCGGCCCGTTATTGGTGATAACAATTTCAAAAGTTACCTGAGAACCTACAAACGGAGTTGGATTGTCTACTTTTTTAGTCAATGATAAATCAGAAGAAAGCGGAACTGGCGTTACGGCTGCGGTAGCATAATCGTCTTCTGTCGTTACTCCATTGTTCGGTGTAGAATTTGGGTCAGGAAGATCGGCTGCTGTTATTTCAGCTATATTTAAATAATCCCCTGTTGCGTTTACGGTTGCTATTATTTGAAGAGCTTCCGTTTTTCCATTAGGGATAATACCGATATTCCATACCCCAGTAACAGGATTATAAATTCCAGTTGAAGCATTATATTCGCTGTACGTGTATCCTGAAGGCAATAAATCTGTTACCAGAACTCCAGGATTATTCTGAGGGCCATTGTTGGTTACGGCAATTTCAAAAGTAACTCTAGAACCAACTAATGGAGTTGTGTTATTGACTGTTTTAGTTAATGATAAATCGGATGAAAGCGGAATAGGAGTGGTGCTGGCCTCAGCATAATCATCTTCTGTCGTTACTCCGTTGTTTGGGGTCGAATCTGGGTCTGGCGTGTCACTGCTGGTTACTTCGGCTGTGTTTATGTAATTTCCGGTGGCATTTACTATTGCGTTAATCTGTAGGGTTTCAGACTCGCTGCTTTCGAGTATATCCAATGTCCAAAGTCCGGTTGTGCTGTCATAAGTTCCGCTTGTTGCATTAAAACTGCTGAAAGTGTAGCCAGCTGGCAGCAAATCGGTCACCTGAACCTGTGCAGCATCCTGCGGACCGCTGTTTGTTGCAATAATAGTAAAAGTTACTGTTGAGCCCGCTAAAGGAGTTGTGCTGCTCACGGTTTTAGTCAATGATAGATCTGCTGATGGCGGAACAGGCACTACAGCAGCGTTATCTTCATCGTCTTCGCTCTGATCTCCGTCATCATTGTTTGGTGTGCTGTCAGGATCAGGAAGATTACTTGCTGTTACTTGGGCTGTATTCAAATAATTCCCAGCTGGCAGTACTTTAACATCCAAGATAAGTGATTCTGAAACGCCGGCATCAACTGTGCCTACGCTCCAAATTCCCGAAGCACTGTCATACAAACCAGCGGAGGAACTATAATTTATGTACTGAAAGCCTGAAGGGAGCAAATCGGCTACTTGGACTTCTGCAGCATTATCAGGGCCATCATTTTTGATAATAAGCTCAAATGATACCTGGCTTCCTGCTATAGGACTCGTATTTCCTGCAACGACATTTTTTACTAAAGATAAGTCGGCAGAAGGTCCGATAAAGGTAATTTCGGCATCGTCCTGATCGTCTTCAGTTGGAATACTGTTATTTGGAGTACTGTCAGGATCGGGCAGATCGCTTGCCGTTATCTGAGCTGTATTTAGATAGCTACCTATAGGATTTACCACGGCGCTGAAGCTTAGATTTAAATTGGCGCCGCTGCTTAGAACCAAATTCTCCCAGTTAATTGAGGAATTTGCGGCTTGATAGGTTCCTCCGTTTGACACCGAACCGGGCACCAAAGTATAACCAGCAGGAACAATATCCTGCACATTCACTCCTGTTGCATTTCCAGGCCCTATATTTACAACATTTATTGTAAAATCTACCTGCTGTCCTGCTGCTGCAGAAGCAGGAGTTACCGTTTTTGCAAGTTCCAAGTCGGCTGAATTCAGGACAACATTGGCACTGGCAATATCGTCTTCTGGAAGGCCATTGCCGGGTGTACTGTCTGGATCTTTTTGTTTTGCTGTCTGTATTTCGGCGGTATTGATATAATTGGCTGCAGAAGCAGTGTTGACTTTAGCGGTAATCTGTAATGTTAGAGCGTTTCCATTATTTAAACTGCCGACATTCCAGATGCCTGTAGCATTGTTATATTTTCCTGCTCCATTATCGCTTACGTAGGCATATCCTGGAGGAAGGTGGTCTGAAACAGTAATTTCTGAAGCATTATTCGGCCCGCTGTTGGTAACTCTGATTGTAAATATCACGTTGTCATTTATGCTTACAGCGGCTGGCGAAACTGTTTTTTGAAGAGATAAATCAGCCAGATCCAGTGTAATAGCAGCATCATCCTGATCATCTTCTGCGAGAATATTATTATTAGGCGTGCTGTCCGGGTCAAATTGATTAGAAGCAATAATTTCTGCACTATTTACGTAAGATCCTGCCGATTTGATTACAGCCTGAAATGAAAGGGTGATTTTGCTGCCAGCAGGAATCGTAAGGCTGCTCCAGGTAACAGTATTGTCGCCAATATTATACTGTCCCGCAAAATTAACTGAACCTGGCACAATTGTATATCCCGATGGGATATAGTCTCTTACAGAAACCCCTGTTGCAGTCACAGTTCCGCCTGAGGAGTTGTTATTAAATACCTGAATATTGAAGGTGGCTGTATCTCCAGAACTTCCGCTGACAGGAACAACTGATTTTGCCAGCTCTAGATCGGCAACTGAAAGAATTGTCAGATTCATAGTATCTGAAGAAGCTGCGCAATTGCCATTGCTTACAGTCCATTGCAGCACATAATTTCCAGCAACTGTTCCAGTAACAGCTGTTGTTTCAGATGATGCATCTGTAAATCCTACAATACTCGGTCCTGAAACCTGAGTCCAAACTCCTGTGCCAGCCGCGGGAGCGGCTGCATTGAGGTTTACGGGAGAAAATTGCGGAATTATTTGGTTTGGTCCTGCATCTGCAGTTGATGGCAAATCGTAAATAGTAATGATTACTGTATCTTCAGAGGAGCATCCTGTTGTTGCAATTGTCCAGCTGAATTCATAAGTGCCCGCCACTAATCCTAAAATTAATGAATTTGGATTGTTTGGCGATGCTATTGTCGCTGCCGGCCCGGAAATTTGAGCCCATGTTCCTGTGCCAATGACTGGAGCATTAGCTGCCATAGTCACTGAAGCGGCATCACATAACTCCTGATCAGGCCCAGCGCTTGCTGCGGTTGGAGGATCGTCATTGAAGGTGATATTAACAGTGTCTGATGAGGGCTGACATAATGATGGGCTGGTAAAAGGTCCATTTGAAACTGTCCATGTCAGTGTATATGTTCCCAAAACCGTAACATTTGAAAGCGTTGTCGCTGGGCTGTTAGGGCTGTCTATTACTGCTGCAGCTCCTGGAGGCTGACTGGTGATCGACCAAGTTCCAATGCCGACAGCTGGAGGCACAGCAGCTGTCTGATAAGTAGTTTGGCAGGCTGCAGCATCATCTGGTCCAGCATTTGCGGCACTAGGCGCCGCATTCATTACTATTCTTACAATATCTGACAATGTTCTGCATGACGGGCTTTCAAAAACCCATTCCAAAATATATAAGCCGGGAACTGTTAAGTTCGAAACGGTTGTTGAAGCAGCAGAGGGATTGTCTATTACTGCGACGCTTCCGGGAGGCTGAAATGCAAAACGCCATTCAGAAACCGAAACATCAGGCGGCGGAGCATTTCCCTGCAAAGCAGCGACTCCGCCGACATCAGAAATACACAATGTCTGGTCGGGACCTGCATCGGGCGGTATGCTCGCCCCGCTGAAGATTTCGACATTAACAGAATCTGATGATCCATTGCAGACAGACCCGTCAGGGAAAGTCGTTGAAGCAGTTGTGTAAGTAAAGACATAGCTGTTTCCTGGAACCACAGTTGCATTGGCAATATAGCTGTCAGCAGGAGATTGAGTTATGCTGACGGCTGCAGGATTTCCTGATGTGCTGGTAAGGGTCCAGGATCCCGTTGAATTTTCATTTCCTTTAAGCTGAATGCTTGTAACGTCGCAATAACTTTGATCACTTCCGGCATTTGCAGCCGGTGTGACTACTACAACCGCATCATCGAATGTGCCCTGGCATAAGAAAATGCTTTTTGCAGTTATTGTCCATCTAAAAGTATAAGTTCCGGCTACAAGTCCGTTAATCACGGTATTAGGATTGGCAGGGTCAACAATATTAGGCTTATTTGGCGCGCCGGTTAGAACCGACCATTGGCCAGTCTCAAAAAAACTGTCATAAGTGCTTGCGGCCATTGTAACGCTGGTGTTATTGCAGATATTTTGATCAGGTCCGGCAACGGCCTGGTGGGGCGGAATGCCAATGGTTAAATTTATGTCATCAAAAGCTTCACCGCATACATCAGCATTTACTGTCCACCTGAAAATATAATAACCGCTGCTGGTGAAGGTAAAAACTGCATTTGGATCGTGTATATCACTTATAGTATAACCGCCCAAACCTGAAATTCTTGTCCAGGTTCCCATTGCTCCGCTGCTGGCTGCAGCAGCCATTGTAATTGCTGATCCGCAAATTTCCTGATCAGGGCCGGCGTCCGCCGCCGGCGGCGTATCTGCAATAGTTACAGTGACGCTGCTCTGGTTGGGCAGGCACAGTCTGAGTCTGTTTTCGATAGACCATGTAAAGGTGTAGGTTCCGCTGGCGGTAACAATAACCTGCGTGTTTGGATCTGCAGGATTTACGATTGTTACCCCCGATGAAGGCACAACGGTCCAAGTCCCAAAATCCTGAGGCTGAGTTGTATTTCCGTTCAGATTAAATGATGTTGTTCCATTGGGATAACAGGCATCAGGTCCAGCATCTGAAGGGGTCGGTGCATTTCTATCATTTGTAATAATCTGCACAGTGTCGGAAACAGGGGCGCTGCAGGAGGGACCCGGATGAAGATAAGAGATAGTCCACTGCAGTTCATACGCTGCTGTTGAGACAGCAAATCCTTCTGCCGTGGCATTAGGATCATTAATATTGGAAAATGTTATTGCGCTCGGACCGGAAATCTGGCTCCATGTGCCGATCTCACCGCTTAAAGCCTGCGTGGCGGCCAAGGGTACTTGCGAGCCTGTACAGACAATCTGGTCAGGTCCTGCATTTGTTGTTCCCAGTGAACTGCCAGATACATATATGGTGACCGTCGAAACCGAAAAGCCGCAGGTTGCCCCGCCCCCTTTAGTGATATATTGAAACACATAGGTTCCAGGTATCAGCCCTGATACTTGTGTGTCTAAAGCAAAACTATCGGCAATTAGAGCATCATTCGGGCCGCTGAGCTGGCTCCAGAAATGCATGCCGTCCTCTGTGGCGACCCCTGAAAGTATGGTGCTGGTATCGCCGCAGGGAAGGCTGACATCAGACCCTGCATTTGAAGGTGTAGGTTTCCCGGAAACCAGAATGTTTAAAGTATCAAAACCATAACCGCATCCAACAGGAAGAGATCCGTTCTGGCTTCTTATAAATTCAACTGTGTAATTTCCTGGTTCGGTAAGTGTAAGGGTGAGTGAATTTCCAACGTTCTGAAGGGCAGTAGGAAAGGGTCCGAGCGGTGAATTATCCGGGCCTGCCACAATTCTGTACTGGTTTACTCCGGTTCCCGTTACCGTAAGGGGAATTGTAAAGACTGTCGCATCACAGCTCCCGACCATATCATTGCCATTATTGGCGGCAATGGTTCTTGTAGGTCCATTGTACTGAATATTGTAATCTTTAGTAAATACGCAGCCCGTATTGGCATTGGTAAGCGTATATCTAAACTTGTACGGGTCTCCTGAATCTGAAATATTAGTGACCAGAGTAGTGGGATTTGCCGGTGAAACAATCACAGCACCGCTGTCGCCCGATATTTGCGTCCATTGAACCGTTTCACCGGCATATAATGGGGTTTGAGCTGCTAAAGTAACTTGAGTAATGGTATTGTCGCAAAAGAAAATATCTTCGTCGCCGCCAGGAAGCGTTGTTACATCCTGCGTCGCAGCGGGAACAATAATGTTAACGGTGTCATTGCCCGAGGCGCAGGGGCCTGTTACGGTCCATCTGAAAGTGTAAGTTCCCTGTACAAGATTTGATACTTGCGTATTATTGGAACCAGGACTGCTTATAGCCGGCGTATTGGGACCGCTGACAAATGTCCATTGCCCATTTTGCCCGTTTAGGCCGCATCCTCCGTAAGTTGCGCTTAAGTTTGCGCTTTGCGTCGTGGTGTAGCAGTTGCTCAGTGTCTGGTCCGGTCCGGCAGAAACTGGCGTAACGCCTCCGTAGTTTGTAACTGTTATCTGCGAGGTGGTCCTGCAGCGCTGCCCTGGCGCAAATTCAGGGCCTTCTATAACCCATTGAAGGGTTGAAACGCCGCAGCTTGCTGCCGGTAATGCTATTGTTGAGGTTGGCAGATTCGGAAAATCAATTGCAACACCCGCATTGTTAGCACCAACTATTTCCCAATATCCGGTCTCTCCAGCATTTTGCGGGCTATTGGCCGAAATTGTTAAATTGCCGGAGCTGTTGGGACAGCTTGCAATATTTCCCCCTGCATCTGCAATAGTTATAGGCTGTACGTTGACCACTTTGTCCTGATAGGCCGCAATCCCGTCGCCGCAGGTTGCGCTGTATCTAAAGATATAAGTGTTTCCTCCAGTGTATCCTGTTACTGCTGTACTTGTACTGTTTGGGGAGGCTATAACCACGGCGGGTCCCGATATCTGTGTCCAGGAAACGTTTCCGATAATTGGAGATGGATTATTTCCGGTGAGAACCAAAGCGTCAGTTTCACAGATAGTAACGTTGAGCACTCCTGCGTTTACAGTACAGTTTTGTGCTGCCAGCTTATTTGCAGCGCTGAGCAGAACAATTAAAATTAGGACATGTTTCTTAAAAAAAAAGCGGATGGGTAAAGAATTATTCATAGGCAGTAAAATAAATTCTATAGCTGAAAATTTGAGAAATAAGAAGTGGCGATTTTTGATAAGGTATGCTTAATTTGAAAAAAGCTTCTCAAAATTACGCCAAAAAAAGCTCCGTTTTTTTTTAAAGATGTTGCAGATTATAATTTGAAACATATAAAAATCGCATGAGAATCAGGTCTTTTTGATTTTTTGTGCCTGTTAGTTGTTTTTGAAGATTTAAATGTGTAATGATTTGTTTTTTAAGTATTTATGTGTTTTTTTATTGATGATCTTTCATGTTTTGATGCAGCTTTTAAATTATAAAATGGTTGCAGATTATAATCTGCAACCGTTTAATGCGGCAATAATCTGCCAAGCTTTAGAAGAATATTTAAATTTGATTGACTTGCTTTTCGAGCTATGCTCTAGGGACTAAATGGAATCCCTTAAGCCAAAACAATTCACCATTATTTAATTCTGATTTTAATAAGTCAATAAAAGGAAGATAATGCAATTAAAAAAATTAATTTAAACCTAAGATTATGGAAAAGAGAATTTTACAGATTATTTTTACCGGCCTGATGGTCTTTACCTTTATCGGATCTGCATTCAGCCAGACTAAAAAGAAGCCCAATATCATAATGCTAATCTCTGATGACACCGGATGGGGAGATCTAGGAGTATTTGGAGGCGGCGAGTCCAGGGGGATGCCGACCCCTAATCTTGATAAAATGGCCAAGGAAGGGATGCAGTTCTGGGAGTTTTACGGACAGCCAAGCTGCACGCCGGGAAGGGCAGCAATGATCACCGGACGTATACCAAATCGAAGCGGAATGACTACCGTGGCATTTCAGGGGCAGGGGGGAGGACTTCCAGCGGGAGAATGGACACTGGCTTCTGTTTTAAAGAAAGCAAATTATAAAACTTATTTTTCAGGAAAATGGCATTTAGGCGAAGCTGATTATGCTATGCCCACCGCTCACGGATTTGATATTATGCAGAACGTGGTACTGTATCATTTAAATGCTTACACCTATGCTTTTCCGTCATGGAATCCGGATATGACACCAGAGATGCTTAGTTTTTTCAAAAAGGTAACTACCGGCGTGTTGGAAGGTGAAGCAGGAGGAAAAGTACGAGAGGTTTCTAAAGTGACAGAAGAAAACATTGCCGAACTTGATATGATGATGACTGACAATGTCTTAAAGCAGCTTGACACATACGCAAATGGAGGCAGCCCTTTTTTTATGTGTGTAAACTTTGCCAAGAACCATCAGCCTAACCTGCCATCCAAACAATTTAAGGGAAAATCGCCTGGAGCCAGCAAATATGCAGACTGCGTGATGGAGATGGATTATAATGTAGGGCGCGTGATGGATGAAATTAAAAGGCTGGGAATTGCTGACAATACAATTGTGATCTATACCGTTGACAATGGGGCATGGCAGGATGTTCATCCAGATGCAGGCTATACACCATTCAGGGGATCGAAAGGGACCGACAGGGAAGGGGGAAGCAGGGTGCCTGCTATAGCATGGTGGCCTGGACAGATAGAGCCAGGAAGCCAGAATCATAACATAGTTGGGGGATTAGATCTGATGGCAACTTTTGCGGGTCTTGCAGGAGTTGAGCTGCCTAAAAATGACCGTGAGGGCAAACCGATGGTTTTCGACAGCTATGATATGGCAAATGTGCTGTTCAAGAAAGGAAAGCCGCTTCGCAATACGTGGTTTTACTTTACCGAATCAGAACTTTCGCCAGGTGCAGTAAGGGTCAGCCACTTTAAGGCAGTGTACAATACAAGAGGAGACAATGGAGCTCAGGCGGGAAGTGATGCGCCGGGACAGCAGCTTGGATGGAGAGGGGATGAAACTTATGTTGCGACTGTTCCGGCCATTTATGATCTATGGCAGGATCCGCAGGAACGATATGACCTGTTCATGAACAGTTTTACCGAAAAAACTTGGACGCTGCCGGTCTTTAATAAAGCCATCCAGGATCTCATTAAAACTTATGTGCAGTATCCGCCGCGACAGATGCAGGGAGAGGTCTATACGGGAAGTGAAAGCATTTCGAGATTTAGAAATATTCAGGAAGCCAAGAAAATGCTCGACGAGAAAGGAATGAAGCTGCCTGAGGATATAAAGTATTAGTTTTTAGTGATTTAAATAATAAAATAAGGCAGGTTAAAAACTGCCTTATTTATAAATGCTAATATTGGGGCATTGTTCCAGTAACGTTTTCAGCAGATAGCAAATCGCCAAAACTTTTGGCTGTGTTAATGCGCCAGCTGGCATTTCCAGTTATATTTTATAATTTTTAAATATAGATATATGTCGCTTCCTAAAGATTTACAGAATGAAAAGTTTGCCCAGTATATGGAATCGATTACGGTATTTTATCTGGCAGATGACCGTTTTAAAATGATCTGTGATGAATACTGCAGCATTAAGGAGAATGTCAGGAAAATTAAAAAGAAGATCGATGAGGATTTCAGCAGCAGGGTGGAAAATGAAAATTTATCGGCAGAGCTGGAGGAGGAAATCTTAATTTATATACTCAACAGAATGGAATGAAAACTTTGGATAGCCGCAACATTAGAAGTTCTTAAAATAAGTAATATGAAAAACATTAAAAATTTAAGCAAAGTCCTGGTTTCCTGCGCTGCCCTTCTGCTGCTGGCAGCATGCAGAAAAGAACAGGCCCAAAGCGCTTCACAGGCTGGAACGCCAATTGAGCGTACAGATCCGCTTGCCTCGTGGAATGATACAAAAGTGAAAAAAGATATTATTGCTTACATAAAGGATGTCACAGATTCCAAAAGCCCTAATTTTATTCCGGTACAAGACCGCATTGCTGTATTTGACAACGATGGGACGCTGTGGTCCGAACAGCCTTTCTATTTTCAGCTTTTCTTTGCATGGGATCAGGTCAAAGCCCTGGCACCCCAGCATCCGGAATGGAAAAATAAGCAGCCTTTCAAGGCGGTATTGGAAAACAATATGGGCGATCTGATGAAGCAGGGAAAAAATGGGCTTCTGCAGATTGTCGGGGTGAGCCACTCGGGCATGACCACAGAAGAGTTCAATTCAAATGTCAGAAAGTGGATAGATTCCGCGCGGCATCCCGTCAAGAAAAAATTATATAAAGAGCTGATCTACCAGCCTATGCTGGAGCTGGTAAAATACCTTCAGGAGAGGGAATTTAAGGTCTTTATTGTCTCTGGAGGCGGAATAGACTTCATGCGCGCCTGGACAGAAGAGGAATATGGAATTCCAAGCTATCAGGTTGTGGGCAGCACGCTTCAGGCGAGGTATGACTACAATAGTGGCAAGCCGTCTATCGTGAAGCTTCCGGCACTTGATTTTAATGATGACAGGGAAGGCAAGCCGGTTGCTATAGAAAAATATATCGGCAAAAAGCCGGTTTTTGCGGCTGGAAATTCCGACGGGGACCTCCAGATGCTCCAATGGACCGCATCCAATAAATATAAAAACTTTGAATTATATGTGCATCATACCGACTCAGTCCGAGAATGGGCTTACGACAGAAAGTCGCCTGTCGGAACTCTGGATAAAGGCCTGGATGAAGGCAAAGCTAAAAACTGGTCCTTTGCCGATATGAAAACAGACTGGAAAATTATCTATCCAGAAAAATAATCCTCTAAATCGGCGTTATGAAATATACAAAAGCATATACCATCCTTCGTGAAACAGCCTTGCAGGCTGTTTTGCTAATTTTTATATTTGGAATGCAGGGCATCAGCGCCCAAGAGAACCCGCTGGAAAAGGACCAGCCTGAGGGCAAGACGTCTGTGAAATTATCCCAAGAGGTCATGAATCCCACAACGCTGGCCTGGCAGCTGCAGCTTGAAGAATTTGCAATCCTGAAAACGGAAAATCAGGATGGATTTGCGCAAAATTTCAGGGTCAGAGGAATCATACCGATGAAAGAAGGCTTTGTAATTAAAGTGCCTCAGCTCATCAGGGTGATCGCTTTTCTAAATACTGCACCAGGCGGAAGGACCGGTCTTGGCGATGTGACGCTGAACCAGTTTTTTATCCTCAGTAAAAAAGAATGGGGACAGTTTGGAGCCGGGTGGAATCTTCAGATTCCCACCGCGGGAGATCCCAAGCTGGGCTCGCCGCAATGGAGTCTTGGACCTGCCTTTACAGTAACGTTTACAAAGTTAGGCAAGTGGCAGATGTACTGGATACTGGAAAATTTTTTCACGGTTTCAAAAAATGGCCAGTACGGATCTTCTGCCTATGCGGTGCTGCAGCCTAATGTATTTTACACTTGGCCGAATGGCGTGTATGCTGGAATTGAACCCGAATGGCAGATTGATTACAAAACAGGAAAAGTCGCCATACCGATGGATTTCAGATTAGGATATATCTGGTCGGGCAAATTGAAATATAATGCTTATATAGAGCCTGAAATAATGGCTTACAGATCGGAGGGATATCCTCGAAATTCGGCAAATTTTGGCATTAGGCTGGGTTTCAGATGGTATATTCCCATGTAATCTGCTGTCTGGACGCAAGTGCGCATACTGCATTTGTTCCCTATAGGCAGCTAAGAGGGCAGACTGAGAATCCTTTTAAGGTTTGTTCGCGGCGGGCCTTCGCCAGATGGTATTTTCACGCGTTTATAGATTAAGATAGTGGGCAGCAGTTACAGTTCGGCTTTACAGAAAGCTTGCTTCTGATGCTTTTATGGGCGGATCGGCGCAGGAAAGCAGATTTTCAGGGAGCATCCTCAGAAAGCTGTCTGGATAAATCACGAGCATGTTTTTGCAGGGCCAGACCAGAAGGGCGCCGCAGCACATTGAACCTCAAGCTTTGTGAAATGATTGCACAGGCATCCTTCTTCAAAGCAGTCTTGCGCTCAAAAAGTGCTGCGCCTGTCAGGGCGGCAGAGACAAATATTATTATGTTTTGAGTATAATCCTCTAGAGAAACCTGAGAGATTAAAACCCTTTATTATGAAAAACAAGACTTTTTTGATTTTAGCTTTGCTGACAGCTTCTATTATTATTTCGTCTGCTTACAGTTACAGCAGATCTGCAGATAAAGAAGAGAAAAAAACTGTCGCAGAATGTCATGAAACTCCAAATAATACAGCATCTGAATTTAAGCCAACTGTAGAAAATAAATTCAAACCCGCTGTAAAAGCCCCAAAAGGAATGGTTTGGATTCCTGGAGGCGAATTCTCAATGGGTTCAAACGTTGAAGACGAGAGTTTGTGCAGCATTAAAGGCGCTGCAAAAGATGCGGCTCCCATTCACAGAGTTTACGTTGACGGCTATTATATGGACCAAACCGAAGTGACGAACGGAGAATTTGAAAAATTTGTAAAAGCGACAGGCTATGTAACCGTTGCGGAACAAAAACCAACAAAAGAAGAATTTCCAACTGCAAACGAAGAGGATTTGATTACAGGCTCTGTTATATTTACCCCTACAACATCTGCAGTTAATTTGAATAATTTTCTTCAATGGTGGCGTTATGAACCGGGAGCAGACTGGAGGCATCCAGACGGGCCGCAAAGCAGCATTAAGGGAAAAGAAAATTATCCTGTTGTTCATGTGGTTTATGAAGATGCCCAAGCTTACGCGAAATGGGCAGGAAAAAGGCTTCCGACAGAAGCTGAATGGGAATTTGCAGCCAGAGGCGGTAAAACAGGAAATCTTTACGCCTGGGGAAATAATTTAAAACCTGACGGCAAATTTCAGGCAAATATCTATCAGGGACATTTCCCTATAAAAGACGGCGACACTGGAGAAGACGGATTTAAAGGAATTGCTCCAGCAAAACAATATGCTCCAAATCCATACGGTTTGTATGATATGGCCGGAAATGTTTGGGAATGGGTACACGACTGGTATAGCGTGGATTATTATAAATCATTGGCAGAAAACGGAAAAACAATTAAAAACCCTCAAGGGCCATATGCTTACAACGATCCAAATGATCCTTCACAAATCAAAAGAGTGCATCGCGGCGGTTCTTTTTTATGCACCGATCAATATTGCACACGCTACATGGTTGGAACCAGAGGAAAAGGGGAATATCGGTCTGCAGCCAATCACTTAGGTTTTAGATGCGTAAAAAGCTTAGAATAAAAAAATGGCCTGATCTGCATGGGATGATTCTGGACAAGATGCAGTAAACGGCACATGGAAAATGCCTCTGCCTGATAAAGTTAAATAAGCCTAAATTTCAAGTTTGCGATTGGATATCGCGCAGGCAAATACCAGATGCATCCAGGAATAGGGCAAATCGCTCAAATATTTTTCAATGAAGCGCCCTCAAAGGGAAAATTAAATCATTAAGTATTAATTAAAATCAGAAATTATGAAAAAGTACCTTTTACCAGCTGTTGTTTTTTTCTTTTCAATTACGGCTTCGGCACAGAGTGCCCAGTCGCTGCTGCTTAATTTCTACGCAGGCTACACCTTTTCGGACAGGGTGGATTTTGATTCCTCTTATGCAAGAGTGGAAGACGGTTTTGAATATGGGGCCGGTCTGGAATATTTTATAATTGACAATGCTTCCATAGAATTGAAATACAACAGGCTGGATGCCAGAATGCCCCTGTACACCAAAGCCGCCCTGCCTGCGGCAGGCATCCCGGCAGGAGGACAGGTGAATGCCGGAGATGACAAAGGCGCCATTAATTATATACTGGCGGACTATACCTATTATTTTGGTTCCAGTTCGCAAAAAGCGCTGCCTTTTTTGGGGGCCGGTGCAGGGATTGCTGTGCTGGAAGCGCCGCAGAGCGGCAACGGGACTTATTTTGCATGGGAGGCCAAAGCGGGGGTTAAGATCAAAACCGATTCTGCGTTTTCCATCAACCTGAACGCCTATCTGCAGTCCATGTCGGCGGCCGTCGGTTATGACTACTATTGGGACTACTACTGGGGACCGGTCGCAGTGACCGATTATGCCTCAACATTCCAGTTCGGCCTGGGGGCAGTGCTGAGCTATGATTTCAGCAAATGAGAAAATGCGCGCAACCCCTGAAATGCAGCAGAAAATTCTCATATATAGGCGGCGATAGATAAAGCCCGCATGATAGCGTGCCAATAAGACACCTTATCTGCGGGCTTGTCCATAAACATAATCTTCCATTTATGCCTATATGAGGTGAAGCACTAACGCAAAAAAGCGCCGGTTATTGCATCTGCGGTGAAATAACAGCAGAAAAGACCCCCGGGCGCGAAGCACTTGCGGCAGGCAGGCGGCATCTGAGGAAAATCAGCAGCTTTTTAAGGGGCCAGGCAGGCGGTTTTCTCTTTGATGAATGAAATTATTTTTTGTGAGCTTTTCCCGCTATGCATTCCACCGAGCGCAGGCGAACCGGCCAAGCAGTCTTTTGCTGCCGCGCAGGGCATTTAATCCCGGTTTTAAAATTTCCGCTCCGAAGGCTTATGGAAGCGGGCAGGGCCGCCCTCTGATTCGTCCCTTGCAAGTTCATCCTGCTGAAGCTCTTCACTGCCGAGCTGCCCGATTTCGAATTCCTTTCTCACGGGATTGCCATCATCGGGATCGATCGTTTCAAAGGAATCATTTTGTTCCTCATCTCTCTTCTGGGTATCAATATCTGTTTCAAACCCCTCAGAGGGGTCATGCTCCATAAGGTCCTTTTCTATGTCCTTCTCGGTGATGTCCTTGGAGGGGCTGTCTGATTCCTGGTCCAGGTTCTCCGAGTCGTAAGGGTTGGTGTTTTCATTATTGCTTTTTGGGCTTCTGTTTTGGTTTTGGGGATTGCCTTTTTCCTGTGGCGTATTCTGCGGTGTGTCTTGATTTTTCATTTTATTTTTTTTTTTAAGATTACTTGCTGTTTTTTTTTAAGCGGTCTGCCCGTAAAGCGGCTGTACCGGCTGGTCCGGGCCGGGGCTTTGGGCTTTCAGCTTTGCGCCCTGCCATCTGGCTCTGGTTTTTGGTTTTTGGTTTTTGGCTTTCCCTTTATGTTCTGCCTTATGTCAAATGTAGGCAGGGCGGCGGCAGTTTTTCTTACAGAAAAATGGTTTTCATTTATAAAATGGCTATCAGGTAATTAAAGAGGCAGGTGTAAATAGTGGAATATATGTTGGAGCTAGCTAATTTTATCTTGATAATCCGCTTATCCAATGCACCCTACTAATTTATCTTTTAGGTATGAATAATTTTAACAAATTCTATTTGGAGTGACTATATAGTGAGTTGCATTTAGTTCTTTTTTCAGGAACTTTTTCCCGCTATGCGCTCCGATCTTTTGTGCCGAACCCCGGCACAAATGGATTTCCATTTTAAAACAAATTATTTATGTATAAGTTTCTAACCTAATCTTCCCGAAGCTTTATTTTAATGGATTTCCTGTTTTCAAAAACACCATGTGCCACGATTTTGCCACAAAACTTAGAATATAAATTTTATGATTTTTAGACAATGTTAAATATATTGGTAAGCCAATAAAACATGAATTTCAAGTTCGGGCAATATTTTTTTCTCACTCTCCAGTATATTGTTGGATATCCAACCTGTTACAGATTATAATATGCAACCAAATTAAAAGAAGATAAATGTTTTCTTGTTTATGTTTCATTTTACAATAGTGGTTTCATTTTATAATCTGCAACCTAAAATATTAAAAATGATAAAACATGTTGTGTAATTTTGGAAGGATCCTTTATGGAATAATCATGAAGTTAACGAAAATAGAAAATCAATATAAATCAAAAACTTATATTATGACTAAAAAGAACTTTTTATTAGCATTAACGGCACTGTTTTTTCTATCATTTACATTTTTAAATGCCCAGAACAAAAAGTATCCTAATATTATTATCCTGCTGTCAGATGATACGGGATGGGGAGATCTAGGTCCTTATGGAGGCGGTGAAGCACGTGGAGCAGCAACACCAAATTTTGACAGAATGGCCAACGAAGGTATGCAGTTTTGGTCTTTTTACGGCCAGCCAAGCTGTACGCCAGGAAGAGCAGCATTAATTACGGGAAGAATTCCCAATCGAAGCGGAATGACAACAGTGGCTTTTCCAGGTGATGGTGGAGGACTTCCAAAAGCAGAATGGACATTAGCATCACTGTTAAAACGTAAAAATTACAATACCTTTTTTGCCGGAAAATGGCATCTTGGCGAAGAAGATTATTCAATGCCAATTGCACAGGGTTTTGATGTAATGAAAAATGTGACCTTGTACCACTTAAATGCTTACACATATACTGATCCGGATTGGAATGCAGATATGCCGGACGATATTCGAGCAACATGGGCAAAAGGCACCAAAGGAGCTTTGGAGGGAGAAGCTGGAAAAGCTTACAGAGAGGTTCGAAAAATAGATGGAAAAGTAATTCCGTTTTTAGATCAGTATACAGAAGAAGAATCTTTAAAATGGCTTAAAGAAAATGCAAAGAAAGATAAACCATTTTTTATGGAAATATCGTTTGCAAAAAATCACCAGCCAAACCTGCCGCATCCTGATTATGCAGGAAAATCTGCTGGAAAAAACAAATATGCAGACTGTATCGTAGAATTAGATGCGAGAGTAGGCCGTATTATGGATGAAGTTAGAAATCTGGGAATTGCAGAGAATACTTTAATAATTTATACTGTAGATAACGGTACATGGCAAGATGTTTATCCTGATTGCGGTTATACTCCTTTTAGAGGGACAAAAGGAACTGATAGAGAGGGCGGAAGCCGTATTCCTACCATGGCATGGTGGCCAGGGAAAATTAAACCAAACAGCAAGAATAGTGATATTTTAGGTACGCTTGATTTTATGGCAACATTCGCTGCGCTAACAGAACAGCAGCTGCCTACTGTAGATAGAGACGGAAAACCTACAATCTTTGACAGTTATGATATGTCACCGGTTTTATTCGGTACGGGAAAATCAAAAAGAAATATGTGGTTTTATTTTACAGAAGATGAATTGCTTCCCGGAGCAATAAGAATTGGGAAATTCAAAGCGGTATTTAACCTGCGAGGTGATAACGGGCAGGCAACAGGAGGCCTGGCGGTAGATTCTAATTTAGGCTGGAAAGGCGCATCAAGTTATGTAGCAACTGTGCCGCAAATATTTGACTTATGGGCAGATCCGCAGGAGCGCTACGATTTATTCATGAACAACTTTACTGAGAAAACCTGGTTCCTACCGACTGTCCAGAACATTATTGGAGAATTTGCTAAAACCTACGAAAAATACCCGCCTCATACCGTACAGAGCAATCTGTATCCTGGTCCAATTACCATCGACAATTATTTGAAGCTAAAAGATGCACAGGAAAAATTAAAATCCATATCAACTGCCAAAAGAAGTAGTGGAGGTTGATTTTTAGTTTGACAATATTTCTTTCGGACCTTATGGTCCAACCATATATTTTTCACTAAAATCTGTATTAGATCTGACGCAATAAATTTAAAGATTTGATTTTGTTTCTTGATAAAAATGCATGGAAGCTTATGCTTCTGTGCATTTTTTTTGATCTTTCGTATACAGTTTCGAACCTAAGCTTGTTAATCCCTGATTTTGCTGAGTTTTTTGTTCACCAAAAAACAATGTGCCACGATTTTGCCACAAAACTCCAACTGGTCATATTTTGGATAATTTTTGGTATACAACCCTAAACTCGGCAGAACTTAATTTTGCTGAGTTTTTAATTATGCTAAAAGTACTGTGCAATGATTATTCCATTAACTTATTTAAAAAAATGATGGCAAAATACACTTTAGTGACTTGTTGCAGATCTAGTAACACGTCCAAAGCTTTTTGGGGATAAAAAATCGAAATACTGTTTTCTTCAGAACTATTTTCCACTTATCTTCGGATTACTTTTTCGTTTGAAGCAGGAATCTGAACATCAAGAACGGTAAGATCAGATTTTTGATAGATTTGTTTTTTATTTTGATACTTATATTCTGTACCAACTACTACAGACTGTAGGTTAAAAGTTTTAAAAATCATTTTTGTTCAATGATGCTTGCCAATGATAATATTTTGTTGCTTCTAATTGATTTGCAGAGTTATTAATAGTGAAATGTAAGTATTCTTCGTCTCCTAAAATTTTCTTCATTAGCTCTTCATCCAAGATTTCCTCGACTTTATTATTTTTTAGATATTCCATTGCTTTGGGGTGATGTAGGATTGAACTTCTCATTTCCTGTAGGTCCTTGGCGTATGCATTTTTTATATTTTCAATTGTCTGTTCTGTGTAATGTGTGAAATATAAACACTCATCAAAATCAACTCTTTTTTTATAGTTAAGATTTTCATCATAAAGAGACCATTTATGTAATTTTACTGAAAATAAATCCGATCCCATATTCGAAGGGAAATTTACTCCACCACCATCATTGTACAATAAAACCGTATCATTTTTGTAATACAGATTTAAGATATATAAAGCCGACATTATATCAAAAAGATATTTTAAATTGCCGAATCGTAATGAATTTGCTCTATCATGTTTTAAATTTTGGTATGAGTTATTCCAAGTGTAAGTTATTCCATTGTGAAAAGTACTAGTTTCATTTTTTATAAATGGTTTTAATTCTTTCAATGTTTGAAAGCAGTTTACTGACGTTACAATTACAGACTTTAAATCAAGTTTCCAAAGATTATTAAGGTGCTCAAGTGCATCGGAGTCATATTTTATTTTTGATGTTTTTAGGCCACCGTTGGATTTGTATAATTCTTTTGATATCGATTCAATTTCTGCTGATGCTCTTAAAATTAGATCTGAAATTTGCGAAGAATATACATTTAATTGATTATCGTCTATATGAATCGAATAACTTAAATTAAGAACTCCCAATTCTAAATTTTTATAGACCGGCCAGTATATATTTGACATATATTTAAAATTTGGTAAGTATACCCATTTTACACTAGATTTTGTGTTTCTAGTTTTTTGTGGGTGGAGTTAAAAATAATAATTGATTACGAAACATGAGTAAATCACTATGCTGTTTATCAATCAATTTTTGAAATGTTGCAATATTGCTTTTAGTATAAATTTGGTTATTTTTCAAATCTTGATAAACTTTATCAGATAAATCTTTTTCAAAACCTTGTTTGTACATATTCAACAAATGTTGAAAAGTTATATCAGGATAAATAAAATGTTCAGCTCCATTATTCTCGTCAATATACTTTTGAAGTATTGACTGAACTTCTAAATGCAGTTTTTGAGTAGTTAGGAAAGTGCCTAGAAGGTTATTCCTTTCTTCATCAGGTTTAGAGTAGAATGTCTTTTGAAATGTTAGCCAAGCAATTATAAGTCCCGCAACACCTATAAATATTTCCATACTTGTTTTTTATTCAAATATAGCAAATAAAAAAGCCTCTGGTTAAAGAGGCTTGATTTTTATATTACTGCATTTTTAAGCTTGACCTTGTGTAGAAGGAATATTTAAATATTCATCTGCATATCTTGTTACATCTTGAATCTTTTTAAGTTCCCATTTAACTTCCTCAAACCCTTTTTCAGTAGAGCCATCAAGTTTATCTATTTTGGTTTCTAAGTTTTCCAAGTGCTCTTTTATTTCCTTAAAATTGCTATCCAAGGCGGGAGCTACATTTTTTAATGTACTTATGATTTTATCTATTTTGTACTCTAAAGTATCTATCCTATTTTCAAGATTTGTAATTTTGTCTTCACTCATAGTTAGCTGGTTTACCTTACAAAGGTATAAACTTTTCTTTGATTTCCAACTATTTGTCATTTCTTAAAATGTCTAGCTTTTAGAAGTGCTTTATTAAAGTCTGATAGCTCTTCTTTTTTACGTCCTTTTTCTATGTCTTCGAAAGTGGCTGTTTTAACTGTTTTTCTTTTCCCGCCGATTAATAAAGGAAGTTTTAAGTTCTTAATCTCTGATAAATCTTCCTGCAAATACTCTGTCATATCTTCCAGACTAAAATACCATTGTTGTTCAAATTCTGTTTTGTGTATGCTTTCATCTTGTAAAAGCTTTTCTTTTTCTAGTATTTTCAAATTACGCCGGATTTTATAACTTTTGATAAATTTATTACGTCTTTGTTGAAGCATTTTGTCATTAGAATCTGGATGAAGAATCCAATAACATTCGAAACGCTATTAGCAGCAGATAATGTTTTAGATTTATCTCGAATAAGAGACGTAAATGAATACGATCGAGACAGTACAATTGATAAGTCAAAACCATTTGGATTTTTAAAGCTTGATGAGGCTTCAAACGATTTCAACTTCATTTATCTAACATACCAATAAAAATATTATATCGTGCACCAAATATTATCTCGGTTAAAGATATTGAAAACAGTAAACTATATATTCCTATCGGTTATAAAAATTCACACATGAAAGAATTGTTTATTCAAGATGAATTAAGTGAAGTTGAAAAGATTTTTAAAGACATCTCAGTTGGTAATTTCTATTTAAATTCTGGACTGACGTATCACGCATCTTATAAAAATTTAAAAGAGACTTCTGGAGTTTATATAGTTAATGATTTTCAATGTAAAGAACACTAAAATCACTCACATAACCATTTGAATCTAAATTACCCAGATCTTGATACTACTGAGTTTTTACTTTTTTCAAAAGCAAATGTGAATTATCCTAATTTGTGAATCTGCAGCGACAGAATCTGTGAAGATTGAGCATGGTTTCATGGCATCGCATACCGGCTATTATTTTATGATGTTACTCAATCATATGCTACGTTATGAGCCTGAAAGGATCCTTAGGCTCTCAGCTTCTGTTATTCGCAGCGCTTCGAATAATAATTTTGCCTACGACCAGACAGGATTTCGGGAAATAATTCGTCTTACCGAAAGAATCTGGCGGACCACAAGCAGATTTTGAGAAATAGGGAGAATCTGGATTATCTTCTGGAGATTCTCGAACTTTTTTACCGCTTCAGGATTTGATCAGGCAGTGGAGCTTACACTCAAATTAAAAGAAGCATTTTAAGCTGTGTAAAAAAAAAGATTTTTTGATTTTAATCAACAAATCTATTGAATTAAGAATAAGGTTTTCCGTACTTATCAGAGTTTTAATTTTGTTAAGTTTGTCCGAATGAAGACTTATATGATGTAAGTTGATGATTAATAGAATATTTTGCTCTTAAGCCTATTTAATAATAAAAACCATTTATAACAAGTATGAATAAACGTGATTTTAACCGTGTACATTTTTATTCCAGGGAAGATTTGGCTGGATCTCGTGAACTTTTAAAAGGTGAGTCTATCTTGAAAAGTGAAATAAAAACTAGTTACAATGACATAAATGATATTTTAGAACTTTATCACTTAAAAAAATATTTCGATAATGATTTGTACTTAAAAAATTGGACTATAGAAGATTTAGACAATTTTAAAGAGAAAACTAATGAATATGGAAATAAAGTTGGGCAATTTTTCGCTGGTATAAATGAGATAAATGCTATGGTTTTATATGAAAGTGTTCAGCTAGGATATACACAGTCATTTTGGGAAATTGTAAGTAGTCACAGTACATTTAAAAGAATATCAAAAGTAACTTTTAGAGCTCTTCTTGATATAAAACCACACTTGATTACTGAAATTTTAATTCATAAGCCACTTGTTGATTATTACTGTGCAGAGTTAAAAAACTTTCTTCTAGATTATGAAAAAGCAGCTGAAATTTTACTGACCCACTATGAAGCTGAGAAACAGAATCGCGATAGACAATATTTTATACCTAGTAAGCTAACTGTTGTAGATAAAGAAAATATAATTTTAAAATATTTAGATTCAGATGTTATAAATCTCAACTACCTTGCGCTAATTCAAAATGTTAGAAATAAGGCAGAATTTAAAATTTCAGATAGAACAAAACTGAAGGCTAAACGATTAAACAAAAAAGAAACTGAAAAGCTGTTCGTTAATAATTCTTCTATAAAATATGGTGTTTCAGTTAGCTTTCCCGATGATACAGCCAATATTATAAATGCCTATTTTGATGATGAACATGTTATTCATTATGAATATAGCCTAAATTTTATTAAGAAAAACGATACCCCTTATGTATTATTTCAAAATTTTAGAGATCTTTTTGGGTTTGTTGATAATCAGTGGAGAATAAATTTAGTAAGCAAGAAAAATCAGCGTGTGCTGTTTGAAGAATTAATGGGAGTCCGTTCAGAAAACGAGTACAGAACGGGAACAGCCTTTTCCTTATCAGAAATGACTTCAGGAGCTCAAATTTACGGATATAGTAGAATTGTTAAAGGGCTAAATACAACGTTGGAAGATATTTTGCATTTAACTTTTACAGCCTTTTTCAGAGAAAAATATGGTTTTGCAGAAAATGCTCGTTTTCTAATACCATCCGCTACAAATTCTTATTTTGAAAAAGTAAGGTTGCTTGCGCCAGAATTTGAGTCAATACTAAAACAGTTTAAACTTTATGTTGAAGATGGATTTATCGATTTTGAACTTTTACAGATATCTTCAGTACCTACAGTGATTAGTGATATACCAAGTCTAAATAGTAATAAATACATTTATTTCAATTCCGATAATAAAGAAATGGGTTATAGTTCAAGTTTATTATTTTCAGATCAGTCATTTTTAAATTACGTGGAGCCTTTCGCGGAAAAAAACTATAAAAATTTCTTTAGGCTAGCGTTAAATGAAAATTTGAATTACAACAATTTTGAGCAATACCAAAAACAACAAATCGATTTCTTGATAGAAAAAGATTTTTTCAAAGTTACAGATAATGAAATTCTAGAAATTGCGAATATTGAAAGACTGCTTATACTTCAAGATTTATATGAAAATGAATTTGCATCATATCACAGATATTCTTTAAAACTTCAAAATGAGGTTTTAAGAATGGTGGATGAGAAAATTTTATTTTTTGATAGTTCACTGTTTTCAAAATCTGAACAATCTTATTTTAACTATTTTCTTAATAAAAAAGAATTTACAAATGGGCTAGAACTGCGAAATAGCTATCTGCACGGAACACAGGCAAATCCTGAAGAGATTCAAAAGCATGAATATGCATATTTCTCCTATTTAAAATTGCTGGTTTTAGTTATTCTGAAGATAGAAGATGATTTGCAAATTGCTCTAAATATAGAAAAATAATACCATGTAACTTAATGTACTGGAAGGACTATATTTTACTTAGCGCTAAGTGCGTAAGTAAGTAATTCGCCAGCAATTTTCTGTAATTGTATTTCTTTCCACACTGTTTTCGTATTTTTAGGAGAGTTTATGTAGCAATTTAATTCATCATAAATTGTAATATTATGAAAACTAAATTGAAGATCATAAACTTCTATGTAAACGCAATTTTGCACTTTGTCAATGTAAATTTGTGCATCAAATTTTATGTTGTGATTATCTGTAACATATACTAAAAGTTTTGATACATGCTTTTTGAGCATACCATAATAAATTTCTCCTCTGAATTCTTTAGTTTTTATAGCTGCATTGATTAGGTTCATAGCGCATAAAATTACGAACAAAGCTTTTGTTGAGGAAGGTTTGCTATTTATAATATTTTTTGATTGAATAACCTGTTCACGATTTATGGTCGTTTTAAAATCCTTGATCTCTGATAATTGAATAAGATTTGATAATGCATCCAGCATATTTATTTGGTTTTTTAAAAAGCTAAAAGTAATGATAAAGCGTTGGAATGTTATAAATCTTTTGTAAAAAATGCCCGTAAATTTGAATCAAAATTAATTGCGGATACAATGGTTCCGCATTTTTTTTGGAAGAGTATTACTAAGCATACGTTTTGGAGATGTCGGAAATAATGACATGAGAAAAAGTGTATTCAACTAACTTTGCATGAGATGAATGTGAAAATTTATTAAAATTTTTCTAACACTGCAACAATTGGTCGTGAAATGATAGTTCTGAAATAATACTAAGCAATAAAAACAATTTTTAATATGATTTAACTCTTCAAATCCACTACGGAAGAATTTACTAAAAGCTAGGACATGCGTGTCGGTATTCTTTGTCCATTCTGTCAATCATACTTCTTGTGTCGGAGGACTGATTTCGAAATGTCGTATTTTATCTTTGTACTTCATTTCCAAAATTATTTACAAAGTGGGGTGGGGGCAAGTGAATATTGAATGTGTGAAAAGATTATTTCTTTTTTTTGATTACTAAATGAGACAATGCCGGGTCATGTAAAAGACGTTCCAATTCTGAATTTACAATCTCAGCTATATCATCTTTTATCTGCAGATAATTGCGTTCAATCATGGTGTTATTTATGATCCGTACCGGACTGATCTGCTGATATGAATTCTCTTCTTTTTTAAGCTCATTATGATTATTTATTATTTCGGAATGGAATGTTTTAAGTTCAATTTTACACTCAGGATTGTCGGCAGTCATGCCGACAAATTCCCCTGAACTTAAGCAGGAAATCTTAGATGCCGGAACTGCCGCTTCCAATTGTTTTGACCTGCTGACCGAGGTATCTGAGCTGTTAATTGAAAGGCTTTCACGTTCCTGCATTATTTTTCCAAAACGTTCAGAAAGCTGTTTGGCGGTGTCGCCGTTCACCTGACCGCTGATGATATTCCCGGTGATATTGAGTATGACATCTGCCTGCTCGCGGCCGTAATCTTTGCGCAGCTGGCTGAAGTCCTGAATCCCCAGACAGGTGCTTACTTTGTTGCTTCTTGCTGTAGCTATAAGACTGTCCATATTGTTGAGATAAATGGTAGGGAATTCATCAAATATCAGGCTGCTTTTAAGCCTGTCTTTCTGATTTACCTGCTTGATGAGCCTGCTCACAAAAAGGGAAAGCACAGCACCGTAAGTCTGGATTTTCAATGGATTGTTTCCCATGCAGACTAGCTTAGGATCTGCAGGATTATTAATATCGAGCGTAAAATCATTCCCGGAGAGTACATAATAAAGCTGCGCACTGGACAATCGTGCCATGGAAATCTTAGCGGAAGCGATTTGCCCCTCAAGCTGCTCCATGACATTGTTCAGATAGGCGCTGACAAAAGGGTCGATCAGAATCTCTATTTCTTTTTCAGTCCTGAGCAGCGTGAAAAGACTATTGTATTCAACCTGCATCAGTTCGATTACATGTGGAAGAGTGCAGAATTCTCCGTCATTATATTTTTTAAGATACCATATTACGGCAGAAAGAAAATTAATGGGAGATTCTACAAAAAAGTCCCCCTGTTTTTTTATCCATTCCCGGTTTAATCCCAGAAGAATTGTGCGTGCTGATTCAGCCGCATCTGTTATATCTGTCATTGATTTTGGATCCAAAGGATTACACCTATGGGTGCGGCTTAGGTCATCAAAATTAATTACATAAAACTTAGGTTCGACCATATATAAATGTTTATACTTAAGCCAGGTATTATAGGCAATAATGCTGAGGTCATCAAACTTAAAATCATACACAAACATTGTGAATCCTTTGCGGATGTGCTGGGTTATGACATGGCGGATCACAAAATAAGATTTTCCAGATCCGGGTGTTCCAGCAACCAATATTCCACGAAAGGGATTTATGATATTAATCCAGCTTTTCCTCACTTTATTTTTCAGATTATACTTTGCCGGAAGGTTAACGGAGTATTCATTTTCAAGAAGCCTTTCTTCCTGCGGAAATGTTTCATTTTCCCTGTTAAAAATGTCACTGCTGCCCAGATTTCTGCGAATGATTCTAGAAAGCAGTGTTCCTCCTGAGAGCAGCAGCAGATATCCTAGAGCAGTACACAGCATATAGAGAATCAATTTTGTTTCAGGCATCAAGAAAGCAATCAGAAAAAAGTAACTTGAGAAGTAAGCCGTGAATCCTGCAGCGATATAATACATGGCTGTTTTAAAGTTCAGCTTTTCGTTTTTTCTGCCCTTAGCACCAAGAAGGGAGATGCATAAAAATCCCAAGGCAAAAATTTTAGATGTATGGAAATAACCCAACAGTCCTGTGCGGAAAATGTTCTGCAGTATTTTATTCCCAAAATCATTAGTAAGCCCCCAGAACTTAAAAACATTATATCCGAAATAGTAGAAATGAAAGCAGAGCAGTACCATGCTGATAAGCCTTGTCATATCTAGAATTTTTCTAAGCGCCTGTTCATTTTCTCCTGTCTGCATTGTCTTAGTTTTTTATTTGTTAATCATTAAGTCCTTTTCTTCTTCTTTTCTTTTTTCTTTTGAATTCCTTTGAAATGTAATCAGCAGTTGAAACAGATTGCAGCAGAGAATCAAATATCATTTGCAGTTGGCTTCCGCTTATAGAAGATGAGTGCTGCGTTTTATCTATAAGCTCTTTATGATCGATATCTGCAACAGCTTTTCGGCTAGTATTGAATTCTTTGAGACCGCACCGTTCTTCAATTCCAGATGCAGCATATGGCTTTCCTAAAATACTACCTTTAAAAACGCATTTTGTTATGTGGTCCACGTAGGTTAAACCGTAAAGAATTCCATGTTCATTTCTTCTTTCTACAATCTTAATTCCGCCCTTTATAAGAATTGCGTCTAGATCGGAAACAGTCTTTATTTTGTTCTGTATAAATGCCATATCAACTGCATTTTTAATTCTTTTCAAATTAGGATTTCGTTTTGTTTTATTTGCAATGAATTTTAATTCCAGATATTTTAGGATGGGTTTAAGATAAAAACTGCTTGCTTTTATGGGAACGCCAACCGGCTGTTTTTTATCATTGAGAATCTGGTATGCGAGTCCTTTATGCTGAAACATTTTTGAATCTTTTCCTCCCTGCAGCGCGGTGATATTATATAGGTTTAGAACAGCATTTAATTCTCCCACGGTGGTATACTTATAATTTGGAATAACAGCGTTCAGAACATTGGCAATTGCTTTTTTAGTTTCAGATTCCCCATATTGAGCAACAATACTTTTTACAGGCTTTATATTGATTTTTTCCTTCTTACTACTCTGGGCGACTACCAAACCAAATGCCTTTTCAATCTTCCTTCGTGCTGTTTCGGACTGGTTTTTCCCTATGTTATTCATGTCAATTCTTTTCCCGTCCGATTTCACTTTTACAGAAACAATGTGGATATGGGGATGTCCCGCGTCATGATGCTGGTACACCAGATAAGGCTGGGACCCGAACCCTATTTTTTCCATATAAACGGTGGCAATTTCCATGAGTTTTTCTTTCGGCAGATTGCTTTCAGAGGAATCAAAATTCAGTGAGATATGAACGCTTCCCCGTTTCACATTTGAATTTAATTCAAGCTGTTTTAAAAGCAGTTTCAGCCTGAGATCTCTGTGAAGTACAGAGGCTTCTACAGGATAATTTACGTCTCCGATAAGCTCTGCTTTTTCTGCTTCGATCTTATTTTCATTGTAATTAAAAATACTTCTGACTGATGATCCCGTATTTATGACTGCAACCATTTTTCTGCAAGATTTTGGATTGTATTTTTAATCGCATCAATAGAGTTAAACAGCATTTTTTTATCTGTTTCGAAACTTAGTATCCATACTTTGAATTCAGAAATCTGTGAAAGTGTGTGCAGTTTTTTTACAGCCTGGTTAAGATTATTACCAATAGAATTAAGCTCTGTTCTGAGTTTAATTAATTCAGCCATCAAATCATCAAGGGAAGTATCTCTGGTTTTTAGAATAACAGGCCTTTTCAGAAGATTCAGTCGTGCGAAATCGCTAAGTTTTGGGCAGAGTGATTCTTCAAAATTTTTGTTCAGGATTTTAAATTCTTCTTCGTTTAGACGCAGATGAAGCCATCTGTTTCTGTTTTTTTTCTCTTCTTCCATCATTTTTTCCTTTTCATTCTACATTAAAAGTCTTCCAGTTTTCACTGCCAGCGAGTTCCGAGCAGAGAGGCAGCAAGATAGCGGTTGTGATACAACCGGACATCTTGCAGATTGCAGCAAGGCGTGGCAATCCTATAGAGTCTGTTTAAAAACTCAGACTTCTTTGAATTAGTCAGACGAATTTATGCAGGAAATTCCAATGTATCCCATCATAGGTAAATTTTGCTTATGATGCTTTGGAGCGTCATCCCTAACTTTAGGCTTTGATTTATTAATTTAAAAACGCTGAAATTATGAGTACGAAGAATTATGCTGCCAAGGTATTCGATACCGTTATGAGCATCCAAAGCATGAGCGAGCCGGTGAAGATTGATCTGAAAATTTCACGCAAAAATGTACTGCTTTTATGCCACTTTATTGACAGGGGAGTGCTGTTGGAAAAAGATGAAGTAAGCCTTATGGGAAGCATTGCAGAGGAGGAGCTGGCTGAACTTAAAAATGTTTCGAAGGAATGCCTTCAAAAAGCAGGACTCGTTGAGCTTAATCAGAAGCTTTTGAGTTTTATAGAGGACGTGAAAACCTAATTTAAAAAGATTAAAAAAAAAGAGGAAAATGCTTTGCGGATTTTTTCTGTAAAGCATTTTTTATTGCAGAAATCTTGAAATGTAAATTGGTATGGTTTTGATGTTTTTTGGTTTGTTTTTGATGTGTTTTCTTTCAATTTATGGATTTAGTTTTGTATATGCTTTTGCTATTAATGTTTTGGATATAAATCGTTCAAATTATTTGTTATGAAACTCAATGATAGTTATATAGAAAAAACTGTAGAGATAATAAGTCTGATTTTGGTGCTTTTATTTGTATATGCCGCGGTGAGTAAATTGATTGATTTTGAGAATTTTAAAATCCAGCTTGGACAATCACCAATATTAACTCCTTATGCAGAATGGATGGTGTTTTTTATTCCATTGTCAGAATTTGGAATCTGCTTGCTTCTGATGTTCAGAAGTTTCAAATATTTAGGACTTCTACTCTCCTTTACAATGATGTTCTTATTCTCTCTTTATATTTATATAATGCTTAATTACAGTTCTTATGTTCCCTGTTCATGCGGAGGCATTTTGGAAAAGATGACATGGCAGCAGCATCTTGCATTTAATCTGATTTTTACTGTTTTGGCAGGTATTGCGTTTATACTTCTCCAAAGCAGATGTACTGAGAGTAGAATACTATTCTACAAACAGAGGTTTAAACTTTTTTTGTTATCTGTATGCGTATTATTACCTGGTCTGATGCTCGTATTTCTTTTCAATTTATCAAATCATATTATTCATTATAAGAACAAATTTGTCAGACGCTTTCCACAGCATACGGCACAGGAACTTTTTCAGATTGATTTAAAATCTAATTCATGCTATTTTGCTGGCAGTTCATCTGGGACAATTTATCTGGCAGATTCAAAGTATCTGCTTAAAGTTAAAGCCCTAGATACAATGTCAAAGAAATTAACCGAGCATATAATTACACTTGAGAAAATTAAAATGCCTTTCTCGATTCCGAGTGTCAAGATTTATCAAGATCATTTTTTTGTGTTTGAAGGTAGAGCACCTTATTTTTTTAGCGGGAGAAACAGCAATTGGAATGCAGATTTTAAAATGCACAGCGGTAATTATTTTTCAAGTGTTGCACCCATGGATTCTATTCACTTAGCAGTGCGATATTTCATGCCACCAGCTAATGAAAACGTAATTGGAAAAATAAATTTGAAAGATACCACCAAGATTTTATTGAAAACAGATCTTCTTGAAAAACAGATTGACGGAATTATTGACACCGATGGTGTTCTATTGTACAATTCAGAGATCGAAAAAATAATATATGTATATGCATACCGAAATGAATATCTTATTATAAATCCAAAGTTAAAACTCGAGATGAAAGGTAAAACTATTGACACTGTGAGTAAAGTACATCTAGACTTAGCTGAAGATAAGAAAAAGGGAAGAATTACACTAGCTAAACGACCGTTAATGGTTAATCGGTTAAGTGCAACTTATGGAAATCTACTTTTTATAAATTCAGTACTGCCGGGGCAATACGAGTCCGACCATTTATGGAGAACGGCTTCAATTATAGATGTGTATGACCTTTCAAACAGAACTTATAGGTCAAGTTTTCCTGTTTATGATATTGATAGAAAAAAGATTAAAGGCATATATGTATATGGCAGCCATTTATATGCCATAATCGGGAGCAAATTAATATGCTACCAATTAAGAAAACATATGCTTCAAGATCATGCAGCAAAAGCAGAATGACATTTAAAATACATTGGCCAAAGTCAGGGATTTGATCGAAAACCTGTAATAGAGTAGATCGTAACCATATAAATGTTATAAATATGAAATCAAATTTGTTAAAAAGATTTTCGGCTCCGTTGGCAGTCGCAATCTTAGGAGGAGCAGGGGCATTTTTTACTGCATCTATGGGTAGTGCTAAGGCATTTGATGAGCGTCCAGCTTACCGCTATGTTTCGCAGCTAGATCCGTGTCATCAAGAAGATGAAAGATGTCAGACTGAGCAGACTATTGAAATCTGTTCTTACGGAAGCACGCAATTATTTGGTAAAGTAGATGAAAATAATCCAAATAATAACTGTAATCTTCCTATGTGGAAAGTTCAGGATTAAAACGTCCTGATAAAGTGCAATGCCGTTTTCGTAAGAAAACGGCATTGTCTTTTTAATAGGCATTCATCCATTCTGGTTTAGGTTCATGTTTTAAAAAATGCCCAAACCATTCCATACTTTTTTGGGTTAGATCAATTTGGCTGGACTTATTTGTAAAAACATGATTTTCATTTGGATAAATCAATAAGACCTGCAGCTTCTGAAGTCTTCTGAGTGCAAGATGAAATTCTTTGCTTTGAAGAGGCTCAACAGCTGTGTCCGAATCCCCGGTATATGAAAGCAGAGGTGTACTTATGTTAGATGCATGTCTTACTGGACTGTTGTTTTGATAGCCGTCGTAATTCTCAAATAATGAGGAGCCCATTCGCATTTGAAAGGTCTCGAACCGCCATGCTTCGGGAATAAAATCGTACTTGTTAAAAGTCAGATAGGCACTGTTGAGATCACTAAGCGATGCGCCAGAAATGGCTGCACTGAATATGTTGGTCTGAGTAATAATGAAATTGACCTCAAATCCCCCGAAAGAATGCCCCATAATTCCAAGTTCTTTAGAATTGACGGGATAATTTGAAAGGACTTCATTCACTGCCTCTGTTACACACTCTAAAGCTGAAAATCCCGGATTTCCAATTTCATAAGATATGTCCGGTAGAAGCACAAAATAGCCGCTGTTGGTATAATTCGAAACATTAAATGAGCATCCGTTTAAAAGTGTGGGATTAAAATATCTATGCAGCTTCGATGACTGTTTCTCATAAACATTTACAATCATTGGATAGCTTTTGTTTTTATCATATCCCGCAGGAAAAAAAAGTGCGCCATTTAGGGTTTCACCTTTCGAGTTTTTGTATTTGATTAGTCTAGAGTTCCCCCATAAAAAGTCTTTTTGATGGGGATTGCTATTAAATAGGATACGAGGTTGATGCTTATTTATTTTAACTGTCAGGTTAGGGGGCATATTAAATTTTTCCCTCGTATATATAAAACTGTTACCAATTCCTTTTTTCACTGCTGAAACAAAAACCGAGTCAAAAAATACCTTCTGAAGTTTCCATGACCTGTCGAGAATTGCAATTCCAGTTTTTGAATTGTCATCTGTTTTTAAATTTAAAATAGTATTTTCTCCAGGTATTAAAGTGTGAGCTTTGGAATCCAATATTGAAAGGTCTTCAGGCTTCGTTGATACAAGCTTGTATATTATTTTATTTTCCCTGCCGTCTGTAAGTCTCTTCGCTCTTCGGGTCTTTGTATCGAATTCCCAGAGATCGTATTTATCGTAAATTACCACAGATCTGTCATTTTCGGTCCATCCTGCAAAACCGTATGGAGAAACAGAAGTGCCGTACTGCGTACTATTATTTGCAAAACTGTGCTTGATATTTCCTGTTAAGCTGAAACTAGATTTATTTTTAAAATCATATAGCCACCAATTCTCATCTTTGAAATAAGATATAAAATTTCCTTGCGGAGAAAAGGACATCGTTTTAGTCAATCCTGTACTCTGCTGCTTGGTTAAGAATGGCGTTATTTTACCTGTTTTAATATCTAGAATTGAAAAATCCAGTTCAGGCTTCTGCTTGAATGAAGGTTTGTTTTTTTCACTATTACATAGAAGTGCAAACAGCTGGTCGCCATTTAAAAGCACATATGAAAATTCTTCGCTTCCGATCTGCATAGTCTTACCCGTTTCAGGATTCCACCTGAAAAGAAGGGACTTCTCTCGGGCAGTAGGAAATGCTTTTCTTTTAGGGTAAAGGTCTTTGTCAGTTGTATTCCATATCTGTACATTTTCAGAAGCAGAATTAACATCGACATCAATTATTTGTCTGGCTTTAAAAAATACATAATTCATATCATCAGAAATGACAAATGAGCTTAAATGTCTGCCATCTATATAGAAATTATCAGGAATGTTTTTATCATTTATAATGCTGTAGAAATAATTCTTCCCCTCTCTAATTTTGTAATATATTATAGCAGTGAAATTTCGGTTTAACGCATCCTTACCTGAACCAGAAAGTAGAACACTACCGTTTTTACTATTCCATTTGATTATATCAAAATATATTTGAGGGTTAATTGGTATGTTAGTAATGGAAATTTTGTCGATAAGATTATAGAGTTGTGCTGATGTTCTATGTGAAAGCTTTGTGCATACTAACATCGATTTATCAGGACTTATACAAAAAGATCCAATATCTATTATTTCTTTAAGAACATGACCTTTTAAATTGCAGATGAGCAGTGATTTTTTTCCATCAGGGGACGACTTGATCAAGAGAATCTTACTGTTCAGGGAAATAAAATCCGTTATATTTTCAATATATAATTTTTTGTTTCTTTCTAAATCAAAAAGCATAAAACGTGTTTTTGAAAGCAAACAGCAGAAAAAATTGTTTTTTAAAAACATCCCATTACTGGCCAATGTAATGCTGTAAAGTGTAGGTTTATCAGTATTTTTAATAAATAGAGTATCAATACTATTTTCATAGGTCATTGTATAACTTGCCCACAACGCATTGTCAGAAATGCTTCCAACTGATAAGGTTCCCCATCTTTTGTAGTCATCAATACGTACAGCATTTTTTTTAATCTGCCCCATAATGGGGCAGACTGCCAAAAACAGATAGATACTAATCCAAAAAGATCTGCTCATATTTAATATGTTTGTCATTAGTAGCCAGTATTTTGCGGATTTAAATTTGAGTTTAGAATCAATTCGGATTCAGGAAGAGGGAGCACTGACTTGAACGTCTGCCACTGAGGTTTTACAGGAAAAAGTACGGTATCAAGAGAGCCAAATCGTTTAAGGTCAAAAAAGCGGTGACCAAATTCAGTAAACAGTTCGTGTCTTCTTTCCTGCAACAGAGCATTCAAAATTTCATTTTGTGAAACGGCAGGAGTATCTGCTAGTCCTGCAGAGTGGCGGATTTTATTAATATCTTCTTTACTTCCTATCAGATCCCCAGCATGCGCGCGAGCTTCTGCCCGCACAAGATAGATTTCACTTAATCTTAGAATGATTGAAAATTCAGTTGAAGTACCGGTTCCCTTATTTTTGTATTTGGAAGGATAATGCCAACTTGTGATGCCGTTTGTTACAGATGTTATCCAAAGAGTTCTTCTCAGGTCACCATTTTGGAATGAACTTAAAAAAAACGGGCTGAGAGCTGTGATAGCTGGCGGACCGGAGCTGAATATAAATGTCTGCGCTTCAAGCGTATTACCAATAGCGGTATTGGCAGAAAACTGCCAGATAGTTGCCTGCGATCCCTTTAAGAAAGTTTTCGATAGATTATTTTCGTATGTATAAAGCCCAGTATTATTTAGTACTGCCGAAGCTTCATTGGAAGATTCTGCCCACTGCTGGGTGTATAGATAAACTCTTGCAAGCAATGCCCTTGCGGCAGATCTATTAGGTCTTGTGCGGTCAGGTGCACTATAACTTTCAGAGAGTAGCCCTCTAGCACGTTTCAAATCATCGATGCAGTGAAGATATATTCTACCTGAAGACTCTTTTGATATTGATCTGTTGGTCTGATATTCTGTCGTACTCACATATGGAATGCTTCCGTAAATGCCGGTTAGGTAAAAGTGGATTAATGCCCTAGTGAACAAGGCTTCCCCCATAAGCTGTTTTCGGTCACTGTCAGGAAGTTTTTGTGAGGCTGTAACTCCTTCCAAAACTGCATTTGCTCCATAAATCTGATTGTAGCTACTGTTCCAGATCGATTTTACTGATGAATTTGAAGGAAGCACCACATTATTGTAGAAATTAACAGTGCCTTCCTGCGCTGTCCCATAAAATGCAAGTTCGTCTGTATAATTGCCTAAAAGGTTTGAAAGTCCTGTTGCATATCCCGTAAAAAGCCCTCCGTCCCTCATTTTGGCGTATACCTGTGTCATTGCAGCATTGGCAGTAGACTTTTCTTCAAATACCTCGGAGGCTGCTAACTGGGAGTTTGGAAGATCAACATCCACAAAACCATCACAAGCAATAAATACAAAAGCCAATAAAGTTAATAATTTTGCATCGAATGCATTTTTGCATATGAGTTTTATAAAATAATATTTCTGGAATATAATTGTATTTTTCATGATTATAATTTCTTTAAAAATTAAACTGTAGGCCAGCTGAAAACACTTTTAAAGGTGGCAGATACCCAAGAGAAGTAAATTCGGGGTCTGCACCATTGTATTTGGTAAAAGTCAAAAGATTCTGTCCCTCTAAAAAGATTCTGCATTTAAGGTTCTGTAAAGGAATGTCGTATGAAATTGAAATATTTTTCAGCCTTACATAGGATGCGTCGCTGATTGCACCGTCGCTTTCAAAGTATCTGAAATAAGCGGCTGATGCCGAGCTATTTGTTCCAGAGGTGTAAATCTGATATGCGGCGTTGTCACCAGTCTTCTGCCAGCTGTTTTTAGCTTCAGCCATTTGATTGCCTTCGGTTCCAGGCATTACAAAGTAAGAGGAGCCATTGTAATTTTTTTGCTTTGCAAATTGAAACAAAAAATCAAGCTGCCATCTTTTATATTTTAAAGTATTCTGCACTCCTCCAAAAAAATCAGGAGTTAAGTCACTAATTGTCTTTTTGTCTTCAACCGCTGTTAGCATACCGTCCTCATTAACGTCCTTGAAATCATAGGTTCCACTCTGCTGGTTAATACCTACATAATGATAAACCTTTTTAATGTTTAGAGGTTCGCCAATTACCAAGGTATTTGCGTATGTCGAGCCGGCAAGATTTGGAAATTCAAGGAGCTTAGTATGACTGAAGGTGATGTTGAAGTTTGTGCTCCAGTTCAAGTTTTTGCCGCCCGCATTTAAACTTCTCAGAGTAAATTCCAAGCCGTTATTTTGAACAAGTGCATCTAAGTTTGATTGTACCGAAGTAAAACCTGTCGTACCGGGAAGCGGGATACCCGCAAGCTGGTTGGATGATCTGTTATCATAGTATGCTGCAGTAAGAAAGAGACGGTCTTTAAAAAAGCCAATTTCAAGAGCAGTTTCAAATTTTTTATTTATCTCCCAGCCAAAATTGGGATTAAAAAGGCGGCTTGGCTGGAGCCCGCTTATATTCGAATATTTTATTCCCGCTATGGTATATGTGTCAAGGAATTGATAGTCTCCAATTTGGTCGCTACCAGTAGTTCCGTAGCTGGCTCTCAGCTTTCCAAAACTTAGAAAATGACTGTCTTTGAAAATTTTTTCTCGAGCGAAAAGCCAGGCAATTCCTACTGCCCCAAAACCAGCGAACTGTCTGCCTGGTCCAAAACGGCTAGAACCATCTCTTCGTCCAGTAAGGTTTACGATATATTTATCATCAAAACTATAGTTTAAACGCCCAAACATTGCTTGATATTTGTATAGTGTTTCGCTACTTAGAAGTGTTGTCACTGATGATGCAGATGCAATATTGCTTATTAGTCCATTGTTCGCAAATCCTGAACCATACTGTACTTGCTGATTGGATTTTTGAGATTGAAAAGTAGCACCAGCAATGAAATTGAAGGAATGCAAAGCAATTTTTTCACTCCAGCTCACCTGCGGTTCAATAATCCAAGAAATACGATCCATCCTGCCTGTAGTAAGTGTAGAATTTTCAGGTCCATAGCCAAATGATGGATTGAAACGTGTTGAAGGATTTTCAGTATTTTCACTATTGGTTAGGCTTGTGTATCCAATGTTAGTCTGCAGTTGCAAATTGCTGGTAAGAGAATAGGATATAAATGAATTTGCAATTAAGTCATTTGTAAGAGCGATATATTTGCCAGTTAGATTTCGAAGTGGATTGTTAAATGTGTTGTTTTCCCAATTAAGTGTGCCATCAGCATTGTAGAGTGCGGGGGCGTTAGGAGCAATGCTGTAAGTTTCCCGCATTAAATCTACTTGAGGCTGATTATTATTCTGCATCGTATATCCTACGGAGGCATTGATCTTAAATTTTCTATTTTCAGATTCGTGATTTACATTAGTGCGGAAACCTCCTTTTTTATAACGGAAATCACCAATGTATACACTTCCCTGATAATTGTAGTTTGAACTGACCATAAACTGAGTTTGTTCCGAGCCGCCAGTAATGGAAGCCTGCAGATCCATTACCTCTGCGGTACCGCCTAAAAGTTCTTTCTGCCAGTCAGTATATCGGCTTTGGTCCCATGTTCCATCAATGTCGTACGCCGTAGATGGGATTAATGCGACTCCATCATTTGCGTATGCCTGCTTTCTCATAGAAATATACTGTTCGGTATTCATAAGATCCATAAATCTGGTAACAGTCGAAGCTCCGGTAGCTACCTTTACATTAAAGCTCGTTTTACCTGTCCGACCTTTCTTGGTGGTAATTAAGACAACACCATTTGCGCCTCTCGATCCATAGATTGAAGTTGCATCTGCATCTTTAAGAACTTCAATACTCTCAATCTGTTCAGGATTTATGCTATTAAGTGGGCTGGGCTGAGTAGGGAGAACTGCCGAGCCAGTTCCTGAACCGATTGGATCAGCAGTGTAAGGAACGCCGTCTATTACATATAGGGGGTTGTTAGCTCCTGCACGAAAACTATTCTGTCCCCTTATCTTAATTTCAAAACCGCCTCCGGGGACTCCTGTAGTCTGAACTATATTTACGCCCGCCATTCTTCCCTGCATAGTTGCTAAGACATTTGTCACCGGCTGGTTTTCTATATCTTTAGAGGTAATTCGGGCAATACTCCCCGTTCGGTCACTTTCCTTTACGGAATAATAACCAGCATTTACCCGAACTTCCTGTAATGTTGTTGTATCGTATTGTAGTGTAATATCCAATTTAGTGTTTCTGTTTATTGGGACATACTTAGTTTTAAATCCCATAAAGGAAACTATCAAAGTGTCATTAGAAGCAGCATTAATTATATACTGTCCACTATAGTCTGTAATAGAGTAGTTATTACCACTACCTTTTACACCAATAGTTACTCCAGGTAGAGGAACAGAGCCGTCTGTAACAGTTCCTTTTATCTGATTCTGTTGCAAAACAAAACTGAAATGCCGAGATGAATTAACGGCAAACGATGATGAAAAAGTGAACAAAACTGCCGTAAAAATGAGGCAATAAAGCGCTTTCCCATCCTTGTAGAATGAAAAATAATTCATAATATTGGGATTGGTTAGTTAAATTGATTTTGATTAGCTAAGGTCCTCTACGCTAGTTTGGTCGCTGCCGTTGAGGGCCATTTTTTTTTGCTTTGAGATGAAGCAAACAATAATTTTTTAATTCACAGGCATTATTATTTCAAGGTTAGATATTACTAATGCGATAGAAAAATAAAGAAAGTATTGCTAAGAATAAAGAAGATGAGTAAAATAAAAAAGGCGTAGAACTCAGCTTAAACGATTCAGAGGTACTGGTATACCTTACGCACGAATAAGTGAGCCCACGCCTATGACGTGAGCATCTTACTTATCATCTCGTGCGTTAAAAATTACCAGTTTTCTGAAACGAGATTCAAAGCGAATGCTTCAAATATTTTAATTGAAGAGTCGCAAAATTACATTTTTCAATGTTTTATTTGTGACAAATATAACAAAATATCTTATTCAGTACAAATTTGTATCGAATAAATTAATCTTTTTTCTCAATTTTTACTAAATGGAAACAAGTAGTGAAATAGAGTTATGTTTAATTAATTTGCAAATTGGGTGTATGCTTAGATTGGCAAGATTAAAACAAAACTTATCTCAACATTCACTTGGAATGAAAATAGATTATACTTCAACAATGATAGGCAGGGTAGAACGTGCCGAAAGTGTTAGCGGATGGGACAAGATATATGTAATAAGCCGTTTTCTAAGAATTGACTTTAAATCTTTATTTGCTTTAAAAAGTTTGGAAGCACTATTATTAATTGTGGATGAGTCATTTAATTTGGAGGTCAAATTAACACAGGAAAAAATCGACTATTATAATTTTCTAAAAAAGACATTAAAGGTCCAATACGAGTTACTTGAAAAAGAACGCAAAACAAAAAGATAAAAAAAGCCTTTCATTTTTGAAAGGCTTTTAATTTGAGAAAATAACAATTACTTTTTAGACTCCTCGATAGAAACTTTTCTGAACTCCTTTAAAAGTTTTTCAAGTTCTAAAGAAGATTTACGAGCTCTTGCTCCAGCAGCTTTAATTCCTTTTTCAGAAAGAGATTCAGATTCTATTCTGAATGTTTCAATCTCTGCATTAATTTTCGCGATTAGATCTTTCATAATGTCATGTTTTTTTAATTACGTCAGCAAATTTAGAAGTTTCAGATTATAAGAAGTTCTATAAAATGAATTATTTACTTAATTGCTCAATGAAAAAATTAACAGGCATTTCAGTTTTCTGCTTGAATGCTAGTGCAAATTGCTGTGTACTACTGAAACCAGCCTCTTCAGCCAAAGCTGAATTGCTATATTTTCTGGACATTCGATCATCGTTTAGTAACGCTATAATATAGTTTATTTTAAGATCGTTAATGTATTCTACGAAACGCTTGCCTTTATAATGAGAAATGACTTTGTAGAGATATTTGGAGTTTGTGTGAAGCATGTTGGCTACTACATTGAGCCGAAGATCTTTTCCAAGAAATTTTTTAGAATCTTCAAAACTCTGAAGTCCATTCAAAATGAAAGTAATTGTTTCTGATGGTATGTCAAGTGTTGGAGATTTTTCTTTTGGCAATTCTTTTTTATCTTTAGGTTTTGTATTTAATCCAAGCATTAGCTCATCAAATTTCTTTTTATAGAACTTTTTATTCTTTTGATGCCTATAGTTGAGGTAAAACGAAACTGTAAAAAGAACCAATATTATACCTGCAAAAATTAGATCATAGTGCTTCTCCTTTACGAGTTCTTTATGAATCTTTTTATTTTCATTTTGGATTTTTTCTTTCTCAATTAGCAATTCTTTAGTATCGTAATTCTTATGTATTTTTGTTACTAAATACTTGTAGGTATTGTTAAGTATAGTGTCTGCTCGGAGAAGCTGATCGATATAGTAAAGTTGTTTACTAAGATCTTTTTTGTTTTTGTAATAAGTGATGAGAAGTTCGTATGATTCCCGAAGATCTGGTCTAATGTAATTTTTTTCTTGAAAAGCTTTGTCTACTTTTAATAAATAGGGTAGGGCTTGGTCTCTATTTCTTACAGACCAAAAACTTTTTCCAATATAAAAATATCCGACTGATTCATTAGCAAAATCTCTGTTATCTTTTATTTTTTCAACTACAGATTCTAATTTAGAAATAGCTAACTGATAATTTTTTTTGAAATATTCATTAATTCCATCCGAATGAATGAAATAAATTTCCATATCGGAAAGCCCCAGGGATTTACCCTCATAAATCCCTTTTCTATTAATATCAGAACATAAACCGTAATTTCCAATTCTGTTATAGCATACACCTATGGAGTGAAGAGTGTTTAAATAGGCGGAGGTGTTTTCTACTTTAAAATAAGTTAAGCAATCATTAAATAACGTGAGAGCTTCATCGTAAAAACCAAGATAGTATTTAATTTGGGCCATATGATATTTTACTTTATTAATCAAGTATTTGTCATTTGACCTAGAAATGTAGTTATTAGCTCTAATATAGTTTTGAAAGGCATTCTCATAATCTTTACGTCCATAATATACAATTCCTTTTGAAAGATATGAAGAACCAAGTAGCGTATTATCTCTTGCCTTTTTAGCAGTGTAAATCATGCTGTCTGCATAAATTATCCGCATTTTATCAGGTGAATGATGAAGATAGTTTTGATAAGCAAAAATTATTTCTTTCCAGTTTTTCTCGTTTTTGGCTTTTTTTAGATAGGTTAGAAGATAAACGGATGCTTTTGAACTGTCTTTTCGATGATTGTATAATTGATCATCAAGGTAAGTGTAACTTTTATTTTTTAATGAATCAGAAGCTTTAAATTCTTTTTTCTGTGCAAATCCGAAATCAAAAGAAAAAGCACAAAGCAGCATTACAAATAATAAATTTTGTTTCATAGGGGCAATGTTTTTTTAGATATTTCTTCGTGATATTATAAATCCTGAAAAAAAAGTTGCCGCTACAGGATTATCTTGCTAAAGCCAACTGTAAAAATAGGTTAAATTATTGAATGTTAAGGAATTGTTATGTTAAAATGAAGTATGGATTTCCATGAAATCCATACTATAAATTCATGGAAATCCACACATAATGGCTTGCGGAACGATTTTTAACGAAATAGTTTTGTTTCGAATTCAACGGCAAAATGTTTAGCAGAGTGCTGAATTAAAGTTCTGCCAATCCGGATGAAATGGACTGGGAAATTCCCGTTCACCATCAAACTATTATCAAATGAAAAGTTTATTATTAATGAGCATGACTGCAATTTTATTATTATCATGTTCGGCTGACCAAGATTATAATTCAGAAATTGAGAGCAGTTCTGCTCCGCAGACAAATGAAAAAGCAATTTATGCCTTAAACACATTGAATCCTTTTGAAGAAACTGGTATTAATTTTTTCAATGATTTTGATTTTTATGTTTCTAAAAATGGATATCCGACTTCTAATGAACAGCTAATTAATCAGGTCCTTTTTTTGATTGATAAGAGAGTTAATAACAAACAAAGTGGTAAAAGTATCATTACTATAACACCAGAATTGATTCTCTTAATTTTAGCAAACCCTGAAGAAAAGCTTGTGGAAATTATTGATAATTCCGATTTGAGTATTGCAGTTAAAGTAAATCTGAATTCATTTATTGCAGATCTAATCAGCAAGCAGCAGGATGATTATGATGAGGTTTACGACCACATTGTTACATTTGAATCAGCTATCGTAGTAGATTCACTTTTGGAAGAAGATGAAAAAGATACAATTTTGAAAGTTTCTTCCATTTCAAGATATTCATTATATGCTGAAGCTAGAAAACGAGATCCAGATTGGCAAACTTCAGTAACAAATAGACCATCAGGCGAGTTCCTAAAAAAGAACCAAATGACATTTATTAATCTGGCAGTTCTTCTAAATGTGCTCAAATAAAAACTTAGGTTGATTTATAAAATCCTATAAAAATGAAACTGCGAAGCATTTTATTCACGCTTTTGATTTTAATAAATGTAATAAGTCTCTATTTCATCTTAGGTCTATTTTTCTATGATGGAATAGAGGACTTAAATATTAATGGCCAAAATTTACGAAATACTAGTAGAACTTCAGGATACGTGCTTTATATCACAACTCTCTCAAATCTGTATTTCTTCTTTTTTTTAATTATAAGAAGAAAATTTAAAGACTGACTAATTTAAATAAGTTCCTTAAAAATAGGATTATGCTAAAGAATTTAATTAATATAAAAATAGAAGATGGTCCAATTGACGGATTCGACATTCATCTTATTAAAAAGTATGAACAGAGTCAAACTAAGGAAGATTCTTTTATGTCTGAAAATCTAGCAATTTTACTTATTAGATCTGGCAGATTCATACTGAAAATTGAGGACATAATTCAAGATTTGTCGGCGCGGGATCTTATTATAATTCCTAAAGATGCAGACTGTAATATTCTTGAGATTCGAGATAAATCGCAAATTTACCTTGTTACATTCTCATCTGATTTTGCCATTAGAAATTGTCTAAAGAAAGAGCTAGTTGATTCTTTCTATTTTTTTATCAGAAAAGAATCGATAAAAGCTTCACTAGATGAAAATGAATATTCAGTCTTATCGCTTATATACAGACTCATTTATTATGTAAATTTAGAAGCAAAGAGAGAAGCGTATGAAAGTGAACTTCTTCGAATAAGTTTGAATCTATTCCTTTATGAGCTTAAAATAATATATTCAAAGTATGCGTCAAATGTTCTACCAAACTTCACTAGAAAAGAAAATATAGTTATGCAGTTTCTAACTATTTTGTCCATTCACTACAAAAAGCAGCATCAAGTTCAGTTTTATGCGGGTGCTCTATTTATGACCTCAATATATCTAAATAGAGTGGTAAAAGAAATAACAGGAAAAAGCGCTAAAGTACTAATTATAGAAGCACTTATCAGCGAGTCGAAAATTCTATTGGAAGACGTTCAGATAAGTTTCTCCGAAATAGCTGAAGAAATGGAATTTCCAAGTGTATCAGTTTTTGGAATATTTTTTAAAAAATATACTTCATTATCGCCGTCGGAATACAGAACCAATTTTATTGAGAAATTCAAAAGCGGGTAGTTAATGCACTTTTCAAAAAAAGCTATACTATGATGAATAATATATATCCATTAGAATGGTTTGATTCTTTGATACTGCAGACATTTGATCCATTAAGTACAAATACTGATAGTCTGACCGATAACGATATTGCAGTTATTTCTGCAAACATTTCCAAAGAATCCATAAAAATTCAAGTGCACCTGAAAAACGAAGTTTTTTCATTGAAGAAGAAAAGACATATTCGTGTAACAGTCAGGCAATACCATTCAACATTAATTTTCCTGCTGGACAGCATTATAGAGAATAGAACTGAGAAGGTTCTTCAATCTGAAAAAATAAGACGTCTTGCTGATCTTCTCATTACAAATCTTGATTATCTGATTTCTTTTATTGAGGATAGGTTTTCGTACTATCTAAGTCTCGATGAGAGAGTGCCAATTACTTATCTAATGGTATGCAGAAAAGAACTCGCGTTAAAACTGCAGAAAATCAACAAAAGAAATTTAAGCGCAGAACCTGATAAATTGACTATTATAATAGTAGTGAAAATACTTCAGAATGCAATCGAGGCTGACAACGGTAAGAAACTTACCTACCGGCGCATTCTTTACTTTAGAGAACTTTCAAAGCTTCTGGAGGAGCATTCGGGTGATATGGAAAATCCTTCGATTTTCACTCCGCTAGATGAACTGCTGATTGACCATAATTTTAATTCCGTACAATATATTTCAATCTTGACAGAAAGAATGACTGAACAGATTTATGCCGCTGAAAATCAGTCAGCCAAATTGAATCTGCTGCAGCTGTTTTTCAAAGACTTCAAGCAATTACACTCTAATGTAAAAATAACCTTTGATGCCAGCCATCAGAATATTAAGGATGTCTTGGAGAATTGGTTTACTTCTGAGATCAGTTTTCTTCAGAGTCGCGATGAATGTGAAGAATCAGCGCATTCACTTTCTCGGAGAAATGCAAATCCATCTCATCAAACAGTGGAAAATAAAATTCAATGCACGCTTTCATCTGACCAGATGGGACTGATTTTAAGGGCCACGGATGAAACGAGAATATTAAAGGCAAAATCAATGAGTCTAATCTTTAAGACAATCGTTCCTTATCTCTCAACTCCATTCAAGAGAAATTTATCGTATCAATCGGTGAGGAGCAAGTCATACAATCCAGAAGAAAAAGACAAAGAATTTGTAATTAAAACATTGGAGAAAATTATTAAGCATATAAGAGAATACTAATTTAATTTATGAGATCATGAAATCACTAGTAAGAATACTGCCATTGTTCAGTCTTTTGTTTATCTGCTGCCAGAACGATGAACTGGATAGCAAAACAGCAGAAAGTATGATTGTAAAAAAATACCAATTTCCTAAAGAAATTGATTTTGAAGTTTTCTGCAATGATCCTGTGCATGCAAAAAGAATGCTGGATTCAGGATTAGAAGAAAAAGGCTTTGTAAAAATAATGAAAGTTACAGGATTTAAAGATAGAGATAAGCCTTTGATAGAGTTCACGGAATTATCAAAACCTTTTCTGCTCAAAACAACATTAGAAGATAGAGAATACAAAATCCAGAAAGTCAAAATCGGAATGAAAAAGTTTGATAAAATCATTCAGATAACTTCCGAGCCAATCGATAAAAAAATGGCAGTTGCAGAATACATTGTCAAGTACGAACTGAATGAATTTGGAGTGTTATGGCCTGGACTACCAGAAGAAAAGAAAGAAAAAGCGTATTTTATCCTCTCTGACAACGGCTGGAAGATTATTGATAAAAAAGACTCCGAACTGATGATGTTTAGGAAGATTATGGAAAATTAACTATAGTAAGCTGTAAAATAGACCTCCTTTTAAGGAGGTTTTTTTATGGACTCAATTTTTTTTTCATTCGGTCAGCCCTTTAGATTACTTAGGAGGTACAGGGGTACAACTAGGGTACAGAAAAAGTTGTACTTGTAGAAGTTTTATTTCCGAAGTTACTTTGGACTGTATAATAAACCATAATTGTTCTTCTTGGTTTATTCATAGTATGAGATGATGTTGAATGATAAATGAAAATGCTATGTTAAATTCTATTACATGGAACAGCTACATTGTAACTGTTATTGCTCTATTAATTTTATGGTATCTGTTTGTTGGATTGCGCTATTATTCTTTTGAAATAAAGGAAATTCTGCAGGGCAAAAAGAAAATTAATTTTCTGCACTTGCGAAAGAAGCCAATCAATGACCCATTCCAATCTTTCGATAAAGAAAAAACTAACCACACAAATCTTAATGAAGCCTTTGAAGAATCATTTGCGACCCTTGATGAGGTTAAAGAACTGTCAGCACGTTTGACCGCTGCAGTTTCAGAAAGTGCCGACTTAAAACGATCAAATCTAGAATTTAAGAATTATATCAGATTAATTCTTTCTGATTATCCCTATGTAAAGATCTCTTCTTTACGCAGCAATGTAAACATTTTACTTGCTCTTGATTCCGAAAAGTACCCTGAACTGCTTCTTACTTCAAGTGAAGCAGATGAATTATGGGAAGACAATAATTAAAAAAACAGCAGAGGAACTTTCCCCGTCCGCTCTAGTGCGGTATGGTAAAATGTGACAAGGAGAATAGATGATGAGACGGCGCTGTTCCTCTGCTTTTTGAATTAGTATTAATCTTTAAAATGATGTACGATGGTGAATGATGGAATAAAATTAAAGTGTTTTTTCAAAAAGAGCAAGAACCTGCTGAGCATAATTTTTCTGCTTTTTATTATTAATGGAATTGGATATGCCCAAGATGGGGTGGCAGGAATAAATGAGGCGAACCAAAAGGTGAGAAGCTATTTCGATGCAGGCACTGAACTTATGTATGCAGTTGGTGCTATTCTAGGACTAATAGGTGCCGTAAAAGTTTACCAGAAATGGAATGCAGGAGATCCTGACACAGGCAAGGTTGCAGCAGCATGGTTTGGAAGCTGCGTATTTCTTGTGGTAGTGGCCACAGTAATCAAATCTTTTTTTGGTGTATAAGCATTCTCAAAGATGAGCAGTGTTTATCAGATCAACAAAGGAATCAATCAGTCAATTGAGTTTAAAGGCCTTAAAGCCCAGTACATATGGTATCTGGGAGGAGGTGTTGTTGGACTGATGATCGTTTTTGCAATACTTTTTATAATCGGCATTCCTTCACTTCTCTGCGTGGTTTTAATCGGTGCAGCTGGGACAGTCATGGTGATTAAGATTTATAAGATGAGCCGGAAGTATGGAGAGCATGGCATGATGAAAGCTTTAGCGTCCAGACAAATTCCGAAATGTGTAAAAGTGCGAAGCAGGTCTGTTTTTATAAAGTGATAGTCTTAGGACGTTAAATGAGTATTAGATTATGAAAGTCTTAAATCTTTACGCTGGAATAGGGGGTAACAGAAAAAACTGGACAGATGTATCGGTTACGGCTGTAGAGCTTGATCCGCAGCTTGCTGCTGTATATGCGGAGAATTTCCCAGAGGATTTTGTTGTAATTGGAGATGCTCATCAGTATCTGTTAGATCATTATAAAGAGTTTGATTATATCTGGTCTTCGCCTCCATGCCAGTCCCATTCATCCTTCAGGCAGAATATCTGTGTGAGATTCCGCGGCACTCCTGCGGTATTTCCCGATATGCGGTTGTATCAGGAAGTCTTGTTTCTCAGGCATAATGCCGAATGCTTGTGGACTGTAGAAAATGTCAAGCCTTACTACAAGCCGCTGATTGATCCTGATGCGATACTGCAGCGCCATCTTTTCTGGTCAAATTTTGAAATTTCTCAGACTGATCTGTGCACTGCGATAAAAATCCGTCACGCCCAGATTCCTGATCTTGAACAGGCTTTAGGCTTCAGTTTAAAGAAGTGTAATATTCCAAATAAAAGGCAGGTGCTTCGGAACTGCGTGGATCCAAATCTGGGAGGGTATATTTTGAATGCAGCAAGAAGCCTATGGCAGAGAAAAGAAAATATTAGTAAAACGAGGAAAAATGGAAAGGGAGTTGGATGATGTTTTACCGATTATGGATGTGCAGCATGACTGCATTTTGTCGAAGCAGGGTGATATAACCGTTGTATTTAAAGCTGATCTGCCTGAGATTTTTACGCTGTCGGATCAGGAATATGAAGCGTTTCACCAGTCATGGATAAAGGCTGTGAAAGTGCTTCCCAAGTTTACAGTATTTCACAAGCAGGACTGGTTTTTAGAAAGCAGTTACAAGGCGGATTTTCAAAATGAAGACAGCAGTTTTTTAACCAGAAGCAGCGAACGTTTTTTTAATGAGAGGCCATTTCTTGATCATTCCTGTTATATTATGATTACCAAAAAACCGGCAGGAAGGAGAAGCTCCAGTTCCTTATTTTCTAGTATTGTAAGGAATAAAATAGTCCCAGAAGAAAATTTAAAAATGCAGATTCTTCAAGATTTCATTGACAGTACGGGGCAGTTTAAAAGGATTATGGAGGACAGCGGATTTATCCAGCTGACAAGGCTGAGAAATAATGAACTGAAGAGCCAAAGGAGAAAAATAGGGCTTATTGAGAAGTACTGTTTTTTATCTGAAAGAGAAAATTCTTTTGTTTACAGTGATCTTAAATTTTCAGACGGTATGCAGATTGGCGATATGCACAGCCAGCTTTTCACGCTGGGAGACGCAGCTGACCTGCCGGCACTCTGCGGGTCTAGGATCAATTTTGACAGGTATTCAACCGATAAGACAAAATTCAGTGTCGGTTTTGCATCGACCCTGGGACAGCTTCTTTCCTGCAATCACATATACAACCAATATATTTTCATAGAAGATGCGCAGAAAACGATCCAGAAACTGGAAAGCAAGAGATTGAGGCTCCAATCGCTTTCTGCCTACAGCAGGGAGAATATGATTGCGAGAGATGCAACCAACGATTTTTTAAATGAAGCCATTTCGCAGCAGCGTCTGCCTGTTAAAGCACATTTTAATGTCCTGGCTTGGACTTCTGAAAAAGAGGAATTAAAAGACATAAAAAACAAAGTGTCATCGGCTCTCGCGCAGATGGATGCGGCCGCCAAACAGGAAACTGTCGGTGCTCCCCAGATATACTGGGCTGGCATTCCCGGCAATGCAGCAGACTTTCCGATGAATGATGCCTTTGACACTTTTACGGAGCAGGCTGTCTGTTTTTTAAATATGGAAACAGGCTACAGATCGTCTTTAAGTCCGTTTGGAATCCGGTTGGGAGACCGTCTGACTGGAAAACCTGTCCACGTTGATATCAGCGATGAGCCTGTCAAGAAAGGAATCTGCACCAACCGCAATAAGTTTATACTTGGGCCTTCAGGAAGCGGGAAATCTTTTTTTACCAACCATATGGTAAGAAGCTATTATGAGCAGGGAACACATATTGTATTGGTAGATGTCGGGCACAGCTATAAAGGATTATGTGATATGGTAAACGGGTATTATTTCACTTATGATGAAAAAAATCCGATCCGTTTTAATCCTTTTTACATTTCAGATGGAGACAGTCTGGACACCGAAAAAAAAGAGAGTATTAAAACACTGCTTCTTGCATTGTGGAAGAAAGATGACGAAACGTTCAACAGAAGCGAGTACGTTGCACTATCTAATGCTTTACAGCTGTACTATGAAAAACTTGAAAAGGATAAGACTATTTTTCCGTGTTTCAATACATTCTATGATTTTCTTAAAGGAGAATTTGTTTCAATACTTCAGGGAGATAAAGTGAAAGAGAAGGATTTCGATGTCAATAATTTTCTTTACGTGCTTCGTCCGTATTATAATGGCGGCGAATTTGATTATCTGCTGAATGCAACAGAAAATCTGGATCTTTTAAAAGAGCGTTTTATTGTTTTTGAACTGGATAACATCAAAGATCATCCTATACTGTTTCCGGTGGTAACAATAATCATTATGGAGGTTTTTATCAGCAAGATGAGAAAACTCAAAGGGATCCGTAAGATGATTCTGATTGAAGAAGCTTGGAAAGCAATTGCAAGGGAGGGGATGGCCGAATATCTGAGGTATTTATTCAAAACCGTGCGTAAGTTCTTTGGAGAGGCAATAGTGGTTACCCAGGAGGTGGAAGATATCATTTCGTCTCCTGTAGTAAAGCAGGCCATAATTAACAACAGCGACTGTAAAATACTGCTGGACCAGAGCAAATATCAGAATAAATTCGATCAGATTCAGGAACTGCTTGGACTAACTGAAAAAGAAAAAGCGCTTGTGCTGTCAGTCAATAAGGCTAATGATCCGGATAAAAAGTACAAAGAAGTTTTTATCTCGCTCGGTGGAATGCTTTCAAAGGTGTACCGGACAGAAGTGTCTTTGGAAGAATATCTCGCTTATACTACAGAGGAAAGCGAGAAAGTAAGAATGAATGCTTTTGCAGCGAAGTTTGGCGGGGACATCAAAAAAGGCATTGCGGCAATGGCACACGAAATAAGAAACGGAACTTAAAAATAGTGGGAAATGAAAACGAAAATTAAAGTGATCTCATGCCTAATGTGCTTTCTATTAGTCAGCGCGCCTGCACGACCAGCAGAAAAGGCAGCTGCTCTGCCGATACTGGAGATCGTCAAGGCAGTAACAAAAAAAGTAATTAAGGCCATCGATATTGGCATCCAGAGGATGCAGAACAAAACCATCTGGCTTCAGAATGCGCAGAAGCAGATTGAAAATACTTTGTCCAAGTTAAAGCTCAATGAGATTTCTGACTGGACCAAAAAACAGCGTGATCTTTATAAAGACTATTACGAGGAGCTGCAGAAGGTAAAATCGATTATTACCTATTATCAGAGAATTAAGGAAATTTCGATAAAGCAGACCCGCCTTATTGAAGAGTACGAAAGGGCATGGAGCCTTTTTAAAAGGGATGAGAGTTTCAAAGTTTCTGAATTGCAATATATGGAGAAGGTATATGACGGCATACTGGAAGAAAGCATGAAAAACATAGACCAGATTTTTTTAATAATCGACTCCTTTACCACACAGATGAGTGATCTGAAGAGACTCGAAATTATAAATAAAGCAGCAGATCAGATTGATTTAAATTACAATGATCTCAGGCTTTTCAATCAGCAGAAAGTGCTGCTCAGCCTTCAGAGAGCAAAAACTGATGCCGATGTAAATAAAGTGAAACAATTTTACGGAATTCCGTAAACAGCATTAAAAAAGATGAAAAAGACAGTATTGTTACTTGTGATGGTAGGGTTATTTGTGGGCAGTCTGCAGGCGCAGCAGGCAAAACAGAAAAGAATGCTCCTTCTTCAGATTGCAGCTTTACGGACTTATTTGGATTATGCGGCAAAAGGATATAAGGCAGTTAAAAGCGGTCTGGACTTTATATCAGATGCAAAGAAAGGCGAAGTAAACCTCCACAGTGATTATTTTACATCACTAATATCAGTTAATCCAAAAGTTAAAAATTATGTGAGAGTTGCTGAGATAATTGCTTTGCATGTTCAGATTGCGAAAAATTATAAGAGGACTATTGATGGCATCCGACAGGATGATCTCTTTCATGGAAAAGAACTGGATTATATTGAACGGACATTTAAGCGTCTGCTTAACAGCTGTGGTGAAAGCCTGGATACCCTGTTTTTAATTACGACAAGCACAAAGCTTGAAATGAAAGATGACGAGCGTATTGAGCGGATCGATCAGATTTATGAGCAGGCAAGTCAAGATTACGCCTTTTGCGAGAAATTCAGCAGGGAAATCAAAATGCTTTCATTATCGAAAGCTAAAGAAAAAAATGATGTCAAACAGGTTGGGAAATTACTTGGCTTATAAATAAACGGATCATGAAAAAGAAGTATTTGATTTTAGCAGTGCTGCTTCTGCTCTGTAAACCAATCGAAGTAAAGGCGCAGTCTGCAGAAATCCAGCAGCTCATTTTAAATATCGAAAAACTTTCGCAGTTTAAAAAAATATTGAGTGACATGAAGAAAGGTTATGACATACTAAGCGGCGGGTATAAAGCCGTAAAAGATATGTCGGAAGGGAATTTTTCACTTCACAAGACTTTTCTCGATGCCCTGATGCAGGTAAGTCCAGTTGTTAAAAATTACAAGAGGGTGGGAGACATAGTGGACTATCAGTTTACGCTGATTAAGGAAAGCCGGAAAGGTATTGACCGAATCATTAAAAATGACAGGTTCAGCCAGCAGGAAATACAATATTTTGAAAAAGTGTATTCGAATTTAAGTAAAGAAAGCCTACGCAATATCGATGAACTGACATCAATTGTAACAGCGGATAAACTCAGAATGACAGATGATGAAAGATTGGATGCAATTGATAAAATATATGAAGATATGCAGCAAAAAGTGCTATTTCTCCGTGATTTTAACGGATCAGCATCTGTACTGGCACTGCAGCGTTCCAAGGAATTTAATGATGTAAACGTAGTTCGAAATAGCTACAAGCTTAAAAATTAAATCAATTGACATGATAAAAATTTTTAAAACAGCTTTTTTACTTTTCACGATTCCCGCTGCGGTTTCAGCTCAGGGACTTGGAGATAACATCGGCAGCCTTCATAGCGTTCTCGAACAGCTTTATGATGAAATGATGCCGCTCTGCAGCAATCTTATGGGCGTAGGGCAGGGGCTGGCTGGATTTGGGACACTATTCTACATTGCTTCAAGGGTCTGGCGCCATATTGCCAATGCTGAGCCAATTGATTTTTATCCGCTTTTCCGGCCGTTTGTAATTGGTTTCTGCATTATGATTTTCCCTTCAGTGCTTGTACTCATTAACGGGGTCATGAAGCCTACCGTTACAGCAACGGCTTCTATGGTGCAGGGTTCCAATAAAGCAATTGAAATCCTATTAAGGGAAAAAGAAAAAGCAGTGAAGGAAAGCGCTCCATGGAAAATGTATGTAGGCGTTCTTGGAACGGGTGACCGGGACAGATGGCATAAATATACCCATGATGGAGCGGATCCTTCTGATGAAGGACTTATGGAAGGAATAGGGAATGATGTAAAGTTTGCTATGGAGAAAGCCTCATACAGTTTCAGGAATTCGGTTAAGGAGTGGGTAAGCGAGGTGCTGCGGATTCTATTTGAGGCCTCTTCATTGTGTATCGATACCCTGCGGACTTTTCAGCTGGTAGTGCTTTCCATTTTAGGGCCTCTGGTGTTTGGAATTGCGGTATTTGACGGATTCCAGCATACCCTTACGGTCTGGCTGGCCAGGTATATCAATATCTATCTGTGGCTGCCTGTTGCCAATATTTTTGGAAGTATTATCGGGAAGATTCAAGAACAGATGCTGAGACTCGATATCTCTCAGATCAATACATCAGGTGATACATTTTTCAGCAGGACCGATATCGGATACTTGATTTTTATGATCATAGGTATTGTCGGATACTTCACTGTTCCTTCGGTTGCCAATTATATTGTACATGCTTCAGGCGGAAGTGCTCTGGGACAGAAAGTGACCAGCTTATTTGGCGGTTCAACTTCTTCTGTAATTGGCGGTGCGGCGACTGGGGCAGGAATGGTAATGGATGCGATGGGAAATTCTGCAGGAAAGATGAGCCAGAGCATGTCATCGTCATCGACATCTTCGCCTTATTTTGAAGATAAAGGAAGTTACATGAGCGAAAGACTCAAAGGAAATTCTAAAAATTAAAAACATACAGCTATGTTTAACAAGATGAAAAATATAGATACAGCTTTCCGTCATGTCAGGGGATTTACTATGCTGGTTGTTGCAGGCAGTACGATCATAACGTTTTATGCGATTTTCAAAAGTTTCAGTTCTGTAGCATCGATGCAGGATAAGGTTTATATTCTTGCAAATGGAAAGGCTCTGGAAGCTTACGCATCAGACCGTAAAGATAATGTTCCAGTGGAGGCCAGGGATCATGTCAGGACTTTCCACCATTATTTCTTCAGTCTGGATCCTGATGATAGAGTAATTAAAACCAATATAACAAAAGCACTTTATCTGGCTGATAATTCGGTCAAGCGCATCTATGACGATCTGAAAGAAAATGGATACTATTCAGGAATCATTTCAGGCAATATCAGCCAGACTGTTATCATTGACAGCATAAAAATTGATATTGAAGAATATCCGTACCGCTTTAAATGTTTTGCCAAGCAGAACATCATAAGGACTACAAGTATACTGAGCAGAAACCTGATAACAGAAGGAAAGCTGCGAAATGTTTCAAGGAGTGATAATAATCCGCATGGTTTTCTGATTGAAAGGTTCAATACACTTGAAAACAAAGATCTGGGAGCTCTAAACAGAAAGCCATGAAAAGCATATTGAGAAAAGAGAATCAGGTTCAAAAAGATTTACGGTTTTACGTAATGCTTAAGTTGTGGTGGGTGAGAAAAATGAATAGCCTTACTAAAGATCTATCTAAATCACAGCTTTACTTTTTTCTGATCTTTTTCATCATACTGGGAACGACTCTTTGTTTTTATACAGCAGTTAGAGGGTTTTTGATAAATAGTACTGAATCGATTAGTATTGATGGAGTATCAGCTATTAAATCTGTCTATAATGACCTGGTGTTCGAACCTTATTTTATGGATACCGCATTTGAAGGAAATATAAAAAAGCCTTATATCAGCAGGTATATAGACAGTGTTATAAATACTACACCTCCAATCTACTTATATAAGATAGATACTTCAAGAGCTGAAGATTTTTACAGCATTATGGAATCCGCAGAAAATAATACAGCTAATAAAAAAAAATAAAAATATGGAAAATCAAAGACTTTCAGTAAAAGATAGAAAGAATCGAAAAATGTTTCCTGTTCTTCCTTTACTTATCCTGCCTTTTGTAACGACGCTCTTCTGGGTGCTTGGAGGCGGAAAAGGCGTAGAAACGTTTGTTTCAGAGGACAAAAAACGAGGTTTTAATATGCTGCTTCCAAATCCAAAATTAAAGGAAGATTCCAGTTTAGATAAGATGAGCTACTATGATCAGGCATCAATTGATTCGATAAAGCTTCTGGAACAAAAGAAAAAAGATCCGAATTATTTGAGGGCTATGGAAGATGAAATTAATCTTGAAGCAGAAAATTATATTGATTCAACAGAAATGTTGGGCAATCATAAAAAGGGAGGTTTGAATACAAGTTCTTTTAAGACAGAGAATGACCAGAAGATATATCAGAAGCTGCAGGCCCTGCAGAAAGCAATTGCCGAGCCTCCTAAAACAAATAACCATACTCAGGACATGAGAGAGTTTCAATACTCAAAGCCTCCATTCGGCGAATCAGAGGAATTGAAAAACTTGGAGCAGCTAATGACCGCTATGAGCGCGCCCTCTGAACCTGATCCCGAGCTCGCGCAGTTAGGCGGGATGCTTGAAAATATTTTGGACATACAGCATCCTGAACGTGTTCAGGAAAAACTTAGGCAGAATTCGAAGCTTCACGAAGGAAAAGTTTATTCTGTAACTAGAAAAGCTGGAGAAGAAAACCTCACTTCTTTACAGGGCGGGATGCAATCCCCTAAAGAAGATAATGGAAATTCTTTTTATCCTCTTGAAGAAGACAATGCAAATGAAGAACTTCAAAACGCAGTTGAAGGTGCAGTACACGAAACACAGACCATTGTAAATGGCTCAATTGTAAAAATCAGACTTGTAAATGATGTTTTTATAAATGGAGTTTTAATTCCAAGAAACAGTTTTGTTTTCGGAACAGCATCTTTAAAAGGAGAAAGACTTGAGATAAAGATTAGTGCAATAAAATACCAGAATTCCATATTCCCTGTGGAGCTTTCAGTTTTTGACATAGACGGCATAAAAGGCATTTACATCCCAGGAACTATTAACAGGGACGTTGCTAAAGCATCTGCAGACAGATCGATGCAGAGTATCGGAATTGCGGGATTAAGTGATTCATGGGGAGCTCAGGCTGCCGGTATGGGAGTGGAGGCGGCAAAAACACTTTTGAGCAAAAAAGTAAAGCTTATTAAAGTTGCAGTTAAAGCTGGCTACAAAGTGCTTCTGTATGATGAAAAGGAAAAGAATCAAAAATAACTGTAAACTATTCAAAATGAAAAAAATACATCTATTAATAAATATCTGCATTTTTCTGATAGCAGTTTCAGTATACAGCCAGTATAATTCAAAATCTGAATATAACAACATACAGTTAGGCTATTCAAAAACCACCAGTATCTTATTTCCCTACGCTGTTAAAAGTCTTGATATCGGCAGCCGTGATGTTCTTGTGCAGAAAGCTAAAGGAGTTGAAAATATACTTCTTCTAAAAGCAGGAAAACAGAATTTTCAGCAGACTAACCTAACGGTAGTTACCTCAGATGGTAAGCTTTACAGTTTCATATTGAACTTTGACGATTTGTGTCCGACTTTAAATATCGATGCCGGACTGCGAAATGCGGATGATAAACAGCTGCTGTTTTCGCTGGAGAATGAAAACCAGAAAGAAATAAAGGATTATGCAATACTGGCATTAACTAAGAAAAACAGGGTAAGCGGACTTAATTCAAGAAAATCGGAAATAGAAATGAAAGTTGATGGTATTTTTATCCATCAGGACATAATGTACTTCAGAGTTTTTTTAGGCAATGATTCTAAAATTAATTACGATGTCGACCAGCTGCGTTTTTTTATCCGTGACCAGAGAAAATCGAAACGTACGGCATCACAGGAAATAGAGATTATACCGCTTTTTAATACTAGTGATTTCAACCGGATTTCTGATAAATCTGAAATCACTGCTGTATTTGCCATGCCTAAATTTACAATACCCGAGAAGAAAAAATTTACGATACAGGTCTTTGAGAAAAACGGAGGCAGGCATCTGGAGCTGGATATAAAAAACAGGAACCTGATAAATCTTGAAATTCTGGTTAACCTATAAGAAATACTAATTTTAAATGTAAAGATCATGAACGAGAAAAATTTGCAATATCTGAAAGACCAGTTAAAGTATACTGGATTTGGAGAAACTTTTGATGCTGAATTAAGAGAGAATATTTTGAAAGGGGATAAGGATTTTAAAATAATCCATACCGGCATTATGAATAATGGTGTTCCTAACAAGGATACTGTGACTGTTGAGTTGAATTTTAAAAAGTCCGATCAGAGTGATATGTGTTTTTTTAATTCCTATAAGGTTAATCTGCAGAAAGAGGAAAATAAGCCGGGATTAGAGCAGACTTTTTATATTAATAATGATAACACCAGCATTACCCTCAAAGAAGCATATAATTTGATGGAGGGAAGGTCAGTCAATAAGGATTTAAAAACTAAGGAAGGCGAGACTTATAATTGCTGGATTAAATTCGACTTTAAAAACAGTGACGATAATGGAAATTTTAAATTGCAGCATTATCATCAGAATTATGGCTACGATCTGGAAGCTGCTTTGGAAAAACATTCAATAAAAGAGCTGTTAACACCACAGTATAAAGAAGATTTAATGAATTCCCTTAAAAAGGGAAACCTGCAGTCTGTAACTTTTGTGGTGGGCGGTGAGGAGCGAAAACAGTTTGTGGAAGCTAATCCCCAGTTTAAGACCCTTAAAGTTTATGACTCTTCAATGCAGAGGATTAATGATCGGGAAAGCAAAACTGAAAAACAGTCCCAGTCAAAAGAAAAGAGTGAAGCGCAGAGCAATAGCGATGATGAACCTGCAGAGAAAGAGCAGACTAAGAATTCGCGTTCTAAGACAGCAAGCAGATCAATTTAATAGTTATGCCAACTGAAAATAATAGAGTAAAAAATGAGATTAAAGTATGGCTTTCTAAGGAGGAAAAATTAAAGTCGATATTTGAAAAAAGCCCGCGGATTGAGCGTTCAATACAAATTGAGAAGCTGAAGTTCTTAAAATTGCTTCTTTTTAAATATAAGAAGACTAAAGCCTTGGATGAAATTATGACTTTGCGCTTGGTGAAGGATGAATTTAGAAATGTGAGCCGGAAAATATATCCTAATATGGTTCACAGATTATTTAATGAAGCTATTATTGCCGCCGGTTTTGAAAGAAAAGATAAACCCGAGTATTTAAGGGAAAGGGAACTGAATCAAAAATCTATAGAAGACCAGCTTAAAAACAGCGGGTTTCACGATTCATACATGAAAGTTTTGGACCTTATGAAAGATGAGCAGTTAAATTTTGATGTTCCCGTTTCGTATCATATCTCAGAAAATGAGACGATGGAACATTCATTGTCTTTTGGTAAGGATGAGCAGGGTACGTACAAGTTTAACGGATTCAGTTCAATACTCAGGGATTTTTCTTCGCCATCAGGCTACAGCTCGCACTTTTTTAAATATGATAAATCTGGGAGTTTTAATGCCGAGGAAGCATACAATATGCTGGCCGGAAGAGCAGTGCTTAAAAACGGTACGTGGAAACAATTCAATTTTTATGACAAAGATAAACTGGATAACTACCGCTTGCACGAATATCCAGAAGCTTACAAGTTTAATCTCAGCAATGTGTTAAATACCCTTCCACTTAAAGGTGATGACGACGACTCATTTGAATCCCTTGCAAATTCTTTAAAAAAAGGTAGACGTGAAGAGGCGGTACTGCTTATTGAAGGGAGAGAAATGAAGGTTTTTTTAGAAGCAAATCCGCGTTTTAAGACACTCACGTTTTATAATGACAGGATGCAGAAGATTAGTTTGAGGGAGTTACAAAGTGGCTGTAAAGTCCAGCAGGTAAAGAAATCTGACATGCAATTTGAACGAGCTCCGAAAAAGTTGACACCTAAATTTTGAGCAATAAAAGCCATACTATGGATAGTATTAAAATCGCAACCATTTTTTTTCAAGCTATTGAAAATGACTTTCGGATCGGAACGACCCATATCGCGATATTTGCTGCACTGCTTCAGTTTCGTGCCACTAAAGACTTTATCAATCCTATACAGGCTTACAGTCTAGAAATTCAGAATATCGCTAAAGTGGTTTCTCCAAAGACTTATCATAAATGTATGAAGGAACTGGATTCTTATGGATACATAGTCTATGTTCCTACAAAAAATAAAAATAAAAGAAGCAGTATCTATTTTCATGTAGAATAATATAATTTTAGAAGTATGGAAGATTTTCTAACAAAAGACGATTTAAGACAATTTGGACTGATGCTGACTGAGTCCATGCGTACACTGATTTCACAAGCAATTCCACCAGTGAAAGATACTACCGAATCTTTATGGATTAAAAGCAAGTCAGTGAGAAAACTGCTTGATATATCTGCCGGTTCAGTCCAAAATCTTAGGATATCACAGAAAGTACGTTTTAAAAAAGTCCTTGGTTCCTATTATTACAGCAGAGAAGATCTTTTAAAACTATTTGATGATGAAAAGAAATAATAGAATAAAAGAGAAACATATTATGGATTATTTGTCAATCTACATTGATGATCCCAAACTTAATGTCTGGCATCTGTCAATTTTAACAGCCATATTAGGATTAGGATATAGGCAGGGGGAGAGAAAGAGGATAAAAGTCAGCCGCAGCAAGATTATGGAGCTGTCGCATGTGAACACATTACCAACTTATCACAAATATTTCAAACAGCTTCAGGATTTAGGATACATAAAATACAAACCGTCTTATCATCCAGGCTATAAAAGCGAAGTAAGACTATGCAGAAAGGGATTATCTCAAAATATTTGAGATAATCCCTTTTTTAATTAAATTATATCTTGAAATTATTGATCAAGAAGAAATGTTATATTTCTTTTTGATAGCCTGTATCTCTTTTTCCAGTCTTGTAAGAATCTCCAGGTCTGGCTTAGATATTTTGGACTTGGTCTTGTTCAGTTTTTTATTCAAAATAGACATTTCCCGCCCGATAGTTGCCTGTTCTGTGATGGCGTATGCTTCTGTCTGTTTTACCGATGAATGTCCGAGAAGTTCCTTTACTACATTAATTGGGACATTGTTATTGAGGGTTACCGTACTTCCGAAAGTTCGGCGGGCCATATGTGTGTTGAGCGTAAAAGCAAAACCGCATAAGTTTGCAACTTCTTTCAAATACTCGTTCATTTTCTGATTGGAAGAAACAGGCAGTACCGTGCCGCGCTGAAGACAGAGGGGATGGTCTTTGTACTTTTCAATTATTTTTAGTGCCTGGGGAAGAAGAGGCACGTTAAATGATGAATTGGTTTTCTGCCTTTGAGACATTATCCATAGATTGCCATCAATTCCTTTCTTAATATCGGTTTTCTTTAATTGAAATGCATCAATATAAGCCAGTCCTGTGTAGCATTGGAATACAAAAACATCTCTTACTACATCAAGTCTGTCTGTCGTAAAATAATGTTTCTCCAGTTCATATAATTCCTGCGTGGTAATAGGTTTTTTCACCAATTTGGTTTTTCGTCCCTTAAAGTTTTTAAACGGGTCTTTACTGATAATTTCATTGTCAATGGCTCGGATAACAATTTTCTTGAAGTTGGCAATGTATTTCAGTGTTGTATTATTGCTGCATTCGCGAACTGTTCTAAGGTAAAATTCAAAATCCTTAACAAACTCCAGATTTAAATCTTCAAATTCATGATCATCCTTTTTGAATTTAAGTTTGATAAATGACGTGAGATGGTTTTTAGTGATTGTAAAGCGCTCAAGGGTGCCTTTTGCATATCCTTTTCCAAGCAGCGCTTCCATCTCATCGTTGTGCTTTTGAAATTCTTCAAGGACTTTCACCTTTGGCGCAGTTCTTCCCAGAACCTGATCCATTACTTTTTCAGCTGTGATAGATTTGCCGCTGTACATCATTTCCGTTTTGATCTCATTAATCTTTAAGGTCAATGAGTCTAAAAAGAAGTTCAGCGATTTTGCATCTTCCTTGCTGCCGACTGCCCTTTCCATTTTTTGATCCCATCGGGTAATGTCCCATTTTCTTTTGGTTGATGCTTCCTTTGGAATGCCGTCCACGGTAATTCTGAAGTAGACGGTTCTAATCTTACTGTCATTGCGGGGGATTTTCAAAAAGAAAACCAACCCAAAGCTGCTTTCTAACATAATTCAATGTTTTAGGTTAATAAATGTAGAATTATGGCGTGTAAAATACAAGTCGTTAACCTCTTTAACCCCTGTGTTTACAAGGGATTAACCCAAATTCTGTGGCACATTTGCCCGACACCTGAATGTGCCACGATTTTGCCACAGAAGTTTTGGGCGCTTTTAAAAAATTTGAAAAATGCCTTAAAAGCAAAAAACCTGCGAATCCATTGGATTTGCAGGTCTTACCACGTTTTTTTCGGGCTTTTGAAAAGATTGAAAAACTTTCGTTTTCGCTTCTTTTACCCTTTTGGTGGGGAGAGCAGGATTCGAACCTGCGAAGTTTTCACAGCAGATTTACAGTCTGCCCTCGTTGGCCGCTTGAGTATCTCCCCGAATCTCTAGCGTTGTGCTTAGTTGTTCTTAGCGGTGGCAAAGATAGGAACTCTTTCTACATTTCCAAACAAAAAAATGACTTAATTTTAAGTTATTTTAAAGTTATTTTTTAATCCGCTGGAATTGAATAAAATAAAAATCTGTTAAATTGAAGTTTTTTTTAATTTGCCATAAAAAGTAAGAATATATTTATGGTGATTTTACCAATTTTGTTTTAAGTTTAGCGCTAAATAAGTTGTCAAGTGTTGCATTTATTGACGTATTTAAATAAATAACGATGAAAAAAATCTATTTACTTTTTTCAAGAATTATGTTTTTCCATTTTTTAGCAGCAACAAGTTTAAGCTATCTTTATAATAATCATTCGAACCTTCTTGCAATTTTATATTAGTGAAAATTGATTTTTAAGTTTAGAAAGGTATAAAAACAAAAAAATCTCCACAAGGGAGATTTTTTGATTATTTTAAAGCGGATTACTTTGCTAGCAATTCTTTGATTTTTGCTTTCAATTCGTCGCCTCTTAAATCCTGTGCTACCACTTTTCCTGATGCATCAAGAATAAAAGTAGCTGGAATAGATTCAACATTATATTGTTTTGCAATGGGCTCTTCCCAAAATTTCAGATTCGAAACCTGAGTCCAAGTTAAACCGTCTTTTGCGATGGCTTCTTTCCATTTTGCTGCATCTTTATCTAAAGATACTCCAACAATATTTAATCCTTTAGAATGAAACTCTTTGTATAAAGCCACAACATGCGGATTTTCCTGTCTGCATGGTCCACACCATGAAGCCCAGAAATCTACAATCGTTACTTTACCTAAGCTTTCTTTAAGGGATACTACTTTTCCTTCTGGATTTGGAGCCGAAAAATCTGCTCTTCATTTAGCGCTGCCTACTGCTGGAGCTGTAGCACCAACTGATGGCATTTTTGCTTGACCAAATCTAGTTTTGATTTCTTTTCCAGGAGCAGTATTTTTTAAAGACTCATCCAAAGTGTTGTAAAGGCTTTCTAATTTTTTCATGTCAGCAGTTGGATCATTCAATAAACTTTGAATAATTAAAGCAGTAATGAAAGATTTTGGATGGTTTTCAGCATAAGCTAAATATTTCTTTTTGCTTCCTTCTTGTACTTCTTTCTGAATTTCCATGTATTGTTTCATCAAGCCATTGATAGTTGCTGTATCTTGTGCTTGTTGAGCTTGTTTCATTTTATCGTTGTTCTTTTTCTGGAAATCAATTAAACTTTTTTGAGTTTTATTCATATCTTCCATGAAAGTTACATACTCATCATTGTTGTAAGTTCCAGAGATTTTAGATTTGTGGATACTATCTTTATCAATAGCAACTTTAATTTCTCCAGTTTCTAAAATGAACGGGATAGGACCGTTTGCACCTTGTAATATTAATGTATGGAAAGCTGGTTCAGTAACTTTTCCTTTTATTTCAAATTTTCCGTTTTCAACTTTTACTGTATCAAGAGAAACTGGCATTCTTGTAGCAGGATCTTGACCTTGTAAGATAATAGTTTTTCCATTTTCAATTCCTGTAGCAGTACCAGTAATAAGGTATTCTCCATCTTTAACTTTACTGCAAGAAATGATAGCTGCAGAAGCTGTAAGTACAAAAAGTATTTTTTTCATTATAAAAAATTAATTAGTTAATTGATTTGTGCAACAAAAGTATCTAAAAATATAAAACATACAGAATTTTGCTACCTAAAATTTTGTTATAGTTTTTTTTGCTTTAAAATGCCTAAAATCAGCGTGTTTGTTGACTTGATTTGATCAAAAACTCTTAATAAGAAACTTATTTGAGCGATCTGTGTTCAAATATTTGAATTTTAAGCATAAAAAAAGCACTCGTTTAACGGAGTGCTTTTTTGTAAATTATAGTAGTCTAAAACTATTCTTGGTTTGTTTTCTTTCTCCAAGTAAAAGAGTTTAAGATATGTCTTTTTGCGAATCTAGCTGGAGAATCTGCATTTACCATTTTCACGTAAGTTGCTTTAGGAACACTGATGTATTCGTAAACACTTCCGTTAGAAAAATCAATAATTAAACGACCTTCAACAAATTTGTAATCTGTGATAGAACAAGTTGAAATTGTTTCTGTATACTCAGGTAAATTAAGTTTGATAGTATCAGGGTGAATACTTACTAAAAAGTGGTAAGCTTCGATAATCGTTTTGCTTTTTTCTTCTGCTTCTTTTAAACCAGCTTCATTTCCCACAAATTTATCAGGATGAGATTCTTTCATCGCATTACGATAAATTGTCTTTAAATCTTTTAACTCTGCAGTCTTTTCTACGTTTAGTAACTTGCGGTATTCAACTATTTTTTTCATAAATAAAAGGTAACTACTTGTCTATTAGTTTGAAATCGTTTTGTTTTAGTTCAAATCGACAAATTTTTTGCAAAGGTACACTTTTTTTTAACTTTTTAGTTTTGATGCAAAAAATATTCAGGAAAGTTGGTTTATTAAAACGTTAACTGAGTATTAGTATGTTTTTTTTAACCGCAAAGGTCGCAAAGTTTTTTACGCAGAGTTCGCAAAGTTTTTTTTGAGAATCATTTAAAAATGAAAGTTCGCAAAGCTATGTCAACACAAAGCTTTGCGAACTTAATATTAGACCTCGTTTCAGCTGTTAATAAAGTATCTTAGCGAACTTTGCGTTAAAAAAAGCTCCAAATCTAAATTTTATGTCTAGTAATTTTACCGGAAAACACGCAAAGATTTTACACAGAATGCGCAAAGTTTTTTTGAGTATCATTTAAAAATGAAAGTTCGCAAAGCTTTATCAACACAAAGCTTTGCGAACTTAATATTAGACCTCGTTTAAGCTGTTAATAAAGTATCTTAGCGAACTTTGCGTTAAAAAAAGCTCCAAATCTAAATATGTCTAGTAATTTTACCGGAAAACACGCAAAGATTTTACACACAATGCGCAAAGTTTTTCTGAGAATCATTTAAAAATGAAAAGTTCGCAAAGCTTTATCAACACAAAGCTTTGCGAACTTAATATTTAGATTTTGCTTAGGTTCTTAATAAAATATCTTAGCGACCTTTGCGGTAAAAAAAAACACCCCCAACAAGCAACTTGAAACTAAAAAAACATGAAACCTGAAACAAATAATTTACTCCGGTTTATGATTCGCTTTATCAAAGTTTCTAGATTTCTTTGGATATTTCTTGTAGCTCATGTCACTTGGATTTTCGATAACAGACTTAATCGTAATCCAATCGCCTTCTTTAAATTTAGCCTGAACCATTTTATAGTCTAAAAGATATTCTCCACAGAAATAATTATTGTTTTCATCTTTTTCTATAATGCCTGTAAAAACTCCTTTTTGTGGCATTTTTTGTTCTGTATCTTTAGACATGATTTTTTGTTTTAAAATTAAAAGGCAAAGGTAAGCATTTAATGTTTGTTTTAGGGAGTTCGCTGTAATCTGAGTATATTTGCACATGCAGAAAAATTTTAAGCCACATCCTAATTCCTTTAAAAATACGTTTTGTGCTTTTAATGAAGTCCTTTCAGATTCGATTAAAGGATTGAAAAAACAATTTGAAAGCAAAGCAGGAAGCACCTATTATTATACTGAAGAAGGAATGTATCGCGTTTCGAACCATTGGGGGCGATTGGCCAACAGCAAATGGCGTCTGATTGCCCGTAACCCCGAGACTGAATCGAAAACCAAAATAGGTTTTGCAAAGTGGGAAGAGTTTTATCCCGATAATTCAGAAGAAAAATTATACTATATAAAAGCTGATTTCGAAAATAATCTTGCCAATTACGAGCACAAGAATAATCCAGAATATGACGAAAAAGCAATTTTAAGAACAAGTTTTGAAACTGCTAAAAGATTAAAACAAATTCGAAATCTACAGCAACTGACCAATTGGGCAAAACATTTTGATTATGATGATATTGATGAGCTTCGAAAAGAAATCATCAACGAATTGATTTTTACAGAAAAAACGTTAGAACAAATTAAAAGAGAGGTGTAATGGGAAGAAATAACGAAAAAAATATCAAAAAGCATAATGATAAGCTCCACAAAGCTCAAGCAAAAGCCAAACAAGCCGAAATTTCAAGAAAAGAAAAGCTCAAAGAAATAGTAAAAAAATACAACGAAAGTAAAGAAGAAGAGAAATAAAAATAATTTTGCCACAGATTAAAAAGATTAGCACAGATTATTAAAAAAAATCTTTTGAATCCTTTTAATCTGTGGCAAAAACACGAATTAATTCTTTATAAATACTAAATTAAAAATTAGTGAAAATTAGTGCAATTCGTGGCAAACAAAAAAATAAAACACAATGAACGCAAAATTTGAAACTTTAAAAGCAGACGTACAGGAAATCATTGATTTAATTGCTGCAAAAAACGATAGAGAAGCCAACAATAAATTATTGGAAGTAAGCGAAAAACTGGACGAAATGATTGACTTCGCAGAAGAAGACGAAGAAGTGAGAGAAATTACCCGTTATCAAGTGTTATTAAATCAACTTCACGTAAAAATTAACGGAGAAGAACCAGTTGATGGAGAATAAAAAATGTTTCTGTGATACAGGTTTGCCTTTTGATGAATGCTGTAATTTATATTTAGGCGGAAAACAAAAAGCGCCATCTGCATTAAGTTTAATGCGATCCAGATATTCTGCGTATGCAACTCATAACGCAGATTATCTGATGGAGACCACTCACATATCAGAAAGAAAATATTATTCGAAACCTGAAATTTTAAAATGGGCAGTTTCGAATAAATGGCAGCAATTAGAAATTTTGAGTTTCACTGAAAACACAGTCGAATTCAAAGCTTACTTTTTAGATTCAGCTAATAAGCCGCAAGTTCACTACGAATTTTCTACTTTTAAGTTTGAAAATGGAGCTTGGTATTATGTTGACGGAAAGTTTGAATAATTATTATATCTAACACTGTTAGTTCAAGATTTTGCTTAAATATTTTAACTAAAAATTAATAAACGATTCGTTTTTCATAATTCCAAAAAGATGTAATTTTAGATTTATGAAAAACGAATTTAAAAAAGGCTTTTATTTTAAGACTTACGAAGCTCCTTTTCAGTCTCCGTTTGACAAACTTTTTACAATTTTTAAAGAGTTAATCACCCATACCTCGGGCGATTTTGATGAAGCAATCAACTGGCTTCGGGAGCTGGACAACGAATATAAACTTACCGATGAAAATTATACAATCGACGATTTTATTGAAGACCTGAAGAAAAAAGGGTACATCAGAGATGAAGTGAAAGGCGATGGAAGTTCTGGTTTCGGCATCACTGCAAAAACCGAAAGAGCAATCAGGCAACAAGCCTTAGACCAGATTTTCGGAAATTTAAAACGTTCTGGAAGCGGAAATCATAAAACAAAATATGCTGGAAGCGGTGACGAACATACGGGAGAATTCCGAGAATTTAATTTTGGTGATAGCTTAGAAAGAATTTCTCTAACAGAAAGTCTTCGAAACGCACAAATCAATAATGGTGTTGATGCTTTTAAATTGACAGAAAACGATTTGGTTGTCGAAGAAGCGCAGTACAAAGCACAAATGAGTACGGTTTTGATGATCGACATAAGTCACAGTATGATTTTATACGGCGAAGACCGAATTACACCTGCGAAAAAAGTTGCAATGGCATTGGCAGAATTAATCACAACAAGATATCCAAAAGATACTTTAGATATTTTAGTTTTTGGAAATGATGCCTGGACAATTCCGATCAAAGATCTGCCGTATTTGCAAGTTGGTCCTTATCATACCAATACGGTTGCTGGTTTGCAATTGGCGATGGATATTCTTCGCAGAAAGCGAAATACCAACAAACAGATCTTTATGATTACGGACGGGAAACCAAGTTGTGTTCGCGAGCGTGACGGTTCGTATTATATGAACAGCAATGGACTCGACGAGTATATTGTCGATAAATGTTACACGCAAGCGCAACAAGCTAGAAAACTTCATATTCCAATTACCACTTTCATGATTGCGAGAGATCCTTATTTACAGCGTTTTGTGAATCAGTTTACAGAAGCCAATCAAGGAAAAGCATTTTACACTGGACTAAAAGGTCTTGGTGAAATGATTTTTGAGGATTATGAAGCAAATCGCAAGAAGAGGGTGAAGTAAGCTACTAAGGTTCTGAGCTTCTAAGTTTCTAAGGAAAGTGACAGAGTAACAAAGAGGCAGAGAGGCAAAGGTTTTTCCGCACGCTTAATCGTAGAGACGCACTGCAGTGCGTCTAACACATGCAAAATAAATCAGCAAAATCTCCTAAATCTGCGGGAGAAAAATTAAATATTTCAAAAAAATACAAACCGATATCTGAATATACGATGAATATACTAGACGTAAAAACATTAGGCCAATTAAAAGCCTCAGGATATAAAACCAAATCAATAAAAGACGAATTGAGAGAAAATCTCCGTGAAAAAATCAAATCTGGAAAGCCGGTTTTTGAAGGCGTTCACGGATTTGAAAATACGGTAATTCCAGAATTGGAGCGTGCAATTCTTTCTCGTCACAATATCAATTTATTAGGACTTCGTGGTCAAGCAAAAACACGTTTGGCGCGTAAAATGGTTGAATTATTAGACGAATATATTCCGTTTGTGGAAGGCTCAGAAATTAATGACGATCCGTTAAATCCAATTTCTCGTTTTGCAAGAGATTTAATCGCAGAGAAAGGCGATGAAACTCCGATTGCTTGGTTACACAGAAACGATCGTTTCTTCGAAAAATTAGCAACACCAGACGTTACAGTTGCCGATTTAATTGGAGATGTTGACCCGATAAAAGCAGCAAATTTAAAGTTGTCTTATGCAGATGATCGTGTTATCCACTTCGGAATGATTCCGAGAGCAAATCGCTGTATTTTTGTTATTAATGAATTACCTGATTTACAGGCAAGAATTCAAGTTGCTTTATTTAATATTTTGCAAGAAGGCGATATCCAAATTCGTGGATTCAAATTGAGAATGCCTCTAGATATGCAGTTTGTTTTCACCGCAAATCCAGAAGATTATACCAATAGAGGAAGTATTGTAACGCCTTTGAAAGATAGAATTGGTTCGCAGATTCTGACGCATTATCCTGAAAGTATTGAGATCGCCAGAACTATTACAGAACAGGAATCGAAACTGGATCAAAACCAAACCGATATTGTTTATGTTCCAAGTTTAGCGAGAGATATTTTAGAACAGATAAGTTTTGAAGCTCGCGAAAGCGAATATATCGACAATAAAAGCGGTGTAAGTGCGAGAATGAGCATTACAGCATTCGAAAACTTAATTAGTACAGCAGAGCGTCGCGCTTTGATTTCGGGTGATGATAAAACGACTTTACGTTTGTCTGATTTTGTTGGAATCATTCCAGCGATTACAGGAAAAGTAGAATTGGTTTATGAAGGAGAGCAGGAGGGAGCCGATGTCGTGGCTGAAAGTCTGATTGGTTCTGCCATTCGAACTTTATTCCCAGAATATTTCCCGAAAATAGAAAAATTAGAAAAACCAGATGAGAAAACACCTTATTCTGATGTTGTAGAATGGTTTTTCGCAGAAAGCGGTTTCGAATTATTAGACGACGCTTCAGATGCAGAATACAAAAGTATTTTAGACGAAGTGAGTCCGTTAGATGAATTACTGAAAAAATACCAGCCTCAATTAGCAAAAGAAGATGTCTATTTCATGAAGGAATTCATTCTTTGGGGATTGGTCGAATATAAAAAATTGAGCAAAGACCGTTTTGCAAAAGGAAATCAGTTTAGAGATATTTACGGAAGTTATATTAGTAAGTTTTAAACTTTTTACGATTTAAAAATTGTATTAGACCCGATGGATTTTTAAAACCTGTCGGGTTTGTTTTTTAAACACAGTAATATCCCGCTTTTTGTCATCCTTGTAAAGGTTAGATAATTCGGTAACAAAATTTAACTTTAATAAATTTTGTTACGATGAGACATAATAGCAGAGATT
>NZ_JAVAMB010000006.1 GCF_030730925.1 Flavobacterium sp. DG2-3 | reverse complement strand
AATCGCTTATATGGTTTAGAAAGCATTTACGTTTCACGAAAGACTTTTTAAATGAACTTACATGACTTATATGGTTTGCAAAAACATTTAGGTTTTCACGAAAGCTGTATTTAAATGAACTTAAATCGCTTATATGGTTTAGAAAGCATTTACGTTTCACGAAAGACTTTTTAAATGAACTTACATGACTTATATGGTTTACAAAAACATTTAAGTTTTCACAAAGCTTTTTTTAAATGAACTTATATGACTTATATGGTTCAAAAAAACAAAATTTTATATATTTTTTAAAGTTTTGCTAAAGATTAGATTGGTATTTTTGCAAAATGAATTTATCAAAAACTAATGTACTGTTTATGGCAGTTTGCACTGGTCTTATAGTTGCAAATCTTTATTACTGCCAGCCTTTGATTGTTTTAATTGCCAACGAATTTAAAATTCCTGAAGCCAGCGCTGGAACCATAACCTATCTAACTCAGGCAGGTTACGCTATCGGACTGTTTTTTATGGTGCCGCTTGGTGATAAAATAGAACGTAAAAGGCAAATTTTAATGACCACTTTTGCCACTGTAATTGCTTTGTTAATTGCAGCAACGGCCAAAAGTTTTCTTGTTTTACAAATTGCTTCCCTGCTAATCGGAATCACATCGATTGTACCGCAGTTGATTCTTCCTCTCGCGGCTTCTTTGAGCGCGCCAGAACAGCGTGGAAAAGTTGTCGGAACTATCATGAGCGGACTTCTTGTCGGAATTTTGCTTTCGCGAACGTTAAGCGGTTTTATAGGTCAGGTTTTAGGATGGAGATCGATGTTTTATATCGCAGCCGGAATTTGCCTTTTGATCTTTTTTGTCATTCAAAGTAAATTTCCATACAACAAACCACAGTTTCAAGGAACTTATGGACAACTGATTCAGTCGCTGTTTACACTTATCAAAACACAGCCAGTTTTGCGTGAGGCAACAGCAATCAATGTGTTTAGTTTTGCTCAATTTGGAGCTTTCTGGACTACAATGGTTTTATTGCTTTCTGGTGAGCCATTTAACTTCAATAGCGCTACAATCGGATTATTTGGAATAGTTGGTGCATCTGGGGCTTTAGCAGCGCCTTTGGTTGGAAAATTGGGAGATAAAGGAAATTCTAGAATTGCAGTTGGTTACGGCTGTTTATTGGTATTAATAAGCTTCTTGATTTTTTATTTTGCTATTGAAAGCGTAATCGGAATTGCAATCGGAATTGTATTTATTGATATTGGAATTCAAGGTGTTCACATTTCAAACCAGACGCGAGTATATTCATTATTGCCTGAAGCTAGAAACAGATTGAACACTGTGTTTATGTCGCTTACCTTTTTAGGGACGGCTGCAGGATCTGCTTATGGATTGTTGCTATGGAAGTTAGGCGGATGGCATGCCGTAACAATTGGCTGTATGGTTTTATCTGCACTGTCATTAACAATTTACGGACTTACATATAAATCAAAATCTAAAAAACAGAAAGCGCAAATTGATTAAAAAATTAATTTGTAAATTTGCTTTCAAATTAAAAATAACAACATGGAAAACGGAATATACGCTAAATTCAATACTAGCAAAGGTTCAATTTTAGTAAAATTGACACACGATTTGACGCCAGGAACTGTAGGAAACTTTGTTGCTCTTGCAGAAGGAAATATGGAAAATAAAGTAAAACCTCAAGGACAAAAATTCTATGACGGATTAACTTTCCACAGAGTTATCGCAGATTTCATGATTCAAGGTGGTTGCCCAAAAGGAACGGGAACTGGAGATCCGGGATATAAATTTGATGATGAATTTCACCCAACTTTAAAACACGATCGTCCGGGAGTGCTATCTATGGCAAACTCAGGACCTGGAAGTAACGGTTCTCAATTTTTCATCACTCACGTTCCAACTCCATGGTTAGATAATAAACATACTGTTTTTGGACACGTTATAGAAGGTCAGGATATTGTTGATGCTGTTGCTCAAGGCGATAACTTAGAGTCTGTTGAAATTATCAGAGTAGGAGAAGAAGCTCAAAAATGGAATGCAATTGAAGCTTTCATTGGTTTAAAAGGTGCTCGTCTAAAAAGAGAAGCAGCTTTAAAAGCAGAATCTGAAGCAAAAATGGAACAATTAGCTGCTGGTTTTGATAGAACAGAAACAGGTTTACGTTACAAAATGATTCAAAAAGGAGACGGTAAAAAAGCTGAGGCTGGAAAAACAGTTTCTGTTCACTACGAAGGATCTTTAGAAAACGGAAAAGTTTTTGATTCTTCTTACCCACGTAAAAAACCAATCGAATTCAAATTAGGAATTGGACAAGTTATCGAGGGATGGGACGAAGGTATTGCTTTATTGCAAGTTGGAGACAAAGCTCGTTTTGTAATTCCATCTGATTTAGCTTACGGACCAGCTGGTGCAGGAGGAGTAATTCCGCCAAACGCAACTTTGATTTTTGACGTTGAATTAATGGACGTAAAATAAGAATTTAGAACAATTTTAAATTGTCTTTATAAGCAATCCCATGTGCCACGGCATATGGGATTTTTTTATATTTACTAAAAAACCAAAGACAATGAAAAAATACGTAATCCTAACAGGATTGGTTCTGGCATTAGCTTCATGCGGAACAAAAAAAACGACTGCAGTTGCAGAAACCAAAGCGACAGCTCCAGTTGAAACAGCACAAGTTACAGCAGCATTAACACCAGAATTAGCAGAAGGAAAAAATCTCTATGAGAATAGTTGCGCAAGATGCCATAAATTGTACGAACCAAAACAGTTCACCAAAGAAGATTGGGCGCCAATTTTAGTAAGCATGCAGAAAAAAGCAAAGTTAGATGATGTGAAAATGGCATCAATTACCAATTACATTCATTCCCAATTATAATTGGCTCAAAACAAAAAAACTGTTCACTCGAACAGTTTTTTTGTTTTTCAGATAGATATAAAAAAACACCTTCAAAGAATGAGGTGTTTTAAATTTAAGAATGATGTACAGCTGAATTATCGACAGCTATTACTTTCAAAGTTTTGATACCAGCAGGCATTTCCCAGTCTACCTGATCATTTTCTTTAAAACCAATAATAGCAACACTTAATGGCGCTAGAATTGAAATTTTAGATTGCTTTATATCTGCTTCAGAAGGTAAAACGATCTGAATTTTCATTTGTTTGCCAGCTTTTACATCTTCAATCGTTACAAAAGAATGGACGCGAATCACTGAATTTAAATCGCTTTCTTTGCTTATTACAGCACGATCTAATTCTTGTGAAAGCTGATTGGCTTCTTTTGTATTAGTTTCATTTTTATTTTTTAAAATCAATTCTCTTAAAAATTGATAATCTGCTTTGCAGAAAGTCGGTGTTGGTTTCATATCTATCTGAATTTTATTGTTGTACTAATTATGTGAGTGATTTTTTAGAAAAGTTTGTTGTGTAAACTTTTTAAATGTTTGTTTTTGAAATTTATAAAATGAGAAAAAACAAAAAATATCTGACCAATTTGATTTTGTCAAATAATTTTAAGTATTTAAAATCTGGTAAAAATCCTCCGTCAAAAAGAAGAAAAAAGTGAAGTAGACGGAGGCCTAAAAAATAAAGGCCTTATTATGCGAAATAATTACAGCAGCAAGCGGTTCTGCTATGCAAAACGGCTTTATAGAGGCTGTAGATGGTATTGTATTTCTCATAAAGATGACTAAACTGATTTACAAAAGTACGAAATCTTTTTAAATTAATGCGTAATTACTTCCATTTTATGCCGCAGCCTAAGCTTGGTTTCTGCGGTTCTTTTAAACTTCTGTTGTAAATTAACGCATCAATTGCGCCCCTAAGATCGCTTCCGCTAAGCGGAATCCCGTTACCAGGTCTTGAATCGTCTAGCTGGCCACGGTAAAACAATTTGTCTTGACTGTCAAATAAATAGAAATCTGGCGTACAAGCTGCCTGATAAGCTTTAGCCGTTTCTTGGCTTTCATCATATAAATAAGGAAAATCAATTTTGTTTTCCATAGCAAAATCGGTCATCAATTCTGGACCATCTTGCGGATATTTTCCAGCGTCATTACTCGAAATCGCAATTACACCAAGTCCCTGCACGCGGTAATCATTGGCAATCATTACAATTTCTGTAATTACATGGTGCACAAACGGACAATGATTGCAGATAAACATCGCCAAAGTGCCTTTAGAACCTTTTAAATCTTCAAAAGAAAAAGTATGGTTTGAATTGGTATCTTTTAGATAAAATTCAGGAGCAATTGTTCCTAATGGAAGCATTGTAGATTCTGTTCGTGCCATTTTATTTGAAATTTGATTTTCAAAAATAGCTTTAAAAATCTGTAAATAAAAGAGCACAAGAATAAAAATATCCAAAGAAAGCAGTTAGCTGTATCAGCTTGCTTCTTTGGATACTTTTTATATTTTTTATGAATTTAAGAATTGCAGTAAATCCTCATTCAGTTTTTCTCTGTCAGTATAAAATAAGCCATGTGGCGCTCCTTCATATTCAATATAAGTATTGTTTGCGATAGATTTTGCCGCTTTTCTAGAAGTAAGATCAATAGGGACAATTTTATCGTCGTCTCCGTGAATGATCAGAACAGGAACTTTTATAAAATCCAATTCGTCTCTAAAATCAGTATAAGAAAATGATTCTGCACATTTTAAAGTAGCACGCGGAGAAGCCACTGAACATAAAGCCCTATAGTACTCCAACAAAGGTGTGCTTAAAGGTTTATTTATAATATTAACGCCGAAAAATGTTTTTCCAAAATTATCTATAAATCCGATTCGGTCTTCTTTAAGAGCTGCCGCTGTATTGTCGCTTTTCTCTTTTGGATGCCCATCAGGATTGTCGTGAGTTTTTAAAAGGAATGGAATAATAGAAGAAATCAAAGCAATTTTAGAAACGTTTTTTCCGCCATGACGGCTAAAATAGCGAACAACTTCTCCGCCACCCATTGAGAATCCGACAAGTGTTACGTCTGTTAATTCCAATTGTTCTATAATTTCCTGAAGATCATCTGTTAAAGTGTCATAATCGTAACCGTCCCAAGGCTGAGATGATTTTCCAAATCCGCGGCGGTCGTAGGCAATTACGCGGAAATTGTTTTGTACTAAATGATCAATCTGATATTCCCACATTTCATTAGAAAGAGGCCAGCCGTGAATCAAAATTACCGGTTTTCCTTGACCGTAATCTTTAACATAAAGCCTTACATTTTGTGCGACTTCTATGTATTTATCGGTATGAACCTGTTTTAAATTAGATTCAAAATCTTTGATTGACATGCATGCATTTGGTTCAGTATGTTCCATGTTATATGTTTTTTACGTTTAAGCTACTAGTTTCTATAGTAAAATTAGCCCGTTAGTAAAAGAAATGGGTTATAGAATTAGGCGCATTAATTACAAAATTTATAGGTTTGTAATAAAAGCATAAATATGGATTTGACTTGGAATGAATTTGAACGAACCGACATGCGTGTCGGAACCATTATAGAAGTAAATGATTTTCCCGAAGCCAGAAAGCCAGCCTTTCAGCTGACAATTGATTTTGGTTCTGAAATAGGCATCAGAAAATCTTCGGCACAAATAACCAAAAGATATCAAAAGGAAGATTTAGTAAATCGTCAGATTGTGGCTGTTGTCAATTTCCCGAAAAAACAAATCGGAAAATTTATGAGCGAATGCTTGGTTCTTGGTGCTGTAGGCGAGGAGGGAGATGTGATTTTATTGGCTCCCGATTTTAAAATAGAAAATGGACTGAGGATTGGGTAGTTTTCAGTGTTCAGATTTTTAGTGTTCAGTTCTTGGATCATTAATATTTTAATTGAATTGTCACCCTGAGCGAAGTCGAAGGGCGTCCCTATTGGAATGGGCTTCGACTCCGCTCAGCCTGACAACTGAGTACTAAAAAACTGACCACTGAATACTCTTAATTTATTTTAGAAAGAAACTCACGTAAAATCTCCTGTCCTTCTTCCCAATATTTTAAATCAGAATCGGAGTTAATGTGACCTTGTTTTCCAACGTTTACAAAATCACTTCCCCATTTTTCTGCGAAGTATTTTTTTCTTTCGAATAAAGAATAAGGATCGTTTTCGCTTGCTACCACAACCGATGGAAAAGGTAATTTGTACAGCGGCATTGGCGAAAAATTTCTTGTACATTCAGGTGTATGTTCTGGTGAATCCACATCTGCTGGAGCAACTAAAAATGCGCCAATAATGTTTGGATTATTATATTTTTCTGCCCAATGCAAAACCAATGAAACGGCTAAGCTGTGCGCTACTAAGATAGTTGGTTTGTTTAGTTTTAAAATATATTCATTTAATCTTTCAAACCACTCTTCGAGAATCGGTTCGTCCCAATTATCTTGTACAACTCGAATTGAATTTTCGAATTTTCGATGCCAAAAAGTTTGCCAGTGTTTTTCTCCAGAATCTCCAAGTCCTGGTATAATTAATAGTTGTGTCTCCATTGCCGTGGATTTTATTTAGTGATTATTTTTTACGTTCTTTTAAAACTCGGTTGACTTCGTTAACCAAAAGCGGAAAACCAGGTTCTGTCATTCCGTGGCCGTAGCCGTCTAATTCATATAATTTAGTTTGCGTATGTCCAACCAGTTTCATCATTCTGGCCATGTATGCATTTTCTTCGTAGCGTCCAAGCATTTCCAGTTCGCGGTCTCCTGTAATTAACAATATTGGCGGAACATCGGCACGAACGTGATATAAAGGGGCAAATTCGTCAATTGTTGGCTGTTTCTCAGGAATTCCATTTTCTCTTCTAATTTCAAAATGCGTAATACATTGACTGCTAAACGGGATAAGTCCTGCAATCGAATTAGCATCGATATTTTCTTTTTGAAGCCATTTTTTATCTAAACCAATCATTAAACTTAAATAAGCTCCAGCAGAATGTCCCGAAACAAAAATCTGAGATTTATCTCCGCCATAATTCGTGATGTTATTAAAAGCCCATGCAACTGCAGCCGCAGCATCTTCAATACATTTTGCTGCTTTTACTTTAGGAGAAAGTCTATAGTTTACACCAATAATAGCAAAACCTTTATTTTTTAAAGCTTCAGGAATTTCTTTGTTTCCGCCAGTCAATCCGCCGCCGTGAAACCACACAATTGTCGCAAATCCAGTTTTAGTTTTTGGATAATAAAGATCTAAAACACATCTTTCGTTAATGTATTTGTCTGCTTTATTTGCTGATGCATTATAATATTGAATGTTATTTTTCGTTTCATATTCTATATGCTGTGCAGAAAGAGAAATTGCGAAGAAGAAGAAACTTAAAAGAAGAATTAATTTTTTCATTTTGAAATATTTGAATTGAAATTACTGAAGAAATCTAAAATTTACAGTCTAAAATCTAAAATTAGAAATTTAAATATATAAAAAAAGTCCAAAATGCAGAACAAATTGGACTCTTATATATGTAGATGATTTTGATTAAATATCGTCAAAATCAATATCTGTAAAACTAGATCTTTGGCTTTCAGCCTTTTCAGAGCTATATTCTTTTTTAAAATCTTTTTGGTGTCTTTCAGAAATTACTTCTTCTCCTTTGTGGTTTAAAACATAAGAAGTCATTTCTTCTAAGATTTCAGCAAAAGCACTAAAATCTTCTTTGTATAAATAGATTTTGTGTTTTTTGAAGTGAAAAGAACCATCTTCCTCAGTAAATTTTTTGCTTTCGGTAATAGTAATGTAATAATCATCAGCTTTGGTAGCTCTCACATCAAAGAAATAAGTTCTTCTTCCTGCTCGTAATACTTTAGAAAAAATCTCTTCTTTTTCTAACATGTCATTTTCTCTCATAATACGTTCTATCATTTTTGGAATTAATAGTACTCAAAAATCATAAAAATTTATCTATTACGCAACAATTAAAGTAATTCTTTTTCCGAAAGTTGTTTTAAATATAACGCTGCATAATAACCTTCTTGATTTATTAATTGATTATGAGAGCCTTGTTGAATTATACGACCATCTTCGAGGATAATAATTTTGTCTGCATTCTTGGCAGATGATACTCGGTGACTTACAATTATGGTCGTTTTATCTTTAGAAATTTCAAATAAATTATTCAGAATCATTTCTTCGGTTTCGGTGTCAACTGCTGACAAACAATCGTCAAAAAGCAAAATGGCAGGATTTTTAATAATGGCTCTTGCAATCGAAACACGTTGTTTTTGACCTCCCGAAAGTGTAATTCCTCTTTCTCCTAAAATGGTATCGTACTGTTTGTTAAACGCAATAATGTTGTCATGAACTACGGCATTTTTGGCTGCTTCAAAAACCTCTTCATCCGTTGCATTTTGATTTCCGAATTTGATATTATTCTTAATCGTATCCGAGAATAAGAAAGCATCTTGAGGAACGATTCCTATATTGTTGCGAAGATCATTTAAGTTTAAAGAGCTGATTTCGTTTTCATCAATTTTAACTTCACCATCGGTTACATCATATAATCTCGAAATCAAAGAAAGAATGGTTGATTTCCCAGAACCTGTTTTTCCCAAAATAGCTAATGTTTCTCCTTTTTTTACTGTAAAAGAAACATTTTTCAACGCTTCAATATTGGTATCTTGATAAGTAAAAGAAACATTATAAAAAGTAATATTTCCTTCAATTTCTGATGAGTTTTCGTTGTTATTCTTGATTTCTGGTTCGATTTTCAAAAATTCGTTCAAACGTTTTTGAGAAGCTTCTGCCTCCTGAACCATTGAAGAAACCCAGCCCAAAGAAGCAACTGGCCAAGTCAGCATGTTTACATATAATATGAACTCGGCAATGGTTCCGATATTCGGAATACTTCCGTTAATATACATCACACCTCCAAAATAAATGACAACCAGATTACTGATTCCGATAAGCGCGATCATTAGTGGACCAAACAAAGACTGCACTCTTGCCAGACTTAAGCTTTTACGTTTGCTTTCTTCTGCCAAATCCACCATATTGTTTTGATGCTGATTTTCTAAAGAATATGCCTTAATAACGCGAATTCCCGAAAAGATTTCTTGGGTAAAACTCGAAACTTTAGAAAGGTATTGTTGAAAAGTGGTGCTTCGCTTGTTGATTTCTGAACTCAATTTGAAAATACAGTACGATAATATAGGTAAAGGAAGAATGGTATATAAAGTAAGAAGTGGCGATACATTATACATATATAATATAACGATCGCAAAACGAATAAATGTATTTATAGTATACATTACCGCTGGCCCCACATACATACGAACTTTTGAAACGTCTTCGCTAATACGATTCATTAAGTCTCCCGTTCTGTTTTGTTTGTAAAAATTTTGAGAAAGATTCTCGTATTGTCTGAAAACTTCATTTTTCAAGTCAAACTCAATATGGCGTGACATTACAATTAAAGTCTGGCGCATTAAAAACGTTAGAAACCCAGCAACAATCGTTGTTCCGATGATAAGCAACACATTATGAATAAGATCCTGACGAAACGCGGCAATCACAACTTCAGACTTTTGATCGGTTGGAGATAGCTTATCAAAATTTTCAATAGCGTTTAAAGACTTACTGATAAGCTTTGGAGTGAAAAGAGAAAATATTTGTGCGATTATAGTGATTAAAATACCTAGCGAAAAACTATATTTATATTTGACGAAATATTTATTTAAATAGCTTAATTCTTTCATTTTTTTAAGAAATCTGATATTGAATTGATTTGTATTTAAGAATTATTATTAAATAAATTTATAATAATTTGCGATTTAATCAAAACAATTATATTGTAAAATTGTTATTTTAAAGATAAAAAATTAGCACATGTGTATTTTTTAATTATGTTTGAGAAGTCTTTTTGACGAATTCATAATTTTAACTAATTTATACTAGCGCTATGGATGCAACTTTCGCAACTGGAAAGGAACTTCAAAAAATGGATCCTGTTTTTGGTCAGTTATCTTTTGACGATCACGAACAAATTGTATTTTGCAATGACAAAGATACAGGTTTAAAAGCAATTATTGGTATTCATAATTCGGTTATGGGGCCAGCTTTGGGAGGAACCAGAATGTGGAATTACAACACAGAATGGGAGGCTTTAAATGATGTTTTACGTCTTTCGAGAGGTATGACTTTTAAATCGGCTATTACTGGACTGAATATTGGTGGAGGTAAAGCAGTTATTATTGGTGATGCTAAAACGCAGAAAACACCTGAGTTAATGCGTAAGTTTGGTGAGTTTGTTCACTCATTAAGCGGAAGATATATTACTGCAGAAGATGTCGGAATGGAAACTAAAGACATGGATACAGTAAGAGATGTAACTCCTTATGTTACGGGTATTTCTGAAGAAAGAGGTGGTTCTGGAAATCCTTCTCCAATTACAGCTTATGGTGTTTATTTAGGTATGAAAGCTGCCGCTAAAAGTCAGTTTGGAACTGATGTTTTAGATGGAAAAAAAGTTTTGGTACAAGGAATCGGACACGTTGGAGAAACTTTGGTTGAATATTTAACTAAAGAAGGAGCACAGGTTACTATTTCTGATATTAACGAAGAAAAATTATACCAAGTTGCTTCAAAATACAACGCAACAATTTATACTGGAGAAGATTTGTATACTGCAGATGTTGACATCTACGCGCCGTGTGCGATGGGAGCAACAATCAACGATAATACAATCGAAAAAATTAAAGCTAAAGTGATCGCTGGTGCAGCAAACAATCAGTTGGCAGACGAGAATGTTCACGGAGCGAGATTGACAGAAAGAGGAATTTTATATGCTCCAGATTTCTTAATCAATGCGGGTGGAATTATCAATGTTTATGCTGAATTGGCTAACTACGGTAAAGCTGAAATCATGAGTAAAACAGAGAATATCTACAATACTACTTTAGAAATTATTGATTTCGCTGCTAAAAACAATATCACAACGCATAAAGCGGCACTTACAATTGCTCAAAACCGTATCGATCAGAGAAGAATCGAGAACGCGGCTAAGTAATTAAGTGTTCAGTTTTTGAGTGTTCAGTTTGATGCTCAATTTTAATTGAAATAATATAAAATCTCAGTCTTCAGTTTTTCTGAAAGCTGAGATTTTTTATTTCTACAACTAAGTAAGACTAAGTTCAATACTCAAAACTGACCGCTCAAAAACGGATTACTGACCACTTTTTACATAACTTTTCTCAAAATAAACGTTTTTTTAATGTGTAAATTTTAAAATACGCATCAAAAGTTATACTTTTGCAGACTAATTTTTAAATGTTCTTACACGGTGGTAAATAGAAGACACATACGCGTTAAAGTAATGCAATCCATTTATGCAATGCATCAAAGCGGTTCTGAAAACATGGAAAAAGAAGAGAAATTTCTTTTCTACAGCATTGATAATATTCAGGACTTATACCTTATAATGCTTTCTTCATTGATAGAAATTTGTAAAAAAGAATCTGTTTTTTTACATCTGTCAAGTAAAAAACACCTTGCTACTGCAGCAGAACGTAACCCAAATGAAAAATTTGTAAAGAACAAAATTTTTCAACTTCTTGCCGAAAGCAATTCTCTTAGTATCGCTTTAGAAAATCGTAAAATCAATAACTGGTCTTTAAACGACGATTATATTATTTTGCTTTTAAATGATGTTAAAGCAAGCGATATCTACAAAAAATACATGAGCAATAATGTAAATACATTTGAAGAAGACAGACAATTTATAATTGATTTGTTTGAAAATGTTATTGTTCCAAATGAAAAATTATACGAGTATTTGGAAGATGATAAATTGACTTGGGTTGATGATATTCCGGTTGTAAATACTCATATTGTTAAACAATTAAAAGCAATCAAAACAGAAGATCCAGACGATTTTAGAGTGCCAAAATTGTACAAAGATGTTGAAGATAAAGATTTTGCAAAAGATCTTTTTAGAAGAACAGTTTTAAACGAAACTGCTTTTGCTAAAGAATATGAAGACAAAACGCCAAACTGGGACAGTGACCGTATTGCTGAAATTGATACGATTATCTTGAAAATGGCAATTTGCGAGTTTATTAAATTCCCGTCGATTCCAGTAAAGGTAACTCTTAACGAATATTTAGAAATTGCAAAAGAGTATTCTACACCAAAAAGTAGTATTTTTATCAACGGAATTTTAGATAATTTGGTGAAGGAACTTACTGCCAATAAAAAGATGGTAAAAGTAGGTAGAGGGTTAATGTAGAATTTTAAAATTCCAAAAAATAAATTCCAAATTCCAATACTTTGTCACTCTGAGCGGAGTCGAAGAGCAAAAAGAAAATATTAAATATAAATCAAAAACAAATTTAAATTATGGGACAATTATCTCAATTTGCGCCATTCCTTTTAATGTTCGTGGTAATCTATTTCTTCATGATCAGACCACAGCAAAAAAGAGCGAAAAACGAAAAAGAATTTGAAAGCAACCTAAAAGTAGGTGACAAAATAGTTACAAAAAGTGGTTTCCACGGTAGAATCGCTGAATTAGCAGAAACTACTGTTGTTATTGAAACCATGTCAGGAAAATTAAAATTAGAGCGTTCTGCTATTTCTTTAGAATTAAGTGCTGCTTTGAATAAAAAAGCTTAAGCTTTTTAAAATTCCAATAAAATTTAAAAATCCCAAATTCCAATTTTGATGTGGAATTTGGGATTTTTTTGTTTTGTTCAAATAATCGCATTGTAGGTCTTTACGAGGAACGAAGCAATCTCATTTCGGATGTTTTTGACGAACTTGATCAGTGTGGTTGCTTCGTTCCTTGCAATGACAATACTTTGTGTAGAAAAAAACCTTTGTCAAAGTTTTAAACTTTGACAAAGGTTTACTGTTTAAATTCATTATGGAATTTCTAGTGTGATCCTTCCTTCGTCAGGATGACAAACTGCATCGAAATATTTTGCGTTAGACGCACAGCAGTGCGTCTCTACGTCAATCTTTGCGGACATTGCCTTCTTAAAAAAACTTAGCGTTCTCTGCGAAAAAACCTTTGCGCTCTTTGCGTTAAAACTCTTCAACAGCTCGCATGATGACAACAGTATTGGAATTTGGAATTTTAAAAATTTGGAATTTGATTTATCGATATTTATCATTCAATCCCACATTCGACAAAATCATCGGAATCACTTTCTCAATTCTCGTAAGCTTTGTTTTTTCCTGTTTTGCCGATTCTATATATTCTAAAAACTCATATTGCTTGTAAGGAGCAAATTTTTCAAAAGCTTCTTTTAGAGCTGGGTTTTGTTCCATTTCTTTATTCAGCAATTCAGAAATAATAGCTTCTTTTTTAGCAGGTTTTATTATTTTACCCTGTTTTTCGTTTTCAATAGCTTCGTGAATGTATTCTAAAATATCCTTTTCGTTTATTTCTTCTTTTGATTTAAAACGCCATTGACGCAGTGACTTGGTTACTTCCTCCTGAGCGTTGATCAGTTTTTTCTTTTCATCTTTCAAGAAAACACCATTATAAAACCAAATGGTAAAATAATCTTTAAAACCGCCGAGACCAATAACATTTTTTTTATTGAAAACATACACAGGTGCTCCCCATTTTACAGTTTCAATAAGTTCAGTTTTATCAATAATTGATTTAAGAAGAAGAATTTCTTCCTCCCACTGATTCATTTTGTCCCAAACGTTTTTTTTCTCAGGCATTGCTTAATTTTTTCTTTTAGATTTTTCTGTCTTATCAAAAATTCCAGGAATAGCAGTTAATTCAGCAATTTTTACAATAACTTCTGTGGCTTTCTGAATACTTTCTGCTGGAACATATTCATATTTTCCATGGAAATTATGTCCGCCCGCAAAAATGTTCGGACAAGGTAATCCCATAAACGATAATTGCGAACCGTCAGTTCCACCACGAATTGGTTTGATGATCGGTTTAATGTTTAACTCTCTCATTGCTTTTTCAGCAATATCAACAATATGTTTTACAGGAAGAACCTTTTCTTTCATATTATAATATTGATCTTTTACTTCAGCAATTACAATATCTTCGCCAAACTTCTTCGCGAATTTTTTATTGAATTTCTTCGCAATTTTATGAATAAGCGCTTTTCTATTTTCGAATTTTTTCTTGTTGTGATCGCGAATAATTAATTCTAAAACCGTTTCTTCGATATTTCCTTTGATGTGATGAACATGGAAAAAACCTTCGTAACCTTTCGTTTCCTGAGGCGTTTCTCCTTTTGGCAATTCATTAATAAAATCATTAGCCAAAAGCATCGAATTGATCATTTTTCCTTTGGCATAACCTGGGTGAACACTTTTTCCTTTAAAAGTAATTTTAGCTCCAGCTGCGTTGAAATTTTCATATTCTAATTCACCAATCTGGCTTCCATCCATAGTGTAAGCCCATTGCGCTCCGAATTTCTCCACATCAAAATGATGCGCTCCGCGACCGATTTCTTCATCTGGAGTAAAACCGATTCTGATTTTTCCGTGTTTAATCTCTGGATGCTGGATGAGGTATTCCATTGCTGAAACTATTTCTGTAATTCCAGCTTTGTCATCGGCACCTAATAAAGTTGTGCCGTCAGTAGTAATGATGGTCTGACCTTTATATTGCAATAAATCTTTAAAGTAGTTTGGAGATAAAATGATGTTTTTCTCAGCATTCAAAACAATGTCTTTTCCGTCATAATTTTCAACGATTTGCGGTTTTACATTCGCTCCGCTAAAATCTGGAGAAGTGTCAAAATGAGAAACAAAACCAATTACAGGAACTTCATGATCAACATTGCTCGGAAGCGTTGCCATGATGTACGCTTTGTCGTCAATAGTTACATCTTCTAAGCCAATTGCTTTTAGTTCTTCAACTAATTTATTGGCAAGATTCCACTGTTTTTCTGTACTTGGTGTTGTTTGTGAATTTGGATCCGATTCCGTATCAATCGTTACATAACTGATAAATCGATCTATGATATGTTGCATTTTTTTGATTTTTTAGCAAATATAGAAAAAAAAATCTGCTGGGAAATTTGGCTTTCAATATCTGAATGAATGAAAAAAGGGATTCTAAATTGAATCCCTTTCTGTTATGATAAGTTTGTTATTTACTTTTTACGCATCTAAAACCTAAATGATTGGCTGCAGATCGATATTCTCCTTTTCCTCTTGTTCCAACCATGTAGCGTGTGCAATATTGATCGGTGCATAAAAAAGAACCTCCGCGATGCACTCTTTTGATTTGTGAAGGATCATTCGGATCGTTGTAAGCACTTGGCCCTTGAGGGTTTTTGATCGTTTTTCCGTTTTCTGCCAATGATTTATAATAATCTACACTATACCAGTCGTGTACCCATTCCCATACATTTCCGGCCATATCATATAAGCCGTATGCATTTGGAGCATATTGTTTTGTTGGAGCAATTCCTTTAAAACCGTCTTCTCCAGTGTCGCCATCTTTTATAGGGAAATGTCCCTGATAAATATTTGCTTGAAATTTGCCGTCAGGTTTTAAATTATTTCCCCAAGCGTAAAGATTTCCTGTTTTACCGCCTCTGGCTGCAAATTCCCATTCAGCTTCTGTCGGAAGCCTTTTTCCTGCCCATTTCGCGTAAGCTTCGGCATCTTCATAAACCACATGAACAACAGGATAATTTTCTTTTCCTTTAATACTGCTTTGCGGTCCATCTGGATGTCTCCAGTCTGCGCCCGGTTCATAACGCCACCATTGAAGAAAATTATTCAAATTAACTGCAGATGGTGTAGGGGTAAATATAACAGAACCTGTAATCAAATCTTCTTCGTTTGCAGTTGGAAATTCTTCTTTTGTCGGTTTTTGTTCCGCAACAGTTACATAGCCTGTCGCTTTTACAAATTTTTCAAATTCTTCGTTCGTAACCTCGGTTTCGTCCATATAATAACCGTCAACGTAAACTCTATGAATAGGAGCCGCATCTTTTGTAACGCCTTTTATACTGCACAAACTTTCGTCTTCTACGTTTGATCCCATTGAGAATTCGCCTCCAGGAATCCAAACCATTCCTTTTGGAGCTTTTACAGCGGGTTTGAATTTATTTTCAACAGTTGGCTTAAATTCAGATGCTGTATTAGTTGGAGTTTCATGACATTCTGCGACAACTTTTTTTTCTTCTTTAGCAGCAAATTTGTTGTAACTGTAAGCAATCGAAATAATGGATAATGTAAGCAAAGCAAAAATCCAGAAGGTCTTGTTTTTCATGGTTAATTATTTTTGAACGAATAATGGTTTGTCAATAGTGGGATAAAATTATAAAAATAACTTTTATAATTATACTAATTTTATAGAATTAATAAAACTAACTTTCTTTTTCAACAGACACGACTTCATATTTGTCTTTACCATCCACTTGAACAGGCTGATAGTAAGTTTCTCCAAATTTGATATATTTCACATCTCCAATGGTTACTTCTTCGCCACCTTCTGGCAAACTTTCTACAATTGTTCCTGCTGTAGGAGCTACCACTTTGTAAGTTGATCCGTCTTTTTCGTAATAGGTTCCTCCGTAATAATAATTATTGACGGTTCCTGTATTGACGGTTTGCGCTCCGCTCGGAATATTATTTACGGTTCCGCCAACAGGAGCTGGCACTGCAGTATAACCACCGCTGCTAGAAGTATACCAAACTCCCTGATCATAATGATATTGCTGGCTTTCAACACTAACTACAATAGCTGTTACGGCTAAAGTGGCTACGAAAAATCCCCAAGGATGCCAAACAGGTCCCCAATAATAAGGTCTGTAAGGGTGATAGTAATACGGATGAAAAGTATTGTATCTATAACCTCCGTATACGTAAGGCGGACGAACGTAAGGGCGAGGCGCAGGCCTTACATAAGTGTTACGGTTGTTGCGAACATGTACGCTATTATTAACGTTAATGTTTACATTATTTCGGTTTCTGTTAACGGTATTGCCGCTGATATTGGTATTTCTGTTTCCAATATTGTTTCTATTTACCGTATTGTTTCTGTTTACTGTATTATTTCTATTTGTTGTAGATGGTCTGACCGCTTTATTATTTGAAGTGGCTGGTCTGGTGATCTTCTTGTTAGAATTTGCAGGTCTTGTGATTTTGTTTCCAGAATTATTGGCCGGACGTTTTATGCCTCCGCCATTAGAACCAGGTCGCGTATGCGTTGCTCCGCCGCCACGGTTTCCACCACCATGACGTTGTGCCAAACTGTCAATTGAAACAAGGAAAAATGTGCCGATCAAACACCAAAGTGCTGATTTTTTTACTGTTTTGGATATATTTTTCATATTCAGTGGTTTATATGAATTAAAGTTATGAAAAAAAATGAACGATTTATCGAAATTGATTGAAAGTTTAGCTGTATGATTTTGAATTACAAGGATATATCCCATTGGATTCTAAAACGCCAGCCTTGCTCTAAAGGCAGCGTTTTGTCTTGAAAACTAAAATAGCTTACTTCTGAAGTAAGCTTGTTTTTGTGCCCTTTGAAAAACCAATTAAAAGCCAATGTAGATTCGTCTTGTCTATTTTGTCTAATCGAATTATCTGGTCGGTATGCTGCATGTCTTCCTGCCATTTCTAGTTTTTTTGGCCACCATTCGAAAACATTATGAAAAAAATATCCAGCCTGAACGTAATATCCTTTCATGACGGTCATTTCATCATTATTGTATTTGTCGATAATCTCTTTGGTATGCCATTCACTCTGCCAAGAAAAACCACGAAACATAAACGCGGTTTCCAGATTCCATTGATTGACTCTATACTGACCAGGCAATCCATCTTCAAAACCATCAAGAGAACCTCCGCCGGCTTGAGAAAATCGAGTATAAGGGCTTCGGTTAGTTATAGCAGAAAAAGCAATTATCGGCGTTGGCTTTTCGTGAAATTCTAAATCACAGCCTTCAAATTCAAGAGATCTTCCTAAGAAATTCCATTGTGCTCTTCCAAAATACATTAAATGATTGTCGTCATTGGTAGTGCTTCCTCGTCCGGTTCCTGTCAAAGCCGCAGCCCAATAATTAAAATCGGCAATTCCAGTTCCTTTCAAATGACCGTAAACTTCAACTCCGAGCTGTCTGTCTACCGTAAAAGGGCGGTTAATTAAAGATCGGTCAACCATCTGCTGTTCACCGCTGCTTATGAAGCGTTCGCGAGTAAATTCTGTTTTCCATTGTCCAACTTTAAAACTCAGCCAATCCCACTTTTCAATCATAAGTCTGAAATCAAGCAAATTGGACTGACTTAATTCGTATTCCCAATAATATTTAAGCCAAGGTTCAAAAGCATGACCGCCAATTTTAAGTCGCGCACGATTAATTTTAAAAGTCGTTTTAGCATCTTGACTGTAATCGTCATACGTTAGAGGATCGGTATCATTTGGTGTTGAAAAACGAAACTGAAGTCGGCTTGCTAATTGAAAAAGAAATTTCTTGTCTCGAGTTTCTAGTTCGATTCCTTTATTGCCATAACGCACATTCATCAATTTAGTAGTGTCTTTTTCTTGTTGCGCAAATCCGTCTAATGCGAGTGCAGAAAATAAGGCTAAGAAAACCAGTTTAAAAAAGCGATTTGATTTATTCTTTTTGAATAACATATAGCGATCATTAAATAGTATTTAAAAGTAGCTAATATCTGTATCAGAGCAATCTGTCCACAAACCAAAACAGGTTTCATATTATAATTTGCAACAAAAAAGTATGCAATTGGCGGTGTTAATTCTTTTATTTAGGAATTGAACAAAATAGAAATTATTTGTTTTTGGAAATAAGCACCTTTTTAAACTATAATATCTAAATTTGCAGCTGAAAAATAACACAACACAACTCTTATGTATAAATTGATAATTCGTCCGATACTTTTTTGTTTTGATCCTGAAAAAGTGCATTACTTTACTTTTTCTTTTGTAAAATTCATTTCAAAAATACCTGGAGTTTCGGCAATTATAAGATCGATTTATGAAGTAAAAGACGCTCGATTAGAAAGAGAAGTCTTCGGAATTAAATTCAAAAATCCAGTTGGACTTGCGGCAGGTTTTGATAAAGATGCCAAATTATATAAAGAACTAGGCGATTTTGGCTTTGGTTTTATTGAAATCGGAACGGTAACGCCAGTTGGACAGGAAGGAAATCCGAAAAAACGTTTATTCAGATTAAAGGAAGACCAAGCGATTATCAACCGAATGGGATTTAATAATGGAGGTGTTCTAGAAGCTGTAGAACGTTTGAAAAAGAATTCGGGTGTTTTGATTGGAGGAAATATCGGAAAAAATAAAGTAACCGATAACGAAGATGCAGTTAAGGATTACATCATTTGTTTTGATGCACTTTTTAACCATGTTGATTATTTTGTAGTGAATGTGAGTTCGCCAAATACACCAAATTTAAGAGCTTTACAAGATAAAGAGCCTTTGACAGCTTTATTGCAGACTTTGCAAAATAGAAATGTTGAAAAACAAAAAACAAGTTCTCAAAAAGTAAAACCTATTCTTCTTAAAATTGCTCCAGACTTAACAGATGAGCAATTATTAGATATTATTGATATTGTAAAAACAACTCAGATTGCGGGTGTAATTGCAACAAACACTACAATTTCTAGAGAAGGTTTACAATCTGCAAACCAATCAGAAATGGGTGGTTTGTCTGGAAAACCATTAACAAAACGTTCTACAGAAGTAATCCGTTTCCTTTCAGAAAAAAGCAATAAAGCATTTCCAATTATTGGAGTAGGAGGAATTCATTCTGCAGACGATGCGATTGAGAAACTAAATGCAGGTGCAAGTTTAGTGCAGTTGTACACTGGTTTTATTTATGAAGGTCCAGCTTTAATAAAAGCAATCAACAAAAAAGTTTTAGGGCAATTGTAAAAGTAGCGCCTGAATTACAAGGCCGACAATTATTGCAATTCCAAAACTGATTAAAGTTCCAATCATTACATATTCTGTAAGTTTTCGGTCTTTGGCTTCTTTTAGATCTCCGAATCTAAAAATAGATTTAGCGGCCAAAAGAAATCCGATTGCTTCAAAATGAGCGGTAAGAATAAAGCAAACCACAAGAAGACGTTCTAGAATACCAATATAATTTCCTGCATTGGCAAGAGAAAAATCTTGATGGCTATTTTGGCTTTCTGGACTCCAGATCGAAATAATGGTTTTGATAAAAATCGAAGTTGGTTTGGTAATCAGTAATAATCCTGTTATTAGAATCCAGAATTCATTATCAGACCAGAAATTTATGATGCTTTTGTTTTGATATAGCAATACAATTCCAATCAGAATTAAAATATGAGCAATTTGGTCGACAACAAACCAAGTGCGTTTGGTTTTCTTTTTCTGAAAATTTAATTTGATTAAATCGACAATTCCGTGTGTAACGGCAATTAAAACAGCGTACGGTATAAAACGGATTTCTCCCGCTAGAATTGCGGCTAAAACTCCATGAAGCAAAATATGAACATATAAGTAAATGCTTTTATGTTTTTTAGTTTCTTTATCGGCGACCCAAGAATTGGGCTGCCAGATAAAATCTCCTAATAAATGGGCGAGAAGCAGTTTTATAAATAAGATCATGAGGCTGTAGATTGTTTTATTTGTTTTCTAAAATAGCGGTCTAAATTCATAACCAGATCAAACTGCGCGCGCTTTTGTCTTCGGCTCACAGCAGCTTGGTTTATCCCGAGTTTTTGTCCTAATTCTTCCTGAGATAATGTGGGGTTTTCAATAGCCAGAGCAACAAATTCTGCCGATTGAACCAGCCAGCTGTCCATAAATGTTAATGCCAGCTGCAGCATTAAATTTAGATTTTCATCCAAACTAAAATCTCCCGTTCGCATGGCCAGCGTAACTTTCTGTTTTTTTAAAGTTTCAAAAAGTTCTCCCGAATTGATAAATGCTGAACCATTGCTTTCAGATATTCTCTCAGCATTGTGCGTTTTATCTCCAAAACCAATGCTCATGCGTGCATCCGATTTTAGGGCTCTTAAACGAGCTTTTACCAAAATAGCAGTTAGCAGCGCATCTTCGGGATTGGCGACTTCAATTTGAAATTCATCTCCTCGATACACTTCCCACTGGCTCGGTGTTTTGCCCAATGGAGCTAAGATTTTTTTCAAATCTTCTACCCAATGTTCCGATTTTTGCTGTCTTGAACCAATTATATCGCCTGTAATTACACTAGTCATAACCAAATATAATTAAAAAATAATAAACTTTCTATTACAAATATAAGTAATAAATTTTATTATTACGTTTTTTGGTAATAATTTAAAATATTACATTTTTTGGTAATTAATTGTAGAATTACAGTTTAATGTAATATTCTATTAAATGGACTGTAGAGGCGCACTGCAGTGCATCTAATTCTAGTATCTTGGCATTGTGGATTCTCTTTGTGTAGACGCACTGCGGTGCGTCTCTACAAATACACGATGTATATATTGCATACGCATCCAATCTAATTAAATGAACTTATATTACTTATATGGTTTAAAAAAAAACATAATTTTTATTTCAATAAAAAAGAAACTAACTTAGCCTTTACAAAAGAATAAGCTTTGAGTAAAGAAATCAAAATCATCGAATGTCCTCGAGATGCCATGCAGGGCATTAAGACTTTTATTCCAACAAAAAATAAAGTTACTTATATACAAGCTTTATTGCGAGTTGGCTTTGATACCATCGATTTCGGAAGTTTTGTTTCTCCAAAAGCTATTCCGCAAATGCAGGATACGGCTGCCGTTTTAGAACAGCTTGATCTTTCTCAAACTACAAGTAAACTGCTTGCAATTATTGCGAATACACAAGGCGCAGTAGCAGCATCCAATTATGAGCAGATTCAATATTTAGGTTTTCCCTTTTCTATTTCTGAGAACTTTCAGATGCGTAATACGCACAAAACCATAGCCGAATCTTTGGTAACGCTCGAAGAAATTCTGGAAGTTGCCGACAAGAAAAATAAAGAAGTAGTAACCTATCTTTCTATGGGTTTTGGAAATCCGTATGGAGATCCGTGGAATGTTGAAATTGTCGCAGAATGGACAGAAAAACTGGCAGGAATGGGCGTGAAGATTTTATCGCTTTCTGATACTGTCGGAACTTCTACTCCCGAGGTTATTACCTATTTGTTTTCAGATTTAATTCCGAAATATCCAGAAATTGAGTTTGGCGCTCATCTTCATACCACACCCGAAAGCTGGTTCGAAAAAATCGATGCTGCAGCAAAAGCCGGCTGTACCCGTTTTGATGGTGCTATTCAAGGTTTTGGCGGTTGCCCCATGGCGACCGATAAATTAACTGGAAACATGCCAACAGAAAAATTGGTTTCGTATTTTACTGCCAATAAAAAAATAACAGGACTTAATTCACTCAGTTTTGAAAGCGCTTACAACGAAGCTTCGAAATTGTTTGGAAAGTTTCATTAAAAAACTGTTATATTTTCTTACCTTCGATAATCATTGTAAACATAATGCGTTACATTTAGTATCGATATAAATATTGTCATGAGATCACGCTCCATCAGTAAAATTTTCAGCATATTTTTTTCCGTTTTCCTATTGTTTTCTTGTTCCAGTGAGTTAGATTTCGATCAGGTAAATGATTTTAAGCTAGAGCCCGTTTTTGTAGCCAACCTAGCTTATTTTGATATTCCTGCAAATAAACTCGTAGACGATGGAGGAACCAATATCTATCCTGATGTAAGAGATTTTGATATTTTTAAGGATAAATTTTTTAACGAACGCCTTAAAAAAGCCGAATTTAATTTTGAAGTAGAAAATAATATAAATCGTGCTTTTATCATCAATATGATTTTGCTTAATGCAGAAAATCAGCCTTTACAAACTATATCTTTTGCCGTTCCATCTTATAAAGGAACACCAAATGTTATAAAATACCCAACAGAAGTTTTTGAAAACACGCGATTAGATCTTTTAAAACAAACCCAAAGAATTGGTTTTGTGGTAATTATTACTGCAGGGCCTCCATTAAACAGTGAGAGTTTAGGAAATTTAAAATTAAGATCAAGTGCCACTGCTTATTTAGTAATCGAATGAGAAAAACGCTAATTCTTTGCTTGTTTTTTCATCTTTCTTGTTTTGCGCAAAACAGAGAGCTGTTATATAATTTTACTTCAATTCCGCAGTCTTCTCTTGTAAATCCGGGAGCCGATGTTTCATATAAATATTATTTCGGATTTCCTGTTTTATCTGGAATTTCAGCCAATGTGGGCTCCAGCAGTTTTTCTGCCTACGATCTGTTTGCAGACAATGGCGTCGACTTCAATCAAAAAGTTCGAAATGTTATTAATAAATCATCTAGCCGAGATAAAGTCGTAACCAACCAGCAACTGGAGTTATTTTCTGGCGGTTTTAGAGTAGGAGGAAGAGATAGTAAATCTTACGTTTCGTTTGGCGTCTATCAGGAATTTGATTTTTTTATGTTTATTCCAAAAGATCTGGCTTTGTTAGCTTTAGACGGGAATAGAGATTATATCGGAAAATCGTTTAATCTGGGAGATTTGAATATGAAGGCTGAGGTGCTTTCTGTTTTTCATGTTGGTTTTCATAAAAAAGTCAATGATAAATTGGTGCTTGGAGGGCGCGCCAAAATCTACTCAAGCGGTGCAAATGCTACTTCGACAAAAAATTCAGGATACATTTATACGGGCCAGCAGGCAGGAACTCCAAATCTTTATAACCAAGTTATTTCTTCCAATTTAGAATTAAAAACTTCTGGACTATCTAGTTTTACAAAAGATGAATACGAAGGGAATATTGCTCGAGATCTCGTTAATAATACTTTTTTTAATGGAAGTTTAGGTTTTGGTGTAGATGCCGGAATTACCTATTATATAAAAGACAATCTGCAGTTTACGGCAAGTATTGTCGATTTAGGATTTGTGAGACAAACCAAAGATATCGAAACGCTTACTTATAAAGGAACTTATCAATACAACGGAGCAAATCCAGACTTTTTTAGTTTAGATGATCCTGAAAATGTTTTTGATGAATTCGACAAAGCCATTCCTAGAGATACACTTTATAATAAATATACCACTTGGCGCCCGACAAAAATTTATTCTTCCATTCAATATTCTTTTGGCGAGGCACGTCCAGACGATGAATGCAACTGCCGTGGCAGCGTCGAAAAATATTATAAAAATGCTGCTGGACTTCAGCTTTTCGGAATGTCTGCTCCGCGTGAGCCTTTAGTTGCCTTGACTGCTTTTTATCGAAGAAATATTTTTAGAAAATTAGATTTGAAAGCCACTTATACTTTCGATACTTTTTCAAATAAAAACATCGGTTTAGGACTCGCCGGAACAATCGGGCCAGTAAATATTTATGCACTCGTTAATAACATCTTAGAATATAAAGATATTTCTAAAGCCAGCAGCGCATCATTTCAGCTCGGAATTAATTTTGTGTTCCAAGACAAAGACGATTGAATTTATGAATATTATTAGAAGCTATTTCCAGCTGTCCATTACAAGCACTCGAGCCAAAAAACTTTTTTTCAAGATTTAAAAAGAGCTTCCGCTGGTCGCTTTTTTAAATCAGAAAAAAATGTTTTTTGGCTTTTCGTGGCTTTCCATTTCCATCTGGGCTAGGGGTGTATTCTTTGTAAGATGATTCGTGTAAAATCAATTTTATGAATAAGTTAGTACTCAAGTTAGCAATTTATTCACTATATTTGCACGCAATTCAACTAGAAATTGCAACATGATAGCACACAACTCCAAGATTATCGGCGAAGGTTTAACTTACGACGATGTATTATTAGTACCTAACTACTCGAATGTGCTTCCCCGCGAAGTGAGCATTAAATCAAAATTCTCAAGAAACATTACATTAAACGTTCCTATTGTATCTGCTGCTATGGATACAGTTACAGAAAGTGCAATGGCAATCGCTATGGCACAAGAAGGCGGAATTGGTGTTTTACATAAAAATATGACGATCGAACAGCAAGCAGGAAAAGTTCGAAAAGTAAAACGTGCAGAAGCTGGAATGATTATCGATCCAGTAACGCTTCCTTTAACTTCTACAATTGCAGATGCAAAAAATGCAATGAAAGAATTCGGTATCGGTGGTATTCCAATCGTTGACGAAAACAAAATCTTAAAAGGTATTGTAACCAATCGTGACTTACGTTTCGAAAAAAATGGTGCAAGACCAATCATTGAGGTTATGACAAGCCAAAACTTAGTTACTGTTGCCGAAGGAACTTCATTAGAGCAGGCAGAAGTAGTTTTACAAGGTCATAAAATCGAAAAATTACCTGTTGTAAATGCAAATAACGAACTAGTAGGTTTAATTACCTTTAGAGATATTACCAAATTGACTCAAAAACCAATTGCTAATAAAGATAGCTTTGGACGTTTGAGAGTTGCTGCTGCTATTGGAGTTACTGGAGATGCTGTTCAAAGAGCAGAAGCTTTGGTTGCTGCAGGTGTAGATGCAATCATTATCGATACAGCTCACGGACATACAGAAGGTGTGGTGAATGTATTGAAAGAAGTAAAATCAAAATTCCCTCAAATTGACGTAATTGTTGGAAATATTGCCACTCCAGAAGCTGCTAAATATTTAGTAGAAAGCGGAGCTGACGGAGTAAAAGTTGGAATCGGACCTGGTTCTATCTGTACGACTCGTATCGTTGCTGGTGTTGGTTTTCCTCAATTCTCTGCAGTTTTAGAAGTTGCTGCTGCAATTAAAGGAACTGGAGTTCCAGTTATTGCTGACGGTGGAATTCGTTATACAGGAGATATTCCTAAAGCAATCGCTGCAGGAGCTGACTGTGTAATGTTAGGTTCATTATTGGCTGGAACAAAAGAATCTCCAGGAGAGACAATTATTTTTGAAGGAAGAAAATTCAAATCTTACCGCGGAATGGGATCTGTTGAGGCAATGCAAACGGGTTCTAAAGACCGTTATTTTCAAGATGTTGAAGACGATGTTAAGAAATTAGTTCCAGAAGGAATCGTAGGACGTGTTCCTTACAAAGGAGAATTAAACGAAAGCATGCTTCAGTTCATCGGAGGTCTTCGTGCAGGTATGGGATACTGTGGTTCAAAAGATATTCCAACTTTACAGGAATCTGGACGTTTTGTTAGAATCACTTCTAGCGGAATCACTGAAAGTCACCCGCATAACGTAACTATTACAAAAGAAGCTCCAAATTATTCTAGATAATTTTAAGCTTTCGAGATAAAAACAAAAGGCGTAAGAATTTAAATCTTACGCCTTTTTTATTTCTTGTTTTCTTTAAAACTTAATCCATTCTTTCTTAATTCTTCCGAAAGTTTTGGCAAACTGCTTGGTCCAATTCCATGTAGGGATAAAATTTCTTCTTGCGTATATTGAGATAAATCTTCCACAGTTTTAATATTCTTGCTTTCTAAACCTCTTCTTGCCGGCGCTGATAAAAGAGATAAAAGGCCAGATTTTGGTTTTCTTTCTGCTTCGCAAATAGGGCAAGTAGGGCAGTCGCTCGTTTTAATGTAGTGATGCCCTTTTTTACAGGTTCTATTATTTTTAGAATCCAAATTCATGTTGAATTTTTTATCTAAGTTAGTGTTTTTTATTAAAAACGACTATTCAAAATATCTTCAGCCACAATATCAGAATGTAGTAAGTCTTCCATTCTTTTAGTCATACGTTGCGCTTCTAGAGCATAACCAAACATTCTTTTCTCATAATTTTCAATGGCTTCGTCAATTGTATTGAATTTTCCATTGGTTAAATTTTCCGTCAAGTGAAAAGCATCAAACAATCCCATATTTACACCTTCGCCTGCAAATGGAGGCATTAAATGTGCTGCATCGCCCACGAGAGTAATATTTGAATGTTCTTTCCAAGGTTCTTCTAAAGAAAATAAACGTAATGGCAAACCAGAAAAATCGGTTGATTTAGCAAAGAATTTTTTATAATCGTCGTTCCAATTTTCAAATTTTTCATTCAAAAAAGAAATTACTGCTTGACTGTCTTCAAAATTGATTCCGTTATTTAAAATCCAATCTTCATCGGCTTTAAAAGAAACTCCAAAGTGAACAGAACCGTCACGCATGGTATGAGTATAAAACATTTTGTGTTCTCCCATTGCCATAACATTTCCGTTTCCGAATTTCGGTTTAAACTCAGGATAATCTTGATCTGGATTTGCAATTTCGCCCTGAATAATATAAGTCCCAGAAAGCTGAGGCTCTTGATCGCTTACAAATTTTCGTGCATTCGATCTTCCGCCGTTTGCTACAATTACAAAATCGGCAATAGTTTTTGTACCATTTTTGAATTCTAAAACATATTGATTTTCAGATTTTTCGATATTAATTAGCTGGCTATCCCAAACCACTGTATTTTCTTCAAGATTGTCCAGCATAATTTTTCTCAAATCATTGCGGTCAATTTCTGGACGAGAAAAAGCGTTCGTTTCATCAGGCATTTCGTCAGAAGTAATATTTCCGTCCATGTCCGCCATTTTTTCGCCCGTTGGTCTTGCATACTTATAAAATTCATCCATTAATCCTGCTTTTTGAATTGCATATTGCCCCGAATCAGAATGAATATCTAAAGTTCCGCCCGATGTTCTTGCTTCGGCATTTACATCTCTTTCGTAAACAGTGACATCGGCGCCATTAATTTGAAGAATTCGGGCTGTGGTTAATCCGACTGGCCCGCCGCCAATTATGGCTATTTTTTTGTTTTCTATAATTGAAGTTTTCATTTTAATGAAATTATATTGTATTTGAATTATGAATTATGAATTATGAATTTTGCAGTTGATCTTAATATTTGCAATTGAGTTAGGGTGTCAAAGCTTTCAAAACCAGATTAAATGCCTCATCTTTAATTTTATCAGTAAGAATGAAAGGTTTTCCAGACATTGATTTTCCTTCTCTATGAAATTCTAAAAGGGAATAAAGCGAACCGTAAGCAATGCTCCAGAACACTTCATACGGAATAGAAATCAGTTCTTTTCTTTCAATTGCAGCAAGCATAAATTGGGTCATTATTTGCTTGTAATCGCCTGTTATTTCTTTTACGATATCATCTCCATAAGTAGAATGTTTTAAAAGTTCAAAGCAAGTAGCTTGCTGTGTAAAGTTTAAATTAAAATAAATTCTATTCTCCCATTGATTTCTTAATCCATCTTTGAAAGACATATCAGCAGAAAATCCATCAAACATATTGTCAAAAAATTTTTTACCGATTTCGATTCCGATTTTTTTGATTAAGTCTTCTTTGTCCGAATAATAAATATAAAGTGTAGCAACAGAAATCCCGCATTCTTTCGCCAGTCGATTCATTCCGAATCCTTCTACACCTTGGTTAACAATCATTTCAATTGCTTTCTGTTTTACAATTTCTTCTTTATTGATATCTCGTGTTCTCATATTTCTAACTTATTATGATGCAAAGATATAAATAATAAATGAATGATCGCTTATTTGTTTTTTTAAGGTTTTAAGATGCTAAGGTGCTGAGGTTCTAAGTTTTTTTTTTCTTAGGTGCAAAGTTGCAAAGTGACAAAGGGGCAAAGTTTTTTTTGAGCTTCTAAGCTTCTAAGGTGCTGAGAAGCTAAGTTTTTTTCTTAGTTGCAAAGTTGCAAAGTGACAGAGGAGCAAAGTTTTTTTGAGCTTCTAAGCTTCTAAGGTGCTGAGCTTCTGAGTTTTTTTCTTAGCCTGAGGCAAAGCGACAAAGGTTTAAAGATGAATTGCCTCCAGCTTTAGCTGGAGGTTTTAAAAAAGATCGAGAGAAAAGGCTTTAGCCGAACTATTTATAAAAAAAAATCAGCTGAAACAATTTTATCTGTTTCAGCTGATTTTATACTTATGCTATATTTTTTAAAGAGTTTTTGTGGGTTCGGCTTCTCTTAGATTTTGGTTTTCTAAAATTTCCTTTAAATAGGGTTGTACCTGAGTATCAATATCGCTTTCAGAAATTTTTAAAGCTTCTGCGTCTGAGGCTAATTGAAGCCAAGGTTTTGGTCCGTCAAAATTGTAACTTCCAAAAACGACTACTGGCGTACCTTTAACTTTTACATTTTCTTTGTCTTTCAAAATCCATTCGTCGGCAAATTTATAAAGGTATTTGGCATCTTTTTCTAATAATCTTAAGCAAGAATGAGAAGCTGGATATCCTGGCAAATCATATTCGTGAAAACCAACACCTAGTTTATTTTCGATATTAAAATTCCATTTTAAATCCCATTCGTCATTAAAAGTACTGGTTGTTTTTTCTGCTTTCCAGTTAGTAAAAAATAATCCAGTTGGCGTTGGGTCTTTTTTTCTTCCCATATTTGTAGGGCCTGTACGCACTAATTCACCATTTTCATAAGCGGCAAAAGTTTGGGTAGGATAGGAGAAAAGTATAATTTTTGAAACTTCTTCTAATGCTGAAACATGCAGCGGAAATGGAAGATAATAAACCAAATCTCCGCTAAAATCTGCTGGAATTACAACAGAATCTAACTTTTTAAAATTGGCTTTATCAGTACGGTTTAAAGCATAAACAATATCCATTTTCGAGCTGTCAGCTTCATTAAGTTTCAGCCAGTCTTTGGTTTTTTCAATTTGATAAGAAACCGTTTTAGGTTTTTTATATTCTATAACTTCCTTTTTCTCTTTTTTATTTTCAGTCAGCGTTATGGTATCGCTCTTTTTACAAGAACCTAATAAAACTAATGTTAATATAAGTAGGGCATTTGCGGTGTAATATAACTTTTTCATGGGTCGTAATTTTATGAAGATAAAGTTATAAATATGATAGCTGAAAAGGGTTACATAATTTTTGGAATAGGTTTCGGTATTTACATTTTAAAGTTTTTCAGTTTTGGCTATAAAATCTGTAACATCGCTTACCCATTGTGATTTATTTTTAATTAAATAATTTTCGTGTCCTGTTTCTTTATAAATCACGAGTTTCTTAAAACTATTTAAATTATGATAGATTTTATCTGTTTCTTGTTTGCTGACACTTTTATCTTTTTCTCCATAAAGAAGTAAAGTTGGGCATTTGATACTTTTAGCATAATCGGAAGGGGTGTGGTTGAAACCCCAAAAACCGTTTTGAATTCCTCCCCAAAATAATAAGATTCCAGCCATAGGAAATGTGGGTGCATTCATTTTTTTAAATCTGGCGCAAACAGTTTGATACATTGAACCAAACGGACATTCTATAATTATTCCTTTTGGATTTATTTTACTGTCATTAATGCATTTCATTATGGCAGCTGCGCCCATAGAACTTCCAAATAGGAAAATGTTCTTTTCTCCCGTTGAATTAATATAATCAAAGCAAGTTTTTACTTCTTCTGCTTCTTTAAAGCCAATTGTTGTTTGGTTTCCTTCTGAATTTCCACTTCCCATAAAATCTACTAACATTGTGCTGTATCCCAAGTTTTGAAATATATTTGATCGTTCAATTAAAGATGATTTTTCTGAACCGTAACCATGAAATAAAATAACTGTTCCTTTTGGATTTGGGTTTTGAACAAACCAGCATTCTATTTCTTTATTACTTTTCAGTTTTAGTGTTTTATATTTCTGAGAAGGAAATTTTGAATTTTTGGGTTTGGGATTATTTACTCCTAGCAATAATGTTTTCGCTTTTTGCCAAGATGATAATTTTTCTGGACTTTGAGTTTTTTCAGATTTGTTTTCTTTAAAATGAGTAAACTTATAAGCGTGAAAGAACGCGATTACGTTTATCAAAATAAATAGGAATAACAAGGTTTTTAAAAATCTATTTTTTTGTAATTTCATTTACTATTTTTCAATAAGTTTCAAAGTATATTCAAATTGAGTATCTCTATTTTGCATAAAATCTTCCAAAGTCTGCGAGATTTCATGATCTGGAATTACTCCTCTTCCAAAAATCTGATTCGTTTTTTTAGGAACGTCTTGTTCTAAATTTACAATAGAAAATTGTGTTTTAATTTTGGTATTGGGCAATTCATATTCAATAGGAGTGTGGCCGTTGTGTCCAAAATAGCCTCCCATAGTTTCTTCTCCAATAACAATTGCCTTTGTATTTCCTGCCACAAGTGAAGCAAACAAAGATCCAGCCGAAGCAATTCTCGGACTAATTAACATATAAATCTGTCCTTTAAAACTGTTTTTATCAGGTTCTAATAACATATTGAATTTATTATCCTGAGGATATTTTTGATCTATCAGCTTTGGAAATTCTTCTATGATCTCGTCTTCAAAATCTTTTAGTTCTTCCTTTTGCTTGTTAGGATCGGTTTCTTCGTAAACTAAATATTTAGGAAATGGTATTTTTTGAAAATTCACATAAGCCGATTCATTTTCGCGAAAAGGCTTTTGTGCTAAATAAGAGAAAGTTATAATATCATTTGGATCGGTACCGCCGCCATTATTTCTAACATCGACAATTAGGTTTTTTATTTCCGAATGTTTGGAAAGGTATTCAAAACAGCTGTCCAAATATTTTTTGTACGCAATATGCTGTTTGTCTTTTGCATTTCGACCAATAACAAAAGTATGAACAGAAAGCAGTGCGGTATTTTCAGAAATTATTTTAAATGAATATTTATCTTTTGCTTTTTGATATTGTAAGCTATCAATTGGGAGTGAAAATCTATTTTTAAAGTTTTCTTTTCGAATTTCATTAGAAACAGAAGAAATGCTTTTGGTCTGTTTTTGAGTTTGGTTTGGAAGAGAATATTCGACTAAAAAGCTTTTTTTCGCGCCATATTCCATTTCAAAATATTTGGCAAAAGAACTTCCAATTCCGATTGATTTTCCTGTAATGTTATGTCCGTCGGTGGTATAATATTTGTAAAGAGAAGGAATTATTTTTTGAGTTTCGATTCCGTTTATACTATGAATTTGAGAACCAAGAGGAATTTCTTCATTTTTAAAATTAAGAATCAGATTATTATGAATCAATTTTACAGGATAAGGGAAAAAAGTATTTGCCGATGAATATTTCCTTTCAAAATCATCAGGAAGTGTGGTGTCATTGTGCAGACTTCCTTCAAAATCGGTTATCTGCAAAATGATTTTATAGAATTCAATAAGTTCTTTCGGCTCTTTAATCTGCGAAAATGCCCAATTGTAAATACTGTCAATCTGTTGTTTTGTTCTGTATTTGTAAAGTCCAGAATTGGCTATTTCTCTAATTTCTTTAAAGATTTTTAAATCTTGCTGGAGTTTTTCTGCTGGCCATTTTTCGCTTTGCGAAAAAATAAATAAAGGAAAAAGGAAAAATAGAACTATTTTAGATTTGAGCATTTTAGATCGTTTTGTCAATCTAAAATACTCAAAAAACTTCTAAATCAGACCTTTTATTTTAGCTTGCAATAACAGCATAATTTTTTTAGCATTCGAAATTTTCCAGATTACATTTCTAATCTTAAAGTTTGTCCCTCTACAAACATTCCTTGCGAAGCTGTAATTTTTATTTTCTGGTCTTCCGTATAGCCTAAAGTTTCTCCATTTCGTAATGTAATATCACCATTAATTACGTACGAAACAATGTTGGCAAAGAAATTGAAAACTTCTAAAAGCTCTTTAGGAGATTTAATGATTTCCATTTCTTGTTTATCAAATTCAGGTAATCCATAGGTATACAAGTAATTTCCTTCTTCAGAGGTTTTGATCCCGATATAAACCCACAAATGAGCTGGAGATTTTCCTTGCTGTAAATCATCAATATTTTCCAAGTATTGATTTCTAGGTATCAATAAAGTCTGTTTTCCTTGATATACACCTATTGAATTTGAAGTTGAAAGAATAGAACATAATAGTTTGCTCAAAATGGTATATCTCTCTATTTGACTTCCTTGTGCAGACATAACAGAAACAACTGCATGTCCGGTATAGTTTTTTAAATCTTCTTCTGCTTTATGCCAGTTGTATGCATATTTAATAGTTGTTGAAACTTCATCACCCGGAATTTGTCCTGGTACAAAAAATATAGTCACTAATTCATTATTTACTGTAAAAACAGCTGAATTATTATCTCCAGAAAAATTTATAATAGATAATCCCCAGAGATTTTTCAGATTTTGAATTACACTGTCTATATTGTAACTCTCGTTATTAATAAATAGTGGCATTGCAAGCAATGCGCCTTTTTCATTTTTTGGTTCAGAAGTTTCCTTTTTCTTAAGAAAGTCAAATAATCCCATAATTAATTGATTTGAGGTTTAATTAAAATAGGATTCTAAAATACTCAAAAAACTTCTAAATAAGACCTTTTATTTTAGCGTGTTGCAATAGCATAATGGTTTTAGCATCCGAAATCTCTCCAGATTCGATCATGGCGTAAGCTTCATCAAAAGTCAGTTCTAAAACTTCGATATTTTCCTGTTCAGCATCCAGTCCGCCGCCTTCGCTAACTTTCATTTTTTCGTCGTATTCACCAACAAAAAGATATAGAATTTCCGTTACAGATCCTGGCGACATATAGGTTTCAATCACTTTTTGCACTTTGCTTAAGCGGTAACCTGTTTCTTCTTCTGTTTCGCGAATAATGGCTTGTTCCGCGTTATCTTTATCCAAAAGTCCGGCGCAAACTTCAATCATCATTCCGGTTTTATTTCCGTTCAAATAAGTTGGCAAACGAAACTGTCTCGTTAAAATGACTGTTTTTTTAGCAGAATTGTACAATAATATTCCAGCGCCATTTCCGCGGTCGTATACTTCTCGTATATGTGACTCAACTGGCTGATTTTCTTTTTTATAATTAAAAGTTACTTTGTTTAATACATACCAATTATCAGATAATAACTTGGTTTCTGTAATCTCGATTTCTGGATTTTTTCTCATAAAAATATTCTTCAAAAAAAAACGCTCTGATTATCAGAGCGTTTAAAATGTATTATTTTGTTATTGTTTGTTTTCTGTCTGGTCCAACCGATACAATTTTGATTGGCACTTCGATTTCTTTTTCAATAAACTCAATATATTCTTTTAGCTCAATTGGCAATTCGTCAAAAGTTGTCAATCCTGTTAAATCTTGTTTCCATCCTTTAAACTCTTTGTAAACCGGAGTAACATTTTCTGGCTCAATGTTGTAAGGGAAATGAGAAATGTTTTGACCTTTGTAGTTGTACTCTGTACAAACTTTTAAAGTTTCAAAACCAGAAAGTACATCACCTTTCATCATCATTAATTGCGTAACTCCATTAACTTGAACAGCATATTTTAAAGCTACTAAGTCTAACCATCCGCAACGTCTTTGTCTTCCTGTTACAGAACCAAATTCGTTACCTACTTTTGCCATTGTTGCACCAACTTCGTCAAAAAGTTCAGTTGGGAAAGGTCCGCTACCTACACGTGTTACGTAAGCTTTGAAAATTCCGTATACTTCTTTGATTTTGTTAGGAGCAATACCTAAACCAGTACAAGCACCAGCAGCAGTAGTATTTGATGAAGTTACGAAAGGATATGTTCCGAAATCAACATCTAATAAAGATCCTTGAGCACCCTCGCACAGAATAGATTTACCCGCTTTTTGAGCTTGGTGCATGTATTCTTCACTGTCAATAAAATCTAATTTCTTTAATTCTTCAATAGCTTCAAAGAATTCTTTTTCTAATTCAGCTAAGTTATATTGAATAGCAACATCATAGAAAGCAATCATTGCCTCATGTTTGTCAGCCAAAGCTCTGTAACGCTCTTTGAAATCTTCTAATTCAATATCTCCAACACGCAAACCATTTCTACCTGTTTTGTCCATGTAAGTTGGTCCAATTCCTTTTAGAGTAGAGCCAATTTTTGCTTTTCCTTTAGAAGCTTCAGAAGCTGCGTCAAGCAAACGGTGAGTTGGTAAAATTAAGTGTGCTTTTCTAGAAATAATTAATTTGCTTTTGATATCAAGGTTGAATTTCTCTAAACCTTCAATTTCTTTTTGAAAAACTACAGGATCGATTACAACACCATTTCCGATGATATTTACTGAGTTTTTATGGAAAATTCCAGAAGGAATAGTTCTTAGTACGTGTTTAATTCCGTCAAATTCTAGCGTATGTCCTGCATTTGGTCCTCCTTGAAAACGTGCAATAATATCGTAATTTGAGGTAAGTACATCAACAATTTTTCCTTTACCTTCATCTCCCCATTGTAATCCTAGTAATAAATCTACGGTCATTCTGTTTTAATTTGCGTTGAGGCAATCTAAGTTGCCCTACTGATTATGTAGTTAATTTTCTTTTTTTAATTTTTTTGAAAAGTCTAATCTTTAAAAGACTATGAATTTGAGTTTTGCTTTTTGTTTCCGTAGAAATAAAGCGAGTGATTTGTGATTTCGATATCAAAAATTTCTTCGATAGTCTTTTTGATGGTTTGAATTCTTGGATCACAAAATTCGATTACCTCACCAGAATCTGTCATAATGATATGATCGTGCTGTTTATCAAAATATGATTTTTCGTAGTAAGCCTGATTTTGTCCAAATTGATGTTTTCTAACCAAAGCGCAGTCCAACAATAACTCGATCGTGTTGTATAACGTTGCTCTACTCACACGATAGTTTTTGTTTTTCATTTTGATATAAAGGTTTTCTATATCAAAATGCTCCTCGCTATCGTAAATTTCCTGAAGTATAGCATAACGCTCAGGAGTTTTGCGATGCCCTTTTTGTTCAAGATATAGTGTAAAAACATTTTTTACAATTTCTTGATTCTTAGTGTTGTCAGTTGAAATAAGTGTCATATCCGGCAAAGATAATTTTTTATTTTTAATGAATAAAAGTTTCGGGTTTAAAGTTTAACGTTTAAACTAGATTTTGATGAGTAATAAGGCAATAAATACAGGCTTTTACGTCAAAAATATTTTGAAAGTCTATTTTAGCTTAATTAACATAATTATTTTAATTTATGATAAAACTAACAATGCTTAATTTGTTTTGGACATATACATATACCAGTTCCACTCCCAAGTTTTTCCTTTGTCATCAGACATGGCTTGACTCCAGATGGGATTTTTTTCGTCTCTTGCATCCCATCGAAATACTTGAATAACGGGTTTTTTCTCAAAAAGATCTTTAGAAAAAAAATGTCCAACTTTATTTTCGAAAGACCCTACTACAGGCTTGTCTAAAACGCCAGTATTTGAGTCCGACCAATAGATGCTCCATAATTTTGTTTTCGGATTAAATAATCTTACCGTCATTCCTTCAAATGGTTCTCCATCAAAAGTAGCAAGAAAATTATCGATATTGCCAATTCCGTGCAAAATCGTGTACATTTCCTGAGTAGAAGGAAATTCAATCCATTCATCGCAATTGCAAAGTCTTTTTTTTAGTTTTTTATTTCTAATAGTAGATTTGCCAATAAAAAAATCGAAATCATTTTTTGATGAAGAATCAGAAGCAGAGATAATAAGTTCTCCATTTTCGTCAAAAATTAATTGAGGAATTTCTATGTTATTATCCATAAAATAAAATTACTTTTCTAATAATTTAAGTTCGATATTCTCTAGTAACCTTATCAACCCCGTCAATTTTTTTGATGGCGCTAATCATTTTTTTCAAAATCGTGTTGTTTTTAACAATTACTGCAATTTGTCCGTGAAAAATTCCAGCGTCGGTGCTAAGCGAAATACTTTGAATATTTACGCTCATATTATTCGAAATTACTTTCGTCAATTGGTTGGTAAGCCCTAAAACGTCCATTCCAGTAATATTGATAATGGCTTTGAATTCTTCCTGAGAAGAATCAATCCATTTGGCGCTCATAATTCGATAGGCATAATTAGACTGCATTCCGATTGCATTCGGACAGTCTTTTTTATGCACTTTGATTCCTTCGTTAATGGTCACAAAACCAAAAACATCATCTCCAGGAATCGGGTTACAGCATTGCGAAAGTTTGTAATCTAATTTATCATGCTCCGTTCCAAAAACCAGCATATCATAATTGCTGCTAATAACTGGCTTGTGAATATCTTCATCTGCGGTATCTTTGGTTCGTTTAATTTTATTTTTAAAGAAATTGATAAACGAATTGCTTTTCTGTGCCGCATAATCTTTTAACTGCTGATTTTCGATTGCACCAATTCCAACTCTATAAAATAAATCTAAACTTGTTTTTAGTTTAAAGAAATTAACTAACTCGTTTGTAACCTGTTCGTTAAAGGTGACTTTTAAATGCTTTAATTTTCGAATCAGTAATTCTTTTCCTTCTTCGGCAATTTTTTTAGTGTTCTCGTTAAGAACATTTTTGATTTTATTTTTTGCTCTAGAAGTCGTTACATATTCCAACCAGTTTACAGTTGGTTTTTGGTTTGGAGAAGTGATAACTTCGACCTGATCACCACTTTTTAATTCATAATTAAGAGGAACTAAACGCCCATTTACACGGGTTCCACGCGTTTTGATTCCGATTTCGGAGTGAATGCTGAAAGCAAAATCTAGTGAAGTTGCACCTTTTGGGAGCGATTTAATTTCTCCTTTTGGCGTAAAGACGAAAATTTCTTTAGAATATAAATTCATTTTAAAATCTTCGACAAAATCAACCGCATTGGTTTCTGGATTTTCCAATGCTTCACGAAGCAGATTCAGCCAAGTATCCAGACCGCTTTCCTCTGTGGCTCCGTTTTTGTATTTGTAATGCGCTGCGTACCCTTTTTCGGCAATTTCGTCCATACGTTCACTTCGAACTTGAACTTCGACCCAGCGTCCTTTTGGACCCATTACGGTAATGTGAAGCGCTTCATAACCAGTTGATTTTGGCGACGAAATCCAGTCACGCAAACGGCTCGGACTCGGTCTATAATGGTCTGTTACGATCGAATAGATTTTCCACGCAATGAACTTTTCTTCATGCGGATCGGCTTTGTACACAATTCTAAGCGCGAATTTATCGTACACTTCGTCAAAAGTTACGTTTTGAGCACGCATTTTTCGACGGATAGAATAAATCGATTTTGGTCGGCCTTTAATGATGTAATCTACGCCTTCGTTATCTAAAGATTTTTTTAAAACATCAGAAATGTCTTTGATGTAAGCGTCTTGTTCTTCTTTGGTTTCACGAATTTTGCTTACAATGTCGTTATAAACTGCTGGTTCGGTATATTTTAAGCCTAAATCTTCTAGTTTGGTTTTAATATTATAAAGTCCCAAACGATGGGCTAAAGGCGCATAAATGTATAAAGTTTCTGAGGCGATTTTAGTCTGTTTGTATTCAGCCATCGAATCCATGGTCTGCATATTATGCAAACGGTCGGCCAATTTGATCAGAATTACGCGGACATCATCGTTCAATGTCAGAATCATTTTTCTGAAATTCTCCGCCTGCATAGAAGCATTCAAATCTTTTTGAACTAAAGATATTTTAGTCAGACCCTCAACCAATTGCGCCACTTTCGGATTGAACAAACGCTCAATGTCTTCAACCGTCATGGGAGTATCTTCAACAACATCGTGCAATAAGGCCGCAGCAATAGAAGTCGCACCCAGACCAATTTCTGAAGCAACAATTTTTGCAACTGCAATAGGATGAAAGATATACGCTTCGCCCGATTTACGTCTCTGTTCTTTGTGAGCATCGACGGCAACATCAAAAGCTTTTCGAATTAATTTTTTGTCGGTTGTGTCTAACGTTTGGTAACTTATTCGTAGTAATTCCTTGTATTCCTGCGCAATAGCTTTGTTTTCTTTTTCTATATCTATTTCTGTCATAACGGCATAGTTCAAGTACTAAATATAGAAATTTGTTGCCATATACGCAAGGGGTTGGGATTGTAGATTTTTGATTACAGATTTTAGATTTTTTCCTATAGGAATGTGACTTCGACTTCGCTCAGTCTGACAAATTTAAAGGTGCAACTTTTTACTTTAGAAACCTTAAAACCAATCAGTATGTTAGACGCACTGCGGTGCGTCTCTACGGAAAATCTTTGCCGCTTTGTGACTTTGAAACTTTGTCACTCTACATTAGAACCCTCTCTGCCTTTTCGCTTCAAAAATCAAAATTGCCGCGGCAACAGAAACGTTCATGCTGTCGATTTCGCCCTGCATTGGAATAATGATATTTTGAGTTGCGGCATCACGCCATTCTTGCGTTAAGCCTGTTGCTTCTGTACCCACAACTAAAGCTGTTGGAGTAGTAAAGTTCTGTGTGTGATAAGAAGTTGAGTTTTGTAAAGTCGCGCTGTAGAAATTGATTTTTTTTTCTTTTAAAAATGAAATAATTTCTGAGGATGTTCCCGTCGCAATTTGGTTGGTAAACAAACAACCAACGCTAGAACGCACTATATTCGGATTGTATAAGTCGCTTTTTGGATTGGCGATTAAAACAGCGTCCAATTTGGCGGCATCTGCGGTACGCAAGACAGCGCCGATATTGCCTGGTTTTTCAAGAGATTCAACAACCAAAATTAACGGATTATCAGATAATTTTAAATCTGATAATTTTAAAGATTTGCTTTTTGCAACAGCTAGAATTCCTTCTGTAGTATCGCGATAAGCTAGTTTTTGGTAAACTTCTTTATTGATTTCGATAAGTTGAAACGGATTTTGAATCAGTTTATTGATTTCAGATTCAGAAACCAAATCGGGTAAAAATAAAACCGTTTCGATTTCGTAACCGCCTTTTATGGCTAATGAAATTTCGCGTAAACCTTCAATCAAAAATGTTCCGGTTTGTTTTCTGGCTTTGGATTTTTCTTGAAGTAAAACCAAAGATTTGATAAACGGATTTTGAATTGAAGTGATTTGTTTCATTTTTTTAAGGCTCAAAGTTGCAAAGAGGCAAAGGTACAGAGTTTTTTTCTTCCTGCAAGGTTTTTAAAACCTTGTAGGTTTAGGAGTGGATTATTTGTTTAGCCACGAATTACACGAATTGCACTAATTTTTCCAATAGAATTGAAAATTTAAAATTCGTGAAAATTCGTGTAATTCGTGGCTAAAAAACTATTTTTCAAAAACTGCTTTTACTACTTCCTCAACAGGATGATCTGTTTTGAAAGTGTAGCCTAGAAATTTTGCTATCGTTTGCGCGAATTGTTTTTGGTAGATCTGAGAATTGGTTTTGATTTCGCCTTTTGGAGCAATTTCTGGTCCCATTGCGGCAAACCAAATTTCAGAAGCGCCAGCAACATCAGAGCCGTGATCTGTCCATTGCGATTTTACTTTGTCGCCACGGCCGTGATCTACCGTTATAAATAAGGTTGTTTTGTTTTTGTACTGCGGATCATTTTGAACAAAATTCCAGATTTCCTGAATCCATTTGTCTACTTGATTTGCTGCGTCCAAATACGAGCGATATTGCGCGTGATGCGCCCATTCGTCGGTTTCGCCGTATGCGATGTAAAGGACTTTTGGCTTTTTCGTTTTTAATTCGTCTAATGCCTGATAATGTGTAAAAACATCTAAACATTCGTCTTGATGAAAAGGCTTATACGAGTTGTCACGCATTTCGTTAAGTAGTTTTTGCGTTGAATTTGGTTTATTTCCGCCCACTTTATCAAAGGCAGAAATTACAGGAAAACCACTTCTTTCTTCATTTAAAATTCTGTCAAAAGCATCCCATGCGCCAAAAGCGGCAACTTTTCCTTTTAGTTTAGACTGCTGATTTAAAAACTCTAAAACATTGACATTCGGATTGGCTTTGTAACCATTTGAATTGACTTTTAAATCGACATTTCCAGTCATGATTTCGCTATATCCAGGATAACTAAACCAATACGGATTGGCAACGTCTACTTTATTTCCTAAATCTCTATTTCCATAGATTTGACCTTTTGTAGCAATTTCAGACCAGAAAAAAGGCATTATTTTTTTTCGCGATTCTTTGCTATCTGGACCGCTGTATTTTTTATAAATATAAGTGCTATCTCCCTGATTGAATTTTTTATCATTGGCAATTGCAGGATCCATTCCTTTAAAAACTTCTTGCCATCTAAAACCATCTGTTGTGATGATAATGATGTTTTCTGTTTTTTGACCAATTGCAAAAGAACTGATTAAAATTAATGTTGCTAAAAATAGTTTCTTCATTTTGTGTCTTTTTAAATGGAATTTAAAAACAATGATAATTCGAGTTTAATCGAAAAACTAATTATAAACGTTATTTCTTTTTTAAATATTTCATTGCTTCCTCGAGCACTACATCTTTATTCTTTAAGTAATCGTTAAGCGTTGGAACAATCTCTATGTCGGGTTTTATTCCGTAACCCACAAATTCTCTTCCGTCAGGATAAGTATCTTTTTTTGTACAGATTCTGGCAGATCCACCGCCTGGTAAATCAAATAAAAGCGGCTGTCCCGTACTTCCAAACGTTTTTTCGCCTATTTTCACCATATGTTTTTGCTTATCTGCATAAATTAAAAAATCTTCAGCGGCCGAAGCTGTAATATGTCCTAACAAAAGCACCGTTGGTACAACAATACGTTTTGCTTTTAGATGAATGGTATCGGGTGTATAATCAAAATCATAGAAATATTCATCATGATAAGATAAATAAGCTTTTTTTGCCCATGAGTTGTTTATGGTATCTTTTTCGTTAACAAATTTCCCCCAAGCTTTATAAGTAGGGATGTGAGAACGGCTTTTCGACTTTGCACCGTAAAGAATAGTATCGTTTGTTAAATACTGCAATATTGCAGTTCCAATATTGGTGTTTCCTCCTCCATTGTAACGTAAGTCAATTATTAAAGATTTTGCTTTATATAATTCTGGAAGTTTTTCTACAAACAAACTATCGATTTTTTCATCGCTAAATGAGTTTAAAGCAACATAAGCCGTTTCCTTATTCATCCATTTAAAATCTAAAATTTTTCGATCAGCTTCAAAAGGGGGAAATACTTCTTTTTCTACTGTAGTTCTGTGTGTTAATGTCAGTTCTATTATTTTTTTATTAGGCTTTTTTATTTTGACTTTATATGTGTCTCCTTCCAAACCCCCTAGCAAATTAGAAATACTCCAATCTTGCAAAACATAATCAGTTGAAGAAGATTTATAAGGAGCCACATTTTCGTCAATAAATTGCTGGGTTGGCTTTCCATTAACTTCTATGATTTCACTTCCAACAGGGATTTCTTCTTTTTTGCTCAAATTTGTTCGAATTATAATTGCCTTACCTTGAACATTTTTTACAAAAAACCTGTAATCTCCAAACATTGTAGTCATTTGTTCAACAATGCCTTTTGGGATAAAGATGTTTGTATGACCATCCTTTAAAAGCGCACAAAACTTTTGAAGTTCACGATAATATTCGTAATCGTTTTTCGTATTTTGCACAACTGAGATTAATTCCTTATATCGGTTATCCCACATTTGTCTGTCTACTTTGTCCAAATAAACAAAGTTATAATTTACTTCCTGCCAGAACTTTGAAAGTCCGTAAACCTTATCGCTTGGAGTTAAAGTATTTGAAATTTGTCCAAAATTAGAAATGGAGAAAAAAAGAAAAACAAAAGCAATTACTGATTTCATAAACTTATTACTATTTAGTATCGGTTTGCAATATAAGGAATAATTCTTACAAAATACCCCTAGACTTAATCTCCAAATATTTATTAATTGCGTCCAAAGTCAGATTCTCAGGTTGGGTTAAAACAGAATGTATTCCGTATTTTTTCAATTCGTTTACGATTAATCGTTTTTCAAACATGAATTTCTCGGCAATCACTTTGTCGTAAACTTCTTGAATAGTAGTTGTTTTTTTATTGATAATGCTGTTTAATTCTGTATTGCTAAAGAAAACGACAACTAATAAATGGCTTTTGGCAATTCCTTTTAAATAAGGCAATTGGCGATTTAAACCATCCATGGTTTCAAAGTTGGTGTATAGAATAATTAGACTTCTTTGATTGATGTTTTTTTTAATATCAACATACAATCTACTGTAATCGCTTTCAAAGAAATCTGTTTTTACATTATAAAGCGATTCTAAGATTTTCTGCATTTGCGAACCTCTTCTTTCGGCAAAAACGCGGTTTTCTACCTTTTTAGAAAAAGAAAAAAGACCAGCTTTGTCTTGTTTTTTCAGAATGACATTCGACAAAACCAAAGCCGAATTAATAGCATAATCCAATAAACTTAATCCGTCAAAAGGCATTTGCATGACGCGGCCTTTGTCGATTGCCATATAAACCGATTGTGATTTTTCGTCCTGAAACTGATTGACCATTAAAGAATTTCTCTTTGCTGTTGCTTTCCAGTTCAGCGTTCGCAAATCGTCGCCTTGAACATATTCTTTAATCTGCTCAAACTCCATGGTATGTCCAATTCGGCGTATTTTTTTGATTCCGTATTGAAAGAGATTATTTGAAAAAGCAATCAAATCGTATTTTCTTAATTGAATGTAAGACGGATAAGTAGGCACCATTTGATCATTATCAAAAGAAAATCTTCTCGAAATTAATCTTAAAGGCGAAGAAACATAAATATTTAAAGCTCCAAAATGATATTCTCCACGTTCTGTTGGGCGAAGATCGTAACCAATTTCTTTTTGTGAAGCTGCCTTTATCGTTTTTACAATTTTGAAATTACGAACTTGAAATTGAAACGGAATTTCGTCAATAATTTTAACCGAAATTGTAAAAGTATAATGGTTTTTTAGATTGATTTTTATAGGATTCAAATCTCCGTTTGATAACTTTTCGGGAGTAATTCTTTCTGCTTCGAGTCCTGTTCGCGCTAGATACAAAAGTAAAATATCAAGTCCCAAAAAAGTAACTAAACCTAAAACCAACAGCCAAACTGCATTGTACATATTCGGAAAAATAAAGGCGCAGACAAACAATCCTATAATGCCGATGAGCACATAGAAAAAGAAATTGTTCAGATATAGACTTTTTATGAATTTCACTTTATTTTTTTGTTTACTTCGTCCGTTCGGCTTTCAGCCTCGGGTCAGGTTTCAAGTTTGCCCTTCGACTTCGCTCAGGGAGACAAATGTTTTTTACAGAGTTTTATCTTTCATTTTCAAGCTGTACTCTTTTTTGTCAGGCTGAGCGGAGTCGAAGCCCTTTGTGCCCTTCGACTTCGTTCAGGGGGACAAAACTTGTTTGCAAATTTCAGGTTTCACGTTTCCTGCAAGGTTTTTAAAACCTTGTAGGTATTAGTTGTTCTGTTGTTAAGAAATACACCTACAAGGTTTTGGAAACCTTGCAGGAGTTTTAACTATCTCGGAATCTCTACTGTTTCAATAATTTGTTTAATGATTTCAGAACTTGTCAAACCTTCCATTTCGCGTTCTGGCGCAACAATTACACGGTGCTGTAAAACCGGAATTGCAGCTTCTTTTATATCTTCTGGAGTTACGAAATCACGTCCGCGAATGGCTGCAAAACCTTTAGAAGCATTTAGAATAGCGATTGAAGCACGAGGCGAAGCTCCTAGATATAAAAAGGCATTTTCGCGTGTATTTACAACGATTCTCGCAATGTATTCCAAAAGATTTTGTTCTATTCTAATTTGTTTTACCAAACCTTGATATTCTTTGATTTCTTCAGCAGAAAGAATGGTTTTTATAGCATCTAATTTTCCGTGATCTTGCAAAGAATGTTCTCTTTGAATGATTAAAATCTCTTCATCCAACTTTGGATAATCGATTGTAATTTTAAAAAGAAAACGGTCCAATTGCGCTTCAGGCAAGCGATAAGTTCCTTCTTGTTCTACAGGATTCTGAGTGGCAATAACCAAAAATGGCGCTTCTAATTGGTACGCAGAACCATCAATTGTAATTTGGCGTTCTTCCATTACTTCAAAAAGCGCGGCTTGTGTTTTTGCAGGAGCACGGTTGATTTCGTCAATTAAAATCAGATTCGAGAAAATCGGACCTTTTTTGAATTCAAATTCTGAGTTTTTCAAATTGAAAATAGAAGTTCCTAAAATATCAGAAGGCATTAAATCTGGCGTAAACTGAATTCTGCTGAAACCGATATTTAGAGTTTTGGCCAATAATTTAGCCGTAATGGTTTTGGCAACTCCAGGAACACCTTCCAAAAGAACATGACCGTTTGATAAAATGGCAACCAAAAGCTGATCTACCATTTTGTGCTGTCCTACAATTACTGTTTCGATCTCTTTTTTAATCGTATTTACATGCTCTAAAAGAGGAGTAAGGTTAATTCTCGTTTCAAAATTCACATTTTCATTTGTGATTTCGTTTGATGTTGTATTGATGTCGTCCATAATTTGGTCTGTTTTTATTTTCTTTTTGCCACTGATTTTAAGGATTAAAAAAGATTTTTTTAGTTAATCTGTGCGAATCTTTTTAATCTGTGGCAACTATTTTTAGTTAATTTAAAATCTTTTCTATTGCTGTATTTATTCTAAGAAGATCTTCTTCCAGACTTCCGTGATAACTATTTCGGTGGTCATTAATTAATTGTACCAAATCTTGAATGTCTTTTTTGTCTTTTCCTGTTTTATAGTGCAATTTGGTTATAAAATCGTCATCTAGTTTCGCAGTGTCAATCAAATAATCGGTTCTAATTTTTTCTAAAAAGTAAATAATCTTTTTGTCAATAATATTGGTATGATCGCCTTCCTGATAATATAAATTTCCAACTGTTTTAGTAAAATCAACGGTTAAATTTTGCAAAGGTTTTATGATTGGCACAATGCGCTGTTTTCTTTTGGCGTTGAAAATCATGAAAATAAGAATTCCGATTATGCCCAAATACCAAGCCGATTTCAAAGCGGGCTGACTCCAAATGTATCGCATCGGAGAACTTGAAATTCGCTTGTCGTTAAAACTTTTATTGTACCAAAATATATTTCCTTTTGGAATATAGGATACTAGATTTTCAGTATACTGATAGTTGTTCTTTTTCAGTAGATTATAATTGGTAAAAGCGACTGGCTGTGTGTGCAAATACAGATATCCATTTTTATACGGAACTTCAATAAAATTGACTTGCCTTTTGTTTTTACGAGTAGATTGGTATCCTAAAATTTTTGTGTTTAAAGTATCAATTTTAGAAAAATAATCACTTAGACCTGTATTAAAAGTATATTTTTTTTGACTTATGTTTTTATTTGCCATCCAAGCCGAAGTGCTGTCATTGGGAATAAAATCGGTTTTCAATTCAATTTTTAAAGAATCCAATAACACTTTCGGAAACACTTTCATGCTTAAAAAAGCATTATTTCCGTGAGAGACAAAATATAAAATTTCTTTCATCGACTGATCGTCAATGTTTTCAGCCTCAGAAATATTAATGAAAGTTCCTTTAATCTTATAAGTTTCTACATTTTCTCTTGCATCATATTGCGAGTCCAGATATTCATAAGGCGTCTGGGTAGAAATTCTTTCTACTTTTTGTTTAAAAAGGCCATCAGCTTCCTGATCAAAAACGTACAATCCAAATGGAATTTTATCCTCAACAGAGTACGTCGGAGTCCAATCAATAGGTTTTGGCTGTCCTTTGTCTACTAATAATGTTATTCCGAGAATTAAAACCAGAATAGCAATGTATATTTTAACTTTATTATCCATTACTAAAGGTTTTTAATGCTTTTTTAAATCTGTTTTCAGTCTTTCTGAATGTTGCTTCGTCAATTTCAAATTCTCCGTACCAAATATAATTGTACAGATAAGAAAGATAGGTAAATTCTTCTTTATGAGCAGGATTCTGCAATTCGTACAAATAATCAGAATTGGTTTTTTCGATATCCCATTCAATAAAATGATGTTGTGCCATAACTTTCAAAAGCCATAAATAGTAATATCTTATTGCAATTCTTCTCTCGCCGGCTTCAATGCTTTCTTTAATCAATTTTTCAAAATCTAAAAGATGGATGTTTTTCTCTGCATCTGAATAGAATAAAGTTCTCTTGGTATTCTTTCCAAAAATCCATCTTCCTTCTTGTTTGGTCAAAGCTCTGGCAATAAAATAAATCAAAACTATAACCACCAGAACTGCGATTATTCTAAACAGAATTGCAACAAAATTCAGAGATGTTTTTACACTGCTGAAATTAAACAAATTGAAAATTTGTCTCGCCAGCCAATGCTTAAAATGATCCCACCAGTTTTTTTCGGGAGTTTTATATTCGTAGATAAAATTTTTATCGGTATATTTTTTCTTGAAATTCTTTTCAAAATGTCTGGCTTCTACAGTTCTAGAATCAACTTGAATGTCTTTTTCGGTATATTTAATTCCAGTAATTTTTGGAGGATCCAGAGTTAAAGGAATAGAATCCTGAGCCTGAGAAATACCGCAGCACAAAAGAAAAGATAAAATAAATAATAATCTGGTCATTACTTGTTCTTAAAGTTTTTCGGCGGTTAAAGAATGAATTTTTTTATGTACGATAAAAGGATAAACCAAGTAATAAAACGAAATTATCGCAAGCGTAACTAAAATAATAAAACTGCTTAGCCAATTGGGCATATCGATAGAATATCTGGTAATAAAGCCTTCTAAAAATCCGGCACTTATCGTGAAAGGGAAAGTGCTCAAAAATATTTTGAAACTGTTTTTGAAACCAATTTTGAAAGAATTCAATCTGGAGAAAGTTTTAGGAAATAGGATAGAAGCTCCTAAAATAAATCCTGCAGTGGTTTCGATTACAATGGCAAAGATTTCCATAGAACCGTGAATCCAAATTCCGCGAACACTTTTCCAGAAAACGCCTTGTTCGTAGAAAAAATATTGAAAAGAACCCAGCATAATGCAGTTTTGAAGAAATATATTAAAAGTGCCAATTCCTACAAATATACCATAGAAATAGCATTTTGCGCCTACAAAAAGGTTGTTTACGGTAATGCCAATAAAACTTCCCCAATTGCTGCCCGAACCGTAAACGGCCATCGGATTGCCTTTTTTGATGTTTGCTAAAGTCATATTTACGTATTCGTCGCCTAAAATTAAACGCACGAAATCACGATCGTAACGGGCAGAAAGAACGCCAATTGAAACAGTGACAAAAAACAATGCGAAAGCATAAACCAAATATCTTCTGTATTCGTAAACCAATAAAGGCACTTCGATTTTAAAGAAATCAATAATGCGGTTCTGGTCTGTACGTTTGGTTTTGTAAATCTTCTGATAAATTTGAGACGCAAGATGATTAAGGTATACAACCGTTTTACTTTTAGGATAATACGTTTGAGCATACGACAAATCATTCATCATTTGAATGTACAAATTAGCTAATTCATCAGGATTTTTTTTAGCTTTACCAAAAATTGCCAGCTCAAACTCGAGCCATTTTTCTCTGTTTTGTTTTATAAAGGCGATTTCTCTCATTGTAGGCTAAAATATGAAATATGTCAGAATTATCTATTAACACGACACAAAATGTCAAAATAAATTTTATTGCTGCTTCTGTAGGCGAAAGATTGGGTGCTTTTTTTATTGATATGTTTATTATAATCTGTTATATAACAGCACTTTCAATAGTTCTTTTTGACTGGTTGCAACTAGATCGGCTAATGGTTAATTTGGACGGTTGGTCACGAGGAGCGATTTTTTTAATGCTCTATTCGCCAGTTATAGTCTACTCGCTAGTTTTAGAAAGTGTTTTTGAAGGGCAGTCACTTGGCAAAAAGTTATTAAAAATTAAAGTCGTAAAAATGGATGGTTATCAGGCAGGTTTTGGTGACTATTTAATCCGCTGGTTTTTTAGAGTAATAGACTTTTTTACCTTCTTCGGACTTCCTGGACTTATTGCGGTTATCACAAGTCAGAAATCGCAGCGATTGGGCGATATGGCGGCAGGAACAGCAGTAATTACTTTAAAGAATAGAATTAATATCAGCCATACTATTTTAGAAGAAATTGGCGAAGCTTATGTGCCAACTTATCCTTTGGTAATTAAGCTTTCAGACAATGATATGCGTATTATTAAAGAAACCTTTCAAAAAGCGGTTGCTAAAAACGATCATGAAGTGATTTACAAATTGGTAGCCAAAATTGAAAGCGTAACAGGCATAAAAAATCAATCTGGAAATAATAGCGATTTTATTCGTGTCATTTTAAAAGACTATAATTTCTATACTCAGAATATGTGATTTTTCATTAAAGATTTAAAAGTGTTTTTTGAGTTTTATTGATAATTTTTTAAATTTTATCAATATATTTACGATACATTTTTAATTCAAAAATTTCCAACAAATGAAAATTATAAAGCCATTTCTAGTGTTACTAGTACTATTATCTGCTTGTATTACTTTTGCACAAAGCGGAAAAAAATTAGATAGAATTATAAAAAGAGATTATCAGATAATCGATTGTACGATTTTAAAAATGTCTGATAAAACCGTAGACTATTCGCTTCCTGGCGAAACAATTCAGATTTCGCTAGATGTTTCGCAGATCGCGAGAATCGATTTTGCAAGCGGAAGAACTCAAACTTTTGATGCGTCTTCAAGTTCAAACAGCTCAGCTCAAAATACTTCTCAAAGTATTGAAACTGCAGAGATGAAACCTAATACGATTGCAGTACTGCCAGTTCCTTACGTAAACGCCGATAATCAGCAAGGTTCTGAAGATATGGCAAAATTTGCTCAAAATGATCTGTATAACAAACTGTTGGATAAAGCGTCGAATATTTTACCGTTAACGGTTCAGGATTTAAGAACAACCAATAGCCTTTTGCACAAAGCAGGAATCGATCATAACAATATTGATGAAACTCCAATTGCAGATCTTGAAAAAATACTAGGAGTGGATAATATAGTGGCTGCAAAAATTTCATATACCATTGGAACAGCCTCTACAGCTACTACCTACAGCAGTGGAGATACAAAAGTGAGCAACAATAACAAAAAAGTATCTTCAAGCGATATTTCTACCACAACAGCAAACAATCAGGTGTATTATTACTATACGGTTTATTTTGACATGTATAAAAATAAAGACAAGATCTACTCGCAAACCCGTAAGCCATTATTGGCAGTAAAAGACAGTTGGATAGATTCGATCACATATTTGCTAAAAAGAAGTCCGATTTACGTGAAAAGATGATAAGTACTTTTACGAGTCAGATTTGCTAAGATTATTCCTTGCAACTTTGTAACTTTGGCTTTTTGTTAAGAAAAGCTTAGCAGCTTAGAATCTTAGAAACTCAGCAACTCAGAAAGAATGTTTCACCTACTCGATATTATTGGGACCATGGCGTTTGCAATGTCTGGCGCCTTAACCGCAATGCACAAAAAACTAGATCCGTTTGGGGTTTTTATCATTGCATTTGTAACTGCAGTTGGAGGCGGAACACTTCGTGATGTTTTAATCGGAAGAACTCCCGTTGGGTGGATGCGCGACATGCAATATGTTTACGTAATCATTTTAGGATTTTTTCTAGCCATTCTTTTCAGAAAAAGCTTCGATAAACTTCGAACTTCGTTGTTTTTATTTGACACAATTGGTCTTGGCGTTTTTACTTTAATTGGTCTCGAAAGAGGAATTCTAACAGGACTTCATCCGGCAATTTGTATTGCGTTAGGAACCATGACAGCCTGTTTTGGCGGTGTAATTCGTGATATTTTATGTAACGAAATTCCAAACGTTTTTAGAGAAGAAATCTATGCAACCATTTGTATATTAGGAGGAATTGTATTTTTTGGATTACGAAAACTAAACCTAAATGACGATATATTATATCTGGTTACATCTCTTGTAATTATTGTAGTTCGATTAATGGCTGTAAAATACAAATGGCATTTAAAAGCATTCGATCATAAGTAGAAAAATATTCAGCCACGAATTTCACGAATTTGCACTAATTTAGTTCGTGAAAATTGGTGAAATTCGTGGAAAAAAAATAAAGCTTTGAAAACATTCGTCATAAGAAAATACAATAAAAACGATTATACTATTTGGAACGATTTTGTCGCTCAAGCCAAAAACGCTACTTTTTTATTTCATCGCGATTTTATGGAATATCATAAAGACCGCTTTGAAGATTTTTCGCTTTTAGTTTTCGAAGACGAAAAACTGCGCGCTATTCTTCCCGCCAATAAAAAAGGAAATTCGATATATTCTCACCAAGGTTTAACCTATGGAGGATTAGTGTTTTTGTCGAAATTGAAAGCAGAAAAAGTAGAATCAATTTTAGATGAAATTTTCTTCTTTTTGAAAGAAAATAAATTCGAAACTCTTTATTATAAGCCAATTCCAGATTTTTATTTTTCAGAAGGAAATGCAGCAATCGACTTTTTTTTAATGAAAAGAGGAGCGGTTTTAGAACGAAAAGAAATGAATCTCGCTGTTAATCTAACAATTCCTTTAAAGATTTCAAAAAGCAAAATGAAACACTTTAGAAGAATTGAAAATCTAGATTTAGATATTTTTGAAGAAGAGAATCTCGATCCGTTTTGGGAGAAAGTTCTAGAGCCAAGATTATTAGAAAAATTCGATATAAAGCCAGTCCATTCAAAAGAAGAAATAACACTTTTAAAATCTAAATTCCCTCAAAATATTAAACAATACTCTGCTTATAGAAATGACGAAATTATTGCAGGAATAACCATTTTTGAAACTAAAAATGTTGTAAAATCTCAATACGGCGCAACTTCAAAAACAGGAGAAGAATTCAGAGCGCTTGATTTTTTGTTCGTCAATTTGATCCATAAATATAAAAGAAAAGGAAAGCATTTCTTTGATATGGGTATTGTGGGTGAGGAAAATGAATTTGGTTATAATAAAGGTCTTATAAAGCAAAAAGAAGAATTAGGCTGCAGTGTTTATAGTCAGGACTTTTACAAACTTACATTATGATTTCTTTTCTGGATTTAAAAAAAATAAACGAACCGTATGAAACTGCTTTTCAGGAAAAACTGAAATCGGTTCTGGAAAACGGCTGGTATATTTTAGGAAAGGAAGTAGAAACTTTTGAAAGAGCTTTTGCCGAATATTGCCATTCTAAATATTGCATCGGAGTAGGAAATGGTTTTGATGCTTTGGTTCTCATTTTTAAAGGATACATCGAACTCGGAAAACTCCAAAAAGGAGATGAGGTAATTGTTACTGCAAATACTTATATCGCAAGTATTTTGGCTATTTTACAAGCCGATTTAATTCCAGTTTTAGTTGAACCAAGATTAGAAACTTACAACATAAATCCAGATTTAATTCAGGAAAAAATCACTCCAAAAACCAAGGCCATTTTAGCTGTTCATTTATACGGACAATTGGCTGAAATGGAAAGAATCAATGCAATAGCAGAAAAAAACAATTTAATTGTTGTTGAAGATTGTGCACAAAGTCACGGTGTTAATGCAAATTCCAATATTTTTAAATCCCAAATTTCAAATTCTGGAGATTTAGCTCGAAATCTAAAATCTAAAATCAACAATCTAAAATCAGCTTCTGCTTACAGCTTTTACCCAGGCAAAAATTTAGGCTGTTTGGGCGATGGCGGGGCGATTACAACAAACGATTCTGAATTGGCAAAAGTGCTTTTTTCGCTTCGAAATTATGGCTCAGAAAAAAAATACCACAACGAATTTATTGGTGTAAATTCGAGGTTAGACGAATTGCAGGCTGGATTTTTAAATCTGAAATTGCCTAATTTGGATACTGATAATGAGAAAAGAAGAACCATTGCAAAACGATATTTAGCAGAAATTAAAAATGATAAAATAACGCTGCCGTTTTGGGATTTTTCCAATAATCATGTTTTTCATCTGTTTGTCATTCGAACAGAAAATAGAGAAAACTTGCAAGAATATTTAACTCAGAATAATATTCAAACCGTTATACATTATCCAATTCCGCCACACCAGCAAAAAGCTTTTAAAGAATGGAATAATTTGTCATTTCCTATCACAGAAAAAATTCATAGAGAAGTTTTAAGCTTACCGATAAGTCCCGTTTTGAATGACTTGGAAGTAGATTTTATTATTGAAGTTTTAAACCAATACTAATTGAATTTCTATAGAAAAATAATTCAAACAAGCTTGTTTAAGATCACATCTTTAAACAGTTTAAGTGTTGCTTTAAAAATTGGAATCGGATTAATAACTTCAAAAATATTAGCGGTTTTTGTTGGTCCCAGCGGAATGGCTTTGGTTGGAAATCTTCGGAATTTCTTGACTTCATTAGAGAATATTTCTTCTTTAGGTTTTCAAAACGGAATTGTAAAATATACAGCTGAAAATGAAAAAAATAAAATTGAAATTCAAAAAATAGTTTCTACTGTTTTTATCAGTTTATTGTTTGTTGCATTTCTGCTAAGCGGAATTTTATTCTTTACAGCTTCTTACTGGAACCAGAAAATCTTTGGAAATAACATCGAATATTTAATTGTTTTTAAAGTTCTAGCATTGGTTTTGCCAACTTACGGACTTTCTATTTTTTTAATTGCTGTAATTAATGGTTTAGGCAAATTTCAAAAAGTAATTTGGATCAACATTATCGGAAATATTATTGGTTTACTAACTTCCATTTTTCTAATTCTACAATTCAAAACCTCTGGAGCTTTATTTGCAATTGTAATTGCGCCAGCTTTGCTATTTTTTGCTACTTTTTATTTAGTTCAGCGAGAGATTCAGTTTCTTCAAATTATAAAATTAGATTCTTTCGATATTAAAATTTTGAAGAATCTTTCTTCATACTCTTTAATGGCGCTTGTTTCGTCTGTTTTTGGACCTTTTGTATTTCTTGCAATTCGAAATCATATTATTCAGAATTTAGGAATGGAACAGGCGGGAAATTGGGAATCAATGACGAGAATTTCGTCCTATTATCTAATGTTTGTAAGTACTATTGTAAGCGTTTATTTTCTACCAAAACTATCTAAAACCCAAAGTGATTTAGAAACAAAAAACATCTTATTGCAGTATTATAAGTTCATTTTGCCGATCTTTGGTATAGCACTCACTCTCATTTATTTTATGAGATTTTTTATTGTCAGACTGCTTTTTACGAAAGATTTTTTACCTGTAACCGATTTGTTTTTTTGGCAGCTTTTGGGAGATATTTTTAAAGTTTGTGCTCTTATTTTAGGATATCAGTTTTTTGCGAAAAAAAAGACTTCTGCATTTATTTTAACCGAATTATTTTCGTTTGCAGTTCTGTATTTTTTCAGTTTGTATTTTATTAAAATTTATGGAATTGAAGGTGTTGTAATTGGATATGCGCTAGAAAATTTTATTTATTTGTTTGTGTTGTGTGTTTATTTTAAGAAGAGTTTGTTTTAATTGACCAGTTAGTTATGCTTTTTTCTTTTTAGATTCTCGTTTTTATAATGATGATTTTTACGATGCAGATCATTTACATAATTTGGGCGCAGAGAAATGTTCAATGATTGTAAGCGATTTTTTAAAACAGAAATTAGCTAAAACGTAATTTTAATTCCAAAGGAATATATTTTATAAAAAGCAAGATATCTAAAGTTCTATACGCTTTTTCCATTTCAAAATGCAGTCTTTTTAAAAGTGCTTTATTTTCTTCTTTAGTTTGGTTTAATGCAATTGCCTTTTTTATAATTAAATAAGTCGATCGATTTATCTTTTTTGTTCTTGAATTAAATCTTTTATAAAACATATTTCCTAAAGAGTTGGGAAGTTCTCTTTTCTGAACTAAAATAGAATCTATGAATTCGAAGTTGTAATTTCTTGAAGTTCTAATCCATATGTCTAAATCTTCATAAGATAAATTTTCATCGTAGCCGTTTAGCTCTAATAATACTTCTTTTTTTATCATTGAACTGATAGAACATATCATACTGCTTTGGCTTAAAATCGCTTTGTAAATATCTCCAGAAGCAGGTTTTAGTATTGCTTTTTTATCAGCACCAACTTTGTAATAATAGTTGAGATGTGATTTGTCTTCAGAAATAATTTCGGCATTTCCATAAACTATAGCCAAACGCTCAGTTTTAGATTTGAAAAAAGTGGAAATCTGTTCTTCGACACAGTTTGGTAATAAAATATCATCTGCAGCTAAATCAATAATATAATCTCCATTTGATAATTTTAGAGCTTTGTTAAAGGTTTTGGTATTGCCTAAATTGCTTTCATTAATTACAAGTTTAGCGTGAGAATGCTTCTTTTGCCATTCTTTAATTTCTTTTACAGAAGAATCATTACTAAAGTCATCAGCAACTATAATTTCAATATTTTTGTAAGTTTGATTTACAATAGAATTTAAAGCCTCAATTACAAACTTATCATGATTGTAGCACAAACAAATGACAGTTACTAAAGGAAGATTGTGCATATTGAAATTGAGTTGTTAAAATGAATTTGTAAAATTCAAAAATAAGAATATTAAAGTGTTTATGATTGTTTAATAGAATTGAAAAATGAATATTTTGTTTGAAGAAAAAGATTTGGAGATATTAATTTCGACAATGAACAGAGATTCGTTGGAGTTTTTAGTTCCCATGTTTTCATCTTTAGACTATTCGAAAATTTCAATATTAATAATCAATCAGGTTCAAAATGAAATAAATCTTACTTCGAATTATCCAAATATAAGAGTTATAAACTCATTTGAAAAAGGGCTTTCTAAAAGTCGAAATTTAGCTTTACAGAATGCGACTGGAAAAATTCTTTTAATTTCGGATGATGATGTAGTGTTTGAGAAAGGATTTATTGCAAAAATAATCAATGCATATCATAAATATCCGAATGCGGCGGTTATAAAATTTAGCGCTCTAAAAGCAGATAAAAAGCTTTTGAATAAATATTCAACCAATTCTAAAAGCCGTTTAAATGCTTTTGATATCTTGAATACAAGTTCTATCGAATTAACATTAAATAAATTTCAAGTTGATTTTAGAAAATATAGATTTGATGAAAATTTCGGACTGGGAGGAATTTTTGAGATGGGAGAAGAAGCTGTTTTTTTATCAGATTTAAAGAAAGATAATAAACAGCTCGTTTTTGAACCGCAGATAATTGTTGAACATAAAAACTCAACTTCTTCAGAGAAAAGAGATATATTAGACAGGTATTTTATTAGCGGCGCATTGTTTACTAGAATCTTTAAAGAAAAATATCTTTTTTGGATTTTTGTAAAGATGTTTTTTGATTTAAAACACAAGAAAATAAAAATGAATAATCTGAATGCTATTTTCAGAAATGCAATAAAAGGGCATAAAACGTTTCAACAAAGCAAGTAAAATGATAATGAACGATAAAGCACAAATAATACCTATTCCGAAAATAGAAGAGCGAAGAGGCAATCTTTCAGTTATCGAAAATGGCACTGTTCCTTTTGATATAAAAAGAGTGTATTATTTGTATGATGTTCCGGCTGGAGCCGAACGAGGAGGACATGCTCATAAAAAGCTTCGACAATTTTTGGTTGCCTTAAGCGGTAGTTTTGATGTGGTTTTGAAAGATGGGGAAAAAGAGCAAATAATTACCTTAAATCGACCTTACGAAGGATTATTGATTAATCCTGGAATTTGGAGAGAATTGCAAAATTTCTCTTCAGGTTCTCTTTGTCTGGTAATAGCTTCAGAAGTTTATATAGAAGAAGATTATATTAGAAATTTTGATGATTTTATTAAGTATGCTACTTGTAAATAGAAAAATCAATTCCGCTTTGTTTTAATTTTCTTTTTAATTTTAGAAAAACCTGCAAAATAAAAGGCGGAACTTTTAATAAAAATTGAACTTTAAAAGGAATATTTTCCTTATCAACATCTTTTAAATAAAAATTGAATTTGGTTTTATTCCCAAAAATATAGTAGTGTAATCCATATTCAATTCGATATAAATCGAGAAATTTTTTAAGAGAAGGATTATGCTTTTCAAAGATTTTGAATTGTTCAAAATCCATTAAACTCATCGAATTTATTTCGCGTTTACTCAAACTTTTTCCAATATCATAGTTATAAACTGCAGTAGTTTTATTCGTAATTGCTACAGGAAAATTAACCCCGATTTTTGTCCATAACTCTAAATCTTGACCATTTGTTACGCCAGGCGTAAAACCTCCTGTGTTTTCTAAAATTTCTTTTGAAATAGCTAAACATGAAGTCCAAGTAATGCGGGATGGTCGATTAGAATAAAAATAATCATTGATAATTCCGCTAAAAGAATTTGTTATTCCTTGAAATACTGGGGTTTTAAAATGGTTTGTGCTGATTTTAGTTTTGTATCGAGAACAATAAATGCCACAATTTGGAAAATCAAGAATTAATTTGTTCAATTCTTCTAAATGATTTGGAAACCAATAATCATCAGCATCAAGAAAGGCAATAAATTTTCCAGAAGATTTCTCAATTCCAAAATTTCTTGCAACAGAAACGCCTTGATTTTTTTGATTAAAGATTTTAATTCTTTTTTCATTAAAACTTCTAACAATAGTTTCACTTGCATCGGTAGATCCATCATTTATTATAATGATTTCGTAATCAATAAAAGTTTGACCGAGAATACTTTTGACAGTGTTTTCGATATGATCAACTTTATTGTATAACGGAATAACTACCGAAAAAAAGACCATAGCTGATTATTTTTTTAAATCGCAATAAAAACCTAATTTATAAAAATCTAAAAGATATAAATTTGGTTTTTCTGAAGTTAAGTTGGCTAATATTCTCTTTTTTGTTATGCTATAAATAGCTTTTGCAATTCCAGTTAAATATAGCCTATTTAAAAGTGAATGAAACTTTGTTAATCTAGTGCTTTCAGGATCAATTTTATGAAATTGGACTAAGTTGTGTAAGTTTTGAACAGCTTTTTCAGCTTTTTCAATAAAATCGATACTGTTTTCATTGTTGTAATGAATCAGCAGATTTTCGGTATGTGAAACAGGAATCGAATTTAAGCGCAGATTATTTATAAAAATCAGGTCTTCATATCCATAATCTTTTATGAATTCTGGAAATGGAAATTGTAAGATAATTTCTTTTTTTAAAATTAAATTCCACGTAAATACAAAATCATAATTATTTTGAAGTCGTTGATTTAAAGATTTACTTTCTCTTTTTAAGCCATATTTCCATCGAAGTATTTTTTCTTTAGAAGGAACAATATCGGGGTATTTTACACCGCCAAAAATTACTGATGTTGAATTTGAAAGTAATTCAATATAATTTTTAAGATAAAATTCATTCTCTGGCAAAGCATCTGCCTCCATAATCAAGATAAAATTATACTTTGATTTGGAACATAATAAATTAATATTTCTTCCTCTGCCTAAGTTTCCAGTATTGATCGAAAAAGAACAATTTTCGAGTGTATTTATCTGCGTGTTTTCATTTGCGAAATTTTGGCTGAAATCATCTTGTGCCAAAATCTCATATTCAATTCCTAAATTATCGGCTTGTCGCTTAAGTTCTAAAACCAGCGGAAAAACATTATAATTATAAACCGGAATTAAAATGGAAAGCATTACACGCTTCTTTGCACCACTTCGAAGATTCTTTCATCTTCGCATTTTAAGGTTTTAGAAGGGAATTTCATTAATAAAGCATAATCGTGCGTTGCCATAATAACGGTTTTACCTGCGGCATTAATCGCTTTTAAAACTTCTAAAACTTCAGAACTTGTTTGTGGATCAAGATTTCCTGTAGGTTCGTCAGCAAGGATAAATTCTGGGTCGTTCAATAGCGCTCTAGCGATTGCAACACGCTGTTGTTCTCCTCCAGAAAGCTGATGCGGCATTTTGTTTACAAAGTCTTTCATTCCAACTTTGTCCAAAACTTCATCAATTTTATGTTGCATGGCTTCTTTTTCAACCCATCCTGTAGCTCTTAAAACAAAAAGCATATTGTCTTTTATAGAACGGTCTGGAAGCAGTTTAAAGTCTTGAAACACAATTCCGATTTTACGTCTTAAATACGGAATTTCACTTTCTTTTAAAGTTGCCAAATCAAATTCAACAATATGTCCTTCGCCTTCAACTAACGGTAAATCAGCATATAAAGTTTTTAGAAAACTACTTTTTCCAGAACCAGTTTTCCCGATAATGTAGATAAACTCACCATGGTTAACATCTAAGTTAATGTGAGAGATAATTTTTCTTCCTTCTTGATATATAGTGACTTCTTTAAGAGACAGTACGGTTTGTGACATAATAAAATTGGTTTGAATGGTAAAAGTAATAAGATAACGCTTGGATTCAAAATAAATTTAAATGAATTCTTATGAAAAAGTTTAAATGTAATTAAACCATATAAGCCATATAAGTTCATTCAGTAAAACTGGGCTAAAATTTTACGACTTATTTATATTTACTTATATAACTTATATGGTTTTAAATTATTTTATACGCTTTGAGAACCAATATTTTGAGATTGATTTGTTAAAAAAAATGAAGAAGTTTAATTTTTTAAAGATAATAAAAGCTTGAAACGTTTCGTTATAAACCGTATAAAAATGATACATTTGAATACTAAATATTATTAAAATGCGTAAACTTTCCAGGTTCTTTTTATTCCAAATTTTCCTTGCTTCGACTATAGCTTCCGCACAAAAATCAGCTATTTACACTTACGAATTAAAGGATTTTGACAAAGCACTGGCTTTATATAACGACAAACAATATGCCTCGGCTCAACTTATTTTTGAGCACGTAAAAAACAATGAAAATACCGCAATTACCGAGGAAGTGAAATCGGATTGTGCTTTTTATATTGCTAATTGCGCTATAAGAACGAATAAGGCAAATGCTGATGCTTTGGTAGAACAGTTTGTTAATGATTATCCAACAAGTACGAAGCAAAATCAGGCTTATATAGAAGCAGCGCAATTTTTCTTCGAACAGGGAAATTATCCAAAAGCGTTAATGTGGTTTGATAAAGTTGATGAAAGCTACATGAGCAAAGCTGAGTCTGATAAGTTTAACTTTATGAAAGGCTACAGCTATTTTAATGCTAAAAAGAAAAAAGAAGCGACGAACTATTTTAATAAAGTAGTAAATTCTAAAGAATACGGTTCTCAAGCCAAATATTACTTAGGTTTTATGGCTTATGAAGGAGATGATTATAAAGAAGCTACAAAATATTTTGATGAGGTTTCGGGAGAAGAAAAATACAAAGAAAAACTGTCGTACTATCAAGCTGATATGAATTTCAAACTTGGAAATTTCCAAAAAGCAATTGATTTAGGTCAGCAGGCGATGGGCAAATCAAATGAAATTGAAAAATCGGAACTAAATAAAATTATAGGAGAAAGTTATTTCAACCTAAAACAATACGGAAAAGCAATTCCATATTTAGAGCAATATGCAGGTAAAAAAGGGAAGTGGAATAATACCGATTTTTATCAGTTAGGTTATGCGTATTACGAGCAGAAAAACTACGAAAAAGCAATTTCTCAATTTAACAAAATTATTGAAGGAAAAGATTTTGTGGCTCAAAATGCGTACTATCATTTAGGTTTGAGTTATCTGAATATTGGTAAAAAGCAAGAAGCTTTAAATGCTTTTAAAAATGCTTCAGAAATGGATTTTAATGCACAGATTCAAGAAGATGCTGCGTTAAACTATGCAAAATTGAGTTATGATATTGGAAACGCGTACCAAGCTGTTCCTGGAATTTTATTAGATTTCCTTAAAAAATATCCGAATAATGCAAGCCGTGCTGAGGTAGAGAAATTATTGGTCGATTCTTATATTTCTTCTAAAAACTACAAAGAAGCACTGGCTTTATTAGAAAAAAATAGAACTGCAGAAAATAAAGCAGCGTATCAAAAAGTACTTTTTTATCGTGGATTAGAATTGTACAATGAGAATAATTATCAGGAAGCGGGTAAACTGTTTAAAAGCGCGATAAGCGAACAAAAAACTCCTGAATTTACAGCACGTGCCACTTTCTGGAAAGCAGAAACAGAATATTTGAACGATGATATGCAAAACGCATTATTAACGTACAAGCAATTTGCCGGAATGGCTGCTGCAAAATCGACTGACGAATATAAAAATATCAACTACAATATTGGTTACACGTACTTCAAACTGAAAGAATACGATCAGGCTGCAAATTCTTTTCAAGCTCAGATTGATCAATCGCCTTCAGATAAAGTTCGTTTAAACGATTCGTATTTGCGTTTAGGAGATTGCCGTTTTGTGACTTCTAAATACAGTGCTGCAAATGAAGCTTACGCGAAAGCAATCTCGGCGAAAGGTGTAGATGCAGATTATGCTCAGTTTCAAAAAGCGCTTTCTTATGGATTTATGTCAAATAATGCGAAGAAAGTAGACGAGTTGAATAATTTCCTTCAGATGTACAAAAAATCATCGTACAGAGATGATGCTTTGTTCGAATTAGGAAATACGTATGTGGCAGAAAAGAAAAACGATCAAGCAATTAAAACGTACGATCAGTTGATTTCTGAATTCGGTAACGGAACATTTACTTCAAAAGCAATCTTAAAACAAGGTTTAATCTACTATAATTCTGATCGTGATGCACAAGCTTTAACGAAGTTTAAAAAAGTGGCGGCAGAATTCCCAAAAACTCCAGAAGCTTTAGAAGCAGTTTCGACAGCAAGATTAATCTATGTTGATTCTGGAAAGGTAGACGAATATGCAACTTGGGTTCGTACATTGGATTTTGTTTCGGTTACAGATGCAGAATTGGATAATGATACTTACGATGCAGCTTTCAAACAATACAGCCAGAATAACAGCAAAGCAGCAAGTACTGGTTTTGCGGGTTACGTAAGCAAATTCCCGAACGGATTACATGCGTTAGAAGCTAATTTTTATTTAGGACAATTAACGTATGCCGAAGGTTCTGAAACAAAATCTATTGCCAATTATCAATATGTAATTGATCAGCCAAGAAACGAATTTACAGAGCAGGCTTTAAACAGACTGGCTCAGATTTATCTAAAAGCAAAAGATTGCGATAAAGCAATTCCGGTTTTGGTAAGTCTAGAAAAAGAGGCAGATTATCCTCAGAATAAAACTTTTGCGCAAGCCAATTTAATGAAATGTTATTACGATAAAAAAGATTATGACAATTCGGTTGTTGCAGCAGATAAAGTATTAGAAAATCCAAAATCGGATGCAGGCGTAAAAGCCGATGCGCAAATTATCGTGGCACGTGCCGCAATGCAAACTGGAAATGAAGACAAAGCAAAAGCGGCTTATGCAAAACTGGCTACAACTTCTAAAGGAGAATTGGCTGCTGAAGCTTTGTATTATGATGCTTATTTTAAAACAAAAGAAGGAAAATTTGAAGCTTCGAATACTGCGGTTCAGAAACTGGCAAAAAGTTATTCGGCTTACAAATATTATGGTGCAAAAGGTTTGGTCTTAATGGCGAAAAACTTCTACGGATTGAAAGACAGTTATCAGGCGACTTATATTCTAGATAACGTAATCAACAATTTTACCGATTATCCAGATGTGGTGGAAGAAGCGAAAAGAGAATTAAGCGCTATTAAATCAGAAGAGTCAAAAACGAATTCTTCAATTAACAAATAGTCTCTATAGTCCTTAGTTTTTTAGTCCCTAGTCCTTAATAATAGGAAAAACGCTAAAGAATAACAACTAAGGACTAGGGACTAAAAACAAAATACAAGAAAAACAATGAGTTTACCTTTTTACATAGTTGATGTTTTTACAGATAAAAAATATGCTGGAAATCAGCTGGCGGTTTTTTTAGATGCTGGAAATTTAAGTTCGAAAGAAATGCAGCAGATAGCGCTTGAGATGAATTTTTCAGAAAGCACATTTATTACGAAACTGGACAAAGAAAAGAATAAAGCGGAGATCAGAATTTTTACTCCGTCTCAAGAAATGCAGTTTGCAGGGCATCCAATTATTGGGACTTCGTGGGTTTTGATGAACAAAGTTTTTGAAAATTCGCCTGAAAATATAACAGTTGAAGTTCCGATTGGGCCAATTCAAATTAAGCAATCAGAAGACTTGATTTGGTTAAAAGCAGCACAACCAAAGTTTTGGGATGTTTTCGGAAAAGAAGATTTTCCGTCTTTCAGCAATTTGACAATTGATGATTTTGACAATCAATATCTAATTCAGGAAGTGACAACAGGAAGTGCTTTTGTAATCGTGCCCTTAAATAGTAAAAGAGCTTTAGAAAATCTGGCTTTAGATAAAGACAAAACAGATAAATGGCTGAAACAGCATTGCAAAACCGATCACCAAGGATTGTATTTCTATAGTTTTGAAGATGGTAAACTGGCAAGCAGACTTTTATATATTGAACACAATCAGCTGAAAGAGGACGCGGCGACAGGAAGCGCAAGTACTTGTCTGCAAGCTTATCTTTTAAAATACCATTCGCCAGAAATTGAAAAAATCAATTATCAGGGAGATTATATGGGGCGCCCTTCTCAGATTCATTTGAAAGGAAAATTAGCCAACGATCAATACGATATTACAATAGGAGGAAAAACTCAGTTTGTGGCCAAAGGGGAGTGGGAAGCTTAATTAATTTTAGATTTAAGACTGTAGATTTTAGATTTAAGAATATAGAGAATAGAACACAGATTTTAGAATATAGAAAATAGAACAAAAAATGTAGAGCAAATGAAATGAGAAAATGTAGAAAAATGAGAATTCTATTCTCTTTATTCTATTTTCTTTTCTCTAAATAATGCTCTCAAAAGAAAGAAATATGAAATTAAACTGCCGACATAAAATTATCATTTTGTTAGTGTTATTTGCTGCTCAGTTTTCGATCGCACAGAAGAAAAACGAAAGTATCGGAACCGAGACAGTAAATGTTGTAAAACCGTATTCGCCAACTATTTCAGATGCTTTTAAAGTGAAAGAAACACCTTCGCTTGACGACAGCGGAAATCAGCCGAAAGAAGTCATAAAGTACAGTATTTTGTCTGTTCCCGTGGCATCAACTTTTACTCCTTCTAAAGGAAAAGCAGAAGGCGTAGAAAAAGCAAAGAAAGAAAGATTGTTCAATAATTATGCTACTTTAGGTTTGGGTAATTATAGCACTTTAAATGCTGAATTGTTTGTAAATCAGGATTTAGGAAACAATGATTATGTGGCAGGAATGTTCCGCCATCATTCGTCTCAAGGCGGAATTAAAGATGTGGAATTGAATGATGAATTCTACGATACGGCAATTAATGTAGGTTACGGACAGAATAATAGAGATGTAACTTGGGGAGTAGATTTAGGGTATCAAAATCAGATTTATAATTGGTATGGACTTCCTTCAGATTTTGGATCGACAATTCCAGATCAGCGTTATGATTTGGTAAACAGCATTAATCCGGATCATTCTTATAATACGATTTGGCTGGGCGGAAATGCAGAATTTGCAGAAAGTATTTTCAGTAAACTGTCTACAAAATTCACTCATTTTTCAGACAGTTATTCTTCATCAGAAAATCGTTTTTATGTAAAACCGACTTTTACTGTTGACGTAATGGATCAGGCGATTAAAACAAACGTTATTGTAGATCACGTAAGCGGTTCTTTCAAGAATAATTATTTCCAAGACAATACAGAAGCTTTAAAATATAGTTTTACAAATGTTGGAATCGAACCAAGTTTTGTAATCAATGAAAATGAATGGACTCTTGAATTAGGTGCGGGAGTTTATTACAGCGCAGATTCTGAAAACAGCGGAAACAAATTTTATTTCTATCCAAAAGTAAACGCTTCTTACAGACTGGTTGGCGATTTGATGATTTTCTACACAGGGGTAAATGGAGCTTTGAACCAGAATTCTTATGCAGATTTTGTAACCGATAATCCGTTTTTGTCTCCAACTTTAAATATGCGTCCGTCTAGCACGCAGTATAATGTTTTTGCTGGACTAAAAGGAAAATTGGCTAATAATGTTAATTATAACTTGACCGCTTCTTATTTAAACGAAAAAGATAAAGCATTGTTTAAAGCCAATGATTATACTGAAGTTGTTACAAACGAAGATTACGCTTTCGGAAACTCGTTTGGCGTAGTGTATGAAGATATTAGAACTTTCCGTTTCTACGGAGAATTAAAAGCCGATTTTTCTCAGAATGTAACTTTCGGAATCAACGGAACTTTTAATAGTTATAGTACAGATAATAATGTCGAAGCATGGAATTTGCCATCAATGAAATTAAGTTCAACTTTAGACGTTAGTATTACTAAGCAATGGTACGCAGGATTGAATGTGTTTTATGTGGGCGAAAGAAAAGATATGCAATCGAATTTAAATTTGACAGTTGATCCAGTCATTACAACGCTGAAAAGCTATTTTGATGCCAATGCTCATGTAGGTTATAAATTCAGCGAACGTTTAACGTTTTTCTTGAAAGCAAATAATATTGGAAATCAAGCTTATCAAAAATGGTTAAATTATCCGGTGCAAGGATTCCAGATTCTTGGAGGAGCTAATTATAAATTTGATTTTTAATATCGTTTAGCCACAAAGACACTAAGACACAAAGAGTATATTAATATAGAAGTGCCTTTTTTTTAAGCCACGGATTCATGGATTTTTTGGAGTAAATTCGTGAATTTGTGGCTTTTTAAATTTTTGTAATTGTAGAAATAGAAATTCCTTAAGCAGTAAGATATTTAAATGCTTTTTAACGATCTTTGTGTCTTAGCACTTTCGTGGCAAAATTAACTATGGACTTCAAAGAAAAAATATACTCTCATTACACTCAAATGGTTCAAGATAGAATCGATGTTTTTAAAGACATGATTTCGAACTTAACCGAAGATTCTAAAAACGATGCCAAAGGTTCTGCCGGCGATAAGCACGAAACGGCTTTGTCGATGATGCATATCGAACAGGAAAAGCTTACGAATAAATTGAAGGAAGCGATTGCTCAAATAGCGATTTTAGAAAAAATTGATCCTTCAAAAACTACAGAAAACATCAGTTTAGGAAGTTTGGTAAAAGCCAACGGCATTTATTTATATGTAAGTGTTGCACTTCCAAAAATCGCTATTGACGGAATTAATGTTATTGCGCTGTCTCCACAATCTCCGCTTGGAGCACATTTGATGGGGAATAAAGCTGGTTTTCAATTTGAAATTAATAAGACGCATTATACTATAGAAAGTGTAGAGTAAGTTTCACTTCGTCATCACCTTTGTCAAAGTTTCAAACTTTGACAAAGGTTACGTAATTTAAATCCGACCATTCCTTCAATTAAGAAACTTTGCGTCTTAGCGACTTTGCGAGATTATTACTTTAGATCTTCACTCGGAATTAGGAAATGACAAACACTATGTTCTTGCATAAACCATAATTCCAAAACAACTTTTCTTCTTCTCTTTACGAATCTTTCATTCATAAAGAAATAACTCAAAAATTAATTTAAAAATTTGATTAAAACTTTCAGTTTTAAAGCAATTTTCTGTTCAAAATTGAAATTTTCAAGTTTCAAGCTTTTTTTGATATCAAAATTTTACATTTTATATGTAAATGCTTAATTGTGGTTTTAAATTGAAATTAAAATCGATTATTGTGTTTTTCAATTGTAACTAATACTCCATCTTTGCCCTATCAAATTAAAATTTAAAAAATAAAAATATAGAATTATGTGTGGAATTGTATGTGCCTTTGATCTTAAACAAAAAGCCGAAGCGTTAAGACCTCAAGTATTAGAAATGTCAAAAATCATTCGTCACCGCGGACCAGACTGGAGCGGAATTTACAGCAATGATAAAGCAATTCTTTCTCACGAGCGTTTGGCAATTGTAGATCCAGCGTCTGGAAAACAACCTTTATTTACAGAAGATAAAAAATTGGTTTTGGCTGCAAATGGGGAAATCTACAACCACAGAGAGCTGCGTAAACAATTTGCGGGTAAATATAACTTTCAAACTGAAAGTGACTGTGAAGTTATTTTGGCTTTATACAAAGAAAAAGGAGTAAGTTTCGTTGACGAATTAAACGGAATCTTCGGTTTCGCAATCTACGATGTTGATAAAGATGAATATTTTGTAGCTCGTGACCATATGGGAATTATTCCATTATATATTGGATGGGATCAGCACGGAACTTTTTATGTGGCTTCTGAGTTAAAAGCTTTAGAAGGATATTGTACAAAAATCGAATTGTTTCCTCCGGGACACTATTTATCAAGTAAAGATGGAGAATTTGTACAGTGGTACAAAAGAGACTGGACAGAATATGATGCAGTTAAAGATAATGAAACAAGTATTCCTGCAATTAAAGAAGCGCTAGAAGCAGCAGTTCACAGACAATTAATGAGTGATGTTCCTTACGGGGTTTTACTTTCTGGAGGTTTAGATTCTTCTATTACTTCAGCTGTAGCTAAAAAATTCGCTCAAAAAAGAATTGAGTCAGATGATACTACAGATGCTTGGTATCCGCAATTGCACTCTTTTTCAGTTGGTTTAGAAGGTTCGCCAGATTTAGCAGCAGCGAGAAAAGTAGCAGATCATATTGGAACTATTCACCACGAAATTAAATTTACAATCCAAGAAGGTTTAGATGCAGTTCGTGATGTAATTTACAACTTAGAAACGTATGATGTAACTACAGTTAGAGCTTCGACTCCAATGTGGTTAATGGCGAGAGTGATTAAATCTATGGGAATCAAAATGGTTCTTTCGGGAGAAGGGGCAGATGAGCTTTTCGGAGGATATTTATATTTTCACAAAGCGCCAAACGCAAGAGAATTCCACGAAGAAAACGTTCGTAAATTAGGAAAACTTCATATGTACGACTGTTTACGTGCTAACAAAAGTTTAGCAGCTTGGGGAATCGAAGGGCGTGTGCCTTTCTTAGACAAAGAATTTATGGATGTTGCCATGCGCATCAATCCACAAGATAAAATGATCAACAAAGAGCACCCGATGGAAAAATGGGTTGTTCGTAAAGCTTTTGAAGATATGCTTCCAGAAAGTGTAGCTTGGAGACAAAAAGAGCAGTTTTCTGATGGAGTAGGATACAGCTGGATTGATACTTTGAAAGAAGTAGTGGCAAGAGAAGTTTCGGACGAGCAATTGGCAAACGCGAGATTTAAATTCCCATTGCAGACACCAACTTCAAAAGAAGAGTATTATTACCGTTCTATTTTTACAGAACATTTTCCAAGCGATGCAGCAGCATTATGTGTACCTCAAGAAGCAAGTGTGGCTTGTAGTACAAAAATTGCTTTGGAGTGGGATGAAGCTTTCAAAAACCTAAACGATCCATCAGGAAGAGCAGTTGCCAATGTTCACGATGATGCTTATGTTAAGGCATAAAAAAGAGTTTAATTTTTAGAATTAGTATATATTTTTTAGGAAAAACGTTCTCTAGCCGAGAGCGTTTTTCTTGTCTAAAGATGTTAAATAATAGGATTTGAAAAAGTTTGCACACTTTCAAATACAGTTGTTTGACTTTCTTTTAATATATTTGAAATCTGCTGAATTGATACTGAATTCTAAATATTTTAATCAATTTAATAGCTGAAAGCAAAAATTAATACATAGTTTTGCTTTCGCTGAAAAATTTTAATGATTTTTTAATGTTCAATTTATATTTTGAACACTAGAGGAAATAGAATAATAAAATAAAAGATTATGTCTGGATTATTAGCTGTAATTGGTAAAGGAAAAGACCCCAAACTTGTAAAAGAACTTTCTGAAAGAATGTCGCACCGCGGCCCTGATGAAAGCGATATTCACATTATGGAAAATGGCAGTATATTATGCCATGAAAGTTTGTCGATTATTGATCTTACTTCTGGGAAACAGCCAATTCAAGGTACTGATAAAGCTTGGATGATTCATGATGGTGAAATTTATAACTATCAGGAACTTAAAAATACGGTTTTAAAAAATCATACTTTCAGAACCGAATCAGATTCAGAAGTAATTGTGCATCTTTATGAAGAATTCGGTTATGATTTCTGTAATAAGCTAGACGGAGATTTTGCTTTTGTGGTGGTTGACGGTGATAAATATATTGCAGGTCGCGATCCGATTGGAGTGAAACCTTTATATTATGGTTTAGACGAAAGAGGAAGAATTTATTTTTCTTCAGAAATGAAATCTATTGCCGACCAGTGCAAATCGTTTTCTACTTTTCCTCCAGGACATTATTATACCGCAAAAACCGGTTTTGTAAAATATTATCATCCAGAATACGAAGATCATAAAAAAGCAACTCAACCGCTAGATTTAGAATTGATTCGCGAAAGTCTGATTCAGGCTACTCGCAAACGTCTATTGGCAGAAGTGCCTCTAGGAGTAGTGCTGTCAGGAGGTTTGGATACATCTTTGATTTCGGCAATCACTTCGAGATTGCTAAAAGAAAAGGGAGAAAAACTGCATTCTTTTTCTATCGGATTAGATGCAGATGCTCCGGATAATATTTCGGCTAGAAAGGCGGCAGCATTTTTAGGAACAGAACATCACGAAATTCATTTCTCTGTTGAAGAAGGGGTTAAAGTTTTGGAGAATGTAATTTATCATATCGAGACTTATGATATTATTTCTGTGCGTTCAGGTGTTCCAATGTATTTGCTTTCTAAAGCAATTGCAGATCAAGGCATAAAAGTGATCTTGTCGGGCGAAGGGGCAGATGAAGTTTTTGGAGGGCATTTATATTTTAGAAATGCGCCTTCTGAAGAAGAATTTCAAGATGAAACTATAGAAAGAGTGCAGAAGCTTTTTACAGCCGATTTACTGCGTGCAGATAAAACGACAATGGCAAATGGATTAGAAGTTCGTATTCCGTTTTTGGATACCGAATTTTTAGATGTGGCCATTCGAATTAAAACAGAAGAAAAACAGCCAAAAAATTATGATGGCGTTGAAAAATATATTTTAAGAAAAGCTTTCGATACTCCAGAAGATCCTTATTTGCCTTCAGAAGTTTTATGGCGTCAGAAAGAACAGTTTTCTGATGGAGTAGGATACAATTGGGTTGATGAATTGATTGAATACTGTTCTTCGCAAGTTACAGATGAGCAATTAGCTGGAGCAAGTGCAGAATTTCCGTATAATTCACCAACGACTAAAGAAGCGTATCTGTACAGATCGATTTTTCATAAATTCTATCCGCAGGTCAGCGCAGCACAAACCGTTCGTAAATGGATTCCGAAATGGCAAGAAAACCTTGATCCAAGCGGAAGAGCAAATGCGGCACACTTGAAAGGGAATTTTGAAGGTGTGAAGGCTAATGTTATTGCTTAAAATGAAATTCCAATAAAATAAATTCCAAATTCCAATTTTTTATTGAAATTCCAAAAAATAAAATTCCAAATTCCAATTGTGTTGAAATCCCAATAATAAAATTCCAAATTCCAATTTGGGAAATAGTATAAAATCCGAAACAGTTTCTGTTTCGGATTTTTAGTTTTTTTACAGTATCTTTATTATTTAAGCGTTGGAATTTGGAATTTTTAGCGCAAAGGTTTGAGATTGGAATTTAAATTCAAGTTTCTGTTGATAACTTACACGCTTTAACGTTTAATTTACTGGGTATATAGCCTGCATTTTTATATATTTGCGTGTTAGACATAAATACATTTATTAGAATAAATTATATGAGCGAAGAAATCAAGAAGAACAATTATTCAGCAGATAGTATTCAGGCATTAGAAGGGATGGAGCACGTAAGAATGCGTCCATCGATGTATATTGGTGATGTAGGGGTTCGAGGACTACACCATTTAGTTTACGAGGTTGTTGATAACTCTATTGATGAGGCGATGGGAGGACATTGTGATACTATTAGTGTCTCAATAAACGAGGATGGTTCTGTTACTGTTGAAGATAATGGTCGTGGTATTCCAGTTGACTTGCATAAAAAAGAAGGAGTTTCTGCACTTGAGGTTGTAATGACTAAAATTGGTGCGGGAGGTAAATTCGACAAAGATTCATATAAAGTTTCTGGAGGTCTTCACGGGGTTGGGGTTTCTGTAGTAAACGCCCTTTCTGTTCACATGAAATCTACTGTATTTAGAGAAGGTAAGATTTATGAGCAGGAATACGAAAGAGGAAAATCTTTATATCCAGTAAAACAAATTGGAGAAACTGATAAAAGAGGTACGCGTCAGACTTTCTTTCCAGATGATACAATCTTTACTCAGACAACTGAGTTTTCTTATGATACACTTTCTGCACGTATGCGTGAGCTTTCTTTCCTTAATAAAGGAATTACAATTACGTTTACAGATAAAAGAGAAGTTGATGATAAAGGCGAATTCAGAAGCGAAGTATTTCATTCTGATGAAGGTCTAAAAGAATATATTCGTTATTTAGATGGTAACCGTGAGCCAATTGTTTCTCATGTTATCAGTATGGATAATGATAAAGGCGAAATTCCAGTTGAGGTTGCCTTAATTTACAATACAAGTTATACAGAGAATATTTTCTCTTACGTAAATAATATCAATACGCACGAAGGAGGTACGCACTTGCAAGGTTTTAGAAGTGGTTTGACAAGAACGCTTAAAAAATATGCAGATGCTTCTGGTTTATTAGATAAATTAAAATTCGAAATTGCTGGAGATGACTTTCGTGAAGGATTAACAGCGATTATTTCGGTAAAAGTTTCAGAACCTCAATTCGAAGGACAAACAAAAACCAAGCTTGGAAACAGAGAGGTTGTTTCTCCAGTTTCTCAGGCGGTTGGAGAAATGTTAGAGAATTATTTGGAAGAAAATCCAAATGATGCAAAATTGATTATCCAAAAAGTAATCTTAGCAGCTCAGGCACGTCACGCAGCGAAAAAAGCGCGTGAAATGGTACAGCGTAAAACTGTTATGGGCGGCGGCGGATTGCCAGGAAAATTATCTGATTGTTCTGAGCAGGATCCAGCAAGATGTGAGGTTTACCTTGTCGAGGGAGATTCGGCTGGTGGAACAGCAAAACAAGGGCGTGATCGTAACTTTCAAGCAATTTTGCCATTACGTGGTAAGATTTTGAATGTTGAAAAAGCAATGCACCATAAAGTATTCGAAAATGAAGAGATTAGAAATATCTTTACTGCTTTAGGAGTTACAGTAGGAACTGCAGAAGACAGTAAAGCGCTTAATCTTGAAAAACTAAGATATCACAAGGTAATCATCATGTGTGATGCCGATGTCGATGGTAGCCACATTTCTACCTTAATATTAACGTTCTTCTTCCGTTTCATGAAAGAACTAATTGAAGAAGGTCACGTATATATAGCAGCACCACCTTTATACTTAGTTAAAAAAGGAAATAAAAAAGAATATGCTTGGAATGATGTTCAGCGTGATCAGGCTAACGAAAGAATGGGTGGAAGTGCCAATATTCAACGTTATAAAGGTCTTGGAGAGATGAACGCAGAGCAATTGTGGGAAACTACAATGGATCCAAACTTTAGAACTTTACGTCAGGTAAATATCGACAGCCTTGCAGAAGCAGATCAAGTTTTTTCTATGCTAATGGGTGATGAAGTACCGCCACGTAGAGAGTTTATCGAGAAAAATGCAGTTTATGCAAATATTGACGCATAAAATGAAAAATTAATAATTTCAATTCGTTTAATTGTTTAAATTTACTAGACAATTAAACGAATTGTCTTTTTAAGGAAGAGACAAAAATAAATTAATAACCGATAAAGTAAAAAATATGAAAGTTACCATTGTAGGAGCGGGAAATGTTGGAGCTACATGTGCAGATGTTATTTCTTATAGAGGAATTGCAAGTGAAGTAGTATTGTTGGATATTAAAGAAGGTTTTGCCGAAGGTAAAGCGTTGGATATTACACAGTGTGCTACAAACACAGGTTTTAATACCAAAGTTTCTGGAGTTACCAACGATTATTCTAAAACTGCCGGAAGTGATGTAGTTGTTATTACATCAGGAATTCCGAGAAAACCGGGAATGACAAGAGAAGAATTAATCGGTATCAATGCAGGAATTGTAAAAACAGTTGCTGAGAATGTGTTGAAATATTCTCCAGATACCATTATTGTTGTAGTTTCCAATCCAATGGATACTATGACTTATTTAGCGTTAAAAGCTACTGGTCTTCCAAAAAATAGAATTATAGGTATGGGTGGTGCTTTGGATAGTTCTCGTTTTAGAACGTATCTTTCATTGGCATTAGATAAACCTGCAAATGATATTTCGGCAATGGTAATAGGAGGTCATGGTGATACGACTATGATTCCGTTAACTCGTCTGGCATCTTACAACGGGATTCCAGTAACAGAATTTCTTTCAGAAGAAGTCTTGCAAAAAGTTGCAGCAGACACCATGGTAGGAGGAGCAACTCTTACTGGTCTTTTAGGAACTTCTGCTTGGTATGCTCCAGGAGCTTCTGTAGCGTATTTAGTAGACAGTATTTTAAACGATCAAAAGAAAATGATTGCTTGTTCTGTTTTTGTTGAAGGTGAATATGGACAGAATGATATTTGCATAGGTGTACCTTGTATAATTGGTAAAAATGGAGTCGAAGAAATTTTAGATATAAATTTAAATGATCAGGAAAAAGCATTATTTGCCAAAAGTGCAGATGCAGTTCGAAGTATGAATGATGCCTTGAAATCCATATTAGTATAATAAAAACCGCAAAAAAGAAAAGAAGCTGCACTTTTGCAGCTTTTTTTTTGAGATTAATTAATAAATAAATTGGTTAATATTTTCGTAAATAATATATTTGCTCGGTTTAAAAAAAAATTGGTAATTCGTGATCTCGTATTTTTGTTTTAAAAAATCATGTCAGGGCTTATTTTATGGGACTTTAAAACAAAAACAAAAATAAAACATAATTAATTTTTAGTAATAATGCAGAATAAAGGACTTATTAAATTTTTCGCAATTCTATTTGCATTGGTAAGTATTTACCAACTATCATTCACTTTTGTGGCAAATAGTGTCAAAAGTGAAGCTAAAGCTTTTGCAGGAGATAATCCTGATAAAGAGCTGAAATACTTAGATTCTATTGGTAAAGAAAAAGTATTAAATCTTGGTTTTACTGATTTCACTTATAACGAAGTGAAAAACAAACAGCTAAACAAAGGTCTTGACTTAGAAGGGGGAATCAACGTGATTCTTCAAATTTCTATTAAGGATGTTTTAAAAGGTTTAGCTAACAATTCTAAAAACCCAGTATTTAATAAATCGTTAGCCGATGCTTCTGCAAATTTAGAAGGAAACAAAACGTATTTAAATAAGTTTTTTGAAGCTTTTGAAGCAAACTCAAAAGGTTCTGTAAAATTAGCATCTCCAGATATCTTCGCAAACAGAAGTCTTCAAGGAGAAGGTGGTGTAGATTTTCAAATGTCTGACGCGCAGGTTCAAAAAGTTATCAAAAGAAAAGTTGATGAGTCTGTAGAAAGTGCTTTTAAAGTATTAAGAGAGCGTATCGATAAATTTGGTGTTACACAGCCAAACATTCAAAAATTAGGGGAAACAGGAAGGATCTTAGTAGAGCTTCCAGGTGCTAAAGATGTTGATAGAATTAAAAAATTATTAGGAGGAAAAGCTCAATTAGAGTTTTGGGAAACTTATAAAGTTGAAGAAATTGGTAATTTCTTAGTATCAGCAAACGAAGCTTTAAAGAAAACTGAAGTTAAAAAGACTGAAACTAAAACAGTTGCTAAAGATTCATTAAATGCATTATTAACTGATGCTAAAGATTCTTCAGAAGTTAAAAAAGGAAACAATCCTTTATTTGATAAAATGATCGTTCAAGGTGGCGGACCAGTTTTAGGTTATTTTGCTCCTAAAGATACTGCTGCTATCAATGATTATTTCAAAAGACCAGAAATTAGAGTTTTATTAGCTGCTGACCAACACTATGCAAAATTTGTATGGAGCAAGCCAACAACTATTAAAGATCCTAAAGCAAAAGACATTAAAAGCGCAGCAGATATCGAAGCTGTTGAATTATACGCTTTAAAAGGTAACAGAGACAATAATCCAGCAATGAGCGGTGGTGTTGTAACTGATGCAAAAGATACTTTTGACCAAATGGGTAAACCTGCAGTTTCTATGCAGATGAACAGCCAAGGTGCTAAAGTTTGGGAAGAACTTACAGGAAGAGCATTCGCTCAAAAAAGCTACATTGCTATTGTATTAGATGATATCGTATATTCTGCTCCAGGTGTTACAAGCGGTCCTATTGCTGGAGGAAGATCTGAGATTACAGGTTCATTTGATGTAGCTGAAACTAAAGATTTAGCTAACGTATTAAATGCAGGTAAATTACCAGCTTCTGCAGATATTATCCAATCAACTGTTGTTGGTCCATCTTTAGGACAAGCAGCTATTGATGCAGGTACAATTTCTTCTGTATTAGGTTTCTTATTAGTTTGCGTTTGGATGGTATTCTATTATGGTAAAGCTGGTTGGTATGCTAACCTTGCATTATTATTAAACTTACTATTCTTATTCGGAATTATGGCAAGTTTTGGTTTTGTATTAACATTACCAGGTATTGCAGGTATCGTATTAACATTGGGTACTGCGGTAGATGCGAACATTATTATCTACGAAAGAGCAAAAGAAGAATTGCGTGAAGGTAAATCACTTTCAGAAGCAGTTCAAGCTTCTTACGGATGGCATGGTGCAATGCGTTCTATTATTGATGCTAACGTTACTCACGTTTTAACTGGAGCGATCTTATTTATTTTCGGTACAGGTCCTATTAAAGGTTTCGCATTAACATTATTAATTGGTATCGTAACTTCATTGTTTACATCAATCTTTATTGCTAGAATCTTTATCGACAGAAACATTGCAGGAAAAGCAGATTTAACGTTCTCTACAAATATTACTAAAAACTGGTTTACAAACTTCCACTTTGACTTTATTAAAGTTAAAAAATTCACTTATATCTTCTCTACTATTGTAACAGTAGTAAGTTTAGTTTCTATCTTCTTCGTTAACGGATTAGATGAAGGTGTTGATTTTGTTGGAGGAAGAACATTCCAAGTTAAATTTGAGAAACCAGTTGATGCAACTGCAGTTTCAGATGAATTATCTGCAGCTTTCGGTACACCAGTTGAAGCTAAAATTTTAGGTGATGATGATCAGTTGAAAATCACAACTAAATATAAAATTAAAGAAGATGGTGTAGCTATCGATGAGGAAGTGAACCAGAAATTATATGCAGCTTTACAGAAATATTTCCCAAATACTTCTTACGATAAATTTACCAACTCTTATAATGGTAAAACAGTAGGTGTGTTGCAAGCTTCTAAAGTTGGTGCTTCTATTTCTGAGGATATCAAAACTAACTCTTACTGGGCGGTTCTTGGTGCGATGGCAGTTATTTTCTTATACTTAATGGTATCTTTCCGTAAATGGCAATATTCATTAGGTGCGATTGCAGCTGTTGCTCACGACGTTATCTTTGTATTAGGAATCTACTCTTTATGCTACAAATTCATGCCATTCCACATGGAAATGGATCAGCACTTTATCGCTGCGATCTTGACTGTAATTGGTTATTCTATGAACGATACGGTAATTGTATTTGACAGGGTAAGAGAGTTTATCATCGGAAACCGTAAAGGTAGCTTCGAAGATATCGTAAACGCTTCTATTAATACTACATTATCAAGAACATTGAATACTTCATTAATGATGATCATCGTATTATTAACGATGTTTATCTTCGGTGGAGAGTCTATCAGAGGATTTATCTTCGCAATGTTAATTGGTATTATCGTTGGTACTTATTCTTCATTATTCATCGCAACTCCAGTATTGGTTGATACGATTTCTAATGATGAGAAACATACAATCGAAGACAAACACAATAAAGCATAATTACTATTTTGATTATATAAAAAGATCCAGCGCAAGCTGGATCTTTTTTTTGTGCTATATTTAAATAGAATTTCAAAACAATTTATGACAAGAAAATTACTTTTAGGCTTACTGTTTCTTTTAGGTGCAAAAATGGCTGGACAGGAACGTAATTCGCATTTTTCTCTAGGGTTTAATTATGGTTTTGGAAGTGAGTTTAATAATAGAAACTATACGTTTACCAATCACTTTTATAAACTTCAGATATATTATAAGTTAAAAGAAACAAAGCATTTTCAATATCAAATATTGGTTCAGCCTGAGATTAACTTTGGGAAGCATCAATTGTTGAATTTCTATTTTGTGAAACCTGAAACACCTAATTATCAGCAAAAAAGAGATGAATATACGCAATTAAAAGACGTTCGAGAATATGTGCTTAATTGTGGTTTTTTAATTCGAAAGCCTATCGATAAAGTTTGTTCGTTTTATATTTTAGGAAGTATTGGACCGATGATTACAGATACAGAAACAGAACGAATGTCTAAAGGTTTTGCTTTTGCAGATGTTTTAGCTCTTGGTTTTACTACAAGATATCATGAGTTTCGATTTGATATCCGCCCGAGTGTAAGGCATGTTTCGAATGCTGGCTTAGGAAGCAGTAATGCAGGCTATAATACAAAGAATATTGAATTTGGTATTTCTTATCAGCTATAAAAAGAAAATACCTAATAAGTGAGATATTGATCATTTTTTTATTTAAAGCATATTTACAACATCAGAATCCGGAGGATTCAAATGTTTATAGAAATTGTTTTCTGCGGTTAACATTCGACCCCGATGGGGTCGTAAAATAATTCAGGATTAATTTGCTATAGACATTTGAACCTTTCAGGTTCATTTGAGGTGTTTGTATATTTTTTAAAATCCTGAGTTCTATTTTTAACATCAGAATCCGAAGGATTCAAATGTTTATAGATATCGTTTGTTAAGGTAGCATGCGACCCCGAAGGGGTCGTATAATTCCGGACGATAAATTCGTTATAAACATTTGAACCTTTCAGGTTCGATGAAATACTTTATAATAAAAAAAATCCTAAACTCTATTTTAGAATTTAGGATTCGTTTTTTTTATTTTAAAATAACCTATGCTTCTGCCAATGGATTTCTCTGTGCTCTAATAATAAAGAAAAGTCCAATAATAATAAATGGAATACTTAACCATTGTCCTGTTGAGAATAAGCCCAATTCGTTTTCAAAACCGCCCTGGCTTTCTTTTACAAATTCTACAATAAAACGAACAACAAATAAAAGCACTAAAAATAATCCGAATAAAAGACCAGATTTAAGTCTTGCATTTGTTCTCCAATATAAAAAGAATAAGATAGCAAAAACAAAAACATAACAGATTGCTTCATACAATTGAGTAGGATGTCTTGATGGAACTTCTGCTAGCAATGTTGCAAATTTTGGATCTGTTGCTATTGCATTATAAGCTTGTTTTGGATCTGCAATTCCAGTTTTTTGTACCGCTTCGGCTTTACTGAAAGTGTCGTGTAAGAAACGAATTCCGAATGCAGATGAAGTCTCGTGACCAATAATTTCAGAATTAAAGAAATTCCCTAAACGTACAAAAATAGCACCGCTTGCAACCGGAATTACTACACGATCTAAAATCCATAATAATGAACGTTTTAAGATTCTTTTGCTGTAATAATACATGGCAATAATAATTGCAATGGCAGCTCCGTGACTTGCTAATCCTTGGAAACCTGTAAATTGGAATTCTGGTTCGAATTTAAAAGGAAGGAAAATCTCTAATAAATGATTTCTGAAATATTCCCAATCGTAAAAGAAAACATGACCTAAACGTGCTCCAATTAGAGTTGCTAGAACCGTCCATACGAATAGAGAATCTAGTTTTTCAATCGACTCGTTTTCTCTTTCGAAAATCTTTTTCATTAAGAACCATCCTAAACCAAAAGCAATTACAAACATTAAGCTGTAATAGCGAATCATAAAAAATCCTAAGTTGATTCCCTCAGAAGGATTCCAAACTAAATTTAAGGCGTGTGTCATGTATAAATGTTTTTATATCTGTAAAAATAAATATTTAATGTAAAGTTCCGTTTTCTAAAAAGTTAATGTTTGTGGTTGCATTTCTTTTCTGGCACAGGATCGTAACCGGTTCTTCCCCAAGGGTGACAGCTTAGGATGCGTTTAATTCCTAAATATCCGCCATAAAATAATCCGTGAATTTGCAGCGCCTGAATCATATAAGTCGAACATGTCGGCTCAAATCTGCAGGAAGCAGGTGTAAACGGAGAAATGGCAGTTTGATAAAAACGAACCAGCAGTACAAACGGGTATATTAGAAATTTCATAATTTAGTGTTCAGTGTTCAGTTTTTTAGTGTTCAGTAAAAAAATATAAAATGATAAATCATTTAGATAATCAATTCTTAGCATCGTCTACTTTTAGTCCGTTAATCTTTAGCTTAAAGCTGATCACTAAAAAACTGAACACTGAATACTTTTTTTACTGAATACTAAACGTAGTTCCTTCTTTTCCGTCTTTCAGCTGAATTCCTAAAGCAATTAATTGATCGCGAATTTGGTCAGAAAGAGCGAAATTTTTATCAGCTCTGGCTTGATTTCTCATTCCGATAAGCATATTAACTACACCTTCTAGTTTATCGCTATCTGCATCAGCGGCTTTATCGTCATTTAGTCCTAAAACATCAAATACAAAAGCCTTTACCGCTGTTTGAAAATCAGCTAAATCATTGGCAGAAATAGTTTCTTTGCCATCTTTCAATAAGTTGATATAACGAACAGCTTCAAACAACTGCGCAATTAAAATTGGCGTGTTGAAATCATCATTCATTGCATCATAGCAAAGCTGTTTCCATGCAGCAAAATCTATAGAACTAGAAGCTCCTGCAGTAAGATTTGGTAAAGCATCAAGTGCTTCCATTAATCTTTTGTATCCTTTTTCAGCGGCAACAATTGCATCATCAGAAAAATCTAAAATACTTCTGTAATGTGCTTGAAGCATGAAAAAACGAGTTACCGAAGCAGAAAAGGGTTTGCTTAGAATAGTGTTGTCACCACTAAGAATTTCGCCTGGAAGAATATTATTTCCAGTCGATTTTGCCATTTTCTTTCCGTTTAGCGTAAGCATATTAGCGTGCATCCAGTAATTTACTGGAGCCTGACCCGTGCAAGCTTCATTTTGAGCGATTTCGCATTCGTGGTGAGGGAATTTTAAATCCATTCCGCCTCCGTGAATATCAAAATGATTTCCAAGATATTTAGTACTCATTGCAGTACATTCTAAGTGCCATCCAGGGAAACCATCACTCCAAGGAGAAGGCCATCTCATGATATGTTCTGGTTCAGCTTTTTTCCAAAGTGCAAAATCCTGCGGATTTCTTTTGTCAGACTGTCCGTCAAGATCACGAGTATTTGCCAGCATATCGTCGATATTTCTACCGCTTAAGATACCGTAATTATTGGTTTCGTTATATTTTACAACGTCAAAATATACAGATCCGTTGGCAACATAAGCAATGCCTTTATCGATAATTTTTTTGATAATTTCAATCTGCTCAATAATATGTCCAGTTGCTGTAGGCTCGATACTTGGAGGCAAAAAGTTGAACGCTTTTAGAATATTATGAAAATCTACAGTATAGCGCTGTACCACTTCCATTGGTTCCAATTGCTCCAAACGTGCTTTTTTAGCAATTTTATCTTCACCTTCATCCACATCATCTACGATATGTCCAACATCGGTAATATTTCTAACATAACGAACTTTATAATCCAAATGCAGAAAATATCTGAAGATTACGTCAAAAGACATAAAAGTTCTCACGTTACCTAAGTGAACATTGCTATATACCGTAGGTCCACAAACATACATTCCAACGTTTCCATCATGGATAGGTTTGAAATCTTCTTTTTCACCCGAAAGCGAATTGTATATTTTTAAAGGCTGACTTGTATATAGAGGCATAGTTTTGCTTGTTGTAATTTGTTTAAATTTTGATTTTAAAAAACATTAATCTATTTAATGATTAATCAAATTTTAAAATTGAGTATCTAATTTTATGTAGTCAAGAAATTCTCTTTTCGTTTGTGCGTCTTTGAATTTTCCTCCGAATTCAGAAGTTACGGTACTGCTTTCGATATCTTTAATTCCGCGAGAGTTTACGCAAAGGTGTTTCGCATCGATAACGCAGGCAACATCTTCTGTTCCTAAAGCTTTTTGTAATTCTTGAACAATCTGCATAGTAAGGCGCTCTTGTACTTGAGGTCTTTTTGCATAATACTCCACGATACGATTCATTTTTGATAAACCGATAACGCGTCCGCTTGAGATATACGCTACGTGAGCACGACCGATAATTGGCAGTAAATGGTGCTCGCAAGTAGAATAAACTGTAATATTTTTCTCTACAAGCATTTCGCCATATTTATAATTATTGTCAAAAGTAGAAGCTTTTGGCTGTTTTGCTGGGTTAAGACCACCAAAAATTTCTTTTACAAACATTTTAGCAACTCGGTTTGGAGTTCCTTTAATGCTGTCGTCTGTCAAATCCATTCCTAAAGTTTGCAGAATGCTTTCGACATCTTTTTTAATTTTTTCTATTTTTTCTTCGTCAGTTATATCAAAAGCATCCTCTCTTAAAGGGTTTTTTGCGTTACTGCTAAAGTGATTGTCTCCTATTTCGTCTAAAAATTCTTCGTTGTTTATCATTAAAAACTACTATTAGTATGTGTATTCCTTTTTTAAGGCGGTAAAGATAATTAATAAATGGGAAACCTTTTCTATGGTTTTTAGGATTTAATTGATCGAATTTGATTATAATTCAATTTACAATTAAATAAGTGGATTTAAAAACACAAAAGACAATAACGAAAGGGCTATTGTCTTTTGAAAATTTTATTATAACGAACTGATTATCTGTTGTTGTAAACCTGTAAAGCTTCCTTTAAAATATTTACGGCCGTAATCAAATCTTTTTTGTTTAAAACATAAGCTATACGAACCTGATTAAGCCCCATTCCAGGTGTAGAATAGAAACCTTTGGCAGGAGCGATCATTACTGTTTCGCCATTTAAATTATAACTTTCTAAAAGCCATTGTGCAAACGCATCTGAATCTTCTATCGGGAGTTCTGCAATGCAATAAAAAGCACCTTTTGGTTTTGTTACAATAACACCGTCAATCTTGTTTAATTCGGCAATTAAAGTGTTGCGGCGTTCTTTATATTCGCCAATAACTTCGTCAAAATAACTCTGAGGCGTGTCAATTGCGGCTTCGCAAGCAATCTGTTCAATAGTTGGCGGACTTAAACGCGCTTGAGCAAACTTCATAACAGTTGCCAAAACTTCTTTGTTTTTAGTGACCAAACAGCCAATTCTTGCTCCGCACATGCTGTAACGTTTCGAAACAGAATCGACCATGATTACATTTTGCTGCACATCTTCTAGATTCATTACAGAAAAATGTACATCGTCGCCATCGTACAAAAATTCACGATATACTTCATCGGCGATTAAATATAAATCGTGTTTTTTAATTAAACCGGCAAGCTGTTTAATTTCGGCTTCAGAATATAAATATCCAGTCGGATTTCCAGGATTGCAAATCAGAATGGCTTTTGTTTTTGGAGTTATTAGCTTTTCGACTTCATCAATACTTGGCAAAGCAAATGCCGTTTCAATAGTAGAAACAAGAGGGACTACAGTTGCACTTGTAGAAGAAGCAAACGCGTGATAATTAGCATAAAAAGGTTCTGGAATGATAATTTCGTCTCCAGGATCTGTAATTGTGGCCAGTGCAAAAAGTAAGGCTTCAGAACCACCAGTTGTAACAATGATGTCTTCTGTGTTAACGTTTACATTTTGGCGCTGGTAAAATTGAGCTAATTTTTTTCTATAGCTTTCATATCCGGCAGACGGACTGTATTCTATAAGAGTCAAATCAATACTTTTTACCGCCTCGATGGCCACTTCCGGTGTCTTGATATCCGGTTGACCAATGTTTAAGTGATACACCTTGTGTCCTTTTTTCTTTGCTAAATCAGCAAAAGGAGCCAGCTTGCGTATCGGAGATTCGGGCATGTTTCTTCCCTTGTGTGAAATTGTCGGCATGAGTATAAATTATTGAAGTGCAAATTTGCATTTTTTTTTCGAATTTAACGTAAACAATACGGGTACTTCCAAAAATGTAACAATAATAAATATATTTACTAATTTTATAATAAAATATTGTCAATGAAAAAATATAAAGTATTGTTTTTTGGGTTATTCTTACCTTTTTTGCTTTTCGGACAAGGCGATTTTTTATTGGAAAACAATGCGACTAGGGCTACAATTCCTTTTAAATTGATTAACAACCTTGTTTTTATTCCTATAAAAGTAAATGGAGTGGAGCTGAACTTCCTTTTGGATTCTGGTGTAGAAGAAACGATTCTGTTTAGTATGGAAGAAAAACAGGAAGTCAGCTTTAATAATGTGGCCAAAATAAAACTCCGCGGATTGGGAAGCGAAGAAGAGATCGAGGGCTTAAAATCGACGAAAAACATTTTAGAAACACATGGTCTGAAATCTGATGACCATATGGTTTTTATTATTCTGGATCAAAGTTTCAACCTTTCGTCTCATATCGGAATTCCCGTCAACGGAATTATTGGGCATAAATTCTTTCGAAATAATTTTGTCGAAGTGAATTATCAGAAAAAGAAAATCATAGTTCATGCTAAGAGCGATAAGTTTCAAGAAAAACTAGATAAAAAGTTTAAAATGGTTCCGATAACTGTAGAAAGGGCAAAACCTTATATTATGACAACCGCTACAGTTAATAATGAAGAGATTCCAGCAAAACTTTTAATTGATATTGGAAATAGTGATGCCTTCTGGATTTTTGAAAACGATAAAATAAAACTCCCAAATAAAAATTTTCCTGATTTTTTAGGAAAGGGATTTAGCGGCGACATTGAAGGGCATCGTGCAAAAATTGATAAAATTTCGATCGATGAATTTGATTTTAAAAAACCAATTGTCTCTTTTCCTGATTCTATTTCGGTTCGAAACGTTAAGATGGTTCCAGGACGTATTGGTTCTGTTGGAGGTGAAGTGTTGAAACGATTTACCTTGGTTTTGGATTATAAAGGAAAAAAACTGTACTTAAAAAGAAACAGCAAGTTTGGAGAGCCATTTACCTATAATAAAAGCGGAATTACAGTACAGCATAACGGATTGCAATGGGTGCAGGAAACGGTGCATTTAGAAACCGTTCAGGTTGCTTCGACGATGGATGAGCTGCAGGAAAAAAATAAAAACGACAATAATTTTAAATATAAATTTGCTCTTAAACCGGTTTACGAGATAGTAAATGTGCGTAAGAATTCGGCAGCTGAGAAATGCGGTTTGCGCAAAGGAGATGTTATTGTCAGCATTAATAGTACCCAGCCTTATAGATATAGTTTACAGCAAATAAACAATCTCCTAAAATCAGAAGATGATATTTGGATTAATATGGAGGTAGAGCGAAATAGTCTAGTCATTAAATTTAGATTTAAGCTTGAAGATGAATTGTAAAAAGTAGTTAATCGCATTTTTTTTAATTTATCGTAAAAGCGTGTTTTATAATGCTGTAATGTAGATTTGTGTTCTTTTTGTGAAAATAAGTTTGTTAAAAATTAGTTTTTTAGTTAAATATTTTCTTATGTTTAGCAAAAATTTAATCTATGGCAAAAAACTACATTAGCTACCTACATTTTGTATTGTTTTTTATTTTTTTTACTGTATTTCCCTCAAAACTAACTGCACAATGTGCTGGTGATGACAACGTAAACGAATTAATTTGCGATGTTACCAATCCGATTTATCAGGCGGTAAATTTATTTTCTTTATTAGGAGGTTCGCCAGTTCCAGGTGGGACATGGACAGATAATAATAATTTGAAAGGGCTTAATCCAGCTACGGGTATTTTGAATGCGCAGTATATTTTGGGTGGTGGAACTTATCGTTATACATACACCGCTCCGGCAACTTCTGGCTGTACAGATAATAAAGCTGTAGTCACGATTACAATTGGCGCATACGTTGGAGTAGGTTCTGAAGCAACGATTTGTAACGAAGACAAAAAGTTTAATCTTTTTACAGCTTTTGACAGTAAAGTAATGCCTCCTCACGTAAATGGCTGGTGGACAACCGACACGGGCGCACCCGTAAATGCGATAATAGATGTTGAAAATATAGACGAAAAAACCACGCTTCACTTTATCTACACCGTACCAGCTGTATTGGCATGTTCTCCAGATGAAAAATCGACTAATGTACAAGTAACCATTTTGAGAGGTCCAAAAGCAGGAGAACCTTCACATTTAGAATTATGCGGAACTACCGATTTGGCTGGATATACCGATTTGGATTTGTTTGACCAGCTGGAAAAAGAGGACAAAGGAGGTACTTGGGAAGGTATAGGATTAACTTCTCCAACAGATCATAATATTAATCTTCAAGAAGTGTTTGATAATTATGGGCCAGGAGAATATAGTTATAAATATACCGTTTTGGCTCAGCCTAACAGCAATATATGCGAAAACAAAGATGCTACTGTAAAAATTTTGCTTGAAAAAAGACTTGATTTCACGGGATCAAAAATTGTGGTTAGTAAAGATATTTGCGAATCTGAAATTGCAACAGCAACTTATTCGGCACAAATTACGCAAGGACTCGATCCTATTCCTAATGGAGAATATAATGTTAGTTTTACTGTTAGTGGACCAGGAGCATCAGGATCTGAAATTGCCAAAGCTAATTTTGTAAATGGAACATTTAATTTTCCAATACGATCGTCTTATTTTAAACAAGTTGGGGAATATACTATTACTGTTACCCGCATAGTTTCTACAACTAGCAAAGGATTATGTGCAGATATCTTTAGTCCGTTTTCGGCAATTTTAACCATTTATCCGTTACCGCGTTTAGATAATGCTACATTGGCAGCGATTCCTGTGTGTCAAAATGATGATGCAACAATTCAAGTTACAGCGCCTCAGCTACTTGACGGTCGTTATCGTATTTCTTATAATATAAATGGAGACAATCTGGCTCTAGGTGAAACAGCAGAAATGCAGTCGGTTGGCGGAAAAGCTTCTTTCGTAGTTCCAGAAATCCTAAATGCAAGAAGCGGATTATCAGTAATTACCATTTATAGTATAACCAATATTACAAATCCTGCGCCTCAGTGTACAAACACGGCTAATGTTGCTGGGAATCTAAATATAAATCCGTTGCCAAATGCGGTAACGGTAACAGCTGCGGTTAAAGATTTCTGTTTGAACGCGCCTGTTACCGTAGCAGTTTCTGGTTTAGGAAATTTAACCGACGCTAGTATTTCGTATATGTTGTCAGAAAGTAATTCTTCAGTAGTTCAGGTTGTTAGTAAAGCCGTGACAAATGGAAAGTTAGATTTTGTAATTCCTGCAGAATTGCTTTTAAATACAGGTTCGACAAAAATTACATTATTGAGTTTAACCAATACAGTTACCAATTGTGATGTCAATTTAATTAATGTAACAGACGATTTTTTAATAAATCCAATTCCGCCTGCGCCAATCGTCATCGATCAGCAGTTTTGTAAAGTTGATGGAGCCGTAATTGCTAATTTAGAACCAAAAGGGATACAATACAAATGGTACAATTCGGCGACAGCAACAACTCCACTTGCTGCTGATTATGTTTTAAAAACAGAAGATTATTTCATTAGAGAAACTTCTGCAGCGGGCTGTACCTCAGAACCTGCAAAAATTTCGGTAATTATCAATGATACGCCAGCGCCAGAAATGACCGAAACATCAGATTTTTGCGGATTGGCAAATCCGAGAATAAGTGATCTGTCTGCTAAAACAAACGTTCCTTCAACGGTTGCCTGGTACGATGCGGTAGACGGGAATTTATTGCCATCAGCAACATTATTGGTTCATAATGCCATTTATTACGGATACGATTTAAACGAAACTACAAGATGTCTTTCAGAAAATTATAAAGAAGTAAAAGTTTCACTGCAGGATTGCGAGGTCGAGCAGTATGATTTCTTTGTTCCAGACGGATTTTCGCCAAACGGAGACGGTGTAAATGATTCGTTTGTGATAAAAGATATTGAATTTTTATATCCAAATTATACACTAGAAATATATAACAGATATGGAAATGGAATGTATAAAGGAGATAATAATAAACCAGCTTGGGATGGCAAAAATTACGAAAAGAGCGGTATCGCTGGAGGTATCGCGCCCAACGGAGTTTATTTTTATGTGCTGCATTTCAATAAAGACAATAAACCGCCCAAACAAGGCCGTCTTTATTTAAATCGATAAATCTCTTTTTTACATTTTTAATATAGTTTTCGAATGAAAAAAATAATACTCCTTATAAATTTCCTTTTCTGTTTATCCGTTTCTGCGCAGCAAGACCCAGAATATACACACTATATGTATAATATGAGTGTTATCAATCCTGCGTATGCCACTGGAGTTCCCGCCATGATGAATTTTGGAGGATTATACAGAACACAATGGGTAGGCGCTTATGGTGCTCCAAAAACATTTACCTTTTTTGGACATACGGCCATTACAGACAAAATAGAAGCTGGAATCTCATTTGTTTCGGATGATATCGGGGACGGCGCTAAAAAAGAAAATAATGTCTATGCAGATTTTGCGTATGTTTTAAAATTAAGCAAAAAAGATAAATTGTCTTTGGGTGTAAAAGCGGGATTTTCATCCATGCAAAGTAATTTTAATGGTTTTAGATTTACAGATCCTGATACGGATTTTGCTTTTGCACAAAATATAAATGCAACAAAACCTAATATTGGAGTCGGAGCTTACTACTTCAGAGATAATCTCTATGTGGGATTATCTGTTCCGAATTTGCTGAAATCAGATTATATAGAAGAAAAATCGGGAGTTAATGCTTTTGGTTCTGAAGAAATGCACACTTTTTTGACGGCTGGTTATGTTTTTCAGATGAATGATAAACTTAAACTGAAACCAGCATTTTTATCCAAATTTGTAAAAGGCGCACCCATAACTTTAGATGTTACTGCGAATGTTTTGTATAACGAAAAATTTGAATTTGGAGCAGCCTACAGAATTGATGATTCTGTAAGCGCGCTTTTCAATATTAATGTCACGCCGACACTGAGAGTAGGTTATGCCTATGATTACACGCTTACAAACTTCGGACAGTTTAATTCGGGAACGCACGAAATTATGCTGTTGTTTGATTTGGACTTGTTAGGAAAAGGATTTGATAAATCTCCAAGATTCTTCTAAAATGAAAAATATGAAAAAATTACTCGTTATTATATTCGTATTTTCAATACAGTTTATAAGTGCACAAGATCAGGAATTGGCGAGAGCAAAACGTTTTTTTGATAAAACCTATTACAGCGAAGCCATTATTTTATATCAAAAATTAGCAGACGAAAGACCTTCGCAAGAAGTCATTAAAAATCTGGCTGATTCTTATTTTTATACCAATGATTTGGTGAAAGCCCAACGTTATTATCGTCTTTTAGTCAATAATTACAGTAATAATCTGGACAGGGAATATTATTTCAGATACGCGCAGACATTAAAAGCAACAAATGCTGTTGACGATGCCAATGCCAATTTAAAAGAATATTATGCTAAATCGGATAATTCAGAAGACATTCTCAATTTTGAAAGAGAATTAAAAACTCTAGAAAATGTTACTGCAATTGGTAAACGTTTTGATATTAAAAACTTGGCTATAAACACACCAAATTCTGAATTTGGAGCCGTTACATACAAACAAGATCTAGTTTTTGCAGGAGTAAAATTAAAGCCAGGTTTATTCGATAAAAAATACAAGTGGGACAACGAAACCTATTTAAATCTGGTTACAATTCCGCTGAAAAATATAAATTCGGCAGATTCTATCGTTCATTATTTTGCTAAAGAATTAAAAACTGGAATGCACGAATCGAATGCTGTTTTTACAAAAGACGGCAAAACGATGTATTTCACTAGAAATAATTCTAAAGGAAGCAGAAAAAAGAAAGACGATAAGAAAATCTCCAATCTTCAGATTTTTAAAGCAGAATTGGTTGAAGGAAAATGGACAAATGTAACATCGCTTCCATTCAATAGCGCTAATTATTCTGTAGAACATCCAGCTTTGAGTGCAGATGAAAAAGTATTGTATTTTGCTTCAGACATGCCTGGAACTTTAGGCTCTTTTGATATTTATTCGGTTAATATAAATAAAGGAGCATTTGACACTCCGAAAAATTTAGGACCAGAAATTAATACCAATAAAAGAGAGCAATTTCCTTTTGCCTCGGCAGACAATAAATTATATTTTTCGTCAGACGGACATTTGGGATACGGATCTTTGGATGTTTTTGTGTCTGAAATTAATGGAAATGAATATTCAAAACCTGTAAATGTTGGACTTCCGCTCAATTCCAATTTAGATGATTTTGCTTTCAATATAGATTCAAATACCAAAGAAGGTTTTTTTGCTTCAAATAGAGAAGGAGGAAAAGGAAGCGACGATATTTATCAATTTAAAGAAATAAAAGATCTTATTGTTGAGGATTGCAAACAGTTTATTGCAGGAACCATTACGGATATTGATACGCAATTGGCTCTTGAAAACGCTACCGTATTATTGCAGGATTCAGAAAATAAAACTTTAAATACTATTACGACTTCTGCCGATGGAAAATTCAGTTTTACGGTTGCTTGTGAGACTTCGTATAAAATTAGTGCTTTCAAAGAAAATTATACCAACGCTTCAAAAACACTGACTTTAGACAAAACTAGAGACAAAGTAAATGACGGCTCTTTGGCATTGAAATCTTTAGAGGTTATCAAACAGGAAGAAAAACTAATTGCTGAAAATAAGAGAAAGCAGGAAATTATTATAGAAGAAGAAAACAAGAAAAAAGAAGCTTTGGCAGCAGTTGAATTAAAACAAAAAGAGAAAAAAGCCAAAGAAGAAGCAATTGTTGCGGCCGAAATTAGAAAGAATGAAAAAGTAAAAGAAATTTTAGCGAAGGAAAAAGATGTTGTAAAAGACAAAGACCGCTTAATCATTAAAACAGATCCGATTTACTTTGATTACGATTTGTGGTATATTCGAAAAGAATCAAAAGTAATTTTGGGAAGAGTTGTCGAACTGATGAAAAAATATCCGGGAATGGTAATCGAAATTGGATCGCATACCGATTCACGAGGAAGCGTAAAATACAACGCTGATCTATCTCAGAAAAGAGCATATTCAACTCGAGAGTTTATTATCCAATCTGGAATTGACGCCAAAAGAGTTTCTGCAAAAGGTTATGGCGAATCGGTGCCAATTATAAAATGCAAAACAGACGAATCGTGCTCAGAAGAAGAACACGAGTTGAACAGAAGGTCTGAATTTGTAATTAAAAATTTATAAAATTATGGTAAGAAGAAAATCTTTTTTCTTTAATTTTATAAGATCAACGAAATAAAAGAAATTATGAAAAATCTAACCTTGTCTTGTTTGCTTTTATCCGTTATCGGATTGCAAAGCTGTAAAAATGAAGAAAAACAAAAAGCCGCCGAAGCTGTAAAAGCAGAAGGCGAAGCAGTAGTAAGCTCTGCATGCTACAAAGCAATTTATGAAAAGGATACAATAGATTTAAAACTGAATACGCTGAAAAACGGAAAATTAGCTGGAGATATGGTGATGAAAGTCGCTCCTTCAACTGTTAGAACGGGAGAAGTTGCGGGTGAATTTCACGGCGATACTTTATTTGTAGATTATACTTTTAAAGACAATGTGAATGGAAATAAAACATTCAAAAATCCGATGGCTCTTTTAAAACGTGATAAAAAGCTTATTCTAGGAAATGGAGTTATGCAAACCACAATGGGAGTTACCTATTTAGTAAAAGATCAGCCAATTGATTTCGAAAGCGTAAAATATAAGTTTGACGAAACAGAGTGTAAATAATAAGTCCTTAGTTCCTAGTCCTTAGCTTTTTAGTCTTTTTTCTAAGCGCTATTTCTAAGGACTAGGGACTAAAAAACTAAGGACTAAAAGAACAAAAAAGCCGTTTCTAAATCTAGAAACGGCTTTTGTTATTTTAGAAAATTTGACTTTTTATTGAACTTCACCCTTAATTTTAAGAGCTACTCTTCCGTCAGGATAGTTTACTGCATTTGTTTCAACAGTAATTGTTTTACGAATAGGTCCTGCAACCATATTATATTTTACATCTATTTTTCCTTTTTTGCCCGGCATAATTGCTGCCGCAGGTTTGGTTACAATGATCGAACTTACTGTAGATTCTGCGCCTGTAATTAATAAAGGAGCATCTCCGGTGTTGGTAAATTCAAAGGAACGAAGCCCATTGTCACTTTTAGAAATTTTTCCATAATCAATTGTATTATCAGGGGCTGCAAATTCAATTTTTGGGCCGTTTTGTGCATAACTTATCGCGCTAAACAATAAGACTGCAATAAAAGAGGCTGCATTTTTCATATGAAATTAGTTTTTAATTGTAAGTAAATATACATTCTTTTAATTAACACACAAATTATTAATTCGCTTTTTATAGTCTACTTAATTATTTACTTTTGCTGTCAGTTATAAATACAAAAACTGAACCAAATTTTTGTTTAACTGTTTAATCGTTTATTTGTTTAATCGCATGGATTAATATGTAAATGATTTTTTTTAAAGCAGAAAAACAATTAGATAAGTCAATTTAAAGCCAACGATAAAACCGATAAACGGTTAAACAAATAAACGATTAAACATATATAAATGACAATTCCAGCACAATTTGACGCTAAGACGATTGAGAGTAAATGGTATGATTACTGGATGAAAAATAATTATTTTCATTCAGAACCAGATCATAGAACGCCGTACACCATTGTAATCCCGCCGCCAAACGTCACTGGAGTCCTTCACATGGGACATATGCTGAATAATACGATTCAAGATGTTTTAATTCGTCGTGCACGTTTGAAAGGATTCAACGCTTGTTGGGTTCCAGGAACAGATCACGCTTCTATTGCAACTGAAGCAAAAGTGGTAGCAAAATTAAAAGCAGAAGGAATCAATAAAAATGATTTGACCCGTGAAGAATTCCTAAAACATGCTTGGGAATGGACCGATAAATACGGTGGAACAATCTTAGAACAGCTTAAGAAATTAGGTGCTTCTTGCGATTGGGAACGCACTAAGTTTACTATGGATCCAGATATGTCTGCTTCTGTAATTCGCTCTTTTGTTGATTTATACAACAAAGGATTAATTTACCGTGGCTACCGAATGGTAAACTGGGATCCTGAAGCGAAAACTACTCTTTCTGACGAAGAAGTAATTTACGAAGAACAGCAAGGAAAATTATTTTTCTTAAAATATAAAATTGAAGGTTCAGAAGATTTCTTGACCATTGCAACAACACGTCCTGAGACTATCTTTGGAGATACTGCTATTTGTATCAATCCGAACGATGAGCGTTTTACACATTTAAAAGGTAAAAAAGCGATTGTTCCAATTTGTGGCAGAGTAATTCCAATTATCGAAGACGAATATGTTGATGTTGAATTCGGAACAGGATGTTTGAAAGTTACGCCTGCACACGATATGAACGATAAGACTTTGGGTGAAAAACACAATCTTGAAATCGTTGATATTTTTAATGAAGATGCAACTTTAAATAGCTTCGGATTACACTATCAAGGAAAAGACCGTTTTGTTGTTCGTAAGGAAATTGAAAAAGAACTGGAAGAAATCGGCGCTTTAGCAAAAACAGAAATCCACTTAAATAAAGTAGGAACTTCTGAAAGAACAAAAGCAGTAATCGAACCAAGATTATCTGACCAATGGTTCTTGAAAATGGAAGAATTGGTAAAACCAGCAATTAAATCGGTTTTAGAAACGGGAGATATTAAATTACATCCAAAACGTTTCGAAAACACTTATGCGCACTGGTTAAACAACATTCGTGATTGGAATATTTCTCGTCAGTTATGGTGGGGGCAGCAAATTCCAGCGTATTATTACGGAGACGGAAAAGAAGATTTCGTTGTTGCAGAAAATATCGAAGACGCATTAAAATTAGCACAAGAAAAGACATCTAACATTTCACTTACGACATCTGACTTAAAACAAGATGTTGATGCCCTAGATACTTGGTTCTCGTCTTGGTTATGGCCAATGTCTGTTTTTGGTGGAATTATGGATCCTGAGAGTCCAGATTTTAAATATTATTATCCAACAAACGACTTGGTTACAGGTCCAGATATTTTGTTTTTCTGGGTTGCCAGAATGATTATTGCTGGTTACGAATATGCGGGTGAAAAACCATTTACCAATGTTTATTTGACCGGATTAGTTCGTGATAAACAACGTCGTAAAATGTCTAAATCATTAGGAAATTCTCCTGATCCTTTAGATTTGATCGATAAATTTGGTGCAGACGGAGTTCGTGTGGGATTGCTTTTAAGTGCTTCTGCAGGAAACGATATCATGTTTGATGAAGAATTATGCAGCCAAGGAAAAGCATTTTCAAACAAGATTTGGAATGCCTTTAAACTGATTAAAGGTTGGGAAGTTTCAGATTCTATTCCGCAGTCAGAATCATCAAAAGTAGCAATCGAATGGTACGAAGCGAAGTTGCAACAAACATTAGTTGATATTGAAGATAATTTCGAGAAATATAGAATTTCAGATTCATTAATGGCGATCTACAAATTAGTTTGGGATGATTTCTGTTCTTGGTTCTTAGAAATGATCAAACCAGCATACCAACAGCCAATTGACAGCGTAACTTTCGCGAAAGCGATCGAAATGTTAGAAAACAACTTGAAATTGCTTCATCCGTTTATGCCTTTCTTGACAGAGGAAATCTGGCAGTTAATTGCAGAAAGAACTCCAGAAGAAGCTTTAATTGTTTCGACTTGGCCAGAAGTAAAATCTTTTGATGCTAAATTAATTGCTGATTTTGAAAACTCAATTGAAGTAATTTCTGGAATTAGAACAATTCGTAAAGACAAAAATATTCCGTTTAAAGATGCAATCGAATTAAAAGGAATCAACAGCGAAAATGTTTCAACGTATTTCGATTCTATCATTACGAAATTAGGAAATGTTTCTGCTTTCGAATATGTATCTGAAAAAGTGGACGGCGCATTGTCTTTCCGTGTAAAATCAAATGAATATTTCATTCCGATAACTGGAAACATTGACGTTGAAGCTGAAATTGCAAAACTGAAAGAAGAATTAAATTATACAAAAGGTTTCTTGAAATCGGTTGAAGCAAAACTTTCTAACGAGAAATTCGTAAACGGAGCTCCAGAGAAAGTATTAAATCTTGAAAAGCAAAAACAAGCCGATGCTTTAGCAAAAATTGCTACAATCGAGCAGAGTTTGGCTGGTTTGAGATAAAAATTTAAACTTAGTTTATTCAATAAAAGTAAACCCGACAGTTTTTTAAAGTGTCGGGTTTTTATATTTGGTAAAAGGAGTTTTGGATATAAAAAACGGTATCTATAAACTTCAATATACCATTTTCTGTAAGCACATTTTCATCATGAAGATCTTCAAGAATTATTCCTAAGTCTGGATTGAAATAATCGTTGTTTTTTGTGTTTTGGAAACCATTTGAAGACATAAAACTTTTAACAGTTTCTAAATCGGTTTTTTCAGTAGCTTTTACAAAAAGCTGTTCTACAACTGCATATAAAATGTCTTCATTTTGATAAAAGCCTAATAGGTTATAAGCAGTATCAGGAAAAAAGAAATTGTTTAGTAAAAGATTGTTGAAGTAATCAATCCACGAAGAGTAATAAATAGAGTCGTTTAGTTTAAGGACAGTTTTTCCATCTTTTAAGTAAACCTTTTGTTCGGCTCCTTCAGAAACATAGTTTTCAGGATTAATATCTAATACCCAAAGATTATTTTTATTTGCAAACCTAATTAAGGCTTCTGTTTCTTGTTTTTTGAAGTGCTTGAATTCTTTAACCACTTCACTTGAGCTTTGGCTTCTTCTAAGGTAACTGGTTGCTGCTTGGATAATTGCTCCATGCTTAACTTCGCTCTTTCCTGAAATGATAAGTTGTAATTCATATTTCATTATTCTAAAATGTAAAGGTAATACATTCTAGCAAATTTAAAAATAATTGTAAGTTTTGTATTATTTTTTATTTTTCCTCAAAACCAAAAACAAAGGATAAGAAACCACAGCAATTCCAACGATAATAATAAAACTAATAGGATCACTGTAAATGAATCCTCCAAGTAATGCGATTGAAAATATAATAGCAATTATTGTGGACCAAGGATACCAAAACGAGTGATAAGGTCTTGGTAAGTCTGGTTCTTGGGTTCTTAATTTTAAAAGAGAATAATAAGCCAATCCCCAAACGATTATGGAGATAAAAGCAGCGAAAGAAAAAAGTACTTCAAAAGAGCCGATGCAAATTAAAAATAAACTGAAAAGTGACGAAACTAAAAGTGCTACAATTGGTGTTCCGCCTTTATTGACTTGTGTTCCTTGTTTGATAAAAAATCCGTCACGGCTTAATCCGTAAAGGATTCTCGGCGGAATCATCATAAAAGCATTTAGAATACTGATTAAAGAAAAAATCGAAATTACTGTTACGATTTTGGCTCCGTTTTCGCCAAAAAGAATTTTTGCCACATCGGCTGCAGCCAGATTGGATTTTGCTAAAGTCTCGATTGGCAGAACATGAAAAAATGCTGCATTTACCAAAATATAAATGGCCACAACCAATAAAACGCCACTGTATAAGGATTTAGGAATATTTTTGCTCGGATCATCATTTTCTTCGGCAAAAAAACAAACGGCATTCCAACCGTTGTAAGTCCCTATAATGAGCTGTAAAGATTTAAAAAATCCAAAAATAAGTCCGATTTGAAAGATGGAATTATCTGTTTTTATTGGCGGAACTTCAACGCCAGAATACATAAAACAAGCTACGACCAAAGCCACAAAGCAAATAACTTTCAATAAGCTGGTAATTTGCTGAATCACGCTTCCGTTTTTGACACCGCTTAAATGGAGCAATACAAATGCAACCAATAAGGAAATGGATAAAACTGTAGAATAATTGGCTAATTGAGGAAATAAAATAATCGTGTATTCGCTAATTACGATACAATAAAAAGCAGGCGGAATAGCATTTACGATATAATCGTACCAGCCAGAAAGAAATCCTGCATATTCGCCCAAAGCTCGTTTGATGTAGTTGTAAGATCCTCCTGCTTTTGGCAACATTGTCGCCAATTCAGAATACGAATTGGCTCCCAGTAAAACATACAAACCGCCAAAAAGCCAAGAAGCCAAAATAAGCCAGTAATTATTGAGCATTTCTGCAATTGTTCCAGGCGTTCTTAGAATTCCGACACCGATTGTTCCTCCTATCAAAACGGCAATATTAAAACTTAGGCCTAAACTTTTTTGCAATTGGTTTTTCTTGGAATCTGACATTTCGAGTTAGTTTTTAGGGATATAATTTCAAACAAAAATAGTGTTAATTGAATTAGTATAACACTTAAAATAAAAATCCCAAGACTTTTCTGTTTTCAGGAAAATCTTGGGATAAAAAAATCTAATTCAATATTTTTAGAACTTGTAACGCAAGCTTGTCATAACCTGACGAGGAGCGATCGGATTCACACTATAGTTCTCGTGAACCGTATAATTTAAGGTGTTTGTAATGTTTGATAATTTGCACAGAATCGAGAATTTTTGCCAAGTATACCCAAGAGAGGCATCAATGGTAACATAGCCTTCTAGCGGAATATCACGATCTCTAATGGTTACAGTATACGTTTTCGGATTTGTTGCAGGTTTGTTTTCTGTCCAAACATAATCATCATTCCATCCGCCTAAACGGTCTCCGACATAATTTCCAATTGCGCCAAAAGAAACATTTTTAAAGAATCCTGACTGCAGAGTATAGAAGAAACTCAAGTTAGCTGTATTTAAAGGCGTTCTTGCTACGCGATCTCCTTGTACAAAACTTCCGTTTAATCCTGAAGTTTTAGTGTAGCGCATATCATTATAGCTGTATCCTGCAATAATGTTTAAACCATCTGCAGGTCTTGCTGTAACGTCAACTTCGACACCTTTACTTTTAGTTTCTCCGCTTAACATTTTAATATTAGCATCTAAATTATCTGTTCCATCAGCTTTGTAAGGTGCCATTTGTGCCAAGTTGCTGTTTGTAATTTGGTAAACCGTAACATTTGTGCTTAATAAACCTTTAAAGAAATCTGTTTTTACACCAGCTTCATATTGATCGATAATGGAAGCTTCAATAGGCTGCAAGTCAACAGTTGTTCCTGTATTTGGTGTAAAAGAAGTTGAATAGCTTCCGAATATCGAAATGTCTTTTGTTGGCTGATACACTAATCCTGCTTTTGGAGAAAATGCATTGTCTAAACGTTTCGGTGTAATTGTTGGGACTGCATCTTGCGGATTTCCTGCGCCTGTTTTAGTTTCTTTATAAGTGCTCACTTCTGCTTCTTGCCAAGACCATCTGATACCTGCTAAGACTTTAAATTTGTCTGTAATCGAGATAAAATCCTGAAAATAAACCCCAAAACGATTGGTGTCTGTTTTTGTGATTTGAGTGGCTCTATCGGTTGTCGGAATATCCATTCTTTGATTCCCGGGATCAAAAGTAAATAGATTTATAGTATCATAAAGAGTTGGTCCGTAAACTGATTTGCCATCTTTTGTTCCAGTAATAACATATTTCTCGTCAAATGTAAAAGTATAAGCGGTCGCAAATGAGTTTTCCCAATCTACACCTGTAAAAATCTGATGTTTTACAGATCCAGTATTAAAATTTCCTTGCAGACTTAATTGGTCTCCAAAGATTTGCTCTAAGTTTTTGTTCTTTGTTAAACCTCTATTCCAATCACCAGGAGTTGGATAAGTGTCTAAACCGGATAATTGTGCGGTAGAATAACTTCCTCTATCAAAATTTTGGAAAGAAGAGTTGAAGTTTAATCTCCAATTTTTGTTGAAATCATGATTTAATAATACCGATGCACTAGCAGATTTTGTATTACCATTTGACCAAAGCGATCCGTAGAAAGCACTGCGCGGAAGATCAAGAATTTCTTTTCCGATAATTCCAGTTCCAAAATCGGGTGTCCAGTCTGCGCTTAGATAATCTCCTTGAACCGTAATTTGAGTTTTTGGATTCACAATAAAAAGTAAAGATGGATTAATGTAGAAACGTTTATTTTTTACGACATCTCTAAAGCTTTCTGAGTTTTCGTAAGAACCGTTAATTCTAAATGCAATTGATTTATTAAGACCTCCATAAAAATCAAATGCAGGTTTGTAATACGCGTAGCTTCCTATTTGCATAGAGATTTCTCCACCGCTTTTAAACTGAGGAGTTTTGGTAACTAAGTTTAAAATTCCTCCTGGAGCGACATTTCCAAACAATAGGGCAGAACTACCTTTTAAAAACTCTACCTTATCTAGACCCGAAACATCAGGAATTGATCCTGAATTGTAACGGAATCCGTTTTTAAACATATTATTGGCAGACATATCATAGCCTCTTGAGAAAAAAGATTCCTGTGCGCCACCACGTGCAGAGCTCACATAAACTCCATTGGCATTTTTAAGTACTTCGCTTAATCTAATAGCTTGTTGTTGTTCGATAATTTCAGAACCAATAACTTGTATAGATTGCGGATTGTCCATTGGTTTTAATCCAGAGCGAACTGCTGTTACTGGTTTTGGTTCTTTGGTTTTAGTAACGACTACTTCATTTAAAGTTTCTCCTTTTTTATTCTTAACGGTATCGTTTACAGATGAAGCAGATTCAGAGTTTGAATAGTCTTGACCATAAGAGACAAAACTTAATAATCCTAATGCAAATAGTAAATTGTATTTCATGGTATTTATTTAGATTCAATAAAAATAGATCGGCGCAAATATACAATTGCATGAATGTGTTAAGGAAATTTAGAGGGCGTTTTCTTGCTTAAACCTTCCTTATTCTTTTCTTAAGATTTGCTTAAGAATTTTTCAATGTTATTTTAATTTTGTAGTTAAAAGCAAAAAAACCTTGCCGTGAAGCAAGGTTTTTTAAATTGAAAAAAAATCTAAGAATGAGTTTCTTCTAAATTATTTTACTGCAATTTGGTAAGTAGCCATTTTCCAGATTTCGTCGTATTTTTTTCCGTTATGTTCACCAGAAGCTTTGTCTGTGTGAGCGTATTCAACCATATAATTTCCAGACCAGATTGGAGTAAAAGAGAACTCTCCTTTATCATTTGTCCATAATTCTTTTTCCCATCCGTTTGGAGCAATAACTTTGATTTTAGCTTCTTTAGCGATAGCACCATCATAAGAAGCAACTCCAGTTACTTTTGTATCTTTTTTTGCAACATCTGCATTTTCAGAGAAAACAGCAATTTTGTTTGAATTTGCTGCGATATTATTTCCAGCATTTTTGTTTCCAACCACAACATTTGCACTAGAATTATAATCTAATTTCATAGTTCCGTAAACATCTCCTACAGTGTGCTGCATTACAATCGTGTAAACGCCATCTTCTGTTGGAGTAAAGAATGCTTGATATTTATTTTCTAAAGCTTTTGCAGTTAGTTTCGTTTCTTTTTTTGATGGGCTTACCACAATTAAGCTGAAATTTTTCAAATCAGAAAACCATTTGTCAGCTTTCGTAATGTCATTATCAGAGAATTCTCCAAAATAAATAGAAATTTCCTGAGCTTTACCTTTTGTTCCAGTAGCTTTAGTTTCGATCCAAAGAGCGTGTGCAAACATTGGAGCTGATGTCAGCATTACAAAGAAAAAAGCTATGATTTTAAAAGTATTTGATTTCATAAGATCAAGTTTAAATTATTAGAATGATATTTTTTACAAACATAAGGCTTATTTAGAACAATTAAAAATAAAACTTTAAAAAGCTTAGTATTAAATGAACTATCTAGAACTCATTTTCTTTTTATTTTTTCGCCCCCACCAAATTAATAAACCAGTTATGGGTAAACTTGCAGAAACCAGACTGGCAAAAAAAGCAAGGACTTTTCCTGGAAATCCGAGAATGCTGCCAACGTGAAGATCATAATTTAAGAATCTAAATTTTTCGCCACCGCTTTTATCCTTGTAAGTGGTAACTCTAAGAAGTTTGGCAGTAGATTGATCAAAATCCATTGAGATATCATCAAAACGGTTTTTGTATCTCACAAAAGTTTGAAAAGTGGCTAATGAATCTTCTTCTTTTGGAAGGAACAAATAAAAGCTTTTTGCTTTCGGATTTGCCTTTACTGTTGCAGCATATATTTTATCTGTAGCTGTATTTTTAGAATATTGTGTGGTATCAGAAACTAGTTTTTCTTTTTTGATTGTTTTTCCACCATTAAAAAGCCATTGAACTCCTTTATCGTAACATTCAAAAGCCCAAACTAATCCTGTCAGAGCAATTATTAAAGCAAAAATCAACATATAATATCCTAGAATATTATGCAGATCGTAATTTTTGCGTTTCCATTTTGTGGTGTTTTTCCATTGAAACCAAAAACGCTGTTTGACCGCGCTTTTATTTTTTGGCCACCAGAGAATCAAACCTGTAATTAAAGAAATGATAAAGATAATGGTTGCAGTTCCTGTAATAGGATCTCCAATTTTACTGTTAAAGCAAAGTGTCTGATGTAGCATTCGCACAAACACAAAAAACTCAGAATTGTAGTTTTCAAATTTTTTAATATTTCCCGTATAAGGATCAATATAAACATACGTATTTTGATACTGATTCCAGTACCAGATCGCATCTTTGTCTGATTCTTCAAAAAACCAGATAATAACCGTTCGCTTATCATCATTTAGTATTCTGCCTCCAGAAAGTGTCTGATTAGGATGTATTTTCTTGTTTGCCTCTTGAGCAATTGCTATTAATTGGCTTATTGGCAGTTTTTTATTTTTAACCTGATCTACATAATAGTAGTCATGAATGATAGGACGCAATTCTTCTTCAAAAGAATACAAACAGCCTGTAATTCCCAATATTATTACGATTATCCCAGAAGATAATCCGAGCCATAAATGTATTTTTTTTATATAATTTTTAAATGTCATTTTCGAAACTCCTTGTTATCAAAAAAGCACCTCATGATGTATTAGAGGTGCTTTTATTATTTAATTTTAAATTTAGTCTTAAAATTTAATTGTTAAACTAGCCAGAATATTGGTTGGAGCTTGAGAAGTTCCCCAGAAATCCCAGTATCTTTCATTAGTAATATTATTAAATTTCAAACCAACTCTCCAAGATGTACGATCATAATAAACAGATCCATTTAGAGTAGTGTAAGATGGCATATAAAAAGTATTATCGGCTGTAAAGAAATTATCATCAACATAGTTGGCACCAAAACCTAACCCTAAACCTTTTAGTTTGTTTTGGAAGGTATATGAGGTCCAGAAGTTCACCACGTTTTCAGGAGAACCAGTTGCTTTGTTCCCTTCAATTGTCGCATCAGAAGCTTTTACAATTCTGTTATCGTTATAACCATATCCGGCCACAATGCTCAATCCGTTGATTGGAGTTGCCATCAATTCAAAATCAAAACCTTTACTGACTTGTTTTCCATCCTGTTCTGTAAAACCAGATGCGTTAACTCTCGTTGCATTATCGATTGTAATATTGTAATAACTTACAGAACCAGTCAATTTTTTATTGAATGCTTCGGCTTTAATTCCTCCTTCATATTGTACTGCATAAATAGGATCTAAAACTAATTGGGTTGCATCTGGCTGTGTTACGGGCTGCATGTTTTGGAAACCATTCATATAATTTCCAAATACAGAAACTTGGTCTTTAACGATTTCATAAACCAATCCTAATTTTGGAGCCAGAGCAGTTTGGTTGTAGCCTTCAACGGTTCCCACTTTTTCACGGTCAAAATTATCCAAACGTAAGCTTAACATAGCCGAAAGACGATCTGTAAAATTGATTACGTCGCATGCGTATACACTAAATGTTTTTTGATCTGCAAGTGGAGAAGTCGTAAGAACGAGACCAGCATCTACCGCTTTTCTTCTAATAGGAGAGAAGGGAGTAGTAACATCAATATTATCAAGGGTAAAAGTAGTTCCTCCTGAAAAAGCACCACTGTAAAGTCTGTAGTTTATACCAGCAAGGAATTTATGTTTAATGCTTCCAGTAGAGAATTTACCGTTTAAGTTTTCCTGAATGTTAGTGTAGTTGTTGTAAATTGGCCCCCAAAGTCCAACTCTTCTTGCTACTTGAGTCGGAGAACTCCATACAGCATAACTCTGATAGCTGCGTTCTACATCTTCGCCAACAAATGAAAAAACAGTTGTAGATTTCCAGTTTTCTGAAATTTCATATTCTGCTTGTGCAAAAACTTTAGTTGCTTTTGTTTTAGCATCATTATCATCATGGAACATCGATTTTCTGTAATCGATTTTCAAATCATTTGGATTTGTAATTCCAGAAGTTGCCCCGTAAGTATTATAAGTACGTCTTGTATTGTTTACATTATAAAGTTCAGCATCGATGTTGAAAGTCAGTTTTTCTGATGCTTTATAAGTAAGACTTGGTGCAAAAAGCAAAGCATTATTAAAACCATAATCAAGAAAACTTTTCTCTCTGTTAACCGCCATGTTTATTCTAAATAATACACTTTTGTCTTTGTTTAAAGGCGTATTGACATCAGCAGTAAGTCTGTTTAATCCGTAACTTCCAGTAGTGTAAGACACTTCTGCAGCTGTTGTTTCATGAGGTTTTTTAGTTACTAAATTTACTACACCGCCAAATGAAGATACCGTAGACCCAAATAAAGTTCCAGACGGACCTTTTAATACCTCGATACGTTCAACGTTTCCAAGATCGACAGAAGAACGGCCAGAAACCGTTTCCATTCCGTTTCTAGCATTTATTCCCGTAGAGAAACCTCTAAAAATTACGCCGACACCTCCAGATGGATAGCTGATAGAAACTACACCAGGAGCATTTTGAACCGCGCTTCTAATATCTACAGCAACTTGTTCTTGCAATAATTCTTTATGAATTACGCTGTAAACCTGTGGATTTTCAAGGTTTTTAAGTGGCATTCTGGCTACATAGTCTGTTTTTTTAGAAACAAGGCTTTTCGGACTGCTGATAATAACTTCTTTTAATTCTTTGTTCGAAACTTTAAGCTGTAGCGTAACTGTCGAAGTTTCGTTTTCTGTAACCACAACTTCAGTTTCTGCAGTTTCGTAACCGGCTAAAGAAACTTGAAGTGTATACGTATTGGCTCTTACTTTGTTAAAATCAAAGCTACCATCATCATTAGAAATGGTGCCATATTTAGAGTTTTTAAGAATAATATTTACGCCAGCAGCAGGTTCGCTGTCAGAAGTAGTAATGGTTCCTTTAATTTTTCCGTGGTTTTGTGCAAAGGCAGATAAGAACGAAAATAAAAAACTGATAGAAAATAGAAAACGAGAAGTTTTCAAACTGAGGTAATTCATTGGTACTTTTTAATTGGTTTATAAATCTGTTCTTATTTAGAATAAATAAAAACAGTGCAAATGTAAAAATTAAATTAATCTTAACAATTTTTATTTTTAGCATTTATAGGCTAAATTGTTAAATGCTCGCTTTTGAATGATTTAATAAAAATTCTTAATAGAAATTCTAGTGAGATAAATTTTAAAAAGGTTTAATTTTGCAGTCTGAAAAATGACTTCATGATTTTACCATTCTTTAAAAAGATTCAAAATACGCCTAGAGGATATCGTATTGCCAACACTGTTTTTTTCTTCCTTTCGGGTTTTGGCTATTCTTCTTGGGTTTCGAGAATTCCACATATACAAGCACAATTGCATTTGTCTGAAGCTGAATTTGGAGCGGTTTTATTCGCTTTTCCGATAGGGTTGATGCTAACGATGCCGTTTACAGGAAAGCTGTTAAACAAATACAGCAGCCGTTATATTATGCTTTTAGGAGCCGTTATGTTTAATGTGGCGCTGTCTTTGCCTGGATTGGCGGCATTTGTGTGGCAGCTGGTTATTATACTTTTATTTTTTGGAGCTTCTCGTAATATTTTCAATTTATCTATAAATGCGCAGTCTCTTGAAGTGCAGAAATTGTATCCAAAATCGATTATAACGCGTTTTCATGCCGTTTGGAGTATTGCCGTTTTTTCGGGAGCGGGTTTAGGCTATGTTATGGTTACACAGAAAATTGCACCATCACATCATTTATTGGGAGTGAGTATTTTTATGCTGGCGCTAACGGCTTGTTTTTATCCGATGAGCATTCATAATGAACCTGTTCCGGTTAAGAAGAAGTTTTTCTCAATGCCAGAAAAGAATCTGATAAAATTTGCTATGATTTGTTTCGTCTCTATGGCGTGCGAAAACACGATGTACGACTGGAGCGGAATTTACTTCGAAAATATTCTAAAAGCTTCTCCAAAATTAACGAGTGCCGCGTTTGTCTTTTTTGCATCGGCAGTGACATTAGGACGTATTTTTGGTGATTATGGAGTAATGAAATTTGGAACTAAAAAAATCCTGCTTTATAGCGGTATATTAATAACAGTTGGTTTCGGCGTTTGCTTTATTTTGCCGTATGCGTATCCAACTATTTTTGGATATGTTTTAATCGGTTTTGGAGTTTCTTGTGTAGTTCCGCTAGTATTTAGTATTGCTGGAAGATCTTCAAAATTGAGCAGTGGTTCGGCCTTAACTTCTATATCTACAATTGGTTATTTAGGATTTTTACTCGTTCCGCCAATGGTGGGTTTTATCTCCGAATATTTAAGCATGAAATGGGCCTTTCTAATTATGGCACTTCTAGGAATTCTGATGATTTTTATGGTGAATAAGATAGGGGAGAATGAGTGATTTTTTTAAGCTTCTAAGGTGATGAGATGCTGAGGGTCTAAGGTTTTTTGCCACGAAGACGCTAAGGCACAAAGTTTTTTTGTTTAATTTAAGTTGCTAAGATTCTGAGTTTCCGTTTTGCCATGAAGGCGCTAGGACACGAAGTTTTTTTAATCTCGCAAAGTTGCAGTCCCGAGGCTTCGGGAGCAAATTTTTTCCTAAGATTGGCAGGTAACAAAGTTTAGAATTCCGTAGGAATGAACCATTTTGTAGCCACGGATTTTAATCCGTGGGGTTTATGAAACGAAACCAATTCGAAAATTCCGTAGGAATGAATTATTTTGTAGCCACGGATTTTAATCCGTGGGGATATGGAAATAATACCAATCAAAAGTTCCGTAGGAACGACACATTTATTGCCGTGCTAATTTATCTTTTTTTCATTAGAAATTTTTCCGAAGCGGTTTTCCCTTTTTTCATTCCGAAAATCTCTGCGACTAGAGAATCATTTCCAACTTTATTGTACACAATTTTAGATGGATAATCGTGTTTTGGGTTTTCAAAAACAATTTGATTGTCGGTAGACGAAGTCATTTCAAAAGTTACGGGAAGTTCGTCATTTTGTCCTGGAACAGTTACGATAAAAGACAATTTACCATTTTTATCTTCAAGATTTACATGTTCTCCAAAAACAGTATCTTTTCCTCCAACAACAAAATAAGATTCACCAAAATAAACAGAATCATTTACTTTTTTCCAACGTTCTGTAAGTTCGCCTTCTTCAGATTTATTACCCCATTCGCCAATAAACCACGAAGCTTTTTCGACAGTATAAGACTTCACAGGAGCTTCTGTTTTGATTTCTTTTTTACAAGAAGCAAAAAGTAGCAACGCTAACGATGAGGATAAAGCAATGGATAATTTCATGGTTTCGTTTTTTTATTATTTATTTAACTGCTTGAATAATAGTTTTTTTAATTTTAAAAAATATTACAAACAAAAAATATTTCTTAAAAGTGAATTCAGTTTTTTTCTTTCATTATTGTAAATAAATAGTTTTTCCAATTTTCTTTTTTAATGATATAAGAATATTGATAGCTGCTTTCGCAAATTCTTACTTTATTTTTAAATTCAAGCGTATCAACATAGAAAAGATCTAATTCTTCCTGTTTGTTGAAAAAATGAATCGTATAAGAACTTTTGGGACAGCAACAATAACTTGTTTTTTCAGCATCTATAAAGATTTTATCAAATTCGTCAATTTGCTTTTGATTTGAAGTTTTCATTATTTTTGATGGATCAAAAGATTCAACTTCTACAGTTTTATTTGTTATTTCTGTATCATAGCACTTAATGACAATTTGAGTACTTTTTGAAACCGTTGAGTTAAAAGAAAAATTATCCCATAAATCATCAATAATGTATTCTGGTTTTTTACTACAGCTAAATAGAAAAAACAATAGCAGAATTATTAAGCAATAATTTTTCATTTACTTTGACAAACAATATGATATTCAAAAATAGAAAACTTCGAGCCTTAGCGACTTCGTGGCAAAACAAAAAAAATTACTTCTTAGTCAAAACAAACTTCTCAGAAGAAGGCTTTCCATTCAGATTCCCAGAAATTTCAGCTGTCAAAGTATTATTGGCACCTTTTGTATAGGTAATCTTTTGCGGATAATCATGTTTTGCATTTTCAAAAACCAGTTGATTTTCAGATTCAGTAGTAGAAGGGAAGAAAACAGGTTTGTCTTCATTCTGGCCTTTTACAGTTGCTTTGTAAGTCAATGTTTCGCCCAATTGCGCTAGAATGATAGTTTCAAAATGCAACGTATCTTTTCCTTTAATAAAATAAGATGAAGCGCTGAAAGTACTGTCGTTTAGTTTTTGCCAATTCTCAGATAAAACACCTTCAGGAGAAGTATTTTCCCAGTTTCCGATTAACCAGTCGGCTTTTTTGATTTTATCTTTTTCAATCGTTTCTTTTTTCTGGCAAGAAACAAAAGCTATAATAAAGGCTATAAGAGTAATTTTCTGAAACATATTTTTTAAGTTTTGGTTTTGTTTGGAGTTACTAATGTAGGAAAAAAAAGTGTTCGCCACGAATTACGCGAATTTCCACGAATTATTTGCTGAAATTAGTTTTGCCACAGATTAAATGATTTTTTTGTTTCACGCAGATTTTTGCTGATCTAAGCAGATTTAAATTTTGATTTATTAAAAAAAAATCTGTGGACATCAGCTTAAATCTTTTCCAATCTGCGTGAAATTAATTCGTGCAAATTCGTGCAATTCGTGGCTAAAAAAACTTAAACGCTAGCACTCAAAATCTCGTAAACCAATTCTTTTGTTGGTTTTTGATCGCCTAGTTTTGCTCGAACATCGTCAAAAGTCACTTTAAAATCGCAACCCGATTTGTATTCAGCACAACCGTAAGCCGTCTTGCCTTTTAGGATAGTTCCTTTTTTACATTTCGGACAAACCAATGCATCTGAACTTTCTTTTGTTTCTGTTTTTTTATCCGTTTTCTTAGGTTCTAATTTCAGTTTGTAATTTTCTTCAAACCGAATCAAACCTTCAACAGTTCCAGAATCGGTTTTAAAACCTTTTATATTAACCGTTGAACCCTTCTGAACCAATCTTAAATACTGGCTTTCTGTAATTTTTTTATCATGGAAAACAAAAGGCAAAACAAAACCGCAACCCGATTTGTATTCGCTGCATCCAAAAGCCGATTTGCCTTTTAGAATATTCCCTTTTTGGCATTTCGGACATGTTTCTGCTGAAATTCCAGAGGCTTTCTTTTTTTCTTTTACAACAGGTTTCTGAATCGTTGCCGCATGCGAAATATTAGCATGTTTGGTTTCCATTCGCACCTCATAAACCAAAGCTTCGACCATGCGTTTCATGTTTCTGATGAATGCCGCAGCGGTGAAAGTGCCTTTTTCGATATCTTTCAGCTGTTTTTCCCAAGTTCCTGTAAGTTCGGCCGATTTCACTAATTCATTCTGAATCGTGTCAATCAGCTGAATTCCAGTTAAAGTTGGTAAAACCTGTTTTTTATTTCGAACAATATATTGGCGCTTGAAAAGCGTTTCAATGATATTCGCGCGCGTTGACGGACGCCCGATTCCATTTTCTTTCATTAATTCACGTAAATCTTCATCGTCGACTTGTTTTCCAGCCGTTTCCATAGCACGCAGTAAAGTTGCTTCGGTAAACTGATTGGGCGGTTTGGTTTCTTTTTGAAGAAACGAAGGTTCATGTGGGCCTTTTTCTCCCACGACAAAACTCGGCAGTAAATCGGGTTCTTTTTCCTTTGCGTTCGGATCTTCAAACACAACCCGAAAACCTTTTTTCAGGATTTCTTTTCCCGTCGCTTTAAAAGTAACATCGGCTGCTTTTCCTATTACTGTTGTGTTGGCAACCAAACAATCATCATAAAAAACCGCAATAAAACGTCTTGTAATAATATCATAAACCTGCTGCTGATTGAAAGGCAGGTTGTTTTGAACTCCAGTTGGAATAATCGCGTGGTGATCGGTTACTTTTTTATCGTTGAAAACCTTCGGTGATTTCTTGATTTTCTTTCCTAAAAGCGGTTCAGTCAATTCAGCATAATTGGTTAATTTTTGCAGAATTCCCGTTACTTTCGGATAAATATCACTAGGAAGAAAGGTCGTATCTACTCTGGGATACGTGATTACTTTTTGCTCGTATAATGTCTGTGCAATTTTCAGCGTTTCTTCTGCCGAAAATCCAAATTTCTGATTGCAATAAACTTGTAAACCAGTCAAATCGAAAAGCTTTGGAGCGTACTCATTTCCGTTCTTTTTGTCGACAGAAACAATTTCGAAATCACTTTCTTTGACTTTTTCGGCTAGAATTTCACCGTCTTCTTTTTTCAGAAAACGCCCTTCTTCATAACTAAAAAGCGTTTCTCTGTACAAAGTCTGCAATTCCCAATACGGTTGCGGTTTAAAGTTTTCGATTTCTCTAAAACGGTCTACAACCATCGCCAGCGTTGGCGTTTGCACACGGCCAATAGACAAAACTTGTTTGTAACCGCCATGTTTTACGGTATAGAGACGTGTTGCATTCATTCCTAAAAGCCAATCGCCAATGGCTCTCGAAAATCCGGCGTAGAATAAATTATCGTAGTTTTCAGAAGGTTTTAAGTTTTCAAAACCTTCTTTGATCGCTTCAGTTGTAAGTGACGAAATCCATAAACGTTGAATTTCACCTTTGTAATGCGCTTCGTTCATGACCCAGCGCTGAATAAGTTCTCCTTCTTGTCCAGCATCCCCGCAGTTTATTACCACTTCGGCTTTGTCAAAAAGACTTTTTATGATTTTAAATTGTTTCTGAATTCCAGAATTTTGAACGACTTTGGTTTCGAACTTTTCTGGAAGCATCGGCAGATTATTCAAGTCCCAGCTTTTCCAGTGCGGTTTGTAATCGTTGGGCTCTTTTAAGGTGCATAAATGCCCGAAAGTGTAGGTTACTGCATAACCGTTGCCTTCATAATAACCATCGTGTTTGGTATTGGCACCCAAAACGGCTGCTATTTCTCGTGCGACACTTGGTTTCTCGGCAATACAGACCTTCATTCTTTCCTTTCTTGATTAAGGAGCGAAAATAAGGATTTTTGGAGAAAGGGACAAAGGTTCTTTTGGTTTTGCCACTAAGACGCTAAGGCACTAAGTTTTTAATTATTGAATAATTTCAAGTAAAATTTGTTAGATTTTTTTGTTTAAAATTATCTTAAAATAACAGAAAAACTCTTCTGGATGTGTAATTAAATTTCCTATTTTTGACCGTAACCAAAAACAAAATAATTACCCAAATGACTAACTCTACTCAAAAAACAAGCTTGCCTAAAATTTACAGTACTACCGCATTGGTTGCTTATATTTATGCCGTTTTTACAATTGTTTTTTTAGTCTACAAAGAATTTTTCTATGTAGATCAAACTTGGTTTCATGGATTAATGGCAAATGGTTTGGCGGTTATAAGTACTTTTGTTTGGTTTGGAATATTGATCGTTTTTAAACTTTTTCTAAATCAAATACTTCATTATAAAAAAGCAGATTCTTTAATAATTGCGTATTTAGTTTTCTTGGGGATATCAATTTATTCAGTTGGTAAAGTCCTGCTAGATTCTATATTACTATTTATGTCTTTAGGAAGCGGAGATGAATTAAATGCTTCAATGGCTTTTGCCTCAACCTCTTTTTCTGGTGTAATCTGGCTGATGCTTTCAACTGTTGTAATGATTTTAATTACTATTTTATTAGGAAACAGAATTCGAAAAATTACTATTGTCCACAAAAATCTTTTCAAAATTTTAGGTTTTTCATTGATCGTATTAGGCGTCTGTTCAGCGCTTGAGTTATTTCGTGTTGTCGAAAGCGAAATTATCGTGTTTTTGCCAAAAGCATTTGTGGTTGCTGTATTAGGTTATATTTTAAATGAGACCAGCAAAATGGAGATAGCCGATTTGCCATCTTTACCAGAACCAGTAATAAACAATGTAAATCATTCTAAAGCTAATGTTGCGCCTCAAAACGAATCTGTAAAAGCAGAGAAAGCAGCTGTTTTAAAGAAAAGCAACGAAGCTGTTTCAGAACAGATCATAATTCCAAATGTTGATCTTAACGAACTTGAAAATAAAGAAGCGGTTTTTTCTTATTTTGAAAATCTTTCAAGAGACGAAATAAACAGATTGGAGATTGTGGTTTCTAAAAAATACGATCATATTCCAACAGGCCAACAATTGAAGAATCTGATTATTTATCATATTGCCGAAAAACGACTTTATGATCATAACCGATATGCACCGCAATAATATTTCCTAATTATTAATCATCGGATCCAAATTACTGTCTTTATTTCGTAAATCTAATCCTCCTTCGTAAACCGATTTCAGATTGGTCAGATAAAAATGCCAGCCGTTGGAACAGCCCAATCTGATGTATTGTTTAGAATAATCATCTGTTGGAATATTGTGGTGGCGAAGTTCAACTATGGTATAACCTTCTGCTTCGCTTAGTTTTATATCCACTAGACAGCTTCCCTCAAAAGTAAACTGCAATTGGTCTTGTCCGTTGGCAGAAACGATTTTTCCTTTCATGGCATCTTTGTACAAATGCCAAATCCATTCGTAAGTAGTGTCTGTTACAGCATTTTTGTCTTTGTCTAATGGTTGCTGAGTGGCATCAAAAAAAGAAACTTTTTCTAGAAACCATTTTTCCAATTCATTGGCTTTTGTCCAAGCATTATAAATATCTGAAAGAGTAGCTTTTACAGCTATTTTTTTTGTGAAAGAAGTCCAGTCGAAGTTTTCCATTACTGATTTTTTTAGTTGTTATTTTTTATTCTTATGACGCTTTGGTAATTAGTTTTTTTAAGGGTATTTTTTAATATTCTGTAATAATTTCCAATCAGGACATTCAAGATTTGCGGTTTTCAGCTTCAGATTTTCAATTCCGCCCAGATCTATAATCCAGTTTTCGATTTTCTCTTCAATATCAAAAACATTCCCTATCATATCTGATTTTCCACGAATTCCAATTGCAGGATAACTTTGTTCTAAAAAGTTGTTGAAAGAAATTAGAAAGACTTCTATATCATCGCTATCTACGTTTAAAATAACTGGTATTTCTCTTCGAATACATTCCAGGCAGATTACAATTAAATCATAATCCCAATTTAATTTTTCATAAATATTAAGTTCGATAGGAGTAAAACCAATATTGTTAGTCGATTCCATAATTGAAAGTGTTATGAAATATCACTTTTTCAAATGATTATTTGTTAACTATCAAATATATAAAATAGAATTTACTTTTATCTTTTATTGCTAATTACATGTTTGACTAAAACCGTCTGTGAATATTTTAGAAGCACTTCTCAATTATATAATCAAGTAGATTGTTTTTCTTTTTATAAGAAAAAAGTCATATCTTGCAAACTGATTATAATCGTATTATGATAACGGCAAATACATATTTAGTAAACAGTTCTTTAATGTGCTTAATGAGCGCATTGCTGTATTTGCATGACGATACTTTCTTAAAAAGCTCAAAAGACTTTATTCCATTTGCCCTGTCCTAACTCTAGACAGGGAATTTTCCATTAGTTATAGTTCGTTTTATAAATTTCCATTTTATTCAGGATATGATACGCTGAATGAGATAGAACTGCTAGCTATTCAGTGAAGAGTTGCATTTCATGCCTATGTAAAATGGAACAAATAAGAAAGTCATGTTACAAAATATAATACTAACAACAGGAACATACGATTTAATAAAAGACCACGTAAGAAGAAAAAAAGTTACCGTACAAGAAGAAGAATTATTGCTGAATCAATTAAAAAATGCCTCTCAGGTATTGCGAAAAAATCTGCCTGAAGACATTGTTTCGATAAACCGAAAAGTTACTTATAAAGACCATTTGAAAAATGAAGAAAAAACGATTCTTCTAGTTGGTCCTGCAGAAGCAAAAGCAAGCAAAAACAAGATCTCGGTTCTTTCAGACGAAGGAATTGCAATGTTGGGTTACAAAGTAGGTGACGTTGTAGAATGGCCAGCTAAAAAAGGAAATTTAAAATTAGAGATTTTAAAAGTAGAAGCTTAATATCTTTTTTAGTTTATTAAAAAACATCCCAAAAAGAAGATTTCTTTGCGGGATGTTTTTTTATGATAAAAATATGGAATGTAAAATCTTAATAACAAGATGTATACTTCAAAATCATCGTTCATTGAATGATTAAAATAAGTAAATTAGTTGCTCCAAAATTAAATATAACTAATTGTAAATGAGTATGAAACAAGCGGGAACTATAAACGAAGTCATTCTGTTATTGGACGAAATAATAGAAAGATCAAAACTGGAGCAAAGCAATCTCGGTTTATTTGCTATTCTGTATCGTGAAGTTACGGTAAAAGTAAAAGAAGGCATTCATGCAGGCGCTTTTCAAAATGGCGAGCGAATGGAAAAACTAGACGTTATCTTTGCCAATCGTTATTTGAAAGCGTATTACCTGTATCAAGCCAAAGAAAAACCTTCTGAATGCTGGGGATTTGCCTTTGAACAAGCCGAAAATTTCTGGCCAATTGTCCTGCAGCATTTACTGCTCGGCATTAATGCGCACATCAATCTTGATCTCGGAATTGCTTCGGCTGAAGTTAGCACGGTAGAAGATATTGAAGAACTAAAGCATGATTTTGACCAGATCAATTTCATTCTTAGCAATTTGGTCGCAGGTGTCGAAAAATGCCTGATCAAGATTTGGCCAACGCTCACGTGGATTCTAAAAGCAACAGGCAAAATAGACAATTTCTTTATCGATTTTAGTATGGAAACCGCAAGAAATGGAGCATGGAAATTTGCCAACGAATTTGTAGCCGTTCCAGAAAACGAAAGAGAAGCCTGTACACAATTAAGAGACAAAAGAATTACCGAAATCGCCCGATTGGTTTCGAACCCTGGCTATTTTGTTAGCGCCGTTTTCAAATTAATTCGCCTATTCGAAAGAGGTACTATCGCTCAAAAAATAATGGATATGCAGATTATGGAAGAGAAGAATATGGAGTGTGTGGCGGCGTGATTTGAGAAAAACAGCTGGAATTTTGAAGAAATGTCTAGTCAAACCATAAAATAAAGGGTTAATCCAAAAAAGGTAAAGAAACAAATATAATCAAGGAACGTCACCTTCCTTTCATCTAAAAGATCATACTTACCGTATTTTGCTGGTACAACTAACTCTTTTTTCTGAATTGTTAAGCTTATAAATCGTAAAAATTGGTAAAGTAATAATGAAATAATAGTGCTTCTTAAACCAAGAGATGCATGGCCGTTTACAAAAGCTAATTCAGGATCATTTCTAAGAGAAAGAAATAGACTAAAATGTATAATTCCTATTGTAAGCCAGATTAAAAAATAATAAAAATTTCGAAGCGCTCTATATTGACCACCATAAATAAAAAATTGAGTTCCAAAAGTATAGAAAAACAATACTTGTTTTCGATCAAACTTGTTTAAGAGGAAAAAAGTCAATAAGAAAAAAGAAAGCAACAAATAAACACTAAGGGTAATGTAATTCCATTTGTTTAATTTGTAGCAACGAAATAATTTTTTTTCCATTAATGACGATTTGTTTTTTACTTTTCAATGCAATTTGCTTATAAATCCTTTAATCAATTCGCTTGGATGAATTGTTGAAGCTTGAGCAATTTTAAACAAAGTTTTCGATTTTATTTAATACTTTCTCTCTAATTGCTATAATAAGTTCTTGATAATTCTCAAAATGATCTGGACTAATTAATAATTCTTCACCGTTTTCTAGATATAGTTTGCTTTCAAAGTAACCTGTACTTATTTGTCCTGCACGAGAATAAGATCCTTGAATACGTTCTGTTTGAACTTTTAAAACGGAAGAAAAAGGGATAAACTCGACTTTGGACGAAGCTAAAGTTGTTCTTTCTATTCCTTTTTCTGAAACAGTAATTTCGTTAACCGAACTAAGTTTGTTAATATGAAAAAATATACTTAAAGCTAAAAAGAAAACCGATGCTAAAATTACGGTATAGTCCTCAGTGCGAAAACTGCCAAAGAAATTAGACAGACAAAAGAAATCAAATATGACGAAAAGTATGTTTATCCGAATCAAAAATAAGGTTCGAAATTTTGAATGTATTTTCATTTAAGTAAAAAATATTTTTAGTATACGGATTGAATGGTAAAGTTTTTATTAGGGAAATCTTTTTAAGTTCTGTAAAGTATTCCAATTGACGTATGAAATATTTTGTGCTTTGTATTTTAAGTTTTCAATACCAACATTTAATATCCATTTTTCGATTTTTTCTTCAACTTCAAAAATATCCAGATTTATAGGTTCTTGTATATTTGATTTATTTCTAATTCCGATAGCGGGATAATTTTGCCCTAAAAAGTTAGAAAAGGAAATTAAAAAGGTGTCTATTTTATCAGTTTCTAAAATCGTATGAATTTCACTTCGAATATACTCTAAACACAAAACAATTAAGTCATAATTCCAATTTAATTTTTCATAAATATCGGGTTCAATCGGAGTAAAACCTTCATTGTTGTTGTGAATAGATTCCATGTTTTAATATTGATTTTATGCATTTTCTAATTTGCGCTTTACTGATTGTAAAAATCGGTTGTATGCCTCCTGCTGGCGCGAGCGTCTCGCTCGTGCACACAAAGTTTTGCAATTGATTTTGATTGCGTGCACGAGCGAGACGCTCGCGTCAGGAAGGGGACATTAAAGTTTTTGAGGGATGATTCTTCCTTCTGGATTTTCAGAGTACGTATACCCTGAAGAAGGAAAGGCCACGACTCTGCCATCTCTACCTTCTCTGTAAGTATATCCTGAAGAAGGAAACGCAACTACTTTTCCGTCTTTACCTTCTCTGTAAGTATATCCTGAAGAAGGAAATGGAACTATGTTTCCATCTTTGCCTTCTCTGTAAGTGTAGCCCGAAGAAGGAAATGGAACTACTTGTCCGTCTTTGCCTTCTCTGTAAGTATATCCTGAAGAAGGAAATGGAACTACTTTTCCGTCTTTACCTTCTCTGTAAGTGTAGCCCGAAGAAGGAAATGGAACTACGTTTCCATCTTTGCCTTCTCTATAGGTATAACCACTTGAAGGGAACGCAACAACTCTTCCATTTTTTCCTTCTCTATAGGTATAACCAGTCGATGGAAAAGCAACGACTCTACCATCTTTTCCTTCTCTATATGTATATCCACTTGATGGAAATGTAACTTTTACCCCATCTTTTCCTATTCTGTAAGTATCACTCATATTGAAATTATTTAGATATTTAAATTTGTTTAAAATTTTAAAAATGCAAATATAAATTAGATGTGAAATGTAAAAGTCAGAGACTTTTTAGAAGTTTAGAATTTCTAAGAACAAATAAATTGCGCGAAGTCGGAGACATTCGCGCAGCAGTTGCTAGAACACTTCGCGGAGCTGGGAGCGAGGGAAATTGTTACATTTCTAAACCTTGTGTTTTTAATAAAATGCTTTCTATTTCTGCTTTAAAAAGATTCTTCATTTCACCATTTTGAATTGCAATCATAGCATCTTTATTCCAAGAATTATATTTAGGAAAATCATTCCATACCCAATAGTCATTTTTCCCGTTAAATTTTCCTTTTAATATTTCGAATGTTACATCTTTTCTAATATCTCGATTTATATGTGTCAATCCAATAATAGAATTTCTCAATCCACGGGCTTCAAATTCAAAGGCAATTTTAAAAAATTTCCATTCTGGATGTGTAAATTGAAATCCCGCCCAAGATCTATTAACTCTATCATATTCTTCTGAAATATTATCCAAATTAAGTTCTTTGCATAGGTCACTTAATTGCGGTAACAAAATTTTATTAATCAAATGATTTTTGACATCATTTAATCTTTCTCCAATTGTAAACGTCGCTTCAATATTGTCATTTTGACTTAAAAGCTCAATGATTTCATTATTCATTTTAGAAAGGGAAGTGTTATTTGTTAAAAATTTTAGGTGATTGATATATTGTATTAAAGTTTCTCTTATAACTGGAGTTTTAGCCGAAATTTCTACACACCTTTCTAACCAGTTTATTATAGTATGACTGTACGAAACTGTTGTGTAGTTAGAGTCTTGCGAACTATTTTCAGAGGCTTCATCCCCAAATAATGTTAAGTAAAAGAGTTTATAATCGCCAAAATTGTTCTTGGCAAATGTTTCATATCTTTTTAATTGCTCTTCTTGATCATTAGCATAAATTTTATTCTCGACGATAAGACATTGATTATGGTTCTTAATGATAATGTCGATTCTTCCTAGCTCTCCAATTGAAAATTCAGTGATAACTTTCATATCTTCAAGAGAAAAATGATAATCATCAGATAATAGATTTTCTCTTTTTAGAATTTTAAGAAAGGCTACAAAAAATTTATTTCCAAAATTATGAGATGAGTTATTGCTTAAAAGCTCAGTTAAAATTGCTGAATGGGTTACTTCGTAATGATTAACTCCACAAATTCTAAAGATATTGAATCTTTCTTCTGATGATAAGTCGGAAATCTCTTTTTGATATTTATTTAGGATTTTTATTTTATCTAATAATTGTAGCATTTTCTTGTATAATTTCGATTTTTTATGAATATATGCACGAACGAGTAATTAACGAAATATATCTTTAAAATCTTTTAAGTTTCTGCTCTTTTTCATTTTTTTTTCTGTCATCTTCCATCATTTGCATATTTTCCATATTGAATTTAATTTTATTATTTTCTCTTATGTAAATATCAAAATCAAATATTTCTATTCTATCATTAATTACAGTTTCACAATATTTATTTATTTTAAAATCAAAAGTTAACATTGCTCGAATTTTATTTTCCTCAGAAGCAAAAAAATATTGAGATAATGAATTATGGTATTTTTTTAATTTTGGATTTTTACAAGTATTCGGAGTTTTCTTTTCTTCTGATTTATATCCTCTTCCTTTATACTTTTCAAGAATAATATCTGTATAGTTTTTATTTAAACTAGCTCTTATAAAATATAGTTTGTCATTATAAAATTTTAGTAAAACATTTTTAATAGTAATGTTGTCGGTTTTATAACTGGGAATAAATATAACTTCTGTAGAGTCATTTACCGATGCAACTTCAAGATTATACCAACTTTTCACATTTTTATAGTCTGGTTTTATCAGATAAGCAAATGAACTTCCTGCATATTCTTCATCGACATCCCGATAACTAACGATATAGTCTTTATATTCATCTAAATTTTCTATTATGGGCATATACGATGTATATGAAGGTAATATCCATTCTAGATCAGAAGTTTTTGTCGAATTTATCTCAAAGTCACCAATTCTTGTCGGACAATCTTGTGCATTCGAATTAATTACAATTAAAATTATGAATAGAAAATGTTTCATAAACCTTTTTTAAAATTATTTAATCTGTTTCAGCATCGTAAGCAATTCAGGAATCTTTCCTACCTGTGTTTCTGTCCAGAAATAATGCTTATAATCTGTAACACCATTATCTTTAAGATATATTGATATTCTTCTAGAGTTTTTTTGAATATAAAAACTAAATGTTATTTCTTTAGAATTAAATATATATGTGGTTGATTGGTTCTTTTCAGTTTTGTCTTTAAGATTTGGAATGACATATTGCTCTATAAAGACTATAAATTCTTCAACTTCATTTAAATCAATCCACGAAGATTTAAAATAGTTTTCAGCTAGTGCCATTTCCACTTGCAATGCTTTTATTTTTTTGTTTGATTTTAAATCAATTGCTTCAACAGGAAAGAAAACCAACACTTCTTTCAATCCAGTCGTAAATTCGGCTTTTATATTCCAATCCTTATTTACTTGCATGATTTCTGCATTCTCAATAAATTGACGCGCATCAGAGTTAGGTTTAGGTTGAGAATAATTTTGTGTTATTAGAAAAAGTAATAAAAATAGAGCAAATAGTTTTTTCATTTGTAAAGTTTTGGTTGTTAGTTTAGTATGGTTTTCAAAACTAAGTACTTAAAATTTAAATACATTACGGAAAACCGTAAACCATCTTATGAAAACCAAAACCCTAGCCCTGATAGAAGAGGAAATCCTTTTGTGGTGGGGTTCACCACAAAAGATTGTAACGGATAGCAGGAATCAGCTCCTAAAAACAACCGTAATTCCACTAAATTTCAACCTCCAAAAACACAAAAAATCAATTCTAGAATTTTCGATAAAAATTTTGTAATTTTGCAGTCCAAATAAAGGAAAAGAAAATGTTAGATAGACTTCAATATGTAAAGCAGCGTTTTGATGAGATTTCGGATTTGATTATTCAGCCGGATGTTATTTCTGATCAGAAGCGTTATAAGCAGCTCAACCAAGAATATAAAAGTATTAAGGCTTTGGTTGAAAAGAGAGAAGAATACATTATTGTTTTGGCAAATATCGATGAGGCTAACGAAATTATTGCTGACGGTAGTGATGCTGAAATGGTGGAAATGGCGAAAATGCAGTTGGATGAAGCTAAAGATCGTTTGCCAGAATTGGAGGATGAAATCAAATTTATGCTGATTCCTAAAGATCCTGAAGATGCTAAAAACGTGATGGTAGAGATTCGTGCCGGAACGGGTGGAGATGAAGCGAGTATCTTTGCAGGTGACTTATTCAGAATGTATACTAAATATTGCGAAAGCATGGGGTGGAGAACCTCTGTTGTAGATATGAACGAGGGTACTTCGGGTGGTTTCAAAGAGGTTATTTTTGAAGTTACTGGAGAGGATGTTTACGGAACTTTGAAGTTTGAAGCGGGTGTTCACCGTGTACAGCGTGTTCCTCAAACTGAAACTCAAGGTCGTGTGCATACATCGGCGGCTACGGTTATGGTATTGCCAGAAGCGGAGGAGTTTGATGTGCAAGTTGATATGAACGATGTTCGTGTCGATTTCTTCTGTTCGTCTGGTCCTGGAGGTCAGTCGGTAAATACAACGAAATCGGCTGTACGTTTAACGCACATTCCAACCGGATTGGTAGCGCAATGTCAGGATGAGAAATCGCAGCACAAGAATAAAGATAAAGCTTTGATGGTATTACGTTCTCGTTTGTACGAAATGGAATTGGCTAAAAAGCAGGAAGAAGATGCTAAAAAACGTAGTTCTCAGGTTAGTTCTGGAGACCGTTCGGCAAAAATCCGTACGTACAACTACGCTCAAGGTCGTGTAACCGATCATAGAGTTGGTTTAACGCTTTACGATTTAGGAAACATCATGAATGGTGATATTCAGAAAATCGTTGCCGAGCTTCAGTTGGTGAACAATATGGAGAAATTGAAGGAAGCTTCTGAGGTGTACTAATCGTACACAGGTTCAAAGTGACAAAGTAACAAAGGCTCAGAGGTTTTTCTCTGAACGTATAAATAAAGAAAAGCCGAACATTTTTGTTCGGCTTTTTTTATGGATAAAACTTAGAACCTAAGAATCTTTGGAAGTTGCTATATTATATGGAAAGTATTTTCTTAGGAATTCTAAAATGTTAAAGAAAACTTAAAAAAAATAACATAAATATTGCATTCCAAAAGCTTCGGGATAGTATCTTAGCCACTTAGAAACTAAAAATAAACCAACCAACCTATTTTTTATGAAGAGAACTTTACTTTTATTTTGCTTCTTTGGAAGCTTTTTTTATGCGCGATCGCAATCGTATTTCGGATTTAGGGATGATAATTATGCTGGAATTCAGTCGGCATTATTTAATCCGTCGAATATTGTAGATTCTAAATACAGAGCCGATGTAACGTTTGGATCGGTAAGTGCAACGGGACAGAATGATTTGTACGGTGTTAATTTTGCGAATGTGCTAGACGGCGGTTACGATCTGGATACAGAAGCGAGCAAAAATTTTAAATCGAACAACAGAGGAAATTTCAATATTGATATTATGGGGCCTTCTGTTATGTTCAATATCACGCCTGTACATAGTGTGGCAATTTTTACACGCGTACGAAGTGTTACCAATCTTGTCGGCATAAACGGTCAGCTTATTGATGAGGTGAACAAAGATGTTGACGTTTCTGAGAGTTTTTTAATTACAGGCGGAAATCCGAATGCGGTTACAAATTCTTGGGCTGAAGTAGGAGCGAGCTATGCTACAGTTTTGTTCAATCGTGATGATCATTTTGTGAAAGGTGGACTTACTCTAAAATATCTTATGGCAGGTGTTAACGGGTATATCAATGGAAATGATTTAAGCGTGGTTTTCAATAAAAACGATGCCAATCCTTCACAAAGCGAATATTATTCGACAGGAACTATAAAAACGGCTGCAAGTTATGATTATGAGAACGGTGATGATCCAAAATTTGATGCTTCTTCGGCTGGAGTAGGAGTCGATTTAGGTTTTACTTACGAATATCAAACCAATTGCCATACTTGCGAAGGAAACCGTTATCAGTTTAAAGTGGCGGCTTCTGTAACGGATATCGGAAAGATTAATTATAACAACATTGTAGAGAATACTTATAACTTGACAGGAAGAGTAACGCAGGAGGATATTAAAGATGCTGAAGATATTTTTGAATTTTTTGATGCCAATTATACTAAAGTATCCTCTAGAAAAGGTGTAAAAGCAAATCTTCCAACGGCTTTACACACCAATTTTGACTGGAACATCAACCAGAAATTTTACTTAAATCTAAGCGGTGATTTCAGTTTGGTAGACGCTAAAAAAGTAAACGGAACTGCAATTGCCAATTCGGTAACTTTCACGCCGAGATACGAAACCAGACAATTTAGTTTCTACGTTCCTGTAACACACATGCAATACAGCGGAACAACAGTAGGAGCAGGTTTTAGAGCTGGTCCGTTATTTATCGGTTCCGGAACTCTTTTCTCTAATTTGTTTTCGAATAATTCAAAAGGCTGTAACATTTATGCAGGTTTGAAGTTGCCGATTTATCAAGATTATAGATAATAGTGACAAAGATTCAGAGTGCCAAAGTGCCAAAGGTTAAAAAGAACAAGGCGCAAAGGACAAAGAATTAATCTTTGCATCTTTGCACCTTTGTATCTTTGTGACTTATAAAAAATAAAAACCAACTTCCCCAAAAGTTGGTTTTTATTTTTTGTAAAATATATAGTGAAGGTGTTTTTTCATCAACCGTTTCCCCAAAAACGTATGATGAAAATTATACACCTAGAAATACTCTCGTATATTCAAAACATTTATATAGATTAGAGTAAACGTATACACCATTTTTTATCATTATTTCGCTAAACTTTTCCATAATATATAAATTTACGTTAACAAATTACTCTCTAGATGGTTCATATTGTGGTGAATCTTCGTTTTCTTCAGAAGATTCTGGATGAGGTTTCGAAACCAGATTCGTTACGATAAGCTGAACGACTGAACCCAAAATTCCTTTAAACATCGAGTCGCCTTTTCCGACAATGAATCTTTTGGCGACATAACCAATTCCGATACTGATTACAGATTGTGCCAAGTGGCTTTTAAAACCAACAGTTTCGTTGATTTCTTCAACCGTATTTCGAATCAGGTTTATCGGTTTTAGGTTTTCCTTAAGCTCATCGATATGGTCTTTTATCGCGCACCATTCTGTATCCTGGCGAACTTCTAATTCCTCAATTTTTCGATTTAACTGATCAATATTGTAAATAGCCTCCATAGTCTTTTTATGTGTATTAATGTTAAATCTAGTTTTTAGTTTCTTTTAAAATACTTGAAATAATCGTATTTCCTATCGGCGTTTTAATCAATTTATGATGTGATTTTACCACAACAATTACTAGAATAAGATAAAATAGTGCCATGATAAAAAAGCCGTAGTAATACTCTCCAAGTTCTTTTCCAATCCACAAACTTATTCCGATGTTTAGGAACAAGGTAAAAAATGCAACAACAATGCCAATCGCTATCTTAGATGCTAATGATGCGGCACCATCAGCCACTGAACATACTGTTTTTAGTTTTAATAATTCTAAACTTGTTTTAGCATAGTTTTCAGCTTTTTCATAAAGATTTAAATCCTCGTTTGTTGTTGCATTTGGTTCCATGATATAGGGTTTTATGGTTTGAAAATTTCACTAATTAATACAATCTATTAATAGTTTGATTTTACTGTTTTAACGTCATCTTTGATTGTGTTAAAATCATCTTTAACTTGGTTAAGTTTAGATTTTCCTTCTTCGATAATATCTTTACCGTTTGAAGTGATTTTATTTACTACACCATCAAATTTTGTTTTCAAGTTATCGCTATAATCTCTTGATTTATCTTTGATTTTTTTTCTTGTGTTTGACCCTTTGTCTGGTGCAAATAAAACACCTATGAATGCTCCCGCAGCTGCGGCTCCTAAAATTCCTAAAATTGTGCTACTAGTTTTCATAATAAATAATTTTAAATGATTAATATTGATAATTTGTTGATTTAATAAAATGTGATTTTTTAAATTTCCCGACCTTTAATAAGTCGAAGCAGTACGGCAATTATGGCAATTACCAGCAAAATGTGAATAATGCTTCCGAAACTGTAAACAAAGAACCCAAGAGCCCAAAGTATCACCAGAATCACTGCTAGTGTGTATAATAAGTTTGACATGGTTTTTTATTTTAGCGGTTAATAATTAATTTTTTTGTTAGTTTAACTTATACGATAGGTATAAAGTCAAGTTGCTGTTTCTAACGTCAGGAAAAGTATACGTTTCTCCTAGTACAGTTCTTTCTTTACCAACGGTTGTTAAACCATAATTGTAACGAACTCCGATACTAATTGGATCAAAATCAACTCCTACACCTGCAGCAATACCTGCATCAAACTTGTTTAAATTGTCTCTGTCAACTTCTTCATTGATTTCAATTCCGTCTCCAGTTACTTTTGAACTTACTAAGTAAGAAGCATAACCACCGGCATGAACATTAAAGTTCTTTGTAATATTTACTCTAACAAGCAAAGGAACTTCAATGTAATTAAGTCTGAATTTAGCATCACCTTCAAAAGCACCTGCATTATATTCTAGTTTAGCTCCTTTTGTAGTAAACAAAATCTCTGGCTGAATGGCTACAAAATCTGAAACAGGAAGTGTGGCATAAAAACCGGCATTAAAACCAGACAAAATATTATTGTCGTTTACATCATCACCGCTGTCGATTAAGTTAGACATGTTATATCCCCCTTTTACACCGAATTCGGTTGTTACATTAGTGTCCTGAGCGTGAAGCATTCCAAATGATGCTGATAAAAAAAGTGTTAAGGCGCATAAAAAATTGGCTTGTAATTTCATGATAAATAATTTAGTTAATAGATAGATAATAGGCGTTTATTCATTTTGTTTTTTTAATCTTTCAGTCTCTCGTAAGAGTTTATATTGTTCGGGCAAAAATCTAAGAACAAATTCGAGAATTGCTTTGTCGTTTGTTTCTCTAGAAATGGTCTCAAGCAGCTCAATCTGGTCGCATATTCCTTCTGAAACGGCATCCAAATAAATAGTATTAAAATCGTTGCCGTTAGCATCAATGAGGTTGTACAGGTCTCGTTTGTGCGTGGCGTTTATTTCAGTAATGACAATGAGCTTAGATGTGGCCATTTTGTTAAGTTCTTCCAACAATTGGTTTTCTTGAACTTCGATTCTTTTGCTTAATTCCTGAACAATTATATCTGAACTTTTCTGCTGTGCAATTTGACTTTTTGAAATAATTGATTTAGTAATATTCGCCGTTGAAATAAAAAAGAATACTTCTGTTTCTTCTCTTTCATTTTTTGCAAAAGCCTGGTTTTTCAAAGTATTTTCAATCGGATTAATTTTTCTGCAAGACGTGATGCAAATAACTAACAAGAATGAAAAAAAGACTTTAAAATAAGCAGTCTTCATGGGGGGAATTACTTTCATTATTACTTCATAAAGTATTACATTACAAAGATGCTAACGAATGAAAGATTTTCCTTTACAGCATAAAAATGAAACGTTATATAATTCCCATAATAGAATTGTATTTTGGTTTTATCCTTTTAAAATCAATGCTTTAAAAGGTTTTTGTTTAGAGCAAAAAAAAAAGAAATTACAGATTTGACTATAATTTCTTTTTCTTAATCGTATAAAAATGGAAAGATTTTTTTCTTACAATAATAGAGATTCTATTTATGTGATTGGGTATTTAAAATTTAATCAGGAAGAAATACAGTAAACACAGATCCTTTGCCTAAAGTACTATCGGCTGTAATATGTCCTTTATGGTTTTCGACAATCTTCTTGCAGATCGCTAATCCGATTCCGGTTCCAGGATAATCTGTTTTGGAATGAAGACGCTGAAAAAGAATGAAAATTGTTTCTTTAAACTGCGGGTCAAATCCCATTCCGTTATCTGTAAAAGTAATTTTATGGAACTTCTTAACAGACTGTTCTAAAATTTCTGGATAATCAGAAGAGTTTACTTTTTCGCTAGAAATGGATATTTCTGGTCTAATATCGGGCTGGCTGTATTTTAGCGAGTTTCCAATTAAATTGATAAAAAGCTGTTCGATCTGATACGGAATTACAGAAAGTTTAGGAAGTTTTGGAGCCGTAATAACCGCTTTCTTTTCTTCTATCATTTCTGCCAGTTCAGATTCGGCATTATTTAAGAGTTCATTCAAGTTTACTTTAATAAATTCTTTTTTGGTCGTATTCGTTCTCGAAAATAAAAGAAGATCGTCTATCAACACGCGCATTCTTTTTGCCGAACTTTCAATTTTTGTGATGTAATTTTTGCCGCTTTCAGACATTACTTCTTTATCGGCGTCAGAAACTCTCGAAATAAAAGTCTGTATTTTTCTAAGCGGTTCTTGCAAATCATGACTGGCTACGTGGTTAAAAGAAGCCAATTCTTTATTGCTTTTTTCCAACTCTTTATTACGTTCCTGAAGTTCGATATTAAGAAGATGCTCGTCTGTAATATCAAAATTAATTCCAAGCAAAATTTTACTGCCTTGCTGGTCGATTACTAATTTTCCTGTTGTTTTAAAGTAACGGACTTCAAAATCTGGGCGTATAATTTTATAGTATACAAACGGAAGATGTTTCTTGTCTATAATGCCATCTATTGCCTTAGCCACAGATTCTTTATCATCTGGGTGAACATATTTAAGAAGTGTCGCTTTATTTGGAGCAAAAGATTTTGGTTCAAGACCCAATAATCGGAACTGATTGTCTGAAAAATCTATTTTATCAGAATCTAAATCCCATTGCCAAGTGCTGAATTTACCAATGCTTTCAGATTCAGAAATTAAACCGCTAGAGATTAAAAGTCTTTTATTAAATACTTTTAAACGCTCAAAATCACGGCTTATTTGTCTATAAGCTAGTAATATGAAACTTAAGGCAACTAAGAATAGCGAAATAGAAAAAAGCGGACTTAATGAAATTTCGTCATCGTAAATTTTAAGTCTTTTTTTGAGATATGTTTTTTCAATATCGTTCATTTCGTCGACCTTAAAACGGATGTTTTCCATTAAAATCCTGCCGCCAAACATGTGATTGTCCAACTTTCTTTTGTCGTAAGTTTTAGGATCGCTATACTTTAAACAATTTTCAAAAGAAACGAAACGCTGCGTAATGAGTTTAAAAAGTTTCTGCAGGTTTTCTTGCTGTTCCTTATTGTCGGCAGTAAGTTTTTTTAAGGTAATGAAAGAAGTATTTACCTTGTCGCGCGAATAAATATAAGGCGTTAAAAAACGGGCATTGCGAGTGATAATATATCCTCGCTGGCCCGTTTCTGCATCTTTTATCGCCGACATCAGTCGTTCGAGCTGTATGTTAATTTCGTAAGTATGCATAACCAGTTTGCTTGATTCATTCAAGTCCTGATTATGTTTGTAAGCAATGGAAGATAGAAATAACAGAATGAAAACTGCGATTACAAAAATAACTCTCAAAGAGTTTGAAGAATTAAAATTTGGTATCCATTTCATTGGTATGCTCTTATTTTAGTCGCAGCAAGAAATTATCACGGTTTAATCCAGAGGTATGATAATGCCAGTTAACAGTCACGACTTCATTAATTATTTTTTTTAATGTATTGAAATCGCTTGGCTTTTTGATGTAAATATTAGCGCCTTGAATAAATGTATCTTCAATATCTTCTTCAGAAGAAGAGGTAGAGTAAATGGCAATAATTATATCTTTTAAATGGTCCGTTTTTTTGATTTCAATCAAACATTCCTTACCTGTTTTCTTAGGCATGTTCAAATCTAGAAACAAAATATCTGGAAGTTTATTGTCTGGGTTCATTAAATGATCCATCAACTGCATTCCGTCATGAACAAAATTTACGTTTGTCTGTATTTTTATTTCTTCAAACGCATCTTTAAAAAAAAGACGGTCATCTTCATCATCATCGGCCAATAAAATGTGTAATGCGTTTTTTTGCATTTTGATCGTGGTATTTGGGTTTTATTTTAAATTTTCTCTTCGTTTCTTAATAATTCTCTGAAAAGCAGACGGCGTAATTCCGGTCGTGTTTTTAAACTGCGTACTCAAATGCGCAACACTAGAGTAATTTAGTAAAAAAGCAATTTCGGTCAAACTCATTTCGTTGATAATAATTAGCTGTTTTGCTCTTTCAATTTTCTGCAAAATAATAAAGTTTTCAATAGAAGAGTATGTTACTTCAGAGAAAACATTAGATAAATATCCGTAACTGTGATTTAGCTTCTCTGCCAAAAACACAGAACTTTTGTAATTATTGTTGTCATCCATAAATACAAGCTCAATAATAGCATCTTTTATTTTTTGAACCAAGACACTTTTTTGATTTTCAACTACTTCAAAACCGCACGGAGCCAAATTGGTTTTTAAATTCTCCAGTGCTTCGGCATCAAGATTGTCTTCAATCTCAATTTCGCCAAATCCCAGAGTAGTAAAATTTATATTATTTTGTTCCAGGTTTTGTTTTAAATAAAGAGAGCAAATAGTGTTAATGTCGAACTTTATAAATAGTTTCATTTTATAGAAATTTGGTTAAAGATACTTATTTTATTTGTTGTTTTTGCTTTTAAATGATATAGAATTACAAGTAAATGTGATTTTAAAATAATTTTTTCAAAAAAATACCGTCTAATATTTTTACTAGACGGTATTTCCCTGATTGAGTTGCAAGGATTTACAAATCTGACAGGATTTGATGAAATTCTTCTTTTGTTTTTCCCAGTTTCTGCTGAAGTCTTCCGTACATTTCGTCTTCTTTTCCTTCAGCAAACATCAAATCGTCATCTGTTAATTCAGCATATTTTTGCTTTAATTTTCCTTTTAACTCATTCCAGTTTCCTTTTATTTCTGTAGTATTCATGATGTCTCTTTTTATATTTATTTGTATTGTAAAATTGCAATTTATCTGCCAGCTTTCTGTTACATTTATTTTTCTGACTGTTGCATAATTTTCATTTTTTTGAAAACTACTCCTGATATCTTCTCAGAATCCAAGCCATTTTTTCGTGTTGCTGCAACAATCCAGTTACAAAATCTGCAGAACCGGCATCGTTGGTTTCGTCTTCAAAAACAGGGAGATAACCTCTAAATTCTGTTATAAGCTGTTCGTGATTTTCTAAAAGTTCAGATAGCATATTTTTTTGCGAAGCATATTCTTTTGGAGATTCTTTTATGGTAGAATTGTCTATAAACTCTTTCATTGTACCAATTGTTTTTTCTCCTAATTGATTAATGCGTTCTGCGACTTCATCAATATTTGCTTCCAGAATGCGATATTGTTCTTCAAACAATTTGTGAAGTTCCATAAAACTATTTCCAGAAATATTCCAGTGAAATTTTCTCGTTTTTACATATAATGTCATCTCGTTAGATAAAATCGTGGCAAGAATAGAAGCGCTCTTTTTTAAGTTTTTTGGCGTAATTCCGATATTTGGGCTCATAATTGTATTTTTAATGTTGTTTTTCAAAGATACTTTTCAAGAGTTTTTTCGCTTTACACAATTTTTAATAGATGTTGTAGGAATTCAATGTTAATTAGAAAATTAGATAATGTGTCAATTGGAAATTGATTTAAAGACATCTCTATATTTATTATCTAATTATTTAATTGGCACATTTTCTAATTATCATTTTGTAATTTTGCCGCACAAGCAAAACACAATATGACAACACAACAACTACACGAACAAATTCTTCATAAAAAATCATTTTTATGCGTTGGCTTAGATCCTGATTTAGCAAAGATTCCACAGCATTTATTAGAAACCGAAGATCCGATTTTTGAGTTTAATAAAGCCATAATCGATGCTACACACGATCTAACAGTTGGTTACAAGCCAAACACCGCTTTTTTTGAAGCATACGGAATAAAAGGATGGATGTCTCTGCAAAAAACAATCAATTATATCAACGAAAATTATCCTGATATTTTTACGATTGCAGATGCAAAGCGTGGCGACATCGGAAATACGTCTAGCATGTATGCGAAAGCTTTTTTTGAAGATTTGAATTTTGATAGTGTAACGGTTGCTCCTTATATGGGAAAAGATTCGGTAGAGCCTTTTCTGGCTTTCGAAAATAAACATACCATAATGTTAGCATTAACTTCTAACGAAGGTGCTTTCGATTTTCAGACTTTAACAACAAACGGAAAGGAATTGTACAAACAAGTTTTGGAGACTTCTAAAACATGGAAAAACAGCGAAAACCTGATGTATGTTGTTGGTGCAACAAAAGCAGAATATTTTACAGAAATTAGAAAAATTGTTCCCGACAGTTTCTTATTGGTTCCTGGAATTGGAGCGCAAGGCGGAAGTTTGTCTGAAGTATGCAAATACGGAATGAACGATAAAGTTGGTCTTTTGGTAAATTCTGCACGAGGAATTATCTACGCTTCTAAAGGAACTGATTTTGCTGAAAAAGCTAGAGAAGAAGCTTTGAAAGTACAGCAAGAAATGGAAGAGATTATTGGTTTAAAGTTTCAAGTTTAAAGTTTCAAGTTTGCTTTATTTTGAACATAATCTAACCGCAAAGTCCGCAAAGGTTTTACGCTAAGAACGCAAAAGTTATTTCTTTGCGAACCTTGCGAAACCATTGCGGACTTTGCGGTTAAGTTGACACTCCAATAACTTGAAACAAAAATAAACTTGAAACATGAAACAAATCATCGACCAGCTTGGAACTATTCATTCCTTTGAAAATACTCCAAAACGCATTATTTCACTTGTTCCTTCGCAAACAGAATTATTATATGATTTAGGTCTGGAAGAAAAAATTATCGGAATAACGAAGTTTTGTGTGCATCCGTTTTATTTTAAATCAACCAAAAAGATTGTAGGAGGGACTAAGAAGATTCATTTCGAGAAAATAAAACTTCTAGAACCAGACATTATTATCTGTAATAAAGAAGAAAACACAGAAGAAATTGTAGCTCAACTGAGCGCAATTTGTCCAGTTTGGGTAACAAATATTGTGACAATAGAAGATAACTTTCAAATGATTTCAGATTTCGGTCAATTATTCAATTGCAGAACCGAAGCGCAAAAGTGGAATAACAAACTGGCTTTCGCCTTGAGCGATTTCAAAAATTATGTTCAAGATATAAAGGAAAAGAAAGCGGCTTATTTTATTTGGAAAGATCCTTATATGGTTGCAGGAAAAGACACTTATATAAATGAATTGCTAAAACTGAATCATTTTAAAAATATATACGAAGACAAAGGCCGTTATCCTGAAATTGAGTTAAAGAAAATGCGTCTCGAAGGCGATCCTGATATTGTTTTTCTTTCTTCAGAGCCGTATCCTTTTAAAGAAGAAGATGCTTTTGAAATCGGAAGATTTACGCATCACGCCAAAACCATTTTCGTAGATGGAGAAATGTTCTCATGGCATGGAAGCAGATTATTAAAGGCTTTTGCTTATTTTAAACTGCTTCACGAAAGGCTAAAAAAATAGTTTCAGGTTTTTTAGTTTCAAGTTTCAAGCTGCTTCACGATGCGATGATTTAACCGCAAGGGCGCAAAGAGTTTACGCAAGGTTCGCAAAGTTTTTTACACAAAGCTTTGCGAACCTTTGCGTTTTCTAAAACAAAGTAAAATTAAAAACTTGTGTGCTTTGCGGTTAATTATGTTCAAAGAAAAGCAACTTGAAACCTTAAACCTGAAACAAAATAAACCAAACTTTTGTCAAAAAATAATGCCGGCATCTCGAAGACGCCGGCGTTTATTTAACTAACCAAAACCAAAATAATAAATAACCAGTTTATTACATTACAAATGTCCGATATAAATCAAGATTATGCTGTTAACGTCTTGTTATTACTTTGTTGGAGATAAGTTAATGTTCGTGAGATTGTGTTTTTTAACCGCAGAGAGCGCAAAGAATTACGCAAGGTTCGCAAAGTTTTTTTTCGCAAAGCTTTGCGAACTTTGCGATTTATAAACACAAAGTAAGATTAAAAACCTTTGCGCTCTTTGCGTTTAAATCACCGCAAAGATTAGGACACAAAGCTTTGCGAACTTTACGCTCACTAAAGACAAAGTAAAATAAAAAACCTTGCGAACTTTGCGTTTAAATTATGCTCAAAGTAAAGCAAAACTTGAAACCTTAAACCTGAAACAAAACAAATTTTTATAAAAAAAGAATGCCGGCATCTCGAAGACGCCGGCATCATTTAACTAACCAAAACCAAAATAATAAATAACCAGTTTATTACATTACAAATGTCCGACATATATCAATTTTATGCTGTTAAGGTTTTGTTATTACTTTGTTGGTCATAAGTTAAGATTTGCCGAATCGCTGTTTTGAGCTTTCTGTAACGTAAAATAATTTTTGATTATTAAAATATAATAACAATCAATTTTGTTTATGAATATGATAAGGATAAGTTTGTATATTTGATAAAACATTAAAAATCAGCAAAATGGAATCAAACAAAAAATTAACAACCGCAACAGGAACTCCCGTTCCAGACAATCAAAACATTCAAACAGCTGGCCCTCGCGGACCCGTCTTATTACAAGATTTTTGGTTTTTAGAAAAGATGGCGCATTTTGACCGAGAAGTCATTCCCGAAAGAAGAATGCACGCCAAAGGATCTGGTGCTTACGGAACTTTTACTGTAACACATGATATTACCAAATATTCAAAAGCTGACTTATTTTCTGAAATTGGTAAAAAGACCGAAATGTTTGTGCGTTTTTCAACTGTTGCAGGAGAAAGAGGTGCTGCTGATGCCGAAAGAGACATACGTGGTTTTGCCATGAAATTTTACACAAACGAAGGAAATTGGGACTTGGTAGGTAATAATACGCCAGTTTTCTTTTTCCGTGACCCAATGAAATTTCCTGACTTGAACCATGCTGTAAAACGTGATCCAAAAACCAATTTAAGAAGTGCTGATAACAATTGGGATTTTTGGACATTATTACCAGAAGCCTTACACCAAGTTACAATCGTAATGAGTGATAGAGGTATTCCGAGGTCGTATAGAGAAATGCATGGATTTGGAAGCCATACATTTAGCTTTATTAATGCGCAAAACGAAAGACACTGGGTAAAATTCCACTTAGTTTCGCAACAAGGAATTGAGAATCTATCTGATGAAGAAGCTGCTTTATTAGTAGGACGAGACCGAGAAAGCCATCAAAGAGATTTATTTGATGCTATTGAAGAAGGAAACTTCCCAAAATGGAAAATGTTTGTTCAGATCATGTCTGAGGAACAAGCTAGAACATATCGTTTCCATCCATTTGATTTAACTAAAGTTTGGTTAAAAGGAGATTTCCCACTAATTCCAGTTGGAGAATTCGAATTGAACAAAAATCCAGAAAACTATTTTGCAGAAGTAGAGCAGGCGGCTTTTAACCCAGCGCATGTGCCGCCTGGAATTGGTTTCTCTCCAGACAAAATGCTTCAAGGACGTTTATTCTCTTACGGAGATGCGCACCGCTACCGTTTAGGAGTAAACAATTACCAAATTCCAGTAAATGCGTCGAGATGTCCATATAATACTTTCCACAGAGATGGAGGAATGCGTGTTGACGGAAATAATGGAGGCCGTAAACACTACGAACCAAATAGTTTTGGAGAATGGCAGGACACACCAGAATTAAAAGAACCGCCATTGGCAATTTACGGAGATGCTTATGCGCATAATTTTAGAGAAGATGATAACGATTATTTCACTCAACCAGGTTTATTGTTCAACTTACTGACAGAAGAAAAGAAACAGCTTTTGTTTAAAAATACCGCTGGACAAGTAGGTGGAGCACAGAAATTTATTCAAGTTCGTCATATTAGAAATTGCTATAAAGCCGATCCAGCATACGGAGCAGGAGTAGCAAACGCTCTAGGAATGACAATGGATGAAGTAAATGCTTTTGATGATCCAAGATTGGCGATTAAAGCGAGATAAGTTTTTTTTAGCTTCTAAGGTGCTGAGAGGCTAAGCTACTGAGTTTTCTTGTGGCCACGAAGACGCTAAGAAGCAAAGTTTTTTTTTAAGGCTTTTAAATTCTTATAGCTGAAATTAATTAAAGAAATAAACCCGACAGGTTTTTGAAACCTGTCGGGTTTGCTATTTGGTATAAAATGACTTTTACCGAACGGGGTGTCTGATCTCACAAACATTTGATGACGAGTGTCACCCTGAGCGAAGTCGAAAGCTAATGAAACAGTAAACCCGACAGTTTCTAAAAAAAAGTGTCGGGTTTAATTTTTTATATCTTAAAATTTTTCAAAAAATAACTTTGCTTCTTAGCGTCTTCGTGGCTAAAAACTCAGCGGCTTAGCAATAAACTTTGTCTCTCTGTCACTTTGAACCTTTGTCCCTTAATTAAGAAAACACCACCGTCTTATTACTATACACCATAGTTTTTCTTTCGGCGTGGAGTTTAATGGCTCTTGCTAGAACAATTCGTTCCAAATCACGGCCTTTCATGATAAAATCTTCTACCGAGTGAATATGAGAAACTCTGGCAATATCTTGCTCAATGATCGGACCTTCGTCTAATTCTTCTGTAACGTAATGACTCGTTGCACCAATAATTTTTACACCGCGCTTAAAAGCCGAATGATACGGTTTTGCTCCAGGAAAAGCAGGCAAAAACGAATGGTGGATATTGATGATTTTATTTTCGTAAAGTGAAATCACTTTCGGAGTAACAATCTGCATATAACGCGCTAAAACGATAAAATTGATCTGATATCTTTTCAGAAGCTCAATTTGTCTTGCTTCGCCTTCCTCTTTGTTGTCTTTGGTAAAAGGAACATAATGAAACGGAATATCAAAACGTTCTGCAATAGATCGCAAATCATTATGATTGCTTATAATCATCGGAATTTCGACACCTAATTCATCTGCGCTATAACGCCCCAAAATGTCAAATAAACAGTGATCGTATTTAGAAACAAACAAAGCCATTTTAGGCTTCTGTTCCTGATTATACAAATCCCAAGACATATTGAATTTAGAAGCAAGATTTTTGTCAAAATCTTCTTTAAAGCTTTCAATTGTAATTTTAGAGTTTGCAAACTCACATTCCAATCTCATAAAGAAAACATTTTGCTCCACATCAACATGCTGGTCGATGTACGTAATGTTTCCTTCAACTTTGGCAATAAATGTTGTCACTGATGCAATAATTCCTTTTTGGTCCTTACAGTGAATTAAGATGGTTATTTTTTGCATTTTGGTTGGTTTTTTGGTTTTGCTACAAAGGCACTAAAACTCAAAGTTTTTTCTTAGAACCTTAGCCCCTTAGTACCTTAGCAACTTAAAAAATTACTTCTTATCCTGCATAGCAAACACCTTTTGCAATAAAGGCGTTGTTCTAGCAGAAATATCATTTCGAATATCTTTTTCTTCAACAGCAATCATTTTAAAAACGCCAGCTAAAGCCTGATTGGTTGTATAATCTGTCAAATCTGGATTTACTTTTTTTACTAATGGAATTGTGTTGTATTTTGTTATAATTTTTGTCCAAACTGCATCGGCGCCTACTTTTGCAAAAGAGTTTTTTATCACAGGGCTAAATTTTCCATACAAAGCAGTAGTTGTGCTATTTTGCAAGTAATTAGTAGCCGCATTGTCGCTTCCTAACAGAATGTTTTTAGCATCTGTAAAAGTCATATTTTTCACAGCCGAAACAAAAATTGGAGTAGCTTCTTTTACAGCATCTTCTGCAGCGCGATTCAACATTTTGATTCCTTCATCTGCAAGAGAGCTTAATCCTACTTTACGCAGGGTTGCATCTACTTTTTGTAATTCTTCTGGCATTAAAATTTTGACCGCTTCATTTTTATAAAAGCCATCTACTGCGGTTAATTTGCTCACTTGTTCTGTAATTCCTTTATTTAGCGCTTCTTTTAAACCAGAAGCGATGTCAACACCGCCAACCTGCGAAGAGATTTGTGGTAATTGATTTAAAATTTGTGGCACCTGCGCACAAGAATTAAGTGAAAAAGCAACGGCTAATAATAAAATTTTTTTCATTTGGGAGTTTTATTTAAGTTTCAAAAATACTACTTATTCAAAAATAAAGCCATTATTTTATTTGATGAGCAGAAACAATTTGTTTCATAATTAACACTTGTCCCGCTATTCGTTGCAATCTTTTGCTTTTTAAAGAAAAAAGCAAAAGGATTTCCACTACTATCGGGGCTAGAGAAGAACATTTGGTTTTATAAGAAACAAAAAAATCACCTTATAAAAATATAAGATGATTTTTAAAGGAAAGCTTTTAAAAACTAATTAATACGATAGTTTAGATTGCGGCTTGTAAATTGGCTTGTTGGTGTTTAAATCTTTTAATATAGTTTCAGTATAATCTTTCCCACCTTTTATGAGATAAAATAAAGATTTTAAGATATAAATCGGCGTGTACGGAAAAATACTCCAGCTTGCCGATAAGTTCAAAAAAAAGTGCTTCAATGCATATTTAAATGTGCCCTCATTTGGACGTATAAAGTAAATGTTAGACTCTTTAATCCTTTTTACCATTTCAGAAATAATAAAAGGATACATTATAAATTTTCCTCCCTGCTGAATTAAAACGTTTATCTCAAACATTGTAAGACCTTCTATATTATTTGTTTTCATAATAGTTTAGATTTTAAACATTTATAAAAAAAAATGGGGCTTGAATATTATAGTGCAAAAAAAAGAAAATTCTAAAAACACGAGTACCCTTAAAAGATTTTAGAATAACACTTTACGGTATTGTTTTTGCCCATTTCGTAAAAATAATAGAGAGAATTCATCAAATCTAATTCTGATAAATTCTCTCTAAAATTATTGGCGTAAATTATTGATTTACAATAGCATTTTCTTGAAGTGGTTCACCATTTAAAATGGCATCTTTTTCATAAACATCTTGAAAGAAACCAACTTCGCCTTTTTCATTTACCAATGAAGTAAAATAAGTAATGTAAATCGGTACTTTTTTAGACAGTTTAAAACTGTTTTCTACTTTACCCGCCATAGCTTTATCAATTTTTGCTTGAGTCCATTCTGGATAATCTTGTAGCATCGCAACAGCTAATTCTTTAGCCATTTTTACATTAATACATCCGTGGCTGAACGTTCTTTTTTCAAAATCGAATAAAGTTTTAGATGGCGTATCGTGCATATAAATGTCATCAGGATTTGGAAACATAAATTTTACTAATCCTAAAGAGTTTTCTGGTCCTGGTTTTTGTCTTACTTGACCATTAACCATTTCCATGTTTTTCTCTGCAAGATAATTTGGATCTGCAGCAATTTTAGATTTCAATTCGTTTTGTACAATACTTTGCGGTACGGTCCAATACGGACTAAAAACGATTCTGTCAATTTCTCCATCAAAAATGGTGGTTTTAGTTAAAGGTGCTCCAACAAATACTGGTGAAGTCAATTGGACTTTTCCGTTTTTCACATAAACCAATTCGAAAGAAGGTACATTTACCAAAACATACTCATCGCTAGCAGCAATTTTGGCAGCAATTTCGCGGCATCTTTCCATGTTTAATTTTAAAGTGGCAACCTTATCTTCTAGCGGAATATTCATTTCGTTAATATGTTCCTCTGCCAAAATATAATTTGGTTTAAAACCGTTACGAACTTTATATTTCATTACAGCATCCATCAATTCACGATCGTAAACATCGCTTTTAGAATCGGTTTTTAAATCTCCTAATAAATACAAACGGGTTCTAACTTGTGCAATTGTGCTTGAAACAGCATCTGGACGAAGTTCTTTGTATGGAGTTTCTGCTGGAACAATTGGTTTCCACTTGCGTGATTTTTCTAATTTTTTATATTTTTTTAGAACATCTTGCAATTTATAATATTGCTCATATTCCACTTTTGCATCAGATGTAACCGCTGTTGTTTCTTCTAAAGTGCTGTAGTTTAAAAAATCTTTCAACATAGCATCATAAGCTAGTCTTTTCTTATCAGCATTACTTTTTTTGGTGTAAACCACATATAATGAACTCAAAAGCATATCTGCATCTGTTTGAGAAAGCGTACTTTTATCTGATGAAGCACTAAATAATTGGTCAATTTCTTTTTGATATGGAATTACCAAATCATTTGTTTTTTTTGCTTTTTCATATAAAACAGATCCAAATTCGTTGATTTCGTCTTCGTCAAACCAGATGGTTCCTAGAGTTCTGGTTTTGTACAGAGACATTACCTCCGATTTATATTTTTTCAAATCCGAATATCTTTTAAAGAAGTCGTTTGAAACTTCGTTTACATCATCATTGTTATGGTAAACGGTTAAATGGTTTGAAGCTTTATATGTATGGTTCTTGTTTTCAATTTTGTTAAAAGAAAATACAAAAAAACTCAAACTTAAAATTACGGTGAATGAATAAAATGTTCTCATTTTTTTTAATTTTTACGTTATTACTTTTTACGTAAGTTTTTGGTAAAAATTTGGGGCTTTTCTACAATGCTAAATTAATTTAGGAGTGCTCTAAACACGTTTTCTTATTTTATTTAAATGTTGCGAAATTGCCATGTCTTTAAGCTTTCTTTAACTATATCAATTAGTTAGCAGATTTGTTACCCCTAAAGGCTACGAAATCGATTTATTTTTGTTAACATAAAGCTATAGTCTTAATCAAATATTAAAATATTTTGTACATTGGTCGCTTAAAATTATCATATTCATAAAATGGAACAACAAATACCATATATTCCTAAAAATAAAGTAAGAATTGTTACTGCTGCTTCGCTTTTTGACGGACATGATGCTGCCATCAATATTATGCGCCGTATTATCCAGTCTACAGGTGTAGAGGTGATTCATTTGGGTCATGATCGAAGCGTTGAAGAAGTGGTAAATACCGCCATTCAAGAAGATGCCAATGCTATTGCCATGACTTCTTACCAAGGAGGACACAATGAATACTTTAAATATATGTATGATCTGCTTCGCGAAAAAGGAGCGGGACACATTAAAATCTTCGGTGGTGGAGGTGGAGTTATTCTGCCTAGCGAAATTGAAGAATTGCATGAATATGGTATTACTAGAATTTATTCTCCAGACGATGGACGTTCTTTAGGTTTGCAGGGAATGATTAATGATTTGGTACAGCGTGCCGATTTCCCGATTGGAGATCAATTGAATGGAGAAATCGATCATATCGAAAATAAAATTCCAACCGCAATTGCGCGTTTGATATCTGCTGCTGAAAATTTCCCTGAAATTGCAAAACCAGTTTTTGATAAAATTCACGAAAATAATACAACGTCTAAAATTCCAGTTTTGGGAATTACAGGAACAGGAGGAGCAGGAAAATCTTCTTTAGTTGACGAATTGGTTCGCCGTTTCTTGATTGATTTTCCAGAAAAAACAATCGGATTGGTTTCTGTCGATCCTTCGAAAAGAAAAACGGGAGGAGCGCTTTTAGGAGACAGAATCCGTATGAATGCGATTAACAATCCTAGAGTTTATATGCGTTCGCTGGCTACGCGTCAGTCCAATTTGGCTTTGTCTAAATATGTAGCCGAAGCGATTCAGGTTTTGAAAGCCGCAAAATACGATTTGATTATTCTGGAAACTTCAGGAATCGGTCAGTCTGATACCGAAATTATGGATCATTCTGATGTTTCTTTATATGTAATGACACCAGAATTTGGTGCCGCAACACAATTGGAGAAAATCGATATGCTTGATTTTGCCGATTTAGTAGCCTTAAATAAATTTGACAAACGAGGCGCTCTTGATGCCCTACGCGATGTTAAAAAACAATATCAGAGAAACCATAATCTTTGGGACAAAAATCCAGACGAAATGCCTGTTTTCGGAACGATTGCTTCGCAGTTCAACGATCCGGGAATGAACACGCTGTACAAAGCAATCATGGATAAAGTGGCAGAAAAAACCAATTCTGACTTGAAATCGACTTTTGAAATCACGAAAGAAATGAGTGAAAAGATATTCGTGATTCCGCCAGGAAGAACAAGATATCTTTCTGAAATTGCTGAGAATAATAGAAATTATGACGAAACCGCAATTGCACAGCAAAAAGTAGCTCAGAAATTATACGGAATTTTCAAAACCATAGAATCTGTTTCTGGAAAAGTGCCTCAAATTACAAAAGCAGGAATTGACGACGATAGTGTCTTCCTGAGCGGAGTCGAAGGACTTAGAGCTGCAGAAACGCACGACGAAAACAGAATCTTTTTAAACCTTTTACTAAATCAGTTTGATAAAGTAAAAATGGATTTGGATCCGTACAATTGGGAAATTATTCTGAATTGGGCGGATAAAGTTGCGAAATACAAAAATCCAGTTTACTCATTTAAAGTTCGTGATAAAGAAATCAAAATCGCTACACATTCGGAGAGTTTATCGCATTTGCAAATCCCGAAAATCGCTTTGCCTAAATATGAAGGTTGGGGCGATATTCTGCGTTGGAATTTACAGGAAAATGTTCCTGGAGAATTTCCTTTTGCTTCTGGATTATATCCGTTTAAACGTGAAGGCGAAGATCCGTCGAGAATGTTTGCGGGAGAGGGCGGACCAGAAAGAACCAACAAACGTTTTCATTATGTAAGTGCGGGAATGCCTGCAAAACGTCTTTCAACCGCTTTTGATAGTGTAACTCTTTACGGAAATGATCCAGATTTGCGTCCAGACATTTACGGAAAAATCGGAAATGCCGGAGTTTCAATCTGCTGTTTGGATGATGCTAAAAAATTATATTCAGGTTTTGATTTGGTTCATGCTTTAACATCAGTAAGTATGACGATTAACGGGCCTGCGCCAATGCTTTTAGGTTTCTTTATGAATGCCGCAATCGATCAGCAATGTGAGATTTACATCAAAGAAAATGGTTTAGAAAAAGAAGTCGAAGCTAAAATTGCAAAATTATATAAAGACAAAGGGATCGAAAGACCGAAATACCAAGGTGAGCTTCCAGTTGGAAACAACGGCTTAGGATTAATGCTTTTGGGTGTTACGGGAGATCGGGTTTTGCCATTGGACGTGTATAACGAAATAAAAGTAAAAACACTTTCACAAGTTCGTGGAACCGTTCAGGCTGATATTTTAAAAGAAGATCAGGCGCAGAATACCTGTATTTTCTCAACCGAATTTGCGTTGCGATTAATGGGAGACGTTCAGGAATATTTTATTACGAAGAACGTTCGTAATTTCTATTCAGTTTCCATTTCAGGATATCATATTGCTGAGGCAGGAGCGAACCCGATTACGCAATTGGCATTTACGCTTTCAAATGGTTTCACTTACGTGGAATATTATTTGAGCCGTGGAATGAACATCAACGATTTTGGACCAAATTTATCGTTCTTCTTCTCTAATGGAGTAGATCCAGAATACTCAGTAATTGGACGTGTGGCGCGCAAAATCTGGGCAAAAGCCATGAAACTAAAATACGGAGCCAACGAAAGAGCGCAAATGCTGAAATACCATATTCAGACTTCAGGACGTTCGTTGCACGCGCAGGAAATTGATTTCAACGATATTCGTACAACTTTGCAGGCTTTGTATGCAATTTACGATAACTGTAATTCATTGCACACAAACGCTTATGACGAAGCGATTACAACACCGACAGAAGAATCAGTTCGTAGAGCCATGGCGATTCAGCTGATTATTAATAAAGAATTAGGTTTAGCGAAAAACGAAAACCCAATTCAGGGTTCGTTCATCATCGAAGAATTAACCGATTTGGTTGAAGAAGCCGTATTGCAAGAATTCGATAGAATTACAGAAAGAGGTGGAGTTCTTGGCGCAATGGAAACGATGTATCAGCGTTCTAAAATTCAAGAAGAAAGTTTGTATTACGAAACCTTAAAACACAACGGAGATTTCCCAATTGTGGGCGTAAATACTTTCCTGAGTTCAAAAGGTTCGCCAACAGTAATTCCGGCTGAGGTTATTCGCGCCACAGAAGAAGAAAAACAATACCAGATTACAATGCTGGATAACCTTCATAATTTCCACGAAGCAAAAGTAAACGAGCATCTAAGCCAGTTACAAGAAGCAGCCATTAAAAACGAAAACTTATTCGATTATTTAATGGAAGCTACAAAGGTTTGTTCGTTAGGGCAGATTACTTCAGCGTTGTTTGAAGTTGGTGGGCAGTATAGAAGGAATATGTAGAAATTAATTCTTAAATTTTTAAAACGCATTTGGTTGATTTAACATTGACTTTATGCGTTTTTTTTAAAGAATATCTCTGAAAATAAAAAAAGAAATGATATAAAATCTGTATATATTTACCTTCTATTTTAATAATTAAAATCCACAATTAAATTAATGAAAACAAAACTACTTTTATTTCTTTTACCTGTTTTGATACTTAAAATTAATGCTCAACAAAAAATATTTGATTTTTCGAGTAATCCAACAAGTTTTACAAAATTTAATAATAATATTTTCTTTGAAGCCAGTAAAGAAGAAACAGGATACGAAATCTGGAAAAGTAACGGAACGACAGAAAATACGGCTCTTCTTTTGAATATGAATGTTCCGTTAGGTTATAATGCAAATAAAATATTAAGTACAGGTTCAACAGTATTAGGAGGAAAATTGTTTTTTATTGCAAGAGATAATAAATCCAGAGGAGAAATATGGAAAACGGACGGAATAAGTGAAACTGTAAAGGTTACAGATTTTATTAATGGTAGAGTAGAAAAGCTTACTGTTGTGGGAAATTCAATCTATTTTTTAATGAAAACTAGTAATTATGTACTGCAAGTATGGAAGACGGATGGAACAAAAGAAGGGACTGTATTAGTAAAAGATAATTTGCCTATCTGGAATAAACCAACTTTTGAGGGTAAATGTAATGGTTTATTTATGTTTACATTTCAGGTAGTTGGAACTAGTAATTCCAGACTTTGGAGAAGTGATGGAACTTCTGAAGGGACATTTCCAATAAGTGAAGAGATGGACGGTAATGGATCAGGGCCTGGAGGGACAGCATCTTTTACGCAATATATTGAGAATGGAAACAAATTATATTTTGTTACTAGAAATTATATGTTTGAAACAGACGGTACTTCTGAAAACACAAGGAATATAGGAAGTTTATGGTTTGGATTAGCCAATTATAGTGATGTAATTGAAGCAAATGGTAATCTATATTTCATGTTTTATTCTGCGGATTCTTATTTATTGCAGATTTCTAAATTTGGATTAAATGATAAAAAGATCACTTTAGTTTATTCCAAGCAAGGTCAAAAATATTTTTATCCTTCAAATTTAATTAAAAAAGATAATTCATTAATTTTTTGTGGACCAAATAGCGAGTTTGGAACATCCTTACAGAAAATGAATTTAGATGATTATGCAATTTCAAATGAAGAAGAATTATCCCATGATGCAAAAGAATCTATTGCTTTTTTGGGTTATCAGAATGCGGCAATTATTTTTAATATTAATGAGAATGAGTATTTTGTTACGACTGGAATAAATGAAAAAGATGAAAAGGCAGGATACATTTATAACAATAATCTGCAAACAATTGAAAAAGTTGATGCACTCTATAATGTATGGGATGCCATTTCTTTCAATAATAGTTTGTATTATTCAAAAGACAATAAATTATGGAAATATGCTAATAACTTAAGTATTCCAGTAATAGAAAATAAATCGTCTTTGTCTTTCTATCCGAATCCATCAAGTGATTTTATAAATGTAAAAGCTGATAACGATGTTAGGTTTGAAAGTTTTCAAATTTTTGATTTAAATGGAAGAATGATAATTGGAGAAGAATTTGGTTTAAATGATAAAATTGATATCTCAAAATTAAGCCAAGGAGCGTATTTATTAAAAGCAAAAGTTAATGGGACTTTGATTTCAAAGAAAATAATAAAAAAATAGTCTTTGATGAATTTCTTGGTAACGCAAGCGTCTTGCTCGTGCTTTCAAAGAATCCTGAGGGTGATTTCTCTTTACTGTAAAATGACAATAATATGCTAAAAAAAAAATAATTTTTGAAAGTAGTATTAGAAAATAAAGGCATAAAAACAGATACCTATTATATACCGCCTTTTGTTTTATATGAAGGCGAAATAATTGTTTTGTATCTACACAACGGAGAACATTTATATGATACTGAGGTCTTTCTCAGGGATATTTTTTGCGGTAAAACTAAACATGAAAATGTGACCTTGTATAGAAAAATGACCTTTGTTGAATATTTTAAAAGATCATACTTTAGAGACACTTTTTTCCCTTTAACAGTGAAAAGATACCTTAAGAAAAATACAAATCTTAAAAGTCCATTATCTAGAAAAATATTCGAAGAAAAATGGATCAAACCAGAAACAAAATTAGAAAAGATACCTGGAACACCTAGAAAGCTTTTAACCTTATACGCAACACTTTCTAAAACCAAAGATATAGTATTTGATCTGGGAGCGTTGGATGATGAAGGTTATGAGTATTCCTTTAAAATTGTGGAAGGAATTGTAAAAGATGGAGGTTCGGCAATATTATTACATTGTTTTGATAATATGCAGGGGTATGCATCTAAAATTGTAGCCTTAGAATGGAACGTTGGTCATGCTCCAGAAGATAATTAATTCGATACAATTTAAACATAAAGTGATTTTTCGTCCTAGCAGGAAAATCAAATTCCTACAGGTTTTTGTGTCTTACAGATTTTATGCATTGTATGAACCCTTCGGGTTCAAATATTTATAGCATCCAAATTTTAGTTTAGAGATACGACCCCTTCGGGGTCGCACAACGTATTATATTTACGTTTCTATAAACATATAAATCCTTCGGATTTGCCTACCTTGTTCTATAAATTATTTTAGGTTTGTAAATTAAAATGTCCGAAAAAAATCGGACGGTTTATTTTTTGAAAATATTGAATATTTCAGTTGACAACAATTTGTAGTCAACTAGTAATGGTTAAACCGTGACTATTAGTCACAGTTTGAAATGCTCACAACAGTAATAGAATTTTCTAAAATAAAAAAATCTCTCATTTCTGAGAGGTTCATATATCTATTTTTCAAGTTCTATTAAACTTAACTTTTTCTTGATGTTTTCGGTTTTCGTTTTAATTTTTCGATAAGAGCATCGGCTTTTTCATTTTCAGAAATAAAACGTAAAGATTCTGCGTAACGATAATAATAAACGGGATCTAAATCTGTGGTTAAAGCGAAGAGTTTAGTATACCATTCGGCAGCTTTTTCTAGTTCACATTGAGAATAAGAAGAATTTCCTAGTTTTTGAAATAAGTCGACAGATTTATAGCCTTTGGCAGCCACTTTTTCGTAGGTTTTTATAACATCGACATACGCGTATTTTTCGCCGACTTTGTCAGTTTTATAAAAGGTCTCATTTTGCGCAGTTGCACGAAATGAAAATACGATTAGCGGTACTAAAATGGCTAGTTTTTTCTGCATTGGTTTTAGTTTGACTTGTGGTATTTAATCGTATTTTGAATTGTTTTTGAATTTTTTTTTCACTGCAAAAAAACAGCTATCAGCAATAATAAACTGCATTTTTTTATTTTTATTATATGCTTAATACATTTTTTGCTGTACAAATATATGTAAATCAGGAACATAAAATGTTTTTGAACGATGTTTTTATAATTTCGTCGATTTTATAATGTATTAAAAATCAATTGATTTTGTTTCGTTCAGATTTAATATAATAACTTTGGACTGCTAAAGAATATCAGGATGACTATAAAAGAATATCTGAATAAAATAGAATCTTTAAAAAGTGAAAAAAATACAATTGTGTATTCTGATAATGCTGATTTGGAGTTTTGCATGCAAAAAATAAAACAAAATAGTGAGGAGCTGTTTTTTACTCTCGATATTTTTTTAAAGAAACGAAATTCAGAAACCACGATATTAAATTATGAGATAATAAAACTGTTTGAAAATAAGTTAGGATTGCTTTTTTTGGAAGAAGAATCTGGAAATGTTTGTTTTGCCAACAGCGATGAAGTGCGAGAAGAATATCGGCAGAGTTTTAAATTGATGGATCTGTTGGATTATATTTATGCTTTTGAACATTCTTCCATTTTTACAGTATCTCAAAAAATAATCATAACATCAGAAACGGAACTTTTTTGGAAATTGGTAAAAATAGGCTCGGGTTTAAGAGAGGAATATAAATAAAAAAAGCAGCTCCTGGTACGAGCTGCTTTTAATTTGTAGGGGCAAAAAATTAACGACGGAAAGAAGGACTCTGGTTAACAGATTGATCTAACTTTACAGTCTTTACTTTTTTAGCAGCAACTTTGATTTCGTGTTTCGCAACTTTGTCGTTTGCTTTCACTTCAAGAACATAAGTTCCAGCAGGAAAACTTTCTAAACTAATTGTTTTTGAAACTTCTAACTTGTCTGCTGCAGATTCTCCCGCATAAAGTAAGTTGTGATTCTCGTCGTAGATAGAGAAAGATGCATTTTCTACAGTGTCTAAAGTAAAGCTAACTACTTTTCCGTTTCCTGTTTTGATATTTAAAATGTAATCACCTTTTCCGTCTAAGGCATAGGTAAACACAGTCGCTAAAAAAAAGGCAGCAACTAAACCAGCTTTGGTAAATTTTGTCATGTTTTTTTTAAATTGTTAATTACTAAATGTGGAACGCGTAAAACTACAAATACAAATTTAATTTTTAGCAATAAATTAGCAATTTTAAACGCTTAAGTTGTTGAATTGTAATTATTTCTGTACTTTGTTTGAACTATGTACGTAATTACTGGGATTGCGGTTTTTTGAATTTTGAATTTTTTTTAAGTGTTTTAAAAGCACTTATTTAATTAATAAGAATACTTTCCTAAAATCAACCCAGAGTATATTTGTCATTACGATTAGAAACAAAAAAAAACAGCTCGATAACCTCACAGAGCTGTTTTCTTTAAACGTAATTTCAATTTTTTCTAACCTTAATTATACTTTTGTGTATAATTCTTAGCGTGCAGCTACACTTGAATTTTTAGCAAAACCTGATTTGTAAACTGAAGAAATTGCATTTTTAGATAAAACGGCATTATCAGTAATTGTAATCTCATATTTTGCTTTTTTTACATTGTCTTCTACTTCTAAGAAATAAGTTCCTTCAGGAAATTCTTCTAAACTGAAAGTTCTTAAAATACCATCTTTACCAGATGCGCTTTCAGAGTAAATTAAAGTTCCGTCCTTGTCATAAATAGCTAAATTGGCTTTCGGTACTTTGTTAAGTGCGAAAGTGATCAGTTTTCCATTAGCTTTTAATACATGAAGATTAAATTCTCCATTTCCATCAATTGCGTAAGTGCTTATTCCTGTGAAAAGCAACGCTGCTACTAAACTCAATTTTGCAATCTTTTTCATGGTAGTTAGTTTTTAAATTAATAGTTCTAATTCTCTGATGCTAAATTACTTATATAGTACTGTGAAAAATGCAACTGTATTTTCTTATTTCTATGCTATATTCTCATTTACGAAACCGTTATAGGTTAAATTTTGAATTATATTTATCGTTATTGTTAATTCGGTTATTATTTTATAATGTTTTTATTGATTTTAACTTAACAACGGGTTAAGGATTTCTTTACAAAAAAGCGAGTAAATTTAACCGCAAAGTTCGCAAAGGTTTTAGGCAGAGTACGCTAAGTTTTTTTGAGGAAATTTTATAAATAAAAAGTTCGCAAAGCTGTATAGATAAAGCTTTGCATTCTTTGCACTATTTTTTTTGGATTGTGTGTTTAACCTCAAAGTTCGCAGAGGTTTTGCGCAGAGTACGCTAATTTTTTTTGAGGAATTTTATAAATAAAAAAGTTCGCAAAGCTATATGTATAAAGCTTTGCGAACTTTTGCGTTTATATGCATAATTTTAAAATAAAATCTTTGCGAATCTCTGCGAAACCTTTGTGTGTCTCTGTGAAACAAATCCTTCATAAAAAAGCAAAAAAAAACAGCTCAATAACCACAAAGAGCTGTTTTTAAAACTTTTGAAAGTTTTTAAACTTACTAACTATCTAACCTCACTTTTATACTTTATGAAAGCATAACTTTTTTAGCGTGTTGCAACGCTTGTATTTTTATCAAAACCTGCTTTGTAAACAGAAGAAACTGCTTTTTGAGTTAAAACAGAAACATCATCGCTTACTACTATTTCGTATTTTGCTTTTTTTGTATTGTCTTCTACTTCTAAGAAATAAGTTCCTTCTGGAAATTCTTCTAGACTGAAAGTTCTTAAAATTCCGTCTTTACCTGAAGCGCTTTCAGAGTAAATTAGAGTTCCTTCTTTGTCGTAAATTGCTAAGTTGGCTTTTTGAGTTTGGTTAAGACCAAATGTGATCAATTTTCCATTAGCTTTAATTACGTGCAGATTAAAATCTGCTTCTCCATCAATTGCATATGTGCTTATTCCTGTGAAAAGCAATGCTGCTACTAAACTCAATCTAACAATCTTTTTCATGGTATTTAGTTTTTAAATTAATAGTTCTAATTCTCTGATGCTAAATTACTTCTGTTGTAAGTAAAAAAGCACAACTGTATTTTCTTATTTATATGCTATATTCTCATTTACGAAACCGTTATAGGTTAAAATTTGAATTATATTTATCGTTTTAGCTAAATCGATTATTATTTTTCAACGTTTTTGATGATTTTTAATTTACATTGAGGTAAAGATTTGTTTAAAAATGTAGGAATTTTTGAAAAGCTTCTAAGATGCTAAGGAGCTGAGCTTCTAACTTTATTAAGTTTGGATGTTTAACGCAGAGAGCGCTAAGTTTTTGAGAGAACTTTATAAATAAAGAAGTTCGCAAAGCTTAATGGATGCAGCTTTGTGAACTTTGTGTTTTTATATGCGTAATCTTTAAAATTAAAATCCTTGCGTTCTTTGCGTAAATTATTTTATTTGGCTTGTGTGTTTTAGCGCAAAGTTCGCGGAGGTTTTTCGCAGAGGGCGCTAAGTTTTTTTGGAGAGAATTTTATAAATAAAAAAGTTCACAAAGCTGTATGGATAAAGCTTTGCGAACTTTGTGTTTATATGCGTAATCTTAAAATAAAAATCTTTGCGAACTTTGCGGTAGAAAAATCTTCGCGGTAAAAATTAAGAAAGTATAAAGCAAAAAAAAACAGCTCAGTAACCACAAAGAGCTGTTTTTAAAACTTTTGAAAGTTTTTAACTTACTAACTATCTAACCTCACTTTTTATACTGTATTAGAGTATAAAATTTTAAGTGCCGTGAAGAATTGCACTTAACCTTAATATTTTCTTAGTTTAATGAAGTAGTTCCTTTTGAAGACAAAGTAGAACTATCTGCATTTACTGTAATGTCGTATTTTACTTTTTTGAAGCTATCAGAAACTTCTAAAATATATTTTCCTTGTGGAAATTCTTCTAAACTGAAAGTTCTTAAGATTCCAGTTTTACCAGAAGCGTTTTCAGTGTAAAGTAAATTACCATTTGTATCATATATACTGATAACCGCTTTCTGTAATTGATTAATTCCAAAAGCAATTACCTTGCCATTTCCTTTTAATACATGAAGATTTAATGCTTCATTTCCATCAATTGCATAAGTACTCATTCCTGTTAGAAGTACTGCACATACTAAACTTAATTTCATAATCTTTTTCATATTCTATAGTATTAAATTTTTTTCTTTCATTTCTCTGATGCAAAGTTATAGCAGCATGTGTGGTATTTTAACATCTATATTTTCCAATTTATATGCTATATTCTCATTTACGAAACCGTTATATGTTAAAATTTGGCTTTAATGTTGTGTTTTTGTTAATTTGATTGTTTTTCTTCAAAGTTTTTCAAAAACTGCATACTTCATAAAATTTCTATTTTTCTTACAATTTTTAACATATTTATATAAAATCAGGTTTTAAATAGGATAAATAGAAAAAAAGTCAAGAAAAAAAATAAGACCCTAAAAAAAATTGAATTTTGATATAGATTTCTCAGTGTTAAGAACGTTATTTTAATGTAAAATTCGCATTTACGAAACCGTTATAGGTTAAAATTTAAATTATTTTAGGTGTTTTTGTTAAATTTGCTATTATTTTTTAAAGAAATTATCATGAAGACTATTGCCCCAGCTCTTGAAGTGATAACTAACTCATACGGAAGTTCTTTTACCTACGCTAAACACGCCGAAAAGACCAATAGTAAAGCTCATTTATGGCACTATCATCCAGAAATTGAGTTGGTTTATATAAATGGCGGCGCAGGAAAAAGACAAATAGGAAGCCATGTTTCTTATTATACCAATGGTAGTTTACTTTTAATAGGAGCTAATTTGCCGCATTGCGGTTTTACAAATGAGCAGACAGGAAATACAACTGAAACTGTAATTCATATAAAACCTGAATTTTTAGGTAGCGATTTTTTTGTTGCTCCCGAAATGAAAAGGGTGCAGAATATTTTGAAACAGGCTAAAGGCGGAATTGCTTTTGGGGGTGAAACAAAAAAACGTATCGGAAAGAAAATTGAAATGATGGAAAACGAACCGCCATTTCAAAGACTTATAACGCTTTTGAGTGTTTTAGACGAATTGGAATCGGCTCAGGAATATACCATTTTAAATGCCGACGGATTTTCGATGGAGCTTCAGACTCAGGATAACGATCGTATGAATGTGGTTTTCAATTTTGTGAAAGATCATTTCCAAGAATCGATTTCTATAGATGAGGTTTCGAGTCTGGTGAGTATGACAACACCTTCTTTCTGCCGTTATTTTAAGAAGATTTCTAACAAAACATTTACGGAATTTGTAAATGAATATCGTTTGGTCCACGCTTCTAAGCTTTTGGCAGAACAACCAATGAGTATTAATGAGGTTTGTTTCGAAAGCGGTTTTAATAATTTTAGCCACTTTAGTAAATCATTCAAACAATATACAGGTAAGAGTGCATCTCAATACCGACACGAGCATAAGATTATCATTAGCTAGTTTTTTTAGCTGGGATTTTTTTTAGCCGCGAATTCACGAATTTTTTTAAATTAATTCGTGAATTCGTGGCTAATTTTTTTACGCCATAATTAGATTTTTTATCTGCAGAATCTCCAAAATCTGCGAGAGTAATTTTATATGCTCTCGCAGATTTAGCAGATCGAGCAGATTTTTATTTTTTTGCTATTGGGAAATCAGATTTTTTAGATTCTTAAGGATTACTGACTACAAATGTCAATTAGTGAAATTATGAGTGATAAATTACACAAAGTATTTAAAATAAAATTCGTGAATTAGTGGCTATCTTTTTAAGCACAAACCACAAGTCGGATTTTTCATATATTTTATTCTGAAAAAAGTTATATTTACAAACCCTAATCAGAAAAAAATATCAAAAATGAAAAAAATCAAAATGCTCTTGTCTGCATTTTTGCTTTGTCTAACCACTATGACATACGCTGCAAAAGTAGACACTTTACAAGTTGCCAGCACCGCTATGGGAAAAACCTATAAAGCTGCGGTAGTTTTACCAAATTCTTATGCAAAAAGCAAATCTAAATTCCCTGTTATGTACCTGCTGCATGGCGCTTACGGGCATTTTGGCGATTGGCTTAAAAATACTCCAAACAAAAAACTGGTTCATAATCTGGCAGATCAATACAATATGATTATTGTAATGCCAGAAGGAGAAACGTTTAGTTTTTATTTGGACAGTCCTGTAAATAAAGAAAGTCAGTTTGAGACTTTTATTACGCAAGAAGTAATTCAGAAAGTAGATAAAACCTATAAAACAATTGAAGGCAAAAGTGGAAGAGTAATTACTGGGCTTTCAATGGGCGGGCATGGCGCTTTATATTTATCTACAAGACATCCTGATTTATTTTGCGCAGCGGGAAGTATGAGTGGGGCGGTAGATATGGGAACGATGTTAAACAGAGAGTCATCTGCTCAAGTTGTAAAATTAATGCAGCCTGTTTTTGGAGATAAAAGCGGCAATACCGAATTATATGAACAGAATGCAGTAATAGGAATGATTGATAAAATAAAAGCCAATAAATTGCCACTTATTATCGACTGCGGTGTAGATGATTTTTTAATTGAACCCAACAGAGAATTGCACAGAAGATTGGTTTATTCTAAAGTAGATCATGATTATACAGAAAGACCAGGAGCGCATACTTGGGAATATTGGGAAAATTCGCTTCCGTATCACGCCTTGTTTTTTAATAAAATACTAGCTAAGAATCAGCTTGGTACAAAAAAATAAAGATATTTTTATTTGAAAATAAGCCAAATCGCTTTTTTTGGTTTAATTTTTGGAATACCTTTATAGTATAATACTTAAAAAAATAAAATTATGAAAAAGATACTTACCTTATTTGCAGTTATCGGTTTAATTGCATTTTCTAGCTGTGAAGGACCAGAAGGGCCTCCGGGAGAACCGGGATATAATATAGTTGGAACCGTTTATGAAAATGTTCCGCCGAACTATTATAATTTCACAACAAGTAATAATTTTAGAGTTAGATATGTTTTCCCACAACGAATTTTGGATTCAGATGTTGTTTTAGTTTACAGATTTGGAGGCGTTGACAGTGGTAGAGACATTTGGGAGTTTTTACCTGAAACTCATTATTTTGATGATGGCACAAGAGATTTTTCTTTTGATTTTACATTTAGTGATTCATTCGTTGATATTTATTTGAATGGTGGAAATCTTACTGATCCAGCACTTGATCAATATAGACTTAATCAGATTTTTAGAATTGTAGTAGTTCCTGCTGATTTTGCTTCATCTGTAAATAAAAATAATATTAATGACGTAATGAAAGCTGCTAAATTAAGTGAGAGTCAAGTACAGAAAATTAAGCTTTAATAGCTTTATAGGATAGGTTAAAAAAAAGGAAATCATTTTAGTTGATTTCCTTTTTTTATACATATATGTTTCTGAAAACTATTCTTTATCAGAATCTGTCAATATTTTTTCCTTTCCAAATTTCAGAGAAACTAAGATTCCAACTAAAAGAGATAAAGCGATAAATCCTAAAGAAGCCCATTCTGGAACGTGGAAGAAATCATGAAGCAGCATTTTTAATCCGACGAAAGCTAAAATGGCTACTAAGCTATATTCTAAATAACTGAATTTTGCCAGCATATTTGCTAAGAAGAAATACATAGAACGTAATCCTAGAATAGCAAAAATATTAGAACTAAATACTAAAAACGGATCTGAAGTAATGGCTAAAATTGCGGGAACACTATCAACCGCAAAAAGAACATCCATAACTTCAATCACAATCAGCGCCACAAATAAAGGCGTTGCAGCTTTTTTTGCAGTTTTGGTAGAAATAAAAAATTTCTCTCCGTCCATTTCTGCGGTAATCGGCATCACTTTTCCTAAGGCTTTATAAATAAAAGAATCTTTTGGATGAAAATCTTCTTCTTCGCCAGAGAATAGCATTTTTAACGCGGTGAAAATCAGGAATATTCCAAATACATAAGTTGTCCAGCTAAATTTATTGATTAGCATTACACCAAAGAAAATCATCAATCCACGGAAAACGATGGCTCCAAGAATTCCCCAGAATAATACGCGGTGCTGGTATTTTTGCGGAATTTTAAATGAAGCAAAAATAATAGCTATAACAAAGATATTATCGACACTAAGCGAAAGCTCTATCAAATAACCGGTAATGAACTTCATTGAAGCTACGGCTGGTTTTAAGTTGTCTGGATTTGCAATATAATCTGTAGTATAAAGCCAGTAGATTACTCCTGAGAATAAAAAAGATAAGGTAACCCAAACGAGTGTCCATTTGCTGGCTTCTTTAGTACTAATAATATGTGGTGTTTTGTTAAAGACGCCTAAGTCTAAAGCAAGAATAAAAACTACAGCAAGTAAAAAGATAATCCAGACTATCATAATGGTTTTTGTTTAAATGATATACAAAGATAGCTTTTGATGTTAAACTTCAAAAATTAATTCAACTAGAAAAAGTTGTTTAAAGCTACTATTTTCTGCTTTATTGATTTAACTCAATAACTAAAACTATTGTCTCTATAATTTAGGAGCAAGAACTTTGTTAAAGTTTTAAACTTTGACAAAGTTGCAGGTGTAATTATCTTCAAATCATTGAGAATGATAAAACAAAAACAAAGACAAAAAAAAGTGCCAGCAAATAAATGATGGCACTTTAGAATATAATTTAAGCTTTGAATTATAGAGCTGATTTAACAGTTTTGATAATTCTAGCAGCAATTTTGTATGGATCTCCGTTTGAAGCTGGTCTTCTGTCTTCCAACCATCCTTTCCATCCTTTTTGAACAGTCATTAAAGGAATTCTGATAGAACATCCTCTGTCTGAAACTCCATAAGAGAAATCGTGGATAGAAGCAGTTTCGTGTTTACCAGTTAAACGTTGGTCATTGTAAGCTCCGTAAACTGCAATGTGCTCAGCAGTAACAGGACGGAAAGCCTCACAAATTCTTTCGTAAGTAGCTTGATCACCACATGTTCTTAATACTTCGTTAGAGAAGTTAGCATGCATTCCAGAACCATTCCAGTCAGTATCTCCTAGAGGTTTTGGGTGATATTCGATATAGTAACCATATTTCTCAGTTAAACGGTCTAATAAGTAACGAGCAACCCAGATTTCATCTCCAGCTTTTTTAGCTCCTTTAGCGAATAATTGGAATTCCCATTGTCCGCAAGCAACCTCTTGGTTGATTCCTTCAAAGTTGATTCCAGCAGCGATACATAAGTCAGCGTGCTCTTCAACTAATTTTCTACCGTGTGTGTTTTTTCCACCTACTGAACAGTAGTACATTCCTTGTGGAGCAGGGTATCCTCCAACTGGGAAACCAAGTGGAAGTTGAGTTTTAGTATCCATGATGAAATACTCTTGTTCGAAACCAAACCAAAAATCATCATTATCATCATCAATTGTAGCTCTACCGTTAGAAGGGTGTGGAGTTCCGTCTGCATACATAACTTCAGACATTACTAACCATCCGTTGATACGAGTTGGATCTGGATAGATTGCAACAGGAACTAAAAGACAGTCAGAAGAACCACCTTCGGCTTGTTTTGTTGACGAACCATCAAATGACCAATTTCCAAGTTCTTCTAATGTTCCTTTGAAATTCTCGTGCTCTTCAACTTTAGTTTTACTTCTAAGATTTTGAGTTGGTTCATATCCGTCTAACCAAATGTACTCTAACTTAATTTTAGCCATAATAATATAAATTAATTTTTTTGTTTTTTTTCGTTGGGTCAAATATAGATTTATTTTTTTAGTCCCAAAAATTAGGGGGCTATTTTGTTTTATGAACTATAATTTTTTGGATAAGCGCAATTTTGGCAGGGGTATATTTTAAAAAAAGCAATTTTAATAACCTTAAAAATACAAATTCGTAATAATTACGGCAGATTTTTGAATTTCTGAGTTAAGAAATTATGAAAAAATGTTTATTTAATCAATATTACCGTACAGTTTTGTTATATTTTTGTCATTTGAATTCATTATTCTTCATAAAAAGCATCTTCTGTTGAAAAATCGGTGACTAAAAATCTAAAATTAATGTTTAAAACAGGCTTATTTATTGTTTATATTTGTCACTTATTTTTTTAATGAAAATTAGTACGAATTTAAACTTTACATACCATGTCAACATTACGTTTTCAAGCTTTACAACAAGCTTCTAACAGAAAGCCGGTACATTTTGAAGAAATTGACCGAAAGTCTAATCTTTTCGGATCAAATGTGTTTAATGAAAAAGCAATGAAGCAATATTTGACTTCAGATGCTTTTAGAGGAGTGAGAGATGCTATTCAGCATGGTACAAAAATAGACAGAAAGCTTGCCGACTATATTGCCATGGGAATGAAAGAATGGGCTCTTGCAAAAGGAGTTACACATTATACACACTGGTTTCAGCCTTTAACGGGAACAACTGCAGAAAAACACGATGCCTTTTTTGAAACTTCTTATGACGGAAGCGATCCTGTAGAGAAATTTGGAGGAGCGCAATTGGTACAGCAAGAACCAGATGCATCAAGTTTTCCAAACGGCGGAATCAGAAATACTTTTGAAGCGAGAGGTTACACAGCTTGGGATCCGACTTCACCAGCCTTTATATATGGTACAACTTTATGTATTCCGACCGTATTTATTGCATACACAGGTGAGGCTTTAGATAATAAAATACCTTTATTAAGAGCATTGTCTGCAATTGACGAAGCGGCAACAGAAGTTTGTAAATATTTTGACAAAAACGTAAAGAAAGTAACCGCTACATTAGGATGGGAGCAAGAGTATTTCTTAATTGATAAAGCTTTGGCAAATTCTCGTCCAGACTTAATGATGACGGGAAGAACTTTATTAGGACATACTTCTGCAAAAGGACAGCAGTTAGACGATCACTATTTTGGATCGATCCCAACTCGCGCTCTTACTTATATGAGAGACTTAGAGCAGGAATGTATGTTATTAGGTATACCAGTAAAAACGCGTCATAATGAGGTGGCACCAAATCAGTTTGAGCTGGCTCCGATTTTTGAGGAAACCAATTTAGCGGTAGATCACAACTCTTTATTAATGGATGTAATGCAGAGAGTTGCAGAACGCCATGATTTTAAAGTATTATTTCACGAAAAACCATTTAAAGGAGTAAATGGTTCTGGAAAACACAATAACTGGTCTTTGGCTACAGACACGGGAGTTAATTTATTAAGTCCGAGCAAAACGCCAATGAGCAATTTACAGTTTTTGACTTTCTTTATTAATACTATAAAAGCGGTAAACGATAACGAAACTTTATTAAGAGCGTCTATCGCGACAGCAAGTAACGACCACAGGTTAGGGGCAAACGAAGCGCCGCCAGCGATTATGTCGGTTTTCATTGGAGCACAGTTAACTAAAGTTTTATCTGAATTGGAAAGCGTTACAACAGGAAAACTTTCGCCAGAAGAAAAAACAGATTTGAAATTAAACGTTGTGGGAAAAATTCCAGACGTATTGTTAGACAACACAGATCGTAACAGAACTTCGCCTTTTGCCTTTACAGGAAATAAATTTGAGTTTAGAGCGGTGGGGTCAAATTCGAACTGTTCAAACGCAATGACAACTTTGAACGCTATTGTAGCAAAACAGTTAATCGACTTTAAAAATGAAGTAGAGAATCTGATTGACTCAAAAGACATGAAAAAAGATGATGCTATTTTCAATGTTTTAAGAGAATACATTAAACAATCTAAAAAGATTCTTTTTGAAGGTGACGGATATAGCGAAGCTTGGGAAAAAGAAGCGGCAAAAAGAGGATTAAGCAATTTTAAAACAACTCCAGAAGCTATAAAAGCAAAAGTTTCTAAGCAAGCTTTAGACTTATTTGAGCAATTAGGAATTTTTAATCATGTGGAAGCTGAAGCGCGTTACGAAATCGAATTGGAAGAATACACTAAAAAAATCCAGATCGAAGGACGTGTTTTAGGAGACATTGCGAGAAACCATGTTATTCCAACTGCAATTCGCTACCAAAATACATTGATTGATAATGTTAAAGGTTTAAAAGAAATTTTCGGAAAAGAATTTGAAACGATTGCAAAAGAGCAGATCGTTCTAATTAAAGAGATTTCAGGTCATATTGAAGGAATCAATTCAAAAGTGTTGGCAATGACAAATGAAAGAAAGAAAGCCAACCAATTGACAGATGCTCAAAAAATGGCAGAGGCGTATTGCAATAACGTAAAACCATACTTTGAAGATATTCGAAACCACTGTGATAAATTAGAACTATTAGTAGATGATGAAACTTGGACATTGACCAAATACAGAGAATTATTGTTTACGAAGTAATATTTAGCTAACAATTTGTTAAAGCCTGTCTCAAAAAGACAGGCTTTTTTTGTTGTTATGTTAAAAATAAGATTGCTAATGAGTTTTTTTAGCAATTATATAGCTCTAAATGTAAATAAATTGTAATAAGTATCTTTTTTCCTATGAAAATTTTAGTGCATTTGGGCAGTTCATCGAGATAGTTTTACAGTTTATCGAAAAGAGGCTAATATCTTGTAAAATAGGTATTTATACTTGAACTTGTTTTGAATAAGTTTTTCTAATTTTGGTCATGAAGTTGAAAAAACAGATTTAAAATTTGTTTTTAAAACGGTTAAAAAGCCCTCTTTTTTTCCTCCCCCGGAATACAAACCTACAGAACCTACATAATAAGTTGTATTAATAACCAATTAAATATATTTATTATGAAAAAAGTAATTTTAAGCATCTCAGCGATGCTGTTTGTAGGAGTAGCGGCAATCGCTCAAGGCAACACCTCTTCAGTAAACCAGGTTGGAAATTCTGACACAGGTATTGTAAATCAAAATGGTCAAACCAACGATTCTAAAATCGACCAATTAGGAGATTCAAACAAATCTGAAGTTTATCAAGGAATTCAGCCAGGAGTTTACAATGCTAAAAACAACATAGCAGACGTAAAACAAAAAGGTAACAGCAACACTGCTTTTGTTTCTCAAAGTAACCATGACAACAAAGCTTACCAAACTCAAACTGGAGATTTAAACAAAGCTACAATCTGGCAAGATCAAATCGCTGGCCCAAGCAATGCATTAGGAGGATGGGACAAAGCAACTCAAGTACAAACAGGAAAAAGCAATACTGCTACTGTTGACCAAGGAACTACAGGTAACGAAAAACCAACTGGACTTCCATTCAACGCTACTCAGTTAGGACACGTTGCAGCAGTTAATGTTCCATTTGCACCTCACAGCCAAAATGATGCAACTCAAACTCAAAATGGAGACAATAACACAGCTTATGCAAGCCAAGGTGGGGTGAAAAACGTTTCTTCTCAAACTCAAACTTCTCCTTCTGGAACTTCTGCTGCTGATGGTAATAAATCTAACCACTATCAATACGGGGATGAAAATAAAGCTACTTCTGTACAAAACGGTACTAAACTGACTGAGAATACATTACAAATTGGAAACAAAAATACTGCTACTGTAACACAAACTGGTGCGGCTCACAACAGTATTGCTTTCTCAAAAGGAAACATGAATACAATTACTGTAACTCAAAGCAACTAACATGCTATTCTAAAAATGTGATAGCCGTAGAACGGTTATCACATTTTTTTAATTTAAATCAATCAAGATGAAAGCCTTCATTTTAAATATTGTATTTCTATTTGTTTTCTGTCCCTTGCTTTCAGCACAGGAAAAAGAAGATAGTTCGGAGTTTAAAAATTATAGCTCATCACTTTTTAATTCAAAAGAGAAAGCCTTCAGTGTGGTTTCAAATTTGAATAAAAATGAACGTGAGGAGTTAAATTCTAGAATTCAAGCTGGTGTAGTAATACAACAAATCGGCGATTTTAATAAGGTTCAGGCTTCTTTAAAATCTAACGATACAAAACTTGCTGTAGATCAAAACGGTGACAAAAACGCACTGATTTTAGATAAAAATGCCAAAACAATCACACAAAGCGTTATACAGCAGGGTGACAATAACAAAATTTCAGACTTTACATTGCATACCAATTACAATGTAAATATGGAAATGATTCAAAAAGGTGATAACCAAAGTATTCAAAATATTGGTACCAATTCACTGTCCAAAAATATGAAAATTACCCAGACAGGAAACGGTGCATCAATAATTCTTATAAATAAATGATATGCATTTTTTTAACAGATATATAACCTCTTTTTTTCTGCTTTTTTCTTTTCTCATTTATGGGCAAGTTCCTCAGGATAAGATAAAAGCAAAATTAGAAATTGTACAAGTAGAAGGTACCGTAAAAATTACCGGTACAGCCGAAAATCTTACAGATGTAATTCGGAGTGCTGCGTACAAATTATCTGTAATAAAAAATAATAATAAAAGTAATAATCAGTCTAACAACGATCAAGTTGGTGTTTTTACATTGCAGCCCAATGAAATCCAAAAATTATCTAGCTCGCAGATAAATCTCTCGGCAGATGATGAAGTAATTGTTTTGCTACTATTTTATGATGAAGATAAACAAATTATAGCAAAAGATAGAGTGGTGCTGGGTGAAGAAAAAAAAAAGATGATGTAATAGTGCTTCCCGTTGACGGATTTGTTTTGAAAGGTATTATAACCGATGATACCAAAACAAAAATGGGAAAAGATTTTTACGATAGATATTATTACAAATACAATGAACTTGGAATAAATGCAGAAAAAATAGTCACAATAGGTGAAGAATATAGTTTCGCGAGAAATACAGCCATTTCGATAATCATCGATAATGAAGTTATTTATGAATTTTTAGCACAGCCAAACGACGAATTTTTAGAAGCGGTTGCAGAAGAATCTGTAAACGCAACCTTTACTTATTTGAAAGAAAAAGAAAAAGAACGCAAATATTTCACTCAGTATTAATTTTATTATTAGCGCCATGAAATTTATTTTAACCTTCACAGTAGTACTCTTTATCTCTCCGTTTATAAATGCACAAGCTCTAGTTTATAAACCGGTCAATCCAGCTTTTGGAGGAGATACCTTCAATTATCAATGGCTTTTAAGCAGTGCCGAAGCACAAAATAAGCAAAAAGATAAAGCTGAAGCCACTACAACGCAAACAGACTTAGAAAGATTTAAAGCCAATTTAAATTCGCAATTATTAAGTCAGATTTCCAGTTCTCTCTATAAACAGCAATTTGGTACAGATGGTATCAAAGAAGGCTCTTATACTTTCGGAAGTTATTCTGTCGATGTTTACCCTTCATCAGACGGATTAACGCTCAATATCTTAGATACCAATACAGGAGAACAAACCCAAGTAATCATCCCAAATCAATAACATGCGATTCCATTACTATCTAATCATTGTATTTGGATTTCTTTTTACTGGTTGCGGCGCTTATTATAACCAACCCACTGGAGTACAGAAAGCTGTTTTGGGAGAAGGTACGCCTGCGACTTCATTGCTAAAAGATTTGCCAAAACCTAAGGAACAAGTCGTGGTTGGTGTCTACAAATTTAGAGATCAGACAGGACAATACAAACCTCAGGAAAACGGAAGCAGTTTTAGTACTGCCGTAACTCAGGGTGCAACTTCAATTTTGATAAAAGCACTAGAAGACTCAAAATGGTTTGTGCCGATCGAACGTGAAAATATCGGAAACCTTTTGCAGGAAAGAAATCTTATTCGAGCCACTAGACAAGAATATATCAAAAATGCAAATCCGAACGAACCGCAATTAACGCCCCTTTTATATGCTGGAGTATTATTGGAAGGAGGAATTGTTTCTTATGATTCTAATATTATTACCGGCGGATTCGGAGCAAGGTATTTTGGTGCAGGAGCATCTGTAAAATACCGCCAAGATCGCGTTACGATATATCTGAGAATGATTTCTACCTCAAACGGAAAAATTTTAAAATCAGTTTATATCTCCAAAACCATTTTGTCTCAAGCAATTGACGAAAGTCTTTTTAGATATGTCAATTTTAAAAGACTTCTTGAAGTAGAAACAGGATATACAACCAACGAACCTGTGCACATGGCTGTAACAGAAGCCATAGAAAAAGCAGTAGAATCTTTAGTTATAGAAGGAATAAAAGATAATATCTGGGAAGCCGATGCACCAAAATGGCAAGTAGATAATTTAATTAAAGCCTATAATGAAGAAACCAGAACAGCAGAAGTAACCGAATTGTACGGAAGAACTCTTGAAAAAAGAAGAAGCAAATTTGGAATAGAACTTTCTGGCGGCGGAACTTTAATGGATGGCGATTACCGAGATCCGCTTTTCAGACCGTTTGGACGTGGAGCTCTAAAATTTATGCTTACACCAAGTTTTACAGTAAGCGCTTCTACCAATGTAGTGAATCTTGCAAACAAAAATCTGCTCGACGTAGGATATATATCATACGACTTAAATCTGGAATGGATTTTACTTCCTAAAGACCGATTTACTCCCTATCTCTATGGAGGAGGTGGATTTGCAATGAACAGAAAATTTGAAAATACCTATAGTAAAGTTCAGTTTGGGGCTGGTTTAGAATATATGGCAGCAGATTACTTAGGCATAAAATTGTTTGCAGAACAGAATATCAATTTTAGTGATAATGTTGATTACAAAATAGCAGGGACCAGAGATGATTACTATTATAAATTCGGATTAGGACTGACGTTTTATTTCGGCGTGAAGAAGAAATAAGACCGTATTTCTGAATTTAAAAAGTAATTAAGTTTAAAATTTAAAACAAGCAGCAATGAAGTATATATATAAAATAACGAGCATACTTTTTTTATTGTTTTTGGTTTCCTGCAGCGAAGAAAAAATTGGAGAATCTGAGTTTGGAACAGTGACAGGAAAAGTAGTCAACAGTGAGACTTTTGAACCAATGGAAAATGTCAAAATATTATCAAGTCCGACAACCAGCACTGTTTTTACAGATGCCGAAGGAAAATTTACAGTTTCAAACATAAAAACGGGAGAATATTCTTTTCAAGCTCAAAAAGATGGTTTTGTAGCAAAATTTGAAGCAGTTACCGTAACAGCAAATAACACCTCTGAAATTGTATTTGAATTGAGCAAATCTACTGCAAATAATAAGCCTCCAACAGTTCCGGTTCTGGCAGCTCCAGTAGATAATAGTGTAAATCAACCGATAAGTTTAGAATTAACTTGGACCGTAACAGACCCAGATAATGATGCAATGACGTATACTGTAAATTTGAGAAATGATAAAAATAGCGATGTAGCAGTTTTTGCAGACATAAAAGACAAAAAAATAATACTCACAGATTTAATATATGGTGCTAAATATTACTGGCAGGTTTCTGTAAGCGACGGAATTAATACCCCTGTTTTAAGTACGGTAAGTGCATTTTCTACCGTTGCATTCCCTTCAACAAGACATTTATTTGTGAAAACTATAAGCGGAAATAATGTCATTTTTACCGCAGATGACGCAGGTAAACAATATCAATTGACAAGTTCGGAAAAAAATTACTGGCGTCCGAGACGAAATAATCAGGCTCAGAAAATAGCATTTATAGGAACAAGCGGTTCGCAAAATGATATTTATACAATGAATTTTGATGGATCAGATATTAAAAAAGTAACCAGTTCTGTTCCAATTGCAGGATTCAATTCAGATTATTTAGGCTATTCTTGGAATGCTTCAGGAAGTGAATTTATTTATCCGAGCTTTGATAAATTGTATCGAATTAAAAGCGATGGAAGCGGATTAGCCAAAATATTCCAAACACCAAACGGGAAATTTATTTCTGAATGCGATTGGAGTGCTGATGGAAGTAAAATAGCGCTTAAAGTAAACGATATAAACGGTTACGGTGTTGAAATTTACGTTATAAATCCTTCAGGAGTTATAGAAACGCAAGTATTAGCAGGATTGCCTGGAGCAGTCAGCGGATTGAATTTTTCGGTTTCTGGTTTAAAACTTGTTTACACGAGAGATGTTTCTGGATTTGAAAACAGCAATTATCGTCAATTAGATTCTAAAATTTTTGAATATAACTTTCTTTTAGGAAATTCATACGGAATTGCAACAGAAAAAGCTGCGGGAACAAACGATCTGGATGTGCGATATTCTCCAAACGAAGCAGAATTGATTTTTACGAATACCTCAAACGATGGAATTTCGGTAAAAAATACCGTGAAATGCGGAATAGGCGTAGCAAATTCTAGAACAACCTTATTTTCAGGAACAGCAATGCCTGATTGGGAATAAAAAATATATAGAAAATCCGCTTAAATTGTAGTCTAGTTTCATGCAGGTTTACAGATTTAAGCGGATTTTTTAATATTCAAGATTATCAGATTCTAAGAGGAAACTTAGCATCTTAGTGCCTCAGTACCTTAGCGCCTTTAATCAGCAAGCCAAACCTTCATAACCAATTTTATTTGAGAAGATCGGCAGAAGATATACTTCTGCCGATTTTTTTATCAATCAAATAATCGAATACCGCAAAGAATAAAAAAAAGGGATTATCTTTGCACCACATCAACACAAACTAATTTTCATGAGTTCAGATTCTAGCAAAAGATATGCACAAAGAGGTGTTTCGGCATCAAAAGAAGACGTACATAACGCTATAAAAAATATTGACAAAGGTTTATTTCCGCAGGCATTCTGCAAAATTGTACCAGATTATTTAACGCAAGATGAGGAGCACTGCCTTATTATGCATGCTGATGGAGCAGGTACAAAGTCGTCTTTGGCGTATATGTATTGGAAAGAAACTGGGGATCTTTCTGTTTGGAAAGGAATCGCTCAAGATGCTTTAATCATGAATATTGATGATTTATTGTGTGTCGGTGCAACAGACAATATCTTACTTTCTTCAACTATTGGAAGAAATAAAAACTTAATTCCTGCCGAAGTAATTTCTGCAATTATCAACGGAACAGAAGAATTAATAAATGAATTAAAATCATTTGGAGTTACGATTCATTCAACAGGAGGAGAAACAGCCGATGTTGGAGATGTAGTTCGAACAATCATTGTAGATTCGACAGTTACGGCACGTATGAAACGCAGCCATGTTGTAGATAATGCAAACATTAAAGCTGGAGATGTAATCGTTGGTTTGGCTTCTTTCGGACAAGCTTCTTATGAAAAAGGGTATAACGGTGGAATGGGAAGTAACGGACTTACTTCTGCTCGTCATGACGTTTTCGGAAAATATTTGGCTAAAAAATATCCAGAAAGTTACGATGCAGCAGTTCCAGAAGAATTGATTTATTCTGGGCAGGTAAATTTAACTGATGAGGTAGAAAACAGTCCAATCAATGCGGGACAATTAGTGCTTTCTCCAACAAGAACGTACGCACCAATTATCAAAAAGATTTTAGATAAATATACTCCAGAAGATATTCACGGAATGGTGCACTGCAGCGGTGGAGCGCAAACTAAAATTTTACATTTCGTAAAAGATTTACACATTATAAAAGACAATTTATTTCCAGTTCCGCCATTGTTCAAATTAATTCAAGAACAGTCAAAAACAGATTGGAAAGAAATGTATCAGGTTTTCAACTGCGGTCACAGAATGGAGCTTTATGTTTCAGAAAGTATTGCACAAGATATTATCGAAATCTCAAAATCTTTCAATGTAGAAGCACAAATCGTAGGTAGAGTAGAAGCAGCAGACGCAAAAAAACTTACTATTACAAGCGAATACGGAACATTCAATTATTAAAAAAAATACTTAAACCATATAAGTTATATAAGTTCATTTTAATTTAAAGAATCAATTGTCAGGCTGAGCGGAGTCGAAGCCACGTTCCAATTAGAGCCTTCTTTTTATATTTTCTTATATCACTTATATGGTTTCAAAACACACATAATATGTACGAATTACTTTTTTGGAGATATCTGGACGAAATTTACCTGAACAATCAGGAGGTTTATGAAGCTCTTCTTGAAAAAGAAGAAGTAGAAGGTCTTGCTATTCTTCAAACTGACGTAATCGTAAACAGAATTAATTCTGTTTTTTCTGACTGGGAAAGAGTCGATGAAAACAGCTGGAAAAATCCAAAAGGAAAAGGAGCATTTCAAGTTATTACCACACCACAAAGCATCAAAATAGATTGCTACGGAACAGAAGGAAAAACTATGAATAAATTGGTTGAGATCATGGAAGAATTCAAATTACCTCTTTACGATCCGCAGGTTCCGGAACGTTACGATGAAATGAGTGAATAAGAATTATGAATTATGAGTTATGAGTTATGAAATTAATAAGCAACAATTCATAACTCATAATTTATAATTAAATCTACCCATCCTTCAAAAGCAAATTTTGTTCTTTTCTCAATTTAACAACCAATTGATCCAGATACGTTTTTATTTTCTGAGGAAGCGTATTCCAATTCTGATCTTTTTTAAAACTTCTGCAATCGTCTAATTCGCATTCGACAGCACGAATCACGTATTTTTTATTTTTATAAATGGTAATAACTTTTACGCGTCTTATTTCATCATATTCAGTTCTTGTGCCATAAACGATTACAGGATCAATATAGCCATCGTTATCAATATCTTTTGTACTGCAGTATTTAGTCCAAAACCAAATGTTCGTTTCTTTCGGAACATAATCTTCAAGTAGATCATTAATTCTCCATTTTTCTAGAAATCCGCCGTGATCATTCATCACGCAAATTGCTTGAATTTTTGTATTTAAAGTATCTTTTTTAGAAATTGTTTTCTGATTTTCTCCTAAAACCAAATTGTATACACCGCCTTTATCACTAAATTCAAAAGCTCTGTAAATAGGAAAATCGGTTACGCCTTCAAGTTCGCGCTCTGAAATTTCCTGTTTGGATAATCTACGGCTTTCTGCTTTTTGAGAAAAAATAAATGACGAATAAAAGGAAAGTAAAATTAAAATATATTTTTTCATGCTTTTGCTAGGCTTTTAGTATATCAAAGATATTTAAACCTTTTGAGTTCTGCTAAAATTATGTTTTTTAGAATAGAAATTGTTGTATTTTTCTGAATTAAAATAATGACAAAGATTTCAAAGAAAAACTATAAAAATGATTACAATAAAACGCAGTGCTTTTCTTCTCGGAGTACTAATTTCAGTGCTTTCCATAAATAATGTAGTAGGACAGAACAAGTCGGCAGAAAAGCAAAATCTTATTCAATACGTCGACCCAATGATCGGCACAGCAAAAATGGGACATACCTATCCTGGTGCGACAGTTCCGTTTGGAAGCGTGCAATTAAGTCCAGAAACGGATACAATTGCCTACAGTTTAAACGGAAAATATAATGGCGAAGTTTACAAATACTGTGCTGGTTATCAGTATGAAGATAAAACCATTGTAGGATTTAGCCATACACATTTCAGCGGGACAGGACATTCCGATTTAGGCGATTTCTTAATTATGCCGACAACAGGAAAACTGCAATTGAATCCAGGTGTAGCCTCAAAACCATTGTCGGGTTATAGATCGGCATTTTCACATTCGACAGAAAAAGCAGAACCCGCTTATTACAGTGTTTTATTGGAAGATCATAAAATTAAAGTAGAATTGACGGCAACAACCCGAGTGGGAATGCATCAGTATACTTTTCCAAAATCTGATGAAGCACATATTATTCTAGATTTAACTTCGGGAATTTACAATTATGATAAAAAGAATGTTTGGACATTTGTTCGTGTAGAAAACGATACTTTAATAACAGGTTACCGTCAGACCAATGGTTGGGCGAGAACCCGAACGGTTTATTTTGCGATGTCATTCAATAAACCCATCAAAAGTTACGGACAAGCGGCGCAAGAAAAAAGTGTTTACAGAGGTTTTTGGGGAAGATTTGACCAAACGAAAAACTTTCCAGAAATGGCAGGACAAAACTTAAAATTGTTCTTTGATTTTGACACCAATGAAGGCGAAAAAATCAAAATAAAAATGGCTTTATCGCCTGTAAGTTCTGCTGGAGCTTTAGAAAACATGAAAAAAGAAACGCCTGACTGGGATTTCGAAAAAGTAAAAAAACAAAGTCAGGAAGTTTGGAATAAAGAATTGAATAAAATTCAGATAGAAACCATTCAAAAAGAAGATTTGGTGAACTTTTATACCGCAATGTATCACGCTTTTCTAGGCCCGACGGAATACATGGATTTGGATCGAAATTATAAAGGTTTGGATATGAATGTGCACAAGGCAGAAAATTTCACCAATTATACCAGTTATTCGCTTTGGGATACGTATCGTGCCTTGCATCCGCTATTTAATATTGTACAGCCTAAAAGAAATGCAGATATGGTCAGTTCGATGTTAGCGCATTCAGATCAGAGCGTTCATAAAATGCTTCCAATATGGTCGCATTATGCTAATGAAAATTGGTGTATGATAGGTTATCATTCTGTTTCTGTCGTAGCTGATGCCATTGTAAAAGGCAATATTTCTTTTGATGCCGAAAAAGCGCTTCAGGCATGTGTGAATACGGCAAAAGTTCCGTATTACGACGGCTTAGAATATTATATGAATAAAGGTTACGTTCCAGAAGATAAAAGTGGCGCTTCGGTTTCTAAAACTTTGGAATATGCTTACGATGACTGGGCAATTGCGCAAGCGGCAAAGAAATTAGGAAAAACAGACATTTATAATGAATTCATCAATAGATCGAAAAATTATAAAAATGTCTACGATGAGAAAACTGGTTTTATGCGTCCGAAATTAAATGATGGCAGTTTCAAGAAAGAATTTGATCCGTTAGATACACACGGACAAGGTTTCATCGAAGGAAATTCTTGGAACTATAGTCTATATATTCCGCAAGATCCTGCTAGTATGATTAATTTAATGGGCGGAAATGAGAAATTTAAAGTTCGTTTAGATTCGTTATTTAACATGCATCTTCCAGATAAATATTTTGAAAACACAGAAGATATTACCCGAGACGGAATTATCGGAAACTATGTTCACGGAAATGAGCCTTCGCATCATGTTGTGTATTTATACAATTGGACAGATTCGCCTTGGAAATCGCAAGGTAAAATTAGAATGATTTTGAAAAAAATGTACAGAAACGGTGCTGATGGTTTAGGCGGAAATGACGATTTCGGACAAATGAGCGCTTGGTACATTTTCAGCAGTTTAGGATTTTATCCAGTCGCTCCAGGTTCTGACGAATACGCATTGGGAAGTCCGTTATTGAAAAACGCTGTTTTAAATTTAGAAAACGGAAAAACTTTTGAAGTAGCAACTGTCAATCAATCGGATAAAAATGTGTTTGTTTCTAAAGTGCTTTTAAACGGGAAAGAGCTTTTTAAACCATTTTTAAAACATGAGGATGTTATGAATGGTGGGAAGATTACGTTTTATATGACTTCAAAACCAAATAAAAGTTATGGATTATAAATTATGAATGTTGCCGTGATGTCACCCTGAGCGGAGTCGAAGGGCGTTCCAATTGGCACAGGGCTTCGACTTCGTTCAGCCTGACAAAAGAGATGTAAAAATCGAGAAATTTGTGCAATTCGTGAAATTCGTGGCGAAAAAAAAGCGAAATTTGCATTCTAAATAAAGAAACGAAATATGAAAATAAATTTAAAATCAGGAATCGATAAATTACTTTTCGGAATGAAGCAGAACGATGTAACCGCTGCTTTAGGAAAACCTGATAAAAACTATAAAGACGAAGACGACAATGTTATTTTTGTTTACAATGCATTAAAAGCAAGATTAACATTCTATCAGGAAGAAGATTTGAAATTGGGTTACATTGTAGCCTCAAGCAATGATCTAGAAGTTTTCGGATTCAAATTAATCGGAAGAAAAATTGCTGATGTAAAGAAAGATTTCGCTGCAAAAGGAATTACAAAATACAATCAAGAAACATTCGATACTTTCGAAAATTACTTCAACGAAGACAATTGGTTTATCCTTCAAACGGAATTTGATGAGGTTGTGAAATTTGAAATTGGAGCAATCATCAATAGTAAAGATGAATTTGACTGGAAATTTCCGGTGAAGAAATAGTTTAGTTTGTCATCCTGAGGAACGAAGGATCACACTCGGAGATCGACAAAGACAATAGCGTAAAGTTTGTCAGGCTGAGCGGAGTCGAAGCCCCGCAACGTGATTAAGCATGACGGGCTTCGACTTCGCTCAGCCTGACAAAACAAAAAACCGATAATCGTATGATATCGGTTTTTTTTATGAATTATAATTAAGAAGAAATTATCCTTTTAACCATGCATTTTTAAGTTTCTCTTTTGAAGCATCAGTTGCTTTAAAAGTTTCAGATTCTTCGAAAGGCAGTTTTACGGTTCCTTTAATCGTTTCTTCTTTAGTACCACGTTTAACTTTAAGCGTAATTGGATCGTTTTCTTTCCAATTTTCACTTTCTGTAATCAAATCGTAAATGTTGTCTAAATTGTATGATTTGTTGTTTACTGCTAAGATTTTATCGCCACCTTTTAAATTCAAGTTTTTAAAGAATTCAATTGATTCTGAATCTGGACGAACAGCAATTTCTTTTGTTGCTTTATCAATTGTGATGTATGGAGTTTGTCCTTTAATAAACGGATTTCCAGCTTTTTTCTCTGTTGCTTTTGTAACGCCAACTTTAGCTAGATAAAAATCGTATGGAATTGGAGTTGTTCCTGCAACATATTTATTTAAAAATTCACCAACTTCAGGATAGGTTAATGAAGTAATTTTTGCGAATAATTCATCATCATTAAATGGTTTTTCAACACCATATTCATCAGATAATTTATGCATTAAATCCAAAATGCCTCTTTCTCCATTGCTTTTTTCTCTAATGATAATATCGATGCACATTCCAATTAAAGCACCTTTTTGGTATACATTTAAGTACTGGTCTTTGTATGGCTGCTCCAATACATTTTTACTCATTACAGTAAATGACATTGTATCATTTAGTCCTTTTGCCTGTTCAATTTTATCAGCAATACGAGTATAGAATTCAGCTTCATCAATCAAACCTTGGTTGATTTGGAAAAGATTCGCAAAATATTCTGTTACACCTTCATACATCCATAAATGCTCAGACATTTTTGGTGCATTGTAATCAAAAAACTGAATTTCTTTTGAATGAATAGTTAATGGAGTTACGATATGAAAGAATTCGTGAGAAACCACATCTTTCATAGATTCTACCAATTTTTCTTTAGGCATAGATTCTGGCAAAACCACTGTTGTAGCAGTTGGGTGTTCTAAAGCCCCAAAACCGTGCGCATCGTCTTTTGCCATGCTTGATAAGTACAATAACACCGTATATTTTTTAGTAGAGTTTACCTTTCCTAAAAAGTTTTTCTGTGCCGTCATCATCGTTTTCATCTCTGGCGTAATGCTTTCAGCAGTATATTTTCCAGTAGGAGAGTACACCGCAATTAAGATATCCATTCCGTTTACATTAAAAGTAGTGTAATCTGGTTTAGAATACATAATTGGGTTTTCTACCAAAATCGCATAACGAGAAGTTGTAAAAGTATCAGATGTATTGCTTGCATCTTGATCTGTCATAGAAGTAGCTCCCCAAAGTGTCTCAGGATGCGTAATCGTAACTTTGTACGGCACGTCTAATTTATCTTGAAAATATCCAACAAATCCATGTGTGTTTACCATGAAATTTTTTCCTGCATCGATGTTTGTTCCCGCTGGAGAGAAAACATCATCATTTCCAAATCCAGTTCCTTTTTCAGTATCGAAAGTGTCATTTACCAAGTAAGTGATTTTCTTTAAGGATTTTGCATTTGAGATAGACCAAGAATTATCGTCTAATCTCTTTACTGTAAGCGGATTTCCTTTAGCATCAAATGCTTTAAAATCTTCTGAAAATTTACCGTAATTATCTGTAGAATACGTACCTGGAACGGTTTTAGGAATGCTGTAAACAATTTCGTCAGTTTTAATAGCAGGAGGAGTAACAGTTACCAAAACTTTATCGTCTTTAACATCGGTTAAATTGATATTCACTTCAACTATATTGCTTTTTGCGGCTCCAGTGCTCCCTGTTTTACAGCTCCAAAAAGTTACCGCTAGAGCTAAGGTGTAAAGTATTTTTTTCATTTGTATATGTTTAGTTAATTGTATTTGACACAAAAAGCATTAAAAAGTTACTAAAAAATCACATTAATTTTAAAGATAAAAAAAACTCCTGAAAAACAGGAGCTTTATCTTAGTCTAATTTATTTTTTATATAATACTTTCCGTCCAAATCTTCATCAAAATCATCTATTTTTACTGGTTTTGGTTTCGGTTTGTTTGCAACTGCCTTCTTTTTCCACATCTCAAATTTTTCTGCAGGCATTTTCTTCTTCATGATTTCCAGAACTTCTTTTTCTGCTAATCCAAATTCTTTTTTTATAATTTCAAATGGATTTCTTTCTTCTAAAGCTAACGAAACAAGTTTTTCCGTTTCTTCCCAAGTTAATTCTTTGCGGCTACTCTTTTTCATCTCGTGAAAATTAATTCAAAATAGGGTGTTAATGATTAATAGATTGATTTTCAATTCTAGTATCAATATTATAAAAAAAAATAATACGTTGTTTCAGCAGAGTGCATTTTTTTTAATGATTTTAGCTGTTTTTGAAGGATCTTGATTTTTGAAATGGAATTTTTAATAAATTTTTCAATCGATTATTTTCCTCGGGCAGCATGTGAGTATCTACACCATATACCAGCTGATCTTTGGGTAAATAGGTAAAGGTTCCAAAAATTCTGTCCCAAACAGAAAAAATATTTCCGTAATTGCTATCAGTATAAGGCAGAACATAATGATGATGCACTTTATGCATATTTGGAGAAACGATAAAGTAGCTTAAAAAAAGATCTAGTTTTTCTGGAAGCGAAATATTAGCGTGATTAAATTGTGAAGCGATAACAGATAAAGACTGATAAAGAAAAACCATCCACATTGGAGTTCCTACAATTAATACGCCTAAAGTGGTAAAAACAAAACGGACAACACTTTCTCCCGGATGGTGCCTATTTGCGGTTGTAGTATCAATCCAAGTGTCGGTATGATGCACTAAATGAAACTGCCACAAGATTTTTACTTTGTGCTCTACCAAATGAGCTAAATAAGCGCCAATTAAGTCTAAAAGCAATAAACCAAGAATGGTATAAAGCCAGAGTGGCATTTGCGGAAGCCATTGCAAAATTCCAAAATTATGATCGACTGTCCAAGCGGCTGTTTTTATTAAAATAAAAGCTAGAATAAAGTTGACCACAATTGTAGTAAACGTAAAAAAGAAATTTATTCCAGCATGAGGCCATTTTCTATACTGCATTTTAAACAATGGAAAACTGTTTTCGATGAGCCAGAAAATAGTAATACCGCCAACCAAAATCAAACTTCTGTGCGAAGAAGGAATCGTAGAAAAATAAGTGATAATGTCATTCATACTACATAATATTTGAATTGAAGTAAAAATTTCTTTTGGTTTTATTCCATAAAAAAAGAGAAAACCAAATATAAATATATCTGATTTTCTCTTTAGAAATACTTTTTTAGAGTATTATTTTTTGATGAGGCTTATTATAAATAATAAAACCCAAGCGCCTCCAACTGCAATTAAAATCTGCCAGAGAAGTCCGCCACCGCCAATACCAAGCTTCCCTGCAATCCATCCGCCAATAAATCCGCCGATAATTCCAACGATGATATTACCAAGTAATCCAAAACCTCCGCCTTTCCAGATTTGACCAGCTAACCAGCCAGAAATTGCGCCAATAAGTAAGAAATATAAAAACTCCATGTTTATGTTTAGTTTATTTTGTTAATGATTTTTGTTAATTTTTTTTAAGGACATTACACTTCTGCATGATTTTGCAGTAATGTTTTATAAAGGAAACCTCCTGCTAATGCCCCAAGAATAGGAGCGGCCCAAAACAGCCAGACTTGAGAAAGTGGTTCTCCGCCCACAAAAATAGCCTGAGATAAAGATCTCGCTGGGTTTACAGAAGTATTCGTAATTGGAATACTAATTAAATGGATTAAGGTTAAAGCCAAACCGATTGCGATGCCACAGAAAGGAGTATTTGATAATTTGTCTGTTGCGCCTAAAATTATTAGGATAAAGAATAAAGTAAGTACAAACTCAGCGATAAAACAAGCTTGTAACGAATAACCATCAGGAGAAAAAGCGCCAAAACCATTAGATGCAAAGGCTCCAGCTTTTGTGCTGTCAATTGCAAAACCAGCTTTTCCAGAAGCTATTGTGTATAAAGTTCCTGCAGCGGCTGCCGCACCTACGCATTGTGCAATGATGTATGGAATAAGATCTTTGACAGAAAATCTTCCGCCTGCCCATAAACCAAAAGACACAGCCGGATTAAAATGTCCGCCAGAAATATGGCCAACAGCGTATGCCATAGTGAGCACTGTTAAACCAAAAGCCAGAGCAACACCCGCAAACCCGATTCCTAAATCTGGAATACCTGCAGCAAAAATAGCGCTCCCGCATCCACCAAAAACAAGCCAATAAGTTCCGAAAAACTCAGCAAATAATTTTTTCATAATAAAATAATTTAAATGGTTAATGTTAGAATGTATATTGGTATGCCCAATAAATTAAAACAAATTGTAAGGGCAAACGTACAAATAAAATCCATATTGGTAAACCAAAACCTGCTTTTTTATTTTCCAACATATACAAATTGGCTGGGAAAACAGCAATTAATAGCATTATAATTCCCCAAGCGGCATAATGTGTTGTAAAAGGCAGGATTAGAAAGATGCCCAAAATAATCTCAGAGGCACCACTTAAAATATTTATTAATTTGGGGTTTTTGAATGCGGGCGGAATGATTCTTATGTACATTCCAGGTTTTCTAAAATGATTTATTCCAGCAAGAATATATAAGGAAGCCATTAGATATAAATGCCAAGGTAGAATCATGATAAATATTTGTTTATCACTAATTTATAAAAAAAATTAACAATTATTGCATTACAGATCTTATTTTTTTAATAATGCCTGTTTGAAGTTATTTTTTAGGCTTGAAATTTACATTCATAATAATTATGGCAAGTATAATTAATACAATACCAATCCATTGAGAAAGGATTACTTTTTCGTTTAGTAAAACAAATGCCATCATTACAGAAACGGGCAGTTCAAGCGCAGAAACAATACTTCCTAATCCGATTCCAGTTAAAGGAAAACCTGCAGTCATCAAAAGTGGTGGAATTATAGTTCCAAACAAAGACAATACAATTCCCCATTTCAAGAAAATTTCCATATTGAAAGCCGTTACTTGAGTTGCAAAAGCAAACGAAAAAACAATAACAGCACCGCCTAGAAGCATATAAAGACTTCTCTGCGCTGATGAAATTTCGGTCGCAACGCTATTGGCAGTAAACATAGTGGTAGTAAAAGAAGCTGCAGCAAGCATTCCCCAAACTAAACCTCTCCAGTCGAGTTCGATATCATTATTGATAATATTGGTCGCTAAAACAGTTCCAAAAAGCACTATACAGACCGCAATGACTTTTTGTTTAGAAGGAAGTTTTTTTTCTAAAATCATTTCAAGCAAAACTCCCATCCAAACGGTCTGCATCAATAAAACGATTCCGATAGAAACAGGAATGTATTTTACAGCCAGATAATAAAATAAGCTGGTCATTCCTAATGAAGTTCCCGCAAGCATTAAACTGAAAATATTTTTAGGAGATGCTTTTACAGCAGTATTTTTATTTTTAATACGCTGAAAAAGGTTGATTAAAAGAATACCTAAAATTCCATAAATAAATTGTGAGGTCGTTACTTCTGCAGTTGTGTATCCTTCCGTATAAGCCATTTTTACAAAGGTAGCTAGCATTCCGTATGTGGTTGCTCCCAAAGCAACAAGAAAAACACCTTTTAATACATTATTTTGCGACGTCATAAATTATCTGTTTTAAAAAAATTAGCCGGCAAAGGTAAGTTATTTTGTTTAGGATTTCATCGTACTATGTTGAAAATAGTAATTTAATGATAATAAAATTCAATTTTAAAGTCTTGAATTAAGAATTCTTTAAAAAATGAAAACGCCGAAAAAGAGAAAAGCCATCAAAAATAATTCTGATGGCTTTTATTGGTAAAGAACAAATGTTCTCTATTATAATTATTTAGGCTGATTTTGGTAGGTTTCAATTTCGAAAACTAAAGTCGCATTTGGTGGAATTACACCGCCAGCACCTTTTTCGCCATAAGCTAAGTTTGAAGGTAGGAAGAAAGTTGCTTTTTCTCCGTCTGTCATCATATCTAACGCTTCAATGAAACCAGGAATCATTCCTTCTTTTTTACCAACTGTAAAAGGAAAAGCTTTGTATCCGCCTTGAGCATCTCTGTTAGCATCATATTTTCCGTATGCTTTTGCTACTGGAGCCATGCTGCTGTCAAATAAGGTACCGTCTTCAAAATATCCCGCGTAGTGAAAATAGATGTTAGATCCTTCAGCACCTTTAACGCCAGTTCCTTTTTGTGTAACAACATATTTTAGACCTGTCGCAGTTGCAGTAGCTTTTGCTTTTAAGTCTTTAAAATAAGCCGCTTTAGCCGTTACTACTTTTTTAGCTTCTTCTTTTTTAGCAGCTTCTTTTTTTACATCGTCGCTTAAAACTTTTAAAGCATCAAACTTCTTTGCCGCAGCACCTTTGCGTGTAATAACAATTTTTGTCATTACATCGTCCTGAACAATTTTGTTTACATTGTCCATTCCAGAAACTACATGGCCAAAAATAGTATGTTTTCCGTTTAGCCAAGGAGTGTCTTTATGCGTAATAAAAAATTGGCTTCCGTTTGTTGCTGGACCAGAATTAGCCATTGCCAAAACACCGCCTTTTTCGAATTTTAAATCGTCTACAAATTCATCTTTAAATGAATATCCTGGACCTCCAGAACCATTTCCGTCTGGATCACCACCTTGAATCATAAAGTCATTAATAACTCTGTGGAATTTTAATCCGTTATAAAATGGTTTTCCTTTAAGAGATGCTTTTACATTAGGATTTGTACCTTCTGCCAAAGTGATAAAATTAGCCACTGTAACAGGAGCTTTTACATATTCTAAGGATAAAACAATATCTCCTTTTGTAGTAGAGATTGTAGCAAAAATTCCGTCGCCGGGATTTGCAGCAACCGCTGTTTTAGTTGTAGGTTTTGCTGCTGGTTTTGCAGCAGGCTTTTTAGTTTGAGCCTGAATATTTACTACTGCTAGGCAGAATAAAAAAAGAAATTTAAACTTCATTATTATTTAAATTTAAGTCTGTGATTAAATAATTACGGTTTCTCTAATAACTGAATCTCAAAAATGATGTTCGCATTTGGCGGAATTACCCCTCCAGCTCCAGTTGCTCCATAAGCTAAATGAGAAGGGATAAATAAAACTGCTTTATCTCCAAAAGAAAGCTGCTCGATTCCTTCAATAAAACCAGGAATTAGGCCATCTTTTTTTCCTGCCTGAAACGGAATTGGCTGATAGCCGTTTTGTTCAGCTCTTGCAGCATCATATTTTCCAAAAGCTTTATTTACATCAGCAACGCTTGAATCAAATAAGGTTCCATCTTCAAGAAATCCTGAATAAGAAATATAAATTTGAGTTCCAATAGCTGGTTTTTTACCAGAACCTTTTTCTGTAATAACAAATTCTAAACCAGAGTTTGTTTTAGTTGCTTTTGGTTTAATAGAAGCATAATAAGCTACTTTTTCTTTTTGAACTTCAGCATATTTACTTTGTTCTTTTGCAATGTCAGCAAAATAATCGTGGAATACTTTTACAGCATCAAATTTCTTTGCAGCTTCACCATTTCTGATGATTTTTACAGAAACAATATTATCGCCTTGCACTACTTTGTTTACGACTTCCTGATCTTTAGCCTCTACAACATGACCAAAAATAGTATGTTTTCCGTCTAACCAAGGAGTTTCGACATGCGTAATGAAAAATTGGCTGCTGTTTGTTCCAGGTCCGTTATTGGCCATAGCTAAAACTCCAGCTTTGTCAAATTTTAAATCGGAGAATTCATCTTTAAATTTATAACCAGTATCTCCAGAACCTGTTCCTAATGGGTCTCCAGTCTGGATCATGAAACTTTCGATAACTCTATGAAATTTTAAACCATCAAAAAAAGGTTTCTTTTTAAGGTCTTCATGCGTTATAAACTCGTTCTTACCTTCAGCAAGAGTCACAAAGTTTGCAACTGTAATTGGCGCTTTTTTGTAATCAAGTTCTACAATGATGTGACCTTTGTTTGTTTCGATATCGGCATATAAACCATCTGGCAGATTACTGTGATCGTCTTTACAAGAATAAAATGAGCTTACGGCTATTAGTAATAATAAAATACTCTTTTTCATTTTAAGATATTGTTTTATTGAGTTAATGTGTCTTTTTTAGCTGGAGCCGCAGGTTTTGCAGCGGCAGGTTTTGGTGTTACGGTTTGTGAAGGCTGTGCTGCTGGTTTTGCAGTTGGTGCAGCCGGATCTGGAACAAAATTTCTAAGTGTTACAGTAACCATTAAAGATTCGTTTGTTCCAATTTTTTTGTTGTCACCGTGATATCCGTACGCCATATGTGATGGGAATAAAAATGTCACAGTTTCATTTTTGTGCATTCTTTTAATTCCGTCACGAAGCCCCATCATAATGTCTTGTTTGTCTACATAATAGGTTTGTGGACCAAGATCAGATTCGGAGTAAATGACATTTCCTTTTATATCTTTCACTTCCATATTAAAATAAGCGATATCGCCTTTTCTTGGAGCCAAAGTTTCGGTTGCATTTTTTTCTTCATAGCAAAACCAATAGCCTTTTGGAGTGGCATAATATTTTACTTTCGGATTGCTTTTGATTATTTTTTTAATGACATCTTCTTCATTTGCCACTAATTTTTTGTTTCGGTCAGCCGATTTTTTCATGAATGTTCCCGAAGCACTTGAAATAGGTCTTCTGGCTTCTTCAGGATGCTTACAGCTGATTGACAAAACAGCAATAAGCAAAGTGTAAATGCTAAGTTTTAGGTTATTCATGATTTGGACTATAATTTTAGTTTCTTTACTAAATCTTCAAATTTATTTACTGTTTCTTCCATCGAAACCTCCGATCTTCCGCCAGCTGCATTACTGTGTCCGCCGCCATTGAAATGATCTCGTGCAAACTGATTCACATCAAAACCTCCTTGTGAACGGAAAGAAATCTTGATAATGCCTTCTTCTTTATTTTCGATAAAAATAGCAGTAAAAACAATATCTTTTATACTTAAGCCATAATTAACAATTCCTTCTGTATCGCCTTTAACATAATTAAAAGAATCTAGCTCTTCTTGTGTTAACGTCATATACGAAGTTTTATGATCTTCAAGTATCTTCATGTTTTGCAAAGCGCGCCCTAATAGCTGCAATCTGCTGAAAGAACTATTATCGAAAAGCAAAACAGGAATCTGTGTATTTTCGACTCCTAAATCAATTAATTCGGCTATGATTCTGTGCGTGTTTCCAGTTGTTCCCGGAAAACGAAACGAACCAGAATCAGTAAGAATTCCTGTGTAGATGCAAGTTGCAATGTCTTTATCGATATCTTCTCTTTTGTTTAAGAAATCGATGAAATTATAAACCATCTCACAAGTCGATCCGAATGAAGTGTCTGAATAAGTATAAGCAGCATAATCATCAGGTTTCTGATGATGATCGATCATGATAAAAGTAGCATTCAGTTTTGCTAAAACATTCTCCATCATTTCGCCTGTACGGTGAAAAGCATTAAAATCAAGCGTAAAAATTATTTCGGCTTCTTCTAAAATCTGTGTACAGATTTCGGTTTCTTTCTCGAAAATTTTTACCGTTTCAGATCCTGGAAGCCAAGCTAAAAAATTAGGAAAATCATTCGGAGCAATTACCGTTGCCTGATGATTGTTTTGTATTAAAAAATGGTATAAACCCAACGTAGATCCCATTGCATCACCGTCTGGTCCTCTGTGCGGAATTATGACGATTTTCTTTGGGGTGGCGAGTAATAATTGAATCGCTTGAATATCTTGTATTTTCATAGTGTGCGAATTTACAGTTTTTAATGTAATGCTGAAAATATTTTTAGATCTCAGTGGTTAGTGGTCAGTTTTTTTAAGTGATCAGTGTTCAGATTGTTTAGTGTTCATTTCTATTATGGAATTTGGGTTTTAAATTGTTGTATGTAATTAGCACGCAGATGACGCAGATTCGCTATCGCGAAAACGCTGATTGACGCGGATTTTTTTGAACGTTTGAGTTCCTTAGGAACGCTGTATTTTGTAGCAACGGATTTTAATCCGTTGAAGCTCATGTAAATTAATTGGGATTTGGAATTTAAAAATATTTGGAATTTGCTACGGAAGCTTCGGAATAAAATATTGGAATTTGGAATTTAAAAATTGGAATTTTATTTTTTTTATAAATTCTGTAGTTCTTTCTTCTGAAACTTCTGATATAACTTGTACTTCGCACCTTTCACAATCTGTGATTTGTAAATTCCAACAGAACCCGAAGAAAAATAAGCAATCGTACAGGCAATTGCGATAAAGATTCCAGGAGCAACTCCGAATAATTCCATTCCCATAATGGTGCAGGCAATAGGAGTGTGTGTTGCGCCAGAAAAAACGGCTACAAATCCGATTCCGGCTAAAAGAGCAATCGGCATCGGAATAACGGTTGACAAAGCACTGCCTAAAGTTGCGCCAACAAAAAAGAGCGGTGTAACTTCTCCGCCTTTAAAACCAGCGCCTAAAGTAAATCCAGTAAATAAGATTTTAAGCAGAAAATCGTACCACGGGTTAGGATTTGAAAAGGAATCGACAATTACAGGAACACCCAATCCAGAAAATTTAGTAAAACCTAAACCAGCAATAGCAATCGCTAAAATAACTCCGCCAATTACGGGACGAAGCGGAGGATATTTAATGTTTTTTGAAAAAAGAGATCCCCAGAAATGAGTGCTTCTTGAGAATAATAAAGCAGCAAAGCCAGAAAGAAGGCCTACAATTATAGTATAAAAAACGTTGTTTAAACTAAGTTCTGGAATTGTTGGAATGCTGTAATGTGTATGTTTTATTTGCCAAAATTCTACCGTAAAATAAGCAGCATAAGCAACTAGAAAAGAAAGTAAAATGCTTTTGAAATTGATTTTACTAAAATATAAAACTTCTAAAGCGAAAATTGCACCGGCCAAAGGAGTTCCGAAAACAGAAGCAAAACCAGCGCTGATTCCGAGAATGATTAAAATTCTGCGTTCTGGATTATCAAGTTTGAATAATTTGGTGAACTGATCGGCAATCGCGCCTCCCATTTGTACCGCAGTTCCTTCTCGACCCGCCGATCCCCCAAACAAGTGCGTAAGCAGTGTTCCTAAAAGAACTAAAGGCGCCATTTTGAACGGAATAACTTTTTTAGGATTTTCGTATTCTTCCAATAAAAGATTGTTTCCTTTCGCAACAGATTCTCCCCAATAATAATAACTCAAACCAACCAGAAATCCACCGAAAGGCAAAAGCCACACAATCCATTCGTGCTGAATTCTAAACTGCGTAACCCATTCTAAAGAAACTAAGAAAAAAGCAGAAGCCGAGCCAGAAAGAATTCCTATTAATGCACAAATAACAATCCATTTAGGAATATCGAGCAGTAATTGTTTTGGATTTAGGGAAGTCATTAATGAGTGAAAATATTTAGCCACGAATTCACAAATTTATAAAATTAGTGTAGAATAAAATAATTCGTGAATTCGTGGCGAAAAAAAATCTAAACAACAGCTGTAAATTCTATTTCAACCAAATATTCTGGAGCAACCAGTTTGCTGATTTCATAAAATCCTGTTGTTGGTTTTATATCTTTAAAAAAAGCAGAATGCGCTCTTGCCACTTCTTCAAAAGTAGAAACATCGGTAGTGAAAATTCTAGTTCTAATAACATCTTTCATTCCCACATTTAAATCTTCCAAAACTTTTTCAACTCGCTCCAAAATATTATAGGTTTGCGCGTAAGCGTCATCAGCTTTTACTTTATCGCCGTCAACAATGGCTACAGTTCCAGAAACTTCAACGATGTTGCCAATTCTTACCGCTCGGCAATATCCCATTTTGTCTTCCCACGGAGATCCAGTTAAGATGTTTTCTCTTTTCATTTTTACAATTTTTGCGAATTTGTCAGTATGATTTTAAAAGCAAATTCAGGTTAATTTTAAGATGCTGCAATTTAAGAATTATGCTCCTGAAAGGAATTAAAAAAAGCTTGAAATCAATTCAGAAATTCAAGCTTTTTTGTGATATTAATTTGTTAATCGGTTTGTTTTTCTTCGTAAAGGCGAAGCTTATTTTGAACCGTATTTAAATTCTGCTGTAAGACTTCAATTTTATTCAGAAGATTTGCAATGGCATCAATTCCTTCCAGATTTATTTTGAGATCATAGTGCATGCGAATCATTTTTTCTATGGTTGGCAATTGTTCTGGTTCTAAAAATTCGTCATTTTCTTCCACAACAATATGAATCAAACCATAATTGTGGAGTTCGGTTATAAAAGTATTTTCAATTTCGTGGTACAAACAAAACTGTTTTATCTGGATTAAATTTCTGTTTTTCATGACTTTCTTAGTTTTGCTAATTCTTCAAATAACTCTTTTTCTTTATCCGACAGATTCGTTGGAATTTTGATTGTGTACGTGATGTACAAATCGCCAAATTGATTCTCTTTTTTGTAAACAGGAAATCCTTTTCCTTTCAGTTTTACCTTAGTTCCGGGCTGAGTTTCTGCTGGAACCTTGATTTTTACTTTTCCATCAAAAGTATTGATGTAAGTTTCTCCGCCCAAAATTGCCGTGTACAAATCAATCGGGGCTTCGGCATACAAATTATTTCCTTCACGTTTAAAATCTGAATTATTCGAGATGTTAAAAGTGATATACAAATCGCCGTTTGGACCTCCGTTTACACCAGGTCCACCATGATTTGGAATTTTTATAATCTGTCCGTTTTCAACACCAGCAGGAATCGTGATTCGGATATTTTTTCCGTTTACAGTTAGATTTTGTTTGTGTGTAGTGTAAGCAGATTTAAGATCCAATTCCAGCTCGGCATTAAAATCCTGACCTCTATATTTGGACTGCGATCTGCTTCTTCCGCCGCCGCCATACATCGAATTGAAAAAATCTGAAAAATCGCTTCCAGAAAAGTCTCCGCCAAAACCAGAAAAATCGCCTTCAGAATATTGAGAACTGCTTTGTCTGCTTTGCTGCTGATTCGGATCGTAACCTGCTTTTTCGAACTCGTCGGCATGTTTCCAGTCTTTTCCGTATTTGTCGTATTTTTTTCGATTTTCGGGATTGCTTAAAACTTCATTAGCTTCATTTATTTCCTTGAATTTTTTTTCGGCTTCCTTATCATTCGGATTCAAATCGGGATGATATTTTCTGGCCAGTTTTCTATATGCTTTTTTGATGTCTGCTTCCGTAGCAGCTTTCGTTACATCTAATACTTTGTAATAATCTATATAATCCATTTCCTTATGATTTTATAAATGGTAAATAAAGCCTTGAAGTTAAGAAAAATCTGCTGATTTTCAAAATATTGGAATAGAACGCAGATGAGACGGATTTGCTAATGCAAAACGCAGATAAAAACTAATTTTTTTAAATTTTAAATAAAGGCGAACGCAAATTTGATTTTCAACGCCAAATAGAATATTCAGTTTTGGAATTTGGAATTTAAAAATTTGGAATTTAATTTTTCGCAGAAAAATCATCTTTTGGCAGGTTTTTTGATTCCAAAAATTAGCTTAATTTAATGTTATAAAACTCCTAAAGTTGTAGTAGCTAACTTAATTATACTATTTTTGTGAAGCAGGACTTTTGGTTATATTAATCATAAAAAGCCGATTCGATAATACTTTTTTCAATGAAGCACATTTTATTTTTCATATTATTTTTTACTGCTTTGTCAGTATCAGCCCAAGCCGAATTTAATACTAAATTCAAAACTATTCCTGGGGGAAAGTTTACTGCAAAGCCCAAAAAGACTCCAATTCCTGACGTAAAAGATCCGCAGGCAAATACGCTTGATGTTCCGAGTATTAAAACACCAAACGTTTTTGAAAATACGACTATAACTCCAAAATCAAAATTTCAGATAGGAGAAGAAAAAAGCAAGTTTACCATGTCTACCGAGACCGATTTTGCTAATCCTGGCGATCGTTACGTAGCCAAAATGGAAAAAGATTTGGATAAAGCTTTAAAAGATGCAGGATTGCGAGAAGGCCGTGGTGTTTTGGTAAAGAGAAATATTTCTTTGGGTGATTTTAAAACCAAATCAGAATATTTTATAGTGAAGTTCCGAGACTTTGGAGCTATCGACGGCGATTTGGTTAAAGTATCTTCAAATGATCAGGTAATCCGCGACCGACTTTTATTAGACTCCAATTTCCAGCAAGTAAAAATTAACCTCGGACAAGGTTTTAATAAATTAGATTTCGAAGCCTTAAATATAGGTACACTAGGAGGAAACACCGCAGAAATACAAGTCTACGATGATAAAGGCAATCTGGTAACAAACGATTACTGGGACAATCTTGCCGCAGGATTTAAGGCGTCTATTGTTGTAACGAAAGAATAGCGCTTGCAGCGCTAGTTACAAAGTTGCAAAGTAACAAAGGTTCAAAGTTTTACGCTTAGTATACCTTTGAACCTTTGTTACTTTGTCTCTTTGTCTCTTTGTTACTTTGATCAAAATGGATCCGCAGTAACCTTAAATTTCATTTCTGCTTTTACCGTTACATCTTTTGTCAAAGTTTCTTTTAGGGTAACTTTAGTTCTTATTTTGTAGCTATCTGCTTTAATATATTCATCCAATCTTTTATCAGTGCAAATCAAATCGATCGTGTTGCTTGAGACGTTAATATTGTCTTGGTACGCTAATTCGATTTCTTCTGAATTGGCTGTGGAAATATACAGATGAATCGATTTTAAAAACGTAAAAGTCTTATCTGAAGGTTCTGTAATCGCTAATTTCAGCGATCTGATTTTTACGTCTTTTACTAAACTGGCCTTTGTTTTATTATTTTCAAATTCAGCCGAAGAATTGGTTGTGACTTCTGGCGTAATAATCTCCGAAGGAAGATTAATTGGTGAAGTACTCTGGATTTTAATCGAAGCATTATTCGAAATAGTAAAAGTCAATAAATCATCGACAGCATCACAAGAAGAAAAAAAGATAGACAGAAAAGCCGTCAGAGCGATAAGTTTTGATTTCATAGTTAATTTTTAGTTACAAAGTTGCAAAGTTTCAAAGTGACAGAGAAACTAAGAAAAAATGAAACTTTGTTTTTTGGGTTTGTTTAAAATTGTTTTTTCCTAATTACGAAGTTTTTGGGAAAATGGATTTCTTTAGAGTGACAAAGTTACAAAGGCTCAAAGTGACAAAGGTTAATGCCTTTTGAATTTTACCTCTGAACCTTTGTTACTTTGTCACTTTGAACCTAAAATCGGAAGTATGAAAAAAAATATTTTTTTTTCATACTTCCGATTTTTACTTTTCGAATATAAAAAGTACTTTTGCGCATGCAACACAACGTACTTATTTTAGATTTCGGATCGCAATATACTCAGCTTATTGCGCGTAGAGTTCGCGAATTAAATATATTCTGCGAAATTTTTCCTTACAATCACATTCCAAGTGATTTATCAAGTTATAAAGCCGTAATTTTAGGAGGAAGCCCTTTCTCTGTTCGTGGAGAAGACGCACCGCATCCTGATTTATCGCAAATTAGAGGTAAAATGCCTTTGCTTGCTGTTTGTTACGGAGCACAATATTTAGCACACTTTAGTGGTGGAGAAGTTGCTGCTTCAAACACAAGAGAATATGGTAGAGCTAACTTGTCTTATATTAAAGAAGGTGAAACTTTCTTTGATGGAGTTTCAGAAAATAGCCAAGTTTGGATGTCTCATAGTGACAGTATCAAAGCTTTACCAACAAATGCGGTAAAATTGGCAAGCACACATGATGTAGAATATGCTGCTTATAAAATTGAAGGCGAGACTACTTATGCAATTCAGTACCATCCAGAAGTTTACCATTCAACTGATGGAAAAAAGATGTTGGAAAACTTCTTAGTAAAAATTGCTGAAGTTCCTCAAAACTTTACTCCAAATGCTTTCGTTGACGAAATGGTAGCAGAATTAAAAGAAAAACTAGGAAACGATAAAGTAGTTCTAGGTCTTTCTGGTGGAGTAGATTCTACTGTAGCCGCAGTTTTATTAAACAAAGCAATCGGTCAAAATTTATATTGCATTTTCGTTAACAACGGACTTTTGCGTAAAAACGAATTCCAAAATGTATTAGATCAATACAAAGGAATGGGATTAAACGTAAAAGGTGTAGATGCTGGAGATCGTTTCCTTGGAGAATTAGCCGGAATTAGTGATCCTGAAACCAAACGTAAAACTATCGGACGTGTATTTATCGAAGTTTTTGATGATGAATCACACCTTTTAGAAGACGTAAAATGGTTGGCGCAAGGAACAATTTACCCAGACGTTATTGAGTCTGTTTCTGTAAAAGGCCCTTCTGCAACAATCAAATCGCACCACAATGTTGGTGGATTGCCAGATTATATGAAATTGAAAATTGTAGAACCGCTTAGAATGCTTTTCAAAGACGAAGTGAGAAGAGTTGGAGCTACATTAGGAATAGATCCAGAATTATTAGGAAGACATCCTTTCCCAGGACCTGGATTATCTATCAGAATCTTAGGAGATATTACTCCAGAGAAAGTTAGAATTTTACAAGACGTTGATTCTGTTTTCATCGAAGGATTAAAATCTTGGGGATTATACGATAAAGTTTGGCAGGCTGGAGCAATTTTGCTTCCTGTAAACAGTGTAGGAGTTATGGGTGATGAGCGTACTTACGAAAAAGTAGTAGCGCTTAGAGCCGTAGAATCTACAGATGGTATGACGGCTGACTGGGTTCATTTACCTTACGATTTCTTGATGAAAGTGTCTAACGACATTATCAACAAAGTAAAAGGTGTGAATCGTGTCGTTTACGATATAAGTTCAAAGCCACCTGCAACAATTGAGTGGGAATAAGAAATATTGCTTTTAAATGATAAAAAATGCTCACTTTTGTGGGCATTTTTTTTGTTTATATAGGAGTGAAATCATAACTTTTTGATGCGAAACTCTTTAGTGTTCTAAGTTGTAACAAACCTAGAGATAATAGTAGTATTTTTTTAAAATTAAGTTACATTTGTAAAGCCCTAATTTTTATAACCTACTATTTATGAGAGAGTTTTTAACGATTTCTCTTGTGTTTATTCTGTCTTTTAACAAAATAACTGCACAAGATTCAATTATTGAATATCAAATTCAGAAAGGAGAAACCGCTTATTTTATTGCCCAAAAGTATAAGGTTTCTATTGATGAGATTTATAAACTTAATCCAGAATCTCAAAACGGCATTAAAGAAAATCAAATTTTAAAGATTCCTGTTCATGCTGAAACGACCGCAAGTCATAATGCGCAATTAAAACATGTCGTTCAGCCAAAAGAAACACTTTTTGGCCTTTCAAAACAGTATCATGTTTCAGTAGAGGCCATCCAAAATGCAAATCAGGAAATTTTGGCTAGCGGACTTCAAATAGGTCAAGAATTAATTATTCCTCAAAATTCAGATCATAATCTAAAATCAGAAATTCCAAGTTCTTCAAAAGCAACGCATCAAGTTGTTGCCAAAGAATCATTATTCAGCATAGCGAGACAATATAATGTTTCGGTTCAGGATTTAGAAAATTTAAATAAAGACATTTTGATTAACGGATTGCAGATTGGTCAGACGATTTCTATTCCGAACAAAAGAAAAACTTTAGATGGAAGAGTTCGTGTCATTAATCAAGAAACGGTTTTTCATGTTGTAGAACCGAAAGAAACCAAGTTTTCGATCGCCAAGAAATACGGAATTTCAATTGACCAATTAGAATCTCAAAATCCTGAAATCGTAAACGGATTAATTGTTGGAAATAAATTGGCTATTAACACTGCAGCGATAAAACCAACAAATGAAAGCGAAGAACTGATGCTGGCTCTAGCCGAAAAACAAGTTGTAGTTGAAAAAACAAAAGCCAAAACGGTTGAAATCGAAGATTTGAAAGATCGTTTGGTGGTTCAGAAAGAAATGAATCAGAAAATTATAAAGATTAATGATCTGAAAGTGAATCTGAACGATATGAATGGTTCTAAAGAAAATTCGGTTGAAAAACTGCGTTTGGTTTTAGAAGCGAATAAAAATGTTCAGGATATTTTGATGGCAAAATTAGATTCGCTGGTTACTTCAATGAATAATGATTTGAAAGAACTGAAGCGAATGGATATTTTGAATGTTGAGGAATCTAAAAGATTAGAAAAGCAATCTTCTGAAGGAATCAATCAAACCAATGAATTATCGTCTCAGCTGAAAAAAGAATTGGCAGAAAACAGAAAAGTGTATGCCGGTTTGATGAATAAGGTCGAAAAAATCGCAGTTGAGGAAAATCAGGAGTATAAGAGGAAAATCCGCGAAAGCGAAAAAAATAATAATACTACTTCTTTACAGCAGCGCTTGTCTTTAGAAGAAATAAAAAAATATAAAATCGAGCAGGAGCAAGGCGATAAACAGAATCAGCTTTTAATTGCTAAAATTGATTCGTTGGATATTCAGAAAAAAATCGAAGTAAAAAGACATATCAGGAAAGCTTCTTATTATAGTATGGAAGCGCGAAAATTTGATGATAAATTGGCTTTAGTTAAACTGAAAAAATATCAGGATGAAGCGATCAAAAAACAGAAAAAGAATAATTCGGGAGAAAATTCAAAAACTATTTCTTTAGAAGAAATGAAACAGGAATTGAAAGACAATCCGTTAAGAACTGATAAAACCGTAAAAGTGGAAGTTTATGATAATCTTAAAGAAGTTTCAAACGGGTATTACTTAGTTTTAGGTATATTTACAGACGCGGTTGACCGAGATAAGTTTATCATGAAACTGATTGATTCTGGCGAATTTAACGCTAGTTTCTTTTTCAACATTAACAGCCTTTCGTATTATGTTTACGCTGATAAGTTCGAAAACATGGAAGAAGTGCTTTACAAATGCAAGAAAAAAGAAGAAGATGAGTTATATAAAGAAATCATTATTGCTAAAGTAGAAATCGATCTAAGGTAATTTTTACAGCAATAAAACAAACGGCGCGAATTTTGCTTTTAGTAAAATTGTAACTTATTTTAGAATTAGAAATTAAATTGTTTTAAGCCTTATTATGAAATATTATTTAACAGTATTGTCTCTCGTATTTTTTATGACTTCAACCGCATTTTCGCAAGAAAAAGTAGTGAAATATAAAGTATCGAGCGGTGAGACGATTAATCAGATTGCACAGAAATTTAAGGTAACGCCTTATGATATTTACCAATACAATCCAGACGCAAGAACGGGTTTGGTGCCGAATTCTGTGTTGCTGATTCCGACAAAATCAGGAGAAGCAATAAAAGAAGTTTCTGAAACTAAAACAGCTGCAGCTTCAGGAAAAGAAATTATTCATGAGGTACAGCCAAAAGAAACGTTTTACAGCATTACGCACAAATACGGAATTTCAGAGGAAACTTTAAAAGCGGCAAATCCTACTTTGGAGAAAACAGGTGTTCAGATTGGCCAAAAATTGGTAATTCCTGGTAAAGGTTCTGCTCCAAAAGCAGCCGCAAAACCTGCTAAAGAAAAAGGTGCTGAAAAATATGTTTACCATGATGTGCAACCTAAAGAAACTAAATTTGGAATTGCAAAACAGTATAATATGACTGTCGATGAATTGGAGAAACGCAATCCAGATATCGTGAACAGTCTGCCAGTTGGTTATAGATTGACGATAAAAGGAAAAGCGCCAAAAACAGAAGCTGCTCCAGTTGAAACAGCAAAAACGGTAGAAAATAAAAAGCCTGTAGAAACTTCTAAAAAAGCAGTTTCTTATATGGAATATCAAGTAAAACCAAAAGAAACGTTTTACAGTTTAGGAAGGGTTTTCCATTTATCTCAAGAAGAATTAGTAGCCTTAAATCCGTCACTTTCTGAAGGTGTAAAAGAAGGAATGGTTTTAAAAGTTCCTGCTGGATATGTAGCTCCCGCTCCAATTATTGCAGCTCAAGTGCCTGTTACTAGTGGTGGGGCAACAGTTGCCAAACCAGTTGAAAACACTGGCGGTGGGGGTATTAAAATTGTAGACAGAGTAGAATCTGAAGAAAATAATGCTGAAGTTGTGGCTTTGACTAAGAAGAAAACAAACGAACGCAAAAAAGTTGTTTTATTGCTTCCTTTTAATTTAGCAAAAGTGCAAAGCGATACTTCTGGAACGGCTAACAGAATTAAAAATGATAAGTTCTTAAATATGACTTTAGATTTTTATTCTGGAGCTATGATGGCGATTGATTCTGCAAAAACCTTAAAACTGCCAATTGATGTTTCTATTTATGATTCGCAAGAAACTAAAACTACTTCTAATGTGGTAGGTTTAGTTTCGAAACTTCAAGATGCAGATGCTGTAATTGGGCCATTTTACCAGAATAATGCAGAAACAACAGCAAACATGCTTCTTTCTAATGGCGTTCCGGTAATTTCACCTTTATCAAAAGACAGCGCGAATCCGATTAACAATTTATATCAAACAGTACCTTCAAGCGACGTAATCAGAAATGCGGTTTTTGATTTTATGCGTTCTAAAAACGGAAATATTGTAGCGGTAGTAGATAAGAAAAAAGAGTCGGTTATTAACTACATCAAACAAAATCAAAGAGGAGTTGCTTTTGCTACTTTGACTGAAACGGGAGGTTTGGATGTGGCTAATCTAAAAAGTCTATTGATGCCAAATCGTATGAATTATGTTGTGATGGAAACGGGTAATACAGCGATGGTTAAAGCAACAATAAAAGCTTTACTTGATTCTCAGAAAACATGTCAGGTTCAATTGGTAATTTTAGAACCAAACAGTACTTTGGATACCGATGAAATCAATTTTGAGAATTTGGTAAAACTGAAATTAATGTATCCTTCTGTAACTCGCGAAAGTGACGAACAGCCAGTTTTGATTTATGAAAAACAATACCGTCTTAAAAACAAAGCCAATCCAACGTCTTATGCAACGAGAGGTTTTGACGTTACGTTTGACACAATGATGCGTTTAGTTCAAGGAAAAACATTTCAAGAAACTGCTGATTTGATGACGACTCAGCAAGTAGATAATAAATTTCAATATTATAGAAAAGAAGATGGCGGACACGCTAATAAAGGAGTGTACATCTTGTATTACGATAGCGATTTAACTTTAAAAGTAGCAAATTAATGACATCAAAAGTAACCTATTTAGGAGATTTAAGAACAAGTTCAATTCACGTGCAATCAGGAAGCGAAATCATTTCTGATGCACCACTAGATAATAACGGAAAAGGAGAAGCGTTTTCTCCAACAGATACAGTTGCAAATGCTTTAGCAAGCTGTATGATGACCATTATGGGAATTAAAGCCCGTGATTTGGAAGTAGATTTTGTTGGATCAACAGCTGAAGTAACTAAAATCATGAATGCAGAACCAAGAAGAATTGGTGCAATCGAAATTGTTTTTGAAATGAAAAGCAATGCCGATGAAAAAAGCAGAACAATTTTAGAACGCGCTGCCATGACTTGTCCGGTATTCTTGAGTTTAAGCAGTGAAATTGAAAAGAAAATTTCTTTTAACTGGAATTAAATCTTAGCAAAAAACAAATAAGAAAGGGCGTCTAAATTAATTTTTAGATGCCCTTTTCGCTACTAACTAATCAACCAATAAATTATTTATTCTGAAAACTCTAATTTTTTAAGTTTGTTCCAGCCTCCGCGTGTAAAGTCTGGAATTTCTACAGGAGCAGAATTATGGTCTAATGAAATTTCAGTTAGCGGTCCTAGACAAGACCATTCTGCTAAATCGTAAACGTCCATATCAAGCGGAAGTCCTTTTTGAAGGCAATGAATTAAACGGTAGTCCATAATAAAATCCATTCCTCCATGACCACCTACTTTTTTAGCTTGTTCTTCTATGCCTTTTGCGATTGGGTGTTTGTATTTTTCCATTAAAACTTTTTTCACTTCTTCAGGAACAAAAGAATGCGCACTTAGTTTTTCATGATTTGGTTTTACATCGTCGCCTAATTCTTTTCCGTCAAGCGCATAACCTTCAAGCGGATATTTATTTGCAAAACCTTTTGTACCGCTCAGCTGATACATTCTGCTGTAGGGACGAGGAGAAGTAACATCGTGTTGAATATGAATCGTTTTTCCGTTTTCGGTGCGAATCATCGTCATCGTATGATCTCCGTTTCTAAAATCTTTAATTTCCTGACCCGATTTTTCTTTGATATAAGCAGGGTTTCCAACCGCTTTTGTATCCATAGAAACCAAGAAATTCATTTTGTCACCACGATGGATATTTAACGCCTGACAAGCGGGCCCCATACCGTGTGTCGCATAAATATCACCGCGGTGTTTAATGTTGTAGTCCATTCTCCAGTTGTTCCAGTATTCTCCCCAAAATGGCTGTAAACCATGAATGTACGAACCTTCAGCATGTAAAATTTCACCAAAAAGACCTTGCTGTGCCATATTCAATGTTGTCAATTCGAAGAAATCGTAAACACAGTTTTCTAGTTGCATACAGTGTTTTCTCGTCTTTTCAGAAGTATCAATCAGTTCCCAGATTTCTTTCATGGTTAATGCTCCGGGAACTTCTATAGCAACGTGTTTTCCGTCTTTCATGGCTTGTACGCCAATAGTAGCATGATGTTTCCAATCGGTTGCTATGTAAACCAAATCTACATTTGGCAAAGCCGTTACTTTTCTCCAAGCATTTTCATCACCATAGAATTCTTGTGCTTTTGGAAAACCGGCTTTAGTCAAAATTTCATTTGATTTTGAAGTGTTTTCTTGAGTCATGTCGCAAAGCGCCACAATTTCAACACCCGGAATATGTGTCATACGCTCGACAGCGCCTGGGCCACGCATTCCAAGTCCGATAAAGGCAACACGAACAGTCGGAATCGGATCTGCGGCCATTCTAAGCACATCTTGCTGTCCTTTTGGACGAGAAGGTGTTTTAGTCTTAATCATTTGTGCCGAAGCAATTGTCCATCCGAACAAAAGAAAAAGAACAATAAAAGGTTTTAAAAAAGTAATTTTCATAAATGCGTAATTTTTTTATTCAATGGTGATATTCATTTTTATACGTTGGGTATATTTTTTTAACACATAGAAACATAGTTATTGTAAACTTAAAAAAAGGCGTTTCACTAATCTTAATGCACATAGAACTATGTGTTAAGCTTGCTTTTTTGTAATCTCACACAGAAAAAAAAATCTATGTTTCTATGTGTTTAAATATTTCACTGTAAAATTAACCTCTCTAATGAACCAAATTAGAGAGGTTTTCAAAAACAAAACAATCCAAGGATTTTAATATTTATTTTGACTACTAAATCTTTTCATTAATGGCGTTACATGTTTTTTAGTATCGTCGTCTAATGAATTTAATGCTTTATCGGCTTCGGCTGGAGCGTATTTTGTCAATCCTATTATTCCTGCTGCAATTACGTTATAAGATTGTTCTTTGGTGCTTTCTTCCATTAAATTTTTATAAGATGCATCTTCTGTAGAAGCTAATTTTATAATAGCATTTGCTCTGGCAATTGTTTTTGGATCTTTTTTAGCAATATCTAGCAATGTTTTTAAAACTTGATCTTTGGTTTGTTTTTCATTCAAATCAATTGCTTTAATGCTCAAGACTCTTAAATCTTCTTGCGAATCTTTTAAAGCTTCAAGCAAGATCAATTGCGATTCCTGACTTTTGTCTTTTGAAGCAAATTTTATAGCTTCAATTCGGTTGTAGTACGATGGTACATTTTTATATTGAAAAAGATAATCGGCTGCTGTTTTTTTATCGATGTTAACTTCGCCCACCAGAATTTTATCAGGATCTAAATCTATAAATTCAGGTTTAGAAGGAAGATCAAAACTGAAACTTTGCTGTCTTTTGCTAATTAAAATATCCTTTCTGATTTTGTTTCCATTTACATAAAAATCAACTTTTAACGGAAGAGTAAAAGTCTGCACAGCACTATCCTGAGATTGATTTATAGTAATGATGATTTTTCCGTTTGCATATCTATAACTAACATCCAAAATCGGACTTCCAGCATTAAAATACCATTGATCAAAATAAGGCAACCAGTCTTTTCCTGTAACATCTTCCATCGCCAAACGTAGCTGATGCGGTTCGCCAGATTTGTAGGCATTGATTGTTAAATACTGTTTTAATGATTTGAAAAATGCTTCGTCACCCATTTGATTTTTCAAAGCATACAAGATAATCGAACCTTTAGAATAGCTGATATTGTCAAACATGTCGTCGGCTTTTCTATAATGAAAACGAGCTAAAATTTCGCTGTTTCCATTTTTTTGCGAACGAAGATAATTCTGCAGTTTTTCATAACGAGATCGGTCTTCGGCGTCTTGTCCCGCGTCGTGACCGTGCCAAAGAACTTCTCCAAAAGTGGCGAAAGATTCGTTCATTGTTAAATTTGACCAGGATTCAGCAGTGACCAAATCTCCAAACCACTGATGAAAAAGTTCGTGTGCTACAGTGCTTTCTTCGTTATTGTCCAATAATTCTCTTGCCGTTTTTTGTACATAACCGCCGTGAACCGTTGCAGACGTATTTTCCATTGCTCCGCCAAAAAAATCCGTCACAACAATCTGTGAATATTTTGCCCACGGATATTCTACACCCAACATTTTGCTATAGAAATTAATCATATCGGGCGTTTTTCCGAAAAGTTGTTTGGCGTACGGCGCATATTTCGGTTCCAAATAATAGCTAACTTCTTTTCCGTTATAAGAATCTTTATAGATTTTAAAATCGCCAACAGCCATCATAAATAAATAAGGTGCGTTTGGCTGTTCCATTTTCCAGATGTCAGTTCTTGTGCCGTCTTTATTAACTTTTTGAGACGTTAATTTTCCGTTTGAAAGCGTAGTATATTTTGACTCCACCGTCATTGCAATTTCAGAAGTTGTTTTCTGATTAGGCTTGTCAATTGTTGGAAACCAGCAAGATGAAGCTTCTGTTTCTCCTTGCGTCCAGATTTGAGTTGGCTTATCTGCTTTTCCGTCTGGATTTATAAAATATAAACCTTTAGAATCCACAATAGATTCTCCTTCTTTGCTTTTTAATTCTTCTGGTTTTGCCGTGTAATTAATGTAGATCGTATATTTTTCTGTGCTTTTATATTTTCTGTTTAAAGCAATAGAAAGTTCTTCGTTGTTGTATTTGTATTGTAACGGAATACTTTTTTTCCCGTCAATAATGGCAATTTCTTTAAAATCCATTCCTTTTGCATCAAGCTTAAGAGAGTCACTTTCGTAAAAATGAGGTTTCAAAGTAATCCATTCTTTTCCATATAAATAACGCTTTCCGTAATCGAAAGAAACTTCCAATTTGGTGTGAATTAAATCATGCGTTTTTAAAGGAACGGCGCGATAAATTGATAATTCATCTGTCTTTTCCGTTTTGTTTTGTGCTTCTATTTTTGGACTTAAAATACAAGCTAATCCCAGAATAGTATATTTTAAAAAATGTTTTTTCATTTTATATTTTTTGAAAGTTCTTTACAGTTTTTCGATAATTCTGACCTCGCCGTCTTTTTCATCTTCGTTTAAAATATTCGATTGTTTTTTGGTGTAAGCCAATAAACTCCATTGAATTATTTTGTTTGAAGGATATAAATCAGCTTGCTTTTTCAGCCATTTTTCAGCTTCCTGCGAAGAAGAAGTTTTTTCAATCGCCCAAGCCGAAATCAATTGATTTGCAGGAAGAAAGTTCATAACCGTATTATCTACTACAGGATGAAAAGCCACAATTTTATCTAAAGATTTTGAGGCCATTTCTTTGTTTCCAAGACTGCTGTAACATTGATAATCGAGCCAGTTTTCTAGTCTTTCATCAATATTTTCGGCGTATGGTTTTCCAACGCCTAAATTTTCTGGGAATAGTTTGGCATCGGCAATAAATTGCAAAGCTTTTTTATAATTTTTGTTTTTCATTTCTGCCAAAGCTTGCATCAATTTGGCTTCGTGATACAATTGTCTTCCTGCGATTGCGCCTTCAAAAGGAAGAATTTGCAATTTGGTTAAGAACTTGTCGGCTTCAGCATATTTTTTGTTTAGAAGAAGCGTCTTTGCGTATAACATTCCGAGCAAATAATTGTCTTGATGTTTTTTGTAGAATGGTTCAGCTGTTGCTAATGCTTTATCAAATTGTTTTTGAACGATATAATGCTCAGCTAACATTTTATGATATCTCCAGCCTTGCGGATCTAATTTTATGGCTTGCTGCAAACTTGCCAATACAATTGTAGCATCATCTTTAAATAAAGAAGCTTTGGAACCATAAAAAGCAGGATCATTTGGTTTTGTTCCGCATTGTAAAAATAATTCTTTTGCGGAAGCGATATTATTTCGATTCCATTCAATTAAACCTAAATGATATTTTAATTGATATTGATCGTTAATTTTGATTAATGATTTTAAAATTTCAGCCGTTTCGTTTCGGAAAGGAAAACTCGTTCCAGGTCTGATTTTGCTGATATCAACTGATTTATTTTCTAAGAAAGCTTTCCAATAGATAATTTCTGCGCTTGGTTCTGCAATAGAAAAAACTTTTAAAGCGTCTTCTTTTCGGCTTATATTATTGTACCAAATACCTAATTCTAAAAATGTCTGTTCCGGCATTTCATTTTGAATAGCTGATGTAAAAGCCAATTTGGATTCGTTTGAATTGTTCCAAAGGTATTTTTCGAAATCAGCAAAATGATTCAATGGATCAAGTGTTGCAATGGTTTTTAAAACCGAATTTGCTTTTTCAGCACTATTCTGAAGACGATATAAAACCGCTAAAACTTGTAAACCTTGTGCATTGTATTGATTGTTTACGAGACTTTTTTCAGCATATTCAACTGCTTTTGGCAGATTGTTTTCTGCTAAATAAATTTTGCTTAAAGCCGTATAAGCTGGACTTCTAAACTCTACACTTGCAGCTGCGATGTCAAAACCATCTTTTGCATCGGTTGTATTTCCTAAATGCAAATTCGCTAAAGCGTAAAAATAATTCGCAGCAGCATCATAAGTATCAATGGCTAAAGCTTTGCTCGCCGAATTTATAGCACCTTTATAATCTAATTTTCTGATTTGTAAAGAAGCTAAAGCAGAAAGAACAGGAGCGTAGTTAGCATCTAATTTTAGGCAGGCATTAAGTTTTTCTTCGGCAAGGATATAATCTTTAAAACTGATGTAATTCTTCCCCTGCAAATACAATCCGTAAATCGAATTATGGTCAAAATCTTTCGGAATTTCTAAAGGACGATTAATGTTTCCATCTTCTGGAGCTGAATTCCAAACCAATTTATTTTCGCCCAAAACAAATTTCAATTTATTCGAATCGACTTTTATCTGAACGGAATCTTTGAAAGTTTGCATCGTATTTAATGCGATATCTTTAGAATACACTTTTTTATCGTTTTCAAAAACTTCGATTTTTTCGTTTAATTTTTGAAGCGGAGAAAAGTAGATTTTCAGCCAGCCATTTTCATTTTTAATATTGACAGAACCATAATTATTCGCTTTTACAAAACCTTTGGTCTGTTTTACAGGAAACCAATATTCGGTCCAAGTATCGGTTTGATATGGCGCGAACGAGCGCTGTTTGAAAGGCGTAAGATTACTGCCTTCGCTCGCCTGATTAAATAATCTTCCACTTTGAACTTCAACGTATTGCCCGTCAGTATCGGTTAATAATTTTTCCCAAATCATTCCTTGTTGAGATAATCCCCAAATCCAGATTTTTTTGCCCGGTTTATCGTCGTGATTGCCATATCTTCCCATTCCGAAGTCTTCATCGTGATAATATCCGCCAAAGAAATCATTGTATTTTCCGAATACGTGATATGATTTGTAACCGCCGAAATTGTTGTTTTTGTAGAAAGATAAATCTTTGCCATTTTCCTTATCAATTGGCCACGAATTGTATTCTCCGTTATGACCAATATAGGTTTGTCCCGGATAAATAAACTGCAGGTTTTCAGCTGCTTTTATTCCGGTATTCATCCATGTGTAGTAAGGCTGTTCAAATTCGGTTGTGTTCGACCAAAACGAACTTGTGGTAAAATAAGCTTTGTCTTTTGGCAGATTGATGTCTAATTTCCAAGAAGTTCTCGTTAATAAATCCAAAACGCCAATCACACAGCTAATGCTTCCATCTTCTCGGTTTATGATTTTGTAATCGACAGGAGTTGCGCAATTTGGCGTGTGGCCGATGATTCCGTAATTGCCTTCAACACCGCCGCTTGTCCACGGTCCGCGCATGGCAATGTCTCTAAATTTCACAACGTGATTATTGTAAACAATATCTTTTCCAGTTGATTTTTCGATTGCTGACCAAACTTTTCCGCCAATTTCTGGCAAGATTGTCAGTTTGATATAATCGTTTTCAATTTCGATTACTTTCCATTCTTTTTGAACAGGTTTATCGGTAAAACCATCAAAACGGAAATAGGGATAAAACTTAGTATCCGGTTTCGGAATCGGGTCAGGATCAGAAAAAGGATAAGTCGTAAATGCTTTTTTGTATTCTTTTACAGTGGTTTTGTTTTGTGCAGTGACAAAAAGGCTTCCAAAAAGTAGAATGGATAATATTGGTCTAAATTTCATGTGGATAGCTAGTTTTTGGGTTTGTTTTTTTAACACATAGAATCATAGTTTGCTTTGTCTATAAAGGCATTTCATTTACCTAAATTCACATAGCTATGTCTATGTGTTCAAATCTAGATTTGTTTTTTAAACTCTTTTATTGAAATAGAAAATTCTATGTTTTTATGTGTTTAATTTTTCTGCTTTTTTGTCATTTCGACGAAGGAGAAATCACACTAGTAGCTCCACAAAGTGAATTGTCTAATCTGTGCCGAATCCCGCGTGCGATTTCTCCTTCGTCGAAATGACAAACTGGATGTGTTTACTTCACAATCAACAGCAAGCCTTTTCCTTTAGAAACTGGAATTTCGTCTGTTGGTTTAAAAGTCTGAGCAGATTGAAATTTAAGAACTTCAGGAGCTGTAATAGTTGCTTTTGAAGGGTTGATTCCTAGTTTTTTCCAGTCGATATTCAGTTTCACTTTGGTATCAGCATCTGCCCAGCTTGCAATTGAAATTAAAGCCGTTCCATTTTTTTTGTAAACTGTTGCCAATACTTTGTCATTGCTTGTTTTTACTGGACAATTTTCACTCCAATATCCAATCATTTCAGAACCTTTAATTCCGAAAAAATCCCATAATTTCCAGATTTGTCTTGGGTCTGCACCGTCGCTCCAAGGCAGTCTGTTCGTCATTCCGTAAACCATTCCTCTCCACGGATTTCCTCCATCCTGAAGCATTTCTCCCATTAATCCGAATGGAATTCCGCTTACTTCTGTCAAGAAAAAGTCTGGTTGATTTTTTTCGTAGTCAAAATATTCTCCAAACCATAATTTATTGATGTACGGAAAGTGTTCCATGTATAAATTGGCACTGTTATTAAATCCGTCGCTTTTGTTGTATTGGTTCGCGCTGTGCAAATCAATAATTCCAGGGTGACCGTCTTTTGTCAATACACGTTTAATGCGTTTCATGGTAATTCTGTCAAAAGCAACGTCATCTAAGTAGATTCCGTCGATACCAACGTTTTGTGTTAGCCAGTTCATACCTTCTACATAATAATTGTGCCAACGGTTCATACCGCTGTTTACAATTGCCGCATCTTTAATTTCTGGAACAAACCAAGCCGCGATATAATCGTCGCCAACGTGTTCCTGCAGCCAAGAGAATCCGCCTCCTTTTCCTGGAGAATAAATTTCGTGGCCTAAACTTCTTAAAGCGAAAGTTTCATACGCTTTGTTCGAAACCTCTCTAACTGTGTTGTAGATTTTTACTTTTAAGCCTTTTTCATGCGCTTCATCAATGTACGTTTTCATCTTTTTAAATTCGATAAAAGGATAATTGATGTACGGATTGATCGCATTAGCATGGTGAATATTAATTACTGTTGCACCCGTTTTTGCAATTGAATCGATCGGACTGTATTTGTGATAGAATTTTGTATCCCACTGAAAATCGGTATTTATGGTATGGAAAGGTGTGATTAATAAGTTGAAGTTATAATGCAAAACATCGCCTTTTTTCATCGTTCTTGCACCGCTGTAAGCATTCACCACAACCGATTTCTGGTTTGGAGTAATGGTAATGCCGCCCTTATTTTCGTTCCCCCATGAAGTTGGCAACAATAATGGTTTTTGTAAATAGAAATTAGTATTTAAAGGGCGGCTATATTTTTCGTCTCTTAAAGAAAATTGCAATCCAGAATTTACGGCACCAATCCAAGCACCGTCTTGGTTTTTGTGTGCCACATCCCATTTCCAGTCAAAAGTTGCAGGGCGATCGCCGCCTTTTTGACCTAATCCCATCATGTATTTTGCAGATGTTGGCTGCATTGGCATTTGGAAATTAATATCATTAAATGAAACATCTTCAAGAGCCGTAACTTTTACTGTATAATGTACAAAACCGTCAAATTCAACAGAAGCGTTTACTTCCATTTGAGCTGATTTTGAAGTCGAAGTATTTTCAAAAGAAACTGTTCCTGCTTCTTTTTTAGTGAATTTTACACCGCTGTTTTTCCATTGCAATTCTTTTCCAGACGCATCAACAAAATGAAAATCGATTGGAGCGCTTAAAATATCATTGGCTTTTGTTCCCACAGAAGTCATTTCTGGAGTAAAGAAAGTCTGAATTTGAGCAGGAAATCCGTTTGGCGCTAAAATCAGTTTTCTTCCTAATAAAGTAATTTCAGAATTGTTTACTGTTAGTGGAGTATAAGGAGCAATAACTGTATTTTCTTGCGCTAAAGTAGAATTTAACCATTTTAAACGCGTCATTTTTTCTGGAGAATCAATTCCACCATTTTTCGTTACTTCGTTTGAAACGGTTATTTGAAGATTGATTTCTTTTGATTTTCCGTCAGCAATTACAGTTGCTTTTCCTGTGTAAGTTCCAGCAGTTGCAGTTTGCGGAATATCGATGCCGCACCACATTGCCTGAATTTTTCCTTTTGAAACAGAAACAGTATTGGTAAAAGGATTTCCGTCGTATTTTGTTCCGTCTGTATTAATACAGCTAATGTTTTTAGCATCAATTGTATTTCCGTTATTTTTCAAATCAGAAAAAGTGACTTTTATATTTTGCAAATCTTCAAGAGCATAAACTCCCAATTGAAAAGCCAGATATTCGCCTTTCATTGCCGTATCAGAAAAACTGTTTTGAACACCTTTCTGAATCCATCTTTGCGGTAAATCTGATTTTAATTTGATGGAATGCAATCTGTCTTCTGGGAAAACTAAGAAAGAATTTCCAGTATTTTTTGTAATCAAATCTTTGGTTTCAGCCGCCGTTGCAATAACTTCCATCGGGTAAAAACTATTAAAAGCATTTACGCTCTGGATTTCTGTAACCGAACAATTGTCTTTTACATTTGATTTAATGTTAGAAAGCCATTTTGTATCGGCTTTGTCTTCAGGTTTTGCATAAATTCCTTTCGGATAATTGGCAGTTCCTTCATCAATATAAGGCATATAATAAACGTAATACGTTCCTTTTCCTGAAATAGGTTCAAAGAAAATAGTTCCGTTTTCTCTATTGATGTTTTCGGTTTTTATGTTTTGAATTTCTTTTCCTGATGCATCTTGAACGATGATTTTTTTAAGTTCCGGATTAGTATCTCTTCTTCGCCATTCAATAGTAGTTTTGGCAACATTTCCTGAACCTGAAAATGCAATTACAGCGCGGTGGTTTCCTAATTTATCGGGATTCCAGCTGTCATTTCCGTCTGAATATTTGATTTGTGCTGTTAATGGAATACTGATGGTGAAAAGACACATCATCATTATTCTGGTCAAAAGCGTTGTGTGTTTTAGGTTTAGTTTCATTGTATTGTATAATCAGGTTAAATAGTATATTTTGAGTTTAGTAAACCGCTTTCCAGCCTTGTTTTTTCCAGTAGGCAATAATAGGTTTGTAAGGCCCGTATTTGTGCTGTTCTTCAGAAAAATTATCATTGAATGGGCTGTGCGCATAATCTATAGGTTTGCCCATTTTATCTGGATAATCAAACGTTTTTGGATTTGGTCTTTCGTGTACAGAATCATCATTTACATAAGCCGCAATATCAAGTGCTTCTTTGTCTGTAAGGTATGGTTTTCCAGGTTGCACTTTATCATACGGCATATTGTTTTTTAACCATTGCGCTTGTTTGATTACACGGTGCATGCTTGAACCTGGCTGATAACCGTATTCGCCCCAAAGAGGCGGGTAGGTGTAACCCGATTTGTCAGCATTATAAACTCCTTCACCATTATTTCCGTGACAACGGGCACAATTTTCAACAAACAATGCTTTTCCTCTTTCTGGACTTGCGGCAACATCAGGAAATTCGATTTCTAGATTTTTTGCTCCTTTGAAATTACCGTCTTTTGGAACAAATTTGCTAATCCATTTAAAATAAGATAAAAAAGCTACCATTTCTTTGCTGTCTAGCGGTAGCGGTTTTCCAGAATGTGGGCGCATAATGCAGTTATTAACTCGTTCTGCCAATGTAAGCACTTTATTTTCGCGTCCGCGGTATTGTGGATAATTATCGTGTGAAGACATTAAATTGAACGCATGCGGTTTTGTTCCAGCATCTTGATGGCAGTTGGTGCAATTCATTTTATTGCCTAAATATTTTCCGTTGATTCCGTTTGGACCAATATAATAAGCCGTTTTCATCATTAATTCTCTTCCATAACGAACTGATTCTCCAAATTGATCGTCTGGAATTTTTGAAGTATCAATTTTGATGTAACCTTCATCTTCGGCTTCTTGATTTACAGCAGCTAAAGTCTGTGAATTTGATTTGGTGCAGGAATTGAAAACTACAATTGGCATTGCTGAAAAAAGTCCGATAAGAATTATTTTTTTCATGTTTAGAATTTTTAGTCTTGTTCTTCTCCTGCGAGGTTTTCGAAACCTCGTAGGTATTCGTTTTATGTTTAAACCTCCAAGGTTTTGAAAACCTTGGAGGAAGATCATCATTAGTTAAGAAGAAATGGTTTCATTTTTTCTTCTTCAATAAATTGCGTGCGATAAGGCGGAATTTCAGATTCCAAAGCCCAAAGCAAAACCCCTTTTTTATTCGTTAAAACCGTAATATGTCTTTTGGAACAGCAACACAAAATCAAATCTTTGTTGATCATATAAGCGCTTCCCATTCTGTCGTTGTAAATGTCTTTTGGCAATTTGATTTGAAAATCAAGTTTTACGGCATTGTTCTTTTCGTCCACTTTTAAAGCAAAAACAGAAGATTGTTTTTTATCTACACCATTATCAAAAAATAACAAACTTCCTTCCTGATCGATGTGTGCAGCATGTGCTTGAGAAAAATTGCTTTCTGGAGCCATTTTCATAGTTCCGTTTTTGCCTAATTTCCACATTACTTTTCCAGTTTTAGCATTTACTTTCCAAATCTGTCCATTGTTGTAGAAAGAAATTAGAAAATTGCCATCTGTATCGTAATTCAAACTGTTGGCGTGTGTCCAGTCTTTTTTTGTTTTTAAAATATCTTTGTCTTTCATCGGATCTAAATCATCAAAAACAGTCCATTTCCAAAGTTGTTTTCCTTTTTTATCTAAGATTACAATTCCGTCACCGCTAACCGTGTCTTTTTCTTTTCCGCCGACAGATTTCAGGTTTATTATTTTTTCTTCCACCGTTAAAGTCACAATTTCGTTAGCCGATTTTTTGATGATTTCGTGATGAATAGTCTGTTTTAAATCGCCTTGTCCTTTTTTAATATGCGTTAAAGTATCGCCTTGAAGATTGATTTCCAGAATTTCACTTCCGTAACTTGTAGGTTCGTCGTTTGTTCCTAAAATGGAAAGAATGCTTTGCTCTTTTGTAAAATGAGCGACTTTAAATCCTGTTCCTTCAAGTGTATGATACCATCTTAAATTTCCTTTGTAATCTACAATGTATGCCGTTCCTGGAGTTTCTCTTTTCGCTAAAAGCATAAAACCTTTTTTGAAATTCGCTGGCAGTAATTCCGGTTTTGGACAATTGGCTTTAAATTGTTTTTGAAGCCATTCAGGCAATTTTCTAGATTTAAAAGTATAAACCTTGCTTGTTTTTTTATCGCTGCCTTGAACCGTAACAATTTGAAAACTATAATTGGTTTCTGGAATAATATTGCAAAGCACTAAAGAATGCTTAAGACCAGAATTTGAAATAGGAGAGGTTATTTTATTTTGAATTCCTTTTTTATCCGACCAATATTCTGCATATACCTGAGCTTGGTCATTCGTAGTAACATCGATCTGAATTTTCAATTCGTTGTTACCATGAGTGCCAATATTGATATTGGAGATAATTTGGTTTTTAGAACAGCTTGCCAATGAAAGCAGGACTAAAATAAAACTTCCTTTTAAAATTAATTTTTTGATCATCTGAAAAGCTTCTTTTGTGAAACAGAAAAGCACTTTTTATATAAAAATCAAGAACAGACAGACTATTTGCTGTCTGTTCTTGAAATACATTTTATTATCTGTCGGCGTTGCTTAAGTTTGGATTAAGATCTACCTGACTCTGTGGATACGTGTAATATTTGTTTTGTGGCATTTTAATCAAAGCTGCCTCGCCAACTCTTAAATGATAAGCGTTTACCAAAACATCATATTTGTTCATTCTAATTAAATCAGCGCGACGTTTTCCTTCATAAAACAATTCCCAGCCTCTTTCTTGCAAAATAGCATCTCGCAAACTAGTTTGTGTATGTTCTGATAAAACCAGAAGTTTGGCATGCGATCTTCCTTTTACCTGATTGATAAGATCGATTGCTTCTTGAGTTGGGCCACTGATTTCGTTTAGCGCTTCGGCTCTGCTCAATAAAACATCAGCATAGCGAAGAATGTTTACACTATGACCATCGTAATACGTTGTCGTTTCGTCATCAGCATATTTTTTTGTAGAAACGTCTTGCATGTACAATTCACCTTCTGGCGGTTCAGCGCCTAAGTATGGAGGCTGTTTGTGCAATAGACCATCTGTGCCCATAAATTCTGGGAAGAAACACTGTTTTCTTTCGTCTTCGTCACCAAAAGTGTTGTAAAAATCCCAGTTTACGGTATAATACTGCCATCTGTTTTGAACAACAGGGTGATCAACAGGGCCAAAATGGTTTAATAATTCGGTTCCGTTTGTATTGGCGTCACTCAAAGAAGAGAAGATATTTTCGCTGCACCATTTGTTACTTTCTTTAAACAAACCTAAGTAAGAAGGATAAAGGCTGTATTGGTTTAAATCCATAACTTGTTTGGTTAGAGTCGCAACTTTTTGCCAATCATGGCTTCTTAAGTACAATTTGGCTAATAATGTAAGAGCGGCACCTTTTGTAGCACGTCCTACGTCATTTGTACCGTAAATTTCATTGTTTTGATAATTTAGAGGAAGAACATCAGCAGCTTCAGTTAATTCTTTAATCATAAAAGCATCAATTTCTTCAACAGACGATGGCGGAGTTTGATCTAAGTATCCAGGATTTCCTAAGTTCGCTTCGGTAATTAAAATTACAGGTCCCCAAGAATCTGTCAAATCCATATAAGCAGAACATCTTAAGAATTTGGCTTCTGCAATAAATTGTGCTTTTTCTGCTGCTGTAATGCCACCCATAGGTAAAATGTTGAAAATGGCATTGTTGGCATTAGCAATTAGTTTGTACATCGCGTTCCAGTCTTCTTTAAGAAGTCCGTTGGCAGAATTCCAAGTTCCTAGTGACAATTGTCCAGGATCTCCACCAAACTGGCAGTGCCCTAAATCTGTAGCAATATCAGTCAAGGCAAAGTGTCTCGTAGCCCAATACGAAAAGTTATCGCCTACAGACGGGCCTTTTAATCTTCCATAAATAGAATTGATGGCCGCAATAGCATCTGACTTTGTTTGGTATCCATTAGTATTAGTCAAACTGCTATATACCGTGGGATCAAGGTCTTGGTTGCACGAAATTTGTGCCCCAGCGGTAAGTAAAAGTAATAAGATTGTATATTTTTTCATTTGAATCAATTTAATGTTACTAAAAAGCATTTTAGACTAGTGAATGGCTACTTTAATTCCAAGTATAAAAGTTCTCGAAGCAGGGAACGAGTTAAAATCAATTCCTCCACCTAAATTATTAGAAGAATGTCCGTTAACCTCAGGGTCATTTCCAGAATAATTGGTAATCGTCAATAAATTTTGTCCGATAGCATATAATCTGATGCTGTCAATAAATTTTACTGTTTTCAAAGCGCTTTCAGGAATAGTGTATCCTATAGAAACATTTTTTAGACGTAGGTAAGAAGCTTCTTCAACAAATTTTGAATTCACATAACTTCCGTATTTGCTTTTGTAATAACCGTCTCTCGGAATATCTGTATTTTCATTCGTTCCAGCAACCCAGCGGTTTAAGGCATCTGTACTGGTAGAAGATTCTCCAACCATTTTAGTCATATTATAAACAGAATAATCAAAAGCACCTTGGAAAAAGATATTCATATCAAAATTTCTGTATCTGAAATCGTTATTAAAACCAGCCACATAATGCGGAATAGAATTTCCTAAATACGTTCTGTCAGCTGCTGTAATAGTACCGTCTCCATCAACATCTACATATTTCGGATCTCCAGGTACAGATAACGGCTGAGGAGCATAAGTTTCTCCAGTTTTAATTACTCCAGCATATTTATAACCAAACAAAACTCCCATTTCTTTTCCTGGTTCCAATCTCGTAAATTCTTGTCCAGAAACTGTTCCGCTTGGGTTAGAAGTATTTGTACTGATGATTTTTACATTATCTGCAAGAGACACAATTTCTTGTTTGTTGTAAGCCAGATTTAATGAAGTTGTCCAAGAAAATTTATCAGATCTAAAGTTTGTTGTCGTGATTCCTAATTCAATACCTTGGTTGTCAATAACTCCAGAGTTAATTCTTTGAGTGCCAAAGCCCCACCAACCTCCAACAGGAACATTTAAAAGGGCATCTGTAGTTCTTTTTTTGTAATAATCGAATGTGATAGAAAGTTTATCATTAAATAAACCTAAATCCAAACCAATATCAGTTTGAGCTGTTTCTTCCCATTTAAGGTTCGGATTGGCTAAGTTGGCAGGTTCTGTACCAGCAACAAAATCGTCTGGCGCAATGGTAACTCCCCAAGAAGTTAGTCGGCTCATGTATGAATAATCTCCAATACCGTCACTACCTGTAATACCGTAACTTGCTCTTAGTTTAAGTTCAGAAATTGCTTTTACGTTTTGCATAAAAGATTCGTTAGACACTTTCCACGCAACCGCTCCAGAAGGGAAAATACCAAATCTGTTGTTTGGTCCAAAACGAGAAGAACCGTCTTTTCTGATTGTAAAAGTGGCTAAATATTTATCATTAAATGCATAATTTAACCTTCCAAAATAAGAAGTCAGTTTCGTTTCTGTTTTTTCTGTTTCAGGTTTCAAATAAACCGAAGCGCCTTGCAGATTGTAATACGTCAATAAATCGTTAGAAAAACCAGTTCCAGCAGCTCTTACTCTTTCGTAAGTATCTTTTTGGTTTGAAGTACCAATCATTGCTGTAATCGAATGTACTTCTTTAATATCAAATTTATACGTCAAATATTGCTCGGTACTCCATCTGAAATACGTTTTATTTTCCTCAGAAGCAGAACCTTTTAAAGCCGCTCCAGCCACTAAAGTACTAGGCGTATATTTTCCTTGAATATTTTCTTGCCACTCTGCACCAGCGCCAAAATGATATGTTAAGCCTTTAATAATCTGATAATCTAAAAACATGCTTCCGTTTACCAATCTGTTGATCGTGTGGTCTGTAGGTTCCAATAAAAGTGCTAATGCATTATCTTTTCCTTGAAATTTGTAATACGAACCATCTGGATTGTAAATAGGAATAGCTGGAGGAGCAGTCTGGATAGAGAACATTGGAGATAAAATGTTATCGCCAAAATCACTGTTATTTCCTTCAGCAACAGCGCCGTAAACATTTGTACCCATGTTCAGCCTTTCATTGAATCTTTTTTCACCGCCCATTCTCACACTATATCTTTCAAAATCAGTGTTTACGATTGCTCCCGTCTGTTTTAAATAGTTTCCAGAAAGAAAAAATTTAGAAGATTGATCGCTTCCGCTAAAAGTAAGCGTTCTGTTTAACACTTCACCCGGACGAGTTGCAGCGTCAAACCAGTTGGTGTTGGCAACAGGAAAACTAGAAGGGAAAAGTGGAGGTCTTCCATTTTCAGCATTAAGTGCGTTTTGATAATCAGCATATTGCTGCCCAGTCAATAAAGAAGGCTCTTTTATGATGTTTTGAAAACCATCAGAAATCTCAGCTTCTACATTCATTTTTCCAGCTTTACCTTTTTTAGTGGTAATTAAAATCACTCCATTTCCACCGCGAGCACCATAAATTGCTGTAGAAGCAGCGTCTTTTAAAATCTGAATATTTTCAATGTCATTTGGACTAATAGAAGCCCCAGTGCTGGTAATGAATCCGTCAACTACATACAGCGGAGCATTAGAAGTATTAATTGAGTTTCCACCTCTAATTACAACTGAAGGATTTGTTCCTGGCGCGTAACTGTTTTGTTGCACTTGTACTCCGGAAGCACGTCCTTGCAACGCCTGACCAACATTGGCCACTGTTCCGCCCAAGTTTAAATTGTCTTTGCTAAGCGAACTTACAGAACCGGTAAGATCTTTTTTCTTAGATTTTCCGTATCCAATTACCACTTCTTCTAGTTTTTGTCCCGCTTCTTTCATGACAATTTTTAGAGGCGCGCTTCCAATGGTTACTTCCTGATCTTCCATTCCGATGAAAGTAATGACCAGTTTTGTAGCATTATCTGGAACCGTAATAGCAAAAGTTCCGTCTACATCAGTCTGAACACCTTTGGTAGTACCTTTAACTACCACATTGGCACCAGGAAGAGGTAAACCTTTTTCATCTGTAACCTTTCCTTTCACTGTTTTTTCAAAAAACAGCGCCGTTTTGTTCTTGTCTGAAATATGTATAGAAGAAGCTGCAGAAGCTTGAAATGTAAAAACTAATAACGAGAGAACCGTTATTCCGATTTCTTTGCGGGATAAATTGTTAATCCGAAAATCTCTTGGCTTTTTTTGGGTTAATAATTTCATACTTTAAATTGGTTTTGGTTAATGTTTAATTGTTTTTCTTCTTTGTTTGTAGGTTTTAGACTTCTTTTTTAATCGTGGAGTTCATTTTGTCTTTTTAGTTAAGTTTTGATTGAGTTGTTTTTTATACAAATCAGAGTCTTCAATTTTTACTTTAAACTCGGCTTGTTTAGTTTGGTTTTCTACTTTCTACAAGCTTAAAAATCACCTGAAAATCTGCATAATTAACTTAGTTTTAAGATTAATCTCTGACGAAACTAGAGATTATATTTTTATAAAACAAGAAAAAACACAAAAAATGTGCTCGAACACACAAAATTTATGTTCTCGAGCACATAAAATTGTGCGAAACGTTTTTTTTGACTTAAAAAGATGAGATGTTTTTAAAATATTTTCGAAATGATGAGCTTGCTAAAAAGTGACTATTTTTGAATTATAAAAGCTGTTTTTGTAAAAACTTGAGAATTTCGCAATTACTGATTCGAAAACGTAGAAATTAAGCAGTCTTTTCTTATGTGTTTCTGCTGTGGAATTTTGATGTTATTTTCTAAAGATTGCTCGTTTTTATTCAATTTTAAACTATCTTGGCTAATTCAAAAACTGATAAAGAAGTAAACTGAAATCTTATCGGTTTTCAGATTTTATAAAATTCAAAAATTAACAAAATTTAAGAAGTAGCATTGTGAAGGAGTATCAAGTAATTTTAATTGATAAAAATCAAGAAAACGAAAATGAAATTTTAAATCCAGTTTTCTGGAAAAAAGCAAATTGCTTGACCGATTTTTCTTCTCCGTGGAATAATGATCCAGTTTTAAAAATCGAATTTCGCGCGCTTTGGGATCAAGAAAACTTCTATTTTAATTTTAGAGTTTTTGATAATGATGTTTATATCGACCAAAAAGATGATAGCGTAGACAGCATTTGCAATTCAGATCGAGTGGAGCTTTTTTTTAGGAGTAATGATAGTCTTAATCCTTATTATTGTTTAGAAATCGATCCGTCAACAAGGCTATTGGATTTTCACGCGCTTCCTGATAAGGTTTTTGATTACGAATGGAAATGGCCTCAAAATCATATAAAACTAGAATCTTCTGCAGATGAGGTTTCTTTTACAGTTGCAGGCGCAATTAGTATTGGATCGTTAAAAGAATTAGATTTAGTTCATAACAATACAATTGAAACAGGAGTTTATAGAGCCAAGTTTTCTAAAGGCGAAAAAGGAAATTATGAACCGACTTGGATTTCATGGGTAAATCCAATTACTCCAGAACCGAATTTTCATATTGCTTCGTCTTTCGGGAAATTTATTTTACAGAAATGATTTGCCGCAAAGACGCGAAGACACAAAGTTTTTTTAATCTGCGTGAAATACTTTGCGCATAAATTTCTTCGCGCAGATTTGGCAGATCTTGCAGATAAAAAAAATCCCCATAATCTGCTAAATCTGCGGGAGGAAAAAAAATGTGACTTAGTGTCTTTGCGTATAAATTTCTTCCCGCATATTTAGGAGATCTTGCAGATAAAAAAAATCCTCATAATCTGCTAAATCTGCGAGAGGAAAAAAATTTGAGACTTAGTGTCTTTGCGTATAAATTTCTTCCCGCAGATTTAACAGATCTTGCAGATAAAAAATCCCCATAATCTACTAAATCTGCGAGCGAAAAAAAAACTTTGTGTCTTCGCGCCTTTGTGGCAAAAAAAACTTAGTTGGTGTAAAAAGAAGCATTTTCGACATTGATGATGTCAATAGGAAGCAAAATAGTTTCTGGAATGTCTTTTCTAAAAATAAAATGATCTGCCAAAGTGCTTACGCCCAAATAAGCCTGTCTTTTTTGATTTTGGTGAATTAAAAAATGAACCAGTCCCTGATTTAAAAAACTAACATTTTTGTCAATTAAATCGTAGCCAATCAGAGCAATTTTTTTATCTGTAACCGAGGATAAGATAGAAGCAATTTGATAAGCTTTAGAAGTAGTAATAAAAATACCGCTTAAATCAGGATTTTCGTTTAAGAAAGCCGTAAGCTTATTTTCTATATTGGAATATTTTAGTTTTAATGTAGTTACAGAAAAATCAGGAAGATTTTTTTCATCAAAATAACTTCTAAACCCTCGTTCTTTTTCCTGCATGTGAACCGCATTTTTCAGACTTTCATCAATATGAATAATGGCAATCTGACCTTTTGGGAGAATCAGATTCATTAAACTTGCAGCTACACGGCCACTTTTATATAAATCCTGTCCCACAAAACTTTTTATAGAAGAAGATTCGACCTGGTTGTTGAAAGTGTTGACAATAATTCCCAGTTCGTCATATTGTTTTATGATTTCAATGGTTTCCTTATGGAAAAGAGGAGTCAGTAAAACTGCATCTGGCGATTGTGTAATAATCGTTTCGTTGGTTTTTAAAAAAGCTTTAGTGCTTTCTGGATTGAAATAATGGATGTCTATAGCGACATTGTAGGCTTTGAATTCCTTAATCGCATCTTGTATTCCGTTAACACAAGGAAGCCAGTATGGGTCAAATACAGGATCGGGAAGCAAAACACAAATGCGGTAAACTTTTGTGCTTTTTAAATTTCGTGCAATTAAGTTGGGCTCATAATCAATAACATTTAAAACTTCGTTGATTTTTTCGAGTGCAGCTGGAGAGACCTTTCCTCTATTATGCAGAACACGGTCAACAGTTCCTTTAGAAACTCCAGCCATTTGTGCAATATCCTTAATCGTGTACTTTTTATCCATATAGACAAATATAAAAACTTTGATTTAATAAACGTGAATTTTTTGTAAGAATTAATAAATGTGCTCGAGAACATAAAAATAGTGTGTTCGAGCACATTTTTGTATTTTTTCTTGTTTTATAAAAATATAATCTATAGTTTCGTGAAATCAAAACCGAAAATCTAAAATAAATTTACAACCAAATAACGTTTTAATTTATTGAATTAAAGTGTTTTAACACAAAGTGTTTAAGTGAAAAAAATTACGTCATTAGCTCCCGGCCGAATCTGTCTTTTTGGAGATCATCAAGATTATTTGGGATTGCCTGTTATAGCCTGTGCGATAGATCGAAATATTAAATTAATTGCAGAAGAAAATCAGACCGATACATTTGTTCTGAATATGATTGATATTAATGAAATTAGAATTATCAATATACACGAGGCTTTTGAAAAATTAGAACCAAGAGATTACTTTGCTTCCTCGCTGCGGGTACTGCGTAGGTATGGCTGCGTGCCAACATCTGGCTATACGATTTCCATTACCGGAGATATTCCGATTAATTCAGGAACATCAAGTTCGTCAGCTTTATTAATGGCTTGGATTCGTTTTCTGATCGAAGCTTTCGGAATCGATCATGAAGTTACGCCTGAATTTCTTTCTAAATTAGGATACGAATCTGAGGTTTTAGAGCATGGAGAACCTGGTGGAATGATGGATCATTTTAGTATTGGCGTTGGAAATATTGTCTACATCAACACCAAAAAGCCATTTTCTTTTGATGTAATCGGAACGGAATTGAAAGGTCTTATTACAGGTGTTTCTGGAGTTCCAAAAGAAACGATCGGACTGCTTGGCGAGTTAAAAGGAAATGCTTTAACTGCAATTGATTTGGTAAAACAGAATTATCCAGAGTTTGATTTAAATGCTTCTGAAGCTGAAGATGTAGATAAATATCGAAACTGTCTCCCGGACCGTTTGATTCCATTTTTTGAAGCGGCGGTTAAAAATTATCATTATACGAAAGAAGCTTTAAAAGAATTTAAAAAACCAGTTTTGGATCTTAAAAAAATTGGTGCTTTAATGAATGGTCATCATGAAATTTTACGCGATTTGCTAAAAATTACAGTTCCGAGAATTGATGCAATGGTCAATGCTGCGCTAAAAGCGGGTGCATACGGAGCAAAAATTGTGGGTTCTGGCGGAGGCGGAAGCATTGTTGTAATTGCTGATCCTAAGAATGAAGATGCGGTGATAAAAGCGATTTTAGATGCTGGAGCGCAAGAAGCGTATGCGGTAAATGTTGATCCCGGAGTACGAATTATTGATAATATTGAAAATTAAATAAAATGCACGACAATTTAGTGATTTTAGCCGGCGGAGCTTCTTCTCGCATGAAAAAAGAAGCGGTTACAGATAATCTTTCTCCAGAAGAAATTGCTCAGGCCAACGAAAGAAGTAAAGGTTTGATTGGTGTTGGCGCAAGCGGAAGACCTTTACTGGATTATCTTTTGTGGAATGCGAAAAAATCGGGTTACAAAAACATATATATTATAATAGGAGAGCAAGGAGAATTGTTTAAAGAGTTTTACGGAAGTAAAATGAAGGACAATGATTTTCATGGACTTACTATTTCATTTGCAGTTCAGTACATTCCGGAAGGAAGAATAAAGCCTTTTGGAACTGCAGATGCTTTGTTTCAGGCTGTTGAACAATATCCAGAATTAAATTCACGGTTTTATTCGGTTTGCAATAGTGATAATTTGTATTCTGCAGAAGCGTTGCGCGCATTGAGAGAAACCGAAAGTCCGAACGCTTTTATTAGTTATGACCGAGATGCAATGGATTTTCCGTTGGAGCGTATTTCTCGTTTTGCGATTGCAAAATTAGATTCTAATAATCAGCTTTTGGATATTTTAGAAAAACCTTCAGAGGAAGTTTTGGAACAATATAAGGATAGTGAAGGCAAAATACGCGTGAGTATGAATGCTTTTAAGTTTAATGGTAAGACTTTATATATACATCTTAAAAATTGTCCCGTTCATCCAGAGCGTGATGAAAAGGAGTTGCCAACAGTACTTTTAAACTCTGTGAAGGAAAATCCGAATACTACGGTCGGAATTCCGTTTTCTGAGCACGTTCCGGATCTAACTGCTAAGGAAGATATTGCCGATGTAAAAACATATTTGGCAAAATATTATCCTGATTTAAATTGGAATAACAAAAATTAACAAAACTTTGATATCTAAATTAGAGAATAAGGAAATTTAATGTACTACTTTTGTTTTGCAAAAAAAATGCAGATATTTGCATAAATTACGCAATCAATAATGTGAGAGTTGATTCTAATTTAGATTTTAAAGTAGATAAATCTATAACTAATCAACCAAAAATTATGACAAACATTCAAAGTACATTACAAGTAGAGAAAAAAAGTGCCATTGTTCCGATGGTAATTTTAACCTTATTGTTTTTTATTCTAGGATTCGTAACCTGGCTTAACGGGCCACTTATTCCGTTTTTTGAATTAGCTTGCGAGCTTACTTCTTCGCAAGCCTATTTTGTGACTTTCGCTTTTTACATTGCCTATTTTGTAATGGCAGTTCCTTCTTCTTATATTATTGAAAAAGTGGGATATAAAAACGGAATTTCTCTAGGGCTATTGATCATAGCCGCTGGAGCATTTATGTTTTATCCTGCAGCAGCAAGCCGTACATTTCTCTTATTTTTATTAGCGCTCTTCGTAATGGGAACTGGTTTAGCGGTTTTGCAGACAGCATCAAATCCGTATGTTGTGGTAATTGGCCCGAGAGAAAGCGCTGCGGCAAGAATCAGTGTTTTAGGAATTGCCAATAAACTGGCTGGATTTGTAGCGCCAATAGTGCTTACGGTTTTGGTTTTGTCTAATATGCAGGACTTTACCGCAGACAAAATTGCTCTGATGGATGAAGCTGCAAAAACGAACGCATTAAATTCTCTTGCTTTGCAATTACAAACTCCTTATCTTTATATGGGGTTGATTATTACTGTTTTAGCTTTAATGGTTAAGTTTTCTCCTCTGCCAGAAATTGATCTGGATGAAGAAGGAAATGTATCGAATCTGAGTGTTTTTAAACAGATTAAAAATGCTTTCAAACATCCACAGCTGGTTTTAGGAGTAATTACTTTAATGCTGTATTTATCTGCAGAGGTTTTAGCGGGAGATTCTATTGGAGCTTTCGGGAAACAACTTGGAGTTTACGGTGAAGAAGGAAATTTCTACCTCAAATTAACATCATTTACGATGTCAGCAATGGTTGTCGGATACGTTCTTGGAATAGTGCTGATTCCTAAATATGTTTCACAAGTTACTGCTTTAAAAGTATCTGGAATGCTTGGTTTAGTATTGGTTTTGGCTATTGTTTTGATTTCGCCGAAAATAATGATTGCATTTCCTGGTACTCCAAATATACCGTTGGTAATACTTTTGGTAGCACTTTTAGGATTGGCAAATGCTTTATGCTGGCCGGCAATCTGGCCAATGGCTTTGCAGGATTTGGGAGGTTACACAAAGATTGGAAGCGCTATTTTGATTATGGGAATTATCGGTGGAGCTGTTTTTCCATTGTTTTACGGAATGATTACCGAAAGCATTAATTCGGCAAATGTTGCAAAAAATCTGCAAGATGTTTCAAAAAGCGGAAATCAATTGGCGTATTTAATGTTATTGCCTTCTTATGCAATGATTTTGTTTTATGCTGTAAAAGGGCATAAGTACAGGAAATGGAATAGTTGAACAAAAAATAAAAATTAATATATCATGTTAAAAAGTAAAATCGACAAAGCAACAGGTTTCGAAAAACGATTCGAAAACATCAATACAGTTGTTTTTGAAAACTCTACGGAAGCTTCAAAAGAAGTAGCACAGGAAATTGCGGCTTTAATCAGAGAAAAACAAAAAGAAGGAAAACCATGTATTTTGGGTTTGGCAACCGGTTCTTCTCCAAAAGGATTATATGCTGAATTAGTGCGTTTGCATAAAGAAGAAGGTTTGAGTTTCAAAAATGTAATCAGTTTTAACTTGGATGAATACTATCCAATGGAACCAAACTCAATCAACAGTTATGTTCGTTTCATGAAAGAACTTTTGTTTGATCATGTCGATATTTTACCTGAAAACGCTCACGTGCCAGACGGACTTTTGACAAAAGAACAAATTGCTGATTACTGCCACGAATATGAAGCTAAAATCGAAGCTTTAGGCGGAATCGATCTTCAGATTCTTGGAATTGGAGGTAACGGACATATTGGTTTTAACGAATCTGGTTCGCTTCAAAACTCTAAAACTCGTTTGGTGGCTTTAGATCACATTACAAGAGTTGCTGCAAGTAAAGATTTTTATGGTTTGAATAATACGCCAAGAACAGCAATTACGCTTGGAGTGAAAAAAATCATGGAAGCAAAAAGAGTAATCTTATTAGCTTGGGGTGAAGGAAAAGCAAATATTGTAAAAAGATCTGTTGAGGATGAAGTTACAAATAGAGTTCCTGCTTCATTTTTGCAAGAGCACAACAATGCCGTTTTTATTTTAGATAAAGAAGCTTCTTCAAAACTAACAAGAATTAACAAGCCTTGGTTGGTTGAGAAAATTGTTTGGACAGATAAATTAACTCGTAAAGCGGTTTTAGGATTAGCATTGGATCTTAAAAAACCAATTTTAATGCTTACAGACGCCGATTATATCGAAAATGGTATGAGCGATTTGTTGGCAGATTCTGGTCCAGCTTACGACACGAATATTAAAATTTTCAATAAATTACAAAATACAATTACAGGTTGGCCAGGTGGAAAACCAAATGCAGACGATTCAAACCGTCCAGAAAGAGCGGAGCCAGCTAAAAAACGTGTGTTGATTTTTTCTCCGCACCCAGATGACGATATTATCAGTATGGGAGGAACTTTTATGCGTCTGCAAGAGCAAGGGCATGAAGTGCACGTTGCGTACCAAACTTCTGGAAATATTGCCGTTGCTGATGATGAAGCATTACGTTTTGCAAGATTCGTAATTGATTACAACGAAAAATTCGGAATCAAAAGCGAAGAAGCAGATAACATTTATAAAAAAGCAGAAGCTTTCTTGCAGAACAAAAAGAACAGCGAAATTGATATTCCTGAAGTTCGTTACATTAAAGGTTTAATTAGAAAAGGAGAGGCGAGAGCTACAAGTTATTTTGTTGGTCTTCCAGACGAACAGATTCACTTTATGGAATTGCCTTTCTATGAAACAGGAACAATCGAGAAAAAACCAATCGGACCAGAAGATATTCAGTTGACGGTTGATTTAATCGAGAAAATTAAGCCACACCAGATTTATGCAGCAGGAGATTTAGCAGATCCACACGGAACGCACAAAGTTTGTTTGGATGCTATTTTTGAAGCGGTAAAAGTTCTGAAACCAAAAGAATTCATGAACGACTGCTGGTTGTGGTTATACCGTGGAGCTTGGCAAGAATGGGGAATTGACGAAGTTGAAATGGCAGTTCCAATGAGTCCAGATCAGGTTTTAGCAAAACGTCACGGAATTTTCAAACACCAATCTCAAAAAGATGGAGTTGTTTTCCAAGGAACAGATGCAAGAGAGTTCTGGCAGAGAGCTGAAGATAGAAACCGCGAAACAGCCGAATTGTACCACCAATTAGGTTTGGCAACGTATGCGGCAATGGAGGCTTTTGTGAGATGGCACTACTAAGCTACTAAGGTTCTAAGATGCTGAGATGCTAAGTTTTTTTCTTAGTTTTTTAGAAAATTAGTGACAAGTTAAATAATAATTTTGAAGCAGGAAGAGGGGACAAAAATAAGTTCTTTTTTCTTGCTTCTTTTTTTTGTTTATGTTCTAAGGTGCTAAGGTTCTGAGATTCTAATTTTTTTTTAACCATATAAGCTGTATAAGTAGATTTAAGTTGGGTGGGTTTGAATCGCAAAGCTCATTTAAGGGTACTGTATATGTTTACTTGTATGTATGAAATTATTTGGTTTAAAATAATTTTTTATATGACCTTAAATCGCAAAGTTTATTTAAGCACACGGTTTATATGTTCTTAAATAGCTTATATGGTTTAAAAATAATTCGCCCTTTAACGGTCTAATTGTTTGAAATATTAATAGCTTTGCAAGAGAAGCAAGAAAGGGAATTGTATATTCTTTTTTCTTGCTTCTTTTTTTTTGTTTAGGTTCTAAGATGCTAAGATTCTGAGGTTCTAGTTTTTTTAATCTGTGTGAATCCTTTTAATCTGTGGCAAAAGAAAAATAAGTCATAATTTTGTAAGCAATCAAAGGAAGTAAGGGAAGGTATTAAGTCTTTCATCTTGCTTCTTTCCTCTTCTAAACTATGGAACAAGACAAAAAACAGCTCATAAAATTAGCACACACCAAAATGCCTTTCGGAAAATACGAAGGACGATATTTAATTGATCTTCCAGAATATTATGTGGTTTGGTATCATACTAAAGGATTTCCAAAGGGAGAACTTGGACAACAACTTCAGCTTATTTACGAATTGAAATTGAATGGATTGGAAGAGTTGATACGAAATATTAAGAAGCAGTATCCCAAGCCTTAAAATAAATTAGATAACGAGATAATGAGAAAATTAGATAATCTTTAGAGAGATAAATGTAAAATGTCTATTTAAGATGAATTTAATTCATGTTTTGCAATTAACACTTGTCTATTTCTTAAATTTTTTAATTGACACATTTTCTGATTTTCTAATTAGCAAATTGTCTAATTAAATTTGTACTTTTGCCAAGTTTTTTACACAACTACTTACAAACAAACAACAGAATGAATCAAACAAAATATATTTTTGTTACAGGAGGTGTGACCTCTTCATTAGGAAAAGGGATTATCGCGGCATCTTTGGCAAAATTGTTACAAGGAAGAGGATACCGTACTACTATTCAGAAATTTGATCCGTATATTAACGTTGATCCGGGGACACTAAACCCGTATGAGCACGGAGAATGTTACGTGACAGATGATGGTGCTGAAACTGACTTAGACTTAGGACACTACGAGCGTTTCTTGAACGTTCCTACTTCTCAGGCTAATAACGTTACTACAGGAAGAGTTTATCTTTCGGTTATTGAAAAAGAAAGAAGAGGAGAATTTTTAGGAAAAACAGTTCAGGTTGTTCCTCATATCACAAACGAAATCAAAGACAGAATGCAATTGCTAGGAAAATCTGGCGATTATGACATTGTTATTACTGAAATTGGTGGTACAGTTGGTGATATCGAATCTTTACCTTATATAGAATCTGTTCGTCAGTTAGTTTGGGAATTAGGTGAAAATAACGGAATCGTGATTCATTTGACTTTAGTTCCATTTTTGGCTGCAGCGGGTGAATTAAAAACAAAACCAACACAGCACTCTGTTAAAACTTTAATGGAGAGCGGTATTAAAGCCGATATTTTGGTTTGTAGAACGGAGCACGAATTGTCTCAGGAATTACGCCAGAAATTAGCTTTATTTTGTAATGTGAAAAAAGAAGCAGTTATTCAATCAATTGATGCTTCTACTATATATGAAGTTCCAAATTTAATGCTTGAAGAAGGATTAGATGTTGTGGCTTTAAAGAAATTAGATTTGCCTAAAAAAGCATCTCCAGATCTTAAAAACTGGAATACTTTCTTAAAAAGATTAAAAAGTCCAAAACAAACGGTTAACATTGGCTTAGTTGGAAAATATGTTGAAATGCAGGATTGTTACAAATCTATTTTAGAGGCGTTCATTCATGCAGGTGCAGCAAACGAAACCAAAGTAAACGTAATTTCTATTCACTCAGAGCATATTAATGCTGACAATGTGGAAGAGAAATTAGGAACTCTTGATGGAGTTTTAGTTGCTCCAGGTTTTGGTGAAAGAGGTATTGAAGGAAAAATCGAAGCAGTTCGTTATGTTCGTGAAAACAATATTCCATTCTTTGGAATTTGTTTAGGAATGCAAATGTCTGTTATCGAATATTCTAGAAATATTTTAGGTTACGCTGATGCGAATTCTACTGAGATGAACGATAAAACGCCTCATCCAGTTGTGAATTTAATGGAAGAACAGAAAACGATTACCGATAAAGGAGGAACAATGCGTCTAGGTGCTTGGAAATGTGATATTAAACCAAACACTTTAGCATACAAAATTTACGGAGAAAAAACTATTTCGGAGCGTCACCGCCACCGTTACGAGTACAACAATAAATATGCTGATGAATTGCAAAAAGCTGGTTTAAAAGCTTCTGGAGTTAATCCTGATACAGGTTTAGTAGAAATCGTAGAGCTTGAGAATCACCCATTTTTCATTGGTGTACAATACCACCCAGAATACAAAAGTACAGTTGCTAACCCGCACCCGATTTTTGTAAACTTTGTGGCTGCTGCAGTTAATGCGCATAAAAAATAATAATTAATTCGAAGAAAATGTAACTTTTGAGTTCAACTCATTACTAATTCAACGGATAACTTTTTTAAATAATAATGGAAGAAAAAAAATTAGACTTTAATTCGATCATCGGTTTTGTATTGATATTCGGAATTTTGATTTGGATTATGTATCAAAATCAGCCTTCTGAAAAGGAAATTGCTGCTGAAAAAGCCAAGAAAGAATTAGTTGCTAAACAAGAAGCACAAGCAAAAGCAGATAAAGCTAAAACTGCGACATTACCAGCTGCGGCTGTAACTCCTGGAGATACAGTTCAATTGGCTCAATTGCAAAAAACTTTAGGAGGATTTGCTTATTCTGCAACACTTCCTTCTGCAAAAGAAGCTTTTACTACAATCGAAAATGAAAAGTTAAGATTGAAAATCGCTAATAAAGGTGGTTATATTGTTGAAGCAACTCTAAAAGAATTCGAAAGATTTAAAAAAGGTTCTGGACAATTAGTTGAGTTAATTAAAAACAACAACTCAAATTTAAATTTACAGCTTCTTACTACAGACAATAGAACATTAAATTCTAAAGATTTATATTTTGAACCAACATTAGAAAAAATTGGTGCAGACCAAGTTTTATCTATGCGTTTGAAAGCTGGAGCAAATGAATTTTTAGAGTATAAATATATTTTAAAACCAAACGATTATTTAGTTGGTTTTGATATTCGTTCTCAAGGTTTGAACAGAGTTTTAAACTCTGCTAAACCAGTTGACTTGCAATGGGATTTAAAAACATACAGAAACGAAAAAAGTGTTTCTTATGAAAACCGTTTTGCTCAGGTTGATTTCAAATACGAAGAATCAAAATACAATAATGTAAGTTCACACGGACAAGGAAAAGAAGAAACGCCAACTAAAGTTAGTTATGTTGCGTTTAAACAACATTTCTTTGCTACAATTTTATCTACTGAAAAACCATTTGAAACTTCAAAATTACAATCTGACGATTTAGTTAAAGATGAAAAAATTGATACTGTTTTCACAAAACAGTTTAGAGCGAATTTGCCTTTAGCGTTTACAAATGGCGAGATCGATTACAAAATGAATTTGTACATGGGTCCTGTAGATTACAAAACTTTAAAAGCTTACGATAAAAATTTTGATAAAATCATTCCATTAGGTTGGGGAATTTTCGGATGGATTAATAAATTCATTTTCGTTCCGTTATTTGGATTCTTAAGTACCACAATGGGACTTTCTTTGGGAATCGCAATTATCATTTTTACGATTATTATCAAATTGGCCATGTCGCCAATTACGTATAAGTCATTCTTGTCTCAGGCAAAAATGAAAGTTTTAAGACCTGATATTGCAGAGTTGGGAGAGAAATTCAAAAAAGACCCAATGAAGAAACAGCAGGAAACAATGAAATTGTACAACAAAGCGGGCGTAAACCCAATGGCAGGATGTATTCCAGCATTGATTCAGCTTCCTTTTATGTATGCATCTTTCCAGTTTTTCCCTGCAGCATTTGAGTTAAGACAAAAAAGCTTCCTTTGGGCAGACGATTTATCATCTTTTGACTCAGTTGTAAAATTACCGTTCAACATTCCATTGTACGGAGATCACATCAGTTTGTTTCCAATTTTGGCAGCAATTGCAATTTTCTTCTACATGAAAATGACTTCTGGAGACCAGCAAATGGCTGCGCCTCAGCAAGAAGGAATGCCAGATATGGCAAAAATGATGAAAATCATGATTTATGTTTCGCCATTAATGATGTTAATTTTCTTCAATAGCTACGGTGCTGGATTGAGTTTGTACAACTTTATTTCGAACTTAATTACAATCGGAATTATGTTTGTAATCAAGAATTATATTGTTGATAGCGAGAAAATTCACGCTCAGATTCAAGAAAACAAATTGAAAGAGCCTAAAAAGCCAAGTAAGTTTCAGCAGCGTCTTCAAGAAGTGATGGAACAGCAAGAAGCAGCAAAAGCTCAGAATAAGAAAAAGAAATAATTTCTAAATAAAAAAAATCTCGATTTATCGGGATTTTTTTATACCATTATACTTTATAAGTAAGATTTTCGTTAAGCTTAAAAAATAGAATTTACACATGATCTCAAAAAAAATCATATTTGGATTATTATCCCTAACGGCATTGGTTTCGAATGCGCAAACAGACATTAATAAAGTCGACGCAGCAGGAAAAAAAGACGGACTTTGGAAAGGCACTTATACTGAATCTAAACGCCCGCGCTACGAAGGAACTTTTGACCACGGAAAAGAAACAGGTGTTTTTAAATTTTTTGATGATACGAAAAAAGGAGATGTTCTGGCTACAAGAGATTTTAGTGCCAATGACGGAAGTTCGTACACTATTTTTTATGATCAGAATAAAAATAAAGTGAGCGAAGGAAAAGAGATCGGAAAAGCTCGTGAAGGCGAATGGAAATATTATCACAAAGCGTCTAAAGTTCTTATGACGGTTGAGAATTATAAAAACGGGAAATTAGAAGGCAAGAGAACTATTTATTATCCAAATGCTCAGATTGCTGAAGAGATGATGTATAAAAATGGTTTAAAAGAAGGACCATATAAAAAAATAGGGCAGGACGGAACGCTTTTGGAAGAATCAAATTTCAAAAACGATCAATATAATGGAGATGCAGTTTTTTATGATTCAGACAAATCTATTGCTTCTAAAGGCAAATTTGTAAATGGTAAAAAAGCTGGAATGTGGCAGTTTTATGCTAAAGGAAAATTGGTAAAGGAACTTAATATGAGCGATCCTAAAAACGCAAACAAAGCGTCTGAAAAAGGAGAAAAGAAAAAATAATCGAAGGCTGTCTGTAAAGACGGCCTTTTTTATGCCCAAATAAAAATTAGTGCAGCTGAGTGAAATTCTTGGCAAACTATTTTTTAAATTTGATTTCACTAACACATTAACTAAATGGATTTAAGCGAGCTTTTAGGACGATTTTTACTGTTGTTTTTCTCGATTTTAGTTTTGTATTTTTTCTCCAATAGAAAAGACAACGCTACCATAAATCCGTTAATGGTTATTGTCGGACTTTGTACTTTTTCGCTTTGTTATCTTTTTACCAAAATAGAAATCGGAGTAGGCATTGGTTTTGGTCTTTTTGCCATCTTTTCAATCCTCCGATTTAGAACACAATCTTTCACGGTAAATGCCATAATCTTTCTTTTCGCAACTATTACATTGTCAATTCTGGATATTATGTATCCTTTTGAAAAGATGGAATTATTATTGTTCTTTCAAATTAGCATTATCGGATTCTATATTGCCGCTTCAATTATAGTGAATAAAAAAGCTTCAAAATACCTGAATTCAGTCGATGTCAAAATTCCGCTTGACGAAAACTTTTCTTTAAACTCAGAAGTCATTCGGAAATCTATTCAAGAGAAAATTAAAATTGAAGATTTTGATTTTAGAATTGTTTTAATCAACGCGGCAAGCAACGAAATTGATGTTTTAGTTTTCTATTAATTTCCTTATTATTAAGTTTTGGTTTTGTCTGGCTGAGCGAAGTCGAAGCCTTTTTTACGTAAACCGAGCCTTCGACTTCGCTCAGGATGACAATTGCTTTTAAACAAGGACAAATTAATCAAACAGCTTATTCGTTAAATGGCCGAACCTGTTTGATGTATAAATCTCTTTTTTCGCCCACAATCTTAAACTCAATATCTACAGGATGAAATTGGTTTTTACGCCAATAGCGATACATTTTGCTTTCAATTTTCTTGCTGACATCATACAGATTACTCATTTCTTTTCGACTCAATAAAGGTTCATTATCGTTCAGATTTGAGTTAGAAGTATAATCGATATCAAAATCGGTTTCGTCTTTTCCATCATTAAAATGATAGGCGACAAACTGCTCGCAGATTTCACCTTTTTCGGGTTTTACAACAGAGTTTTCTCCTTTTTGAACATTGACCGTAATTCCTGGAAAATTCGCTCTAAATATATTTTTAGTGATGATTACGCCATTAGCCAATTCATCAGGAAAAGAGCGATGAACCAAAACTCCCATTGCAATATTTTGCTGGTCAATTCCGAAAAGTTCCCTTTCGTTGTACGAAGCTTCATTCCAAACGCTTGCCCAAACTTGTTTAATTGCCTTTTCAAAAGTTTTAATGCTGTCGCCTAAAATTCCAGTTTTTGAATCGTACAATCCAGCGCCATTAAAATCATCCAAATCTTCGGCGTTTGTAGAAGAGCGAAATCTGAAATTTTTGAATTTGGCATTTTTGAAAGTTTCGTTGAGTTTGGCTATTAAAGCGGGATCGACATTTTCTTTTTTTATTGCGTCTCTAATTTTCTTTAATTGCTTATTAATCCAAACCGTTGAATCTTTATGCTGATTTGCCAACAGTTCTGCTATCAAAGGTGAAATTGAAGCTTTTTGAATATGTTTCGTATAATAATAAAATGGAATCGCATGTGCATTTTCTGGAGTCCGAAATGGAATCTCTTTTGAAATCGCAATCAGATACGCCATGTTTTGCGCCTTCGAACCAATATAATTGACTCCTTTTTTAGGAATTGCATCTAAACTCACCAATTCTGTTACTGAACTGTCAATGCTTAGTTTTTTCTTTTTTCCGGTTGATTTTACTGGAATTTTTTTAGTGGTTTCTTTGATGAAAAAAGTATCGACTTCGATTTTTAGTTCTACTTTTTTTGAAAGCAGTTTTTTGATGTTATTGTCTTTTTCAACATCCGTATAAGCCATAATCGGAATCTTTCTGTTTTTTCCTAAAAGTACCAAATGACTTAAAGGAGTCTGAAGCTCATTCACAATAATTCCTCTTACGTTTGGAAGAATATCTGGTGTTCCGTCCAAAATAATAATTTCATCAGCATTTGGTTTTATGCTTTCTAATTCTTTGATTTTGTATTTTTTTAGAATTCCGATATTGCTGCCGCGTACGACTTCCTGATACTTTAATTCACCAAAAATATAATCAGATTTCACACAAGGAATTTTAAATTCTTCTCGCTGAAACCAATTCATCATTTCTGGATTGTTCAGATAAAACTTGAGTTTTTCGCCAATAAATGTGGATTTTTTGACCATATTGAAAAAACGTTCAATTAATGGAATCGGCATGTGATCGGATGCAGCGAGTTCAAAAATCCATTTGTCGGTTCCTTTAATGTGATTTAAATTTCCGAGAAGAAAATCTCTGTTTTTTTCGGTATCACTGTAATTTTCATTGTTGAATACTTCAAGATCTTGGCTGTAGCCTAAATAATTGACCACAAAATCATAATGAAGCGGAATAAGACTGCTGTTGAAATAATACATTTTTTGTTTTCGAAGATCGTAAATCACTTTTACCGATTCGATATTCGAAAATTTATCAGACAAAGGTTTTCCTTTAAAAGCTTTATATGCCTCATAATCTTTTAAAGACGATGAAAATCGCTGCGCACTTAGAGAAGTAAAAGCGAGCAAAATAAATAAGCAGTAAAGGACTTTTTTCATTTTTATGGGTTTTTTAAGCAAGTCTTTTTATACGCTGATGAAACGGATTCGCTTCGCGAAAACGCTGATTTACGCAGATTTTTTTAAATTGCAAAAAAAATGAAATCCGTTTTTTTCCGCGTTTTCGCGATAGCGAATTTGTGTCATCCGCGTTATGTATCTTCATGAATTATATGACAATAAATGTACTTAAAAAAGCAATAAGTTTTATCTACTGCGGGATTACTTAAACTAATGCAAACCATTGCAAGATTTTCTACTATTTGGCGTACCTTTGCAACCTTAAAAATTAAACATTTCAAAATGAAACGAGTAGTTGTTGGACTTTCAGGTGGAGTAGATTCTAGTGTTGCAGCTTATTTATTGCAGCAGCAGGGATACGAAGTAATTGGCCTTTTTATGAAGAATTGGCACGATGATTCGGTTACTATCTCTAACGAATGCCCGTGGCTTGAGGACAGTAATGATGCTTTGCTTGTTGCTGAAAAACTAGGAATACCGTTTCAAACCGTTGATTTGAGCGAAGAATACAAAGAAAAAATCGTGGACTATATGTTTAATGAATACGAAAAAGGACGAACTCCAAATCCTGACGTGCTTTGTAATCGCGAAATCAAATTTGATGTGTTTATGAAAATTGCTTTGAGTCTTGGTGCAGATTATGTGGCAACGGGACATTACTGCCAAAAAAGCGAAATTGAAGTTGACGGAAAACCAGTTTATCAATTAGTTGCTGGAGTTGACAATAATAAAGACCAATCTTATTTTTTATGCCAATTATCTCAAGAGCAATTGTCTAAAGCTTTGTTTCCAATTGGTGCTTTAACAAAACCTGAAGTACGTGAAATCGCTGCTGAAATGGAATTGGTTACAGCTGAAAAGAAAGATTCTCAAGGTTTGTGCTTTATTGGAAAAGTTCGTCTTCCAGAATTTTTACAACAAAAACTACAGCCTAAAGAAGGTAAAATTGTTCAAGTGGATAAAAATGATCCGATTTATAATGCTGAAAAATCAGAAGGACTTTCTTTAGAAGAGCAATTAAAATTAGAATCTAAAAAGTTAGAATATCTGCCAACAATGGGAAAAGTGGTTGGAAAACACCAAGGCGCTCATTATTTTACCGTTGGACAAAGAAAAGGTCTAAATGTAGGCGGAACAACAGATCCGTTATTTGTAATCGCTACAGACGTAGAAACGAATACTATTTATACAGGTTTATCGAGCCAGCATCCTGGTTTGTTTAAAAAAGCCCTTTTTGTAGGGAAATCTGAAGTACACTGGATTAGAGAAGACATGACGCAGAAAGCAGGTGAGAAAATGGAAGTGATGGCGAGAATTCGTTACCGTCAGCCTTTGCAAAAAGCCGTTTTGTATCAGTTTGAAGATGGAATGTACGTTGAGTTTGAAGAACCGCAATCTGCTATTACAGAAGGACAATTTGTTGCTTGGTATTTAGAAAATGAATTAGTTGGTTCGGGAGTAATTTCTTAGCTTTATACTTTAATTGGGAGTAATCCTATAAAGTGTAAACTGATGAAATATAACTTTACTTTTCTTTTATTACTTCTTTCGTTTGCGGTATTTGCACAAGAAGATGCATGGGTTTATTTTAATGGAAAACCCAATGCACAAGCTTTTTATGATAATCCGTTAATAGAACTTTCCCAAAAAGCTTTAGATCGAAGAACCAATCAGAATATTGCACTGGATGTTACCGATGCGCCTTTAGAAACTTCGTATGTAAATCAGATTAAAGCGAGTACTGGAATCACGGTTATGGCGCAATCTAAATGGCTGAATGCGCTTCATATTCGTGGAACCCAAGCTAATATCAATGCTTTAAAAGGATTGACTTTTGTGACAAAAGTAGAGTTTGCAGACAGAACTTTAAATTCTAGCTCAAAAACTGCTTCTACGGCAAAACCAAGTCAAATTGCAAAGAAATTAGAGACTGCAGTTGATTATTCTTATGGCAATTCGGCGAATCAGATTCAAATGCTAAACGGTCAGGTTTTGCATCAGCAGAATTATACAGGAGCAGGAAAAACGATCGCTGTTTTAGACGCCGGCTTTCCAGGAGTTGATACAGCTCAGCCATTTGAGAATCTTAGAAATAATAACAGAATTCTTGGTGGTTACGATTATACCACCCGAAGCAATAATTTTTACGCAGGAGGCGATCATGGCACCAAAGTGCTTTCTACAATGGGAGGCTACAAAGAAAATGCTCTTGTAGGAACAGCTCCAAATGCTTCTTATTACCTATTTATTACCGAAATTGTCGCGACAGAAAATCCTGTAGAAGAATCCTTTTGGGTTGAAGCTGCTGAAAAAGCAGATGCTCTGGGAGTGGATATTATCACAACTTCTTTAGGGTATTTTGAAGATCGAACCGAACCAAGATACAATCATGTTTACAGCGAGATGAACGGGACGACTACTTTTATTTCCCGCGGAGCAGAGATAGCCTTCAATAAAGGAATATTAGTTTTGGCTTCTGCCGGAAATGAAGGAACTCAGCCAGAAAATCATATTGGTTCTCCCGCCGATGCTGTTTCGGTATTGGCAATTGGTTCTGTAAATGCTACAAAAACAAGATCGAGTTCTAGTTCTATCGGTCCAAGTTATGACGGAAGAATAAAACCAGATGTAATGGCGCAAGGCGTTTCTGCTGTAGTGGCGAATGCAAACGGAACTATCGGAACAGCGAGCGGAACTTCATTTTCATGTCCGATTATGGCAGGAATGGCAGCTTCGTTATGGCAGGCTTTTCCGTCCAAAACCAACAAAGAAATCAGACAGATGATTTTGGCTTCTGCCGACAGATATGCTAATCCAGATAATAATTACGGATACGGAATTCCAAATTTTGGCGCTACATTAAGTGTGGACAGTTTTATAGCTGAAGCTTCTTTTGCGGTATATCCGAATCCAGCTAAAAATGAAGTTTCGTTTTCTTTTTTGAATGAAAACAACACGGCATCGGTTACTATTTATTCGATATTAGGACAAAAATTAATCGAAGAAAAAATCAATAATTCAAATCCAGTTCTTTCTTTGCAATCCCTTCAAAGCGGACTTTATGTTTATAGTTTTGATGCTGGTACTCTGCATAAAACAGGAAAGATAATCAAGCAATAAATTTTAATGAATAAAATCACTCAGCTTTTCAATATAAAATACCCAATCATTCAAGGCGGAATGATCTGGAACAGCGGTTACAAATTGGCTTCGGCAGTAAGTAATGCTGGAGGTTTAGGACTTATTGGTGCAGGCTCTATGTATCCAGAAGTTTTAAGAGAACATATTCAAAAATGCAAAAAAGCAACCGATAAGTCTTTCGGTGTCAATATTCCGATGTTATATCCAAACATTGAAGAAATCATGAATATTGTGGTTGAGGAAGGAGTGAAAATTGTTTTTACTTCGGCAGGAAATCCTAAAACATGGACTTCTTTTTTGAAAGAAAAAGGAATAACGGTCGTGCATGTGGTAAGCAGCAGTGTTTTTGCTTTAAAAGCACAAGACGCAGGTGTAGATGCCGTCGTAGCTGAAGGTTTTGAAGCGGGCGGACACAACGGGCGTGAAGAAACCACTACTTTGACGCTAATTCCGATGGTTAAAGAAAAAATACAAATTCCTTTAATCGCTGCGGGTGGAATTGCCACAGGAAGAGGAATGCTGGCTGCAATGATTTTAGGAGCAGATGGTGTTCAGGTTGGAAGCCGTTTTGCTGCATCTGTAGAATCTTCTGCACACAATAATTTTAAAGATACAATAGTTAATACTAAAGAAGGTGGTACTCAATTGACATTGAAAGAATTGGCTCCAGTAAGATTGGTGAAAAACAAATTTTATCAGGATATTCAAGACTTGTATCAAAAATGCCCTTCTAAAGAAGAATTAGTACAGCTTTTAGGGCGTGCGAGAGCCAAAAAAGGAATGTTTGAAGGTGATTTGGAGGAAGGCGAATTAGAGATCGGCCAAGTGGCAGGACTGATTCATGACATTTTACCAGTTGAAGAAATTGTTCAACAAATGATAGCCGAATTTGAAGTCGCATCCAAAGAAAAGACTACATTTGAGTTTTAATTGACGGCAAGAAATAATTTATGAATTCTATACGCACTTATATACTACTACTTTTTTTAGGATTTGGTCTTCAACAAGCTCAAAGTCAGTCCTATCATTTTAAGACTTCAGGCTTTAGCGTTCTAGAAAAAAACGAAAGAGGAAAATGGGGCGAGTGGTCGAATCTCGATTTGGTAAATCTTTCAGTCGTTTTAGATACAAATAAACATAGAATTGTAGTTTATTCTCAAGAAATCCAACTTTTCAGTATTTTAGATTACATCGAAAGGGAAGAAAATGATACTGATATAACCTATTCTTTTTTGTGTAAAGACAACGACGGAAAAGAGTGCAAACTGTCAATCATCACCCGAAAAAAACAAGACTACCGCAAACAGCTTTATATCAATTATGACGATCATATAATTGTATATAATATTTTTAATGTTTAGTTGCTAAGGTTCTAAGGTGCTGAGAGGCTAAGCTTCTAGGTTTATATAGCAAACCCGACAGGTTTTTAAAACCTGTCGGGTTTATTATTTATTATGTATGAGACTTCGATCCTTAGAAGCTTAGCACCTTAGTAGCTTTTTTAACCCTCCACATCCTTAATAAACTCATCATATTCTAAGTAGAACATTTCCAGCGCATGCATCTTTTCGTTGAAAAAATCGAAAATAGTGTCCCACGTATTTTTATTGCTAAAACCAACGCCTAGTTTTTCGACCCAAATTCGGCTGATGGTTTTGCCACTTTCAAGAGTATAATTTTTTTCAAAAACCAGATCTTTAATAAACTCTTCTTCTAGAATATTTTTTAAAGCTTCCAATTTTTCGAAGTAGGCAACACGTTTCTCATCGCTTCGGTGTTCAATGTCAATTAAAACCTGTGCCTTTTTATTGTCAACATAAAATTTAAAAGAGAAATCTTTGATTTTGGTATCATAAAGCACCCATTTGCGAGGGTATTTTTCGGCAAATGCTACCCAAAATTCTCTTTTTATTCGTTGCGATTCTTCTCTGCTGTACATTTTTTTAGGCTTTAAGATTAGAAAACTTGCGGTACTGCGTTTTCTGGAGTATATTTATGTTTTATTTGAAAATACAAAAATAAGCTTTGATTATGAATTTTCAAGACTTTTTAAAATATGTTCCCAATATAATTCCAATTGAATTACCAGCAGTGACATCACACTTAAAAATGGCTCCCAAAGAGCGTATAGAGGGATTAAAAAATCTTGATATTGAAGGACTAAACGCTAGAATGGCGGGAGTAATGATGCTGTTTTATCCAAAACAGGAAAAAACTCATCTGGTTTTGATCGTTAGAAATGCTTATGATGGAGTCCATTCGGCTCAGATTGCATTTCCAGGAGGAAAATATGAAAAGGAAGATATAAATTTTGAAACCACAGCACTTAGAGAAACACATGAAGAAGTCGGAATTACAAGAGATAAAATAGAGGTAATTAAACATTTTTCGCCCATGTATATTCCGCCAAGCAATTTTTTGGTGCACCCTTTTTTGGGAATTGCCAAAGAAGAACTTTCTTTTTATCCCGATGTGCGAGAAGTAGCTGGAATTATAGAACTGCCTATTTCTGTTTTTTTAAATGATGATATCATTATCGATGCCAGATTATCAACTTCTTATGGAGCAAATATTTTGGTTCCAGCCTTTAATATTCAAAATCATGTGGTTTGGGGAGCCACAGCAATGATTTTAAGTGAATTGCGAGATGTGCTGAAAGCTGCAATCGCGAAATAAATTTAGTAAAGTTTAGTTAACGATTTGATATTCATTTGGATAACTGCAAATCGTAGAAATTGTGTAAAAGTGTTGCTAAAAGAATAATTTTTGTATGTTTGCGAACTCACAAAAAATAAGACAAATTAGTTATGGGATTGTTTAAGCGAAATCCTTTTGGGCATATATTATTCATCAAGAAATGGTTAATCCGAGTTCTTGGTGCGATGACTCATAAGAGATATAGAGGTTTTAATGAATTGCAGATTGAAGGATCTGAAATTATTAAAACGCTTCCAGACACTAATGTTTTGTTTATTTCCAATCATCAAACTTATTTTGCAGACGTTGTAGCTATGTTTCACGTCTTTAATGCCAGTTTATCAGGACGTCAGGATACCATTAAGAATATTGGTTATTTATGGCAGCCAAAAATGAACATTTATTATGTTGCGGCCAAAGAAACGATGCAAGCGGGATTATTGCCAAGAATTTTAGCTTATGTTGGTGCTATTACAGTAGAGCGAACTTGGCGCGCTAAAGGTGTCGATGTTACTGAAAAACGTGATGTAAACCCAAATGATACCGAAAATATCAGAATTGCGCTCGAAGATGGTTGGGTTATTACTTTTCCGCAAGGAACTACAAAATCGTTTAAACCAGTTCGTAAAGGAACTGCGCATATCATTAAACAGCACAAACCAATCGTTATTCCGATTGTAATTGATGGTTTCCGCCGCTCGTTTGACAAAAAAGGACTTCGACTAAAGAAAAAAGGAATTCTGCAATCTTTCATCATCAAAGAACCTCTTGATATTGATTATGAAAACGATACCATCGAGCAAATCGTAGAAAAAGTAGAATACGCAATCGAACAGCACCCTTCATTCTTAAAAGTTATTCCAGCTGAAGAAATAAAAGCACAGGAAGAACTCAACAGATTGAGACAATGGGAGTATTAGAATTTTAGATTTCTGATTTTAAATTTTAGATTGTTTTTTGTTTTGTTGAGTTAAAATGAAGCTCAACTTTACGCCCTTCGACTTCGCTCAGGGTGACAAATAAGTTTGTTTCAAGTTTAGGGTTTTTATTTCAAAAAACTTTGTCCCTTTGTAACTCTGGACCTTTGTAACTTTGATTAAAAATCTATCTTCTTCAACTCTTTATAATTCGCGTATAATCTGCGTAAAAGCGTTCCGTAAATAACTCTGTAAAAGCACCAGAACAATCCAAAGAAACCTAAAATTACTAGGAACAAGATTCCGATTGTAACAAACATGGCTTTTCCGTTCATGGCCAGTTTGTTTCTAAGAAACTCCATATCTGGATTGTAAACAAAAGCGATAAAAAAGCTCAGAATTGCTGTAATTACTATCATTCCTAAATTGTACCAGACATAATACTGAACTGTTTTACGAGTCTTTAAAATAGCGCTCATCAGAGATTTTGTGGCTATTGTGGTCGAAATTGTTTTGTAATTTTTATAAAAGATGTAAACAAAAATCAATACTACTATATAATTGAAATACGTTAAAAATTCTAAAGCAGTTACAATTTCAGGGTGATTCATTTTATGCAGTACATCGTCTGTATTGATGAATAAATTCGAAAATGTCCAGAAAGAAATTTCCAAAATGCTGATAATCAAAATCCATTTTACAATAGATGATGATTTTTTGTGAATCATTTTGTAGATCTCCGTTTCAGAAATTTGTTGAAAAGAAGCAGCGTTCTTTTGCCAGTCTTTTTTTAGTAAATCCAGTTCTTTCATAATAATTTTTAAGGATTTAGTATTTTTTTAAGTTTCCCCTTAATTCTGTTCATTTTCACGCGCGCATTCACTTCGCTGATCCCGAGGGTTTCAGCTATTTCTTGATAATCTTTGTCTTCTAAATACATAAAAACTAATGCCTTTTCGATGTCATTCAATTGATAAACTGCTTTATACATCAGTTTTATCTGTTCTTCTTCTTCATAATTGTAGTCAACATCTTTTACAAAATGCTGATGGTTTTCATAATCTACGGTCGAAATAGTTCTTTTGGTTTTTCGGTATAAGGTAATTGCTGTGTTTAAGGCAACACGATACGTCCAAGTCGAAAATTTACTGTCGCCTCTAAATTTTGGATAAGCTTTCCAAAGCTGAATGGTAATCTCTTGAAACAGATCTTTGTGAGCATCTTCGCCAGCAGTATATAATCTACAAATCTTGTGGATTATATTCTGATTTGCCTGCAGCTGCGCAACAAATGACTGTTCTAGATTTTCGCTCATATTTATATTAGTAGTTGTGAAATCATTTTTGTTACAGTTGAAATTATAATTTTCTCGTTTTATAATAATTAATCGTTAAATCGATGAACTTACTATAACTTTCCATTCCATCTTTTTGATTGTTCGTTTTTAAAAAATTATCCCAAAGAAAGTGGAAACCTTCGTCGATAAACGTGTCGTATTTTTTCCAGAAATCTTGGCTTTCTTGATAGTTTTTTAAAATTCCAACGTGAACAGTTTTCTTCAACTGGTTAAATATCTTTTCATTTTTATATTTCCAAATTCCTAAACAATAACTTAAGGTAAAGCTGTATCCTGAATATTGATAATAAAGATTTTCGTTTTTAACAGAAGCCAAAACTCCAATAAAATTGCATTCACTTTCGCTTGCAAAACCAATCTGATGCGCCATTTCGTGAGATGTGGTTAGAGGAAAATTGTACATTGGTAATAAATAATTAATCTGAGCTTCGTTCGTAAACGGATTTAAATAACCGCCAAATCCCATATAAGTTAATGGAACGCTGAAGAGTGATTTCTTTACGCTTATAGTTTTGTATTTAAAATAGGGATGTTCTTTTGCTAAATTATCATAACCATTTAAAATCATCTTAAATGATTCTTTCTGCGAATACGGAAAAACAACTTTAGCACTATCGTTTTTTGTGATTTGAAACTGAACTTCATTTGTTTTTGCAATCAATCTTTTTGTAAAAGCCAAAAGATCAGCATCTGTATACTCTTTTTTGATTTCCATTTTTTGAAAAAGAGGTTCGCGATAATAATTGAAAGCCCAAAGCAGATGGAAGAAAAAGTAAAAAACAGAGATTTTGCCTAAGATGGTTAAAAGGTGATCTTTCCAATCTGTTCGCCATGTTTTTCTAATTTTCCAAAACCAGCTAATAATAGAAATAAGTAAAAGGCCATAAATAATGTCGCCGACAGAAAAAGGAATTTTACCTAAAACGGTTCTTGAAAAATGAGAAATTCTAAGGAATAAATTCTTGCTGTAAAAGCCTTCAACAAAATCGGGAAAGTAGGGAAGGGTTTTATAAAAAATGATTTGAACAAGAAGAAATAGTGGGAGAATATATTTTTTTTTCACTCGGTTTACTTTTTTATAAAAATAATAATTAAATCGTACTTTGTTTTATTTTTTATAAATTTGTTGTACTATAGATAAGGAAAAAATGACACAAATCACGTTAAATATTCCAGATGAAGAATTGACTTTCTTTATGAAATTGATTGAGAAATTTAATTACGAAACTGTAATTAATGATTTTGCTGTGTCTGAAGAAATGAAAAATTTGTTAGATCATCGCAGATCTACTTCAAAAAAAGAAGATTTTATTCCTTGGACAGAAGCAAAAAAACAACTGGTTTTTAAATCTAAGAAATGATTTTTGAAGTTGTAATTGAACCAAGAGCAATTCTTGATATTCAGGATGCAATTGATTATTATGAATCTAAACAAAAAGATTTAGGAGATCATTTCTTTCAAGTAATTAATGAGCACATTGAATTGCTAACTAAAAAACCTTATTTTCAAATACGATATAAAGATTATCATGGTTTGCCTGTTAAAAAATTTCCATTTATAATTTTTTACTTTATTGATGAAGAATTAAAAACGGTAAATATTTTATCAGTTTTTAATACATCCATGAGTCCATCAAAATATCCAAAATAATTCAAACAAAATATAATGAGTCAAGAAATTAGAAATCTGGAGCCAAAAGCACTTTGGAACAAATTTGCAGATTTAAACGAAGTTCCGCGTCCATCGAAGAAAGAAGAGCGTGTAATTGAGTTTATGAAAAACTTTGGAAACAGCTTAGGTTTAGAAACTTTCGAAGATGAAATCAGAAACGTAATCATAAGAAAACCAGCGACTCCAGGAATGGAAAATCGTAAGCCGATCGTAATGCAAGGGCATTTGGATATGGTGCATCAAAAAAATGCTGATACTATTTTTGATTTCGATACGCAAGGAATCGATATGTATGTTGATGGTGACTGGGTTCGCGCGCGTGGCACAACACTAGGTGCTGATAATGGATTAGGAGTAGCGACAATTATGGCTATTCTAGAAAGTAAAGATATTCCGCATCCTGCAATTGAAGCTTTGTTTACGATTGACGAAGAAACGGGAATGACAGGAGCTTTAAACTTAAAAGGAGGTATTCTTCAAGGCCAGATTTTATTGAACTTGGATACAGAAGAAGATGATGAAATTGATATTGGATGTGCTGGCGGAATTGATGTAACAGCAACTAGAACCTATCATGAAGAAGAAGTTCCAGAAGGTTCTGTTGGATATACTATTACGGTAAAAGGCTTAAACGGAGGGCATTCAGGAATGGATATTCATAAAGGTTTAGGAAATGCTAATAAGATTATGAATCGTTTGTTATTTGATGCATTTGAAAACTTTGGTTTGCAGATTGTTGAAATTAATGGAGGAAGTCTTAGAAATGCAATTCCGAGAGAAAGCGTTGCGAAAGTAATTATTTCTCAAATGTTTGATGAAGCGTATGTGTATGATATGCAGGAAATTATTTCTGATATCAAAGCGGAATACAAAACAACTGAGCCTAATTTGTCTATTGAAATCGTGAAAGGTGATTTGCCTGAAAAAGTAATGGATTTAGGAGTTCAGGAAGGAATTATCAGAGCGATTTATGCTGCTCAGAATGGAGTATATAAAATGAGTGCTGATATGGCTGATTTGGTTGAAACGTCAAACAATATTGCTCGCGTAGTGATTAAAGATGGAGAAATCTTAGTAGGCTGTTTAACACGTTCTTCTGTTGAATCTTCAAAATTTGATTTGGCTAATTCATTGCGTTCTGCTTTTGAATTGGTTGGTTGCGAAGTAGAGCTTTCTGGTTCTTATCCAGGATGGACTCCAAACGTGAACTCTGAAATCTTAGAAGTTTTAAAAGAAATCTACGAAAAACAAAATGGAGAACAGCCAAAAGTTGTGGCTTGTCACGCCGGTTTAGAGTGCGGAATTTTAGGAACAAATTATCCTGATATGGATATGATTTCTTTTGGGCCAACAATTCACGGCGCACACTCTCCAGATGAAAGAGCAAGTATTTCTTCTGCTCAAAAATATTGGAAATTCGTTTTAGAAATTCTTTCTAATATACCAGTTAAATAGAGTGTTCAGTGTTCAGTTTTTTTAGTGTTCAGTCTAAAAAAGTGATTAGCGATTAAAGTATAAAAAAAGTGGCCATTGGCCACTTTTTTTGTTTTATAAGAGTTTGTTTTTAAAAGAACAGTAAAAACACTGAACACTAAAAAACTGAACACTGATTACTAATTTCTCTTTAAGACTTTATATTGTTCGTAACAAGCGCTGATTGCGTCCATAATCTGGAGATCATTTGCACTTTGAATGAACGAATCAGAATAGTTGCAGCGATGCATGATTTCGGGAATTTCATCTTTGCTGATGCCTAATAGTACAGCGACTGTTTCTCGGTCGTATTTCGATTCTAAAAGCGTTCGTACCGTATCATCTTTTTTCATTTCCTTTAGTTTCTTGAGTTCTCTGGCATTTTTACCAAAAAATCCATAGAGCACGTCGGCGGGATTAAAAATAGATCCGAGGACTTTTCCGAAAGCATTTGGTGCATATTCTCCAGCCTCGTAACCTTGTGTAAGGCCAGATATACTATAACGATAGTTTTCTTTTGTTGGAATTAATTTAGAATCGATTTCAAGATATCCTGTCAAAGAAAAAGGAGCAATAACAACTTCTTCCAAAGCAATTGCTTTTTCGGTAAGTTGAATTCTAGTCACTTTATTTTTTATCCAGTCATTTGTAACTCTGATTCTTAACGATTGAAATCCTAGAATAGAAAAATGAAGTGTATCGTTGACTTGAACATCAATTTCGAAATATCCTTTTTCGTCAGATTTTGCACCACGTACTTTATTGGTATTAATGATGTTTACCCCAGAAAGCGGTTGCTTGCTGTCGTCATTAATAACATAACCTGATACTCTTTGTGGAACTGTTGGCTGTGTATCTTGCGTATCTTGCGCAAAACCAAGGTTGGCGAGAAGTGTAAAAAAGAAAACTGCGAAATATTTCATATCCTGATTTAAAGGTCTAAAAGTAGTAAATCGGGATTAAATATCTCATAGTCTTGGAATTTAATTATAAGAAAATTAACAAAGGCAGCAGTATTGCTTTTTTGAATTACAAAACTCATTTAATGAGAATGAAATTCTCGTAAAAAAAATCCCAAATTCCAAGTATGTCTGGAATTTGGGATTTTGTATTTAAGAAATTGAATTATTAATCTCTTCTTGATCTTCTTGGTCTTGAGCTATCGCCGAAGTTGTCTGAACGTCTTGGAGCTCTGTCTGAGCCACCTTCTGTTCTTGGAGCAGAACTTCTGAAACCGCCTTCTCTTCTTGAAGATGAGTTTCTGTCGCTTCTGAACCCTCCATCTCTAGAGCCACCATCACGTGAACCTCCGTCTCTTGAAGAATTTCTATCACTTCTAAATCCACCTTCACGTCTTGGAGCAAAGTTTCCGTCTCTTCTAGATCCAGAATCTCTTCTTCCGCCACGGTTGTTGTGGTCACGTCTTCCGCCACCATCATTTTTAGAAATCTCAACATTAATACGACGACCTTCTAATTGAACATTGTTTAAAACGTCCATTACTTTGTCTGTAAATTGTGGATCTGTGTTAAAGAAAGAGAAACCTTCTTTTACATCAACTTTAAAGATGTCATCACGACCTAAATCTAATGTTTCTTTCAAGTAATCTTTTAAAGACATCCAGTCGAAGTTGTCTCTTGAACCGATATTTACGAAATAACGAACTGCTCCGTTGTTGCTAAATTCTCTTGGTTCAGAATCTCCTCTTTCACGTCTGTCTGAAGATTGAGTAGAAATATCTCTGTTCTTTTTGTAATAAGCAATAAAACGGTTAAACTCTACTGAAACCATTTTCTTAATCAACTCTTCTTTAGATAAATCTTCCAAAACATTGTTGATTGCTGGTAAATAGTTGTCAATTTCGTGATCAACCTCAGTATCTTTAATTTTGTTTGCTAAGTGCAATAACTGAATTTCGCAGATTTCAATTCCAGATGGAATAGTTTTTTCTTCAAATTTCTGTTTGATGATTCTTTCGATAGAAGAAATTTTACGTAATTCACTTTTTGTAACAATTACAATAGAAGTACCTAATTTTCCAGCTCTACCAGTACGTCCAGAACGGTGGTTGTACGTTTCAATTTCGTCAGGCAATTGATAGTTCACAACGTGAGTTACGTTATCAACGTCAATTCCACGTGCAGCAACGTCGGTTGCAACAAGCATTTGGATTTGTCTTCCACGGAAAGATTTCATTACACCATCACGTTGCGCTTGAGATAAATCTCCGTGTAACGCAGCGGCGCTATATCCATCTTCAATTAACTTTTCTGCAATAGCTTGCGTGTCTCTTTTTGTACGACAGAAAACTACAGAAAAAATGTCTGGATTAGCATCAGCTAAACGCTTTAAAGCTTCGTAACGATCACGAGCGTTTACTAAGTAAAATTCGTGAGATACTGTAGAAGAACCAGAATTTTTAGTTCCTACAGTAATTTCTACTGGTTCGCTCATGAATTGTTTTGCAATTCTGGCAACCTCTTGCGGCATAGTTGCAGAGAACAACCATGTGCTTTTTTCATCTGGAGTATCTGATAAAATAGATACAATGTCTTCGTAGAATCCCATGTTTAACATTTCGTCTGCCTCATCAAGAACACAGTAATCTATGTTTTTAATGTTTACCAAACCTCTGTTAATCATGTCTTGCATTCTTCCTGGAGTTGCCACAATAATTTGCGCACCTCTCTTTATTTCTCTTGCTTGCTCTGTTATACTAGCTCCTCCGTAAACTGCTACCACATTAATACCTTTTTCGTATTTTGAGTAGTTTTTAAGTTCGTTAGTAATCTGTAAACATAACTCGCGAGTTGGCGATAAAACTAATGCTTGTGTATTTCTGTTGTCAGCATCAATTTTTTGGATTAGCGGAAAACCGAAAGCTGCCGTTTTCCCTGTCCCTGTTTGAGCCAACGCAACCATATCCGTGTCTTTTTCCAATAATAGGGGAATCGCCTTTTCCTGTACCTCTGACGGATTTTCAAATCCTAGATCTAAAATCGCCTTCAGTAACGATTCATTCAATCCTAATTGTTCAAATTTATTCATATGTGTTTTAAAATAGGGTGCAAAATTACTGTTAATTATTCAGATAAACTAATGCAGTTTTAATAATTATGTATTTGTTAAGAATTGATTATCAAAAAGTTACAGTTTTATTAAAATTATTTTTCAGATACAATGAAGAAATACGCTAAAAAACACGTCGTAAAATGTAAAATTTAGCGTCTAAAATGTTGTATTTTAAACAATTATTTTGTGGTGCTCAGAAAATCAATTAGTTGCTTAACAGCTTTTCCGCGATGACCTATAGTATTTTTGGTTTCCAAAGGCAGTTCTGCAAAGGTCTCAGTAAAATTTTCAGGTTTAAAAATAGGATCATAACCAAAACCGTTTGTTCCCGTTTTTTCATGTGTAATATTTCCTTTTGCAATTCCGGTAAACAAATATTGCTGTCCTTTTAAGTTTAAAGTGATAACGGTCTTGAACTGGGCGCTGCGATTTTCTTCATTTTTTAAAGACTCCAAAAGCTTGTTCATATTATCATCTGCATTTTTTTGCTCGCCTGCATATCGGGCAGAATATACTCCAGGTTCTCCATTTAAAGCGTTTACTTCTAATCCCGTATCATCTGCAAAACAATCGTAACCATATTTTTGAGTTACATAATCGGCTTTCAAAATGGCGTTTCCTTCAATAGTATCAGCAGTTTCTGGAATATCTTCCAAACAGTTAATATCTTCTAAGCTTAATATTTTAATGCTTTCAGGAAGCATGCTTTGAATTTCTGCGATTTTATTTTTGTTGTTTGAAGCGAAAACGAGTTTCATAGAATTAAAGTATTTAAATGATTTTCAACACAAATTTAGAATTCTTATATTTGATATGTTAGCTAAAATTCAAATAAATGCAATTATCAGTACTTTATAAAAAAATCCTGCCTTTTGTAAAGCCGTACAGAAAAATGGTAATCGCAACTTTACTGCTAACTTTTTTAGGATCGTTTGCAGCACAGGTAAATGCTGTAATCCTAAAATATACTGTTGATACCATCAATAATTTAATGGTTGCTCATGAACCATTATCAAAAGGATTTCATTTACTCGGAATAATTAGCATTGTTTTGTTAACTAAAGAACTGGTCAATTCGGTAGTTCAGTTTGGACAAAAATTCTACGGAGAAAAACTCCGCATTTTTATCACTCGTGATATTTCTCAAACGATCGTCGAAAAAATTCTAAGCTACAGAATGGAATTTTATACTTCAGATGAAAATGAAAGCGGTAAACTGCAGACTAGAATAGATGCCGGAATTAGTAGTTTGACACGATTGGTTCAAAACTTTTTTATAGATATTCTCCCTCTTTTTGCAAATGCATTTGTGGCTTTAGTTATTATGTTTTATGCTAATGTGTATGTTGGCTTGGTGAGTTTATGCATTATTCCTATTTACTTTTACATTAGTCAGTTACAGGCAACGAAATTGAGCGGTTTTAGAAGAAGAATGCGTAATTATCGCGAAACAAAAAACAACGGAATTATTAGTTTAATCGAATCGATAACGGTTATAAAATCGTTTGTTCGTGAGCCTGCTGAAGCCGATCGTCATCAGAAAATTCAATTTGAAATGACCGAAAATCAGCTCGAAACTAGAAAAACGAGTTTTATTTTTGAAAGCATAAAAAGTTTTGTCGAGCAGATTGGAGTCGTAATTATTATCATTTTGACAGCTTATTTTGTTTTGAATAATCAAATGACAATTGGAGCAATCATGTTTCATATTATGTTGTTTAATAATGTATCATCTCCAATTCGACAATTGCATCGAATTTACGATGAAGTAAACGATGCTTTGATTTATTCTGAAGGTTTCTTTGATATTTTGGAATCTGATAATGAAATTGAAACTACGGGAGATTTTATTCCAGAGAAAATTATCGGATTAATTGAAGTTAAAAATGTAGATTTTAAATATCCAAACGGCACTCAGGCGCTTTATGATGTTAATTTTACGGTGAAACCAAATGAAACTACGGCATTAGTCGGATTAAGTGGAGCTGGAAAAAGTACGATTATTAATTTATTGGATAAATTTTATTTGCCTTCTTCGGGACAAATACTTTTGGATGGAAGAGATCTGAAAGATTATAACACCGATTTTCTTCGAAAAAATATTGGATTGGTTCTACAGAAAAACCATATTTTTAAAGGTACAATCGCAGAAAATATTCTCTACGGAAATCCAGAAGCCACGCATGACGAAGTCATAGAAGCAGCAAAACAAGCCTATATTCACGAACAAGTTATTCAATTGCCAAAAGGCTACAATTCTGATGCGCATTTGCTTTCTGGCGGACAGCAGCAACGTATTGCGATTGCAAGATTGTTTCTAAAAAATCCGCCCATAATATTTCTGGACGAACCCACCGCCAGTTTAGACGCTATTGCAACAGAGCAGATTAAAAAATCTTTGGATGCTATAAAGAAAGACAGAACCGTAATTATTATTTCGCACAGCATTTCGCAGATTATTGACGCTTCAAATATTGTGGTGCTAGAAAAAGGAAGATGTGTAGAAAAAGGAACACACGACCAATTGTATGATAATAAAGGAGTTTACTATCAAATATTTATGGCAATGGCCAATAGTTTAAACATCGAGAAAATTACGCAAACTTTCGATTAAAATTAAAAGCAAATTTATCTACTGAAAAAGCAATTGCAATTCCGAAGGTATAAGCTAGAATATCCGACCATAAAAATCCTTGTCCTAGAACATATCTGCCAAAAAGTGTTTTTCTAAGCTCAATCATCCATTCTCCTTGATAAAGCTGTAAAAACTCAATGCAATAACAAATAAAAAGTGAAATTGCTGCTAAAAAGAAAAAGCTTTTTAGAGGAAAAAAGATTCTAAGAGAAAAGTAAATCATAACCGCATAAAGAAAATCGCCAATCCAGAGAGGGATAAAAGAGATTTTTCTCGAAAGTATTCCTAAAATAATGACGCTCAGGAAAACTAGTAAATAATAGATTCTTGGTTTGTTCAAATTTGATTATTTTATAGAAACAAATCTACAATTCTTTTAGACAGTTTTGATGTGTCCACTTTGTCAAAGTTCCAAACTTTGACAAAGAGAAAATATTTTAGTAGGAGAAGTTTTTTAAGTCTATCCTGTTTTTTAATCTGAGTTTTTTTTGTCTGGCTGAGCGGAGTCGAAGCCTTCCTAGTAGTCACAACGTATTTCTATTTGTGCTTTTATTTTTTCAAAGCTTTGCTGACACTAAATGTTATAGAATAATTTCCTCATTTTATGTCTTCCTGAGCGGAGTCGAAGGACATGCTAGAAACTCGACAAAGAGAATCGACAATCTTTGCGGGGCTTCGACTCCGCTCAGCCTGACAAATGGCAATCTATTTGCCAATCTTTGCGTAGACGCACTGCAGTGCGTCTCTACGGAAAATCTTTGCGATCTCTTAGGATATAATCTTCGCGAACCTTTGCGTAAATCTTTGCGTTTCTTTGCGGTAAAACTCGTCCTAATATATTCTCAAAACACCTTTAATAGTACATTTTTGCGGTACAAAAAATACAAATACGCTTCTACATTACTTTATTTCATAAATTTATCGGTTCAATTAACTCACTATCAAAATAACCACATGAAGGCAAAAATTTTTACCCTGATTGCAGCTTTGTTTCTTTTCTTAAATCAAGGCTATTCTCAAAAAGACAATTCGTTTAATATTAAAAAGCAATTAGATTATTGTGCAGAACAAGCATCAAAAACCTTAAAAGTAATTCCGAATGACGGAACTTCTCCACGAACAGTTCCAAACGGAAGCAAAGAATGGAAATTTGTTGGCTACAAAGATTGGACAAGCGGATTCTGGCCTGGAGAATTGTGGTTTTTGTACGAAGCAACCAAAGATAAAAAATGGGAGGCAGCAGCCGATAAATTTACTCGATTCTTAACGCCATTGTCTGTTTCTAAAGCGGGAGATCACGATTTAGGTTTTCAGGTTTTTAATAGTTTTGGAAACGGGTATCGTTTGACAAAAAATCCAGAATACAAAGAAATCATTTTAAAAACTGCTGATACATTGGCAACACTTTTTAATCCGAAAGTGGGAACAATTCAGTCTTGGCCTCACAATAAAATGGGCGGTCACAATACCATTATTGATAATATGATGAATTTGGAGCTTTTGTTTTGGGCTTCAAAAAACGGAGGAAGCAAAAAACTATATGATATTGCTGTAAAACACGCCGAAACTACAATGGCAAATCATTTCAGACCAGACAATACTTCTTATCACGTCATTATTTATGATTTCGAAACTGGGAAAAAGATAAAAGGCAGAACGGCACAAGGTTATAGTGATGACAGTATGTGGGCGCGCGGTCAGGCGTGGGCTATTTATGGTTTTACAATGACTTACAGAGAAACAAAAGATCCTAAATTTTTAGATTTTGCTCATAAATTAGCTCGTGTTTATTTGGATAAATTAACAACAGAAGATTTAATTCCGTATTGGGATTTTAACGCGCCAAATATTCCAAACGAACCTAGAGATGCTTCTGCTGCTGCGATTGTTTCTTCTGCACTTTTAGAATTAAGTTCGTACACAAAAGACAAGAATCTAAAAAAGGAATATTTAGCGAAAGCGAAGAAGATGATTGTTTCACTTTCAGACCATTATCAGAGTCATGACGTTAATTCAGCATTTTTATTGCATTCAACGGGTCATAAACCTGCAGGAAGTGAGATAGATTGTTCTATAAATTACGCAGATTATTATTATCTTGAAGCACTTTTAAGACTTCAGAAACTAAAATAAAAGATTATGCTAAAGAAAATAAGCCCAATTGCATTTGCAGTAATCGCAGTTTTAATGCTTGTAAGCTGTAAAAACACCAAACAAAAACTTCAAGAGTATGTTGTTACGTATAACAAAACGATAGCTCCAAGTTTTAGAGCAGATAATGTAACCCTTACTACAGCAAGAGGTTATATTAACGATGATAAGATTGAATTGCGTTTTGAAACCGATTTAGAGCAAAATGAAGCAAATAAATCAGCTGCGGTTATTTCTTTTCCGAAATTGATCAAAGGAATGATTGATAAAGATCAAATTCCAAGACAATTGATTGAAGAAGGAGTTCAATTTGATGTTTATTTTCTAGCAGATGATAATACAGTTCTAGACAAAGAAGTGCTAACTGGCGAATCTCTCAAAGATTTTTTGAAATAATGAGGTAAGTTTTACAGTAAAATAAACCGTTTTAATTCTTACATATTAAAAGTCTCTTTAAACTATATTTAAAGAGACTTTTTTGTATTTGAACTAAAAGTAAAATCTAAAACAAACGTTTTTATTCTTACAATTTTTTCTTTTTTAAGTACATAATGAGTTTGTATTCAAATAATTATACAAGTGTTTTTTGTTACTGGGTGTTGTTTTTATGTTGTGAATTGGTTATGTTTGAGTTAAAAAATAACTATTAAACCAAAAAATTATGAAAAAAATTACCCAAATCGCATTTGTTGTTGCTTTTGCATTGTTTTTAGTTAGCTGTAAAAATACCAAGCAGAAAATCCAAGAACATGTAAGTAATTATAACAATTCTTCTTCTATAAAAGGAAGCGGTATTACGAGCACAACGGCAAAAGCTTTTCTAAATGAAAATAAAATTGAAATTAGAATTGAAACCAATTTAGAAGAAAATGATGCAAACAAATTAGCCTATAAAGAATCTTTTCCAGCTCTGTTAAAAGAAATGGTTAAAAACGACCAGATCTCTTCATCGCTAATTGCAGAAGGAGTAAAGTTTGATGTTTATTTCTTGGCCTACAATAATGCTATTTTAGCACAAGAATTGGTAGATCAAGAGGAATTGGCAGTTTTGGAAGGAACCGCGAGCCCAAATAAAGAAACGGCAAAATTATAGTTTAAAAAAAAAACTCTTCATCTGAAGAGTTTTTTTTATTTATGAGAACTGCGTAACGTTTTTCAAATTATCTGGGAAATATTGATCAGATAAATTGGCAAATTCGTCGCCTCGCATGAAAATACTAATGTCTACGTCTGCAAAACTGCTTTTGCCTGCCGCAGCCAAAAGTTCATTTGCAGCATGCAACGTATTTTTATGAAAATGAAAAACTCTTTCAGATTTATCTGTAACCACCAAACCTTTCATCAGCATTTTATTTTGCGTTGCCACTCCAGTTGGACATTCGTTATTATGGCAGCGAAGCGCTTGAATACAGCCTAAAGAAAACATAAATCCTCTCGCACTGTTGCACATATCTGCGCCCAATGCAATTGCATGTAAAATAGAATAGCCAGAAATGATTTTTCCGCTACCGATAATTCTCATTTTATCGCGAATCCCTAAACGGACTAAAGTTTTATTAACGAAAATTAATGCAGGTTCAAAAGGCATTCCGACACCATCTGCAAATTCTAGAGGAGCTGCTCCAGTTCCACCTTCTGCGCCGTCAACTGTTATAAAGTCTGGATAAATATCTTCATTGATCATCTCTTGGCAGATCGCTTCAAATTCGGCAGTATTTCCAATACATAGTTTAAATCCGATTGGTTTTCCGTTAGATAAATCGCGTAATTGTTTAACGAAATAAATTAATCCTTTCGCATCAGAAAAAGCGTGATGGCCGGGAGGAGAAAGAATTGTGGTATGTGGCTGCACACCTCTAATTTTGGCAATCTGTTCGGTGTTTTTTGCGGCTGGCAATACACCTCCGTGACCTGGTTTTGCACCTTGCGAAAGTTTAATTTCGATCATCTTTACATTCGGAAGATTCGCTTTTGCAGAGAAATTTTCGGGACTGAAATTTCCTTCTGCATCACGGCATCCAAAATATCCAGTTCCAATCTGCCAAGTAATATCGCCGCCTCCTTCTAAATGATAATCGGTTAATCCTCCCTCCCCAGTATTCTGGTAGAAATTTCCTTTTTTCGCACCAAGGTTAATGGCACGAACGGCATGTTCGCTTAACGAACCAAAACTCATAGCCGAAACATTAAATAACGAAGCAGAGTAAGGCTGCTTACAATCTTTTCCCCCAACTAAAACGCGAGGAAGTTCTTCATTTACTTTTGCTGGAAAAATAGAATGCTTTATTCCTTCGTAATTTTCTGTGTTTAAGTTTAATTGTGTTCCAAAAGGAGTATTCGAATCAATATTTTTGGCTCTTTGGTATACTAATGAGCGCTGATTTCTAGAAAAAGGTTTTCCGTCTGTAGATCTTTCAATAAAATACTGTTGGATTTCAGGCGCAATCATTTCAAACAAATACCTGAAATAGCCCAAAACAGGAAAGTTTCGTAAAATAGCATGTTTCTTTTGCGAAGCATTGTAAACTCCGACAATCAATAAAAGGGGAATAATAAAAACGAGTAAATAACCGCGTCCAGTATAGTAGTAAATTGCAGCAACAATTAGAAACAATAAGAATCCGTAAATAAAGAATTTTTTTCTCATGTTTTTAAAAAATTAAATAGGTAATAAATGTAATCTTAGTTGAATCTTAAACGCACATAAACGTGTTTGATTCCTTTTTTGTCCGATTCTCTTTCGTCAATTTCCAGAATATCGGTCAATGATTTAAGCATCGGAGTCAGTTTAGAATAACCATAATTTCGAGGATCAAATTCAGGTTTTTTCTTCACAATCAAATTGCCGACATCTCCTAAAAAAGCCCAGCCATCGTCGTCTTCAATGTCAGTAATGGTGTCTTCTATAAGTTCTATAGTCTGTTTGTCTATTTTGTGAAGTGCTTTGTCTGAAGGTTTTTCTACAGGTTTTTTAGTATCAGCAGCAACTGCTTTTGGCTTTTTCTTTTGAGTGGCGCCGTCTAATACTTCAATATAAATAAATCGGTCGCAGGCAACAATAAAGGAGTTTGGTGTTTTCTTTTCTCCAATACCAATCACTTTCATACCCGATTCGCGAAGTCTTATGGCAAGTCGTGTAAAATCGCTGTCACTAGAAACAATACAGAAACCGTCCAATTTTCCAGAATACAGCAAATCCATGGCATCAATAATCAAAGCAGAATCTGATGAATTTTTTCCAACGGTATAACTGTATTGCTGAATAGGAGTAATAGCATGTTCTAATAAAACGCCTTTCCAGCCATTTGCATTAGGTTTTGTCCAGTCGGCATAAATCCTTTTTGTGGTTGGCGTTCCTAATTTTGCAATTTCTTCCATCATGCCTTTTACATTACTGTAAGGCACATTGTCTGCATCAATAAGAACTGCCAGTTTTAAATCTTTTGAATTGCTTAAAGGCATTATTTTAATATTTAAAATTAAATACTCTCAAAGTTAAAATTAAAATTGGTTTTTATAAGAATCCAATGCCGAATAAGTTTTTCAATTAGCACTAATTAGTTTCATTATAAATAATATTCAGTAGTTATAAAATTAATTAAAGATAAATTTGTCTTTTATGTAAAACCTATCTATCTTTGCTAAGAATAATTAAAGGATGTATGTTTTCAAAAGCGTGTGAATACGGAATAAGGGCTTCAATATTTATTGCAACCAAATCTTCAAAAGGGATAAGGGTTGGAATAAAAGATGTCGCAAAAGAAATCGATTCTCCAGAACCATTTACCGCCAAGATTATGCAGATTTTGACCAAAAATGGCATTATTCATTCGGCAAAAGGAGTAGGGGGCGGCTTTGAGGTTTCTCCAGAAGCATCAAAATCAATAAAATTAATTCAGATTGTAGATGCGATAGACGGAAATAAAATTTACAGCGGCTGCGGTATTGGTTTAAAAGAATGTTCAGAAGAGCATCCTTGTCCTGTTCATCATGAATTCAAGAAAATACGAGGTTTGCTTTTAGAAATGCTGACTAAAACTACTTTAGAACAACTCGCTTCAGACGTAAAATCGGGCGATTTCTTTTTAAAAACATTGAATATAAACGATTAATATTAAATAAATTATCTTAAAAATGAATACAAAAACCAAAATTTCACTATTAATCCTAATGGGATTTTTAACAATAACTTCTTGCGGTAAAAAAGAAACAGCTCCAGCAGATCAAACTGAGACAACTGAAACTTCTACAGAAGGAGAAGCAGCTCCTGTAACCCCAGCAGCAGAAGAAAATGTATTAGTTATTGAAGGAAATGATCAAATGCAGTTTAATACAAGTGAGTTGAAAGCGGTTGCAGGGAAACCAATCAAACTGACTTTGAAACATGTTGGAAAAATCCCTAAAGAAGCAATGGGACACAATTTAGTGATCTTACAAGAAGGAACAGATCAGTCAAACTTCGCTTTAAAAGCAAATGACGCTAAAGCAACAGATTATATTCCAGAATCTGAAAAAGCTTCAATTATTGCGCACACTAAATTATTAGGCGGTGGAGAAGAAGATACAATTGAGTTTACAATTGATAAAAAAGGATCTTATCCGTTTATATGCTCTTTCCCTGGTCACGTGGCTATGATGAAAGGTGTATTAATTGTTGAATAAAAAAACAAAATAAATACCACAGACTCCAATGTTTTAAGTTGGAGTTTTTTTTAAAACCAATAAAAGATAAAATTATCTTTTATTTCAAATTCCCCCCAAGGAAATGAAAAGAGAAAAAAAATTATGGCTAGTTTTTGCACTAGTGATGAGTATATCATTTGCAGTGCTTGGTTATTATGGTTACGAAATTTATCAGCAGGGACCCCCAGTACCGAAAGAAATAGTAACCGATTCAGGAAAAGTTGTTTTTAGCGAAAGCGAAATTAAAGACGGACAAAATATCTGGCAGAGTATAGGAGGCCAGGAAGTGGGATCTATTTGGGGACACGGCGCCTATGTGGCCCCAGACTGGACCGCAGATTGGCTGCATAGAGAAGCACTGGTTATACTGGATATTTATGCGAAAAAGGATTTTAATAAGAAATATGCCGAGTTGGATGCTGAAAAACAGTCGGCTCTGAAGATTCGGCTGCAGCAGGATGTGCGAACCAATCGTTACAATTCCGAAACAGGTGTTCTTACTATTTCTGAAAACCGTTTGGCTGCGATTGAATATTTAAGTGAATATTATAAAGGTCTTTTTACGAATGATCCAAAATTTGATAAACTGAGAGGCGACTATGCAATTCCTAAAAACTCTATTACAGATGTAGATAGAATGCATAAAATGAATGCTTTTTTCTTCTGGGCGACGTGGGCAACAGTAACCAATCGACCTGATGGAGATATTTCATATACACACAACTGGCCTTCAGACGAATTGGTTGGAAATGTTGCAACCACAGAACTTTTGGCTTGGTCTGGAGTAAGTATCATTTTATTGATTTTAAGTGTAGGAATCTTAGTTTTCTATCATGCAAAGTCAGGTGAGGAAGAAGAGTTTCCGCTGCCAAAAGAAGATCCGATTATCAAACAAGGCAAAACCAAATCGATGGGATTGGTAACCAAATATTTCTGGATCGTAAGTTTACTGATGGTGCTGCAAATGGTGTTCGGAATTATAACGGCGCATTATGGAGTTGAAGGAAATGGTTTATACGGAATCCCAATTGATAAAATTCTGCCTTATGCCGTAACGCGTACCTGGCACACGCAATTGGCTATTTTTTGGATTGCAACAGCTTGGCTGGCAACAGGATTGTATATTGCTCCAGCAGTTTCGGGTAAAGATCCTAAGTTTCAATGTTTTGGCATTAACTTCTTGTTCATTGCTTTATTGATTATTGTTTTAGGTTCAATGGTCGGACAATGGTTTGGAGTAATGCAAAAACTGAATTTAGTTCAAAATTTCTGGTTTGGGCATCAAGGTTACGAATATGTTGATTTAGGGCGTTTCTGGCAAATATTCCTTTTAGTGGGACTGTTTTTATGGCTGGCTTTAATGATTCGTCCATTGCTTCCAGTTTTAAAGAAAAAAACAGAAGAGAAAAACCTAATCATATTGTTCTTAGTTTCTTGTACTGCAATCGCAATGTTTTACGGAGCCGGATTAATGTGGGGAAGACAAAGCAATTTAGCCATTGCAGAATATTGGAGATGGTGGGTTGTTCACCTTTGGGTTGAAGGTTTCTTTGAAGTATTTGCAACCGTAGTAATTGCCTTTTTATTTGTTCGTTTAGGATTATTAAAAACCAAAACAGCAACTTTAAATGTATTGTTTGCCACGATTATTTTCATGGCTGGAGGAATTTTAGGAACATTCCACCACCTGTATTTCTCTGGAACACCAACAGCAATTATGGCATTAGGAGCAACTTTTAGTGCACTGGAAGTAGTACCGCTGACATTAATAGGATTTGAAGCGTATCAAAATTATAAACTGTCAAAATCAACAAAATGGATAGCCGATTACAAATGGCCGATTTATTTTATGATTTCTGTAGCATTCTGGAATTTCCTTGGAGCTGGAATCTTCGGATTCATTATTAATCCGCCAATAGCATTGTATTATGTTCAAGGATTAAATACCACGCCATTACATGGACATACTGCTTTGTTTGGTGTTTACGGAATGTTAGGAATTGGTCTGGTATTATTTGTACTAAGAAGTTTATACCGAAATGTAAGCTGGAATACCAAACTGCTTAGTATTACTTTCTGGTCTTTGAATATTGGTTTATTTCTGATGGCCATTCTAAGCCTTCTTCCAATTGGAATTTGGCAAGCAATTGAAAGTATTAATCACGGAATGTGGTACGCGCGTTCATCAGAATTAATGCAACAGCCTGCAATGATTACCTTAAAGTGGCTTCGTGCCATTGGAGATTCGATTTTTGGAATCGGGTTCATTACTATGGCCTGGTTTGTATTTGAACTCACATTAAAAAACAAAAAATAAAAAACAAAACTTAAAAAATGATTATCATGGAAAATTTAAAAAACAAAACAATTGGATCATTTGTAGCTGAAGATTTTAGAACAGCTGCAGTATTTTCTAAATACAAAATAGATTTTTGCTGTAAAGGAAACCGAACAGTTACCGAAGTCTGCGAAAAACAAAATATTGACGCAGATGCATTATTAGAAAATGTTCTACAGGTTGCACAATCAGAAAATAACGGAAACATTGATTTCAATTCTTGGCCTTTAGATTTATTGGCAGATTATATCGAGAAAACACATCATCGTTATGTGGAAGAAAAAACGAACGTAATTCTTCCGTTTTTAGATAAATTATGTAAAGTTCACGGAGCAAATCATCCAGAATTATTTAAAATAAATGAATTGTTTATTGGATGTGCAGGCGAATTGTCTCAGCATATGAAAAAAGAAGAATTGGTTCTGTTTCCATTTGTGAAAAGAATGGTGAAAACGAAAGAATCTGATGGAATTTTATCTCAGCCTTCCTTCGGAACCGTTTCAAATCCGATTGCGATGATGATGCACGAGCATGATAACGAAGGAGAGCGTTTTAGAGAAATTGCAGCTTTAACCAATAATTATAATCCGCCGGCAGACGCTTGTACCACTTACCGAGTAACTTTTGCCATGCTGAAAGAGTTCGAAGCAGATTTGCATAAACACATTCATTTGGAGAACAATATTTTATTTCCAAAAGCAGTTCTTCTTGAAAAAGATTTTGTTGAAGTAGAATAAGGTTAATTTTAGTTTTTTTGCCACGAATTCACGAATTATACTAATCTTTATTGATTGAAATGATTTTAATTTCACGAATTTTAATTTGCGAAATTGGATTAAAATTGAAAAGACAATGTAATTCGTGAATTCGTGGCTTAAAAATCATTGGTTACGTTTGCACAAATAAAATGCACGTTATGAATTCTCAAAAAAGCTGGATACTCTGCTGTTTTTTTAATTTTCTGATTGCCTGTATTTTCGGATTATTAATGCGTTTTATGTATCTCTTTCCGTTAGATTTTCTAAACTACAGTTTTCTGCTTCATACGCATTCGCATGTAGCTATGTTGGGCTGGGTATATTTGATCGTTTATGTTTTGATTGTTCATTTTTTTATTCCAAAAGAAAAAAGTCAGAAACCGATCTATAACCGTTTATTCTGGCTGACAGAGTTTTCCGTAATCGGAATGATGATTGCTTTTCCCATTCAAGGATATGCTTTGTTTTCTATTGTTTTTTCGACTCTGCATATTTTGCTGAGCTATGTTTTTTGCCGTTTGGTTTGGAAAGATTCTTCCAAAGAAAAAACTCCAGCGCAGAGACTTTTATTGACTTCGATTTTATTTATGATTTTATCTACTTGCGGAGTCTGGTGTCTCGGACCGGCCGTAAGCACATTAGGAAAACAAAGTGCTTTTTACCAGATTGCCATTCAGTTCTTTCTTCATTTTCAATTTAATGGCTGGTTTATATTAGCGATTTTGGCTTTGTTTTTAAAACAATTTCAAGATAAAATTGATGAGATAAAATTTAGAAAGTTTTACTTCTTTATGGTTATTTCTACGCTTTTAACCGTTTGTTTTCCAATTCGCTGGTTTGTCGAAAATGATATTTTGAGTTATATCAATGGAGTTGGAGTTTTAATTCAATTGGGAGTTTTTATTTATTTCTATAAAATGCTAAAACCTCAAATTAGCACTTTCAAAAGTTCTTTAGATAAAACAACTAAATTGGTTTATGGTTTAGCTTTAACTTCCTTGTTTTTGAAAGTCGGAATCCAATTACTGACTATTTTCCCCAATTTGGCAGAAGTGTCCCATCAAATCAGAAATTTTGTAATTGGTTTTATTCATTTAACGACTTTAGGAATCATAACTGGATTTTTGTTTGGGATTTTGCTTCAGAATAAAATGCTTTCTTCCAATTCTTCTGCATTAAAAATAGGAGTAAAGATTTTTATTTTAGGATATATTTTGACTGAAGTTTTATTGTTTTTGCAAGGCTGGTTTTTCTTTTTTGGAGGAGGAAGTATTTCAGGATATTTTCAGAGTATTTTGATATTCAGTATTCTTTTGGTTTTAGGCTTAGCTTTAATTATGGTTTCTATAATAAAATTGAAATTTGACAATTTAGAAAAAGCAACAGATTAAGAAAAAAGTCCCAGAGGGACGGTGTTTTTATAGAAAAATAAGATAGTAGATAAAGAAGCTCCAGCGGGGCGACATATTTATATAATCATATTAGGAATATAAATTTGCTACCGTGATAAATATGTCGCTCCGCTGGAGCTTTAAAATGTGATGTGTAATGTTTCTATAAATATTGCGCTTCTCCGAAGCTTAATTGAACTCCATTATAAATAAAAAAACAAGAGCCGATTTTATTATAAACCTGCTCTTGTTCTTACTAATTAACCTATTTATAATATCTATATTTTCCCTGCTTCCTGATTTATGGTTTCAATTGTCTTTTCATTATTTACACCCAAACCTTCCTGCTGAAATACCAATTCTCCTTCTGGATTGAAAACGCTGATAATGTTAGAGTGCGAAAAATCTATAGGCGAGATTTTTTTGTAATTAACAGCCAAAACCGCTGCAAATTCACGAGTATTTTCTTCAGATGAACGAAGGAAAATCCACGGATCTTGATTCATTTTATTTTCTATGGCAAACTTTTTTAATCTTTCTGGAGTATCAGTTTTTGGATCTATACTCACCAAAATCAGTTTTACGTGTTGTTTTGTTTTGGCATTCAGTTTAGATTCAATATCTCGCATATCGGCTACCAATCTTGGGCAGGCTGCTTTGCAGCTGGTGTAGATCATTACCATAACCAAAACATTTCCTCTAAGCGATTTCAATTCAATATCTTTTCCGTCCTGTGTTGTCCATTTAGATGGAAGATTGTAAATCGATAAATCACTAATTTCCTTCTTTGTTTCTGCTTTATTTTCTTTTTTATCTTCTTCTTTACAGCTGTAGAAGGAGAAAAGAAGAATAAAAGCAATTGCTATGTTTTTCATTTTTAACTAAATTAAATTTTAGGTTTTGTCGTGCTGGCACATCTAAATCCTAGATTTCGTGTTGAATATTGTGCTTTCAAACTTCCTCTAAAAGCATATCGCATAAAAGCGGCATAGTCCATTAGATCGGATGCGTTTACAGAGGCGCCTCCGCAGAAAAGGTTTTTATCACTGCTTTTATCTTTTCTAGATTCTCCCGATAAAAAAATGCTGTTAAAATCAGACGTCCATTCCCAAACTAAACCGTGCATGTCATAAACTCCCCAGTAATTTTTGAAAGTTTTTCCAATCTCATTTTCATACGTTTTCGATTTCTCGTACCAGGATAAAATATACTCGTTAAATTCTTTTTTAGTTCGTGCGTCTATTTTTTTAGTGTCGGCCATAGCTACATATTCCCATTCGTCCATTGTTGGCAAGCGTTTTCCTTGGCATTCGCAGTATTTTTTTGCTGCAAACCAAGAAACGCCGGTTACTGGAGATTTCGGTTTTGCATTTCCAAAATCAAGATCAGTTGACCAGTAAGCCAAATAACTTTTATCGGCAAAAATTCCTTTAATCTTAGATTTTTGATAAGAAGGATTTTTTTTGACAAATTCTAAAAATTCACTGTTTGTTACAGGATAAATGTCGATGTAAAAAGATTTTACTGTAACGTGGTTTTTAGAAACAGCTCCATAAAGAGGGACAAAAGATCCCTCTTTTATGAAAGCCATTCCTTTTTCCTGAGCTTTCATGACACTAAGTGCAGAGAAAAAGAGAATAGTAAGTATGAAAATGTATTTTTTCATGCTAGAGTTTTGCTGTTATCTTAAAGCTTTTACCATTTCTGGAGTAACTTCTGTTTTATTATTTCCCCAGCTGTTATAAATGTAGGTAAGCACATTAGCGATTTCATCATCAGATAAATTCTGAGCTGGCATTATGTTGTTGTATTTTTTCCCGTTAACAGTTACTTCTCCCGTTAAACCATGCAAAATTGTTTTAATAGCACGTTTAGAATCGGCATTTAAATAATCTGATTTTGCCAAAGGAGGGAAAGTACTTGGTATTCCTTGTCCTTCAGACTGGTGGCATGCAAAACAAGTTGTTCCAAAGATTTCTTTCCCAATTTTAATTTTTTCTTCAACGGTACGTTTTGGAATCGCTGTTGTTTTTGAAGCTGCAGTTTCAGGCATTTTCTGGATTGTTCCGCCCTCAGGCAAATAAATACCTTCTTGAATAGTTCCAGAATAAATGTTTTTATTTTCTTTTCCTTCCACTTTTAGCATTCCTAGCGCCCCTTTATTAAATGCTCTGAAAATAGAGTGGTCAACCAAAATAAAAGTTCCCGGCGTTTCTACTTTAAAATCGACAATGGCAGCGCCACCAGCAGGAATCAAAGTAGTCTGTACATTTTTATTGACTGTGCTTCCGCCTTCAACATGAACATTGTCGAATATTTCACCAATAACGTGGAAAGAAGAAACCAAATTTGGTCCGCCGTTTCCAACAAATAAACGAACGGTTTCGCCCACTTTGGCTGTTAATTCATTTCCATTTGTTAATGACCCCACTTTTCCGTTAAATACGACATAATCAGGAGTTTCTTTTACGGCTTTATTCATGTCAAATGGCTGAAGGCCTTTTGCTCCATATTCACCTTGAGTGTAAAAATCACCCTGCATTACGTAATATTCTTTGTCAACTGGAGGAAGTCCGCCTTCTGGTTCAACCAAAATCAATCCGTACATACCGTTTGCAATGTGCATACCCACAGGAGCGGTTGCGCAGTGGTATACATATAAACCAGGATTTATCACTTTAAAACTAAAAACTTTTTCATGTCCCGGAGCTACAAGAGAAGAAGTTGCTCCACCTCCTGGACCAGTTACAGCATGTAAATCGATATTGTGAGGCAATTTATTATCCGGATGGTTTTTTAAGTGAAATTCTACTTCATCGCCCACACGGGTTCTAATGAAACTTCCTGGAACCGAGCCACCAAATGTCCAATAGGTATATTTTACACCATCTGTCATTGTGCCTTCTTGTTCCTTGATTTCCATGTTTAATTTTAACTTCATTGCGGTTCTGTCGCCAACAGGTTTAGGAACGTGAGGAGGAGCTGTAAGTTCGGCCTCCATTTCGCCTTGAGTTGTGATGTCTGCATAAATCTTATCTTGTTCTTTTTTACAGCTTCCTAAAATTAGCAGCATAAATAACGAACTGATTAGAGCACTCGTTTTAATCCAGGTTTTGGTAGTTTGTTTCATGATCTATTATTTTGTTTTGTGTTAAATTTTTAAACAAAAATAAAAGACTTTTTTATCCTTTATTATGATATTAATCATGTTTTGGCATAATTACAGCGGGAAACAGGGCTTTTTGGGAGCAAACAAAGAGGCGCAAAACGGTATTATTTTTTTGCAGCAGAATATTTTTTAATAAAAATAATTGAGGCTCTTCATTTTAAATTAATAATGATTATTTTTGCTCGCTGATTAAGTAAAAAAAATTACTACATATATTATGGTAAAAGATTTATTCGAAAGAATTCAGGACAATAAAGGACCTTTAGGAAAATGGGCTTCTCAAGCAGAAGGTTATTATGTTTTCCCAAAGTTAGAAGGAGAGTTGGGTCCTAGAATGCAATTTCACGGAAAAAATATTTTAAACTGGAGTTTAAATGATTATTTAGGTTTAGCTAATCATCCAGAAGTTCGTAAAGCAGATACAGATGCAGCAATTCAGTTTGGTGCAGCTTATCCGATGGGAGCTCGTATGATGTCTGGACATACTACTTACCACGAACAATTAGAAAATGAATTGGCAGAATTTGTAATGAAAGAATCTGCTTATTTATTGAATTTTGGTTACCAAGGAATGGTGTCTATTATTGATGCTTTGGTTACTAAAAATGACATTATTGTTTATGATGTTGATTCACATGCTTGTATCATTGATGGTGTTCGTTTGCACATGGGTAAACGTTTCACATACAAACACAATGATTTGGAAAGTATGGAGAAAAACTTGCAGCGTGCTACTAAAATGGCAGAAGAAACAGGCGGAGGTATTTTATTTATTACTGAAGGTGTTTTTGGAATGCGCGGACAGCAAGGAAAATTAAAAGAAATTGCTGAATTAAAGAAAAAATACAATTTCAGATTATTAGTAGACGATGCTCACGGTTTTGGTACTTTAGGAAAAACGGGTGCTGGAGCAGGTGAGGAGCAAGGGGTTCAAGATCAGATTGATGTTTACTTCTCTACTTTTGCAAAATCTATGGCTAACATTGGTGCTTTCGTAGCGGCTGATAAAACAGTTATTGATTATTTGAAATACAACTTACGTTCTCAAATGTTTGCAAAAGCATTGCCAATGATTCAAACTATTGGTTCTTTAAAACGTTTAGAGTTATTGCGTCAGTCTTCTGCAATTAAAGACAAACTTTGGGAAAATGTAAATGCATTACAAAGCGGTCTTAAAGAAAAAGGATTTAATATTGGTGATACAAATACTTGTATCACACCAGTTTACCTAGAAGGAAGTATTCCTGAAGCAATGGTAATGGTAAACGATTTAAGAGAAAATTATGGTATTTTCCTTTCTATTGTTGTTTATCCAGTTATTCCAAAAGGAATTATCTTATTGAGAATGATTCCTACGGCTTCTCATACCTTAGCTGATATCGAAGAGACTTTAACAGCTTTCGAAGCAATCCGTGAGAAATTAGTTAACGGAACTTATAAAGAAATTGCAGAACGTACAACTGTTGACGTTTCGTAAATTCTAAAAAAAAATACATTTCCTTAGTGGGAATTATGTAAAAAATCCATTTGTTCTACGAATGGATTTTTTTTTGAATTGAATTAACTTTATACTATAATCACAAAATAAAAATAGAAAATATGAAAAAAGTACTAACACTAACAGCAGTACTTGCCTTGTCGATTTTTGCTTCTTGTAAAAAAGAAACAACGACAACAGAGCCAGTACAAATTACGCCTAGTCCACCTAAAGAAGCAGAAATTGTAGAACCGGCAGGGGATCAATGTTATGCTTGGAGAGCTAACGGAAGTGTTATCGAGATGAGTTTCAATGTAAATTCTCATCAAGAAGTAAACGGGACACTAAGTTATAATTTGGTTGGAAAAGATAAAAACGAGGGAAGTTTAATTGGAAATATGAAAGGAGATACTTTGGTCGCAGATTATACTTTTAATTCTGAAGGAGTTTCATCTGTTAGAGAAGTTGTTTTTCTTCAAAAAGACGGAACTTTTATTGAAGGATATGGAGATGTAGTAGAAGCAAATAACAAAGTTTCTTTTAAAGATAAATCAAAGCTTAAATTTGATCAAAAAAATACTTTGGTAAAAGTAGATTGCAAAGTAGAGTAATGATGTGTTTTATAAAGTGAAAAATCCATTCGTTTTGGGGACGAATGGATTTTTTTATGTTTTTTTAGTCCTTAGTCCTTAGCTGTTAGTCCTTAAACGCTAAGTGCTTATTTTTTGATATTAATTGCTTAATACTAGGGACTAACAACTAAGAGCTAAGGACTAAAATTAAAGATTCTTCAAATAAGTCTTTCTCTGACAGTGAATAGTAGGATCAAAGTTTTTCCAAAGCAAATGAATGGCATTGTTCTCTAATAACTCAGGAGTTCTGATACAAGTCTGAATTCCTTTGGCAGAAAACGTTTTATAATATTCATCAAATATAATCGCTGTTACGCCTTTATTTTGATAGTCAGGATGAACTCCGATGAGGTAGAAAACAACGTCTTTACTGTGTTTTTTAGCTTTTAATAACTGCAAAAATCCAAATGGAAACAATTTTCCTTTTATTTTTTGCAAAGCTTCAACAAAGCTAGGCATTACGATACTGAAAGCTACCAGATTATCATCTTTATCAACAACAAATTTGATATATTCTGGATTAATAAAGCTGATATATTTCTTTTTAAAATATTCTTTTTGAACGTCAGAAATAGCTACAAACGAAGCCAGTTTTTCATAAGATTCATTAAACAAATCAAACATTTTGTCTACATGAGGTATAATGTCTTTTGTTTTGGTAAAATTAAGCGCTTTTAATCCGTAGCGTTTTTTGATTAACTCTTGCGCTTTCTGAAAGAATTCTGGTTTTACATTCGAAAAAGGAAATATACTTTCTATATATTGTTTTTCAACCTGAAACCCTAATTGCTCCAAATGCGTTACATAATACGGGTGATTGTACCATGTAATCATGGTTCCAATTTGGTCATATCCTTCAGTAAGAACTCCAACTTTATCTAGATTAGAAAATCCCATTGGGCCTTCAGCATGCTCTAAATTGTGTTTTCTTCCTAATTCATACACTTTTTCAAGCAATGCCTTTGTAACTTCAATATCATCAATTACATCAAACCATCCAAAACGCACTTTTCTCTTATGCTGATTGTTAACTTCAGACCAATTGATAATAGCAGTAATACGCCCAACAATTTTATTGTCTCTGTAAGCTAAATAAAAGTAAGCTTCGGCATTATCAAAAGCAGGATTTTTAGTTTTATCAAATGATTCCAATTCGTCTGAAATAATAGGCGGCACCCAATATGGGCTATCCTTATATAGTGAAAAAGGAAATTTGATATATTCGGTTAATTCTTTTTTGCTTTTAGCTTCTTTAATTGTAATCATTAAGGTGGTATTGAGAGTCCTTTATAAAAGGGTCTAGTTATTCAGTTTATTCGTATTTAGCTTTACGCTTTCGTTCTTTTTCTTGATAGTCAATTGCTTTTTCATTATCAGGATTCTTTTTTGCTCTAGCGGCTGCTTTATCTTCAACTACCTTCTCTTTGTACCATCCATCATAACGCCATGATACGCCAACACCGCCATATAATATAGAGGGTGTATTTTTGAAATTGGTACTTATAGAAGCATCAACCTGCATGTTGGAAGAAAGTAGAAAAGCAGCTCCTCCGCGAAGAATTGAATCGCTATAGAAATCACTTTTATACCCCTGATTTTCAACAAAACCAGACCATCTGTCATTAAATCCGTGCGTCAAAGTTAATACATATCCGTAACTTGGATAGTCGGTTCCGATATAATCTGCAATAATATTAGTCACAAAAACCCAAGCTCCACCTCCTAATAAATTTTGTGTAATAATCGAAACTTTAGGAGAAATAGCGCCATCAGGAGAAAAATAATAAGGATTATCGGCTCCAACAAAATTAGCTCCTGCAAAAACAGAAACAGCTGGAATAAGCTCTCGCCATTGAAAATTTCGATTGGCTTTATAGCTGTAGATGTTTACTTCTTTTTTATAATTTTTGTACGGATCATAAACAAGATATTTAGCTCCTAAAACCGTGCGTCTAAAATTATTCTTTTTGTAGCTGGTGTATGGAGTATCAAAATTCTCGGTTTGGTATTGTAAATCAGCTATGAATTCTAATTGTTCGAGAAAAGCGCCATATCGAATAGTTAAATCTGTACCGAATCCGCTGGCATCGTAGTCTAATAAGTCGTGTTTTTCTTTAATGCCGTAAACACCTAATTCGGCTTGAATAACAGATTTTCCAACGGCGTAGGCAGACATTGTTTCACCTGGGCGATTTGAGTTAATGACGTCAGTATATTGCGCAAAAAACAGTTGTGGAATAAAAAAAAGTACCGGGGCAAGTAAGTTTTTAATTTTGAACATATAATTTTTTTTGAGTTGAAAAATAATAACGCATTTCAAATGTACATATTTTATTATTTATTTAAGATTCATATTTTATTTTTAAGCAACGGATTTATTAATTTTGGAAAAAAATATATAGTTATGCAAGAAGCATCTTTTTCAGGTTTGTTCAAGACCATCATGTGGGTTATAGCTTTTTATTACATTTTTAAATTTTTAGCTAAAATCTTTTTGCCTGTGTTGGTTAAAAAGGCAGTAGAAAATGCCAGTGAAAATTTTCAAAGACAACAGCAACAATATAATCAAGATAATAGATATCAGAACAATAGCAATACAAATAATAATGATGAAATAATCATTAATACAGCTAATGCTAAAAACCCGCGCGAAACCAAAAAAGTGGGTGAGTATGTTGATTACGAAGAAATAGATTAGATTTGTGTCCTGAAAATTTAGGATTCATTTTAACCCAAACCAGCCAAAATTGAAAATAGTAAATAAGTTCTATCCGCATGCCCTTGTAGTTCTGGGCTTTATTCTTGTTTCATTAATTTATTTTTATCCAGTTCTGCAAGGAAAACAAATTTTCCAGTCTGATATTGCTCAATACACCGGAATGGCAAAAGAGCAAAATGACTTTAGAGCGGTAGAAAATGCAGAACCTTATTGGACGAATTCTGCTTTTGGCGGCATGCCAACATATCAACTTGGTGCAAATTATCCGAACGATTTTATAGGTAAAGTTGATGACGTTTTACGTTTTCTTCCGCGTCCTGCAGATTACTTGTTTTTATATTTCCTTGGCTTTTATGGCTTATTATTGGTTTTAAAAACAGATCCGCTGAAAGCTTTTATAGGCTCAATTGCGTTTGGTTTTTCAACTTATATGATTATTATTCTAGGAGTTGGGCATAATGCCAAAGCGCATGCTATTGCCTATATGCCTTTAGTAATTGCAGGTTTTATACTCGTTTTTCAGAAAAAATACATTTGGGGAGGTTTGCTCACCATGTTTGCCGTGGCATTAGAAATTAGTGCCAATCACTTCCAGATGACCTATTATTTATTGATTTTCTTATTGATTCTAACAGGTTATTATGCTTTTAATTTTATTAAAGAAAAAGATTTTAAAGGACTTTTAATTTCTTGTGGCGTTTTATTAGTTGCGGGGATTTTTGCATTAGGTGCCAATGCCGGTAATTTAATGGCTACACAAGAATATGCTAAATATAGTATTAGAGATAAAAGTGAGCTGACATTTAATCCAGACGGATCTAAAAATGAAACGACTGCTTCTATGACTACAGACTATATTACAGAATATAGTTATGGAATTGCAGAAAGTTTGAATTTAATTGCTCCAAGAATATTTGGAGGTTCAAGCCACGAAAATGTTGGTACAGACAGTCGTATGTACGCCTTTATGGTAGAGCAAGGCGTTCCTTCGTCTCAAGCTCAAGATTTTGTTTCTGGAATGCCAACGTATTGGGGAGATCAGCCAATTGTTTCAGCGCCAGCTTATATAGGGGCTGTCGTTTTCTTCTTGGCTGTTTTAGCTTTATTTATTGATGATAGAAAAATTAAATATGTTTTCCTTGCTGGGGCGCTTTTCACTTTAGTGCTTTCATGGGGAAAAAATTTCTCTTTGCTGACAGACTTTTTTATTGAATATGTTCCTCTTTATGATAAATTTAGAGCTGTTTCATCCATTCAGGTAATTCTAGAGCTATGTTTTCCTGTTTTGGCTGTTATGGGATTACAGTCATTCTTTAAAGCTAAAGACGAACCAAAATTACAGCAGAAAGCATTAGTACAGACAGGAGTTTTTGGTTTGGGAGTATTGGTAATTTTGTTAATAGCAAAAAGTTTCTTCCATTTTACAGGAGCGAGCGACCAATATTTCATGGAAAGCTACGGGCCAGGTTTTGTTGACGCTTTAAAAGAAGACAGAATGACGATGTATTATGCAGATATCTTACGATCTGGATTTTTAATCGTGGTTACTTTTGTTGTGCTTTGGATGTTTATTAAAAACAGATTCTCTCAAACAACAACTTTAATCGTTATTGGAATTGTAATGATTTTTGATTTGTTTTTTGTGGATAAAAAATACGTTTCGGCAAAAGATTTCGTAAGTCCGGTTCAGATTGCAGCGCCTTTCCAAGAAACTCAAGCAGATGCTCAAATTTTAAAAGATACTTCTGTTTATCGTGTATTCGATCTTCAGGGACAATTACAGGGAAGATCTTCTTATTTCCATAAAACAATTGGAGGTTATAGTGCTGTAAGACCTAGAAGAATGCAGCAATTATACGATTATCAAATTGCTAAAAATAATCTAGAAGTGCTTAATATGTTGAATGTTAAGTATGTGATTCAGGTGGACAGTACAGGAAATCAGATTCCGACTGTTAATCCAGATGCTAACGGAAATGCCTGGTTTGTGGAGTCTGTAAAACTGGTAAACAAGCCAGATGATGTCATGAAAGCCTTGAATACTTTGGATACTAAAAAAGTTGCAGTATTTAATGTTCACGAGCATGAAAATAAATTTCAAAATGCGAGATTAAAGAAACCTTTAGATACAACTGGAACGATTAAAGTTGTTACTTATAAGCCAAATTACATTAAATACAAATCAGACAAAGAGAATGATGGTTTAGCTGTTTTCTCTGAAATGTATTATAAAAATGGCTGGAATGCTTATATCGATGGTAAATTAACAGATCATTTCCCTGTTGATTATGTTTTGAGAGCAATGGAAGTTCCTGCAGGAAAACATACAATTGAATTTAAATTTGAACCTCAGATTATCAAAACTGGAGGAACAATTACTTTAATAAGTTCAATTGGAATGTTGTTGCTTTTAGCTGCGGGGATTTATTTCGAAAAATTCTACCGCAAAGATTCACAAAGTAGTCACAAAGACACACAAAAATAATTTAGAAAATCTTTGCGATTCTTAGCGAGCACTTTGCGAATCTCTGTGAAACAGAATAAATCTTAAATGGAACAAAAAAAACTTTTAATAATTACCTATTATTTTCCGCCTGCGGGTGGGCCGGGCGTACAGCGTTGGCTGAAATTTGTCAAATATTTGCCAGAATTTGATGTACAGCCTATAGTTTATGTTCCAGAAAATCCAACTTATCCAATTGTTGATGAAGGATTGGTAAGTGAAATATCAGACAAAGTAATTGTTTTAAAGAATAAAATTTGGGAGCCTTACCAATTGGCTTCTGTTTTTTCGAAAAATAAAACCAAAAAAATCAGTTCGGGAATTTTTCCTCAAAAGAAAAAACAGACTTTCTTAGACAAAACGTTTCTTTGGGTTCGAGGAAATCTTTTTATTCCAGATGCGCGTGTTTTTTGGGTAAAACCGTCTGTTTCTTATTTAGAAAAATATATTCAGGAAAATAATATCGATACGATTGTAACTTCTGGACCACCGCATAGTCTGCATTTGATTGGTTTAGAGTTACAAAAAAAATTGAAAGTGAAATGGTTTGCCGATTTTCGTGATCCTTGGACAACGATTGGCTATCACAAAGCACTTCGATTATCTTCTTATGCGGAGAAAAAACATAAAAGCCTTGAGCATAAAGTACTCAATTATGCAGACGAAATTATCGTAACAAGTAAAACTACGAAAACGGAATTTGAAGCGATTACCGCTAAGCCAATTACGGTAATTACAAATGGTTACGATGTTGAAACAGTTGAAAAACAAACATTAGACACCAAATTTACTTTAGCTCATATTGGTTCTTTCTTATCAGACAGAAATCCGCCATTTCTGTGGGAAGTTTTGGTTGAATTGCTAAAAGAAGTTCCAGAGTTTAAATCTCATTTAGAAATTAAATTAATTGGAGCTGTAAGTCAGGAAGTTTTAGATGCGATACAAGAACATCAGTTAAATGATTATTTGAACTTGGTGGGTTACGTTTCTCATAAAGAAGCGGTTGCACATCAAAGAAAATCTCAGGTTCTGCTTTTGATCGAAATTAATTCTGAAGATACGAAAAGCATTATTCCAGGTAAATTGTTTGAATATATGGTTTCAAACCGTCCAATAATTGCCATTGGACCTCAAGGTTCTGACTTTGCAGATATCGTTACACAGACCAATACAGGAGTATTTTTTGATTATTCTGAAAAAGCGAAGTTAAAAAGTGTAATTTTGGACTTTTTTAATCAGTTTTTGGAAGGGAAACTGGAATCGCACGGAATTGGTTTACAGCAATATTCGAGAAAAAACCTGACCAAGCAATTAGCACAGCTGATTAAAGGATAATCATTAAAATTTCAAATACAATCTAAACTCAAGAAATGGGTATTGTCTTAAATCAGTCTTTTAAAAATACTATAATTACATACATTGGTTTTGGTATCGGAGCCATAAATACTTTATATCTTTATCCCGTTTTTCTTGGAGCAACTTATTACGCTTTAACAAATTACGTTACTTCTGCAGCAAATGTCATTATGCCTTTGTTCGCGATCGGAATGCAGAATACGCTTGTAAAATTTTATTCGCAGTATAAAACAGAAGAAGAAAGAGAGCAGTTTTTGTCTTTTACAGCGTTGTTTCCGCTTTTAATGTGTATTCCGTTAGGACTTATAGGAATCTTCTTTTACGACGACATAACCGATTTTGTTTCGAAAGAAAATCCTATTGTGCGCGAATTTATGCTGCTTATTCCGTTTATCGGAATCTGTATGGCTTATTTTGAAATTTTTTATGCGTGGGCTAGGGTTCACATGCATTCTGTTTTTGGAAATTTTATAAAAGAAGTTGGTTTAAGATTGCTTTCGACTTTTGCTTTAATAGCGTTGTATTTCAATTGGATCAGTCTGGTTCAGTTTGTTTATGTAACGGCGGCGATTTATTTTATAGCTTTTATCGTAACCATGTTTTATGCTTTTTACGTTAAAAAGCCTAATTTTCAAATTTCTATACCTGAAAATGTAAAAAGTGTAATGGAATATACTTTTTATATTATTTTATCTGGAAGTGTTGCAAACTTACTTTTAGACGGCGATAAATTGATTTTGAATCAGTATATGAAAATCGAAAATATCGCCTATTACTCCGTTGCGACTTACATTGCTTTGGTCATTTCAGTTCCAAGTCGTGCGATGCATCAGATTGTGTACCCGATTACAGCTAAATTAATGCACGATAACAAATTCGACGAATTAAATCAGCTTTATAAAAAGACTTCGATCAATTTGCAGATTGTGGGCGGTTTTGTAATGCTTTGTATTTTTGTCAATATTAACCAATTATACGAATTAGTTCCGAAAGAATATAGTGGCGGAATTTCTGTAGTTTTTATGATTGGTCTTTCTAAATATTTTGACCTGATTTTAGGAAACAATAATGCTATTATTTTCAATACCAAATATTACCGTATGGTATTGTATTTAGGATTAATGCTCGTTGTTTTAACCGTAATTTTAAATTTGATCTTTATTCCTATCTGGGGAATCTTTGGTTCTGCATTTGCAACTCTGCTGTCGATTACTTTATATAGTTTGGCAAAACTGCTTTTTGTGGTAAAGAAGCTGCATTTGTACCCTTTTACAAAACAGACTATTGATTCTATGCTGCTTACTTTTGTATTGTTTCTGCTGTTTTATTTTTGGGAATTTCCATTTTTCCAGTTAATAAGTATCGCTTTAAAATCGATTTTGGTAACTATATTATATGTTTATCTGAATTATAAATTTAAAATTTCGTCAGATATCAATAATGTTATTGATTCGATCTTTAAGAAATTAGGGTTTAAAATTTGATCTGATTTTTCTGTAAAAAAGAAAGCAATTTAAAAAATCATAACTTTTTTGTTTTTATATTTGTTAGAAAGGATAACTAACTTATTTCTAATTGAATATGAAAATAAAAGTACTTAGGTTATTAGCTTTCTTCTTTATTTTATTTTCTTTTTCAGTATTTGCCCAGACTCCCGATCTGAAAAGCACTGATAAAGAGATTTCGACAGTAAAACTACAAGGTTATCCTGTAAAGCCTTTCAAGGACACACTTTTTTTTGTTTATCATAAAGTTGGTTCTTTTTCTGCAAAAGAGCGGGCAGAATATATTACCAATAAAATAAAAAGACTTTACAACGAATCTTTCTTTGAAAAAGATTCGCTTAAAATTGTTCCTTCGGATGCTTCGATGGATATTATCTATCAAAATGATTTAGTCATAATGTCTGTTTTTGATGCTGATGCAAAAGCAGAAAATAGCACTACAACTAAAATTGCCAATAGAAATCTGGCGAAAATTAGAAATGCGATCCTATACCAAAATGAGAATTATTCTCAATTGCCTAAACGAATCGGATATACGGCTTTATTAATTCTTATAATTAGCTTGGTTTTGTTTTTGGTTGGAAAGCTTTTTAATCTGATTAGAAATTATATTGTCAAAAATAAAGCTCGATATTTTAAAGGAGTCAATTATAATACAATCAAAATATTATCTCCAGAAAGGCAGCTGATTTTGTTTCTTCGTTTTTTTGGTTTTATAAAAATAATAACACTTATTTTAATTGTTTACTTGTCGCTTCCTGTTTTATTCAGCATATTTCCAGCTACTAAAGATTATACAACAATGCTTCTTAGATGGATTTTGACGCCGGCTAAATCTGCATTAATGGGATTTCTAGGGTTCTTGCCAAGTCTGTTTACAATTATCGTAATTGTTATCATTTTTAAATATGCGCTCAAAATCATTAAATTTTTCTTTGACGAAATAAAATCTGAAAACATAAAAATTGACGGATTTTATAGCGATTGGGCATTGCCAACATTCAATGTAATCAGACTGCTGATGTACGCTTTTATGCTGGTTATTATTTTTCCGTATCTGCCAGGTTCAGATTCTCCAATTTTTAAAGGAGTTTCGGTATTTGTCGGGGTTCTGTTTTCTCTTGGTTCTTCTAACGCTATTGCAAATATGGTGGCGGGTTTAGTAATTACGTATATGCGCCCGTTTAAAATTGGTGATTATATAAAGATTGGTGATGTAAGCGGAGAAGTAATAGAAAAAACGGCATTGGTTACCAGAATAAGAACGCCAAAATTTGAAGATATTACGATTCCGAATGCTACAGTTTTGTCCAGTACTTCGACCAATTATTCGGCAAACACCAAACAGTCGACTGCGGGATTGCTTATTCATACTACAGTCACGATTGGTTATGATGTGCCATGGAAAGACATTTACGCCGCTTTGATTGATGCAGCACTAAAAACAGAAATGACCGAAAAAGAGCCAAAACCATTTGTATTGCAAACGAGTTTAGATGATTTTTATGTTTCGTATCAAATTAATGTTTACACTAAGGAGCCAACGAAACAGCCAAGAATTTATTCCTCATTGCATCAAAATATTCAAGATTCTTTCTTTGCGGCAGGAATAGAGATTATGTCGCCACACTACAGTGCTTTCAGAGATGGAAGTGCAACAGCAATTCCGCCAGAATACTTGAAAGAAGAGTAGTTGAAATTCAATTTTTAAGGTCGTTTTTAAGGTTAAATAATTGACAATTAGGTATTAAAAAATAAACTTTAACACCTGAATATTTTGTAATTAATCGAATTAAAATTAACTTTATACTAAAGGTTTAGCATTACTTTGAAGAAATTGCATAATTATTTCTAACAAAAATACCTAAATATGGGTATTGTTTTATCCTTTTGAGCGAGATAAATTTGCAAGAAATAGTAGACGAAATTAGTTATTGGATTAATGGTAGATTAAATTAATTATGAAAAACAATCATCTCAGCCAGGAACAAAGCATGCAAGTATTTTCTAATATGATTTCAAACAAAGTTCATAATGGATTTACTTTAGAAGAAAGAAATGATGAGTTGCTTTTCGCAGTCTTATCTAAAGGAGGAAAAGTGGTTAACCACAGTTTGAATTTTATTATTTTTTGTTTAACTCTAGGTTTATGGTCATTTGCTTGGCTGTATCTTACCTTTGAAGCTTCAAAACAAAAAAAGATTTTAGTAGCTATTGACGAAGATGGTCTTCCGTTTGAAGAAAGATGTCTAGTAGCTTAATTTTTAGCTACAAAGTTAATAAGGTTCTAAGCTACTAAGTTTTTTACAAACTAGTAATTTAGAACCTTATTTATTTTAAGTTAAACTCTTAGCACCTTAGCACCTTAGTAACTTAGAATCTTTTTTTTACAATTTATCTTTTAAGTAAACTCCAGTTACCGATTCTTTTACTTTTACAATATCTTCGGGAGTTCCAGAGGCAAGTAAATGACCTCCATTTTCTCCACCTTCAGGACCTAAATCAAGAATCCAGTCTGCACATTTTATAAGATCAAGATTGTGTTCGATAACGATTATAGAATGTCCTTTTTCTATTAAAGCGTCAAACGAAGCCAAAAGTTTTTTAATGTCATGAAAATGCAGTCCCGTTGTAGGTTCATCAAAAACAAATAAAGCTTTGTCTTTTGTCGCGCCTTTAACCAAGAAAGAAGCCAATTTAATACGCTGTGCCTCTCCACCAGAAAGTGTAGAAGAAGATTGTCCTAATTGAACATACCCTAAACCAACATCTTGTAACGGCTGTAGTTTCTGAGTGATTTTAGTCTGCTTATTTTTTTCGAAAAAAGCAATAGCATCATCAATGGTCATTGTCAGGATATCATTAATATTCTGATTGTCAAAAGTAACCTCTAAAATTTCTTTTTTAAATCGTTTTCCGCCACAAGTTTCGCAAGGAAGAGAAACATCGGCCATGAAAACCATTTCGACATTTATAGAACCTTCACCTTTACAAGTTTCACAACGTCCTCCGTCAACATTAAAAGAGAAATGTTTAGCTTGATAACCTCTTATTTTTGATAATTTTTCTTTGGCATATAAATCACGAATATCATCATACGCCTTAATATACGTTACAGGATTCGATCTAGAGCTTCTCCCAATCGGATTTTGATCTACGTACTCAATATGTTTGATCTGCGAAAATGATCCTGAAATTTCAGTAAACTGTCCGGCTTTTTCAGCAGCGCTTTCCAGTTTTTTCTGCATAGCTGGAAATAAGATTTTCTTAATCAGCGTACTTTTTCCACTTCCAGAAACACCGGTAACCACAGTTAAAACATCTAACGGAAATGTAACATTAATGTTTTTTAAGTTGTTTTCACGTGCACCGATTATATCAATATGATTTTTGAATTTTCGTCTTTTCTTCGGTACAGAAATCTCTAAATCGCCATTTAAATATTTCGCAGTTAAAGAATCAGATTGCAGAATTTCATCATAAGTTCCTTGCGCAACTAGTTTTCCACCAAAAGTTCCAGCTTCTGGACCAATATCAATAATCATATCGGCAGCTTTCATGATATCTTCATCATGTTCTACCACAATTACGGTATTTCCTAAATCGCGAAGAGAAAGCAATACTTTGATTAATCTTTCAGAATCTTTAGGATGCAGACCAATACTTGGTTCATCCAAAATATACATCGAACCAACCAAACTGCTTCCTAGAGAAGTTGCCAAGTTAATACGCTGCGATTCTCCTCCAGAAAGCGTTGCAGAATTTCGATTTAAAGTAAGATAGTCTAAACCAACTTCCGTTAAAAAAGATAAACGATTATTGATTTCGACCATCAAGCGTTTCGCAATCTGCTGTTCATAAACGTTTAATTCTATATTTTTGAAAAAAGTAACCAAATGTTTAATTGGTAAATCAACCAAATCAGAAACTGTTTTTCCGTTGATTTTTACATAAGAAGCTTCTTCGCGCAAGCGTTTCCCTTTACAAGCGTGACATTTAGTTTTACCACGATAGCGTGAAAGCATTACTCGGTTCTGAATCTTATAATTTTTTTCTTCTAATTCTCTAAAGAAATCATTTAGTCCCTGAAAATATTGATTTCCAGTCCAAATTAAATCTTTTTGTTCGTCAGTTAATTGGAAATAGGGCTTATGAATAGGGAAATCAAATTTATAAGCATGTTTTACCAATTCGTCTTTATACCAGCTCATACTTTCGCCGCGCCACGGATAAATAGCACTTTCATAAACAGATAAAGCAGTATTTGGAACAACCAGATCAGCATCAATTCCAATAATATTTCCATAACCTTCGCAAACCGGGCAAGCCCCATACGGATTGTTGAAACTGAATAAGTGAACATTTGGCTCGAGAAAAGTCATTCCGTCAAGCTCAAAATTATTCGAATAAGAAAATCTCTTCTCTGCATTTAATTCTTGAAGATAACAAATTCCTTTTCCTTCAAAAAAAGCAGTTTGCACAGCATCTGCCAGACGGTTATAAAATTCTTCTTCCTCTTTTACAACAATACGGTCAATAATTAGTAAAATGTCTTTATTGTCTAATTGATGTAAATCTGAAGCAGAAAATTCATCTAGACGAATCATTTCGTTATCAACCAAAATACGCGCAAAACCTTGCTGCAGAAGCACTTTTAGTTTGTCTTCTAATTGCCTTCCTTCTTCAAGATGAATAGGAGCAAGCAAAAGCCATCTGCTGTCAAGAGGAAGACTCTTTACATCAGAAATAACATCTGTAACAGTATTTTTTTTAACTTCTTGTCCGGAAATAGGAGAGTAGGTTCGCCCAATTCTCGCAAACAAAAGTTTGATATAGTCGTAAATTTCAGTAGAAGTTCCAACAGTCGAACGAGCATTAGTCGTATTTACTTTTTGCTCAATAGCAATTGCAGGCGCTATACCTTTAATATATTCTACTTTTGGTTTGTCTAAACGGCCCAAAAACTGACGCGCATAAGAAGATAAACTTTCTACATAACGTCTTTGTCCTTCGGCATATAAAGTATCAAAAGCTAAACTTGATTTTCCTGATCCTGAAAGACCTGTAATGACAACCAGTTTATTTCTCGGAATAACCACATCTACATTTTTTAGATTATGTACCTGCGCTCCTTTAATTATAATATTTGATTTCGGATCTATTTTAGAAAGGTCAATTTGCATAAAAAAGTCAATTTTTACAAAAGTAATCAATTTTGAATTGGATTTAGTTAAGGATTTAGTTCCAAATTTTAACTATTTTACTCTAACTGAAAGACTTTTTGAAGCAGATTTAGCTGTAAAAGTGTACTTTTTTAGAGCTGTATTGGTCCAGTTTAACACAGTCTGCAAAAAAATATTCTCCAATTGTCGGATTATTTCAATAAAAATTGTAATTTGAAATCTGATTAGAAGAAAAGAATAAAAATTATCTCATTAATTATTAGGTGTTTAGGTTCGTTTTTTAACACTTTTTCCTAGCATTTTTTTTACGGATTTTTAGCACTTTGTACGTAAATTTTATGTTTATTGTACATTAATAAAAGTTTTACTAATAATAATTAATGATTTATTTGCATTTTAAAATTAAAAATTGTTAAATTTGGTCACAATATTAACATAACCTAAAAAAAGAAACGCCTATTTAAAAAAACTACTTTTTAGAAAAATACTCCAAATTTTTAAAATAAAACTAAAAAAGTAGTTATTATGGCTGATCTGCATACTCCAGACGCTCTATTAGTAAAAAATTATGTTGACGGCAGTGAAGCTGCACTGGCAACATTAATAAAAAGGCATGAATCTAAGATATATGGTTTTATATATTCTAAGATTGCTGATAGAGATATTTCAAATGATATTTTTCAAGATACATTTATAAAAGTAATCAAAACTTTAAAAAGCAATTCGTATAACGAAGAAGGTAAATTTCTGCCTTGGGTAATGCGTATTTCTCATAACTTAATTGTAGACCATTTTCGCAAGACAAAAAAAATGCCGATGTACAGAGAAACAGAAGAGTTTTCTATTTTCTCTATCATGTCTGACGACGCACTCACAATAGAAGGCAAAATGATTGTGGACCAAGTAGAATTGGATCTAAAAAAGTTGATAGAAGAACTTCCAGAAGATCAAAAAGAAGTATTGGTAATGCGTATGTACCAAGATATGAGTTTCAAAGAAATCTCAGAAATTACAGGCGTAAGCATCAATACAGCATTGGGAAGAATGCGTTACGCGCTAATGAATTTGAGAAAAATAATAGATAAACATCAAATTATTTTAACCAACTAATACTATTTTGATATTTAGTCCGTTATACTAGTATAAATCATTTTTACAGTATGGGGAAAATTTACTCAAAAAAAGCATTAGCTTCCAAAAATCTTAAACCTAATAAAGAAGTCGTTTCTTTTTTATTGAATTATTCTAAAGCCTTGACAGTTGTTAAGATTGAAGATAAAAATTTTGAGATTATAGCTAACTAAACACCCCACTGCTCCTGTCGGATGTTTATTAAAAATAAACCGAATGGTCGTTTCGGTTGAAAAAGCTCACTGTTTGTATTTCTTATACAAATAGTGAGTTTTTTATTTTGTTTATATTTTGAACTTAAAAAATATAAGTTTTTTACATCATTTTCCTCTTGTTTTGTTAAAATTTAATATTTTGATGAGATTTTATATGTTTATTTAGTTTTTAATTTTATTTTAGTTAAAAAACTAGCTTTTTGTTCGATAAAAATGATTTCGTAAGTATTATTCGTATAAGAGTGCTGGTTTTATTCAAAGAATTAGAAAAATAACAACGTAATAACTAAATATTTAACCCCAAAACAGATTGTTTATGAAGAAAAACTACCCTGCTTTATTTTGTTAAGTTTTGATGCTCATTTGATTTTGAGAAAATAGTTGGACCAGCAGTATTGACTCAAAAAATAGTAATAAGATAATTTTTAAACCAGTTTAATTGTCTGTTGCTATTGCCTCAAGAAAATAAGAAAATCATTTAATCACCAAAACTTAACCGTAAAATGAAAGAGAACATTAAAATGTTGTCGTGCTTATTAATGATCAGCATTGGCGCATTTGCCCAAAAAGACAAAATTAAGGAAGCGCAGTCTTTATTTGATAAAGGAAATAGCCAAGACGCTTTGGCAATTTTAACTAAAACAGAATATCTTATTCTTAACGCATCTGATGAAGACAAGTCAGATTATTACTTCTTAAAAGGTAATGTATTAAAAGATTTGGCTGTAAAAAACATTGATGCTGCCAATAATTTTACATTGGCGTCGCAATCATACCAAGATGTATTTTTATACGAAAACGAATCAGGAAAATTCAAATGGACAGTTAAGGCTAATATGGCTTTAAAAGATATGAAAGCCAGTCTTGTAAATGGCGCAATGGCAGATTTTAAAGCTGGAAACTTCAAAGAAAGCGCAGAGAAAAGTTATAAAGTATATTTGTTTGATAAAAAAGATACTTTAAACTTGTGTAATGCTGCAGCCTCATCCATAAATGCAAAAGATTTCAATGCTGCCGTTACTTACTATGAACTTCTGAAAAAGATTAATTATTCTGGAAAAGGGGTTCTGTACTATGCTACAAACAAAAAAACAAAAGAAGAGGATACCTTTATTTCTCCAAAAGCCAGAGAATCTGCAATTCAGCAAGGTTTGTACGAAAAGCCAAGAACAGAATCTATTCCTTCCAAAAGAATAGAAATAAACAGCAATCTGGCGTATGCCTATCTTGAAAAAAAGGATTATCCAAAATCAGAAGCGATTTACAATTATGTGCTGGAATTAAATCCAAATTATATTGATGCGTATATCAATCTAGCTTATCTGAAATTGCAAATGAAAAAAGATCTTGCCGATGAAATCTCTGCACTGGGAACGACTCCGGCAGAAATGAAGCAATACGATAAGCTGAATGCCAGAAAAGATGATATTACAAGAAGTGCGATTCCGTATCTAAAGAAAGTGCTAACGCTTGAGCCAAAAAATCCAGATGCAACCAAAACGTTATTAGGTGTTTACAGATCACTTGATATGAATACAGAATACAACGCTTTAAAAGCGGGAATGTAAATTAGATAATTTTATTGATTAGATAATTAGATAATGTGTTTTAATAACAGACAATTATCTAATTATCTAATTTTTTTTATTGGCACATTAAACAGCTTTTTTCAAAGCTATTTTCTCCATTTCTTCAATAAGAGATTTTTTGCCAACGGTTTTAGTGATAATGTCTTTCTCCAAATTCCAGCCTCTTGCAGGCGAATATTCTCGACCGTACCAAATAATCTGCAAGTGCAAATCGTTCCATAATTCTCTCGGAAATAATCTTTTAGCATCTTTTTCAGTCTGAGCTACATTTTTTCCGTTAGATAAATTCCATCTGTGCATCAAGCGATGAATGTGCGTGTCTACAGGAAAAGCCGGAACACCAAAAGCTTGCGACATTACCACACTAGCCGTTTTATGTCCAACAGCAGGCAAAGCCTCAAGCGCTTCAAAACTCTGCGGAACTTCTCCGTTATGTTTTTCAATCAAAATTTCAGACAAGCCATGAATTCCCTTCGATTTCATAGGTGACAAACCGCACGGACGAATAATTTCTTTAATTTCTTCCACCGACATTTTAACCATATCATACGGATTATCAGCCTTTGCAAACAAAAGAGGCGTAATCTGATTCACACGTACATCTGTGCATTGTGCCGACAATAAAACCGCAATTAAAAGCGTATACGGATCTTTGTGATCTAGCGGAACAGGTATAGTAGGGTAGAGTTCTTTCAATTTGTCTATAACAAACTGTACACGAGCTTCTTTATTCATTTCGATGATTTTATTGTCTGTAAAAATAGTATAATTTTAATGATGTGCCTAATCCAGCTTTCCGTTTCAACTCCTCATTATGCTAGTAACATTTTTAAGTATTTAAAAGAGCTTCCTTCGGTCGCTTTTTAAATACAAAAAATGTAAACTATCATAATTCCGGGGTTTCCACTTCAATCTGGGGCATGAAAAAAGTTATGAATTAAGTTATGAGTTAAGAGTTGTACGCTATCTTTGTTTTAGTCTAAAATCTAAAATCAATAATCTAAAGTAAATAATATCTACAAGGCATTTAGCAAACCTTGCGGGAATCTAAAATCAACAATCTAAAATCTAAAATTAAAAAGATATGACAACATTAAAAGCAGGAGATAAAGCACCCAATTTTTCAGGAACAGATCAAGACGGAAAAACACATAAACTGGCAGATTATGCTGGGAAAAAACTGGTTGTCTTCTTTTATCCAAAAGCAAGTACTCTTGGCTGTACAGCCGAAGCATGTGATTTGAGAGATAATTTTCACCGTTTTCAAGCCAATAATTATGAACTTCTTGGAGTAAGTGCAGACACCTCAAAAGCACAGATAAAATTCAAAGAAAAGTACGAATTGCCTTTTCCGTTAATTGCAGATGAAGACAAGTCGGTTATTAATGCTTTTGGAGTTTGGGGACCAAAGAAATTCATGGGAAGAGAATACGACGGAATTCATAGAACTACTTTCGTAATCGACGAAAAAGGAATTATCGAAGAAGTAATCGAGAAAGTAAAAACAAAAGAACACGCTTCGCAGATTTTGAAATAAAATTTTGTTTCAGGTTTTCTTTGTTTCAAGTTTCAAGTTGTGCTCAAAATGGGTTGAAATTTTACCGCAAAGAACGCAAAGATTATTTACGCAACGCACGCTAAAGATTTTACGTAATGCACGCAAATATTGGACTGTAGAGACGCACCGCAGTGCGTCTAACGTTTGTATTACCGCAAACACACGAAAATATTATTAATTGGAATGCTGAACCTGCCATACTTTGCGTAGACGCACTGCGGTGCGTCTCTACAGTCCAATCATTGCGGTAAGAATTAAAAGCAAAAAAAAAGCCCCATCAAGGGACTTTTTTTTATGCATTTTGCTCTAATTCTTTCTGAGGATGATATCCAAAAAGATGATGTTCTTTTATAATTTCAGGAATTCCAGGGGGAAGCATTGGTTCCCATCCAGGTTTGCCTTGGTTAATCATTTTTAAGATTTCTCTAGAGAAGACATCCAGAATGTTCGGATCATAATCTTCAATATCAACTACTTTTCCGTTGAATTTAAAGAATTTGTATAATTCTTTCATTCTAGGATGAACTTTCAAGTTGTTTGAGTTCATTAATGAGCCATCTTCATCTAACATTGGATATAAGAATACTTTCATATCGCGATAAAATAATTTTCCGAAAGCTTCCAGAATTCCACCACTTAAATGACGGTAATATTTCTCGTCAAAAATGTCAACAAGGTTGTTTACACCCATTGCCAGTCCCATACGGGCTTTAGTATAATTAGCGAAATATTCCACAACTTTGTAATATTCTTGGAAATTTGAAATCATTACGGTTTGACCTAATGAACAAAGTAATTCAGCCCTGTCCATAAAGTCGCGTTCGTCAATTTCACCGTCAGAACGTAAATTCGAAAGAGTGATTTCAAAAATTACAAGCGTATTGTTCTTTTCAACTTTATTTTCCTTGAGAAACATTTCTAATGATTTCTCGTACATGTCCATGTTTACTTTGGTAACAGGACGAAAACTTCCTCTTAAGGCTAATAAATTCTTTTTGTAAAGGATTGCTGCCGGCAGAATATTTTTTCCTTCAGGATTGAACATTACGGCATCGGTCATTCCATTTTTAACCAATTGTAAACTCATCAAACGATTGTCTACATCGGCAAAACGAGGTCCTGAAAAGTTAATGGTATCAATCTCTAACTGATCTTTGTCTAAGTGATCGTATAAATAACGAAGTAATCGTTTTGGATCGTTGTATTTGTAAAAAGCACCGTAAATTAAGTTTACCCCTAAAATACCAAGTGTTTCTTGTTGCAGTCTGGCGTCAGTCTCTTTAAAACGAATGTGAAGAATAATTTCGTTATAAGCTTCGTCTGGTTCGATTTGGTAACGAATTCCAACCCATCCGTGACCTTTAAATTGTTTGGCAAAATCTATTGTGGCAACCGTATTGGCGTAACTGAAAAAAAGTTTGGTAGGGTGTTTTTCTCTGCTTAAACGCTCTTCGATGATTTGTCCTTCATGGGTAAGCATTTTTTTTAAACGCTCTTCAGTAACATATCTTCCATCATTTTCAGCTCCATAAACGGCGTCACTAAAATCTTTATCATAGGCAGACATCGCTTTTGCAATAGTTCCCGACGAACCTCCAGATCTGAAAAAGTGTCTAACTGTCTCTTGTCCAGCGCCAATCTCAGCAAATGTTCCGTAAATATTTTCGTTTAAATTAATGCGTAACGCTTTGTCTTTTATAGAAGGAATCTGTTCGATGACCTTGTCACCCTTGAGTTTTATTTCTGTACCCATTTTGTTTTAAATAGATTTGTTACAAAGTTAGTAAATTAGGCTTCTAATGAAAGAGAAATAATCCTATTTTTGTAAAAAAATTAAGTTCAATTGAAGGTTTATTTTTTAGGTACAGGTACTTCTCAAGGCATTCCAATTATCGGAATCGATCATCCAGTTTGTAAAAGCACTGATGCTAAGGACAAAAGGCTTCGTGTATCCATTTGGATAACATGGAACGAGCATTCCTATGTTATAGATTGCGGTCCCGATTTCAGACAGCAAATGCTTTCTTGCGGATGCCGAAAACTGGACGCTATTTTATTTACACACGAACATTCTGACCATACAGCTGGTTTAGACGATATTCGTCCATTTAACTTCAGACAGGGCGAAATTCCGATTTACGGACACAAACGTGTTTTAGATAATCTAAGACGCCGTTTTGATTATGTTTTTGAGACGGTAAACAAATATCCAGGAGCACCAAGCGTGAAAACAATTGAAGTGCATAATAATGCTCCTTTTGCTGTGGGGGACAAAATGGCGATTCCTATAAATGCCATGCACGGAGATCTTCAGGTTTTTGGCTACAGAATCGATAATTTTGCTTATCTGACAGATGTAAAAACAATTGAACCAGCAGAAGTTGAAAAACTGAAAGGTTTGAAAGTTTTGGTGGTAAATGCTTTGCGCGTCGAACCTCATGATACGCATTTTAACCTGCAGGAAGCGCTAGATTTTATCAATCTTGTCAAACCCGAAAGAGCTTATTTAACTCACATCAGTCACGTTTTAGGTTTTCACGAAGAAGTACAGAAAACACTTCCTGAAAATGTTTTTCTGGCTTATGACAATTTAGAAATTACAATTTAATTATACCACACAATGAAAAAATCCTTAATGCTTTATCTTTTTATTTTGGCTATTTTAATGAACGTTTTTACGTATGCATTTTACAGCGGCGAAGTGAAATTTGGAGAGCAGCGATATGAAAAGACAACAAAAAAACTAAGAGATAGCATTAGTCTAATGAAAAATAAATTGGCTGAAGCAGATTATTTTTCTTTAGAGCACAATGAAAATGCACAAAATTACTTTGATAACAGTGCTTCTGGAGGTAAAGTTATTTTATACGAGAAGCTAATTCCGGTTGTAACTGAAAAACTATTAGATTTAAATTCAAATCCAAAAGGAAATCCATATACAGGACAAGATCAAATTGGTCCAAATAAATTTATTATCAATAAAGTAAAGATTCTAAACCACAGATGGATTATTGCAGACTACAGCAATGGTGAATTGTGGGGGGAAGTCTTGTTAAAATACTTTGTTGATAACAATGATAACATTACCTTTGAAGTAAATCAAACTTGGTTATATCAAAAATAGGATTTTATATCCTATTTTTTTTGACCTTTAAATAAATAGGATATGAAAAAGATATTTTTGTTTTTGATGATTGCAAGTGTATTTTCTTGCGCTAAAAAAGTTTCGCAGGAAAAAGATAAGACAACTCCAAAAGAACCGCAAAAAGAAGCTGTCGTAGGAGCTGATTCTGATGCTCACGGTTGTAAAGCTTCGGCTGGATATACTTGGTCAGAACTCAAAAAAGAATGCATCCGAATTTTTGAAGGAACAAAACTTTCTCATTATGATGATGGAGAGACTTATACAACTGCATCATATGTAATTTTTGACGGAAATAAAGCAGAACTCTTCTTAGATACTCAAAAAGAATCTATCATTTTAGAAAGAAAATCTGAAGGAGATTCTTGGGTTAACGGCGACTGGCAATTAATTCCTTGGAAAGGTTATGTTTTGAAGAAAAACGGAAAGATTCTTTATACTGAGCAGTAATTCTTAATTCATGCTTTTTTTTTAGGATACTTTCTTTAATATAACAAGATAATAGGAAAGATTTTGTTGTCTACATAATTGTTTGTTATTAGATATTTTTTTTTATCTCAATTAATGTTTTTAAATGCATTAAAATTCCACTAGTGATTGGAGACTCAATTAATTCTAATAGCTTAGTTTTAAATGAATCTACATTATCGCAAGTAAATGTTCTGTTGTTTCTGGGATCCTTAGCGTATAAAGTAATTTCAAGAGGATATTGATTAATTATACTTTGAATATTTACCTCAATTAATCTGTACATATAGTCATGTAATTCAGGGACAACTATATATAATGCATAAATAACTGTTCCTGTTTCTTCTCTAACTGTTTCGGTCACTATTCCTGTGAAAATTGAATTAGTATCTTTAGAAAGAAGACTGGCATATTCAGTTAAAATTTTTTCAGGATTTTCCTCAGGTTTTGGCTGTTCGCCATATATTTTCCAAATTGTTGACATATTCGTTTTATTTAATATTTAATGAGAATTTGACTGGTAAATGATCAGATAAGTCTTCTTTAATTAATGATTCATCTTTTTTTATTGTGAATGGTTTTAAGAAGTTTATCATTTTTGTTTTAGTTATTATTTTTGTTTGTCTATAATTAACTTTATCCACTAAAGAAGGGCGTATGATAAAACCATCGAATAAATTCCAAATAGGGGTTTCATCTTCAGTATATCTAAAATATGTTCCAGTAACTTTTGCTTTTCGATTTAAATAATCATAATCACCTAATAAATTCCACATCGGATTATACCAAAAATCATATTTTTTTTTTGAAATTGGATAATTTAAAAGAGTTTTAATGAGTTCTTTATTTTCAACTCCATTTATCATATTTGGTTCGCATAAATCTGATTCATGAGGATTGTGATTAAAGTCACCCGCTAAAATTGTATTATTGTTATTAGTTGATGTTTTTTCAAATTCTTTTATTTTTTGAATTAAAGGTAAATTTTTCCATAGCTGTTGCCTTTCAGAGTTGTTGACTTTGCTGTGCAAATGAACAGCTGCAATATTAAACTCTTCCATTGATTTTATTTTCTGTAAATGTATAAATACAAGTTTTTTATTATCTGTCCGTAAAATAGAAAAGTTTTTAAAAGTATTTTTCTTAAGAAATATTCTTACTCCGCTTCCAATTCCATTACCCGGATAAACTATTTCATTGTATTGATAACTTAAGACGGTATTTACAAATTGGCCATATGCTTCTTGAAGTATAATTATGTCAATCTTATTTTCATTTGATACAGCTTTGAGTGCTTGCTCTAGTAAAATTGTTTTTTTATTATTTATATTCCAAGTCAATAATGTAATCATAATTTAAAGACTTTTATTAAAAACTATTATTTAAGCCAATTCTTAAAATCAAAGAAATTCTGTGGAGCCACTCCGTGCCCGACTGGGTATTCTTTGTAAACAACAGGAATATTTAATTTCTCTAAAATCGCTGGAGTTTTTCTAGCCCATTCAATTGGAATAACTTGATCTACAGTTCCGTGTGAGGCAAATATTTTTAGATTTTTAAAGTCGTTGTTTTGATATTCTTCTTTAATGATTTCTTCATTAAAATAACCACTCATCGCAACTACTCGCTGAATTTTTTCAGGATAAGAAAGTGCTGTTGCATAACTTAAAATAGATCCTTGGCTGAATCCAATTAAAGTTACATTATTAGCATCAATTGGATAATTGGCAACCAATTCATCTATAAATGAAGCAATTTTGTCTCTTGAGATTTTTGCTTGTTCATTATCCGAAAACTTATTTTGGTCAGCATCGAAGTTAATCGCGTACCAAGCGTAAGCACCGTATTGTAAATCGTAAGGAGCTCTCGCCGAAATGATGTAATAATTGTCTGGAAGTTCAGAAGCAAAAGAGAATAAATCGGCTTCGTTGCTTCCGTATCCGTGTAATAAAAGCAATAGAGGGTTTTTATCTAAAATTACTTTTGGTTCTTGTATTTTGTATTCTAAAGATAGATTCATTTTTTTAGTGTTCAGTGTTCTGTTTTTTAGTGTTCAGTTCAACTTTGTCAAAGTTTAAAACTTTGACAAAGTTAGCGACGTGCAATTGGAATTTGGAATTTCAAAAAATTGGAATTTGTTATCCAATAGATTTAAACCATTTCTGAAACAATTCCCCAACAAGCGGAATCGGTCTCATTTGTCCTTGGATAGCAGTAAAAATACCATAAGTCCATAAGATGGAAACGCAAATCCACATTGGAAAAGTGATGAAAAAGCTGTCAAAATTACTGGTTAGCGCTCCAAAAGAAATAAAAGTTAGAGATAGACCTAAAGCTTGACGGATATGAAAAGAAGCAAAGCTATTTTTATTTTCAGAATTCATAGACATGGCAATGAGAACTCCAACGATTAAAATATAACTTGTAATAGCGATTGGCTTTCCTTCTTCGACTGAATTATTCATTGTATTATTTTGTAACTAGTTGATTTTGATTTAAAATTCCGTACACAGAACCTTTAGTTTCAGTTCCTAAGAAAGCAGAATTTTTAGATTTTGAAAGAATATTTTCTTTCGTAAAAGTTGATTTTCCTTCTGTTGTAAACAAGCTCAAATTAGCTTTTGCACCTTCTTCAATTGTATTGTTTTCTAATCCGAAAATAGTTCTTGCGGCAGTTAATTTTGCTACAATTGTTTCTACAGGTAAAACGGTCAATAAAGCTCCAAAAGCACTTTCTAAACCGATAGTTCCGTTTTTAGCGGTATCAAATTCCATTTTTTTGAATTCAATATCAATAGGGTTGTGGTCAGACGTAATCATATCGATTGTTCCGTCGGCAACTCCATTAAGCAAAGCTTGTCTGTCAACTTCGGTTCTTAGCGGAGGCGTAACTTTAAAACGAGTGTCAAATCCGTCCAGTTTTTCATCAGTTAAAACTAAATGATGCACAGAAGCGCTGCACGTTACATGTAATCCTTTGGCTTTAGCTTCTCTAATTAATTCAACCGATTTTGCTGTAGAAATGGTCGGAATGTGAAGCTTTCCACCTGTATATTCTAGTAAAAATAAGTTTCTCGAAATTTGAAGTTCTTCTGCCAGATTCGGAATTCCTTTTAATCCTAATCTTGTAGAAACAATCCCTTCGTTCGCAACACCATTTCCTTTAATGTTAGGATCTTGAGAATAAGCTATTACCAATCCATCGAAATCCTGCACATATTGCAATGCAATTTTCAAGATATTAGCATTGTCGATACTTCTGTTGTAATCTCCAAAAGCAATTGCTCCAGAATTTTTCATATCAAAAAGTTCTGCCATATCTTTTCCTTCGCTGGCTTTTGTTAAAGCGCCGATTGGGAAAATTTCTGTAGCAAAACCATTTGCTTTGTTTTTTACAAAATTTACCTGAGATTGGTTGTCGATAATCGGTAAAGAATTGGGTTGTAAGGCGATTGCTGTAAAGCCGCTTTTTGCTGCAACATTCAATCCGTTTGCAATAGTTTCTCTGTCTTCATAACCTGGTTCGCCAAGAGAAACACTGCTGTCAAACCATCCTTGAGAAACATGAAGATTCTCAAATCGTACTACTTCAGCATCATCGTTTGGAAGAGAAACTCCTATTTTTTCTATTACACCATCTGCAATTAAAAGATCAACGGTCTGATTGTGAAACGGACTTTTTGAGTCGATAATTTTGGCGCTTTTGATGATTAGTTTCATATGTAGATATTTTTTTGTCGTAAAATGATTTTTGTAAAAAGTAAGACGTTTTAGAAAACGAGAAACCTATTTTACAAATTTTATAATTGCCATTTCTAATGCTAAAAATAACAGTGCAAAGATAACAAACCATTTCCAAATTTGGCTGTCAGTTCGCTCTGTTTGTAGTGTATTAAAAATGGTCGAAATGGTATCGGCAGTTTTAAAATCAGAAACTGCATTCGTGTTTACCTGACTCAAATCGCTTTCGGTTCTTTTGTAATTAAAACTGATATTTTCAACCTGCTGTTTTTTATCAAAAATGCTGTAATTTCCAGCGGTTTCAGGAAAATCATTAAAGGTTAATTTGACTTTATTGTTTAAAATCTGCTGAATCGGAATAAAAGAATCTTCAGTTCCTTTTACTTCCAAAATAGCATCTTTAGTCAGTAAAACATCAACAAAATAAGGCTGATTATTTCCAATTGTCAAAGCATTTACACCAGTTTTCTGATTGTTCTGAGCGATTTTATAAAACAAAGGAACAATTAAAGGCGATTGTTGAAAATTAGAATTAGCACTATTTATTGGCGCTGTAAAAACCGTTATTCCAGAAACTTGATTTTGTACAGAAGTCACAAAAGCTGTCTGATCTTCAAATGAAAGTACAGCTGGATACGGACTTGAAACAGCAAATGAACTGTTTACTTTCGGATATTGGAAATTGGTTATTTTGTTTTCGAAAACTCCTGAAAATAAAGGGTGATCGAAATTAATTTTTGTGATTAGTTTGCTGTTGGTTTGTAAATTTCCGAATTGAATTTTTCCAAACTGTCCCAACAAGGCATTCAAACTTGAAAGCGAACTTTTCTCAGACGGAATTACAACCAAATTTCCTCCTTTAGAAACAAAAGCTTTTAAAGTTGTTTGCAATGCCTGCGGAATGTCAATTAGTTCATTTAAAATAATCGTATTTTGTTTTTCTAAACTATTGTAATCTAAAGCGCCAATCGAGTAATTGTTATAGTTGAATTCGCCAGAAGTATAAATTCTCGATAAGAAATTGCTTTTTTCAGGTTCGCCAATGCTAATAACGTTCGTTTTTTTGTTTTTAGAAATGCTGAAAAACAATTTATTGTCATAAGTTAGTCCATTGTCTTCAATCGCAACATAACCATGAAAAGCCTCTTTTGGAATCGTAAAGTTGATTTTCTTTTTCTTCGCATCAAAATTGACAATCGTTTTAGCGATTAATTTGTTTTGATTGTAAAGAGCTGTTGAAACAGGCTTAAAATCTTCGCCATAAGCCGATAAATTAATTCCAATTTCGTAGAAGTTTTCTAAGGTCTGATTGATGTAAACGCTATCAATCGAAATGTTATTTTTCTGTTCTGCTTCTGGAACTATAAAATAGGGTTTTTCGTCAAAATCTATACTTTTAATAGCTGCTTCTTGTAAACCTACAGCATCGGTAATAATAACTATATCTTTTTTATGAGCCGATTTGTGCGCTTTTATTTTGGCTGTAATGGCCGAAAGATCGAAAGAAGAAGCGCTGTACTTTAAGTTTTGCAAAGCGCTTTTGGACGATTTAATATCGGTATTCCAAAAGTTTTCGGTGTTCGTCAAAAGTGAAAATTGGGCGTTTTCTGGAGTGTTTTCAAGCAACTCTTGAACGGCTCTTTTTAATAATTCACCTTTTTTGCCTTTTGCCTGCATACTGAAAGAATTGTCTAATACAATATACATTTCGTTTGAAGCGTTCTTACTGTCGGCGGCTTCAAAAAATGGCTGTGCAAAGGCAATAATAGCGCAAGTAAGCAATAATAAACGAGTAGCTAATAAAAGTCGCTTTTTGATTTTAGAACTCTTACGAGTCTGAACAGCAAGCTCTTTTAAGAATCGAACATTGGTAAAATAAGAAGTTTTAAATCGTCTTAATTGAAATAAGTGAACCAGAATTGGAACGATCAATAAAAACAGAAAGTATAGAATCTCGGGATATTTAAAATGCATTCTGGCTTCGATTTACTTGTCAAAAGTACGAATTAAATTATTTAAACCATATAAGTTCGGGGAAGAGATTATTAAAGAATAAAGAATAAAGAATAAAGAATAAAGAATAAAGAATTAAGAATAAAGAATTAAGAATAAAGAATTAAGAATAAAGAATTAAGAATAAAGAATTAAGAATAAAGAATTAAGAATTAAGAATAAAGAATTAAGAATAAAGAATTAAGAATTAAGAATTAAGAATTAAGAATTAAGAATTAAGAATTAAGAATTAAGAATTAAGAATTAAGAATTAAGAAAGCTTAAATAACTTACATGAACTTATATGGTTAAAAAAACAAAAAATGTAACTTTTGTAATTTCTTGTACAGGAGATGTTATTTCGAAACGATTTTATTGCTTATTTTAGCTAATTCAAAAAACAAACTATGAAAAAAATATATCTAGTCTTATTTTCAGCTTTATCAATAACCGCGGTAAAGGCTCAAAATAAATTTAATTTATTAGTTGGAACTTACACCAATACCTGCCAAAGCAATGGGATTTATGTCTATGAATTCGATGCTTCTACAGGCGAGTATAAACTAAAAAGTTCTTCTGAGAATGTTGTAAGTCCGAGTTATCTTTCAGTTTCTGGAGATAATAAATTTATTTATGCTGTAAACGAAAACGGGACGCAGAGTACTGTAAGTTCTTTTTCATATGATTCTCAATCTGGAAAAGTTAGCCTTTTAAATAAAAATGATGCTTTAGGAGCAGATCCGTGTCATTTAATAAATGATGATAAACATGTAATCGCTGCGAATTATTCTGGCGGAAGCATTGCGGTTTTTAAGAAAAATACTGACGGAAGCATTACAGAAGCACAGCAGTTAATTCAACACGAAGGAAAAGGGCCAAATGCGGCGCGTCAGGAAAAAGCGCACGTGCACATGGTGGTTTTCTCTCCGGATAAAAAGTTTGTGCTTTCTAACGATTTAGGATTAGATAAAGTGTTTATTTACAAATACAATCCAGCGGCTAAAAACGAAATTTTGACATTAAAAGGAAGTGTTGATGTAAAACCAGGAAGCGGGCCAAGACATTTGACTTTTAGTAAAGACGGAAAATTTGTGTATTTGGTTCAAGAACTAGACGGAACGTTGACGACCTTAAGCTATGATAAAACAGGAAGCTTAAAAGTAGTTGCAGAAACAAGCATTCTTCCAAAAGATTTTAAAGGAGGAACGGGAGCTGCGGCAATCAAAATTTCGCCAGACGGAAACTTTTTATACCTTACAGATCGTGTAGATGCAAACTCTATTTCAGTTTACAAAATTCTAAAAACTGGTGCATTAGAATTGGTAGAACAGCAAAGTACATTAGGAAAAGGTCCTCGTGATTTTGCAATTGACCCAACTGGAAATTATGTTTTAGTAGGTCACCAATATACTAATGATATAGTTATTTTTAAAAGAGATATCGCAACAGGAAAACTGGCAGATACTGGCAGAAGAATTCAGATGTGTTCTCCAGTAGGAATGGTTTTCACGAAAATATAGTTTTTTGTAAGGTTCTAAGTTGCTAAGGTACTAAGCCTCTAAGCTTAAAAAAAGGGTAAAGATTCAAAGAATCTTTACCCTTTTTTGTGTTATATAAAAAACTTAGAACCTTAGCAACTTAGCACCTTAAAAAAAATTACTTTTTCTTCTTCTTCTCATTTCTTGTCTTCAACATATTTCTGTTGACAGAGCCGTGAGTTTTCTTTTTGGTTTTTGAAGGACCACCAAGATTGATTTTTTGGTTCTTTTTCGATTTTTCGTGAAAAGCACCGTCACCTTCAAGTTTTGGTTTTTTCAATAAAAACTTTCTTGGCAATTTGTCTTTTTCAGCTTCGATAAGTTTCTCTGAGATTTCAACTTCTTCAGGAAAATCAGCGATTTCAAGTTCCTGATCCATCAAAAGTTCAGTTTCTATTTTGAATTCTTCTTCTCTTGGAGTAACAAAACTAATAGCAGTTCCCGTTGCGTCTGCACGACCTGTACGACCAATTCTGTGCATGTACAATTCTGGTTCTTCTGGAAGTTCAAAGTTAATGACGTGTGTGATGTTAGAAATATCCAAACCTCTCGCCATAACGTCGGTTGTAATTAAACCGCGCAAATTTCCTTCTTGAAATTCAGCCATTGTACTCAAACGGTAATTTTGAGATTTATTGGAGTGAATTACACCAAATTGGCCTTCAAAAAGCTCATCAATACGATTGAAAAGCATATCTGAAATCTTTTTGTTGTTTACGAAAACCAAAATACTGCTCATGCTTTCGTCGGTTTCCAGTAAATGTTTTAAAAGATTTACTTTGGTATTGAAATTCGGAACATTATAAGTAAGCTGTGTAATTTTTTCAAGCGGAGTTCCTGATGGAGCCAGCGTAACTTCTTCTGGAAAATCGAAATAATCATTTAATAAATCATCAACTTCATCTGTCATCGTTGCAGAGAACAAAATATTTTGACGTTTAGTTTTCATCATGGCAAAAAGAGCTGTCAGCTGTGGTCTGAAACCTAAATTCAGCATTTCGTCAAACTCGTCAATAACCAGTTTCTGCGTTTCGTCAAAACGAACTACAGCGTCAAGAGCCAAATCCATTGTACGTCCAGGCGTACCAACTAAAATGTCAACACCTTCGTAAACGGCTTTTTTTTGTGTATTAATGTTTACACCTCCATAAATTCCTAAAGTTTTAACCGACATATAAGTAGTCAGTTTCTCCACTTCTTCAACTACCTGAACGACTAATTCACGCGTTGGAACTAGGATTACGATTTTTGGCGTATTGGTATGGGTAAATTTGTAAAGCTTTAAAAGCGGCAGTAAATAAGCAAATGTTTTACCAGTTCCAGTTTGTGCAATTCCCATCATATCACGTCCAGACATGATTACAGAAAAAGATTTTTCTTGAATAGGAGTAGGCGTAACAAATCCTAATTCGTCAACTGCTTTTTGTAATGATTTTGGAAGATTAAATTTTTCGAAAGTGCTCATTTGCTTTAAATTTTGTGCAAATGTACGTTAAATTCATGGTTTTTTGTTGATTTTGTAATTTTAGATGTCTTTTTGTCACCCTGAGCGATCCAGAAGCTTCGGGAGAAGGGCGTGCCGATTGGAACGCGGGCTTCGACTCCGCTCAGCCTGACAATGATTTTTTTAACCGTTAATTCATAAATTAAATTAGAAAGAAATTCGTGTAATTTATGGCTAAAAAACAACTTACAGATTCTCCGCCACGAATTCACGAATTGGTTAGATAAAAATTCGGGAATTCGTGGCGAAAAACAATTCTGGCAAAAAACTTCGAAAAATTGTCTATTACTTCGCGGATTTTCTAGTGTGATCCTTCCTTCATCAGGATGACAAATAGGGGCGTTAGTTATATTGATAGAAGTAATAAAGTGTCTTTAAAACCCTTCAAAAACCCCTAACCCAAACAAAGCAAAATCGTATTTTACAGGATCTGAAGCATCCATTTTGCGAAGTGCTAAATCTAATTCTGCTAATGCTTTTGCATCGTTTTGCTTTCGCGAAAGAATTCCAAGTTTACGTGCAACATTTCCCGAATGAACATCGAGGGGACAAGATAATGCAGAAGGCGAAATAGTTTTCCAGATTCCTAAATCGACTCCTTTTGCATCTTGGCGCACCATCCAGCGCAGGTACATATTGATTCTTTTGGCTGCTGAATTGTTTAACGGATCTGAAATGTGTTTTTGAGTTCTCGCTAAATGATCTGTTTCGAAGAATATTTTTTTGAATTCGCTGATGCTTTTCTGTAAGCTATCTTTTTCCTGATTTTTTGCAAAAACATTTTCTAATCCGTTGTGGTTTTGATAGATATGTTTTAAGCCTTTTATGAAACCAGCAAAATCATGTCCGTTGAAAGTTCTGTGCACAAAAGTTTCCAGTTTGGCCAAATCTTCATCAGAATGTGACATAACGAAATCGTAAGGTGTGTTGCCCATCAATTCCATCATTTTGTGTGAATTTTTGATAATCATTTTACGGTTTCCCCAAGCGATTGAAGCGCTTAGAAAACCAGCAATTTCGATATCTTCTTTTTGAGTAAAAAGATGCGGAATCTGAACAGGATCACTTTCTATAAAATCCTGATTGTTATATTGAATGACTTTTTCGTCTAGAAATTCTTTGAGTTCTTTTTGGTTCATTTTAAATCAAATCTTCTGATGAATTTGAGTGCCCTAGCCCTGATGGGAGCGGCATCCTTTTTCTGGCTTCTTTAGCCAGGAAAAGATATAGCGGACAGCAGGAAATAGCTCCTGATTAACTTAATTACTAATCTGTCCGTCGACCATAACTAATTTTCTATCGGCCATGTTTGCCAATTCTTCGTTGTGGGTTACAATGACAAACGTCTGTCCGAACTCGTCTCGAAGCTGAAAAAACAGCTGATGCAGGTTTTCTGCTGAATGTGTATCTAGGTTTCCAGAAGGTTCGTCGGCAAAAATGACATCTGGTTTGTTGATTAAAGCTCTTGCAACTGCAACACGCTGCTGCTCACCGCCCGAAAGTTCGCTTGGTTTATGATTGATTCTGTACGAAAGTCCAAGATAGCTTAAAAGTTTTTTTGCTTCTTCTTCTGTTTCGGCTGTTTTTTTACCTGCAATGTGAGCCGGAATACAAACGTTTTCTAGTGCTGTAAACTCAGGTAAAAGCTGATGAAATTGAAAAATGAATCCTAAATTTAAGTTTCTGAAATCGGATAGAACTTTATCTTGTTTGCTTTTCTTTTTAAAGTAGCGGCTGTAGTAAATAGCTAATAGAAGAGTAGGCAGGAGTATTACCGCCCATGTCCCGTAACCGAAAATGTCGTTTTCTATTTTGTTTCTAAAAAACAATACAAATACAGCTAATAAAACAAAATATAAAGTTCCTAACCAAGTGATAATTTTGAACGCTTTTTCTTGATTCGAGCTTTCGTTTTTGACGTTCTGCAATTCTAAAACATTTTTTCCATTGATCGTCAGAGACGAATCTGGATTATGATCTGGCTTGTCTAAAGTTCCTAAGATTTGCAGTAAAGTTGTTTTTCCAGCACCAGAAGCACCAACGATAGAAACAATTTCGCCTTTTTTTATATGTAAGTCGACACCTTTTAAAACTTCAAGTTTGTCGTAGAATTTATGTATGTTTTTTGCGTGTATCATGTAGTGAAACTGTTTTTACAAAGAAACGAAGATTATGGTCAAAATCACAATGTTTTTAAATTCCAATTTTTGAAATCCCAAATTCCAAAAAAGCGTAGCTTTTTTAAAATCTAAAATCTAAAATCTAAAATCTAAAATCTAAAATCTAAAATCTAAAATCTAAAATCTAAAATCTAAAATCTAAAATC
>NZ_JAVAMB010000005.1 GCF_030730925.1 Flavobacterium sp. DG2-3 | reverse complement strand
TTGCATGTGTTAAGCCTGCCGCTAGCGTTCATCCTGAGCCAGGATCAAACTCTTCATCGTATATTTTAATATTATATTTCGATGCTTTTCCTATCGGTTCTTTTTCGAATCTTGCGACTCTACTGCTCTTATTCTTTTGTCCTCATCTTTCGATTCGGACGGCTGTCAATTCAATATGTCTACGAACGTAATTTCTTTTCAATGTCGCTTGTTTCTCAAAGCGGGTGCAAAACTAATACTTCTTTTTATTTCCTGCAAGAAAAATTTAAAGTTTTTTTTGGGATTTTTTTTCATCCCATTTCCTTAATTTTCCTTCCAATCCTTCAAAGAGCTTTCCGTGTTTTGCGGGGTGCAAATGTAAAAAGCATTTTCTTTTCCTGCAAGCTTTTCCGAATCTTTTTTTCTGAAAATTTCTTTTCTTTTAATCCCTAAAAAACTGCCGGCATTTCGATGAGCGTTTTCGCTGTTGCGGGTGCAAAAGTAGACCCTTTTTCCAGTTAAACAAGCTTTTTCGGCAGTTTTTTTTGCCTTTTTCCAAATCTTTTTCCTAACATGCTGGTAACGGTGCGTTTACATTCCGATTATTTTTGGACTCGCGTGGGGTTTTTCTGAGTATCGATGCGGTTTTGATAATTTCGGCTTCTTTTCTTTCATTATTTATATGGAAATTTCAGTGCCCAGGCTCTTTTATTATGCCAAATAAGCGTAAAGCTTCTTCTGAAAACAGCTCTCCTAGCCCTGATTGGAGCGGCATCCTTTTGCTTTTTCCTTTAAAAAGCAAAAGATACAGCGTAAAGCAGGTATCAGCTCCTCATTATTATTCAAATTCCAAAATCCTTAAATTGCTTCGCCTGTCCGCTATCGCTCGAATCCAAATTCCAAACCAACTAACCAATATAATGTTTCCAGATTGAAAATACTGCCACAAGACGCACTGCGGTGCGCCTCTACAGAAAATTGGAATCTATACATATATAATAAGCAAACCCGACAGGTTTTGGAAACCTGTCGGGTTGTAGGGTTAAATAGTTATCTTATATAGGTATCGAATTATTTCTTGTTTAGCTCTTTTGCTTTATGTTGCCATTTTTCTGCTAGATCTTGGTAATCTACTGGATTGGCGGGTTTTTGATTTACAAGTCGACCCGATTCGAATGCTCGAACTAAGATGGTTTCTATTAAATAGTCTTCGTTTACATCATATGGCTTGTACTCTTCTTTTAAACTAATATCAAATAAATTGGCGGTTGTATTAGATACAAAGGCTTTGAATCCGCTTTTTAGTGTTTTTATTAATTCGTAGGTTGTAATACCAGTTTGGCGATGAATCAGCTTTACTAAAATCTGTCCTTGCTTTCTGGATAATTTTTTTAGCCTTTGTTCGAATTCGTTATTTAAGTAATCTTCTACGATTTTAAAATACTTCTTCTTTTCGCGACTAGTTTTCAATCTAGCCATTCCGTTGTTTAAAGCTGTTAATCTCTCTGAAGCTAGTTTTGCATACGGATAGACTTTATAAACTCGATTTTGCAGAATTTGGAATTGCTTCATTTCTTCTGGGCTCATCTTCTGCCCCTTAGAAATAATTATTTCAGGAAGCTGAATGGTATCACCTAAAATTGAATCTCTCTCTGTGAGAATGTATCCCATTTGTTCGTTCTCTTTGGGAGTAACTTGGGCTTTGGAAGAAAAACAAACTAATAGTATAAATAAAAAGGTGGTTAGTCTCATTGAATCATAATTTAAGTGTAAAATTATATATTTATACACAACTCTAATACCAAATTTATATTTTAGCAAAAAATATTTTTTATGAGCACAAATTCTATCTTAAATGATAACTCTATAGCTTTCTTGGAAAGTTACTTAAATAATGCCTCTCCTACTGGTTACGAAAGTGAAGGCCAGAAACTTTGGATGGATTACTTAAAACCTTATGTGGATACTTTTATAACTGATACTTACGGAACTGCTGTTGGAGTAATTAATCCTGATGCTCCCTATAAAGTTGTTATTGAAGGACATGCTGATGAAATTTCATGGTATGTAAATTATATTACGGAAGATGGTTTAATATATGTAATACGAAATGGTGGTTCTGATCATCAGATTGCTCCTTCGAAAAGGGTTAATATTCATACTAAAAACGGGATTGTAAAAGGTGTTTTTGGATGGCCTGCGATCCATACTCGTTTACGTGACAAAGAAGAAGTTCCGAAATTGAGTAATATTTTTATTGATTTAGGATGCGAAACTAAAGAGCAGGTTGAAGCATTAGGTGTTCATGTGGGTTGTGTGATTACGTATCCAGACGAATTTATGATTTTAAACGAAAATAAATTTGTTTGCCGTGCTATTGATAATAGAATGGGCGGTTTTATGATTGCTGAAGTTGCACGTTTATTACACGAGAATAAAAAAACGCTTCCTTTTGGTTTGTATATTGTAAATTCTGTTCAGGAAGAAATTGGTCTTCGTGGAGCTGAAATGATTGCTCACCGAATTAAACCAAATGTTGCGATTGTGACTGATGTTTGCCACGATACCACTACTCCAATGATTGATAAAAAGGTGGAAGGCGATCTTAAAATGGGTAAAGGCCCTGTTATTGGTTACTCACCGGCAATTCAGAATAAATTGCGTGATTTGATTGTAGATACAGCCTTAGAAAATAAAATTCCGTTTCAGAGACATGCTACATCACGAGCTACGGGTACAGATACAGATGCTTTTGCTTACAGTAATGGTGGTGTGCCTTCTGCATTGATTTCGCTTCCGTTGCGTTACATGCACACAACGGTAGAAATGGTTCATAAGGACGATGTTGAAAATGTAATCCAACTTATTTATGAAGCCTTATTAAAAATTGAGAATAACGAAACTTTTTCTTATTTTAACTAAAAATATATTTCTAATGTAAATCCAGATTAATACACAGATCTGGATTTACAAATAACAAACAACATGAAAATATTACTGCTCGAAGACGATTTTACTTTGTCTAAAGAAATTTCGGCGTTCTTTATTTCGAAGGATTTCGAGTGTTTTCCTTATTATGATGGCTCGCTTCTCATCAAAAAGTATTTTCCTTACGATTACGATTTGATTATTCTGGATATTAATGTTCCAGGAACAAACGGAATTGATGTTTGCAGGGATATTCGTAAAGTTGACAAAAAGACTCCAATTATAATGCTTACGGCTTTTAGCGAAATTGAAGACAAATTATCTTCTTTTGATAACGGCGCAGACGATTATTTGGTAAAACCTTTTCATTTTGAGGAATTGTACGCGAGAGTTCAGTCGCTTTTAAGGAGAAAAGAAGTTCCGCAGCAGATTGAAAATAAAATTGTAATTGACGATCTTGAAATTCTGGAAGAAGAAATGAAAGTTTTTAGATCTGGAGAAGAAATAAAACTAACGCCAAAAGAATTCAATTTAATTTTAATTTTGGCACATGCTAAAGGAAAAGTGCTTTCTAAACAGTTTATTGCCGATAAACTCTGGGATTATCATATAGAAACCAATCAGAATACTATAGAAGTTTATATAAACTTTTTGAGAAAGAAAATCGATAAAGAACATGAAACAAAACTTATCCGCACTAAAGTAGGTTACGGATATTATTTAAGCGACAAGGAATGACATTAAAAAATCGGATATCACTTTTGGTTAGTTTGCTGTTTACCATTCTTTTTGGTTTGGCTTCTACTGTGATATTCGTTTTGTATTCTAATTATAGAAAAGAAGAATTTAGAGATCGATTAGAGATTAAAGCTTTATCTAACATCAAATTGCTTGTTAATGTAAAGCGTGTCGATAATCAGCTTTTAAAAATAATTGACCAAAATTCTATCAATAAACTTTACGATGAAAAAACGCTTGTTTTCGATTCTAATTTTAAACTGATTTACAGCAGTATCGATGATGCTAAAATAAATTGGTCAATTGAGGATTTAAAATATTTGAAAAAGAATAAAACCTTTTTTAAACAGCAAGGCGATTATGAAGTTTATGGTGTTTTTTATGATACCAACGATAAAGATTTCTATGCACTTATTTCTGCAACGGACGATTATGGCAAAAAGAAATTGCTGTTTTTGAGATATACGTTGGTTATCTCTTATTTGTTCTTTACTACTATTTGCTGGCTTTTGACTTCTTTAGCGGTAAAAAAAGCTTTAAAACCTCTTGATTCCTTTCATCAAAAAATCAAAAATATTAACGAAAATAATCTCGACACCCGAATTACATCACATCGAAGTAAAAACGAAATTGATTTAATTGCAGACGAGTTTAATTTTATGATGGATCGAATTGAGATTTCCTATCAAAAGCAAAAAGAGTTTACAGCACATGCGTCTCACGAATTGCGAACTCCTCTTTCTAGAATGACTTCTCAAATTGAAAATGCTATTACTGATCCTGAAATTAATCCCGAAAAGAAATCTTTCTTAAATAATATATTAGACGATGTCAATCATTTGAGCGAATTGATTAACTCGTTATTGATTCTTTCTAAAATTGACAATCGAAAAACGGATCATAATGATGTTCAGCGTATCGATGAGATTTTGTTTTCTTCAATTGAAAAAATCAATAAAACATTTCCAGATTTTGTTATTCTTTTTGAAATGGAAGAAAGCGACGATTTGGATACCGCATTAGAATTTAATGGCAATAAAAATCTTTTAGAAATTGCTATAACCAATGTTTTAAAAAACGCCTACATTTATTCAGACAACAAACAGGCAAAGGTAAAAATCGGTACTGAGAATGGTCAGTTGATTTTATCGATTTCAAATTCTGGCCGAACTTTAAATGATTCGGAACAAAAAAATCTTTTTCAGCCTTTTATGCGTGGCGAAAATGCTAAAGGAATTACTGGTTTTGGACTTGGGCTTCGAATTGTAAATCGTATTCTTAATCTTCACAACTCATACATAACTTACAGTATTCCAGATACTAACATTAATTTATTTAGTATTATTTTTCGTAGATAATTTATTTTAAGCTATTTTTAAGGTAGATTTTAAGGCGTCTTAAAGTCGGCTGATAGCATATTTGTATAAAATAAATTTGATACAATGAAAAAACTATATGCATTCTTACTGCTTGCATTGCTCAATCAGGTAGTTATGGCTCAAAAAACAGTCACTCTTCAAGACTGTGAAAGCCAATTCTTAAAAAAGAATCTTTTTTTACTGGCGTCGCAATATAATATTGATGCCGCAAAAGCCCTAACTATTCAGGCCAGGATTTGGGACAACCCCACTATAACTGCCGAATTGAATGCTTATAATCCTGAACGTGACAAGTTTTTTGACATTGGCAAAAACGGACAGAAAGTATTTGCAATTGAACAGCTTATTTATCTTGGAGGTAAAAAAAGAAATGAAGTTAAACTTGCTCAAGCTAATGCACAATTGGCGGAACTTCAGTTTAATGACGTTTTACGCACTTTAAAACTGCAATTGCGTAAAAGCTTTTTTACTGTTTATTATAATACTAAAAATCTGGAAAACACAGATAAACAATTGGCACACATCGAAAACTTAATCAATTCGTACTCTATTCAGGCTCAAAAAGGGAATATTCCTTTAAAAGATGTGGTTCGTTTGCAGTCGTTGTATCTAAATTTCAAAAATGAAAGACTGGAAGTTATTAATGATAATATAGAAGAACAGGCGAATTTGAAACTTCTTTTGAATGAAACTGAAAATGTAATTCCGACAGTAAGAAAAGAAGATTCAGATAAATATTTAAAGATAATCGCTTTTGACCTTAAAGGTTTTGAAGAACAAGCAATCGCAAACCGACCTGATTATCTGGCCAAACAAAAAGAAATTGATGCTAATGAACTGAATGTAAAATGGCAAAAATCGCTTTCGGTTCCAGATATTACTTTGGGCGCCAACTACGATCAGCGAAGCGGAGCGTTTAACAATGAAGCTAATTTAAGCGTAGGTATTCCGTTGCCTTTATGGAACAAGAATAAAGGAAATATTAAATACGCCCAATCTATTCTGGAACAATCGAAAGTTGAAAAACAAAATTTCGAGTTGCAATTGCAAACCGAAATTACTTCTGCTTGGACCAAATGGGATGAATCTAGACAAAACTACAGCGTGATCAAGCCAACTGTAAATTCTGATTTTGAAGCGGTTTACAACGGAATGCTGACCAACTTTCAGAAACGAAACGTAAGCCTTTTAGAATTTACCGATTTCATGGAAAGCTACAATCAGGCAATAATTCAGTTAAATGAATTAAAGAAAAAAGTCGTTATCGCAGGCGAAGAATTAAATAGTACCATCAACAAAGATTTATTTTAAAAAATTATAGAAATGAAACATATATTCTTAGGAATCGCAATAGTTAGTTTGGCTCTGACAAGCTGCAAAAAGGAAGTTGAAAATCCTGAAACCAATACTTCGTTTGTTTTAAGCAACGATATGCTAAAAACGACCACAACGGCCGAAGCTAAAACGGAGCCTGTAAAAAATGAGCTAAGTTTTTATGGAAAAATTACAGCCGACAATAATAAAATGATCGATGTATATCCGCTTGTTGGTGGAAATGTAATGAAAGTAAACGTTGAGCTTGGAGATTATGTCAAAAAAGGACAAGTTCTGGCTACTATAAAAAGCACGGATGTTGCTGATTTTGAAAAACAATTTATTGACGCTAAAAGTGATTTGCTGGTTGCAAAAAACAATTTAAAGGTTGCTCAGGAATTATTTGACGGAAAATTAAATTCTGAAAGTGATGTTCTTCAAGCAAAATCTGAAGTAAATAAAGCGCAATCTCAATTAAGCAAAATTCAGGAAACTTATAAAATTTATAATATCAAAGCTGGATCTATTTATGAAGTAACAGCTCCTATAAGCGGTTTTATTATTCAAAAAAGCATCAATCAGGATATGCTTTTGCGTAATGACCGTTCAGAAAACATCTTTGATATTGCAGAGATTAGCGAAGTCTGGGCAATGGCGAATATTAATGAAATTGATATTAATAAAGTAAAACTGGGAACTAACGCTGCGGTTACCACTTTAAGTTATCCTGATAAAACCTTTTATGGCAAAGTAGACAAAATCTACAATGTAATTGATCCAGAAACGAAAGCCATGCAGGCCAGAATTAAACTAAGCAATACAGATTATATGCTTAAACCTGATATGAATGCGAATATCAAATTGTCTTTTAACGAAAATCAATCTATGATAGCCGTGCCTAGTAAAGCTATTGTGTTTGATAAAAGCAAAAATTTTGTAGTAGTTTTTAAAGACCGAAATAATATCGAAACCAGACAAGTAGAAGTTTACAGAGTTGTTGGAGACACGACTTATATTTCGAGCGGTTTAAAAGAGAATGAAAAGGTAATTACAAACAACCAGCTATTCATTTATGGTGCTTTAAATAATTAAGACATGAACAAATTCATTAAAAATATTATTGCTTTTTCACTAAAGAATAAAGCATTTACTTTCTTTTGGGTTGGATTATTGGCTGTGGCTGGCTTTATTTCATTCAAAAATATGCCAATCGACGCCTTCCCAGACGTTACCAATACACAAATCATTATTATTACGCAATGGAATGGAAAAAGTGCTGAAGAAGTAGAGCGCTTCGTGACCTCTCCTATTGAAATTGCCATGAACTCTGTACAGAAAAAGACCAGTGTTCGAAGCATTACGATGTTTGGTTTGTCTGTAATAAAAATCATTTTTGATGACGGTGTTGATGATACTTTTGCCCGTTTTCAAGTAAACAATTTATTGAAAAATGTTTCGCTCCCAGATGATGTCGAACCAGACGTACAGCCTCCTTACGGGCCAACTGGAGAAATTTTTAGATATATTGTAAAAAGCGATAGCCGAGACAGTAGAGAATTATTGACTTACCAAAACTGGGTTATCGATAAACAATTACGTTCACTTCCTGGTGTTGCCGATTTGAATGTTTTTGGAGGTCAGACTAAAACTTATGAAGTTGGGGTTGATCCGATTAAATTGGCAAAATATAATATTACTCCATTGCAGGTTTATAATGCAGTAAACTCCGGAAACTTAAATGTTGGTGGTGATGTAATTGAAAAAAACGGACAAGCTTTTGTAGTTCGTGGTGTTGGTTTATTAAAGTCAAGAGAAGATATTGGAAATATTATTGTTGACGATGCCGGCGGAAATCCGATTTTGGTCAAAAATTTAGCTGACGTTTACGAAAGTTCAATGCCAAGAGTTGGACAAACCGGTCTTGGTAATAATGACGATGCTGTAGAAGGAATTGTTGTAATGCGTAAAGGAGAAAATCCGCAGGAAACTCTGGCATTGATAAAAGCTAAAATCAAAGATCTTAATGAAAATGTTCTTCCAAAAGACATAAAAATTGAAACTTTTTACGATCGTGATAATCTAATGAATTTTACTACCGAAACGGTAATGCACAATTTATTTGAAGGTATTATTCTGGTTACTTGTGTTGTATTCTTATTTATGGCCGATTGGCGAACTACTTTCACGGTTTCTATTGTTATTCCGCTGTCGCTTTTATTTGCTTTTTTATGTTTGAAAATGATGGGAATGAGCGCCAATCTTTTGAGTTTAGGTGCTGTCGATTTCGGAATTATCATTGACGGAGCCGTCGTAATGGTCGAAGGATTGTTTGTAGTTCTCGATCATCGAGCGCATCAATTGGGAATGGAAAAATTCAATAAAATTGCTAAAGGAAGCTTAATCAAGAAAACAGGAACAGAAATGGGTAAAGCTATTTTCTTTTCTAAACTGATTATTATTACGGCTCTGCTTCCTATTTTCTCTTTCCAAAAAGTAGAAGGAAAAATGTTCTCTCCTCTAGCCTTTACTTTAGGTTTTGCTTTATTGGGAGCACTTATTTTTACGTTGACTTTAGTTCCAGTTCTTTCTCATATTTTATTGAATAAAAATGTAAGAGAAAAGCACAATCCGTTTGTAAATTTCTGGGATCGAATTGTATCGAAAGGATTTGCTTGGACTTTTAAACATAAAGTTCAAACCTTAATTGCGTCTACAGCGTTACTGGGAGCTGTTTTCTTTTCTGCAGGTTTCTTAGGAACAGAATTTTTACCACAATTAAATGAAGGAGCCTTATGGGTTACGGCTGAATTGCCAATGAGTACTTCTCTTCCTGAAAGTGTGAAAACGGCGGCGATGATTAGAAAAGACTTAGAAAGTTTTCCTGAGGTAAAAAAAGTATTATCTCAAACTGGACGAAGCAATGACGGAACCGATCCGAATGGTTTTGGGTTTATTCAGCTTCAGGTTGACTTACTTCCAAAAGCAGAATGGAAACGTAAAATTTCTATGGACGATCTGATCAATGAAATGGATAATAAATTGAAAATTCATCAGGGAATTACGTATAATTATTCTCAGCCCGTAATTGACAACGTTGCTGAATCGGTTGCCGGTTTTAAAGCATCGAATGCAGTTAAAATTTATGGAGATGATTTGAACAAACTCGACGAACTTGCCAATAAAGTTCTGGCTGAAATTAAAGATATTCCAGGAATAAAAGATGCTGGAATTCTTAGAAATGTAGGTCAGCCCGAAATAAGCGTAATCCTAGACCGCGAAAAAATGGCGGCTTACGGTGTAACTTTAAGCGATGCGCAAGCCGTTTTAGAATTGGCTTTTGGAGGAAAAACGGCAACTGAAAAATATGAAGACGAGAAGAAATTTGATGTTCGTGTCCGTTTTTCTAAAGAATACAGAAAAGATGAAAAAGATTTGGAAGAAATTAAAGTTCCAACGATTAGCGGAATCAAAATTCCTTTGAAAGAAATCTGCGATATTAAAACCATTACAGGTCCTGCGTTTATTTACAGAGATAATACCAAACGTTTTATTGGAGTAAAATTCTCTGTTCGTGATCGAGATTTAGGAAGTACAATTGCCGAAGCGCAATCTAAAGTAAATAAACTTAAACTTCCTGCGGGTTACACAACGGGTTGGACAGGCGAATTTGAAAATCAGGTTCGTGCGAGTGCACGTTTGGCGCAGGTTGTACCAATCAGTTTAATCGGGATTTTTGTTCTTTTATTTATTCTGTTCGGAAACTTTAAAGATTCGCTTCTCGTTTTAGCTAACGTTCCGTTTGCGATTATTGGTGGAATTATAGCATTACATATTACAGGAATGAATTTCGGAATTTCTGCTGGAGTTGGATTTATCGCTCTTTTAGGAATCTGTATTCAAAATGGTGTTATTCTGATATCGGAATTTCATCATAATCTGAAGGCAAAATTTTCGCTCGAAGAGTCCATTTTCAGAGGAGTAAAAGCCAGAACAAGAGCCGTAGTTATGACTGCTTTAATGGCTTCTATCGGATTATTGCCAGCTGCAATTTCTACCGGAATTGGTTCTGAATCGCAAAAACCGCTTGCCATTGTAATTATTGGCGGATTAATGACCGCAACAGTCTTGACACTATTGGTATTCCCGATCTTATTCTGGGTATTCAACAGAAAGAAAGATGTACCAATAGAATAAAAATATTTAGTTTTAAATCATTTGTTGGGATTTAAAAAAGAAGAAGCATCATTAGAAATAATGGTGCTTTTTTGTTTTAGTATGCAAAATCTAAAGCAAAAAAAAATGACCTTTTGCTCAGAAAGGTCATTTTTATACTAACTCAAAACTTTTTTAAACTGTTATTTCAAATCTTTCAAAAGTGCGATTGCATCTGAAGCATTTGATCCTTGTGCATATTTCAATGCAGTATAACCTTTTTCATTTTTGGTGCTTGGATTTGCTCCGCTAGCCAATAAAACTTTAATGATTTCGTGTTTATTGTAAAGTGCAGCGATCATTAAAGGAGTAAGATCTTCAGACATTTGGTTAACGTCTGCGCCATATTCAATAAACTTTTTAACCGTTTCAAGATCTCCTTTGCTAATTGCAACATTTAATGGATTTGCTGCATAACCTGTACGTTCAACTGGATTTTTAAAAGTTGAAATTTTGTTTGAAGCCATTGCTACATTTCCAAATGTTACTAAGGCTAGTCCTAAATAAATAACTGATTTTTTCATAATGATTGATGTTTGTTAAATGATTGATGATGATGATTTTTTAATTCTGATGTAAAGGTAAATTATTTTATGTATTATGCATTACAAAGTACCATGTTTTAACCAATTCTTAACATTTACTTAATAATACGATAATTAAAGAACCTTAACGTTACCAAATTAATGGTTTTACTATAATAGACTACAGAAAATCAAAAATGTTACAATAAATCTTATTTATTTTTCAACTAGCATGAAAAAGATAACATTACAACAAAAGCGCTCTTTTCTAAATCTTATTTTTATGGATAAAATTAAGAGAAGAGAAGCCTGATTCTAAAGCCTGTAAATAGAAAAGTGCAATTCAGTATTTTTTGAATTGCACTTTATTTTTTCTTATTTACTACTTCTGCGATTTTCTTTTATTACTTTCAATATCGTAATAGAATCGGTTGCTTTTGCATACTCTGCGTAATTCAAGGCTGTAAGTCCATGCGAATTTTCAATTGACGAATCTGCTCCATTTTCAATCAAAATTTTTATGATCTCGCAATAATTAAATCGTGCAGCAAGCATTAATGGCGTCATATTATTTACCATTTTATTGACATTGGTTCCATACATTATAAATTTCTTGACAGCGTCAATATCGCCTTTGCTTACTGCAAGATGAAATGGTGAGTTTCCAAAAGCAGAGAATTCAACTTGGTTTTTAGCTTCTAAATCAAAGTTTGATGCAAATGAAGCATTTCCTAAAAAGAAAACTGCTCCTAAAATAATTACTGTTTTTTTCATGATGATTGTTTGTTAAATGATTGATGATGATGATGATTTACTATTTAGACGACTCAAAAATGAATTTGGTTGCATGATTTTGAAAAAAAATAAAAAGCGCAATTCGGTTTAATCCAAATTGCGCTTTCGCATAGACATAAGAATAGTCTAAATTTTAAACTTCTTGCTATAAATATTCTTTATATCTTTTTCAAATAAAGTAAAAGGATCATTATAAAATTTTAGAAAATCACTTTCACTAACCTGTCCAGGAAAAGGCGCATAATAATGCGTCGGACTTACAGCATCATTTCGCCATACTAAAACGTAAGCCAATTCTAGATTTTCAGATTTTAATGTTTTCAGCAAAACCTCTGTCCACCAATTTTCGTTTGGAATAGATTCTAATCCTGTTTCTGTAAATGCCGCCAATTTTTTCTTTTTAATAGCTAAATCAGAAAATATTTTAAGCTTTCTTATTCCTGCTTCCAAATCATATTTTCCATCTCTGCCAAAATCTCCATAATCATCCATCCCCAACATATCAACAAATTCATCACCAGGATAACGTTCCAAATATTCTGTTTCAGAGTTGAAACGATTATCTGGAGAAAAAGCATAAATAAAGTTGTGGACTCCTAAAGTTTCTTTCAAATAAGAAACCGTAAACTGCCAAACTGCAATAAAATCTTCTCGAGAAGCATGCGATTTTCCCCACCAGAACCAATCGCCATCAAATTCATGAAAAGGTCTGAAAATCATTGGAGAAAGTTTTCCATCTTTTGCTTTTACCGAATGAGCAAAATCGGCAATTGTTTTTAAAATTTCTTTGTACTGTTCATGATGAGAACCTCCGGGTTTTATTAAAGACATTGAAGCTGTTGAAATTCCGTCTTTCCAGTAAAATCCGCCTTCAGAAGCGGGATTATTAAAATGCCAAGAAACCGTTGTAATTCCGCCTCTTTCATAAGTGGCAATTACATTTTTTCTTAAAACTTCTTTAGCTTTTTCAATCTGTTCTATTGATCGTCCAGAAAAATCACTAAAATCAATTCCGACAACTGCAGGATGCGAACCCGTAACTGATTTAACGTCTGAGCGATTGGGTTCGTTACTCCATCCGTGACCGTATTCGAGTGCGTGCTGATGCCCGAAAAGAATATGATTTTTTGAAATCGTTTTTAAATTCTGGTAAAGATTTTTGGTTTCTTTTGTCGCATTTTTATCAATTTGCGCAAAAAGAAAATGCCCTGCTGTAAGACATACAAATAACAGGGCATTTTTTTTCGGTATAAAGTTCATGGTTTAAATAGTTAATTTAAACCCGAAATTACTATTTTGAAGAAAGGTAATCTAATACGTTTTTTTCAATACGTTGATCAATATTGTCAATATCAGCTTTTACAAATTTTTCTCCTAAAATATTCTCGTACAATTCGATATATCTTTCAGAAACAGACTCAATATATTCGTCTGTCATATTTGGAATTTGCTGTCCTTCTTGACCTTGAAAACCATTTTCGATTAGCCAGCGGCGAACAAATTCTTTAGATAATTGCTTTTGCTCCTCGCCTTTTTCTTGTCTTTCTGCATATCCTTCAGCATAAAAATAACGAGAAGAATCTGGAGTATGGATTTCGTCAATTAAAACAATAACACCATCTTTTGTTTTTCCGAACTCGTATTTTGTATCTACTAAAATCAATCCTCTTTGAGCAGCGATTTCTGTTCCTCTTTGAAATAAAGCGCGAGTATATTTTTCTAAAACTAAATAATCTTCTTCAGAAACAATTCCTTTTGCTAAAATGTCTTCACGAGAAATATCTTCGTCATGAGAACCATTATCTGCTTTTGTGGTTGGCGTAATAATTGGTTCTGGAAATTTATCATTTTCTTTTAAACCTTCTGCCATAGTAACACCGCAAATTTGTCTTCTTCCTGCAGCATATTCTCGTGCAGCATGTCCTGAAACGTATCCGCGAATAACCATTTCTACTTTAAAAGGCTCACATAAATGTCCAACAGCAACGTTAGGATCTGGAGTTGCAATCAGCCAGTTTGGAACGATATCTTGTGTCAATTCCATAAATTTTGTTGCAATCTGATTTAGGATTTGTCCTTTGTACGGAATTCCTTTTGGTAAAACTACATCAAAAGCCGAAAGTCTATCGGTAGCCACCATTACTAAAAGTTCGTCGTTAATATTATAAACTTCTCTAACTTTTCCGCGGTAAACTGATTTCTGGTTCGGGAAATTAAAATTTGTAGTTGTGATCGTATTACTCATTATCCTTTTGGTTGTGTTGTTTTTTATGAATGCAAATTTAAAACTATTTGACAGAGCAAACAAAGAAAATATTACTTCAATTTAAAGAGGCAATTATTTAAAACTTAAAATGCCTTTTCCAAATGATTTTATGGAGTTATCTAAACTGCCAAGCGTAGTTTCTGGCAACTTTTTGATATCATGTGATGAAACAATCAAAATTTGTCCGTGATCTTTGGCTGGCGCATTGGGCACAAAAACGACAGCGTTTCCGTTTTGATCTTCTTCAATTAAATGGGCTGGCTGCCAAAAATTTCCATTTTTAAGTAAAATTGGCAAATCTGTTACAGGTTTTGGAATAGCATTTCTCTTCAGTAATTTTTCTTCCGCTTCTTTCTTATTCTTTTCATAACCTGGCAAAAAAATCATTAATTTTTCGTCTATCCATTCTGTAAAGTGTTTTAAAACAGCCAAACGCATCAAAAAACCACTAAAATAAATTAAAGCCAGCAGAATTATTCCGCCTGCGATATCGGTGGCATATTTTCCTAAAACAAGATCCAATCGTAGTAAATGCGCAAACTTTTCTCCGTAATTCTGAAAGAACTTCCAGACTTTTTCCAGCAAAACAAAAAAAACTAAAAGCGGCAATAAAACCAATGCTCCCGAAATACAATTTCGTTCAACTTGAAGTAAAAATCTTTTCATGGTTTGAAAATTAAGGTTAAAAAAATAAGAGCTAATTCACAGAGAATTAGCTCTTATAAAAATAACCATAATTTATTATCCAGCAATAAAACTGAATATAAAACATTATGAATTAGGTTGTTGCAAATTCTTTGTCTAGAATTTTAGAGGCAATATATTTTGCTACTCCATCTTCGGCGTTGGTTTCAATAACTTCTAAATCGGAAAGTTCTTCTTTTAGCGAAGCTGGCGCATTTCCCATAATAAGTCCTTTTCCAGCCGCAGAAAGCATTTGAACATCATTGTAGCCGTCTCCAAAAGCAACTGCTTCTTTTAAAGTGAAACCTTCTTTTTCTAAAACTCTTTCAATAGAAACCGCTTTGTCGATCGATTTGTCCATAAACTCTAAACAAGTCGGCAAGCTAAAAGCATGGTGCAAATGTTCTGAAGAATTCGCTAAAATTTCGTCTTTCAACTTCACTAATTTCTCATGATCTGCACAAGAGAAGAAAATTTTAATGGCAGCAAAATCATCCAAAGCTTTATAGTCAACCAATTCTGGACGGTATTTTAATTCTTCTTGAAAAGAATTCAATTTTTCATTCCATTTATTGGTCTGCCAAGTATTTTCTTTAAATAAAACTACCGTAATTTCTGGATCGATTTCTACATTTAAAGCCGCTTTTACAACATCACTGTTTAAGTTGAATGCAAAAAGTTCTTCTTTATTTGGCGAATGAATTCGAGCTCCGTTTGAACTTACTAAGTAAACAGGAATTTCAAGTTTATCAATGATAGCCATTGCATCCAAATGATGGCGCCCTGTTGCTACCACAATTAAATAGCCTTGATTGTGAAGTTCTTGAAAAATTGTTTTGGTATAATCTGAAATTCTGTGCTGTGGATTAAGTAAAGTTCCGTCAAGGTCACTTACCACCACTTTTATATTTTTAAGTTTTGTCATCTTAATATTCAAATAGGTATAATTGCAAATTTACGGTTTTAAGCTCGGAAGACCAAAGTTTGAGCCATTTGAAAGCATGAAATACGGCAAGTTTATTATTTATTTAACTTTAAAAGTTGATTAAGCTCTAATTAAATCTACCGTTAAATCAATTCTATTCAAAAAATAGTCTATAGAAAAACTTGATAAATTCCTAGTTTCATAAATTCGTCTAAATACATCCAAAAAATACGATGTGTCATTTTTATCAATCATCGATTTAATATTGAGAATCCTCTTTCCACTTTGATCTCTATAAAAAATATTTGAATCTTCTTTAGTGTAGTTATTATAATAAATAATTAAATACGCTTCTAACCACATTAATTGCTCTTCATTTTCTTCATTTTTTCTCGTTCTAACAATTTCAAAAAATTTAATTTGTAATTGTGAAAGATTTAGTTTTTTAGATTTTATCTCCATATAGAACTCTTCATTTAATATTTTTGCATAAATCAAAAACAAAAAAACAAATGGAACTACTTGGAAGTTCTCCGGAAATGTTCTTAGAACCAATCTAGAATGTGCAAATATTTTCTCTTGTTTTCTTAATGTAATAGATGAATTGGCAAATAAAACTTTGGCAATTGAAATAAAAATAGTTTCATCATTTTTTAACTCTAAATATTGTACACGATTTGCATTAGTAAAAAACTCACTAAACTCAAAATATTCATATAAGTATAGACTGAAGTCGGCTCCTGATGGTTCTGGAATATTGTATTCAATATCTATAAATCTTCTTAAATATTCATCAGAATCGATTTTCTCACTGCCATATACACCACAAACCGCATTACCTAGCTGAACTTTATCTATAGCCAAAATAAATACAATATTAGGAACTGAAAAGAAATGTTTTATTTGCTCCAAAATTAGTACCGCATAGTTAGGTCTACACCTATCTAATTCATCTATTATAAACACTAAAGGCCTATCATTGCAACTATTTGCAATAAACTCAGATAAACTTTTACGAAAATCAGCTATGCCATTCTTTTTTTCAATATAATTGTCAACATCCTTTTCAAAAATATCAGCAATTCCTTCTGTAATCTTTCCTATTGAATCTTTTAAATTTGAAGTGTCAAAATATTTTTCAGCAATTGCTTGAACTAATATTGGACCAATATGCTTCGATAAAATTGCCGCATTTTTTAAAACATCTTGAAACTTAGGCTCTTCATCTTTTTTTGTTAATTTTTTAAGTTCACCTACTAAAGCCGTTAATGGATTGTTTTCAAAATCATTTTCCCAAGCATTAAAATATAATGTTTGAAAAGATTTGTTTTTTAATTCTTGTTCCCACATTCTTACAAATGTTGTTTTACCGCTTCCCCATTTATTATTAATCGCTAGAACAAAACCTTCAGTATAAGATTCTATAATGTTAGTGAGAATATCAGCATACTTTTTTCTATTTAATTTACAATTTTCAAAAGGATTGTCTTGAGATATTTCAAATTCTTTATGTTTTATACCCATTATTAGCTAATTATTGTAAAATTTAAAGTGTAAAAAAAAAAACGTTTTGCACTTTTCACAGAAACGTGCAAAACGAATATTAATAAATGTTAAAACACAATTCACGATTTACATTTAACATTTTACTAAAATTAGTATTAATCGTGATTTTCGATTTGTTTATAAGCATCGATAACTTTTTTAACCAATCTGTGACGCACAATATCTTTATCATCCAGATAAATAATTCCGATACCATCAATGTCTTTCAAAACCAAAAGCGCTTCTTTAAGTCCAGAAATAGTTCTTCTAGGCAAATCGACCTGACCAGGATCTCCTGTAATCATAAATTTGGCATTTTTTCCCATACGGGTCAAAAACATTTTCATTTGCGAATGCGTGGTATTTTGAGCTTCATCCAAGATTACAAAAGCATTATCCAATGTACGTCCGCGCATAAAAGCCAATGGCGCAATCTGAATAATTCCTTTTAAGATATAATCTTCCAATTTTTCATTCGGAATCATATCTCTCAAAGCGTCATAAAGAGGCTGCATATAAGGATCCAGTTTTTCTTTCATATCTCCAGGCAAGAATCCCAGATTTTCTCCTGCTTCAACCGCAGGACGCGTTAATATGATTCTTTTTACTTCTTTGTCCTTCAGCATTTTTACTGCCATTGCAACACCAGTGTAAGTCTTACCTGTTCCAGCGGGACCAACAGCAAACACCATATCGTTCTTTTTGATCGTATCTACCAGTAACTGCTGGTTGGGCGTCATGGCTTTAACTATTTTTCCGCCAACACCATGAACTAAAATTTTGTCATGATCGTAAGCTCTTTTTTCATCCTGACCGTCACTCATTATAACACGTTCAATCACATTATCATCAATATTATTGTAACGTGTAAAATGAAGCATTAATCGCTGAAATCTTTTTTCGAATTCGTCTAAAACTTCTTTTTCGCCAAATGCTTTTAAAGTTGTCCCTCGCGCTACGATTTTAAGCTTCGGGTAATACTTTTTAATAATTTCTAAATGGCTGTCTTGCGCGCCCCAAAACTCTTTTGGTGCAATATCTACTAGCTCGATTATTCTTTCGTTCAAATGAAGTAGTTTTAAATTAAATAATTCAGTTATTATTTTAGAGTTGTCGGGTTCTATTTTGTTTCAGTATTCCGTTTTCAATTGTTCTAATTTTCTAAACAAATATAACTGAATACTTAAAGCTATAAACTGATAGTATTTTAACAAATTGTGTTTTCTTTCTTTCAATTTGCGTTTACTATTATTAGCTTTGCATTTCTCAAATTTAATGAAATTTAGATTTAAATACTATCAATAGTTATAAACAAAATTATGTCAATAATTACCCTTACTACAGACTACGGCTTGAAAGATCACTTTGTGGGGTCGCTGAAGGGTAAAATACTTTCTGAAAATCCAGAGGTTCAAATCGTTGACATTTCTCATGACATTGATCCCTTTAATACTGCCGAAGCCAGTTACATTATTGGCGCTGCTTATATGAGCTTTCCAAAAGGAACGGTACACCTTATAGGCGTTGATATTGAGCGCAATAAAGAGAATCAGCACATTGCCATGCAGTGGAACGACCATTACTTTATTTGTGCCGATAACGGAATTTTAAGTATGCTGACGCAGAAAATCGTTCCGCAGAAAATTGTCGCGATCAATATTCACGATCGTTTCCCGATTGAAGCAACAGATTTGGATATTTTCATTCAGGTCGCTTCTCACCTTTCTAAAGGCGGTTTATTGAATGTAATTGGAAAAGAAATTTCAGCCATAAAAGAAGCCACCGAACTCCAAGCTCTTGTGGCCGATGACGGAAATTCTATAAAAGGCAATATCATCTACATTGATCATTTTGGAAACGTGGTTACGAATATTTCTAAAAAGCAATTCTTAGAAATTTCGCGTGGCCGTCCGTATGAAATCCTCATGAAGCCAAAAAGCATCAAAACCATTTTGCCAAATTATTCGGCAATTGCGACTTCTGATAAATATCCGATTAAAACGTACGAAGGCGAAAAACTGGCGATTTTTAACGAAGCTGGTTATCTTGAAATTGCCATTTTTAGAAGCAATCCTTCTAAAGTTGGTTCTGCAAATAGTTTGTTAGGATTGAATTATCGTGATGTGATTACGATTAAGTTTTCGTAGATACAATTTTAGATTTTAGAGTTCAGATTTTAGATTTATAAATGCTGGAAAATTGGAATTTGGAATTTGATTATTGGAATTTATTTTTTTTTCTAAAAACAACAATCAAATTTGGTATTTTTGCGCACCTGTAAGACTTTAGACTTTCAAAAAATCTAAAATTTGCAATCTCAAATCTAAAATAAAAAGAATGTTTGTTCGAATAGTAAAAATGAGTTTTCATGAAGAAAATATTCCCGCTTTTCTGGAGAATTTTGAATCTATAAAACACAAAATACGAAATGCTGAAGGAAATCGTTTTTTAGAATTATATCAAGACAAAAACAATAAAGAAATATTTTTCACATACAGCTATTGGGAAACTGAAGCCGATTTGGAAAATTATAGAAATTCTGAACTTTTCGATTCGGTTTGGACTTTTACAAAAAAGTTATTCAATGCAAAACCAGAAGCGTGGAGTGTTGATAAACTTGTTAGTTTAGATTAAAATTTAACCGCAAAGCACGCAAGGATTTTATCTTTAGATGCTTTTTAAAAACGCTAAGCTCGCAAAGCGTTGAGTAAAAACTTTGCGAACTTTGCGGTTAAAAAAATTAAACACAAGGTAAGGCAACTTGAAACTTGAAACAATAAAAAACTTGAAACAAAATATTTAAATGAAATCAATCATTTTACGAGAAATAAAATCCTTTTTTGGTTCTCCAATTGGCTATTTGGTCATTGCGATTTTCTTAATCAGCAACGGACTCTTTTTATGGGTTTTTAAAGGAGAATACAATATATTAGATACAGGTTATGCTGATTTAACTCCGTTTTTCACATTGGCACCTTGGATTCTAATTTTCCTAATTCCAGCCGTAACCATGAGAAGTTTCTCTGACGAAAAAAAACAAGGAACTTTAGAGTTATTATTAACCAAACCTTTATCCATCTGGGAAATCGTAAATGGTAAATTCTTTGGTTCATTTTTATTGATCATTTTGGCTATAATCCCAACTTTAATTTATGTAAAAGTGATTTCCGATTTAGGTTCGCCAGAAGGCAATATCGATATGGGAAGCACAATTGGTTCTTACTTCGGTTTATTGTTTTTAATCGCTTCTTATTCAGCAATCGGAATCTTTACTTCTACCCTTTCAGAAAATCAGATTGTGGCTTTTATTATTGCCGTATTTTTATGCTTTTTCTTTTATTTTGGATTTGAAGGATTAAGTTCGCTAATTCCAGGATCAAATGGTTTTATTTCTGCTTTAGGAATGCAAAATCACTTTAAAAGTATGAGCCGCGGAGTCATTGACACGCGTGACGTTATTTACTTTTTAAGCATTGCAATCGCATTTTTGTCTTTTACTGTTTACCAATTAAAATCTTTTAAAGCTTAATGAAATCTGCTACCAAACATAATTTAAAGACATTAGGCATCACTATTTTTATTTTAGTTGTTTTAAATGTTCTTGGAACCCTATTTTTTCATCGTTTTGATTTAACCAAAGACAAACGATATACCTTATCTCCAACTTCATTAGGAATTCTAAAACAAGTTCAAAATCCGCTTTCTATAAAGATTTATATGGAAGGAGATCTTCCAGCAGATTTTAAACGTTTACAGCAGGAAACCAAACAATTATTAGAAGAATTTCAAGCTTATAATAAAAATATAGTTTTCGAATTTGTTGATCCGTTAGAAAATGAAGAAGAAAGCGATGAACTTACAAAATCGCTTTTTCAAAAAGGATTAACCCCAATAAATATTACCGTTGACGACAAAGGAAAACAATCTCAGGAAATGGTTTTTCCGTGGGCTGTTGCGGTTTATAACGAAAAAGAAGTCAATATTCCATTATTGAAAAATATAATGGGCGCTTCGACTACGCAAAAAGTAATCGGATCGATTCAGCATTTGGAATATTCTATTGCCGATGCTATCAATAAAATCACTAAAAACAAACAGAAAAAAGTTGCGATCATAAGAGGTAACGGCGAATTGAAAGAGATTTATATCGCTAAAATGCTGATGCAAATTAAAGAAAGTTATTACATCGGACCTTTCACTTTAGATTCTGTTGCCAAAGATCCAAACGGAACTTTAAACGCATTAAAAAAATACGATTTAGCAATTATTTCGAAACCAACAGAAAAATTCTCTGACGAAGAAAAAGAAGTTCTAGATCAGTTTATTATGAATGGCGGAAAAACGCTTTGGCTAATCGATCAGGCGGCTGCCGATATGGATAGCTTGTATAATGATATGGGCGCAACATTGGCGTATCCACGAGATTTAAATCTGAATGATATGTTCTTCAAATACGGATTCAGAATTAATCCTGAATTGGTTAAAGACGAACAAGGAAGCCCAATAAAACTAGCCACTGGCGAACAAGGAAGTGCAACGCAATACCAAGATTTTATCTGGAAATTTGCGCCGCAAGTGTATCCGACAAACCAGCACCCGATCGTAAAAAATCTGGGCGGAATTAAATTTGATTTCGCTAATCCGATTGATACTTTGAAAAACGGAATCAAAAAAACAGTTTTACTGCAATCATCTCAATATTCTAAAACCATTGGAACACCAGTAGAAGTTAGCTTGAACATGGTTACCGAAAAAACAACTCCACAAGAATATTTGAACAAAGGCAACAAACCGCTTGCTGTTTTATTGGAGGGTTCTTTTGATTCGGCTTTCGAAAATCGAGTTTTGCCTTTCAAAGACAATTCGTTTACTGCAAAAGGAAAACCGAATAAAATGATTGTGGTTGCCGACGGAGATTTAGCCCGAAATCAATTAGACAAAAATAGAATGCCAGTTGAATTGGGTTACGACCAAAGAACTGGCCAATTATACGACAACAAAGACTTCATCATGAATTGTATCAATTACCTTCTTGATGACACAGGACTTATTAACATTAGAAGCAAAGATGTAGAACTGCCTTTATTGGATAAGGAAAAAGTTTACGAAAGTTACACTTTGACCCAATTCATAACTATCGGAGTTCCAATTCTAATTTTATTGATATTTGGTCTTGTATTCACTTTTGTAAGAAAAAGAAAATACAGCAAATAGATGTTAATAAAAAAATGTAATACTTTGAATAGTTTAAGATATATTTGTAATCCTTATATTTAGAAAATAAAACAGATGAAATTTATAGTATCGAGTTCGTACTTATTAAAACAATTACAAGTTTTAGGTAGTGTAATCAATAGTAATAATACGTTGCCTATTTTAGACAACTTTTTATTTGAACTAAACAACAATGAGTTGACCGTTTCGGCTTCAGATCTTGAAACAACAATGTCGGCTACATTATCGATCGATTCTACAAGTAAAGGAAGCGTAGCAGTTCCTGCTAAACTTTTGCTTGAAATTTTAAAAACTTTCCCAGAACAGCCGTTAACTTTTACTGTTGAAGATAACAATACGGTAGAAATTAGCTCAAATTCTGGTAAATACGCCTTGGCTTATGCGGCTGGAGAAGAATTTCCAAAAGCTGTAAGTCTTGAAGATCCATCTGTAACGCTTGTTCCTGCAGAAGTTTTGGCAACTGCGGTAAGCAAAACTATTTTCGCAGCCGGAAACGATGATTTACGTCCGGTAATGTCTGGAGTATTCTTCCAGTTCTCACCAGAAGGATTAATTTTTGTTGCTACAGATGCTCATAAATTGGTAAAATATGCACGTACAGACGTAAAAGCTTCTCAAGTTGCAGATTTCATCATGCCTAAAAAACCTTTAAACATTTTAAAAAGCATTTTAGGAACTTCTGACGCAGAAGTAAAAATTGAATACAACGATTCAAATGCGACTTTCTCATTTGACAATTATATTTTAATGTGCCGTTTAATTGATGGAAAATATCCTAACTACGAAGCGGTAATTCCTAAAGAAAATCCAAACAAATTAATGATCGACCGTTCTTTATTCTTAAGTTCTGTTCGTCGTGTTGCGATTTTCTCTAACAAAACTACACACCAGATTCGTTTAAAAATCGCTGGAGCTGAATTAAACGTTTCTGCAGAAGATATTGACTACTCTAACAAAGCAGAAGAAAGATTGACTTGCGATTATCAAGGTGATGATTTGCAAATTGGTTTCAACTCACGTTTCTTAACAGAAATGCTGACTAACCTTCAGTCTGATATGATTATGCTTGAAATGTCTTTACCAAACAGAGCTGGAATTTTAACCCCAGTTGATGGTTTAGAAGAAGGAGAAACAGTTACTATGCTGGTAATGCCTGTAATGTTAAATAGTTAACATTAAAGTTTCTTTCTGTTACAGGGATATTTTTTAGTTTCGAATTAAAGATATATCATTGTAAAAAAAAAGATATCGCTATTAACCAACCATTTTTTATACCTAGAAACCGCAATTCCCATAAAGAGTTGCGGTTTTTTATTTGAGTTATTTTTTGTTTCAAGTTTCAGGTTTCAAGTTGATATACTTTGTGTTTTTTTTCGCAATCAATGTCTAACATAACCCAAGGTTTTAACCGTGGGTACGCAAAGGTTATAATTTTTAAAAGGTTTGCACTTAATAAAAACGTTTCCCACGGTTAAAACCGTGGGCTATGTTTTATATTGATTGAGTTTAGAAAATCTTTGCGACTTAGCGCCTTTGCGAGATTCTTTTTTAAAATTTTCTTTGCGAACTTTGCGGTTAAATCTACATAATCAGAGAACTTGAAACTTTAAACTTGAAACCTGAAACTCAAGAACTGAAACAAAAACAAACAAATTTCGCTATCTTTACAATATGAAAATAGAAATTTGGTCGGACATCATGTGTCCGTTTTGTTATATCGGAAAAAGACAATTGGAAACTGCTCTTGCGGTATTTCCTAATGATGAATTTGAAATTGAATGGAAAAGCTTTCAGCTTGATCCAACGATCACTTCACAGCCTGATATGGATGTTTATACGTTCTTAGCAGAAAGAAAAGGCATGTCGGTTGAACAATCTAAAGAAATGCATAAAAATGTCGCAGAACGCGCTAAAAGCGTTGGTTTAGATTATAATTTTGACAAAGCTGTTATTTCTAATTCCTTAAACGCGCACAGAATCATTCAGCTTGCGAAAACTAAGAATATGGGCGACCGAATGGAAGAAATTTTCTTTAAAGCTTATTTTACAGATGGCAAGGATTTAAATGATGGTCCAACTTTAATTAAGTTAGGAATTCAAGCAGGTTTGGAAGAAAATGGAATTAGAGAAGTTCTAGAAAGCGAAAACCTTTTTATTAAAGAAGTGCAAGCAGATATTAAAGAAGCTGCCGAAATTGGCGTTCAAGGGGTTCCTTTTTTTGTATTTGATCGCAAATATGCTGTTTCGGGTGCCCAGCCTATAGAAACTTTTGTAAAAACAATTCAGGAAGTTTTAAAATAAACTTCAATATCATAAAACTTAAAAGCGTGCTGTCTACAATTAAACAGCACGCTTTTATTATTTAGTTTTTTTAATAAACTAAAAAATTAATGACCAGCTCTACCTTTTGAATCATTTGATTTTGTTGTAGTGCTTTTTCCTCTAGTACCAGTTGTTGATCTTTGAGTTTTTCCAGAATCTTTCATTCCAGATTTCGAATCTTTTCTTGAAGTTTCCATAATGTTATAATTTTTTAAATTATTAATATATACAAAGTTGCAAAATACATAAGTTCTTATTTTACAGAATTATATTTCAGTTTTATAAAATAAAAAGTAACTCAAAAATCGGCTATAAATAAATCTTGTAAGATTAAATGTGAATCATATAAGTTTTTTAAGTGCTTAATTTTCAAATTTGTATTAACGAATTTGGAAAAACTTACTAATTTAAAATAAGCAGCCATGAGAAAAGATGCCAACAGCCGATACACTGCAGAAATAAATGATTTTAGATGCAGTAAACCTGATCATATTGACACTGCACATGAAAATGAAGCAATGGATACTGAATTTACTTCTGGAGAGAATCCTGATACAAATTACAGATGCAATGACTTATCTGATGACTGTTACGAAATCATAGAAAGCGGATTAAATCTGGCTGAAGACAATACGCCCTTTTCTTCTTATGACGAATCAAATCCGTATGACAGTTACAATCTAGATCAGGAAGATGATAAATACAATTGTCCACCTTATAGAAATTTTGATCACTATTAATTTGAACAAACATTATGTCGCCGAAAAATGATCAGGAAATTATGAACGAATACTTGTCTAATGAAAGAACTTTATTAGCATGGATTCGTACTGGAATCGGAATAATGGTTTTTGGATTTGTAGCGGTTAAATTTTCATTATTTCTAAAACAGCTTCCCGCAAAATATATTGCCGAAACTGTCGCGCCAAATAGCAATTACACTATTTATCTAGGAATTGGATTGTTGATTTCTGGTGCGCTAACGATTTTACTTTCTTATCTGCGTTACATTCACACTATAAAACTCTTAAAGAAAGGAAAGTACCAATATTCGACCGCAATGCTTACCTTTATTACCATGATGCTATTTGTGCTAAGCATATCGCTTATAGCCTACCTAATAATAGCAGCCACTGCATAAAATATAATTATCTAATTGTCCAAATTTTCTAATTCTCTAATTAAAAAATGAATCAGCCGCTATTACAGTTTAACGATAAAGGAATTTATTGCCAGCAGGCAGATGTTTATCTGGATCCGTGGCGTCCGGTAAAAAATGCGATCATTACGCACGGACATTCTGATCATGCGCGCTGGGGACATGAAAATTATATTACACATTATTCAAATGTTCCTATTATTAAATATCGTTTGGGCGAAATAAATGTCTCAGGCAAAAACTGGAACGAAACTTTTACGATAAATGGCGTAAAATTCTCTTTTCATCCTGCTGGGCATATTATTGGCTCTGCTCAAATTAGAGTTGAATACAAAGGTGAAATCTGGGTATTTACAGGCGATTACAAAACGGAAGATGACGGAATTTCAGTTCCATACGAAGTCGTAAAATGCCATTCTTTTATAACCGAATGTACTTTCGGACTTCCCGCTTTTAAATGGGAACCGCAAACCGATGTAATGACTGATATTAATAATTGGTGGGCAGAAAATCGTGCAGAAGGAAAAACTTCTGTTCTATTTGGTTACTCTTTAGGAAAAGCACAGCGCTTATTAAAATATCTTGATCCAAGTATTGGACAAATCTATACGCATGGTGCGATCGAAAATATGACCAATATTGTTCGTCCGCAAATTGATTTGCCACCAACAACCAGAGTTACCGTAGAAACTAAAAAAGAAGATTTGTTGGGCAGTATTGTCATTGCGCCTCCAAGCGCGCATGGAAGTTCTTGGATTAGACGAATGACTCCTTTTGTAACCGGAACTGCAAGCGGCTGGATGGCTTTTCGCGGAGCAAGGCGCAGACGAGCTGTAGACAGAGGTTTTGTACTTAGTGATCATTGCGATTGGACAGGATTACTAGAAAGCATTAAAGCAACTGGCGCCGAAAAGGTAATCTGCACTCATGGTTATTCAGATATATTTTCGAGATACCTTAGAGAACTTGGTTACGATGCGCGAACAGCTCATACACAATATGATGGAGAAACGAATGACACTGATGAATTATGAGTTATGAATTATAAATTCAACTCATAACGCATAACTCATAACGCATAACGCATAACTAATAACTCATAACTCATAACTCATAATTTATAATTCAAAATGAAAAACTTTGCCGAGCTTATAAAAACCTTAGATAGTTCTAATAAAACATCGGTAAAAGTTGATGCGCTGACTCATTATTTCTTGAAAGCAAGCGATGAAGATAAAGTTTGGACGATTGCTATACTTTCGCATCGCCGTCCTCCCCGACCAGTTAATACGACTTTATTGCGTTTATGGGCAAACGAACTTGCCAACATTCCGCTTTGGCTGTTTGAAGAAAGTTATCATATCGTAGGTGATTTGGCCGAAACTATTGCGCTTGTTATTCCGACTACAAAGGAACATTCCGATAAAAGTCTTACCGAATATTTACAAGAAATAATTGCTTTAAAAAAGAAAACAGATTTAGAGAAAAAGGAATATTTACAGACCAATTGGCTGAATTTAAATTATTACGAACGCTTCGTTTTCACTAAATTAATTACAGGCAGTTTCAGAATTGGTTTAAGTCAGAAGTTGATGACGAGAGCACTTTCTAAAGCGGAAAATATTGACGAAGATACGCTGGCTTACAAATTAATGGGTGATTGGAATCCGAATACAGTTACGTTTCAAGAATTGATTTTAGACGAAAAAAGCAGTGATTATTTGTCTAAACCCTATCCTTTTTATTTGGCTTATCCTATTGAAGGCGAACTAGAAAATCTTGGAAATCCTGAAGATTGGAGTGCCGAGCATAAATGGGATGGAATACGATCTCAAACTATCATTCGCGATAATGAAATTTATGTATGGAGCCGTGGCGAAGAATTGGTGACCGACAAATATCCAGAATTCAATTCTTTTATTGGAGTAATTCCAAATGGAACTGTAATTGACGGCGAAATTCTTCCATTCATAGAAAATGAAATCGGAACTTTTAATGATTTGCAAACTAGAATTGGACGCAAAAATGTTTCTGCTTCTGTTTTAAAGAAAACTCCCGTAATTATTAAAGCTTACGATTTATTGGAATGGCAAGGAAATGATATTCGAAATCTGCCTTATGAAGAACGACGAAATTTATTGGAAGAACTTTTTACGACTTTACTAGGAAAAGATATTCCGTTACAGCTTTCAGAAAGAGTTACTTTTTCTACTTGGGAAGACATTATAAATGAAAGACTTAAATCTCGCGAAATGAAAAGCGAAGGTTTGATGCTGAAACGAAAAGATTCTCCGTATTTGGTTGGAAGAAAAAAAGGCGATTGGTGGAAATGGAAAATCGAACCCTTAACAATCGATGCAGTCCTCACCTACGCCATGCGCGGCCACGGACGACGATCGAACTTATTTACAGATTATACTTTTGCGCTTTGGCAGGAAAACGAAAACAACGAACGCGAACTCGTCACTTTCGCGAAAGCGTATTCTGGCTTAACAGATGCCGAATTTAGAATGGTAGATGATTTCATTAAAAAAAATACTTTAGAGCGATTCGGACCTGTTAGAAGTGTTACGCCAAAATTGGTTTTTGAAATTGGTTTTGAAGGCATTGCACTTTCTAAAAGGCACAAAAGCGGTGTTGCAACGAGATTTCCTAGAATTTTAAGATGGCGTCATGATAAAAAAATTGAGGAAGCTAATTCAATAGAAGATTTGAAAAGTATGATTGTTTGATGATTTTTTTTAAACACATAGAAACATAGTTTTAGAGGATGGTTAAAAGGCGTTTCACTTTGTTTTAATCCACATAGTACGCTTGTCCTCCTGAGCGAAGTCGAAGGACACGTTAGAAACTCACAATCAAAATCGCCAATCTTTGTATAGCTACTTGCGTGTCCTTCGACTCCGCTCAGGATGACAAAAAATGAGAATAAATCAGTCTGAAACAAAAACTTTGCGACTCAGCGACTTTGCGAGATTAATAAAAAACTCCGTGCCTTAGCTACTTTGTGGCAAAAGATAAAAGTCTGTAAAGATTGTCGACTTAGATTGTCGAGCTAATTATGTGCCCTTCGACTCCGCTCAGGATGACAAAAAATGAGAATAAATCAGTGTAAAACAAAAACTTTGCGACTCAGCGACTTTGCGAGATTAAAAAAATATCGTGCCTTAGCGACTTTGTGGCAAAAAATAAAACTCTGTAAAGATTGTCGACTTAGATTGTAGAGCTAATTATGTGTCCTTCGACTCCGCCCAGGATGACAAAAATGAACAAAAAAACTTTGCGACTCAGCGACTTTGCGAGATTAATAAAACTTCGTGCCTTAGCGCCTTCGTGGCAAAACAAAAAAAATAAAAATGAATAGAGAAGAGTTATTTACGATCGCCAATAATTGGTTTAAAAGTCAGGGATGGAAACCTTTTCCGTTTCAGACTCAAACGTGGACTGCTTTTCTACAAGGAAAAAATGGCTTATTAAATGCCCCGACTGGAAGCGGAAAAACCTATGCGCTTTGGCTTCCGATCATTTTAAATTATATCAAAGAAAATCCGAATTATAAAGCGAAACATAATCCTGGCCTAAAAGCCATTTGGATTACACCGCTTCGCTCTTTATCGGTTGAAATCAAACAAGCTGCAGAAAGAGTTCTTAATGATTTGGATATTCCAATGACAGTTGGAATACGAACAGGAGATACTTCTACAGCTGAAAGAGCCAAACAAAAAGGAAAAATGCCAGATTTGCTTATTACTACTCCAGAAAGTCTGCAATTGCTTTTGGCTTCCAAAGGGTATGCTAATACATTTAAAAATTGCACTTCGATTGTTATTGATGAATGGCATGAATTGCTTGGAACAAAACGTGGGGTACAAATCGAACTGGCGTTATCCAGATTAAAAACAATTGCAAAAGGTTTACGCATTTGGGGAATTTCGGCAACAATTGGCAATTTACAGCAAGCACAAGAAGTTTTGCTTGGTGTTGATTCTGAAGCTTTCAATAACTCTGTTTTGATCAAAGCAGTGATTAATAAAAAAATAAAAGTAGTTTCTATTATTCCTGAAAAGATGGATACGTATCCGTGGCGCGGGCACATGGGACTGCATTTGATTGATGAAGCGGCAAAAATTATCAAAGCCAGTAAAACCACGTTGATTTTTACGAATGTTCGTTCGGCTTGTGAAATCTGGTATCAGCGTTTATTAGAAAAATATCCTGAATTTGCTGGCGAAATGGCGATGCATCACGGAAGTATCGATAGAGAAACCCGACTTTGGGTAGAAAATGCCATTCGAAATGAAGAATTAAAAGTTGTTGTCTGCACTTCAAGTCTGGATTTGGGAGTTGATTTTGCTCCTGTCGAATCGATTATTCAAGTTGGCGGACCAAAAGGCGTGGCGCGTTTCATGCAGCGTGCCGGACGAAGCGGACATCAGCCTGGTAAAGAAAGTGTTATTTATTTTCTAGCAACGCATGCTATCGAACTTATAGAAGCTTCTGCTTTAAAAAAAGCGGTAGAAAACAGCGTAATCGAAGATCGTGTTCCGTATTTAAATAGTTGGGATGTTTTGGTGCAATATCTCAATACTTTAGCCGTTTCTGACGGATTTTATCCTAACGAAATTTTCAAAGAAATCAGCGGCACTTTCAGCTATCAGACCATAACATCAGAAAACTGGAATTGGATTCTCAATTTTATTACCCAAGGAAGCCAAAGTCTTCATGCTTATGACGAATTTAAAAAAGTTGAAATCGACGAAAATGGCTGTTATAAAATCAACAGTCGAATGATTGCCATGCATCACAGAATGCAGATCGGAACTATTGTCGGAGATGCTGTTATGAATGTTAAATTTCTGAGTGGCGGTTATATTGGAACAATTGAAGAATGGTTTATTTCGAAATTGAAACCTGGCGACACTTTTATTTTCGCTGGAAAAAAACTCGAATTGTTCAAAATCAGAAATATGCAGGTTTTGGTAAAAAAGGCAAGTCCGAAGAAAGAATCAAAAATCGCCAGCTGGATGGGTGGCCGTTTGGCACTTTCTTCTCAAATGAGCGAATTGCTTCGAAAAGAATTATATCGCGCCAATACTGATAATCTTTCACCAGAATTAAAAGCTTTACAACCTTTATTTCAAAGACAGCGAAAAGAATCTATTGTGCCAAGTTCAGACGAATTTCTGATTGAAACTTTCAAAACCCGAGAAGGATTTCATGCCATTTTTTATCCTTTTGAAGGCCGTTTTGTACATGAAGCCTTAGCAAGTTTACTGGCTTTCAGAATTAGTTTATTGCAATCGATCACTTTTTCTCTTGCTTATAACGATTACGGATTTGAATTGCTTTCGGATCAAGAAATTGATATCGAGGCGGTTTTAGATAATAATTTATTCTCGACCGAATATGTACATCATGATTTGCAGAAAAGCTTAAATTCGACCGAAATGGCGCGAAGAAAGTTTAGAGATATTGCGGTAATTTCAGGATTGGTCTTTACTGGTTTTCCAGGAAAAATGGTGAAGACAAAACATCTGCAAAGCGGTTCTCAATTGTTGTTTGAAGTTTTTAGAGATTTTGAACCTGATAATTTGTTATTGCATCAAGCTTATCGCGAAACATTTGAACATCAGTTGGAAGAAGGACGATTAATTTTGGCTTTAGAAAGAATTGCCAATCAGAATATCATTTGGAAGCAATGTTTAAAACCAACACCTTTCAGTTTCCCAATTATCACAGACCGATTACGAGAAAAACTTTCGAGCGAAACTCTGGCGGAAAGAATCCAGAAAATGACGGCATCCTACATGAAATAACAGCTTATGAAAATTCAAATACAAGACGAAATATTTATACTTGACGCAAGCGGAGCTGTTTATTGGGAAGATCAAAATATCTTAATTATTTCTGATGTTCATTTGGGCAAAGTATCTCATTTTAGAAAACACGGAATCGCGATTCCACAAAATGCTGTTGCAGAAAATTTTAAAAGATTAACTGATGTGATTGAAAATTTTTGTCCTGAAAAAGTCATTTTTCTCGGAGATTTATTTCATAGTGCCAAAAACAAAGAATGGAATTTGTTTGAGAACTGGGTTACAAAGTGCAAAAGCCAATTGATTCTTGTTGCTGGAAACCATGATATTATTGATGAAAAACATTATCATCAAATTGGAATTTCTGTTGTACAAATCCTAGAAATTGGCAAATTCTTCTTTACACATCATCCGACAGAAAAAGACAATTTATTCAACTTTTCGGGACATATTCATCCCGGAATCATTCTACGCGGATTGGGAATGCAAAGTTTAAAACTGCGTTGTTTCTTTCATAAATCCAACCAGATGATTTTGCCTGCGTTTGGAGAATTTACCGGTAAATTTATCTTGAAGCCAGAAACAGATCATATCATTTATGCTATCGCGGGTAATGAAGTTATTTTAATAAATAGGAAACAAACATGATGTAATCAAGTTACTTTTTTCTAGAACGAAAAAACATTTAAACTAAAATTAGAAATATAATTATGTAAACAACAGATAATAAGCACATTCTAAAAACAGATTTTTTTTTCTTTATTGCTAATTCATTTTAGTAATTCTTTTCTTCTCTTAAAAAATAATTTTTATATTTGATAGAGAAAAATCCAAATTACAGCAAAATGCAAAACAACTTACTAGGCGTGCTAAAAGAGCACGAAAACAAATTATTAACTATATGGTCTCAAATTCTTTTAGAAAGCGGATCTGGTGATGGTGCAATGGAAGAAGAAGAGTCAAAAGAATTTGCTTCGCTATTTTTAAACGCACTAGCTAAGTCGGACGAAAAATACGACTCTCAAGAATTTGAAAAAGTTCAAGATTTAATTGTTGGAATTTCTTCTTCTAGAGGTAAACGCGGATTTTCGCCAAGAGAAAATGCACAGTACTTAATTTCGTTTAAAGAAGCTTGCTCTCAAATATTATCTGATTTAATTAGCGACTCCGCAAAATTGTATGATGCCAATCTAAAATTAAATGCAATCATAGACGACATGACGATTATGACTTTCGAAGCTTTTATGAGAGGAAGAGAAGATATTATCTCAAGACAAGTAGATGAAATCAGCGAAATCTCTACTCCTGTAATCACAGTTTGGGACGGTATTGTAGCTCTGCCAATTATCGGAACGCTAGATAGCTCGCGTACCCAAGTGGTAATGGAAAGTCTTTTACAGCAAATTGTAGACACAGGAAGTTCTATTGCGATTTTAGATATTTCTGGTGTTCCTGCCGTAGATTCGTTGGTAGCGCAACACCTTATCAAAACAGTAAGCGCAACACGTTTAATGGGAGCAGAATGCATCATTAGCGGTATTCGTCCAGAAATTGCACAAACAGTTGTCCATTTAGGAATTGACTTAAGCGGAATTACAACTAAAGCATCACTTGCAAGTGCATTGCAGACAGCTTTCGACATGCTTCAGCTAGCTGTTGTAAAAAGAAAGAAAATTGTAGAATAAAGATTAAAGGTTTTTTATGGAAAGAATTCCAATATTAAAAATGGGAGATTTTCTGCTTGTTACGATACAGGTAGATTTATATGATCAATTGGCAGAAAATCTTGAATCAGACTTAATAAATACCATCAGTAAACATAGTTCAAAAGGTGTCTTAATTGACATCTCAGCCGTTTCTATTATAGACTCTTTTATGGGGCGTATATTAGGAAACATTGCCGTTATGTCAAAAATACTAGATGCTCAAACTGTTGTAGTTGGAATGCAGCCTGCTGTTGCTATTACATTGGTTGAACTAGGACTTTCTTTAAACGGGGTCTTAAGCGCCCTAAATGTTGAAAGAGGAATGGATTTACTTCGCTCAAGAATGCACACAAGCGATAACGAAGAGCTGGAGTATGACGACGATAACGAATAACAAAGAAGAATCCCTTATCGTAAGAGAACAGGACGTTGTGCCATTGCGCAATCGTGTCAAGGAATATGGCGTAAAGATTGGAATGAGTATTTTAAATCAGACCAAACTCATTACGGCCACTAGCGAACTTGTGCGTAATTTGCTCAAATATGGCGGAGGCGGAAAAGTCATTATCGAATCTGTAAGCAAAGGAAAAGAAAATGGCGTACGAGTTACTTTTATTGATAATGGTCCTGGAATAGCAGATATAGAACTGGCAATGAAAGATGGCTACAGCACAGGTAAGAGCTTAGGACTTGGCCTGCCCGGAACAAAAAGACTTGTCAATGAATTTGACATAAAATCAGAACTAGGAAACGGAACAACCGTTACTATAACAAAATGGAAAAATGGATAATACGTTTTCCACTTATAAAATAGATGACAGAAGTCTCATTGCTTTTATAAAAAGAGAAATACACAATCTAGCCCTTCAGTTGGGCTTTACTCCACATAGAGCTGCAGAAACAGATATTATTGTTGCAGAACTTACATCAAATCTAATGAAATTTGCGAATGGCGGTGAACTGCTTTATCGCGCACATTTAAATAGAGAATATAATGAAATCGAAATCTACTGCCTTGACAAAGGCGTAGGTTTTGATAATGTGGCCAAAATTATGAATGATGGCTACTCCTCTACTAACACACTTGGTCATGGCTTGGGTTCTATTAAAAGGCTGAGCAATGAATTTCAAATCTATTCCATCAAAAATTGGGGATGTGTTCAATATGTACGAATTTGCGAAAAACCAGAAATTCAATTGCCTCCTTTAAAAAGCAGTCTTAATTTCACTACAATTGCTGTCAATTATCCAGGTGAAAAACTTTGCGGAGATGGGTATTATATAAAACAAAACAGTAAAGGTTTTCAGATATTTGTAGGCGATGGATTAGGTCATGGAGAAAGTGCCAACGAAGCGGTTGAATCTGCAATAAAAGTTTTCAGGCAATCACTCGAAACTAATCCTATAGAAATTCTTAAAGATATTCATTCAAAAGTAAAAAAAACACGAGGATTAGTTGCCACAATTGCAACAGTAGATTACAAATCAGAGCTTTGGAATATTTGTGGTATTGGCAATATCAATACCCGAATTTATAACGGACTGGAGAATAAAACTTATACTCCGTATAATGGAATTATCGGTCACAATATTCCGCGAACTTTGAACAATACTATTGTGCCTTATAAAAAGCATCAGATTATAATAATGCACAGTGACGGACTACGCACGAGATGGAATTTAAATGATTTAAATGGCGTTTTTAAACAAAGTCCCGGCATTATTGCATCGGCTATTTATAAAGAAAATATTAGAGGTACAGATGATGCAACAATTCTTGTAGGCAAAATAAATTAAGGCGTATGAAGGAGATTATTCAAATAAATCTTGATAACGAAATGGACTTGATACTGGCTCATAAACGATGCATGAAAATTGCGGAAATGTGTGGTATGCCATCTTCATTTCAGACAAGATTTTCTACTGCTGTATCTGAAGTGGCAAGATGCGCTATTGCAAAAGGCAAAAATTCGCTGCTTGTTTTGGGAGTTAATATTATAAAAGCTACCCAGAAAGAAATTATTGCGATAATTACAGATACAGAAGATTTAAAAAGCTCCAGCCCAGAAGCATTCATTTACGCCTCAAAAATCTCAGGTAACATTGATTATAATTATTGTAATAATCAATCTACTACAACAATCAGCCAACCCATTTCATCGCCAGGCCTGTTATCAGAAACTAAGATAAAAACGCTGATTGACTATTTCAAATTTGAGCCGCCTTTGTCTCCTTATGACGAAATAAGAAAGAAAAACATTGAGCTTATTGCACTTTCAGAAAAATTGGCCGAAAGTGAAAACAAATACAAACAGTTAGCCAATACTATTCCGATTTTAATCTGTGTTATTAATGATCGAAATAATGTTTTATTGGTAAACGAATCTCTAGAAAATTATTTAGAAAGACCATTATTAGTTTTTGACCGCAAAACTCTAATCAGTTTTATTCACCCAGAAGATATTGACGCCATTTTAGAAGGCTGGAATCGAGCTAAACAAAACAGATCTAATTTTTTGGGTGAAACCCGAATAAAAAATGGAGAAAGCTATATTTGGCATTTGGTTTCGATTATACCAAACAATGCCGAAGATGGCAGTTTTAATAGCTGGCTGGTTTATTTTGTAGATATCAACGCTCAGAAAATGATGGTTGAGACATTAAAAGACAATACCGAATTAAAACTTATTCAGCGCGAATTGGAAAGTGCTAACTCCAAACTTCGCTTCAAAAACAAAGAACTGGAACAGTTTGCCTATATTGCCAGTCATGATTTACAAGAGCCTCTTAGAAAAATCATGATTATGCTTTCTCGTGCCGGAGAGCATTTAAGCGAAGACCAGAAGAAAAAATATTATTTTGACCGAATTACACTGGCGGCTGGAAGGCTTTCAAACTTAATTGCCGACGTTTTAAATTATTCGAGAATCGATAATCATGAACAATACTTTGAAGAAGTCGATCTTAACCAGATTCTGATTGAAGTTTTAGGGGATTTAAGTCTGGTGATCGAAGAAAAAGACGCTGTAATTAATGTAAATCCGCTTCCTAAAGTTTCGGGTCTTGGCACTCAGCTTCGTCAATTATTTTATAATTTAATTAATAACGCCTTAAAATTTAATGCAACCCAACCTTCTGTAACAGTTTCTTTTGAAGATCTTCCTAAAGATGAAAACAAACCAATAGGGACTGAAAATTATGATATAATCGCCATTTCTGATAACGGAATTGGTATGGATAGTAAATATTCGAATAGAATTTTCGATATGTTCCAGCGTCTTCACGAACGCGATCAGTATGGCGGAAATGGTATTGGATTGGCGCTATGCCGAAGAATTATTGAAAACCATAACGGAATAATCAATTTCAGCAGTAAACCTGGAGAAGGCACTACTTTTTGGATTTATTTTCCGAAAAAATAATTACCAAAGAATTCGAAGGATTCAAATATTTATAGAATTATATGCTGTATGGTGAGTATGACTCCTTCGGAGTCACATAACCGTGGCGAGGAATTAAGCGCTATAAACATTTGAATCCTTCGGATTCTTATGAGCGAAATGCAAAAAATATGCGTATAAATTTATACCTTTTGAATAAACCAAACGGATTATTTCTTACTTTTTGAAGATTAAGAAAGTCCCTCTAATTGCTGAAAAACAGGTATTAGCGCTTTTCCTTTTTCTGTCAAATTGTATTCGATATGCAAAGGTTTAAGATTAATTGTTGTTTTTTCTAAAAGCCCTTCCTCTTCTAACTCTTTTAAAGCCGTAGACAAGGATTGTTTGTTTGAACCCTGAATTTGCCTCAGTAAACCATTAAATCTTAAAGGAGATTCTACAGCGAGACGAAAAATCTCAGCCTTCCATTTACCAGATAAAATCTTTAATAATCTTTGTGCTGGGCAAGTTTCTTTTTCTTCCATAATTATTGCGGGTAGTCAAAAAAAATTGACCTATTGTTTTGGAAAGTTTTTTGATTAAAATTTGTTCTAATTCTAAAGTAAAAATATAAAATGAAAGGAAAGAAACCAAGCGAAATAAGTACTGAAGACCTCTTAAAAACTCAGAAAACAATTCAATCTGCCATTAAGATCTTAATTCTAATCGCTATCTTCTTATTTATCATCATTGTATTTGCAATTCTTTAGAAAATAGATTTTTAAGTTTAATTGTTTTTCTTTTAAAAAAAGGAAAATTCTGCAAAATATTTGAAGTAAAAACTCAGAAATAGAATAGGCATAATTTCTTTTAAATTTAATTTTTCTTAACTGAAAGTCTTTCAAAAAAAATTAAATTTGGCTTCCCTAAATAGCCCTTAATTATGATTATTCAAAAAAAGACTTTTTATCTATTCCCTCTATTTGTATTTCTTTTTTTCTCGCAGTTTAACTACTCCCAACAGCAAAAAACGGTCAAAAAAGAAAGCCGAGGAAAACTATTTAATGATACTACAGCCACAGACAGTGACTACTTAATGGCTATTGAAAAAGCTGGAGAAGTATTAGAATCTGCTTATAACGATATTGATTTTGCCGGCGACACTCGTCATCTTTTTGGTGATATGAAACGAACGGAAAGCAAACTAGACTTGATTTTAGCCAGTTTAAAAGGTGCAAATCCGAATGTGCGAAACCAGCAGATGTATCGTATCGTGCTACAAGAAATCGAGCAAGAACTGGAAGAACAGAACAAATCAATTGATGCGCGAAATCTGAATCTTGAAAGCATAAAAAAACGCGTAATCGATCTTCGTAAAGACAAAACGTTAATTACGCTATTAAAAGATACGATTCGTCGCAAACAGTTTAAGAAAGAATTTGGAGATCTTAGAAAAAGATACGTGGCTACTGATAGTCTGATGACTAAAAACCAAACGATTTTAAACAACAAAAAAAGACTTACTGTACAGCGAAAAATTTCGGTTTCTAATGCTTTGGTTGCCGTTGAAAGTAAATTGGAAAAATCTGGAATTAGTATTTTCAACAAAGAATATCCTTCTTTATGGCAGATTAATGATTCTGTCTCAAAGAAAAAAGTGACGCATAATATAAAGGCAAAAATCATAATTGAAGAAAATGTTGCTGCTTATTACCTGAGTTACAAAGCTGGCGGACTTATTACGCTTTGTTTCTTTATGGGACTTTTGTTTTGGTATATTTCTCGAAATATCAAATACCTAAAAACAAACGGTTATGCCGAAAACCTGCAACTTTTAAACTTTAAATATCTAAATCGAGGGGTTTTAATGCCTGTTTTGGTTATTGCATTAAACATTGCTGTCGTTACCAATCTGTACGCTCCTGCCCTATTTTTAGAGTTAATTCAGCTTTTCCTGCTTGGCGTTTTAATTGTACTTTTCAAAAATCAGTGGTCTGGCGTTGCTATGAGAAACTGGCTTTTCCTTTTAGGATTATTCTTTGCACTTTGCTTTCTAGATTTATTTATCACAATCGGATTATTGCAGCGTTTGGCTTTTGTAGCTATCAATCTTTTTGGTATTCGCTACGGATTAGTGCAGATTAAAACACTTAAAGAAGAGCTTTATATAAAAGGCTTTTTTAAATGGGCAAGTATCCTATTTATTGGCTTAAATGTTTTGTCTATTCTTTATAATTTATTCGGAAGAGTTTCTCTTTCTAATATGTTAAGTCTTACAGCTTTTATATCGCTTACTCAAATTGTTGCTTTAAGTGTTCTTTTGAAAATTATTTTAGAGATTATATTACTTCAAATCTACACCACTAGAGTAAAAAGAGGAATTGAAAAAATGTTTGATTACGAAAGTTTATCAGACACCTTAAAGAAGCCTTTCATCATTGCAATCAGTTATATGTGGGTAATTGTGATTGCTTCAAATTTGAATATTTGGGAATCGCTTCGTGGCTCTTTAACAAAATTACTAAGCCATCCAAATACGATTGGAAGTATTACGTTTACTTTGGGTAATGTTGTTTTATTCTTTATTATTATTTGGGCTGCGCATTTACTGCAAAAATATGTGGCCTATTTCTTTGGCGAAATCGACGATGAAAACGAAGAAAACATCAACAAAAGACAGCATTCGAAATTGCTTATTACCCGATTGGTGGTTTTAATAAGCGGCTACCTCCTTGCAGTTGCTGCGTCTGGAATGCCTTTAGATAAACTGAGTATTCTTTTAGGGGCTTTAGGTGTCGGTGTCGGACTTGGACTTCAGAATGTGGTAAACAATTTTGTATCGGGAATTATCTTGATTTTTGATAAACCAATTCAGGTTGGTGATGTTGTAGAAATTAGTTCAGAATCTGGACGAATCAAGTCGATGGGACTCCGTACAACCAAAATTAATGCTCCAAACGGTGCCGAGATTATTATTCCGAACGGTAATTTATTATCTCAAAACATTACTAACTGGACGTATACCGACAACTTCAAATTAGTAGAAGTTACTTTTGAAATTACTGGAGAAACTATTCCAGAAGAAATTAATACAATCGTTAACGAAACGCTTGCAAATCTTCCATTGGTGAACAATTCAAAACCATCGCAAATATACTACAGCTCAATTTCTGATGGAAAATATAAACTTTTAATCAAGTTCTGGTGCAGTATTTACAGGACAGAAGAAACGATAAGTTCAGCCAGACAAGAACTCTATATCAGTTTCAAAAACAAAGGTTTAACATTCTCAAGTTAGAGCAAAATAAGAAAGACGGTAAATTGATTATCGTCTTTTTTTTATGATACTATTTCTATTTTTATCATGTTTTAGCAGTAATGTGTTAAATAATAGCATTTTAGTAAAAACAGGTAAAAACCCCCGTACCCATAATTTAGTTATAAAGTAATTTAGCCATGTAGTAAAATACTACTAAAACTAACATTAACTATTAAATCTTAAAAATTATGATGGAAGTCTACATGGGAACAATTCTAAGTTTCGCATTTAATTATCCCCCAAGAGGATGGGCTTATTGCAATGGTCAAATCATAGCAATCTCTACGAATAGTGCTTTATTCTCATTACTTGGAACAACTTTCGGCGGTAATGGTGTTACTACATTTGCCCTTCCTGATTTAAGAGGAAGAAGTCAGATCCACTTTGGGCAAGGACTTGGATTAAGTCCAGTAGAAATGGGTCAAATTGCAGGAACTGAAAATATTACTCTAATCACAACAAATATTCCTGCTCACGTACATACCCTTGCAAGTGGTACAGCATCAGTAAATGTAAATGTAACTGCCACTTCTATTGTAGGAGGAACAATAACAAATGAAACTGATAATGGAAATAACTCTTTTGCATCAGGTACAGCTACCGCAAATATCTATAGTGAACCAGGCGGAACTGGAACTGCAACTATTAAAGGCATAACTGCTGTTGCAGGCGCAACATTAGGCGGCAACACTGGAATAACCGGAAGTGGTCTGCCTTTTCCCTCTCGTAACCCATATCTTGGTGTAAATATGTGTATTGCACTAAATGGACTTTTTCCTTCTAGAAACTAAATAAATTTAAATAGAGGCAACTTTTGCCTCTATTTTTTTAATCTCATTTTATGGATAACGACATTAAAATAGGAGTTTTAATACCAAAGTCAAAACAGTATCCTTCATTAGATAAAGATTTTATAAGGGGGTTAAAACTTAATAATCTGAAAGTGAATTTTTTTATCGAAAATATTGGTGTTGGTGCAGATGAAAAACTTATAATTGACAAAATACAAAAGCTTAATTTCCAAGAAGAAGTATCAATCATAATTGGTTTTTTAGGACATCATAATATGTCTGAAGTTTATAAATATGCCTCTAATAATGACATTTTATTAATAGCAGCAGATTTGGGAGCAACAACTCCTTACCAAACATCTGCACTGAAGGGCATATATATTAACTCATTGGGACTAAATGAATCTTGTTACCATTTAGGCCAATATTTTACAAATAAGCAATATCAAATAGCCACATCTACTTCATTTTATGATTCAGGATATGGCTTGCTGCATGCGTTAGAATATGCATTTAAGGAAAAAATCCATTTTACAGGACATTACATCACTCCTTTTATGCCTAGAGAAAACGAAGCTTCATATATGGATCAGATTATAAATGTGCAACAACCAAATGCTGTTTTTGCTTTTTATAGTGGTTTATATGCAGAAGAAAATGCTGATTTTCTAAAAGAAAATAAATTGACTCAAAAATATCCTTTTTATGTGACACCTTTTTTTATCAATGATAAAATTTTGGACGAATATAAAAATAATCCTCACGAACTTTATGTAGTTAGTAGCTGGATGCAAAACGATACGGATACTACGGATTTTACTTCTAGATATAATGATACATACGATGAGAATCCATCTATTTTTTCCATTTTAGGTTATGAAAATGGTCTGACATTAAAGAACATACTTTTAAATACTGCTAATTTAAAAACCAGTTCTTTAATTGAAGAAATGCACAAATTAGATATTGAAGGCCCTAGAGGCAATATCAAATTTGATAAAGATACCAACAGAACAATATTCAATCATTATATATACCAATTGAATTTGGATTCATCTAATAATACGAGCTTTAAAAAAATTGAAACATTGATAAACAATGGAGATTTTGTTAAAGCTTTTGCCTCATTGCCAAAACCTGACAATATAGGAGGTTGGGACAATGCTTACTTATGTCATTAACTAAATTGTATGTTATGAAAAAAAAATTACTCTTATTTTTTACGTTCTTTTGCCTCTTTGGTTTACATCAAAATATAAAAGGACAGAATTTAGCGCCTGGTGATATTGCCTTCATCGGCTATAATAGCAACCTGCTGGATGGTTTTTCTTTTATCGTACTAAAAGAGATACCAGCGGGAACCGAAATTTATTTTACAGAAAGAGGATGGAATGCCACAGCTTCAACTTGGGTATCAGGAAGTACAGAATCTCATCTTAAATGGACAGTTCCTAACTTAACACCTGTCGGTACAATTATTTCGGTAATGGAAACCGCTGCTGGTGATACATTTACGGTTACTGGTACATCTGGTATTGGTCTTGCGCCTGGCTTCACTAACTTCAATCTATCCTCAGGTGGCGATCAAGTATTGGCATATCAATCAACAACTGGAACCGCTCAACCATCATCTCCAATATTTATTGCCGGTGTTAACGCAGATTATAATTCTGGTGACTACAATATTGATACCACATGGAACAGTAATGATACAAGCGGAGGAAACTCAAGTGCTAAACCATCAGGTTTAAAAAATGGTGAAACCTGTATCTCTCTATTTCCTAACCCACCTGGTCAAGAATATGCTAATGCAAAATATAATGGCACTTTAACAGGTACAGTTACTGACTTATTACTTGCAATTAATAATCCTGCAAACTGGCTTAAAGACACAACTAATAACACCAATTACCCAATAACAAATACTAATTATCCTACACCAAGCGTGACGCTTATCCAAGCCCCAGCCGTAACCACCACTACCCCAGTAACAAATTTTGGAGCAAAAACAGCCACATTAGGAGGTTCAAACGACAATGGTGGTGCAACAATACTTAATAGAGGAATTGTATGGTCAACAACACCAAATCCAGTATTAGCTGGCGGGGGTGTTACAAATGTTACGACAAGTAATGGGACTGGTGCTTTTACTGTAAATGCAACTTCATTGCCTGAGGGAACACTTATATATTATAGAGCTTATGCCGAAAATTCTGCAGGGACATCTTACGGAAGTAACCAATCATTTACAACCAATGCTGCCCTATCTGCAACGCAGTCGCAAACAATTGCTTGTAATGGTATTAATAATGGTACCGCTACTGTTGTACCTTCAGGAGGAAAATCACCATATTTCTATTCATGGTCTCCATCAGGAGGAACTGGAGCAACTGCAACTAACTTATCCCCAACTAATTATTCTGTTACAATAACAGATAATGAAGGAACTTCAATACAAAGAAACTTTGTAATAAGTCAAAACCCCGCTATAATAACATTGGTTCAAATTACTGATGTAAGTTGCAACAGCGGAAATAATGGAGCTATAGATATATCACCATCAGGCGGTAGCGGATCTTACACCTATAACTGGGGAGGCGGAATAACAACACAAGATAGAGCAAATCTTACTGCAGGAACTTATTCTGTTACCATTACCGACACTAACTCTTGTAATTCCACTATAAACAATATTGTCGTTGGTCAACCTGCAGCAGCACTTAACGGAATAGCACTAATTACAAATGTACTTTGTAATGGCGAAAGTACAGGAGCAATTAATCTTACTCCAACTGGAGGAACAGGCCCCTATACTTATCTGTGGAATGACAATATAACTACAACTCAAAATAGAACAGGACTTCCAGTAGGTACATATTCTGTAACTATTACGGATTCAAAAACTTGCACAAAAACCATTACTGACCTAACTATAACTCAGCCTTCTCTAATTGAAGGGACAGCAGCTATAACTAGTGTTGCGTGTAATGGCGGAAATACAGGTGCTATAAACCTTGTTCCGAGTGGAGGAACAAGCCCTTATACTTTTCTATGGAATGACGGAGTAACTACAGAAGATAGAATGGGGCTTATTGCAGGTACCTATACTGTAACAATAACCGACAATAGATTATGTACAAAAGAATTTAGTTATACAATTACTCAACCTAGCGCACCTTTAAGCGCATTGACAGGAGGTGGCAAAACAGATGTGTCTTGCAATGGCGGTGCTAATGGTACTGCAACCGTTGCGCCTACTGGAGGAACTCCAGGCTATACATATACGTGGAATACAAATCCTGTTCAGACAACCGCTACTGCAGTAGGTCTTACACAAGGTACTTATACCGTAACAGTTACCGATGCCAATAACTGCCAAACAACTAGAAGCTTTACCATTAACCAGCCAACTGCGCCTTTAAGCGCAGCCACTGGAGGAGGCCAAACAGATGTATCCTGCTATGGAGGCATGAATGGTACTGCAACGGTTTTTGCAACTGGAGGAACTCAAAATTATACCTATTCATGGAATACAACTCCTGTTCAGACAACTGCTACAGCAACCGGACTTGCCGCAGGCAATTATATTGCGACAGTAACCGACGCTAATGGATGCCAAGCAACTAGAAGCTTTACCATTAACCAGCCAACTACAGCTTTAAACATAGCTACTGGAGGGGGCAAAACGGATGTATCATGCTACGGAGGCGCAAATGGTACTGCAACAGTAGTTCCAACTGGAGGAACTGGAGCTTATACGTATTCATGGGATACAACTCCTGTTCAGACAACGGCTACTGCAACGGGATTAGCTGCGGGAACTTATACTGTAACGGTAATGGATGCTAACAGCTGCACAACAACTAGGAGCTTTACCATCATGCAGCCGACCGCGCCTTTAAGCACAATTGAAGGAACTAAACAAAATACAAGTTGCAATAGAGGTGCTAATGGTGTTGCGCAAGTTATAGCAAGTGGAGGAACGAAAAATTATACGTATTCTTGGAATACAACTCCTGTTCAAACAACTCCCACGGCAACTGGACTTACTGCAGGCACTTATACTGTAACCGTAACCGATGCTAATGGATGTCAAACAACCCGAGACTTTACTATAACAGAACCACCTGCCCTTGTTGCAAGTATAGGTGCTCAATCTGATGCTTCTTGCAATGGCGGAACAAACGGCTATGCAACAGTAAATGTCGTAGGAGGAACTGGAACTTATACGTATTCATGGGCTCCATCTGGAGGAACTGCTGCTACAGCTTCTGGTCTTGCCCCAGGGACTTATACTGTAACCGTAACTGATGCTAATTTATGTATGACTACACAGAGCTTTACTATCTCACAGCCGTCAATTTTATCAGCTACAAAATCACATACAGATGTACTATGTAATGGCGGCGCTACAGGAACAGCGACAGTTACTGCATCAGGAGGAAATGGCTCATATACCTATTCTTGGGCTCCATCTGGAGGAACAGCTGCTACAGCTACAGGACTTACACAGGGTATTTACACCTGTAGAATTACCGATGGAAAAGGATGTTTTCTCACTGAATCTTTTACCATTAATCAGCCTCCTGCATTGACAGCTACTCCTTCTAAAATAGATGCTACCTGTACTACTGGAGGGGAAGCAGGAGTTACACCAGCTGGAGGAGCTGGAGGTTATACTTATTTATGGACTCCAGGAAATGAAACAACCCAAACTATTAGCAATTTGGCTGCAGGAAATTATAGCTGTCTTATTACAGATGCTAATGGATGTACTATTACTAAAAACTTTACAATAGGTACAACCAATACTTTAGTCGCAACTACTTCACAAACTGATTTAGATTGTAATGGTGTAAATACAGGATCTGCTTCAGTAGTTCCATCAGGAGCAACTGGACCTTTTACTTATGCATGGTCTCCTTCTGGAGGAAATTCAGATACAGCTACTAATCTAGCTGCTGGAAATTACTCTGTAACGATTACTTCAGGAAATGGATGTTCTATTGTAAAAAACTTTACAATCAACGCTCCACCTGCAATTGTAATCACCAAAAATTCACAAACAGAGGTTAGTTGTAATGGAGGTTCTAACGGCTCTATAGGCGTTACTGTCGCTGGAGGAACTGGAGCTTATACGTATTCTTGGGCACCTTCTGGAGGAACAGCTGCAACTGCAAATGGACTCCAAGCTGGAACTTATACTTTAACTGTTACAGATGCTAATTCATGTATTCAATCACAAACTTTTACGATCACAGAACCTGATGCACTTAACACAACAACATCTAAAACTGATGTTTCTTGCAACGGAGGCACTAACGGATCTGCAACAGTAAATGTCACTGGAGGAACAGGCGCTTATACCTATTCTTGGGCACCTTTTGGAGGAACTTCTGCAACTGCAACCGGACTTTCTGCAGGAACTTACACTGTTACTGTAAAAGATGCCAATTTATGCCAAACAACAGCGACTGTAGTTATAGAAGAGCTACCTTTACTTACTGCAACAATAGCTAAAACAGATGTTTTATGTAATCAAGCAAATAACGGAACAGCTACAGTAACTCCTGCTGGAGGAACTGGAACGTATACCTATTCTTGGTCACCATCTGGAGGAACTGCAGCAACAGCAACAGGATTAAGTCCAAACACTTACACTGTTACAGTTACCGATTCAAACGGATGCTTCACAACAGCAACTGTTTCAATTACAGAGCCTACTCAGCTTTCAGCAACAGATTCGCAAACTAATGTATCTTGTAAAGATGGCAATGATGGTACTGCTTCAGTAGTAGCTATTGGAGGAACAGGCGATTACAGCTATTTATGGGCACCATCAGGAGGTACAGCTGCAACGGCAACTGGTCTTTCTGCTGGAACGTACACCGTAACTGTTACAGACGAAAACTCTTGTTCTGTGGTAAATACTATTACCATTACGGAACCAGACGTGTTATCTTTAACAGCAACTCCTACAGAAGTTTCATGCTATAATGGAAATAACGGATCAGCTACTGTTAGTGTAACTGGTGGTACAGCTCCTTATTCTTACTCTTGGTCACCATCTGGAGGAAATGCAGCAACCGCAACTGGTCTAATTGCTGGAAGTTATACCGTAACTGTTACAGATGGTAACTCCTGTTCAGCTTCTGCAACTGTCGAAATCGTTCAGCCAGCTAATCCTGTAACATTAAATACTTTAGCAGTATCTGAAGTCGGAGTTACTAGTGTTTCTTTATCTGGTACAGCGTCTTCAAACGGAATAAATACGGATAAAGGAGAATGTTTAACAGAAGTTGGTTTTGTATACGCATTGCATGCAAACCCTACAACAGCAGATACTAAAATAAATGTTACTGCTTCTTTAGGAACATTTACAAATACATTATCTGGACTTAGAGGAAATAGAACGTATTATGTTAGAACCTATGCAATAAACAGCAATGGAGTAATCAATTATGGAAATGAAGTTAGTTTTACCACACAAAAATATACGCTTACTATAACTGCAGCTGCAGGACATACTAAAGTATATGGTACAGCCGATCCTGTTTTCAACTATACACCCCTAGGTTTTGCTAACGGAGACACAAGTGCTATCATTACAGGTCTGCTTTCTAGAGATGCTGGCGAAAATGTTGGAAAATACAATATTAAACTAGGAACAATCAATGCTGGTGCAGATTATACCATTGTCTTTACTGGCGCAGAGTTTGAAATTACTAAAGCTAACCAAATAATTACTTGGAACCAGACTTTAGAATTTGGTTGTTCCGATTCTAATACGGTAACTCTAACGGCAACAGCAGACAGCGGTTTACCAATTTCATATACTATTGCAAATGCTTCATTGGGGACAATTTCAGGATCTACTTTAAACATTTCTGGATCAGGAAGCTCAACAATTACTGCCGTGCAAAATGGTGATCAAAATCATAATGCTGCAACAGCTGTTGTAAAACCAATTGAAGTGAGCCAATCAGGACTTGTAATTCAGCAATGGGCAAATGTTTTATTCTTTGATAATAAATCGAATAATTATGTGGCTTGGCAATGGTACAAAAATGGAGTGGCTGTTTCTGGTGCAACTCGCCAATATTATAGCGAAATCCTACCTTTAAATGGAACTTATTATGTAGTTGCAAAAGATAAAAATGGAAACTCAATCAAATCTTGTCCAATTGAGACTAGCGGAACGATTTTCACTAAAAAAATCAAAATCTATCCAAACCCAGTTAAACCTGGAGCTGAATTTACTTTAGAATGTGATTTTAGCGAATCTCAACTAAACGGATCTGAAGTGGTAATTTATGATATTACTGGAAAATTAGTTCAGACTATTTCTAATGTAAAAAATCAAAATAAGATTATCGCTCCATCGCAGGTTGCCTTATATGTTGTCGTTCTTAAACTGGCCGATGGTCAGCTAAAAACAATCAACTTATTGGTTAAATAAAAATGAGATTCAATTTAAAATTACACGCAATGAAGATTAAAATCACTATAACTATACTACTGCTCTGTAGTGTCACGATAAAAGCCCAAGAACTTAATTTTAAGATTAATGGAGGCCCTTCGGGAATTCTTTATGATAGCAATATCGGAGAAGGTAAATTAAAATTTGGCGGAGGAATAGGTGTCGGATACACCTATTTCTTCAGCGATCACTGGGGAATCTCAACAGGAGTTGACGTTACTTACAATCAAAATAGTTTTGAACTGAACAACGGAACGACAATTGCAACTTATGAAGTTGATGACCAAACTTCTGCATTTGAATATCAAGTAACCCCGACCAATTATAAAGAAGACCAGCATTTTATTGGTGTAGCAATTCCGCTTCTGATGCAATACAGAACTTCGATAGCTTCTCAAACACAATTGTATTTTGGTTTTGGAGGAAAAATTATGTTTCCAGGAAAACAAACTGTAAAAGCTTCGGCGTCTGAATTACAATTGAGCGGTTATTATCCAGACATGAATCTCTTAATTGATGATCTGCCTTCTCACGGATTTGGTCAAGTAACAAACTGGCAGGATAAAACAACGGTAAGCTTAGATCCTTCTTTTTTATTAAGTGCTGAAACCGGACTTACTTTCAAATTAAAAGAAAACACACAGCTTTACACTGGAATATACGTCGATTACGGCTTAACCGAATTAGCAAAGGAGAATATAGATGTTAATATCGTTGCCTACAATCCGAGTGGACTTGACAATATTCAGGCAAATGGCACGAGCGGAAACAGAAAAATTGTTCAGGAAAGCCGTTACTTCTCTGCTGGTATTCAGCTGAAATTAGGTTTTATGCTAAATAAAAGCAAACCAGAACCTGTAGCTGCAGCTCCAAAAGTAGAACCAGTAGCTCAGACTGAAGCGCCAGTTCAAAAAACAGCTCCGGTAGAACAAAAAGCTGTTGCAACTGAACCTGTTAAAAAAGATCTTACGCCAACTGAAAGAAGCATCGTTGAAAAACCTCTTGCCTTTCAAGAAATTGGAAACACAAATGTAACTCCAGAATTGGCGACAAGATTAGACGAAATTGCTAAAATTCTAAAAACGAATAAAGATACCGACTTAAATATTACAGGTTACACTTGCGATATCGGAACGGAAGCCCGCAATCTTGAAATCGGTATGAAACGAGCTGAAGCAGTTTCTGATTATTTGAAGAATAAAGGAATAGAATCTAACCGCATGCATTTGTTTTCAAAAGGAGAAAAAGAACCTTTAGTTCCAAATACTCCAGACGAAAATAAACCACTAAACAGAAGAGTTACGCTTACGCTGATAGACGCGAAGTAATCTTATTAGTTCACTAAAAAATTAAAGCCTGAAAGAAGAGATTTTCTCTTTTTTCAGGCTTTTTCTTTGAAAACACAAACCCCTTTCTTTCAGCTACTTTTATAAATTAATCATCCGCGTAATATAAAAAAACAAATCTAACACACTATGATTAGAATCATGTTTTGAACAAAATGATGATAATATATTTACCCTATTAAAATGATGTACTTAAATATATTTTAAGTAAGCAGAAAATCAAGAATTAATATGGACAAGAACTTTTTAGCACAGGAGATAATCCGATTGAAAAAAGAAAAAAATGCTGTTATTCTGGCTCATTATTATCAAGATGAGAATATTCAGGAAGTGGCAGATTTTATCGGAGACAGTCTCGAATTGGCAAAAAAAGCTCAGGATACCGATGCCGATTTAATCGTTTTTGCAGGAGTCCATTTTATGGCAGAAACAGCTAAAATTCTAAACCCAGAAAAAAAAGTAGTCCTACCCGATTGGAATGCTGGCTGTTCTCTTGCAGATGGCTGTCCGCCAAAAGATTTTAAATTATTTAAAGAACAGCATCCCGATCATGTTGTGGTAACTTACATCAACTGTTCTGCCGAAATAAAAGCAATGAGCGACTTAGTTTGCACTTCGGCGAATGCCGAAAAAATAATCGGTTCGATACCAGCAGAACAAAAAATCATATTTGCTCCAGATGAAAATTTAGGCAAATATCTTCAACAAGAAACCAAGCGCGAACTTGTCTTATGGAAAGGCTCATGCGTTGTGCACGAAGCCTTTTCATTAGACAAACTCATCGAAATATACAATAAAAATCCAACAGCCAAAATCGCGGCACACCCAGAATCTGAAAGCCATATTTTAAAAGCAGCACATTACATTGGCTCGACTTCGGGAATTATTAATTTCATTAAAACGGATCCTGCTTCCGTTTTCATTGTGGCCACAGAAGCCGGTATCCTGCATGAGCTTGCCAAAGCAGTACCCGATAAAACGCTGATTCCGGCTCCTACCACAGAAGACAACAGCTGCGCTTGCAGTGAATGCGCTTTCATGAAAATGAATACGTTAGAAAAATTGTATTTGTGCCTTAAAAATGAAAGCCCAGAAATGCTGATTACAGAAGAACTGAGAATCGAGGCGCTGAAACCAATAAAAAGAATGCTCGAATTATCATAAAAACGCAATAAACTCTAAATCAAAATAACATGCTTAAAACAGATATACTAATCATCGGTTCTGGTATTTCGGGATTATTTTTTGCCATGAAAACAGCAAAAAAACGCCCTGATTTATCCATTGTTATAATGACGAAAGAAACAGCCAAAAACACCAATACAAGGCTGGCTCAAGGCGGTATTGCTGTGGTAACAGAAAATTTAAATGACAGTTTTAACCAGCATATTGAAGATACACTTAAATCTGGAGGAGGTTTATGCGATGAAGAAATTGTCAAAATGGTTATCAGCCAAGCGCCAGAGAGACTGAATGAATTGCTTGAAATAGGAACTTCTTTCGACAAAACCGAAGACGGACAATGGGATTTAGGCTTAGAAGGCGGACATTCACAACACAGAATATTACATCATAAAGATAGCTCCGGACAGGAAATTGAGCGTAAACTGCTCAAAATGATTAAAAAGATGCCCAACATTGAACTTTTAGAAAATCATATGGTCATCGATATCAATACCGAAACAAAAAAAGCTAAAACTACTTGTACCGGAGCTTTTTTTTATGAAAAAAAATACAATCGCATTAAATACATCAGAACCCGAACTGTTGTTCTAAGTACGGGCGGATGCGGACAGCTTTTTGAAAATACGACAAATCCAAAAATAGCAACTGGAGACGGACTAGCAATGGCAGCGCGTGCGGGAGCCGAAATTGCTGATATGCAATATATTCAGTTTCATCCAACTGCTTTATATACAGGAAAAGAAAATCAGCTGTTTTTAATTTCAGAAGCCGTTAGAGGTTTTGGCGCGCATGTTGTCAATGAAAAAGGAAAAAGATTTTTATTTAAATACGATTTACGCGGCGAACTCGCAACACGAGATATTGTTTCAAACGCTATTAGCAAAGAACTTCAATTGAGTTCAAAAGATCATGTGTACTTAGACTGCAGACATTTGGATCACGAAGCTTTTTCACAACATTTTCCTATTATTACTGCCCATTGTAACCATTTAGGAATTTATCCAGAAAAAGATCTGATTCCAATTGTTCCTGCGGCGCATTATCAGTGCGGCGGTATACGTGTAGACCAAAATGGCGTAACAACAATTAAAAATCTTTATGCTATTGGCGAATGTGCCAGAACAGGACTTCATGGAAAAAACCGCTTGGCATCCAATTCCCTTCTCGAAGCTTTAGTATTTGCGCATCAAGCTTCAGAAAATGTAGATAAAACTATTGCAGAATTTCTTTTTTCATCGAAAATATTAATTCCAAAATTTCCAAAAGCAGAACAAACCGATGATTATCATGCTTTTGAAATACTAAAGAAGGAATTGCAAAAATTGGTGACTGCTTTTTATACCAGTGAAGAACGTGATGCCAATTTGGCTTTCGAAAAAATAAAATCACTGCATAATCATGCTATTTCGCTTATAGAAAAACATGAAATTACGATTCCGTTTATAGAATTTTCGAATATGATTGCCGCTTCATTACTTATAGTTAAACAATGTAAAGCTTCGGCAAACAAACAAATGTGCTGAAACCAAAATTAATCTATACCCCTACCACTATGAAACTAACAAGCAATACCACAATTGGTGAAATCGTAGCAGACGATTTCAAAACAGCGGCCATTTTTACAAAACTGCATATTGATTTTTGCTGCAAAGGACATCGCACAATCGAAGAAGTCTGTAGAAAAAGAGATATTGAAGAAAGTGTTTTAATTGAACATATAGAAAAAGCAAGAAACGGTTCTGCCAATCAGTCTTTTGATTATAAAAGCTGGACTGCAGACATGATAGCAGATTATATTACTAAAATCCATCATAGATATGTTGAAGAAAAATCCCCAATAATTCTTCAATATTTAGATAAATTATGCGGTGTTCACGGTGCGATCCATCCGGAGTTGCACGAGATTCATACTATTTTTTCAAAATCGTATTTGGATCTGACAGCTCACATGAAAAGAGAAGAGTTGGTTGTTTTTCCTTTCATCAAAAAAATGAAAATCGCCCACAGTAAAGGTACAGAACTGGAAACACCGCCTTTTTTATCTATAGAAAATCCAATTGCCACATTAAAAGACGACCATGTTACCGAAGGAGAACGTTTTAGAAGAATTGCAGCGTTAAGCAACAATTATATTCCGCCTATTGATTCATGTAATACTTATAAAGCAGCATTTGCCATGCTCGAAGAATTTGATAAAGATTTGAAAAAACATATTCATTTGGAAAACAATATTTTATTCCCAAAAGCAATTGAGCTTGAAAAAGCATTTGAAAAAGTATCTTAACGGACTTTGTGCAAAATTAAACGCAAAGAACCCGAAGGTTTACACAAAGAACGCGAGGCTCTTTTTAAGATTATTAATACTGAAAAGTTCGCAAAGCTTTAATTGAAATAAAGTTTGTGTAGACAAAGCTTTGCGAACTTAAAATAAAGATTCTGCTCAGTTTCTTTATAAAATAAGTTTGCGGACTTTGCGGTAAAAAAAAAAGACCCCAAAGAAAAAACAACTTGAAACCTGTCATAAATAATGGAAAAATATGTAATCAAACGCAATGGAGAGTATAAGCCTTTTGAAGGTTATAAAATTCAGGATGCTATCCAGAAAGCCTTTCAAAGCGTTAATCAGCCAGTAGACAAGAGAATCTTTAAAGTTGTTCTTGCTGGTCTTGAGGCAAAATATTCGTGGCCAGTCGAAGAAATTCAGGACATAATAGAAAGAGTGCTCTTTGAGAATGGGTATTTTCAAGTGATGCGTTCGTTTATAATTTATCGCCATACGCGAAAATTGCAACGAGAACATATTAATGGTTTAAACGACGACACCACTTATATAGACAGTACGCAAACTGTCGAAGAATACATCAATCAGTCAGATTGGAGAATTAATGCGAATGCAAATATTTCGTATTCAAATGCTGGTTTAGTCAGTAATACTGCAGGAAAAATTATTGCCAATTATTGGCTTGATAAAATTTATAATAAAGAAGAAGGTTCTGCTCATAGGAATGGCGACATACACATTCATGATTTGGATTGTCTTACCGGATACTGCGCTGGTTGGAGCTTGCGTGTGCTATTAAATGAAGGTTTTAATGGCGTGCGTGGCCGTGTCGAGAGCAGACCTCCTTCTCATTTTAGAGAAGCATTAGGGCAAATGGCTAATTTCTTGGGAATTTTGCAAAGCGAATGGGCAGGCGCTCAAGCTTTCAGTTCTTTCGACACCTATTTGGCTCCCTATGTTTTTAAAGATCAGCTTACTTATGATGAGGTTTTAAAAGCCATTAGAAGTTTTGTCTACAATCTAAATGTGCCAGCGCGTTGGGGCCAGTCCCCTTTTACGAATATTACTCTGGACTGGAATGTTCCAGAAGATCTAAAAGAACAGATTCCGACTCGAAACGATCAGCATTTATTTTTAAATAGCACTAATGAAAATCTTCTTATGGAAGCTGAGAAAAGAGGTGCGTCTAAATTGATAGATTTAAAATATGCCGATTTTCAAATCGAAATGAATCTTATCAATAAGGCCTATTATACGATCATGACTGAAGGAGATGCCAACGGGCAGCCGTTTACTTTTCCAATTCCGACAGTAAATATTACAGAAGATTTTGACTGGCAAGGAGAAAATGTCGATTTATTATTTGAAAATACAGCCAAAATTGGTTCGTCTTATTTCCAGAATTTTATCGGAAGCCAATATATTTTGGATGAAAATGGCAATCGTATCGAAAATCCAGATGCTTATAAACCAAATGCTGTACGAAGCATGTGCTGCCGTTTACAGCTCGATTTGCGAGAATTGTTAAAACGAGGAAACGGCCTTTTTGGAAGTGCCGAGATGACGGGAAGTATTGGCGTTGTTACCATCAATATGGCGCGTTTGGGATATTTTCACAAAGGGAATATTATCAGCCTATTTCAACATTTAGATGAATTATTGCAAATTGCAAAATCGACCTTAGAGAAGAAAAGAACCTTTATACAGCAAATGTACGACCGCGGACTCTATCCGTACACGCAGCGTTATTTGAAACATTTTAGAAACCATTTTTCTACAATTGGCGTAAACGGAATGAATGAAATGGTTTTGAACTTTTCTGAAGGAAAGCAGAATATCACTTCAAATTCAGGAATTCATTTTGCTACAGAAATTCTGGATCACATTCGATTGCGAATGAAAGAATTTCAAGAAGAAACAGGAAATCTATACAATCTTGAAGCGACTCCGGCAGAAGGAACAACCTATCGTTTTGCTAAAGAAGACAAAAAACGTTTTCCTGAGATTCTGCAAGCGGGACAAAATGAAAATATTTACTATACCAATAGTTCACAAATTCCGGTAGATCATACCGACGATCCTTTTGAAGCCTTATTGCTTCAAGACGAATTGCAATGTAAATATACTGGCGGTACAGTTTTACATCTTTACATGAGAGAAAAAATAAGCAGTCCTGAAGCCTGTAAAAACTTCGTAAAAAAAGTTTTAACCAATTTTAAACTGCCTTACATAACGGTAACTCCAGTTTTCAGCATCTGCCCTATTCACGGCTATCTGAACGGAGAACATGAATATTGTCCAAAATGCGACGAAATTTTACTCAATACAAACAATCAAAAACACTTGGCTTATGAAAACGAAAACGCATAAAGTTCTAGAAGAAAACAAATCCCAAAGAAGTAAATGTTTGGTTTACACACGTGTAATGGGATATCACAGACCTGTAGAAAGTTTTAATATTGGAAAAAAAGGTGAACACCAACAGCGTACGCATTTCGAAGAAACCATTATCTAGTAAAGGAATATTTAGCCTCACGCCTTTTACTTTATTAGATTATCCGCACAAAACAGCCTGCATAGTGTGGTTTGCGGGCTGTAACATGCGGTGTTTGTACTGCTACAATCCAGATATTGTTTTAGGAAAAGGAAAGATAAGTTTTGACGATGTTCTTTCGTTTCTCAAAACCAGAAAAGGATTATTAGAAGGTGTGGTTTTAAGCGGTGGCGAATGCACTTTACACAAAAAAATAATTGCTTTTATAAAAGAAATCAAAGCAATGGAATTTGCGGTTAAAATAGATACCAACGGTTCCAATCCAAAAATATTGAACAGCCTGATTCATGATCAATTAATTGATTATGTCGCGTTAGATTATAAAAGTCTTCCTCATACCTTTGAAAAGCTAACGCAATCAGGCTTATTTTCTGAGTTTGAAGAAAGTCTCGAGATTTTAATTCGTTCGGATATTCCGTTTGAAGTCCGCACCACTTTTCATTCTTCTTTAATTACAGAAAGTGATTTTGTGAAAATGATTAAATATTTAGAAAAACAGAATTTTGAAGGAAATTATTATGTACAGCATTTCATGAATAATGTGCCAACGCTTTCAAAATTAGACGATTCGAATAAAAAAATCCAGATCAAAGAGTTCTCAACTCCAAAAATAAAAGTTATTTTTAGAGAGTAACAAACTTAAAATGGTATTGAAGAATTTTTCATTCCGTAGGAATGTTTCATCGGTAGAATCATAGATTACACGTTCCAGAGGAACGTTTGACAGGCAAAAGAATTATTTGGATTCTATAAAACAGGTGTCCCTACGGGACACTTTCTCGAGTCGTAACATTGGCTTACCAACCAAACATTCCTACGGAATATAAAATTTATCGACTTTTAATTTGAAAATAAACGTATTATGACTTTACATCATTATGTACTTATAATTCATCTATTGGCAGCGACAATTTGGGTTGGCGGTCATTTGCTTTTAGCTATTTGTTATCTTCCGACAGCATTGAAAAAAAAAGATCCGCATATTATTTTAAATTTTGAAAAGAGATTCGAAAAACTCGGAATGTCTTCTCTCGCTTTATTAATTATAACTGGAATTTGGATGGCATACGATTTCGGCGTTACAGCAGAAACCTGGTTTCGTTTTTCTAGCGGATTTGAAAAAGTAGTTTCTATAAAACTGATTTTACTTCTTTGCACTTTTATTTGCGCGGTTATTGCACAGCTTTATATTATTCCAAAACTCAATATATACAATATCAAAAATATGGCCGTGATTATTTTAACTGTAACTTCAATAGGAGTTGCAATGCTTATTTTAGGATCAACACTGCGTTATGGTGGAATATAACTTTAAATTGAAGCGCTACACTTTTATTTAAATACGAATTAAGACATCATCCCTACAAGTATTGGTCCGAATGCTGTCAATAATATATTTGCTAATGCGTAAGGAATAGTGTAGCCCAAAACTGGAAATTTACTGCCTGATGCATCTTGAACTGCCTTTAATCCAATTGTTGATGTACCTGCACCTGTTTGCGCGCCAAGTAAGATTAAGGGATTTATTTTTAATATATACCTTCCAAAATATAGTCCGATGATGTGAGGGATTAGGGCAACAGCTACGCCAGCAAACAAAATACCAAAACCCGTTTCTTTAAGACCTGAAATAAAACTTGGACCGGCAGCTAGACCGACAAGTCCAATAAATGCGGCAAGACCAACGTTGTCAAATATCCATAGAGCAGGTTCCGGAATTCTGCCAAAAACTGGAGTTCTTGAATGCAGCCAGCCAAAAATCAATCCCATTACCAATGCACCACCGCTTGTTGTTAAAGTTACTGAAATTCCAAATAATGTTACCGACAGCAAACCTAAGAGTCCTCCAAGGACAATACCCAAACCAACAAAAATAATATCTGTCTCTGGGCTTAAACGATCGAGATAACCAATTTCTTTTGCAGCCTCTTCCAGTTTTGCAAATCTGCCCGAAAGATTCAAAATATCACCTCTGTTTAAAACCGTATTCGATTCAAGTGGTATTTCATGGTTTTCTCTAGTTATGCTGTTAAGCATTAATCCATGATAAAAACTGCTTTTTCGAAGAAACTTTACCGTTTTTCCTTCAATAGCCTCATTGGTTATGGTCACATCTAAATGTGCCAACGGAAAATTCAACAATTCTTCATCCAAGACTTCTGGTCCTATAGAAAAGAGGCTATCTAAAATGATTCCGTGCTGTGCCATAATAACCATGACATCATCTTCCTGAATGATTATATCGGGTTTCGAATCTAGCAATTGATCTTTACGGCGTATTCTCTGAACAACAATATTTTTGTTCGAAATTAATTTTTCAAAATCGCTTACACTGATTCCAATCCATTTCTCATTGGTAATTCTGTATGCCCGAATGATCCATCTCTGATAGGCACTCTTCATTCCTGGGCCATATTCCGTTTCTCCTGAAATGATTTCGGCCAGTTTATCACTTTCTTTAACTAAATCTACACCAAGCAATTTTGGAGCAATTCCAGTCAGGAAAAAAACAAAAGCTGCTGCTCCAACCAAATAAGTTACAGAATAAGCCACCGGAATGTTATTGATTAATCTTATTTTTTCTGCTTCATCAATATTTAAGTGGCTGATAGCATCTGAAGCAGTCCCAATTACAGTAGATTCAGAAAACGCTCCTGCTAATAATCCCGCTGCGGTTCCTACATCATAACCTAAAAAAACAGAAATAGAATAGGCTACTACTAGACACGATAAACAAATTACCAAAGTGAGCAATAATTGCGGAAAAGCATTTTTTTTAAAACCTTGAAAAAATTGAGGGCCTACTTTGTATCCTGTTGAAAAGAGAAAAAGATCAAAGAAAATGGTTTTTACAATATCAGGAATTTGAATATCCAACTGACCAATTAGCACTCCAGAGAATAAAGTTCCTAATACTACACCGATTTTAAATGTACCTATTTTAATGCGCCCGATTAAGAATCCAAGAGCCAAGCATAAAAAAAGCGCCAGTTCAGGATGTTCTCTAAGTATAGTTGTAAACATATTGCTTTATTTTCTGATAAATTTAATCAAAAAAAGAACGCACTACACCTAAAACACTTACAAACAATTAATTACGTTTTTATTTTTAAGTAATTTATCCGTAAACATTCAATCTTTGTTGATTACAGAAAATGATTTTATTTACTTTTCATTAAATATTCTTCAGCCATCTTTTTTGTTTTTTCATCTAAAAATTCCTTATCTATCATTAAAATGTCATACACATCAAAAGAAGCTCGTTTATAATTGTACTTATTTGACATTATTAAGGCGTAATATAAAAAACCACTAAACTTCTGTTCTCCAATGTAGTGAATGCCTTTTAATTCATTATAAGCTAAAGTATCTCCTTTATTTAGAACAAGATAATTCAAACTATCCATGAGTTTTTTATCATCTAATTTCCTTCTAAAATAACTTCCTGAATTATCTGAGGTTACAGCTACATCTTCATTCTTCTTATTACAAGAAATTAGCAAGAAAATAAAAATAATAATGTTCCATTTCATAAGTTGCTATTTTAAAATTTTAAAGCACTAATTAAAAACTATCTAAACCACTCACTAACCAATTTCCTATAAGTTTCACCAATTGGCAAAGCCATACCACTTTTCATTACAATCTGATTTCCATCAATTACTTTAATTTTATTTTTCGGAATAATATACGAACGATGAATTCTAATAAACTGGTTTGAAGGCAGTTTCTCCAGAATATCTTTCATGTTTTCTAAAGCCATAATTTTTTCGTCATTCGTATGAATTCGGATATAATCTCGCAAACCTTCGATATATAGAATATCTTCAACTGCAATTTTGTAATGCTTTCGGTCTGCTTTTACGAATAAGAAATCTTCGGAACTTTCATTTGTCTGAAAACTTTCCTGCCAGCGAATAAACTTCTCCACACTCTGATAAAACCGATTAAAAGTTATGGGTTTCAATAAATAATCAATTACATGAAACTGAAAGGCTTGCAAAGCATATTGCGGATACGCCGAAGTAATAATAAAATTATATTTCTGATTGAACATCTGCATCAATTCAATTCCAGTTAACTGTGGCATTTGAATATCAATAAAAATCAAATCAACCGATTCGGTGTTTAAAACTTCTATGGCTTTAAAAACATCACTGTCGGCGTATAAAACATTTAATCTAGAAATTTTAGAAGCGTAATCGGCAATTAGTTTTACAGCAAACGGTTCGTCGTCTAGAATAATGCAGTTTATTTTTTTATTCATTTCAAATCTATTTCAAGTTCGGCTGTAAAATGGCTTTGGTCGTTTTCTATTTTTAACTGATGTTTTTTAGGATAATGAATTTCAAGACGTTTTTGCAGATTATCCAAACCTATTCCGCCAAGACTGTCTTTTTTCTGTGTTCCGATTTTATTTTTTACTTTAAAATTCAATTGGTTTTCCCAAACTTTCAATTCAATATGTATCGGTTCGGCATTAGAAACTTCTCCGTGCTTTAAAGCATTTTCAACCAAAGGCGATAAAATATAAGGCGGGATTTCTTCAAATTCATTTTTTACTTCGACCTTAAAATCAACCAAAATAGTATCCTGATGTCTTAGTTCTTCGAGTTCAATATACGCTTTTATATAGTCAATTTCATCTGTCAATTTGATCTTTTCTTTCTGTGATTCGTAAGTTGTAAAACGCATAATTTGGCTCAGTTTATCAATTGCAGTCAATGACTTATCTGACTGAAAATAAACCATCGAGTAAATGTTATTTAAAGTATTAAATACAAAGTGCGGATTGATCTGTGCTTTCAAAAATTTGATTTCGGTATTCTTATTTTCTTCCAAAATTAATTGGTTGTATTCGAGAAGACGAATCGAATAAATGACAAACCAAAGAAGCGAACTCAAAATAATGGTCATACTGCTGTACTGAACATTATCTAACAAATAATTGATGAAATCTGGTTTAGTATAATTGATACGATCAAATAAAATTCCTGTAATAACCTGCTCGGTTATCCATCTCAAAAAAGTAAAAACCAAATACGAAATAAAGACACCGACGAACAGTTTTTTCCAACTGAAAGATTTAAAAACCTGTTTCATTACAAGTAAATAATGAAAATAGAAGGTTAAAATAAAAACAATAAAATAGGTCCAAATGAATAAATCAGGGACAACAAACTTGGTTTTAATCGCATTTTTCACGAAAGTGAAATAAAAAATTAAAAGCCAATAAATGATATGAATTATGAATTCGAGCTTTTTGGTTAAAGTGCCTTTATACATTCGGTTTGATTTTAAAACAAAGATATACATTCAGAAAAAAGCATTCGAACGGGTTTGCAGATTAATCGAAGGGGTTTGTCGATAAAAGTGGTTTTTGGGTTGTAAATGAAACAGTTTTGCCCTGTAATTAATTTTTAAACCATGAACAAAATCATTTTCATCTCCGTTTTATTTCTCTTTCAAATCCATGTATTTGCCCAACAGTTTTCTTTAAAAGGGAAAATTATCAACCAAAATAAAATGCCGTTGGAATTTGCCACAGCAACTTTATTAAAAGCAGATAAAACTTTGTATCAGCAAGCTTCGACAGATAGTTTAGGAAATTTTATTCTAAAAGCCGAAAAAGGAAATTATCAATTGATAATAGAACAATTCGGAACTGAATTCAGTAATAAACCCATTAAAATTGACCAAAATCTGGATTGGGGTGAATTGGAAGTTAAAGAACAAATTCAGCTTGATGGAGTGACAATCCAATCGAAAAAGAAACTCGTAGAACAAAAAGTAGATCGTTTGGTTTTTAATGTCGAAAACTCGGTAACAGCAACTGGCGGGACGGCTTTGGATGCCTTAAAATCTACTCCAACTGTGCGAGTTCAAAACGAAACGATTTCTATTGTTGGAAAAGGAGAAGTTCTGGTGATGATTGATGACCGTTTAAATAAAATGACGCAGGAAGATCTGGCTGCTTTTCTAAGGTCGATTCCGGCAGATAACATTAAAAGTATTGAAGTAGTTACAACGCCGCCGGCAAAATACGAAGCCGAAGGAAACAGCGGTTTAATCAATATTAAATTGAAAACTGCAAAAGCCAATTCGTGGAATGCAAATCTTGGAACTACTTACACGCAAAGAAGTTATGCAAGCGGAAACATAAACGGATTGTTTATTTACAATTACAATAAACTTTCGCTACAGGCTTCTATAAATAAAGGTACAGATCAGTTTCGAACGACTTCAGATAACAGAATTTATTATCCGAATGAAATTTGGAAACAGGATATTACAACCAAATCTAAAACCGATTTATTAAGCATTAGTTTTGGTGGAGATTATAAACTGACTGAAAAATGGACATCTGGAATTAAATATTTAGGAAGTTTTAATGACAGAAATTCATCTAATAATCCGTTGACGACTCGTTATAATACTTCGGGAGAAATCAATTCTTATATTTTGTCTGATGTGAATTCACAAAATAAACCGCAAATGAATTCGCTAAACTGGAATAATGCTTTTGTTTTAAATAATGAAGGGAAAAATATTACGGTAGATTTGGATTATTTCGATTATCAAAAAGACGATTCTCGCTCATTTTCGGGCAACGAAATGAACAATCAAAAAGAAAATATTCCGGGAACTTATTTTTCGTCAATCAGTTCTAACTTAAACCGATTAAAAAATTATTCGGCTAAAATCGATGTCGCACTTCCCTATTCCTGGGCGAATATTAGTTTTGGAGGAAAAGGATTTTATACGAATACGAAAAACAATTTAACCGTTTTTGATAACGAAACCGGAACTCCGATTTTAAACTCAAATTATTCTAATGTCTTCACTTACAAAGAATACAATCAGGCTTTGTATTTTTCTGCAAATAAAAAACTAAACGAAAAATGGGAAACGCAAATTGGAATAAGAGCCGAAGCAACACAAACAGAAGGTTATTCTGAAAATCTTAATCAGACTAATAAAAATAATTATTTAAAGTTATTTCCGACGGCTTATGTGACTTATAATGCAAACGATAACAATTCGTATTCTTTAAACTACAGCCGAAGAATCCGCAGACCCGATTTTGAATATCTAAATCCGTTCGTGATTAGAACAAGTCCGTTTTATTATTCTGAGGGAAATCCGTTTTTGAAACCTTCACTTATTGATAATCTGCAGTTTACGTATATCCGCAATCAAAAATGGGTGAATTCCGTTTACTTTTCTCAGGTTTCAGATTTCGGACAGGAATTAGCAATCATAAACCCAGAAACTAATATTACCAAAAGCACGCCGATTAATTATGCCAATACGTACCAAATCGGACTTTCAACTTATTACAATTCCAACAAATACAATTGGTGGAACAGCTATATGGGATTCAATTTAAATTATCAAAACGTAAAATCAAAAACGAATCTTATCGCTTCTGTAGACGGTTACAACGGCTATATTTATACGAATAACGATTTTACAATAAATCAGTCCAAAACACTTTTTCTAGGATTAAATTATGGTTTACAGCTTCCGGGGCGTTATCAGGTTTTTAATATTTCGACTTTGAATATTTTAGATTTTTCTGTGAAAGTTTTAGCTTTAAAAAAGAGCCTTTCGATTACTTTGACAGGAGAAGATTTATTGAATGCGCAAAAACCGTTGATTTCTTATTATTCAAACGGAATTAAAAATACGATGAAAAACTATGGAGATTCAAGAGGTTTTAGAATTGCTCTGAGTTACAAATTCGGAAATGAAAATGTAAAATCTAAAGAGAGAAATTTTGGAAATGAAGAGGAAAGGAATAGAGCAATTTAATTTCTCTGTTTTATTCTTTTAAAAAAAATCTCTTGAAAGGCTTATTTTTAAAGGCTTTTCAAGAGATTTTTATTTTATGGAAAAAATCAAATTGAAAAAAAAAAGCAAAACATTTGGTAAAATGACCGATCGGTCATATATTTGCATCGTAAATACAATCCATCATGACAAAAGGTGAAGAAACCAGACAATTTATTATAGAAAAAGCCGCTCCTATTTTTAACACAAAAGGAATTGCAGCTACTTCTATGAGCGATATTATGGAGGCAACCAAACTGTCTAAAGGAAGTATGTACGTACATTTTGAAAACAAAGACGTTCTCGCCTGCGCTGCTGTAGATCATAATATGAAACTGCTGAACAGCAAACTTCAGGCAGAAATAACTCAGGGAAAAACTGCCGAAGAACAGCTTTTTGCTTATATCGATTTTTTCAGTAATCCGATAAATCCTCCGGTTACGGGCGGTTGTCCTTTATTGAATTTTGGAACTGAGGCAGACGACACCAACCCTATTGTAAAAGAAAAAGTAAACAACGTAATTAAACGTGGACAAAAGCTTTTGACTTCGATAATCGAAAAAGGAATCGAAAACAAAGAATTTGATCCAAACTGGAATGCAGCAGAATTTGCAACCGTTCTTTTTGCTATGCTGGAAGGCGGACACTTAATGTCCAGAATGTCCGGCAATAATGACAACATGAAAACCATTGTACAATCACTTAGAAAAATTATTTCTGAAAAGAAGATTTAATTTTTTTTATCATAAAAATGACCGATTGGTCATTTTTTAAAATTAATATTAATTATAAAAAACAAATACCATGTCAAAAACAATTTTAATTACAGGAGCATCAAAAGGATTCGGAAGAGCCTGGACAGAAGCATTTTTAGCAAAAGGTTACAACGTAGCGGCAACAGCAAGAAATTTAGAAAGCTTACATGATTTAAAAGAGAAATACGGAAAATCGATTTTACCTTTAACACTGGATGTAAACAAACGCGAAGAATCTTTAGAAGTCGTTCAAAAAGTAAAACAGCATTTCGGAACTATTGACGTTTTAATCAACAATGCAGGTTACGCACTTACAGGCGCTGTAGAAGAAGCAAGCGAAAGCGAAGCAAGAGAACAATTTGAAACCAACTTTTTTGGAACTTTATGGTTAACGCAAGCCGTACTTCCAGTTATGAGAGCACAAAAAAGCGGACATATTATTCAGGTTTCTTCTATTTTAGGACTGGCAACTTTACCAACAGCAATGGGACTTTACAGCGCTTCTAAATTTGCGGTTGAAGGTTTAAGCGAGACTTTAGCTTCAGAAGTAAAACAATTCGGAATCAACGTAACTTTATTAGAACCAAACGGATACGCATCCAACATTTGGCACACCGGAATTACCAGCGAAAGTTTGCCTTATTACGATGAAATTAAAAAAGCTCAGGCAGAAAGAGAAAATATCTTCGGAAAAGTTGAAGCAACAGCTCCGATAATTGTAAATCTGGTAGAAAACGAAAATCCTCCTTTGCGATTATTACTTGGAAAAGTGGCGCTTCCTTTCGTAAAACAAAGCTACGAACAACGATTAGACAGCTGGGAAAAATGGAACGATGTTTCTGTTGAAGCTCACGGATAATTAATTACATTTTCTAATTCAAACATAGCCGAAGGTTTCAACCTTGAGTACAATAATTTCTTCTGTTTGTGTACCCCAGGTTGAAACCTTCGGCTATGTTTAATCTTAGAATCTTAGCGTCTTAGCATCTCAGAACCTCAGAACCCTAGAAGCTTAGAACCTCAAAAAGAACCAAACGTCTTTCTATATTTATCCATTACAGTTTTAAACAAATCCTTATTGGACGGCGGCGAAAGAACAATCGCTTTAGAACCCGAGTTTATGGACTCTTCTATACTTTTCAGATTTTTACCGCCCGTTGCCATAACAGGAAAATTCGGAAATTGAGCTGTAATTTCTTTTACAATTTCGTTTGTGTTTGCTCCGCCAGAAACATGGAAAATAGTTACTCCTGCTTCGATTCTTTCTTTTAAAAATTTATAATTCGAAGTAGTAACCGTTGATATGATTGGTATTGCTACTTTTTCTCTGATTATTTTGATATCCTTATTTTCAAACGGAACATTTACTATAATTCCTGCCGCACCGGCTTCTTCTGCATAAATGGCCATTTCTAAAGACTTTTTGCCTTTTGTTTTTCCCCCGCCAACACCGCAGACAATTGGCTTTCCGGCAAAATCAATAAGTGTTTTGATTATTTTGGGCGAAGGCGGAAAAGGATAAACCGCCAAAATAGCGTCGGCATCGTTGTTTTCGATAAGCGCCATATCCGTAGAAAACAAAAACGATTTTACATTATGATCTCCAAATTGCAATCCGTCACAATTATTATGGATAATTTCTGGCGTACTTAGCTCTTTTTCAATTGGTTTATTCCTTTTGAATAATCTTTCCCAAAAGGAAATCTTCCTTTTATTCTCCCATATTGAGTCTGTAATTAAATTGATTTCCATGGTCGTTTATTTTTTGCATGATAACCAAATTTAGGAGGTTGAAATTTATTATTTTTATAAAATAAGGGCAAAAGTTTACATTTTGTAATGAGTCAGGGAAAAATTGTAGTGAAATAAAAAACAGAAACTTTGAAACCTTTAAATAGAAATTCTGGACATTATTTTGTAACACAATTAAATAGAAAGAAAGTAAATTTGCTTTTATACTAAAAAAATAATCATGAGAAATCTGGCAATTCTACTTTTATGCGTTTTCTGTTTTTCCTGCGGAAAAAAAGAAAACAGCATTGATACTACTTCTACAGAAACTATTCAGGATACAACGCAACAAATGGAAGTTGCAGATAAAGAACCTGTTATAGAAAACAACCTGCAAACTGGCGATACAATTGTCATGAATGTAAAAAATGAAAAAGGTCTCTACACTGCTGAAGGAACTTTGAATTCTGCTACTTCGAAAGTTTACATAAAATTTAAAAACGAAAATTCTGCAAACCTGAAAGCAAAAATTATACTTCCTGAAGGCGGAAACATTCGCTTTAATCAAATCATAGCTCCTGATAAATCTTCAGACGGGCCATTTGGTATGGATTTAGAAAAAAAACTGGAACAGAAAGGAGATTATATTTTAGTAATTGGTCATTCTCAAATGGCGGAGAATCCTTATGTTGGAAAGTTCGGAGTGCAATTGGAGATGTAAAATGCTACAACTAAAAACTCTATATCTTTTTTAGCATTATAACTTCTCCATATTTTCGTAATCCTCCAAAACTATTAAAAGAAATGGACTGCTCACTAAAATTTATTTTTTCTACTGGAGCATTATCAAAATAGGTATTATTGTCTAAAGCTGTAAATTTATTTGATTGTTCTGATAGTTGAAAAACTTTATTTCCTAATTTCAAAAATCCGCTTTCTCCGCCCTCAATAACACCAATCATTTTAAACTTAGGAACTACAATAATTGGATTAAACTTCATTTCTGCTTCCTTACTAAAAAATATTAGAATTTCCTGTACATTCTCTATTTTTTGCCCCACTTCTACGTCTACATTTCTGTAGAATAAAGTTGCTTGGATTTTCTTTCCTGTTTCACTTACAAGGATATAGGTTTCTTCTTCTTTTAGAGCCTTTACATCTTTAAAATTAAACCAAACGAAGAATGTAATTAAGATGAGAACAATAGAAATAAGCTTTTTCATTTGTAATAATATTAAAAATAATACTTTCCAAAACTAACAAAAATAGTTTCATCAATTCTAAATCCAAAAGAATAAAAGCTCAAGTAAAAGAATAGAAAATGAAGGAAAAGAGAAATCTGAATCTGAAACCAAAATCACAAAAGCCAGTCTTACTGAAAAAGATTTCACAAAGAAAATAAAACTCTAATTTTCAGTATTTTACTACTTAATTTTTAACTATTTGTAAGTTAAGGAATCGTTTTAAAATAAACCGCGGGTTGGAAAAACCATTAATGTTTTCTATTTTTATAAAATCTGGTAAACCACTTATACCCGATTTAACGTTATAAAAAAGAGGAAATTAAAATGAACAACGACAAAAATTTAAAAGCTGTCGCTTTCGGAGAAGTTCTTTGGGATGTTTTTGGAAATGAAAAAAAAATTGGCGGAGCGCCTTTAAATGTTATACTTCGGATGAAAGCACTTGGAGTCGATTCTAACATGATTAGCTGCGTTGGTAATGATTCTGATGGACAAGCTATTATTACTGAGGTCAATAAACTGGGCTTAAATACAGCTACTATTCTAAAATCAGACGATTATCCTACAGGATTGGTAAATGTAACATTAGACGAAAGTAAATCTGCTACTTATGAAATTCTTTATCCTTCTGCCTGGGACAAAATTATCTTAAACGAAGAAGCCCGCGAGTTAGTTGTAAATTCAGATGTTTTAATTTACGGAAGTCTGGTATGCAGAGATGAGGTTTCGAGAAAAGCTTTAGATGAATTACTTAATACGCACACTTATAAAGTTTTTGATGTCAATTTAAGAAATCCTCATTACGATTATGAAATCTTGAAGGATCTCATGCAGTCGGCAAATTTTATCAAATTTAACGATGAGGAATTAACCGAAATATGTCAGGCTTTTGATTCACCTTATACTACTTTGGAAGAAAACATGAATTTTATCTGTTCGCTCACAAACGCTACTGCAATCTGCGTTACGAGAGGAAAAGATGGCGCTCTTCTTTTGTGGGATAAACATCTTTATGAAAATGAAGGTTACACCGTAAAAGTTGAAGATACAGTTGGTGCAGGAGATTCTTTTTTGGGAGCTTTAATAACGTCGCTTTTAACAGATAAAGAACCACAGGAAGCGTTAAACTTTGCCTGCGCAACAGGAGCTTTAGTGGCGGGATCTGCAGGAGGAAATCCTGAAATTTCTATATCTGAAATTCAAAATCTAATTAACAGGAATTAAAAAATACACTTCATATAGTTAAATATTGATACAACCCGACAGGTTTTTAACATGTCGGGTTTATTTTTTAAAATATTCATAAAAGATTTCATCAATAACACATTTTTATACTATAAACACCATCTTTAAGCTTAAAACATGGGAAATATGTAAATTTAAAACGTAATTATTTCTTCTTAATCCTTGTGGGCGGTGTAACTTGCATTTTCATATAATCAGGAAAAAATGATGAAAAAATTACGAATTTCACTTATCAATATACACGGACTTTTAAAAGGTTCCGGTCTGGAAATTGGACGGGATGCCGATAACGGAGGTCAGACTAAATACATTTACGAATTAGCAGAATTTTTATCGCAACATGAAGATGTTGAGCATGTTCACCTTTTTACCAGATTAATTGACGATCCCGCTCTTTCACCGGAATATGCCGTTCCTGTTGAAATAATCAATGACAAATTAGATATTAGAAGAATTCCGTTTCTGGGAAAAAAATACAAGGCAAAAGAACAGCTTTGGGAAGGTTTGGACACTTTTGTGAATGGCGCAATGCAGCACATTAAAGAACATAATATTTTCCCCGACTGGATTCATTCTCATTATGGCGACGCCGGATATGCAGCGGCCGAATTATCTGCAGTTTTAAATATTCCTTTCGCTCACACGGGACATTCTCTGGGTTTTTATAAAAAGAAAAAATTAATAGAAAGTGGAGAAAATGAAGAAGAACTGGAGAAAAAATTCAAATTTAAAACACGAATTGCCGCAGAAGAAAAAACCTTAGAACTTGCCGAATTCATTGTAACTTCTACCGAACAGGAAATTGAAACTTACAAAGCGTATAAAAATTTTGAACTCGGAAAATACCACGCTATTTCTCCGGGAATAGATACCAGAAAATTTGTTCCGTATTATTTTCAGGAAAATGATTCTGATAAACATCTGGAAGAAACACAAAGAAAATATTGGGTTGCAGAAACAATTTCTAAATTCCTTACCAATCCGCACAAGCCAATTATTCTGGCACTTTCAAGACCTGACCGTCATAAAAACCTTCATACTTTAATAGAAGTCTACGGAAAAGACAAAGAACTGCAAAGCATTGCCAATCTGGTTATTTTTGCCGGAATCCGAAAAGATATTGCTAAAATGCCGGAATCGGAAAAAGATGTTCTGACGGATTTACTTCTCTTAATGGACAAATACGATTTGTACGGAAAAATGGCAATTCCGAAGAAACATGATGTAGAAAATGAAGTTTCGATTATTTATCGTTACGCCGCAGAAAAAAGAGGTGTTTTTGTGAATTTAGCCTTGCATGAGAATTTCGGTCTGACCGTTATAGAATCTGCTAGTTCGGGACTTCCGGTTGTGGTTACAAAAAATGGCGGACCTTCAGAAATTATCCCGGTTTGCCAGAACGGTGAATTGGTAGATCCGCAGGAAGAAAGTCAGATTAAAAAAGCACTTCGAAACATTCTTACAGATGAAAATCAATGGAAATATTATTCAAATAACGGAGCCATTAATATTCAGAAACATTACAGCTGGGTAAGCCACGTAAATCATTATGTGGAACTGGTAAAAGAAAATCTGTCTCTTTCGTCTGGTGCCGGAATCAAAAAACAGCATTATCCAAATATCAATATCAGCCGTTTAAAAAGAAGCATCGACCATTTGTTGGTTTCTGATATCGACGGAACTTTAATTGAACCTAAACTTTTAAATCCAGGTTTAAAAGAATTAAAATCGCACTTAAATAATCGCACCGATAAAATGGCTTTTGCCCTGGCTTCAGGCCGCAATCTGGATTTGGTAAAAAAGGTAATAACGGAAGAAGAATTTCCCCTGCCCGATTTCATTATTTGTTCGGTTGGAACAGAGATTTATTATACCAATGGAAAAGATTTTATTCTGGACAAAGGATGGGCAAAATTTCTTTCCGGAAGATGGAAAAGAGAAGAAATTGTCACTAAACTAAAAGCCGTTAAATGGATTAAACTTCAGGAAGACGAAGCTCAGAATCCGTATAAAATCTCTTATTACTATGAAGAAGATCATTACAATCATGAAGAGTTAATTGAGGTTTTGGGAAAAGAATGGTATAAAGTAAATATCATTCCGAGCCACGGCCAGTTTCTGGATTTTATTCCGAAACGTGCTTCTAAAGGAAATGCTATTAAATTTTTATGCCGAAAATGGGCAATTCCATTAGGAAATGTGATTGCTGCCGGAGATTCCGGAAATGATGTTGATATGTTCAGAGGTCCTGTAAAGGGAATTATTGTGGGAAACAGAAGTGTGGAACTTTTGGCTTACGAAACCACAAAAAGTATTTATGTGGCTAAAACCGCAGCATCTGAAGGGATTTTAGAAGGTTTAAAACATTATAAAATCATCAAATAAAATAAAAAGATAGCCACGAATTTCACAAATTACACAAATTTATAATTCGAGAAAATCGTGGCTAAAAAGATTTACTCAAAGTAAAAATCTAGCCAGACGAACTTTGTCAAAGTTTGAAACTTTGACAAAGTTTTACAAATTCATAAAATTCGTGAATTCGTGGCTAAAAAAAATATACTAACAGTTTAAAATAAGTAATAAAATGTATTCAGGTTCAGGATTTAGCAACTGGGAAATTGGAGATGTTGATGTATTTATAGACGAAAAAGGCGTTCATCATTTATTTCATTTAATTATTCCAAATCACGATTATATTGCGCATGCAGTTTCAAAAGACGGTCTTTCATGGAAAAGAGTAAAAAATGCTCTTTTTGTTGGCGATCCCGGCGAATGGGACGATGATATGTTATGGACCATGCATGTGAGTAAAAAATCGGATGGCGAAGGTTATGAAATGTATTATACCGGATTGAAACGTCAGGATAAGGGAATTGAACAAAAAGTAGGACGAGCGGTTTCTACCGATCTGATCAATTGGAAAAAAGAAAATATCTACGGACTTCCATTTAAAAGTGAGGCGCCGCATTATGAGGGACAAAATAATAATCCCAGACAATGGATTAGTTTTCGTGATCCTTTCAAATATCAGTACAAAGGCGAAGATTATTTACTGATTTGCGCCAGAAGTGCTTCAGGACCAACATATCGAAGAGGTTGTATTGGCGTTGCAAAGAGAGAAAAAGAAGGTTTTGTTTTGCAAAAGCCGCTTCATATTCCGTACGTTTATGACGATGTCGAATGTCCTTGTGTTTTCGAAATTAAAGGAACGCATTATCTTTTGGGTTCTATCAGAGAAGACATTAAAATACGTTATTGGTCGGCACCGGAATTCAGAGGTGAATATTGCGCTTTTCACAACAATGTTTTGCTTCCGCAGGGAAATTATGCTGCAAGAGTTGTGAAAGAAGGAAAACATTATCTGCTCTATAATTTTTATTTTGCTGACGGAAATGTGAATACACACCGCGTGATTCCGCCGCCAAAACAACTGGATACCGATAAAAGCGGAAGACTTCGCTTAAAAAGTTATTATTTCTGGGAAAAACTATATCAGAAAACAATTCTGCAGAAAGATCTGCCGCAGCCTATGCCAATTCTGGGAAATCCTACAGCGGAATTTCTTCAGGAAAATGAAAACAAATGGCGTTTTGGATGCCGAAGCGGGTACGAAATTTATTGCTTCGAAAAACCTTCAATGGATTTTGTCTGGGAAGGAACGCTTTCTGTTGAAGGAATGGGAAAAACGGGTTTTGTAATCGAATGCGATAAAGAAGGAACGGGATATTATATTTCGATCGATTTTATGAATGGTTTTGTGCAGTTTAGAGCGTGGGGATTTAATGAAAAAGACGTCAAAAACAACTTTATATTTCAGAATATTCAAACCAATCAATTTGAAATTGACGAAGAAAAACAGATTTATTTTAAGATAATCCGTTACGGAAATTATTATGAACTTTCTATAAATGATATTGTAAAACTAACTTTGCTTGATTTTAAATACAGCGAAGGAAAAGTGGGAATTTATGTTTGCTCTGCTGTTATTTCGGTAAGCGATTCTAAAATTCATGTTATTCCGGAACCGGAAAACGAGTATGCGGCTTCTGATCCTGAAAAATATGAAAAAGATCATAACAGAATTATTCAGGTTCAGGGAACGGGGCAGCTATAAGACGGCTGTAACGGCTTGGGACGGCTTGGGACGCGGATGACGCGGATTTACTTCGTAAAGACGCGGATTTAAACGGATTTTTTATTTATATAATTTAATATGACTAAAAAAATTTGAACACATAGGAACATAGTCCCGAAACTTCGGGATTATTTTGCTTAAAAAGAGTATTTCAGAGAAATTAAATTTCTTTCACATAGCTTGATACACACAGCTATGTTTATTTATGTAAATGAAATGCCTTTTATAGACAAACTAAACTATGACTCTATGTGTTTAAAAAACATGCGTTTGCTCTTTTATAATGCTAAAAAATTTGAACACATAGAGACATAGTCCTGAAGCTTCGGGATTATTTCTCTAAAAAGAGGATTATAGAGAAATTAGATTTCTTTCATAAAACTTGATACACACAGCTATGTGTATTTATGTAAATGAAATGCCTTTTGTAGATAAACTAAACTATGATTCTATGCGTTTAAAAATATTTCAACAATAAAAAAACTACTTATGATAAAAAAAATCGCAACTACGTTTTTATTTTTTCTGGTTTTTAATCTTTCACAGGCGCAGCAAAATGACGCATCAAAATGTCGTTACACAAAAACGCCTCAGGGTTATCTGATGGTTCTTCGCGAAGGCGATAATGTTTTGGAATTAATTGAAAAACTGGTTCAAGAACAAAATATTCCTTCGGCAAATTTTACCGGAATTGGTTTTGCGCAGGATGCTACTTTTGGATTTTATGATTTTGGCGAAAAGAAATTTCATCCCAAAACTTTCAATAAAGTCGAAATGGGCAGCATTACAGGATCTATTGCCTGGAGTGGCGAGAAACCTTCTATTCACATGCACGGCGTAGCAACCGATGACAAATTTGATGCTTATGGCGGTCACATTCTCGCATTAAAAGTCGGGACGGGTTCTATGGAAATTTACATCACGGTAAATCCTGAAAAACTGGAAAGAAAAGTTGAACAGCCGCTAAATGCCAATGTTTTGCAATTGCCTTGTATAAAGTAGATTTTGGTTGGCAAATCAAACTTTGTCAAAGTTTAAAACTTTGACAAAGTTGAACATCAGTTCTGGTTAATAGAATTGTTTTTATTTTGAGAGATAAAACTTATATTGGCATTCTAAACTGATACTTTTACAAAATGCCACACAGTCCGTCTCCAGAAGATGTAAAGCGAATTTTCGAAAACTATTTTACCGCCGACATGAATATCTGGAAAGGTTTTTCGGAGAAAATTAAAGTGCGTGAATTTGATAAATCTGATATTATAAAAGATTATCACGGAGTCGAAAAATACCTGAACATCATCATTAAAGGATCGGCTGGATTATTTGTTTGGGACGGCAAAAGAGACATTTGCATTAATTTGCTGTACGAAAATAGTTTTATAAGCGATTATATGTCTTTTCTGAATCAGCAGCCGTCTGTTATTAAAACGGAGGCTTTAGAAGATGTAACGCTTTGGTCTATTTCGCATCTCGATTTAAAAGAATTGTATCAAAGATCTGAAACAGGTTTGCGAATCGGAAAAGCGATTTCTGAAATGCTTTACGTGCGCAAACAGCAGGAACAGATTAACCTTTTAACGCTTTCTCCTCAAGAACGTTATTTAAAACTTATAGAAGGCCGTCCGGAAATTTTCCAGAGAACGCCTCTTAAAATCATTGCTTCTTATCTCGGATTAACGGCTGAAAGTTTAAGCCGAATTCGAAAAAGAGTTATGGAAAAATGATTTCTTACCCAAAGTCAATTTTATTTTCATTTTCGCGTACTAAGTTTGCTTCACTAAACCAAACAAATTTAAAACGATGAAAAATAAAATCAACTTTGCCGCTATCCTAGTTTATTACGTAATCGCTGTAATCTGCAGATATGCAGCTACAAAAACTAACTTATTATCTGGAATCGAAAATCCGTATTTGGTAATTCTCCTTCGTGGTGTTGGTCCCGCTTTGGGCGCTCTAGCTGCAATTAAAATATTTTCTCTTCATAATCCAATGTCTTTAAAAGGAATCTACAAAAATGCAATTGTTCCTTTTGCCGTTTACTGGATTCTTCCTGCGGTTTTAATCGCTGCAGTTTATTATTTCACTATCGGCAAATTCCCTATTTTATTAATGTTTACCGTTTTAGCTTACGGACTTTTGGAAGAAATTGGCTGGCGAGGCTTTTTACAGGAACAGCTAAAATCGCTTCCTAAATTTACTTCAATTCTGATTATTGCAGTTCTTTGGTTTGCTTGGCATCTTAATTTCGAAACCACCCCAAGCAATATGATTTTCTTCGGAATTATTTTCTTCGGATCATGGGGAATCGGGAAAGTGTATTCTTCTACAGGATCATTGTTAGCCGTTGCAGGAGTGCATTCTTTAAACAATTTCTTTCGTAACGGTCTTCACGAAACAGAACTTACTTTAATTGTAGTTCTTCTAGCAATATGGGTTGGTTTTATCATTCTTTATAACAGAAAATATAGAACAAAAGCTGTAGCAACTCAAATCACTTAATATAAGCCAGTGCGGTAAACTTTGTCAAAGTTTTGAACTTTGACAAAGTTATCCTGATGTAAAACTATGTGTTTAAATTAATTAATATTAATTCAATCGCTCAGTAGTTTCTATTCTCAAACAATATTCACTTCCAAGATATAAAGGGTTTCCATGTTTCTCCGACCAGAATCCTTCCAAAATATCTTTAGTAATACATCTGTAAACGGCAACGCCTTTATAGGTTTTGCTGTCATCACCTTTGTAACTAAAATTAATTACTAAAATATTATCTTTAAAAAATCCTGTTCCTTTTTGTTTGTGCGAATTAATAAGCCAGTCCGCTTTAATACGGTTATTTTGATCCAAAGTTAAACTCAGCGTCCCTTTATAACTTATCTCATTGCTCTCGTCCTGATTGCTTCCTGAAATGGAATAATCTCCAATTAAATCTTGTATAGTCATTTATTCTTTTGATGATAAAATATACATTCTTTCAAATCGTAATCATTAAAATGTATTTGTAGTACTGCAAAGGTAAAAATTATTACAGCAATATATTTAGCAATTAATTTTAAAACCTCTCGAAAGTTCTTCGAAAAACAACATTAATTTAATGCAACAGAGTTTCATTAGTAAAGAAATTATCTTTACTTTACGTCACTAAAATAAACTAAATGAACAGGCGTAAATTTTTAAAAGGCTCAACAGCATTAACCGGACTTTTTACATTAGGTCCGTCAGTTATTCTGGCAAATGATTTAGAATCTATTTCTAAAAAAAGTAAAAAAGCAAAAAATATCATTATCCTGATAAGCGACGGTATGAGTACCGGAACGCTGCAAATGGCAAATTTATATTCACAGAATATTTTAGGCAAAAACGGAAACTGGATGAATCTCTATGCCGAAAATAAAGTTTCGAGAGCTTTAATGGATACTGCTTCTGCAAGTTCTATTGTTACCGATTCTGCCGCAGCAAGTTCTTCTTTTGGAGGTGGACATCGTGTTAAAAATGGTGTTTTAAACGTTGGTGCTAATGGAGAAAAATATCTTCCGATTTGGCAAAAGTTTAAAAATGCGGGTAAAAAAGCGGGCTGCGTGACTACCGTTACCATTACTCATGCCACTCCCGCAGGTTTTTGCGTAAATTCTGACAGCCGAAACGCAGAGCCTGAAATTGCAGAAATGTACGCAGATCTTGGAATTGATGTCTTAATGGGCGGTGGAGATGAGTTTTTCAATGCTGCAAAAAGAGCCGATAAAAAAGATCTTTACGGCAAATACGAACAGAAAGGATATCAGATTCTAAAAAATGGTGCTGATTTAAATAATTTAAAAAAAGGAAATAAAACGCTTGGCATTTTTTCTTCAGGCGCACTTCCCTATTCTATTGACCGCACCAATATTGCTGAATTGCAAAATACGCCAACTCTTGCCGAAATGAGTACAGCAGCCATTAACCAAATGAAAGATCATGAAAATGGTTTTGTTTTAATGATTGAAGGCGGAAAAGTCGATTGGGCGGCTCATGCCAATGATATTTCGGCTTTGCTTCACGATCAGTTGGCTTTTGATGATGCCATAAAAGCAGTCATAGATTTTGCCGAAAAAGACAAAGAAACGCTTGTCATTATTACAACAGATCATGGAAATGCTAATCCGGGGCTTATTTATGGAGCAGATGCCGTAAAGAATTTCAAAAGCATTGCTGATTATAAATACACAAACGAATACATTTTAAATGCCATTCATAGCGATTTTAATTTGCAGCAAATTAAAGATTGGATTTTTGAAACCAACAAAATAAGCCTGACCGATGAAGAAGCAAAACACTTGCTGGACTTTTATTCGGGACTCGAAAAACAAGAAGGTGGACTGTATAATTATAAAAAATTGCCTTTTAAAGCCTATTCAGAAATCCAGAAAAAACACAATAATGTGGGCTGGATCAGCATGGATCATTCTGGCGATTATGTCGAACTTGCCGCTTTTGGGCCAGGAAGCGAACTTCTGAAACCTTTTGTTAAAAATACCGATATGCATTATTTAATGTTAAAAGCTTCGATAGAAAGTTAGACTTTTGTGAATTATGAATTATAAATTATGAGTTATGACTAAATCAGTTTTTATACCTTGCACAAAGATTATAACTCATAATTTAAAATTCACATTTAATCATTCCCATTTAATAACTCATAACTCATAATTCATAATTTATAACTCATAATTCATAATTTATAACTCATAACTCATACTTCCCCACGTTGATATTTTGTTAATTTCTTATAGAATTTAATAAATCCATATCAAAATTTATAGTTAAATTGGTAGTATGAGAACAAATCCGGATGTACTTATTATTGGAGGCGGGCTTGCTGGTCTGGCAGGCGCTTTACACTTATCCAAAAAAGGATTGAAGGTTATTCTTATCGAAAAAAATACTTTTCCAAAACACAAAGTCTGCGGAGAATACATCTCAAATGAAATTCTTCCCTACTTATTCTGGCTGGACATAGACGTTTCAAAACTTCATCCAACAGCTATTTCAAACTTTGAATTCACCGCGCAAAATGGTAAAACAGCAAAAACAAAACTTCCGTTAGGCGGTTTCGGAATCAGCCGTTACGAATTGGATCATTTTTTATTTCAAAAAGCAATAGAAAATGGCTGTACCGTTATTACAGAAACGGTGACCAATGTTTCTTTTCAAAACGACATTTTTACGGTAACCACCTCTGAACAAATGCTCAATGCAAAAATAGTTTTGGGCGCTTTTGGCAAAAGATCCAATATTGACCAAATCCTTTCCAGAGATTTTATTTCTAAAAAATCTCCGTGGCTGGCTGTGAAAAGTCATTATAAAGGAAACTTTGACGAAAGTCTTGTCGCTTTATACAATTTTCAAGGCGGATATTGCGGGGTTTCAAAAGTCGAAAAAAACATTATAAACATTTGCTATCTGGCCGATTTTGAAACTTTTAAAAAGTATAAAAACATCGAAGAATATCAGAAAGCAGTTCTTTATAAAAATAAAAAACTGAAAGCTGTTTTGGAGAACAGCACTTCCCTATTCGAAAAACCTTTAACGATCAGTCAGATTTCATTTGATAAAAAAGAACCTGTAGAAAATCATATTCTTATGATTGGCGATACCGCTGGATTAATTCACCCGATGTGCGGCAACGGAATGGCAATGGCGATTCACAGTGCAAAAATAGCTTCAGAATTAGTTTTGGATTTTTATTATGGAAAAATCGAATCCAGAAATGAATTCGAAAAAAAATACAGAAAAGAATGGAAAAAGCATTTCGGAAAAAGATTATTCTTCGGACGAATACTGGCCAAAGCCCTAACACATAAAAACCTTACTCATGTATTAACAACCGTTGCAGCATCCATGCCGTCATTACTTTCGATTATTATAAAACAAACACACGGTCGTCCCATAACTAGTGAATAAATGAGTGTAAATACCAAATATAGAACAGAAGAAATCGAAATGATGGATGATTTTTCGCTTCAAAGCGAAGAACTTATCGGTGCGCTAGATCAGATTGCTGCTATCAATCAGTTACTTGGCGGAAATAAACTGACGCTTCATGGGATAAAAGAGCTTTTAAAAAAGACCGATACTTCTAAAACGATTACCATTGCCGACATTGGATGCGGAAATGGCGATATGCTTCGAATGCTTGCCAATTATGGAAAAAAACATAATCTAAAATTTCAATTAATTGGAATTGATGCCAATGCTTTTACGATTGATTATGCCCGAAAACTTTCAGCAGATTTTACCAATATCGAATATAAATGTCTGGATATTTTCAGTGAAGATTTTAAATCGCTAAAATACGATATTGTCTTATGCACGCTGACCTTGCATCATTTTACCACAAATCAGATAAACGATCTGATGGAAACATTAAACGATAATGCTTCGATCGGAATTGTGGTGAATGATTTGCATCGCAGTAAAGTTGCCTATAGATTATTTCAGCTAATTGGCGTGGTTTTCAATCTTAACAAAATGTCTCGCAACGATGGTTTGATTTCTATTCTAAAAGGATTCAAAAAGAAAGAATTAGAACATTTTTCTAAAAAATTAAATTTAAAAAACTATTCCATCAACTGGAAATGGGCTTTCCGTTACCAATGGATAATTACAAAAATATGAGTGTAAAGATAGTTACAGCTGTAAAACAGCTTCCGCAATATTCCCGTACGACCGAAGAAATCCTTCCGCTTGTAGAAGTTTGGCTTGAAGGTCAGGAAGAACGTTTTGTCAAAAAAGTAAAAAAGATATTTGAAGGCGCTTCTGTAGATAAACGGTATTCTATTATGGAACCTACAGAGGTTTTTACAGCCACTTCATTCGAAGAAAAAAATGATATTTACAGTCGCGAAATGATTGTTCTGGGAGAAAAAGTACTAGAAAAAGCACTCCAAAAAGCAGATTGGGATCCGCAGAGTTTAGATTACATTATTACGGTAAGCTGCACCGGAATTATGATTCCGTCGCTCGATGCGTATCTTATCAATAAAATGAAATTAAGACAAGATATTGTTCGCCTTCCGGTAACCGAAATGGGCTGCGCGGCAGGAATATCAGGAATTATTTATGCGAAGAATTTTCTAAAATCGAATCCAGGAAAACGTGCTGCGGTAATTGCGGTAGAATCGCCAACAGCCACTTTTCAGTTGAATGATTTTTCGATGCCGAACATTGTCAGTGCCGCTATTTTTGGAGATGGAGCCGCTTGCTGTTTGTTGTCGTCAAGCGAAAGTGATAATGGTCCCGAAATTCTGGATGAACAAATGTATCATTTTTACGATGCCGAACACATGATGGGTTTTAAACTCACCAACGGCGGATTGCAGATGGTTCTAGATATTGAAGTTCCAGATACAATTGCCTCTCATTTTGGCGATATTATACATCCGTTTTTAAAACAGAATAATCTAGAAATCAAAGATATTGACCATATGATTTTTCATCCCGGCGGAAAAAAAATTGTCACAACGGTTGAAGAACTTTTCGCAGGATTACATAAAAATATCAACGATACAAAAGAAGTGCTAAAACAATATGGAAATATGTCGAGTGCGACTGTTTTGTATGTTTTGGAGAGCATTATGAACCGAAAACCGAAAAAAGGAGAAAAAGGTATAATGCTGAGTTTTGGTCCAGGTTTTTCGGCACAAAGAGTTTTATTGCAATGGTAATTTGAAAGCTTATGGAATTAAATAAAATCATCAAACAGCTTCCGTACAGTGAACCTTTTCTATTTGTAGAGGAATTGCTTCACGTAGATGAAAATGGCGTGACGGGAACCTATACTTTCAACGAAAATTTAGACTTTTATAAAGGGCATTTTAAAGACAATCCAGTTACTCCGGGCGTTATTTTAACCGAAACCATGGCTCAGATTGGAATGGTTTGTTTGGGAATATTTCTGTCGGGAAATGAATTGAGTGAAAATACCGTAATTGCTTTTACTTCGGCTGAAATGGAGTTTTTAAAACCCGTTTATCCAAACGAAAAAGTAACCGTAACTTCTGAGAAATTGTTTTTTCGTTTTGGAAAATTAAAGTGCAACGCCGTAATGAAAAATGAGGCTGGACAAGAAGTTTGTCGCGGAATTCTGGCTGGAATGATAACAAAAAGATTATGAAAAAGCGAATCGTAATAACAGGTCTTGGAGTTGCGGCGCCAAATGGTGTTGGAATTTCGGAATTTACAAATGCGTTGCAAAACGGCATTTCTGGTATTCGTCATGATAAACAATTAGAAGAATTGCAATTTTCCTGTCAGATTGCGGGTCAGCCACAAATTTCAGAAGAATTAAAAGCGCAATATTTTACCGAACTCGAACTTCGCGGATTTAATAGCACGGGAATTCTCTACGGCGTTATGGCAGGTATGGAAGCTTGGAACCATGCAGGATTGCCACTAAACGAAACTCCAGATTGGGACAGCGGTGCCATTTTTGGTGCTGGAACTTCTGGAATAGATAAATTTCGCGAAAGCATTTATAAAATTGACGAATTGCAAACCCGCAAATTAGGAAGCACCGTCGTTGCTCAAACCATGAACAGCGGTGTCAGCGCTTATCTGGGCGGCAAAATCGGATTCGGAAATCAGGTTACAACCAATTCTTCGGCTTGTATTACGGGTGCAGAAGCGATTTTGATGGCGTATGACCGAATACAATCTGGACATGCCAAACGGATTTTAGCAGGAAGCACTTCAGATAGCGGACCTTATATATGGGCAGGATTTGATGCGCTTCGTGTCTGTTCTTCTAAATTTAACGACAATCCCGAAGAAGGCTCAAGACCCATGAGTGCTTCGGCTGCAGGATTTGTTCCCGGAAGCGGTGCCGGAGCTTTTGTGGTTGAAGATTTGGAAAGCGCCCTAGAACGTAATGCCACGATTTATGCCGAAATTTTAGGAGGCAATATCAATTCTGGCGGGCAGCGCGATGGCGGTACTATGACGGCTCCCAACAGTACTGCTGTGCAAAGATGTATTAAAAGTGCAGTCGAAAATGCTGGAATAAACCCAAATGAAATTGATGCTATAAATGGCCACTTAACCGCGACCACAAAAGACAGTTTGGAAATTGAAAATTGGACCAAAGCTTTAGAAAGAAGTGGTTCTGACTTTCCGTACATTAATTCTCTAAAAAGTTTAACGGGACATTGTTTAAGCGCTTCTGGAAGTATTGAAAGTGTAGCTTCGGTTTTACAGCTTCATGAAGGTTTTTTGTTTGGAAATAAAAACTGCTCTGATCTTCATCCTGAAATCGCTTCTCTTATTGATCCTTCGAAAGTGCTTTTAGAAACAATTAAAACAAATCCAAAAATAATTGCGAAAGCCAGTTTTGGTTTTGGCGATGTGAACGCATGCATAATCTTTAAAAAATTTGAAAACTAATATGAACAAAACCGAACTTATCGAAAAATTAAAAGGAATTATAAAGCCTTTTACAACAAACACAGAAGCGTTTGACAATCTTACAGAAGAAACCGATTTTATTAAAGACCTCAATATCAATTCGGCTAATCTGGTTGATATTGTACTGGATATCGAAGAAAATTTTGATATTGTGATCGACAATGCCGACATGGAACGTATGCTTGACGTAAAAACCGCAGTTGAAATCATCGAAACCAAACTTGCCGAAAAATGATTGGCAATGACATTATAGATCTTGCGCAGTCACGTTTGGAAAGCAACTGGCAGCGCAAAGGTTTTATAGAAAAACTTTTTACCACAGAAGAACAAGAGTTTATAAGAAATCATTCGAAACCCGAAACTATGGTTTGGCTTTTATGGAGCATGAAAGAAGCGGCTTATAAAATCTACAACCGTCAAACTAAAATACGCGAATTCTGTCCGAAGAAGCTTTGCTGTTTTTTAGATTCTTTCAATCTTAATCAAGCATTCGGAAAAGTAATTTGCAATGAAAATGTTTATTATACCAAAACCACAATTTCTCCTGAAAGCATTCATACCATTGCTGTAAACAATCTCCAAAACTTAAATTATGTGATTGAAGTTGAAAACGTCGAAATTATAAAAGACGAAAATGGTATTCCGTATTCAAAAACTTCAAATTCGCTTCAGGATATTTCAATCAGCCATCACGGAAGATTTGAAAAATGGGTAATGATTCAACAATGAGGAAACTAAACTTCTAGTATCTAAAATACTTTCTATTCATTTTAAAACCTCGATCTTAATTTCGTTAAAATAAAATTGTTTATCAAGTATTTATACATTACAGAAATTACTTACTTTTATAAAAACTCCCTGAAATCCAAAAACGATTAAAGCAGCTTATTGATATGCTCGTTGTGCCGACAGCGTTTTAAATAGCTGTATCCTAATTATATTATTTGAGATAGAAATAAGATAAATAATAATCGTATGGTACATGTAGTATATTGTGATGACAAAGAAAAAGTATTAGAAAAAATACTATCAGGAGAAAAAACAATGGTTGTGCGTGGTGCAACAGGGAGAAAAATTCCTCACAGCAGAGTATTCAGAAATGAGGTTTTATATTTTATGGAGAAAGGAACTAAGCAAATTTCTGCTAAAGCGCTAGTAACCAATGTAGAAAACTATATTAAATTAGCAGATTCTGAGATTATAACTATTCTTGAAAGCAATCAGGAAAATCTCAATTTGACGGATAACCAGAAAAAACGCTGGCGAAAAAAATGCCTCATTCTCGTTAAATTTGCGAAAGTAGAGGAAATAGATCCACCTCTGAACTTCGAACACCAAAAAAATATGGATGACTGGTTAATTCTAGAAAGAATTGAAGACGTAATTGTTGGGTCAAGTATTCCTTATAATTATGACAATAGCAAGTTCAAATAAACGATAATAACCCAATATGAAAACAATTATCGATGATATTCGTCAAACGCTCAAAGACAGTGTTGATGAAAAAACAAAAAACGGCTCTCAGCATTTCTTTAAAGAAGAAATTAATTCGTATGGAGTTAAAATTCCAGTTGTACATCAAATCAGTAAAGAAATTTTAAGTGACATAAAAGGCAAACCGAAACAAGAAATTTTTGATTTGTGTGAAATTCTTTGGCAATCTGGCAATCTCGAAGAATCTATTATCGCGTGCAATTTATCGTATGCTCTGCGTAAACAGTACGAGCCTTCAGATTTTGAAACGTTCGAAAAATGGGTAAAAAACTATGTAAACAATTGGGCTTCGTGTGATACGCTGTGTAATCACACTATTGGTGATTTTCTCCAAATGTATCCTGCACACATTGCGAAACTGAAAAAATGGGCACTTTCCTCTAACCGTTGGACACGTCGTGCCGCTGCTGTAACCTTGATAATTCCCGCCCGAAAAGGATTATTCTTAGAAGAGATTTTTGAAATAGCCACAATCCTACTTCATGATAAAGACGATTTGGTTCAAAAAGGTTATGGCTGGATGCTGAAAGCGGCAAGTGAAGCACATCAAAAAGAAGTATTCGATTTTGTAATCAAAAATAAAGCGACCATGCCAAGAACCGCACTTCGATATGCTATCGAAAAAATGCCTCCCGATATGCGAGCCGAAGCGATGAAGAAGTAGTATGCCTATTTCTTCAACTCTGCAAAATTCAGTTACTTTTATTTTTATTCGAATGCGTTTTTTCTTTATTTTAGTTATTCATAAAATATTGAATTATAATTAATTATACTTTATCAGTTTCTTCAATTATATAAAAATAAAATGCAGCAGATAAAAACGACTCTTTTTTTGTATGCAATCCTAATCGGGTTTTCAATTCCCATTTGTTACGGACAGTACAAGATTTCGGGATATATTGAAGCAGAACAGCAAAATAAAACGGTTTATTTGAGTCTGCTAAAATATGACGAAGAAACGATGATTACCGAAAATCAGATTCTTTTTTCGACGCAAACGGACAGTTCTGGTTATTTTGAATTTAAAGGACAGCTTTTATCAGAAAAAGACAAATTGTATCGCATCCATTCTAACATTAACTCAGGCAAAGGACTGCAATTGATTCAGGATAATGAGAAAAGCAATTATCATAATTTTATTTTCTCTAATCGAGATACTATTTACTTTTCAAAATCGGGAAGCAATTGGTTTAGTCAATCAAAAAATAGCAATTTAACTGATAAAAAATGGGAAAAGCTAAAATCTTTTGAAGGACAATTGGAGAAAAGCAATTCTCAAATCAAAAACAAAGAAGCACAGCAGCAGGCTATAAATGATTTTGCTGAAAAAGTGAAATCGTACAGTGAAAAGAATATGAAGCATCCGCTTCTAAAACTTTTAGCTTTTTGGGATATTAAAAAAAGTGATTTTGATGTAAAAACCGATTTTGAAAAAAATCTGGAGTTTTACGAAGCCATTTCAAACTCGTTAAAAAACTACTATGGCGAAACCTCTTATTATCTTCAATATCAAGATGAAATCTCAAAAATATCGAATGTTATTTTACAGCAACAATATGCTTTTCATAAAAAACTAAATTATTTCTTAGGCTTTTTAGTCTTCGTTTTGAATATTGTTGCTGTTTTTCAATTCAGAAAATTGAAACTGCTGAAACCAAAAGAAAACCAGCTCCAATTTTCAAACTTAAGCTTGACGAGTCAAGAAGAGAAAATCACCAGATTGATCTTGGCAGATAAGACCAATAAAGAAATTGCTAACGCACTTTTTATTTCTTTGAGCACGGTAAAAACGCATATCCGAAATCTTTACGCCAAATTAGATGTAGCAAATCGGCATGAATTGGCAGAGAAATTAAAAAATCATCCTAGGGATTAGTCCTAATTTCAGCCCTTTAGTAACTCATTTTCAATACTGGCAATTCTAATTTTGTTTTCGAAATCTTAAACATCAATCGAAAATGAAAAAGAATTTTTTATTGCTAATCTTCACGATGCTTTTACAATTTGCCACAGCACAAGAAACAGAAAAAGCTTTAGCAAAAAGGCAAAACATTCAAACAAAACTTCTGGAAGCCAAAGTCCTCTTAGAAAAAGATAATGGAAAACTTTGGGGAAAACCAATTTGGAATGACAGTATTATTGTAATCGATTTTGATTCTTCTATTTACAGTTTGGCAAACTTACCAAACAGTAAAACCGATAATGATACTTTACATTATAAAACAATGGAACGCAATTCTCTGGTTTTTGTCAATACCACTCAAAAATATGAAGGAAAAGAATATGCTACAGTTTTGAATAACTATCTGGATGATAAAAGCGCTACAGTTATTCATGAATTGTTTCATTTACTGCAGATGAAATCTCGAAAATTTAAAGGAAATCCGATTGAATATTTGGACGAAACTAATGCCCGTATTTTATTGCGATTAGAATATCAGGCATTAAAAAATGCTTTGAAGGCTATTAGCGAAAAAAGAAAAAACGTTGAAGTCAAAAACCATCTGAAAGATGCCGTTATTTTTAGAAAAGAAAGACAAAAGCAATATGCAAAATGCCTTAACGACGAATTGGAAATAGAAACCTTAGAAGCGTTAGCCAATTACACTGGTTTCGCTTTATCTTCTTATTCTAATAAATACGAAAAGGCAATCGAGGAAATTAATGATCGTGAAGAGGCCAAAACATATACCAGACCTTTCCCCTACGCCACTGGCCCAGCCTATGGATTAATTTTTGATTATCTGGATATTCCTTGGAAAAATGGCTTAGACAAAATTTATAATTTTGCCGACATTTACGAAAATATGGTTCTTAAATCGGCATTAAATGTCAATAAAAAGGGTTTAGAATCTGCTAAACTCAGAAACAATTTTGAGGAAATAAACAGACAAGAAATTGCGCGAGAAAAAGAACAAAAGAAGCTAATTGACTATTACACCGATTTACTGTTTAATAAACCAACCTTAAAAGTCGCCATTACTGATATTGAACATTACGGACGTACTTTTAATATGAATGGCACTTTAACTTTAAACGATAAGGGAATTGTGTATTCTAGTATAAAAGGTCGTGATAAATCGGGAAAAAACTTTGGAAATTTTGGCACAATTGAAGGAAAAAACCAATTGGGCAAAGCTGGAATTCTAAGTTATGAAAAAGAGGGAAAAACATATTTTGTGTTTCCGCTTCCTTCTAAAATTGAGGGCAGAAAAATTATAAGCGAATTTTACGAAATAGAATTGAATCCCGATTGGAAAGCGGTAAAGCAAAATGATGGGAATATGGAAATTGTGAGAGAACCCGAAGAACATTAAAGAGGTTTTGGGGTTCTAAAACTCTTCGATAAAATTATTTATATTTTTATAAGTTGGCTATAAATAGATTTTAAGTATATTTATTTAATACTTACTAAATCAAATCCAACCAGCCAAAACCAATGAAAAAAAGATCCATCGTTGTTGCGTTACATTTTTTTGCTTTAACCACCTTTGCGCAAGAAAATTTTCCGTACAAAAACCCCAATCTACCTACAGAACAGCGTGTTAATGACTTAGTATCGAGAATGTCATTAGACGAAAAAATAAATCAATTAATGGATTCTGCTCCAGCAATTGACCGCTTGGGAATTCCTGAGTACAATTGGTGGAACGAATCGCTGCATGGCGTTGCCCGTGCGGGATTTGCCACTGTTTTTCCGCAATCTATTTCTATTGCTTCTTCTTGGGATCGCCAATTGATTTTGGACGTAGCTACTGCTATTTCTGATGAAGCACGCGCGAAACACCATGAATATTTAAGAAGAGGTCAGCACGGTATTTATCAAGGCTTGACATTTTGGTCGCCAAACGTCAATATATTTCGAGATCCTCGTTGGGGACGCGGGCATGAAACCTATGGCGAAGATCCGTTTTTAACGGGCCAGTTGGGACTCAATTATGTAAACGGACTTCAAGGCAATAATGAGAAATATTTAAAAGTAGTCGCTACTGCCAAGCACTATGCCGTACACTCTGGGCCAGAACCATCACGCCATTATTTCGATGCCAATACAAGCGATATTGATCTTTATGAAACCTATCTTCCAGCTTTTAGAACATTGGTAAAAGAAGGACATGTTTACTCTATAATGGGTGCTTATAACCGTTTTAGAGGAGAATCGGCTAGCGCTAGTCCGTTTTTGTTTAATATTCTAAGAAATGACTGGGGTTTTAAAGGTTATGTAGTATCCGATTGTGGCGCTGTAACGGATATTTGGAAATACCATAAAATAACAACTGATGCGCCAAGTGCTTCAGCTCTAGCAGTAAAAAATGGTTTGGATCTGGAATGTGGAAGCAGTTTTAAATCTTTAAAGGAGGCCGTAGATTCCAAATTAATTGCTGAAGCTGACATTGATATTGCTGTTAAACGTTTATATACCGCTCGTTTCAAGTTAGGAATGTTTGATCCAGACGATATTGTACCTTTTGCTCAGATTCCGTATTCTGATAATAACAATGCAGCGCACGATTATCTTGCTAGAATAGCTTCTCAAAAAAGTATTGTGCTTTTGAAGAACCAGAATAATACGCTGCCACTTTCTAAAAACATTAAAACAGTTGCCGTAATTGGTCCAAATGCAGATGATATTCAGTCTTTATGGGGAAATTACAGCGGAGTTCCGAGCAATCCGGTTACGGTTTTAAAGGGAATTCAAAACAAATTGGAGCCGAACGCTAAAGTTTTATATGCCAAAGGAACGGACTTAGCTAAAGGAGTTGAAGCAATGAAAATTATTCCGTCTATTTATTTTCAGAATGAAAACGGAACGCAAGGTTTAGTTGGAGAATATTTTAATAATTTGGATTGGAAAGGAAAACCATTATTTACCCAAATTGATGATAATATAGATTTTGAATGGGATATTAACACGCCAGATCCTCGATTGAAAATGGGGCATTACAGTGTAAAATGGACAGGTTTTCTTACGGTTCCTAAAACGGGAATTTATAACATTTCAGAGTGGTCAAAACCTTTTATGACTGTTCAAATTGAAGGAGGAAAAGCTGAAGGCGGAAAAAACGATCATCACCCACGTTTTCGTCCGCAAAAAATTAATTTAGAAGCAGGAAAGAAATATAAAATAGAAATCAAGTATCAGAATTACTACGGAGACGCCATTGCAAAACTGTTTTGGGCAGAACCAGAAGAAAATTTGGTTCAAAATGCGGTACAGACTGCCAATCAAGCCGATGCTGTAATTTTAGTTTTAGGATTGAATGAGCGTTTGGAAGGAGAAGAAATGAAAGTTGAAGCAGATGGTTTTAATGGCGGTGACCGAACAAGTTTGGATTTACCAGCAAATCAGGAAGAATTGATGAAAGCCGTTAAAGCTACTGGAAAACCAGTTATATTAGTTTTAATAAACGGAAGTGCGCTTTCTGTCAATTGGGCAAATGACAATATTCCCGCAATTCTTACAGCAGGATATCCTGGACAGCAAGGTGGTAACGCTATCGCGGATGTCCTTTTTGGAGATTATAATCCAGCGGGAAGACTTCCGGTTACGTATTATAAATCTGTTGACCAGCTTCCTAAATTTGAAAATTATGATATGGAAGGAAGAACGTATCGCTACTTTCATAAAACGCCTTTATATCCTTTTGGATTTGGTTTGAGTTATACGAATTTCAACTATTCTAATTTACAGCTTCCAAAAGAGTTAAATTCCGAAAATGATTTTAAAGTATCTGTAGATGTAACCAATACAGGAGAACGTGACGGAGATGAAGTGGCTGAATTATATCTGAAAGATGAAAAAGCTTCTACTCCGCGTCCGATTTTGCAATTGGAAGGTTTTGAGCGCATTCATCTTAAAAAAGGAGAAACCAAAACGGTCACTTTTACTATTACGCCAAGACAGCTTTCTATGATCAATAAGAAAAAACAGCGTGTGGTAGAACCGGGATGGTTTACAATTTTTGTTGGCGGAAAACAGCCTGATGGTTCTAAAGATGTTCAAAGTGGCAGAATAAACTTTACAGGTAAAACTATAACTCTAGAGAAATAGTTCTGAAATTATAAATTGCAATAAAAAAATAGGCTGTCTTTTGAACAGCCTATTTTCTTTTAAATTATAGTCATATCCGTATCTGGATTAAAACTTCCATCGTCTGGATATTTAATGCTTCCCTTTAAGTTCTCTACCCTTTTCGGGTCAAATTTAGGAAGTTGCAATTCATTATTTTCCTTCCACTTTTTAACTGTTTCTGCAACTTCCTCTGCTTTTTCAGTTGAAAAAGGAATATCTCTCGCCATGTATAATGTCTGCGACGGATAAGCCAAAGAAGTACCACTTTTTTCTATAATATCCATCATTCGCAATAAAAGATCTTCTTGCACTTCTTGTGAGGTTTCAAAATTAACCGCTTCAATATAAGCAGTAATTTCAACTTTTAAAGCATCGGCTGTAATGCCCGTAAAACGGACTATTGGAGGCGTATTGATTACTCCGGGATGTGCGTAGAGCAAAGATCTTAATTCGACAAGCAGATAACGCATTTGGTCTGGAGTGGTTTCCATTCTAAAACCAAAAATCGGATTGAATATAAATCGGTCGCGATGGGCATAATTTTCTATTTTACTAGCCGAAAGCTGTCCATTCGGAATCGTAACAATACTTCGGGCTGCCGTACGAAGTGTCGTAGAACGCATTCCGATAGATTCTACCGTTCCTTTAATATCGTCAACACGACAATAATCACCAACGCGTAGGGGCTGATCGGCAATAAGGCTGACACTTCCCACAAAATTTTCTATTGTTTTTTGTGCTCCAAGAGCCAATGCAATCCCCCCAATTCCAAGTGCAGCAAGTCCTGCTGTGACATCTACTCCAATAATTCCCAGTATGGCAATAATTCCGATAACTACAATTGCTGCTTTCATGGTGCGGCTTAAAAACAAAACCGCAGATACGGCAGAAGCACGTCCTCGCCTATTCATTCTGCTTCTGGTAAACATGCTCACAAAATCGGTCATTCTCCAAAGCAGGATTAAAAAAGCCAAAATTCCGATTGTGATTATGATGATGCTAAATCGCTGGCGCACAATTATCGAAATTCCCATGCGTTGCGTTGTTGCTACAAATAAGATTACCGTGAGATACATTTGCACCGGCAACGTAAAAGCCTCGATTATAGCGTTCCCTTTCTCGCTGTCTGCTTTCTTCCATATTTTTTGAAGCAGAAATATAAAGACGAATATAAGCAGTCTGGAAAGCAGGTAGGAAACAATCGTCATTATCACCACTACTCCCCAATGTCCAATAGGAACATTTCCAAATTTCTTTTCTTTTAAGACTTTTGGCAATACTCTGTCCAAAAATGTTTTTTCTCCGCTAACATCTGCTGAAAGAATGGCTTCAATGGTTTCTGCCGAAAAAAGCCATAAAGCCGGCTCACTATCATCTGACTGATTTTCCAGATAAAGCTGTATGTTTATTTTGTCTGTCGATATATTTCCGACTAAATCGATTCCCGTTGCCAGATTATCATCTATTCGTCCCAATTCTTTATTGCTAAGAATAGATGATGGCGAAAAATTACCACCCTGATCCAAAAGCTGCTGAAAGGTCTTGGCTATTCGTATTCTTTCAGCCGTTTTGCGGTACGAACGTTTACTAAGCATAAAATACTGGCTGGCACGCAGATAATTCTGATCGCCAATTGCCTTGATAAAACCATTTACAGTTCCTTGAGGTGTTCTTCTTCCTAGTGAATCATCTGGAATTTTTGCTGGTTCTTCGGCCGTAGTTTTGGCTGCACCCAAAAGCTGCGCTTCCATTCTTAATGGCGTTATCAGTACTGCCGAGAACAGCAATAAAAAAGACAATAAACGTTTAGTACCTAAAATCATATTTTTAGCTTTAGTAACTTAGACTATTAAAAATAAGAAATCTAGCAGAAAACAACTGATTTAAACTCAGTTTTTTTCTAAAATTCTGCACAAAAGCCTTCTTCAGATTTTGTAAGTGCAATTCTGGAGCTCTTTATAAATTCTACAAGCTTCAATTGTTTTAATTTTTCAGTCAAGCTGATTATCTCTTCATCTGTTCCTGTGGCTTGCAATACGGTGTATTCTTTCTGAATTTCTGAAACCGTGAGATCTTTTTCGCGAAGTATACTTTCCATTCTTGGATCTGACATAAATACCGCAGTCGAGATCTTAAATAATGCGGTCTGCCTGTAAAAGATTTCATCTTTCGAAGAATAACTGCATTTAAAAACTTCTATAATTTTCTCAATCTGTGCAGCTAAGTTTATTACGGTATCTAATGTTTCATTTACTACTATAGTGTGCCTGTACATTTGATCAATTTCGCAAATAGACATATTAAGACTCAAAATAGCTACTTGTTTTCGTATAAACATCGAGCTGAGTTTATTGATTAATCTTATTTGATCTTCAGAATAAATGGTGAGGGTAAATTCGTTTTTCATTGTGTGATTTTATTTATGCTTTTTTGTTGCTGGAGGGAAATAAAAAAAGCCTTTCGCAGGACTGAGAAAGGCTTTTTTGAATAGACAATATAATCCTAACTCGTCATGTAATGCGAATAATGATAATTGAAATAATAATGCTATTCTGAACTAATTTTTTCATAATTGCTGTAAACAAAAAGCCTCCCGATTATGGGAGGCTTTCTAAATTGTATCTTTTACTTATTTATATAACACCTCTCCATCACTATCGAATGATAATCATGATAATAGAAGCGATGTTAATTGTGTTTTTCATTTGCTTGATTGGATGCGCAAATATATCGATATTTTTTAATCTGCAAATAGTATTTTATCAAAACAAAAAATCCGCCTCTGTTGTGACGGATTCTTTTCTTATGACTTTTAAGGTATTAAAACGGCTCTGCCTTTTATTTTTCCTTGTCTCATTCTATCATACACTTCGTTAGCATCGTCAAGTTTATGTTTTTCTATTTCGATATGAATTTTCTTTTGTCTAGCCAAGCCTACAACTTCCATCAATTCTGTTCTTGATCCCCAATACGGATTGGTCATACTCACTCCGAAAGGCAAAACATTCATACTATACTGATAATGTCCGCCGCCAAGACCAACAATCGTAAGATCTCCATCTAAGCTTACAACCTTTGTTCCTAAATCTATTGTTGAAGTTGCTCCAACAAAATCTAGAACAACTTTAGCTTTTTTGATTCCGGTAATTTTCTGAATTTGTTCTGCTGCATCGGCATCTTTAGAATTAATGGTAAATTCGGCCCCTAATTCTTTTGCAAATGCTAATTTATCTTCGGTAACATCGCAGGCAATAATAGCTGCTCCGCTGATTTCTCTTAATATCTGAAGTGCGACATGTCCTAAACCGCCAACACCAATAACCACAACAAACTCGTCTGCCATTAATTTAGGAAGAGAACGTTTTATGGCAGAATACGGTGTAAGTGCTGCATCTGTTAATGGAGCTGCAATTATAGGATCTAAATCGAAAATAGGCACTAAAAGTCTCGAAGACGGAACCAGCATGTACTCTGCCATACCGCCATCTAGTCCTAAACCGCCTCCGTAAGCTTGCTCGGACTGATGATCACAATAATTTTCTTTTGACTGCTGACAGGGCTTACAATGTCCGCAACCCCACGGACCGTATACCAGCACGGCATCTCCTTTTTTATATCCTTTCACATTTTCGCCAATTTCTTCAACCCATCCCGCATTTTCGTGTCCTAGAGTAAAAACGGTTCCTACAACTGTTCCCTCGTCTATAATGTGCAGGTCTGAGTGGCAAACACCAGCTCCGCCAATTTTTAATAAAACTTCATCACCTTTTGGAACAGGTCTTTCAAGATCATTAACAACGCGGACATCTTTGTGCCCAAAAAAACGTACTGCTTTCATAAAATAAACTTTTGATTACTATTCTACTAATTTACAACTTGTATTTTCTATCTAGTTTATCAGACAAGTTAAGTTTATCCTAATTTATTGCTTTTACTGAGCATTTATAGGAACTTAGAGATAAAGGGCAAAAATTTAAACGGCATAAAATTTAATTTATCGGCATAAAAAAAGAGAACCTAAGTTCTCTTTTAAATTTATTTTTACTGTTCAAAAATCTAATGGAATTTTAGTTTACTCCAAACTTATTGTTCCATCTTTTAATAATAAACAGACAATAAGATTTTAGAATTTGAACTTTCTATATATTTTTCAAGTCTTTTGAAGAATGCTTCGTTAACCATTGGACAACCGTGGCTGTTGATAATGTAATAACCTTGTTCGTCAGACGGAACTTCTTTGTAATGGTGCAATACAATAGCACGCTTCATGGCATTATTATTCGTTTCATCTAATCCTGCCAATCTGAAAGCTTTTCCGAAAACACCTTTATACGGCTTTTCTACTGAATATCTTCCTAGCGAAGTGCAATTTGAATTTGGAGTATTGCTGAATTGCAGGATATCTCCTTTTATTCCTGTTTCAGAACCAGAGCCGTGCGCTACCAATCCTTGATCTAGAATCTGATTGTTTTCAAGATCGTAAACAAAAAAGCGATTTTTTCCTGATTTAATTTTCATATCAACAAGAAAAGCAATTTTATTACTGTACTTGTGATTAGTTGATGTGTAAGCCTTAATTTCACTTACATGCTCGGTAAGTCTTGCGAATTCAACTTCGCTTAAAATTTCATTCTCTTCCCATACATTTACAGCAGTAAAGGAACTTAAAGAAAAAAGCAGTGCCATTAAAAATATTCTCATATCAGGCAAAAAGTTAGGTTAAACGTAGTTTGGGGTTCGATAATCTAATGCTGCAAAATTATGTAGAAAGATTATACAATTCCCATCTCATAAGTTAAAGATATTATAAATATCTGAAAATAACAACATTAAACGTTAAGATTTAATTAAAATACGTTAATGTGCAGAATATCCGTTAAAGCAGAAGTTAATTTTTGTTCGGCCTATAGCTACCTAAAAATCATCTACTTATAATCTTATTTTATATTTCAGAAACTGTTTAATCAAAAAGACAGTTCTTCTTGAAATAATTCCGACTGAATCTTCAATTTCAACCGGACCACTCATAATCTAAAAACTGGTACATTTTAGTGATACGGCAAAACAATACATTTGGCTAAAAATAAAAGTATATCAGATAAAATGAATGGACAAATAAGACACGACTGGAGCAAAGAAGAAATTCAAGCGATTTACGACAAGCCTTTATTAGAATTGGTTTATCAGGCTGCGACTGTACACCGCGAATGGCACAAACCATCAGAAATACAGGTGTGTACCTTACTTTCTGTAAAAACAGGTGGCTGTCCAGAAGATTGCTCGTATTGCGGTCAGGCAGCGCGTTATCATACCGATATAAAAGTACAGGCTCTTTTGCCAACAGAAAAGGTACTAGAACATGCGCAAAAAGCTAAAGACGGAGGTTCTTCCCGTTTTTGTATGGCTGCCGCTTGGCGCGAAGTCCGTAATAATAAAGATTTCGATCGCGTTATAGAAATGGTCAAAGGCGTAAACGATCTCGGACTAGAAGTCTGCTGCACTTTAGGAATGCTAACCGAAGAACAAGCTATACGTTTACAAGAAGCTGGATTGTATGCTTATAATCACAATTTAGATACTTCAGAAAGTTATTATGACGAAATCATTAGCACACGAAAGTTTGATCAGCGTCTTGATACTATTAACAATGTCAGAAAAGCGGGTATCACTGTTTGTTCTGGCGGAATTATTGGTTTGGGAGAAACTCCTGCTGATCGTGTATCGATGCTCTTAACCTTAGCCAGAATGCCGGTTCATCCAGAATCTGTTCCTGTAAATGCGTTAGCTAGAGTAAAAGGAACTCCATTAGAAAATAATCCAAAAGTGCCGCTTTGGGATATGGTTCGAATGATTGCTACCGCGCGTATTATTATGCCTGCAGCTGTTGTCCGCTTAAGTGCAGGACGTATCGAAATGACCGAAGAAGAACAAGCTTGGTGTTTTATGGCAGGCGCTAATTCTATTTTTACGGGAGAACGCGAAACTTTACTCGTTACACCAAATCCAGGATTATCTGAAGATATGCAGATGTTTCAAAATCTTGGACTTAAGCCTTTGAGTAAGGAAAGTAAAAGGGGTTGTTCGGTGGCTTAAAGATTGGTTATACTATTAATTAAACTAAAAAGAGCCTTTTTTAAAGCCTCTTTTTAGTTTTTAAATCTTAGTATTAAAAATATCTCACAAATTCATCTCTGTTATGATGCGGAATACTAGAATGATAAGATTTTAATTCCATAGTATCCCAAGATTTCCATTCGTCAGAAAGTTCTCCATTGGTAGATTTATGATGTTCTAAAAACCCTTCAATAACGTAATCTTTCAGAGGCATATCTAAAATTCGTTCTTTTCCATTTTGTGTCAGCACTATTTTGTATTCTAACTCTCCTTTATCATTAATATGAAAGGTAAATAACCCGCTGTCCCAAGAACTTAAATATTCCAAATCTCCATCGTCATCATATTGAGTAGGAACTAGACCATTTTCTTTTTCATATTCAAAAATCATAGACATCATACGATCGTTTACCCATTGGTAAAAAACTTCAGCATAATCTAACAAATTTTGTTTTGCTTTATCATCTTCCCACTTATATGTACTTGAATACTCCCCGTTACTTTGAATTTGAAATATGGCAATATTAAACTTATCATTTGTTTCAATTCTATCTTTAAAAATTTCATAAATAAATCTTTCATAAGCAAACAATTCTCTACCATCTAAAGATGTTTCTTTTTTATCATCATTATAATAATAAACTGCTATATCGTAACTTCCTCCCAGTGTGAAAGTAAATTTTACTTCTAATATATCATAAGAGAATTCTTTATAGTATTCAAGGAAAGCTTTTATAGCATCTTGTTCTTTCATTTTTTAATGCTTAAGCTAAATATATCTTACAAACTCATCCCTCTTATCATAAGGAATATGGTAATGAGGAGATTTTAATTCCATAGTATTCCAAGATTGCCACTCATCAGTAAGTTCTGTATTGGTTATTTTATGATGCTCAAAAATTCCTTCTATGAAATAATCTTTTAATGGCATATCTAGAATTCTTACTTTTCCATCTTTTGTAAGCGATATTTTATATTCGAGATCACTTTTATCATTAATATGAAAAGTAAATAAACCGCTATCCCAAGAACTTAAATATTCTAAATCTCCATCATCATCTAATTGAGTCGGAACAAGACCGTTTTCTTTTTCATATTCAAAAATCATAGACATCATTCGATCATTTGTCCATTGGTAAAATACTTCGGCACCTCTTAATAAATCCTGTTTCTCTTTTTCATTGTCCCAAAAGTGTTTTTGAGAATACGTTTTGTCATTATTTAACTCTAAAATAAAACGATTAAACTTTTTATCAGTATGAATTGTCTCTTCAAAATAGTCTGAAATGATTTCTATTTCATCGTCAATAGCTCTTGGACTTATAATAGTTGGAAATATTTCCCCTGACTCTGTTACATATCTTACTAAAAACTTATAGCTTCCCGATTGAGTAAATTCATACTCAATATTTAACTTTACATAGGTATGCTCATTATAATAATTATATAAAGCATCTATTAGAGAATTTATGTTTATACTCATTTTAAAGATTTAAATTTCTTTCAGATTTAGCAAATTACTGGAATTGTCATCGGTAAATATATTAACTTTAAAAATATTCTTTGTATGCCATTTTAAAAAACATTTCAAATCTTTATTAATAATTTTATAGCATTAAAAGAAAACAAAACATGCTCAAAAAAGCCCTACCCCCACTAATCGACAATTCCACAACCATTCTTATTATGGGTACCATGGCGGGCGAGCAGTCTATTGCTAAGCAGGAATATTACGCTAATAGAGGAAACCTTTTTTGGAAAATTCTGTTTGCTATTTTTGAGGAAGAATTCAGCGCCTCTTATGAAGATCGAAAAGCACTCGTAAGAAAGTATAAGATTGGCCTTTGGAATGTTTTAGAAAGCTGCAAAAGAGAAGGAAGCAGTGATGCTAAGATAACAGAAGAAAAGATAAACGATTTTGAAAAACTGCATAAACAATATCCGAATATAAAATATGTTTTTTTTGAAAGTAAAGCTGCTGCAAAATACTTCGAAAAGCATTCTGCCCCACAGAAAGGTATCGTATATACGACTCTACCATCAACTAGTGGATTAAATGCTGGTTTGTCTACAGCAGAAAAAATGGAACAATGGAAAGCTGTATCGCAAATAGCTCTTTGCAAATCTATTGAAGATCAGTAATAAAAACTATCTGTTTCTCATAATGTAAAAAAGTATTTCTTCTTCTAATTCTCTTGACAAATTTTCAAACTTCATCTTGCGTTTGTAGTTTTTTTCGCTTTTATCCTTATAAAGCTCCGTTTTTGCAGTACTTATACAATAAGCGTCGCACATAACCTTAAATTTTTCGTCGAGTATGTACAATTCTTTCATAGAATCAAAGTACGCTGCAAATTTAACATTATACAATTCGTCAGGAATAGCCGCCATAGGTTCTGTTGCGTTTAAATTAATACTGTATTTTACCTTACAGGTTCATTTTACAATACTCATAATATAATTATAAGTGCTAAGCATTCTTCAGACAGCTCCTCGATCAACCGATTTAAAAAGCTGCATTTTCATAATATTAAAATTAGAGTGAAAAACTTTAATCTTTTTTGTTTAAGCCTCTGTAAATGGTTTCAGTTTATAATCTGAAACCAGAAATAGTAAAATGAACCATCAATATTTTAAAATGAAACAATGCTGAAATGAGTTGTTTTCTAACATAGGCCATATAATTCATCATGCTTTCTAGATTTTAGTATTAAAAATCGGCTTTTAGTTAATTTTCAATGTCTAAAGTGATGAAATTGTTAATTAACACAAGAAATGCAAAAACACGTAATAGTACTTATAGTAATATTCTTATGATTAAATAAATTTACATCCCTTTAATTTATAAGCCACAAATCATCAAAAATAGCTGCAATTCTATTTTATTCAAATCAAGTTATCAATACTGTCTGGAGAAGTGAGTTTTATTTTATCTGATAAACTCTGTCAATGTTAAGAGCTGTTTTTAACGAGAAAAAATGTTTATTTCATTTTGATATGCTGTCTTAGAAATTAAACCGAAAACGCATAAAAAAAGCAACATATAGTACCCCAAAAAATGCTTGAGAAAAAATCTATAGTAATCGGATGTGACGATATCACGATATTGACTATGATATTAAACGCAATATCAATAGTATCTGATTACGCCTTTTCTACAGTTTCTGTTTCGAGAGGAGTAGATTTGAAAAACACCATAAACTCTTTAAATCCAGATTTAGTCATTTTAGGATTCAAACAAAATCAGTTTGTTTTGAATGATACTAATTTTGATTCTGACAAAAGGAATATTCCCATTTTATACTTGACACAGAATTATGAATGCGAATCGTTATGCTGGTCCAAACAAAGCATTGTTTTTACTTTTCCTTATCAGCAACTTAAGAATACTGACTTTTTAATTTACAGAATCCGATCTATTTTTCTTCTAAAAAAAACAGAGCCACAAAGCAAAGCTCCAACGTCTTTTGCAGAAGCTGCGATTCAGAAGAATGATCCTGATAAACTGAGTCATTATGTAATGGAACTTGATCAAAAGGTTGAAGTGCTTTTGAAAGTAAAAGAACGTATTTCTTATTTGTATCCCAATGTAGATGACGCGACCAGAATTGAATTGATGTCGATTGTAAATTCCATAAAAACAGTTGCCAACGATAATAAGCTTTGGGATGATTTCAAAATTTATTTCGAGCAGTCAAATCCTAATTTTCTTTTGGCTCTTGCCAAAAAACATCCTTCTCTAAGTTCTCGAGATTTAAAATATTGCTGCTATATTAAAATGAATATGAGCAACAATGACATTACCAATCTTCTCGGCATTAATCAAGAAAGTGTTCGTACTCACAAATATCGTCTTAAAAAGAAATTAACTCTTAAGAAAGAAGACGATATCATTTCGTACTTAAGAACTGTTTCTTAATTTCCTTTCCCTTATTTGTTATTTTACCATTACATGCTTCAGTAAATTTTAGCAATGTTAAACAGCTTTATACTATAAAAATGCTGAACATTTTTCTTTCACTAAATTTTAAAATCCATACTTGCATTGAGAGTATTTTTTGCTGTATTTGTCAAAATGCGGCATTACTTTTTAGGGCTATATATACCAAACTGAGACAAAGTGTAGACAAAAAAAACTTTGTCTATACTTTGTCTATAAAAACATCGACTATCTGCCAAATTTGTCTATGAAAAGTATATTACAAATTTTTCGTACAAATCTAATTCTCAGTTACTTTTACAATTAAGAACAGCTAATTTATTAGCTATCACACTTAATTAATTTAACAGTTAAATACGATGATACATCAATCACTTCAATTTACGAATAAATTATTGGGACAGTTTTTAAAAAATCGTTTTGGTCTAACCGAAGACAAAACGACTGTAAACTATCTCATTGAACCAAGTGGCACTTTGCCAAAAGTAAATCAGAACAAAGTGGTTTTGTCTCTTATAAATATTGAAAAAGAAACCAATCAGCCTTTTTACATCAGAAATCAGAAATTAGAAAGTGGCAACTACTCTAATTTCAATCCAACAGAAAGATACAACATTGACTTATTGATCAGCAGCAATTTTGAAGATTACACAGAATCCTTAAAATTTCTGGATGCCATTATCATCTTCTTTCAGATTAATAATTATATCGATGCATCGTCCTCCTCCTCTATTCCAGACGGTTTAAGCAGATTAGAATTTGAGTACGAAAAGATTTCTTACCACCAAATGCACAGTTTATGGACGGCGATGGGCGCAAAATACCAGCCTTCGATTATTTATAAAATGAAACTGATAAAAGCGCAAGGACATGAAATTATGGAAATCATACCGTCTGTAAAAAACACTAGTAATAATATCGTAAAATGATACAGAGCAATTACATAAAAATCTTTACTACTGCCGCTTATCATACTTTTTTTGATAACGGAAAATGCAATTGTCTTCATTTTACGCCAAATAATAAAACCGATAAAATATTCAAGAAATTCGGTTTCAAAACAAATCACATTTCAAACGGATTCGATTTATATTCAAACACAAAATCATCGCTCTCAGATTTATTACACTATATTTCTACAACTACAGGGCAAGATTACTTCGAGTTTAATATCAGATGCAGCAATCCCAATTTTATTCTCTTTACGACTTTGCCAATAAATTGGATCGGAACCGTTAATTATTCTAGCCAAGATCCTAAAAATCTAAACAACGAGGGAAAAATTGTATTGAATCAGACTTTAGAAAACAAACCTGCATCATCTCATTTTGGGCATTTAAAAGTCTATTTTGAAGATATCTTAAAAGAGCAACACACCGCTAATTCTATACTTTTTGAAATCAATTTTACGGCAAGAGCCACACAATGGCAATATTATTTTATTAATAAAAACGCTGTACAGCTAAACAATCCTTCGATTACTCAAAAAGAAAACATACAATTTGACGGGCCGCAGCAAGTCACGATTCAAACTGGAGAATCGGCTTTGCTGTTTACTTCCAACAAAACTTACATTACGCTTAGCGAAAAACCGAAATATAAATTTGATTTAATAAACAGTTCTGTTTCAAATCAAAACAATGCCAAACCTAAAGTAATTATAAAAGGACTTCCGTGTCCAGATGTCTCCCGAATAGGAATAATCGAGAATAGCGACCAAAATGAAGTCGCCTCACCAATGTATATCTACTTATAAAAAACTATTAAAAATGAACACTAAAAACTAAAATCAATGAATTTATCTACCATTCAAACTCCTGGTGTTTACATTCAAGAATTAAATGCTTTTCCCAATTCTGTTGTTGGAGTTGCCACAGCAATACCAGCATTTATAGGGTACACACCACAGGCCGCATACGAAGGAAAATCGTATACGAATGTGCCAGTAAAAATCACATCTTTTGCTGATTTTCAGGCTTTTTTCTGTTTGCCAGATCCACCTGCACCTGCAAGTCCGTCGAAACAGTACAATCCTGAATATTACTTGGTAGCAGAAAAAAGTCAGCCCTTAAAAGGCGACTACATGCTAATTGCAGGAACTTATTATTCTATAGTTCCAGACCCGAACACCGTTTATTATTTGTACAATAGCGTAAGGCTTTTTTATGAAAATGGCGGTGGAGATGCTTATATTGTTTCTGTTGGAAGCTACGGACCTCCGTCGCAAAAACCAGCAGCTCCAGGCGTTCCTGTTGTAAATCCGAATGTACAGCTGAATGATTTGACTAAAGGACTTGCTTTATTGCTAAACGAGCAAGAACCAACTATGTACATCTGCCCGGAAGCGACTTTGTTAAGCGTAGAAAACAATGGAACATTAATGCAGTCAATGCTTTTGCAAGCAACGCAAATGCAAACAGCAATGTGTTTGTTTGATATTATTGGAGGTGACGCCCCAGACCCAATTTTGTACACTCAAGACATTACCAATTTTAGAATGAATACAGGTTCTGTTGGGTTGAATTATGGAATGGCATATTATCCTTTTATCGGGACTACGATAATGCAAAATTCAGATATTGATTATACGAATTTATTTGGCGGAGACGTAAAACAATTAGAAGCAATTCTTAATCCTGCTAGCGCTCCAAATCCGGCGGCGGCGGCAATTATTGCTAATATTCAAAGTCCGGCAAGTACTTTAACTGTTACTCAAAATCACAATGCGTTACTTATTGCAAGTCAGACCTATTCCTTAATGATCAAACACATTGTGGCCGACGCTAATATTCTTCCTCCAAGCGGTGCTATGGCAGGAGTTATCACAACTGTAGACAATACTGTCGGTCCGTGGGAAGCTCCTGCAAATACTTCGATCGTAGGTGCAGCTTCATTGCCAATTTCTATTTCTGAAAGTCAACAAGCCAACTTAAATGTAGATGCTGTTTCGGGTAAATCGATCAATGCAATTCGAACTTTTAACGGTTTAGGGATTTTAATTTGGGGATCTAGAACATTAGACGGAAACAGCCAAGACTGGAGATATATTCCGGTGCGCAGAACCATGATATTCTTAGAACAATCTTGTAAACTGGCAGCTCAAGCTTATGTCTTCCAGCCAAATGACAAAAATACTTGGGAAGCCGTGATTTCTATGATTAGCAGTTTCCTTAGTTCGATCTGGAAACAAGGAGGTTTGCAAGGAGCCAGCGCTTCTGATGCCTTTTCTGTAGCCTGCGGATTGGGTTCTACCATGACAGCAGACGACATTTTAAATGGATTCATGAATGTTACAGTTAAAGTTGCAGTTGTTCATCCAGCTGAATTCATTGTCTTGACATTTCAACAGCAAATGGCAACTTCTAGTTAATCAAATAAATACTCAATTAAGTAAAATTTTAATTTAAAAATAAAAGAATATGGCAACAGATGACGGAAGCGTACAAGGCGCAACATGGCCCATGCCAAAGTTTAGATTCGAAGTAGACCTTGGAACAGAATTAACAAAAGTAGCTTTTCAGGAAGTTACCGGAATGGACGTCGAAAATCAAATTATAGAATATCGTAAAAGTAATAGTCCGCTTTTTTCTGTGGAGAAAATGCCGGGAATTACCAAATACGGAAACGTAACCATGAAACGTGGAATCTTTGTAAATGATAATACTTTCTGGGATTGGCATCAGCAAGTCGTAATGAATACGATTAAAAGAAGAACGGTTCTGATCAAATTATTAGACGAAAAAGGCGGCGTAACCATGCAATGGACTTTAAATAATGCCTGGCCCACTAAAATTACCAGCACCGATTTAAAATCTGATGGTAATGAGGTTGCGGTAGACACTATAGAAATTGCACACGAACAACTGATCATTAAAAATGGCGGTAAGTAACGATTATCCTGTTAGCTTTTATTTTACACTTTCGTTTGCAGGTGTAGATGCGGCTTTCAAAGAGGTATCTGGAATTTCTAAAGAACTAAGCGTAGAAGAAATTGTTTGTGGAGGCGAAAATAGATTTAAATATCGCCTCCCAACCATTTCCAACAGTCAGAACTTAGTCCTTAAAAGAGCTATGGTACCCGCAGGATCGCAGCTGGTAAATTGGTGCGCCAACTGCATTGATCAAGGATTATCAAACCCAATTCAGCCCAAAAATGTGATTCTGAAATTGCTTAATGCCTCAGGTGTTGTATGCATGCAATGGACTTTTAATAATGCCTATCCCGTAAAATATTCGGTTTCTGATTTAAACTCTCAGGAAAGCAACATAGCGATAGAATCTATTGAACTGGCTTACACCTATTTTGACATTTCAAAGGATACCAAATTTGATAAACTTTTTACGTAAACCATTATGCCAATCGAAATAAGAGAACTCGTTATCAAAACTGAAATCGTTACAACAAACGCAAAAAATTCGGCTCTAGCCAAAGAACGAGAGCTGTCTATTTTAAGAAAACAGCTGCTGGAAGAATGCAAAAGATTAATCGCAGAAAAAAATCAGGAAAATAGCTATAAACGTTAAAGGCACAGATTAAAGAATTTAAAAAAAGTTTCACGCAGATTTTGCAGATTAAAGCAGATCTAATTTTAATGCAGTTACAATAAATCTGCGAAATCTGCTTAGATCAATTTAAAATCTGCGTGAAATAATTTGAGACACAGATTAAAAGAATTAAAAAGAAAAAATCTGCGTAAAAAAAAACAAACTTAAAATAGTAAACAAATGGCCAGCTTGGAATTAATGAAAATAACGGGTTACACAGACGAAGAATTTCAAAATAAATTCTCTGGAAATCCGTATGCTTTCATGATTAATCCTGATAATATCAAAATACAAAAAAGCATCGAGTATAATGAGCAGCAAGCACCTGCCACAAGCTCGGCTTCGCAAAAATATAAAAGTACTCCAAGTGATAAATTAAGTTTTGAAATGGTGATTGACTGTACCGGAATCGTAGATGCAAAACGTACCGATATGGCCAAAGAAATAACAGCATTAGAAACGATAATTTATACTTACAACGGTAAAATACACCGTCCTAATTTTGTAAAAGTGCAATGGGGTCAGAATATTACATTCAACGGAGTGCTTGATTCTATTGACATTTCGTACACCTTGTTTAAACCCGATGGAAGTCCGCTGAGAGCCAAGCTATCATTGTCTTTTAGCCGTTACATTTCACCAAAAACAGTAACTAGAACAGACGCTCCCGAATCTCCAGATCTTACGCACATTGTAACCGTTTCTGAAGGAATGTCGTTACCGCAATTGTGCCAGAAAGTCTGGAACGATGATTCGTTTTATATACAAGTTGCTGAGTATAATAAACTCAACAAATTCAGAAACCTTAATGGTATCGACAAATTAATATTTCCACCTATAATCCCTTCCAATTAATGAGTGCCTCAACTGAAATAAAAAGTGGCGGAATCGCAACATTCGCAGTTAAAGTTAACGGAACCGCAATAGCCGATGAACTGAGCGTGCTTTCCATTCATATCGAAAAAAAAGTAAATCGAATTGCTTCTGCCAAAGTGACTATTCTAGACGGAGAACCTAATACGGGTAAATTTGACGCCAGCTCCTCTTCTATTTTTGTGCCTGGCGCAGAAATTAGTATCGAAGCTGGATATGATGCCACTAACACCGTTATTTTTTCTGGTGTTATTATGAGTCAGACGCTTCGTATTGATAATCTGGTCGGATCAGCTTTAGAAATAGAATGCCGTGACAAAGCCATAAAAATGATTGTGGGGCGCAAAAGCCTTACTTTCTCAAAACAAAAAGACAGCGATATCATTTCTTCCATAATAGGAACGTATTCCGGATTAAGCTCAGATGTTACTGCAACCAGTACAGTTTGGCCAGAACAAGTCCAATTTTATGCTACCGACTGGGATTATATTTTGGCTCTAGCCGAAGCAAACGGACTAATTGTAACCACTTTAAATGGAAAAGTAGCTGTAAATCCTCCTGATAAAACAACAACATCGGTGCTAACCGTAACCTATGGCGATAATCTGCTTGAATTCAATGCCAAATTGAATGCTGTGACACAATTAGGAAGTGCAACCGCCAACAGCTGGGATTTTAAAACACAAGCCGTTGTAAGTGGTAATGCTACACCAAATGTCACTGGAGCTGGAAATTTAACCACTAAAAAACTATCCGAGGCTATCGGACTTTCGACTTATCAATTGCAGACTTCGGCACCTTTGGAAACGGCAGATTTAACTAATTGGTCTAAAGCGCAAATAATTAAAAGTGAATATGCTAAAATAATGGGCGAAGCCAAATTTCAAGGCACCAGTTTAGTCGATCCCGGAAAATACATAACTTTTGCCGGTCTTGGAGATCGTTTTAATGGCGATTATCTTATTGGTGGCGTTGTACATGATTTATCACAAGGAAACTGGGTTACAGAAGTTTCGCTCGGGCTTTCTCCGTTATGGTTTACCGAAGAGCCAGATGTTATGGCGCCGCCCGCTTCTGGGCTTCTGCCTGGAGCAAAAGGTCTCTTTAACGGAACTGTAAAAAAGATGTATGAAGATCCTGATTCAGAATACAGAGTTTTAGTCGATGTTCCGCTATTGGATCCGAAAGGTGAAGGAATCTGGGCAAGATTGACCAACTTTTATTCGACAAGCGGAGCTGGAGCTTTTTTCATGCCCGAAGTTGGAGACGAAGTCGTTTTAGGTTTTATAAACGAAGATCCGCGTTACCCGATTATTCTTGGCAGCGTTTACAGTAGCACAAGTATAAAGCCTTTTACAGGATTAGATCCGAATCAGAAAAATTCGGTAAAAGCTATTGTTTCCAAATCGGGAATTTCCGTACAATTTGACGACGAAAACAAAGTATGGACTGTTGCAACACCCAATAAAAACACCATCATAATTAGCGATAAAGACAAGAAAATTACGATTCAGGATGAAAATAACAACAGTATCGTAATGTCTAGCAGCGGTATAGATTTAACAAGCCAAAAAAACATCAATATTTCAGCCAATCAGAATGTTACTATCAAAGGAGATCAAGGCGTAAAAATAGAGTCAAGCGGCGGCGATGTAGCCACGCAAGGCTTGAACATTAAAGAAAATGCATCTATGCAATATAACGCTCAAGGCGGACAAATGGCGCAAGTAACCGGAGGAATGCAATTAACCTTGAAAGGCGCCATGGTTATGATTAATTAAAGGTTGATGGTTTGTGGTTTGTGGTTTGTGGTTTATAGTTAATCGTTTATCGTTTTTGGTTAACGACAAATAATTAATTACGATTAAACTTTGTCAAAGTTTAAAACTTTGACAAAGCCGCCAAAAACAAACAACAAACAACAAACAACAAACAATAAACAATAAACTTATGCCACCAGCAGCAAGACTTACCGATTTTCACCAATGTCCGATGGTTACTCCAGGAGTGCCACCGATTCCGCATTTAGGCGGACCTATAGTTGGCCCATGTGCGCCAACTGTTTTAATAGCAGGATTGCCAGCCGCCAAAGTTGGCGATATGCTGGTTTGTGTTGGCCCGCCAGATTCTATTATAAAAGGATCTGCAACAGTTATGATAAACGGTATGCCTGCCGCAAGAATGGGAGATTCAACCGCTCATGGAGGATCAATTATGTTGGGAGCATTTAATGTTATGATCGGTGGATAATTCAGCACATACAGACACTGCTTTTTTAGGTTCAGGATGGGCATTTCCCGTGTCTTTTTCTGCAGATAATCATCAGCTGAATTTGTCTGCTAATGAAACCAACATTAACGAATCTATCAATGTCATTCTAAATACCCGAAAAGGCGAGCGTACTCTTGAAGCTGAATTTGGCTCTGGAATACAACAATTTATGTTTAGAAAAATTGACAGTACGTTGAAAGGCGAAATTATAGAAGCCATCAAGTTTGCTTTATTGCGATATGAACCGAGAATATTGGTGCAGGACGTTAAAGTCGCTTCAACGGACATTGTAAACGGAGAAATAGAAATCCTGATTAGTTATATCTATTCAAAAACCAATACAAGACACAATTATGTATTTCCTTTTTATTTAAAAGAAGGAACCAACTTAGATCGAAAAAAATGATTTTAATTGATCAAAATAGCGCTATACATTCTCTCAACGAAGCACTCGTTCCAAATCCGCATTTGATAGACGGAAGAACCGAGCAAGACTGGCTACACTTTTTGGCGGAATTTAGCAAATTGATCAATTTTTATAATGACAGCAATACCATTGAAGGAAACTGGAGTCCGTTTTTATTAAAAGATCCCGTTTTTCTGATGGCTTCCATTTCGAAAACCAATTATAAAAAACTGTACACTGACTATAAAAACAGCTGTACAGAAATTCAGCGATTAATCACAAACGGAAACGTTAAAATTCCTTACTCAAAAGCTTTAAACAGCTTGTTTGACCGCATTACGGCGATTTATAAAATTATAGAACGCTGGACGCATTATTTGCAGAGCAATAACGAAACATACGATCTCAAAACCTATATTTTACAAGAAGTAAAAAACAAATTAAGTGTAGATTTTTGGGCAATCCAGTCTTTTAGGCAATATTTATACAAACTGGCTATCGATGGTTTGTTTATTAATTCTGCACCATTAGAAGACTTTAATTCTTTCGATAAAAACATCTGGTACATAAATAAAGATAAAACGCCTTTCTGGCAAGTTTTTGGGCTTGAAACCGAACATCCAATATTACAGGAAACAGCTTCAATAACGTCTTTTAGCTTAGATATTCTAACTAAAATTGGCGATAAATTATTTCAGTTTTTAGAAACGATAATTCATCACGCGGGAAAAGAATTTAAGAAATTAAACCTCAAAAAAGGGCAATTTCCAGATACAGTTCTTTTGCGTTCTTTCGTCAATATTCTAAAAATTCAGCAAGATCAATTGAACGGACTGTCTGAAAAACATCTTGATTTTTATTACAAAGATATTTTAAAGCAAACCAAATTGCCTGCCGTTCCAGATCAGACTTTTTTGTGTGCAACGCTCACAAAACCAACATCGGTTTATACTTTGCCAGCGGAAACTTTGTTTAATGCAGGAGTCGATGCGCAAAAGAATCCGATACTATTTGCTTCTCATAAAAATGTAAATCTAAATCCAGCGACGATTTCAAGCGTTCACAAACTTTCTTATCAGGATCAAAACAATGCCTCGTATAATTTGCAGACCATTGTAAAGCCTACCGAAATTCAATTAGATCCAGAAAATAAAGCGATAAGCTGGGAAACTTTTGGTTCTGATGATGCTTCTTTAAATCCGTCTTTAATCGGAATTGCATTTGCTTCGCCGATGCTATTATTACGCGAAGGACAGAGAACTATAACGCTAACATTGGAATTTGATTTGCAAATAGATTTGAAAATCCTGCAAGAAGCCAGCTATTTTTTAAGCACGCAAAAAGAATGGTTAAAATTGGATTTAATTCCTGCAAATTTCACAGTCGACCCTACCAAACAGAATACAATTACGATTAAGATTGAGCTTGATCCCACTGTAGTAGCAATTGAACCTTTTTTAATAAATCCCGACGGATTAAAAAGCGATTGGCCAATGATGAAAATTTTGTTTCAAAATGTTCCTAATCCGCAAGAACCGCCAAAAATTACTTCGCTAACTATTGCATTAGATGTAGAAGGAGTTAAATCATTTCAACTGTATAATGATTATGGAGAGTTAAGTACCAAAAACCCCTTCACTCCTTTTGGGCCAGTTCCGCTGGTGAATGCCAATTTTATTATCGGAAATAACGAAATCTTAAGCAAACCTCTAGATAGTTTTATAGTGAAAATAGATTGGGACAAAAGGCCTAATGATTTTTCATTGTATTACCAACAATACAATAACTATCTGAATCCGCAAATAAAAGAAGAAAATAGAAGGCTTGCAAAAACAATTAGATTTTTGCATCCACGAGAAAAAAATATTGTTGTTAAAAAAGAATTTACAAACGCCAGTTTTACAGCTGATTTTACCATCATGCAGGACAAATCATGGCAGGGTCTTAAAATGACAAAAATAGAGTGCAGTGATGTCGATAAAGTTTTTATTGCAGTTGATGAAACTCCCGATTCTGTTTATTTATTCGATCCAGAACCTCTAAACAATGCCAATCCAATTCTCAGTACATCTAGCAGCTGTTATGTGTATGCTAAATCACCTTCAAATTTAAGTTTAACGCAAACTGCGGTTAAAATTTGGGAGCCCGATCCGAATATTCAAAAAGAGCCTTTAAAATTTACTGAAGAAAGTTCGTCAGGATTTATCAGAATGACTTTAGCGACTCCAGAATATGGTTTCGGTTCAGAATTATATGCCAACGTTGTGGCTAGTATTGCTTTGCAAAACGGCAATAAACTGGCGATGGCAGGAGACAAAGAAGTAAAAGATTTTATCGCTGCTGCGAATGTGCCATTTGCGCCAAAAATACAAACCTTTTCTGCCATTTATAATGCCAGCGTAACGTACAAACTTGATGGTACAGCGGGAGATTATCCGTTTCAGTATTTTATTTATGCGCCATTTTCAAATTATACCGTATTTGATAGCGCCACAGCCGATAAGACTGAAACAAATACATTCAATACCGAAATTATTGGAAGCGCTGAAAGCAACGCTGTAAAAGGTTTTCCGCTTTATCCGTCTTTTGACCATAACGGGGCATTATTTATAGAACTCGATAATTTGATTTGCAACAGCACTCTCAATCTCTATTTTGAATTGGCAAGAAATTCAACCGCACTTACCGACCAGAATGATATTATGTATTACTATTTGAGTAATTCTGGCTGGAAAAACATACAGCCATTATCTGATGAAACCAGTAAGTTTAGATGTTCTGGAATAATCGAAATTCCGATTCCGGCAGATTGCAACAATGATAGCACTATAATGCCTGGAACCAAAAATTGGATTTCTATTGCAGCAATTGGCAATCTTAAATCTTTTTCGAAAACCACTTTTATGCAAACCAACGGTTTTAGTGTAAAGAGAACTGGAACTTCATTTTTAACCGATACAGAAAGTCCGCATATTGATGCCAATGTTATTACAAAACCAGAAATCAAAATTCCTGAAATAGGCAACATAATTCAGCCTTTTGCTTCTTTTGGAGGAAAAGTTGCAGAAAACAAAACCGACCGAAATAAAAGAGTAAGCAACAGCATTAAAACCAAAAACAGAGCCAGCACAGCGGCAGATTATTATACGCTAATTGCCGAAAAATTTGATACTGTCTATTACTCAAAAGTAGTGACTAAAAAAAGCGACAACAGCACCAATGTTTATTTGGTAAAAAAAGTAGCGTCAGACAATGATTCAAACGCCTTTATTCCTTTGGTTACAAATGCTTTGGAAATTGAAGTGAGAAACTTTTTAAAAGCCAATTCGTCGCCTTTTATAAACCTGAACATATCCAATTTTAATCTGGAATATGTTTGCATAAACATCACGATTCAAATCGAACAGAACTATCAGACGGCATTAATCAGCAAGAATGTAAATCTTGCCTTAAAAAAATATCTATCGCCATGGATTGCAAATTCTCCTTCTGAAATAGAAATTGGCAAACCGCTCATCGATGGCAAAGTCAGCAGTTTTGTTCAAAATATTGAAGGAGTTCTTTCTGTCGAAAAAGTAACTTTTACGAGTTATTACATCAATCCCATTACGGGAATACAAACGGCTTTAAAAACCGAAAAAAAAGCTTTAATGCCTTATGGACCAGCGACACTTTTAGTTTCTGCACCCAATCATAACATTTCATATTTAGCATAAATGGATACCAATAATCAAATAACAAAAATACAGCTTCCGCCGCATCAGGATTTTAATTTTCTGAAAGACGAAGCTATTGATTATATCCAAAACCATATTGGCAATCAGTGGACTAACTTTAATCCGAGCGATCCCGGAATGACCATTCTGGATCAGGTTTGTTATGCGCTGACCGAATTGGGCTATTGCACCGATTTTTCGATTCCAGATATTTTGACGGATTCTACTGGAAAGATGGAAATCGAAAATCAGTTTTATTTGCCTTATAAAATCCTGACTACAGCTCCTTATACTATTGATGACTATAGAAAATATATTATCGATGGCATAGACGATGTTTATAATGCTGTTATTACCACGTACAAGGATAATATTTTGCCTTTTAGCAGAATTTATCAAGTTTATCTGTATATCAATCCTGACATTACCGATGCTGAAAAATGCCAAAATATTTGCAAATCGGTTTTTTATTACCTTAATCAAAGCCGTAATATTGGCGAGCTTTTTAATATGCCAATTGCACTGCAAACTCAAAATTGCTGGATTGGCGGAAAAATAGAATTGGAAAAAGATGCAGACGAACATGCGGTTTTATTAGAACTTCAAAATAAACTCCGCTCGTTTATATTTCCGAAAATCGATCAGGTAAATTATGATGCTTTAAAAGAAGAAGGATATAATGCTGCCGAAATATATGATGGGCCGTATCTTAAAAACGGCTGGATTTTAGACGAATCATTATCCGATAAAAAAGACACTGTAAAAGCCATTGATCTGATTCCTGTAATTGAATCTGTAGCAGGAATTATTTCGGTTTCAGGATTACAGCTTTATCAGAACAAAATCAGCACGCAAGCATTGCAATCAACTGAAAGCCAAATCTTATCAATAGATGTAATGGCTTCTTATAAAGAGAAAAAGCTATTATTACAGTCGAACGGAAAAGAAATACAGGCGGACGCTTTTGGTCCGTTGCAAATTAATTTAAGCAAATATCAAGACACGGCCACAAGTTTAAACAACAAACCCGCTATAAAATTGCCCAAAAGCAGTTTTAGAGATATCAATAGCTACTACTCCATTCAAAATACATTTCCGCAGCAATATGGCATTGGCGACGACAAAATCGAAGATGATTCGGCACCAATTCAAGTGGCGCAGTCTCGCCAGTTAAAAGGATATCTGACTTTATTTGATCAGGTTTTGGCCAATCAGTTTTCGCAATTGGCAAATGTTTCAAAGCTATTTTCTTTTACCAATTCGGTATGCGGAGCGCCTTCAGACAATGAAACTTTTTATGCTTTGAAAGACAAATTCGAGAAAAAACATTTAGAATATCCTGTTCCGTACAAAATGTTTGCTCCGAGTTATTTCTATCAATCTTTGTACAATGTTCCTCATATCAAGCCTTTATTAAAAAATAATACTGTTTTTGAATACAGCTCTAGCGAGGAAACTAAAAAAGAACTGAAAGAAAAAAGCTGGTTCGAATATCAGCAAGATCCTTACAATTCGTACATCTTCGGAATGATGAAAATCATGGAAGAGGAAGATGTAAATTTCGATAGAAGAAACAAAATATTAGATCATTTATTGGCCAGACATGGCGAATCTCCAAAGGTTATTGATGCGATTATCGAGGATACGATTTATACCGGAAATAAGAAAAAAGATCAGATCATTTTGAAAAGTCTGTATTTGCAAAACCTCGATCTGTTATCGTACAACCGACTAAAAGGCTACAATTTTCTGACTGCTTCTAAAATCAATCAGAATGCCGATTTTGGTTTGTCGAATATCAAAAACGAACATTTTGATCGTATCAGCGAGAATACTTCCGATTTCGTTTTTCAGTCTGATAAACTCAATAAAAAAGAAAAACTAAGCAAAACCGATTTCAATAATTTTTCGGGTTTAGAATTAAAACTGAGTTTGCTTTTCGGATTAAAAAACATCTACAACAATTTTATTACGACGAAATTTGAAACAGAACAAAGTTCTATTCAAGATCAACTGAACAGTAATAAAACAATACAAAAAGTATATTGGCTGAAAGAGAAAAGAAAAGGATGTTTTTTAATCGAAACGTCACTTTTATTAAGTCAGTTAAAATACAATATCGAAATTTTATATAAAAGTAAAAATTTAAGTCATAAAATTCAAAATGTTGATTTTCAATCAACAGCAAATATCAACTATATTTTAAATACTACTAGTCAAGCAGTGCTAGATGCCCAGCTTGTTGAGGGTTATTTGGAATTTGCCAACCAGAAATATTCTTTTATTTCTGACGATTCTGAAGCTGTGACGGTTAGCGATTATACAAAAAGTAAATTATCTGATTATTTATTTAGGATTTCGATTTCATCTGGAAATGGGACAATTACAATCAATAATGAACTCTTTAAGAAAAATGCCGTCTTATTATTTCCCGACTTTATTCCGGAGTTGCAAACTCCTGAGTTCAAAAAACGCCTTAAACAGTTTCTTGCGGTCAGCCTTCCGACAAGTATAAAATGCGAATGTTTGTTTGTAAGCCTTCAGGAATTGGAAACCTTTATGCCCAATTATAGCAGCTGGCATGAGAGTTTGAGATTCAAAAACGCACAAGATTTAATTTATAAACCAAAAGATAATTCAGAAACAGCAAGTTCAGATCCTGAGCAATCAGCGGTTAATTTAATCAATAGTCTAACCTCAATTTTAGCGACAAAAAATGGAAGAAATAAATAGCCATATTGTATCGAGTCTAAAATGGGACACGACTTTTGACCAGAAAAATGAAGGTTATAAACTTCAGGAGCGTTTGAGCTCGTGGAGCAAAATTACGCTTCCGAGAGAAGTCGCCGCTATTTTTAACGAATTATGTCCGCAGGAACAAAGCTGGAGAATTGAATCGCTGGAACTCGATTTGGGTTCTTGCGATTATAGCGATCTCGAGTTTGATCTGAGTCGAAAAATACGCAGTTTGCTAAGAGAAAAAATAGCCGAATTAATTCTGTATCAAAACAATCAGAAGCAAAACAGAATTGCGGTTTACAATAAAGAAAAATCAATTCTTGAGAATTTGATGGTCTTTTTGCTTGAAGGTTCTCTGCCTTGGAATTATCAGCATAAAGAAGGTTCTGTCAACCAGATTATGGCAGAATTGCTTCAGAATAACCTAACCGAAGTTATAGCAATTATTAAAGAAACCGGATTATCGCACGAAGAGGTTAGAAAACGAATTGCGTGGCAATTTGACGAGAAAAACATCACCAAAATAATTGCATCGCTTGAGCCTAATAATAGCTCGATTATTGAGTTCAGCTCGATTATGGTTAATATTCAGGTTAAAGAAACTATTATTCAGACTAGTACGGCAAGTTTCAAAAAGAATCTGTGGTTCTTTATTCTGAACTTTTTGCTGTTGGAACGCGGTACACTTTTCAATAAACTGGCTTTCATGAAAAGCAGTATTCTGCAAATGGCCAATCATTACAATATTGCTTATGCAGAATTGATTATTCTGATCGAAAATACAGTTGTAAAACTCTCTGATAAAACGTCTCAGAATAACAATTTTATTGCTTGTCTAAAAATATTGACTCAGGAATATGAAACGCAAAAAAGCGAAAATTACAAACCTGAAACAGCTACAAACTATTGGATTGTTTTGGAGCAACTGCTAAAAAATAAAAACACTAGAAAATTTAAAACGGAGAGAGACAATCTGAATGAATTGATTTTGGCTTTGAGCAATGAGAATAAAACAAAATTCAGTGCTCTTATCCAACCTATTTTCAAAGATGAAAATCTGCTGATTTCGCTTATTGAAGATTTAAACGAAACTTCGATAAAAATACTATATTCTAAACTGGACACTACTCCATCGCAGCTTCACACAGAATCTGTAATGTATCTGAATAAGCTGAGCCAGACTTTTAAACTAAAAAAAAACAGTAAGGTTTTATGGCAAATTGGAATTCTTTTTCTCATCAAAAATAAAAATGCTGACAATACTGCATTTTTATTGTTTTGCATTAAAGAATTGAGCAAAGAAAATAATCTGAGCCATGAGCATTTGCTGGCTTTATTTACCAATGCTAAAATTCCGGCAGCTGTGAAAAACAATAATTCGGCAACTATTTACACCAGTTTAAATGCTATTTATTGCAAAGAAATCAGTAAAAATAATTCTAATTATCCTGCTGTTTATTTTAAGAATCTAGTTGCAAAACTAGAATTAGAATTGCAGAAAAACAGTGCCAAAAGTGTCTTTTTTGTTGACTTGCAACGATCGCTGACGAGAACTATTTTACTGCATCCAAAAATGGCTTTTGAGGTCATGCTTTCTTATGGAAATAAAGAAGTTTTGAAGAAAATTTTACCGCTGATTTTGAATCGCGAAATGCTTCAATTATTAGTTAAAACAGCCAATTATAAAAAAACAAAACTCGTACAGACAATACAAGTTGTCTATGAAATTCTGAACGAAAAAGACAACTATGATTTTCCAGAAGAATTAATGACCGATAATTTATTGCTTCTCGGCATGCAGGAAATATTGTTTCATCCGGAACATAATGCTTCTTTATTCTTGGAAACGATTATTGTACAGTTATCCAAAAAAGTAACTGAGACGAGACGAAGCGATTATTTTCAGTTCATTACAAAACTGATTCAGTCCAAACGAATTAAATCTTTTGGAGTTGCCATTAAAAAAACTTTCATCAATCAATTAAAAAACACAAAATCTATTGATACTGTTGCGCTTGCATTGCTTATTCAAAATACCTCACAGGAAGATCAGCAGGAATTAGCTCAATTATTGACTGTAAATTTTAATGACGCAGGATTTGTTTTGCTTCGAAAACAAGACAGAAAAGAAAGCGAAAACATTTTGAATTATTTTCTAACAAATGGAGCTGTGCTGAAAAAGAATTGGGTTCAGAAAACTTCAGAAATAATAATTCGCAATGCAAAATCAATTTCGAAAACTAAAATAATTGGTGAATTAAATGAGCTTTTCTGGAATTCAATTTTAAAATATTCGACTTATAAAGGCAATGAAATGCTTTTTGAAAAACTGCTTCAGAAAGAACTCAAATTATACGTAAAAAAGAATATTACGAAAGAGGAAACAGCAATTCAAAACGAAGCAAATTCTTTTGAATCTGCCAATTCACTTACAGAATTAATGCCTCTTTTGGAGAATCAAATACTATCAGATGATACGATTTCTAATGAAATTTCAGAATCCATTAGTTCAGCCATTTTATTCGAAATCAACAATTTATCCGAAAAAGAAAAATACAGTTGGATTTCGTCAATTGTTATAGAACGTAAGGTTTCAACTGTTTTCAGCATTTCAAAAACTATCGAAATCAAAGAAATACTGAATATGATTATTATAAAAGAGCCTAAGATTTTCTTTAGCATAATGAAAAAAGAGTTTATTCCCGAAGCTCAAATGGATTGGCTTTGCCGCAACATTAATTTTCATAATCTGTGCAATGCGGTTAGTCAAGTAGATAAAAACAAAGAATTGTATTTAAGAATTCTAGAAAAATTCAACCATGTTTTAGGCTCTGTTAAAATCAAAGGTTTGGCTTCTAAAGAAATGCAGCATCTTTTACTGCGAAAACTTTTAAAAGCTGTAACCAATGACAATTGGAGACTTATTACTGCCGACAGAATCTGGAATGAATTGATCTGGGAAGTGGTAACGAAAAAAGGGATTTCTAAAAAAAGCTTTTTGGCTGATCTGGAAAAATATATCTATCAGTTTCCGCCCGCTTTACAGCTTGGGTTTAAAGAAATTCTAAGAACTGAAAAACAAACTGCTCCTCTTTTAAAACAACCTGAAATATTTTCGAAAATGGAATTAATTAAAATTAAAGAAAGACCAAAAAACAGTCCTAAACTAGGAATTCCAGTTAGAAACGCTGGAATTGTGCTCTTAAACGATTATATCGCGATGCTGTTTGAACGGCTGCAGCTAACCTCTGAAAATAAATTTATAAGCAATGAGCATCAGGTTCGAGCTGTTCAGTATCTGCAATACGTAATTACGGGAATGCAGGAAACAGAAGAGATTTATCTGCCTTTGAATAAAGTGTTATGCGGTTTGCCTTTGACCGATACTGTTCCAGATTTTGTCGAAATAACTGATTCTGAAAAACAATTGATAAATGGTTTGATACAAGCTGCGATTTCGCATTGGCCAGAAATTGGAGATTGTTCTGTAGATGGTTTTCGAGGAAACTGGCTCGTTCGCGACGGAATTCTAGTAGAACATGAAGATAAATGGGAACTGACTGTTGACAAAAGGGCGTATGATATTTTGATAAACCGATCTCCATTTGCTTTTTCGATTATGAAATACCATTGGATAGATAAGCCTCTGCATGTGATCTGGCCTTATTAACATTCCAAAAAAAGCTAATAAAACCTTGAATACAATATTGAAATATAAATTAATTAACTAAAAGAACTATTATGAACACTTACAATGAAAATCTGCATTCTAGTGTATTGTCTTCATTAGAAAGCCAAGAAATGACCAAAAAGCAATTGAGCAACGAATTGAACAACTCAATGTTTACGCTTTATTATGCCGAAGGAGCCGAAATTATTGCGCAAGAAAAACTTGATGCTACAACAAAATTATACCAGGAAAAACAGCTTATAAATACTGTTGTGGTAAAGAATAAAAACATGGCAGACAACCTGTTATTATCTGCAAATCAGCAAAAAACCTATGTTACACAATCGGTTACCAATATGGCAGTTTGTGCTTCAAACATACAAATTGCGGCTAATTCGGTTGTACGTCTGGCTAGCGATATCGGGAGTATTTACAGTATTATAAATGCAGCCGACTATGGAACTCAAATTTACCAGCAAGCGCGCGTGGCATACAACCTCATCAATAAAACAGCTTATAAGGCAGAGCAGACTTCGCAATTTGCTATGGAAGCGACAGCTTCTATTTCTGAAGTTTCGACTTCTGTAGTGGCCGACGGAGCTAAGCTAACGAATGCTTCTGTAAACAATTTATTGCAGGTTACTACAGCTGACTTAACGTCAATTACGGCAGTGTTAACGGTAGACAATGATACTAAAGCTAAAGCTAGCATTGCGACCAGAGCGGCAGAAGGTGCTATAAAGTGCAATGAAGTGGAATATGAAGCTTCTAAAAAAGCATATTCGTATAATAACGAGCAATTTAACCAGAGTTTAATTGTCGAAATTCCGAAGCTTTTTGACCCTGCTGTCGGGAATTTCAATATTTCTTTTGATGCTTATAAAACTCCTTTTACTCCAGAAGATAGAGATCCTGAAAATCCAAATACCGGGTTAAAAGCGCCTGTTTTAAGCTATAATTTGATTTTGGTAAAAGACAGTAAAAAATCATTCTTCAGCGTTTCTAATGCAGAAGATTTAGTTGGCAATGCAGATCAGTGCAAAAATATTCCTGCTTCTCAAACTCCAGATGCAAAAGGCAAATACAAAGCTTCTATAGCTTATAAGCAATTTAGAGACGCAGACAATGATCCGTTGGTTTTGGGCCAAAATTATGTTGCTTTTCTTTTGATCACTTTTTCTGAAAACTACAAAAAAGAAATCAATACGTTTGACGATTACTTGTCTGCTCCTTCTGAAACATTTGCATTGACTTATACTTTAAAAAGTGCTCAAGGCTTTGATTTTTCAAGAAAATCATCTTCAGAAGATTTGTCTAAAGTTACTTTTAATGTTGAAAAAGAAGTTTTAAAATCAAATGAAGTCGATTACAGATGTTTCTTCCTGCCTTATCCTGATGATATTGCTACAAATGAAGATTTGAACACGCTTGATTTTAAAATTGAAACTAGTGAATTAACTGAAGAAATTAAAATTGTTCAAGCAGATATTGACTTATATACTAGCGAAATAGAAGCTTTAAATGCTTCTGCAAATGCTACAAATACGGATAAAAATGCCAAAGATTTGGATCAGGAAAAACAAAAAAATGCAAGCCTGAAAACAGCTTTGGCAGATGCAAAAGAGAAATTGCGTATTGCAAGAGCGCTATCAACTGACTTGAATGCTAAACTGAAAGAGCTTACAGACAAAGCTCCGAAACCGGCTAAAAACTCAAAAGCTTTTTACTTCAATTTAAACTTAGCAGAAAACATTCCAGCCGGAAACTTTACGAGTGCCAGACATCATAAAGCTGACAATAGTTATGCTGTGCATATTGACGGCACCACTACAGATAATTTCGGAAATCCGCTGATTGAAGATAAAAATTACATTCCGGTTGTATTGTCTTATTACAAAGGCAGCGAAAACAACAAAAGCCAATACACCAACAGTCTTTCAGATTGGCAAAATACGGAGCCAATACCTTATTCTACAAAAGAAAATCAAAATCCATCAACTAAATAAACTACAATTCTATGGAAACTCAAATAGCACCAGGCCCGAAATTGCAGAAATACGGGATTACAGAGAAAAAGAAAGCAGAACTAGATTTACTAAAAAATCAAGTGACAGATGCAGCAGCAATTGTACAGCAACAGCAAACGATTGTAACCTCGCTGAATGAAAAATCGACTAGATATCAAGGCTATTTATTGGTTGCAGAAAGCAATCGTTCGCATGCGTTAAGCAATAAAAACTTAATTGATCAGGTCATTCAAAATGCTTCTGATTTAGCTTTTAATTCAAATAATGCTTTTTCTAAAACGACAATTGCCACTAAAGATGCAGGAATAGTAAGCCAGAACATTAGCGATTTAATCACTAAATTAATTTATTCTGTAGAAATAATTAATAAGCTGTCTAATCTTGTTATCCGCAAGAAAGCGCTTAATCCGCTAATTTCAGACGATTTGATTGCAAGAATCGGCACTGCTGGTACAGACGCTAATAATGCAGTTGCCCTAACATTGGTTGCTTTAAAATCTACATTGGCAGCAGAAGCTGCAGTTCTGGAGTCTGAAGCAGCGATTACGCTTGAAAATAGACAGGCTGCTAAATTGTATCTGACTTTAACAGACGAAAAATCTATAGATGCCTCATTGACATCACAGCCAACTTCAGACACTTCGATCAGAGGGTTATTGTATAATGCCTACAAAGATGCTCAGATTACTTATGAAAAAGCTAATAATGCAAATGACGAAACAGCAAGACAATTGAGTATTGCGACGGCCAATTTAAATAAAGCTCAGGTTAAACTTCAGTCGCTTCAATCTAGCTTAGCTGCGGCAACTGCGGCTGCTTATGCCTCTTAAAACACATTAAAATGTCCACTGTTCCAATATTGGATTCAGTGGACTTTAATCCATAATTCTTAAGGTCATGAATCATACTAACAAGAATTTTTATAGACAGTTTTATCTCAAAACTGGAGGATTTCTGCCTACGAAACCGTTGAATAATAGTCTTTTTCCAGGCGATTATTTCCAGATTAAAAATGGAGAAATCATTCTATTGGGAAATATTTATCGCAATGGCATTATCTCGCATCACGACGCAGATATTAGCAGTGTGATTGCTTTAAATGAAGCCAATTGGAATTTTAGCGACGGAATTTCGAAACCTTATTCGGGGCGTTCACAGGCGCATGGTTCTATAGATGGAAATTTTGAATTCAGCAAACAGATTTTAGCATTTTCCCATAGAGGAAATTTCATCTTTAAAGCCGAAGAACCTGAATCTGTAAAAATTAATAATTGGAATGACATTCAGCAGCAGTTAATTATAAAACTCACGCAAACCCTATATTCTTTCAGGGAACTTTATGTAGTAACTGAAAGCGCTACTGCCAAAAACACCACTCTCGCTATTGCAGGAGAAACAAATGCAGAATTGGAATTGGCTTGTGAAGCAGAAAATTTTGGTTTATCAGATATTTTTGGACACCCAAATACCAAAACAATCCAATCAAAGGATATTGAATATTATCATAGGGAAACCAAAAGAAAACCCGCTTATTTTAAAGCTAAAAAATTAGTCGTTCAAGATGAAAAGCTCTCTTATTTCATCAGTGATTTTATCTCGAAAGAAAATAGTACGAGCGAATGGGCAGATTCTTTTTTTGATTCCAATTTTCATAATGATGTGGACTATAATACGCAAATGATCATGCAAAATGCGCAGGGTTTTTATTTGGATATGCTGCAATGCAACGAGTTAAATCCTAATACGGCTTTATTGTATTTTAAATGGGCTGATGCTAATCTTGACGATGTAGAAAAATTATTTGGAGCGTATGGAAACTAATTCCAATATAATTGTTTTGTATAATGAAATGGATTGGCTGCAAAAAGTAATCGATCAAGTTATTTGCAGTTATCTGCTTCAGGAAGGTCATGAAAATCGATGGCAGGATATTGCGCCACCCGAAGCTGATGATGATTCTATAGATAGCGTTTATTACAAAAAAATAAAAGAATGGGATTTGAATCTTTACGAAAGGCTTTGTCTTGCTTTGATTCTCGCGCCTCAAATTAAACCTGAAGTTCTCGATATTTTCTTTAGCAAAAATGCCATGTACGATCGCGGCTTTACAGAATTTGGCGGTGTCATCAATAAAACCCATAGCGGATTTCTGCCTACAGGCCAAACCTTGTCCTTTTTAATTACCGCTGTGAATCCTGAATTAAGGATCGAATTGCTTCAGATTCTCAACAACACCAATATTCTAGCAAAAGAACAGGTTTTAGTTTTAGAAAGTTCTGAGTCAAATGTGCCTGTTTTAAATCAGCTTCTTTCGGTTAACGAACGCTGGCTGCAATTTTTTATAACGGGAACTTTGCCTAAACTCGAACATAGCGTTTCGTTTCCCGCTCAGCAAATTTCGACCAAATTAAACTGGGATGATTTGGTTTTGGAAGAACACGTTATGAATCAGGTTATGGAAATAAATGCTTGGCTCAATCATGGCGAAACGCTGATGAAAGATTGGGGTCTCGAGAATAAAATTAAACCTGGATATCGAACGCTTTTTTATGGCCCTCCTGGAACTGGAAAAACGCTTACGGCAACTTTACTAGGAAAAAGCACTAACAGAGAAGTTTACAGAGTTGACCTCTCTATGATTGTTTCTAAATACATTGGTGAAACCGAAAAAAATCTTTCTAAGATATTTGATGTTGCACAGCACAAAGATTGGATTTTATTTTTTGATGAAGCCGATGCTCTCTTCGGAAAAAGAACGACTACCTCATCTTCAAACGATCGGCATGCGAATCAGCAGACGGGTTATTTACTGCAAAGAATTGAAGATTTTCCAGGAGTTGTAATTCTAGCTTCAAACTTAAAAGAAAATATGGATGAAGCTTTCTCTAGAAGATTTCAATCGATGATTCATTTTACCATGCCAACCGCCGAAGAAAGAATTCTGTTATGGGAAAAAGCATTCTCTGGAAAGTGTCAGCTTAGTCCAGATATTGATATCGAAAGCATTGCCGAGAACTATGAACTTGCCGGCGGAGCGATTATCAATGTGTTGCGATTTTGCGCTTTAGCTGCCATTCAGAAAGATGAAACTATTGTCAGTCAGCAGGATTTATTGGAAGGCATTAGACGTGAATTTAAAAAAGAGAATAAAACACTTGTGGTTACTCAAATGAGTTGATGGCTTATGAAAAAGGATGAAAACATTATTCAAGTTACTATTACTAAGCCCAAATTGCACCGTCATGAATTGAAGCTTAAAATTGGGAATTGGAAGAAACATTTCGACCTCAACTATGTAAACACCATAATTGCAATGGCTTTAAATTATTGCAGTAAAAATAATGCTGTTTTTATAAATGGCTATTTAATTACGAGTCAGAATCTTTATCTGGTCATACAGACAAATGAGAAGCATATAGACACAACCGTTAATAAAATTGAAGCTCAGATTATTATTTTATTAAAAAATAACCGCCAAAAACTAAAAGAAAACCGTGGAGAAATTTCTTTTATTACCGATGATGAAAATCTTTTTTATGCCGCCCGAAAACCTTTATTCAAAATTTTGCCTTTAGAAAATGATCATCTGGTAAAACTCCTTACAGGAAAAAAAGTAACGATCCCCTATTTTGATCGAGATCTTGAGAGTTTAAAAGTTATGATTCACAATCATCCTTTTTGTTCAGCAATAAATTATTTAGGCGGTGTTGGTCCTGTTGAGGTTACGCCGTTGAGGGATTAAATAGATCGTGAAAAGTTAAGCAGTTATATAATTCTAATAAAGAAGAAAAATGATACAACAGCACAAAAAAATATCTCAAAATGAAACCGATAGTATTGCTGCAAATGCTGCTCATGGAAATAATACGGTTCAGCTAAAAGACAATCGTGAATTTTCTATTGTACAACGAAAACTTCAAGAAACTGCAATACCAAATAATGCCGTTACACAATTAAAAGGTGGCGACGGTGGAAAGAAGAATCAAAAGAAAAGAAAAAGGCAAGACTCAGAAAGCGATGACGATGGCAGTGGAGATTATATTCCTCCACAAGCAAAAAAACAGAAAAGATTCCACATTCCAAATGACACAACAGAACATGTTATAAGACATACTGCTCATAAACGTACTAATGTAAATAGCAACTTTGATGAAATATACACTTGTCCTGGATGCAGACGACCATTAGCTTATACAAAAAAGGGAAACAATAAACTTCAACTAACTAAATACGCTTTTACAAGTAAAAGTGGCAAACATCACCAACAACGTGCTTTGACATTGGACCACTTCCCTACTTGGGCACCTCGAGAACGCGATTTAAAGTCAAGAGGCGCAACTGATGAAGAAATGAAGGAAGATCACAATGATCCAGATCGTTTAAGGGCTTTTTGCAAAGTATGTAATGAAAGCCATAAATATGAGAAAAAGAAAAAAGTGAATTATGATAGTGAAGATGATGAAGATGGATATCATACTCCAGATGATGAACCAGAAAACAAAGGTTTTTATAAAGATTTTCGCAAGGATCCCGATCCAGGTACAGGTGGTGCGGGTATAACAGCATAAAAATGAAACAGCAACAAGAAAAAATATCCGAAAACAAAACTATAGCTACTGCTTTCAGCATTGACAGCGGACGCAATGCTATGCAGTTAAAAAATAATCGGGAATATTCTGTCCTGCAACAAAAACTTTCAGAAAAACCAATAGCTGTGCCAGTTTCTTTTACTCCAGTTCAAAGAAAAGCAAATAGCACTGGGCTCCCTGACAATCTGAAATCAGGAATCGAAAATCTTTCTGGCCATTCTATGGACGATGTCAAAGTTCATTACAACTCTGATAAACCTCAGCAAATAAATGCTCACGCTTATGCACAAGGAACAGATATCCACATTGCATCTGGACAGGAAAAACATTTAGCTCACGAAGCTTGGCATGTGATACAGCAGAAACAAGGACGCGTGAAACCTACTATGCAAATGAAAGGTAAAGTTAATGTAAATGATGACAAAGGTTTGGAGAAGGAAGCTGATGTTATGGGAGCTAAGGCTTTGCAGATGAAATCGAAAGAATATGAAAATAGGCTCATTAGCAATGCCATACCTATAATTCAGTTAAAAAGAAAAAAACGTAATGAACACGACAACGCAATTAGAAATTGGAATGACCCAACTACTCGAAATAAAAAAATAGCAGGCAAACAAGCAAAAGCTGATGCAACTGGTAAAGGACAATTGGCACTAGTACCTAATGGAACTAACGAATTTAATCAAGTTAAAGGGAAAATAGAACAAAATGTTAGAACTAAACCTTATAAAACAGATGCATTTCATGAAACTCAGCCACTTATGAAAGGTATTATGGCAGCAAATGGCTTTTTTGGAAAACTATGGGCAGGCAAAAGTGCTGTATTAGGAGGCGGAGGCGGAAGAGCTTTTACAATAGATATTCAACAGGTTTTTAGGATTATCAATCCAAGCGTTAGAACAAATGCATTTCAAAAGGCAAAATTTAATGGATCGCATAAAAAAGGAAAAACTTCAAGAGAATTATACGCAGGACATGGAAGCCATGTTACCGATTTAGTAGTCAGTGGAGGCTATCGCCCAGACATAGGTGCACATGATACGCAGAAGGGATTTGGTGCGCTTGGAAGAGGCTCCTATTTTAGTGATCAAGCAGCAAAAGCGGCTACTTATGGTGGTCTCGATCCTATATCAGGAGGAGTTCTAATTGTTAGCGATGTTATAGAGGGAAACCAAAAAAATGTTGTAGACGGATCTAGTGAAAGGCATAACACACATAATTCTATGGTAAAGCGAGTCGGAAACCACCAAGTTCCAGTGCCTGTTGGATACCAAAAGCAGAATAATGTTGATGAAACCGAATATGATTCAATAAGAGGTGAAAAAACTTATGAATCCGGAAGCGGTTCTTATGGAGCAATTTATTACCGAAATAATTTTGATTCGAATGAAATATTGATACGAAATGCAGATCAAATTCTACCCAAATATAAGGTGCATTACACAATAACATTTATATAAATATTAACCCTTAAAAACTATAAAAAATGAATGATTTATCAAAAATTGCAAATGCTTCGGCATTGGTTCCATTACGGGGAAGTGCTTATGTTCCTGCTCCAGCAGATGATACACCAAATCCTCCACCCAAGTATTTTGACACTGATTTTACCAATTCTCACTTTCCACTTTTATGGGGAAAAGCAGATGGTGGTCGTGGAGATGTTTCTAATTTGGCTAATGAGCTTAAAGTAAATTTTTTACATCTGTATGATTGGAGCACTCCACCAGCTCCAGATAAGCAACCAGGTCCGTATCAAAGGTCACATATTTCCTTTTTAGACGAATGTGCAGCTAACAATATTAAAGTTTTCGTGCCAATTTCTAATTATTTTCTGTCGGAATTACATAAAGGGAACGATGTCATACCTTTTATTACGGCAATGGTAACTGAAATTTACAATGCTGGAACCACTCCGCATAAAGCCGCAGGTATGTGGGGAATTGGAAATGAATTTGATCTAGCGGGAGGTTTTACGGTAATTGAGGTTGCGAAGATGATTCAGATTCTTATCAATATTGAAAAAAGTTTAGGAATTCCAGCATCGGCTTTACTTCCAATTACTTCGCCAGTTTCATTTGCTGATCCAACAAATAAAAATATACCTGGAATTAAGGCTATTCGAAAACTTCAAGCCGCTTTTATAGCTCTAGACTTAGAGGATGTTTGGGATACCAGATTTATTGCTTCAACAAATCCGCAGAATGATGGTGCCTATATTAAAAATTATATTGATGTGACATTTCCATCTTACTTTCCTAATCTTCCCTTTTTCTTTGCCGAAATGGGAGTTCCCATCAAATCGGATTCGGCTGTAAAAACTGAAGATGATCAAGCTGCATGGGTACTTTCTCAAATAGAAAATTCACACCCACGAAATAACTTTTTAGGAGTCTGTATCTTTCAATTTCTTGATCAAACCGCTCTTAAAAAGGGATCTGAAGCTACATTTGGAATGATGAAACAAGGAGAGGGATATACAAAAGCAGGTACTATTACGTTTGGTTATACTCCTGGAGGCGGAGAACCCTATTTCATAGATACACTAGCAAAAAAGCCATTGTATGAAAGTGTCAAAAAAGGTTTTTCAAATTTTTAATATAGTTTTTTAATGTTTATTATTTACAATAAATCAGTGGGTACTTTTCTACTCAATTGCAATGAGAACTGCTCACTGATTTTAAAACACTAACGTGCCGTTTAGACATCTTAATCAATTACAGTTATGGATAATAAAACAATACATACTGAAGATACAAAACAACAATTTTCGGCAGCAAATTCAATCCAGAAAAAGGACAACACGCAATCTGCTGTTTCATTACAAGATAACAGGCCAAAATCTGTCTTACAGAAAAAAGAAAACAATACGGGTCTGCCCGACCATCTAAAATCAGGAATCGAAAATCTTTCAGGTCATTCTATGGATGATGTAAAGGTACACTATAACTCAGATAAGCCTGGACAACTGAATGCTCATGCTTATGCACAAGGATCAGATATTCATCTGGCTTCTGGTCAAGAAAAGCATTTACCTCATGAAGCTTGGCACGTGGTTCAGCAAAAACAAGGACGCGTAAAGCCTACTTTGCAGATGAAAGGCAAAGTGAATGTAAATGATAATAAGGGTTTGGAGAATGAAGCTGATGTTATGGGAGCGAAAGCAATGCAATTAAAGAATAACCCTAACGAAAAAAAAATTATACAAAAAGAGATTCGTCATAATACTATTAGTCAGAGAATGATAACCATTCAAAGAAAAATCATTGATAGTCATGTGATAAATAGAATTAAAAGTCATTATGCTCTAAGAAATATAGATCCAATAGTATTAAACATTTTAATAAACGATGCTATTGAGATGACAGATAACTATGAGGCCGCAATTGAGAGGATAAATAATGGAATAATGCATGACAATGCCATGACAGCACCTGTAGAAAATACTGAAGATGGGGCTAAAACTGATAAAAAAATCTCTAAACGTGCTGCAATAGATATTAGCGATACCCGAACTAGACCTGTATTTACATCTAGTGTACCATTGGCTGCCACATCCAAAACAAAATTAGAAGAAGAATGGAAAGGATCAAACACTAAGGATTTTTATTCAAAAGTACGCGGATTGTTAAAGATAGCCAGAGATCCTGTGCATAAAGACAATAAAGAAGCAATAAAAAAATTGGATGAACTCATAAATGGCTACAAAGAACACGAATCTGTAAAAAAATTAATTGATAATGCTGTAAGAGTAAAGGCTACAAAAGCAAAAGGAGCCAGTTCGGGCACTGGATTAGATGAGCTTTTTAAAACTTCAGAAACTATGAAGTATTTAGAATTGTCTTATCGCCCTCCTAAAAAGATGTCGGCTGTAGCCACTTTTGATGGAGAAGAGTTTGATTGGATGGATGCACAAGAACAAATAAGACTTTCTACAGAATTTATTATATGGGCTGGTGATCTTGTTGATGAAATTTCTGGACATACTGGCACGTTCCAAAAAAAATATCAAAGAAACTGGATGACACAAAAACAATCTGTAATGCATGAAGTTAGAGACGATGCCATTTCAAAAAGAAGCAATCCCGCAACTGGTATTGTAGAAGCCATTGCTACTCATTTGAGAATTACAGAAAATGTTGAAGGTCTAATAAAAGAAAAGTACACTGGTGTAAAGGCCAGCGATGCTTTAACTTCTGATGGACATTCTGTGGATGAGCGATATGACGAAATATTAAAGGATTTACACAAACACAGGGATGTATTAAAAAGTTATCTTCAAGTTTTTAGGAAAAAAGCTGTTGTCTCTGGAAATAGTTCTCCATTGATTGCAAGACATGGAGGATCAGATTATCACCCTGAATCTCCAATGCATATGGGTATAGATGATGTTGAGATAAAAAGCAATGGAAAGGTCAATGGAAATCCACTTTACAATTTAGCATCACAATGGCGTAAAACGCACGGCAGTCCCGCAAAGAAAATTCCGCCTAAACCTATACACCCAGCAATTACAGAGGCAAGAGAATTTATTAAAAAGAAATGGAGCACAACTAAAGCAACATCTATCAATACAGCAGCAAAAAGGCAAGCCAAAAAATTAGGCGAAGATGCAGATCCAAGTGAAGTAGATAAAGAAATGATTAGAATTTATATTGAAAAATTAGATCCTGACAAGTCTGATAAAGAGGTTGAAGATATTATTGAAAAATTAATTACAGCACAAGAGGAGTTGTCTCAATAATGAATCAAGAGGATTGGGTGCATGCGAGCTTTATAAAACAAATAATCTTGAAAATAGATATTCTAGATAGCAAAGCTGCTCGAGTAATCTACAAGAACTTCCATTCATTCCACAAAAAATTGATTTATGTACCTACACTTTGTACTTTTGCCGTATGAATGATAATTTTATAAACGAATACTTCGGCATCGGAATACAAAATGGTAAAACGCCAGAAAACTTAGGTGTTTTATGGCGCTCGGCTCAAAACTTGGGGGCTACTTTTATCTTTACTATTGGTAATCGTTATGCCAAACAAGCTTGTGATACTCATGATGCTGTAAAAGCAATTCCGTATTTTCATTACGATACATTTGAAGCTTTTTTTGAAAATTTACCAAAAGGAGCCCGTTTGGTTGGAGTTGAACTATCTGATAAAGCTGTCGATTTAGAAACCTTCGAACATCCTAGACGCTGTGTTTATTTATTAGGCGCAGAAGATCATGGTTTACCTAAAAAAGCGATGGAGAAATGCCATCATTTAGTGAAATTTAAATCAGAAAAAAGTTTAAATGTAGCTGTGGCAGGTACTATTGTTATGTATGATAGGAATTTATCTAAACCGCGATCTTAATTTTTTTTAAAATTTTCAAGAAAAAAGAGTCAGAACGTTATTCAGTAACATTCTGACTCTTTTTTAATATATACTTCCTTTTTAAATCAATTAAACGGAAATCCAGCAGTAAGAACAATAGACGTTCTTTCCCATCTGTCTTTTTCAGAATTACGGTTATTAGTCCAATCTTTGGTCTGAACTTGCAATCCTACAATCGCTTCTATTGGAGCCCCTTTTGCTGTAACATATAAACCAAGAGCAGGATTAAAGGAGGGTTTGTAATTTTCATCAAATGCATACGTCATGTGCAAATTTGAAAAAAATCTTTTACTAATAATATATTTTCCAAAATCAAAATTCAATCTTGCAAACATTTGATTTCTTTCTACTTCATCTGCAAGATAAACCTTAGAGGTTTCTGAAACTGTTCGAGTCGTACTGCCGTTAGTTATGATTTGTTCGCTTGTAATGATTTCCATCTCATCAAGAATATCCGAATTATCCTTTAAGCCGACAGAACCTGAGATTCCTAAAGTAAATGCGCCTAAAAATTTCAATTTATCATATGCTACATTCTGAAGATTCAAACCATAATTGAGTCGAAAACCAAGATTGGTCTGTTCAGAAATTTGATCTTCAAAAGGCTTAGATATGTCAAAAACATTGTTTCTTGAATACAGTGCTTCCAAACCTACAAAATGAGAGACAAGATTGCCAGTAGCTCCTTTTCCATAATCAGTCACATCAAATACCAAATTTCCTCCTAGCTTACCGCTAAACTGAAATTCTCCCCCTTTAAATAAATTTGAAGTACCATCTTTTGCATTAGCAGACAAGGTTATAATCCAGTATTTCTGATTTGATCCATTTACAAATTCTTTAGGACTAAAGGAAAAGCCGATAGACTCTTTTTCTGCATTTATTAATAGTGTACTTGCCTGAAAAACCTGAAAAGATGTTTCTCCTTCTCCGTCTTGAATTACGCTGAATTGAGCGTGTCCGTAAAACGCAATTATTAAATTTACAATAATTAGTAGTCGTTTTTTCATAGTAAAAATGTTATTCGATGTTTTTTGTAGGTTTCGTTCTTACAGAAATATTTCGTTTTGTATCCCCTGTCTCTCCTTCCCATTTTAGAAAAGCTTTTTCTCCATCAGGAGTAATGACTTTCAATTCTGCTTCCCATTCTGTTCCTGTAACACCAAACACTTTTAAAGTGTATTCGAAGGGATTCTCAATGAGCAATTCAAACTCTTCATTTTCCCATTCTTTTCTTTTTGAATCAGTTTTTAAAATGATTGTAGATTCTTCTTGCTCTGGGTAAAAAAAAACATTTGCAAGAGTTCCTTTAGAAATCAGCTTAAAGTGAAATTTTACTTTTTTCATTTTTATTATTTATTTAGGTTAGTATTAAAGGGCAATTATTGTTATTTTTCTTCAGCAGTTGTTACACCAGTTTTAATATCTGTTGTGATATGGGTATTTATTTGAGCTGATGTTTCTTCTACATTGTTTATGTCACTGTCGCTTGCTTTCAGCATTCTAATAAAATATAATCTTGTCCAGAGATAGCCAAATAGAAAACCAAGACATGCGTTATAGATTATAATTAAGACTATTAATGCATCATTATTAAACTGCGTGCTTAATCTCATGAATATGGCTGTCTTTTTAAGAAAAGGAGCCATTTCATGAATCTGAGTAAGTCCAAGTCCTAAAATAATTTTGGTTAACCAATCGCTAACTTGCAGTAAATTATCATTACCTATATAACGTGATTTTGACTTTTCAGACTCCGCAATTACAGTAGTTCTCGGAATGCCAAAAAGGAAACCAATCATACTTGTTAGTACAAAAGCAGCTCCCGCAATAAAAAATAGTGTGGCACATATTGCAAACACTTTTGCGCCTTGTACTCGTGTAAAACCATTACAGACAAACAAAGCAATACCGCAAATACCAATAACAACCAGAAAGAAAATGAATCGTAGCGCACTGTTTTCTTTCTCATCTTCTAAATTTGGTTCTGAATTTATCTCATTATTTTTTTTCAAAAATTTCCACATATTGTATAAAAATTAAAAGCTTATGAATAATTATAGAAGTAAATTGTTTTAATCGTTCTTTTTTGTTTTTAACGATTAGCACAAATTATTTAATCAGCTTCGGATGGATTTTAAAAACTATTTTAAAACCAACATCTTTACTATCTGATTTATAAGTCAATAACTCTGGCCCAAACGATAAATCGCCATTAAGCAAGTCAAAGCCTAAATAGGGATAAAATGAAAAGTAAGAATTGTTCATTTCATTTTTTGAACGGAAACTCGCTTCCATTCCAGCTTTAGCAAATATTAAAGTGTATTGTATATTAGCAGACAAACCAAGCGCTTTATGTTCGGGCACATATTCTAAGTAATAATTATGTGCGAGTCGAGACCAGCCCCAATCATCTTTAAATTTTACAAAATTATATCCAACACCAAACGAATATTTTTCTAACGTACTATATGCTACCTTAGCTGAAAGACCATGTAGATTATCTTGACTAAAACATTTTGATGAAAAAAGGATTGTAAAAATTAAAACAAGACCTAGATTTTTCACTTGTTTTATTTTTTGTAGTAAATGTGTAAGTTACGATTCACGCCTTCACCTTGTTCTACGGCTATTCTAATACTGCTTTTGTTTTTAATTTTATTTATAGCGGCACAAATAGAAGCAACAAAAAATTCGCCAGGTTCTATCTTAACAATTTCAGACAACCATTTACCCGCATTAGAAACTAAATTTTCACCTACTGTAAAATTTTTGCTTTGAGTCTTCTCTGTTTGGAAATGCTTTATATCATTTAGTTTTTCTTCAGGAAATGAGATACTTCCTGTATAAAAAATCCAATATTCATTTTTGATTGGCTCCACAAGAATGGCCGAATCTGAATTATGAATTACTTCGTTCAAAAGAAATGCTATTCTATAAGGGTTTGAAGTGAATAAAGCTGAAGTATAATCATTTAATAAATTTGAGGTTATTTCTCCCATAATATTCTAGTTGTTAGTGGTTAAATCTTATTAATCTTTTGTATGAAAAATTATTAATTTGGACAAGCACATTTCTGTTCTTTGCCAAAAAATGAACAAATCTTAAATGTTATAGGCTGACTAGCCGTTACAAAAAAGCAACCAAACAACTGCCAACCTCCGGGCTTTAAAGTAAAAGGAACATGTTCATAAACTGTTCTGCCTTCATAAAGCCAGCTTTTTGTTACGCAACCAGTAATTTCTTTAGAAGAATGCATGTTTGTAAGCCTATAGTAGCTATAACCATGAACTACACAAGAAAATTGATCTGCAAAATAATTTTCTGCCCTTAGTGAATTGACGGAAGCATCAGACAAGTTATCTGATGATATCTTCAAAAGCTTTAATTCAGCTTTGCTATCCGAATCGATTGTACCTTTTTCAAAATACTTTCTCGCTTTTGTCTTTTCCGCACCGGTTTTTTCATTTAACTCAGCTGTACCAGCTGAATCACTCGCGCCTTGTTGAAAATTTTCATGCGCTTTTGTTTTTTCGATACCAGTTTTTTCTTCTTTCTGATTGCATCCAGAAAAAAGGATTACTAGCATTAATGCAGTAAGTTTTAATTTCATTCTTTTACGATTTAGTTATTTATTCTTTATTGCTTAAAAAGCTCAAAGAATTACATCGCTAAAGTACAATGTGAATGAAGAATGGTTTAGGGGATATTTCCTGTCAGGAAGGGGGAAAATTCCTGTTTTTGAATTATAATGTTATTAACTGGAGGCGAACAGCTTCTAAAGCCATGCCTACGCGGCTTTTTACATTTAATTTTACGAAGATAGATTCGCGGTAGCCATCGATTGTTTTTTCTGAAAGGCACATCTTAGATGCAATTTCTTTATAAGTCATATCACTACAGGCATGGTGCAAGAATAGTTGCTCGTTAACTGATAATTTCAATTCAGTTTCATCATGACAAAGCAATCTTCTTAGATTCTTATTAATCGTATCGCTATTGTAATAACCATTGGTCGCGATTTCAGTTAATGCTTTATCCAGTTCATTAGGGTGAATGTCTTTCAAAAGATAAGAGCAGCATCCGGCTTTTATCATTTTTATGATTGTGCGGTCATCATCTTTCATTGAAAGAGCCACAAGCTTTATATTAGGATATTTATTTGATAATAAAAGAGCAGTTTCCTCTCCATTCATGACAGGCATGTTTACATCGATGAGTATGATGTGAGGAAGTTCTAAAGCATTTTCTAGTTGATTCACAAGATCTTTTCCACTCAATGCTTCCATAATCACTTTTTTCCCAGCAAAACCATCAATAAGTGTAGCTAGTGACCGCAAAAAGAGCTGCTGATCATCAGCAAGAGCAATAAGTATATTTGAGGTTTGGGTCTTCATTGATGCTATAATATCAATTTTAATATTGTTCCTTTACCCGAATCCTCAATCGACATATAACCTCCCAAAAGATTGATCCTATCACGCATACTAGCAATGCCTTGTCCACCGATTTCGTTTTTATAAGAAATTCCAACACCGTTGTCCTGTATTACCATAGTAAATTGATTTGAATAATCTAATGTAATGATTATTGATGTTGCACTAGCATGTTTTAGAATATTATTTAACCCTTCTTTAGCTATCCTATATAAGGAAAAAGCAGTTTTGGGGTCAATGTTTGATTTGCCAGTCACATTAAGTACAGTAGAATGTGTTCCAATATTTTTAATAAGAGTAAGATCATCACTTAGTGCATTTTCAAGAATAAAACTATGAAGGTTTTCACTATACAGATGATTTGAAATATTGCGAAGATCAACAATAGCTTTTGTAACAAGCTCGACTGTTTCGTTAAGTTTCCCTCCAGATTCATCTTTTATTTTTTCAAGCAAATGAAGATTAAGTTTAATGATTGATAAGGTTTGACCAACCCCATCATGAATTTCTTGTGAAATTTCATGAAAAGCATTCTTTCGTTTTTCTTCTGCAAGAAGAATGCTGTTCTCTGCGAGCTTTTTGAATGCTGTATTTTTACCGGTTTCAAATACATAGGAGACAAAAAATACAATTAGAATCAATCCTACCAAACAATTTATAGCTAATGAATTTTTCCATTCCAAATCATAATGTAATGGAAAAGAATAACCTAATTTGTCTGAAATTCCAAAATACAATGCAATAGACGAATTAATAAAAAGCCATGTTAATCCCGTTTTTCTTCCATTCATTAACAAAGCAACAACGGGTGATGTTGCAAGCCAAGGCAGAACAGGCGAACTTAATCCTCCTGAGAAATAAATGGAAATAACAACAGCCAATACGCCAACAAGAACATAGAAATTGATAATAAAAGAAAGCAAAATATTCTTTTTTACTGCAAAAAGCAGCGACAAATGAAGTATCGCAGCAATGATTAGACTCACTGTGCCTTCACTCATTTTAATAGTTATAGTAATAAAAGCATAATCAAGATCAAACAAAAAAGTAATTAAGATTATGTTTACTACGAGTTTGTATTTTAGCAATACTTCTGGCAGTTCTTGCTTTTCTTCAGGAATAAAATATAATGTTAGTTTCTTTAGCATCTCTATTTATTTTTTAAACAAATAAAAAATATAGTTTAGTAATTTTATCCACCAAAGTTCTTGAGATTTCCACGCTAATCCTTTTTTGTATCTTCTTTTATCTAGATATTTAGAAAACAGTAGCCATTTAGGCTCATGAATATCCCATATTTTACAATATTTAGCTTTACTTCCACTTACATCTATAATGTTGTTTGTTGCTCTTCGTGCGGCTTCATTAGCACCTTCCATAGTAGCAAGATCTGTAAATGATCTAACATAATCTGATGCTAAGAAAAGATTAGGAATTGATGTTCTAGAATCATTACGTATAGACCATGTATTAATCTCATTAACCAATAGCGGTTCTTCATTTTCGTTTATATCTATTTTATTATTACCATATAGCGCAGGCCTGCACATATTGCTATTAGATTTTCTTTTTTCTTCATTAAAAAGTTCTTCGTTAAATATTATCGAATTATCAACAAAAGCCATGAAAAAATTTTCGTCCTCTAATATAGTATTGGGTGTATTGAAAGATATTTTAAGCTGATGCCAAACTTCAAGAATGACTTCGCACATAGTACATTTATTGGCTGGTTTTTTAACTAACAACCCCTCTTTTTCCCAATTGCTTACATCTACAGATATTATTCCTTTTACAGCACCATCTCCATAATCAGAAAGGTTTACATTCCAGAATTGTGCCTGCGAAATTGCGGTTAACGACCAAGGGCTATCAGCTAAAATAATATGCCCATCAACAATTTTAACATCTTCCTTCAAATAAAACTGTATGCCATTCATCCATGCAACAGAGTTCTTGAGCGTATCGGTAAATTTTAAATTAGGGTCTAATGCAAGTAAATGCGATTTATTTAAAATTGGTGCTGCCCTTTCTACCGGAGCCGCACAAATAAAATAATCTGCTTCATGGCTTGATACTTTATCGCTATTTTTAATTTTAACAGAAGCTATTTTTCTGTCTTTAACCTCAAAATCTACAGCTTCACTATTAAAGTTAAAATCTACGTTTTTTGATTTGAGGTACTTCAACCACGGGGTAAGCCATTTTTCATTTGTAGGTCCCGAAAGAATTCTGTCTGTATGTCTCGATGGATCTACCATATTAAACATCAATTGCACTAAAATATCTCCATTGGTTTTAGTATTGCAAGTTTCTGCTTTTGCCGCCACTAGCGTTCTAGTCAGTCCATCTACAAATACAGTTCTGTAGGCTTCACTATTTGTTGCAGCCTCTGTAAATTCCCACCACCCCATTCTCTCATATTCATTAAAACGTCGATCCTTACAAGTGGTTAGTAACTGCCATAATTTTGAAGCAATTAATTGTTTTTCTTCTTCACTTAATTCAGTTTCAAGTCCTTGTATTTTTTTTAGCAAATCTTTAATACCTTTTATTGAAAGAGGAAGGTGGCTTGGCAAAACAATAGGAATTGTATGTGCTTTTGCCATCATCATATTGGGACAGTCTACCAAATTATCTGCAACACATTTTTCATTAAAATCCCCTTTAAAAGGTATGCGTTGCATAGTGTCAATAATGTGCTTGTAAAACCCTGGAAAAAAACGAAAACCGTGTTCTCCTGGCAATAATTTACTTGGAGATGTAGCTGTATTTTCTATAGATATACTTCGGGCTTTTCCGCCACAAATTTCTTGACGCTCAAATACAGTTACTTTAAATCCGCGTTCAACAAGTTCATGAGCAGCGCTCATTCCGGCTACTCCTCCGCCAATAATAATTACGTGTTTATTCATTTATATTCATCTGAAAAAAAATTAAGTAAAATTTCATGTCTTTATTCACAGTATTAAAATGATCAACGATTTAACTATTTATTTGCTTAGATTAAAAAAAACTAATGATTTCAAATAAGTTTTTTAATACGAATTATTTAATATATAAATTGCATAAAAAATATTTTATTGAGTAAAAATATTTTTTTTAATTAAAATACAATCACGTAAAAATACCTGATTGTAATTTAATAATAATTTTAGCAGATCAATAATTTATATGACTTTCATATAGGAAGTATTGCTTTTATATCTAAGCAAAATTTATTCTGAAGTATTCAAACAATAAATTTCACAATCCACTTGTTTAGTGGGAATTATGTAACTCCAAGAAAGAATTATGTAAGTGAAATCTGATTCGATTTTTAACTTTGTCTTTTTCACTAAACCCCAAGACTTATGCTGAAAAATTCAATCTACCATCCTACTTTAATGGTTCTTCCATTTTCCCTTTTTAAAAGCTGTCCACAATTCAGTAACAATCAGAAAAATAACGTCCTAATTATTGCTGGTGACGTCAACGTAAATCCAGCAGCGTTATGAACATCAGAAAACTAACCTCCGTATTCTATTTGTTTTTCCTTTTTTCGACTGCGGTGTATGCACAGGGAGGAGGTCCGCCACCGCCTGGTCTTCCTGATGATGATCCCGTTCTTCCGATTGACACACACTCTTCTAAGTTACTCGCTGCGGGTCTTATTCTCGGATTTGTTGTCGTGATTACGCGAAGAAAATTTTAATGCATCACATTACTTTAAAACAGTATACCTTATAGAAGATATTATGAAAAAACTATTTACGCTGTTTATTCTAACGCTCAGTATCAAAGGATTTCCTCAACTGCATCTGAGTACAAATTCCAGTATTTATGCTAAAAATCAAGTTCTATATGTCGGGCAAAACTTGAATTTAAATGCTAATTCCAATCTTTATTTAAGGAATGATGCCCAACTGGTTCAGGGCGGAAACACTACTTCAGCCAACACTGGTCTTGGATCATTGTCCGTTTACCAAGAAGGAACATCTGACAATTTTGATTATAACTATTGGTGTTCTCCAGTCGGAACGCCTTCTAGTACTTCTGGAAATACCAGTTTCGGTATCAGTTTGCTCTCACGTCCAGACGGCCCAATCGCTTTTACTCCTGCTACGCTATTGCCTACGGGAAGTTATGACGGAACTGCTAGTCCGCTTGCTATAGCTTCCCATTGGATTTACAAACTGATAAATGCCAATAATTATTCCCAATGGATTTCGGTTGGAACAGCTTCTTCTATAGCTCCAGGCGAGGGTTTCACCATGAAAGGCACTTCAGGAACCGATATGCTCGATCCAGCTAGTATGGGAGTTCCTAATAATCCGGGCGGTGCACAGCGCTACGATTTTAGGGGAAAACCAAACAACGGAAATATTACAGTCGCGCTCGGAGCTGGCAGTGCCACGCTGACTGGAAATCCTTATCCTTCGGTTCTGCATCTTAATGCCTTTTTACGGGATCCTGACAATCTTGCCCTGACGGGAGGAACAGCTTATTTCTGGCAACAGGATCGTACCGTAAATTCGCATTACCTAAGCGCTTACCGCGGAGGCTACGGTTCTTATGCTGCTCTCAATACTACTACTGAAGGGCTTTATGTTCCGCCAGCTTTTAATGCCTATAATCAGGATGGAACAGTCAATCCCGGTCCAGGAACTGGATCAGGAACAGTACAGCTTCGCCGATACGCTCAAATAGGACAAGGCTTTTTACTTAATGGAACAACTAATGGAAATGTCACTTTCAAAAATGCCCACCGCGTTTTTATCAGGGAAACAACAGGACTGTCTCAGTTTGAAAAACAAGCACAGAAGAAACTTGAAACGGAAGAAGTAGAAGAAACAGAAGAAGCAGAACCTCTTTCTTATTTTAGACTGAATACCATAATCAACAACCAGTTTACCAGACAGCTTGCTCTTGCCTTTCTCGATGAGGCAACAGACGGACCTGATCTTGGAATAGACGCATTAAACATGACTTTGGACCTTCCTGATGATGTTAATTTCTGGATTGAAGACAAAGCTTATCTTATACAAGGTGTAAATTTTGATGCTTATAAAAAGATTCCACTTTCTGTAAAAGCATCCAAAGCAAGCACTTTGAAATTTCACGTATCGGAAGCAGTTAATATTGATGTTTCACAATCTGTATATCTCTATGATAAAGCTGATGATTCTTACCATGAAATCAGAAATGCATCTTATGAATTGCTAGCCACACCAGGAACTTACACAGACCGTTTTTTTATTGCCTTTACAGATCAGACTCTTGGAGTAGATGAAAATCTTGACGTGCAAAATTTTACAATTTATCAGGACAGCAAACGTAAGAATATCAAAGTTTCCAATCCGCAAACACTCACGGTGCAGTCTTTCACTTTATTCGACATGTCAGGAAAAGCGGTGATTTCAAAAAAAGATTTAAATGCGGAGCCTTCTTATAATTTCCCAACTGATGGCTTGTCCGACGGAGTGTATATTGCCGAATTTCTGACAGATGAAAATCAGCGAATCACCAAAAAAGTAATAATCTCCAATAGCGGAAATAAATAAACTGCTGAAGCAAAATAATAAACTAAAAATAAAGCATATGTATACAAGATCTACTTTATCCTACCAGACCATTATCCTGCTGTTTTTTTTCTTACTATCAGCTGCATCACAAGCGCAAATCGGAATCGGAACTATTACTCCAGATGCTACTTCGATACTGGATATCACCTCAACAACACAAGGAATGCTGGCACCGCGAATGACTACAGCACAACGCACGGCAATTACAACTCCTGCTGAAAGTCTGCTAGTCTTTGACACCACAGACAAAGCTTTTTATTTCTATAATACACTTACAGCAACTTGGATAAAAATGGCTAACGAAAGTGCTCTTAAAAGAAATAACTACAAACTCGTAAAATCTGCTACCGATTTGGCTCCTGAACTCGCGGCAGGTGGAGGAAGCACTTACCTTCTTACTAGTAACACTTTGTATGAAATCAACGGAACCATTACTCTTGCACGCCCAATTAATATAAATAATGCTTATATCGCTGGTCTAGATGCTAATGAAGATATTTTATCCTATACAGGAGGAACTATTATCCAAGGCGCCGGAGGCAGTATCAGAAATGTAACTCTACGCGGAGCAACAGCTTTTGCAATTACTGGTCCTGGGGCTGCAACTGCATCATCATTTCTTGTGCAGAACGTTGTGATTGACAGCATGACCTCTAGTGTAGGAAGCATATCGGCAATTGGACTTTACTTTGGAAATATTATTCAGTTTATAGGTAATGCAAACGGCATCACCTATTCTAATATCGGAAGTCTATTGCTCAATAATCAGGCGTGGACTAATAGCAACAGCGGTACATTTGAAACATTTATCAATTCTTTCGGATTAATACAAAAAAATAGTGGTTTCAGTTCTATGAACAATGCAGATGTCGCAATGGACGTGAGCAGCCCAACACTATCCGTCGGAACAGGAGTGCTTCTCGGTACAGTTTTCTCAGGCACCACCACCAATGTGGGAGGATACATTAACCGTTACCCTGCAGCTTCCACATACACAGGATATAATTTCAGTACAGCGTGGACTGTAGATGCTCCAGGTATTCCAAGAGAAGGTGATGCTGATGCTACAGGTGACATTAATCTGGCTGCAGCGGTGGGCGCAGGAACCACAACTACCCTTCCAAGCACGGGAACCAAAGTTAAGTTAAACGGTACAACAACTTCTAATAATTTATTCCGTTTTACTAAGGACGGCGATAATAGAATAACTTATAAAGGAAATAAAACCAGATATTTTCAGGTGTCAGCTTCTGTTTCTTTTCAGGTCACAAATTCTGACATTACCGTTATTCTGTACATTGCTAGAAATGGCGTGGTACTTACAGATACTAAAGTTTACGGAAAACCTTCTACTGGTTTCTTATCCACTGCCGGAATTCTGTCACTTCCGGTTGTAGGAACCGTACAGCTAAAAACCAACGATTTTATTGAAGTTTGGGCAGAGCGCTATGACGGATCAGGAAATATGTCAACGGTATCTTTAAATCTTAGTGCGAGATAAAATTTTAAAACAGCAAAATTTACAAATGCAAAAAGCAGCTGATAAAACTATCAGCTGCTTTTTGCATTTGTAATGATTCACGTTTAATCTTACAATATAATTTTATAAGATCCGACCAAAGAATTGTAACACTACAGGAATATTTTAAAACTAAATTGTTGCGCTATAACAAATTACAATTGAAGTAACGAAATTGTCAACTTAAATTTATACTCCAATGAATGAAGCCATAGAACAATTTGAGTCGGAATTAAAAGCATTTTTGGAGTTCCGCTATAATTTATCGGCAGCGCAAGATAGTGCTGAAAGATTTAATGAAACCGAAAAGGCCGCTTTTGCTTTCGTCGATGATTATCTTTTGAAATCTTCTGAACTTATTGCAGGAGATGTGGAAGCTTCTGTTCAGCGTATCCTAAATGAGTTTATTGATTCAAGAATGGAATAAACTTTTATAACTTTTTATTAGACATTCTCACCAACTCTGCTAATTTAGCTTTTAAAACCTCTTGACTCTGATGTCCGAAATAATGTCCTAAAGTATTAAAATTGTCATCAAAAATAATAAATGATGGCGTACCTCTAAGCTGATTAATCGTGAATGTTTCACCAATAAGAGGAATCTGAGCGTAATGCGCTTTTATTTTTTGCTTTAAAATCTGCTGCTCTGTTTCAGAAAAAGAGGTAAAATCTGGAATCGAATTACACATCATATCATAAGATGGAGAATTGAAAAAATCTTCCGATTTGCTCATTCGATCAAAAGTTACTGGAAAATTTAAAGGCTCTGAATAATTAGAAACACCGTAATTTGAATTGTAATACTTTTTTGTTTCTCCTACAAGCGTACCATCAGCTAACAGTAATTTTAAGTTTTCTTCGTTATTAAACTCAAAATCTTCAAAAGCAGTAGCAACTCCAATAAAACCAGCTTTATCTGCAAACAAGCTGCTAATCTCATTCATTATGGGAATTCCGTATATAAAACAACCAGGGCAATTGACCTGAAAAACAAATGCTACATTAACTTTCTGCAATTTGAACTCTCCCTGAACTAAATCCTGAATATTAAGATGAAATTTTGACATCGCTATAATTATTTAGATATGATAAACATTCTGTAAAATCAATTATCTCGTTCTATTTTACAATGTAAAGGTATAAAGATATATACTCTTCATAATGGTCCAGTTTTAACAATTAGACTTCTTTTCTGGCTTACAATCACATCGTAATTTCCAATAAAAAAGCCTAAGAAATAGTTTTCTCAGGCTTCATCTTAGAATTTGATTTTCATTATTTCGACAGTTCCGTTTCTGTATGGAGTACGCAGTGCCATTTGTTCTCTTTCTTAATCCAGACCGAAGTGCAGGCACATTTCGAAGATTCTCCTCCAACATCTTTTCCCAATTCTATTATGTACGCTGTAACTGCATTGTTTTCATCCAGCTGCTGCGAATGGAAATCAGAGAAATTTAAAACCTTTATTTTATCTCCTTCTCCCGACTCAAACATCTTTTTAAAATTGGCTTCATCAATGCTGTGCACGCCATTTTTTCCTGCTACAATGCAAGGAAAACTGGTGAGGTTTCTCACTGTTTCATACTCTTTATTTTCCATTCCTTGCCAATACTTTTTTTCTAATTCCATTATCTGCGTTTCCATATCATCATTTTTAAATTAAACAGTATAGTAAAGTTCAGATTTATATTACAATGCTCTTAGACTTTTAACACAGTTTTAAAATAGTTAAAAATTTAATAGGGGTCTGCATGAAAATTTAATAAGATTCACACTGGCTTCTGTAAAATTCTAACATTATTACCGCTGTAAATTAGCTATTTATAAAAACAATATAAAAGCCGTGGGCTAAAATTAAGTTCTCTGCTTATTTATAATTAAAAACAGACAACATGATTACACAGAATAATAAAAACATCGTTTCAAACACAAGGACATGTGATAAAAAATTCCAATCAAAAACTGTCTCATCGAGAACTAACGAAAAAATTGCATCTGAAGCAACTAAAGCTATACGGCTAAATCCATAGCTTTCTAAATTAAATCTTTAGTGCATATTAAAACAATAAAATTATGAAAGACTTTCAAACAAAGGACAATGGTCTTAAAGGAAAAACTGTTGTAATCACAGGAGCAAGCAGCGGTGTAGGTCTTGCAACTGCAGAAGCTTTTGCAAATGAAGGATGCAATGTTGTGCTCGTGGCTCGAGGTCAGAAAGGATTAGATGCTGCAACGGAAAACTGCCGAAGATATCCTATAAAAGCAATCAGCATTTCTGCAGATATGTCAAATGCTGAAGATGTTGAGAAAGTAGCTTTAGAAGCCCTTACTATAAATGGAAAATTTGATATTTGGGTCAATAATGCCGGAGTAATGGCCAGCGGAAAGTTTGAAGAAATTCCGATGGAAATCCATCAGCAGGTTATTAAAACCAATCTTTTCGGATATATGCACGGTGCTTATAATGCAATCAAAATTTTCAAAAAACAAAATGAAGGCATTCTGATTAATAATGTATCGATCGGCGGATTTATGCCTGCACCTTACAGCGCAGTATATTCAGCGACGAAATATGGAATCAGAGGAATGATGGAATGCCTTCAGGGCGAAATATCAAATCATAAAAATATTCATATCAGCAATCTGTATCCGCAACTGCAGAATTCAACTGGCAATCTGCATTCCGCAAAGTATTCAGGTTTCGACATACAAATTCCTTTCATAGCTTCTGATCCGCGTGATACGGCTGCCGCAATCGTTAATCTGGCTAAAAATCCTAAAAAAGATCATTTTCCAGACTTAAAAGCTGCGGCGCTTACCAAAACGTATAAAATGTTTCCTAAAACAGTTATGAATACAGCATCTGCAGCTTTGCGTCTAAAAATGAAAATGAACCATAATAAACAAAATAATCCCGGAAATGTTCTGGAGAACTCGCAAGAACCGCTTCGCGTTTACGGAAATCCAAATTTAAATAAAACATCTCCTCTTGCTATAACTTTGTTTGCTGGAATAGCCGTCAGCACAGCATTACTTTTTCTAAATAAAAAGTTTTAACTAATTTCGGATTACTCTTTTATAGAAACATAAAAAAATACCAGATGCTTCATTTCAAACATCTAGTATTTTTTTAAATATAACACTCTGAAAATTTTAAACCTTATTTATCGGTTATCAAACTCTCTTCGACTGTAAAAAGTATCGTCATTATCATAATTTTCATTAGGATAGTAGCTTCTTAGTACTGCTCTTTCGTAATCACGATCAAAACGCTGCTGTGTATTATAACGTCCTGTTCTTCTGAAAGTGTCGTATCCAATGCCGTTTGCCATCACGATTTTTGTATCCTTATTGATATTTACAGATCCGATTGGTATAATCAAATGACTGTCTCCGTCACGATACATAAATTCCCTGCCGTTATCATTAGCAATAGTCTCATGCACCTCTTTACGGCTGTCATCCATTAGCGATTTATCCGCCTTTACATCAAGATACACGACACGCTGCATATCTTTATTCACCCACAGGTTATCAATAGTCCCTATAGTTCGATTGTCTGCGTCTACAATTTTCCAACCTCTCACATCTGGATAGTTCGAGGCAATCTTATAATCTGAAAGTTCGTCCAGTCTGTATAAATTTCTGTCTTTATTTTCCATGTTAATTTCTTCTTTTATGAATTATATATTCTCCCTGAGCATTGACTGCAAAACATTATTTTGTTTGCTATACTAGTTTAATAGTTACTTGTACTGTCAACTGCTGTGGTATTTTCGATCTCTGTTCTGTTCGGATCCTGTGCATGGTCTTCTCTTAAAAAGACATAGTATACAAGCGCAGCAATTAGCAATACCGCGATAATCCAAGGCCATACTGGCTTCTTTTTCTCAATTTTAATTTCTGCCATAACTTATTTTTTATATGATTATTAAATTTCATATTAAAGTTACAAAGGCAGACGCAGGATAAAATATTAAATTTCAGGCAGATGTTATACAATTCCCAGTATGAAAAACTAGAAAATTTTTGTTTGAATGATCAAAAACAGAAAACTATTTTCAAAAAGAAGAAATCATTTTTTGAAGGCGGTTAATTGCAAAGCGCAAAATTTATCAGTAACCTGTCTCCCACTTTCCATTTTACTTTTCCTTTAAGAGATTCAAATGGCGCATCTTCTCCCAAACAGTCTTTATTTGATACGATCTCTATTTCGTCTCCATTTATTTTCTCTACTGTAAAAACCTGACTGCTACTTTTAGGGTTTGCAATCAAGTTACAGCTTTTAAGTCCGATGTGCTGTTTTTTAATATAATCTTCCCAAGTCGAAAAGCTATATTTAATGACGTCTTTCTTTATTTTTCTTTTCTCTTTATTAATATAAATGATAAAATAATTGGGGTCTGCATTTATATCTTCGCAGTCAAAATCGAAAGCGGCAAAATCATAGTTGGGAATAACTTTTCTGGCTATCACTTTTCCCGGCATTTTAAGCGTAAAGAAAGTCATATCTTCATTTAGTACAATTTCGCCAAAAGCGCTATCGTCTTCATTAAAAAAATCTAGCCTGTCGTTAATATCCATTGTAAAAGAAATTACACCTTTCCCTCTCATAGTATCTTCAGTATAAGATGCAAAGGTTTCTCCCTGCCAGACTAAAGATTCTTCTTTCGGACAATCTTCAGTTTTTTGCGAATGCGCTAAAGTATCAGGAACATTTTCATTTCTCGCCTCAGTTTCTTTCGTTTCTTCATTTGATTTTTCTTTACAGCTCACCATAAAAATTACTAGTAAAGAGCAGATAAAATATATTTTTTTCATGTTTTAATTTCTAATTGGATTTGGTCATTATTTATAAAAATCAATAAATTTCTGTTTTTGTTCTTGCACATCATTAGAAGCAAAAAAAACTTCATCCACAAGAAGTTCTTTGCTTTCACTGCCACTGCTCTCTTCTATTCCTTTATAAGAAACCATAATTTTATTGTCTTTCTTCACAACAGTAATTTCATTTAATGGTTTTCCTTTAATTTTGTCATGCAGATTATCCATTTCAATGGTATTGAAATATTTATCCTGATACGACACATATATTTTATAACGCAATACATCATCATTATCAACAGCATAAGAACTTCCATTATAAAAAGCCGTGGCTATTTTAGTCTGTTTGTCTCTAATCATTTCGATATTCACTTTGACATCTTTAAGTAAAGCGGAATCTCCTTTAACAATAAAATCTGGTTCTTGGTGTGAGCAACTTGCAAACAAAATCAGTAGCATTAAAGTACTGACTTTTTTGAGAATGGAGTTTAAATTGAATCGTATTTTCATATCTAAATCAATTGAGTTAACTTTAAATAGCTATAATTGCTACCATTGCGGCTGTTTTTCATTTTGCAGAGCCAATGGCTTAAATACATAATATTCTTTATAATAGGAAGGGAAATTGGAGTCAGCAAAAGTTCCTTTGCCGTGAGTTCCTGCTTTAACAATGATTAAACTGTCATTTTTAACATAGCCATATTTATAGGCAAACTGACGTCGTTGAACTACTCTGCTCTCTATTACAATTCTGTCTCCACTGAGCTTGTAATACGCTTGGAAAAGTGTTCTTTTCTGCTTAACGAAATCCTTACTTATTACATCAGTATAATCCTTTTCTGTTTTTATTTTAAAGGAAGAATCCAATGTCAGATTGCATTGTCCAGTCGGATAAAATTTATAGAAACGATGATCTTCAGGCTGTTTGAGCTTACCGCCATCTTCATCTGTCCAAATGGATTTCAACACATAAACACCATCTGTTCTCAACGAAGTGGAATTGTCAAGCTTAAAATTTTGATCGTAAAAAGTATAATCTGCTTTTTGATAAATCTCTTTTGCGCAAGAAGAAAATAAAATCAGAACAAATAGAATGACTCCGTAACGGCTGTCACAAAACAGCTTTTGGAATAAGCTAAAATTTATAATTTTGTTTTTCATTAAATCAGCTTTATTAATTAAATATATAAAAATGCTCATCCTTTTCCTATTTTTTTTGAATGAAATACATCTTTACTACATTCGATAACTTATAATGTATTTTAAAATTCATAATTAGTAAGAAGCTGTAAATTATATAACAGCATCAGATAAGAATATAAAGAACTCATCGTCAGCTATTTCTATCTTTATGATTAATTTTCTGTATTATGAATACTGCCCCACTACCAGTAATTCCTCATAATGAAGCTGAGCGTCTTGATGCCTTAAAGCGCTATAACATTCTGGACACACTTCCTGATAATGCCTTTGACGATGCTACAGCGCTTGTCTCGTACATTTGCGGAGTTCCTATTGCTTATATTTCTTTTATTGATGAGAGTCGCCAATGGTTCAAATCTGAAATTGGATTGGGCGTTTCTGAAGTCCCACGAGAGATTACTTTTTGCCGTTATACGATCATGGATTCAGAACTGGTAGAAATTCCTGACACGCTACTAAGCGAACGCTTCAAAGATGACCCCAATGTAACAGGCGGCTTTAAAATACGCTTCTATGCTGGAGTACCTCTTACCACTCCAGACGGCTACCATATAGGAGTTTTGTGCGCGGCAGACCACATGCCAAAAAAACTAAATGAGAGCCAGCGAAATGCACTTAAAATCGTGGCTCGACATGTAATCAACACTTTGGAGCTCGGAACGAAGAATAATGAGCTTGCACGCCAGAAAAAAATAGCCGAGCAAGCAGTTGCAGCCAAAGAAAACTTTCTGGCCAACATGAGTCATGAAATCCGTACTCCGTTAAATGCCGTTATCGGTTTTACCGAACTGCTTTCGGGTACTAGACTGGATCAAGAACAGCGCAGCTTTGTGCAGGATGTGCAAACTGCTGGAGAAAACCTGTTGCTTATCGTAAATGACATTTTGGATCTTTCTAAAATTGAATCTGGAGGTCTTACTTTAGAATTACAGCCATTTGATTTACCGAAAGCCCTAAGACATATCTACGATTTACTTAAAGTAAAGGTAACCGAAGGGGTCGAATTTAATCTGTATTTAGATGCAGATCTGCCGGTAATGATTGCTGGTGACCAAGGAAGGCTCAATCAGATACTCGTCAATTTAGCTGGAAACGCATTGAAATTTACAACTGAAGGTGAAGTGACCATTTCCGTAAAAAAAACGGGAGAAACCGCTGATAACTACCTGATTCGCTTCTCTGTAAAAGACACCGGCATTGGAATACCCGAAGAATATTTAGACACTATTTTTGAACGTTTTACACAAGCTGAAGAAAGTACGACCCGAAAATTTGGAGGTACAGGACTTGGACTCAGCATTGTAAAACAGCTTACAGAACTTCACGATTCGGAAATCGAGGTTAAAAGCCGAGAAGGACGCGGATCGGAATTCTTTTTTACTATTGCTTACAAAAAAGCATTAAACGAGAACGTACAAGCAGAAATTAAACCTGTCAACGATCTTGGAAAGCTTAGTATTCTGCTCTGCGAGGACAATCGTCTGAATCAAAAACTAGCTCAGAATGTAATTGAAGGTTTCGGATTTGAAATCGATACTGCCGAAAATGGCGATCAAGGTATTGAAATGCTTTCGAATAAAAAATATGATCTGGTGCTAATGGATTTACAGATGCCAGTACGCGACGGTTATCAGACAACAGAATTTATTCGTAGAGAAATGAACAATGCTATTCCGATCATCGCTATGACAGCACATTCTCTTGCTGGTGAACAAGATCGCTGTTTTAATGCGGGAATGGATGGTTATGTGCCGAAACCTTTTAAACAGTATGAACTTTTGGAGGCTATTAAAACGGTTATTAGAAAAGAACGCCGTCCGATGCGCCGCCCAAAAGCTGATTTATCACAAATAGAACAAACCGATCGCCAGAAACCAGGCTGGAAAAAAGAGGTTACTTCTCAATTCATAGAAAAAGCGCCCTCAGAACTCGAAGAACTCCAAAACGCTGTAAAACGCGGTGACTATAATGCCGTGCTTCAAACTGCAGAACAGCTTCAGCTTTGGCTACATCTCTTTCTTTTAGAAGGGCTAAGTATGGATCTTAAAGCTGTAGAAAGAGAAGCCATTGCCAAAAAATTCACAGCCGAAACTGCAGATCATTTGGATATTATATACTGTAGCGTTCATGAAATAATTAAGGATCTTCAAAAAGAGAATTATTAATTGTAATATATTCTAAATTAAAAAGAGCCAAGATAATTCATTAAATAACCTTAGCTCTTATATTTTATGTATTGTTATCACTTACTAAAATCATAACTAATCGCCGCTCCTAATCCAAATTGAAAGGTTGAGGCATAATCAGCAACTTCTACTGGTCCCCAATAGTAGTCCCAATAGTAATCATATCCAACAGCAGCAGACATAGATTGCAGATACGCATGAAGGTTAATTGAAAGAGGCGAATTGGTTTTTACTTTTACACCAGCCTTAACTTCCCATGCAAAATAAGTCCCATTACCACTATTTGGCGATTCAAGAATTGCAACTCCTAAACCTGCACCTAGAAACGGAAGCGCCTTTTGAGAACTGGCTCCGAAATAGTATGTATAATCGGCTAATATGTAATTAATAGCCCCTTTATCATCTCCAGCGTTTACCTGAGTTCCAGGTGCAATTCCACCATCTAAAGCAATCTTTGTATACAATGGCATTTTGGTATCAAGCCTATTATATTTTAATTCTACAGAAGCGTTATCCATTATAAAATATTCCAAACCTATACCATACTCAAAGCCATCTTCTACTCGTGCGTATGAGCGATCAAAATCTACTTTATCAGAAAAGGTATAACCTCCGTAAAGATTAAGCAAAAACGACTGGGCACTTTGCGCCGACAGCGTCAATGAAAAGGAAAAAACAACAGTTAATAAAAGATACTTTTTCATAATTTCTAATTTTAATTTACAATAAATGATTTGTTTTACTTTGGGTTTCTAGTCTAATTAGATAGAATCAATCCTATTTGATATTCACTTTTTCTAGAAGCTTTAAAAGTCAGATTTGATAAAAAATCTAAAACTGCTTTCATGGCATGGGCTTTTAAGGATTATGCTAAATCTATCTGACCCAAAGTTATCCTACAAAAACATTTTGGGCTAAAGAAACGGGTTCAATGATGTTGCAAATTATAAAATGAAACCATTTTTTAACCCTAAAGTTTTAGTACAATCATAAATAATTTGCTGAATGCTTGCGGTATAGCACTCTATAAAAAGGTAGAAATACTTAATTTATAACAACTTCAGAATCAGGAATAGAAATATTTCCGCTCATTGCTTATCATTTAAAATTATATAAAAACCCCACATAATTCTGTAATTTAAAACGTTCTTGGTCTATCTATTTTTGGATTACAATAAATCATTATAAACCAGTAACTAAATACAATATGAAGCCATCACAATTATCACACAATATAACTTCCTTATATAACAGACCTAACGACGAACCAGATTTTGACTGCGAATTTTTATCAGGCGACAGCATTGACGCTCGCGGAAACGAGAGCATTCTTGATCCAGATCCAGATGAAGAATTTGCCGATGACTTTAATGACAGAGAGTGGGATACTGACATCTACGATCCGTATTTGGAGCAGAGTTACTATTAGGCGGAATCTGAAGACTAAAGATAGATTAAAACCAAATTTGGGCAGTTCTCGTATATAAAATAAAAGCTTGTTATGACTGTCAATTCCTACCGTCTGCCTGCCCAAATCTATAAATACATCTGTTTGAACCAAGGCCGCTTAGTGCCTTTTGAAGAATTATGCATCATTCTTTTCCTATCTGGAGGCGGAGAGCCCTTTTCAACCGAAAATCCTGTGGCAGAAAAAGTGCAGCACACCCGCATAATGAACGCATTACTCTTCCTATCTGATATTAATCTGATCATACTGGATCAAGCAACAGATTCAAGTACTCTAAATCTAACAATCAGAAATTAGTTGCTTTTCACTAATCACAATTCAGATCAACTTTAATCATAAACGTAAAAAAAGCTGTGCAGATCTTTAATCCGTACAGCTTTGATTATTTTGATTATGTAATGAATGTTATTCCGTTTATAAAAACGTCCCGAATCTCTCAAAATGACACGTATAGCCGTCTGGTTTTTTAACCAAATAGTCTTGATGATAGTCTTCGGCAGGCCAAAACTTCGCAATAGGCTCCAGCTGTGTTACAACAGGTCCATTCCATCTTCCAGAATCGTCTACTATTTTGATCACTTCTTCTGCAGTTTGTTTCTCTTCTTCGTTCTGAATAAATAGAGCCGATCTGTAGCTTGATCCTCTGTCATTTCCTTGTCTGTCGACTGTTGTTGGATCATGCACACGGAAAAAGTAATCTAGCAACTCTTTAAAAGAAGTTTCGCGTGTATCGTATGTAATTTCAATTCCTTCGGCATGACCTGGGTGATTTTCGTAGGTCGGATTTTCATTATTCCCTCCTATGTACCCCACTTCGGTATCTACAACTCCAGGACGCACCCTAAATAGGTCTTCCATGCCCCAGAAACATCCTCCAGCTATATAGGCTTTCTTCAAATTTTCCATAGTATTTGTTTTCGAAATTTTAATAAAATAATCTGTCTATTTTTAAATGCATATAAAATTAGCATAATAATGCGTAATACAGAAATGGAAATGATTTCAAAATCTTATGCTGTCATAGATAAAAGTAAAAGAATTTATCCATTTAGAAATGTCAGCTTCATTTCTCAAAAACTATTGCAGTATCACCGTCACCCATAATTATTTGATCGGCCAATTCTATAAAAAGTCCGTGGGCAAGTACTCCCTCAATGCCATTTAGTAATGTCGACAAAGTCTTGGGATCATCTATCAGTCCGAAGTCCGCATCAATAATGTAATTCTCTTGATCGGTTAGAAATTCTCTGCCGTCTTTCATCCTTAACTCGCTACTTCCACCTTTAGATGCAATCTGCTTCAGCACATAATTTGCAGCAAATGGCACTACTTCAACAGGCACTTTAAACTTCCCTAGCATTTCCACTTTTTTAGAAGAATCAGAAATAATAATTTTCTTTTTGGTAAGAGAAAGCACTATTTTCTCTCGAAAAAGTGCCCCGCCCCCGCCTTTAATCATCATTAACTCAGAGGTAAATTCATCGGCACCGTCAATTGTCAAGTCAATTGCATCGACCGTTTTTATATCAATCAATTCTATATTTAGAGAAGCTGCCAATTTTTCCGTTTCCTCTGAAGTTGGCACCGCTTTAATTTTTAGTCCTTCTTTAACTCTCTGTCCTATTTCCATTATAGCATAATATGCGGTCGAACCTGTTCCCAGACCAACGATCATATTATCTCCGATAAGTTTTACCGCTTCTTTGGCGGCAAGCTCCTTTTCTCTTTCAAAATCTGATTTTGTTTTCATAAAAAAATAATGGATTTCAGATAAACTTTTACTTGAATCATAATCGCTTTAGTCGTTGTTTAAACTAATTTCAACTTTTGATATTTCGTCTACTTTATTAAATATAAACAATTATCAAAGTAAGACCAAACAAAATTTATAGTGCTTTAAAGTCCTTTATTATTTTGTTTCAGATAAACTTAAAGTATCTTTCACTCTGTTTCTACGATATTCTGGCTTCAGATTTTTAAGTTCACTTTCTTCTGCAAAGGTTTCATCTTCTTTAAATTTACCTGTCGAAATTTCAAAATCATCTGCGGTACCCGTAATTTTCATCGGAACATTTATAAGCCCCATTGGCGGCAATCCTAAACGAAACCCGACGTTTATTTTTCCATCCATAGTAACCTGCCCCTCGAGTTTGCCCCTAAATCCCGCCATTTTCATAGTTGTAGGAGTAATTGTCATCACATTATTCTTTATAGCGGAATGAATTGCAATTTTATTAAATGAAGCTTTTTCCAAGTCGGCAGCAGCGGCTTTCTTCGCTACATGGTTTAAAAGTTTAAAATTTTTAAATTTAATATCTTCCAAAGTCAGCGTTCCTTCACCATCAATAGATTTAAAATCAATATCCATATTCTGATCGATATTGCCTCCAAGCTGGTAATCAACCGAAACCAAACCGTAAGCATCCTTAGCCATACTAACCAATTCAGCAAAGATCGGAATCTCTGCATAAGCGCGCTGGATATCAAAATTGCTGGCTTTAAAATTCGCATTGTATTTAGCCAAACGCCTATGCAGAGCTTTATATTCTCCTGACATTTCAATTTTGGTGCCTGCCATACTAAAAGCAGCTTCTGTTATCTTAATTTTTCGGTCATTAACCGCCAGAGTTCCTATAAAATCTTTAATCTTATACGTATCAAACTGAAGGTTATTTACTTTTGCTGCAATTTTCAGATCGGCTGTGCTTGGTATCCTGATAACGTAGTTTTTGTTTTTCGCTGTGGGGTTTTTAGAAATTGCCTTAACAGCAGCAGAATCTGTTTGCTGCAGGGTTTCTTCTTCCGCTTTCTGATCTGTATATTTGGCAATCATATCAAAAAACTCATTGGCGTCAATCTGGTTACTGAAAAGTTCAATATCTGCCTTAAGTTTTTCGTTGGACTCCCTTAAATGCTTTCTATTAAATAGATAGCGCAATACGTTATGGATATAACCGTTTAGCACAACATCTGATTTGCCATAAGTAAGATTGAATTCTTCAAAACGCATTTTGTCTTTAAAGAACTTAAATGTTCCTTTAGAAACCTCAAATGGTTCTGGAAACATGGCGCTTTTGATCACTACATTTTTAGCTTCTAGTTTTCCTCCATTTTTAATATTCCCGTAGTTTTTAGCCTCTATATCTTTTTTAGAGCCTTTCGCGATCAGATTGGTCTGGATAACTCCTGAAATGCTCATATCTTTTACCGGAAATATCTGGGTTAATTTACCAACATCCAAAGTGCCTTGAGTTTTAATATTATATACTAAATCATATAGATTGGTGACTTCTCCCTGAACTTTAAACGGTGATCCCGCCAGAACAAACTCCGCAGGCACTATTTTTACATTCAAATCTTCTCCAGTTCCATTGTGGCTTATGGCAGTTGCATTTATGTTTATATTTTCAACCGGTATTTTAGGGTATTTAAGCATTTTTAAATACCCATTTTTAATATTTACGATTGCTTTTGATGACGGATATTTTTTCTGCTTACGGTTTAAAATGCCATGCATACTCAGTTTTAAATTAAGATCTCCCTTAATCTCCAAGCTGTCTAATGGATAAAATTTATGCACTTCTGCCAGATTAATTTTAGACTCCAATTCTGTGTCTACAGTAAAAGGATATAATTTATGAAGCTCAAAGCGCCCGTGGACAAAATTATTCAGAGCCTCTGCATTCAAGTTGGTTACTTTACCCGAAACGTTGCGTAAAATACTGTCTTTAGCTGTTAAGCTCAAATTGAAATTTACGTTTTTTACTGCCTCTGTTTTCTTTATATTTTTCAGATATCCATTTTTCAAGCTTGCGTTTAATTGAAACTTAGGAATACTTTTAATTATGGTATCTATTTTATTTAAACGCGGACTGAAACCTAAGTCTCTCAAAAAAACACCATCGGCTTTTAAATCTAGAGCTACTTCTCCACGAATCTCATGGTCGTTCAGATGTAAAGCATCTTTTAATTTTGCTAAATCTATAGCTGCTTTTACAGCGGTTTTGATTTTCAGTTTTTTGAAACCCTCTGAATGAAAATTAATTACGGTCTGCTTTTTATCCAAATTAAAAGACAGATTATCCAAATCAAATTTCAATTTATTGATATCTAAATCTCTGACCTGCGCTTTAGCCGATATATTGATGTCTTTTACTGGATCTTTAATTCTTTTATAAACAATTGCACCATTATTAATCTGCAAATCTCCAGAAACAACCGGTTTCTCTGACTGATCTTGCATGTATTTGCCTCGTGCCAATATTCTAAAATCAATATTACCCGTAATGGTCATTTGTTCGCGCCATTTGTCATAAGCTGGAGGCACAAGCGAAAGCATTTCTTCTAAAGTAGAATTTTTAGACTGCATGCGTAAATCAAAATCATAACCTCCTTTTATAAATGCAAAAGATCCATTAAATGAAAATGGAAAATTTCTAATACGAATGACATTTCGCTCAAACTTAAATTTAAGCGCTTTGGCATCTATATAAGTGGTAATTTCGGCATTGATCGGTTTACTACGAACGTAATCAACACCGTTTAAACTGAAATCGAATGATTTTATTTTTACTTTAGAATCAAGATCAAAATGTGCTGCACTCAAATCTCCTATTCCTTTATAGTTAAGATCCTGAACCTTGAATTTTAAAAGGGCACTTTTGTCATTGTACGATATGTTTGTTTGCTTTATAACAATCCTTTTAATATTAAATTCTGTTTCGGTTGTATCGGTAGAAGTGCTGGGTTTTAAAATATTAAAATTGGCATTCCCTTTAGGATCAATTTCAAGATTTAAATCTGCTTGATCCAAATACACAGCATCGAGAACAATCCTGCCTTTTATTAAGCTGTAAAAATTTACACCAGCTGATACTCTATCTGCTTTTACAACATTTCTTGCTGTAAAATGGTTCTTTTTATTGACGATACTTACATTTTTTGCATAAACCGTTAAAGCTGGAAAATGTTTGAAAACAGAAAGTCCAATTTCATCAAAACGCACGTCTGCGTCTAGTTTTTCATTAGCTAAACTTTCCAATTTAGCTGTTATTTCATCTTTGAATATATAAGGTACAACTGTCAGAACAATTATTAAAAGCAAAAATAAGGTTGAAATAATTATGGCCGTTTTCTTTAATAACTTTAGGGTCATTTTTAAAAAGTATATTTTTAGATTTTAAAAATATCAATTTAACTTCCATGAAAAAATCTTCAAATCGATATTAACTCAAAAATAACATAATGCATAAACTTTTGTATTATGACATGACAAAGTATATCATTAAAGGCTCCTAATGAAAGTGGTTAAGAAACAGGTTAACAGTGAAAATTTTACAAAATTTATTTGCCGATGCAAAAATTAGCAAAAATATTTCCCAGCAATTCGTCGTTTGACACCTGCCCGGTAATCAACCCAAATTGGTATAAGGCTTCGCGAATATCAAGCGCCATTAAATCGCTTGAAAGACCCGATTCTAAACCAAATTTTACTTTCTGGATTTCGTCTAAAGCTTTTAATAATGAATCGTAATGTCTGGTATTGGTTACAATGGTTTCATTGTTGCGAAGTGCGCCAGTATTTACAAAAGACAATAATTCATTTTTTAAATCCTCTACTCCTATTTTTTCTTTCGCAGAAATCAATAGCAGTTTAGCATTTAGATTTTCTAACTGATTCGTAATATTGGCCACTTCTTCAGCAGATAAAATATCTTTTTTATTAACGACAATAAGGAGCGGTTTTAGCGGATATTTGTTCTTAATCTGCTCAATTTCATTGACAAATTCAGAACTTGAAGCTTGGAATTTTAATCCGTCAAATAAGTAAATTACAACTTGAGCCTGATCGATTTTTTCGAAAGTTTTCTTGATTCCGATGCTTTCTACAACATCTTTGGTATCACGAATTCCGGCAGTATCAATAAATCTGAATCCGATTCCGCCAATAACCAATTCGTCTTCGATCGTATCACGAGTTGTTCCCGCAATGTCCGAAACAATTGCGCGTTCTTCGTTCAACAAAGCATTTAAAAGAGTCGATTTCCCAACATTTGGCTCACCGACAATAGCAACTGGAATTCCGTTTTTGATTACATTTCCAACAGCAAACGAATCAATTAAACGTTTTAAAACAAATTCGATTCGGTTTAATAATTCATGAAATTGGGTTCTATCAGCAAATTCCACATCTTCTTCTGCAAAATCCAATTCCAATTCAATCAAAGAAGCAAAATTTAGAAGTTCTTCTCTAAGTTTGGCAATTTCATTACTGAATCCGCCGCGCATTTGCTGCATTGCAATTTGATGAGAAGCTTCATTATCTGACGAAATCAAATCGGCAACTGCTTCTGCTTGTGATAAATCTAATTTCCCATTAAGAAAAGCTCTCAAGGTAAATTCGCCCGCATCGGCCATTCTACAGCCATTTCTAAGCAATAACTGAATAATCTGCTGCTGAATATAAGTCGATCCATGGCAAGAAATTTCAATAGTATTTTCACCAGTATAAGAGTTCGGACCTTTAAATACCGAAACCAAAACTTCGTCTAACGTTTTGCTCCCGTCTACAATATGTCCTAAGTGCAACGTATGCGTTTTCTGCTTGGTTAAATCTTTGTTTTTAATAGATTTAAAAACCGAATTACCAATTGTAATGGCATCAGCTCCAGAAATACGAATTATGGCAATGGCTCCAGCTCCAGAAGGCGTAGCTAAAGCAACTATAGAATCTTGATTTATCATGCTGCAAAGGTATAAAAAAACTGTAATTTATTTTCTATAGCAGCTTATCGTCCATTCGCTAAAGAAATCTTTAAAATAATTGATATTTTTAAATCATTAAGTGTTAAAATACTGATAAATATCAGGTTGATTTCTTCGCAGAATGAGTAAATTTGAGAGACAAACCTTAATCTTAATACTATGAAAAAGATATTATTTCCAACCGATTTCTCTGATGCTGCTACCAATGCATTTGTTCATGCTTTAGAATTTGCTAAAGTCGTAAAAGCCGAACTAATCTTACTTCATACATTCGAGATTCCTGTTTACGACAGCCAATTCTTTCCAGAGAATTATGCTTCTATTTACAGCTCAATTGAATTGGCAAAATTTGAAATGTTTAAAGATGAAATCCCTAAACTTCGAGAAATTGCTGCTGAGCGCAAATTAGATGATATTGTTATCAAACACCGTTTAATGGATGGCGATCTGATTTACAACCTGAAAAATGCCGTAGAAGAAGATCAAATAGATTTTGTAATTATGGGTACCAACAGCGTTTCTGACTGGACAAAATTCTTTACGGGATCAAATACCGAATCTGTAATTTCTGGAGTTGAAGTTCCGGTTTTGTGTGTTCCTATTGATGCTAAATTTAAAAAAGTAAAAACGATTGGTTTTACTACGCGCTATCGCGAAAAAGATAAAAAAGAACTGAAAAAGATTCTGAAAATTGCTAAAAAAACGGACGCTAAAGTCAAAAGTTTATATGTCAAAACATCTAATTCTGATGTGACAGATCAAGTACGAAAAGAATTTGAAAGTGAGTTTGCAGCAGAAAATGTGGAATTTCTTGTATTGCCAAGTGATGATGTAAAAGAAACCATTCTCGATTTTGTGTTGTATAAAGACATTGATATTCTGACTACCATAACACACAAACGCTCTTTCTTTGAAAGTCTTTTTGATTCAAGTTTTACCAAAAAGATTACCAAAGAAGTTCAGATTCCGATTTTGGTTATGCATGAAGATTAATGTAATAAATGATGATTTTGTAACTTAAAAGCTATATTTGTATTTCAAGCAAAATATTAGAATGAAAGCATATACAGACAACGTTACAAAATACTCAGAAATCTATAATAAAACCAACAAAAAATATAACAGCATAAGTCTTTTGAGGCTATTAAGTATTTTTCTTTTCTTGTTTTTTATGTTTTATTACATCAAAACAGATCAAATACTTTATGTCATTCTAGCTGTTTTATCTTTTGCTGGTTTTCTTTTTTTAATGCGAATACATTCTAGGCTTTCTTTCAAAAAATTACTGGCCGAAACGCTTTTGAAAATTAACCAAAACGAAATTGCTTTCTTAAAAAGAGAAAAAACACCTTTTGAAAATGGCGTCGAGTTCATCGATTTTCATCATCCTTATGCGTACGATTTGGATATTTTTGGAGAACATTCTTTATTTCAAAATCTCAACAGAACAGCTTCTTTTATCGGAAAAAAAACGCTTGCAGAACTATTGCTTCATACGTTGCCTGAAACTGAAATTTTAGAAAATCAGGAATCGGTTAACGAATTGAAAAGCAAAATAGACTGGAGACAAGAATTTCAAGCGCTTGCCATTATTGGCAATGATTCCAAAGCTTCTTATGAAGCCATAAAACATTGGACTTCTTTTCAAAACAATTCATTACCTAAAGTTCTAGTTGCACTTTCAATTATTCTTCCTGTAACTTTTTTTGGATTTTTAGCGGCTTATTTTATCACTTCTAAAACCATTATACTTTCTTATCTGACATACATTTTTATTGCTAATCTGATTGTTTTAGGAAGATGTCTAAAAAGGATCCAGTCGGAAATAGCAAAAGCAGACAACGTTGATAAAATCATAAAACAATACAGTTTACTGATTGAAAAAATTGAACGCGAGTCTTTCCAATCCAAAAAGCTACTTCATTTACAGCAACAGCTTAATTTTAAAAATGCCAAAGCTAGCCAGCACTTAAAACAGCTTTCTGAGTTATTTTCGAGAATGGATACTATAAATAATTTTGTTACCGCGACTTTATTCAACGGAACATTTTTATTCAATCTTCATGTTTTAAAAGCATTATTAAAATGGAAAGAAGATTATGCTTCTGAAATGAACCATTGGATTTCTATTATTGGCGAAATTGAAGCCCTAAATAGTTTAGCCAATTTAGCGTATAACAACGATGATTTTGTTTTCCCAGAAATCAATTCTGAATATAAAATTGAGTTTAAAAACTTGAGCCATCCGTTGCTTAATCCTGCAACAAGAATTGGAAATGATACGCAATTTTACCCGCAATCTTTCGTGATTTTAACTGGATCGAACATGTCTGGAAAAAGCACATTTTTGAGAAGCTTAGGAATCAATATGGTATTGAGTGGAATTGGATCAGTTATTTGTGCTTCAGAAGCTAAAGTTCATCCACTTCCAGTATTAGTTTCAATGCGATTATCAGATTCTTTATCGGATAGCGAATCTTATTTCTTTGCTGAAATTAAACGTTTAAAACAGATCATGGATGCGCTTGAAAATCAGCCTGCTTTTGTTTTATTAGATGAAATTTTAAGAGGTACAAATTCTGATGACAAAAGAAACGGAACAATTGAAGTGGTTAAGAAAATAATTTCGAAAAAAGCTATTGGCGCCATCGCAACTCACGACATAGAAGTTTGCCTAACAACAAACGAATTTCCTGAAATTTTAACCAATCAATGTTTTGAAGTTGAAATTCAAAATAACGATTTGCACTTCGATTACAAACTCCGAAACGGAATCTGCAAAAACAAAAGCGCGACTTTCTTAATGCAGAAAATGGGAGTTATTTAATGAGTTATGAATTATGAGTTATGAATTGTGGATTATGACTTTGATCGTATTTACGCAAAGAATAAATTTATAATTCATAATTTATAACTCATAATTCATAAATAATATTAGTTTTCCTCATACATTTCCATCCACAGACGGGTTTCTTCCAAATCTAATTCTTTTTCAATTTTACGAAATATTTCTTCGTTTACTGAGCCTGATTTATGCATTGATTCTAATTTTGAACGCTCTACATTTAGCAGATCGATTTGAATTTTGGTAAAATCATTAAAAATTTCACCACCAAGAAGTTTTCCATTTCCGAAGAAATTTGCTGGAAGTTCTGTCTTTTGCAAACGGTTAAATTTTACTTCGTATTTGCTTTTAATGTTGTGAAGCAATTCGCCATTCAATAATGAGAAATTATCTTCGATATGTGCAATGGTTTCCGAAACTATTACATTACGAATGTTATACTCTTCTGCAAGAATTGAATAACGCTCAATTTTAAGCTTTTTAATCAGCCACGGAAGCGTAAGACCTTGTATAACCAAAGTGGACAATATAACGCAGAAAACTAAATATATAATTAAATTTCGAAGTGGAAACTCTTCTGTTTTGTTCAGCATTAGCGGAAGCGCCAAAGCAGCGGCCATAGAAACAACGCCACGCATTCCTGACCATCCAAAAATGATCATATTTCGATAATCAAATTCTTCTTTTTCGCGAATTCTTTTACTAATCATTCTCGGAATAAGAGTTGCTGGAATTACCCATAAAAAACGAACCAAAATAACCACAATACTTATAACCGCACCCCAAATAAATAACGAATTTCCAGAATAATTACTGATTCCGTCTATAATTTGCCTCAATTGGAGTCCGATTAAAATAAAGATCAGACCGTTCAAAATATTATTTAATACATCCCAAATCGTATTGGTCATAATTCGGCTTTCGTGAGAAAAGATTGCTCCCGACCTTGCCGCCAGAAAAAGACCTGTCGTTACAACAGCCAAAACTCCTGAACCTTCAAAGTGCTCTGCAAGCAAATACGATGCAAATGGCGTCAATAAAGTAAGCGTAACCTCGATAATATCGTCGCAAACAAATCTTTTATGAATATAATACATGACATAACCGACAGCCAAACCTATTGCGATACCCAAAGCCGACATTAGTACAAAATTTAATCCTGCCTGCCATAAAACAAAATTTCCAGCAGTAATCGCTGTAAGAGCATATTTGTACGCTACAAGTCCACTAGCATCGTTTACTAAACTTTCTCCTTCCAAAATAGCAATCAATCTCGGATTAAGTCCTAAACCTTTTGTAATTGCTGTTGCTGAAACCGCATCGGGAGGCGAAACAATTGCACCAAGCAAAAACGCTAACGGCCAAGAGATATCATCTATAAGCCAATGTGCTACCACAGCAACCAATCCTGTTGTAAAAAACACCAAACCAACAGCAGCAAAAGTGATCGGACGAATCGATTGTTTAAAATCAGACCAGCTAGTATGCCACGCAGCGTGATACAGAAGTGGCGGAAGAAATACGATAAAAACGATTTCTGGACTCAGCGCAATCACAGGAAGTCCAGGAACAACGCTAATAACAACACCGCATAAAACCAAAACAATTGGAATTGGGAAATTATATCTTTTACTAACAAGGCTAAGAAAAGCAACGCCAAAAAGCAACATTATAATAACGGTAATATTCTCCATTTGAGGTGGTATTTATAAGATTTTGGATGATAGAATTTGGGTACTAAATTAAGATTTTATGAGAATTAAATTAGCTTAACCTTAAAAAAATAGAGTTGCCACTAAGACGCAATGGCTCTAAGTTTTTTTGCCACGAATTACACGAATTTCACAAATTTCTTTTTGTTTAGCCACAGATTGCACAGATTAAAAGGATTAAAATCTGTGAGAATCATTTTAATCTGTGGCTAAAAATAATTAGCGAAATTCGTGAATTGCTTCGCCAGTTCGCTATCGCTCGAGTCGTGGCAAAAAAACTTTGCGGAGCTACTTGCTAAGATGTCTCCTTCGTCGACATTGACAAACAGTATGGGAATCATACAGCGCAAAAGTACTTTATTTAAAAATCTGTTTAAATCTGTAGAATCTGCGGAAAACTCTTTGCGTTCCTCTGCTTAATCTTAGCGAATCTTTGTGGTAAAATTCACAACATAAAAAAACCGAATCTAAGAAGATCCGGTTTTATGATATTTATGATTCGCAGCTGCTGCACGAAACAAGACTTGTAACCAATTCTTTAGAAACACTTTGGCTTCTTTGGTAGTACAAACTTTTTACTCCTTGCTGCCAAGCTTCGATCATTAAACGGTTTACATCTTTAATTGCCAATTCGGCTGGAATATTAAGATTTAAACTTTGTCCTTGATCTACAAACTTCTGACGAATTCCTGCTTGCTGTACAATTTCCAATTGGCTGATTTCTTTAAATGTCTTAAAAACATCTTTTTCAGCTTGAGTCAATTGTTCCATATGCTGGACACTTCCTCCGTTTAGCATAATTCCTCTCCAAACTTCTTCGTTATCCAAGCCTTTTTCTTCCAACAGTTTTTTAAGGTATTTATTTTTACGCATAAAATTACCTTTGCTTAATCCAGCTTTATAATAATTACTGCTGAAAGGCTCAATTCCTGGCGAAGTTTGTCCTAAAATTGCCGAAGAAGATGTTGTTGGAGCAATTGCCATTGTTGTCGTATTACGTCTTCCGTAACCTTTTAACAATTCTGGTTCGCCATAAATTCTAGCCAATTCCTGACTTGCTTTGTCGGCTTTATCGCTAATATGTTTGAAAATCTCTGTCGTTTTCATTTTTGCTTCCATTCCTTCAAACGGAATCATGTTTTTCTGCAAATAAGAATGCCATCCTAAAACGCCTAAGCCAAGTGCACGGTGTCTTTTAGCAAATTTATTCGCTGCCGAAAGATAATAGTTGCCTTCTGTTTTTTCGATAAATTCTTGCAAAACGGCATCTAAGAAAAAGATCGCTAGTTTTACTGCTTCCGTATCTTTCCATTCTTCATATAATTCTAAGTTCATAGAAGACAAACAGCAGATAAATGATTCATCATGAGTTGACGGAAGCATAATCTCGCTGCATAAATTACTGGCATTGATTCTAAGATTCTGGTCTTTGTAAACTTGTGGTTTATTTTTATTTACATTGTCACTAAAGAAAATATAAGGCAACCCTTTTTGCTGACGGCTTTCTAATACTTTAGCCCAAATTTGTCTTTTTTCTGCATCACCGTCAATCATTTCCTGCATCCAGTAATCTGGCACGCAGATTCCAGTAAACAAGTTCTGAATTGGGTTTCCGATACTTTTAATTTTCAAAAACTCTTCGATATCCGGGTGATCCACATCCAAATAAGCTGCAAATGCACCACGACGAACTCCACCTTGAGAAATCGTGTCCATTGCCGTATCAAAAAGCTTCATAAAACTTACTGCTCCACTACTCTTTCCGTTATCTGTTACAGCACTCCCGCGTTCGCGTAATTCACCAAAGTAACCAGAAGTTCCACCTCCAATTTTCGTCTGCATAATTACCTCTCCAAGCTTATGCGTAATGCCTTCAATTTTATCTGGGACATGCACATTAAAACAAGAAATTGGCAAACCTCTTTCTGTTCCCATATTGGCCCAAACTGGGGAACTGATACTCATCCAGCCTCTTTCGATCATTTCCATGAAAGATTCTTTCAATTCTGGCTTGTACAATCTTCTAGCTGCGGCAGTACAAATTCTATCGATCGCTCCCTCTACAGTTTCTCCTTTTAGAAGATAACCGCGGTTTAAAATCTGTTCACTTTCAGAATTTTTCCACCACATTTTGCTGTCATTTTGTGGCTCAAAATTAGTATTTGCTGGGTTTGTGTCTATCGTATTCATGTGTATTATGGGCTTGTATTAAAAAAGATCGTTTGCTGTGATACTCTTATCGTGTTTCGTATATTCGACAGGACGTTTTGCAAAGAAATCGTCTAGACTGTTGGCAAAAACCTCTTCTTCAAACCAAGTCATTTTTGAATATTCATCTGGAGAAACATTAAAAATAGGTTCGATGTTAATTTGTTTCAAACTTTCATCAATTCTAAATTTCATGAAGTTTACCAAATCTTCTTTATTTATTGTTTCAACTGCTCCATCTTCAAAAATCCAATCCAAAATATCGGCTTCAACAGTAATTGATTCTTTTACAGTTTCTCTAATTAATTCTAAAGTTGTCGCATCAAAATATTCTGGAAATTCTTCACGAATTTTATTGATGATGTAAATTCCACCATTCGCATGAATCTGTTCGTCGATTGAAGTCCAAGCAATAATATTGCTCACATTCTTCATATATCCTTTGAATCTTGTGAACGACAATAAAATGGCAAACTGACTGAATAAAGACACGTTTTCGATCAAAATACTGAACAAAATCAGCGAAACCATGTATTTTCTGTTGTCCTGAGACTTTGTGTCTTTTAATACATTCGAAAGATAATCTACACGTCTGCGAATCACAGGAACGTCCAATAATTTTTCGAATTCGTCATTATAACCTAAAACTTCTAATAAACGAGAATACGCTTCTGAATGTCTAAATTCACATTCTGCAAAAGTAGTTCCAAGTCCGTTGAATTCTGGTTTTGGAAAATGCTCGTATATATTACCCCAAAAACTTTTTACAGCTACCTCAATTTGCGCAATTGCCAATAAGCTATTTTTGATTGCCGTTTTTTCTGCCAGATTTAAATGCGCATGAAAGTCTTGCGTATCGGCAGTAAAATCTACTTCAGTGTGTACCCAGTAAGCTTTATTAATAGCTTCGGTAAATTGCAGAACCTCAGGATATTCAAAAGGTTTATAATTGATTCTTTTATCAAAAATTGACATATATATAGAGTTTTAAGTGACTTTTTTAAGATAGAAAAACAGAACACTGTATTTGGGGAAGTGGCAGCGTGTATTTCTATTTATACAAATTTAAGTCGCATATATTCTCATGTCCAGTTTTTGTTGTTAAAAATCAGCTCAATTATCAACAGTTTAAAAACTTCAAAAAAGAGCTGTAAAAGAATTTTTATCAACAGCTCGCGAGCATTTTGTAATTTGCATGGAGCTAGCAGTTTCTATGTAAACTTCGGGAAGTTATCAACATCAAAAAAGCATCGATTTTGGAACAAATCAGAAAACAAGTTATCAACAATACTTTTTTTAAAATCGAATTTTCATCCTTTTTTGGAGTAGAAAAAAACGTCTAATTATTAATAACGATTCTAAATAGAATTTTAAAGCGTTTCTAAAACTCAACATAATCCACTTTATAACAATCACTTAAACAAAAATGAATAAAATTTAAAATAATTGATTTTAATAAACTAATGATTTAAATCAACTTTAACAGTTAAAATTCTACTGTTCCAATTTTAGGTTTAGAAACGTCTTAAAAATTAATTTCCAGTTAAAACTATTTTCCTTGAACATTTCAAAAAAGCCTCATTTCAAAAATTACTTTTCCATCTTAAATTAAAGAAAGATTAAAATTCGCTTAAGCGATTCTTAAAATTTAGTAAATATCAATGAGAAAAGGCTTTTTACTTCAAATTGTTGTTGGTTTAAAATATTAATCTTTACATTTGCCTTTATTTTTATTTATTCTAAATAGATAAAGAAAATCCAAAACAGATTATTCTAACAAACATAAATTACATTTCGATATGAAAAAGAATCTACTTGTTTCTTTTGCCTTCGCAACAACATTATTTGTAAGTGCACAGCAAAAAAATACACTTTTAGATGCCAATTTCTGGAAAACTTCTCCAAATACGGAAATTGTGAAAGCTGAAATCGCAAAAGGAAATAATCCGGCAGAAGCCAATGTAAATGCTTTTGACGTTACGACTTTAGCCATCAATAATGAAGCTCCAGTAGAAACCATCAAATTTTTAATCGATCAGCCAGGAAATTCAATTACAAAATTAACTCACGATAACCGTATTTACTTGCACTGGGCAGCTTACAAAGGCAATACAGAATTAGTGCAATATTTAATTGCAAAAGGTTCTGATGTAAACTTTGAAGACAGCCACGGAACTGCTCCAGCAGATTTTGCAGCTTCAAACGGACAAGCAAATCCAGAAATGTATGAGGCTTTTTTTAAGGCAGGAGTTAATCCGACCAAAAAATATGCAAACGGTGCCAATCTTTTGCTTTTAGCTATTGCATCTGACAAAGATTTAAAAGCTGCTGACTATTTTTCTACAAAAGGAATGTCTCTAAAAGATGTTGATGCTAACGGAAATACTGCTTTTACTTATGCAGCAAGGTCTGGAAATATTGCTCTTTTGAAAAAACTTCTTGAAAAAGGAATCAAACCAACAGATGAAGCGCTTTTGGTTGCTGCACAAGGAAGCCGAAGAGAAACAAATACACTTGAAACGTATAAATATTTGGTTGAAGAAGTAAAAATTAAAGCAACTGCGCAAAATAAATCAGGTCAAAATGTATTTCACATTTTAGCTGGAAAACCAAACCAGACGGAAATTATTAAATATTTCTTAGATAAAGGTGTTGATGTAAACAAAGCTGATAAAGAAGGAAATACGCCTGTTATGGCTGCAGCTTCGGCAAGAGAAATTGCTGTATTAGAGCTTTTTCTTCCGAAAGCAAAAAACGTAAATGCACAGAATTTAAAAGGAGAATCGGCTTTAACAAAAGCAGTACAATATGGAACTCCAGAAGCGGTAAGTTTACTTTTGGCTAAAGGTGCCGATGTTAATGTTAAAGATAAAGACGGAAATAATTTAGGTGTTTATTTAGTACAATCTTATCGCCCAGCGGGAAGAGAAAAAGCAACAGCAGATCCTTTTGATGCAAAAGCAAAACTGCTTCAAGACAAAGGACTAAACCTGGCTGCTCCTCAAAAAGACGGAAATACTTTGTATCATGTAGCGATTACGAAAAATGATGTCGATCTTCTTAAAAAAATCACTGATTTAAAAGTTGATATTAATGCTAAAAACAAAGATGGTTTAACCGCTTTGCACAGAGCTGCCATGACTTCTAAGGACGATGCTATTTTAAAATATCTAGTTTCTGCTGGGGCGAAAAAAGACATCAGCACAGAATTTGACGAAACGGCTTACGCTTTAGCTAAAGAAAATGAACTGCTTACTAAAAACAACGTTTCTGTTGAATTTTTAAAATAAAACAATTAGATAATAATCAATATTTGAAATTCCAAATTCCAAACTCTATTTTTGGGATTTGGAATTTGAATTTTAGAATTTAAATTACCAATCAATACATACAATTTTTATGAAATCAATATTAAAAATGGCTCTTGCGGGCGCTTTTATTTTTTTAGCTTCTTTTCAATCTCAAGCACAATCAAACAAATACAAGATTATGCTGCAGATGAATAATTATATGGGAGAAGGCGCTTATATCGTTGTTTCTCTGATTAATGCAAGCGGTGAATACGAAAAAACGCTTTATGTAATGGGAGACGACAAGAAATGGTACAAATCATTGAAAGAATGGAATAAATTTCACACGGTAAAAAATGATGACATCAGTGCTAAAACTGGTGCTTCTGTAACGGGCGGTGACCGTAGCGTGACTACCATCGAAATCGAAAATTCTAAAATTAATAAAGGATACAAATTACGTTTTGAAACTGCTGTTGAAGATCAGAAATACTATGTCAGCGATCTTGAAATTCCGCTTTCAACTGAAGGTCTTGCTGATAAAACAGATGGCAAAGGCTACATCAAATACGTAAGATTAAGTAAAATATAATACGATTACATTTCTAGAATACACTCAATGACTCTTTCTTTTTGGCGTTACGCACACTTGGCTTTGGCCTTATTTTCTTCTATTTTTTTGCTTTTGGCTTCGGTAACTGGAATCATTTTGGCCGTCGATGCGGTTCAGGAAAAAACACTTCCGTATAAAGCTGAAAATTTCAATAAAATAACTCTGGGCGAAACGCTACCCGTTTTAAAGAAAGAATATTCAGAAATTACAGAATTGGGTGTAGATTACAATCAATTTGTAACGCTTCAAGCCATTGATGCAGACGGAAATGACATTAAGGTATACATTGATCCAAAAACTGGAAAAGCACTTGGAACTCCTGTAAAGAAAAGCGAATTCATAAATTGGATTACAAGTCTGCACCGTTCGCTGTTTCTTCATGAAGCTGGACGTTTTTTTGTAGGTGTAATTTCTTTTTGCTTATTATTAATAGCTATTTCGGGTTTCGTTCTGGTTTTAAAAAGACAGCGCGGCATCCGAAATTTCTTTTCTAAAATAATCAAAGAATATTTTGCACAATATTATCATGTGCTTTTAGGAAGATTGGCTTTAATTCCGATTTTGATTATTGCCTTAACAGGGACTTATTTATCGCTGGAAAGATTTAATTTTTTTATGGGCGAAGAAAAAGCAAAACCTGTAAAAACTGAACTTTCAGAAAAAGCCAAAACAAATTCAATCTTCAATACGACCTTATTATCTGATGTAAAAAAGATCGAATTTCCCTTTACGGATGATCCCGAAGAATATTATATTATTGAATTGAAAGACCGAGAAGTTGAAGTAAATCAGGTCACAGGAGCTGTAATTTCTGAAAAACTTTCTCCAATGACGGCACAATTTGCTGCATTGAGTTTAGATCTTCATACGGGAAGAATTAACGGAATCTGGGCTGTAATTTTAGCTATTGCTTGCCTTAATATTCTATTCTTTATCTATTCTGGTTTTGCTATTACTTTGAAAAGAAGATCAAGCCGAATTAAGAATAAATTTAAAGCGAACGAAAGTACGTTTATCCTTTTGGTCGGTTCAGAAAACGGAAGCACATTCCGATTTGCCAATTCCATTCAGAAACAATTAATTAATCACGGACAAAAAGTTTTTGTCAACGAATTAAATAAGTTTTCTGTTTATCCGAAAGCCGAACATATTATTGTTTTTACATCAACTCATGGCTTGGGAGATGCGCCTTCTAACGGAACGCAATTTAAAACTTTGCTAGAAAAACAAAATCAAGAGCAAAATATTAATTTTTCTGTTGTAGGTTTTGGTTCTAAATCTTATCCTGATTTTTGCCAGTTTGCCATTGAAATTGATCAGCTTTTAGAAAAACAAAAATGGGCAGATCGTTATTTGAAATTACAGACTGTCAATGATAAATCGGCCGTGGAATTTGTAGAATGGGTAAAATTATGGAGCGAAAAAACGGGAATTCTGCTCGCAACTACACCTTCTTTATACAACCATGTTCCGAAAGGTTTGCAAAAATTAATGGTTTTAGACAAAACACCAATTTCTGAAACCGAACACACATTTATTCTGACGCTGAGAGCGAGTGCAAGGGCTAAATTTAGTTCTGGCGATTTATTGGCCATTTATCCTGCCAACGATTCTAGAGAACGACTCTACTCTATCGGAAATCATTCTGGAAATATTCAATTGGTTGTAAAACTGCATCCAAACGGATTGGGTTCTGGTTTCTTAAATGCTTTAGAACCTGGAAATGTGATAAAAGCTCAAATCGTTAAAAATCCTGCTTTTCACCTTCCAAAGAAAGCTTCTAGAGTAGCTTTCATTTCAAACGGAACAGGAATTGCTCCTTTCTTAGGAATGATCGAACAAAATAAAGCAAAACAAGAACTTCATTTATACAGCGGTTTTAGAATGGAAACGCCAACTTTAATGGCTTATAAAAAGTTCGCTGGAATCATGATTCAGAAAGAACATCTGGACAATTTTCATGTGGCCTTATCGCGCGAAGCGGAACATATTTATGTGATGGATTTAATTAAAAGAGATTCTTCTTTTTTTGTGACTTTATTAAAAAAAGGCGGTGTCGTTATGATCTGCGGTTCGCTTGCCATGCAGAAAGATGTTGAAGCTATTTTAAGTGAATTGTGTTTAACAAAAGGATTAAAAACACTCGAAGAATATAAAGCTAATAAGCAGTTTTTAACAGATTGCTATTAATCTGATTGTAATAAATACGCAGATGACACTGATTCGCTATCGCGAAGACACAGATAAAACGGATTTTTTTGTTTCACGCAGATTTAAAAAGATTTTAGCAGAAAGCGCAGATTTATTCTTTTAAATCATTTTAATTAAATAAAAAAAATCTATCAAATCTGCTTAAATCATTAAAAATCTGCGTGAAACAAAAAATCTACTCAATCCGTATCTTTACGAAGTAAACCCGATACATATGTATTCCCATCAATTTTCTATGCATAAAATATCATATAAATTCTTGCTTCTATATACTATTCTTTGTTGCTTTTCAGCACATTCTCAAGTATTGCGAAAAAGAACAACGCTTCTTATGGGCGGACGTTTTGACATTAGTATTGTCGATAAAGACTCGCTTTCGGCTGAACAGAATATTGATATTGTTATTGGCGAAATTACGCGAATTGAAAACTTAATCTCCGATTGGAAATCCGATTCTCAGGTTTCTGAAGTCAATCAGAATGCGGGAATTAAACCGATAAAAGTGGACAAAGAAGTTTTCGAATTGACGCAAAGGGCAATTAAATTTTCTGAAATAACCAACGGCGGATTTGATATTAGTTTTGCTGCCTTAGATCGCATCTGGAAATTTGACGGTTCCATGACCGAAATGCCTTCGGCGGAAGCCATAAAAAAATCGGTAGAAAAAGTGGGCTACAAAAACATCATTTTAGACAGTACAGCATCAACTATTTTCTTGAAGTTAAAGGGAATGAAAATTGGTTTTGGCGCTCTAGGTGAAGGTTACGCAACTGATAAATGTCGTGCCATGATGATTGCAAAAGGAGTTCAGGCGGGAATTATAAACGGTTCTGGAGACATGAGCACTTGGGGAAAACAGCCTAACGGAAAAGATTGGAAAATCGGAATTACGAATCCGTTTAAACCAGAGAAGATTTTAGCTGCTGTTCCGCTTAAAGAGGGCGCTGTCACTACTTCGGGCAGTTATGAAAAGTTTGTGGTTTTTAACGGAAAACGTTATTCGCACATTATAAATCCTGCAACGGGTTATCCCGCAACGGGTTTGTGCAGTGTAACGGTTTTTGGTCCAAATGCCGAAACCGCTAATGGATTGAGCACTTCTATGATGGTTCTAGGCCAGAAAGAAGGTTTGCTTTTACTTCAAAAATTTCCTGATTACAGTTGTGTAATGATTACTGATAAAGGGAAAGTTATTAAGTCTAAGAATTTTGCTTATAAATTGTAGATTGATTTAACCGCAAAGTTTGCAAAGATTTACGCAAAGTTCGCAAAGTTTTTTTGATAAAGCTTTGCGAACTTTGCGCTTTTAAAAGTTACTCTAAAATTCTTGCGCTCTTTGCGGTTAAAAACTATAAACATAAATAGTCTTACTTGACCTATATGGTTTCAAAAAATTAACATTAAAAAAACATTAGAATCCTCCATGCAATTCTAATAATCTTCTAATTGCTTTATTTAGATTAAATTTAAATTATCATATAAGTTTGCGGCACCTTTATATGCAGACTCAATATGAGAACAACTTTACTTCTATTTTTATTTACTATTTCAGCTTGGTCGCAATCTGGAAATCTTACTGGAAAAGTCACTTTTGGAACCGATGAATTAGCTTATGGTTCTACTGTAATTATCAAAGGAACCCAAAAATATGCTATTGTAAATGATTTTGGACGTTATGAATTCAAAGGATTAAAGTATGGCGAGTACATTTTAGAAACTTCTTCTATGGAAGGCCAAACAAGAATTACCAAAATTAATGTGAATAAACCCAATACCGAATTCAACATTTCATTAGATAGAAATGCTCCTAAAGATTTACAAGAAGTTGTAATTAAGAAGTCTTCTATCAGAAAAGAAATAATGGAAAAAGGTTTTGCTGTAAACGTAATTGAAACACAGGAAGCAGCACAAAGAAATCTGCAAACCAACGATTTATTGGATCGTTCTGGTGGCGTAAGGATTAGACAGAATGGAGGTCTAGGCTCTAGTGTTACCTACAACATTAATGGAATGTCTGGAAATGCCATACGCATCTTTATTGATGGAATTCCGATTCAGACTTATGGGGCATCATTTAGCTTAAATAGCATTCCACCCGCTTTAATTGAAAGAATTGAAGTATACAAAGGTGTAGTTCCTGGGTATTTAGCAGATGATTCGCTAGGAGGAGCTATTAACGTTATTCTTAAAAAGGGATCTAAAAATATGATTGCTGCGTCTGTTTCTTATGGTTCTTTTAATACGATACAATCCAATTTCAGTACGACTTACAGAGACAAATCTGGCTTTACTGTTAAAGCAAACGGATTCCAAAACTATTCTGATAATGATTATGAAGTCTGGGGAAGATTCGTCTATAACATTCTGCCAAACGGACGTTACGATTACATACGAGCAAAACGATTCGAAAGTATGTACAGATCGTATGGAGGAAGACTCGAAGCAGGTTTTACAGATGTAAAATGGGCCGATAATTTTTCGATCAGCTATAATGGTTCTGAAGATTACAACCAGATTCAGCACGGACAATATATGACCAAACCTTACAAAGGGCGCTTTAGCGAATCTGCTGCCAATGTTTTCAGCATCAATTATAATAAAAAAGATTTCTTGATTAAAAAACTTGATTTCTCTTTAATTTCTGTTTACAGCCACAGAAATGACGTAATCAATGACACCGTAAAATGGAATTATAATTGGGATGGCGAAAAAGCGCTGGGTCTTTATGGCGAGCCTACCACAACAACTCAAGGAGCACAACAGGGAGCGCCAACAATATTGCATCAAAGATCAGATATTTTTAATACACGAGCTGGTTTAACATACACTATTACCGACAACCATAAAGTTTTGGTAAATAATATGTTCTATAGCGTGGACCGAAATGATTTGGATGAAATGTTGCCAGAATTGGTTCGTAATTTTTTAGCTACACGCGATTTAGAAAAAAATGTTTTTTCAGCTTCGTACGAAATGCAGGCTTTCAAATCTCGCTTAAAAGCCAATCTTTTTCTAAAAAATTACGCTTTAAAAACAGAACAGGTTACTCCTAGATTAGTGAATCAAAATGGTCAGAGTAATCTAGTATTTGAAGCCGATTCAAGAAATACCAATTTTACTGGTTATGGTTTTGCGGGTTCTTATTCTTTTTTACAAAAGGCAATGTTAATGCTTTCTGCCGAAAGAGCTATTCGATTGCCTAACGAAAATGAAATTTTTGGACTACCAGGCGAGAATGTTCTAAGCAATCCTAATTTAGGTCCTGAGCAAAGTGAAAATCTTAACGTGGGTTTAAGATTAGGTCCGTATCTAATCAATCATCATAAATTTTCATTTTACGGAAATGCTTTTTGGAGAAATATCCAAGATAAAATTGTTCGCCAAATTAGTGATCGTGTTAATGAGGCTGTTCAAGCAACGCCTTTTATTAATTTAGGAAGATCTCAATCTGTTGGTTTTGAAACTTCTGTTCAATATTCGTTTAAAGATAAATTATTTGCCGGTGTCAATCTTTCTAAATTCAATTCGGTTTATAAACAGAAATATGACGCTAACGGAAATCTGCTTTCTTATTATAACAAGCAATTGCCAAATGAGCCTTTCTTTAATATAAATGGAAATCTGCAATACAATTTCAAAAATTTAATTCAAAGCAAATCAGAACTTAACCTCTATTACTATTGTGGCTATGTAGCACCTTTCTATACTTCTTGGCTTGAGATTGATAGAACTACAGCTCAATTTCCGCAGGATTTAGGTTTAAGCTATGCATTTCCAAACAAACAATTTATAGTAAGCTTTGATGCTAAAAATATTTTTGACGAGCAGGTTTATGACAATTTTGCTGCTCAAAAACCTGGAAGAGCTTTTTATATCAAGCTAAATTACACGATCAGTAAATTTTAATCACATTATAAATAACTAATTTTTTAAATCCATAAATATGAAAAAGAACAACTTTAAACTATTTACCTCTGGTTTATTACTAGGTGCATTAGCGCTGACTGCATCATGTAGTAGTGATGATAACAAAAATGAAAATGCAGAACCAGTTAATCCAATAACAGACGGAAGATGGATTACTGTAGCAGGAGCTTTGATGCAAACAGATCCAGGTGATGGAAACGGTGGAACTAGAGTTTACGCTATTAGTAAAGAAAATGCAATTGACCCTAACTTCTCTGTAAATGTTTACGATCAGGGAGTTGCTGTTCAATCGAATAGAACGGCTCGTTTACAGTCTTCTGTAGATGGAAACACACTTTTCAATATTACGTATACCGGTGCAAATGGTGGAGAATTTATGACGTACCAAGTTACTGGAGGAAATAAATTTATTGAATCTAATGCAAAAGTAAATATTTCTCAATATGCTGGAACTTCTCCAAGATGGGTAAAACTTTTTGACGGAGATAAAACGGGTGTGGCTGTAAACGTAAGTACTCCAATAGTAAATACAAATGAAGACAAGACCTATAAAAATACAAGAGGAAAAGCTACAGTACTGTCTTTAGACATGAAGCAAACTCTAATTTCTGCATTCAAACAATATGAAATTCCGTTAAGCGCTGAAGAAGAAGCACAAGGACACCATATTTTCCGTCTAGATGCTCCAACTTTAAATAAAGCAGGAAACAAATTAATCATTGGAACTTGGATGCGTAAAACAGATCCTGCAACAGGACAAAATGCATCTTCTTTCACTCGTTTAGGTTCAAAATCTGTTGTTGTTGATTACCCTTCGTTAGAAAATCCAAAAGTTATTACTTCGACTGTAGGTTTTGGAGATACAAGCGGATACAGAAGTTTCAACAGTTTTGTGGCTACAGATGGTAATATTTACCAAGCAACACAAAGAGATGCTCAAAAAGGTTCTTACATCTTAAAAATCAACCAAAACAACGAATATGACAATTCTTATGTATTTAGTTTAGATACAGCTTTAGGAGTTAAAGGAAGTTATATCGATGCTTGGAGATATGCTGGAAACGGAATTGCGTATGCGGTATATACTTTTGAGGGAACTGAACAAGGTTATCTAGCTAGATTAGACTTAAATGCAAAAACTGCTACAAAAGTTGAAGGAATTGATTATGATGCTGATTTAAATTTCGGACAATACCAAGGTTTTGTTGTTGATGGAAACAACTTCTACATCGCTGTAACACCAGTTGGAAAAGATGGTAACATTTATGTAATTGATATTCCTTCTGGAAAAGTTACTAAAGGTGCTAAATTGCTAAACAAACCAGGAAACCACTACATTGGGGTATTCTAAAAAATAAAAGGTTGTGAATAACAATCTCTAAGATTTCATTCACTTGAGTTTTTTTTTAATCGAACATTCCGCTTCTATTTATAGCAAGCGGAATGTTTTTTTTATTAAAATAGTTTTTAAGTTAAACACATAGAAACATAGACTTTTTATGTCAAAATATGCGAAGGAAACAAATAATTTAATAGTCTGCTATGTGCATTTAAATAAGTGAAACGCCTTTTTCAAGTATGCAAAACTATGTTTCTATGTGTTTAAAATATTTAAAGCACTAGAATTTTGAAGCGAATTCTTTTGCAAAATCTTCCAATTTGATTTTACCATTTGCCTTTCCATCATTGTTTAAGAAATCTGCAGCTATGGTTTCGTTTCTTAAGCCCGTTCCCATTTCGGTATACAAACCAGCCATTTCTTCTGGAACGCCAGCTTGCGTCATTCCACCGAAATATTGTTCGTCTGTAAATTCAACCCACGGAAGTTCTGGTTTGCCAATGGCAGTTCCAAACGCTTTTACAATTTCTGAAGGTATTTTTACATCACTAATAATATATCGAATGTTTTTACCTTCTTGAGTTTTCTGCAATTCTTCTGCGGCAGCGGCAGCAATATCTTCTGGATGCACTAGCGGAATTTGGTTTGATGCAGGAAAATTGGCTCCCATTATCCCCGCTCCTTTTATCATCGGGATATCATTAAAGAAATTGAAATAGAAATATCCTGCTCTTAAAAAAGTGATAGAAGTGTCTAATTTCTCGTAAATCTTCTCAATATTATACAAACCTGCAATTGGTCCGTTTCCTGTTGGCAAATCGGCTCCAATACTGCTTAGCATTACTACTCTTTTAATGTTGGCGGTTTGGATTGCTTTCGCGAAAGCGGTACCAGCATCAGTCGTGTTTTGAATAATATTGACACCACCCATATTTGGAGGAGTCATCGCAAAAAGAGCATCTGCTCCAACAAAAGTTTTAGAAAGAAAATCGGGATCACTAACTGATCCTATTGCGGCTTTTGCGCCCAGATTTTCAATTGCTTCTTTTCGATCTGCATTACTGCTAATAACCGTTACGTCATGTCCTGACTGTACTAATTGTGCCGTTAATGGCTTTCCTATGTTTCCTAATGAACCTGAGATTATAATTTTCATCTTAAAATGTTTTTTTATTTAACAAGACAAAGGTATATTTGTACTTACTTTTATACAAGTACTTACCCTAAAGTATGTATTATGACCGCAATTAAAGAATCATCTACTATTCAGGAAAACAAGCAGTATGCATTGGAAAAATGTCCCGTGACTTTTGTTATGGAGAAAATTGGAGGCTACTGGAAGCCTATTATTTTATATCATTTATCGACTGGAGATAAACGTTATAGCGAATTGAAAAGAGCCATTCCTGCAGTTACAGAAAAAATGCTCATTCAACATTTAAAACAATTAGAAGCAGACGGATTGGTAATTCGTGAAGCGAAACCCGTTGTGCCTCCATTTGTAACGTATAAATTAAGCAACGCTGGAACAGGCTTGCTTCCCGTTATTGATGCGATGGCTGCATGGGCTTTTAAAGTCAAAGACGGCGTCTATACCATTTGATAGACACCGCCTTCATTTAAAAAACAAAAACTAATTAACTTAACTTGTTAAGGACGCTGATGACGCGGATTTACTTCGTAAAGACGCGGATAAAAGCGGATTTTTTTGTTTCACGCAGATTTTAAAAAATTTTTGCAGAATGCGCAGATTATTCTTAAATCATTTTAATTAAACAAAAAAAAGAATCTGTTAAATCTGCCTAGATTATTTTAAAATCTGCGTGAAACAAAAAAATAAAAATCCGCGTAAATCAGCGTCTTCGCGAATAGCGAATCCGTGTCATCCGCGTTCCATCCAATTTAGTTTTGCTTAATAAAAACCAAATCCTGATCGTAATTTGCGATTGCTGTTAATGCATTAAAAATATATTTTGAGACTAATGCACCGCCTTCAAAATTGATTAAATCAATATCATCTTCGGGTGTGTGATATTGCGGATGTCCGCCTGTGTGAAAACCAACCGCCGAAATAGATTCTTTATAAAAAGAAACATGATCGGAACCTCCCACGTCGCCTGCGTGTATAACTGGATTTAATCCGCTGTTTATTTGGAGTTTTTTCATTAATTCTACTCCGTTAGGAAAAGTTCCCGCACCGCCCATGTAAAGCTCTTTTTTATCGTTTAATCTTCCGACCATATCCATATTCAGCATTACTTTTACAGCTTCTTTGGCAACTGGAAGATGATTTACGAAATATTTTGAACCTATTAATCCTTCTTCTTCTCCGCTGAACGAAATAAAAATGATGCTTCGTTTTGGTTTTACTTCCATTTTAGAAACTTCTTCTAAAATGCACAGCAAAGCCGAAACTCCTGAAGCGTTATCATCTGCTCCGTTATGAATTGCAAAAGCTTCTTTCTTCTTGCTTCCCGAACCTTGTCCGCCCCAACCCCAGTGATCGTAATGCGCACCGATTACGATGTATTCGTTTTTTAATTTCGGATCTGAACCTTCGACATAACCCACAACATTTTGAGTTGTCACGCTATCCGATTTCATTTTATTGATTCCTTCTTTTACAAAAACTTTGAAAGGCTGGTAATAGGAGTTTCTAAACTCTTTCAAACCATATTTTTTGAAATGCTTCTGAATGTAAGTCGCCGCTTTATTGTTTTGCTTAGTTCCAGGAAAACGGCCTTCCATCTTATCAGATGATAAATATTTATCGTGTTTGTAAAACGTTTGTGCCATGTTCTGAGCGTTTGAAATAGTGCTCAAAAAGAAGAAACTGGATACAATAATAATGTTCTGTAAAATTTTCATATTCGTTATCTAAAAATTTGGGACGCGGATAAAACGGATTTACTTCGTAAAGACGCGGATTAAAACGGATTTTTTGTTTCACGCAGATTAAAAAAGATTTTAGCAGAAAGCGCAGATTTATTTTTTAAATCATTTTTAATTAAATAAAAAGAATCTGTCAGATCTGCCTAAATTATTTTAAATCTGCGTGAAACAAAAAATCCGCTCAATCAGCGTCTTCGCGATAGCGAATCTGCGTTATCAGCGTACCATTGCAAGTTGTTATAAACTAAGCTCAAAAACGGTATGTTTGATATATTTTCGATCGTAAGTATATAAAACATGTATTCTTTTATCTGTGGTTTGTATGATAGCCGGATAACTGAATTCTCCTTTTTCTTGTTTTTCGAGATCGAATAGTTTACTCCATCTTAATCCGTCTCTAGAAAATTCAACATCTAAAATATTTCTTCCGTTAAACCAATCTTTACCCATTGGTAACGGATTATTTACTAATAAAAAGGTGTTTTTATTGACGGTTAAAGCATCAATACCAGAATTAGAATTAATAACATTTATGGTATTCGTCCGAATCCAGCTTTTACCATTGTCTCCCGACCAGCTGGCAACTATTTTATTGTGTTTGCTTCGAGACAACATCTGAATATCTGTAGCGCTGTGAATTAAAAATGTCGGCTGAATGATATCAAAGTTCTGATTGTTTTCTACCGCTATTTTTTTCCAAGAATCGGTTGCTTCTGTGTATTCTTCAACATGTACGCGCCATTCGTCTATATTGACACTTTCTGTACTGCTTCCGCATAAAATTACGCCAGGTGTAGTTTCGATTGGTTTATTTCGAATTGGACCTAAAATTCCGTCTGGAAGATATTTCGGTTCTCCCCAGGTTGTTCCGTTATCTTTCGAAACAATCATAGCGCCAAACCATTCTCTCGGATTTTTTCCAATTTTATAAAACAAATACAAATTCTGGCTTTTGCTTTTAAACAAAACCGGATTCCAGCATGGAAGCGTGTCTCCGTTTTTAATCAACGGCCGAATGAGGTTTATAGGTGCCGACCACTTTTTGTCTTTATAAGCCGAAATGTAAATTCCGACATCTTTTGCACCTTCATATTTTCCGCCAAACCAAGCTGCTAAAATTTCGTTCGGTTTGTATTCTACCAATGTCGATGCATGGCTTGCTGCTGTAACAGGCGGATCTGCAATATAACTGCTTTCTATATTTACGGCTTTCATTTGTGCATTTATTGCATTATTTGAAAATAAAAATGCTGCAAAAATGATAGCGGTAGTTTTTAATTTGAAATTCATTATTTATTTTTTTTATGCGTTCGTTAAAATCTTTTGACGCGGATTAAACGGATTTACTTCGTAAAAACGCAGATAAAAACGGATTTATATTTTTAGTATTAATTAGTTACCAAGAAACTCAGAAGCTTAGAGCCTTTGCACCTTAGAAACTTAATTATAAAACAAAAGGAGAGTTACCTCTCCTTCTGCTCAAGTAACAAATCTTTTGATCTTTTACTTTACCAAATTAATTATTTTGTGTCCCACCAAAGTCTTGTTCCACCTGAATCTGGACCTCCTAATTTAGAAACTCCGTCTTCTACAGCCGCTTTGTTTGATGAGTACTCATTTGTAGTGTAAATAATTCTTTTCATCAAAGATTTACCAACTCCAGCATCTGGGTTATCAGTATTTAAAGCTGGATAGATAACTTTAGCATCGCTTCTTCTTAAATCTGCCCAAGCTTCCCAAGATTCTGGGAAAATTGCTAAGTATTTTTGAACTGCAATCTGAGTTCTCTGATCAGCAGTAGATGCAGACCATGCAACTGGCAATTTAACTGGAATATCTTGTAAGTCTAATGTTGGATATACTGTTAAGATGTTTGGCAATGTTGGCAAACTTGTTCCGTTGATGTAAGCATTAACTACAGCAGTATCTGTGAATCCCCATTGTGCAAGAGATAATCTAATTCCTGTTTCGTATAATGTTTTTGCATCTCCACCCATGTTCCATCCATTTAAAGCTCCTTCTGCTCTACTCAAGTAGTTTTCAGAGGCCATAAAGATTTCGATGTTTTTAGTTTCGCTACGTGTATTATTTGGACCATTCCCTAATTCGTCATTATTAAATTTAGAAAATTCAGTAGTTCCAAATTGATCTTCTAAACCTCCAACTGGGTTTCCTCTATATACTCCTGATGCGATTGGGGCAAACCATTTTGATAAACGTGGATCTTGGTATCCTACTAAGATACTTTCCATAGAAGAAGTCATTACATAACCCCAGCTATTTACAATCATGTTTAAGTTGTTTGGAGTAATATTACTTGCTTTAAAGAATGCACTCTGATCGTTTGTTTGCATAACTCCGGCAGCTACAGCAGCTTCAGCCTGAGTTTTTGCAGTTGTAGGTTCTTTATCAGAAATTCTTAAAGCCAAACGTAATCTCATACTGTTTCCAAAGATTCTCCATTTGTCAACACTTCCTGCGTATACTCTATCGTTTGGGGCAAGAGAGGCAACTGAAGTTGCAGAAGTAGAACTTAATGTAGCATTTGCTTCGTCTAATAATTTAAAGAAGTCTGCATAAATAAACTCTACGCTGTCGTAAGGAACTTTTTCTTTTCCGTTACCAGCTTCAGTGTAAGGAAGTGGTCCGTAAGCATCAACCATTTGGTTGTACATAAAAACTTTCCAGATTTTTAATACCGCAGTAGCTTCTGCATTTCCTTCAGATGCTTTAAAAGCATTTGTTAGAGCTGGAGCTGCAACCGTGTAAAATCTTGTCCATCCTCTACCTTCGTATCCGTTTACGAAAGCATTTCTTTCTGTACCGTATCCACAGTTTAAGTAGTGGATAAATGTTGATGATAAAATACCTGTTGCAATACCCCAAGTACCTTGATCATCTACACCTGGTGACGAATAAGAACCGTTGTGGATACCTGCATATAGTGCAGATGCAAATGCAGGACCTGCTAAAGTAGCATCCAACTGATCTTCAGTCAATGAATTAGGATCTTTGTTTATTTCGTCGAAGTCCTTTGTACAGCTAGAAAAAGTAGATAGCATCGCTACAGCAATTCCTAGTGTTTTTATTTTAAAACTATATTTCATGATATCTCTTTTTTAATTAAAATCCGAATTTAACATTAACTCCATAATCTCTCGTTGAAGGAATGTTGAAAGATTCTATCCCTTGTAAGTTTCCTGTACCTGCTCCAGCTTCTGGATCAAAGTGTTCTGCTTTGTTTAAGAAGAAGAACAAGTTTCTACCTACTAATGAGAAATCGATGCTTGTAAATCCTGAGTTACCTAATAATTTTTTTGGCATTGAATAACCAAAAACAAGCTCTCTTAATCTGATGTTTGTAGCATCATAAACGAATGGCTCTGCGATTGGAGTTCTTTGTCCGATTGCTGTCCAGTATTGTTCAGCATTGATGCTTGCTGTGTTTGGAGAGTAAGTTCCGTTTCCGTTATCTACTACACCATCAACAATGATTCCACCATTTCTTCCTGCTAACGTAATATCGCTTACCCCTAAACCAGCTTGTCTAGCTTGAGTGTATGAAATAACTTCACCACCGATTCTGAAATCAACTAAGAAGCTTAAAGAGAAATCTTTGTATTTAAAGTTGTTTTTGAAACCTGCAGTCCAATCTGGGTTAAAGTTACCAGCACGAACATCAAAACCATTTGTAGCTAATGGAATACCTGCACTGTTTACAATGATTTGTCCAGCTTCGTTTCTTTGGAAACCTTTGATGTATAAATCACCGTACTCACCACCTTGAACAACTTTACTTCTTACTAAACGTCCTTCACCAATTACTAATTCATCACGTCCTTCAAAGATAGATTTAACTTTTGACTTATAAGAAGCGTAGTTTGCTGTAATATCCCAAGAGAAGTTTTCTGTTTGAATTGGAGTTGCAGAAAGCGTTAACTCAATACCTTTATTTTCAATATCTCCACCGTTTACGATTGCTCTAGAATATCCAGAAGACTCAGGAGTGTTGATGTAAAAAATTTGGTTATTTGTTAATGTTTTAAAGTAAGTGAAATCTAAACCTAAACGGTTGTTGAAGAATCTAACATCAGCACCAAACTCATTAGAAGAAGAAATCTCTGGCTTCAAGTTTGGATTTGCTTTTGTATTTTGTCCGTATAACATACCACCGTTACCTCCGATGTATGAGAATCTTTGCTGTGTCTGATAAGGATCTGTATCGTTACCAACTTCTGCGTAAGAAGCTCTAAGTTTTGCAAAACTGATTACTTCTGGCAATGTAAACATATCAGAAAGTACAGCAGAAAGTCCGAAAGATGGGTAGAAATAATCTTGTGGCAATGTAGAAGACCAGTCATTTCTAGCTGTTAAATCTAAGAATAAGTAGTTTCTGAAACCAATTTGACCAAATCCGTAGATAGAGTTAATTCTTTTTTCTGAAGCTGTAGAAGTAGATTGAACAGTTTGTACGTTTGACAATGCGAAGAAGTTTCTTTTACTTAAAACACCGCCAGAGTTTAAAGCTGAACTGTTTTGTTGCAATGAACTTGCTCCTCCATTAAGACCAATAGAGAAATCTCCAAATTTTTCGCTGTAAGAAAGTAAAGCATCAATGTTTAGTTCGCTCACCGTTTCATAAGATTCGCTGTAAGAACCCATGTTGCTGTTAAATGCATTTGTAGCATATCTGTTTCTTACGTTTTTGTTTGTCATTTGGTCTAAACCAGCTCTACCTTGTAAGCTTAACGTTTTTGTAAACTCATATTTAAGAGAAGCTAAACCAATAAATCTATTTCTTTTGTCTGTACGAGCATCGTCACGTAAAGCAGACCAGAATGGGTTTCCACCTGGAGCTCCAGTTTCGTCTAAGAAATAGTTTACTTGTCTTTGTCCTGCAGCATCAAAGAATTCGAAATCTTTGTAATCGTTATAAGCGATACTACGAGGCAATAAGTAAGCAGATGTTCCGATAGATTCTTCACCTGTTCTTAACAAGTTATCGATGTCTTGAACGATGTAGTTTGTTTTTACATCCAAAGATAATTTATCAGAAATTTTGCTTGTCAATCTTAAGTTAAGATTGTGTCTGTCCATTTGGTTTCCTCCAACAATACCTTCAGCACGTGTGTTAGTATAAGAGAAATAACCTTGCGCTTTTTCGTTACCAGCAGTTACTGTTAATGTATTAGCTAAGTTATAACCTGTTTTGTAGAAATCAATAACGTTGTTTGGCTGTGCAATATAACTTTGAGTCGCTGGCCCAGCATAATTTGGGTTACGAACCAACTGCCATGCAGAAACCTGACGTCCGTCTAGAGGTGCACCCCAGCTTGAACTTGAGTTAGAAACATAAGCTCCATTTGTACCTTGACCGTACTCATTTTGCAAGTTCATCAAATTATAAGCAGAAGATGCCATAAAGTTAGATGATAATGTAACTGAAGTTTTTCCAGATTTACCCGATTTAGTTGTAATTACGATTACACCATTTGATGCTCTAGAACCGTAAAGAGCCGCAGCAGATGGTCCTTTAAGAACAGTCATCGACGCAATATCTTCTGGGTTAATGTTAGAAATACCATCTGGCTGTGTAGTACCTCCTGTATCAATATCAGGATTACCAGTAGTTGTACCATTACTAATTGGCACACCGTCTACTACATATAATGGCTGGTTGTTTCCGTTAAGAGATCTGTTACCTCTTAAAGTAATTCTAGAAGAAGAACCAACACCATTTGAGGTTGTAGAGAAGTTAAGACCCGCTACTTTACCAGAAAGTGAGTTCGCAACGTTTAATGATCTTGCTTCAGAAAGCTCGTCTACAGAAACGTTCTGTGCAGAATACGTAATTGCTTTTTTCTCTCTTTTAATACCAAGAGCTGTAACAACTACCTCTCCTAACTGCTGTGTATCTGGGCCTAAAGATACATTAATTGTAGTTTGTGATCCAACAGCAACTTCTTTTGTAGCAGATCCTACATAGGTAAAAACTAAAACTGCTGATTGATTTGGAACACTAATCGCATACTTACCGTCAAAATCGGTAGAAGCACTTGTTTTAGTTCCTTTAACAATAATATTTGCTCCAGGAATTGGAATCCCAGTTTGAGCATCTGTTATCGTTCCTTTTACTGTAGTCTGCGCTTCTAGGCTTTGGAAACCAAAAAGGCATATGACCAACAGTAATTTTAGTACGCTTTTAATCATATTAGTTGTTTTTTTAGAGTTAATAACATGTTAAACTTAAGAATACATTTTGTTAACGAATCAAAATTTCGACAAATGACAATTTTGAAAAGGTGTTGGTGAATCTTTAGTCCAAAAATGAAAGAAAACGTTTTCATTTGTAATCCTAGTCTTGTTTATTTACAAGGCCTAAACCCCAAATAATTTAGAGATTTAAGCCTTTTATAATTGTATTCATTTTTTTAAAGCAAAAACGCCGAAATATCTTCGGCGTTTTCGGGTTTTTAGTTCAAAACCTTGAATTTTAATTTTAACAAATCGACCGAATTTCCGCCGACTAAAACTTCGAAATCTCCGGGCTCTACAACCTCCTTCATTTCTCTGTTCCAGAGAGATAGCTCATCCTTTGTAAGTGTAAAATCGACACGTTTGGTTTCTCCTTTTTTAATGAATAACCTTTTGAATCCTTTTAATGTTTTTTCTGGTGTTGTAACGCTGCTGTAAACATCATTTACATAAAGCTGAACAACCTCGTCTCCATCAAAATTTCCAACGTTTTTCACATCAACTGAAACTTTCAATTCACCGTCTTTTTTAATTTCTGTCGAACTAATAGCCATATTCGAATATTCAAACTTGGTAAAACTCAAACCAAAACCAAAATTGAATAACGGATTTTCGCTCTCTGCAACGTATCTGTGTATTGCAGAAGGTTTTTGGTTATAATATATAGGTAACTGCCCAACCGATTTTGGAACCGTAATTGGCAATCTTCCCGCCGGATTGTAATCTCCGAATAAAACATCAGCCACAGCTCTACCTCCACTTTCTCCTGGGAACCATCCTTCGATAATCGCTGGAATATTATCAGCAATCCAGTTTGTAGATAACGGACGTCCGTTTAATAACACACAAACTACAGGAGTTCCTGTTTTCTGAATCGCTTCAATCAGTTCTTGCTGTATACCGTGTAAATTCAAATCAGCAACATCACGGTTTTCTTCTACCAATTCGTTAGATTCTCCTAAAACTACAATCGCAACATCTGCTTTTTTAGCGGCTTCAATCGCTGGCTGCATGTTTACTTTTTCTAAGTTCCAACGCAAGTGAGCTCTGGCTCCCCAGCCTCCTTCCCACATTTCAATGCGGACTTTGTATTTCTTACCAGCTTCAATATTTTTTGGAGTGGTTACAATGCTTGTCGCTCCTTTTGTCCAGTTGTCAACAACCAATACATCATCAACCCACATTCTGATTCCGTCATCAGAACTTAAACCTAACCAACCGTCAAATGATTTATCTGATTGAATATAACCTGTCCAACGAATAGAGAAATCATCCACATTCACACCATCACCAGGAGCCCAAGGCCAGTCAAATTCTAATTGGCTGTCAATACGAGTTAAAGCTGGAGTTCCTTCTAAATTTCTGTTATTGAAATATTCCCCTTTTAATCCGTTTTGAGATCCGTCAGAAGTAAATAAATATTTAGATGGAATTGCTTGTCCTTTTACAATCAGCGGCACACCTTCTTCGTAAACCACATTTGCTGTTTTTCCAACTACTTGCTGAATACCTTCAAAAACGGTTGTTCCAACACTATTTTTAGGAGAATAACCTCCCAATCTTGACGCATTGGCGTTTGGTCCGATAACCGCGATGTTTTTAAGATCTTTTTTCAATGGAAGAAGATTGTTTTCATTCTTCAATAAAATCATCGATTTTTGAGCCGCTTCTAAAGCAACAGCCTGATTTTCTTTGGTATGAAAACGCTCTTTAATTAAGTTTTTATCTGTAAACGGATTTTCAAATAATCCTAATAAGAATTTCAAACGTAAAACTCCACCTGCAGCACGATTGATGTTTTCTTCAGTTAATTTTTTCTCATTAACCAATTCGATAATGGTATTCTGCCAGAATTCGTTTGAAAAATCATAAAACTGCATATCAACACCAGAAGAAACTGCTTCTCTAATAGCATCTTTTGGAGAATCAGCCACTTTATGAGTGGTCTGAATGTATTTAATAGCTCCTAAATCAGAAACTACAATTCCTTTAAAACCCCATTCTTTTCTCAAAACATCTGTCAATAACCAATGATTTGCCGCGCATGGAATTCCGTCTAACTCAGAATACGCACACATTGTTCCCAATGCACCGCCTTTTGTAAACGCTTTTCTAAAAGAAGGCAAATGATCTTCACGAGCCGAACGTTCTCCTACCAAAATTGGAGAAGAATTTCCTCCCGCTTGTGGAATACCATGAACTGCAAAGTGTTTAGGCTCTGCAATAATAGAACGATCCGATTTTAAATCGTCTCCTTGTAATCCTTTAATGAAAGCCAAACCAATTTCGCTGTTTAAGAAAGCATCTTCACCAAAAGTTTCTGCAACACGCCCCCATCTTGGCTCACGTCCTAAATCTAAGTTTGGACCAAAACCAAAGTGAACTCCATGAGCACGGGCTTCCATACCGATAACTTTACCCACTTTATCCAGAACATTTACGTCCCAAGTTGCTCCAAGTCCAATGTTCATTGGAAAAGCAGTACTTCCTTCATCTAAATATCCGTGGAGCATTTCGCACATAATAAGTGCAGGAATTCCCCAACGGTTTCCTTTAATTACGTTAGTCTGAAGATCGTTTATCATTTTCGCTGAACGCGGATAAAGATCATGAATCGCTCCAATTCCTAATTTCCCGATTTTTTCAGCTGATTTACCTTTAGCAAAATCTTCTTTTTCTTTAAAAAAATCTCCTCTGTACATATCCATCTGACGTACTTTTTCTTCAAGTGTCATACGGCTTAACAAATCCTGCACTCTCTCTTCTACTGGCAGTTTGGCATCCTGATACGGATACTTTTTCTGGGCATGGCTTTGGTTAAAAAAGCCAACAGCCATTACAAAAATAATGGCTGTTTTTCTCATTCTTAATTGTAACATAGTTGTGTGTATTTTAATTTTGAATCACTTTAAGCTTTGTTCCATTCACAAAATCATCGTGTGAAATAAAAAAAGTATTAAGTGTTTTTCCGTTTAGCTCAATCGAATTGATTTTCCCATCATTATTGACTTGTCTTTCAATTACAATGCTTTCTTTTTTATAATATCTTGGATCTAATTTAATCGTCACTCTATGAAACATTGGCGTTGTAATAGTGTAAATTGGATCTCCCGGAGATATTGGATAAATTCCCATCATCGAATACACCAACCAAGCCGACATCGTTCCGGTATCATCATTTCCTGGCAATCCTTTTGGTTCGTTTTTGAAATATTCGCGAACCAGTCTTTTTACATGATCCTGAGCTTTGTATTCTTCACCTTTCACATAATTAAACAAATACGGATTGGCAATATCTGGCTCATTCGCCATATCAAATTGCTTCATGTCGAAGATTTTCTGCAATTGTGCCGAAAATGCTTGATCGCCGCCCATTAATTTCTTTAATCCGATGATATCATGAGGAACCATGAAATTATACTGCCACGCATTTCCTTCGATAAAACCAACATTTTCTTCAAAATTGGCTCCAGAAGCAGGATCAAAAGGCTCGTACCAATCTCCGTTTGCAGTTCTTGGACGAAGTAAATTCAGATTCTTATCAAATAATTTTCTATATGATAATGATCGGTTTTTAAAACGTTTTACATTGTCTTTGTCCCCAAATTCGTTAGCCATAAGCGAAATAGCATAATCTGAAATATTGTATTCCTGAGTCGTCGAAACCGGACCTTTATTATCTGTCGTTAAATATCCTTTTTTGATATAATCTTTCAATCCTGGACGAAGCGGATTATGCTCAACCTGATCTGCGCCTTTCAACATTGCGTAATACGCTTTATTGACATCATAATCACGAATTCCTTTTAAGTAAGTATCTGTAATTACAATACTTGCAGGATCACCAACCATCGTAAAAGTTTCTGTAGAATTCAATTCCCATTTCGGTAACCAGCCGTTTTCATCAAACATGCTCAACATGCTTTTTACCATATCAGATTGCTGTTTTGGATAAACCAAAGACATCAACTGGTGCACATTTCGATACGTATCCCATAAAGAAAATACGGTATAACGTGTGCCATCGGTTTTACCAATTTTAGTTCTTTTGATTACGGGATATTCTCCGTTAATATCATTTAATGTATTAGGGTGAATTAAAGTGTGGTATAAAGCCGTATAGAAAATCGTTTTGTCATCTTTTGTACCACCTTCAACCAAAATTTTAGACAATTCTTCGTTCCATTCGTTGTAGGTTTCTTTATAAATGGCGTCAAAAGATCTGTTACCTACTTCTTTTGCTAAGTTTTCACGGGCATTTTCGATACTTACGTACGAAATTCCGATCTTCACTTCAACTGTTTCTTCTTTTTCAAATTTATAAGTAAAATAACTTCCAATACTATCACCTACAACGGTTTTGATTGTATTTTCCATTATTCTCGCTTTTCCATTGTAACCCATCCATTGCGCTTCAACGCCGTTGTATTTTGCAGGTTTTTTCCAAATCCCAAATTTATCGGCAGGTTTAGAAAATTGAGCCACAAAATAAACGGGATAAGCATCTTCTGGACTGTTGTAGCAAAACGAACCAACCGAACGCATTCCTTCAATTTCTGTCGGCGATACTACTTTTATCATCGCACCTTCTTCATTCGTTAAACCTAATCCAAGATTTAGCAAAATGTTTGATTGCCCTTTCGGGAAAGTGAATCTGCTCACCCCAGCTCGTTTTGAAGCCGTGAATTCGCCTTTTACTTTATACTTGTCGATGTTTACGCTATAATACGCCGCTTTTGCCACTTCTTTAGAATAAGTCGAACCGTATTTTAAATGATCGATTTCTACTGCTCCAGTCGTTGGCATCAATAAAATAACCCCCAATTCTGGACAGCCGACACCGCTTAAATTCACCTGACTGAATCCTGTCAAAAACGTATTTTCATTCACATATGGATTAGAAAGCCATTGGCTGTCTTTTTCCATCGGTGTACCTTTTATTCCCGCCACATTAAACGGACTAATACTTGCCATTCCGCGTGGTGCAATTGGTCCGGGAAATGCTACTCCAAAATTGGAAGTACCAATAATTGGATTGACAAAATCGGCAGGCTCCTGCGCAAAAATACTGATGCTAAAAAACAGCAGGTACAAAATACATGCTGTTTTGAATTTATTATTTGTATTTAAAACCATAGGCTTCGTTCTTATCTGTTAATCGCTTCGATTTTTAAAGTCCAAGCTTCTTTTGCAGGAAGATTGTTTCTTAAACTTTCTGGAATAGTAACGGTAAATCCGTTATCTGATTTTACCCATTTCAATGAAGTTTTAGAACCTAACATTGTAATTTTCGTTCCTTTTTTAGGGCTAATCGATTTTACTGTAACTGTTGCAGGAATTTTGTCTTCTCCTTCTTTAGCTAAATAAAAGGCAAATACATTCCCCGCTTTATTTTGTGTAAAACAAATGTTTTCTTCTTTATAAGGCTCGATTGGTTTGGTGTTGTAAATCGCTGTGCTGTTTACTTTCATCCAATCTCCGTAAGCTTGTAACAAATCATACGCCCCTTTATCCCATTCTCCTTCTGGACTTGGAGCAACGTTTAATAATAAGTTTCCGCCTTTTGCCACGATATCAATTAACATGTGAATACCTTGTCTTCCAGTCATGTAAGTAGCACCTGAAGAATAAGACCATCCGCCGCCAGCAGGAATACAAGATTCCCATGGATAAGGCAATGTTTTAGCAGGAACACGCCCTTCTGGCGTTAAGTAGTTTTGATTTTTACCGTGAACTGCTCTGTCAACTACGATTAATCCTGGTTGTTTCTGACGTGCTTTAACCACCAATTCATCCATTTTTGGATCTTGATCTACCACTCTGTGTTTGATGAAACCATTTTTAGATTCGTTTTCTGCAAACTTCTCATCGTAGTTTTCTTTGATGTTCACTTGGTCTCTTTTACGAACCCATCCTCCGTCTAACCAAAGAATATCAACTTTTCCGTAGTTAGTCAAGATTTCCATAATTTGGTTGTGCGTGAAATCAACATATTTCTGCCATTTTTCTGGATATAAAGACGGATCGTAGTTTACGTTTCTGTCGAATGGTGGAAAATAGGGATCCCAATAGTTTTCGTTATGCCAGTCTGGTTTAGAAAAATAAGCTCCAGTAGAAATTCCTTCTCCTCTAAATGAGTTGAAAATCTCTTTTAAAACATCTGCTTTTGGATTTGTGTGGAAAGGAACGTCGTTACTAGTAATTTTATAATCAGAATATTTAGTATCGTACATATTAAATCCGTCATGGTGTTTTGTCGTGAAAACCATGTATTTCATTCCCGCATATTTAGCTGCTTTAGCCCATTTTGCAGGATCAAATTTTACTGGATTAAAAGTTTTTCTTAAACCTTCATAATCTTTTATATAATCATTATAATTTGATGGATTGCTTCCTTTTTTACGCTCACACCAACCGTAATCTTCTGGACAAATAGACCAAGACTCTACAATACCCCACTGGCTGTAAGTTCCCCAGTGCATTAGCAAACCAAATTTTTTGCCTTGCCATTCATCTAAGTTTTTCAATACTAACGGGTCAGTTTCTGGTACGTATCTTTCATCTTCATATATCGCCTGCGCGAATAGCTGAGCTGAAAATAAAAGGGCGATAATGAATATTCCTCTTTTCATCTTTAATCTATTTATTAGGTTTTATTTATTCTATGTTTTTTGTTTAATAGTATTCTTAATTTAACTTTTCAAGTATCGGCTGGTCTGTAAAAGTTAATTCTGTTTTGTTATTTTCATTAAGCTGCTCAAGCACAACAACTTTATTTTCTCCTTTTTTCAACCAACAGCCTGGCACATAAAGCGTTTGCTGCGGTCCTACTTTCCAGTAGCGTCCAAGATTGTGTCCGTTAACAAATACAATTCCTTTTCCCCAATTTGTCATATCAAGAAAAGTATCGGCTGGTTTATCAATGTTTACAATAGATTCATAGATAACTGGACGTCCAGTTTTTACCTTTTCATTTTTAAGAACTGGAACTTCATTCATAGGCATTTTATACATTTCCCATCCGCCACTAATTTCATATTCATTAATAAATACTGGAGAAATGATTCCTTTCGTATTATGAACTATTTCGGCACCGTAATTAATACGCCCCATATTTTCAACTAGAATTTCTAAAATACCGTTAAAAGGAATAGTGACTTCCAACTCGTAGTTATTGAAAACTCTATTCAACTCGCCAACATTAACTCCGTTTACATAAACTGTGGCAAAGTCTCTTAATCCCTCAATTTTTAATTTGCCTGTTATTGGTTGCGTAAATCTTTTTCTATACAAAACATATCCATGTCCCTGACCCAGTTTTTCAAATGTTAAAGGCTGATCATTTACAACAGCTTTCTCCTTTTTGATCCAACTTAAAACATCCATGCTAGATTTGATAGGCTGATTAGGATATTTTGCAACTGGTATTTTCTCTGGAATCGGCGCTAATTTTGCTTTAGAATACTTTTGCATTAGATCGCGAATAGCCATAAATTTTGGTGTCGCCCAACCCGCTTCGCTAATTGGTGCATCATAATCATAGCTTGTAATATCAGGCTGAATATCTCTTTCTTCATTATAATTTGCTCCTGAAGTAAATCCGAAATTAGTACCGCCATGCACCATATAATAATTAAAAGAAACGCCTGCATCAAGGTACTTTTTAGTCTGGCTTGCAATCTCCTCAGATCCAATTTTAATAAATGGTTCTGCCCAATGATCCAACCAGCCAGAATAAAACTCTGCAACCATATAAGGTCCTTGCCCTTTATGAAATTTATCAACTTGCTTCTTTAAATTTTCAATATTCGATTCTCCATTTGCAGTTGGCAACACGCCATCAACCAAACCTCCTTCAAACAACCAAGAACCATCAGAAGTAAAAAAAGGCTCTTGAAACCCAGTTTGTTTTAGCATATTGTAAATTGCTGTTTTGTATGCTGCATGATCAGCAGCTGCAATATCTGTTCTTTGAGAAACATAAGAACCAAATTCATTTTCAACCTGAACCATAATGATAGGCCCTCCTTGGTTAGCAAATTGTCCTTTTACCTCTGCATACAAATGTTCAATATACGTTTTACAAGCGTCTAAAAATGCTTTGTTATTGGTACGAATTACTAAATCTGGATTATTTTGCAACCACCAAGGATATCCTCCAAATTCCCATTCGCCACATGCATACGGACCTGGTCTAAGAATCACATACAATCCTTCGCTTTTAGCGATACGTAAAAACTCTCCTAAATCTCTATTTTCTGTTTTAAAATCCCATACACCTGGTGCTGTTTCGTGATAATTCCAAAACACATAAGTCGCCACGGTATTCATTCCCATAGCTTTAAGCATTTGCAATCTATGTCTCCAATACTCTTTAGGAATACGCGCATAGTGCATCTCTCCAGAATGTATTTTTACAATTTTTCCGTCTTGCTTAAATTCTCCATTAGATATAGAAAATCCTTTGGTTTGTGCTGTGCTAAAAAACGGCATCAAACAAATCAATAATATCCCGAGCTTAAATAATATCTTCTTCATCTTTTATATCGCTAAATAATTAATTGATTACAATTTCATCTACAAACAACCAAGAGCTTTCTCCTTTTGGGCTTTTCTTTAAGTTGCCTCCAATTACTTTTACAAAACGTGCATTTTGTTTTTGGAAATTGATTTTGAAATCTTTCAATTCTGGAACTGCATTTACAGCATACTGACGCATAATTTTTCCTACCTGAGTATATTTAACTCCATCTGTAGAAATCAAGACTTTAACTTGAATTGGGAAATTAACTCCAGCACCTTGGCTTTCTAAAGTTCCAACTGATACTTGTTCGATGCTTTCTACTTTTTCAAGATCGATAACCAATTCCATATCGTTTACCAACCAAGCTTGCCATTGTCCATCATGGAAATTTTTGCTTCCGCGAATGGTGTTTACCATAGTATTCGCATCTCCTTTGTAATTTGAATTGTAAGGCGTTAAGTATTTTACTTTTTTAGCAAATCCTTTGTGGAAAACAATCGTATCGGTATAAGTTTTTCCGACTGGTTTGTCATCTTGAAATAAAGAAGCTTTTAAAACTGTCGTTTCTTTGATTTCAATTGGTGCAACATATTTTATCGCATGATGATCTATGCTTTTGTCTCCTAAAACGTAACGAATGTCTGGATTAGGAAATTCATTTTTCAACTCAACTTTAATTTGTTTATTGGCCAAATCAGCTGTAGAAGAAGCGGTTACCAAATAAGCGCTTTTTGCATAATTGATTCCTAAATAATCGTAACGTTTTAATAAAGAGAACAATCTTGTTGTAAAATCATTCCAATTGCGTTTTTCTTTCGGACTCCATAAAGTTTCTGATAAAGCGGCCAATCTTGGAAAAATCATGTATTCTGAATCTTTTGGCAAGGCTAAATGTTCTGCCCAAAGATTTGCTTGTCCGCCTAAAACGTGTGCTGCTTCCTGAGGTGTCATAGTCGAAACTACAGGATCAAATTTGTAAACTTCACTTAACGGATTATAAGCATCAAATGCTAAAGGTTCTTCGTTTTGCGGCCCTTGATAAAAGTTGAAATAACAAGGAGATTCTGGAGTCATAATTACATCATGACCTTGATCTGCTGCTTCGATTCCACCTTTCATTCCTCTCCAGCTCATAACCGTTGCATCTGGAGCCAAACCGCCTTCTAAAATCTCATCCCAACCGATTACTTTTTTACCTTTTGAGTTGATGTATTTTTCCATCCGTTTTACAAAATAGCTTTGTAATTCGTTGACATCTTTCAATTTCTCGTCTTTGATTCTTTTTTGGCAATGCGGACATTTTGCCCAATTGGTTTTAGTAGCTTCATCACCGCCGATATGAATGTATTTTGAAGGGAAAATCGTGATTACTTCGTCAATGACATTTTGTAAAAATTCAAAAGTGGTTTCTTTTCCAGCGCAATAAATATCGGTCAAAGGCCAAACGCCGCCTGACGGAACACCAATTCGCTGATTGAAACAAGCCAATTCTGGATAGGCTGCAATCGCACTGCTTACGTGTGCCGGCATTTCGATTTCTGGAATTACTTCGATTCCTTTTGTAGCTGCGTATTTTACGATTTCTCTTAATTCATCTTGCGTAAAAAATCCGCCGTACGTTCCTTTTTCATCAGGATTTGTAGTTAATCTTGCATTCCAAGAAACATTTTCCTGATCTACTCTCCACGCACCAACTTCTGTTAATTTTGGATATTTTTTTATTTCGATTCTCCAACCCTGATCATCAACCAAATGCATGTGCAAAACGTTCATTTTGTGCATTGCTAAACGATCAATTGTCGCCAGAACATAATTTTTATCAAAGAAATGACGAGATAAATCCAACATTAAACCTCTCCATTTAAAACGAGGTTCGTCATTAATCGTTAAACTCGGAATCTGCCATTTTGCAGAAGTAATCGCAAATTTACTTTCAATCGCTTCAGGAAGTAATTGACGAACGCTTTCTAATCCGTAAAGAAAACCAACATTTCCTTTTGCAGAAATCACAATATTCGTCGGATTTACATCTAAAACGTAAGCTTCATTTTTTAAGTTCGGATCTACTTTAAACTGAACAAAATTTCCAGCCGGAATCTTGTTCGTAATTTCTGGTTTCCATCCTGCAGCAATTTCAAATTTAGAAGCTAAAGCATTCGCTGCATCTTTTTGGAAATCACCATTTACGACAAATTTTGTGTCTTTTGTAAACTCAAAAACACCTGTTTTAATAAGAGTCTGACTCGGTTTAGGAATGATCTTTATATCACTTTCTGTGTAAACTTTCTGTGCATTCGCCGAGAAAACTGAAGTGATTAGGGTTAATAGGAATAGTAATTTTTTCATTCTTTGTTTTTTGGTTTGTCTCTTTGTGGTTCGTTTTTAAACACATAGAGACATAGTTTTTTGTTTTAGTTTGTCATCCTGAGGAACGAAGGATCACACTAGTAATTCCTCACAGTAACTCGCAAATCTTTGTAGAGTTTCTTGTGTGATCCTTCGTTCCTCAGGATGACAAAAATGCGTTTAATCTTTGGCCTTCAACGGATTAAAATCCGTTGCTACAAAATGGTTCGTTCCTCCGGAACTCTTACGAAAGAGCCTTCGGCTCGAAACATATTGTAGGGATGGATTTTAATCCATCATTTTTGGCAAATTATAAACCTGATAATTATTTCTCCCAAGACATTTTAAATTTCGCGTCTTCCATTCTGTGGCCTTTTACGTCATCAGAAACGGCAAAATTGAAACCAGATCTTAAACTATACCCTGCATATTCACCGTTTTTATTCAAAGCGATAAAACCGACTTGCAGGTATTCCATGTCTTTGTGATTTTTATGTTTGTTGTAAATACGTTCTGTAATTTCTTTACAAGCATCATAAGGAGATTTTCCCTGACGCATTAATTCGACTACCATTGCACTTCCCGCAGTTCTGATCACGGCTTCGCCTAAACCAGTTGCTGCAGCTGCTCCTACTTCGTTGTCCAGGAAAAGACCCGCGCCGATTATTGGGGAGTCACCGACGCGTCCGTGCATTTTCCAAGCTGCACCGCTCGTGGTACATCCACCCGAAAGATTGCCATCCTGGTCTAACATTAGCATGCTTATGGTATCGTGATTTTCTATATTGATAACTGGTTTGTATTTTGAATCTTCCAGCCATTTTTTCCAGTCTTTTTCAGATTCTGGAGTTAAAAGATTTTCTTCTTTAAATCCTTCTGATAAAGCAAATTGCAATGCGCCTTGTCCCGCTAACATTACGTGAGGCGTATTTTGAAGCACTCTTTTGGCAACAGAAATTGGGTGTTTGATTCCTTGAAGAAAACAAACCGAACCGCAATTACTATTATGATCCATAATGCAGGCATCCAAAGTCACTTTTCCTTCGCGGTCTGGATATCCTCCGTAACCCACGCTTCGAACAGTCGGATCTGCTTCAGGTATTTTCATTCCAGCTTCAATTGCGTCTAAAGCTGATTTTCCTTCTTTTAAATTTTTCCAAGATTCTTTGTTGGCAGGAAGACCATGATTCCAAGTCGAAATAATGATCGGTTTCTGCTGTTTTTTCTCTTTTACATCTTCAACTTCATTTTCATGATTTGCAGCAAATCCGCTAACGCCCAAAACAGAACTTACGGCCAAGGTGCCTAAAGCTGTTTTCTTGATAAAATCTCTTCTATTTGACATGTGGTTTTTTGTTTTTGGTTCAACATTAAGAATTCAGTTATTCTTGATGTCGCTAATTTACTTCGTAAAAAATTTTTATCCCAGTAAAATCTTTTATAAGCTTGCTTTTACTGCTTTTATCGTCTTTAAATTACTTTCTGATAAAGCATTTCCGTCAAAAAATGAAACTCCAGTCGCCCCATTTTTCTTAGCTTGAAGAATCGCTTCTTTCAATTCTGCATCCGATTTTAATCCTGGAATATAAATTCCCGTATTTACTTTCGTAGGTTTTCCTTCTAAATCGGCTACACCTTGTTTAGTTGCATAACCAACCCAGTCAATTTCTTCGTCATAGAAACTGTGGTAAATCATCGGATATACTTCGTCAATATTCCATTTGTCCCAACGTTGGCGCACCATATGATCTGCCATTTCTGGATAAGGAAAAACGGCTGCTGTTAATTTTACATTGTGTTTGTGAGCAATTTTATACGCATCGTCAACCACTGCTTTTACAGCATTTAAACGAAAGTTTTTCCACTCCATATCGATTGAAGTGTTGTGACTTTTCTTTGGATTTTTATGATGTTCTTTTTCGAATTTAGAAACACAAGCATCGCAATAACAGAAATCAAATTGCGGTAATTCTACGTCTTGAACTAAATTGTATTTTGGCAACAAACTGATTGGCAAAAAGATATCTGGGAAACGAATGTAATCTAAATGAACGCTTTCGATTCCTTCTACTTTTGCTAAACCTTCAACCAATCCTAAAACGTGGTTTCTAGATTCTTCTTTAGTCGGGCAAAGCCATTGGTAATAATCTACATACGGACGGTTGTCAAAACAAGATTTTCCTTCTTTACTAACTTGGTACCAGTCTGGATGCTGTAATGCAACTGAATCGTTTGGACGATTCATCGCCATAATCCAAGCGTGAACTTTTATACCTTCTTTTTTCGCTAACGGAACCAATCTTCCTAAAAGTTTCGGATCTGTATTGGTATTGATTAAAACTTCATCAATACCGCCGTCTTTGTATTTTTTGAATTCTGTTGTGTAATCTGCATCCGATTTTTTAGGATCAGCAGTTGTCCAGACTCCAAAATTGAATTTTCCGTTTTCTGCTGTTTTAGCATCTTTTTGTCCGCATGAAAATAAACTCAGCGAAAGCGCCAGAACAATAACTTTTGAAATATTCTGTAACTTATTCGTTCGTAATAATTTTACCATCTTCTTTAATTATTAAGGTTTTGTTTGAAAAAGGGCTTTTTACAGCAATATTAAATCCTGATAAATGATTCTCTAATGTCGGTTTTAAAACTTTTCCGTCAACAATTATATTTTTTGTACTGATATCTTTTAGGGATTTAGCCCATGTTTTATTCTTGTCAAAATATCTTTTTTGAGCTCTATACAAAGTGTACAATTCCCATTTTACTTTTTCTTCCTGCGGAATTGTAAATGTATCCTCGCTTTCTTTTGAAGAGAAGTATACATAAGCCCACTTTTCGGGCTCATGCATATTTATGACTCCCATAGGCGACCAAACCCAATTGTATTCTGGGAGAAATTTTCCTTCTTTATCTTTTTTGCGTTCGTATTTTCCGTCTACAATATCGTGCTGCCAATTCACACGCGAGAAATTGACTTTCCAAAATTTATCTTTCGGAACAATATTATCAAAATAAGACGTTTTGTAAACCGACCACGGAATCGCAATTTCCAGCGTCCAGCCTTTATCAATATCCGAAGGATTATTTAAAGTTCCGTGTACTTTCACGGCAGATTTTAATCCGTCGATATTCCAGTCGTTTAGAACCGTGTTTTTTTCACGATAAGGTTTATTTATAAATAAATCCCAAGCCGTGTTTAAAGCATTTATTTCTAATTCATAATAATTGTGCGTATCATTATCTGGATCGATAAAAACCTCAAAATCATTATTATAAAAAATAATAGTATCGCGCTGTTTTAGATTTGCCCAAACATGAGGCTCTTCCATTTTAGCGAGAATATAGTAGTAATTATCGTCCCAGAGCATTTTGACCTGAGTTTTGTATTTTGGAGTTTCAACACCTTCTATGTCGACAAAAGGCGTTGTCCAAGATGCTTTTTCCCAAGCTTTATCTGCTTCATCGCCGTCAATAACAATTTCTTTAGATGTTTTATACGCAATATAACTTTTTGGTGAAACCTCTTTTTCAGATTGCGCATACCCCATCAACGCAACAAAAAATACGGCAAGGGACAATAATTTACTTCTACTATGCATCTTCTTATTATAAACTATTTTCTTTTGTAAACTGAATTACTTCGCTTAATTTTCCGAAAGCAATCGCTACGTGAGTATCTGCTGCACCGTAATAAACCGCTAATTTATCTTCTTCAATACTGTGTAAAGCGGCACAAGGGAAAACTACGTTTGGAACGTCTCCAACCATTTCATACGTTTCTGCAGGTCCTAATAAATAAGGCTGTGTTCTGTATTTTACCTGATCTGGCGAATCAACATCTAAAAGTGCTGAACCCATTGCATAACGGAAACCGTTGCAAGTATTTATAACTCCGTGGTAGATCATTAACCAGCCTTCGTCAGTTAAAATCGGAATTGGTCCTGCTCCTACTTTTGTACATTGCCAAGCACTTTGCTCAAATGGAGACGGTTTCATTACCAATCTGTGTTCTCCCCAATATTTCATGTCTGGACTGTAGCTGATCCAGATATCTCCAAAAGGTGTGTGTCCATTATCACTTGGACGGCTTAACATTGCATATTTTCCGTTGATTTTTTGTGGAAACAAAACTCCATTTCTGTTGAATGGCAAAAAGGCATTTTCGCATTGGAAAAATTCTTTAAAATCGAAAGTATATCCGATTCCGATTGTTGGTCCGTTGTAACCATTACACCAAGTAATCCAGTAACGATCTTCGATCCAAACTACACGCGGATCGTATTTATAAGCAGACTCAATCATTTCTGTGTTTCCAGATTTCATCTCGATTGGTTCGTGGTTGATGTCCCAATTGATTCCGTCTTTACTGAAACCAGCAAAAATGTTCATCTGAACTGCTTTATTATCACATCTAAAAACCCCAGCATAGCCATCTCCAAAAGGCACAACCGCACTATTGAAAATACTGTTTGAAGAAGGAATCGAATATCTGTCGATAATTGGATTCTCAGAATATCTCCACATTACATCTTTACTGTTTTCGGGTCTGTCTTGCCAAGGAATAGTGCTCATTTTTTTATTGTTTATTGTTTGTAGTTTTTTGTTTATTGTTTGTTGTTCGCCAGTTTTGTCATCCTGACGAAGGAAGGATCTCCGCAAGAAGCTCCATCCAGTATTTCGCCAATCTTTGTCGAGCTACTCGCGGTTCTTCGACTCCGCTCAGAATGACAATCTTGCGTACCCATAGTTGAAACTATGGCTATGTTCAATGCTATGTGTTAGAAACTAGTTTCTTTCTTTCTCCTTTTCAAGCAAAAGAAAAATCTATGTTTCTATATGTTTAATTTTTATCTCAATCCAAGAAATCTTGCTTCTTGCATCTATTTTCTATTTTCTATTTTCTAAAATCTACTCCTCTATCTTCCTAACTCTATCCAACCAAGTAAATTTCAATACTGTCGTTGTCACTAAGAAAACTGCCAACGCTACTAGAGCTTTTGGATAATCTCTGATGATAAAATAAATCGGAAGCAAAATCATACTTGACTGCCAAACGATTCCGATGATACAATTCATCATATCTAAATAGAAATCATTATTTTTTTGGAAAGAATGATCTTCTGCTTTTAATTGTTTGTAAACTGGCCCCCAAAATCCCCAAGGTCTTACGTTATGGTAGAACGATTTTAAAACTTCCATATCGGTTGGTTTGCTTAGGTAAGTTCCAAGAAGACAACCTAAAATCGACATTCCGAAGATTAATGGGAATAAGTAAATCGATGGCACTTGCGAAAGATCATGCAAGAAAGTTCCCGCTGCTAAATTTCCTTTGTTCTGATCTAAAACAAACTGAAGAGACGCTGCTATTAATCCGCCGACCATTCCCCAGAAATAACCCCATCCGTTAAAACGCCACCAAATCCATTTTAAGAAGTTCGCTGCAACGTAACCTCCGTACAAAGCACTTGTAATCCAAAGTGTTAGCGAATTGATAGAATCCGCAAAGAATCCCATGAAAACTCCTAAACCAACTACTAAGAAAGATGAAATCTGACTTACTTTAATATAATGCTTGTTTGAAGCAACTGGCTTGAAATATTTTTTATAAATATCATTTACAATATACGCTGGTCCTGCGTTTACGAAAGCTGAGAATCCAGACATGAAAGCGGCTAAAAGTCCAGCCAAAAGAATTCCTTTAATTCCAACTGGGATATAAAGATTAACGACTTTCGGCATTAATAATTCTAAATCTGCACCTGTTAAATTTACGTTTGCATTTAATTCTGGCGCTAAATTCACCAAAGCAATTACTACGATTCCTGTAATCAATAAATATCTCGGAATGAATAAAATCAAGTTGGTAAAACCACTCATATAAGCCGCTTCTTTTACTGATTTTGTAGAAAGAACACGCTGTAAATCGTAACTTGGAGTTGGACCAGCAACACTTGCAAAAAATCCTTTGAACAAAGTCATTCCGATAAATGCGCCAAACATTTTGTAACCTTCCGTATCAATTAATTTATTGAAAGTTTCGAATTTATCGCTCCATTGTGTTTCAAATTCCCATCCGAAGAAAACATTTTTCCATTCTGGCGTAATCACAGAATTGATTTGAATATCAGTATAATTAATGAATGCATAACCTGCGATCAAAACTCCGGCTACAATCATAATAATGTATTGTACAACCTCTGTCGCAACCACGGAAAACATTCCTCCTTTAACCGTGTAAATTGTCGTTAAGAAAATGATTAACAGCGCATAAGCCTGTTCTGATGTTAAGAAAACGGATCCGTTCATGTGAACGGTCAAATCCCAAGGTAAAATAATCGTTACAAATTTTCCGATTCCAACGAAAAAATAAGCAATGAAACCAATAGTCGAAATAATCGCAAAAATCGCTACAATAATATGAGAAGCTTTTCCAGCTTTATCACTTCCAAAACGCGTCAGAATCCACTCAGATCCCGTCATTACTTTCGATCTTCTGATCCAGACTGCGAGGAACATCATCACGAAAATCTGATTCCAAATCGGCCAAAGCCACATAAACATGAAACTTTTTACTCCGTATAAAAACAGAACGCCAATCATCCAGGAAGTTCCCGAAACATCAAACATTCCAGAGCCATTACTTAGCCCTAAAAAATACCATTTGATTGATTTTCCTCCCAAGAAATAATCATCTAAGCCTTTGGATGCTTTTCTTGAAATCCAGATTCCTATACCGACCGAGAGGACGATGTAGATTAAAATGATTGATACGTCGATAATATTCATTAATATATTTATTTTGAGTTAGTTAGTTTAGACCGAAATTTTTGTTTGGCTCTGCTCCCATTACAAAATGAAGCACACCGCCCTTTAGCATTTCTTGATGAGAAATTGCTGTTTTATTGAACGGCTTTCCGTTTAAGGTAGCCGATTGGATATAGAAATTCTGTTTTGAAACATTTTCTGCTTCGATCACAAAAGTTTTTCCGTTTGGAAGATTTAAAGTTGATTTTTCGAAAATCGGACTTCCGATTTCGTATTCACCAGAAGCAGGATTCATTGGATACAATCCCATCGAACTGAACACGTACCAAGCTGACATTTGTCCGCAGTCTTCGTTTCCGCTCAATCCGTTTGCTGTGGTGTTATATTGTGTGTCTAAAATATGACGTACCCAATATTGTGTTCTCCAAGGCTGTTTCGCATGATTGAACATGTACGCAATATGGTGACTCGGCTCGTTTCCGTGCGCATATTGTCCGATCAATCCAGAAATATCAGCAGAAACATTACTTCCTGTGATCTCAGAACTTTCAGTAAACAATTGCTCTAGACGTTTGGTGAAAGTTTCATTTCCTCCGTGAAGTTTGATGAAATTATCTACGTTATGAGGCACAAACCAGCTATGTTGCCAAGCGTTTCCTTCTGTGTAATCTGTATGTTCTCTGTGGTTAGAGTGTTTCGGATCAAAAGGTTCGTTCCAAGATTTTCCGTCTTGAGATTTTCCTCTCATGAAACCAGATTTCGAATCAAATAAATATTCGTAAGCTTTTGAGCGTTTAGAGAAAAGCTCATAATCAGCTTGTTTCCCTAAAGCTTTTGCCATTTGCGCCACGCACCAATCGTCGTAAGCGTATTCTAAAGTAATCGTAACCGATTCGTCTAATAAATTGTACGGAATATAACCGTATTGTTTGTAGAAATTCAATCCGCGTTCGTCTTGCATCATCGTTGCTTTCATCGCTTCATAAGCTTTTTCAGCATTAAAACCTTTTATACCTTTAAAATGAGCATCAGCAATAACGGGGATTGAATGATATCCAGTCATTGTATTGGTTTCATTCGCGTAAAGCGTCCAAACTGGAAGTATTTTTTTTGTTTCGTAATACGCTAACATCGAATTAACTAAATCAGAAACTTTTGTTGGTTCCAAAATCGTCAACAAAGGATTCTCTGCTCTAAACGTATCCCAAAGTGATAAAGTAGAATAAGCGGTAAAATCTTTTGCGGTTACAATTTTATCATCTTCTGTTCTAAACTGACCATTTTTGTCGCTGTAGGTTACAGGCGCCACTTGTGCGTGATACAAAGCCGTATAGAAAATCGTTTTTAAAGAATCCACTGGAGTTTCAACTGTAATTTTGCTTAACGCTTTGTTCCAGTCTGCAGCAGCTTTCGATTTTACTTTTTCAAAATCTTGTTTTTCTGTATCTAAATTCAATTTTGCATTTTCAATACTTACCGAAGAAAGAGCCACTTTTACATCTAACTGATTCGAATTTTTAGAATCAAAGAACAATTGCAAAGCTGTATTTTCTCCTTCAGCATTTCCGCCAGAAACTACTTTTTTATCAGCTGTTAAAATAGATTCTGTAATAGGTTTAGAAAATTTAGCTACAAAAAATACTTTCTGATTTTTTGCCCATCCTGTACTGTAACGGAAACCGCTAATCGTATTTTCATCTTCAATCTTAATAGCCGTTTTGGTCGCTTTGTCCCAATTGATGGCAAAACCTAAATCGACAACTACAGATTGTGTGTCGTTATTATTATAGGTATATTTATGATATGCGGTTCTTTGCGTAGACGTTAATTCTACATTGATTTTAGGATCCTCAAGAAAAACTTGGTAAGAACCCGGTGTTGCTTTTTCGTTAGCATGGCTATATTTTGATTTATACGGAAGGAAATCGCGTGAAGCGGCTTTGGCGGTTAAGTCTAACTTTTTGTTTGTCGGCATAAATAAAATATCTGCCAAATCACCGATTCCTGTTCCGCTTAAGTGTAAATGACTAAATCCAGAAACTATAGAGTCTGAATAATGATAGCCAGAACACCAGTCCCAGCTCGAAATTCCATTATCTGGACTCACTTGCAGCATCCCAAACGGAACTGTTGCGCCAGGATAAGTATGTCCGTGACCGCCAGTACCTATAAAAGGATCTACATAATTTGTTGCAAAACTTTTTCGATCTTTGTTTTTATCTACATTTATTTTGCAACTTGCAGCAAAAATTACCGTTAAAGAAAGCAGAGTAATTTTCTTCATATCAAAACAATATTAATTTAACTTTAAATTTAGATAAATTCAACTTTTACCAAAATATTTTTAGACGGACGACATTTAAACAGCTCTAAACATCAAAAAATAGTAACAAACGACACTTTAAAGACCGCATATGATTTTTAATGCCAACAAACCATACAGCTTACCTATTCGCTATCATGTTTATTTCTGGCTGACGTATTTTGTATTCAATACATTTCGCTGGGGAAGCTATTTTAACGACTACGTTTACTCCTTAAAAACCACTTTACTCGGATTCCCAATTCACATGGCATTGTGTTATCTGAATATTTTGGTTTTAATGCCACATTTGGTCTACAAAAAAAAATATGTCCTATATATTATAAGTGTATTGTCCGCAATTTTTGTCATGGTGGTTCTTAAATTCAATCTGACTTATTTACTGATTACTCATGATGTTTGGCCCGAAGGTCCGCAAACCATCAATACACTTACGCTGAATTATACTATAGATATGATGATGGGCGAATTGTATGTAATGACTTTTGTAACTGCAATAAAAATCACTTTGGATTTTTTAAAAGAACAGAGACGTGTTACAGATCTTGAGAAATCGCAACTAGAAACGGAATTGTTATTTTTGAAGTCGCAGATTTCTCCGCATTTTTTCTTTAACACCTTAAATAATATCTATTCGCTTTCTGTAGAAAAATCTAACAAAACTCCAAAAATCGTTCTGAAACTTTCTGAATTAATGCGTTATATGCTTTATGAAACAAAAGGCAAAAAACAAACTTTAGAAAACGAAATCATGTGCATTCAGAATTATCTGGATTTGGAACGAATTCGCAACGGAGAACGCTTAGAAGTCGATATGTCAATTTCTGGAGATATTCATGACAAGGAAATTTCGCCTGTTTTACTTTTGACTTTCGTCGAAAATGCATTCAAACATGGAGTGAACAAAAACACTGGGAATGTACTAATTGACATTAGATTTAAAGTAAAAGGAGATTACTTACATTTTACAATTTCAAACCCAATGCCCGAATTTACCGTACATAAAGATAATTTTAACAAGTCAAGTGGTATAGGTATCGAAAACGTGAAAAAAAGACTCGAATTGGGATATAATAAAAGTGACTATAAGCTTTCATTTAAAAATAAAAAGAATATTTTTGTCGTTAAACTAGTTATAAAAGTCACATAGCCCCTGCTTTTAGATATAACTAAAATTATACTTACAAGATAACCACACATTGGCCCAAAATAACAGTACAAATGAAAATAAAGTGTTTAATTATCGATGATGAGCCATTGGCAATAAACGTTATTAAAAATTATATTGAGCAGATTGAAGAATTAGAATTGGTAAGCACTTTCAGTAATTCTATTGAAGGCCTTAATTTTTTAAAAAACAATACGATTGATGTAATTTTCTTAGACATCAATATGCCTGTTTTGGACGGTATTAATTTTATTAAAAGCTTAGAAAATCCGCCCTTATTGGTAATTACAAGCGCTTATGACCAATTTGCTATTGAAACTTACGAACTGGACGTATTAGATTATTTGGTAAAGCCAATTGAGTTTCCACGTTTGATGAAAGCAGTAAACAAAATCAGCAAACGTCTAAATGCCAATACCAAAGCACCTATAGAAAACAGTAAAGAAAATCCGTTTATCTTCGTTAAGATTGATAAAAAGAAAATGAAGAAGATTTTCTTGAACGAAATTTTGGTTATTGAAAGTTTAAAAGATTATCTAAAAATAAGCACAACCTCTGGAAAGTTTATCATTCACAGCACTTTATCCGATTTTACAAGTTTATTACCCGAAAGAGATTTTATCAGAATCCACAGATCTTACACCATTGCGATTGACAAAATTGACGCCGTTGAAGGAAATAGTATTGAAATTGAAGGACTTCGTTACGTTATAGGAAGATCTTATATTGACGAAGTGAAACAGAAAATCTTGAATTCTTCGATATAGTAGATTTAACCGCAAAGAGCGCAAAGAATTACGCAAAGGTCGCAAAGTTTATTTTTTAAGCTTTGCGATTTTTTTTTATGGAGAGATAAAAATAAAAAAAAGAGCTGTAAGCTCGATTCATATTGTAGCCCGGGATTTTAATCCCGGGATTGATGGATTCCAATACAAATTAGATCCGTAGGATCGAAGCATTTTTTGTTTTTTATATATGTCGTTCCTACGGAACTAATTCAAAACAAAAATTATCATTTCAACGGATTAAAATCCGTTGCTACAAAATTGTCCATTCCTACGGAATTTTATTGTTTTTTGATATTGAAGTTTTTATAAAAACTTTGCGTCTTTGCGCGATTATATTACAAACGTTAGACGCACTGCAGTGCGTCTCTACAGACAATCTTTGAGAAAAACCTTTGCGCCCTTCTCCCGAAGTTTCGGGACGCTCAGGATGACAAAACTTTAAAAAAATATTTGCGAATCTTTGCGTATCCTTAGCGCTCTCTGCGGTAAAACCATTCACAGTAAAAAAAAAAAAAAAATGCGGCCAACCACGACCGCATTTTACTCAATTATAGGTAACTAACCAAAATAAACCATGAAATAGTCTATTATCTTCATTGCTGCAAAAAATCACTAAAAGTGATATCTTTTAAACGCTTCTATAGCCGAATAATCTGCTAAACCTAAGCTGTGGTATTTTTCTGCAGTCAATCTATTTCTGTCTTCAACTCGCACCCAAAACTCCCTGCTGTCATCACCTTGAAACATAACGCCGTCTTTTTGAGACTGGTGATAAAAAATAGCATGTCGTTTCTTCATAACCTGGTCAGGACTCATTGGTACTGCCATGTCAATTTGGTACGATTCCCATTCATGCCAAGCGCCTCGATACAGCCAAACCCAACAATCATTCATAAAGCTTTTGTGTTTTAATCTTTTCAAAGCTTCAAACAAACTGTCTAAACACACTTTATGAGTTCCGTGCGGATCTGCTAAATCTCCAGCGGCATAAATTTGATGCGGTTTTATTCTTTCAATGATATCGCACATAATCTCGATATCTGCATCCGAAAGATTATTCTTTTTAACCGTTCCTGTTTCGTAAAACGGAAGATCTAAAAAGTTAACATTTGAATCTGGCAAGCCAATGTAACGTGTTGCACCAAAAGATTCGCTTCTTCTAATTAATCCTTTCAATTTTCTAACCTCAGGCGAATCAATTTCTGTCCCCGTTCTGTTTTTAAGAAAATCGATAATTTCCTGAGAAACTTCAGAATTCGGATTCAATGCTTTAGAAATTTCTGCAAACTTCAAAGCTTCTTCATTAGAAACGGCAATATTTCCAGAAGTCTGATACGCCACATGAACCTCATGTCCTTGTTCGACCAAACGGTCAAAAGTTCCTCCCATCGAAATCACATCATCATCTGGGTGCGGGCTGAAAATAATGATCCTCTTTCTCTCCGGCGTGGAACGCTCCGGTCGATAAGTATCATCTGCGTTGGGTTTTCCGCCCGGCCAGCCAGTGATTGTCTGTTGCATTTTATTAAACATCTTAATGTTCAAATCGTATGCAGTTCCTTCTTCCGTCAAAAGACTCGACATTCCGTTGTCGTTATAATCTTTGTCTGTCAGTTTTAAAAATGGTTTCTTAGTCAGCTCACTTAACCAAGCCACCGCTTTCAATTTTAATTCATCTGTCCAAACACAAGATTTCACCAGCCAAGGTGTTTTTACTCGTGTCAATTCAGACGAAGCTTCCGTATCCAGAACAAATGTTGTGTTGTTGTGCTCTTGTAAATACGTCGCTGGAACTTGCGAAGAAACCTGTCCTTCGATTGTCTTTTTTATAATTCCTGCTTTACTGATTCCCCAACCAAGTAAAACTATTCTTTTTGCATTCCTAACGGTTCCAATTCCCATTGTAATGGCTTTTCTCGGAACATTATCAATTCCTAAAAAAGAAGAAGCCGCATCGACACGGGTTATATGATCCAAAGTAATACTTCTCGTTCCCGAATTAACGTGAGAACCTGGTTCATTAAATCCGATATGTCCTGTTCTGCCGATTCCGAGAAGCTGAAAATCCAATCCGCCGTACGACTTGATTTTCATTTCGTAATCGATGCAATATTGCTGTAATTCCTCGGCACTCACCTGCCCGTCTGGAATATTTATATTTTTTGGAAGAATATTGACGTGATTGAACAAATGCTCGTGCATAAAATGATAATAACTCTGAATATCATTTTTATCCATCGGATAATATTCATCTAAGTTGAAAGTCACTACGTTTTCAAAACTCAGTCCTTCTTCTTTGTGCATTCTTACCAATTCTTCGTAAACCTTAATTGGCGAAGAACCTGTAGCCAAACCTAAAACACAAGGTTCGTTCAGTTCATTTTTTCTCTGAATTAAATTGGCAATTTCCTGCGCTACAAGTAAAGAAGCTTCTTGCGAAGATTCGAAAATAACATTGTGAATTTTCTCGTAACGAGTTTCTTCAAATTTCCCTGCTTCTCTAAAACCTATATCTTCTTTAATCATTTGCCTTGCCATTTAATTTCTAAGATAAAAGTAGAATTAAATTATTCGTTCGTCTTAAAAATTCGACTAATAACGGCTGCGCTTCGGCAAAAGACAAAATAAGAATGCTAAGCTATTTCTAAAGTTTCCGAAAAAGCTTTTATTCGACAACTCCAATTTCAGAAATCGAAACACTTTGTGATTTTCCAACGCCAGCTGTAGCGACAAACTTTAAAAACCTTGCTTTAACTGCAGTAAAACTCTTAATTTGTTCAATTGGATTATGTTTGATATTAGAGAACTCCCCTTCTGATTGTTTGTCCCAATAAAAACTGTCAACACTCGTATACAATTCATAATTGGAGATCAGATTCAAGTTGTTGCCAACCTGTTGCGGCGTATACGTAAAACCTTTAATGCTTACCAATTCTCCCATGTCAATCACAACACTTTGAGGCAATTTATTTTCATCATTTCCAAATCCCCAATCTGTATTTGGATTTCCGTCGATAATGCGTTCAGCAGATGTATTGTCGCCACTCGAAACAGAAATTACTTTCCATTTTTCTTTAGAAACCCCATATTTAGCTGTTTTTACTGCACTATTGATTTTCTCTTTTGTGTTTCTAGCAATCGCTTTTATTTCTACTGCTTTATTATATACGAATGGAGCTTTATACAGAATGCTTTTTTCCGAAGGATTTTTTCCGTCAAGCGAATAATAAACAGCAGCTCCATCTTCCGATTTAATCGTAACCAAACCATTTTTATCGCGAAGAATTTGAGGTTCCCTAACGAAGGTCGGAGCATTATAGGCTTCGATCGTACTGATTACAAATCCAGCTTTCGCATCTAAAACATTAATTCGAATAGCCGAAGCTGTAACACGATCCAAACGTAGAATTCTTTTGTAGCCAATTGTAGTTTCATTGGCAATCGTTTTCCAATTTCCATCAATTTTGGCTTCAACAGAAAAAGATTTAACTCTCTGTCCTAGCTTAATATATTCCTGAAGTAAAATTCTATTGATAGCAGTTGGCTTTTTAAACGTAAATTCAATTGTGGCTTCTTTTACTTTTTCGTCAGTTGCCCAATACGTGTTTTTATTTCCGTCAATAACATTTTGAGGGCCAAAATTAGAATCGGCTCCTTTTGTATTTGAAGCTTGAACTTGTGTATCTGCCAATAATTCTGTTTTGAAATCGGCTTTAATTGTAGCAACTAATTCTTTCAATCTCGCTTCATCATTTTCATGAACCAAACCACGTTGATCAACTGGAAGATTCAATAACAAAGTTGCATTTCGACCAATCGATTCGTAATAAATATCGACCATTTCGTCAAGCGAACGCACTTTATCATCTTCAACGGAGTGATAAAACCATCCTGGTCTGATCGAAACATCGGCTTCTCCTGGAACCCATTTTTCACCGTCTTCATGACCCGACATAAATTCGGTATAATGCACTTTTCCAGCCAATTCATCTTTCTGACGCAATAATGACCAATTGGTTTTTCCCGCTCTACCCTCTTCATTTCCAATCCATCTCGCTTCAGACGGACCAACGCCCCAAACCAACGTTTTTGGCGCTATGTCATAAATTAATTTATAGGTCTCCTCCCAGTTGTAATAAGTTAACGAATTGATCTTTCTCATTTCATTGGCTCCACCGTAGTAGCCATCGCCACCATTTGCGCCATCAAACCACATTTCGAAAACATCTCCATAATTCGTCAATAATTCTTTTAGCTGATTTCTGAAATACGTGATATACTCGGGTTTTCCGTATTGCGGATGATTTCTGTCCCAAGGCGAAAGATATAATCCTAATTTTAAATCGTATTCTTTACAAGCAGCGGCTAATTCTTTTACCAAATCGCCTTTTCCATTTTCCCAAGGCGAATTTTTAACTGAACGTTCTGTATACGCCGAAGGCCATAAACAGAAACCGTCATGATGTTTGGCAACCAAAATAATTCCTTTCATTCCCGACTCTTTCACAATGCGAGCCCACTGTCGAACATCTAATTGTGACGGATTAAAAAGTTCTGGCGATTCGTCTCCGTAACCCCATTCTTTATTGGTAAAAGTATTTAATGAAAAATGCACAAAAGCATAAAATTCCATTTCCTGCCAATCGATTTGTTTCTGTGTCGGAAGCGGTCCAAAAGGTTTTGGAGCATTTGGTAATTCTTGTCCGAAACTGCTTGTGAAAGCGCCAAAAAGACAAAGCGAAAGGAAAATATTTTTCATTAGGGTTTTGGTTTTAATATATTCTAAACTATAAATGTACTAGAATTAAGGATTTTGATTTAAAGAATTTCGACCAATGACTATTTTAGAAGAGTTTTGGTTAAAAAACCAAATTTATAATAACATTCTTATATTTTTATCTTTTTCTCCACAATGATTTTATTAAATTTGATTTCGTTTTACAAAAGCAATTGTAAAAAAATATTCTTTTAATTTATCTAGACTTTAATGAAATTCCAAATTTTAATTTTCCTCTTTTTTGTACAATCTTCATTATCATTTGCGCAAAAAGCGACATTCAATATAAAGTATTCTGAGCAATTGGCCGTTTTTGTTTTTATACAGAATCTTTCTGAAAACTATCCCGAAAATGTTTTCAAAACCGAATTTCATAAGTCGAAATATAATACAGAAGAATTTCAAAAATTAGTGTCAGAATTTGACAAACTCGCTATCGATTACAGTTATAAATTTGATGGATTTCCTGAAGACTCAAAAAAACCAATGCAGTCTAAAGATTTTTTAAGAAAAAATCTCATTGAAACTGAGAATTTAAAAGATTTCAAAATGCGTTCAATTGGAATTGTAACGAACAAGACTTTAAATGATCTAACCAGAATTATTTCTGCATTTACTCCAATTTATAATGAATTGATTTACAATCCGAACAAAGAGAAGTTTGAAAAGCAAATTGTCGAAATTACTAAATATGCAAATGAAAACAATATTCAGGATTACTTTACAATAGGTTTACTATTCTACAATTCGAGTTGGGACACGTCAATTCCGTTCGAAATTGCTTTTTATCCGCTTCCCAATTCTAAAGGCTTTACAGCTCAATCTTTTGAAAATAATTTTATCAGCGCCATTCAAACTGACTTAACAAATTACAAAGATCTTTTTAGTGTAATGCTACACGAAACGTATCATATTATTTATAATGAACAATCTCTCGAGGTTAAAACTGAAATCTCAAATGCTTTTAAAGAAAATAAGTCCAAATACAGCAATTATGCTTATCAGCTGTTAAATGAAGTGCTCGCGACCGCATTGGGAAATGGGTATGTTTACGGAAAGCTTAATGGTAAAATAGATGAAAAAGATTGGTACTATCAAAAGTATATCAATCTGATGTCTAAGGAAATTTATCCAATGGTAAATGAATATATCGCTCAGAAAAAACCTATCGATAAAAGTTTCATTGACCGCTACATTGCGATTTATGAGCAGAAATTTCCTGATTGGATAAACGAATTAGATAATGTAATGAGTTACAGATATGTCATTTCTGAAAATGAAGATGATTTTAACGTTATTCAAAAAAAATTCCGTTTTCGCTCTAGAACCGAATATGAAACGGAAATTTCAAAAAGTTCTATTGAAAAAATGCAAGAAACAGCATTAACAAAAATGATAATTGTTTCAAAGAATAATAGTGAAAACTTAAAATTGATTAAAAAAAGTTTTAAAGAACTAAAAAACTGGAAGTTTGATTCGGAAAAAGAATTTAACTATAAAATTTTATTAGACGATAAAAGCCAGCTGTTCATTATAAACCAAAAGAAATCAACATTAGAATCTGTAATTAATTTATAATGGCTAATTCTAAACTTCTTTTCTTAGCCTTGAAATAGAAATTAAAATCACTGACAAAACCACAAAAGCAATTAAAACGAATAATCCATTTACGAGAGCAGTTTTAAAGCCCAATTTAGTTGCGTCAATAAACGGATACGGGTAAAAATTGGTCGTAATTCCGTGAAACAAAGTATAAATAATATAGAGAATAGGATAAACGAGCCATCCCAAAATAACCTTAAAAGAGATTCTTTGTGGACTCACAAAAAATAGCCAATACGAGAAAAATAAAACTGGCACTACCGAATGAAATATTTCGCTTACAATAAGATGATGTCCCTTTAAATCGACGATGTGACGAAGAAGCAAATTAAAAACCATTCCGACAATTAGAATATAAACGGTTACGGCTGTAATTGTGGTGCATTTTTTGAAAAACGCATTAAGCTTGCATCTGCCTCCAAATAATAAAAAAGCGGTGCAAAAGAAAACAATTGTATTTGTTGTAATTGTAAAAAAACTGAAAAAACGCACGGCTGCACTAAAAAAGGTAAAACCAGGTCCTTTTAATAATAAATAAAATTGTACGGGTAAAGCATATAATTCGAGGGCAAAAATAATACCCAACAAAATCTCTCCTTTTATAATGGTATTTTCTTTTTCCATATTATACTATAAGTCAAACCACTAATATAAGGAATTTTATTGGATTTTACTACATCACTCGTTTATGCTTTTCGCTTTCCACAATAGTTTTTTCCAGTCTTGACAATTGTGTTTTTTCCTGTTTGGCACTCATAATCCAATGAATCATAACTTTCTTGTAGGATGGTGCTTGTTTCTCAAAAAACTCCCAAGCTATTTTGTTGCTTTTAAATTCCTTTTCGTAAGCTTCTAAAAGCGGTATAGGTTCTTTCTTTTCGTGCGAATATATTTTTGATTTATTTTCTGATAGAAAACTAAAAGCTTTTAAACCTGCATCTGTCATTAAACCTGCTTTAGTCAAATCTTCCATTTTTTGAACATTAATGGCACTCCAAATACTAGAAGGCCTTCTCGGAGTAAAACGAATGCTGTAGCTTTCATCATTAATCGATCTGCGAACGCCGTCTATCCAGCCAAAACAAAGCGCTTGATCTACAGATTCTGACCAACTCATTGAGGGCTTTTTGCTTGAAACTTTATAGAAACCAACTAAAAGTTCTTTTTCTTTTTGATGGTTCTTTTCTAGCCATTTTCTAAAATCTTTTTGATCTGCAAAAAAAGTCGGTGTCATTTTGTTTAAAATTTTAATCTCGCAAAGTCGCGGAGACGCAAAGTTTAAAATTAAAAAAATTAAACCATATAAGTCATGTAAGTTTAATTAAGCCAAAAACTTAAAATTCTTATATAACTTATATGGTTCAAAAAATATTAATCTCCGCCACCGCAACCTCCACAGGAACTTCCGCATGAGGAGCCACAGGAACTTCCAGAACTCCCACAAGAAGAACCGCAGGAACCTGAATCGGTTGAACTCGAAAAGTTGAAATAATCACCAGAAGAAGTAGATGACGGTGAAGCATAATTCACTAACGGAATAAAGGCTGCAGAAAGCACTGCAGTTCCGTAGAGAAAATAATCCCATTCCCAATCTCGCATACTCTCGCCTCTGCTTAATACTTTTTCTTTAATCGAAGAAGGAATAATATCTACAAAAATTAGATTTAATAACTGATTTAAATAGTAAAATACAATGAAAATTAAAGGCACGAGAGCGACCAGCAAAAATATAACTGGTTTGTCTCTCCAAAGCCCAGAAAAAAGTCTGCTAAAACCAATAGTTAAAAGTGCTCCCAAAGTAATCATTACTGTAATCATCACATTCGTGAATGGTTTCGATGCGATAATTCTATCCTTTATTCTATAAGTTGCTTTTTGAAGCTGTTCAAAAATAGGTTTCTGTCTCACATTCCAGCACAGTTGCTTGTACGGCATGGGCTCAAACTCTTTCATAATTTCGACAACACAGTTTTCATATGGATTATCGCCCAAACTTTCGTCGATTAATTCCAGTCTTTTGTTCTCTAAAATCTTTACCTTATTCCGTTCAATCAATTTATTGACGACGCCGTGAATTACCGCATCTAAATTATTATCTCTAAAGTAAATAAGTTCAAAGACAGTAAGATTTTTTATAATTGCATTCGATTCTAATTCGGCATATAAAGCATTGAATTTATTTCGAACATAATCTTTCAACAATAAAAATACTGCAACAAAAAGTAACAAATAACCAATTATGAAATGAGGATTCTGAATTTTTATTAAAAGAAAATAAATTATCAGACAAACAGGAAAAGATCCTATCAAAGTATATTTAAAGAAGTTTTTTCTCAGTTTCTTGACATCAAATTTACTTCTTTGCAGTTGTAGAGAATCAAATTCATTGTTATAATGCCAAACTTCTGCGGGCTGTTTTCCAAAATTGATTTCGTAAAGTGCCGCAGTTCGTTCTTTAGCCGTTTGAAATTTCTCAAACTCAGACTTATTATGCGTTGACGGAATATGCTCGATTCTTTTTCCCAATAAATTGCAGAAATCAGAATAGGAATTGGTAAAAATTAAATGCTGATGCCAGACAATATCCACTATTTCAGATGGCGAGACCATTTCGTTGTTTGTGGCTGCTAAAAACATGAACTTTTTATACTCCAATATAGCACTTTGAGTAAAATATAATGTCCATTGATTTTCTAATGCTAATCGTGTCGAAAATCCGTATTCATCATTCGGATTATCAAAACTAAATACTACAACTTTTTCCCAAAGTGTTTTATCCATAAAACCGTTTATGATTTAGTATTTCTAGGTCGTGAAGTGAATTATTTAACACGACTAATCTTTAGCTAAAATAACATTATTTCTATCACAAAAAACATATTCACAAAAATTAAACCATATAAGTCATGTAAGTTTAATTAAGCCAAAAACTTAAAAATTCTTATATAACTTATATGGTTCAAAAAAAATCACAGCTTATGTTTAAGTGTCGCAGGTAACATTATCCCAATCTTGATCCATGTAATGAATTAGCCAATTGAGCGCATATTGCCTTTCGTACACAATTCCTGGATTAATGTTTTCTATTTGTCTTCCATTAATTCTTTCGTCTACACAAGCCCAATTATATCTGTAATACAAATCGGCAGCGTCTAAAATTTCTTTTTTAGAACGAACTTCATGAACTGCGTTTATAAATTCAAAAGGATTTTTGTCTTGTCCGACAGGATAATTTTCCGAACTAATATTTCCAAGATCACAGAACTCATTCGGAAAATCTATTGCATCTACTTTTTTCAAAGCCCACATCAAGGTCCAAATACCTTCACATTTCCAAGTTTCGTACATTTTTTTGTCTTCCGTTGGGTTTGCTAGAAATTCCTTTTCACCTTCAGTTACAGATTCCCAAAGTTTATATTCCTGCAAATAATCAACCGCTTCTTCAGAAGAAATACTATTGAAAGCAACTAAATTCGTCACAGCCAAAACGCTTACTCTTTCGGCAATTTCCTTTGCTGATCGAATTGTAGTTTCTCTTTCCGATTCAATGCAAGGCAAATGTTTGTTGATTTTTATATTTTCGCTTTCCAGAATTGCTTCGTTTTTTGCTTTTCTTTCTATTTGATCTTCATCTAAATCCGTTTGATCGTTATCAAAATATTCCGAATTGATATTAACTTTTAAATCCTCTATTTCACATTTTCCGTCTGTATCAATAATCAGATTTAAATCTTTATCCAGAAAATGCTGCGTTTCAGATTTGCTAATAATAGTTTTTGGCTGAACAAATAGAACAGCGTCAAATTCCTTTGCCAAATCAGCGATAATGGTATTTAATTCCTTTAATTCTCCTTTATCTTCTCGAATCGAAAATTCTGAATTCAGCGTTTGTATTTTATGAAGAAATAATCCTTTTACCTTTTCATTTTCAGTCGGTAACGAATCTACAAATCCATACAGACCTTTTAAATTGGCAGTTAATTCAGAATCATCTATTTGTGGAATTTGATAAGAAGGAACAGCTCTTTCTCTGTAAAATAATGTTATTTTCTTTGACGGACTTAAGATTCCGCCTTTTACTTCAAATTCTAGATTTTCACCATTAGTAGAAAAAACGCCATTAGGAACATGAGAAAGAAATATTTGCTTGATTTTTTCCAGTCCTAAATGATGCGAATAAATTGTACAAATCATTTTTCGGCTTTTAAATATTATAAAGCTAATATAGGTTTAATTCTACAAACAACACAAAAAATACTTCAAAGCATATTATGAAAAATCTCGCAAAGGCGCGAAGGCGCAAAGATTATACAAAAAAGAAAACCATATAAGTCATTTAAGATCATAAAGGCAAAACTTAAAATTACTTATATAACTTATATGGTTCAAAAAGCTTAGCGACTTCGCGCCTTTGCGAGATTTTTTTAATTTACTTTTATTGTAATTTCTGAAGACGACAATCCATTGGCAGAAGCTTTCAAACGAATACTCTCTTTCTTCCCATTCGACTGAATAATCGCAATACATTTTCCGTTAAACAACTTACAAGAATTCGCTTTAAACGATTCCAAATTGGCTTGATAACCATTATCAACCCCAACTAATTTTCCTCCACCAGTAACTTCAAAATTGATTAAGTCCATGGCATTTGGCAAAAGGTTTCCATCTTTATCGGCTAAAGAAACTGTCACATAAACCAAATCGTAAGTATCATTTTTGATAGAAGTTTTATTTGCCTTTAAATCAATTTTAACAGCTTCACCAGCGGTATGAATTTCTTTTTCTAAAACTACTTTTCCATTCTTTCTGGAAACCGCTTTTAGCGTTCCAGGTTCGAACTTCACATTCCACGAAATATGCAAATCATCATTTTGTTTGGCTTTTTTGCCGAGAGATTTTCCGTTTAAGAAAAGCTCCACTTCATCTGCATTATTATAATACGCCCAAACAGCAACTTCCTGATCTTTTTTCCAGTTCCAATGCGGAAAAATATACAGAACGTCTTTCTTTGACCATTCGCTTTGGTACATATAATACACATCTTTTGGAAGTCCGGCCAAATCTACAATTCCGAAATACGAACTTCTTGCCGGAAACGGGTACGGATCTGGTTCTCCGATATAATCGAATCCTGTCCAGATAAAAGTTCCCGCCATAAAATCTTGACTTTTGATTGTTTTCCAGTTTTCTTCGTGCGTTGCTCCCCAATACGATTTCACCTGATCGTACGCCGAAACCGTCCAGTCAGCATTTCCGTCAAACGGAGCGCCGTGTTTGGTCGGCCAAGCTTTTATTCCGTCAGGAAAATCATAATGTCCACGCGTTTCCAAAGCCGAAACACTTTCTGAAGCTAGTATTTTTTGCCCTTTAAATTTCGTGGGGAAATCTTTATAATCTTCGTGTTTATAATTGAAACCTAATAAATCTAAAGCGCCCGACTGGTAAATAAAATTTTTCTCGATTACATTCTCCGTCAAAGCGGAAGTTACGGGACGCGTTGTATCCAGATTTTTTACGATTTTTGCTAATTCACGAGTAATCGCAATTCCAGTCGAATCAAACTGTTCACGGATTTCATTACCAATACTCCACATCATTACAGACGGATGATTTCGATCTCTTTTAATAAAATCTTCCAAATCCTGTTTGTGCCAAGCATCCCAGTCTTTGTGGTAATCGTTGGTTACTTTTTTCTTTTTCCAAACATCAAAAGCTTCGTCCTGAACGATGAATCCCATTTCGTCGCACAATTGCATCATTTCCAAAGAATGCGGATTATGAGACATTCTGATGGCGTTTGCACCCATTTCTTTCATCAACGTCAACTTTCTGCGAACGGCATGAATATTTTCAACCGCACCCAAAGCGCCATTGTCGTGATGCAGACAAACTCCATAAATTTTAGTCGGAACACCATTCAATGAAAATCCTTTTTCTGAATCGAAATTGAAAAATCTAAATCCAAGTGGTGTTACGTAATTATCAACTAGTATAGATTTCTCGTAGATTTTAGTGACAACTTTATACAAATAGGGATTTTCAGTATTCCATAGTTGCGGTTTTAGAACATCCAGATTATGCACTTTAGTTTCAAATGTTTTAGCCTCAATTTTCTCTATCGAAATTTTATTAGCCACTTCCTTATTCTTAGCATCTAAAATAGAAGTCACCAATGTAAATTCTCTAGCGGTATCATTATCATTATCAATTGTAACTTCTAAATGCACTTTTGATTTGTTTGTTGAAACTTCAGGCGTAGTTACAAAAGTTCCCCACTTCCCAACATGCAGTTTTTCGCTAGCCACCAATCTCACATTTCTGTAAATCCCAGAACCTGTGTACCATCTTGAATTGGGTTGCGCATCATTATCAACTTTAACAGCGATAATATTGGCTTGTCCATAATTCAAATAAAGAGACAAATCATATCCAAAAGAGATATATCCATTTGGACGCATTCCTAATGATTTACCATTTATAAACACTTCGCTATTCTTAAAAACTCCATCAAATTCAATCGAAATTGTTTTGCTTTTCCAACTTGCAGGAATAGTAAAAGTCTTGCGATACCAGCCTTTTCCAGCAGGTAAAAAACCTTGCGCTTGTTTAGTTTTAGCATCTTTATCAAAAGCTCCTTCAATACTCCAATCATGTGGCAATTGAAGCGTTCTCCAATCTGATGCATTGTAGTTTGCGTTTATCGCTTCTGGATGATCTCCTAATTTGAAGTTCCAGTTTTTATTGAAGTCTTCTACAATTCTGGCTTGTTTTTGAGCCATTATTGATGCTGAAAGCAAAACTGTAAATGCAAGTAAAATTTTCTTAACCATATTTTTATTTTTTCTCTCGCAAAGTTTTTTTTGAAACCATATAAGTGATATAAGTTTATTTTAGCAAAACGTAAAATTTCTTATATCACTTATATGGTTAATTTCTTAGCGTCTTTGCGACTTTGCGCGATTATTTTTTTATTCTAATTTAAATCTATACTCTTTATTTGTCAGGCTGAGCGGAGTCGAAGCCCACACAAAGTAATTCCGTAACCTTAATCGCCAATCTTTGTCGAGCTTCTTGCGCGGGCTTCGACTCCGCTCAGCCTGACAAAGGAATCTTAACGCGATCAAACTTAATTGAACTTATATGACTTATATGGTTTAAAAACCTTTGTGCCTTCGCGTCTTCGTGGCAAATACCTTTTATTGAAACTCGAAATTATCCAACATTAACCCTTTCAAATCATCTCCTTCCAAAGTAATTTTATACGTTCCAGCGTTGATATAACCTCCTGATGTTGTGTTTAATATTTTCCATTTTTCTGGCGAAGGGAAAAACTCAATCGTATCATTTCGCATTAAAATTCCGTATGCATCTTCCATTTTGAATTTTACTTTTAATGGCGTTTCATTTCGGTTCATAAAACGGAAACGCATCAAATAAATCCCCGCAACTCCAGGTTTTACTTCAAACTCAATACTGTTATTCGTCTTTTTTGTGAATTCAATATAATCTGCTTTTTTGAAATTTCCTTTTTCGATTCCAGTTCCAGTTGTTTTCGTTTTTTCGGCTTCGATGATTACAACAGGTCTCGAATCGTCTTTTTCGCCCATATCATAGGTTGGAACTACGACAATTGAAGTCGTCGTTTCTGAATTATCAAAAGAAACCTTCTCCCCTTTTTTTACTTTTTTAGTGAAAACATCAAAAGAAACTCCAGCATTATTTTTCGCTTTTTCTTCTATTTTTTTACAATCCGAAAGCCAAGATAATGTCTTTATTTTATTGTCAACTAAAACATAAATATTCGATTCTTCTTTTGCTGTAAACGAGCCTAAAACTTTTGAATCAGCAGAAAACTGTACATAATCAGCTCCGAAAAGTTCTGACGGAAGTTCTGTAAATACAACTTCTGAGTTTAGATATTGTTTTGAATTGATATCTAACCAAGAAGCGATTTTAAAATCTTTAGAATCTAAACTTACATTCTGAATATTTCTAGCTGATTCCTCAACAGGTCTCGCGTGATAATCTTTGGTTGCGATTGCAATTGCCGAAATAATCGCCTGCCCCACTTTGACATTTGGAAACGAAATTTTAATTTTTCCGCCAACGCTTTTTACTTTCAACGTTTTCTTTAAAGCATTATCATGACCCGCTTCTGCCCAAATATCGAAATCTTTTAAAACTATATTATCGTTTATGGCAACATCAAACAAACGCCAGCCTTTGCAGTCTAATCCTCCACCCGTTCCGTACCAAGGTTCTGTAAAGTATAATTCGATTACATATTCTCCATCTGGTGCAGGAAATTCATAACTTAATTTGTCAACCCCATATCTGAAAGTTTGAAATAAAGACTGATCTTTTGTTCCGTCGATTGGGTCAAAAGTACTTCTTTGGCTTGCATAAAAATCTGGCAGTTTTTCAAAATTATCTGTCCATGATAAAGAACCCCAGCTGTTTTTTCCGCTTTTGTGTGTATCGGTTAACCAAGTGTTTCCGTTGGAATCTGTGAATTCAGAACCACCGCAGTTTACTCTGTAGATATAATTTAAATCGCTTTTCGCTTTTAAAATATCTGTTTTGTTTGGTGTTAAAGCTTCTAAATTTGGTGCCTTTGGAAGATTATTTAAAACAACATAATCTTTCGCAACGGCTTTTCCGTTTACGTATCCAACGGCATATAAAACATTGTACTGAACGTTGACATTGTTAAACTGAAAATGTTTTCCTATTCCTGGATTTTTTAGTTTTCCTAATGACATTTTATTGACGTCATTAAACAATTCTACTTCGTCGCAATTGGAGTAAATATCGATTCCGTTTTTGATTCCGGCACTTTCCCAACGGCTTGGCCAAGTGTGCGAAACAATATACACCATCGGATTGGTTTTGTTCGAAACATAATTGGCGCGGTACATATAATACGCATCCAAAGGCTCGCCCCAAATCGTAAAAAGTCCTTTGTAATTAACTGGTCCAACTTTGTCGATATCTCTAAATCCTTCTCCGTTCTGCACGCGTCCTGGATTTTCATGCGAAGCAAAAAGCCAGTTGAATTGTCCTGCAATTTTATCTTTTACCGATTCAGCTTCGCGGACTTTAATTTCCATTAATTGAGAAAAACGATTTTCGCTCAAAGTTCCTTTTTGATCGAATTCGCCTTCGGTATGCAAATCTGCCGAACGCCATGCACCATATTCTCCGTTTAATAACTGAGTCGTCATTTCCAGATGATATTTTAACGGATCACCGCCATAAGTTCCAGACCAGTTTTGAACCACATTCCAATCGGTTCCTTCTCCGCCGTTGCAAGTCGTTACAATTCTTTGTTTCTCCGATAACGGATCCATTTCGCGGATAATCTGCGTGCATTCTTCTGCAAATTCTTTCGGAATTGTGCTTTCATTCTGCAAACCCCACATCACAACCGACGGGCTATTTCTGCGTTCCTTAATCCATTCGCGTAAAAGCGTTTTAAAATTTTCTTTAAATTCTGGTGCATCGTACCAAATATGCGCCGAAAACTGGCTCCAGAATAAGATTCCGTTTTCGTCTAATTCTTTTTGGTATAATAAATTATGAGGCTGATGCGCTTCACGGAAAGCATTAAATCCAGCGGCTTTTATTTGCTCGATTCTAGCATGAATCTGTTCGTTTGAAAATGCATGACTATTTCCTATCTGATGTTCGTATTCACAAACTCCATTGATAAAAACAGGTTCGTCATTAATGAAAAAACGATTGTCTTTTCCGTCACGGCTAACCGGCCAACTCACCCAACGGATTCCGTAAGGTGTCGTTAACTGATCGATAATTTTTCCGTTTTCAGAAATAGTCGTAACCAATTTATACAAATACGGATTTGAAGGCGACCACAATTTCGGATTTTGAATTTCAGGCAAGGTCAGCGCCACTTCTTTTTTCTCTCCCGAATTGTATTTGATTTGATTTTTAATGCTTGAAACTTTCTTTCCTGAAGCATCAAAAAGAGTATTCTCTACGGTTAAATTTCGGTTTGAAGTGCCGTAATTTTTGATTTCTGTAGTGGTATGTAAAATCGCTTTTTGTTTAGAAACCGTTTTGTCATTCCAAATATGAACGCCAAAAGGTTCAATTCTGACATCGTTTGTGATAACCAAAGAAACAGGTCTGAAAATCCCCATTGGCTGAGAACCTTCCGAGAATCCCCATTCACCCGAACAGCCTCCGCAAACCCAAGGAAGATCGGCAATAAAGGATGGATGCGATGCTTTTACCAGAATCTGGTTTTCTTTATTTGCATAAATTAATTTGGAAATATCAAGCGTAAAAGTCGTTCTTCCACCTTTGTGTTCGCCGGCTTTTTTTCCGTTTACCCAAACTGTTGCATAAGAACTTACGCCTTCAAAAAACAAAAAGAACTTTTGTCCGGATGTAATTTTATCCAGTTTTAAAGTTCTTTTGTACCAGGCAGTTCCGTGCAAATTTCCATGTTTTGTTCTCCTGAAACCATAATACTGATCCCAATTGTGAGGCACACTTACCTTTTGCCAATTGGAATCAGTTTTTGGATTTTCTACAAAATCTTCTTCTTTCAGCGGAAGATTATCCAGCATTACGGTCTCCCAAGATGAATTCAGCGAAATTTCTTTACGCACTGAACTTTTGCCCTGACTCCAAACAGAGCAAAAACTTGAGAAAAAACAAAAAATAAAAAAAACTATTCTGTTCATATTTTTAAAACCATATAAGTTATATAAGGTTGTTTTTAGTTTATTATGCAAAGCCTTCGGCTTTTTTTGTCATTTCGACGAAGGAGAAATCTTCGCTAGTAGCTCTACAAAGTATGTCGCCAATCTTTGTCGAGTTTCTTGGGGAGATCCCTCGTTCCTCGGGATGACAAGATTGAGTATATTAGTTCTTATTAAACCTGACGGGTTTTAAAAACCCGTCAGGTTTAGCGTAACGTTTGGTTTGCGTGAGGGATTGAGGCGGTATCTCCCGATTTAGCAGAAAGCCCGATTCGCCGCGGCGAACACGCCCAAATTATTAATAAAATAACCAGTCGATTGCTGCTTTTTCTCCTGCATCGATATATCCAACATCACGCGGTGTAATGGTCTGATCTGCGTCGATGAAACCTAAAATCAATACTTTGCCTTTACCCAAATCGAGTTTGTTTTCGCCCGGCTGGAAAGTGTACGTATGAATGTTTACACGTGGTAACTCTTTCAAATTCATGGCGCTTGCCAAAATTACTTCGGCCTGACCGTGTGCATTTCCTGCAGCATCGGTTTCTAAACTTGGCGGTAACAAAAATCTCTTCTGATCGGAGTTGAAATAACCGACTACTAATTTAACCGCTTTTGTGTTTCTGAACTTCAAATGGGTACCTTTTTCGTTCTGGTCGTTTTCTACGAATGAGAATCCTTTTAGATTTTGAAGTTCAGGAGCAATTTTGGTTAATTCAGAAATATCTGTTCCATATACTTTTGTTCCTGTTTTTACTAAATAAGATCCTGGTTTTTCGTCAATAAAAGTTACTTCGGCAGGTTTCCAAGGTTTTCCTTCTTTGGTTTCGATTTTACCGTCTTTAGACGATTTCAGCTTTTCTAAATTTCTTTTAAAATTTGCTAATTCGCGCTCATAATGTGGTAATAATTCTGCCCAAGTTTTGTTGTTTCCGTCGTCACCTCCAATCGGGATTCGTCGTTGTGCGGTCTGCATACTGTTGGCATACCAATAATGATCTTTCGTAAGATTTACCAAAAGCTCGTAATATTCGATGCTTTTTTCTAAATGCGGCAACGCTTTATCTAAATCGGCAATGTCATTTGAATAGCTGTAACGCAAAACCAAAATCGCAGCTTTTACTTTTTCTGAGAAGAAATCGGCGAAAGCTTTATAGCAATGTACATCGTTTTTAAGACGTAAGAATTCGTCTTTATCTTTGGTTACGCTTGCTTCGGCTTTATCGATCGCTTCAACTGCCAATCTCCCGTGTTCTGTAATTTCAGCAATAATCTGCGTTGGAAGTTCGCCAGAATGCGGTTCTTTATTCCATTCTTTTTTAGCGTATTCCAATAATAATTCGCCCGGAGGCCCGCAAGATTCGTGGAATCCCGGATATACTCTCCATTTCGACGGATTTACCAACTGGCTTTCGAACATTCCTAACAATAAAGTTTGACGGTTTCCTTCTGTGATTCCGAAACGTCTTAACGTTTTTGGAGCGATTTCTCCCGTTTCTTCGTAGGCTTTTAGAATATTGTTAGCTGCTTCCTGACTTGTTCCGTATTTTGTGGCTAAGTCATTATCCCAATATTTAATCTCTTCATTTCTATCCCTTTGACTGTCCCAAGCGTATCTTGCCCACGCTTTGTACCAAATCCAATCGCGGTCCATTTCTAATAAACGTTCGCCTGTTTTGGTTTTATCTGCAGAATATGGCCAATCCCAATACGAAGCTTGCGGATACAAGTGTAAAGCATTTGCTCCGTGAATATTGTGCATGGCTTTTACCGTTTTCTGAATAAAATCTGGTGAACCGTATCTGAATGGCTCTAAATTCGCTAGAATATGCACGTTTTCAATATGAATCGATTTTAGAGAACTCAACTGTTTGTGCGTTTCACCCCAAGGTCCGCCCGGCGTGTAAGTCGTTAGAGATTCTCCTGTGTATTTACTTTCTGTGTATAAATTCTTGTATAACGGAAGCGACTTTTCCATTACCAAAGGTCCGTCTGTATCGTGCGAACGCAAAATAATCGGCGGTTCTTCTGTTTTTCCTAAAGCCTGTAAACCATCGCGAACACCTGGAATAATGGTTTTGGTAAACCATTCTACGTCGTCATCAACGGTATTAATCGCTTCGCCCAAACAAACCATTAAACCAACATTTGGATATTTTTCGATAAAAGCAGCAATTGATTTTCTGGTGTAATCTGACAACAAAGGTGTAATTGGTCGTGAACGATCCTGAGTTTTGATGTTGTAATGCTCTGCAAAAGGTTTAGAAACAATGATGTTGTAAAACATCTGAATTACCCAGATTCCTCTTTTATTCGCTTCTACAGTCAGGAATTTATAGATTTCTTCGTTCTTTTTGAAATCTTCGTCGCTTACTTCTACAGCAAACGGATATTCTTTTAGTTTTACCAAAGAAGCAAATGGGTGTCCGTTCCATAAATATAAGGAATTCATGCGGTTATCAACCATCATATCCAAGTACTTAATCCATAATTTTTGATCGTAAAACCATGGAAAAGTTTCTGGCGTATACGGATATTCGTAAACGTCACGTCCAGGAAGATATACGGGTTTCTGCATTCCGATACAAGCGCCACGCAAAACCATTTCTGGACTGTCGTCGACGTTCAAATCTGATGGCAGTTTACCTGAATCTTTAATTCGGTCTACCAATTCCAAAGCGCCGTACAACGCTCCAGTCGCATCTGTTCCTTCGATATACGTGATATTGTTTTGAGTACGAATCTGGAAACCTTCTTTTTTAGTCAGTTTGCTGTCGTCTATTTTAGCGCTTTTGGCGTTTTTTTTCCAAAAATCAGTTCCTTTTTCACCAATAACAATTACTTTATCTTTTGATTTTTTGAATTTGTCTGAAGCTGTAACCTGAAATCCTTTTGAAGTTAAAGTCTCAGCTAATTTCTCTGCACCGTATTTTGCTCTCGGTGCATTGGCATCACTCACAATGGTGATGTTTTGCGCTTGCGCGAAAGTGACGTAAAAAAATAAAAGAAGTAATTGTAAATGTTTCATTGTGTTCTGGTTTTATTCTTGGCAATCAATTTTTTTTCAGGAGCTAATCCCGCTATCCGTTACAATCTTTTTTATTTTTAAAGAAAAAATAAAAAAGGATTTCCACTTCTATCGGGGCTAGGGCATTCATTTTCATAAGATTGTTTTCGTCTTTTTGTCATTCTAACGGAGGAGAAATCTCCGCAAACTAAATCGACAATCTTTGTAGAGCATCTTGCGAAGATCCCTCGTTCCTCGGGATGACAAAAATGAGAGTAAAATCTGCGCAAAAACATCACGCAGATTTTTAAGTGAAAAATTGTGTTGTTTAACGATTACATATTTTCACCAATTTATTTTTATTTCTGAAAAACTTTCTTCAAATAAGCTACATTCGCTCCGTAATTGGCTTTTACGTTATGAACTTGATTTACATCTCGTGAACGTTCTACAATCAGCCAACCACTCCATTTCATTTCATCTAGCGTTTGTTTGATTTTTGGCATGTCGATCGCAGGATCGTTTTCTAACCAAAATTTATCGGTATTTGAAGCGTGAATCTGTGCTAAATGTTTTTTACCTAAAATCTTTAATTCTGATGCTATATCTCTTCCGTTATCTACGGCATTGGCAAAATTGAAAGAACTTTTAATGTATTTTGAGTCTACTTCTTCTAAAAGCTTTTTCTCGTCTGTGGCGCTTAATGAAGTTTCAATAGCAATCACTCCGCCAATTTTACCGACTTGCTTTCCTGCCCATTTTAATCTTTCAATAACAATCGGACGCAGTTCTGGATTTTTAGTCAAATCACTTTCTGTTCCTAATGGTAAAAAAGCGACTTTTACTTTCATGTTTTTCATTGCCGCTACGCAATCATTAATCATCGGTTCGATAGTTTCTCTTTTGGCAAAAGACTGTGCGTAGAAACCTGACATGGCAATTGAGCTGATTCCGACATTTAACTCTTTCGATTTATCTAAGAACTTTTTTCTTTCTACAGGATCACCCAATTTGCTGTCAAAAGTCGGACGCTTTCCTAAACCGCCCATATCCATTTCGATTCCGTCTGCTTTTATTTCAGCTGCTAATCCGAAAGCACCTAATTTCTGTCTTTTTAAAATCATCCAATCGCAAACCGCTACTTTGTACTGCTGTTTGTTTTTTGATGCCTGAGCCGTTGCGCAGCTGTTGAATGTTGTTGATAGAACAACTAGCAATGCAATTAATAAATGTTTTTTATATATCATGGGTATATTTTTTTTCTGCCACGAATTACACTAATTGCACTAATTTTTTAAATAATAATTCGTGAAAATTGGTGGAATTCGTGGCGAACTTTTTTCTTTACTCTTCTTCTGCTTTTACGGCTGTCACTACTTTTCCTTCTTCGCCTGGCCAGATTCCATTTTTGATTGGAAGCGCTACCAATTTACTCGGATCAACTTTTACGTATTTAAGTTTTTCTCTTCTCCAAGTATACACAATATGCACCATTCCGTCTGAACCTTGAATCATAGAAGGATAAGAATATTGGCTGATTTTTGAATCTTCTAAAACTAAAGCCGCGTTCCAGTGAATTCCGTCTTTAGAAACCGAAACATTCAAAGGCGTTCTTGGTCCTTTTGCTTCTTTTCCTGGAGGCAGAACGTGATTGTAAACTAACAAATGTCTTCCGTCTTTAAGAGTTACAGCGTCTGTTCCTGAGTTGTTATTTGGAAGTCCGATTAACTCCACATCTGACCAAGTTTTTCCGTTGTCTTTTGAGAAAGTGCTGAAAATTGCTCTGTTTCTGGTTCTTCCAATTGCTTGAATACTGCCGTCTTTATGGAATAAAATACTTGGCTGAATGGCATTGATTTTTTGTTTTCCTCTCGAAAGTGTGTCACCCATTACCCAAGTTTTTCCGAAATCTGGAGTCGATTCCATGCGAAGTCTCCAGCCGTCGCCTTCTATACTTGACGGACAAAGTAAAGTTCCGTTGCTTAATAAAACTGGTTTATTTTTGATTGGTCCCAAGAAACCATCTGGCATTTTTTGAGCTTCAGACCATGTTTTTCCGCCATCAGATGAAGTTCTGATTACGCCCCACCATTCTGATGGTTTTGGTCCAATTTTGTAGAAAAGCATTAAATCGCCACCTGGAATTTGATATAAAACAGGATTCCAAGTTGGTAATCTTGGGCCTTCTTTCATTACGCCGTCGGCTACTTTTACGCCTTCGTTCCAAATATCGCTTCCTTTTGGTTTGATTGCCACATAAATGCAGACATCAGGATTTCTCTCGTGAGTTCCGCCAAACCAAGAAGCTACTAAATCACCATTTGTTGCTTCGACAATTGTAATAGCGTGGCAAGACGGATAAGGCGCTTTATCGTAAACAAACTGATCTACTAAAATTCCTTCTTTCCAAGTTTTCTTTTCTAAAGCCGACTTACAACTTCCTAAAAGGAAAAGTCCAAACAAGACAAATGCTAATTTTGTAATCTTCATTCTTAATTAAATTATGAATTATTTTTTCTGACTATAAATATAGACCTAACATTTTTTTAGGTAAAAATATTTATTAAGTGTAAAAATAACACTAAAAAATTAACAATGTATCCTGTACTGTCCCGAAATACTAAAAATGCAAGTTATTTAACGTTTATCGCAAAATATCTTAAGCTTTTTATTATTAAAGCATCTTTATCTGGGGACAAATTGTCCCTGTGTAACTTTCTAGCTTTATAATTTGCGTCTGTTTTTTTTATATGATCTGTAGCATTTTTAAAAGTTGCCTACACGATAACAACAAAATTCTTCTTTAATTTATTGTTTTACATTCAAAACATAAGAACCTGATTCTAAAGTCAGGATAATAGTATTATTTTCTATTTTAGAATTAAAAGTCTTATCCAACCTTTGTTTATTAATCGAAACAGTAGAAATATCACTGGTTGGAAGATATACAACAGCAGAACTATTAGCCGGAATTGTAATATTCCAAGCCAAACCTTTTTTATCTTTTTTCCAGTCGCTTTTTATAGTTCCGTAAACAGATTCATAAGAAGCATTTACATACGTTAATCCAGCATTAAAATCGGGTTTCATGATAATTTGCTTGAAGCCTGGAGTTTCAGGATTGCTTTTGATTCCCGCCATATTTTCGTAATACCAAATCAGTAAATCGCCTAAAAGCATAACGTGGTTTTGCGAATTCATTGCTGGATCTGCTGTGTTTCCGTTCCAAAGTTCCCAGATTGTAGTGGCTCCATTTTCGACCATATAACCCCAGCTTGGATACGTTTTATTCGATGCTAATTTGAAAGCCAAATCTCCGCGTCCAAAATTGGTTAAGGTTCTCATTAAAAACTGCGTTCCGATAACGCCTGTACTTATATGACCATTTTTAACCACTTCTACTTGGTGTACTAAATTTTCGAATATTTTAGTTTGTAGTCCGTCTGCAACCATTCCGAAAGTCAAAGGCAGTAAATTGGCGGTTACGGTATTATTCGCGTAACTATTTTTATCACTATTTAAATATTTAGCGTTGAATGCTTTTTTGATTCTTAAAGCTAATTCATCATAATGTTTTATATCATTTTCAGCATTTGCAATCACCGCAAATTTCTTCATGATATTCAACAACTGATAATAAAATGCGCTTGAAATCAATTCCCCATCTGTTAAACGCATTGGATCTTTCGAACGAATTAATTCTAAAGATTCTGGCGGAACGCACCAATCTCCGTATTTATCTTTGGTCATGATATCATCAACCAGATAATTTTCTTCCATATAATCCATCCATTTTTTCATGTTTGGATATTGTTTTTCGACCACTTTTGCGTCTCCAAATTGCTGATACAGCATATCAGCAACCGTGATATACGTTCCCGGCCAGGTTACATTGTCTCCGTAATAACGCCAGAAAGCAGGCGCCACATCTGGGAGTCCGCCATCTATAGTTTGGGAATATTTAATATCGTCCAGCCATTTTGCATACAAAGCCTGATTATCAAACAAGAAACTTTCGCCATAAGCGCCTGTTGTCCTATCTCCCAGCCAAGGCTGACGCTCGTTTCTCTGCGGACAATCAATTGGCATTCCTTTGTAATTTCCGCTGATTCCCCACCACGCATTCTTAAAAATCTGATTCATTATTGGATTCGAAGAATCGAAAGTTCCCGTTGTTTGAATGTCATCATAAATGACTTTTCCAACGAAATTGTCTAAAGTCAGTTTGCTAGTAAAACCAGAAATTTCAACAAATCGAAATCCGTGGAAAATAAAACGAGGTTCCCAAACTTCTTCGTCTTCACCTTTTAAAGTATAAATATCAGTCGTTTTCGCATCACGCAGATTCGCAATGTATAACGAACCGTCAGGCTGAAGCGATTCTGCAAACTTCATCGTGATTTTCTCTCCGCTTTTTCCTTTCACTTTCAATTGTAGCCAGCCGACCATATTTTGCCCCATATCTAAGATATAAGTTCCTTTTGGTGTTTGTTTAATTGAAATTGGTTTTACTTCACGTTTCACCTTCATATTTGCCGACATCTGACCTTCGTAAAATCCACCCGGTTCTTGAACATATTCTGCTGAAAGCCATTTTTTATCATCAAAATTAATGGTGTTCCAACCCTTCATTTCTTTGCGGGCGTCGTATTCCTCTCCGTCGTATTCGTTATTCGATAAAATCGGTCCGTCGGTTGTAATTTTCCAAGTGTCATCCGTACGAATTATGTCCTTATTTCCATCCGCATATTCTACAAACAATTGCAAAGCCATTTTCGGGTAACCAAACGTTTTAATTTTATACGGTTTATAATCCTGACGCATGGTAAAAAAACGTCCGTTTCCTAAAATCGTTCCCAACATGTTTTTACCTTCCTGAAGTTGCGAAGTCACATCAAAAACATTGTATTTTATATTCTTTGTATAATCCGTCGGAACAGGCGCTAAAACCTGATCTCCAATTTTATTTCCATTAATGTACAACTCATACAAGCCCATTCCCATGATATAGACTTTGGCATTTTTGACTTTCTTTTTCAGATTGATTTCTTTTCGCAAATAACGAGCTGATAATCTCGAATACTGTGAAATGCTATCTCCAAGCGAAGCTTTTTCATACCCAATCCATCTCGTTGATTTCCAGTCCGCGTAAGTCAGAATACCAATGCTGAAATGAGCATTTTCTTTTGATTGAATTTCTCCTATATTGGTAAAAACTGTTACTTTCCAGAAAACATCTTGACGGTCTTTTAGTTTTTTTCCATTATAAATCACATTTATAGAAGCATCACTTTGCACTTTTCCGCTATTCCATAAATCGCCATTTCCTGCATTTAGTTTTTCTAAACTTGAAGAAGCAATAATTTGATATGCCGTTTGTTTTACATTGTTTACGTCTGTTTTTATTTTCCAACTCAATCTTGGCTGCAAAACGTCAATTCCTTCGGGATTTGTCAGCATTTCGCATTTTAAATCACTCACCACAATCTTGTTTTGGGCTTTCGCCGAAATAGTAAAAAGTGAAATTATTAGGGTAAGATGTAAAAAAAACTTTTTCATGGTATTGTTTATTGTTTCCCGCAGATTTTGCAGATTTTTCAGATTGAGCAGATAAAAATCATTTTAATCTGTGTAATCCGTGGCAAAAAAATCTCCAATATCTACCAAATCTGCGAGAGTAAATTTTATTCTCATTTTTTGTCATCCTGAGCGAAGTCGAAGGACACGCACTGTAATTCCACAATCAAAATCGATAATCTTTGTAGAGCTTCTTGTGGAGATCCCTCGTTCCTCGGGATGACAAACTATACGTAATATTTTAAAAAATCATGGATTAATAAACCTTCTCAATTTATCCATTGTACTCAAACTTTCAAATGCAATTTTATTTCGTTCTAACAATTTACTGGTTTCCCAACGCATTTTCCACTCAGGGTCCTTGAGTTTTTGCCTCAACTTAGAAACTATAGATGGATTATTTTTCAAAACGGATTCATCAATCCAATATTCTAAAAATTCTAAAGCATTTAAGCGAATGACAAAATCTTTATGATCCAATCCTTTCAATAATTTTTCTCTCACTCTTTCTGCAGGATACGTATCTAGAGTTTCGACTAAAATTTCATTGATAACAGAAGAAAGTTCTTTAATACGATTCTGGTCCAATCCTATTTGATAAACCCTGCTGAATTCATCCGAAAGAAAATCTCCCCATTTATCAAGATCTTCATCCTCACTCAAAGCATAATAGACAAACCTAACTTTATCGGGCTGTGCATAAAGATTGTTTTCACAAAAGCGCTTTACCGCTTCTAAATCTTTTACAGCTAGTTTCTGAACGTCTTTTATAGCTTCCTCAGATTCTTCATATTCAAGATCATAATATTCATCAAGAGTTATTAACTGATCTAAGTTATGTATAGGCTTAAAAACCGCTTTCTTCTCAATCATAATATTTCAAATAAGGTTTAGAATATTTTTTAAGAGTTAGAATTTAAAAATCAAAAAAAATCCGCAAAATCTGCAGAATCTGCGTAAAACCAAATCTCAGCAAAAAATTACTCCGAAATTACTTTCTCCAATTTCTCAGAAAACGCAATTTCTTTTCCGTTTTTATAAATTCTAAAACCTTTTCCTTTTTTGTATTTTTCTCCCGTTTTGTCCCAAAGAATGGTAATAATATTTCCATGATACAAAACATTATCCAAACAAAACCAATCCCATTTTTCTTGTGGAATCAACGGATTCACTTCAATCTTTTCATCTGCTCTCGGGCGTAAACCAACCATTCCTGTAATCATCAAATCGTTAAAAGTCGAATGATTGTAATAACGGCTTCTTTCTCTGTCTCCCATCAACCAATAGCCTGTTGTTTCGTCTAAATATTCACCAAGATAAGGTTTTCCTCTGTAATACTGCGACTGCACATACAATTCCATTTGTTTGAAATAATCTGGTTTTCCAACAAAATTCTGATCGTAACCATTTAAAACATTTGCCATTGCAGTCAAAGTCTGCGAACTTGCAAATGGCCAAATAGCACCGTCCCACTCGCAGGTTCCAGTTCCATGAGTTCTAAAACGCGGACTTCTTCTTTCTGCCGTTGTTAATCCAAAAGGTGCCGAAAACCCTTTTTCATCTTTAATCTGTTCCCAAGCTTTTTCAAATCCTTTTCCTTTTTCAGGAAGATTAAAATACCACGGAATAAATCCTATTGCTTCTCTAACTTGTGCCAGAGTATCTTTCTGTGTCAAAGTTTCAAAGAATTCACTCTTTGGATTCCACAATTTGGTTTCCACTAATTGCTGTAACTCATCAGCTTTTGTTTTAAATTTTCCTTCTGTTTCCTTATCACCTTTCATTTCAGCCATTTTAGAAATCGCTACGGCGTTTCCGTACATATAACTGTTAATTGTAGGTCTTGCATTTTGCACTTTTCGTCCGCCACTTAAAGATTCTTCCATTCCGTCTTTTACATCATGCTGCCAAAACAAACCATCTTTTCGCTGACGGTCTTTTTCCCAAACCGCATAATCCGTAACCATGTCTGGATACATATCCAACAAGAATTTTTCATCCTTATTCACCAAATAACGATTGTACAAAGCATCCGCCGTCCAACTGCTGAATTTATACAATTTGTTCATCGGTTTTCCGTCATTTCCACGGTACCAAATTTTCACATCCTGCTCAATATATTTCGTATCATGAACCCAACGGAATTCATTAATATGATGCCCCAAAGCACAACTAATCATATTGTATTTATCGGCATACGAACGGTCTACCAAAAACTCTGTAATCGCAAATCCTTGTGGTGTTTGTTTAATATGTTTACGAACACTCCACCATCTGAAATAATAAATTTCCTCAAAATTCTGCTGCGGACATTCAAACAACGGAATATTCTTATCCATCCAAGCCCACGCACTGTCATTCGGAACTGCAAATTTTAAATTTTCGTCTTCCATCGTGTTGAAATAATCAACATAATGTTTGTAATCCGTCGAGTTTAAAACCGCTGATTTTCCTTTCTGAGAATGATCTACACCCGATTTACAGCTTGTGTTTAAAGCTATTAAAACCGTAAGGGCTATTATTTTGTATTTAAAATCTCGTAACATTTTAATTGTATTATTTTAATATTTTTTTGGGCGTGTTCGCCGCGGCGAATCGTGCTGTCCGTTCCCGCTTCCCGATGAAAAATCGGGAGAGCTCCACTTCCATCACTCACGCGAGAGACGTTTACGTTTTCACTACACCTTTATTTCTCCTGCAAGGTTTTCGAAACCTTGTAGGTGTTTATTAGTTCCAAGAGATTAATCTCATGGTTTTGTCATTTCGACGTAAGGAGAAATCACACTAGAAATTCCGCAACAATTTTCGACAATCTTTGTGGTTACGCGTGCGATTTCTCCCTAAGGTCGAAATGACAAAATGAACCTGAAATTTATACCTACAAGGTTTCGAAAACCTTGCAGGAAAAAAACTTTAAACTACCTTATATCACTTATATGGTTTCAAAAAATCAATTCCCAGTAAAAGTATACGTCTGCCCCGCTTTCATATTCACATCGTAAATATTGTAATTCGGCAGTTTTACTTTTTCAAGTTTCGCTTCATTCGAAATAATTGGTTTCTTCACTTCTACATCATAAAACAAAGCATTTGAATTTTTACCTTTTGCTTTTTTTATTGACGACCCTTTCAAAGTATTTTCTACTTTTAAACGACAGTTTCCACCAATTTTCGAATAGATCTTTAAAGTCGAAACCTTATTGTTTTTCCAAGTCATATCGATTACAAAACCACCTCTTGCCACTAAACCTTTTATGCTTCCGTCTTTCCAAACCGTTGGTAACGCTGGCAGTAACTGAATCGCATCTTCCTGACTCTGCATTAGCATTTCAGCGATTCCAGCTGTACAGCCAAAATTCCCATCGATTTGGAAAGGCTGATGCGCATCTAACATATTCGGATACGTTCCTCCTCCTTTTCTCTGATCTGCCGTTACCAAATGCAATTGATCCTGAATCAGTTTATACGCGTGATTTCCGTCTAAGAGTCTCGCCCATAAATTCACTTTCCATCCCATTGACCAACCTGTAGATTCGTCTGTTCTGTAAATCAGTGATTGTTTTGCGGCTTCAAATAATTCAGGTGTTTTAATTGGCGAAATCTGATTACTCGGATATAATCCGTACAAATGCGAAACGTGTCTATGATTGTCTTTCGGATTATCCCAATCGTCTTGCCATTCCTGTAACTGACTGTGTTTTCCAACTTTCATTGGAGGCATTTTTGCCAAAACATCGCTTACTTTTTTCGCGTAAGCAGCATCTTGAGCAACCAGTTTTGAAGCTTCGATTACATGTGTAAACAAATCAAATATCAACTGATTATCCATTGTCGTTCCCGATGCAATAGTCGATTTTCCTGTTCCTCCCGCATGCGTGTTTTCAGGCGAACTTGAAGGTACAACAACCAAATATCCTGTGTTTGGATCTATAATCATGAAATCCAAAAAGAAATCGGCAGCACCTTTCATTATTGGATATATCTCTGCTAAATATTTTTTATCTCCCGTATACAAATATCTTTCCCATAAATCCTGACAAACCCAAGCTCCTCCTGTCGGCCACATTCCCGAAGCAGCTGAATCTACTGGAGCGGTTACACGCCAAATATCGGTATTGTGGTGTAAAACCCATCCGCCAGCATTGTACATCATTCTGGCAGTTTCTGCACCTGTAACGCTTAACTCTTTAGCCATCTGCAAAAACGGTTCGTGCATTTCCTGCAAATTAGTTACCTGTGCTGGCCAATAATTCATTTCAGCATTAATGTTGGTCGTGTATTTACTGTCCCAAGGCGGAGTTACCATATCGTTCCAAATTCCCTGTAAATTCGCTGGCTGTCCACCTGGCTGTGAACTCGAAATCAATAAATAACGTCCAAATTGGAAATATAATGCGGCCAACTGCGGATCAAATTGTTTAGAGAAATCTCTAATTCTTTCGTTGGTTGGTTTCTTAGCATTTTCATTCGAACCTAAATATAAAGCAACTCTATTGAAGAATTTTTGGTAATATTCAGTGTGAGATTTCTTAATGGTTTCAAAATCTTTTATTTCGGCTTTAGCCAAATAATCTTTGCTTTTGGCAATTTCATCTCCAGAAATATCTTGATAATTTTTAAAATTCGTAGCAATCGAAATATAAAGTGTCACTTCATCAGCTTTATTAATACTCAAAACGCCGTTGCTCGCATCGATTTCGCCACCTTTATTTTTTGCCGTTAATCTTCCCTGAAATTTTACTTTTCCTTTTACGCCTTCAAAATTAGTCCCAACTCCAGAAAGGATAATCTGGTTTCCTTCTGTTGACGGAACAGTTTTATCAATTGGACTGTTCATGAAAACATTGCACGTAATCTGTCCCGGCTTGCTTGCAGAAAGCTTCACAGCAATAACCTGATCTGAAAAAGCACTTATAATTTCGCGTGTAAATTCAACTCCATTAACGGTGTATTTCACTTTCGCGGAAGCGTTACTAATATCTAAATCTCTATAATAATTCGAATATTTTTGATGCCCCGGAAACGAAATATAAACGCTCCCAAAAGTCTGATATGGCATTCCGTCATTGGTCTGCGACATGATATCTTTTGTAGCCAAATCTTGCGCTTCATCAAATTTCCCTTCAAATATTAATTTACGAACAATTGGCAAAGCTTCTATAGATTTAGAATGTGCATTACTGTTAGGAGAACCCGCCCAAATGGTTTCTTCATTCAATTGTAAACGCTCAACAGCTGGATCGCCAAAAACCATTGCGCCTAAACGTCCATTACCTAATGGTAAGGCTTCATTCCAGATTGCAGCTGGTTTATTGTACCAAAGTTTCAAATCATTTTGTGCCGATGCAAAGGAAAAAATCCCTAAACAGATTGCGGTTATTTTAATTTTTAGATTCATACTTATATATTTTTTTTCGCCACTAATTACACGAATTGCACTAATTTCTTTTTTAATTTTTAATTCATTTTCTCTAATTTTCTGCCACAGATTAAAGGATTTTCACTGATTAAAAATCTGCTAGATCTACTAAATCTGCGGGAAAAATTTAACTCTCGCAGATTTTGCAGATCTGGCAGATAAAATCCAGATAATCATTTTAATCTGTGGCATAAAAAAATTCGTGTAATTCGTGAAATTCGTGGCAACTAACCTTTATTTCTTAACCTCATAAACCTTCAGATTTTTTTCTCCGAACATTTCATATAATTTGTTGATGTCTTTAAGCGCATTTTTAGGCAATTTTTCACCTTTATCTCCAAAAACAAACAACTTTTCTTTCGGTTCAATCACACAAGTCGATTCATCGATTTCACCTTTATCATTCTTTACTTTATTCAAATCTAAATCCAAATATTTCGCCATAAACGGATACAACGCCATACGCTTCGAAATTCCGAAATCATGTCCTTCTTTTGCAAAATGAGCATTTTCTACCAAATCCTTTTTACCGTATAATTCATAAGTTCTCTGGATAAAAGGAAATTCCAATTCTGGAACTGCCAATGTCCAATCTTTTCCATCTGAAACGATCAATTGCGGTTTTGGAGCCATCATAGCTGAGATTTCAGCGTTGTTTGTTCCGTTTCCACATAAGTGAATGCCGCGCCCGCTTTCGCACGGACATCCGCCAGAAAAGTGAGAGGAAACCATTACCACTGGAGCCGAAACTTTTACACGATCATCAATCGCTGCTAAAAACATCGTATGTGATCCTCCGCCTGAACCTCCTGTAACACCAACTCTCGTCATATCCGCATTTTTAACCGTTGCTAAATAATCCAGCAGACGAATTCCTGTCAACAACTGAACGGTTGATGCAATACTGTTTCTGTGCGTTTCTTCTGGAAACTGCAATAAGGATTCTCCCCAAGCAAATAAATCGTAACCCACAACAATGGCCCCCATTTTTGCCATCATTGCACATCTATACTGTTCATCTTTTCTATATCGTCCGTCGCCAAAATGTCCGTCTGGAGTTATAATAACAGCTGCTTTTTTGTTCAACGGATACGGTTTGTAAATCGATCCCGTTGCATAAACACCCGGTAAAATCTCCAGAGCGATATTCTCGACACTGTAGTCTTTATAGATTCTCTTTGGAGTTAAAAGTGGCTTAGACTTAGGTGTAGGGGGCGCCTTATCCAAACCAAATGATGAAATCATACAAGCTTTTAACTCCATTTTGCGTTTTTCCCATTGTTCTTTAGTCGAATAAAGGCTTTCTAAATAAAACAAACGTTCTTTTCCTTTATCAACAGAAACTTTATGGTTTTCATATTTACGAATAATGTAGGTTCCATCCGGCTGTTTGAAATACATCAATTCGAATGGTGCCAAAATATTGGTCAGCGACAACGGCAGGCTTCCCGGTTCAATTCTCCAGTCGGCATAGTCGAGTTCTTTTCCTTTCAATAAACCTCTGTCATCGTTGATCGTTACATTAAATAAAGTTTCAATTTTCTTTAGCGTTTCTGATACTGGTTTTCTAAAATTGGTATCAGAAGTCTGTGCATTGGCAAATGTCAAAGCAAAAATGGAAACTAAGAAGATGTATTTTATTTTTTTCATTGTTATGAGATTGTACGCAGATTTAACGGATTTACTTCGTAAAGACGCGGATAAAAACGGATTTTTAATTTTATATTCTATTTTTTCAATTGCCTCCTGCTTTAGCTGGAGGAACATATATTAGCTTTTAAATTGGCTTTAGCCGAACTTTAAATTTGGCTAAAGCCTTATTACTTGTCTTATTTATAACCTCCAGTTAAAACTGGAGGCAATAGATTTAATTAAAAAAATCTGTGAAAATCTGCGTCTTCGCGATAGCGAATCCGTGTCATCCGCGTTCTATATTGTGCATTCAATTATATATTTTCCAGAACCTAATTCTAAACTCGGTTTCTGAGCTTTTTCATCAAAACCTACCCTAAGCTTTTTACCATCAATTTTTATCTCAGAATTCTTAGCAACTGGCAATTTTATTGTCGCTGTTGTATTTACCGGAATTTCAACATTTAGAATAAACTTTCCGTCTTTCTTTTCCCAAGAAGAAACAATTTTTCCATAAACCGATTGATAGTCCGCTTTCGCGAAAGTCATATCGCCGACAACTTCTGGCTGAATAAAGAAATGTTTGAAACCTGGTTTTTCAGGATCCGATTTAATTCCGGCTAAACTTTGGTAAAACCATTCCTCAATCTGTCCCATCATAAAATGGTTATACGAATTTCCTTTTCTCGGATCCCATTGTTCCGTTAAAGTTGTTACACCGTATTTAACCTGAAAACCATAACCCGGCGCATCATAATGATTGTTCATTTTAAACATCGTTTCGTTTTCACCATTTTGTGCTAAAGCTTGAAATAAATAACGATTTCCAACATCTCCCGTCGTTAAACGATTGCCTTTTGCAGCAATGTCTGCCAATAAGTTCTGCATTACCGCTTCTTTGTATTGTGGCTCTACAATATTCATAAAAATCGGAACGGCATTGCTAAACTGACTTCCAGTTCCGTATTGTTTGGTTTCTGAGTTGAAAAACTCATCATTAAATGCCTTTTTAATATCAGCAGTCAAAGTTTCATATTTCTCAATATCTTCGGTTTTACCTAATAATTTAGCTGCTTTTGCCACCAAACTTGCTCCGTAATAAAAATGAGAAGTTGCCGAAAGCGCAATCGGACTGTTTTTTGAATATCCCGCAGGATGCATTCCGTAATCGTACCAATCACCCAAACCGTGCGAAACAATGTGATTTTTAGATTTTGATTCTAAATAATCGACATAGTTTTTCATAACCGAATAATATTTTTCAATTAAAGACGCATCGCCGTAATATTCATAATACATCCAAGGCAGAATCACGCCTGTTACTCCCCATTCTGGAGAATCGGTAAAATCGCCACCAAAAATGATATACTCAGGAACAATCGACGGAATAAGTCCGTTTTCTCTTTGCGAATCTGCAATGTTCTGCATCGTAGCAGGAGCGAAAGTCTGCAGATTATAATTGAAAAGTAAACCTGGCCCGTTTAAGTGAATTTCTTCCAACCAACCTAATTTTTCGCGTTGTGGACAATCCGTAAAAACACTCTGGAAATTACTTTTTATAGCATAATTTATAATCTCATGTGTTTTATTAAAAAGCTCATTCGAACACGCAAAACTTCCCGCTTCTCCAGCCGAATTGTAAATGAAATTCGATTTTAATTCTACAAGAGTCGGCAGGCTTTTATCTTTTGTTTCTTTGTAATTAATGTTTTCAATCTGAACAAACTGAAATCCGTAAAAGCTGAATTTCGGCGTCCATTCTTCGGTATCTTTACTTTTTAGAGTATAGTCATAATAATACGGTTTTCCCGATTTTCCTTGTCCAACCGTTCCGTCTTCGTTTAAACTTTCTCCAACCCAAACACGAACGGTTTGTCCTTTTTTTCCTTTTACTTTTATAGTTGGAAATCCAGAAAGATTTTGTCCCATATCAAAAACAAAGAAATTCGGTTTCAGCTCTTTTGCCGTTTTAACTTCATATTGTTTCTGAATCGTAATTGGTGTTGTAGTCTGCGGTCTTAAAACTCCTTTCGGAGCTTCCTGAACGACTACTTTTTTCCAATTTGAATCTTTGAAATGTTTAGTATTCCATCCTTTTTGCTCTAAATTAGCGTTGTAATCTTCTCCACCAAAAATGCTGTTATACGTAATCGGGCTTTTGCTGTATTTCCACGTTTCATCTGACTTTACGATTTCTTCTGAATTATCATTGTATTTGATTTTCATTTTGAAGAATAAAGTCGGCGGACCAAAACTTACGAAAAATTTGGTATATCGTTCAGCCAGTGTGTTGTACATTCCATTTCCTAATAAAACGCCGATAACATTTTCGCCTTTTTGAAGTTGTTTTGCGCCTAATTCGTAAACATTGTAATTAACCGTTTTGTCATAATCTGTCCACAAAGGCGCAAACTGACTGTTGCCAACTTTTTTTCCGTTGATAGTTAATTCGTAATGCCCTAAGCCTGAAATATAAACAACCGCTTCTTTGATTTCTTTTTTTACTTCGAAAGGTTTACGAAGCATTATACTTCTCCTCGAAAGAGAATCGGAAGCGTTGATAATCGCGTCTTTCTTTTCTCTTTTGTAAGTCGCGCTATGAAAGTTTCTGCCTTCCGGCAAATGGCTGTCGGCTTTTGTAATCGCTCCAATCCAAACGGGATTTAATTCTGATTCTAAAGGTGCGGTTCTAAAAGAGGCAGTTTTGCTCCATTTAGAAAGTTTTCCTTCTTGATTCCATACTTTAACTTTCCAGAAATATTTGGTTTCATTTTTTAATGGTTTTCCGTTGTAAACAATATGCAGGTTTTTATCTGAGTTTACTCTTCCTGTATTCCAGATATCTCCGTCGTCATTGTTTAGTTTTTCTTCCGAAGAAGCCACTAAAATCAAATAGGCGATTTGTGAGGCATCGGATTCTTTTGAAACCAATTTCCAACCGAATCTCGGCTGATTCTGAACGACAGCTAAAGGATTTTCAGCCATCTCTGTTGTGAGGTGTACAGGCAGAATTTGTCCTTTACAAACTAGGGTTACTAAAAGAGAAAAAACTAATACTATTTTTTTGAAATTCTTCATTTCTTATTGTTGAGATTTTGAACGCGGATGACGCGGATTCGCTATCGCGAAGACACTGATTTTCTCGGATTTTTTCTTCTTTTTAAATAAAAAAAAAAAAATCCGTTTTTATCCGCGTTTTTACGAAGTAAATCCGTGTCATCCGCGTTCTTTATTTTTTCGCCACGAATTCACGAATTTTCTCTAATTTTTCTTTGCGCTTAATTTTTCGAATTTTATACCGAAAATATTAATTTGAGATAATCATTTTAATCTGTGGCAAAAAAAATAATTCGTGAATTCGTGGCTAATTTAACTTTTTAGTAATCAAAGACTCGATATTGAAAACTGCTTCTGGGATTAATTTTCCGGTTTGAGGCAAGTCATCGTAATCGTCTGTGTCTGGCGCTGTGTCATCATTTGGAGTAAACCTCTGTTCTCCAGTTCGGAACATGATTCTTTCAAATCCGTCTGTTGGCGCGTAGAATATCTTTGTTGATTCTTTTTCATCGTTTACTTTTATCGTGTACGAACGGTTTTTAGCATCTAATTTAACCGTTATTTTATATGTTTTGTTGGCTTCATATTTTCCAATTCCATTAAAACGAGCTCCAGTTTTCACTTTAATCTGACCGTCGCTGTCAAAAGTCAATCGTACCGAAGGCAGACCTTGTTTATTTTGAAATTCAACTTGCAATAAACCGTGATTGTTCTGTTCTGGTTTAACTGTAAAAACAGCTTCCATTTTAGAAGCAAACGGAATCACTCTTTCTGCTCTTGAATAATCAAAATAATCCTGATCTCTCAACGTCAGCCATTTTTTACCGTCAGCTTTCTTTTCGATTTTTGTGGATGCCCAAGAAAGATCGTACGTATTCCAGAACTTCAATTCTTCTCCGTCAGGAAGATTATTGAAAACCTCGTTTACATTTTCTGTGACAATCGAAGTTACCGGAACGGGAATCGATGCCACCCAAATATCTTCTTTGTTCATGCTGTAACCTACCCAGATTTTTCCGTCTGGCGGAGTTCCGTCTTTTTCAGTGATTCCGCGAACGTATTGCGGACCGGCTGATTTGTAGTTTCCGCCATATCGCATCGGACTCACTTCGCCATGAACCAACAATAAATCTTTGTAATTTAAACCATCATCACTAGTTGAAATCGCCAATGGCCAACGATATTCTGACGGATTATAAAGCGTCGCATAACGATTATCAGACGTTTTTTGTCCCCAGATTTTAGCATTGCTGTTTACAAATCCTGGTGCTCGTAACGGCATATAATCCCAAGATTTTCCACCATCACGGCTGATTGAGGTTAAGGCATGTTTCCATAAACCAACCACATTTCCGTTTGGTAAATGATAATAGCTGAATGCTTTATATGGTTTTTGAAGCGGAATTAATTCATCATCGCGATCAGCTTCTTCTACCCATTGCTGTAAAACTAGAGGTTCAGATAAAATTTCTTCACAAGCTTTGATCAAACCTTTGTCTTTTGATTTGGTATAAAAAGGGAATTTCGATTTCGATTTGTCCCAAGTTTTATTGTATCTGATGAAATAAATTTCGCCAAAACTTCCGTCTTTTTTGATTTCACGAATCACACGACCGATTCCTTTTCCGTCGTTCGGATCGTCTTTTTCATCCATTGCGATTCCGTAATACGCTAAGGCAAAAAGTCGTTTGTCTTTTGAGGTATAAAAGCCCATTCTTTGGTGCATAATCGCATCTAGATTTTTGGCAACTCCTTCAACACCTTCTTTTTTCCATCCGTCAGGAATTCTGTAAATCGGGAAAATCACTTCTGGTTTTGTCCAATTTACACCATCTTTTGAAGTCATTAATAAGGTCTGACTCGGCGGAATATGTTCTCCTGAAGGATCACTTAAATAATGCAGATAAAAAGTATTATTCCAATACGCCATCATTGGCTGGTGATTGTACGTCCATCCGAATCCGTCTGCTTTTTCGGGATGTTCACGGCTGGCACGCATAATTTGCGTCGCGTGAACTCCAACTGCGGGACTTAGTTGTCCGTGATGGTAATCGATATTTGAAAGTGTTTTGCCAACATAACGCACGGTATCGTTTTGCGCGTTTACAGCTGTGCAAGTCAAAAGAATTGCAGAAGCGGTGATGATGTTGGTTTTAATATTTTTGAAAGTATTCATGGTATTATTTTTATCGTTATTAAACCTGACAGGTTTTAAAAACCTGTCAGGTTTGCGATCGTAAATTTTAATATTTTAAATCTGCTCAATCTGCCAAATCTGCGAGAGTAAATTTTCTCCCGCAGATTTAGCAGATTCTGGAGATTTTTATTTTTTTGCCACAGATTAAACGAATTAAAATGATTTTTAAAATCTGTGCTAATCTGTGTAATCTGTGGCATTAACTTTTATTTCCTATCAATTAATCCTTTTAAAACTTCGCTTGAAATTGTTGTAATCGTTCCGTGTTTGTGCCCTACTGGAAGACTTATTTTGGATGAAACATCTTCAAAATGAACAAAATCTGAAGTGCTTAACGCTTTATAATTTTTTGATCCGTAATTGTCATAATACAACAGCCAGTTTTTACCCACTTTTACAACCGTCGGACCTTCTGATAAATATTCGGTTAAAGGCTCTGAACTTTTTTCAAACGGACCTAATGGCGATTTTCCGAAAGCTACCTTTATGTTTCGCATTGGTCTTGTATTGTCTTTCAAAACCAAAACATAATCCTTTTTTGCTTTTTTAACGATCACACAGTCAATTACGCTGAAACCTGGATCGTAATATAATTTGGTATCTGAAAAGGTTTTGAAATCCTTTGTCCTTACGTAATACATTCTGTGGTTGTTTTTCTCGTCTTCAACACCTTTTGGATATCGGAACGGAATAGTCGATGCCCAAATCACGATATATTCTTTTTTAACATCATCATAAAAAATCTCCGGCGCCCAAACGTTTACGACTTCAGGCTCATTTTTCATTACAGGAATATATTGCTGTTCTGACCAATGAATTAAGTCTTTTGAATTCGCATATCCGAAACCATTTCCTCCTTTCCAGTCAGTTGTCCAAACCATGTGGTACGTTCCGTCTGCACCTTTTGTGATTGACGGATCGCGCATGATTTTACTGGCTCCGATTTCCGGTTTTAAAAATAATCCTTCTAAGCCTTTCCAGTTGTAACCGTCTTCGCTGTATGCCAGATACAAACCTTCTGTTGCCGGTTCTCTAAACGACGTAAAAAGATAGAGTTCTTTCTTTTTTTGCGAATAACTAACCGCGAAAAGTGAAAGGGTTAATATGATGAATAATTTTTTCATGTTATTAAATTAAACACAGATTTCACTAATTAGCACAAATTTAATTGGTGAAAATCTGTGAAATTCGTGTTGTATTATTTATTCTATAATTGCTTTTTTATCTAAAGAAACACCTTTTTTAATCGCTGTTTTCACATTATTAAAAACATTGTTTTTCAGGAAAACATTTTTGGTTTCTTTTCCATCGGCTTCGATAAAAATATCGGTTTCATTGAATGGAAAATTATTATTTATCATCGCATTAGAGACATTATCTAATTTGATAACCGGAACTCCTTTTATGGCTGTTGATGACCCAACGTTGTCTAAAATAACATTTTTTGAATCGGATATTTTAAAAGATGAACCTACTGTCGCATTTACTTTTACATCATGAAATTCTACATCTGTAGCCGTACTAACCGTAAAACCCTCTTTTCCGTCCATATTTATGTTAGAGAAAGTGATGTTTTGAATCGGCATTTCGGTGATTCCTAAAATCTGACCCGCTTTATTAACGTTTGAAGCCGTGATATTGCTCATATGAATGTTTCTGAAAATTGGCGTTTTCTCGGTTACTGGCTCAACTGTAGTGCCTTTGTCGTAGAAAAGACTCAATACGATGGCTTCTTCTTTGATGTTTTTCATAACGATATTGTCGACGCGAATATCTTCTACAACCCCACCTCTTCCGCGAGCTGATTTGATACGGATGCCGCGATCTGTTCCGTCAAAAACACAGTTTGAAATTGTAATTTTTTTGATTCCGCCCGACATTTCGCTTCCGATTACCACACCGCCGTGACCGCTTAACATGGTGCAGTTTGTAATAGTAACATTCTCGGTTGCTTTTCCGTATTTACGACCGTCGCCGTCTCTTCCTGATTTGATTGTAATACAGTCATCTCCAACGCTAATGTGACAGTTTGAAATACGTACATTGGTGCAAGAAGAAGGATTGATCCCGTCAGTATTTGGCGAATGCGGATTAAAAATCGAGATTCCAGTTACGGTTACATTATCACAAAATTCTGGATTAATTGTCCAAAAAGGTGAATTTTGGAATGTAACGCCTTCAATCAAAATGTTTTTGCAGTTGTAAGCCTGAAAGAAAGATGGTCTGAAGAATTTCTTGTCAACTGTTCTTTTGTAATACGGTTCTGTGTAAAGCCCTTTGTTTTGCTCTTCCCACATCGTTTGGTATTTGGTTGGAGGCAAAGGTTCTTTTGCAGTTTCGATTCTGTATACTTCATTCCACCACGCTTTTCCTTGTCCGTCGATTATGCCTCTTCCTGTGATGGTAATGTTTTGCTGATCTTTTGCATAAAATAACGGCTGAAAACTTTTCATTACAATTCCTTCGTATCGCATTTCTACATAAGGCAGGAAATCATCAAAATTTTCTGAAAACTTCAAAAGCGCTCCAGAATCTAAGTGAATGGTGATGTTGCTTTTTAAGGTTAAAGCTCCTGTTAGGTATTCTCCCGCAGGGAAGAAGATGGTTCCTCCGCCGTTTTTAGATGCTTTTTCGATGGCATTCTGAATAGCCTGAGTACATTTTATGCCTTTGTTGTTTCCGCCTTCTTTTAGGATATTTATCCAGCCATCTTGTGCAAATGTTGTTAGGCTGGTTATGAAGCAGAGTATGATTAGTATGTTTTTCATTGTTGTATTGTTTTTTGATTTCACGCAGATTTAAAAAGATTAAAGCAAATCGAGCAGATTTTTAAAATTTAATCTGTGCAGATCAGCTAAAATCTGCGGGAGTATTTTTAATCTCATTTTTTGTCACCCTGAGCGAAGTCGAAGGGCGCATGCTATATCACGCATTGTGTCCAATCTTTGCTGTGCTTCGACTCCGCTCAGCATGACAAAAATGAGGTTACGTTTTAAATAGATCTCAAAATCAAAACCCAGTCATTGCCATCTTCTTTTTTACCTTCAGGCTGGAAGTTTTGAGTTCCTTTATTGTCAAATGTTCCTATTTTTGTTTTCTTGCCGTTTCTTGGATTGTACCAAGTTGCTTCGAATTTATCCCCAGCAATTTTGCCAAGTTTTACTTCTATTATTCTTCCGTTGTAAGTGTAAAGCAAAACGTATTTTTCTCCTCTTATGGCCGTAATATAATCGTATTTTTCTCCTTGGTTAACCACTAAAGAAACGTCTGGAGTTCCTTCTAAAAATGGAAATTCTTCCATCAGTTTTTTAATGTAAACCATTTGCTTTGCTCCCGGCGCATTGATTGCTGATGTCCATAATTCTTTGTTGCCATAAGCTGGTTTGTCCCCTTTTCTGAACATCTGCATTACGGCGTTGTGTCCGTAGGTGTAACCTGCTCCGCCTGATAGAACCGACCAATATCCGTAACGGCGTACGTCGCTTGCGGTCCATTTTGGCTGTAACGTATCGTGCAGACCGTGTGGAATATTTTCGTAAGATGGTTCTCCGTCTAATGTTGGTTTCGTAGGTTTTAATTCAAAATCTCTAAGAACGAATTTGTAATTGTCTTCTTTGAAATTGGTTTTACTAGAATCCTGATCATATCTTCTGTGTCCAGATTGAAACATATTAAAATCCAGCCATTTTGCATTATGAAAATTTTCTGAAGAATCGGTTCTTCCAAAAGGGTGAAAAGTTACTAATTGATCCGGATTATTGGTTTTTAAAGTGTTTCCGATGGCATTCCAGATATCCTGAAATTCGTTTCCGTGTGTGTCACCGCCGTTTAACCAGATTACGTTGGTTCTGTTTTTATATCTATTAGCTAAAAATTGAGCGTATTCAGTTGCCTGTTCTTTGTTTACTTTATTTCCTTTTGAAACGTTGGTTCCCCAAACCGGAACCATTGCTACGTAAATTCCGTTTTTCTGAGCTACGTCCAGAGTGTAATCTACATGATCCCAATAATCGTATTGTTTTGCATCTTTAAAATCATTTCCAGCTGTAATCAATGGTTTTGAAACGTCTTCGTTGATTAACGCTGGATCGCTATAAACGTTCACGGCATTAATATTATGCAAAACCATAACCTGAACTACATTGAATCCTTTGTCTTTTCTGTCTTTGAAGTATTTTTCTACGCCTGCTCTGTCCAGTTTTCCGAATGCGAGCCAGCCTGTGTCGCCAAGCCAGAAAAATGGTTTTTCGTTTTCAGTTACAAAATAATGCTGATTTTTAGATACTTTGATTTGAGGCAGTGCGCCTTTTGTTTTGGCTTGCGAGAATCCGTTTTGTGCTGTGAGCAAAAAGGGAATACTTAGAGCGTATAAAGATTTAATTTTCAGATTCATTTTGGGTTGTTTTTGAATTGTGTTCTTATTTTTTTTGCCACGAATTACACTAATTTCTCGAATTTCTTCTTTGCTATGTCTTTAATGTTTCACGCAGATTTTGCTGATTTTAGCTGATCTGCGCAGATTAAATTTTTAAATCTGTTAGATCATCTGCTTTGATCTTTTTAAATCTGCGTGAAAAATATTTACTCTCGCAGATTTGGCAGAATGAGCAGATTATTTTTTAATAAAATTCGTGCCAATTCGTGTAATTCGTGGCTAACTTTTCTTCACTACAAAAAGCACTTTTTCTTTTATTTCGGCTTGTGGAATTGTGATTTGTTTTCCTCCGCTGATGTTGGCTTTTTTGGTTATATTTCCTGTTGAAGCATTGATTGCAAATACTTCAAATGTTCCTTTTTCGTTTGATAAATCGATTGTAATATCCTGATCGTTTTTCAGATAAAATAAATAGCTTTTTCCTTTGTTTTCTAATTTCCAAAGATTGTCTGAAAACGTATTTCCGTCAACTAATTTCATTTCGCTTAAAGCGGCATAAAACTGAGGCAGTTCAATTTTTGGAATATTTGGCAAAGAAGCTCCTGCCATCAATGCTGGCCATCCAAATCTTGACGAACCATCTGTTGAATATAAAACTACTTTTTCAGGATATTTTTCGCGGTATTCTCTAACCGCACGATACACCTGATTATCAGTTTCTTTTCCGGTTTTTAATTTTCTGGCGTGCTGTCTTGGCGCCAAATTCACACCTCCCTGTGGTGCGTAAGCTGAACCGTCTTCTTTGTAATACCAATATCTGATGTCAATTACATCAACGGTTTTGTTTCTTTTTGCATCATTCAGAATAGCGTCCTGAACATCTTTCGTAGCACTCAATCCAATTAAGCCTTTTTTACCCGTTTCATCTTTCCATTTTTGTGCCTGATCCAACCAGAATTCCATAAAGTGTAATGGACCTGTGTATTCAGCACTTGTCAACTGAATTACGTTGCTGTTTTCCTGAAAGTTTTCGAACGATTTTCTAATGAAACCTTCGTGCAATTTTCTTCTTTGAGCATTGGTTACATCATAAAACTGCTCTGCCATAAAAATACGTTTGTCTCCTGCGTACGGCGGCGGCTCTGGAAATCCTGAATTATTAATATTGTTTGCCGAACGCCAAGGCGAACTTGCCCAGTGTGCTCCAGCTTCTAAAATATTGTGCTGAAAATATTGCTGATTGATTAACAATTGTCCGTTTGGTTCTGCCAATGTTGCAAACTGCGCTAGACGATTCCAGTACCAATCGTTGAATTTCGTTAAATCGTATTTACTTAAATGATCCCAAGCCAAATCCTGTCCGCTTCTCGCGAAAGGCTGTTCGTAAAACGGAGGCCAAACATCGGCATCAAATCGGCGTACGCGTTCGTGATCGTCCATACGGCGCTCGTACCATAATCCGTAATTGTGTTCTAAAGCGACGATATTATTTTTTGTCAAATAATCTACTGTTTCCTGAACTTTATCTGTTAGTCCGTTTCCTGTTCTTCCTGGAACAAAACGAGTTAAATGCGGTGTCGATTTGTTTACGAAATCATCCGTAAGATCACCTCTCCACCATGCTACATTGGTTTCTTTTCCTGCAATTAATTTTCCCTCAAAAGTCAATAAACCATTTTCTACGATTACTTTTGAAGTTGACGTTTTCGCTTTATTTTCTGAAGCAACTTTTAAATCATTAGCATTTTTTAAACCTGAATTATTAATGTTAATCGGGTTTTGCTTGGAAACTTCAACAATCCATTCTGGTAAACTTTTGGCTGTCGTTGCTGAGTTTTTAGTCAGTTCCTGTGCTACTTCGATTGTTGGACTTGAAGAAGGTTCTGATCCTAAATCATAGATAAATGCTGGTGAAGGTAATTTTCCTAATCTGTTTTCTAATTGCGTGTAAAATAAACTTCTCGGACTGATATGTCCGTTTACGTCTTTCCAGTGACCGTTTCCTCCAAATTGTCCCCAAACTCCAAAAGCCCAGTTTTGTGCTGTTGGCGGACTATAACATTCTACTTTTGAAGCCGATGATTCCCAGATAACAGAATTAGCCGCTGTCCATCCTGCACCTCTTCCTGCTTGTTCTCTGTTGTTGTAGCTTAGTGCTTTTCCGTCGATATTGGCAATGTCGAATAAAACTCCAGTTGCCCAGCTTCCAATCGCTCCGCTGTTATCAAACGGAAGATGCGATTCGCACTGTACGAAAGCATTTGGACCCGTTGTACCAAATCCACCCACGGCAAAATCATGATATCCAAACTCAGAATAACAACGCTGGAAAAGTGTCTGCTGACCTTCAGTATAAAAAGTATGTCTTCTGAATGAAGCAATTTCAGAAACGGGTTCTGTCGCGATGCAATCTTCTACCGTAATCTGCTGACTTGTTTTTAAAATCGTAACGGCACCTCCTGCAAAGTGTTTGAAATTAACTTGTTTTACCCAAGCATTTTTAGTGTTTTCTATACTAATTGCCTGCCATCTGTGTTCTTCATCTTTTAAATTTGAAGCATTAAAAGTCGATTTTATCAGCATATTTTCAACACCGATATGTTCGATTCTTCCTGCCCATGAATAAACAGTTACTTTTGAAGTTCCGAAAACATCATCTAAAGACATGGTGATTGGCGCGTTTACCGTTACTTCGTTTCCGTTGATTTTAGTGACAACCCGATTCCAAGTTGTAATCCAGTCTCCTTTTTTCCAGCCAATCCATGAAGTTTCTCCTCCGAAATCCTGCATGTTTACTTCTTTAATGAAATTATCTGTCAGCGGTTTGCTGATTTCAATTTCGTCTGAAACTTTTAATTTTGAAGCGTTTTTTAATTGGATTTTTTGCGTTCCAAGCGGTGTGTAAGCATTGTTGAATTCGAACGAATCTTTATAAATTTTATCATTTACTCCCAAAATTCTAATCAAAGCTTCTCTCTCTAAACCTGTTCCTAAAAGTACGGTTCCGTTTTCGGTGTTTCCGCTTCCGCGAAGAACAACTCCCGATTTTCTGATGTATAAAGTGCCGCTTACTTTGAAAGTTCCTTTGTCTAAAAGAACGGCTCCGCGAAAGCCATTTTTATCTGGTTTTAAACCGCTTACATAGTCAATCGCATTTTGGATTTTCTGCGTGGCGTCTTCTTCCTGCTTCGAAACAAAAATCTTGTTCTCCAGATTCGGAATTGCTTTTTCTGATGCCATATAGCCCGCAAAAGAAAAATCCACAATTTGGTTTCCTTGATTGTCTGTCGTGAATGTTAGTTTTCCTTCTTTGGTTTTTACAATGTCTGGGAAAGTAGTTTGGGCTGTGGTACTTATTGACATAGCAAAACACATTATGACTAATGTGTTTTTGAAAGAAATTATATTTTTAAAATGAATAAAGTTCATTTTTAATTGTTTTTAGATTTTAAAATTAAACCATATAAGTTATATAAGTTCAATTAATTTTATTCAATCTTTCAATTCTAATTATCCGCAATTTTTGTCAGGCTGAGCGGAGTCGAAGCCCCGCAAAGTAACTCTACAAAGATTGGCGATTTTGATTGCGGGGCTTCGACTCCGCTCAGCCTGACAAACTATACTTTACTTTATGTGATCCTTTTCTTTATTAAACCTGACAGGTTTTAAAAACCTGTTAGGTTTACGTATCTTGAAACTATTGAACCAAAGATTTTACTTTAGCCAATGTATCTGTATTATTCTCCAATTTCGTCCAATCTACTTTTTGGTTTGGATCGATGTTGTTGAAATACTTTTCAATGTTTGTATAACCATCTCCGTTTGAATCTTTATTAGCGTCTGAAGCGTCATTTGGGTTTAAACCAAATTTCTTTTCCCATGCATCTGGAATTCCGTCGTTATCCGAATCTTTATACGCTTTTCCTTTGTAAGTTGGGTATCCGCCAACTTGATCTGGATGCGTAATAATTCCTCTTTTGTATGAATCGGCAGGAAGTCTTCTTTTTACAAATTCTTTTCCAATCGCATTTTCTAAACCGTCTTTCACTTCGATTTTTCCAGTGCGAACTTGTTTCAGAACTCTTTCATCGACAGCATCTCTTTTCGGAATTGTCGCTCCCACATTCGTTAAAACAAAATCATAAGCTTCTTCTGCGCTCATGATTTTAAATGAAGGCATTGAGAATGGTTTTGGCTGTTTGATGGCTGCTAAAAATTCTTTAGTTTCTGCTTCTGGAAGGTTTTCCAACTGCACTCCGCCATTCCAATTGTCTGCCGTAACTTCTGGAGATCCTACGATAAAGTTACCTGAAACGTAAGCTCTTCCGTATTGTTTTGGCTGAATATAACCTGATTCTGGTTTTACAATTCTATGCGAAATAGGCTCATTTACTGGCGTAATTGGTCCTGGTTTAAAATAATTGTTGATGATGTTTAACATCGAACGATAATCACCGCCGTCAAGCGTACGATTCCACCAATTAAATACTACGTTATTCACAAAATTAAAGTCGCCATACATTCCGATAGAAGCATTTCTAGAAATGTTGTCGGCCCAAAGATTACGCATAAAAGTACTATTTAATCCGCCGATTGTACTTCCGAACGCGTGATTATAAGTATCTAAACCTTCTGCAGAAATGGTGTTTTGAATGGTGATATTGCAAGCTGGCAATTTCTCTAGTTTCGATTTTTCGTTAGCAGCAAACTGATGTCTGTACAATGAAATATTTTCGTCTAATCCCCAGCTTACAGAACAGTGATCAATAATGATATTTCCCATCGGGTTTCCGCCTAAAGCATCATCTCTTCTGGTTACCTCAGTTGCACCACGTCTAAAACGCATGTGTCTGATAATAACGTCGTGTGTGTCAATTTCTAATGTTTCTCCTGCAATACAGATTCCGTCACCTGGAGCTGTTTGTCCTGCAATCGTCACATAAGGCGCACGCATGCTGATTCTTTTTTCAAGTTTAATTATTCCAGAAACATTAAAAACAATTGTTCTTGCTCCAACAGCTTCACAGGCCTCACGAAAAGTTCCTTTTCCGCTATCCGCTAAACTAGTCACTACAAATATTTTTCCGCCACGTCCGCCTTGTGTATAAGCTCCTCCGCCTTCAGCACCTGGAAAAGCTGGAATATCGGCCTGTACAAAATCTTTCGGATAAGAAGCCCAAGGCAAGTATGGTTTTCCTTGTTTTGCTTCTTCTTTTATAATGTGATAATTGGCATTCCAGATTTCAGCTAGTCTTTTTTCTTCGTCAGCTAAAACAGCATCTGCTTTTGCTTGAACATCTTTTGGAATTACTGGATATTGGGCATAAGCCGAAGAAACAAGTGAACAAAATGAAAAGGCTAGTAATGTCCTTTTGATAGTGCGGTTTGGAGAAATATTTTTCATTAGTCCTTAGTAGTTAGTTGGTTAGTCCTTAGTTTTTTTTTAGAATTAGTCCCTAGTGGTTAGTCCTTAGTTTTTAGTTAATAAATTGACTATGGACTAAAATCTAAGGACTAAGGACTATTCTTTTTGGCCTTCTTTCTTCGCTTTCTCTCTCGCTTCAACGCGCTCGTGCCAGTCTTTACTTTCTTTATTTAGATCGTAACCTTGTTTGGATAAATAGTTGTTGATTCTTCCTTTGTATTTACCAAACCAGCCGTGTTTTTCTTTAGATGAACCAGCGTCCATTGCATGTTCTCTGGCTTCTACCAAAGCTTTGTAGATATAGTCTTTCTGCTCAGCAGTTAAATTCGGAAGCATGTCGTTGTAACCTGCAACCGTGATTGGAAGCACGCCATACGTCATTCCGTCTTTTACTTCTGTGATTTTATCTTCTGATAATTCTTTACTTAGTTTTTTGATGTAAGATTTATGCAGTTTTGCAATTGATTCGTCTGCTTTCGCTTTCAGCTTGTCAATTTTTTCGTTTTGTTTTTCTTTCGCTAAAGAAGTGTCTTCTTTTACTTTTTTGATTTCAGCATCTCTTCCATCATGGATTTCTGTAAGATCTCTAAATTGCTGTGCGATTATATTTGAAACAGCTTTTTCTTTAGCTTCGTTTTTCAAGTCTAATTTCACAACGATTTTAGCCGCTCTCTCGTTGGTAACTTTAACGTATTCTGGATCTACATGCTGTTGTGCATTTAAAGCTGAAAATGCGAAAAGAAACGATAATAAGCTGATATTTAGTTTTTTTATTAACATCGTCTTTATGTTTTAATCTCGCAAAGGCGCTAAGTCGCCAAGCTATTTTTCTTAAGTCTTAAAATAAAACTTTGCGACTTTGCGAGAATTTTTTTTATCTAAACTCTTATTTTAAATCTAACAAAGGTCTTACCAAAGTTTCTTTATTGTTAGCTAAATCTTTCCAATTTACTTTTATCGATGGATTTACACCGTTGATATAATCTTCGATATTAGAATATCCGTCTCCGTTTAAGTCTCCTTTTGCATCAGATGGATCATTCGGATTCAAGCCATATTTTTTCTCCCAAGCATCTGGAAGACCATCTTTGTCTGTATCTACATAAGGTTTTCCTTTGTATTCAGGATATCCTCCAACTTGAGAAATATCTGTAATGATTCCTAATTTATAAGAATCCATTGGAAGACGTCTGTGTTCAAACTGATAGAAAGTCTTCTTTTCTAATCCTTTTGCATATTCTGGAACTCCAGTTTTTACCGTTCTTACGATTCTTTCGTCAACTTTATCTCTAAGTGGTAATGTTGCTCCAGCATTTTTTAAAACATAATCATAAGTCTCCTGAGCGGTCATAATTTTGTCAAACCATGGCATTGGCATTGGTTCGTTTACTCTCATTTTTGGAAAATATGCTGATGCTTCTGCAACACTCATCAATTCCCCTTTCTTAGTTTCCATTTGCACTCCACCATCCCAGTTATCTTTAGAAACTTTTTCGTTTCCTTCAACTACGTTTCCATTTACATAAGCTCTTCCAAATTCCATGTAATCCAACTTGCTTCTTCCTGCTTCAGGTTTCAAGATTCGGTAGCTAATTGGCTCATTTTTATTGGTAGCTGGTCCTGGCTTAAAGTAGTTATTGATGATGTTGTATTTTGCTGTATAATCTCCTCCATCAATAGAACGATTTACCCAGTTAAACACAACGTTGTTTACGAAATTGAAAATTCCGTTCCATCCAATTGATGGATTTCTACCTGTATTACTAGACCACATATTTCTTAAGAATGAGCAATTTTCTCCTCCTAAGGTACTTCCAAAAGCGTGGTTATACGTATCTAAACCTTCTGCAAACAAACTATTTTGAATCGTAACATTTACAGTTGGCAATTTTTTATCTGCAGAATTTGGTGTTCCGTCATTATACATGTGTCTGTAAAAAGACATGTTTTCATCTAATCCCCAAGTCGCAGAAACGTGGTCTATGATGATGTTTCCAACTGGATTTCCTCCGATTGCATCATCTCTTCTTCCAACAAAAGTTTCTCCTCTACGGAAACGCATGTGTCTAATTACTACATCATGCGTATCCACCCAAATCGATTCTCCTGCCACACAAATTCCATCTCCAGGAGCAGTTTGTCCTGCAATTGTAACGTAAGGTGCACGGATAATTAATGGGCTTTTTAATTTGATAATTCCTGCTACATTAAACACAATTATTCTCGCTCCACCTTTTTCGCAAGCTTCACGTAAAGATCCAGGTCCGCGGTCTTCAAGACTTGTTACAGTGTAGATATTTCCACCACGACCTCCAAAAGAATACATTCCTCCTCCTTCAGCTCCTGGAAAAGCAGGAATACTTGCCTGTGGTAAATCGGTTGGTCTTGCTGCCCATGGAATATATGGTTTTCCATGTTTTGCTTCTTCTTCAATAACAACTAAAGCTTTTGTCCAAGCTTCGTCAGAAAGTCTTTGAGCTTCTTCTTTAATTGCTTTTTCCTGCGCTTGAACTTCTGGACTAATTTTAGGATATTGGGCAAAACATTTTGCACTTCCTAAAAAAAGCAGCGATGATGCGATAAATAATGCGGAATTTTTCATGTTAATTTTTAATTGTGGTAATTCTTTTTAAACAAATCACCTGTATCTTTTGACGAATACAGGTGAAAAGCTTTGTATGTTTTTTGTTTAATAGTCGAAATTTATTCTTGGTAATTGAAGGTTCCTTGTCCTCCAAAATTATCATTCCAGCCAATTGTTTGCTCTAACCAAGGATTTGAAGTTAATGCCGTAGTATTAAGCCCATTAATATAATAATTAGGATTAAACTTAATATTTACTGCAGCACCGTTAAAATTATCCATTGGTGTAACTAAATTTGTACGAATAAAATTAGTATTATAGAATGTTGCTAAGCTTGCTAACTGAGTTTCAAAATTTGTTGCATCTGGATCTGCCACAACACTTGCACGCGCCGCAGCACTTATAGGATCTGTAGTTGCGGAAGTTGTTGCTACTCTGTATTGTAAGAAGTTACCAGTACGTTTTGTTCCGTTAATTGGAGTTAATCCTAATTTACTCACCGTACCTCCGGTTACACCAGGAAGAGCTTCATTATCATAAAGCATCCATCTTTGAACATCCCAAAAACGTTTTCCTTCGTAAGCTAATTCTACTCTTCTTTCATATAAAACAGCTTCAATAGCTTGGTATTTAGTTGAAAGTGTTCCAATTCCGTAATTGTTTGCAGAAGGAATACCAACACGATTTCTAATTCTTCCTAAATAGGCTAAAGTATTATTTGTCTGACCTAAAGCAGCATAACATTCAGCAATATTCAATAACAATTCAGCATAACGATATTCAAAGATATCAGTTCCAGAATATTGGAAATTTGTTTCTTTACTTGCATTAATGTTAGTCATTTTTCTAACAAAAGCTGGACTAGAAATAGCTGTATTTCCATCAGAGAAACCTGCCTTATTTGTTCCATCTACCCAACGATAAGCCCAAAGAACGCTATTAGGAGTTTCTTTACTTCCCCATTTCATACCAGAAAAAGCAAAAGTTCTATAAAATCTTGGATCTCTGTCTACAAAGAAAGTAAAATCATTATAACCGTTTGCAGCAGTTGGTCTTCTTCCATCTTTCATTGGAAACAAATCAATCATTTCTTTAGGAGCAGCTACTCCTCCTCCTGTTCCACCTAAACTCAACAAACGAATATTTTTTTCCCATGAATTGTTAATCGCTTGAGAAAGATTACCTGTTCCGCACAGTTGTACTGTAATCGCTTCTGAACAGAATGCATTATCAATTAAAAACATTTGTTCCCATTGTTTTGCATTACTTCCGTATAGTCCATAACCATCAGCAGTTAATTGCGCTTCTGCTTCTAATCCTGCTTTTAGCGCAGCTTCCCAACGCTCGTTTGAACCATCCCAATTTTTATTGAATAGAGGGCTTGCAAATGTTAAAAGTACTCTAGATTTTTGAGCCATTGCTGCGCCTTTTGTAAAACGTCCATAAGTTCCAGAAACCCAGTTACCCGGTAATAAACTTGCAGCCATATCCAAATCTTTTACAATTTGAGCTACTACTTCAGAAACTTTTGCTCTCGGAAGCTGAATTGATGGATCTGTTGCTGACGCATCCTGAACAGACGTAACGATAGGAACTCCACCATAAACACGCATTAAATCATAATACTGCATTGCACGCATGTAATACATCTGTCCTTTTGCTTGATCGCGAAAAGTTTTATCAAGATTTGCCCCCTTTACATCGATATCTTCTAAGAATGCATTACACTCTCTAATTCTATTGTAAGGATGATTGTTAATACTTGTTGACAATTTTGCTCCATAATAACCACTTCCATCAGCCGAATTTATAAGAGTTTTGTTAGGATTAATGAAATCCTGAGTTCCACCCAATTCTTCTGTCAATCTTGAATTTGCATCTGTATATGATCCAATTATCGTAGATGTAGGCGATTTGTATGCATTATAAAAATCATAATATTGATTATCTACATAAGCCTGTGCACGTTCTTGAGTTTGGTAGAATGTGTCATCATAAAAGCCATAACCTTTCTTATCTTTTAGAAAATCATCACTACATGAAGCAGAACCAAGTGCTAATACTAGTGAAAGCGTTATATATTTAAATGGTGTTTTCATAGTTTCTTTTAATTTTGATTAGAATGATACGTTAAAATTAAGCGACCAAGTTCTAAGTGTAGGATAATTTACTGAAGAATTATCATACATATTTCTGTAATGATCTGGATAAGGATTATAAAGATCCCACAAATTATTACCCGTTACTCCCAATGTTATAGCTGCAATTTTTGTATCTGCAAAAACTTTCTTAGGGATGTCATAATTAAGACTTAAGTTTCTAACAAAACAACGGAATGTATTCAATTGCCAGAAATCTGATGGACTAGAAATGTAAGTCCATTGTCCTACGTTTGGATATTTACCGTTTAAATTATCCTCACCATACATATCTCTCCAGAAACTTTCTCTAGACCACATATTGTTTGCAGATGCCGTACCTTGATTTACTAAATCTACAAAATTAGCTCCTCCCCAAGATGTTGCAATTTGAGTTCTCAAAGAGAATCCTTCATATCTAAATCCTAAGTTTGTTGTAAAGCCATAAGTTCTACTGCTGTTAGCCAATTTCACATAATCATTCTCTTTAATGATTTGTCCATCTGCTCCTGACATACTTCCATCTGGATTAAGTTGTCCAGCAACGTCTTGATAAGCTAAAGATCCTTTTCTCATTCCGGCTGCAGAATTAATATCAAAATATCTTGGTACTCCTCCAACTGCAGTTGCACGCTCTGTCAAATAAGCCCAGTAATTTGCAATATCTTCATCTGTACGTAGTATACCATCTCCTGTCGATGTTCCTTTCCAAACTGCAAATCCCCATACAGGATTAAAATCTGAAAAACCGACTCTTTTAGTATTGTTGGCAGGAACTAGATTTCCTTGATCAGGATACAGTTCAATTTTATTATCATTATAACTAAAGTTGATTCCAATATTATAGCTCATATTGCTTTTTATTTTATCACTCCAGTTAATGCTAACTTCATGTCCCCATGCATCAATTCTACCATAGTTTTGCTCTGCATATGCACCTCCTACTGAAATTGGCACACCCACAGCACTACTCATATCAGTTAACATTTCTTTGTTTTTATCGTAGTAATAGTCATAAGTAAGACTTAATCTATTTTTTAACAAAGTAAGATCAACCCCAAGGTTATTCTTAATAGTAGTATCCCAAGTAACATTTCTATTAGGATTTACTCTTGGTGTTAAACCATTTCCGTTATATCCACCTCCACTTGTTGGTGTACCAGGACCGAATTGAAAACCTTTATCTACGATAAGATCGTAATATTGCTCCCATCTCCATGGCTGGATATTATCTTTACCTGTTTTACCAATTGAGTAACGAACTTTAAAGAAGTCAACCCATGGCACGCTTTTTTCAAACCATTGCTCTTTAGACATTACCCAACCCACTTGAACAGATGGGAAAGTTCCCCAGTAATTTTCTGGTGCAAATTTTGTCGAAGCATCACTACGTAAAATAAATTGGAATAAATATTTTTGTTTAAAGCTATAATTTAAACGTCCAAAATAAGATAATGTTCCTCCTTCTACTTTTGTAGCCTGGCTATTAGAAGTACTTAATACTCCAGCAGTACGATAATCTCCTAAGTAATCTTTACCCGTGTTCTCGTATGCCAAACGTGTAAAGGTGTTATAAATTTCTGAAGCCTCACCTCCTACCATAGCACCAATTTGATGATCTCCAAAAGTTCTATCGTAGTTAATCATGAAATCACCTTGAGTACTTTTACCATTGGTTGTATTATAATAAACTCTAGAGTTTCTAACGTTTGTTTCAAGCACATAACTACCTGCTGTATTAGTTGTTGCGTTGTAGAAAGTTGGATTAGCTGAACTTGCTAAGTGTCTATCTTGAAGCTGATAATCTCTAATTCTAACTAAATCATACGGCAATTGAATCTGCTCATTATAAACTGAACTTTGATTTCTTGAATAAGATACCTTCATAGACAATCCTTTAATTGCAGCTATCTTATAATTTAATGAGGCATTTACGTTAAACGTATTATCATCTGTAGTTTGGTGAGAACCATTATTTAAATTTGCAAAATAGTTCCAACCAGCAATATTATTGTTAGCATTTGCACTTCCAAAGTTTTTGTTAGAATTAGGAAATGGAGACACATAGTATTGTTTACCCTCTATATTTGTTTCCCAAGGCACATGTTGCGGCATGTGTAACAAGAATCCGTAATCTGCTTGCTCTCCACCAGCTGCAGAAGCATAACTTCCGTCACTAATGTTTGACGATGCTTTAGTAAACGATTTGTCAACAAATCCAACATTTCCAGAAACAGAAGCAGAAAAATCTAAATTCTTAGCAATTTTTGCATTAATACCTGTACGGAAATTCCATTTATCATATTTTTGATTTCCTAAGTTAGCATCTTGAGTTAAATATGTTGCACCAGCAAAATAAGTAATATCCTCACTACCTCCACTTACGTTGAAAGAGTGTTTTTGCTGAATAGCAGGTTTCCAAGCTTCTTCTAGCCAGTTATAGTTTAAACCTTTCATCTGCTCCAATTCTGCATCTGAATAAATAGTAGCCTGATCAATTACAGCATTCGCAGCCACTTTTGATTTAAAAAATCTATTGCTAAAAACTCCAAATTCATAAGCATTCAATACTTTACTATGACTAATGGCATCATTTATAGCAAATTGACTATTATATGAAAATTTTGCTTTACCAGCTTTACCACGTTTAGTTTTTACGACAATTGCTCCTTGTGATGCACGAGAACCATAAATTGCAGCAGAACCATCTTTTAATACCGTAATACTCTCAATCTCAGAAGGATCTAATCTATTAAATTGTTCTAAAGTAGGTTTACCATTACTAGGATCAACTTGAATCATATCGTCGATGATGATCAAAGGAATATCAAAACCTCCGTCTTTAGACAAACTAAAAGTTTGACGAATTTTTATACTTCCAGCCTCTCCAGGACGGCCAGTTCCACTAGTTACAGTAACGTTTGGTACTAAGCCTTTCAATGCATCAGATAAATTTGTCACAGGCAAATCCATCACATCATCTGGTTTGATGGTAGCAATCGCTCCCGTAAGTTCCTTTTTCTTCTGACTACCATAACCAACTACAACAATGTTTTCTAATTGATTAAAATCGTCTTCCATTTTTGCATTAACGATAGAACGATTATTAAGAGGAATTTCTATTTTTTTCATTCCTATGAAAGAAAATACTAATGTCCCTCCACTTTTAACTTTGATTTGGTACTTTCCGTTGTAATCTGTTGTCACCGAATTTTTAGTAGATTTTTCAGTTACGTTAACCCCAGGCAATAATCCTCCTAAATTGTCTGTAACAGTTCCCGTTACTGTAACTTGGTTTTGAGCATAACTCAATACACTCATCAGTGCAAACAAAAGAAAGCTACATCTTTTTATAAGTGCTTGTTTCATAAATGTTTTTTTTTGGTTAGGTTATTAATTGTTAGTTAGTCATGTTTAATGTGCCTATCTATTAACAAAATTTTTCTTAATGGAATCTTAAATTAATTTTATTAAATGTTTAAAACACATTTATTTTAATATTCCAAAAATATGACGATGACATATTAGAACCGTCCTGCTCTATCCTGTTTTAATCATGTTATTTCAAAAAAAAACAGTCAAAAAAAACAATATTAATAAAAAACGAATGGAAAAAATAAATGAACCCAAATATTTAAGACAATTGTTTGCTTAAAACAAAATTTAGAAACCTATTTTGACTAAAAAACAATAAGATTTATATCAAAAATAAACATATAGTATATATTCTGCAAAACTTAATACTATCTCATCTGATAAATAAGAGCTTATAAAATACCGTTTTTTACGAAAACGATAGAGATAAATACTCTGAGTATATTTTTTTGACGTTAAAAAACTTACAAAAAGACCAACAGGACACCTGCTGGACACTCCAAAAAAAACCTTAATATTTTTTTAATAAAAGATAAGATTTTTAAACGTAAATTCTGACCAACAAATTGTAAATAGCTTTTTTTGGAAATTTTTATGTCAAAAAACAAATAAAAAAGCCCGCTAAATCCTATGATTAGCGGGCTTACTTATTTCGTTTCAAAGATATATGCTCTTGATTGTTTTACAATAGTCAGCAACTCTCGAATCGCCAACTAAATAAATCGTTGTATTGTCATTTTTGTGGATTCCATCCATTTAAAACTAAATCCCTATTATATTTTGCAATATCTTCTTTCTTAAGCTGATGTGACCATGCAACTCTTTGAGAAACGTTTTTAGCACTCTCGCCTTTACTTCCGAATTCTGCATAATACGCCGTTTTATCTTTGTCTGGAAAGCGGGTATCAATCCAAGCATTCCAACCTTCTGGAATAATATGCGAACCTAAATCTGTATTAATAAAAACCGTTTGTGCATAAGGTCGCCACGGTCTGCCAAGAAATACTTTATCAACCGATTTGTCTTTGGCAGTTAGTTTACAATCAACAAAAACATATCCATACGGCTGTCCTTGAGGAGTTGAAGCCGCAGTAATATAAGAGTTTACTAGACTTTCAATCGTACATTTATAAAAATAAGCCGTAGCTGCGCCGAATATAAAATCGGTTGTTCCGTTTATGAAACAGTTTTCAAAATAGATACGAGTTTTTTCTTCAGATAAATAAAGTGTATCCTGATTTCCTAAAAGATTGCAATTCTTCACAATAACACGATCACCCTTAATATGAAGTGCCACTGCCTGCCCTACTCTTCCCGCTGTATTTTCGACCGTAAGATTTTCAAGCGTGCAGTCATTTGCTTTAATTTGAAACGAATACGAAGTTCCCGTTCCAAAAGCGGTTTTTCCTGACGGATCTTTCTCGCGAAGCGGTTTCCCCGAATAATCATCAAATGAAATTATCGTTTTGTTTCGATCTGTTCCTTTTAAAGTAATGAAGGTTTTAGAAACGGGAATTTCTAACTTCTCTTTATAAACTCCAGGTTTTATCGTAATGACAACACGCTTTTCTGAATTGTCTTTTACATTATTTACCGCTTCCTGAATCGTTTTAAAATCACCAGAGCCATCTTGTGCGACGGTTAAAGCCAATTTGTTATCAAGTGTTTGGGCTGATAGGGAAAATGTTATTAAGAATAAAGTTAGAATGTATTTCATAAATTTTCAGTTTAAGGTTTTAGATAAAGTTTATCTGTAGGAGACGCACCACAGTGCGTATAACGCAACGTAACCACAATGTTTGACACATGGCGTAGACGGACTGCAGTGCATATCTACAAAGATTGGCGATTCACTGTGAGGAGCTACTTGTGTGTCCTTCGACTCCGCTCAGGAGGACAATCTCTGTGGTAAATCTTTGCCGAGCTACTTGCGAAGATTTCTCCTTCGTCGAAATGACAAAATACATGATTAAAATCCGTTTTAATCTGCGTTTTCGCGATAGCGAATCCCTAAAATCCGCGTCCTAGCAAACTAGTGCGACATCCAAACCGTCATTTCTCCCTGCCCTTTATTTCCCCATGCAAAATACGGAACCAGTTTCACAGGTACCGATATGGCATCTTTTGATGAAAGCGGTTTGTATAAACTTTTATTCCAAGAATTATTAGGATTAATGACAGCCTCGGCCTCAATGCTTACTAAATTTCTATTGTTTAAAGTAAAGTTGTTAGTGGTAAATTTCGAATTCAGCTTTAAAGCCACATCATTTACACTTGTCTTAGCTGGAAGCTGATCCGATTCTAAACAATACACCAAAGGTCCTCTTTTTACAGCTACCTGATTTTTAACTTCTTCCACTAACGGATTCGCTTCCATCAATTCAACTGGCATTGGAAGATTCAATTCAATAACATCTCCTTTTTTCCATTTCTGGTTTAATTTCAAATAAGCTCCTGAAACAATTTTATCTGAAACTTTCGAATTATTTACCAAAACTTCAGCATTTTGGCTCCATCCCGGAATTCTTAAAAAGAAATTCTGTAAATCTTTAGGCGCTTTTACAATCTTTAAAGTGATTTTTCCATCCCAAGGATAATTGGTCACTTGTTCAATTTCTAAAGCTTCTCCGCTTAATGATTTTGTATTCAAAGTGTTGCTTCCGTATAAATTCACATATAAACCTTCTTTTGAAAGATTATAAGCGTAATTTCCAACTTCGGCAATTGTTCTGGTTACGTTTGGCGCACAGCAATTTGACAACGCAATATAACCTTCACGCACATTTCCCCATCTTTGGTGAAAAGGCAAATCAAGAGAAACATTTAGCGGATTATTATACAAGAACTTTTCTCCTTCTAAATCCATTCCAGATAAAACACTATTGTACAAAGCCAATTCTACAATATCAGCATATTTAGCATCTCCTGTAATCTGAAGCATTCTCCAGTTCCATAATACATTTCCAATATTGGCACAAGTTTCCGTGTGAGCCGTTGCATTTGGCAATTGAAAAGGTCTTCCGTAAGCCTGATGAATTTTCTGCACCACAGTCGGGTCATAGGAAGTTCCGTCTGGCGAAACGCCGTCATACAGTGAACCACATCCTCCAGTAATGTACATTTTACGATAGGTTACATCATCCCAAATAGATTCTAGATTGTCTAATAATTTCTTTTCTCCAGTTTCGGCATATAAATCGGCCACTCCAGCGTATAGGTAATTCGCTCTAACCGCATGTCCCATCGCCGTAGTCTGCTGTCTAAACGGAACTCTGTCCTGATTATCATCTGTTCCGTCGCTTGTCGTTCCTTTAATATCAATTAGATTGTTCGCCAATTCTAGATATTTCGGATTTTTGGTTGTACGATACATTTCGACAATTCCCATATAATGTGACGGACAAATGGCATTTCGCGCTAATTCAGGCGAAGCTTTTTTGTAGAAATCATATAAGAAATCGGCAACACCTTTAGCGATAATCAAAAAATTATCTTTTCCGGTTGCACGATAATGAATACAAGCCGCAGTCATTAAATGTCCCATATTATATTTCTCGAAGCCCAATTGCTTTTTCACTTCTTCTGGGCCTAAAGTTCCCCAGCGTTCATCAATTAAAACCGGCGTGTGAATATAGCCGTCTTTACGCTGTACTTTCGCGAAAAGCGCAATCGCCCTATCCATTTCAGCATCGAGTTTTTTGTCTTTTGTAATGGCGTATGTTGCTGCCATTCCTTCAAAAATCTTGTAGAAATCGCCATCATGAAACGAAGGCCCTTTAAAAGTACCTTTGCTTAATCCTGCTGCAATTTCGAAGTTTTTATAAGCATGCGAAGTTTCACTATGATACAAATCCCACATGTACGGCAAGGTATTTTTGGTCTCTACATCAAATTGTTCTTTCCAAAATCCGTTAGTCCATTTTACGTCTTGAAGTCCAACGCTTTGTAATTTCGAGTATGGACTTTGTGAATTCGCAACCAAACCCTTATTTTGCGCCACTACACCAGCACTAACAAAAAACAAGCTAAGGGAAACATTTAATAAATTTTTCATTTTGTATTTTTTTTGAACCATATAAGCTATATAAGTTCATTTAAACTAAACTTTTTTGAAACCATATAAGTGATATAAGTTCATTCAAGCCACTTTTTTAAACTTAAAAAATTAAATTCGAGCCAACTTAAATTTTCTTACATAACTTATATGGTTTAAATTATTTTACAACGAAATTGATCGTTCGGCTCATAGAATCTCCATCTGCATCTTTTACAGTAATGACAAACGACGCAAATCCTTTATCTGAAGCAGTGAACTGAATTTCTTTTCCTTTCAAACTCACTTTTCCGTTCTTAACTTCAGAGAAAGTGTAAACCGGTTTGTTATCGTAACCTTTAAAATAATCCGTTGCTATTAAAACCTTTTTATCTTTTACATTAATAAAATAATGAGGCTGCGCCAGCCAGTCTAAATAATTATCCAATTGCGTAAATCCGTCTTTATCGATATCTGAATTCGTGTCTGAGAAATCTCCTGCTGGTGAATTTTCATTTAAACCAAAAGCTTTTTCCCACCAGTTTGGTAGTCCATCATGATCTGTATCCCAGTCTGTCGGACGAGTTTCTGACGGAAAGTTCGGCCATCCTCCTGTATCTGCTTCATTGTCAATCATACCGCCTAAACCGCTTTTACTGCCTTTATAAGTAAAAGTTCCTTTTTTAGTTTCCTCGATAATTCGATTATCGTGTTTATCAAAAAATGGCTGATTGGCTCCAACATCCGAAAGAACATTTTTATACGCTCCATTTGCCGATTGCGTTTGCACGAAAGAATCAAAAAATGGTTTATTTACGAACGTTTCATATTCTACCATTTCTTTATTGGTAATCGTCATTTTTCTTCCTTTATCCTGCGTTTTTTCGTCGAAATAACCCGGCATTACATTTCCGTCAAAGAAATAACGTTGCATTCCTTTTCCAACTCCTTCGTGCTGTGCATTCAAAGCAACAAAAATTCCAGTTGAAGCGCCTGGTTTGTAATAGTTATTAACGAAATTCACCTCACTCGCACCGCCATCTGTCGCACGTTTTCCCCAGTTATAAACAACATTATTTCTAATATCCAATCTCCCTGTATAAAATCCGTCACCGCTTAAACCACCTCCAATACTCCAGTTACGGCCTTGGTTGTGCGCTAATAAATTGTGGTGAAAACTTCCGATATCTCCCCCAATTGTAGCCGCATAACCGTGCATTTTTCCAGCTTCATATTTATCGTGTCCTGCAACATTTAAAGCCTCAGAAATTAAAGTTCGCTGCAACGTAATATGATGCGCACCACGCGAACTAAACGATTCATCAATCGTCCAACTAATCGAACAATGATCGATAATACTGTAATCGGCACCAGTTAATCCCATGCCGTCAAACGTTTTCCCTCCTCCGATTCTCACTTTCAAAAAGCGAATAACTCCGTCGTTTCCTGTCAATCCGATCGGTGCTCTGGTAACTGTAATTCCTTCTCCCGGAGCCGTTTGTCCTGCAATCGTAATATAAGGCTGATTGACAACCAATCTTGAAGCCAGTTTAATATTTCCCGAAACATTAAAAACAATCGTTCTTGGCCCGATTTCCTGATTCACAGCGTCGCGCAAACTTCCCGGACCGTCATCATTTAAATTCGTTACTTCGATAACTTTTCCGCCACGTCCGCCTACCGCATAACGCCCGTAACCTTCCGCTCCCGGAAAAGCCAGTTGAGCAGGTTTAAACGACCATATATTTCCTAAAGTTTCCTGACCCTTATTATCCACTTCATCCACTCTCCAATAATAGGTTGAACCGCTGTACAAATCAGAAACCGAGTAACTTTTATCGACTAATTTTCCTTTAAATTCTTTTGAAGATTCGGTTGCATTGGCAACAGCGTCTTTATCCAAACCAAAATATAATTTATGAGCTGAACCATTTTTTGAAGCCTCCCATTTTAAAATCACATTTTTGGTTACTTCAACATGCTCGTCTCTGTTTTTTGGTTCTGGAGAACGAGCCTGATTCATCAAGTTTGGCGTATCCAATTCAAAACCGTTAATCACGATTTGTTTTACAATATCAGGATTGTTTGTCGCATCAATTTCAAAACGAACAATTACGTCTTTCCCTTTTTCGGCACTAAATGTAATGTAAGCCATCGAAGCATCAACTTTCGCATTCGCTCGCTGACTGGCATTTACCGTTTCTTGAAGTTTACCGTTGACGAAGATTTTTATCGGAGAAAAAGTTTTTCCTGTAATGATATCAAACGCATTATGAAACGTCAAAAGCGTATGCTTTCCTGCCGTTAAACCACTGATTTTTAATTGTAAATTTTCAGCCGTAATCAATCCATCGCTTCCTAATTTATTGTAATGAGGAGCGCTCATTCCTACCTTGTACCACTTTGAAGTAAAGTTTCCTTTAAGTTGAAAATTCACTCCGTTAAAGGTTTTCTGATCTTCTTTACCTTCATTAATTACCCAAGCTTCATAACTCGGATCGTGAACTTCTTCTAATCTTCTCTGGAAAAAGTCAAAATCGACTTTTACAATCTGTTTGTCGGCACTTTGTGCCTGTCCATTTACTGCTAAAAGGGTGGTTAAAGCAAATGAACTTATTAATTTTTTAATCATTTCAAGTTAGTTTTTTCTGTTTCTGATTTTCCAATCAGGTTTATAATGTCTTTTTTTCTTTCTTCTGGAATCACTTTTAAAACCTTTAATTCTCCGTTAACGAGTTCGGCTTCAATAGTTGTGTTTTGTTTGGCATGTAATTTAAAATGAACATTCCAATCCTTTGGCCAAGCTGGAAAAAGATAGATTTTGCCATCTGCTTCCTGTAACAACATTTCCTGCATACCAATCATTCCTGATCCACCCCAGTTATGGTCTGGAACCCAGTCAAATCCTGGTCCCCAAAATGCTGGAAAACGTCTCTCTGAATTCGCCATTTTCAGCAGATTGTATTTTTTGGCTTCTTCGGTCAAACCTAATCTTGCTGAGAAAATATTGTCTTGTTTCCAACCCACATGACTTCTAAATTTTAAAGCATCTGGATCGTATTTCCATGTATTTAAAGCCATTTCTAAATCTGGTTTTCCGACGCCGTAAATTCCCCATGGATAAACAGGATACAATTGCGGAACCTCTGTATTATTTACTCGTTCCCAAGTTTTAGCAGGAACTAAAACTTTATGATTCTCAATCTGACCAAAATTCAAAGGCGGAATTCTGTTTTGAAATCCTTTTAGATAATCGACTTCTTCTTTTGACAGCTCTTTTTCTGAAAGGTTTAAAAGCTGCTCTGTAATCACTTGTAAAGCTGAAATCGTACTGTTTGAATTATTCGTCATCTTATAGGTTTCAGCCCCCGAACCCGGATAAAGAACTAATTTTCCGTTTCCATCCAGTGCTTTTCTGCCTCTTTGTTTGGCTAAATATTGATAATGTTCATCGAAAAATCGAAGACAGCTAATGATAAACTGATTGTATTTCCGAATGTCTTCTTTAGCATATTCTTTTTGCTGAAGCATCATTTGGCAGAATTCAAAAACCGTGTCCCATTCGTATTCCAACCAAGCGTTATATTCCATTCCTGGATCGTAATCTGCAGGTCGTTTCCATTCATATTCCGCTGGATTTGGAAGTCCGAAATTTTCTAATTGTTCCGTGAAAGAAGCGCCGTTGTGTTTCCAATAGACCTTACTGCGTAATTCAGCATTTTTTTGAATCGTTAAGTAATAATCCAATTGTGATTTCATCATATCAAAATCACCGCTTTTTACCATCGGAAAATAAACCAATCGCTGATTTTGAGCCGTCATTGTTCCTCCTCCCCAATTTCTAAAATCAGGTGTAAAGTTGAAGTCTTTATTCGTATAAACAGGATCAACCGTAAAAAGCCCGCCGTTAAATTTCGTTGGATATTTCCCGTAGGCATTACATCCCAACATGTATCGAAACAACTGATAATTCTGCCCAATCTGATAAACCGAATCTTTAGCGACCGATTGGTTTTTATGCGTATAAATAAAACTGCGGTTCCAAAAGTTATTCCACCATTTTATTGTGTTTTTCTCTGCTTGTTTGGCTGTGTTTTTATTCGAAGCCATCAAACTTTTTAATCCGTTATTCCAAGTCGAAAAATCAGATTGACTGGTGTTTAAATAAATTTCTAATGAATGTTTTTTCGAAGGATGTACGCTCGTTAAATTAAATCCTTTAAAATCGTTATCCTGATATTTTCCTAGATAGGTTCCGTCTGGTTTTAAGTTATCGCCTTTTATGAACCCGCCGAAAGTCAGATTCGCAATCGGGTTCATCATTTCCTCTTTAACCGATTCCATTTTCTGCTGTTTTACAGCAACATCAAAAACGGTTTGTTTACGGTTTCTGTGATAGAATTTAAGTCCGTTATTTTCAAAAGCAATCGAATCTTTAAAAATGATTAAATCGCCTTGAGGCGCCCATTTATAGGAATTCGCATTATTTTCTTTTCCCTTTGAATGATGATTCTGAAAACGCCAGCTTTCATAAGAAGCCGTCATTTTCAAAGGATTTTTGCTTTCTAAATCAACATGAATAATCGGTTTAAAAACATCTACCCAAAGTTTGATTTTGGTATCATTCTGCCCAACCAAAACATAACCGTCTCTGAGTTTCAATTCCTGACGAAAACCGTCTTTCCCTTCAAACGGATTTGGACTTAAAGTGATTTTTACACGGCCTAATTTCAATAAAGTATTATGTTCATCAAAAGTCCCACTTCGTGAAAAATAAAAATACAAATCGCCTTTCTCTACCCAGACATTCATACCAATATCTCCACCTCCCAAAGGCATAGATTCTGACGAATTCTGGCTTTGCGTTGTCCAAACTTGATTGTAAGCATCGAGTACAGGGATTTGCGCTTTAAGACAAAGCGTGGTAAAAAGAGAAAATAGAAATATTAAATTTTTCAACATACTAATTTTTATATAGAATACTGTTTTTAAACCATATAAGTTATATAAGATAATTTAAGTTGTTACCTAAAATTGAAACTAGTAAGGTTTAAAAAAGAACATAAAAGATAAATTTAAGCGAAGCTTTAAATTTTGAGTTATATTTCCTTAAAACACAATCCAAACACAAAGCTTAAATTATCTTATATAACTTACATGGTTTAAAAAAAACTACCACTCATCAGTCCTAAACGAAGAAACCGGCAGACCGCCTGCACTGAATAATTCCGCTTTCGCGAAATCTTTCCATAGATATCTAATTGCAACTGGCTTTTTCACTTTATCCGAAGTCAAAACCACCGATTTTCTCCTTACAACCGTTTTAGCTGGATAAAAAACTTTGTCTTCTCCTGCGATTTCGAAGCCTGTAACTTCTTTTTCATAAGACGTAATTCCGTTAGCCACATCATCAAAAGAAACCGTTACAGCACCGTCCTTTATTTCCATTGATTTATATTTCGGACTTTCAAATTCGAAACCTTCAATTCCGTACGTTCGTGCCAAAGCCTGAAAAGCCAATCTATTTCCGCCCTTTTCTTTGTCCATTGGATGAATATTATTCTCCTCTCCAACGTCCATTAAAACCGCCATTGCCGAATTCGAAATTTCCTTCGAAGCTTTAAACTGCGCTTCTCTCAAATAAGCCGAATTGTATTTCTCTAAATAATCTTTTGGATGAAAAGAAGCATAATTAAACGGTGCAATCTGAGCAAAATAAAACGGAAAATCGCCTTGATTCCACATCGTTCTCCAACTGCTTACCATTTTTTTCATCAAAGCCGTATATTCGTTTGCTCTTTCATAATTCGATTCGCCCTGATACCAAATACAGCCTTTGATTCCGTAACCAATTACAGGCGAAAGCATTCCGTTAAACAAAGTCGTTGGCACACGGTTTGGATCTTTTGTTAATTCTTCTTTTGTAGTCGGAATTTTAGCACTCGCAAAATCTTTCAGCATTTCTTTGTTCATCCACGCTTCCATGCTTGAACCTCCATACGAAACATGAATCAACCCCACGGGAACATTTAAAACTTCCTGTAAAAGAGATCCGAAATACCAAGCCGTTGCACTAAAATTGGAAGTTGATTTTGGAGAAGCTTCTTCCCATTTTCCTTCAAAATCGTCTTTTGGTTCTAAAACCGTAGCACGCGGAATCGTAATTAAACGAATGTTTTTATTGGTTGATCTTACGATTATTTCGTTTCCGTTTTTAACGGGTTGCCCTTGGAATCCTTTCAAAGGCATTTCCATATTGGATTGTCCGGAACAAAGCCAGACTTCGCCGATTAAAATATTTTTAATGGTTACTTTTTCAGTTCCTTCAGCAACTTCGATTGTAAAAGGTCCGCCTGCGGTTGGCGTTTGCAATTCTGTTTTCCATTTCCCCGAAGCATCGGTTTTTGTTTTGTAAATTTTAGAATCCCACGATGTTTTGATTGTGACATTCGCATTCTTTTCAGCCCAACCCCAAATTGGTGCGTTTGATTTTTGCTGCAACATCATGTTATCAGAAAACAATGCCGGCAGTTTGATTTTTGCATTGATTTGAAGGCTTAGAAAAACCGTTAAAATTGCAATGATTGATTTTTTCATTTTTATCATTTTGTTTTCTTGCCACAGATTAAAAGATTAAAAAGTATTATTTATCTGTAATGATTCTTTAATCTGCGTCAATATTATTTTTTCAATTGCCTCCAGCTTTAGCTGGAGGTTATATATTTTTTCTCTATTGGGCTTTAGGCAAACTTCGCATTTGGCTAAAGCCCAATTCTTATGTTATTCCTAAACCTCCAGCTAAAGCTGGAGGCAATTGATCTATTTTTATTTTAACTAAATGTGTCGCTCCTCTGGAGCTAAACTACTCTCGCATTAAATATTTTCTATAAATATTTCGCTCTTCCAGAGCTTCTCTTTCGTTTATGTTAAAACTACTCTTCTATAAATATCCCGATCTTATTGAAAAAGTCCCAGAGGGACGAAATATTTATAGAAAACAAATTCCATCTACATATAAAGCTCCAGCGGAGCGACATATATATCCAAAATTATTTCTCTTTCAAAATGATAATCGGCCCCAATAATCCTGCTTTCAACAACGGATTTCCTTCCAATCTAAATGCTGCTGTTGTCCACGTTAATCTTTCTTCCTTTGGCAATTTTTGATCACCAATTAAGCGGTTTGCCCACGTATTGGTAACTTTTATTACAATTGTATTTTTTCCTTTTTGTAATACCTTTGAAATGTCTGTTTTAAATGGAAAAGTCCAAAGCGTTCCACAATCTTTTCCGTTGATGGAAACTTCAGCGATATTGGCAATTTCACCTAAATCCAACCAGATTTTATTGGTGTCTTTTCCTTTCCAGACAAATTCTTTTTTATAAACCACAGTTCCAGAATAATACTTAATCTGATCGTTTGCAGAAGTACTCCAATCAAAAAGTTTATTAGTTTTTATTACTTCTTTCGGACCTTTAAATTCTGGATCAAATTGCAATTCCCAATTTTCGTCTAAAACTTGAATTTTTTCAAATTCAGCAGCTCTTGCTTTCGCTAAAACTTCTTTTGATTCTTCTTTAAAAATGACAAAACCAGATTCGTTAGCTTCTAAAGTTACTGAAACAATTGTTCTCTCATTTTCTATTTTCCAATTGGCTAAAGCCGAAGTTCTATCCGTAACTGGGTTGTACCATTGTGGAACTTTTCCTGCGATTCTGAACGAAGCATCGAATGTTCTTTTTTCTTGTTTTTGATTCGAAAGAAAATAAACTTCTTCGTTTTCTGCTTTTCGGTGTGCCCATGCAATCGTTTCTGAATCGGCTCTGTTTAAATTTGGAAAATAAACATCTTGTGTTATTCCGATTGAAGCAAAATCATTTCCTAAATACGGTAACTTAACAACCGTTCCTTTTCCGATTTTCCATGAAGAGGAATTGTCATTATTCCAAATTTCGTCAATTACATTCTGCCATTTCTTTTGATTTTCTTTCGATTGAATTCCCGGCTGAACTGTCGGTTTATCCTCTACAAAAATCGTTGCGCCGTCTTTTAGTAACTGCAGGATTTTTTCGGCGGAAGCCAAAGACAAAATTTTATTTGGTGCCATTTTATGACTTCCCGGAAAGAATAAAGCTCCATATTCTATTCCATTTTCAAAAGTTACTTTTCCGTTCTTAACTTTTGCTCTGTTGATTAAAACATCAGCATTGAAAGAATCGTATTGATAACCGTTTAACGGATTAATCCATTGCGATAAATCGGTAATGTTTTTAGAATATGTTACTTCTTTTGGCATTTTGGCTGTCGGCTGACCTTCATTCTCCAAACGGATTTTCTCGCTTTCGAGTCTCTCTTTTCCAAATACATTCGGAATAAACGGAACCAAACGATCTGGCACAAAGGAACGCGACGGAAAATCTTCTCCAATAAAAACCGCCAAATCAATTACAGGTTTTCCTTTTTGTAACTGAAATTGCACTCTTTGACAATAATCAAACCAAGCTTTCCCGGGTTTCCACCACGTTTGGTCTCTTTGGAAAAAAGTTCCGATGTCGTCTAAAGTCATTCCGGGTTTTCTATCTGTCCACGGATTATGAACAAAAACATGGTAAAATAATCGGTTGATTCCTAAAGCATAATTGCGGTCGGCAGTAGTTTTTAGATTTCCGGGATGTTCGTCCCAATCCATTCGCAAAGCCGTAAAAGATTCAGCCTGAATAATATCTTTTCCATAAATATGTCCGCCTGAAATCGCATCAACCATATCAAAAGGTTTGTCGTGCGTTGGACTTTTCAGCCAAAATTCACCGCCTGGATAATCTACATATTTATAATGCAACAAAGCATCGCTCATCATAGTTGGCGCTACATTTTCAGAACTTAATTTTACGTTGTATTCTTTAGCAATCTGAGCAACAGTTTCGTAGAAATTATCAGCAACTAAATCGGCAATAGTTTTACGTACATCATATAAAATTTTCTCTGAAAAGTCAGCGCTTTCAATCGGAATTCCCGCCATAACCGGCAGATATTCTACCAAATCATAACCACGTCTTTTTTTGAATTCATCTCTAAAAACCGAAGACCAGTTTTGGCTTCCGCATTCCCAACTGTCAAAATGGAGGATTTCTAATACTCTTGAAGCTAGTTCGGGACCAGCAGATCGAACGGCTTCTCCAAACCAATGATCTAATTGAAAACGAATTAATTCGGGATTAAATTTATCGACTTCTAATCCTTTTCCTGCTCCGCCCGTTGCATTTTCATGACCTGTAGAAGTGTGTCCCATTCGGATGATTTTCCATTTTCCTTTTGGCGCTTTCCAATTCATATTTCCACCAGCATCAACAAATTTTGAAATATTGATGATTTCTGATTTTTTGAATGCTTCAGAATTCGGAATTTCTTTCTCAGTAGTCTGCGGAGTCAAACGCCAGATTGTTCCCGATTTTCCTTCGTAATTATTGATTACGGATTGATTTGAAAGTGTAATTTTACTCACTTTCAAATTCTGCTTCCATTTGGCAAAATCTAAATCTTCCGCTCCTGGTTCTGTTCCGACTGGATCGTAAACAAATCGGAAATATTTTGCTGTAACAGGTGTAATCGTATGGGTGTTAGCGAAATCCATATCCTGCCAGCCGTGGCGCGGAGCAATCAGTCTTTCGTGGAATTTAAAATGAACGCCGTCATTACTAACTTCGACAATTAAACGCTGTGCCTGATAATCTCTTCCTTTGGTTTCAATTACAATAGATTTGCAAGTAAAAGGCTTTTCAAATTCGTATTGAATCCAGCCTGCATCGGAAAACTTGAAATTTTCGTCTTTTTTAGGATCAGCCAAAAACGAAGCATCGGTATTATTTGATGTCGTTACTTTTGGCAACTGAAGTTGCGAAGTGGTTTCGTATTCTTTTATCGGAAGAGCGAAAACCGCAATATCTTTATAATACTCTTTGTAATGTTCTGGAACTGGCAGTTTTGAAACTACTTTTTTTCCTCCTAAAATTTCATTCGTTGACCAAACTACTCTTTGCATCGACATTTCTGGTGTAATCCACGGACCGCCTGCAACTGCAAAACCGTCGGCTCCGTGAAAAGCGAGTTTCAAACCTAAACGATCAGCTTCTTTAAACGCCCAATTAATCATATCCCAAAATTCAGGCGTCAACTGTAAAACCGGCGGGTCTATCAACGGCGGATTTGCTGGACCTTTGATGGTCATTAAATACGCACCTGCAATTCCGTTTTGTTTCATAGCTTCTAAGTCGGCTGTGATTCCGGCTTTAGAATAGGCCGATTTCATCCAATACCAATACACCCAGGTTTTGGAGGATTCTAATGTTGGCTGAAAAGTAGTTTCTTTTTTATGGATTTCCTGCGCAGAGACGAAGCTTGCGAATAGGAGGATAAAAAAGAGGTGTTTTTTGTTGGGCATTTCTGTTATTTTATTTCGTTTGTAAACCCGACAGGTTTTAAAAACCTGTCGGGTTTGGCACGTATCATTGTTCGCTTTTTTTGTCAAACATAGCCCAAGGTTTCAACCTTGGGTACACAACGTAAACACAACGTAAACGTAACGTGATTTACAATACGTTTCCCAAGGTTGAAACCTTGGGCTATGTTTAAATTTTTGTCGAATTACTTTGCGTGGGCTTCGACTCCGCTCAGCCTGACAAACTATATCTTTTAATTTTAATTCTTAATTTTTAATTGATATTGCTAGTACTTAAACTTCTTCAAACTACTCTCCAACTGATTTTTCGAGCCGCTGAAAGGCGTTAAATAAAAACTATATTGATAATTTCCTGATTTGACTTGATATTGTTCAATTGGCTGTGCTACAATCGTCCAGCTATCATTTCCTCCAACTCCCATTTGTATTAAATCGATGTTTAGCGTCAAAAACCCAGGGTCTTTTAAATCATAAGTATGACCTGATGCACTTAGGTTTTCCTGCGTATATGGCCACGCACTCATGCTCAAAAGTTTAGTATCGTTTACCACAACAAAACCTTGATTTTTCTGAGGAGTTGTTAATGCCATCCATCTTACATCACATCGGTTTCCGTTTTCCTGCGGTTTTGGATAATGCTCTATAAAATCATTGATTGGCAATGAATACTTACCAACAAACGAGCCAAAACTTCTATCGCTGTAATTTTCCAATTCGCCTTTTCCATACCACGAAATCTGGTCGAATTTTCTTTGAACGCCCATCTGCATTCCGATTTTTGGAATATTTGGCAATTTATCTGAAGCTTTTAAACTGTAATCTATTTTTATCACGCCGTCTGGACTGATGTTGTACACCACATTTACGCTCGCACTGTCTTTTATAATTTCGTAATCGCTTGTAACTTTAATTTCAGAAGCCGATTTGTCAATTTTTACATTTACCAATTTTGGTTTTGCTTTGTACCATTGTTTCAACAGTTTTTGCGATTTCCATCCGCGTTTGTCGTTGTCTGTCAGAGGTCTTACGAAGTTAGGAAGCAATGGCGCAAAAACCTGTTCTTCTCCGTTGAAAACGTACGAACTCAAAGCTCCATTTGTTTTGTTGATTTTAATATCAAATGATTTTCCTTTAATAGAGTAATCCGAATCTGATTCCGAAACATTCACTGTTCCTTTAGCAGCTGGATTAACTTCGCTTTTCTTCTGAATCACGAATTGATCTTCCGCGACAGTGTAACCTTTAGAAGCCCAAAGTTCATCTGCTGAAAGCTGGAATTCTATATTTAAAATATATTCGGCATCGGCTTTCATCTTTGGCAGATATGAACTAATATTTAAAGTCGTCGATTGTCCTGCTTCTACTTTTAAAGGTTTTAAAATCTGAGTTTTAATTACGTTTCCGTTTTCTAATATTCTTAAAACCGGAATATAACTTTCTAAAGATTTAACTGCACTGCGATTTTTAATTTCTAACTGATTTCCGTTTAAAGTTGAAACCGCTGGCTGATAAACCCATTTATTCTCAAAAAGCGAACCTTTTGGTTTTCCGTAAGAATCTACAATTCCTTTTGTATTGAAATTTCCGTCATGATATTTTTCTCCGAAATCTCCTCCGTGAGCAAAATAATTTTGTTCTGATCTAGAATCGAATTTTACGATTCCCTGATCTTTGAATTCCCAGATACAACCTCCAATCACTCTTGGAAGCGAACGGAATTCATCCCATAATTCTTTTAGATTTCCAACGGAATTCCCCATGGCATGAGAATATTCAACAAAAATAATCGGACGTGTATCTTTCTTTTGATCGACTAAAAATTTCGGTGTAAAAACGCCCGGATAAAAACGGCTGACCATATCGACATACGAATCATCTTGCGGATTTTCAAAGCGGTACGCATGGTCAATTGTTTTGGGATATCTCGGATCAAGCGGATCGATATAGCCGTCTAATTTTGCATTCCCCTGTGCTGGTTCATAATGCACCGGACGAGTCATGTCAAAATCGTGAACCCAACCCGACATTGCAGCATGATTTGGACCTTTTCCGCCTTCATTACCCAAACTCCACATGACCACAGACGGATGGTTTTTATCACGTTCAACCATTCTGATCATACGTTCCATATAAGCATTTGTCCAAAGCGGATCGTTAGCTAATTTTCCGCCAATTCCGTGTGTTTCCTGATTGGCTTCGTCCATCACCATAATTCCGTATTGATCACATAATTCGTAAAAATAAGGATCATTTGGGTAATGACTTGTACGTATAAAATTGAAATTGAACTTTTTAATCGTTGTAATATCCTGTTTGATATCTTCTCTTGTAACCGCTTTTCCTCTTGTCGGATGATGATCGTGACGGTTTACGCCGTACACATAAGTTTCTTTTCCGTTAATGAGCATTTTTCCGTTTTCTTTCGAGAATTCGATTGAACGAAAACCAACTTTACAGCTTTTAGCATCGGTTACATTGCCATTTTTATCTTTAATCGAAATAACCATCGTGTATAAATTCGGTTCTTCTGAACTCCATTTTTTCGGATTTTTAATATTTTCTTGGAAGAATCCAAAACGCACATTATCCAGACGAGGATAACTTTCGTTGATTAAATCAAGTACAGGTCTCTGAAGTGGTTCTTTGAACACTGGTGCATTATTCGCATCATACAACTGAACATTCATCATATAATCTTTAGCTTGAACTCTTTCTCCAGTCAAATTCTCTACTTTAGGACGCAGTTTAAAAATCGCATCTTCGTATTTCTTATCTAATTTAGTCTGCACAAAGAAATCTTGAATGCGCAGTTTTGGTTCCGCCATAATAAACACTTCACGCTGAATACCGCTCATTCTCCAATGGTCTTGGTCTTCTAAATAAGAACCATCCGTCCAACGGATTACGCGAACTGAGACTACATTTTCTCCTGCTTTTAAATAAGGCGTAATATCAAATTCTGAAGGCAGAAAACTGTCTTCTCCATATCCTAAAAATTCTCCGTTCAACCACACTTCAAAACCTGAACTTACAGCTCCGAAGTGCAAAGTTACGGTCATGTCTTTCCAATTTTCAGGAACAGTAAAACTTCTTTGATACGAACCTACTCCATTGTAATCTTTCGGAATAAAAGGCGGATTTATCGGTCGAAACGGATAAACGGCACTTTTATAAATTGGATTGTCGTAACCTTTCATTTCCCAGTTAGATGGCACTTCAATTTTATCCCAGCCCGAAACTTTGTTTTGATAAAAATCTTTAGATGCTTCTTTTAAGTTTACAGCATATTTAAAATCCCAATCGCCCGTCAACATCTGCATTCGGCTTTTGGTTCTGTCGCCTTTTAAAGCGTCTTCAACTGATGTGTACGAATATGCTGTAGCACGAGAAGGCTGTCTGTTGATACTTGTAATTTTTGGGTCTTCCCAAGGAGCAAATTCGTATTTCTTATTCAGTTCTGGTACGCCTGCGGGTTCTCCTGTTACGGATTGGGCGCTAACGTAAGATGTTAGAAGTAAAATAAAAAATGTGAATATGGATTTTGGTATCGAAAATCGAAACCTTGAAAAGTGATTTTTTTGAGTTGGTTGAAACATTATTTTATTTTTAGTTTTTTGTCATTCCGAGGAACGAGGAATCGCACTAGGAATTCCACCACTATAATCGACAATCTTTGTGGTTACGAGTGTGATTTCTCCCTTCGGTCGAAATGACAAAACTGTGTCTTAATACTTAATTCTAAATACTTAATTCTTTTTCTTCTTCTCCGGCGGAGCCACGAAATTCAATTTGCTTTTTCCTAAATCCTTCGAAGTCGCAATTGCAATACCTCTTTGTTCTGCTTTGTTAACCGCGCAGTAAAAATGAAACACTACGCCATCATGTTTTACCACAAAAGATTTATGAGCGAACATATCATCATAAGGTTCAGAAGATTTAACTAAATCGTCGCCTTTCCAGTCTGTCCAGTTTACCAAATCATTCGAAACGGCGAAACGGTTAAATGCACCCTGATTCCAGCCCGTCCAGAAAGCTCCAAAATAGAACATCACCCAAGTATCATTAATACGCTGAATATAAGCGTCTCCAGAAATTCCTTTATGATGATTGATTAAAGGTTTATCGCCATAACGTTTCCAAGTTTTCATATCGTTGGATACTGCCATTGCAATACGCTCTGCGCCTTTAGCAGGGTTTATACTATCGCCACGGGCATTGTAATACATGATAAAATTGTGTCCCGTCAATTTATCTTTATCACGAATCACACTGTTTTTGTACATCGTGCTGTTATCCCACCATTTGGCGTCTTTGTCTTTTGGCGTTAAAACCGGATTTTCTAATCTTTGAAATTCGTGCGGTTTTGTCGGCGCTTCTTTCGTATATGCCATTCCGATGGATAAAACACCTGCTTCATAACCTTTACTGTCTCCGCCAAAATAACTCATCCAGTATTTGTCATCATATTTTTCCCATTCGTAACTTCCGCCCCAAGTCATATCCTGCAACGAAATGTATCCTGCTTTTTGGTTCACATCCCAGTGTTTTTCATTTTCTGAAAACGACATTACTTTTCCTAAGTATTTCCAGTCTAAAAGATTATCACTTACTGCTAACCATGTTTCGTAACCTCTTCCGTCGTAAATTAAATACGTCATGTACCATTTACCGTTTTTTCTGAATACACTTGGGCAATCCATTTTGTATGAGTTGTCTGTTGGCACCATTACTAATCCGTATTTGTAAGGTGTTTTTATTTCCTCGTAAATTTCCTGCATTACGGTGTCGGTAATTTCTCTTTTCTTGTATTTGGTGGCGCAGCTAGATATAAAAAGTGCTGAAACAGCAATTAAAAGATATTTAATTTTCATTGGTTTTTGGTTTTGGCCACGAAGGCGCTAAGGCACTAAGTTTTTTATTTTTCTTGACAAATTAATCTCGCAAAGTCGCAAAGTTTTCTATTCTCAAAATCTTGTTTCTTGCATCTTGCTTCTACTCCGTCTTACTTCTTCAATTCCTTTAAACGAGACTCCATTACGTCTTTATTCAATTTAACTTTTACCATTCCCGTTGGATGAAATCTTCTTTTTAAATCGATGGCATTGTACACGATAGTATAAACATCATTTCCTTCTGGGATTAAGCAAAGTGGCGTTCTCATAATATCCCACCATTTATCGACTTTGGTTTCGATTGGAAGATAATGCGCTTCTGCCCAGTTTACGCCGTCTGCTGATAACGAATACGCAATCATATTCGGTAAATGATGTCCCCAGCCGTCTGGACCTCCGTCGAAAATCGCTATGTACATTCCGTTTGGTAACTGACTAACAATTGGATTCTCCACAAAAAGCGGATGCATCGTTTTGATTGGTTCCAAACCTTTGTTCATTCGCAACCACGGGCCTTCTAAACTTTTGGATTCGGCTAAAGCCACAAACCAGCCTTTTCCTGATTTCTTCGGATAATCTGCCCATGAATTAAACGGATAGGCACCACTGTAAAATCCGAAATATTTTTCTCCAACCTGATACGGAAAAAATGAAGCAACTCCTTGACGGCCTTCCCAAGGCTGAGAATCTAATCCTGGTTCCATGATGATTCCCATGTCTTTATAAGGCCCACCGATTCCATTTATTCCTTCAACCATTGATTCGCAACGCCAAATTCTCCCGAAAGAGTGATTCGGTTCTATTTCTTTACTTACAGTATAAGCCAAATAATAGCCGTACCATTTGTTTGCTTTTTCATTAAAAACCGGCATATACGACCAAATTGCCGCACGACGGTCATTCATCGGATTATCGTCTTCGGTTACGGCATAAGTTCCGCTTGCTTGGTAGATTGTCGATTCTCTTTTCCAGTGAATCGCATCTTTACTTGTCCAATGTCCGATTTTAGTTTTTACACGATCGTAATAATAATCAACGCCTTTTTCTCCCGCTCTTTCCGTTGGAAACATATGATAGGTATCGCCGACTTTCACCACACGTCCACCTTCAAAACCGCCTTGAATGTCTTCTGTTCCAGACATTCCTTCATCAATAACGGGTTTGTTTTCTCCGCCTATAACTTCAAAAAGTGGTTTTTCATCTGAAAATCCTTCTACGATAAAAGTTGGGTTCCACAATTTACCGTCTGGAAGTTTGGCGTCTCTAGATTCTAGTTTTTCAGAAGCTTTTACAACTCCCAAAATGGCGAATAAACCTTTTCCAAAATTGATGTTTTGAGTTCCTTTTGAATAAGAAACAGCATAAATATTTACTGGAGGTAAACCTGTAATCGTTACTCCGTTTTCTAAAATTAACTTGCCATTTTGAAGTTTATCAGCTTGAAGATATTCGGAATTATTTTCCTGAAAAACTCCAATCAAAACTGTTACAGCTTCTTTAAATTTTAACTGCAATGGCGCATTTGTACCTTTTTTATATTTATCTAAAGGAAGTTCGATTCCTTTTAAACCTTGTAATTCTGGCGCTAAACGAACAATATTGTGTTTACTTCCTGAAAATACATGTGCGTATTGAGTAGTTTTGAACGTTTTGTAATTGGATTTTACAATTTCAAATGAAGCTGATTTCCATGCTGTTTGAGCGTTGGCTTGTAAGCATAGGAAAAAGAGCGCTAGGAAAGCAGTTTTTAGATTGAAATTGTATTTGTTATTTTTTGAAAACATTGGTTTTTTATTTTTTTGATTGTCATTGCGAGGAACCAAGCAATCACATTTGCAAAATCACTTTGTGTAATTATTACTGAGGTTGCTTCGTTCCTCGCAATGACAAACTGGACGTTAAAACTAAGGACTAATAACTAGGGACTAAGGACTACAGTGCTTTATAACTCACCTTATACTCTACATTCGGCTTAACAATCAACTGATATTTATTCTTTTCTAATTCCGTAATCGTTCCAGAGTTTGTTTTGGGCTTGCTGGCACTTTTAAAAATTAATTTTCCTTCACCTTCGCCTGCTTTTACTTTGATCTCTTTGGTACTGCAATACACGGCAACTTCTCCGTTTGGTGTTGGGACTTTTCCTTCCATCCATTGTAAACCTCCCAAATTTGGTTTGATTTCATATTCTGAATAACCTGGAGCGGTTGGTTTTACACCTAAATAATATTTTCCTAATAAGTAAATCGGACTTGCTCCCCAAGCGTGGCAAAGGCTTTTTCCGTACGGACGACCATACATCGTTAAATGCTCCGCCCCTTTTTTCTTTGGATTGTATTCTTCCCAGAAAGATGTCGCGCCCTCATTCAACATTCCACCCCAATACTCTTTCATTTCTTTTAAAACATAATCCTGTTCGTCCATAGCGCACAAAGCTTCCAACTCGTAAAAACGCATATATGGGGTTGTGATTTGAAGAACATCTTTATTCAGTAAGACTTTATTTTTTACACTTTGCTTTTGTTCTTCAGTAAAATAATTGAAGAAAATACCAAACATATTAGCGTATCGGGTTACGATATTCTGCATTTTTCCGTCAATGCGCTGGTGTTTCATGACGTTTTCTTTTTTATCCCAAAACACATCAAATAATTTTGCTTTCAAATCAGCTGATAGTTTTTCATACTGTTTTTGATCTTCATTCTCATTTGCAATTTTAGCGCTGACCGCCATTGCTTCTAAACTTCTTGCCAAAAGCATTTGCTCAAAACTAACTTCACCAGTTTTTGGCAATCCGTCTGCCCAATCAATGAAAACCCAGTCGCCTTCTAATGGTTCGAGGAAACCGTTTTTATTTCTTCTTTCTAAACAGAAATCCATCAGCGATTTCATTCTTGGATAAAAAGTTTTAATGAATTTCGTATCGCCTGTATGCAAGTAGTAATCGTAAACACCTACAAACCAATACAAAGAATAATCCATTATAATATTTACGTGAGCCGTTACAGGGTCTTTGCCTCGAAGAGCGACCATCGTTCTCTCTACAGAAGGCGAATCAAAAAACAAATAGTAATTCATCAAATAACTTTGATACGCATCGCCAGACCAAACCCAGCGGTCACGTTTGATTCCGTCTATAAAAAATTCGCGTGACGTTAAATGCATCGTGTACGCCGACACATCCCAAATTTTATTTAATTGTTCGTCTGAAGATTTGAATGCACCGCGATAATCTAATGGAAGATATTCGTAAAGCATCGAAATCGAATCGTATTTTACGCCTGCATCAGCCTGCACTTGAACATAGCGGAATGCTTTTGAACCATCGTGCGTATAAGTTGCAGCTTGTTTTCCATCAAAATATAAATGGTCTAAAGTTTCGCATTTGGCAGTATCTAAGGCTTCTTCGCGAGATTCACCATAATAAAGCGCTACTTTTCCTTTGCCTTTTAAACCGTGAATTTTGATGTAACCGAAAGTTTCTTTTCCGAAATCTACCAAATCTCCATTTCCATTTTTCTCTGTTTTTTTTGCGAATAAAGGTTTGGTTGTCAATTTAAACTCCGAAGGTTTAGTTTTTGGAGAATCAAAGTTCCAAGAACCAACAGGAACCCAAGGCGTACCCGATTGCTGTGCTTTACCAGCTTCGTCAATCCAAAGTTTATCTTCGTTGGTTACTTTCCATGAAGCATCAGATTTAACATAGTTACCTTCAATATAGATTGCAGGCAATACTTCCTGATTGTAAACTTTAAATGAAATTTTATGTTTTCCAGCAGGAACTGTAATTGATTTCGGCTGTCCGTAAATCTGAACGCCATCTAAAAGTAATTGAAAAGGTCCTTCTGAGTAAATTTTTACTTCATCTGGTTTTGGAATATCTACCTCTGTCTGAAAAGTTACTAAGGCATAAGGGCTATAATATTGCCAAAGCGGTGGAAAAACCGCTTCACGTTCTGTACGTCTTACCTGCATTTTATTGCTCAACCAAACTTCAAAATCTCCTGGATACCAGATCCATGTCGCTTTTTTTTGTTTTTCCTGCGCCAATACTAGCGAGCAAGAAAAAAGAACAGCAAAAAGAAATATAATCTTAAAAATGGAAGGGCGGTTTAGCATAGTAAGTTTATTTTGGGACTAAAGATAAGTGTTATTATCACATTTCACAACCTGCACTATCCTGCTATTTCATAAAAAACAGTAATCTTTGATAATTTTTTAAGGGAAAAATTACGAGTTATCACTTTTTTAGTATTAAAAAAAATGATGTTACGATTTTTATGGGACGCAGATGAAACGGATTTTTAAATTTTTAAACACATAGAATCATAGACTTATCTGTGTGTAAAAAGGCGTTTCACTTGTTTAAACACACATAGCTATGTGTTAATGACTAAGTCATTTTCAACATTCTCTATTTAGTCAAGTAAATAAAAATCTATGTTTCTATGTGTTTAAATAAAAAATCCGCGTCAATCAGCGTCTTCGTGGTAGCGAATCCGTTTTATCCGCGTTCAATTATGCAGAAATTTTATCCTCATTTTCATCTTCCAAAATATAATTAGAAGGTGTTTTTCCTAAATGTTTTTTGAACATAAAAATAAAGGCACTTGGAGTTTCATAACCTAAATTGAGTGCAATTTCTTTAATGGATTGTTTTTCGCCTAATCTTTTAATGGCTTCAAGCAACTTCAAACGAGTGCGCCAATCGCTGAAATTCATTCCCAATTCCTTAATAAATAAGCGTGATAAAGTTCTCGTGCTCATAAAAGAAAGTTCAGCATAATAATCTATGGTTTGCTTGCTCGCAACATCATTCATTAAAAGCTCGACTACTTTTTGAAGTCTTTCGTCATTTGTTGTGGGCAAGAAAGTTGCACTTGGTACAATTAAAGCCAATTCATCTAGAAAAACATCTATTACTCTTCTTTGAGAAGCTTCTAGATCTCCTTCTGTTCCAAATGTGATGATTTTAAAAACTAATTGTTTTAAAAACATCGGAATATCAAAAGAGAAACTATTGATTGGCAACCCTTTAGTAACCGATGGATCTATAAAAACGCTGTAATAATTAACATCTTTCTGAAAAGTAACCTGATGCTCTACTCCACCCGGAATCCATAAACCTTGCAACGGATTCACCACCCAAATATTATTGCCTACGACAACATTCATCACACCGCGAGTTGCGTATATCAACTGCCCGCGCGGATGAGCATGCGAAATACAAGTTTCATAATTCACTGTTTCTGTGTATCCTAAAACAGGAATTGACGGATCTATCTGGAATCCGTAATCTTGTGCTACCCTAAATGTCCGAATCTGATTATTCATTGTCCAAATATAGCAATTTTGACATTGTTATTTATTTCAATTTTGTAAAAAATTAGTGCCACTATTATTTTCCAAACAAATATTAATCTAAAAATAACTCATGGAAACCGTTAAAGTACAACCAGAAGTCATTAAAAAAACCACGTATTCAATCTTATTTATAATCAGCTTTTCGCATTTAATTAATGATCTTTTACAAGCTGTAGTTCCATCCATTTATCCGCTTATTAAAGATAATTTTGGTTTGAGTTTTACTCAAATCGGAATCATCACACTTACGTATCAAATGGTTGCTTCCATCCTTCAGCCGTTTGTGGGAATGTATACCGATAAAAATTCTAAACCGTATTCGCTAATTATCGGAATGTGTTTTACAATGGTCGGATTATTTCTGGTTTCAATTTCAACAAGTTTTGTATTTCTTTTATTATCAGTAAGTTTAATCGGAATCGGATCTTCTATTTTTCATCCTGAATCTTCTCGTGTGGCGCATTTGGCATCAGGTGGAAAAAAAGGATTGGCACAGTCTATTTTTCAATTGGGAGGAAATGCTGGAAGCGCGATCGGACCGTTATTAGCTGCATTTATCATTATTCCGCACGGACAATCGTATGTGGCTTGGTTTTGTATAATTGCTTTGGTCGGAATTTTTGCTTTGTATAAAATTGCGATTTGGTACACTGAACACCTTTCTGAAAGAATGGCTAACAAATCAGCACATAAAATTGAAACGCATCATTTGTCTAAAAACCGTGTCATTGCTTCTTTAGCTATTTTATTGGTTCTAATTTTCTCTAAATATTTCTACATGAGCAGTATTACGAGTTATTACACTTTCTTTTTGATTGATAAATTCCATATCTCTATTCAGCAGTCGCAAGTGTATTTATTCTTGTTTTCTGGTGCCGTAGCAGCTGGAACTTTAATCGGAGGACCAATTGGTGACCGTTTCGGAAGAAAATACGTAATCTGGGTTTCTATTTTGGGTGTTGCGCCGTTTACGTTAATGTTGCCTTACGTTTCTCTATTCTGGGTTGGAACTCTGTCTGTAATCATTGGATTGATTCTTTCTTCTGCTTTCTCTGCGATTCTGGTTTACGCAACCGAATTGATGCCTGGTAAAGTTGGTTTAGTAGCGGGACTTTTCTTCGGATTTGCTTTCGGAATGGGAGGATTAGGTTCTGCTATTCTAGGAAAAATCGCCGATGCAACGAGTATTGAGTATGTATTTAAAATCTGTGCGTTTCTGCCGTTGATTGGTGTAATTACTGGATTCTTGCCTAATATTGAAGGTCGCAAAAAGGCTTAATTTTTTTATGTTGCCACGAAGGCACTAAGACGCAAAGTTTTTTTAAAAGTTGAATTATATCCAGCTTTTGGTGGATGATAAAGATAATTGCAAAGCTAAGGCTTTAGTCAAATGTAAATAGTTTGGCTAAAGCCTTTTTCTATTCTTGCTTTATACCTTCAGGTAAAACTGGTGGCAATTCATAAAATCTTTGTGCCTTGGTGCCTTTGTGGCAAACTTTAAATTCTTTTTGTGAGACATTAATTCGTAACATAAAATTCTTACATTTTATTTCAATTCTCTAAATTTTTTACGATATTAGCAAGAGAATTCATAAAAAAAAATTCACTATCGATATCCGCCTATGAACATCCTAATATAAGCCCAAGTAACTAGTTAGTTTTTTGAATTATTTTTCTAAAACACCTAATCTATTAATTTAACCAAAAAATTTATGGAAAAAACTACATTCACTAAAGCAAAACAATTATTAGGAAACTGGCTGCCACAGGATCCGCAAATTATCGAAAATTGGACATTAAAATTAAAGGAATTTACCAAAAAAAATCCAACGCCACTTATTCCTGAAATTGTCGAATTTCAAAATATGGTATATTCGGACCCCGTTTTGTATGCGAATGTGCAGGGAATGTTTGCCGAAGCACATTTTTTAAAACAAAGTACTCCCTTACCTTGGGAACCGGAGCCTGTGACTTTTGAAGATTTTCTTGTTTTACTAAACGGAATCATGCAAACCGCTCCCGAAGCCTACCAAACCGGTGCTCCTGGAAATCAATCGCCTGCGGGTATGATTGGTTTTCCTATTAATGCGCTTCTAGCCTGGCCAATGGCAACCAATTTTGGATATGATGTTTTTTCAAATGCATTGGTTAATCAGCAGTTGAAGAAAATATTAAACTACTGGTCTAAATTTTTGGTTTCGGAAGATTCCAGATATGTTTTAATCGAAAATGATCCTTCAGAAAACGTAATTGCATGGTTAAGCGAATTGGCACAATCTGAAATGATGGAAGTTGCTAAAGGAGCTTTGGGCTTAGAACCGAATCCTATTCCTGCCAGCGCTACATTTTCTGATGTTTTTCAGTCCAATCCTTCCGATCCGTATTATGGATTCAAAAGCTGGGATGATTTTTTCACCAGATTGTTTTGTGCAAATGTACGCCCTGTTACTGCTCCTAATGATGATTCGATTATTGTAAATGCCTGTGAGTCGGCACCTTTGCAAGTGGCTAAAAATGTAGCTTTATCAGATCAGTTTTGGTTAAAAGGACAACCGTATTCGTTAGAAAACATGCTGAATTTTGATGAATTAACACCACAATTTGCTGGTGGAACAGTTTATCAGGCTTTTTTGAGCGCCTTGAGCTATCACCGCTGGCACAGTCCTGTAAACGGTAGAATCGTAAAAACGGCTATTGTAAATGGTACTTATTATTTAGAAAATCTATATCAGGGTTTTTACAATCCACAAGGACCAGATTCTAGCGCACCCAACAATTCTCAAGCGTTTTTAACAGCAGTTGCCACCAGAGCCCTTATTTTTATTGAGGCCGATAATCCTGCTATTGGACTTATGTGTGTAATGCCTGTGGGAATGGCGGAGGTTTCTAGTTGCGAAATAACTGTAAAAGCTGGCGATATTGTAAAAAAAGGTGACCAACTGGGAATGTTTCATTTTGGAGGTTCAACACATTGTTTATTTTTTAGACCAGGTGTTAATTTAGAATTCAGCAATTATGAAAACCCAGGTTTGGAGGCTCCTAATAATATTCGTGTAAACACACAAATTTTTAAAGTGGTCTAAATTATTCTCAGGGAATAATTCTCTACATAAATAAAAACACATAACGTTCTGTCGAATGTTATGTGTTTTCTATTTTAGAATATAGCCTATTTCAATCGTGGGTACGCAATGCAAATCCTCAACGATATGTACCCACGATTGAAACCGTGCGCTATGTATACTAAAAACGGTAGCAACTGTTTCGCGTTGGTGTACTAATGAAGTTCAGCCTTCTGTTGAAACACTTTATGAAATTTCTAAATATTTAAAGGTTTATGTTGGGGTTGTTGGTTTCTACGAAATAAAAAAAACGCTTTCATATTGGAAAACGTTTTCTATAATTCAAAATTTTATAAGTTTAAGATAAAACTAAATCATGGCTTGTTAATTTTACTTTTGGTTTTCCCAATTTTATTACAGCCTCTTGTACTTTAGTCTGGTCTTCTTTTGAAAGAAATACAGGTATTAAAACTGCTATTTCAATTTTCAACAATCTATTTATAATAATTAAATCTCTCAAAGTAAATGGTTTAATTCCATTCATAAGTTCAGACATATAAGTCTTACTTTTATGACCTAAAATTAAAGCCAGATTTTCCTGTGTTAATTCAAGTTCTTTAAGTTTCTTTCTTATTATTTGTTTCCTGTTTTCAAGAAATAATCTTTCTAATTCTGCTATACGTTCAGATTTATCGCTTTCTAAAATCTTTTGATCATCAATTTTATCGACATCACTCCATTCAGCATTTTCATACTTCTCAATTATCTCACGAAGCTTCGATCTCACGTTTTTAAAGTAGACGTTGTCTTTTGCTAAAAGCCTTAGTTTCCGATCAGAAATAAGAGCTCTTTCATAATCCAATTCGTTTGTAATTATACCTTTTTCTATTAATTTTTCTATATCAAAATGCGTTTTCATTATTCTATATAGCTATTTTTTCGTAACCATTTTTCAATAGTCGTTTTGTTATTTTTAAATGTCGATTCGTATTCCTGATGCGTTCCTGCCCAAACAATTGTAGCTTCTCCATCATCATCAAACTCAATCAATATAAGTGTTCTGTGAATATTAATATTAAAGAAATAAAAACCTTCATTGTGCACACAGTCTGCATCATTTCTAATTTCGCTAAGATTATCTTTTTCAGGATTAAACTTTTCTAAATCAGCAATTAACTTGTCGATTTCGTCGCATAACTTTTTATTGCCTATGTTTTTCTTTTTAATTTTTAAAATTGTCTTTTTCCCAATAATCCTCATAATTCCAGCTTAGCAAAGATAATTAAAAGTTCTTATATAAACCGAACTTTAAATTTGTAGTTCATTTTCAAATTCATTCGAAGATTCTATTTTTTAAATAAAAAGACAATCTTCTGTAAAAACAAACTTACAAATTATTTTTAAAAATTAACACGTATTTACTTTCTTAATTTTTTCAAACAAACATAAAAAAAACGCTTTCGTCTATAGAAAGCGTTTGTAAAATATAAAAAATGAATCTCTTTAATTCCCATTAAAAACCAAATACAAAACCAAAATCGTCAGTCCTAATAACCCGAATAACAACTTCACTTTTTTACTTGTTTTTGGAATATCTGTTTCATCAGAAAAATTGGTTTCGGGATTTTTATCTAATAACGAAATAGCGATTGCCGTTACGGTTAAAACAGCAAAAATGTAAAACGAAATCAATAAAAAGTGAGGCCAAACCGGATATTTATCGGCAGGGAAAATCCACAGGTATAAAACGCCCACAAACAAACTAAACGCCGAACCCCAAGATAAGGTAAAGTTTACAGCTTTTTTGGTGGTGCGTTTCCAGAAAACACTCAATAAAAACACCACAGACAACGATGGCGCCAAAAAGCCCAAAACCGCCTGAAAAATATTGAATAAATTCTGCCCTTTTATATTATCAATCGCAACCGCCATTAAAATCGCAAACAAACATCCAGCTGCAATAGTAATTCGTCCAATTTTAATCTGGTCTTGTATGGTCGCCGTTGGATTGATTTTCTTTACATAAATATCATTCGTAAAAACGGCGCTCAAAGCATTTAGCGAAGAACCAATTGTTCCCACCAAAACGGCAATCATAACGCAGATTACCAAACCGTTCATTCCACTTGGGAAAAGATTCGTAACCATGGTCATATAAGCCAAATCGGAGTTTTTTCCTAATTCGGGATATAAAACATAACACAAAATTCCAGGCAGAATAAACAACGGAAGCGCCATTACTTTCAGCCATCCGATGAAATTTACACCCAATTGTCCCTGCTCTAAGTTTTTAGCTCCCAAAACACTCTGAACCATCGACTGATCCGTACAGAAAAATGCAACAGCAGCTACAGGATATCCAAGCAAAATGGCTGGCCATGGATAACTCGCATCATCCGCCGGACGGACTAAATTCCAAAAATTAGAAGGTGTTTTGGAAAGTAAAACGTCGATTCCGCCTACTTTCTGCAATCCTAAATACGAAAGCGTAAGCGAAACGACAATCAGTAATATCATTTGAAAAACGTTGACTTTCGCAATCGCTTTTAAGCCGCCTGCGAAAGTGAAAATTCCAGAGAAAATCACTAAAACGGTAACGCTCTGCCACATCGGAATTCCCAAAATCTGACGCACTAATACGCCTCCGCTGAACAATCCCAAAGAAAGCCAGCTCACCAAAATTTTCACCAAAGCGTACCAAGCCAGAATGTTCTGCGTGCTGTCGCCGTAGCGTTTTCCCATATATTCCGGCATCGTGCTGACTTTACTCGCAATATAACGCGGTGCAAAAACCATCGCCAAAAGCAGTAAAAACACAAAAGCATACCATTCGAAATTTCCTGCCACGATTCCCGTTGCGTAACCGATACTCGCAAAAGCCAGCAATGACGAAGGTCCAACGTTGGTTCCCCACATATTAAACCCGATATTGTACCAGTTTAAAGAATTTCCTGCCAGAAAAAGAGTTTCGTTTTTCTTGCTTTGCTTCACGCTTACTATGTATCCAATGACCAATAAAGTCACCAGATAAACCGCTACTATAATAAAATCGAGCGTGGTTAATTTATCGTAGATACTGTTCATAGTCCGTATTCATTAAGAATATCGGCAATTTTAACCGGCATTCCAGTTTGCAACGATTTATCCATTGCCTGCAGTAAAGCCACAGTTCCAATTCCTTCTTCCATATCTGGATACGCCGTAAAACCTTGCTCGATACTGTCTACGAAATATTCTAAATAATTCTGATATTCTCCTCCGTGGTGGCTCTGCCCTTCAAAACGGAAATAATATTTTAAGGTGCTGTCGCCCCACGTAATTACTTTTTCTTCACCTGTTTTATCGGTAACCGCATAACGCAATTCGTGATAATCGGCCTGGCTTGCGCCTTCTGTAGCTCTCAAAATCGTACTCATTCCGCTGTCGCGTTGTGCAGGCTGCGTTGGTGAAGTATAAACACCGCTTACACGTGCAATTCTGCCGTCGGTTGCTTTGAAAATAAAGTGCATCGTATCTTCATTTTTCAATCCAGCTGACTGTCCGTTACTGCTGATCATTCCGTAACCCATTACTTCCTGAATGTTCGGCAGGTACCATCTGATGAAATCTACAGGATGGCTCAAACCTCCGTACAACCATTTAAACGACTGCAATAAAGACCATTCTTTCTTTAAAAACCATCTGTGATCGGCATGATATTGGGCTTCAATCGTAATTAAATCACCAATTAAGCCCGCTTCGTAATCCGCTCTTTGTCTTTTAGCTGGTTCGAAAAAACGGGAACTCTGTCCGATGAAAACTTTCTTTCCTGTTGATTTACTTAGTTCTAACAACTCTTTAGCATCCGAAAGATCATCGATAAAGGGTTTGGTACAAACAACATGTTTTCCGCTCAACAAAGCTTGTTTTACATGTGTTGCATGAAGATGGTCTGGTGTATAAATCGCAATAATATCAATTGATTCATCATTTAGTAAATCATCGTAATTGGTAGTGTACGAATGGAAATCGAATTCTTTTGCTCTTTGTTTGCACAATTCTTCGTTTCGGTCGCATACTTTTACAAGTTCTAGTTTCGAACTTTCGATAGCGGCTGACATTGTGCTTCGTCCTTCTCCAAGTCCCAGAATGGCTATTTTTAACATGGGTGGTTATTTATTTTAGATTGTTGATGTTAGATTTTAGATTTTTTTTTCGCCATGACCCGAGCGATAGCGAACAGGCGAAGCAATTCACGAATTATTTTTTAAAATCTTTGCGGTCATTTTTTCGAATTAATTCGAATAATATTTAGGTAAAGTATTTCAAAAGAAAATTCGTGAATTCGTGGCTAATAATATTTTATTTCGTCTCTACTTTGTTTAAGAAAATCCAAGTTTCGTCTGGTTTTGCGCCTTCAATTCCAGTTTGGTATTTTTTCATTAAGGCATTCCAATCATCTACACGCGGATTATTTTGTGTTGTTTTCGGATTTAGCTTATCCAGATTTTCTCCTTTCGGAATACTGATTACCAAGATTAGTTGACGATCTTTTTTGAAAACCTGCAACTGCTGAAAATCGGCGTTACAGAAACCTTTGGCAACTTCTGGCCATTTTTCGAATTGCGTTTTGTGATACTCTACATATTCTTTCTGCAGTTTTTCATCAGCAGGTAAATTCGCCGTTAAAACCACATTTTCCCAATCAGATGCTGGTTTAGAATCTTTACATCTTTCGAAGTTTTGGAAATCGTAAACCAGATCTTCATATATTTTTATTTCTAAAGAAGGAAAAGCTCCCGCCAGTTTTCGTTTCGTTCTTTCGGGCTGATTCATTTTTCCGTAAATCACCAAATGATTTTTCCATTGGTAAAATTCCTGACCTACAATTCTAAATCCAACCAAAGTCGATTTGATTTTTTCGATGTCGAAATCATTTCCGATTAATTCAATTGCATACGGTTTTGGCATTTCTTGCAATCCCCATTTTTCGTCGATTACGATTTCTTTTTCTAAAGCTGCCGCGTAAGGCTCGCGAATTCCCGCTGCGTCTTTAATTTTAGAACTTACGTAAGGATCGTTATGCTCCCAAATATTTCCTTTTGGACCGTTATGGTTTTTAAGGATTTTCTTTTCGGCAATCCAGTTGTTTTTTATCGTAAAACCTTCCGAACCTTCATCGGTATACAAATACAGCCATAAAAACGGGTCGTGTGCATACGGGCTGTTGTAAACCTTGTCAATATAATTTTCTTCGATTCGGCTGTTTGGCTGCGCCGAAAGCGTGTAGATTCCCGCTACATCATGCAAATGTTTGGCATAATGATGAATTTTATTCGCCAAAATTTTATTGTTCTGCATCACGTTTGGAGTATGCGTCCAGCCCCAACCCATCGAAATTCCCGAATACGAAACGTCTGAAATCTCATTATGTTCAATGGTAAGGTTTCGCACAAAACCTGCTGCAATTCCTAAAGTTCCCCAATCTTCATTGGTTACGTTGGTAATTAAATTATCTGCAATTACTTCATCCGAACACATTTCTCTTTCATCTTTTATGATTAAAGGCAAATGCGCTTCAAAGGGTTCTTCAGAGAAAATACCGACATTAATAGCGCTTCCGCCAATGTCTTTGAATAAATTTCCTTTAACCGTATTGTGATTCGTTCCTTTATTTAAATCCAAACCAGTCGAAGCCAAATGCTCGAAACGACACGACTCAAACTGAATATTATTCGAATAATTGACTTCAACCGCAGCACGAGGTCTTCCAACCCAAGCCTGATTTTCTAAATTCGCTTGATTTGGCGTTCCCGGCTGTTTCAATTTATAAGCATCTAAAAGATACAATCCGCATTGCAAAGGCACGTGTCCTTGTTGTGAAGGACGAAGCCAGTTGCTGTATTGAAACGAAATTCCCTTAAATCTAAAATGGCTTACAGGAGAATCAATCGTTCCTTTTACTTCAACCAGATTTTCTAAAACAGGAGCCGTAACTTTAACCGAATTAATATCTTCACCCGCTCTCGGAATATAATAAATTTTAGCATTTTTCTTGTCTAAAAACCATTCTCCCGGTTCGTTTAAAAGCGAAAAAGCATTGTTTAAGAAATAAGCCGAATTTCCGTTGTTTTTAGAGATCCACGGTGCTGGCCACGGATGCTCGCTCTGAATACGGCTTTCTGGTTCTTCAAACGACAATTTTGCACTGTCTTTTTTCACTTCGATATTTTTGATACGCAAGTTGGCATTCGACCACCATTGTACAATAAACATTTCCATTCCTGGCTCAAACTTCACCGATTTATCTTTAAACGGAATCCAACAAGTTTGTTCTTCGTGATTCCACGATAGAATGCGTTCCATTGTAGTTCCAGCAGTATTTTTGGCTCTTACGGCTTTTTTGCCATTTACCCATAATTGTCTGTAATCAATTAGAGTTCCTGCCTTTTTAGGAGCGTCGGCCACCCAGACAGCGCCTTTTTTAAGTCCGTTGATAACGGCTGTTGATTTTGTCCAGTTTTTGATTTCAACTCCTCCGCTAATAATTGGTTTTGCGTTTGCATCGGCTACAATTGTCGTTGGACTATCGGCAGTTCCAGAATCTTCTGGTCTTACAAATAAAGGTTCGTTTAAATAATACGTTCCGTCCATTACTACAATTCTGATTCCGTCTTTTACAGATGGATCTTTTAAACGGCGGAGTTCTCTGGCTTTTCGCATCGCCATGTGAACCGTAGCCAGTGGACTTTCTTTTGTTCCTGAGTTTTTGTCATTCCCTTTCGGGGAAACCCATATTTCGGCCGCATTTATAGAAAACGAAACGCAGAGTATTAAAAAGAAGCTCAGGATTTTAGTAAATGAATTCAAACGCATTATTTAATATTTTGATTTTTTTCTTGGTAAAAAATTATTGGGCAATTAAAATTAAGTATATAAATTTTACAAATAAATGTATTTTTAACACTTTTACCAAATAATTCGTCCAATTTACTTGAACATAAAGTTATATGTATCCTGTACCCTCCTGTTTTGGTTGTTTTTGAACCATATAAGTCATGTAAGTTTATTTTAAAGCTCTGTAGTTGATTAATCTCGCAAAGTCGCTAAGGCGCAAAGGTTATTCTCATTTTTTGTCATTTCGAGGAACGAGAAATCTCCGCTTGAAACTCTACAAAGATTGGAGATTCAGCTTGTCGAGCTACTTGCGAAGATTTCTCCTTCGTCGAATTGTAAAGGTTAGATAATTCGGTAACAAAATTTAACTTTAATAAATTTTGTTACGATGAGACATAATAGCAGAGATTC
>NZ_JAVAMB010000004.1 GCF_030730925.1 Flavobacterium sp. DG2-3 | reverse complement strand
TGGTTATTGCGGCGGGGCTCACCTCTTCCCATCCCGAACAGAGAAGTTAAGCCCGCCTGCGCAGATGGTACTGCAGTTATGTGGGAGAGTATGTCGTCGCCTTTCTTTTGAAAACCCTATCCGAACCGGATGGGGTTTTCTGTTTTATAATGGTTTAATAAAGGATACAATTATATTATGCTCTCACTAGTTTTATAAGTGTTAAATTATAGTCAATTGTTTGAGGTAAATATTGATACTTTAGACTTTTTGGATTTGAATGAGTATTTTTGCGTTTAAATTATTTATTTAAATATGAAGAAAAATATTTTATTGTTAGCACTTTTAGCTGTAACAGGTTTAAGTGCGCAACAACGTCCAAAGTTAGTTGTGGGTATAGTTGTCGATCAGATGAAAATGGAATATTTATATCGTTTTTCAGATGATTTTTCTCCAAATGGCTTTAAGAGGTTAATGAATGATGGATTTACTTTCCAGAATATGCATTATAATTATATGCCAACTTACACAGCTCCAGGACATGCTTCAATTTACACAGGTACTACACCTGCTACTCACGGAATTGTTGGTAATGAATGGTTTAGTAGAACTCTTGGAAAAGAAATGTATTGCACAGATGATGCAGGAGTTAAAACTGTAGGTGACGGTACTGCAGAAGAAGGTGCAATGTCTCCAAAAAACCTTCAAAGTACTACAATTACTGACGAAGTTAGAATGGCTACCAGTTTTAACGGAAAAGTTATTGGGATGAGTTTAAAAGATCGTGGAGCAATATTACCAGCAGGTCATTTTGCTAATTGGGCTTTTTGGTTTAGTAAAACAGGATCTTTTATTTCCAGTAGTTTTTACGGCGAAAAATTGCCTGATTGGGTTACAGAATTCAATAATGAGAAAAACTACCTAAAATATATTAATAAAGGCTGGGATTTGTATAAACCGGCTTCTGTTTATAATGAAAGCCTTCCAGATAATAATCCTTATGAAGGAAAATTATATGGAAGTGCTGCCCCAGTTTTTCCATACGATTTGAAATCAATGTATGAGAAGAATGATGCTGGAGTTATTAGAGCTACTCCTTTCGGAAATGATTTGCTAGCTGAATTTGCAAAAAAAGCAATTGAAAAAGAAGAATTAGGAAAAGATAATATTACAGACTTCCTTACAGTTAGTTTTTCTTCTACAGACTATGTAGGTCACTTGCTTGGACCAAGATCGATGGAACTTCAAGATACTTATTTGAGATTGGATCAAACAATTGCTGATTTTTTGGCTTATCTGGACAAAACAGTTGGTAAAGGGAATTATTTACTTTTCTTAACTGCAGATCATGCTGGAGCAGAAAACGTAATTTATTTAAAAGATCGAAAATACAATGTAGACAATTATCCTTCTAAAGAGGTTAAGAAAAGTTTACAAGATTTTTCAACTAAAACTTTTGGTGTAGATTTGATTCAAAACTATTCTAATTTTAATGTGTTTTTTAATAAGCAGATTATTAAAGATAAAGGTTTAGATTTAGTGAATGTTAAGAAAGCTTTTAAAGAGTTTTTAATTACTCAACCGCAAGTTAAGAAGGTTTATACAGAAGAAGAAGTTTTGGCGAATGCTGGAAATGATTATTCTTTAAATTTTGTAGCGAAAGGTTATGACGTTACGCAAAACGGAGATTTGGTTATTGTAGATAAACCTGGAGTTATTGAATATACAGCTACAGGTACATCTCATGGAACTATTTATAGTTATGATACACATGTTCCAGCAATTTTTTACGGATGGCACATTAAAAAAGGTGAATCTTATGATAAAAAAGCAATTACAGAAATCGCTCCCACTATAGCTCAGAAAATTAAAGTTACTTTTCCGAATGGAACTGAAGCTAAAGTAATGACTGAAGTTTTAGATAACAAAAAATAAGCATCAACTATATTTTAAAAGCCTGTCTTCGCGACAGGTTTTTTTATGCAAAAAAAAAGGCTTTTCTTTATTGAAAAGCCTTTTGTAAAAGTGATTTAGTAAGCACTTGTTTAAGTATTAGCCTATGCGTTTGCTAACACTATTTCTTCGTTAAAAGGAAGATTCCAAGCTTCTGCAACTCCTTTGTAAAGGATTTTTCCATTAGCTACGTTTAATCCTTTTTTCAATTCTTCATTTTCTGCACACGCTTTTTCCCATCCTTTGTTTGCTAGTTGTACAGCATAAGGTAAAGTTGCGTTTGTTAAAGCTAAAGTAGAAGTGTAAGGTACAGCTCCTGGCATATTAGCAACACAATAGTGAACGATATCGTCAATAATAAAAGTTGGGTTTTCGTGAGTAGTTGGAGTACAAGTTTCGATACATCCTCCTTGATCTACAGCTACGTCAACAACAACAGTTCCTGGACGCATTAATTTAAGCATATCACGAGTAATTAAGTGAGGTGCTTTTGCTCCTGGAATTAAAACTGCTCCAACAATTAAGTCAGCATCTTTAATTGCTCTTGTAATATTGTAGTGGTTTGACATTTCTGTATTTACGTTTGCAGGCATGATATCATCTAATTGACGTAAACGTGGTAAGCTTAAGTCCATGATAGTTACCTGAGCACCTAATCCGGCAGCCATTTTAGCAGCTTGAGTTCCTACGATTCCTCCACCTAAAACTAATACTTTTGCTGGTGGAACACCTGGAACACCTCCTAAAAGAATTCCTCTTCCTTTTAGTGGTTTTTCTAAGTATTTAGCTCCTTGTTGAATTGCCATACGACCTGCAACTTCAGACATTGGAACTAATAATGGTAAGCTTCTGTCTGTTTTTTCTACAGTTTCGTAAGCTAAACAAACAGCTCCTTTTTCTAACATTGCATGAGTCAATTCTTCAGAAGAAGCAAAGTGGAAGTAAGTGAATAATAATTGATCTTTTTTGATCAATGGATATTCAGAAGCAATTGGCTCTTTTACTTTGATGATCATTTCTGCAATAGCATAAACTTCTTCAATTGTTGGTAAAACAACTGCTCCAGCTTCAGCATATTCCGCGTCAGCAAAACCACTTCCTAAACCAGCAGTTGCTTGAACATAAACTGTATGTCCGTGTTTTTTCATTTCGGAAACACCTGCAGGAGTTAAGGCAACTCTGTTTTCGTTATTTTTTATTTCTTTAGGAACACCTATTATCATTTTGTTATATTTTTTGTTATTTATTGAAATTGTTTTACAAATCTACAGATAGAGAATAAATTATGGTTTAATGCTTGATAAATAAGAAAATATTATTTTATTTTTTACTTTTACAGAAAAATATTCTGTTTTGACTTAGAATTTATTCTTTAAAAAGAAAAAAAGACTAAATCGGACTAATTTTAATAAAACGTTTTCGTTATGGCTTTAGATGAAATTGACAAAAAAATCCTACGTCTTTTACAGGAAGATGCACATTATACTTTAAAAGACATCGCAAACAAAATAAATTTGTCCTTAACTCCTGTTCACGATCGAGTGAAACGTCTTGAAAAAGATGGGATTATAGAGAAATACGTAACCCTTTTAGACAAGAAAAAACTGGGAAATAATTTGACTGTTTACTGTCAAGTTACGCTCACAAAACAAACCTATGATACTTCTGAAGGATTTAATCAGTCGATTTTGGATTTGCCTGAAGTTGTGGAATGCAATTACGTTTCTGGAAATTTTGATTATATGCTTAAAATTATAATTCCTGATATGGAAAGTTATCATCATTTTCATCAGAAAAAACTATCGGTCCTGCCTGAAGTTTCTTTAATAAATACTGTTTTTGTTATTTCTGAAGTGAAAAGTACAACTGTACTTCCGATATAAAGAAAAACCACCAAGTTTGACTTGATGGTTTTAAAAAAAAGTTAGTTTGGTTGAATTAATAATAAGTATAACGTCTTACTTTGGCAATATATTTTGCTAAGCGAATAACTTGATGACTATATCCGTATTCGTTATCGTACCAAATGTATAGTACGATATTTTTTCCGTCTTTTGAAACAATTGTAGCATTGCTGTCATAAATTGATGGAGCAGAGGTTCCAACGATATCAGACGAAACCAATTCGTTGTTTAAAGAATATTTAATCTGCTCTACCAATTCTCCTTCAAGAGCATATTTCTTCATGATTTTATTAATCCCCGCAATTGAAGTTGCTTTTTTAACTTCTAAATTTAAAACAACCAGAGATCCGTTAGGAACAGGAACTCGAATAGCGTTGGAAGTTAATTTTCCTTCTAATGTTGGTAAAGCTTTTGCCACAGCACTTCCTGCTCCAGTTTCGGTAATAACCATATTTAAAGCTGCAGCTCTGCCACGACGGTATTTTTTATGCATATTGTCAACCAAATTTTGGTCGTTTGTATATGCATGAATGGTTTCTAAATGTCCTTTTACAACACCAAATGTTTCTTCAACTACTTTTAAAATAGGAGTAATGGCATTTGTTGTGCAAGAAGCAGCAGAAAAGATATTTAATTCGTCAGGATTAAAATCATTATGATTTACACCGTGAACAATATTCGGTACGCCTTTTCCAGGAGCAGTCAATAAAACTTTGCTTGCTCCGTTTGAGGTTAAATGTCTTTTTAATGCTTCTTCTGTTGTAAAAGCTCCTGTATTATCAATCACTAAAGCATCATTAATTCCGTACGTAGTATAATCAATTTCTTCAGGAGAATTTGCAGTAATAATATGAACCGTTGTTCCGTTGATAATTAGGGCATTGTTTTTAGAATCGGCTATTACAGATCCTTGAAAATCTCCGTGGATGGAGTCGTATCGCAATAGAGAAGCTCGTTTCTCTAAACTTGATGCGTCATTTTTATCACGGGTTACAATTGCTCTCAATCGCAATTGACTTCCTTTTCCTGTTTTAGACATTAGCTCTCTTGCCAATAAACGTCCGATTCTTCCAAAACCGTATAAAACAACATCTTTCGGCTGAATTTCTTTTGAAGATTTTGCTTTTTTCAATTTTTCAATAACAAAATATCTAGCGTCAGGATATTTTTCATCTTCTAAACGATACTCGTAAGTTAGTTTTCCGAGATCTATTTTTGCTGGCGGAAGATCTAAAGACAAAACCACTTTTGCGATTTCAACCGAATCAAAAATGGTTATCGGTTTTCCAACAAATTCACCAGCATATTGATGAAGATTGATAATATCGCTTACGTTTTTATCCAATAATTGATTTTTGAATAAAACCATTTCGATTGATTTGTCATACCATAAATCGCTTATGGCTTTGATTAATTCGACTCCGGCTTTTCGTCGGTCGACTTGTAATGTTACCTCTTTTTGGTACAATGTTTTGTTACTCATAATTGAAAAAATAAAATGCTCACTATTTTAAAATTTGGCGCAAAAGTATCTATTTCAATCGATTTCGTAAACTATTTTAGCATTTATTTTCGAAAATAAAAAAGCCACCTTAAATTTCTTAAGATGGCTTTTTGAAGTTTTTTAGTTTCAGTTCAAGAACTGTAAACGGAACTTAAATAATTATTCTGAAGATCTCTCCGTTTCTGTTGATCATTTCAATTCGAACACTTTGTCCTTCGTCTTTTTTACTTAAAAGTTTTGAAACTGTTTCAACATTTGTTGCTTTAACGTTATCAATACTCAAAATGATGTTTCCTAACAATTCGTTTTGATATTGCATTAAATTCTCGTTGGTGATGTTTTTAATTTTTACACCATAATCAATTCTAAACTTTTTCTTGTCAGCAGCATCAATGTTTTCTAATTCAATTCCTTTAACTTCGGCGCTGTAAAATTCATTTTTGCTTAAAGTTACAGGGACAGTTTTTGTTTTACCGTCTTTAATATAAGTTACTTTAACCACATCGTTTGGACGTTTTGTATTGATGTAACCTGATAAATCGGCATAAGTTGAAATATTCTGCTCATCAAGTTTTACAATAATGTCTCCTTTAGTTAAACCAGCTTTCTCTGCGCCAGAATTTTTAGAAACTCTATTAATATAGAAACCTTGAGTTTCGGTAATGCCCAATTCTTTAGAAGCCATGCTGTTTAATTCACCACCTTCAACGCCTAAGATTCCTCTTTGAACATTTCCATATTCCATAATGTCCTCAATAATTTTGCGGGCAATATTAGAAGGAACAGCAAAAGAATACCCAACATAAGATCCAGTCATAGACGAAATCATGGTATTAATTCCAATTAATTCACCGCGAGCATTTACTAACGCTCCACCGCTATTACCTGGATTTACAGCAGCATCAGTCTGAATGAAAGACTGGATTCCGCTTTGGTCTAAATTTCTGGCTTTCGCCGAAACAATTCCGGCAGTTACAGTCGAAGTCAAGTTATATGGATTTCCAACTGCCAATACCCATTCTCCTACTTTTACACTGTCAGAATTGGCAAAAGCAGTGTAAGGAAGTTTTTCGTCAGCATTGATTTTCAAAAGTGCAATGTCCATTTTCGAATCAGTACCGATTAACTTCGCTTTGTATGATTTTTTGTTGTTTAAAGTAATTTCAATTTCTGTAGCGTCTTTAATTACGTGATTGTTCGTAACGATATACCCGTCTTCAGAAATAATTACACCAGAACCAGTTCCTACTTGTTCTTGCTGTTGCTGTCCACCATATCCGTAGAAAAACTCTAGCATTGGGTTGCTGACAGTTCTTCTAGAAACATTTTTTACGTGAACAACAGTATGAATTGTTTTGTCTGCGGCTTCAGTAAAATCTAGTATTTCGGCACCTAAACCAACATTTTTTCCGTAAGAATTAGGGGCAAGAGTTACAACAGAATTTCCTTTGCCAAAAAAAGAATTGTTGCTTTCAAATAATAACTTGTAAGCACCAAGAGTAATAGCACCACTTAATAATGACACTAAAAATAAGGCTGAAAATCTTTTCATATTAGAATTTGTAATTAAGTTATTAGGATTTACGTTTCATGTTTTATTTAACGTAAAATTACTTCAAAAAATTATTTGTAAAAACGGTTTAACGCTCTTTAACAATGATTAACATTTCATTAATTAATAGTTCGTACTTTTGTACTTCTAACAACTAAAAAATGCAAGTAGAATTTTATAAATATCAAGGCACAGGAAACGATTTTGTAATGATTGACAATCGTACAAATTTCTTTCCAAAAGAGGATGTAAAACTTATTGAACGACTGTGTGACAGACGTTTCGGAATTGGAGCTGACGGATTAATTCTTTTAGAAAATGATTCTGAAACCGATTTTAAAATGGTTTATTATAACTCTGATGGAAACCAAAGTTCGATGTGCGGAAACGGCGGACGCTGTCTGGTTGCTTTTGCCAATCAATTGGGCGTAATTGATGATAAAACGACTTTTATTGCAACTGATGGATTACACCATGCTTCTGTTAATGCCGATTCGATTGTTTCTCTTCAAATGATTGATGTGAACGAAATTCAGAAAAAAGATTCTTATACTTTTTTAAATACAGGTTCGCCTCACCATGTTCAAATTGTAGACGATTTAGAACACTATAATGTGAAAGAAAATGGAGCTGCAATTCGTTATGGCGAATTATATGGCGAAAAAGGAAGTAATATCAACTTTGTGAAAAAAGTAGATAATGATACTTTTTCTTTAAGAACTTACGAAAGAGGAGTAGAAGACGAAACTCTTGCTTGCGGAACGGGCGCTACAGCCGTTGCAATTGCTATGAATGCAATTGGAGAAACCGATAAAACTTCGATAAATTTAAATGTTGAAGGCGGAAAATTGGTAGTTTCTTTTGATAAAGATAATGATGGTTACACGAATGTTTTCTTGACAGGACCTGCAAAATTTGTTTTTAAAGGAACAATTGAGATATAAATATAAAAATTCCAATTTTTTAAAATCACAAATTCCAATCCCGATAGCTATCGGGACTAAAATCTAAAATTGTAAATGATCACACTCAAAGGCGAAAACATTTATTTGCGTGCACTCGAACCTCAAGATTTAGAGTTCATCTATTCTATAGAAAATGATGAGAATATCTGGGAAGTCAGTAATACGCAGAGTCCTTATAGCCGTTTTTTGATTAAACAATATTTAGAAAATGCCCATCAAGATATTTATGAGGCAAAACAGCTTCGTTTGGCAATCTGTCAAGACGAAGATTTTCCTGCTGTCGGATTGATTGATTTGTTTGATTTTGATCCTAGAAACAATAGGGCAGGAATCGGTATTGTAATTCAAAAAGAGGAAAATCAAGGGAAAAATATTGGTTCTGAGGCTTTAGAACTTTTAATTAAATATTCTTTTTATAATTTAAATCTTCATCAATTGTATGCAAATATTGGTGTGCAAAATGTAGCCAGTATTGCACTTTTTACTAAATTTGGTTTTAAGAAAATCGGAATAAAAAAAGACTGGATTTTGTATCATAACCACTATCAAGATGAAGCAATTTTTCAGCTAATTAATAAACAAATTTAAAACTTAAGCTTTGAGTCTAAAAAAAATAATCACAATAAGTGCCGTAGCCATAATTTCAGCTCTACTGATTTATGGTTTTATTTTAATCAGTAAAATATTTAGTTCTAATACTAAATTTGAAGAAAAAGAAGTATACGTTTATGTGCCAACAGACGCGAATTATGCTGATGTAAAAAAGATTTTAGCACCTTATGTCAAGAATTTTGACAATTTTGAAATGGTTGCAGAAAAAAGAGATTACCCTGAAAATGTAAAATCGGGTCGTTTTCTTTTAAAGAAAGACATGAACAATATTGATTTGGTTCGTGCCATGCGTTCTAATATTCCAGTTAAATTGGTTTTTAATAATCAAGAGCGTTTAGAAAATTTTGCAGGAAGAATTGGTGCAGAAATCGAAGCTGACAGCACATCTTTAGTAAAAGCATTTAGAGATTCTACTTTTTTAGCTGCAAATGGTTTTAATGAAGAAAATGTTTTTGCAATGTTTATTCCAAACACTTATGAAGTTTATTGGAATACTTCTGCAGAGAAGTTTCGTGATAAAATGATTAAAGAATATCATAATTTCTGGACAGATGAAAGGATTGCTAAAGCGAAAGCACAAGGTTTAACTCCAGTTCAGGCTACAATTTTAGCTTCAATCGTTCATAAAGAATCGGTTAAAAAAGACGAAAGACCTCGTATTGCGGGTGTTTATCTGAATCGTTTACGTTTAGAAATGCCATTGCAAGCAGACCCAACGGTTATTTATGCTTTGAAACTAAGAGATAATAATTTTGATCAAGTGATTAAAAGAGTTTTTTATAATGATTTGGTAATGAGATCTCCGTATAATACTTATATAAATAAAGGACTTCCTCCAGGGCCAATTGCGATGCCTGATATTACAGCATTAGAAGCAGTTTTAAACCCAGAGAAAAACGATTATATTTATTTCTGTGCAAGTGTTGAACGTTTCGGATATCACGAATTTGCAGCAACGTTGGCAGAACATAATGTAAATGCGAAAAAATATTCAGATTGGATCGCGAGTCAAGGAGTGACAAGATAAGTTTGCATTAAATAAAATATTAGAAACCGAAGTGAATTTTAGCTTCGGTTTTTTTATTGCAAAATACTTTCGAAAACGCAAAAAATATGGAATTGTTAATTTGTGTGTTTTTTGATCTTTATTAATAAAAAAATAAGCAATTTGCGAAGTTGAATTTTATAAAATTCAAAAACTGAATTTCAAGATTTGCATAAAAAAAGCGCTCTTGTTTCGTAAGTCAATTCTTTCTTTTTAATAAAAAATGCTTAAAATTTATATAAAATTAGAATTTTTTTTGCCTTAAAAATTGATTTTTAAGGTTAAAAAATCGTTACCAAAATCTTTCGGAATCTATTAGTATACTTGGGATGAAAGCGATTTTAGAAATTCTCTTAAAAACGCTAAAGCACTGGTTTTTAGTATATTTTGAAAATGTCTTATCTTTGCACCGTAGAAATTTCAAGAGAGTGACAGTGTCTTGAAGAAAAACAATTTATGATAAAGAAATGGTATTTTTATGCGAGTTTAGTCGTTATTATTACATTTTTAAGTTTGGGATTTATTCCCTCTAGTCACGAAACCAAACCTTGGTTTTTAATTGAAAAAACAGATGGATCAGAATATATTTTTCCATCGAAAGAAAAGGATGATTATCCGAACACCAACGTCCCATACACAGGCAATCATCTTATAGGATTTAAAGAAGCAGTAGCTTTTAAAGAATCACAAGGGAAATACAGATTAGTAAATTCTCTTGGTTATATGGGCAAATATCAATTTGGTTCTAAAGCTTTAAGAGCAATCGGAATTAATGATAACAAAGCCTTTTTAAAAGATCCTGCATTACAAGAAAAAGCTTTCATGGCTTTGTTAGCCAAAAACAAATGGATTTTAAGAAATGAAATCGAAAAGTATGAAGGCAAAATCATCAGTGGTATTGAAATTACCGAATCTGGAATTTTAGCTGCAGCGCATTTAGGCGGGGCAGGTTCTGTAAAGAACTTTTTCAAAAACAAAGGAAGCAGACATTTTAGAGATGCTTTTGGAACTTCTTTGAAAAGCTATATGAAAGATTTTGCTGGTTACGATCTTTCTTTTATAGAAGCCGATAGTAACGCAACAGTTAATGACTAAACTAAAAAAAGAAATCCCTTTAAAAGGGATTTTTTTTTAATCTATTAAAGCTTCTAAGATTTTTATAGCCGCTTCACTTATTTTAGTTCCTGGACCAAAAACAGCCGATGCTCCAGCGTCAAACAAGAACTGATAGTCCTGAGACGGAATTACACCGCCCACAATTACCATTATATCATCTCGTCCGTGTTTTTTTAGCTCTTCTATAACTTGCGGAACCAATGTTTTATGACCCGCTGCAAGTGATGAAACGCCTAAAATGTGAACATCATTTTCTACAGCTTGTTTTGCGGCTTCTGCGGGAGTTTGAAATAGTGGACCAATGTCAACATCAAAACCTACATCGGCGTAGCCTGTTGCTACAACTTTTGCTCCTCGGTCGTGCCCGTCTTGTCCCATTTTGGCAATCATAATTCTAGGACGTCTTCCTTCTTGTTTGGCAAAAATATCTGCTAGCTGTTTTGCTTTCTCAAAATTTTCGTCATTTTTTATTGCTGCACTATACACTCCGCTAAAAGATTTAATTTGCGCTTTAAAACGGCCGAAAACTGTTTCCAATGCATTGCTTATTTCGCCTAGCGTCGCTCTGTTTCTGGCGGCTTCAATAGCATTTTCTAATAAGTTTCCTTGACCTGTTTGAGCACAAAGGATTAATTTTTCTAGTGACTTATTTACTTTTTCAGAATCTCGTGTTCGCTTTATTTCTTCAAGACGCTCGACTTGCTGTTTGCGAACCAATTGATTGTCGACATCCAGAATGTCTAACGGATCTTCTTTTTCTAAACGATATTTATTTACGCCTACAATAATGTCTTGTCCGCTGTCAATTCTTGCTTGTTTTCTTGCCGCGGCTTCTTCAATTCGAAGTTTCGGAATTCCAGCTTCAATGGCTTTTGTCATTCCACCGAGTTCTTCTACTTCTTCAATGAGTTTCCAAGTTTTTTCAACGATATCATTGGTTAAGCTTTCTACATAATAACTGCCAGCCCAAGGATCTACCGTTTTAGTGATTTTGGTTTCTTCCTGAAGAAATATTTGTGTATTTCGTGCAATTCTGGCAGAGAAATCTGTTGGAAGTGCAATTGCTTCGTCTAAAGCATTGGTATGCAAAGATTGTGTTCCGCCAAAAACTGCTGCAGAAGCTTCGATGCAAGTTCTCGCAACATTATTAAAAGGATCTTGTTCGGTTAAACTCCATCCGCTAGTTTGGCAATGTGTTCTTAACGCCAGAGATTTATCGCTTTTGGGATTGAACTGTTTTAGTAATTTAGCCCAAATCATGCGTCCAGCTCTCATTTTGGCAATTTCCATAAAATGATTCATTCCGATTGCCCAAAAGAAAGATAACCTTGGAGCAAAATCGTCAATCGTCATTCCTGTAGATAATCCAGTTCTGATATATTCTAAACCGTCTGCCAATGTATAAGCCAATTCAATATCTGCAGTTGCGCCAGCTTCTTGCATGTGGTAACCAGAAATGGATATCGAATTGAATTTTGGCATTTTTTTGCTCGTAAATTCAAAAATGTCAGCGATAATTTTCATGGAAGGAGTTGGAGGGTAGATATAGGTATTTCGAACCATAAACTCCTTTAAAATATCATTTTGGATGGTTCCTGCTAATTTTTCTGGACTAACGCCTTGTTCTTCAGCTGCAACAATATAAAAAGCCATAATTGGAAGAACAGCACCATTCATAGTCATGGAAACAGACATTTCATCCAGCGGAATCTGATCGAAAAGCACTTTCATGTCTTCTACAGAATCTATCGCAACGCCTGCTTTTCCGACATCGCCCACAACTCTTTCATGATCTGAATCATAACCGCGATGTGTAGGAAGATCAAAAGCAATGGAAAGTCCTTTTTGTCCCGCGGCTAAATTTTTTCTGTAAAAAGCATTGCTCTCCTCTGCTGTAGAAAATCCAGCATATTGGCGAATTGTCCAAGGGCGTCGCACATACATCGTCGCGTATGGGCCACGTAAGTTAGGCGCAAAACCAGCTCCGAAATCAAGAAATTCTAAATCTTCGATATCTTTCTCCGAATAGTTTTTTTTAATTTCAATTCCTTCTGCAGTTGTAAAGTTTTCAAAAGCAGAATCAACTTCTAACTTCTGACTTTTAACTTCTAACTTTATATTTTTAAGGTCTTTTCTAATCATTGAGACACTTTTTTGAATTTTTTAATTAATTACTTTTAGGAGATTATTCCAATTCCAATCTTTCTTGCTCCATTTTCTCCGCCAATCTTTTTTCAATTATTGGTGTAATTAATGTTTTTCTTGGTTTTATTTTAACGAAAGGAAACAATTCTAAATCATGTTTCATTCGATCTTCTTTATTCGGGTATTTATTTGTGCCTAAAAGAATTTCTTTTTTAGTATCAAATAATTCCTGCTCTTTATTGGCGCTTTCCTGAATTTTCTTTTTTATTGTTCCGTCGTTTAGAAGTTTTAAAAATCCGCCGTTTGCTTCAATATCTTTAAATAAAGCTAAACTTTTTTCGGCCAATTGCATGGTTAGACTTTCAATATAATAGCTTCCGTCAGCTGGATTATTTACTTTATCAAAATAACTTTCGTGCTTTAAAATTAAAAGCTGGTTTCTAGCAATTCGATCGCCAAACTCGTTGTCTTTATGATATAAAGCATCATATGGCAAATTGGCAATTGCATCTGCACCACCCAAAATTGCCGACATACATTCAGTTGTTGTACGCAACATATTTACGTTATAATCGTAAATCGTTTTGTTGCGTTTGGTTGGTGTTACCAATAAATGGCATTTAATTTCTGAATTATATTCTGCAGCAATTAAATCAAAAAGCATTCGAAGTGCGCGCAGTTTAGCAATTTCAAAGAAATAATTTGTTCCAACAGAAACTTGAAAAACAATTGATTTTGCATTATCAGCAAAACGATTTAGATATTCGTTTGCATGCGCTAAACTGTAAGCAATTTGTTGTGTGATATTTGCTCCCGAATTTTGATATAATCCTAAATCTACACTTAGTATATTTAAGTTAGTTGTATTTTTAAAAACCAGATTTAAAGTATCAAAATTTGTTTTTTCAGAAGTAGAGAACCAATTTCCTTCACGTGCCAATTGTCCAATTGGATCAAAATTGCAGTAAAAATGTGCTTTTTTCTGAAGCGAAATAGTATCTAATTTTTTTACGAAATCGATTGAAATGAAACTGAAATGAAAATAAACGATTCTATTTTCTAAAGGAAGATTTTCCAATAATTTCTCAATGTCGATTTTTTCGTTTTGAATAGCAAAACGAAGACTTTCTGCACCTCTTTCTAAAGTGTTTAAAGCGCGCTCGATTGATTTTTCTATATCGAAAACAAAGATATTCTGGCAGATTTTAAAGTCTGAGGCTTGCGTATTTACATTTGCTGCTTTTGTAAATTCATCGCTATGATAAAAAGGTTTTACCTGAATATCTTCTGGCGAATTCCAAATAACAGTCTGATTGTAATCGGCTCCATCCAATTCAAACTGAATTTTTTGTTTCCATTGTTTGGATGAAATCGGATTAAAATCGTCGAATAGGTTAGTGGCCATTTTTTGTTGTTTGATTATTCTTTTTCTTGAATCGTGTCTCCTTCAAATTGAATGATGTAAATATCTTCGCTATCTTTTTTCATAAAATACTTTTCGCGTGCATATTTCTCAATTTGTTCCGGATTTTTGAGCAACTTGATCTGCTCTTGATCTTTTTTGATTTCTTCTTGATAATACTTTTTATTATCCTGAAGTTCATTGATTTGTCCATCTAAAAAACGATGGTCAAAATAGGAGTAATTGTCTAGAAATAACATCCAAACTATAAAAAATAGCAAAACCCAAACGTATTTGTTACCAAGGTATTTAAACCATTTTTTGTCTTTGTATGGATTTTTAAATTTCATTTCTAAACGAATATTTCTTTTGAATTTGAGTGTTGTCCCTAGCCTCGATAGAGCCGGTATCTCCCGATTTAGAAAAACAAGGCTTTTGCCGTAGTTTTTTCTTTATCGGGAATAAAGGCGAAAGCGAGAATCAGCTCCTAATTATTATGGTTTAAATTTACGATAAAAATTATGAAATTCTCTGATTAATTACAGCGCGAACTACATCAATTGCTACCGTATTGTATTTGTCATTCGGGATAATGATGTCTGCAAAAGCCTTAGACGGTTCGATAAATTGCTCATGCATAGGCTTTAAAGTTGTTTGATAACGATTTAAAACTTCGTCAATATCACGTCCACGTTCTGAAATATCTCTTTTTAAACGACGAATTAATCTTTCGTCAGAATCCGCATGCACAAAAACTTTAATGTCAAACATATCTCTTAATTCTGGATTTGTTAGAATTAAAATTCCTTCTACAATCATTACTTTTCGTGGATGTGTCGAAACGGTATCGTCGGTTCTATTGTGCTGAATGAAAGAATAAACCGGCTGGTCAATTGTTTCTCCTGCTTTTAGCGCTTTTAAATGTTTTACCAACAATTCGAAATCAATTGCTCTCGGGTGATCGAAATTGATTAATGCTCTTTCGTCAAAAGACAAATTGGTAGTTTCTTTGTAATAAGAATCCTGAGAAATGACCCCAACTTCAGTATGTGGCAATTCGTTCATGATTTGGTGTACTACCGTTGTTTTTCCACTTCCTGTTCCTCCTGCAATTCCTATAATGAGCATAAATTTGATGTTATAATTTGTTCCGCAAAAATAATAATTTAACTGAATTGAATAAACATATTGTTTGTTTTAAACCATATAAGCGATGTAAGTTAATTTTAGTCAATGGATGCTAATGAAAATAGTTTTTCACTGAATTTATAGCACATATAATGAGAAAAGAATAGATAATTTCTATTGCATATTTATATAATAAGCTGTGTAATTCTTTAAGCTTAAATGAACTTATAAATAAACTCTAAACTTATAATTCCTTATATGAACTTATTGGTGAAAAATCAAAAAGTCCTCACAGGAAGCGAATAAACATATTTGTTTGTTTTAAACCATATAAGTGATGTAAGTTAATTTTAGTCACTGGATGATAATGAAAATAGTTTTCACTGAATTTATATCATATATAATGAGAAAAGAATAGATATTTTAATAATATGCTGTGTAATTCTTTAAGCTTAAATGAACTTAAAAATAAGCTCTAAACTTATAATTTCTTATATGAACTTATATGGTGAAAAAAAAACTAAAAAAAATCCCGAAAGTAAACCTTCGGGATTTCGTGCAATCAGTATAGTTTAAAAAAATATTCTGAATTTAGTAAGCACTTGTAATTATTTATTCTTTTTTGCTTTAATCATCATTTCAAGCTGATCCCAAAGTTCTTCTGGAATTGCTTCTAATAAGTTGAATTGTCCAGCGCCTTTTAGCCATTCGCCTCCGTCAATCGTAATTACATCTCCGTTGATGTAAGATGAAAAGTCAGAAACTAAATAAGCAGCTAAATTGGCTAATTCTTGGTGATCTCCAACTCTTTTTAATGGCACTTTTTTAGCCATATCAAATTTCTCTGAAAGATCGCCTGGCAATAATCTGTCCCAAGCTCCTTTTGTAGGGAATGGTCCTGGAGCAATGGCGTTGGAACGGATTCCGTATTTTGCCCATTCTACAGCCAAACTTCTAGTCATAGCTAAAACTCCAGCTTTTGCAGTAGCACTAGGAACAACGTAAGCAGAACCTGTCCAAGCATAAGTAGTAACGATATTTAAAATCGTAGCCGATGTTTGTTTGGTGTCTATCCAGTGTTTTCCAAAAGCCAGTGTACAGTTTTTAGAACCTTTAAGTACGATATCTATCACAGTATCAAATGCATTTGCCGACAATCTTTCTGTTGGCGAAATAAAATTTCCTGCCGCATTGTTTAAAAGAACATCTACTTTACCAAAAACTTTTAAAGTTTCCTGAAGCATATTTTCTACTTCTTCGTAATGACGAACGTCACATTGGAGAGGAAGACATTTGCCTCCAGTTTGGCTTTCCAATTCGGCAGCTGTAGTTTTTAACTTTTCTAGATCTCTAGAAGTTATCGCTACTTGAGCTCCTAATTCGAGAAAATATTTGGTCATAGCTTTACCTAAACCACTTCCGCCGCCTGTAACGACAATAACTTTGCCTTGTAAAGCATCGTCACGTAACATTTTATCTGTATAGCTCATACTTTTTCTTTTTTACAATATTAGTTAAATAAAATAGGATGCACGCATAATAATGTTATAAAATTTTGAGAAATTTTATATATCAGATAATTTTTTTGCTGCAGACTCAAGCGTGAAGTTATCTTTAGCGAAACAAAAACGAATTAATTTCTGGTCTTTATGATCAGAATAGAAAGTTGAAATTGGTATTGCAGCAACTCCATGATCTATAATCAGATTTTTGCAGAAAGTTACATCGTCATCATTTGAAATGCTGGCATAAGAAGCAACTTGAAAATAAGTTCCTTCGCAAGGTTTTAATTCAAAACGGCTGTTTTGAAGCAGTTTCTGGAAATAATCTCGTTTTTCCTTATAGAATTTTCCAAGTAAATTAACATCAACAACATCCAGATATTCGTTGATCGCAAATTGCGAAATACTGTTTACGCTGAAAACCAAAAACTGATGTACTTTCTTGATTTCTTTCATCAAATGTTCGGGAGCAATCGTATAGCCGATTTTCCATCCCGTAATATGAAATGATTTTCCGAAAGAAGAAACCATTACGCATCGGTCTAAAAGAAAATCTTTGGTATGAGCTGAAATATGTTTTTCTTCGAAAGTGATGTATTCGTAAACTTCATCAGACAAGATGATAATGTCAGGATATTTTTCAAGAAGATTTTTTAATTGAATAAAATCATTTTCGGTTAAAATTTTTCCAGTTGGATTATGCGGATTATTGATAATCATAAGCCTTGTTTTTACAGAACAGGCTTTTTCAATTCTTTCCCAATTTGGAGTGTAATCGTCGTTTAGAGCAACACGAACTGGTTTTGCATTGCATAATAAAACCGGAGATTCATAAGAATCGTAACTTGGATCGAGAATAATTACTTCGTCATTTTCTTTTACTAAAGCTAAAATTGTGGTAAAAATTCCCTGAGTAGCGCCAGCCGTAACCAAAAGCTCAGTTTCTGGATTTATGGTTCGTTTATAAGAATCAAAAGTTAGTTTGGCAATTTTATTCATCAATGGCGGATAACCAGCCATCGGTGTATATTGATGTACGTTTTCTTTAGATAATCTCGCCACAATATCTGTAAGTCTTTCATCAACAGGAAAATTTGGAAATCCTTGCGAAAGGTTTATCGCATTGTATTCGGCTGCCATTTTTGACATGACAGTGAAAATGCTTGTAGTTACGTGTGGGAGTTTGCTCATGATGAAGTTTGATTAGGAGGAGCTTGTTTGATGAAATTAGAAACAATTAAATTTTAATTAATAGTTATGGGAATTGCATATAAAACTCTAACTTCTTTTCCTTGTAATTTTCCTGGAGACCATTTAGGAGATAAATTTAAAACTCTAATTGCTTCATTAGCAGTATTGAAACCAACATCTTTTATGATTCTTATTTCATTTAACGATCCATCTTTTTCAATAATAAAAGTAGCAACTACTTTCCCTTTTACGTTAACAGGTTTTTCTTTTGGAGTAACATAGTTCTGAGCGATAAGCTTGTAAAATTCATTCAAGCCTCCTGGATATTCAGGTTTAATATCTATTCCAGCAGTATTGTAAACCATATCCTCATCATCAGGGATGTTGGTTTTAGTATTTTTAGATTGGCAAAATGTATTTTGTGTAATGCAAATTAAAATCAGAATTAAAAACTTTTTCATAGATGATGGTTGTAAAGTTAGTTTACATTTTATGAATAATAAAAATAGTAGGACGTTTATCAATATCAATTTTCAATTTTTTCCAATCGGATACTTTCAAGGTTTTAATAAATTCTGTTGGCAAAGTAATATCGGTTGCGATACATAAATGTGTGGACGGATTTAAAATCTGCAATAGATCTTCAATCAATTTATTGTTTCTATAGGGAGTTTCTATAAATAGTTGCGATTGATTTTTATCCTGAGATAATCTTTCAAAATGACGAATTGCCGATTTTTTCTCGTCTTTATCAATTGGTAAATAACCATTGAAAGTAAAACTCTGTCCATTCATTCCAGAAGCCATCATAGCCAATAGGATAGAAGAAGGCCCAACTAACGGCACAACCTGAATTCCTTTTTCGTGCGCCAGTTTTACAATTACAGCACCAGGATCAGCAACACCTGGACAGCCTGCTTCACTCATTAATCCCATATTTTTTCCTTCTAATAAAGGTTTAATAAAGTCTAAATGCTCGCTTGTTTCCGTTCTTTTATTTAAAGTAAAAAGAACCAATTCTGATTGTTTTTTCTCTGGATAAACTGCTTTTATAGATTTTCTGGCAGTTTTGTCATTTTCAACAATATAATGGTCGATAACTTCTATCGTTCTTCTAACAGTTTGAGGTAAAACATCCATCGGATCGCTTTCGCCCATTGTGGTTGGAATTAAATATAGTTTTCCGAAAGATTTCATAATGTGTTTTTGTTTTAAATTAAAAAATTCAATTATCTCTTTTTAAGAAACAATTGAATTGTATTAAGAATGTTTTTTAAGAAGTTGATCTGCAATGATATCGGTTACTTCATCTAGCATTTGATATACGTTGTCAAAACCATTTACGCTTCCATAATATGGATCTGGAACATCGACATTTTCGTCTGGAAATAAATCGTTCAAAATCATTCGGATTTTGTTTTTATGTTCTGGAGTTTTGGCTAAATGTAGCACATCGCGAAAATTCGAACCATCCATTACATAAATATAATCGAATTCATCAAAATCAGTAACTTGTATCTGTCTGCCTTTTTGAGCGCTGATGTTAATTCCGTTTTTTCTGGCAACTTCTATAGAACGTTTGTCGGGACAATGGCCAACGTGCCAAGAGCCTGTTCCAGCCGAATCAACGAAGAATTTATCTTGAGGTAATTTAGAAGCTAAAATTCCTTCTGCTAAAGGAGATCGGCAGATATTCCCCAAACAAACCATTAAAACTTTTATTGGCATGAGTTGCGTTTACAGCGTTAGCTTTTTATTGATATCTTCAACAAACTTTTTGAATTGTTTGTCTGTAGAGACTAAATTATCTACTGTTTTACAAGCGTGAAGAACAGTTGCGTGATCGCGGTCTCCAATTTGTGAACCAATATTTGCCAAAGAAGCTTTAGTGAATTTTTTTGCAAAGAACATCGCCAATTGTCTTGCTTGAACAACGTGCCTCTTTCTGGTTTTAGATTGAAGTGTTTCAATATCCAATTGGAAATAGTCTGAAACAATTTTCTGGATATAATCTATAGAGATTTCTCTCTTTACGTTTTTAACAAATTTCTCGACAACACTTTTCGCCAATTCAATCGTAACTTCTTTTTTGTTGAAAGAAGATTGAGCGATTAACGAAATGATTGCGCCTTCTAATTCTCTAACATTAGATTTGATGTTTCTCGCTACATATTCTAAAATATCTTCTGGCATTTCTACACCATCACGATATAAAATGTTTTTTAAGATTGAGATACGAGTTTCGTAATCAGGCTGGTGTAATTCTGCAGATAATCCCCATTTAAAACGAGACAATAATCTTTGTTCAATATCCTGCATATCAACAGGCGCTTTGTCTGAAGTAAGAATTACTTGTTTTCCGTTTTGGTGTAAATAGTTGAAAATATGGAAGAATACATCTTGAGTTCCAGATTTTCCAGATAAGAACTGAACGTCGTCAATGATTAATACGTCGATTAACTGGTAAAAGTGAATAAAGTCATTACGATTATTCTTTTTAACAGAATCAATATATTGTTGTGTAAAAATCTCAGCAGAAATATATAAAACGGTCTTTTCCGGATACTTATCTTTTACTTCTACGCCTATAGCATGCGCTAAGTGCGTTTTTCCTAAACCAACTCCACCAAAAATCAATAATGGGTTAAATGAAGTTCCTCCCGGTTTGTTGGCAACCGCCATACCCGCAGAACGAGCCAAACGGTTAGAATCTCCTTCTAAGAAATTATCAAAACTGTAGTTCGGATTTAACTGAGACTCAATTTTTAAATTTCTAATTCCAGGAATTACAAACGGATTTTTTAGTTCAGGATTTAAGTTTTTAAACGGAGCGTCAACCTCTTGCGGTTTCATTGGCACTCTGTTGGCACTTGGCAGCTGCTCGGTAAACGGCTGTTTATTGCCATAAGTGTTCTCCATTTTAATTTTATAGAGTAACTTTGCGTTTTTTCCCAGTTCTTTGGTAAGCGCAACTTTCAATAATTTTACGTAGTGCTCTTCGAGCCATTCGTAGAAAAATTTACTTGGAACCTGAATGTATAATGCGTTATCGGTTAGCTCAACTGATTTGATTGGTTCAAACCAAGTTTTATATGCTTGGTCTTGAATATTATCCTTTATAAAGGACAAACAGTTTTCCCATACCGATTGAGCAGTTTTAGTCATAGATTCAGATAAATTTTTATTATTGTTATAAAGATTCTCCTAATAAAAGAGGAGCAATTTTATTCCGTATTTCGGGATAACAAATATGTGAACAAATTTCTGTAAAAAAAAATATTTTGGTATCTAATTTTATAAAAAAAAGTTGTAAAGAGGCTTTTTAAATTCGAATTTTTTTAATATTTTATCAATGAAAAATCACCAGACTCAAGTACGAGTTCGTTACTCAGAAACTGACCAAATGGGAGTCGTTTATCACGGCAATTATGTTCCTTATTTTGAAATTGGACGCGTGGAATGGCTTAGAAATAAAGGGGTTTCGTATAAAAGCATGGAAGAAAGCGGAATTGGCCTTCCGATTGTGAACATGAATATCAATTATAAAAAGTCGGCAAGATATGACGAACTTTTAACAATTCATACGACTTTTAAAAGTCACTCTTCTGTCAAGATTGAATTTGACTGCGCAATCTATAATGAAGCAAATGAGTTATTAACAACGGCGACGTTTATTTTAGTATTTGTTGCGTTAAAAACGGGTCGTCCAACAGCTCCTCCAGAATACATTTTAGATATATTTAAAACGCTTGAATAATTGTTAAAATGCAATGCTTTTTTCTAACGTTTTATACTAATTTAATATCGATTTCGAACATTAAATCAAAAATGCTGAACACCGTTTCGGCATTTTTTTTTCGTGTTTTTGTCACAATTTTGCCAATTGGCAAACCAGAATCTTCATCCATTTCCATTTCCTGAGATACGATTTCTAATTTCTTTTCTTTAATTACTCGCATTACTTTATTCATGTTTTTGTAATCAAAAGAAATTAAAAATTCTACATCGATTGTTTTTTCAACAATTTCACAAATCTGTAATGTTTCTTGGGCTGTAGTTCTGTAAGCGCTTATTAAACCGCCAACGCCTAATTTTACTCCTCCAAAAATACGAACCACTACAACAAGAACGTTCGTTAATCCAAAAGATTGTATTTGCCCGTAAATTGGCGCGCCAGCCGTATTGCTTGGTTCGCCGTCATCGTTGGCACGATACGAAATTTTATTTCCAACACCAATTTGGTAAGCGTAACAATAATGCACAGCATGCGGATGCTGTTTTTTGAGTTCTTCTATAATGGGTTTTACTTCGTCTTCATGATCTATCGGAAATGCATAGCCAAAGAATTTACTGCCTTTTTCTTTAAACAGTATTTCTTCAGATGCCGTTGCAATAGTTTGATAAGTGTCGTTAATTTCCAAAAGAGATAATCTTAATTGTATTTTATTTTTTAGCCAAAGATTAAAGGATTTTAAAGGATTCCTTTTTTTAAAAATCTGTGTAAATCTTTAATCTGTGGCTTTATTTTTTCTTAAAGTATATTTTTTTTATAAAGATCAACCACATCTTCTTTTCCGACTTGAAGATTCCAGACTTTGATTCCTAAAGCAGCAGCGCAGTCGGTATTCTCGGTTTTATCATCAATAAATAGAGTATTTTCGGCAGTCAAATTATTTTCGTCTAATACAAATTTGTAGATTTTTGGATCTGGCTTTCTCATTCCGATATCAAATGAAAAATATACTTTTTCGAAACAAGCATAAAAATCTTTGTAAAAAGAAACGCCACTTTTTTCTTCAAATGTATTGATATGAATAGAATCGGTATTGCTGAGCAGAAATAAACGATATTTTTTTGATAATTCTTGAAGAAACTCCAATCTATAAAAAGGGAAATCTGCTAGAACAGCATTCCAAGCTTTTAAGATTTCTTCTTTAGAAGCATTTGGCAATTGTTTTTGAAAACCGCCAACAAAATCTTCTGGCGAAATTGCTCCAACTTCAAACGAAAGATTTAATTGGTCAAAATCAGAATTCCATTCCGTCATTCCTAGTTTTTGCAAACCAGAAATTGTGGCAGGTTTATCCAAGTTGATAAAAATATCTCCAAAGTCAAAAATTATAGCATTAATCATAATTTCTAATCAGTATTAATTCGTCACTTAAAATATTGGTTTTTGAACTATTTTTTCTCGAAATGACAGGCGCTTTTGTTCCTGTTGAAAAACTTGTCTTTCCGATAAAAATTCGGGCTTCGTCCCAAAGATTTTCATCTATAAAAGATTGCAGCGTTTGTCTTCCGCCTTCAATAATTACAGATTGAATCTGATTCTGATATAAGACATCCAAAATCTGCGGAATTATATTTTTGTCAAAATCAATTACTTCAAACTGCGTATTTCCTTTTGAAGGTTTTGAAATTTTAGAAAAAATAATTGTTTTTACCGTGTCATCAAAAATAAAACTGCTTTCGTCAATTCGATTATTTTGATCGATAACGATTCGAGTCGGACTATTTCCAAACCAATCTCTAGCATTCAGCTTCGGATTATCATCAACAACAGTTTTTGTTCCAACTAAAATAGCTTGTTCTTCCGTTCGCCATTTGTGAACCAATTGTCTCGAATACTCATTTGTAATCCAAATCGGTTTACGATCTTGACCGATGGTTTTTTCTGGAGCCAAAAAGCCATCTAGACTTTCTGCCCATTTTAAAATAATATAAGGTCGCTTTTTTTGGTGAAAAGTAAAAAAACGTTTATTCAATTCGTTGCATTCGTCTTCTAAAATCCCAACCGTAACATTAGCACCGGCTTCAATCAGTTTTTTTATTCCTCTTCCAGCAACTTTTTCGTTAGGATCAACCGTTCCTACAACAACATTCGGAATTTTATTGGCAATAATCAGATCGCAGCAAGGAGGAGTTTTGCCAAAATGGCTGCAAGGTTCCAAGCTCACATAAATAGTTGCTTTTTTTAGCAAAGATTTATCTTTGACAGAATTAACTGCGTTTACTTCAGCATGCGGTTCGCCCGCTTTTTTATGCCAGCCTTCGCCAATAATCTGATTTTCATAGACAATTACACTGCCAACCATTGGGTTTGGGTAAGTTGTTCCAAAACCATTTTGAGCAAGCTCTATACAGCGTTTTATGTATTTTTCATGTATATTCACAGTGCAAAAGTAGTTAATTTTGAGTTGATCGCTAGCGTAAAAAAATCTAGTTATGAAACAATCTCAAAAGTTGTAACGGTATCAAAAAACTATCTTTATTTTTGTATTTATAATGAATTAGAATAAAAAAATGGTAAATTGGCTAATAAGGGCAATTAAAAAACAAGACAATCAGGCAGTTGCAAGTTTGATACGATCTGTTTTTGATGAAATGGAAATTCCAAAAGTAGGAACTGCATACGAAGATCCGTATCTGGATTTGATGTTTGAAGAATACAGCAAGCCCAAATCGATTTATTTTGTTGTCGAAAATGAAGGAGAAATTGTAGGTTGTGCTGGAATTGCGCCTTTGGAAAATGGAGATCGCGAAATTTGTGAATTGCAGAAAATGTATTTTCTTCCAAAAACAAGAGGTTTGGGAATTGGAACGCAAATGATGGAAAAATGTTTAGATCAAGCCAGAGCTTTTGGTTTCAAAAAATGTTATATCGAAACCATGCCATTTATGCATGCTGCACAAAAGCTATATGTAAAATCTGGTTTTGAATATTTAGATGCTCCGTTAGGTTCGACTGGACATTGTTCTTGCCCTGTATGGATGCTGAAAGTTTTGTAATTAAAATGTAACAATTTTAAGCTAGCAAGACTTATTGAAGATAAAAATGCCAGTTTTCTGCTGATATAAAATGCTCAAAAACTAAAAATGAAGATTAAACAATATCGTACTCAGTTTATTAAAGAATTAGCTCCTTTTTACGATGCGTACGAAGCGGAGAGCTTTTTTTATCTGATTTTGGAAGATAAACACCAGCTTCGTCAGATTGATTTGGCTTTAAATCATGAATTAACATTTGAGGAGAATGATTTTGTAATATGGGAGGAATTGCTAAAACAGCTTAAAAAAGAAGTTCCAATTCAATATTTGCTTGGGAAAACAAATTTTTACGGTTTGGATTTTGAAGTAAATGAAAATGTGCTGATTCCGCGACCTGAGACAGAAGAATTGGTCGAATGGATTATTAATGAGAATGCTGGTTCAGAAAAATCTAAAAAAATAAAAATTCTCGATATTGGAACAGGAAGTGGCTGTATTGCTATTTCGCTGGCAAAAAATCTTCCAAACGCAGAAGTTTTTGGAATTGATGTTTCTAAAAAAGCTATTGAAACGGCAAAAAGAAATGCGATTACCAATAATGTTGATGTTACTTTTATGCTTCTAAATATTTTAGAGACAGAAGAGTTTACCTGTCAGTTTGATATAATTGTTTCGAATCCGCCGTATGTTCGAAATTTAGAAAAAGAAGAAATTAAAAAAAATGTGTTGGATTATGAACCACATTTGGCACTTTTTGTAGAAGATAACGATCCGCTTGTTTTTTATCGAAAAATTGCTTCTCTGGCACATAAAAGTCTTCGTGAAAACGGAAAATTATACTTCGAGATCAATCAATATTTGGGAAAAGAAATGTTTGAACTTTTAGAAAATATGAAATTTAAAGATATCGAACTTCGAAAAGATATTTATGATAATGATCGAATGACTTCCTGCAAGGTTTCCAAAACCTTGTAGGTTTAGATTTTTTGCGTCAAGTTTATACCTACAAGGTTTTGGAAACCTTGCAGGAGAAAGTCGGAAGTTTATTCATAACGCAACGCTTCAATCGGATCTAATTTTGATGCTTTAATAGCTGGATATAAACCAGAAACCAAGGCCACGCAAAAACTCGTTGCAAAAGCAGCGAAAATTGCCATCCACGGAATTACAAATGCAAAACTCATAGCTGTTGCTATAGCAAAACCGAGCAAAATTCCTAAAATGATTCCGACTAGACCTCCAATTTGACCAATCAATAAAGTTTCGATAAAAAACTGAAAAGCAACAGTAGATCTTTTTGCTCCTAAAGCTTTACGAACACCAATTTCGCGAGTGCGTTCTGTAACCGAAACGACCATAATATTCATTAAAGCAATAGACGATCCTAAAATTGTAATTACAGAAATAGTCCAAGCGGCTATGCTTAAATATTGCGTTATACTGAGAATACGGTTAATTAAATCGTCGCTTCTCACCACTCCAAAATTATTATCGCGCACAGGGCTTAGCTTGCGAACTCTTCGCATAGTACTCGTGGCATTATCAATGGCTTCGTCTAAAACTTCTTTTTTAGAAACCATAACGCTTACGGTATAATTTATGTTTGGCGCAGTAAACAAAGACCTCGCTACCTGAATCGGAATTAAAACACGCAAATCCTGACTATTTCCAAACGTCGAACCTTTTTCTTTTAATACTCCGATAACTTTAAAGCGTGCACCTCGAATAGAAATGATTTTATCGATCGGATTTATGTCTTTTAAAAGTCCTTTTTCAAAATCAGAACCCACAACACAAGAATAAGTATTGTTTTCAATATCAAACTGATTAAAACTTCTTCCTAAGCTAGTTTCAAGTCCAGAATTGGTAATAAAATGTTCGTCAACTCCAACTACAGTAATTTCTGGATCTGTTTTTTCTCCTAGATATTTTACTTCTGCAGTTGTGGTCGCAGTAAAAGAAAGAGAAGTTTCTGTAAAAGGGTATTTGTATTTTGTTTTGAAAGCAACAGCTTCTGGATAAGAAATAATCGGGTTGATTACTTCGCGTTCATTCCCGCCGCGGTTTCGAACTTTATTTTCGTATTGGTTAATATTGAAAGTATTGGCGCCCATTGAAGCAAAATCGTTCGAAATGGTATTGTCCAAGGCTGAAACAACGGTTAAGATTCCGACCAAAGCCGTAATCCCGATAGCAATAATTAAAACGGTAAGAATAGTACGCAGCAATTGGGTTTTTATAGAACCAAACGCAATTCGAATATTTTCTTTAAATAATTTTAGCATCATGACCAATTTGTCACGAAAATACGTTTTTTGTTACAAGTTTGTTTTCGAACAGTTAATATTTATTTTAAAAAGTAAGATATTTGCAGGCGATTTAGCATTTGCAGAAAATCAAAAAATCAAATAAATAATGTCAAAGCGATTTAGAATTTAAGATTTAGAAAAAAATCTAAAATCTAAAATCAACAATCTAAAATAAATAAGATGGCTTCAAAACCAAGTATACCAAAAGGAACAAGAGATTTTTCACCAGCAGAGGTGTCAAAACGTCAATATATTATTCAAACTATAAAAGCGAATTTCGAAAAATTTGGTTTCCAGCCAATCGAAACGCCTTCGTTTGAAAATTCAGATACCTTAATGGGGAAATATGGAGAAGAAGGAGACCGTCTGATTTTTAAAATATTGAATTCAGGAAATTTTTTCTACAATAAAAGTAAAATTGAACTGCCAGAATCAATTGAAGAATTACAGTTGAATTCTGCAGAAAAAATATCTTTAGAACAGAGAATAGAATTAAATAAATTCACAGGAAAAATTTCTGAGAAAGCGTTGCGTTACGATTTGACCGTTCCGTTTGCAAGATATGTAGTGCAGCACCAAAGTGAAATTGAATTTCCCTTCAAAAGATACCAGATTCAGCCAGTTTGGAGAGCAGATAATCCGCAAAAAGGGCGTTTTAGAGAATTTTTTCAATGTGATGCCGATGTTGTGGGCTCAAAATCGCTTTGGCAGGAAATAGAATTGGTTCAATTATATGATACTGTTTTTACGGCTTTAGGTTTAGAAGGGGTTACAATCAAAATCAATAACCGTAAAATTTTATCTGGAATTGCTGAGGTAATTGGCGCATCAGATAAATTAATTGATTTTACAGTTGCATTGGATAAACTGGATAAAATTGGAGAAGACGGTGTTAAAAAAGAAATGATAGAAAAAGGAATTTCTGAAGAGGCTTTAGTAAAGGTACAGCCGCTTTTTAGTTTCTCAGGAACTTTTACAGACAAAATAGCACAGCTTTCGGAATTATTGTCATCTTCTGAAGAGGGAATGAAAGGTGTTGAAGAATTGAAATTTATTTGTGACAACGTTGCTGTTGTAGGACTTTCGACAGCTACTTTAGATTTGGATGTGACGCTTGCTCGCGGATTAAATTATTACACCGGAGCTATTTTTGAAGTTGCGGCTCCAAAAACAGTAGCGATGGGCTCTATCGGCGGCGGCGGAAGATATGACGATTTGACTGGTATTTTTGGTTTAAAGAATATGAGTGGTGTCGGAATTTCTTTTGGATTGGATAGAATTTATTTAGTTCTTGAAGAATTACAGTTGTTCCCAGAAACTGTTGCAGCTACCTCAAAAGCGATATTTTTGAATTTTGGAGATAAAGAAGCTTTATATGCTTCGCAGGCGATTCAGAAATTGAGACAAGAAAACATTAAAGTAGAATTGTATCCTGATAGTGTAAAAGTTGGAAAACAATTTCAATACGCAGACAAACGTTTGATTCCGTTTGCCGTATTGGTTGGAGATCAGGAAATTGCTTCAAATTCGTATGCATTAAAAAATTTAGTTTCAGGAGAGCAAGTAACTGTTGATTTTGAAGGATTGAAAAATGCTTTGCTAGCTTAAGTTTAACCGCAAAGAACGCAATGGTTTACGCAAAGGACGCAAAGTTTTTTTTGTCACAAATTGCTCGAATTTTCACCAATTGATTTAAAACATAGCCCACGGTTTCAACCGTGGGAGCGCAAAGTTTTTTGCCACAGATTAAAAAGATTAAAAAGATTTTTTTAGCCACAAATTGCACAAATTTTCGCGAATTTTTTTAACATAGCCCACGGTTTCAAACGTGGGAACGCAAAGAATTTTTTTGCCACAGATTAAAAAGATTAAAAGATTTTTTTTGCCACAAATTGCACAAATTTTCGCGATTTTTTTTAACATAGCCCACGGTTTCAAACGTGGGAACGCAAAGAATTTTTTTGCCACAGATTAAAAAGATTAAAAAGATTTTTTTGCCACAAATTGCACAAATTTTCGCGAATTTTTTTAAACATAGCCCACGGTTTCAACCGTGGGAACGCAATGTTTTTTGCCACAGATTAAAAAGTTTTTTTTAGCCACAAATTGCACAAATTTTCGCGAATTTTTTTAAATATAGCCTAGGGTTTCAGCCGCGGGAGCGCAATGTTTTTCTTGTTTCAAGTAGATTTTACAGATTTAGAAAAATTAATTTGAATTTATAATCTAAAGATTCAGAGTGACTTGGCTTAAATCGGTTTAAATCGGGGAAAAATAACTTGGTAGAGAAGAAAAAAAGCATTTAATTTGCCACCTCAAGTTACGGGCGTAGTTCAAGGGTAGAATAGCGGTCTCCAAAACCGTTGATGGGGGTTCGAATCCCTCCGCCCGTGCAAAACATAGTAGATGACACTTCTGTCAGATAAAAAAGCTCAAGCATAAAAAAAAGCTTCGTCTCTATAGGCGAAGCTTTTTTTAATATAAGGTAAATTTGAATTAATAATTATTTAGAGGCCGAAGCCAACCCTTAAATTCAATTTTTGGTGGTAATAATTAATGTTTATTGGTCTCAAAGATAAGATAAACTAAAACGTAATAGTCTTAAAATTATAATAAATTTTTTCTGCGTAATTATGTTTTTTAAATGTCTCATAATTAATAAAGTGACAATTTGACATTTTATAAGATTTGGCAGTACTTTTGCAATCTAACAGAAAGAAATAAAAAATGAAGTTTAAAAATATTTTTAAAAATAAAAGTAATATGACTACGGAAAATACAGAATTCGATCAGGAATTAGATGATGCAACGATAGAGACTAACGCTAATGGAGAGCAATTAATTGTTGAGGAATTAAGTGTTGAGGAGCAGTTAGCTCAAGACTTAGCTAAAGAAAAAGATAAGTTTTTGAGATTATTCGCCGAATTTGAAAATTACAAAAAAAGAACTTCAAAAGAGCGTCTTGAATTATTTAAAACAGCAAACCAAGAAGTTTTATTGGCTATGCTTCCAGTTTTAGATGATTTTGACAGAGCTGCTGTAGAAATTAATAAATCTGATGACGAAAATCTTAAAAAAGGAGTGGAGCTAATTCACGAAAAACTAAAAAGTACTTTAGTTTCTAAAGGTTTAGAACAGGTTGATGTAAAAGCAGGCGATGATTTTAATGCGGATTTTGCTGAGGCAATTACTCAAATTCCCGCACCTTCTGATAAATTAAAAGGTAAAATTGTTGACGTTATTGAAAAAGGGTACAAATTAGGAGACAAAATTATTCGTTACCCTAAAGTTGTAACTGGAAACTAAAATGCAGATAAAAATTTCAAATGCATTTTTGGAATTTGGAATTTTAAAATTTGGAATTTAACCTTATTATGAAAAAAGATTTTTACGAAATACTAGGCATTTCAAAAAATGCTGATGCTGCCGAAATTAAAAAAGCATATAGAAAAAGCGCTTTAAAATACCATCCTGATAAAAATCCAGGCGACAAAGAGGCAGAAGAAAACTTCAAATTGGCGGCAGAAGCTTACGAAGTTTTAAGTGATCCGCAGAAAAAAGCGAAATACGATCAATACGGTCATCAAGCATTTGATGGTTCTGGCGGATTTGGCGGTGATCATGGCGGTATGAATATGGATGACATTTTCAGCCAGTTTGGTGATATTTTTGGTGGCGGATTTGGCGGTTTCGGAGGTGGAGGCGGTGGCCCTCGCCGTGCGAAAGGAAGCAATCTTCGAATCAAAGTAAAATTGACTTTAGAGGAAATTGCAAATGGAGTTGAGAAAAAAGTAAAAGTAAAACGTAAAGTTCAGGCTAAGGGCGTAACGTATAAAACTTGTACGACTTGTAACGGTCAAGGTCAAGTAATGCGTGTAACTAACACTATTTTGGGAAGAATGCAATCTGCATCTACTTGTCATACTTGTGGTGGTTCTGGACAAATCTTAGATAAAAAACCTTCTGAAGCAGATGCTCAAGGAATGGTTCAAGAAGACGAAACAGTATCAATCAAAATTCCTGCTGGAGTTGTTGACGGAATGCAGTTGAAAGTTGCCAACAAAGGTAACGATGCGCCAGGAAACAGTATTCCAGGAGATTTAATTGTAGCGATAGAAGAAGTAGAGCACGAATTCTTGAAGCGTGAAGGAGAAAATGTTCATTTCGATTTATATATCAGTTTCCCTGAAGCAGTTTTAGGAGCTTCTAAAGATATTGAAGCGATCAATGGAAAAGTTCGTATTAAACTGGAAGAAGGAATTCAATCTGGAAAAATCTTAAGATTAAAAGGAAAAGGAATTCCGAGTTTAAACGGTTACGGAAGCGGAGATTTATTGGTTCACGTAAATGTTTGGACACCTAAAACATTAAATAAAGAACAAAAACAATTCTTTGAAAATGCTTTGACAGACGACCATTTTGCTCCAAGTCCAGAGAAATCAGAGAAATCATTTTTTGAAAAAGTAAAAGATATGTTCTCATAATCGGAACTTTTTAAAATTATAAATAAATTAAAAACCCATTCTAGCATAAATTAGAATGGGTTTTTTGCGTAATATGACACAATTTCGCTTCGAATTATTTACTTTTACAGTCGCTGAACCGTAACAGGCAAAGTGACGCAGTAAATCCTTAAAAATAGCATGAGTAACTTACTAGAAGTACATAAAGTCGTAAAAAAATACGGCGACTATGTAGCACTTAACGAAGTTTCATTAAATGTACCAAAAGGCAGTATATATGGACTTTTAGGTCCGAATGGAGCCGGAAAAACTTCCCTTATCAGAATCATAAACCAAATTACCCTGCCAGACAGTGGCGAAGTAATTTTGGATGGAGAAAGATTACAGCCTAAACATGTGCAAACTATCGGATATCTTCCAGAAGAAAGAGGCTTGTATAGCTCGATGAAAGTTGGGGAGCAATGTTTGTATTTGGCTCAAATGAAAGGACTTTCTAAAGCAGAAGCTAAAAAGCAATTGGATTACTGGTTTGACCGATTAGGAATTCAAGGCTGGTGGAACAAGAAAATACAGGAATTATCTAAAGGAATGGCACAGAAAATCCAGTTTGTGGTTTGTGTTTTGCATAAACCTAAATTGTTGATTTTAGACGAGCCGTTTTCTGGATTTGATCCTGTAAATGCAAATGTGATTAAAGATGAAATTTTAGCATTAAAAGAACAAGGCTCAACGATTATTTTTTCGACTCACAGAATGGAAAGTGTAGAGGAACTTTGCGAAAATATAGCTTTAATTCATAAATCAAATAAACTAATAGAAGGTAAAATTGGCGATGTAAAACGACAGTTTAGAACCAATAGTTTTGAAGTTGGAATCTTGACGAGTAATGTTGAAGGTTTGATGTATGATATTACACAAAAATTTACCGTTTCTCCAGCTAGTTTCAAATCGTTAAATGATGATTTGAAATTAAATATCCAGATTGGAAACGCGGTGCCAAATGAATTATTAAATGTTCTAACACAGCGCGGACAAGTGACACATTTCGTCGAAAAAATTCCAAGCGTTCACGATATTTTTATTCAAACGGTTACTGAAAACACAAAATAAAATTCCAAAAAATAAATTCCAAATTCCAATTGTTGGGTTTTGGAATTTTTAAATTGAAAATTACGAAGAATGAGTATAATTTCGTTGATTATAAAAAGAGAATTTATTGCCAAAGTCCGCAATAAATCTTTTGTTGTCATGACTTTCTTGAGTCCGCTTTTATTTGTCGCTATTGCCTTTTTTATAGGTTATTTAAGCTCAATGAAAGCAGAAACCAAACGCATTGCAATTCATGATGAAACTGGACTTTTTGCTTCCGATTTTTTAAAAGAAAATAAAAAAGGTGCCGAGTTTAAATATCTCAATTTATCTGAAGTTGATGTAAAAGCTTTAAAAGACAGCATTACAAAAGAAAATTTCAACGGACTGATTGTTATTCCGAAAACAAAAAATATAAAAGATTTAGAAAGTAAGATTGAGTTTATTTCTAATAATAGCCCGAGCATTTCTTTTATCGAAAGTATACAGGATATTATAGGAAATAAAATTACAAAACTAAATCTCGAAGAAGCAAAACTGGATACTTTAGCAATTCAAAAAGCGCAATCGGATGTGAATATTCATTTGGTTAAAGCTTCTGGAGAAGAAAGTTTGAAAGGATTAAACGAAATTAAAATCGGAATTGGCGGAGCATTTGGTTATCTGATTATGATGTTTATTATTATTTACGGAAATATGGTAATGCGAAGCGTCATCGAAGAAAAAACAAACCGAATTATCGAAATCATTATTTCATCTGTTAAACCGTTTCAGTTAATGATTGGTAAAATTGTTGGAACTTCGCTAGCAGGAATTCTGCAATTTATAATCTGGGCAATAATTGGTCTGGGATTAATGTTTGCAGCTTCGGCATTTTTTGGAGTAAATGTTGGACCAACAGCGAAAATTTCACCAGAAATGATGCAATCAGCACAGCATCAATTATCGGGTTCTGCGCAGATGTATATCGCCGAATTATGGAATCTGCCACTTGCAAGTATCATAATCGGATTTGTAATTTATTTTATTGGAGGCTATTTCCTTTACAGCTCATTTTACGCTGCAATTGGAGCCGCGGTTGATAATCAGACTGACTCTCAGCAATTTCTGCTTCCAATCTTAATGCCGCTTATTTTGAGCGTTTATATCGGATTTTTTACCGTAGTAAATGATCCTCATGGAAGTGTTGCCGTTATCTTTTCGATGATTCCGCTAACTTCTCCAATTGTAATGTTAATGCGTATTCCGTTTGGCGTGCCGTGGTGGCAAATCGCAATTTCGGTATCATTATTGTTTGCTACATTTTTCCTTGTTGTGTGGTTCGCTGCAAAAATTTACCGTGTCGGTATTTTAATGTACGGCAAAAAGCCAACATGGAAAGAATTGTATAAATGGATTAAATATTAACTTTATAGTTGCAAAGTTTTAAAGTAACAAAGAGGCAAAGCTTTTCTCTCTGTCACTTTGAACCTCTGTCACTTTGAACCTTAAAAAAATGAGTAAAATCCTAATTATAGAAGACGAAGCAGCGATCAGAAGAGTTTTGGTAAAAATTTTATCAGAAGAAAATGATTTGTATCAGGTTGATGAGGCTGAAGATGGGGCTGTAGGACTTGAAAAAATAAAAAACAATGATTACGATTTGGTTTTGTGCGATATCAAAATGCCAAAAATGGACGGTGTTGAGGTTTTAGAAGAAGTAAAAAAGATAAAACCCGAAATTCCGATGGTTATGATTTCTGGTCATGGCGATATGGAAACGGCGATTCAAACCATGCGTTTGGGAGCTTTTGATTATATTTCTAAACCGCCAGATTTGAATCGTTTGCTGAATACTGTTCGCAATGCTTTGGATAAAAAACAATTAGTAGTTGAAAATAAAATCCTGAAGAAAAAAGTCAGTAAAAATTACGAAATGATTGGGGACAGCGAATCGATTAATCATATCAAAGTGATGATTGATAAAGTGGCACCAACAGAAGCCAGAGTTTTAATTACGGGACCAAACGGAACTGGAAAAGAATTAGTGGCGCATCAATTGCATGAAAAAAGTGAGCGTTCTGCTTTTCCTTTAATCGAAGTAAACTGTGCGGCGATTCCTAGCGAGTTGATCGAAAGTGAATTGTTCGGACATGTGAAAGGCGCTTTTACATCGGCAGTTAAAGATCGTGCCGGAAAGTTTGAAGCTGCAGACAAAGGGACTATTTTCTTAGATGAAATTGGAGACATGAGTCTTTCGGCACAAGCTAAAGTATTGCGCGCATTACAGGAAAGTATGATTACGCGTGTAGGTGCAGACAAGGATATTAAAGTCGATGTTCGTGTGGTTGCGGCGACTAATAAAGATTTAAAAACAGAAATTGCCGAAGGCCGTTTCCGTGAAGATTTATACCATCGTTTGGCAGTAATTTTAATTAAAGTGCCGCCATTGAATGAAAGACGTGACGATATTCCAGCTTTGATTTCGCATTTTACAGAAAAAATAGCGTCTGAGCAAGGAAATGCGGTTAAGTCGTTTTCGGCGCAAGCCATTAAATTATTGCAAGAATACGATTGGACAGGAAATATTCGTGAACTTCGAAATGTGGTGGAAAGGCTGATTATTTTAGGAGGAAATGAAATCTCTGAAACCGACGTAAAAATGTTCGCAAGCAAATAAGATTTGAGATAAGATTTTTCAATCTAAAATCTAAAATCAAAACTCTAAAATTTAGAAATGAAACTAAAAAAAATAAACGAGAAATTACAAGACGGTCTAATTGAAAATGGTCTGACGGAAGCCAATGCTTTGCAAATGGAAACTTTTTCGACGATAAAAAGTGGTGCCGACTGTGTAATTATTTCACCAAACGGAAGCGGAAAAACGACTACAATTGTTTTGAATGTGATTCAGCAATTGGCAGGAAAAAATGAAGAATCGCCTCGTGCCTTGATTATTGTAGAAGACAAAGAAAAGGTTTTGGCTATGGAAGAGCTTTTCGAAAAATACGGTAAATATACCAATCTTGAAGTCTACGGCGTGCATGATAAAGGCGACATGGATTATGACAAAAATTATGTTTCAACGGGAATTGATGTTTTAATTGGAACGCCGACAAAATTAAACGATATGTTTAGTACGGCAGGTTACAATGTAAATCGTTTGAAAATGCTGATTTTAGATGATGCAGATCCAATTTTGAAATTACGTCACGAACCTAAAATTATGCGTATTTCAAACAGTATTGCTAAAACACAGCGAATCATTTTTGCTGAAACTTTGTCAGAACGTGTTGAGATTCTAGCAGACAGAATGCTGATCGAACCGTATTTGTTCGATATGGATGAAGAAGGCGAAGAAGAACTCGACGAAGAGGAAGATGATATTGAAGAGGAAGAATAAAGAATAAGTTTTAATTTTTCAGTCCCAGTTTTAGTTTAATACTGAAAACTGGGACTGAAAGCTTTATGATAGAACAGAAATGGAGATTTTTAAAACGCTTAAATTTTTGATAATAGTACTTTTATGTGCTTTCCTTGTAATTTATGTTTTGATTATTTCCTATGTTTATTTTAATCAGGTAGGAATGGTTTTTCAAAGCACGGCGCTTCCGAAAGACCATAAATTTGATTATGTTCAAAAGTTTGAAGAGATCGATATAAAATCTTTTGACGGAACTAAGTTAAATGGTTTGCTTTTTAAAGCAGAGAATTCAAAAGGACTCGTTTTTTATCTTCATGGAAATGCAGGTACACTTGAAACTTGGGGTAAAATTGCTAAAACATATACCAATTTAGGTTATGATATTTTTATTTTAGATTACAGAAGTTTTGGCAAAAGTGAAGGTCAAATTGAAAATGAAGAACAATTAAAGAAAGATATTTCTATTGCTTATAAGACATTAGCAAAAAGATATGCCGAAAATAAAATAATAATTGCAGGCTATTCGATTGGTTCTGGATTTGCAACAATTTTGGCTTCAGAAAACAAACCAAAAGCTTTAATTCTTCAGTCGCCTTACTATAGTTTTACAGAATTATCAAGTACAAGAGTTCCGTTTTTTCCGAATTTCATGAAAAAATTTCAACTGGAGACTTATACTTATTTGCCAAAAGTTAAAGTGCCAATTTATATTTTTCATGGGAAAGACGATCATTTGATTGAATATAATAATTCTGTCAGGTTGAATGAATTGATAGATAGGCGAGGACATCTTTATCTTTTGGAAAATCAGGAACATATTGGGATGAATGAAAATGCCGAGTATCAGACTCAATTAGAGGCAATTTTAAAATAAAAAATAAATCATAAAATAGAATGTTATGGGACTAATGAAAGTGTTTTCGGGAAGTGAAGTATTAGCAATAGCTTTACAAGAAAGATTAGAGGAAGCTGGAGTAGAAACTGTAAAAAAAGATAATATCCAATCGGCTCGCTTGGGCGGATTCGGACAAACAGATTTGGCAGTCGAATTGTTTATTCAAGAAACAGATTTCGCAAAAGCAAATCCAGTTGTTGAACAGTTTAGAATGAGTATTTAAAAGATAGTTGTTTAGTCCCTAGTAAGTAGTCCTTAGTTCTGGTTTTTAAAACTAGATGCTAACAACTAAATGCTAAGGACTAATGGCTAAGTGCTAAGGATTAAAAAAAGCTAAGTACTAAGGACTAAAAAAAAGGACTAAAAAAAAATGCAATACAAAATGTTAGTGCTCGACATGGATGATACCTTGTTGACAGACGACCACAGAATTTCAGATTTAAATAAAAAAGTACTTTTAGAAGCGCAGGCGAAAGGTGTTTATGTGGTTTTGGCTTCTGGAAGGCCTACAATTGCAATGATCGCTTACGCTAAAGAATTGGAGCTAGATCTTAACGATTCGTATATGCTTTCGTTTAATGGAGCGATAATAAGTCGTGTAAAAGACAATTTGATTTTATTCGAACAGAAATTAACTGTTGAACAAATTCATGCTTTATACGATTATAGCGTTAAAATGAATACACACATCATCACGTATTTAGATGATGAAATTATTAGCGAAACAGATTCTGAATACATAGAAATCGAAAAAGAAATTACAGGAATGGCGCATCGCAAAGTTTCTAGCTTTAAAGATTATGTTGACAGGCCAGCGGTTAAATGTATTTTATTGCAAGATCCAGAGTATTTAAAAATGGTTGAAAAAGATTTAATCGATTTTATGCCGCATTTAAGCGTTTCGACATCAAAACCTTTTTTTCTGGAGGTCGCACAATTAGGCATTGATAAAGCAGCGAGTTTGAAACGTTTAGCTGAAAAGCTAAGAATTCATCAAAGTGAAATTATAGCTGTAGGAAATGCAGGAAATGATTTGACAATGATCGAATATGCAGGACTCGGCGTTTGGGTAGACAATGTGACACCCGAATTGCGCGATAAAGCAGATTTAATCGTATCTTCAAATAATAATGATGGAGTGGCTGAGGTTGTGCAGCGCTTTATTTTAAATTAAAAAGAGATGAAAAAGCCAATTGAAACAGTACGTTTGATTTTAAGAGAGATGTTGCTTTCTGATGCAGAAGGCATGTTTGAATTGGATTCGAATCCAAATGTGCATTTGTTTGTTGGAAATAAACCCGTAAAACATATTGAAGAAAGTATTGAATATATCAAGTTTGTTCAAAAACAATACAAAGATTTCGGGACTGGAAGATGGGCGGTTGTGTTAAAAGAAACGAACGAATTTATTGGCTGGTCTGGAATTAAATATATTACAGACGAAATCAATAATCACAAAAATTTCTATGAATTAGGATATCGTTTTATCGAAAAACATTGGGGAAAAGGATATGCGTCTGAAGCAGGAAAAGCTTTTGTAGATTACGCATTTAATGAAATGAAAGTTGAAGCACTTTATGCTTACGCAGATGCTGGAAATGAAAACTCAAGAAAGATTCTCGAAAAATTAGGTTTCCATTTTGTGAATTCTTTTACTTATCAGGAAGAATTAGAAGTTTGGTACGAACTCAAAAATCCAAACTCAAACTAAGAAATGTATTCCAAATCTTTACATACTTAAAAGTCAGTAAAGATTTGGAAACAAATCAGAGTTAAAATATTATTTTTTCGCTACAGAAACAAAATATTTATTTCCGTCACCCATAGTTAATTTTACACGCTCGTCGCAAAGATCGATTGCAAAATTTGCACTTTCGTAACAGCTGCAAGTTGTGTTTTTGTCTTTAGACATTTCTGTTTTACAGTTGTTGTTTTTAAAACTTGCCAATTGTGGTGTGTATAAACTAACCAAGTCAGTAGAAGCTGTTACTAAAGAAATGATACTTGCAGAATTATTATTTGTAATTCTGTATACAATTCTGTCCGTGTAGTTTACTTCGTTAACAGTTACTTTACGAATGTAGGTATAAGCTGTAGATCCTTCACCTGGTTCTTTAACTTCAAACTTAAACCCAACTGCACGAATAGCAACATCAAATTGCTGTTGTGAGTTAAAGCTTGCCCAAGTCGTCAATGTACTAATAGTAGGGAACGGATTTGCGTTTGCGGCTGGAGCATTAGTTTGCGCTTGCGAACTAAATAGGGTTAAGAACATCAAGCAGATCGTGGGTAAAAATGCTTTCATAAAGCGTGGTATTTGTATTTTAATTTTGCCTACTCTCTTTGGTTTTCGGCTTTCCCATTTCATTTTGTAACACAAAACAACAACATAACGAGTAAAATTCAAAATTGTTATGCCCGAATTATTATTAAATTAATTAAAGCTTATTAAAATTCTTTAATATGAATTTATTGCTAACAAGATTCATAACAATGGTAAATGTAAGAAATTTTGAATTTATAATCGAAAAAAATGTACTTAATCGATAAAATTTGCTTTTAGTCGATTATTTTGTCATTTTATTCTTATCAGAATGTTAAAATGTTAAAAATGCGAGTGCTTTCTTATTCGAAAAAAAAAGTAAAAAGATTAACTTTTGAATGTTTCTAAATTAACATTAATGCAAATTATTGATTGGAAGTGAATTAATCGCTTTCTTTTGATGAATATTGTTTGTAAATTTGCAGCCTTAAATTTTTTGACAACGATTTCATTAATTTAAGACAGATTATGGAAAATAGAAAGAAAGTTGCCTTTTATACGCTGGGTTGTAAACTGAATTTTTCAGAGACTTCTACAATTGCCAGAAATTTTAATGACGAAGGTTTTGACCGCGTCGATTTTGAAGAAATAGCAGATATTTATGTCATTAATACTTGCTCTGTAACAGAAAATGCAGATAAGCAGTTTAAGCAGGTAGTGAGAAAAGCAATGAAGCTTAACGAAAAAGCTTTTGTTGCTGCAGTCGGCTGTTATGCACAATTAAAACCAGAGGAATTGGCTGCCGTTGACGGTGTTGATTTGGTTTTGGGTGCAACAGAAAAATTCAAAATTACAGACTATATTCATGATTTGAGTAAAAATGACATGGGTGAAGTTCACTCGTGCGAAATTGCCGAAGCGGATTTCTACGTAGGAAGTTATTCTATTGGAGATCGTACACGTGCCTTTTTGAAGGTTCAAGACGGCTGCGATTATAAATGTACGTATTGCACCATTCCGTTAGCACGTGGAATTTCTAGAAGTGATGCTTTAGAAAATGTATTAAAAAATGCCAAAGAAATTTCAGCTCAGAATATTCGTGAGATTGTTTTGACTGGTGTAAATATTGGCGATTACGGAAAAGGGGAGTTTGGAAATAAAAAACACGAACATACTTTCTTAGATTTAGTTCAAGCTTTAGACAAAGTAGAAGGAATTGAACGTTTGAGAATTTCTTCAATCGAACCTAATTTATTGAAAAACGAAACGATCGAATTCGTTTCTAAAAGCCGCACTTTTGTACCGCATTTTCATATTCCGCTACAGTCGGGAAGCAATGATATTTTAAAATTAATGAAACGCCGTTATTTGCGTGAAGTTTATATTGATCGTGTAAACAAAATTCGCGAAGTAATGCCACACGCTTGTATTGGTGTTGACGTAATTGTTGGTTTTCCTGGAGAAACAGACGAACACTTTTTAGAAACCTATCATTTCTTAAACGAATTGGATATTTCGTATTTACACGTTTTCACCTATTCTGAAAGAGATAATACCGAAGCTGTAGATATGGAAGGCGTTGTTCCTTCAAATGTACGTGCAAAACGCAGTAAAATGCTTCGCGGTTTATCAGTGAAAAAACGCCGTGCTTTTTATGAAAGCCAATTAGGAACTAATAGAACGGTTCTTTTTGAAGGAGAAAATAAAGAAGGTTATATTCACGGATTTACAGAGAATTACGTAAAAGTAAAAACACCTTGGAATCCGGAACTAGTAAATACTTTGCAAGAAATCAACTTAACGAAAATCGACGAAGACGGAAGTGTTCGCTTGGAATTTTTGAATAAGCTGGCTGAGGTTTAGTTTTTTGTTTCGCAGAGATTCGCAAAGAATTCTCAGTGATACACTAAGTTTTTTTGCAAAGATTATTATAGATTACAATATGTAGAGGCGCACAGCAGTGCGTCTCACGCAAAGTTTAGACATACAGTTTGTGATTTTTCAAAAAAGAAGAAATGACAAGAAACGACAAAGCTCTTTAATTTAATAAAGAGCTTTGTCGTTTTTGTTTAAAATCCTCTGTGAATCTCTGTGGAAACTTAGCGTATTATCTCTGCGAAATAAATCAGTCACTCTCTCCAACCACCAATTTCAAAGAATTAATATAATCGGTATCAAATTCGATAACGCGAATTTTTTCTGGATTAAAATCCAATTCTCCGCCAAATTGACCTCGAATGTCAATAAAATTAATCGTCAATTCTTCATCTGTCAATTCTATTAATTTTCCTAGATAAGCAGATTTAGACGATTTTTTTGCAATTTGAAAAATGCCGTATTTCTCAGAAATAAATTTAATGATTGAAGCCAAATCTTTGATCGGAATAATGTCATCTGAATTGATTTTTAGACCTTTCAAACGAATTACTTTTTCGGTAAAGGCCAAATCATGATCTCGGTTTACGGCTTCAATATTTTTATTTTTCAAAATCACGAAACCATCCAAAATAAAATCTACCGGATTATTTCGAAGCAAAATCCATTCGTCAGAATAATCAATAAGAAAACCCGTAAAGATCTCTTTCTTATCCTGAAATTCTATTTCGACCAATTGTCTTAAATATTGTTCCATATTTTTTAAAATTCCAATTTATTTAAAATCCCGAATTCCAATTTAAATTCCAAATACCAATTCTTAAAGTTAGACAAATTGGAATTTGGAATTTAAAAATTTGGAATTTATTTTTAAGGATTCGTCGACCAAATACTGCTGTTTTTAATAAAAACTCTTCGGTTTAATTTTAACTGCGCAATAATTAAATCCGCCATATCTTCAGATTGCATTACTTTTTCTGGGTTTCCGTCTGTCAAGTTTAAGTCTTTTGCCATATCGGTTGCAACAGTACTTGGCGTTAAAGCCGTAACACGAATATTGTGTTTTCTCATTTCCTGCATTAAAGAATCGGTTAAACCTAAAACTGCAAATTTAGAAGCACTGTAAGCACTTGTCAGAGCGTTTCCGTTTAAACCAGCAGTAGACGAAATATTGATAATATCTCCAGTTTGTCTTTCGATCATGTTTGGGATAATAGCACGAGTAGTGTAATACGTTCCCATTAAATTTACCTGAATAATTCTTTCCCAAGCTTCTGGTTCCAGTTCTAAGAATTTTCCAAAAGAAGCAATTCCGGCGCTGTTAATTAAAATATCGATGTGTTTAAATTGTGCTAAAGCTTGTTCTACGGCTTTGTTGATTGAATTAATATCAGAAACGTCAGCAGATAAAGCCAAAGCTTTTACGCCTAAATTCGAAGCTTCGTCAGCCAATTGTTCAACGTCTTTTTGAGTTCTTGAAACTAAAATCAGGTTTACACCTTCTTTTGCCAAAGCAATTGCCACAGCTTTTCCTATTCCTTTTCCTGCGCCAGTAATAAAGGCGTTTTTATTTTTTAAGTCGGTCATGATGGTAATTTTTAGAAATGCAGAAAGCATCATTATAAGTCTAACAAAAATAAGCTTTTGAAAACTAAAATGATGCTTTAAAATATATTCTTAATCTAAGTTTAACAACTTTCGGTTATTCTTTCAAAACCATGTCAATACACATAACAGCTCCTAAAATCAATTGTCTCAACGGACTGTCAGCTGCAACGGTATCTTCAATTTGAAGTGCATAATTGTCAGCACTTGTAAAAAACTCTTTTCCTAATCCTGCCCATTTTTTATTTACTTGAGCAAGCTGTTTTCCTTCGTGAGAAAATTTAAAATCCCAACCAGTCCATTTTCCTTGAAGTGTTGCAACTGGTTTTTCATTTTTGTCCATAATTTCAAATCTTCCTCCAATAGAAAAGAATTTTTGTTTGAAAGTTCCAATCAAACGATCTTTTTCGTCTAAAACTTCTACGGTCGATCTAAAAATGGCAACGCCTCTTCTTACCGTAATTAACTTTTCGCCATCAGCAGTTGTAATTTCAACATTAAACGGAGTGGCTCTTTTATAATCTGTAAATCGGAAAACTTTAGTGAAAAAACCAAGATTGTTTTCTCGGCAATTCATAATGATTTGATTGGTTTCTGGATGGTAGATATCGTAGTTGTTTGCAGCTTTAAACATTCCGATATGTTCTTTTACTAAAAATAGATTTTGGCTTAAAATAGGATTCATACGTGTGTAAAATAAATTTGTGTAAATAAAAATCAAATGTAAAAAAATATTTATGGAATGTTTTGAGGGATTCCTCATACTGCTTGCAAAAGTGAAGGAGTTTTATGTTTTAAAGATTTACTGTAGAGACAAGCAATGTCTTTATCCCAATCTTTTTTACCGAAGAGATCGCAAAGATTTTTTCGTAGAGATGCACTGCAGTGCGTCTAACTCAGAGTAAAAAAAAAGAAAAATCTTTGTCAAAGTTTAAAACCTTGACAAAGATCTTCGGGATTATGTGAATTTAATTAAATTGTTTCGAGATTTCTACTAATCGCACAAATTCGGCTTTGTAGCCATCAGGATCGTTAGATAAACCTTGTTTTGCTAAAACCGCAATATCATTAGAAGATTTATTTGAAATTAATTTTGAATCTCTCAATTTCAATCCGAACCAAGCTACAGCTGTGCTAAATTTCATATCATCGCTTGCTTTTTCTAAAACAACAGATTTGTTTTCGATTACCTGAACCATTTCTATACTTTTTTCTCCGTCAGGTTTTTTGTAGCGGAATTTTATAGTTGCCAATTCATTGCTGTAATTATTCGAATTAGGTTCTGCTTTAGTGTATTTTAAATCATCTGGCTGTTCGGCTAAATAATCACTTTTTACACCAGCTGGAATAATTTCATACAAAGCTGTAACGGTATGATTGCTTCCTAATTCTCCAGCATCAATCGCGTCATTTTTAAAGTCTTCCGGACGAAGTTTTCTGTTTTCATAACCAATCAAACGATACGCTTGAACTTGTTTCGGATTAAATTCGATTTGGATTTTTACATCTTTCGCGATAGCAAACATCGAACCTTTAAATTCTTTTCCAAGAAAACGATTCGCTTCCTGAATATTATCGATGTAGGCATAGTTTCCGTTTCCTTTATCGGCTAAGATTTCCATTTTGCTGTCTTTGTAATTTCCCATTCCGTAGCCCAAACAAGTCAAGAAAACGCCTGTTTTTCTTTTTTCTTCAATCAATTTTTCCATGTCAGAATTAGAAGAACTTCCTACGTTAAAATCGCCGTCAGTTGCCAGAATTACACGATTGTTTCCGTCTTTAATAAAATTTTCTGTTGCAGTTTTGTATGCCAGTTCAATTCCAGCCCCGCCCGCAGTGCTTCCTCCGGATTGTAATTTATCTAGTGCATCAATAATCGTTTTTTTCTCATCGCCAGAAGTTGGTGGCAAAACCATTCCTGCTGCGCCAGCATACACTACAATAGCCACTTTGTCTTTTGGTCGTAATTCGTTAACTAAAATTTTCAAGGATTGTTTTAATAAAGGCAATTTGTTCATGTCGCTCATAGAACCCGAAACATCAATTAAGAAAACAAGATTTGAAGCAGGTAAATTTTCGGTTGGAATATTTTTTCCTTGCAAACCAATTTTCAGAATTTTAGTATTTGTATTCCAAGGCGAATTACTAGTTTCTGTATTAATAGAAAACGGATGCTCATTTTTTGGCTGCGGATAAGTATATTTAAAGAAATTCACCATTTCCTCCACACGAACGGCATCTTTCGGAACCTGTTGTCCGTTATTCAAAAATCGTCTGATATTGGTATAAGAAGCATTATCAACATCTATAGAAAATGTAGAAAGCGGTGCCGTTTTTGGGCTTTCGAAAGCATTTTCAACAAAAGCGTCGTAATCTTCCTGAGTCGGTTCAGTCGGAATTGGCATGATATTTAATTTTTTATCCAATTCTTTTTCCGTAAGATTTTTGTAAAGTTCATTTTTTGTAGAAATTACCACAACGCCATTTGCGGCTCTGCTTCCGTAAATTGATGTCGCCGCTTGATCTTTTAAAACAGAAACATTATCAATGTCATTCGGATTAATTTTTGACATTTGATTGGCCTTTGCAGGTACTCCATCAATAATATACATCGGTTCGTTTTTTGGAGTAATATTGGCGTTTCCGCGAATCGCAATTGGACTTGGTATATAATTGGCGCTATTTTGCACTTGAACTCCAGCCACATATCCTTGAACCATTTCTGCCTGAACCATTTTTTTTGCTTTTCTTTCGGTGCGCGCATAACTTCGATCTTCGTACTCCGAATCACTTCTGCCATAGCCAACAACTACAACTTCTTGCAAGCTTGACATTTCTGGAAGCATTTTTATATTAATGATATTGGAGTTTTGAACTTTTTGTCTTTGGGTTTTATAGCCAATAAAAGTGATAACCAGCATATCTCCTGTTTTTGCCTGAATGCTATATTTTCCATCAAAATCGGTTTGAGTGTTGGCTTTTGAGGTCTGGTTGATAATAGTTACACCTGGAAGCGGTTGTTTATTTTCGTCAGAAATGATTCCAGTAATCGTTCTTTCTTGCGCCATGGTTACGAAACATATAAGCATAGCAATGGCTGATGAAATAAGTTTTAGACTTTTCATGATAATAAGTTTTAAAATTAATGTTTTGATTTTGCTTTGTCAAAGCTGCAGACTTTGACAAAGCGTAAGATTATTTTTTCGGAGCTGGTTTTCCGTTTTTAGTAGTGATTATGACAACTCCTTTTTTACCTTTTTCGCCATACTTTGAAGTGGCTTCAAGATCTTGCAAAACGGTTATTGTTTTTATTTCCTGTTTATCTAATGGCGCATACGGACTCGTAGGGTTTTTGCCAAAAAGATCTTGTTCAGAATAATAAATGCCATCGATAATGTAAAGAGGTTCATCTAAAACAACTAGAGAATCAACATTTTCGGGCTGGAAATTCGACATTTCTGCCTGCATCATTTTGTCTTTTTTAGCATCGTCACTATGAGCAATTGCATTTCCGTTGAAAACTACCAAAGGTGCATTTTTCTTCGCTTTTTGTGCTGATGGTGCAGCAGAATAAGCAACTTTAGTGGCTGCTCTTTCTGGGTAACTTGAATAGCCCATATCTGGACTTACTTCTTTTTTTGAAAGATTATTATCTTCTTCATAATATTCATTTTTACGAGCATTTGCAGTTACGACAACTTCTGCGTCTATTTTTGGCGCTGGCGCAGATTGAACAGGTTCTGCTTGCGGAACTAATACTTCTTGAACAGCAACTCGTTCTTTGCTTTTGGTCTGTTTTTCTAAAATCTTAACCGCTTCTTCGTTAGAAACAATTCCAGAATCTGGAGAAGTAGTTATAGCTTTATCGTTTAAAATTGGTTTTTCGGGCTGTTTAATTTCTTTTTCTTCTAAAACTACTTTTGGAGTTTCGTTTTCCAATTCTTTATCTGAATGTAAAAACTGATAGCCTAAAGAAATGAGTAATAAAAGAGAAGCCGCAACAGCGATTTTTTTCCATAAAGTGATTGTTTTTTTATCTTCTTTTTTGTCCAGTTTTTCTTCAACGCGCGACCAGACCTTTTCCATTCCTGGAAAGTCTTGAAACTCGGCTTTTTGCGAAGCTTCTTTTATTTTATCGAATAATTTATCTTGATTGTCCATGACTATTTTGCTTTTTGATAATACAGTTTATTAACCAGTTCTTTCAGTTTGGTCTTAGCGGCATTCAATTGTGATTTTGAGGTGCCTTCAGAAATCTTCAGCATTTCGGCTATTTCTTTATGAGAGTAACCTTCAATAACAAAAAGGTTAAAAATAGTTTTACAGCCGTCTGGAATATGGTTTAATAAATTAAGTAAATCTTCTTCTTCCAATGTATTTAATTCGTCGACAGAAGGCTGAGAAATCAGCTTTACGTCGTCGAGATACATATTAAAGTTGGTTGCTTTTCTAATTGACGCCAAACAATGATTTACAGTTATTCTTCGAGCCCAAGCTTCAAAAGCATAAGCCTCTTTTAACTGATCTAGTTTGGTGAAAATAGTAAAGAAAGCATCGGCTAAGGCTTCTTCAATTTCTTCTTCCTTTTTTAAATATCTTTTGCAAAGGCGGTACAACTTAGGCGCCATGTATTCGTACACCTCGCGCTGGGCATCGCGGTGCATTTTTTTACAGTTTGCTATTTGAGTCTCGTTTATCACAATTGTTGTCTTTCTTATATAGAGAGATAAAAAGATAAAAAGGTTGGGACAGGGGTGAAAAAAATATTAAAATATTTTTTTTAAGGTTCAAAGATACAGAGATACAAAGGTTTATAGGTTTTATGTTGAGACGCTTTGCAGTGCGTCTCACTTAATATTTTGCAATCTTGTAGCATTTTTTGGAAAAAAATATTTTAATAAGATGCTATCGTATAAACTTTACCTCCTTCTAAAACAAATTCTTCTAAAGAACGCTCTTTCATTTCTTCTAATTTTTCATTGCAATGCGGACAATTTTTAACCAATTTATTATTTGAATCTTTTTCATTCTTTAGGAAAACCAAATTATCTCGATTTACTAAAAGTTTCAAACGGTCGCTAACTTCATTTCGAGCAATAACAGCGTAATTTTGAAATTCGTGTTTCGTTAATGAAGTGACAAATAATTCATTTTCTAAAGGATTATATACTCCAATAATTCCGAGAAAATTCATTGCCCAGCTATTGCCTGCTATATTAAATGAGGAAGTTGTTAAAGAACATTTATGACATTTGAGGTCAATAACTTTTCCTTCTGAGATATTTTCTTCTTTAAAATAGAATTGCATTTAGTTAGGGTATTTTTTTAGAATGGTTAGAAAATCTTGCTCGAATTCTATATCTGTGCCTTGATCAGGAATTCGGAAACTTTTCACTTCAGGCAATATGCCAATTAATAAAGAATTAAAATCAGATGCTTCTAAAATTAAGTCATAGGGAGGTGCCATCATCGTTACAAATTGCATGTCATTTTTTACAGTCGAAAATTCATCCAGAAAAGTACTGATTTTTTCTTTGTCTTCTAAATTCAGTATAATTTCTGGATTGCTTTTGCCCCGTTTAGTAATTGTTAATTTCGAGATCGCACCAATCTGGATTAGATTATTGCATTCTAAAAAATCAGCTAATTTCATTTTTGGTTTATTTTTTTAGAATTACATCTTTAGTTATTATTCTCCTAAACAAACGTCATTATAAAATTCGACAATTTCTTTAATATCTTCAAAAATCCATTTATCGCCTTTTAATTTTTTGACTATAAAATCGCAGTCAGCAAAAACTTTAGAAGTGTTTTTTCGCCATGCATTTATGATACCACAGTTTAAACACGTTGGATATTTGTCATTTTGTTTTTTGACATAATAAAAAACAGAAGGGTCTGGTGAATGCCCATAAGGATAAGAAGACTGTAACCCCATATCGGAACTTACTTGAGATTTAAAGTCAGGATTTAAATTTGTGCCTCCAGAACTGGTTGGACGGTCGTCGTAAGGATTATAAATGTTATCAATAAGACTAAAATCTGATCCAATTTTTTTATATAAAGTAGCTTCTCCTTTGGTAATAACTTCTACCAATTTAGGTTTGTCCAAAGAATTTAATTTTACATATTCGAAAGTTCTTGAAAAGCCAAAATCAATAAATGTAATTTTTTTTACGAATTTCTCATCCCAAGTATCGGGTTTGTCTTCGAGAGCAACTTTAAATTTTATTTTATTGAATTTAAGATAAGCGTATCCTTCAATAGAATCTCCGTCTTTAAAGTAAATTACCGCCTGCTGTTTTTGAGAATAAATTTTAAGGCTGATAAAAAATAGGATAATTAAAGTTTTATAGAGTTGTTTCATTAATTTGACTTGAATAAATTCGAATTACTTTTGGGTAGTTTTATACCATTTTTCTATTGTTTTAATAGACTCTTTGTCCGTTTTTGGGTAGCTATTTAATCCTAGATTTATTTTTGTTTTATTAATATATGAATTTAAAAAAAGGATAGCAAAGCCACCAACTTCAGCATTTTCTGTTGAAAGATGAGAAGAAAGTATATTCATGTATCCGCAACATTTTTTCTTAGAATGCATTATAGATATTAAGTATTCTACATCCTTTGGCTTTACCCAATTATCTGGAAAATCGCCACTCATTGTTACACTATTTATCGCAGTTTTATCATATCTCTTTTTAAGAATTGTAATAAAAGATTTTGGATTTAAATCTTTTACATATAAGGGCTTATAATATTCGTTCTCCGTTTTCTTTGCTTTAGATGAATAGAAAAAATAACCGCCAGTTAAAATTGTAAAAATTATTAGCAATAAAATAATTGAATTTTTCATATTCTAGATTACTTAAATGGCAATGTTTTTTGCCACAAATTACACAAATTTTCACAAATTTTTATTTGACACAGATTAAACGATTTCTTTAAATAATTTATCGAGTTCAAAAAAATATTCTCGCAGATTTTGGAGATTTAGCAGATAATAAAAAATCTGTCTGATCTGCGAAATCTGCGAGAGTAAAAATCTTTGTGCATCTCTGTGTTTATTCTTTGAATCTCTGCGAAACCCCAAAAATTGGAATTTGGAATTTTTTTATTGGAATTTTATTTAACCGGCAAAGTCAATTTATAAATCTTAGTTTCTAAAAGATCTGTATCATTGTCTTCACAAAGCAAAAACTCAATTTTATTGTTTTCTTTTTTGAATAAAGTCAGACCTTCAAATTTATTAGTTGAGGTAATTTTTTGAGTGAAATCTATTTTCATGGTTTTTACATCAATTCTTCCGATGAAACTTCCTAAGATTTCGCCATCGTCGTAAGTCGATTTAGTGTCTTCTGCAGTTGAAAGAAAATAAATTTTATCGTCGACTAAAACGGCATCGGTAAAACTAGAGCGAACGCCTTTTATTTTTGGAAGTTTATAATTAACAGAAATCAGTGCAAATTCTTCTCCGAGATTTTTAGCGTGAATCGTAAAAATCGTGTTTTTATTAGAAATACCATTTCCGCGATTGAATAAATACCAGTTTTCGCCATCAAAAATAGCACCTTCCAGATTAAAATCTTCGGGTTTTATTTCTCCAAAATTCTGCATTACAGCATACAGATCGACTAAGTTATTTTTTTGTAAAACCGTTTTAGATTTAATATCAAACTCAATCATTTTGTTTCGGTTTTCGGTAGAACCCGAACCAAAGACATAAAGTGTGTCATTATGATGTGTTAAAGATTCGAAATCAGGTTTCAGGTTTTTCGGAATGTTTGCAGTTGGATTATCAATTAAAGCATGCTGATTCAATTGTTTACTCTGCATATTGTATTCGTACAAGAATCCGCTGTTGTCGCCAATTACGTAAAGTGCGTCATTGTTGTAAAATAATCCCGATGCTGAACCGATTCCGATAATTTGAAATAATATTTCTAATGTAAATTTTTCCATGAATGTTGTTTTGAAAAGTATTGCAATGAATAGCAGTCCCGATAGCAATCGGGATTCGTAAAATTACTATATTTATAAGACAAAAAATGAAAAAGATATGAAATCAATAGACCCGAAAGATTTTAAAGTTGTTGAAAAAATTAAATTGAAAGATATTCCAACTTTACTGAACATAGATGCTGATGATGAAGAAAAGGAAGAAAAACTGGATAAAGTTCAAGCCAAATTAAGCGATTTGCAAGATGTCATGTATGCTCACAATAAATACAGCGTTTTGATTTGTCTGCAGGGAATGGATACTTCGGGAAAAGATAGTTTGATTCGAGAAGTTTTTAAAGAATTTAATCCGCGTGGGGTGGTGGTGCATAGTTTTAAAACACCAAATTCAACAGAATTGGAACATGATTATTTGTGGCGACACTATATTGCGCTTCCAGAAAAAGGAAAATTTGGCATTTTTAACAGAACGCATTATGAAAATGTTCTCGTAACACGCGTGCATCCTGAATATATTTTGGCAGAAAATTTACCAGACATCAATTCTGTAGATGACATTACGCCAGAATTTTGGCAAAACAGAATTGAGCAGATTAACAATTTTGAAAAACATATTTGCCGAAACGGAACAATTGTCATGAAGTTTTATCTCCATTTGAGCAAAGAAGAACAGCGTCAGCGTTTATTGCGACGTCTGGAAGAGGAAAAACACAATTGGAAGTTTTCGCCTGGAGATTTGAAAGAGCGAGGTTATTGGGATGATTACATGAAATATTACGAAGAAGCGATCAACAGCACTTCGACACCACATGCGCCTTGGTATATTGTTCCTGCCGATGATAAAGAGATGTCGCGTTATATTGTGGCTAAAATTATTTGGGAAGAAATGAAAAAGCATACCGATATTAAAGAGCCAGAATTGGACGAAAAAACCGCAATACATATCGAATTGTATAAAAAGGAATTGGGAGAGAGTAATTGAGATAATTTGGCAATTAGATAATTTATTCCTTTTTGTAAAAATGAATTTTAAATTCTAAAATCGGTGGATAGTTAAACCTGACAGGTTTTTAAAATATGTCAGGTTTCTAATCGAGAATTGGCACTCTATAATCTAAAATCTAAAATTAAAAAACCCGACAGACTCCTCAGACTGTCGGGTTTTTACCAAAAACAAAATAATAAATTAAACCTATTTTTTATAGTTTAAAACCATAAGCAACACGCAATGCTACTTGATTGGTTCTAAAGTCATGATAATCTTCGTAACGAACACTTAGATCGATGTACTTGTTGGCATATCCAATACCTGGTGCCCATAAAAAAGTGGTTTGGTTGTAACCGTTTGTTACTGCAAAACCAGCTCCAAGTTCACCTAAAACATAAAATTGATCTTTTAAAACAAAAGCTTTAAAACCCGCTTTGGCCGGAATAAATCCAAGATCTTTTATGTCATTTCCAAGGTCATCTTTCCCCATAAATAAATTTGTAAATCCCGTTGTTAAGGTTAATGATGTTTTTTTAGAAAGATCGTACTGTAAACGTACATCTCCACCCAAAGACCAGTCATAATCGTTGTCGGTTGGAATTCCTCCATTTACTCCGAAACCTAATCTAAAACCCTGATCGTAATTTGTCGCTTCTGTTTCTTGAGCGAAAGTCGTGTTGGCAAATAAAATTGTGAACGCAGCTAGGCATAACATCTGTAATTTTTTCATGGCTTATATTTTTGAAATTTCTATGATGTAAAATTATAGGGAAGGCGTTTGGTGTTTGTTATACAATTTTTAAAAATCGTTACATAATATTGAGTTCGTCTTATTTTTGTCTTAAAATCGGGATATATTTTTATTGATAGGATAGAATTCGAAGCTTCTGACTATCTTTGCCGACTAAAATAGAATACAAGTGAATTTAAAGCAGTACACCAAAGAGTTTTCGTATAATTTAAGACTGGCATATCCTGTTATTTTAGGTATGGTCGGCCATACATTAATTGGTATTGTCGATAACATAATGGTTGGTAAAATCGGAAGCACGGAGTTGGCGGCAGTTTCACTTGGCAACAGTATGATTTTTATAGCAATGTCTTTAGGGATCGGGTTTTCTACAGCGATTACGCCAATTGTTGCCGAAGGAGATGCAGAGAAAAATGATACTAAAATTCGATCTGCTTTTCATCACGGTTTATTTTTATGCACTATTTTAGGCTTGGTGCTTTTTACCGTAATCATGTTTGCCAAACCGATTATGGAATTGCTAAACCAACCGGCAGATGTTATTGTGCTTGCAAAACCTTATTTAGGATGGGTTGCTTTTTCTTTGATTCCGTTAGTAATGTATCAAGGGTATAAGCAATTTGCAGACGGAATGTCGCTAACTAAATATTCGATGTACGCAATGGTCATGGCAAACGTACTTCACGTGGCTATAAACTATGTTTTAATTTACGGAATTTGGATTTTTCCAGAAATGGGAATTATCGGAGCCGCATTGGGAACCGTAATTTCGAGAATATTTTTGGTCATGTTTATGCATATCATGCTTTCGCGAAGAGAAGATTTAAAACGCTTTTTTAAAGGTTTTAGCTTTAACGAAATTAAAAAAGCTACCATAAAAAAGATTATCAGCATCGGATTTCCTTCTGCCATGCAGATGCTTTTTGAAGTCGTATTGTTTACCGCTTCGATCTGGCTTTGCGGAAATATTGGCAAAACAAGTCAAGCGGCAAACCAGATTGCTTTGAGTTTGGCATCGCTTACTTTTATGTTTGCAATGGGATTAAGCGTGACTTCTATGATTCGTGTCAGCAACCAAAGAGGTTTGATGGATTATAAAAAACTAATTGTTGTAGCGCGTTCTATCTTTTTGCTTGCTATAATTTTAGAAACCGTTTTTGCTATTTTCTTTATCGTTTTCCACGAATACCTTCCTAATATTTTCTTGAACATGGAAAATACTGGACAGATTTTAGATAATGAAGAAGTAATTGGCATTGCCTCAAAACTGCTTTTAATTGCGGCAGTTTTCCAGATTTCTGACGGAGTTCAGGTTGTGGTTTTAGGAGCGCTCCGCGGATTACAGGATGTAAAAGTGCCAATGTACATTACTTTTGTAGCCTATTGGGTTATTGGTTTTCCGATTTCGTATTATTTAGGAGAACACACCGAATTGAAAGCGCAGGGCGTTTGGATCGGACTTTTGGCGGGTTTAACCGCAGCGGCGATTTCATTGTACATCCGCTTTCATTATTTAACTAAAAAATTAATTAATAATCCAGTTTCAAATAGCTAAATTTGAAATATTTAAAACAAAAATAAACATGGAATTACCTAAATTTTTACTTGGAGATAATACTGATTTTCCAGATGATATTTTTATCATTCACCTAGACTATCCAAGATTTATTATCAATTTGAAAGATGATGAGGTTGAGTTTTTAGAAGAAGCAGAAGATCTTGACGAAGCAGAATTAAACGCCGAAATGGAAGGTTTGATTGAAAAAGCAAATGAGTTTTATGACAGAGAAATCAACCGTTACGAAGAGTAATCTGTTTTTCTGATTTTACGTTCTTATACTATTTTAATGAAAAAATTACGTTTTTTAAAACCGGTTTTTAGTTTTATTGCAATCGGATTGTTGATTACAACTCTGAGCCGGATATTTTTATTTTTTCTTTTTAAAGAAAGAGTAGTGCAGACGCCAGATTTCTGGTATATTTTTCCGATCGGTCTTCGAATGGATTTGATATTACTTTGTTATTTGTCGTTTCTTCCAGCATTACTGATTACTTTTCTGCCGAATAAGTGGATAAAATTTACCAACAAATTTTTGGTAATTTATAGTTTTCTGTTTCTGTTTCTAATTCTTTTTGTAGAATTGGCTTCGCCAGATTTTGTGAAACAATACGATACTCGCCCGAACAAGATTTTCTTAGATTATCTAATTTATCCAAAAGAAGTAGTCGGAATGCTTGTAAAAAGTTATCTGACTTCTATCATTGTGACTTTCCTTATTTTGGGAGTGGTACTTTATTTTGCTTTCAAAAAGGGAAAACAATTATTCTATACCACAAGTGCAGATTATAAATTCAAATTAATGGTTTTTCCATTAGTGGCTTTTTTATTGTTTTTTGGAGCGCGCTCGAGCTTGACTTCAAAACGACCAATTAATGCCAGCAATGCTGTTTTTTCTACAGATCAGTTAACCAATACTTTGGGATTAAATTCATTTTATACGGTTGCCTTTGCGGCTTATTCGATCAAAAATGAAGGGAATACTAAAATGTATGGTAAAATGGATGAAGCCGAAGCGATTGCTCGTGTAAAGAAATACATGGTTGCAGGTCCAAACGATTTTACCGATGCTGAAATTCCGTTTTTGCATGTGCAGCAACCAGATTCTGCTAAAGCGAAACCGTATAATCTGGTTATCTTTTTGCAAGAAAGTTTAGGTGCAGAATATGTTGGAATTTTAGGCGGTAAACCCTTAACGCCAGAATTTGACAAATTGTCTAAAGAAGGAACTTTGTTTACCAATTTATATTGCACAGGAACTAGAAGCGTCCGCGGAATTGAAGCTGTCGTAACAGGATTTTTGCCTTCGCCATCAGAAAGTGTTGTAAAGCTTGGAAACTCGCAACAAGGATTTTTTACTTTAGCGGAAGCATTAAAACAAAAAGGTTACGAAACCAGTTTCATTTATGGCGGAATGGCAAATTTTGACAATATGGCTTCTTTCTTCAACGGAAATGGTTTCAGTGATATTGTAGATCAGGAAGATTTTGAATCGGATGGAAATAAATATGCCTTTAAAGGAACTTGGGGCTATTCTGATGAAGATTTAGTAACCAAAGCCAATCAGTATTTTAAATCGAAAGGAGACAAGCCATTTTTCTCTTTAATGTTTTCGACTTCAAATCATGAACCTTTTGAATATCCGGCAGGAAGAATAAAGCCTTACGATAAAAAGCCTGCGACGGTAAATAACGCCATGAAATATGCCGATTTCTCGATTGGGAAATTCTTCGAAATGGCTAAAAAAGAGGCTTATTTCAAAAACACAATTTTCATCGTTATCGCAGATCATAATACGAGAACGTACGGTAAGAATTTAGTTCCAATAAATAAATTCCATATTCCAGCATTTATTATGGGGCCAGGAGTTGCAAAAGGAGCTGTTTACAATCGTTTAGCAAGTCAGATTGATATTCCGCCAACATTATTGGGGTATTTAGGAATTCCGTTTGAAACGCCAATGGTAGGACGAAATTTAACGAAATTAGATCCGAAAGTAAAAGGAAGATCTATCATGCAGTTTAATGACATCAATGCTTTTAGAGTAGAAAACCAAGTTGTTATCATGCAACCGAATTTGAAACCGCTTCAATTCGAAATTAAAAACGATACAACTCTTGTTCCAGTAAAATTAAATGAAGATTTTGCAAAAGACGCTTTAGCACACGTCATTACCGCTGGAAATCTTTACAAGGAAAGCAAGTATAAGTTGAGGAAAAAATGAGTTTTTTAAACCATATAAGTAATGTAAGAAAATTAAGCCATAGTGCTAAATGGACCTATGACACTTATATGGTTTGTTTTTTTTAAGAAAATCAAAAAAAATGATCATATGAGGGATTGAGAAAATTAAAGTCATAGTAATTAAATGAACTTATATTACTTATATGGTTTAATTTTTTTACGGAAATACAACTGTAATAAATTCTGGGCAGCTGCAAATGATGAAATTTCATTGTTTTGCACTGCTTTTTTGCTTTCTTCTAATAGTGAAATAATTTCGGGTTGATTGTAGAAATTTTGCTTCAATTGCTCGTTGATGGTTTCCATCATCCAGAAATGGTTTTGTTCATTTCTTTTTTCTTCGAAAAAGCCGCTTTCTTTTGTCAATTCAAAATAATCTGAAATAGTATTCCAAACTTCAGGAATTCCGTCTTTTGTTAGCGAACTGCAAGTGGTAACTTTGGGTTGCCAATTTGATTTTTTTGGAGGAAATAAATGCAGCGCCCGATTAAATTCCACTTTCGCCTGATTGGCCTTTTTTATATTGTCGCCGTCTGCTTTATTGATTACGATGGCATCAGCCATTTCCATAATACCGCGTTTAATGCCTTGAAGTTCATCGCCAGCACCAGAAATTTTTAACAGCAGAAAGAAATCGACCATACTGTGAACTGCGGTTTCACTTTGTCCAACGCCAACCGTTTCGATAATAATAGTGTCAAAACCTGCGGCCTCGCAAAGAATAATCGTTTCTCGGGTTTTGCGTGCGACACCGCCCAGAGTTTTGCCAGAAGCACTTGGTCTAATAAAAGCATTTTCATCTTTAACCAATTCTTCCATTCGAGTTTTGTCACCCAGAATACTTCCATGCGAAAGTGAACTGCTCGGATCAACTGCCAAAACTGCTACTTTTTTTCCTAATTGTGTCAGATGTTTTCCAAAAGCTTCAATAAAAGTACTTTTTCCAACGCCAGGAACACCCGTGATTCCAATTCGAATCGATTTATTGGCATGAGATAAACAGCCTTGAACAACTTCGCTGGCTTTTTCAAAATGATCTGGATTAGTGCTTTCAATTAAAGTAATAGCACGGCTTAAAGAAGTTCTGTTTCCTTGTACAATGCCATCAATTAATTCTTGAGAGGTGGGTTGCTGTCTGCGTCTGTTTTTAATTTCATTAATAGCCGAAATATTGGTGATTTCAGGAGGCGAAATTCCAGCTTTTTCATTTAAAGCACTCGATTGTTTTCTTAAATCAGACACAGCATTTTTTTCTCTTGTAAAAGTAAAGAAAACAAAAACAGTTTCAAAAAGTTAGTTTGCCACGAATTACACGAATTGCCACTAATTTGTTATGTTCAAAATGAGGAGAAAAATAAGTTAGCCACGAATTGCACAAATTTTCACAAATTTTATATTCAAAATCAGCAGAAGAATAATTTGTGGAAATTTGTGTAATTTGTGGCTAAAAAAAACTTAGAACCTTAGCGTCTTAGTACCTTAGTAGCTTAGAAAAAATTAATAACCAGCAGTAAAACGAACTTGATGATGTTTTGGAGTTTCAACTTCGTCAGCAATAACAACCGCTAAATCTTCTACAGAAAGAATACTTCTTTGTTCATCGTTGAAAACAGGATTTTCTAACCCTAAACGGTATTTTCCAGTTCTACCTGTTTTAGTCCCGGCATGCATTTCGAAAGCAGGACTAAAGAATGCCCAATCCAAATCTTTTTCTTCTTTAATAATATTTAAATAATGTCTTGCGGCATTGGCACCTGGGAAAATTTCTTTTGGAAAATCTGGAGTATCAACCGCTTGCAAATCTGGAGCAACATACAAACTTCCTGCACCACCGATAGTGATAAAACGTTTTACACCCGATTTTTTAACCGCTTCTTGAATAGCTTTAGAACCTGCTAAAAAGTCATCATAAATATTTGGGTTAGTCCATCCTGGGTTATAAGCATTAATAACAGCATCATGATCTTTTAAGATTTCTGCCAAAGCATCGACATTAAAAATATCTGCGGCAATCCAAGTTGCATTTGCTGTATCTTTTGGAGTTCTTGCAATAGCAGTAATTTCATGTTTTCTGTCTGCTAATTCGTTTAAAATTGCTGAGCCTACAAATCCTGTAGCTCCAATAAGTGCGATTTTCATAATATATAAATTTATTTAGTAATAAAAAATGTTACAGTTTAAGATAAAAAAATAGTTTTAAAATTGATTCGAAAAATCTTCCAATGAAATGCCTTCCAGTTGTGCACTCACTTTTTGATTCATTTCGCTGTATAAATTCTCCAAATGCTGATTAATATTTTTTCCAACAGGGCAATCAGGATTCGGCTGATTTTTAGCAAAACCTAAACCAATGGTTTCAAAGGTCATTTCGAATATTTGTTTTAAAGTCAGTTCAGCAGCGTTTACCGCCAATTTTGTACCGCCATTTTTTCCTTCTTTACTTTCTACAATATGATGTGCTTTTAAATTGGCAATTTCTTTTCGAACCAAAACAGGATTCAGATTGATACTTCCCGCAATAAACTCCGATGACAAATAATCATTTGGGAATTTATGCAGTAGAGTAAGAATGTGAATCGTTATGGCAAATTTACCTGAAATCATACTGTAATAAAATATGTTACAAATTTACATCTTTTTGTAACACAAAATACTAATTTAACTAAAAATTAATTCTTTACCTCAAAATTTAAATACTTATTTTTGTGTTGATCTTATAATATGAACAACTTTCTTTTAATATTTTTCTTTCTTACGCTAGGTTTGGTTTTACAGCACGTAAAACAATTTCCTACTCATATTTATAAGACACTCAATAAAATCGTTATTTATTTCTGCCTTCCTGCGATAACTTTATATCATATTCCGAAAATAAAATGGAGCAGTGAATTGCTGTTTCCGATAGGAGCGGGGTGGATTACTTATATTCTGGCTTTTATATTTTTTCATTTTTTAGGAAGAAGAAATGGATGGTCCAACAAATTAATCGGATGTCTGATTCTGACGGCTGGTTTAAGCAATAGTTCTTTTCTTGGTTATCCTATTATTGAGGCTTTGTTTGGAAAGAAAGGTTTAGAAACCGCTGTTTTGGTCGATCAGCCGGGAACTTTTGTGGTGGTTTCGACACTTGGCGTTTTTACTGCCGCTTTTTATTCTAAAGGAAGTCCGAATGGTTGGGGAATTTTGAAGAAAGTTATTTTGTTTCCGCCATTCCTCATGTTTGTTTTGGCTTGTCTGATGAATATTTTCGATTATAATTTGAATGAAAATCTGCAATCTCTATTGCTAAAAATCGGAAGTTTGGTAACTCCGTTGGCATTGCTTTCCGTTGGTTTGCAATTGACATTTGATCGAAAAAGTCAGCATTGGAAATTTCTACGTCTTGGACTTTTCTTTAAATTGCTTTTAGTTCCCTTTGTAATCTTTGTATTGTATATAGTTATTTTTAACCAGCATTCTGAAGTTATAAAAATTACGATAATGGAAACCGCTATGGCACCAATGATCACAGGTGCAATCTTAGCCTCAACTTACGGGTTAAAACCAAAATTGAGCAGTATGATGATTGGTTTCGGTATTCCGATTTCTTTTATAACATTGGCTTTCTGGTATTTTGTTTTACATTTTATCTGATTTAGAATCCGAAGGATTCAAATGTTTATAGAATTTTATGCTGACTTTGAGTATGACCCCTACGGGGTCAAATATCTGTGGCGGGAATTAAGTGCTATAAATATTTGAATCCTTCGGATTCTTTTATTTCATATTTTTTTATCGATTATTTCAGTGCCAAAATAATTAATTATATAGAGCAAGTAGAATTTTAACTTTATTTTAATTTTTAGATGTTTTCTAAATGTATTTTTTAATTAATTTTAGAGGAACTAAAAACGATAAATTATGTCAACATTAAGATTAGGCGATATAGCTCCAGATTTTCAGGCAGAAACGACACAAGGACCAATTAGTTTTCACGAATGGTTAGGAGATTCATGGGGCGTTTTATTTTCGCATCCAGCAGATTTTACTCCGGTTTGTACAACTGAATTGGGAACTGTAGCGAACTATGTTCCAGAATTCAAAAAAAGAAATACTAAGGTTATTGCTTTGAGTGTAGATGGTTTAGACTCGCACAAAGAATGGATTAAAGATATTAACGAGACTCAAAATACAGAAGTAAATTTCCCAATCATTGCAGATGAGGATAAAAAAGTAGCTAATTTATACGATATGCTTCATCCAAATGCAAGTGATAAATTTACTGTGCGTTCTGTTTTTGTGATCGGACCAGATAAAAAAATTAAATTAACGCTAACTTATCCTGCTTCTACAGGAAGAAATTTTGACGAATTGCTTCGTGTAATTGACAGTTTACAATTGACTGCAAACTATAGCGTTGCAACTCCAGCAAACTGGAAAGATGGAGAAGATGTGGTTATCGCTCCTGCAATTCCAGACAGCGATATTCCAGCAAAATTCCCAAAAGGACACACGCCGATTAAACCTTATTTGCGTTTAACACCGCAGCCGAATAAGTGATTTTGAGCTGCTAAGATGCTAAGCTTCTAAGGCTTTTAGCTTCTTAGTTTTTAAATATAAAGCGCTGAGATTATAAATTAATCTCAGCGCTTTTTTAATTTCTGTGCACGGGCTTCGACTTCGTTCAGCCTGACAAAGCTTCGTGACTTAGAGTCTTAGTGGCAAAAAAAACTTAGCACCTTAGAAGCTTAGCATCTCAGCACCTCAGAACCTTATTTCGCCGCCAACAAAGCGGCCATTTTTCTCTTATCTCCAACAACCCACAAAATATCATTTTTTTCTAATATTAAACTAGATTCTGGATTTAGAATACGATTTCCGTTTCGTTCAATTCCTACAACCATTCCGTCTGTTTTAGCTCTAAATTGGCCGATACTTTTTTTAATGAATTCGTCTTGAGAAACTTCAAGCTGACGTAAAACAATGTCAGTTTCTTCCACTTTACCAGGTGGTTCTGTTTCATTTTGAGTTAAGAATTTTGTGAATTCTGTAATCTGAGCATCAGTTCCAATTACGCAGATTTCGTCACCAGGAAATAAACGTTCGTTTTTGGTCGGAATCGGAATGGTCACATCTCCTCTTTTAATATAAGCGATATTAATTCCTAACTGCTCACGAATTTTTAGCTCTTGTAAAGTTTGCCCAACGAGATTAGATTCTTTTTTAATTTCGAAGAAAGACATGTGACCGTCCCAAGGCATTAAATTAGCATATCTTCTGTCGATCTTTTTGTTTTCACGATCGTTCAGGTTTTTCAAAAAGTGATTTTCAATTTTATGGTACTGCTCATTTAGTTTTTTAGGGAATATTTGATACGCTCCAATTGCAATAATAAGTGCTACAAAAGCAACCAAAGGAGAGAAGAAAATATTCAATAAAAAACCAACGAAGAATAAACCAAGACTCATTCGTATTAAAATAAGCATTAAAAGTGCGCCACGGTATTTTCGTTCTTCCCAAAGAGCTTCTACTTCATCAACTTTTACACGACGAAGCGAAAGTGCCCATAAAAAAGGTGCAATTACAACTAGAGTCAGCAAAGCAGCCAAAGTATTTCCGAATCTGGTATCGGCAACCAATGGTGCTACAAATTTGGATGACAATAATATAATAGCTGTAATAATGATAGTATGAAGAATAATTTGTGTAATCGAAGAGCGAAGCACAATCTGCCAAGTGCTGACCGATTTAATCGCTTGAGCATTTACACTATAGCGATTGATATTTTTAACCCATCTTTTAGGCATTTTTGATTCTAAAAAGAAAGCAAATCGCTCTGAATATTTAATTAAGAATGGTGTAGTAAATGTGGTAATTGCTGATACAGCAACGATAATCGGGTATAAGAAATCACTAGTTACTTTTAAAGTCATTCCGAGAGTTGCAATAATAAACGAAAACTCCCCAATTTGTGCCAGACTCATTCCGGTTTGAACAGATTGTTTTAACGGCTGACCAGAAATCAATGCTCCAATAGAAGAACTGAAAGCTTTTCCGAAAATGGTCAATAATGTAATGATGGCAACTGGAAGTGCATAATTAACCAACGTTACAGGATTAATTAACATTCCGACAGATACAAAGAAAACGGCACCAAAAAAGTCTTTTACAGGCTGAATTAAATGTTCGATTTTTTCTGCCATTGTAGTTTCAGCAATAATAGACCCCATTATGAAGGCTCCTAAAGCGGGAGAAAACCCAACATTTGATGCAAAAATAACCATCATTAAGCACAATGCCAACGAAATAATAAGCAGCATTTCGTCTGTCATAAGGTGTTTTGCTTTCTTGAAAATGGTTGGAATAATAAATATTCCTCCTAAGAACCAGATAATTAAAAAGAAAATTAATTTTAAAACAGATTGTAATAATTGAGTTCCTGAAACCTGATCGCTTACCGCAATGGTCGATAATAAAACCAGCATTAGAATAGCGACAATATCTTCTACAATTAAAGCTCCAAAAACAATTCCGACGAACTTTTTTCCTTTCACACCCAATTCATCAAAAGCTCTAATAATAATGGTTGTAGAGGAAATAGAGAGTGTTGCTCCCAAGAAAATACTATCCATTTTTCCCCAGCCCATCCACTGTCCGACACCATAACCAATTACGGTCATGAATAAAATCTGTGTTATGGCGGTAACAGACGAAGTCCCTCCAACCTTCATTAGTTTCTTGAAGCTGAATTCGAGTCCTAAACTGAAAAGTAAAAATATAACCCCAATTTCTGCCCAGACTTCAACACTTTTCATATCGGTGATAGAAGGGAAAAAATCAAAATGGTTTCCGGCTAAAAATCCTGCAATCAGGTAACCTAAAACCAAGGGCTGTTTTAATCTTCTAAATAATAGAACAGCAATTCCGGCAGTCATTAGGATTAATCCTAAATCACTAATTAAAGGTTGTAAATGGTGTGTAGTTTCAGCAGCATTTAATGCAATCATAGGTGGTATTTTATAAGTAGTATTTTTTAATTATTAAAATAGAATTTCTTCAAGAACTTTTTTAATGGGTTGAAGCTGTTCTAATGTTGCGGCTTTTGATTCAGTAATACACATTCCAACTACATTTGTTTTTTGTTTGATTTCTTTGATCAAATGATAAACATCGTCAATTTTAAAACCATTACTTGTTGGAAACATAGTATATTTAAATTCCGATTCATCCAAAACATCTAAATCAAGATGAATATAAATAGTATTATAAGTCTTGATTATATGTTCTAAAGCAGCGTAATCGCATTTAGAAACAGATTGTATTTTATTTAATTTTATGTATTCAATTTCAGGTTCATCTAAATCTCTTAAACCTACAAAACATATTTGCTGAGGTTTAATGTTTGAGAAAAGAATCTTTTTTATTTCTTCATTGCCTTCTCCAAGAAGCGTTCTTAAAGGCATTCCGTGAAATGTCTTGCTTGGCGAGCTTTCTGGAGTATTTAAATCTGCATGCGCATCAATCCAAATTATGCCTAAATTATTTTTGTAAATTTCATTCAAATAAGAGATTGGAATGATTTCAATTCCACAATCTCCTCCAACAGTCTGGATTTTTTGTGCTTTACTTTCTATAATGGCTGTTTTGAAAAATTCAGCCTGCTTTAAAATAGAATTATATGCAATAATATTGTGTTGAGACTCTAGATCTTTTTCATAAAGAGGAATCTCCTTAAAGCTATGATCTTTGAAAAATAACTTTAAAGTTTCTGCGCCAATTTTTAATTCATTAGTTATTCCTGAACCTTGCCATTGTGGATTTATAAAAAGCATAGCATAGTGTTTTAATAAAAAATAGGTATAAAAAAAGCTATCTCGATAAAGATAGCTTTTTTTTGGTAGAATATTTGGTATTTTTCTTAAATTCCTGTGTAATTACTAGGAGTTATAGCTAATAATTCTGCTCTAACCGAATCTGAAACTTCTAAAGTTGCAATGAAATTATGAATAGCATTTTTGTCGATAGCTTCGTTGGTTCTCGTTAAGCCTTTTAAAGCTTCGTAAGGGTTCGGATATGCTTCACGACGTAAAATAGTCTGAATCGCTTCTGCCACAACTGCCCAGTTTCTCTCTAAGTCTTCAGCAAATTTACTTTCGTTTAAAAGCAATTTGTTCAAACCTTTTAGAGTTGCTTCAAAAGCAATGATTGTATGCCCGAACGGAACTCCAACGTTACGTAAAACAGTGCTGTCTGTTAAGTCACGCTGTAATCTTGAAATTGGCAATTTTGCTGATAAATGCTCAAAAATAGCATTTGCAATTCCTAAGTTTCCTTCAGAATTTTCAAAATCAATTGGGTTAACTTTATGTGGCATTGCAGATGAACCAATTTCTCCTGCTTTGATTTTTTGTTTGAAATAATCCATTGAAACATACGTCCAAATATCACGATCTAAATCGATAATAATGGTGTTGATTCTTTTTAAAGCATCAAAAAATGCTGCAAAATGATCGTAATGTTCAATTTGAGTTGTTGGAAAAGAATGCTTTAAACCAAGATCGGTCTCAACAAATTTATTTCCGAATTGTTTCCAGTCAATTTGCGGGTAGGCTACGTGGTGTGCATTAAAGTTTCCTGTTGCGCCTCCAAATTTAGCCGCAAACGGAATATTGAACAACAAACGCATCTGTTCTTCTAAACGTTCAACAAAAACCAGAATCTCTTTTCCTAAACGAGTAGGAGAGGCCGGCTGTCCATGCGTACGTGCCAACATCGGAATGTCTTTCCATTCAACACTTAATTCTTTTAATTTTGCAATTACAGCAATTAATGTTGGCATATAAACTTGCTCAAACGCTTCTTTTGTAGAAAGCGGAATAGCAGTATTATTAATATCTTGAGATGTTAATCCGAAGTGAATGAACTCTTTGTATTGAGATAAACCTAATTTTTCAAAAGCATCTTTAATAAAATACTCAACCGCTTTTACGTCGTGGTTGGTTACTTTCTCTGTTTCTTTAATCCAAAGCGCATCTTCTGTAGAGAAGTTTTTGTAGATATTTCTCAAGCTTTCAAATAAGCTTGAGTCAATGCCTTGCAATTGAGGCAATGGAATTTGGCATAAAGCAATGAAGTATTCCACTTCAACTAAAACGCGATATTTTATTAAAGCTTCTTCAGAGAAAAAAGGTGCTAAATTTTGAGTTTTATTTCTATATCTTCCATCAATTGGCGATATAGCATTCAGTTCGTTTAGAGTAGTCATTGTTATGTTGTTTTTTCGAAAGGTGCAAATATAAACAGAATTTAGCGATTACAGGTAATTAAAAAGCGCATTTGTGCATTCAAATTGAATTTAATCGGTCTCTTAAATCGGCAACTCCTTCAGAAGCAAATTTTGCAATTGTTTCTACTTTATTTCTAATATTAGGAATAGCGATCGGTTTTGGATCAATGTAAAAAACAGGAGTTGTGCTTGGAGTATAAGAAATTAATCCGGCTGCAGGATAAACTTGGAGCGAAGTCCCGATTACAGCAAAATAATCTGCTGTTTCAGTTATGTCAATAGCTTCTTCGAGCGCAGGAACTTCTTCACCAAACCAAACAATATGCGGACGCAATTGATGGCCATTGGCGTCTAAATCTCCTGTAATCAAATCTTCTGTCCAATCTAAAATTAAGTTTTTATTTTGCGTGCTTCTTACTTTTAGCAATTCGCCATGCAAATGTAACACTTTTGTACTTCCAGCGCGTTCGTGCAAATCATCAACGTTTTGAGTGATGATGTGTACGTCGAAATCTTTTTCCAATTCGGCCAAAATGATATGACCCAAATTCGGATTTACTTCTTTTAATTGCTGGCGTCTTTTGTTGTAAAAATCCAGTACCAATTCCTGATTTTTATGCCAGCCTTCTGGAGTTGCAACTTCCATAACATCATGTCCTTCCCATAAACCATCACTGTCGCGAAAAGTTTTAATTCCGCTTTCAGCGCTAATTCCTGCTCCAGTTAAAACAACAAGTTTCTTTTTCATTCTTAGTTTTATTAAAAGATAAAAATAGTGATTTCTTGATTCAAATAACTTGCAAATAGTAAGGATTAACTATGTTTTTTAAAGAAAATAAATGGGTATTTATACTCTTTGCCTCTCTTTTTAAATTAGTTAGTTTTAATGCTGCGTTTTATAAAAGCGATTCCAAATGATTTTAATTCAATTTACAGGTTTATCTGGTTCTGGAAAAACGACTTTGGCAGAAAATGTCAGGCATCTTTTGCTTCAAAATAATTATGAAGCCGAAGTAGTCGATGGCGATGTTTACCGTCAGACAATCTGTAAAGATTTGGGATTTTCTAAAGAAGACCGCTGTGAAAATGTAAGACGTCTTTTTAATGTTGGCCGAGATTTGATTGGAGAAAAGAAAATTGTTTTGATGTCGGTCATCAATCCGTACGAAAATCTGAGAAATGAGTTGAGGTCTTATGAATTTGTAAAAACAGTATTTCTGGATTGTGCCATTCAAAATTTGATTGAAAGAGACCCAAAAGGATTGTACAAAAGAGCTTTATTGCCAGATGATGATCAGAATAAAATTGGAAAATTTACAGGAATAAGCGACGTTTTTGAAATTCCAGAAAAAGCAGATTTGATATTACAAACAGATTCAGAAACAGTTTCTGTTTCGGCCCATAAACTGTACAACTTTATAATTAGCAATTTAAATTCTTAAGGCTTATGAATCCTTCTTCCTGCCAGCTTCCAATTTCTTTTTCGATAGAAAAATTGCAAAATGATTTAGTGACTTGCGAAACCAATTTGTGGACACCGCATTTTAATACCAATCGGTATGAAGGAAAATGGACAAGCGTTTCTTTACGGTCACAATCGGGTTTAGAAAATGATATTTTTTCTTTCCCAGATAAAGAATATAAAAACACGCCTTTGCTTGATAGCTGTCCTTATTTTAAAGAAGTAATGGATTGGTTTGAATGCGAAAAAGAAGCGGTACGATTATTAAGACTCGGACCTGAAAGCGAGATTAAAGAGCATGTTGATAATGATACTTCGTATGAAGATGGATTTTTTAGGATTCATGTTCCTATTATCACCAATTCTGAAGTGTATTTTTATGTAGATCACAAATTAGTTCCGATGAAAATGGGGGAGTGCTGGTATGCCAACTTTCAATTACCTCATAGTGTGCAGAATAAAAGTTTAGAACCTAGAATTCACTTAACTATTGATTGTATAAGAAATGATTGGTCTGACGAATTGTTTTTTAAAATGGGTTTTGATGTAAATTATGTGCACAAAAATGAATATTCTGATGAAGTAAAAAAGCAAGTAATTGCAGAACTTTCTAGAAATCCGTCTGAAATTAATGCTCGTCTTATTGCCGAACTTCAATCACAAATGAACTCATAAAATGGAAAATATAAAAAATCTTATTGCAAATTGGATTCCAATTAAGTTGATTGAAAAGGAAAATGAAGTTTATTTTGAATGGATGTATTTCGCGGATATTCCTTTTGCAGAGCCTTTTTTTGAAGAAACAATTGTAAAATGCATAAGCCATAATTATAATTTGAAGCGTTTTAAATTTACAAGTACGGCAGAAAACCTAATAGATTGGTCTAAAGAACTCGATTGTGTAGAATTAAAAGGATTGGTTTTTCATGTTTCAAGATGCGGATCTACGATGTTGAGTCAGTCTTTGGCCACTTCGTCTGAAAATATTATGGTTTCTGAAGCCCCTATTATCGATCAGATTTTGAGAAGTGATGCTTTCGACAAAAATCTCAAAACAGATTTGCTGAAATCGGTTTTGAGATTATTAGGACAAAAGAGATTTTCAGAACAGAAGCATTTAATTATAAAATTAGATGCTTGGAGTGTTTTTAAAGCTTCTTATTTAAGAGCGGTTTTTCCGAAAGTTCCTTTTGCGTTATTGTTTCGAAATCCGGGAGAAGTTTTAAGATCGCACCAAAAGATGGCTGGGATGCACATGGTTCCTAATTTAATTCCGTCGAGTGTTTTCGGAATTACTTCTGATGAAATAGAGCAAGTAAGTTTTCAACAGTATCAAGCTTTGGTTCTGGAAAAATATTTTCAAGCTTTTCTTGATTATTATGAAACGGATGACAACGTTATAATGCTGAATTATAATGATGGAATGAAAAATGTTATGGAAAGATTTATAACTTTTATAAGTATTAATTTTTCTGAAAGTGAATTGAAAGCGATGTTGGATCGACTCAAAAAACATTCTAAAAATGAAAGCGCCGTTTTTATGGGAGATTCCTATAAAGATGATGTTTTGCCAGTTGATTTAGTTCGGGTCGAGGTACTGCACCAAAAGCTTCGCGCCAATTTTATTAAAGATTTGGCAGGATGAAAATTAGCGAGAAGACTTCTTTCTCTTTAATTTATTATTTTTGCGCCAAATAGAAATAAAAATGATTGATTTAGATTACCTCGCATTCTTAGAAAACATATTGACAGAAAACCGAAAAGAAAGATTTTTAGAAGTACTGACGAATCGTACCAAACATTTTACTGTTGCTGTTGAAGATGTTTTTCAAATGCATAACACAAGCGCAGTAATGAGAAGCTGTGAAGTTTTTGGAATTCAGGAATTGAATGTAATCGAACAGCGTTTTGGAAAACGAATCGATAAAGAAATTGCTTTAGGAGCTCAAAAATGGGTTGACATAAATCGTTTTGATTCGGTTTCTGGATGTCTTTCTGATTTAAGAAATAAAGGATATCAGATTATTGCAACTACTCCGCACGAAAAAGATTGCATGCTGGAAGATTTCGATATTACAAAACCAAGTGCGTTGTTCTTCGGAACAGAAAAAGAAGGTTTGTCACAAGAAATTATGGATAATGCCGATGGTTTCTTGAAAATCCCAATGGTTGGTTTTACAGAAAGTTTGAATATTTCGGTTTCTGCGGCAATTGTTATTCAAAACATAACCAATAGATTGAGAAGATCAGATATTAATTGGCATCTTTCTGAGGAAGAAATTTTAGAAAAGCGATTGCTTTGGGCTAAAAACTCTATAAAAGATATTAAAAGAATCGAAGCTCGTTATTACGAAGATAATCCTAGATAATTTTTTTGCCACGAATTACACGAATTTCCGCGAATTTCTTTTAAAATCTGTCAAATAAAAAATTAGTGCAAATTCGTGTAATTCGTGGCAAAAAAACTCATAAAAAAAATCCCCGACTACTTCAGTAATCGGGGATTTTGTATTTATTGAGAGTTTATTATTTTACTAAAACCCATTCGCCAGAAGCGATTAAGCTCTCTGCTTTTTTAAACTTCATTTCTTCAGTTTTGCCAGTTGCAACTTCTTGAACCGTAACAGTGTCATTTCTGTTGATTTTTGGCATATCTCTAACGATAGTTTCTGTAACCTGACGCTGTTGTGTTTCTCCAGCTTCACGGTTGATGCTTTCGCTGTTTGGAATTTCGTCTTTACTTAACTGTAAGTTTTCTTTTTGACGAACTTCTCTTGCTTCGTGAATTTCTGGTACGTTTTGAGCAGGTAAATCACCTTTAAATAAGAATGAAATTACTTCTTTGTTCACGTTGTCCAACATTCCTCTAAACAAGTTGAAAGCTTCTAATTTGTAGATAAGCAATGGATCTTTTTGTTCGTGAACAGCCAATTGAACAGATTGTTTCAATTCGTCCATTTTGCGTAAATGTTTTTTCCAAGCTTCATCAACAATAGAAAGTGTGATGTTTTTCTCAAAATCAGCAATCAATTGAGCACCTTCGCTTTCGTAAGCTTTTTTCAAGTCAGTAACCACATTCAAAGTTTTGATTCCGTCTGTAAATGGAACTACAATTCTTTCGAAATGGTTATTTGGCTCTTCAAAAACGCCTTTTATAATTGGGAAAGCTTCTCTTGCGCTTCTTTCTGTTTTTTCAGTGTAGAAAGCTAAAGCTTCTTTGTATACTTTTCCAGTAACTTCGATATCTGATAATTTAGCAAAATCAGCCTCAGAAATTGGAGATGTAATTCCGAAATAACGAATTAAATCAAATTCAAATCCTTTGAAATCGTTTGTTACTTTATTGTTGCTTACGATTAACTCGCAAGTATCATAAAGCATATTCGCGATATCCAATTTCAAACGCTCACCAAACAATGCGTGGCGACGACGTTTGTAAACTACTTCACGCTGAGAGTTCATTACGTCATCATATTCTAATAAACGTTTACGAACACCAAAGTTGTTTTCTTCTACTTTTTTCTGAGCACGTTCGATAGATTTAGTCATCATAGAATGTTGAATAACTTCACCTTCTTTAAGTCCCATTCTGTCCATTACTTTCGCAACTCTTTCAGAACCGAATAAACGCATTAAGTTATCTTCAAGAGAAACGTAGAACTGAGAACTTCCTGGATCTCCCTGACGACCAGAACGACCACGTAACTGTCTGTCTACACGACGAGAATCATGACGCTCAGTACCCACGATTGCTAAACCTCCCGCAGCTTTTACTTCTGGAGATAATTTAATATCGGTACCACGACCAGCCATATTTGTTGCAATAGTTACAACTCCAGCTTTACCAGCTTCTTCAACGATTTGCGCCTCTTGCTTGTGCATTTTAGCGTTCAATACGTTGTGCGTGATTCCTCTCATTTTAAGCATACGGCTTAATAATTCTGAAATCTCTACAGAAGTTGTTCCGATCAATACTGGTCTTCCAGCTTGAGATAATTCAGTAACGTCTTCAATAACAGCATTGAATTTCTCACGTGTTGTTTTATAGATGTAATCTTCTTTGTCGATTCTTGCAATTCCGCGGTTTGTCGGAATTTCAACAACATCCAGTTTGTAGATTTGCCATAACTCTCCAGCTTCTGTAACCGCTGTACCAGTCATACCAGCCAATTTATTGTACATTCTGAAGTAATTCTGTAATGTAACAGTAGCAAAAGTCTGAGTAGCAGCTTCAATTTTTACATTTTCTTTAGCTTCGATCGCTTGGTGAAGACCGTCAGAATAACGACGTCCATCCATGATACGACCTGTTTGCTCATCGACAATCATAATTTTGTTGTCCATGATAACATACTCTACATCTTTTTCGAATAAAGCGTATGCTTTTAAAAGCTGAGTAAGAGTATGGATACGCTCGCTTTTTACACCAAAATCTTGGAATAATCTTTCTCTGGCTTCAGCTTCAGCGTCTTTGTCTAATTTTTGTTTTTCGATCGCAGCGATTTCTGTCCCAATATCTGGTAACACGAAGAAATCTGCATCTGTATCTCCAGAAAGGTATTTAATACCATTATCTGTTAATTCAACCTGATTATTTTTTTCTTCAATCACAAAATACAAAGCTTCGTCAACTTTATGCATTTCACGATTGTTGTCTTGCATGTATTGATTTTCAGTTTTTTGAAGCAATTGTTTAATTCCTTCTTCACTTAAAAATTTAATTAATGCCTTATTTTTAGGTAAACTTCTGTAAGCTCTTAATAATAAGAAACCTCCATCTTTAGTATTTCCTTCTTTGATTAATTTTTTAGCTTCAGCTAAGAAACCATTCGCTAACTGACGTTGTTGCGCAACTAAGTTTTCAATTTTTGGTTTCAATTCGTTGAATTCGTGACGATCTCCTTGAGGAACTGGTCCAGAAATGATAAGCGGTGTTCTAGCATCATCAATTAATACCGAGTCAACCTCGTCGACAATCGCAAAATTGTGTTTTCTCTGCACTAAATCGCTAGGAGAGTGTGCCATATTATCTCTTAAGTAGTCAAAACCAAATTCGTTGTTGGTTCCGTAAGTGATATCGGCGTCGTAAGCTTTTTTTCTTTGTTCTGTACTTGGCTGGTGGTTATCGATACAATCTACAGATAAACCATGGAATTCAAATAAAGGCGCTTTCCAAGTACTATCACGTTTTGCTAAGTAGTCATTCACCGTTACTAAGTGAACTCCATTTCCTGTCAAAGCGTTTAAGTAAAGTGGAAGAGTAGCAACCAAAGTTTTACCTTCTCCAGTTTGCATTTCGGCAACTTTACCTTCGTGCAATACCATACCACCGATTAACTGAACATCGTAGTGAATCATGTCCCAAGTGATATCTTTTCCAGCAGCATTCCATTTGTTAGCCCAGATTGCTTTATCGCCTTCAATAGTAATATATGATTTTGCAGCTGAGAATTCGCGGTCTTTTGCAGTTGCAGTAACTTCAATATGAGAGTTTTCTTTAAAACGGCGAGCCGTTTCTTTAACTACAGAAAACGCTTCTGGAAGAATTTCCAATAAAGTTTTTTCAGAGATTTCATAAGCTTCTTTTTCAAGAGCATCTATAGCATCATAAATGTCTTCTCTTTTATCGATGTCTTCGATGTTTTCTACTTCAGCTTTAAGCGAAGCAATTTTAGCATCTTTATCAGCTCTAGCTTCTTTTATTCTGTCTTTAAAAAAAACGGTTCTTCCTCTTAATTCGTCGTTTGACAGACTCATTAAAGGAGCTTCGAATGTTTTAATTTTATTTAAGTAAGGTTGTAAAGCTTTGACATCTTTCTGCGACTTATCGCCGACAAAGACTTTAATAATACTGTTTATGAAACTCATGATTTATTGTATTTCTTTATTATATATATGTATTTGAACCAAAAAAAAAGTCTCTATGATGAGAGACTTTTTCATTTGGTTTATTTTTTAATATTCATCCTCATTCCAAAGATAATCTTCGTCTGTTGGATAATCAGGCCAAATTTCTTCCATTGATTCATATATCTCACCTTCATCTTCGATTGATTGAAGGTTTTCTACTACTTCTAATGGAGCACCAGCTCTAATAGCGTAGTCTATAAGTTCGTCTTTGTTAGCAGGCCATGGCGCATCACTTAAATAAGATGCTAATTCTAATGTCCAATACATCTGTTATCTATTTAGTTTGTGCAAAAATAAATTTTTTACTGAAAAAGACAAGTAAATTTTGATTTATTTTAATAAAAATTAAGAACGTCACTTGTAAAATTCCAAAAATCAAATTCCAAATTCCAAAAACAGCCCGTAAAACTTCGATTTTTGTTGGAATTTGGGGTTTAGAAAAATTGAAATTTGCAGAAATTTATTTTCTGGGAATCCATTTTACTTCCTCCGCTTTTAAGTCTGAGGACAACTTTCGTGCCAAGACAAAAAGGTAGTCAGAAAGTCGGTTTAAGTATGTAATAGCGATTTCTGGAACGTGTTCATTATGGCTTAAATGTACAGCTAAACGCTCTGCTCGTCGGCAAATACAGCGTGCTATATGACAATGTGACACGGTTGGATGACCGCCTGGTAAAACGAAATGTGTCATTGGAGGAAGGCTTTCGTCCATTTTATCTATTTCATTTTCGAGCAATTCAATATCAGAATCAATTATGCCTAGATTTTCTAAGCGAAGTTTTCCATTTTTTAAAACTTCTTTTTCTTGTGGAGTTGCCAAAATGGCACCAACAGTAAAAAGACGGTCTTGAATTTCTATTAAAATGGTTTTATAGTGCGAATCGATTTCCTGATCGCGAATTAATCCGATATAAGAATTTAATTCGTCAACAGTGCCGTAACTGTCAATGCGAATATGATCTTTTGGAACGCGGGTGCCACCAAAAAGTGCTGTGGTTCCTTTGTCGCCTGTTTTGGTATATACTTTCATTTTTTATTCTAGATTGTAGATTTATGATTTTAGATTGAAAAGCTGTTGTCTAAAATTTTTAGATTTAGAAAAATAATCTAAAGTCTAAAATCAGAAATATAAAATTATTTAGTTGTGTCACTTTCTATCAAACCGTCACGTAAACGAATTACACGATGCGCGTAAGCCGCAATATCTTCTTCGTGAGTTACTAGAATTACAGTGTTTCCTTGCGCATGAATATCACCAAAAAGCTTCATTATTTCTACAGAAGTTTTACTGTCTAAGTTTCCAGTTGGTTCATCGGCAAGAATAATAGAAGGTTTGTTGACCAATGCTCGGGCAACAGCAACACGCTGACGCTGTCCTCCAGAAAGCTGATTGGGTTGGTGATCCATTCTATCGGCTAGATTTACTTGTTTTAGAACTTCAGTGGCACGGGCAATTCGTTCCGATTTTCCGTAACCTGCATAAATCATTGGCAATGCAACATTATCTAGAGCAGTAGTTCTTGGCAAAAGATTAAAAGTCTGAAAAACAAAACCGATTTCTTTGTTTCGAATTTCAGCCAATTCATCATCTCTCATCTTGCTGACATCTTTTCCGTTTAAAACATAATGGCCAGAAGTGGGCGTATCTAAACAGCCCAATAAATTCATTAATGTAGATTTTCCAGATCCAGAAGGTCCCATCAAAGCGACATATTCGCCCTTGTTGATTTCTAAATCTATTCCTTTTAAAACATAAACCGTTTCATTGCCCAAAATAAAATTTCGTTTAATGTCGGTTATCTTAATTAATGGTTCAGCCATTTCGTTTTACAATTTTGGATTTAAAAGTACAAAACACTTTTCAATAAAACCATAAGTAGTTCAGAATTGGATTTTGTTACATATAATGGTAGAGTACTTTTTTAAGTTAATAGAATTTCATAAACCCGAACAAATATTGTTATATAATTTTGTTTAATTTTTATTTAATTATCATTATTTTATGGTTTTTATAGTTTTAAAACATTTTTAATTTTAAAAACATGATAATAATGTAATTTATTAACTTGGTTATTGAGTAAATTTGGTTATATAATTAATTAAATAATCAGAATTATGAAAAATATCAAAATAACTATCGTTATCGCATTAATTGCATTAGGTTTTACATCGTGTAAAGATGAAAAACAAGAGAAAGCTCAAAAAACAGTAGACAGCTATGTTGTTTATGTTGACTCTGTTAAAAATGTGGCAACGGCTGATCTGAAAGATAATTGGCAAAGTATTGAAGCAGAGTATGATAGAAGATCTCAAGAAGCTCAAGCAGCTTTGGCAGATATTAAAGACAATGCTGCTGCGACTGAGAAAGTAAATGCAAGTAAAATTAAATACGAGGAATTTAAAAATGAAATTACCGCCCAATTTGCCCCTCCAGCTTCTAGTCCGAAACAATCATTGAGAGATGCTTTGTTTGGTGCAGGAAAAATTGGTGATGATATGAATTTTAGCTGGGTAAATGCTCAGAATATTCATAGCGTTTATCAGCAGTTTGTTCATACAGTAGAAAACAATAAAGATAGTTATTCTAGAGAAGACTGGGATGAAATCAAATTAATGTATGAAGCTCTTGACAGCCGTAAAAATACAGTAGAAAAAGAAGGTTTGTCTGCAGAGGATAACCGTAAAATCGCTGGTTTGAAAGTTAAATTTGCACCAATGTATACTGTAAACAGAATGGGAGCTAAATCTGAAGAAAATAAAGATGCTAAAAAATAAGACTTTTAAAATTTTGAATTAGTAAAAAAAAAGACGATCACTAATGATCGTCTTTTTTTATGTTCTTATAATAAAATGCTGTTTTGGCTGTTCATATCTGAAAAATACAAATCCCCATTGGAAAGTATCAATCGTGACTTTTACTTGTGAATGGTTTTTTATAATTTCCCAAGCTTCTTCCATATCTTCAGACCAGTGAATATCATCAAAAATCCAAATCGAATCATTATCTATAGTTGGCAACAAGAGTTCAAAATATTCTAAAGTCGCTTTTTTAGAATGATTTCCGTCAAAATAAATCAGATTGTAATTTGTAGCTTGAATGTTTTCAGATATTAAAAAAGATTCAAACTCAGAAACTACATTTTCAACATTTTTACAATCAAAATCATTTAACTGATTTTGTGCAATTCCTGCCGTATTTGGACAGCCTTCAATAGTAATGACTTTTGCTTTTGGATTGCCTAATGCTAAAGCAGAAGTTGCCAAACCTAAAGAAGTTCCAATTTCCAGAATATTTTGAGGCTGAAAATAATTCGTTACACGAAATAATAATTCAGCTCGTTTTGGCGAAATTCCAGCTGTTTGTGCAATTTTAGAAATTTGCCTTCTATTTGATTTGAAAACTCTTGAACCAGCTCCAAAATCGGTCACTTCAATGAAGTTTTTGTTTCCTAAAAGCGATTTTCTATATTTTTTTAGAATTGCATATTCTGGTTTTGTCTTCTTATCATAGAAGCATTTTGTCAGTAAATTAAAAACAAAGGGCGAATGAACCGCATGTTCGTTTTTAGAATACCAGAGAAATTTTAGATAAGCTTTGATTTGAAACAGCATTTTCTACTTTCCAGATTACAAAATTAGTTTACTGAAATTAGTTCGATGTCAAAAAGAAGTACAGAACCTGCTGGAATGCCTCTTGGATCGTCATAACTTCCATATCCTAAATGCGATGGTATTAGTAAAACTCCTTTTCCGCCTTCCTTAAAAAATGGAATTCCTTCTTGCCAACCTTTAATTACTTTATTTAAAGGGAAAGTTGCTCCAGCATCTTTACTTTGATCAAATGTTTTTCCAGATGTAAAATATCCTTTGTATTTAACAGTTACAGTAGATAATATACTTGGCTGTTTTCCCGTGCCTTCTTCATTAACTATGTAGTATAATCCCGTACTTGTTCGTTTTGCGGTTAAATTGTTTTTAGCAAGATAATCTGCGATCTCTTTTTCATTCTGCTCCGTGTAGTCCTTTGGTGGTGGTAATATATCATCAGGACTAGAGCTTGAGCATGAAACAAAAAGCGTTAAAGTAAATAAAGCAGCTAATAATTTTTTCATGTGGTATTTGTTTTAATGTGTTGAAATATATAAAAAAATGTTTGTTTCGCAAAGGATGCTCAAAAAGGCATAAAAAAGCTTGACGTATATCCGTGTTTTTTGTGAGTCTTTAGGAAATTAACCCTCAAGTTTAGCAGAAAGCTCAAACCAGCGTTCTTCTTTTGCGTCTATTTTATTGATTATATTTTGAAGTTCATTGGCTTTTTTCTCGATATCTGCATCGGCTACTTTTCCGTCAGAGAATAATTGTTCGATCTTAGTTTTTTCAATTTCTAAATCTTTAATTTCCCTTTCTATTTTTTGATATTCTTTTTGCTCATTGAAACTTAAATTTCCTGTTGGATTATTTTGTTTCCAATCTTTTTTTTCAGCTTTGTTTTCTTCTTTTTGAGCGACATCAGCACTATCTTCATAAGCTCTGAAATCAGAATAGTTTCCTGGGAAATTTTCGATTTCTCCTTCTCCTCTAAAGACAAATAAATAATCGACAATCTTGTCCATAAAATAACGGTCGTGAGAAACTACCAATAAACATCCAGGATAATCTAAAAGGAAACTTTCTAAGACATTCAAAGTCACAATGTCCAAATCGTTTGTTGGCTCATCAAGAATCAAGAAGTTCGGATTCTGAATTAAAACGGTACATAAATACAAACGTTTTAATTCACCACCGCTTAATTTTTCAACATAATCGTATTGTTTTTTCGCATCAAAAAGAAAACGCTCCAATAATTGTGAAGCCGAAATAATTTTTCCTTTTGTCAATGGAATATACTCTCCGTATTCTTTTATAATATCAATAACACGCTGTCCCGGTTTCGGATTAATTCCAGATTGCGTGTAGTAGCCCACTTTTATGGTGTCGCCTTTTACAACGCGCCCGCTGTCAGGCGGAATTGTTCCAGTCAAAAGATTTAAGAAAGTCGATTTTCCAGTCCCGTTTTTACCGATAATTCCAATTCTTTCTCCACGCTGAAAATCAAAACTGAAGTTGTCTAAAATAACACGGTCTTTGAACTTTTTAGAAAGTTTGTGAAGCTCGATAATTTTGCTTCCCATTCTTTCCATATTTATTTCAAGCTCCACCTTATTTTCTTTACGTCGGCTTTGTGCTTTTTCTTTAATAACATAAAAATCGTCCTGACGAGATTTAGATTTGGTCGTTCTCGCTTTTGGCTGGCGGCGCATCCATTCTAATTCTTTTACAAATAAGTTTTTCGCTTTATCTATACTCGCATTTTCAGAAGTGATTCGTTCTTCCTTTTTCTGAAGATAATAAGAATAATTTCCTTTGTATTGATATAGTTTTCCGTTGTCTAATTCGATGATTTCGTTGCAAACGCGCTCCAAAAAGAAACGGTCGTGCGTTACCATAAATAGCGTAATATTTTCCTTAGCAAAATAGCTTTCAAGCCACTCGATCATTTCAAGATCTAAGTGGTTAGTCGGCTCATCTAGAATTAATAAATCTGGACGGTTAATTAGAATTATAGCTAATGAAAGACGTTTTTTCTGTCCTCCAGAAAGATTTTTTACTTTAAGTTTAAAATCTTCCAGCTTTAATTTAAAAAGAATTTGCTTGTACTGCGTTTCAAAATCCCATGCATTATGCTGATCCATAGCATCAAAAGCTTTTTGGTAGGCTTCTTCGTCAGCAGGATTTTCTAAAGCTTTTTCGTAAGCTTCAATAACTTTAAGCGTTTCATTATCTGAAGCAAAAATACTTTCTTCAATAGTCAATTCATCCTGAAGATTATTATCCTGCGAAAGAAATGCCATTCTAATTCCTTTTCGTAAGACAACTTGTCCAGTATCAGGCTCTTCCAAACCATTAATAATGCTCATTATAGTTGTTTTTCCTGAACCATTTTTGGCAATAAAAGCGATTTTTTGGTCTTTATTGATTCCAAAAGAAATGTTGTCAAAAAGGACTCTTTCGCCAAATGACTTCGATATATTTTCTACAGATAAGTAATTCACTTTGTAATTGTAAGTTATAAATTATGGGTTATGAATATTTTCTAAAACATAACTTTCTGCAAAAGTAAACTATTATCTTGCATTTGCGAATTATTTATGAAGATACAAACCAAGCAGCGAACTCAAATCTAAATAATGAATTTGCTGCGGATTGTTTAAAATAGGTTTTCGAACAAGAGATTCATTTGTAATAAAATAATGAAGTCCATCTTTTGTTGCAATTCCTTCCACTTGATGAAAAGGAAGTTTTAAATCGATTCGTCTTTTATTTCCTGATAAAAAATCCGGATTTTTAAAATCGTATAGAAGGTATAGAAATGGTTTTCCAGCTTTGGTGTAACCGCACAAAGCAATTAGTTTTTTCTCTTTCAAATATGTGGCGCTAGTTACTAACCCTTTACTATCTAAAGTCGCATTTAATTTCGCAATCTGCATTCCTGACTGATTTGGAAGCGAATAAATGGAGGTTTTAGAAGATTTCCATTGTTTGGTAAACAAATAAATACTGTCTTTGGAAACAATAAAAGCTTCGCAGTCAAAATTAGTTTTATTAGGTTTTGAAGGAGAAAAATCAGTCTGATCGGAATAAGAAAATGAGATAGTCTCAATTTTTGGGTTTTCGTGTAAAAATGATTTTTTTTCAATTTTAAGTATTTTCAAGTCAGTTCTGTTTCCAGAATAATTATTTCCAAAATCTCCAATGTAAATATGTGTGTTGTCTTGAGCGATTTCTTCCCAATCATGATTGATAACTTCAGGAAGAACAATTTTTTTCTTGATTTTCCCTAATGAATCCAAACCATAAATTGTAGTATCGTGATCGTCGTTATGCGTCCATAATAAATTCTCAAAGGAAATTAATCCTGAAGTTTCTTTTAATGAATCACTTAAGCGAAAAGAATATTCGGGTTTTAATTTTACATTTTCATAAAAACAACTGCCGTCATTTATTATAGCTTTCGAATCAAAATTTTTTGAGATACTATCAGTACACCCCAAAACCTGACTTTGTGCGGTTATACTTATTAATAAAAACAATAGAGCAACTTTCATTTTATACTGCTTAGACACCGTAAAGTTAAGACTTTAATATCTCCTACGACCTATTTTAGCGGATACACATGAAGCCATAATTGTGATAGAATAAGGTAATTCTCACTTTTTAACTTTTATTTAATCTGTATGCTAAATACTTTTGCAAAAAATAGAAAAAACGAAAGTTCTCTATTTTATGTTGACCGAGAAAAATAGGTTCTAAATTTCCAATTTCATGTGACTTGGAGATGCGGAGCTGTACCATGAAATGAGAAATCTGCCATTTATAATTATGAAAATAGGAATAACTTTTAGTGCTTTTGATCTGCTCCATGCAGGGCATATTAAAATGTTGGAAGAAGCTAAGCAAAAATGCGATTATTTAATTGCAGGATTACAAACCGATCCAACAATTGATAGACCCGAAAAAAATAAACCAACACAAACCGTTGTAGAAAGATACATCCAACTTAAAGGTTGCAAATTTGTCGATGAAGTTATTCCATACACTACAGAACAGGATTTAGAAGATATTTTACGTTCTTATAAAATTGATATCAGAATAGTTGGGGATGAATATAAGAACAAAAATTTTACAGGAAGAGAATATTGTGAAGAGAAAGGTATAGAAATATATTTTAATACTCGTGATCATCGTTTTTCTAGTAGTGGTTTAAGAAAAGAAGTGATGACAGGGAGTAGTGGGCTGCGGTTAAGGAATATTGCTTGCGATAAATAATTTTTTAATAGGGTTAATTCTAGAATATCAAATATTGAAATGATTAGCATACGAAGAGTGTGCTGTAATTGTTAGAGAATTTGATTTTCAAGAAACAATCAGCTTGAATTATTATTTGCAAACAGGATTCTAAAATTAAAATCTATTGATATGATGGCAAATAGAAAGAAAAAAATTATTTATACATCTGGAACGTTTGATATGTTTCACTCAAATCATTTGAAAATGATTAAATACGCTCGAGGATTAGGCGAAGTTTTAATTGTGGGTGTAAGTTCTGATGAATTGGTTTGTTCTTATAAAAAAGCACCAATTATTCCTTTTGAAGAGCGTTTATCTATTTTAGAAGCTTTGAAATATCCAGATATAGTTATTCCGCAACGCTCATTAGATCATACAGAACTTGTTAAAAATTTAAATATTGATGCTTTTGTGGTAGGCGATGATTGGGTAGGGAAATATGATTATTTAAGAGATTTAGGAATCGAAGTTTTTTATTTTCCTTATGGAGATGGTGTGTCTTCTTCTAAATTGAAAGAAGATATCTTTTATAAATATAAGGAGTTAAAAAACGTTACTGACAAACATAGCAATCCTGAAATTAAAGTAAAATGAAGACAGCATTAATAACAGGCGGTACAAAAGGAATAGGAAAATCAGTGGCAATGCGTTTGTTAGCGGAAGGCTATAATTTAGTTTTAATTTATCTATCTGATAATAAAACGGCTTGTAAAACTAAAGATGAATTTGAGAATTTATTCCCTAAAAGTAAAATAAATTTATTAAAAGTCGATTGCGGAAACCTACAAGAAATAGATATTATTTCTCAATATTTATTTAATAATGATATCTACCTTGATGTACTAATTTTTAATACAGGACTGACTTGTAGGTCAGATTTTGAAAATATTACACAAGAAAACTGGCAAAGAGTATTTAATGTTAATATACATTTTCCAACATTTTTGTTGCAAGCAATTACAAAAAAAATAAAATATAGAGGTTCAATAATCTTTACAGGCTCTTTAATGGGGATTTATCCACATTCTCTTTCTTTATCTTATGGAGTGACCAAGGCTTCAGTTCATGCATTAGTTAAAAATTTAGTAAAAGTTTTTGCACCACAAGAAATAAGAATTAATGCAATTGCACCTGGTTTTGTCAATACAGGATGGCAAAAATCAAAACCTGAAAGTCAGAAAAAAAATATCCGCAAAAAAATAGCTTTAGGGCGTTTTTGTGAGCCAACTGAGTTGACAGATGCTTATTGGTTTTTAATTACGAATACTTATGTAAATGGAGAAATTCTGGTTGTTGATGGTGCATACGCAATGTCATAGATTATAAAAAATGTTTTTTAAGTTAATCAATTTTAAATCATCCTTAGTCTCTAACTTCTTTTCGTTAGTAATCTTACAAGGGGCTAATTATATTTTTCCTTTACTCACAGTGCCTTATTTATTTAGAACATTAGGTGTTGAAGTTTTCGGACTAACGAGTTTTGCAACTGCTTTTTCACAGTACTTTATTGTTTTAACCGATTTTGGATTTAATTTATATGGAGTACAGTTTATTTCTGCTAATAGAGATGAAAAGCAAGCGAGAGATGTTTTTTTTGTAAATGTTTTAATTAGCCAAATCTTGCTCTTTGTAATTGGTCTTGTAATCTTAGTCTTAGTAATCTTTTCTTTCGATAAGTTTTATCATAATTGCTGGCTTTATTTATTATCATACACTACTGTATTTGGAACAGTATTAATGCCAGCTTGGTTTTTTCAAGGGATGGAACAGATGAAATATATCACTAAAATAAATATTGTAACACGCACTCTAGCTATCATTCCAATTTTTTTTCTCGTAAAATCTGATTCCGATTATCTATTAGTTCCTTTTTTTTATGGGTTAGGCTCAATAACGTCAGGGATGATTGCTATTTATATCGTAAAGAAAAAGTTTAATGTAAGTTTGAAATATTCGCTCGTGTCCATTTCACGAATAGAGGAATATTTAAGAAATAGCTCGCAGTTTTTTATGTCTCGAATTTCGGTATCTCTATATACAGTTAGTAATACTTTTGTTTTAGGTCTTGTTGGAGGAAATATGGCAGCAGGGTATTATTCTGCAGCAGAAAAATTATATAGTACGATCCAGAATGTATATAGCCCGCTAAATGGTGCAATATATCCCTATATGGTTAAGCATAAAGATTTGAAGATGTTTAGTAAAATTTTTAAAGCAGTAGTCTTACTTAATAGTATTGTTTTGCCAATAGCAATTTATTATGCAGATTTTATTATGTTATTAATATATAAAAATGTGGCATCTATTAGTATCACAGTATTCCAAGTTTTATTAGGAGTGTGCTTGGTCACTATACCGTCTATTTTGCTTGGGTATCCTTTACTAGGGGCTTTTGGGCATTCAAAATATACAAATAAAACTGTGATCATATCTTCTATATTTCATATATCTGGACTAACCATTTTGTTTTTAACTAATAATATTACAGTAATAACGGTGGCTGTATTGGTCTTTTTAACAGAATTTACAGTATTGTCTCTAAGAATTAAAGGAATAAAAAAATTAGGATTAAATTAAGATGGAAGATTTATCTGAATATAACCCAATTGGGTCTGATTTGCGAAAAGGACAATTACGTATTTTAGAAATTGCGAAAGAATTTGATAGTATCTGCCACAAACATAATGTAACATATTGGTTAATGTCTGGTACATTGTTGGGTGCAAGACGTCATGGAGGATTTATCCCTTGGGATGATGATTTTGATGTGGGGGTAGAGAAAAAAGATTATCAAAGATTATTAAATTGTCTTGAAAAAGAACTTCCAGAAAATTATAAGTTGCAAACTAGAAAAACGGATTCTAATTATAAACATTGTTTTGCTAAAATACGAGATTTAAATTCTGAGATTGAAGAAAATTGCACTATAGAATTCGGCTATAAATTCAATGGTCTTTTTATAGACATTTTTCCATTTGAACAAATTTGTATAAATGAAAAAATTAAAAAGCCTTTAGATTGTAGATATAGTGAATTAAAATACAAGTTTAAAAAAGGCATTCTTTGGCAATTAATTTCAAAATTAGTTTATTATATCTCTTCGTTGGTAGTTTTTGGATTAAGGTTTATTGGATTATTTATTGTAAATAGATTTTCTCATGCATATGGAACTGGTTTTTATGCTCCACACAAATTAGCGACATGCTTTCCAGTACGAAAAATCAAGTTCGAAGACTTTGAATTTAATGCACCTAATGACGTAGATCAATATTTGATAGATGAATATGGAGATTTTATGGCGTTACCTTCAAGGGAAAAGCGTGTAAATCATTCCAATAAGATTAAAATTTTGGATCAAATTCGTTAATAAAACAAATTTTATTAAACTAATAAAATATTTTGGAAGATACAGCTACATATGTATTTTATACTTTGTTTCCAATATTAGTAATTGTTTTTTTTAAAATTTTCGTTAAAGAAAAGAGGATTAACAATAGGGTTGAACTAGATTTAAATGTGCCAGGTTTTATTATTCCTGTACTTTTTTACACATTAATTATTGGTTTAAGGTATAATGTCGGTAGAGATTATGCAGGTTACACACAGTGGTATAAAGAACTGAAATATACTGGCAATTTCCCTGTTGATAATGATTTTGGATTTGTTTTTCTGAACAAATTTCTTGTTAATTTTGGATTTGAGAGTTACTCATTATTCATTGTTATTGCTTTTTTACAAATACTTTTTTTGATGCTCTTTTTAAAAAGTATTCCTTTTATAAGGTATTGGTATCTTTATTTTTTTTTTACTAGTCTTCTTTTTTTTGTAAGCATGAATGCAATGAGACAGACATTAGCATTTTTAATATCTATGTATTGCATACAATTATTAAATAAAAAGAATTACTACACGCTTTTTTTGATGGCAATATTAGCCTTGTCTATACACAAAACAGTTTCCTTACTATTTATCTTACTGCCAGTAATAAAGATTGAGTGGTTTAAAAATGTAAAAAAGCAAATTGTTTTTTTTTTATCAGCAGTTTTTATTCTTCCAAAGTTTTTTATGATTCTTTTAAATTACTTAAACCCTTTGATTAATCTACTAGGTTATAATTATTATATGGAAAATTTAGATATGCTTCGTGATTATACTGAGGAACATATGGTTGGTGAAGGTTTATCTGTTTTTCTGTTTTTTTTTATTGATTTTATGATTATCATATTCTATAATAGATTAAAAGAAAGTTTTAAAAAATATTATTTTATACAATATTATAATCTATTTTTTATAGGAGTTATACTTTCGAGAATGTTCAAGGGCAACTTTATACTTGAAAGAATTTCTGATTACTTTATATTTTTCAGACTAATCATATTATCCTTCCTGATGCTTTACATCTTTAAGGTTTTAAAAAAATCTGAAACAAAAATTATTAAACCTATTGCGCTTTTAGTTTGCATAGCGATGCTTTTGTTTTATTACAGAGGTATCTATAATAATGCCGCAGAAGTTGCACCAATACAATTTATATTCTATCATGATTAAATATAGTATAATTATATGCTCATACAATAGATTTTATTTACTAGAAGAAACAATTGAGTCTATTTTAAAAGATGTAAAACATAGAAATGATACAGAAATTCTCATAGTAGACAATAATTCGACGGATAGTACAAGTAGTCTTAAGTATAAATATGAAAAACATAGCTTTATAAAGTATTTTTTAGAGGTTAACCAAGGTTTGTCAAATGCTAGAAATCGAGGAATTAAGGAATCTAAGGGAGAAATTCTAGTTTATCTAGATGATGATATAGAACTAGTAAAAGATTATTTCAATACTTGTGATGAAATTTTTTCGAATAACAATATTATTGTAGCTGGGGGTAAAGTTTTACCTTTTAAAATCAAGATTCCTGATTGGCTTCCAAGAAAATATTATTTTTTGGTAAGTGTTTTTGATTTAGGTGATCAGCCAAAATATGTTAAACATTTGATGGGAGGGAATTTTGCTATAAGAAAAAAAGATGCCTTAAATATTGGCTTTTATGATAATGAATTAGGACGTACGAAGAAAAAACTTGCCGGAGGTGAGGAGATAGATTATCAAAATAGAGCACATAAAAAAGGGTATAAAATGTTTTATCATCCTAATCAAAATATTCTCCATAAAATAAATGACAAGTTAAATGAAAATTATGTTTTGGATTATGCAAAAGAGTTAGGCAGGTCCGAAAGAATAATTGATAATTCTGTTTCAAGTTTAAAAGTAAAAGTGAAAATTCTAAAATCACATATTGCAATTTTAATTTACAGACTTTTTTTTGAATTTATTAAACAAAAAAAAACAAAAGTTTATTTAAGCATAATCAGTGAATTTGCAGATGGTTATTTAAATAAACATAAAAATATTAAGCTATAAATTAATATCAGTTTGCTGTTAAAAGAGACTGGTTATTGACTAATTGATTGAATGAAAGTTTTAATGGTTGCCAGAAAGACACTAAACACAGTGCCTGGTGGCGATACGGTTCAAATAAATAATACGGCTAAATATCTAAGAGAGTTTGGTATTATAGTAGACTTATGTATTGGCTCTGACACTATTGATTATTCTACTTATGATTTAATACATTTCTTTAATATCATTCGACCAGATGACATTTTGCCCCACATTTTAAAATCTAGACTCCCATTTATAGTTTCTACAATATTTGTTGATTATAGTGAATTTGAAAGAAATCGAAGTGGTGCTATTGGGCTATTGACAAAATTATTTAGCAGTGATACATTAGAGTATGCAAAAACTATTGCAAGATTTTTAAAAAATGGGGATAAAATAAATTCCAAATTCTATCTGTTAAATGGCCATAGAAAATCAGTTAAATATATTGCTGACAAAGCAAGTCTTCTGCTTCCAAACTCACATAGCGAATATATACGATTTGTCAAAAAATATAATGTTAAGACACCATATCTAAAAATACCAAATTCAATAGATCTAAAAGTTTTTAACGACGGAATTATTCCAAACGAAAATTTTAAAAATCATATTCTTTGCGTTGGAAGAATTGAAGGACTAAAAAACCAATTGAATTTAATAAAAGCACTACGGGGATCAGATTTGTATTTGACAATAATAGGAAAGCCTGCGCCCAATCACTTAGATTATTATAAAGAGTGTAAAAAAATAGTTGAAGAAAATGAAAATATGCAAATGATTGACCATGTTAGTCACAAAGAATTAGCAGCAATTTTGAAAGCGTCAAAGGTACATGTTCTTCCTAGTTGGTTCGAAACCACTGGATTAATTTCGATAGAAGCTGCTGTTATGGATTGTAATATTGTTATTACTCGAAAAGGTGATACAGAAGAATATTTTAAGGATTTTGCTTTTTATTGTGAACCTGATGATGTTCGCTCTATTAAAAATGCAGTTTTGCTTGCTTATAGTAAAGAAAAGAACAACTCTTTAAAGGATTTAATATTAGCTGAATATGTTTGGGAAAAAACGGCACAAAAGACATTAAAGGCTTATAATTTAGTTTTAAATAAATGAAAATCTCAATAATAGGAACTAGAGGGATTCCTAATTATTATGGAGGTTTTGAACAATGTGCAGAATATCTTGCTTTAGGTTTAATAAAGCAAGGATTTGAAGTTATTGTTTATAATTCCCATAATCATCCTTATCAGGAAAAACAATGGAATGGTGTACAAATTGTCCATTGCTATGATCCAGAAGATAGACTTGGTACAGCAGGACAGTTTATCTATGATTTAAATTGCATTTTAGATGTCAGAAAGCAAAATTGCGATATCGTATTGCAGTTAGGATACACAAGTAGTTCTATTTGGAGTTGGTTAATGCCTAGAAAGGCTGTGATTACTACAAATATGGATGGTCTAGAATGGAAAAGAACCAAGTACTCGAAACTAGTTAAAAAGTTTCTAGAGTATGCTGAATATCTTGCTGTTAAATGTAGTGATCATTTAATTTCTGATTCAATTGGAATACAAAATTATCTAAAAAACAAATATAATGTATCGTCTACCTATATTGCTTATGGAGCCACTCTTTTTGAAAATAATAGGACAGATGTACTTGAAAAATACAAGTTATCTGCTTTTAATTTTGATATGCTAATTGCAAGATTAGAACCTGAAAATAGTATTGAAATTATTTTAGAGGGTGTTTCTAAATCAGACTTAAAAAATCCTTTTCTAGTTATAGGGAATTATGAAACATCTTATGGGACATATCTAAAAACTAAATTTTCAAATTATTCACAAATTCAATTTTTAGGAAGTATTTACGATATAGATATCTTAAACAATTTGAGGTTTTATTCACGAATTTATTTTCATGGGCATACCGTCGGAGGTACAAATCCATCTTTGCTTGAAGCAATGGCATCTAATAGTCTAATATGTGCAAATTACAATGATTTCAACAAATATATATTAGGTGATGATGCAATTTATTTTTTAGATGCAGATGATGTCGCAAATCATTTGATAAGTACAGACTATCATTTAGAATGGTTTCAGGAAATGTTAGCGAATAACAAAAGAAAAATAATTGATTTTTATGATTGGAAGATAATTATAGATCAGTATGCCAATCATTTTAAAGATATTTTAAAGTAATTATCATGAATATTTTGCAAGGATTAGCCCAATATCGCTTTTCCCGTTATTTCAAACTAATTTTTATTCTTTCAGATTTAGCAATTTTCAATTTATGCATTGTATTATCTATTATTGCAAGATATGGTAATGTAGGAAGATTGCATTTAAAAGAAGTACAGACCATATCATTATTAGGTAATTTAGTATGGATTTCCTTATTGCTCTTTAATGATTCGTATAGAATAATTCGAATCGAACCTATAGAGTCGATGCTAACAAGAACAATTAAAAAGATTGTAATTCATGCATCAATAATTATAGCATTTGTTTTCTTTTTAAACTATTCTGATATATCTAGATTTAGGTTAGGTTATTTCTATATATTCTTTTTTATACTCCTGATGTTTTCCAGATATACATCGATGAAATTATTAAAATGCATTAGGGCTAAAGGCTATAATTTTAGAAATTTTGTCATTGTTGGAGCAAATGTAGCGGGAAAACAGATTAGAAAAACTCTAGCTAAGGATTTAACAAATGGATATCGGTTTTTAGGTTTTTTTGATGACAGTCCAATAACACTTGAAAAAGAGGAGACTTACATTGGAGGTTTTGATGAAATTGAAGAATTCATTAAAAGCGAAAAAGTCGATGAAATGTATATTGCACTTCACATTAACCAAATTTCTGTAATAAATAAATTGACACAAATTTGCGATCAGAATATGGTTCGAATCAAATTTGTTCCCGATTTTCAGCAGTACACAAAATCTAATAGAGTTCAAGTTTCATATTATCAAAATACTCCGATTTTAATTTTTCACCCCGAACCTTTAGAATACGCAGTCAATCGATTTATAAAAAAAGTATTCGATCTATGTTTCTCTGCACTTGTAATCCTGTTAATATTTCCTTGGCTGTTTCCCGTTGTAATGTTTATTATAAAAATAGAATCTCGTGGGCCAGTATTTTTTAAGCAAGAACGTTCTGGAAGAGATAATCAATCTTTTAAATGTTTAAAGTTTAGAAGTATGAAAATAAATAATGCGTCAGACACTAAGCAGGCTCACAAAGGGGATTGCAGAGTTACAAAGTTTGGTGCCTTTATGCGTAAGACTAGTATAGATGAACTTCCTCAGTTTTTTAATGTCTTAATTGGAGATATGTCAGTTGTCGGGCCTAGACCACACATGGTAAATCATACTAATCAATATCGGGAGCTAATCAATAATTATTTAGTTCGTCATTATGCAAAACCGGGTATTACTGGGTGGGCTCAGGTAAATGGCTATAGAGGTGAAACCAAGGAGCTTGTAGATATGAAAAACAGAGTTGATTATGATATTTGGTATATCGAAAACTGGAGTTTACTGCTAGATTTTAGAATCATTATTAAAACAGTTCTAAATATTTTCCATGGTGAGAAAAATGCGTATTGAGTGTAGTACAGCTTCTTATAAATACTTTCAAAAAATAATTGCAATGCGATTATTAAAATTTTTAATAAAATGAAATCTAAAATGTTTTGGATAAAAAGCGTTGTTTTTTTATCACTATTATTCTTGTTCTCCTGTGCTTCACGGAAAAATATTGTTTATTATCAGGATATTGATAAAATTACCGATAAGGGAGGAGAATCCTATGAAGTTAAAATACAGCCTGATGACTTATTAATGATTATAGTTTCTGCAGATGATGTCGAAGCGGCTTTACCATTTAATTTAAAAACCTACAGTACTTCTGGAAATAGATTAGACATAACACGTGGACAGGAAACTGTACAGCAATATCTAGTTGATTTTGAGGGAAATATTGAGTTTCCAGTTTTAGGAAAAATTAAAGTAGGAGGATTGTCTCGTACTGAAGTACTTCATTTACTGCAAAATAAAATTAGTGGCTACATCAAAAATCCAATTATCAATCTTCGTATTACCAACTTTAAAATTTCTTTACAAGGTGAGGTCAATATGCCTGGAACCTATTCTGTTGCTTCTGAAAGGATTACTTTAATAGAAGCATTGAGTATGGGAAAAGATTTAACTGTTTACGGGAAAAGAAACAACATCTTAATTATAAGAGAAACTAACGGCAAGAAATCTTATAACAGAGTAAATATTACCAAGTCTGATTTTATTAATTCTCCATTTTATTATTTAGCTCAAAACGATGTAGTTTATGTTGAGCCAAATAAAACAAAAGTGAATTCGTCTGCAGTAGGACCAAATACCTCAGTAATAATATCTGCGGTTTCCATTTTAGTTTCACTTTCAGTTTTAATATTTAAATAAGAAAAAATGCAAAATCAAGATTTCTATGATGATTTTACAAACGAAGATAATGAAGGCTTAAATTTCCGTGAGCAGTTTGAAAAATATATTATTTACTGGAAGTGGTTTTTATTGAGTGTGGTATTGGGACTTTTATGCTCTTTTGTGTACTTGCAATATGCAACATCGCGGTATGAGGCTACTACTACTATATTAGTAAAAGATGAAAAAAAGGGAAGTATGCTTTCTCAATTATCAATGTTTTCAGATTTAGGTTTTGGATCAAATATGAAAAGTAATGTAGACAACGAAATTGAAATTTTAAAATCTAGAACATTAGTTGAAAAGACAATTCAAAAATTAAATCTTAATGTAACCCTATATATTAAAAGAACTTTAAATGACCAAGATATTTATGGAGAAGCTCCCATAAAAGTATTTTTTGTAAATAAGTCAAATCTTTTTGATGAATCTGAGATGGGCTTAAAGTTAAAGTTTTTAAGCCCAAATACATTTACTTTAGAAGATGTGGCAAATGAAGACGAAAGCATGCTTGTTTCTAATAAAAAAGAATATAAATATGGTGAAAAAATACTTACTTCGATTGGAACTTTCATTGTTGAGAAAACTGTTTTTTTTGAAAAAAAATCTTCCGATAAATTTAAACCCATTTATATTGCTGTCAAGCCATTGGATGATATTGCCATGACATTTCAAAAATCTCTTAGGGTAGAACCTGTAAGCAAGACGAGCAGCGTGGTTAGTCTATCAGTCTCTGATCCTGTTTCTCAAAAAGCAAAAGATTTCTTGAATACAATGGTTCAAATTTATAATAGAGATGCTGCAGAGGATAGAAATTTAATTTCTGAAAATACTTCAACTTTTATTACAAACCGTTTAATCTTAATCTCGGAGGAATTGAGCGGAGTTGAACAGCATGTTGAAAGTTTTAAAAAAATAAACCAATTGGCTGATATAGAATCTCAAGCTAAGCTGTTTATTGATGGCTCTAATGAATATAATAAAAAAGGTGTAGAAACTGAAATTCAATTGAATGTGGTTTCTTCTCTTTTAGATTTTCTAAAAAAAAGCAATAATTCGGATTTACTTCCAACAAACCTAATTTCAGATCAAGGAGAATCAAGTTCTCTGATGAATTCGTATAATCAGCTTGTTCTTGACCGCAATAGGATTTTAAAATCTGCTACCGCTGAAAACCCTGCTGTTTTAAAACTTAACGAGCAAATTTCGTCTTTAAAATCAAATATCTCTCAAAGTTTAAAACAAGCACAATCTAATCTTCAGATTAAAATTCGCGATTTAAAAGGACAAGAAGGTATTTTAAAAAATAAAATCGAAAAAATTCCGTTGCAGGAACGCCAGTTTAGAGTAATAGAAAGACAGCAGAAAGTAAAAGAAGAACTTTATATCTATTTACTTCAAAAAAGAGAGGAAACAACAATTTCTCTAGCAGCAACAGAACCCAATGCTCGTGTAATTGATGTTGCGAAAGAAGAAAAAAATCCTATAAGTCCTAAGAAAAAAATAGTATATCTGGCAGGAATCTTATTGGGACTTATAATTCCGTATGGAATAATTTATACGAGGGATTTATTCGATACAAAAATAAAGAGCAAATTAGATTTAGATGGCAATACACAAATTCCATTTATAGGAGACATACCTACTTTTGATAATGTTAAGGAACTTATTAAATCGGAAAGCAGAGATAGTTCTTCAGAAGCTCTGAGGATTGTTCGTACTAATTTGGAGTTTATGTTAAATAGTGTCCCTCAAAATGTTGCGAAAACAATTTTTGTTACTTCAACTTTTGCTGGAGAAGGAAAAACACTATTATCTGCAAATTTAGCAGCTACTTTTGCTTTATCTGGAAAACGAGTTTTATTAATTGGTATGGATATTAGAAGCCCAAAAATTAATGAACTTATGGCTGTGACTAATATTGGATTAACAAATTATTTGTCTTCTAATGAACAAAATATTCAAGAGTATATCGTTAAACATAAAGACTACAAAGACTTATATGTTTTACCAGCAGGGGTAATTCCACCAAATCCTGCAGAATTGTTAATGAGCAGTAAAATTGATGAGCTTTTTATTCAATTGAAAAAGAAATATGATTACATTATTGTAGACACTGCTCCGGTTGCTTTAGTGGCAGATACATTGCTTATTGCAAAAAATGCAGATGCATTTGCCTATGTTATACGAGCAAATAAGCTAGATAAACGAATGCTTTCGTTTGCTAATTCCCTTTATAAAGAAAAGAAACTTCCTAATATGTGTATTGTATTAAATGACACGGTTTCCTCAAAAGGTTACGGATATGGTTATGGGTACAATGAAGTAAAAAAGAAAAAGAAATGGTTTTAAAAATATAACTAAAAATTAAAAAGTTATTAAAGCGGTCTATTGCTATAGGTCGCTTTTTTTGTTTTGATCGAATTCTTTTTGCGAAAAATCTTAATTAAAAGTTTAAGAAAATTGTTCTAAAGATAAGATTAAAGTGTGATTAAAATCTTATTTTCGTCGCCAGTACAAAAACAATCAATTTCCAGAAGAAGAAAGTAATGAGATTTTTACAAAAATTGTCAGATTATCGATTTTCGCGTTACTCCAAAGTCCTCTTTGTTTGTTGGGATTTGATTATACTGAATATTGCAATTTATCTCTCATTTATAGTTCGATTTGGAACTATAGATAATCTTTTGACAAAAGACGAAAGAACAATTTCATTGTTTACAAATTTAATTTGGATAGGACTTTTACTGCACAAAGATTCTCACAGGATTATCAGAATCGAATATATTGAAACAATACTTCAAAGAACAATAAAGAAAATTTTTATACATATAGCATTCGTAGTTTTTTTTGTTGTTATTTTAAAATACTACGATATATCGAGGCTCAGATTATTATGCTTCTATCTTTTTTTCTTTACCTTTTTAGTGATCTCCCGATATGTATTAATGAAGGTTTTAAAATATATGCGCGCAAAAGGGTATAATTTTAAAAAAATTATCATTGTTGGAGCAAATAATACAGGAGAAAAAATACATAAAATATTAGCTAAGGATCTGACGTATGGCTATAAATTTTTGGGCTTTTTTGATGAAAACCAAACAGGAAATCTAAATCCATTGACCATTCGAGGAGGTTTTGATGAAGTCCAGGAATTTATTATTACAGAAAAAGTAGATGAGGTTTATGTGGCTTTGCATATAGATAAGGTAGATATTATAACTAAGCTTATAAAAATATGTGAGCAAAATATGGTGCGTATTAAAATTATTCCAGATTTTCAGTTGTATACAAAATCGAGTAAGGTCGAAATCGCTTTTTACGAAAACACTCCAGTTTTAATGCTTCGTTCTGAACCTCTTGAATTAGCGGTGAATAGAATTATAAAAAAAGTTTTTGATGTCTGTTTTTCAATATTAGTTATACTGCTTATTTTTCCATGGCTTTTTCCCATTGTAATGCTAATTATTAAATTAGAATCTAAGGGGCCGATATTTTTTAAGCAAGCTCGTTCGGGTCGTGACAATAAATCGTTTGTTTGTTTTAAGTTTAGAAGCATGTATCTCAACGATAAAGCTCATGATCAGCAGGCTAAAAAGGGTGATAGCAGGGTTACTAAATTTGGTTCTTTTATGAGAAAGACCAGTATCGACGAGCTGCCGCAGTTTTTTAATGTTCTTTGGGGCAGTATGTCTGTTGTTGGACCAAGACCACATATGATTAATCTAGCCAAAGAATATGGCGAATTGATTGATAATTATTCTGTAAGGCATTTTGCAAAGCCTGGAATAACTGGTTGGGCGCAGGTTAATGGCTACAGAGGAGAAACGAAGAAATTAAAAGATATGGAAAATAGAGTAGAGTGTGATATTTGGTATATCGAAAATTGGAGCTTACTCTTAGATATAAAAATTATCGTTCGTACTCTTATTAATGTTCTAAAAGGTGATGATAACGCTTACTAAGATCATAAGTCTTAAAACTTAAAAAACGTATTATTCTTAATAACTTCTCTTAAAGCGGTTTCATTTTTGATTTTAATTTTTTGATCGAAAGCTGCAATATGATTTTTATGGTGCACATCAGAACCTGCAAAATTATATAATCCCTTTTTTAGAAGTTCGTCTGCAACTTTTGTGATTTTTTCTCCATAATAACCAACTGTTGCTAATAAATTTAGCTGAAACAAACAGCCTGCATTTTTTAACTTTTCGTATTCAGCGAAGTTTTTATGATAAAATAAATACCTTTCAGGATGAGCAAGGACTGGAATATAACCTGCGACTTGCAATTCGAATAAAACCTTATAAAGTTGGATAGGCGCATTGATATAAGACATTTCGACCAAGACATAATTGTCTTTTAAAGTCAGCAGTTTTTGCTCTCTAAAAAGATTTTCGAACCAATTATCAATAAAATATTCTGCCGCCGCCCGAATCGGGATTTCAATTTTATTTTCTTTTAGTGCTTTTTGAGTTTCCTCAAGTTTTAATTGGATCGCTTCTGGAGAATTATTCCAGATATGGTAATTAATATGGGGAGTTGTAACAAGTTGTGAAACACCAAGATCTTGTAAAGATTTAGCAAGAGCAGTTGATTTTGTAATGTCATTTGCACCATCATCAATTCCAGACAAAACATGCGAATGAATATCTACAAAACTACCGTCGAGAAGTTCTTTTAAAACAGGTTTTGATTTGAAAAATGATAACATGGGACAAATGAGTATTAATCAATTTTATAGAGAGCAAAATTAATCTAGAATTTGTAATAAGACATTTTAGAATTATGTTATATTTGATTTTTAGTAAAAAAGTAAAAAATTATGAAAATAAAAGAGAATCTGTTTAATCAGCGTATTATTTCTATTGATGCTTTGCGTGGAATCACCATTTTTGTAATGATTTTTGTAAATGAACTGGCAAGTGTCAAAAACGTACCGCAATGGATGAAACACATGCCCGCAGATGCAGATGCTATGACTTTTGTTGATTTAGTTTTTCCTGCTTTTTTATTTATTGTCGGAATGTCTATTCCGTTTGCTTTTAATGCTAGATTGATAAAAGGAGACAGTCCGAAAACAATCTGGACACATACTTTAAAGAGGGCAATTGCGCTTATTGTAATTGGTGTTTTTATGGTCAATGCCGAATATGGTTACGATGCTTCTAAAATGATAATTGAACCCGCATTTTGGGGACTTTTGGCTTACTTGATGCCAATTCCGATTTGGAATAAATACCCGAAAAATTTTCCGCTTTGGTTAAAAAATGTACTTCAATATGGCGGGATACTCGTTCTAATTGCTTTATACTTTTTATATGTTCAAGAAGAGACAGGAGAAATTGGCATTACGCCAAAATGGTGGGGAATTCTCGGTTTGATCGGATGGGCATATCTCTTTACTGTAATTTATTATTGGCTAGTAAATGGAAATCTTTGGGCAATGATCGGATTTTTGATTTTTTCTGTTGCAATGAATTCTTTAAACTTAACCGAAAACTCTTTTGTCCAAAATACTTCTTGGATAAGTTTTATCGCTGGGCATCTTACACATGCATCGCTTGCAACTGCTGGAGTTATAATTTCGTTGTTGTTTTTTGATCGAAAAATAATTTCCAAAAATAATTGGCCTGTAATTGGTTTTATAGTTTTATTCACTTTGACTGCTATTTTACTTCGTCCGTATTTCGGAATTTCAAAAATAAAAGGAACACCTTCTTGGACAATGTTATCGGCAGCAATTTGCACCGTTTTATTTTACTTTTTGTATTGGCTGATGGAAGTTAAGAAGCAAACCAAATGGAGCGAATTTTTTATGCCTGCCGCCGCAAATCCGTTACTGATTTATATTTTGCCAGGTGTTATTTATTATTTCAATAAAGCACTTAACATTCATATTCTGCCAGAATATTTTTCAGAAGGAGTTCCAGGAATTATCTGGTCTTTGGTATTCTCTACGATTATGCTTTTTGTAATGAAAATTTTGAACAGATATAAAATTCAGATGCAACTTTAATTTAGTGGTCAGTGTTCCGTTTTTTAGTAATCAGTTTTGTTGATTCTGAACACTAAAAAACAACCTTTTTTATCTTTAATAATGAGCCTGAAACGGGATTGTAATTCACAAAATTAAGCTTACAAATATTGTTGAGGTTTAGTGTTTTTCCGTTTGGAAGTTCATCTTGTTTGAAATCGGTCCAAGGAATTTTTATCGTAGAAAAATGTTTTGGAGACGCAGGAAGACTTACTCTCGGGTGCGAACCTCCGTGTACACAGCCTGTTCCTTCGGCATTTCCTTCTCTCGCCTGCAGTTTTATAATTTGTGTCGACTGATAGGTAATCTCTACATATTTAGATTTGTTTGAAATATTCGTCGGAACTCCGTCGTTGGTTTCAGAATTTGTAATCATTACGTTTAGCTCTATTTCTCGTTTTGGATTTTCTTTTGCTGTCACCAAAACAATTCCTTTTTTCAAGCGTAAAGCATTTATTGCTTCTTCATTTTCAACCGACGGTCCGGCAATAAACCATTTGTTCGATTTAATAAGATCGGTTCTGTTTTGTCCTTCAATTTTAAGCACAGAAACAAATACTAGGACCATTACAATTGAAAAATTCTTCATGAATTGAGTTTTTACCATATAATCAAATATAGTTTTTTAAGAAATTAAAAATGCTGCTTAATTCATTTAAAAATATTTAAATTTGTAAGAGAAGGTTTTTAAGATATTGTGAGTGAATAGTTTAAAAATTAAATACATCTTCGTTTTACTTTTAATAGGATCGTTTTGCCAGGCTCAAAATGATAGTACAGCCGTGGGTACACGAGATATTTTAGATGTAATTCATAAAATTTTTGACAAGCAAGATACTATTCGTCCCGAAAGAAAGAGAAAACTAACTTTTTCATTATTGCCAGTTCCTGTCGGCGTTAATTCAAGCACAGGTTTAGTTGTTTCTTTTCTGACTACATTTTATTTAGGTGATGCCGAAACCACCAAAATGTCTCAGGTCACTTTTTCACCTTATTTTAGTTTTAGCAAACAATTTGTATTTCCGATTCAGTCTTATATTTATTCTAAGGATAATAAATGGAATTTAATTGGAGATTATCGCTATATGATTTATCCTCAGGATACTTATGGATTGGGAGTAGATAACTCCGAAAAAGAAATGTCAACACTCGATTACCAGCAGTGGCGTTTTTATCAGTTTATTACGAGGCAGATTGTTGGAAATTATCGTTTGGGAGTTGGTTTTCTTTTAGATAATTATCAAAATATTTCTGAAGAATCTTATATTGACGGAGAAACCGATTATTACAAATATATGAATGGCGATTTTTCAAACGAAACTTCGTTTGGATTTGCTATTCAGGGATTGTACGATTCTAGAAAAAATATAATAAACCCAAAAGAAGGCTTGTATGTTGAAGCCGATTTACGAATAAATACCAGCGGAGTAGAAGGAGATAAATGGCAGTCTTTGTATTTTGATGCCCGAAAATACCATTCTTTTAGTAAAACCAAACATCGTGTTTGGGCTTCTAGAGCTTTTTACTGGTCAACATTTGGCGGAAAACCGCACTATTTAGATTTACCAAGTATTGGCTGGGATCGTGAAGGGAAAACAGGACGCGGATTTACAAAAAACAGATATCGAAGCAATGCTTTAATTTATTTTGAAACCGAATACAGAACCGATATCAGCCGTAACGGATTCTTCGGCGCCGTATTTTTTACTAATATTTCCTCGGTTTCTAAGTTAGATACTTATCAATTTAAAAAATGGAATCCCGCAGTTGGAACCGGAATCCGTGTAAAATGGAATAAAAGAAACGGCAGTAATTTGGCACTAGATTACGGAATTAGTAAAAACGATTGGTCGCTGCGTTTGGGATTGTCTGAAAATTTCTAACTTCGGCCAAAATCTACAGAACCATTTTTCATGCAGTTATCGGTTGTTATTCTCAATTACAATGTACGTTACTTTCTCGAACAATGCCTTTTAAGCGTTCAGGAAGCGATTGCGGCAATCGATGCAGAAATTATGGTAATCGATAATAATTCATCAGACGGAAGTGTTTTGATGCTGAAAGAAAAATTTCCTGACGTTAAACTAATTGAAAATAAAGAAAATTTTGGTTTTCCAAAAGGCAATAATATTGGTGTTCGTCAAGCGAAAGGGAAGTACGTCTGCATTTTAAATCCTGATACCGTTGTTGCAGAAGATACTTTTACAAAGATTTTGGCTTTCGCCGAAAGGCAGAACAATCTCGGAATTATCGGCTGCAAACTAATTGATGGAACCGGAGAATTTCTCCCAGAAAGCAAACGCGGAATTCCAACACCTTGGGTTGCGTTCACAAAAATTTTCGGATTGTATAAAATCTTTCCTCAAACCAGACTTTTTAATCAATATTACGCACGGCATTTAAAAGAAAACGAAACAGGAAAAGTCGATATTCTCGTTGGCGCTTTTATGTTTTTAGAAAGAAGTCTGTATGAAGATTTAAATGGTTTTGATGAAAACTGTTTTATGTATGCTGATGATATCGACTTGTCTTACCGTGCATTACAAAAGAAAAAGACTAATTATTATTTTCACGAGACCACTGTTTTACATTATAAAGGAGAAAGTACGGTAAAAGACGAAAAATATATGATGAGGTTTCAAGAAGCGATGAATTTCTTTTATCAGAAACATTTTAAGAAATCGCTGTTTTTTAGTTTTTTCATCCAAATCGGAACTTGGTTTTTCTCTTTTGTAAAAATGTTTCAGGGGAATGCGAGAATAAAACCCAATCCAGAATCGTATGTTTTTTATTCTTTAAATGAAGATTTGTCTCAAAAATTAGCCTTAACTTTAAAAAATAAAGTCCGGTTTTTAAAAATCCCGAAAGAAAAAATGGTAAATTCGTGCCTGATTTTTAAGGGAAAAAAGGTCGAAATTATTTTAGATAATCAATACATTTCATTCAAAAAATGTATCGAAATCATAGAAACTCTTAAAGATAAGAGGATTACTTTTAAAATTTTACCCAAAAAGACCCATTTTATTATTGGAAGCAATTCCAGAAATGACAGAGGGCAAATCGTAAAAATTGAGTAAAAAATTATATTAAGTGTAATTTATGTTTAAAATATTCGTTAATTTCGCAATCTGAAAATCAAAAACATCTTTTAGATTAACAATATGGCAAGATTTGAATTAAAGCTTCCGAAAATGGGAGAAAGTGTCGCTGAAGCAACTATTACCAATTGGTTGAAAGAAGTAGGAGACAAAATTGAGGCTGATGAAGCCGTACTCGAAATTGCAACCGATAAAGTTGACAGTGAAGTGCCTAGCGAAGTATCAGGGATTTTAGTTGAGCAATTGTTTGGTAAAGATGATTTAGTGCAAGTAGGGCAGACCATTGCGATTATTGAAACTGAAGGAGGCGACGCGCCAACTGCAGCAATAAATAACACTGAAGAAACTGCCGCTCCTGCCGAAGCTGCTGAAATTGAAAAAACAATTGAAGCAGTTAAAGAAACGGTAACAACTTCTCAAGACTTCTCAAGTTCAGATAAATTCTTTTCTCCATTAGTAAAAAATATTGCAAAAGAAGAAGGGATTTCTTTAAGCGAACTTGAAAATATTGCGGGTTCTGGTAAAGACGGACGAGTGACAAAAGAAGATATTCTAAAATATGTAGAAGGTCGTAAATCTGGAGCAGTTCAAGCACCTAAGGCAGTAGAAGCAGCTCCGAAAGTAGTTGAAACTCCAAAAGCAGAAGCTCCGAAAGCAGTTGAGCCAGTTGTTCAAAAAAGTCAGCAAGCAGTTCCTGTTTCTGTAAATGGCGGTGATGAGATTGTCGAAATGGACAGAATGCGTAAACTGATTTCAGGTTATATGGTGGCTTCGGTTCAAACTTCGGCTCACGTTCAGTCTTTTATTGAGGTAGATGTAACTAACATTGTAAAATGGAGAGATAAAGTAAAAGCCGCTTTTGAGAAAAGAGAAGGCGAGAAATTGACTTTTACTCCAATTATGATGGAAGCTGTTGCAAAAGCTTTAAAAGATTTTCCAGGAATGAATATTTCTGTAGATGGAGATTATATCATTAAAAAGAAAAATATCAATTTAGGAATGGCAGCGGCTCTTCCAAACGGAAATTTAATTGTTCCTGTAATTAAAAATGCAGATCAGTTGAATTTAGTTGGAATGGCAAAAGCGGTTAACGATTTAGGAAACCGTGCAAAAGCTGGAAAACTAAAACCAGACGATACACAAGGCGGAACTTATACGGTTACAAACGTTGGTACTTTTGGAAGTGTTTTTGGAACTCCGATTATCAACCAGCCTCAAGTTGGAATTTTAGCTCTTGGAGCAATTCGTAAAGTGCCTGCGGTTATTGAAACGCCAGAAGGTGATTTTATCGGAATCCGCCAGAAAATGTTCTTGTCGCACTCTTACGATCATAGAGTTGTTGATGGAGCGCTTGGAGGAAGTTTCGTAAAAAGAGTTGCAGAATATTTAGAAGCTTTTGATGTAGATAGAGATTTTTAAAATTCAATTATAAAATAAATTCAAATCCGATAGGTTTAAAACTTATCGGATTTTCTTTTGTAAGAAAAGAATTAAGTGGAAATGCGTGATCTTATTGAAGACTTATTTTAGAAAAGTTAAAATCGCGATTTGAAAGCTTTTTTAGACAAAAAAAATCAGAATAAAGGAAGATATTCCGCTTTAAAAATTACATTTGTAAACTTATAAAAATTAGAAATGGAATTAAAACTTAACAAACCAATTTGCTTTTTTGATCTCGAAACAACGGGAATTGATATCGGTAAAGATAGAATCGTAGAAATTTCAATATTCAAAGTTTTTCCTAACGGAAACAAAGAAAGTAAAACCTGGCTGGTTAATCCAACAATTCCAATTCCTCCACAAACAACTGCAGTTCACGGCATCACAGACGAAAAAGTGGCCAACGAACCTACTTTTGCAGAACTTGCTCCGCATATTCATAATATGATTAAAGACAGTGATCTTGGCGGATTCAATTCTGATCGTTTTGATATTCCGCTTCTGGCTGAAGAATTGCTTCGCGCTGGAGTAGATTTTGATATGAAAAACAAAGTTTCTGTAGATGTGCAGACTATTTTCCATAAAATGGAGGAGCGTACTTTGAGTGCGGCTTTAAAGTTTTATTGCGGAAAAACGTTAGACAATGCGCACTCGGCAGAAGCAGATACAATGGCAACTTATGAAATTCTAAAAGCACAGTTAGATCGTTATCCGGAACTGGAAAATGATATGAAATCTTTGTCTGAATTTACAACTCGTAAAAAAATCGCCGACTTTGCCGGAATGATCGCTTTTGATAAAGATGATGAAGAAATTTTTACTTTTGGAAAACATAAAGGAGCTAAAGTGGAGAAAGTTTTGGAAACAGAACCAGGATATTTCAGCTGGATTCAAAATGCTGATTTTCCTTTGTACACCAAAAAAGTTTTGACAGCAATTAAATTAAGAAAATTAAATACGAAGTAAAGGTGCTGAGCTGCTAAGCTTCTAAGAAGCTAAGTTTTACTTTCTTAGAACCTTAGCGCCTTAGAATCTTAGAACCTATAAAAAAAATGAAAATTATTTGTGTCGGCAGGAATTATGCCAATCATATAGAAGAGTTGAAAAACGAACGTCCATCGGAGCCAGTTGTTTTTATGAAGCCAGATTCGGCAGTTTTGCTGAAACAGCATCCATTTGTTATTCCTGAATTTTCTGAAGATGTTCATCACGAAGTTGAAATAATCGTAAAGATTAATAAAGTCGGAAAATATATTGAGCCAAAATTTGCTCATAAATATTATGATGAAATAAGTGTTGGAATTGATTTTACAGCTCGAGATCTGCAAAGTAAACTGAAAGAAAAAGGACTTCCGTGGGAAAAAGCCAAAGCTTTTGACGGTTCGGCAGTTATTGGTGATTTTTTGCCAAAAACTGATTTTGTTTCTATGGAAAATCTTAATTTTGAATTAAAAAGTAACGGCGAGACAGTTCAGAAAGGAAATTCAGAAATGATGCTCTGGAAAATTGATGAACTGATTGCTCACGTATCTCAATTTTTTACATTAAAAATTGGGGATATTATTTTTACAGGAACGCCAGCAGGTGTGGCGGCTGTAAAACCAAATGATGTTTTAGAAGGCTTTTTAGAAGATAAAAAATTATTCAGAATACAAGTAAAATAATGGCTTTAAAATACAACCTTTCGAAAGTATATGCGCTTTCAGATAATGATCCTGAATTTGTAAATCAGATTTTAACCTTGTTTGTAACAGAAGTACCAGAAGATTTAAAACAAATCAAGGAAGGAATTAAAAAGAAGGATCATAAATATGCCTATTCTTATGCACATAAAATAAAGCCGACTTTAGATTTAATGGGGCTTAATGTTGCTTTTGAAGAAATCTTGCAGGTAGAAGCTTGGACAAAAGCTGAAGGCAAGAAAAAAGATATTATCGAGACTTTTAAAAGTATTAAAGTACAAGTAAAAGAAGCGATTAAAGAAATTAAAAAAGACTTTGATCTTTAATATAAATTTTGACTTATTTTCTGTTGTTTGAATAGGAATAAGTCAAAATCATTTTTAAATTTTGCTAACGGCTTATAGTTTGTAAAAGCCGTTAATATTCCTCTGAGGCAAAATTTAAATAAATCTACTTATAAATTATTGACTTGCGTAAGCAAGGAAAAAAATACTTCACTGATATGAAAGCAGCTATTATTACTATTGGAGATGAAATCTTAATTGGCCAAATCGTTGATACAAATTCAGCTTTTATTGCTAAATCACTGGACAGAATTGGAGTTGAGGTAGCAGAGATGCTTTCTATCAGCGATGATAAAAAACATATTTTAGATACGTTTTCTCATTTTCAAAACAAAGTAGATGTTGTAATTATAACCGGCGGACTTGGTCCGACAAAAGACGATGTTACAAAGAAAACGTTCTGCGAATATTTTGATGATGAATTGGTGGTTGATCAAAAGGTTTTGGCACACGTAACAGAATTGATTGAGGGCTTTTATAAAAGACCAATTTCTCAAATGAATAAGGATCAGGCATTGGTTCCTTCAAAATGTACGGTTTTGCCAAATAAAGTTGGTACTGCACCCGGAATGTGGATGAAGAAAGAAAATACCGTTTTTATTTCGCTCCCTGGAGTTCCGTACGAGATGAAATATTTGGTTGAGGAGGAAATAATTCCAAAAATTGTTCACGAATACAAACGTCCCTATATTATTCATAAAACCATTTTGACTTATGGTCAGGGCGAAAGTTTAGTTGCAGAGCGTATCGAACATTGGGAAAATAATCTGCCAGAGTTTATAAAACTGGCTTATCTGCCAAATCCTGGCCGTGTACGTTTAAGATTAACGGCAAGAGGAACAGATAAAGAGCTTTTAGAAAAAGCAATTGAAGATAATGTAGCCTCACTAGATGCTATTATTCATGATATTATAGTAGGTTATGATGAAAATGAAACAATAGAAGCGGTTGTAGGTAAAATGCTGGCTAAGCACAATAAAACGATTGCAACAGCAGAAAGTTTTACGGGTGGAAAAGTAGCTTCTTTATTATCTGCTGTGCCTGGAGCGTCGGCTTATTTTAAAGGAAGTGTCGTTTCGTATGCGACCGAAGCTAAAATAAATGTTTTGGGAGTTTCCAAAGATTTAGTTGAGGAGTATTCTGTTGTGAGCGCGCAAGTTGCATCTGTAATGGCTTCGAATGTGAAAAATTTAATGCAAACCGACTATGCAATAGCAACGACGGGCAATGCAGGACCTTCAAAAGGCGATTCTGATGCTGAAATTGGTGCAGTTTTTATTGCTTTGGCAACACCAAACGGCGTAATTGTGGAAGAATTTAACTTTGGACAACCGCGTGAAAAAGTGATAGATAGGGCAACAGTTAAGAGTTTAGAAATATTGCAGAAAGAAATTTTAAAAATTGTGCAATAATTTTTTGCTACAATGGTTTATTTTTCTTTTCTTTGCACCCTGATTTTGAATAACGATAAAAGATAAGTATAATGTCAAGAGTTTGTGACCTTACAGGTAAAAGAGCGATGGTAGGAAATAACGTTTCTCACGCTATGAACAAAACTAAGAGAAAGTTTTCTGTAAACTTAGTTAAAAAGCGTTTTTATCTTCCAGAAGAAGATAGATGGATTACTCTTAGAGTAGCAGCATCTACGATAAAAACAATTAATAAAAATGGAATCACTGCAGTTTTGAAAAAAGCGCAGTCAGAAGGATTTATCAAATAATCTTTTCCTAAATAAATATATAGCAAGATGGCAAAGAAAGGTAATAGAATCCAAGTAATTTTAGAATGTACTGAGCACAAAACTTCTGGTGTTCCAGGAACTTCTAGATATATTACAACTAAGAACAAAAAAAACACTCCAGATAGATTAGAGATTAAAAAATTTAATCCAATCTTAAAAAGAGTAACTGTTCACAAAGAAATTAAGTAATAATTAGAGATTTTTATAAATCTCAAATGGTTTGGCCATTCGAGTTTTATGAAAAGTTCAATAACATTTGAATCATGGCAAAGAAAACCGTAGCATCGTTACAAACATCTTCTAAGAGATTATCAAAAGCCATCAAAATGGTGAAATCTCCTAAAACTGGTGCATATACATTCGTAGAATCTATTATGGCTCCTGAAGAAGTTGATGAATTCTTGAAAAAGAAATAATTACATTTACATTATATAGAAAAGCTACTTTCTTTCGGAAGTAGCTTTTTTATTACCTATATTTGTCTAAAAATTTGAAGAATCGTAACAAATTGTCTTTTTTTGAAAAACAATTGCGCTTTCTTTAAAGATTTGGGTTTCTTGTCTGAAAATCAAGAAATCTAGTAAATCTAAATAATCTACAAAAAATGAGTTTTTTTAAAAAATTATTCTCTACCGAAAAAAAAGAGACTTTAGACAAAGGTCTTGAAAAAACGAAAACTACTTTTTTCTCGAAGTTAAGCAAAGCCGTAGCAGGAAAATCTAAAGTTGATGATGATGTTTTAGATAATCTGGAAGAGGTTTTGGTGGCTTCAGATGTAGGAGTAAATACGACTTTGAAAATTATTTCAAGAATTGAAAAACGTGTTGCTGAAGATAAATATCTAGGAACAGAAGAATTGAATCAGATTCTTCGTGATGAAATAGGTGCTTTATTGTCTGAAACCAATACGGGTGAAGCGACAGAATTTGAAATTCCGAAAGATAAAAAACCGTATGTTTTAATGGTGGTTGGTGTAAATGGTGTTGGAAAAACAACGACTATTGGAAAGTTGGCCTATCAGTTTAAGAAAGCGGGTCACAATGTGGTTTTAGGAGCGGCAGATACGTTTCGTGCGGCGGCAATTGACCAATTGCAAGTTTGGGCAGATCGTGTAGGTGTTCCTATTGTAAGGCAGCAAATGGGAAGTGATCCAGCTTCTGTAGCTTTTGATACTTTGCAATCAGCTGTGGCTCAAAATGCAGATGTGGTGATTATTGATACTGCTGGTCGTCTTCATAATAAAATCAACTTGATGAACGAATTGACAAAAGTAAAACGTGTAATGCAGAAAGTTGTTGCTGATGCGCCTCATGATGTACTTTTAGTTTTGGATGGTTCTACTGGTCAGAATGCTTTTGAGCAGGCAAAACAATTTACAGCAGCGACAGAAGTAACTTCATTAGCTGTAACTAAATTGGACGGAACTGCGAAAGGTGGTGTTGTGATTGGTATTTCAGATCAGTTTCAGATTCCGGTTAAATATATTGGGGTTGGTGAAGGAATTGAAGATTTGCAAGTTTTTAATAAATACGAATTCGTAGACAGTTTCTTTAAATAATTTATAATGGATTTCAAAAATATATCGGCACTTACTTTTTATTTTGCCAGTGTAATCAGTTTTGTTTTAGCAAATGTTTTCAAGGATAAAAATCTTTCTGTTTACTATATTTTGCTTGTTGCTGGTGTCGTTTTATTCTTTTTAGGAGTTTTAAAGAGAATAAAAAGTAATAAATAGTAAGAATAAAAAATATAAATGAGCCTTTAAGTATTTGATTTAAAGGCTCGTTTTTTATTGATGTAAAGCATTTATTTTTTTTAGATTTTTATTGAAAAATAAATTAAGAGATAAAAATTTCTTTTGATCATTATAAGATTATCTTTGTAGTCCGAATAATTTCTTTTGAAAACGGGAACCCTAGCCCTGATGGGAGCGGCATCTCCCGATTTAGAAAAACAAAGCTTTTTAGCTGTAGTTTTTGTTTATCGGGAATACAGCGGACAGCAGGAATCAGCTCCTAATTCTTCGACTTCATCAGATTACAAAGAATAAATTTTAATATTTTTATTTATGAAAAACACTTTTATAGTTTTGTTTGTTTCGCTATTGTTTGTGAGTTGCAAGCAGGAAATAAAACCAGCGGATATTGCTAAATTGAATGGCTATTGGGAAATTGAAAAAGTGGTTTTTGCGAAAGGTGAAGAGAAAGAATATAAAATGAACGAGACTTTTGATTTTTTTCAAATTAAGAATAATAAAGGAGTTCGAACGAAAGTAATGCCACAATTTGACGGTACTTTTTTAACTACAGATACTTTCGAAAATGTATCGGTACGTTTTGCTGGAGAACAGGTTTTCTTGGATTATAAAACGGATTATACAAAATGGAGCGAAGAAATTATATCGCTTTCTGATGACAAATTGGTGGTTAAAAACCCGCAAAAAATAGAATATCATTATAAAAAAGCAGCACCCATAAATTTATTGAATGATGGCGAAAAGACTAAATAACGAAACTCCTATAAGTGCTGTTTTACAGCAGATCATTCAGGTAAACAAATTGCAACCTGGAATGGATCAAATTGATGTGCGTGATGCGTGGAAAAACCTTATGGGAAGTGGTGTGAATACGTATACTAAAAATGTTGTCCTTAAAGGGAGTACGCTTTATGTTGAGTTAGGTTCTTCTGTTTTGCGCGAAGAATTGGCTCATGGAAAGTATAAAATTGTGAAAATGATCAATGAGGAGCTTGGGCGTGAAGTGGTGAAGGATGTGATCTTGAGATAAGGTTCTGAGTTGCTAAGGTTCTAAGCTGCTAAGTTTATAAAAAAAACATCCGCCGAGGCGGATGTTTTTTTTATGAGATTTTTAAATCTAAAATCTAAATTCAGAAATCTAAAATTATTAGAATTGCTCTCTTCCTGCGAAGTGGAATGCACCTTCGATAGCAGCATTTTCGTCGCTGTCAGATCCGTGAACTGCATTTTCTCCGATTGAAGTAGCGTATGCTTTACGAATAGTTCCTTCGGCAGCTTCAGCTGGGTTTGTAGCTCCAATTAAAGTTCTGAAATCTTCTACTGCGTTTTCTTTTTCTAAAATAGCAGCAACAATTGGTCCGCGAGACATAAATTCAACTAATTCTCCGTAGAAAGGTCTTTCTGCGTGAACTGCGTAAAATGCTTTAGCATCAGCTACAGTTAATTGAGTTAATTTTAATGAAACGATTTTGAAACCACCATTAGTAATCATTGCTAAGATATTCCCGATGTGTCCGTTTGCAACAGCATCTGGTTTAATCATTGTAAAAGTTCTATTTGTTGCCATTTTATATTTTATTAAATTTTGTGCAAAAGTATACTTTTTTTATGAATTGATTTTAATAAATTCATAATTTAAATAGGTTACAATGATGTTTTGAGCAAGAAAGATATTTTTGAACCATATAAGTTCGTGTAAGTTCATTTAATTGATTAAGGAGTTGCTATTTGGCTATTCCTGTAATATGAACTTATTTTACTTCTATGGTTTAAAAAAAAGACGCACTGCGGTGCGTCTCTACATAATATGGTGAAATTTTTTACACTTTAAAAATTAATTTGTTTCTGTAGAAAATCCTTAATATAAAGGTCCAGATGGCAACGTATGTCAATGCGCCTGCTAAAGATGCAGTCATTGGATTACTAAAGAATGGAGCAATTCCGAAACGGTATAAATAATCTAAAAGATTGGTTTGTTCTTCTGGATTTCGAGGGTTTTGAAAACGAATCATGGTCAATGCCTGCGGAATAATTTGTGAGGCAAAGAAAACAATCATTGGGTTTACTCCCCAAATCACGAATAGTTTAAAGCCTTTTTTATATTCTTTAATATCGATTATATAATACAAAGCAGTTAAGCAAACAGTTGCCAATCCTGTAGTGTATAAAACATAACTGCTTGTCCAAATTGATTTGTTTATGGGGAAAACTAAATCCCAAATTAATCCGAAAAAGATTAGTGCGGTGCCTATCATACCCATTCTTTGGGCTTTTTGAATTTTAGTGACATTAAGCAATAAAATTTGGCCGATGAATAAACCGATAATTCCGTTTACAATTGATGGCAATGTGCTCAAAATTCCTTCTGGATCCCAAGTATTGGTTTCGTGGTACATATGTCCTTTTAGAAGTACGCTGTCAACCCAAGCGGCTAAATTGGTGCCTCTTTCTAAATTGGCTTCTCCAAATCCCGGAACTGGAATTAAAGTCATAACCGCCCAATATCCAAAAAGTAAAACCACTCCAGTTATGATTTGGGCTTTTCTAGAAGTTTTTAAATATAAAAGCGAAACCACAAAATATACGACAGCAATACGCTGTAAAACTCCAGGGAGACGAACGTCTTGATAATTTTCAAATCCACCGTAAGCTAAGATGAGATAAATGGCTAATATGCCGAAAGCAAAGATGTTTTTTAATCGAGTGCTGAAACTGCCCATTAAAGCATAACCAACGGCGAAAGTAATAATTAGTCGTGCTATTAAAAGCGGGATTCCTTCAAGACCAAACAACTGAATTTTTCCAAAGAAATTAAAGAAAATCCCCAAACAGAGCATTCTTAAAGAACGAATCAGAATTTTATTGAATGTAGTTTCGTCGTATTTTTTCTCTGGCATTGCAAGCGGTACGGCGACTCCCATTATAAAAATGAAAAACGGAAATACAAGATCGGTTGGTGTGCAGCCGTTCCAGTGCGCGTGCAAAAGCGGCGGATAAACATTTCCCCAATCACCGGGATTGTTTACGATAGTCATCAATAGAATAGTCAGTCCGCGAAAGACATCAAGCGAAATTAGGCGTTCTCTTACCATTAGGTTAGTTAGTTAATAGGTTATAAAATATAATTCTATTTGGTTTGAGAGAGCAGTAATCTAGGAGATGTGCTGGTTATTTGTTCCTAAAATTATTGCTTTTAAATTTCTAAAGATAATTATTTTTAGATGATTATAATGTCAAAATTATGTTCCAAGGGTTTTAGTTTCTGAATCAAAAGCGGAATCAATTGTTCGCCTTTTTCTAAATAAAATTCAGAAAAATTAGCCTGACGTTCTTGAAGACTTTGATTAGGAAATAATTCGCATTGTAAATCGGTAACACGTTCTATTTGATCTGCGAGTTTTCTTTTTTGTGCTTTTAATAAACGTTTCTCTAGATTTTCAAGACCTTTCTTTTGTTTTACTTCTTGTGCTTTTACGGCGCCAGAAAACGATTTATCGGTCTTTTCGGCCAATTCAAAAAGATAGGCAAATTGTTTTTCTAAAGCTTCTTTTTGAGGAGTCAAATCTATCGGAAATGGAGAAAGTTTATGCGTAATTTCGTTAACTAAATTCTCAGATTTATTGAATAAATCTTTCCAAGATAAATTTAAATTATCGGCTTTTTTAACTTGTTTTTCTGTCGCTAAAAGAACTGAATTTCGAACCAGTAATATTGGAAAAGTAATATTTACCGCATCAAAGAAGCCTTTTAATTCTAACCAATAAGCAATTTCTCCGCCTCCGCCAATGTAGCATAGATTTGGTAAAATAATCTCTTGATATAACGGACGCATGATTACGTTTGGACTGAATTTTTCAGGATTGCTTTCTAGTAATTTAAAAATTTCGTCTTTTGAAAATGAGATTTTGGTGTTGTTTACTATGTATTTGTCATTTTCGAAAATGATTCTTTCACGAAGTTTATCTTCAATATAAAATAAATTAATCTCACGCGGATTTACCTGAACATTATAATTTGAAAGCTTTTCAATTGATTTTTGAACAGCTTTAAACGAAGTCTGACTTTCTAATTCTTCTTTTACAAACGGAATAAAAGCGCGTTTTAGATCGGCATCGTCTGCATCTATAATCACCAAACCGTAATTTGTGAAAAGGGCATTGGCTAAATAACGAGTGGCATCAGCCAGATTTTCATGTTTTAAATAAGCGTCTTCAAAAAGTTTTTTTAAAGTATTGGCGTTTGTGCTCGAACCTAATTCTTTAGAATAAACTTCAAACAAATCTTCTAGTCCGTTAGTTGAAAGTCTTCCGACAGGACCTGTACTTTCTGCATTCCAGCGGATTTTCTTTCCTTTAAAATTAAAATAATTAATTTCTTCAAAATCATGATCTTCCGTAGCCATCCAGTAAATGGGAACAAAATTGTACGATGGATATTTCGATTTTAATTCTTTAGTTAAATTAATGGTAGAAATAATTTTATATAAAAAATACAACGGCCCGCTAAAAAGATTTAACTGATGTCCTGTTGTAATGGTAAAAGTGTTTTCGAGTGCTAAAAGCGAAATATTCTGATTGGTTAAATCGGAAGCTTCAATGTTTTGATATTGTTTCTGAAGAGTTTCAACCAATACAGTTCGGTTGCTATGATTAAAATTGGCTGATTTTTCAGCAATTTGTTTTTCGAAATTTTCTAGGCTTGGAAAATGGTTGTACAGCGGTTTTAACTCTGGTTTTTGATCTAAGTAATCTTGCATTAATTTAGAGAAATATCCAGAAGTTTGAAAGCTGATACAGTCGGTAGGCATAATTTTAAATTTATTTTTGACAGCTGTAAATTTAATGAAAATATACAGTTAAAAACGCTATTAACAATTGCTTAAGAATTGATTTTTAATTTTTGTTTTAAAACGCATAAAATCAAGTTTTTAAAATGAAGTGAAATGTGTTGTTTTTAAATCGAAATCACATTGTATTTGTTAAAAAAGCATAAGTGTTTTAAAACTAATTCTTGTAAACATGAATTATTAATAATGAAACTATATTTTTGCAATAAAAAAGTTATATCTATTTTAAATGAAGCCTAAACAGAATTCTTTGAGACATGTCCTTTTCGGAAGTCTTATTGGTACTACGATCGAATTTTTTGATTTTTATATTTATGCCAATGCAGCCGTATTGGTTTTTCCACAATTATTTTTCCCGAGCTCAGATTCGACAATGGCGACTCTGGAATCTTTAGCAACTTTCTCTATTGCCTTTTTATCGCGACCATTGGGATCTGCATTTTTCGGACATTATGGCGATAAGATTGGACGTAAATTTACGCTTGTTGCGGCTTTATTGACAATGGGAATTTCGACCGTAACGATCGGATTTTTGCCAAGTTATGAAAGTATTGGAGTTGTAGCGCCATTATTATTAATGCTTTGCCGATTCGGACAAGGTGTTGGTTTAGGAGGCGAATGGGGAGGAGCCGTTTTATTAGCGATAGAAAATGCTCCGCCTAACAAACGTGCGTGGTACGGAATGTTCCCGCAATTGGGAGCTCCAATCGGATTATTGCTTTCAGGAGGAACTTTTCTTTTATTGACCGATTCTATGAGCAATGAAGATTTTATGAACTACGGTTGGAGAATTCCTTTTATTGCCAGCGCGCTTTTAGTTATTGTTGGTTTTTATATTCGAACAAAAATTACGGAAACACCTTCGTTTGAAAATGCTAAAAAAGAGGAAGAAGAGGTAAAAGTGCCATTTTTAGAGCTGGTTAAATCGTATAAAAATCAATTGATTTTTGGAACACTTGCAGCCATAACAACATTCTTGGTTTTTTATTTAATGACAGTGTTTACACTAAGCTGGGCGACTTCAGACTTAGGAATTGTAAAAAGAGACGGATTGTTAATTCAATTGTTCTCGGTGTTATTTTTTGCCATTTTTATTCCAGTTTCGGCTGTTGTGGCAGATAAAATCGGACGTCGTAAAATGCTTATTGCAGCAACAGCAGCGATTGCCGTTTTCGGATTTTTCTTTTCTTATTTTTTAAGTGAAGGAAATATTACTCTAGTTACGATTTTTGCCTGCATCGGAATGTCTTTAATGGGATTTACTTATGGTCCGTTAGGAACGTTCTTATCCGAATTATTTCCAACCAATGTTCGTTATTCTGGAGCTTCGTTGACTTTTAATATGGCAGGAATTCTTGGTGCAGCTTTTGCGCCGATGATTGCAATTTGGTTAGCTAAGACGTATGATGTGAGTTATGTGGGCTTTTATTTAGTCGCTGCGGCGTTGATATCTTTAATTTCATTTTTAGTAATTAGTAAAGACGAACATAAGTTTTAAAAAGAGAAAAAGAAACTATTAATATGTAGAACCTCCAGTTTTAATCGGAGGTTTTTTTGTATCGAATCCGAAGGATTCAAATGTTTATAGCATAAAGATTGCGTTGTACATTCGACCCTTTCAGGGTCGTACTCACCGTGACAACTCTTTTCTATAAACATTTGAATCCTTCGGTTCTTTTCTTGAAATAAAGCAATAAAATCTTTTCCTTGAAAAGTCGCCAATATCCCGTATTTTTGCAAAAAAAATAATTCCCTTTTGAAAACGAAACTTTTTGTAATTACGCCACCATTTACCCAACTGAATACCCCGTATCCGGCAACGGCGTATATAAAAGGCTTTCTAAACACTAAAAATATAGAATCGGTTCAGGCAGATTTGGGTATTGATGTGATTTTAGAACTGTTTTCTAAGAAAGGACTTATTGATTTGTTTCAGTATTCAAGTTTCAAGTTTGAAGTTTTAGATTCTGAAATCTCAGATAACTCTAAACGCATTTTTGCGCTTCAAGACGAATATATCAAAACGATAGATTTTGTAATTCAATTTTTGCAGGGAAAAAATCCAACTTTGGCTTTGCAGATTTGTCAGGAAGATTTTCTCCCTGAAGCTTCTCGTTTCGCACAATTAGAAGAACTCGATTGGGCTTTTGGAACCATGGGAACGCAGGACAAAGCAAAACATTTAGCTACTTTGTATCTAGAAGATATTTCAGATTTTATAGTAGAATGTGTCGATGAAAACTTTGGCTTTAGCCGATATGCCGAACGTTTAGGACGAAGCGCTAATTCTTTTGATGAATTATATACTGTTTTACAGCAAGAGCCAACATACATCGATTCGATTTTAATTTCGATTTTAAAAGAAAAAATAGAAGCTGTAAAACCATCATTGTTTTTAATTTCTGTTCCCTTTCCTGGAAATTTATATAGCGCTTTCAGATGCGCACAATGGGTAAAAGAAAATCATACTGAAATTAAGATTTCAATGGGAGGCGGTTTCCCAAATACCGAATTACGATCGCTTTCTGATAAACGCGTTTTTGAATTTTTCGATTTTATTACTTTGGATGACGGAGAAGTTCCAATTGAAGAACTAATTTTTCATTTAGAAAATCCAGATTCAGCTTCTTTTAAAAGGACATTTCTACTTGAAAACGGAGAAGTGGTTTACAAAAACAATTCTCTAAAACACGATTATAAACAAGCTTATGTAGGAACGCCTGATTACTCCGATCTTCCTTTAGATAAATATATTTCGGTTATAGAAATTGTAAATCCGATGCATCGAATGTGGAGTGACGGGCGCTGGAACAAACTGACCATGGCGCACGGCTGTTATTGGGGAAAATGTACGTTCTGTGATATTTCTTTAGATTATATAAAAGTATATGAGCCTGTTGCGGCAAGTTTGCTTTGCGACCGAATAGAAGAATTGATCGAAAAAACAGGTCAAAACGGATTTCATTTTGTTGATGAAGCTGCACCGCCAGCTTTGATGCGTGCTTTGGCTCTAGAAATTTTAAAACGAAAATTGGCTGTAACTTGGTGGACGAATATTCGATTTGAAAAAAGCTTTTCAAAAGATTTATGTCTGCTGCTGAAAGCTTCTGGCTGTATTGCCGTTTCTGGTGGTTTAGAAGTCGCTTCAGATAGATTATTAAAATTAATTGATAAAGGTGTAACGGTTGAGCAAGTTGCCAAAGTAACCCGAAATTTTACCGAAGCAGGAATTATGGTGCATGCGTACCTAATGTACGGATATCCTACACAAACTATTCAAGAAACTGTTGATAGTCTTGAAATGGTTCGCCAATTGTTTGAAGCAGGAGTTTTGCAGTCTGGTTTTTGGCATCAGTTTGCACTTACAGCTCATAGTCCAGTCGGATTGTATCCAGAACAATTTGGTGTTACAAAGAAGACAGAAGCCATAGGAACTTTCGCTAACAACGATATCGAATATACAGATTCTACAGGAATCAATCACGATAAATTTAGTTTTGGCTTAAAGAAATCGCTTTTCAATTTCATGCACGGAATTTGTTTTGATTACGAATTGCAGGATTGGTTTGATTTTAAAATTCCGAAAACAAAAATTCACCCCGATTTTATTTTTAATGCGTTAGAAGAACAAAACGATTTCAATACCAAACCAAATGCAAAAGTAGTTTGGCTTGGCGGAAGACCTTCTGCATCTGCTTTTACCAAATCAAAAAAAGGAAGAAGCTGGGAAATGATGTCGCTGACTTTTCACGACAAAAAAGAAAGTTTTGATATTCAAACCAGTAAAGAAGAAGGCGAGTGGCTTGTTTCGATTTTATCGAAAATAAACGTTTCTGGAGCTAAAAATTATACTTTTCAAGAAGTCAAAAATGACTTTGAAACTTCGCTTGAAGATTTTGAACTGTTTTGGTATTCTAAACCTGTAAATACTTTGCGAGAGTTCGGTTTATTGGTGCTTTAATATTCAATACATTCTCCATCATTCGGAATAGAAGTTTTACTCAAAAGGCCATGATCCGAAAGCGCAGTTCTTAATTGTAATCTTGTTGTCGGACAATGATTTAAAGCTTCTAAATGATTAGCGAGAACTTTCCCTGGTGCCAGTGTAGCAAATTTCAAAATATCATCCATTCGCATTAATAATGGTTGTCCGAAATCCAATCTTGCGGTACCACAGGCAACAATAGCTATGTCTGGTTTCAATTGAGTTAGCACTTTTTCTACGTGTTGTGTAAAAATGGTATCAGAGCTTATATAGATCGATTTTTGATCTGCCAATTCAATAAGAAATCCCATAACATTTCCCATCAATTTAGCAATAAAACCATAACCGTGAATAGCAGGAATTCCAGTAATTTTTCCATCCAAAAACTTTTGCGGTTCCCAATATTCCAAAGTCTGAATTACGCTAAGTCCTCTTTGAACTAAAGCTTTTTCATCTTTAGAACTGCAGATAACAGGAATGCTTTTTCGTCTTAAAAAAACTTCTCCCGCTTTGTCGATATGGTCAGGATGCAAATGCGTGATCAAACAATGCGTAACACGACTTAATATCTCGCGACTGTTTTTTGGCAAGGCTACCAAAGGATTTCTTTTCGGTTTGTATCTGAAAATAGTAAAAGGCGGAATTGTTTTTCTTTTACCTAACATTGGGTCAACTAAAATGACATGCTTTTCTGTTTCAATTACCAAAGTGGCATTTCGCAAATGATGTAATTTCATATCCGAGAAAATTAGATATTAAAAATACAAAGTTTTTCGAAAAACTGCTTACAGATTTTTCTTTATTTTTAACAGAATTGTGATTTACCCAATAGAAAACCGAAACCCAATTCCGTGTAGGTTTTCAATCGAAATTCCCTGTTCATTGGCTAAGATTTTACGCAGACGCGAAATAAAAACATCCAAACTTCTTCCCATAAAATAGTCGTCTGTTCCCCATAATGAAGTTAAAATTTGCTCTCTTTTCAAAACAGAGTTTTTATGATCTAGAAAAAGTTTTAATAATTCAGCTTCTCGCTGAGTTAACCCAACTTTTTCTTCATTGTTGAAAAGAATGAAATTTTTGGTGTCAAACTGATATTTTCCAACTTCATAAATAGTTTTTGCCTGAGGAATATTTTTTTGCGAACGCTTTAAGAAAATTTCAATCTTTAGCAGTAATTCTTCAATGCTGAATGGTTTTACGAGATAATCATCGGCACCCAAACGCAAACCTTTAATTCGGTCTTCTTTCAAAGTTTTAGCTGAAAGAAAAATAATAGGAACGTCAACATCTATTTTTCGAACCGCTTCTGCAAGTTCAAAACCGTCCATTTTGGGCATCATAATATCAAAAATGCAGATGTCAAATTCTTCTTCTTCAAAAATTTTAAGCGCCGATTTTCCGTCAGAACAATGAATAACTTCATAATTATTCTGCTCCAAATTGTCTTTGGTTAAAAACGCAAGAGTTTCGTCGTCTTCGGCATAAAGTATTTTGAAGTTTCTCATTTTTTGTAAGGAATTGATAAAGTTAAGGTAACACCTTTTTCTTGATTATTTTCGGCTTTTATTTTCCAGTTTTGCAGACTGCATATTTCTTTTACATAGTATAAACCAAGTCCAAACCCATTAACTTCATTGCTCTTTTCATTTTGAACTCTATAAAACTTATCAAAGATAAAAGATATTTTTTTAGGATTAATCCCAATTCCATTATCAATAAACTCCAGTTTTAGACAGTTATTATCTTCGGTAATTTTAATAGTAACTTCTGGTTTTTCGTTACAGTACTTTATCGCATTATCCAGCAAATTGTAAACTAAATTGGCAAAATGAAAAGTATCTGTCTCTAATACATAATCTTTAGATGAAGATTCAATTTTGATGGAAGCATCTGGATATTTCAGCTGAATGTTTTCGATTGTTTCTTCAATAATAGGAACAATTAAAACACTTTCTTTCTTGATTTCCAAAGGCGCATAATCAGATTTTGCAATATTTAGAATTTTCTCAATATGCCCGTTTAACTTATTTCCTTGATTGATAATAATATCTGTATACGTATAAAGTTTCTTGTCTTCTTTAATTGGTTTTTGTTCAATCAAATATTTGGAAGCGATAAGAATAGAAGCTAGCGGCGTTTTAAACTCATGCGTCATATTATTAATAAAATCACGCTGCAATTCTGAATATTTTTTATGCTGTAAAAGGGTAAAAATCGAATAAACGTAAATCAGTAAAATCAGAATCAATGCAGTTGAAAGAATAAACCAAAATCGCATTGAACTGAATAAATATGTCGTTTCATTCGGAAAACGAACGGCAAAATAATAAACTAGATTCTTATGTTTTGGAAAATAGACGCTTTTTTTGCATTCGGCCTTTTTCTTATAAAGCGAAATATAATCTCCATAAATCATTTCGTCGCTTTGGCAATTGTACATCGCATACTCGAAATCGGTCGTGATATTCATTTTTTTGAATTCCGTTTTCAGGTAAAACTCTAAAATATCGGGTTCAAACTCGTTATCGACATTTACAATATAATAGTCGTTCGCAATTTTCTGTACCGGATTCTGTACTGGAAGTTCATGATTCGTTCCTTCGTATAATTTTTTAGCCACTTCAAGCAAAGCAATATGCGCTTTCTGGCTCAGTTTTTTTTGTTCAATTGTAAAAGCCTCTTTTGTCCATAACAATTGTGCCACCAGAATACTAATGATGGCTACCAATCCTAAGATAATGATGCTGTTGAGTTTATTAATTTTCAAGAATAGGAAATTTTGAGAGTGTAATATTAATGAATTTTAGCCTGAAAATAAGCGATTAACAAGTCATTAACAAACGTTTGAAACCAGTTAACAGCGATTTGAATTTGTCTGAATTACCTTTGTAATATCAAGTTGAACTAAAAACCATTTTAAATATATCAGTTATGAAAATGATCAAAATTTCGATGTTAGCTTTGGCATTAGGCCTAATGTCTTTTTCAGCAATTGCTCCAGTACAATCTTTAGTTTCAGAAACTGAAATTGCTGCAGAGGCTGGATCTACAATTGTTTGGAAAGCAGAAACAATTGACGTTGGACAAATTCCACAAGGAACTCCAAAAGCAATTGTTTACGAATTTAAAAATACAGGAAAAACAGCTGTAGTAATTAAAAACGTGCAAGGATCTTGCGGATGTACAGCTACAGATTATACAAAAGAACCAATTCAGCCAGGTAAATCTGCAAAAGTTACTGCAACTTACAACGCTGCAAACAAAGGTGCTTTTACAAAAACGGTTACTGTAACAACTAGTGCAGAAACAACTCCAAAAGTACTTACTTTAAAAGGTACGGTTATCTAAGATTTTAATAGGTTGGTTATATGGCAAAAGCTCCAGACATGAAAATTGTTTGGAGCTTTTTATTTTTTGCTTTGTCTAAATTTTTACCGCAAAGAACGCAAGGATTTTTAATGTGAAATTACACTTACGATTAAGTTCGCAAAGCTTTGACAGATAAGCTTTGCGAACTTAAAATATGTATGAAGAGTATTTTTTCTATAAAAAACCTTGCGCTCTTTGCGGTTAAAAAACAACCAGCCAGAAATAAAATATATTTCCTCTAAATACAATTGTTAAGTTTAACTTCGAAATTTTGATTTAATAGAAAATTTTTTACTTTTAATGAAAATTATAAGCTATGAAAATTTGGTATTCGCCTCTTATTGCAATTGTGTTTTTTGCTTTTTTTTCGTGTAATTCTAAAGCAGATAAAAAAGAAGAAAATTCAATAAAAACAGTTGAAAAAATTCCAGAATTAAAACTTACAATCGACAGCGTTCGCATTGCAAAATTCTATGAAAATTATCCGAAATTGGATAAATTTAAAGGTGATGTAACTTCTTTATATCAAAAAAATAAATCGACTCAATTGTGGCAGGACAATAAAGGAATTGTCGAATTTGCCAATACATTATTCAATCAATATAAAAATTTGGGTGAGGAAGGATTAAAAACCAATTATCCGTACAATGAACAGCTAAACTCTGTTTTTGAAAATAATCCAGCTAAAAAACTTTCCAAAGAAGATACAGATTTACTGCTTTCTAATTTGTATTATTTCTACGCCGAAAAAGTGTATGCAGGTTTTGACGAAAAAACTAGTATTTCGTTAGAATGGCTTTTACCGCGAAAAAAGTTCAACTACCAAGTGCTTTCTGATTCTATTTTTAAAAAATCGACCATTCTCGACGATAAGAAAAGAAAGATGTTCAGCCAGTATTACAAACTTCGTGATGCACTGAAAGAATATCGAGAAATTGAGAAAAATGGAGGTTGGAAAACTATTGAAATCGGAGAAGATTATAAAAGCTTAAAAGTTGGCGATTCTTCAAGCACAGTTGCACAAATTAGAGAAAGGCTTTTTGTAACCAAAGACATTAAAGAAGATACTAAAAGTGCGATTTGCGACACGACTTTGATAAAAGCGATTAAGAATTACGAAATCCGTCATGGCTATGCGCCAAAAAATATCATTTTAAAAGAGCATATTAACGATTTAAATATTCCAGTTTCTGAGCGTATTAAAACCATTATTGTCAATATGGAGCGCTGCCGTTGGATTGATCCTGAATTGGAAAAAGGGCAGAAATATATTGAAGTTAATATTCCAGAGTTTAAATTGTACTTAATTGAAGACGGAAAAATTGCTTTTACTTCAGCAGTTGTGGTTGGAAGGGCGATGACAAAAACCGTTGTTTTCAGCGGAATGATGAATAATATTGTATTCAGTCCGTATTGGAATGTGCCACCGAGTATTATCAAAAGCGAAATTAAACCTGGAATGGCTAGGGATAAAAATTATTTAGCAAAGAAAAATCTGGAGTGGAATAATGGTGCCGTTCGTCAATTGCCTGGAAAAAACAATTCTTTAGGCTTGGTAAAATTTTTATTTCCGAATTCAAGTAATATTTATTTACATGATACGCCATCAAAAAGTTTATTCGAAAGAGAAAGTCGCGCGTTTAGCCACGGCTGCGTGCGTGTTGCAAAACCAAGAGAATTGGCTATCGAATTATTAAAACCAGACCCAGCTTGGAATCCTGCAAGAATAGATAAAGCTATGCACGCCGGAAAAGAAAACTGGTATACGCTTAAGAAAAAAGTACCCGTTTATATCGGCTATTTTACCGCTTGGGTGGATCGAGAAGGAAATTTAAATTTCTACAAAGATATTTACAGCCGAGACGAAAGTTTGATAAAATTATTGACTGAAGAGTAGTTTTTTAAACCACAAATTACACAAATTTTCGCAAATTTCTTTTTTTGCCACTCCCGATAGCTATCGGGATAAAAAGATTTCCACAGATTAATCTTTTTTAATCCTTTAATCTGTGGCATATTTAATCGTAGCGAAATAAAATTTGCGAAAATTTGTGTAATTTGCGGCAAAAGAATAAAAGAAATAATTAGTGCAATTCGTGTAATTCGTGGCGAAAAAAAAAGCTATTCACCTAAAACATCAATACACTTATAAAAGCGTTTGGTATAATGTTCTGTATCGAGCGCTGTAATTGTAACTTGTTGCGCTTTTCCAGAAGAAGCGTGAATAAATTTTGACTGCATTCCGTTGGCTTCGCAGATTATACCGAGATGCCCGATAATGGTTCTGTCTTTATAACCATAAAAAACTAAAATATCACCGACTTTAAAGTCTTCAGGTTTTACCGTTTTTCCTAAATTTTTATAAGCGCCAGAACTTCGCGGAAGCGTTAATCCAAAATTTTTAAAAACATAACTTACAAATCCCGAACAGTCAAAACCTTTTTGCGGATTACTGCTCGCATATACGTAAGGTGTGCCCAAATATTTTTTAGCGTAAACAATGATAGAATCGCGATTGATTTTACTTTGAATTTTAGTGTTTGAAACGGCTATTTGAGCTTCGTTCTTTTTTAAGGTAAAAGAAGAAAGCAAAATAGCAGAAATTAAAAATAATAATACGCGCGATCTCATTTTTTTAGTTTTATATCAATTTTAACGCTAAATATAGACTGTTATTTTACTTTAAAAAGAACAAAAACACCCTAAAAAATACAAATAAGCCAAGTTTGTTTCCAAATGATGTGTTTATGTGGTGTTTTTTTATTGCTTTTTGACATTTTAGTATCTTTCTAGATATTCTCTTTCCAATATATTTGTGAATCGTATTTATATTTTAACAAATAAATTATGTTTCTCAAAAAAAGAGCACTTTTAATTTTGTTTTTGCTGATTTCGGTCCTTTCGACATCACAAACTCAAAATGCCAGCAAAACTTTCTTATACGAAGGAAGAATCGAAAAATTGCAGAATGATCAAGTCATTTTAATCGGAACTGCGGCTTCGGTTTCATTCAATTTTACGGGAAAAGAATGTTCGATTTCTCTTCAAAGTGTTGATTCTTATGAGCATCATAATTATGTTCAGTTGGTTTTAGATGGGAAATATATAGGAAAGATTAAAATTGAGAAAGGTGCTGTTCAGTCTTTTCCAATCAAAATAACTTCAAACAAAAAAGAACATCATTTAGAAATCTATAAAAATACCGAAGCACAAAGCGGTAATATTTTATTTGCTGGAACTACAGCAAAACTGACTTCGATTTCATTTAAAAAGAGAAAGAAAATCGAATTTATTGGTGATTCTATTACATGTGGTGCTGCGAGTGATCCGTCTGATGTGCCTTGCGATAAAGGCGAATATATGGATCACCATAACGGTTATTATGCATACGGACCAAGAATCGCGAGAGAAATTGGAGTTGATTATTTAATGAGTTGTGTTTCTGGAATCGGAATGTACCGGAATTGGAATGACGAAAATAAGGACGAGGCCATAATGCCTGATGTTTATCAGAATTTGTATTTAACGAAAGATGGTTCTAAGCCAAAATATGATTTTGCTTTTCAACCTGATATTATAAGTATTGCGTTAGGCACGAATGATTTTTCTGGCGGAGATGGAAAGAAAGAACGTCTGCCTTTTAATGCTGAAAAGTATGTTTCGAATTACATTAATTTCATCAAAATGCTTTACGAACACAATCCAAATGTACAGATCGTAATTGCCAACAGTCCGATGGTGGGCGGTGAACGTGGCGCTGTTTTCGAAGATTGTCTGAATAAAGTAAAAGCCGCTTTCGCGAAAGATAAAAAGCACAAAGAAATTCAGATTTTCAAGTTTAAACCGATGACACCAAAAGGTTGTTCTGGACATCCAGATGTTGAAGATCATAAAGTTTTGGCCGATGAATATGCTCCATTTTTAAAGAAGTTACTAAATGAAAAATAATATTTTTAAGTTTGTTTTCTTTCTATTGATTTCCAGTACTATGATGGCAAACGTGGCTCTTCCGAATATTTTTGGTGATAATATGGTTTTACAGCGCAACTCCGAAGTGAAAATTTGGGGCTGGGGAAATCCTAAAGAAGAAATTAAACTGATTTCAAGCTGGAACAATCAGGAATATAAAACTGTTACTAATAATCAGGCGAAATGGGAATTGACAATCAAAACTCCGGAAGCCGGCGGGCCCTTTACAATTTCTATAAAAGGCTATAATGAAGTTGTTTTAAAAAACATTTTAATTGGTGAAGTCTGGCTTTGTTCGGGACAATCGAATATGGAAATGTCTGCAGGCTGGGGAATTGATGATGGCGAAGAAGAAATGAAAAACGCCACGAATCCAAACATTCGTTTTTTTACGGTTCCGAAATTAACCGCGACAACTCCACAAAATAATCTATTGGGAAACTGGACAGAATCGACTCCAGAAACGATGAAGTATTTCAGTGCGATTGGTTACTTTTTTGCCAAACGCCTTCGCGAAGATTTAAAAAATGTTCCAATCGGATTAATTTCTTCGAATTGGGGCGGAACTCCAGCTGAAATCTGGATGCCTGAAGAAGTGGTAAACAACGATCCGCTTTTATTAGAAAATGCTAAAAAATTAAACGAACAAGAATACGGACCAAGACAACCTGGGCGCGCTTATAATGCGATGATTTCGCCAATTGTTGGTTTTAAAATTGCAGGAACGCTTTGGTATCAGGGAGAATCGAATGTTGGTTCTTTGGTTTATGATAAAACTTTGGGAGCGTTAATTACTTCATGGAGAAAAGAATGGAAAGACGAGTTTCCTTTTTATTATGTTCAGATAGCGCCGTTTAAAACGGGAAGTAATAATTTCTCGAATGTCACGGTTAGAAATTCGCAACGAAAATTATTAAAAGAAGTGAATAATGTTGGAATGGTTTTAACTTCAGACATTTCAGATACGATTGATATTCATCCAAAAAATAAAAAATCGGTTGGAATTCGTTTGGCAAATTTGGCTTTAGCGGAGACGTATAAAACCAATTCTAATTTGGTAAATGGACCGCTTTTTAAAGACATTAAAACCGAAAAAAACAAAGCAATTGTTTCTTTTGATTATGCTGACGGACTTTATTTTAAAAACAAAAAATCGAATCAATTTGAAGTCGCAGGAGCAGATGGAATTTTCTATCCAGCAGAAGCTTCCATACAAAATAATCAGGTGATTTTGACAAGTAAGAAAGTAGTTAATCCTGCAAAAGTGAGGTTTGCATGGGGAAATACAACGCAATCAGATTTGTTTAATAAAGCGAATTTGCCTGCTTCTTGTTTTACGAGTGAAGATTAGATTTTAGATTGTCAGGCTGAGCGAAGTCGAAGCCCGCGATGTATGATTTAATCTCGCAAAGACACCAAGTCGCAAAGAAAAAACCTTTGTGCCTTAGCGTCTTTGTGGCAAAAGCAAAAAAAACTTAGAACCTTAGTATCTCAGTACCTTAGAAGCTTAAAAAAAAACTAACTAAACCACAATATGAAAAATAAAAAAATAATTATTATCGGGGTTTTGTCCCTGTTTACTGTTGGAAATATGAATGCACAGAAGAAACCGTATTTGGATAAAAATAAAACTATTGAACAGCGTATCGATTTGCTTTTGCCTTTGATGACTTTGGAGGAAAAAGTTGGGCAAATGAATCAGTACAACGGTTTTTGGGATGTTACTGGGCCGGCTCCAAAAGGCGGAACAGCCGAATTAAAATACGAACATTTAAGAAAAGGATTAGTGGGTTCGATGCTGACGGTTCGTGGCGTGAAAGAAGTTCGTGCGGTACAGAAAATTGCGGTTGAAGAAACCCGATTGGGAATTCCGCTAATTATTGGTTTTGATGTAATACATGGCTATAAAACGTTAAGTCCGATTCCGTTGGCAGAAGCAGCAAGTTGGGATTTAGAGGCGATTAAAAAATCGGCGGCAATTGCGGCAGATGAAGCTTCGGCATCTGGAATCAATTGGACTTTTGGACCAAATGTTGACGTTGCCAATGATGCGCGTTGGGGCCGTGTGATGGAAGGTGCGGGTGAAGATCCATACTTGGGAAGTAAAGTAGGTTATGCACGTATAAAAGGTTTTCAGGGAGAAACACTTTCTGATTTAGCAAAAGTAAATACGATTGCAGCCTGCGCGAAACATTTTGCTGCTTACGGTTATGTTGAAGCGGGATTGGAGTATAATATTGTAGATATCAGTAATTCTAAATTATATAATTCAGTTTTGCCTCCTTTTGAAGCGACTGTAGAAGCGGGTGTTCGTACGTTTATGAATTCGTTTAATACTTTGAATGGAATTCCTGCAACAGGAAATGCTTTCCTGCAAAGAGATATTTTAAAAGGAAAATGGAAGTTTGACGGATTCGTGATTTCGGATTATGCTTCGATTCGTGAAATGATCGCTCACGGTTATGCCAAAGACGAAGCCGACGCCACAGCCAAAGCCGTAATCGCGGGTTCTGATATGGATATGGAATCCTATTTATATGTTGCCAAACTGGTTGATTTGGTAAAATCTGGAAAAGTAAAAGAAGCTTTGGTTGATGATGCCGTTCGAAGAATTCTTCGTGTGAAATTTGAATTAGGATTATTTGATGATCCGTACAGATATTGTGATGAAAAACGTGAAAAAGAAGTTGTTGGAAGTAAAGCCAATAATGAAGGCGTTTTGGATATGGCGAAAAAATCAATCGTTCTTTTAAAGAATGCTTGTCCGTCGGGGAGGAATGAGAATTTGCTTCCGCTAAAAAAATCTGGACAGAAAATCGCTTTGATTGGAGCTTTGGCAAATGATAAAAACAGTCCGTTGGGAAGTTGGAGAATTGCGGCTTCTGATGATACTGCGGTTTCGGTTTTAGAGGGAATGCAACAATACAAAGACAATCAATTAACTTTTGAAAAAGGCGCTGATTTATTAAAACAAAAAGCAACTTTCTTAACTGAAACTGTTTTTAATACCACAGACAAAAGCGGTTTTGAAGCGGCGAAAACAGCGGCTAAAAATGCTGATGTTGTCGTAATGGTTTTAGGTGAATATGGTTTTCAAAGCGGTGAGGGAAGAAGCCGTACTGATTTAAATTTGCCAGGTTTACAACAAGAATTGTTAGAAGAAATTTATAAAGTGAATCCGAATGTGGTTTTGGTTTTAAATAATGGACGTCCGTTGAGTATTCCATGGGCTGCAGAAAATGTTCCGGCAATTGTAGAGGCTTGGCATTTAGGAACTCAAACAGGAAATGCTGTGGCGCAGGTTTTATACGGAGATTATAATCCGAGTGGGAAATTGCCAATGTCGTTTCCTAGAAATGTAGGTCAGGTGCCAATTTATTATAACAAATACAGTACTGGAAGACCAATTGACAGCGATAAAAATGTTTTCTGGTCGCATTATATGGATGTGGAGAAAACGCCTTTATTTCCGTTTGGTTTTGGATTGAGCTACACTAAATTCGATTATAAAAACTTAAAATTGAATAAAACGGCTTTCGCGAAAGGAGAAAAAGTGGAGGTTTCAGTTGAGGTAACGAACTCTGGAAATTATGACGGAAAAGAAGTGGTTCAGTTGTATATTCATGATGAATTCGCAAGTATCGTTCGCCCAATTAAAGAATTAAAAGGTTTTGAATTGGTAAACCTGAAAAAAGGAGAAACAAAAACGGTAACTTTTACTTTAACGGATAAAGAACTTGGTTTTTATAATAATGAAGGAAAATATTTAGTAGAACCAGGAACTTTTAAAATCATGGTTGGAGGAAGCTCTGATAAAGGATTGACTGGTGGTTTTGAGATTAAGGAATAAAGTTTTTTTGCCACGAAGGCGCTAAGGCTCAAAGATTTTTTTCTAAGCTGTAAGTTTATAATCTCGCAAAGGCGCAGAGTCGCAAAGTTTTTTGAATAGCCCCTAGCTTCAGCTAGGGGGATAAGTTTTTGAAGCTCAAAAGGCTTTAGCCAAACTTTTTTGAGTTTGGCTAAAGCCTTTTTAATTGTGTTAATATTTTTCATCCAGCTAAAGCTGGACGCAATTCATATTAACTTAAAAATAAAAACTTTGCGACTCTGCGCCTTTGCGCGATTAAAAATCAGCAGAGCACAATTTTAAAATAAACTTAGTGACTTTGTGCCTTCGTGGCAAAATTTTGTATTTTTAAAATCTATTAAAACTCCAACTATTAAATAAAAAAAATGAAATACAACAGATGTGGCCGAAGCGGATTATTACTTCCGGAAATTTCTTTAGGATTATGGCACAATTTCGGGTCGGTGGATAACTTTGAAAATGCCGAAAGTATCGCCATTGAGGCTTTTGATAAAGGAATTACTCATTTTGATTTAGCAAATAACTATGGTCCAGTTCCAGGTTCTGCAGAGGAGAATTTCGGGAAAATATTATGGCATAATTTTCAAGGAAATCTGCGTGATGAAATCGTTATTTCTACCAAAGCGGGCTACACGATGTGGAATGGTCCTTATGGCGACTGGGGATCTCGAAAATATCTTTTGTCAAGTTTAGACCAAAGTTTAAAGCGAATGAATATTGATTATGTTGATATTTTCTATTCACATCGTCCAGATCCAGAAACTCCAATTGAAGAAACAATGATGGCTTTAGACCACGCGGTTAGAAGCGGAAAAGCATTGTATGTTGGAATCAGCAATTATTCGGCAGAACAGACGAGAGTTGCAGTGGATATTTTGAAAGAATTAGGAACGCCTTGTTTGATTCATCAAGCAAAATATTCGATGTTAGAGCGTTGGGTAGAAAATGGTTTGTTGAATGTTTTAGAAGAAAAAGGAGTGGGCTGTATTGCGTTTTCGCCTTTGGCACAAGGACTTTTGACAGATAAATATTTAAACGGAATTCCTGAAAATTCTCGCGCGCATAATCCAAACGGGCATTTGAGAGAAGATGAGGTGACGCAGGAAAGAATTCAGAAATTAATTCAGCTGAATGAAATTGCTCAGAATAGAAATCAGTCTTTGGCGCAAATGGCTTTGGCTTGGTTGCAAAAAGACAAACGAATCACTTCGGTTTTGATTGGCGCGAGTTCTGTAAAACAATTGTGTAATAATATTGATTGTTTGCAGAATACGGAGTTTTCAAATGATGAATTGAATGCGATTGAGAAGATTTTAGCGTGATATTTGTAATCAGTGAATTGTATTAATATAGTATTTATGCTCCAGAGGAGCAATATATTTATAGAAAATCAATAATATTCACAATATTAGCTCCAGAGGAGCGGCATATTAAGGCTAAATATGTCGCTCCTCTGGAGCTTTATATTATATATGTTTATTTTTCTATAAATATTTCGTCCCTCTGGGACTTACTTATTGAATGATCATCGCCAAACCTCCGCCGTTTGCCAAATGATATTTTATTTTTGAATTAGAATCTACCGTAATAATTTCTCTTTTATAATCGACCGCCGCTTTATTAGCATTTACTCCGTCTGAGAAAACTTCTGCTTGATATTTTTTGCCTTTTTCAAGGAAAGAAAAGTCGATTGTAATATCTCTGGAATCCCAATTTGTAATAGCGCCTAAATACCAAATATTTCCTTTTTTACGGGCAATAGAAACAAATTTTCCAACTTCTCCGTCTAGTGCAACAGTTTCATCAAAAGTCGTTGGAACTTTAGCAATAAAATCGGTGCTTTCCTGTTCCTTCATAAAAGCAGTCGGACTGTCGGCCATCATTTGCAAGGGCGCTTCAAAAATCGTGTACAAAGCCAATTGATGGCATCTTGTTCCTTGACTCATTGGTGTTGAGTGACTTGGCTTGAATTCGCTTTTCGTAGCATTTCGCATAGCGCCAGGTGTATAATCCATTGGGCCAGCCATCATTCTGATAAACGGAATTGTCGTATCGTATAATGGAACATCATCATTTGGTGTCCATTTATTATTTTCTAAACCTTTTACGCCTTCAAAATTTAAAATATTCGGAAACGTTCTCTGAATTCCAGTTGGCTTGTACATGCCGTGGAAATCCAAAATCAATTTATAATTCGCCGCTTTCTGAGAAATATCATAAACCGAATTGACCATTTTAGCATCGTCACGATCCAAGAAATCTACTTTAAAACCTTTAATTCCTAAATCGGCATAATTTTTTAAAATTCCGTCTGTGTTTTTGGTCAAAGCCATCCACGAACTCCATAAAATAAGACCAACATTTTTTTCTTTTCCGTATGCGATCAAAGCTTTCAAATCCACATTCGGATTGTGTTTCATAATGTCTTCTTCCAAACTCCAGCCTTCGTCTAGAACTACATATTCGACTTTGTTTTTCGAAGCAAAATCAATATAATATTTATAGGTTTGTGTGTTAATTCCAGCTTTAAAATCGATGTTGTAAATATTACAATCGTTCCACCAATCCCAAGCCACTTTTCCAGGTTTGATCCATGAAATATCTTTTATTTTTGAGGGTTCGGCTAATTTCTGAACCATATCATTATTGGCTAAATCGGCATCATTTTCGGCAATAACAATTGCTCTCCACGGAAAATTTCTGGTTCCTTTTGTTTGAACTAAATAATCGGCTCTTTCAGAAATTAATCGATTAATGTTGTTGAAACCTCCATTAGTTTCTTTTGTTGGATATTTCGAAAAACGTGATTCAAAACCCGATTTGTTTTTATTATTCGTTACAAACAATCCAGGATAATCTTCTAGATTGGCCTCTAAGAAAACGGCTTTTTTATGGTTTTTATAATCAATTAAAAAAGGCAAAAATGCTAAAGTATCTTTGCTGAATTCACTAATTTTTTTGTTTTCATAATGTGCTTCAAAAGAAGAAATATAAGGATCTTTCGGATTTCTTAAATCGCGAACATACGGCATTAAGGTCGAATAATCTTGATCGAAGTTTAAGCTGACATTTTCCCATTTAATCGTAATATCTTTTTTCTTTTTAGTCACAAATCGATACGCCGCACCATCATCAAAAACGCGATATTCAATACTGAAATCATTCTTAAAGTTTAAAGTCAGCTGATTGTATTGATTTTTTACTGACTTCTTTTTGTACAAAGGCGTTTCAAAAGAAGTATTTACACTTTCTTTCTTCGAATTTAAAACCACAGGATTTTTGCCCAAAACTTCATTTTGATCCAAAGTCAAAGACATTTCCGATGGAGCTAAAATCAAATCTTTTCCACTAGAGATTGACCATGAAATTTTATCATTTACAGAAACTGTAACTTCAATTTTTCCATTCGGAGAAGTCACTGTAAAATCCTGTTTCTTCTGAGAAAAAGAAAGATTTACGACTATAAGACAAAAAAGAACAAATATATTTTTCATGTTGGGTGTTTTTTTGAAACCATGTAAGTTATATAAGTTTATTTAATAAATTTTGCTGTTTAAGCTTTTTCTAAAATAAACTTAAAAATGGTTTTCTATGGACTTATATGTTTTAAAACCTTCTTTACACAAGCCAATTTAAATGAACTTATATAACTTATATGGTTTAAAATATTTTATTTTTTCTTCAATTCTAAATTGTATTTTTTTACAATTTCCAAGGTTGATTTATCTCCATTAAACACTGAGTTTAAACCTTGCGGTTCTTGCGGAGGATCGGTTGTAAAAGGCTCGCCTGGATTCCATTTTCCGTCTGGGTGAATGGCTTTTCCTTCACCACCGTAACCCCAGAAATTTGCAGCTTGTAGTGGGCCATTATTTTTACGGCTTTCTACCACTCTCCCAAAAATATAGCTGTAAAACTGATCGCGATAAACCGAAGGCGCTCCAGCATTTAGATTTTCATTTTCTCTCGGCAATCCAAATTCTTCAATAATAATCGGTCTTTTCAGATTATTGGCAACTTTAATATGATCGTCAATATATTTTCCAGCATTTTCAATAGTTTTTGGCATTGTAGCTTCGGCATTATCGGCTTTAAACCAGTTCCAGTTTTTCGGCCAGATGTGCATCGTCAAATAATCAATATTCGGATTTTGATGCGTTCTTTCGAAGATTTCCATGCTGTCGTTTGAACTGTTTTTTCCTTCAGAACCTGTAGAAACCAAATGATTTTTGTCTAAACTATCAATTAAATTCACAATAGTATTGAGCCATTTTGTGAATTTAGCTTCGTTTTCGATTGTAAAAAGTCGCGGTTCGTTTCCGACCTGCCATGCCATTATCGTATTATCTTCGTTGTATTTCTTTTTAGAATAAGCATTTGTTCTTCCAATAATAAATTTGACATGATTATTCAAGGCTTCCATACAAGGCTCACAGCTGTGAAACTGTTCAGTATACGACATAAACTGTGGCCAAGTATTTGGCGGAATCGCAGGAACGGGAACCGGACCTTTGCCATTCCATTCTAAATATTGCGACATTCCGCCCGACCATTCCCAATTGTTGGTGAGGTACAAAACGGCGTACATATTACGTTTTTGCATTTCATTCAATAAAAAATCCAAACCGTCCAATAAATCCTCATCGTATTTTCCCTGTTCGTATTGAAGCGCGGGACGAACGGTAAAATCGTATTTTCCACCATCTGCTCCAACCAAAACACGAAGATTATCGATTCCATTTTTCTTCATCAAATCCAATTCGCGCAAAAGTCTTTTACGATCGCCGATTTTTTTAGACGCCAGCATACTTCCGTACCAATAATTGGTTCCAATATAAGCGTATGGTTTGTCGCCTTTATAAAATTCGTTTCCTTTTACAGTGATTTTTTCCTGTGCTTGACAAGCGATTGCTGAGAAAATTAAAGCCAAAGAAAGAGTTTTAAGAAATTTATTTTTCATGATGATATTTTTTAGGAGCTATTTCCTGCTATCCGTTGCAATCTTTTATTTTTTAAAGAAAAAAATAAAAGGATTTCCACTTCTATCAGGGCTAGGCTTTATGTTTCATTAGAAGTTTTTTGTTTTCAAAACTTTGAACAGCTTTTTAGTCTTTAATTCGATTGATCAATTCTAAACAAGCTCTTCCGTTATGATAAGGACATTTCCAGAATCCGGCTTTGTCTTTTTTTATGGTATAGTAATCGTCATAAACACCCCAAAACCATTCTCCGTTCTTTTTGTCGAGAATGTGTTTTTTTATAAAAGACCAGTTTTTCAAAACAATGTCCAGATATTCTTCTTTTCCTGTTAATTGATATGCATTGTAGAAACCAATTAAAGCCTCGGCTTGTGGCCACCAGTGTTTTTCGGCAATTAATTCTTTTGTTTCAGGATCATATTCATACCATAATCCGCCGTCGGAATCTAAGCCTTTTTTGGTAGCTTCAGCAATTTGAATGGCGTGTTTTTTATACTTGGCAATTAATTTTTCGTTTCCTGAAATTTCGGCACATTGCTGTAAAAGCCAAGCCGCTTCGATGTCATGCCCGTACGAAATGACATCTGGTTTTTCTTTCCAGTTTTCGTCAAAAAACAAGCGTAAATGACCTGTTTTGGTATTAATAAAATATTTTTCGATTGTTTCTAATAATTCAACAATGTCTGCAAGCAGTTTTTCGTCTTTCCAGACTTTGTAAAGATTTGCATAGCCTTCAATAATATGAAGATGCGTGTTCATTGTTTTCTTTTCGTTGGCATCTTTTTCGCTCAAACGCAAATCTTCAATCGGTTTCCAGTCTCTCGTAAAAGCTTCAAAATAACCTTTGTTTTCAGGATCGTAGCTGTATTCTTGAATCTTATGATATAAGTTTTTAGCAATTTCTAAAGCTCTTTCTTCCTGAGAAATCGAATAATATTCAGATAATCCGTAAATGGCAAAAGCTAATGCGTAAATCTGATTTTTGGTGTCTTTTGGAGTTTTATCCTCATTTATACTCCAAAAAAGACCTCCAAATTGGGTGTCATAAAAATAAGCTACTAGAAAATCAAATGCTCTTTCTGCCAGTTTTTTGTGGTTTTCGTTTTTTGTGGTCTTGTAGCTGGCAGAAAACGTCCAAAGAATTCGGGCATTTAAAACCGAACCTTTTTCTGCATTCGCAATTTGGTGATCATTAAAATCGATTTGCCCGACAAAACCACCATTTTGGTCGTCAATAGTACGCTTCGACCAATAGTTTAGAATAGAATCTAGTTCTGCGGTGAGTTCCGATTTTAAAAGCTTTACTTGTAGTGACACGATATTTTAAATTGCGTTATTTTTTTCGATTTGGCTAATAATAGTCTGAACAGAACCTGCAGAAATAAAAGTGTCTGCTGGAGTATTAATTACATAATCAACCAATTTGTCAACAGATGAAACGGCAACGTGCATACGTGTATCTGATGAAGCGTAGTAAACGTAAACTGTTCCGTCTTCATCTTCGATCCATCCATTAGAAAATAAAACATTCGAAACGTCGCCAACTCTTTCAATTCCTTCTGGCCCCATAAAATGACCTGCTGGAACGTGCGTTACTTTTGTAATATCATTCAAATCAGTCATAAACATATACAGAGTATAACGTAATCCTGCGGCAGTATTTCGAACTCCGTGCGCCAGATGCAACCAGCCTTTTGAAGTTTTAATAGGAGCAGGGCCTAAACCGTTTTTCAATTCATAAATCGTATGATATTGTTTTCCGAAAATGATTTTTTCCTCTTTTACAACGGGATTTGTCATATCGTCAATATAGCCTAAACCGATTCCGCCTCCAGATCCAACATCAATAAAACCGTCTTGCGGACGTGTATATAAAGCGTATTTTCCGTTTACAAATTCAGGATGAAGCACCACATTTCGTTGTTGTCCTGTGTTTGAAATTAAATCTGGAAGTCTTTCCCAGTTTATTAAATCTTTAGAACGAACGATTCCTGCATTGGCTACAGCCGAACTTGTATCACCTTTTGGTGCTTTTGGATCTTTTCTTTCCGTACAGAAAATGCCGTAAACATATCCGTCTTCGTGGTTGATCAGACGCATGTCGTAAACATTTGTATCTGGCTCTTCCGTTTGTGGAATTACGCAAGGTTTATCCCAAAACTTGAAATTATCGATCCCGTTTGGACTTTCCGCAATAGCGAAAAAAGATTTTCTATCAATTCCTTCTACACGAACTGCTAATAAATATTTTCCATTCCATTTCATGGCGCCGGCATTAAAAGCAGCATTTACTCCAATTCTTTCCTGTAAAAACGGATTTGAATTTTCGTTAAAATCAAAACGCCAGTTTAACGGAATGTGCGCTGCAGTAACAACTGGGTTTTTGTAACGTTCGTATATGCCGTTTCCAACTATTTCTTGAGGTTCGTTTATTTGCTCAAGCAGTGTTTTATGTTGTTTTTCTAATGCCGATTTTCTTTCTTGAAAAGTGGCTGAAGAGGTTATTGTTGTCATATAGATTTATTCTTTGTCTTTATTTTTAATGATTTTGATTTCTCTTTTCGTTTAAATCCTGTTCTATAAGCTGTAATTTTTCTTCAGATAAAGGATAAAATAATATGAATAGTACTGATATTGCAGCTGCAATTGCAGGAAGAATACTCAGCATTAATTGAATTCCGTTTTGTGTGAAGGCAGTTTGTTCAACATTGGCCTGAAATCCGAAATAGCCTAAAAGCCAACCTGCTCCAGCGCCGCCAATTGTCCATCCAAATTTTTGAGACATTGAGGATGCTGAGAAAACCAAACCTGTTGCTCTTCGCCCTTGTTTCCATTCTGAATAATCGGCGCTGTCAGCGTACATTGACCAGATTAATGGGAAAATGCAACCCGCACAAATACTGATTAAAACTTGGAAAGTCATGATTAGGAAAATATCTTCTTTTCCGAATAAATAGAAAATAAGGCTTAAAATTGCTGCCAAAGCCATTGCTCCGAAAAAGGTTTTCTTTTTTCCTATTTTATTGGCAATTGGTGTGGCTAGAATTACTCCGATGATATTTGCGGCTTGTCCTAAAACTAAATAAATTGAAGTTGGTGTCATGTGGAAATCGGTTCCGAAAAGTGAAAAATCGAAGTTTACCGAACTGCTTACATAATATTTGAAATAGTAAACTGCCGCACCGTCTCGAATAGAATTGAAAACCAAAGCGCCAATTCCAGCACCCAATAAAATCCACCAAGGTTTATTTTTTAGAAGATCTTGTAAATCTTCTTTTAAGTTATTTTGTTCGTCTCCAATTGGCTGTACTCTTTCTTTAGTAAATAAAAAACAAGCCCAGAAGAAAATAGTTGTAATTAATCCGAAAACGGCGATTGTGGCTAGCCAGCCCGTTTTAGAATTTAAATTTCCGCCAAAATAATTTACCAAAGGCTCAATTAACCAAAGCGCTAATAAACTTCCTCCAAAAGCAAAAACCATTCGGTAAGACGATAATGTATTTCTTTCTTTTCTATCAGAAGACATTACGCCCAAAAGTGATGCATACGGCACATTGATTAACGAATAAATCATCATCATTAAAGAGTAAGTAACGTAGGCATAAATGATTTTTCCTTTTTCGTCAAAATCTGGAGTATAAAAAGTTAACACTCCAATCACGGCAAAAGGTATGGCTACCCAAAGTAAATACGGTCTGAATTTTCCCCATTTGCTTTTGGTTCTATCGGCTAGAATTCCAACAATTGGGTCAAAGCAAGAATCCCAGATTCTAGTAATTAGAAACATGGTTCCAACTACGGCAGGTGCCAATCCGAAAACATCGGTGTAGAAAAATAGGAGGTACATGCTGAAAATTTTCCAAAACATGGATGAAGCGGCATCTCCGAGTCCGTAACCGATTTTTTCTTTTAAACTAATTTTGTCGTGCATTGGTTAATTATTTGAGGTTTAAATTGAGTTAGTTTATTTTAGAGCTTTTTTAATGTCTTTTTCAAATATAGTCTGATTGAGATTATAAAAATCAACAAAATCTTTTTCGCTTACCTGACCAGAAAATGGCGCATAATAATGCATTTTTTGTTCTTTTTCCTGCCAGCCGTGGTTTCTCCATAACAGCACATAAGAAATTTTATAATCTCCAATAGCTTTCAATAAAGTTCCTGTCCACCATTTTGGATCTGGAACTGCTTCGTAACCTGCTTCTGCTAAAGCCATTAATTTATGTTTTTTAAGGCTTATTTCGTTCAATATTTTAAATTGATTTTGAACTTCAGAGATGAACTTTTCACCATTGGGATCATTGTTATTTTGATAGGTATCAAAACTTAACATATCAGCATATTGATCGCCAGGGTAATTAGTTAGGAAATCATTTTCACTGCCAAAACTTCCTGTATTGTACACATAAATTAAGTTGTGAACACCTTTTTTCTGCAGATAGTCGAAGGTAAATTTCCATGCGGTTTTGAATTCTTCTGGCGTGCAGTTCCCTTTTCCCCACCAGAACCATCCGCCAGTAAGTTCATGAAACGGACGGAAAAGAATTGGAATGTTTTTTCCGTTTTTATCTTTTAAAGAAAGAAAAAAGACGGCTGCTTTATCTAACCAGGAAGTGAATTTTTTATGGTTTTCTGCACCAGGCAAAATCGTTTTTAAAGAATTTGGCTGATTATCCCATGCGTTTTTTCCTGTTGCAGGATTATCAAAATGCCAACTGATTGTTGAGATTCCGCCTCTGGCATCTGCTTCGATAATATATTGTTTCATTTTGCTAAAGGGAACGCCGTCAATATTATTTGGGCTGTCATTTTCTAAACCCGCAATATCCCAACCATAAACAGCAGGATAATCGCCGACTACATCTTTTATGTCGCTTCTTCCATCTTCATATTTCCATTTTACACCATACGCCAAATCGTCTTGATGTCCGAATAAAAAACCTTTTTGAGAAAGTGTGTTAAGGTTTTTGTATAAAGTTTTGGTTTCTGAAGTTGCTTTTTTATCTGAAAGTGACAAATTAGTATTAGCGGTGTTTTTTTGAGACAAACAGGAACTGCTTATTAAAGTTACGGTCAAAAGCGTTAAAAAATGTTTTTTCATTTCGAAATATAAGTTGGTTGTTTAGCTAAAAGCAAAATAAACAAGGGTTTACGGTTTGTAAATCTTAGTGTTTTTTCTTTCGAAAATTCTCTAAGCTATTATTGCTAAAATTATTAAAACTATAAAAAGTTATTTAATAAAAAATGATTAATGTTTATTATTAATGTTGTTTTTAAAGAAATGATAATTAATTTTTTCAAAGATAAACGGATGATTAAAGTGTAATTAATATTATTTTATCAATTATATATCATATTATTGCAGTCAAAAAACGAATACTTACTTCCTGAAAACAGTTTTTGAGATGGGTACTACTAAAAATTTTTATAGAGAAATTGCGCCGCTTGCTGCGAGTGACAGCTTTTTGGTTTTTGATCGCGTAAAAGACAGTTTTGATTTTCCAGTTCATTATCATCCTGAATTTGAGATCAATTTTATTTTGAACGGAAAAGGAGTGAAACGGGTTGTGGGAGATAATATTGAAGAAATTGATAATGTCGAATTGGTTTTAATTGGTCCGAATTTATATCACGGTTGGGAGCTAAATAAATGTACCAGTAAAAAAATACACGAAATAACCATTCAGTTTCATAATGATTTATTTCATGAATCTTTACTGTCTAGAAGAATCATGAATCCGATTCGAGATATGTTTAATAGATCTATTCACGGAATTCTTTTTTCGAAAAAAACAGCGGAAGAATTGACTCCAAGGCTTGTGAGGCTTTCTAAGCTGGATGGTATGGACTATTTTCTTGAAATTACCTCTTTGTTATATGATTTGGCAAATTCTCGAAATCAGCGATTGCTTTCAACTTATACGGTAGATTATGATACGTTTGATGATTATGATAAAATGAAATTGGTCTATGAATATGTGCAGAAACATTTTGCAGAAAAAATCACTTTAGAAGATGTGGCAAATGTGGCGAGCATGTCGATTATTTCTTTTAACCGATTTATAAAAAAACGTACCGGAAAAACTTTTGTCAATTATATAAATGATATCAGAATTGGTTACGCGGCGCGCTGGCTGGTTGAAAAAGATATGAGCGTTTCTGAAGTTGCGTTTAAATCTGGCTTTAATAATATTGCCAACTTTAATCGCAGTTTTAAAGCAACAAAAAACTGCACACCAAGTCAGTATCGTGAAGAGTTTTCAGGTTTGAAACGTATTTTATAGTGATACTTTTTTGTCACTCATAAATATTATTTTTAACGAAAACGTTTGATTTTTGCGTTTTCATTGGTTTTTATTCATTAGATATGTTCTTTTAGGGTGCTGTGATTGCGAATTATTTAAAATTTATATGATTTTATTTTCATATCTGTTTTTTAAATCGATTCTAGTAAAAATATTATCATTAAATGATATAATACTATCGATTTGATAATTCTCTCTGTTATAGATTTGTTAAATAATTTTAAAGTAAAATTTACCCTGGCATTACTTTTAGATTATGCAATAAACAAATAACTAACCAAACACTTATTATGAAAAAACTAATGACTAGCTTCATTCATTGGATGGCTGACCACACGGCCGTTCCTTTGATATTATTTTTGTTACTGACTAGTAATTTTATTACGGCTCAGGTAAAGGTTTCGGGAACGGTTTCTGATGAAAAGGGACTTTCTATTCCTGGTGCTAACATAGTAGTTACAGGTACGAAAAAAACGGCTTCAACCGATTTTGATGGAAAATATTCGATCGATGCACCTGCAAATTCTACTATTACTGTTTCCTTTATTGGATATGTTGCGCAAACAATCAACGTTAAAAATGGAGGAACTGTAAACGTTATTTTGAAACTAAGCGCCGAAGATTTGCGCGAAGTTCTAGTAAACGTAGGGTATAGAAGTGTTAAGAGAAAGGATTTAACAGGAGCTATTTCTACTGTTACTTCTAAAGATTTTGCAGATTCTCCACAAGTGTCTGTAGATCAATTGTTACAAGGACGTGCTGCAGGGGTGACAGTGACAAATAATTCTGGACAGCCTGGAGGTAGTGTCTCAGTAAAAATTCGTGGAACTACTTCTATTTCAGGAACTAATGAACCATTGTATATTGTAGATGGTATTCCGATTTCGGGAGATGCTGCTAATACTGCTACCGGAGGTTCAATCGTTACAGGTTATTTGGGAACAAACACAGGAAACGTAACTTCTAGTCCTATTGCTTTCTTAAATCCTAATGATATAGAAACATTAGATATTTTGAAAGATGCTTCTGCAACTGCTATTTATGGTTCTAGAGCGTCGAATGGGGTTGTTATTATTACTACAAAAAGAGGAAAAAAAGGAGTGGGAAAAATCGCGTATGATACGTATTTCTCCATTCAAAATGTAACTCGCTTATTAGATACTATGACTTTAAGTCAATATGCTGCACAGCAAAATGCTTTGGCAGCTGTCTATGGTGTTGCTCCAAGAGATGAATTTGCTGTTCCGTCTGTTTTGGGTAACGGAACAAATTGGCAAGATGAGATTTACAAAACGGCGATAATGAATAATCATCAGATTTCGTTTTCAGGGGCAAAGGATGGTACTAACTATTACATTTCTGGAGGTTATACCAATCAGGAAGGAATTGTTATTGGATCTGGTTTTAAAAGATATAGCTTTAAAACGAATGTTGACAGTAAGCTAAAAGATTGGTTAACTGTTGGAGTGTCTATTGGTGCAGGTATAACAAATGAAGATATTACAATCAACGGTGCAAGTAACGGGATTATTAGCACGTCTATATTGTCTACTCCAGATGTTGCAGTAAAAGATACTAACGGAAATTATGCTGGTCCACCGGCTGACGGCTCTATAGGAGTTTGGATTAATCCTGTGGCTTCGGCTTTGATGAATACTAATAAGTTAATTAAAAAGAATTTTATTGGGAATTTTTACGCCAATTTTAGAATAGCAAAAGGGCTTGAATATAGATTTGATCTTGGAGGATCTACTAATATTGATAATTTCGAAGGATTTCAGCCTACTTATAAATGGGGTGCAGCGGTTAGAGAAACAAATCAGTTGACAGAGCGAGCAAACAATTGGTATCAACTTAATATTAAAAACGTTTTAACTTACAAGGTTGATGCGGGTAATCATCATTTTAATATTTTGGCAGCTCAAGAGGCTAATGATAGTCATTGGTTCGGAAACTCGCAAACCGTTTCTGGCTTGTTGAGTAATGATATTCATTCTATCAGTTTAGGAGATCCAGATACAATTGTAGCTTCAGAATATAAAGGAAGTTCTGCTTTTTACTCTTTCTTCGGAACTTTTAATTATGATTATAATAATCGTTATGGATTGCAGGTAACGATGAGAGCGGATGGAAGCTCTAATTTTGGACCAGGGCAAAAATGGGGTTACTTTCCTTCTGTTTCAGGTTATTGGAAACTTTCAAACGAAAGTTTTATGGAAGGAACTAGAGAATATATTGATAACATCAAAATTAGAGGAGGTTACGGCGAGACTGGAAACCAAAATATTGGCGGTGGCGGTTATATGAGTACGGTTCGTGCCATAAAATCGGCAATGGGTAATTTCTTTACGGTTAATAATATCGCAAATCCTGATTTGACTTGGGAAACTTCTGAACAAACCAACTTAGGTTTAGATTTTACACTTTTTAATTCAAAACTTCAGGCAACATTTGATGTGTACAGAAAACAGTCCGCAGGATTTTTGTTTGTCTTGCCATTGCCATATTATGTTACTGGTACAGATGCTTATCAAGGAGGTTTAGGAGCGCCTAGTGTAAATTTAGGAAGCTTAAGAAATCAAGGTTTTGAGATGACTTTGGATTACAATAATAAGTTTAGCAAAAACTTTAGCTGGAACTCAAAAGTAATTTTCTCTACCAATAAAAATAAACTGATGAGTTTACAGGATAATTTTGATTTAACGAAAGACGTAATGCTGAATGATTATACTAATAAAGCTGTAACCAAAACGGTAGTAGGTATGCCAGTTGGTCAGTTTTATGGCTATGAGACAGTTGGGATTATAAGAACTAACGAGCAATTGGCAAATGCACCGATTCCTTTTACAGGAAACAAAGCAGTAAAAAGCCAATTGGGAGATGTTGAATACGTAGATCAAAATAAAGACGGTCTAATTGATGACAAGGATTTAACGTACATTGGTAATCCACAGCCAAAATTTACTTACGGATTCAATAATACTTTTACATATAAAAATATTGATTTAGGAGTCTTTTTACAAGGATCTTATGGCAACAAAGTAATGAATTTGACAAGACGTGCAGGTACTAAAAACCAGCGTTTGTATGAAAATCAATTAGCAGAAGCGGCAGATTTTTGGACACCAGAAAATACAGATGCCAAATATCCTAGACCCGATGGTGGTGATGGACATCCTAATATAGCAATCTCTGATCGCTATGTAGAAGATGGTTCGTTCTTAAGAATTCAACAGGTAACTTTAGGTTATAATATGCCGTCGGATGTGATTTCAAAAGCAAGTATTAGTAAACTAAGATTCTATTTTGGTATTCAAAATCTTTACACATTTACTAAATATACAGGATATGATCCTGAGGTAGGATCTTACAATCAAGATCCGCTATTATCAGGAATTGATTCAGGGCGTTACCCAACCAATCGTAGTTTCACTTTTGGAATGAATTTAGAATTTTAATTACTACTCTTATGAAAAAATATATCAATATAAAGACCTTAGTTTTATTCTTAACACTAGGTTTGGCAACTACTTCTTGTAGCGAAGATTTTTTGGATCGCCCATCTGAAGATAGTTATAGCAGTGATCAATTTTATAATACTGATGAGCAGGTTGCAAGAACTACTTACGGAATGTATGGCGCGATGTGGGCTCCTTATTATACTAAGAACTTTTACGCATTGTCAGAACTATCATCGGGGAATTGTTTAGCGTATGCTGATGGACCAGAATTGATTCAGTTTAAATTGACATCTGACAGCCCAATTTTGCTAGATCCTTGGAGAGCTTGTTTTGCAATTGTGGCACAGTCCAATAACTTAATTAATAACATTGAAAAAAATGCTACTGCAGATGTGAGCAGGGCGGTAATTAAAAACACAATTGCTGAAGCGCATTTTTTTAGAGCGATAGCCTATTTTTATTTGGTTCGTTTGTATGGGCCTGTGCCAATTATAGAAGATAATCTGGCTTTGGCGAAAGATCCAATGGTGAATACAAACAGAATTGAAGATGTATATACCTTCATTGAAAACGATTTAAAATTTGCGGCAACAAATCTTAAAACAAAAGTGAGATCTAGATCTGCTAGTGGAGACAATATTTTTGTAACTCAAGGTTCTGCTGAAGCATTTTTAGCCAAAGTGTATTTGTATGAAAAGAAATATGCTGATTCTAAAACAATGGCTGAAAAAGTAATCAATTCTGGCGAGTTTGGTTTGGTGCCAAATTTTGCAGATTTGTTTTTGACAAGTAAAAATAACAACGAAGAATCTATCTATTCTTGGCAATGGTCTGGTGCTATAAACACTTACGGAGGAGGAAATTTTTCTAATATTCAATATGGTTTAGATATTTTAAATGATAATGCGTCTTACGGAGCTACTTATGTTCCAAGTAATGATGTTCAGGATGCTTTTGAAATTGGCGATTTAAGACGAAAAGAGTCGTTTATGATTTATGGAGATTCTTACCCTGACCTTAAAGGAGACGGTGTTGTAGGTTTTGTTATGGACAAAACAAAATATCCAGATGCATTAGGTAATACAGGAGCTGCTGTTAAGAAGTATGTTGTAGGCCAAGTTACTAGCGAGACAGGTCCGGCTGATGGATGGGGAGGAATGAATAACTGTAATTATATTATGCGTTATGCTGATCTTTTATTAATTCACGCTGAAGCAATTATGGCTGGAGCTGATGAAACTACTAATGCCGCAGCAAAAGATTCTTATAACAAAGTGAGATTTAGAGCGGGTCTTGGAATTTTAGGAGCTAATGTGCCCTTAACGAAAGCAGCATTATTTCATGAGCGTAGAGTTGAATTTGCTTTTGAAGGAGAATTTTGGTTCGATTTAGGAAGATTGCCACGTCAGGAAGCAATTAATATCATTTCTCAGCAAGATAGAGGTTTTGATTCTCAAGGGGTAATGCATTATACGCCAACTCCAACAGACTTTATTTATCCAAAACCAGACATTGAAGTTAGAAAAAATCCAAAGTTGAAAGAAGCGCCAGTTCCTTACACTTTCAAATAATTTTTTAAAAGTAAATCACTATGAAAAATATAAAAAATAAAATGGTATTGAAGTTATGTTTTTTGGCTTCGATTTCAATTTTGCTGTTCGCTTCTTGTTCAAATGATGATTCGGGAGGTTCTTCTGGAAAGCTTGAAGTAACAGGAATTAGCAAATCTGTTGTTGATGATCCTTTGGTTGAAGGAGATAGAGAAGTTGATGTTCCTACAGAAATTATCAATGCAGGAAATTATTACATCATTAGAGGGTCTGGTTTTTCGACATTAAAATCAATATCATTTAATGGGTTGGAATCTTATTTTAATCCAACATTCGTTACAGATAATGCTATTGTGGTATTGGTCGATGCAAAAACACCATACTATAATGAAATGGATGAGATGAAAATCGTTACAGGCAAAGGAACTTTGAACTATAAAATAGCGATCAGGCCTCCAAATCCTAATATTACAGGATTTCCTGTCAATTCAAATCCAGGAGATGTTATTACTATTACAGGTGAGTATTTCTTGCGCCCTAAAGTGAATTTTGGAGATACTCAAGTAGAGCCAATTTCTTCTACATTAACAGAGATTGTGGTTAAAGTTCCTGAAGGAAGTTATCTAAAAACCTTGTCAGTAACTAATGTGTCGGGAACAACAGTGGCTTCGCAAGTAATAGGTTCTGAAATTTATGATGACGCTTTCACTAATATTTGGGGCTGGCAATCTCTTTGGGATGGAACTAATGAATTTGATGCAGCTTACGCTAAAGATGTTCAGCAAGGAACTAAGTGTATTCAATGGAAAGCTGGAGAATGGGACGGATATGTTATTGGTATTAACAATTGGTCTTATCATGATACAGATAAATTCAAAGCGGTAAGATTTTGGGCTAAAGGTGAAAAAGCAGGAAAAGTAAAGTTTTTTGCCAATGGAGATGCTGAGAAGAATATTGTAATAGTTGATATCAGAACTTCTTGGACGTATGTTGAGGTGCCATATAGTTCATTGGGTAATCCAACTGAATTATCTCAAATTGGATATCAAGAATTTGGTGGCTTTGGCGGAAATGTGATCTATCTAGATGATATCGGATTGGTACTAAAATAATTGTTAGGATTCAAAAAATAGATTTCAACAAAAGTGTATTCTATTGATCTGGAACCATAATTAAAAAACTAAAAAAGAATTTATGAAAAATATATATAATAAAGTAAAACATATTGCTTTAAGTGTCTTTTTGGTTGTTGCTGCTTCTTCCTGCGATAACGAAATTGAAGATATTGGAGGAGCACAGCAAAATTACAATACAGCATATGGCTTAATTAAAGCAAATAGTAATTTAACTACGTTTACAAAAGCAATAAAATTAGCTGGTTTAGAATCGACTTTAGATACAGCTGATAATTATACTTATTTTGTTCCAAACGATGCTACTTTCGATGCTTATTTGGTAGCCAACGGTTATGTTAATGATTTAGGTTATCCAGATATAAATTTAGTTCCTGTAGAAGATTTAAAACAACTTGTTTTAAGTCATGTTATTAAAGGCGTGAAGAAAAGAGTTGCTAAACTGGATGGCGTTGAAGCTGATTATTTGCAAACAGGTGATTATGCTACAATGGCAAATGCGTTGAATCCCGATCTATATCTGTTAAGTATTAATGTAACCAATAATGTTTTAAAGGTTAATGGATCTGATAAAGAAGCGCCAGGATTAGATTATTACGGAACAAACGGTTTTGTAAATGTTTTGAGTAATGTGATAGAATTGACTCCTCCGGCGCCATCAATTACAAGCTTATCGCAAGTATTGGCTTCTCCTGGAGATGTTATTACCATTACAGGTCAAAATTTTGTAAAAGTGAAAAGCGTAAAATTCGGATCTACTGCCGCTACATTTACTACAGTGTCTAAAACAGAAATAAAGGCAACTGTTCCAGCAGACTTTGATTCTTATGCTCTTATTGTGGTAGAGACAGACTTTGGAGTTTCTGCTCCGAGCGGTATTGGTCTTAAATACTTATTATACGAAGACTCATTGAAAGGATGGGGCTGGGGCTGGGGAGGCGACATCACCTGGGAAAGCACTGAAAAAGTGAGCAGAGGAACAAATGCAATCAAAAAAGTTGCCGAAGCTTGGAGCGGACTTTTCATGCACTCAGACTTGCTTCTAAAAGCTGCAGATTATCAATTCGTTAAAATGTCTATATTCCCAACAGAAAGTACTAAAATTATGGTTACCATAAATAGTGATACGGGTGATTCTGCTAAAGGTACTACAGTTACTTTAGTGCCAGGGCAATGGAATAATATTTCAATTCCTATTTCAGCTTTGCATCCTGAGCTTTTGCCTGATGGAAATTTTGATAGTGTGTTTATTCAAGAATTTTCTGGAGGAACAATTACGCCAGCAAGTATACTTTATATTGATGATATAGGGTTTTTATAATAAGTATTGAGTTAGTTTGAAATGTTCCCTAGTTGAAAAATTAGGGAACATTTTTTAATTTTTTTAAATAGAAAAAATGAAAAAAATAATTTTAGGATGTTGTCTGAGTATCTCGAGTCTTATTTTCAGCCAAGGAAACACGCATAAACAGCAAGGAGGAAAATTTGAAGGACTTGCAATGACGCCACCAATGGGTTGGAATTCGTGGAATACTTTTGCAACTAATATTGATGAAAAATTAGTAAAAGAAACTGCTGATATCATGGTTTCTTCGGGTTTAGCTGCAGCGGGATACAATTATATTGTCTTAGATGACGGATGGATGACCCACGAACGTGATGCAAACGGTGATTTAGTGCCAGATCCAGTAAAGTTTCCAAACGGAATGAAATCGCTTATCGATTATGTGCATAGTAAAGGTTTGAAATTCGGATTATACAATTGCGCGGGAACTAAAACTTGCGCAGGTTACCCAGGAACTAGAGGTTATGAGTATCAAGATGCCCGATTTTATGCTAAATTAGGAATCGATTTTCTAAAATACGATTGGTGCAATACAGAAGGCATTACGGCAAAAGAAGCTTACGCTACAATGAGCAATGCATTAAAAACCGCAGGAAGACCAATTGTTTTCAGTCTTTGCGAATGGGGAGATAATCAGCCGTGGGAATGGGGAAAACCAATTGGAAATCTTTGGAGAATTTCTGGGGATATTTATCCTTGTTTCGATTGCGAATTCAAACATCCAGAAAATTGGTCGTCTTGGGGATTCATGAAAATTGCCGATATGCGAAAAGATATTCGTAAATATTCTGGCCCAGATCACTGGAATGATTTTGATATGATGGAAGTTGGAAACGAAATGAACGACACCGAAGATAAAACGCATTTCGCAATGTGGTGCATGCTTTCGTCCCCATTGTTTACAGGAAATGATTACCGTAAAATGTCAAAAGAAACTTTAGCCATTTTAACTAATAAAGAATTGCTTGCTGTAAATCAAGACAAACTTGGAATTCAAGGATTTAAATATGCTATTTTAGATGGAGTGGAAGTATGGGTAAAACCACTTTCTGATGGAGCGTGGGCAATCAGTTTTGTAAACAGAACCGAAGCTTCAAAAAAAGTCAATTTTGACTGGAAGAAAAACAATTTAAAAGATACCGATTTTGGTTATGAAGCTGATTTTAGTAAAACGATCTTCAAAATCAAAGATCTTTGGAAAAACAAAGAAATCGGGAATACTAAAAAAGCCTTTTCAGCAGAAATAGCTTCTCATGACGTTATTACCTTAAAATTAATCCCTTAAATTGATATTATGAAATCAAAGCTTTGGTATGCTATTGTTTTTTTGCTTCTTGTAAATGTTTCAAAAGCACAATTTGTGAAAAAACATGGTCAGTTAAGTGTCCTCGGAACCCAGCTTGTAGATAAAGACAATAATCCAATAGTGCTTCGCGGATTAAGTTTTGGCTGGCATAGCATGTGGCCGAGATTTTATAATGAAAAAGCGGTCAGTTGGTTAAAAAAAGATTTCAATTGTAATGTAGTTCGTGCCGCAATGGGAATCGAACTTGGCGAGTACTCTTATATAAAGGATCCGCAATTTTCAAAAGAGAAAATAGAAGCGGTTATAGATGGCGCTATAAAATCAGATATTTATGTGATTATAGATTGGCACAGTCATAATGTAAATCTGAAAGAAGCGAAGGAATTTTTTGCGGAGATATCTAAAAAGTATGCCAAGTACCCTAATATAATATATGAAGTGTTTAACGAGCCAGATTACGAGACTTGGTGGGAAGTAAAAAGCTACGCAGAAGAAGTTATTAAGGTTATTCGGGAGAACGATCCTAATAATATTATTTTGGTCGGCTGTCCGCATTGGGATCAGGATATCGATCTTCCAGCAGAAGATCCAATAAGAGGTTATACTAATATAATGTATACAATGCATTTTTATGCGGCCACACACGGAAAAGAATTAAGAGATAGAACCGATAGAGCTATTAAAGATGGATTACCTGTTTTTATTTCAGAATCAGCTGGAATGGAAGCTTCTGGCGACGGCCCTTTAAATTATAAAGCCTGGCAGGAATATGTGGATTGGATGGAAGCTCGAAAATTGAGCTGGATTACTTGGTCGGTTTCCGATAAAGACGAAACCTGTTCGATTCTGAAAAAATCAGCCAAATCGGAAGGGAAGTGCAAAGATGAGGACTTGAAAGAATCTGGAATTAAAGTCCGCGAATATTTAAGACAATATAATAAGGAAGAATAAATTATTTATACGTTAAAAAAAAACAGAGCCTGCTTCATTTTGGAGCAGGCTCTGTTTTTTTGTGGTTGACAATTATTGAAAAAATAGAGTAAAGAAAGGCTTAGAACTTAAGCTTTGAGAATTGAATTTTTGTAAGAATAATTTCCTGATGGAATTTCATGTTTTAGTTCTTGATTCTAATAGTGTTATTTTGAGTTAAAATTTATTTTTTGAGTGATACCCCTAAAATTTTAGGGGGTATATGTTTTTTAGTTGTAGTTAGTGGCGATTTTTTGTAGTTTTTGTCTGCTTTAATTTTTAAATACCTCTAAAATTTTTTAAAATTGACTAAAAATGTGTTGTTGAATTTTCAAAAACAAATATCGATTAATATTAAATAGTGATTATTGGCGACTTAATTTTTGTAATCCGCAATTCTTTGCCTAAAACGTCAAAAAAGCACTTTTGGATTATTCTACTCATACAAAAGTTAATAAATTCGCTAATGAAAATGATGATGATTTGAAGGCGAATAAGAGGTTTTAGAAATGACTTATACTATTAAATAGATATATAAAAGATTAACTAACCAGAATCAATTAATAACTAAAAACCAATTTAAAACATGAAAAAAGCATTTCACATTTTAGCCGCGATGTTAACAAGTTCTTTTGCCTTTGCTCAAGAAGAAGAAGCTGCAACACCTCCTGCAACCACCTGGGGAGGATCTGCAGATGCGTACTATAAATATGATTTTTCAAAACAAATGAATGGATTGACGAGCTTTACCAACTCACAGAATTCATTCGAATTAGGAATGGCGTCGATCGAAGCAGGTCATACTTTTGGAAAAGCTTCTGTTTTTGTAGACTTAGGTTTCGGAAAAAGAGCAGCAGAGTTTTCATATAATGAAACGCCAGATAAAGATGCAAGTGCAAAATTTATGATTAAACAATTATTTTTCACATATAATTTAACAGATGAATTTAAAGTAGTAGCGGGTAGTTTCGGAACCCATATCGGTTATGAAGTGCTAGATGCAGTAGATAACAAAAACTATAGTATGTCTTATGCGTTTTCTTATGGACCGTTTTTTAATACAGGGGTAAAAGCGCAATATACTTCTGGTAAATTTACGGCTATGGCAGGGATAACAAATCCGACAGATTTTAAATCGGCTATGGATGCAGGTTCTTACCAAAAAACATTCATCGGACAGTTAGGGTATATAGGAGATACAGGAAGTGCTTACTTGAATTTTACAACAGGAAGTAGCAATCCGATTCCAGGAAGTACAATTCCAGTTTCAGACGAAAATAAAACACAGTTTGATTTGGTAGCATCTAAAACGATTAGCGATTCATTTGCTTTAGGATTTAATGCAACGTATGCTAAGACGACAAACGATTTTGATAGTACTTTAGATGGAGAATGGTTTTCTTTGGTAGGATATGCTAATTACACTTTCAGTCCGTCATTGCTTTTGGCTTACAGAATGGAATATTTTGATGCTAAAGATGCGGCTCCAAGTTTAGGAACATTAACTGGATCAAACGTATTTGCTAATACTGTTTCTTTAAATTATAAAGTCGGAAAATTAACAATTATTCCTGAGCTAAGATACGATGCAGCTTCTGAAGATATATTCTTAGATAAAGATGCATTGCCAACAGGAGGAAGCTTCTACGCTTTAATTGCAACAACATACTCTTTCTAGAGATAAAGATTGATATTTTTTTTTTTTTTTTTGGAGCTGTCGAAACCTACTAATGTTTTGGCAGCTTTTTTATTTTGTTTCAGGTTTCAAGTTTCAAGTTGCACTTCAGGTTTGAATTGTTGAAATTGTTTTATTGTAGAGGCGGACCGCAGTGCGTCTCCAATACTGCATAAAAAGGATTTTTATTAATTGATGAGGATTTATATGTGTTGTTTTTGTTGTAGAGACGCACCGCATGTATCTCCTAAATTATAAAGGATTTTCCTGACGAAAAAAAAGCGTTTCTAAATTAATAGAAACGCTTTTTTATTTTATAGTTGAGGTTTTATTGAACCTGTTTTTTATATATCGAATAAATAGCATCGATTGTTTTTCTGTCTAAAACTGAAGTCGCATCAGTTTGAATATAATGCAATTTAAATGCTTGAATAGCTGAGGTTAAATTTTTGGTATTATAACCAATTATTCTTAACGCAGGTTCAATTTTAAAATCAAATGGAGCTGGTTCTAAAACTTCGTCTGGCCAGATTCCAAATCCTTTTTCTGCTAAAATCTTCCAAGGAAATAAGGCGCTTGGGTCTTGTTTTCTTCCTGGAGCGATATCAGCATGACCTAAAAAGTTTTGTGTTGGGATGTTGTAATCCTTTTTCAATTTTGTCAAAAGAGCCACTAAACTGCTGATTTGTGCTTCAGTAAAAGGTTTAAAACCATTATTATCCAATTCAATCCCAATAGAGCAAGAATTTAAATCTGTAACCTTTCCCCAAGTAGAATTTCCAGCATGCCATGCTCTTAAATAATCATTAAGCATCTGTACAACTTTTCCGTTTTCAGAAATGACGTAGTGAGCGCTTACTTGAGTTTTTGTTTTTGTAAAAGTATTTATCGTCTGTTGCAGAGAATCCTGCGCTGTATGATGAATAATTACAAAGCTAGGTTTTCTTAAATTAAAATTTACCGTACCAACCCATTCGGTATTTATTCCATTTACTAAATAAGTAGAACCTGTTTTTGATAAAGTATCTTTTACGATTCCCAGTTGCTGAGCATAAGAAGTGTCAATTGCTAAAGGTGGAACTGGAGGAATTGGTTTTGCTTCTTTGCTTGTAATTTGATTTTCTAAATTTTTCAGCTGCTGGTCGTAAGCTTTTTCAGTATTCTTGTACGGATTTGTCGAACAAGCACTGACTATAATTGCTAAAGTCAGATAACAAAAAAGTTTTTTTGTCATAATTCGTTGTTTTATAAGTTAATAACGATTATTCTGAAATTTTCGTATCTGGAGCGTCTTTTACTTCTTTGGTATCTTTATTAGAGTCTTTGTCTTTTTTCTTTTTAGATTTGGGTTTCTTAACTTCTTTTAAGGTATTCATAAAAGTTTTGTACTTTTCAACCTGATCAGGATTTAAGAAAGCGGTAATTTTTTTATCAGTGCTCTCTCTTAGGGCTTTAATCTGCTCAATTTTCTGATCTTGACTGCTGCTTTCGTTTTTTAACAAAATCCCTTGCTCTCTTACGCTGTCAGCTAAAACATTTGTAATTGCGATAGCTTGTAACTCGTCAAGATTTACCTGAGGCTTCATTTGTTCTACAATCATTCCAGCAGTTTCTTCAGGAGGAGTTTCTTTAGGTTTGCTTTGCGAACCTTGTTGTCCTGCGCCGGCCATCATGCTTCTGTCCATGCCCATTCCGCCGCCTCTTCCATAACCGCCGCCATATCCGTTATTGTAACCGCCATAACCGCCACCATATTGGGCTGATGCCAAATTGAAACAGCACAAAGTGAAAATCAAAAGAAAAAATATGTTCGTAGGTTTCATAATAGTTTATCTAAATTGATAATAGTTTACCGTAAATTTAAGCAGGTTCGCCGTATAAATCAAATTCTGTTGCTTCAATTATTTTTATATTAACAAATTCTCCGGTTTTAACATAATGCTTAGAAGCATCAATTAGAACTTCGTTGTCAACATCTGGGCTGTCAAATTCTGTACGTCCTACAAAATGAGCACCTTCTTTTCTGTCAATGATACATCTGAAAACTTTCCCCACTTTTTCTTGGTTTAAGTCCCAAGAAATTTGAGATTGAAGCTCCATAATTTCATTTGCTCTTGCTTGTTTTACATCATCTGGAACGTTGTCTTCCAATAAATAAGCATGAGTGTTTTCTTCATGAGAATAAGCAAAACATCCCATTCTGTCAAATTTCATTTCTTGAACAAAATCTTTCAAAATTTCAAAATCTTCCTGAGTTTCACCTGGATAACCCACAATTAAAGTAGTTCTAATTGCCATTCCTGGAACAGCAGCACGGAAATCTTTTAATAATTGAGTTGTTTTAGCCTGAGTTGTACCACGACGCATTGATTTCAAGATAGAATCTGAAATGTGCTGTAATGGAATATCAATATAATTACAGATTTTCGGTTCGCGTTTCATTAATTCCAAAACATCCATTGGGAAACCAGTTGGGTAAGCATAATGCAAACGAATCCATTCAATTCCTTCAACAGCTGCTAAAGCTTCTAGAAGTTCTGCAAGATTTCTTTTTTTATAAAGATCAAGTCCGTAATACGTTAAATCCTGAGCAATTAAGATTAATTCCTTAACGCCATTTTTAGCAAGACCTTGAGCTTCTTTAACTAATTTTTCAATTGGCTGAGAAACGTGAGAACCTCTCATTAAAGGAATCGCGCAAAAACTGCAAGGTCTGTCGCATCCTTCTGCAATTTTAAGGTAAGCATAATTTTTTGGAGTTGTAGTTAAACGCTCTCCAAGTAATTCATGTTTATAATCTGCTCCAAGAGCTTTTAATAATTGAGGTAATTCTGTTGTTCCAAAATATTGGTCAACGTTCGGAATTTCTTTTTCTAAATCTGGTCTGTAGCGCTCAGATAAACATCCAGTTACAAAAACTTTATCTACAAGTCCCCTGTCTTTTTTATCTGCATATTCCAAAATCATATTTACCGATTCTGCTTTTGCATTATCAATAAATCCGCAAGTGTTGATTACAATAATGTTTCCTTCTTTTTCTGCAGGAGCTTCATGTTCAACCTCTTTTCCATTCGCACGCAGCTGACCCATAAGGACTTCACTGTCATAAACATTTTTTGAACACCCAAGAGTGATTACGTTAATTTTGTTCTTTTTTAAAGACTTGGTTCTCATACTTTTATAAATTGGAGTGCAAAATTACACTTTTTTTATTCAAACCACACTAGTTTGCAGTTTGTTTTAGCTGTTTTTTATGAAGTTGCCTGAGCTTTCGGGCTTTCAAATCTTGAATTACGTTTTGAGAATTAGATTTTTTAAGGCTAAAAAAAATCCGTCAAGTAAAACCTGACGGAAATTTTCAATCATTTATTTTGATTTTTAATTACAATTCGAATAATAAAGTCATAGTGACATTGTTTAATTTAGACTTGATTTCAGCTCCATCTGTAAATCCTCTTGAGAAAAAACCTTGATTTGATTTTCTTTCTAAATAAGAGTAAGCTAAATCTAATTTGGTAGCACCAAAACTATAACCTAAACCAGCAGAATAACTGTTTAATTCTCCAACAGTAATTCCATTTTTGTACGGACTTCCTTCATAACGGTATCCGCCTCTTAAACTTAATTGTTTGATTTTGTATTCACCACCAATTCGAAGCTCGCCTGTGCTAGTTAAAGTATTGCTGATGTCGCTGTTTATTTCTCTAAAACCAGCGTCGTTTGTAGGTTTGAATTTACTGTTTCCGTAGTTTCTGATGCCATAATCAATGCTTAATAAACCTGATTTTCCAAATACGTATGCAGCGCTAAAAGTCCATTTGTCTGGAGTTTGTAAAGTGTAAGATTCGTAAACATTTATAACATTAGGATTTACATTAGCGTTTAATGCAGGTCCTCCGTCAGCTTGCCTAGTTGTGTATATACTTTGAGAAGTTTCGTCGTACAGCTCGTACCAAGTGTTTGATTCGTAAGCAACACCAAGTCTAAAATTGTCGGTTACTTTTCCTATTGCTCCAAGCTGGAAAGAAAAACCATTTCCATAAGTATAAAGTTCATTGTTGAAACGTAAGTTTGAAATCGTTTCATATGGCTGTAATGGATTGTCATTGTCTTCGTAGAAGCTTGTTGTTCTTCTGTAGTCTGTCACGTGAACGTTTAAATTGGCTCCAAAGTACAATTTGTCTTTATATGAAGTTGCGATATTGAAACCTAATTTGCTATTGTAGCCTCTAGTGTAAACTTCGTTTTCTTGATAGTAATTTCCGCCAGCAGGAACATTACTTATATATTCTGTATTGTTTGGGTCAAGAGCAGCTGGGTCAATTACATGTCCCCAATATCCCATGTAGGCTTGCTGTTCTCTATAATTTAAATCTCTATAATCTAAGCCGTCAATATCTTGTAAGCGGATCCCGTTTGCATAATCTAAAAAGTAGCCATCTACAGAATTAGTAGGATTTGTTCCAGCTGAAAAAACTTGATTGTCAAAATTATTAGTGTTTTCGTAAGTTGCACCAATTGCGATTTTATTCCAGCCGTTGTTTGGGTTATTGTCTTTAAATACAAATACACCACCAGCTTGATTTAAAATAAAAGAGTTTTCTTTATCAGAAGTTTGAGTGCCAAAGTAATTAGAGTTATTTTTCACATTCTGATTACTAAAAGTTACTCCAACTTGGTTGCTGTTGAAAATGGCAGATCCAGCAGGGTTAACACTCAAGGCAGATATATCTCCTCCAACAGCTCCAAAGGCACCGCTCATTGCTCTATAACGTGCAGTTCCGGTAAGATTTTCTTGTGAATAACGCAAAGCATCTGAAACTTCTTGTGAATATGACGCGCTGACAGTTAGTCCTGTTATAAATAGGAAAAGTATTTTTTTCATTTTGATAAGTTTAAATTAGAATTTTAGTGGGCTGAAAAAATTATCTTCTTCCTCCACCGCCACCGCCAGATCTCATTCCGCCGCCGCCACCGCCAGATGATCTCATACTTCCGCCTCCGCCACTGCTGTTCATTGAACGAGAAGGGCTGCTGGGAGTGTAGCTTCTTGACGAACCGCTATTGCTGCTTGGTGTGTAGCTTCTGTTTGTTGTTGTGTTTCCGCTATTGTTGTATGACCTTCTGTTGCTATAGGTACCGTTGCTATAGTTAGAGTTTGAATTGCTTCTGTTGGTAAAAGTAGGACTTGTTGTTCTGCCGTTTACATTAGAGCTTCTTCTGAAATCTGTATAACCGTTAGATGATCTATTTGTGGTGTAATTTCTGTTAGTTGTATAGCTTCCTCTGTTTGTGGTGTAATTTCCTCTATTGGTAGTGTAGTTTCTATTAGTTGTATAATTTCTGTTGGTCGCATAGCCTCTGCCAGAAGAGTAATTTCTGTTGTAAGCGTAGTTGCGGTCTCCGTAATAGCCAGCAGAACCTCTTCTTCCGTAAGAATAGCTATAGTTGTTGTAGCCGTAGTAGCCACCTCCCCAATATCCTGGATAGCCCCAGCCTGGTCCCCAATATCCTGGGTATCCCCAACCATAATATGGGTATCCCCATCCCCAGTAGCCTCCATAACCCCATCCGTAATATGGATAACCCATTCCGAATCCGAATGACCATGATGGAGTAGAGTAAAGGTTTACAGAAACTTCAGAACTGCTACTTCCCCATGCAGGATAACCTACAGAAGCAGTTTGCGTGCTGTCGTTTTCAGAATAATTAGTATAGTTATCAACGTCAGTAAATATTTCAGTTGGCTGATCATCGTCTTGAAGCGATCTGAAATATTCTTTGTATTGGTTGTTTGTTCCGGTTTGTACATATTTTACTGATGTACCACCACCATAAACGCCATCATTATCATAATAAGATGAATTTTGGTAAGAACCACATGATGTAAGCAATAAACTCAGTAATCCAATTAAGTAAAAATGATTAGAGTTTTGGCGGAGTGAAAGGTAAGTTTTCATATCTGTGGTGTTTTTTATTGTTGCACATTACAAAATTAGTTAGTTTTGTCAAACTATTTAGTTAAAATTGTATAAAACAAAATTTGTGCCAAAATATATAATATGAGTAAGAACCTCACTACAAGATCAGAAGATTATTCGAAATGGTATAACGAACTGGTTGTTAAGGCAGATCTAGCTGAAAATTCAGGAGTTAGAGGCTGTATGGTAATAAAACCATACGGATATGCTATTTGGGAAAAAATGCAAGCTGAGTTAGATCGTATGTTCAAAGAAACTGGACATCAAAATGCTTATTTTCCTTTGTTTGTGCCGAAAAGCATGTTTGAGGCGGAGGAGAAGAATGCTGAGGGATTTGCAAAAGAATGTGCGGTAGTAACGCATTACAGATTAAAAAATGATGAGGAGAGACCAGGGAAATTAATGGTTGATCCAAATGCAAGATTAGAGGAGGAGCTTATCGTTCGTCCAACAAGTGAAGCAATTATCTGGTCTACATATAAAGGATGGGTGCAGTCTTACAGAGATTTACCTTTATTAATTAATCAATGGGCAAATGTGGTTCGATGGGAAATGCGTACGCGTTTGTTCTTGAGAACTGCTGAGTTTTTATGGCAGGAAGGGCATACGGCTCACGCAACAAAAGATGAGGCAATTGAAGAATCAGAAAAAATGATGAACGTTTATGCTGATTTTGCTGAAAATTTTATGGCAATTCCAGTAGTAAAAGGCTTTAAAACCGAGACAGAACGTTTTGCCGGAGCAGATGAAACCTATTGCATTGAGGCATTGATGCAAGACGGAAAGGCGTTGCAAGCTGGTACATCTCACTTTTTAGGGCAAAACTTTGCAAAAGCATTTGACGTTAAGTTTGCTAATGCTGAAGGAAAACAAGAACATGTTTGGGGAACTTCTTGGGGAGTATCTACTCGTTTAATGGGTGCGCTTATCATGACGCATTCTGATGACCAAGGGTTAGTATTGCCTCCAAATTTAGCTCCAATACAAGTAGTAATTGTTCCTATATATAAGACTGATGAACAATTGGCTCAAATTTCAGAAGCGGTTAAGGACTTAACGGCTAAATTGAGAAAATTAAAAATCACAGTTAAATTTGATGATAGAACAACTCAAAAGCCAGGATTTAAATTTGCAGAATGGGAATTGAAAGGAGTTCCTGTTCGAATTGCTGTTGGTCCAAAAGATTTAGAAAACGGAACTTTTGAGGTGGCAAGAAGAGATAATTTGACAAAAGAAGTGGTTGCTGGCGAAAAAATCGTTGAACACGTAAATGATCTTTTAGAGCAGATTCAAACTGATTTATTTGCAAAAGCATTAGATTATCGCAATACTCATATTACGGAAGTAAATAGTTTTGAGGAATTTAAAGAAGTTTTAGAAGGAAAAGGAGGCTTTTTGTCTGCTCACTGGGACGGAACTGCTGAGACAGAAGAAAAGATAAAAGAGTTGACAAAAGCGACTATTCGTTGCATTCCTTTGGATGCTGTTGAAGAGGCGGGAACCTGTGTGTTTACTGGGAAACCTTCTTCTAAAAGAGTGTTTTTTGCTAAGGCATATTAAAAAAAAATATTTTTTTTTGTATCAACTATTGTGCAACTAAAAAATAGATGTATCTTTGCATCCGCATTAGAGAAATACACGGTCCGTTCGTCTATCGGTTAGGACGCCAGGTTTTCATCCTGGTAAGGGGGGTTCGATTCCCCCACGGACTACTTTTTTTTCTGCAATTTTAAGTTCTTTAACTTGATATAATGGTCCGTTCGTCTATCGGTTAGGACGCCAGGTTTTCATCCTGGTAAGGGGGGTTCGATTCCCCCACGGACTACAACTTCAATTTTATTTAAATTGAAGGTAACTTAGAAGAAACGGTCTGTTCGTCTAGGGGTTAGGACTCCAGGCTTTCGTCCTGGTAACAGGGGTTCGATTCCCTTACAGACTACAAAATTAGTTGTAAATAAGTTTTGTAAAATAAAGATTGGTGTCTCGGTTTTTATTTTATTAGTTAAAACCAAAGTGATTGTTTTTATAATTGTGGGAGGTTTTTCTTTTTTAACTAGTATTTATAATAATTATTACATCTAAAATTAAAAGAAAATGGCAAATCATAAGTCAGCATTAAAAAGAATCAGAAGTAACGAAAAAAGAAGAGTTCTTAACAGATATCAGCACAAAACTACTCGTAACGCTATCAAAGCTTTAAGATTAGCTACTGATAAATCTGATGCTACTGCAAAATTATCAACTGTAATCTCTATGATTGATAAATTAGCTAAAAAGAACATCATTCATGACAATAAAGCTTCTAACTTGAAGTCTAAGTTAACTAAACATGTTGCTAAATTGTAATTAATACAATTGTTAGATATACAAAAGTCCTCTTTTTAGAGGACTTTTTTGTTATAGATGGAAATGAAATTCCAATAAAAAAATTCCAAATTCCAATTTTTGTAAAGTTGGAATTTGGAATTTTTTTATTGAGAATTTAAAAAATTTTGGAATTTGGAATTTTCAGAACTTATAAATCTATTTTCTTTTTAAGGTATTCCAGCATTGGCAGTGTAATAGGTTTTGAAAGAAAATCTATTATAATAGGATATTTTTTTGCCTTAGCAAGATCTTCAGGGTCAATAGTTGAAGATAGTACGATTACAGGAACAGTATTAAATTCTTTATAATCTGGAGAGGTAAAATGATCTAAAAACTCCCATCCGCCCATAATAGGCATGTTTAAATCTAAAAAAATTAATTCGGGTCTTATTTTTGCTTTATCGTTGGTGTACTTTAATACATTGAAATGATGAAGAGCTTCTTCGCCGTTTTGAGCTGTAATAACTTCATGAGAAAATGAAGATTTTGAAATTACTTTTTTGCATAACATCAATGTGATAGGGTCATCATCAATGCATAAAATCTGCTCAAGCATAATAATTAATTTTTAAATGTTATGGTAAATGTAGTTCCTTTATTGACCTCGCTGTCGATAGAGATTGTGCCGCCCATCGTTTCTACCTGAGATTTTACAAGATATAATCCTAATCCTTTGCTGTCAGGGTAATTGTGGAATCTTTGATAAAGTCCGAATACTTTATCGCGATTTCTTTCCAAGTCAATTCCGATTCCGTTGTCCTTAAAGGTTAAAATTGTTTTTTGTTCTATTTGCTCGGCTGTTATAGATATTTTTAGTTTTCTGTTTTCTGATTTGTATTTTATAGAATTGGTAAGCAGATTTAATAATATACTTTCAATATAAGCTTTGTTGGTAATAAGTTCTGGGACTTTATCAAATTTAAGCTTAATTATTGGTTTGTGTAATTCAATTTGAAAGGAAAGCTGGCTAAAAACATTTTCAAAAACCTCTTTTAAAGATACTTCTTCTTTTTGCATAGAAGGATTGTCTTTAATAATAATAACTTTTACTAAATCGTTGATGGTTTCGTTTAGCAAGTGAGTCGATTTTGTAAATCCGGCTAAAATTTCTTGAAGTTCTTCATTTTCTATCGGAATGTCTTCTATCAAATTTAACAAACCGATTAAATTAGAAAGCGGCGCTCTAAGATTGTGTGAAGTGATGTAAGAGAATTGCTTTAAGTCTTTGTTGTTTTGTGTCAGTTCTCGAATAAGATGTTCTTTTTCTGTTTCGAGTTTTTTCTCATCTGTAATATCGCGCTGTATAGAAATCCAGTGCGAAATTACTCCTTCATTGTTAAAAATCGGAATCATAGAAAAACGTACCCAATATTCTTCTTTATTTTTGGTATATGTAATGGTTTCTATGAGACATTCTTCCTCATTTTTTATGGCTCTTAAAAGTTTTTTTAATTCATCAGAATCAGATTTTGGCCCTTTAAAAATGTTTGGGGATTTTCCTATAATTTCATTGGATTGATAACCTGACATTTGAGAAAAAGCAGGATTCACATAAACTATTTTTGGTATTCTTCTTTCTGATGAATTGGCTTCGGTAATTAAAATAGAATCTTTAGATTGAGTAATTACTGTTTCTAAAAGTTTTAATCGCTGTTCTTCTTCTTTTTGTTTTGTAATATCCTGAATTGCACCAATCATTCTGATGGCTCTTCCGTTTTCATCTTTTAATAAAAAACCTCGGTCCAAAACATATTTATACGAACCATCTGCACATCTAAAACGGTACTGATCTTGCCATTTTTCGGTTTTTTGTTCTATAAAAGAGTATAATTTTATGGACATTCGGATGCTGTCTTCCGGATGAATTTTATCAAACCACCATTTAGAAGTTTTGCCTACTTCTTTTGGGTCATAACCAAAAACACCTTCAATTCCTTTGTTCCAATTAATGCTATCCTCTTGAATTTTCCAGTCCCAAATGGTATCGCTTGTTGCTTTTGCTACAATGTCGTACTTCTCATTTGACTCTTCTATTTCTTCGTTAGTTTTGTTTAACTTTTCAAAGATGGTGATGTTTCTTTTTTCGTTTTTTGAAAGAATAAAACTGAAAACTAGGCCAGTAATTAAAATAAAAGCAATGTCTTTTAATAAAGAAAGAAAAAGATATTCTGAAGAAGAAAAGTAGGTTGTGAGTAATTTATGACATATCACTGCCATAATTATCGAGATGATTATATAAATAAGAGTAATTTGGAGAGTTTTACTTTTCATCACCTCAAATATAGTTAATTTAACTATAACTAAACGTATGTTAATGCCATTTTGAAACCGATATTTTGATGTTTTATATTAACTAATTGATTGTATATACGCAAACTATGTTAGAAACGTTTTTTTTTAGAAAATAAAGTGTACCTTTGCGCCCATTAAAAATCACAGATGGAATCTATTAGAAACATTGCAATTATTGCCCACGTCGATCACGGTAAAACCACTTTGGTTGATAAAATTATGTATCACTGTCAGTTATTTCGTGAAAACGAAAACACAGGTGATTTAATCTTAGATAATAACGATTTAGAGCGTGAGAGAGGTATTACTATTACTTCTAAAAACGTTTCTGTTCAATATAAAGGAACAAAAATCAATATTATTGACACTCCTGGCCACGCCGATTTTGGAGGTGAAGTAGAACGTGTGTTGAACATGGCCGATGGTGTATGTTTGTTAGTGGATGCTTTTGAAGGTCCAATGCCACAGACTCGTTTCGTTTTACAAAAAGCTATTGACTTAGGTTTGAAGCCTTGCGTAGTAATCAATAAAGTAGACAAAGAAAACTGTACTCCTGAAGAAGTTCACGAAAAAGTTTTTGACTTAATGTTTGAATTAGGTGCTACTGAAGAGCAGTTGGATTTCCCAGCGGTTTATGGTTCTGCAAAAAACAACTGGATGTCTGATGATTGGAAAAACCAAACAGAAAACATTGAGCCATTATTAGATATGGTTATTGCTAATGTGCCAGCTCCAAAAGTTTCTGAAGGTACTCCACAAATGTTGATTACTTCTTTAGATTTCTCTTCTTTTACAGGTCGTATCGCTATCGGACGTCTTGAAAGAGGTACTTTAAAAGAAGGAATGCCAATTTCTTTGGTAAAAAGAGATGGTAAAGTAATCAAATCTAGAATTAAAGAATTACACACTTTTGAAGGTCTTGGCCGTAGAAAAGTGGAAGAAGTTGTTGCTGGAGATATTTGTGCTGTTGTAGGTATTGAAGGTTTTGAAATTGGTGATACTATCGCTGACTTCGAAAACCCTGAAGCTTTACAAACAATCGCTATCGATGAGCCAACAATGAGTATGTTGTTTACGATTAACGATTCTCCTTTCTTTGGTAAAGAAGGTAAATTTGTTACTTCTCGTCACATCCGTGAAAGATTAACAAAAGAGTTGGAGAAAAACTTAGCGATGAAAGTTGGAGAAACTGATTCTGCTGATAAATTCATGGTTTTTGGCCGTGGAGTACTTCACTTATCTGTTCTTATTGAAACTATGAGAAGAGAAGGTTATGAGCTTCAAATTGGTCAGCCACAAGTTATCATCAAAGAAATTGATGGTGTTAAATGTGAGCCAATTGAGGAATTAACTATCGACTTACCAGAAAATCTTTCAGGTAGAGCGGTTGAATTCGTAACAATCCGTAAAGGAGAAATGCTTTCTATGGAAGGTAAAGGAGAGCGTATGATTATTAAATTCAACATTCCATCTCGTGGAATCATTGGTTTAAGAAATCAATTGCTTACTGCTACTGCTGGTGAGGCTATCATGGCGCACCGTTTTATCGGATATGAGCCATACAAAGGAGAAATTCCTGGACGTAACAACGGTTCATTAATCTCTATGGAAAACGGAAAAGCTATTCCTTATTCTATCGATAAATTACAAGATCGTGGTAAATTCTTCGTTGATCCAAACGAGGATATCTATGAAGGTCAGGTAATTGGAGAAAATACTCGTAGCGACGATATGACAGTTAACGTTACTAAAACGAAAAAACTTTCTAACGTACGTTCTTCTGGAGCTGATGATAAAGCTAGAATTATTCCTGCTATCAAATTCTCATTAGAAGAAGCTTTAGAGTACATTCAAAAAGATGAATATGTTGAAGTTACTCCAAAATCTTTACGTTTAAGAAAAATTTACCTAAGTGAAACAGATAGAAAAAGATACAAAATCTAATTCGGTTTAACTTTCAAAATAAAAATCCCAAATTCCATCAAGGAGTTTGGGATTCTTTTTTTCAGACACATTTTAGTTTAATGTTTCAGGTTTAAAGTTTCAAGTTCAGCTTGGAATTTGAAATCTTGAGAGTTTCAAATTTTAAATTTTAAATTTGAGATTCAGGATTGGGATTTGGAATTTTGAGAATTTGGAATTTCCTAAAAAGTTATCTTTTCAAACTAAAATGTCCTTTTACATTTTTTCCGTTAACAAAAAGCAGCGTAAACCAATAATCGTCTGAAGGCATTTCTCTACCGTTGAAAAGTCCATTCCAGCCTGTGCCGGTTTGAGTCATTTGTTTTAATAATTTTCCGTAGCGATCAAAAATAGAAATAGTGTAATTCGGCATTTGATCCATATCTTTAATTACCCATAAATCATTGATTCCATCTCCATTTGGAGTAAAGAAACGCGGATAATCTAAGACATAGATTAAAAATGTATTAGACGGACCACAGCCGTTTTTGTCTCTGGCAATTGCATTATAAACTCCTGGAACAACTTGAGTAAAAGTCGGACTGTCTTGATAAACGATTCCGTCAAGAGAAAATTCATAATTTCCAACACCAGTATATTTAATTTGTACGGTATTGTCGGTTCCAGAAAAATCTTTTACATCTGCTCCAGTAATTGTAGCAGGTTCAGATAAAATGATTTTGAAATTTTTAGTTTTTTCGCAGCCATTTAGATCTGTTACAGTTACAGAGTAATCTCCCGCGCTATTAATGAATGCTGTATTTGTAGTGCTGTCATTATTAGTCCAAGTATAACTGCTAAAACCGGTAGCTACTGTTAAAGTCATTTCATCGCCTTTGCATAAATAACGTGTTTCCTCTTCAAAATTAGGCGGATCAAAAGTGTGCACAATTAATTCTACAGGAGCTATATCATAACAATCTGAACCATTTGCAGCGCGTGCGTAAATAGTCTGGCTATTTGGAGTTGTATTTTTAAAAATATTGTCTAACTTATTTGTTTCTGTAATAGCATCTGAAGCAGTTAAGAAATAATCGATTACGAGTCCTGCAGGCAAACCAGATAAAATTTGAGGCGTTACTTGATCTTGTAAATTAAATTGATATAAACCGTCTTGTATTGCATCTTCATCACAAGTTTCTACTGCAGGTTGATTTGGAATAACAGTATTAGAAACATTTAACGTGATTTCTGCTGTTGTGCTGCAGCCAAAACTATTTTCAATTCTTGCAAAAACAATTTGATTTGGAGTTTTGTTGGTATAACGTTGCGGATTTGAAATCGGATTTGTTTTAGCTTGCGCGTCTGCCAAAGTTTCATAATACCCTTGATTGGTGATCTGAGGGTTATTGTTTTTTACAATGTTAGCTACTTTAGTCAGATCAAAAATCGTAAATCCATCACTATCGTCATCACATTGTAGTAAAGAAGTATTGGTTTTAGCAATTTCAGAAGAAAACTCGACAGTAATTTCTCCAACGGAAATACAGGTTGTGGTGTTTAGGTTCACTTCAACTTTATAAGTTCCAGTTGATGGTATAGCATAAGTAGAAGATGTTGCGCCTAGAATTTGAACGTAATTATTAGATGCATCTTTTTTAAACCATTTAAAAGTATAATTGGCTGCGTTTAGATGTGTGTCTAAAACAAAATTTTCGGCAAAGCAAACAGGATTATTATTGGCAACGGTTCGGTCTTCTCCAAAATTTATTTTAGTTACAAAACTGCCCGCTTCAATAAAAACCGCCGAATTGTATTGTCTTGTAGCATCATCGGCAATTACCATTTTTAGATGGTATGTTTTATTTGGAGTTACCTCTGTATAGGCATTCATTACTACGGTCTGTCCCGCATAATTAATAGGGCTTGCTACAGTATTATAGCCGTTAAAGTAGTTTTCGTTTACAGCCTCACACCCAACCAAAGGTATTCCTTGACTGTTGTTGACAGTATTGATTTTAGGATGAACGGTTGTAGCCGAAACTGCTATTGTGGTATTCGGCAAAACGGCAAGATTTTTATAATTATCAGTGGTTCCAGCTTCTTTAATTAAGAAAGCGAATCCATCTGAATAAATACAGGGAAAATTATTCTGATATTCATTCGAAGCAAAAATATAATTAAAGCTAATAGAATTGGTCAATGCTATAAAATCAAACTCTAAAACTGTTGCTTGCGTACTGTTATTAATTCCTAAGGCAGTATTAAGATCTGTATCACCATCCCAATTTCGAACTTGCGTACCTTTAGAATCTTGCTGAATGTAAGGTCCTTGAGCTTTTACACTAGGCGAAGTGCTTAAAACGATTCCGCTAGCAAAAGGAAAGTTTGGACCAGCAGTGAAAGAACCGTAACTCTGCTCATTTGGAGTAGGGTTGCCGGTTGCATTTACACTTTCGGTATCAATACAAGAACTATTTATTAAAACATTTTGAATTAAATCTACAGGTGTTGCTGTTGGATTAACAGAAATATTCTGCGCACTGATTTTATGGCAAAAACAGCACAAAATGAAAAATAGAAAAATTCTTAGGTGACTCATAGTAACAAATATACTACAAATCTCTATTTTTTAATAATTTGTAAGAAAAATAAACAAACACAAAAGTCCACGCTAAAACAATTAAAACAGCAGAATAATCGACGCTAAAATCGCCTTCTGTGTTAATTCCGATTTGAGTTCCAATATTTTTAACTACAGACAGCCTCGGGCCGGGATTAACAATCAAATTTGACATTGATTCTAAAGGGAAAAACTGTGTAATTATTTTGTCAGTATCACTATTTGGGAAAATTTTAAAAGCTAAAGTTCCTCTCGCAATTGCTTCAATGATACTCCAAACTAAAAGGAAACCAAGTGCAAATGCAGAACGTTTTACTAAGATTCCTAAAAACAGACAGAAAGAAAAGAATCCAGTTAGTTTGACAAAGAAGGCTAAAAGATAATCTAAGTCAGTAAAAATGATTCCAAATTCGGTATAAGAAGAAAAAGATAAGCCTAAAAGCAAACTCATGATAAAAACGAAAACAGTAGATCCAAAAGCAAATAAGACTACAGTTAAGAATTTAGATAAAATAAATTCCTTTTTGCTAAGACCATCAATTAAATTCTGTTTTAAAGTTCCGTAGCTATATTCATTCGCCATCATCGAAACGATTACAATCGCTAAAAAGAATTTCAGCCAAGCCGCTACATACGTATTAAAATGCCAGATAAATGGAAAATTAAAGATTCCCATTTCGGCCAAATGAAATTTAAAAACTCCGATATCAAATTTTATGGCTGCAATAAGAGCGATAAAAGAAAGTAAAACAAAATAAGTTAAGGTTAATACACGGCTGGCTTTGTTCATCCAGATTTTTTGCAATTCTATAGAGAGAAGTCTTTTCATGGTTTAGTTTTTTTGAGCGATTGCGTTTTTGGTTAATTCTAAAAATTGAGCTTCTAAACTGTTTTTTCGTTTTACTAAATGGCTTAAAACAATATTTTTAGAAAATAAAAACTGATTTAAATCTGAAGCAGATAAATCTGAATTTAGGTAAACTAAAACTTTTCCGTCTTCTTCAGTAACTCGATCTACTGAAGGATGTTCTAGTAAAATAGTTTTCAAAATTGAATTATCATCTGTCTGCAGTTCAAAGAATCCTTCGTTAGAAGACATTCCGTCAACAGGGCCAGAATACAAAACTTCACCTTTTCTTAAAACAATTACTTGCGAGCAAACTTTTTCTACTTCGTCCAATAAATGAGAAGCGAGTAAAATAGTTGTTCCCTGCGATGCAATTTTTTTAATAATATCTCGAATCTGATGAATTCCCTGTGGATCTAATCCGTTGGTGGGTTCATCTAAAATTAAAATTTCTGGGTCGTTTAAAAGTGCTGATGCAATAGCCAGACGCTGTTTCATTCCTAAAGAAAAAGTGCTGAATTTGCTGTCTTTTCTTTCGCTCAAACCAACCAATTCCAGTTTTTCGTTAACCTTAGAATAATTGATGTTTTTGATTTTGCAAACCAATTTCAAGTTTTGCTCAGCCGTCATGTACGGATAAAAATTTGGTCTTTCTATAATCGCACCAACTTTTTTCAAAGCTTCGTGCGTTTCTATAGTGCCGTCAAACCAGCGATAATTGCCAGAAGATTTATTGACAACGCTCAAAACAATTCCTAATGTAGTCGATTTTCCGCTGCCGTTTGGCCCTAGAATGCCATAAACACGACCTTTTTGTATTTGAAAAGATACATTTTTCAAGGCCTGAATTCGGCCGTATCTTTTGCTTAAATTCTCAATGGTTAATATGGTTTCCAAATTTTTCTGGTTTTAGTTTTTAGTATGACGAGCCAATTTGATTTTTGTTACTTTAAATTCTAACATTAAATCGTATTGATGTAAATTTGTAATAAAGATATTCAAAATGAGCGAGCCTTTAATGGTTTTAAAAAAACCGTCTTACCCTTTAACACAGCCACTTTTAAGTTACTTAGAGCGATACGAACGTATTTCTAAAGTTTCTGTGTTTTATGATGACTTGCTTCGTTTTACGGGTTCTATAAACGTTTACGATAAACATGATACCGATACGCTTTGGATTCGAGTGTATTACGGCGAATTTGAACGCAATGAAATTGATTTAAATTTAAAGAAAATATATTCGCTTCTGCATTCTGATGGTAACAGTGAGATTATTCAGTTCTTGAATGTCGATGCGATTGATTACTGTACTTTCGGAAATTCGAAGCCTTTTAGAATTAAAGTTCGAAATATTCTCAATGACAATTACGTCCATTTTTATATTAAAAAAGCAGATGCTTCACGTATTTACGGATTGGAGTTGGAAGATATTCTTTCGCCAGATAAAATCAATTTTCTGGTTTATAAAGATACTTTGATCGAAGAGCATATTATCGGAATTCCCGGTGATGTTTTTATGGATACGCTGCTGGATAAATGCAGTGAAATGGAAAAAGCACAGATTGCAAAAGAGTTTGTGAAATTTAACGAGCGTTGTATGATTCGTCTTTTGGGAGACATGCGCGCTTACAATTATGTAATTGTTCCAATTCACGATTTTGACCAAGTTGTCTATAAAATTCGTCCAATCGATTTTGACCAGCAATGTTACGAGGGAAATTTTAAAGTGTATCGTCCGCAGTTTTTCAAGGAAAACTTTCCGATGATTCAATTAATTAAAGAGAAATTGGAAGAACGTTCGATTATCCAGTATAAAGACGAAGAAAGAGCGATTCTGGCAAAACGTATTCATTCAGCCGAAACGAGAATTAAAAAGCTCTTGAATATTATGTGCCACGATACCATTTCGACACACGAACATTTGATGCAATTAAAAATGGAATTGTATCGTTATACGAACGACATGAAATTTAAAAACGCAAAATCGATGGGACACGTCATGCATGCCGCATTCGAGTTTATCATTCGCAATTTTAAAAACACTAACTTGGTTTAAAAATTTTCACCATATAAGTTATATAAGTAATTTTAGCTAAGCTTGGCTAAATTGAACTTATATAACTTATATGGTTCAAAAACAAAATAATATATGAAAAAGTCTTTTTTAGTTATCTGTTCAATTGTTCTATTAGCTTGCCAGAAGCAGTCTGGTTCTGATTTGAAAGAACTGTATTCGCTTCCGAAAAAATTAAAGGAAGTTTCGGGAATTACTTATTTTCCTGAAACGAAAACTCTTTATACTCTAGAAGACAGCGGGAATAAAAATGCTATTTACGCAATTGATTCTGAAGGAAAATTAAGTAAAACGATTACGATTTCTAATGCTACAAATGTTGATTGGGAAGATATTACAAAAGATAAATCTGGAAATATCTACATTGGCGATTTTGGAAATAATGATAACGAAAGAAAAGATTTATGCATTTATAAAGTAGCGAAAAATCAGTTGCATAATGATTTGGCCAAAGCCGAATATAAAATTTCATTTTCGTATCCAGAACAAAAAGAATTTCCTCCAAAGAAAAAAGAAATGTTTTATGATGTAGAAGGTTTTTTTGAACTGAATGGCTATTTCTATCTTTTTACCAAAAATAGAAGTAAAGGTTTTGACGGAACTGCTTTTATCTACAAAATCAAAAATGCTGCAGGAACTCAGAAAGCAGTAAAAATTGGCGAATTTAAAACTTGCAGCAATTACAATCATTGCGTTCTGACAAGTGCAACTATTAGCCCAGACGGAAAAAAAGTAGCTTTATTGAGTCACGATAAAGTTGTTTTGTTTAAAGATTTTAAAGGAGATTTATTTCATAAAGGAAAACAAACAGAATTGAATCTAAACCACTTCTCACAAAAAGAAGCCATGGTTTTTAAAGACAACAACACCTTACTTATAGCCGACGAAAAAACAAATAAAGTAGGAGGAAAGGTGTATGAGTTTTCACTAAGCCACTAAGGTTCTGAGATGCTAAGCTTCTAAGAAAAAGTTAGCCACGAATTCACGAATTTTTTTTTATGATAATTCGTGAATTCGTGGCTAAAAACTTTGTGTCTTGTGCCTTTGTGGCAAAACCTTAGAAGCAAAAAAAGTTAGCCACGAATTCACGAATCTAAATAAAATAATTCGTGAATTCGTGGCTAAAAAAAACTTTGCGACTTTGTGTCTTCGTGGCAAAACCTTAGAAACTGTAGGCCGCTCCAAAAATCACCCTTCCGATTTCATCTGGAGATTTGAAGTATGAGATTCTTGCTGTAATAACATTTATAGCGTTCAACCAAAGTCCGCCGCCGTAATCTTGGTGCCATTTCTTAGAATTTTCGCCATCAAGCCAAACTCTTCCGTAATCGAAACCACCTAAGATTCCGTATGTCATTGGCACAATCGTGCGCTGGATTTTTCCAATGCTTAAACGTAAATCAGAACTCTGAGAGAAATAAGAACTTCCTAAAAAACGCTCATTTCTAAATCCGCGTAAATCGGTATCGCCCCCTAATGAAGCACCTTGATAAAATTCGTAATTGTTATTTAAAATAGCTTTACCTTTTAAATAAGTAGCCAGAATAAGTTTTCCGTTATGATCAATTTTATGCGTAAAACCTAAAATGCTTTCAAGCGTTGGGAAATTCTTTTTGGTTTCATCCAAATTTGTCGTCCAAGTTCCAGCAATCATAAAATGCATTCCCAATGTAGGTTTTGCTGCAAAATCAGAATTCTTAAATACATATTTAACTTTTAAGCTTCCAAAATTCTGACTGTTAAATACATCTGGATTTACAATTCCCGGAATATCAATGTATCGATTTTCAGTTTCTTCAACCGTCATTCTCTGGAAAATTGGCTGAATACTAAATTCGCTACCATATCTTCCAACGTGTCTGATAGCGCCCGAAGCATTGAATTTTCTGATACGCACACGGTTATAATCCATGCTTACTTCGTCATCGTATTGCGCTTCATTTCCATATCCAAAATAATTCATCGCAAAATTTGGAGTCGTATAAAGCGATTCCACATCTATAACCCATTTTCCTAATAAACCAGGGAAATGTGCCGCATAGTTAAATTCTAAACCACCAGTAGCGAAATAATAAAATGCATTAAAAATATGGCGTTGTGTATATGGATTTTGTTTGAAATTATTAACTGTATAATTGACATTGATTCCCACTTTTACACCATCATCCGGATTGAAACCAATATTCGGAAGTCCAGAAATTACATTGTATTTTGGTTTTTCGTAATTGTACAAATTAACATCGTAATCGTCTGTTAGTTGTGTCTGAGTTTTAGAATCTAAATTATACGTGTTTTCTTTTGATTTAAAATCGTAAACGATAACCTTTCTTCCGTTTTCAATGTTGTAAACATCATTGTTCTGACCACCAATCAAACGAATTTTGATGCTCGATTTCTGATCTCCTTTTACTTCAAAAGTATCGTTATCGTCCAATCCGTAAATCCAAAGATTTCTAGTTTTATTATCAGTTACAGTTTTGGTATAAAGCAATTCATCGCCTTCTTTTTTAACTCTGAAAACTTGAACTTCTATTTCTTTTTTCGTCTTATGATTTAAAACAAATTTGTCTTTTTTATCCGTTCCAGCCATCATAACCGTTTTGCTCAAAACGTCTGAATATTCACGAGCATATTTCTGAAGATCCTTTTTTCTATTTTTCAGTTTGGTTTTGATTTCGTCAATTGTTCCATCTTGAACTTCTTTTGGTAAGTTTTTGAAAGCCTGATCGATATCAGCATCAGTTAAATTTTCTTGAATGTATTTGGCCTGTTCTACCCATTCTTTTTCTTGAGAAGTTCTTAAAAAAGCCAAATCCATTGGGTAAGGTTCTCTGCTTAACCATTTTACATTGTCAATTTTATTTTTAAAAGTTCTCATATGACGCAATGCCGGGATATTCATCAAAAGTGAAAGCAGCGCTCCGTCATATTTCACAAATGCCTGATCACGATCTCTTGGAATTGGTCTGTAAATCACTTTTCCGTCTTCTTTATATTCAGCCCAGCGCCATTGATCGCTATGTCTGTCCCAATCTCCTAAAAGCATGTCAAACAAACGCGCTTTTATGTATTCTTTTTCATCAACTGTATATTTTTCATCTTTATGAAGATTCAGCATCATATCATCAGTTCCGATAATATTGCTTGGTTTGCCAAAATCTTTTCCGTCAAGATGATTGTCTGCCGGTCTTTCTTCCACCATATACAATTGATCTCCAAAACTTGCATTAAATTCGCCCAAACCATTTTGTTTCGGAACATAATATAAAATCGGGTTAGTATGTCTCAATCGAATTTTATCAGACATATCGCCAATAACAAAAGAAGAATAAGGGTAAGAAGTAGTATAAAAATCAAACAGGAAATCCTCTACATAAGTTTTATCAAAATCATTTACAATATATTGATCTTTAAAAGCAACGGACTGTAAAAACACCGTAGCACTTTTTTTCATGGCGCGCATCACATATTCACGACCTTGAGGATCAGACATTCTTAATGAAACTGATTGATGTCCACCGCCTTCGCGAATAGGTTTCAAACCGCCTTTTAGCGTATCTACAGTTGCAGTTTTTGCTTCAATTGGCAAACTATAATAGTATCTGTAATGTTTTCCAAATAAAAATCGGTGAAACGCACTCTTATCTGTCATTTTTGTAGAATAGATCGAAGTGGTCACTTTTGAAGGAAACTTATTCGGAATATCTGATGACCAGTTGATTTCTTTTGCTTTTATGATTTCGCGCTCAAAAAGCATTTTCTCTTTGTTATTTTCATTTCCGTAAAAAGTAACTTTTGCATCACCGGTTTTAAATAAAGTCAAAGTGGCATAACCATTTTTGCCATACGAAAAATCATAAGGATTGATGGCTCTTGCTGCTTCAGATTTTGATCCTGCACCGCTAATAATCTGCTGGATATTTTCTTTGCTGATAAATTGCAGATTGTGATCGTGACCAGAAACTACAATTACATTTTTCTGCTTTTGCAAAAGTGTTTTAATTCTTTTAGCATAAATCGTATATTGCTTATTCTGAATATCCTGCGGACTAACTCCAGATGTTTTTCGCACTAAATTAATGAAGGAGCCAATTACAGGAAGCGGAATTTTTTGCTCTAAAGGAAATAATTGTTTTTCTAATGAAAATTGCCCGCCGTGAGTTCCGTTGCTTAATAAAGGATGGTGAATCGCCAAAACAACTGTTTTCTCTTGATTTTTGTTTAAAAGACTTTCTAATTCTTCAAAAAAATCTTCTCGGGTTTTAATTTCGCAATTGTCATTTATAGTTGGATGATCGTTCCAGTCTTCCAGAAACCATTCACTATCAACAGCTATCAATGTTGTTACACTATCAATTTTTACATCTTCAATCGGGCAGGTTTTTCTTGGCAGAAAACCCTTTTTATCGTTTAAATATTTCGTTACAAAATCGGCTTGGCGTTCTAAACCTTTGATACCGCTGTACCAATCGTGATTTCCTGGAATTACGATTGTTCTTCCTTTAAAACCTTTCGTCAGTTTTAATTGATTCGTGAGTTTTGTTTCGGCTAAAGCCTTGTCTTCTGGATGATTATCACTAGGAAAACCTTTTGGATAAATATTATCGCCTAAGAAAAGAAGTGTCGATTTTTTACTTGCTTTTTTTAGCTTTTGGTGTAAAAGTTCTAAGGTTTGCTGTGCTTGTTCTTCGTCGGCATTTCCAGCATCACCAACAAGAAAAAAAGTATGTGCAATTTTTAGGGTATCAGTTGCGTTTTCTGTTTCGTTGGCGCTAACATTTTTCCCGTATTGCGGTTTGCTGGTCGAACAAGAATAAACAATGAATAGCGATGCAATTGCTAAAGAAAAGTTTTTAATCTTTGCAATAAAATGATTATCCAAAAACAATTTCATAATTTAGTGGTATAAAAATATTCTCTATGAATCTAATAGAACAATCCGAAGATTTCGTCAGTAATTTACTCAAAGATAAACTTTCTAATTTATATTCTTACCATAATTTTAATCATACTTTTACTGTTGTAACAGCGGTAAAAGAACTTTGTAAGAAAGAAGATGTAAAAGATGAGGACAAAGAAGCACTTTTGGTTGCCGCATGGTTTCATGACACGGGGTATATTGAAGGATATGAAAATCATGAAAAAGAGAGCACTAAAATAGCTGCTGAATTTTTACGTGAAAAAGGAAAATCGGAAGAATTTATAGCCTTAGTGTCGAGTCTGATTATGGCTACCGTTAAAGAATATGAGCCTAGAACACATTTAGAAAAAATTATTCGCGATGCAGATTACGCTCATTTAATGGGTGAAGAATATGCTACAACCTGCGAATTGCTTCGTCTGGAATTGAAAAATGCCGGAATAGTAAGTTTTTCTAATGCCGAGTGGACGAGGGAAAATTTAAATTTCTTATTGAATAAACACCGTTTTTACACCGATTATGCCTTAAGAAAATGGCAGCCTCTGAAAGAAAAAAATCTATTATTAATTCAGAAAAAAATAAATAAGCAGGAATTGAAAGCGGCGGCGGCACTAGAAGAAGAAAATAAAAAGAAAGAAAAAGCAGAAAAGGCCGAAAAACCAGATCGCGGAATCGATACTTTATTTCGTGTCACGCTCGGGAATCATACGCGTTTGAGCGGTATTGCCGATAGTAAAGCCAATATTTTATTGTCTGTAAATGCTATTATTATTTCAATTGCATTATCGTCTATTATTCCAAAATTGGATAGTCCAAAAAATGCTCATTTAGTGGTTCCAACTTTTATTATGCTGATGTCTAGTGTAATTACCATTATTTTTGCCATTCTTTCTACGCGTCCAAAAGTAACTTCAGGATTTTTTACCAGAAAGGACGTTGAAGATAAGAAAGTCAATTTGATGTTTTTTGGAAATTTCTATAAAATGCCTCTGGAAGACTACGATTGGGCAATGAATGAAATGATGAAAGACCGTGATTATCTGTACTCTACTATGATTAAGGATTTATATTATCTGGGATTGGTTTTACAGCGAAAATATAATCTGCTTCGAATTGCCTATAACTTTTTTATGGTCGGAATAATTATAACCGTTATTGCTTTTGTTATTGCTTTTAAAGGCCTTACCCTTTAGTGTGATTTTTGATTAAACACATAGAAACATAGATTTTTTTTGTTTGAAAAAGATTATTGAAAGAAACTAGTTTTTAACACATAGCTAAAAATGCAGAAAGCTTTGTCAAAGTTTAAAACTTTGACAAAGCTTTTTTAATTGGTATTTGATCCCGTTGGGGTCATACATACATTATCGTAATTTTTTGCTATAAATATTTAACCTCTCCGAGGTCAGTTTTCTTCGGCAGAAAATTCTTGATGGCTATGAATATTTGACCTCTCCGAGGTTGGTTTTTCAATTATTTATAACGCATTAGCTTAATTTATTTCATCCAACAAATCTTGATATGTTATTTTTTTAATTTCTGAAACTGTTGCGTTGTTGATTACTTTTACACGAATGGCTCTCAGACCAGAAACGCCCTGAAGATCTTCAACTTCAAATTGTTCAATTGAAGGTTCTAGGATTTTTTTGTGCTGCAGGTATTTAATATATTTTAAATATTCTGCTTCTTCGCTGTTTTGAGAATATACAATTGTGATTTTTTCTTTTTCTGTAATTCTTTCTGTACTTCCTTTAATATGCGATTTGTCAATTCGTTTTTTAACGACTTCATATCTCGCATTATAGGTTCCGTCGACATCAAATCGTTTTTCATCCATTCTAAAGCGGATGGAAAGAGGAGAACTGAAAACCAAAATCAAAGAAGTAACGTCCAATTCATAAGGAAGCGAAGTCTTCAAATCATGATGCTCCAATTCCATTTCGCATAAAGTCTGCAATTGCCATAAACGAAGGTTGTGCAAATACATAATATCGAATGGTTTGGTTGGAGAAATTGAAGCTCCAATGTATAAATTGTGTTCTACACCATCTGTTTTAAAACGCTCGTAATAATGCGGATAAATCTGCTGTGCCTCAACTTGTTTTCTGTCTAAAACCGTAGCCAATCTTTTGTTGATAATAGACATTGCGTTATCAAACTTTTTTCTTTCCTGATAAAACATTCCGGTTTTTTCATCAAGATTATCAAAGTATGATGTAGTCAGCTTTTCGCTTTTTGCATTGCCTTGGGTGTTTTTTAAAATTGGATGAATTTCTTCTTCTATATAGCGCTGAACATGCTGTTCTGTATCTGCTTTTAAAGGGAAATCCAATTCGCTTCTCAACGATTCCAATTCAAATTTTCTTTGTTCCAAAAGAACAAGATTAGAATTTGGTTTTTGGTTGTCAAAAATTTCCAAAAGAGCCGTAAGCTGATTTTTCAAATCGATTTTTACGGTTTCATTTCGATGTTCAGACGAACCTTTTATATCAATCTGACCATACAACGGATATACATTTTTAAAAACGATTTCTTTAAAAATATAATCTTTAGTATGACTCATATTCTGAAAATAATTCTGCGATTCTCTCTTAAATTTCCAATACACACTTGGATGAATCGTAGTATATTCTCGCTGAATAATGGCCTCAATCTGATGCTGCATGTCGGTATTGTAGCGATCAATAGTATCAGTCAAATACGGCAGAACCAAATCTAGTTTTGTAGCATTTACGCTGTTTAAATCTCGAGGATTTTTAGAAACCAATTCGACAACACCCAATAAATGTCCGTTTTTAATAACCGGTGCAAAAATACAGCTTTGAATTCCTTGCGTTAATAAATGCTCGCCAAGTCTTTTATTGGTTGACTGCTCTGTAAATTTGCTGACATTCGAAATAACAAAAGGTTCTTTATTGTCGAGTAAATTTTCGAAAGAACATCCGAAAAAAGCATTTTTGCAATCTACTTCCTGATCGGCAGAAAGTAAAAAGCTTTTCATCTGATTTTCGTATTTAGAAGGTCTTATAAATTTCTCTTCCTCAGGATTATAAATAATAAAACCTACTTTTAGGTTCGGAAGATTAAAAATCGACTGAAAAATATTAGAAATTTCCTGATCTGTTGCAACTGTTTTTGGTCCAGGTTTCAGCAAATTACTTTTAAGTATAGAAATAGCACTTTCTGTTGTAGCATCAAACAAAGAAACAATTCCGAAACCTCTTAAAATCCAGCTTCCTTTTGGGAATTTAGATTTCCACAAATTAATATCGTTATAATTATCTATTAATTGATCAATATCTTCTTGAGTTAATGGAACAGAGTTTTCAGTTGGAATAATTTCCATAAAATCAGCATTATATAAAATTCTGTAATGCTTTTCTACACCATTTTCATCTGGAATGTCATAGAAAAAAGGTTGATTAAAATCAATACGCTGATTGTAATAGTAACTTAAAATTAGGCAACAATTATTAATATAGAATTGATGGTCGCTAAAATCACGAATTTCCATATAAAACTCGTCCCCAGCATTTTTAAGAATCTTTTTAAAGCGTTCTGAATAATTGAAAGAAATGTTTTGAAATGGAATCGTTACCGCTTTTATTTCGTTGTGTGTTAAGGCAGTAGGAAATAAGTCAGCAAGAATGTTTTTGATTAAAGCTTCATTTTTTTTGATAACTGAATAATCTGTGATTCCGGTTCTTAATTCTGGAATCAATTCAATTTGTTCTAAAATCGCTTTGGCATAGTTGGATCTGTAATCAACATCAGACAAAGCAATTTCTTCAAAAGATTCAATTAACTTGTGAAATGAAATTATGGTGGTAAAAGGACTTTCTTTAAAAAATTGAATATCCATGGGAGTAATTTTTTAATGCAAAATTAAGGATAAATTAAGAATGCTCGACATTTTTCGATTTCTTTCGTCTATTGCTGCATAATAGTTTTCCTTATAATTAAAGGCTTTAGAAAAGCAGTATTTTATTTTAACTAAAAATTAACACATTAAATAACGGAACGATCGTTCCGTTATTATATCTTTGTATCATAATAATTGAATAATCAATAACTTAAAAACAAATAAAATGAAAAATTTAGAAAACAAAGTTGCTATAGTAACAGGGGGTAACAGCGGAATTGGATACGCAGCAGCGACAGATTTAGCAGCAAAAGGAGCAAAAGTAATTGTAACTGGAAGAAACAAAGAAGCTCTAGCAAAAGCGGAAACAGAATTGGGAGTAAAAGGAATTGTAGCCGATCAATCTGATTTGAAATCGATCGATAATTTGGTTGAAGAAGTAAAAGCACAATACGGAAAAATTGATATTGTATTCTTAAATGCTGGTACAGCGTCATTTGCGCCTTTAGATTTAGCTTCTGAAGATCATTATGATACTATCATGAATGTGAACGTAAAAGGAGTTTATTTTTCAGTTCAAAAACTGCTTCCAATTTTAAACGACGGTGGATCTATCATTTTTAATACTTCTATCAATGCACACGTCGGAATGCCAAATTCTAGTGTTTATGCAGCAAGTAAAGCAGCAGTATTATCTTTTAATAAAGTATTTGCAACCGAATTGGCTCCAAGAAAAATTAGAGTAAATGCTGTTTCTCCTGGGCCAGTTGAAACGCCGCTTTATGGCAAATTAGGTTTAGAAAAACATGAAGTTGAAGGTTTTGGAGCTGTATTAAGCGAAAAGATTTTATTAAAACGTTTTGGTCAGTCAGCAGAAGTTGCTAAAACTGTAAGTTTCTTAGCTTCAGATGATGCTTCTTTCATTACAGGAACCGAAATAGTGGTAGACGGTGGACTTACAGTAAATTCTGTAGTTTAATTTTTTGCTCTAATTCAGGAACGATTGTTCCGTATTTTTTGTATCTTTACAGTGTAATTCAAATTTTGAAGTCATGGCTAGAACAAAAGAATTTAATGAAGATCAGGCTTTAGACAAAGCGGTAGAAATTTTTTGGCACAAAGGTTACAACGGCACTTCGGCGCAGGATTTGGTCACACATTTGGGATTGAGTCGTTCGAGTTTGTACGATACTTTTGGCGATAAGCAGCAACTTTTTTTTAAAGCTTTGAAAAAATACCAGATTCAAGGTCAAGATGCTATAAAAGAACTTTTGGAAGAATCTGAAGATATAAAAGAGGCTTTTACTCAAATTTTTAAACAAGCTGTAAAAGAAAGCCTTGAAGACCGAATTACAAAAGGCTGTTTTATGGTAAACTCTTCAGTCGAATTAGCCATGCATGACGAAGCGATTGCAAAAGTGGTAAGCGAGAATCGCCAAACGATGGAAGATATTTTTCTGAAAGCGGTAGAAAAAGGGCAGAAGGCAGGACAAATTTCAACTAAACTCGATGCGCTAACATTGTCCAGATTTTTATACAATAATTATTCTGGAATTCGGGTTTTGGCACGAGCGGGTGAAAAGAACAAACAAGTTTATGATGATATTCTAAAAGCAATGTTTAGTTTGTTTTAATCTATAAAGTTTGAAGCAATACTAAATGCTAATTATTTTAAACGCAAAGATCGCAAAGGATTTTATTTAAGATTTTCAAACCAACGCAAAGAGTTTGCAAAGCTTTATCCATACTGCTTTGCGAACTTTTTATATAAAGATAAAACAAACCGAGTTTTAAAAACTTAGCGATCTTTGCGTTTAAATTTTAAAAATTATAAAGAAATAAAAAACGGCAGTTACAAATTGTAATTGCCGTTTTTTGTGTTGTAAGTAAGTAATAGAAAATGAAAACTTCTTAGCTTTTTTCTTCTTTATTGAAGTAAACTAAGTAGTAATACATTTGTTTTTCTTCATCCCAGCCTTTTTCAACAAATTTTTCTGCACTTTCTGGATTAATAAAATCCATTTTAATCTGAATGTGAGTATCTAAGTTAATCACATTTTTAATCGATTTTCTAGCGTCAGAAACTGCTGCGTTGGCGATAGGGAATGAGGTTACATCTTCGATGCTGTATTTTTCTCCTTTATCAACTTTATAGTTTTTAAATTCAGGAATCAAATCAGGATTGTCTAGTACTTCATTCAAGAAATTCTGCTCTTCAAACTGATCATTTTTAGCGAAATAATTCACAGATCGGTTCATAAACATTACTTCCTCTTTCTTGTCTTCTGCTGGCAAAACAACGTCTTTTGCGAAGTTTTGACAGAATTTTAAATATTTTTTAGTGATGAAATTTTCATCTTCAAAAGCATCAACAGATAAAAAGTGTTCTAGCCAGTAACGCGCATCATAACGGTTGCTGTCTACAGTCAGGATTTTGTATCCTTCTTCTTTTTTGTAATTGAAAATCAAACATCCTTTATCTAATTTACTTAGGTTAATTCCCTGCTGTAAAATCATTTCAAGGTTGCTTCCGTTTTCTTCAAACTGTAAAAAATCTGCTTGAAGTTCGCTTTTAAAAATTCCGATTGCATCAACAACATTGTTGTCAATACTTAGATTAGTCAAATAAGTCACATAAACTTCGCCGTTTTTAATGTGCGGGTGATTTGACTGTTCGTATAAATGTTTTGTGATGTTTTTAGAAACCTCATGAATATTAGCCGGATTAGCAAAAATCTCAGTAGCATATTTGAACATGTCATTGTAATCCAAGTCCACTTCGTGTGCAAACTGATAATAGTTTTCTTCTTTTTCTCTAAAAGGCTTAAAAAAGAATTCTTTTATCAAAGGAACAATTTCATCATTTAAATTAAATGGTTGCTCCGATAAAAAAATAGCTTCGTTACGGCTTTTGTTTCCTACGCGATGTATCGCAAGGGTATCGATGTGGGTGTTGAATAGATTGATCATTTTTTTTCTAGTTTCATAGAAACAAAGTGACAAAGAGACAAAGGTTTATTTGCGGTCTTTTAATTTTTTTATAAAAGCGCTCAGCATTCGTTCCAATTCTCTACTTTCTCCGTTTGTTTTACTGAATTGATACTCGTTTATATATTTTAAATTGAATGAAATTTCAAGTTGTGTCTGCATTTCGAATAATGATGACATAGAAATATTTAAGAATCTTAATAATTCAATTTTTCCATCTCTGCCGTATCCTTCAGCAATATTACTAGGTATTGATATTGAGGATCTTCTAATTTGCGAAGATAACCCATAAATTTCTTCTTTTGGAAATGAATTTGTTAGTTGGTAAATTTCAGTTACCAGATTCATAGATTTTTGCCAGATAAAAAGGTCTCGAAAAGTTTTCATATTTTATATTTAGAAAATTAAATATAAAAACAAGAAAAAACTTACAAAGTGTTAATCTCGAAAAGCAAAAAACTTTGCTCCTTTGTCACTCTGTCACTTTGAATCTATAAAACTAATTCCAATTCTCCTCAAATCCATAATCTTCGAAGCTATCGTCGCCTTCGAACATGTCAAGATCATCTTCGTCAAGATCGTCTTCAAATTCTCCGTAGATATCGTCGTGCATGTCATCTGCCTCAAAGTTTTTTTCGATGGCGTCTGCAGGCATTTCACCGTGAGAAAATAAAGTTTCTGGATAGGTAACTCCAACTTGTTCGTCTTCTACAGCAGCCAATTCAACTAAGAAAGTCCACATGCTGATGAAGTCATAAACGTAGATAATCTTTGTATTTTCTTTGTCTAAAATGCTAGATAACGGATAATCGTTCATGGTTCTTATTTCGCCAGGAACATCTCCTGTATCAAAAAGCGGAATTTCATCTTCTTGATTCCAAGTATCATCACAAGTATAAAATGAAGCCACTTCTGATCCGTCAAAGCCAAAAGAGTTGAAGATTGCATTGTGTAAATCCTCAAGAGTATCCTCCTCAAGAATTGCAATGTCTCTAAAAATATCTTCTTCGGCGTCTAGAATAACTCTAAATTTATAAACCATAATCTTTGTTTTTATTGAGAGGTCAAAGGTAAAATATAAAAAACGAAATACGAATCTCGAATCGTGATTTGTTGAAAAGATTTTAATCTTCTGGTTTTCTGTTTTTTAATTATCGCGGTCCTGCAAGGTTTCCAAAACCTTGTAGGTCTGTTTTTGTTGTTAAAGATATACCTACAAGGTTTTGGAAACCTTGCAGGAAAGAAACAAAAAACTATTTTCTCGCCAATCTCTTTCTTAATTTATGATAGTGCTTGTGATACGTACTATGGCTTGGATAACTTCTGCTCGAAGTCATATTATTAAAAATTAAAGCTGTTAAAAGTAAAATCAGAACTCCTGTAAAAACTGGTGAAAGAACATACATATATCCTAAAGCTTTTACTTTTTCAGTTCCGATAACTGCAATCAAAGCTGTTGCTCCTCCAGGCGGGTGCAGCGTTTTGGTAATCTGCATTAAAATAATGGCAATTGAAACCGCAAGAGGTGCAGCAATCCACATAATGTCTGGAACCAGTTTATGAACTGTAACCCCAACAAAAGCAGAAATTACATGTCCGCCAACTAAATTTCGAGGTTGAGAAAACGGACTCTGAATAATTCCGTAAACCAAAACACTCGACGCTCCAAAAGAACCAATTAAATAAACAGCATCTGGACCTGAAAAATGGATGGATTGCACATAAGCCAAAATTCCGATTCCGACGAAAGAACCTAAAAATGACCAAAAGTGTTCTTTATAATCAATTAATGTTTCTTTATATAAAATGTAGCGTGTTTTTCGATAGCTTCTTTTTATTTTTTCAGTTGGCATAATGTGTGGTATTTTACTTGAGCGTTGTGCTTTTTAATACATTTCGATCCCTGCTATTAAACATAGCTAAATGCTATTTTTCTAAAATTTAGGTGTTAAAATTATTTAATTAAACTTGGAGAATAACTGTATACGGTATACGGATAAATAGTTTTTGCCGTATATTTTGAGATTAAACAAACAACCAGAATTGGGAAAAATAATGTATAATCATTCGTTAAACCGCAAACCAAGAAAATGGCAGTAAAAGGAGCATGAATACTTGCACTTAAAACCGCTGCCATTCCGATAATCATAAAGTTAACCGGAATTACATTTACATGAAAAAAGCTGTTTAAGATAGAAGCCAGCAATAATCCTAAAAACGCACCAATGAATAAACTTGGAGCAAAAACACCTCCATCGCCTCCAGAAGCCAGCGTGATCGAAGTTACAATTGGTTTTAGAATTAAAATACCAATAAATGTTAGTGCTAAAGTTATCGTAAGCTGTGCTTGATGTGCATTTCCGAAAATTCCTTTAATAGCGTGGTAACCTTCTCCGTATAACTGTGGGAAAAAGAATAAGGAAAGACTTAAAACTGCAGATCCTAAAATGATTTTGTAATAATGCGTATCGATTTTACCAAATTGTGATTTAAAGAATAAAACACAACGCGTTAGATAAACCGAATTCATTCCCGCTAAAATTCCTAAAAGAATGAAGTACGGAATTGCTTTTAGATTCCAAGTTGCAATTGAAACGGCAAACAAAGGTTCTTCTTTTAAAATTGTCAATAAACCGAAAGCTATAGAAACCGCAATTAAATTTGAAATGATAAAAGCGCGGGTTACTTTTCTTGAAATTACTTCGAAAGCAAATAAAACTCCCGCAATTGGACTGCTGAAAAGCGCTGTAACACCCGCTGCAACTCCTGCACATATTAATTCGGTTTTATACTGGCGGAAAACATTTTCTTTTTCGTGCGCAACAGAACCAATCGTTGCTGTAGCTACTACAGTAGAAACTTCGATTCCAGTTGAGCCTCCGAAAATAACCGTTAATAATCCGTTTATGAAGTGTGATGGAATTTTATAAGAAGGAAGATTTTTAGATTTTGATGCGGTACTTTCAAAAACTTCTTTGATGCCTTTGTTTTCTTTCTTCTTGAAAAGATACTGTCTCAAGAAATAAATTACTGATAATCCGAAAACTGGAAATACGATGTAAAATATCGGATGAACAGAGACTTCATGAAAGAAGATTTCTTCGTAATATTCGGTTATTTTTTTAAGTGAGATTCCGAGAAAGGCTGAAAGAAAGCCAATTAAGATAGAAACAATAACTAATTTTCGGAATTTAATGAATTGATGATTTTTTTTGATTTGCGCCGTTTTGTTCATCAGAAGTAAGTTTGCTGTCCGCACTTTTTTTATGCGGGTTACAAAATTAAGAAGCAAATTCGGTTTTTTCTAGAAAATATTGATTTTAGTGTGTTAAAATCGATATAAACAAGAAAATTCTTTCTCTTTATGGTATTGCCACGAAGTCGCTAAGGCTCGAAGTTTTTTATTTGAATTGCCTCTAGCTTTAGCTAGAGGTTAACATAAGATAAGTAAAAAAGGCTTTAGCCAAATAAATGATATTTGGCTAAAGCCCTTCTAAGAGATTAGAATTTATTCATCCAGCTAAAGCTGGACGCAATTTATTTTAATAATTATTTTTAGAGATGGACAAAAAAACTTAGTGCCTTTGCGCCTTAGTGGCTAAAAATCTTAACGCTCATAAAACTCAATCGGCAGTAAATCTGGATCGGAGATAAAAGTGAAACGTTTTTCAGTGGTTTCATCAATTCTAATAGGTTCAGATTCTATATTATTTGAATCTAAAAAAGCAATTGTTTCTTCTAAATTAATTACTTCAAAAGCCAAGTGACGAAGTCCAACAGCTTCAGGCCTTGAAGGTCTTTGCGGTGGATTAGGAAATGAGAATAATTCGACTACATAAGTGCCATTTAAAGCCAAATCTAATTTGTAAGATTGGCGTTCTTCTCGGTAAATTTCTCTAATTATGGTTAAACCTAAAATCTGGGTATAGAAATATTTCGATTTTTCGTAATCAGAACATAAAATGGCAATATGGTGGACTTTATTGAGGGTAAGCATTATTTTTTTGATTCAGATTCTTGATTTAATTTTCGAATAACTTTTGCCGGATTTCCAACGGCAAGCGAATTGTCTGGGATATCTTTTGTCACAACAGATCCGGCTCCGATAACACAGCCTTTTCCGATGGTAACTCCAGGGCAGATCACCGAATTTCCGCCAATCCAAGTGTCGTCACCAATGGTAATGGGATAAGCATTTTCTAAAGTTCTTCTCAATTCAGCGTCAAGCGGATGGTGTGCGGTATAAATTTGAACATTTGGCGCTATGAAAACATTGGAGCCAATATGTACAGGGGCACAATCCAAAACGACACAATTCACATTAAAATAAACGTTGTCACCAGCAAAAATATTATAGCCGTAATCACAATGAAACGGCGGTTCAATATAAAAACCAGCTCCAGTATTGGGAATCAGTTCTTTCAGGATTTCTTTTGCTTTTTTGGTAACTCGATATTCTTTTACGTTTAAATTGTGCAAAAGATTTTTTGCAGCACGACGTCCTTTAACTAATTCTGGATCAAAGGCATTATAATATTCGCCAGAGATCATTTTTTCTTTTTCTGATTTCATATTTTACATTTTCGTCTTGGCAATTTTGTCATGAATTTTTACAGTTTCCTGTAGTGCTGCGGTGCAATACCAAGGCGTTAATTCGGCTTCGAGCAGATTGGCTTTTATGGCGGGATCGGTAGCAACAAGCGCTTTGGCTTCTTCTACAGTTTCTACATTAAAAACATAAATGCCGCGATAATTTCTATCGTTTTTCATAAAAGGCCCAGCAACAACTAGCTTTCCTTCTTTAGCCAATTTATTAATATTCGCCATGTGGCCTTCAAAAAGTTTTTTGGTTTCTTCTTTAGAAGCCGTTGTATTGCTTCCAGATTTTAAAAGACAAAAAACATATTTCTTCATTCCGTATTCGTCGGCATGGAGAGATTTGGCTAAGGCTTCATCGTATTTTACTTCAGTTTCTTGTGAAAAACCAATTGTACTGAAAAATAGAAATGCTAGAATAAAAAGTGAGGTTTTCATATAAATGTTTTTTTATTTTTAACACATAGAAACATAGTTTAAAAGCGTAGTAAAGGCATTTCATTTCCATACATTCACATAGACTATGTGTAAAATCTAGATTTTTAAATATTCTTTTCTGAGAAATAAAAAATCTATGTTTCTATGTGTTTCAATTGAACTAAACCAGTTTCTTCAAAATAACAATCTGCCCTAAATGATACACATCATGCTGAATAATTCCATGAATATGTTCGTAATACGTATGACCATTATTAACGTAGATTTTAGCTAAATCTTCATCATTAAAATTTTCGAAAAAAGCAGTCCAAGAATCTTGGGATTTTGCTAAAGTCTGAAGAGATTGTTCCCAAGCTACTTCTGAAGGATCCAGAACAGGAACAAAATAATTATGGTCTGGCGTAATAATCACTTCGCCTTGCATGCGCTCTAGAATATTTCTTCTCCATTGTATCAAATGATTCACAATTTCCCAAATCGTATTAAGATTCGGATTGGCTTTTTTGTAAGCTTGTTCTGCAGTAACATTTTTTAAGGTATCGGCTAAATTAACTTCTAGCCAAGGATTTCCGTTATAGATGGATTGATATAAATTTGAGATTCTTTTACTTTCTGACATAAAATGATGATTTTGGAATTCCAAGCTAAGATACAAATTAGTCATTTACAACTCATCCTCGAAATTCTACAATTGGGTTATTATATATTTTTTAACGTTTATGGTTGAAATACATTTGCTTCATCAAAACCAAAGATGACATGAAAACCAAATTATTTTTTACCCTTAGTTTTTTATTTTTTACGGCATTAATTTTTGCTCAGAACACTATTTCAGGAAAAGTCGTAGATCAAAAAGGAAAACCAGTTGCGGGTGCAAACATATATATTGACGGAACTTACGACGGAGCAACAAGTTCTGAAACTGGAGATTTTTCTTTTGAAACTACAGAAACAGGAAACAAATTTTTAGTGGTTAGTTTTTTACTTTTCGAAACTTACAAACAAGAAATTGATGTTGCCAATTATAAAGATCAAACAGTAAAACTGAGAGAAAATGTAAACGCGTTGGATGCAGTTGTAATCACGGCTGGAACTTTAGAATCTGGAGACAAGGCAAGAGTTTCGGTTTTAAAACCTTTAGATATTGTAACCACAGCAGGTTCTGCTGGAAATATTGTGGCGGCATTGCAAACTTTGCCAGGAACGCAGAGTGTTGGCGAAGACGGACGTTTGTTTGTACGTGGAGGAGAGGCGAGCGAAACGCAAACTTTTGTGGACGGAATTCGCGTAGCACAGCCTTACGGAGCAACAACGAATAATTTGCCAACTAGAAGCCGTTTTTCTCCTTTCTTGTTTAGCGGAATCGCATTTTCTACAGGAGGTTATTCTGCAGAGTATGGTGAAGCTTTATCGAGTGTTTTGCTTTTGAATACGAATGATGATGAAGATCACGAAAAAACAGATATCGGATTAATGACCGTTGGTTTGAGTTTAGGAAATACGCAGAAATTCAAAAAAAGCACTTTGAGCGTAAATATGGCTTACATCAATCTGGCGCCGTACCAAGCGGTGATTCCACAAAACGTAGATTGGAATAATCCGTATCAATCGCTTGGAGGTGAAACGGTTTACAGATATAAATTCACAAATGGAGTTTTTAAATTGTATGCTTCATTCGATTCTGAAAAATTCGATTTAAATCAGAAAAACATCAACTTCGAAAACCCGATTCGCACTGACATGAACAATAATAACTTCTATTTGAATTCATCTTATAAAGGAAGTTTCGGAACAGGTTGGACGTTGACTTCTGGAGTGAGTTACGGTTACAGCAAAAACAAATTGAAATATGATATTACTGGAATCGATGCTCAAGAAAATGCGGCTCAATTGAAATTGAAGTTGAGCAAGAAGTTTTCAAACTATTTCAGATTGTCTGCCGGAACAGATTATTTCATTACAAAATACAATGAAAATGTAGCTGATAATATTTCGCTTGATGTAACAAATGGTTATAATTCTAACATTTTTGCAGCGTACACAGAAGGAGATGTTTCATTTTCTAAAAACTTAGCTTTAAAAGTAGGTTTGAGATTTTCGAATAATAGTTTGCTAAACGAAAACAATATTGCGCCAAGAGCTTCATTAGGATATAAAGTTTCAAAAACGAGCCAGTTCTCTTTTGCTTACGGAGATTTTTCGCAAACGCCTGTTGTAGATTATATTAAATATTCGAAATACCATCAGTTTGAAAGCGAAAAAGCACAGCATTATATTTTAAATTACACCTTTACAAGACCTGGTCAGACGCTGAGAGCTGAGGCTTATTACAAAGATTACAGCAATTTAGTTCAATACGATACGAGAGATATTCAATACAATTCGGTTTTTAATAATAACGGATCGGGTTACGCAAAAGGATTGGATATTTTTTGGAGAGACAGCAATTTATACAAAAACTTAGAATATTGGATCTCATACTCTTACATCGATTCAGAAAGACAATACAAGAATTTTCCAAACATGGCAACTCCAAGTTTTATTGCCAATCATAATTTATCTGTCGTAACCAAATATTTTATCACAGACTGGAAATCGCAAATTGGTTTTACAAACAGCTTCAGCACAGGACGTCCGTACAACGATCCAAATCAGACGCAGTTTATGAATGGAAAAACAAAATCGTACAATAGCTTGAGTTTTAACTGGGCGTATTTATTAACAACGCAAAAAATCCTTTATTTCTCCGTTTCAAATCTTTTAGGAACGCAAAACGTTTTCGGTTACGATTATGCTAAAACCCCAGACCCAAGCGGAGTATATCAAAGACAAGCGGTAGTGCCAACAGCAGACAGATTCTTCTTCGTAGGTTTCTTCTGGACGATTAGTCAGAATAAGAATGAGAATCAGTTGAAGAATTTGTAAATAAGTTGCAAAGGGGCAAAGTGACAGAGGGGCAAAGATTTTAAAAAAGCAGGTAAAAACTTTGTCACTTTGCTACTTTGAAACTTTGTCACTCCAAAAAAAACAATTCAGTAACCAAAATCAACAACTCAGTATCATTTAGTTTTAAAAGACTAAAAACCAGCATACTTTTGAAGAGTAAATTAAAAGAGACTGAGAAACAAAGTGACAAAGAAACAAAGCTTAGAACCTTAGCATCTCAGAACCTTAGAAGCTTAAAAAAAGAACCTTAAAAAAAACAAATCATGACCAAAATTATTACCATAACTATTTTATTTATCTGCAACTTAATGTCTGCACAGAATGTGAAATTGACTGTTGCTGTTTCAGGATTGAAAAATGATACGGGAAACGTTAAAGTAGGATTGTACAATTCAGAAGTGACATTTCTTAAAACAATTTACAAAAGCCTTGCTTCTGAAATTAAAGACAATAAGGCCGTTGTAACTTTTGATAATCTTCCTGCGGGAGTATATGCCATTTCGACTTATCATGATGAAAATAGCAACGGAAAGCTTGACAGAAACGCAATGGGAATTCCGTCTGAAGAATATGCAGCTTCAAACAATGCAAAAGGATTTATGGGACCTCCTTCGTATAATGATGCTAAATTTACTGTAAGTAAAGATTCAAGAATTGAAATTACATTCTAATAACAAATAACTAATCCATATAAAAACAACCATTTAATTATTTATAAAATGAAAAAAATCATCACTTTAATCGCATTATTTATAGTAGGAATAAGTTCAGCACAAACACAATTTGAACAAGGAATGAACAAAGCTTTCGGACTTTGGAAAGAAGGAAAAAATACTGAAGCTTCTGCTTTATTTGAAAGAATTGCGGCTGCCGAAAAAAACAGTTACCTGCCAAATTATTATGTAGGCTTAATAAATTCATTGGCCGTTTTTACTGAAAAAGATAAAACAAAAATCGACTTGCTATTGACAAAAGCTCAAGATGCTGTTGATGTTGAAATGATTAAAGATCAAAGCAATTCAGAATTGTATGTTTTACAAGCTTTAATTTACACAGGATATGTTGTGGCAGACCCGATGACAAACGGAATGAAATATTCTGGTAAAGTAATGGAAGCTTACGCGAAAGCAAAAGCATTAGACCCAACAAATCCGAGAGCAGTTTTTGGTGAAGCAGATTATCAGTTGGGCGGTGCAAAATGGACGGGAGTAGACACAAAACCTTTATGTGCGCAAGTTGATAAATCTATCGAACTTTTTAATAATTTTAAACCAGCTACGCCATATTCTCCAAAATGGGGATTAGAAAGAGCGTTAGAAATTCAAAAAACTTGTAAATAATTTAATCGTTATAAGCCTCATGATATTAAAACCCAATTTGTTAAAAGCATGTTTAGTTGGAGGAATAGTATTTTTATTTTCTTTTCTAATTCGATTTGCTTCTTTAGGAACTGCAGTTTTCAATAAGAATCTTTCTATTTATTTCTTGTACTGCATGCTTTACAGTGTGGTTTTGTATATCGTAAACGTTGTTCTTTTTGAGTTTTTAGATAAAGTTTTCAAGGCAAATCCCTATTCCATAAAGAGAATTGTAATAGGTTTTGTAAGTTCATTTTTTATATCGATGATCATTATTGGAGTATTGCGTTTGTTTACAAGTGTAATAATCGAGAATAAGACCATCATAGGTTTTCTGGCAAATGAAAAGGCAGAAAATTATATAGAATCTGCAGTTATGACCTTTATTGTGCTGCTATTTTTTCATGGACTTAATTTTTATAAACTCTATCAGGAAAACAAAGTCACGCAGCAAAAGATTATCGCAGGAACGGCAAATGCCAAATTTGAGAGTTTAAAAAACCAGATCGATCCGCATTTTCTTTTTAACAGTTTAAATGTTCTTAGTTCTTTAATTGAAGAAAATCCAGATAATGCACAGCGTTTTACGACTTCGTTGTCTAAAATTTACCGCTATGTTTTAGAACAGAAAGATAAAGAATTGGTTTCGGTTGAAGATGAATTGTCATTTGCAAAAACCTATATGAATTTGCTTAAAATGCGTTTCGAAAATAGCTTGTTTTACGAATTGCCAACAGAAAACATCAATCCAGAAGCCAAAGTGGTGCCGCTTTCTTTACAGCTTTTGCTAGAAAATACCGTAAAGCACAATGTGGTAAGCGAACAAAAACCGCTTCATATTAGAATTTTTATTGATGGAGATTATCTGGCGATTCAGAATGATCTTCAGAAAAAAGAAGTTTTGCAGGACAGACAAGGTGTCGGACTGCAGAATATTGTAAACCGATACGGAATTATAACCGACAGGAAAGTGAAAGTTCAGGAAGATGAAAAGAATTTCACCGTTAGGATTCCGATTTTAACCAAACAAATTGCGGTTATGGAAATGAGTGCAGAATATACAGACGAGGCAAAAGCGTATTATAGAGCCAAAAAAAGAGTAGAAGAGTTAAAGGGATTTTATGGAAATGTAATTTCATATTGTTGTGTAATTCCGTTTTTGATTTTTATCAATCTAAGATTTTCACCACAATTTCAATGGTTTTGGTTTTCTGCTTTAGGCTGGGGGTTCGGAGTTGCCATGCATGCTTTTAAGGTTTTTGGTTACAGCTCAGATTGGGAAGAAAGAAAAATTCGTGAGATTTTAGAAAAAGACAACAAACAAAAAACGTGGAAATAATGGAAAAAGATTTCACAGAAGCAGAGCGTTATTATGATGCCCAGAAAAAAGTAAAAGAAATAAGAGGATTTTACGAGCATTTGACCGTGTACGTTTTATGCAATCCCATTGTGATTGTTGTCAATTATATGACTTCTCCAGAATATCTTTGGTGGGTATGGTCTGTAATGGGATGGGGAATGGCAATCGTATTGCATGGGTTAAAAGCTTTTGAATATCCGCCTTTTTATAATAAAAAATGGGAGCAGAAAAAGATTCAGGAAATTTTAGAAAAAGAAAACCAAAAACGACTTGAAAATAATCATGGAAACAAATTTGAGTAATGATCAGGAAGAAACAATTCTAAAAGAATTGGCAAGTAAAAAAGTAATTCAGCTGAAATATTTTTACAAACATTTGTTCATTTACACTATTGTAATGCTTCTTTTTCTTTTAAAAGAATACACAAATCTTCCCGTTAATTTCATTCCGATAAAATATTTAAATTGGGTAGTTATGATTATCTGGTCGGCTGTAGTAGCAGGTTCTGCAATAGATTTGTTTGCTTCGACTAAAATATTTGGGCAAGAATGGGAAAAGCGTAAAATGAAAAGCATTCTAGAAAAAAAATATAAAAAACAAAAATGGGAATAATTATGGAAAGGAATTTAAGCGAAGAGGAAAAATATATCCAAGCTAAAAAGAAGGTTGAAAACATTAAGGGATTTTACGGAAATCTTCTGGCTTTCGTATTAGTAAATGCAATTTTAATCTTTATTAATTTATACACATCGCCAAGTTATTTATGGTTTTTCTGGCCATTGCTGTGGTGGGGAGTTGGCGTTCTTTTTCACGGATTAAAAGTTTTTGAAGTTTTTCCAGGAATGGGTAAAGAATGGGAAGAAAGAAAAATCAGGGAGTTTATGGAAAAAGAAAAGGAAAAACAGAATAAAAATAAGTGGCAATAATTTAAAATATAGTTATGGGACGTTTTAGAAGAAATAGATACGAAGATTATACAAGCCAGCATTTTGGAGAAGAGTATACTAATGACGAAAGTTATAATGCAGCTTATAAAAGAGTAAAGAAACTTAAAGGGTTTTATTCTCATGTGAAAATTTACATTATCATAAATATTATCATCATTATATCCAGTTTAACCCGATCTAGTTTTACTAGAGGAATTGATTTTAGCGGTTTATCTGAATGGCATACTTATTCGACTGCATTTTTCTGGGGAATTGGTTTAGCGGCTCACGGATTGTCTGTTTTTGGTTCTGATCTGTTTTTCGGTCAAGACTGGGAAAAGAGAAAAATTCAAAAATATATGGAGAAAGACGCCGCAAATCAAAATAAATGGGAGTAACTTTGAAATACTATTTTTTCTAAATTTTACAATCGAGTAAATGATCACATTAATTATAGAAGACGAAAAACCAGCGGCAAGACTGCTGCAAAGAAAGCTTGAAAAATTAGACGTAACCGTAGAAACAATGCTTCATTCTGTTGAAGAATCGGTAGAATGGTTCTCCAATAATCCGCATCCCGATTTGATTTTTCTGGATATTCAGCTCTCAGATGGTTTGTCATTCGAAATTTTTGAAAAAATAGACATTAAAAGCGCTATCATTTTTACAACGGCTTATGATGAGTATGCTTTAAAAGCCTTCAAACTTAACAGTATAGATTATCTTTTAAAACCAATTGACGAAGATGATCTGGAAACGGCCGTAGCAAAATTCAAATCGCGTCTTCCAAAAGCCACAACAGAGACTTCAAACTTACATCTGGATTTTGAACAGATTCGTCAGATGCTTTCTAACCCTTTTGAGAAGACGTATAAAAAAAGATTTACCGTTAAAATCGGTCAGCACCTAAAAGTAATTACCACAGAAGAAATCGAATGTTTTTTTAGTGAAAACAAAGGAACTTATATTCATACCTACGACAATCGCGATTATTTGATCGATTCGACTTTAGAGATTTTAGAACAGGAATTAGACAAAAAGGATTTCTTTCGCGTAAGCAGAAAATTTATTGTTCCGTTAAAAGCAATTAAAGAAATTCAGGTTTATACCAATTCTCGTCTAAAAGTGATTCTTCCAACTTACAAAGAAGATGAGGTAATTGTAAGCCGAGAAAAAGTTCAGGATTTTAAATCTTGGTTGGGATAGGTTTTTTTAATGTGAAATGTAAAATGTAAGATGCAAAATGTGCATTATGATTTCAACGGATTAAAATCCGTTGCTACAATATTTTTGCCATTCCTACGGAATTTCTTTTTAGATTAAATTATTCAGTTGAAAAAGAACCATCGGTTCGACCAATATTGTAGCCCCGGATTTTAATCCGGGGGCGAAGGGTATCAAAATCAAAAGAGAGCCATCGGCTCAATTCATATAAAAACAGATAAAAAAAACAGCCGATTATTATCGGCTGTTTTTCTATTTAAATATTTCAAGATTATTTGCTCAATCTGTGCAATGTATACGTCATAGCACTCAAAAGGAAAAATGCCATAATCTGGTGAATTAGTCCTAAAGCCAATGGCACACTGTATAATAAAGTAAAAACGCCCAATAAAAACTGAATGAAAACAAAAACGACTAAAGTTTTGATTCCGTTTGCTTGAGTGTGCGTAAGCGTATATTTTTTGCTTTTGAAGAAAAGAAAAAGAATAATGGCAACCACTACATAAGCGAAAGTTCTGTGCACAAACTGAACACCGCTTTTTCCTTCAATTAAATTCTTCACTAAAGTCGATTGCTCAATAAAAACCGATTCGTGAATAAATTCGCCATCGCTCATTAAAGGCCAGTGATTGTGAATTAATCCTGCATTTAACCCCGCTACAAATCCGCCGTAAATAATTTGAATTAATAAAGCCACTAAAGCATAACGGGCAATATTTCGAAGAGGCAGAATTTTATTGATATTTCTCTCTGGATAAATTAAATCTAATGCAACCCAAAGCGTATAAGCAAAAGTAATAAAAGCAAAAGTTAAGTGTAATGAAAGTCTAAAATGGCTCACATCTGGATTGTCAATTAATCCGCTTCTTACCATAAACCAGCCTAAAAATCCTTGGAAACCTCCCATTGCTAGAAGCACAATACATTTTTTGATTGTATCCGTATCTAATTTCTTTTTAGCTAAAAAGTAAAGAAACGGAACAAAGAAAACCAAACCGATAATACGACCGATAAAACGGTGAAACCATTCCCAGAAATAAATGAATTTATAATCTGCCAATTGAAAATCGTTATGAATATTGATTTTTTGATATTCAGGGAATTTTTTGTATTCGTCAAAAGCGGCTTGCCATTTGGCTTCTGTTAGAGGAGGGAAGGTGTCGGTTACCAAATGCCAGTCGGTCATTGATAAACCTGAATTGGTTAAACGGGTGATTCCGCCAACAACAACCATTAAAAATAATAATACGCAACCTGATAGTAACCAAATGATTACTGATTTATTCTGTGTTTTCATTCTTTTCCGATTAATTCGATTTCAGTTTTTTGTTGAGAAATTCTTTTTAAATAAAATTTCAGTATAAAGAAGTTTGAAATACCATTCAAAGCAAATATTACTAATGTTTTAAGTATTCTTTCAATAAAATTATTATTTAACTTGAATTTTAAAGTGTCTGTTAAAATGTAAAGTTCGAAACTAAAGTATAGTAAAACAACTGTGATATTTATAGCTATACAATAAAATATAACGATCCACTTGTATTTGCTTTTTATTTGTTCTTGCCTTCTTCTTAATTCTTTGAAAAAAAGAAAATAAGATAATGATATGAGTGCAAAAAATAAAATAAAAATTAAATAGCTTACTAGATCCATTACTTCTTAAGTGTAAGATTTAACTTTTCAGCTCTTTTAATCACAAAATCATAAGCAGCTTGATATTCGTTTGGAATATCTCCTTCTAAAATAGCTTCTTTTACCGCTTCTTTTAAAATTCCGATTTCGCGTGAAGGTTTTAAGTCAAACATTTCCATAATTTCTTCTCCCGTAATTGGCGGTTGAAAATTACGAACATGATCGCGTTCTTCGACTTCAACGATTTTCTTGCGGACAAGCTCGAAATTTTTGTGATACTTTTTAAATTTTGCTGGATTTTTGGTTGTGATATCCGCTTCACACAAAGTCATTAAGTTTTCTACATCTTCGCCAGCATCAAAAACCAAACGGCGAACCGCACTATCTGTCACAATATCCTGTGCCAAAACAATCGGGCGAGAACTCATGATAACCATTTTCTGAACGAATTTCATTTTATGGTTCAAAGGCATGTGTAAGCGTTCGAATATTTTTTTAGCCATTTTTCCGCCCAAGAATTCATGACCGTGAAAAGTCCATCCTTGTTTTTTACTGAAACGTTTTGTTGGCGCTTTTCCAATATCATGCAATAAAGCTGACCAGCGAAGCCAAACATCGTCAGTATTTGGACAAATATTATCCACTACTTCTAGCGTATGGTAAAAATTGTTTTTATGGGTATGGCCTTCAATTTCTTCTACCTGATTCAACGCTGTCAATTCAGGTAAAATGATATCCAAAAGTCCTGTTTTATATAAAAGTAAAAATCCTGTTGAAGGTTTATCTGTTAAAAGAATTTTGTTCAATTCATCTACGATTCTCTCGCCAGAAATAATTTTAATGCGATCTGCATTTTTTGTAATTGCATTCAATGAATTTTCTTCAATTTCGAAATTCAGTTGAGTAGCAAAACGAATCGCACGCAACATTCTCAATGGATCATCAGAATACGTAATATCTGGATCCAAAGGTGTTTTTATTGTTTTATTTTCTAAATCTTGAAGACCATTAAAAGGATCTAAAAGGTCTCCAAAATTATTTTCATTTAAGGAAAGAGCAAATGCATTGATCGTAAAATCACGGCGGTTTTGATCGTCTTGCAATGTTCCGTTTTCCACAATCGGATTTCGGCTGTCACGAGTGTAAGATTCTTTTCTAGCACCAACAAATTCAATATCCGTATCTTCAAAACGAAGCATTGCAGTTCCGTAAGTTTTAAAAACCTGAACTTTTGGTTTGTTCGGAAGTAAGTCAGAAACCTTAAGCGCCAATTCAATTCCGCTTCCAACAGCCACAACGTCGATGTCTTTTTTAGAACCTCGGTTTAAAAGCAAGTCACGGACAAATCCGCCGATTACGTAAGAGTCAACGTTTAATTCCTTAGAAGCTTTCGAAATGATATCGAAGATTTTGTTTTGTAAAGCAGATTTATAGTTTGTTTGTACAGCCACGAATTCACGGATTTTAAATATGTTTATTCTTGAAGAGAATGAACGACTGCAAATTTACAACATAGAAAATGCCTAATACAATCTATCGACGACTTTTTTGAAGAAATTCTTAGTTTGAGGCATCAATTTTTATTGAAATAGAAAAGCAGAAAAAGGTTTGCCACGAATTACACGAATTTCCAAGAATTATTTTATTGTAAACCGTATAATTTTTTTGCCACAGATTAAAGTATTAAAAGGATTAAATCTGTGAAAATCCTTTTAATCTATGGCAGAAAAAAATGGGCAATTCTAGAAAATATGAATCCGAAGTATTCAAATGTTTATAGAAAAATAATTTGGTGCTTTTGATTCGACCCCTTCGGGGTCGCACGCCTCTGTCAATATAACAATTCTATAAATATTTGAATCCTTCGGATTCTGTTTTATGCTTGTCTTTTAGAAACTCCAGCAATATTAATCTGTGAAAATCTTTTATCTCGATAACTATCGGGAGTGGCAAAAGAAAATTAGTGAAATTTGTGCAATTCGTGGCGAAAAAAAACTATATGTCCATAAAACAAATCAATTACATTATCTCCATTTTTCGAAATTCAATTTGTATTTTTGAATCACTTAAAAATGCACAAATGAAAATTGTTATATCGCCAGCGAAGTCATTAAATTTCGAAAAAGAATTACCTACAAAACAACATACAGAACCAGCTTTTCTAAAAGAAGCAAGAATCGTTCATAAAGTAGTAAAAACAAAAAAGCCGTCTGAATTATCAGAATTAATGTCCATCTCAGACAAACTAGCCGACTTAAATTGGAAAAGAAATCAGGAATGGAAAACGCCTTTTACTCCAGAAAATGCACGTCCAGCTGTTTATACTTTTGATGGAGATGTTTATACAGGCTTAGATGCCTATACCATTCCGTTAGAGAAATTAGACGCTTTGCAAGATAAATTAAGAATCTTATCTGGACTTTACGGACTTTTGAAACCGCTTGATTTAATGCAGGCGTACCGTTTAGAAATGGGAACCAAAATGCCAGTTGGCGAATCTAAAAATTTGCACGAGTTTTGGAAACCGACAGTAACAAAGGCTTTAAACAAAGAATTGAAAAAAGACGAGTTATTCGTGAATTTAGCCAGTAACGAATATTTTTCAGCTGTTGATGTAAAAGCTTTAAAAGTTCCTGTAATTACTCCAGATTTTAAAGACTACAAAGATGGAAAACTAAAAATGATCAGTTTCTTTGCGAAGAAGGCGAGAGGTATGATGGTTCGTTATATTATTGATACCAATGCAGAAACTATTGATGATTTAAAAGGTTTCAATTACGAAGGATATCAGTTTGATGCGAATCTTTCTAAAGGGAATCATTTGGTTTTTACTCGTTAGATCGTAGTAAGGGGCAAAGTGACAAAGCGACAAAGCGACAAAGGTTATTATAGAGTCGTAGACTCGAAACATATTGTAGGCAGGGATTTTAATCCCTGCAGATTTAATAAATCAAATTAAAACAAAAAAATAAACGCCGAATTCTAAATTGAATTCGGCGTTTTTGCGTATTATAAAATTATTATTATTAATGCATTGCGTCGGCTGCACTAATTTTGTTCTTCCCTTTTTTGATAAAGAGAATAATCGGTATGCAACATAAAAACATAATCCCTAGGTAAAGGAAAATATCCATATAAGCCATTACAGTACTTTGCTTCATTATAGAGCCTTCTATAGCTTGATAGGCTTTTTTCAAAGCGACATCTGCACTGTAACCCTTTGCCATGAAGGCGTGCTGCATTCCTGCAATACGCTGCTGTACCTCAAACTTGGCAGGATCTAAATTATTAATTAAATCTACTCGGTGTGACTGGCTGAAACGTGTAATGAAAGTGGTAATAATCGCAATACCAAAAGATCCGCCTAACTGACGCATCATTCCTGTAAATGCAGCTCCTTCACCAATTTGTTTTCCTTTCAAAGTAGAAAGAGAAAGCGTTGTAATAGGTACGAAAAGCAATCCTAAACCAACCCCTCTTAAGATTAATGGCCAATACATATGTTCAACTCCAGTATCAGGGGTCATGCGGCTATACATCATAAAGGTAAAGAAGAAGAAAACTAAAAATCCAACTCCAACCATATATCCCTGCGGAACTCCTTTCTGGATCATATTACCAACAAATGGCATCATGATCGCCGTTGTAATAGATCCCGGAATTAATAATAAACCTGCGTCTGTTGCGGTCCATCCTAAAATAGACTGCGTATAAATCGGAATAATTAATGTTGATCCATATAATCCGAAACCAAGAATAAAACACATTATGGTTCCAATTCTTAAGTTTCCATCTTTTAAAACACTCAAGTTTACAATTGGATAATCATATGTAAGTTCTCGCCAAATAAAAAGAACCAATCCCAAAACGGTTACAACACTTAACGCTACAATTGTAGAATCATTAAACCAGTCGTCTTGCTGTCCGTGTTCCAATACGAATTGTAAAGATCCGATAAAAGCGGTCAACAATATAATTCCCCACCAGTCCACCTGATTGGCTTTTAATTTCTCACCATATTTTGGACTTTTCACAAATGTTAGAGCCAAAATCGTTGCAATAATTCCCAACGGAATATTGATGTAGAAAATATAAGGCCAAGAATAATTATCAACCAAATATCCTCCTAAAGGCGGACCAAGAGTTGGACCAACAATTACACCCATTCCGTAAATCGCCTGTGCCATTCCACGTTTTGCTACGGGGTAACTTTCTGTAATAATAGTTTGGGCTGTTACTAGAAGCGCTCCACCGCCCATACCTTGTACGAATCGAAAAGCGACAAGTTCCCATATATTTGTGGCATTACCACACAAGAAGGAACAGACCGTAAATACTATGATCGAAGCCACAAAATAATTACGTCGTCCAAATTGCTGTGATAGCCAGCTCGTCATCGGAATTACAATAACATTCGCAATTGCGTATGCTGTAATTACCCATGCCACATCGGTCAAGGTAGCACCAAGACTTCCGCGCATGTCTGTTAGCGCTACGTTTACAATCGTCGTATCAACAATTTCCAGCAATGCACAAAGTACTGCGGTAATCGTAATGATAACACGTCTGAAACCGTATTCTACTAAATCGTCATCTTGTACTGCTGTAGCCATTTATTTTATTTCAAATGTACATCTACATCAACATTCATTCCTGGTCTTAAAAGTTTTACTTTTTCAGGATCGTTTGATTGATCGATTGTAATTTTTACTGGTAATCTCTGAATTGTTTTTACGAAGTTTCCTGTTGCATTATCAGGAGGTAATAATGAAAAACGAGATCCTGTTGCAGGAGAAAAAGAAGATACAGTTCCTTTAAACTCATAGTTTGGATAAGCATCTACTTTTAAGCTTACTTTTTGTCCTACAACCATTTTGTTTAACTGTGTTTCTTTAAAGTTAGCTACAACCCAAGCTTCATTATTGTTGATGATATAGAATAAAGATTGTCCTGGCTGAACTAATTGTCCTGGTTGAATATCAACTTTAGAAACCTGACCATCAATTGCAGCCGTAACTACAGTATAAGAAAGGTTTAAGTGTGCAACATCAAGCATTGTTTTTGCTTTTTTAATGTTTGCAGCAGCAACTTCTGTTTGTTTGTCAGAAACTTTAGATTTTGACTGAATAACCGATTTTTGGTAAGAAGTAGCTTTTTGCTGTTGTTCTAAAACGCGAACTTGATTTTCAGCTTCTTCTTTCGCTGTTAAAGCTTGCTCATATTGCTGTTTTGTAATTGTATGCGTTTTGTACAAGTTGTTGTAACGGTTATAATCATTTGTAAGCTGTCTCAATCTAATTCTTGCACTTTCGATAGAACCACTTGCAGATCTCATTTGAGCATCTGAAACAGAAATACTTGCATAAGCACTTCCGATATCTGCTTTTGCAGCTTCAAATTGCCCTTCAGCTCCTAATAAAGCAGCATTAGCTTCATCAATCTTTAATTGGTAATCTCTCTTATCAATTGTAAACAAAGTATCACCTTTTTTTACATAATCATTATCTTTCACATATACTTTGCTGATATATCCTGATACTCTCGGGATAATCGGATTCATTCTTTTTTCGATCTGAGCATCATCAGTTTCTTCGTGTGCTTGAGCGTGTAAGTATTTAGATATTCCGTAAGTTCCGCCCACTAAAACCAAAACGGTTAGTATGATGATGAATTTTTTATTTGTCTTTTTCTTTTCCATGAGAGCTATCGATTATATTTTAGAAAGATTGAATGATTGTGATAATTGTCCTGATACTGAAAGTAATTCGTAATATTTTTGAATAATTGTGGCTTTAGATAAAGCAGTTTGAATTTTGGCATTTAAATGTTCTACGTCAGCTTCTACCAGATCGTTGGTGTCAGATAAACCATTGTCAAACTTATCTTTTACTAATCTGTAATTTTCTGCCGCTTGCTGAAGCGCTTCATCATAAACAACACTTTGATTAATAGCTAAGTCATAATCTTCAATAGATTTTTGAACTTCAACTTTAATACGATCCGTCATAATTGCTTCTGTGTTTTTTACTTCCAAAGCTCTACTTTCTGCTTCTTTAACGTGCACATTGTTTTTTAGAATTCCTGATAAATCATAAGATAATCCGATTCCAAAATTCATAGCATATTTTACAGTTATGATATCTTTCAGATCCAACGCTGTATAACCACCAAGTAATGAGATTGCTGGATAATATCCTGCTTTTGCAATTTTTACATTAGCTTCAGAAGCTTTGCTTTGCAATCTTATTGCTTCTAAATCTTTTCTGCTCTCAAGTGCAACAGCATCAGATGTTATAGTGTTGCTTGTTTTCAGATTAAAGAAATCTTGCTCGTTTACCTCAATTTTTACATTAGGATCTAATTTAAGCAAAGTAGTTAGGTAGTAATTGATGTTATTAATATTATTATTAGCTTCATCGATAGATAATTGCGTTTTAGAAACTAATAATTGCGCTTTTAATAAATCATTTCTCGGAATAATTCCGTTTTTCTCCAACTCTGTAAAATCGGTAACACGCTGTTTCGCACTTTTTTGATTTTCGTTTAAAACATCTAATGTTTTTTGAGCTTTGTATAGTGCTGTGTAATAAGTGATTGCTTTTAAAGCTACATCTTCTTTAGTTTTTTCAGCATTAGCAGTTTCTGCTTCGTACATTCCTTCATAGGCATCTATGCTACTTTGAATTTTAAATCCAGCAAAAATAGGAAGACTTAAATTTGCCATTCCCAACATTGCACGATCTGGAGATGCTAAAGAAGCGCTTTCACCTTGATTTGGCATATCAATCGATGCTTTTGTAAGGCGCTGATATTGGCCAGAAATTTTAAGATCTGGGTACTGATTGTTTTTTACGGTTTTTAATTCGTACATTTTTGTGTTTACCTTAGTATTGGCAAGCGTAACTTCGTTACTCTTTTCCCAAGCCATTTGCACGGCTTCGCTTAAGGTTAAACTTGTTTTTTCTTGTGCTTCAATTGAAGATATTCCGATAAAGAAAACTCCAAAGAGCATTAATTGACTAATTTTCATAAACAAGTAGCGCTTTTATAGTTTGTTGAATGTGCTTTGTGAGATCGTTTTTAATGTAATTGTTAAACATTTCTTCTGTTTTTAAATCCAGTAATTCTTCGAAGAAAGAGCGATTCATGTGAAAGTGAAAAAAGGTTCCAATAATGGTTGGCGTTATAAGTTGGATATTAATATCTTTTCTAATAACTCCTTGAGCTTGCCCTTGTTTGATAATGCTTTCAACAGATTTTAAATTTCCTTTTTTAAGTTCTGTAAAAGCATTTAAGCTTTTTTCTCTTTTTTTTGCGTTAAGTTCAAAATGTAAAACCCTGTAAATCCCCTTGTTAAGGCAAATTCTACTAATGTAAATTTCGATTAATTTATTGACTTTTTCAAGAGGCTCAAGATCTTCCTGCAATAAATTTTCGAGTTGTAATTTTAAATCAACGGTTTTGTAGAGAATTAGAGCTTCCAAGAGCCTTTCCTTTGAACCAAAATAATACGAGACCATGGCAATGTTGATTTTTGCCTCTTTGGAGATATCTCGTATCGATGTACCTTCAAATCCTTTTTCAGAAAACAGCTTTTCTGCGACTTCAAGAATCTGAATTTTTTTGTCGTTTAATTCGATGTTGGACATGGTATTGTTTCTAATCGGATGCAAAATTAAACACTTGTTTAATTTAAACACTTGTTTAATTTTATTTTAACACAATATTAACATAAAACGGTTTCGATATTTTGAAGCAAAAAAAAGCTGAAACAGTTGTTGTTTCAGCTTTTTTTTAAATAATAGTTCAATAAATGATGAAACTATTTTATCAATTTGTAATAGATATAAAAATTTATTTTCCTAATTTAAGTTTATCAGGATTTTGTCTAGTGTCAAAAATATTGGAGATAAAAACAGTATTTTGAGGTTCATCAATCCAATAGATTATTTTATAGTTCTTAAAAACCAAATATCTGAAATCTTGAATTCTGTCAGATAAAAGTCCCTCTCTCTGGCCTCCAAATGCATTAAATTCTAAAGTTAAAGTAGAATCAATTATCCCATCTACTAATGCCTGAGCAACTCTAACGCCTGCTTTAAATTTGTAATATTCAAAAATGTCCTCCAATTTATTTTCTGCAAATTGAGTCCAAGAAACATTTAATCCCATTTTTGAATTCTAGATTTTAAATCTTTAGCAGAAATGACTCTTCCTTGAGCAGCATCATTAAGAGATTGATCGATTTCGTTATTAAACTTCTCAATACTCATCGGCTTCATTTCTGAATCTGATAATTCTACTTTTTGTTCATGCATGAAATCTTCTAATCGAGTTACAATTTCTTCATTTTCAAGTCTCAAGAATTCTTGAACAAAAGATATTTTACGAGCTTCTAAGTCCATTTTGTTTGATTTTCTTCAAAGATACAAATTAATTAAAGATTAATTTTATCGAATCCCTCCAACAAATTCCTCAATTTTTCCACTTCCGCTTTCGCTTAAATGTTTAATAAAAGCACTTCCAATAATAGCGCCTTTAGCATATTTAGTTGCTTGATTGAAAGTTTCTTTATTTGAAATTCCGAAACCAACAATTTGAGGATTTTTCAAGTTCATATCGGCAATTCTTTCAAAATACGTTTCTTGAGTATCGCCAAATCCGCTTTGAGAACCCGTCACGCTCGCAGAACTTACCATATAAATAAATCCGTTTGAAACGCTGTCGATAAAACGAATTCTTTCGTCTGAGGTTTGAGGCGTAATTAAAAAGACATTGATTAATCCATATTTTTCGAAAATCCCTTTGTATTCATCGGCATAAACGTCAACTGGTAGATCTGGAATAATTAAACCGTCAATTCCGATTTCAGCGCATTTTTGGCAGAAAGCTTCAACACCATATTGCAACATCGGATTAAAATATCCCATGATAATCAACGGAATTTTTACGCTTTCGCGAATGTTCTTCAGCTGATCGAAAAGAATTTGAGTTGTCATTCCATTATGAAGTGCCGCTGTCGAACTCGCCTGAATTGTAGGTCCATCTGCTAAAGGATCACTAAATGGAAGTCCGATTTCGATTAAATCAACTCCATTTTTTTCTAAGTCCTGAATAATCTGCACCGTATCGTTTAAGTTCGGATATCCGGCAGAAAAATAAATAGAAAGTATCTTTTTATCTTCTTGTAATTTCTGAGTTATTCTGTTCATTTTACTATATTTTTTACTCCTGCAAGGTTTCCAAAACCTTGTAGGTATGTTTATGTTTTTATTATCAATAAATTTTATTTCACGCAGATTTAAAAAGATTTAAGCTGATTCTCACAGATTTTTTTAATTTTAATCTGCAATGATCTGCCATCCCGATAGCTATCGGGAGTGTGAAACAATTTTAAAATTTTACGATTCGGCTTTCCCAATCATTGCCTTGTTTTTCAACAAGCAATAATCCAGAATCAGAATCATTCATTTGGGCAACTAATTCTCCTTTGTTATTCCAAAAAGCGCTTTGTCCTGCAGAAGGCGATCCCCACGATTCACCGCTGAAATTGGACATCATAATATTCATTTTATGTTTTTCGGCATAGCTTTGTAAATGGTTGTAGGCATTCGGAATTCCGTTTGGCGAAAAGAAAATACTGGCAATATAAATATCGGTATCTCTTTTCTTCGCATTTTCAGGATGCAGCGGATTGTCAATATCAGCACAAATAGCCAAAGAAATCTTCTGGTTTTCGATCTCAATCATCGGATTATAATCAAAAGAAGATTCGAAAAATTCATCTTCTCCCTCATGTAAAAATTGTTTCGTGTAAATAGAAACCGAATCATCTGGAGCAATGACAAATTCGCCAATAAACATTTTCGAATCTATCTTAATTGGAGCTCCAGCTATAATGACGATGTTATATCTAGTCGACAGCTCCTTTAAATGATCAATTCTATAATCGTCTTCTGTAAAAACCAATTCTTCAGCATTTTCTCTTTCGTAACCCGTAATAGATAATTCTGGAAATGCAATTAAATTAGCCCCGTTTTCAACAGCCAATTCAATAAGCTGATAATGATTTAATAAATTAGAAGATATATCTCCGCGTTTTGGTTTGGTCTGCGCTGCTGCTAAAATCATTTTTTATTATTTGTTTTCGGTATAAACCCAAGCCGTTTTTCCAGATTTTAGTTTCACCTGAACTCTTTTGTATGAATTAGATTCAAATTGGTCAACTTTTAACATTTCAGAACTCGACACTTCAAAAACAACTCCATGTATAATATCTTCAAGATTATCACTTGGCACTGCAACAACATAATCTGCCATTCCAAATTCTTCTTCAATTTGTAAACTTTTAAGTTTAAAGCCCAGAATCTGATCTGGAGATCCACTTAAAACTTTATTGAAAATCTGCATTTGAATTTGTTTTGATCTTAATGTTCCGTATGAGAATAATAGTTCCATAATAATTATATTTCCCGTTAATTTTTAGCATTTAGAATAAATCTCAGATCGCCGAAGCGCTAACACCAAAAGTATAACTTTTATTACAATTTAAAATACTCAATGTAATTATCTAAATCTTTGTCGCCACGACCAGAAAGACTAATTACGACAACATCTGTCGGCTTAAACTTTTTCTGATCTAAAACCGCAAATGCATGTGCACTTTCTATAGCTGGAATAATTCCTTCTAATTTAGTTAACTGCAGACCAGCATTCATCGCATCATCATCGGTAACAGAGAAAAATTCTCCGCGTCCAGTTTGCGCCAAATGCGCATGTAAAGGTCCAACTCCTGGATAATCTAATCCGGCAGAAATAGAATACGGTTCTGTAATCTGTCCATCCGGAGTTTGCATTAAAAGAGTTTTACAACCGTGAATAACACCAACTTTCCCTAATTTACTAGTCGCGGCGCTATGTCCTGAATCAACACCTTTTCCTGCTGCTTCAACCGCAATAATTCCAACTTCTGGTTCGTGCAAAAAGTGATAATAAGTTCCCGCAGCGTTACTTCCTCCGCCAATACAAGCTACTACATAATCAGGATTTTCACGCCCTTCTTTTTCTTTTAACTGCCATTTAATTTCTTCTGAAATAATGCTTTGAAAACGAGTTACCATATCTGGATAAGGATGTGGTCCAATCGCAGATCCGATAATATAATGCGTGTCAACAGGATTATTAATCCAGTCGCGAATGGCTTCGTTTGTGGCATCTTTCAAAGTTCTTGAACCCGAAAGCGCCGGACGAACTTCTGCGCCTAACATTTTCATACGTGCCACGTTTGGTGCCTGACGCGCAATGTCGATTTCACCCATGTATACAATACACTCAATTCCCATTAAAGCACAAACTGTTGCAGTTGCTACGCCATGCTGTCCAGCACCTGTTTCTGCAATAATTCTTTTTTTACCAAGGCGTTTTGCTAATAAAATCTGTCCGATAGTATTGTTGACTTTGTGCGCTCCGGTATGGTTCAAGTCTTCTCTTTTCAAGTAAACTTTGGTATTGTATTTTTCAGACAAGCGTTTTGCAAAATACAACGGACTAGGGCGCCCAACGTAATCTTTCAGTAATTGATTGAACTCTGCTTTAAAATCAGGTTCGTCCATTATGCTTAGATATTTCTGGCGTAATTCTTCTACGTTTGGGTATAGCATTTCTGGAATGAAAGCTCCTCCGAATTCTCCGTAATATCCTTTTTCGTTAACGTTAAAACTCATTTTTTTAAATTTTAAAAGTTGGCAACATCAAATTTGCGTTTGAAATTGCTTAATAGATTTCTATTTTTCAGCCCTGGTTCGATTTCAAATTTACTGTTTACATCAATAGCGTAAATAGGCAATTTGGTTTTTGAAATTTCTTCAATGGCTTTTAATTCGTTCATTCCAATTCCGCCGCTTAAAAAGAAAGGCTTTTTCGAATTGTATTTTTTTAATATTGTCCAGTCAAAAGTGGTTCCGTTTCCGCCTGGCAGTTTTCCTTTCGTGTCAAACAGAAAATAATCGCAGACATTTTCAAAAGGCTTAATAACTTCAAAATCAAAATTTTCATCTGCAGAAAAGACTTTGATAATTTCAATTTTCTTGGGAAGTTTTTCTTTTAAGGCTGAACAGAATTCGACTGATTCTTCTCCGTGTAATTGAACAGCTTGTAAATTGTATTTTTCTACTTTTTCCAGAATTTCTTCCAAACTCTGATTGACAAAAACACCTACTTTTTTGATGGTTTTGATCAGTTCGGGAACATTCCCATTGCAATATCTAGCGGATTTTTCCCAGAAAATAAATCCCATATAATCGGGTAGGAGCGCACCTACCTCGAGGATGTTTTCTGGATTTTTCATGCCGCAAATTTTAAGTTTCATTGTTATTGTTGTTTTGCCACGAAGGCGCTAAGACACTAAGTTTTTGTTTTTTTTCTGCCACGAAGACACTAAGTCACTAAGCTTTTTGTTTTTTTGCCACGAATTTCACGAATTACTCTAATTTCTTTTTTATCTGCCACAGATTAAAAGATTTTACAGATTAAATCATTTTAATCCTTTTAATCTGTGGCTAAAGAAAAATTCGCGAAAATTTGTGAAATTTGTGGCAAAACTTTTAAAGCTGTTTAATAAATTCAGTTGCAGCTTCTCCTGCGTTGTCGGTTTTCATGAAGTTTTCTCCAATTAAAAATCCTTTGTATCCATAAGGTTTCAGTTCTTGAATGGCTTCTACGGATGAAATTCCGCTTTCTGATACTTTTACAAATTCGTTTGGAATCTGCGATGCCAATTCTTTACTGAAATCTAAACTAACCTCGAAAGTTTTTAAATTTCTGTTGTTTACGCCAATCATATCTAAAGTTGGCATAATCGATTTTTCTAATTCCTCCTGATTGTGAACTTCCAATAAAACCTCTAAACCTAATTTTTTAGCAAATTCAGATAAAGATTTAATTTCTTCTCTCGTCAAAACCGCTGCGATTAGCAAAATTAAATCAGCTCCGTGCGCTTTGGCTTCCAGAATCTGATATTCGTCTACAATAAATTCTTTTCGCAAAAGCGGAATATTTACACTAGCTCTTGCTAAAAGTAAATCGTCAAGTGAACCTCCAAAATATTTTCCATCGGTTAAAACGGAGATTCCGCAGGCACCAGCATTTTCATAACCTTTAACGACTTCTTCAACAGTAAAATTATTGTTGATAATTGATTTTGAAGGAGAACGACGCTTGTGTTCGGCAATAATTCCAGAATTGCTTTCTCTCAATTTTTGACTAAGAGAAATGATTTTCTTTTCAAAAAACACAGAAGCCTCTAATTGAGAAACCGGAATAATTGATTTCTTCAGAATCACTTCTCGTTTTTTGTCTATTATTATTTTATCTAAAATGTTCATTGTTGTTGTTTTGCCACAAAGTCACAAAGACGTAAAGTTTATTCGTGATAATTCGTGAAATTTGTGTTTAATTTTATTTACTCAATTCTTGTAACGTTTGTAATGCCTTTAATCCTTTTCCAGACAATAAACTTTCTTTTGCTAATTCAAATCCTTCTTGCGGAGAACATTTTGTAACGGTTGAAATCGCCATTGCAGCATTGGCACAAACGACATTATTCTGCGCTTCATTCCCTTTTCCTGAAATGATATTCGTGAAAATTTCAGCCGATTCTTCAATCGTTTTTCCGCCTTCAATTTCAGTTTGAGATAAAAGACGAACACCAAAATCTTCTGGGTTTAGCATTCCTTCCATATGATTTGAAATCGTTTTGGTTGGTCCTGTCAGTGAAATTTCATCATATCCGTCAAGCGAATGCAGGATGGTAAAATTCACATCGGTATTTTGATATAAATAAGCATACATTCTCGCTAGTTCTAAGTTAAAAACTCCAACCAATTGATTTTGCGGGAATGCCGGATTTACCATTGGGCCCAACATATTAAAGAAGGTTTTTACCGCCAACTCTTTTCTGATTGGTCCGACATTTTTCATTGCTGGGTGAAATAGGGGAGCGTGCAAAACACAGATTCCTGCTTTGTCCATACATTTTTCTAAAAATGAAGGATCGTTGCTAAATTTAATTCCCATTTTTTCCATCACGTTGCTTGATCCAGAAATAGAAGAAACCCCGTAATTTCCGTGTTTAGCCACTTTAATTCCTGCTCCTGCAGAAACAAAAGAAGCCAAAGTCGAAATATTGAAAGTATCTTTTCCGTCACCGCCTGTTCCGCACAAATCGATCGTGTTGTAAGCTGATAAATCTACTCTTACGCAAAGGTCTAATAAAGCTTCGCGAAAACCTGAAAGTTCTTCAATTGTAATGCTTCGCATCATAAAAACAGTCAAAAATGCCGAAATCTGACTCGGATTATACTGACCGCTTGAAATATTAATCAATACATTTTTTGCTTCTTCTTTAGAAAGCACTTCGTGATTGATTAATTTATTTAATATTGTTTTCATTTTTTTTATTCTAAGGTTCTAAGGTGCTGAGATGCTAAGGTTCTAAGTTTTTTTGACTGTAAACTGTAACTGAATAATATTTCTTAATGTTCGTTACCGTGATAAATCCACATCGGCTCTGTTTTTCCTGCTCGTTCAAATCCGTTTTTTTTATAAAAATCAACGGAGCGTCCGTCTGCCGTAAGCATCTGCATGTGAAAGCGACGATATTTTTCCTGCATTTTATCCAAAATCATCTTTCCAATTCCTTTTCCTTGGTACTCAGGAAGCACCAATAAATGCGGATAATAAACGGTTAAAAATCCATCTGAAATTGCATTTCCAAGTCCGACCAATTTTTTCCCTTCCCAAGCTGTTATCAAAGTTTCAGAATTCAAAAGGCCGTTATACAACTCATTTGGTTTGCTCGCCGAACTCCATTCATTGGCTTTATATAAAATCAAAATATCTTCAATTTTGATTTCTTTAGTTTCTAGAATTGATATTTCCATTTTTTATGGCAATAAGATGTTAAATGAATAAAGTTTTACTGTATCTGAGTACTAAAAATAATGACCACTGATCACTAACTCTTAATCCAATTCTCTAAAATCCTTTTTCCGTTTGGTGTTAAAACACTTTCTGGGTGAAACTGAACGCCTCTTACATCATAATTTTTGTGGCGTAAAGACATGATCTGGCCATTTTCATCTACCGAAGTTGCTTCTAAAACGTCTGGTAAATTACTGTCAACGACCCAAGAATGGTATCTTCCTACTTCAAATTCGTTTCCTAAACCTTCAAATAAAATTTCGTCTGAAACCACAGTTTTTACGTTTGTAGCTACACCATGATACACTTTATCCAAATTCGAAAGCGTTCCGCCAAAAACTTCTCCAATTGCTTGCTGTCCCAAACAAACTCCAAGAATGCTTTTCGTAGGACTGTATTTTTCGATTACCGCTTTTAATAAGCCCGCTTCATCTGGAATTCCAGGTCCCGGAGAAAGTAAAATTTTCTCAAAAGATGCAATTTCATCAATATCAAATTCGTCGTTTCTATAAACTGTAACTTCGCAGTTTAAATCTTCTAAATAGTGCACTAAATTGTAAGTGAAACTATCGTAATTGTCTATAACTAGTATTTTTTTCATTTTTATTTTTTGTTTCAGGTTTCAAGTTTTTTTGTTTCAAGTTCCAGCAACGTGAAACTTTAAACTTTAAACCTGAAACCAATTTTTTCTATTTCTCTCGAACGTACTTTTCAGTAATAATTCGGTCTATTCCTAATTTTTCTAATTTTTCTACTCCCTTTTGAATTAAAGTGTCGTTTTGAACTTTTACCACAAACTCAAATTTTCCATTTTCCCAATCACGATTATTAAAATATTCCAGATTTTCGGTATAAATGCTGTCTTTCAATGTATATTTTCCACCTCCAGCAAAATATAGCGCTGTTGTAGAATCTTTGCCGTTTTTTAAATCATGGTTCATAAAAGCAAAATGAGTGCTGTTTATAATTTTAATCATTTTGGTGTTTTTATTGAATGTAGAAAAAGTCGAATCTTTCTCCGTAGTTTCTGCCGATATAAGTCGCCAGGTTCCTTCAATCGGATTCTGTTTTTTTTCTGAATTACAAGAAGTAATGGTAATGATTAGAATTAAAATTGACATTGCTTTTTTCATGTGATTTGTGGTTTTTATGGTTTGTTTTTTGATTTGTTTTTTATGGTTTCAAGTTTGCTTTGCGTTCCAATAACTTTAAACAAAGAAAACTTGAAAAAAAAATTATATTTTCTCTGCCATTTCAAGCGCTGTATTCAACGCTCTTAACTTATTATAAACTTCTTGCATTTCACTTTCTTCGTCAGAACTTGCTACAATTCCGGCTCCGGCTTGACAATGCAATTGATGATTTTTAGAAAGGAAAGTTCTAATCATAATCGCATGGTTAAAGTTTCCGTCAAAATCCATCACGCCGATTGCGCCTCCGTAAAAATTACGATTTGTTTTTTCGCATTCTTCAATTAACTGCATTGCTCTGTGTTTTGGCGCTCCGCTCAAAGTTCCTGCAGGAAAAGTATCGGCTACAACTTGCATAGTAGTTGCTTTGTCGTGCAAATGCCCCGTAACTTTTGAAACCAAATGAATTACGTGAGAAAAAAACTGAACTTCTCTGTATTTTTCTACATTTACATCATGTCCGTTGCGGCTTAAATCGTTTCTTGCTAAGTCCACAAGCATAACGTGTTCGCTATTTTCTTTTTTATCTTCTGAAAGTTCTTTTGCTAAAAGAGCATCGCGTTCATCATTTCCAGTTCTTTTGAAAGTTCCTGCGATTGGATGAATTTCAGCTTTTCTGTTTTTTACAATAATTTGGGCTTCTGGAGAAGAACCAAATATTTTGAAATCACCATAATCAAAGAAGAATAAATATGGCGAAGGATTGATGCTTCGTAAAGCTCGGTACACATTAAATTCATCTCCTTTGAAACCTTGAGTAAATCGGCGAGAAAGAACCAATTGGAAAACATCTCCGCGGTAACAATGTTTTTTGGCTAAAGCCACATTTGCTTTAAACTCTTCATCTGTTAAATTTGAAAAACCTTCTCCTTCTTTAGAAAATTTATATGAAGCGATATTTCTGGATTGCAACAATTGCTCAATTTCTGCAATGTTATTTTTATTGTCTACGCTGTGGCAGAAAATATAAGCTTCGTTTTTAAAGTGATTAATCGCAATAATATTCTGGTAAACCGCGTAAAAAACATCTGGAATAGAAGTCGCATTGTCTTTTTTGGCAATCGAAACTTTTTCAAAATAACGAACAGCATCATAAGAAATGTAGCCGAATAAACCATTGTTGATGAATTTGAAATCGTTTTTCTCCGATTGAAACTGACTTGAAAATTCCTGAATGACTTGAGGAATATTTGTTGAAGAATCGATTGTGATTTTTTCTGAAGTTCCGTCTGGGAAAGTTTTGGAGATAACCTCGTTTTCAATTTTAATTGTAGCAATCGGATTGCAGCAGATGTAAGAGAAACTGTTATCGTTACCATGATAATCGCTACTTTCCAGCAATAAACTGTTTGGAAATTTATCTCTGATTTTGAAATAAATGCTCACAGGCGTAACGGTATCTGCCAGAATTTGTTTGTAATGTGTATTAAGAATAAAAGGTTTCAAAATATATAGTTTTATGTTGTTCGTTAATGTGTTTCAGTTTTGATCAAAAAAAAAGGCTTGTCGTGATGACAAGCCCTTTAAATTTTTATAGTTTTTACAATACCATAGGAAGCTTCGTTCACGACGTCTGACGTAAATTCTTCCACCACCAAATATTGTTCATTGTTGTTTTCATATCTTATTTTGATGTCACAAAGATATAAATGTAATTTGAATTAGAGTATATAAAATTTGAAAAAAAACTTTTCGATTCTGTGAAATTTGTTAAATTTTAATCGAAAGTGTTTTTGTAATTCTTTAATTTCCAATTGCTAACGTGTTGTTTACATTTAATCTAAAATCTGGATTTCCTTTAATACTTGGAATAGCAAATAACTCTGTAAGTTTCATTTTAGTATATTCTATTCCAAAAGCAGGATTGCTGTAATAGCTTTTTATGCCAGGAATATTGCTGCCAGATTCGCTTTCAATTTCACCTTGACAGTTGTTTGCCACGACATTTTTAAAAGTAATTTTAGATAAATTAGCTTCACCATTTCCGATATTTCCTTCCAATAAAATAAAAGGCGCAAATCCTGAAACGACACTGTTCGTTAAATTAAAAAAAGTGTTTTCTTTAATGTGAGCTGATTCTCTTACTAAGCCCTGATTATTCTCTTCCAAATTGACCAAAGTAATATTGTTTGCGTTTATTTTGGTCATTTTTTTCGTCATATCTGTCGTTGCAACTTTTTCGTATGAATCAACTTCAAAACATCTTGAACCCGAAATATCCGATGAAAATGGGTGACGAATTGCAATACTATTGCTAATGTTGATTTGAGCACCTTGAGTAAAATCAAAGTCATCATCTGTTGTTCTGTATGAAACTAAATTGCTCAAATTTAAATCTCCTCCATAACATTCGAAAGAATCATCATTTGAAAAACTAATTTGAACATTACTTACCGTAGTTTTTCTTCCAACTCCAGCAAGCGAAAGTCCATTTAACTCTTTAGATGCGCTTAATTTTCTTCCAGCATATTCGATACGAACATATTTTAAAACACCTGAATTATCTTCTGGATCCTGACCTCCATAATGGTTTAAAGTTGGATCTAGATCAAAAGGCAAAGTGTTGATTCCTCCTAGCGAGTTAATTGGTGCTTTTCCTAAAATAATAATTCCGCCCCAGTCACCAGGTTTTCTATTGTTTTTTTCATTTTCTGAAGTAAAAACAATTGGATCAGTTTCTAAACCTTCAGCCATAATTTTTGCACCATTGGTAATAACCAAAGTTCCGCAGGTTTTATCGTCTCCGCGAATTACTGTTCCAGGCTCGATAGTTAAGGTAGCATTGTTGGTAACGTACACAACGCCAACTAAATGGTAAACACTACGTTTTACTAATCTAGTATCTTTGTCAATTGTTCCGGCAATTATATTGGTTGCTTCATCGTATTCATTTATCGCTGGTTTAAAGTTCGTCCAGTTATTCATCCAGTTTGTTGCACCAACGATTCCTTTTTGCTGTTGTTGAGCTTGTGCGAAAAAGCTGATAATGAAGATAATAGATGCAATACGTAATTTTGTTTTCATAACTATGATTTTAATTTCTAGTTTGTGATTTTTTTTAATTGTCCCAAAATTAGAAGCCGTATGTTAATCAAAGCCCCGATACTTATTACGAAAGCGTTATTATAATATTAAGAATGTTAAGATTGTGGAAAGTTTAAGGTTAGAAGTTCTGAATATTCAGTACCTGTTAAATAGTTAGAATTAAATCTTGATATTCAGATAATTTGTAACTTTGAAAAAAATAGTAAAAATGGACTTAGATACTAGAAAAATAATTTTCATAAAAGAGTTTTTAAAGCTTGAGAGCGAGAAAGCTATTTTACAGTTTGAAAAATTGTTGCGTAAAGAAAATGAAAAAGAGTCTAAATTAAATCCTATGTCTATTTCTGAATTTCAAAAAAGAATTGACCTTTCTTTGCAAGATTCTAAAAATGGTCATGTGACTGAGGTTCATGATTTAATTACAGAAATTGAAAAATGGGATTAAAAATATTTTGGACAGATTTTGCGAAGAAAGAGTTACGGAATATTTTTGATTATTATAAAAGGGAAGCTAGTTTAAATGTCGCGAGAAATCTTGTGTCAGGAATTACAAAAGAAACTGTCAAATTAATTTCACATTTGGAAATTGGTCAAGAAGAAGAGCTTTTAATAAATAATCCGAACGGAATACGTTATTTAATATACAAAAACTATAAAATTATTTATTGGATTAATGTGGAGAAAAACACTATCGAAATTTTGGACGTATTTGATACCAGACAAAATCCCGAGAAAATCTATAGAAATAAATAATTTAAAAAAAACAAAACCCCAACAGTTTTACACCGTTGGGGTTTATTGTATTTCTGAATTTAGTAAGCCTGAAATATTAGAATTTTAAAGCTACAGCCAATTCGAATTCGTCGTTGATAGTTTTATCTCCTAAACCGTCGAAGAAGCTACCTGAACCGTATTTAATATCGTATTTAGTTCTGTCAACTTTGAAAGCAGTTGTAGCAGTGTTTCCTTTTACAGTGATGTCAAAAGATACTGGTTTAGTGATTCCTTTGATAGTTAAATCTGCAGTTACAGAATAAACGTCAGCAGATTTTGCATTAACAGTTTTGAAAACTAATTTTGAAGTTGGGAATTTATCAGTTCCGAAGAAATCGTCAGCTTTTAAGTGACCGTTTAATTTTCCTTGGTATTCTCCAGTTAAATCTGTAGCAGTTAATGAAGTCATGTCAACTGTAAAGCTACCTCCAGCTAATTTTTTTCCTTTGAAAACTACAGCACCTTCTTTGAAGTTTACAGTTCCAGAGTGCTCTCCAGTTACTTTTTTACCTACCCATTTAATAGTAGATGCTTTTACGTCGATTTTTTTAGTTTGAGCGTTTACTGAGATTCCAGCTGCTGCTACGAATAATGCTATTGCAATTGTTTTTAAATTTTTCATGTTGTTTAAAATTAAAATTTGAATTTGATTAATAAATAATTATATAGTGATAAATAATTCCTCGTGTGATTTTCTAACTTTTTTGCTATGTTGAGATTTGTCGTCTTCGTGTCTATATCCTACAGTAGCGATAACTGAAGCATTTAGCCCTAATTTATCAAAACCTAAAATTTCATTGAATTGAGCTGCGTTGAAACCTTCCATTGGAGTAGCGTCAATTTTTAATTCTGCAGCTGCGTTTAATAAGTTTCCTAAAGCTAAATAAGTTTGTTTTGCAGTCCAGATGTGTTTTGCATCTTCAGATAAATTGGCAATTACATTTTTCATCATGTCGCTAAATCCGCCTAAAGCATCTGTAGGAACACCTCTTACTTCGCTGATGTTGCTGATGTATTTATCAACAGAACCTGCATCTAGGTTTAAATCATTTGCAAAAATGAATAATTGAGAAGCATCTGTAATTTGAGTTTGTCCCCAAGCCGCAGCTTTTAATTGCTCTCTAATTTCTGGATTCTCCACAATAACTACTTTATAAGGTTGTAATCCGTATGAAGAAGCACTTAATCTAACAGCCTCCTTTAATGTATTTAAATCAGCATCTGATATCTTTTTTGAAGCATCAAATTGTTTGGTTGCATATCTCCAATTTTGATTTTCTAAGAAATTGCTCATAGTATTTATTTTATTTGTTGGTTCTAAATTTTTCTAATAATTGGTTTAAGAAAACCAGTTCGTCTGGTTTCAAATTTTTAGCAAATGTGTTTTCATGCGCATCTACTTTCGGATCTAATTCTTTTAAAACGTCCAATCCTTTTTGAGTGATTAAGACTTCTATTTTTCTTCGGTTATCTGGACAAACATTTCGGGTTACCAATTCTTTTAATAATAATTTGTCTACCAATCGAGTTGTGTTGCTCGTTTTCGCAAGCATACGCTCTTGTATTACGCACATATTGGCAGGTTTCCCTTTTTGTCCTCTTAATATACGCAACACATTATATTGTTCACCAGATAAATCATACGGTTTAAGCAACTCGTTGAAATGATCCTGAACCACATTTTGTGTGTACATGATATTCAGAATAACTTTTTTCGCATTATCCATCTTAACCGTACTCTTAATAACCTCTTCAATTGTCATAGTCGTAAGTGTATAATTTGTATATACAAATGTATAACAATTAATAGTTGTATATACAAGTGTCGTGTTAAATTTTTGTTAATACAAATAAATTCGTTTTAGTATGAACTAAAACATAGCTTTAAAACAATAAAATTAAAGTAATTTTTTAATATAACGTATTGATATATTGATAATTAATATTTTTTTAAACTAAAGAAAAATCTTTGATTAAAACTAACCTGAAATTGTTTTTTTGTAAGATGGCTAAAAGCAAAAGGCGCTCAAAATCAATAAGTTTTAATGGTTTACTGAAACTCAGAAAGAAGAAAACCTCTCGAAATTTGTCTGAAATTTGCAATTTCTTGAATAATCCACGCTTCATCGTGACCTAATTCTTTAGCAATTAATCGTGCGGTTTTTTCAGAAACTTCAATCGCAGCTCTGGCATCTAAAAATAATAAACGAACACGTCGCGCTAAAATATCATCAACAGTTCTGGCCATTTCGTAGCGAATTGCCCAAACAACTTCTGCTAATGTAAATTCATAATTAGGGTGCAGTCTTTCCTTTAATTCAGGTTCGTTTTCCATTAATTCTATTATTTTCGGAATATCAGTACCATATATATAAAGGTGATTTTCTCTATCGAAAGAATTAGTTGGCTGGTTTCCATGAATGGAAAGATGTTCTGTACGACATTCCTTCTTAGGTAGTTTTCCCGTTTTTATTGCTTTATCAATAATATCTTCTGCAATTTTTCTATAAGTAGTCCATTTTCCACCTGTAATGGTAATTAAGCCTGTTTCTGAAACGATAATTTTATGGCTTCTAGAAACTTCTTTGGTGCTTTTTCCTTCTTCCTCAGGAGCAGCCAACGGACGTAATCCTGCAAAAACGGATAAAACATCGGCTCTTGTTGGTTTTTTTGCTAAGAATCGTTGGGCGGTTTCCAAAACAAATTGAATTTCGCTTTCTAATGCAATTGGTTCTAAACTTTGTTTTTTAATTAAAGTATCTGTCGTTCCCACTACAATATGATTGTGCCAAGGAACAGCAAATAAAACTCTCCCGTCTTTTGTTTTGGGAATCATCAAAGCATTTTCACCAGGAAGAAAAGATTTGTCAAATACCAAATGAATACCCTGACTCGGAACTATATATTTTTTATAAACCGTATCATTAAGTTTCATAATCGCATTGGTGAAAACTCCAGTAGCATTTACAATAGCAGAACCTTTCAAATCGTATTTGATGCCAGTTTCCTGATCGACAGCTTGAACACCAATAATCTGATTTTTTTCGTCTTTTACTAAATGGACAACTTTTATATAATTTAAAACACAAGCGCCATTTTCTACGGCAGTTTGAGCCATGTTTATTGCTAAACGGGAATCATCAAATTGCCCGTCATGATAAATAACGCCATTTGCTAATCCGTTTTCTTCTACGTTCGGAAGCAATTCAATGGTTTTCTTTTTCGAAAGATATTTGGAGCTTCCTAAACTCAAACGACCCGACAATAAATCGTAAATTTTTAATCCGAAAGTATAGAAATAACCGCCAAACCAATGGTAATTCGGAATTACAAAAGACTGGTTTTTGACCAAATGATTGGCATTTTGAGCCAGCAAACCTCTTTCTTTTAATGCCTCTCGAACTAAATGGATATTGCCTTGTTCCAAATAGCGAACCCCGCCGTGAACCAATTTGGTGCTTCGGCTCGAAGTTCCTTTTGCAAAATCAACTGCTTCTAATAAAAGGGTTTTGTAGCCACGGCTGGCAGCATCAATTGCAGTTCCGAGACCGCTTGCGCCTCCGCCAATTATGATTACGTCCCATTTTTCAGTATTTTGTAATTGAGAGAGCTGTTCAGAACGGATCATATTTTTAGTTTGCTTGTTTGGGAAATGTTGTTCAAAGCAAACTTAACAAAACGAAATTAAAAATTGATGAAGAAAAATATTTAAACGCAAAGAACGCAAGGTGTTTTTATACATAACCAATATAAAACGCAAAGTTCGCAAAGCTTTGTCAAAAAAACTTTGCGAACTTTGCGAAAAAACTTTGCGAACTTTGCGGTTAAATCATCTTAATGAGGCAGTTTGTCCTTAATTAATCCATAAAACCAAGTTCCGGCAATCGCACTTAATAAAGTCACAACAATAACCGTTGCTCCAGTCCCGATTTGAGCAAAAAGCGGACCTGGACAAGCTCCAGTAATTGCCCATCCAAAACCGAATAGTAGACCGCCGTAGATTTGTCCTTTGTTGAAAGTCTTAGGCTGAATCTCGATTTTTTCTCCGTCAAGGGTTTTGATGTTGAATTTTTTAATCAATTGTACTGAAATTAATCCGACAACAACCGCACAACCAATTACGCCATACATATGAAACGACTCAAGGTTGAACATTTCCTGAATTCTAAACCAGCTGATAATTTCTGCTTTTACGAATACAATTCCGAAAAAAATGCCGACGATTAAATATTTTAAATTTCCGAATACCGATTCTTTTTTCTGGCTTGCGTTGATTCCTTCGCCATCGATATTTTTATTTTCTGAACTCATTTTCGAAATTTTAAAGTGAAAGAATATAAGGTAAAATCAAAAGTGCCATTACAAAACCGCCAATCATAAAGCAGATTGTAGCAACAAGAGAAGGCCATTGTAAATTTGATAATCCCATAATCGCATGACCGCTCGTACATCCACCAGCATATCGAGTTCCGAAACCTACAAGAAATCCGCCGACAACAATCATAATAAATCCGCGAAGCGTTAATAAACTTTCCCAAGAAAATAATTGTGACGGAACTAAACCGCTATGATCTGTGATTCCGTACGTCGCTAATTTGGCTGATAATTCAGGAGCAATTTCAACAGGATTTGGATTCGTTAGGAAATAAGCAGCAATAAAACCGCCAATGAAAATTCCGAAAACAAAGAATAAATTCCAACTTTCTTTTTTCCAATCGTATTTAAAAAACGAAATATTGGCAGGAATGCAAGCCGCACAAATGTGACGAAGCGACGAACTAATCCCAAAAGATTTATTTCCGATAATTAATAAAATTGGAACAGTCAATCCAATCAACGGCCCCGCAACATACCACGGCCAAGGTTCTTTAATGATTTCTAATATGCTCATAGTTAATGTTAAGTTTTTTTAAACCATATAAGTCATATAAGAAATTTTAAGCTGTTTTGTGAAATTCTTATATTTTCTAGTTAAGAAAATATAAGTAGTTAGATCACGCCCCAATTAAAATGAACTTATATCACTTAGATGGTGAAAAATAGAATTTAAGTGTTTTTTAAACCATATAAGTGATATAAGTAATTTTAAGCTGTTTTGTAAAATTCTTATATGATCTAGTTATATTTAGAAAATAGAAGCATCTTAAATCGAGCCCAACTAAAATGAACTTACATGACTTATATGGTGAAAATATATTTATGCTTTCAAAACTTTGCTCTGACAAACGAAATCTGATTTTGGAACATTTGTTTTTGAAATTGCTCCGAAACCGCCTTCTACTTCAGAGAAGTTTCTGAAACCTCTTGCTTGTAGAATCGAAGCTGCAATCATGCTTCTGTAACCACCCGCGCAATGCAGATAAAAATGCTCATTTGGATTAATGTCTTTTACCCAGTCATTTATATAAGCTAAAGGTTTGCTATAAGCTTCGTCTATATGTTCTGCTTCGTATTCTGTTTCTTTACGAATATCCACCACTTTGTCTTCGCCGAATTTAAATTCATTAGCAAATTGTTCAGCAGTAATTCTGTTTACAGTATCAATTTCGAAACCTGCCTTTTGCCACGCTTCAAAACCACCTTGTAGATGACCTATAATAGTATCAAAACCAACACGGCTTAAACGCGTTACTGTTTCTTCTTCCATTCCAGCTGCTGTAACTAAAACAATTGGCTGTTTTACATCAGCAATCAGAGTTCCAACCCACGGCGCAAAATCACCGTTGATTCCGATATTAATTGACTGTGGAATAAATCCTTTGCTGAAATCAGCAGCGCTTCTAGTATCTAGAATCAAAGCTCCAGTTTCTTCTGCAACCGCTTCAAATTCTTTTACGTTTATAGCTTTCATTCCGTTGTTTAGAACAGTTTCAAAGCTTTCGTAACCGCCTTTATTCATAGCAACGTTCATGCTGAAATAGGCTGGAGGAGGCAATAAACCGTCAGTCACTTCTTTGATAAACTCTTCTTCGGTCATATTAGCGCGCAAAGCATAGTTTGTCGCTTTTTGATTTCCGATAGTTGAAACGGTTTCTTTACTCATGTTTTTTCCGCAAGCACTTCCTGCACCATGCGCAGGATAAACAATTACATCATCAGCCAAAGTCATAATTTTATCTCTTAGCGAATGATATAAAATCCCTGCCAATTGATCTTGTGTCATTCCCGCTGCTTTTTGAGCTAAATCCGGACGGCCAACATCACCAATAAATAAAGTATCTCCAGAGAAAATCGCGTGATCTTTTCCGTTTTCATCAATTAATAAAAAAGTAGAGCTTTCCATGGTATGACCAGGAGTATGCAAAACTTTAATTGTTACTTTTCCAAGTTTAAATTCCTGTCCGTCTTTTGCAGATACGCAGTCAAATTCGCAGGCAGCATTTGGACCGTAAACAATAGGCGCTCCAGTTTCTTTGCTTAAATCAACGTGGCCAGAAACGAAATCGGCGTGAAAATGCGTTTCAAAAATATATTTCAGCTTAACTCCATCTCGTTCCAAACGATCTAAGTAAGGCTGTGTTTCTCTAAGCGGATCAATAATGGCCGCTTCGCCATTTGAAGTGATATAGTATGCACCTTGTGCTAAGCATCCGGTGTAAATTTGTTCTATTTTCATGATAGATATTGTAAAATGATGGGATACAAAGGTAACTTTGTTTTTTAATAAATTGGGTGACTAATGTTACAGAAATTAGGTTTTTGTGTAAAAAAATATGTCTTTACCATATAAGTGATATAAGTTCATTTTTTGATTATATAAATAAGCATATATCTTAATTTGCTTATATCACTTATATGGTGAAAAAACTACGTAATTTTGCTTTTTTGCTAAAATATTTAAAATGAACACACAGGACTTATTAGATCAAATTGCTTTCATAAAAGAAATTGATAAAGTAAAATACATCCAGCGAAAGACCAAATTATTCAATAGCGACCGTTGCGAAAATGATGCTGAACACAGCTGGCATTTAGCTCTTATGGCAATTGTTTTAGCTGAACATTCTAACGAACCAATTGATGTTCTGAAAGTCGTAAAAATGGTTTTGATTCATGATATTGTCGAAATCGATGCTGGAGATGTTTTTATTTACGATACCGTAAAAAATCATTCGAACACTGATGAAGAGCGTTTGGCAGCAAATAGAATTTTTGGTTTACTGCCAGAAAAACAAAAAGAAGAGTTTATCTCCATCTGGGAAGAATTTGAAGCCGGAGAAACCAATGAGGCCAAATTTGCCAAATCGATGGACAGATTAGAGCCTCTTCTGCAAAATACATCTAATAACGGTGGCACATGGAAAGAGTTTGGAGTGAAATACGATAAAGTTTACGAAAAGAAAAGTGTCATAAAAGAAGGCTCAAAATCAATATGGAATTACGCTGAAGGTTTGATTAACGACAGCGTTGAAAAAGGGATTCTGGAGAAATGATTTTTTTAAACCATATAAGTGATATAAGTTTTTTTGTTTTCCTGCAAGGTTTCCAAAACCTTGCAGGAGCAAATCTGATATGAGCTTTTTGCGTCTACTAATTTTTATATTTACTTATATCACTTATATGGTTTAAAAAATTAAAATAAACTCTTTTTTTAGGGCAGTAATTCGGGATGTAATGGTTAAATTTGTGGAACTTCATAAACAAATTACCTTATGGAAGAAATGCTCTTTTATGACCGAATGCAATTCGCGTTCACCATTACTTTTCATTATCTCTTTCCACAACTTACAATGGGTCTTTCGCTGATCATTGTGTACTTCAAGTGGAAATTCCTCAAAACTAAAGACGAACAATACAATCACGCCACCCATTTCTGGATGAAAATCTTCGCCCTCAATTTTGCAATGGGCGTAGTAACCGGAATTCCAATGGAGTTTCAGTTTGGAACCAACTGGGCAAAGTTCTCCGAATTGACAGGCGGAATCATTGGACAAACGCTGGCGATGGAAGGAATGTTTTCGTTTTTCTTAGAATCTTCTTTTCTGGGAATATTTTTGTTTGGAGAAAAACTTCTCGGACATAAATGGCACTTTGTAACCGGATTATTAATCATGATTGGTTCTTGGGCGAGTGGGTTTTTAATTATCGCTACACATTCTTGGATGCAGAATCCGGTTGGTTATGAGATTCTCGAAAACGGAAAATTTGTTTTGAATAATTTTCAGGCTTTGTTTTTAAATCCTTGGCTTTGGCCTTCGTATTTGCATAATCAGGCTGCTTCTTTGGTAACAAGTTCTTTTGTTGTTGCGGGCATTGGCGCTTTTTATATTTTGAGTAATAAAAATGTTTCGTTTGGGAAATTGTTCCTTAAAACTGGCGTTATCTTCGGATTGATTTCGAGTATAATTGTCGCAGTTCCAACGGGAGATTTATTGGCTAAAAATGTGGTAAAATACCAACCCGTAACCTTTGCCGGAATGGAAGGAATTTTTCATACCGAGAAAAAAGGTTCTGAAATTGTTTTAATCGGTCAGCCCGATGTAAAAGACAAAAAACTGGATAATAAAATTGCGGTTCCAAATATTTTAAGTTTCCTGACTTACGGAAACTGGGACCAGGAAATAAAAGGTTTAGACCAGTTTGAAGAAGATCTGCATCCAACTAATATTTCGGGATTGTATTATGCTTATCATATAATGGTCGGACTTGGAACTGTTTTTATTGGCTTGATGGTGCTTTCGCTTTTCCAATTAATTCGAGGAAAATTATTCCAAACCAAATGGATTTTATGGTCGCTGATGTTCATGATGCCGTTTCCATATATTGCCAATACTACAGGCTGGTACACGGCAGAATTAGGAAGACAGCCTTGGTTGGTTTATAATTTATTGCGAACAGCAGCGGGAGCTTCGCCAACAGTTTCTTCAGGAAATACCTTATTTACTTTATTAGGTTTTATTGGTTTATATCTTTTGCTTGGAATGCTGTTTTTGCTTTTGGTTGGAAAAATTATCAATAAAGGTCCGCATCATGTGGAACTTTCAACAGAAAAAATATAAGTATGGAATTTTTTTGGTACGTAGTTTTAATGGGAATTCTGGCTGTTTATCTGGTTTTAGATGGCTATGATTTTGGTGCAGGAATTATTCATTTATTTTTTGCCGATACAGAAAGAGATAAAAAAGTAATTACCAATTCGATCGGTCCATTTTGGGATGCCAATGAAGTCTGGCTGATTGCAGCTGGAGGCGTTTTGTTTTTTGCTTTTCCTACTTTATACGCTTCTTCTTTCAGCGGTTTTTATCTGCCTTTGATTATGATTTTATGGCTTTTGATTTTCCGTGCGATTGGTTTAGAAATGCGCGGACAGATTCATAATCACATGTGGGAAGCCATTTGGGATAAAGCGTTCGGAATTGCAAGTTTGCTTTTGGCTCTTTTCTTCGGAATCGCTTTAGGAAATATTGTTCGCGGTGTCAATCTCGGAATGGTGCAAAATGGCGTTTCTACGCAGGAAGCACATTATTTCTTTTTGCCTTTATGGAACCCAACTTTTAGTCCGCAGGCAAATGAATTGGGAATTATCGATTGGTTTACGCTTTTCTTAGGGATTGTGAGCGTTGTAGCTTTGACGATTCATGGAGCGAATTGGATTATTTATAAAACAAATTCTTCTTTAAATGAAAAACTTAAAAAGGTAGTTTTCGCGTTGAATATCGTTTTGTTGGTTCTGGTTTGTATTTCGCTGCAAATCTGGCATTTTATTGAGCCGAAACCATTTCATAATTTTGTTGAAAATCCGATTTTGTGGTTTTTTCCAATAATGACTTTTGTTGGAATAATAGGTTTGTTCAAAGTGCGTTCCTTCAAAAAAGATGGACACGGATTTGTATTTTCAACCTTATTCCTCCTTGGCGGATTTGCTTCGACAGCGGTTTCTATTTTTCCAAATGTTTTGCCATCAACCAATAAAGTTAATCCGTCATTAACGATTTATAATACTGCCGCTCACGAATATGGATTAAATGCCGGTTTGAGCTGGTTTTTTGTGGCTTTGGCTTTGGTGATTGTTTATTTTGTTATTCAGTATCGCGTTTTCAGTGGAAAAATGGATGATATTGGATATGGGGAACATTGATTTTTTTGTTTTTTATAGCCACTAATTACACTAATTACACTAATTTTCACGAATTAATTTTTAATATCAATTGCCTCCAGTTTTAACTGGAGGTTTTTTGTTTGAATTAGAATTGGGCTTTAGCCAAAATTGTAAAGTTTGGCTAAAGCCTTTTTTATATACATTTGTTTACCTCCAGCTAAAGCTGGAGGCAATTCAAAATGAAAACAGATAAATCAATTAAGAATATTGTTTGTGCAGCTATTTATAGGAAAGTAATGAATCCTGAAGAATGGCTTTATTCGTCTGTTCATATTGGCAATAAATCAATTGAATTTGATATTGAAGAAGATGAATTTCCTATTTTCCAAATTATTAGTTCAAATGCAAAAACACTTATCACAACTCGACAAATAATTGAAAAGAGAAATGAAGGAATAATTTTATCAATTCGTTTTGAAGAAATTAGAGATCTCGTTTATGGGAACTTTAAAGGAAAGATAGATAAACCAGAATTGTCGATTTTTAAAATAATTGATATTGAAGGAAAAACTTATGACTTTCAGTTGGAAACGGGTAAAGCTTCAATAGGGTTTATCAATGCTATAAATACTATTCTTCAATTAAAATCTATAACACCGAAAAAATCATTTGACCCGATTTCGCGTTAGGGATAGGAGCGGTATCCTTTTTGTTTTTTCTTTAAAAACAAAAAGATATAGCGGATAGCCCGGCCGAAGGAAACGCCCAAACAAATCTTCTGAATTAATTTATTTTCTAATAAATAAACATAAGATAACTTTTACGAAAGATTTAATTACAACTTATAGTTATATTCTATAATGCTGATTGTAAGAAAAAAATGCAGTTAATGCTTAATATTGCGTATCTAAGAATTTTTCCCCCTAAGAATTTTTAGAAATTGATTTTCACCAAAAGATTAAATCTATTTTTACCTACTAAATTATTATGCCTTTAACAATTTTTTCCGACAAGGTTAGATTTCGTTACAAATCTAAGAATTGGCAGTATCAGTTTGATGAAATTAAAGAACTTGGACTGCTTAAAAAAAAGAGAAAATATTTTCTTGAAAACGGCGCTTTTATAGCCGTAACTATTGCAACCTATTATTGTATGATATTTTCCGACTTAATGGATTTATACTACATTATTCCTGCACTTTTATGTTATACTCTCATTATCATTGCCCGATTTGGCAATAAGGCGGAGTTTGTATATTTTATTTTTGTTAAAGATATTTACCAAAATGAAATAAGAACTAAAATTGCGCCAAAAGACCGTGCATTGGTTGGTAAACAGATCGATTATTATTTAGATCTTCAGTTTGAACGCAGTATAAAAAGAACTGCTTAAGAAAAATCAGAAATGTTTGTATTTGATATTTCCCATTATGATATTTTGTTCATAATGGCAGCTTTGATATATGGTTACTTTATTATCAGAAAGAAAAAATTAACGAAACGCTAAGTCATATTGTTCTCATTATGAAGTAGCTTTATGAATACCCAAAAATAAGTATAGTTATGCCGTTATAATGTAACGGCTGGCTGTTTTGACTATACATGACCCCAAATCAGAAAAGAATATGGCCACAACAATAAAAAACAAAATCAAAAATATTAGAGAGTTAAAAAATTATACTCAAGAGTATATGGCAGAAAGATTAGGTGTGACTCAAGCAGGTTACAGTAAAATTGAGAAAGGAAAAACTTCTTTGAGTTATGAAAAATTGGTCGAAATAGGACGGATTTTAGATGTCAGTGTAGAGGATATAATTAGTTTTGATTACGATAAATACTTTAATAACTACAACAAAATTACAGGAAACAATAACGGAAGTATTTTAATTAATGCAGACAATACCTCGGTTTTAAAAGAACTTTATGAAGATAAAATTCAACTGTTGGAAAAACTGCTGAACAGGACCGAAATTGAGCTTGAACGCTATAAAGATAAATTTGGAGAACTTTAAAAAGGTTTTAGTTTCATCTTTGTCAAAGTTCAATACTTTGACAAAGATTACTCTACAAGTGAAAACTAAATTCAAAAATATTCAAATTAAAAAGTACACTGACGCACTTTTAAGTTTTAAAACAATACTTCTTTGGCAATGATATAAAAACCCATTATAAGGACAAACCATCCGAATAATGGTTTTAATTTTGCGCCGTCAAGTTTTTTAGAAAGCTGGCTTCCAATAAACATTCCGATTAAGGCCATTGCAGAGACGCTTAATAAGAAAGTATAGTTTATAGGTGTTCCGATGTACAAATCGCCTGCAAAACCTATTGACGAATTTATAGTAATGATTAATAAGGAAGTTCCAACGGCTTGTTTCATGGGCAGATTGGCGAAAAAAAGCAGAGCAGGAATAATTAAAAATCCGCCGCCCGCGCCTAGAAAACCCGTTACGATTCCGACCAAAAAACCGATAAAGCTAAGTTGTGAATAATTGGTTTCGGCTGATTTTATTTCGGGCTGATTTTTTTTAATCATCGAAATGGCCGCCGTAATCATCAGGATAGAAAAGATAATCATAATCAGAAAATCTTTTGAAACCGTATAAGAAGCAACAGAAAATAAAGTCGCAGCAATTTGCGGAAATATAACTTCGCGAATTATTAAAATCGAAATAACAGAAGGAAAAGCAAAATATAAAGCCGATTTTAATTTCAGATTCCCCATTTTATAATGGCTGAAACTTCCAAACATTGCCGTTAATCCGACAATAAATAAAGAATAAGAAGTAGCCTGATCGGGATTTACTTTAAATAAATAAACTAAAATTGGAATAGTTAGAATAGAACCGCCACCGCCAATTAAGCCAAGTGTTATTCCGATTATGATGGAGGCAAAATACCCTAAATATTCCATTGCATTTGTTTTGATGCAAAGTTGCTTCGGAAATTAGAAACCTACAGTAACATTTATCACAGAAGTATTTTATTTAACCATTAAGACATTAAGAAAATTAAGTAATACTTTGTCTTAATTTTTCTTTTGAAGGTTAATTAAGTAATGCTGCGACTTAATCTTCTAGTATTAAAGAAAAATTAAGGTGCATAAGCTTAATATTCTTAACCTTTTTTGAGTCAATATGGACAACGCAAATCTTAATTTTCTTAATGCCTTAATGGTTAAAAATTAAGCAACTCAATTTGGTTTCGGTTGAGTTTAACCAAACCGCGCTGTTCCATTTTTTTGAGTAAACGGGAAACAACTTCTCTTGAAGTATTTAGTTCCGTTGCAATTTCCTGATGCGATAGATTAACTTCAGAGCATCCACAAGCATCAGAATGTCTTTTTAAGTAGAATTCTAATCTTTCATCCATAGAACGGAAAGCGATATTATCAACGACTTCGAGAACTTCTTCAAAACGGCTTCGATATGTTTCAATTACAAATTCGTACCAAGAGCGATGTTCCATCATCCATTTGTCCATTGATTGCAATGGAATCATCATTACAGATACATCTTCTACAACTTTGGCCATAATTTGGCTTTTCTCGCTTTTTGCAGTACAGATCATAGAAATAGCGCAAGCCTGACCTGGCTGTAAATAATACAATAAAAACTCTCCGCCGTCTTCGCCTTCGCGATAGATTTTGATTTTTCCTTTAATAATCAAAACAGTATTTTTAATGTACTGTCCCGTACGCATTAAAACTGTTCCGGCTTCAAAATTCTGAAGACTTCCATTTTCTTCAATTGTAGCAATAAGTTCGTTGGAGAAATTAGGAAATATGGTTTTTAAGGAATGCTGCATTTGTTCTTTTTTTGTTGCCACGAATTGCACAAATTTTCACGAATTAATTTAGTGTCAGTTTGTGAATTTGATGGCGAAAAATATTTTAAAATGTTATTCTTTTTTACTGCAAATACACTAATTTCAAAAAAATAATTTGTGAAAATTTGTGCAATTCGTGGCGAAAAAAATTATCAAAATCGAATTAAAAATTGTATTTGTTTGCAAAGATAATGGTTTGAATTGGTAATAATTGCCATAAAACTAGATTTCGGATTAATTTTATGTAAATGAAAAAATCCTATTTTCTATCGATTTTGTAGGCTGAATTTTTAAAAATAGTAACTAAATTTGTAAAACACTGATTATAATAGTTTCTCTAAAACGTTTTCTGAGAATAATAATCGAAATCGCATTTGGTACGTTTTTTATATATAGAAACGTCGTAATTTTACAAAAACACATTTTACTATGAATTTATCACAAGAAGATTGGGTTGCTCAGTTAGAAGCTGACGAAAATGCAGTTATACTTGATGTAAGAACTGAAGACGAATTTAATGACGGCTACATCGAGAACGCGCTTAATATTGATATCAATAAAGGGCAGGCTTTTATCTATGAAATCGAAGAATTAGACAAAAATAAAAACTATTACGTATACTGCCGTTCTGGAGCTAGAAGTGCAAAAGCATGTCAGATCATGAACGAATTGGGTATTCAAAACGCCTACAATCTGCTTGGAGGAATCCTAGATTGGGAAGGAGAAACAGTACAACCATAAAAGAAGAAGAGGCAATAAAAAAGCCTCTTTTTTCTTTTGAAAATAGAATTACCAGACTATTAACAAACCAAATTAATTATGAGTTTTATACCAGAAGAATATCAGATAAATAGTCTGATAAACCAAGATACGTATCTTGTAAACGGAGAATTGAAACAATGGACAGGGCAAACCACACCTGTGTTTTCAACTATTTCTTCAACAGAAAAATATACGCCGACTTTATTAGGATCTATTCCGTTTATGGCAGAAAAAGAAGCTGCCGAAGTTGTCGAAGCAGCAACTGCTGCCTACGATATGGGACAAGGATTATGGCCAACGATGAAAGTAGCCGATCGTATTAAGGCTATGGAGAATTTTGTTCGCCAGATGAAAGAAACCCGCGAAGAAGTAGTAAAATACTTGATGTGGGAAATTGGAAAATCATTGGGAGATTCGCAAAAAGAATTTGACAGAACGGTAGAATATATTTACGATACTATTGCAAGTTACAAAGAATTAAATGGACGTAGTTCGCACTTTGAAAAAGTACAAGGTGTAAACGCCATGATTCGCCGCGGACCTCTTGGTGTTGTTTTGTGTCTTGGACCTTACAACTATCCGTTAAACGAAACTTTTTCATTGCTGATTCCAGCTTTGATTATGGGGAATACCGTAATCTTCAAACCTGCTAAACATGGCGTTTTATGTATTTCGCCATTATTAGAAGCTTTCAGAAGCAGTTTTCCAAAAGGTGTAATCAATATTGTTTACGGAAGAGGACGCGAAGTAGCTTCTCCGATTATGAAATCTGGAAAAATTGATGTTTTGGCATTAATTGGAAACAGTAAATCGGCTATTGCTTTGCAAGATCAGCACCCGAACAAAAACAGATTGCGTTTGATTTTAGGATTAGAGGCCAAAAATCCAGCGATTATTCTTCCAGATGCCGATTTAGATTTGGCTATTCAGGAATGTATTACAGGAAGTTTGTCTTTCAACGGGCAGCGTTGTACGGCTCTAAAAGTATTGTATGTGCACGAATCTGTAAGAGAAGAATTCAATAGACGTTTTGCTGAAAAAGTAGACAGTTTGGTTTATGGAAATCCATGGGAGAAAGGAGTTTCTCTAACACCGCTTCCAGAAACAGATAAACCAAAATATATTCAAGGTTTAATTGATGATGCAACTTCTAAAGGAGCGAAAATCATCAATGAAAAAGGAGGAAAACATACAGAAAATTATATTTTCCCAGCTGTTTTATATCCGGTAAACAAAGAAATGCGAGTGTATCACGAAGAGCAGTTTGGACCAGTGGTTCCTGTGCTTTCTTTCAGCGATATCAAAGAACCGCTTCATGATATGGCAGAATCTAATTACGGACAGCAAGTAAGTTTGTTCGGAAAAGACATTAAAACATTGGCGCCGCTTATTGACTCGCTTGTAAATTTAGTTTGCAGAGTAAACCTCAACAGTTCTTGCCAGAGAGGGCCAGATGCTTTCCCATTTACAGGAAGAAAAGATTCTGCTGTAGGAACCTTGAGTATTCCAGATGCTTTGCGTTCTTTCTCAATTCGTACGTTTGTAGCTTCAAAAGATATCGATTATAATAATCAGATTCTGCAGGAATTGCTTAACAGCAAAGAATCGAATTTTATTAATACCGATTATATTTTGTAGTCATCAAGGTTATATATTAATTGTAGATGCCGTCTGTTGCTTTGGTGACAGACGTTTTTTCTTTTTTAGCTTCTAAGTTTTTAGTCTTAATACATTCATAATTCACAATTGAGCATTCACAATTAATAATTAACTTTGTAACATTCTAAAAAAAATCTCCACTAATAGTTATCTAAAAAACAATTTAAAGACCTAAGTATCATTTATGAAAAAGAAATTTTTGCAATTTGCATTAATAGCATTTGTTCTTTTCGCCCAAAATAGTTTTGCCCAAGAACTTTATATGCCAAGAAATATAAAAAAAGCCTTTGAAAAAGGAACTCGTTCTAAAGACGGAAAACCTGGCGCAAACTACTGGCAGAACCGAGGAAAATACAATATGGAAATTTCGGTTGACCCCAAAACAAGATTGGTTACAGGAACAGAAACCATTCTTTACGAAAACAATAGTAAAGACACCCTGAAAAACTTAGTTATCCGTTTTGTAAATAATCTTCATAAACCTTCTTCTCCAAGAGGCAGTGAAGTGAGCAACGATTTTTTAAGCGACGGATTAACGATTACTTCCTTAAAAATAGAAAATGAAGTCTACAAAGAAGACGCGAAAAACTGGGGAACGGTTGGAAACGTAAAATTGCAAAAACCGATTTTTCCACATTCAAAAACCATTATCAATATTCAGTGGAACTATCCTTTGTCTAAAGAAAGCGGTAGAGAAGGGCAGATCGACGAGACAACATTTTTTGTAGCGTACAGTTATCCTCGTGTTTCAGTTTACGACGATTATAATGGCTGGGATAGATTGCCGCACACAGACCGCCAAGAATTTTACAACGATTTTAATGATTATACTTTTTCTGTTAAAGCGCCTAAAAATTATGTGGTGTATGCAACAGGAGATTTATTAAATCCTGATGAGGTTTTACAGCCTGAATTTGCTTCACGCTTAAAGAAATCATATACCACAGATGAAATCTTGCATATCGCTAACGAACAAGAAATGAAAAGCGGTATCGTAACCAAACAGTACGATTGGAATGTCTGGAAATTTGAAGCAAAAAATATTACCGATGTGACTTTTGGTTTAAGTGACCATTATCTATGGGATGCCAGCAGTGTGGTGGTTGACAAAAAAACAAATCGTCGTGCAAGTGTTCAAGCTGCTTACAATGTTAAGGGAACCGATTTTGTAAATTCGGTAAAAAACAATCAATATGCTCTAGACTGGTTTTCTAACAATTGGCCTGGAGTTCCGTATCCGTTTTCTAAAATGACGGCTTTTCAAGGTTTTGCAGACATGGAATACCCAATGATGTGTAACGATTCGCAAATGGACGATCCTGTTTTTGCGCAATTGGTTCAGGATCACGAAGTAGCGCATACTTATTTTCCTTTTTATATGGGAATTAATGAAACACGTTATGCTTTTATGGACGAAGGCTGGGCAACAACTTTCGAATATTTAATCGGAATTGCGGAACACGGTAAAGAAGCAGCAGATAAGTTTTATCAAAATTTTAGAGTAAAAGGCTATATCAATGATCGTTCTACAGAGGAAGACCAGCCTATAATTACAATGTCGACTCAAGTTTCGGGTGCAGGCTATGGCAATAATTCTTATGGAAAAGCTTCTCTATCTTATTTGGCTTTAAAAGATATGCTTGGAGACGAGGTATTCAAAAAGGCACTGCACGATTACATGGATATCTGGAACGGAAAACATCCAATTCCTTGGGATTATTTTAATGCATTTAACACCTCAACAGGAAAGAATTTAAATTGGTTTTTTAATAATTGGTTCTTTACCAACAATTATTTAGACATTGCTGTAAAAGATTATTCTGCTGATAAAAAAGTTATAACAGTAGAAAACATTGGAGGTTTTGCAATTCCGTTTGATGTTGTGATTACTTACGCTGATAAATCTAAAGCAACTGTTCATCAAACTCCGGCAATTTGGGAGAAAAATCAAAAAATAGCCAGAATAATTTTGAAAAGCGCAAAAAAAATAGAAAAAATTGAGCTTGATGGTGGAATTTTTATGGATGCAACGCCGGAAAATAATATCTTACATGTTAAATAATTGAATTAATTTTAATAAATATTTTAAAACGCCACTTTGTTTTGACGAAGTGGCGTTTTTTTGTTTATAATAATTAAAAACATTCAAGAATACGGAAAACCGTAAAGATTATTGTGCAAAATAATTTATGTTTGCAAAAACAAAAAAAAACCTACAAGATTTAATGAAAAAGACATTTGTTGTGATTGTTCTGCTAACTACTTTTCAGTTTTTTGGCCAGAACGATCAAAAAACCGCGTTTCAAAAAAACAAATATGAATTGGCTGTTTCTTACTACAAAAAAGCCGATTTTGTAAAAGCTATCGATTTATTTTCTTTGGCTGCGAAGATTAAACCAGAGAATGAAATAGGGCAAGAAGCTGTCAAAAAAGTAGACACTTTACGCGAGCTTTTAAGAAAAGAAATTATGAGCCAAGCAATTGGAAATTGGAAAAAAACAGGGAACCAGCCTGTATGGTCTTCGGCTCAATCAAACAGTAATGATCAGTCTACTTTTGACGAAGTAGTTGAAATTAAAGAAAATGAGATATTGTTTTATGAAGTCGATAAAAAAACGAAAGTAAAGAAACTTCTAAAAACAGAAAATTTAGTTTATAATGATGCTAAATGTATGGTATCTCCATTTTCAGAAATTATTCTTTCAGACGGAACAATTTGGAACTGCGATATTGATGAAAAATCCAATGTACTTCATGTTATTAATGTAGCCATTAAAACAGAAGAAGGAATAGAGAGAATCAAAACCAATAACGAAGAAAGTTATTACGTTAAGATTTAAATAAGGCACAAAAAAGGGAATCAATCGATTCCCTTTTTTATGTTTTTATATTCTATAGGAATTTAAATCCTACCGATAAGTTGGTGACTCCAGTTTTAATTTCACCGTCAGAAGCATCTATATCTGTCAATCCGGCGAGATATCTTACGTCAAAAGTAAATCGCCAGACATCAACTCCAACTCCTCCAAGCACGCTGTGATTATTTTTTTCGAATGCTATAGAATTTAAATTGTTGCTAGAACTTATATCAGAATAATTTTTCCAGTTGTAGCCTACAAAAAGTCTCACATTTCCGAGTTTTCCAAGCGGAATAAGTTTGTATCCTGCAATTAATGTGGCATCTGTCCCAGCCAATTTAAACTCGGTTTCTCCAATACCATCTTGATAAACGCTGAAACTGTTTTTGGCATACCCAAATTCGCCCTGAGCATAAAAAAGCAACAGATTTACTCGTGCAAAACCGGCAAAGCCAATTCCTGTATTAGTATGGTCGGAGCTGAAATTTTTTGCATCGACAGAAGTAATATTCGTCGAAATCTGAGGTCCAATTTGTATTAATTGTGCAAATCCATTGGCGCAAATACATAAAAATGCTGCTAAAAATAATTTTCTCATAACGGGATCTTATTTGATTTTGGTGACATAAAAATAATCATAATAGATTAAAATTGAATGATTTGTCTGATTTATTTTTTTGTAAAGTTTTGGAAATTAATTGTATCGAGATTTCTGTTTTACTTTTCTCCATCCAATCAAAAAGAATTATTTTTGAAGATCTTTAATACATCGAAATGGAAATTAAAACAATAAAAGCATCCGATACTTGGCAGATCAGACATGAAGTAATGTGGCCAGATCAGCCTTTCGAATTTGTACAGCTTGAAGAAGACGAATTAGGATATCATTTTGGAGTCTTTGAAGAAGATAAATTAGTTTCTATTGTTTCCTGTTTTATTGAAGGAAAAGAAATGCAGTTTAGAAAATTGGCAACTCTTGAGGAGTATCAGGGAAAAGGAATTGCTTCTTATCTTTTAAAGCATATTTTGGAATTTGCAAAAAATAAAAATATACAAAAAGTATGGTGTAATGCCAGAAGCAATAAAAAGTCTTTTTACGAAAAAATCGGACTTACAGATACTCACAAAACATTTATCAAAGCAGGTCAGGAATTTACAATCATGGAAATAGATCTGTAATTACAGTTTTTTCAACTGATTTAATTTTTTGAATTGCAGTTGTTTATGACCTTAAAAAACAAGTTTTGTTTTCTTATGTTCATCTGTTTAATTACTGAAAACGTTTTCGCTTTTAGCAATTGTTAAAGCTTGTTAAAAAATCTTTTTTTCTTTCGATTCTTTTATTACTTTCGCACCGAAATGAGAAAGTTAATTGTATTTTTAGTATTCATGAATATGCTTCTGTTTGGCGGAGGCCAATATTTGAATGCCAATACTTTTGGTCCTCATTCTCATCATCATCTTCAAAAGCACAGAGTAAAATTTACCAATCAGGATCGTGGAACTTCAACAATTGAAGAAGCTACAGATATTGATCTAGAAGAAGACCTTTTAGGAGGAGATGATGTTAATACACTTACGAACAAGTTTTTTGTTGCTTCGTATAGTTTGGTAGACGCTTTGTATCTGGCACTTTCAGATCAGTCTGCAGCGAATGATTCTAATCGTTTAAAAATTTCTACGCCTGTTTTCGGGCATTCAAATCCTATCTACATTACTCAACGAGTATTAAGAATTTGATTTTACAGTATACATCGGTTACCTGAGTTTTGATCTCTGCGTATCTTGCTGTTGTATATTTTCTACTTCTGCTTATATGAAAGTTAAGGTCTGGACTAGGCTGACTGATGCATTTTAACATCCAAAAGGAATTTTCATTCCAAAAAGCATTCAATCGCTTAATTTCCAAACTAAATCATGAAAAAAATCATTGTGTTCACAGGCTTAATGGCCTTGGTGTGCTTAACGAGCTGTACATCTAAAAAAGAAGAAAAAGAAGAAGTTGAAAAATTTACCGTTACCAATCCGGTTGTCATTGACACTTCGTTTACAAAAGATTATGTTTCTCAAATAAAATCAGTTCGAAATATTGAACTGCGCGCCCAAGAAAAAGGGTTTCTACAAGATATATACGTTGATGAAGGGCAGTTTGTAAAAGCGGGCCAGCTGTTGTTTAAAATTATGCCAAACATGTATCAGGCAGAATTATTAAAAGCGCAAGCAGAACAAAAATCAGCAGAAATCGAATTGCAAAATGCTAAATTGCTGGCAGACAAAAATATCGTTTCTAAAAACGAATTGAGCGTTGCTCAGGCAAAACTGCAATCAGCAAAAGCTGAAGTTTCATTAGCAAAACTTCATTTATCATTCACAGAAATCAGAGCTCCGTTTGACGGAACAATCGACCGTATTCCTTTAAAATTGGGAAGTTTAATTGACGAAGGCGAATTATTGACAAGTCTTTCAGACAACAGCCAAATGTTTGCTTATTTCAACGTTTCTGAACCAGAATATCTTCAATATCAGACGAATGTTAAAGACCGTGCTGATAATAAAGTGTCGCTGGTTTTAGCTAATGGAGATACTTTTAAAGATAAAGGAAATGTTGAAGTTATCGAAAGTGAATTCAACAACGAAACTGGAAATATCGCTTTTAGAGCAAGATTCCCAAATTCTGGAAAATTGCTTAGAAACGGAGAAACAGGACAGGTTCAAATGAATGTTCCGCTTAAAAATGCTGTTGTAATTCCGCAAAAAGCAACTTACGAAATTCAAGACAAAAAGTATGTTTTTATAGTAGGCAAAGACGATAAAGTAACTTCAAGAGAAATTACCATTACGGGTGAAATTCCTGATTTATATGTAATCAAAAAAGGGCTTACACAAAATGACAGAATCTTGCTTGAAGGTGTTCAGAAAGTAAAAGAAAACGACAAAATTAAATTCGATTACGAATCTCCTAAAGAAGTAATTAATCACTTACGCTTAAAAGCAGAGTAATTCAGTGTTCAGTTTACAGTTTTTAGTGTTCAGTTGAATGCTGAAAATTATACTGGCTGTATTGATTAATCATTAAAAAATATACGAAATGTTTAATAAATTTATACAAAGACCTGTTCTGTCGATAGTGATATCGCTGATTATTGTCTTTTTAGGGGTATTGTCGGTTTTAAATTTACCAATTACACAATTCCCGACCATTTCACCTCCAATGGTGAATGTTACCGCAGATTATCCGGGTTCAAACGGTGAGCTGATGGTTAAAGCGGTTGTTATTCCTTTAGAAAGAGCCTTAAATGGAGTTCCAGGAATGAAATATATGGCTTCTGATGCAGGAAACGACGGAGAAGCTACAATCAAAGTAGTTTTTAACTTAGGAACAGATCCGAATCAGGCGGCGATTAACGTTCAGAACCGTGTGGCTTCTGTAACCAATAAACTTCCTCCTTTGGTAATTCGTGAAGGTATAAAAATTACCCGCGAAGTGCCAAGTATGTTGATGTACGTGAACCTTTACAGTACAGATCCAAATACCGACATGAAGTTCTTGTACAACTATGCCGATATCAACGTACTTTCTGAATTAAAAAGGGTAAACGGTATTGGTTCTGGTGACATCTTAGGAACACGTGAATATGCGATGCGTATTTGGTTGAAACCAGATCGTATGCTGGCATATAAAATTTCTGCAGACGAGGTAATGGAAGCATTATCTAGCCAAAGTTTAGAGGCTTCTCCAGGTAAAACAGGAGAGAGTTCTGGTAAACGTTCTCAGGCATTTGAATATGTATTGAAATATTCAGGACGTTTTACAACGAAAGAGCAATACGGAAATATTGTAGTAAAGGCAAATCCGAACGGAGAACTTTTACGTTTGAAAGATATTGCGAACATTGAATTTGGAAGTTCGATGTATGATATTTATTCTAATTTGAATGGAAAACCATCTGCAGCGATCGTATTAAAACAATCTTTTGGAAGTAACGCGAATCAAGTTATTGAAGAAGTAAAAGCAAAGCTGGAAAAACTGAAACAAAGATTTCCAAAAGGAATGAATTATGAAATTTCATACGACGTTTCTAAATTCCTTGACGCTTCTATCGAAAAAGTAATTCACACTTTGGTTGAAGCTTTTATTCTGGTAGGTTTAGTAGTTTTCCTTTTCTTAGGAGACTGGCGCTCGACCGTTATTCCAGCAATTGCAGTACCTGTTTCTTTAGTCGGAACGTTTGTGTTTATGACATTCTTCGATATATCATTAAACTTAATTACACTATTTGCATTAGTATTAGCGATTGGAGTCGTCGTCGATGATGCGATTGTGGTTATTGAGGCCGTCCATGCCAAGATGGAAGAAGAACATCTCTCGCCATTTAAAGCGACTAAAAAAGCCATGCACGAAATTGCAGGAGCAATTATTGCGATTACCTTCTTGATGGCGGCGGTATTTATTCCAGTTGCGTTTATGTCAGGACCAGTTGGAGTATTCTACAGACAGTTCTCGGTTACTATGGCAACGGCTATTATTCTTTCGGGTATCGTGGCTTTGACTTTAACACCGGCGCTTTGTGCAATGATGCTGAAAAACAATCACGGTCAGCCTAAAAAGAAAACGCCTGCCAATAGATTTATAGATGCGTTTAACGAAAAATTCAATTTAGCTCAAGGAAAATATCAAAATCTGTTAGCTAAAATTATTGATAGAAGAGTAGTGACTATTGTGGCACTTCTGGGTTTCTGTGCTGGAACTTGGTTTATAAGCAGTACCGTTCCTTCAGGATTTATTCCGAATGAGGATCAGGGAATGTTTTATGCGGTTATTCAAACACCTCCAGGTTCTTCATTAGAAAGAACAAATAATATTGCCGAAAGAGTTCAGAAAATTGCTGAAGATATTGACGGAGTAAAATCGGTTTCTTCGTTAGCAGGTTACGAAATTTTATCTGAAGGTACGGGAGCAAACTCTGGAACTTGTTTGGTCAATCTTAAAGATTGGAGTGATAGAAAGGAATCTGTTCTGGAAATTATGCATGAAATGGAAGAAAAATGTAAAGATATTGCGGGGGCAAATATCGAATTCTTCCAACCGCCAGCTGTTCCAGGATATGGTGCTGCCGGAGGATTTGAACTTCGTCTTTTAGATAAAACAGGTACCGTAGATTACAAAAGAACAGAGCAGGTAAACAATGAATTTGTTGCTGAATTGAATAAACAGCCAGAATTATCGAATGTATTTAGTTTCTACAGTTCTAGTTTCCCTCAATACATGATGAAAGTAGACAATGATTTAGCGCAGCAAAAAGGGGTTTCTATCGAAAATGCAATGAATAGTTTGTCAACTCTTGTGGGAAGTAACTACGAAATCAGTTTTATTAAGTTCGGTATTAACTACAAAGTAATCGTTCAGGCTTCTCCAGAATATCGCGCTCAGCCAGATGATATTTTGAAACTGTATGTGAAAAACGACCGTGATGAAATGGTTCCGTATTCTGCTTTTATGAAATTAGAAAAAGTATATGGACTTTCAGAAATTACGCGTCACAACATGTACACCTCAACACAGATCAGTGGTTCTGCTGCTCCGGGTTACAGTTCTGGAACAGCGATTAAAGTGATTCAGAAAGTAGCGGCTGAAAAATTACCAAGAGGTTATGATATTGATTGGGCAGGTATCTCTGCCGATGAGGTAGCTCAAGGAAATCAAGCGATTTGGGTATTCTTAATCTGTTTAGGATTTGTTTACTTAGTATTGGCGGCTCAGTACGAAAGTTTTATTCTGCCATTGTCAGTAATTCTGTCCTTACCAGCGGGTATTTTTGGAGCTTTCCTTTTACTAAAATTAACTGGATTAGAAAACAATATCTACGCTCAGGTTGCCATGGTAATGTTGATCGGATTATTGGGTAAAAATGCCGTGTTGATTGTAGAGTTTGCGATTCAAAGGCATGCAGCAGGAAAATCAGTTTTAGATGCTGCTATGGAAGGAGCAAAAGCACGTTTCCGTCCAATCTTAATGACTTCATTTGCTTTCATTGCCGGATTATTGCCGCTTGCTTTTGCAACGGGTCCAGGTAAAATTGGAAACAGAACAATTGGTACTGCAGCAGCAGGGGGTATGCTTATCGGAACTATTTGCGGTGTATTTGTAATTCCTGGATTATATTTCATATTTGCCAAAATTGCAGAAAAACACAAGTTGGTAAAACATGAAGAAGAAAATCCATTAACAGAAGAAATTGACAACAATCATGTATAAAATCAAATTATATCAATACAGTATTGCATTGGGTTTATGTCTTGCCGTGGCAGGATGTAAAACCCCTGCAGCTGAAACTGCCAGTACAAGCACTCCAGTTCCTGAAGCGTTTGGAGCTGTAAAATCGCAGGACACAACGAATATGTCTGCTCTTAAATGGAAAGAATTTTTTAAAGACCAAAATTTAGTAGAGCTGATTGACGTTGCCTTAAAAAACAATCAGGAACTGAATATGACTTTGCAGGAAATTGAAATTGCAAAGAATGATATTCGTGTTAGAAAAGGATTATTACTTCCGACAGCTGGAATTCGCGCAGGCGCTGGAATAGAGAAAGTAGGTCGATATACTAGCCAAGGTGCGGGTGATGCTACAACTGAAATAAAACCAGGAGTAGAAACACCAGATCCGTTGCCAGATTTTACGATTGCCGCTTACGCGAATTGGGAAGTAGATATCTGGAAAAAACTACGCAATTCTAAAAAAGCTGCCGTAAATAGATATTTAGCAACCGTTGAAGGTAAAAACTTTGTGGTAACCAATCTAATTGCTGAAATAGCCGATTCGTATTATGAATTATTAGCTTTAGACAGCCAATTGGATATTGTAAAACAGACGATTGCTTTGCAAAGTAACGCTTTAGAAATTGTAAAAATTCAGAAACAAGCAGCTAGAGCAACAGAATTGGGAGTTCAGAAATTTCAGGCTGAGGTTTTAACTTCAAAAAGCTTAGAGTTTGATATTTTGCAGAAAATTAAAGAAAACGAAAACAAAATCAACTTTTTGCTAGGGCGTTATCCACAGGACATTAAAAGAGACAAAACCAATTTTACAGATTTGCTTCCGGCAGCTGTAAATTCAGGCTTACCTTCTCAATTATTAATGAATCGTCCAGATGTTAAACAAGCTGAATTAGAATTAGTAGCTGCAAAATTGGATGTAAAAGTAGCTCGTGCAGAATTTTATCCTTCATTGGATATTTCTGCAGCAATTGGAGTTCAAGCTTTTAAACCATCTTATTTATTCACAATGCCAGAATCGCTTTTGTATTCCTTAGCGGGAGATCTTGTTGCGCCGTTGATTAACAGAAATGCGATTAAAGCCGAATTTTCAAGTGCCAATGCAAGACAGCTTCAAGCATTATACAATTATGATAAAACAATCTTAAACGCATATTTAGAAGTTTCAACACAGCTTTCTAAAATCGAAAACCTTCAAAAAAGTTACGATTTAAAATCACAACAAGTTGATGCGTTGAATACCTCTATTAGTGTTTCAAACGATTTGTTTAAATCGGCTAGAGTAGATTATTTTGAAGTTTTGATGACGCAGAGAGACGCATTAGAAGCAAAACTAGAATTGGTAGATACTAAAAAAGAACAATTAAATGCTGCAGTCCATGTTTACAGAGACTTGGGCGGCGGATGGAAATAATTTTGCCAATTGATTTGTAGAGAAGAAGCCTTTTGGGAGTAAATTCCTGAAAGGCTTTTTTTGTTTTCTAAAAATAGCTTAAAACGCGGCTGCTATTTTTTTTACTTTACTTTGAGTGTGTTTTGGTATCTCTATTTTGGCACGGAATCCTTTATCGGGTTCTGTGTCAAATTCAATATTTCCTTTTATTGCGTTTAGACGGCTTTCGATGTTTTGAAGGCCATTTTTTGCAATTTTAGTTTTTTCGCAACCAATTCCGTTGTCCATATAATTTATAAATATAGATTTGGCATCACTGTCAAATTTTATGACAACCAGATTGGCCTGACTGTGTTTTTTCATATTCACCATTAATTCCTGTAAAATTCGGCTTATGGTAATCTTTTTTACTTCGTCGATCACTTCCCATTCCACACTTTCGAGATTGGTGACCATGACATTTCGTTCTTTGGTTTGATAAGTCGAAAGCATTTCTTTTATACTTTGTGTAAAATCAAGTCCAGTGTCAATACTGTTATTTTCTTTAGAAATTCCTCTCACGCGAGAATAGATGTCATCGAGTTTTTGAAGAAGATTTTCTTTGGTAGTTTCCGCTGATAGTGGCTGTGATTCTGTAAAAGCAATCACATTGAATACGTCGTTTGCCAATTCATCATGTATTTTTTTAGCAATTCGGGTTTCTGTATTGTATGAAGTTTTAAATTCTATAGCCTTGTTCTTATTTTTAAAATAACGCACCAAAATTGCTATTAAGACGAGCAAAAATGCAGATATAATACCAAATACAATTTTTAGGTATTTATCTCTTTGTAAAGCTAGTTGATTTTCTGCTTTTTCTAAACGAAGCTTTTCATTTTCGTCTTTTTCTTTTTGGGAATCGTATTTAATTTTAGCAGACTTATTTTTAAACTTATTTCGAACTTTAATGATGCTGTCATTTAAAGAAAAGTAATGTTGGGTATATTGATTTATTTTAGGAGAATTATCATTTGAAATTAAAATTTGAAGAGCCTCCAGTCTCTCATCAACACTGTTTAGTTTTGTAGCTACATTGTAAGCAGCTAGCGCATGTTCATCAGATTTTTGAAGATCTATTTTGGAATAATAATCGGCAAGGTGTAAATAACTTTCAATACTTCCATAATTGTCATTCGTTTCTTTTCTTATTTGGAGTCCTTCATTCATTAAATGCAATCCTTTTTCAGCCATTCCATTTTTAAAATAGGCATAACCCAAATTATCTAACCGTGTAGCTTTACTTTTTAATTGAGTTTTGTTTTCGGATATTTTATTTGAAACAGAATCTAAAATGAATATTGCTTTATCATATTTTTTTTGCTGAATATATACAGCTGCCATATTTTGGATAGAACCTAATTTTAATAGAGGATCAGTATGTTCATTTGCCGCTAGCTTATAGTAAAAAAGAGCATCATCATAAAGAGAAAGTTCTTTGTCAGCAACACCAAGCATGTTATTTACGCTAGCAGTATAAACGCCTTTTTTCTTAATATAGGGCAATGCTTCAGTTACAATTTCTTTGCTGCCATAATAATCACCATTGATCTGATGAATTTCTGCAATTCTAATCAGTATATAGGAAATATTAGCACTGTCTTTTATGGTTTCGTATAGTCTTTTTGATTTGTTGAATTGGTAGAAAGCGGTGTTGAAGTTTTGTTTGTCAATGTTTTCAATAGCCATATTCCTTAGGATCAGAGCCTCTTTTCGTATAGATTCTGTCTTAGGATTTAGAGACTTTTTTTCTTCACATGAAAAGAGAAAAAGCACTATGAAAAAATAAAAAAACGGGGACCGTAACATACAAATTTACTTTCCCCGAAAATAGTAATTTATTAAACACTAAAAACATATATTTTTATTCTTCTGGCGGTGGTGGTGGTGGTAAATGATCACCAGGGCCAGCATGTGCCTTATCAATAGGTTTTTCAACTTTTTTTGTTGGTTGAGTCTCGAACTCATCAGGAGTACAAGAAAATATAGTGAACAATAGCGCGAAAGCTATGAATAGTATTAGTTTTTTCATTTTAATTTAATTTAGAAATTAGACATAGGTATGGCCGTCCGAATCATATTCAGAGCTTCTGAAAGCAATACCAATTTGATTTTGGGAAGTCGATCGTGTAGAACGGTAAGACGTAATTTATACTTCCCGAATAAACTCGGTCTTACGGTTTTCCACAATGTTAATTAGAACTAGTTTTATATTTTTGTTTTAGTCTGCAGACAAAACTTGAACTAATTTCTGATACAAAGGAAAGGCGTTTCTAGGCCACTGTTGACAAGGGATTCCCAGAATTCCCACGTATTCCTGAGATTCCCAAGAATTCCCAGTAAAAGCGAAAAATCGACGCCTATTTTGACATTAATTTTTTATTTAATTCTAAACAAATCTTTATTATTATAGATGCAAAAAGTTCTTCAAAAGTTGGCTGAGAACAATTAAAAAAAATATAGAAATAATATAGATTTTGGAATAAAAATTGAAAGTGCTGAGAAGGGTTAATCAGAGAAGTCGAAAATAATGGCATATAAAAATTGTTTTGGTGAAAAATGAAAATTAATGAGTCTAAAGAAGTTCCTAAAAAAGGCAAGATGAATAATACATTAGAAGAATATATTAAAGCAATTAAAATGAAATACGAGACCGAAAAAGAGGGAGAGTATTTTGATTTTTTATACAATCCGTCGCGCGGTAAACTCCGTGACTTATGCTGGATTATTTTTGAAGATAACCCGACTCAAGACGATTTAAATGTTTTTCGGAATTTGTTCTGTTTAGATTTTAATCATACTCAAAAGAATAAGTTTAAAGACCAGAAAGATAAGTTTAGGCCAATTGAAACCTTCTTTAAAGGCGAAACGCATCCATCAAATATTGATGCCATAAATCTTGCCGCAATACTTGTCGATTTTCAGCCTCGACCTTTTAAAAAGTTTAATGAAAAATGTAGAATTGAAGATGCAAAACAGATTAAAAATTTAAGGGAGGTTGCTGTCGAAATCGATAATAATGGCATAGAAAAAAATGTTTTGGTGAATAATGGGCATGAAGAGTCTAAAGAAGTTTCTAAAACAGAAAATTCTTTATTGGATTTTGCGAGTTTGTTTTCTAAAAAAATGGTTCAGAAAATATATCCTCGAAAAATAATTACGGTTGCGGTTGGAGCTGTTGCTCTAATTTCTTCTGCGTGTTTATATCTGGTGCAGAAAAAAGATTAGAAAAAGCAGTTTCGGAAATGAAACTTGAAAACATTTTGAAAAATAAAATGTTTGAAGAAGTAAAATAATAATTTTTGAGAAGATAATTTAGGCATGTAGAAAATTTGTTTTTTGGCATATAATTAATGGTTATTTACACTATAAATATACGAAAAATATATTGATAAAACAACTAAAAATCAATAAAATAACGATTTTTTTGAGTAAAAAAAGTTTTTTTTGAACTGCGAAATATCACTTCTCCAGTAGCAAAATGTACTTTTTTTCGATAGCTGAAATGCACAAAAATTGTCTATATTTAGCAAACAATTATAAATAAAATTTACCTTTAGATAATCGTTTAGTTTAAAATACTATTTATGAAAAAGTTCCTAATACTATTAATTGTTTTTTGCTTTTTTGGCTGTAAAAAATATGTCGTGTCGTTTGAACAGCCGACAAATATGAAATTGGATAATTTAAAACTGGAAGTATTTCTGGATAAAGAAAAAATGCAGGATATTAATTTGAAAGCAACAGAAGCATTGCCTACTTACGAAACAGTTGGACTATCAACATCTGGTGAAGGAAAACACTTGCTTCAGATAAAAGCTAAAGACACCACTTTTAATTTTGAGGTAAAGTATCCAGAAGAAAAATATATTATGGTTACGGCTCATTTAAAAAATAATGGCAAAATTCACGTGGGAATCTTAAAACAAAGTTACAAGTATAGAGTTCGTTAAAAAGTTTTTAACCGCAAGGCACGCAAAGATAAACGCAAAGTTCGCAAAGCTATTTATGGATAAAGCTTTGCGAACTTTGCGTTTTTTATAAGTAACTTAAGATAAAAAACCTTGCGTCCTTTGCGTTTAAGAAATAAGCCTAGGATAAAAAATCCTTAAACCAAAGTCCAGAATTTTTGATCGTGCGCTTTTGTGTCTCAAAATCGACATGAATTAAGCCAAATCGTGCATTATAACCTTCGGCCCATTCAAAGTTATCGGTTAGAGTCCATACGAAGTAGCCGTCGACATTTAAACCGTCTTCTTTGGCTTTTAAAATCTGTTCTAAATGATCTTGTATGTAGTGTGTTCGTTTTATATCATGAACTTTTCCATTTGTTACAGTATCAGGAAAAGCGGCACCGTTTTCGGTAATAATGATTTTTCGGATTCCGTTATAATCATTAAATTTTTTCAAGACATGATATAAGGCAGGCGGATAAACTTCCCAGCCCATATCGGTTGCAATTACATTTCTTTTTTCGGCACTTACCAATTCGGCGCCAATATAAGGTGTAAGCATGGAAGATTTTACCACTTCTCGGGTATAACATTGTAAACCAATGAAATCAAAATCGAAATCTAGATTGTTTAAATCGTCCTCTAAAATGTAATTATTGAGTTTTTTAAGAACAGGAAGATCTTTCTCCGGATATCCTAATCCTAAAATAGGTTCTATAAAAGTTCTGTTCAGTAAAGTGTCCACACGTTTTGCGGCTTCAATATCTTTTGCACTTTCTGTCGCGGGTTCGATATGCGTGCATGAAAAAGTAGTTCCGATATTTGCATGAGGAACTCGTTCGCGAATTATTTTAGCTCCAGCAGCAGTTGCCAGAGTAACGTGATGCATGGCTTTTAAGTAATTGGTAATGCCTTTTTTGCCAGGTGCATGAATGCCTAAAAAATAGCCAGCTCCCGTAAATACAGAAGGCTCGTTAATGACCATCCAGTTTTTGACACGATCTCCAAAATATTGTACGCAGACTTCCACATATTCTTTAAACCACGAAACAGATTCTCTGTTTGTCCAGCCTCCTTTTACTTCTAAAGCATGCGGAAGATCCCAATGATAAAGTGTTATCCATGGTTCGATGCCAGAAGCTAGAAGTGAATCAATAATTTTGTTGTAGTAATCAATACCCGCCTGATTAACAGGATGAATACCAGTTGGCATAATTCTAGTCCAGCTGATAGAGAATCTAAAATTCGGAATATTTAATTCCTTAATTAAATTAATGTCGTCCTGATAGCAATTGTAGAAATCGCAGGCAGTTAAGGCATGATGTCCGTTTTTAATTTTTCCCTTTTGAGAAGTAAAAACGTCCCAGATAGAAGAACCTTTTCCGTCAGAATCATGTGCACCTTCAATTTGGAAAGCGGCGGTTGACACACCCCACAAGAAATCTTCGCCAAATTGGTTTTTATTCAGAAATGAGCTTTCAACTTTATTCATTCAATCGGTTTTTCCTTTGTAATTAAGTGTTTATTAGTGTAGGAAAGAAGATTGCATTGCTCTTAGAAAAAGCCATTCTTTGAAAGATACTAGAAATTTTAGATTAAAGAATTTCATAACGATTAGTTTTATATCAAATTAATAAAACTAATGTGAATTTATTGTAAAGTGATTATTATCAAATAATTAAATAACAAAATAAAGGCGTTTTAATCTTCCCATCCGCAGATCGTCAAGCCTAAACCTTGAGCTTGTTTAAGTGATGTTTTAACGATTTCATGACTACAGGAAGATAATCCGCGACAGGTTTCTTTGTAATGGTATCTTTTAGCTCCCGTCGGCCCGCAGATATAAACGGATGTTTCGACGGGGTGAAAAGAACTTAGAATTAAAAATAAAAAGAGTAAAGTGTATTTCATAATGTGGTATTTAAAAAAAGAGTGAAGAGCAAAGAGGATAGAAAAAAGAAAAAAAAGAAACTCAAAAACAATAGTAAGCATTATCTAATTTTCAAATTGACAAATTATCTAATTACTTAACAACCAGCTGATATTCGTTTCCTTTTTTATCAACAGCTTTGAGTTTCCCGTGAGAAACCCATTCTGTATTAATCTCTAGTTCAGGCACAGTATCCGTTATTAATATTCCTGCGCCGTATTTTCCCTCCGTATTTATGTTTCCAAAAACCGAATCGGCTTTAATGTTTATTCCTTTTACATGATAATTATACTTATAATGTCCTGGATGCCCCGTTCTATATTCGTATTTATAAGTTGAATTGACATGGTACGTTTTGGCTTCTTCTGCGGTGATGGTTTTACGGTCATCTGCAGTAATGACATTTTTATAAAACGAACTTGTTTCTGGCTGCGGAGGAGGAGGGGCGCTGGCTTTTTTACAGGAAAATATAAATAGTAATGCAAATAGAAGAGAGTAATTTTTTAGCATAGGCGAATGGGGTTTGGTTAGAAGCTAAACATTTTGTCTCATTTAGCTGGGATAAATCTAATTAGAATTAAATTCTTTGTAATAAGTACTTATACGGGATTTAATTCTGTTTCATAAAGCGCCACAGTTTCTAATAATTCTTTCTCGTATTGATAGATATCATCAATAGAAGATATGGCAATTTTAGTTTCGGTTTTATTATTATTGAAAAGGCTGATATATTTTCTTCCGCTATTTAAATGAAGTCGGCATAATGGTTTTCTATTATTATCATCTAACAATATTCCAAAATACGATTGGGTATCTCGATACACTATTCTAGCAATTGGTAGTTTTCTGCGTAATATAGCAACCACTATTCGATAGCCATCAAGTTCTTCTTCAGTTGTAACCACTTTGTTGTCATCTTCAACAGAAGTTATTTCTTCATCTTGCTGTTTAATCGTTTCTTTGCTTAAAGCAGCATTTAAACGATCGTTAATTTTATCATTAATGAATTGGCTAACTGATTTCTGGACCAAATCTTTAAATTCATCGACAACTTTTTCGGTTAATCTTCCTGCATATATTTTGTTGGCAAATAATTTTGTAAAATCATTTGAAGGACTTTCTAATTCAGCATTAATAAGCTTCTTAATTTCTTTAATGTATTTAAGCGAACTGGCGTTGCTTACAATATTATTTACATCAAAATTCGCTTTATGAAATTTAGCAATTTCGTTTATCGTATTTTCTTTTAGGTTGCAGATGTCGAATTCTAAAAAGGGTTTTTCATCCATTTTATTTTGATCGTCCAAATCTGTGAAAAATTGATAATTAATTCCGTTTGTTAAAAGTGCAAATCGAGTTTTTGTAACATGAAAGTAACGGAATAATTGAGAATTGTGAACTGTTAGTTTTTCTTTCCAGCTTTTGCACTCTACGATTATAATAGGTTCTCCATTTTGAAAAATAGCATAATCTACTTTTTCGCCTTTCTTCAAGCCAAGATCTGCTGTAAATTCAGGAACGACTTCTAGCGGATTAAATGCATCGTATCCTAAAATGTGAATGAATGGCAAAACAAAAGCATGTTTTGTAGATTCTTCTGTTTCAATTTTACTTTTCAGCTGATTTATTTTATCTGCTAACGATTTAAGTTGAATATTCATTTCCATAAGTTTATAGTTTAAATTAATAACCCAAAAGTAAAACCAATCAAAACCAGTATTTTACGGAAATCCATAATCGGTAAAATTTAGATTTTAGAAATAAAAAAAGCCCCAAGAAGGAGCTTTAGAATAGAGGAAATATGAATTTAAATTATTCCCATATCTTTTGTAATGGAAACCAAATGAATGGTATTATTTGCTTTGAAAAAGTCTTTCAGTTTGGCTAATCTTTTTTCCATGGCACTTTTGCTATTTGGTTTAATGTCGCTGGTTTTAAAAATTTCTATAATTTCATCTTGAGAGGTTCCGTCAGATAAATATTTTAGGATTTTAATATCGACATCATCAATTTCGTAGTTGCCTTTTTCTTGAAGGGCAGAAGCTACTTCGGGGGAAATAAATTTTTGCTCTGAAGTTGAAATTATTGAAATCGCTTTTTTGAGTTCATCAATACTGTTTCTGCCTTTTAGAACAAAGGCATTAATTTCAGAATCTTCAAAAAGTGATTTTATACGAGCATTCTTATCTTCAATAGAGTAAGCGATGATTTTAATATCGGGTTGAAGTTCACGAACTTTTTGAATCAGTTCGTCGCCACTTCCGATTTTCACCTCTCGATGGTCTTTTTTAAAAGAAAGATCACTAATCAATAAATCATATGGTTCACTATCTTGAATGGCCTTTCTTATTTTTAGAAAAGCATCGTCACAATATTTGGCATGCTGAAAATTGACAATGTTGAGGTCACTCAAAGTTTGTTTTACGGCTAAATTAAATTCTTCAAAATCTTCGGCAATAATTACTTTTTTAAACATAGGCTCTTATTTTGGCATTGTTATTTTTACTTTAAAACCTTTATTAGGTTCAGTGTCAAAAGTAATAGTTCCTTTATTAGACAAAATACGGTTTTCCATATTTTGTAAACCATTTTTTATAATTTTAGCTATTTCGCAGCCTTTTCCGTTATCCGAATAATTTATAATTAAGGAATTTGAAGCGCTTTCAAACTTTAAAGCAACAATAGAAGCGTCACTGTGTTTTTTCATGTTGACCATTAACTCATGCAAAACTCTCTGAATGGCAACTTTTTTTAAATGTTCTACCGAATCCCAGTTTATTTTTTCGGCGCCATTAATAATAACGTTTGTTTCGCTACTATTATAAGTTGAAAGCATTTCTTTTAAATTTTTTGAATAATTTGGACCAGTATCGATATCATTATTTTCTCGAGAAATTCCACGAACTCGCGAATAAATGTCGTCTAGTTTTTGCAACAGATTTTCTTTGCTATTCTCATTGGCTAATGGCTGGGTTTGTGTAAAGGTAATGGCATGAAAAACATCATTTGCTAATCCGTCGTGAATGTCTTTGGCAATTCGGGTTTCGGTATCGTATGCTGTTTTGATGTTCTTTATACGATTTCTATAGTCATATTGTTTTTTAAAATAAACCACTAAAACCAGAAAGATTATAAAGCAAGCAATAAATATTGCTCTTTCTATTTCAGCATCTTTTAATGCTACTAAATTTTCAGCTCTTTCTAAACGAAGTTTTTGGTTTTCGTCTTTTTCTTTTTTCGAATCGTATTTTATTTTGGCAAATTTGTTTTTAAAATTATTTCGCACCGTAATAATACTGTCATTAATTGCGATGTATTTCTGGGCATATTTTGCATCAGAATTATTAGCGATTAATAAAGATAATGCTTTCAGCCGTTCATCAACACTATTAAATTTGGTTGCAATTTCGAAAGCTTTTTTAGCATAATCATTTGATTTTTTAATATCTGTTTGAGAATAAAACTCAGCCAAATGAAGATAACTTCCCATAGAGCCATATTCATCGTTGAGTTGTATTCTTAATTTTAAACCTTCGTTTAACAAATCAAGACCTTTCGAGTTTAATCCTTTTTTGAAGTAAGCAAAACCTAGATTATCAGTAACCCGTGCTTTACTTTTTATAGATGAAGGTTTATTGTCTAGAAACTTTTTATTTAATATAGATTCTAGAATTTGAACAGCATTATCATATTTTTTCTGTTTAATGTAAACTACAGCGATATTATTTAATGGGGAAATGGTTGAAATAGAATCTGTAACCCCTTTGATTGCTTGACTATAATAAAAAATAGCATCGTTGTATAAAGAAAGTTCTTTATCTGCGATGCCAAAAAGATTGTTTATTGCAGCAGAATAATTGTAATCATTTTTAGCGTAGGGTAATGCTTCTGTTAAAGTTTCCTTACTTCCATAATAGTCACCATTTATTTGCTGAATGTTGGCCATTTGAATAAGGTTAAAGACAATGTCGGCACTGTCTTTAGTAGCTTCATATTCTAGTTTAGACTTATTGAAGTAATAAAAAGCACTATTATAATTGCCTTTTTTAAAATTATCAACTGCATTTTGTTGTAAAATATTAGCGTTCTTTCGTGATGTTTCAGGTTTAATAGCAATAGAAGGTTTCTCCTGACAGGAGAAAAAAAGCAGCAGAATAAATAAGAAAAAAATCGGGGATCGTAGCATAATACGTACTTTCCCCGAAATTAAGAATTAATTAAATATTACAAATTTTATTTAAGGTTTTTTTGGAGGAGGATTAACTGGAATCGGATCATCATCTGGTCCCGTTGCCTGCCCGCCAGTTAAAGGATTAATTTCTTTTTTTACCTCAGTTTTATCTGCAGCTGTTTCTAGTTCGTCAGCAGTACAAGAAAATAATGTAGTTGACAGTAGCGCGCACGCTCCCCATAAATATAGATTTTTCATTTTTTTAAAATTTAAAATTGAACAATGGGTATTGCTGCCTGAATCTTTTCCAGGTTGGTTTTTAAATGGCAATACCAAATTTTGATTGGGAAGTGAAGTGCGTAGAACTATAAAGCTTTATTTATACTTCCCGGATAAACTCCGTTTTACGGTTTTCCGCACTTGGTACATAAACTAGTTTTGTACTTTTGTTTTTAATCTGCAGATCAAAGCGATAACTAATTTTGTTGAGGCAAAGTAACAACCGTTTTGAGCCTGTGTTGATTGGAAAGTCGGGAAAGTGTAATAAGTTTTCTTAAAGTCGGAATAAGTTCTAAGAAGTAGCAAAAAGTAGAATAAAGTACTTTAGAAAAGTTTTAAAAAGTTCAGCAAAGCCTATGTCAAACTTTACTATTGAAGATTATAAAAATGCTATTAAAGCAAAATATAAAGAGGAAGCAGAAGGAGAATATTCGAATTATTTGAGTTCGCCAACTCCTGCAAATCTGAGAAAATTGTGTGTCAAAAGATTTCAGACCAATAACAATAGGGAAGACCTAAATGGATTTGAATCTTTTTTTGATTTTCCATTTGATAAGGATAAAAGAAATCTGTTTGGAAGTGATGAGATGAATAAATTAGAATCAGTCAAAAGGTTTTTATTAGGTGTAACAGAGAAACCAAATGATGATACTATTCAGTTAGCGGCAATATTGGTAGATCTTCGGCCAAGGCCTTTTAATGAGTTTATAAAACAGCAAGAACCAGAAAATCAAAAATTGATAGATGAGCTAAGAGGAACCAATGATTTGAAGGAAGGTTCTTCTGAAATGTTGATTGAGAAAGAAGAAACAGATATTTCTATTGATGCTGAAATCAATTTACCTCCTTATGAAGAAGAGCCCGTTCAAATAAATGAGCGAATGGACATACAGCCTTTTACTGGTGCAGGTGAGGAACAAACAAAAATAACATCGAAGAAATTATTATATGTAGCAATTGCCGCTGGAGTAGTTGGATTGGTTGTACTATTTAATTTTGTCTTTTCGCAAAAAGAATGCATGCAATGGTCTAATGATCATTATGAATTGGTAGACTGTGATTTAAAAATTGAAAGTTTCGGAATGGCAAATCAAATAGAACTTATAGATAAGAGTGCGCTCAATCTGAAAAAAGTTGAGGTTTGCGATACAACGCAGTTTTTTGATAAAAATGGAGATGCAATAATTTGGTACGCCAAAACAGCAAACGGAATTGATTTCTTTAATGGACATGGCAGGCATCCTGAAAATAATCGTTCGTTAAGGCCTGTTACTAAATATATTATAGGCAAATATGTGAAAAAGTGATTTTTCTTAAAATGCGATTTATGTAAGATATTCCTAAAATCATGAAATTTTTTGTAAGTATATACATTTAATTTAGCAGTATTGAATTAAATTAATAAAAAACAAACAAATCATGAGAAATAAAAGTTTATTATTCGTATTAGCCTTAAGCGCGGGAATGTTCGTAACCTCTTGTAGTAACGACGATAATGAAGGAGAAACAATTGTACCAATTCAGGGGAAATACAATCTGAGACAAACAGGAACAATTGGTCCTGATGGAAAAGAAATTCTAATTGATGCTCCACAGAATCAGGCTGGTTGTCCTGGAGATTACTTAGATCTTAGATTAAGTAATGCGGCAGTTGTAGGTGATTATAATGGTACTGAATGCGCTTTGACAGAAACTACAGGGACTTATGTAAGATCTCATAATGACCTTACGCTTACAATTGGTGGAGTAAGTTCTACAAGTGATATTATGAATCTTACCAACAAAGAACTTAAAATTAAAGACAAAACAACTGGAATAATTACTGTTTACAGTAGATAAAAAATTGTTTTGAGATAATTTCAATTCGTTTGAAATGGAAAAACGGAAACTCCAATTAAGTAGTTTCCGTTTTTTTTGTTTTTTATTTAATTGATTTATTTTACTGGAATATAAATATCAAAAGAAGCACCTTCGTTCTGAAGTCCAGAAGCAGTAATGATTCCGTTATGGTTTTCTACAATTTTTTTGACAATGGCCAGTCCGATTCCGGTGCCATTATAGCGGTCTCTGCCGTGAAGGCGCTGAAAAACTTCGAATATTTTTTTGTTGTACTGCGCTTCAAAACCAATTCCGTTATCAGAAACTTTAACGTGGCAGTATTTTTTAGCCGGAATCAGTTTTTCTTCTGCTAAATCTTTGCCCAACGCAATTTCGCTTGTAATCGTAATGACTATTGGAATTTCAGGATTTGAGAATTTTAACGAATTGCTAATCAAATTATAAAGCAATTGCTTGAACTGGAACGGAATAATATCGACTTCAGAATTTTTTTCGATTTTAATTACAGCACTTTTTTGTTCCAGTTCTTCGGTTAAATCTTCTTTTACCTCGCCAATAATCTGGGCTAAATCTGTTTTTATAAAAATGCGTTCCTGAATGTTTGTTCTCGAATAAGCCAATAAATCGTTTATTAAAGTCTGCATTCTTTGAGCGGCATTCTGCATTCGTTTAAATTTATCCATCCCATTTTCAGATAAATTTTCAGATTCTTTTTCGATAATCTGAGAAGCAAAAGTCTGTATTTTTCGAAGTGGTTCCTGTAAATCATGACTCGAAATATAAGCAAATGACTGAAGTTCTTTGTTCATTTCTTCCAGTTCATTATTTTTCTGCTCTAATTCTAGTGCATTCATTTTGAGTTTATCGTCGGCTTTTTTTCTTTCCGTTAAGTCATGTGTAACTTTAGAAAAACCAATTACTTCTCCTTTCTTATTATGAACAGCCGTAATAACCACACTTGCCCAGAATAAAATTCCGTCTTTGCGCGCACGCCAGCCTTCGTGAATTACTTTTCCTTTTTCTCTTGCCAGTTGCAAAAGTTTCTCTGGCAGTTTGGCTTTTTGATCTTCTTCGGTATAAAAAATGGCAAAATATTTTCCGATAATTTCTTCTGCTTTATAACCTTTAATCTTTTCGGCTCCAACATTCCAATTCTCTACAATTCCATTTGGATTTAGATATAGAATGGAATATTCTTGAACTTCTTCGACCATTAAATGATAGCGTTCTTCACTTTTTCGAAGCGATTCATTAATCTGGATTAATTCTCTTGTTCTAGCTGTAACCTGCTGTTCAAGTTCATGAGTAAAGGCTTTTTCGGTATGAATGTCGGTAAAAGCGCCAACCCATTTTATAATTTTGTTGTTAAGTCCAAAAACGGGTTCGCCAATAACGGTGTGCCATCTGTAAGAACCATCTTTTCTGCGCATTCTTACATCGCAGCGGTACATTTCTCCCGTTTTCAGAGCATGCTGCCAGATTTTTACATTTTCTTCAAAATCGTCTGGATGAATCATTTTTTGCCAAGAATCTTCTATTCCAGGCTCAATTCCGGTATATTCGAGCCATTTTCCAGAGGTAAAAAGCGCTTTTCCTTCAGCATCAGTTTCCCAAATTAATTGCGGAATACTTTCTGTAAGCGAGCGGAATCTTTTCTCGCTTTCTTCGATTTTTTTTCTGGCTTCGACTTTTTCGGTCACATCAATCAATGTCATTCGAATTCCAGAAATTGAGTTATCGCTTTCGCGGAGCGGTGCAAATTCAAAATCAACATAAAACTGACTGCCCGTCTTCTCATTAGCAATAAAAAGCAGGGATTCAGATTCTGCATATACATTTCCAGATTCGTACACTGCTTGTAGCAATTCAGCATATTTTTGTTTGCTGAGTTCTGGAAATATGTCTAATAGTTTTTTTCCTTGAACTTCCGATTCTTCTTTTTTCCAAATATTATTCAAAAGCACAAAATTGGCCATTTCGACCACAAAATCGGTTCCGCGTAAAATGGCTTTTGGAACAGGCGACTGCATGATAAGATTTCGCAGTTTCCTTTCGCTATCTTCTATTTTCTGTTGGTATTTTTTCTCTTCAGTTATATCTCTAATTGTTCCAATAAGCTTTTGAGGCTCATTGTTTTCATCATAAAAAAGTTTGCCTTTTCCCTCAACCCAATGTACAGATTTGTCCAACCAGATAACTCTAGCTTCATAATTTAGAAAACCTTTTTCTAGAGCATCTTTAAAAGCTCTATTTCGAATAGGCATATCATCAGGATGCAGATGTGCTAAAAGTTGATCGTGTGTGAGCTGAAGATCTTCTTTGTAACCGCCCACAATCTCAAGATATCTTTGCGAATAGATTGGTTCCCGTGTTTTTACATTGAGTTCCCAAGTTCCCAATTCACTGGCTTCAACCACTATTTTAAGACGATCTTCATTCAATTCGATTTTCTTGCGGGCTTCTACTTTTTCACTTACTTCGGTAACAGTTACCAAAATGCCCGAAATAGTCCCGTTTTCTTCTTTTAAGGGATGATATAGAAAATCGAAATACGAAATCTCTATTTTTCCGTATCGGTTTAAAGGAACAGGAACTTCACTTCCGTGAAAAGGAATACCAGTATTTAAAACCCCATCTAATAATGCGCTTACAGTTTCTTCAACTTCAGGAAGCGAATCATACAAAGGCCTTCCAACAAAAGTTTTTTCTTCTCGATCGACAAGTTTTAGATAAGCTTCGTTGGCCATTTCTACCACATATTCCGGCCCACGGAGAATCGTAATTCCTACAGGAGCTTGCCTTACCGTATCTCGAAATCGCTTGTCGCTTTCTTCAATTTTTTGTTTGGCTAAAGATAAATCGGTAATATCTACAGCAGTGTTCATTACGCCGTAAATTTTACCGTTGAGGTCGTATAAAGGCGTAAAACTGTAATTGAAATAAGAAGTTTTTAAAACATTGTCTACTACAAGATCAATTCTTGTATTTTTAGAATGAAAAGATTGTCCTGTTTCGTATACTGTTTCGACCTGTTTAAAAATAGGTTCGTCCTTTAGTTCCGGAAGAATTTCGGTGTATGTTTTTCCGATTACGTCAGGGCCTTTTCCCCAAACTTTAATTATGGAATCATTGGCCAGTTCAATACGCATTTCTTTCCCAACATAAACCGCAATTGGAAAAGGGGCATTTTCAACCAGCTGTCTTATTTTTTGTTCACTTTCTTCTACTTTTGAGCGCGCCAAAACTTGAGCGGTAACTTCTGTAGCAATTGCCGCAACACCAGAAATAGTGCCGTCCTTTTCTCTCAGCGCTTCGTAAACAAAATTGATATAAGTATTTTCGGTTTGTCCGTTTCGGCTCAATTGGACAAATAATTCGTCTGTAGTAATCTTTTTTCCGTCTCTAAAAACGTTTTGAAGAATTTCGTTAAAACCTTGTTTTTTCAATTCTGGCAGAACTTCAAAAATAGGCTTATTAATTACATTTTCAGCTTTTGTTCCCCAGAGCTCCAGCATTTGTTCGTTGGCGATTTCAACAAGATGGTTTTCGCCTCTAAAAATGCACATTGCAACAGGCGCCTGCATAATGTTATTCACAAATCTTGCATTACTTTCCTGCAAAGCATCTGCAACAATTCTTTTCTCTGTATTTTCGATAACAGTCACCAGAATTCCGCCAACAGAACCGTCTTCTATTTTTATCGGGCTGTATGAAAAATCAAAAAAGCAATCTTCTGTGTAACCATTCCGATGAAGCGAAACTTTAAAATCAGGAAAACTTACCGCATTTCCTTCCATGACATCTGCAAACATAGGACCTATCGTATCCCAGATTTCTGCAAATGTTTCCCTTGAACTTATCCCCAAGGCATGAGGATGTTTAGAAGCGCCAAGAATGGGGCGAAAAGCATCATTATACAGCTGCGTATAATTTTCTCCCCAAGCAATGTACATTCCAAACGGATTGCCAAGCATCATTGCCGTCATGGTTTTTAAACTCTGAGGCCAATTTTCGGGATCGCCCAAAGTAGTTTTGCTCCAATCTGCAGAACGAATTAAATTCCCCATTTCTCCTTCTTGGGAAAGAAAATAATGTTCCTTTTTTTTGCGGTTCATTTCCAAAGAAGATTAAGGTTGCAGAATGAAATTGGCTCTTTCGGGCTGTTTGAAATTATTTTCGGATGCAATGGTGAGCGCTTTTTCTATAACAGTTTTGAGTTTAGCAAATTCACCTGGTTTTCTAATATAAAAAGAAGCGCCTTTTTGATATAATTTGTTCACTATTTCGCCATCTAACGAAGTAGAAAAAATAATAATAGGCAAGTTTTTTAAGTTTTCGTCAGCTTTTATTTCGGCCAGACATTCCAAGCCATTTTTTAGAGGCATATTTAAATCCAAAAAAAGAACATCTGGAAGATTTGAAATAGTATTTTTTAAATGATTCATCAGCTGCACTCCGTCGTGTACCATTGACAAAGTTGTGCCGACAGTTATCTCATCGAGAGCTTCTTTAAAGAAAAGGCAGTCATCTTCGTCGTCATCAGCCAATAAAAGATAATAATGCTCTTTAGTCATTTTGTATTCTCCTTAAGTTTAGGGTTAAGTTTGTTTCGATAAATTTAACTTTTTTTCGCTAAAACTTCTAGCTTTTTTGTGAAGAATGTTTTTTAAAAGATAAAAAAAAAATACAAAATAAAGCTGCTTTCTTTTTTTGATGCAATTTTATTATAAAAATAGCGTTTTCATTAGTTCTTATAATTTTTTATAAAACTTGCTTTTCGAGATTCAGAATTTCTTTTTCAAGCAAAAGAAAAAATACGCCAAACCCTTCTGAAATCTGACTTCTTCGATTCCAAATTCTCCAATTTTTGTGTATACCGTATCCAGAAAGTGTAAAATAATTACACACTCTTTTTGGTCTTGATTTTCTTAAATGGCTCTATACCAGTTTAAAATCGTATTGGCATGCCGCTTGCAAATTGTGTTTATGTCAAATCTTTTATGTGTCCGTTTTTTGAAAGGAAAAAGATTTTACTAAAAGCCAAATTAAGGAAATTAAAAAAGGAGTATAAGCATGGAAAGCGAAACAATTATCTCAGAACAATTTTATGCGAACGGCAGTTCAGCAATCAGCAAAAAAACATTAAACGGTTCTTTTTTTAGAACCAATGAAAAAGCACAAAAAATACACGTAAAAAGACCAAACAGCCTATTGGGCTCTACTGTCTTAATCGGAACATTTATATTGATGTTGGTAGGAACTTATTTTACGATTCAATTGCAAGATGATTTCGAACAATTTCAAATGGAAAGAATCGAATCTACATTAGGATTTCCATTTTTGATTATTGCTACTATTTTATTCTTTTATCAAGCAGGAGTTTTTCTTTACAGTTCTTTCTTGTATTTAAGATATAAAGCAATTCCATCTGTTTCAGACGATTTGTTGCCAACTTGTACGATTATTGTACCAGCTTACAATGAAGGAAAACTAGTTTGGGACACTTTATTAAGTCTTGCAGACAGCGATTATCCAGCTGAAAAATTACAGCTTTTGGCAATCGACGATGGAAGTAAAGACGATACTTGGTACTGGATGCAAGAAGCAAAAGCAAAATTGGGAGATAGAGTAACGATCTTTCAACAGCCTAAAAATGCTGGAAAACGTCACGCTTTGTACAGAGGATTCAAATTAGGAACAGGAGAAATCTTTGTAACGGTAGATAGTGATTCTATTGTGAAAAAAGATACTTTAAGAAACTTGGTAAGTCCGTTTGTGGTAAACAAAAAATGTGGTGCCGTTGCAGGAAACGTTCAAGTTCTAAATAACAAAACCGCTATTTTGCCAAAAATGCTGAATGTAAGTTTTGTAATGAGTTTTGAATTTCAGCGTTCTGCAGAAAGTGAGTTAGGATCTGTTTTATGTACTCCTGGCGCACTTGCAGCTTACAGAAGAGATGCAGTTTTTAACTGTCTTCCAGAATGGATCAACCAAACTTTTATGGGACAGCCATCAGATATTGGAGAAGACCGTGCGATGACTAATATGATCTTGAAACAAGGATTGGAAGTGAAATTTCAAAGAAATGCAGTGGTTTTAACCAATGTTCCTGAAGAATACAAAGGGCTATACAAAATGTTTATCAGATGGGCGAGAAGTAATGTTCGTGAAAATCTGGCAATGGGAAAATTTGTGTTCACCAACTTTAGAAAAGAATCAAAATTTGGAGCAAGAATGCTGTTTTTGAATCAGTTTTTTAGAATTGCTATGACGTATCCGTTTTTAATATTCATGATCTATTTTATTGCAGTTCACCCGATATTATTCTTGACTTCTACATTTTTTGGAATTCTGATTATGTCAACATTCTCAATGCTATTTTATGCAAAAAGATATAAATCGACAGAATCTTTCTGGGCGTACACTTATAGTTTTTTCTATACTTTCAGTTTATTCTGGATTGCGCCTTATGCTCTAGTAACAGCCAACAAAAGAGGATGGCTAACAAGAGGATTATAATTTAGTACACTATTCATTCTATATAAAAACTCCGCCAAATGAAAACCCGCTGTATTATGCAGCGGGTTTTCTGTTTTACCAATGATATATTCCTACGGAATATTTTTAAGGAGGCTACTTAGGTTCTAAAGTTGCAATAATCTGCCTTTTCATTGTAGTATTTATATAGTCCAAGGCTTCGGCATACGAAATCGAATATTTCCTTTCTATGTTTTGAAAATGCTCTGGAAAGGTGCTTAAAATTTTATCATAATAAATATCCAGCTGTTCTTTTGAAGGCATTTCATATTTTAAACGAAGCTGAAATCTTCGCAATAAAGCAGGGTCTATTATTTCGTAATGATTCGTTGCGCAGATCAATAAGCTGTCAGAAGGGAAATAATCAAAAAGCTGAATGATCGTGTTCACCAAACGTCTCATTTCGCCCACATCTTTGTCGTCGCTGTCGCGGCTTTTTCCGATCTGGTCAAATTCATCCAAAAATAAAACGGCTCTTTCAAGTATGGCTTTATCAAAAATCGCTTTTAAATTTTTCGAAGTTTCGCCAATTCGAGAATCGACAACCGTGCTGAGGTTTACAATGATAATTTTTTTGTTTAAAGTATTGGCAATCGCTTTTGCAGTTGTCGTTTTACCGCAGCCAGAACTTCCGTGCAGTAAAATCTTGTTGTCAACCTTCAGATTGTATTTTTTTAATTCGTCAATATATTGATGTTCTTTAATGATTTGAAATAAAGCGGCTTTGTTTTCGTCACTAAAAAACAAATCGTCCAGTGCAATTTTTTCATTATCGATTACAGTAAGATCATTCAGGTTCATCTGCTTTTATTTTTTGCAAAAGTAATTTTTTATTTTTTTAATTATTGATGTCAATAGGTGCAACCCCGCTGGGGTTGTAGATAGGGGGATTTTGATTTTCTATAAATATTTAACTCCGCTGGAGTTATTATTCTAGTATGGGATTTTTTTCTATAAATAGATAATCCCTTCGGGATATTCTTTAGTTGTTTTAATTTTTTTGAAAATTTAGAGTTGTTGTTTAAATCCGAATTAATTTCCTAATTAATAAATCCCAGAGGGATTACATATTTATAGAAAATTAAAATCACCGTCGTCTACAACCCCAGCGGGGTTGAATATTTATAAAAAAAATCGTCCCAGAATGATAACTCAATTTCATTCCACAATATTCTCATTCCAAATTTCCTTCCCTAAAAATCGATTCCCAAATATAGATGTGCCAACTCTAACCATATTAGAACCTTCAGCAATGGCAAGCTCCAAATCCTGAGACATTCCCATAGACAATTTTAAATCGGATAAACCCTCGATTTCTTCTGCATAAATTTCATCTCGAATCGTTCTTAAAAGTCGTAGAGAGGGAATCATTTTTTCTTTTTCAACATCCAAAAGCCCGATCGTCATTAAACCTTTAATATTTAAAGTGTCGTATGTTTTTATTTTTTTAATGAATGAAAGAACTTCTTCTGGTGCTAGTCCAAATTTGCTTTCTTCATACGAGGTATTGACTTGCACAAAAACATCCAATTTTCTTTTTTGGTTTTGAAGCTGTTTATGCAATTCATCTGCCAGATTTATTCTGTCTAGAGACTGAATGCATGTCACATATTTCAAAACATCTTTTACTTTATTGGTTTGAAGATGTCCAATAAAATGGCGTTCCACAGGAAGATTTTTCAAAACATCATTTTTATCCCGCAATTCCTGCATTTTGTTTTCGCCCATTAAAGTTTCACCCGCTTCAATTGCAATTTGTATTTTTTCTGCCGGAACTGTTTTGGTCGCCAATAAAAGCTGAACATCAGCAGGATTTCTTCCTGAAATTTTACAGGCCTCTTCAATACGCTGATGAACCTGATTCAAATTAAAAATAATATCGTTTTCCATATCACAAAATTAAATCTAAACTATAAAATAGTACTGGACCAGTACCGCTCAAAAAATGAAAAAACTGGATGATTCCGCACATTTAAAACCAGCATAAATTTGCAGAGTAAAATGAGACTTCTAAGATGCTAAGTTTCTGTGATATTGATCATTGTATGTTTTGCATAAATCTTCGAAAACATTTTGCTGTAAAAAATGAGTAAAAATGTTTTCTCGCAGATTTAGCAGATAAAGCAGATTACTAAACGTGTAAAGATTTGCGCAGATTTACAAATAAAAAAATCTGCCGAATCTGCAAAATTTGCGAGAGATATCCTTAGCGACTTAGCGCCTTAGCAGCTTAGAACCTTAAAAAAGAAAAAAAAATGAAAGTAGCAGTTTGGGATACTTATGTAACCCGTAAAGACGGAAAAATTATGCATTTTGATATTTTGGTTGACGAAAATGTGAATGCAGAACAAGTATATGATTACGGTAAAAAATACTTGAAAAGTGTGGCGCAAGAAGGACAGGATTTGTCTTCAAAAGAATGCCGTTTCTGCCACATCGATAAAGCACCGGCTGAAGTTGAAAATCAGATTCGGGCAAATGGTTTTTCTATTATTGAAATGGAAAACTGTAATTAAATTTTTAACACATAGAAACATAGGATTTTGTGGATCATAAAAAGCGTTTCACTAACATTAGTGCAAATAAGCTTTCTTAAGCTATGTGTTAATGATGTATCATTTTCTTTTTTCTTGCACACATTCAAAATAAAAACTATGTCTCTATGTGTTAGAAAATATTTTATTAGGTTGGTTTTTGAAAAAGGCTTCGACTCCGCTCAGCCAGACAATTACAATGTCACTTAGAGTTGGGTCGAAGAGCTTTTATTAAAGTAATTTAGAAAGTGCTATAATTCCTTCTTCCATTTGTTTTTCTGAAAGAGAAGCATACCCTAAACGGAAACCTTTGATCGTTTCATCAAAACTAAATCTATTCGGATTCATGATTTGAATACCTTGCGATTTTAGTTTTTCGAAAACATCAAGAACATTGATTTCTTCTTTTGGGACAATCCAAAAAGCCAATCCGCCTTCTGGTTTTGAGAACGTGATTTTGTCTTGAAGATACTGGTTTAAAATACTTTCGAAATAATCTCTTTTGCTTTTGTAAACCAAACTAGCTTTTTTAAGATGACGCTTTATTTTGCCTTCATTGATGAGGTTTAAAATCGCTTCTTCCATAATATTATCGCCCTGAACATCGATGATTTTTCGATGATTCCCGATTTTCTGAATAATTTCATGTGAACTGGCTAAATAACCGATACGAAGAGCAGGAGCAACGATTTTACTGAAAGTGCCAATATAAATATAGTTTTTTAAAGCCGAATAACTCGAAATCGGAAGTATTGGGCGTTGTCCGAAATGAAACTCATTATCATAATCGTCTTCAATAATCGTAAAATGATATTGGTTAGAAAGTTCGATCAATTTTAATCTCTTTTTTAAAGATAGCGTAACCGTCGTCGGAAATTGATGATGCGGTGTAACATAAATGGCTTTAATGTTTTTATGCTGCAAGTATTTTTCGACTTGATCAATATCCAGTCCGTCATGTTCTACATTTACAGGGAGTAGAGTAGCGCCGGCATTTTCAAAAGCTTCCCACGCAGGTTTGTAGCCTGGATTTTCGACTAAGACAAAATCGCCTGCTTTCAAGATGCAATGTGAGGCGAGATACATAGCCATTTGGCTTCCGCGTGTAATGCAGATTTGATCGTGAGAAATACTCATGCCACGTTTAAAATTCAGCATTTGAGTAATCGATTTTCTAAACTCCAGATTTCCCAATTCGCTGCTGTAACCCATAATCTGCCAGCGCGATTTTCGGCTAAACAATTCGCGGTACGCTCTTGCCAGATCATTCATTGGAGCGAGGCGGCTGTCGGGAAGTCCGTCATCAAAAACCAAGAAACTTTTAGATTCTTCGGTTACCATTTTTTCATCTTTTTTATTTTCCGAAAAATGATCAATCTGCGGGAGTGACTGCGTTACAAAAGTGCCTTTTCGGTCGATGGTTACGAGCCAGCCCTCGGCGTTTAAAACATCCAAAGCTTCTACAACAGTATTTCGGTTTACCTTGAGTAAATCGGCAAGCTGTCTGCTTCCTGGCAAAGCATTTCCGCTGACCAATTTTCCTGTTTTTATCGCGTCAATAACCGCGTCGGCAATTTGCAGGTAAATGGCTTTGTCTGATTTTTTATCTAGCTGAATTTCTAAAGGCCAAGGTCGAAGCATCTGGACTGTTTTTATTTTAGGAATAAATATAATCTGCTAGTCCAAAAATACAAATAATTATAAAAAGGGCACTATCAAATTGGTATTGTTATTTCTAGCGTATAAAATCTGTTGTAGAAATTTCTATGGCAGATTTTTTTATTTAAGAATTTTTGAGTTAAAAAAATAAGTGTTGAAAATTCCCTTTTAGATTTAAAGAAATTGGCTACGTCATTTTTTTGAAATTTAATAAAAATACAATTTTAACTTAACAAGATTTTGCGTTTTGTATTTTGAAAAATTCATTTTATTTTAATTGTGATTCTTGCTTATGTTAAAAAATAGAGCTGATTGTTGGATTAAAATTAGATTTTCTTTAAATCTTTTTGCTATTTAAAATTAAGATTAATGCTAATTATAAAGCTCTGATGATTAGAACAAATTAGGATTATTAACGGAATTTATTAAGTTTGTTGCGAATTATTCAATTCTTTAAAAAGCCATCATTGCCAAATTCCATCTTAAATCAGGATCAAGTTTTAATCGATCGTCTTCGTGACGGCGATGAATCGGCATTGACAGAATTGTATAATAAATTTTGGCAGGCACTTTTTATGTCGGCTTACAATGTGATTAAAGACAAAGAATTGTGCGAAGATATTATTCAGGATATTTTCATGAACATTTGGCACAATCGCGAAAAAATCGAAATTCATATTTCGCTGAAAGGATATATGTACGCTTGTGCAAGATATCAGGTTTTTAATCATTTAAGAAAAAACAAAGACAAAGTACATGTCGAGCTTTTTGACGATTTAGAAAAACGCTTTTTGTCTACAACTCCAGAAACGCAGCTTATGCACGACGAATTGGTGCAACAGCTGAATTTAATTATTGAATCGCTTTCAGAAAAATGTCAGGCCGTTTATAAATTAAGCCGTGAAGAACAGCTGAGTCATAAAGAAATTGCCGAACGACTTAATATTTCTACCAAAACCGTTGAAAATCATATTACAAAAGCGCTTCATACTATCCGATCTTCTATGGGCGAAAGTATGAGCATGGCGATGATTTTATGGCTCTCAAAAAATATCTTTTAGCAAAAAATAAAATGAAGTGTTTGGGCTGATGAGGTGTGGTTTTTCTTCTTTTTTAATTGCTTTTCAAAAAAAATCAAAAAAAATACCATTTGGACTAGGGGGAACATTCCTTTTTGGTTACTTACCTTATATACTCCCGAAATAATACAATAAAAAATGAAAAAAGAGGATTTCTTACTGTTACTAAATAGATATCTTTCCGGTGATACGAATCTCGAGGAGAATAATAAATTATTGAATTATTACGAAAGTTTCCAGACCGACAAAGATTGGGACGAAAACTTAGGTTCTAAAGAAGAATTAGAATTTAAAATGAGAACCCGTCTTCAAAATGCCATTCAGTCTCAAGAAACAAAAATAATATCAATACAACCCTTTTATACCAAAACTGCTTTTAAGCTAGGAGCAATGGCAGCTTCATTATTATTACTGATTTCAATTTCTTTAATAATTAATAAAACCAATCCGCTTAAGATTGAAACGCCGCAAGTGGCACACAAAGAAATTTTGATTGGAAGCGACAAAGCCACGCTGACTCTTGAAGACGGTTCTGTAATTGAATTGGAAAAAGGGAAATCATATAGCAAAGGAAACGCTTCTAGCAACGGAGAAAAACTGATTTACAATTCGAATAAGAAAACGGCAGCTATTGCCAATAACCTTTTAACGATTCCACGAGGCGGACAGTTTTTTGTACAATTGGCAGACAGCACCAAAGTCTGGCTGAATTCGGAATCGCAATTAAAATATCCGGTTGCTTTTACAGATGGCGAAACCAGACAAGTGGAACTGGTTTATGGAGAAGCTTATTTTGAAGTATCGCCAAGCACCAAACATAAAGGTTCAAGATTTAAAGTTAAAACCCAAGAACAAAATGTTGAAGTTATCGGAACGGAGTTTAATATTAAAGCTTACCGAGACGAACCTGCCATTTATACCACGCTCGTAAAAGGAGTTGTTGCCGTTAGCAATGCGGCAAAAAAACAGATTTTAACACCAAACGAACAGTCTAAAATAACGGAGTATAACGGAAATATAACCGTTTCTGAAGTAGATGTTTATAATGAAATTTCTTGGAGAAAAGGATTGTTTGTTTTTAAAGGAATGCCTCTAAAAGATATTGCAAAAGTATTGTCAAGATGGTACGATGTAGATATTGTGTTTGCAGATCCTGCGCTTGGCAATGTTAAGTTTAACGGGGTTTTAAATAAGAATCAGAAACTAGAAGATATATTAACCACGATCAAGAATATTAATTTTATTAATGCCTATGAGAAAAAAGACAATAAGATTATAATCAAATAAAAAGAAAAGGGATTAAAGTTTAGACCTCTCACCGTACTGCGCTTTATCCCTTTCTGTGTATTAATCCATTAATCAGTTTTAACAACCAACCAACCAATTAACATGTAAATTTATGAAATTTAAATTAACCAGTGCCTATTTCTATTTTAGAATGCGGCTAATTATTAACATTATGAGAACTTTTATCTTCTTGTTTTGTACTACAATTTTTGGTTTTTCTCCCGTAAATCTATTTTCACAAAACACGAAAGTTGTAATTACAGCTGATAAAACAGTATCTGTTGACGAAGTTTTTGACATCATAAAGAAACAGACCAACTATACTTTTATTTATCAGGAAGATTCATTTAAAAAATTGCCTAAAGTACATTTAAAAAAAGGAAAAATTAAAGTAAATGATTTACTGGCTGCCACTTTTACGGGTAATGATTTTGGCTTTAGTTTCGCAAACGGTAATACCATTGTTATCAAAGAAAACCGAAAACTAGAGAAGGTTTATATCATTGAAGCAAAAGATATTGAAATTAAAGGTACGGTGACCAACGAAAAAGGCGAACCGATACCTGGAGTAAATATTAAAGTGAAGGGGACAAATGCCAGTGCGCAAACTGATTTTGACGGAAAATTTACGATTATGGCTCCCGAAGACGGGCAGATTTTATTTACTTACATTGGCCACAAGGCACAAATTATTCAAGTAAATAAAAGAAAGGTAATTAACGTAAAACTGCTTGAGGAAAGAAATGAATTGTCTAGTGTTGTCGTAAATACTGGGGTTACAGTTCGTAAAAAAGAATTAATTACAGGTGCAGTTTCAATTTATAAAGGAGAGGAATTAAGACAGGTTTCTACTCAAAACGTAGTGCAGGCTTTAAAAACTTTAGATCCTTCATTTATCGTTTTAAATAATAATATTGCAGGTTCAAACCCAAATGTACTGCCTGTAATTGAGGTGAGAGGACAAACTAGTTTATCTGTAAATCAGGTAAATGACCAGTTTAAGGAAGATCCAAATCAGCCGTTATTTATTTTGGACGGATTTCCGACTACTTTACAGCAGGTGGTCGATTTAGATATTAATAGAATTGCGAGCATTACTTTATTGAAGGATGCTGCTTCAACTGCATTATACGGTTCTCGTTCTGCAAATGGAGTTGTCGTTATTGAAACCAATAAACCGCTTCCTGGAAAATTACAGGTTTCTTATGTGTATAATTCATCTTACGAATTGGCAGATTTAAGTGTTTATAATTTAATGAATGCCGAGCAGAAATTAGAATTCGAAAGACTTTCTGGAGCTTACACGCCATCTCGTTATTCTTCTTATGAAACACCAATAAAATACGAGCAGGTTTACAATGATCGTCTGGCTGCAGTGCGCCGCGGTGTTAATACGTATTGGCTGAACGAACCTATCCAGATGGGAATCACTTCGGGACACAGTTTAACAGTAGGTGGAGGATCTGATGAGTTTCGATTTAACCTTGCCGGAAATTACAAAACGGTTTCTGGAACTATGAAGGGTACAGAGCATAATACATGGGGATATAATGCCAATTTAACCTACAGAAAAAATAAAGTAAGTTTTAATAATAACTTCTTTATTTCTGGAGGAAACAATCAGATTTCTCCGTATGGCGATTTTTCTATTTGGGCAAAAGCAAGTCCGTATTATCCAAAATACAACGAAAATGGTGTGCCAACAAGATATTTGGACGGAAGCTCACTTCCAATTCCTGCTAATCAACGTACTTTAAACCAGCCTGCAAATCCGCTTTACAATGTGTTTTTGAACAGTTATGACAAAGATGTTGATTTTAATTTTACGAATAACTTTGCCATAAATTATGACATCAATTCGCATATTAGAACTACAGCAGCCTTATCTGTTTCGAGATTAGACAATACAGCAACGACATTTATCTCGCCAGATGATACGAGATATATTACCAATCTTCCAACTGAAAAAGGAAGCTATGAAAGAATAGATTATTTAACCAATAAATGGAATGCGAACATTGGAGGGACTTATTCTAATGTGTTTGCCGGTGTACATTCTTTAAACTATACCATTAGAGCTTCTGCATACGAAACAAAAAATACATCGTATGGTTCTATTTTGAGAGGATTTCCTTTAGGAGTTCCCGGTAATCCTTCGTTTGCTTTCGGATTTCAGTTGAATTCTAAACCAGAAGTTTACAATGATATGGTTAGAAGTATAGATTTGACCAACCAGATCAACTATGCGTACGACAAAAGATATTTGCTTGATTTAACGCAAACCATTTCTGGAGCAACAAACTTTGGAACCAATAAAAAATATTCCCCATATTATGGAATTGGAATAGGATGGAACTTAAATCACGAGTTTAAAATGGATGAGGATATCGTTAATATCTTTAAAATTCGTGCCAATTATGGTCAGACAGGAAACCAGAATTTAGTGGGTTACGCCTCACATGATGTTTACACATACGATCCAAATACTAATATTTTTGGAGCAGGTTTAAATATTTCGCAATTAGCAAATGCCGATTTAGAACCTCAAAAAACAAAAGATTTATCGGTAGGTTTAGATTTAGCGATGTATAGAAATAGGCTTACCCTTACATTAGGAGCTTATCGCCGAGTAACTACGCCACAAATTGTTCCGATAGATCTTGCCGCTTCTACAGGAGTAAATACCTATCCGCTAAATGTAGGTCATATCACCACAAGAGGTTTAGAGCTAAAAGGAAATTATAATATTATCAATAATTATAAAGAAAATATTATTTGGTCAGTTGGTTTAACTGCTACAACAAATGAAAACGAATTAGGAGGTTTTAATAACGCACTGGCATCTTTAAACGAGGCCGCTAAAAAAACAACGAGCCTAACAAGATATTATGATGGAGCGAGTTCAAACGACTTATGGGCTGTTCCATCTTTAGGAATTGACCCTGGAACTGGAAAAGAAATTTTCTTAAAGAAAAATGGAGAGAAGACATTCATCTTAGATAAAAAAGATGAAGTTGTAATGGGAAATTCTAGAGAAATTGCTACTGGAGTATTCTCAACAAATGTAAACTACAAGAACTTCAGTTTAGGTGTTTTCATCCGTTACAGTTTTGGTGCAGACCGATTCAATACAGCTTTGTATGATAAAGTAGAAAACATCAGCATAAATAATATTTTTGAAAATCAAGATGCGAGAGCCTTTACAGATCGTTGGACAACTCCTGGACAGATTGCTCAATTTAAAGCGATTAGTTTAACCAATCAAACTCCAATATCTTCTCGATTTATTCAGAAAGATGATTATATCTCTGGAGAATCAATGCGTTTTGGATATCGTGTGACCAATAGAAAATGGCTTCAAAAATCTGGTTTGGCAGGTTTAGGATTTAACGCTTATGCGAATGAATTTTTTAGAATTTCTTCTATAAAAGCCGAGCGCGGAATTACCTATCCGTTCTCAAGAATTTATTCGCTAAGTATAAACGTATCATTTTAATACCATAATTATGAATCAGTATTTAAATAAAATAGCATTATGTTTTCTGATTGCCTTTTCAGCTACCAGCTGCAGCGACTTTCTGGATGTAGTGCCTCAGGATAAAATTTTAGAAAATCAGATATTTGAAAATGAAGCCGGAGTGCAAAATGTGCACAACGGACTCTATATGAGTCTTTCTTCAAATAATTTATACGGGCAGCAGCTGACTATGGATGCTGTCGAAATTTTAGGACAGCAGTACAATACGGGAGGTAATCATGACAAATATGAAATGGGAACCTATGCTTACACAGAAGCAAATCCTAAAGCGGTTTTTTCAAACGTTTGGGAAAAAGCATTTACAACTATTTTGTATGTAAATAAATTTCTAGAAAGCATGAAAGAGCATTCTGGAGTTGTTTCTCAAGAAAAAGCGGATCTTTTAACAGGGGAGGCAATTGCCATAAGAGCTATGCTTCATTTTGATATGCTTCGTTTGTACGGGCCAATTTATAAAGTAGATGCATCACTTCCTGCGATTCCGTATTACGATGCAGCAGTTACCGTGAATCAGCCTTTGATTTCAGCAAAAGATGCGATGTCAAAAATTCTCGCAGATCTTGATGCAGCCTTGGTTTTACTAGCAAAAGACCCTGTTGTTACCGTAGGGAAATATAATGGAAATTCAGATTTTGATGCAAATCCATATTATTCTTACAACAGAGGAAATCGTCTGAATTATTTAGCAGTAAAATGCCTTAAAGCGCGAGTGCTTTTATATTCTGGAGACAAAACTGGTGCATATGCAACGGCAAATGAAGTGATCAATTTTACTAAAGCAAGTCCTTTATTTCGTTGGACTACATTTTTGGAAGCAACTCATTCAATTATTCCAGATCGAACTTTTTCTCCTGAAACGTTCTTTGCTTTAAGTGACTTTACATTATACAATAAACAGAAAAATTTATTCGATTCGAGTTTGCCAGACGATGAAATTTATGCGCCGCTATTAAACAGAATAAATGCCGTTTTTGAATCGAACGATAATGATTACAGAAACTTGCCAAGCTGGAAAATTCCGATTGTTGGAGGAAAAACGCAGAAAACATTCTACAAATATGAAGATGTTACAGACATAGTAAATTTAGAAGAACCTTTCCGTTTTCAGATTCCGATGTTTAAGCTTTCAGAAATGTATCTTATTGCAGCCGAAGCAGCGCCATCTCCAGCAGAAAGTATTACTTTTTTAAATACACTTCGCTTTAATCGCGGTCTGTCCAATTTGGCGGCAACTGCAAACGTAACAACAGAAATTACTAAAGAGTATAGAAAAGAATTTATAGGAGAAGGCCAGCTGTTTTTTTATTATAAAAGAATAAACAGTACGACTATTCCAAATGGTTCTGCAGCTTCTGGAAACGTTACGATGAATGCATTGCAATACGTAGTTCCGTTACCAGATTCTGAAATTAATTTTCAATAATTTAAAAAAGTACACATGAAAAAAATATTGATTTTAGGCATCACTTTTTTAGCCTTTTTGGCAGTAACATCTTGTAATAGCGAAGAAATTGAAACGTACCAAGGTTCAGACAGTATTTATTTTTCGCCTTCTGTTTTTGAGTTAGTATTCAATGGACCGCTTATAGATAGTACTGGTTATAGTTTTAGTTTAGAACCTGCGACGGTAAAAGAACATGTTTATTTTCTTGCAGTTAGAGTTCAGGGAAAAGTGTCAGATGTAGATCGAAAAATAAAACTAACAGTTGATCCTTCGAGTACTGCAGTTTTGGGAACACACTTTACTTTGCCTGATAACATTGTGATGCGTGCCGGAAGAGCTGTAGATACAATTGCAGTAACCATGTTAAGAACAGAAGACATGAAGCGAGAAGGAAAATTATTGGTATTGAATCTTGAGGAAAATGAATCGTTTAAGACCGATATGAAAAGTACGGTTACAAATGTACTCACTCAAAAAACACTAAGTTATATAAGTTTCAAATTGTCTTTTGACGATAAACTGACTCAGCCTCTTGGCTGGTATGTTCCTTATTTGGGAGTTTTTACGGCTAAAAAGTTCTTTTTAATGTGTGATTTGATGGGTTTGCAACCTTCTATGTTCAATCAGAAATTAGGAGCTCCAGGTTTGGCAATTGCCGATATCAACTATTATCAAAACTTTATGAAGCGTTATCTGGCAGATCAAAAAGCATCTGGAAATATTATTTATGAAGAGGACGGGAAAGAAATGATTTTTCCATAAAGACAATTCATTAATTCTAAAAATAGAACAACATGTTAAAAAATATAAAAATTCAATTATTGCTTTCTCTGCTTCTGGTTGTAAGTTATAGCTGTACAGACGACGAAGGGAATTACGATTATAAAGAAATTAATGAAATTGCTGTTACCGGAATTGAGGATAGTTACACCGTATATACAGGAGAGTATCTTAAAATTACGCCAGATTTAAATGCCACTATCGATGACGGCAGTAACCCAGAACGTTATACTTACGAGTGGGTAGCACTAAATCCGTCAAAACTTTTGTTAGAATCAAAAACAATTATAGCAACAACCAAAAATTTTGATGGAATATTAAAATTGCCACCAGGATCTTATGATGTGTATTATTTTATTAAAGATAATGTCACGGGAGTAACATGGAAAAGAAAATCTTTTGATCTAAATGTAGTCTCTTCGATCTATGAAGGCTGGCTAGTAATTGGTGAAGCAGACGGAAAAGCGCGTCTAGATATGATTTCTATTTTGCCTTCAATTCCGCAGCCGCGTATCATTACAGATGTTTTAGATGCTGCCGGTTCTGCACTAAAATTATCTGGTAAACCTGTTGAAGTTACTTGTTTAGGTAATGCTTTATCAACAACTTCAGCTTATGGTATATATGTTACCACTACAGAAAATGGTACGGCGCGTATAGATCCAGATTCTTTCGGCTGGGCACAGTCGCAAAATTTGGCTTACGAAACTTTAGGCGGAGCATTTCCAACAAATTTTGGCATAGATTTTATGAAATCGCCAGGCGGAGGAGAAAATTTTCTTTACTCTAAAGGAAATATTTACTACTATTTACGTGTCTTTAATATCAAATACGGATTGCCGCAGAATATTTTAGAAACCGAAACCAAAACATTTAATGCGGCGCCTTTTATTGCAGAAAATGCGGGTTATTCTATTGGAGCACCAGTATTTTTTGACCTAGATGCGCGCCGTTTTGTAAGGTTTAATTATTCTAAAGGCAACTGTTCTACAATGCCGCCGCTTGTTGGGAGTCCAACTGTTTTAGATTGGAATAATACCAATTCTGATCTGGTTTATATGACAACTTCTAGCTATAACGGAATTGAAAATTTTGCAGTTCTTAAGAATTTAGCAACTGGAAAATACCATTTGCTTCGTTTTACAAAAACTTTGGTACAGAATTATTATAAAGAAATTTTAAATGCCCCTGATTTTGATAAAGCAACTCAGTTTGCTGTGAGCCCAGATTCTGGATATTTATTTTACGTTGCTGGAAATAAAGTCTACGAATACGATCACGGTACACAGTCGGCAAAATTGATGATAGACAAAGGTTCAGAAGCTGTGACTTATATTGGTTTTCATAGTTACGCCAGAAACGCAGACAAAAAGTTAGTGCTTGGAAGTTATGGCACAGCTGGCACATTAGAATTGTATACTGTTCCTCCCGTAAATGGAGATTTGATATTAACCGATAAATTCAGTGGCTTAAGCAAAATTGTTGATGTTGCATACCGTCGCAGATAATTAAAAACCTATAAACAAGACCGAATGAAGAATAAACCTCATTCTTCATTCGGTTTCTAAAAACCACATTTTATGAAACGTTTTTTTAAAATCGCAAGTGCAGTTTTGCTGCTTGCCTGTCCTTCTATTGCCTTAAAAGCACAAACACAATCACCAGATTCTGGTTGGGAAAGCGCTAAAAAACAAGCCGCTACAGAGAAGAAATTAATTTTTGTCGATTTGTATTTTACAGGTTGTATGCCGTGCGCACAAATGGACAAAGAGGTATTTCCAGACCCGAAAGTGACCGCGCTTTTAAACGCAGATTTTGTCACTTTCAAATCGGATATTTTGAAAGAAGAAATCGGAAAAAAATTATGCATGAAATATGGCGTAACTGGATTTCCAACTTTTTTATTTATGAATGCTGATGGAAAAGTAATTGATATTGCAGGCGGTTTTCAAAACGTAGAGCAATTTACGGCTTTGCTTCAAAACGCAAAAAGTCAGGCTGCAAAAGGAGATTTCAAAAAATACAGCACCACAATTAACGAAAAAGATTATCCTGATTTTTATGTGCAGGCGTATATGGCAAACAAAAGAAATGTTCCTTTTGAAACCGTTGATGCTTACCTAAAAGCACAGCCTTCATTAATGGCAGAAGTTCCTTTTGTAATAATTTCAGGATTAAGAATTGGGCGCCAGTATGATGATTTTTATTTAAAAAATGCACAGCAGCTTTATAAGGATTACGGTTCTTCAAGTGTAAATACTCATGTTTTTAATATTTTGAGAAGCAAAAGAAAAGAGTTTGAAAAAACGAAAGATATGGCTTCTTTTAAAAAGCTTTTAGAAGAAATGAAATCCCTTTACACTACAGAAGAATGGACAAAATATGAAGGCATTCTGCTAAAAGATTTTGGTGTAGAAAAAGCTGCAGCAAGCAATCCGTACACTTTACAAAAGTAATTACAAATGAAAAAAATAGCAGTCTTGTTACTGACGATTTTCTGTTGTTCCCTTTACGGACAGAAAAATAATGTCCGCCAATGTATAAAAACATTTGAGCAAGCTTTTCAGCAAAAGAATTATAGCAGCATTAAAAATCTTTTAGCGCAAGAATTTACAGTCGGAGTAGGAGATTCTTCGTCAAACGAATTTTATTTGAACGGAATTATGAACGCCTTTCCGGTTCTGGATTCTATTCAAGTTGGAAAATCTGTCGAAATTAAAAAGGAAACTTTTGTTCTGGCCGATTTTTGTTTTAAAGGAAAAGAAAAAAAAACGACTCAATTCGTTTTCAATTCTGAAAATAAAATTTTGTACGTAACATTTTTTGATGGATTATATAAAGTGGATCGAAATGCCGCAGTAAAAGAAGTTGCTAGTATTCCGTTTGAAATTATCGAAAATGGAATTGCCATTAAAATAAAACTGAACAAATCGGATCGTGAATTTTTAATGCAGTTTGATACTGGTGCCGACGGAATGGCTTTAAATCCTGACAGTGCTTACAAAGCGGGTGTTGTCGTTACTAAAACAAAATCTGCAGGTGTTGTCGGCGGTACTCAGCAAGTCCAGTATTCGGCAGACAATACGATTTATATTGGCGATCAGGTTCTTAAAAATCAAGCATTGGTTATTTTTCCAAAACATGGTGTTTACGACGGACTTTTTGGTGCCAATTTGCTTCGAAATTTTATCACTTCGGTCAATTTTGATACGATGACGATTGATTTGTACAATTTCGGGAATTTCAATTATTGGGGAAAAGCCAAACCTTTTGTTTTCGATTATAAATCGGGACTTCCGGTTGTAAAAATGAATCTGACTTTTGAAGATAAAAAAACAGTCGAAGGCAATTTTACTTTTGATACGGGCGCAGGCTACGATTTGATTGCTTACGGCCCTTTCAATCATAAAAATAATCTCGAAGCAAGTTTAAAAACAGAATATACTTCTATCAATCACAGTTTAGGAAAACAAACCAAAATTGTCGGCGGTACTATTCCGAATATTGCCATTAACGGAAATAATTTTCCAAACGTTACAATTGCTTTGCAGGAATACGATGAAGAAAATAAAAGCTGGGCTTTTGCCGACGGCTCACTCGGAATCGATTTAATCAAACGCTTCAATTTTACAATCGATCTTTTGCACAAAACGGTGTATCTGGAACCCAATAAAAATTTTAAAAAGCTTTCTTCTTTTTACTTAAATGGTTTAGAGCTGGATTTTGATGAAAACCAAAATCTATTTGTAAAACGAATTTTAGATCATGAAAATGAAGATTTGAAGAAAGTAAAAATCGGAGCCAAAGTAGTACAGATTAACGATTTTGAAGCCAAAGATTTAGTAAATCCAGAAAGCCTTAAAAAGCTAAAGGCAACAAAAGAAAGCAAAGATTTTATTATCGAGCAAGGCGATCAGTCTATGCAAATTTCAATATAAGCTATCAATCAAAAAACAAGAAAATAATATGAAAAAACACATTTTACATTTCATTTTGACCTTTATTACGGTTCAAATGAGTTTTGCTGCCAATTTTTCTGAATATGCAGTAATTAGAGGAACAATTTCAATCCCCGATCTTAAAGCGAAAGAAGTAACGCTTTATAATGTTGAAGAAGGAAAGCCAGCGGTAGCTGCGACGGCTAAAATCAATACGTCTGGGGAGTTTGGTTTTATGGTGCCAGTTTCAGCAGCTGGTTTTTATTACGTAGATTATGGTCAAATGAAAGGTAGAAATCAATTAATTCGTTTGTATTTAGAACCAAAATTAGACATTAGTCTTTCCATCAATAAAGAGAATTATGTTTTGAGTGGAAAGAATGTAGGGCAAAATGCTATAGTTCAAAAAGCAAATGAAATCTACAACGAATTTGCACCGTTTTCAAGACTTGGTGAAAATGTAACCTATGTGGAGTTTTATCCGTTTATTGACAAAGGTGTGGCAAAAGCCGAAGAATTTTCGAAATCAATTAAAACCAAAGATGCTGCATTCAATAAATTATTAAAATTAGCTGTTGCAACAGATGTTGAAGAATTGACGTATACTTTTTTCAGAATGCCAAGAACAGCATTTCCAGATAAAAATGACCGTCCAGCAGTTATAAAAACTTGGGAAACAGACCAAAAGTTTACAGATCCAGACTTATTAAAACTGCAAAACGGCGTTTCTTTAATGTCAAATTACTTTTTCTACATTAGTATGAACAGCACTGCGCCTGCAAAGCGTTTGGATATTGTTGAATCATTAATTCATATTACAAATCCAGCGTTAAAAGATGTTTATCTTCGTGATGCAGTAGCAACTTCTAGAATGAAAATAGAAGAATACGAAAAAATTGCCCCAAGCATCAAACCTTTTATGATTTCTGAGGCGAGTAAAGCGTTTTTACTAGAATATGAAAAAGTATTGCACAAAAATGTCGGACAAAAAGGTTTAGATTTTACCTATAAAGATATTAACGACAAACCGGTTTCTTTTTCAGATTTCAAAGGTAAATTTGTATACATCGATTTATGGGCAACTTGGTGCGGACCATGTAAGGCTGAAATTCCGCACATGAAAAAAATTGAAGAAGATTATCACGGAAAAAATATTGTTTTTGTGAGTCTTTCGTTAGATAAAGCAAAAGATGCTCAGAAATGGAAAGATTTTGTAACCAAACAAGAATTAAAAGGAATTCAGTTAATGGCAGACAAAGATTTTGGCTCTGATGTGGCTAAAAACTACGATGTCAATGCGATTCCGAGATTTTTATTGTTTGATACAAAAGGAAATATTATCAATGCAGATGCACTTCGACCTTCAAATCCTGAATTGAGAGTGCAGCTGGACAAATTATTGAAAAGCTAAAAAAAATATATTTTATGTGGTGCAGCAAAAAAATATTCATTTTACTGTTTATCGCGGGAGTTTTTTCTTCCGCGAAAGCGCAAAACTTTAAATCGAGTGATCCAATTGCGGTCAATCAGAAAATAAAAAAAGGAGTTCTGCCAAACGGAATGACGTATTATATTTATCCGACAGAAGTCAATAAAAATACGGCAAGTTATTATATCATTCAAAATGTAGGTTCAATTTTAGAAAACGATCAGCAGAAAGGTTTGGCGCATTTTCTGGAACACATGGCGTTTAACGGAACCAAACATTTTGAAGGAAAAGGCATTTTGAATACGCTTCAGAAACAAGGAGCCGTTTTCGGGAAAAACATCAATGCCTATACGAGTACAGACGAAACGGTTTACAACTTAGACAATATTCCGTCAAAAGATGGTGGAGTAGTAGATACTTGTTTATTGGTTTTGCACGATTGGTCTAATTTCTTATCGCTTACAGATGCAGAAATCGATGCCGAGCGCGGTGTAATTACCGAAGAATGGCGTACGAGACAAAATGCCCGTGCGAGAATTTACAATCAGTTGGCACCTTATTATTACAATAATTCGCTTTACGCAGACCGTATGCCGATTGGTGATATGGATATTGTAAAAAACTTTAAATATCAGGTTTTAAAAGATTTTTATAAAGATTGGTACCGTCCAGATTTGCAGGCAATCGCTATTGTTGGAGACATTAATGCAGATGAAATTGAAGCGAAAATCAAGAAACTTTTTGCTGATATTCCGACGCCTCAAAACCCGAAAAAACGTTTTGAAATTGCGATTCCAGATCGAGCAGAACCAACTTTTAAATTGGCTTTGGACAAAGAAATTTCGGCTTCTGGAATTAGTTTTATGATTCGCCATGCGGCTGAAAAATCAACCAATACGTACGCCGAATTAGAAAAATCGACGCAAAGAAGTATTGCGTTTTCGATTCTGAATAATCGTTTGGCAGAAATGGCGCAGAAACAAGAATGTCCATTTAAAAGTGCTCAGATTGGTTACCAAAACTATTCTCGATTAAATGATATCTGGATTTTAAGCGTTTCGCCAAAACCAGAAAAACAGGCCGAAGCTTTTGCAATGGTAATGAACGAATGGGTGCGAGCGTATAAATTTGGTTTTTCTAAAGGAGAAATTGAACGCGCCGTTACAGAAACTATTTCAGGATACGAAAACTACTTAGATAAACTAAACGAGATTTCGCACAAACAAGTAATCGGAATGGTAAAAGGCGATTATTTGAATCATCAAGTAATTGCTGATCCAAAAGCAGAATTTGAAATGACAAAAAGCATTTTGAACAATTTGGACAGCAAAATTCTTCAAGAACAAATCAGTAAATTGTATACTTCTCAAAACCGAGTTGTTGCTGTTACTGGAGTTGAAGGCGAAGAAAATTTGACTCAGGAAAAAGCTTTTGCTATTATTCAGAAAGCAGAAAGTGATGCTTCTCTACAGCCTTATGTAGATACTTTTGAAGGAAAAACACTTTTAGGAAATCTAAAAATTGTTCCAGGAAAAATTGTGTCTGAGAAAAAAGAAACAGCCATTGATGCCACAACTTTTGTACTTAGCAATGGTGTAAAAGTGCATTACAAATTTGCAGATAAAAATAAAAAGCACGTATTGCTGCAAGCAAAAAGTTTGGGAGGATCTTCTCTGTATGGAGCTAAAGATTTGCCATCAATAAATTCACTTTCAGAATTTGCATCGATGTCGGGCGTTGGAGAACTTTCTAATGTAGAGCTGTCAAAAGTACTAAAAGGGAAAATCCTTGGAGTATCTGCAGATATTTCTAGCTTATCTGAGTCGGTATCTGGTTCTACGAATACTAAAGATATCGAGACATTCATGCAACTCGTTTATTTAAAATTTGTAAAGCCAAGATTTGATGCCGATCAATACAATTTGCTGAAACAGAGAATGCAAAATTCTTTAAAAAATAGACAAAATGATATTTCGTCTAAAATGAAAGACAGCCTAACTTTTGCAATCTATGGAAAAAACAATCCAAAAATTCGCATCATGAATCAGCAGTTTATTGATGATTTGTCTTTTGATAAAATGAAGTCATTTTATCTGGATCGTTTCTCAGATGTTTCAAATTTTGAATTTTTTATTGTTGGTGATGTAACTCCAGAAATTTTGAAACCATTGCTAGAAAAATACATAGCAAGCATTGAAGGAATAAAACGTAAAGAACATTTTAAAAATGATAATCCAAAATGGATTGCGCCTAAAATAGACAAGGATGTTTTTATTAAAATGGAAACACCTAAAAGTTCTGTGCGAATTGCATTCTCTAAAGAATATTCTTTTACTCAAAAAAACAGAATTCTGACTTCTTATTTAGCTGATATATTAACCTTACGTTATACTGAAAGTTTGCGTGAAAAAGAAGGTGGAACCTATGGAACGCATGTTTCGGCAAGCTTAGAAAAATTTCCAATTTCGAAAATAAGAATGAATGTTGTTTTTGATTGTGATGCTGATAAAGTAGAGCACTTACTGCCAATTGTATACCAGGAAATTGATAAAATCAAAAAAGGGGAAATTGGTGCTGAAGATATCGAGAAAACCAGAATCAACTATTTAAAGTCGAAAGAAGACAGTAAAAACTTTAATACTTACAGCTTGAATTTGCTTCAGAATTATTTTGAGAATAAGTACGACATGAATGATCCTAAAAATTACGAGGATATTGTAAAAAACATTACTGCGAAAGACATTCAAGAATTTGCCAATTCATTTTTGAACAAAGCAGATTCTTATGAAATAGTTTTCAAACCACTAAAATAATCTGACCTCTTTTTATTAGAGTTTAATTTGTGTTTCCCTATCAAATAAAATTTTGAATTAGTAAGCAATTTAGTTTGTATAGCGGATTACTTAGAGGGTTGTTTTTTGCTATTCAACCCTCTTTTTTAAAAATTTTCCCATGAAAAAAAATGTTTTTTTACTGGGCTTTTTCCTGCTGTTTTCCATATTCGTAAAGGCTCAGATCTATAATCCCATAAAATGGAAAACCAGTGTCGAGAAAATTTCTGATACTGAATACGAATTGCAGGCAAAAGCCATTATAGAATCGGGCTGGCATTTATACAGTCAGGAAGTGGCAGACGGTGGCCCGATACCCACTCATTTTAATTTTATCAAAAGTGCCGATTTTCAGTTGACAGATGCTGTAAAAGAAGAAAAAGGAAAAACGATTAACGATCCTGTTTTCAAGATGCAGATTAAGTTTTTTGAAAAAGAAACCACTTTTAGACAGCGCATAAAAATACTTTCATCAAAACCGTTCAAAATTAAGGTTGAGGTTGAATTTATGGTTTGTAATGATGAAAATTGCCTTCCGCCAAGTTCAGACGAATTGGAGTTTGCAATTAGCCCTTCCGCGAAAGCGAAAACTTTAATTGAAGTTGCTGTAAAAGAAGAAAATAAAACAGAAATAATTGATTCTGTTGTTGCCGAAACAAAAGTGCAGACAGCGAAAATTGTTCCTGCAGAAGCGTTAAAAATGCCAAAAAAAGAATTCAAAAAAGCAAAATCTGAAACCGAATCCAAAAGTCTGTGGACGATTTTTTTATTGTCATTTTTCTCTGGATTTGCAGCTTTGCTCACGCCTTGCGTTTTTCCGATGATCCCAATGACGGTGAGTTTTTTTACCAAACAAAGCAAAACAAAATCGCAGGGAATTAGAAAAGCAATTTTTTACGGAATCGCGATTATTGCCATTTATATCTTTTTGGGAGCGGTTGTAACTTGGGCTTTTGGAGCAGATTCTCTCAATGCGCTTTCGACAAACGTTTGGTTCAATCTGATCTTTTTTATCCTTTTAATGATTTTTGCTTTTTCATTTTTAGGAGCATTCGAAATTATGCTTCCAAATGCGTGGGCCAACAAAGTCGATTCTCAGGCAGACAAAGGGGGAATCGTCGGAATATTGTTTATGGCGTTGGCTTTGGCAATTGTTTCGTTCTCTTGTACGGGACCAATTGTTGGGACTTTATTAGTAGAAGCAGCATCTCGAGGCGGAATTGCACCGTTTGTCGGAATGTTTGGTTTTTCTTTGGCTTTGGCTTTGCCGTTTACTTTATTTGCCGCTTTTCCAGGCTGGCTAAATTCGCTGCCAAAATCGGGTGGTTGGTTAAATTCGGTTAAAGTATGTTTAGGATTTTTAGAAATGGCTTTGGCTTTTAAATTTCTGTCTAATGCCGATTTGGTGCTGCAATTGCATTGGTTCGAAAGAGAAACATTCTTAGCGATTTGGATTGCTATTTTTGGAACATTGGCTTTTTATCTTTTTGGAAAAATCCAGTTGCCGCATGATAGTCCGATTTCTAATTTAAGCGTTGGAAGAGTAGGATTGGGCGTTTTGGTTCTGGCTTTTACCATTTATCTGATTCCCGGAATTTGGGGCGCGCCTCTTAAAATGATTAGCGGTTTTCCGCCGCCAATGCATTACAGCGAAATTCCGAATGGTCTCAATAATTCTTCTTCAAAAGAAATCACGCAAAACTTGCCAGAAGGCGCAGAACTTGGTCCGCACAATATTATGGCCTTTACCGACTACGATTTAGGAATGCAATACGCCAAAAAAATCGGAAAACCAGTCATGATCGATTTTACGGGTCATGCGTGCGTAAACTGCCGTAAAATGGAAGACAACGTTTGGTCTGACGAAAAGGTGCAGAAAATCTTAAAAGGAGATTTGGTTTTGATTTCGCTGTATGTAGACGATAAAAGAGAACTGCATCCGAATGAGCAAATTACGTCTCAGATAACAGGAAAAAAATTGAAATATATTGGACAGAAATGGAGCGAATTTCAAACGCTTACTTATAAAACCAACGCACAGCCGTTTTATGTTTTAGTTGATCATAACGGAGAAGCGCTTAACGAAACTTCGGCCTATAATCCCAATATTGAAGATTATTTGAATTGGCTCAAAAAAGGAGTTTCGAAATTTGAGAAAAGCTAAAGTTCAGGATTTGTACTTTATTTATAATTATGTTGTTAATCAAAAAGGGAATAGCTTTTGAGCTATTCCCTTTTTTGTCCTAAGAATATTAAGAAAGTACAGTGCTTGGCAGAACACTAGTTTACCAACAGACATCCCTACGAAATGCTTAAATGTTCCGCTAGGAACATTTCGTCGGTAGTTTTTTGGCCACAGATTAAATGATTTTCACAGATTTTTTTATATGTTCCGCTAGGAACATTTCATCGGTAGCAATAATTATTCAACGTTCTGTAGGAACGTTTCATTTTTTACATCATTTTTTAAATTGGGTCTATCAAACGTTCCTACGGAACGTGACTGCGGGGTTATTATTGTTTTTACCAACCATTCCTACGGAATGATTATTTGATATCTATTGTTCCGCTAGGAACATTTCGTTGGTTGCAAAATTTAAAGTCAATGGATCTAAATGTCCATAAAAAAAGGTATCCAAAACTTGTTGAAATACAGGATCTGCATTTTCTACCTGAACAAAAAGGCTCATAGACGAGTGTAGTTTTCTAGCTCCAAGTTCGCCCAAAATGCCTTCAGCAGATTTTTTCTTGTACGTCAAAAGTAATTTTGAAATCTCGATTAAATGTTTCGCCAAAATGGGGTGTTTCAAATATTCCGTTGCTTCTTTCAAATCGGCTATACCATAATAATCAGAAAGAGTACTTTTTCCTAAACCTTTAATCTGCGGGAAAATAAACCACATCCAATGCGTTTCTTTTTTACCTTTTTTGATTTCAGAAAAAGCAGTTAAATAAAGTTTGTTCTGTGCATCTAAAAATCGGGTCAAATCATTTTTTGCGTAGATCATCTTTTGATTGTGTATTAAATGGTTAAATCTAATTTCTGTAACGGGTAACATTATATATTTTTTTATAGAACTAAGTCAAATTTTCGATACCCAAAAGTAGAACGGATATTGCTGTAAGAATTATAGAATTCTGATCTGTCTTTACATAATTCCGATAGCTCTGTAAGAATGACTTGTTAATTAATTTTTAAAGTTTCTAAATAAGCGAAATTCTAATGTTATTTTAATGTACGGCAAAAAATATGGGTCTAACTTGCGCGCTCACAAAAATTAGAATAACACCGCTAAATCATTGGGTTTTTAGATGAAAAAGATCGTTTTTTTGCCCACTAAGAAGTAAAATTTAGCAGTAGAATAAAATAATTATTTTAGAAAATGTTGAACAGAATTAAAAATAGCTTTTTATGTAAATGCCTTCAGGCGTTACTTGTCGGCTATTTTCTAATTAGCAGTTTGAACATTTCTAACAGCGTGAGCCGCATCTTAACCGATAACGCTGAAACCTACACCGTAAAAGGGATTACGTGTAATTTCTTGAAAAAAATCTTCAAATGTGACGGAATTCCAGAAGAACTGGATGACTATAAAACAAAAGATACTAAAACAGCCAAATTAGCAAAAGGAATTCCCTTAATGGAATATTTGATTTCATCAGAATCATTGATGCCTAATATGGGTTTCCGAATTGAATCTGAGGGAAAAAAATATATTGATAATACAATCTTTTCCTTTGGTTTTCATGGTAAAATAGACATACCGCCTCCTCGGCTGAATTCATAAATACTTGTTTTTTAAGGATTAGGATCAAAATCTTAATCTATAAGTGCGGTTTTTGCCGTATATTTATTCTATGTAATAATCTTGTATTTATACTTACATTTCATGACACCATTTAAACGTTTTTATAACTTATTGCAGCTCGATAAGCGCGATGTATATCAAATTATCTTCTATGCTGCATTTGCAGGGTTAGTAAATCTTTCTCTGCCTTTGGGAATCCAAGCCATTATTAATTTTATTCAAAGCGGACAGTTGAGCGTTTCGTGGATAGTTCTAGTGATTCTGGTAACAATTGGAGTTGGTTTTGGAGGAGTCCTTAACATTTTACAGCTGCGTATTGTAGAGAATCTGCAGCAGCGAATTTTCGTTCGTTCTTCTTTCGAATTTGCTTACAGAATGCCTTTAATTAAATTTAAAGAAATGTATTCTGAATATGCTCCAGAAAAAGCCAATCGTTTTTTCGATACGCTGATGGTGCAGAAAGGTACAGCTAAATTGTTGTTAGATTTCTGTACAGCATTTCTTCAGGTCGGTCTGGGGATTATTTTATTAGTTCTGTACCATTCTTTCTTTATGGTAATCGGACTTCTTTTTATTGTGATCTTATATGTCATTTTTAAATTTTCGTATAAAGACGGACTGGAAACCAGTTTGAACGAATCAAAATTTAAATATAAAGTTGCAGCTTGGCTTCAGGAAATTGCCAGAAACAGAGAAAGTTTCCGCAGAAAAGGAGCTTTTGAATATGCTCTGGAACGAAATGACGGCTATGTGACCAACTACGTCAATTACCGTGAAAAACACTTTCAGATAATGAAAAAACAATACATTCAGCTTACTATTTTTAAGGTAATTGTTACTGCTGCCTTATTATCGATCGGTGGTTTTCTGGTAATTCACCACCAAATGAACATAGGGCAGTTCGTAGCAGCTGAGATCGTAATTGTATTATTAATCAATTCGGTAGAAAAAATCATTTTCGGATTGGAATCTTTTTACGACGTTTTGACTTCTGTTGAAAAAATCGGACAGGTGACAGATATGGAGATTTCGTGCATTCCGCAAACTTCAGACAAAACAGAAAAAGGAATCAATATCGAAACCGAAAGCATTAATTACAATTATCCGCAACACAATAAAAAATCGCTTAAGAATATTAATCTAAAAATCTCTCAAGGAGAAAAAATTATTCTTACCGGAACAAACGGTGCAGGAAAAAGTACTTTACTGCGATTGCTTTCGGGCGTTTTAGAACCAGAAAGCGGAGCTATGTATGTGACAGACAATTATATGAATCGTCTTAACGAAGATACTTATAGAGCGCAGGCAGGAACGTACTTGCAGGGCGACACGCTTTTTGCAGGAACGATTCGCGAAAATATTGTTTTTGGAAACGAAAAACTAAATAGCGATGATTTAAAATGGGCTTTAGACAATGTTGGTCTTACACCGTACATTAAAACTTTCGAAAACGGGCTGGAGAATCAAATTCATCCCGGAGGTCGTGAACTTTCTGCTTCTGATGTTCAAAAAATTCTTTTGGCCAGAAGTATTGTGGGTAGACCGAATATCTTATTCTTAGAAGATCCAGTAGATAAAATGGACGACATTACTTCGAGTAAAATAGTTGACTTTTTACTTTCTGAAGAAAATGACTGGACTGTTATTGTAACTTCTAAAAATGATGTTTGGAAAAGCAAATGCACTCGTATGATTACGATTGATGACGGAAAAATTATTAACGACATAAAGCTTTAATCATGCTCAACATATCTAAAGATAATAACGTACTTATAACGCCGGGCAAATACAAATCGATTACAAGCGTTGCCCGCAGACCGCATTACAGAATTTTGAACAAAGTCATTATCGGATTTTTGATTTTTCTAGTTTGCTGCCTTTTCTTGCCTTGGACGCAGAATATTTCAGGAAGCGGTTCTGTAACAACTTTAAAACCAGATCAAAGACCGCAAACGGTTCACAACGCTATTGCGGGACGTATTGAAAAATGGTTTGTAAAAGAAGGAGATTATGTAAAAAAAGGAGATACGATACTTTTTATTTCGGAGATCAAAGAAGATTACTTGGATCCGAATCTGGTTGGTAATACCAAACAGCAGGTAGATGCTAAAAAAATGGCAGTAGAATCGTATGGCGATAAAGTAAACTCTCTTGATGTGCAAGCACAGTCGCTAAACACAGAAAGACAATTGAAATTACAGCAAGCGCAGAACAAAATTCGCCAGTCATTGCTAAAAATAAAAAGTGACAGTATGGATCTTGTGGCGGTTAAAACACAGCTTCGAATTGCAAAAACGCAATTTGATCGTTCGACTGCTTTAAACAAAGAAGGTTTAAAACCTTTGACAGATGTCGAGCAAAAAAGATTAAAATTGCAAGAATCTGAAGCTTATGTAATTACGCAAGAAAATAAATTGCTAAGCAGCAAAAACGAATTGATTAATGCGAAAGTAGAAATCAATAGAATTACGGCAGAATATGCTGAAAAGATATCAAAATCGAGAAGCGACAAATTTACCGCTTTAAGCACGCAGTACGATACAGAAGCTCAGGTAAATAAGCTAGAAAACCAATACACCAATTATAGACTTAGAAATGGTTTGTACTACATTACAGCACCTCAAAGCGGTTATGTAAACCGTGCTTTATTGGCGGGTCTTGGAGAAACGATCAAAGAAGGAACTTCTGTGGTAAGTATTATGCCTTCTAAATATGATATTGCGGTAGAAACGTACGTAGATCCAATCGATTTGCCGTTGGTTCACCGCGGTGCAAAAGTTCGTGTCTGGTTTGACGGATGGCCGAGAATCGTATTTTCTGGATGGCCTGGATTATCTTATGGAACTTACGGAGGAAAAGTCGTTGCTATTGAAAACTTTATAAGCCCGAACGGAAAATACAGAATATTAGTAGCTCCAGATGGAGTAGACCGCCACTGGCCGAAAGAGTTAAGCATCGGTGCCGGAGCACAAAGTATTGCTTTGCTAGAAACAGTTTCGGTATGGTACGAGATTTGGCGAAACTTGAATGGTTTCCCGCCAAACTATTACAATTCAGGAGAAAAAGAAGAAAAAGGAAAGGAGAAAAAGTAAAATGAGAAATCTTGTAAAACTGTTTTCTTTCTTACTGGTATTTTGTTTTTCTACACTGCAAAGTCAGAACTTTAATCAAGAGGAACTTACTTATATCGAGTTCTTGGGTTATGTAAAAAAATACCACCCATTGGTAAAACAAGCCAATCTTGAAGTGTCGAATGCGCAGGCAAAATTGATGACGGCGCGAGGCGGATTTGATCCAAAACTGGAAGTAGATTACAATAAGAAAGAATTTAAAGGCACAGAATATTATTCGTTATTAAACAGCAGTTTCAAAATTCCGACTTGGTATGGAGTGGAGATCAAAGCAGGTTTTGACGATACCAGCGGAGAATATTACAACCCGCAAAATAAAACTCCAGAAGCGGGTTTAACTTCGCTTGGAATTAACGTTGCTTTGGGGCAGGGAATGTTTATTAACCAAAGAATGGCCGATGTTAGAGAAGGTAAACTTCAAGTAAAACTAAGCGATGCACAGCGAAAACTAAGAGCAATCGAAGTTTTATATCAGGCTAGTGAAGCGTATTTTGAATGGAGAAAAAGTTATAACGAAGCCGAATTGTACAAAAACTATTTAGGTTTTGCTAGTACTCGTTTTCAAGGAGTTAAGAAATTAATTTCGGCTGGAGATGCACCAGCAATTGACAGTGTTGAAGCTAAAATTACAGTGCGAAACAGAGAGCTGAATGTTGAAAACGGAAATTTAAAATTGGCTAAAGCGAAATTGAAATTGGCTAATTTTTTATGGATTGAAAATGTTCCGGTTGAATTGGGAGACGTAGTAAAACCAGAGCAAAATTTAATACAGACAATCGAAGAAACCCTGAGAACAGATGCTATGATGGTCGATGTGGAGTCGTTAGATTCGCACCCAAAAATTCAGTCTTTAGAAACTAAAATGGATATCTTGGAAGTCAATCGACAGCTGAAAGCCAATTCATTGCTTCCTAAGATAAATGTAGGTTACAATTATATTTCAGAACCGAATTATTGGAATAATTTCAACACCGATGATTATAAGTTTAATATCGATTTCAGTTTTCCGATTTTCTTGAGAAAAGAACGTGGAAGCTTAAAAATGGCAAAACTGAAAATTCAGGATATGCAATATGATATTGGACAGCAGCGATTGGAGCTTAAAAATAAAATCAAAGCACAGCAAACCGAAATTGCTTCTTTAAGAAAACAAAAAATCGTAATCGATAATCTGGTAAACGATTATATGACGATGCTGAACTCAGAAGAAAAATTATTCTCTTTTGGCGAAAGTTCGATTTTCTTAATCAATTCGAGAGAAAATAATTTAGTAAGTGCAAAGCTTTCGCAAATAAGTTTAGAAAACCAATTTTATCTTTCGAATGCCGAATTGTATAAAATATTGGCCAATCCAGATTAAAAATCTTGATAATCTAATTCAACATAGCCCACGGTTTCAACCGTGGGAAACGTATATAATAGCTCATTATATTAATTTTCAGAATTTAAATTCAAAAAAGCTTTGGAGAAATCTAGAGCTTTTTTATTTGAAAAAAATAAACTTGAAAAAAACTAGAAATGTAACAAACAATCGTAAATGCTGTTGTGCACACGCTAGCGAGGTAACATTTTAAAACCTAATCTAAATTAAATTTTAGAGTCATTTCCTGAAAATAAACGTCCCCAACGGTTTTCCAGTGATCAATTAGATTTCCATCATTATCGTATTCAAATACTTCAAGAGATGTTTCTCCAACTGTTAAGCAAGAATATGTAAGTTGTCCGTCTACGTTATATTCATTTTCCCAGCCGAGATGACTTCCATTTTTATACTCAACTTCATTCATGATACTACCATTCTCATGCCTGTCATAGACAACATATCCTGAAAACAATTTATTGTTAAAGAGTACTTTGTGACATCCATCATAATCCCAGTCTCCCCATTGAATATCCTCAAAATTAATTCTGGTTTTTATTTTGCTGTTTTAATTTCATGATATTTTTTGAGTAAATATAAGAAATACTTTATGTTCACGAGCGAGACTCGCGCTAGCAATCTTAATTGTTAAAAAAAATGACGACTTATTTGTTTTATGAAATTTTTTATTTCTGTTAATCAAAACTTCTTCTTTAAATTTGGAAAAAAGAAATTAATCAAAAACATGAAACAGGCAATTGTCAATGCTGTGGTGCATACAGGTGACGAAATAATAGAAAATGGAGTTGTAATTGTAGAAAACGGAACTATTATTTCGGTACAAAAAGAAATTCCAAACGATATTGAAACAATCGATTTGAACGGAAATCACCTTGCCGCAGGATTTATAGATATTCAAATAAACGGCGGAGAAAAGTATTATTTCAGCCAGACTCCAAACGAAGAAACCATTCAGGATATTTATGATGCCAGCATGAAATACGGTACGACACATGTTTTACCCTGTTTAATTTCTTCTTCGCGAGAAACCATTTTACAAGGAATCGAAGCTGTTCGCGATTACATGAAAAAACATAAAAACGGCGTAATCGGAATGCATTTAGAAGGCCCATTTTTGAATCCACAAAGACGTGGCGCGCACAGTATAGATCAGGTTCGAAAGCCAACGAATGAAGAACTTCAAGAAATTATCAGTAAAGGAAAAGATGTTATAAAAGTCATTACAATTGCTCCAGAATGTTTTACAGAAGAGCAGTTAAATATGCTGATCGAAAGAGGTATAACAATCTCTATCGGACATTCGACCATAACACATAAAGAAGCGCAAGTTTATTTTTCTAAAGGAATAAACCTAGTAACGCATTTATTCAACGCCATGACACAATTCGGACATCGTGAGCCTGGTTTGGTTGGAGCCGTTTTTGAAAATGAAGAAGTATATGCACCAGTTATTTTAGACGGAGTTCATTGCGATTACGCAGCCGCTAAAATTGCATATAAATTGAAACAGGATAAGTTTTTCTTAATTAGTGACGCAACATTTTTAGGTCGAAAAGTAGCCAACTTTAAGTGGGATAATTTTGATGCCCATTTGGTAGATGGTTTCTATAGAAATGAAGATGGAAATTTGGCAGGAGCCTCAATCTCGATGACAGAAGCCGTGCAAAATGCCTATAACAATCTAAATGTTTCGGCGGACGAAGCTATAAAAATGGCAACCACAAGAGTCGCTGCAGCAATTGGTCTGCAGGATAAAGTAGGAAAAATCAAGTTAGGATTTCCTTCGAGTTTTGTCCAGTTCAATTCTGATTTATCTGCAATCAAAACTTTGGACTTGAGCCGATAGAATTCTAAAATATAACTTTTAAGTATAGTAGGTATTGGTATAAACTTACGGTTAGTATATTTTATATTCGTATTTTTCTTGCAAGAAGCTTGTTTATACCAAGCATATTTATAGTTTTGCAGGAATATTTAACCCCAAACCTACTTACTTACTGATGAGAAAAAACACTCACTTTTTTGTACTTGCCCTATTAGCAAGTATTATTTTTGGCTGTAGTGATGATGGCGAAAACTACAAGCCAAATTACCTACCAAGCATTGACGCTTCAGCTTTACCCGCAGATAATAAACCGATGATCCTATTTGAAGATGACGAAAGTCCTTCAAAAATGTATGATAAAACAGACCGCTGGTTTAGAGTAAACGAACCCTTTCAGGTTATTCAAAAAGGAAAAGATTCTGTACAAGTTTCCCTGTATTCTCCAGTTGGATTGACAGATGTAAAAGTGTATGCAAAACTGCCTAATTACGACAAGAAGTTTTTGCTTTTTAGCTTTTCAAAAGTTCCCGCATTTCATCGTTCGTTTCATAAAATTCCTTTGACAGACAAGACAAACGATTATTTGTTAGAAACAGGAAATACCGTAACTATTGATAAAATTGAAGGTTTTTCGTCTGGAGCAATTGAGTTTTCTGTAGAATCGGAAGATCCTTTATTTCAGAAATTCAAAAAAATAAAATCGAACCATTTAGTTCAGTTTCATGACGGTTACCACATTAACGAATTGGGTAAATTTCTTCCAATGAATCCGGCATTGGCAAAAGAAGCTATTACGATGATTATCAATTATTCTTATGCGCTGAGCCATCCTTTGTATTACAGCACTTTTACCAATTTTGACAAATACAAACAAGAGCAAGCGACAACAGCTGGAACGGCAATAAACGGTGCCTTAAACTGGCACGGGAATGCTGACGATGTTGATGGCGTTTACGATTATTATTCGAAAGAAGAAATCGAAAAAATATATTGGAATTACTTGGATAAAAGACCCGTTTGGATGGCTATGGTAGGAGGAGATTCTGCTTGGGGCGGAGGAAATCTGGCATCGCAATGGGAATCGGGTTATGTAACTGGACATTGGGTTGGAGAAATGTCGGTTTGGTCTCACGAATATTCGCATCATATTGGCTTTAGCCATAGTAGCAATCTTGCAAATAGCGGAGAGGGCGGAGGCCAGCAAGAAATGCTGACTCATTTTTATAAATACTTAATTCATCTGAATGATCTTCCGTTTACAGATCCAGAGGTTTTAAAAACGTATTCAAAAACAGCTTACGTAAAAGGAAGTTATAAAAAACCAGTATTTAAAATCGATCCTAAAAACCCATTTTTGCTGAAATATAAAGGCGAAGGAAAATGGAACTAAAATATACCTCACACATGAAACATATCCTGCCCCTAATTTTAGCACTTTGTTTGTTTACCAATTGCAGTAAAGACGATGTTGCCTCTAAAGATTACACGTATTATTATCCGACGGATGAAGCTGTAATTACGAACGAAAATATTCCAGGAAGTACAGAAGCATTTGACCCAAAAGGCATCGCTATTGCGAATGAGAAATTGTATGTGATCAACGGAAATGTGTTGGAGATATTTAATGCTCTAACATTGCAACACATTAAAACCATAAAAGAATATAAAAAAGGAACCACAACCATTGCGCTGACGAGTTTAACATCGGTTAGCGTTGATAACGGCCGTATTTATGTTGGAAGTACAGAATCGAGATTGTTTGTTTTTGATGAAGCTACTACTGCCGGAATCAGCACGGTTGGAAATGGACAATGGTGGCAGACTTTTGTACACGTTTTTGGCGTTGTGGCAAAAGACGGATTGATATTCGTAAAAGAAAAAGAAAAGAGCATTAAGGTTTTTGAAGCTTCTCAAATTACCGAAACAAGCGATTGGAATTTACAGCCTATTGCCAAACTGAATACCTTAAACGGATACACAGAAGTATATTCTATGGATGTTTCTGATGGAAATCTGGTTGTAGCAGGAAGAGACGCAAAAAGCTATTTATATTACAGTATTGCCAATATTAAAGCCAATGCCACGGCTTCGTTAACAACTCCTATTGAACCACAAAAAGTACAATTTGTAGATATCAAGCCAATTGCGGTTTTTTTCAGTAAAGATTGGGCTGTAACTTCAGAAAATGTGGGAAGTGCATCTTATTTAAAACTATATCCAAAAGCAGATTTCGTTAAAATGAATTACAAAGCAGCCTTAAGCGCTTCTGATATTTTAGGAAAAAATGCTTTCGGAACCATTGTTGCAACAGCTCAGCTAGACGACCGCATTTTCTTGTCTGATAATACCAATAAAAAAATCAGAGTAATCAAACTGAATAAATCTGTAATTGCAGAACAAAATAATTAAAAATTAAATTCCAATATTTTAAATTCCAAATTCCAAATGTCAATTGGGATTTGGAATTTTTTTATTTAGAGTTTCATTCCATTTGGACTTTTTTCATTTTGAATATTTTCAAGATGCGAGAAATCCCGAAGGGATTATATGTTTATAGAAAGATATTAAGATAATGTAATACGACCCCATCGGGGTCGCACATACAACTATTTTGAGCTTTTATAAATATTTGACCTCTTCGAGGTCCTAATGAAAATGATTTAAGAGTTTCATTCTGATTATTTGGGGTTTGGAATTTAAATATTAGAATTTTCATTCCCCATTTGGAATTTGGGATTTTTCAAAATTGGAATTCCCTTCAAAATAACCTACTAAATTGATAGGGAAATAAAAGTTTTGACGATTTATGTGTTAAAATTGAAAATAACTATTTAAATTTGCACTCGCTATGAAGAAACAGAACCAGAAAATGAATAATTATTATCGCCACAGTATGATGTGCTGTGTTGCTATTATGGTATTTATTGATCTGGCTTATATATAAAATAATAAAATTTATTTCGAAAAGCCTTTCAACTTATATATGAAAGGCTTTTTTGTTTTTTAAAACTCAAAAAATGATTGAATTAAAAAATGTAACCAAAACTTTCCATCAGAAAGACAAGATCGTTTCGGCTTTGTCTGATGTCTCGCTTAGAGTTCCTGAAGGGAAAATTTTTGGTGTAATTGGAACTTCAGGAGCAGGAAAAAGTACGCTGATTCGCTGTGTCAATTTATTGGAAAGACCAACTTCTGGTGAAATTATAGTGGATGGTAAAGCACTAATGCAATTGTCAAATGCAGATTTGGCAATTGAAAGAAGACAAATCGGAATGATTTTCCAGCACTTTAATCTGCTTTCTTCTAGAACCGTTTTTGATAATGTGGCTTTTCCGTTAGAATTAGCAGGAACTCCTAAAAACGAAATCAAAACGCGTGTTTTAGAATTATTGCAATTGGTGGGTCTGGCAGAAAAGGCAAACGATTATCCAGCAAGTCTTTCGGGCGGACAAAAACAAAGAGTTGCCATTGCGAGAACTCTAGCCAATAATCCTAAAGTGCTTTTGTCTGATGAAGCGACAAGCGCATTAGATCCTGCAACTACAAGATCGATTTTAAATTTATTGAAAGACATTAACAAACGTCTGAATATTACGGTTCTGTTGATTACACACCAAATGGAAGTGGTAAAATCAATTTGTGATGAAGTGGCAGTAATCAGTCACGGAAAACTGATAGAGCAGGGAAGCGTAGGCGAAATTTTTGCTGATCCAAAACACGAACTGACAAAAGAATTTATCGCTTCGTCTCTTCATATTGATATTCCAGAAGTTTATCAGGATAAATTGCAAAAGCAAGATAACGGAACTTTAAATCCGTTATTGAAATTGGAAATGACAGGAAAATCGGTTAACGAACCAGTTATTTCAGAAGTGTCAAGAATTTTTGATACCGATTTCAAAATCGTGAGCGCACAAATGGATCAGGCAGGCGAAGTTAATTTTGGTGTAATGCTGATTGAATTATCAGGAAAACGCGAAAATTACGATGCGGCGATTCAATATTTTAATTCCAAACACATTAAAACAGAAATTTTAGGTTATGTCTGATTCTATTATAGATTTATTGCTAAAAGGAACATGGGAAACCATTGTTATGACTTTTGTATCGGGCTTTTTCGGTTTTTTATTAGGACTTCCAACAGGAATCTTGCTTTTCCTAACCCGTAAAAACCAAATTCTGGAGCAGCCAGTTTTAAACAGAACATTATCTGTTATAGTAAATGTTTTTCGTTCTATTCCATTCATTATTTTAATCGTTTGGATGATTCCCTTTACGCGTGCCATTGTGGGAACTTCAATTGGAGTGAGTGCCGCCTTGGTTCCGTTAAGTATTGGTGCAGCGCCTTTTATTGCACGTTTGGTAGAAAATAGTTTGCTAAGCCTTCCGTCAGGATTAATCGAAGCGGCAAGAGCATTGGGAGCAACACCTTTTCAAATTGTGTATAAAGTATTATTGCCAGAAGCATTGCCATCATTAATCAATGCGGCTTCGATTACTTTAATCACGCTTGTCGGATATTCGGCAATGGGCGGAGCAGTTGGCGCAGGCGGATTAGGACAAGTTGGTTATCAATACGGATATATTGGTTATGATGCCGTGACGATGAATTCTGTTCTAGCTTTATTGGTCATTTTAGTATTCATAATTCAGTTTGCAGGAGACAAATTATCAAAGCGATTTGACCATAGATAATTAGAAAATTAGATAATTGGTCAATTAGAAAATTAGATAATTGGCTCATCAAAATATAAAAAAATATAAAAGTTAATCTTATGAAATTAAATATTTTAAAAACAGCTGGAGTAGTTGCTTTAGCACTTGTTTTATCAAATTGCGGAGGCGATAAAAAAAATAATGATCCACATTTTATTAAAGTGGGAGTGGCTTCTGGACCAGAACTAAAAGTAGCTGAAGCGGCAAAAAAAGTAGCCAAAGAAAAATTTGGATTAGAAGTAGAGTTGGTTTCTTTCAACGATTATGTAATTCCGAACGAAGCTTTAAGTCAAGGTGATATTGATGCCAATGCTTTTCAGCACAAACCATATTTGGATGAGCAGTCAAAACAAAGAGGATACAAATTGGCAATTATCGGAAATACATTTGTTTATCCAATTGCAGGATATTCTAAAAAAATAAAAAGCCTTTCTGAGTTGAAGAACGAAAGCACGATTATTATTCCAAACGATCCAACAAACGGCGGACGTTCTTTATTGCTTTTACAGAAAAACGGATTATTAAAACTGAAAGACGGCGTTGGTTTATTGCCAAAAGTGACTGACATTGTAAGTAATCCTAAAAACTTAAAAATTTTAGAATTAGAAGCGCCTCAATTGCCTCGCGCGTTAGATGATGAAAACGTTTCTATCGCCATCATCAACAATACGTTTGCTTCTGCGGCGGGATTGGTTCCGTCTCGTGATGCTTTGTTTATTGAGGATAAAGAATCGCCTTATGTGAATTTGGTGGTGAGCCGTGAAGACAATAAAAACGAAGAAAAAGTAAAACAGTTTTTACAAGCTTTTCAATCTCCAGAAGTAGAAAAAGTAGCAGAAGAGCAATTTAAAGGTGGAGCGGTAAGAGGTTGGTAATTTGAGTTATGAATTATGAATTATGAGTTATGAGTTATGAGTTTCACTTGAAACCTCAAACTTGAAACATAAAAAGACAGATGATTTTATCATCTGTTTTTTTTATAAAATAAAATCGTATTGTATTGTTTTTCAGTCTTTTGTAGGTATTTGTTTTTTAGAACGGCAAGTAATTTTGTACTGTTAATTTCTAAGAACAATTACAATGAAAATTCTAAGTCTGATTGCTTACTCTTATTTTATTTTCTTTGGAAATCCGAATGAAAGTAAAGTCTCAGGAGAACCAATAAGTCCTGATATGGAACGTCTTTACGTTCAGCTTCAAGAAGTAAAAAATACAATTTCGAAAAATAATACCTACAATACAAAAATTGCTTTTTTAATCGATATGAAGATTAAATCTGGCAAAAACAGATTTTTTGTTTACGATCTCGAAAACAATAAAATTCTTGAAGAAGGTCTAGTTGCCAATGGCTCTGGATCTGAAACCAATGTAAGAGGAGATCTAAAATTTAGCAACGAACCCAATTCTAAATGTACTTCTTTAGGGTGTTATGCGATTGGAAAATCGTATCGCGGAATGTTTGGTAAAGCCTATAAATTGCAAGGTTTGCATGATACCAATAGCAACGCCGAAAAAAGGGCAATTGTTTTACATCCTTATTCAGCGGTGCCAAATGAAGAACAGGATTATTATATCTACAACAGTCAAGGCTGTCCAATGGTTAGCGAAGCTTTTTTTAAAAAATTAGAAAAGATTATCGACAGCTCCAAATCAAAAATAATTTTGAGTATTTATTATTGATTTTTTAGGGACAGAGAGACAAAGGGACAGAGGGACAGAGGTTTTAAGATTTGGAGGTTTCAAGTTTCAAGTTTCAAGTTTTTGTAGGGTCATAATTCATAACTCATAACTCATAACTCATAATTCATAACTCTTTTTCCTCATAACTTTATAAAACAAATCTTTGATTTTGTAAGACTTACGTTTTTTAGATGGACTAAATTAGAGTTCAATTTAAAAACAAAAGCCATGAGATCAATTTGGACAGGTTCGGTAAGTTTTGGATTAATTAATATTCCGATTAAAATGTTTTCCGCAGTGCAGGAAAGCAGTCTAGATATGGATATGCTTGACGCGAAAGATCATGCCAACATCAAGTTTAAACGTGTTAATGAAGACACAGGTAAAGAGGTTGATTTTGGAAATATAGTAAAAGGCTACAAGTTAGATGATAAATATGTCATTTTAGAAGATTCTGATTTTGAAGCCGCCGACGCGATTAAAACCAAAACAATAGATATTGAAAGTTTTGCTTTCGAAAAAGAAATCCAAAGCATTTACTACGAACAGCCGTATTATCTCGAACCAGACAAAGGCGCGATGAATGCGTACGGATTGCTCCGCGATGCGCTCGAAGCTTCTGGAAAAGTTGGCGTTACGAAATTTGTGTTGCGAAACAAAGAAAGTTTGGCGATTTTAAAACCGTACAAAAATGTTATTGTTTTAAATCGAATTCGATTTGAACAAGAAATTCGAAGCACAGATGAATTAAAGCTTCCGCCAATGTCTAAAAAGGCAACAAAAGAAATGGATATGGCCGAAAAACTAATCGACCAACTGACGGAGAAATTTGATATTTCTGGCTATAAAGACGAATATACTGCTAAGCTTTTAGATATTATTAAAAAGAAAGCCAAAGGGAAACCGCAAAAGGCAGCTCCAAAACTAAAAGTCGTACACAAACAAAGCGACGATTTAATGTCGATGCTAAAAGCAAGTTTAGAGACCAAAAAGAAAAAATCGTCTTAACTGTTCTGGCTTGCTTCTAGTTTATGAATAATCTTTTTAATATTGGCGCCTTTGGATAAAACAGGTTTCCATAAATCGCCTCTTTTCTCAAATCGCTGCAAAACATTTTTAATTGTAAATTGCGACGGATGCAGTTTTTCATTCACTTCGCTCCACTCTAAAGGCGTTGAAACTGTTGCGCCAGGTTTTGGACGAACAGAATAAGGCGCCGCCAAAGTTTGTCCGCGTCTGTTTTGCAAAAAGTCAATGTACAATTTGTTGTTTCTTTTTTTGATGCTTCTGTCCACAGATGTAATATCTGGAAGTCTCGATTGCACTTCTTTTGCGATCAGTTCGCCTAATATTTTTATAGAATCGTAATCGTATTGCGCCCCAAGCGGAATGTAGATATGAAGTCCAGAAGCGCCTGATGTTTTGCACAAACATTCGGTTTCCAATTCGTCTAAAACTTCTTTTACGACCAACGCGGTTTGAACAACTTGTTTAAAATCATCTTTTGCAGGATCTAAATCAATTACGAGCCAGTCCGGATTCTGAATATGTTTAATGGTAGAATTCCACGGATTCATTTCGATACAGCCTAAATTGGCCATATAAAGCAATGTTTCTTTATTGTTGCAAATCAGATAATCGATATCGGCATTGTTTGATTCAGAGAAGATTTTTTTTGTTTTCAACCATTTCGGAATTTTATCGACATCAACATCTTTCTGGTAAAAACTTGGTCCGTCAATTCCGTTAGGAAAGCGGTTCATCGATTCCGGACGGTCTTTCAAATATGGAAGAATAAGTTCTGCAACTTCATCATAATATTGAACAATTTCGCCTTTTGTGATTTTATCTTTCGGAAAATAAACTTTATTCTGATTGGTAAGATGTAAAACCGTTTTTCCGACTTTCAAATCGAAATCATTTTCTGTTTTAATCGGGGCTTTATTTTCTTTTGTAACTGTCATTTCTTCTTGGTTTAGTTTTGCTGTAGTTTCATTTTTAAAAGACAAAAGCACTTCTTCTGCTTTTTTGTCTATTCGTATTCCGAGATAAACGGGATGTCTTAGATGCTGGTCTTGTGTCCATTCTGAAAATTTAACCTGACAAACCACTTTTGGTTTTACCCACTGGATTGTATCGCGTAGCGGAATTTTCGCGTCAAGAAGAGATTTATCTATAAAAAGCGGTTTCAATTTAGTATATAAATCTTTCAGTATACTTTCTGTAAAGCCAGTACCGCATTTACCAATATATTCCAGTTTTTTGCCGTTATATTGTCCCAAAAGGATGGCGCCAAAATATTTTCTCGAATTTTTAGGTTCGGTAATTCCGATAATGATGGCTTCTTCTTCGTTGGCAGTTTTTATTTTCAACCAGTTTGAACTTCTTTTATTGATAGTATAATTGCTGTCGGCTCTTTTGGCAATTATGCCTTCTGTTTTATTTTTAGCCGCTTTTTCAAATTGTTTAATTCCGTCGCCGACTGTATGTTCCGAATAGAAAACATTCGAAAAGGAATATTTATTAAAGAGAATTTTAAGCAATTCTTTTCGTTCCAAAAGCGATAATTCGGTAATGAGATTTCCATCTAGATTCAATAAATCAAAAACATAATATTTCAGATTGCCAATTCCAGTTTTCATGTAGTTTTGAAGCAGTTGAAATTCTGCTTTTCCAGCCTCATTTTCGACCACAATTTCGCCATCCAGAACCACATTATGATCTATTTTTTTTAGCTCTTCGGCAATAGGTTTGAAATTAGTATTAAAAGAAATTTCATTTCTGCTGAATAAATCCACTTCCTGTTCGTTAATAACAGCAATGGTTCTGTAGCCATCGTATTTATTTTCAAAAATCCATTCATCATCATCAAAAGGTTCTTCGCGTACGCTGGCAAGCATCGGTTTTAGGAATGTTGCTTTTTCAGTTTCTGGATCAGACTTTTTTTTTACTGCTTTCTTTTGAGCTGTTTTCGGCGTGGTTTTTTCTTTGGTTTTTGAAGCCAGTTTTTCAGCATTTTTCTCCAATTGTTCCAAACTTCTTTTAGAAATAACCGATTTATCTTTTTCTAAAATATCAACATTAGAAGCATATTTATCATCTTTCTTAATTAAAAGCCAAGCATTTTCTTGTTTTCCGTGCAGTTTGACCAATGAAAATTCGCCTTTTAGTTTTTTGCCTTTTAGAATAAAACTCAAACGGCCTTTTGCTAAATCACTTAATAATTGTTTTTCGTCTGAAGCTGTTTTTTCATCAGAAGTATACGTTCCGTTATCCCAAACAATTACATTTCCTGCGCCGTAATTGCCTTCTGGAATTGTACCTTCAAAATCTTTATAACTGTAAGGGTGATCTTCGACCATCATGGCGAGACGTTTTACTTCTGGATCCATTGATGGACCTTTTGGCACGGCCCAGCTTTTTAGAACCCCATCCATTTCCAGTCTAAAATCATAATGAAGATGAGACGCAGCATGTTTCTGCACCACAAAAATCAATTCGCTTGCCGACTTTTCGATTTTTCCTTTCGGTTCGCGCGTTTGTTTAAAATCTCTTTTCTCGTTGTATTTAGACAGTGACATAAGCTTTTGCGAGTATTAAAAGATTAGCGGAATAGCGTATAGAGCCGTTGCGACAACACCAAAAATAATATGGGCAAAGAACAGCTGAATATAATAACCTTTAAAATCAATGGGGGGTTGATGATCGGTCATTTTGAATATAACTATCCAGCTGAGTATTCCAATTACACCACTGATAGCACCTAAAATAAGTGCACTTAGTGGCGAAATTGGCAATATATCCTTTACCCATACTATGTGATATCCCATAACAAATAGAAAACCAATAATGTAATGTATCAGCCATGCCCAAGTATCTTGTGATTTTTTAGAAAGGCTGATATTTGTTTTTTGCAGAGCGTAACTCAATAAAACAGGCTCTTTATACAATTCTCTAAAGCTTTTCGACACTGCATAACTAAACCAAGTCATTGCCGATGTCGCCCCAATTGCAACTAGAATTAACTGTATAAGTAAATATAAAATCATAAGCCCTTTTATTTAAATTAAACTCTATTTCAAAGTTACTTTCAAAAAGACTTTTTTTGTTATAGGATTAAAAAGTGTAATTATATAATTATCAGTAAAATATGACTCTTTTGGGTTTTGAAAAATAGCTTAGAATGGTTTTAATACAATCCTATTCAAACATAGCCCAAGGTTTCAACCTTGGGGATACAATTTTGGCTTCTATGCTCCGTGTTTAAAAAATAAACATCATTTCGCTAAAACAATCTCCAAACATTCACCCAAAATAGTCACCGCTTTTTCCATTTCTTCTATTTCCAAATGTCCAAATCCCAAGCGGGTCGCAGTAAGATTTTTGGTTTGATACAAAATAGTTTTTGGCAGAAACAAACCATGATTCGAACATTCTTTCTGAAATTGTATCAGATTAAAATGATCCAGCCATTCGACCCAAATAGCCAATCCACGAGGCGGAACCTTAAATTTGATTTTGCCATTTAATTTTTCATTTAAAACAGCAACAAAAAAATCACGGCGCTCTTTATAGATTTTTTTATTTTTTTTAGAAAGACGGTGCACTTCTCCTTCCGTAATCCATTCGGTTAAAACTTGTTCTTTGAGCACATCAATTCTTGGTTCTAGAATGTTTTGATGTTTTTCGAGTTCTTTAATAAATTCCGCTGGAGCGGCAACAAAACCATAACTGAAACCAGACGGAAGCGATCTTCCGAAAGAACCAATATAAACCACTTTCTGATTCGAATCGAAAGCAGCGAGAGGCAGAACAGGATTATTATCATAATGAAAATCAAAATCGTAATCGTCTTCCAGAATCACAAATCCATATTGATTGGCTAATTCTAAAACTTCGATTCGTTTTTTCGCGCTAAGCGAAATAGTCGTCGGATAATGATAATTGGAAGTTAAATACAAAACCCGAATTTTTGATGTTTCGCAGATTTCTTTCAAACGTTTCGTGTCGATTCCGTCCTCATTTACAGGAATAGAAATAATCTGTGCTCCTGTATTCGTCAGCGTCATGTTTGACATATAATAACCTGGAGAAGCAACAACCACTTTGTCGCCAGGAGCAATAAGGACTTTGGTAACCAGATACAAAGCAATTTCGTGACTGCTTGCGGTAAGCAAATTTGAAGTGGAAATACGAATGCCGCGGGTAAGATTGAGATAATTAGAAAAGTGCGTTTTAAAATTCGAATGCGAACGCATTTCTATCTGCTCGTAGGTTTTAGACGTTTTTCTTCTTTTTAATTTCGAAACATACAATCTTGCCAAAACATCCGTTTGCACCAATCTTAAATCGGGCATTCCGTCATTAAATTGATACGGAAGATTACTTATCTCTATTGGATTTTCGAGGATAGTTGAACGCTGAAAACTAAATCCGATATTTTCTTCAGATGAATTTTGCTCTTTCGAAATCGTAAATTCTGCTTTGTTTTTCTGTTTTTGCTGCGAAAGGATAAAAGTTCCCTTATTCGGAAGTGTTTCAATCCAGCCTTGAGATTCTAAATCTTGAAAAGCTTTGATTAAAGTATTTCGGTTTACAGAAAGGACTTTGCATAAAATTCGTGTGCCGGGAAGTTTGGTGCCTTCAGGAAGAAAACCTGTTTGTATGGCTTTGATGAACTCAAAAACCAACTGCAGGTATATTGCAGTGCTTTCCTCTGGTTTAAGCTGAATAAAGCTTTTAAAAGGAATTTCAACCGGACTATCCATAATTTAAAATCTGATGCTTTGATTAGTACGGCAAGATACTGCTTTTCTTAAAATTTTTAGAAAAGAAAAGCAGTTCCATTATACAAGCATCAGAAAACATAACTAACAAACAATTATGTAGGTCCGGCTGAAATTATTTTTTTTCAGAAACAATTCATTCCGTAGGAATGTTTCATTGGTAGAACAATTTGGAATTGTGGTTATCGTTCCGTTAGGAACGTTTGATTAATAAAATAGCGCTCCTAAAATCAGGTGTTCCTACGGAACACAATGGAAAACTATATATTATTTTTCTACCGATGAGATATTCCTACGGAATATTAGATTACACTTTAAAAATCAGTTTCTTTTTGTAGAAAATCCATAAAATAAACGACCAGAAAACCGCATAAGACAAAGCATAAGCCAGCGAAGCATTCAGCGGATTTTCAAAACAAGGCACAATTGCATGATCGTAAATGTAGGCTTGAAGACCGATTTCTTCTCCAACATTTTCTGGATCAGCGACTTTTATCGAACTCAAAACTCTCGGAATTACTCCAGAAAAGAAAAACACAATCATTGGATTTACGCCCCAAATCAAGAATAATTTCGTCCATTTTTTATAGCCTTTAATATCGATTATGTAGTATAAAAGTGTCAATGAAATAGTTGCAATTCCCGCTGTGTATAAAACATAAGAACTTGTCCAAAGCGATTTGTTGATAGGGAAGAAGATGTTCCAAATTAAACCGCCAATTACTAACGCAACTCCTGTGATAGCCGTCTTTTTTACGATTTCTATTTTGGTAACCGATAAGTTTAAAAGCTGTCCGATATACATTCCTAAAATTCCAGTTCCAATGGCTGGCAGCGTGCTCAAGATTCCTTCTGGATCCCAAGTTTTAGACGATGCCCATAAATGACCGTTTAAAAGAGTATCGTCTACCCAAGCTGCAAGATTGGTTCCTTTATCGAAATTGGCAGGACCAAATCCTGGAACGGGAACAAAAGCCATTAAAAGCCAATATCCGATTAAAAGTGTCGCTAAAACTAAAAGCTGTGTTTTTAAATTGGTTTTTAAATACAAAATGGAAGTAAAGAAATACACAATGGCAATTCGCTGTAAAACGCCAGGAATTCTAGTGTCTTCAAAATGTTCTAATCCACTAAATGAAAGTCCAATTAGTATTATAAAGATTCCTACTGCAAGAATAGTTTTCACTTTCATGGTGAAGTTTCCTAAGAGCGCATACGCCACTGCAAAGGCAATAACCAATCTTAATCCTAACAATGGAATTCCTTCTAAACCAAAAAGATGTATTCTGCTGAAAACGCTTAAAAACAATCCTAAGCAGAAAATTCGAAGGGAACGGACTAAGATTTTATTGAAAACGCTTCCGTCAAAATGTTTTACAGGCATTGCAAACGGAATCGCTGTTCCCATTATAAAAACAAAAAACGGGAAAACTAAGTCAGTAGGCGTGCAGCCATGCCATTCGGCGTGTTCTAAAGGCGGATAAATAGATGACCAGCTTCCCGGATTGTTGACGATAGTCATCAAGAAAATGGTAAATCCTCTAAAGACATCGAGTGAGGTTAAACGTTCTTTTGTCATGGTTAAATATTTTAGATGTTAGATTTTTGAGATGCAAGATGCAAGAAGAAAGATTCTATTATTTTACAATTGCATCTTGAATTATTTGCTGAATTTCTTCTCTGATTTTTCCTTTGGCTAATTTATTTTCGTCGTTTACCACTTCAGGATATGTTCTGTTGGATAGAAAAACATACACAATTTCGGTTTCTGGATCTGCCCAAGCCATGTTTCCTGTAAAACCAGTGTGTCCGAAACTTGCTTCAGAAACGCAGTCGCAGGTTGGGCCGCCTTTGTGAACTCTTTTGTCAAATCCTAAACCTCTTAGAACACCTTCATTTTTGTAATAGCAGGTATTGAAAGAATCAAAAGTTTGCGGAGAAAAATATTGAATACCGCCGTAATTTCCTTTTTGTAAAAACAGTTGCATCATTTTGGCTACATCCATACTGTTCGAAAAAATTCCGGCATGACCTGCCACTCCGCCTTCCATTGCGGCAGCCATGTCATGCACATAACCTTGAATTACTTGATGTCTGAAATAATTATCAATTTCAGTTGGTGCAATATTGCTTTTGTCAAATCGGTCCAGCGGATTATAAAGCGTATTGGTCATTCCTAATGTGCTATAGAAGTTTTCTTTGCTCAGATCTTCCAACTTTTTATGTGTTTTTCTTTCTAAATATTCTTTTAAAATAATAAAAGTAAAATCGCTGTATTTGTATTCTTTTTTTGGAGAAATCGGACTATCAGCAATGATTTTCATAATCGTATCGTGATAATCATTTCTTATATAAAGATTCTCGGCAACTTTGGTCGTAAAACCTGGACCTGCTATTTTTCTATAATATTTTTCAGAAGGCTGATTGTTGCTGTCCAATGTCGCTTTGTAAAACGGAATCCAAGCTTGAAGTCCCGCGTAATGGTTTAATAAATCTTTGAAAGTGATGTTTTCTTTATTGGTCTTGGCAAAAAATGGCACCATATCTTTTAGTTTGGTGTCTAGCGTAACTTTTTCTTTATCATACAATTGCATCACATTTGGCAGTGTCGAAATCATTTTTGAAATCGAAGCCACATCGTACAGATCAGAATCAGTTACTTTTTTTCCGTTATCGTAGGTTTGTGCTCCGTACGATTTCTGAAAAATTACGTTTCCTTTTCTCGCTACCAAAACCTGCATTCCTGGCGCCATTTTTCCGTCAATTGCTTTTTGCGCGACAGCATCTATTTTAGATAAAACGGCAGGATTCATTCCAGCATTTTCTGGAGCTGTAAAAGCAAGTCGGTTTAGTTTTTCGGTAGTTAAACCATCGTTTACATGAAAGGCATCATTTATAGAAACAGGCAGTTTTCCTTTGGCTGCGATGGCTCCAAAAAGCAATTCTGCCGAAACCACTTGGCTAATATCTGAGTTTTGATACGAAACAACCAATCCTTCAATATCATCAAAATCTTGGATCGATAATAGCGAATACGGTTTTGCAAAAATGTCTAAAATTACATCGTTGTGTTTTGCAATTTCTTTCAGCCAAAGCATTTCGGTTAAAGTAAATTCTTGTTTTTCCCAAGCTTTATTTACTTTATGATAACTGATAATAACCTTGTCAAATTTTCTCAATTCCTTATTTAAACTATCCAAATTGGTGTCTTTCACTTCTGTAATATTGGTATATTTTTTTAAGGTAGAAAGGAAAGTACTGTTGGTATCTTCGCCCAATTTGATGTATGCAATTTTTTCGCTTAAATCTTTTATCGGAAGAATTTCTTTTTCGTTTTTTAAAACCGTAATCGCATTTTCGTATAATTTATAATGAAGCGCATCATTTTGAGTCGGATTTAAATCTTCAACCAAATTATTTAAATCGATCGGTTTGTATTTATTTAAGCCTGCTTTGTATTTGAAATGCAATATTTTTTTAACCGAATGTGCTAATCTTTCTTCAGTAATTACATTTTCGTTGTAAGCTACTTCTAGTTTCTGGAAAGCTACAGGAACATTTTCTGGACAAAGCAAAATATCATTTCCAGCCAAAAGAACGGCAATTTCCAAATCGCCTGGGCCTTTAAAATTGGCAGCGCCTTTCATCGCTAAACCGTCTGTAAAAATCAATCCGTTGAAACCTAATTCTTTTTGAAGCAGATTCGTCACCACATTATAAGAAGCCGATGACGGGCAATTTGGCTGCGATTCTAAACTCGGAATATTAAGGTGCGCGACCATAACAGAAGCCAAACCTTCATCAAATAATTTTTTGTACGGATATAATTCAACCAAATCCATTCTTTCTTTAGAAAAATCAACGGTAGGTAAAGCTTTATGCGAATCGGTTGAAGTATCGCCGTGACCTGGAAAATGTTTCCCCGTACAGAAAACGCCATTGCCTTGAATTCCTTTCATTAAGGCTAAAGCTTTTTCGGTTACATTTACTTTATCTTCACCAAAAGAACGGTTTCCGATAATTGGGTTTTTAGGATTCGTATTAATATCCAAAACAGGAGCAAAGTTGAAATGAACGCCAATTCTTTTGTTTTCGGCAGCCATATTTCTTCCCACTTTTTCAATTAAACTCAAATCCTGGATCGCGCCCAAAGTCATATTCCAAGGATAACGATAAGTGGAGTCTAAACGCATGGCTAATCCCCATTCGGCATCGATTCCGATCATTAAAGGCACTTTTGCTTTAGACTGATATAAATTGGTCAATTTTGCTTGACGAACGGGTCCGCCTTGAAAGAAAATAACGTTTCCTATTTTATAATCTTCGATCAGTTTGCTAATCTGATTAACGTGTACAGAATCTTTATTCGAATAAGCAGAAACCATAAACAGCTGGCCAATTTTTTCCTGCACTGTCATTTTATTGTAAATGCTGTCAACCCAAGCGGTTTCTTTATCAGAATCTTTAAAGAAAGTTTTTTTCTCGGCACTATTTTTTTGAACGTAAACAACGGTGTCTTTTACAGGAAGATCCTTTTTGGCATCGGTTACGGTATTTTTTTTAGAAGCGCAATTGGTTATTAAAAATATAAAAATGGCGTATAAACTGATTTTTAGGAATGAATTTTTCATATAATTATTTTTAAAAATCAATTTGAGTTTTACTATTAAACCCAAATTGATTCATCAATATTGATAAGCTGGATTAGAAGCTTATTTTTTCGCTCGTTTTAGAGCTTGTAATATATAATCCTAGATATGTTATTAATCCGTTTAATACGATTAATTCATTGTCAAAAACATATCCTCCGAATAGCGTTTTCGAATTTTCATTAATTAAATAAGTGAAAAATGGAGACAATAAACAGATTATTGGCACTAATTTGTCATTTACATTTCTTGATTTTTGGAATAAGCCAAAAGCGTATAATCCTAATAACGGACCATAAGTATACGAAGCCACTTTGAAGATCATGCCGACAACAGAACTGTCGTTTATGGCATTAAAAATCAAGATGATAAAAAAGACTAAAATGGAAAAACTGATGTGTACCAAATGTCTAATCTTCACGGTGTTTTTCTTTTGACTGTTTTCTGCTTTGTCCATTCCTAAAAAGTCAACACAGAAAGAAGTGGTTAAAGCTGTTAAAGCTGAATCTGTCGTAGCAAAAGTCGCCGCAATAATTCCCAATAAAAATACAATTGCAGGAACAAGCGCCAAGTGATTTAAAGCAATTTCTGGAAATAACAAATCGGTTCTTGGTTTCCCTGTCACTAAATCTGTTGGAACAGCGATTCCGTTTTTGTTGGCGTAGATGTATAATAACGCTCCAACGCTCAAAAAGAAAATATTGATGATGACAAAGATTCCTGTAAAAGTGAACATGTTTTTTTGTGCTTCGCCAATGTTTTTACAGCTCAGGTTTTTTTGCATTAAATCCTGATCTAATCCCGTCATAGCTATAGTTACGAACATTCCGCCTAAGATTTGTTTGACGAAATGAAACTTACTTCCCATAAAATCATCGAAGAAAAATATCTTAGAATAATTACTGTTTTTTACTTCTTCAAAAGCGGTGATGGCACCTAAATCCATTCGGTCGCAGATGAAGTAAATCGTTAAGAAAACAGAAGTAACTAAAAAGAAAGTCTGTAAAGTATCAGTAATAATAATCGTTTTTAATCCGCCTCTGTAGGTATAAGAGAAAATTAATAGTAAAGAAATCATAACCGTAAAAGCAAACGGAATATTATAAAAGTCAAACACAAAACGCTGTAAAACAATGACAACCAAATAAAGTCTAAAAGCCGAGCTGATTGTACGGCTGATTAAGAAAATAGAAGCGGCTGTTTTATAGCTAAAAACGCCCATTCTCTGTTCTATATAACCATAAATAGAAGTCAGATTCATTCTATAATACAGAGGCAATAATAATTTGGTTATGACGATAAAACCTAAGGCATTACCCAAAACAAACTGAAAATATTTGAATTGCTCTCCGCTGGCAGCGCCAACTTCTCCAGGAACCGAAATGAAAGTCACTCCTGAAAGTGCTGTTCCAATCATTCCGAAAGCAACTAAATACCATTTTGAATTTTTATTGGCTGTAAAGAAAGCTTCATTTCCACTGTCTTTTTTGCTCACTCTGTGTGAGATATAAAATAAGGTTCCGAAATAAATTATAATTAATAGAAGAATGGTACTTGGTGTCATTTTATAATTTGGTAGTTTTTTGGTTTTTTATAAATTATCTAAATCTGTTTGGTTTAATTGTTTTCAACACATAGAAACATAGATTATACAAATTTAAAAAGGCGTTTCACTAATTTAAATGCACATAGTTTAGCTATATGTTAAATTTAAATAAAGAGACTTTTTTAAATTGACCTGACGGATTTTACTCTGTCAGGTCGGTGTTAAAAACTCCAAAAAATGAATTTATCCAGCTTTTGAATTTGTATAAATCTATAAAAGATTTTGATAATGTGGTTTTTAGTTTTCCTGATTTTTGCTGTGCGCCATTAAAACAGCTCTCACGCTTTTGTGTTTATGCAATAATTCTTCGGCTAGATCATGCTCAATTTCCAATTCTTCCATAATCATTTTGATAGCGCGTTTTACTAATTTTTCATTAGACAATTGCATATCAACCATTTTGTTGCCTTTTACTTTCCCAAGTTTGATCATTACCGAAGTAGAAATCATATTCAAAGTCAATTTTTGAGCCGTTCCTGCTTTCATTCTCGTGCTTCCTGTTAAGAATTCAGGGCCTACAATTAGTTCGATAGGATAATCTGCTTCTTGTGCAATAAGTCCGTTGCTGATGCAAGAAATACTTCCTGTTTTGATATTGTGTTCTTTTGCTTTTTTAAGAGCACCTAAAACGTAAGGCGTGTTTCCAGAAGCCGCAATTCCGATAATCATATCTAAGCTAGAAATTTCAAATTTGGCTAAATCTTTCCAAGCTTGTTCGGTATCGTCTTCGGCGTTTTCAACCGCTTTTCTAATCGCAGTGTCTCCACCTGCAATAATTCCGATAATCATATCATGCGAAACGCCAAAAGTAGGCGGACATTCTGATGCATCCAAAATTCCGATTCGCCCAGAAGTTCCTGCTCCGATATAAAATAATCTTCCGCCCAACTGCATTTTTTTTACAATGGCTTTAACTAGTTTTTCTATTTTAGGAATCTGTTCTTCAATAATATGCGGAACTTTTTTGTCTTCTGTATTAATGTTGGTAAGAAGTTCTTTCACGCTCATTTGATCCAAGTCTTTGTACAAAGATTCTTGTTCAGTTTCAGGATTTTTATTTTTCATTTTTCTTTTTTTTGATTTTTGAAATCCATATTCTGGATTTACAATTTTGATATTTTTATACAGAATGTTTTTTTAAACACATAGAGACATAGCTTTTTGTAGTGTGCAAAAGGCGTTTCACTTGCATTAATGCACATAGCTATGTGTACTTTTTTTAACACATAGAGACATAGTTTTTTGTAATGTGTAAAAGACGTTTCACTTATCTTAATGCACATAGTTGTTGTGTGAAACTTTGTCAAAGTTTTAAACTTTGACAAAGTTGGAAACGTCTAGCTATGTGTGGAGAAACGAGTTTCTCTTCTAAACTCTTTTTTCAGAAAATAGAAATTCTATGTTTCTATGTGTTTAAAAAACTAATAAATTAAATACTGTTTTCGCATTTTTTTGAAAGCTTCAAGGTCTTTTTGCCATGTTTTTCTGATCTCACTTTCAGAAACACCGCTTTCAATTTGCTGCTGTAATTTTTTTGTTCCAGCCAGTTTCGTAAAAAATCCATTAAAGAATTTTGTTTTGTCGCTGGTGTTTTGGTAGGCTTTAATCAGCCATTTTAATTCTAGCTGTTTTAGTTTTGGATACGCTGTTAAGTCTTCGCCAAAACATTCTTTCCCGTTATATAAAGGATCTTTTGCCCCAAAATTTGGTTTCGGCGTAAAGCTGAAATTTGTTTTAGTTAAATAAGGAGATCCATAAATTTGAAATTGCTTTTCGGTTCCGCGTCCCATACTCACGTTTGTTCCTTCAAAAAGGCATAAACTCGCATATAGATTTATCGATTGGTCGTTAGGCAAATTCGGAGACGGTTTTACCAATAAACTATATGGCATTGTTCTTTTATAATCAACACAAGGAATAACGGTTAGTTTGCATTGAGCGCCATCTTTCAGCCATTTTTGTCCATTTACCATTTGCGCGTACTCACCAATTGTCATTCCGTGAAGGAGCGGAATAGGGTGCATGCCTACAAAACTTGTAAATTCTTTTTCTAAAAGAGGTCCGTCTACAATAGCACCATTTGGATTTGGACGATCTAAAACGATAAGCGGAATATTATTTTCTGCACAAGCTTCCATCACATAATGCAGCGAAGAAATGTAGGTGTAGAATCGCGCGCCCACATCCTGAAGGTCAAAAATCATAACGTCAAGACCAGCTAACTGCGCTGGTTTTGGTTTTTTGTTGTCACCATAAAGCGAGATAATTGGCAAACCCGTTTTCGGATCTTTTCCGTCTACAACATGTTCTCCAGCATCGGCTGTTCCTCTAAATCCGTGTTCGGGAGCAAAAATAGTTTGAATTGCGATTTTTTTCTCCAAAAGAAAATCAACCACATGAGTTTTATTGGTTAAAATCCCAGTCTGATTAGTTACAATTCCAACTTTTTTATCTTTTAAAAGAGGTAAATATTTTTCGTAATTATCGGCTCCGGTTTTTATTGCAGCGTAATTAATTTCTTCTGAACTATTACTTTCCATTGATCGATTTACCGTCGAATAGGACGGTGCAGAAAATAGAAAGGCTGCAACAAAAGCGCTTTTTGCTATAAATTTTATCATTTTAAATACAGTTTATTAGTTAAGACAAAATGGACTAATAAAATTACTATTTTATCGGAGTATATATGAATGTTTAAAGTAGATTGGGGAATCTAAAAAACTAAGATTGAAAACATGAATTTTCAGGGCGAAATTTTATTGGGTCTTTTTTATCAGTCTCGTTTTGTTTAAAAAAGAGTATTTTAAAATACTGCCTCTAAAATTTCTCATTTCAGAGGCAGTTTAATATGGGGCAATCTGGTTTTTAAGTGTATTACCAGCCTGGATTTTGTTTTAATTCTACACCTTCGGCAGCGTATAAACTGATGTCATTTGTAGGTATAGCAGTTAAGTAATTTTTTGGAGAAACAAATGGTCTTGTAACACCTGCAGCGTAAGGAATTACATATCCTTCTGCATTTACTTTTGTTTTAGAATTAGTTCCTATCAAGGCAGGAATTTTAGCTCCTAAAGCAACATCAGGATTAGCATTTGTATCTAAGTAATCTCCTTTTTTCCAACGCATAAGATCTTCTTTTCTCATCGTAGTCCAGCTCATAAACTCGATTCTGCGCTCACGACGAATCTCCCATATAATTGGATTAACAATTCCTGAAATTTGTTCTAATGCTGCTGTTCTTTGTGGATCATCTATTTGTACTCCGTTAGCAGAAGCATTTGTACCATCTGTGGTCAAAGTAGCAATTCCTGCACGTGTACGAACTTTGTTAATAGACAAATTAAGATCTGCAGTTGTGATCGTTCCTAATTCTGCACAAGCTTCAGCATAATTTAAATACACTTCGCTTAGTGTGAAAACTGGAGCGTCAATTTGATTTTGGCCAATTGTTGAAACCTCCGTACCTGTTGTAGCAGGATTGTTGTATAACTGGAACACATAACCCGTAATAGAGGTCAAACCAGTATAAGGTTTATCAGAATAAGCATAATCTACATTGCTAAATGCTTTAGCAAAACGCGGATCTCTGTTGGCAAAAGTATTGGCAATAGTGTTATCGCCTAAATATTGAGTATTGCCCGCTTGTTTGATTGGCAATCCATTAGTCGTTACATAACTTTGTGCAGCAAATTTTGTCAACCCGTTTTGAACTGTAGAAGTATTGGTATAGGCTTGAACAGAATTTCCTAAAACACCTTTAATATATCTCTTTGTCAAGATTACTTCAGCATTTCCTAATAATTCGACAGAATTATAAAGTGATTTCCAGTCTGCGTTTAATTTGTACAAATTATTGTTCATTACTGCTAAAGAAGCGTCTTTTGCTTTCTGAAGATAAGCATTTCCATTCTGTCCACCATTGTATTTTCTGTAAGTACCTTCACTTAAACACACGCGGCTTAATAAGGCATAAGCAGTATATTTATTTACAGTAACATTGCTGTCATCAACGTTTAATAACATCGGAATTGCTTCTTCCAAATCTTTAATTACATTGTCAACCACTTCTGCTCTTGATAAAGCTGGCTTATATACGTTAGCATCACTTTGAGACAAATATTCATCTGTATAAGGAACATCGCCAAACTGCTGTGCCAAACGGAAATAAGTATGCGCTCTAAAGAATTTAGCAACACCTATGTAGTGATTTTTCTTTGCCTGATCCATTGGCACATTAGGAACTCTTGCTAGCATAAGATTGCAACGACGAACCAAAGTATAGTATTCGTTCCAGTTTGCATTAGTTGCATTTGGAGCCGTTGGAAAGTTGGTAAAAACGTTATTCGCTAAATTGTCATCTATTAAACCTGTTCCTGAATGAAAATAGAAGTCAGCTGTAATACCTGCATTATTTCCATAACCGTTAAAGGTATTATAGTTCAACCAAGAGAATGTTTTTACGTTGTTTTCTGAAGTCCAGAAATTGTCATCTGTAAACACATCTTCAGGTGGCGTGTCCAAAAAATCTGAACAGCTAACTGTTACACTTGCAATAGCGAACAAGGCAACTGTTAGTTTTATCCTAGAGTTTGTTATATATTTTCTCATTTTGATTAATTTTTTAAATTTTAAATACCTTTTTAGAAAGCAAGTTGAATACCAAATGATATCGTTTTAGAATAAGGGAAAGTTCTTCCCCATGCCGCTTCAGTTTCATTAATCTCAGGATCTACTGGTAATTTGCTGCTTTTCCAAGTCGCTAAGTTTAAGCCAGAAACATATGGTCTAATTTTATCGATTCCGATTTTTTCGGTAATGCTTTTAGGAAAAGTATATCCAATCGTTACAGATTTTAAACGTAAATAAGACATGTCTAATAAATAACGTGACTGTGCCACAAAGTTGTTAGATCCAGGTGCATAAGTTCCAAAAGCATTTCCAGCATGGTTAGGGTACGGATTAGGGAAATAAGCATCTGTGTTTTCTGGTGTCCAGTAATCATTCTGGTTTACATACATAGCATCTGTTCTATTGTAGAATGGCAATACTAAATCAGAAGTTGCCCAGTATTCACGTTTACCAACTCCTTGAAAGAAAGCATCAATGTCAAATCCGTATAAAGCACCTCCTAAACGAATTCCGTATTGGTAACGAGGAGTTGTATTTCCAATAACTTTTAAATCTCCAGGTTTAAGAGCTGTTCCGTCTCCTCTTGAGATTACACCATCGCCATCTAAATCTTTATACATTACATCTCCAGCGCCAAATTTGAAAGCACCAGTTCTAATATTTTTATAATCAACACCATTTACGATTAATCCAGTTGCATCAATTTGATCTGTAGTTTGAATCAAACGATCTGTTTCTAATCCCCAGATTTCGCCCAATTTTTGACCTGCGTAAAAAGATGTAGTTGAGATCAGTTTCGCAGAGTTGTTCCATTCTGTTACTTCAGTAGTATTGTCAGAAAGCGTTAAATCTGCATAAACGCTAATGTTTTGGTTAATTTGTTTGTTAAAGTTAAGCGCAAGCTCCCAACCTTTTGTTCTTAAGTTTCCAGAATTTGTATTAGCAGCAGCCTGACCAAATGAACCAGGAAGTGTTTTACCAGGAGCTAACATTCCTTTAGTATCTCTTTGATAATAGTCAAAAGTTAATCCAAGCATATTAAAGATACGAATATCAATACCAATATCCTGAGTCGTTACTTTTTCCCAAGTTAAATTCGGATCAACGTTTGTTGGCTGATTCACAGTTGGAGGAACAGTTGAACCGCTTCCTATCCAATAAGGGTTAGGATTAGTAGTAACATTCGTCATAACTGGTAAAAAGGCATTGTTAGCAATATTCTGATTTCCGATTGAACCGACAGATCCTCTAATTTTTAAATCATTTAACCAGCTTTTTGTACCTTCCATGAAAGCTTCTTCCGAAATTCTGTATCCAACAGAAGCAGAAGGGAAGAATCCCCATTGCTCATTTGTAGGGAATTTTGACGAACCGTCATAACGTCCGTTTACCTCCAAAAGATATTTTCCTTTGTAGTCATAATTCACACGTGCAAAGAATCCGGCAATAGCATATCTTGATAAACCTGGGTTTAAGATATCATTAGCCACAAGAGGTGCAGTAAATTGATCACCAATAGCTAGATTAAATTCTGGTTTGTTTTTATCCAAAAGTGTATTTCTACGCGCATAGGTTCTTTCTTGATCGTACCACTCCGTGTTTAAACCGCCTAATGCTTTAAAGTTGTGGTTTTCACCCAAAGTTTTAGTATAATTTGCATAAATATTGGCTACATTTCTAGTGTAAGATGTTTTAGCTTGCGCAACAAAATCATTTCCAACTTCCATAGAGGTAGGTTTTCCTGCAACTAAGTCAGCAGCACTTGTCCACCAGTCCCAAAGCGGCACTTGTCCACCATTCATTTTAAGGCTCGAAAAATTATTGTTTATACTATATTCTCCAATAAGATTAAAGTCTTTTGTAATTTGAGCAGTAAGTTTTCCGCTTATCCTCATATCATTTGACTTATTCTCATTTTGAGATGCGTTTGCCATATAACCTGGCGCATGTCTGAAATAAGTGCCATTGTAAGTACCATAAGGGAAATAAGAACCCCAACGCATGTAGTATCCAAAATATCCATTTCCAGCCGTATCAACACCGTTGTTATAGTAGTTAAAAGGAGAATTATATTCTTGAAAAGTTCCCAATACTTTAAAATCTCCAGTAAGCCAGCTTGTTAATTGAGTAGTCATACCCATATTAAGACTGAATCTTTGATTGGTTTCGGTATTAATTTTCATTACACCATCTTGATTAGCAAGACCTAATGAAACAATAAACGAACTTTTTTCTCCCAAAGAACCTTGAGCTGATAAATTGTGAAGCGTTTGTATAGCATTCTTTTTTAGCATTTCAGCGTGCGGATCCCAGATTCTGTAAAAATATTCTCTACCACCAATTACGTCAAAATCCTCTCCTAAAATCATATTTTTATCATTAGGATTTCTTGTTGCAGCATATTTTTCTTTCCAGTTAATAATACCTGGCAATAATGTTTTGTAATTCATTCCAAAAGACTCTGGATTGGCATTACCCGCTCTAGCTTGTGCCTCGATCATGGCAGGAAGCTCTACTGTAGGATCATTAAATTGAATCAAAGAAATTGGGTTGCTAATACCAGTATTTACACTATATGCAAATCGTACTTTACCTTTTGCGTTTTTACCGCTTTTAGTTGTAACCAATATAACTCCAAATGCAGCACGTGCACCATAAATAGAAGCAGAGGCAGCATCTTTAAGAACAGACATAGATTCAACATCTTCTGCATTTAATAAAGAAAGATCACCCGGAACACCGTCAACTAAAATAAGTGGCGATCCTGAAACCTCTCCGTTTACAATAGTTCCGGCTCCACGAATATTTATTTTGGATTGTTTACCGATGCTACCTGAATTATAAGTAATATTAAGTCCTGGAGTAGTTCCCTGAAGACCTTTTGTAATATCTGTAACAGGAATACTTCCTAAAGCTTTTTTTACATCAACTTTAGCAACTGCACCAGTAAGATTTGCTTTCTTTTGCGAAGAGAATCCCACGACAACTACTTCATCTAACTTTGCAGCGCTTTCTGCCATGTCAACGTTGATTTTCTGTTGTCCCTCAACTTTCACTACTGCAGTTTCAAAACCCATGTAGCTAAAGCTAAGGCTTCGTCCAGAAGCAACACTAATGCTGTAGTTTCCATCAAAATCTGTAGTTGTGCCATTTGATGTTCCTTGAATAAGGACACTAACTCCAGGAAGAGGAAAGCCATCCTTCTTGTTTTTTACTGTTCCAGTAACCGTTTTTGCTTGTCCAAATACTGTTTGAATGCACAAAAACAACACTGAAATAAAGAGTAATTTTTTCATGATTAATCTGGTTTTTTATGGTTGTTGTTGAGCAAATATATTTAATTATTGCATACAAATGCGTTATTTTGTATTATTTTTCGAAAATAATTTTAAATAACGCAAAATAACGCAAATTTTGATTCGAATTATTTATTTGATTTATTTTAAAAATTTAATAAATGCATGATTTTGCAGTTTTAAGGGTCTTTTCTGATATAATTTGAAATATTTGATATATTTGTGATGAATTTTAACTTTTATAAAAAACATGCTGAAAGCCGAAAGACATAAATATATAATGACTAAGCTTATTGAAGACCAAAAAGTTGTTACAACAGATTTAGCTTTGGCTCTCGATTTGTCAGAAGATACTATAAGAAGAGATTTGAACGAATTGGACAGTAAAAAGCAGTTGGAGAAGGTCTACGGCGGTGCAGTTCAAGTTAAAGAAAAACCTGCAAATGTATTTGACATTGCGATAACTTCTGAAGAGGAGAAAAAGAAAATTGTAACAAAAGCATTGTCTTTACTTCATGACGATCAGGTTATTATAATGAGCGGAGGAAGTACAAATTTGGTTTTTGCAAAGTTAATTCCTGCTGATTTAAAAGCTACCATATATACTTATAGCTTGCCAATAGCCATGCAATTATCTCAGCATCCTAATATTGATCTGATTTTTATTGGAGGGAAAATGCAGAAAAATGCAATGGTAACAATAGGTATGGATGTAATTCAGGTGGTGTCTAAAATTAAAGCCGATATTTGTTTTATCGGAGCCAGTAGCATCAATATAAAACAAGGACTTACAGAAGTGGGTTACGAAATTTCTATAGTGAAAAAAGCAATGATAGAAGCTTCTGACAGAGTAGTTTCGATGTTTGCTTCTAATAAATTAAATACCAAAATGCCACACGGCGTTTGCGATCTTACGCAGTTGGACACAATTGTAACCGAATTGGATCCTGAAGATGAAAGGTTGGACGAATATAGAAAATCTGGCGTTTTTATCTTATAATCTAAACGTATCTAAAATACTTTTTGCGTTTTGTTGCGTTTTTGTAATTTTATTATGTTAAAAAACGCAAAATAATGTATTTATATCTTTTTTGTATCTATATTTGTTAAAACTAATATTGTTAGTCAAATATATTTATGAAAACCATTGCTTCATTTGAAGGGAGTTCAAAGCTAGGCACTTTAATAAATATTGATTTCTAATTAAAATTAGAATTTGTTTTATTATCGATCAGTTTTTAAAACTGAGTTCAGAAATAAAACAGTTATTAAAAACCAAAAGCAACACAACCAATTCAATGTCCGATTTTCTTCAACTACAAGAATTAGAAAACTCCTTAGAAGGAACTCTTTTTTATGATGAACTTCATAAAAAAATATACGCCACAGATGCCTCTGCTTATAGAATTATGCCTCTTGCTGTGGCGATTCCGAAATCAGAAAATGATATTGTCAATATTATTCGTTTTGCTTCCAAAAATAAGATTTCAATAACGCCAAGAACAGCTGGAACTTCGCTTGCGGGACAAACGGTCGGAAGCGGAATCATTGTCGATGTGTCAAAACATTTCAATAAAATTGTTGCTTTTGATCGCGAAAATAAAACGGTAACCGTTCAGCCGGGAGTAATTCGTGACGAGTTAAATTTATATTTAAAACCGCACGGATTATTTTTTGCACCCACAACATCTACCACAAATAGATGTATGATTGGCGGAATGGTCGGAAACAATTCTTCAGGAACAACCTCAATTCGGTACGGCGTTACCAGAGATAAAATTGTAGAAATAAAAGCCGTTTTAAGCGACGGATCTACAGCGGTATTTAAAGATTTAACTTCTGAAGAATTTATTGCCAAAACAAAAGGAGATTCTTTAGAAAGTAAAATTTATAAAACGATTTACGAAGAGCTTTCGAACAAAGAAAATCAGGAAGAAATTTTAAGAGAATTTCCAAAACCAGAAATTCATAGACGAAATACAGGTTATGCAATTGATGCATTACTAAAATCAGAACTTTTTTCGGGAACAGAAAATACTATCAATTTAGGAAAACTACTTTGCGGAAGCGAAGGAACTTTGGCTTTCACCACAGAAGTTACTTTAAAAGCTGACGATCTTCCGCCGACGAATACTATTATGGTTGTGGCGCATTTTCATACTATTCAAGAAAGTTTAGAAGCGGTCGTTGTAGCCATGAAACATCATTTGTACACTTGCGAAATGATGGACGATACGATTTTAGATTGTACCAAAACCAACAGAGAACAGTCTAAAAATCGATTTTTTATTGTGGGCGAACCGAAAGCAGTTATCATGCTAGAAGTAGGATCGCACATTAGTATGGAAGATGCCGAACTACAAGCGGATGCTTTGATTAAAGATCTTCAGATTAATAATTTCGGATATGCATTGCCAAAAATTTACGGAGCTGATATTGACAAAGTAAACGAAGTTCGAAAAGCGGGTCTTGGACTTTTAGGAAGTATTGTTGGAGACGACAAAGCAGCCGATTCTATTGAAGACACCGCCGTAGAACTAAGCGATTTGCCAAATTATATCGCCGAATTTGCAGCCATGATGGAAAGTCAAGGACAAAGCGCGATTTATTATGCACACGCTGGAGCAGGAGAGTTGCATTTGCGTCCGAAAATCAATTTAAAAACAAAAGATGGATTACGTCAGTTTAGAAATTTATCGACTGAAGTGGCTCATTTAGTAAAAAAATATAGAGGTTCACTAAGCGGTGAACACGGCGACGGAATTTTGCGCGGAGAGTTTTTGCCTTTTATGATTGGCGAAAAAAACTACGAATTGCTGAAACGAATCAAAAATGCATTTGATCCCGATACTATTTTGAATGTTGGAAAAATTGTAAATGCTTCAAAAATGGATGAAAACCTGCGTTTTGAAGCCGGAAGAGTAGAACCGGAGATTAAAACGATTCAGGATTTCTCTGATAGTTTGGGAGTTTTACGTGCGGCAGAAAAATGCAACGGTTCTGGCGATTGCCGTAAAATGCCGTCAGCGGGCGGAACTTTATGTCCGAGTTATCGTGCTACACGAAACGAAAAAGATACTACTCGTGCACGTGCCAACGCTTTACGCGAATATCTGACGAATTCTGAAAAAGAAAATAAATTTGATCACGAAGAATTATATAAGGTTTTCGAATTGTGTGTGAGCTGTAAAGCCTGCGCCAGCGAATGCCCAAGTAATGTGGATGTAGCGACTTTAAAAGCCGAATTTTTATACCAATATCAAAAAGCAAATGGTTTTTCTTTTCGAAATAAAATATTTGCTTTCAATTCCAAATTGAATGAATTGGGAAGCATTGCGCCGTCTGTAACCAATTGGGCTTCTAATCTTTCTTTCGTTAAAAAAAGAATGGGAATTGCCCCTGAAAGACAAGTGCCTTTACTGGCTCCAAAAACGTTTAGAAAATGGCATCAAGCCAATAAAAAGCTTGATGCGAATAACGCTTTTGAAAATGGCAGCGTTTATCTTTTCTGTGATGAATTTACCAATTATTACGATGTTTCTGTCGGAATTGATGCTTACGAATTATTAACAAAACTAGGCTACAGAGTAATCGTAATCGATCATGAAGAAAGCGGGAGAGCTTTTATTTCGAAAGGTTTTCTAGAAGAAGCACAGGAAATCGCCAATAAAAATGTCAATACTTTTAAAAATATAATTTCAGAAAATACGCCTTTAATCGGTCTTGAACCTTCGGCAATTTTAACTTTTAGAGATGAATATTTACGATTGGCTGGAGATAAGGAAAGTGCCGAAAAAATAGCCAAAAACACTTTTACGGTTGAAGAGTTTTTCAAAAGAGAAATTACAGACGGAAAAATTCACGCAGGACAATTTTCTGAAAAAGAGAAAAATATAAAGATTCACGGACACTGCCATCAAAAATCATTGAGCAGTGTTGAAGCTTCTTTTGCGATGCTGAATATTCCAAAAAATAATACGGTTACCATTTATAATTCGGGCTGCTGCGGAATGGCGGGTTCATTTGGATATGAAAAAGAGCATTACGAAATCAGTATGAAGATGGGAGAAGATACGCTGTTTCCGAAAATCAGGGCAACAGAAGCAACAACAGCAATTGCCGCTGCAGGAACCAGCTGCCGCCATCAGATTTTTGACGGAACAAGCAGAAAAGCCCAACATCCGGTTACGATTTTAAAAGCATGTCTGAAATAATTATTTTAATTGAAATTCCAATAATATGAAGAAAACAATCTACATCTTAATCTTTTTAGTTTCGCTATTTTCTGCCAAAGCAGCGCAGGTAGATACTATTCAGGTTTATAGTGCTTCGATGAAAAAGAACATCAAAACTTGTGTGATGCTTCCTGATAGTTATAAAAAAAGCAGTGAAAAATTTCCTGTAGTGTATCTTCTTCATGGGTACAGTGGTAATTATGGTTCTTGGGCAAAAGATTTTAAAGAACTTAAAAGACAGGTAGATTTATATAATTTTATTGTAATTGGTGTAGACGGAAATTATTCTAGCTGGTATTTTGACAGCCCAATTGACCCTACATTTAAGTACGAAACTTATGTAACGGCAGAATTGGTTCCTTACATTGACAAAAACTACAAAACAATTTCAAGTCGTGAAGGCCGTGCAATTTCTGGTTTGAGCATGGGCGGGCATGGTGCTTTATACTTATCGATTAAACATCAGGATATTTTTGGAGCAGCGGGAAGCATGAGCGGCGGAGTAGATTTTCGTCCGTTTCCTGATAACTGGGATATTAAAAAACGCCTTGGAACTATAAATGAATTTCCAGAAAATTGGAATAAAAATACAGTAGTCAATATGCTTGATTTACTGCCAAATAATAGTTTAAAACTAATTATTGATTGTGGAGTTGACGATTTTTTTATGAATGTCAACCGAGATCTGCATGCCAAAATGCTGGCAAAGAAAATAGATCACGATTATATCGAGCGTCCAGGAGAACATAATCTTAAATACTGGGAAAATGCTTTAAAATATCAGCTTTTGTTTTTTCATGATTTCTTCAACGAAAGTGTAAAAACAAAGTAACATAAAGTGCATTGCGAAACTACCGATAATTCGCAATACATAAATTTTGGTTGGTTATCCCTAACAGGTTTTTTTAAGCCTGTTAGGTTTTTTTCGCAACAGATTCACGAATTAAATCTTTTGAATCTGCGAAAGCAACGAGAGGAAAGAATAGCCACAGATTGTAAAATTAGAAGTTTTTTTTTGCCACAAATTTCACAAATTTCAGCAAATTAAATCTGCTAGATCTGCAAGAGAAAAACTTTGCGAACATAGCGCAAATCCTTGTGTGCTTTGCGGTTAATTTTTAGCCACAAATTTCACAAATTTCCGCCAATTAATTTGCTTAATCTGTGAAATCTGCGAGAGAAAAACTTTGCGTCTTCGCGTCTTTGCGAGATAAAAAAAAACAAAACTTTGCGAACATTGCGTAAATCATTGCGCGCTTTGCTGTTAAGTGACACAGTGAATTCCGAAATAAGAACTGTTTAAAATAAATTATTGCTAATTAACTAAAAAGAACCATGAAACATCTATTTTTCAGAATACTATTGCTTTTTGTAATAACATCTGGATTTTCGCAGAATGCAGAAAAAAAGGAAATTATAAAATTTGTTCAACTTACAGACTTGCACGTTTCTGTAGGGAATGATAATGATTTTTTACTTCAAAATATTGTAAAAGAAATTAATAACTCAGATTTTGAATTTGTAATCGTAACCGGAGATTTAACCAATCGCGGTGCTGATGACGAGTTGAATGAAGTGCATAAAATACTTTCGACACTAAAGAAACCGTACTATGTAGTTTCAGGAAATCATGAAACCAATTGGAGCGAAAGCGCTGGACTGACGTATAAAAAATTGTGGGGAGAAGACCGATTTGTCTTTTCAAAAGGGGATTATGTTTTTATCGGATTTCCGTGTGGACCTTACATGAAAATGGGAGATGGATTTGTTAAACACGAAGACGTACTTTGGCTGGATAAAACATTGCAGGACAATTTAAAAAACAGCAATAAAAAAGTATTGAATTTTGCTCATTATCCTTTAGATAACAGCGTGAGCAATTATAAAGAAGTGCTTTCAGTTTTACAAAAATATCCAACTGTAGCTACTTTTTGCGGTCACGGACATACTTTAAGAAAATACGATTTCTCTGGTTTGAGTGGTTTAATGGGAACATCGATTACTTCGCTTGACGGAAAAACAAAAAGCTATAATGAGGTTATTGTAAGTAAAGATAGTATTCGCATTTATCAGAAAGAGCTCGATAAACCTGGCGTTTTTAAATTTGCTGTTCCATCAACACCTTCAAAAATTGAAATTCCGAAAGATAATCCAGCAAGCTTAAATCCTTTTATAAAAGATATTGCCTCAATTTACAATCTTCCGGCGTTTGATAAAAAGAACCTTTATTTTACAAATTCGCTTGGCGAAATTCAATCGGTTAATTTGAAGAATAAAGCGGTGAATTGGAAAATACAGACAGGAAATTCACTTTATTTTTCTCCAATTGTAGTCAAAAATAATCTGATTGAAGGCACAATCGAAGGCAATATTTTAGGAATCGACACGCAAACAGGTAAGCAAAAATGGAGCACTTCTGTAGGTGGTGTTTTGGTTGGCTCTCCAATTGTTGAAAACAATAAATTATATACTGAAAGTTCGACTGCATTTGTTTGTGTTGATGCAGTTACAGGAAAATTGCTTTGGGAAAATAAACTGCCAAAATCGTATTCGCAAGGAATTCCCGTAATACATGGCGATAAAATTATTTATGGAGTTTGGGATTCTTACATTTACTGTCTTGATAAAAACACAGGAAATCTGATTTGGAAATGGAATAACGGAAACGAAAACCAAATTTTATACTCAGCTGGAAATGTTAATATGGTTGCAACAAAAAAGAGATTGTATTTTGTTACGCCTCAACGATTTCTGACTATTTTAGATATTGAAACCGGAAAAACTCTTTTGAGAACTAATAAATGGAAAATTAGAGAATCGATGGGGAAAAGCGAGGATGGAAAATGGTTTTACGGTAAAACAATGGAAGGCGAGCTTGTAAGAGTTCCGCTAAGTGATGACTTGGAATTAACAGAAGAAAATGTAATTGCCCAAAGTAAAGTTTTGGATTTGAAATTAGGTTACGAGCACAATCCGGCAGGAATAATTGAGAAAAATAATAATATTTATATCGGAAGCCGAAAAGGGGAAGTGATTATTGTAGATGCTGTAAAATTTGAAATTAGCAAAGTGCTTAATTTAGGAAGTTCAAGCGTAAACGGTTTTTCTGTCGACAATAACGGAAAAGTGTGGACATCACTTATTGAAGGCGGAATTTACAAATTGGACTAACTTTTAATAGTTTTTTGCCACAGATTAAAAAGATTAAAAAGATTAAAAAGATTTTTTTGCCACAAATTACACAAATTTACACAAATTAAATCTGTTGAATCTGCCAAATCTGCCAAATCTGCGAGAGAAAAAAATAGCCACAGATTAAAAAAACTTTGCGTCTCTGCGACTTTGCGAGATTAAAAATAAAGATTGGCTAAAATAAACTTAGCGACTTTGTGCGATTTAAAAAAAAACTTAGCGAACATAGCGTAAACCCTTGCGTTCTTTGCGGTTAAACATAACGATACTAACCCAAAATAATAATTATGAAAACCATAAAAATCATAATTCTAGTTTTACTGATTCAAACCAAAATTTTCAGTCAGCAATCTCCAAAGAGAGAAATGCGTGCAGCTTGGATTTCTACAGTAGAAAACATCGACTGGCCGTCTAAACCAGGTTTATCAGACAAAGAAATGAAAAACGAAATGATTGCCCTTTTGGATAATCTTCGTTCGTATAATCTGAACACCGTAATTTTTCAAATCCGCCCAACTGCCGATGCCTATTACAAATCGACAAAAGAACCCGCTTCGCATTGGATAACCGGAACTCAAGGCGTTGCGCCAGGTTTTGATCCGTTGCAAATGATGATTGATGAAGCAGGAAAACGCGGTATGAATGTGCACGTTTGGCTGAATCCGTATCGTGTGCAGAAAGATACGGTGAGAGATGTGCTTTCAAAAAATCACTTATATTTTAAAAAACCAGAACTTTTCCTGACTTACGGAAAATCTCGATATTTTAATCCAGGTTTACAAGAAACTAGAGATTTTGTGTGTTCTGTAGTGGGCGAAATTGTTCGCAACTATGATATTCAGGCAATCCACATGGACGATTATTTTTATCCATATAAAATTGAAGGACAGGAATTTCCAGATAATAAAGCTTTCGCTAAAGAACCACGTCAGTTTAAAGACAAAGACGATTGGCGAAGAGATAATGTCGATTTAATTATCAAACAAATTAGAGATACCATCATTGCCAATAAACCAGAAGTTGAATTCGGAATTTCGCCTTTTGGAGTTTGGAGAAATATCGCCAAAGATTCTCAAGGCTCTAAAACGAATGCAGGAGCTACAAACTATGACGATTTGTATGCGAATATTTTAAAATGGCAAAAAGAAAACTGGATCGATTATGTTACGCCTCAATTGTACTGGCATATTGGTTTTGACCGCGCCGATTTTGAAGTTCTGGCAAAATGGTGGGCAGAACATAAATATGGCGCCAATGTGTATGTTGGTCATGGCGATTATAAAATTTCGACTACGGCAAAAGAACCAGAGTGGAGAAGTCCCGATCAAATTGTAAAACAGATTGAAATGATTCGTAAACTGCCTCAAATTGAAGGTTCGATGCATTTTACCGCTTCTAATTTTCTGAAAAAAGGAGATACATTGAGAAAACCACTTCTGCAAAAAGAATACAAATACATCGCTTTAACCCCAGAAGCAAATAGAATTACAAGACTAAAACCAGAACCGCCAACTAATGCGGTGATTGCCAAAAAAGGCGATAAAGCGGTTTTAACTTGGAAAGTGGCATTTAACGACAAGAAATACGTGATCTACAGATTTCCAAAAGGAAAAATAACCGATTTCTCAAATCCTGAAAACATTTATTACGTGACAACAGCTTTAAAACTAGAAGTGCCAAATGCTGATTTGGAAAACTACGTTTATGCGCTCACCGCTTTGAGTCAGACCCAGACAGAAAGCAGTCCGATTGAATTTTCAGTAAAATAAAATATAGAGATGAGAAAAAGTATTCTTCTAATTGCCCTATTTCTAAGTTCGTTAGGTTTTGTACAAGCCCAAAAATTAGATATGATTCCGAAACCTGTTTCCGTTCAGCAAAGCGCTGGACAGTTGGTTTTGACTTCGCCACTAAAAATAGTTGTAGATAAAAAACTAAAAAACAGTGCCGATTATATTGCTGCAAGTCTTTCAAAAAATACAGGAATTAATCCGATAGTTTCAATTGGAAAAAAGCACGGAAAAAATAGCATTTCATTTTTAGTCGATAAGAAATTAAACCTTCCGAATGAAGGCTATCAATTAGAAATAAATGAAAAAGGAATTTTTGTAAAAGGAAAAACTGAGAACGGAGTTCTAAACGGACTTCAGACTTTAGTCCAAATTTGTTCTGCAAAAGAAGTCAAAAAAGGAACTGTTCCGTTTGTAAAAATTGAAGATTATCCTCGTTTTGACTGGCGCGGAATGATGCTCGATTGTTCAAGACAATTCTTCGATAAACAAACGGTAAAAAATTATATCGATTGGCTTGCGGCTCACAAAATGAATGTTTTCCACTGGCACTTAACCGATGATAACGGCTGGAGAATCGAAATAAAATCGATGCCCGATTTGACCTTAAAAGGCGCTTGGCGTGGTCCAGGCGAAGTTTTACTGCCCTCTTACGGTTCGGGAGACAAACGTTACGGAGGTTTTTATACACAAGAAGACATTAAAGAAGTAGTCGCTTACGCAGCCAATCGCGGAATCTCCGTAATGCCAGAAATTGAAATTCCGGGGCATTCGCGTGCGGTAACGGCTTCGTATCCAGAAGTCGGTTGCGCTATAACGCAAGAGCTGAAAAGTGTTCAAGGCGAAGTGAAAAATGTTTGGTGCGTGGGTCGCGAAGAAAATTATGAACTTCTAGATAACATTATAAAAGAAGTTTCTGGATTATTTCCTTTTGAATATATTCATGTTGCAGGAGACGAAGTGAATCGTGCCAACTGGGAGCATTGTCCAAAATGTCAAGCTTTGATGGCGAAAGAAGGATTTACAGACAGTTTTCAGCTTCAGAATTATTTCTTTAGAAGGGTTCAGAAAATTGTCGATAAATACCATAAAAAAACAGACGGCTGGAATGAAATCCTGAAAGGTGGAGAAATCGACCCAAATACGCTGATTTCTGCTTGGCAGGGAATTAGTTACGGAATCGAATCGGCTAAAAAAGGGTATAAAACCATTATGATGCCGGGACAATTTACGTATTATGACATGGCACAATCGGAAACAGAACGCGGCCATCGTTGGGCGGCAATTACCGATACAAAACGTGCGTATTCGTTTGAACCCATTCCAGATGCTGACTTAACGCCTGAAGAACAAAAAAATATAATTGGAGTTCAAGGTGCTTTGTGGAGCGAATATTTAGATCGTCCTGCAAGAATTATGGAATACCAAAGTTATCCGAGAATTTGTGCTTTATCTGAAATTGGCTGGTCTAAAAAAGAAGATAAAAACTGGGATGATTTTTATGGAAGATTGACCAACAGCCACTTGCAAAGATTGGCCGATATGGGAATCGCTTTTAGAGATTTTCCTCCAACAGCCATTTATAAGAACGGAACGATTACCGTAACACCACCTTATGAAGGCGCCGTTGTTCGATTTGACAAAGACGGAAATGAGCCAACAAGACAATCGCCTTTGTATACAGAACCAATTCAAACGAAAGATTACGAGCAATACAGGTTTATAGTTTTCTTTAATGAAACTTCGGCAAGTCCTGCGGTAAAAGTAGAAAAATTGCCAGTTGCCAATTGGAATACTTCGAAAGTAGAAGTTTTGACCATTTCAGAAAACATCACCGAACATGTGGATAAAAAGGGAATTTGGTATTTGAGTTTTAATCCAACTGATGATGGCGCAAATGGAACAATTAAAAATGTTTCACTTTTTGAAAATGATAAATTATTGCAGACGTATTCAGATGAAAAGTCTTTGAAATCAAAACCTCGTTTGAGATTTGCGATTGAAAATTATAATGAAAAAAATACCTATAGATTAGATTTTACAGTTGAAAATAAAGAAGAGAAAAAGTCGGATGCAAACGTAAAATTCAACTGTTCGCCATATCTGGAACCAGAAGTGAAAGTGACTTCTTCGATGGCAGAAAATCCGAAGTTTCCAATTTCAAATCTGCAAGATTATAATGAAGAATCCTATTTGCGTACCGATGTACCGTGCAAAGACGGCGACTGGATTTTGTACACTTTTACGAATCCGGTAACTTCCTCTAAAATTGATGTTTTAACTGGAATTCCTCATCACCCGAGATTTATAATAAACAATGGTTTTGTCGAGTTTTCATATAACGGAACTGATTTTATAAAAGGCGATAATTTTGATTACGGAAATGCATCAATTTATCCGAAACAGCCTGTAAAAGCAGTCAGAATAAAAATTACAGGAACCAATAACGAGCCTTTGATGGCAGGACAGGACTTAAAAATTAATCCATAGAAATATGAAAAATATATCGATCAAAATTGTAATTGTCTGCCTGATTTCTTTTGGAATAAAGGGGTATTCTCAGAAAAGCGCCAAGAGTTCTTTTGATGTAAAACGAAATGAAGTTTGCATTGATTCGATGATGACCAATGCGCTAGAAAAAGGCTTTTTTCCTGGTGCGCAGATTATAGTGGGAACTAAAGAAGAAAATCTAATTTATAAAAACTACGGTTTTCATGATTATACCAAAAAGCTATTGGTAAAATCAGAAGATGTTTTTGATTTGGCTTCAATGTCTAAAGTTTTAGGAGCGACTTTGGTAACTATGCGTTTGGTTGGTGATGGAAAACTAAAGCTTACAGATCAAGTTGGCGAAATTGTTCCGATGTACAAAAACACAGCCATTGCCGATTTGACACTTTTTGAATTGCTAACGCATACTTCAGGATTAACGCCAAGTATTACTTTTTATCAGGCGTTGCTTTCTACGCCAGACAATTCGCCTTTGCTGAGCAATCAGAAATCAGAGCAATATGTTGAGCCGTTTGATATTATGTTTGTCAATAAAAACATTGTTTACGATTCAAAATATCTCTCTTTCGAGTCAAAAGAAAACTGGATTCAGGTTTATAAAAACATGTGGTTGAATCCAGAATTTTATCCTTCGGTTTATGACAGGATTGCAAAGGCAAACACCAATCCGAGAGGCAAATATTTGTATAGCGATTTGAATCTTCTTTTGGTGAAGCAAATGATTGAAACTAAAACAGGAAAGAAATTAGATTACTTCACAAATGAAATTTATACAGAATTAGGCATTTCAAAAATTGGCTATAATCCGTTAAAATGGACTTCGATAGATGATGTCATGCCGACTGAAGTAGATAATCTTTTTCGAAAAGATACCATAAAAGGTTATGTACACGATGAAGCGGCGGCAATTTTTGGAGGCGTTTCTGGAAATGCAGGTTTATTCGCCAACGCAGAATCGATTGCCGTAATCTGCAAAATGCTTCTGAATAACGGAACTTATAAAGGAAAACAAATTCTAAAACCGAATGTCGTAAAAGAGTTTACAGATTCGCCTCTCGCAAAAAATGGAATTTATCGCGGTTTGGGCTTTGACAAAAGAAAGCCAGACGAATTTTATAAAAAAGATGATTTCGGCCATACAGGTTTTACAGGAACTTTCTTTTTCATGAATCCTGATAATGGAAGGTTTTTAATTATCCTAACCAATCGTGTAAACCCAACGCGAACAAATAGATTAATGTATAAAGACGATTTTACGGCTAAAATTTGGAGACAAATTAATAGATAAGTTTTTGCCAAAGATTGAAAGGATTAAAAAAGATTTTTTGTTTCACGCAGATTAAATTGATTTAAGCAGATTTTCTAAATAAAAAATCTGCAGAAATCTTTATTCGATTTCTAAATCTGCTGTATTTGCAAAATCTGCGAGAAAAAATGCCACAGATTGCAAAGGTTTTTTGTCTCTCGCAGATCCCGCAGATTTAGCAGATA
>NZ_JAVAMB010000003.1 GCF_030730925.1 Flavobacterium sp. DG2-3 | reverse complement strand
TGGTCTACTAGGACTCGAACCTAGAAAGACGGCACCAAAAACCGTAGTGTTACCATTACACCATAGACCAGCAGTGCGGTTAAGCGGGTGCAAAATTAAAACTTTATTTAATTTATGCAAATTTTAAAGTAAACTTTTTTCAAATAAAAAAAGCCTCTCATTTCTGAGAGGCTTTTCTGTTGGTCTACTAGGACTCGAACCTAGAAAGACGGCACCAAAAACCGTAGTGTTACCATTACACCATAGACCAGCAGTGCTGTTAAGCGAGTGCAAATTTAAGTCTTTATTTAGTTTGTGCAAACTTTTTGAGCAAAAAAAATGTTTTTTTTTGATTTTTTTCACGTTAAAATCAGCTTCAGCATTAAAAACTCCTCATAGACAACATATTAGTTTTAAAAGATAGTTTTGTAGAATTTTATGTTAATGGTCGTTTCTTTAAGTAAAAAAACATTTTCTTTGTAGGATAGAAAAACATTCAAATTTTTAATACCTAAATATGGCACAATTCAATTTCAATAAATGGAATACAATTATTGGTTGGTTTGCATTTGCAATCGCTTTAATAACTTACACATTAACTGTTGAACCTACAATGAGCTTTTGGGATTGCGGAGAATATATTGCTACCGCAGCCAAACTTGAAGTAGGTCACCCACCTGGAGCTCCGCTTTTTCAGATGATGGGTGCATTTTTTGCCATGTTTGCAATAGATGCTCAGCATGTAGCTCTGATGGTTAACATGATGTCTGTTTTTTCTAGTGCATTTACCATATTATTTATGTTCTGGTCGTCGTCTATGATTTTGAAAAAGATTGTAGGTCGTTTTACAGAAATTGATCAAAACAATTCAATTGTTATTTTAGGAAGCTCATTTGTAGGGGCTTTGGCTTATACTTTTTCGGATAGTTTTTGGTTCAACGCAGTAGAGGCAGAAGTTTATGCAATGGCTTCTTTATTAATTGCTTTGCTTTTCTGGCTTGGTTTGCGTTGGGAGCAAGACATGGACCAACCAAAAGGAAACAAATGGTTACTAATTATTTCTTTGGTTATTGGTCTTTCGTTTGGAGTTCACTTTATGGCTCTTTTAACTATTCCATCGATCGGATTTTTATACTATTTCAAACACTACGAAAAAGTTACAATCAAAAATTTCATTATTGCTAACATTGTAGTTATTGGAATTTTATTGTTCATTTTTAAATTACTTCTTCCTCTTACTATGGCATTTTTCGGAAAAACCGAAATCTTCATGGTTAACAGCATGGGACTTCCATTTAATTCAGGAACTATCTTTGTAGCTTTATTATTTATTGCGTTTTTCTATTTCGGCTTAAAATACACGAAGCAAAAAGGTTTAATATTCTACAACACTATCATATTGTGTATTTTATTTATCCTGATTGGTTTCTCAACTTGGTTAATGCTTCCTGTTCGTGCAAACGCGAATACAGTTATTAACGAAAACAAACCATCAGATGCAACTGAGGTTTTGGCTTATTATAATCGTGAACAATATGGTGTAAATCCGTTGTTTTACGGACCTCAATACACAGAACTTTTTGCTGGTCTTGATGCTAAAACGCCTTATTTAGACAAAAAGCCTAACTACGAAAGAGATTATAAAACTGGTAAATACATTATTACCAATAATTATAAAAATGCAGAACAAAATTCTGATGACAACCAGAAAGCGATTCTGCCTAGAATGTGGAGCACGGAAACAGCTCACATTCAAAACTATATCAACTTTACCAATCCTCCGAAGTTCCGAATTAATCCTAATTACAATTATGAGGAAGATTTGGCAAAATACGGAATCGACGCAAGCCAATTGACTGAAGATGAATATAACAAAGCTACAGCTCAATTGCGCAATGAAGTTGAAAAAACTGTTTCTGAATTCAGAAGAGCTTATGCTCAAAAACAGATTGATAACGAAGGTTACGTAAAATTCTTAAGAAGCTATGGTGAATATCTTCTTATCGAAAAACCTTCTACAGGAGACAACTTCAGTTTTATGTTTGAATATCAATTCGGATACATGTATTGGAGATATTTAATGTGGAACTTTGTTGGACGCCAGAATGACATTCAAGGCAAATATGACAATCTGGACGGAAACTGGATTAGTGGTATCAAACCTTTAGATTCTGTTCATTTAGGTTCTCAAGACAACTTACCTTCTGATGTTTTAAACAACAAAGGGCGTAATGCTTATTATTTTATTCCGTTTATTCTAGGGTTAATCGGTATAATGTACCATGCTAACAAAGATTTAAAGAGTTTTTATGTTCTTTTAGCTTTGTTTTTATTCACAGGAATTGCATTAAAAATATATTTGAACGAAAGACCTTTTGAACCTCGTGAAAGAGACTACGCGCTTGTAGGTTCCTTCTACGTCTTTGCCATCTGGATCGGATTTGGTGTTTATTCACTTTACGAAAGTCTTCAGAAATATCTCGCTCCTAAAATTGCTGGACCAGTACTTATTGCGGGAAGTTTATTGGCAGCGCCTGTTTTAATGGCGGCTCAAAACTGGGATGATCACGACAGATCTGGAAAATATACAGCAGTTGCAATGGCAAAAGCGTATTTAAGTTCTTGTGATAAAGATGCTATTTTATTCACCATTGGAGATAATGACACCTTCCCTCTTTGGTACGCGCAGGAAATTGAGCATTTTAGAACCGATGTGAAGATTGTAAATACGAGTTTGTTTATGACAGACTGGTACATCGATCAAATGAAAGCGAAGTCTTATGAATCTAATCCGTTGCCAATTTCTTTCAATCACAGCCAGTATGTGGGTGATAACTTGGATTATACGGCTTATATTCAAAAAATTGATACTCGTTGGAATATTAAAGATTTTATCGATTTCATCAAAAACCCTAAATCTACTGTTGGATTACAAAACGGACAAACTATCCATTTCTATCCAACAAACAAGATTAGAGTAAATGTAGACAAGAATCTGATTATCAAAAACAAAGTTGTTAATCCTAAATATTACGATTCTATTGTTCCTTATTTAGATATTGATATTAAAGGAAGTGCATTATACAAAAACCGTTTAATGATGCTTGATATCTTGGCTAATAACAATTGGAAGCGACCAATTTATTTTAGCGGCGGTGCTTTTGATGATGAAGATTATTTATGGTTAAAAGATTATCTGCAGTTAGACGGAATGGTTTACAAACTGGTTCCTGTAAAAAATGCTCCTTCTAAAGACGGTGGACCATTAGATATGGGACAAATTGATGCCGATAAAATGTATGATATCGTAATGAAATGGGATTGGGGTAACAGCGAAAGCGAAAAAATCTACCACGACCCAGAAACGAGAAGAAACAGCATTACGTACCGTACGAATCTTTCTAGATTAATGAATCAGCTTATTGCTGAAGGTAAAATTGACAAAGCTAAAAACGTAATAAATTTAGCAATGACTAAAATGCCTTTGGATAAATTTGGATATTATTCGTTAGTTGAAGGTTTTGGTGACGGTTATTATAAAGTTGGCGAAAAAGCTAAAGCCCAAGATCTTTTAAATAAACTGGTTCAGAAATATAGAGAGAATTTGGATTATTATAAAACTTTAACGCCTTCAGATCAGACCGATTTGGCAATGGATATTATTACAGATATCGAGCGCTATAGAAGTTTGCTGCATGTAATGGATGAAAATAAAGACACTGCTTTTTACAATAAGCACAAAACTACATTCAATACTTATGTAAATATTTTTGAGCGTTTTGGACGTGAAAAAGAATAAATAATATACGAAAATCTTACTGATTAAAAAAATGCAGCACTGTTTGATAAATAGCGCTGCATTTTTTAATTTTATACGTACAATATAATTTTAATTCAAAATGAGCTTTTATTGGGTAAAAACTAATGCATTTATCAAAAAGGTGTTTTCTAAATATTGCTGGGACATTCCTAACAACGAAAAGAAAATATACCTCACTTTTGACGATGGCCCAACTCCAGAAATCACAGACTGGGTTTTATCTGAATTAAAAAAATTTGATGCCAAAGCTACTTTTTTCTGTATTGGAAAAAATATCAAAGCAAACTTGGCTTTATTTGAAAAGTTAATCACCGACGGACATTCTATTGGAAACCATACCATGAACCATGTAAATGGATGGAAAAGCCACACAAATGAATATGTTGAAAATGTAAAAAACTGCGCGGCAATTTTAGACGAACAAGAAAAAGCGCCTCGCTGTTTGCTATTCCGCCCTCCTTACGGGAAAATTAAAAAAGCGCAGTCTAAGATTCTTAGAAGTTTAGGCTATAAAATTGTAATGTGGGATGTTTTAAGTGCTGATTTTGATCAAAGCATTACTCCTGAAAAATGTCTTGAAAACGTGACAAAAAATGTAAAATCAGGAAGTGTAATTGTTTTTCATGACAGTATAAAGGCTTCTCCAAATTTAAGATTTGCCTTGCCTCGAACACTGCATTTTTTAAAAGAAAACGGATATAAGTTTGATATTATTCACTAAATAACATCAATAAAAAGAAGTTATTTAGACGCTGAATTGTTCCTGAACAATCCCGATTATAGTATTGGCATCAAGCTCTCCAGATTGCCTCCAGATCATTTGTCCTTCTTTATAAATCATTAAAGTTGGAAGTCCTTTAATACGAAGTGCTTCAGCTAGTTCCTGATTTTTATCTACATCAATTTTGATTACTTTGGCCTTATCACCAAGCGCAGCAGCTACGTCCTTAATAACAGGATGCATAGATACCGAAGATTCATTCCAATCTGTGTAAAAGTCAATTAACACTGGAACTTGAGCATTTATTAATTCTCCAAATTTTGACATAAAACCAAAAATTTAAGTTTTTTAAATCTCTTAAAAGAAATATATATTATACAAATGTAGCATTTTTAACGAATTAAGCGACATTACGGCCTTTTTTTAGTTCAATAACTGTTATTTCCGGCATAATTCCAACTCGTCCTGGATAAGCGTGAAAACCAAACCCACGGTTAACATAAACGTATCTTCCGACGTTTTCGTACAATCCCGCCCATTGTTTGTAAATGTACTGCGCCAAACTCCATTTAAAATATCCTGGAATTTCGATTCCGAACTGCATACCATGCGTATGGCCTGCAAATGTCAGATGAAAATTCTTTGGATGGTCTTTAATTTCGGCCTCCCAATGACTCGGATCATGGCTCATTAAAATTTTAAAATCGTCTTGATGCACATTTTCAGAAGCTTTATTCAGATCGCCAGCTTTCTTAAAATTCACACCCCAGTTTTCTACCCCAATTAAAGCGATTTTATCATCACCTTTTTGAATATAAGTATGCTCATTCAGCAAAAGCTTAAAGCCAATCTGGTCGTATAATCTTTTTATTTCCTGAAAATTTTCATTTTTATCCTTTTCAGAAGGCCATGTTACATATTCACCATAATCATGATTTCCTAAAACCGAAAACTTACCGTATTTGTAATTCTTGATACGATTAAAAGTTTCCAGCCAAGGATGCATTTCTTTAGCATGCGTATTTACAATATCTCCAGTAAACAAAATCAAATCAGATTCCTGTTCATTAATCAGATCGATTGCATAATTAATCTTTTCTGGATTATCGAAACTTCCGCTATGAACATCAGAAATCTGCGTGATTTTAAAACCATCGAAAGCATCTGGAAGATCTGGAAAAAATACGGTTTGTTTGATGACTTTGAAATTATATTTCCCTTCAAAAATTCCGTAAATAATGGAAAGAAACGGAATCGCAGCCAACCCTAAAGCAATCTGGCTAACAAACTTTCTTCGATCTGGCATCATTTCTTTACGTGGCGCATTGTAAACAAAATAATTTACAATACTAGCTCCTATTCTAAAAATATCCTCACCAAACATTATTAAGGTAAGTACAATTTTTGGAACGTATATTACCAGCATCAAACCTGTAGTAAACATAAACTGTCTGGTTTGACCAACAGAGCGATCTACCTGAGAAAATGAATATATAATGAAGATTAAAGCCAGTAAACTTATAATTTGATAACCAACCAAAACCCAGCGTGCTTTGATTAATGTTCGAAAAGCCTGATAAGAATAGAACTCAATAAATAATAAAAGAGCGCATAGAATTACAAAACGAAGGATCATTTAATATAGTTTTAAACAAAGTAACAAAGAATGAAAATTCTATTGGTTTTTATTATAATAAATTTAACGCTCTAAAAATAAAAAAGCCGAAAGATTACTCTTTCAGCTTTAACCTACCTATCTTTAAAACTATTTTATATTAGAGATTTACATCTCATTTATTTTGCTGTTGCAGCTTCTGGTTTTGCAGCTTCTGCTTTTTTACCTCCTTTTGCTTTTTTGTGTTTTTTATCGTGTTTTTCTGTTTTTACCTCTTTAGTTTTTGCTGGTGCTGGAGTTGTTTGCGCGTTTACCATTGCAAATGTTCCTAAAACTGCTACTGCTAAAATTGCTGCTTTTTTCATGACTTTTAAATTTTATGATTACTATTATTTCATTATTTATAAGTCAAAATTACATTCATGAGATTAAGGCAAAATGAAGAAAAAGTCTTACAATAAAGTTTAACTTTTAATTATGTTTTTCAAACCATAATTTAAAAGAAGTTCCTTCATTCAATACCGATTTTACCGTAATTTCTATATGGTGAAAAGAAGCAATACTTTTTGCAATGGCAAGACCTAAGCCCTGCCCTTCCTGATCTGAACTGATTCGGGCAAAACGGCTGAATACTTTATCCAATTGTGTTTCGTCCATTCCAATTCCAGTGTCTTTTACTGAAATAAAATAACGATTATCTCCAAAACCATCTTCGACCATAATCTTTCCCTTCGGCTTGTTATATTTTATAGCGTTGGTCACCAGATTATAAATCAGGATATGAATTAAGGTTTTGTTTCCAATAAAAATAAAACTGTTTTGCATTTTATTTTCAAACTGAATTTCTCTATCCTCAATACGATCTTGGAGATCTTCATACAAATCTGAAACAATTTCACGAAGGTTGATTTCTTCATTCGCTTCGTATTGATTGTTATCAATTCTTGAAATCAGCAATAAATTATTAATGATTTTTTTCAGCATATCGAGCGTCTTTAAAGAACCTGCAATTTTATCCATTGCATTATCATCCAGAGATTCATTCTGCAATAAGTTTTCAAGCTTATTTTTAAGAAGCGCAATTGGCGTTAGAAGCTCGTGTGAAACATTCGAAATAAACTGTTTTTCTTTTTTAAAAACTTCAGCAATTCGATCCATCATCTGGTTTAAAACAAAATCTAACTCTCTGAAATCTCTTGAAACCGCTTTTATCGGAGTGTGATCGAATGCATCTGGTTCGTTGACACGCCTGATTTTGGTATCGATAATTTTATAAAATGGTTTTAAAAGATATTCGATATAAAAAGTATCGGCCAAAAAGGTAATCAAGAGAATCACCACAAAAACAATAATAATAAACAGTTTGATTACGAATGTTAAATCGTTGACTTCGCTCAAACTGCTGCCAATTTCAAGCTGATAATCTTCGCCTTCATAAGTAAAATGATGCTCTAGAATTCGATATTCGTTTTCTTCGCCTTCAATTTTTCGGTATTCATTACTAAAAGTTGTTTTTTTCTGACGTGGTTTTATCGGAACTCTAGAAAGCACCAAAAACTCACTATGAAGGGTTGAAAACTCAGAAAAAGTTCCTGTTGAATTGTCCGGATTTTCTATAAAATCATTTATTTCCTCTTGATTCAGATGTTCAATAAATTTTTTCTTTTTTTCGAGCAGCGTGGTATTAATATGGCGATATACGACATTTTCTACCAAAATAGGAAGCATCAGCCATAAAATCAAAATGACCAGCAATCTGGTCAAAGCATTAAAAATGACTAATTGATGTTTTATTTTCACAAGAATCGATTTATTCGTTTATACGATATCCTACATTTCGAACCGTTTCAAACCAATCTATAGCAGTATGTTTGTCCAATTTTTTTCGGAGATTACGAACATGCACATCGATAAAATTAGAATCTGAATTTACCTCCAAAACATCTCCCCAAATATGTTCTGTCAGCTGCAATCTTGTGATAACGCGGTTTTTATTTAAAACTAAATATTGAAAAATATCAAATTCTTTTTTGGTGAGGTTTAAAGGAATTTCATTAAAACTAACTTTATAATCCTGAAGTTGCAGTAAAAAACCGTGAATGCTTAAATTGTTTAAAGTAAAACCATGAATCCTGCGAATTACCGCAAATATTCTCGCCGCCAATTCTGTCAAAGCAAAAGGTTTCGTTAAGTAATCATCGGCTCCTAGATGAAGCCCATTAATTCTATCACCTAATTCTCCGCGGGCAGTAAGCACAATCACCGCAATTTTTGATTTTGTTTTTCGAATGGTCTGCAAAACTTCAAAACCGTCGCCATCAGGCAAACCAAGATCCAGCAGCATAACATCATAATCATTGCTTCCGAATTCTTCCAGAGCATCGGCACAGTTATTTGCAATTTTACAAATATAACCTGCATTGCATAAAAAATCGAAAACTTCTACAGCAAGTTCTTTATTATCTTCAACAATTAAAACATTCATAAACAAAGGCTTTTAAGCGCAACTAAAATTAATCAATTATCAAAAGTCTAATCGCACATTATTAAAAAATTAACGAATAAAAAAAGCTGATAAATTTCTCCATCAGCTTTCTTCAATCGCATTCTCATAATCATTATTCCTGTTTTGTTTCCTTACAATGCTCCGAAAACAAAACGAGAGCAACTCTTATTTTTTCACTTTTGCAGTCTCTGGTTTTGCAGTTGCTGCTTTTGGCGCTTCACTTTTTACTGATTTTGTTTTTTTATCAGCTTTGTGTTTAGGATTTTTGGTCGCTTTTACTTCTTTTGCCGGAGCTTCTTTTCCGTCTTTTGCAGGAAATGCGTGAACCATTGCACTTGTTCCTAAAACTGCCACTAGTAACATTAATAAATTTCTCATGATTTCTAAGATTTAAGAATTAATAACCTTTTATTTTACAGATCAAAATTACCCTTACAAGATGAAGGAAAAATGAAGAAATCCTACGTTTAAAATATTTTAACTTGATGTTAACGCTTTGTGTTTCTGAACCATATAAATCATGTAAGTTTATTTTGGATTAGTAGGAATAATTTAATCTCATCGTAATAAAAATTAAAATGACCTTACATGACTTATATGGTTCAATAAAATATTCCTTTTCACAATTTAGACGCACTGCGGTGTGTCTCTACAAAATGACATGACTTATATGATTTAAAAATTAGACGTACGACTGTGCATCTCTAAAAAAATAAACTTATATGGCTTATATGGTTTAAATTTAGAAGCATTACGGTGCTTCTCTACATATATGGTGGAAAAAAAATCTGATTAGTTTAACTTTTGAGAACCCAATTGATTATTTTTACAGACTAATATTTTTAATATGTCAACTCAAAAACGCCTTTTTCTTCTAGATGCTTACGCATTAATTTTTCGCGGTTATTACGCCTTTATTAAAAACCCGAGAATCAACTCAAAAGGAATGGATACATCTGCAATTATGGGGTTTATGAACTCACTTTTGGATGTTATTAAAAGAGAAAAACCAGATCATTTGGCCGTTGCTTTCGATAAAGAAGGAAGCCACGCGAGAACCGAAATGTTCACCGAATATAAAGCCAATCGTGACGAAACTCCAGAAGCGATTAAAATTGCGGTTCCGTACATTCAAGAATTATTACGAGCGATGCATATTCCGATTATTGAACTTGCTGGCTGCGAGGCCGATGATTTAATTGGAACTATTGCCAAACAAGCAGAAAAACAAAACTACAAAGTCTATATGGTAACGCCAGATAAGGATTTTGCACAGTTGGTTTCTGAAAATATCTTTATGTACAAACCTGCCCGTATGGGTAACGGAATCGAAATTTGGGGCGTTCCAGAAGTATTGGCAAAATTTGAAATTGAAAGACCTGAGCAGGTAATTGATTTTCTTGGAATGATGGGTGACGCTGTAGATAATATTCCTGGATTGCCAGGTGTTGGAGAAGTTACGGCTAAAAAGTTCCTGAAAGAATTTGGAACTATGGAAAATCTTTTAGAAAATACGCATTTGTTAAAAGGTAAAATGAAAGAGAACATTGAAGCCAATAAAGAAAAAGGTATTCTTTCTAAAAAATTAGCAGCCATTATCACCGATTGTGATGTTACCTTTAATGAAGAAGACTACGAACTTTCTCGCCCAGATATCGAAAAAACAGATGCTATTTTTCAAGAGTTAGAGTTTAGAAGAATGGCGGAGCAATTTGATAATTTATTTAAAACGGGTGGTACGCAGACTGAAGCGCCAGATGCAAATGCTAAACCAGCCAAAAAAGCATCAGCTAAAAACGAAGATCAATTTGATCTTTTCGGAAGCGCGACTACAGATGAAGATACAGACACTCATAGAACTTCTTTCTACAATACTTTAGAAAACACAGAACATTCATACCAAACTGTTCAAGGTGATTTAGGAATTAAATTGCTTTTGCAAAATCTGCAAAAACAGCCTTCTGTTTGTTTTGATACTGAAACAACAGGAATTGATGCGCTGCATGCAGAATTGGTTGGAATGTCTTTTGCTTACGAAAAAGGAAAAGCATTTTATGTTCCGTTTCCGGAAAATCAGGAAGAAGCAAAAGCTTTGGTTGATAAATTTGTTCCGTTTTTTGAAAATGAAAACATTGAGAAAATTGGACAAAACTTAAAATACGATTTAAAAATCCTTTCTAATTACGGTGTTACTGTAAAAGGAAAGCTTTTTGACACGATGATCGCGCATTATCTAATTAACCCAGATATGCGTCATAATATGGATATTTTGGCAGAAACCTATTTAAAATATTCTCCAAAATCTATTGAAACTTTAATTGGTAAAAAAGGAAAAAATCAGCTTAACATGCGTGATGTTCCTTTGGAAGATATTAAAGAATATGCTGCCGAAGATGCCGATATTACTTTACAATTAAAAGAAATTTTTACCACTGAATTAGACAAGACCGAAACTAAAAAGTTGTTTGATGATATCGAAATTCCATTGGTAAGCGTTTTGGCTGATATGGAAACTGAAGGTATTCGTTTGGATGTTGATTTCTTGAAAGAAATGTCGAAAGAAATGGATGTCGAAATCAAATCTTTGGAACAAAAAATCTACGAAACGGCTGGAGAAACCTTCAATCTGGCTTCTCCAAAACAATTAGGAGATATTTTATTTGACAAACTTAAAATTGGCGGAGCAAAACAAAAGAAAACCAAAACGGGCCAATACGCAACTGGTGAAGAAGTTTTGACTTATCTGGCAAATGACAACCCAATTGTAAAAGATATTTTAGATTGGCGTCAAATGGTAAAATTGCAAAGCACTTATATTCTGGCTTTACCAGAACAGGTTGATAAAAAGACCTTGCGTGTTCATACTGATTATATGCAGGCTGTTGCTGCAACTGGACGTTTAAGTTCTAATAATCCGAACTTGCAGAATATTCCGATTCGTACTCAGAGAGGACGTCAGATTCGTAAAGCTTTTGTGGCGCGCGACGAAAACCATACATTAATCTCTGCCGATTACTCTCAGATTGAATTGCGAATTATTGCCGCTTTAAGCGGAGAAGAAAATATGATTGCCGCTTTCCAAAATGGAGAAGACATTCACAGAGCCACGGCCGCAAAAGTTTTTGATGTGGCGCTAGAAGAGGTTTCTCGCGAACAAAGAAGCAATGCTAAAACGGTAAACTTCGGAATTATCTACGGTGTTTCTGCTTTCGGATTGAGCAATCAAACTTCACTTTCTAGAAGTGAAAGCGCCGCTTTGATCGATGCTTATTATAAAACATATCCAAGATTACGTTCTTATATTAATGAGCAGGTTGAATTTGCACGCGAAAATGGTTATGTACAAACTATTTTAGGCCGTCGCCGTTATTTAAAAGATATTAATTCTGCTAATGCCGTTGTAAGAAGCGCTGCTGAACGAAATGCTGTAAACGCACCAATTCAGGGAAGTGCTGCCGATGTGATTAAAATAGCGATGATCAACATTCATAAAAAACTCCGCGACGAAAACTGGAAATCGAGAATGCTGCTTCAGGTGCATGATGAGCTTGTGTTCGATGTTCACAATGACGAACTCGAAAAAATCCAGCCAATGATTAAACACGAAATGGAAAATGCATTTAAAATGTCGGTTCCTTTAGAAGTTGAACTTGGATTGGGTAAAGACTGGCTAGAAGCGCACTAACAATTTTAGATTTCAGATTGTTGATTTTAGATTTTAGATTTTAGATTTTTTTCAAATAAAAAAAGTAAATGACCGACGATTTTAGGCCGCCGATTAAAACACGAACAACAAAAGAGTTGTTAGCGATAGCCGGCGCTCCAAAAAAATGGAATCCGAGAGCTTACAAATTGGCAACAAACGAACTTCATCTTAGAAAAGTTGATTTTAAATTAATACATCAAGCTAAATATATAGAAAAGAAGAAGGAAAATCTTGAAGTTTTAAAAAAGGCTAAAGAAAGCTATAGCATTTTTGACTTTCTATTTAATCTTGGAGGAACACTTATTGAAATTATATTTTCATGGAATTTAGAAAAAGAAGGGTATCTAACAAAAGCTCAACAGCAAAAGAAGTTTAGAATACTATTATTTTTCATAATTGCGTTTGCATATTTACTTTCTATCTAAACATATAAAGCCATTCTATTCGAATGGCTTTTTTATTCAATAAAAACAAAATCATTTCAAGCTATAAGAATTTCACTTTTCTTACATTTACTACTCCATTTTTAAATTTAAAAAAGTAAAATGAAGAAATTTCTTTTGCACCTATTTCTACTTTATTCAACAATTGCATTTTGTCAAAGCAAAGCCTATTATCTGGAAGGAACTCTCGGAAAAAGTAAAATTTTCATGAGGTTTGAAATTTATGAAGATGACAGTACACCAAACATTGTTTACTTTTATCAAAGCTCATTAAAAGATATTAAACTGGAAGGAAAAGTAAGTGACGGCAATAATTTTACATTCTACTTTAAACCTGGAGATAATATTACTGAAAAATTTTACCTTAAAAAATCAGGAAACAGTTTTGATGGTTTTTGGTATGATGCTAAAGACAAAAAATTAGCCGTTCATCTAGAGCCCGTTAATTTTGACAATTACAAATCAAATCTCAAAATTAGGTTTGATGACGAAAAGCTAAACTTAGTAAAATATAGATTCCTTGAATTTAAAAAACAGAAGACTACACTTTACAACAACAAAGAATTTGTTTGGTATTCTGAAAAGCATTGCGCCTCAGATTTCTTTAGATTGGGAACTAATTTTTCTGAGAAAAGCAAAACCTTGATTAATCCGATTTTAGAACAAATTCATATCGAAAACACCTTAAGTCAGCTTGGCTGTTCTTCTAGTTTTGAATATAGCAATGGACAAGGCATAGAAAGCAACACAACAATAAATTATTTAAATACCAATTTGTTAGGTTTTCAAACTTCTGATTCTTGGTTCTGCGGAGGCGCGCATCCCGATTTTGGAAGCAGCGGTTATTTAATCGATTTAAACAACGGAAAAAAATATGAAATTGATGATATTCTGGCTTTTGATAAAAGTGTAACGGGTGACAAAGAGAATAATTTTGATGCTTTTTCAAAATACAGAACTGATTTTTTTGCTCCTAAATTACTTGCTGTAATTAATTCTCAGGAACATTTTGAAAAACCAAAAAATGAAGATGATTATTGTGATTACACCAATGAAGAATACTGGGATTTTCCATCTTGGAATTATACAGAAAAAGGAATTGAATTTACTCCTATCTTTTATAGAGCAGCAAGATCCTGTGAAGAATCTTTTCTAGTTCCGTTTGAGAAATTAAAAAAATACAAGAATCCTAAATTTCCTTATGAGTTAAAATAAAAAACATCCGCCGCGGCGGATGTTTTCTGTTTATTTTTTCTTTCTCGTAGATTCTCTTTCTTTCAATTTCGTTTTAATGACGATTGTTTCGTATTCAGAAATTGTTCCTTCTGGTTCTTCCAATCTTTCGATTAATCTTTTTGCAGCAACTTCTCCAATTTCAACACCGTGCTGACTTACTGTAGTCAGACTTGGCGATAAACGTCTTGAAGCTAAAATTCCATCAGCAAAACCAATAATCGAAATATCTTCTGGAACTCTGTAGCCTTTTTTCAAACTTACTCTTAGCGCAGCAACCGAATCATTTTCGTCCAAAGCGAAAATTCCGTCTACTTTTTGATCCAATATGCCTTCGATTCTGCTTTTCATATCTTCTTCAGAATCGGTACGAAGAATTATCTTTTCGTTTACGGGAATATTATTGTCTTTCAAAGCTTTCAAATATCCGTCAGCTCTCAATTTTCCGATACTTAAATTGTCTACAGAAGAGATTAAGGCAATATTTTTACATCCTAAATCGATTAAATGCTGTGTTGAATTTAATGCAGAATCAAAATCATCTACCACCACTTTATCACATTCAACTTCATCAGCAATTCGGTCAAACATTACAATTGGAGTTCCGTCATTTATAATTTCAGAAAAATGATTGTAATCCTGTAATTTTTGAGCTTCTTCAGAAACCGAAAGAATGAAACCGTCGATTGTTCCGTTACTTAGCATTTCTAGTGTATGAACTTCTTTTTCTAAAGATTCATTAGAAATACACGTAATTACATTATACCCCTTTTTGTCGGCAACTTTCTCAATACCGCTAAAAACTTTCGCGAAGAAAGAATTTAAAATATTAGGAATAATCACCCCGATCGTTTTGGTTTTACGGTTTTTTAAATTTAGACCAATAACATTAGGCTTGTAATTTTTGAGTTTGGCATACTCCTTAATCTTCACCTTTGTTTGCTCACTGATTTCTGGGCTGTCATTTAACGCCTTAGAAACTGTCGATACAGAAACACCAAGTTCTTTCGCAATTTGTTTTAGAGTTGCTTTAGCTTTCATTTAAAAATAGTTTTTCATGTAATTGATACAAATATAGTAGAATTACCGAAAATAAAACAAAAAACAAGTACTTCATCTTCAAATCACTGAAATTTTTTTAAAAGAAAAATAATAAATGTTAAAGTTTAAAACCGTATGTCTAAAAATTTCGTTAATAAACTTAAGACCAATGTTATTAACCTTATTAAAAAACCTTTAATTATGAAAAACGAAGTTAAAATTCATGAAGTTGATCCTTCATTGAATAGCAGAAGGAGCTTTCTTAAGCTCAGTGGGTTAACATTAGTAACCACAGGTTTGGTTTTAGCTGGATGCAGCGACAATGATAACGATGATAATAACATGGGCGACACCTCACTTCCTGGAGTTCGAAATGGTGTTTTTGATTTAGGCTCTGGCGATTTTGGAGTTCTTACTTATGCATACGCTCTTGAACAATTGGAAGCTGATTTTTACACCAAAGTTGTAAATGCAAGCAATTTCAATACTGTTTTTAGTTCTTTAGAACGAGAAGTCTTAACCGATTTGTACCATCACGAGGTGGTTCACAGAGATTTCTTCAAAGCCGCTTTGACTGGAGCGCTTCCAGATCCAAGTTCACAATTGCTTCCTTCCCTAGCCTTTAATTATGGTTCACTAAATTTTAATAGCCGCACCGAAGTTCTTGCTACTGCAAAAGCATTAGAAGATACAGGAGTTGCTGCTTATAATGGTGCTGGAAAATTAATCAAAACTGCCGATTATTTATTGTTAGCAGGAAAAATCGTTTCTGTAGAAGCGCGTCATGCGGCGGCTATCAGAAGTTTGATTAATCCGAATTCTAAAGATTTTGCTGGAGATGATATCGTAAACATGTCAACAGGTTTAGATGACGCTAAAGATCCGTCTAAAATTCTGCCTATTGCTGCCGGTTTTATCACTACAAAATTTACAGCTAAATATTTACCTTAATCTAACCAGCTAAAACTTAGAAATTATGAACATTTTAAAATTTATAGAATCCTTTACTGATGATAATTTATTAAATAGCACTGGCTCAAGAAGAGACAGTTTTTCTCAGTTTGGAAACATCGGAAAAAATTTAGCGCTGGCTTCAATCCCTTTTGGACTATCAGCTTTGACTAATAAAGCTTTCGCTAAAGATATAACAGCAACTCCTGCTACGCCTATTGGAGCGCTTCAATTTGCTCTAACATTAGAATATCTAGAAAACGAATTTTATGCTATGGCTCTAGATTCTGGCGTAATTCCAGCATCTGAAAATGGTGGACGCGATTTAAAAGTTTTTCAGCAGATTGCTGCGCATGAGTCTGATCACGTGAAATTTCTAATTGCAGGATTAGGCGGAACAGCGAGTCCAAACTTTGTTGCCAAACCTACTTTTGATTTTACGGTTGGAGGCGCTTTTAATCCTTTTGGAGATTATCCCACATTTTTGGCTCTTGCTCAAGCTTTTGAAGACACAGGTGTAAGAGCCTATAAAGGACAGGCAGCGAATTTAATTACCACACCCGATTTATTACAAGCCGCTTTACAAATTCATTCTGTTGAAGCTCGCCACGCATCTGAGGTGCGAAGACTTCGAGGTTTAAAAGGCTGGATTTCTAATTCTGATAGAGGCGCAGGAATGCCAGCAGCGACACAAGCCGTTTATGATGGGGAAGGCGTAACCATGCAGGCAGGTTTTAATACTGCAACTGCATTTGGCGCTGCGGCAGGCTCAGAAGCTTATGATGAACCACTTACAACACAACAGGTGGTAGATATTGCCAATATATTTATTGTATAAGCCATTTTTTTTGTATTATTGAACCGTCTTTTTACTTCAGAAGAGACGGTTTTTTTTATGTCCATTTATTTCAAAAACTGAATGCCTGATTTTCAGCGAATAAAATATTCTTTAAGGTATTTGGTTTTAAAATAATTAATTGTACTTTTGCATCCCCTTTATTGGGGATGGAATGTTTAATTAAAATAATATTATGGACGCATTAAGCTACAAAACAGTTTCGGCAAACAAAGGCACTGTAACTAAAGAGTGGATTGTTGTTGACGCTGAAGGTCATAACTTAGGACGTCTTGCATCTAAGGTTGCTATGATCTTAAGAGGTAAGTACAAGCCAAGTTACACACCGCACGTTGACTGTGGAGATAACGTAATTGTTATCAACTCAGAAAAAATTAACCTTACAGGTACAAAATTGAATGACAAAATCTACATGCGTCATACAGGTTACCCAGGAGGACAAAGAACTTTAACTGCTAAAGTATTGCAAGCTAAAAACCCTGCATTATTAGTAGAAAAAGCGGTAAAAGGTATGTTACCTAAAAACAAATTAGGAGCAGAACTTTTCAGAAATCTAAATGTTGTTGTAGGAGCTGAGCACACTCACGGAGCTCAAAAACCTAGAACTGTTAACCTAAATGATCTTAAGTAATGGGAGTTATTCACAAAATCGGTAGAAGAAAAACCGCTGTTGCACGTGTATACGTTTCTGAAGGAACTGGAAACATCACTGTAAACAAAAAAGAATTCGCAACTTACTTTCCAACTGCAACTTTACAATACAAAGTTTTACAACCGCTTTCTATGACAGAAAACGCAAGTAACTTTGACGTAAAAGTAAACGTTTACGGAGGTGGTACAACTGGTCAAGCAGAAGCTGTAAGAATGGCATTAGCACGCGTAATGTGTGAAGTTAACGCTGAAAACAGAGCTATCCTTAAACCAGAAGGTTTATTAACAAGAGACCCAAGAATGGTTGAACGTAAGAAATTCGGTCAGAAGAAAGCTCGTAAGAGATTCCAGTTCTCTAAACGTTAATATTACCTGTCTTGTTCGGATGGGACAAGACATTATCAATTATTTATTGAAATTAAAAAACACAGTTATTGTTGCTCTCCTATCGAGGTAGGATATAGTTTAGCATCTAAATGTATAAAGCCAGAGAAATCGCCATTTATACATTGCTAATCAACAGAACGTAAACTAGTACAAAAATGGCAAACAAAATAGAAGTAAAAGAATTACTAGAAGCAGGTGTTCACTTCGGACACATGACTAGAAAATGGGATCCAAACATGGCTCCTTACATTTATATGGAGCGTAATGGTATTCACATTATCAATCTATATAAAACTGCAGCTAAAATTGAAGAAGCTAATGAAGCTTTGAAAAAAATTGCTGCATCAGGTAGAAAAATTTTATTCGTAGCTACCAAAAAACAAGCTAAAGACATCGTTGCTGATAAAGCAAAAGCTGCAAACATGCCTTACATCACTGAAAGATGGCCAGGTGGAATGCTAACTAACTTCGTAACTATCAGAAAGGCAGTTAAAAAAATGTCTTCTATCGATAAAATGAAGAAAGATGGTACTTTCAACACACTTTCTAAAAAAGAGCGTTTACAAGTTGATCGTCTACGTGCTAAATTGGAGAAAAACTTAGGTTCAATTGCTGATATGTCTAGACTACCTGCAGCATTGTTCGTAGTAGATATCAAAGCTGAACACATCGCAATAAAAGAAGCTCAAAAATTAAACATTCCAGTTTTCGCAATGGTTGATACGAATTCTGACCCAAGAGAGGTTGATTACGTGATTCCTGCAAATGATGATGCTTCTAAATCAATTGACAAAATTTTATCTTTAGTAACTACTGCTGTAATCGAAGGTCTATCTGACAGAGGTGCAGAAAAAGAAGTTGAAGCTGCTGAAGAAGCTCCTGCTGTTGAGGCTGAAGCTGCTCCTGCAACTGAAGAATAAATCAAATTTTAAATTCCAAATTTTAAATTCCAAATTCCAAATACAAAATTAAAAACGTTATGTTGATAATTTAATAAAATTGGAGTTTGGGATTTAGAAGATGGAATTTTTACTTTTAACATTAAAATTCAAAATATTATGGCAACAATTACTGCTGCAGACGTAAATAAATTAAGACAATCTACAGGTGCCGGAATGATGGACTGTAAAAAAGCTTTAGTTGAAGCGGAAGGAGATTTCGATAAAGCGATCCAAATCCTTAGAGAAAAAGGACAAAAAGTTGCTGCTAACCGTTCTGACCGTGAGTCTTCTGAAGGAGCTGCTGTTTCTTTTATCAATGCTGATAACACTAAAGGAGCTATTCTTACTTTGAACTGCGAAACTGACTTCGTAGGTAAAAATGAGGCTTTCGTAACTTTAGCTAAAGATTTAGTTGAAAGAGCTATCAACTTCTCTTCTAAAGAAGATTTCTTAGCTTCTGATTTCAACGGAATTACAGTTGCTGAGAAATTAATCGAGCAAACTGGAGTTATCGGTGAGAAAATCGAAATCGGTGGTTTCGAAATTTTAGAAGGTGCTTTCGTTGGATCTTACGTTCACGTTAACAAAATTGCTGCTTTAACAGCTATTTCTGCTAAAGTTGACAACGCTGAGACTTTAACAAAAGATATCTCTATGCAAGTTGCTTCTATGGGTGCTGATACATTATCTTACAAAGATTTTGATCCTGCTTTCGTTGAATCTGAACTTGCTGCTCGTATTGCTGTAATCGAAAAAGATAATGAAGAAGCTGCACGTTTAGGAAAAACGTTGAAAAATGTTCCTAAATACATCTCTTTCTCTCAATTAACTCCAGAAGTTATCAAACAAGCTGAAGAAGATGCTAAAGCTGAATTAAAAGCTGAAGGTAAACCAGAGCAAATCTGGGACAAAATCCTTCCAGGAAAAGTTCAACGTTTTATCTCTGACAACACTACGTTAGATCAAGAGAAAGCGTTACTTGACCAAAACTTCATCAAAGATGACAGTAAAAAAGTAGGTGATTACGTTAAAGGATTCAACGTTGAAATCACTGGTTTCAAAAGAGTTACTTTAGGTTAATATATTATTTTTTCAATATTAAAAAGCCCGAATATTTAGTTATTCGGGCTTTTTTTATTTCAGTCAACTTTCAACTGGAAAATTTCTCGCTCGCATCAAAGCATCAGATTGTGGAGCATGTCCTCTGAAATTCTCGTACATTGTTTCATTATCGATCGTGTTTCCAACGCTTAAAACTGTTTTATAGAGACGTTCAGAAACATTTTTGTCAAACGGTCCATTTGCTTCCAAAAACGCTTCCCAAGCATCGGCATTGATTACATCTGCCCATAAATAGCTGTAATATCCTGCTGCATATCCGTCACTTGAAAATATATGTGCAAATTGTGGAATTCTATGTCGCATCACAATTTCTGAAGGCATATTAATTTCGCTTAAAATCTTTTTCTCAAAATCATACGGATCGATTATCTCGGTTGTAAGATGCAGTTTCATATCAACAAACGAACTTGAAATTGTTTCTACAGTTGCAAAACCTTCATTAAAATTAGCTGCTTTTCCTATTCTTCCTACTAATGACTGAGATAAAGGTTCGTTTGTTTTGTAATGAAGGGCAAACTTATTTAGTACTTCAGGAGTTGCTAACCAATGTTCTAATAACTGGGAAGGAAACTCCACATAATCTCTTGCGACCGAAGTCCCAGAAAGGCTCGGATAAGTAACATTCGAACACAACCCGTGCAATGCATGGCCAAATTCGTGAAACAAAGTCGTCGCATCGTCCCAAGAAATCAAAGTTGGTTCGTCGCTGTTTCCTTTTATAAAATTGCAGTTGTTTGACACAATTGGCAATACTTTTCCGTTGATTTTCTGCTGATCGCGATGCGAATTCATCCAAGCTCCAGAACGTTTTCCAATTCGCGCATATGGGTCAAAATACCATAATCCAATTGGTTCTCCTGTATTTCTATTATTTACTTCCCAAACTCTAACATCTTCATGATAAACCGGAACATCAAACAACTGCTTAAAACCTAAATCAAACAATTCGCCCGCTGTCCAAAACATCGATTCACGTAAATTTTCTAACTGCAAATATTGCTTTATTTCGTTCTGATCTAAATCGTATTTTTCTTTTCGCACTTTTTCTGCATAATAACGGTAATCCCAAGGCTGGATTTTAAAGTTCCCTCCTTCTCTATCTACCATTTCCTGCATTGCCGAAACATCATTTTTTACTTTGTCTACAGCAGGTTTCCATACAGAATGCATTAGATCGAGCGTTTTCTGCGGATCCTTTGCCATTTTATTAGACAAACTCCACTCAGCAAAATTAGCAAAGCCCAAAATCTTCGCTTTCTCTGCTCTTAATCTTAAAATAGATACAAGAGTGTCATTTGTATCATTTTCATTCTTATTATCGCCTCTTTTTACAAAAATTTTAAAAGCTTGTTCTCTTAAATTTCTTTTGTTGGAAAAAGTCAAAAAAGGCTCAATTGAAGATCTTGTATTTCCGATACATCCCAAAACATTCAGATTTCTTTCTTTTGCTTCGGCAATTGCGGCATTTTTAAATTCTTCAGGTAAACCGTCAAAATCAGCTTCCGTTTTTAATTCGATATACTGATTATTTTCTTCTGCCAACAATTTTTGACTAAAAGAAGTAAAAAGCGTTGCCAATTCTTGGTTTATTTCGGCAACTTTATCTTTGTCTTCTTTGTTTAACTCCGCTCCTTCTCTAACAAAATCGGTATAATACAGCCAAAGCAAACGTTGCTGCTCCTTCGTGAAATTTTCCTTTTCATCCGATTTGTATAAAGCTTCAATTCTAGAAAACAACTTCTCATTTTGATACAGCTTATCATTAATCTCTGCCAATTTTGGAGACATTTCTGTATCAACACTATTAAATTCTGGAGTACTCAAATTCGATCTATAAATTCCGTAAACCGCATAAATTCTATCTAACTTTTCACCAGAAAGTTCTAAAGCTTTGACTGTATTTTCAAATGTCGGCTCTTCTGGATTAGTTGAAATTGCATCAATTTCTTCCAATTTTTCTTTTATTGCAAATTCTATTGCAGGCTTAAAATCGGAAACTTTGTAGGCTGTAAAATCTGGAACCCCTCCATAAGGACCAGACCATTCTCTTAACAATGGATTATCTAATTCTATTGGTGTTTTCATAACTATACTTTTATTAATTCTGTACAAAAATTGGACTAGCAAAAAATGCAACAGAATCTCAAAATTAACCAATCGAAAGCAAACTTCTTAATCCGTTTCTAAGATTTAAAAGAAATAGTTTATTTTTGAAATATCAATACCAAAAATCAAATGTTTAAAACCAGAAAAGAAATTGTTTTTGTAATTTTATCAGGGATATTTATCACCAATGCCGTTGTTGCTGAGTTAATTGGCGGAAAATTAATCCAAGTTGGACCTTTTGTAATGAGTATCGGAATTTTGCCTTGGCCAATCGTATTTCTAACAACCGATTTGATTAATGAATATTTTGGTGAAAAAGGAGTAAAAAAACTTTCTTTTATAACGGCATGTCTGATTGCTTATGCTTTTATTATCTTGTTTATGGCTATGGTAATTCCGGCCGCAAAAGGAATAAGTCCTGTAAATGATGAGCAATTTCAAGCCGTTTTTGGACAGAGCATGTGGATTATAGTTGGAAGTTTAATCGCTTTTATGGCTTCTCAGCTTATTGATGTTTGGATTTTTTGGTTTTTTAAAAACAGAACCGGCGAAAAGAAAATATGGCTGAGAGCAACGGGTTCTACCGTAATTTCGCAATTATTTGATTCGTTTATTGTTTTGGGAATTGCTTTTTGGCTTCCAGGAAAGATAGACTTTGACACCTTTATATCTTCAGGATTAATAGGATATACTTTTAAACTGGCAATCGCTATTTTATTAACCCCAGCGATTTATTTAGGACATCATCTGATTAAAAAATATTTAGAAGGAGATCCAGCACAAAAAAGTTAAAGAATAAAAAACTTAGGTCATGAAAAATAATTACTTTCTTATTTTATTCTCTGTCTCCTATTTCTTTTTAAGCTGTGGAAATGACGAAAAAAAACAGCATAAAAAAACCATTCAGCCTGTTAATAAATTAACACCCGCTGGCGTAAAAATAAATTCTACAATTTCATCAAAAAGCATTACCGCTCCAAAAGAGATCGATTCCAAAAAAACTGTTTCGACAAAAAATCCTTTTGCAGTTAAAACTCCGATAGAAGTTAAAACGGTAAATTCTAAAACCGTAAATAATACTTTAAATCAGCCAACTTCTATAAAAAAAGAAGCCAACGACAAATTATTAAGCTTTGTCAATATTCGCAAAATATTAGAAAAATGCAAAATGGGTCAGACCATGACTCAAAAGCAGTTAACAGAGAACTTCGAGATTCCCGAAGAAGCGGTTAAGCTCGTAAAAAGTGTAACTAAAACAGCAGAAAATGAATTGGCTGTAAAATGGCATTCTACTTGGTTTATTGAAAAAGTATCTGACGCAGAATTGGAAGATGGCAAAATGAAAGTGGTATTTAAAGCCAATAAAATGTACACTTCCGGAAATGCAATTGGCATTAAATACAACAAAAAAATCTACAATAATTTAGTTATAGTTGGACGTTCTGCATATATTCCGAGTGTAAAAGGTTATAGTTGGCAGATTGGAAGATAGTTGACCATACAGTGTTTCGAGAGAAAAAGCTAAAAAAAGTATTTTTTTTAAAATAAAAATAATCTTACAAAAATTAGTAATGATAAAAAATAGTTCGTAGTTTTGTTTTTTAATATTATTAATAAATTTATTACAAAATGAAGAAATTAGCTATTTTATTTGTTTCAATTGGGATATTACTATCATCATGTAGTAGCAACGATAATGAAAGCGACGACAAGGGCTCAATATCTGAAGCTTCTGTTATTGGCAAATGGAAACTTACAAAAAGAGGAAATATCTTAGATGGTTCCGAACTCCTATTAACAATTACTCCAGAGGGCGGGTGCAGTAATGATCAAATTGAATTTTTAGAAAATGGAAACTACAAAGAATTCGAATATGAGTATACCAATTCAAAATGTAAGGAATACACCAATGACGGAACATGGTTAAAATCAAATAATACCTTAAAACTAAAAGACATATTAAATAATGAAACTAGTTATGAGATTCTAAGATTAGATGAAACTTCCTTGAGATTAAAAATTACAAAAGGCAAAGATAATGCAGTGTATAAGTTATTAGAATACACTAGAAAATAATTATATTATTTAATAAAATACGCCTCGTTTCAATTTGAAATGAGGCTTTTTTATATCTTTAAAATAAAAAACAATGGAACTAATTAGATGCGGCTGGTGTTCCACCAGCGATTTATATAAAAAATACCACGACGAAGAATGGGGAACTCCTGTTTACGACGACCCGACTATTTTTGAATTTTTAATTTTAGAAACTTTTCAGGCGGGTTTAAGCTGGATTACGATTTTAAACAAAAGAGAAAACTTTAAAACTGCTTTTGATCATTTTGATTATAAAAAAATTGCTAATTATTCTGAAGATAAAATCGAAGAATTGATGCAAAACACAGGCATTATTCGAAACGGATTAAAAATTAAATCTGCTGTTTCAAATGCACAAGCATTCATGAAAGTTCAAGAAGAATTTGGAACTTTCTCAAAATACATCTGGGAATTTGTTGATGGAAAACCAATCGACAACAATCCAAAAACCTTAAAAGATGTTCCGGCAACAACTCCAATTTCTGATGCGATTAGTAAAGATTTAAAGAAACGCGGTTTCAAATTTGTTGGCTCAACGGTTATTTATGCTCACATGCAGGCAACTGGAATGGTCAATGATCATATAGAAGATTGCTTTACGCGAAAGAAATAACTATCTCAGTTTCAGTTCTAGTTTTCATTTTTTTTGAACTTGAAAACCTTAAACTTGAAACTTTAAACAAAAATTACATATATTTGCTTCACACTTTAGGGGTGTCTGCATCATGCAGGCTGAGATTTTACCCTCTGAACCTGATCTAGTTCATACTAGCGTAGGGAAAAGTAAGATGACTTCTATGCGCGCGCCTGCGTGTATTTTGTAGCCATTCCTATTGTGTAACTATACACTAAACTCAAAAAGGAATGGAACTTAAAATCAATCAACAAACCAAAAATTTCAATGCTGAATCGCTAAGCGTTCAATCATTGCTCGATCTCGAAATTCCGCTCAAACAAAACGGAATCGCTGTTGCTGTCAACAATACTGTTGTTCCAAAAACCAAATGGAACGAATACCTCCTACACGAAACTGACGATATTTTGATCATTTCTGCTACGCAGGGAGGTTAATTTTTAAAATTCCAAATTTTTAAATACCAAATTCCAATTTGCCAATCATACGTAGATGTACTGCAGTGCGTCTCTACGCAAAAACGTTGTGAATAAACACAATCAGAATCAACTTGAAACTTTAAACTTCAAACCTGAAACAAAAACTATGAAAGAAGAACAAATATCCAGAACCCCGTTTCCAAATTCTAAAAAAGTATATATCGACGGAGAAATTCATCCTATTAAAGTGGCGATGCGCGAAATTACTTTGAGCGATACCAAACTTTCTAATGGCGGAATTGAGAAAAACCCTCCAGTAACTGTTTATGACACTTCGGGTGCTTACACTGATCCAAATATTGCTATTGACATTCGAAAAGGATTGCCACGCTTACGCGAAAAATGGATTTTGGATCGAAATGATGTCGAAATCCTAGAAGAAATAACTTCAGATTACGGTCAAAGCAGACTGAAAGATGAAAGCTTAAACCATCTTCGATTCGAATATTTACATCAGCCAAAACGTGCTAAAAAAGGTGCTAACGTAACCCAATTATATTACGCTAAACAAGGAATTATTACTCCCGAAATGGAATATATCGCGATTCGTGAAAATCAGCGAATCGAACTTTTAAATGAACAAACTGAAGCTATGCGCTGTCAGCACCATGGCCATAGTTTTGGCGCCAACACTCCAAAAAGCAAGATTACTCCAGAATTTGTGCGCTCCGAAGTCGCTTGTGGGAGAGCTATTATTCCAAACAACATTAATCATCCAGAAAGCGAACCAATGATTGTGGGACGTAATTTCTTGGTAAAAATTAATGCTAATATTGGAAACAGCGCTGTGACTTCGAGCATCGAAGAAGAGGTAGAAAAAGCTGTTTGGGCTTGCCGCTGGGGAGCCGATACGATTATGGATTTGTCTACAGGAAAAAATATTCACGAAACCAGAGAATGGATTATACGTAACTCTCCTGTTCCAATCGGAACCGTTCCTATTTATCAGGCTTTAGAAAAAGTAAAAGGAATTGCCGAAGATCTGACTTGGGAAATTTTCCGCGATACTTTAATCGAACAAGCCGAACAAGGCGTTTCCTATTTCACGATTCATGCTGGAGTTTTATTGCGTTATATTCATTTAACGGCCAATCGTGTTACTGGAATTGTCTCTCGTGGAGGATCTATCATGGCAAAATGGTGTTTATTCCATCATAAAGAAAATTTCCTCTACACGCATTTTGAAGAAATCTGCGAAATCATGAAACAATACGATGTCGCCTTTTCTCTTGGAGACGGTTTACGTCCGGGTTCGATTGCCGATGCGAATGATGCCGCGCAATTTGCTGAATTAGAAACTTTGGGCGAATTGACAAAAATTGCATGGAAACATGATGTTCAAGTTTTTATTGAAGGCCCAGGACACGTTCCGATGCACATGATTAAGGAAAATATGGACAAACAGTTAGAACATTGCCATGAGGCTCCGTTTTATACTTTAGGACCTTTAACTACAGATATTGCACCAGGTTACGATCATATTACTTCTGCCATTGGAGCTGCTATGATTGGCTGGTATGGCTGTGCGATGCTGTGCTACGTAACTCCAAAAGAGCATTTAGGTTTACCGAATAAAAAAGACGTAAAAGACGGCGTGATTACGTATAAAATTTCTGCTCATGCAGCCGATTTGGCTAAAGGCCATCCGGGAGCGCAATATCGTGATAATGCATTGAGTAAAGCGCGTTTTGAATTTCGTTGGGAAGATCAGTTTAATTTGGCTTTAGATCCAGATACAGCAAGAGAATTTCACGACGAAACGCTTCCAGCTGATGGTGCAAAAGTGGCGCATTTCTGCTCGATGTGTGGACCGAAATTCTGTTCTATGAAAATATCTCAGGAAATTAGAGATGTGGCCGCTGCCGAAAAAGGAATGCAGGAGAAATCGGAAGAGTTTATTGAACAGGGAAAAGAGATTTATATTTAAAAAGAGGATAGAAAATAGAGTAAAGAACAAAGATCTCCTAAATCTGTGAAATCTGCGGGAGAAGAAAAAACAAATCGAATGATTTTAATCTCAAATCCAATTGTGGTAAAAAATGAAATTAATTTAATCACTTCCTTTTTTGAAGAAGGATTGCCATTGCTTCATATTCGCAAACCTTATTTTTCATCTTTAGAAATGATTCAGTTTCTTCAACAGATGAAATTAGAATTTCGGGATAAAATGGTTCTGCATAATCATCATGAATTAGCTGAAGATTTTGGCATTGACAGATTTCATTTTTCTGAAAAAGAAAGAAATCAATCTAGCAGCTCTCCTGCAAGGTTTTCAAAACCTAGTAGGTATTCAACATCAACGCATTCTATAGAAGATTTTAACTCTCTAGAAAATTTTGATTACGCCTTTTTAAGTCCCGTTTTTAAAAGCATTTCGAAAGAAAATTATTCTCCAGAGAAAGATCTTTTCGAAGAAATAAAATCAAGAACAAATCATGAAACAAAAATGATTGCTTTAGGCGGAATTGATTCAGAAAACATTCAAGAAGTTTTAGAAAAAGGCTTTGATGATTTCGCTCTTTTAGGAAGTATTTGGAAAAATAAAAATCCATTAAAACAATTTAAATTATGTCAGCAAATCGCCCTTTCGTACTCACAATCGCAGGTTTAGATCCTTCAGGTGGTGCCGGAATTTTGGCTGATATCAAAACATTTGAACAGCACAAAGTAACTGGTTTTGCTATTTCGACAGCGAATACCATTCAGACTGAAAATCAATTTTATGAAATTCAGTGGACCGATTTGAGTTTTGTAATCCGTTCGATTGAAACAATGTTTTTGAATTATAAAATCAGTGTTGCCAAAATTGGAATTGTATCTTCTTTATATGATTTAAACCGTATTGTTTCGACAGTAAAACGGCTTTCTTCATCAACAAAAATAGTTTGGGATCCTGTTCTAAAATCAACTACAAAATTTGAATTTATGAATATTGAAAATCGTTTAGATTTAAATAAAATACTTTCAAAAATCGATTTGATTACGCCTAATTATCATGAAATGAAAATTCTATTTCCTGAATTTGTTTTAATCGAAAATCAATTTCCTACGAACGTTCTATTAAAAGGCGGACATAACGAAAAAGCTATTGGTACAGATCGTTTATTTCTAAAGGATGAAATTTTAGAATTATTTCCATCAGAAAAAAAATGTTCCGAAAAACACGGTTCAGGTTGTGTGCTTTCTTCTGCTATTGCTTCCAATTTGGCTTTAAATCAATCGATAAAAGAGGCTTGTAAAAATGCTAAAATCTATATCGAAAATTACCTGAGTTCAACATCAACTTTAATCGGATATCATTATGTATAGCAAACTTCAATATATCTCGCAAGGCGAAACTATAGAAAAACAATTATCCAACATTCATCAGGCACTTGATGCAGGCTGCAACTGGGTGCAAATGCGATTTAAAAACCAGACACAAAAAGAAACTTTCACTTTAGCGGAAGCGATAAAACCTTTATGCGAAAAATACGCTGCCAATTTTATTGTAAATGATGATCTGCATCTCGCCAAAGAAATTGATGCCGACGGCGTTCATTTAGGTTTAACGGATACTAAAATTAATGAAGCGAGAGCTTTTTTAGGAACTTCAAAAGTAATTGGAGGGACTGCAAATACTTTTGAAGACATTCAAAATCACGTAAAAGATGGCTGTGATTATATTGGTTTAGGGCCTTTCCGTTTTACGGCTACAAAAGAAAAATTAAGTCCGATTTTGGGATTGTCGGGCTATTTTGACATTCTGCAAAAATTGAAAAAAAATAAAATCGAAATTCCTGTTTATGCCATTGGAGGTATCACATTACGAGATGTTAGTCCGCTAATGGAAACTGGAATTCACGGAATTGCCATTTCTGGAATCATTACGGAAAGTGATGAAAAAGAAAAATTGATTCAACAATTAAACGAAAAATTATATGCAAAAATCATTGTTTAATATCGGAGATAAAGCTTTTAAGTCCCGTCTTTTTCTTGGAACAGGAAAATTTGGGTCGAATGAAGAAATGGAAAATGCCATTCTGGCTTCAGAAAGCGAATTGGTTACCGTTGCTCTCAAACGCATTGATCTGGAAACAGATACTGATGCTATTTTATCGCATTTAAAACATCCAAATATCAATTTATTGCCTAATACTTCGGGCGCACGAAATGCCAAAGAAGCTGTTTTTGCTGCACAATTGGCTCGCGAAGCTTTAGAAACGAATTGGGTAAAACTGGAAATTCATCCTGATCCAAAATATCTAATGCCTGACCCGATTGAAACGTTAAAAGCAACAGAAGAACTGGCGAAACTTGGTTTTATTGTTCTGCCGTACATTCATGCCGATCCTGTTTTATGCAAACATTTAGAAAGTGCTGGAACTTCTGCGGTAATGCCTTTGGGTTCGCCTATTGGCAGTAATAAAGGCTTAAAAACGATTGATTTCTTAGAAATTATAATCGAACAAAGCACTGTTCCAGTTATTGTCGATGCTGGAATTGGCGCGCCTTCTGATGCCGCAAAAGCAATGGAAATTGGTGCAGACGCTGTTTTGGTGAATACTGCCATTGCGGTAGCAGGAAATCCGAAATTAATGGCTGAGGCTTTTAAGGAGGCGGTTATTGCGGGAAGAAAGGCGTTTGAAGCAAAAGTTGCCAATCAGCAGAATTATGCTTCGGCTTCTAGTCCTTTAACCTCTTTTTTATATGACTAATTTTGATTTTCTCTCGCAGATCTCGCAGATTTAGCAGATAAATTTTACACCAAAATGGCCTCAACTAATTTATTCTGATTTTCCAAAACATCAAAAAGAAAGAATTTTCTTTAATTTTGAATTAAAAAAATTATGTTAGAAAATGAAATTTCGTATAAAGTTAGGGGAGCAATTTTTAAAGTATACAATAATCTTGGACCAGGACTATTAGAATCAGTTTATGAGTGCGCACTTTATTATCAATTAGAAAAAGATGGATTACAAGTAGCTAAACAAATTGATTTACCAGTCAAATATGATGATGCTTATTTAGACATAACTTTCAGACTTGATATTTTAGTAGAGGACAAAGTAATTGTAGAATTAAAATCAGTAGACGAGATAAGGCCGATTCATTTTAAACAATTAAATACATACTTAAAATTAACCAATAAAAAACTTGGTTTATTAGTCAATTTTAATTGTTCTAATATCCTTGAAAATATTCACCGCGTTGCAAATAAAATTTAATCTGCACAATCTGCTAAATCTGCGGGAAACAAAATAAAAAAATGAAAACATTCAAATCTATTTTTGAGCAATATAATTGGGATGAAATCCAATCCAGAATATACAAAACCACATCAAAAGAGGTCAAGCAGTCTTTGGCTAAAACGAAACGAAATCTCGATGATTTTTTGATTTTGATTTCTCCTATTGCTCAAAACTATCTGGAGCAAATGGCACAAAAATGCCACGAAATCACCAAGAAGCGTTTTGGGAAAACGATTCAAATGTATGCGCCACTGTATTTAAGCAACGAATGCCAAAACATCTGCACCTATTGCGGATTTAGTTTAGACAATAAAATCAAAAGAAAAACACTTTCTGACGCTGAAATAAAACTCGAAGTTGAAGCTTTGAAAAAAACAGGTTTTGACCATGTTTTACTCGTTACAGGCGAAGCGAATTATACGGTAAATATTAATTATTTTCTGAATGCGATCAACTTAATTAAAGAAGATTTTTCGATTATTTCAGTTGAAGTTCAGCCACTTTCTACAGAAGATTACGAGCGTCTGCACGAAGCTGGAGTTTATTCGGTTTTGGTTTATCAGGAAACCTATCATCAAGAAGTGTATAAAAAGTATCATACGAAAGGCAAAAAATCAAATTTCGATTACCGACTCGAAACTCCTGATCGAATAGGAACTGCGGGAATTCATAAAATTGGTTTGGGCGTTTTATTAGGTTTGGAAGACTGGCGAACGGATAGCTTTTTTAATGCTTTGCATCTCGATTATTTGCAGAAGAAATATTGGCAGACTAAATATTCGGTTTCATTTCCGCGTCTTCGTCCTGCTGAAGGCATTATCGAACCCAATTTTATTATGGATGATAAAGATTTGACTCAGTTAATCTGCGCTTACAGATTGTGGAATGAAGATCTCGAAATTTCAATTTCGACTCGTGAAAACGAGAAATTCAGAAACAACATAATTCCGATTGGTGTTACGAGTATGAGCGCAGGTTCTAAAACAAATCCTGGCGGTTATGTGGTAGATCCGCAGTCTTTGGAGCAATTTGAAATCAGTGATGAACGTTCTGCAGCCGAAATTTCAAAAATAATCAAAAATGCAGGCTACGAACCGGTTTGGAAAGATTGGAGTAAAAGTTATTTTTAAAAAATTCCAAACTTTTAAATTGCTTCGCCTGTTCGCTATCGCTCGAGTCCAAATTCCAATAGAAAAATTCAAAATTCCAATTGGTACGTGAAACTTTGTCAAAGTTTTAAACTTTGACAAAGTTGCTGTTGGAAGCTAAAATTGCGATTCCAAAAAAATCTAAAATCTAAAATCTAAAATTCCCAAAAATGAGCATTATCCAAGAATTTCTTCGTTACAACAGGCAAACCATTCTTCCAGAAATTGGTGATGAAGGTCAGGAAAAATTAAAAAAAGCTAGGGTTTTAGTGATTGGTGCCGGTGGTTTGGGCTGTCCAATTTTGCAATATATTGCGACTGCGGGAGTTGGTTTTATCGGAATTATGGATTTTGATACGATTGAAGTTCATAATCTTCACAGACAGATTTTATATACTGAGAATGAAATTGGACAACATAAAGCCATTGTGGCGCAAAAAGTCGTTTCAAAACTAAATCCGCTTATTGAAGCTGTTTTGATTAATGAAAAATTAACAGCTGAAAATGCTTCAAAAATTATTGAACAATATGATATTATTGTGGATGGTTCTGATAATTTTTCGACTCGATATTTGGTCAATGATACCTGTGTTCAGCTTAACAAACCTTTGGTTTACGGAAGTATTTTAAAATTTGAAGGACAAATTGCTGTTTTTAATCATAACGGAAGTAAAAATCTCCGTGATTTATTTCCAGAAATGCCGGATCCAAAAGATGTTCCAAATTGCAATTTAAATGGAGTTTTAGGAACGCTGCCTGGAATTATCGGAAATATGATGGCGCACGAAACTTTAAAATTGATTTTAGAATTACCAACTTTAAACAATGAATTAATACTTTTTAATACTTTAAATTGGAATTTTACAAAATTGAATTTTTAGAAAACAACCTCATCGCCAACCTTAATAATTCCCGAATTCAAACTCACAATATTAGTCCCAAATAAAACTGAATTATCTACATTTCTGTATTTGCTCAACGTTTTTAGAGGCTCTTTTTTTATAACTCCTTTCTGCGGGTCATTATTTACCATAATACATCTTCCGCAAGGTTTTATATTTTTAAATTGAACTCCGCCAATTGCAAAAGTCTTAAAATTATCTTCTTCGTGAGCATTTTTTGTACTTACAACAATGTTCGGGCGAAATCTTTTTATGGTAATTTTTTCTTCCAGTTTAGAATTCAAGAAATCCAGACTTTCTGTTCCAATTAATAAATAAGGATAACCGTCAGCCAAACTCACATTGTACGTTTCCTGCGTTCTTGAGCTTTCGTGTTTACGAGCCCCAATTTTATTGATTTTCACTAATCTGCATTCAAAGCCGAGTTTATCGCTAAACCATTTTGAACTGTTTTTATTTACTTCGAAAACTTCACTTTTATCCTCCCAAACCTTTGATGCTATTGGGGTCTCTAAAGATTCGTTTATCAAAAATTCATGAGTTTCGCCTTCAAAAGCAATTTGAATTTTATCTCCTGCAATCTGAGGATAAAACTGACTCATTATCGGATATTCCCTTTGGGTAACATGAACATTTTCTGAATTAATCAGCATCCATCTTCTATCATTTTCAAAGCCCATTTCTTCTGCATTGGCACTTTCTAAACTTATGCCTGCTAAACTTTTTATCGGATAGATATAAATTTCTTTTACGCTGTAAACTGCACTCATTTTTATTTACTTTTTAAAATGGACATAAACTCTTCACGATCAATTTCTCTGCAGCCTAAACTCTCCAAATGTGAATTATAAACTTGACAATCCAACAATTTATATTTTTCTTTCTTCAAATATAAGGCTAAAGCAATGAAAGCTGTTTTTGAAGCATTGGAAACTTTAGAAAACATACTTTCTCCGCAAAAGACGTTTCCTTTACCCAAATCAATTCCGTACAAGCCGCCCACTAAAACATCGTCCTGCCAAACCTCAACAGATTTTGCTATTCCTTCTTCATTTAATTTGCAGTAAGCTTCTATCATTTCATCAGAAATCCAAGTTCCGTTCTGGCCTTCACGCTTTATTTGCTGACAATTGGAAATTACTTCTCTAAAATTTTTATTATACGTAACCTTAAATATTTTCTTATTGAGGATTTTTTTCATGCTTTTGGAAATCACCAATTCATCAAAAAACAATACCATTCTAGGATCTGGAGCCCACCAAAGAATTGGCTCTCCCTCATTAAACCAAGGAAAAATACCACTTTTGTATGCCAATTGTAAGCGCTCTGAGCTGAGATCGCCTCCAATTGCCAAAACCCCTTCTTCATCAGCTTCTGTTACTGGCGGAAAAAATAAATCGTTGAATAAGTAATACATCTTTAAAAAATTCCAAATAAAAAAAATCCAAATTCCAATCTTTCTTAAAAAACTTTGTCAAAGTTTTGAACTTTGACAAAACTATATTGAATATAAAAATTCCAAACTCCAAACACAGTAAAGCTTTGGAATTTGGAATTTATAATTTGAGATTTAAACTTTCTTAGAACGGTAAATCGTCTGGTTCGTCTTCGTTTAAGTTTGTTGCTGGAGCAAAAGTTTCTGCTGCTGGCATTGGTGGTGCTTGTGTAGCTCCTTCTGCAGCTAATCTTTCGATTCTCCAACCTTGAATACTATTGAAATATCTAGTTTCTCCTTGTGGATTAACCCATTCTCTTCCTCTTAAATTGATAGAAACTTTTACTGCATCTCCTTGTTTATAGCTACTCAATAAATCACATTTATCTTGTGTAAATTCGATTAAAATATGTTGTGGATACTGCTCCTCAGTAGTAACAACTAACTCTCTTTTTTTGAATGAGGCACTAACTTGCTGCTCTGGGTTTACCACTTTTACTTTTCCTGTAACTTCCATCTTCGTCTATTTAATTATTGTTTCTATTTCTTTTTATTTTTTAGCTAAAAGCACTTTCCAAGCCGATTCTACATCGCCATTATCCAGATATTTTTTGGCTTCTAAATGCACTTTTTTCTGATCGTCGGAGCTTAAAACTCCTTTGACTGCGAAATTTTCTTTCACAAATATACTAACTTCTTCTTTTGTAGGCAAGGCTTCTATATTTCCTAACTTACCTAAATCATTTCCGTCAAAAACAGCGCTTTCTTTTACAAAATCAGGAATTGCATCTACGCCTACTCCCAATGTTGTCAAGGGTTTTGCTACTTCAAAAAGTCCTTGGTTTGATCTTGAATACCAATTGTTTCCAAGTCTTGAAACCAAATCAATTTTATGCTGGTCGATTGCTCCGTTTTCATCCAAAATAGATTCAGCAATATGAATTTTTACTACTTCGCATAAAATTAAATTTCCAGCCCCGCCTTCAGTTCCTAACGGAATAATCTGCGTAATCTTGCATTCAAACTGAACTGGAGATTCTTTTACGCGAAATGGTTTTACTAAATCTGAAGGGATTTGCGTTAATCCAGCTTTAATAAATTCGTTGACACCATCTCCATATTCTGTACTTGCCAACGAGGTCTGCTGTACGATATCGTAATTTACGACATTTATTACTACTTCGCGAGTGGCTTCGGCATTAATTAAAGTATGTTTTATCGTATTATCTCGAACACGTCGCGATGGCGAAAAAACCAAAATCGGCGGATTGGCACTAAACACATTAAAGAAACTAAACGGAGATAAATTAGGAATCCCTGTCTCGCTAATGGTACTCGCAAACGCAATTGGCCTTGGACCGATTGAACTCTGTAGATAGCCTTGCAATTTGGCCGTTGGAATCTCTTTTGGATTAATGCTGATCATACTTTAAAATTTAGACAGAATCTCATTTTAGTACCTGCAAAAGTATTGAAATGGTTTAATTAGAAGAAATAGTTTTGCAGATAAAACGAAAAATCTTTTCAGCATCGGCAAAATATAAAATGTGTATATTTCGTTATATTTATACCACAAAATAACTGATATGTCTTTTTCTGAAAGAACAAATACAACCCGCTGGATTATTATTTCAATTTGCTTTTTAATCATTTCTCTAATTCTTTGGAACACTTATACTTTCTTCCAAATTTTTAAAAATGAGGAACGCTTAAAAATGAATCTTTTTGTAAATGCTCAAATTACTCTAGTAAATGCCGATGAATACACCGACTTAGATTTACCTCTTCAAATTATCAATAACAACACTTCTATTCCCGGTGTGATCATGCTTTACGACAAAGTTGTCAGCGCTAAAAATGTTTCTGACGATGTTTTGAATGACAAGAAAAAAAGGAAAGCGCTTTTAAATAGATTAAAAAATGAAAACGAGCCGATTACTTTTGAATATGCTCCAGGAAAATATCAAACGCTATATTATGGAAATTCTGAACTATTGAACAAACTCAAATATTACCCTATTGCACTGGTTCTCATTATTTTTCTTTGTATTGCTTTGATTTATAATTTCTACAAAAGCACCAAAATGGCAACTCAAAACAAACTTTGGGCTGGGATGGCAAAAGAAACCGCACATCAAATTGGAACACCGCTTTCTTCTTTAATTGGCTGGGTCGAAATATTAAAAACCGAAAATATTGATCAATCCATTAGTACTGAAATTGAAAAAGATATTGATCGATTGCAAACCATTACGGATCGTTTTTCTAAAATTGGTTCTATTCCTGTTTTAGAACTTCACGATATTGTCGAAGAAACAAAAAATGCTTACGAATATTTGCAATCGCGCTTTTCTAAGCAAGTTGCTTTTTCGTTTAAAGCTCCAGATTCTCCGATTTTAGGAATGATTAACCCAACGTTGCACAGCTGGACGATCGAAAATCTAGTCAAAAATGCAATTGATGCCATGAAAGGAAAAGGAACTTTGGATCTTCAGATTGAACAAGATCTGCATCATGTCAAAATTAATGTAAAGGATTCTGGAACAGGTATTTCTAAAAAACAATTTAAAACCATTTTTGAACCTGGATTTACAACCAAAAAACGCGGCTGGGGACTTGGTCTTTCTTTAACTAAAAGAATTGTCGAGGAATACCACAACGGAAAAATTAAAGTGCTTCATTCTGAAATTGGAAAAGGAACTACATTTCAGATTTCATTAAATAAAAAAGTGCAGTAAATAGTTTTACTGCACTTTTATAATAAAAGGGTTAGATTAAGCTTAATCTGGCTTCGACTCCGCTCAGCCTGACAAAATTTATTTCTTTATAAATTCGATTGAATATCTTTTGCTAAAGCTTCGAATTCTTCTTTAGAAAGCGAAACTTTATTAATGAAACGCATTTCATCCATTTCGTTTAACGGAATCAAGTGTACGTGTGCGTGAGGCACTTCAAGTCCAACAACCGCAATTCCGACTCTTTTGCATGGAACTGTTTTCTCTAAGGCCGCTGCAACTTTTTTAGAAAACTTCATTAAGCCTAAATACAGCTCTTCGTCCATATCAAAAATCTTATCAATTTCTTGTTTTGGAATACAAAGCGTGTGTCCCTTAGCATTTGGATTTACATCTAAAAACGCTAAGAAATTATCGTCTTCAGCAATTTTGTAACATGGAATTTCTCCGTTTACTATTTTGGTGAATATTGAGCTCATAGTTTATTTGTTTAAAATATAATAGTGAGATTGCTTCGTTCCTCGTAATGGCTTTAGTCTCTAGAAATTTCAAGGATTTCAAATTTCAAAACTCCGTTCGGAACTGTAATTTCAGCTACTTCTCCAACAGATTTTCCTAGTAAGCCTTTCCCGATAGGAGACGTTACAGAAATTTTTCCTGTTTTAAGATCTGCTTCACTTTCTGCAACCAGCGTATATTTCATCTCCATCCCGTTGCTTTGGTTTTTGATTTTCACATTCGATAAAACCAAAACTTTAGAAACGTCTAATTGAGATTCGTCAATTAATCTTGCATTTGCATATACTTCTTCTAGTTTAGAAATTCTCATTTCTAATAAACCCTGTGCTTCTTTTGCTGCATCATATTCTGCATTTTCAGACAAATCTCCTTTATCTCTTGCATCTGCAATATCTTGAGATGCTTTTGGACGCATTACACTTTTTAAATGCTCCAATTCATCTTTTAATTTTTTTAATCCTTCTGCTGTATAATAAGATACTTTACTCATAACTTCATCGTTTATATAAATACAAAAAATCCCATCGCGACGGGATTTTCTTACCACAAATATACTATAATTTTTAATAGTACATAATTATATGTTAATCATATAGATTTCAAATCTAAATAAATTATTTTTGTTTTAACTAATTCTTATTCAAATAATGAAAAAAATCTGGTTCTTTATCGCATTTACTGCTATTTTATTTTCTTGCAGTGACAACAACAGAAGCAACAACAATCCTAATATTCCTAATTATTCTATAAACGCTTATCTCGATACTAATTTGCCAACGTACAACAAACTGTTGTATCCGAGTAATCCAGTTTATGTTGCTAATTATGGTGCGAAAGGAATTATTGTAATGAAAACTGGCGAAGGAACTTACACTGCTTTTGATGCTGCGTGTCCAAACCAACCTTTGACTTCTTGCACTGCAATGACAATCGACGGAATTTACGCTGTATGCTCTTGCGATAAAACTCAATATAACTTATTTACAGGATTGGGCGGAAAAGAATATCCGATGAAACAATATCGTGTAGAATCGTCTGGAACTGTAATTCATGTCTACAATTAAAACAAAAAAGCCTGAAAATAATTTTCAGGCTTTTTTTGTGTCTTGATTTATTAAAATTTCAAACTCAAACCAATTAAGAAGTTTGTTCCCGCTTGCGGATAGTAGTATGGATAAACATCCCACATTGCGCCATTTGAAACATATTTTTTATCGAAAATATTATTTACTAAAGCAGTAATCGTAATCGATTTGAAAATCTTGTTTGGCTTTATTTCGTAAGAAGCATTAAAATCGTTTACAAAATAATCTGCCAGTTTTGCTGCTGGCAATTCGATATTATTCATGTATTGTTCGCCAACATATTTTTGTAATAACGAAAGATATAATCCTGAAATAGGTTTATAGACTATAATGTTTCCTGCAATAACTTCTGGAGAATAGGCGATTTTTGTTGTTCCGTAATATTCGCCATCAACAGCCAAATCAACATTTTTGTTGCTGCTTAAAGTAAAGTTTGGTCTTAAAGTAAATTTCTCTGAAAGTGCAATTGTTGCATCAAACTCAAAACCTAAACGATAGCTTTTTTCGGTATTAGCACGAATTGGCGCACCAACATCGTCTAATCTTCCCGTTAAAATCAACTGATCTTTGTATCCCATATAATATAGGTTTGAATTCAATTGAAATTTCTCTGTATTAAATCTCCACCCTAATTCAAAATCATTTAGTTTTTCTGGTTTTACATTTCCACCTTCATAATCGGTTCTGTTTGGTTCGCGATTGGCTCTTGCATAAGAAAAATACAAAGTGCTATTTTGAGTAAAAGCATAGTTTAAACCTGCTTTTGGGTTGAAGAAATTAAAATCATCATCAACCAAACCGGTTTCTATGCTATTGGCTTTGTAAGTAACTCTTCTATATTGCAAATCTCCATAAAAACTCAACTTTTCTGTAAACTGATAATTCGCTTTCGCGAAAATATTGCCATCTGTTTTTGCAGAGTAATCATCATAATAATGATCATCCTTTTCAGATTGAGAAGCATATCTAGCCCAGATTACTTTTCCGAAATGATCTCCTTCATATTTGTTCCAGCCACCGCCTAAAATAACGTCTAATTTCTCTGTTTTATATTTGGCAGAAAAAGTAGTTCCGTAAAAATCATTATCCAACCATTTTTGGCGAATTAAATCTGTTGTGGTTACAGCTCCGACCGGATCCAAATTATAATCGGCCATATCGGCATCTTCTTTATAATTTTCGAAATAACCTTTTCCTTTTGTATAATGCAAAGCAAAGTTTGTACTCCATTTATCAGAAATAGATTCGCTCCAATGCAACTGGTAATGATCTTGATTGTAATTATCGGTTTCATTATCATAAAAACGAACATTTCCTGCTTCATCAGTATACATACCTGCCGAATTAAACGTACGATTCTTATTTAGGGTTTCTCCATCAATTCCGTTCCAAGATTGGTAGGTTGTCTGAGCGCCTCCAAAAACCAAAGCTTTAATCAAAGTGGTTTTACCCACATAAGTTCCTTGAAGAAAATACGATTTTAAATCTGAGCTTGCACGATCTACATAACCATCAGATTTCATAGCAGACAAACGCCCCGCAATTTCAAAATGATCATTTAATAATCCTGTGCTAAATTTTACAGTATTTTTTAAACTGTTGAATGATCCAGCTGAACTTGAAATTTCACCTGTTGCTTTGCTAGCATAACTGTCTGTAAGCATGTTTAAACTCGCTCCGAAAGCACCTGCACCATTTGTTGATGTCCCAACTCCGCGCTGTAACTGAAGACTTTCTACAGAAGAAGCAAAATCGGGCATGTTTACCCAAAATGTACCTTGGCTTTCAGCATCGTTGTACGGAATTCCGTTTATGGTTACGTTTACACGTGTTGCATCGCTTCCGCGGACACGAATTCCGGTATATCCAAAACCATTTCCTGCATCAGAAGTTGTTACAACTGAAGGAAGGTAATTCATCAGAACAGGAATGTCCTGACCTAAATTTCTGTATTTAATTTCTTTTTTATCCATATTACTAAAACTCACTGGAGTTTTTGAGGTAACACGAACTGCAGAAACCAGAACATCGTCAAGCTGATTGACTTTGGTAGAATCTTGCTGTTGCGCAAAAGAGAATAGAGTAAAGAAAATAGAGAATAGAGAATAGAAAATAGATTTGGCTCTAAATTTATGAACCTTAGAACCTTTGCAACTTAGCACCTTAGTACCTTTAAATAAATTTTTCATTCGTAAAAAATTACGAATAAAAGGGGGAATTATTCTTTTGTTAAATTAATAAATGTGTTTCACGACAAAATAAAGTGTGCACGCTCAATAGTGTCGTTTTTTCCCTTAGCAACATTACTCGCTCAGGTTCTTTGGGTATGATCTCAGCTCGTTATTTAGAGCACCCCTTTGAGACAGTGCAAATGTAATGTTAAAAATTCCAAAAATCAAATCCCAAATTCCAAAAACGTTTATAGGCAAAATCTCCAAAAAATAAATTCCAAATTCCAATAGAAAACCATTTAGGTGAGTTTTTGGAATTTGGAATTTAAAAAATTGGAATTTCTTCTTTGAATTTAATCTATATTTGGCTTCTTTCGAGATTGTTTCAGATCAGACACATTCTTTTTATCTTTAATTCTCTTTTTAATTACCGCTTTCGGAACTTTTGTAGCCTTTCTAACTTTCGGGACATAAAGTCCTTTTTTGATGATTTCGAGAAATCGTTTCGTTACAATTTCTTTGTTTTTAAGCTGGCTTCGGTCTTCGTCACAATTTAAAATCAGAATATTTTCTGAAGTTAATCTTGCTGATATGTTTTCTTGTAAAAGCAATTTTTCTTCATCAGATAAAGCTTGAGAAGCATTCAAATCAAAATTCAAAACTACTTTTGACGAAACTTTATTCACGTTTTGCCCGCCCGATCCACTGCTGCGTACAGCCTTAAAGCTTAATTCTGATATGATTTTTTCTGCGTCCATATTATTGTGGCTGATGTGCCGCTTTCAATAAATCATTTACTGTTTTTACCGGATTAAAAGTAATCAGCGGAACCGCTACAAAAATAGTTAGCCAATTGGCCATTGAACCATTCCATAATCCTGGCAGTTCATAACTTCTCACTGTTTTCCCGTCAACGCTTTTCTCCACAATAAAACCTGCGTTCTGATCTACAAATTGTAATAAATCGAACTTTTCGTTTTTATAATTTTTAATACCGCAAACCAAATCTACGGGATTAAAATGTGTTGCTTCAGCTAAGATTTCCTGTTGTTTTTTATTTGACAAATCAACTTGCGAAGTTTCTACAATTTGAAGAGAAGTCACTCCCTTATCATTCATAACCCAAAACGGCCCGCCACCTGGTTCACCTTCGTTTTTAACCATTCCACAAACACGAATTGGTCTATCTAGAAGCTCTTTGATTTTTTCAATTTGATTTTCTAAAGTAAATTTATTGAAGTCGCTAGATAAATCTGTATTTAGTTTTTCTTTTAGAAAGCTCGTAATTTCGGTAATTTCTTCTTTCTGAATTTCCTTTTTTTCTATTGCTTGTAAATAGCCAAAAACTTTTTGCTGAATCGTTATTAAAATTCCCGCCAAAGCCTTCTTGTATAAGGTAATCTCATCAATATGATTCTGAATTACATTATCAATATTCTTAACAAAAATAATATCAGAATCAAGCTGGTTTAAATTATCAATCAAAGCTCCATGCCCACCAGGTCTAAAAACTAATTTATCGTTTTTATCTCTTACGAGTTTATTTTTTAAGTCAACATTTACAGAATCTGTTTTTTTACTTTGATAAGAATAAGAAACATTAATCTTCGTTTGAGACAATGCTTCAATATCATCTTTTAGTTTCAAAACCGACTCTTCAAACAGACTTTGATGCGCTTCAGAAACAGTAAAATGCAGATTTGATACTTCTCCAGAAGTGGCATAATGCACACATTCGTTTAAATGTTCTTCTATGGGAATTGCAATATGAGTTTTATATTCATGAAAAGGCAAAACTGCTTTTGGTTTGTTTGCAAAATCAAAATAGTCTGGAGATAATACTGTTTTTATGAAATAATAGTTTTTGTAATCTCTTTCTAAAGATTCAAAATCAGGATAAATTTCTCTCAGTTTTTTATCGACTTCTTTAAAAAACGGAAACTTCTCCATAGCCACTATAAAAATAGGAAGTTCACGATCTTTCGTTCTATTGATATAAGCATTGATAGTTTCTTTATTGATATCAAAATCATTTAGAAAAGCAGTCAAAAATTTAAACATTCTACTTGCAGCACCAGAAGCAGGCACAAACTTTTTTAGTTTAAATTCTGATTTATGAATATCATAAAAAGAAGCTTTTTCTTGGAATTCAGCTTCAGAAAGACTCAAAATTCCATTATTGACTGTAGCCGGACTTATCAAATTACTTTTTGGAATTCCGTTTTTAAAAATTTCCAATTGCTTGAAAACATTTTCAAAATCGGTTCCATGATTATAAATTTCTACGAAATCATTTGACGAAAAACCTTTTTCCTTAGCTATGGTCAGATTATTAATAATCGAAGTTGCCTTTGCCAATCTACATTCCTTATCTCCCGATAATGTTATAAAAGGTTTTTTAGTATCAATTAAAGTTTGTTTAAAGACCGAAAATACTGTTTCTCTGCCTTCAGGAGTATCTCGAATATCGTCTTTTTCCCAAGGAACATCAATATCTGTCAAGAAAAACAAATCGTATTCGTGTTTCAACGCCGCTTCATTTAAAAGTGGATCACAAAAACCGTAATACATTTCAGAAAACACCTTGGTAACCATTAAGTTGGTATCACAAAACAAGTATTTATTTGCGGTAGCTAATTTTTCGTTTTCTAATGCAGTCTGCCCGTAAGCAATTGGCATCATATCATCAGCTACACAAATATGCTTATTTTCTTCCCATTTTTCTTGTAAGTAGTCGCGTGCAAACTCAGGAACCCATTCGGTTTCGTAATACTCTGCAAGCTGTTTTGCTAAGGTTGTTTTCCCTGTACTTTCAGGTCCAAACAAAGCAATTTTTATGATAGTTGTTTTTTGCTGTCTAAGATCTTTCTCCATTCTAAATAAGCTGAAATAGCCAAAATTGTAAAAATTATATACTGAAGTGACAGCATCCCTAAGCCGCGATAAGCATAAAGAGGTACAACAATAATATCACCAATAATCCAAAGTGTCCAGTTTTCTATTTTTTTTCTGGCCATATACCACATCCCAGCAAAAAATATTCCTGACGAAATCATATCTACATAATTGTCAGGATGAATTTCGTAATCAAAATATTTATAAATGCCGAAAACTACAAAAACCGTAACAATAAACAGTAAGATTCCGATTATTTTTTCATTAAAATTTGTACGGGTAATTGGCAAGTTATCTTCTACCGTTCCTCCTTTTGCCCAAACATACCAGCCGTAAATACTCATTATAGAAAAATAAGCATTAATAATCATATCACCTATATAACCCGCTACATAAAGCAGATAAACTGATATGACAGTAGCAATTAATCCTGTTGGATATACCCAAATGTTTTCTTTTTTCGCAAACCAAACGCTTAAAATTCCACATACGAAAACTAAAAACTCTAAAGCTATATGCCATAGTGGGGCATTTTTATAACTGTCTAAAAAAAAGTCTATCATGAAAATGTGGTATTTGGCGTTTATTTTTCAAAAAAATGACTGTTGTTTTCAAAAGCTGTTCCAATAACAACCAAATCTGCCCCAGCATTATACGCTTTTTGAATTCCGTGCAAATCTACGATTCCTCCACCAACAATAACAGGAATTTCTATATTTTGAGAAATCAGCTCGATCATTTCCGTTGGCACTGGCTGTTTGGCACCGCTTCCTGCTTCTAAATAAATCAATTGATTGCCTAACATTTCTCCCGCCTGAGCTGTTGCCAGAACCAAATCAAGATTTTCTCGACTTAAAGGTTTTGTTTTGCTAACACGCGCAACGGCCGTTTCATTGCCACTTTCAATTAAAATATATCCTGTAGAAATTACTTCAAGATTTGTTTTTTTCAGAATCGGCGCTGCTTGAACCTGATATTCTATCAAATAATCTGGATTTCGGCCTGACAATAATGATAAAAATAAAATACCATCTGCTTTTGGTGAAATCTGTGAAGGATCTCCAGGAAATAATAGTACAGGCAGGTTGGTTTTCTGTTTTAAATCCGAAATCAACTCTTCCAGAATATTGTTTTGAACAATACTTCCGCCCACAAAAATATGAGTAGCAGGAGACTGATTAATTTTCTCAATTAAATGAGCTACATTTTCCAGTACAATTTTGTCAGGATCTAAAAGTACAGCCAATAGTTTCTGACCATTACTTTTAGCCTCTACAATCTGTTGTCTAATAGTGAGTATTTGTTCTTGCATTGCGGGTGTAAAAGTAAAAGTTTTTTAATGTCGAAGAACTATTTTGAATGAATTATATTTGTCTAACGTTTTTGATAACGTAAATGATACATTATGATTACAGTTGATTTATTAGAAAAATATGGCGCAACCAGAAAATCTTTCGATCGAAACGATATAATTTTCGAAGAAGGAAATCTGCCATTACACTATTATCAGATCATTTCTGGCGAAGTCAAAATGAGTAATTATAATGATGACGGACGTGAATTTATCCAAGGAATATTCTATAACGGACAATCTTTTGGAGAACCTCCTTTATTTCTAAACCAAAAATATCCTGCAAATGCGATTGCGGTAGAAGATTCGGAGATTTTTATTCTTCCAAAAGAAAATTTCATGAAACTTTTAGAAGAAAACCCAAAAATGAGCATTAAAATAATCGAAAATCTTGCTCAAAGATTGTACTACAAATCGGTAATGGCGGCAGAAATTTCGACACACGAACCCGAGCATCGTGTTTTAAAATTAATCGATCACGGAATTGCTTATTTCAATTTTCAGAAAGATGAAAATGGCTATCTCATTAATTTTACTAGGCAACAAATTGGTGATTTAACCGGTTTGCGTGTAGAAACTGTTATTAGAGCCATTAAAGCTTTAGAAAAAAAAGGCGAATTAAAGATTATTAATCGAAAAGTATACAGATAAAAAAGTTCCCGTTTTATGATTTTAATCATAAAATGAACATCGAATGCGAGCGTATCTTTGTCATATAAAAATCTGAATATCATGACACTATATCAAACAACATTCGACATTTTCAATAGAAATTATATGGGTTCTGCTGCAATGGCAGTTATTGGGCAAAGCTGTTTAGGAGGCGCTGCTGCAATGTACGTTTTAGCAAACGGAACTTCTATTACACAAATGATTCAGCTGGCTATTATTGTTTTAGCTTGTATATTTGTAAACACTTCAATTTTGGCACAAATGAAACATAAAGTGGTTTTTAATCTTTTAATTCTAAGTTCAATTTTAAGTGTGGCATTTATTCTTATAAACACATTATTTCTGTGAAAAAACAAATAGAAAATAGAGCTGACGTAAATTTTCTCGTCAACCATTTCTACGATAAAATAAGAGCCGATCAAGAAATCGGCTTTTATTTTAATGAAATGATTTCTGATTGGGAAGCGCATCTCGAAAAACTGACAGATTTTTGGGAAACCAATCTGTTCGGTGTTCGCAAATACAAAGGAAATCCGCATGCCGTTCATAATGAAGTCGATGCGCATTTTGACGAAAAAATCACAGCAAATGAATTCGGAATCTGGCTAAATCATTGGTTTCAGACCATCGATGAATATTTTGAAGGCGAAAATGCCGATACTCTAAAAAGACGTGCTAGAAAAATGAGTACTTTTTTGTATATGAGTATGTTTAAGCATCGTCAGAAAGAAAGTGAGGTTTAGGTGTCATTGCGAGGAACGAAGCAATGACACTATATTGATTCAGCAAAAGGGATTGCTTCGTTCCTCGCTATGACCAGGCTTTGTGGTTATTTCTCAAAAGCATATACCAAAGTGAAATTCTCGATTTCGAGATAGTGAACATCAAAATCTTTAATTAGATCATCAAAATACAGACTCGCCGAAGTCTGTTTTTCGTTTAAAGAAAAATCTTCAACGCAAATATGGTCTTTAAAACTGATTCCTTTTTCATTTCTAATTTTAAAAATCGCTTCTTTCGCTCCCCAGATTACGGTTAGTTTTTTAATGTATTCTTCTGTAAAATCCGGTTCCAGATAATTACATTCATAATCAGTAAATTTATCCGCAATTCTGATGATTTTTTCGCGCTGCAATTCCATATCAATTCCAACGGTTTCTTCACTTATTATTATTGCTGCATAATTGTATGAATGCGTAATTGAAATATAATTATGACAGTCAAAATATGGTTTTCCAAACTCATCATAATGTAAATCTTTATCGGTAAAACCCATTTCCTGAATCAGCATACGTACACTTAAAAAAGCACGTTGGTGAAGTTCAGATTTCATTCCGTCCAGTCTTCGCTGCGTCTTTTCTTTTAAAGTAACCTGACTGTACAATTCATCAAAAGATTCGGTAATCTTCCAAATTAAAATTTTAGTGTTTTCGTTAAATTGTATGGTTTGAAATAGAGGCATTTTTGAAATTGTTTGTTGTTTTGCTTTTAAACCATATAAGTTATGTAAGGAAATATTACTTTGGGTTTAAAAATATGTGTTAAGTAAATTTAAGCATTCTTAATAAATCTGCATAGTTAAGAATCTTTTTTTAAATGAACTTATATAACTTATATGGTTTAAAACGCACAGTCCAGAATCTTTTTTAAATGAACTTATATCACTTATATGGTTCAAAACGATTCTTAAACTAACATTCTAGAGATTAAGAAATTAAAGATTTCACAAATCTTACAGAAAATAGTAAAATTCAAAAGCTATTCCTTAAATTTGCAAAAAATTTACAATTATACAAATATAATATAAATGAGTACTACAACTACGCCTTATGTGGCTTTCAAAGTAAAAGATATTTCTCTAGCGGCTTGGGGAAGAAAAGAAATTGAATTGGCTGAGGCTGAAATGCCAGGTTTAATGGCGCTTCGTGCTGAATATAAAGATGAGCAGCCTCTTAAAGGTGCTCGTATCGCTGGATGTCTTCACATGACTATTCAGACTGCTGTTTTAATCGAAACTTTAATCGCTCTTGGTGCTGAGGTTACTTGGTCTTCTTGTAACATTTTCTCTACTCAGGATCAAGCTGCTGCTGCAATTGCTGCTGCAGGAATTTCAGTTTACGCTTGGAAAGGTTTAAACGAAGAAGAATTTGACTGGTGTATTGAGCAAACTTTATTCTTTGGTGAAGACAGAAAACCATTGAACATGATTTTGGATGACGGTGGAGATTTAACAAACATGGTTATCGATCGTTTCCCAGAATTGGTTCCTGGAATTAAAGGTCTTTCTGAAGAAACTACAACTGGTGTTCACAGACTTTACGAAAGAGTAAAAGCGGGAACTCTTCCAATGCCTGCAATCAACATTAACGATTCTGTTACTAAATCTAAATTTGATAACAAATACGGATGTAAAGAGTCTGCAGTAGACGCTATTCGTCGTGCAACTGACTTAATGTTGGCTGGAAAAAGAGTTATTGTTTGCGGATACGGTGACGTAGGAAAAGGAACTGCAGCTTCTTTTAGAGGTGCCGGTTCTATCGTAACAGTTACTGAAATCGACCCAATTTGTGCTTTACAAGCTGCAATGGACGGTTACGAAGTTAAAAAATTAGATACTGTAATTGCTAATGCTGATATCATCATTACAACTACAGGAAATAAAGATATCGTTGTGGGAAGTCACTTCGAAAAAATGAAAGACAAAACTGTTGTTTGTAACATCGGACACTTCGATAACGAAATCGACATGGCTTGGTTAAACAAAAACCACGGTGCTTCTAAAATCGAAATCAAACCTCAGGTTGACAAATATACTATCGCTGGAAAAGATATCATTATCTTAGCAGAAGGTCGTTTAGTAAACTTAGGTTGCGCTACAGGTCACCCAAGTTTTGTAATGAGTAACTCATTTACAAACCAGACTTTGGCTCAAATCGAATTATGGAACAACGCTGCAGCTTACAAAAACGAAGTTTATATGTTACCAAAACATTTAGATGAAAAAGTTGCTGCTTTACACTTAGCTAAATTAGGAGTTGAATTGGAAACTTTACGTGAAGATCAAGCTGCTTATATTGGTGTTGAAGTTCAAGGTCCATTTAAACCAGAATACTACAGATATTAATCTATTTTAGATTTAAGATTTCTGATTTCTGATTTTTAGAAATATATCTTAAACCCGACAAGTTTTAAAAAACTTGTCGGGTTTTGTTTTCTATATGAATTACATCTAATAAAGATTTCTTTCAAAAAATTGCACGTTTATAAATATCTCCTTACTTTTAATTACCAAAAATAAGTTTCTAATTCTCAACGACATAAACAATATACTTTGAAAAAAATATCTTATTTATTCGTCTTCATCTTTTTACTAACTCTTCCGCATATCATTTTTTCTCAGGAAAAGAAACCTAAAGTTGTATTAGTATTAAGTGGTGGCGGAGCAAAAGGAATTGCCCATATTCCGCTTTTGCAAAAACTGGATTCGCTACACATTGTTCCCGATCTTATTGTTGGAAATAGTATGGGAAGCATTATAGGCGGATTGTACGCGATGGGATATTCTGGAGACAGTATCGAAAAAATTACCAAAAATATTTATTGGGATAAACTTCTAGGCGGAGGTCAATCGTTACGATCTGTAAGTGTAGAAGAAAAAAGAGAATTTCAAAGATATTTAGTCGGAATTGGGGTTAAAGACGGAAAACTGAACAGTATTGGTTCCCTTTTAAATGACCAAAATTTGAGAGAATATCTTTCTGAATTAACCTTTCCGGTATACAATGTAAAAGATTTCGATAGCCTTCCAATACCTTTTAGAGCCATGGCCACAGACTTGGTTGAAGGAAAAGAAGTTATTTTAAGCAAAGGCAGTTTAGCTTATGCCATGAGAGCAAGTATGTCATTGCCTGCTATTTTCAAGCCAATGCCTTATGGGAAATCAATATTGGTAGATGGAGGAGTTTTAAATAATTTCCCAACAGATGTTGCCAAACAAATGGGTGCCGACATTATCATTGGAAGTGACGTGGGAGGCGGAATGGAACCATTAGACAAACTGAATAACATTATGACGGTGTTAATGCAAACCAGTATGTTTCCGAGTAATATTAAGAATCCTGCAAACCGTGATCTTTGTAATATATTAGTAGATCACTTCCCCAATTTACGATTCTCAACTGCTGATTTTGCAAAAAGTAATGAAATTTACAAAGACGGTAAAATAGCCACAAATCAAAATCTCCCGGCATTAATTTCTTTATCTGAAAAGCTAAAAGCATTTCCGCAACGAACTCACGCATTGCCTGAGATGCCAAAAGAATTTGTGTTTGACACTATCGTTTATAGAAGAATAAGTCCCGAAAACATGCCTTTGGTTGTAGGAAGAACAAATCTTAAAACACATGTAAAATACACCACCAAAGATTTAATTGCTGGAATTAACAGAGCTATGGGGACTAATCTATTTGAAGAGATTACGTACAGCTATTTCATAGAAGACAAAGACAAACTCGGCATCAACTTATTTGGGTTTGAGCGTGCCAAAAATCAGCTTAGCAATTCTGTACATTACGACACTTACAGAGGAGTCGGTATCATTTTTAATTACACCGGAAGAAACATTCTCGCAGATGCTTCCCGCCTTCTTATAACTGCCGATATTGCAGAACAGCCAAAAGTGAGAATCAATTATCAGAAAAACTTTGGAGGACGCAGAGAATGGTGGTGGGCAACAGAAGGTTACGGAGCTTTTCTGAGACAAGAAATTTACATCAATGGCAAGGCTTCAGACAATATATTGTACAATGCTCTTGAATTCAATAATGAAGTAAACCGAAATTTAAACTCCCTAAAAAGCTATGTAGGTTTTGGACTAAATTATAGCTACACTAATCTAAAACCAAAATATGACCGAGAATATAATCCTAACTCCCTCTCAATAAACAACTACAGTTTTAACAACATCGAATTTAATTTGCACTATTCCTACAATGATATGGATAAGGTTTTCTTTGCTACAGAAGGAACCATTATAAAATCAAATGTAGCGCGATCATTCCTTACCGATCTCGAAACCTCGTTTTCTGATCCAGATTTAACCAGCATTTCTGGTTCAACAAATGGTTACACCAAGTTTGGTTTTACTTATGAAAAGAGATTACCCATAAAAAAGAAAATTACAGGAATCCTAGGATTTGATTCTTATTTTATTTTTCAAGATAAACTCAAACAAGATGATATTCCATTTTCAGGATTTGGCTATGCTGCAAAATATTTCGTTGGTGGCATTATACCAAGCTCTGGCAGTAATCGTTTTTCATTTCCTGGCCTTCACGAAGACGAACTCAATGTCACACAATACATGGGTGTTAAATTGGCATCTCAAATCAATATTACAGGAAAAATTTATGTGACACCTCATTTTAAAGTTGCAACTGTTGGCTTTGACACTTTTAACGAATATCTAGATCACGCCTTTAATCCAAAAGGAAAATGGGATGACAACATGGATACTAGTCTTGTATTATCAGGGGGAGCCGCAATCTCCTACCAATCCATTTTAGGGCCAATCATTTTTGATACCTCATGGATAAATAATATCGAAAAAGTAAGATTGTTTTTTAGTGTCGGATTATCGTTTAATCCATAAAGATTTTAAAAATCCAAAATTTCAAAACCCAAATTCCAAAATCTAAAATCAGAAATCTAAAATCAGAAATCTAAAATTAATTTGGGCGTGCCACCACCCCGATAAAAATGGTAATTCACTTTGCGCACATGCCCCTTTTTATCGGGTTGCTGTCGGGCTATCCGCGCTACTTCGGTAGCCAACTCCTATCCCTCACGCAAACGGGTGTGCTACAAATAACAGAATTAATCAGATTATTATTATTTTATTGAAATATAAATTTAAATTTGGATGGAATAACTAACCGAAATCCAACTATGAAAAAACATTTATTTTTAATCTTATTAATTCTCTTTCCTTTTTTTGCTTCTGCCCAAAGTAGCAACTTTAACTCTCATATACAGCAAGCGCGAAACATGAATATGCAAATGCAGAGGCAAAATCAACAATGGGCAAGTGAACGCAGCAGAGCCGACCAGCAATGGTTCATGCAAACTATGATGAATCGCCAGTCAATGTCTAAAATTCAGCTAACAGAAAAAAAGATTGCCAAAGAAGAAAAAAACAAAAAGAAACTCGAAGAAAAAAATGCAAAGCTAAATTCTGAATTGGAACAACAGAAAAAACAATTAGAAACACTTGAGCATTCAGATAAAAATTTAAATGAAGACACGCAAAAAAGCATTGAAAAAGCCAAACAAAAAATAGCAAAATCTGAAGAAAAACTAACTCAATCAAAAGGTGAATTGGAGACAAGCTCTAAGAAAATTGATGATTTAAAAAATGAAAATACAATCTTATTAACTAAGAAATCTGAACTTGAAAAAAAGGAACAAGAAGAAAAAGCCAGAAAACAAAGTCAAGAAGATATAAACAAAGCTCTTTTGCAAAATTTAAAAACAAACTGATTAATTAAAATCATTTAAATGACCAACGAAAACATAATTCAAACCGCATTCGACCTCAACGTTCAATTCGTTGCCAATATAAATACAATGAATTTTGAAAATCTAAATAGTAAGTTCGAAATCAATCAAGCTGTTTTTGAAGAAATCAAAGAAGAATTATTCGACTACTTTGGAACAGAGGATTTACCCAAACTAAAAATTCTTATAACCGATTTCATTGTCTTTAAATACAATTCTGGCGAAAAATTGGGCATCGAAGCAAAACTTTTTACCGAAGATAATCAGGAAACAGAACTAACTTTACATACCGAATTCTACAATAATAGCTTAAGATTTAAGTTAATTGAAGTAATGTAGGATTACTTTTTAAAATTCAAAATAACATAGAATGATCGAGAAAATTATGTGCGATTTGCACGGCTCAAAAGAAATGTCTTTCGCTTGTATTCATATCGCAACAGCAATAGATTCAAAAAACCAAGTTGGATTTTTCTATTCTGAAGCCGAAGGAGATCTGCCACAAATTGCGTGGTGTAATTCCTGTGAACAATATCTTCTCGATAATGGTGAAGAATGGACTGACGCCTTTCAAAACTTAGCCGATTTCAAAATGCTTTGCTCCGATTGTTTTGATGAAGCAAAAAGTAATGAATTAGAGACCCATCTCAGATAAATACGATTACATGAGAAAGATTATTACGTTTTTTGCATTCGTTATCCTAAATTGCTCTGTTTTCGCGCAAAGCAATGATATTTGGACTTCATTCCCAAATAAAGACACAACACTTATCGGTTTTAAAGACAAAAACGGAACAATAAAAATAGAACCAAAATTTACAGGTTTTACAACTGCTCAAAAATTCGAAAATATCATAGCGGTTTCTGAAGAAGAAAACGGAAAATGGAAAAGCTATTACCTAACCAAACAAGGAAAAATAGTTGGACGCGACAGTTTGTATGTTTTTGACAATGGCCCAGATTGCGAAAATGAAGGTTTCATAAGATTTACAGATCGCAAAACAGATAAAATGGGAATCTTTAACAGTGAAGGAAAAATTGTAATCCCAGCGCAATACAGCGCTTTAACCAAAGTTAGAAATGGCCTAATCGTTGTCTTAAAAGACGCAGAGAAACAGCAAGATGGAGAACATTTTTTCTGGAAAGGCGGAACTGAATTTCTAATTGACATTCATAACAAAATCCTAGTAGAAAATTTTCCGTACAACGACAATCTTAATTACTATTCCTTAGAAAAAACAAAGGAACCAAGCAAAGATGTAACTAAGGAAAGCTTTCTTGGAGTCGACGGCCAATATTATTCTTTTATTAATTATGAAAAAGAATTCACACATTGGTTGAAAAATACTTTTCTTCCTAATTTATCCAAAGCCAATTTAGAAAAATATTCTTTCGATAAAATCACGTATTGGAAAGAGCCCGACGGCTGGATCAGCAAATCTAAAACTAAATTTATTGAACAGAATTATACTCTTTTAAAACTAAAATTACAGCAGTTAAATTCTAAAAACACAGACTACTTTATCTCTTCTGATGGATTAAATCAATTCATTTACGAATCAGAGGAATACGACATTTATTTCAACAATTGCAACGAATCTAAAGATTGGCAATATCCAACTATGGATATCGTAATTAATTCAAAAAACAAAACCGATTTCGGGCAAGATCACTTTGAATTTTTGCGGACAGAAAATGGCTATAGATTAATTAGTGTTTCGCTTAAAAAAGAAGTTCTTAAATAAGATTCTAGATTAAAGTTTAACTTTGTAAAAAAGCGAACTATGAAGAATTTTCTATTTTTATTCTTGGCGATAGTATTCGAAATCATCGCAACCTCAGCATTAAAAAAATCAGAAGAATTTACAAAATCGATTCCCAGTATCATTACTATAATTGGGTATTGCGGTGCTTTTTATTGTTTGAGTTTTGCAATCAGAACAATTCCAGTTGGTTTTGCGTATGCCATTTGGTCGGGAGTTGGTATTGTTTTAATCACTATTATTGGTGCTGTTTTCTTCAAAGAAATTCCAGATTTGCCTGCTATTATTGGCTTAGCATTAATCGTAATTGGCGTGATTGTAATTAATGTTTTTTCTAAGACTGTGGCGCATTAGAAAAATGCCACGAAGCCACAAAGACGTGAAGTTTTTTAAGTTTTAACCGCTCAATTCAAAACTTATGCTCTATCTTTGATAGTATCAAATGATACTATCATGAAGCCGCCTTATGACATTACTCCTACTATATTAAAGCTAATTAGTTTAATTTCTGAACAGATTGGTGCTTTAAATGCCACTTATCTTGACAAACATTCTCCACAGTTAAGAAAACAAAACAGAATTAAAACCATTCACTCTTCTCTAAAAATTGAAGGAAATACTCTAACTGAAGATCAGATAACTGCTTTAATAGAAAACAAAAGGGTTATAGGACCACAAAAAGATGTTTTAGAAGTTTTAAATGCTATTAGAGTGTATGACGGTTTATCAAAATACAAAGCTTCTTCTTCAAAAAGTTTTTTATTAGCTCACCAACAATTAATGAAAGATCTTGTATTAGATGCTGGAAATTATAGAAAACAAGGTGTTGGTATTGTTAAAGGTACAAAGGTCGCGCATATAGCTCCTCCACATGAAAATGTACCTTTTTTGATGAATGATTTATTTGATTACTTAAAAAATAAAGAGGAATTAACTTTAATTAAAAGCTGCGTTTTTCATTATGAAATGGAATTTATTCATCCATTTCTAGACGGAAATGGAAGAATGGGACGATTATGGCAAACCGTTATTTTAATGGAGAAGTATCCTGTATTTGAATTTTTACCTTTTGAAACCTTGATAAGCAAAACACAAGACAATTATTATAAAGCATTAGCCATTAGCGATAATATTGGAAAATCTACTCCCTTTATTGAATATATGCTTGATGTAATTCATAAATCTTTAGAGAGTCTATTGGACTATGACAATAGAATAATCAAAGATATTGATCGATTAGAGTATTTTTATTTGTTAGGTATTAAAGAGTTTACTCGCAAAGATTATATGCATGTATTTAAAGATATTTCAGCTGCAACAGCCAGTAGAGATTTAAAGAAAGGAGTAGCGCTAAAACTTTTTAATATAACAGGAAATCACAATACGAGTAAATATACTTTAAATGCAGAGTAATTTTTTTTAAAATAATATATTTTCTATGATTTTAAAAAAAGCAACAATTTCAGACCTTGAAGAGATGCAGCAGTTGTATGTGCAAACCATCCAAGCAGTTTGTCAAAACGATTATAATGAAGAGCAAAGAAAAGTTTGGTCTTCGGGTGTAAACAATACAGAACGCTGGCTTGAAGTCATTAAAACACAATTTGTTTTATTAGCAATAATAGAAAATCAAATTGTAGGTTTCGGAACTTTAAAAGACAGCAATTATATTGATTTCTTCTATATTCATAAAGATTTTCAACGACAAGGAATTGCAGATAAAATCCTAAACGAATTAGAACTAGAAGCTAGAAAACATAACTCAAAAATTATAACGTCTGATATCAGCATCACTGCAAAACCATTTTTCGAAAAGAAAGGATTTCTTGCTAAAGCTAAACAAAAAAATATTCGCGAAAACGTTGAACTGATCAATTATAAAATGGAGAAGAAATTATCGTGATTTTTTTTATGCCACAAAGGCGCGAAGGCACAAAGTTTAATTATTAATCTTTGTAATACTTAAAAAAATAGTGCCTTTGCGCCTTTGTGGCAAAAAGAACAGCAAGTTTCGGATTTTATACCTTTAAAAACCAATCGATATTTGTATTATAAAATTGAATGAAGATGAACACACAGGAAAACATCAATTATAATCGTATCGCCGAAGCTATAGATTATATCAAAGCAAATTTTAAAGACCAGCCTAATCTTGATGAGGTGGCAGAAAAAGTACATTTGAGTCCGTTTCACTTTCAAAGACTTTTTAGCGAATGGGCAGGCACGAGTCCGAAGAAATTTTTGCAATATACCAGTATCGAACACGCCAAAAAATTACTGAAAGAAAATCAGGCAACTATTTCTGAAACTGCATTTGAAACAGGTCTTTCAGGAACCAGCCGTCTGCACGATTTATTTGTAAATATTGAAGGAATGACACCGGCAGAATACAAAAACGGTGGAAAAAATCTGTCCATTAATTACAGTTTTGCCGAAAGTCCGTTTGGAAATATTATTGTGGCTTCTACCCAAAAAGGTGTTTGTTTTATGGCTTTCGCCGAAGATGAAGCAAAAGGCTTTATAGTTCTGAAAGAGAAGTTCCCGAATGCTCAATTTTCTAAAAAACTGGATTTAGCACAGCAAAATGCGCTATTTATTTTTCAAAACGACTGGAGTAAATTATCCGAAATTAAACTACACTTAAAAGGAACCGATTTTCAATTGAAAGTTTGGGAAGCTTTGCTGAAAATCCCAATGGGACAGCTTTCTACTTACGGTTCTATTGCACATCAAATTCAGAAACCAAATGCATCACGCGCAGTTGGAACAGCAATTGGTAGTAATCCAGTTGCGTTTTTGATTCCGTGTCATCGCGTAATTCAGTCTTCTGGAATATTCGGAGGTTATATGTGGGGAAACACCCGAAAAACAGCCATAATTGGCTGGGAAGGCGCGCAGATAAATCTTTAATTTTTTTGGCCACGACTCGAGCGATAGCGAACAGGCGAAGCAATTCACGAATTATTTTTAAAATCTTTGAGATTATTTTTTTCGAATTAATTAGAATAATACCAGGTAACGCATTTAAAAATAAAATTCGTGAATTCGTGGCAGAAAAACTTAACCCAAAACACCGCAAGTTTCGGATTTTTTAGCTTTTCCGATTTTAGAAACTTTGCATTCTAAAATCATAGAAAATGGAAAAATTAAAAAACAGAATTGCTTTTATTACAGGCGGAACCAACGGAATGGGATTTGCAACAGCGCAAGAATTCATTAACAACGGCGCAAAAGTAATTATAACCGGACGTAGTGAAAAAACCGTACATAAAGCCGTTGAAGAATTAGGCAAAAATGCCATCGGAATTGTTTCTAATGCAGGACAATTATCAGATATTTTCGAACTGCAAAATCAAATTAAAAAACATACCGATAAAATTGATGTTTTGTTTGTAAACGCAGGATATGGCAAATTTAATCCTATTGAAAATGTAACAATCCAAGAGTTTGATGAGGTTTTTAATATGTTGGTAAAAGGAACATTTTTTACTGTTCAGCAAATTTTACCGTTAATGCAAGAAGGAGGTTCGATTATTTTAAACACTACTTTCTTAACTGACATCGGGCAATCTAATATGTCAATTTACACTGCTTCAAAAGCAGCAGTTCAATCCTTTATCAAAACTTTTGCTGCCGAATGTACTCCAAAGAAAATCAGGGTAAACGGAATCAGTCCGGGTTATATCGCAACTAATATTTTCAACAATACTGGTTTAAGCGAAGAAAACATCAAAAACACGATCGATGCTGTTACACCCACTCTCCCATTTAAGCGTTTTGGGGAACCTGGAGAAATTGCCAAAACGGCTTTATTCTTAGCCTCAGATGATGCTTCTTATATTCATGGAATCGAATTAAGAGTTGACGGAGGTTTATCAAAAACAAAATCATGAAAACAAAAATAGAATCTCTAAACTGGGAAAACATCACCGAATCTATGCACGAAAATGGTTTTGCCATTATTCCAAATATTCTTGATAACGAGCAATGTGAAGATTTAAAATTCGATTATGACAATCCCAATTTATATCGGAAAACAGTTGTGATGGAACGTTATCGATTTGGTTTAGGCGAATACAAATATTTCAATTATCCGCTGCCAGATTTAATTCAGGATCTTCGAACTTCGATTTATCCAAAACTTGCGCCGATTGCCAATGCTTGGATGAGAGCCTTAAATATCAACACCATATTTCCAGAAACTCATTCTGAATTATTGCAGCAATGTCATGAAAACGATCAATTAAAAGCGACCGTTTTAATTCTAAAATACGGAAAAAGCGGATTCAATACTTTGCATCAGGATTTATATGGCGATGTTTATTTTCCGATTCAAATTGTGCTTTTTCTAAATGAACCTGACAAAGATTTTAGTGGTGGTGAATTTGTTTTGACGCAACAAACTCCTAGAGCGCAATCTAAAGCCATAGTTCTAAAACCTAAGAAAGGAGATGTTCTTGTTTTTACGACTAATTTCAGACCTGTCAAAGGAACAAAAGGTTATTATAGAGTAAATATGAAACATGGCGTAAGCGAAGTTCATTCTGGTGAAAGATATACGCTGGGGATTATTTTTCACGATGCTTTGTCCTGATATTTTTTTGCCACAAATTGCACAAATTTTCACAAATTTTTATTCTCAATATTTAAAAATTAATTCGTGGAAATTAGTGCAATTCGTGGCGAAAAATTACAAAACGTAGACGCACTGCAGTGCGTCTCTACAATACAAAACTCATAACCTTATGATTAATCATCAAAAAATATCCGATTCTAAATTGTTTCATAAAATTAAAAATGGCGAAATTTGCTTTGGCGGCAACCAAAAACTCAAAATTTACGGAACGCTGAAATGTTCTTCGGGAAAAAGAATGAAACGCGAAAATCGGGTTTTCTTTTCTTCTGAAAATGAAGCCAAACAAAACGGCTTTAGACCTTGTGGACATTGCATGAAAACCGAATATCAAAACTGGAAAAATGGACTTATTTAATCCTCAAATAGACGAAACTACGAATCTGCTTCCAAAAGATGGAACGGTAAATTATTATGGAAAATTATTCTCCAGACAAGATGCCGATTTCTACCGCGATATTTTGCTCAATTCTATTGAATGGAAAAATGATGAAGCCGTTATTTTCGGAAAATTAATTCTAACCAAAAGAAAAGTAGCTTGGTACGGCGATCAGGAATTTGAATATACGTATTCGAATACGACGAAAAAAGCACTTCCTTGGACTCCTGAACTTTTACAATTAAAAAAGAAAATTGAAGAAAAAACAGGAGAAACGTTCAATTCTTGTCTGCTGAATTTATATCATACTGGCGAAGAAGGAATGGCTTGGCATAGCGATGCCGAAAAAGATTTGAAGAAAAATGGAGCGATCGGATCCGTAAGTTTTGGTGCCGAACGCAAATTTGCTTTCAAACACAAAGAATCTAAAGAAGTTGTTTCATTGATTCTAGAACATGGGAGTTTGTTGGTAATGAAAGATGAAACCCAAACACATTGGCTGCATCGATTGCCGCCAACAAAAAGCACTCAAAAACCTAGAGTTAATTTGACGTTTAGAACTATTGTTCGATAAAAATATTTTCACCATTAAGAGATTAAGAAAATTAAGTGTAATTCTTAATTCTTAATTCTTAATTCTTAATTCTATAATCATTTCTTTTTTGTGGCGACATTTTCATAAGAACGTATCAAAGCGTCTTCAAACATTTCGGGTCTTACTCTGGTAAGTTCAACAATTGTCCAACCTTGTTTTCCCCATTTGTTTGGAACTTCGTAAAAAATCTTTTCGCTTGATGCACAAAAAACTGACTGATCAATTTCGTTTAATTTTAAAACAGCGTGATTGTTTTTTTTGTCAAAAGTCGCAAAAATTTTCTTTTTGATTCGAAAAGAAGTCTTCTCAAAATGAGGCTCTTCGGTTGCATCTGGAAATGATAGCGCTAATTTTCTAAATTCTTCAATTGAAACCATAATCATCATTTTTAAGATTAAAAGTTTACTTTACCAGCCTTGATTCAGTCCGTTTTTAAGAACCTCATCGTATTTTTCTTTATCAAAAGAATATAAGTTTGGAGCTTTGTGTGCGACGTTGCTTTTCTTTTCGTCGAGTTTGTTAAGGATTCCGATATTGGTAATTTTTCTAAGAAAGTTTCGCCTGTCCAGTGTTTTATCCAAAATGGTTTCATATAACTTTTGCAGTTCCGGAATCGTAAATTTCTCGGGCAATAAATTGTAACCAATAGGCATTAAATTCAATTCTGTTCTTAAAGTGTCCAACGCTTTATCCAAAATTTCTCTATGATCTAAGATAAGCTCAGGAACTTCTTTATGATCAATCCATTCTACAACTTCAAATCTGCCTTCCGGATTTGGAAGAATTTGAGAAAAATCGACCAAAGCATAATAGCCAATTGTTACAAAACGTCGCGTGAGCCATTTTCCCTTTTCTTCTTCAATCTGCAGGTATTCGAGTGTTTTTTTATCAAAATGCTGATGGTTACGATTTACTTTTCCAAAGGTTGCAAATTGTCTTAAAAATACGCCATCAACACCTGTTCTGCCATTTAATATTGTAATCGCGGCGGTATCAATATCCTGATCTACAGGAATAAATCCGCCAGGCAGGGACCATTTATTGGCGCGTTCCACTTTAATCAATAAAACTTTTAACTGATTATCATGAAAACCAAAAATGACACAATCTATTGACAGTCCTGGCTGGTAGTTTTCGTTATTATCTAAAATGTCTTTTAACATCTGTTTTGTATAAACTTTCTTTTAATAACCCTGCAATTTACTTCATTTTTATAGAACTAAAATCTTTTCGTAAAACAAAGGGATGATTTTCATTAAAAATAGAAGTGTTGAAATCACAATTTTAACGAAAATTTAAAATCAAATTTAAAAAAAATAAGTACATTGCGTCATAATAACACATTAATGATTTTAATTGTTAGAAAATAAAGAAAAATAATACAAGCTGTTTCCATTTTTCTCAAAGTGAGTGTAGAAATTTAAATACAGAAGCTATGAATGCCAATCCTTTAAAAAACATCAATAAAAAAATCAGGACTTCGATATGGTCGTCTTTTGGTTTTGTTTCGAAAACCTATCTTTTGGAAGCATCTCTAAAATATAGTGAAGAACAGGAACGAATTTTCAACGAAATGATTGTTGAAACTGATGTAAAAGATAAGAAAGCGAAGAGAGAAGCTTATGAGAAAGCTTTGTATGCATCTTATAAAGGAATTGGTGCAATGGATTTTATTAATACCGTTTTAAAGTAAGTCCTTTACACATTTATAATAATTTATATTGATTGCCTCACTTCGGTGAGTTTATTTATTCCAAAAAAAATGGGGTCTTTAAGACCCCATTTTTTTAATTTGCTAATTCAAAATCAGCTTTTAGTTTTATATCTGCTGATGAAGCTCCGATCATTACTTCGAAATCTCCTGGTTCAGCACCCCATTCTAATTTATTATTGTAGAACGAAAGTTTTTCTTTATCAATTGTAAATTCGATTGTTTTAGATTCACCTGCATTTAATTTCACTTTTTGAAAATCTTTTAATTCTAAAACTGGACGAACTACAGATCCAAATTTGTCTTTTAAGTATAATTGAACCACTTCTTCTCCCGCCACTTTTCCAGTGTTTTTCAATTGGAAAGAAACTTTGATTGTTTCATTGCTTTTGATTTTAGTTGAAGATAATTTCAAGCCAGAATAATCAAATGTTGTATAACTTAAACCGTATCCGAAAGGGAATTTTGGAGAGTTTTTCAAGTCAATATATGCCGAAACATAGTTGGTTGAATTCTCATCTTTAGCAGGTCTTCCTGTACTAAAGTGGTTGTAATAAATTGGCACCTGTCCTACTTCTCTCGGGAACGTCATTGGCAATTTTCCAGACGGATTGTAATCTCCAAACAATACATTTGCAATTGCATTTCCTGCTTCTGTTCCTAACCACCAAGTGTAAACAATTGCTGGAACATTATCTGCAGTCCAGTTAAAAACTAAAGGTCTTCCAGCGTTTATTAAAACTACAACTGGTTTTCCTGTTGCCATAACCGCTTTTACTAAATCTTCCTGAACACCTGGTAAATGCAAATCGCTACGACTTTTTGCCTCACCGCTCATATCGCGTCTTTCACCAATACTCAAAATGACAACATCTGCTTGTTTTGCTGTTGCTACCGCTTCTGCAAAGCCGTCTTTATTGTTTCCTTCTATTTCACATCCTTTTGCATACAATAATTTGGTGTTTTTGCCTACTTTATTTTGCAAACCATCCCATTGCGAAACGATCCATTTATTATAGTCAACTTCTGGAAGTTCAACCGCCCAGAATCCCATATTTTCTTTGTACTCTTTTACCATCGGCCCAATAAAGGCGATTGTTTTTGTATTTTTCGAAATTGGTAAAGTTTGGTTTTCATTTTTTAATAAAACGATACTTTTCTCTGCCATTTCGCGTGCAGCCTTTCTGTGCTCTGGATTGTTTAACGCTTTCTCTTCGCGTTTTGCATCAGAATATCTGTAAGGATCATCAAATAATCCCATTTCGAATTTCTTGCGAAGAATACGTCGTACCGCGTCGTCAACCAAATCAATAGAAACTCTTCCTTCTTTTACTAACTCTGCTAAATTCTTACGGTATGCATTACTTTCCATATCCATATCGCTTCCTGCTGTAATCGCAGCATAAGCCGCTTCTTTAAGATCTTTAGAATAGCCGTGTGCCACCATTTCTCCGATTGATCCCCAATCTGAAACTACGAAACCTTGAAAGTTCCATTTTCCTTTTAAGATATCTCTCTGCAAATGCGCATTTCCAGTTGCCGGAATTCCGTTAATATCATTAAATGAATTCATGAAAGTTGCTGCTCCAGCGTCTAAAGCGGCTTTAAATGGAGGCAAATACGTTTCTAAAAGCATTCTTTCGCTCATATCAACCGAGTTGTAATCTCTTCCTCCAACTCCAGCACCATAAGCTGCGAAGTGTTTTACGCAGGCCATTACAGAGTTTAATTCCCCTAGTTTATTTCCTTGAAAACCTTTTACTCTTGCATAAGCGATTTTAGAACCTAAATAAGTGTCTTCTCCTGCACCTTCCATTACACGTCCCCAACGCGGATCACGTCCAATATCAACCATTGGAGCAAATGTCCAGTGGATTCCGCTTGCTGCTGCTTCAATTGCCGCAACTCTTGCTCCTAATTCTATAGCTTCTAAATCCCAACTTGCTGCTTCTGCTAACGGAAGCGGAAAAGTGGTTTTATAGCCATGGATAACATCTTGTCCGAACAACAATGGAATTTTAAGTCTTGACTGCATTGCCAATTCCTGATATTGTCTGGTATATTTTGTTCCGATAACATTCAGCATCGAACCGATTAAGCCTTGTTTAATTTCGGCTTGTTTGTTCGGGTTGATTGTAATTGGCCCAGTTGCCTGATTATCGCCAGTGTACTGATTCAGCTGGCCTACTTTTTCTTCAATTGTCATTTTTTTCAACAGATCATTGACTTTTTGATCTATTGACTGCTGCTGTGCCGACGCCATAAGCGAAAGCATAAACAGCGTAATTGTTGTTACTTTTTTCATAGTTTAAGTTTTTACCAAACGTAAGTCGCTACTGCGCCAGCGTTTAGAGTGGTTGAGGTTTGTTTTTGGTTGTATTTAATATTAAATGTTTCTGCCGAAGCTCCGTCATTTTCTACAATTAAAACAGTTTGTCCTGATGGAGTTTTGAAAGCCACATTATATAAGTTTCCTGCAATATTACTTCCTATCCTTACTGAACCCTCTGGAACAAATTTAGAAGCGTGTCCTATAATATAATATCCTACTTCTCTTTTGATATTTTGATTTTGATCAATCATCAAAGCTCCTTTACAAGTTGAACATCCTCCTGGTGTAAAAGGTTTGTAGAATTCATCATTTGCTAATCCCCAAGAAAGCGCGTTTTTACTCCAGTTTCTCATCGAACCGATTACTACATTTTTTACGCTCCATTTTAGATCGTTTTCAAAATTGCTTCCAGATCCTGTATATTGTTCGGTAAAATACAAATCTTTATTCGGAAATGCATTATGAACCGTTGTTAAAGCGCTAATATCTCCTTCGTACAAGTGAAAAGCTGATCCTGTTACAAACGGATTTGCTTTTGGATCTTTTAAAATCGTTAAAGGATATTCTGGTTTGTTGCAGTTGTGATCGTAAACAATAATTTTTGTTTTGATTCCTGCTTTCGCGAAAGCGGGGCCTAAATGATTTCCAATAAAATCTGCCTGCTGCTCTGCCAACATCAACAAACTCGGATTGTTTCCTGGATGCAAAGGTTCATTTTGAGGTGTGATCGCGTCAATAACAATTCCGTGCGATTTCATTGCTTGAATGTATTTCACAAAATATTGCGCGTATACTTCATAATATTTTGGCTGTAAACTTCCACCTTTTGAACTTCCGTTGTCCTTCATCCAAACTGGAGGCGACCACGGAGAACCCATTATTTTTATTTTAGGATTTATAGCTAAAATTTCTTTTAAAACCGGAATCACATCTTCTAAATCTGGTCCTAAATTAAAATGTTTTAGTTCTAAATCGGTTTGCCCTTCTGGCATATCATCATACGAAAAAACTTTTTCATTCAAATCTGATGCTCCAATACTTAATCTTAAATAACTTAAACCAATTGCGTCGTCTTTTCTTGAGAATAATTCCTGAAGTAAAGCTTCTCTTTTTGGCTTATCCAATTTTTTGATAGCCTGAGCACTTCCTCCTGTTAACGAAAATCCAAAACCTTCTATGGTTTGAAATTTCTCTTCTGGATTTACTTCAATTGTTGGATTTGAATTTGTTTCTGAAGCGAAAGTCAAATCGGTTTGTTTTTTAAGTTTTGACGTTTCATCTGTGGTCGTAATCCAAGAAGAAACTTTTCCAGTATTTTTTACAGCATTTGTTGAAGATCCACAGTTGAACTGCATTGCAATTAATGGCAGTAAAACTAGAATTTGAAGTTTTTTGTTGATGTTTTTCATTTTAATCTATTTCTATTAAGACAGGCAAATGATCTGACGGATATTTTAAATCTTTAGAATCACTTAGCACTGCGTGTTTTGTAACGGTTAAACCACTATTTTTTGAAATAAAAATGTAGTCTAATAATAAGGTTACGGGTTCATTATGTTTGAAATCGTTGAAAGTTCCTGAAGGTCCGAAAGGTTTTGCTTTTGAAACGTCTCTAGTGTCATTCATCACTTTTTTGATTTCGCCAATTTGCGGTGTACTTGGTTCAGAATTAAAATCTCCCATTAAAAAAGCAGGATAATTTTTTGTGTTCAGTTCTTTCATTTTAGAAAGAACAAGCTGTACGCCTTTCACTCTTGCTTCTTCACCCATGTGATCCAAATGCAAATTGAAAACCCAGAATGTTTTTTTAGTTTTTAAATCTTTAAAAAGTCCATAAGTACAAACTCTATTGCATGCCGCATCCCAACCTCTTGAAACTACATTTGGAGTTTCTGACAGCCAGAAAGTATTGGATTGTTCTACCTTGAAACGATCTTTTTTATAGTAAATCGTACAAGCTTCTCCCAAGCCTCCTTCTTCTCTTCCTACTCCAAACTTGTTATAATTGGTCTGCGCATTTGCAATATCTATTACCTGGTTTGGTGTCGCTTCCTGAACTCCAAATATGTCTGGACTGTAAAAACCGATTTGAGCATTAAAATAGTCTTTTCGGTTTGGCCAGGCATTTTCTCCATCTGATGCAACATCGAGACGAACATTGTAAGTCATAATTTTTAAATTCTGACCATAAAATGAGTTCACGGTTAAAAACAGCATTACTGCAAAAACAAGTTTGTTTATCTTTTTCATGTTAAAAAATTTTAATCCCGTAAAGCTAGGTTTTCCGAGGCTTTAGAGAAAAATATTAACTTAAAAAATATGTTAATTATGTCTTATTTGTATAATAATATCAAGAAAGTGTATAAAAATCAGAACGCTGATAAAACAGGTTTTAATTATAAACTCTTACGTAGTCAACTTCATAAGTTGCACTTTTAAAGTTTGGATCTACTGCGCCTCCAAAATTTCCTCCCATCGCAAAATTCAGAATAACAAAGAATTTTTCGTTAAAAGGAGTTGAACTTGAATTTTTGAACGTATAGAATAAAGTATCGTCTACATAGAATTTGATGCTTTCTGCGCTCCATTCTGCCGCATAAATATGAAATTCTGTTGCTGTGTTTGCAATTTTTATGGTTTTAGTATCAGGCGTATTTCCAGAACGTCCCGGAGAATGAAGAGAAGAATGAATTACATCTGGATTATTCCCAACCGATTCTAAAATATCAATTTCGCCACAAGCTGGCCAAGGCACTGTATCAATATTATCACCCAAAAGCCAGAAAGCAGGCCAAGTTCCACCACCAACAGGCAGTTTTGCACGAACTTCGGCTCTTCCGTATTTGAACGAAAATTTACCTTTTGTCAGCATTCTTGTTGAAGTGTATTTACTTCCTTGATAATCTTCTCTAATTGCTGTGATTTTTAAAGTTCCGTTATCAATTCTAACGTTTTCTGTCCTGTTAGTATAGTATTGCAATTCGTTATTTCCAAAGCCATTGCCAGTTCCTAAATCATACCCCCATTTTGAAGAGTCTGGAGCTCCGTCTGTATTAAACTCATCTGACCAGATTAATTTTCTAGCCACAAAAATGTTTACTGTTGCTGTAGTATGTGTGTACTTTATGCCGTTAAATGCTGTTACATCAATCGTATAAGATTTTGTTCCTGGCTCAGTAAATTCATAAGCAAAAGTGTTGGCTGTAATTTCTTTTGTTTCATTGTTGACCACAATTTTATAAGACTTTGCATTGGCAGCTTCTATTTTTAAACTAATTTTTCCGCTTCCGTCACCATTTGGCATTTCGGCCGTTTTACCCACTACATCAACTTGCAGAGAAATTTTATCGGGTGCTACCACCACAGGATCTTCAGTCGAATCATTATTGCTGCTGCACGATTGAAACACAAACAGCAGGATTAAAGTAAATACTCCCGCTCTATTTATGAGATTGATTATTTTCATCTTTTTATTATTTAATGGTTTAGTTAATAAATTGACTTTCAATATAAATATTATTTCTTCTACTTTTTTGTTTTGTTAATAACAAAGTCTAAAATTGAAGAAAACTACTATTTTTAGAATCTATTTTATTTCCAAGTATAAGTTCCAACTGATCCCGCTTCTAGCGAAGTTGTTAGCCATTTTCCGTTAAATTTAATATTGAAAGTTTCTGTTGCAGCACCATCATTTTCAACAATCAATACTTTCGAGCCTGAAGGCGTAATAAAAGCAACATTTTGCAAGCTTCCGCCCGAATTACTTTCAATACGAGTTGATCCCATCGGAACAAATTTTGAAGCGTGGGCAATAATATAATAGGCTACATTACGCTGAAAACTATCGCTTGAAGTTATGGTTATAGCACCTTTACACATGGTGCAGCCGCCATCTGTATTTGGGCCAAAATTTTGGTTGTTGGCTACGTTCCATTCTAATGCATTTTTACTGTAGTTTCTCATCGATCCGATAATTACATTTCGAAGATGCCATTTCAAATCGCCATCAAAACTACCATCAGAAGAAGTCCATTGTTCTGTAAAATATACATTTTTAGTCGGATACGAATTATAAACATTTGTTAGAGCGCTAATGTCTCCTGCATATAAATGAAAAGCCGATCCGTCTACAAATGGAAATGCTTCTGCGTCTGCCAAAATTGCTTTTGGATAATTTGGGTTATCACAATTGTGATCGTATGCGATAATTTTCACGTTTAGGTTTGCTGCTTTAAATGCAGGCCCTAAACTCTTTTTAATAAAGTTTGCCTGATCTGCTGCAGACATATACATACTTGGATTATTTCCGTCATGCAAAGGTTCGTTTTGAGGAGTTACTGCGTCTATTGTAATTCCCTCAGCTTTCATCTGCTGAATGTATTTTACAAAATATTTAGCGTAAACATCATAATATTCTGTTTTCAGTTTGCCTCCTTTAAAACTAGCACCATCTTTCATCCAAATCGGTGCAGACCAAGGTGTTCCCAAGATTAAAATTTTCGGATTAATTGCTAGAATTTCTTTTAGCATAGCAATAAGATTTTTGTCTTTTTCTAAACTAAATTTATCAAGATTTAAATCTGTTTCTCCTGCCGCAAGATCATTATAAGTAAAAGGTGCGGCATTTAAATCTGATGCTCCAATACTGATTCTGATATAACTTACTCCGATTGCATTTTCACCAGAACCAAACAATTCCTGTAAAAGTGCGGTTCTTTTTGCTGGGTTTAACTGATTTATAACGTCTACACTTCCTCCTGTCAAAGTATATCCAAAACCGTCAATAGTCTGATATTTTTGAGCTGCATTAACTTCGATATTGGCATACGCATTTGCTGTGGTGCCAAATCCTAATACTCCTGCTTGTTTTGCCAATAAAACGCTTTGATTGCCTTTTGTCAGCCAGAAATCTACATCGTTGGTCACAACAACTGGCGGATTTACCACTGGCGGATCGACAGGCGGATTTTCTACTGGATCACTTGAAGAAGAGCATTTTACTTGTGCCAAAACAGCTGCCATAAAGAAAAATGCTTTTATGGTATTTTTAAAATTAAATTTCATTTTTTGTGGTTATTTAGTTAGTTGACAATCAATAAACAATTGTCTGTATAGCATGCGCTGGAATTGTGATTGTCGATTTTTCTTTTTTATTTTCTAAAGAATACACAATTTCTTTTTCAGATTGATTCATTACGATTGTAATCAATTGTCCGTCAGAGTTTTTAAAAGAAGTACTTACTAATGATTTGTCACTTGTCGTTTCAAGCATTCTTTTTGCATTTGGTCTAATGAATTTTGAGAAATGCCCGATATAATAATACATTGGCGTATAGATTAATTCATCTTTTGTAGTATCGGCATGAATGGGCGCAAAACAGAAATTTCCAACATGATTAGGGCCTCCTTTTTGATCTAGAAGAATATTCCAGTCTGTCCAGGCTACAGTTCCGTTATTAAAATCATTAATCATATTGATTCCGTAACGTTCTGCATTTCCCCAAAACTGATATTTTGCAGCATCAAATTTTTCAATGCAGCCTTCTGTAAAAATCAGGTTTTTATTTGGAAAAGCTTTATGAACTTCTGCTACAGATTCAAACTGAGGCGGGCCTCCATTCCAAGTTTCATACCAGTGAAATCCAATTCCCCAAGCATATTTAGAAACTTCTGGATCTGAGAAAACCAGATTGGCTCTTTTGGTTAACATGTCTCCTCGATTATGATCCCAAATAATAATGTTTTTAGAACCTAATCCTTCTTTTTCTAAAGTTGGCCCCAGATGATTTTTAAGAAAATCTCTTTCTGCTTCTGGAGTATAAATACAAGATTCCCAACTTTGTCTGGCCATTGGCTCGTTCTGAACCGATAATCCCCAGATTGGAATTCCTTCTTTTTCGTATTCTTTTATAAATTTAGCATAATACATTGCCCATGCTGGAGCAAATTCAGGCAATAAAACGCCGCCGTGCAAAATGTCATTATTGTCTTTCATAAAAGCTGGGGGACTCCATGGGCTGACAAATAAAGTTAGTTTCCCGCCGGCTGTTTCAATTGCTTTTTTGATTAAAGGAATTCTATATTTTCGATCGTGATCTATATTAAAAGTCTTCAGGTCTTTGTCTCCTTCAGCAATATAAGTGTAACTGTCACTGCTAAAATCGCAACTGTGAATGTTTGTTCTAGCTAAAGAATAACCAATACCATTTTTTTTGTCGTAATATGCATTTAGAAATTCCTTCTGCTTTTTTGGAGATAGTTTTGCAAAAACTTCTGCACTTGCATCTGTAATGGCACCTCCAATTCCAAGAAAGGTCTGGTCTGTTTTTTCAGTATCTACAGTAATAGAAACCGTTGCTATTTTTTGTGTGTTGTTAGAAATTAAATCATTTGATAATGACAATTTCCTGTTTGTGTTTTCGGCAGTAGTAAATACCTTTATTTTAGTTTTTTGCTGAGAGAAAGCACTCAACTGTGTGAAGATTATAAAGGCTGATATAAATATTTTAGTTTGAACATTCATCTCTTTAAAAAATAGTTTTTGAATTAAAAGAAAAGAGAAGACTAATGTGGATGATTCAAATTAGTCCTCGTCTTTTACTTTACTACAAAATATTAATAAACAAGCGTTTGTATAGCATGTGGCGGAATTTTTACTTCTGCCTTTTTATCACCAATAATTAAATTGTATGTAAGATCATTTGCCGATTGGTTCATGACAATTGTTGCCATTGTACCATCAGCATTTAAAAAAGAGGTGCTTAATAAAGCGCTTTTGCTTGCAGCTGTACTTACGCGAACAGCATTTAAACGAATGAATTTTGAAAAGTGTCCAATATAATAATACGACGGAGTGTAAATTAATTCTCCTGTTGTAGTATCAGCATGGATTGGCGCAAAACAGAAATTTCCAACATGATTAGGGCCTCCGTTCTGGTCTAAAAGAATATTCCAGTCTGTCCAAGCAACCGTTCCGTTATTAAAATCGTTAATCATATTCATTCCATAACGTTCTGCATTCCCCCAAAATTGGTATTTAGAGGCATCAAATTTTTCGATGCAGCCTTCTGTAAACATCAGTTTTTTATCTGGATAAGCTTCGTTTACTTTTCCTACGTTATCAAACATCGGTGCACCGCCAGACCAAGTTTCGTACCAGTGAAATCCCATTCCCCAAACATATTTTGATGCTTCAGGATCTGAGTAAATTACGTTGGCACGATAATTCATCAAATCACGGTTATGATCCCAAACAACGATTTTTTTATCGCCAAGATTTTCTTTTTTTAAGGTTGGCCCAAGATAATTTTTGATAAAATCTCTTTCTGCTTCAGCTGTGTAAATACAAGATTCCCAAGTCTGCACCGCCATTGGCTCATTTTGAGTCGAAGTTCCCCAAATTGGAATGCCTTCTTTTTCGTAAGCTTTAATAAATTTTACATAGAAATTTGCCCAAGTCTGGTAGTATTCAGGAAGAAGAGTTCCTCCTTTTAAGACATTTTTATTGCTTTTCATAAAAGCGTTTGGCGACCAAGGTGCTACATAAGTTGTAAGCTTTCCTCCTGCTTTCTGAATGGCTTGTTTGATTAAAGGAATACGATATTTTCTGTCGTGATCAATAGAAAAAGTCTTCAAATCTTTATCTCCTTCTTCGATATAAGAATAGGTTCCACTGCTAAAATCAGAACTTTGAATCGTTGTTCTTAGCAAAGAATAGCCTATACCTTTTTGCTGATCGTAGTAAGCATTTAAAAATTCTGCTTGTTTTTCTTTTGAAAGCGTAGCAAATATTTCGGCGCTAGCATCTGTAATAGCTCCTCCGATTCCCATAAAAGTCTGAAACCTTTTGGCTGGTTCTACAAAAATAGAACTTTCAATTTCTAGAGGCTGTTTTGCTGCAGAAAATGTCAGATTATCTGTAGTGGTTAATCGTAACTTAGAGTTCTCTGCTGTAGTATAAACGGTTATTTTTTTTCCGTTGGTTGTAAACTCTTTTTTTGTTTTTGGCTGTTGCGCAAAAGCTGCAGCAGAAAACAAAAGGCATATAATTTTTAGGCTATTTTTTTTCATTCGCTTTCAATTATTATGGTTTCAAATTGAAGTTTAGAAGAAATCAAAAAATCGAGTTCTACCCTTTTGAGGATTTAAAAAATAGCCCATACTCATAATGATTATGGGCTATTTACAACCAAACTTAAACTTAAACTTAACTTAACTTTTTATTTTCCTCTGAACTCAACTTTTGTAATAGTAATTGGCTCATTTCCTGTTTTATTACTTCCAGATCTAATTACAAGGTAAATTGTTCCGCTTTCAGAGAATTTAACTACGTTAGAAATGTCACCAGTAACTTTATTTTTCTTGCATCCAATTCCAGATAATCTTCCTGAAAATTTAGATGTTCCGCAACCATCCCAAGTGCTTATCCCCATAACTACATTATCATTATATTCAACACCTGATGTTGGTACAGTTTTCCCTGCGAACACTTCAAACCATGTTTCATTTAAACCGCTAGGACAAGAAATTGTCATATCGATAGTATATTCTCTATCTTTTACAACTTCAATAGCTTGGTAAATACCTTCTTGAGCACCTCCTCCTGGTAAATGAATCGTAGCGCTATTATTAGCAAAAGACCAAAACGCGGCGCCTGATGGACTTAATTTTAAATTTGTCCATTTTGCTATATCGGCAGGTGTTTCAAATTTTCCTCCTTGAACTAAGTTTCCTTTTGCAGGATCTGTTTGTGCCACAATAATCTGCTGAGAAGAAGTTCCCATTGCTGCACCAGCTCCAATAGCGGTATGCGTAACAGTATACGTTCCTGCATCTGGTAAAGAAATCACTTGATTCATTTTTCCTGGACTAGCACCATCTCCTGTATCCCATTTTGAAGAGATAACTCCAACAGGCTGCGCTGTTAGAAGATACGTATTCATAGCTCCCGCAACAGGAGTTATTGTAAACGAAGCATCAACATTTTCAGCTACAAGCGGGTTTTCATTAACTTCTTCGCTACAGCTATTTAGTGTTCCTAATGCTAAAGCTAGCATTAGGTATACACTTTTTCTAAAATATATATTTAGGTTCATTTCTTTTTGTTTTGGTTAATTAGTAAAATACTATTGGTAATTAGGATTTTGTTTCAATTTAGTACCGTTAAGTTCTGTGTACGGAATTGGTAAAATCTCATCTGTTCCAGCATCAAAACCTCTATCAGATAATGCAGCTGATGCATCTCCCCATCTTACTAAATCGAAGAATCTGTGTCCTTCACCCGCTAATTCCATTCTTCTTTCATGCTTGATAGCGGCTAATGTTACAGGAACAGAACCTAATCCAGCTCTTTTTCTAACTGCATCAAGTAATGCTTGTGCTCTTGCGCCAGATCCTAAAGCTTCTGCTTCCATTAAGTAAGTATCTGCAAGTCTGATTACATAAGAGTTTTGTTTGTAATTCAACTCTGAGTTACCTCCACCTGTACTAACATCTGACTGTCTTGGAAGATATTTGTTTAAGAAATACCCAGTATCTTGGTAAGCTGGAATATAATCTGCTTTACCCGCTGCTTTTAATGCTTTTAAATCAAGAATTGTAGCATCTTTACGTGGATCACCTTGCATTGCATCGTATAATTTTTGAGTAGCAACGTTGAAAGCCCATCCTGCAGGAAGGTTTGGTGCATCAGAACCCTCTGGTCTAGAATATCCTCTAGGTCCAACCATAATGTTTAATGAGTTTCCTTCGTCTCTACCATTACCCCAGAATGTCCAATCTGAGTTACCAGCACTACTGTGAGATACTTCGATTAATGATTCTGCGTTGAATTTGTTTGATGTAACCCATAAATCACTAAAGTTATCTAGTAATTTATTACCGTATTGGTTTGTCGCTCCTGGAGTTCCGTTTACTTCTGCTAAAACAGCTGCTGCCTCAGGTTTTTTACCTTCAAACAAATATACTTTTCCTAAAAGTGCTTGAGCAGCCCCTTTGTTAAATCTTCCAGCTTCAGTTTTTGCAACAACCGTATTTGGTAAAACTGCAATAGCTTCAGTTAAATCTTTTTCGATTTGAGCATAAATCACTTCTGGCGCAACTTGCTCAGGAGTATAGATTGTTTCTGTTGTTAACGGTTCTAAAACTAATGCAATGTTTTTGAACATTCTTACTAAGTTAAAATAGTAAAGCGCACGTAAAGTTTTAGCTTCTGCAGCAAATCTGTTTCTAACTGCATCATTCATTGAAGCTGCTGGCAACTTAGATAATAAAATATTTGCTCTAGAAATACCTTGATAGTGATCGTTCCAATAACTTCCTGGAATTGTAATTGAAGAAAGCGAGTGTGTAGAGAAATTTTGAATTCCAGTTCCATCTGTAGAACTACCTCCACCAGCATAAAAATCGTCTGAACCAGCATTCATCATGGCTACCCAGTTTTCAAAACCTCCAGTGTTTTTTCTCATCGGATCGTAAACTCCAACTAAAGCCGCATAACATTGCTGTTCATTAGAAAAGTAGGTACTTGTATCAAATTTTCCTTCTGGATCAATGGTCACGAAATCTTCAGAACAAGATCCTAAAAGTGCCATTGCTACAGCTACATATATATATTTAAATTTTATCGTTTTCATGATTCTTTAATTTTATTAAAATTGAACGTTAGCTCCAAACAAAATAGATCTTGCTTGTGGATAAACTCCTTTGTCTACACCATAAACTTGGCCTCCAATTTCTGGATCAAATCCAGTATATTTTGTAAAAGTGATTAAGTTTTCTCCTGTTAGGTAAAAACGAACTTTATCTGCACCAATTTTAGAAGATAAATTAGTTGGCATTGTGTATCCAAGAGTTACTACTTTTAAACGTAGGTAATTTCCATCTTCAAGATAAAAATCAGACATGTTAGTGTAGTTTTTATTTGGATCGTTATTTGTCAATCTTGGGTAATCGTTTGAAGTTCCTTCTCCAACCCAACGCTCTAAAGCTTTAGTCTGGTAGTTTGCATTCAATACATCTAGTCTTCTTAATCCTTGGAAAATTTTGCTTCCCGCAGCTCCTTGAGTAAAGGCCATAAAGTCAAAGTTTTTGTAATCTAAGTTTACTGTAAAACCAAAAGTATATTTAGGCACGTTTGTTCCTAAGAATTGTTTATCATCATCTGTAATAGATCCGTCACCATTTGAATCTACCCAACGGAAATCTCCAGGTCTAGCATTTGGCTGAATTAAACCTCCGTTTGTGTTTTTGTATGCTGCAACTTCAGCTTCGTTTTGGAAAATTCCAGCTGTTTTAAATCCGTAGAATTCATTAAATGAATGTCCAACTTGTGTTCTTGTTACAGGTCCCATAGATTGGAAAGTAGCATCTCCAACGATGAAGTTTGTAGATGATCCTACATAAGTAATTTCGTTTTTCAAGTAAGCCATGTTTGCATTAACACCTAAGTTAAATTCTCCAAGTCTTTTCTTATAACCTAATTCAACCTCAAAACCGCTGTTGTCCATATCTGCAATGTTTGCAGAAGGCGCATCAACTACTCCAACATATCCAGGAATTACAATATTTCTTAAGATTCCTTTCGTTGTTTTTTTGTAGTAGTCAAGAGTAAGAGAAAAATCATTAAATAATTTTGCATCAAGACCAACTGTAGTTTGAGATGTTTCTTCCCATCCTAAGTTAGCATTCGGAAGCGTAGAGTTTCCGTATCCTGTTGTAATATCTCCTGAAGTTCCAACTGCATAATTATAACCTCCAACAACCAAAGCTCTATATTTGAAATCATCGATGTTATCATTACCTACAACTCCATAACCTCCACGTAGTTTTAAAGTATTCACTACATTGTTATCTTTCCAGAAACCTTCTTTTGAAAGTACCCATCCTAAAGAGAATGATGGGAAAACCCCCCATTTTTTGTTTTCACCAAAACGAGTTGATCCATCACGACGAACAATTCCTGTGAAAAGGTATTTCTCCATGTAATCGTAGTTAGCACGTAAGAACAATGAAGATAATTTGTGCTCTGTAAAATCACTTGCTCTGTTAACTCTGTCTGATTGTGGAATGTCAAAGTTGAAAGAAGCATCTTTGTAACTTGTAATTGGCAATCCGTACATTGTTACTCCGATAGTACCACCAATGTTTTCAACATAAGCACCTTGTCCTGCTAAAACACTTACGTTGTGATCTCCAAATTTATTAGCATAGCTTAAAGTGTTCTCTAATGTCCAAGCTAATGATTTGTTATTGTTCTGGCTGTAGTTATTTCTATCAGCTTTCATGTTTGGGTTTAAGTAGAAAGTTGGAGTAAACATTTCATCTCCCCAATATGCTAATTTACCACCAAGTGTAGTTCTTAATTTTAAATGGCTTGTAATGTTAGCCTCTAAATAAGCGTTTCCAACAAAATCATCTGACCAGTTGTAACCTCCTAATCTTGTTTGGATATATCCAAGTGGGTTTGTCATCTCTTGTTGTACTAAAGAAGAAATTCCATAAGGATTACCGTTTGCATCTCTAACAACGTTTGGATTTGTATAAAAACCTGTATTTGCTACAGCTGGATCAGTTACCACAAGCGGAGTAAGCGGATCTAAATTGATTGCAGAGCTTAAAGGCCCACCGAACTCACTGTTTACGTTTCCAATTCCTTTTGATTTTTGGTGTGTGTATCCAAAAGTCTGTCCGAAAGTAAAGTAATCAGAGATTTTGTGTGTTGAGTTTAATCGGAAGTTTTTCTTTGTGTAGTTAGAAATATCTGTTACTACGATACCTTCCTGATCTTGAATTCCGAAAGAAGCATAGAAAGTAGATTTTTCACCACCACCACTAATACTTAATTCGTGTGTGTATCTGAAAGCAGAATCATTGAAGATTGCATCCTGCCAATCTGTACCTTTTCCAAATGATGAAGGATTTGCATATTTAATAGCACCACCATCATTTAAAGATTTTTCATTCATTAAAGTTGCATACTGAGTAGCATTCAACATATCTAATCTTTTAGCGGGAGCCGAAATACCTGCAAAACCATTATAGTTTACAGAAATTTTACCAGATTTTCCTTTTTTAGTAGTTACTAAAATTACCCCAGTAGCCGCACGAGTACCGTAGATTGCAGCAGAAGCAGCATCTTTAAGTACCTCGATAGATTCGATATCAGATTGATTAATAAAACCAATAGCATTTGCATCTACAGCAATACCATCAACAACCCATAAAGGATCATTTCCACCTTCTCTGAAAGTAGTGATACCTCTAACACGAACTTTTGAAGCTGCACCAGGCTGTCCAGAAGTAGCTGCAACAGAAACCCCCGCTACTCTACCTTGTAAAGTCTGTTCAACACGTCCGTTTGGCACTTTTTCAAGATCGGCTGCTTTTACACTAGAAATTGCTCCAGTTACAACAGATTTCTTTTGAGTACCGTATCCAACCACTACAACCTCATTTAAAGATTGTGATTCTGGCTTTAATTGAATATTAATCTTTGTTCTTCCGTTTACCGCTTCTGTTACTGTAGAGTAACCAATAAAAGTAATTATTAATGATCCGTTTGAAGGTACCTGCATCTGGAATTTACCGTCAAAGTCTGAGGCAGTAGATTTTGTAGTACCTTTTAATAAAATTGTCGCACCTGGAACAGGCATACCAGTTTCATCTTTAATCATTCCATTTACTGTGACATCCTGAGCCACAGCTATAACCGAGAATAACAAAGATGAAATACAAAAAACAAGTAATTTTGTTAATTTCATTTTTCTAAAAATTTTGGTTAATTAATTAGTAATTTGATGCAATACTAAAACTAAAATTTTACTTTTCATATCTAAAAGTCATTACAAAAACACATCAAAAACAAAAAAATAATATTATAAAAACACATCAAAAAAAATGTAATAATTTGATATTTACATATTTATTAAATAAAAAAATAGTACTAAAGAAAAGTTAATTTTAAAAAATAACACTACACATTATTTTTTGAATAAATAATTGCTAAAAGTTGTTAAAACTACAACGTGATAGTACCTATCGGCAATCGTAAATAGCTACTATATAAAGAATTACAAATGAAAAACCATCTTTTTTTATAAAGTCAAAAAAATAAAGAATATGATATTTTTACCCTACTTTTTTTACATTATTGACAATAATTTTTATTGAAAGAAAAAACTTATTTTTAAAAATATAGTAAGATTTTACTTTCTTTTAAACGTTATCAAGGAGGCTTTTTTAGAGAAAATAACATCATGAAAAATCAAAAAATCGCCATTTATAAGACATAACCACGAAATCGTTCTTTTGAAGCCTAATTTTTAGCTCAAAACTTAGCCATGCTTAAAGAAATGTTTTTGAAAATTCTTACTGATGGAGATAAATGGAAAAAGAAAGACTTAAAAGACTCATAAAGAGCCCAATAATCGTTTAAAAATTGCCTTTAAACCTAACAATACTAGTCTAAATGAATACATTCGGGCAATCTTTCAAAATATGGTCAGCAAATCAAATAAAAAGAAGCGTTTATTAGCTATTTAATTCATTTTCTCTTTTATTATTCTAGCTCAAGTGTAGTATGAAAACATAAAGCAAAAAAAATAGCCCATAATCGAAATTATGGGCTACCCAGGCAATAAACTTAACTTAAACTAACCATAGTTTAACTCTTAAAAATACACTTCACAAGAATGAAGCATAGAGGGTTTGAAATTCGAAAAAGGAAATTTTCAGGCTTCCTTTTTCGAAATAACTAACACAAAATATTATTATTGAGGTTTGTACACGAATGTCCAACCTGTTCCAGGATCTTTTAAACTTCTTGGTACGTACAGCACTAATTTATCTTCCGTAAGCGTAATAATATTGTACTCGTTAGCTGCATTTCCAGCCTCATACCCTAAAATTTTTGAATTGGTAATGTATAGCTTTTTATTAGCAATGTCCAGAACAAAACTTCCTTTTTCAGCTGCTGCAGAAGCGGTTTGATAATGAGTATAATTTGCTCCCGCATTTAAATCAAAGTGCATCTTACCTGCAACATCTGCAGGAACACTGTCTCCAGAGCCTCCTGCATTCCACCAAGCCGACATTGCACTGTCTGGATTATCTGGAGGAGACATAAACCACCAGAAGCCTCCGTCACCGCCAACACCATCAAAAACCCATGTTTTACCTGCCGCAGTGTTAGGACTAACTAAATCGTACCAATCTTGCTCCAATGGAGTATCAAGTCTATCCACCTGCACATCAATTGTTTTAGTAAAAAACTCACCTCCTAAAGTCCCCACAAAAGTAAATGTAGACTTACCAGGAATTGGATAAACAATAGTTACTTCGTTAGTAAGAGCTTTTCCTAAATTATAATCCCAATAGCCTGTAACGCCAGGGGTATTCATACTTAAGGTAATTTTATTTCCTCCCGCTGGGCTTTGCGCAGAAGTTAATTGAACTCCAGCAACATCTGTGGAATTTTCTAAATGCTGTTCGTCTACAATTGGATCACATGCTGAAATGACCAGCATGAAGGCAGCAATTAGTAAATATTTTATATTATGAATCTTCATCTTTCTAATTATTAATAGTTAATAAATATTACCACCCTGGATTTTGATTGTAAACTCCATTTAAAAGTCTAATTTCAGTTTCGGGAATCGGAACTAAACCTTTAGTTTCAGTTCTGTATTTTACACTATAATTAGCGTCAACACCTGAGTTTCTAACTTGAATTACATCATTAAATGCTGTATCAACATCTCCCCAACGTACTAAATCGAACCAGTGTAACCCTTCAAAAGCTAATTCGTGCAGACGCTCTGCTTTAATATTTTCAAGTGAGTATGCTACAGGTGGCAAATTACCTGCTCTTCTTCTTACAGCATTCATACCGTCTGCAGTTTTAGTAATTTCTGAATGCATTAATAATACATCTGCAAAACGCATCAAAATAAAATCTTGAGCATGCATTAACTGCATGTCTGTATTTGCCCAAGCATACATCTGAACAAACATACCTACATTTGATCCTTTGCCATTATCGTGCTGAAGCGAAGTATATTTTTTATTAACATATCCTGTTTCATGATCGCCTTTATCAGCCGCATAACCAGCTGTTCCTTGATCTGCTCTACCCACTTCAAGTATAGAACCTCTTTTTCTTGGGTCTGCATCATCCCAGCCACTGTATAATTTTGGATTTACAGTACACCATCCCCAGCCCTCTCCAAAAGGAACTAATGAATTACCACGTAAAGAATTAAACAAAGCAAGTCTGTTTGTGTAAATATTACCGTTTGTCCAGCCCCAGTCACCGAAAGAGAATCTTTGCATAAACATTGTTTCAAAGTTTCCTGTTCCAAATGTTGGCGTAATACCGTCTTGACCTACCCATGACAAGCCCTCTGCAGCTGCCCAAGGTAATACAGTATTACTTTTAGCACTTTTATTTATATAAGAGTACGGCCAAAGATTTCTAAAATCAGTTGCTAATTTGTATCCGCTATTATTGATACAATCGTCTAAATAAGTAGCAACTTGAGCTCCTGTCAGAGAACCGCCTCCTGCAAGAGGTAAATCTGTAGTTGCCTGTTTTTCCATATTACTCATGTATCCCGTATAAAATAAAAATACACGACCTAAATAAGCTTCTGCAACCCATTTATTAGCATGACCATATCTAGAAGTTGGAATGCTTGTAAACGGCGTAGCAGGCATTGTTTCAATAGCCAGTTTTAAGTCTGCAGCTATTTGTGCAAATGTTTCTGTATAAGTTGCTCTTGGCACTAACCTATCACCACCATAAGTTGTAATCATTGGCACTCCCCCAAAAAATTTGGCTAATCTGAAGTAAAAGAAAGCTCTCATAAACAAAGCTTCACCAAGTGCTTGTTTTTTAAACTCTTCTGCTTCTTGTGGGGTATTAAAATCCTTAGAAAAATCTGCCAATGGAATTTTTTCTATAATGGCATTTGCTCTAGCAATCCCGTTATAAGATTGCTTCCACATGTCACGATAGGTATCTTCAGCTGGATCTTCAAAATTGTCTACCCATTTTGCCGATTTATCATCAGGACCTCCACCTCCTAGCATCATATTATCCATCAAATTGGCTGCAACTTGCTCTTCACTATGTACATTTGCTGTATAAATGGCATTATAAACACCTGCCATTGCTTCGTTTATATCAGTTGGAGTTTTGTAAAAATTTTCTAAACTCTTTTCTGATAAGTTCTCCGTATCCAGATAATCATCACAGCTCGATACTGCAAAAATTGCTGAAATTGCTATTATATATCTTAATTTTTTCATTGTCAATATTTTAATATTAAAAATCTGCACTTAATCCAAACATTACCGTTCTAGATTGCGGATATAGACCAAGATCTATTCCCGAAGCCCATGGAGTTGTATTATTATCTCCCGACCAACGTACCTCTGGATCCATACCATCATATTTTGTAAATGTGTATAAGTTATTTACAGCTACATAGAATTTAAGATTCGAGATAAACTTAATATCTTTTAATAATTCATTAAAGTTATACCCTAGAGTTAAATTGTTAATTCTCAAATAATCTGCATTCTGCATGTAGATGTCAGAGATATAATTGGTGTTTCTGTTTGACACAGAGCTTAAACGAGGCATTTTGTTTGAAGTTCCTTCTCCATGCCAGCGATCAAAAACATCTGAAGTATAATTTTGTTTTGGGCTATCAGCAAAAGATCTGTATGATTGCATTACCTGCATTCCATATTTTCCTGCCAACGTAGAGTTCAAGTAAATATTTTTGTATTCGAAATTTAATTGAATACCTAATTGAAAGTTTGCATTCGGGTCTCCTAAAATCACTTTATCTTTTTCATCAATTACCCCATCGTTATTCTGATCAACAAAACGAACATCTCCAGGACGCTGATCATTAAAATAAGGCTGACCATTAGGACCTACGTAAGCATCAACTTCTTGTTGATTCTGCAAAATTCCCGCAGTTTTAAAACCATAGAAAGCACCAATTGGATACCCTACTTGCGCTCTTGAAATTTCAGATGTTCCTTGAGACAACACGTGGGCAGGCCCATTAATTATACCATTACTGTTGGCAATTTTTGTAACTTCATTTTTGTTGAAAGCACCGCTTACTGTTAGACCATATTTGAAATCTCCTACTTTATCTTTCCAGCTTACAGAAAACTCAACTCCCTTGTTTTCAATATCTCCACCATTAATATATGGATAATCAGCACCTGCAGTTCCAGGCAATTCAGCTAGTACTAACCAATCTCTAGTTGTTTTTTTGTACCAGTCAAGTGTTATTCCTAACCTTGAATTAAACAAACTTGCATCAAGCCCTAAATCCAACTGCTCAGAAGTTTCCCAAGTAACACTTGGATTAGTCACTTTTGCAGGATAAGCAGTCTGTCCAGATACCGGTTTAGTATCTCCAAAAAAGTAACCTGGGAAAGCATATTTGATATTAGATGAATAATAGAAAGCATAATCTGTATACTGATTACCATTTTGTCCCCAGCTTGCTCTTAACTTCAAGAAATCAAGGTATTTTGAAGCACCAGCCATAAAATCTTCTTTAGTAACAACCCAACCTGCAGATACAGAAGGGAAATTCCCATATTTGTAACCATCACCAAAGTTTGAAGATCCGTCACGGCGTATTACCGCAGAAAGAAGGTATTTCTCCTTATAATCATACTGAGCACGCGCAAAGTACGACATAATAGCACCTCCACCAGCAGCTTTATCAAAACCAGTTGTATTAATATCTGCAATAGAACCTGGACTCTTAGTATTATCTAAATAAGCATATTTTGGATCATTTGGAAACAGCAAACCGTTTCTTGAGCCATAAACATTATTTTCAACAATTCTTTGCCATAATTCAGTTCCAATTACTGCATTAATATTATGATTACCAATTTGTTTTTGATAGGCAAGAGTATTTGTCCAAGTTGAGTTTGCTCCAAAATACTGAGATTGTGTTGCACCGTCAACTGCATCATTATAAAGTACTCCTAAATGGTATGTTGGGTTCATAGTTCTGTTATAACCAAACCATGAATCGATTCCGTACACCGTTTTAAATCTTAAATTAGAAATTGGTTCAACCTCTAGAAATACATTACCAATAATTTTATGATCTTTTGGATAGTTGTAATTACTTCTGTAATACATTACCGCCAAAGGATTTGTTTGGTTTGTATTTAAACCATCTAAAGTTGGAGTAAATCCGTATTCGTTAATATTTCTATCAATTGCTGTCTGCCAATACGCTGGTTGTAATGGGTTTTGTGTAAGAGCATTATGCAAATCGTTTCCGTAAATATTACCGGAAGAAACATCTCTTTTTTGAATATTAGTATACGTTAAATTTTCTCCAATAGTGATAATATTATGGCTTTCATTTTTCTTCAAAACCATTTGCGTATTCAGCCTTGTAGTTAATCTTTTAAATCCAGCATCTACGATATTACCGCCAATAATACCATCTTGATCAAAATAAGAAACCCCAAATGAATACGTAATATCTTCGCTTCCTCCAGTAATATTAATCGAATGATTTACAATAGGAGCGTCTTTTTTAGACATTTCATTTATCCAATTCGTTCCTGTCCATCCTTTTTGCAGTTTGTCCCAGATTTCGTTACCAAGCTGAGTTCCTGCTCCTGGATAATTTCTCTCTAACCAGTCATTACTAGTTAACATTGTTTTCCAGTCGTTTGGCGCAAGTCCGTCATTAACCCTTCCTTCATCCATGATATACATGTACTCTTGAGCGTTAAGAGGATCAAGGTTTTTATAAATATTCTGAATTCCAAAATAAGAATCATACGAAATTCTTGCTGGTTTGCCTTTACGTCCTTTAACAGTAGTCACCAAAACAACCCCGTTTGCAGCCCTAGAACCATAGATTGCTGCAGAAGCCGCATCTTTAAGAACGTCTATAGATTCAATATCTGAAGGGCTCAAATAATCTATATCTCCAACAGCAACACCATCAACAATATACAATGGATTTGAGGATCCGATGGTACCGATACCACGGATAACAACTTTTGTACCCGCACCTGGTGCACCGCTGTTTCTTGTAATACTAATCCCTGGTGCAATTCCTTGAAGTGCCTCCATTGCAGAACCTGTATTCAATTCTTGTAGCGTCTCTCCTTTTAAGTTTGTAGAAGCACCAGTAATCAAAGCTTTCTTTTGTGTACCGTAACCGATAACCACAACCTCATTTAAACTTTGAGATACTGCTTTAAGAGCAATAGTAAGCTTGGTTCTTCCTCCTATTACCTCATTTACAGTTTCAAAACCAACGAAACTGATTACTAAAGTTCCATTAGAAGGAGCACTAATCTGAAATTTCCCATCAAAGTCAGATGCAGTTGCCTTATTGGTTCCCTTTACTAAAACCGTCGCACCTGGGACGGGTAATCCACTGTCGTCATTAATGATTCCGTTTATGGTCACATCCTGAGCAAATGCGACTACAGAAAACAGTAAAGACGAAACACAAAAAATAAATAATTTTGTCAATTTCATTTTTCTAAAAATTTTGGTTAATTAATTAGTAATTTAATGCAATGATAATGTTAAATTTCAATAATCTGAGATTAAAATTCTTTACAAAAACACTTCAAACTAAATCTTAACACACTACAAAACCACAACATTTATTTTTTAATTAATTGATTTAATGATATTTAACTTTTAGAAAATTTTGTTATAAAAATGTTAATTAAAAAAAACGTATATTACATTCGCATAACAAGAACTATTACGTTATAATTTTAAAAAAAATCAAAAAATAAGTTTTATAACGATTAAAAAATCAACAATATAAAGTCAAAATAACGCATTTATAATAAAAATATATTTAAAATTTTATGAAATCCATAGTTAGATCTATACCATTAATTTTATTGTTATTCTTACAAATAGAAGGTTTTTCACAGGTAAAAAATATTGGAATTCCAGATATAAAAAATTATAAGAGATCTGAATACAAAGGTGGAACTCAAAACTGGAGTATTGATCAGGATAAAAATGGCAATATCTACTTTGCTAACAACAGCGGTTTGATTCAATTTGACGGTTCAAACTGGCATAAATACTCCTTACCCAACAAATCGGAGATTAGAAGCTTAAAAATTGATGCTTTAGGAAGAATATTTGTTGGCGGAAATAACGAATTTGGATATTTTAAGTATGACGAAAAGGGAATTTTAAAATACTATTCCCTTTACAATCTTTTAAGCCCAATAGACAAAGAAAACATTAATTTAATCTGGAGAATTCACATTTTCAATGGAGAGGTTATCTTTCAATCATTCAGCAAGGTCTTTTTTCTAAAAAATGAAAAAGTTACAACGCTAACCGCTCCTCACAAATTTCAATTTTCATTTTTAGTTAACAACCGCCTTTATTTTCAAGATAAAACCTTAGGAGTTCTTGAATATAAAAACAGAAAACTTACAGCAATAAAAGGCACTACTGTTTTTAACGATAAAGAAATATGGTCCCTTTTCCCATTGTCCAACAACAAATTATTATATGCAACTTTAGAAAAAGGGCTTTTTGTTTCAGAAAACGGAGTTATCAAACCTTGGGCAACAGAGGCTAATGAATTCATTAAGAAAAACACTTCGCTGGGGGGATCAATTATCAAAAATAAGTTTATAATACTCAATTCGGTATTAGACGGAGCCATTATCTGTGATTTAAACGGAAAAATAATCCAGCATTTAAACCGTCAAAAAGGTATTCAAAATAACACCATTTTAGCTTCCTTTGTCGACAATAAAAGCAATATCTGGCTTGGACTTGATAACGGAATCACTTTTATAAATGAAAATTCGCCTTTTTCTTATTTTGATTACAGTTATAATATAGGAACAGTCTATGCCTCTACGACTCACAATGGAAATCTTTATGTAGCCACAAATCAAGGGCTATTTTATCACCCTTGGGGAAGCTCTTTTAAAGACAGTCCGTTTACAAGAGTTGAAGGAACGATTTCTCAAGTTTGGAACATTCAAGTCTTAAATAATGTATTAATATGCGCCAGTAACAGTGGGGCATTAATTATTGAAAACAACAGAGTATCAAAAATACTGGACAACAAAGGATATTTCGGATTTAAAAAAATACCCGACCACGAAAATTACATAATTGGTGAAAGCTATAACGGATTTTCAGTTTTTAAACGATCTGCCTCTGGATATGACTATTTGCATCAGGTAAAAGGATTTGATGAAACGACTAATAATTTTTCTGTAGAAATAGACGCTAATTACTTATGGCTGAAAAAAAATCCTTTCTTATATCAGGTAAAATTATCTGAAGATTTGCAAAGATTTGATTTTATCAAAAAACACGTCAACATATCCGAAAAATATAAAGGAATAAATAGTCTTCAAAACATCAATGGAAAAGTTTATTTTCAAGTAAAAAATCATTTTTACAGATATTCTGTAGAACAGGAAGCTTTTTTTGAAGATAAAAAAATAACAAACTTATTTAACGGAATCCCAACCATAAACACATTAATCGAAGATCCGACAGGAAATTTATGGTATGCTTTTAACGAATCACTTGGCGTATTAGTAAAAAACAAAAATGGAACTTTTACCAAAAAACAAGCGATATTCTCCAACTTGACCGGAAATTTGGTAAACAATTATATCTCAGTTAACGCGATAGATCCTCAAAACATTTTTATAGGATTAACAGATCGTTTGGCGCATTATAACTCGACCATTCCAAATACTTTTATGACAAAGCCAAAAGCTTTTATTGAGAGCTTTTCGAACCCTGGAGATACTATTTTAACAGGCAATCTAGCCAACAAACTGGATTCGTACAGCATACCGTACAAATACAATCGTGTAAAATTTACTTTTGCATCACCAACTTACGAAAATCAGGATAATGTAATGTATTCCTATAAATTGGAGCCTTTTGAAGAAAATTGGCGAGGATGGTCGTCTACAGCCATAAAAGAATACACCAATTTAAGAGAAGGTAATTATGTAATGAAATTAAAGGCCCGAAACAGCTATGGCATCGAATCGAATATTACCGAAGTTGAATTCACCGTATCGCCGCCATGGTACAGACACTTTTTGGCCTATTTGTTTTATTTGATGCTCATATTACTTGGCGCTTATCTAATTTCAGTTAGAATTAAGCTGAAGATCAGAAAGAACAGGTATTATGAAACCATCGAGCAAAGAAGATTATATCTGGAGAAAGAATCTAAAATCAGGCATGAACAGCATGATTTGGAAAAAGAAATTGAAAAACTGAAAAACGACAAACTTCAGATTAAAATCTTAGCAAAAGATAAAGAACTAGTAAACAACTCATTGCAGGTTGTTAAAAAGAATAAAGTTTTAAACGGAATCATTCATAAACTCAAAGATATTGATACCGCAATATTGGACGAAACCACTAAATCTGAGTTTAGCAAATTGCATAAAAGTATTGTAAAAGAAGTAAATACCGACAAAAGTTGGAAAGACTTAGAAAAACACATTAAAAATGTGCATTTTGAGTTTTTAAAGCGCTTAAAAGGGCAATATCCGACAATATCTCCTCGAGAATTAGATTTATCGACTTATTTATTAATGAATATGTCGACAAAGGAAATCGCCGAAATCATGAATATTTCAACAGGCGGAGTGGAATTGGCCCGTTACCGTTTGAGAAAGAAACTAGGGTTAAACAAAAAAGAAAACCTAATAGGTTTTCTAATGAGCATTTAAAAACAAAAGCCATTCGACGCGTCGAATGGCTTTGTTCTTTTTATAAAATATAATCTAAAGTTCGCTCTAAGGCCATGCCTCGCGAACCTTTTATCAATATCATATTAGAATCAAATTGGAACGTTTTTAAGAATGATGCAAATTCATCAAAGGTTTCGAAAAACTTTACATTTTCATTTGACACAAGATTTGCATAAAATGATTTTCCAATTAAGAAACACAATGCCTGATCTTGAGCTACCAAAGAATTGACAATAACTTTGTGCTCGTAAAGGCTTTCGTCTCCTAATTCGAACATATCTCCAAGAATCATAATTTTATTTTTCTTTTCCAATTGCAGAAAATTGGTAATCGCTACCGCCATACTGCTCGGATTGGCATTATAAGCGTCTAAAATGATTTCATTAGAACCTTTTTGCATCATTTGAGATCTATTGTTTGCCGGAATATAATTCTCAATAGCGCTCTTTATATCACTTTCTTTGACTTCAAAGTATTTTCCAATTGACACAGCCGCATTTATGTTATTAGCGTTGTAAAGTCCAATTAAATGCGATTCAATTGCAAAATCATTATAATTAATAGCAACAAAAGGGTTGGCTGTAATATTCTGGATATTTAAATCTGCACTTTCTTTTTTCACTCCGAAAGTAAATGATTTAATCCCTTTTGATTTCTCAATCTGGATAGGATCTTCCAAATTTACGAAAACAGTTTTATGGTTTGCAGCAAGATATTTGTACATCTCACTCTTCCCTGCAATTACACCTTCAACTCCACCAAAACCTTCCAAATGTGCTTTCCCGAAATTGGTTATATATCCAAAATCTGGCTGCGCTATTTCGCACAAAAATTCGATTTCTTTCTGGTGATTCGCTCCCATTTCAACAATTCCGATTTCTGTTTCTTTTGTAAAAGAAAGCAGTGTCAAAGGCACACCAATATGGTTATTTAAATTTCCAATAGTAGCTTTTGTTTTAAACTTTTTTGACAGCACCACATTGATTAATTCTTTTGTTGTCGTTTTTCCGTTACTGCCCGTCAAAGCAACAATTGGAAGAGCCAAATAAGCACGATGGAACTTTGCCAATTCCTGAAGCGTCTGCAGACTGTTTTCTACTAGAATAGTCCTTTCATCAATAAAGTAAGATTCATTGTCAATAACAACAAATAAAGCCCCTAAATCCAGCGCTTCTTTAGCAAATGTATTAGCATCAAAATTCTCTCCTTTAATAGCAAAAAACATCGAATTCTTTTCGATTTTTCTTGTATCTATAGACAGAGAACTACACTGTAAAAACAAGTTATGAATGTCTTGAATATTCATTTATAAAAATTATTTACATTAAAAATAAGCAATAAAAAAATTCCAAATTCCAAAAGCTGAGTAATTCAGTTGGAATTTGGAATTTTTTTATTGAATTCCTAGAATTTAGTTTCTAGGAGATTTTCTTTTTTCTGCTTTAGAACCTACTCTAGACATTGCACATCTGAAACCAATGTAATCAGTCGCCATATCTTGAGGGAAGTATCTTCTTTGAGCTGGATCTAACCAGTAAGCTCTATCTCTCCAAGAACCTCCTTTGTAAACTCTTACTTTATCATCGATTAAAGTTGTACGTTTACTAGAGTTATCATACTTTCTGATCATTTTTCCTAAACTATCAGTAGTGATGTTGTGCTTAGGAGAATTGTACATAGCTTGATCTGCTTTTGATCCTGATTCAGAATCTCCGAAGTCAAAATATCTTGAAGATTGTTTATCACCATCTCTGTAGTTGATATTGTCGCTTGTACTGAAATTTGTTCTTAAATATGTTTCTTGTTCGTCAACTGGCACTTGAGCAATTTCTCCTGGAAGGTTTCTTGCAATAACTTTACCGTTACTTAAAGTATCATATTTAATATTAGCAGCTGTTACAATTTCTAACTTACCATCTTTACCAATTTTGTTTTTAGCATATTGGTTACCTCTGTAATAGTTGAAATCATTTGCTTCGTTATCAATAATAGGTCTGTAAACGTCAGCTACCCATTCTGCAACGTTTCCTGCCATATCATAAAGACCGAAATCGTTTGGTGCATAACTTTTTACTTCATTCGTAATATCAGCTCCATCATCTGACCAACCTGCAATTCCACCGTAATCACCGTTTCCTTGTTTAAAGTTAGCCAATTGGTCACCTTTATTTTTACGTTTGTTAGAACGTGTATAATCTCCAGACCAAGGGTATTTCTTTTGTCCTTTGTAGATATTGTATTCTCTTTGTCCAACATCAGCTGCTGCTGCATATTCCCATTCAGCTTCAGTAGGAAGTCTGTATTCTGGTAAAATAACACCAGAAGAACGTTGAGCATAAACGTTTTTCTCTTCAGGAACTACACCGTCTTTACCAGCTCTAGGTTTTCTTCCGTTAGGGTTTTTCTTTAATACCAATTCTTCGTTTCCACCATAAGTAGTAGATGGAGAAGCAACATAAGCTTCAGTATTAAATAAACTTTCAGCGCTTACATCATTAGTTTTAGCACCTTTTTTAAGATATCCATTTTTTTCTAAAACAGCCTCGTTTACACGGTCTGTTCTCCATTTGCTAAATTCAACTGCTTGAATCCAGTTAACACCAACTACAGGATAGTTAGCATAAGATGGGTGTCTTAAATAGTTATTAGTCATCGTTTCGTTGTAACCTAAACGATTTCTCCATACTAAGGTATCAGGAGATGCTCCTTCGTAAATATTCTTGTAATTTTCTTCTGTTGGTGGAAAAACTTTCTTTAACCACTCTAGGTATTCTAAGTACATACCGTTCGTAACTTCGGTTTCATCCATATAGAATGATTGAACGTGTTGTTGAGTTGGTGTGTTATTCCAATCGTGCATAACATCATCCTGTACTTTACCCATAGTAAACGTACCTCCTTCAACAAAAACCAAACCAGGACCAGCCTGTTGTTTTTTTCCTGCATTTCTGGCAGCAGTTCCATTCTGACTATCTACATCCCAGCCAGTAGCTCTAGAAGCGTGAGAGGAACTCGATTTTTTGCTACAACTAGCCGTGCCCAACATCAATACCATTGACATCATTAACTGCAAGACTACAATTTTGTTTACTTTCATACTCATTCTTAGGTGATAAATTTAGGTGCTGCAATATAATAATTAACATTTAATTGGCAACATCAGTTCTAATAATTTTATTTAGCTGTTTTTTCCAGAAAATAACCTTTAGTTACGAACGCAAAAATATACTTTTTATTATTTACTGTAACATGAAATACTATATTTTTACTTACTAATTATTTTTTAAGTAAATTTCGCTTTTTAAACCTATGAAACAAGTAATACTTATCTCTCTTTTTCTAATTCCAATTCTTTCGTTTTCCCAGATAAATGGGGCTATAACGATAGATTGGCAGAATAAAAAAGAGGTAAATTTTGGCGAAAATAAAATCACAATTCCATACTTCTCAGGAAACAGTTTTCGCTTCGACACTACAAAAAAAAGCATAACATTCCTCCAAAATTTGAACCAACAGAACGTCTCAAGTGGCAGCTCTGTGCAAATCAGCAATATCATTTACGAGTCAATCACTAGAGCAGATTTAGGAGATTTAACACTTGAAAACATCTCAGAAAAACCAAATGAGACTGTAATTATCACCAACGCAAGAGATATAAAGTATACTTTTCTTTCGTTGTCTCCAATAATTAAAGAAGGAAACAGCTACAAACGCATAAAATCTTTTTCTTACTTTATCAGTAATGCAACTGCGCGATCTGCCAGCACTTCTTCCTTTCAAAAATCAGCAGCCATTTCAAATTCTGTTTTAGCTTCAGGAGAATGGTACCGATTTTACATCCAGAAATCAGGTGTTTACAGAATTGATCGATCTTTTTTACAAAGTTTAGGATTCGATCCTTCTAAAACTGATCCGAGAAGAATAAAGATTTATGGAAATGGCGGAAGAATGCTTCCTTTGGCCAATAACACTTATTATCCTGATGATTTAATAGAAAATGCGATACAAATTTTAGGCGAAAATGATGGTGTTTTTAATAATGAAGATTACATTCTTTTTTATGCTGAAGGAACCGATACTTGGAATTCAGAAAGCCAGACCAACATAAACTTATATGACACCAAGTCCTATTATTATATAACTGCTTCTGGCGGTGACGGAAAGAGAATTCAAAACTTAAACCAGCCTACAGGAATTAGCACTTTAGAGCTAAACACGTTTGATGACTATCAATATCATGAAATTGACCAAACCAACATTGCGCACCTTGGCCGCCAATGGGTCGGCGAAGCATTTGATATTAATCAGGAACAGGAATTCTCATTTAGTTTCCCAAATCTTGAAGCCACGGTTCCCGTAAAAATAGAAGTAAGCGCCGCATCGGCATCTTTAACCACTACTTCTTTTGCAATAGTAGCAAACGGGCAAAATACGGGGTCTATAAATTTTTCGCCTTTAATAGCCAATTCCGACACTAAATATACTACAGGTAAATTACCATCAAATGCACAATTTACCGGAACAGACAATATCAAAATAAAACTTACTTATAATAATAATGGTGTTCCTGGATCAAAAGGCTATTTAGATTACATTAATCTGACTGCCAAACGAAGGCTTTTAGGAACAGGCAAACAATTTCATTTTCAATACAACGCTGCTGGTTCTACAGCAGGAATCGTCAATTATACATTCGGAAATGCTTCGGCAATATCTCAAATCTGGGACGTTACAGACCTATATAATGTATCTAAAATAGAAAATGCAAATCAGGGTTCTTTTAGTTTTAAAGCCAATTTGGGAGAAATCAGAAAATATATAGCCCTTGATCCTTCTGACTATTATGCTCCGCAAAAAGAAAATCAGTCAAAAATTGCCAATCAAAATTTAAAAGGAACGCTTTTTAGAAACAATCAAAATGCTTTTCAAGATATAGATTATATCATCGTAACTCCAAAATCTTTAGTTTCACAAGCTGAAAGGTTGGCGAGTTTTCACAGAACAAATTCCAATTTAAACACAAAAGTTATTGCTTTAGAAAATATCTATCAGGAATTTTCTTCTGGCAAACAAGATATTGCAGCTATTAGAAATTGCATTAAATATATTTATGATAACGCTTCTTCTTCAGAAAGAAGAGTTCGTTATGTCAACTTATTTGGAGACGCTTCGTTTGATTATAAAGACCGAATTTCAAATAACACGAACATTGTACCTATATATCAATCCCTAATTAGTAATACGGTTGGCGAAGCTTCATTTCCTTCTGATGATTTTTACGGATTAATGGACGCTAACGAAGGCGTAATTATTCCGTCTCTTGCCGGAATTGATATCGCGATAGGAAGAATGCTGGTTTCAGACAACGCGCAAGCACAAGAAATGGTCAATAAAGTTCTCGAATATTACGACGCCAAGTCATACGGGAACTGGAGAAATAATATGGTTTTAATTAGTGATGATTCAGATAAAGCCGGTGATCAGACTTTACAAGCCAACCAAAATGCGCTTGCAGATCAAATTGCAACTGAAAAACCTTTTTTTAATATTGATAAAATATTTTTAGACGCTTATACACAAGAAGCTTCAGCGGGCGGATCAAGATATCCGAAAGCAAGAACAGACTTTTTTAATGCTTTTGAAAAAGGCGCTCTAATATTCAATTATTTAGGGCATGGTGGCGAGGACGGATTAGCAAGCGAAAGAATTTGGGAGAAATCAGACGGACAAAATCTTACCAACCAATACAAATATCCTTTATTTATTACGATTACTTGTGAATTCTCTCGTTTTGATGATCCTACAAGACCAACTGCGGGCGAATATGTTTTCTGGAATCCGAAAGGAGGCGCTATTTCGATGCTGACTACTGTTCGTGAAATTGGACAGACTAATGCTGAAGACTTCAATAAAACGCTCAGCAAAAACCTTCTTTCTTATGGTTCAAACCAATATAATACGATTGCAGAATCTTTAAGAATATCCAAAAACGAAAATCCGAGTTCTGCCAGCAATGTGGTCTTTTATATAGGCGATCCTGCTTTAATGCTTGCCATTGCAAAACCGCGAATTAATTTAACGAAAGTAAACGATATTGTGATTTCGCAAGCAATTCCTGACTTAAAATCGTTATCTAAAATTAAAATTTCTGGAGAAATCACCGACGAAAACAACACACTTTTAAGCAATTATAATGGAGAATTAGCCACAGCTATTTTCGATAAATTAATTACAAATACGACTTTAAACAACGATGGTTTTAGCCCTCCAATGCAATTTAAAACTTTGGGAGAAACCATTTTTAGAGGAAACGCCTCTGTAACTAACGGTCAATTTGAATTTAGTTTTGTCGTACCAAGAGATATTAGAATTCCTGTTGACAATGGTCGAATTAGTTTTTATTCGAAGAAAAATGAGTCATTAGAAAATCAAACAGGATATAATAACGTCATTAAAATTGGAGGAATTAACGAAAATGCACCTCAGGACAATATAAGTCCAAAAGTGAAGTTATATATGAACGATGAAACTTTTGTATCGGGAGGAATCACAAATGAATCGCCTTTTCTTTTGGCCTTTTTAGAAGATGAAAACGGAATTAATACAGCAAGCGGAATCGGACATGATATTGTCGCTATTTTGGACGGAGACGTAAGCAATCCTTATATTTTGAATGATTACTATCAGACAAAACTGGACGATTACACCAACGGAAATCTACGTTTTCCATTCCGAAATTTAGCTCCTGGACTGCATACCATAAGTTTTACAGCTTGGGATGTTTACAACAATCCCGTTACGAGTGAAATTCAATTTACAGTTGTTGGAGACGATTCGTTGACATTATCGCACGTTCTTAATTATCCAAACCCTTTTTCAACTTATACGCAATTCTGGTTTTCGCACAACAGGCCTTACGAACCACTAGATGTACAAGTACAGGTAATGACCATTACAGGAAAAGTAGTTTGGACAAAAAATCAAACCGTTACAACAGAAGGTTTTTTATCACGAGAAATAACATGGGACGGAAGAGACGATTTTGGTGACAAAATCGGAAAAGGAGTGTATATTTACAAACTGACTGTGAAATCTAATTTAACAAATAAAAAAGCAGAAAAATACGAAAAGCTTGTCATCCTATAATATTATATATATTTGCACCACCAAAAACACAAGTCCCATAAATGAAAAAACTATCACTTTTATTAATTTGTATTTTTAGCATTTACAATTCAAAGGCACAGGAATCAAGACCTATTGTTACTGGAGTACCTTTTTTATTAGTCGCTGCTGATGCTAGAGCAGCAGGTTTGGCAGACCAAGGTGTCGCCACTTCTGCAGACGTTTTCTCACAACAATGGAACCCTGCGAAATATGCATTTTCTGAAGATGCGCAAGGTCTTTCTATCAGTTACACTCCTTATTTAACAGATCTTGCCAATGATATTTCATTAGGCCAGATTACGTATTACAACAAAATCAACGAAAAAAGTGCTTTCGCAGGAAGTTTTCGCTATTTTGGTTTTGGAGGAATTGAATTAAGATACACAGGAGATCCAAACGAAGCTGTAAGAGAAGTAAATCCGAACGAGTTTGCCTTAGACGGATCTTATTCTCTAAAATTAAGCGAGAAATTCTCGATGGCCGTTGCCGGACGTTTTATCAATTCAAATCTAAAAGTTGCTTCAGAAGAAGTTGATGCTACTTCTGCGAGTTCTTTTGCCGTTGATGTGGCCGCTTTTTACCAATCAGAAGAAATTGCTTACCAAGATTTCAACGGTAGATGGAGAGCTGGAGTCAACCTTCAGAACCTTGGACCAAAAATCAGTTATGATAATGACGATGTAAGTTCAAACTTCTTGCCTGCTAATTTAAGATTAGGAGGAGGATTTGATTTTATCTTTGACGATTATAACAAACTTACTTTAAGCGCAGAGCTTACTAAACTTTTAGTTCCAACCCCTCCAGGAATCGGAACACCTGTTGATGCAAATGGCGATGGAGATTTTGATGATCCAGAAGATATTTCTCAGCAAGAAGCTACTGAGATTGGCTACAGAAACTACAATGACATTGGATGGTTCGAAGGCGTTTTCAAATCTTTTGGAGATGCTCCAGGAGGTTTCAGCGAAGAAATTAAAGAGGTTACCTATAGCGTTGCGGCAGAATATATGTATCAAGATGCTTTTGCAATGCGTTTGGGTTATTACCACGAAAGTCCAGAAAAAGGTGCTAAACAATTTTTCTCTTTAGGAGCAGGATTTAAGTACAACATTATGAAAATTGATGTTTCGTACTTATTCTCAGCATCTAAAATAAAAAATCCTTTAGAAAATACACTTCGTTTCTCTTTAACGTTTAACTTTGGAGACAAATACGAAACTTATTAAAGAGAAAAAATCAAAATAAAATAATTCAATCCAAATTCCTGCATTTTAGGAATTTGGATTTTTTTTCCCTTAAAAACAGATGAAAGAAATCAATATAACCTCTTCATTTACAATATTTGACAATTTAAATGAACTTCCAGCCGATATTCAAGATTTAATGAATCAGGCTGTCGAAATTAGAAAAAAAGCTTACGCACCCTATTCTAAGTTTAAAGTTGGTGCCGCTTTGCTTTTAGACAACGGAAAAGTTATCGTAGGTTCTAATCAAGAAAATGCCGCTTATCCGTCAGGACTTTGTGCCGAAAGAACAGCTATATTTTATGCTGGAAGCACTTATCCAGAAGCAAAAATCTTAAAAATGGCTATTACAGCAGCTTCAGACACCAACCAAACTACCGCTCCTATTCCACCGTGTGGATCTTGCCGACAATCAATAGCAGAATACGAGATAAAACAAGATACCCCTATAGAAATCTATTTTATGGGCGAAATAGGTGAAGTTTATAAATCAGCATCCCTAAAAAATTTACTCCCATTAATGTTTGATAAAAAGTTCTTGTAAAAAAAAGCCAAAAAGTAGCGTTTAAATTTTAGTTCTTAAATGTAATGTCTTATTTTTGCATCCCGACCTTTCGGGCGCAAATTTGTGGGAGGAAACTATTTTGCGTTACAGGCACAATAATCGATAACACAAACAACTTTAGCAAAAGAAAGAATTCAGATGAAAGAAGTTACAAAAGAGGTATATTTAAAGTGGTATGAAGACATGCTACTTTGGAGAAAGTTTGAAGACAAACTTGCAGCGTTATACATCCAACAAAAAGTTAGAGGTTTTCTACACTTATATAATGGTCAGGAAGCTGTATTAGCAGGTGCTCTGCACGCTATGGATTTGACCAAAGATAAAATGATTACTGCTTACAGAAACCACGTTCAGCCAATTGGTATGGGAGTTGATCCTAGAAACGTAATGGCAGAGCTTTTAGGAAAAGCAACAGGAACTTCTAAAGGTATGGGAGGTTCTATGCACATTTTCTCTAAAGAACACGGTTTTTACGGAGGACACGGTATCGTAGGTGCTCAAATTCCTGTGGGAGCTGGTATTGCTTTCGCAGATAAATATTTCAACACTGGCGGTGTTACCATGACTTACTTTGGTGATGGAGCTGCTAGACAAGGTTCTTTACACGAAGCTTTCAACATGGCTATGTTATGGAAACTTCCAGTTGTATTTATCGTTGAGAACAACGGTTATGCAATGGGAACTTCTGTAGAAAGAACTGCAAACCACACTGACATCTGGAAATTAGGTTTAGGTTACGAAATGCCTTGCGGACCTGTAGACGGAATGAATCCTGTAAAAGTTGCTGAAGCAATGCACGAAGCTATCGAAAGAGCACGTCGCGGAGACGGACCAACTTTCCTTGAAATGAAAACGTACCGTTACAGAGGACACTCTATGTCTGATGCACAATTGTACCGTTCTAAAGAAGAGGTTGAAGAGTACAAAAAAATCGACCCGATTACTCAAGTTTTAGACGTAATCTTAGATCAAAAATATGCTACTGAGGCAGAAATTGAAGTAATTGACCAAAGAGTTAAAGATTTAGTAGAAGAATGTCAAAAATTCGCTGAAGAATCTCCATACCCAGATTTACAACAATTATACGACGTAGTATACGCACAAGAAGACTATCCATTTACACCTCATAAATTATAAGAATTATGGCAATTAAAGTAACAATGCCTCGTTTGAGCGATACAATGACGGAAGGAACGGTAGCGACTTGGCTTAAAAAAGTAGGCGATAAAGTAAGCGAAGGAGATATCTTAGCAGAAATTGAAACAGACAAAGCAACAATGGAGTTCGAATCTTTTAACGAAGGAACTCTTTTACATATCGGAATTCAAGCTGGAGAAACTGCTCCAGTTGATTCATTATTAGCCATCATTGGTAACGAAGGAGAAGATATTTCTGCTCTTTTAGCTGGTGGTGATGCTCCTGCTGCCGAAGCTCCAAAAGCGGATGCTCCTGCTGCTGAAGCAAAAACAGAAACTGCTGCTCCTGCAAAAGCTGCAACTGAATTACCAAAAGGAGTTATAGTAGTAACTATGCCTCGTTTGAGTGATACAATGACAGAAGGAACCGTAGCAACTTGGCTGAAAAAAGTTGGTGATACTGTTGCTGAAGGTGATATTTTAGCAGAAATTGAAACAGACAAAGCTACTATGGAGTTTGAGTCTTTCAATGCTGGTACATTATTATACATCGGAATTCAAGAAGGAAATACTGCTCCTGTTGATAGTTTATTAGCGATCATCGGACCTGCAGGAACTGACATTTCTGGAATTGCTGATAATTTCTCTGCCGGAGGTACTGCACCTGCAAGCGCTCCTGCTGCTGAAGAAACAAAAGCTGCTCCAGCTGCTGAAAAAGCGCCAGAAGCTGCTGCTGAAACTTCAAACGGAAGAATTTTAGCTTCTCCATTAGCTAAAAAAATCGCTTCTGACAAAGGAATTCAATTATCTCAAGTTAAAGGTTCTGGAGAAAACGGACGTATCGTAAAAAGCGATATCGAAAACTTTACTCCATCTGCTCAAGATGCACCTGCATCTAACGCTTCTGCACCTGCTGCAAAAGCGGAAGAAAAAGCTGCTGCTCCAAAAGTATTTGTTCCTGCTGGAGAAGTTTACACAGAAGAGATCAAAAACTCTCAAATGCGTAAAATCATTGCAAAACGTCTTTCTGAGTCATTATTCACTGCTCCTCACTACAACTTAGTAATCGAGGTAAGCATGGACGAAGCAATGCAGGCAAGAGCTGCTATCAATAGCGTTCCAGACACAAAAGTATCTTTCAACGATATGGTAATTAAAGCTTGTGCTTTAGCATTGAAAAAACACCCAAAAATCAACTCTACTTGGAAAGAAGATGCTATCATCATCAACCACCACGTAAACATTGGTGTTGCTGTTGCTGTTGAAGACGGATTAGTAGTTCCTGTATTGAAATTTACAGATGCTATGAGTTTATCTCAAATTGGCGGAAGCGTAAGAGATCTTGCTGGAAGAGCTAAAAACAAGAAATTGGGACCACAAGAAATGGAAGGAAGCACATTTACAGTTTCTAACCTTGGTATGTTTGGTATTACTGAATTTAATTCAATCATTAATCAGCCAAACTCTGCAATCCTTTCTGTAGGTGCAATTGTTGAGAAACCTGTTGTTAAAAACGGTCAGATCGTAGTTGGAAACACAATGATGTTATCATTAGCTTGTGACCACAGAACTATCGACGGTGCAACTGGAGCTCAGTTCTTACAAACATTAAAACAATACATCGAAAGCCCAGTTACAATGTTGGCATAATTTATTTGTCAACCTGAGCGAAGTCGAAGGTTATAATTAAATCCCGTCCCGAAGTTTTTCGGGACGGGATTTTTTGTTTAATTTTCATCCTCAAATTCAAAACCTCATAAAATGAAGAAACTAATTTTTGTCACTTTATTTCTGACAGCAATTGCCTGCCAGAAAAAAGAAAACACAGAAAAAACCACAGCCGTTGTAGATGAACACAGCTATTCAAAACCAGAACTTGCTGTTGTAAAACATCTTGATTTGGACATCAAAGTGGATTTTGACACACAGACAATTTCAGGAAAAGCATCTTGGACGATTGACAACAAAAGCAAAGGAAACGAAATTATCTTCGACGAAAACACTTTAGAAATCACTAAAGTAACTTTAGGAGACGAAGAAAAAGAAACGAAATTTGAACTTGGTGCAGCTACCGAATTTCACGGAAAACCGCTTCATATTACGATTGAACCCAATACAACCAAAGTAAACATTTACTACAACACTACTAAAGATGCTGTAGCTTTACAATGGCTAAAACCTGAACAAACTGAAGACAAAAAGAAACCTTTTTTATTCTCTCAAGGAGAAAGCGTTTGGTCAAGAACTTGGATTCCGTGTCAGGATTCACCAGGAATTCGTTTTACTTACAATGCAAAAGTTACAGTTCCTAAAGATTTATTGGCCGTTATGAGTGCTGTTAATCCGCAGAAGAAAAACGATACTGGAGTTTATACTTTCAAACAAGACAAAGCAATCCCATCTTATTTAATGGCAATTGCCGTTGGAGATATCAAGTTTCAAGCAATTGACAAGAGAACTGGAGTTTATGCAGAGCCTTCAATGCTAAAAAAATCAGCTTACGAATTTGCCGAGCTTGGAAAAATGGTCGATGCTGCTGAAAAATTATACGGCCCATACAGATGGGGACGTTACGATGTTTTAGTCCTGCCTCCAAGCTTTCCTTACGGCGGAATGGAAAATCCAAACTTGACTTTTTTAACTCCTGGTGTAATTGCAGGAGACCGTTCGCTAACAAGCTTATTGGCACACGAATTAGGCCACAGCTGGAGCGGAAACTTAGTTACCAATGCAACTTGGGATGATATTTGGCTAAACGAAGGTTTTACCACTTACGTTGAACATCGAATTGGAGAAGCTATTTTTGGCAAGAAAGAATTTGAAATGCAAAACGTTATCACCAATAAAGAATTAACAGATAATGTTGCAGAATATGGCGAAACCAATCCAGATACAAGATTAAAAGTAAGCCTTACGAATAGAAATCCTGATGATGGAATCAGCCAGATTCCTTATGTGAAAGGTTATGCTTTTTTAAGAGTTATTGAAAATGCCGTTGGACGCGAGAAATTTGATCCGTTTATTAAGAATTATTTTGATTCTCATGCATTCAAGTCGATCACAACTGAAGATTTTGTAAAATATTTGAATGAAAATTTGATCAAAGGCGACAAAACTTTAGCAGATAAAATCAAATTGGAAGACTGGATTTACAAACCGGGAATTCCGTCAAACATACTTCCTGTAAGTTCTGCCGATTTTGATGCTATTGATGCCATTCAAAAAAGCTGGAGAGAAACTGGCGTTGCAGGTTTAAGCAAAAAAATCACTACAACTGCAGAAAAACAACATTTTATAGACCATTTGCCAGCTGATATTACAGCAAAAGAAATGGAAGCGATTGACAAAGAGTTCAACTTTACACAAGGTGGTAATTTCATTATCAAACGCCAATGGTTTGTTCAGGCATTAATTCACCAATACAAACCTCCTTATCCTGCAATCGAACAATTCTTAATCGGAATCAGCAGAACAGGTTCTGTGATGATGCTTTACAAAGAAATGGTTAAAACTCCAGAAGGAAAAGTTTGGGCGAAACAGGTTTTTGAAAAAGCAAAATCGGGTTATCATGCTACAACTATTCAGGCTGTTGAAGGGGTTTTGAAATAAAATTTTTTAAATATACTTCGAAAGGCTTTCCATTGCGGAAAGCCTTTTTTTTTGCACAATATTGTCATCCCGAGGAACGAGGGATCTCCGCGAGAAACTCCACAATCAGAATCGACAATCTTTGTAGAGCTACTTGCGAAGATCCCTCGTTCCTCGGGATGACAAACTAGACGAAAAAAAACTTGACTAAAGATGACAAAACAAACGAAATAAGTTCTTATGAAAACCAATCCCCTAGCCCAGATTGAAGTGGAAAGCCCGGAGCTCGAAAGCCTGATTTTTCTTGCCAGAAAACAGCGACCAACGGAAGCTCGTTTTATGGTTTAGAAAAATCAGGCTTTTGAGTGTCCCGATAGCTATCGGGATGGAACGGAAAGCTGGATTAGCTCCTGAAAATAAAGCGAGGGAAAATTGTCCATCACATAGCGTAAATCCTCCATGTTCTAAAATCTGTAATCGTCGCACCTTTGTAATGTCAAAAGACAACAACAAATTATAACAATTAAAATTTAAATAAAATGACACGATTAACAGCATTAAACCCAGAAGAAGTAACAGGAAAAACTAAAGATTTATTCAACGCTGTACAAGCAAAATTGGGCGTTGTTCCAAACATGATGAGAACAATGGGAAATTCTCCAGCAGTTTTGGAAGGCTATTTAGGTTTAAGCGGCGCTTTGAGCCACGGAAAATTAAGCGCTAAAACAGGTGAATTAATTGCTTTGGCAGTTTCAGAAAGCAACTCTTGTGATTACTGTTTAGCAGCTCACACTTTTATCGGTGAAAAATTGGTAAAAGCTGATCCAGCAGTTTTACACGCTGCAAGAACAGGAAATTCTACAGATGCTAAAACAGAAGCAATTTTGCAATTGGCTAAAACCTTAATCAGCAAAAATGGTTTGGTAAATGACGAAGATGTAAACAAAGCAAAAAATGCAGGCGTATCTGATGCTGAAATTGCCGAAACGGTGGCACATACAGCGTTGAATGTTTTAACCAACTACTTCAACAATCTTGCAAATACTGAAATTGATTTTCCAACAGTATAAACCAATCTTTCAATAACAAAAAACAATGTATAAAGATAGCTGTGAGTTTATTTCATAGCTATCTTTATATTTCCAAAAATGAATTGATTATGAGTTCACAGAATGTTTTCACTTTAATAAATCCGCAAAATGGGAATTTGGCTTTCAAGATTCTTCCTTTTGACGACAACAGCCATTTTGATTATTTACAGCGAAATAATTATTATTCTCTAATTTGGGTTACGAAAGGAAAAGGCAAAGTAAAAGCCGATTTTGCAGAACATCATTTTGAAGAAAACTCACTTCTCGCCTTTTCGCCCTATCAGCCTTTTATGCTTTGCGTAAGCGAGCCAATTGAAGGGATTGCGATTCATTTTCATTCTGATTTTTATTGCATCCACATGCATCAAAAAGAAGTTTCGTGCAACGGCGTTTTATTCAACAATATTTATCAGCCTCCATACGTGAAGGTTACAGAACAAACAGCACTAACTTTTAATATGGTTATCGACCAAATGAAAGCAGAGATTCAAAATGCAGAATTGGCGCAATATGAATTGCTTATTTCATATTTAAAGATTTTTTTAATTACAGCTTCTCGTTTAAAAACGGAACAATTGGAAGAAATGAAATCGGTTCCAGATTCTAAAGAACCGGTTATTCTTCAAAACTTGAAAGATGCTATTGAACTGAATTTCAAAACCAAACATTCTGCCGCAAATTATGCCGATTTATTAAATATTTCTCCAAAAGCGCTAGCGAAATTAGCCAAGAATTATTTCAACAAAACGCTTACCGATTTAATTTCGGAAAGAATTATTATTGAAGCCAAAAGAGAATTGTATCTGACCAATAAAACCGTAAAAGAAATTGCTTACGAATTGGGTTATGATGACGAGCATTATTTTAGCCGTTTCTTTAAAACAAATGCCGATGTTTCTCCGCAAATCTATCGCGAAACGGTTGGTTTTGGAAAAATGGACGCTTAATTTTTATTCTTAGCTTCAATCCATTTAGACATGTACATGGTGCTTTTGTAGGCATGATGCTGCAACAAATTGCCCATAAAGTTATGAAGACGATGGTTTTCTGAATCTGTTAAAAGTGAATGTACCAATGAAAGCAGCTGCTCTGAATAATCGCTTTTTTGATAACATTTATTAATGATTTCGATTCCATTTTTTTGAGATTGTTTCCAAAGATTTTCATCTTGATAAAGCTGAATCGCTTTTCTAGCAAATTCCGCTGGATTATCTTCAATAAAACCATTCCAAGGCAACTCGGCATGCATCGCTTCAGAACCAATAGAAGTTGTCATACTCGGCGTTCCGCATTGCATAGCTTCTAATAATTTGCCTTTTAAACCCGCTCCAAAACGAATTGGCGCCAAAACAATTCTAGATTTTTTCACAATTTCATTGGCATTTTCTGCCCTTCCCATGATATAAAAACCATTTTTAGGCTGATGCAATTGCAGTACTTTTTGCGAAGGATAAGCTCCGTAAACTTCCAAAATGGCTTCAGGAAAATCTTTTTTTATGAAAGGCCAAATCGCTTCTTTTAAATATTGAACCGTATTCCAATTCGGTTCATGAAGAAAATTTCCAATGAAAACAAAATTCTTGCGATTTTCAAAAGAAGGTAGCTGCAGAAGGTTTTCTTCCTTCATTTCATCAGTCAAAAACGGAAGATAGAAAAGTAAGTCTTCGTTAATTTTGAAAACATCTTTTAAAATATTCATTTCAAAATCAGAAATAATCAGAGACAAATCACATCTTAAAATACTAGCGATTTCTCGTTTTGCCACTTCTTCAGAAAGCAAATCAACCAATTCAAAAGTTCTATTTTCTTTGAAAGCTTTTTGCCTTGCGGTTCTTAAACAATGCAAATCTTCGGTATCTAAAATTCGGATTGCTCTTGGGCATTTTTCAATCACACGCCATCCAAATTGTTCTTCAATCATGAAACGATCAAACAAGACAACATCTGGATTCAATTCTGAAACAAAATCATCAAAAGAAGAAGAATTGAGTTCGATATTTTTTTTCGAAACTCCAAATTCAGACAAATCCACCATAAAATCACTGTCCTGCGCGGCGCTGGCAAAAGTAATTTCGAATCCGTTTGCTGCGAAAATCGAAATCAATTGCATCATTCTACCGCCTGCTGCAGAAGACTTTGGCTCTGGCCAGACAAAGCCAATAATTAAAAGTTTTTTGGACTGTTCCATTTTAATTGGTTTCATTTTACAAAATAATACATTTTTGAACGTTTTTGCACCATTTTTCCTGACTTTCGGTTGTAAAAAAACACTAATTTTGCAAAACTAAATTCTTAGAAATTATGTTGGGATTAAAATTAGCTACAGACCCTCGCTGGGTAAATATCGTCGAGTCGAATATCGAGGAAATTTTAACTGATCACGCATGGTGCGAACAAAAAGCAGCTTCAAACGCCATTAGCATCGTGACGTATAATTCTGAAATAGAGGAATTAGTAACTGAAATGCTGGAAATTGCCAGAGAAGAACTGGAACATTTTCAGATGGTTCACAACATAATCAAACAGCGCGGACTTACTCTAGGACGCGAAAGAAAAGATCATTATGTAAATGAACTTTTTAAATTCATGAAAAAAGACGGAAGCCGCAGAGACGCGCTTTGCGATAGATTATTGTTTTCTGCCATGATCGAAGCTCGAAGCTGTGAGCGTTTTAAAGTGCTTTCTGAAAATATTAAAGATGAAGAATTAGCCAAATTCTATCGTGATTTAATGATTTCTGAAGCCGGTCATTATACCACTTTTTTAGGATTTGCCAGAAAATACCAAGACAACATTGACATCGACAAACGCTGGAAGGAATGGATCGAATATGAAGGTTCTATTATTACCAATTATGGTAAAAATGAAACTGTTCATGGATAATTTGAGCTCTTTTTTTGACTTTATTTTACATTTAAATACCACAATTCGCTATGCAGAAGAGTAAATCCAGATCAATCGTTTTTAAAATTGCGAAGTATTTCGGAATAACTTTCGCGGTTATTTTAGGATTATTATTTTTAACGCCTATCGTTTTTGAGGATCAGATTAAAGACCAAATAAAGAAAACAGCCAACGAAAGATTAAGCGCAGAATTGAACTACTCTGATGTTTCGGTTTCGTTTTTCCGCCATTTTCCTTCTCTGACTTTAACTTTAGATGACTTAAGTCTCAATGGATCGGCTCCATACACAAACGAAAAATTCATTACTGCAAAAGAGGTTTCTTTTGGGATAAATGTGGCGAGTCTTATTTTTAGCAAGTCGGTAAAAATCGATCAGATTTATTTATCAGATTCTTTTATAAATGTAAAAGTGAATCCGAATGGCGAAGCCAATTATAACATCTATAAATCTCAGGAACAAGCTTCTAAAGCTAAAGACAGTTCTGACACTGCTCTAAAACTGGAGCGAATTGAGATTTTGAATAGTAAAATTATTTACGATGACAAATCTACAAAAGTTCATTTTGACGCGTACGGATTTAATTATTTAGGAAAAGGAGATTTAAACAAAGCTGTTTTTGACTTGTATTCTAAAGCCAAAATAGAAAAATTAAATATCGTTTATGAAGACGAACCTTATTTAATGAACAAAAAGATTGATGCCGATTTAATTACAAAAGTCAACATCAACTCGCTTTCTTTCTTTTTCCAGCAAAACAACCTAAAAATCAATCAGCTTTTAGTAGATTTCAAAGGAAAATTTGACATTTTAAAAGATGGCTACAATATGGATTTTGTTATTAAATCTGACAACAGCAAACTTTACGATGTATTTACCGCTTTTCCTCCAAAATATATTACTTGGCTTTCTAAAACAGAATTGCAGGGAAATACTAGCCTTCTGCTGACTTTAAAAGGAAAATATATTACTTCAGAAAACATTGCTCCAGATTTGGATCTGGATGTTAAAATAAATGATGGGTTTGTCAATTATAACAAAAGCGCATTTCCTGTTTCTAACTTAAATTTAGACATAAAAACTACAGTTCCGTCTTTAAACCCGGATTTAGTTATTGTTAATGCTAAAAATCTGTCTTTAAACATTAATCAGGATTATTTAAAATCTAAGTTTTTGGTTAAAGGAATCAATACACCCGATATCAATGCGGATTTTAAAGCCAAAATCGATCTTGAAAAACTAACTAAAGCGCTCGGAATTCCTGATATTGAATTGAAAGGAAATCTAGTTGGTAATGTAAAAGCAAACGGAGTATTTGATCAAAAGAGCAAACGTTTTCCTGTGACAAATGGAACTATTAATTTGGATAACGGTTATTTAAAAACACCTTATTACCCAAATCCAATTACAAACATTACGATTAAATCGAAAATTGAGAACCAAAAAGGAACTTTCGAAGATTTGAAAGTAAACTTACATCCGACGCAATTTACTTTTGAAGGAAAACCGGTATTTGTTCAAGCCGATTTAAGCAATTTTGACGATTTGAATTATGATGTAAAAGCCAAAGGTGAATTGGATGTGAGCAGAATTTATAAAGTCTTCTCTCAAAAAGGTCTTGATTTGGACGGTTTTGTAAAAGCCGATTTATCTTTGAAAGGACAACAAAGCGATGCTGAAAAAGGAAATTACAGCAAATTAAACAATAAAGGAACGCTTGAACTAAGAAACATCGGAATTGCTTCTGAATATCTTCCAAAGAAATTCATTATCAAAGAAGGAATATTCAAAATCAACCAAGATAAAATGTCATTCAATAACTTCTTGGCAGCTTACGGTCAGTCAGATTTTAAAATGAATGGTTATTTACAGAATGTTTTTAATTATGTGAGCACCAATACAGGCGTTTTGAAAGGTTCTTTTAAAGTGACTTCGCGTTATATCAATGTTGACGAATTCATGTCAAAGGTTGACCCAAATGCATCTGTAAAAAAGACTTCTGCTACAGAAACAAAACAATCTGAAAATGCACAAACTGGAGTAATTATTATTCCAAGCAATCTAAATTTACAATTAATTGCAAATGCTCAAAAAGTAAATTTTGATAAATTAAACCTTCAAAATGCAACTGGGCATTTAACAATGAAAAATGGTAAATTAACGATGCAGAATACGGGTTTCAATTTAATTGGATGTCAAGTGTCTATGAATGCCAATTATCAAGCCGTAACGCCACAAAAAGCCAACTTTGATTACGCTATAAAAGCCACCGATTTTGATATCAAAAAAGCGTATAATGAAATCGAAGTTTTCAGAAAAATGGCTAGTGCAGCAGAAAAAGCCCAAGGAATCGTTTCTTTAGACTATCAATTAAAAGGCCGTTTAAATAAAAATATGGATCCTGTTTATCCTTCACTTGCGGGTGGCGGAACACTTTCTGTAAAAGATGTAAAAGTTCGTGGTTTAAAAATGTTTAATGCGGTAAGCAAACAGACGAATTCGGAGTCGATGAAAAATCCGGATCTTTCAAAAGTAGACATTAAAACCACCGTTAAAAACAATATCGTAACGGTAGAACGCTTTAAATTTAAGTTTGCAGGCTTCAGACCAAGAATCGAGGGAACATCAAGTCTAGATGGAAAATTAAACTTAAAAATGCGTCTCGGATTACCTCCTTTCGGTATTTTCGGAATTCCATTAACTGTTACAGGAACTCAGGATAATCCTAAAGTTAAAGTGGGAAGAAAAACGGAAGATTTGGAAGAAACAAAAGATACGGAGGAATAGAATTTGGAAAATTTCAAATTTCAAATTCCAAATTCCAAAATCTAAATTCTAAATAACAACAATATCTCACCTTTGTCAAAGTTTTAAACTTTGACAAAGGTTTTTTTTTAAGACCATTATATTCACACTCTTTGTCATTGCCAGGAACGAAGCAACCACACTAACAATAATCACTAATTAAATTTAGCACGTGAGATTGCTTCGTTCCTCGCAATGACCAAAAACAAAAAACCCGTTCATTTCTGAACGGGTTTTTTATAAAAAGTAATCTATGAATTATTATGCCTCGAATGGGATAATAGATACATAAGATTTGTTATCTCTTTTCTTTTGGAACTTAACAACTCCAGCTACTCTTGCGTGTAGTGTGTGATCTTTACTGATGTAAACGTTTTCACCTGGATTGTGTTTTGAACCTCTTTGTCTAACGATGATGTTCCCAGCAATAGCAGCTTGACCACCATAAATCTTAACGCCTAGACGTTTTGATTCTGATTCTCTACCATTCTTCGAACTACCGACACCTTTCTTGTGAGCCATGACGTATGAGTTTAAATATTGTTATTATTCTTTAGTAGTCTCTTTTTTTGCTTTTGGAGCTGCTGCTTTTTTAGCTTTTGGAGCTTCTTCAGTAGCTGGAGCTTCTTCTGCTACAACTGCTTTTTTAGCTGCTGCTTTTTTAGTTCCTCCTGCTGCAGTAATACCTTCAATTACAATTTGTGTAAGATATTGTCTGTGACCATTTCTCTTTTTGTATCCTTTTCTTCTTTTCTTTTTGAAAACGATAACTTTATCACCTTTTAAGTGTTGTAACACTTTAGCTTCTACTGAAGCACCTTCTATAGCTGGGGCGCCTAAAGTTACATTTCCGTTGTCATCTAATAAAAGAACTTTGTCAAAAGAAACTTTTGAACCTTCTTCGTTAGCCAAACGGTGAACATAAACCTTTAAGTCTTTGCTTACTTTAAATTGTTGCCCTGCTATCTCTACGATTGCATACATACCAAATTGATTTATTGATTTTTAAGGTTGCAAATATACAACTAAAAATTTACTGTGCAATCTATAAAAGCAAAAATATTTTGACATTTAAAAACCTTGTTTTTCAAGCAGTTTCGCACGATAAACGAAACTATTTTAAAGTAAAAGACTGTTAAAATTTCATTTATTTAAAAACAAATCTGCAATTCATAATTAAAAAAACTATTTTTGATGTAACCAAAATCAACTCTTGTCGACCTACTCTTGTTGATATTTTAAAATTATTAATCTTTATGAAAAAATCAATAATGATGTTAAGTGCTGCATTAATGCTTGGCGGAGTGGCTCATGCCCAAAAAGTAGCTTTTGAAGAATACGATTTAGACAATGGATTGCATGTCATTTTACACAATGATCCTTCTGCTCCAGTTGTGATTACTTCGGTAATGTATCATGTTGGATCAAAAGACGAACGTCCAGACCGAACTGGATTTGCACACTTCTTTGAACATTTATTATTTGAAGGAACTCAAAATATAAAGCGTGGTGAATGGATGAAAATCGTTACCGCAAACGGAGGGGTAAACAACGCCAATACTTCTGACGACCGGACTTATTATTATGAAGTTTTTCCTTCTAACAGTTTAGAACTGGGTTTATGGATGGAATCTGAAAGATTGATGCATCCTATTATTAATAAAATTGGAGTTGACACTCAGAACGAAGTCGTAAAAGAAGAAAAAAGAATGCGTTACGACAATCAGCCATACGGAAATATTCTTCCAGAGGTTAAAAAGAATATGTTCAAAAATCATCCTTACAGATGGACCACAATTGGTTCTATGAAAGATCTGGATGCTGCAACACTAGAAGAATTTCAAGCTTTTAATAAAAAATTCTATACTCCAAATAACGCTGTTTTAGTTGTTGCTGGAGATTTTGAAAAAACAAAAACGAAAGAATGGATTCAGAAATATTTTGGGCCAATTCCGAGAGGCGAAGAAGTTAAAAAACAGACTTATATAGAAGCCCCAATCACTCAGACGATTAAAGCGACTTACGAAGATCCGAACATTCAGATTCCGATGATTGTCGCTTCGTACAGAACACCTTCGATGAAAACTAGAGACGCAAGAGTTTTAGATTTAATTTCGTCTTATTTAAGTGACGGAAAAAGCTCTAAACTTTACAAAAAAATAGTTGACGACAAAAAAATGGCGTTACAAATTGGCGCGGTAGGATTTAGCCAAGAAGATTACGGAATGTATATTCTTTATGGACTTCCAATGGCCCCGAACACTACTGCCGATATTTTAAAAGAAATGGATGAGGAAATTGTAAAAATACAAACCGACCTTATTTCTGAAAAAGATTACCAGAAATTACAAAACAAATTCGATAACAATTATGTAAATGCCAATTCGAGCGTAGAAGGAATTGCAGAAAATCTTGCATCGTATTATTTATTGTACGGCGATATTAATTTGATTAATACCGAAATCGACATCTACCATTCTATAACAAGAGAAGAAATTAGAGAAGTTGCCAAGAAATATTTAAATCCAAATCAGCGATTGATTTTAGATTATATTCCTACTCCTAAATCTCAAAACTAAGAATATCGAATCATGAAAAAAATATATCCTTTTTTAATCCTTTTTTTCCTAACTGGAATTATGCAAGCACAAGATCGTCCACAACCCAAACCAGGAAATGCCCCAGTAGTCAACATCAAAAAACCGCAGACGTTTGTTTTATCAAACGGAATGAAGGTTTTAGTTGTTGAAAACCATAAATTGCCTAGAGTTAGTTTTACGCTTACACTAGACAATGCTCCATTTACTGAAGGCAATAAAAAAGGAGTTGACGAATTGACGAGCAGTTTAATTGGAAACGGAACTAAAAAAACAACAAAAGAAGCTTTTAATGAAGAAATTGACTTTTATGGAGCCAATATCAATTTTACTTCTCAAGGCGCTTATGCAAGTTCATTATCTAAATATTCAGGACGCGTTTTAGAACTTTTGGCAGAAGGTGCTTTACAGCCAAATTTTACTCAAACCGAATTTGACAAAGAAAAAGCAAAACTTTTAGAAGGTCTTAAAGCGGACGAAAAAAGCGTTCCAGCAATTTCTAACCGAGTGGTAGATGTTTTAGCTTTTGGGAAAAACCATCCGAATGGCGAATATCTTTCTGAAGAAACTGTAAAAAATGTTACTCTAGCAGACGTTCAAAACAATTATAATACTTATTTCGTTCCAGAAAATGCTTATTTAGTTGTTATTGGCGATATTAAATTTAAAGAAATAAAAACGGCTGTTGAGAAATTATTTGGCGGATGGAAAAAACAAGCGGCGCCTAAAAACACTTATCCAAGTCCAGTAAATGTTTCTAATTTGCAAATAGATTTTGTTGATGTTCCAAACGCAGTTCAATCTGAAATTTCATTGGTAAATACTGTAAATTTAAGAATGAGCGATCCTGATTTTTTCCCTGCAGTTATTGCAAATCAAATTTTGGGAGGCGATTTCAACAGTTATTTAAACATGAATTTACGCGAACAGCACGCTTGGACGTATGGCGCGAATTCTAGCATCGGAAGCGGAAAATATGTTACTAAATTCAAAGCTTCATCGGCAGTTAGAAATACCGTAACAGACAGTGCTGTTGTTCAATTTGTAAAAGAAATCAAAAGAATTAGAACTGAAAGAGTTGATCCAGAAGTTTTAAGAAACGTAAAAGCAGGCTACATTGGAAGATTTGTAATGCAGGTTGAAAAACCGCAAGCTGTTGCACGTTACGCCTTGAACATAGAAACAGAAAAACTTCCTGCTGACTTCTACGAAAAATATATTCAGACTATTAATAATGTTACAGCAGACGACATTTACCGTGTTGCCAACAAATATTTCTTATTAGACAACATGCGTATTGTAATCGTTGGAAAAGGTTCTGATGTAATTTCTGGTTTAGAAAAATTACAAATTCCGATCAATTATTTTGACAAATACGGAAATCCAGTTGAAAAACCGGCAGCTAAAAAAGAGGCTCCAAAAGATATTTCAGCAAAAACAGTTTTCGAAAACTACATTAATGCTATTGGTGGCGAAAAAGCCGTTACTGCAGTAAAAACATTATACATGAATGGTTCGACAACTGTTCCGCAAGCTCCTACTCCATTGACTTTTATATCAAAATTAGATTCAAAAGGAAAAATGATGGTATCGCTTTCTATGGGAACCATGAATATCATGAAACAGGTGGTAAATGAAAAAGGCGCATACGTTGAACAGCAAGGACAGCGTAAAAATCTTGAAGGTGAAGATTTAGCCGAAATGAAAGCAAATGCCGCTCCTTTTGAAGAATTACAGCTTGTAAAAAGAACTGATTTAAAAGTGGAAGGAATTGAACCTATTAACGGAAACGATGCTTACGTAATTAAAGACGGCAAGACAAAGTATTATTATGATGTGAAATCGGGTTTAAAAACTGCTGAATCTAAAGTTCGCGAACAAGGCGGAAAATCAGTAGAACAAATCACAAATTTCAACGATTATAAAGAAGTAAAAGGCGTAAAAGTTCCTTTTAATTTAGTTCAGAATGTTGGTTTCGAATTGGATATTAAAATGTCTGATATCAAGATTAACGAAGGAGTTTCTGAGAAGGATTTTTTATAATACAAGGTACATAGCCACAAAGGCTCAAAGGCACAAAGTTTTTTATCAGCTTTGTCAAGGTTTTAAACTTTGACAAAGCTTTTCTTTTACGCTAAGTTTTGTCAGGCTGAGCGTCCCGAAGCCTCGGGAGAAACCCCGTTCCAGTTGGAGTGCCCTTCGACTTCGCTCAGGGTGACACTGCAATAAACAATTAACCATACCTATTGTCAGGCTGAGCGGAGTCGAAGCCCAAGTCTTACTTCTTCGCCGATAAATAAACTCCGATTAAAATAACAAAAGCACCAACTGACTGAATTGGCGTAAGCACTTCATTATCAAACAATCCCCAGAAGAACGCCACAATCGGAATTAGATACGTTACTGAAGTTGCGAAAACTGGCGACGATATCTGAATCAGTTTAAAGAAAAGGATATTGGCTATTCCGGTTCCTAAAACCCCTAGAATCATTACAAAAAGTATAGAATGCTGCGTTTCTGCAAAATGTATTTTCTGGCCGATATCTGTTGTACTCAGAATAATTAAGGCTGGCAAAAACAAAACTGCAAAATTTCCTGTTGTAATGCTAACCGAATTTAAGTCGTGAAGATATTTCTTAATCAGATTTACGTTGATTGCATAACTAAGCGTCGCAATTACAACCAATACAACATAAAGATAATTTTGCGTTCCGCTTGAAGAATCTCCGCTTAAAACCAAAAGCAGACAGCCTACAAGCCCAACAAAAACGCCTAAAACTTGTCGCCTTTGAAACTGAATTCCAAATGCTATAATTCCTAAAACCAAAGTATTTAAAGGCGTTAATGAATTTAAAATCGCTACAATAGAACTGCTGACCTGAGTTTCTGCAATCGCAAAAAGATAAGCTGGCATAAAAGTTCCGAATAGAGAAGTTATAGCAACATACTTCCACTGGCGGCGAGAGATTTTTTTCAAACTATTAAAACCAAAAATCAACAAAAACAGCGCGGCAAAAATAATTCGGAACGAACCAACTTGAATGGCAGTCAGTCCGATTAGTCCCTTTTTTATTAAAATAAAAGAACTTCCCCAGATAAGAGAAAGAATCGCTAAGTAAATCCACTTTAACTGTTTTGTGTCCATAAATTGTTATTTACTGCAAATTTGTAATTATTTTACGAACTGAGCATTCTCTTTTTATTAATTTTGCAAACAACCTAATTCGCAATTTAAAATTTATATATAATGAAAATTTCAAAAATCTTAATCGCTGCAACAATCGCTGGTTTAGTATTTGTTGGCTGTAAAAAAGAAGAAGATAAAAGTCTTCAAGTTGTAAATGCAGAAAAAACTGCTCCAAAAGAACACAAACCAATTGCTGCAGAAAATTTACAGACTGCAAGCTTTACAATTGACGGAATGACTTGTGCGGTAGGATGCGCAAAAACAATTGAAGAAGAATTGGCAAATCTTGACGGAGTTGACAAAGCAACTGTTGATTTTGACAAAAAAACAGCGACGGTAAGTTTTGATAAAACTATTCAAAACCCAGAATCTTTAACGAAAGTGGTTCAAGATACTGGCGATGGAAAAACATATAAGGTTTCGAATTTTAAGTCTTAAATTCGAAAATTCAATTATAAAAAATGCGCTCAAATTTGAGCGCATTTTTTATATACAAGATCCAAAAAATTTATATTTGCTAAAAACGAAAAAGTTTAATTCATCTAAATCTAATTACAAATGCCCAACTATGTTTACATGCTTTTTTTCTTATCATTAAACATATACATCTACATGCATTTGAATAAACTGCTGAAATTAGAATCTCTAGCACGATTTTTTATCACATCACTATTTCTCCTTATAATTATATTGCATGAATTAAATTTTACTCCTTGCTTATTAGCAAGACCAATATTTAACCGCTTATTCTTCTTTAGCTATATCTTAATCTTTTTTTATTTTTTAAATAAGTTCATGATTCATGAGATAGCCAAGAAATCTTTCAATACTTTTAATGATGCTATTGTAAAGATGATTGATAAGAAAATTTTATTGACACTTATTTTTCTAATTAGTTTTATAATGCAATTAAAAATGATTTATGAATTGAAATAATTTTGCAAATTTTCATTTTGGCACGAGTGAAACACCAGCACCAGCAGAGTGATTTTTTTAAAATGATTAATCCAATTAAATTTTATTGATAATGTCCATAAACTTAATATTAACCATACTATACGGATTACTAAATTATTTTATCTTAAAAAGAATAATATTAAATGATTGCTTTAGCTACAAACAATTTTTCTATGTAAGTGTTTACTTTTTTCTGTTCTTATTTTTAATAAAGTTTTTTTACTTTGACCAGTATGTAAAACAGCCCAATGCAAAAAAAATGAAAATAATTGTTCTAACCTTAATTAGCTATGGAATCATATTTTTCAATGCTATAAAATTTTTATTTGATGAAGCATTTATAAATTATATACAAAACTTTAATATCGAAAAACTTAGCCAAACAAAAGAAAAAAATATAGAAGAGCACAGTCTATTATTGCTTTTTCTAGCATAAGCGCTTTACAGTTTTTGCTTATTTGGAGTTCAAAATTATAATACAATCCTTAAATAATATTGCTATTAAAAAAATGCACAAGAGATACACCCACGCCAGCATAGAGAAAAACTATTTTTCAATTAAAAATTAAAAAATGTATTATTTCGTTTTAAGCACATTAGTTTGTGTAACAAATTATTCTTTTTATAAAATTCTGAAAAAACAATCCAATTTAGTGAGATTACTTATCTATTGCGTAATATTTTTTTTTGCTATAGTTTTAATAGCTAAGATTTATGATTTTATTCGAAGCGAAAGTATGCCAGAAGGAGGTAGTGTGTTTATTTTTTTGAGTTTTAGCTGGATGATTTCAGTGCTATATTTTTTTAAAAAAATCAATAATATGAGAGTAAATGTCGCAGAAAACCTTAATTTAGAACAATACTTTGGAAATATTACATTCCTTGAAATTTCTACTTTTTTTGTAACTATTTTCCAACTTTACTTAATTTTTTCTCGTATAATTTACAAACTACATTAAGCTATATAAATATTATCTACATACCTCTTGCAATAACAGAAAAGGATTCAAATCGAATCCTTTTTTATTTTTATTTCCACTTCAACGTCTCCATCAACCTCTGCATATCATTTTTAACATAACTCGCGGCAGGCATAATCGAGTCAAAGTTTGGTTTTGCATAAAAATACATCGAACCTATTAAGAAATGTTTTGTACTGTCGGTAACGTAAAACTGAGAATTTGTCGCTGCGTTTCCGTCTACTTGATAAAACATTCCGTAAACCTTTTTCTGTGGATTTAAATACGGCTGTTCTAAAATATCATCGGCTTTAATAACGTGCTCGTAAGTCAGTTTTTGAGCGTCGCGTAGTAATTTATCAATATTGCCATTTACGGGCTTGTAGGTCAAATAAATGGTCGCTTTCATCTTCGGGTACGTAATTGCAAAACCGCATTCTTTCTCTCCTTTAATAATCGCATCTTCATTCATTTGAAAAGCAAACGGACAATTGTTTTCAAAGTTCACATATTTTGCTTCTGGATAATCCAATCGCAGGTAGCTCGCTGGTTTTGGCAAAACATCATTTTTACAGCTTATAACCGTTAGAGCAAGCAAAATTGCTGTTATTGAAAGTATTCTATTAAACATTTTGATTTATTGTTACTTTTATTTGTTTTACACGCTTTTTATCTACTGTTTCTACAGTGAAAATACAGTTTTCAAAAGGTACTTTTTGATCTTTTTTCGGAAAATTTCCTAAAATCTCGAGAATAAATCCCGCCAAAGTTTCTGCTTCTCCTTTGTGAGACTCAAAAACATCTTCGTCAACATCTACAATTCTGTAGAAATCTTTGAGGTTTATTTTTCCTTCAAAAAGAAAATTGTTTTCATCAATCTGTGAGAAGTTTAGATTTTCATCGTCAAACTCGTCGCTAATATCTCCCACTATTTCTTCGATAACATCTTCTAACGAAACTAATCCCGATGTTCCGCCATATTCATCGACTACAATCGCCAAATGGCTTTTCAAACTCTGAAAATCCTTTAAAAGATTATCCAATTTTTTATTCTCAGGAACAAAAAAGGCTTCTCTAATTAAAGAAGTCCAATCAAATTCCTCTTTATCAATATGCGGAAGCAAATCTTTCACGAAAAGCACGCCTTCAATTTGGTCGATATTATCACGATAAACGGGAATTCTTGAAAAACCTGTTTCTATTATTTTAGGATAAATCTCTGCAAATGTTTCGGATATTTCCAATGCAAAAATATCAATTCTCGGACTCATTACCTGCTTTGTATCCGTATTTCCAAAAGAAACAATTCCTTCCAGAATCTTTTGTTCTTCTGTTGAAGTTCCTTCAGAATCGGTTAATTCTAAAGCCTGAGAAAGCTGATTGATGGAAAAATTATTTTTTTGTTTGCCCAATTTATGCTGCAAATATAAGGTAACAGCGCGCATTGGCAAGCTTATAGGAGAAAGCACTTTATCTAGAAAAGCCAGCGGATAAGCAACTCGCTTAGCAAAACGAATACTGTTTCTGCTTGCATAAACTTTTGGAAGCACTTCGCTAAATAATAAAATTAGAAAAGTAACTACGATTACTTCTAGTGTGAATTTAAATGCAGGCGAACTTACATTGACAAAAATATTTTGTCCCATATAAGCAAATAGGATTACTACGCCAATATTAAAAAAATTGTTTGCAACCAGTAACGTTGCCAAAAGCTTTTTGGGCTTGTCCAGTAAATTTGAAATAATTTTACCTTTTGCAGGATTATCGTTTAAAGAATCATCAATATCTTGCTGTGATAAAGAAAAAAGGGCTACTTCAGCACCAGAAACAATGGCCGAAAGAAATAACAAAATAAAAATTCCGACGAAACCAATAATTAAATTAGCGTCAAAATTTGTAGAAAAAAGTAAACTGGGCTCTGGGTCCAAACTGTATAAAATTAGTTAAACGTCACTTAGAAGGGCAGATCATTTATCGGAAGTCCTTCAGGAGCATCAAAGTTAGCATTTTTTGCCGACTCTGTATCCTGGTTTTGTTTCGTATAAGCAGTTTCTTTTTTTGTTGTCAGGAAAGTAAACTCCGTAACCTGAATTTCTGTTGTATATTTTGTCGTTCCGTCTTCTGTCTGCCACTGACGAGATTTTATTCTACCTTCCACATAAATTTTATCTCCTTTAGAAAGATATTTTTCGCAAATCTCTGCCGCTTTATTACGCACAACCAAATTATGCCATTCTGTAGAAGTTATCTTTTCATTGGTCGTTTTATTGATATACACTTCATTTGTAGCCAGCTGAAAACGTCCGATGCAGTTTCCTCCATCAAAATAATGCATCTTTACATCATCGCCTAAATGGCCAATAAGCATCACTTTATTTAATGTTCCGTTCATAGTTTTGGTGGTATTTCTCCCAAAGATACATTTTTTTAGCAATTTATTTCTTGCTTTTCTATAAAATTATATATGACAATTGGAAAAGGAAAAGTTTTTAATTTTTGAGAATCCACTCCGTTTTCAATTTCTTCTTTTATCTTAATTTTCCAAAATTGTATATGCAAATGCTGATGCGAAAGTTTATGTATAAGAGTCGATTCGCTATAATCTTCTATACTTATAATAGTATACTCTGGAAAAATTTCATTCTTGATCGTTTTGGAAGCAATATCAAAATCAATTATTGACGGAGTTTCCAAAAGCGGAAACTCATATAGATTATGCCAGATTCCTTTTTGAGTTCTTTTTTGGATTAATGTGTTTCCTAAAGCATCTTCTAAAATGAGATAATTAAAGAAGCGATTGGTGACTTTTACTTTTTTCGACTTAACAGGAAGCGCATTAACTTTTCCTTTTTGCAATGCAGCACAGCTTTCGTTAAAAACACAAACCGAACAGTTTGGACTTTTAGGCACACACTGAAGCGCACCAAACTCCATTATGGCCTGATTAAAAATAGCCGGACTATCTGTAGGCATTAACTCGTTTGCCAAAGCCGCAAACTCTTTTTTGGTTGCTGGAAGTGCAATATCCGATTCAATATCAAAATAACGAGCCAGAACCCGAAACACGTTTCCGTCTACAACAGGAACCAATTCATTATAAGAAAAAGAAGCAATTGCAGCGGCTGTATATTCTCCTACTCCTTTTAGTTTTAAAAGTTCTTTATAAGAATCAGGAAAAATACCATTTAAGTCATTACTTATATATTGAGCTGTTTTATGAAGATTTCTAGCTCGAGAATAATATCCTAAACCTTGCCAAAGTTTCAAAACTTTCTCTTCTGAGGCATCTGCCAAATCTTTTACAGTAGGAAATTCCTTCGTAAATGAAAAAAAATAAGGCATTCCTTGAGCAACTCGCGTTTGCTGAAGCATAATTTCTGAGAGCCAAATTTGGTACGGATCGACCGTTTTTCGCCACGGTAAATCACGCTTGTTTTGTAAATACCATTTTATCAATATGTTAGAAAAATCCATTCGAAAATACTTAGATTGCAAAAGTAAATGTTTATGTAATTAAAATTTAACGATTTAGCTTGATTAATTATTTTTTTAATTCCTATATTTGCAAACTCAAAAAAATAGTACACCATTTATAAAATAAAATAGGAAAGAAAATGACGAAAGCAGATATCGTAGCGAAGATTTCAGAGAAGCTAGGTCTTGAAAAAGGAGACGTTCAAGCAACAGTAGAAACTTTTATGGAAGAAGTTAAAACTTCTTTAGAGACTGGAGACAATGTATACCTAAGAGGTTTCGGTAGTTTTATCGTTAAAACTAGAGCTGAAAAAACTGGAAGAAACATTTCTAAAAACACTACTATTAAAATTCCAGCACACAACATTCCTGCGTTTAAACCTGCAAAAGTTTTTGTAGAAGGAGTTAAAACTAACAACGAAGCAAAATAATATTAATTAACATAAAATCTGACACGATATGCCAAGTGGTAAAAAAAGAAAGAGACATAAGGTAGCGACTCACAAACGTAAAAAAAGAGCGAGAGCTAACCGCCACAAAAAGAAAAAGTAGTTTTAAACTACTTTTTTCTTTTTAAAAGTTCATTGAAATTGAAAATTAGTATTCAGTCATCAGTATTTAGTGTTCAGTCCACTGATTACTTACCACTGCAAACTGCCAGCTAGTTTTCGCCGGGTATAATACCTGTTTAAAATATTGTTTAATCCATCTGTAGATAAGATTTTAGATTTTAGATTTCAGATTTTAGATTTTTTCTAAGTCTATATTCTTTTCTCTTTAGTTCTATTTTCTGAAAAAACAGATAAAAATTTACAGTGTGAATAAAGAATTAATCATTAGATCTAGTTCTGAAGCCGTAGATTTTGCCTTATTAAAAGATGGAAAACTAATTGAATTACACAAAGAAGAAGAGAAAAGCAACTTTCAGGTTGGTGATATTTTTATTGCCAAAATCAGAAAACCAGTTGCCGGACTTAATGCTGCTTTTGTAAATGTGGGTTTCGAAAAAGATGCCTTTTTACATTATCACGATTTGGGTCCAAACTTAGCTTCCCAACTGAAATTCATAAAACTTGTAAGCGCAGGTAAATTAAAAGATTTCTCCCTAAAAACCTTTCAGTTTGAAAAAGAGATTGACAAAGATGGCATCATTACTGATATTTTAAGTGCCAATCAATCTGTTTTAGTTCAAGTAGTTAAAGAACCTATATCAACCAAAGGACCAAGAATAAGTGCTGAGCTTTCTCTTGCCGGAAGATTTATTGTTCTAGTTCCTTTTTCTGATCGCGTTTCTATTTCTCAAAAAATAGAAGACAAAAAAGAAAAGGATCGTCTAAAAAAACTTGTTCTATCGATCAAACCTAAAGGATTTGGTGTTATTGTTCGTACAGTAGCAGAAGGCAAAAACGTAGCCGAATTAGAAAAAGATTTGCAGAACCTGCTTAGCAGATGGTCTGCAATGTGTAAAAAATTACCAACTGCTCATCATCCGTCAAAAGTATTAGGAGAGCTTAACAGAGCTTCTTCAATATTAAGAGATGTATTCAATGATACCTTTAGCGGTATCCAAATAGATGATGAAGAGTTGTACCATCAAACGAAGGAATATCTGCAAGAAATTGCCCCTTCAAAACAATCGATTGTTAAGTTTTATCAATCAAATGACACTCCGATTTTTGAGAAATACAATATAGAGAGACAAATCAAAACTTCATTTGGCCGAACTGTTTCCATGAGTAAAGGTGCTTATCTTATTATAGAACACACCGAAGCTCTTCACGTTATAGACGTAAACAGCGGAAACCGTTCTAACAAAGCGACCAACCAAGAAGATACTGCCATGGAAGTAAATATGATTGCCGCTGCTGAAATCGCAAGACAACTACGTCTGCGTGATATGGGCGGAATAATCGTAGTTGATTTTATCGATATGTCTAATCCTGAAAATAGGAAAGTTTTGTTCGACTTCTTGCGAGAAGAAATGAGCGACGATAAAGCAAAACATAAAATATTACCGCCGAGTAAATTTGGACTTGTCCAGATTACCAGACAGCGAGTAAGACCAGAAGTTAACATTAAAACTAGAGAAGAAGATCCAAATAAAGTAAATGGTGAAATTGAAGCACCAATACTAATAATTGACAAGATCACCTCTGATTTAGAAAGACTTTTAAAAACCCACAATAAAGTTGTGCTTAACACACATCCGTTTGTGGCTGCATACCTCAGCAAAGGTTTTCCATCATTACGTTCAAAATGGTTTTTTGAACATAAGAAATGGGTGAAAATCATACCTCGTGACGCTTACACGTACTTAGAATATCATTTCTACGATAATAAAGGAAATGTTATTTCAGAATAAAATCAAAACCGCTTTTCGAAAGATTAGCGGTTTTTTTATGTGTCATTGCGAAGAATGAAGCTATCTCATTTGGATTTTCAATTTGATTTTAGAAATTTTTAGGAGCAATTTCCAGCTATCCGTTCCAATCTTTTGCTTTTTAAAGAAAAAAGCAAAAGGATTTCCACTTCTATCTGGGCTAGGGTTCCGTTTTCCCAGAAGAAATTTATCGATAAAAAGGATGCATTTGTCACCCTGAGCGAAGTCGAAGGGCGCTCCAATTGGCACGTGAGCTTCGACTCCGCTCAGCCAGACGAAGTCAACTACAAAAAAGTTTTTTTTTAAAATTTGGAATTTTAAAGCATTGGAATTTCTTTCAATTTTATTCTCTCACAATCTCAATTCTTCTTCTAATTTCATTTCCAGAAGCATCTACAACCGTAATATAATGCGTCCCCGTTGTTGGTGTAATTGGCAATTCATGAAACGTTTTAGTTGTTGCTTTATACACATTATCAACATACCAGAATAGTTCTTTATCTCTTTCAGAATAAGCGACTTTCAAAATTACAGGCTGCACGTTACTGCTGAAGTCTTTCGTTAAATAGATTTTGCTATTTGCTTTAGGATAAATAAAATCCATTGTTGTGGTTTGCGTTCCTTCACAGCCTTCTTTAAATGGCGGCAACGGCAAATATTCTATATGCTGGCTTTTGTAATACCAAGCCATAACTGGCGGTAGTACAAACCAGTTTTTAGTCACTATATTATCAATGTTTTCGCAGCTGCTATTGACCTGAAATTGTTCTGTTTTATCTAAATGAATCGTTTTATGATACGGACAAACCTTGGTAGATTTTCCTTTTTTAGTAACCCATTGTTTGATTTTCGGACAATTATCTTTCGCTAGATAACCGCTTAATCGGCAAACCTCAACTTCTGCCAAATCTTTGTACGGAGTATCAAACCATCTTTGTCTTGGCAATAAATTAAAAACATCAAACAAAATAGGCGCTGCGCTCGTAACTCCTGTTAATGTTGGACGACCTTCTCCGGTTGCATTTCCAACCCAAATTCCGACTACATATCTTGAATTTGTTCCAATTGCCCACGCATCTCTATTCCCGAAACTGGTTCCTGTTTTCCAGGCAATTTTAAGCGAACTGTCATAAAACTTCCAAGCTTCGTCTCCTTCTGGCCTGTTGACTTCTTCCATTGCGTTGTAAGTCAGCCAAATTGAACCTGCTCCCAAAATATTCTTCTGATTCGTTTGTGAACCAAAATCGGGTTTAAAATCATTTTTATAATTGAGTTCGGTAAATTCGTTAGTTCGGTATTGTCCTTTATTTTTATTGAAATAATTGACTGTAGAAGAAAGATTCGCATACGTACGGCATAAATCCCATAAATTACTTTCAGCACCTCCTAAAATGAGCGATAAACCATAATGATCTGGTGTTTTATTAATGTTCTTTAAGTTGAATTTCTGCAATTCTTCATAAAATTTATTCACGCCAAAATCCTGTAACATCAAAACTGCCGGAATGTTCAAGGAACGTGACAATGCACGATGCGCTGGAACGGCTCCGTCAAAAGTCAGATTGAAATTCTGAGGCGTATAACCCGAAATTTGTGTTGGAATATCGGCAATTAAAGTATTCGGCAATAACTCTCCATCATCAAGCATAGCACCGTACAGAAGTGGTTTTAAGATACTTCCCGTACTTCTTGGCGCATCAATAATATCCACGTCTTTTTGATGATCGGCGTCTGCTGGAGCATTTCCAACATAACTCATTACATTTCGGCTTTGAACATCGATAACTAAAATCGCCAGATTATGAACTTCATTCTGTTTGTATTGATTGTAATAATATCTCGCAATTTGATTGACTCTATTCTGTAAAGCATAATCAATTGTGGTTTTTACTCTTGTTCCTTCTTCGCTTTTTGCTACTCTTTGAAGCAAATGCGGTGCGATTTGAGGCAAATCATACGGTTTTTGAGGTAATGGCTCTTCTATCGAAAGTTCGTACGTCTGTTTATCGATAATTCCTTCCTGATGCAGTTTTAACAGAAGTCGGTTTCGTTTGTTTAATAGCTTTATTTGATTTTTTCCCGGATAAATCAAACTTGGAGCATTAGGTAAAACCGCTAAAACTGCATTTTCTGCCCAAGACAATTGATTCGATTGAACACCAAAATAACGCCAAGAAGCCATTTCGAGTCCGACAACGTTTCCTCCAAACGGAGCGTGTGCGGCGTACATTTCGAGGATTTCATTTTTAGAATAACCTAATTCTAATCTTGTCGCTAAAATAATTTCGATGAATTTTTCAAAATAGGTTCTGTTTTTTCCTTTTCGCGAAAGCCTAATAACCTGCTGCGTAAGTGTACTTCCTCCCCTAACGACCTTTCCTGCTTTTCTATTTTGTTTGAAAGCATTTATCATCGCTCCTGGATTAAAGCCGGGATGTTTATAGAAATATTCATCTTCGAAATAAACAATGCATTTTTTAAATTTATCGGGAACACTGTCCTGTGCAGGAAAACGCCATTGACCGTCACGGGCAATTTTAGCGCCTAACAATTCTCCTTCTTTGCTTTCTATAACGGTCGAATAAGGTTCTTTGAATAATGTTCGAGGTATCGAAAAATAGTAAATCAGCAAGAGCAGAAATGCAATTGCTGATTTTATTTTATTCTTTTTTATCCAATTGATAATGCGCTGAAAGAACGCTTTTATTTTATTTTTCAACACTTACTTTTTTTAACCGCAATCCCGATAGCTATCGGGACGCAAAGTTTTTTCTCTCGCAGATTTCACAGATTTTACAGATTTATTCTATCTGCTTAATCTGCAAAATCTGCGGGAGACTTTTTTCACATTTTTTTTGCCACGAATTCACGAATTTAAATTATAATAATTCGTGAATTCGTGGCGAAAAAAAAATTTTACTTCACAACCTCGACCCAGAATCCTTTTGTTCTGGCCAAGAATGTATTATCATACATCGCTTCGCATTGCAATCCTGGCAGATAATAATTTCCTAAATACGATGCGTTTAACAGGATTCTGAAAACTTTGGTTTCTCTGGCTTTCATTCCGAAATAGAAATTTGTTCTATCATCTCGAATATCAATATAATCAGCAATGTTATTTACAGCGTCTCCATAATCTGTGAAACGGGTATTTACAATTTCGAATCCTGAAGGAAGAATTTGCGATAATGCTACATTTTGAACACTTTCTCCCCTTTGGTTTTTAATAGTTACCTCAGCAATAAATTCAGTTCCCTGACTGATTTTCGAAACATTGATTACACTTCCTTTTCTGTTTTTGAAAACAATAGAAGCTGTAACATCACTTTGAACTGCATTTTCTTGTCCGATTGGTAAAATTCCGGTATTTAATACGCGAACATAAACCGTATTCGCTTTATTGTTTTTCAGCGTAATACTGTTTGTTCCAGAAGCAACAGATAGACTGCGATCTGCAACCGATTTTCCTGTGTTTATCGTTTCTCCTTTTCCGTTTTTACTAAACTGAATATTGATTCCTTTTGGACCGTTACTCACCGCAAATTTCGACATCGCATACAAACAGTAAGCCGTTGTCTGTGTACTCATCCATTGATTAGCCGACATTTCTTTGGCTAATTTTGTTGCTGTAACAAACGCTTTTTGTTTTTGATCTAAAAGTAGCATGGTTTCTAGAGCCATTGCTCTGTTTCTTTCGCTAGAACCATAATAGTAATAGCTGTAGCCGTCTGAACTTCCGTCGATACTCGTTTTCAAGAACAGACTTTGTCCAGCCGATTTTTGACCTGCTAAAACATAAGCCGCCGCCAAACGAAGCATACTTTCGTTCGAAATGCCTTTTGTTTCTCTCAATCTGTTCATTGCTGATAAATCGGCATTTCCGGCTAAAGCTAAAGTGTACAAACGATATGCTTGCGCTAAATCATTTCCATATTTCGGTTCAAAACGCCATTGTTTCGCTTCTTTCTGCTGATACGATAGCCATTTTGATTTGAAATTAATTGGCAATACATATCCTTTTTTCTCTGCTTCAATTAAGAAATGTCCAGCATAAGAAGTACCCCAATCGTCTGCAATTGCATTACCTTGCCAGTAAGGCATTCCGCCATTTGATAACTGGAAATTACCTAATCTTGCAATTCCTGCTGCGATATTTTTCTGAATCAAATCTTTGCGTTTTGCATCAATATCAGCTACATCGGCTAAATATAATTGCGGAAAAACAGATGAAGTCGTTTGTTCTACACAGCCGTGCGGATACTGAATCAAGAATTGTAATCTTCCATTCAAATTCATAGAAGGCATTGACGAAACTTCCAATCTAGCTTTGTTGCTTCCTGCGATTCCAAATGTTTTCCATGAAATGGTTTTGGTGCTATTTGGCGTTAATACAACATCGGTAAAAGTACTCGTAACCGGATTTGGATTTGTCATATCGATCTCCACATCGTAAACTGATTTCTCGCTTCCTGACGTTGCGATTACCTGAACTTTTGCAATTCCTGTAGCCGAACCGACAACTAAATTAAAATACGCCATTTTTTCGTCTGGCTGAGCAAAATTCAGTCTCTGAACTGCGCTTCCCATAACTTTCAATCCGTTGCTGGTTTTTACCTGAATCGAAACATTTTTGATTTTATTTTCTGTAGCAAAAACAGTTACTGGAAGTGTCACTTTTTCTGATGGTGAAATTTTTCTTGGCAACGAAGCCAAAACCATCAATGGACTCTTCACTTGTGTTGCTTTTTCAACACTTCCGTACGCGCTTGTATTTGCGTCTCCCGCCACAACCATTGTTCGAACAGAACCAATGTATTTTGGCAATTTTAACTGATGTGATTTTGTTTCTCCTTTTCCTAATTTGAATGGACCGTAATACAGTACCACAGGCTTAAAACGGTTTGCTTTTTTGGCTTTTCCTCCACCCAAATCCTGATCTCCACCAATACTGAAAATCTGATTTATTTTTCCGCCGTAAGCTCCTATTACATCATCGTAAACGTCCCAGGTTTTTACTCCTAAAGCTTCACGAACATAGAAACTGTCCCAAGCATTTGGCGTTTTAAAACGAGTTAAATCCAAAAGTCCTTCGTCTACAACTGCAATAGTATAAGTCATTTCTTTACCTGATTTCTCACCCACTTTTACGGTAAAGTTTTGTTCTGGTCGTAAAACATCAGGCATCGAAATTGTCGGTGCCAAAATCGTATTTTTATCTACCACTTCAATCGGCACAATTCCGTACATACGAATCGGAGAATCATTTTTGGTTGAGGCGTGAGGCTGTAATAATGTGATATTGAAATACACATTTGGCGCCATCGCTCCCGTGATCGGAACTTCTACTTTTGTTTCTCCTTTTTTGGTTTCTGCCCAAATAGTTTGCACTACTTTCGATCCGTTTTCTACTGAAATCAACGCACGTCCGCCTTCACTTGAAGGGAAAGAAATTTGTGCTTTTTCTCCAACAGCATAATTTTTCTTATCGGTAGAAAACACTAACATATTTGCTGTAGAAGCATCTCTATTACGTGTTTTTCCAGACCAGATTGGCCAGTCGATATTTACTGTTAAAGAGGTTGCGTGACCATCCTGCTGATCTTCAACACGAATTAAATAACGTCCCCATTCTTCATCTGTTAAGGCAAATTGGAAACTTCCTTTTCCGCTAGAATCTGTATTGATCACAAAGGTTTTATAAGAAGTCGTTGAGTTTGACGAGTTATAATTTGACAAATTATCGCTCGAAGAATCCCACCACCATCTCCAGTCTACTTTGTAAACTCGTACTTCAAGATTGCGGACTGATTTTGGCCTGCCGTTTTCATCAACTGTTACCACCTCAAAACGATTGTTTGTTCTCGTTTCAAGCATGCTGTACTTGTTGAGTTCTGGCGTTTTAAGTCCGACGTAGGTTTTGTATGGCGAATAAGTCGTCGACATTACATCTGTACTAAAATCACCGCCTTCTTCATAAACTTTTGTAATGAATGAAGCACGTAACATTCCTGGCGCCTGACCTTGCAATCTTGGCTGAATATTTACAGAAGCTTTTCCGCTTTCGTTTAATTTTCCTGAGAAAACATTGATTTCTTCTGTACTAAACTGTCGTACAATATCATCAAAAGTATATTTTTCAAAACCTTTAAAAGTCGTGGTTTGCTGAGAGAATTTAGCCTGCATTTCTACATTCAAATTCTTTGCAATTGCTCCATGAAGCCAAGTTACTTCCAGATTATCTGTGTTAGGATACGATGCTGAAAGTGTTTTTCTGCTAAAGGTATTTTTGATTTTTAAACGATTTGGTTTAATTGTTTCAATCTTGATGCTCTTATAGAATTTCGCACCTCCAACGCTTACCATTGCTTCCCAATTTCCTGTTGGCGCATCTTGATTTGTTGGAACTGTAAAAGCATAATGATTTAGCTCATTTGTTTTTTGAATGGTCTGATAAACCGTTTTTCCGTTCGGATCATTTAATCTGAACTTAATTGGATGTGATTTCGGAAGTTTATTCGCAGCGTCATTCAAAATAAAAGACAAATACAAATTATCTCCAGGACGCCAAACGCCTCTTTCTCCGTAAATAAATCCTTTTAAGCCTTTCTGTAAAGTCTCTCCCGCAACATCAAAATTACTTACCGATAAAGAAAGTCCGTCATCCAACTTCACATAAGTCGACTGATCGCCTAAAGTTACGATCGCGAAATAAGCGAATTTGTCTAATTGGAAAGATGCAATACCTTCGCTGCTTGTGGCTTCTGTCGCTATTTTCTGCTGTTGGAAATTATATAAATCTACTCTCGCATTTGAAACTGGCTCCGTTGTAACAATATTGTTTACAGCAAACAAATACGATTTATTTTCTCCTCTTTTGGCAATAACTCCCAAATCTGAAGCTAAAATATTGGTTGCGATTCGAGCATTGTAAAAATAAGAACCCGTACAAGGATCTTGACTTTCCCTCCAATCGTAATCGTCATAATAATAGTAATCATCGTAAGAGTTACCGCTGTAGTTTACGTCGTTTTCATCAACTTCTTCTTCCTCGGTTTCGTCATCATTTCCTTCAGAAGTTTCACATTTATACAGCGAATATTTCTTTTTATAAACAAATTCAACTCTGTAAATTGCTCCTGGTTCTGGTTTAATAATTTTAGATAAATCTAAAGCATAGGTATTCCATTTTGTGAGATTTACGAGCGTGCTTTCTCTTAAATTTAAAGTGGTTTTGGCAATTGGCTGCGCGACTTTTTTGAGATTTTGCCCGCCATTTAATTCATTATACTGAAGAAATTGCAAAATATTATTTTTATAAATCTTATACACTTTTACATCAACAGCGCTCAGATTTACAGCTTCAAAATTCAATTTTAAATTATTCGAACTTGGCAGAATCGTTCCGTTTTTAACAAAGCGAATGTTTGGTTTAATCTGATCAAAAGAGATTTTTTCGCTGTAATTATTTTCCAGTTTTTTACCGTATTGGCTTTCAATTCCCTGAAAAACTTCTAATAATAATTCGCCTGTCACCACTTGCTCTGGCTCTTCATCTGGCACATATTCAACCGCTTCTTCTACAACTGCAGCAGCCGAATCTTCTGCAACCGCGGCTGAGTCAACTACTACTGCAGCTGAATCTACTGCGACTGCAGCTGGTTCTTCTACAGCAACAGCTACCGGCTCTTCTTTTTTAGGCGCATTTTGGTTTGTAAAATATACTTTCAGTAAATTTCCTTGTGTTGAAAATTTCAGATTATTAGTATTTTGAATCGAAACCAATCCAGCAAAATCCTGTCCTTTTTCTAGAGGTTCAGAAAAATTAATTAAAACCTGCTGATTGTTTCCGTCTGGAACTTCAACTTTTATGACTTTAAATTCGTTGATGCTTGTAATTGGAAAATCAATTTGTCCTTTCTGATCGATATCAAAATCATTTCCGTCATAGATAATTTCTAAATTTGAAGCTTCTGACTGACGTTGAATACTGTCAATTATAAAATGAAATTCTTTTCCAGAAGACACATTTTTATCAAACTTAATATTAAGATCATTCCCATTATGTTTGGCCTTAACCAGCTTAATTGCCGTTTCCAAATCAATATTATCTGCTACTTTTAAGGTACAGTTTAAATACTGATATTCTTTAGTATACGATTGAATATCACCCGTATTTATGGTGAAATCTTGTTTAACCGTTTTTACTGTAAAATTGAATTTAGACAATTCTTTTTCCTTCTCTTTCGGAATCGCAGTCAGCTTATCTAAGTTTAAAGTAACTTGATATTCTGTACCCATTTTGAGTTTTTTCTCTGGAATAAAAGCTATAGTATTGGTAGAAAGCGCTACAACTTTCCCGCTTACACTTGGCGAAATATCAAACAAATCGTCATCTAATTCCTGATTCGGTTTCCAATCATTTTTATCGAATGCCAAAACCACACGGATATCAGAATCTGCCGAAACGATACCACCCGTAAAACTGGTAATGTAATCTTTAAATAACGAAAAATCGGAATTGAAATCTGCAGCTGATTTACGCCCGCAGGATTGAAAAATAAAAAACACAAAAAATGCGAGAAATAGTCCTTTTGCTTTCACTTCTATCTACAGTTAATCGGTTAATAAACTAGTAATTTAATGTGGCATGCTGTCAAAGATTAACAGCAGAACCCAAAATTAAATTATGATAAAAGTAAATTATTTTCTGAATTTCTTAAGAAGAAAATTCTCTAATAATGATTATTTAACTTTTGTTGAAGTTTCTCAAATACCTAAAACTCATTACAGTGTACCAGAAAGGTATTTATTGGAATTTATTTACGTCTTTCCAGAAAAAAACGTTTCATTAAATCGGCTGCTTCATTTGCCATTACACCTGAAACCACTGTGGTTTTAGGATGCAGTTTTGTTCCCATATTCAAGAATCCGCGCTGTTCGTCGCGAGCACCGAAAACAATTTTAGAAATCTGGCTCCAATACAAAGCTCCTGCGCACATTTGGCATGGTTCTAAAGTAACATAAAGCGTACAGTCTTTTAAATATTTTCCGCCAAGAAAATTAGCAGCAGCAGTAATAGACTGCATTTCAGCGTGAGCCGTAACATCATTTAGCAATTCGGTCAGATTATGGCTTCTTGCGATAACTTTATCGGCTACAACAATAACAGCTCCTACAGGAATTTCGCCTTTTAAGTAGGCTTCTTCAGCTTCCTGCAAAGCTTTCTTCATAAAATATTCGTCTGTAAAAGGATTTTCCATAATTGCAAAAATAGAATTTTGAAATAGTATTCTCTGATTTCAAAAGAGAAACTTAAAAACTTTTAAATTACTTCTCCATCTTGCAAATTCAAATCATAAGACCGGTTTCGACCTTCTCCTTTTGGTTTTAAAATCTTCTTTTCTGTTAAATCTTGTAAGTCCCTAGTTGCTGTTGCCCTTGAAGTTCTGGTTATTGAAACGTATTTTATTGCCGTCATACCCCCTTGAAAACTAGAACCATTGCTGCCAAACATTTTCAAAACCGCTTTTGTCTGCCTATCATTCATTTCATTTTTAAAACGATCCATAAATTTGCTTTTATGAAGTGTGAGTAGAACAATTTGTTTTGCATTTATTTGAGATTCGAGAATTACAGACGAAAAATAAAAGATCCAGTCTGTAATTTCATTTGTGCGCTGTGCTAATTTTAAGCTCTGATAATATTGTTTTTTATTTTCTTCAATAGTACTCGAAATACTCATTAGAATAGGACGATTCAAAGACTCAGAAAGACATTTTTCTGCAAGGGTTCTACCAATTCTGCCATTTCCATCTTCAAAAGGATGAATACTTTCAAAATACAAATGCGAAATCGAAGTTTTGATTAATGCTTTTTTAACATCATTTGCCTTTACTTCAAAATTATAATACCACTTAATAAATTTTTCCATTTCTATCGGAACGAAATTTGAAGGTGGCGCTTCAAAATGAATTACTTCTCTGCCATACGCCCCCGAAACAATCTGCATTGGCTCTTCACCTATTCGGTATTTGCCAGGATTAACACCTTTTGAATGCTCCATTAAAATATTATGCCATTCTTTTATTAGCGGTTCATCGAGTTTTTTAGAATAAGAATTACGAACTGTCACCATTAATTTTCCTATTCCTTGAGCATTTTTGTCTTTTACCTGATCAAAAGCATCTGCAATTCCTAAGTTCTTCTTAATAGAAGACATAATATCCTGTCTGCTAAAAAATTCCCCTTCAATTTCAGAAGTCTTAACTGCTTCCGAAATCATAAATTGCAGAATAGTTTCTTGTTGAATTTGGGTTGGAAGCGATTCTATAAGACCTTTTATCTCTCCCGCTTCAAACGCAAAATCAACACATAATGAGTCTATGACCGAGTCATCATATTTAAAATTTCCCCAGTCTGGTAACTGCCAATTGTATTTCATGAGGCAATAAATAAAATTAATCAACTCAAATATAATGATTTTTTGAGGCAATTAATTTTATTTATTGCCTCAAATAAAATTTCGCAAACCGCTACTTGCTTTTTTGCAACATATTTTTTTCTACATTTATTCTCTGAAATTCATTTATGGAAACAAATTATAAAATCACAATTCCGGAACCGTGCCAAGAAAACTGGGACAAAATGACGCCAAAAGATAATGGCCGCTTCTGCATGAGCTGTTCTAAAACGGTCATTGATTTTACATCTATGTTTCCTGAAGAAATTCAACATTATTTTATTCAAAATCAAAACGAAAAAATTTGTGGCAGATTTAAACAATCGCAGTTAGATAGCATTACTATTCAAATTCCTAATCGCGTTTTATATTCTCAAACTAATTATTCTAAAATGTTTCTATTGGCTTTATTTGTAGCAATGGGAACTACTTTGTTTAGTTGTGCAGATAAAAATGGAAATAAAAATAAAATTGATAAAATCGAAATTGTAGAGGATGAAAAACAGGATGGAAATAGTAAACAAATTCCGCCGCCGCCAGCTCCACCATTGAAACAAAATAGTGATCACAATAAAAAAACCATTAAGAGAACAACTGGAGAAATAGTTTTGGAGAATCAGACAAAATCTAATCATACTACTCAAAAAGATTGCACAGAAATCACTTATGAGGAAAATCAGTCTTTAGCTGAAAAAAAAATTGCAAACGACTCTATTCTAAAAAATAATGAAATCGTCTACATGGGAGCTGCAATTGTAAAAAATGCAGACTACCCAAATGGAATTAACGCTTTCTATGAGTTTTTTGCCGAAGAATTTAAAATACCCGAAGAAGTTGAAAACACAACAGATCGCATTATTGTTTCATTCGTGATAGGAAAAGACGGTTCATTAACAGCGTTTCAATTTCCAAAAGATATTGATCCTCAATTAGAGTCAGAAATAACACGCGTTTTAAATCTATGCCCTAAATGGATTCCTGGTGAACAAAATGGAAAAAGAACAAGAGAAAAATTTAGTTTCCCAATAGTCCTTGAAAAATGAAAATAAAACATAAAATAACTGCTAAAATTAATTGCAAATTGTTTTTGCCATCACTGTATGCAGTTATAAGTGTGGCTTTTTTCAGTTGTCAAAACAAAGAAGACAAGCAACAAGAAGTTAAAAATATTAAAGTTGTTAAAGATACTTCAACAACAAAATCAGTAGCTATTGATACAACTACAATAAGCAAGAAAAAGACAGAGCAAACTCCACGAGATTTAACGAAAGCAGAGCAAACTGAATTAAAACAAACAACATCAATCGCATCTAAAGAAATTGAGGCAAACAAAACTTCAAAAACTGATAAAGCAAAAAAAGAAGATTCTTCACCAACTATAAAACCTCTTTCGAATACCAATGCAGAATTCCCTGGCGGCATTGAACAGTTTCATACTTTTTTTATGAAAGAATATAAAAAGCCACAAGATGTTAATTACTGGAAACTCAATTTCACTCTAGCCTTTGCGGTAGAAAAAAATGGTTCTGTATCTTTTCTTGAATGTTCTCCAGCGGTTGAAGAACCCTTGCAAAAAGAAATTATCAGGGTTTTAAGTTTATGCCCGAAATGGCAGCCTGGCGAATCGAACGGAAAAAAAACCAGAATGCAATATTCTGTGCCTATTTTATTGAAATAAGACGCTGTAAAAGAAATTAAATTTAAAACCGTAAATTTGCTTTTTACCTTTACAATGAAAAGCGATTTACTTTCCAACATATATAATCCTGCTGATTTACGTCTTTTAAAAGAAGAACAGCTTACGCAAGTTGCTCAGGAACTTCGTCAGTTTATTATTGACATCGTTTCTGTAAAAGAAGGCCATTTAGGAGCGAGTCTCGGCGTTGTAGAACTTACAATTGCACTGCATTATGTTTTTAATACTCCAGATGATTTATTGGTTTGGGATGTGGGACATCAGGCTTACGGACACAAAATCCTGACAGAAAGAAAAGAAATTTTCCACACCAACAGGCAAATTGATGGAGTTTCTGGTTTCCCGAAAAGAAGTGAAAGCGTTTATGACACTTTTGGCGTTGGCCACTCTTCTACTTCAATTTCTGCAGCGCTCGGAATGGCGATTGCTTCTAAACTAAAAGGCGATTTTGAAAAAGAGCATATTGCGATTATTGGCGATGCGTCTATCGCAAGCGGAATGGCGTTTGAAGGCTTGAACCACGCAGGTGTTACCGATGCCAATATCCTGGTAATTTTAAACGATAATGCCATCGGAATTGACCCAAGTGTGGGTGCTTTAAAAAAATACCTTACTTCGGTTAAAAACGGAAAAAACCCGAGGCAGAATAACATTATAAAATCGCTGAATTTTGATTATTCTGGCCCTATTGACGGTCATGATCTTCCGAAATTGATTAAAGAATTAAATCGTTTAAAAAAGATAAAAGGTCCAAAATTCCTTCATATAGTAACAACAAAAGGAAAAGGATTGCAGCAGGCAGAAGAAAATCAGGTCAAATATCACGCGCCTGGAAAATTTGACGCTTCAACGGGAGAAATTCATTTAAAATCGGAAGAAAATCTTCCTCCAAAATATCAGGACGTCTTTGGCTTGACCATTTTAGATTTAGCCAAAAAGAATGAAAAAATAATCGGAATCACTCCGGCAATGCCATCAGGAAGTTCTTTAAAATTTATGATGGACGAATTGCCAGATCGCGCTTTTGATGTGGGAATTGCCGAACAGCATGCCGTTACTTTGGCAGCAGGAATGGCTACTCAGGGAATGGTTGTGTATTGCAATATTTATTCGACTTTTTTACAGCGTGCCTACGATCAGGTCATTCATGATGTGGCACTGCAAAATCTTCCTGTCATTTTTTGCCTCGACCGTGCAGGTTTGGTAGGCGAAGACGGCGCAACGCATCATGGTGTTTTTGACATTGCGTATCTGCGTTCGATTCCGAATATGGTTATCTATGCTCCGTTAAACGAAATTGAATTGCAAAACATTTTGTATACAGTTCAGTTGGGAATAGATCATCCTATTGCCATTCGATATCCAAGAGGCCGCGGAGTCATCCCAAATTGGGAAGTAGAAAATTTCGGACATTACGAAAAAATAAATTGGAACCAAGCAAAATGCCTTAAAGATGGTACGAAAGTTGCTGTGCTATCGACCGGAACAATTGGAAATAATGTTATAGAGGCTCTAAAAGAATCAACCAATTCGGAGGAGATTGCACACTATAACTTTAGCTTCATTAAACCACTAGACATCAATACATTAAACACCATTTTTAAAACTTTCCAAAGCATAATTACAATCGAAGATGGAGTTAAAAATGGTGGTTTTGGAAGTGCTATTTTAGAGTTTGCAGCATCAAATAATTTTAAAAATTCTATTGAAATTTTGGGTGTTCCAGACGAGTTTATAGAGCACGGAACAGTAAATCAACTGCAACAATTGTGTAAAATTGACGTTAAAAGTTTAATAAATCTTTTTTCTAACGGTTCAAAATAATTATTTTGCGACACCAAAAAAAAATTACCAAAATGAATTTATTGCGTTCTACCCTTTTGCTGTTATTGCTTTTGTGTACTTCTAATAACTTTGCCCAGATTATACAAACCACTTTAAGCCCAAATCAAGCACCTAAACCGCCTTCTAACTGGACACCTAAAAACCAACTTGGCTTTGACCTTTCACAAATTGCTTTTGTCAACTGGAGTGCTGGGGGAACGAGTTCTATCTCAGGTTTATTTAAAGGTGAATTTTCTAGAACATATCTGAAAGGAAATCATAAATGGTTTAACGAACTTATTATGAAATATGGTCTAAATAAGCAGGATGATATTGAAATGAGAAAAACGGATGATGCGGTTCAATTCAACTCTACTTATGGTTTTAGAAAAGATACCGCTTCCAATTGGTATTATTCAGCTAAGTTTAATTTCAACACGCAATTTACAAACGGTTATAATTATCCTAACCGAGATGTGCCAATCTCTAGACCTTTTGCGCCAGCGTATGTCTTTCTAGGAGCCGGAGCTGAGAATTCGAATAAAGAGAAAAATAGAACTTTTTATTTCTCACCTATTACGTTAAAAACCACTTTAGTATTAGATCAAAATTTGGCGAATCAAGGTTCTTTTGGTGTTAAAAAAGCTGTTTATGCACCAGATCCTTTAGACCCGACACAGCAAATTTTAATTGAAGAGGGTCAAAAGGTAAAAGCCGAATTCGGTATACTTTTAACTGGATACATGAAAAGCGAAATTTATAAAAATGTTTTTTATGAAAACAGGCTCACTTTATATACCGACTATTTAAACCGCTTTGGAAATGTGGATGTTGATTATGATACACGGTTGGACTTGGTTGTAAATGCCTATGTTAAAGCTAATATCGGCGTTCATATTATTTATGATGATGACATTAAAAATAAAAAAGACGTTATTGATCCAACTACAGGAACAAAAAGCCAGGTTACCGAAGGACCAAAAATGCAATTAAGACAAGTTTTGGGTGTTGGTCTGGTTTATGCTTTCAAATAAAAGAGAAAAATACAGCTATAAAAAAAGCTTCTTTTAGAATATTTCTGAAAGAAGCTTTTTCTTTTTAACGCTTTTTTTGTCCCTGAATCATTTCATACAGTTCAAGCGCATTTCCGTCTGTTAAGAGCGAAACGTAATGACAAATATGCAATAGACGTTCGTACAAATTGGTTTTGTCTAAATGATGCTTTTCTGGCAGCATTTTCAAAATCAATTTATCATAGTTTGAAGCAGTTCCGTCGTATTTATTATTGTATGCTGTTATAAATTTATCCAGCAGCGTTTGGATAATCTGGTAACCCACAATTTCTTTTTCGATTACTTCTCGGCTCTGATAGATTTTTTCAACACTTAGTTTGATAATATCATTCATCTGCGCTTTGTATTTGCTTTTATCTGTTAAAGCATACGGAAAGTTTCCTGCCAAAATTGCTTCTTCATTTTCAACAAAAACATTTACAGCATCATTAATTAAAGTTCCGATTGCCAAAGCTCTTAAATAAGAAATACGATCTTCTTTGGTAGTTAACGATTTGTATTTTGAAACTCCGATATTGTCTTTGACCAAATTAATCAAATATTCTAAAGCAAAATCTTCAGAAACTAAACCTAGATTTATTCCGTCTTCAAAATCAATAATCGTGTAGCAAATATCATCTGCAGCTTCAACCAAATATGCCAAAGGATGTCTTTCAAAACCAATATCATCTCCAGATTTATTGGCAATCATTCCCATATCTTTAGCGACTTCTTCAAAGAATAATTTATCTGTTTGAAAGAAACCGTATTTTTTATCTGCGATATTATTGGTTGGCTTTTTCGGAAGACTTTCTTTCGGATATTTCATAAAAGCGCCTAAAGTTGCATACGAAATACGAAGTCCGCCTTCAATTCCTGGACGGCTTGCCGTTAGAACTGAAAATCCGTTAGCATTTCCTTCAAAATCAATTAAATCCTGCCATTGCTTATCTGTCAGCTGATTTCTATATTTCTGGCCATTTCCGATAGAAAAATATTCTCCAATTGCTTTTTCACCAGAATGTCCAAAAGGCGGATTTCCGATGTCGTGCGCTAATGAAGCCGCCGCCACAATAGCTCCGAAATCATTCATGTGATAACCGTGAACTTCTTTCAAGTACGGATATTTCTCGATAATCTTTTTTCCTACCAAACGTCCAAGCGAACGTCCGACAACAGAAACTTCCAAACTATGCGTTAAACGCGTGTGCACGAAGTCTGTTTTAGAAAGCGGAATAACTTGTGTCTTATCTTGTAAACTTCTAAAAGCAGCAGAAAATATAATTCGGTCATAATCGACTTCAAATCCTAAACGAGTATCATCTTGTTCTATACGTAATCTTTTGCCTGTATCGCCTTGCTTCTTTAGAGATAAAAGTTGTTCCCAGTTCATTTTAAAATTTTAGATTTCTGATTTTAGATTTTAGATTGAGGATCTAAAGGTCAAAAATACGTTTTATTCGCCACGAATTCACGAATTTTTATAAATCATTGCGTATAAAATTATTCGTGAATTCGTGGCAAAAAATCTAAACGTGAGTTATGGAAAAATCATTATAAGATTGTGGTATCTGAGATAATTTTTGTTTTTCATGCCAACAAATGAGACTGAATTTAGTTATGATTCGTTTCGGTTTCACTTTAGTTGGCATTATTTTTAAAGTTTGCAAAGAATAAAAGAAACTATAAATCCTAAAACAAACCATATTACTCTGGTAATTAGAGCCTCTCTGTTTATTTCTTCTTTTTCAATATTTCTAACTTTCATGGCTTTTTGATTTAATATTTTTGATACGCAAAATTATAGCGAACAGAAAAAGAAAATAGACTTTAAAAAGTAATAAAATAACTCAATAAAATAATTTTCCTTATACATAAAAAAAGCGCTCCAATTGGAACGCTTTCTGATATATAAAAATCTGAAATTAGAAGTTTTTAGAAACTCCGATGTTTATCGTTTTTCCAAAGTTGAAGTAAAATTGACTAGAATCAACATCATTTCCATCGTTATCATAGCTCAAAGTTTCATATCCTAAACCACCAATACTAAAGTTTAAACCAAAACCTTTTTTCATATTAATAAAAAGAGCGGGAGTTAAACCGGTATAAAAACCATTGCCTTTATTTTCATATTGAAGTAATCCATCATCATAACCTTTGTCTTTTTGACTTTTGAATCCAGCGCCTAGATCGGCAAAAACTGAAAAAGTTTCACTTAACGGATATGTATATCGCACAAATGCACCAATTTTATATTCGTTAGATTTTCCTTCCCCCTCTCCAAGTGTACTTTTTGAAGATATCAAAGCAAACTCAACTCCAGAGGTCCAATTTTCATGAAATTGATAACCAACTTTTGGAGAAAAAGCGAAAGCATCTGTTTTTGCTGGCGCATCTTCACGATCGATTTTATTAGAGTTATAGCTAATGTTTCCGCCAACTAAAACTGTTCCCTTTTGGGCATTTGCAAAGCCAAAAACTGACAATGCAAGAATAAGTAGCATTTTTTTCATAATGGTTTATAATTTAAAATTTGTAAGATATTAACCAACAACGATGCCACCACACAGCCAATAATAATCAGAAATACAAATCTTTACAATTGATTAATGGCTTCAAAACAAACTCCTAACAAATAATCTTTTTATTACAAATCAGCAAACTTTAAATTTACATAAAGCACAAAAAAAGCGCTCCCTTTGGAGCGCTTTCTGAAATTGAATATAAAACTTAAGATTAGAAGTTTTTAGAAATTCCAATGTTAAATGTTTGTCCAAAGTTGAAGTTAAATCTGTTAACATCTGGACCATTGTTATCATAGCTTAATGTATCGTAAGACAATCCACCGATACTGAAGTTAAGACCAAAACCTTTTTGCATGTTGATGAAAAGAGCAGGAACAACACCAATGTACATTCCGTCAGCTTTAGCTTTAGAATAGTTGTTTCCAACGTAGTCTTTTTCAGTTCTGTTTTGGAAACCAGCTCCTAAATCTGCAAAAACAGAGAAAGTTTGGCTTAATGGCATTGTATAACGTACAAATGCACCAAATTTAGAAGTATTTGTTTTGTATTCATTTACTCCTTGATCATCTTTTGAAGACGCAACTGTAAATTCACCTCCAACAGTCCAGTTTTCGTGGAATTGGTAACCTACTTTTGGAGAAAAACTAAATTCGTTTGTTTTTCTTTCACCAACATTGAAGTCAGTAGTTTCAGAAGTGTATCCGATGTTTCCACCTACTAATACTGTTCCTTTTTGTGCGTTTGCAAAACTGCAGATAGCTAAAGCAGCTATCACTAACATTTTTTTCATTTGGGCTTTTATTTAAAATTTATGTTTCCTTTAACAACAACAGTGCCGTGAATTGGGAACTTTATATTTTTTTTAAGAAATACTTTAAAAGCCAAAATGTAGCAATCGAAAGGATTTCTCGTTACTTTTGTAGCAAATAAAAAGTCCATGTCGATAGAAGTAAACAACATATCAAAAAGTTACGGAACACAAAAAGCATTAAATTCAATTTCATTTTCGATTAAGAAAGGAGAAATTGTTGGATTTTTAGGTCCAAATGGAGCAGGAAAATCTACTTTAATGAAAATTTTGACTACCTATTTATTGGCAGACGAAGGCTCAGCCCTTGTAAATAGTCACGATGTCATGACAAATCAAAAAGAGGTTCAGCGCTCTATCGGTTACTTGCCAGAGCACAATCCGTTATATTTGGATTTGTATGTTCGTGAGTATTTGGCATTTAATGCTGATGTTTATAACGTGCCAAAATCAAGAATTGAAGAGGTAATTCAACTGACAGGACTGACACCAGAGAGCCATAAAAAAATTGGCCAACTCTCTAAAGGATACCGCCAGCGTGCGGGACTAGCGAATGCTTTGCTTCATGATCCAGAAGTTTTAATTTTGGACGAACCAACTACGGGACTGGATCCTAACCAGTTAATGGAAATTCGTAATGTGATTAAAAATGCTGGAAAAAATAAAACAGTTTTTTTATCGACACACATCATGCAAGAAGTCGAAGCGATTTGCGATCGTGTCATAATTATTGACAAAGGACAAATTGTTGCCGACAATAAATTAGACCATTTGGTTACTGCCGATAAAGAGCAAGTTATTGAAGTTGAGTTCGATTACAAAGTCGAAGAACAGCTTTTAGCTAAACTAGAAAACATTTCTTCGTACGTAAATACTCATGACATGACATGGGAGCTAACTTTTATTACCGAAAAAGATATGCGACCAGCTATTTTTGACTTTGCCAACGCAAATGGATTAAAAACACTACAATTGAATCAGAAAAATAAAAATCTGGAAGCTGTATTTAGAGAAATTACAAAATAAGGTTCTAAGTTGCTAAGCTTCTAAGCTACTTAGATTTAAGTTTTTTATGAAAAAGCGGTTTGTTTTGAGTTCAAAACAAACTGCTTTTTTATTTTCCTTCTCATTCTTTTATCTATAAATCAGTCAATTATCATTTTTCTTTAAAAAATATTATTATTTTTATTTAGACTTGTTATAAATAGTGTTATATTTGGCAAATCAAATTTTAAATGCCACGGTATGTTACGTACACTCCTTATCCTAAAAAAACTTATTTCAACTGTTTCAAATCAAGCGATAAATCTTCAAAAAAGGTTTTCAGACAAATTAGAACAAATTGTACTGCAATAAATTCTGATTTAAAAATTACAAGATTATGTTCTAGCCTCGGTTAGAATCGCCAAATTTAAAACAGCATGAAAAATATTATAACCTCCATTATGCTTGCTTTTTCGGTATATGGATATTCTCAAACAGAAAAAGAAACTGACAGTATTGTTGAAACAACTATAAATGCTTTAGATGAAATTGTGATTAGTAAGAAGAAAGTACTTTACACTCAAAAATCAGATCGTCTTGTTTTTAATGTAGAAAACAGCATCGTTTCTGAAGGCGGAACAGCTCTTGATGTTTTATCGCGTGCGCCTGGCGTTGTGGTATCTCAAGATGGCGATTTATCTATTCGCGGTCAGCAAGGTGTTGCGGTAATGATCAATGGTAAATTGACACAGCTTTCTCAGAAAGAATTAGCCAATTATTTAAAAGCTACAACCTCATCAAATATTAAACAAATAGAAGTCATTACTAATCCTTCTTCTAAATATGATGCGGCAGGAAAAGCTGGTATCATTAATATTATTCTAAAAAAACCAAATGCTGAAGGCTTAAAAGGAACCGCATTTGCCAGTTACGGAAGAGGCCGAAAAAACAGAACGAATTCTGGCTTTAATTTAAATTATAATAAAGATAAATGGGGCGTTTTCGGAAATTACAGTTATACTTTTCGTGGCGAAGAAGAGCGTAAAAAATTCAATCAGACCCAATATACAGATCTTACGCATCAGCAAATTTTGTCTACAAATCATCAGACCTCTATTACAGATGAGCCTCTTACTTCTAATAATTTCAAAATTGGAACGCAATATGAAGTTTCTCCTAAAACCAATTTAGAGTTTTATGTAGATGCTAAAATTGGACGCTATGAAAATATGGCCGATGGAACTAATACAGTTCTTAATACTTCAAATCAGCCTATTTTTGATGCTTTGACTTACAATGACAGCAAAGAAAAATGGAATGATTATACTTATGCTTTTTCTGGTACTCATAAATTTAATGACGAAGGAAAAAACATGAATTTTGATTTTGAATACGAAACGTCAAAGTTTAGATCTAACCAGTTTCAAAGTGCAGAAAATACCGCAAATGCAACTGTTGTAAACGATCGTCGCGGTTATATTCCATCTCAGTTAAAAGTTTTTACTGGAAAAATTGATTTTATAAATCCGTTTAAGGAAAAGCAATCTATTGAGTGGGGTTTTAAAGCCAGCGTTAAAAACAATGACAATCCATCAGTTTACGAATATTACGAAAACAACGAATGGCTAATCGATTTTAATTCGACCAATCATTTTGAATATAACGAACAGATTTATGCTGCTTACGCCAACTATAAATATCAGTTAGAAAAATTAAACATTCAGGCTGGTTTAAGAAGTGAGTATACTGCTATCAACATTGATCAGAAAACTTTAAACGAAGAGCATAAAGATGATTATTTAAAATGGTTTCCGAGTCTTTCTTTAAAATATGAATTCACCAGCAACCATTCTGCACACGCTTCTTACAGTAAAAGAATCAATAGACCAAGCCAGTTTGATTTGAATCCGTTCCGTTTTTACGATGATTCATTCAACTATTCGCAGGGAAATCCAAACTTGATTCCTGAGATTACACATGCCATGGAAATTGGCTACGCTTGGAAAAGTAATTTTATGGCTTCTGTTTATTTTAATAGCACTAAAGATGTTTTTACAGAAGTGTATAACTATAATCCAGACACCAATACGACTGTTACAACTCAAATAAACGTTAACAAATCATACAATTACGGAGTTAATATTACCAATACAGCCGAGTTAAACAAATGGTGGTCTGTAAACACTTTATTCAATGTTTTTGAGAATAAATTTATGGCAGACATTTTAAACAGCAATACGATTGATCCTATAACAACCTTAAACGTAAGCGTTCAAAATTCTTTTACTATAACTGAAACGCTGAAAGCAGAAGGAAATGCTCAATATCAGTCAAAATCGAATCTTGGAATTTACCAGAGAGACGCTTTCTTTGATTTCAGCATCGGAATTTCTAAACAGGTTTTAGCTAAAAAAGGAAGTATCAAACTCAATTTTACTGATGTTTTCAACACCAATAATTTCTACATTAAATCTGCAGTTGCGCAAACGACTATTGATAAAAGATATGATCTGGACAATCGTATAGCGACAATTGCATTTACATACCGCATATAAAGTTTCGTTCTTTAAATACCTTGTTTTTTGTTTTTTTTTGTGTTAGTTAAGAGCCTGTTCCTTCAAACAGGCTCTTCTACATTTAAATAGTTTATATTCTCGAAAGCACTTCTCGCATTTCCTGAATTACAAGTTTAATATCATTTTCTGTTGTACGCCAGTTTACAAATGAAGCTCTAATTCCTTTTTTGTTTAGATAAACTGTCGGCGTCATAAATACTTTTCCGGTATCGTTCAAATCAGACAAAAATCGGCTTACTTTTTCCTGATTGTGCTCTCCTTTTAGTGTGAAGCAAACATTATTTAAACGAATTGGTGCTAAAAGCTCAAAATCATTTTCTATTAAAGCATTTCCAAAATGCAATGCCAACGCTGTACTGCACTCAATTATATCTCTAAAACCTTCTTTTCCATACGCTTTAAGCGAAAACCACGCTGGCAGCGCACGCAGACGGCGAGAGTTTTCAGGAAGTACATTTAGATAATTAAAATTCTCCAAAGCATTTCCTAAATAAGGTGCATTTGAATTCTGAAATGTTTCAATCTGCAGGTTGATATGTTCTTTTTTATTTAAAAAGAAAGCGCTTTCATAAGGCACATTCAGCCATTTGTGACAGTCAATCGTAATACTGTCTGCTCCTTCCCAGCCTTTAACCAAATGTTTATATTTATCCGATACCGCTGCAAATCCGCCAAAAGCGCCATCAATATGCCACCAGAAATTGTATTTTTCTTTTAAAGCTGCAATCGCTTCAAAATCATCAAAATCGGCCGTATTTACTGTTCCTGCGCTTGAAATAAGTATAAAAGGTTTTCCGTTTAATTGCTTGATATTTTCTTCTAAATCGGCAATATCCAAAGCTTCACGATTGCCTTCAATTGTTTTTACAGTCGTATAATTTTGGCTTCCAATTCCTAAAAGTGACAAACATTTTACAGAAGAAGAATGTGGAGTTGCTGTGAGAATATTGATAGTTTCTGAAATTCCGTTTTTAGCAAAATCTTTTCCAAACTGTGCTCCAAACCATTGCCTTGCAACGCCTAGAGACGTAAAGTTTGACATCGTCGCGCCTGTAACAAATCCGCCTAAAAAGTCATCTGGAAGATTTAACAGCTGTAATAATAAATGAATCGTTTCAAATTCTATAAAAGCCGACGCCCCACCTTGTGCTTTTACTGCCTGCGTATTCTGATCGTAAACAGCCGCCAGCCAGTCACCTACGATCGATGCCGGAGTAGAACCGCCTGTAACAAATCCCCAATATCTTGGCCCCGAAGAAGAAACCATCAATGGCGCTAGTCTTTCATTAAACTCTTTTAAGGCTTCGATCGAGCCTAGACCCAATTCGTTTAAAACGCTTTTTGGATCAATTGTGTACGTATTAGAAGTGGGAATATTTTCGATAGCATTTAGAAAATCAATTCCCTGCTGTTTTGTTTTTTCTAAAATGGTATCAAAATCATTGAGATCTTGCTGTAGTATTGAATTCATATTATATAGTATTAAATCTCTTTGTCAGACTGAACAAAGTCGAAGCCTTAACATAAGAGGAAAATATTTTAAATTAATTATTTGAGGTATTTTTAAAGTGAAGCTACCACTTCGTTTTTTCTGAGAATCTGGACACCAGCATCGATGAAATTACATCGCCGTTTGCATTTAATAACGTTGCAATTGGATCAACCAAAGTTCCTAAAATCATCGCTACTGGCAGAGCTTGTTCCATCGGAAAACCATAAACCGTAATAGCCAAAACTTCTCCTATGTAACCGCCATTCGGAATTCCGCCTTCGACAATAGAAACAATTATGGTAATTCCTAATGCCAAGAGAATGGTTGAAGGCTCGGTGAAATCTTTTCCAAACATGGCAAAAAGAAAAGTAATTTTTAGGATAGATGACATACTCGAGCCATCTTTGTGCAAAGGTGCTCCCAACGGAATCACCAAATTTCGAACATGCGCTGGAATTCCCATTTTTTGTGCAGCATCCAAATTCGCCGGAATTGTCGCAATACTGCTGCAAGTTCCGATTGCGGTTAAAGACGGCGTAATATTATTGCTCCAAAAAACTTTGAAAGCTTTTTTTCCGCCTGCAACAAGGGCATATAAACTAAAGAATGTAAAGAAATAAAAGATACAAGCCGCATAATAAACCGCCATAGGTTTTGCATAAACACCAAACAGCTGCGGTCCGAAAATACCAACCTGATACGCAAAATAAGCTCCCAAACCGATTGGTGCAAATTTCATGATGATATTTAAAAGCTGTTTCATGACTTCGTTTCCTGAATCCAGAAAACTTTTAAATACGTTTCCTCTTTCTCCAGATTGTAAAGTCGCAAAACCAATTAAAAATGAAAATATAATGAGCGCCAGCATGCTTTTTCTCGACAATAATTCGAAGAAATCGTTTGTAGTAACCAGCTTTGCAATCTGATCGCCTACCGAACCTGTTTGAACATTTTCAAACGGAATTTTCGCTATAGCAATATCTTCATGAATTGGAAAAAGATAAACGGCAAAAATCATTACAATTGCCGAAATCAAAAGTGTCGAAAGGAAAACCAAAATCATTATTAAGAATAATTTTCCGAGCTTTTCTTTCTGTTCTAAATTGGCAATCGAAGAACCGATCGTAAAAAAAATCAATGGAATAATCGCTGTAAAAAGTAAGTTCAGAAAAATATCTCCAATTGGTTTTATTACCAATACTTTTTCTCCGAACACCAATCCGAAAATACTGCCGATAATGATACCGCCAAGAAGTAAAAGAATACTGCTGTAACTTTGTAGAAAATTGATTTTTTTTACTTCCATAATTTAAAAGTATTACAATTTAGAAACCAAAATGGAACAATGAAAGTACTTAAAAGCAACTAAATTTAATGCCGCAGATTAAAATGATTTAAAAGACTTTTCTAAGACAATAGTGGTAAAAGCCCTGTCAACCAGTTCGCCTGTTTTGTTTTTTATTTTTTCGGTCTGAGTTTCTTTGTAAACAATTTTAAAATCTGATTTTGCAATTAAATCCTGCGCTTTTTGAGTGCTATAAAGTTCGAACTCAAATTGTGTAAACGGAAGTTTTTTCATGAAATCTTCTTCAGCAAAAGTCAGACAGAAATTACCATTCGGTTTTAAAACTCTGTAAATTTCTGAAAGTAAATCTTCTGGTTTCTGCCAAAAATAAATCGTATTTACTGTGAATACTTTATCGAAAGTTTCATCTTCAAAAGGAATTTTATTTCCGTCATAAAGTGAAAAGAAAGCTTGTTTTTGAGAAACAAAATTTCTGTTGATTTTACGCGCTTCCTGAAACATCAAGTCCGACATTTCGAGTCCGTAATATTTTAAGTCTTTGGCTTGTTCGAAAAGAAATTCGACATGGCCAGCGTTTCCGTGACCTAATTCAAGAATTTTATTTTCCTTTAAAATATTTAAATTTTGGATGGAATGTTTGGTCATAGTGATGTTCGTTTCGTTCATCATATTGCCCATTTCAATTCCTTTTTCTCCAGAAGGATGTTTCAATTGAGAAGCTATGGCTTGTAATTCTTCGTCTTTCATGATATGAAAATTTTAAACTTCTAAATTAAACAATTCCACGTTATGTTTGTCATTGCGAGGAACGAAGCAACCACATTTACAAAATCAGCAAAGAAAATACCTAGTGAGATTGCTTCGTTCCTCGCAATGACGTTAAAAAACCTGACTAGCAATCTGTCTAATATTTTCCGATTTACCCATTGAATAATAGTGTAAAAACGGAACTCCAGCTGCTTTTAATTCTAATGACTGCTGAACCGCCCACTCGATTCCAACTTGTTTGATTTCAGCGTTATTTTTGCATTTGTCTACTGCATCGATTAAATCTTCTGGCAAATCGATTCTAAAAATTTGTGGCAAAACTTGTAAATGTCTTTGAACTGCAATTGGCTTAATTCCAGGAATAATCGGAATTGTGATACCCATTTCTCTTGCTTTTTCTACGAAAGCAAAATATTTAGCATTATCAAAAAACATCTGCGTTACCACATAATCAGCACCTGCATCAACCTTTTCTTTTAATCTTTTTAAATCCGATTGTAAAGAAGGAGACTCTAAATGTTTTTCTGGATAACCCGCAACTCCAATACAGAAATCGGCTCTATTATCGGTATCGATTACTTCGTGCAAATATTGTCCGCAGTTTAAATTTTTAATTTGTTTCACCAAATCAATTGCATAATGATTTCCTCCCGCTTTTGGCACAAAAGACTGTTCATCTTTCATAGCATCACCACGAAGCGCCATTACGTTATTGATTCCTAAATAATGACAATCAACCAGTACATATTCGGTTTCTTCTTTTGTAAAACCTCCGCAAAGCAAATGCGGAACTGTATCGACATTATATTTATGTTTTATAGAAGCGCAAATTCCAAGCGTTCCCGGACGCATACGAGTCAGTTTTTTGTCTAAAAGTCCGTTTCCTTTATCAATGTAAATGTATTCTTCGCGAGAAGTCGTTACATCAATAAACGGCGGATTAAACTCCATCAACGGATCGATATTATCGTATAATTCCTGAATGCTTTTCCCCTTTTGAGGCGGAATAATTTCAAATGAGAATAATGTTTTTCCTTTGGCGTTTTCTATATGTTCTGTTACTTTCATTATTTATTTTTGGTTTTAAAGTTTCAGGTTTCAGGTTTCAAGTTCTCTACAGTAACTTGAAACTTTAAACATGAAACTAAAATAACTTTGTTAGTCTGCTATATTAGGGTTTAACCATTTTTGAGCGTATTCTAGTGGCACATTTCGGCGTTTAGCGTAATCTGTAACCTGATCTTCTTTTATTTTTCCGAGACCGAAATATCGACTTTTTGGATTTCCGAAATAATATCCAGAAACTGAAGAAGCTGGCCACATCGCCATACTTTCTGTCAACTTCACTCCCGTTTGTTTTTCAACATCCAAAAGCTTCCAAATCGTTGGTTTCTCCAAGTGATCTGGACAAGCTGGATAACCTGGCGCAGGACGGATTCCTTTATACGATTCTTTAATTAATTCTTCGTTAGTTAAAGACTCTTCTGAGTCGTAACCCCAGAAATCTTTACGCACTCTCTCGTGAAGATATTCGGCGAAAGCCTCAGCGAAACGATCGGCAAGCGCTTTAACCATAATCGAATTATAATCGTCAAGATTTTTCTCGTATTCAGCCGCCCATTCGTCTACTCCAAAACCGGTTGTTACACAGAAAGCTCCCATATAATCATCGATACCGCTTTCTTTTGGCAGAATAAAATCGGCTAAAGCTGGATTTGGTGCGCCTTTTGTTTTTTGAGATTGTACTCTTAAAGTCAAAAACTTCTCTAAAACTTTTCCGTTTTCATCACGCAATTCGATATCGTCGTCATCAACTTGATTACAAGGAAAAATTCCATAAATACCTTTTGCCTGCAGTTTTTTCTCTTCCAAAATAACTTTCAGCATTGCTTGAGCATCGTTGAAAACAGAAGTTGCTTGTTCACCCACAACCTCATCGGTTAAAATCGCAGGATATTTTCCGTACAATTCCCAAGTCTGGAAAAATGGCGTCCAGTCGATATAGGGAACCAAAACATCTAATTCTACTTCAATAACTTGTGCACCAATTTTCTTCGGTTTCGTCGGAGTATATTCACTCCAGTCTAATTGCAATTTGTTTTTACGGGCATCTTCAATTGTCAAGAAATTTTTATCTCTCGAACGATTTAAAAATGTTTCTCTGAAATTGTCATATTCTGCACGAATATCAGCTGCATATATTTTTCGGTTATGATCTAACAGGTTTCCGGCAACGGTAACGGCTCTCGAAGCATCGTTTACGTGAATTACCGTTTCTCTGTATTGAGGCGCAATTTTCACGGCTGTATGTGCACGCGAAGTCGTCGCCCCACCAATCATAATCGGGATTTTAATTCCTTGTTTATCTAATTCTTTGGCCAAATAAACCATTTCGTCAAGCGAAGGTGTGATTAGTCCGCTTAGACCGATAATGTCTACTTCATGTTCAATCGCCGCTGCAATGATTTTCTCCGGAGGAACCATTACACCTAAGTCTACAATTTCGTAATTATTACAAGCCAAAACTACCGAAACGATGTTTTTTCCAATATCGTGAACGTCACCTTTTACAGTCGCCATCAGGATTTTTCCATTTCCTTGTTTATCTCCAGCTTGTTTGCTTTCTTCAATAAAAGGCAATAAATAAGCAACCGCTTTTTTCATTACACGAGCCGATTTTACAACCTGAGGTAAGAACATTTTTCCGCTTCCGAATAAATCTCCTACCACATTCATTCCAGCCATCAAATTGATTTCAATAACTTCGATTGGTTTTGTGGCTGCCAAACGTGCTTCTTCAACATCTTCTTCGATAAAAGCATCAATTCCTTTTACCAAAGAATGCGTAATACGATCCTGAACCGATCCTAAACGCCATTCCTGAACGGCTTTTTCGTCGCTTTTTACTTCTCCTTTTACATTCTCTGCAAAATCCAGAAGTCTTTCAGTCGCATCGTCGCGTCTATCTAAAATTACATCTTCAACGTGTTCTAATAAATCTTTTGGAATATCATCGTAAATCGTCAGCATTTCTGGGTTAACGATTCCCATCGTCATTCCATTTTTGATCGCGTGGTATAAGAAAACCGAGTGCATCGCTTCACGAACCACATCGTTTCCTCTAAATGAAAACGAAACGTTACTCACTCCACCACTAATATGCGCGTGTGGAAGGTTTTCACGAACCCATTTTGTCCCTCTAAAGAAGTCCAACGCATTCAAACGGTGTTCTTCCATTCCAGTTGCAACAGGGAAAATATTCAAATCGAAAATGATATCCTGAGGCGGAAAATCAACTTTGTTTACTAAAATATCATATGAACGCTGGCAAATCTCGACTCTACGGTCATAATTATCTGCCTGACCAACTTCGTCAAAAGCCATCACAATCGCTGCCGCACCGTAACGTTTGATCAATTTGGCATGATGAATAAAAGCTTCTTCTCCTTCTTTTAATGAGATTGAGTTTACGACACTTTTTCCCTGAACTACTTTTAATCCAGCCTCAATAATTTCCCATTTCGAACTGTCGATCATAATCGGCACTCTCGAAATATCTGGTTCTGCCGCAATTAAGTTTAGGAATTTAGTCATAGCTGTTACACCATCCAACATTCCTTCGTCCATGTTGATATCGATAATCTGCGCTCCTCCTTCTACCTGCTGTCTTGCGATATCAAGTGCCTCATCATACTTCTCTTCCTTGATTAATCGAAGGAATTTTCGCGAACCGGTAACGTTTGTACGCTCTCCAACGTTTACAAAAACACTTTCGGGCGTAATAATCAACGGTTCTAATCCTGATAATACAAGGTCTCTTCTTTTTTCAGTCATTTTCTTTAAGGTACTAAGTTCCTAAGGTTCTTAGGTTCTGAGTTTTTATTCTTATTCTTTATTTCTTTTCCTGCAAGGTTTTTGAAACCTTGTAGGTATTTACGTTTTCTATAATCTTATTTTGGGCGTGTCCCGCTTGAAAAAAGCGGGTCGGGCTATTCGTTACAAGTCCTCGCTCTTCCTTCGTCAGGCTGTGGGCTTTCCACTTCTATCCCTCACGCAAACTCGGTTTCATAATAAATTATATTTCTCCGAAACTTTAATATTTTTCTTTTGCTGGCGCGAGCGTCACGCTCGTGCACTTTCAATGCTATTTTTATTTTAAATCTTACTTTGTAGGCACGAGCTGGAAGCTCTCGCCAGCGGATGAATATTATATGCACCGTTCCGATGAAACTCATTTCTTCGATCGTCTCTTCAACGGAATAAATTCCGTTGCTACAAAATCGGTCGTTCCTACGGAACTTTTTTGCTTTTGGCTAACCTGCAAGGTTTTCAAAACCTTGTAGGTTTGTACTCTTTATACATCAACAAATCATACCTACAAGGTTTTGAAAACTTTGCAGAAAACGAAACGTTACTCTAAAACCGGCGCCACTCTAGGCTTATAATCCTTCGCAACTTCAGCCATTAATCGGATATGATCTGGCGTTGTTCCGCAACATCCTCCGATGATATTGATTAAATTATCATCTAAATATTCTTTGATGAAAGCCTGAGTTTGTTCTGGCGTTTCATCGTATTGTCCGAATGCGTTTGGTAATCCTGCATTTGGATGCGCTGAAACATTAAAACTTGTATGCTGTGCTAATGTTTTTAAATATGGTTTCAACAAATCGGCTCCTAAAGCGCAATTGAAACCAACGCTCAATAACGGAATATGCGAAACTGAAATCAAGAAAGCTTCAACTGTCTGTCCAGAAAGTGTTCTTCCTGAAGCGTCTGTAATCGTTCCTGAAACCATAATTGGCACATCGATATTACGTTCCTCTTTTACTTCTTCGATGGCAAAAAGTGCTGCTTTTGCATTTAATGTATCGAAAATCGTTTCTACTAAAAGCAAATCGCAACCTCCGTCTAATAGAGCTTCCACTTGTTGTTTGTAAGCAATTCTTAAATCGTCAAAAGTCACGGCTCTGTAACCTGGATCGTTTACGTCTGGTGACATACTTGCCGTACGGTTTGTCGGTCCAATAGAACCGGCTACGAAACGTGGTTTTGCTGGATTTTTGGCTGTGAATTCGTCGGCTACTTCATGGGCGATTCTTGCCGATTCGTAGTTTAATTCGTAAACCAAATCTTCCATGAAATAATCGGCCATACCGATTGTAGTTCCAGAGAAAGTGTTGGTTTCTACGATATCTGCTCCTGCTTCGTAATACGCGGCGTGTACAGCACGTATTGCATGTGGCTGTGTAAGTGATAATAAATCGTTATTTCCTTTTAATGGATGCGGAAAGTCTTTGAAACGTTCGCCACGGAAATCTTCTTCTGAGAAGTTGTAACGTTGTAACATGGTTCCCATTGCTCCGTCTAGAATCAGGATTCTTTCTTTTATTGCTTGTTGTATTGACATAATTTTAAGTCGCAAAGGCACAAAGTCACAAAGGTGCAAAGTGCTGAGCTTTTTTAATTCGAAACAAAACCTAAAGGTTTCGTTTCTAGTATTTTTATTATTTTAATTCCAAAAGTTCACAATTGATGGCTTTTTAGCCCCGATGGGAGCAAATATCCTTTTATTCTGGGGTTCAGAATAAAAGATATTGCGGACAGCGGGAACTCATGACGGCAAAAATGCGCCAATGATTCGCTCCTTTCACTAAAAATTATTTCAGTGAAATTATGTTGTAATGTTGTCAGGAAAAGTTTTGAGAAATACTGCTTGTATTTGTGTTATCTATCTTAGTTACTGTGTTTACAGTATAAAGTAGAATTTAGCACCTTCTTTATGGTAAAGGGTTGCTAAGGTTTCATTGGGTCTATCCCTCCGCCTTTCGTGATAACTTTCAATAAAATTATGAACGCTGCAAAGTAACGACATAAAGGCGGTAATTGCAAGTTTTTTTTAAGATTCTAAGCTGCTAAGGTTCGGAGGTTCTAAGTTTTTTTGTAAAGCGACTAAGTTGCTAAGCTACAAAGGTTAAAAGGTTAAAAACGAAAAGCTCAAACTTATAAATAAAGTTTGAGCTTTTGTCTATTTTTTTGCTGTCGACTCAATAAATTTGAGTGTGTTGTTCTTTTATCAGAAAGCTTTTTAAAAACTTCTGTCCCAATTAAGAAATGTGTCCATGACTTCTTGATGATCTGTAAATTCATTATCTGTCATTTTCATTTCGTTGTCATTTTTGGACTTTTCTTCGAGTAGTGTTTCTTCATCCCATTTGCTCATAGTAGATAATTTTTAATACATTCTTAAAGTTAGCACTTTATATTGATTCTTCAAAATATTATTTTACAATGCAAAGCTAGCATCTCATTATGTCGGGTCAAAGGAAATAAGATTAAGTTAATGTGATGTTTTTTTAAGCTTCTGAGGCGCTAAGGTTCTAAGGGACTAAGGTGAAAAATCTATATTTTGATTTATTTAGTTTTGCAAACACAAAGATTTTAGAACATTGCCCACGGTTTCAACCGTGGGAAACGTGTTTAATTTACGTAGCGTGATTTGCATTGCGTACCCACTATTGAAACCGTGGGCAATGTTTGAATTTGATTGTTTAATATATGCTCTTGAAGAGAATAATATTTATAGAAAATATTTTAACCATCCGATAAAAGCTCCAGCGGAGCGACACATTATTTAGATAATATCGCTCCGCTGGAGCTATCTAATGGGTATCCATTTCTGTTCTATAAATATGTCATCCCTCTGGGATTCTACAAAATGATAAATAAAAAAAGCCCCAACTTTTAAAAAGTTTGGGCTTAACTATATTTTCTTACTTTTAGTGTTTAGGTTTCTGCTTTGTTCCTCTAAAATTAATAATCTCTACGGTTTCACTTTCTTGAATCACTCTGTAAACCAAATAATTATTTTTATCTATAATTGCTTTGTGTAATGATTTTTTCTTGAGAGATTTTGGAAATTGTTCGGGATTAATTTTAATCTGATTAACAACTTGTTGAATATTATTTTCAAGATTCAAAATTTCTCTAGCTGTCCATTTTGCTTCTAAGTAATCAACAACTTTGTCAAAACCTTTTATGGCTTGAGCTGTCCATAAAATTTTTAATGCCATTTTGAGAATCTTTTCATCACGTCTTCGTGGCTAGTTAATTCTCCTTTATCAGCTTGTTCTATTCCTAATTGGATTTCGTCTTGTTCTGATTTGGATAAATCATCAAACCAATCGTTTTGATTTGCTTTCAATACCAATTCCAATTTTTCTAATACACTTTCATCTTCTACCTTAACCAACTCTTGGATAAATTGATATTTTCTTGCTTCTAAATTCATGATAATCAAAATTTATATAAACACAAAGATAAGCTTTTTTAAGCTACTAAGGTTCTAAGTTGCTAAGCTCCTTAGTTAAAATTTAGCTTAATAAAAAAGCCCAAACTTTTAAAAAGTTTGAGCTTTACTATATAAAAAAACCTTAGCGCCTTAGTATCTTAGAACCTCAGCACCTTAGAAGCTTAGACTATCGCCTTCACAACCGCTTTTGGTGCTTCTTTACGAGTTCCATCGAAACCGTCTACTCCAGAAACTGTTGTATATTTCAATACGTATTTTTTACCTGGATTGATGATTCCATACGCCGCTTGACACATTAATGTTGCTTCGTGGAATCCGCAAAGGATTAATTTTAATTTTCCTGGATACGTGTTGATATCTCCAATTGCGAAGATTCCTGGAATATTAGTTTGATAATCTAAAGCGTTGTTTACTTTGATTGCATTTTTCTCGATTTCTAATCCCCAGTCTCCAATTGGACCTAATTTTGGTGTTAATCCGAAAAGTGGGATAAAATAGTCGCATTCGATTTTGCGGTGTGCTCCGTTTTCTTCGATATCCAAAGATTCTACGTGCTCAGCACCGTTGATTCCGATTACTTCTGCTGGCGTAATTAATTTGATTTTTCCAGCTGATTTTAATTCCTGTACTTTTTCTACAGAGTCTAAAGCTCCTCTAAATTCATTTCTTCTGTGAATTAAAGTTACTTCTGAGGCTACATTTGCTAAGAAAATTGACCAATCTAATGCTGAATCTCCTCCTCCTGCAATAACAACTCTTTTATCTCTAAATTTCTCAGGATTTTTGATGAAGTATTTTACTCCTTTATCTTCATAAAACTCGATATCTTCAATAAGTGGCTTACGAGGCTCAAAACTTCCTAAACCTCCAGCGATTGCAATAACTGGCGCGTGGAATTTAGTTCCTTTATTAGACGTTACGATAAAAGTTCCGTCTTCTTGTTTTTCGATTGTTTCTGCACGCTCTCCTAAAGTAAAACCTGGCTCAAATTGTTTAATCTGCTCCATTAGTCCATCGATTAGGTCTCCAGCTAAAACTTCTGGGAATCCAGGAATATCATAAATTGGCTTCTTAGGATATAATTCTGAAAGCTGTCCTCCTGCTTGCGGTAAAGCATCAAGAATGTGACATTTTAATTTTAATAATCCTGCCTCGAATACGGCAAATAAACCTGTTGGTCCTGCTCCAATTATAAGTATATCTGTTTTAATCATTATGGTGTTGTTTATAATCATTCTTAATAACGCAAAGAAACGAATAAATCCTTGTACTTTCAATGATTTTTATCATTTATTTCTTTCCGAAACCTTTTTACTCTCTATTTTTTAATGAAGAAGTGATCTCATTCATTCGTTTAACCTTCTCTTCAAAATTGCCTTTGAGCGTTTTTCGGTATTCATTCAGATTCTCAACCATTTGATTGATGTCTTCCGGAATTACTTCTTCAAAAAACTCTCTAAGCCTTTTGGCTGTTGTCGGCGATTTTCCATTGGTCGAAATGGCAATTTTGACATTTCCTTTCGTAACGATTCCGCCCAAATAATAATCACATAAATCTGGCGTGTCGGCAATATTGCAAATCAAATAACGCTTTCTGGCCAAGTCGTACACTCTTTTATTGACTTCAAGATTGTCTGTACAAGCAATTACCATGTGGCGCTTTTTGAGCATTTTCTTTTTAAACTTCGATTTTGTCAATTTTATCGAAGGATGCTGCTCTGCGAGAACTTTTATTTCTAAATGAAATTCTTTTGCTACTACCTCAACATTTGCATTCGGACTTGACTTAAGCAAGAAAGAAAGCTTTTCCAGACCTACATTTCCTCCGCCTACAATTAATACATTTAAATTGTGAAGCTTTAGAAATATTGGATATAATTCGTTTTGTTCCATTTTAATTTATTTTCATCCAATCAAAATTAGATGATTTTATTCAATCAATCATTTTTTACCAACGAATTGGTTCTGACGGAACATTTTATCTAACTCTTTTTTTTGACAAAATTCTTCGTAAAATCCTTTTAATTTAGTGCTTTCGCGAACAACCTCGCCTAAAACGATAATTGCTGGAGAACTTAATTCTTTTTCTTTTACGATCTCCAAAATCGAATCGACTGTTCCTACGCCAACTTTTTCTTCTGCTGTTGTTCCGTTTTGGATAATGGCAACTGGCAGATTTCCTTTGTTTTCTTTTTGAAACAAATCGACGATCTGAGGCAGTTTATGCATTCCCATTAAGATTAAAACGGTTGCTGAAGATTGCGCGGCCAAAGCTACATCTGAAGATAATTTTCTGTCAGACGTTGTGCCTGTAATGGCCCAAAAACTTTCTGAAACGCCTCTTTTTGTAATGGATATTCCCTGACTCGCTGGAACTGCAACTACGGATGAAATTCCTGGAATAACAATCGTTTCAATTCCGAAACTTTCTGCAAATTCTATTTCTTCGCTTCCTCTTCCAAAAATAAACGGATCTCCGCCTTTTAATCGAACTACATTTCCATACGTCAATGCATTATCTACAATCAATTGATTGATTTGATCTTGCGTGTAAGCATGGTTTCCAATTCGTTTTCCAACAAAAATCTTGATAGCGTTTTTAGGCGCATAATCCAGAATTTCTTCGTTGGCCAGAGCGTCGTACAAAACCACATTAGCTTCAGCCAGTGCTTTTACAGCTTTTAGCGTCAATAATTCGGGATCGCCCGGACCTGCACCGACTAAAGTTATTTTTGGTTTTATATTATGCATTTGCTAATTCTTGTGCTCTGAAAGTTTCGATTTTGTCAAAGAAAACTACTGCCTGAGCAATGTAATCTTTAGCGAAAGCTTCAGATGGTTCGTTTTTATTGATTTGGTAAACCAAGTCTTTAAAAGTTGAATTCAACTCTATTTTATTAGTGTCAATAAAAACAGTGTCAAATAAATCTACGATTCCTGCGTGATGATTTGTTTTTTGGTTTTCTGCCAATAACAAAGCTTTTGCTCCGTTTACAAATCCTGCGTAAGCATGATAAATGGCATCTGACCATTTTTGGTTATCGAAAGCTTCTTGTGCAAAAGTGATTTTTTCTTTGGCTTCTAATAATAAAGTCGCCACTAAATCGATCACTACACCTGCACATTCTCCAACTCCAACTGCTTTTACATAATTATCTGCGTTACCCCAATCTACAAAATCAGCTTCTGTTAGGTTGGTTACATCAGATAAAGGCTTTAAGATTTCGTAGAAATATTTCTCTCCCTTTGCATCGTAATAGTTTAGGAATTTTTCTCCATTCGCGTTAGCGTCAAAATCATTTAAGATCGTACGCAAAGCTTCTGGTCCTCTACGGCTTGGAATTTTGATTACTTTATCAGCAAAACGTCCTTCTCCGTTTCCTAATCTTCCGCCACCCAATAAAACTTGCAATGCCGGAGCTACCAGTTTTCCTGAGTTGATAGACATTCCTTGGAATCCGATTGCAGACATATTGTGTTGTCCGCACGCATTCATACAGCCTGAAATTTTAATTTCAATTTCGCGGTTGTTTAAATATTGAGGATATTCTGCACTTAAAACTCGTTCTAATTCTTCGGCAATACCTGTACTGCTCGCAATCCCCAAGTTGCAAGTATCTGTACCAGGACATGCCGTAATATCTCCAACTGAATTATATCCTAAATGAACAAAGTCTAATTTGGCTAATTCTTGATAAAAGAATGGTAAATTCTCTTCTTTTACGTGACGTATTACAATATTTTGACGCAATGAAAAACGTAATTCGTTTGCTGCGTAATTTTTAATTAAATCTGCTAATAATCTCGCTTTATCAGTATAAAAATCCCCTAATAAAACTTTAATTCCGATAGCATAATAGCCTTCTTGTTTTTGTGCAATTACATTTGATTTTTTCCAAGCTTCATAAGCTGCTGTATCTTCGATTGTAACTTGTGGCACTTCTAAAACAGGTTCTGGAATTGGTCCGTCAAAAGCAGTTGTGTCGATTTCGTATGTTTCAAAAGCGATTGCTTTTTTCTCTTTTTCAACCAAATCAAGAAAAGCATCTTTCCCCATTTCTTTGATTAAGAATTTCATACGCGCTTTCATTCTTTTGGCGCGCTCACCATATCTATCAAAAATACGGATGATTCCTTCTGCTGTCGGGATGATTTCGTTAACCGGAATAAATTCCGAAAGTAATTCTGCATGTGCTGGCTGAGATCCTAAACCTCCACCAAAAACTACTTTAAATCCTTTTTGTCCGTCTTTAATTTTTGGAATAAATCCTAAATCGTGCAAATAGCTCAACGCTGTATCTTCGTCTGAAGAAGAGAACGAAATTTTAAATTTACGCCCCATTTCCTGACAAATTGGATTTCTTAAAAGGTATTGAAACAAACCGTGTGCATAAGGCGAAACATCAAATGGTTCGTTTACGTCTACACCAGCTAATTCGCTTCCTGTAATATTTCTAACGGTATTACCACAAGCTTCACGCAATGTAATATCATCTTTAGCCAATTCTGACCAAAGTTCAGGTGTTCTGTCCAAGCTCACATAGTGAATCTGGATATCCTGACGTGTTGTAATGTGCAGACGTCCTGTCGAATATTTATCTGAAACTTCAGTAATTCTTCTCAACTGCTCGCTGGTCACTTTACCATAAGGCAATTTGATACGAATCATCTGAACGCCTTCTTGACGCTGACCGTAGATACCACGCGCTAAACGAAGACTACGAAAACGCTCATCATCAATTTTTCCTCCGCGGAATAAGTGAATCTTTTTTTCTAATTCGATAATCTCCTTCTGAACTACCGGATTTTCTATTTCTGTTCTAAAACTTTCCATTTCTTTCTTGTTTTTGGTTTATTGTTGGTCGTTTATTAGTGGTTTCTAAAAAACCATAAACCATCAACTATTTAATAAATCCAACTCCTGCTGTGGTATTGGTAGCGGTATCAATTAAGATAAAAGCGCCGTTTGATTTATTTTCGTTATAAGAATCAAAATACAATGGTTTGCTCAATTTGATTGTTACTTCTCCAATCTCGTTTATCGCTAATTGTGAAGCTTCTGTTGTTCCAGAATAATCTGTTGCAATTGTATTTTTAATGCTTTCTACTTTTGCTAAAACTCTATTGGTGTTATGCTGAACTAAATATTTTGTTCCTGCAACCAGTTTTTTACTGTCCATCCAACAGATCGTTGTTGTAATATCTTTTTCAATTTTTGGAAGTTCAGATGATTTTACAATCATATCACCTCTCGTAACATTGATATCATTTTCTAATTCGATTGTAACTGAAGAACCTGCTGTAGCTTCGTCAAATGATTTATCGAAAAAGTGAATTTTAGAAACTTTAGATTCTGTTAATGAAGGAAGAACTGTTACAGCATCTCCAACTTTAATAGAATTTCCGTATAGTTTTCCTGCGTATCCTCTAAAATCGTGGTATTCATCAGTTTTTGGACGAATAACAGTCTGAACTGGGAAACGTGCTTTTCCTGCTTCGTAAACATCATGAGAATGTAATCCTTCTAAATGCTCTAAAACAGTTTGTCCATCGTACCAAGGCATGTTTTCAGATTTGTCAACTACATTTCCTCCGTTGATTGCACTTAACGGAATATAGCTTACGTTTTGTTCTTTGAAAGTACTTTTTGCATTTAATGCCTCAAAATCAGTTTTGATTTTATTGAAAACTTCTTCTGAATAATCAACTAAATCCATTTTATTGATGGCAACGATTACTTCTTTTACTCTCAATAAATTATTGATAAAAAAGTGACGGTAAGTTTGCTCAATAACGCCTTTTCTCGCATCGATCAAAATGATAGAAACCTGAGAAGTTGAAGCTCCTGTAACCATGTTTCTTGTATATTCTACGTGACCTGGAGTATCTGCAATAATGTAACTTTTCTTTGCTGTAGAAAAATAAATGTGTGCAACGTCAATCGTAATTCCTTGCTCTCTTTCTGCTACCAATCCGTCTGTTGCAAGCGAAAAGTCAAGGTAATCGTATCCTTTTTGTTTACTGCTTTTCTCGATTGCTTCGATTTTATCTGTTGTCAACGATTTTGTATCGTACAATAATCTTCCGATCAAAGTACTTTTTCCATCATCTACACTTCCTGCTGTTGCTATTTTTAAAACGTCCATTCTGTAATATTTTGTTTCAGGTTTAAAAATTTTGTTTCAAGTTTAATGTTTCAAGTTATTGGAACGCTTACACAAAATTTTAAATCTTAGTTTTTTTTGAAATTTTTAATTTTTAATTCTAATTTTTAATTGAATTAAAAGTACCCTTGTTGTTTTCTTTTCTCCATTGCAGCTTCAGAACGTTTGTCGTCGATTCTGGCTCCTCTTTCAGAAATGGTTGAACTTCTTATTTCACCCACAACTTCTTCGATTGTTGCTGCGTAAGATTCAACAGCTGCTGTACAGCTCATATCTCCAACGGTTCTGAAGCGAACAATTCTTTCTTCGATTTGTTCGTCTTCTTCTTGGTACACAAAAGGAGAATGCGACCAGATTAAACCGTCTCTCAAAAAAACTTTTCTTTTATGTGAAAAATAGATTGAAGGAATCTCGATTTTTTCTTTTTCGATATAACTCCAAACATCTAATTCTGTCCAGTTTGAAATTGGGAAAACACGAACGTTTTGTCCGTTTTCGATTTTTCCATTCAAAATATCAAACAACTCAGGTCTCTGATTTTTTTCGTCCCATTGTCCGAAATCGTCACGAACAGAGAAAATACGTTCTTTAGCTCTTGCTTTTTCTTCATCACGACGCGCTCCACCAATACAAGCATCAAACTTAAATTCTTCAATGGCATCTAAAAGTGTTGTAGTCTGCAAGCTGTTTCTACTAGAATATTTTCCAGTTTCTTCAACTACTTTTCCTTCATCAATAGCATCCTGAACATTACGAACGATCAACTCTAAACCTAATTCTTCTACCAATTTATCTCTGAAAGCAATTGTCTCAGGAAAATTGTGTCCTGTATCAACGTGCAATAGAGGAAACGGAATCTTAGCAGGGAAAAATGCTTTTTGCGCCAAACGCACCAATGTAATAGAATCTTTTCCTCCTGAGAAAAGTAAAACCGGTTTGTCAAACTGTGAAATTACTTCTCTGAAAATGTATATCGCTTCACTCTCTAAAGCGTTTGTTTTTAATACTGAACTCATTATTGTTGTTATTTTTTTTGTTTCAAGTTTAAGGTTTCAAGTTTCAAGTTGTTAAAATCTTAAACTTTTGCTATTCTATTCTTATTCATTATTCAACGGATTAAAATCCGTTTTTGCGATTTCTTTGACGTCTCCCCGGATTAAAATCCGGCGCTACAATATGGATCGTTCCTCCGGAACTTTAAATAGAGTAGGTTTTCTTAATACTTAATTCTATTTTCTATTCTCTCTGCAGTTACTCTTTTTTTGCACCATGTAAACCGCACTCTTTATGGCTTGACTCCCACCACCATCTTCCGGCTCTGATATCTTCTCCTGGAAAAATGGCTCTTGTACAAGGCGCACAGCCGATACTTACGAAACCTTGTTTGTGTAAAGCATTTTGCGGAACATTATTTTCTGAAAGATACGTTTCAACTTCTTCTAAAGTCCATTTTAGCAATGGATTGAATTTGATGATTTCGAAACCTCCGTCGTATTCAAATAAATGCAAATCGCTTCTGTTTTCTGATTGTTCGGCTCTTAAACCTGTAATCCAAACTGAATTCCCTGCCAAAGCTTTTCTTAACGGAACCACTTTTCGAATGAAACAGCATTCTTTTCTATTTTCAACCGAATCGTAAAAACTGTTCGGCCCTTTTGTCTGAAGCAGATTTTCTACTGAAGCTGCTTCTGGGAAAAAGACTTCGATTGGTCTTTTGTATTTTTTTAATGTTTTATGAAAAACATCATACGTTTCCTGAAATAATCTTCCGGTATCTAAAGTAAACACGGTAATATCAGTGTTACTTTTTGCAATGAAATCGGTAATTACCTGATCTTCCTGACCAAAAGAAGTCGAAAAAATTACTTTTCCCGGAAACTCATTTGCTAAAAAAACTAAGGTTTCGTCAAGCGAAAGAGCTGCAGTTTTTTCTAATAATTCTTGTACAATATTCGCACTCATAATCTCTCCTTTCTAAAATTATTCTTTAAAATAATTTAGATAATGTTTTTAAACTCAATAATATAATTAGAATCCCAACCGCAACCATCATTGGTTTTCTTTTAATTTTATTTACTAAAAATGCTGCAATCGGTGCTGCAATTACGCCTCCTAAAATCAGCCCGATAATTACCTGCCATCCGTGGATTCCTCCAAAAAGCATGAAAGTGATTCCACTTGCAAACGAAATCGCAAACTCAGCTGCATTAACCGAACCAATAGTATATTTCGGATTTCTTCCTCTCCCTAATAAAGTTGAAGTTACAATAGGTCCCCAGCCTCCGCCGCCAACTGAATCCATAAAACCTCCAAAAACAGCTAAAACGCCTAGCTTTTTGGTTTTCTTTTTTTCAACATTTTTCTTCAACGCTTTTTTGATAATAATTACAGCCAAAACAATCATATAAACTGCTATGAAAGGCTTGATAATATCGCCATCAATCACATCTGACAATAAATAAGCTCCAGTAATCGAACCTAAAACTCCTGGAATCAATAAATGTTTTACCAGTTTTTTGTTGATGTTTCCAAAACGGTGATGCGAAAGTGCCGACGCTCCAGTGGTAAACATTTCTGAAACGTGAACCGCCGTACTGCTCACAACTGGCGGAACTCCATAAGCCAAAAGAAATGATGTTGCAGTTGCTCCATATCCCATTCCTAAAGCTCCGTCTACCAATTGAGCAAAAACACCAATTAAAAAGAACGCTAAAAGACTTTCATCAAATCCCTGAACAAAACCATCCCATGAAAATTCAGCGTGATGATTATAAATTAATGTAGCTACCAAACCTAACAACAAAATTACGGGAATCGCAATCCATAATTTTTCTTTTGATAAAGCATATGACTTTACCGTTGTGTTGTCTAACTTAAGTTCATTTTCCATATTTTAAGAATTTGTTTTGTTCTTAAAAATCCATTACCCTATCGGCTTAGTAGATTACTTTGCAAATGTACTACATATTTCGAAATATCAAAATAATATATTTACTTTTTTGCATTAGCTATCACCTTATAAACCAAGATAACAGACATTTAAAAAGGAATTAGTAATTAATTTAACAAATATTGTACTGCTTCGTCTTATTTTAACAGCACACCCTATTTTTGTGATTTACAAAAATACACATTTAATCTCTACCAAATCTATAGGATAATTATAAAAATGTTATTATTTTAGCGGCAAATATTTTTTCATGGATTTTCAGATTGGTCTTGTCATTGCAGGTTTAGTGGTTGGTTTTATTGTAGGGTTAACAGGCGTTGGAGGTGGCTCTTTAATGACTCCTATTTTATTATACTTTAACATACCTCCCACAACAGCAGTAGGAACCGATTTACTTTACGCTGCTTTTACTAAAGCCGGAGGAATTTTTGTTCATAACAAAAAAGGCAATATCAACTGGAAAATTACAGGCTGGCTTACTTTAGGAAGCGTTCCCGCTGCTTTGCTCACATTATGGATATTGCATAGCATCAAAACAGATATTGAAACCATCAATCGTGTTATCAAACAAAGTTTAGGCTGGGCATTATTATTTACTTCTGTTGCGATTATTTTCAAGCAAAAATTAATGAAGTTTTCGCAGAAGCACGCTGGAGATAAATTTCATACAGAAAGCACAACTCAAAATATGCTAACTATTGGAATTGGAGTTTTATTAGGAGCAACCGTAACCCTGACTTCAATTGGCGCAGGAGCTTTAGGAACTGTAACTTTATTTTTTCTTTATCCTTTACTGCCAACTCCAAAACTGGTAGGGACAGAAATCGCACACGCCGTTCCGTTAACTTTAGTTGCAGGAATCGGCCATGCTTCTATGGGAAATCTTGATTTGGGATTATTAGGTCAATTATTAATGGGATCACTTCCAGGAATCTATATGGGAAGTATGCTTAGCGGAAAAGTGCCAGATCAGTTTCTTAGAAACGCTATTGCCGTAATGCTTTTCCTTGCAGGCTACAAACTGATATTTTAAGTTTTTTTAACCATATAAGTTATATAAGTTCAATTTAGCTTCGGCGCGCTCCTGCAAGGTTTCCAAAACCTTGTAGGTGTAATTTTTAGGAAAATATGATTGAATACCTACAAGGTTTTGGAAACCTTGCAGGACAAATCGAATAAGCTTATATAACTTATATGGTTAAAAAAAATTAAAAAGCGATATCTGCCAAAGAATTGCTTTCTAATATTTTAAGAGTATTGTCACGCACTTCCGTCATTAATCGACGCGCCGCGCAAGTTGTTTCGTCGTCGCAATCGTCGCATCTTTCGTAGAAATTATGGCTGGCACAAGGTAAAAGTGCAATTGGACCTTCCAAAATACGGTAGACTTTTGCCATGCTGATATCTTTCGGGTCTTTTATTAAGTAGTAACCGCCACCTTTTCCTTTTTTTGCTCCAAGAAATCCAGAATTTCTTAGAAGAAGCAAAATACTTTCTAAAAATTTAATCGAAATATGTTCGCTTTTTGCAATTTCTGCAATTTGTACCGGTTCGTTATTCTCACGTCTCGCTAAATAAGTTAAAGCTTTAATTCCGTATTTTGTTTTCTTTGAAAGCACGTACTAGATTTTAGATTTTAGAATGTAGATTTTAGATTTCACTATTATCATAACTCTAAATTTTATTAGAAAACAAAAGTATGATATTTAAATGACTTATACTCTACTTAATCTATCTTATTTAAAAAACGACTTTATTTGCAAAAGAAAAAACGATTTTCAATAGTAGCTATTGCTATCAAAAATCGTTTTTTTATATAAGTTAAGTCATTCCATCCCGATAGCTATCGGGACTGAACTCTAAAATCTAAAATTATTCCAACGCCTGCTTTAAATCTGCAATTACATCTTCTACAGTTTCTAAACCAACAGAAACACGAACTAAACCTTGTGTGATTCCAACTGCTAATTGATCTTCTTCAGATAATTTGCTGTGTGTTGTAGAAGCTGGATGTGTTACAATTGTTTTTACATCGCCAATATTTGCAGAAAGAGAACATAATTTAATTTTGTTCAAAAATTTTCTTCCTGCTTCTAATCCGCCTTTAATTTCAATCGCAATAATGTTACCGCCTGAACGCATTTGCTTTTTGGCAATTTCATATTTTGGATGCGATTTTAAAAAAGGATATTTTACACTGTTTACATTTGGATGACTCTCTAAAAACTCAGCTACTTTCAAAGCATTTTCGCAATGTCTGTCCACACGAACAGCCAAAGTTTCTAAACTTTTTGACAACACCCATGCATTAAATGGCGACATTGCCGGCCCTGTATTTCTTGAAAACAAATAGATTTGACGAATCAGCTCTGCGTCTCCAACTGCAACTCCTCCTAAAACACGACCTTGACCGTCCATTAATTTTGTTGCAGAATGCACTACGATATGCGCACCGTATTTAATAGGCTGCTGAATGTAAGGCGTTGCAAAACAGTTGTCAATTATTAAAATCAAATTGTGCTTTTTTGCAATTTGCCCCAAAAGTTCCAAATCAATTACATCTACACCTGGATTTGTAGGCGTTTCAGCATATAAGATTTTAGTATTTGGCTTAATAAAACTCTCAATTGTTTCTGGTTTATTGATATCAAAATACGAAGTTTCGATTTTCCATTTTGGAAAATAGGTCATAAACAAAGCGTGAGTCGAACCAAAAACACTTCCAGCAGAAACAATATGATCTCCTGATTCTAATAAAGCTGCAAAAGTCGAATAGATTGCAGCCATTCCGGTTGCAAAAGCGTAACCCGCTTCGGCACCTTCCATCGCACAAACTTTATCAACAAATTCTGTTGTGTTTGGATTGCTAAAACGAGAGTAAATATTGCGGACTTTTTCTTCTGTAAAAGAAGCTCTCATATCCTCTGCATCTTCAAATATAAAGCTTGATGATAAGTACAAAGGAGTTGAATGTTCCTGAAATTGTGTTTTTTCTAAATGTGTTCTGATGGCTTGTGTTTCAAAACCAAGATCTTCTATATTCATTGTGTTGTTATTTTATTTTTAACACGAATTGCACAGATTTGCACGAATTCGTTTTCTTGTAAATTTCACAAAGATTCACAAAGCGAAACACGAAGGTTCACAAAGGCTGAATGTGAATTTTTAATAAGTCCTAAAAGAATTATCTAATTGACCAATTGGCTAATTATCTAATTTTACAAAGCCTCGTTATTCAGGACAACTTTGTACTTTATTGTTGCTGTTGGCTCAACTGTTTTAGCTACTGAACAGTATTTCTCGAAAGAAAGCTGTGCCGCTTTTTTTGCTTTTTCCGGATTGATTTCTCCTTCTAAATAGAAAACCACATCGATTTCTTTAAAAGGTTTTGCCTCTTCAATTTGTACACGTGTACCTTCAACCTCAGCGTTAAAAGAAGTAATTTCCTGACGCTGTTTTTTCAAGATTGAAATCATATCGATAGCGCTGCAGCCTGCAACTCCCATTAATACTAATTCCATTGGACTTGCGCCTAAATCGCTTCCGCCAAATTCAGCTCTGCTGTCAACGTCAACTATATGTCCGCGTTCATTTTTTACTTTAAAATGAAATGCGTCGTTTACTCTGTTTAAGGTTACTTTCATTGTGTTGTTATTTTTTTGTTTTGTCGTTTATTTTTATGTTTTGTCATTGCGAGGAACGAAGCAGCCTCACTAACAATTGCACAAAGCTTGATTTTGCAAATGTGATTGCTTCGTTCCTCGCAATGACAAACTAGACTTTTTATCCTTTATCAGACAATCTCAAAATATCTCCGAAAACTCCTCTTGCGGTTACCGCAGAACCCGCACCGGCTCCTTGAATAACGATCGGACGATCTCCGTACGATTCTGTGTAAATTTCGAAGAAAGAATCAGAACCTTTTAAACCGCCTAAAGCTGTATCTGAAGGAACTGAAACTAATTTTACTTCTAGATTTCCTTTGTCATTCTGCAAATCTCCAGACAATTCACCAATATATCTTAAAACATGATTTGGCTGCTGTTCTGCTTTTATTTTAGCATAAATTGGATCGAATTCTTTCAGTTTCGTTAAGAAATCGGCTGCGCTTCCTTCACGTAAGTGTTCCGGAATTAGGTTCTGAATTGAAATTTCTTCAAACTCATTTTGCAAATCCAATTCTCTAGCCAAAATCAATAATTTTCTACCCACGTCGTTTCCGCATAAATCTTCACGCGGATCTGGTTCTGTATATCCGTTATCGATTGCTTCTTGCAAGATTTCGCTGAAAGGAGCATCTTTTGCAGAGAAATTATTGAATAAATAACTTAATGTTCCTGAGAAAACCCCTTTAATTTTAGTGATATTTTCTCCCGAAAGATGCAGTAATTTTATTGTATCAATTAATGGCAATCCTGCACCAACATTGGTTTCGTATAAATAATTCTTCTGGTTTTCAGCCAAAGCTTTTCTCAATTCTTTATAAAAACCATAACTTAATGTATTAGCTACTTTATTAGAAGAAATCAAATCGAAACTGCTTTCTACAAGCGGAATATAATTTTCTACAAAAGCTGCACTTGCCGTGTTATCAATTGCAATTAAGTTTTCTAAATGATGCTCATTCGCGTAGGCGATAATATCATTTATGGTATAAGCTTCGCCTTTTGTATCAATGTCGTTTTTCCAATTGTTGGTAACGCCATACTTATTTAATAGCAACTTTCTAGAATTCGCTATAGCGAAAACATTCAACTTAATATCTTTACGTTTTTCAATTGCAGAAGCCGATTCTAAAATCTGATTAATCAAAGTTCCTCCAACTAATCCGTGACCGAAAATCGCGATGTTGATCTTTTTAGAAACACCAAAAATCTCTCCGTGAATTACGTTTAAGGCTTTGTTTAATTCTTCTTTTTTAACAACCAAACTCACGTTTTTACCCGTAACCGTATTGTTGAATAAAATCGGAACAATTTTGTTTTTGATTAAAGCCGTATACGGTTTATGGAAAGTACTCAAATCCTGACCAATAATCGAAATTACCGATACATTGTCTGTAACCGTAATCTGATTTACGTCTTTCGAATAAAAATCATTTTCGAATTCTTTTTCTAACTCTACAACCGCAGTTGTTGCTTTATCAGTTGCAACCACCAATCCGATTCCTCTTTCTGAAGAACCTTGTGAAATGATGCTTACACTGATATTGTGATCGCCCATTACTTTAAAAATACGAGCATCAACCCCAGCTTTTCCAAGTAATCCACGACCTTCAAGATTTACAAGAGAAACATTTTCTAAAACAGAAAGCGTTTTAATTCCTTCTTTAGAAGAATCTGAAGTGATTAAAGTTCCTCTATTTTCGTGATTGAATGTATTTAAAATTCGTAACGGAATATTCTTTTCTAACAAAGGAATAATCGTTTTAGCATGAAGGATCGTAGCGCCGAAATTGGCCAGCTCATTTGCTTCATTAAACGATAAATATTCAATTTTCTTGGCATCTGCAACCAAATCAGGATTTGCAGTATATATTCCGTCTACGTGCGTGAAGTTTTGTAATTCTTCTGCATTTAAATAATTGGCGATTAACGAAGCGGTATAGTTACTGCCATTTCTACCTAAAGTAGTTGTGTCGTTGTTGTTGTTAGATCCAATGAAACCTGTAACTATATTAACCGTTTCTCCGTTATGTTCTTTAAAATAATTGATTACGTTTTTCTTTGAAAGCTGTTCTAAGGGCTGTGCATCGCCAAATTTAGAATCTGTTTTCAGTAAATCTCTTGTATCTACGAAATTGGCAGGAATTCCTTTTTCCAATAAAATAGCTGTCAATAATTTAGCCGAAAGCAATTCTCCTTTTGACAAAATCTGATCTTTAATTTTTTTGCTATAATCGCCAATTAAGCTTACCCCTTCAAAAAGTTTATCTAAAATATTGAACTCTTCAGATAAATCAACTTGCGGATAATCTGATATTTGATATTTTTTAAAATTTTCTAATAATTCTTTGTAGCTGCCATTTTTAGCCGCAATGCTTAAGATAAATTCTAGCTCGTCTGTCGCATTTCCGCGCGCCGAAACTACAACGGCAATTTTTTCACCTTGACTTACTTTATCAGAAATGATAGAAACAACTTTGTTAAGTCCTTCTCCGTTTGCTAACGATTTACCTCCAAATTTTAATACTTTCATTTTATTTCTTTATTGTTTCTGCCTTAAAAATGTCGGCAAGTAAATGATCTAATTGTTTGTACTCGATTAAAAAAGCGTCATGTCCGTGAACAGAGACAATTTCGCTGTAGAAAACATTGTCTTTAAACTTCTTCAATTCTTCGTAGGTTTCTACGTTTTCTTTTGCTGTAAAAAACAGATCAGAATTGATTCCGATGATATGAATTGAAGCCGTTGTTTTAGCCAATAAGTTTTCAAAACTTTCACTATTTCTAGTAATATCAATTGTTTTAAGCAACTGATTCATTAATTTATAAGAAGAAAGCTGAAATCTTTTTTGCAGTTTTTTTCCGTGGTGCGCCAACCAGCTTTCGATATTAAAAATCAAAAGATCCTGATTGATGGTTCTCTGGAATTTTTCTTTGAATGATTCTGGCGAACGGTAACACAACATGGCATGAATTCTCGCATCTTCTATTGGTTTTGAAGAATTATTCAGTATCTGCTCCTGAAGGAAACAGTTTGCAATAAGCCAGTCTGTCGATTTCCAGTCACTCGCAATCGGAATAAGGTTTTCTGTAATGTTTGGCGCCAGAGCTAAGATTTCCCAAGCAATTCCGCCACCGACAGAACCTCCGATAACAGCAAAAAGCTTTTCAATATTTAAGGCTTTTACACCTTCAATAAAGATTCTAGCAATATCTCTAGCTGTAAAATCAAGGTAATTTTCGATTAAAAAAGAATTTGTTCCGTTTCCAGGAATATCAAAGGCTAAAATGGTATAAACAGCAGTATCGATAGTTTTACCTTCGCCAATTAAGTCATTCCACCAGCCATTTTCGCCAGTAACTTGTGAGTTTCCTGTCAAGGCGTGATTAACCAAAACAATAGGTGCACTGTGCAGCGGCTGGCCAGACAGTGTAAAACTTAACGGTATAGAATGATAATTTGCACCACTTTCTGTGATGAAATTTTGAATTATAATGGGATTTGGTCTATTTTCCAATTTCAAATCTGTTGTATTATGATTTGTATATGGAAATATTAGAAAGAAAAAACTAGTCTAAACTAGAAAAATTCTGATTGTTATCTTTCCACGTTGGGCGTGGTAGAATGCAGCACCTTCTTCGAATTAACGAAGGGTTGCTAAGGATTCATCGGGTCTAATCCCTCGTCCTTTCTTTATAACATTTCAATACTTTTATGAACTTATCGAGTGCAAATTAACTACTAATTTCTTTAACAAACAAATTTAATCTAAAAGTGTTTGTTAAATTTCTGCGACTTACATGAGCAAAAACTATTATACGCAAAAATTTACCGAACAAAAATGCCCAGTAAAATTAAGCAGGTTTTCACCTAGTTTATGATGCTTTTCCGTTTAGATAAAAAGCGTTTCATTTTCTTTTGAATACATCAAAAACAATAAAGAGTTTGGTACTTTTTTGGCAGTACTTTTATCTTCTTCTGTGATTCCGAATCTTGGGTGAGCCAATTCGTTTGTTGGCGGCGGATTGCTATTTTTTGTCCTTCTGTTTTTCAATTTAGAAATTTTTTCTGCGAAGTAGTTCAATTTGCTCATGATATTAAGTTTTAGTTCAGTTGTGTTTTATAATCTTTATTTCTCTTTTATGTTTCTGTTAAATCGCTTTTTGGAATAAAAAAACCCTTTTGGATTTTTAGATACCAAAAGGGTTTAAGTTTTTACACTCATGTATGCTTTTAGTATCAACAGACGTATGCGCAAATAAGCGCGACAGTAAACATCTTGTTCATCTGTAAGGATTTATTCATCTGTGATTTATATTGTATTTTAAAATTCTGCATTTCTGTTAAATTAAAAAGCCTCCTAAAAATTTCTTAGGAGGCTCTTACTATATTATTATTGTATTCTTACAATTTTTTTAAGCAATAGACACCCCAGCCTCGGTCTTAACCGAAATGGCACAAAACATTTTGTTGACTTTTAAGTTCATTTGATTTCTAGTAGTTTTTGGGTATAACAAATATGCAAATATTTTTTTTATTACACAAATTAAATTCAAGAATTTAATTACAAAAATCGTTAAAAATCAGTTTTTTAACGATGAAAAACATCTTACAAAAACGAAAACGAAATAATAAAGGTAAAAAACTTACAAAACAAGCTTTTTTTTCTTCATGACTCCAATTGACAAATCAAATTATCAAAGAACGTTTTTCTTTTTTTTATTAAAAATTTACAGCCAGACTGCCTCTTTACTCCTAATTCGCTCTGCAATTTTTAGAATATCGGTTATAATTCCTCTTGAAATTGCCTGCTTGCACGGAGGCGCGCTCTGAATTACAATTGGAATTTCACCGTAAGATTTTGTGTAAATTTCAAAAATCGTGTCAGAACCTTTTAATTGTCCAATTGGTGAATTGACTGATTCGGAAATCAATTTGGTTTCTAAAGTTCCTTTTTCCAAATCAAATTCGCCCACATATCGAAGCACATGATCTTCTGCCTGAGTAATTTTGGCAATCTTAAAAGATTTATCGACCGCATCTTTATTGAGCACACCGTTTTTCTCCAAATGCTCTTCGGTTATAAATGGTTTGATTTTAATATCTGAAAGTTCAAAATCTTTTCCGATTTCTCTGGCCAATATCAAAAGCTTTCTTGCCGTATCATTTCCAGACAAATCTTCTTTAAAATTGGATTTCATTAAACCTAAAAGACTCGCATCTTTTAAAATGGAAGAAAATGAAACATCTTCTGTTGAAAATCGATTAAAAACATAACTCAGATTATCTGAAAAAACACCTCGAATCTTTGTGATTTTTTCTCCAGAATAATACAAATCTCTTAAAGTCCGTAAAACTGGAATTCCAGTCTCAACAGAGGTTTCGTAAAGAAATTCTTTGTCGTACTTTTTCAGATTCGATCGAAGTTCTTTATAAAGATCTAACGGAAGTGTATTGGCTTTTTTATTTACCGCTACAATATTAAATCCGTTTTTGATTAGTGTATTGTAGTGTTTTACCAATTCGTCGCTGGCCGTCGCGTCTACAGCAATTAGGTTTTCGAATTCATTTTCTTGTGCAAACTCGACAATATCTTCTACTTTAAAAGGAACTGCCAATTGTCTGAAATTGGTTTCCCATGAATAACCCACACCTTCTTTTTCAAAGAAAGCGACTGTTGAATTGGTTATAATTGGAAAATGAAAATCGACATTTTTACTTTCAAGAAAAAACTCCTGACTTTCGATAATCTGATTAATCAAAGTGCTTCCGATATTACCAATTCCAAAAAGGACAATATTTATTTTAAGCTTTGACATGATTTTTTAATTTTTTTTAACCATGTAAGTCATATAAGTTCATTTAATATATTTTGTGTATAATTTTGGACATATAACTGTGTGTTTCCAAAATTAGACGCACTGCAGTGCGTCTCTACAAAAAATGAACTTATATAACTTATATGGTTTATTTAATATATTCCACGTATATAATTTAGACGCACTGCGGTGCGTCTCTACATATATGGTTTAATTTTATAATGATGCTTTTCATAAAAAATTACCTTTAGCAAAACCACTCGCTAAAGGCAATCTTTCAAACAAAAAACAAAAAAACCTAATTTTTATTGATGCTGTATTGTGAAAGCTTAACGCTCTCAAAAACAGCTTGCAGATCTGCAATTAAATCTTCGATATCTTCAATACCAACAGAAAGTCGAATCAAGTCTTTAGAAACCCCTGTTTCAATTTGCTCCGCTTCTGTCAATTGCTGGTGCGTTGTGCTTGCCGGATGAATAATCAGTGATTTTGTATCTCCGATATTAGCCAAAAGAGAGAACAATTTTGTTTCGTCGACTACTTTTTTCGCTGCATCAAAACCTCCTTTTAAGCCGAAAGTGATAATTCCGCTTTTTCCTTCTGGGAGATATTGATTTGCCAAATCGTGATATTTACTAGATTTTAGTCCTGGATAATTTACCCAAACCACCTCATCTTGTTTTTCTAGCCATTCAGCCAGAGCCAAAGCATTTTCGCTGTGTTTCTTAATTCGGATTGGCAGCGTTTCTAATCCTTGAATAATCTGAAAAGCATTAAACGGACTCAAAGCAGAACCAAAATCACGCAGACCTTCAATTCGGGCTTTTGCAATAAAAGCCGCATTTCCTAAAGCTTCGTGATATACTAATCCGTGGTATCCTGCAGATGGTTCGGTAAACTCAGGGAATTTTCCGTTTGCCCAGTCAAAGTTTCCAGCATCAATGATAACGCCTCCTAATGAAGTTCCGTTTCCAGCAATATATTTTGTTAAGGAGTGAATTACAATATCGGCACCATATTTAATTGGGTTTAATAAATAAGGTGTCGCAACTGTATTGTCTACTATAAATGGCACTTTAAATGCTTTGGCTTCTGCCGAAATTCCTTTAAGGTCTAAAACGTCTAGTTTTGGGTTTCCAAGAGATTCTACAAAAAAAGCTCGTGTATTTTCTTTGGCTGCTTTAGTAAAGTTTTCTGGTTTTGAAGGATCTACAAATGTTGTCGTAATTCCTAATCTTGGCAGAGTAACCTTTAATAGATTATAAGTTCCGCCATACAAACTGTTTGATGCTACAATATGATCTCCCGCTTTTAGCAATGTTAAAAAAGTTGTAGAAATTGCCGATGCTCCAGAGGCGGTAACCACAGCTCCGATTCCGCCTTCAAGTGCTGCCAGCCTTTGTTCCAGAATGTCATTTGTTGGGTTATTCAATCTCGTATAAATAAATCCAGCTTCGGCAAGACCAAATAAATTGGCCGCATGATCGGCGTTATTAAATACGTATGATGATGTCTGATAAATAGGCACTGCCCTTGTTCCTGAATTTTTAGTAACATCGTGTCCTGCGTGAAGTGCGTTTGTTGCAAATTTTTGTGTGCTCATGATTTCTTAGTTTTTTAGGTATTGTTAATACTATTATATATTGTAATTAATTGTTGAATTGCGCCTGAACATATAAATCTTCTTCTTCCAGATTGTATAATTGAAGGAGTAAAGAATTCTGACTTTCTAAATATTGATCCTGATTAAATTCTATTGTCTGATCTTCTAAAAAATTATTCTGTTCCTCAGAATTTGTTCTTAATAAGTATTCGTATGCGATTGTATTGATATCTAGTGTTTTCATGATTTTAAATTTTAAGTGTTGAAATAAAAAAAGCCCTTTCGGATGGCTTACCAAAAGGGCTTTATAGTTGAAACTATAACAAAGATTCGATCTTTCACTTTTGGCAACAGCAAGGCGGGATACACATTGGCATCTTACAACACATCATCATTTTATTTGCTGCTGAATTTTTCATATTGTTTTTATTTGTTTTAACCATATAAGTTATATAAGGAAATTAAGTTTCTGTTTAATCAATTCTTATTAATAAACTTATATGACTTATATGGTTTAAAAAATTTGTATAAAAAAACCTCTGCTGTTGGGCAGAGGTTTTATTGTTATTTATAGATTTAAATACTAAACAATAGCGCGCTCTGCGGATAATTCCGACATCATACAGCACATATTTTTAATACCTAAATTCATTTCTTTCTTGTTTTGTTTGGCAAAGTTGAGAACTTTTTTTCAAACAGCCAAACAAAAAGTGAATTATTTTCTATTACCCTATCAAATTACTATACTTGTGTTAAATTTTAATGGATTAAAATAAAAAAAGTTGAACTTTAATTTGCAAATCAAAATGGTTTCATACCTTTGCACGCGAATACAGAGGAAAAATTTGAACTGATTGCAACCTCTTCATAATGAAATGGTTCATTATGATTGCCGGAAGATAAATTTCGGCATTAAAAAATGCTAAAGCAGCAACTCTCCTTTAGCCCTTTTTTGCAATTATTTTTTCCTCGCTAAATTTTAATTTATACAAATTTAATACATTATTATGGCTTATTTATTTACGTCAGAATCTGTTAGTGAAGGGCATCCAGACAAAGTTGCAGATCAAATTTCGGACGCATTAATTGACAACTTTTTGGCATTTGACGCTGACTCAAAAGTAGCTTGTGAAACATTGGTTACAACTGGTCAGGTTATTTTAGCAGGTGAAGTAAAATCGAATACTTATCTTGATGTACAAAACATTGCACGTGAGGTAATCCGTAAAATTGGATATACTAAAAGTGAATATATGTTTGAAGCAAACTCTTGCGGAATTCTTTCTGCAATTCACGAGCAGTCTGCAGACATTAACCAAGGTGTTGACAGAGCTAAGCCAGAAGAGCAAGGTGCAGGTGACCAAGGAATGATGTTTGGTTACGCTACAAACGAAACTGAAAACTACATGCCTCTTGCATTAGATTTATCTCATAAATTATTACAAGAGTTAGCTATTTTAAGACGTGAAAACAAAGAGATCACTTATTTACGTCCAGATGCTAAATCTCAGGTAACTTTAGAATACAGCGACGATAACAAACCAACTCGTATTGATGCGATTGTTATCTCAACTCAACATGATGATTTTGACGAAGAGGCTGCAATGCTTTCTAAAATCAAAAAAGATATTATCGAAATCTTGATTCCAAGAATTATCGCTAAAAACCCAGAACACGCTCATTTATTTAACGATAAAATCAACTACCACATTAACCCAACAGGAAAATTCGTTATTGGAGGACCTCACGGAGATACTGGTTTAACAGGAAGAAAAATTATCGTGGATACTTACGGTGGAAAAGGTGCTCACGGTGGTGGTGCATTCTCTGGAAAAGATCCAAGTAAAGTGGATAGAAGTGCTGCTTATGCTACACGTCATATCGCTAAAAACTTAGTTGCTGCTGGTGTTGCTGACGAAATCTTAGTGCAAGTTTCTTACGCAATTGGTGTTGCTGAGCCAATGGGAATTTTCATTGAAACTTACGGAACTTCTAAAGTAAACTTAACAAACGGTGAAATCGCTAAAAAAGTAGAAGCTATCTTCGATATGCGTCCTTACTTTATCGAACAACGTTTAAAATTAAGAAACCCAATTTATAGCGAAACTGCTGCTTACGGACACATGGGACGTAAACCAGAAACAGTTACTAAAACTTTCTCTGCTCCAGGCGGAAACGAAAAAACAGTTACTGTAGAATTGTTTACATGGGAAAAACTTGATTTTGTTGACCAAGTAAAAGCTGCATTTGGATTGTAATTCAATCTGAATCTTACATATTAAAAAGGCTGTCTAAAGATTTTTAGACAGCCTTTTTTTAATTATCCTTTATAAAACAAAACCCAACAGGTTTCCCAAACCTGTCGGGTTTCTTTATTTAATAAGTTCCATTCTGCATTTTATTTAGCACTTCTTTCATTTCGTTGGCGCTTTCTCCGTCAACACCCTCGTTTAAATATTTTACTGCTAAAGTCTGTGTTTCAATCGCTTTTTGCTTTTGTCCGTCTTTATAATATAGTTGAGCCAAAGTATCTAAATAATAAGGACTATTTTTAGTTATCACCAAACTATATTCTGACCATTTAATCGCATCTTTTAAAAAGTTAGCATTCAGCGGGTTTGTAACTACAGCCCACGCCGCAGTGTTTGCTGTACTAGAATGATATTCTTTAAACATATTCCATCCGTCATACGAATAACTTGAACTGGAATCTAATGTTGAAAAAATTGCATCTAATTTTTCAATCGGACTTGTTCCTGCTAAAGTAGAATCGAAATACGTATTAAACTCTTTTAAATAAGTGGTACTAGAACCGTCTTTGTCTGTAATTTGGCTTAAATAATAGAAGTAGTTTCTGTAAGCATCAAAATTTCCTTTTCCTGAAGCAATGATTTTTTTATAAATAGCATTGACTTTTTCCCTGTTTATTTCGCCAGAAACTCCATCTTGAGAAGCGTAAAGATTTTGCTGTAAAGCATCTGAAATTTCAGAAATCGGGTTTCCAACACTATGAATTTCTCCTATTTTAGTATTAAAACCAGAACGAATATTTTCAATTTCATCTGAATGTTTTAAGACATAATCGATTGCTAAGAAATCGGTATCATTCAAAACTCTATCTGTACTAAAAAGCTGTTTGGTAAATCCCTGATTTTTGATTTCTTTCAAAATCGTTTCGACCAAATACATATTTACATTTTTATCTTTTTGATGCGCTTCAATCAGTTTTTTCCAAGATTGCGCCACTTCTTTTTGGTCTAAAGCTGTTTTAGTTATTACAAACTCAGTCGAATTTGGATCGCTTACTGTATATGCTCCTTCATAATCGTAAGATGATTCCAGTAAAGCGGCCTTATTAAAAGCATTTATTAAATCGGCATCTGATGCTTTTTTATTCTTTAAAATAGTATTTATAGAAAGAAAAGCATTTGCTCTCTGAAGCCTTCTGTAGAAATCGCCATAATAACTAAACTGATATTGTTGTGTTGCCAAATCAGATTTTGCAATAGCCAGCTGATTTCCTTCTCCGTTTAAAATAATGATGCTTGGATCGCTGGTGATTTTATTGTTTTTAAGCCATTTTTTATCATCGGCTCCAGCCAAATAATAATTGTAAATATCATAAAGCGCATTGTACGAATCGTACATATTATATCCTGTTTGCGTTTCCTGTTCTTTTACAAAATTGTCAAAACTCTCTTTAGCCGATTTGTTTTTGCTGTCTACTACAACAACCAAAAATTTATTGCTGGCTGATTTTGTAGACTCTATTGCTTTTTTAAGATTGCTTTCGATTTTTAATTTGAAATCATATTTGTTGTATGCCGGCGGCGGAATTGTTGCTTCAACAATAGCTGTGGTGTCTACTGCAACCCCAAAATCATCATTTAACAAAGTATTATCTTTTCCTGGATAAGTCCAATTTGAAACAGTGTGAGTTTCAAGAGGAGCAACTTTTGGCATTTTCTTAACCGGCTGTGGATCTTTTTCATTCACAAATACCAAAGGATTTAATCCTGATTTCTCTGAAATTCTAAGTTCGTTGGTTTGTTTATCAAAGTATCCTGCAATTTGTAAATCGCCCAAAACTGCCAATTCATAATTGATTGTTATTTCTGAAACATCTTTTGGGAGCGCATATTTGCAAAAACTGCTTTTAGCTCCATATTCTTCATAAACTAGATATAAGAAATCCGTTTTTTCAATTTCAAAATCCAAATCGATTTTTGCATATTCTGGATCGACTTTAGATTTAATATCCGAAATTCTCTGGTATTGCACTTCTTCTTTGCCTTTTTGAGTTCCGATATAAAAAGAATAATAGGAAGGATCCGTAAACTTTATTTTTATGTTTTTAGCATTTTTATCTACTTTGAAAGAAAGATCAAAATTGGTCTGTGCTGATGGATTTTTAGCAAATAGTAAAGAATCGCCTTTTACCTCGTAACCGCCAGAATAAAAAACCAGTTCGTATTTATTATCGTCTAATAAATTTAATTTGATTTTCTGACCTTTATTAATCGATAAATAAGTTCCTTTTTCAATGCCATTTGTTTGAGAAAACGAAACAAATGTTCCAATAAACAAGAGTACTACACTCCAAATAAAGTTGCGCATAATTAAAATTTTGGTTGATAATGTATGAATCACAAAGATATTTGATTCTTCATTAAACAAATCACAAAACGCACTATATTAGCAACAAAAATACTACAAATTGTATTTCATAGAAAAGATTATATATCTAGGCTGCACCGTGTATTGAGAAACTCGCGTTGAGAACTGCGAAAAACTGTCATCATTAAGATAAGTGGTATTTAACAGATTGGTTGCCGAAACTTTATATTCCCATTTGCTGTTCTTTTTCTGGTAAATTAAACTCGCACTTAAGAAATCATATTCGTTATCGACAGTTTTATCTCCATTATAATAATGGTAAAATTCATATTCTGAAACAAAAGAAAAACTATCTAAAAAGTAGTAATCTAATCTTGCAAATGGCTTATCGGTATAAAAAGTTGAACCGCTGTATTTGTTAACCAAAAGATTATATCCAAACTCAATATTCGGAAGTTTTTTATAATTTGTTGAAGCTCTTATCGTATAACTTTGTACAAAACTTTCAGTAGTTCTTAACTCATCATTTTGTATGTTATTGAATTTAGACCAATTAAGACTCGCATTAACTGAAGCTTTATAGTTTTTTAAAAACGAACGTCCGTAAGCTCCCATTCCCGATAAAGTTTCATCTGCCAGATTCGAATTGTAAGGAACCGAAGATTGGTTAATTCCATCAAAATTTGCCTGTGTTTTAATCGCATCTACTTTTCTTGTGTAAGTCGCATTGGCAAAAATGTTCTCAAAATTGAACATATTATATTTAAAGTAACGAAGCGAATGCACTTGCGAAGTGGCATTTTCTAAGAAACGATTTCCGCGAAATAAACTGCTGTAATCTGACAAAACATAACCCGCCGCCAACTGATTGATATCGGTAAAATCATTCGTTAAAGTAAAATTATACGTCAGCGTTTCTGATTTTTTGATTTGATATAAAGCAAAGAAATCTGGCAACACTTTTACAAAATTTTGCGAATAATCGGTTCCTAATTGTCCGTTTGTCATTTGGTACGTATGCACGCTTACTCCAGGTGTAAAAGTGAATTTTCCGGTTAGGATTTTATAATGAAAACCTAAAAACGCATCATTAAAACGGTAATCAACATCGTTATTATTTTCAGAATTATTTAAATCATTTCGATCTCCATTATCCAACATTTGAAAGATGTGAGAATTGAAATTCTGGTAAGAATACGTATTTCCCAAAGTAATATTGATGTTACTTTTTGGCGTTACCATATAATAGTAATCCAATTTGGCATCCAATTTATTGGTTTTTACAAAACGATCTTGATTTAAATCGTTTCTGTTCTGACCCGAAATATATCCCGACAAATCAAAAGGCTGTGATCTCAAATTGGCATTATAAAATGGATTTTCATCTTGATACAAATGCTGCATTTCAAAAGCAAAAATGTTTTTAGCACTTTGCGTATAATACAAACTCAAATTCTGATTTATAGAAGTCGGATCTTGTTTCTTTCCTGTTAAAATGGTTTCGACTGCCGAAACATCGCTTACAATTGATTCACGAAGTAAATCGGTATCTTCATTTTGCTTGGTCAGTTTAGTCAAAATATCATAATCAAACTGAAATTTATCGCTCGGCTTATAAGTCGAACTCAGTTTAAAAAGTCCCAAATTATTTTTCTGATGTGTTATTTCATCACGTTTTTGCTGGTCTCCAGAATCTAAAATCGTAGTTTGAGATTTGGTTTCTAAATCTGTTTTTGAAGTCGAAAGAATTCCAAAACCACTTAGATTCCAAGCTTTATTAACAGAATAAGCAAAATTTGTTGCTCCGAATTTGGTTTCAATTTCTTTAGCGCGATTATTTCTCAATAACGAAATTCCTAAATCATTTGAAGAAACATTAAAACTGCTTCCTCCCTTTTTCATCATATTTTTAAATCCGCCTGTGAACTTAAAATAGTCTTGCGCGGTAAGTGGCAATTCTCCAATATTATTAAAATTGGTTATTAAATTAATGCTGTATTTCGGACTGTAATAAAATAATTTCGGATTAATAATATATCGGCTGTCCAATTCTGCAACTCCAATTCCAGCGGTTACATCACCAAACCAAAAGTTCTTTTTTCCTTCTTTCAGTTTGATGTTCATTGCCACATTATCCTGATCGTTTTCAAGTCCTTTCAATTGGCTAATTTCATTGTAATTTCTTAAAACCTGCACTTTATCAATCGCATCGGCAGGAATATTTTTAACGCCCAATTTCGTATCTCCATCAAAAAAATCTTTTCCTTCCACCATTAATTTTGAGACTTTTTTTCCTTCCACTTCAATTTCACCATCTGCATTTACCTCAACACCAGGAAGCTTTTTCAAAACATCTTCCAGCTTTTTTTCTGTTCCCGTTTTAAAAGAATCTGCATTATACACAATCGTGTCTCCTTTTATAGAAACAGGCATTTCGCGCACAATTTCAACGCCTTCCAATTCGATTCCTGCGCCATCCAAAACAATATTCTGAGTCATATTTTCAGCTTTTGTTGAAACCGCGATTTCTTTCGATTTCATTCCCAAATAACTTACTTTAATTGTGTAAGCCGTATTTGGTTTTAAAGTTAGCTGAAATTTTCCTTTGTCGTTGGTAATTCCGTACGAATCCATTGCTTTTGTACCATTATTAATAGCCATAATATTGGCCATCTCCAACGGATTTTTCTGTTCGTCCTGTATAAAACCATCAAAGCGAATACTTTGAGAAAAACATATAGAAGTAAAAAGTAGAGCAAAGATGAAAAGTGTTTTATTCATTATCAGAATATTGGAATTTTGAAATTCGAACTTTGGAATTTGAGATTTGGGATTTGAAATTTTATAAAAATTTATCTTCCCATTGGCGGAGCCATACCTCCACGCCCACGGTTTGTCTCTCTAAATTCTTCCATTTTCTTAATTACCGTTTCGTCATATTCTTTCTGCGAAACTACTTTTCCTTTTTTAGACGGTTTGATCTCTACTTTATCCTTCGCATTCAAAACAATTTTAGAACACAAAATCGTAGTTGTTCCATCATTGATTTCTAGAATTAATCCAGGAAGTCCCCAATAATTTTCTGGACCTTGGTTTACCGGAATTTCTGGCGTATACCAAGCTGTTACGACAATTTCTTTAGGTATTTCGAAGTTATCAGCAAAATTCGTTTTTGTCTCTCCAGAAGTCTTTTTTGCTTCGTCTTTTTTATCTTCTTCTCTTTTAGGTCTGAAATTTCTAAAATCGGTTTTACTGGCTTGTTTTACTGCTGTAGCTTTGAAGCAATTGTAACCGCCGATTTGCTTGGTTTCTTGTTCCAGTTTCCAGTTTAATTTTGGCAGAGAGTCCACAACAAGAAATTCTTTTCCCATAAATTCTTTATCTACCGTATACGATTTTGTTTTTACATCTTTATAAAATGTACCTCCACCTCCAGTAAGAGATCCAAACATAACACGAAAACCTCCTTGCTGCTGGCCTGGCGCTTCTAGTTTTTCTTCCTCTTTATAAATGGAAGCTGATTTATCGAAGTTTAAAATGAATGTTTTTTCGAGCATTTTTTTCATACGCTCTTCCATATTTTTCTGCATTTCTGGTGTAATGTCTCTATTACCGCGCATTCCTTCAAACTTGGGCGCTTGTGTTTTTGACTCGTAAACAGCCATTCCCTGAAAGTCTTTTTGTGCTTGAATTTGCGTAGAAACAAGCAACAACGTCATATAAAAAAATATTTTCTTCATTTCATTTTCTTTAAAAGTGAGTAAATCCGATAAAACTTACATTCAAATGTATTATTTATTTTAAAATCTTAAAAACTAAATATATTAACGGCATCAAGGTATAGACAGAACCGCTTATTTTTTAGACTATTAGATTAAAAAAAGGTTTAAGCTCTAAATTCGATTTTTTAAAGAGAGTTTTTCGTAATTTGGTACTCTTGTAAATTAATTTTCTAATGTCTGAAACTGTGCAAAAATTTTTATTTTCTATATTTCTTTTCTGCACTTTTCATGCACTTCCAGCTCAGGATTTGAATGTAAATTCTACTTTAATTTCGCAGTATAAAAATACTTCTGATATATTTTTAGGATATGATGCTTTTGGATATTCGTATCAGATTACCAACAATGTTTTTAGTAAAATTAAAGGCAAAGAAATTTTCGAATACAAGAATGTTTCTTTAGGAAAAATTACAAAAGTCGATCTTCAGAATCCGTTAAAAATTGTATTGTTTTATGAAGACTTCAATAGCGTTGTTTTATTGGACAATCAATTAAACAAAATGACCGAAATTAATTTTTCTCAGAATGCAACTCCAATAGTCGTTAGCGCAATCGGAATGTCAACCCAAAATCAATTATGGATTTACAACACTTTAAATCAGCAGATTGGTCTTTTTGATTATTTAAAAAATGAATACAAAACCGTTTCGATTCCGTTAACAGAACCCATTCAGTACTATCAAACTGATTTTAATACTTTCTATTGGATTGATAAAAAAAACTACTGGTATTCTTGTGATATTTTTGGAAAAATTACTTCGCTTGGAAAAGTCGGAGAATTTGATAAAATTCAAATCATTAGCAGTTCAAAATATATTTTTAGTAAAGCTAATCTGTTGTTTCTTACAGAGATTGATAAATCGGGTACTGAGAAGGTTTCTGAAATTAAAGTTTTAGAAAAAACCTTTAACAATTTTGATTACAAAGACCAAATTTTATCTATTTTTACAGCTAGAGATATATTAAATTATAAAATCGTAACACCGTAATGCACATAGCAATAGCAGGAAATATAGGCGCAGGAAAAACCACTCTGACCAAATTATTAGCCAAACATTTCAAATGGGAACCCCATTATGAAGATGTAGTTGATAATCCGTATTTGGATGATTTTTACCATCAGATGGAGCGCTGGTCGTTCAATCTTCAGATCTATTTCCTGAACAGTCGTTTTCGCCAGGTGCAGCAAATTCGCGAAAGCGGAAAAAAAATCATTCAAGATAGAACGATTTACGAAGATGCGCATATTTTTGCTCCTAACTTGTATGCAATGGGTTTAATGACAAGTCGTGATTTTGAAAATTATACGTCTTTGTTTGAATTAATGGAATCATTGGTAAAAGCTCCTGATTTATTGATTTATTTAAGAAGTTCAATCCCAAATTTAGTGGGGCAAATTCATAAACGCGGACGCGAATACGAAAACTCTATTTCGATCGATTATTTAAGCCGTTTGAACGAAAGATATGAAGCTTGGATTCAGACTTATACAAAAGGAAAATTATTGATTATTGATGTTGATAACATTAATTTTGTTGATAATCCCGAAGATTTAGGAGACATTATTAATAGAATTGATGCTGAATTGAACGGGTTGTTTTAGAACACTAATTTCACAGATTTACACTAATATATAAAAGCCTCTAAAAAATAATTTTAGAGGCTTTTTTGTTTTTATTATATAATTTTTTTTAATATTTTTCTTACTTTTGTTTTTGAGGTAATATTTCCCGTATTGGGAAAAATTAATTATATTTGTAATGAGAATTATCGCAAAAAGAACTTTGCAAAATTTTTGGGAACGTTTTCCTTCTGCTAAACAGCAATTATTATCATGGTATCAGATTTTTGATAAAAACAACTTTCAAAATTCAAATGAAATTCGATTAATATTTGGTTCAGCTGATTTTGTTGGGAACAATAAAGTAGTTTTTAATATCTGTGGAAATCATTTCAGATTAATTGTAAAAATAAATTATGAGACTCAGATTGTATATATTTTATTTGTTGGAACACATAGCGAATATGACGATTTAAAAGGCATAAAAAATTTATAGAAATGGAAATAAAACCTATAAAAACTGAAAAAGATTACGACTGGGCTTTAGAAAGAGTAAATGCTTTATTTGATGCTAAACCCAATACGGATGAAGGAGATGAATTGGATATTTTGGTCACTCTTATCGAAAAATATGAAAAGATTCATTATCCAATACCTGAACCTGACCCTATTGAAGCAATTAAATTTGTAATGGAGCAAAGAGGTCTTACTGATGCCGATTTGGGGAATTTATTAAATAGCCGTTCAAGAGTATCTGAAATATTCAAAAGAAAAAGAGCGTTGACTATAAAACAGATTAGAGTTTTGACTAAAGAGCTTCAAATTCCTGCTTCGATTTTAATTAAAGAATATGCATTAGTGCAATAAACAAAAGCCTCTAAAAATTTTAGAGGCTTTTTCTATTGAATTCTAAACCTGACAGGTTTTAAAAACCTGTCAGGTTTCTGTTCGATGTAATTATTTCGCAGCTTCGACTTTTGCTAAAACTTCTTCTTCAGTTCCTTCAAAAACTTCGGTTGTTGTTTTACCGTTTTCAGTTTTGGTAACCGTTCCAGTCGTTTTTCCGTTGATGTTTTTAACCTCAACTTTTACTGATGACTTATTTTGGTATTTTGAAGTGTCAAAACAATCTGTTTTTTGATATTTTCCAGTTGCATCAAAATGAGCCAGACATTTTGCTGTTTCTTCTTCAGAACAGCCTTTTTCTTTACACATTTTAATACATTCTTCTTTTGTCATTCCAGACATATCTCCGCATTTAGAGAAACCATCTTTGTGCATTTCTGTTTTAGCACAACAAGAAGCTTTTGCAGCAATATCAGAAGGTGCATGACCTTCTCCCAAAATTGGCGCAATTACCAAGCCAATCAAACAAGTCAATTTAATTAAAATATTCATTGAAGGCCCAGAAGTATCTTTAAACGGATCTCCAACTGTATCTCCAGTTACAGCTGCTTTATGTGCATCAGAACCTTTGTATGTCATTTCTCCGTTGATCATAACTCCAGCTTCAAAAGATTTTTTAGCATTATCCCAAGCACCTCCAGCATTGTTCTGGAAAACTGCCCAAAGCACTCCAGAAACGGTAACTCCAGCCATATAGCCTCCTAACATTTCAGCAATTAACTGATTGTTGTGCGTGTAAACTAACTTTCCTAAAAGAACAATTAAAATCGGGAAACCAATTGTCAGCACTCCTGGAAGCATCATTTCGCGTAAAGCGGCTTTTGTAGAAATCTCCACACATTTTCCGTATTCTGGTTTTGCAGTTCCCTCCATAATTCCAGAAATTTCTTTAAACTGACGGCGAACTTCGTATACCATATCCATTGCGGCTTTTCCAACAGAATTCATTGCCAAAGCAGAGAAAACCACTGGAATCATTCCGCCGACAAATAACATGGCTAAAACTGGCGCTTTAAAAATATTGATTCCGTCAATTCCTGTAAAGGTTACATAGGCTGCAAATAATGCTAATGAAGTTAAAGCTGCAGAAGCAATTGCAAATCCTTTTCCAGTTGCAGCAGTTGTATTTCCTACTGAGTCTAAAATATCGGTTCTTGTACGAACTTCTTTTGGCAATTCGCTCATTTCTGCGATTCCTCCAGCGTTGTCAGAGATTGGTCCAAAAGCATCGATTGCCAATTGCATAGCGGTTGTAGCCATCATTGCAGAAGCGGCTAATGCTACTCCGTAAAATCCTGCTAAAGCATAAGAAATCCAAATCGCCACTGCAAATAGTAAAACGGTTGGAAACGTAGAAATCATTCCTGTCGCCAAACCTGCAATTACGTTTGTTCCCGCACCTGTAGATGATTTTTGAACGATTGCCAAAACTGGTTTTGTTCCCAATCCTGTATAATATTCTGTTACTGATGAAATGGCTCCACCCACTACTAATCCGACTAAAGTAGCATAGAAAACACGCATTGATGAAATGGCTTTAGATCCTTCTCCAAAGAAAGTCATCTGCATGGTTTCTGGCAGCATATACTGAACTAAGAAAAAACAAGCCACAGCTGTTAAAACAATAGAAACCCAGTTTCCTATATTTAATGCTTTTTGTACTTGTGCTTCTTTTGCATTATCATCTGTAATTTTTACTAATGTTGTTCCGATAATTGAAAATAGAATTCCGAAACCTGCAATTGCCATTGGAAGTAAAATTGGCCCAATTCCGCCGAAAGCATCATTGATACTTCCGCCCATATCTTTTATCACATAGTTTCCAAGAACCATAGCGGCTAAAACAGTTGCCACATAAGACCCGAATAAATCGGCTCCCATACCTGCCACGTCCCCCACGTTATCTCCTACGTTATCTGCAATAGTTGCTGGATTACGAGGATCATCTTCTGGAATTCCTGCTTCTACTTTACCTACTAAATCGGCACCAACGTCTGCAGCTTTGGTGTAAATTCCGCCTCCTACACGTGCAAACAAAGCAATAGATTCTGCTCCTAGAGAAAATCCGGCTAGAGTTTCTAAAACTACCGTCATTGTATCGGTATCTTTCCAAACTCCGCCAGAAAAAAGATGAAAGAATATGATAAAGAAAGAAGTTAATCCTAAAACGGCTAAACCTGCAACTCCAAGTCCCATTACGGTCCCACCGCCAAAAGAAACTTTTAATGCCTGAGGAAGGCTTGTACGTGCGGCTTGAGTAGTTCTAACGTTTGTTTTGGTTGCTATTTTCATTCCGATATTTCCAGCATAGGCCGAAAATAACGCCCCAAAAATAAAGGCAATTACGATTAATAAATGTGTTTTTACTCCTGGAATAAATGTAATTCCTGCCAAAGCTAAACTGGCTATAATTACGAAGATGGTTAATAACTTATATTCGGCTTTTAGAAAGGCTAAGGCTCCTTCGTAAATGTAATCTGAAATCTCTTTCATCTTACCGTCTCCGGCATCTTGTTTTAAAACCCAACTCCTTTTTATTCCCATGAAAAGTAATCCCAAAACTGCCATTACAATTGGCAGGTAAATCATAAATGCATTCATAATATATTAATGGTTTTGGTTAATAGTCAACAATCTAACTAAAACGAATTTAAACAAAAAAGCAATACTCCTGACGGCAGTATTGCTTTTTTTATATTAGAATGCGGTTAAAATTATTTAATACTAAATAATCCTTCCGGTTTATTTTCAATGTCATCAAAACGTTTTGTACACTCAGCGATAATATCGTAAGCTTCTTTTACGTCTCCCCATCCTTCAACATCTACTTTTTTGTTTTCAAGATCTTTGTACACTTGGAAGAAATGCTCGATTTCTTTTACTAAGTGTGGGTTCATGTCAGAAAGATCGTTTAATGAATTCCAGATTGGATCTGAAACTGGTACACAAATAATTTTTTCGTCTGGCCCTTTATCATCTGCCATGTGGAATACACCGATTGGCTTAACTTCCATAACACATCCAGGGAAAGTTGGCTCGTTTACTAAAACTAATACGTCAAGAGGATCACCGTCTAAAGCTAAAGTTTCTGGAATAAATCCGTAATCTGCTGGGTACATCATTGAAGAGAATAACATTCTGTCGAAACGCATTCTTTTAATTTCAAAATCGTACTCGTATTTATTTCTGCTTCCTCTTGGTATTTCGATCAATACATCGAAAGTCGTTAATTTGTCTGCGGTCATTTTTGTTTTTTAATGTTTCTATAATTTCGGTTGCAAAAATAACTAAAGAATCTAGTTTTACAATAAAAAACAAGGTTAAATTATCTTCATTATCGTTTAAAAAACAAGCATTTAATAGGTGATTTTTCTATTTCTTTTCTTTAAGTAATAATGCCACAGCAAATAGGTTGCGTAAGAACGGTAAGGACTCCATTGTTCAGCATGAATTTCCATTTCCTGTTTGTCGTGAATATTCAATAATTCTTTGATGGTATTGATTACGGCAATGTCTCCTAGCGGAATCAAATCGGGCTCTTCCAGACAGAACATCAAATAAATATCAATCGTCCAGTTTCCTATGCCTTTTAATTTAATTAGTTCTTCGCGAACTTGCTTTGCCGATTTTGAAGCTAAACTTTCAATATCTAATTCTTTGTTTAAAACCGCTTCCGCTAAAATTTTAATATATTTCGTTTTCTGACGGCTTACTCCTAAACTTCTGAATTCTTCATCAGATAAAGCTGCCATGTTTTCTTGCGTACAATCTTTATAAGCCTTAATTTTTAAAAATGTGGCTTTCGCCGAATCTATAGAGACTTGCTGTTCTAGTATCAGCAAAACCAAAGTTTCAAAACCAGGCGGGCGTCTTGGAACTGGAGGCAATCCATATTTTTCTATGATTTCTAGAAATATTGGATTTTTAGAGGATAGAAAATCAATGGCTTCCTGCATGATTGTGTTTTAAGTTTATTCCAAAATTAGATAAAAAAAGAATCTCGCAAAGACGCTAAGTCGCAAAGTTTTTTTGTTTCACGCAGATCTAGCAGATGAAGCAGATTTATTTTTTTATATTCTAAAAATAAGATCTGCACGAATCAGCTTAAATCCTTATAAATCTGCGTGAAACAAATCACAAAAAAAGTCGCAAAGAAAAACCTTTGCGACTTTGTAACTTTGTCTCTTTGCAACTTAAAAGTAAAACCCAAAAGATCCTTTTATTGCAAATTTATGTGCGTCTGGCATATCTAAATAATTTCCTCTCCATGAGAAATCTAGACGGAATACTTTGAAGATATTCCCAATTCCTGCATTGTATTCCCAATATACTTTTTCTGGCGCATTGTATGGCAATCCAGAAGCATTGATAGCGCGATTAGCATCAGAAATAGTTCCGTGTACTGCTCTTACCCCAATAAATTCTCTCCAGTTTAGTTTTCTCATAAATGGAATTCTCGCGAATAGCCTTCCTCCAAAATCATGATTCCATTGTAGAGTTGTATATTGATCTGTAACGAATTCGTAGAAATTCAAGTTACTGAATGTATTCTCAATCGTAAAATAAGTCTGGTTACCCGGAATTACACTCATTAAACCTAACGGAATTGTTCCAAAAGTTTTTCCTGTTTCAACTGTAATATTACTTCTTCCTAAAGGTCCAATGATAATTGGCTGTCTGTAGAAAACCTGAATTTTTTCGTACGCAAAATCGCTGTCAAAAACTCCTTTTAATCCGTAACTAAAATTCACAAAGAAATGACTAAATGGGCTGTCAACTAAATCTCTCTCAACACCATAACCAATTGTTTTGCGGTTTGGCATAAACTCAAACTGAATATTGGCTTCTGCCTGTCTCACCATACTTTGTACCGTTCCTGCAGGATTTGCAGCGGTTGGTAAAGTAGTATAATAATCTAAACTAAACGTTTTTGATGCCGATTCTAAAGTTCGATAGGAGAATCCTGCCTGAACAATAAAATTCTTCTTTGCTTCCATTTCGATAGAAACATTGCTCAAATTAATATTCGTCAGCTTTCCGTTACTTCCTGTGGTAAATAAAGCTGATGAAGCAAAACTTCGTCCTAAAACGTCATTTGTTGTGGTTAAACTCGCACCGATCTGCTCAATATCGCGCCTATTTCCTCCAGAAATAATAAGTCGGTTTTTCTTATCAACCATCCATTTTCCAGAAACTCCATATTTGAACTTATTGTCATCAAAACCGTAAGCCGTATAAGCCTGAATACGCCACGGATCATTTGGTCCAAAATAGGTTCTTCCTCCAACTCTTAAACGCAAGCCTTCTACTTCATTGTACCCAAAAGTAGAGAAGATTGGGCCATAATCGAAATTTTTAAACTCAATATAACCGCTTCCCAAAATAGAGACGAGATTGTACAGCTGCTTAAATCGCTTGACAGTCTGCAAAGTATCGAGCATTTTATAAATACCCGCTTCGTCTTTATTTAATTTTTCAAAACGATTTTCTTCCCAAAATTCCGGCGGTCGTTCATAAACGGCGTTATCAATAAAATTGACTTCTTCCTTATAAAACTTCTCTGGTTTCTGAATATTGAATTTATGTCCACGATACAAAGTCGTTCGTTTTCCGTAAACTCCTTTTGATTTTTCTTTTTTATTTAAAGCAAAATCAGACATCATGTAATCACGTGTCAAAAGGAAAACAGAATCGTTTTCAACTTCAAATTCTTGTTCGATATAAATATCTTTTACCCAGTTAATATTGGCACTTTTGGTAACGCCCATATTAATTTTCTTGATCGCAAAAGTGGTATCATTAACCCAAAAATCTCCTTTAAAAGTTAATTCATTTTTACGTCTTGGATAGAAAACAATATTATAACACCATTTTTTGTCAATAAAAGCACTGTCTTTTAATACATAATTGTAGACATCAATTCCCGTTTTAGACAGCGGACTTGTAAAACTTTTATCAAAAAATTTAAGGTGGTTATCGTAAATGTTGTAGTCAGAATAAAGATCTTTAACGAAAGATAAAATCTGCTGATTTCCGTTAAAACCAGACATTTTATTCCCTGTTAAATTTTCTTTTACTTTCTTCAATCTATTGTCTCCATAAACATCATAAACGGATTCGTTAATGAAAATTGGAAGATAGGTTTTTCCCGTAACATCAGAAGTATCAACATGATTAAAGACAAACTCCATTCCTTTAAAAAGTTTGTTTTTCATAAAAGCACTATCAATCGTGTTCATATCAAACTCGACTTTTTCGTACTTCTGCATTTGATATTGATTGAACTGGTACAGTCCGTTTTTACGTTTTCTTGCCCAGATTTTCCTCAAGATATCCAATGCGGGATTGTTCTTCTTCGAAGTTTTACCTGTATAAATTACGACTTCATTTAAAGCTTCGGCTTCGCCTAAAACTATTTTAAAATCGTAGTTAACTGCTTTTTCCAAAGTGACTTCTTTATCTGAAAATCCTGCAGAACTTACAATCAAAGTTTTATAAGTATTGGGAGACTCTAGATAAAAACGGCCATCTTCATTAGATACAATTCCAATGTTTGTACCTTTAAATACCACATTAGCAAAAGGTATCGGCTGATTTGTTTTGTCCAAAACAACTCCACTCACTTTAGTTTGTGCAGTAACAACATTCGCAAATGCAAATACAATATATAAGAGAAGTAGAGTTAATTTGTTCATTATAAAGTAAAAAAAAACTTCACCAATCCATGTTTGTCTGATGAAGTTTTATGAGTATTATGTATTTGTATTATTTGTATAATACTTTTTTAACTGCTTTTACTACATCACCTGCATTTGGCAACCATTCTTTAAGCAAAACTGGCGAATAAGGTGCAGGAGTATCTGCAGTTGTAATACGTTGAATTGGCGCATCTAAGAAATCGAAAGCCTGTTCTTGAACAAGGTAAGTGATTTCAGAAGAAAGACTGGCAACTGGCCAAGCTTCTTCAAGAATTACTAAACGATTTGTTTTCTTAACAGAAGTTAAAATCGCATCTTTATCCATTGGACGAACTGTTCTTAAATCGATAATCTCACAAGAAATTCCTTCTTTAGCTAATTCATCAGCAGCGATAAAAGCTTCTTTGATGATTTTTCCGAAAGAAACGATAGTTACATCTGTTCCTTCACGTTTAATATCAGCAACACCTAGAGGAATTGTGTATTCTCCGTCTGGCACTTCACCTTTATCACCATACATTTGCTCAGACTCCATGAAAATAACTGGGTCATTATCGCGAATAGCCGATTTCAAAAGTCCTTTTGCATCGTAAGGAGTTGAAGGAACAACAACTTTAAGACCTGGAGTATTAGCAAACCAGTTTTCTAAAGCTTGTGAGTGAGTAGCTCCTAATTGTCCAGCAGAAGCTGTTGGTCCGCGGAAAACGATAGGCACATTAAACTGTCCTCCTGTCATCTGACGCATTTTAGCAGCGTTGTTTATAATTTGATCAATACCAACTAAACAGAAGTTGAATGTCATATATTCTACAATCGGGCGGTTTCCATTCATTGCAGAACCTACTGCAATTCCTGAAAAACCAAGCTCAGCAATCGGAGTATCAATTACTCTTTTTTCACCAAACTCAGCAAGCATTCCTTTTGAAGCCTTGTAAGCTCCATTGTATTCTGCAACCTCTTCGCCCATTAAATATATGGATTCATCGCGACGCATTTCTTCGCTCATCGCTTCGCAAATGGCCTCTCTAAATTGTATTGTTCTCATATTTTATATTGTATGTTGAATTTTCTGAAGAGCAAAAATAAATATTTTAAATAACTTAAAAGCATAAATTGAATTTAAAATCGCATGAACTTCTATCTGTTCTCTGGTTTTAACTTTTTAAAGTTTATTGTGATATTTACGAAATCGATATAATACGTATGTTTTACACTTAACTTTTCTTAAAACTATTTTTCAGACAAACTTGTATTCATTTGTTTAATTCTTGTTTCCTCAGAATTCATTCATCAGAACGGAAAAATTCGAAAATTAGTATTTATCATACAAAATTAATTTACCGCTAAATCGTCAATCATTGCAAAATTCCTAACAATCAGACAAAATAGCTGTTTTTTCATTTTTAAATTCCAATGAAATTCATTTCAAACTGCATAATCAGCGAAATCGTAATAGTTTTAAAAAATATTATGCACGCATAGTATAATTATTCCAAATAATATTCTAAATTTGTAAAAGCATATTATAAATTCAAAATATATACTTATGAAAATACTAGTTTGCATCAGCCATGTGCCTGATACTACTTCAAAAATTAACTTCACCAATGGTGACTCAGAATTTGACACTAATGGCGTACAATATGTAATTAATCCTAACGACGAATTTGGTCTTACACGTGCTATCTGGTTCCAAGAACAACAAGGGGCAAATGTAACGGTTGTAAACGTTGGAGGTCCTGATACTGAACCAACATTGCGTAAAGCTTTGGCAATTGGTGCAAACGAAGCAATTCGTGTTAATGCAAATCCTACTGACGGATTTTTTGTTGCAAAACAATTAGCAGAAGTAATTAAAAACGGCGGTTACGATTTAGTAATTGCTGGTAAAGAATCTTTAGATTATAACGGAGGAATGGTTCCTGGAATGATTGCTGGAATTTTAGGTTCTAACTTCTTAAACTCTTGTACAGCTATAACAATTGACGGAAACAATGTAAAAGCAGTTCGTGAAATTGATGGTGGAAAAGAAACTGTAAGCACTACCCTTCCTTTAATCATTGGAGGCCAAAAAGGTCTTGTTGAAGAAAAAGACTTACGTATCCCGAACATGAGAGGAATTATGACAGCAAGAACTAAAGCGCTTACTATTCTTGAGCCAGTTGATGCTGCTGTAAATACAAAAGCGGTGAAATTTGAAAAACCAGCTCCAAAATCGGCAGTAAAATTAGTTTCTGCAGATAATTTAGATGAGTTAATCAATTTATTACACAACGAGGCTAAAGTGATTTAAGATTGTAGATTTTAGATTGCTCATCGCAATGCTAAATCTAAATCCACATTTGATTCACTTCAAAATCTAAAATCAATAATCATTTTAGGTTTCAATTTTAAAAAATCTGAAATCTAAAATCTAAAATCTAAAATTATTATGTCAATATTAATATATGCAGAATCTGCAGAAGGAAAATTTAAAAAAGTAGCTTTCGAATTAGCTTCTTATGCTAAAAAAGTAGCAGAATCATTAGGAACTACTGTTACAGCTTTGACTGTAAACATTAGCGACGTAAGCGAATTAGGCAAATACGGAGTTGATAAAGTTTTAAAAGTAAGCAACGACAAATTAGCTGGTTTTAATGCAAAAGCTTACGCTGATGTTATTAAACAAGCTGCTGAAAAAGAAGGAACAAAAGTAGTTTTACTTTCTTCTACTACAGACAGTATTTATCTTTCGCCACTTGTTGCGGTAGCTTTACAAGCTGGTTTCGCTTCAAACGTGGTTGGATTGCCAGTTAGCACTTCTCCATTTCAAGTAAAAAGAAATGCTTTCTCAAACAAAGCTTTCAACATTACAGAAATCAGTACAGATGTAAAAGTTCTTGGTTTAGCTAAAAACTCTTATGGTCTTTTTGAAAGCGCTGGAGCTGCTGCTGCAGAAGACTTTAACCCAACAATTGGCGACAACGATTTTGGAGTAAAAGTAGAATCTGTAGAAAAAGTTTCTGGAAAAGTTTCTATCGCTGATGCTGATATCGTAGTTTCTGGCGGACGCGGATTAAAAGGACCTGAAAACTGGGGATTAATTGAAGATTTAGCTGCAGTTCTTGGTGCTGCGACTGCTTGTTCTAAACCAGTTTCAGATTTAGGATGGAGACCTCACAGCGAACACGTTGGACAAACTGGAAAACCGGTTGCAACTAACTTATACATTGCTGTAGGTATTTCTGGAGCAATCCAGCATATTGCAGGTATTAACTCTTCTAAAGTGAAAGTAGTAATCAATAACGACCCAGAAGCTCCTTTCTTTAAAGTTGCTGATTATGGTGTTGTCGGAGATGCTTTCGAAATTGTACCTCAATTAACAGAGAAATTAAAAGCTTTCAAAGCTCAGCATTCTTAATTCAAAGAATTCTCATTAAAAATATTGCTGCCTAAAAACAAGATGTTGTATCTTTGTTTATAGGCAGCTTTTTTGTTCCATATTTTTTGATTAAAATTGCAGCTTTATTTTCTAATCAAAAACAGTATTAAAATAAGGCGCTAAGTGCCTTTTTTACAAACATATATGAGTCTAGTAAAATTATCCATAAAAGGAATTTCATACAGTCAAACTCAAAATGGCGCTTATGCCTTAATTTTGAATGAAGTGGATGGCGAAAGAAAACTACCTATAGTTATTGGCGCTTTTGAAGCCCAGTCAATCGCTATTGCTTTAGAAAAAGAAATAAAACCGCCACGTCCTTTAACTCACGATTTATTCAAAAATTTTGCTGAAAGATTTGATATCGTGGTGAAACAAGTTATCATTCACAAATTAGTCGACGGCGTTTTTTATTCAAGCTTAATCTGCGAAAGAGATAAAATCGAAGAAATTATCGATGCAAGAACTTCAGATGCTATTGCTTTGGCATTACGTTTTAACGCTCCTATTTTCACTTATAAAAACATCTTAGATAAAGCAGGTATTTATCTAAAATCAAATACTGCCGAAACAGATTCTGGAGCTCAGGAAATTGATGATGTTCTTTCGAATCCTGAAACTTTCGGACACGAAGAAGAAAGCAATCAGTCTGGAGATGTATACGCAAAACATTCTTTGCAAGAATTAAACGAACTTTTGGATCAAGCTGTTTCTCAGGAAGACTACGAAAAAGCAGCCAAAATTAGAGACGAAATCTCTAGAAGATAAATTCAAATGTTTAATCGTTGACCGTTTATTCGTTAAATCGATTAAACAATTAAACGAATAACCGAATAAACAAACAAATGAAACAATACTTAGATTTAGTAAAACACGTTTTAGAAAACGGCAATCAAAAAGGAGACCGAACAGGAACTGGAACAAAAAGTGTTTTTGGCTACCAAATGCGTTTTGATTTAAGTGAAGGTTTCCCAATGGTTACAACTAAAAAACTTCATTTAAAATCCATCATTTACGAATTGCTTTGGTTTTTAAAAGGAGATACCAATATTAAATATCTTCAAGAAAACGGAGTAAAAATATGGGATGAATGGGCAGATTCTAATGGAGATTTAGGCCCCGTTTACGGACATCAATGGCGTAACTGGAACAGCGAAGAAATCGATCAGATTTCTGAATTAATTACAGAATTGAAAACGAATCCGAATAGCAGAAGAATGCTGGTTTCGGCTTGGAATCCTTCCGTTCTGCCAGATACCAAAAAGTCTTTTGAGGAAAATGTTGCCAATAACAAAGCCGCATTGCCTCCTTGCCATGCCTTTTTTCAGTTTTATGTAGCAAGTCCAGATCCTGAAAAAGGAGAAACAAAAGGAAAACTTTCTTGCCAATTGTATCAGCGAAGTGCCGATATCTTTTTGGGAGTTCCTTTTAACATTGCTTCTTATGCATTGCTAACGATGATGATTGCACAAGTATGCGATTTAGAGCCAGGCGAATTTATTCACACTTTTGGCGACGCACATATCTACAACAATCATTTTGAGCAATTAGAGCTGCAACTTACGAGAGAACCAAAACCATTACCAAAAATGATTTTGAATCCAGAGATTAAAAACATTTTTGATTTTGATTATGGTGATTTCACACTTGTTGACTACGATCCGCATCCTGCTATAAAAGGAAGTGTCGCTGTATAAAAACAAAAAATCCGCTTTAAATTAAAGCGGATTTTTTTATACAATTAAAACACTGTTTTCACTTCCAGCAAAATCATTCCATTTATAAGAATCGGCTTCTGGGTCATTTACATAATTCCCGTCAACCAGATACTTAAATTCGTATATAGCATCTTTAACCAAGTCATAAGTTGCTTTAAACGTTCCATTTTTCAATTTACTCAAAGCGCCTTCTTCGGCATTCCAATTATTGAAATCTCCAACAACAGCAGCCGAATCTGCATCTTTAACATCTATTGAAAACGTAACTTTACATACTGGCTTCGTTTTCACAAATTGTTTCTTTAAAGACATAACTATTTCGTTTTTAGATTTATACATCTAAAATTAATTAAATTCAGCGAAACACCAGTTACTACCTGAACCGATTTATGATAATTCCAAAAACAGCATATCATTTTCGCTTTATCTATAATTTAAAGCTGTTAAAATTTTGTTTTTCAAATTCTTATAACATTTAAAAGGAAATATTCCACATCCAAAATAGTGACTTTCGAAAATAAATTTTAACTTTATGATCTGATTTTTATCTTATGGAAAAAGAAGCACACGAACAGTACGAATACGCTAGACGCCGCTTAAGACAAAAAAAGGTCTTATATTTTCACTTTGTTCTTTTCCTGTTAGGAAGTTTATTTTTATTTGTTGCCAATAGATTTTTTGGTTTCGGAGAAGGCACAACTCAAAATTGGTGCATCTGGGGTATTACAATCTGGCTTTTCCTTTTTATTCTGCACTTTATAAAAGTGTACATAACCGACCGTTTTATGAATAAAAAATGGGAAAGAGAACAAATTGACAGACTTGTTGCTTTACAGCAAAAAAGAATTAGTCAGCTTGAATCTTCTATTAACGAAGAGAATGAAAATAAAATTTAGTTAGCATACCATGATTATAATGATAGCGGCTGCAGCCGAAAATAATGCGCTTGGAAAAAACAACGAATTAGTATGGCATTTGCCAAATGATTTTAAAAGATTTAAATCGCTTACTACTGGCCATCATATTATTATGGGAAGAAAAACTTTTGAAAGTTTCCCTAAACCATTACCAGATCGTGTTCACGTTGTTATTTCGCGACAAGAAAATTACAAACCAGAAGGGTGCATTGTAGTAGACAGTATTGAAAAAGCAATTGCAATTTGTCCTGAAAACGATGACAGCTACATTATAGGCGGCGGAGAAATTTACAATCTTGGCCTTCCATTTACCGATATTATCGAATTGACAAAAGTGCATCATTCTTTTGATGCTGATGCTTTTTTTCCTAAAATCAATAAAAGCGAATGGGTTTTAGTGGAATCTGAAGAAAATTTTAAAGACGAAAAGCATCTTTACGATTACACTTATGAAACTTACATTAGAAAATAAATAAAAAACATCCTCTTTTTAGGGAGGATGTTTTTAAAACAACTGAACTGAAGCCTAACTCGCTCAAGAAAAAATTTTTGTTAAAAATCACAAATGTTAAGAACATCTGTAAAAACTGAATAACATTTAATGTTATTTGAGACCTAAATCTCAAAAACGCCTTTAATAACAAATACCACTAAGATATTAAAGGCAGAAAATTAAAATTTCCAAAAACAAATTTAATCCTAAGAACGTACTTTGCACTTAAATATAGTATTTCCCCCCAAGAACAATACTTTACAAAATTTCTTCAAGAACAAATGATTTACCAGCGCAAAAAAAGTAATCATTTGTTTAAGTCACAGCGACATCAATTATTAAAACTTTAATCATTTTTACTTTAGCAAAGTTGCTCATAATACAATCATTAGACAATACCAAGATTTAGGGATTTTGGCAAAATACCTAGATTTAGGGATGGCCGAAATACCTTTATATTGTGTTTTAAAACAAACACTGCAAAACATTTATTTGACAAATTAAAAAACTCAATTACAGTTAATCTAGATTGTTTATATTTGCCTAAATAAAAAAAATGTCTAAAAAAGTAACTCCGTATAAAGACTCTTCACTAGGTAAAAAAGAGCAAGTAACCCAAATGTTTGACACCATTTCTGGGAATTACGATAATTTGAATCGCGTAATTTCTTTTGGTATTGACGTTAAATGGCGTAAAAAAGTATTAAAGATAGTATCAGACAAAAAACCAAAAGTTATTTTGGATATTGCAACAGGAACTGGCGACTTAGCAATTTTGATGGCACAAACTAATGCTGAAAAAATTATTGGTTTGGATATTTCTGCTGGAATGCTAGAAGTGGGAAAAAAGAAAGTAGAAGAAAAAAAACTTTCTAATGTTATCGAGCTTGTTTTAGGCGATTCTGAAAACATGCCATTTGAAGACAATCATTTTGATGCGATTACAGTAGGTTTTGGGGTAAGAAATTTTGAAAACCTAGAAAAAGGTTTTGCAGAAATCTTAAGAGTTCTAAAACCAAATGGAGTGTTTGTTATACTAGAAACTTCTGTTCCTGATAAATTTCCTTATAAACAAGGTTACAATTTTTACAGCAAAAACATTCTTCCGTTAATCGGAAAATTATTTTCTAAAGATAATGATGCCTATGGTTATTTATCTGAATCGGCTGCTGCTTTTCCTTATGGTGAAGCCTTAAACAATATTTTGCGAAAAACTGGGTTTATAGATGTTGTGGCAATGCCCCAAACTTTTGGTGTCGCAACAATTTATTCTGCATCTAAAAAATAGTATGAAAAAAGTTGTAATCTTATTTTTACTGGTCTTAACGACAAAAGGACATTCTCAATTTGCTAAAAACATGTTTAGCAAAGACCCAATTATTAACCTAGAAAACTGGCAGAAACAGCGCGTTTACTTTGGTTATTATTTAGGATTTAATAGTTTTGACTTTAAATTTGATTACAAAAATCCTGTACAGGAAGATATTCAGGTTAAAAAAACTACTGGTTTTAATGTGGGTGTCGTAGCCGACTTAAGACTTCAGGAATATATTAACCTTCGTTTTGAGCCAGGTTTGTATTATACTAAACGAGATTTGTATTTTCCGGGCGTTGGAACTTCAGAAAGCGACTATTTAAGAGAAGTAAACAGTACTTATATTCATTTCCCTTTATTGGTAAAATTTTCAGCTTTAAGAACCGGAAACGTTCGTCCTTATTTAGTTGGAGGAATGTCTACCACTTTAAACTTGTCTAGTAATTCTAAATCTTCAGATGACAACTTTGAAGGAAAATTTAGAGTAAAACAATGGACAGCTGCCTATGAAGTAGGTTTTGGAATTGACTTCTTTACAGAATATTTCATCTTCTCTCCTTCTGTAAGAGGAATGTTTGGAATTACAGATGAATTAATTCGCGATAAGCCAATAAACGGGCCAAGTCCGTGGACAGATAATATCGATTCGATGAAATCTAGAGCGATTTTAATAAATTTCACTTTCCACTAAAACAAAATATCAACTATTTCGTTTAAATTCACTAAGAATAATTGCTGTTGCAGTAGCTACATTTAAACTTTCGGTTTTTTGCAGCTCACCAAATCTAGGAATTGTTAGACGATCGGTTACTATTTTTTCAATTTCTTCTGAAATACCGTTGGCTTCATTACCCATAATAATGATTCCTTCCTGCGGTAATTGAGATTGATAAATATTTTTTCCATCCATAAAAGTTCCAAAAACAGGCAGTTTAGTTTGAGCAAGATAGATTTTTAAATCAACATAACTTACATTTACTCTGGTGATAGAACCCATTGTAGCTTGTACCACTTTCGGATTATAAATATCTACTGTTTCTTTAGAACAGACAATCTGCTTAATACCAAACCAATCGCAAAGACGCAAAATGGTTCCTAAATTTCCAGGATCTCTAATGTCGTCTAAAGCTAAAATTAAACCCGAATCGATTATTTTCTTTTCGGCTGGAATTTTAAAAACCGCCAGACAAGAATTTGGAGTAGACAAAGCACTTATTTTTTTCAGTTCTTGATCATTAATAAGCGTTCGTTTTGAAGCATCAACTGCTTCAAAATCATTTAATGTTGTGTATAAATGTTCTAATTCAAAATTGGATTGCAGCAATTCTTGAATTACTTTTACTCCTTCAGCAAAAAATAATTGATTAGCAAAACGCTGCTTTTTTTGATGTAAACCTGAGATAAGCTTTATTTGGTTTTTACTAACCATAAAATAATGTACTTTTGAATTAAATATTAAAAAACACTTGAAAAATAATTCCACAAAAATAATAGCATTTCTTCTAATTGCAATATTAATTTGCGCTTGTAATGCCGTAAAAAGAGTTCCCGATGGAAAAAACCTTCTTGTAAAAAATAATATTTTGGTTAACGGAAAATCAACAAACGATGAAACGGCTTCTAACCAAATGTACCAAAAACCAAATGGTAAATTATTGGGTTACAAACTTCGATTAAATTTATACAATTTAGCCAATTTAAATCCAGATTCTACTTATCAGGCAAAATTTAAAAACAATCCTGAAAAGTATGAGCGTATGTCTAAAATATTCTCAGCAAAGCAAGTAGATCGTTTGGGACAATCTTTTTATTATAAAGGGATTCATGAGTTTCTAAAAAATACTGGTGAACCGCCTGTAATAATTGACACTTCAAAAACTAAAAAATCATTATTACGCTTAAAATACTATTATTTCAATAATGGCTTTTTTAATGTTCAAACCGATTATACTATTGATACGGTGGGAAAAAAGAGAGCCGCAATTAATTATAATATTACTACTGGACCGGCTTATAAACTGGATACCATCAGAACCAAAATAATGACTCCGGCATTAGACTCATTATATCAAACTAATAATGATCCTTCTTTATTAAAGTCTGGAAATCAATATAAAACTTCAGATTTTGAAGAAGAAAAAAACCGTATTACAACCTATTTCAGAAATCATGGGGCTTACTATTTTCAGCCTACGTATGTAACTTTTGACATTGACACTATCGGTAAAAAAGCCAAAGCAGATGTTACTTTAATTATTAATAATAATAGTATTCAAGAAAGAGATTCTAGCCGTACAGAACCTTTTAAATTGTATAAGATTAGCGATGTAAATATCTACACTGATTATTCTGCTGCGAATGCTAAGAAAAAACCAACAGACAGTGTAACGTACAACAACTTTAATTTATATAGCTACAAGACCTTAAAATATAGACCACGCGCTATTACAGATGCTATTTTCATTACAAAAGGAAGCACTTTTGCGGACTTTAGAACTACTCTATCTTCTCGATATTTAAATAATTTAAGAATTTTCAATTATCCTTCTATTCAATATGAAGTTGACAAAAGAGATTCTACAGCCCAATCTCTTATTGCGAATGTTTATCTAACGCCAAGAAAAAAATACAGCTTTGGGGCCACTCTTGACGTAACGCATTCTAACATTCAAGATTTCGGAATTGGAGCCAGTGTTTCTGAGACTATTCGAAATGTGTTTAACCGTGCAGAAACTTTAGAAATTTCGGCTCGTTTAAACGTGGGTTCATCCAGAGATATGGCCAATCCGAACGATAATTTCTTTAACGTTTCTGAATATGGTTTAGATTTAAAACTGAATTTCCCGAGAATTTTACTGCCGTTTGGAACAGAAAAAATCATTCCCAAGAGTATGATTCCGTACACTTCTGTGTCGTCTGGTTTTTCCAAACAGCGAAATATTGGTCTAGACAAAGAAAACTTTACAGGAGGTATTTCATACAACTGGACTCCAAAACGTCATAACACGGCAAAACTGGAATTGTTAAATGCGCAATTTGTTCGCAACTTAAATCCAGATAATTATTTTAGAGTTTATACTTCTTCTTATGATGATTTGAATGGTATTGGAAAAGATTACAATACTAACCTTTCTAACTGGGGAACTACCCCAGAAGAACAAGAGAGAAAAGATTTAACTATACCTACAGGAACAACGGGATTTACGAGAGACGTATTGACTGGACAAACAGCCTTAACTCCTGCAGACTCTCAGTACCAAGAGGTTGAAAGTATCGAAGAAAGAAGAGTTCGTCTGACTGAAAATGATTTCATTCTAGCGACAAGCTATTCTTTTACGAAAACAACAAAAAAGGATTTGGCTGATAATAATTTCTATCAATTTAGAACAAAAATTGAGTCGGCAGGAACCTTGCTTTCTGCAGTTTCTGAGATTGGAAATCTTCCAAAGAATGCAAGAGGAAACTATGAGATCTTCAATTTAGAATATTCAGAATATATTAAAACTGAATTTGATTACATCAAACACTGGGATTTTGGAAAAGAAAAAGTATTAGCCGTAAGAAGCTTCTTCGGAATTGCGATTCCGTTTGGAAATTCAAACTACATTCCGTTTTCACGAAGTTATTATGGCGGGGGTTCCAATGACAACCGTGCTTGGCAACCTTATGCTTTGGGACCGGGAAGTACGAATGCCGTAAATGACTTTAATGAGGCCAATATGAAAATTGCCGCTAGTATCGAATATCGATTTAAAATTTTTGGCGATGTTAAAGGTGCGCTCTTTGCAGATGCCGGAAATATCTGGAATGTGCTCGATAATGTCATAGATCCGAAGGCAAGATTTGACAACTTAAACGATTTAGAAGAAATTGCTGTAGGTACCGGATTCGGTTTAAGATACGATTTGAGCTTTTTTGTGATTCGTTTAGATTTAGGCTTTAAGACTTATAATCCGGCGCATGAGAAGGGAGACCGATGGTTTAAAGAATACAATTTTGGGCACTCGGTTTTAAATTTTGGTATAAATTATCCGTTCTAATGCTAATTAATTCTTATTTTTGCAACCTAAAAACTAAAAACAACTATAAAAAAAAGTACAATGGCACACAACATTAAACCAGGAGTAGCTACAGGAGATCAAGTACAAGAGATCTTTAATTATGCGAAAGAGAAGGGTTTTGCTCTTCCAGCAGTAAACGTTACTGGATCTAGCACAATTAACGGAGTTCTTGAAACTGCAGCAAAACTAAACGCGCCAGTTATCATTCAATTTTCTAACGGTGGAGCACAATTCAACGCTGGAAAAGGGTTATCAAATGCAGGTGAAAAAGCAGCTATCGCAGGAGGAATCGCGGGAGCAAAACATATTCATACTTTGGCAGAAGCTTACGGTGCAACTGTAATCTTACATACTGACCACTGTGCAAAAAAACTTTTACCTTGGATTGATGGTTTATTAGATGCTTCTGAAAAACACTTCGCAGAAACAGGAAAACCATTATTCAGTTCTCACATGATCGATTTGTCTGAGGAGCCAATCGAAGAAAACATCGAGATCTGTAAAGAATATTTAGCTAGAATGAGCAAAATGGGCATGACATTGGAAATCGAACTTGGTATTACAGGTGGTGAGGAAGATGGTGTTGACAACTCTGATGTTGACAGCTCAAAATTATATACTCAGCCAGAAGAAGTAGCTTACGCTTACGAAGAATTATCTAAAGTAAGCCCTAAATTTACAATTGCTGCTGCTTTCGGAAACGTTCACGGTGTTTACAAACCAGGAAACGTAAAATTAACTCCAAAAATCTTAAAGAACTCTCAAGATTTCGTACAAAACAAATTCAACACAGGACACAATCCAGTTGATTTCGTTTTCCACGGAGGTTCAGGTTCTACTCTTGAAGAAATCAGAGAAGGAATTAGCTACGGAGTTATCAAAATGAACATTGATACAGATTTACAATTTGCATACACTGAAGGAATTCGTGATTATATGGTTAAAAATCTTGACTATTTAAAATCACAAATCGGTAACCCAGAAGGTGCTGATGTTCCTAACAAAAAATACTACGACCCAAGAAGATGGGTACGTGAAAGCGAAGTAACTTTCAACGCAAGATTGGAGCAAGCTTTTGCTGACTTAAATAACGTTAACACGTTATAATAAAAGTATTCAGTTTACAGTTTTAAGCGTTCTGTTTTGAATGCTTAAAACTGAATACCACTGAACACTGAAATTTTTATTACTGAACACTGAATACTAAAAGAAATGGCTTGGTTTAAAAGACAAGAAAAAGGGATTACGACCGCTACAGAAGATAAGATGGACGTTCCGAAAGGATTGTGGTACAAATCTCCTACTGGAAAAATTATTGATGCTGACGAATTAGCAAGAAATTTATTCGTAAGCCCTGAAGATGATTTTCACGTTCGAATTGGAAGCGCAACCTATTTTGAAATTTTATTCGACAACAACGAATTTGTTGAGTTAGACAAAAACATGACTTCTAAAGACCCTCTGCATTTTGTGGACACAAAAAAATATGCAGATCGTTTGAAAGACGTAATGGAAAAAACTCATCTTAAAGACGCTGTACGTACGGGAGTAGGAAAATCTAAAGGAAGAGAACTTGTAATCTGCTGTATGGATTTTGCTTTTATCGGTGGATCTATGGGAGCAGTAGTAGGAGAAAAAATCGCAAGAGGTATTGATCACGCGATCAAAAACAAATTGCCTTTTGTAATGATTTCTAAATCTGGCGGAGCTCGTATGATGGAAGCTGCTTATTCTTTAATGCAATTGGCAAAAACCTCTGTAAAACTAGCTCAATTAGCTGAAGCTAAATTGCCTTACATCTCTCTTTGTACAGATCCAACAACTGGAGGAACAACTGCATCTTACGCTATGTTAGGAGACATCAACATATCTGAGCCAGGCGCATTGATTGGCTTTGCTGGTCCTCGTGTTGTACGTGACACTACAGGAAAAGATTTACCAGAAGGTTTCCAAACTGCTGAGTTTCTTTTAGAGCACGGTTTCTTAGACTTTATCACGCCTAGAAAAGAATTGAAAGATAAGATCAACTTATATATCGATTTGATTCAAAATAATGATATTCGATAGTTTTAAAAACTATTCAAAATAGAAAATCCCAAGAAAAATTGTTTCTTGGGATTTTTTTGTTTTTAACCATATAAGTAATGTAAGGTTATTTAAGTTTCCGTTGAATATTTTGAAAACCTTTTAGGAATAGTATAGAGTAAATATGAATGAATATTTTTGAGATGAATTCATAAATACCTACAAGGTTTTTAAAACCTTGCAGGAAATAAAAGTCCATTCTTTATCACCCCGCTTTCTTCAAATCTCTTTTCAATTCTTTTTCAGCAATTTTATAAGCTAATTTTTCGCGCCAAACAGCATAACGTTTTCTAAAAACCACTTTTATACCGCTATCTACTGCGCCATGCATAAATAAGCTCCAGACACTCGCTATTTTTCGAGATACCGACTGATCCCACGCGCGTAGTGTCAATGAAAAAGAGCCGTCAATATAACGCATCCAATGCCACATTCCTGTTGGCATAAATAATGTGTCTCCGTGTTCTAAGAAAACTTCGTACCCTTCTACTCCTTTTAAAGCAGGAAATTTTTCAAAATCAGGATTAGCTACATCGTAATCTTCTAAAGCGTAGGTTGTATTTGGAAGACAATACAATCTTTTTTTCCATTTATTATCAAATAAGATAATATGCTTTCTTCCTCCAAAATGGGTATGAAACAAATGCGGCAGATCAATATCGTAATGCAGAAACGTAATAGCCTTAGAACCTCCAAAAAACATTGCAGGCATGCTTTCTATAAAACCTCCCATTAATTCTTTTGGAACTTTTACATCATTAATAAGTTCTGGCCTGTGTTTAAAAAGATTGAAGAAAAAAATACGCAGTTGTGTTGGCTCTCTTTTTATAAGATCTAAGTATTCGCCAAATTTCATACTGGCAATTGAAGCATTAATTACTTTTGAGGGATCAGCTTTAGAATTATCAACCAATTTCACCTCAATTTCTCCAGCAATTTCCTTAAAATATTCTGTCGACCATTTCTCCCTTGCAGGCCAGTCATTGGTAAGTCCTTTTATAATTAAGGGCTTCTTTTTGTCTAAATAATTTCTTTTGAAATCTTCTCTAGAAATAGACTCAACAGTATCGACAGATCTAAGGTTAAAGCTCATTTGTTTAATGGTTTAAATTCTTAACCTATCAAAATTATCTAATTATTCCGACCCAACAAAATTTACAGTAAAATAACACAAAAGCAATATTACATTCCTGTTCGAATTGCTTCTACCGGATCTAAATTTGCGGCAGAAATTGCCGGTAGAATTCCCGAAATTAAACCGATAAGCGCTGCTAAGCCAGTTCCTAAAATGATATTCCCTAAACTAAGAACAAATTCGAAGTCAAGCAATTTAGTTAAGGCAAAAGCAATTCCCCAAACCATTAAAAGACCTATTATTCCTCCAATTACAGAAAGAATTACAGCTTCAAACAAAAATTGGAATAAGATAAATTTATTTTTTGCTCCCAATGATTTTTGAATTCCGATAAGATTGGTTCTTTCTTTCACCGAAACAAACATAATATTGGCAATTCCGAAACCGCCAACCAAAAGAGAAAATCCACTGATTACCCAACCTACAAAATTCATCTGTCCTAAAATTCCATCGATAAAATCGGTAAATCCAGAAAGTACATTTATAAAGAAATTATCCATTTCTCCTGCTTTCATTCCGCGGATTGCTCGAAGTTTCTGGGCAATTTGCGCTTTGTACGCATCCATATCAACTCCTTTTTCGGGTTTCAAAACAATTACAGGCGTCATTGCATCGCTGTCTCCGTACATTCTTCTTAAAAAATTAGCTGGAATATAAACCGAAGTATCGTTACTGTCTCCAAAAAATCCTGCTCCTTGTTTTGCCATTACACCAATAACTGTAAATCGCTGTCCGTAGAGACGGATGTTCTTACCAATCGGGTCACTTGTTCCGAAAAGTCCATCGGCAATATCGTAACCCAGAACAATAACAGCTGTTCCAGAGTTCGATTCTGATTCGTTGTAAAATCTGCCTTTATCAAAACTCACACCGTCAATATCGACCATTTCGCTTGACGCAGGAATAATATTGACATCGCTGACTGTTTTAGAATCATACTTTAAACTTTCTCTATTTACAAAAAGCTGATACCCCACTTGATCGGTGTCGTTCATCGAATTTTTAAGCCCGACATATTCATCATATTTCACGTTTGGAAACTGCTCTCGCTTCCATTGTGGAATTTCAGACGGCCCAAAGCTGAATTTCATTAAATAAATTGTATTTTTATCTAAACTGCTCAAATCTTTAGTAATTTTTTTATCTAAAGAGTCAACCGCAGCCAAAACAGCGATAATTGAAAAAATACCGATAGTTACGCCTAAAAGCGACAATAAGGTGCGCAATTTATTATTCCGTAAAGCATTGATGGCGAAGCTCAGGCTTTCTTTTAATAATCTTAGATAAACGATCATATTTTTGTATTTTTCAATAAAGTAAAATTCAATAATTTAAATTCAAAAACCTAATAAAAGTTAACTTACTCATCAGTAGATTTTTTTAGCATATTGTTACACTAATTACTTTAAAATAATATATAAAAAAACTACTTTTGCAGTCTGAAAATCATAACTACACAATGAGCACAACTAAAAAAATACAATCGGCATTAATTTCTGTTTTTTCTAAAGATGGATTAGAACCAATTGTTAGAAAATTACACGAACAAAATGTAACACTTTATTCAACTGGAGGAACTGAAGATTTCATCAAAAACCTTGGTATTCCGGTAGTTCCTGTTGAAGATATCACTTCTTTTCCTGAAATTTTAGGCGGAAGAGTAAAAACTTTACATCCAAAAATCTTTGGTGGTATTTTAAATCGTCAAGATAATGAAAGTGATGTTCAGCAAATGAAGGAATTTGATATTCCTCAAATCGATTTAGTAATTGTTGATTTATATCCTTTTGAAAAAACAGTTGCTTCTGGAGCAAGCGAACAAGATATTATTGAAAAAATTGATATCGGTGGTATTTCATTAATTCGTGCTGGTGCAAAAAATTTCAAAGACACTGTAATTGTAGCTTCTGTTAACGAGTACAGCTTACTTTTAGATTTGATTACAGAGCAAGACGGAGCAACAACTTTAGAAAACAGAAGATTGTTTGCTACTAAAGCTTTCCACGTTTCATCTCACTATGATGGAGCTATTTTTAATTACTTCAATACAGATGAGACTATTTACAAAGAAAGTATTGCAAACGGTCAAGTTTTAAGATATGGTGAAAACCCTCACCAAAAAGGATTCTTCTTTGGAGATTTTGATGCTATGTTCCAAAAACTTCACGGAAAAGAATTATCATACAACAATTTACTAGATGTTGACGCTGCAGTTAATTTAATTGCTGAATTTAAAACTGACGGACCAACGTTCGCCATTTTGAAACACAACAATGCTTGCGGATTGGCTTCTAGAAAAACGATCAGCGAAGCTTATTTAGCAGCTTTAGCTTGCGATCCTACTTCTGCTTTTGGAGGTGTTTTAATTTCAAATGTTAAAATTGATTTAGAGACAGCGCAAGAAATCAACAAATTATTCTGCGAGGTTGTAATCGCTCCAGCTTATGATGATGAAGCAGTTACAGTTTTACAAGAGAAGAAAAATCGTATTATTCTAGTTCAGAATGAAGTAGAATTACCTGCTCGCCAAGTAAGAACTTGTCTTAATGGTTTGTTAATTCAGGACAGAAATAATATTACGGATAATAAAGAGCATTTAAAAACCGTTACAATTACAGAACCTACTGCTCAAGAGATCGAAGATTTGATCTTTGCTTCTAAAATCTGCAAGAATACAAAATCAAACACTATTGTATTTGCTAAAAACGGAACATTGATTTCATCAGGTACAGGTCAGACTTCAAGAGTTGACGCTTTAATTCAAGCTGTTGACAAAGCAAAAGCTTTTGGATTTGATTTAAATGGAGCTTCGATGGCAAGTGATGCATTTTTCCCATTTCCGGATTGTGTAGAATTGGCTAAAAAAGCAGGAATAACTGCTGTAATTCAGCCTGGAGGTTCGATTAAAGACGAATTAAGTATAAATTATTGCAATGAAAATAATCTTGCAATGGTATTTACAGGAACTCGTCATTTTAAACATTAATTTGTTTAACTTTGTTCGATAAATAATTTATAACATTTTAAACCCCTAAAAAACTTATGGGATTTTTTGATTTCATGACCGAGGATATTGCGATAGACCTTGGAACCGCAAACACTTTAATCATTCATAATGATAAAGTTGTCATTGATAGTCCATCTATCGTTGCACGTGATAGAGTATCAGGCAAAATCATTGCTGTTGGTAAAGAAGCCAACATGATGCAAGGTAAAACACATGAAAACATCAAAACTATAAGGCCTTTGAAAGATGGTGTAATCGCTGATTTTGATGCTTCGGAAAAAATGATCAATATGTTCATTAAAAGTATTCCTGCATTGAAAAAAAGAATGTTTACTCCAGCTTTACGTATGGTTGTTTGTATTCCTTCTGGTATTACTGAAGTGGAGATGAGAGCGGTGAAGGAATCTTGTGAGAGAGTAAACGGAAAAGAAGTTTACTTGATTCATGAGCCAATGGCAGCGGCAATTGGTATTGGTATTGACATTATGCAGCCAAAAGGTAACATGATTGTAGATATCGGAGGTGGTACAACAGAAATCGCGGTTATCGCTTTGGGCGGAATTGTATGTGACAAATCTGTAAAAATTGCAGGTGACGTTTTCACAAATGATATCGTTTACTACATGCGTACACAGCACAACCTTTTTGTTGGAGAAAGTACTGCTGAGAAAATTAAAATTCAAATTGGAGCGGCTATCGAAGATTTAGATGGTCCGCCAGAAGATATGTCAGTTCAAGGTAGAGACTTGCTTACAGGGAAACCAAAACAAGTAGATGTTTCTTACCGTGAAATCGCAAAAGCTTTAGATAAATCAATTCAGCGTATTGAAGATGCGGTAATGGAAACATTATCTCAGACTCCTCCAGAGTTAGCAGCAGATATCTACAACACTGGTATTTATTTAGCTGGTGGTGGATCAATGTTAAGAGGTCTTGACAAACGTATTTCTCAAAAAACAGATTTACCAGTTTATATTGCTGAAGATCCGTTAAGAGCAGTTGTTAGAGGAACAGGAATGGCCCTTAAAAACATTGCAAAATTTAAGAGCATCTTAATCAAATAAGATTTAAAAATAACAATCAATTTACTTTTATAAGGGTCAAATTTTCAATATTTGACCCTTGTAAAAACTGAAACCTTTAAGCATATCCTGAAACAAAATAACCAGACAAGAAATGCAGCAAATATTTAATTTCATTATAAGAAACAGTAATCGATTGCTGTTTTTGCTGCTTTTAGGTATATCGTTAGGACTCACAATTCAATCACATTCCTTTCACAGAAGCAGAGTAATCAGTTCGGCAAATTTTTTAAGCGGAGGTGTTTACGAAAGAATCAATCGTGTTAACGAATACTTGAATTTAAGAGCAGAAAACGACGAACTTGTACTTGAGAACGCAAGATTAAAAAGTCTTTTATTCAACAAAGAAGACACTACAAAACCGCCTACTCCTGACAGTATTAAAGGTGTAAAACCTTCGGATATTATTGTATCTAAAGTTATTCATAATTCATACAGCACACACGAGAACTATATCACTTTGAACTCTGGAAGCAAAGACGGAGTAAAACAAGACATGGGAGTTATCAATAGTTTAGGAATTGTTGGTGTTATCGACAATACTTCGCCAAACTACTCCACTGTGGTTAGTATTTTGAATATGAAATCGCACATAAATGCGAAAATCAAAAAATCAAATCATTTCGGTTCATTAACGTGGAACGGAAAAAGCACAGGATATGTACAACTGGAAGATGTTCCTAGATTGGCTTCTATCAGAAAAGGCGATACGATTGTTACTGGTGGACAATCTGTAATTTTCCCTGAAGGAATTAATATCGGAACGGTTGATATTGTGTACAAAAAAGAAGGTACAAGTTTTTATGTTATAAAAGTGAAATTGTTTAACGACATGACCAATTTGGGACACGTTTATATCATTAAAAGCAAAGGAAGAGAAGAGCTTATTAATTTAGAAAACAAAAGCAAAGAGAAAGATGAATAGCGCTTTGTTGGTAAATATTTTTCGATTTATTATGTTACTGGCAATTCAGGTTGTTATTTTCAACAACATGAATTTCTTAGGATACATAAGTCCTTTTCCGTATATCTTGTATATCATTTTATACCCTGTAAACAGTAATAAAGCAGGATTAATAATTTCTAGCTTCTTCTTAGGATTAATAATGGATATGTTTTGTAATTCTGGCGGTATACATGCTACTGCCTGTGTTATTTTAGCTTATTACCGACCTTATATTTTCAAATTTTCTTTTGGTTTGAGTTATGAATATCAAACTATTAAACTAAACGAATCTTTAACCCCAGAGCGATTTTCATTTATACTGGTCTCGGTCTTAATGCATCATATTGTATTATTTGTCTTAGAAGCATTTCAATTCAAATTTATCTGGGACATTTTGCTCCGAACCTTATTTAGCTCTATCTTTACGATAATCACCTCTATAATAATAATATATCTTATTAAGCCCAATAAACGATGAGAAAAGTCTTGCTGCCCACTATAATTATTATTGCAGCATCTTTGCTAGTGATCAGAATCTTTTACCTGCAGATTATTGATGATTCTTTTAAATTAAAATCTGAAAATAATGCGATAAAAAAGGTCTATGACTACCCAGAAAGAGGCTACATCTATGATCGTAACGGAAAACTTCTTGTTGCGAATCAGGCTTCTTATGACATCATGGTTATTCCGAGAGAAGTAAAAAAAGACCTTAATATTACTGAATTTTGTTCACTTTTAAATATTACTCCAGAAGATTACCACAAACGTATCGAAAAAGCAAAAGTTTATAGTCCTAGACTTCCTTCTGTATTTTTGTCTCAATTGAACAAGAATGAATTTGCTGCTTTTCAAGAGAAAATCAGAAAATATGATGGATTCTATTTCCAAAAAAGATCTCTTCGTGATTACGAAGTAGATTATGGCGCCAATATTTTTGGTTCTATTACACAAGTAAATGAAAGCCAAATTGCAAAAAATCCATACTATAATAGTGGAGATTTAATTGGAAGACAAGGTGTAGAAGAAAGTTATGAAGAAATTCTACGCGGTATTAAAGGCGTAAAATACATTCAAAAAGACAAGTACAACCGAGAAATAGGCTCATACAAAAGCGGAAAGTATGACACGATCGCTGTTGCTGGAGAAGACATTAACTTAACTATCGATGCCGAACTTCAGAAATATGGCGAAGAATTAATGATTAACAAGCGAGGCGGAATCGTTGCTATTGAACCTAAAACAGGTGAAATTCTTTCATTAATTACCGCTCCTTCTTATGATCCTGGAATTTTAGTAGGACGCCAAAGATCTAAAAATTATACGCTTTTATACAACGATTCTATTGCAAAACCATTGTATGACAGAGGACTTTTAGCAGAGTATCCTCCTGGTTCTCCATTTAAAATTTTAACCGGTTTGGTTGCACTTCAAGAAGGTGTAATAGACGAAGAAAAATTTAGTGTTTCCTGCCATCATGGTTTTAGCTACGCGCGTGGCCGTTTTATGAGATGTCACTGTAGCGGTGGACAATTGCAATTGCATAGAGGAATTTATCAATCTTGTAATACTTATTTTGCAACCGCTTATATGAGAACGATAAACAAATACACTAAGCCAGGCGCTGCTGTAGATATTTGGAGCAATCACGTAAAAAGTTTTGGGTTAGGTCAGTTTATGGGTTACGATTTGCCAACTGGTAAACGAGGCAATATTCCGACTTCTAAAACCTATAAAAGAATTTACCCTAACGGCGGCTGGAGAAGTACTGCAATTGTATCTAATGCCATTGGACAGGGAGAAGTTTTGATGACGCCAATTCAACTTGCTAATATGATGGCAACAATAGCTAATCAAGGTTATTATTATACACCTCATATTATTAAAAAAATTGAAGGCGAAAAGATTGATCCTAAGTTTACAACAAAACATGTTACAACAATTGACCAAAAATATTTTACTCCTATCATAAGCGGTCTTTTTGATGTTTATAATCGAGGTACTGCTTACTCGCTTAGAGTAGAAGGGATTGATATTTGCGGTAAAACGGGAACAGCAGAGAACTTTGCCAAAATTAACGGCAAAAGAACACAGCTTAAAGACCACTCTATATTTGTGGCATTTGCTCCAAAAGATAACCCGAAAATCGCCATTGCTGTGATGATCGAAAATGGAGGTTTTGGTGCAACTGTAGCTGGACCGATAGCAAGTTTGATGATTGAAAAATATTTGAGAAAAAAAATCACAAGAACCGATTTAGAAATTAGAGTTTTAAATAAAAGTTTGGCAGCAGAATACGCAAAAGTGGCGCCACCAAACCCGGCAAGTATTATAGAATCTGTTCCAAAAGATTCTGTTTTGAGAGCCAAAATCATTGTTCCGAAACCAGTTGTTCCGAAACCAGTTGTTCCGAAACCAGAAGCCAAAAAAACAGCAGTAGACACAACTAAGAAAAACTAAGAAAGAAGATTACTTCAAATGAAAAATCAAAGTGTAAAAAATAATATTGATTGGATAAGTGTCTTTATCTACATTGCGCTGGTAACTTTAGGTTGGCTGAATATCTATTCGTCTTCTTTATTGTCAACAGACGGTACTTATCAGAAACAGCTTATCTTTATTTGCTGTACAATTCCTTTGATCTTTGTTGTACTTTTTGTTGATGGTAAATTTTACGAAAAATATGCCAGCATTATATTTGGAGTCTCTTTATTGTCTCTAGCAGGATTATTTCTCTTCGGAAAAACAATTGCTGGACAACGATGCTGGTATGCTATAGGAAGTTTTACATTGCAGCCTTCTGAATTTGCAAAAGCGGCTACTTCTTTGGCTTTAGCCAAATATTTAAGTGATACGCAAATTAACCTAAAAGAAACCAACAGGCAGATTCAGGCTTTAGCCATTATGCTCTTGCCAGTATTATTGATTTTACCACAACCAGACCCTGGAAGTGCGTTAATTTATAGTGCTTTTATTCTTGTTCTGTACAGAGAAGGTTTGCCTTCTTGGTATGTTTGGACCGCCTTTATAACTATTGTTCTCTTTGTCCTTACTTTGGTTTTAGAACCTTATGCTGTTATTATAATGGCTTTTGTGGTTTTGGCAATCATACATTTTAAAGGCAGAGCAGTCGATCGAAATATTATTTTAAGTGGTATCTTATTAGTTTTAATCTCAGGATTTGTTTTTTCTGTAGATTATGTATTTGATAACGTTTTTAAACAGCACCACAGAGACCGTTTCAATATTTTACTAGGTAAAACTGTAGACATGAAAGGTATTGGATACAATACGAATCAATCTGAAATTGCAATTGGATCTGGTGGATGGATCGGAAAAGGTTTCCTAGAAGGAACACAAACAAAAGGAGGATTCGTACCTGAACAGCACACCGATTATATCTTTACAACCGTTGGTGAAGAATGGGGATTTGCTGGTTCTTTTGTGGTTATTTTACTTTTCGTGAGCTTATTACTTAGAGTAATTTATTTAGCAGAAAGACAGAAGACAAAGTTTAGTCGGGTTTATGGCTACTGTGTCGCCGCAATTCTCTTTATACACTTCTTTGTAAACATTGCGATGGTAATAGGAATTTTTCCAACAATCGGGGTTCCTCTACCCTTCTTTTCATACGGAGGTTCTGGACTTTGGGGATTCACTATTTTGCTGTTTATTTTCCTTAAAATGGATGCTAATAAAGTGAATGAATGGTAGATTTCTGAGCTACTAAGCTGCTGAGGGACTAAGATGCTAAGGTTCTGAGGTTATTCCTAGAGCTTCTTTCGTAAAGCTTTGAAGCTGTAGAAGTCAAAAGATATTTACTTAGACAACTCCACATTTATATTTTAATAATCGATATTATACATAAAAAAATCCGAAGCTTGCACTTCGGATTTTTGTTTTTATATGAATTTGAATTCTCTTTTAAATATTCTCGCTTGGTCTCTTTTTTAATAATTTCATTAAAACTGGGAAAGTAGAGATGATAATGATAATGATAATAATGTATTCGATATGTTTCTTTAAATCTATTCCCTGTTTTAAGAACACGCCGTATAAATAATGTCCTGCAAAAATCAATATGAATGACCAAAGGAAAGAACTTAAGACATTATAAAACATAAACTTCTTTTTGTCCATCGAAACGATTCCGGCAACAATTGGAGCAAACGTTCTGAAAATTGGCAAGAAGCGCGCGTAAATAATTGCTTTTCCACCGTACTTTTCAAAAAAGTCTTTTGATTGAAGCAGATATTTTTTCTTAAACCAGAATGAATCTTCTTTTTTAAATAAATAATAACCACTTTTTGCACCAAACCAATAACCTGTCATATTTCCTAAAACTCCCATAATAGCAACTGCTGTAGCAAGCAGAAATACATTTAAAAAATCATTTGGGATATAGGCAACATTCTCAATTAAATCACGGCTGTAGATACCTGCTAAGAAAAGCAAACTATCTCCAGGCAGAAAAAAACCTGCAAAAAGTCCTGTTTCAGCAAAAACTATAAACAGAACAATAAACAACCCAATCTGAAAACCTCCGACACTTAAAGTAATATAAAATTCAGGGTTTAATAACTGGGTCCATTCAAAATTATTCATAAAACGAGATTGGTTATCTTTATAGTTTGTGAAAGTAACAATAATTTACTTTAACCACAATAAAATGCGGTATTTTAAACATAAATTAACTATTAAAAAAAGCCCAAACTATTTGTCTGGGCTTCACTTTACACTATTCTCTTACATACTTGCAACAGCTATGCAAGTTGTCATAATCTTCTGTTGTTGCTTTAACTTCCTTAGTATCATGACCAGCCTTAGCAATTGCTTTGTTTAAATCTGACGGAGAACATTTCTCTTCGTTTAAAATAACCGAAAGCTGATGCGAACTCACATCCCAGCTTGCCGTTTTTACTCCCGGCACACCATAAGCTGCTTTTTCAATTCTTTTCTTACACTGTTCGCAGTTTCCGTTTACTTCGGTTGCATATTTTAAATTCTTATTTTTTTTGGTTTGAGCCTGAGCTGAAAAACCTAAAAACATCATCATGGCGATTAAAACTATTTTATTCATTTTGTCTATTATTTATCGTTATTGAAATTATTCTTTATTTGATTTTAAATCGTAATCCTGCATAATACATTTGCCCAAAAATTGGAGCGTATGCTATTGATGCATCAAAATTAGGTCCAAAAGGATCATTTGCTCCTAAAATTGCTTTTTCTTGTTTGTAATTTCCAATATTTTCTCCTCCTATATACACTTCAAAAACAGAAGAAAAAACACGTGTTACTTGCGCATTCATTACCGCATAAGCTGGAGAAAAATTAGGAAATTGATCTTCTGCTGGGTTCGATGCCGTATAAGGCAACTGCTGTTTTCCTGACCAATTATAGGTAAAATCAAACTTCCATTGCTTATCGTCATTCATAGTTGTTTCGTATTCTAAATTCCCTAAGAAACGATGTTTTGCTTGAAGCGGACGCTGGTATGTTCCTCTTAAATAATCGGTTTGAATGTCATAGTATTTATAAGCCGTTCTCAAATTCAAGTTATGAATTAATTCGTAGTTAAATTCCACTTGAAGACTGTTAGCAAAAGAACTTCCTTTCAAATCATAAAATAAAACTTGCTGTGGACTTTGCATTACGTCTACAACTGCCTGATTTTGGAAATCGGTTCTGTAGAAGTCAAAACCTGCATCTGCATTTTTGCCAAATATTTTGAATTTCTGCGAAAAACTCACTCCATAATTCCAAGCAATTTCTGGGTTTAAACCGTATACTTTTCCATTAGAATCTAAAATTGAAAAAGTTCTTGAACTGGCGAAAAGCTGTTGGTTTTCTGCAAAAATGTTAGCTGAACGTTTTCCTCTTCCTGCAGAAAAACGAAGCACTCCATTTTTCCAAGGATTATATCTCATGTGCAATCTTGGCGTTACAAAAAACCCCAATCGGTTGTGATTGTCAATCCTTCCTCCCAAAATCAAACTGAAATTATCTGTATTGTCATAAGTATATTCGAAGAAAGCACCAACCGAATTATCAATTCTGCTTACGTCTGTCAAGTTTACAAACTCCTGATATTGATCGTAAGAAAAATTCAAACCAGTTGTAAACTTATTCATCGTATTGTTTATAATCGAATTGAAGATCAAATTAGAATAAAAGCTGTTTTGCTTGATATCATATTGATTTAAACCAAAATAAGAATCTTGCTTATGACTATTAAAAGCATTTTGAAACCCGATACTTTGGTACGGCATATCCTTAAATACATAACCGATTTTTGTTGAAACATCAAAACGTTCTGTATTAATTTCAGATCCCCAATAATTGGTTGTTCCGCGATCACGATCTTTATCAAAATCTACTTCTCCAGTTTGTTTTTTATCATTCATATATCTGAAATTGATAAAACTAACTAAACCGCTTTCTGGATTATAATATTGATAACGATTTAAAACATTGATTTGTTTTCCTAATGGATTATCTAGAAAACCATCATTGTTCATGTCGTTTTTTGCTACACGTGTATTTCCGTGAACAAATAAACTTGTTGCCCATTTATCTGAAAGTTTTTTATTAAAATGCGTATTCAATTCAAAACGAGAATCGGTCGAACCGTAAGCATTTAAAAAGAAAGGAATATCGCTTAATGGTTTTAAAAGTTCTGTGTTAATTTGACCTGATATACTTTCGTAACCGTTTATAACACTTCCCGCTCCTTTAGTAATCTGAACACTTTCGATCCAAGTTCCAGGAGTAAATGACAATCCGTAGGCTTGAGAAGCACCTCGAACGGAAGGAATATTTTCTTCTGTAATCATTAAATACGGACTAGTAAGCCCAAGCATTTTGATTTGTTTGGTTCCTGTTAAAGCATCAGAAAAATTAACATCGATTGACGGATTGGTTTCAAAACTTTCAGCAAGATTACAACATGCTGCCTTAAGCAGTTCTTTACTAGTAATCACAGAAGTATTGGCTGTTAACGTATAGGATTTTTTAATTCCTTTTTGCTTTTTTGTAATTTTTACTTCGTCTAGATCTTCTTGTGAAAATACCGATACAGAAAGCATAAATGCTACAAAAAGCATTATATTTTTTTGCATAAAAAATGATTTTAATGTTGAAATAGAATTACATTCTTGCATTCTGCGCAAAGCAAAAAGCAATAAAATGTAAACGCAAAGCCTTAATCAAGACTTGCAGCGCATCTTAACATTAAAATCAGGAATAGAAAATATACTGATGGTATAATTTAAATAAGGGGGGTGCATTCGCATCAGCATAATACGAAAGAACTTCTTTCTTTTTGAAACTTGGAAGTTCTAAAAAGACAAGAGGTTTGTAATCTTGTGTAACTGCTGGAAAAGCAAATTGAAAAAAGAAGAATTTGATTGTTGCATCATCTGATTTTTTTTCGAAATGAACAACTTTGTCTTTGCAGCAAGAATTCTTTTTCTCTTTAGAACCGCAACATTTCTTTTCAACTACGGGTTCTGCTGTAGTTTTTAAAGAAACCGAAGCAATGTGTCCTCCGCAATAATGTACATCAAAAGCAAACCCAATATTGGAAACCAATAAAAGGAACGCTAAAAATAGGCCTGTACACTTTTTCAAATTCATACTGCAAAGCTATTCAAAAACTGTCGATAAAAACTAAAACAAATGTTATTTTTTAGCTTTTTGTAGCTGATAATAAAACCCAGGAATAAATAATAACACCAAAATAGGCTGAATTATAAATCTCCTTACATAAAAAAGAAGCCAGCCAGCATCTGGAAAAAATTGGAGTATTATAAAAAATGAAGTTAAAAGAACAACCAAAAAGAAAGCATATACAAACAAGCTGAATTTAAAAATATCGCGATTTTGAAACAAAGCATAAATCAGTAAAAGAGACAATACCGAGTTTAAAAAATAACGCAGAAAAAGTCCCCAGAAAAGTTTTAAAGTATCTACTTCAGGATAAGGAATTGAATGAAAATCGGCCTTAAAATATACCAGAAAAGGATCGTAAAACAATTTATTTTCAAATGTTCTAATTAAAGCAAGACCTATTACCACAACAATTGCGGTAAAGATTTGAAATTTATTCTCTTTTAATTTATTTAGCATATTTTGAAAATCTATTAATCCAGAAAATCCATAAAACAAAAACATATCCGTAAATCATTAAAGGAAAGAAAGTTCCGTGCAAAAATCGGGTATATTGCGGAAAGTTATACACAAGAACAATCAGAAGAGAAATTCTTATGACATTCAAAACATAAATAGATATAAGTCCTAAGAATATAAACAATAAGGTCTTTTTTAAATTTCCCGAAAAAGCGGCTACAAATGACACAAAGAGTATCATTACGCTTACAGCATTACATCCTTCAGTAATGCGGGCAATATATCTTCCATTTAAAATAATATCCTGCCATGGATTCTGAGAGTTTTTCTGAATTATGACATCGTAATTAAACAGTTTTAGCAATTGCTCTGAATTTCTGCCAGAAAGCATCGTTACTCCGTCAAGATCTTCGACTTGATAACTGTTTAAATAAAACTTATAAAGCAGTGTAAGCACAATATAAGTGAGGAAAAAGATGCTTACAAAAATCAAGAATGGCTTAAACTGGATTAAATATTTTTTCAAGAGATTTTTTTTTCAAATTTATGTATTTTTTAAGTTTAGCTTTAAATACTTTTGTATAAATTTTTACATTATGACATTTCAAGAATTACAACCAAAAATAAGCGCAATTATCGCTGGTAATGAAGCAAATAGAGACGAAAAATTATTGGCAGTATGCCAGCTTTTAAACGAAAACGTAGAGTATTACAACTGGGTTGGTTTTTATTTTGCCAATCACGACACTAAAACTTTACATTTAGGGCCTTACGTTGGCGCAGAAACCGATCATACTGTTATTCCGTTTGGGAAAGGAATTTGCGGTCAGGTGGCAGAAAGCAATGCCAATTTTGTCGTGCCAGACGTTAAAGCACAAGACAATTATATTGCTTGCAGTTTAACTGTGAAATCAGAAATTGTTGTGCCTCTTTTTGTAAATGGAGTAAACATCGGACAAATAGATATTGACAGCCACGTTATTGATCCGTTTACAGAAGCTGACGAAAGATTTTTAGAATTTGTGAATCAAGAAGTTGCTAAATTATTCTAGATAAACTATTTTTAATAGAAAATAGAACTGAATGAAAAGGAACATCTTCATATTTTTGCTTCTGCTAATTTCAGTTAGTCTGTCTGCGCAAATTAACATGGTTTCAAAAAAGATCTTTCTAGACTCTTTAAATCGTGAATGCAAGCCAGAAAATCATGCTTATACCAGAGTAATTACAAACTATTCGCAAGTAAGCGCACGCTATGTTGTGACTGACTTTTACAAGAACGGAAGAAAGAAAATGACAGGTTGCACTTTGGATCGCGATATTTTGAAAAAAGACGGCGAGTTTATTTACTTTTTTAAAAACGGATCAAAAGAAGCTGTTATCAATTTCAAAGATGATCATAAAGAAGGAAAAGAAATCAATTGGTATGAGAACCAAATTAAAAAGTCTGAAAAACAGAATATTTGGAATCCGAAAACCAAAACATCTCAAACATTGCTTTTAAATTTTTGGAATGAAAATAAAGAGCAGATTGTTACCGATGGAAATGGAGAATATGAAGGAACCGAAGGATTTACAACACAAAAAGGAACTATCAAAGATGGGCTGAAACAAGGCATCTGGCAAGGAACGGATACTTTGAACAAAGTTACTTTTATTGAAAAATACGAAAAGGGTGTTCTAATTTCTGGAACAAAAACAGATGAAAACAATATAAGTTATTCTTACCCTTCAAAAGGAAAAGAAGTTGCTAAAAAATCGGCTTCAAATCATTAAAAAAGAATTTCTTAACTCCTTATTTTTAGATTCTTTTATTTTTTTTTGATTTTTCTGTTTTTTTAATCTAATTTTGCACCCGTCTTACAAAAGTTGTATGACATACATAAAAATCATTAAATAATATTGGAATGTATTTAAGCAAAGAAAAGAAAGAAGAGATTTTCGCACAACACGGTGGTGCAACAAACACTGGAAGCGCAGAAGGTCAAATTGCATTGTTCACTTACAGAATTTCTCACTTAACTGAACACTTGAAAAAAAATCGTCACGATTACAACACTGAGCGTTCTCTTGTACTATTAGTTGGTAAAAGAAGAGCTTTGTTGGACTACTTGAAAAAGAAAGATATCAACAGATATCGTGAGATTATCAAAGTATTGAATATCAGAAAATAATCAATATAGAAAAGAGGTGCGAGAGTGCCTCTTTTTGTTTTTACATTACAGCTGTTTATTACAAGCATATTACAAGAAAAAAAGTTTGGTTTTTCATTGGGTTTTAGATAACAACAACTACACACAACAACAACTACAACACAACTAAAACCCATTGTATAATCAATAAGGAAAAAATTTATGATTCCACAATTATTTGTAGAAAAAATCGATTTAGGTGATGGCAGAAGCATCACAATCGAGACAGGGCGTTTAGCTAAACAAGCAGATGGTTCTGTAGTAGTAAGAATGGGCGACACGATGATACTTGCAACAGCAGTTTCAGCTCGCACATCAAACCCAGGCGTTGACTTTTTACCATTAACGGTAGATTATCGCGAAAAATTTGCAGCAGCTGGTCGTTTCCCAGGAGGTTTCTTTAAGAGAGAAGCTCGCCCTAGCGACAGCGAGGTATTAACAATGAGATTAGTAGACCGTGTTTTACGTCCACTTTTCCCAGATGACTATCATGCAGAAACACAAGTTATGATTCAGTTAATGTCTCATGACGAAGAAGTTATGCCAGATGCATTAGCTGGTTTAGCAGCATCTGCAGCATTAGCAGTTTCAGATATTCCATTTTACAACTTAATTTCTGAAGTACGTGTTGCACGTATCGACGGAAAATTAGTAATCAACCCAAGCAGAGAAGAATTAGAAAAATCTGATATCGATATGATGATTGGAGCTTCTATGGATTCTGTAGCAATGGTTGAAGGTGAGATGAAAGAAATTTCAGAAGCTGAAATGATTGAAGCAATTAAATTTGCTCACGAAGCGATCAAAGTTCAAATTGAAGCACAATACCGCTTACAAGCTGCTTTTGGTAAAAAAGAAATTCGTACTTACGAAGGTGAGAAAGAAAACGAAGAAATTTACAAAAAAGTAAAAGAAGCGGCTTACGATAAAATTTATGCTATTGCAAAAGTTGGATCTGCTAAACACGAAAGAGGCGCTGCATTTGCTGAAGTAAAAGAAGAAGTAAAAGCTTTATTTACAGAAGAAGAATTGGCAGCCGATGGTGATTTAGTTTCTAAATATTTCTACAAAACAAACAAAGAAGCTGTTCGTAATGTAGTTTTAGAATTGGGCGTGCGTCTTGATGGTAGAAAAACTACAGAAATCAGACCTATCTGGTGTGAAACTGATTATTTACCAAGAGTACACGGATCTTCTTTATTTACACGTGGAGAAACTCAAGCTTTGGCTACTGTAACTTTAGGAACTTCTAAAGAAGCAAACCAAATCGATTCTCCATCTGAGCAAGGTGAAGAGAAATTCTACTTACACTATAACTTCCCTCCTTTCTCTACTGGTGAAGCAAAACCATTAAGAGGAACTTCAAGAAGAGAAGTTGGTCACGGTAACCTGGCTCAAAGAGCATTAAAAAATATGATTCCTGCAGATTGTCCTTACACAATCCGTGTTGTTTCTGAGGTATTAGAATCTAACGGTTCTTCTTCTATGGCAACAGTTTGTGCTGGAACTATGGCTCTTATGGATGCTGGAGTTCAAATGACAAAACCAGTTTCTGGTATTGCTATGGGATTAATTACTGACGGTGAGAAATTTGCTGTTTTGTCAGACATCTTAGGAGACGAAGATCACTTAGGAGATATGGACTTTAAAGTAACTGGAACTGCTGATGGTATTACAGCTTGCCAAATGGATATCAAAATCGAAGGATTGCGTTATGACATTATGGAACAAGCTTTAGCCCAAGCTCGTGACGGACGTTTGCATATTTTAGGTAAATTAACTGAAACTATTGCAACTCCTAGAGCAGACGTTAAAGCTCATGCACCTAAAATCATTACTAGAACTATTCCTGGAAACTTTATTGGAGCATTAATCGGACCTGGAGGAAAAGTAATTCAAGAATTACAAAAAGCTACTGGAACTACTATTGTAATCAACGAAGTTGACGAGCAAGGTGTTATCGAAATTTTAGGTACAGATCCTGCTGGAATTGAAGCGGTATTAGCAAAAATTGCTTCTATTACTTTCAAACCACAAATGGGAGAAGCTTACGAAGTGAAAGTTATTAAAATGCTTGATTTTGGAGCTGTTGTAGAATATACTGCTGCACCAGGAAACGAAGTATTGCTTCACGTATCTGAATTGGCTTGGGAACGTACAGAAAATGTTGCTGACGTAGTTAAAATGGGAGATGTTTTCCAAGTGAAATACCTAGGAGTTGACCCTAAAACTAAAAAAGAAAAAGTGTCTAAAAAAGCACTTGTTCCAAGACCTCCACGTGAGGATAAAAAAGAGTAATCAGATCTTAGTTTACTAAAGGTTTATTCATAGAAAACCCCAATTCTTAACCGAATTGGGGTTTTTCAGTTTAAATCTTTTTTTAATAATGGAGCCAGTTTTCATTTTCGAGTAAAAACCTTCATACTATTAACTTAATTAAATAAAATTTTTATTACATTTTAACAATATTGCGTGATTTTTATAACATTTTTTTAATACTTTTGGAGCCAATCAATCCAAAAACAAAAATCACATTTCCTTTGAAAAATTACCAAAAAAAATTCATTTATCTTTCGATATTTGGAGTCTTCTTAAGCATATCACAGATACACTCACAATCTGTTGAAAAATTATCACTCTATGATTATTTCGATCAAGCGGTCGGAAAAGACAATTTGAATATCAATAACGGAATTGTACATAGTGAGCCTTTTCGAGCTATTGCAGGCAAAAACAGATATTACATTGAAGAATTTAATGTTGGAGACATTAGTTTTGAAGGTCAGATTTATTCTAATGTCAATCTTAAATACGACATTTTAGTTGACCAAGTTATATACAAACAAGGTGGATCTTCAGAAAACCTTCCAATTAATTTAATTAGCGAAAAAGTTGATTACTTCTTTATAAAAAACAAGAAATTTGTCAACTTAAAAGCCGAATCTACGAAATTCCCAAGTGTTATTAATGGCATTTACGAAGAAAATTACATTGATAATGTTTCTCTTTACATTAAACATTATAAGGAAAAAGTAAAAGTTTTTCAAAGTGACGGTGTTTACTACAATTTCATTTATAAAATAAACTACATCTTAAAATACAACAATTATTTTTATAAAGTAGATTCTCAAAAAGACATCAAAAAAATATTCCCAGATCTTAAAAAAGAAATCAACAGCTTTTACAGCACTAACAGAAAGTTAGAACGTTCCGACAAAACTCAGTTTATGGAAAATCTAGCAAAACAAATCAATGGTTTTTTAAGAAAAAGTTCTAATTAAATGAAAAAAATTACTCTTATACTCTTTTTAATCGCCTTTCAACAAATAATCAATTCTCAGGTAATTAGTGACAAAGTAACGGTTGAATTTAAAAATGCTTCCATAAAAACTGCCATTCAGGATATTGAGAAAGTCTCTTATTTTAAATTTTATTTTGATGAAAAATGGTTTGAAAATGACAGCACTCTATTAAACAAACAATATAAAGAAGTTCGAATTGGCGAAGTTCTGGATGACGTGTTTCAAAATACAAGTTTTAATTACTTTGTCTCTCAAAACAAAGTAATTGTAACAAACAATAGTATTATTTACAGCCAGCTTCCAGATGATTATTTTGGCGGTTTTATGGAAAGAGATGAAAACGGACAAGTTACACCTGTCTTTTATCAGCAATATGATTCTGTAAAAAAGACAAACTCAAGAAATCCTAATAAAAACATTAGAGACCTTGTTTTGATCGGAAAAGAAGTTAAAGGACAGAAAAAGAAAACGTACACTTTATCAGGTTTTGTACGAGGCGGAAAAAATAATTCAGGCCTTGCAAATGTTCTAGTAAAAATTCCTAATTCAGAATTTACCGCTTCAACAGACAAGAGAGGATATTATAGTTTACAGGTTCCCACCGGTTTAAATGTTTTAGAAACCGAAACATTTTCATACAATAAAGTCACTAAAAACATAATGGTTTATAATGACGGATCTTTGAATATTGCTTTAACGGAAAATATCAATCAGCTTGATGAAGTTTTAATTAACACAACTAAAAGTAAAAGTGCAAAATCTGCAATTACTGGTGTAACTACAATTGATGCTGAAGGAATTAAAAACGTTCCTTTGGTACTTGGCGAACGTGACATTCTTAAAGTCGCATTAACAATGCCGGGAATAAAAACTGCAGGAGAAGGATCTTCTGGATACAATGTAAGAGGTGGTAAAGAAGATCAGAATTTATTTTTACTTGATCATGCTACACTATACAATCCTTCGCATTTCTTTGGTTTTTTCACGGCTTTGAATCCATATACAACTAAAAAAGTGGATATTTATAAAGGAAGTATTCCTGCTGAATTTGGCGGAAGATTATCTTCTGTTTTTGACATTACTTCTAAAGTTGGAAACGTAAACGAATTTCAAGGAGAAGGCGGTATTGGTCCTGTTACTAGTAATTTAATGCTTTCTACTCCTGTCGTAAAAGGCAAATCAAGCTTGGTTTTTGGTGGTAGAGCAACTTATTCTGACTGGATTTTGAAAAGTTTAGACGAAGAAAATTTAAAAAATAGTCAAGCCTCTTTTTATGATTTTATTCTAAAATACAATCATAAAATAAATGCTAATAATGATATTGAATCAACATTGTATTATAGCCATGACAAATTCAGTGTTTCTTCAGATTCATTATATAAATACAGCAACAGACTGGCAACTTTAAAATGGAATCATACTTTTAATGAAAAAAATAAAGGGTCGCTTATTGTTACAAACAGCGAATACAAATTCAACATTGACTACCAATCTGAAGGCTTGAATAATTTTGATTTTGGATATAAAATCAACGAAACTCAGGCAATGTTAAAAATGAATTATCTGTATAGCGATAAGCATAAATTCAGTTATGGAATTTCGTCAAAACTATACTCTGTTGATCCTGGATATCTGAGCCCAAAAAATTCTGAATCTATTTTAGTTCCAATTGATGTAGAAACCGAGAAAGGACTGGAATCTGCGGCATACATTGGTGATAATTTTAAGATAAGCGACAAATTTCTACTAGATTTTGGTTTACGCTATTCTACTTTTGCCGCTTTGGGAAAATCTACTCAAAGAATTTACGAAGAAAATGTACCTATTAATGATGCTACGGTAATTGATACAAAAACGTACGGCAATAATGAAGTCATTAAAAGATATGGCGGATTGGAACCAAGAATTGCAGCGAGATACTTTCTTACCGATGATTTTTCTGTAAGAGCTAGCTATGACAAGACTTACCAATATATTCATTTATTATCAAATAACACAACACAATCTCCTACCGATATTTGGAAACTTTCAGATTTGAATGTTAAGCCAGAAAGCGCACAACAAGTCTCTTTAGGTTTATATAAAAACTTAAAAGGCGGCGATATTGAGCTTAGTTTAGAAGGATATTACAAAAAATCGAAAAATATTTTAGACTATAAAGTTGGTGCCGAGTTATTATTAAACGAAAACATCGAAACCGAACTTTTACAAGGAGAAGGAAAAGCGTATGGTATAGAATTTTTACTTAAAAAGCAGGTTGGAAAACTTAATGGCTGGGTTGGATATAGCTATTCTAGATCTTTAATAAAACTTGACAGCCAGTTTCAGCAGGAAAAAGTAAATAACGGAAAGTATTTCGCTTCCAATTTTGACAAACCACACGACTTTAGCGCTGTTTTAAATTATAAGATTACACAGCGTTACAGTTTTTCGAGTAACTTTATCTATCAGACCGGAAGACCCATTACTTATCCGATTGGAAGATATGATTACGGTAACGAGCAATACACAGTATACAGCGATCGTAACAAGTTTAGAATCCCAGACTACTTCAGACTTGATCTAGGTTTGAATATTGAAGGAAATCATAAAATTAAAAAATTAGCACATAGTTTTTGGAACATCTCAGTTTATAATGTTTTAGGAAGAAACAACCCTTACTCCGTATTTTTTATTACAGACAAAGGACAAATCAAAGCTTATAAAACATCTATTTTCGCTTATCCGATTCCAAGTATTACTTATAATTTTAAGTTTTAAAGACATGAAAAAACACCTATATAAAATCTCATTATTATTCATTCTGACATTTGCAATTAGTAGCTGTACAGAGCAATATGTTTTTCAGAATACTGATTTTGAAAGCGCCCTTGTTGTAGAGGGAACTATTACCAACGAACTTAAAAATCAAACTATCAGACTTTCTCAGGTTTATCAGCTTGAAGAAACTGGGCCAAGGCTCGAAAAAGGTGCGAATGTATTTGTTTTAGACGATCAAGGCAACGAATATCAATTTGAAGAAAAAGATACTATATACGCTTCTATTACACCTTTCAAAGCCGAACCTGGAAGAAAATACCAATTAAAAATTAGAACAAGTGCGGGTAAAAATTACAGTTCAGACGAACAGATTTTAACCACAGAAACCAAAATAGATAATGTAACTGCGACCGTAGAAAATGTAAATGGAGAAAGAGGCGTTCAAATAAACGTAAACAGCTTTGACCCAACTAATACTTCAAAATATTATCGCTATGAATATACTGAAACGTATAAAATTATAGCACCACTTTGGAGTAGCCTAGAAGCTATCATTGAATTTTATCCTGCAATCCCTCCAGATCCTGATCAAGATTTACCTGGATCACCTGCTGCAGAAGGAATTGTGGTAAGACAAAGAAACCGCGAAACAAGAACATGTTTTTCTACTAAAAAATCTGATGACATAATTCTAAACAACACCAACAGTCTTAGCGAAGATCGCGTACATTTTCCTGTCCGTTTTATAAGCAATCAAAACTATATAATATCACATCGCTATACAATTTTTGTAAAACAATATGTTCAGAATCTAGCGGCATATACTTATTACAAAACTTTAAAGGATTTGTCTTCATCTGGAGGTATCTTATCTCCAAAACAGCCTGGATTTTTCTATGGAAATATAAAATCTGTAGAAAATCCATCCGAAAAAGTTATCGGTTTTTTTGAAGTTTCTTCTGTTTCTTCAGAAAGGATTTTCTTCAATTATGCAGATTTATTTCCAAGAGAACCTTTACCTCCTTACTATGAAACAGATTGCAGAATACAAGATTTTATCAATTGTGATGGACTTCCTCCTTGCAGCGGACCACAACTGCGTGCCGCAATAAGAAGTAAAGAACTAGTTCTCCAATCAACCGATTTTAATTCATTATTTGGAATGGTAAAACCGCCATGTGGTGACTGCACGACGTTTTCATCTAATATTGTTCCTCCTTTTTGGATAGATTAATTTTTTTTGCAATTCATGAGAAATCTTTATACATACTATAATCAAGCGAATACCATCAGAAGAATTAAGCATATTATTCTTTTGGTAATTCTGTTAATGCAGAACAAATTTGTTTTTGCGCAGAACCTTCAAAATAAAAACATACCTACACTTGCATCTCAGGAAACTATTTTTCTGCATTCAAATACTACAACTTTTTTGACTGGAGAAACATTGTTTTTCAAGCTGTATTGTTTAAATCCTTTAAATAATAAAACAAGCCAAATCAGTAAAATTGCTTATGTTGAATTAATTGACAGCGAAAAAAAATCTGTTCAGAAAAACAAAATATACCTTGATAACGGAATTGGAACGGGAGATTACTTTATTCCGACAACTCTAAAAACTGGAAATTACAAAGTTGTTGCCTACACAAAATGGATGCTAAATAATCCGAATTCGCAAAAACACCAACTAGATATTTTCATCATAAATCCGTTTCAAACTCAAGAGTCAACAGATAATATAACATTTAATCTTGCTGATACGCAAAATACTGCGACAGCAACTCAAATTATAAATTCAAATACAGAAAATAATAGAAGAATTGATTTTGAATTTGACAAAGAGAGTTACTATACTAGAGAAAAAGTCAATTTAAAATTGAAATCGCTGACTGAAACTATCGAAAAAGGAAATTATTCTGTTTCGATCAGAAAAACAGATCAAATCCCAACTTTAAAACAGCTTACCTCAGCAGAATTCACCAAGAAATCTGCAGAAAATTATGCTGCTTTTAATACAAGTTCATTTACCTATATTCCAGAGGTAAGATCAGAACTTATTACCGGCTATCTTACATCAAGCAATAATCAGGATTTAAGCAACAAGTCGATTGCTTTATCACTGCCTGGAAAGGAATACGTATTGAAAATTGTAAAAACAAATGCTCAAGGAAAATTTGCATTTTTACTAGATCAATTTCCTAATTTTCCAAATGCTATTTTGCAAGTAACAGACGAAAACCGAAATGACTACACTATTCACTTAGATGGTTTTCCAAAGTATGATAGTTCTTCATTACAATTTACATCAAAGTTGAATTTATCTCCCAACTTAAAACAAGAAATTGAAGAAAGATCAACGGCTAGCCAAATTCAAAATGCTTATTATCAAATTAAAAAAGACAGTTTGGTTACAGAAGCCGTTATGAATCCTTTTTTCAGCACAATTGAAAAAGCTTATGTTTTAGATGACTACACAAGATTCCCTACATTAAAAGAAAACATTGTAGAGGTTATTGTAGAGCTTTATTACAGAAGAAATAACGGCAAATATGTGCTTCATATTAGAAACAACCAAAAAGATCTAGAAATTTATGGCCCACCATTGGTATTGGTAGATGGATTATTAATTCAGGATCCAAGTGATCTTTTTGATTACAACATGGCCAATGTAAACAAAGTAAGTTTAATTACAGAGCCTTATGTTTATGGACCAAATTTATATGGCGGTTTAATAAGTTTTGAAACTAAAAACAATGAATTTTCAGAAAATTACGCAAAAAAATATCTGAAAACAATGGAAATTCAGCGTCCTAATCCTCAAAAAGTATACAACAATCCAGATTATGCATCGGGAAATAAACTGCAGAGGATTCCAGACTACAGATATCAATTATTATGGAAACCTGATGTGAAATTAGAAACTAAAGAAGACCAATTGTCTTTTTACACTTCAGACATCAAAGGAAATTTTGAAGTTGTTTTAGAAGGCTTTACAGAAAACGGACAGCCTGTTTACGTTTCAAAAAACATTACTGTAAAATAATAACTCCTTATTTATAATACATTTAGCCTTGACCAATAATTTGATCAAGGCTAAATTATACCTCAATTAACACGTTAAATTATCGATTCAATCTGGTGTTGCATAAAAATTTAAAAAAAATAAAAATAATTGTAACTTTTTCGATACTCCTTACGTATAACCATTTGTACACTTTAAAAAATAGGGAGACAACAACATGAGACAACTTAAAATCACCAAGCAGGTAACTAATCGTGAAACTGCATCGTTAGATAAATATCTACAAGAAATTGGAAAAGTTGACCTAATTACCGCTGATGAAGAGGTAGAATTAGCACAAAGAATAAAGGCTGGTGATCAAAGAGCTTTAGAAAAACTAACAAAAGCCAACCTACGTTTCGTAGTATCTGTGGCTAAACAATATCAAAATCAAGGATTAACTCTTCCTGACTTAATTAATGAAGGAAACTTAGGTTTAATTAAAGCGGCTCAACGTTTTGATGAAACTCGTGGTTTCAAATTCATTTCTTACGCTGTATGGTGGATTCGTCAATCGATTCTTCAAGCTTTGGCTGAGCAATCACGTATTGTACGTTTACCATTAAATAAAATTGGTTCTATCAATAAAATCAACAAAATGTACGCGTTATTAGAGCAATCTAACGAGCGTCCGCCTTCTGCTGAGGAAATTGCAAAAGAACTTGACATGACTGTAAATGACGTAAAAGAGTCTATGAAAAACTCTGGACGTCACCTATCTATGGATGCTCCACTTGTTGAAGGAGAAGATTCTAACCTTTATGACGTATTACGTTCTGGTGAATCTCCAAATCCAGATAGAGAATTAATTCACGAATCTCTTCGTACTGAAATCGAACGTTCTTTAGAAACATTAACTCCAAGAGAGGCAGATGTTGTGCGTTTGTATTTTGGTCTTGGCGACCAACACCCAATGACTCTAGAGGAAATTGGAGAAACTTTCGACCTAACTCGTGAGCGTGTTCGTCAGATTAAAGAAAAAGCAATCCGTCGATTGAAACACACTTCTAGAAGTAAAATCCTTAAAACTTATTTAGGATAACAATATTAAATTTCAATATCTAAAGTTCCAAATTCCAACACAAATTGGGATTTGGGTTTTATAATTTGGAATTTTACCGCAAACAACAGTTTGATTGACTGTTCGTTTTTTGATTGATGATTGAAACTCCGGCTGATTACCGGAGTTTTTTATTTGTCAATCTTTTGTTACGCAAAGAACGCAAAGGATTTTCGCAGAGCACGCTAAGATTATAAAAAGGTTCTTATTAAAGATAAAGTCCGCAAAGCTTTGTGAACTTTGCCTTCTTATTTATTAAAAAAAACTTTGCGCACTCTGCGAAAATCCTTTGCGAGCTTTGCGGTAAAATTTCACATTCTAAGTATCTTTGTAAAAAACAACACACAACTATACAATGAAAAATACATTTATTGCTCCTTCAGTTCTTGCTGCAGATTTTGCCAATTTACAGCGTGATGTCGAAATGATTAACAACAGTCAAGCCGATTGGTTTCATATCGATATTATGGATGGAGTTTTTGTACCGAATATTTCTTTCGGAATGCCAGTTTTAGAAGCCATTTCAAAACATGCCAAAAAATATATTGATGTACATTTAATGATTATCGATCCAGATCGATACATTAAAACTTTTGCCGATTTAGGAGCAAACGGACTAACCGTACATTACGAAGCTTGCACACATTTACATAGAACATTGCAAGCGATTAAAGCAGAAGGAATGAAAGCTGGTGTTGCAATGAATCCGCATACTAATGTTGACTTATTAGAAGACGTTATTAATGATATTGATGTGGTTTGCATTATGAGCGTAAATCCAGGATTTGGAGGTCAGTCATTCATTGAAAACACTTATGACAAAGTAAAGAAACTAAAAGCGCTAATAACACGCAAAAATGCTTCAACACTAATCGAAATCGATGGTGGCGTGACAAGCAAAAATGCCAAGCAATTAGTAGAAGCTGGAGCTGATGTTTTAGTTGCTGGAAGCTTTGTTTTCAAAGCTGAAAATCCAACAGAAACTATTGCAGATTTAAAAGTCCTTACTACTTTTTAAATTTTTAAGATTCGGGAAGAAATCAATTCCAGTCATTTTTTCTAAAGTTTCAATCGGAACAACAAAATCATAAATCGATTTGTCGCTCTTTTCGTTTGGAACCAAGAAAGCAATTGCTTTATGTTCTTTACCATTTTTAGCTAAAACAATTTTATAAAAATATTTAGGGACAGCAACATTTTCTGTCCCTATTTTTTTATCCGAATCTTTTAGAATTCCGCCAGTCACTACATAAATATCATTGTATTTCCCAGCCCAGTAACGCGTCTTCTGCTCTATTCTATTCCAAATTCCAGCATTAAATTCTTTTTTCTGCGGAGAAATATTCGAAGTATAAAAAGTATCATTGTAAGCCTCTTTACTAAATTCCATATCTCCAGCAGGGCAAAGATGTCCTTTATCATAACCCGATTTTTTATAATTTCTCCAATCTGCAGAGCCAGTTGTCACTTTTGGATCTTCTATAAAATAAGGTCTTTTAAAATCATTATTTTTCAAATATTCTTTTTTCAATTCGTAAGCCACCCATTCAGCTTGCTCAAATTTTTCATTATACGACAATGTATAATATTGGTGTTTTACAATCTGTTTTGTAGTTGAAGTTGGCAAATAAGCAATACTATAGACAGAATCTGTACTTGTAGAATTTCCTTTAAAAGAAACAGCTTCTTCATTACTTCCTTTTTCAGTAATTTCTACATTTTCCTTTTTACAAGAAAACAAAGCGAAACTTATTAAAACCAAACTCAAACAAACTTTCATATTTCTATTTTTTAAAAGTTAAACTTACAAAAAAACGCTCCATAAATTCAAAAATTTATAGAGCGTTTTTAAACAAATTAAATTCTTTTCGAACTTAAGACTTCACTAGTTTATCCTTTTTCATTTTAGGATTAACCGCATTTTTTACCAAACCTTTTGTCTGTAAATCATCCAAAACATTCAAAGCTTCTTCTACATAAACATCTTTAGATAAAGCTTGGTGCCAAGCATCTCTTTTCTCTTTTAAAGAAGCATCTGCTTTCATTTCATCTTCTTCATAAGGAAGCGATTTAAAAATCAAATCGTTTTTGTAATCAGAAATTGGTTTGTATTTTTTTCCTTCGTTTTCTACTTGTTCTTGAGTTGCTTTAAAACTCTTAATATTCAAGCTGTATACGTTCTCTTTGTTTTTAACATCGATCCATTTCGCGTTATCATCAATCAATTTGAATTGAGCATTTTGAGCAATTCTGTTTTTACTGTTCATAATTGCTTTATTGAAATTCTCAGTAGAAGTCCAAGTGCTATAATCGGCTGGATCAATTTTGTCCCAAGGCATTGCGTTATCAATATCTCTTTCACCCATTTTTAAGTAAGCATAACGATCTGGCATTACCACATCACTATGAACACCTTCTAACTGAGTAGAACCTCCATTAATTCTGTAAAATTTCTGTCCTGTAATTTTCAATGCGCCAAGATCTCCGTAGTTTGCATTACGCACAAACTGATTTAAATCTAATACGTTTTGAACAGTACCTTTACCGTAAGTTTGTTTACTTCCGATAATAACTCCACGTTTGTAATCTTGAATAGCAGCCGCTAAAATTTCAGATGCCGAAGCAGAGAAACTGTTCACCATAATTACTAGCGGTCCATCCCATTCGATTTTTTTATCTTTATCGTATAAAACTTCTTTCTTTTTACCAGCAGATTTTACCTGAACAATTGGCCCTTCTTCGATAAATAAACCTGCAATATCAACCACTGTAGAAAGAGATCCACCACCATCGTCACGAACATCTAACACGATACCGTTAATATTTTGCTGTTTCAATCTTTCAACCTCACGAGCAATATCTTTTCCTGCATCACGTCCGTCTTTGTTTTCAAAATCGATATAAAACTTAGGAAGATAAATCACTCCATATTTCAATCCATTTTTTTCAACAATACTAGATTTAGCGTAGGTTTCTTCAATTTCAACAACATCTCTAATAATTGAAATCACTTTAATAGAACCGTCTACTTTTTTAACTGTCAGTTTTACTTCAGTTCCTTTGTGACCTTTAATTTTTTTCACAACATCGTCCAAACGCATTCCGACAACATCTACCGGTTCCTCATTTCCTTGAGCAACTTTCAAAATTAAATCTCCCGCTTCTAGCTGTTTTCCTTTCCAAGCCGGACCTCCAGAAATCAATTCGTCAATTTGAGTAAAATCATTTTTCTTAGTCAAACGAGCTCCGATTCCTTCCAATTTACCACTGATATTAACATCAAAACGGTCTTTTTCTTCTGGTGCAAAATAACTTGTATGTGGGTCAAAACGAGCCATGATAGAATTCAAATACACAGAAAACCAGTATTCTCTATTCAAATCTTTAATTACGCTAAAATTATCATCTAGAGATTTTAGAGAACTTTCGCGAGTTTCTTTTTCTAAAGTTTCAAAAGACTTTTCTTTGTAAGCTGGATCTTTTTTCTTCTTTTCTTCTTCAATTTTTTGTTTAGTAACTAAAGAAGAAAGTGTAGATAATTTTATTTGTTTTCTCCATCTTTCATTAATCTCAGCTAAGTTTTTTGCATACGGGATTTTTTCATAATCCGCATCAAAAGTTTCATCAACATTATAGTTAAATGGCTGCGCTAAAATCGTTTTGTAACGTTTTTTGCTTTCTTCCATACGCTTCATTAACCTTGTATAAGTCAGGTTGAAGAATGTAATATCTTTATTCAAAAACTGATCATCCAACATTAATTCATATTGTTTAAACTCATCAATATCAGACTGAAGGAAAAATCTTTTTGAAGGATCTAGAGCCTCAATATAATCTTTAAAAATACCTTTTGAGAATTCATCATTTATTTCTGCCGGACTATAATGCCCTTTTTCAATAACAAATGCTAGCAATTCTAAAAGTGTCTTGTCTCTATTAGGATCTGGGTCGATTGTCCTATCGGCATTCATTTTAAATGCAAATAAGGTAAGCGATAAGCACAATACGGCTATGAGTATCTTATAATTTCTTTTCATAAACTTTATAATAGCATTCATCAAAATTTTTTATCTAAATTACGTTAAAAACTATGCCACGAGAGCTAACGTCACGATAATTTTTTGTTAAAGATATAAAAATGTTTAATTCGCAAAAAAGTTCTTTACCTTAGTTGACAAATTTTGCATTATTTGTGACTTTCCTCGAATAATTTGCGATTAAATTTAGATTTAAAATCTTACAATTGTTAAAACTACACATAATTTTTATTAAATGAAAGCTGAGAAACCACTAATTTTAGTAACTAACGATGATGGTATTCTGGCTCCCGGAATTAGAGCCCTTATTAGCGTTATGGAAACCATAGGCGACGTAATTGTCGTTGCGCCAGACAAACCGCAAAGCGCAATGGGTCACGCCATAACAGTAAACAATACATTATTTATAGATAAAATTTCGAAAGAAAATGACACAATTGCAGAATACAGCTGTTCTGGAACCCCTGTTGATTGTGTAAAACTTGCTGTCAACGAAATCTTAAAACGCAAACCAGATTTGTGCGTTTCGGGAATAAACCACGGATCCAATTCTTCTATCAATGTTATTTATTCTGGAACAATGAGTGCCGCTGTGGAAGCTGGAATTGAAGGCATTCAAGCAATTGGTTTTTCTCTTTTGGATTTTGATTGGAATGCCGATTTTGAACCAATAAAATCTTTTGTCAAAAAAATAGCTTTAGAAACCCTTGCCAATAAACTCCCTCCAGGAGTTGTTTTAAACGTCAATTTTCCAAAACTTAAAGAATCAGAAATAAAAGGAATTAAAGTTTGCCGTCAAGCGAAAGCCTACTACGCACAGAAATTTGAAAAAAGACAAACTCCTTTCGGAAAAGATTATTACTGGCTTGCCGGAAAATTTGTAAATGAAGATCAAGGAGAAGATACCGACGAATGGGCTCTAGCAAACGGATATATTTCTGTAGTTCCTGTACAATTCGACTTGACTGCCCACCACTCTATTCAGCAACTTAACACTTGGAAATTAAATGACTAAAGAAATGCTAATCGGTTTTTTAATCGGAATTTTTACGGCTCTTTTAGGAAGCTATCTATTCATCACTTTTTTCACAACATTTGACATTTCTTCAGGATTTCAAATGATTAGAAAGCAAGGATATTTGGGAAAAATAATTACTTTAGGAACACTTTTAAATCTTGCCGTATTTGCTATTCTTTTAAAAAGAAATAAAGAATTTATGGCTCGAGGTGTAATTTTAGCCGTGATTGTACTGGCAATTTCTACATTAGTTATTTAAATATTATCTTTGCTAAGTCACCGCTATTGCGGAGTCACACTTAAGCACCTTTACAAAAAACTAACATGAAGTATTACATCATTGCAGGAGAAGCCTCTGGAGATTTACACGGTTCCAATTTAATGAAGGCATTATATGTTGAAGATCCAGAAGCAGAAATTAGATTTTGGGGCGGCGACTTAATGCAAAAAGCAGGCGGAACTCTCGTAAAACACTATCGCGACCTTGCTTTTATGGGCTTTATCGAAGTGGTTTTCAATTTAAAAACTATTTTAAATAATATTAAGATCTGCAAAAAAGACATCACGGAGTTTCAGCCAGATGTTATTATTTTTATTGATTATCCTGGTTTTAATATGCGAATTGCAAAATGGGCTAAAGAATTAGGTTATAAAACGCATTATTATATTTCTCCTCAGATCTGGGCTTGGAAAGAAAACAGAATCAAAGCCATTAAACAAGACGTCGATAAGATGTATGTTATTTTGCCTTTCGAAAAAAGTTTTTACGAAGACAAACATCATTTTCCAGTAGATTTTGTCGGGCATCCGCTTATTGATGCCATCCAAAATCAGCCAGCTTTTGACGAAGAATTATTTAGAAAAGAGAATAATCTGGGCGAAAAACCAATTATTGCTGTTCTGCCTGGAAGCCGCAAACAGGAAATCACCAAAATGCTGAGTGTAATGCTAAGTGTTGTCGATGATTTTCGGGATTATGAATTTGTAATTGCTGGCGCTCCAAGTCAGGAATATGAATTTTATCAGCAGTTTCTAAAAAACAAAAACATCGCCTTTGTTTCTAATAAAACTTACGATCTGCTGCGTTCTTCAACGGCTGCGTTAGTAACTTCTGGAACTGCGACTTTAGAAACAGCTCTTTTTAAAGTTCCTGAAGTGGTTTGCTATAAAGGAAGCGAAGTTTCTTATCAGATTGCAAAACGCATTATTACCTTAAAATACATTTCTCTGGTTAATTTAATTATGGATCAGGAAGTGGTAACTGAGCTGATTCAAGGAGATTGCAACAAAAAACGAATTAAAGAAGAGCTTCAAAAATTATTAGAGCCTAGCCATCGCAATAAAGTGCTACAAAATTACGATATACTAGAACAAAAATTAGGCGGAGTTGGCGCAAGTAAAAACACAGCAAAACTCATCGTTGCCGATTTAAAACAAAATAATTAACTGATTTTGAAAAGATTAATCCATTTTCTGCTTTTAGCAATCGCTTTTACTTCTTGTAAATCGACTTCAACAGCGGTATCAAAAAACAGCAATACAAAAAGCGAATCAAAAAAAGAAAACAGGTATTTGGTTAATAATTTAATCGAAAAAGCAACTGATAATATTGGAGTTCGATATAAAGCTGGCGGAACCACCAAAAGCGGATTTGATTGCTCAGGACTTGTTTACACCACTTTTGAAAGTGAGAATATCAAACTTCCGAGACCCTCTTACGAACAAGCAAAAGTTGGAAAGGTAATTCCGCTAAATGATGCTCAAAAGGGAGATTTGATTTTCTTTAAAACCAATAAAAGCAGAACTATAAATCACGTCGGATTAATTACAGAAGTCAATTCTGATGAAGTAAAATTTGTCCATTCTTCTACATCAAAAGGTGTAATTATTTCTTCTACTAAAGAACCTTATTATAAAAACTCTTTTGAACAAGTTAACAGAGTTATTCCTTAAATAAAAAATTCATTATTTTTCTTACAAATATTTAATACTTTTACACCATGAAAGTATTAGATTTTCCGTTAGTAAAAATTACAACTGCCTTTATACTTGGCGTAATTGCTTCGTATTATCTGCATTTTTCGATTTCAATAGTCATTATTTTGCTTGCGTTGAGTTTTGTCAATTTTTGCGGAGCTTTCTTTTGGGCTTTAAACCGAAATAAGAAATCTTTTTTATTCGGATTTTCAAGTTATATTTTTTCTTTCTTCATTGGCGCTTTTACACTTTTAAGCCATACCGAAAACCTTCAGAAAAACAATTATACTCATTGTAAATCTGCTTTCAAAAATTCTCAATCTATAACTTTAATTATAAGAGAAAAATTAAAAAGTAACGATTATAGCGATCGATATGTTGGCCTTATAAAAACGATCTCAGGAAAACCGTATTCGGGAAAAATAATTGTAAACGTTCAGAAGGACAGTAGCAAAAACCATTTGATTATTGGCAACAGCATTAAAATTGAAACGGTTTTACAGGAAAACAAATCAAGCAAAAATCCGAATCAATTTGACTACGGTCGTTACTTGGCAGACAAACAAATCTATGCACAGATTTATTGCCAGAAAAATCAAATTCTAATTAGCAAAACTATTCAAAAAGACATTTGGTACTATTGCGCTAGATTGCATTCGAGAATAATTTCCAATCTTGAAAAATCAAAATTCCATAAAAAGGAAATGAATGTAGCTTTGGCATTAATTTTAGGCCAACAGCAAGAGATTTCACCCGACATTATTCAAGATTATCAATATTCTGGAGCAACGCATGTTTTATCGGTTTCTGGGCTTCACGTGGGTTTTATAATGCTTTTTATCGCTTTTATTCTAAAGCCGATTCCAAACACCAAAAAAGGTTCATTTATTAAATTAGCTTCGATTCTCGTTTCTTTAGCTGGCTTTGCGGTAATTTCAGGTTTATCTCCTTCCGTTCTCAGATCTGTAGTGATGTTTTCATTTCTTGCCATTGGCAATCATCTTCGCAGAAACGGCAATATCTACCATACTTTATTGGTTTCGATTTTATTGATTTTACTTTTTGAACCTTATTTCCTATTTGATGTTGGTTTTCAATTAAGTTATTTGGCGTTATTTTTCATTCTTTGGCTACAGCCCATTTTAAAAAACATCTACAAACCAAAGAATAAGTTATCGGTTTACATTTGGGAAGCGCTAACTGTTTCGTTTGCTGCACAGATTGGTACTTTGCCTTTATGCCTTTATTATTTTCATCAATTTCCGGGTTTGTTTTTTGTCACAAATATCATCATACTTCCGCTTTTATCATTCATCATGATTGCCGGAATCGTCGTTATGATTATTGCCATTTTTAGCAGTCCCCCAATATTTATTACAATGATTTTTGAGAAAAGCATTTATCTGTTAAACCTTATGATTCATGCCGTCGCCTCTGTGGATTCATTTGTCATTCGAGATATCAGTTTTAACATCTATCATTTATGGGCATTTTCAATCTTTATAATAAGTACCATAATCTGGATCAAAAAACCGAGTTTTCAGAAATTGCTATTGGCATCTGCTTCTATTATACTGATTCAGCTTGCTTTTATTTTTACCAAAATAGAAACTGAAAAACAAGAAGAATTAATTGTTTACAACGAAAAGAATAATACGCTTATTTCTGAGCGTTTAGGAAAAAACATTATGATCTTTAGCAGAGACACTACAATTCATAAAAACAAAAATATTAATTCGTACCTCGTCGGAAATTCAATTGATTTGTCTGGAATTAAAAAGATTCAAAATCTGCTTTACTTTAAAAACACTAAAATTCTGATTATAGATAGCAGTAGAATTTTTTCAGAAAAAATAAATCCCGATATTTTAATTCTTACTCAAAGTTCTAGAATTAATCTAGATCGATTACTGCAAAATATGAAGCCTAAAATTGTAATTTCAGACGGCTCAAACTCCAATTCCATTCAGAAATATTGGAAAACTAGCTGCCGTAAAAAAAATATCCCTTTTCATTCAACAAAAGAAAAGGGATACTATAGATTGTAATTTTTATTCTGGATTTAAAATCGAATTGGATTCAGAAATCCAAGCTTTCGCACTAGAAGAAGTATATCCAATAAGTCCGAGTTTGTTAAAATTTGTTTTGTCTTTTCTAACAGTCACTTCAGAAAAACAAACTTGCGGAATCTCTTCGATACCAAAAGCATTCTTTAAGCGTAAGTTTTGCTCTTTAGCGGCATCAGTAATAGTAGGATCTGAAAGATCTAGTTTGACCAAAATAACATTTTTACGAGCCCACTCTTCAAAATCTCGAGTAGAAAAAATTTCATTTTGCAGCTGCTGGTTTACACCCTGCCCAGTAAAAAAAATCAGTAAGGGCTTTCTCTTTTCGGCACTTGTAGCCACAGCGTCATTAATGTCTGTTTTCCATATTATATTTTGAGAATTCATACAAAATGGACTTAAAAACAATAGTAGGATAAGTAGTTTTTTCGGCATATAATTTTGGTTTTGGTTATGTTAATAAAACTAAAGTAGTATAAAAATATAATCTAATAAAAACTTTTAAGCGATTAAAAACCAACTTCTAAACATTAAAATCAAATTGCTAATAAATAGTCTATTTTTTAATAAATGTAAAATAAACACTAATTAAAATAATCAAATTCTTAGTAAGCCTTTTATAAAAAAATCCCCTTCTGTAAAACAGAAAGGGACTAAAAAAAATTAAAATAAAAGTCGAATGAAATCGTTTACTATTCTGCTGGATGTAAAATTGCATTTGATTCTGCAATCCAAGCCTTAGCTCCTCCAGGTTTATACGCTATTTTTCCTAAAGCGCTAAAAGTAGTTTTGTTTTTTCTTACTGATGCCATTGCAAAGCATACTTCTGGAAGATCTTGAACTCCAAATGCATTTTTCAATTTCACATTTTGTTCGCGATCGCTATCTGAAGCGTTCATATCAGACAAATCCAGTTTTACTAAGACCACGTTATCTCGTGACCAAACAGCAAAATCGGGCGTTTTAAAGATTTCATTTTGAAGATTTTCTGGTACACCTGAGGCAGTGAATAAAATCAACATTGGTTTTTTCTGGTCATTACTTATGGCAATAGCATCTGTCATGTTTGTTCTCCATGCTAGATTATTTTGTGCTTGCATCATAAATGACCCTAAAAAAAACAGTAGGATAAGTAATTTTTTAGTCATATAAATTGGTTTTGGTTAGATTAGCAAGACGAAATTAACATTATATTTTAGTTATCCAAATTTTATTGGCACAAAAAATACATTATGTGTTTTTTTATATATAATAAAATATAAAATACACAATCTAAAAGCTTTTTGTAAAGAATTTTTCCTACTAAACACAAAAAAAAAGCCCCTTACTAAGTAAGAGGCTGTTTGATTATTTTAAATCGAAATTTACAATTTCTTTGGATGCACTATTCCTTCTGCAACTGTTAACCATGCTGATGGTCCACCAGCAACATAGCCTGTTTTACCAAGACCTTTAAAGTTGACTTTTCCTTCTTTTGTTTCTGCACTTGTAAAGAAAACAGTTGGAAAACCCTGAATACCAAAAGCTTGTTGTAATTCGTTATTTTGACTTTTAAGTTCTGGAGTCTGCGGAACAGATCTAGGATAATCTAATTCCACTAAAACTACATTATCTGTCGCCCATTTTTTAAATTCAGCAGTCTTTAAAACTTCATTTTGTAAACGAATACACCAGCCACACCAATCACTACCAGTAAAAAACATAAGCATAGGCTTTTGTTCTTTATTACTAACAGTAATCGCTTCTCTAACATCTGTATACCATTTTAATTCTTGTGCCTTAAGATTTGCAGCACCAATTAAAAACAAAGCAATAAGTACTATTTTTTTCATAATGAGAAATTTTCCACAAATTTATACAAAAAGTGATTACAATATAATTATTTAACTTCTTGCATTAATTTTTTGATTAAAGGCGAAATCGCAATTAAAACGACCCCCGCTATGAGAGCATAAATAGCCAATTGCAAATAACCATTTGCATAAACATTTAATTTTTCCAAATTAGACGAATGTTCTGATGCTTCTGCAATATTAGCACCTAGTAATCCAGCAAAATACTGACCATACGCACTCGCCAAAAACCACATGCCCATGATAACGGCTTGAGTTTTTAAAGGAGAAAGTTTCGTCATTGCAGACATACCAATTGGAGAAAGACAAAGCTCCCCAAAAGTAATAATGAACCATCCAAAAGTAAACAAACCTAAAGATGTTCTTCCACTTTCATCTGCAAAAAATTTAGTGTAGTAAAATATCCAAAATCCGCCAGCAAGAAATAAAAAAGCGAGTCCAAATTTTATAACTGTATTAGGTTCTATTTTTCTTTTAGCCATCCATAGCCAAACCAATCCTACAATAGCAGCAAAAACAATCACAAATAGAGAATTTGCCGAATTATTGACCCCATTTGGATCTAGCTCAACACCTGCAATAGTATTTTTTAAATTATTTAATGCAAACAAACTCAAAGACCCGCCACTTTGTTCAAAGAAAGCCCAAAAGAAAATTGAGAACACAATAAAAACAAGAGCAGCATAAAGCTTTTTAATTTCAGAAATTTTTAAATTTTCATTATCATTCCTACCTTTTTTAAAAAAGAAATAAAAATTTATAAAAGGAATCAAAACAGCCAATCTACTTATCTCTAAATCATTACATCTTTTAACCCCCAAAGAAATCAACAACCAACAAAGTGGCAATGTCAAAATAACAAATCCTATATTTCCTGTAAAATAATGTCTTAGAAAAAATAATGGTAAAGCAATACAGCTAAAGCACAAAAAATAATACCATCTAGAGATTTTCCCATTAAATGAAAACATATTTGAATCATCATTATTGCTTAAAGATGACATCTCATAAAACAAATACATTAACGCAAAAGGACCAATAATAAACATAAAAACATCTGTGTACTCTGTATTAGAAACCATCATCATAATGACAGGGATTATAACTAATGAACTAACATAAGTTACGATTTCCATAGTGCGCCTTTTAGAACTTTCTAAGTGTTTCAAAGGCGAAGTGCCTATTTGACCAAGACTTTTTTGTGTCTGTGTAAATGTAAGCAAACTTATAATCATTACAACTGAGGCAAAACCAAAAGCATAATTCCAACGATAAGAAGCTGGAACAAACGATTCCCATAAAGTTCCGTTAGCAACTGCAATACAAATATAACCACCTATTAAAGCACCTAAATTTACCCCTGCGTAAAACAGTGAAAATCCAGCATCAACTCTATGATCACCATCTTTATACAACTGACCAACCATTGTAGAAATATTTGGTTTAAAAAAACCTGTACCAATAATCGTAAAACTAATGCCAAAAAAGAAAAAATTCTTTGGATCAATGGCTAAAATCACACTACCAGTGATCATTAATAAACCACCCCAAAAAAGTGACTTACGGTAACCTAAAATTTTATCAGCAAACATTCCCCCAACAAAAGTAAATGCGTACACAAAAGCTTGCGTAGCACCATATTGCAAGTTTGCAATTATTTCATTCATGTGTAACTGGTTAACCATGAAAACAACTAGCATCCCCCTCATTCCGTAGAAACAGAAACGCTCCCACATTTCACTAAAAAACAAATACCATAATTGTCTTGGATATTTTCCTTTAAAATTCTGTATCTGCTCTAAGTTTAAATTTTGCTCCATTATAAGCTTCCTTAAGTAGTAATAAAAAAAGCATCATCTTTAGATTGTATCTAGAGACGATGCTTCTATATAATATATTTATTTCATTAAATTATCTAACACCATGCATCATTTTCTTCAACAATGGAGTCAAGGCAAAAAGCACAACTGCAGCAATCCCTGTAAGAACCACAAACACCATAAAGAACTCATACAAATTATGAATTGTAAATCCAGCAAATTTTGGATATGAAACAGTTATAACTTGTTTATCTTTAATAAGGTTAAATTCCTGAACAGTAAAAGTTGTATCTTTTGCTACAAACTTATTTACAAACTCAGTTTTATTTCTTTTAGAAAATTCTTTCTGATTTTTTATTTCAGCAATATTCTCAATTTTCTTTTCTATATCTAAATTTAATTCTTTTGCCTTATCCTTATCGATTTTTGCAATTTGAAGTTTTGCCAGTATAAATAGCTGCTCTCCATTTGCAACAGTTTTATTATCCAATAAAGACTGCAAGTCTATATTCGCTTTTTCTGAAGCAATATATTTATCTCCCGTTGGAGGTAAAATCGATCCAAGTGTACCTCCTAATGCATAACCAGATGCATTAGACAAGAAGAAAACACCAAAAAGTAATGATGCAAAACGTTTTGGAGACAGTTTACCCACCAATGATAATCCAATTGGAGATAAACAAAGCTCGGCACATGTATTTAAAAAATATAGTAAAATAAGCCATTTTACTAATAATAATCCTGAAGTTCCTAGTCCAGCAACCTGATTTGCAATCATGAAAAAACTTACAGTAATAACAACAAGTCCAACCGCTAATTTCACAGGAGAAATAGGCTCTTTATCTCTAGCTCTTAAGTAATCCCATAACATACTGAAAGGAACCGCAAGTGCCACAACAAATAAACCATTAAAAATCTGAACCATAGAAGGAGGCATTAGCCATCCAAAGAAATGACGATCAGTTTGATTATCTGCGATAAAAGTTAATGAAGATCCAGCTTGTTCAAATGCTGCCCAGAAAAAAATAATAAAGAACGAAACAATGTAAATTACAAAAATTCTATCGCGCTCTATTTTTGTCAAAGATTTATCAGAAATAATTAAGCCTGCTAAAGCCAAACCACTTGAGTAAATTAAAGTATAGATCAAATTCTGACCAACTACATAATGAAAAAAGAAACCTAAAGCAATAAATGCAATACCTGCAATCACTAAAGACTTAGTAGAAAAATTAGCTTTTTGTGCTTCGCCTTCTTCAAAATCCTCTGCAACATTTTTAGAGGGCAAACCACCTAGCGGCCTTCCTTCTGGAGAAACAACATACTTATTTTTTAATACGTAAAATAAAATTGTGCCTAAAAGCATTGCTATCGCTGCAGCTAAAAATCCCCATCTGAAAGCATGAACATCCCTAAACCCTCCAGCATCTTTTACATCGCCTAATAATGGACAAATAGACTGCCCTAAGAAAGCCCCAATATTAATACCCATGTAGAAAATTGTAAAAGCTGTGTCCAATTTTGTTTTCTCTTGTTTTGGATACAAACTTCCAACCATACTAGAAATGTTTGGCTTGAAGAATCCGTTACCAAAAACAATAGCTCCTAGCCCACAATACATAATTGTTTTTGCAAATGGTACATTTCCTTCAAAAACACTTCCGCTAGCAAATAAGAGCAATTGTCCAATCGCCATTAACAATCCTCCTAAAAGAATACAGTTTCTATTTCCGAAATAACGATCGGCAATAAAACCGCCTAACATTGGTGTTAAGTAACAAAGTCCAAGAAATCCTCCATAAATTAGAGAAGCTTCCTCTTCTTTCATTAATAGTGAATTTACAAGAAATAAAGTCAATAAAGCTCGCATTCCATAAAAATTGAATCGCTCCCACATCTCCGTTCCAAACAATACCCAAAGTCCTTTTGGATGCGCAGTTTTTACTTGAGTTTCTCCCATATTATATTCTGTTTAATTAGGTTTAGTATATTTTAGATTATAAATTTTCTTTGATAAAATTGGTCATTTTATTGTAAAGCTGAATTCTCGTGTTTCCGCCATAAATACCATGATCTTTATCTGGATAAATTTGAGAATCAAATTGCTTATTTGCCTGGATTAAAGCTTCCATCATCTGCATTGAATTCTGAACGTGAACGTTGTCGTCTCCAGAACCGTGAATCAATAAGAACTTCCCTTTTAATTTGCTAACATGATTTATAGGAGAGTTTTGATCGTATCCGCTTGCATTTTCCTGTGGAGTCTGCATGTATCTTTCTGTATAAACGCTGTCGTAAAAGCGCCAGTTTGTAACAGGAGCAACTGCAATTGCCATTTTGAAGACGTCGTTTCCTTGGAAAATACAGTTAGAAGCCATAAATCCACCATAGCTCCATCCGAAAATTCCAATTCTAGAAGCGTCAACATAAGAGTAAGCACCAATTACTTTTGCCGCATCAATCTGATCTTCTACTTCGTATTTTCCTAATTCTTTTTGAGTCACTTTTTTGAAATCTGCTCCTTTGTAGCCTGTACCTCTTCCGTCAACACAAGCCACAATATAACCTTGCTGTGTCAATGAAATAAACCAGTAATCATTAGAATTATTCCATTGATTTGCTACCTGCTGTGATCCTGGACCAGAATATTGGAACATGAAAACAGGGTATTTTTTTGAAGGATCAAAATCTTTTGGTTTTAAAATCCAAGCATTCAATTCGTTTCCTTTTGCTGTTTTTAAAACAATAAATTCTTTTAAAGGAAGATCATATCCTTTTAATTTATCAGCAAGTGCTTGGTTGTTTTCGATAACCTGAATTTCTTTTCCAGATTTTGCTTCATTCAAAGTATAAGTTGTTGGCTGAGAAGCACTAGAATACGTATTGATAAAGTATTGGAAATTTGGACTAAAAGTCGCCGCGTTTGTTCCAACTTTAGCCGTTAAAGCTGTTTTATTTTTTCCGTCTAATGAAATACGGTAAACTGCTCTGTTTATAGAACCATTTTCTGTAGACTGGTAGAAAATAGTTTTGTTTTTTTCGTCGAAACCGTAGTAATTAGTCACTTCCCAGTTTCCTTTTGTAACCTGATTTTTAAGCTTTCCGTTTTTATCATACACATAAATATGATTAAAACCGTCTTTTTCGCTTGTCCAAATAAAACTGTTGTCTTTTAAGAAAGTCAGATTGTCTGTAATATCTACATAAGCTTTGTCTTTTTCATTTAAAACTACTTTTGCAGCAGCTGTATTTCCATCAACAAACAATAGATTTAAATTATCCTGATGACGGTTTAAAACCTGCGCAGAAAGCACATTTGCATCATTTGTCCATTGCATTCTTGCAATGTAAAAATCATTATAGTTTCCTAAATCTACTTTTTTAGAAGTATTTCCAGCAGCATCATAAATATGCAATGAAACTACTGAATTTTTTTCTCCTGCTTTAGGATATTTGAACGTTTCAATTTTTGGATATAAATCTTTATGGAAGATTGACATCGAAAATTCTGGAACTTGGCTTTCATCAAAACGAATGTAAGCTAGTTTCTTACTGTCTTTACTCCAGTCAAACGCACGTACAAAAGCGAATTCTTCTTCGTAAACCCAGTCCGTAATTCCATTTATAACAGCATTTTTCTTTCCATCTGTTGTAACTGCCGTTGATTTTTTTGAAGCAACATCATAGATATATAAGTTATTTTCTTTAGCGTAAGCAATTTTAGTTCCGTCTGGTGAAAATGTTGGCTCTTGAATTTGAAAATCAACAAGTTTAGTTAGAGATTTTGCTGCGATATCATAAAGGAAATAATCAGCAGTAAAAGAGTGACGGAAGATTTTATTAGAATTACAAGCAATTAAGATCTTTTTTTCAGAAGCATCAAAAGTATAGCTGTCAATTCCGTCGGCAAGTTCTTTATGGTTTTTGGTATCAATAAGATTCGATACTTTTTTTAGCGTTGCAAAATCGTATAAGTCAATCTGCATACTTCTGCTCGCCATATCAACATTTAAAACAGTATATTGATTTGTATTTTTTAGCGATTGCAGCTCATCCATTCCTTTAGCCCGGAAAGTACCGCCAAAAACATTTTCGACAGTGATCTTTTGCTGTCCAAAAACGACTGCAGTTAAAAATAAAAGTACTGCAGTAAATTTACTTGTATTCATTAGAATTATTTTAAATATAAAAAGAGCCCAATTTTAGTGAAAAATTTAAACATAATACACATTTTAAGTGTTAAATGTTAAAAAAAATAACGATTGCGTATTTCGATCTTCAAAATAGATTGCAAACAAAACTCTTAAAATAGTATCTTTGCCGCAACATTATTATTTAATATATTGAGAATGAACAACGCTGTTGCTGGATTTTCTAAATTATCCAAAAAAGAAAAAATTAACTGGATTGCAAATGAATATTTTTCGAATCCTGAGGAGGCGCAAAATATTATAAGAAATTACTGGAATTCAGACGAAAAGCTTCAGCAGCTTCATGACGAATTTATAGAAAACACGATTACAAACCTTTATATCCCTCTTGGAGTTGCTCCTAACTTTTTAATCAACGGAAAATACAAAACCATTCCGATGGCTATTGAAGAAAGTTCTGTTGTTGCAGCAGCTTCAAAAGCAGCAAAATATTGGTCAACAAGAGGCGGCTTTAAAGCCACCATAATCGATACCGAAAAAATTGGCCAAGTGCATTTTACTTATAGCGGTGATGCCGAAAAACTAACTCAGTTTTTTGACCAAATCAAACCAAAATTCTTTTCAGAAACGCAGAGCATTACCAAAAATATGCAGCAGCGTGGCGGAGGTATCTTAGATATTAAGCTAAAAGACAAAAGAAGTCTACTCGAAAATTACTATCAGCTTCATGCTACTTTTGAGACAAAAGACAGCATGGGAGCTAATTTTATAAACTCTTGTTTAGAGCAATTTGCTTCTACCTTAAAAGAAGAAGCTCAAAATTCTGATTTATGCCAAAATGATGAAAAATTAGAAGTCATAATGAGCATTCTCTCTAACTATGTGCCGCATTGCCTTGTTAGAGCGGAAGTTTCTTGCCCAATTGAAGAATTAGCAGAAAAACATATTACGAATCCACAAGAATTTGCAGAGCGATTTGTTCAGGCCGTGCAAATTGCAGAAATAGAGCCTTTTAGAGCCGTTACACACAATAAAGGCATTATGAATGGTGTCGATGCTGTGATTCTGGCAACTGGAAATGATTTTAGAGCTGTAGAAGCGGGTGTACATGCGTATGCCTCTAGAAATGGCCAATATGCAAGCTTGTCTCACGCGAAAATCGAAGACGGAATTTTTACTTTTTGGCTTGAAATTCCGCTTGCAGTTGGTACCGTTGGAGGTTTAACTTCTTTGCATCCTTTGGTGAAATTATGTCTGGATATTTTAGAAAAACCTTCTGCCCCAGAATTAATGGAAATTGTAGCTGTTGCAGGTTTAGCGCAAAATTTTGCAGCATTACGTTCTTTAACTACCACCGGAATTCAGGAAGGCCACATGAAAATGCACTTGAACAACATTATCAATCAATTTGAAGCTACAGATGAAGAGCGTCATTTAATCAAAACGCATTTCAAAAAAACAGCCGTTTCTCATAGTGCTGTTGTAGAATTTATTGAAAACCTTAGAAAATAACGAAAGTTAAATTCCAAACATTTCAATTTTTAAATAAATTCCAAATTCCAAAAAGTAACAGAATTTGGAATTTGGAATTTGAGTTTTGGAATTTGGAATTTAAAATATTGGAATTTATACAACAATGAAGAAAACATTTTATAGTAACGGAAAACTTTTTATAGCTGGAGAATATCTTGTTTTAGACGGAGCAGATGCTTTTGCGTTACCTACAAAATTTGGTCAGGATTTAGTAATTGAAAGTTCTGAAGACAAACAAATTGAATGGAAAAGTTACGACCACGACCAGCATTTATGGTTTGAAGAAACTATTTCTTTTGATGAAGTTATAAAAGGTTCAGATCCGCAAATTGATACCGTAAAATCTACTTTAGTAAATATTCTGCACGAGGCTTATGTCTTAAATCCAAAATTTATTGATAGTGCTAATGGATACAAAGTAAGCACACATTTGAGTTTTCCAAAAAACTGGGGATTAGGAACTTCTTCTACGCTTATAAACAATATTGCGCAATGGACAGAGACTAATGCTTTTACTTTGCTTAATAATAGCTTTGGCGGCAGCGGTTATGATATTGCTTGCGCACAAAACAACACTCCAGTTTTATACCGAATTAAAGATAATTTCGTAAAGCAAGTTGAATTTAATCCTGACTTTAAGGAACACCTTTATTTTGTTTATTTGAATAAAAAGCAAAATAGTAAATCAGCCATACACTCTTACAACAATCACAAAAACAATCATTTAGCGGCAAGCGTTGCAGGAAATAATCGAATTACAGATGCAATTCTTCATGCTCAGACTTTAAAAGAGTTTGCTGCGGCAATTCAGAAACACGAAATCCATTTGAGTAATATCTTAGAAATGCAGACTATAAAAGAGGCTGTTTTCCCTGATTTTAATGGTGTGATCAAAAGTCTTGGAGCTTGGGGCGGCGATTTTATATTGGTAGTTTCTAAAGAAAATCCGAAGGAATATTTCTTTACTAAAGGATATGAGACAATTTTGACTTACGAAGAAATGATTTTATAAAATCAATTTCAGAAACAATTAATTAGCTCTTTTATTGCCTCTAATGTGCTTTGTCTCTAAACGACGAACAGCTTTGCTTTCTTGCTCATTAGACTCTATAAGCCTATTATGCAAGCGTTCTGCCATTTTTTCGATACTATTTGTAATAGAATCATAAACCACTTCCATTCGGCGGTGTTTTTCTTCTTTTACTGCTCTTAAAACGTCTTCCACAAAAATTTTATCGTACTTTTCGGCAACAGAATCATGTGTATTAGTTAATCTAATCACATTATCGTTGCTTAAGATTGTAACTTTAAAATGCTGCTCCTCGTTACTCAAATAATACTTTCCACCCAATTCATCAACATTGATGTCGGTGCTAGCCACTTTTAAAAGCTCAATAATAATACCATAAATATGACTTTCTATTTTGGTATATACCCTTGGCTTCTTTCTAAAAAACTTAAAAGTAAAAAACATTAAATAATGATTATTAAAGCTTTTGTTTATGGATTCTTATTTTCTTTTTAGCAAAAGCCAAAAATATGTTAAATTAAAAAATCGAGCAAATTAACTGTAATATTTTGAAAGTCACAAGTTTTTTAAATTAAATTTCGATTATCTCTATATACATTAAGAAAATTACCTCAAAAAAAATATAAACTTTAATTATAGATATCTTAGGAAAAGAAAAAAACCCGAAACACATAAGCGTTTCGGGTTTTTATAAGAGAGGAGTTACTTTTTAATTAGTAATTAAATTGTAATCTGTTATCTTCAATTTTAGCATTGTTTTTCAAAGCTGGCAATACTCTGCTTGCATCATTAGCGCTTTGAGCTTTTACTTTTTCTACATAAGCAGCGTGGTTAGCAATTGCAGGAGCTTTTACAGTTTTAATGTTTTTCACTACATAAACACCTGTATTTCCTTCAATTGGAGCTGAAATTTTGTTTGCAGTTAAAGCAAATGCATTACCTACAACTCTTGGCTCTTGTCCAACTCCACCTGGTAAAACTGGGTTATCAAGAGTTACGTCTGCAGCTTGCTGAACAGCAACTCCTGCAGCTTTAGCAATAGCTTCAATACTTGAACCTTGCATTTTAGCTTTTAATAATTCTGCTTTTTTCTTGTTTTTCAAGATTGGCTCTACGTAAGGTCTTGCCATATCAACAGAAACTAAACCTGATTTGTTTTCACCTTTATATTGTGCAATAACGTGTCCGATGTTTGCGATCTCAAAACGTTTTACATCTCCTTTGCTTGTTTCTTTATCAAATGCCCATCTTACAATGTTACGTTGGTTTCCTAGAGGCCCAAACGCTTCATCCATAGCTTTTGCATTAACTGGCTGAGCAACTTTTAAACCTAATTCTTTAGCTGCAGCATTAAAATCTTTATCAGCAGCGTCCATTTCAAATTTAGTTGCTAATGTAAATACTTTATCAGAAGTAGCTTCAGATGGCTCGATTTTTTGAGCAATTGTAGCTAAACGAATTCCGTCTTGTTTGTCTGTAATTTTGATAATGTGGAAACCGAAAACAGTTTCTACTAAACCAACTTTACCAATTCCGTTGCTGAATACAAAATCATTGAAAGGTTTTACCATTTGGTTTGGCCCAAAATATCCTAAATCACCACCTTGCTGTGCAGATGAATCATCAGAACTTGTAAAAGCTAACATCATAAAACTATCTGGATTAGCTTGAACTTGTGCTAAAATTTCTTCAGCTTTAGCTTTAGCTTCTTCTTTAGTTCTTTTTTCTTTTGTGTTTGGAGTTTGAGATCCTTCGTAACCAATTAAGATATGACTTGCTTTTGCATTAACACCAGCTTTAAATCCTTGAGATTTAGAGATTGCGTAGTATCTTCCGTAAACGTATGGTCCGTAAATTGCTCCAGCTGGCAAGCTGAATAATTTATCAGCATCAACTGCTGGCAATGCATTTTTAGGAACGTAAGTAGAATCGTAAGGAACATCAGAATTTGCATTTACAAATTCAGCAATGTTTGTTGCGTTTCTAAATCCTGGCAATGAATCGTTTTTACCCGTTTTTGCGTTGTAAACAACACTTCCAGATAATAATGCAGTTAATTTAGCTTTAATTTCAGCCTCATCTTCTTTAGAAGCTTTATCTTCAACTAAAACGTATTGAATTTCGCGAGTTGCATCTGCTTTGAATTTTTTCTCGTTTTTCTTCATGTAAGCTACAATCTCATCATCAGAGATTTTTACTTCACTATCTTTAATAGAAGAATATGGAGCAGCTGCAAAAGCAAAACTTACTTTATTAGTTTCCATTTCATACTTTAATTTTCCTTCACTAGCAGTTGTGTAAAGTCCTGATTTAATTAAAGTATTATAGATTTGAAACTTTGCATTCAATTCTGCATCTTTCTCTTTTTGAGAGATGTATTGCGCCGCTTCTGGATTTGATTTAAAATAATCTTTAAACTTAACAACATCAAAAATTCCTGCTGCGTTTAAGAACATTGGGTTTTTACCAATATTTGGATCTGATTTCAAAACCTCTAAAATGTGTTTTTCACCAACTCTCAATCCTAATTTATCAAATTGCGTTGACAATAAAGCGATTGAAACTTCTTGATCCCAAACTCTGTTTGCAGCTTCAGTGGAAGTTATACCTTGCCCACTTTTTTCAACATTACTAACTTTAACTCTAAAGTCTTCAAATGAAATATCTTTTCCATCGATGCTTCCTACATCTTTTGAACTTTGACCAAATGTTCCTCTTGTAAATAGATCTTGTATTATAAATGCAAATAATGCAAGTGCAATAACTCCTATCAATAAAGCGGAACGCTGTCTAATTTTTGCTAAAACTGCCATTTTATTATCGTTAATTTTATATTCAGTTTGCGAAAATACAATTATCTAGTTAATAACAATACAACTAGCGTTTTATTTTCAACTTTTTTTTTCATTAATTTAAAAAATCACTCTTTAATCCTTAATTTGACTAGTTCGATTTTCTTATTTGAAGCCTCTTCAATAGAAAAATGAAACCTGTCTATTACGATTTTATCGCCTTTTTGCGGAATTTCTTTGGTATGATTGACAATAAAACCTCCTAATGTGCCATAAGAATCTTCTTCTGGAATCATCAATTTGTAAGTCTCATTGAGGTATTCAACATCTAATCGGGTCGAAAACAAATACTTGCCTTCTCCTAATTCTTCTTCAACCAATTCTTCGTCTAAATCGTGTTCGTCTTCAATTTCGCCGAAAAGTTCTTCTACAATGTCTTCAATTGTAATAATTCCTGAAGTTCCACCATATTCGTCTAAAACTACTGCTACATTTTTTCGTTTTTTGATCAGCAAATTCAAGACATCTTTAATCAAGATTGTTTCTGGAACAAATTCAACCGTCATTAAAACCGATTTTATAGTTGACGGCTTTTTAAACAAATCGAATGAATGAACATAACCCACAATATCATCTAATGAATTCTGGCTTATTATAATTTTAGAATAGCCTGTTTCGATAAACATCGCTTTAAGATCATCGACTGTATCAAACAAATCTATGTCTACAATTTCTGTTCGAGGCGTCATAATATCGCGAGCTTTCACACCTGAGAATTCTAATGCATTCTGGAAAATCTGAATTTCAGAATCTACTTCATCTTCTTCTTCAACCGTACTCATTTGTTCCGTTATATAATTGCCAAGTTCTATACGGCTAAACAAATGGATTTGGCTTCCTTCTGTTTTAAAAAACTTACTCAAAACAAAATCTGCAATCCAGATAAAAAAAGTAGAGATGTAATAAAATAATCGGTAAAACAAATATGCCGGAAGCGCTAGAATTTTAATTAACGAATTGGCATAAATTTGAAAAAATACTTTCGGAAAAAATTCTGAGGTTAGCAAAACCACAAATGTTGCGAGAAGTGTCTGAATTAGCACATTCCACCAATCAGAAAAAACAAAACCAAAATAGGCCATCCACTCTAATATAAGATCGCCCATAAAAAAACCGTAAATTACCAGAGTTACATTATTGCCAATAAGCATGGCCGCAATAAACTTTGACGGATTTTCGGTTAATTTGGTTAAGATTCGAGACAAGAAATCGTCTTGTTTCTTTTCTATTTCGAGATAAATTTTGTTGGCGGACGTAAAAGCGATTTCCATCCCAGAAAAAAAGGCGGCTAGTATTAAACAGATTATTATAATACTAATTTCCATTTTTTATTGGTTTTTGTTACGGTCGTTATGCCTGTTAAGAAATCTTCTCCTAAAGAAGAACATGAAAATTGCCATTCCTGCAATTACAAAATAGAAAGGATAACTCTCATCTCCTTCATTTAGCTTTACGAAACCATCGTAAGTAAAGAAAACTGCAAAAAGGATGTAAACGTATTGTGTATATTTTAAATAACCCATAATATTATAATTCTTCGTTAGATTCAATTTCACCAGTTATTCGCTGCGAATTGATCACTTTAAAATCTTTGCTAAAATCGATTCCCTGACCATGGGAAACTCCTTTTTTATCAGTCAATTTAAATTTTCGTTCTGTGTAAAACCATTCGTTTTTCTGATCGAAATATAATTGTTCTGTTTCTAAAATCTGACCAGCTTCAGAAGTAATTTTCACTTTTCCTATCAAATCGATAATTCCAGTATTTTTATACGAAACGGCATAATTGCCTTTTATAAAGGTACGCTTTTGCTTTTTATCGTATAAAGTAACGTCGATTCCTTTAGGAAATTCTGTAAATGGAAATTCAAGATTGGAATAATCTAGCATTTTCGGACTTATCAAAACTCCTGTAATGCGTCCAGAATCTGTGTATTTTATATTTACAGTATCGGCATCACTGGCAGGAACGAATTCTGAGAAGTTAATTTTCTGAACTTCTTTAAAATTACTTTCGCATCCAAAAAATAGTGTCACAGCAATAACTGTGACAACTGTCAGACTATATCTTTTTGGTAAATTCATTTGCCAAATGTAGTAAATTGTAATGAGCTTCTAAAAGATAAAATATATTGTTTATTGGTATTTGCTCTTCACAAACCATTTGTCGTTGAAAGAGAAACTCACACTAAAATTAACATAATTTTCTTGTACTAGCTCTGCTGAAGTCGTACCGCGTTTACCAAATTCAATTCCAAAATTTACATTTGAAAAAGATCCGGGAATTGGAATTCCTGCTCCTAATGACATTCCGATATCTTTAATTGATTCGTTATTCACAATCAGACCAATTTTTTCGTATTTCAAACCAGCTCTATATGTAATTCTGCTCATGTAACTAGTAAAAGAAGCATAATTTGGAAGGTAATATCCTCCAACAGCATATTTAGAATAGCTCTCGTATCTCACATTAGGCATGGTATTATAATAGTTGGCTAACTGACCGTCTCCTTGAAAAGTCATATTTGCTCCTACAAGCCATTTTCTAGCTTCACCCATACCTAAACCAATACTTAATTTGTTCGGAAGTTTTAGTTTAGTTGATTCTGTTGGAACTGCATAAGCGCTAGGATCTCCTTGAACCGAAATAACTCTCGTATTATCTGAATTCAAATCACTTGCAAAAGAATAGCTTAAACTAGAAAACAAACTAACCTTTTTGTATATTTTTTTCTGATACATAGTCCCGAAACTAAATGCTGTCCCTGAAATTTCAGAGGTGTTTACTTCTGCGGTTCCGTTTGCAACTCCCGTAATAGCTTCTACGCTGGTTGTTGTAATTTTTCCAAAATTATATTGTGCGTCAACTCCAATATTCCAGCCAGGAATTATTTTGTATGCTAAACCAAAATACACTTTATTGACACCACCTTTTCCGTCAAGCTGAGAACTTGTTGCTCCTTCTATAGCAGAATTGTCGTTACGAATTTTGTACCCTACTGAACTTACAGGTATTAAACCAAATGAAGCACCAAATTTTCCCATTGGAATTCCTAATGCTAAATAATCAAAAGTAGAACGCTGTGCTTTTTCTGACTGAGAACTCGTTTTTAAATTAGAAGTGGCAAATGTTCCTCCAACTGTAAAAGTGGTCTGAATTAAGCTGGCATAACTCGCCGGATTTTCTATATTTAAGTGAATCGTGTCCTGCTCTACTGCAACTCCTGCCATAGATCTGTTTTCAAGTGTTCCCTTGAATCTCACATCTCCTATTCCGAAAAAAGAATAAGGTGAAGCAGTACCTTGTTGAGCGAATGAAACGAACGATATAAGCAAACAAGCGCTTAGTATTACTTTTTTAATCATTGTCGATTTTATATTGATATGTTTGGCTCAAACTCTCCAGAAGGAAATTTGAATTGGCAAATATGGTATTTTTTAATCGTTTAGCCAAAAAATCTGCATCGCCTCCCGTTAAAATTATGATAAAATTTAAAAACTCTTTGCGATATTCATCGATAAAACCGTCAATCTCATAGACGAAACCGTTTACAACCCCAGAATGTATGGCTTGTGCCGTGGAGTTTCCTACATAAGAATCGGGTTCTTCTAAGGTTAGTAACGGCAGTCTGGCGGTAAAATTATGTAGTGATTCATATCGTAATCGAAGGCCTGGAGAGATCGCTCCTCCTAAATAATTGTCATTTTCGTCGATAAAATCGTAGGTAATGCATGTTCCTGCATCAATAACCAAACGGTTTTGTTTTGGAAATTGCAATGTTGCTCCTGCCGCTAAAATCATTCGGTCTATTCCTAAAGTTTTTGGCGTTGCATATTTATTATGGAAAGGAAAAATGTCTTCGTGAGTAAAAAAATGAACTTTGAGTCTGTTTTCGAAAGCTAAAAACGATTGTTTTTCGATACTTCCGACTGAAGCAACAGCCAAATCGGAGCATTTTGGATATTTTTCTAAAATATTTTTAATTTTTTTTTCGATTTCATTTTTATCAAAAACAAAATTTTCCAGAGAAGTATTATCCTCAAATACAGATGCTTTAATTCTGGTATTACCAACATCAACCGTTAAAATCATATTTCTATTTTTGCTTTTGCGAAGATACGAATTGATTTTTTCTAAAAAATGTTTTGCACAAACCAAAAATGATTATATATTTGCACCCGCAACAAGCACGGTACCTTAGCTCAGATGGTAGAGCAATGGACTGAAAATCCATGTGTCCCTGGTTCGATCCCTGGAGGTACCACGAAACCCACTCAAACGAGTGGGTTTTTTGTTTTTTTATACTCTTTTTAAAGAAATTCGAAATTTTAAAATTCCAAATTCCAAAACTTTGTGAAGCTTTGCGTTTAGTTTAACCACAAAGGGCGTTAAGAATTTACGCAAAGGGCGCTAAGATTCTTTTTAAAGTAAGACTTATAAAAGTTCGCAAAGCTTGAAATAAAACTTTGCGAACCTTTGCGTTTTTTCTTTGCGCTCTTTGCGGTTAAATATTAATGTCAACAAATAAATAGTTTTTGTTAAAAAAGTATTAAGTGGATAAAAAAATATCTTATATATTCGTAAAACTGTATTTTTAGATTTCAATTATTAACAAGATCTCAAAGTTGTTTTATGAGCAAAACTTCTACTAAGGGCATTTGGAAAGTGATTTCTGCCTCTTCTATGGGCACCATGATTGAGTGGTACGATTTTTATATCTTCGGCAGTCTGGCTGTTGTAATTTCTACTAAATTTTTTCCTAGTGACAATCCTACCGCAGCATTCTTGTCTACGTTAGCCACTTTTGCCGCGGGATTTGTTGTTCGTCCTTTTGGCGCTTTATTTTTTGGAAGGCTTGGCGATATCATTGGTCGTAAATATACTTTTATGGCCACCTTATTATTAATGGGTGGTTCTACTTTTTTAATTGGCTGTATTCCGAGTTATGAAACGATTGGTTTTCTGGCTCCTTTACTGGTTTTGATTTTGCGCCTTTTGCAGGGACTTGCTCTAGGAGGTGAATATGGCGGAGCCGCAACGTATGTCGCCGAGCACGCGCCAGCAGGAGAAAAAGGATATTGGACTTCTTGGATTCAGACTACAGCTACTGTTGGTTTGTTTATTTCGCTAATGGTTATTCTAGCAACCAAAAGCGTACTTTCTGCAGAAGCTTTTGATTTATGGGGATGGCGTGTTCCGTTTTGGGTTTCGATCGCTATGGTTGGCGTTTCGTATTTGATTAGAAAAAACATGGACGAATCTCCCGTCTTCGCGAAAGCAAAAAAAGAAGGAACAACAAGCACGAATCCGCTAAAGGAAAGTTTTGGGAATAGATATAATTTAAAATTTGTTCTCTTGGCTTTGTTTGGAGCTACAATGGGTCAAGGTGTGGTTTGGTATACAGGACAATTCTACGCTATGAGTTTCATGAAAACGGTAATCAATATTGACTCTTCTCAAGTAGATGAGCTGTTAGGGATTGCTCTTTTAATTGGAACTCCATTTTTTATTGTTTTTGGATGGCTAAGCGACAAAATTGGACGCAAATATATTATGATGTTCGGAATGCTACTGGCAATTCTATTATATAGGCCTATTTATAAAACGATGTACCAAACTACAGACGTTAACCTGAAAACAGAAATAGCAGAAAACCTTGAAGAAAGTACTGAAAATAAACCCGACGGAAGCTCTGTTACAACCATTCAAAAAAAATATACTGACGGTACAACCGTAACAGAGAAAAAAACGTACATGGAGAAAAAAGATGTGCAAACAAGTGTCTCAATTCTAATTAATACAAACGATAAATGGGCTTTAATTTTTCTGGTTTTTATTCAAGTGTTATTTGTAACAATGGTTTACGGCCCAATTGCAGCATTTTTAGTTGAAATGTTTCCGACCAAAATTAGATATACTTCTATGTCATTGCCTTATCATGTCGGGAATGGAATTTTTGGAGGTTTGCTTCCTGCTATCTCTACCTACTTTGTATCACACGCCAAAACAGCAGGCAAAGCCGATTTTTATCTGGACGGATTATGGTATCCGATAATAATCGCTGGAATCTGCTTTGTCATTGGAATGATTTATATTGACAACAAGAACAAAATTACTCACCTTTAAAATTTACAAAAAAAATGAATGCGATTAAACAAGTTTTAGGGGCGTTATGGATTGCTTTGGCTGCAGCTGCTGCTTACTTTTGCGTTTTTGAATTTGGTTTGCCTAAACTTCTTTCAGACCAACAGGACGATTTGGTATTTGGTGCAATTATTCTATTTATACTAACCCCGCTTATCGTTATGGGATTAGGAACATTTGGATATTATTCTTTAATCGGAGAATATAACGATCCTAAAAGAAAAAAATAAACAAAACAATTATAGAATACCTACTTATTCAACCGTCCCAAAAGGCATTAAAACATTAAAATAAAACATCTTATAATTACAAAACTACTTAAACAAAAAAGGCTGTCCATTTCTAGACAGCCCTTTTTTCATTACTAACCAAACCTAATTTTTAATAAACTTCACCACGCGAACTTTATTATTTTCGTCAAACGTTTTTACGAGATACAATCCAGAAGTTAAATTATGTACTGAGAATTGATAATCTGTATTTCCGTTTGTATTAAATGTTTTTACTAATTGTCCTGTCATAGAATAGATATCTACTTTTGAAGTTTTAAAACCTAAAGTAAAATAATCCGTAACAGGATTTGGATACAAACTAACTTGATTTCCTTTTTCAAAATCTTCTATTGCCAGATTTGCTTGTTTATTGCCATAAATTCTATATTCTCCTGGAGCTAAACTTATTGGTGCATTTACATCCGTAATGTTAATTGTCGAATTGTCCATTAAATTATACCATGCTCCAGTATATTGAAATCCTGGAATCATATTTTGTGCGGCTGTATCAAAATTGGCCAAAATTACTACGTCTTTCAACTGAGCCGAAGTCAGATTGCTGTTTGTAATTTTAATATTTACCATCAGAGTAGTTGTATTGGCCATTGTCGCCGTTCCTAAAAAGACTGGTTCTGTTTTTTTAAGCGTAATCATTTTTGCCCAATCGTTGTAAATTTTATTTCGATTGGAATCGCCAAGCCAATTCTCTGTCCATTGCGGCTGTGGTTTTGTATCTAATTTACAATCGCCAGGAGGAGTTGTTCCCTCATCGTTTACAGTTCCGTTATTACAGCTAAAAATAGAATCATCCATTCCTAGTTCTCCAAAATGCCAAATCATTTTTGGTCCTGGAATCAATAAAGAAACTGCTCCAATTGCAGACATTCTAGACAATGCCGTATTTAATGTTTTTACATTATAACTTCCGTTTGAAGCACCGTACTGTACATTTTTATACATCAATCGTTCTTCGTCATGGCTTTCTGCATAACCCACCAAACGATTTGCTGCAAATCCGCGGTTGGCGCTATTCATTCTAAAAATATTACTCTCAGAAGCATATCCCATCGACAATTGATTGTACTCTTTTGTCATTTTCCCCCACATCATCACCCCTTTGCTTGGTGTTTCTGTTACTTTATAATTAGCCCATTCTTTTTCTTCGGCATCACTTCCTAAATGTTCGAAAATTGTATAATGCGTAGGATCTATTGCCCAAGAAAAATCAGCATATTTTTTCAAAATATCGACGCGATCTTGTTTGAATGAATCAGTACAAGAATTATCTCCAGCTGTACATAATTGCGTAAATCCTTTGGTTAAATCCCAACGGAAACCATCAATTTTATATTCTTCAATCCATTGTTTAATCACTCGATTTACATAATACTGCGTTTTTAATGATTCATGATTAAAGTCTTCACCCACACTATAACTGTGTTTTGCCACTGTATTAAAATACGGATTTTCTGCTGTCGGCGATCCAAAACCGTCCCCGTCAGGATCATTCATCCACATTCTCACCATTGCATTTCTTCCAAAAGCATGATTTAAGGCGACATCGAGAATAACTGCAATTCCGTTTTGGTGGCACAAATCAATAAACTCTTTTAATTTGTCTGAAGTTCCGTAAAACTTATCTAAAGCCATGTGGAATGAGGTATTATATCCCCAGCTTTCATTACCTTCAAATTCCATTACTGGCATTAATTCGATTGCATTTATTTTTAGATTTTTAAAATAATCTATCTTATCAATCAAGCTTTGGTAACTTCTTGCTGCATCAAAATCACGAACTAAAACTTCATACACCACTAATTTTTCCTTTTGAGGTTTTTCAAAATTAGTCACCTGCCAATTATAAGGGGTCTGTCCCGTTTTTAAAACAGTAACCTCAAAATTTTGTCCAGCTGGATAAGTTGGCATATTCGGATATGAAGCCACTGGAATATACTGATCATCATAAGGAGATAAAACCAATGTCGAATAAGGATCGGCTGTTTTTACCATTGAAGGCGAATTTGTCAAAGGAGTCGCATCGACAACCCAATATTGATACGTATTATTTTCGCCTGCAACCAATCCCGTTATTTCTAACCAAAATTTCCCTGTAGACGGATCTTTTTTCATGGCATAAGCTGTTGTTGGCTGCCAATTATTAAAACTTCCGGCCACATAAACAAAATCTTTTAAAGGCGCGTCTAGCACCAAAGTTGCTTTTGTAAAATCTGACGAATTATAATTAATACCGTCAACCAAACCTGCAGGCATGGCTTCAGAAACAGTATTCGGATTTATAACTACAGTAAACTTCTTCGAAATCGTAGTTGCGCCTTGAGTCGCAATCAATTCATAATTTTGATTTCCAGTAATGTTAGCATGCGTATAAGAATAACTTGAAGTGCTGGCATTTGTATTTATGGTTGCTCCATTAGCTTTTAAGGTATAACTCGCCGCCCCATTTGTATTTGTAGCAGAGATACTAAAATTAGCTCCAGAAGCAATAATTGTAGTGCTATTTTCTACCGGAGAAGTTAGCGAAACTTGGAAAGAGCCAACTTCAACAACAATATCTTGTGATTTTTTATCCCCACTGCCATCTTTAGTTTTTACTAAAAAACCAATTCTTCCGATTCCGTTTCTAGAAAAATATACCGATGGTGTTATGGTTTTGGTATAAGTATCGGTTCCTGCATTATAAGTAAATTTACTGTCTTCGTTTGATGTGGTCCAAGAGCCGTTAGACGGACTATCTGCTTGATTGGTATCATTTACATCATAACACCAAGACCATAAATATAAAGCATGCGTTGTGGTTATTCCCCAAGATGTTTCATTAACGCTACTACCATTAATTGTAATTGTAATAGGCGTAGTATCTTCGAATGTTGCTGGATTTATTGAGTAAGTAACGGTTTGGATCTGAGCAAAAACAGTTACTCCCATCAACAAAAATATTGATAGTAAAGTTTTTTTCATAATTTATAGTGGTTAGCTAAATAGTTAGTTGGATTAAAAAAGGGCTATCTGGAGATAGCCCTTTTTCAGTTATTAACTGAAGTTTTATTGATTAGGAATCATCACGTAACTTCCGTCTAAATCGTTAAAATAAATAAGATATTTAGATTTTGCAACTGGAATATTTTCACCGTTTCCTCCTCCAGAAAAAGCAGTAGTTCCACCCCATGAAACATCCCATGCATTATTAGCTCTAAATTTCATTCCTCCATCATTTAAAGCTGTTATGCCTAATGTCCAGATGTGTGCGTTGAAAGTCGATTTCACCATAGGAGTAGAAGCATCCCATCCTTTAGCGGTAGCATCTCCAATAATACCAACAGTATCGAATGTTGGTGCAGTTGCACCCGCAGCATAGGCTTCTAGAGTATACGTCAATTTCTGAACATCCATTTTAAATTTGTAGTATCCATCAGCAGGAATTTCAATGCTTGGAGGGTCTTGATCTCCATCTGTTGCTCTGTAAACTAGTGAGCCGTCTTTACCTCCATACATTGGCGCCCAGCTTCCTAAGTTTTTAATCGCTTTAAAATATCCTTTCTTAAAGTATCCTGTAAAAGTGTATTCATTAGCATTTGTTCCGCTTCTGAATAAAATTTGGTTTCCTTTATTATTGTCCCAGCCAGAAACAGTAGCATCTCCAACTAAATACCAGTCATTGAATTCATAATCAACTTTACCCACATAAGGAGTGACAGTAATAGATATCAATCCCTTTGAAACCTGGGTGAATCCGCCTGACACATTAGAAGTAATTTTTACATCATATTCTGCTGCTACTTCCGGTACTCCTCCAAGATCGATTGCCACCTGATTTAAATCTCTGGTTAGTACAGAAACTTCTGTAACATTATTTGTAGTTGCCTCAAGGACTTTAGCTGCCGTAAAATCTCCTCCTTTTTTATCTATCAATAAATTATATCTGATAGATACTGTGTTAGAATATTCTGCTGCTGACCACGTAAACTTAGCTACTTCTTCTGCAGCTTTTTCAACATCAAGAACATAATTTTGTCCTGTTGCTGGCGCTGTAATTTCCGGCGCTGTAATTGCATCAAGAATTGGTCTTTCATCTACAGCATCAGCATTACATGACACCGCCAATACACCAATAAATGCGATTAATACTTTGTATATATTTTTCATTTTTCAGTTCTATTAGATATTAGTATCCTGGATTTTGTTTCAAAGTTGGATTTGCCTGAATTGTCTTAGCAGGAATTGGCATCAAATCTCTAAATGATTCTGTAGATGCTCCATTCATTACGCCACCTTTCCATTGCCAGATTTTAGATCCTCCTGAGAATTTTCCAAAACGAATCAAATCTGTTCTTCTATGACATTCCCAGAATAACTCTCTTCCTCTTTCTGCTAAAAGAAAATCAAGAGTTAATTGTGCGCTTGAAATATTGGTTGCTCCTGCTCTTGTTCTAATTTGATTTACGTAACCAACTGCTGTATTAATATTACCTGTACTCGCACCTCTTACTGTAGCTTCTGCATACATTAAGTAAGCATCGGAAATTCTAAACATTGGAAAATCAGTATCAGGAATATCTGTTCTTTGAGCTGGCGAACCATCTGCTTTTTTGTTAATATACTTGGTCACAGCATAACCATCTGTAAAAGTTGACACATTCGTAATATCTAACGCTTGTCCATCAGTATAGAATGTTCCTCTTTTATCTCCAGTAGCAGTTGCATCAGGGAAAAGTGCTACAAACTCTTTACGAGTTCTGGTTCCCTGCCATCCGCCATCCATTCCTCTTGAAGCGGCATCCATACTTCCTCCAATAGAAGCGTGAAGAATAAAACTCATTCCTCCTCCTGTTGCTCTAATTGCAACACCATCACTTATAATTGGAAAGATAAATTCGGTTTGAGCTCCATTTTTATCATTATCCGCAGAGAATAAATAAGCATAAGGAACATCTGCAAAAGTATATCCTGAATTAATAATTTCACTACATAAAGTCGCTGTTTCATTATTTCTTTCTGTACCTGTGTATACTTTAGAGTTAAGATAAATTTGAGCTAATAAAAATTTAGCGGCAACTTTGTCAATTCTACCATATTCATTTGTTCTTGCATTTGGAAGACTGTTATCTAAATCCTTTAATTCAGACTCTACAAAAGCGAAAACTTCTGCTCTTGATTTTTGAACTGGATAAAAGAATCCTACTGGATCAGCTTCTGTTGTAATAGGCACATTACCAAATAAGTCCATTAAATTCACATAAGAGAAAGCTCTTAAGAAACGTGCTTCTGCTCTAAAAGTTGCTATTTCTGCTTTTAGATTCGAATCAACACCTCTTGCTTCTAATTTCTCGTCTGTAGTTTGTCTTAAAAACTCATTTGCCAAACTAATGTGGTAAGATGCTCTGGAATATGTTCCGTAAAGAAACTCATTAACTGGTGACCAGGTTTGAGTATTTAATGTTGGTAAAGTTCCATCTGCCCACGCAATAATCGCCTCATCTGTTGGCAATTCCTGAGTAACAAAAAGCAAGCGCAAATAACTGCTGAAATCTCCACCCAAACCAGAAATATCTGGAGAACCATCACCATCATTACCTCCTACGTACAAACCAGCATATAACTTTGCTAAAACTTGTTTATAAGATGTTGGGTCTTTAAAAAAGGTCTCCGATAAAAATTCATCATCATCCTGTGGTGTCACGTTTAAATCGTCAGTACACGAAGTAAGCGTCATACTTATTCCTAAAATAAATAGGAAGAAATAAGATATATATTTAAATGATATTTTCATTTTGTATGTTTTAAAATTTGTTTTTCAATGTACTTTTAGAAACTTGCATTTACACCAAACAAGTAAGTTCTTGCTCTTGGGTAAACGTTACCATCAATTCCGTTGAATTTCTCCGGATCTAACCCTTCATATTTTGTAAGTACAAAAACGTTCTGAACACCAGCAGAGAATCTTAAAGAAACATCTTTTAATAAAGACTTATCTAAAGTATACCCAAGAGTTACGTTATCTAATTTAATAAAAGAAGCATCTTTTATATAATAGTTTGATAAATAACGTTGTGTGCCATTATCTTCAAATTTGAAACCAGTATTTAAGTAATCAGTACTAAGATTAGACAAATCATTATCTCTTCTTAAAGCCTGATCAGAATATCCTAAGTTAGAGTTTACATTATCAAAAATGTAATTTCCTAAACTTGCTCTCCAGTTCATTGTAAAATCAAACTTTTTATAGTTTAAAGTTGAGAATAAACCAAATGTGTAATCTGCTGTTGGTTTTTTGTATCTGTAACGATCAGATGCGTCAATTTTGCCATCTCCGTTTCTGTCTACATACGCACCTGCAATTGGTTTTTTATTCGCATCATATAATTGTTCGTAAACGAAAAATGAATTTGGAGCATAACCAACTGTGTTAATCAGTACTTTATTTCCATTTCCTCCTTGAATGTTATCTCCGACTTCATAACCTTGGAAACCTTCAACAGTCTGACCTAAATTCTCGATTTTTTGATCTATATAAGTAGCATTAACAGCAACATTCCAGTTGAAATTGTCTTTTTTAATGATATCAGACTGAAGGCTAAATTCAAGACCTTTTGTTCTTAAATTACCAATATTGTTAAACCCTTGATTTCTTAAGTTGGCTCCATCCGGAACCAATACGTCGGCTAATAAATCTGTTGATTTTTTATCGAAATAGTTAACAGATCCTGAAATTCTATCATTTAAGAATCCGAAATCAATCCCAATATTCATCTCACCTAATTCTTCCCATTTGATATTCTGATTATATCCTTCTGGTCTCGCTGTTCTGTAAACAACACCATTAAAAACATACTGAGTACTAATTGTACCTAATGTAACTCTTCTTAAATAGTCATACTGAGGTGCAATATCTTGTTGTCCAGTAGTACCATAACCTGCTCTTAGTTTTAAACTAGAAAGTGTTTCATTATCTTTTAGGAAAGATTCTTCAGCAATGTTCCATGCAAATGCACCTCCCATAAAATTACCCCATCTGTTTTCTTCAGAAAAACGAGATGTTCCGTCTCTTCTGTAGTTTAGAGTCAATAAATATTTACTATCCCAACCAAGGTTCAAACGACCAAAGAAAGATTGCAAATTAACATCTGGATCAGTAATTACGTCTTCATTTCTAGTTTCAACTGGCTGTGTAAGAGCTCCAGACTGATATTTTTCTTTTTGAAACAACTGATAGTTATATCCAGCTGTAGCATCTAATTTTAGTTTTCCTAAATTTTTAGTGTAAACAAAATATGCGTTTAAATTTTTATTTTGAAGATCGTCAGTGTAAGTATCATAGTTTCCTAAGTTTACATAACCCGGAGCTGTAAAAGCAACTGGCTGGAATCCTAAAATACTTTCTGTGCTTTGTCTATTATAACCACTGCTGTCGAATCTGTCAATACCAGCTTCAGCTACGAATCTTAAATCTTCAAAGAAGTGAAATTTATAGTCAAGGCTGATGTTACCCCATTTTCTGGTAGACTTAGATCTTTTATCTTCTTGATTTAATCTTGCTACTGGATTTTTAGCAGGCAATAATGCTATATTTCCGTTTGGCTCCAACCATTCAAAATATCCTCCATAACGAGAACCTGCCTGATAAGGTGACTGAGTTGGGTCAAAACTAATTGCTGAACCGATAACAGCATTTTCGTCCTGAAATTGATTTTTGCTAAAAGAAAGGTTTCCGCTAATATCAATTTTTAAATGATTGTCAAATAAAACAGGGTTTAACGATATCGATGTCGTGGTTCTTTCAAAAGATGTATTTCGTAAGATTCCAGGATTATTAACATTTCCAACAGATAAACGTACTGGTAATTTATTGAACAAAGCACCGCTTACAGAGATATTATTATTTGTTGTTAGCGCCGTGTTAAAAATTTCATTTTGCCAATTTGTACTTGCTGTACCCATTGTAGCTTTTTGAGCATCGTTCCCTAAAGTATTAACTAAATTACGGAATTGATCTGCACTTAAAACATCAACAGTGTTAGCAACTGTATTAATACCAACCTGAGAGCTGAAATTTACTTTAACACCGCCTTTAGTACCTTTTTTAGTTGTAATTACGATTACACCACTTGCTGCACGAGAACCGTAAATAGCTGCCGCAGAAGCATCTTTAAGAACTGTAAAAGACTCTATATCATTTGGATCAATTGTAGACAAGATACTTGTGGCACCACTTGGAACAGCATTGCTTAAGGGAAGTCCATCTAAAATAATTAATGGGTCGTTAGATGCGCTTAATGAAGCTCCTCCACGAATTCTAATATCAGCTTTTGCTCCAGGAGCTCCACCTCCAACAACATTCACACCAGCAATACGTCCACCGATTAATGATTCTGGAGTAACGTTGATACCTTTATTAAATTCTTTGGCAGAAATTTGAGAAACAGATCCTGTTGCGTCTTTTTTCTTAACAGTTCCATAACCTACTTGTACTACAACTTCTTGAAGTTGATTCGTATCTTCTTCCAAAGAAACATTTAATGGGTTCTGTCCGGTAAAATCAATCGTTTGCGTTTTGTATCCAATAAAAGAAACAACGATTTTACTTCCATTTTTAACATTTGATAGTTGGTAATTACCATCAAATCCAGTTGATGCACCGTTTGGAGCACCTTGTACATTTACATTTACTCCAGGTATTGGCTGACCTGTTGCCTTGTCAACAACAGTCCCTTTTAAAGTGTTCTGAGCCAACACTGTAAAAGGCAACAATAGGAATAAAAATAACAACTTTTTGTAAATTGTTTTCATACTTTTTGTTTAAATTAGTTTTGAGTTTTTGAACGTTAGTTAAGTTTTTAATTTTACTTCGAATTCCAAAATTATCAATTTATTAACATGAACAACCAGACACTTTTTTTATTGCGTTACGAAAACGTGGTAGTGTTGAAAACTTTCTACATTTTGTAATCTTTTCAGTCAAAAATTATCAATTCTAAAAATATTAGATACCTTTATTAATAATTAGATTTTTTTCAAATAAAACCATGAAACGCAAAATAACCTTAAAACAGATTGCAAAGGAGCTTGACGTGTCTATCTCAACTGTCTCAAAATCACTTAGAAACAGTCTTGAAATTGGCGAAGAAACACGACTAAAAGTGCAGGCTTTTGCGAAGTTTTACAACTACAAACCAAACAACATTGCTCTTAGTTTAAAAAACCGAAAAACGAAGAGTATCGGGATCATTATTCCCGAAATTGTACACTACTTTTTCTCTACTGTTATCAACGGTGTCGAGCAAGTCGCAAATGAATACGGATACAGCGTAGTAATCTGTGTATCAGACGATTCTTTTGACAAAGAAGTTCTAAATATGGAAATGCTGGCCAACGGAAGTATCGATGGTTTTATCATGTCTCTTTCTAAAGAAACGCAATACAAAGGCGACTTTCATCATATTACCGAAGTGATCAATCAGGGAATGCCTGTAGTAATGTTTGACCGTGTTACCAACGATATATTATGCGATAAAGTAATTATTGATGATAAATCTGCTGCTTATGAAGCCGTTCAAAGTTTAATTGACAATGGCAGAAAGAAGATTGCTCTAGTAACTACAGTCGATTATGTAAGTGTTGGAAAACTGAGGACAGACGGCTACGAAAAAGCATTATTAGACAATGGACTGCCTTTTAATGAAGATCTTATTATCAAAATTGAAGATGTAGAAACTTGTGAAATTACTATTAGTCAGCTTTTACATGAAAGAGCTTTTGATGCTGTTTTTGCTGTAAACGAGCTTTTTGCTGTAACGATTATCAAAACAGCAAACAAAATGGGATTGAAAGTTCCTGAAGATTTAGCTGTAATTGCATTTACTGATGGAATTATTTCAAAATACTCCACTCCAACCATTACTACTGTTAGTCAAAGTGGCGAAAAAATGGGTAATAAAGCAGCTAAAATGCTTATTGAAAGACTCGAAGCCGAAGAAGATGACGACGAAGAACATACTGAAAATTACACTACAGAGGTTATAGAAACACACCTCATAAAAAGAGAATCTACTGACTAATTTTCTTAAAATCAACCTATTCCAAAGCCATAAAAAATATTTATGGCTTTTTTATTAGCATAAATAAAAAAATAATTTATACTTTTACGCCCATCAAGGCTTTTACTTTTACTTCGAAAAAACAGTAAGTTTTGATAAGCAAAGCGCTTATCGTATAATTTTTCACAAATTACGATAATGGAAAAGCGTAAATTAAGTTTCTGGGAAATTTGGAACATGAGTTTCGGCTTCTTAGGAATACAAATGGGGTTTGCACTTCAGAATGCAAATGCCAGCAGAATTCTTCAAATTTTTGGTGCCGACGTACATGAACTTTCGTGGTTCTGGATTATTGCTCCTCTTATGGGATTGATAGTACAGCCTATTATTGGTCATTATAGCGACAAAACTTGGGGAAAATTCGGCAGACGAAAACCTTTCTTTTTAGTGGGAGCCGTTTTAGCTTCGGTGGGATTAGTTTTAATGCCACAGGCCAACATTTTCATTTCTGTACTTCCCGCTCTGTGGGTTGGAGCTGGAATGCTAATGATTATGGATGCTTCTTTCAACATCGCCATGGAACCTTTTCGTGCTCTTGTTGGAGACAATTTAAGAACAGATCAGCGTACTGCGGGATTTAGTATCCAAACTTCATTAATTGGTTTTGGAGCCGTAATTGGTTCAGCATTACCATACGTTTTAACGAAATATTTTGGCGTGCCAAACAGTACCGTTCCAGGAAGTGTTCCGTTAAATCTGACTTTGTCCTTTATCATTGGTGCGGCAGTTCTAATTGGTTCTATCTTAGTAACCTTATTCACAACCAAAGAATATTCGCCTGAAGAACTGGCAAGATTCGAAGATCCGCAAAATGAAGTGATTTCTGATTCTGAAGAAAAATCAAAAATCACAGACATCTTTACCGATTTTGCAAAAATGCCATTAACCATGCGTCAGCTTAGCTGGGTGCAGTTCTTTTCTTGGTTTGGTTTGTTCGGAATGTGGGTTTTTACAACTCCAGCCATCGCGCACCATATCTACGGATTACCATTAAATGACACTTCTAGCCAGCAATATCAAGATGCTGGTGACTGGGTCGGAATTTTATTTGGTGTTTACAACTTAGTTTCTGCTATCGTAGCTTTATTTTTCTTACCATACATCGCTAAAAAAATCGGTCGAAAAGCAACACATTCACTTTCATTGATTATTGGAGGAATTGGTTTAATTTCCATTTATTTTATGCCAAACGAAGACTGGGTTGTGCTTCCAATGATTTTAATTGGAGTTGCTTGGGCAAGTATTCTGGCAATGCCATACGCTATTTTAGCTGGATCTATTACTCCTAAAAAAATGGGTGTTTATATGGGAATCTTCAACTTCTTTGTTGTTATTCCACAAATTGTAAATGCGTTAATTGGAGGCCCAATCGTAAAATATCTTTACAACGGAGATGCCATTTATGCATTAGTTACAAGTGGCGTAAGCTTTTTAGTTGCTGCTGCTTTAGTTTCTAAAGTAAAAGACGTAGACGACTTTTCTAAAAAATCATAATTAAAGAATAATTTCCCCTAAAATGAAAAAGGCATTCATATTCGATCTTGACGGAGTGATCGTAGACACCGCCAAATACCACTTTTTGGCTTGGCAGAAGATCGCTCAGTCATTAAATATAAATTTTACCCACGAAGACAACGAATTACTTAAAGGTGTGAGTCGTGTTCGTTCGCTAGATATAATTCTCGGATTAGGCAATGTTCAAGCTTCTCAAGAAGACAAAGACAAATGGCTAATTCAGAAAAACGAAGATTATTTATCTTATTTAGTTGACATGGATGAAAGTGAGGTTCTTCCAGGGGTTTTAAAAATTCTAAAACTATTAAAAGATAAAAACCAAGGAATTGCATTAGGTTCTGCCAGCAAAAATGCAAGACCAATTCTAGAAAAAACAGGGGTTCTATCTTACTTCGATGTTATTGTTGACGGAAACGATGTCAGCAATGCAAAACCAGATCCTGAAGTTTTCTTAAAAGCGGCTCAGTTATTAAACATTGATCCAAAAAATTCAATTGTATTTGAAGATTCTGTTGCCGGAATTCAGGCAGCAAATATCGCAGAAATGGTAAGTGTGGGAATTGGTGAGGAAACAATTTTACATGAAGCTGATCATATTTTTAAAGATTTTACCCAAATCGAAACAAGCTTTATTGAGGAACTAATTAGATAATGAGAAAATTTGATAATTAGATAATTTCTCCACAAACGAATTATCTAATTATCTAATTGACGAATTGTCTCAATTAAAAAAAATGTAAAACAACAGCAATTCAATAGAATAAAAGTCAAAAAAAATAATTATCCAATTATCCCAATTGACAAATTATCTAATTGACACATTGCCCAATTATCTAATTAAACAAATGAATCAAGATTATATAAAACCAGACAATTGGTCCGTAATAGAAGAAGAATTTGATGCTGAAAGAGTAAAATCGTCTGAAAGTCTTTTCAGTATCGGAAACGGCGCTATGGGACAGCGTGCGAATTTTGAAGAGACATATTCTGGAGAAACTTTTCAAGGAAGTTATATTGCAGGAATTTACTATCCAGATAAAACAAAAGTGGGCTGGTGGAAAAACGGATATCCAAAGTATTTTGCTAAAGTTTTAAATGCTCCAAACTGGATTGGAATTGATGTAGAAATCAACGAAGAAAACCTTGATTTACACAATTGTACAGAAGTTAGAAATTTCCGCAGAGAATTGAATATGAAAGAAGGATGGTACAATCGTTCTTTTGAAGCTGTTCTGAAAAACGGAACAGAAATCGCTGTAAACATTCGCCGTTTTCTTTCAATGGATTTAGACGAAGCGGGAGTTATCAAATACGATATTACGCCTTTAAACAAAGATGCAAAGATCGTTTACAAACCGTATATCGACGCTGGAGTAACCAATGAAGATGCGAACTGGGAAGAAAAATTCTGGGAACCACTTGAAGTTAAAAAAGGCACAAACGAAGCTTTTGTAACAGCTCAAACTTTCAAAACGCATTTTAAAGTAACCACTTTCATGCACAATACGATTTTGGCAAATGGCGAAAACATTAATGTTTCTCCGTCAACAATCGACTCGACAACAGATAAGGTTCAATATACTTACGGAACTATTATTGCAAAAGGACAAACCTCAACGATTCAGAAAATTGGAGGTTATACGGTCTCTTTAAACCACGAAAATACTTTGGCTGGAGCCGAAAAAGTAATTAAATCGGCAGTTGCTTTAGGTTACGAAACCTTGCTTCAAAACCAAATTGATGCTTGGGCAAAAATCTGGGAAATGTCAGATATTACCATTGATGGCGATGTAAAAGCACAACAGGGAATTCGTTTCAATATTTTTCAATTGAACCAAACTTATTCAGGAAAAGATTCTCGTTTAAATATTGGACCAAAAGGATTTACAGGAGAAAAATACGGCGGATCTACTTATTGGGACACTGAAGCATATTGCATTCCGTTTTACATGGCGACTAAAGATCAGCAAGTTGCAAGAAACTTATTGACGTATCGTTACAATCAATTAGACAAAGCGATTGAAAATGCGAAAGACAATCTAGGTTTCAAAAACGGCGCTGCTCTTTATCCGATGGTTACCATGAATGGTGAAGAATGCCACAACGAATGGGAAATCACGCATGAAGAAATCCACAGAAATGGAGCGATTGCTTTTGCGATTTACAACTACAACCGTTACACAGGAGATTACTCTTATATTCCAGAAAAAGGATTAGAAGTTCTAATTGGAATTGCACGTTTCTGGCATCAGAGAGCTTCTTTTTCTAAAGATAAAAATCAGTATGTGATTCTGGGAGTAACAGGTCCAAATGAATACGAAAACAACATCAACAATAATTTCTACACCAATTATATTGCAAAATGGTGTATCGATTTTGCTTCAGAACAAATAGAAAAAGTAGCCAAAGAATATCCTTCAGATCATAAAAGAATTTTAGATAAAGTAAATCTTTCATCTGAAGAAATTAAAGAATGGAAAAAAGTGGCAGACGACATGTACTTCCCTATTTCTGAAGAACTTGGAATCTATTTACAGCAAGACGGTTTCTTAGACAAAGATTTAGTTCCTGTTAAAGATTTAGACAAATCACAACGTCCTATTAATCAAAAATGGTCTTGGGATCGCGTTTTACGTTCGCCATATATTAAGCAAGCCGATGTGTTGCAAGGTTTTTATTTTTTCGAAGATCATTTTTCTAAAGAAGAATTAAAACGTAATTTTGAATTTTACGAATCCTTTACGGTTCACGAGAGCTCACTTTCCCCTTGTGTGCACTCAATTCAAGCTGCTGTTTTAGATAAAATGGACATGGCATATACTTTCTATTTAAGAACTTCTCGTCTGGACTTAGATGATTACAATAAAGAAGTAGAAGAAGGCTGTCACATTACCTCAATGGCTGGAACTTGGATGAGCATTGTAGAAGGTTTTGGCGGAATGCGTGTTAAAAATGATCAGCTTCATTTCTCTCCAAAAATCCCTAAAGAATGGAAAGGCTATTCATTTAAAATCAATTTCAGAAACCAGATTTTAAAGGTTTCTGTAAATCATGACGAAACTAATTTTACCGTAGACGGCGATCAGGATTTAACGATTATCGTAAACGGGAAACCGATAACAGCAGAAAAACCTGCTTCAATTAATTAATATTTCTAAAATCAAAAAAACATGAAAAACTTATTTTTCGCAAGTTTAATCTTGTTTGCGGCTAGCACAATTGCTAGAGCGCAACAATTAAAATCTCCCGAAGGAAAGTTCGTAATGGAATTTTCGCTTCAAAGCGACGGAACTCCAACTTACAATTTAAAATACAAAAACAAAGAAGTTGTAAAAACCAGTAAACTAGGTCTTGAACTGAAAGATGATAAAAAATCTTTATTGAATGACTTTACAATTGCTGATACTAAAACTTCAACTTTTGATGAAACTTGGAAACCGGTTTGGGGCGAAGTAGATCATATTAGAAATCATTATAATGAATTGGCAGTTACTTTAAACCAAAAAAGTACAGACAGACAAATCGTAATCCGTTTTCGTTTGTTTGATGACGGTTTAGGTTTCCGTTACGAATTCCCAGCACAAAAGAATCTTACTTACTTTGTAATTAAGGAAGAAAGATCTCAATTTGCTATGGCTGGAGATCATACTGCTTTCTGGATTCCTGGAGACTATGATACTCAGGAATATGATTATACAAAATCAAAATTATCAGAAATTAGAGGTTTATCTCAAAAAGCATACACAGCAAACGTTTCTCAAAAGTCATTTTCACCAACAGGGGTTCAGACTTCTTTGATGATGAAATCTGCTGACGGAATCTACATCAACCTGCACGAAGCAGCTTTGATTGACTATTCTTGTATGCACTTGAATTTAGATGATAAAAACTTAGTTTTCGAATCTTGGTTAACACCAGATGCAAAAGGAGATAAAGGACACATGCAAGCGCCAAATCACTCTCCTTGGAGAACAATTATCGTAAGCGATGATGCTAGAGAAATCTTAGCTTCAAAAATGACGTACAACTTAAATGATCCTTCAAAAATCGAAAACACTTCTTGGATCAAACCAGTAAAATACATCGGAGTTTGGTGGGAAATGATTACAGGAAAAAGCTCTTGGTCGTACACTAACGATTATCCAACAGTCCAATTGGGAGTTACAGATTTCGCGAAAGCAAAACCAAACGGAACACACGGAGCTAACAATGCTAACGTAAAAAAATACATTGATTTTGCTGCTGCAAATGGTTTTGATGCTGTTTTGGTTGAAGGATGGAACGAAGGCTGGGAAGATTGGTTCGGACATTCTAAAGATTATGTTTTTGATTTCGTAACGCCTTACCCAGATTTTGATGTGAAAGGACTACACGAATATGCAAAATCTAAAGGTGTAAAAATCATTATGCACCACGAAACTTCAGGATCTGTTCGTAACTACGAGCGCCACATGGATGCTGCTTACAAATTCATGAACGATAACGGATATGATGCTGTAAAAAGTGGTTACGTAGGTGATATTTTGCCAAGAGGTGAAAATCACTACAGCCAATGGATTGTAAACCACTACCAGTACGCTATCGAAAAAGCAGCTGATTACAAAATTATGGTGAACGCTCACGAAGCGGTTCGTCCAACAGGAATTGCAAGAACGTATCCGAACTTAATCGGAAACGAAGCAGCAAGAGGAACAGAATACCAAGCTTTTGGAGGTTCTAAACCAAATCACGTTACGGTTATCCCATTTACAAGATTAATTGGTGGACCAATGGATTACACGCCTGGAATCTTCGAAATGGATATCAGTAAAATGAATCCAGATAACAAATCGCATGTAAACAGTACAATCTGTAATCAATTGGCATTATACGTAACAATGTACAGCCCACTGCAAATGGCAGCTGATACTCCAGAAAATTACAACCGTTTTCCAGATGCATTCCAATTCATTAAAGATGTGGCCGTTGACTGGTCAGAAAGTAAATATATTGAGGCTGAGCCTGGAGATTTTATCACGGTTGCCCGTAAAGCAAAAGGAACTAACAACTGGTTTGTTGGAAACGTAAACGGAGAAACGGCTCGTACATCAAACATCGATTTCAGTTTCCTTGAAAAAGGTAAAAAATACACAGCAACGATTTATGCTGATGCAAAAGATGCGCATTACAAAACAAATCCGCAGGCTTATAACATCAAGAAAATTGCTGTTACAAGTAAATCAAAATTATCACAGCTTTCTGCTCCTGGAGGAGGATATGCGATAAGCATTATTGAAAATAAATAATTTTAATTAACCATATAAGAAATGTAAGTTCATTTAAATAGAAATCTCCCCAGTTTTGTCTTAAATGTTCTTACATTTCTTATATGGTTTAAATTCATTTTTACTATGAATGACCTAAAAATAAACCATCATATTTATAAATTCCTCTTAATCGTTTTGTTGTTTTCCGCTTCCGCGAAAGCGCAAATCCAAAAAGTAGAACCGCCTTTCTGGTATGCCGGAATGAAAAATCCGGAATTGCAGATTATGTTCTACGGAAAAAACATTGCACAATATGAAGCTTCTGTTTCGAACAACGTTGCTATTAAAAATGTAGAAAAAACAGAAAACCCTAACTACGTTTTCATCACCATCGACACGCAAAATCTTAAAGCATCAGAACTTACTTTTTCATTCAAATTGAAAAACAAAGTTGCTTTTACACAAAAATATGCTCTTAAAGAAAGAAGAGCCAATTCTGCCGACAGAAAAAGTTACGACGCATCAGACGTAATGTACTTAATTATGCCAGATCGTTTTGCTAACGGAAATCCGAAAAACGACAGTGACGCTAACTTAACTGAAAAAGGAAACCGCGCAGAACCAGGCGGACGTCACGGCGGAGATATTGAAGGAATCATCAAAAACTTAGATTATATTTCGTCTCTTGGTGCGACTACAATTTGGAGCACGCCATTGTGCGAAGACAACGACAAACAGCATTCTTATCACACTTACGGACAATCTGATGTTTACAAAATCGATCCGCGTTATGGAACGAACGACGATTACGCTCGTTTATCTGCAGAAATGCACAAAAAGAACATGAAATTGGTTATGGATTACGTAACCAATCACTGGGGAATCACGCATTGGATGATGAAAGATATGCCAACTAAAACATGGTTCAACCAATTTGAAACTTTCACACAAACACATCACAGACGTGAAGTAATTACAGATATTCACGCTTCAAAAATAGATCAGGAAGTTTGCGTTGATGGTTGGTTTGTACCTTCGATGCCAGATTTAAATTTAAGAAATCCTCTAGTTTCAAAATACTTAACGCAAAACGCGATTTGGTGGATTGAATTTGCCAATTTGGATGGTTTCCGTGTGGACACTTATAATTATTCAGATAAAACAGCCATGGCCAATTGGGCAAAAGCGATTACTACTGAATATCCGAACTTTAATATTGTAGGCGAAATTTGGATGCACAATCAGGCGAATTTAGCATTTTGGCAAAAAGACAGTAAAATTGGAGCGATCGAAAACTACAATTCAAACCTTCCATCTGTAATGGATTTTACGCTTCAAAGTCAAGTAACTTCAACTTTCAATGAAGATGAACCAAGCTGGGACAACGGATTGATTAAATTCTACAACAATTTTGCAATGGATTTTTTATATCCAGACACGAATAACATTCTAGTTTTTGCTGAAAATCACGATACAGATCGTATGAACGATAAGTTCAAATACGATCTTCCGAAATACAAATTGGCAATGACTTTATTGGCAACTGTTCGCGGAATTCCACAGATTTATTACGGTTCAGAAATCGGAATGGGTGGAGACAAAAGCAAAGGCGATGCCGATATTCGTCAGGATTTTCCAGGCGGCTGGGCTGGTGACAAAAACAATGCTTTCACAGCGACAGGCAGAACAGCTCAGCAAGCAGCTTACTTTGATTTTACCTCAAAATTATTCAATTGGAGAAAAACAAATGAAGCAGTTCACTTCGGAAAAATGACTCATTATATTCCTGAAAATAACACCTATGTATATTTCAGATATACAGATAGTAAAACGGTTATGGTAGTTTTCAATAATAATGCAAAACCGCAAACTGTAAAAACAAACCGTTTTAAAGAAAACATCAAAAACTACAAATCAGGAAAAGATGTTATCTCAGGAAAAACATTTGATTTAAGTTCTGAAATTACTTTAGAACCAAAATCGGCTTTGGTTTTAGAATTGGAGTAATTTCTTAACACATAGAAACATAGTTTATAGAAACGTAATAAGTCGTTTCACTCAGCATCAATACACATAGCTATGTGTTAAATGACGAGTCATTTTTCGATCTTCTCATTTAGAAAGGAAAAAATCTATGTCTCTATGTGTTTAAAATTTTTAGCCACAGATTAAAAAATCATTCTAATCTTTTTAATCTGTGGCTATTCTTTTTATTAATACTTCGTTAAATCAAATATTTATGAAAAAATACACTTTCCTTTTTCTATCTTTAGTATTCATAATTACGGGTTGTTCTGGCTCAAAATCAGTTTCAATGAATACAGATACTTCAAAGACACCTTTCGTTTGGGAAGGTGCAAATGTTTATTTTTTACTTACAGACCGTTTTTACAATGGCGATAAATCCAACGACATTAATTTTAACCGAACCAAAACGCCAGGAAAACTTCGCGGATTTGAAGGCGGTGACATTATCGGAATTACCAAAAAAATCGAATCGGGTTATTTTGATAAACTCGGAATCAATGCCATTTGGCTTACGCCGATTGTCGAGCAGATTCACGACGGAGTCGACGAAGGAACAGGTTTAAGTTATGGTTTTCACGGCTATTGGGCAAAAGATTGGACAGCATTAGATCCCAACTTTGGAACAAAAGAAGATTTAGCCAATTTGGTTAAAAAAGCCCACGAACACGGCATCAGAATCGTTTTAGACGGCGTTATCAATCACACTGGTCCCGTAACTCCCGAAGATCCTGTTTGGCCTTCAGACTGGGTTCGCACGGGCGTTGTTTGCGATTACAAATCTTTTGAGAATACCACTATGTGTACACTGGTTGATAATCTTCCGGATGTAAGAACCGAAAGTTCTCAAAATGTAGAATTGCCACCACTTTTAATTGAAAAATGGAAAAAAGAAGGCCGTTACGAAAAAGAGATCGCTTCGCTTGACGAATTCTTTAAAAGAACAGGTTATCCCAGAAGTCCGAAATATTACATTATAAAATGGCTTACCGATTATATTACTGAGTTCGGAATTGACGGTTACCGCGCCGACACTGTAAAACATACAGAAGAAGGTGTTTGGGCCGATTTTAAAAAAGAATGTGATTTTGCTTTCGCGAATTGGAAACAGAATCATCCGCTTCAGGTTTTAGACCAAAATCCGTTTTATACCATTGCCGAAGTTTATGGTTACGGAATCAGCGGCGGACAAGATTATGATTTTGGAGACCGAAAAGTAAATTATTTCCAGAACGGTTTCAACAGCATGATCAATTTTGAATTTAAATGGAATGCCGGTCAAAGTGATTATGAGACTTTATTTTCGAAATATTCGAATGCTTTAAACAACGAATTAAAAGGTTATTCTGTTCTTAATTATACGTCTTCTCACGACGACGGCCAGCCTTTTGATGCCAATCGTGTAAAAGGTTTTGAAGCAGGAACTAAGCTTTTACTTTCTCCTGGAATGTCACAAGTATATTACGGAGACGAATCGAATCGTTCTTTGGTTATAGAAGGAACTCAAGGCGACGCGACTTTACGTTCGAACATGAATTGGGATGATATTCAAAATAATCCTGATACAAAGAGAATGCTTTGGCATTGGCAGAAATTAGGTCAGTTCAGAAGAAATCATCCTGCAGTTGGCGCCGGAATTCATTCGAAAATTGAAAGCGAACATTACTTGTTTTCAAGAACTTATACTAACGGTAATTTTACAGATAAAGTAATCATCGGTTTAGATTTACCCGAAGGCAAAAAAGAACTTCCTGTAAACTCCATTTTCGAAAACGGAACCAAATTAAAAGACTCCTTTTCTGATAAAGAAGCTGAAGTCATTGATGGAAAAGTAACTATTGATAGCGAATATGGAATTGTTTTATTAGAAAAAATATAAGTTTAACCGCCAAGTTTTTTTCGCCACGAATTCACGAATTTTTATTCTCAAAGATTGTAAAAATTAATTCGTGAATTCGTGGCTATTATTTTTTAAAATTCCTTGCGACCTTTGCGTAAATCTTTGCGACCTTTGCGGTTAGAAAAAAACACTCGCAAATGCTAAAAATAGCTCACAGAGGTGCAAAAGCATACGAACCCGAAAACACTCTTCAAGCTTTTCAAAAAGCATTAGACTTACATGCAGACGGAATCGAACTCGACGTTCATCTAAGCGCCGACGGACATATCATCGTAATGCACGATGAAACGATCGACAAAATGACCAACGGAAAAGGTGAAATAAACACCTACACTTTAGCCGAATTAAAGTCGTTTCGAATCGCTGATACGTTTCAAATTCCAACCCTAAACGAAGTTTTTGATTTAGTCGATAAAAAATGCTTCATCAATGTCGAGCTAAAAAATGGCGACACTTCAAAACAAGTTGTTTCTTTAATTGAAAAATATATCAACGAAAAAAGTTGGAAATACGAACGTTTTATCATTTCTAGTTTTGACTGGAATGCCTTAGAAGAAGTTCAAAATTTAAATCCAAAAATTTTAATTGGTGTTTTAACAGAAGAAGATATTCAATCTGCTTTGGCTTTCGCCGAAAGTATAAAAGCATACGCCATTCATCCTGATTTTCAGTTATTAAACAAAGAAAACGTAAAGCAGATTCAGGATAAAGATTTCAAAGTTTTCCCTTGGACAGTAAACTCCGAAGAAGACATTCAAAAAGTAAAAAGTTACAACGTAAACGGAATTATCTCTGATAATCCAGACAAAATATAAAGTTTAAGAATAGCCACGAATTCACGAATTTTTATTCTCAAAGATTGGCAAAAATAATTCGTGAATTCGTGGCGATCAAAAAAATTATGATTAAAAATTTCGATATAATAATCGTTGGCGGAGGTGCTGCAGGCTTTTTTACAGCAATTAATATTGCAGAGAAAAATCCAAAACTCAAAATCGCTATTTTAGAAAGAGGAAAAGAAGTTCTTTCTAAAGTTCGTGTTTCTGGAGGCGGGCGATGCAACGTTACCCATGCATGTTTCGAACCCAACGAACTGGTAAAATTTTATCCGCGCGGCGAAAAAGAACTTCGTGGACCGTTTCATCAATTTTGCTCAGGCGATACAATCGAATGGTTTGAAAAACATGGCGTCGAATTAAAAATCGAAGAAGACGGCAGAATGTTTCCAGTTTCAAATTCTTCGCAAACTATAATCGATTGTTTCTTAAAAGCAACTGAAAAATTAGGTATAAAAGTATTGACAGGTCAAAGTGTTCAGTCGATTTTCAAAAAAGAAAATCATTGGAAAATTGATACACAAAGCGATAATTTTGCTTGCGAAAAATTAGTAATGGCGACCGGAAGCAACCCAAAAATCTGGGAAATGCTTCAGGAACATGGCCACGCTGTTGTAAGCCCCGTTCCTTCCCTATTTACTTTTAATATCAAAGATCCGAGAATTAAAGAATTGCCAGGCGTTGCAGCGCAGGTTACGGTAAATGTAAAAGATACAAAACTAGAATCGACTGGGCCTTTGTTAATTACACATTGGGGAATGAGCGGGCCAGCAATCCTGAAACTTTCGGCTTGGGGCGCACGTATTCTGCACGATAAAAATTATCAGTTCACCATTTTTGTAAATTGGCTAAACGATTTAGATCCCGAAGATGCCGAGAAAATCCTGAAAGATTTAAAACAAGAACACGCAAAAAAAGCCGTTTCTAAAAAATCTCCATTTGATTTTCCGAATCGTTTGTGGGAAAGTTTGGTTTTGGCTTCGGGAATTGATACGGAAACTAAATGGGCAGATTTATCAAAAAACCAATTGCAGAATCTGGCTTTACAATTGACAAAAGCCAAATTTCAAGTCAACGGAAAAAGTACTTTTAAAGAAGAATTTGTAACAGCGGGCGGAATCGATTTAAAGGAAATTAACTTCAAAACTATGGAAAGCAAAATTCACGAAAACCTTTATTTTGCTGGAGAAATTGTCAATATCGATGCCATTACAGGCGGTTTTAATTTTCAGAATGCCTGGACAAGCGGGTTTATTGTGGCTCAAAATATTTAATTAGAATGAAATTTAAAGGAATTATTTTCGATTTAGACGGAACGTTAGTCAATTCACTACACGATATTTCAGACGCGATGAATATTGTTTTAACAGGTCTAAATCACCCCACTCATAGTTACGAAACCTATCAATATTTTATCGGTAGCGGTTTGCGAAATTTGGTCAGCAAAGCTTTACCTTCAACGCATAATTCTGACGAACAAATCGAAATTTGTTTTGATTGTATGATAAACGAATATCGTAAAATCTGTACTTTAAAGACAAAACCTTACGATGGCATTTTAGATCTATTGAAAAATCCAGCTTTAGAAAATATTAAAATGGCTGTTTTTTCGAATAAAGCAGATGAGTTGACAAAAAAAATAGTTTCAGAAATTTTTCCAGAACAATTTGATTCGGCTGTTGGTTTGAGTACGGAAGCTCTGAAAAAACCAAATCCGTTTGAGGCTTTAGAAATTAGTAAAAAATGGAATTTAAGTCCCGAAGAAATTCTTTTTGTGGGCGACTCTGATATTGATATGTTAACGGCAACAAATGCGAATATGTTTCCGGTTGGTGTGACTTGGGGTTACAGAACTGAAGAAGAATTGAAAAACAGCGGAGCCAAAAAAGTGATTCATAAAGCATCTGAATTAATTGATATCCTATAAAATGCATTCTTCATTACAAAAACAAATCACAGCAATTGCTTCTTTTTCTGAAAATGAAATTAAGGCAATTTCTTCTTGTTTTGAATATGAAAAATACAACACCAAAGAATATCTCTCTGAAATGGGAAAAATCAGCAACAAGATTTTTTTCATTCTAAACGGATTAGCACGGGTTTATTATTTAAAAGACGGAAAAGAAATTACTACGTATTTAAGCTGTGATGACGGTTTTATCGCTTCATATTCCAGCTTTATCAATCAGGCAAAATCCTTCGAAAATATTCAATGTATTGAAGATTGTCAAGTGCTTTCGATTACATTCGAAAAAATGCAGTTTCTGTATGACAAGATCCCAAATTGGGAGCGCGTCGGAAGAATTTTAGCCGAACAAAATTACCTTTGTATGGCTGACCGTGTTTTAAAACTTCAAATGATTCCTGCCAAAGAAAAATATTTGACTTTTCTGGAATCGGCTCCAGCCAAAATAATCCAGCGCACACCTTTAATCTACATTGCCTCATTTCTCGGAATTACCCCAGAATCGCTGAGCAGAATTCGTCAAGATATTTCTTAACATTTATCAAGTAAATTGACAGGCGCAATTCAAATCTTTGCGAAAATAAAATTTCAAAAAGATGAAAAATTTAGCTCAAGATGTTTATCAGATTCCACTATTTCCTCGAAACGCTATAAATTGCTATTTAATTGAAGATGTTTTAATTGATGCCGGAATTAGAACTTCTTCCGCAACGATATTAAAAGCAATTAAAGACCAATCTGTTACCAAACACGTACTCACGCACGCCCACGCCGATCATCAAGGAAGCAGTAAAATAATCTGCGAAAAACTCAACATTCCGCTTTTGTGCAGCGAAACCGAAAAAGAATTTGCTGAAAATGGAAATGTCATTAATGAATATCCAAATCCGAATCATTTTATTTCTAAGTTTCAGAAAAATTTCTGGGCAGGAAAAGGACATCCCGTTTCTCAAACTTTAAAAGAAGGTGACCAAATCGGCGGTTTTACAGTGATTGAAACTCCAGGACATTCTCGTGGTCATTTATCTTTTTTTAGAGAAAAAGACGGCGTTCTCATTGTGGGCGATATTATGACCAATATGAATCTCTTAACAACTAAAGTTGGTCTGCACGAACCTCCCAATTTATTTACTAAAGATGCGGAAACGAATAGAAAATCTATTTTAAAACTAGCTTCTTTAAAACCTAAAATATTATGCTTTGGACATGGCCCCGTTTTATTTAATAAAGGAGAATTGGAAAAGTTTTCAAAATCATTAATTAACAAGAATTTACAGAATCTGTAAGTTTTCATTAAGAGTATTCTAATAATTTTACTCTCAGCAAATTAATCGTGTATGAGAGTAAAATTACTTACCACAATTTCTTTTTTCACTTACCAAATTAGCATTTCCCAGACAGAAAAACTGCTCAGTGGAAAAGTAATCGATCAAAATTTTACTCTCAAAGGCGTAGAAGTAATTAATAAAACTGCCCAAACCAGTACACGAACTAACGAATTAGGAGAATTTTCGATTTTGGTAAATCCGAAAGACAGTTTGCTTTTCTTTCATAAAGATTATTTTTTCAGCCGTTTAAAAGTTACTTCAGAAAATATTCAAAACAACAATCTCGTTGTAAAAATGATTTTAAAACCCGAAGAACTAGAAGAAGTTGTATTGACTACAATTAAATTTCCTAAAATAAAATATGATGCAGAGGCCATCAGTAAAATTAAAATGGAGAAAGCCAATAACGATCTAACACGCTTTATTCCCGGCTTCAATAATACACTTTCTAACGGATTGAATATTGGAGTGATTGGCAGCGGGCTTTTCGGCTTATTCAAAAGAGAAAGAGAAGAGCCGAAAAAGGAAATTCCTAAAATCGATTTTAGAAAATTAATTGCTACAACTTGCTCTGAGGATTTTTTTAGTAAAGATTTAAAATTAAAATCAGAAGAGAAAGAACTTTTCCTTCAATTCTGCGACGCCGACCCCAACTCCAAAACACTTCTTGAACATCCAAATATTCTGGCTACAATGGATTTTTTACATGCTAAAAATAAAGAATTTAAAAGTTTAAAGTAGAATTCCAAAAAAACTCGAAATAAAATAAACCTGAAACTTGAAACTATTATTTATTCAGCCACCAAATACTACCATTCAAAACTGTTGCAAAACCAACCCAAACTAAATAAGGAATTAATAAATAAGCTGAAAGTTTATTGATTTTGATGAATTTCAGATATGTTTCGTAAATCATCAGCCATAGCAGCACAATTTCTATTAAAGCTAACATCGGGTTTTTTAATCCGAAGAATAAATACGACCAAATTGAATTTAAAATCAATTGGATAATGAAAAAAAGTAATGCTTTTTTTACTTCTTCTGTATTTTCTTTTATTCTATCCCAAACTAAAGCTGCTGCTATAGCCATAAAAATATAAAGTACAGTCCAAACTGGCATAAAAATCCAGTTCGGCGGATTAAAAATCGGTTTTTCAATTGTTGGATACCAGGATTCTACACTCGGTCTGGTTACCAAACTTGCAGAATATCCAACTGCTAAACAAACAATTAAAGCTATAATGATTTTTACCGTTTTATTCATTGTATCAAATTTTGAGTTCAAAAATAATCAAAAGAAAAATGAAACCATATAAGTAATATAAGTTCATTTAGTAAAGGCTTTATATTTTCTTATATAACTTATATGGTGAAAAAATTTAAAAACTATCTTTGCCAAAATTTTATAATTCATGTTAACAGCAGCCGATTTTATTCCAGCTCAATATACTTCAATAATAGAAAACGGAAACTTTGAATGGAGTGCTCCAAGCAACATTGCCTTAGTTAAATATTGGGGCAAAAAAGACAATCAGATTCCGGCAAATCCTTCAGTAAGTTTTACTTTGAATAACTGTAAAACCATTACAAAATTGGCTTTTGAAAGAAAAGACGCTTCGACTCCGCTCAGCGGGACAAAAGCTTTTTCTTTTGATTTACTTTTTGAAGGAAAACCAAAAGAAGACTTTAAGCCAAAGATTCAGAAGTTTTTAGAAAGAGTTGAAGTTTATCTGCCGTTTTTGAAGGATTATCATTTTACAATTGATACACAGAATACTTTTCCGCACAGTTCAGGAATTGCTTCTTCGGCTTCTGGAATGGCGGCTTTAGCAATGAATTTTATGAGTTTAGAAAGAAAACTAAACCCAGAAATGACAGATGAATATTTCTATCAAAAAGCATCTTTTTTAGCTCGTTTAGGTTCTGGAAGTGCCTGTCGAAGCGTAAAAGGAAGTGTAGTCGTTTGGGGAAATCAGGCGAATATTGAAGGAAGCGCCGATTTATTTGGAATTGAATTTCCTTATGCTATTCACGAAAATTTCAAGAATTATCAAGATACGATTTTATTGGTTGATAAAGGCGAAAAACAAGTTTCGAGTACTGTCGGACATGATTTAATGCACAATCATCCGTATGCAGAAAGACGTTTTGCTCAAGCACATGAAAATCTAGACAAATTAATCACCATTTTCGAAAATGGAAATATCGAAGAATTTATCAAAGTGGTAGAAAGTGAAGCTTTGACTTTGCATGCTATGATGATGACTTCTATGCCGTATTATATTTTGATGAAGCCAAATACATTGCAAATCATCAATGCTATCTGGAAATTTAGAGCTGAAACTCAGATTCCAGTTTGCTTTACACTAGATGCTGGCGCCAATGTGCATGTGCTTTATCCTGAAAATGTTGCAACAAAAGTATTGCAATTTATTCAAACCGATTTAGTTGTTTTCTGTCAGAATAGTCAGTACATTTGCGACGAAATTGGAAACGGTGCAATTGCATTGTAATTTTGCGTATCTTTAGGTAAATTTTTAGGTTATGGACATTATTCAATTAGATAGAGAAGAAGCAATGAAAATGCTACAGGAAACGGATGACCATTCATTGATAGTGAAAATTAAAAAAATGCTTGCGAAAAAGAAAAAGGATTGGTGGGATGATTTGACTGAAGAGCAGAAAAAAGAACTTGAACTTGGTTTCAAGGAATTTGAAAGAGGGGAAGTTGTGAGTTACGAATCTATTTTACAAAGACACGGTTTGCGTTGAGAAAAATTGAATTTACTCTAAAAGCCGAAAAGTCTTTTGAAAATATTTTAAGTCACTTAGAGGGAAAATGGTCATTAAAAAGAAAAATTGATTTTTTGAAAAAATTTAATAAATCAATTTTGGCAATTCAATTGTATCCAGAAAGTTTTCCTATTAGTGAAAAATTTAAAACTGTTAGAAAATGTGTTTTAACAAAACAAACGACTTTCTATTATGTTTTTAATTCAAAAGTAATAACTATCATCTCCGTTTTCGACACCAGACAAGACCCAAATAAAATAAAAAAAGACATTAAATAAATCATGAAAGGACCATTATTTTACTCAAAAATATTACTCTTTGGAGAATACGGAATTATCCGCGACTCTAAAGGACTTTCTATTCCTTATAATTTTTATAACGGCGCTTTGAAAAAAAGCGAAGAACCTTCGGCAGAAGCTATTGCATCAAACAAAAGCTTGAGAAGTTTTGCTTCTTACCTGGAAGTTTTACATACGCAACAGCCGGAGTTGGTTACTTTCGATTTAGAAACTTTAAAAAATGATGTCGAGAGCGGCATGTATTTCGATTCTAGTATTCCGCAGGGTTACGGTGTTGGAAGCAGCGGTGCTCTTGTTGCGGCTATTTACGACAAATACGCTACAAACAAAATCACAGTTTTGGAGAATCTTACTCGTGAAAAACTATTGCAATTAAAAAATATATTTTCACAAATGGAGAGTTTTTTCCACGGAAAAAGTTCTGGTTTAGATCCTTTAAACAGTTATTTAAGCATTCCGATTCTTATTAATTCTAAAGATAACATTGAAGCAACTGGAATTCCGACTCAAAGCTTTGACGGAAAAGGTGCTGTCTTTTTATTAGATTCTGGAATTGTTGGCGAAACCGCACCAATGGTTAACATTTTTATGGAAAACCTAAAAGACAAAGGTTTCCGTGCGATGCTTAAAAACCATTTTGTAAAATATACCGATGCCTGCGTAGAAAACTTCTTGCAAGGCGACATGAAATCTTTGTTTACCAATACCAAGAAACTTTCTAAAGTGGTTTTGAATCATTTTAAACCAATGATTCCAGAACAGTTTCATGGAATCTGGCAGCACGGAATTGATACCAACGATTATTATCTAAAACTTTGCGGCTCTGGTGGTGGCGGTTACATTCTAGGTTTTACCGAAGATTTGGAACGCGCTAAAGCTTCGCTGAAAGACTACAAACTGGAAGTCGTTTATCAATTTTAAGCTTTAGGTTTATAGACATAGCTGGTAAATACTCTTCTTTAAATTAATCTTTAAAAGATATATAATTATGAAAAGTATTTTAAAAATTATCAAAGCAACATTTTTGGGAGGCATTCTATTTCTGGCTCCCTTAATTTTATTGCTTGTACTTTTAGAAAAAGGCTTCTCTATAACACAAAAAGTTACTAATCCGATTGTAAATAATCTCCCTAGAGTCAAAATTTTGGGATTGGCTTTACAAGAAATTGTAGCCATAGCGATTATCGTAATTATCTGTTTGGTAGCTGGGCTTATTTCAAGAACTATTTTTGCTAAAAAGCTTATTCTGAAACTTGAAGAAAGCGTTTTAAGTTTTGTTCCTGGTTATTCATTTATGAAAAACATGAATGAAAGTATTATGGGAATCGAATCTAATGAAAATCTAAAAGTTATTCTAGTTCCGACAGACGCTGGATTACAATTCGCCTTTTTGATTGAAGAAATTAACGAAAATAAATTTGCCGTTTTTATTCCAGACGCACCAAATCCGTGGAGTGGTTCTGTGGTTTTTGTAGAAAAGAAAGACATTACAGAAGTTGATATTTCGCAAAAAGAAGCATTGGCCTGTATTAGAAAATTAGGATTTGGTTCTAAAAATTTATTAAAAAATAAGCTTTAATCATTCTAAAAAAAATATTTGCCTTAAATTACCACTCTAAAAACTATAACCCATAAGAAATGCTGAGCAGACAAAATAAACTTTTAATAATGAAAATTGTTAGTCTGTTCTCTGTAGTTCGTGGTTACAACATTCCGATTATTGTTCTGGCGCAATATTTATCGGCTATTTTTATTCTTGCACCAGAAATTAGAGCGCTCGATATTTTACTTGATTTTCACTTATTCTTAATTGTTTTTGCATCTGCAATTACAATTGCTTCGGGCTATATAATCAATAATTTTTACGATAGTCAGAAAGATTTAATCAATCGTCCGAATAAATCTATGTTGGATCGATTGGTGAGCCAGAAAACTAAACTATCTGTTTATTTTTCTCTAAATTTTCTTGCTGTTTTAATGGCTTTTATTGTTTCTTGGAGAGCTTTTTTATTTTTTTCAGCGTACATTTTCTTGATCTGGTTTTATTCTCATAAAATCAAAAAATATCCAATTATCGGAAATTTAATGTCGGCATTGCTGGCAGTAACGCCTTTTTTTGCAATTCTACTTTATTTTTACAATAAGGTTTCTTTTGAAGAAATTGAGAATCACATGAGTCATTTTGTAGTGATTTCGGCGCATGCTATGTTCTTGTTTTTACTTTTACTGATTCGAGAAATGATTAAAGATTTGGAAAACCTAAAAGGCGATTTGGTAAATGATTATCGCACTATTCCTGTGCTTTATGGCGAAAAAGTTTCGAAACAGGTTATTACGGCGTTAACTATTTTGACTATTCTTCCCGTTTATATTTTGGTAAATATTTATGATGTCGGTTATATGGACATTTATTTTTATGTCTGTTTTGGCGTTTTACTTTTTTTCCTGATTTATTTGTGGAAATCCGATTCTAAAGAACAGTATTTACGACTTCATAATGTACTCAAGTTTTTGATTGTAGCTGGAGTTTGCTGTATCGTTCTGATTAATCCGAGCGTTTTATGGCACGGAAGGGAATTGATTTCTAATTACTGATTGTTTATTCCACAAAGATTCGCCAAGATTTTTTAAAAGCTTTTCTTTAAATGAACTTCTTCTGTCTTTTATCCTTTTACAATAATTTTAATTTCTTTGCGCATCTCGGCGAAATTCTTCGTGATCTCTGCGGCACAACACCACTCAATACCTAAAAGAAGCCTATTGTTTTAATTTAGCCCCGATTGAAGTGTAAATCCTTTTATTTTTTGCTACCAAAAAATAAAAGATTGAAGCGGAAAGCGGGAATCCATGTTAAAAAAAAGCCTATTGTGATGCTTCTAAACCATTTAAAAATCAGCGCTATTAATCTAAGAACAATGAACTTAAGATTTATTAGCAGGAAAAAACTATCTTTGCACAAATTAATGATTGTATGAACAACAAGGAAGGCAATAATAAAAGAGGCGGATCGAGACCAAACAGCTCTAGACCAAGCTCTAACAAGCCAAAACCTCCTATGGCAAAACGCGCGCAGGGACCTAAAAAAGTAAAACCTGAAGTTAAAGCAGCGCAGGAAGCAGCAGCCGAAAAAGTGAGAAAACAAAATCAGCCTGCAAAGAGACAAAAAGCTTCAGATGAAATTCGTCTGAACAAATACATCTCTAATTCTGGTGTTTGCTCGCGTCGTGATGCGGACATTTATATCCAGTCTGGAAACGTAAAAGTTAACGGTAATGTAGTTACTGAGATGGGATATTTGGTAAAATTAAATGATGTTGTAAACTTTGACGGCGTTACTCTGACTCCTGAAAAGAAAGAATATATTTTATTGAATAAACCTAAAAACTTTACGACTGCTTTTGATGAAGGCCAGGAATACCGTAACGTTCTAGAACTTGTTCGTGGTGCTACAAATGCAAAAATTGCAGCTGTAGGAAGAATGGACAAGAATACAACTGGTTTGCTTTTGTTTACAAACGACACAGATATGATTCGTAAATTCACGCTTCCGAATCAGAAATCGCCTAAAATTTATCAGGTTTCTTTAGACAAAAACTTAAAGTTTGAAGATTTAGAAAAAATCAGCAAAGGTTTAGTTCTTGACGGACACCGTATCTCTGTTGAAGAAGTAAGCTACATAGATAACGAACCAAAAAGTGAAGTTGGCCTTAAATTGCGTACATCTAACGTAAAAGTGGTGCGTGCTATTTTTGAATCTTTCGAATACAATGTATTGCGTATTGACCGTGTTTCTTTTGCTGGATTAACCAAAAAGAATCTTCCTCGAGGAAACTGGCGCTTTTTGACCGATCAAGAAATTATCAATTTGAAAAACATGTAATTGTTTTCAAATTAAGATTATAAATGAATCCTGTTTTCTTCTGAAAATGGGATTTTTTATTTTTAGAAACTAAAGAAATTATGTCCGAAAAGGGTAAAAATAGATCTTCCGATAGATTGGTTTTTATCTTCTACTGTTTCGTAAGATGAAAAGCCTAGGATGATTTTGATTCCGGGAGGAATACTGTTTAAAATTTCTCTTTTTTGGTCGTCTAAAAGAAGTTTTAAACTTTCTATTAATTGAAGATTGTATCTTAAGTAAGACATTACAAGTAATGCTGAAAAGTTAAGTATTTCACGAGCTGTTTCGCTTTTTATACCAACTTCATTGGAAACCATTTCTGAAATTCTGCCTTTTTTATTAGCAAATAATTCTTTCAGCAATATATTTCCTTCTAATCGGTAACAGTCGTCGACTGATAATATTCTGCCTGCATTAAAATCTACTTCTTGGTAAAAAGTGGAATCTTCTTGGATTAGTGAAACGATTTCAGAATAAAAATCAGATTCTTCGGCTTTGTTGTAGAGTCCCATTAAAATCGTGCCGATCGAGACGTCTATTCCCTTTATTAGCAGTGCATCATTCTCAAAATAAAACTTGTTTAACTTGGAGACAACATTAGAAGAAATAAAGCGTCTAAGTTCAATTTGTAGGTTTGGGGTCATACTCATAACTTAAAAAATGATTATTTATATTCGTTTAAAATAATCGATAAAATGAGGCTTTTTATCGTTTATCGTGATAAAAATATAAAATATTTTAACATTTCCAAAAATTAAGTTAAAAATTTACCTTCCTAATAACCAGTTCTTAACAATAAAAACTCCTTAACACTAGTAAATACAACCTTTTCGCCTTCAATTACAAAATAAAAACATGTAAGAAAAACCTTTTGTTTGTTTTTATTTCTAAAGCTAAAGACCTGAAAATGTTATAGAATTAAAATAAAATGTTTCGATATTCCCACATAATGCTTAAAAATATACCCAAATAAACTACTGCAAACAGAAAGTTAACAAAACTCGAAGCGAGGAATCCTAATAGCGATCCAGTAGCTGCTTTTAAGGCCCTTTGATGATTCTGAGAGTCATACATTAATTCGCCGATAAAAGCACCCACAAATGGTCCGATTATAATTCCAAACGGAATTGGCGCTAAAATTCCGACTATCAAACCAATGTTGGTTCCCCAGACCCCTTAGGAGCTCCCACCGAACTTTTTTGTTCCTTTTGAAGGAATTACATAATCTAATATTGTAATAATGACCATTACAACAAAAGTGATTCCTAATACCCAGTAATTATTTTCGACTGCCTTTGTGAGATACAGCAAAAGCAGTCCGACCCACGAAGAAGATAAGCCAGGAAGAACAGGTATAAAGCTCCCGAAAACTCCAACAATCATACATATAAAACCTAATAATACTAAGATTAAATCCATAACTTTTTGTAATTTTGCACCTACAAATTACATTAAATTTTGTGAGATGCGTTATATAATTCAAATATTACTATATACATTTCTAATTTTTGCGATTAGTCAGAATAGCAATGCGCAGACAAAAAAACTTCCTTTACAAGATCAAATATTGCAAGACAGCTTATATCGAATCAACAAGAAAAAGATTTTAAATTTTTCTATGAAGGAATTTGATGCGCTTTTCTTTGAGTTTTTTACCAAGAAAAACAATCCAGATATTTTGCTGACTAAGACCGAATATTACGACTATACGGTTCAAATTGCCACTTTTTCTGATCGTCTTGCTCGTTTGTATCCTGATCAAAAAGAAGTTGCCGCTCAAAACAAAGAAAAATGGCTGTCGGAAAGCTATGAAGATTATTTAGAATACAAAGCATCTCAAAAAAAATAATCGTATTTTTATACCACAATTTTTTTCTATTCAATTCAACTTTAAAATCTTGAAGCAGTTTTTCCTATTTTTCATTTGTCTCCTTTTTAATTCTTGTCAATACTTTGAGAAGCAGGTTCCGTCTGAAAAAGAGTTACTTCAAAAGGAATTAAAATCAATCAATTGGAAAGAAGTTGATGAATATCCTTCTTTACCAGATTGCGATAAAATTGCAGATAAAAAACTTCGCCAGCAATGCTTTTTTGAAGTAATGTCGAGTCTCATTCAGGAAAAATTAAACATCGATACGTTGTCTATTTTATATCCTGAATTGGATACAATTGAAGTTAAAGTAACTGTCTTTCCTAACTCTACGATGAAGTTTGAGCCTCAGTTTCCTAAAGATTCTGTGGCTTACGACACCATAAAAATCGACAGCATACTGCATGCGCGTCTAGTCGATTTCCCAAAAGTAAATCCAGCCATAAAACGTGGGATTCCAGTAAAAACGCAATTTATTTTGCCGGTTATTATAAAAGCAAAAGAAGATAAATAAATTTAACCATGTAAGGCATATAAGCTTATTATAAGTTACTTTTTGAATTTTCTGTCTTTCCACTCGTAAGAACCAAATAGACTATACAAAGCGACAGTTGAACTAAAAAACGGATAAAGCAAACTGCTTAATAAAAGGCTTTTAATTCTCGTTGTAGTCAAAAATTGATTCGTTATTGAAAGCAAAACAAAATCAATTGCAACTTTAGCAAAAGCAAAAATTACAAAAATTGGATAAGGCCAGATTCCGAAAATCAGAAGAAAAAATCCAACAACAAAACTTAGATTTCCAAAGAAAACAATTAGCCCCAAAAATTTACCAAAAGTACTTTTGTAAGAACTTGTTTTGGCGGCCCAACGCACTCTTTGATAAAATAAAGATTTCCAATTTTCGGTTGGCTTTGTTGTGACAATTGCCTCTTCTGCCTTTAAGTAATGGACTTCTTTCGGGAATTTTTCAATTGCTTTTTGCAGTAAAAAAACGTCATCGCCACTTGCAATTTTATTGTTGCCCTCAAAACCATTCAAATCTTCAAATAATGATTTTTTGTACGCAAAATTGGCTCCGTTGCACATAAAGCCATTTTTCAAACCAAAACTTCCAATTGTTGCGCCTTGCAGGCTTGTTAAATCTAATTGCTGAAAATGATCTAAAAAAGAGTTATCACATTCATAAGTCACAGCTCCAGCTAGCATTGAAACTTTATTTTCTTGAATGTAATTATCAAAAGTCAAAAGCCAGTTTTCAGGAACAATACAATCGGCATCGGTGGTAATAACCCAATCGGTTTTCACGTGTTGCATTGCGGTTGTAATGGCATCTTTTTTGGGAGAATTAGAAGTCCTGAAATTATCAACAATAAAAACTTGGAATTTGGAATTTAAAATTTGGAATTTCTCGATAGAGCTGTCATCTACCAAAATAACTTTGAATAGATTTTTTGGATAATTCACATTAGAAAAACTTTCTAAAAGTATTGGAAGATTTTCTTTTTCATTCCGAAAAGGAACTATAATCGTAAAACTAGTTTTCGGATCTAGATTCTTTTTTTGGTATGTTTTTATTTTAAAAAAACCATAAATAAGCAAAGCAATGCTTATGATGTAAATGGCTAATATGGAAAAAAATCCAAAAATCATTCTGTCGTTTTGGTTTTAAAATTCAATACAAAATAACTTCCTAAAACAACTGGCAGAACTACATTTAGAAACCACATCAAAGTAGAGATGAAAATGACAATCCATTCGTTTACGCCCAGAATTCCAAAGAAATAAATGGCAACACTTCCTTTTACGGCAAAATCTAAAAACTGAAAAGTCGGTAATGACGAAGCCAAAAAATAAACCGATGTAATCGCTGCCATTAATGTCAAATACGGCAAATCGACATCAAAACCCAAAAACAAAAAGTAATATTGATGCGAAAAAACCACATAACGGCAGATTCCTAAAAAGATATTTTTCTGATGAACTGATTTTGGAATTTCATTGATTTTATGAATTAGTTTTTCAATAGAATAGCCTTTAATTTTTATTTTTTTGATGGAAAAAAGTAGAATTAAAAGCAATAGAAATCCTCCGAAAAGAATCAGCACTGTTTTGGTTGTAATAACATTGAACTGCGCATTGAAATATAGCAGTCCGAAAACTCCAAAAATGATCGTTAAAATCATCTGAATTCCGTTGCAGATTAAGTTTAGAAATACGACTCTTTTGGCCTCCGATTTTGGATAATATAACGCTTTTCCTGCGTACTCCCCTACTCCATTTGGCGTAAAAATCCCAGCTGTTAAAGCGGCTAAAACCTGTTTTGTAGCTTCGTAAAGCGATATCTTATGAATAACCTGCGCGAGATTCTGCCATTTCAAAATCTCAAAATAGCGGTTCAAAACACTCAAAAGCAAAATAAACGAAATCCCTAAAACCGATTGATTTTTTTGGAACAATACAATAAACTTCTGCCAGTCTAATTTGTCGTTATTCGCCAGCTGGTTGTATATAAAATAAAATGCACCGCCAACGATTAAAAGTTTGGCCAGAAGAACTAGGAATTGCTTAGCTTTGTGAGGAATTGAAATCATGCCGCAAAAGTAAAGCTATTTCGCAAAGATTCACGAAGAAATCACAAAGATGCACGGAGAAAATAAAAACTTTGTGAATCTCTGTGGCAGCTTAGCGAAACTTTGTGTAACCAACTAAGAATGACACAAGAACGCATCATATTAGGTATTGACCCCGGAACCACAATCATGGGTTTTGGACTGATAAAAGTAACCAATAAAAAAATGGAATTTCTGCAATTGAACGAACTGCAGCTTTCCAAATACGATAATCATTACCAAAAATTAAGAATCATTTTCGAAAGAACGATCGAATTAATTGAAACGCATTGCCCAGACGAAATTGCGATTGAAGCACCTTTCTTTGGCAAAAACGTTCAGTCTATGCTTAAGCTTGGCCGTGCGCAAGGGGTTGCAATGGCTGCGGGACTTTCAAGAGGAATTCCGATTACAGAATACGAACCTAAAAAGATAAAAATGGCCATTACTGGAAACGGAAATGCCAGCAAAGAGCAGGTTGCTAAAATGCTGCAACAGCTCTTAGGATTAAAAGAATTACCAAAAAATCTTGATTCTACAGATGGTTTGGCGGCTGCGGTTTGTCATCACTTTAATTCTGGAAAAGTGGTCGCTGGAAAAAGTTATTCAGGTTGGGACGCATTTTTTAAACAAAACGAGGATAGAGTTAAGAAATGAGTCAATGTGCCAATTTGATAATTAGATAATTCTATAGACACTGAAATAAATTATCTAGTTAAATTTGTCAATTGAGATAATTTGAAAATTAGATAATTCTGTACACAACTAAATAAATTATCTAATTGACACATTCTCTAATTATCTAATTAAAAATGTCAGGCATCTACATTCACATACCATTTTGCAAGCAGGCTTGTCATTACTGCGATTTTCACTTTTCGACTTCGATGAAGAAGAAAGATGAGATGGTTTTGGCTTTGGCTAAAGAAATTGCGATGCGTAAACCCTTCGGCTCCGCTCAGGATGACAATATCATTGAAACCATTTATTTTGGCGGTGGTACTCCTTCGGTTTTAACTTCTTTTGAAATCAATTTTCTGATTGAGGAAGTTTATAAAAACTATAAAGTTGCCGAAAATCCAGAAATTACGCTCGAAGCCAATCCAGATGATTTGTCTGCTGAACGAATTTTAGAATTATCAAAAAGTCCGATAAATCGTTTAAGCATCGGAATTCAGTCTTTTTATGAAGACGATTTGAAAATGATGAACCGTGCTCATAATTCGGCGGAAGCCAAAAAATGTTTGGAAGAAGCGACCAAATATTTTGATAATATTTCGTTGGATTTAATTTATGGAATTCCAGGAATGAGTGACGAAATGTGGAGACAAAATATTCAAATTGCTTTGGATTTTGGCATTCCGCATATTTCGAGTTATGCTTTGACGGTCGAACCAAAAACAGCTTTGAGCAAATTAATTCAGACTGGGAAAATTGCTGAACCGCAGGATGAAGCGGCTTCTAATCATTTCTCGATTTTGGTTGACATGCTTCAGAAAAACTGTTTTATTCATTACGAATTATCGAATTTTGGAAAAGAAAATTATTTCTCCAAAAATAATTCGGCGTATTGGCTAGGCAAAAAATATATCGGAATCGGTCCGTCGGCACATAGTTATGATGGAGAAAAACGAGGTTGGAATATTGCTAATAATTCGCTTTATCTAAAAGCAATTCAAAACAACGAACTTCCGATCGAAACGGAAACTTTAACCATTTCTGACCGTTATAATGAATACATTATGACGGGTTTACGAACGATTTGGGGCGTTTCTCTGGAAAGAATTGAAAACGAATTTGGAATCGAATATTTGAATTATCTTAAAAAGCAATCTCAAAAATTCTTAAACGATGATTTGCTTTCAATCGAAAACAATATCTTGAAACCAACTTTAAAAGGAAAATTTCTAACGGATGGAATTGCTAGCGATTTGTTTTATTTGGATGTTGAAGTTTAACCGCAAGGTTCGCTAAGAATTACGCAAAGAACGCTATTTTTATTTTTTTTGTAAGAATTAAGCTATTTTTTTGATTTCAAAATTCTATATTTGAGTTTAATTTTATTTAAACACTATGTTAGAAAATGATTTATCAAGAATTGTATTCAATTCCGCTTTGAAAGTTCACCAAACTTTGGGTCCAGGTCTTTTGGAAAGCGCTTATGAAGAATGTCTATTCTATGAACTAAAGAAATTAGGCATTTATGTCGAAAAACAAAAAGCATTACCACTAATTTATGAAGAAGTAAAATTGGATGTTGGTTATCGCTTAGATATTTTAGTTGAAAATAAACTAATTTTGGAAATAAAAGCGGTTGATTGTTTAAATGAAGTACATTTTGCTCAACTATTGACCTATTTAAAACTAACAAATTGTAAACTAGGATTATTAATAAACTTTAATGTTTCCTTATTAAAAAATGGAATTAAAAGAGTCGCGAACAATCTTTAAAAAACATTAGCGACCTTTGCGTAATTCTTTGCGTGCCCTGCGGTTAAACCAAAAATATGAAAGCAACAATCAACAACTTCCAAATAGACTTGTCAAAACCTATTGATATCTCAATTCCATTAACGAATACAGATGAAAATCCGATTGCTTGGTATATTGAAAAACCAAGTATAGAACCTGTAGTTTTTGGCGATTGGATCGGAAAAGTTTCGGAAGGGAAATCATCGACGAATTTTAATAATATTTTCTTTAATCCGCATGGGCATGGAACGCATACGGAATGTTTGGGGCATATTACCAATGATTTTTACAGCATTAATCAGTCTTTAAAACAGTTTTTCTTTTTTGCGAGATTGATTACGGTTGAACCTGAAAAACAAGGTGAAGATTTTGTGATTACGAAGGAAAGCATTTCGACTCCGCTCAATGTGACAAAAGATGCTTCGACTCCGCTCAGCAAGACAATTGAGGCTTTGATTATTCGAACAATTCCAAATGAACAGGACAAAAAATCAAGAAAATATTCGAATACCAATCCGCCGTATCTTTCAGAAGAAGCAGCGATTTTCATCCGCGAAAGCGAAATTCAACATTTATTGATCGATTTGCCAAGTGTTGACAAAGAGCATGACGAAGGAAAATTATTGGCGCATAAAGCATTTTGGAATGTAAAAGACACGCACAATTTAAATTCAGATGCGAGATTAAATGCAACAATTACAGAAATGATTTATGTTTCTGATAAAGTTGAAGACGGAGATTATATCCTAAACTTGCAGATCGCTTCTTTTGAAAACGACGCAAGTCCTAGTAAGCCTGTATTATACAAGATTTAAAAGTTAGCCACGAATTGCACGAATTTGCACGAATTTTATTTTAATTATTTTCTGCCACAGATTAAAGGATTAAAATAATTAAAAAATCTGTGAAAATCTTTTAATCTGTGGCTAAATAAAAAAAGAAATTAGAGTAATTAGTGAAATTGCTTCGCCTGTTCGCTATCGCTCGGGTTGTGGCAAAAAAACTCAACGAAATGATAGAAGTATCGACAGATAAAACAAAACTCGACGTTCCGTTTATACAAAATTTTTTAAAGGACATTTATTGGGCGGCGGGGCGAACGATGGACGAAGTGCAACGTACAATTGATGCTTCATTTTGTTTTGGAATTTATTTAGATGATAAACAAATTGGTTTTGCACGCGTAATAACTGATTATGTCGTTTTTGCTTATTTAATGGATGTTTTTATTGATGAACAATATCGTGGAAAAGGCTATTCTTCAATCCTAATCGATGCTATGATGAAAGAACCGCAATTGCAAGAAGTCAAAATCTGGCGTTTGGCAACAACCGATGCGCACTTTTTATACGAGAAATTCGGATTTACAAAACTAGCGCATCCTGAAAAAATGATGGAAAAAGTAATCAAATGAAAACAGTTTTAAAACTCGAAGAAGCCTCTCTATTTATTCTTGGAATCTTTCTTTTCAATCGCTTAAATTATGAATGGTGGTGGTTTCTGGCTTTAATTTTAGCTCCTGATTTATCTATGTTAGGTTATCTTTTCGGAAATAAAATTGGAGCTTTTTTCTACAATGCCTTTCATCATAAAGGGATTGCTCTTTTAATTTATGCAGCAGGATGTTATTTGAATATCGAAATTATGCAGTTAGCCGGAATTATTTTATTTTCACATTCGGCAATGGATCGAATTTTTGGTTACGGTCTTAAATATGAAAAAGGTTTTAAATACACGCATCTAGGCGAAATCGGTAAATAAACAAATTATGAATTTAGAAACTTTTTACGAATATTGTCTCTCAAAGAAAGGTGTCAGCGAACACTTTCCTTTTGATGAAGATACTTTGGTGTTTAAAGTGGGAGGAAAAATGTTTGCTTTGTCTTCACTTTCACAATGGGAAAAAAACGAGCAATCGGTCAATTTAAAATGTGATCCTGACCGCGCGCAGGAACTCAGAGCTGAATATGACGAAATAAAACCAGGTTTTCATATGAGTAAAGTGCATTGGAATACGGTAGCTCTAAACGGAAATCTGCCTGATAAATTTGTAAAAGAATTAATCGACCATTCTTACGAATTAGTTTTCAAAAGCTTAACGAAGAAAATTCAAAATGAAATTATCGAATTAAAAAATTAGGCATTACATTTGTAGCGTCAGTAAAAAAAACTTAGCCGCTCAGCAGCTTAGAAACTTAGAACCTTATAAGAAATGAAAGAACAATTTAAAAAGTTTTTAAACGAAGAACAAGATCCAAAAGCGATTGAAAAAATCACTTCGAAACTTACCGATTTATTAATGAAAGGCGAAGAAGTTGGATATATAGCAGTGCAAAAAAAGCCTGCAATTACTGTTTTTCCAGATAGTATTGTATTAACAAACAAGCGTATCATTATCTGCAAGCCTAAAAATTTAGGTCTTTCTATGGATTTTACAGATTATACTTGGGATGATATTGCAAGTACTTTTGTGAAGGAAAATATTTTAGGTTCTGAATTTTCTTTTGGAACTAAAACTGATTTAGCGGTTTCTATTGATTATATCCCGAAAATTCAGGCTAGAAAAATTTATACTTATGCTAAAGAGCAATTGGATTTATTGAAAAATCCTGTTCAGACTGCAGTTCCAGTTCAAGAAATTGTGGAAGAAGCAGAACCAGAAATTGAAGAAGTTGAAGAAGTAGAAACAGAAGAAGTAACAAGTTTTGCTGAAATTCTGCCTGCAGCCCCGGTTTATGAAACTTACGAACAAATTACACCTCAGGCACCTGCTCCGACAGGAGATCGTAAATTAAGCGAATTATCTAAAGAAGAGCTTTTTGATAAATTGCAGAATTATAAAAAGCTTCTTGATAATGGTTTGATTATGCAAGGAGAATATGATGCTTATAAGAAAGAGATTTTAAGCTACATGTAACAGTCTAACCGCAAAGGTCGCTAAGACTTACGCAAGGTTCGCAAAAATAAATAGCCACAGATTAATAGATTTAAAGGATTTTTATAATCCTAATAATCATTTAATCTGTGGCTAAAATTTTTAAATTATAGCGCACTTTGCGTAAATCCTTGCGAACTTTGCGGTTAAGCCTTTAAAGCGTTGCTTTCTGCTTCTCTACAAACTTATGCGACTGCAATTCCAGCAATTCCTTTGCGTTTTTTCGCTGTAAATCGTACAGACTTTTATCTTCTGCAATATCAGCATAAACTCTATCGTGCATTTCAGCACTAGTTTTAACCAATAAATCTCTTTGATATTTGTTTTGCGCTAAAGTTGCTTTCATCGCGGTTTCGGCTTCTTCTTGTTTAAAATCGAATTCTCCTTTTGGCGCTAATAATTTGGCTATAATCGGCGAAGTTTCAATTGCCAGAAACAACAGCATAATGAAGAAAGACGGAAGCCAAGGCAGTTTATTCAACGCATTGATACGCGCCATTAATCCGTCGAAACCTTCTATGATGGGCTGTGTCTGCGAAACTTTCTTGTCTAAGTCAGCTTGCAATTGTTTTCCCGCTTTTTCTTTTTCAGCGATTTTGGCTTCGTTAGTTGTTTTTAATGTTTCGTATTCTTTAAGCGCTGCATCGTGTTTTTCGCGTTTTTCTTTATAAACTGGGCCTTTTCCTAGTTTCTTAGTTCCCGCAGTTCCTTCAGCTTCTGTAATATAAGTAGAATACAAAGCGTTTACTTCTTTTTCCTTCTTAACTATATCCGCTTTTAGCGCCGCAATTTCAGCTTTGTTTTTATCTAAATCTGTTTTGAAATAAGTTCCGATTTGCTTCTTATTTGCCAATTCCATTTCATTTTTTTCCTTCAATAAAACGGTATTGATTTCTTTTTCGAAAATTTTAATTTCTAAAGGTTTTGAAATTACAATCGCAATAATAATAGCCAAAGCAATACGTGGAGTCGCCTGCAGGAATTCATCCATAAAACGATCTCTTTTTTTAATAGTCGAAACGATAAAACGGTCTAGATTAAAAATCAATAAACTCCATACAAATCCAAAAATCAAAGCGGGATAAATAGAATCGAAAACGGTAAAAAGCGCATAAGCACAGGCTAAAAAAGCCATAACTGCTGTAAAGAAAACCGTGGCGCCAATACCAACATATTTGGTTTGCTCGCCTTCTGAGCAGTCTTTCAGGATGTCTCGGTCGACTCCTGAACATAGGATAAAAAATTGTTTTAACATGATTGATGATTTTTGATTAATGATGATACGGCAAATTTAACGCCAAATTTTCAATTACAATCAAAATATCATTTTCTTTTTACTTGTGAATCAATTATTTGATGGGTCGTATGTTATTTAAAGATTACTAAAATCTAAAATTATGTGGCTAATCATAACACTATGTTAATTTTTTTTGAAGGCTTTATTAATACATGAGGTTTAGCTTCGCAACCGAAATCAAACTAAACACACACAATGAAAAAATTCTATTTACTAACCTTATTCTTTTTATTCGCCTTTACAGGATTTGCTCAGAAGGCCATTATATCTGGAAAGATATTAGATGCCGACGACAAACTGCCTCTTCCTGGAGCTATGGTTCAAATTGTAGGCGAGAAAAAATATACCGTTTCTGACTACAACGGTCGTTTTGAATTATTAAATATTAATGAAGGAACTTACAAAGTTGAAGTAAAATATATTGGTTATACTTCTTTAACTCAAGAAATAAAAGTAGAAGCAGGAAAAAACAACGTAATTGACTTTTCTCTTAAGGCTTCTGAAAATGAGCTGAAAGAAGTTGTTGTTGGAGATATCGTAAAAGGTCAGGCAAAAGCACTGAACCAGCAAAAAAACAATAAAAACATTGGAAACGTTATTTCATCAGATCAGATGGGACGTTTTCCAGATGCTAACGTGGGAGACGCTTTAAAACGTGTGCCTGGTATCACGATGCAGAATGACCAAGGTGAAGCTAGAAATATCATTATTAGAGGTTTGGCTCCGTCTTTAAACTCTGTAACTTTAAATGGTGATAGAATTCCTTCTGCGGAAGGAGATAATAGAAACGTTCAAATGGACTTGATTCCATCTGATATGATTTCGACAATCGAAGTAAACAAAACCCTTACCTCTGATATGGATGCAGATGCAATTGGAGGTTCTGTAAACTTAATTACTAGAGCAACTCCAAACGGAGAAAGAATTTCTGCAACTCTTGCGGGAGGTTATTTACCAATTCGCGACCATGCTTCTTACACTGCAGGTTTAGTATACGGTAACCGATTTGCTAATGATAAATTAGGAGTTGTTTTCAGCGGATCTTACAACAATGTAGATTACGGTTCTGATAATATCGAAAACGAATGGGTAAAAGATGAATTCGGAAATGATTATCTGCAAGCTTCTGAAATTAGAAAATATGATGTACAGCGTATTCGTAGAAGTGCTTCTTTGGCTTTTGATTATAAATTCAACGAAAACAATACGATTTTTGCTAATGCTATTTACAACTGGAGAGACGATAGAGAAAACCGCTTCAGAACCACTTATGATGATATTGAACCAATTTACAATGGCGAAGAAATTACAGGTTTTGAAGGCCGTGTAAAACGTCAGACTAAAGGTGGTGTTGACAACAATAGAAACAAAAACAGAAGATTAGAAGACCAAAGAGTTCAAAATTACTCTATTCGTGGAGAGCACTTAATCAACTCAACTTTAGATTTAGACTGGTCTGCAAACTACGCAAAAGCAAGAGAGTATCGTCCGCAAGAGCGTTATATCGAATACCGTCAGAAAGGTTTAGAAATGTTTCAAGATTTATCTGATATCAGATTTCCTTTGATTACAACTGTAGGAGAATCTGTTGACGAATTTGAATTTGACTCTGTTACTGAAAATACAGACGAAACAAGCGAAAGCGAATTCGGTGCAAAAGTTAATATCCGTTTCCCTTTCTCTGTTATTGCTGGAGAAAAAGGAAGATTGAGAACGGGTCTTAGACTTCGTTTGAAAGAAAAAGAAAGAAACAATATGTTCTATTCTTACACTCCAATTAATGACGATATGGAATTATTATCGCAAGTTCCGACAAGTTATTATGACGGAAGAGATTTTAATCCGGGAAGTAAATATGTGCCAGGAACGTTTGCATCTGCTAATTTCTTAGGAAGTTTAGATTTAAACAATGCTTCTTTATTCGAAAAAGAAACAGATCCAGCAGAATATTTAGCAGTAAACTACAATGCAAAAGAAAGAATCTCTGCTGCTTATGTAAGATGGGATCAGGATTTTAACGATAAACTTTCTATGGTTTTAGGTTTCCGTGTTGAGAATACGCATATCGATTATACAGGAAACCGTGTACTTGACGAAGAAGAATTAGAGAGCAAAATCAACAACACGAACTCGTACACTAATTTATTGCCAAGTATCTCATTACAATACAATGCAACAAAAGATTTAATTTTAAGAGCTGCTGCTACAACGGCTTTAGCAAGACCAAATTATTATGCTTTAGCACCTTACGTAAACAATATTGCTGCAGATAAAGAAATTACAGCTGGAAATCCAGATCTTAAAGCTACGTATTCATACAATTATGATTTCATGGCAGAGAACTATTTCAAATCTGTTGGTTTAATTTCTGGAGGAGTTTTCTACAAAAGATTAAATGATTTCATTTACAACTACAGCGACAATCAATATACTGATGCAAAATTTGCTGCTGATTTCCCAAATCAAGTAAACCCAATTCCAGCGGGAGAAAACTGGTCATTCTTACAATCAAGAAATGGAGAAAATGTTGATGTTTACGGATTTGAAGTTGCTTTCCAACGTCAGTTAGATTTCTTGCCTGGTAAATTCTTAAAAGGTTTTGGTATCTATTTGAACTATACATACACGCAATCTAAAGCAAAAGGAATTGCCGATGAAGACGGAAATGAAAGAAATGACATTAGTCTTCCAGGTACAACTCCGCACATGTTTAATGGATCTCTTTCTTGGGAAAACAAACGTTTCTCTGCTAGAATCTCGACTAACTTTACCTCTGATTACTTAGACGAATTAGGTTCTGAGTCTTACAAAGACAGCTATTATGACAAACAATTTTTCTTAGATGCAAATGCTTCTTATAAAATCACAAAACAATTACGTGTTTTTGCTGAAGCTAACAACTTAACAAACCAGCCGTTACGTTACTATCAAGGTGTAGCTGACCATACAAAACAGGCTGAATATTACCAAGCTCGTTTTAATCTTGGATTGAAATTAGACTTATAAAATATAATTTTTTTAAAATTCTTACATTAGACAGAGTTTTTAAGGCTCTGTCTAATTGCATTAAAATATATTATTAAAATGAAAAATAAATCTATACTGTCATTTTTACTTTTAAGCGTTTTATTTATCGCTTGTAAAGACGACAAACTAGCTGCAGTTCAGCCAAACGCTTTGAAACCTACAGCAGTTACAGAAGCTTTGCCACACGATACAGACGATCCTTCGATCTGGATTCACCCGACAGATCCTTCAAAAAGCATTATTGTTGGAACAGATAAAGATTCAGACGGCGGTTTGTATGCTTTTGATTTGAATGGAAAAATCCTTAAAAAATCAATTCCTTTAAAACGTCCAAACAATGTTGATATCGCTTACGGATTGATTATTGATGGAAAAAAAGTAGACGTAGCGGTTACAACTGAAAGAGAAGAAAATAAAATCAGAATTTTTAGTTTGCCTGATTTACAACCAATTGATAACGGCGGAATTCCAGTTTTTGAAGGAGAAGCACAGCGCGATCCAATGGGAGTTTCTTTGTACACTCGTCCAAGCGACGGAAAGATTTTTGCTATTGTAGGAAGAAAAACTGGACCTTCTGGAAGTTATTTATGGCAGTATGAACTTTCTGGAAACGGAAAATTCGCTTCAGCAAAAGTAGTTCGCAAATTTGGAACTTACAGCGGTAAAAAAGAAATCGAAGCGATTGCGGTTGACAACGAATTAGGTTTTGTGTACTATTGCGATGAGCAGGTTGGAATTAGAAAATACAAAGCAGATCCTGCTTTAAACGATAATAAAGAATTAGCATTCTTCGGACAAAAAGATTTTAAAGCAGATCACGAAGGAATTGCGATTTACAAAAAAACAGATTCAACTGGATACATTTTAGTATCGAATCAGCAGGCAAATTCTTTTATGGTATACCCGAGAGAAGGTGTAAAAGGCAATCCAAACAATCACCCGTTGTTGGCTGAAGTTCCAACTTCTACAATCGAGTGTGACGGTGCAGATGTAACAAGTGTTAATCTTGGCGGAGCTTACAAAAACGGACTTTTCGTGGCTATGAGCAACGGTATGACTTTCCACTATTACGCTTGGGATTTAATTCAAAAACGCATAGACGAAGCAAAGAAATAAAGATTCAGTGTTGATTTGAAATTGCAGGTTTTCAGTCCTTTCCTTTAAACTGTGACTGAAAACTGCGTTTCAATGATGCTATTTACCGCAAAGAGCGCTAAGATTTACGCAAAGGTTCGCAAAGTTTATTAAACAAAACTTTGCGAACCTTTGCGTTTTTTTCTTTACGTTTCTTTGCGGTAAAATTTTTAATACTGACAGACGAATAGTATTGTCTGACTGAGAGAAGCATGTCAGGCTGAGCGGAGTCGAAGCCCCGTTCCAATTGGAGCGCCCTTCGACTTCGCTCAGGGTGACAGTTCGAGACTGAACACTAAAAGACTGAACACTGACCACTAAAAAAGCCATTCTTTAGAATGGCTTTTTTATTTGAATCAATAATTCCTTTTTTTATTCTGTAATCGGTGCGCCAGCTAAAATTTCAGCATTGGCAAACTCTTCAAATTTGGCGAAATTAGCTTTGAATTTATGTGCTAATTCCAACGCTTTTTTATCGTATAAATCTTTGTCTTCCCAAGTATTTCTAGGATTTAGAATTTCTTCTGGAACATTTGGACAAGAGTGTGGTTGTGCAATTCCAAATACTTTGTGATCTACAAATTCTACATTATCCAATTCTCCTTTTAATGCAGCAGTAATCATAGCACGTGTAAATTTCAATTTCATACGGCTTCCTGTTCCGTAAGCTCCGCCAGTCCATCCTGTGTTGATTAACCACACTTTTACGCCAGCATCTTTCATTTTTTTGCTTAACATTTCAGCATATCTTGTTGGGTGCAAAGGCATGAATGGCGCTCCAAAACATGCAGAGAAATTAGGCTGAGGCTCTGTTACACCAGCTTCTGTACCCGCAACTTTTGCCGTATATCCAGAAATAAAGTGGTAAGCCGCCTGACCTGGAGTTAGTTTTGAGATTGGAGGCAAAATTCCGAAAGAATCTGCCGTTAAGAAAAATATATTTTTAGGATTGTGTCCAACCAAACCTGGCTGTACATTATCAATATGCGTTATTGGATAACTTACACGAGTATTTTGAGTGATCGAAACATCATCATAATCTACTTCGTTTGTTCCTGCTTTAAAAACCACATTTTCTAAAAGCGCTCCTTTTTTGATAGCTCTAAAAATGTCTGGTTCATTTTCTTCAGTTAAATTAATAACTTTTGCATAACAGCCGCCTTCAAAGTTGAAAACCGTATTTTCATTTGTCCATCCGTGCTCATCATCTCCGATTAATTTACGCTCTGGATCTGCAGATAAAGTTGTTTTTCCTGTTCCAGATAATCCGAAGAAAATTGCTGTATCTCCTGCTTCACCAACATTGGCGCTGCAGTGCATTGGAAGTGTATTTTTGAAAACTGGAAGAATAAAGTTCAAGGCAGAAAAAATTCCTTTTTTCATTTCTCCTGTATAACCTGTTCCTCCTATTAAAGCGATTTTTCTAGTAAAATCTAAAATAGCAAAGTTAGATTGTCTTGTTCCGTCTACAGCAGGATCTGCCATAAAACTTGGAGCACAAACTACTGTCCATTCTGGAGTAAAATTAGCCAATTCTGACTCTTCTGGACGTAAGAACATATTGTAGCAAAACAAATTTGACCAAGCTGTTTCTGTTACAACACGAACATTCAATCTGTAATTTGGATCAGAGCACACATAAGAATCACGAACAAAAACTTCTTTGTCTGATAAAAATGCTGTTACCTTATTATAAAGCTTTTCAAAAGCTTCTGGTTCAAACGGGATATTTACATTTCCCCACCAAACTTGATCTTTAGTAATATCGTCTTTTACGATAAAACGATCTTGTGGAGAACGACCTGTAAATTCACCTGTATTAATTGCTAAAGCTCCAGTAGAATTCTCAACACCTTGTCCTGACTGCAAAGTAATCGCATGTAATTCATCTGCAGATAGTTGATAACGAACTTTTGCATTTTCAATTCCTAACTCTTTTAACGAAATCGATTGCGCGAAAACTGTATTAGTGTCCATAAATTTTTAAGTTGTGTGTGATTTTTTGTTTAAAGCAAAATTACAGATTAATTCTTATTCCTTTTAAAATACTTAAATTTCACTTTAATTAATGTCAAAAAAGAGAAATTTCACTTTAAAAATTACAAAAAGAAAAAAATAACCGCTCCTAATTTGTTTATTTACAACCTAATGCGTGATTTTGTTATATTATTTTTGTTTAACAACAGAAAATACAAAAAAGTCACACAAATAAAGTTATATGTTATTTATGTGACAAAATTAAAGATTAATTCTTAGACAGAATTTTTTTTTCGGGATTTTATGATTTTCGCTTCAAAATCGTAAAGAATAATAGCGTCCAAGCAATAATTAATAGAAAACCACCCACTGGAGTTGCGAATACTATAATTTTAGAATAGAATAATGTGTAGTCTTTTGTTGCGACCAAATAGATAGATCCGCTAAAAAGAACAACACCCGCAACTACGAAATTATAGATTGCTTTTAAGGTCTTTTCTGCAATTTCTTTTTGTGTCGATAAAAAAAGAAGAAATAGAGCATGATACATTTGGTAACGAACACCAACTTCAAAAGTATTTAACTGATCTACCGAAAGATATTTTTTCAATAAATGAGCGCCAAAAGCACCCAAAATAATAGCTAACATACCAATAAAAGCTCCAGTCAGAACGATTCTTCTTTTCATAATATATCTCTTTTGAAATTTGAAGCAAAAATACTTCAAACGAACTGAAAAACCGCCTAACTTATTCGATTATTTAGAACAAAATCAGATTATTTTCTGTTATAATTCAAAAAATAAATTCAATTAAATTCAAATTCAATTGTTATATTTATAACATTTAAATATATTTGTGTTAAATATTTGAAACATGAGAAACGTTTTAATAATTGGAGCAGGAAGATCTGCATCGTCTTTGATTCGATATTTGCTATCAAAATCTAGCGAAGAAAACCTGCATATCACTGTAGCCGATCTTTCTTTGCCTTTAGCGGAAGCTAAAACAAAAAATCATCCAAATGCCACTCCACTTGCTTTAAATATTTTTGATACTGACGAAAGAAAGGCCGCTATTGCGAATGCTTCAATAGTAATCTCCATGCTTCCTGCACATTTGCATATTGAAATTGCCAAAGATTGTATCGAATTCAAAAAACATCTGGTAACGGCTTCTTATATAAGTGATGCAATGCAAGCGCTTGATACAGATGCCAAACAGAACAATCTGATTTTTATGAACGAAATTGGCCTTGATCCTGGAATCGATCATATGAGCGCCATGAAAGTTATTGACGAAATCAGATCGAAAGGCGGAAAAATGCTTTTGTTCGAATCTTTCTGCGGCGGACTTGTAGCACCAGAATCTGATACTAATTTATGGAATTATAAATTTACTTGGGCACCAAGAAATGTAGTTTTGGCGGGGCAAGGCGGTGCAGCCAAATTCATTCAGGAAGGCACTTATAAATACATTCCGTATAGCGCTTTGTTTAGAAGAACTGAATTTCTAGAGGTCGAAGGCTACGGAAAATTTGAAGCATACTCGAATCGAGATTCTCTCAAATACCGTTCGGTTTATGGTTTAGACGATATTCTCACTTTATATAGAGGTACAATTAGAAGAGTTGGTTTTTCTAGAGCATGGAACATGTTTGTACAGCTCGGAATGACTGATGATAGTTATATTTTAGAGGGGTCAGAAAATATGAGTTATCGTCAGTTTATCAACTCTTTTCTTCCGTACCATCCAACGGATTCTGTCGAAATTAAAACTCGATTGATCTTAAAAATAGATCAAGACGATATTATGTGGGATAAACTCTTGGAACTGGATTTATTTAACCCAAACAAAAAAGTAAATCTGCCAAATGCCACTCCTGCCCAAATTTTAGAAAAAATCTTAAGCGAAGGTTGGGCACTAGAACCAGATGATAAAGATATGATTGTCATGTATCATAAGTTTGGTTATGAACTGAATGGCGAAAAGAAACAAATCGACTCTAAAATGGTTTGCATTGGCGACGATCAAACCTATACCGCAATGGCAAAAACGGTCGGACTTCCCGTTGCGATTGCTACATTATTGATTTTAAACGGAAAAATCACAACTCCCGGCGTACAGCTTCCGATTAAAAAAGAAGTTTACGAACCCATTTTGAACGAATTAGAAGAATATGGCGTCATTTTTAACGAACAGAAAGTGCCTTATTTTGGATACAATCCAGACTTATTTTAGTCTGGACTGCATGTTTATTTTAGAATTTTTTTTAATTAGTTTTTAATTTTGATCCGCTTCATCCATCAGAAGCGGATTTTTTTTTGGAATATTTCAAGGATTTTCACACAATAGAAATCTTCTTTATTTTAACATTAAAAAAATAAATATAAGTTTTTTATTATGTTTTTTATTTGTACAATATAATTTTGTAGCTAATTTATTATATTTATGCAAATTAATTATATATGAAGATTTTAGCGTGTCCGAAGTGCCAGAGCAGCACAATTATTAAGAGCGGTGTGATCAAAAGCAAGCAGAGGTATTTATGTAAAGGATGTAATTACTATTTTACAGTTAATAAAATTGGGAAAAAGATTGACAGCTATTATGTTACAAAAGCCTTGCAATTGTATTTGGAAGGCTTGAGCTATAGAGAAATAGAACGTGTTCTAGATATTTCTCATGTAACAATCAGTAATTGGATAAAGGCATTTCATATCCAAAAGCCTTTTCAGACTGATTACCACCCTACCTACAAGATTTTCAGCCATATAGAATTAATTGAATTCTTGTCAAAAAAGGAACTTTTATCTGGCGCAGGAGTTATAATAACAGAACTTGGAGATAAATTTATGGTTATAAAATGGGAACGCTACAAAGCGTAACTATACCTCTTTACACAAATATATACCAGTATTTTTTTTACTGATAAATAATTTCAATTTGGCGGTCTTGAAAAACTAACCAACCGCTATAATGAAAAAAAAATTGCTGTTCTTTTTACTTGGAATACTTTCTCTGCAGGGACTTGCGCAAAATTCAAAAGTCGAAAACACTTCAGTTATACCAACCTTAACTGCAAAAGAATGGAATTTTAATTTTTACGGTTTTATAAGAACCGATTATATTTTTGACACTAGAAAATCGGCGCAGGTGCGTGAGGACAATTTGAATCTTTATCCGTTAGACAAAAACTTGGATATAAACGGACAAGATTTAAACAGCACCGGAGCTTCTAACATTTTATCTATAGTTTCAAGAGTTGGCCTAAAAGTAAAAGGACCAGATGTTTGGGGAGCAAAAATGACTGGAACTCTCGAAGGAGATTTCTTTGGAAATACAGAAGCTTCAATAGGATTAGTAAGATTGCGACATGCTTACATCAATATGGACTGGTCAAAAATATCGCTTTTAGTTGGCCAAACATGGTATCCGGCATTTATTCCCGAAGTTTTTCCCGGTGTAGCCAATTTTAATACCGGAATTCTATTTAATCCTTTTGGCTGGGCATCGCAGATTAGAGTGAAACAAAATTTCACTAAAGAATTATCACTAGCGGCAACAATCTATAAAGAACGTGAATTTACAACAGCAACTGCAGCTGGAGGGACACAAAATTCGGCTTCCATAAATTCTGCTTTACCCACTTTTCACGCGCAATTTCAATTTAAAAACACCAATTGGTTTGCAGGTATCGGAGCAGAATACAAATCACTCCAGCCTCTAACAGAATATAACCCGACACCATCTACAACAGCAAAAACTTCTGAAAAAGTAAACAGCTCATCCTTCTTAGGATTTTTAAAATATACAAACAATACATTTTCTATAAAAGCGTATGGAATTACAGGAGGCAATCTAAACAATTTTGTAATGTTGGGCGGTTTTGCTGGATATACAAATTCCATCCAACCTGAGAAATATAAACCTACTAAAACCTCATCTTTTTGGATGGATTTAGCAAGCAATAACAAAAAAATAGCTCCTGGACTGTTTTTTGGCTATACCAAAAATGAAGGAAATGGAAAAAATGGTCTGGCAGCCGATGAAACTGTAATGTATTATATGCGAGGTGTATCGAACTCTAGAGTCGTAGATAATGTCTGGCGCGTTTCTGGCCGTGTTGAGTTTAAACGCAACAATTTTAAAGTTATACCAGAATTAGAATATACCGCAGCCACATGGGGAGATTTTGACACAAATGCAAACGGAAAAGCCGGTTTAAACAAAACAGATGTCGCCAATTTACGGGCATTATTTTCTTGCGCTTACTCTTTTTAATTAACTAACAACCACACATTATGAAACAAAATTCAACAAAAAAGATCTGGAAAGTAATTTCCGCTTCTTCTATGGGAACTATGATTGAATGGTATGATTTCTATATTTTTGGAAGTTTGGCAGTCGTGATTTCAACAAAATTCTTTCCTGCAGATAATCCAGCAGCGGCATTTTTAGCAACATTGGCAACCTTTGCTGTGGGCTTTGTCGTTCGTCCATTTGGAGCCTTATTTTTCGGGAGATTGGGCGATATTATAGGACGAAAATATACTTTTATGGTTACCTTATTATTAATGGGTGGCGCAACTTTCCTGATAGGCTGTATTCCGAGTTTTGAAACCATTGGATTTATGGCTCCCGTTCTCGTATTGATCTTAAGAATGCTTCAAGGTCTTGCGCTCGGCGGCGAATATGGTGGTGCGGCAACGTATGTAGCAGAACATGCCCCTGTGGGCGAACGAGGTTATTGGACGTCTTGGATTCAAACTACGGCAACCGTCGGGTTATTCATTTCCCTAATGGTCATTTTAGCCACCAGAAATTTGCTAACACCTGAACAGTTTAACCTTTGGGGATGGAGAGTTCCGTTTTGGATTTCTATTCTTATGGTAGGAGTTTCGTACTTGATTCGTAAAAACATGCATGAATCTCCTGTTTTTACCAAAGCAAAAGAAGAAGGCAAAACCAGTAAAAATCCTTTGGCAGAAAGTTTCGGAAAAAGGTATAATCTCAAATTTGTATTATTGGCCTTGTTTGGCGCAGCAATGGGACAAGGTGTTATTTGGTATACCGGACAATTCTACGCCATGAGTTTCATGAAAACCGTGATGTCTATCGAATCTTCTCAGGTAGATACGCTATTAGGAATAGCGCTTTTGTTTGGCACTCCATTCTTTATTTTTTTTGGATGGCTAAGTGACAAAGTTGGGCGCAAATATATTATGCTGGGAGGAATGCTAATCGCAATTATATCCTACAGGCCAATTTATCAAAAAATGTATGAGACAACCAATGTAAAAAATAAAACAGAAATTGTAGGTAAAACCAAGATTACAGCAGCGCTCAAAGAAGGCAAAGAACGTGTAATGGATTCAGTTTATACCACTACTAAATCGTATACAGACGGAACCACTTTTCTGGAAGTTAAAACAGTACATCTAGAAAACGGAAAGGCAATAGTTGCAGATGGAAAAACAAAATCAGAAATCAAAACCACGATAAATATTAACAGCACCGATAAGTGGTCACTTGTTTTTTTAATCTTCGTTCAGGTTTTATTTGTTACGATGGTTTATGGCCCTATTGCGGCTTTCTTGGTCGAAATGTTTCCTGCAAAAATCAGATATACCTCAATGTCTCTGCCCTATCACGTAGGAAATGGAATTTTCGGAGGATTGCTTCCTGCAGTTTCTACTTATTTAGTTATAAATGCTAAAGAAAAAGGCGATGCCAGTTTCTATCTGGAAGGACTTTGGTATCCGATTATTATTGCTGCAGCCTCATTTATAATCGGAATGATTTATATTAAAAACAAAGACAACAAAAACACTCATATTTAAACACTTAGCTATGAATCAGATAAAAAGAGCTTTCGGATTGATTTGGATAGCGTTAGCAATCGCATCCTCCTACTTTTGCATATTTATTTTCGGTCTGCCAAAATTAGTATCTGGCAAACAAGAAGATTTAGTTTTCGGAATTATCATTCTTTTGGTACTTACCCCATTAATAACCGCTGGACTAGGTATTTTTGGCTATTACGCATTAATGGGAGATTATGATGACTAATATTTTTTCTTTAAGTGACAAAGGGGCAAAGTAACAAAGGGCCAAAGGTTTTCTACTTTGCGTAAAAAAACTCCAGCTAAAGCTGGAGGATATTGAAAAGTCTTTTGCAATTTCTTTGTCACTTTGTCTCTTTGTCACTTTGAAACTTTGCAACTTTGCAACTTTGAAACTTTGTCTCTTAGTTACTTAGACTCAGCCTGAATCGTAATTGGCAAACTATAAAGCACTCGAACAGGTTTTCCGTGTTCGCTTCCTGGAATCCATTTTGGAGAAAGTTTTAAAACTCGAATTGCTTCTTCTCCTAAACCATATCCAGCATCTTTTACAATTTTGAATTCAGACAGACTTCCATCTTTTTCGACCATAAACTGCATCGATATTTTGGTTTCGATATTATTTTTTGAAGCTTCTGCTGGAACTCTAAAACGCTGCCCCACAAACTTATAAAATTCTATAATTCCGCCTGGAAATTCGGGCTGTTTAATCTTTAAATCTCCTGATTTATAGATCTTATTGGTAACTGGATCAACATTTTGAGCTGTCGCTTCTGAACTAAAAGTAAACAGAAGTAAACTGCAAACTACGCCAACAACAAAAACCTTAAAAACTATTTTTAAAGCCGATTCTTTTTTGGTCATCATAAGCAAACGCTTTTTAGTTATTTGATAATTAATAGTGCTTGCTAGCGGAACTGTTTGTTTGTTTGAAGCAAAATCAAGCAAGAGATTCTGATAATTTTTCACTTCTCCAAACTGTTTATTTACAGCTTCATCGGCCAAAAATTCGTGATTTAGCTTAATAGCTTTTATAAAATAAGAAATGAACGGATTTACCCAAAACACTATTCTCAAAACCTCAGCAAAAAGAATATCCAGCGTATGTTTCTGCTCCAAATGCGCTTTTTCGTGCGCGATTAATTCTGATGGAATTTTTCCTGTCTCAAAATCTGTTTTATTTATAAAAATGGCATTCCAAAAAGAGTGAGGCAAAACAGTTTCTTCCGTTAAAACTACTTTTACACCATTGACCAAGCGGATTTCTTTTGTTTTTAGTTTTATAAAAAATGAAATCAGGTTTAAAACCAAACGAAAAGCTAGCACTATTGAAACCATAATATAAACACCGCTCAAAATAGCGAACAGGTTTTGCATAATATAATTTTCATCTAAAGGAGTACGATTAGTTTGGATTATTATTTCGTCCAGTTGAATGGTGTTAATTCCTGTTTCAAACATCGCCTTCACTGAAAACAAGTGCAGCGGAATCACAAAACTAAAAACCAAACTCCCAATAAGATACGCGCGATTAAAACGAAACATTTTTTCGTTTTCCAACAATACTTTATATAACGCAAAAAATACGGCAAGCAGTATTCCAGACTTTAAAAGATAAGTTATCATTTTTTCTTTTTTTGAATTTCTGAATCAATTATTTTTTTAAGATCTTCCAATTCTGAAGCCGACAAATTGGTTTCGGTCGTAAAAAACGAAGCAAACTGCGACGCCGAATTATTAAAGAAATTGCTAATCAACCCTTTTACATGTTTGGAGAAATAATCTGTCTTCTTCACCAAAGGATAATATTCTCGAGAATTCCCAAATTCGTTATACGCCACAAATTTCTTGTCGATCATTCGTTTTAAAAGCGTTGCCACCGTTGTCGTTGCAGGTTTTGGTTCTGGATAAGCTTCGAGCAAATCTTTCATAAAAGCTTTTTCAAGCTTCCATAAATGCTCCATTAATTGTTCTTCTGCGTTTGATAATTGCATTTTTTTAAGGTTCTAAGGTTCTGAGCTGCTAAGCTTCTGAGATTTTAAGTTCTATCTTAATTCTTAATTCTTAATTCTTAATTCTTAATTCTTAATTCTTAATTCTTAATTCTTAATTCTTAATTCTTAATTCTCAATTCTTAATTCTTTTCAAGTTTTTCTGCTTCTGCTTCGGCTAATTCCTTTTTATAGGCTTCCAAATTCCATTCAATATTCAATTTTACTGCATATTCAGCCATAGTGCCAAGTCCGACTTCCGCACGCCTTTTATCTACATTATCTGGATCTATCATTGGTGCTATGCGAATCTTATTGGTCTTTTTATTCATCGAACTCTGACTTCCATAAATTTGTTTTTTACCTTCTCTCAAAGCAACTCGATCTTCTAAGTAGGCCAAATTTCCTGGATCTGCATTACCAATTTTAGCTGCCTCTCTCATCATCGGCAAATACTTTTGCTGATATTCTAAATCTGCGTGCTGAATAACCAGAAACAAAGTCTTATTTCCCTGCTCGCCAACCACATTTTTCCCTAGCCAGCCCCTTTCATCAAGTATTTTCATCACTTTAATGAGATTAATACTGTCTTTGGTTCCCATAATTTTACCAATGCTATCTATTTTCTTCTTATCAGCATTTGGCTTTCTATAAACATTCATAAATTCTCCACGAATTTCTTGATCTTCGATATAAATTTCTGCGAGTTGTTTTTCTAGCACCTTATCGTAATTGGCTCCAATAATATCCAATTTCTTCTGCAGTTTTTCGATTGTCTTTTCCCATTCTTTTTCTGAATGAAGGCGTTTTAAATCGTTATCAATTCGGATATGCGCCATGTTTTCATACCCTTTATCAATAGACAGATTCAGCCATTTAAAAGCCTTTTTATTTTCTTCTGCCATAGACGCAGAACAGCCTGCATTGTAGAAATCTTTATACGATTTCTGCTCCAGTTTAAAAGCTTTACTATAATAATCAACAGATAACTTATAATTTTCTGCCTCATAACAAGAATCGGCTTTGCGAACCCAATCTTTATAAGTCTGAGCTTTTAAGAAACTGCTGCTCAGTATCAGCAAAACAAAAACAATCGATTTTTTCATAGGTTTATAGTTAGTTGTTTAATGTATTTTGTTGTGAGATTAATTCTCCTTTATCGTAATTTTTGATGTTTTTCAATTTCCCGTTATCCGAATAAAATTTCCATTCGCCAAAATAAAACCAGTGCGACTCAACTGAATTAGTTTCGAATTTCGTCTTCCCTTTCGATTCTAATTTTCCGTTTTCGTAATAACTTTTTACAACACAAATTCCATTTTTGTATTTCTCAACCTTGTAGATTTTTCCGCCAATATAAGTTTTCCATTTTTTGACAGGCTGATCGTTTTTATAATGCTCTATAGATTTATATTGAATATTATCCTGAACATAAACATCAACCCATTTCCCTTCCTTCTTTTTATCTATTTTCTGATTGACAACAGAAGTTTTACAACTTAGAAAGCTAAAGAGCATCAAAATAAAAGTCATTTTCTTAACCATTGGCTCTACAATTATAGATTCTATTCTACAAATGTAGAATTAAATTTCAAACAGACAAGTTTTTTCTTATGTTTTTATCTCTTAGATTATTTTTTTAACCGCAAAGAACGCAAGGATTTTTATCAAAGGTTACGTTTATAAACGCAAAGTTCGCAAAGCTTTGTACATAAAGCTTTGCGAACTTTTTAAAATCTTACTTAAAAAATCTCAGCGAACTTTGCGTAAATTCTTCGCGTCCTTGTGGTAAAAAAATTCGCTCATTTCTGAACGGATTTGTATCTAAATCAACTTTGTCAAAGTTTAAAACTTTGACAAAGTGAAAAACTTAAAAAACTTTGCGTCTTTGCGACTTTGCGAGCAAAAAAAAGCGCACTTTGTGTAAAAAATTTAACCGCAAAGAGTTCGCAAGGATTTTTACCATAGGTTACGCACATAAACGCAAAGTTCGCAAAGCTATATGTACGTACATAGCTTTGCGAACTTTTATAAATCTTGCTAAAAAAAATCTTAGCGAACTTTGCGTAAATTCTCCGCCTCCTTGCGGTAAAAAACCTTGCGTCTTTGCGACTTTGCGAGCAAAAAACAACGCGCTTAAAAAAACTTAGCGTCTTAGCGACTTCGTGGCAAAACCTTACTTACTTAACTCCACAAAATACTTGTAAAACAACGGAATCGTCTCAATACCTTTCAAATAATTAAAGATTCCGAAATGCTCATTTGGCGAGTGAATCGCATCACTATCCAAACCGAATCCCATTAAGATCGTTTTACTTTTTAGTTCTTTCTCAAACAAAGCCACAATCGGAATACTTCCTCCAGAACGAACCGGAATTGCTGGAACTCCAAAAGTTTCTGTATACGCTTTATTTGCCGCCTGATAACCGATGCTGTCAATTGGCGTTACATAACCTTGTCCACCGTGGTGAGGCGTTACTTTTACTGTAACTCCAGCAGGCGCAATGCTCGTGAAATGTTTGGTGAACAATTCTGTAATCTCTTCCCAATCCTGATTTGGAACCAAACGCATTGAGATTTTAGCAAAAGCTTTACTCGCAATAACCGTTTTAGCACCTTCGCCAGTGTAACCACCCCAGATTCCGTTAACGTCTAATGTTGGACGAATTGAGTTTCTTTCGTTCGTTACATAACCTTTTTCGCCATAAACATCTTCAATATTTAAAGCGTTTTTATATTTTTCTAAGCTAAAAGGCGCTTTTGCCATTTCCGCTCTTTCTTCTGCAGATAATTCCTGAACTTTATCGTAGAATCCTGGAATCGTAATATGGTTATTTTCGTCGTGAAGCGAAGCAATCATTTTTGCCAAAATATTAATCGGGTTCGCCACAGCTCCACCGTATAAACCTGAATGCAAATCGCGGTTCGGACCTGTAACTTCTACCTCAACATAACTCAAACCTCTTAAACCTGTCGTGATAGACGGCTGTTGGTTGGAGATCATTCCTGTATCTGAAATCAAGATGACGTCGTTTTTCAGTTTTTCCTGATTGCGCTCTACGAACCAAGCCAAACTTGCAGAACCTACTTCTTCTTCTCCTTCGATCATGAATTTTACGTTGCACGGAAGTTCGTTGTTCTGAACCATATATTCCAATGCTTTTACGTGCATGTACATCTGACCTTTGTCGTCACACGCTCCACGCGCGAAAATGGCACCTTCTGGGTGAATATCTGTAGTTTTAATAACCGGTTCAAATGGTGGCGAAGTCCATAATTCTAAAGGATCTGGCGGCTGTACGTCGTAGTGACCGTAAACTAAAACCGTTGGGAGATTTGGATCTATAATTTTTTCGCCGTAGATAATTGGGTAACCTGGAGTGTCGCAAGTTTCGACATAATCGCAGCCTGCTTTTGTTAAACTTTCCTTAACAGCTTCTGCTGTGTCAATAACATCTTGAGAGTATGCAGTGTCGGCACTAACCGACGGAATTTTTAATAATTCGATCAACTCATTGATAAAGCGATCTTTATGTTGTTGAACGTAGGACTTAATATTTTCCATTTAAATAATTTTTATAGAAACCCAAAAGTACGAGAAAAAGAATTAAAAAAAATTTTCAAAAAATGCTTTGATAATTCAAAAGTATGCCTATCTTTGCACCCACAATTCCGCGGATATGGTGAAATTGGTAGACATGCCAGACTTAGGATCTGGTGCCGCAAGGCGTGTAGGTTCGAGTCCTATTATCCGCACCAAAAAAAGCTTCTGAATAATTTTTCAGAAGCTTTTTTGTTTTACTTCACTTTTGTTTTTGTTATTAAAATTGTTGATAAGCAATTTACTACAATATCTTTTTATTGATTTCTATTCATAATTTTAAAAGGAAAACATTAATAGAAAAAAATGGATATAATCGAAAAACTAGCTAAAAGATCTTACCAAGACAATATACAATACAATAATGCAAATGAAAGAGACTCAGTTAACGAAGTCAAATATCACCTTTATGATTTTAACAGTGAATTAGATAAAATTAAATTTTTAAATATTCACATCGATTTAGTAAACGAGGAATATCAAAAACACTTAAAAACTTGTAAAAATCCCGAAAATTGTGGTGAAAACGAAAGAGCAGAGGCCTTGATTTTTTATCTACAGCAAGAATTAGTGAATTTAGGAATACAAATCAATAATGATACATTTACTTATGATGAAAAAGTAGAAAAAGATTCCCAGCTTGAGGATATTTTAAAGCAATTTAACGAATTAAAAGCGGGACAACAGGTAATTTACGATGACATTCTAAAAGAAATTCAAGAACTAAAAGAATTATATTTTTTAGGAAAAAAGAAATGGCATCAGCTTTTAGCTGGTAAAATTGTAGAAATGACTGCTGGTGGCATTATTAGTGAAACCGTTTCAAAAGATTTACTTTCTATTGTAAAACCCAATTTTAGTTTATTAATTGGACAATAGCTTTATCTTAAAAAGTGATTTAATAAAAAAATATAAAAATGGAAAACTTTAAAGCTTTATTTGATTTAACAAAACTACCTGCTAAATTTTTCTTTTTATTCGCAGTTTTATCTGGATTTATTTTATTTGCAGACCAAACTTTATTAAAGAAAATTCATTTAGAAAAAATCAATGAGTCATATGGATGGATTATAGGATTAACTTTTATCTCAACATCTGGTTTAATGACTGTTAATCTTGTTATCTGGCTATTTAATAAAATTAGTTTTGAAGTAAAGTTTTTAAAAATAAAGAAAGATTTTATTTATAGTCTAAAAAATTTAGATTATCATGAAAAGGCTGTATTAAGAGAATTTATTATAAACCAAAAAACATCTCTTGAAGTTCCAATAGACGACCCAACAATTTCAGGGCTAATCCGAAAAAAAATAATATTCATAAACAAACAATTTGGAAATGGATTTATAATGAACGGTATGAATACTTCTGTTTCTCTTAGCAAATTTGTAGATAAGCATTTAGCACTGGAAGATATCAATCTTTCAGAAAACCCTACACAAGAAGAAATTAATTTTGTACAATCAAATAGACCTTCTTGGACTGAAAGAAGAACTTGGCATTATTAAAAAACATATAACTTCAAGTTATCACCTCGACGAAAGAAGCTCCCCAACATCACCAACAAGTTTGTACACTATAAAAAAATTGCGGAAATCACTCTGGAATTTTTGTCGGTTTTGCTGTTTTTGGTTTCTCCTTTCGTCGAGATGAATTGTTTTTAAAACAAACTTGAAAAACTATTTTTTGATAGCAATTAATTTAACTGGAACTCTATTCGAGTAGACAACTCCGTCAAATAAAATATATCCATTTTCTTTAATTTCTCTTTTTTGATTTTCGCTAATTACTTTCTTTGTGAAAAGCGAATCATTTCTTAAAGAAAACGAACCTGAATTGGGTTTCTTTTTTTCAATATTAGAAATCCATTTTTGATCATTTCTGTATGGTAAATTCACAATGGAGGTAAAATATCTTGTTTCTCCGGGTTGGAGAAAATAACCTTGCAAAGATTCTTCTTTTTGATCTATATATTCGAGTTTATATTTTTTATCAATTCTATTTTTCAACATAAATTTATTTACAATCGCATCCAATTCTTTTACTTTCATAATTTCAAATTCATTTCCGCACATATTTTCTACAGCTGTTGAACTGCGATCTAAAACAGAATCATTTTTATATAAACTAAAGCCAATATAGTTTAAATCATATTTTTTCTTTCCCAAAGATTCTTTATACAAATCTCGTTCTTCTGTCCCTAAGCTATTCTCGTTAAACATTATGAAATACTTTTTATCCGAAATATTCTTAATTCTATAATGAAGAATATTTTTTGACAAACTATCGTATTTTGGATTAGGATTATAAAACGCTTCTAAAAAATCATCTTTTTTAACGTTTTCAATACAAACTATCTCATTGGTCAATAATTCAATTTTAAGGTCTTTTTTGTTATCATCTTTATTACATGAAAAAAGAATTATAGACAATATCATTAAACAAGTTATCTTTTTATAAAGTGATATTTTTTCCTGGTTTCCAGCCTTCATATTTTTCATATTGTTTTTCATCGCCTCTAGCTTTTAAATAAAATGCTTTATCATTTGTATCTCCAACATTTTCCTGTATGTTTTCGAGTATTTTCTTTTTAAAACCAATTGATACAAAACCCCAATTTCTATCAATAAGCACTTGATATCGGTACGCTCTATCTTCTGCATAACCATCATAAATTTTCTTCTTTAACTTAAGCAATTCCATCAAGTGAAAATGTTCATGTCCGCAAACACTCATAATATCATAACCAGTATCAAAATTAAGTCCAATATGACCGTATACAATTCTTATATCCGCTTCATTTTCTTTTAAATATTCTGAATTTGGACTTACTCCTCCCAATTTTGTTACAGCATATCCCGTATTAGAAGGATCATTAGTGGCATCAGTAATAGTTTTACATTTCAATTTACTTAAATCATAACCCGCCTCAGTATAATAATGATTGTAAATTTTTTCAGCAACATTTACCCTTGTTTGAAGAGATAAATCTGTTATGACATTACCATATTTTGCAGCAGCTCTCAAATTTACAACATTGCCTTTTCCATTAAAAGAAACTTGTTTGTCATAAAAATTTTCTGGAAGATTAATACTCGAATAAGAATTCTGCAAAGAATCTCTACCCAATATAAAAATCATTTTTTTACTTTCTTTAGTCGACCCCAGATAATTACCTTTCATATCAAAATAATCTCCTTCGACACTTGGCGTAATTTGTAAGGTTACATGTTGAAAACCTACATCTCCATCGACTTCTTTTATGCGGTAAGTTATATTCATATTTTCCTGCTATTAAAGTTTAATATTTACTTCTTCTTTTAGTTCTGCAATTCCATCAGCGTTTACCTTACCACTAAATATTATTTCTTTAATATCTTTTTGAAGATCTTTTCCAGTTGCTTCATCTACCGTTATCCGTATAACTTCACCTTCTTTATAATTTATAGTTTTGACCAGAATACTAACTGTTTCGCCAATACTCGCTGTATGTATTACGTCTTTCATTTCAGAACACATCCATTTTATATCGGTGATTCTTTTTTGAGGTTCCTCCTGCACTATTTTTTTTGGAGGCATAATTGCTTCTTTCAAATTCTCTTTTCGAGGCTCAGATATTTGTATAATTTGGCGCATTGGTAAATTTCCATCAGCTTCAAAAATCTCTTTATGCGAAATGCAATATGATTTTTCAAACTTAATTTCTTTAAACTTGCTCATTCCATCATGTTTGTAAAATGTAATAATGCCGTCTTTTGGCGCATTACTTAATGTCCACTCCAGCAATGTAGTATCACTATCAGATTCTATCATTAAATCAATTATCCAACCCGAAGGTCTTGCTGACGGTTTTCCTAAAGCATCTAATAACTGGACACATTTATAATTAAACTCTAATATTAAAAACTCCTTATTTTCTAATTTTAATATTCCTAAAGCAGCCATTACAATTTATATTAGTTAATTTTCAAATATATAATATATTTCCTATAAAACATTATTCTATTCAACCTCCAAATAAGGATCTAAAACTTCTGCCAATTCATTGAGCCAATAATAGAAGTTTTCGAGATTTATTTTCCCTAAAGAATCTCTTTCTCTTATCACACTTAAAGTCAGCATATAATTTGCTTGACGAATTGCCTTTGCCATATCTTTTGGATCTATAACATTTGTAAAGAAGTTATTTAACCGATTTTCAACTTCCGAAACACATTCTGTAGCCATTGTCTTATTTTTTGTTTGAGGCAAATATAATAATTTGTAGGCATGTATGCTATCAAAAAGGAAATAAATCTTTCCACTTTTGAAATATGAACATTTCAGAAGAAACTTATATCATAAATCTTGGGATTCACATTAGACAATTACGTGAAAAAAAAGACTTATCACAGCAAGATTTAGCTGATGATTCTGGTATGACCAAATCTCAAATAGCAAGAATAGAAACTGCTAAGATCAATACTTCCGTAAAAACTCTAGTGAAAATTGCTAAAGGTTTGGATATTGAGCCAAAAGAGTTGTTGGATTTTCCTTTGAAATAATTTCGGTTAAAGCCATTTTAAAAAACCTCCAGCTAAAGCAGGAGGCAATTGATTAAACTTATATTTCCTTTATTAAATCAAACCTACAAGGTTTTGTCCCGAAGCCTCGGGATTGCAGAAAAACTAAAATAAACTTATATTTCTTATATGGTTTAAAAATCATACACCGCAACAATAATTCAGAAATTTCTTTAATTATTTTATGTTTTAGTCTATAAATATTCTTATTTTTAAAATACCAAAAACCTAATTCTCCTTATTTTATTCATTTTTAAAACTCTAAAATCCTTTAGAACACATGAAAAAATACAGATTATTAGTTATCCTTTTAGGAGTTATTGTGCTTTTTTACCTTGCGAGAACGGTTCGAAACTTTACCGTTAAGCAGGAAATTCAAACCATAAAAACAGAACATTTTGTGGTTTCCTACAGCGGAATTTACAAAAGTGAAGCAGAAAAAGTCAGCAAACATCTGGAAGAAAATTATGCTCCAATAAGAGAAAATCTAAAAGACGTAAAACACGATGTAATAAAGGTCTTTATTTACGGTTATTCACACAAGTTTAAAGCGGCTACTGGCTTAAAAGAAAACACAAAAGGCACAAGCCGCGGCCCAAACGAATTTTATTTTGTCTGGACGAGTTGGTTTAATTCTCTTTTTCCGGACGATCCGCTCAAAACGGCACTGCACGAATTTACGCATTGTGTTCAGTTAAATATTTTGATCGATAAAGCCAAAGAGAGCATTATTACGCAGGACAGAGCAACTTTTGAAAAGGAATTCGATAAAAAATTCAAAACCGAATATCCACGCTGGCTATGGGAATCGATCAGTATTTTTGAAGCGAAAGAAGTAAATAAATTAAGCGTAAAATATGCCAAAAGCAAAAACCTGACTTTAGAAGAATTAAATAAAAGCAATCAGATTTATAATATTGGCTATACGATTATTGAATATGTCACTTCTAAATGGGGAAAAGAGAGCGTCGCTCAATTAATTTCGTCATTTGGCAATATTGAAAAAACATTGAAAGTAACGCCCGAAGAGTTTGAAAAAGGCTGGATTGCTTTTTTGGAGGAGAAATATTGACGAAACTCAATTTAATCCGTCTTGTTTTGTCATTTCGACTGAAAGGAGAAATCACACTCGGGATTCTACAAAGATTGGCAACATACTTTGTGGAGTTTCTAGTGTGATTCCTCGTTCCTCGGAATGACAAACTTTGGGGAAATTTGGGATTTTAAGAATTGGTATTTAATATCTCAACTATTTTCTCCACATTCACTTCGCTGTAATCATTAATATAAAAATCGCACGGAGGCAATTGTTCTTTGGTATGCGTACTCAAAACACCTACTACTTTCATTCCTGCATTTAATCCTGCTGTAACGCCCGAAAAAGAATCTTCGAAAACCACACAATCCGACGGAGAAGCGCCAACACGCTCAGCCGATTTTAGATATACTTCTGGGTTTGGTTTATGAAACGTAACGTCTTCGCTTGACATCATCGAATCCATTTTTTGGTCGAGTTTCAGGAAATTGGCAATTAAGTCCAGATTCGCACGCGGCGCAGAAGTGGCAACAGCCGTTTTGAATCCGCGGGATTTTAGTTCTTCCAGAAACGTCATATAATGCGGAATGGTTTCGACTTTGTCTTTATAAATCTCACGAAACATTCCTTCTTTTTCGTCTTCCAATTTGGTCAGTTCTTCTCCCGCAATCGGACGTTTGAAGAAATGCGACATGATATAACTATTGTGTTTTCCGTACATGTGCTCCTCAAATTCTTCATTGGTGTACGGAATTTTATATTTATTGAAAAACTCTTCGAAAGCAACCACATGATGCGGATTGGTGTGGCAGATTACGCCGTCCATATCGAAGATTACACATTTTTGGCTCATAATTGTTTTTGTTGTTTTTTAGAGGTTGCAAGGTAAGGGTTTTTACGCAGAGATGCGCGGAGGTTTTTCGCAGAGATACGCAAAGAGTTTTTTTTGAATCGCGCAAAGTCGCAAAGTTTTTTTCCACAGATTTAATGGATTAAAATAATTTTTGTTTCACGCAGATTCTGCAGATTAGAGCAGATTTAATTGGATTTTTTGTTTCTCTCGCAGATTCGGCAGATTGCGCAGATTTTAATTTAAAGTATAATCTGTGCGATCTGCTTAAATCTATTAAATCTGCGTGAAATAAAACTTTGCGCCCTCGCGACTTTGCGAGATTAAATTCATCCCATACTTGGAATTTGGGATTTAATCCCGATAGCTATCGGGAGGAATTTGCATTTTAGCCGATCCAAATTTTACTTTTAACCAAAGTCATCGTCTGTCTCAAATGTTGATTACACGCAATTAGAATAATCAAAACTACTAAACCATAACCCACAATCGTATAAATCTCCATATCGGCCAATAAAGTCGATTGTTTGCTGATGGTTCCGAAGATCTTTTTCATGGCAAGAACATTGGCATTGTCTACTGAATATCCTTTGGCGATAAAACTCTGCGTTGTAGCAGCGATATTTTGCTGTGCTTCGGGATTTTCGCCTGTTACAAATTGGCTTAGCTTTAAAAAGTGCTTTTTATTCAGGAAAACCATTGCATTCTGCATGACGCAAAAACCAATCGTACTTCCCCAAAAACGTCCTGAAACACCGACAATTCCAGAAGAAACCGCCATATTTGCCGGAACCGATGATGTGGTAAATAAGATGAGCGGAACAAATAAAAACCCAACACCGATTCCTTGCAAAATATAGGGCGCAATAATATCTGATAAAGCCACATCGGGCACAAAAAGAAACGTAAACCAAAAATGAAATATCGCAATAAGCGTAAAACCAATCAGAAAAATGATTTTGGTCGAAACGGATTTCATCAGAAAAAAAGCGGCTAAAATGAGTCCGATTACATTTCCTAATCCGTTAATGTATTGCACGCCCGCCACACGCGACGGATCCCAATTCCAAATGGAATACATCGCCCCGTGACACAAACTCAATGTGGCACGGCTGATGTAAAAAAGAAAAAACAATAGAAACCCAATTCGAAGATTGGCGTATTTTATAACTTCAAAATCAAAACTTGGTCTTTTTACCAAACGTTCTTTAAAAATGAACAATCCGCCTGTAACAAGCGAAATCATTAGCATAAGAACCATTTCTGAAGATTGAAGCCAATATTTTTTTTCGGCGTAAACAAAAAAGTAGGCACCGCAAAGAATAGAAATTAAAACCAAAAAATAACTCATCCAATCGATTTGATACAACGGAATCTTCTTTGTAATTCGGTGCCCTCTAAAAGTAACTAAGATTAAAAAGACGTTTAGAACCTGTAGTCCGCCCGAAACATACAACATGTATTTCCAGTCGTAATGATCGAGGAACCAAACCGCAATATTCATAATAAAAGGCGTAGACAACAGCAATGCTCCGTAATAGAATGAAAAACCAATAATTATCGCATTTTTAGTATTGAATTGCTCAATAAGCAATTGTCTGATGGTAATTACAGGAAGCGCCATCAAAATTCCTTCAGCAACTCTCATCAATAAAAAAACCGAAAAATTGGTAATATAAGCCGAAGAAACAATCGTAATTCCGATAAGGGAATACACCGCCATTAGGTAGTTTTTGGCAGGAAAAAAACTCGAAAATCGGCCTTCGATCAAAATGGTTGCGAGTAAAGTTCCGTAAGTAACGCACATGGCAAACTGCAAATCTTCGGGCTCAATGTCCAGAAAACTCGCTGCGTAGGTTACGTTTGAAGTGTAAACTCCCAATAAAATCATGGAATGCAGCAGACAGACGAACAATATAATAATGATCGCCCATCGCGGAACCCAGGATTTAAATATACTTTTATCTTCCATTTTATTTGTGTGCAGCAACAACCGTAATGTTCATTCCTGCTCTTAAAAAATCAGTTTGTTTGTCGTTGTCTTTTAACTGAATTCTAACTGGAATTCGCTGTTCTATTTTTACGAAGTTTCCTGTCGCATTATCTGGAGGAAGCAAAGAAAATCTCGCACCACTTGCAGGCGATAACGAAGCAATTGTTCCCATAAATGTTTTATCATTTACAGCGTCAGCCTTAATTTCTACTTCCTGACCAACGGTTAAATATTGCAATTGCGTTTCTTTAAAATTGGCTGTAATCCATTTTTCTTTACTAACAATCGAAAGCAAAGACTGCCCTTCTTTTACCATTTGTCCTGGCTGTAAAGTTCGTTTTCCAACCCATCCATCATAAGGCGCTGTGATAATCGTGTACGAAAGAAATAAAGCCGCATTGTCAACGACAGCTTGTTTTGAAGCAATATTCGTCTGTGTTGTCGGAACATTCGCCTCGGCAACAGAAGTGCTTAACGCCGAAGAATGAATTCTGTTTTTCATTTCCTGAAAATGCGCCTGAGCCGTTTCATAATCGGCTTTTACTTTTTCTAATTGCTGCGAAGTTGCCGCTTCCTCTTTGACCAAAGCTTTGTAACGTTCGTATTCTAATTTCGTTTTCCAAAGATTTGATTTTGCTGCTTCCAATTGTGATTCGTTTATTGCGGTTGCACTTGCTGTATTGACAGCATTTTTCTCTGCAACCACGCTATTTTGTTTCGCGTTTTGAACATCGGCCAAAGCCACATTCAATTTCGACTGATATTCTCTGTTATCAATCACCACCAGCGTATCTCCTTTATGCACAAACTGATTTTCGTTAAAACGAACTTCCTGTACATAACCCGTAATTCGCGACATAATTGGCGTTACGTATTGTTCGACCTGAGCGTCATTGGTTTCTTCGTGATTTCGGTTAAAAACATAAAACCAAATCCCTAAAATAACCCCGCTTATAACCAGCGTACACGCAATAATTGTTATTATGATATGAAACGTTCTATTTCTACTAGTTTCATTTTTTATCTTAACCATAAACTTTATATCTTTTAATTTCCCCGGATTAAAATCCGGCGCTACAATATGAATCGTTCCTTCGGAACTAAAAATCTATATTCTTTATTCTATTATCTATTTTCTTATTTCAAGTCTTGTTTCTAGCTTCTTTCCTCTCAAAATCAGCTCTGCGAAAGCATTCCCGCCGTATGCAATAATTCGTAATGTTTCAAAATCGCATCCAATCGCGTAGAAATTTTGTTGTATTTCGCCTGAAGCAAAGCATTATCGGCATCAACCATTTCGGTTAGCAAGACCAATTGATTTAAGTATTTCAGCTTTACAATTCGGTAGTTTTCTTCGGCTAAATCTAAGGCTTTGTCAACCACTACAAACTTTTCTAGAATTTCTTGATATTGGGTGTGATCTTTAAAAAGCTTATCCTGAATTTCGTCTTTTACAATTTCCGTTTGCATTTTCTGCCACTCGATTTTGGTATTCGCCTGCGCAACTTTGGTTTTGTTTTTATACAAAGCCGAAAGATCAAAACGCGCCTCGATTCCCACCTGTCCTAAAGTATACAAATACGGATTTGGCGGAAAGAATTTATAGTTTGGATAATAAAAACCATAATTTCCAAAGAAATTGACGCTCGGCAAATAATTTCCTTTTACCAATTGCAATTCGGTTTTACTGATTTTCAATTCCTGACTTGCAATTCGCATTTCTTCGTTCTGCATCGCTTTGTTCAGATAAAAATCATACGGATCTAAACCGTTCATTTCGTCTAAACTGGAAGTGGTGTCGATTGCAATTTCTTCGTTCTCCGGAAGCTGAATCAACGTCTTCAGATCGTGAAGTGCGATTTTAATGTTTTTGGAGTTAGTTAACGCATTCAATTCACGATCTGAGAGTTGCAATTCGGCACGAATAACTTCATTTTTGGTCACCGTACCATGTTTCTGCATCGACTGAACTTCCTTCAATCGGCTTTTTTCTTCTTTAATGTTTTCTTCAAAAATCTTCTGAAGTTCCATCATTTTATAAATCGACAGATAGTTGGCTACGACCTGCAATTCGATATCATTTTCTGTTTTTTCCGATTTTATTTTGGCAATTTCGCTTTCATCATTCGCAATTTTAATCGCGTTGTTGATTTTGTTTCCAACGTAAATTGGCATTTTAAAAGTCGAATTTACCTCGTAGATTTCCGGAATTGCTTTGGTTACTTCTTTTCCGTTAAGAAAACCGTTTCCTTTAAATTCGGTAATGTTGGTAATTCTGGAATACATTCCGTTTAATTCGACATCTGGAAGTCGGAGTTCTTTTCTTTCTTTGATGTTTTGCTCTGAGAGCGTAATGTCCAATTGAGATCTTAGGACTTTTTTGTTGTTTTCTTTTGCCAGTTTCATCGCTTCTTGTAAAGAAACAGAATGAACCTCCTGAGCTTGTAAACTATTGAATGCGAATGCAATTAAAAACATCAATAAGCTTTTGAGAAAACAATCTTCTTTAGAATTTGTTGTTTTAAGGAACATGAATATTTAACTATTTGATGCTGCAAAGTTCCTTCATTTTTTCGTTGACTGATAATTATTAAAAGCCAAGAACATATTCATTTCAGCCAAACGTTAAAATTTCTATTTCCGAAAACGTTGTATTAAAATATTGAGGTCCAAAAGCTTACATCTTTTTATTTTATACAGATTTTCAATGGTTTAGAAAAAAAAAGTTTCACGCAGATTCAAAAAGATTTAAGCTGATGTTAGCTGATTTATTTTTTTTATGCTCCCGCAGATTTGGCAGATTGAGCAGATATTTTTTTAAACCTTGAGAAAAAAATTTCACGCAGATTTAAAATGATTTGAGCAGATTATGCAGATTCATTTTCTAAATCTGCATGATCTAAAAATAAAATCTGTCTGAATCTGCTTTAATCTGCCTAAATCTGCGTGAAACAAAAAAATCTGTGCAAAACAATTTATTTGCTTTTCTCTAAAATTTCCTCCCCATTTAAGTAATCAGAAGGTCTTTGGCCGAGAATCTTAAAAAAGGTATTACTGAATGTCGGAACACTGTTGTAACCCACTTCTTCGGCTACTTCTTTTACCGAAAGTTTTCTTTCCAATAAAAGCTCAATCGCTTTTAAAATTCTTCGAATAGTATAATATTGAATGAATGACATTTTAAGATCTTTCTGAAATAATCTTGATAACGACCTTTCGCTATATCCAAACTCATGCGCCACATTCGAAAAGAGAATCGTTTCTCCCAAATTATTCTCCACATGACGCAAAATTTTACCCAAGCGTTTGTCTTTCGGTTGCGGTAATTCTAACGGAAGATTCGTCGGACAGATTTGCGGTAAAATGGCTTTTATAGCTTTAGCAATGCTAAAATTCGGAGTTCCTTCTTCTAGATCACCGTTCCAGCGATTGGTAAAAAGCATCATTTGAAGCAACAGATTATTTACGGGATAAATACCTTCGTTTTTATAAAACTCATCTTCATTTTCTTCAACAGGAAAATACAAATTTCGCATCATCACATGTTCTGACTTGGGTTCGATGCTATGTTCTAATCCGGCAGGAATCCAGATAAAATGCCTTGCAGGTAAAAAATACGATTTCGTTTCGGTTGTTACAAAAACTACGTCTCCTTCTGCATAAAGCATTTGAGCTTTTTCGTGCTTATGTGTTGGAACCAGCAATTCACCCATTATATCATGATGACAGTAAATGCTTTTTGGGTCGGCATCTACTCTCTTGATGTAATATTTGTCTACTTTAAAGGGTGATTGTTCCATAGTTTTTAACCGCTAAGGTTTACGCAAAGTTCGCTAAAATTCTTTATTAGGCGTTGAAATATGCTCGCAAAGTCGCGAAGACGCCAAGTTTTGTTTTGTTTTTGCCACAGATTATATGGATTAAAAGGATTTTTTTATTTCACGCTCCCGATAGCTATCGGGATTAAAAGATTTAAGCTGATGTCGCAGATTATTTTATAAAAAATCAAATATGCTCACAAGTCACGATCCCTAAGCTTCGAAAGCAAAAGTTTATTTTTATTTTTGTCATCCTGAGGAACGAAGGATCTCACAAGTAGCTCGACGTAGTATGTCGCCAATCTTTGTAGACTTTCTCGCGAAGATTTCTCTCTTCGTTCGAAATGACAAGATTCTCCGAATTCCTTCCAGAGAAAAACCATAGCCAAAGGTCTCAACCTTGGGAAACGTATTGTGATTGCGTAATGTGATATTGATTGCGTACCCAAGGTTGAAACCTTGGGCTATGTT
>NZ_JAVAMB010000036.1 GCF_030730925.1 Flavobacterium sp. DG2-3 | reverse complement strand
CAGGGAATTGATGGAAAAACACCAATTGATATGAAAAATCTGTTACCGAAATAAATGACTTTTACAGAAATGACAAACAGTACTTAAGAACTGAGAAAAACAATTAAAAACTTTAAATTGAACTTAAATTACTTATATGGTTCAAAACTTTCACCGCAATTCTATTTTCTAAACTTTTTTTAATAGATTTGTGTAATCGATTACATTTAACTATTGCTATTTATGTGAGAAGTAATTTTTCACATTTATAAAAATAACACCAAAATTTTACTAACAATGAAAACCAACCGACTAAATCTTTTTTCTCTTGCAATGGCAATTATGCTTTGCCTGGGGTCAAAAAATGTAAATGCTCAAAGCTCCTCGTACGATACTTATGCCAATGTTGAATTCAAAATGCCGAAAGTTAACGAACCTGTTATTCCAGCTAATACAGTAAATCTAAAAGATTTTGGAGCGGTGAACGGCGGTTACGTTTTGAATACCAAAGCTTTTGCCGATGCTATTGATGCTCTTTCAAAAAAAGGCGGAGGTAAATTGATCATTCCACCTGGAATCTGGTTAACTGGTCCGATTATTTTAAAAAGCAATATTGAACTGCATGCGCAAACGGGTGCTTTGATTAAATTTTCAACTGATAAAACTTTATACCCAATTATAGAAACAAGCTTTGAAGGTTTAAATACTTGGCGTTGTATCTCTCCTATTTATGGGAAAAATTTAGAAAATGTTGCTTTTACAGGAAATGGCGTTTGGGATGGTTCTGGTGAAGCTTGGAGACAAGTTAAAAAGAGTAAACTGACCGACGAACAATGGAAGAAATTTGTAGCTTCTGGCGGTGTTTTAAATGAAAAGAAAGACAGTTGGTATCCTTCTGAACAATATTTAAAAGGTGCGAAAGGTGCCGATCAAAATGTGCGTCATGATCTAAAAACGAAAGAAGATTTTGAAGCGATTCACGATTTTCTTCGTCCTGTTTTGGTGAGTATTCAGAATAGTAAAAGAGTGCTGTTTGATGGTCCTGTTTTTCAAAATTCGCCAGCTTGGAATCTTCATCCGTTGTTAATTGAAGATTTAATTGTTCGAAATGTAACGGTCCGTAATCCGTGGTTTTCTCAAAATGGCGACGGACTGGATGTAGAATCTTGCAAAAACGTAATTATCGAAAATTCTAGTTTTGATGTCGGTGACGATGCGATCTGTATTAAATCTGGAAAAGATAAAGACGGACGTGATCGCGGTGTTGCCTGCGAAAATATTATTGTGAAAAATAATATCGTCTATCACGGACACGGCGGTGTAACAGTGGGAAGCGAAATGTCAGGTGGTGTAAAAAATCTGCATGTTTCCAACTGTACTTTTATGGGAACTGATGTTGGTCTTCGTTTCAAAAGTACACGAGGACGTGGCGGCGTGGTAGAAAATATCTTTATTTCAGATGTTTTTATGACGGATATCCCGTCTCAGGCGATTTCGTTTGATTTGTATTATGGCGGAAAATCCATCGCTGAAACGTTAGCGGAAGGTGGAAATACGGTTACAACAAAATTAGTTCCTGTAAACGAAGAAACGCCTCAGTTTAAAAATATTTCGATTAAAAATATTACGATTAAAGGCGCACAGCAAGCGGTATTTTTACAAGGTCTTCCTGAAATGAATTTGGAAAATATTGAGATTTCAAACCTGATTGCGAAATCTCAAAAAGGTTTTTCTATTATTGATGCAAATGGAATTAAAATCAGCAATGCGCAATTGGATATTGAAGGTAAAAATGCGTTCGAAATTTATAATGTTCAAAATCTTTCTTTGAAGAAAGTAGAATTTAATCCTGGTTCATCGAATGCGATAACTATTGATGGTGCAACAACTAAAAATATCGATTTGAGTGGTTTATCTAAAACTACTACTATTGGAAAAGATGTTCCTAAGAAAGCGGTTAAGTTTTAAAATTTTGAACCATATAAGTTATTTAAGTTCAATTTAGCTGGATGTTAAATAGTTCTCGCAAAGACGCCTAGTCGCAAAGTTTTTTTATTCTTTGTGACTTGGCGTGTTTGTTTTTATTGATAATCTTTATTTAAACATACCCCGAAACCTCGGCAAGTTATTTATTGCTCCAGCGGAGCAAAATATTTATAGAATATTAATAAAACAAAATGGGGAAAAAGCTCCAGCGGAGCGACATATAATTGTAAAAAACATGTCGCTCCGCTGGAGCTTTATATTGTAAACCTGTATTTCCTGCTATAAATATTTAGCTTCTCCGAAGCTACTAATCATTTAAATTGTAGAATGAAATTGCATTCTCAGACCAAATCTTATTCTGGTCTTCTACAGAAAACTTCAAGATATAATCTTCTAATGTTTTTACAACCTCATTATAATCGGAAGCGACATTCAAGACCGGCCAGTCTGAACCGTACATTAATTTGTCAACAGAAAAATTATCAAAAATAACATCCAAATAAGGTTTCAAATCTGCTGGCTTCCATTTATTCCAATCGGCTTCTGTGACCATTCCGGAGATTTTGCACCAAACGTTGTCGTATTTTGAAATTTCTCCTATTGCTTTTTTCCATGAATCTATATCGCCTGATTTAATATCTGGTTTTGCAATATGGTCAATCACAAATCTTTGGTTCGGAAAATCTTTTACAAGACTTATCGCCGCTGGCAATTGACGATGGAAAATTAGTATATCGTACGTATAATCGAATGCTTTTAAAGCTGCAATTCCGTTACGGAAATCTGTTCCGTACATGAAATCATCTGGTTCGCCCTGTACAACATGTCTGAAACCTTTCAGGGTTTTATAATTCGAATAAAAACTTAGACGGTCTTGAATATTTTCAGCTCGTAAATCGATCCAGCCGACAACGCCTTTTATAAAATCATTTTTGGAAGCCAAATCCAATAAAAAATTGGTTTCTTCTTCTGATTCACTTGCCTGTACGGCAACACAACCTTCAAACTGATTATTCTGAAGTTCGGTCAAAAGATCATTTGGCAGAAAATCTCTCTGAATTACAGCCATCGTTTCGTCAATCCAACTGTCTCGAACGGGATCAAACTTCCAAAAATGCTGATGTGAATCTATTCTTTTACTCATAATTTCTTAGTTAACATCGCTAATTAATGCGCGGTCTAAATGTACGTAACCTCCATCCACAAAAACAAATTGTCCCGTAGTATGCGATGATCTTTCTGAAATGATGAAAAGCGCCGTATCCGCAATTTCTTCTGTTTTAGTCATTCTGCCTTCAAACGGAATACTTTTATTGATTTTCTTTAAAACGTTTTCTCCGTCTTCCAATGTTTTAATCCAATCTTCATAGGCTGGAGTATAACTTTCAGCAATAATAATAGCATTCGAACGGATTCCAAACTGAATCAAATCTACAGCCCATTCTCTTGTTAGACCTAAAACGCCACCTTTCGCAGCAGCGTAACCAGAAGTGCCACCCTGCCCCGTTAAAGCCACTTTTGAACCAATATTTAAAATATTTCCTTTTGATTCTTTTAAATAGGGAAGCGAATATTTAGCTAAAAGAAAATAACTTGCCACATTCAGTTTCAAAGAATTCATGAAATCTTCGTAGCTTGAATCTAATCCTGCGCCGTCGTTTACTCCAACGTTATTGATGATAGCATCGATTCTTCCGTATTTTGCAGCGACAACTTTCACAGCATTTTCCATTGCAACAGGATCTGTCACATCGGTTTGAACAAATAACGAATTAACACCTCTATTTTGAAGTTTTTCCGCGTAAGCGAAACCTCTTGCATTTCGATCTACCAAAACTGGAATCGCGCCTTCGTCTGCTAGGCGGTTGATAATCGTTTCTCCGATACTGCCTTCTTTTCCAGCTGATCCAGAAACAACGACTATTTTATCTTTTAAGTTTAAATTCATTTTTGTGGTTATTTAAAGTTAAAGTTTTCCTCATTTTTGTCATTTCGACGAAGGAGAAATCTCCGCAAGGAACTCCGCAAAGATTGTCGATTTAGATTGTCGAGCTACTTGTGGAGATCCTTCCTTCGTCAGGATGACAAACTGTGGGCAAAAATCTTTATTTGTATCCCTATTCTATCTCAATCAACGCCTTGATCACATTGTTTTTAGGATCGGTCAGATTCTTAAAATCAGTAATCATTTCGTCAAAACTTGTTCTGTGTGTAATGTATTTTTTCGGATCGATTTTTCCTTCTTTCAGGCATTTCATTACATATTCAAAATCTTCGATTGTTGCGTTACGGCTGCTCATTAAAGTCGATTCTCTTTTGTGAAAATCCGGATGACTGAAACTCAATTCTCCTTTTTGAAGTCCGACTAAAACAAATCTTCCGCCATGCGAAATATAATTGAAAGCGCTGTTCATTACTTTCTGATTTCCAGTCGCATCAATAACCACATTTGCCATATCTCCGTTTGTCAATTCAGCCAATTTCGCAGCAACATCATCGTTTAACGGATTAATAGTTTCGTCTGCATTTAATTCTGTTTTACAGAAATTCAAACGATAGTCATTAATATCCATTACGATCACTTTTGCTCCGGCGATTTTAGCAAACTGAATCAAACCAATTCCGATTGGTCCTGCTCCCATTACTAAAACTGTATCCGTTGGTTTTACGGCCGCTCTTCTCACTCCATGTGCTGCAATTGCTAGAGGTTCTACCAAAGCCAATTCGTCATAATCCAAACCTTGACCGTGCAGTAAATATTGTTCTGGAATCGAAACATATTCGGCCATTCCACCGTCAATATGTACTCCAAAAACTTTGATATTCACGCAGCAATTTGTCAATCCGTTACGGCATGCCACACATTTTCCACAGTTAAAATACGGAATAAAAGTGACTTTATCACCTGATTTAAAACCTTCTGCATTTCCTTTTACATATTCAGCAGCCAATTCGTGCCCTAAAATTCTTGGATATTCAAAATACGGCTGAGTTCCGCCAAAAGCGTGAATATCAGTTCCGCAAATTCCGATTCTTTTAATTTTCAATAAAACCTCACCTTCTTTTGGTTCTGGAATAGCAGTTTCTTTTAATAGAAATTCCTGTGGTTTTTCGCAAACAATATATTTCATTTTATACTTTCTTAATTTATATTTTGATACGCAACAGCTTTCTGTTTGCTCGTTCCTAAACCTTCAATTCCCAGTTCGATAACATCTCCCGCTTTAATATAAACTGGATCTGGTTTGATTCCTAAACCAACTCCCGGAGGCGTTCCCGTACTAATAATATCGCCTGGAAGCAAAGTCATAAACTGGCTTAAATAATGCACCAAATAAGGTATTTTGAAAACTAAATTCAGCGTATTGCTATCTTGGTATTTTTTACCATTTACCGTCAGCCACATTTTTAAATTGTCAACATCGGCAACTTCATCTTTGGTTGCCAAAAATGGTCCAAGAGGCGCAAAAGTGTCGCTCCCTTTTCCTTTTGCCCATTGCCCGCCACGCTCCAACTGAAAAGCTCTTTCGCTATAATCATTCAATAAAGCATAACCCGCAACATAATCTAAAGCTTCTGCTTCTTCGACATAACTTGCCTTTTTACCTACTACAAAAGCCAATTCTACCTCCCAATCGGTTTTTTCACTGTTTTTAGGAATGATCAAATCGTCATCTGGACCGCACAAAGAAGTTGTCGATTTAAAAAAGATTATAGGTTCGGTCGGAATCGGGGCATTGGTTTCTTTACAGTGATCAATGTAATTTAAACCAATACAGATAATTTTTGAAGGTCTTGCAACAGGCGATCCCAAACGTACCGAAGCGTCTACTTCTGGCAGAGACGGATTGCTATCTAATGCTTTTTGTAATTTTTCCAATCCATTCTCTTCAAAGAAACTTTCGTTAAAATCGGTTACAATCGAAGAAACATCATATCTTTTTTCTCCGATAATAACGCCAGGCTTTTCTTTTCCGATTTCTCCAAAACGTATTAATTTCATAATCGTATATTTTTAGTTGTTAGTTTATATTTTTTTGAGGATAGAAAGCCATCCAATCTTTTATTTTTCGTAAATCTTTCAGCATTTACCAATTTTAAATTCGCTAAAAAAAGGAATCAAAAATAATAAATGTAAAAAATACAATTACAAAAATACTTTTTCTAAATTAATAACCGCGATCTATTTTATTTTTCTGCTCTTAAAATAGTCATCGTTCAAAATTTTATAACATTTTTTATACGGTTTGTAAAAATTAACAGCCTAAATAACCTTTTCAGCAAAAAAGAATAGTTAATAAACACGGGATTTCTTGCTCATTTCAATCTTATTTCTACTTTTGTAATTGTATTTTTTACATTTATTATTTCCAACTAACATTCACTACCCAAAATCCCTATAAAATGATAAAATTAAAAGGCATAACTTGGAACCATACAAGAGGTTTGCTTCCAATGGTTGCCACATCGCAGCGTTTTACAGAATTACATCCAGAAATTGAAATTTCTTGGGAGAAAAGAAGTTTACAAGAATTTGCCGATGCTTCGATTGAAGATCTTGCTAAAAGATTTGATTTATTGGTAATCGACCATCCTTGGACTGGATTTGGAGCACAGACAAAAGCAATTCTTCCGTTATCCGATTATTTATCAGGAGATTATATTAAAGATCAGGAACGCAATACCGTTGGAAAGTCTTACGGTAGTTACGTTTTTCACAATAAATTATGGGCATTGCCTATTGATGCTGCAACTCCTGTAGCATCTGCAAGATTAGATATTTTAGAAAAGAACAATCTAGAAGTGCCAAAAACTTATGAAGATTTATTGGCTTTGGCGAAAAAAGGCTTGGTAGCTTTTGCGGGAATTCCAGTTGATGTTTTGATGAGTTTCTACATGTTTTGCTGCAGTTTGGGAGAAGCTCCTTTTCTTTCTGAAGAAAAAGTTATTTCTGAAACTACAGGAAAAAAAGCGCTTCAAATGTTTAGAGAATTAGCGCAGTTAATTGATCCTAAAAACTTTAACAGAAATCCAATTCAGGTTTATGAAGCAATGGTGAATTCAAACGAAATCGCTTACTGCCCTTTTGCCTACGGATATTCTAATTATTCGAGAGTTGGCTACAGCAAAAATCTATTGCACTTTTTTGATTTGGTGAGTTTAAATGACAAACCAATGATTTCTTCGCTTGGCGGAACTGGTTTAGCGGTTTCATCTTTCAGTCAGCATATTGGCGAAGCGATTCGTTACGCTGATTTTACAGGATCTTCCGAAATTCAGCAGAATTTATATACGGATAATGGCGGTCAGCCAGGACATTTGGAAGCTTGGAAAAGTGACCGATTGAACGATTTGACACACGATTATTTCAAAAACACATTGCCAACTTTACAACGCGCATTTTTACGTCCGAGATATTACGGCCACATGTATTTTCAAGATCACGCCGGAGATGTTGTCCGCAATTATTTAATGTACGGCGGAGATGAAGATAAAGTCCTAGAAGAAATGAACGGACTTTATGCAGAATCTCTAAAAATTCAGACGATATGAGACCTTTAGAAGGATTAATTGTTCTGGAATTCTGCCAGTTTTTGGCGGGACCTTCAGCCGGATTAAAACTGGCTGATTTGGGCGCACGCGTGATCAAAATCGAACGTCCTGTAAAAGGGGAAGCCTGCAGACAATTGAGTATTAAAGATTTGTTTGTAGACGACAGCAGTCTACTTTTTCATACAATTAATAGAAATAAAGAATCTTTTGCAGCCGATTTAAAAAATCCTGACGATTTGGTTTTAATAAAAAAACTAATCGAAAAAGCTGATATTATGACGCATAATTTCAGACCGGGCGTGATGGAAAAAATCGGTTTGGATTTTGAAAATACATTAGCCATTAATCCGCAGATTATTTATGGAACGATTACAGGTTACGGCAATGAAGGTCCATGGGCAAAAAAACCGGGACAGGATTTATTATTGCAATCGCTTTCGGGTTTAAGCTGGTTGAGCGGACGCAAAAGTCAAGGCCCAGTTCCGTTTGGATTGGCGGTTGCCGATTTAATGTGTGGCAATCATTTTGTGCAGGGAATTTTAGCAGCACTTTTAAAAAGAGCTAAAACCAAAAAAGGCGTTTTGGTTGAAGTAAGTTTGTTAGAATCAATTCTTGACGTTCAGTTTGAAGCGATTACTTCTTTCTTAAACGACGGCGGTCAATTGCCTGAAAGAGGCGATATTAAAGGAAGCGCGCATGCTTTTTTAAGCGCGCCATACGGAGTTTACCAAACGCAAGACGGCTTTTTGTCTCTCGCCATGGGGGATTTGCTTTTTATTGGAAAAACGCTTGGCTTGGATTTAAGTCCGTTTGCGGATAAGCATTTATGGTTTGAAAAACGGGATGAAATTAGAACAATTTTGAGCGAAAAAATTCAAACCCAAACGTCTGATTACTGGATTGAAATTTTACAGAAAGAAGGCATTTGGTGCGGCAAAGTTTTCAATTACGAAGAATTGGACAATCAGCCTTTTATTGAGGAATTACAGTTGAAACAAACTGTAAAAAATACAGAAGGTGAAACTTTGGTTACAACCAGAAGTCCGATTCAGTTGGACGGTGAAATTTTACTTAGCGAAAAAGCAGCGCCAAAAGTGGGTCAGGATAATGTAGCAATACATGCAGCCTTTATTCAATAATTCGGTTAAAATTATTTTTTAATTATACTCAAAATGGAAATTAAAATCTGCGATATCTACTTTAATCTGTGCAAATCTGCGTGAAAATCTATTCGCAAAAAGTATTTCACGCAGATTTTAAAAGATTTAGGCAGATCAAATTAGATTTTAAATGTTAATTAAAAACGATTAAACAGATAAAACGGTTAACAAAAAATGAAACCATTAGAAGATTATTTAATTGTAGATTTCAGTCAGTTTCTTTCGGGGCCTTCAGCGAGTTTGCGTCTTGCCGATTTGGGTGCGCGCGTGATAAAAATTGAAAAACCGGGAACGGGAGATATCTGCCGAACCCTATATACTTCAGACTTGATTATGAATGGCGAGTCGTCTGTTTTTCATACGATAAACAGAAATAAAGAATCGTTTGCCATTGATTTTAAACAGCCTGAGGAACTTCAAAAATTAAAAAAATTATTGGCTAAAGCCGATGTTGTAATGCATAATTTCAGACCTGGAGTTATGGAACGCATTGGCTTAAGTTATGAAGAAGTGAAAACTATAAATCCGAATGTGATTTACGGTTCGATTTCTGGTTTTGGAGAACATCCAGATTTGAAAGATTTACCGGGACAGGATTTGCTTTTACAGTCTTTAACGGCTTTAACGTGGCTGAGCGGCAATCAGGAAGACGGTCCTGTACCAATGGGATTGTCAATTGTAGATATGCTGGCTGGAGCGCATTTGGCACAAGGTATTTTAGCCGCTTTATACCGAAAAGCAACTCACAATATTGGAGCGCAAGTTCAGGTAAGTATGCTGGAATCGGCTTTTGATTTTCAGTTTGAAACGATTACAACCTTTTTTAATGACGGAGGCGAATTGCCTGTTCGTACCAAAACCAATAATGCGCACGCCTATTTGGGTGCGCCATACGGAATTTACAAAACTAAAAACGGTTATTTAGCTTTGGCTATGGGATCCATTCCTGTTTTGGCTTCGCTTTTAAAATGTGATGCTTTATTGGCTTTCCCAGAAAATAAATTTACGCTAAGAGACGAAATCAAAAATATTCTTGCCGATCATTTGCATACTCAGGAAACACAATTTTGGCTGGATATTTTAGAACCAGCAGACATTTGGTGTGCGGGAGTTTTAAACTATCAGCAGCTTTTTGCAGAGGACGGGTTTAAAGTTCTGAATTTCACGCAAGACGTAGAAATGCTTGATGGCTACAGTTACAAAACTACACGCTGTCCGATAAAAATTGACGGCGAATATCTGACTTCTGGAAAAGGTTCGCCGAAACTAGGTCAGGACAACGAACGAATTATTAAAGAATTTATAGACTGCTGATGGAAAAAATTAGAATCGCCGTACGAAAATTCGATCCTTTCGAAAGTACACTTCAAAAGCTTTGGGATGCCTTTTGTCTTCAAAACAATATAAAAATTGAAGCCGAAATGATTCCGATGGAGCTTCATGATTTGTATGAAACCACTATTACAAAAAAGGGTTTAAAAGAAGGAAAATGGGATATTGCACACCTTAATACCGATTGGATTTTTGATGCTGTACATGAAAAAGCGGTTCTAGATTTATATTCCTTTATTTCACAAAATCCGCCTGAAAATTATCCGCACGGCTGGCACAAATCGCTTTTGCATTTGCAGAAAATTGATAATGGAACATACGGACTTCCATTTCATGATGGGCCGGAATGTTTGATTTACAGAAAGGATTTATTTGAAAATGAAACCGAAAAAGAAAATTTCAAAAAGCAATTTGGCTATGAACTTTCAACACCAAAAACGTGGAAGGAATTTCAAGAAATTGCAACTTTCTTTAATCGACCAGAAGAAAATCTGTACGGCTGTATTTTTGCCAATTATCCAGATGGACATAACATGGTTTTCGATTTCTGCTTGCAATTATGGACACGCGGAGGCTCTTTAATCAATAATAAAAACCAAATTTCGATTAATAGTAAAGCGGCAATTGAAGCTTTAGATTTTTACAGAGAAATTGTGAATGACAAAAACGCTGTTCATCCCAAATCAAAAGATTTTGGTTCTGTTGAAGCAGGTTTGGCTTTCGCCGAAGGGCAAGCGGCAATGGCGATCAATTGGTTTGGCTTTGCTTCGATGGCAGAAGTGATCGAAGAATCGAAAGTCAAAGGAAAAATCGACATTACTTCTCTCCCATCCGATCCTGGACATAAAACGGCTTCACTAAATGTATATTGGTTATATACTATTGGTACAGGAAGCAAACACAAAAAACTGGCCTACGATTTTTTACGATTTGCCACGACTGCTGAAAGTGATAAATTATTGACTACAGAAGGCGGAATCGGTTGTAGAAAATCAACTTGGAAAGATGAGGAAGTCAATACTTTGATTCCGTTTTATCATAAGTTGGAAATGCTGCACGAAAATGCGCTGACATTACCACAAACGCCAATTTGGCCAAAAGTGTGTGAATTTATCGATCATATGGTTTTAAAAGCCATCAACAGCGATATTCCGTCGGCACAATTATTAGAAGAAACACAAATTAATATTCAAAAAATAGAATAGAAAACTTTGTCAAAGTTTTAAACTTTGACAAAGTCGAAACTAACATAAAAATATTTACAAAATGAATATTCCATATAAACCTTTACTGCCCGAAACAGAACAGCCGATCATTATTATCGGAGCTAGCGGTATCGTAAAAGATGCGCATCTTCCGGCTTATGAAATGGCTGGTTTTAAAGTTTTTGGTATTACCAACAGAACCATTTCCAAAGCATACGATTTACAGAAACAATTTAAAATCGATCATGTTTTTGAAAATGTTGCCGAAGCAGTTAAAAACGCGCCTTCAAACGCCGTTTACGATATTACGGTTTTACCCGATCAATACATCGAAATTTTAGAACAATTGCCAGACGGTGCGGCGGTTTTGATTCAGAAACCAATGGGCAATGATTTGGCGCAGGCTCGCGAAATTGTGGAAGTATGCGAAAGAAAAAATTTGGTTGCTGCGATTAACTTTCAGCTTCGTTTTTCGTCTTTCGTAAGTGCTGCAAGATATTTGATTAATGAAGGAATAATTGGTGAACTTTATGATTTTGAATTTAAAGTTACGGTAAACACGCCTTGGGAATTATTCCCTTTAATAAAAGAGCATCCAAGATTGGAAATTCTTTTTCATTCTGTTCATTATATTGACTGTATTCGCTCTTTCTTAGGAAATCCGAAAGGTGTTTATGCAAAAACAGCTAAACATCCACTGAAAAAATTATCTTCAAGCCGATCAACTATTATTTTGGATTATGGCGAAGATAAACATGTTGTAATCAATACGAATCACGATCATCATTTTGGGCCAAAACACGAAGAAAGCTACATTAAATGGGAAGGAACAAAAGGTGCCATCAAAGCTAAAATGGGCTTGCTGATGAACTATCCTGATGGTTTGCCAGATGTTTTTGAATACGCGCTTCCGAAAAAAGACAATGAAAATGAATACGAATGGACGGAAGTGAAACTGGAAGGTTCTTGGTTTCCTGAAGCTTTCATTGGCGCAATGTCCAATCTGATGCGCTACAAAGAAGGTTCTGACTCGGTATTATCTGCTAGTGTTCAAGATGTCTTAGGTACAATGAAAGTTGTCGAAGCTTGTTATATCAGCAGTAAAAACGGTGGCATTTCCTTTGATGAAGTGTAATTAAAACACTATATTTCGAAACCATATAAGTTATATAAGATAATTTAAGCTGAATGCTTTTTTAAGCTCATAAAAGTTTTAGACAAAGCAGATTAAATGAACTTATATGGTGAAACCAAAAATTAAACCATAAAAG
>NZ_JAVAMB010000035.1 GCF_030730925.1 Flavobacterium sp. DG2-3 | reverse complement strand
ACCAGAAATTACACAAATTATCGCAAATTTTATTGAATAGTTTTTTACTACGCCTGTCTGTCTGAGCGGAGTCGAAGCCCTGTGCGGTTAGTTTTTCGCCACGAATTACACGAATTGCACAAATTTTTTTTGGATGTTTTTTACCAGAAATTACACAAATTATCGCAAATTTTATTGAATAGTTTTTTACTACGCCTGTCTGTCTGAGCGGAGTCGAAGACCTGTGCGCTAAGTTTTTTCGCCACGAATTCACGAATTTTTATATATGATTCGTGAATTTGTGGCGAATAGATTTTGTGTTTTTCGCCACGAATTACACGAATTGCACAAATTTTTCTTGGATGGGTTTTTACCACAAATTACACAAATTAGCGCAAATTTTCTTGGATAGTTTTTACTTCGTTTGTCAGGCTGAGCGGAGTCGAAGCCCTATGCGATTGGTTTTTTTCTGCCGCGAATTACACGAATTGCACAAATTTTTCTTGGATGGGTTTTTACCACAAATTACACAAATTAGCGCAAATTTTATCGGATAGTTTTTGCGCCTGTCAGGCTGAGCGGAGTCGAAGCCCTGTGCGGTTAGTTTTTTTCTGCCACGAATTCACGATTTTTTTATATGATTCGTGAATTCGTGGCTAATAAATCGGTGTTTTTTGCGGTGAATCGCACGAATTAAATTAGAGAAAATTCGTGAATTCTTGGCGAAAAAACTTTGTGTCTTAGCGCCTTAGTGGCAAAAAAACTTAGCGCCTTAGTAGCTTAGAACCTTAGCACCTCAAATAGAATTTCTATCAATAAAATTAAAAGGCACTTTCACCTGACCTTTTTCTTTGTTCAAGATCATTCTTGCGGCAGTTTCTCCCATTACATTAAAATCGGTTGACATTACCGTGATACCTAATAATTCTTTTAGAGGTGTATCATTATAAGAGATAACACCAATTTCTTTTCCTAAAACATATTCTTCATCGCGAATCTGTTTCATTAAATTCACTAAGTCAGATTCTTCGATCGTAATAAACAAATCGCCTTTTTTTAGAATCATATCATCGTAGACTTCGCTTAGAATCTCAAAATTGATTTCGTGTTCGACACAGAATTTTCTAAATCCGTGCAAAATTCTTCTTGGATACGGATAAACCGCTTTATCTGGATATACCAGAATTAAACGTTTGTATTTGGTTATTTTAGAAAGACCTTCTTTTAGCGCATTATAAATATCATTTTCAAAATCCTGATAAATTTTGATGACATTATCGCCAGTTCCTAATTTGATATTATCTAAAACAACCAGTTTTTCTTGCGGAATATTTTTAATCGCATTTACAACATTGTCTGTAAAACTTAAATGTTTTAATTCGTCTGTTTTAAAATGTGTTGTAATGACATAATAATCGTAAGCGCCCTCAAACTTGTCTAATATATTTAGGAATAAAGTTTCGTCACAGTGATAAATTTGAAGATCGACATGGGCATTGGCTCCGAGAGTATCAATAAAGCAGCTGTATGTTTTCATTTTATACGAGCTCAATTTATTGGTCAGAAACAGAATATTAACTTTAGCTTCTAGTTTGGTTCGGGTAATATAGTAGCCTTTTCCTCTAATGGAAGAAATGATTTTTCGTTCTTTTAAAATATTATAGGCTTTCTCAACAGTATCGCGTGACATATAAAATTCTTCACTGAAACTATTAATGGAAGGAATTTTTTGATTGATTTTCAAATTCCCGTTAGCGATGTTCTGAAGAATGGAGTCAACAATCTGTTTGTATTTAGGAACTCGAGAATCTTCGTCGATTTTAATAAGTTTAATCATGTTCATTTTGAGAAAATTTGCTTCGTATTGCACCGAAACCCATTTTAATTCTAAATAATTCAAAAAAATCTCTTCTTTCGAAAGAATCTGTCTGCGCAGAATTATTTTAGCGATTAAAAAGAGAATTTACTAAGGCTTGTAATCTTTTTTTTATAATTCCTGAATTTTAACCCGAATGCGGAATCAATAATTGCGAAATCGATTGCTAAAATAGCCATTTTAAATTTATTTACCCAATAATTACAAGCCGTTATTTCTAATAATCCTTAGTTTTAACAAAAAATACGAAATCCGTAAAGGATAGTACAGGACAGTTTTCTTTTTGACATTCTCTTATTTTACAAAACCAAATTGCTATCTAAACAAACCAAAAACTAAAATTTAATAAATGGAATCATTATTAGGAATCATTTTTCATTCTATCGGAGGATTTTCTTCAGGTAGTTTTTATATGCCTTTTAAAAAAGTAAAAGACTGGGCTTGGGAAAGCTATTGGCTTGTAGGGGGATTTTTCTCTTGGCTGATTGTTCCGCCAATCGCAGCTTATTTGACGATTCCTCATTTTGGTGAAATTATCGCAACAGCATCTCCATCAATAAAAGCATTTACCTATTCAATGGGGTTAATCTGGGGAATTGGAGGACTTACTTATGGTCTTGGAGTTCGTTACCTGGGAATGTCTTTGGGGAATTCTATAACGCTTGGATTTTGTTCTGCATTTGGTGCTTTAGTTCCGTCAATTTATTATGATTTTGTTCCGACAGAAGGAAAAATTTCATTTTCTCACATGCTTTCTAATTCTGGTGGACAGTTAGTTTTACTAGGAGTGGTGGTATATCTTATAGGAATTGCTATTTCTGGAAAAGCGGGAATGCTGAAAGAGAAAGATTTTGCAACAGGACACGAAGATAAGGACAAAGATTTTAATCTAGTAAAAGGTTTGATTGTAGCAGTAATATCTGGAATTTTAAGTTCATTCTTTAACTACGGAATCGAAGCTGGAAAACCTATGGCAGAGCAAGCTATACTAAATGGTTCTAATCCGTTATTTCAAAACAATGTGACTTACGTTGTTTTGCTTTGGGGAGGTCTTACAACCAACTTTATCTGGTGTCTTTACTTAAATTTTAAAAATAAAACTATTGGTGATTATACCAATAAGTCTACTCCGATAACTAAAAATGTATTGTTTTCTGCACTGGCTGGAACCATGTGGTTTTTACAGTTTTTCTTTTACGGAATGGGAGAAAGCAAACTTGGTAACGGAGCAAGTTCATGGATTTTGCACATGGCAACCATTATCCTGACAGCAAATTTCTGGGGATTTTATTTGAAAGAATGGACTGGAGTTTCTAAAAAGACTTTAAGAACTTTTTTCTGGGGAATTGGTCTGATAATGCTTGCAATCGTTTTGGTAGGAATTGGTAACTCATTATAAATAAATACAAGAATAATAAAATAGTATATGTCGAATACAAAAACAATTAATAATATGAATTTTAAGCACGTAAGCTACCTTTGGGATGAAGCTAAGGCAGCAGCATTGGCAGGTGATGAAGTAGCGCTTTTTATTTATCGTTCTAACTTGTTAGGAGCTGATTTAAGATTGACCAACTACGGCGGTGGAAACACTTCTGTGAAAATTACAGACAAAGATCCTCTTACTGGAGAATCTTCAGAAGTAATGTGGATTAAAGGTTCTGGTGGTGATATCGGTACTTTGACAAAATCAGGTTGTGCGGCTTTGTATTTGGACAGACTTCGTAATCTTGAAAATGTTTACAGAGGTATTGAGTTTGAAGACGAAATGGTAGAATTGTTCAACCACTGTATTTTCGATTTGGCTTCAAAAGCGCCTTCAATTGATACGCCTTTACATGGTTTTCTTCCATTCAAACATATCGATCACTTACATCCAGATGCGGCAATTGCTATCGCTGCTGCGAAAGATGGAAAGAAAATCACAGAAGAATTATTTAACGGAGAAATTGGTTGGGTAGGCTGGCAGCGTCCAGGATTTGATCTTGGTCTTCAGTTGAGAGCTTGTTTAGAGGAAGCGGCACAAAACGGTAAAAAACTACGCGGAATCATGTTAGGTTCTCATGGTTTGTTTACTTGGGGAGATACTGCGTTTGATAGTTATATCAATACGCTGGAAGTAATCGAGAAATGTGCTTCTTACTTAGAAGATAACTACGGTAAAAAGCGTCCAGTTTTTGGAGGAAAGAAAATTGAAAGCCTTCCAGAAGCAGACCGTAAATTAAAAGCAGCAAAAGTAGCTCCGATTTTAAGAGGTTTCTGTTCATCAGAGCGTCAAATGATTGGTCATTATACAGATGATGCAAGAGTTTTGGAATTCATTAATTCTAATGATTTAGCAAAATTAGCTCCATTAGGAACTTCTTGTCCAGATCACTTTTTAAGAACTAAGATTAGTCCACTGGTTTTAGAGTTGGATCCAAACGAAGATTTATCTGATGTTGCAGCAATTAAAGCAAAATTAACGCCTGCATTTGAAGCTTACCGTGCAATGTACAAAGACTATTACAATGCTTGTAAAAAGTCGAATTCGCCAGCAATGCGTGACCCAAACCCAGTGGTGATTTTATATCCTGGAGTTGGTATGTTCACTTTTGCTAAAGATAAAACAATGGCGCGTTTAGCATCTGAATACTATATCAATGCAGTAAACGTAATGAAAGGCGCAGAAGCAGTTTCTGAATATACTTCTTTACCGCACCAAGAAGCTTTTGATATTGAATATTGGTTGTTGGAAGAAGCTAAATTACAGCGTATGCCAAAACCAAAAGCCTTGTCTGGAAGAGTGGCGTTGATCACAGGTTCAGCGGGCGGAATTGGTAAAGCTATCGCTAAAAAATTCGCTCAAGAAGGTGCTTGCGTTGTAATCAACGATATTAACGAAGAGCGTTTGCAAGGTGCTACAGGTGAGTTTACAAAAGCATTTGGAAAAGATGCGGTTTCTAGCACTTTATTGAATGTTACTGACGAAAAAAGTACTGAATTAGCATTAGACGAAGCTTGTTTAGCTTTTGGAGGTGTTGATATTGTAGTAAATAATGCTGGAATCAGTATTTCTAAATCGATCGCAGAACACACTCTTGAAGAGTGGGATAGATTATACGATATCTTGGTGAAAGGACAATTTATTGTTTCTAAAGCCGGAATCGAAGTAATGCGCAAACAAGGTTTTGGAGGAGATATTGTAAATATCGTTTCTAAAAACGCAGTAGTTGCAGGTCCGAATAATCCTGGTTATGGTTCGGCAAAAGCGGCACAAGCGCACCTTACACGTTTAATGGCTGCTGAATTAGGAGCAGATAAAATTCGTGTAAACACAGTAAATCCTGATGCTGTAATCTCAGACTCAAACATTTGGTCTGGCGGATGGGCAGAAGGTCGTGCAAAAGCATACGGAGTTACAGTTGAAGAACTTCCGGCTTACTATGCAAAACGTACGTTATTAAACGAAATCATATTGCCAGATGATATTGCCAACGCTTGTTATGCTTTTGTTGGAGGTTTACTAGGTAAATCTACAGGAAACGCATTAAACGTAGATGGTGGCGTAGGCATGGGCTTTTATAGATAAAGATTGTTTAGGTTTTTTATATAAGTTTGTTTAAGCAAAAGTGGTTTTTTGTGGTCTAGCGTTCGAATTCTTTCGAACGTTAGATTTTTTTAGACATAACACTTTTCAGCTATATAAAAACCAAAAAAAGTGAAGTAAAACAAGAGTTTAGATCGTATAAGTTCTAATTTTTAGTGATTTTTTTTAGCCACAGATTGGAAGGATTAAAAATGATTTTTTGTTTCACGCAGATTTAAAAAGATTTAAGCTGATTTGACAGATTATTGATTTTTTTTTATCAAAATGATTCAAAAATAATCTGCGCTTTCTGCTCAAATCTTTTTAAATCTGCGTGAAACCAGAAAATAAAAAATCAGCGTCTTATTTGAGAGCATGTGTTAAAAAACTATACTGAAAATATAAAATTATATATCTTGTAAACTCTATTAAAATATCAATAACTATGTTAATCGGATCAAACCACATCGAATCTCATAACGAGGATTTATTAAAAAAACACCAGAACAAATTAGTTTTTACAGCATCAGAAATTAATGATACAGAAGCGATTATTCAAAAACTGATCGATTTTCAAATTGCCATTCCATCTTGGGCTTTAGGAACGGGAGGAACAAGATTTGGTCGTTTTGCTGGCGGAGGAGAACCTCGCTCTTTAGAAGAAAAAATCGAAGATGTTGGTTTGCTTCATAAACTAAACAATGCTTCTGGAGCAATTTCATTGCATATTCCGTGGGACATTCCAACCAATTATAATGAAATTAAAACATTAGCAGCACAGCACGGATTAAAATTCGATGCCATGAACTCGAATACCTTTCAGGATCAGGCAAATGCTGAGCACACTTATAAATACGGTTCTTTACAAAACGTAAACAAAGCAGTTCGCAAACAAGCAATTGCACACAATATAGAAGTAATTAAGCACGGAATCGAATTAGGATCTGAGTCATTAACCGTTTGGTTAGCGGATGGTTCTAACTTTCCAGGACAATTAAACTTCAGAAAAGCGTACCAAAATACATTAGAAAGTTTAGAAGAAATCTACGATGCATTGCCTTCAAACTGGAAATTATTTTTAGAATACAAATGTGCTGAGCCTAACTTTTATTCTACGACTGTAGCAGATTGGGGGCAGTCTTATTCGTATGTTAAAAAGTTAGGTGACAAAGCGCAGACGTTAGTAGATTTAGGACACCATTTGCCAAACGCTAATATCGAGCAGATTGTTTCTATTTTATTGATGGAAAACAAATTAGGCGGATTCCACTTCAACGATTCAAAATACGGTGATGACGATTTAACGGCTGGAGCATTAAAACCATATCAATTATTCTTGATTTTCAATGAATTGGTAGAAGGAATGGATGCAAGAGGGATGAATCACGCTAAAGATTTAGGCTGGATGATCGACGCTTCTCACAACATCAAAGATCCGTTAGAAGATTTATTGCAGTCTGTAGAAGCCATTATGATTGCTTATGCTCAGGCACTTTCTGTAGACAGAAAAGCACTAGAGCAGGCACAAGAAGAAAATGATGTTGTAAAAGCGCAGGAAATTCTTCAAAATGCTTTCCGTACAGATGTTCGCGCTTTGGTTGCAGAAGCTCGTCTTCGTTCTGGAGCAGCATTAAATCCGGTAGCATTATATCGTTCGCTTCAAGTTAGAGGAACTTTGATCGACGAAAGAGGTTTAAAAACAGTAGCAACGGGATTATAATTATGAGTTATGAGTTATGAATTATGAATTTTCTTCAAATGAAAATTCATAATTTATAGTTTTGGAATTCATAACTAATAATTCATAATTTATAATTAAAAAAAATGAATGTAGTTGCGATTTTTGATATTGGTAAAACAAACAAAAAGGTTTTTTTATTTAACGAAAATTATAAAATTGTCTGGGAGAAATCGGTAAATTTAGAGGAAACCACAGACGAAGATGGATTTCCGTGTGAAGATATCGAAGTACTGAAAAATTGGATTTTAGATCGATTATCTGAAATAAAAGAACTGAAAGAGTATGTTTTAAAAGCCATCAATTTCAGCACTTACGGAGCCAGTTTCGTTTACATTGACGAAAACGGAAAAGTTTTAACTCCTCTGTATAATTATTTAAAAGATTATCCAGAGGATTTAAAATCTGAATTCTACGAAAAATACAAAGGAGAAAAGAAATTTGCTGTAAAAACCGCTTCTCCAGTTTTAGGCAGTTTAAATTCGGGAATGCAGATTTATCGATTAAAAGAACAAAAGCCTGAAATCTTCGAACAAGTAAAATACTGCCTGCACTTGCCGCAGTTTTTAAGTTTTCTTTTAACGAATGAAGCCTACGCGGATATTACCAGTATTGGCTGTCACACGAATTTGTGGAATTTCAAAAAAATGAGATACCATAAATGGCTGAAAGAAGAAAATATTGCAGAAAAAATACCGTCAATACATTTTGGTAAAGATGTAATTATGACTCGTGAAAACCTTGCAATTGGCGTAGGTTTGCATGATAGCTCATCGGCGATCATACCTTATACAATCAACTTTACGGAACCATTTGTATTGTTGTCTACAGGAACTTGGAGTATTTCTTTAAATCCGTTCAACAACAAACCGCTGACTTTTGACGAACTGCAAAACGACTGTCTTTGTTACATGCAGTATACAGAGAAACCGGTAAAAGCTGCTCGATTGTTTGCAGGAAACGAACACGAAGTGCAGACCAAACGTTTGGCTCAGCATTTTAATGTTCCGGTTGATACGTACAAAGAGGTTTATTTTGATAAAAAAATTGTAGCCAATTTAAGAGCGCTTAGTTTTCAAATTATCTATCCTAAAAAATACAATTTTGATATACTGAAAGAATGTCCTTTTCAAAAAAGGGATCTTTCCAACTATAAAGATTACGAAACAGCTTACCATCAATTAATGCTCGATTTGGTAGAACAGCAGGTTTTTTCGACCAATTTGGTGATTCACAATAGTCCGGTAAAAAAGATTTTTGTTGATGGAGGTTTCAGTAAAAATTCGATTTATATGAATTTATTGGCAGAAGCTTTTCCAGATGTAGAAGTTTATGCGGCTTCGATGGCGCAAGCGAGTGCTTTGGGCGCTGCATTGGCCATTCATGATAACTGGAATCCAAAACCAATTCAGAACGATTTAATTGATTTGAAATTCTATAAACATTAGGTAAAAACGGTCTGTATGTTGTAAATTTGCGGTATAAACGTATTTTTTACATTTTTACACTACACGCCTAATGAACAACACACTAAATACTACAATATGAAAATTGGACTTTTTATACCTTGTTATGTCGACCAATTTTATCCAAAAGTAGGAATCGCAACCTACGAATTACTTCAAAAATTAGGCTGTGAGGTAGAATTCCCAATGGGACAAACCTGCTGCGGACAGCCAATGGCTAATAGTGGTTACGCGCACTTGACAAAAGGATGCGACGCCAATTTTATCGCCAATTTTTCTGGATTTGATTATATCGTTTGTCCTTCTGGAAGTTGTGTTTTGCATGTAAAAGACCATTTGCATGACGAAAAACAAGAAGAGAAGGCAACAGCAATTCGAAATACGGTTTACGAACTTACAGAGTTTATAACCGACGTTTTAAAAGTAGATCACATTAACGGAAGATTTCCATTTAAAGTCGGAATGCATGTGAGCTGTCACGGTCAGCGCGGATTACATCTTTCGCAAATGTCAGAACTGAATGCGCCGTTTTTTTCTAAACCTGGGCAGTTATTAAATAGTATAAAAGATCTTGATTTAGTTGAATTGACTAGAAAAGACGAATGCTGTGGCTTTGGAGGTACGTTTTGCGTTACCGAAGAAGCTGTTTCTGTAAAAATGGGTCAAGATCGTATTAAAGATCACGAAAGCCTTGATGTGGATTTTATTACCGGTGGAGATATGTCTTGCTTAATGCACTTAGATGGAATTCTAAAAAGGCAGAAAAGCAGAATTAAAACCATTCACATTGCTGAAATATTAAATTCACTAGAAAATTAAGAAAATTATTGAGTGAAATTTAACCGCAAAGCACGCAAAGGTTTTTACGCAAAGCACGCAAAGCTTTTTTGAGAATCATTAAAATGAAAAGTTCGCAAAGCTTTATTTGCACAAAGCTTTGCGAACTTAATATCTAGGTTTTGCTTAGTCTCGCAATTAAAATAATCTTAGCGGACTTTGCGTAAAAAATTACAGCAAAACACGCAATGAAAAACCGCAAAGTCCGCTAAGATAAATTAGCTTTGCGAACCTTGCGTAAAACCTTGCGACCTTAGCGGTTAAATAAAGATAGCAATAACAAACATTTGAAAAATTGACTTTTAAATAATTAAAAATGTCATCAGAAAAAGTAATACCGCATAGCGACGCCGCAGCAAAGTTCAATAAAGACGTTGAGCGTGTCAATTGGCATGATGAAACACTTTGGTTTGTTCGTGCTAAAAGAGACAGATCTGCACATCAAATTGAAGATTGGGAACTGCTTCGCGAAACCGCATCTCAAATAAAATTTAATGTTCTTTCTAATATTCACGATTATTTAGTCGAATTTGAAGCCAATGCGCAGCGAAACGGAATAATTGTGCATTGGGCGGCCGATGCCAAAGAACACAACGAAATAGTGCATTCTATCATGGCGAAACATGATGTTAAGCAAATGGTGAAATCCAAATCGATGCTTACAGAAGAATGCCATTTAAATGATTATTTAGCCGAAAAAGGAATAGAAGTAATCGATTCTGATTTAGGAGAGTATATTGTACAGCTTCGAAAAGAACCGCCAAGTCATATCGTACTTCCGGCGATTCATTTAAAAAAAGAAGATGTAAGCGAAACTTTTCACGAACATTTAGGAACAGAAAAAGGAAATTTCAATCCGCAGTATTTGACAGAATCTGCGCGCCAGAGTTTGAGAAATACATTCTTAACTAGAAAAGTGGCTTTGACTGGAGTCAATTTTGCCGTTGCAGAAACAGGCGAATTTGTGGTTTGCACCAACGAAGGAAATGCCGATATGGGCGCGCACTTAGCAGACGTTCACATTGCCTGCATGGGATTTGAGAAATTGATTCCGAAAAGAGAACATTTAGGTGTTTTCTTGAGATTATTGGCAAGAAGCGCAACCGGACAGCCAATTACCACTTTTTCGAGCCATTTTAAAAAGCCAAGAGACGGTAAAGAAATGCATATCGTAATTGTTGACAACGGAAGAAGTACGCAATTAGGAAGAGAAGATTTTAGAAATTCGTTAAAATGTATTCGTTGTGGCGCGTGTATGAATACTTGTCCGGTTTACAGACGAAGCGGCGGACACAGTTATCACAATGCTGTTGCGGGGCCAATTGGTTCTATTTTGGCACCAAATCTGGATATGAGCAAAAATGCCGATTTGCCTTTTGCCAGTACGCTTTGCGGTTCATGCACCAACGTTTGTCCAGTAAAAATTGATATTCACGACCAATTGTACAAATGGCGTCAGGTTTTGGTTAAAGAAGGGCATACGCCGAAAGCAAAAACGGTAGCAATGAAAACTATGGCAACAGTTTTGGCAAATCCAACAGTATTTAATATTGCTGGAAAATCTGGACGATTTGTAATGAAGAATATTCCAGGAATGGTCAATAATAAGATGAATAAATGGTACGATCAGCGCGAAATGCCAGATGTTCCCGAAGAGTCTTTTAGAGAATGGTACAAGAAAAATTCGAGAGAATCTAAAGAGAATAAGAATGAGTAGTAAAGGCGAAATTTTAAAAAGAATAAAACTGAATCAGCCTGATTTGGTTTCAGAATTGCCGGATCTAAATCTTTTAGGTTCAGAACAATTTGATGTATTAGAAACTTATAAAACTGTTTTAAAAGGAATTGGTGGCGATCCAGTTGAAGTGGCCGATTATAACGAAATCATCAATTACATCAAATCCAATTACAATCTGGAGAAAAGAGTAATTACGACGCTTCCAGAACTTTCAGAAATTGCTTCTTTGGATTGGAAAACTGTAGATCCGCATTCACTTCAAGATGTGGAATTAACGGTTGTAAAAGCTCATTTTGGAGTTGCAGAAAACAGCGGACTGTGGGTAACAGATGATATTTTAGGACAGCGTGTAGCGCCATTTATTGCACAATATTTAGCAATTATTGTTCATAAAAGTGATCTTGTTCCAACGATGCAGCAAGCGTATCAAAGAATTGGAAATATGGAATATGGTTTCGGAACTTTCATCGCTGGTCCGTCTAAAACAGCTGATATTGAGCAATCTTTGGTTCTTGGAGCACACGGAGCAAGAGGATTAATTGTTTTTTTATTGGATTAAAACAAAGAAAAATTATATACTAGAAGATGCAGAAAAAGTTACTTTTTCTGCATTTTTTGTTTTCATTAGAATGTAATTCATTGCTGTAAATAATAAAAAAATGAGCATGGTACGTTTTTTTTACTATTTTTAAAGTGTATAAATTACACTTAAACCACGCTTGCAATGAAAATCACAAACTTATTTACAATGGCGATAGGAGTTTTTTTCCTGTCAACATTAGGAAATGCTCAAACCAAAGTATTTCAAAAAGAAGAATTTAAACAATGGGCTCAGACACCGCCAATGGGCTGGAATAGCTGGGATTGTTACGGGCCAACGGTTGAAGAACACGAAGTAAAAGCCAACGCCGATTATATGGCAAAAGAGCTTAAGAAATTTGGCTGGGAATATATCGTAGTCGACATTCGATGGTTTGTAGAAAACGACAAAGCGGGAGGCTACAACCAAACCGATCCGCGTTATGTAATCGATCAATATGGCAGATATTTGCCTGCTGTTAACCGATTTCCTTCAGCAAAAGACGGTCAAGGTTTTAAGCCTTTAGCCGATTATATCCATAAAAAAGGACTCAAATTCGGAATTCATATTATGCGCGGCATTCCTAAAAAAGCGGTTGAAGATAAACTGCCCATAAAAGGAACAAACGGAATAACGGCAGATCAGGTGTATTCGACTGCTTTACAATGCGAATGGCTGCGAGATAACTATACCGTTGTGGCAGACAAATCTGGAGCACAGGAATATTACAATTCTATTTTCGAATTGTACGCGCAATGGGGAGTAGATTTTATTAAAATTGATGATTTATCAAGACCTTATCACGAAGGCGAAATCAACTTAATTAGAAATGCGATTGATAAATGCGGACGTAAAATTGTTTTAAGCACTTCGCCAGGAGAAACGCCAATTTCAGCAGCGGCTCACGTGAGCACACACGCAAACATGTGGCGTATGGTGGATGATGTTTGGGATACTTGGCCGCATATTACACATTTGATGGACGTGGCGCAAAAATGGTACCCGTACATTGCACCGGGAACTTGGCCAGACTGCGATATGATTCCGTTAGGACGTATTTCGATAAGAGGAGAAAGAGGCGAGGATAGAATGACGCGTTTGACAAAAGACGAACAATATACTTTGATTACCTTTTTTAATATCTTCAAATCGCCATTGTTTTTTGGAGGAGATTTGCCAAGTAATGATGCTTTCACTTTATCATTATTGACGAATAAAGAGGTGGTAAAAATGCACAACGAAAGCAGCGATGTAAAACAGCTTTTTCAGAAAGACGGGAAAATTGCCGTGACATCAAAAAACACGAAAGACGGCAGTACTTATCTGGCTTTGTTCAATATTTCTGATGATACTTCGCAAAAGGTTTCGGTAAATCTTTCTGATTTAGGAATCTCTAGTTCAGCTGAAGTTTTGAATATGTGGACGGGCGAGAAATCAAAAGTAACTTCAAAAGAAATAACAGCTGATTTAAAACCTCATAGTTCTGTTTTGTATCAGTTAAAAGGTAAAAAATAAATAGAAGATATATTTAAATGAAAAAGCTGTTTCTAAATCAATAGAAACAGCTTTTTTTATAATTATAAATAGGCAATTAAGCCGTTTGATCATCTACACTTGCATCAGGAGCATTTTTCTTTACCGATTCAATTCCGTTTTCTCTAGCTGATGTACTTTCATACATTTCGCTATGACCGATAATTTGTCCGTTTCCAGCTTTTAAATTGAAATATGGTTTACCGCTTTTAGATTCTAATCTGTCATAACGATCATCATCTGGTGCGTTTTTTTTAACAGATTCAATTCCGTTACTGCAGGCTGCTTTTGTTGTATAACCTTCACTTGTTAGAATGGTCTGGCCATTACCAGCTTTTAAATTGAATTGAAACTCTCCATTAGCTCTGGTGGTAATTACAAATTTTCCCATGTAGTTTATTTTTAAAGTTAGGTAATAATATTATTTTGCTATTGATAAAAATACAAAACTTAGTAATATAAATCATACATCGGTTTAAAAAAATGATTAACTAAAGTTTAAATTCCAAACTTTAAATTCCAAATTCCAAAAAAGAGCGCAGCGATTTTTTTAGAAAATCTAAAATCTAAAATCTAAAATCTAAAATCTAAAATCTAAAATCTAAAATCTAAAATCTAAAATCTAAAATC
>NZ_JAVAMB010000034.1 GCF_030730925.1 Flavobacterium sp. DG2-3 | reverse complement strand
TGCATGTGTTAAGCCTGCCGCTAGCGTTCATCCTGAGCCAGGATCAAACTCTTCATCGTATATTTTAATATTATATATTCAACGCTTTCCTATCGGTTCTTTTTCGAATCTTGCGACTCTACTGCTCTTATTCTTTTTGTCCTCATCTTTCGATTCGGACGGCTGTCAATTCAATATGTCTACGAACGTAATTTCTTTTTTGTTTGGCTTGTGTTTCAAAGCGGGTGCAAAAGTAGAACCTTTTTCCGCTTATGCAAGCTTTTTTATTGAGTTTTTTTACTCTTTTTTAAATCTTTTTTCTAACTCACTGATAACACAATATTTACATTTCAAACTTTTTTATGTTTACGTAAGATTTTTCCTTAAGTAGTTATCATTTTAGCAATTCCACCTTTTTCTCTATTCCATTTTTATATGGAGATTTTAATGTTTAGACGTCTTTTCTATTCCAGATAAAGCTAGAGTTTCCTCTGAAAACAGTTCCCCTAGCCCTGATTGGAGCGGCATCCTTTTGCTTTTTTCTTTAAAAAGCAAAAGATACAGCGGAAAGCAGGTATCAGCTCCTTATTAATAGTAAATCCCAAATTTGAAACTGCTTCGCCTGTTCGCTGTCGCTCGAGTCCAAATTCCAAACCTAAAAGCTTCGACTCCGCTCAGCCAGACAAAACTGCATCTATATAGTTATAGCACTGCGCTTGTATTTCCGAAAAATTGAGTTTTAAAGATAATGGTGCATCTATATAATAGAGAAACCCGACAGGTTTTAGAGTACTGTCGGGTTGTGGATATGATTTTACTTTCAATTAATCGAAGCGAATTGCTTTTACTGGGGATATTTTGGTTATCAAATAGGACGGAATCAACAACACTAGGAAACAAACTCCAATAGTAAGCAGATTTAATAAGAGTATATAAATCCAATTTAGGTAAACGGGTGCTTGATTGACGTAATAGTTTTCTGGATTGAGCTGTATGACTCCAAATTGCTGCTGGATTAATAAAATTGAAATTCCTATCAAATTACCCCAAAATAATCCGCGCAGGATTAGGTAAAAGGCATTAAACAAAAATATTTTTCGAACTGACCAGTTATTTGCTCCCATCGATTTTAAGATTCCAATCATTTGGGTTCTTTCTAAAATAAGAACTAAGAGTGCCACGACCATATTAATTGTGGCAACTAGAATCATAACGGCTAAAATGATCACGATATTAAAATCGAATAACTGAAGCCAATCAAAAATATAGCTGTATTTTTCTACTATGGTTTCTGTATCTAAATTAGAGGATGTTTTTTCGTAAACTTTATTGCCTACTTCTTTAATGGTGCTAAAATCTTTTACAAAAATCTCAAATGCTCCAACTTGGTCTTCTCTCCACTTATTGATTCTTTGAATGTGTCGAATATCACCAATAATATATGTAGCATCAAAATCTCTGAATCCTGAATTGAATATGGCCGCTATTTTAAATCGACGAATATTAGGAAGCTTGCCTTGTTCTTCTTTTATAAAAAAAGTATTGAATTGATCTCCGACTTTCAAATTTAAACGGTCTGCAAGGAATTTCGAAATAATAACTTCTTCGTTTAATGCTTTTGCAAAATTTGGCAGTTTACCTTCTACAATATATTCTTGTATATTATTCCAATCGTAATCTGCTCCTACACCCTTAAATATAATTCCTTCAAAAGCATTTTCGGTTCTAATTATTCCTGCTTTACTGGCCACAGCCTGAATATGGCTTACTTCTGGAACTGATTTGAAATTAGGATAGAAATCTTGTATCTTTGAAATGGGAACTGTAGTAACTTCTGAATTGTTGTTATCATAATTCGAAATTATTATCTGACCATTGAATGCCGAAACTTTGTCACGGATTTTTTTCTGCAAGCCTATACCTGTTGCCACAGAAACAATCATCATAATTATTCCGATTGCGATTGCGGAAATGGCAATTTTTATAATAGGCGCAGAAATACTGCTTTTGTAATCTTTTGCAGTAATAAGTCTTTTGGCTATGAAATATTCTAAATTCAAATTATGAGTTTTCTTTTGAGTTGTTTAATTATTCCTTTCTCAAAAATACATCTTAAAAAAGGAAATCAAGATATTCTTAGAAACAATTACCAGTTTTGTTTTATAATGGCAGTTTCTTTTTCATTTCTTCCACTATATTAAATGCTGCCGGACAAATTTCGACGTTTTTCAACGTTAGGTTTGAAATCTGATAGAATTTATTTCGATCTGTATGCGGAAATTCTCGACAGGCTTTTGGACGAACATCATAAATCATACAGTAGTTCTCATTATCCAAAAACGTGCAGGGAACACTTTTCAAAACATAATCTTTGTCTTCGTCAATACGCAAATACTGATCGATGAATTGTTGTGGCTTTTGTCTAAAGTGTTTTGAGATTCGTTCAATATCAGCCAAAGTAAACAGCGGGCCAGTTGTTTTACAGCAATTGGCACATTTCAAACAGTCTGTTCTTTTAAATTCTGCATCGTGCAAATCTTGCATAATGTAATCTAAATTCTTTGGCTGTTTCTTTTTAAGCTTATCGAAATACTTTTTATTTTCGTTATGCTTATCTTTGGCTAACTTACTTAAGTTATTTAAAATCTGTTTCAAGTTTAAAATTTAAAGTTGATCTGCAAAATTAAACAACTTTGAACTTGAAACCTTAAACTTTGAACTAAAACAATGAAAGATCTTTTTGGGAAAGCGATATTTGATTTTTACACCAAAAATTCGCCTGAAGATATTATTACTGAAACTTCTATTTCTGAAGAAGATGAAATGAGTGTCGAATATCTTTTCCGCACTTATAATGAAATGCCTAAAATTGAACAAAAGGCTTTACAGTTGGCAAATGGAAAAATATTAGATGTAGGATGCGGAGCTGGAAGTCATGCTTTGTCTCTTCAAAACGAACGTAACTTAGAAGTAACCGCTATCGATATTTCGAAAAAAGCAATTGAAACTTGTCGCCTTCGCGGAATAAAAAATGTAAAAGTTCAAAGTATCTTAGATTTTGAAGGAGAAAAATTCGATACCATTTTACTTCTAATGAACGGAACTGGGATTTTTGGCCAGCTAAAAAACTGCAATACCTATTTAACGAAATTAAAATCGCTTTTAAATCCTGGTGGGCAAATTCTGATTGACAGTTCTGACATTATTTATATGTTTGATGAAGATGAAGACGGAGGAAAATGGATTCCGTCTGAAAATGACTATTATGGGGAACTTGTTTTCAACATTAGCTATAAAGGAGAAAAAGAAGAGCCTTTTGATTGGTTGTATTTGGATTATAATACGCTTCAAAATGCGGCAATTGCCAATGGTTTAAATTGTGAACTTATTCTTGAAGGCGAACATTATGATTATTTAGCCAGACTTTCCATTAAAAACAAACCATAAAACCATGAAAGAACTAGATTTAGAGAAATTAAAATATCCTATCGGAAAATTTATTACTCCTGAAAATTATTCCACGGAATATCTTGCTGAAAAAATTAAGGAAATTGAAATGCTTCCAGAAAAATTAGCAAAAGAAACGATTGATTTAACTGACGAACAATTGGACACGCCTTATCGCCCTAATGGCTGGACGGTACGACAAGTTATTCATCATTGCGCCGAAAGTCATATGAATTGTTACATTAGAATTAAATGGGCATTAACAGAAAACAATCCTGTCATTAAAGCTTATGACGAAGTTCTTTGGTCTGAATTAAATGATAATTTGACAATGCCAATTCAGCCAACGCTTGAATTATTGAAAGGACTTCATTTCAGATTAGGATATATCATGAGAAATTTATCTGAATCTGATTTGGAAAAAACTTTTATACATCCTTCAGACAATTCTGAAAACAAGCTCAAAAAAATTATAGGAATGTATGCTTGGCACGGAAATCATCATCTGGCTCATATTACCAGCTTGAAAAAATATAAAAACTGGAAATAATCAGTGTTTACTTTTTATACAACTGTGTATTATCTAAAAACAAAAAATCTCTTCACTTGAAGAGATTTTTTTGTTTTATGGAATATTGAGATATTTATGTGTCTGTAATGAAACTCTCCATTTCGGATTATTCATAACATAATCTACAATAAGCGGTGTCATTTCTTCTTTTTTACTCCATTCTGGCTGAAGAAATAAAATTGCATTATCATTTACTAATTCTGCCTGTTCTTCTGCAAAAATAAAATCGTGTTTATTGTAAATAATCACTTTTAATTCATGCGCATTATCATATACGGTTTGTGTCGGTAGTTTGTTCTTTTTTGGCGAAAGGCAAATCCAATCCCACGTTCCTGACAATGGAAAAGCGCCAGAAGTTTCGATATGAACTTTTAAATTCTTTTCTTTTAATCGGTTTGTTAGAATTGTCATATCCCAAGACAAAGGCTCTCCTCCTGTTACAACAACTGTATCAGCGTATTTTGCTGCATTTTCAACAATTAAATCTACCGTTGTCGGCGGATGAAGTTCTGCATTCCAGCTTTCTTTTACATCACACCAATGACATCCTACATCACATCCACCAATTCTAATAAAATAAGCAGCTCTTCCTGTATGTGAACCTTCTCCTTGAATGGTATAGAATTCTTCCATCAAAGGAAGCATAGCTCCTTTATTTACTTCTAATTGTATTTCTTTTGGTAACATTTTAATATTTTAAGAGTGCAAAGATAGTCAATAATATACGGAACAAAAAAACCGATAGTTTTTTGGACTATCGGTTTTCTATTATTTTTAAAAATCTAGATTATTTTAAAGATTTTACAGATTGTGTAGCGTATGAATTTGCTGGATCTAAAACTAATGTTTTATTGAAATATTCAACAGCTTTAGCTTTATCAGTATTAGCATATGCCGCACCGATTGCATTGTAAGCTTCTACAACTTTCTTAACAGTTGCAGGTTTTGCCATTTCTTCTGCACCTTTTGCAGTAGTCTTAGCTACATATTCCTCATAGTTTTTGATAATCATATCATCTTTATCCAATGCACTGCTAAGTCTTCCTTTGTATAAGTAAGCCTCATCGTAAGATGGAGAAGCCTCTAAAACTTTATCAAAAGTAACGATAGCATTTTCTAAAGCAGCTTTATCACGGCTTTCTGCAGGTTTACCAGCATTACCATAGTAAACAGAGATTCCGTAGTAAACAGCGTCGTCTAAGTAATTTTTAGATTCTTTGTTACCTGCACCAAGTTCAAAGATAGCCGCTGCTTGAGTATATTGTTTTTTACCAAATAATGCTTTTCCAAAGTCTGCAAATTCTTCAACTACTAATGGCTCTAATTCAACCGCTTTTTTGATATCAGCTAAACCAGCATCAAAAGCTGCTTGATCTACTGTACCGTCAGCTGCAGTTCCTTTTTTAATTTTAGATAAACCTAAGTAATAGTAATCTCTACCAATAACTTTATTTCCTGGAGATTTGATATAATCTTCGATAGATTTAATTGCTACATCAACATTTCCGTTTTCGTAAGCAGCATATCCTAAATATCTGTAGATTCTAGGATTTACTTTATCCTGAGCAATCATTTTGTTTGCTACAGTTTCTAATTGTTTGTAATCTTTAACCAAGATTAAGAAATCTGCATGACGCATTTTAGAGTCAAGAGAGTAATCTGTCAAACTTAAGTACTTCTCATAGTTTGTAATTGCATTTTGCAAGTTAACTTTAGATGTAGAAGGTTTGTTTCTTGCCCATTTGTAATAAGTTTCAGCAAGTTCTCTGTAAACTGGCCCGTAGTTAGCGTCTAAAGCGATAACTTCATTGAAAGATTTAATAGCTTCGTCATAAGATTTAGCACCTTTTAACAAAACACCTAATTGCATTTTTGCTCTTAACAAAGTGTTATCAGCTGTAAAAGCATCACGGTAAGCTTTGTATGCATCATTTTGGTTGTTTGATCCATAATAAGCATCACCAATAGCCAAAAGTGCTTGAGCATTTTGAGGATCTACTAGTAAAGCACGTTTTAAAACATCAACAGCGCTTTTATAATCTGGATTCTCAGAATTCATGTAAGCTCTAGCGATATAAATAAACTCATTTACATCTTTTTTTCTCATGTCTTTTGTAGCCAAAGCAAAATTAGCTTGAGCTGCAGCAGTATTTTTAGCATCAAGATCCAATTGTCCTAAACCAATATAGTTTAAGTTTTTCTTGTCTGAAGCTTGTAATCCATTATTATAATAGATTTTAGCTGAATCAACAACAGATTGATTTAAATAAACATTCCCTAAAACAAAATTTGCTTCCCCATCAGAAGGTTTCGCTTTGATGATTGATTTAAGAAGCGTTTTTGCTTTGTCAAATTGTTCAGCATCTATTGCCTTCTTTGCTTGGTTGATATCTTGCGCTTGTGCCGCGGTAGCCGAGGCAACTAATGCAAGACTAAAAATTTTAAATTTATTCATCTTTATTGTAATTAATTTATTCTTTATCTCTTAAAATTTCACTTCTAATTTTCAGTTTACGACCTGGAGTCTTGAATGGCAGTAATCCTGATTTTAAAACTATGCGCTGTCCGATATCGCCGGCAATGAATGAAGAAAAGCCCATCCCAAGCCCTGAATACCCCTGACAGTTAATAATAAACAAATCACGTGCCAAAGGATATTTTCCTTCTCCTAAGTCATTTTGTGTAGGACTATAATAACCACCGCCATTTAATCCCTGCACACTTAAAACATTTATATTCTTGATAGTTTCTGTCATATCAGGAGTTGGTTGATACAGCCAGTTGACACCAATAATACCAATCATTCCATCATTTTCAGAAACAAATTTTATTACTTCGTTATTCGTTTTAAAAGAAAAAACTCCATTTTTTGGAATTTCGTTAACCTTTGCTAACTCTTTCATGTAACGTACTGTACTTGAATTCGGATTATCAAAAACAAGTCCTTTAATTTTAGCATCTGCTTTGCCCTGCATAAAATCGATTACACTTTTCAACGCAATTAATGTATCATTATTGCTTTTGTTTGAAATAAATGCAATAGCATCATGAGCAAAAGGTGTTACCCTTGGATTAATCTTACTTTTATCGAAACGAGATCTTTCTTCTTTAGTCAAATCTCGCGTTGTAATTGCAACTTTAGCTTTTTGATTTAATAAATCATTAATTACTTCAGCTTCAGATTTTGGTTTTACTATAATTTTTGCATCATAGTAAGTGCCTTCAAAAACAGCAACCTGATCGTCTACAATTTGCTTTACTGTTTCGTCAACCGTAACATCAAGTGATCCTTTCAAAATGGTCTCTTTTTCAGTTTCACTTTTGCTTTTTTGGTTGCACATAGCAAACAAAAAGACAAAAACAACCAAACCTAAAGACTTACTATATTTCAACATAATTATTGATCTTTTGCATTAATTAATCTTAAAAATCTTATTGCAGAATATACAATCAGTAATCCACCAAAAGCATATCTGTATTTTGGTTCCATGTTAAGCGGAAGTTTTTCCCAAAACATAATCATTAAACCGAGTACAAGATATATTAAAAAAAACAGTATTCCTAAAACAAGAAGAAATCGCTCTTTGAGCGATTTCTTCTGAATATTATTAAGCATATCTTTTAACATTATTCTGCAGATTGAATAGTAATAGGAAGAGAGTATAATACCCTAACTTTTTTACCATTTTGCTCGCCGGGAGTCCATTTTGGACATTTTTTAAGAACACGAATTGCTTCTGCTCCTGTACCATAACCGATATCTCTTAAAACTTTGATATCTGTTAATGACCCGTCTTTTTCAACTACAAACGTAACGTAAACTTTACCTTTTAAACCTTCTTCTTCTGGAGTTTTGTAGTTGTTTCCTACGAATTTGTAGAATTTCTCAATACCTCCTGGGAAATCTGGTTTCACCTCGATACCAGCTGTGTTGTATACAGTGTTATCTTCTTGAATAACCTCTTGAACTGGTCCTTTACCAACTGGCTCATCAACAGTTAAAACTGCATCTGGATCTCCTTTGATAGTCTCAGCACCAACTTTTTTGTCTTTTAATTCAACAATTTTTGGCGGATCTTCAGTTACTTCTTCCGCTTTTGCAACCACAGGTTTAACGAATTTAACCTGATCCACTTTTGGTGGTGGTGGTGGTGGTGGCGGTTGATTTGGTTTAATTTCCTCTTTTTTCGGAGGTAATTTTACCGTAGCCATCTTAACCTCTTTAACCTCTTCCTCGTCTGTAGACTCTGGTAACAGATTCGCTATAAGAGGAGCAGCAATTGCAGCACTAAAGATAAGAGAACCAATAACAAGTGCTTTCACAGTTGTTTTTCTGTTTGATTTTCTCAGCTCGTATGCTCCATATATCTTATTACGCCCTTCGAATACGATATCAAGCCACTGATTTTTTATAATATCTAATTTCATACTTCTTGATTTTTAAGTCGATAAAATTTAAGATTACTCTTATTTTTTATCTATCACTTTTGTTTCTTCTGGTGTAAACTCAGGAACAATCGCATACGTTTCAACTCCAGTGATAGCCATTTCGTCCAAGATATCAACCAAATTACGGTAATTTGATTTTTTCGTTGGTTTAATGATCACAATGATTCCGTTTTTAGGTTTTCCTAAAGCTGCAGAATACGCTAAAACATTTTTCTTTTGTTTTAACAATTCTCTACGGATACCATCTTTACCATATGCAATGTCTTTTGGCCCCACTTTTGGTGTTGCCAATAACCCCATATAGTAAACCATTTTATTGTTCTCACCTAACATTACTGTCATGGTACGATTCTCGTCTACTTTGGTATCCTCAGTTTTTTTATTTGGATCATCGTCTTTATTTGGCAATGACAAATCCATCGATTGAGGTTTTGACAACGAAGTAGTTAACATAAAGAATGTGATCAATAAGAATGCCAAATCCACCATCGCCGTTAAATCGACTTTCGAATTCTGCTTTTTACTTCTTACTTTACCACCTTTACCACCACCGCCGTCGCCGGTATTTAATTCAGCCATTTTAGTGTATTTTTTTTAATTAAAAGTCTTTCCCTCTCGTACCTGTAACTAAGTTAAAGGAGTTGATTTTCTGATCTTGCAAAATATCCATAATCTTTTTGATTTTTGGATATTGCTCTTTAGCATCACCTTTAATTGCAATTTGCAATTCTTTATCATCAAGGTCAATTGTAGCTCTTCTAGAAATTAGAAGCCAGTCTTTTAATTGATTATCTAACGAATCCAAAGGAATTCCAGGTTGGTTAGCTTTGGTTCTGTCAGCCGCTTTCATATCAATGATTTGCTTTAAACCTGTAATTGGCACACCAAAGTCGTCCATCAATGCAAATTTGGTTTTATCTTCTTCTGAAAATTCAATACCATATTTTGCACCCATTCCTTCAAGAGTTTTTTTACGAACTTCTCTTCCTTTGATGTCAAAAAATACTTTCCCTTTTCCTACTGTAATAATAGCCAAATCAGTATCTGGCAATTTAGTTATAGCAACAGAAGCAGGCATATCTACAGGCAATGCCTCAGGCACTTTAGCAGTAGCGGTCAAAATAAAGAACGTTAGCAAAAGGAACGCTACATCACACATCGCAGTCATATCTGTCGATGTCGACTTCTTTTTCATTTTTATTTTAGCCATTATCTTTTTATTTTATTTTTTTGATAATTTAAATATCAAAAATTAATTATTGTCTTAAACTTCCTCTGAATTTTCTGTAAGTATTCACGATTGTAGTACCAGCCTCATCGATAGAGTAAGTTAAATCGTCAATTTTAGCAGTAAAGAAGTTGTAAGAAACAATTGCTAAGATAGAAGTAGAGATACCTGTAGCAGTGTTGATAAGTGCCTCAGAGATACCTGTTGCAAGAGCAGCTTGGTCAGGAGTACCAGCAGAAGCTAACGCACCAAACGCTTTAATCATACCAGATACAGTTCCTAATAATCCTCCTAATGTACCTAAAGATACTAAAGTAGAGATAATAGTCATGTTTTTCTCTAACATTGGCATTTCTAATGAAGTTGCCTCTTCAATTTCTTTGTGGATAACTTCTGAAGCTTCTTCGCTGTTGAATCCTTCTTTTTTAACATCTTGGTATTTTACCAAAGCAGATTTAATTGCGTTTGCAACTGAACCTTGTTGTTTGTCACATGAAGCGATAGCAGCTTCGATGTTTCCTTCTTTAATACTACCTTGAACGCTTTTCATGAATTTGTCAAGGTTAGTTTTTCCTGCAGCTTTACCGATAACAATAAATCTTTCGATAGAAAAAACAACAACCATTAAAAACATACCTAATAATACAGGTACAATGAAACCTCCTTTATAAACTTGTCCTAATGTATTGATTGGATGTCCAGTTTCTGGATTACCTCCTTCGAAGTTCGCAGAGTCCCCCATGATTACTTTCCAAATAAACACCCCTACTAAGATACACGCAACAATAATGATTCCAGTAATCATTCCTCCCCCATTTGAAGTGCTTTCTTTTTTAACTTTAACGTTTGCCATTTTTTTTAATTTTAATAGTTTTAAATAATTTTTATTTTTTAGTTATATTTAACTTGTAGAGGAGCAAATTTATATGTTTAGTTTAAATAAAAAAACTTTTTTTAATTTAATTGACCGAAATTTAACTTCAAATTAAAAAATATCTCATTAATTTGTTGATGCCATTTTTTAGATAAAACAAAAAAAAGGACGATAATTAGAAAAATTACAACGTTTTAGTAAATATTCAAAGATTCCATTGATATCTTCTTAAAAAGCTGCGAATTTTTTTTTTATTAAATTTTCAATCAAAAAAAGCTTTTTCTTACTAAAAAAAACCACATAAAAAGCGCCCAAAAACAAAGCAATACTTATATAACAATCTAAATTACAAATAAAAACATGAATAAAAAAGAGAATTTTATTGCAGATATAAATACAGGGTATTCTTCCAAGGGAGACAGCATCATCCTTGGAGGCGCAATGCTTGACGGTGAGCCTGTTGCGGAGGCGCATGTCAAAATTCCGCTAAAAACTTTAAACCGTCACGGATTGATTGCTGGTGCGACCGGAACAGGTAAAACTAAAACAATCCAGGTATTTTCGGAACAGCTTTCTAATGCTGGGATTCCTGTATTAATGATGGATATTAAAGGTGATTTTAGTGGTATCGCCAAAGAAGGTATAGAAGAGGGTTTTATAACAGAGCGCCATGCTAAAATAAACGTACCTTATAATGTAGCCGCATTTCCTGTTGAATTGATGTCTCTGTCTAAACAGAATGGTGTGCGTCTGCGTGCTACGGTTTCTGAGTTTGGACCTGTTTTGTTTTCAAGAATTTTAGATTTGAATGACACACAGGCTGGAGTTGTAGCAGTGATCTTCAAATATTGCGATGATAAGCAAATGCCTTTATTGGATTTGAAAGACATTAAAAAAGTAATCAATTATATTACTGAGGAAGGCAAAGATGAAATTGCAGCTAGTTACGGAAAAATTTCGACCGCTACTACAGGAACAATTCTTAGAAAAATTATTGAATTGGAACAGCAGGGCGGTGATTTGTTTTTTGGCGAACTTTCTTTTGAAACCGATGATTTAATGCGAATTGATGAAAACGGAAAAGGTTATGTTAATATCATCCGCTTGACGGATATTCAGGATAAACCAAAATTGTTCTCGACTTTTATGCTAAGTCTTTTGGCTGAGATTTACCAAAAAATGCCCGAAAAAGGAGATGCAGGCCAGCCTGAATTGGTAATCTTTATTGACGAGGCGCATTTAATTTTTAATGAAGCCAGCAAAGCGCTTCTGGAGCAAATTGAAACGATAGTAAAACTTATCCGTTCTAAAGGTGTCGGACTTTATTTTGTTACGCAAAATCCGATGGATGTACCGAGCGGGGTTTTGGCTCAATTGGGATTAAAAATTCAGCATGCTCTGAGGGCTTTTACTGCAAATGATCGCCAGGCGATTAAAAAAACAGCCGACAACTACCCTACTTCCCCTTATTATAAGACTGATGAATTGTTGACGAGTTTGGGAATTGGTGAAGCTTTGGTTACGGCTCTTAACGAAAAAGGGATTCCAACTCCTCTTGTTGCTACGATGATGCGTGCACCAATGAGCAGAATGGATATTTTATCTGCCGACGAAATTGACGAAATAAACAATAAGTCGAAACTAGTTAAAAAATACGCGGAAGAAATTGACCGCGAAAGCGCTTATGAAATCCTAACTAAAAAGATTGAAGAAGCTTCACAAGCTGCTGCTCAACAAGAAGAACAAGCTCCTGCAAAAACATCTAAATCAGGACCAAGCACTACAGAAGTAGTTACCAAATCTGTATTAAAAGTAGTTACCAGCGCTACCTTTATAAGAGGCGTTTTTGGCGTTTTAACTAAAATATTTAAAAAGTAAAATTTTATTTAAACCATATATGTTATATAAGCTTATTTAATGGCTTGTCTCGAATTTAAACAATATAAAAGTTTTTCCAGAAATATAAATAATAAACCCAACAGGTTTTAAAAACCTGTCGGGTTGTTATCGGGAAGTTTAAAAAAAAACTTATATCGCTTATATGGTTCAAAAAAAAATTACGCTTTCTCCAACAATGCGAGGATTTTGTTTTCGACTTCTGGGCCGTCCCAGATGTTTTCAATGTTTTCCATTCGAAGAATTTCTTCCATAATTCCGTTTTGATAATCACCAATTGCTAAAGCTTCTGCATACGGACGATCGCTGAAAGTAACTCGGCTGTAAAGCGGAATCCATTTGTCTGGATGTTTGTCTGAAAAGACTTTTTCTATTTTCTTTTGCAGCAAGAATTTTTCGTCTGCTGTTTTGGTACTCATTTCTAAGAAATTTCGATAAGAAAGCTCTGCAATTGCATCTGCATTTGGTTTTCTAGAAATTTGATATTCTGCAAATATCTTTTTCCAATCGTCTTGGTACTTTTCAATCATTTCGCTCAAAACGGTAATATCTTCAAAACCAGCATTCATACCTTGTCCGTAAAAAGGAACTATGGCGTGACAAGCGTCTCCGATCAAAGCAATTTTATCTTCGTAAGTCCACGGAAAACATTTCATGGTCACCAGAGTACTTGTTGGATTTTTAAAGAAATCATTGGCCAATTCTGGAATTACTTCAATAGAATCTGGGAAGTTTTTCTCGAAAAAATCTTCAACCATTTTACGGTCGGTTAATGACTCAAATGAATTTTCGCCTTCAAAAGGCATAAATAAAGTACAGGTAAAACTTCCGTCAAGATTAGGAAGCGCAATTAACATGTACTCACCTCTCGGCCAAATATGAAATGAGTTTTTATCTAATTTATGTGTTCCGTCTGGGTTTGCTGGTATGTTCAATTCTTTATATCCCATATTCAGGAATTCCTGAGAATAATTGAACATGCTCTGACGCTGCATTCTGTGGCGGATTCTAGAAAAAGCTCCATCGGCACCAAAAACCATATCAAACTTTCTTTCTTCCCACTCGCCTCTTTCGCTTTCTCCAATATGAAGTGTGGCATCGCTCAAAGTAACATCCCAAACCTTCTGTTCAAAATGAAATTCAGCTCCTGCTTCTTCAGCAAGATCGATCATTCTTCTGTTTAGTTTTCCTCTTGAAATAGAATATATCGATTCGCTTTCTTGTCCGTAATTCTGAAAATTCAATTTATCGACCAAATGAATGGCGCGTTTATCCATCGGAATTGCGATTTCTCGAACCGAATCTCCTACACCAACTGCATCCAAAGCTTTCCAGCCGCGGTTGGACATTGCTAAATTAATAGAACGTCCAGAAAAATTTATTTTTCTAATATCGGGACTGCGGTCGTATACATGAACTGTATGGCCTGCTTTTTTAAGATAAATTGCTAGAAGCGACCCTACAAGTCCAGAACCAACAACAGCAATTTTTAATGAAGTTTGCATCGAGGAAAATTCTAATATTGGGTCGTAAAAATAACTAATAAATAGATAAGCCTTCAGATAAATAAACAAATTCTTTGCAAATAGAGATGATAAAGACCATTTATTATCCTAGTCATTTTAAAAATATAACAAATTGTTATTTTTATTAATTTATTTAGAAAAATCAAACAATTAATTTCGCTTCAGATTACAGTATTAAATACAAAAATTATGAACAGCGAAATTCTACAATCGGACATTATTTTAGAAAATGAGAAAGTGCTTTTAATTCCTTTCGAAAGTGAAAGAAACAAGGAACTTAAAGAAATCATTTTTGATGATGACGTTTGGAAATATATGGGAATGTACGTTCGAAACGATCAAAATCTTGAAAACTATATAAAAAGTACATTAAAACAAAAAGCAGATGGAATTTGTTATCCGTTTTTAATAATTGATAAAGCTACAAACAAAGTGGCTGGAAGCACTCGTTACGGTTATTTAAACCACGCAAGCCAGAAATGCGAAATTGGATGGACTTGGTATGGAAAAGCGTTTCAGGGAACGGGTTTAAACAAAGCCTGCAAATTTGAATTGCTGAATTTTGGTTTTGAACAAATTCAATTCAGAAGAATACAATTTAGTGCCGATCTTGAAAATATACGTTCGCAAAAAGCTATTGCCAAACTGGGCGCTGTAAAAGAGGGAATCTTTAGAAATAACTACGTAGATTCTGAAGGGAAAAGTAAAGATGATGTTTACTTCAGTATCATTTCTGAAGAATGGGAAAAAACGAAAAAAGAGTATTTTTCGGAGTTTATTTAAGAAATAAAAATAGCCCAGTTTTGAAACTGGGCTATTTTCTGTATTAATTTACTTTTTCTACATCATTCAATTTCCAAGACTGATCGTATAAAGCTTTTGTAGGACCATAAAATCTTGCGAGTAATTCAAAATCTCCTTTTGGATCTGTTGGAATCCAATTGCTTTCTCCTTCAGCTGGAGGTTTAGGGCCGAAATACAAGGTTACAGTTCCATCTGTATTCTTTTTGAGTCCAGGTGTTTGAGAAGAACGACCCGCCCATTTCGTATCTCTAATAAAAGTATGAGTTTCTCTATTGTATACGGTAATTGACCAATATTGTTTTACTGGAACATTGGCTGGAACAATTACTTTATAGTTAGAATTTCCTTTTAAGAAATTGCCTTCTTTGTCTTTTAAAGCCAAAAGATAGTATTGCGATTCTCCAATATGTTTGGCACTGAAAAAAGCCATCATATAACAAACTCCTCTATTATCAACAGGATAAATTCCTGGAGTTACATACGATTTCATTACACTCAATTTATACTCGTCACTTGCAGGGAAAAACCAATTTGTTCCAGCATAAAATGGTTTTGTATTTTCGTAAATCGACAATAAATATTCTCTCGCATCTTTTGAAGCAGAATTAAATATCTCTTTAATTCTTGCATCTGGAGCAAATGTTTTTCCGCGCTCGATTCCGATTGTTTTTAAGGCATCGATCATTGCTCTGTCTCTTTCTAAAAATGGTTCTTCTTGAACAATATCGTTAAGCGCTTGATAAAAATTATCGTTATACGGAATAGCCGAATTGAATTCTGCTTTACTTGCGTCTATGAATACGGTTTGTGGCGAACTTGACGCTTGAGCATAAGGGTAGAGTTTAATTCTTTTTCCATAATCTACGGCTGCTTTTACATCTGCAAGGCTTCCGCTTTTAAGCACCGAACGTAAAAGCGCGTATCCGCGATAGGTATCAGATTGCATAACAAAGTATCCTGATGGAATTTTACTTTTATCATAACCTGGCGGCAGAATAATATATTTACCACCTTTTCCTTTATCCATTCCACCTGGCCCCACGTCTTCAATTGCCGCCTGCCAGCAGTTCATTACGCTTCCATTAAAAGTTCCGTTGTCTGCAGGAGGAATTTCTAAAACCACTGGCCCTTTTTCAGTATTAAAAAAAGGCATCAGATAAATTACATCTGGATTTGGCGTTAGTGTCTGATTTTTCCAGTTTAATAATTCTGGCCATAACAGAACTTGGTTGTACGAACCATTAATCTTTTCCATCTCTTTGTACATGAGTTCAAAGTTCACGGCTGGCATTCCCCAAATTGCAGCTTGTACAGCACGATTGTACTGTATCTTTTCTTTAATATTTTCTGCATGAAATTCTGTTTTCTGAGAAGATTCAGTATTTTGTCCCGAATTGCTTTCTACTGTGTTTTCTTTTTTGCAAGCTGTTACGAAGAACAGCAATGCTATGGAAACCATTATTTTTTTCATAACATTAGTTTAAATTTGAATGAGACATAAAATTTCAATCAAATTTAATTCTAGCAAACATAGAATAGCTATTTTCTAGCTTCAAAGATGTTTCAAATTATAAAATGAAACCTATTTTTCATTCGTCTTCGCTTTTACCGCATAATTTTTTTAAGCTAAATTTGAAATCGAATTGGCAAATCAATCTTAAACTCACAAATGCAATTATATTCAGAACATTACGTTAGTGCAAAATCCGAAAGATTTGTCAATAAGATCTGGTGCTTGGATAACAGCATCGGCGAAAGCGTGATTGAAAACAAATTGGTTCTGCCAAACGGCTGTTTTAATCTTGCTATTATAGACGGTAATTTTATTGAAGTTCATACGAGTAAAAGCAAATACGAGATGAACAGCGGAATCTATTTTTGTTCTCAAATGACGAATAAAGTTTTGGTCAATATTCAGCCGAAAACGAAAGTGACCATAATCCAACTTCATGCTTGGACGCTTTCTATGTTTCCGCAATACGATTTAAGCAATTTTATCGACTCGATTATTAAAATTAATGTTGCAGAATTGCCGTTTCAAATTGAAATTCAATCAGAAATCGAAACATTTTTGAATACCATTAATGCTTATTTTGAAGCTTTAGCCGATTCCAATTCCAATCAAAATGCGATTGAAAAAATTTGCAAAATCATCAGACTCCGAGAAGATGAAATTTCGGTTTCTGAAATTGGGAAATTATTGAATTCTTCGCAACGACTTCTTCAAATAAAATTTAAAGCAGCAACCGGACTTACCATCAAAAAATACATTCAGATTTTAAAGTTCAGAAAATCGGTCGATCAAATGCTTAATACCGATTTAGAAAAAATGAGCCTTACGGAAATTGCACTTTACAACAAATACTTTGATCAATCGCATTTTATCAGAAAATTTAAAGATGTGACGAAAACAACTCCAAAAATGTTCGATCCAGATTCGTATTTTCTTTCACAAAAAAGATAAAATTTCGCTTTTGTACAATTTTGATACTTTTGATTGAACTACTATTGCAAAATGAATCATCATCAATCAATCATCAAAATGAAAATCATCAATCAAATTCCCTTTCAATTAAAAATCATTTTAGTTGGATTTTTACTTTTTCAGATACAAACTGTTTTTTCTCAAGAAGAAGAAAATTCAAAACTGTATAAAACCATTATGTCCAAAGACAGTCTTCTTTTCGATATTGGATTTAATACCTGCGACGTTAAACAATTCGAAAATTTATACACCGAAGATTTTGAGTTCTACCATGACAAAGACAGTATTTCTGATAAAGCTCGATTTCTAAAAACTTTCAAAAGCGGCATTTGTTCTCCATCCAGAAAATATAATTATCGCAGAGAATTAATCGACGGGAGCACTGAAATTTATCCTTTGTATAAAAGTGGCATTTTATACGGCGCAATACAAATGGGAACGCATCGTTTTTACGAAAGTTCAGCAGGAAATGCAGAACAAGCAGGAAGTTTTGCCAAATTCACCCATCTTTGGCTCCTAAAAAACAAAGATTGGAAATTGACAAGGTCGCTAAGTTACAATCATCAAATGACTAGTTCTACTGCAGGGATTTCTGCTCTTTTTGACAATGATCAGGAAACTGAAAAATGGCTCAAAGAGAATAACATTCCTACTTTGGGAATTGGGATTATTTCAGATGGAAAACTAAAACAGATCAAAACTTTCGGCAATCTTAAAAGAGATTTTCCAGCTCCTTATAATACTATTTGGAATGTTGCTTCTTTGACAAAACCAGTAACGGCAATAGTTGCTTTGAAATTAGTTTCTCAAGGAAAATGGAATTTAGACGAATCACTTGATAAATATTGGATCGATCCGGATATTAAAAACAACCCAGATCATAAATTATTGACCACTAGAATTATTTTGAGTCACCAAACGGGTTTTCCGAATTGGAGGTCTTTTAACGAATCTAAAAAACTGGATTTTAAGTTCAAGCCAGGAACTCAATATCAGTATTCTGGGGAAGGTTTTGAATATTTGAGAAAAGCTTTGGAGAAAAAATTCCATAAAACTTTAGATCAATTAGCCTCAGAATTGGTTTTTGAACCACTAAAAATGACCGATTCGCAATTAATCTGGAATGACAAAATCGATCTTTCGAGATATGCCATAAATTATGATAAAAACGGAAATGCTTATGAACCTACAAAAAACAAAACTGTAAACGCCGCAGACGACTTATTGACTACGATTGGAGATTACGGTAATTTTTTGTCCAGCGTAATGAATAGTGAAGGTTTAAGTAAAAAAGTTTTTGACGATATGATCTCACATCAGGTTCAGACCAAAAAGAACAAATATTTTGGTTTAGGCTTTGAAATTTATGATCTAGGAAATGAAAACTATGCTCTTTCGCACGGTGGCGCAGACCAAGGTGTTCAGACTATTTTTATTTTACTTCCAAAAACCAAACAAGGTTTAATCATTTTTACAAATGTAGATGATGGTTATAAAATTTATGAAACCATTGTTGTTCATTATCTTGGACAAAACGGCAGAAAAGTAGTTGATATCGAAACCAAATAATTTCCATTTCAATCAGATATTAACCTTAATCTGAATAACATGCTAAAATTATTTATCCTTCTGTTATTACTTATAAGCAAAATTCTAACTGCTTAAACTTTTGAAAATATTTGTTAGTTATGAGCATAGGCCAATTTTAAAGCGGTCTGTGCTCTGCTTTTTTATATTATTTAAAAAATGAAAAAATCTTGAAACTAAATTGCAAAACAGTCGTCTAAGATTTTAGGGCATAAATTTATTTCATTGAAAAATCGTGATCAAGATTTAAAAAACGGAATATCTTTCTGCTAGCAAGTTTCAATCATCAATCAAAAACAAATCATTCATTAATCTTAAACTATAACCCGTTTACTATGAAAAAATCAATCAAACTTATAGCGTTTTTTGTAGCTTTTCAGCTTTCGGCATTCAGCGTTTTTGCTCAAGATAAAGCGCAAAAAATTGAACAGCTTTTAAACAAATACAGCGAATACGGACAATTTAACGGTTCTGCTTTGGTAGCCGAAAATGGAAAAGTAATCTTCAAAAAAGGTTTTGGCTCTGCAAATATGGAATGGAATATTCCGAACCAGCCTGACACCAAATTCAGATTGGGTTCTATCAGCAAACAGTTTACGGCTCTGTTAATTGTAAAACTGGCAGAAGAAGGAAAACTTAAACTTGATGTTCCTATTGCGACCTATCTTCCAGATTATCCAAAAGAAAATGGCAGTAAAATTACGATTCACCAATTATTGACGCATAGTTCAGGAATTCCAAATTATACTGATGCGCCGGGATTCTTCAAAGATAAAGCCCGAAATCCGTACACTCCCGAAGCGTTTGTCAAAACATTTTCAAGTCTGCCTTTGGAATTTACGCCTGGAGAAAAATTCAGCTATAGCAATTCAGGATACTTTTTGCTTGGCTATATTATAGAAAAAATTACGGGCAAAACCTACGAACAATATTTACAGGAAATTATTTTCACACCTCTAAAAATGGTGAATTCTGGTTATGATCACAGCGATGTAATTTTAAAAAACAGAGCTGCTGGTTATGAAAGAAAAGGAAAATTGATTAGCAATGCACCTTATGTTGATATGAGTATTCCGTATGCTGCGGGATCTTTATACTCAACTGTAGAAGATTTATACCTTTGGGATCAGGCTTTGTACACAAACAAGCTTCTTTCGGCAAAATCGATGGAATCATTATTTCAACCTTACATCAAAGCTGGTGATGGATCTTATGGTTACGGTTGGTTTATAGAAGATGATGAAAATGGAAAAACTGTTGGGCACGGTGGGGGAATTAATGGTTTTAACACTATTATTTCGAGAAATTTTAAACACAAAAATCTTATCGTTCTATTAAATAATACAGGAGGTACTGTTTTAGGCGAAATGACAGATGCAATTAGCAATATACTTAATAATAAACCTTTTGATCAACCAAAAAGATCACTGGCGTACGAACTATTCGAAACCTTTTCTACCAAAGGTTTTAAAGCTGGAATAGAATCTTATAACAAACTAAAAAACGATCCAACTTACAACATTAAAGAAAACGACATGAATCGTGTGGGCTATCAATTATTGCAAGATGGAAAAAAGAAAGAAGCTATTGAAATTTTTAAAATCAATGTAGAAACTTTCCCTAAATCTGGAAATGTTTATGATAGTTTGGGTGAAGCTTATTTGGCAGATGGAGATAAAAAACTGGCATTGGCTAATTATAAAAAATCTGTTGAACTGGATCCTACAAATGAAAACGGTAAAAAAGTTTTAGACGAGCTTTCTAAAAAATAAAAGCAGAATATTTAAAAAATTGGACTCCAATAAAGTAGATTTAAAGTCTATTTTATTGGAGTTTTTTGTTACAACTTGTAACACTTAAATTCGATAATTTATTTTTAAAAAATATTATTTTAGCCCTTCCCAAAATAATTTTACCTATGAATAATTTCAAAAAGCATTCTTTTCTAATTGCTTGTTTCTCTCTTTTTATTTCTTCTAAAAGTATCTCACAAACCAATTACACTTCGGCCGCAATGCCAACGCAGCAAAACAAAATTATAATCGATAAAATTGTCGAAGCTGCACATTACAAAAACTATGTGATTGATTTTTGTTTATCTAAAATAAATGAAACTTCTGCAAAAGAAGGCTGGAACGAACAAAAAGCAATGGAAATTACCCAAAGCATCAATTACAAAAATTTTAGAGATGCGATTTACAACAGTTTTGTGGTTTTTGACGAAGTGGAACTGGAAACTTTATTGAAAGCTTACGAAAAAGACACGGCTTACCAAACTAAAAATGTAATGACCAATAATAAAGTGCTTATTAATAATTTGAACATTTTTGCTGATGATATTGTGAAAGGGAAATATCTTTTGCGATAGAGGTTCTAAGATGCTAAGCTACTGAGGTGCTGAGTTTTTTCTTGTGTATAGATCTTTGTCAAAGTTTGGAACTTTGACAAAGATTACAACTTGAAACTTTAAACCTGAAACAAAAACTTACTTCTTTGGTTTGAAAACTAATTTTGTAGATGTTTTTACAATCTCATCTTTATTCAATTTCATTTTTCTAAACTTTCCTTCGTTATACATTTCAGCTTGATCGTCGTAATGTTTACTAAACGGATTTCCAGATTGTCCAGTTGGCAAAATACTCCAGCTGTTTTCTACATCAGCAAAATCGACAATTCTTCTGGTCGAAGGTCCGCCTTTAGTGTAATATCTTCCTTCGTCATTATATCCGAAGAATAAATTATTGATTACTTCATTGGAACCTGGCGAATTGAAAGGCCCAACATTGAATAATCCGCGAAGTGCTTTTACTTTACCAAGCGGATGCTCGTGTTCTACGGTATGCACTTTTCCCCAATTCCATTCTGAAATATTTTCTCCTAACTGGTTCTGCAAAGCAATAACAGCATCATGAAATGATTTTGAAACAACAGCTGTTCTGGTTTCTTTTACGCTTTTGGTTTTGATATTATCCCACCAAACCGAATTTTCATTTTTTATCTGATTCGCAATAACTTGTTTTCCAAGAGAAATCCCTAAAAACAAATCGAAATTATCTTTACCCATTTCATCTTCAAACGTGTTTTTCAGATACAGATAAATCCATTTGTTGTAAATCGTCGGTGCAACATCTTCTAGATTGGTAGTTCCCTTCCAAGATTTTAAAACTTTTATCACTTCTTTTTCAGCATTAGAAAGCGATTTATGATCCAAACTTGCAATTAAGTTTTTAGAAGTTTCAACAGCAACGTCAGAAGTATTATCGTAAATCATTTTGCTGATGGTTTCTTTGTCCCAATCAGATTTAGCATCCAGAATTCCTGAAATTCTTTTCGCACGATCTTCTGGCAAATAATACCCCGGATATAAATAACCATTATCTATTGCCTCCGGCTGATTATTCGCAGAATAAACATAACCCCATTTTGGATTTTCAGAAGATGGATTTTCTTCAAAATCTAAAAATTTAGTGATATCATCTTTGCCGCTAGCACCGTCTAAAATCAGATGCGTATTAACACCTTCATTATGTCGATATAATTTTCCGCTCGCCCACCAAGCAACATTTCCTTTAGCATCGCCATACATTACGTTCAATCCTGGCGCTGCAATCAAGCTGACAGACTTTTTAAAATCGGTCGTGTTTTTTGCGTGTGAAAGACCGTAAGCCGCATCTAGAATTTGGATTGGTTCTCTTGTATACGTCCACGACATTGCAATTGGGTTTTTCTTTTCTAAACGCTCCAAAAAATCGTTCATAACGGGACCGTGGCGCGTAATTTTAACCGTCAAGACAACATCTGAAGAATCTTTTACTTTAATTGTTTTCTTTCTGATTTCGTATTTGCTGAAACCCGTTGGAGTTTGATATTGAGTAGCATCATCTGCTTTATTTTTTTCTTGGTAAAAATCGATATCATCATTTTCAAACATCGTCAGACCATACGCATAATCTCTATTATGTGCCAAAAGCGGAAAGGGAGTTCCAGCCAAATAACAGCCGTATAATTCCTGTTTTGGCGTTACTAAATGTGCTTCGTACCAAGTTGCAGGCTGCGAGAACCCAATATGCGGATCATTGGCAAAAATCACTTTTCCTGTTTTCGATTTATGCGGTCCAACAACCCAGCTGTTACTGCCAACAAATGGCGGAATCGGAGATTGATCCAACATTGCCGTTATCGATTTTGAAATCTCGGTATATTCTTCTGTTTTTTCTTTAGAAATTTTAATTCTGGTGTTGTTAAATTCTCCTTCAATTCCTAAATCTTTCAAATATTCAACGCCGTATTTATTTTTAATTTCTGTCAATAAAGGATCTGTTTTCTGCGCCATTGCAAAACTGAAAGACATGTATCCGAAAATATTATATATATCTTCTATTGTAAACTTTTGTTTTTTGACACCAACCAAAGTAAATTCTATTGGCGTAACGCCTTCCTCCAAATACTGATTAATTCCGTCTAGATAAGCCTGAGTCAGTTTATAGCTTTCACTGTTTTTGTCTAGTTTGGCAATCGCTTTCGCGGAAGCTTCCTCAATTCCGATTCCAGCAAAGAATTTATCATTTTTAAGCGCAACGCCTCCAAAAAGTTCAGACAAACGACCTGGAGCAATTCGGCGCAACAATTCCATCTGCCATAATCTTTCTTGCGCATGCACATAACCAAGCGCCGTCATGGCATCTTTTTCAGAATCGGCATAGATGTGTGGCACTCCAAAATCATCAAAATAAACCGTAGTTTCTTTTTCGAGATTTTTCAATTCTAACGATCCTTCATATTTTGGTTTTAAATGAAAAATATAAGCGCATAAACCAATCGCAAGAATTACAATAAGCACCAACAATGCTAGCAGAATTTTTTTAATTATTCTCATATTCTAAAAAAGTAAAAAGATGAAATTCGTAATAATATAACTTTTATATAAAATTTTATAAGGAGCCACTCTTATTAAAACTCTAAATTTATGTATTTAAAATTAATACTATAAATGTCAATCTATAAAAAAATAGCTCTTGTAGTAATTTCTCTCCTTGTGATTGTAATTCTTGCCAATATTGGTCTGAATTACTGGATCAAAAAACAACTTCCGATTATTATTCACGAAAAAAACAAAACAGCTTATAATATTAATTACGAAAAAATTGAAGTCTCTCTTTTTTCCAGAAATATTAATGCGCAGACTTTATTGGTGAGTCCGAAAAATGAACCAAAAGACAGCAAAAATGGACTTTTTTCTAAAATTGAATCCATCACCATAAAGCATTTCAATATTTGGGATTTGGCTTTTCGCGATGTCATTCAGGCGGAAAGCATAATTATCAATAAACCGCGAATCATTTTATACAAAAAAGGCGAAAAATTAATCAATAACAGCAAAAGTATTCAGAAAGAGATTATTGATCCTTTTCGAAAAATTATTGCGGTTTCGAATATTTACCTCAACGACGGAACAGTTGATGTTGTTTCTCTCGACACTGAAAAACCAATTTTTAGCGTCAAAAAAATCCTTTTAAAACTGGAAGGGATTTTAATTACCGATGCTACTTTAAAAGAAAAAATTCCGATTCAATATAAAAAATATGCTTTGGTTTGCGACAGTTTATTTTACAGACCAAATGGTTTTTACCACATCAATATTGGAAAAATAAGCACCGAAAAGAATTTTTTAAAGATTAATAATTTCTCCAATCTTCCTCAATTCGAACGACGAGATTTTTTGAAACATCTTGACAAAGAAAAAGATATTTACCGTTTAAAATTTGACTCGGCACAGGTTGAAAAAATGGATTGGGGTTTTAAAAATGACAAATTTTATCTTAAAGCAAATTCGCTCGTAATTAATCATTTTGATGCTAATATTTATCGCGGAAAAATGATAAAAGACGATCCAAGCAAAAAATACCTGTACAATCATTTACTGCGAAATCTAAAATTTCCGCTTCAAATTGACACACTTCAAGTTTTAAAATCGAAACTGGTTTACGAAGAAGAGCTTGATTTTTCTAAAGGCCCAGGAGTTTTAACCTTCGACAAATTCAATCTGCAAGCAACTAATTTGCGAAGCGGTTTTGGCTTAAAAAAAACAGACGATGTCAAAATAAAAGTGAAATGTATTTTTATGAAAAACTCTCCTCTTGATGTCGATTGGAGTTTTAATGTTTTGGACAAAAGCGACGGATTTCATATTCAAGGCACTATTTCAAATTTTGACGTCACGGCGATGACAAGATTCACCAAACCCTATATCAACTCGACTTTTACGGGAACTTTCAATAAATACCGTTTTAATTTTTACGGAAACGACAATGGCTCAAAAGGAAATGCTTCTTTAGATTATGATGATCTTAAAGTGAAATTGTACAAAAAGAAAAATCCAGAAAAAGAAGCCAAACTTAAATCTGCAATTGCCAATTTACTAGTAAAAAATGATTCGAAAGACGGAGCAAAATCTGCAGAAATTGAAGTCGAGCGACTTCAAGACAGATCGTTTTATAATCTTCTGTGGCGAAGCATTGCAGAATCTCTCAAGAAGATTTTGATATAAAACAGACAAAGATTACCCTCAATCTTGTCATTCCTGTAAAGGTTAGATAATTCGGTAACAAAATTTAACTTTAATAAATTTTGTTACGATGAGACATAATA
>NZ_JAVAMB010000033.1 GCF_030730925.1 Flavobacterium sp. DG2-3 | reverse complement strand
TCTCTGCTATTATGTCTCATCGTAACAAAATTTATTAAAGTTAAATTTTGTTACCGAATTATCTAACCTTTACAATTTCGACGAAGGAGAAATCTCCACGAGTAGCTCGACAAGGATTGGTTTATCGGAGCGGAGTTACTTGCGGAGATTTCTCCTTCGTCGAAATGACAAGATTGTGGAAAGACCAGAATAAAAAAAGGTTCGCAAAGCTTAAAAAAAACTTTGCGAACCTTTGCGTAATTCCTTGCGCTCTTTGCGGTTAAATAACTACAGCGGTTAAGTGATAATTAATGATATTGATCTTCTTCAATTTCAAATTCAGCATCTTTTTCCCAGATTTCCATTTCGCAGGGTTTGCAGTTGAATTTCAGTTTGTATTCTAACTCGCCTTGCTTTAATACCAATGGTTCTTTTACTTTAACCCCTACAATATCTTTTTGGTGAATCGGGCATTTTTTTAATTCGTATTTGATGCAATATTTTGTCGTCATTACACGAGATTTTCCTGGATCCCATTGTAATTCGAATGCTTTTTCGATTTCGGTAACACCGTGGCGTTCGTAGAATTTACGAGCTGTTTTGTTCGAAACGTTGTACATAAAATCCAATTTGGTTTCTGGATAAGGATGCGACGTTTTTACCAATTGGTGTTCTTCGCGTTTGTAATTTGCCAAACGAATTTCTGATAACTGATCGAAAACATTTCTTCGCATTTCATTGATTTTCGAAATAGGAAGGAACCAGTTTTGCGAAAATACAACATCAATTTCATCGGCACTGTAAGGTGTAAAACCTGTTTTTGCCAATTGCGTTTTGATGTTTTCTGCAATAGATTCTCCGGTTTTTGTTTGTTCTTTAGCGTGTTCTAAAGTTACCGTGCTTATGTTTCCGTCTTCGTCGGTTGCGATTAATTCAAAACCTTTTTCGTTTTCGGTAAACAATAAAGTTGTTCCGATTTTACGGATGGCGCTGTCTTCTCTTTCAACAATTTTGATGAAAGCAATATCATTATTACGGTAAATAAAAGTTCCGTCTTTGATTTCTTTTAAAACGTTTGGATATACTTTTCCATTTTCGGCTTTGTTTACATAAATTCCGTCAGCTTCGTTGTTTTCGTTGATAAAACAAAGTCCATCGCCGTTGTTTAGCAATTCGCCGTTTTCGATTTCGTAAGCGTCTCCGATAGTTCGGATTAATTTACCAATATATTGCCCTTTTGATTTTGGACTTTCCCAAGAACCAATACTTTTGTCTCTGTCGTTAACGAAATAATCGGTATAACCACGATTGAAAGTTCTGCTTAAAGAAGAATCAAAAGTATAAGTGCATTTTCCAGAAGAAGCTTTAACGTATTTATCGCTTCCTTCTAAATAACTGTCTAATTTCTGACGAAGATAAGATACGTTATTTTTAACGTAAGCCACATCTTTAAGACGGCCTTCGATTTTGAAAGAAACAATTCCTGCTTCAATCAAATTCGGAATTTGATCTGAAACGTCTAAATCTTTTATAGAAAGTAAGTGACTGTTTTTGATTAAAGTATCTCCGTTTCCGTCGATTAAGTTGTATGGTAAACGACAGTTTTGAGCACAAGAACCACGGTTGGCGCTTCTTTCTCCGTTTGCCACACTCATATAACAGTTTCCGCTGAAAGAAACACAAAGTGCTCCCGTTACGAAGAATTCTAATTCTACATCGGCATGGTCGTAGATTGTTTTAATTTGATGCAAATTCAATTCACGTGCTAAAACCACACGTTTGATTCCGGCATCTTTTAAGAATTTGATTTTATCAGCGTCACGATTGTTGGCTTGTGTACTGGCGTGAAGAACGATAGGAGGCAAGTCCATTTCCATAATCGCCATGTCCTGAATAATCAAGGCATCAACACCAATGCCGTATAGTTCCCAAATCATAGCACGACACGTATCTAATTCGTTGTCGTACAAAATGGTATTCATTACTACAAAAACCTGAGCATTAAATAAGTGTGCATATTTTACCAATGCTGCAACATCTTCAATAGAATTGTTGGCATTTGAACGTGCTCCAAATTGTGGTGCACCAATATATACAGCATCGGCACCGCTGTTTATGGCAGCCATTCCGCCAATTAAATCTCTAGCTGGAGCTAATATTTCAATTTTCTTCTTCATTTCTAAAACTTTAGCCTTTTGTGGTATTCACGGAAAAAAGTGTGCAAAGGTCTAATAAATTATTTGAGTTTGCTAGAGATGAGACGATTTTTTTGAAATTGTTAACTTATATGGACGATGATAGTTAAATTAATTATTCCAAATAGACATACTCAAATTTGAATTCTGTTTTTTTATTTCTAATTAATTCTCTTAGCAAAGCTAAATGGATTGAAGTAGAGAAAGCCTTATAGTCAGAGTATTCATCATCAAACGAATCATAGTCTTCGCTAAATTTAGCTGGGAAATTTAATTCGCCATGTACAAATTTTGATCTATATGAATAAAGAGTTCCGAGCTTTTTCTTGAACTCACTAGGTTCTCCTAAAATTAAAATTGATTTTTCTTTAATTTGTGCTTGAATATCTTTATTTCCCTTTGCCAGTAAAGCTTCTATTCCAACCATATTCCAAAATAAAATATCAGAACTCTTTTCAAATAAATCAGAAAAGACATGCGTAAATGCATTTATTGATCTTTGATAATCATTTTTACTAATTGCCTCCAAAGAATAATTGTTAAAAGCAAAGCTATTAATTGTCTGATCTAAATCAACTCTTTCTAACTTTGGCCATTTAATTTTTTCGCAATGTTCGTATGCTAATTGTAAATCGCTTAAAATTATATCAGAATAACAATAAAATTTATCGTCTTCGGAAAAAGTTACGGATTGTAAAAAGTCAATAGCAAAATTATACGTTAAATTTAGTATTAATGCTAATCTTTTAAGTAAAGATTCAATTGTGAATTCTAAAGAAAAAATATCAATTTTAATTGGATAGTCATAATTTATTAATAAAAAAATATCGCCGTTTAGATTGTCAATTTTTTTTCTGTACAATGATGCTAATCTATTATCATGATTTATTATTTTAAATTTTATGTTTTTAACATGCTTGAATTGTTTATCATCCGCATTTCTAAGTATTAAACTTTCTAAATTAGAGTTGTTTAAGAGAGGAATCTCACTAATTAGTATTTTTAAAAATTCATCTTTTTTGTCATTATCGTCCCAATTAACTCTAATTTGAAGTACAGTATTCATTTGATAAGCTTTTTTTAAAAGTAAAAAAAATATAATTGTAAATATAATTTTAGCTAAATAAAAAACATACTTGTAAAAACACAAAAAAAAACCACCCAACCCGAAGGTTAAAGTGGTTTTCAAAAAAAAAGCATGAATCGATCGATTAATTTGCTCTCATTTTAATTTGTGATAAAGTATTTTGAATACTATTCAATTGTTTTGAAACGATGTAAATCTGATCGTGTTCCAAATGGTTTTCTTCGAGTGCCATTTTGTATTTTTCAATCGCGGCCTCTTCACCAGTAATACAAGCGTTTATAATGGCTTCTGTATCGCCTCCTGTGAAAGCTGATTTGATATCAATCCAAGTTCTGTGTAATGTGCCAAGCGGTCCTCCGCCTGAGTTGTCTGTCGATTTTCCTAGTTTATTGATTTGATTTTGAAGTTCTACAATAAATAAGGCTCTTTCGCGGGCATATTCAAGAAAATCACTTTTCATTGCAGGATTTTCTACGTGTTCTGCCGCATTTGTATATCCTAGTTTTCCATCTTCAAGAATAGAAATTAATCCTTCTAATGTTTTAATTGTTTCTGTTGTGGTTTCATCTGCATGTATCATAGCATATAATTTTTTGAAATTAATATGTTACAAAGTTTGCAATTATAAAGCGCTTTGTTTTACAGGATTACAATTGAGGTTTTATAATATTATAGAATGGGAATTTTGAAAGATGATTTTTTTAGCCACGACTCGAGCGATAGCGAACTGGCGAAGCAAATTCACGAATTATGCAAATTATTGGATTGAAAGTTTAAAAAGCAAATTACACCAAATTTTAGATGCGTATAGTTTTTTGAAAATGATACTTCTAATCTACCGTTTTGCGTGAGGGATAGGAGCGATATCCTTTTATGGCGGGGTTCGCCATAAAAGATATAGCGGATAGCCCGGCCCTTGGGACACGCCCATAAAAAAACAGCTTAAAGTATAAAAGTGATGAAACTTTTGAACCTTAAGCCGTTTTTATAAAACTTAGAATATTGTTATGCAGTCAAAGCTTCTTTGATTCTGCGTAATGCTTCTTTTAAAATATCGTTGCTTGTTGCGTAAGAGAAACGAATACAGTTTGGATTTCCGAAAGCGTCTCCAGTTACAGTTGCTACGTTTGCTTCTGCTAAAAGATACATCGAAACGTCGTTGGCATCTTTAATTTCGTGTCCTTTTAATGTTTTTCCGAAGAAAGAAGAAACGTCCGGGAATACGTAGAAAGCCCCTTCTGGAACGTTGATTTTTACGCCTGGAATTTCTTTCAATAATCCAACAACTAAATCTCTACGTCCGTGGAAAGCTTGAACCATTTCGTTCAAAACGCTTGGATCAGCATCTACGGCTGTAATTGTAGCTCTTTGTGCAACTGAGTTTGCACCAGAAGTTACTTGTCCTTGAATTTTTGTACACGCTTTAGCGATGAATTCTGGAGCTCCGATATAACCGATTCTGTATCCTGTCATAGCAAATGCTTTTGCCACTCCGTTTACAGTGATTGTTTTTTCTAACATTCCCGGGATAGAACCAATACTGCAGAAAGTTCCAGAGAAATTAATGTGCTCATAGATTTCGTCTGCAACTACGTAAATGTTTGGGTGTTTTTCTAACACTTTAGCCAAAGCTGTTAATTCTTCTCTGCTGTAAACAGATCCAGATGGATTGCATGGAGAAGAGAACCACATCATTTTTGTTTTTGGCGTGATTGCAGCTTCTAATTGCTCTGGAGTAATTTTAAAATCTGTTTCAACAGAAGTCGGAACTTCAACAGGAACTCCGCCTGAAAGTTTTACGATTTCGAAATAAGAAACCCAGTATGGTGCCGGTAAAATAACCTCGTCACCATCGTTTAACATTACTTGCGCAATGTTGTATAAAGATTGTTTTGCTCCTGTAGAAACTACGATTTGAGATGGTTTGTACTCTAAATCATTGTCTCTTTTGAATTTTCTGCAGATAGCCTCTTTTAAATCTTGGTATCCGTCAACAGGAGAATATGTACTGTAGTTATCGTCGATTGCTTTTTTTGCCGCTTCTTTGATAAAGTCTGGTGTATTGAAATCTGGCTCACCTAAACTTAAGCTGATAATGTCTTTTCCTTGTGCTTTCAATTCGCGTGCTAAAGCCGCCATTGCTAATGTTTGCGAAGTCGCTAAGTTGTTGATTCTGTCCGAAAGAATATGATTCATTATAAAATTTTTGAATGTCCTTAAATTGCTGTGTTGTTTTAAGGAAGGTTAATTATTAATAGATTTTCTTTTAGTTTTTAGACTGATAATTCTGGTTTCATACCCAAATCACGTAAATGCTTAAAGTGAGCAATAACAGCACTTCGCATTGTTTTGTATTCGTAGTAAGGCAAATTGCATTCTTTTGCAGTTTCTTTTACAATTTTTGCAATTTTACCATAATGAATGTGACTGATATTTGGGAAAATGTGATGCTCGATCTGATGGTTTAATCCGCCTGTGTACCAGTTTACGATTGCATTTTTTGGTGCAAAATTGGTCGTTGTGTACAATTGGTGAATAGCCCATGTATTGTCCATTTCTCCTAATTCATTTGGAGTTGGATTTGTAGTATGATCTACAACGTGTGCTAATTGAAATACTACACTTAAGATTAATCCTGCAGTATAATGCATTACAAAAAATCCTAAAAGTACTTTCCACCATGTAATTCCAATTGCCATTGGTAAAACAATCCAAATCGAAAGGTAAATGATTTTTGTAATGACTAAAGTTGTCCAAAGAATTTTCGGGCTTTTTGGTTCTCCGTAAGATAATTTTCTTTTCAGGTAATTACGCATCTGTTTAAAATCGGTAGTAATAGCCCAGTTGAAAGTTAATAAACCGTATAAGAAAACAGAGTAGTAATGCTGAAAACGGTGAAAACGGTGCCATTCAGCATGTTCTGTAAAACGAATAATTCTTCCTGCATCAAGATCTTCGTCGTGACCAGGAATATTGGTATAAGTATGGTGCAAAACATTATGCTGTACTTGCCAGTTGTAAACATTTCCTGCTAGAACGTAAATTGTTCCGCCCATGAATTTGTTGATCCAGTTTTTAGTTGAATAGGATCCGTGATTTCCGTCGTGCATCACATTCATTCCTACACCCGCCATTCCAATTCCGATTACGATTGATAAAAGGAGCATTACCCAAAACGGCATCTCAAGCGTAAGGATTAAAAAGTATGGAGTTAAAAAAACAGCAAAAAGAATAACAGCTTTTAAATGCAACTGCCAATTTCCGGTTTTCTTTATATTATTTTCTTTAAAGTAATTGTTAACGCGAGAGTTAAGCGTTCTAAAAAACTTTAAATTGTCTTGCCTTGCAAAAGTTGGAGCAGTGTTATTCATAATTAATTTAAATAGTTTTCAAAGGTAATTATTATAAATTTTCAATTTGCAAAATTGAGTTAAATATTTCAATCGTAAAGTAGTACTTTTGTTAAAAAATTAGAGCAATGGATGAGATATTGAAATATTTTCCAAATTTGACCGATCTTCAAATAGAACAATTTCAAAAATTAGACTTTTTATACCACGATTGGAATGAAAAAATCAATGTTATTTCGCGTAAAGACATCGATTCATTATATACAAAACACATTTTGCATTCATTAGGAATTGCTAAGGTTATGAAATTCGAACCTGGAGCAACAGTTTTAGACGTTGGAACAGGCGGTGGTTTCCCTGGAATTCCGTTAGCGATTCTTTTTCCTGAAACCCGTTTTTATTTGATTGATGTTATTGCCAAAAAAATAAAAGTAGTCCAAGGTGTTGTTGATGCATTAGAATTAAAGAACGTAAAAGCAGAGCAAAAGCGTGCCGAATTGGTAAAAGGCGATTTCGATTTTATTGTAAGCCGTGCCGTAACCAATATGCCAGATTTTGTTTCTTGGATTAAAGATAAAATTAAGAAACAGCACAAGCACAAACTTAAAAATGGAATTCTATATTTAAAGGGCGGTGATTTGGAGGAAGAATTAAAAGATTTTCCAAATGCCACACTATACGATCTAGCTGATTTTTTTGAGGATGAATTTTTTGAAACAAAAAAAGTGGTTCATCTTCCTTTAAAATTTAAGCCTTAAATCAAATAACCCGATTAGATTTTTAATCGGGTTATTTTTTTGAACTAAAAACCAACCGTTAAATTAGGAAGCCTTTTTTGTGAAATCTAAAAAGCTATTCGCTTTAAGGTTTAAATTGTCAATGAAACCATGAATTGCATCTTCTGCAGCTTCGACTGAATATTCGAAATGCTCATCAAAGAAAAATTCTCTGCAAATTAAAGGTTCGTGTGATGAATCGTAAACAGCCTCATCACTTTCATCTAAGTTGTCATTTCTGTACGGGTTAGGGTGAGAATTGGTTAAATTAACAACAGTCTGCGCAAACCAATTGTCGAATTTTTTCTTTTTTGGTGTGATGTGACGCGCTAACAATACCAATCCGATAAGGTCATTTTGTAAAAAATAAGAACCTTTTCGATATCTAACATCTATCATTCTTACGTTCATTAGTGCAATCCATAATGCGCCGTTTACGCAACCAGCAGCAGGCACTTCAAAATCGGTATCAAATAATAGCGGATTAGTCTGTTCGCGATTATTTATAGAACACCAAAGAGCCTCAATGCGTTTTTGTGTGTCATTTACAACTTGGCTGTAACCTGTAAAACGCCAGTAAATCCATTCTAATAAGGCTGCAGTCAAACCAATTGAGCCTTTATGATTGATCTGCATTAAGGAATATTCAAGATCTTCGTTTCCTTCAATAGGATCCAAAAGGTTATTGATTTTCTTTTTCGTCCATTTATAATCAATAGCATGGCCGATACTCTTGCATTCCATTATGATTTTAGGAACATTATTTAAATTTCTCATACGTATGTAGTTAGTTTTTATTAAATCTTTTAATGTTGTTTAATATTGAAACAAATTTATACGGATGAGTTTTTTTTGAAAGCAACAAGAAGTTTTTAAAATATCAGAATAAGGTATTTGCGGCTTTTAAAGTATTGATTCTCAAAAGAATAAGAAAAGTATTACAAATAGTATATTTGAAATATTCTTGCAAGATTATATATTTTTATGCAATTAAAAATTTTTCTTATTTAAGAATCTTATTTATAGTGTTTTAGGTTTTTAAATGTTATTCTATTACTTATTAATTTTTCATTCAATAAAAAGGTCTTACCATTATTTTAAAAAACAAAAAAGCAAAAGCCGAAATCTTCAATAGAAGTTCCGGCTTTTTATATAATTTAAAATCTGAATTCTAAAATCTAAAATCAGAATATTAACCTAAGAAAGGATATCTGTAATCTTCTGGAGTTACAAAAGTTTCTTTAATAGTTCTTGGAGAAGCCCAACGCAATAAGTTCAATGCAGAGCCCGCTTTATCGTTAGTTCCAGAAGCTCTTGCTCCACCAAATGGTTGCATTCCTACAACCGCTCCAGTTGGTTTGTCATTGATGTAGAAGTTACCAGCTGAATTTTGCAATTTAGTTGTAGCAACTTCAATAGCATAACGGTCTTGGCTAAATACAGCTCCTGTTAAAGCGTACTCAGAAGTAGTATCAACTAGTTCAAGAGCTTCTTCCCATTTTGCATCTTCATAAACATAAATAGTGATAACTGGTCCAAACAACTCAGTTTCCATTGTAGTATATTTTGGGTTTGTAGTTACAATAACGGTTGGCTCAATAAAGTAACCTACAGATTTATCGTAATTTCCTCCAATGATGATTTCAGCATCAGCATCTTTTTTAGCTTGGTCGATATAACTTGCTAATTTGTCAAAAGAACCTTCGTGAATAACTGCTGTAATAAAGTTTCCAAAATCTTCTGGAGAACCCATTTTCATAGATTTTACATCAGCAATTAATTGCTCTTTTACAGCTGGCCATAAACTTTGAGGAATATACGCTCTAGAAGCTGCAGAACATTTTTGCCCTTGGAATTCAAATGCTCCACGAGTGATTCCTGTAACCACTTGTTTTACGTTTGCGCTTGGGTGAGCAATGATAAAATCTTTACCTCCAGTTTCACCAACGATTCTTGGGTACGTTTTATAATTGTGAATGTTTGCTCCAATTTTAGCCCAAATATCTTTAAATACATGAGTTGATCCAGTAAAGTGAACACCAGCAAAATCACGGCTAGCTAAAACAGTATCTGTAATCATTAAAGCATCTCCAAAAACGACATTGATAACTCCGTCTGGAACTCCAGCTTCTTTGAAAACATCCAAAATAATTTTTGTTGAAAACACTTGGCTATCACTTGGTTTCCAGATTACAACGTTACCCATCATAGCAGCACTTGCAGGAAGGTTTGCAGCGATAGCAGTAAAGTTAAATGGAGTAATTGCGTAAACAAAACCTTCTAAAGGTCTGTATTCAACACGGTTCCAAACTGTAGAATCTGATTTTGGCTGATCGTTATAGATTTGAGTCATAAACTCAACATTGTAACGTAAAAAGTCGATTAGCTCACAAGAAGCATCGATTTCTGCCTGGTGGATATTTTTAGACTGACCAATCATTGTAGCCGCGTTAATACGAGCTCTGTATGGTCCTGCGATAAGTTCAGCAGCCTTTAAGAAAATAGCAGCACGCTGTTCCCATGCCATGTTTGCCCATGCTTTTCTTGATTCAAGTGCATTAGCAATTGCTTTTTCAATATGTTGTTTTTCAGCTAAATGATATTTTCCAACTACGTGCTGGTGATCATGAGGAGCTGTAATGTTTCTTGTGTTTCCAGTTCTAATTTCTTCGCTTCCAATATGTAAAGGAACGTCAATTTGAGAATTCCACATTGTGGTATAAGCAGCCTGAACAGCAGCTTTTTCTGGTGAGTTTGGTGCGTAGCTTTTTACAGGCTCGTTTACCGCTTTTGGTACATGAAAAAATCCTTTAAGCATGTTATTTAAAATTTGTGAATTAGACAATTTAAAGTCAGACGATTTGTTTTGTTACGAATAATCTAACGTTGCACAAAAGTACAAAGGATAAATTAATAAATTGACAAATTTATGATTAAGATAACGATAAAAGCTATAGATGTAAACTATATCTTAATTTAATGCAAAAGGAGCGCACATTCTAAAAGTAGGAACAATAACTTTGAATGTTTTTGTTGTAGTAAAATTGATCATGTTAAAATGACCTTTCATAGCTCCGTAAGGAGATGATAATAAACAGCCAGAACTGTAAGTATGGTTTTCGCCAGGTTTTAAAACTGGTTTTTTGCCAATTACGCCTTCACCATCTACAACTTCTAAATCATTTAAAGAATCAAAAATTTCCCAGTGGCGAGAAGTCAACTGAACAGAATCTTTACTGTGATTTTCGATGGTAACTACGTAGCTAAAAGCAAAATGAATCTTGTAGTTTTTGAAGTATGTACCTTCAAAACTAGTCAAAACAGATATTTTTATGCCTCGTGTAATTTGAGAAACCATACTAACGCCGTATATATGTGAGTGTTATAGTGGCAAAGCTACAAAAAAAAATCGTTTAAACTAAAACCTTAACATTGTTTTAATTGACTATATTGATAGAGTTTGCATTTCCTTTTCCAATTACACGCTGATAACGGTCGGTTGCTTCTTTATAATAAACCAAGATGGTGTACTCGTTTTCAGTTTGATAAAAGTTTCCGTCAATAGCATTTTCAAAATCAATAGCTCCTTTTTTGTCTGCAACCGTGTATTGGAAATTGGTAAAACCTTGCTTGATCATAATCGCTTTTTCAAAAACGCCTTTGTCATTGTTGTAATCCATTTTATATTCTGGCGAAAGACTGTAATTATTAAACATTCCAGTAATATAAATATCTTTGTTCATTCTAAAAGCAGGAGCAGAAAGACTAAAATAAACCCAAGCATAATCGGCTTCGATATCATTATTAGAGCCGTTAATATTCTTCACAACAAAGTTTCCGTTTACATCTTCATACAACGTATAAATCTGGTTTCCTCTTGCGGCATTCGTGTATAAAAACGCATTGTAGATATCATTGTTAGATCCTATTTTGGCAACATTATTACTCGCAGCCCGAATGTCTTTGTTTTCAAAATACAAAAACTCGTTTCCTCCCCAGAACTGGGTTTCTTTGTCATATTTATAAATCAGCTGATTGCCGATTGTGTACTGAGGAACAATGTTTTTTATCTCGGTATGAAAGTTTCCGTTTTGAAGCAAAAGCACTTTTACATTCTGCAATGGAGTTTGAAAAGCAATATCATTAGACAAAATTGTAAAATCAAGATTCTGTTTGTAATCGATGTTGCTAAGGTTTCGGCTTCGTTTTACCTGTGCGCCAACAGTACAATGATTTTCAAACAAAATAAATTTTCTCGAAAAAACAACTTCTCTGTCTTCGTTCAGAATTTTAAGCATGTAATTTCCTGAAAGGCGTAATTGCTGCGTAAACTGATTAGGAAAAGAAAGTCGGTAATGCGTATAAACTTGCAAGGTATTAAACGAATTAGAAAAATCAGTAATTCTCTGGTTATCCATACCTAAAACATAATCTGTTTTTGGAATCTGTGTCGGAATCCAGTTGTAATCGCAATGAACAATTTCGAAATAATAATTGGCTTCGTTACCAAACAAATCATCAAATTGAAATGTAAATGAAGAACCCAATTCGAAAATTGGAGTGACATTGCTGCCATTCTGAATAAAAGATACGGTCTTAATATTATATGGAGGATCGATTTCTTTTTCTTGAGCTTTCGCTAAAGTGAAAATAAAAAGGAAAATAAAGCTTGTATATAAAAATTTTGGCATCGCATTTCGTTGTAAGATTTGTAAATATAACAATTTTATACAACGAAAAAGATGCCAATCTATTGGGTTTAACAATTAAGAACCCAAAATATACTCTAGGTTTCCTTCAATTTCATCATTAATATAACTTTCTTCCAAAAGAGAGTCAGATAATAATTTTTTGTTTTCCTGCAGTTTGATGATTTTTTCCTCAACCGTATTTTTCGAAATAAATCGAATCACGTTTACTTTGTTCATTTGCCCAATTCTATGCGCACGCCCTACACCTTGTTTTTCTGCGAAAGGATTCCACCAAGGGTCCAAAAATAAAACATACGAAGCTTTTGTAATATTCAGTCCAACACCACCCGCTTTTAATGAAATAAAGAATAACAACGGATTTTCTTTCTCTTGAAATACTTTTACCTGCTGTTCTCTTTTGTCTGAAGGCGTTTCACCGGTGATTTCGCAAAAATCTATTTTATTTTCCTTGCACCAATCGGTATAGAAATTCAAATTGGTTACAAACGAACTGAAAATGATTACTTTCTGTTTTGCTTTTACTAAATTTTCCAGATAATTGGTTACGGCAATAAATTTTCCAGAATCAATTTCAGATTCCTGATCGACCATTTTTGGGTGATTACTCAATTGGCGCAACTTCATCAAAGTGTTGATAATACTAATTTTGTCAGGAGAGCCGTCGGTTTTTAGAAGGAAATTACGAGCTTTAGATTTTTCTTTCTCGTATAATTTTTCCTGTTCAGGATCCATATCACAGTAATAAATCTGTTCTGTTAATTCTGGCAGATCTTTTAAAACCTGTTCTTTGGTTCGTCGTAAAATATAAGGCTGGATGAGGTTTTTTAATTCAGTTAAAACTTCTTCGTTCTGCTTTTTCTCAATCGGATTTTTGAAATTTTCCATAAAGAACGCATAACTACCCAAAATATCTGGATTGATAAACTGCATCTGCGACCATAAATCGTCAAGCGAATTTTCGATCGGAGTACCGCTCAAGGCAATTTTATGCCCCGTACTAATTTTATTTATGGCTTTAAAAATCTTAGAATTTTTGTTTTTGATGTACTGGCTTTCGTCCAAAATCAAATAACGGAAATCGTATTTTTCTAAAATAGAAATATCGCGGTGAATGATGCTGTAGCTCGTAAAAATCAAATCGGTTGAATTAATTCTGCTTGCTAAAGATTTTCTATCGTTGCCCACATATTGCATTTTCGAAAAGTGTGGCGTAAACTTTCCAGCTTCATTAAACCAGTTAAAAACCAGAGAAGAAGGCAAAACGATCAAAGCTTTTAGCGGTTCTCTTTCAATAGTGGTTTCGTTGGCAAACAAGTCAAAATTGGTTGTTTTGGTAGTAAAACCCAATTGTTCCTGAACCGATACTAAAACCGATAAAGTCTGCAGTGTTTTTCCAAGCCCCATGTCGTCAGCAAGACACGCACCCATATTGGAGTTAAAATGCCCTAAAAGCCATTTTACGCCATCAATTTGGTACGGTCTTAAAGTTGCTTTTATCAAATCTGAAGCAGTAAATTCTGCCTGATGAATCTGATCTAAATCATTATCAATTTCTGAAATTCCGTCTAAAGCCGTAAAATTACTTTTACGTAAAAGTAAAGCGCCATTTTCTGTTTTGGCTAATTTTGCTAAAGAACCATATTTGCTGAACCATTCTAACGGAATCAAAAAGTAATTTCCGTCTGGTAAAGGGAAAAGTCTTTCTTTACTTTTTATGTTTGGAATAATTTCGCTGAAATTGATTTTATAATTACCAATCGTAATGATTATTTTGATATCAAACCAGTCTCCAGTTGTTTCTTTTGAAGCAGAAATAGTGTGGTTTCCGGTGATGATTTCTTTGCTTTCCAGTTTTAGATTTTCAATTGTAAAACCTAAGTCTTTCAGCTTTTCTTTATGGTCAATAATGAATTGAATATTGATATAAGGATCTGAATTTTCAGTTTCAGAATTCAATCCGAATAATTCGTTTTTGATTTTTATTAAACCAATTTCGTTCAATTTATCGATGTATAAATTCTCGTCAGCACTGCGTTTAAACTGAATAATTCGAGGTTCATTGGCAACGCTGAAATCGACAAAAGAATGTGTTTTTTTTGTTTTGCTTCCGTCAAAAACATAGTCATTATAATCAAAATAAAGATTGAGATAATAACAGTTTTTAAAGAAATCAAATATTGGCTGAATCGTGCAGGAATGGATTTGATCGCGAAGCTCTATTTCAAAACCATTCGCTTCAATGTCAATTTTTTTAGCTATTTCGGGAATGAAATTTTTAAAATAATCATCAACCAATTTCGAAGGAATTTCGATTGATTTTTTCTTTAAAAACGGTGTTAGTTTTTTGCCGTTTAACTCTTTTAATTGCCCTAGTTTTTTATTGACAATCAGCCAGCCCGGCTCATCAGAAAGAATGTCAACTTTACTGTCCATTGGCAGAAATGTCGTTTCGTTTTCTTTTAATGAAAGGGTATAGGTGATGCCTTCTGAATGTTTATCAAATTGAATTTGCGGTTCAAAATCCAGCGGATCGATGCTGACTCTCGAACGATAAAAATCTTTTTCTGGACCTAAATCAATAGATAAAGGATATTGTTCTTTTACAATCAGATCGTAAAACGGACTTAAATTGATTTTTAAATGCTGGCGAATCGCAAAATCAATTTTAGAATCTTTCTGTAAATCGGCAATTGTTTTGGCTGATTTTACTTTTGCGCTGAACTTTTTGAATACAAATTCAGGTTTCAAGGATTCGCAGATCGTAAGAATCTTTTTTGAATTGGGATCTAAAGTTTCATAATCGATACCAAAACTTTCCACTACGCCTTTTGTTGCTTTTTTATCCAGATACTTAATTTCACTGGTATTTTCAACAATATACGCTGTTGGGATATAGGCATTCAGATTTTTTTCAAAACTGATGTCAAAACAGAACTGAAATGGTTTTGTAGGTTCCAAGATTTAAGGATTTGGTTAGGCTTATAGTTGGGATTGGGCAAAAAAAAGAAAGAGTTTTCAAAATATCAATAATTTGAAAACTCCTTTTAAATGAACTTATATCACTTATATGGTGAAAAAATTAGTTTTCCTGTTTAAAGCAAAGCGGAATAATTTCGCCTTTTGCCAAACAGTATTTTTCTACCAATTCTGGTGCAATTTTATTTGTATAATCTTCTTCGATAACAATAAAACCAATGCTTCTTAATTTATCGAAATAATCGCGTCCGTAAATACGAACGTGATCGTACTGTCCAAATATTCTGGCGCGTTCTTTTTGATCTGTAATAGAATCGTCTGCAAAAGTAACGTCGCGGTTCAAATCCTGCGGTATTTGCAGAACAGCCATTCCGCCTGGTTTTAAAACACGATACAATTCCTGCATCGCTTTTGTGTCATCTGGAATGTGCTCTAAAACGTGATTACATAAAATCACATCGTATTCGTTGTCTTTGAAAGGTAAATTACAGATGTCTGCCTTTACATCGGCCAAAGGCGAAAGTAAATCGGTTGTGGTGTAATCAAGGTTTTTCTGTTTGCGGAATCTTTTGTAAAAAGCTTGTTCCGGAGCAAAATGCAATACTTTTTTAGGCGCTGTAAAAAAATCAGTCTGATCGTTTAAATACAGCCAAAGCAAACGGTGTCTTTCTAACGAAAGTGTACTTGGCGAAAGCACATTGTTACGCTGTTTTCCGTATCCGTAAGGCAGAAACGATTTAAAACTTTTTCCGTCAATAGGATCTGTAAATTTATCTCCTCTTAAAGAGAAAGCCAAAATTGGACGAGCCACATAACTCAAACGAATTAATAATGGTCTTGGGATTGTATTTAAAACTAATTTGAAAAGTTTCTTCACTGTTAAATAAATTTGAACACGAATTTCACCTATTGACACGGATTGTCGTTGCGGTGAAATTTCACGAACATTGATTTGGGTTAAAGTATTATTCTCTTATATTTTAGACTATCCTCACCAAAATTAACTAGTAAACCTAATTTGTTTTTTGATGCGGCTAAATAATTTAATGTTTGTTTTATTTCACTGCTTGAAAGAATTGCAATTGCTTTTAGTTCAAGAATAATTGTATCATAAACGACAAAATCTGCAAAATAATAACTTGGTAAAACTATGTTTTTATAATTTATACAATATTTTAATTCACGATTATAAGGAATGTTATTTTGCTGAAATTCATATTCTAATGCGTCACCATAAACTTTCTCACTATGTCCTTTTCCTAAAATTTTATGGACTTCCATACAGATTCCTATAATTTTATAAGATTCCTCTCTAAGATATAATTCACTCATTCTTCATTCTTTCATTTCAGTGAAATTTCGGCAAATATTATTTCGTGTTAATTTGTGAAATTCGTGTTATAATACAAGCGGCACTTTTCTGAATTCATCTTCTTCATTGCTTTCGATTCCTAGAGCTTTGTAGATATATTGGAAAGTAGATAATAATTCTGGTTTTCCATCAATCAAAGCCACGTCGTGTTCGAAATGCGCACTTGGTTTTCCGTCTGCCGTTAATATTGTCCAGCCGTCTTTCAATTGTTTGATGTTTCTAGTTCCCATGTTGATCATAGGTTCGATTGCTACAACCATTCCTTCAACAAAAAGTTTTCCGCGCCCGCGTTTTCCGTAGTTTGGCATTTCTGGTTCTTCGTGCATTTTTTGCCCAACACCATGCCCAACCAATTCACGAACTACTCCGTAACCATGAGCTTCAGTATATTTTTGAATCGCATTTCCGACATCTTCTACGCGATTTCCTGCTTTAAATTCTCTAATTCCAACGTAAAGAGATTCTTTAGTAACTCTCAAAAGTTTTTTTACTTCTGGAGCAACTTCTCCAATTTCGAAACTGTATGCGTGATCTCCATGATAGCCATTTTTGAAAGCACCGCAGTCAACAGAAATTACGTCACCACTTTTAAGAGGCACATTGTTAGGAATACCATGAACAACCTGAGCATTTGGGCTCATGCAAAGCGAATTCGGGAAATCGTACAATCCAAGAAAACTTGGAACCGCACCGTGATCGCGAATAAATTCTTCGGCCAATTTGTCAAGATATAATGTTGTTACTCCTTCTTTAATTTCAGAAGCAATCATTCCTAATGTTTTTGATACGATTAAAGCACTTTCGCGCATTAATTCGATTTCCTCTCTAGTTTTTTGGATGATCATATTTTTTCCATTTTTCAGTTCGCAAAAGTACAACTTTTCATGTGATTTTCATGCGATTTTTTTTGCCACGAATTGCACTAATTTACACGAATTAATATTTTAGAATTTAAAAAGAAAAAATTTGTGCAATTCGTGTAATTCGTGGCGACTCATTTTTTTAACTTAATTTTCAGCAAAAAGCCTTAAATTAGTAGTAGAAACGCTTATAATTATGGAAACTATTACAGATCGAGATATAGAGAAAGTAAAGGCTCTTAAAAGAATGAAGAATAACGCTTTGGGGCTTTTGGGAATCGCTGTATTGCTATTTTTAATTGCTATTTATTTTAAAATTCCAATACTACAGGCTTTTAGCGAAGCAGCTATGGTGGGCGGAATTGCCGATTGGTTTGCTGTTGTGGCTTTGTTTCGTCATCCGATGGGGATTCCGATTTGGCATACGGCGATTATTCCGACCAAGAAAAATGAGATCGGAGAAAATCTGGGGAATTTTGTTTCTGAGGAATTTCTGGATCGCGAAAAAATGGAGGTTAAATTGGATGAATTTAATTTTGCCGTTAAAGCTTCAGAATGGATTTCAGACGAAGAAAATGCCAATAAAATTGCTGATGTTGTTGCTGTAAATATTATTCCTGGGATTTTACGAACCATTAAAGACGAAGATGTTAAAAGGTTTATTCAAGTTCAATTTAAGGAAAAATTGGAAGGAATTAATTTTGGAGATTGGGTAGCTGTGGCATTAGAACCGCTGCAAAAAGGAGATTTAAAAAATCAGATGCTGACGAATCTTCTTGAAGTTATGAGCAGCGAATTGACTAATAATAAGGATTTAATTAGGCAGAAAGTAAAAGCTTCAACTCCTCTTTTAAGTTTTGGTTTGGCAGATAAAAGTATTACAGAAGGTGTGTTTAATGGTTTGCAGGATTTTTTAAACGAAGCTAAAAAACCGGAAAGCGCCGTTCGTTTAAAAATTGACGAATATATTTTCAACTTCTTGGAAAAAGTAAAAAACTCCGAAGAAATGCGAATTAAAATCAATGATATGATTTTAGGTTTCGTTGGAAAAAAAGAAGTGCAGGATTATATTAATGGAATTTGGGACGAAATAAAATTATCCATAACAAACGATTTGGATAAAGGCGATGATTCTTCAATTAAAAATAGCATCGCAGGTTTGATCCAGACTTTTGGAAACGGAATTAAAGAAGATAAGATCATGATTGATAAAATCAATAATTTCATTAAAAATGATCTGCTTTCCGTTCTTCTAAACAATAAAAAAGTAATTGGAGATTTAATTTCATCCACCGTAAAAAGCTGGGATGGAAAAGAGGTTTCAGAAAAATTGGAATTAGAAATAGGAAAAGATCTTCAATACATAAGAATCAACGGAACCTTAGTTGGAGGTTTTATCGGACTTGTTATTTATGGTGTGGAGCAGCTGTATCATTTTGTTTTTTAAACCATATAAGTGATATAAGTAAATGTAAAAAGCTTTATCTATAATGAAGGTCATTTAAGTAGAATATTTAATTATTTTAAAATAAAGTTGCATCACTTGTATGGTTTAAAACAAAAAGAATCTCGCAAAGTCACAAAGACGCAAAGTTTAAAATTCTTAGCGACTTCGCGTCTTTGCGAGATTTTATTTAAATGAACTTATATGTTCTTTATTTTAGATATAGCTTTTATATTTACTTATATCACTTATATGGTTTCAAATTTTTTTACAAAAGCGAATGACAAGTCATTGCGTTTGGCTGTTGAACGCCCATTAGTTCTAAAATAGTAGGAGCGATATCTCCTAAAACACCATCTTGAATGCTTTTCAGTTCTTTGTCAACTAAAATAATCGGCACTGGGTTTGTTGTGTGAGCCGTATTTGGAGATCCATCAGGATTAATCATCGTTTCGCAGTTTCCGTGGTCAGCAATTACAATTGTTGTGTAATCGTTAGCAAGAGCCGCTTCGATAACTTGTTTCGCGCAAGCGTCAACAGCTTCACAAGCTTTAATTGCAGCTTCCATAATTCCGGTATGGCCAACCATATCTCCGTTTGCGAAGTTTAAACAAACGAAATCAACTTCACCTTTGTTCAATTCAGGAACAAGAGCGTCTGTCAATTCATAAGCGCTCATTTCTGGTTTTAAATCGTAAGTTGCTACTTTTGGAGAATTTCTCAAGATTCTTGTTTCTCCTTCAAAAGGAACTTCTCTACCACCAGAGAAGAAGAAAGTAACGTGCGGATATTTCTCCGTTTCAGCAATTCTGATCTGTTTTTTGCCCGCTTTTTCTAAAACTTCACCAAGAGTTTCTGTAATATTATCTTTATTGTAAACCACTTTTACGTTTTGGTACGTTTCGTCGTAGTTTGTTAAAGTTACATAATATAGGTTTAGTTTGTGCATGTTTTGCTCGTGGAAATCTTGCTGAGAAAGCGCCTCAGTAAGTTCACGTCCTCTATCTGTTCTAAAGTTGAAGAAGATTACAACATCACCTTCTACAATTGTAGCAAGCGGTTTTGCATTTTCGTCAACAATAACAACTGGTTCGATAAATTCGTCAGTTACGTCTTTTGCATAGCTGTCTAAAACACTTGCAACAGCATTTGTTGATGGAGTTCCAACACCGTTAACTACAAGATCGTAAGCTAATTTTACACGCTCCCAACGTTTATCACGGTCCATTGCATAGTAACGTCCAATGATAGAAGCAATTTTTACTGGAGTATCTTTAATATAATCTTCTAAATCGTGAATGTATTTTCCACCAGATTTAGGATCAACGTCACGTCCGTCTGTAAAAGCGTGAACATAAACCTGATCTAAACCGTATTCTTGAGAAGCATCGATTAATCCGCGAAGGTGTGAAGTATGTGAGTGAACACCACCATCTGAAACTAATCCTAAAAAGTGTACTTTTTTATTGTTGTTTTTAGCATAAGTAAAAGCGTCAATTAAAACCTGCTCTTTTGCTAAAGTTTTGTGTTCTACTGCTAAATTTATTTTGGCTAAATCTTGATATACAATTCTTCCTGCACCAAGATTCATGTGTCCAACTTCGCTATTTCCCATTTGGCCTTCTGGCAAACCAACATTTAATCCGTCAGTTCTAAGTTGTGCGCTTGGGTAATTTTGGTATAGACTGTTTATAAAAGGAACATTTGCATTGTCTATTGCAGATACTTTAGGGTCAGGAGATTTTCCCCAACCGTCTAAAATCATAAGGATAACTTTTTTGTTCATTACTTTTTGTTTTCTACAAAGATAAGTCATTTCTAAAATTAGCAAGAAAGCTTTGTTGCATTTTATATTTAATAAAAAGAAGGCAGACAAAAAATATTAATTTAATTACAGAAGCCTTTGTTTTTTAAAATTAATTCACGCTAAGCTCTCTTTCTGACTTTATTTTTGACGGCATTATAGTCAATAAAATATTTCACACTGATAGAAAAGATGTGGTTTAATGCGTCATTGTTTAGTAATTCTGTAACATTATGCTTGAAATCTTTATGGATAATGCGTTCAAAATTAGAAGCATTATTTCGGTATAAAGCAGAAAGTTGGCTTCCGGGAGCAAACCACCAAGAATAAGACAAATCGGCATTCCAAGAATAAAAACTTGAATTTTTGTTCTCCGTATATTGCGGATATGGATCCAAAGTTCCGTCAGAATCAAGTTTAAGAATGTCTTTGTTTTCTGCCGAAGACCAATATTGGCGTATAGCCAGATTTAAAGTCATAGCACTATTGATTGCATATTTCCCGCTAATAGTGTTCGCATAGGTAATAACATCGCGATTAGCAAATACAATAGTTTCAACTGTGTTTTCATTGTCGTCGTCGTCAAAACTATCTATAAAACCTTTGTTATTGTTTCTTTTGAGAAAGCTAAAAGTATAAGTCAGCAGTAATTTATCGCTAAATCGGTATCGAGGCCCAATGTCTACGCCGTATGCCGCGCGGCCGCGTTCGTCTGCAATCGACAATGACGGATTCAAGTCTAAAGCAAACTTATGATTGTAATTGGTAGAAATACTTCCCCAAAAATCTATTTTTCGCGGTATAATTACATAACGGTTTGCCGCTCTTGGCTCGTAATAATCGTGAGATTCTAATAGCGAAGCAGTAAAACCAGCTCCATAATAATTATTTCTGACGGTACTAAGATTTACTTCAGCTGCAATTTTATTGTCCTGGACTTTTCCTGATTCGTTATTAAACTCAGCATACATTTCATAGTCAATTCTAAAGCTATTGAAACACTTAGTCGGATTTAAGATGCGGTAATTTGCGTTCCCGTAAATATTATAGTAATTCGTATAAAAATTAATTCCCAAATCATTGGGATCAAAATCTTTAGATACAAAATCGGTGCCTACGCTGTATCTATAATTTCCACTTGTTTCTGCGAAACTTACTGTCGAAAAAACGCCATTTTTGTCTTTACTATCATTTATCGAACTGTATTTTACGTTTCCAAATAAACTATATGTATTGGCTTTTGTGTTTAAATCCCAAGCCAGACCAGTTACGTTTGCATCTCTAAAATGCCCGTTGCGAGTAACGTTGGTATTAATAAAAGTAACCGACGAATTTTTTCTGAAACGCTGATCTAAAACCAACACATTATAATTTGTCAAAGGCTCAACAACGGTGCGCCTAGTTTCTCCAGATATTGTATCTTTTATGGTAGCAAAAGTTTTTTCTGTAACTGCATTCAAAATGCCAATTCCAAGTCCGTCTTTTGTTCTTCCTGATAATTTTAAAGCATTAACAAGATTTACGGCAGCGGGCAGTTCTGTAATTTCTTCATTTTCATTTAAAGAAGGATCGACTGATGGCGCGCCACCAATTCTTCGCGAATAAAATATATTTCCTTTGCTGAACAAATCTGTTCCTTCTGTAAAAAAGGCTCTATTTTCGTTAAATTGCTGTTCAAAAGGGCCAAGATTCAAAATTTGATCATCATATTTTGTCTGTCCAAAGTCAGGAACTAAAATGGCGTCAATAGTAAAAGCATCCGTTATTCCGTATTTAATATCCATTCCGCCTTTAACGGTTCCGTATGTCTTTTGTCCGTCTGAGGCATTTAAATAATACGAGGCATAAGGCATGAAAAACAATCGAGTAGGAGGTTTTATGTTTTCAATTCCTTCTAGAGTTCCTGCCTGTTGCGTAAAAGTACCGATCTTTCTGTCAACAAAATTCCAAGTATATTTAAAACGTTCGCGTTTAATTTCTCTAAAGAAATTGATTCCCCAAGTTTGTTTATTTTCTGCGGAAAATCGCAAAGCAGAATATGGAATTTTCATCTCAACAATCCATCCATTTTCTGCCAAAGACGCTTTGCTAATCCAAACGGCATCCCAAGAATAATCTTCGCCATTGGCATCGGTCATAATACAATCGCCCTGCACATCGGCAGCAGAAACATAAAACATAAAATCCTGTTGTCCGTCATTAAAACCATTTATAAAAACACCAAAAAGATCTGCGGTTCCAAAATTATCACGCTGCGAAATTTCCTTTAAAATTTTAGAAGGCTCATTATCGTACATCATTGCGCCAATATAAATCGCATCATTATTATATACGACCTTAACTTCGGTACGTTTTTCATGCGGAATAGCTTTACCGTTATCTGGTTCGAGCATAATGAAGTCGGTTGCAATTGGTACATTTTCCCACGCAGTTTCATCGAGTTTTCCATCAATAGTAATAGCAAGTGGAGTTAGTTGCGCCTGAATAGATTTTTTCTGATTCTGGCCGTAACTGCTCAAAACGGATAAAAGAAAACCGAAAAAAATGATTTTTTTCATTGAATTTTTGTGGGAATTGATAAGCAAAAGTACTTTAATATAGGGATAATAGACTTCATTTTGTTTCACTTGTTACAGTTTAAGTTTCAAAATTTTCATTTTGTTCGCATTTTTTTAAGAAAATAGAGCAAAATGTTAGGATTTTTAGCGTAAGATAAAATCTTACAGAAATAGCATTTTTATGTTAATAATGTTAAAGTTTAAGCAAAAAAAGCCTGAAAATCAGGCTCGTATTTTGCAAGGAGTGATTTTTTTATACTTTTGCCATACCCAAATTTTTTGTTTAACCTAAAGAAATTCAATGATTTACAAAATTTATCCGTTATTTGTGTTTTTGCTATTGTCTTTTGGAAAAGATTCAAAGAACACAGCAGATCTTAAAAAAAATGCCACTGTAAAGACGATTGCTAAAGTCGAGAAAGTTACAGTAGATTCTAAAATCGAGAGCGTTTATAACTCGTTAAATTCCAACAATTTTAAAATGCCTGAACTTAAAACTTTTTCGGAAGCTTTAAAGGGATTTTATTTGCTGAAAGAAAAAGGAGTGATCAAGAAAAATATTCTAACACTAATTGATTTTAGTTTGTCATCAAACACTAAACGTTTGTGGGTTATTGATTTAACTAGCAATACAATCTTGTTTAACTCGCTTGTGGCTCATGGAAGAAATACTGGAGAAGAATTTGCTTCAGCATTTTCAAATCTTAATTCGTCATTTAAAAGCAGTTTAGGATTTTATGCAACTGGTGAAATTTACCAAGGAAAACACGGCGCTTCTTTGCGTTTAGATGGTTTAGAAAATGGCGTAAATGACAACGCTCGCGAAAGAGGTGTTGTAATGCACGGCGCAGATTACGTTTCCGAATCTTTCATTAGAAATCATAAAAGATTAGGCAGAAGCCAAGGCTGTCCTGCAGTTCCGGTTGAAATGACGAATGATATTATTCAATTAATAAAAGACAAATCGTGTTTATATATCTATCATCCATCAAGAAGCTTTGAGATGGAAGAGAGGCTAATTTCTTAATTGCGCATATAAATCCGAATCTAAGTCATAAATATCAGCTCTGAATAAGAGCTGATTTTTTTTGCTCCAAGCTGTCCAATACCATTGGTATAAAGCATACTTTTTGGTAATCTTAAAGCTCATTGTTATTTTACGTGCAATAATAGTATCGATTCTGTCTTGAGGCCAGTTTCCGTCGACATCTAATATATGCTGAGCCAATTCTAACGGATTTTCAACACGCACGCAGCCAGAACTCATAGAACGGTTATTTCGTCCAAAAACATTGCGATGATTTGTATCGTGAAGGTATACGCTGTGATGGTTTGGAAACAAGATTTTCATTAATCCTAATGAATTATCAGAGCCAGGACTTTGTACGTAACGATAGTTGTTCGGTTTGTTTTCATTCCACGCGACTGGAGAGACAACATTTCCAGAAGTGTCATAAATCGTAATGTTTTTCTTGGTCAGATAATTTCGGTTTTTTTTCATAGCAGGAACTACATCTTCTTTTAAAATAGTTGGAGGAACAGTCCACGTCGGATTAAAAACAACCGTTTTTAAATACGAAGTAATAATAGGTGTTCTTCTTTTGCTGGTTCCTACAACAACATTCCTAACTAAAGTTGTGTCTTGATTTTCGACAACATTTAAACTGTAATCAGGAATATTAATAATAAAGTAATTTTCTGCCAATTCTGACGGATACCATCTCCAACGCTCCAAATTGGCGATTATCTGTTTTTTTCTGCTTTCTTTAGAATAATTTAAGGCACGAATAGTTCCAACTCCGATAACTCCATCTGCAGCTAAGCCGTGTCTCTCTTGAAATTTCTTAACCGATTCAAAAGTCTTTTTATCGTAAATTTTGGTAAGACTGTCTTTTCCAGTCATATCGTTCCAGTACAAAAGCCTTTTTTTGATGTTAATTAAAGCAGGATTGGTGTCGTTCAAAACAATTTTATCGGCAGATTCAATCGTGCTTATGTTCTCATCTGGAAATGTATTGATGATTTCAAGTGCTTTTAGAAGCTCTTTGTAGGTTTGTGTTTTAGGCTGAATGTTTTCAACTATGCTATCTAGTTTGTTGTTGTTGAAACCTTTAACAAGAACAGAATTTACATCAAATGTTTTTTCGTTGAGGTCCCAATTCGTGTATAGTTTTTTAGGATCCAGTTTTCCTTTATAAAGATGATTAAGGTATTTTTCAAAATTATAAGTCAATAAAATATCATACGTAGCCAAGTCACGATCGTTTAACGAACCGATTTTGCTTTCAAATTTTTTCAGTTGCGATATTTTGTAATCTTCTGGTTCTAAGCCTAATTCGTCTGATTTTTCTAATTGCGACAAAACAAAAGTCCTTTTTTTGAGATTTCCCCAAACCGTTTTATTTTCAGATGCAATGTAAAATTGTTTTAAGGTTTCGCTTTTAAAAGTGCCTATTATTGCGGTGTCTATTTCAACTTTTCTCTCATCAGTAAGTATAATGGCTGGTACCTTTTTTTTGACAATAGGTGTAGGTTTTGGATCTTCTTTTTTACAGCCAATAAAAATGCATATTACTATTAGAAAGTAAAGTTTTTTCATATTATAATTTTTTAAACATCAAATAATGTTCGCCAACATCTTTAATATCAAATGATTCACCTAGGGGTTGGTAATTCAGTTTTTGATAAAAGCCAACGGCAGCTGTTCGGGCATTAAACCAAATCAAATCAACTTTGTTTTTATTGCAGTAGGTTTCACAATGTTTAACTAAAGCTTCGCCAAATCCTTTCTTTTGGTGGGTTTCTAAAACAGCCATCCCTCGAATTTGGGCTTGATTTTGTGCCGCAAATATAGTGTTGATTTTATTAAATAAGGAAATAATTCCTATTAAATTTTCATCATCAAATAATCCAAAATGATGGGTAGAGGCTAAGTCATCGCCCTCAAACACGCAACTTTCTATAGGTTTTCCTTTTCTTAAAACAGGTTGGCGAACAGCATAAGTCTCTTGTGACGAAATTTCTTTGATTGTAATCATGATTTTTTTTAAAAATATTGCATTTATAACTTTTTAATTTTAAATAAGTTATAAATAATTGTTGTTTTTTATTAAATTTTTTTGCCCAAAAGCTTGTTTTTAACTGAACTTTCTTTCTATCTTTGCCGAACCAATGCGAAAGTAGCTCAGTTGGTAGAGCTCCAGCCTTCCAAGCTGGTTGTCGCGAGTTCGAGCCTCGTCTTTCGCTC
>NZ_JAVAMB010000032.1 GCF_030730925.1 Flavobacterium sp. DG2-3 | reverse complement strand
TCCTGAATAGTGATCACTTGAGTGAAAACGGTAGAGGTATTGTTGCAGACATCTTTAGCTGTCCAAGTATTGGTGTACGTTCCTGAATTTGCACATGTTCCTGCAGCAAAAGTTCCGCTCACTTTAGTATAAGTTACAGTTCCTCCGCAGTTGTCTGTGGCAACAGGAGCCTGACCTTGCGCAGCTGTCAATCCTGCGGCATCGCTGCACTGAAGTGTAACATTTAATGCGTTTGCTTGAGTTGTCCAAGCTGGAGCGGTATTATCCTGAATAGTGATCACTTGAGTGAAAACGGTAGAGGTATTGTTGCAGACATCTTTAGCTGTCCAAGTATTGGTGTAGGTTCCAGAATTTGCACATGTTCCTGCAGTGAAAGTTCCGCTCACTTTAGTATAAGTTACAGTCCCTCCGCAGTTGTCTGTGGCAACAGGAGCCTGATTTTGAGCGGCTGTCAATCCTGCTGCATCACTGCACTGAAGTGTAACATTCAATGCGTTTGCTTGAGTTGTCCAAGCCGGAGCGGTCTTGTCTTCAATTGTGATAGTTTGAGAAGCAGTAACATTTCCGCAACTTGTCGCGACCTTAAAAGTACGAGTAACCACAGTTGGACATGTTCCTGTCGCAACATCAGAATAAGATATAGTGTAACTTCCAATTGCGCCACTATTAGATATTGATCCTCCTGCAGTGTTTAATTGAGCAAGAGTTATATTAGCGCTTGCAGTACTATACGGAAGCCCTGTAATTGCTGCGGTGCTACATCCTGAAATAGTTGTATTAGCAGGTGCAACAAGTGCAGCAGCTGGACTAATTGAAACCGTTACATCTGCAGAAGTTAATTCACAATTAGTACTGCCATTTTTTACTTTTACTTTGTAAACTCCGCTAGCTGTTGCAACAAGGGTAGAAGAAGTTTGATTTGGCAATACAGAATTGTCTTTATACCAAACATAAGTTGGTGAAGCTGCATTTGTAGTAGCAGTCAAAGTAGTAGAACCACATGCTGTTAAAGTTCCTGTAATTACAGGTGCACACGGAACAAAATAACTCGGACTGGTTATTGCTTTCGAATCGTTGGCGCACGATGAATTTTGATAATTCAATGTAGAAGTGCTGACCGTTTGATTTCCGCAAGCAGATCCAGTTGGTGTCAATTGATAATTTAAAGAAATTGTTTCTGAATTTAAGAAATCGGTATTCCATGTAATCACTTGTCCTGATAATGAAGCTGTACCTTTAGTTGCTGTAATTGCGCTAATGGTAAAACCCGGAATAATTGTTTCTTTTGCAACCAAATTTTGAGCAACCCATGAGATTTGAGTAGCAATTTGATTATAAATAGCAGTAAGATTAGCGCCACTTTGTGTAATGTAAGCGGCACTTCCCTGAATATTATCCAAAGTATATTTAGCAATATTTTGATCGCTGTTGTTCGTATTTATGTTCCCGCTGATACCTCCAAATAGACCTGCAGAAAAAACTTGGTTGTTGTATACAACACTACTTTTTGTAGTAGTCTTAGCATTTGTTGCCGCATTTATAGCATCTGTAACACATTGAGAGGTTTTGCTAACATTACAACTTGTATTTCCATTGGTATTAGTTCGGTTTGTAACCCCATCGGTAAGTAGAATTATTGCTCTTGCAGTACTGCAATCAAAACGGCCATTGGCTTCCAATTCTGTTTCAGATCTCACAATACCAGCATAGATATTGGTTGCATCAGTAGCCTGCAAAGCGTTAATTTGATTCGTTATCTGAGTTACACCAGTAGCATTTAAGTAAGTAAGTCCTATTTTTAGACTCGCAGTAGTGCTATAAGCAACAATTGCAATTCGGTTTTGAGGATTTGCTTTTGCTTGGTTAAGAAATGCCAACGCTGCATCTTTTGCATAATCCATTGAGGTTTTAAAATCTCCTTGAATCGTATTACCCATACTACCCGAAATATCAATAGCAAGAACTACATCCGAATTTCGAGTAATCGGATTTGCACCTGTAATATCTACTTTTACATTTACAATTCCGCAATTGGTTGGGTTAGCCGTTACGGTTTTGTTTGTAGTTATTGTTTGTGCAAGACCTCCTATTGATGACAGAAGAAATAATACAACAAATTGTATTTTTTTTATATCTCGTAAAAAATTGTTTAAAAAAAGTAATTGTTTTTCCATTTTAAATCATTTTAAAGGAACTTGATATATCTCGTTTAATCATTAACTGGATTAATGATGTAGGTGTGTAAAACAGTATCAACAGCATAGCTGGTACAGTTTTTTGAAGTAGCAGTAATCTTATTGCAAGACCATTTTTGAATTGACGTACCCGCAGGAATCGTAATGTGGATATAAAAATTTAGAGATTCTCCAGCGCTTAGAGTTATTTCACTTAGAGAATTTCTAGAAGAATTTATAAAATCGGTATTGATTATGACATTACCTGCAGTAGAACTTCCATCAGTATTGGCACAAGAGGCATTAATATTCTTCGAACTCAAAACAAAAGTATCCGTAGAGGAGCTGTTATTTGTCAAGACCATGGAGTAGTAAGTGCCATCAAGAGGTGTGCTCCTGATGTTTCCATTATTTTCAACAATCAAAGTTGCATTGCACGAACCAGATTGAGCAAATGAAACCGTCGTAATCAAGCAGAGTAGCAGCGCAAAAATGTTCTTTTGAAAGATGTTTTTCTTCGAAAGGAAAATCATCTTACAATCGCTTACAAATTTCAGTGCTTTTTCAAGAGTAGATTTAGTTTTCATAACTTAAGATTTTGTTTTAAACTATTTATGAAATTTTAACAGAATCAAAGTTATATTAGAGTTTTTCTAATATGTTTTTTTTATCTGTAACTAACCTAAAAACTCGTTGAAATGTTGTTTTTTTATAAAAAATTGACTCAAAAACGCTTTTTTTTAACTCAAAAAAGTAAAATTTTTTCGTACAATTTTTTGTTATTTTAGTGAAAATGACTTTGTTTGAAGTGATTTAAATATCTAATAATCAAGTATTTAGTTAAAATTTTAAAATATTGCATAATATCGATTAAATACTTATTTTATGGATGAATTACATAAAAAGCATTTTTTTGAATTTTCATTTTATGTTAATGTTAAAGTTTTGAGAATTATATATTCCTGTTAAAATTTCACTAGAATGTTAACAGAAATAAAAAAAAGAAAAGGTTTAAAATAACTTTTGTAAATTAGGAGTTAATTAAAAAAATGACCTGCAACCAGGTTTTAAATTTTGCTGCTTATGAAAAATCTTGTTTTAATTCGTCATGCCAAATCCAGTTGGGAAGCACCGTTGAAAGATTTCGATCGCCCTTTAATGAAAAGAGGAATTTTAGATGCGCATGATGTTTCATTAAATATTTCAGAGTATCTTCCTAAAACGTATATTATTTGGAGCAGTAGTGCCGCCAGAGCTTCAGAAACAGCTTTGATTTTTGCGCAAAACCTGTCGTACCCTCTAGAAAGTATCATTTTTAGAGACGACCTTTATACTTTTGATGAGAAACAGCTCGAAAAAGTTATCAAATCGTGTGATAATAGTTTTGAAAGCGTTATTCTTTTTGGACATAACGAGGCTATTACAAATTTTGTTAATAAATTTGGGGATGTTTTTATAGAAAATGTTCCAACTTCAGGCTTTGTATCATTGCAATTTGATGCCGAAAGCTGGGATACGATCCATAAGGGCAAAACACATAAAACTATTTTCCCCAAAGATTTAAAATAATAACCGTGTACGAACAGAAATATATCGATAGAGAAAAAAGCTGGTTAGCGTTTAATGCAAGAGTACTTCAAGAAGCAGCAGACAATACAGTACCACTTTTAGACAGACTGCGTTTTGTTGGAATTTTTTCAAACAATTTAGACGAATTTTTTAGAGTTCGATACGCAGCCATTCGGCGATTAAGCCTTTCGGGCATTTCTGGTGAAAAATATTTAGGAGGTATTTCTGCCCACCAATTAATTAAAGATATTACCGAAATTGTAATTCAGCAGCAATCTGAAAGTTTGCGTATTCTAGGAAATATCGAAGCGGAGCTGGAATCTGAGAATATTTTTATTATAAATGAAACGCAGATTACGCCAAAACAAGAATGTTTCTTAAAAGACTTTTATACACAGAAATTAAGTCCAGAATTGGTAACCATCATTTTAAATGATTTGGCCGTTTTTCCAATTTTAAAAGATACATTAGGATATTTGGCAGTTCGTTTAGAATTGGCCAACGATGAGGTTCGTTATGCTTTAATCGAAATTCCAAAAAACATCAATAGGTTTGTCGTACTTCCTTCTGACGACGAAAAACAATATGTTATTTTAATTGATGATGTTATCCGTTTCAAACTGAAAAACATCTTTAATATATTTGATTATAAGAGCGTTTCGGCTCATATGATCAAAATTACCCGTGACGCACAATTAGACATTGATAGTGATTTGAGTAAAAGTATGCTAGAAAAAATCGCTACGTCTGTAAAAGACCGCCGAATCGGAGAGCCAGTTCGTTTTATTTACGATAATTTAATTGAAGAAGATACACTGCAGTTTTTCTTAGATAAAATGAAAATTGTAGAAACAGATAGTATAATTCCCGGTGGAAGATACCATAACCGCCGAGATTATATGAGTTTTCCAAACCTTGGAAGATATGATTTATTGTATAAACCAAATGAACCTATGCCGGTTCCTGGTTTAAGTTTAGAAGGTAGTATTTTAGAAAAAATCAGTAAAAAAGACTATTTAGTTCATGCACCGTATCAGTCTTTTTCTTATTTGACAAAATTTTTGCGTGAAGCAGCTTTAGATCCTAAAGTAACAAGCATCAAAATAACACTATATCGTTTAGCTAAGAATTCGCAAGTAATTAGTTCTTTAATAAATGCAGCTAAAAATGGTAAAAGAGTAGTCGTTCAAATCGAACTTCAAGCTCGTTTTGATGAAGCTTCGAATATCTCCTATGCAGAGCAAATGCAGATGGAGGGAATTGAACTTATTTTTGGAATGAAAGGTCTTAAAGTGCACAGCAAAATTTGTGTAATCGAAAGATTGGAAGAAGGTAAAAATCGTCGTTACGGATTCATTTCAACTGGAAACTTCAACGAGTCAACAGCTAAAATCTATACCGATGTCACTTTGTTAACCTGTCATCAGGGAATTCTAAAAGACACATCCAAAATATTTGAATTTTTTGACATCAATTACAGAGTTCACCGATACAAACATTTAATTGTATCGCCACATTATACCAGAACAAAATTTATCAAATTAATTGATCGTGAAATTCTTCATGCTCTTGCAGGAAGAAAAACACACATAAAGCTTAAAATGAATAGTTTATCGGATTTTAAAATGATCGATAAACTATACGAAGCAAGTAATGCGGGAGTAAAAATCCAGCTTCAGGTAAGAGGAATTTGCTCTTTAATTCCTGGAATTCCTGGAATGAGCGAAAATATCGAAGCCATAAGTATTGTAGATAATTATCTAGAACATTCGAGAGTTTATATTTTCGGAAATGCTGGTTTAACTGAAGTTTACATTTCATCTGCCGATTTCATGACTAGAAATCTCGATGCAAGGGTAGAGGTAACCTGTCCGATTTATGACCTTGAAATTAAGAAAGAACTAATCGACAACTTCAATATTGGCTGGAGAGGAAATGTGAAAGTAAGATATCACTCGTACAAATTAGATAATAAATATAAGCCGAAAAATCATCATGCCCCATTTAGAGCACAATTTGAAACCTATAAGTATTATCAGCATAAAGTAGCAAAGCTAGAAGAGGTTCCTCAAAAAGTAAATTAATAATAAAAACCAATTTCAAATCATAAAGTGAGCATGATTAATATTAGGAAGTTTGCAGCGATAGATATCGGTTCAAATGCCATGAGGCTTTTGATCGCTAACGTTGTGGAACAAGAAGGTAAAGAACCGCAGTTTAACAAAAGTTCCCTTGTTCGTGTGCCAATTCGTTTAGGACAGGACGCCTTTACAGTTGGAGAAATTTCACAAGAAAATATAGATCGAATGGTAGATGCCATGAAAGCATTTAACCTTTTGATGAAAGTACATAAAGTAGAACGGTATATGGCATTTGCAACCTCTGCAATGCGTGAGGCGTATAATGCAAAAGAAGTGGTGGCTTTAATTAAGAAAAAAGCCGACATTAAAATAGAGATTATCGACGGTAAAAAAGAAGCGGCAATTATTGCTTCTACCGATTTGCATCATTTAATTAAATCTGACGAAACGTATCTTTTCGTTGACGTTGGAGGTGGTAGCACCGAGTTTACGCTGTTTTCTGATGGAAAAATGATTACTTCAAGATCTTTCAAAGCAGGGACCGTTCGTTTGCTGAACAATATGGTACACGATGTAGTTTGGGATGAAATCGAAAAATGGATTAAAACCAATACAGCAGATTACGACGAAGTTACGCTGATCGGATCTGGTGGAAACATCAACAAGCTGTTTAAAATGTCTGGGAAACAGCAGGAAAAACCACTTTCGTACATTTATGTGAACTCGCAGTATGCATTTTTAAATTCGCTGACTTACGAACAGAGAATTGCTGAATTGGGTCTGAATTCTGACCGTGCCGACGTAATTATCCATGCAACACGCATTTATTTGAATGCTATGAAATGGAGTGGAGCACGCCAGATCTATGTTCCAAAAATCGGACTTTCTGATGGTATCGTAAAAGCAATGTACTACGGTAAAATTTAATATTATATATTTTTTTGTAAATGAATAAAGGCAGATTAGAAGCTTTTAGTGATGGTGTTTTGGCAATCATTATAACCATTATGATTTTGGAAATCAAAGCACCCGCAGGACACGAATTTGCAAATTTAAAAACGCTTATTCCGAAGTTCTTAAGTTATATTCTGAGTTTTATTTACGTTGGAATATACTGGAACAACCACCATTATTTATTGCATGGTTTATCGAGAGTTAATGGAAAAATATTATGGAGCAACCTGCACTTTTTGTTTTGGCTGTCTTTAATTCCCGTTTCTACTGCATGGATGGGAGAGCATAATTTTGCAAAGCCTGCAATGACATTGTACGGCGTTGTATTGCTTCTTTCTGCAATCTCTTACATTATTTTGCAATATACGATTGTGTGTAGTGAAGGAGCTAATTCTGCTTTAAGAAAAGCGCTTAACAAAGATTATAAAGGTAAAATTTCCTTAGTTTTATATGTAATCGGAATTGTAACTGCATTTTATAATCAGTGGGTTTCTGGAGCCGCTTATTTTACAGTTGCAATGTTATGGCTTATTCCAGATAAAAGAATTGGCAGGATTTTTTCTTAATGAATAACTTATGAAATCTATTTTTCAGTCCATTCAAGATTTTTCTGCCGATGAATTAAATCTTTTAGACGATTTAATTACTTTTCGCACCTTAAAAAAAGGAGAACTTTTATTGACTGAAAATCAGGTTTGCAACGAAATAGTTTTTATAGAAAAAGGAATTCTTCGCTCTTTTTTTGTGAATCATAAAGGAGACGAAATCACCAATTGTTTTGCTTTTGAAAATGAATTCATGGCATCATTCTCCAGTTTTATAACCCAAGAAAAAGCAGAAGAAAATATTCAAGCGTTAACCGATACAGAATTACAGATTCTAAATAGAAAAGGTCTCGAAAAACTCTATCAATCAGGTTTTAATTGGCAGGAAACGGGCAGAAAATTGACCGAAATAGAATTTGTAAATCTTCATAAGAGAATGATCTCTTTTCAAAAACTTTCAGGCGCAGAACGTTATCAAGAATTATACGAAAATCATCAAAAATACCTACAGTTAATTCCATTGCAATATTTAGCCTCTTATTTAGGAATCACACCCAGACACCTAAGCCGAATTAGAAAAGCGATGGTTTAATTTTCATTCTTTTTAAAAGAAATCTGCGGAATCAATTTACAGCAAACAAAATCTGCATAATCTGCCAAATCTGCGAGAAAAAAAGTATCAAGTGCATAAGATTTAAAAACCAATTTATTGATTTCACGCTCCTAATAGATCTCGGCATTTAAGCAGCTTGCTTGATTTTTAAGTTTTATTAAAAATCAAGCAAATCTAAAGCAACAGTAAAATCTCCATAATCTGCCAAATCTGCGAGAAAAAATAACAGATAAAGATTTGAGGTAGATTTATAGACATTTGTCCAGTAAAAGAAAATAGACGAACAGTATTTTTGGAAAAACTTCGATATGAAAAAAATACTGATTATAAATGGACATCCAAATCCTGAAAGCTTCAATTTCGGAATTGCAGAATCGTATAAAAACGGAGCCATCGCTTCTGGCTCCCAAGTAGAAACCATAACAATTGCTCATTTAGACTTCAACCCAAATCTGAAATTCGGCTACCAAAAAAGAGCTGATTTAGAACCAGATTTACTAGAATCTTGGGAAAAAATCAAAAGAGCCGATCATTTAGTTTGGATTCATCCCGTTTGGTGGGGTGGACTTCCAGCAATTACAAAAGGATTTATAGATCGGTTATTTTTACCTGGAATGGCGTTTCAATATCGTGAAAATTCAGTTTGGTGGGATAAGTTGCTTAAAGGAAAAACAGCTCACATTATCACAACTCTAGATCAGCCAAGCTGGTATTATAGATTAGTATACGGAAGACCAAGCGTCAATCAGTTAAAGAAATCAACTTTAGAATTCTGCGGCGTAAAACCAGTAAAAGTCAGTTACATCGGAATTGTAAAAGGTTCTAACGAAGAAAAAAGAAAAAAATGGCTCGAAAAAGTCTACAATTTCGGGTTTAAGAATAAATAAGCGGTTGCAGAAAAAATCCATTTAATTTATTTAATCTGTGGCTAAAAAAATTAGTGAAAATTAGTGAAATTAGTGGCAAACAAAAAAATTAACTATTCAATTCCAATCCAAATGTTGAGCGCAAAAGTTCAATATTTGGGTTGATTTCTAAGAAACGATTATAGCGATCTTGGTCATTAAGAGTTCTCTTCAGTTCTACAGTCTCATTTACAATAACATCGATAGTAATATCATGATTGTGCAGATGCCCTTTTAAATGCCCTAACAAACCATTTATCATGCCTTCAAATTCAAGTTTAGAACCTTCGTTTGGAAGCTCATAAGTAATTGTTGTTCCATTCAAAACTGGATCATTGATTAACAAGATAGATTCCATGATTTTGAAACCTTTTTGACCTAAACGTTCCGCATATTTGTTCCAATGAAGACGCATATCGGTTTCGTTAAATTCTTCTGTCATAAAAACGGAAGAAGAAGCTGGCTTAACGTACGATTTGCTGCTTTCTTCCATTTCTTTTTTCTTGCGTATGCTGGCAAGAGAAAATGCAGAAACTTTTGGAGCACCACTTGTATCTGTTTTTGGAGCTTCTGGAGTCTGAACTTTTGGTTCTGCAGTAGGAGTTTGAGCTGTGTTTTGAGTATTTACAGCAGTATTACCATTGCCATTTTCCGCCGAAGTTGGAATTTGGGATTTCGTATTTGGAATTTCTGTATTTGAAATTTCTGTCTTTGGACTTACAACTTCAACAATAGAATAACCTCCATTTTTAAAGTAAACGGGTGGAATTATGAATTGCTCAGCTTTTTTTTTTCTCCATCAAAATTGATAGAGGCCAGTTGCATCAAGCATAATTCTACTAAAAGGCGTTGATTCTGACTTAATTTGTATTTTAAATCGCAGTCATTTGCAATGTCAATTCCTTTCAATAAAAATTCTTGAGAACATTTTTGAGATTGAGTAGCATACATTTGCTGCGCTTGTTCTCCAACTTCTAATAAAGAAATAGTTGAAGGCGTTTTGCTCACTAATAAATCTCTAAAATGCGAAGCCAGACCCGCAATAAAATGATGTCCGTCAAAACCTTTAGCTAGGATATCATTATATGCTAATAAAAGCTTTGGAATCTCATTTTCAAGAAGTAGATCTGTAATAGAAATATAGGTTTCGTAATCTAAAACATTCAGGTTTTCAGTTACTGCCTGACGTGTTAGATTAGTTCCGCAATAAGAAACTACACGGTCAAAAATAGATAAAGCATCACGCATTGCACCATCTGCTTTTTGAGCAATAATGTGTAATGCATCGTCTTCAAAAACAATTCCTTGACTTTCAGCAACATCAGCCAAATGTTCTTTAGCATCTTTTACTGTAATTCTTTTGAAATCGAAAATCTGACAGCGAGATAAAATCGTTGGAAGGATTTTATGTTTTTCTGTCGTTGCTAGAATAAAAATAGCATGTTTTGGCGGTTCTTCTAACGTTTTAAGAAAAGCATTAAAAGCGGCAGAAGACAACATGTGGACCTCGTCGATGATATATACTTTGTATTGTCCAGTTTGAGGCGGGATTCGAACCTGATCGATAAGGCTACGAATGTCATCAACAGAGTTGTTGGATGCAGCATCCAGCTCAAAAACGTTAAAAGCAAAATCTTCTGTAGGATCGTCATATCCAGGCTGATTTATCTTTCGAGCCAAAATACGGGCGCAAGTCGTTTTACCAACTCCACGCGGTCCAGTAAACAAAAGAGCAGAAGCCAAGTGATTGGTTTCTATAGCATTCAACAAAGTGTTGGTAATGGCTTTTTGCCCCACAACATCCTTAAAGGTCTGCGGGCGATATTTACGAGCCGATACTACAAATTGTTCCATATTCTCTTTTATTGGATAGCAAATATATGACTTTTGTTTCGTTGTTTAAAACCGATTTTACTTATTTGGCGAAATTCTTTTTCTTCAAAATAACAAAGAGTAAACTAAGGAATAATACGATGTTGACAATCAAAGAAATGATGATGTATTTGCTGTATGTTTCCAATTTTGTTGCGATTATTTCTTTATCAGAAATTTCTTTTTGTGCTTTTTTATAGATTCTTAATTTTTCTAATTGATAAATCCAATTTTGTAAATTTCGATTTTCAAAACTCAAATCCCAAGCATAAAAAGTCAATGTTTTTAGTTGGTCTTCTACCTTTTGAGAAATATGGATTTCTGGTGGAGAAGGCATGGAACCACTTCCATAAGGTTTGAATCCAGTACTTGGAGAACAACCGCTCACCTCAATAGTCTTATCATTATTAAAATAGGCATAAATAATCCAAAGTTGTTTTACTGACGGAATAATAGAACAATTGCCAGAGTATTTATGTGTAATGAACTGAGAATTGTATTTCCCTTTAAAAAGTTCAATAATTTTAAAAGTGTAAATCCTTTTTATAGAATCTACTTTTATAACTTCTCCATAAAATACGATTTCATATTTTAATCCAGTTTCTACCATATTTTCTCTATCAATTGGTTGGCATTCACAAGAAAAAGAATAATTGTAAAAACATAAAAACAATAAAAGAAAAAAGTATTTTAATTTCATACGAAGTTTTTTAATTACAATGATAATCTTTTTGAATGATTCTCAGCTAATAAAATAATAGTATTTTTAGCACGAATTTGAATTCAATAACATCCTCTATTCTTTAATTAATCATAAAATAAATGAACGCAAAACAAATTGTCAGGTTAAGTAATATTATCGGAATTACATCTATTCTTTTATTGGTTTATTGGGTATTTACCTTTATTGTAATTCAGGTTTTCGGACTAAAAGTGTTTAGAGAAAACATGACCGAAAGCTTTTATTTTAGTATTCTCGGGATTCTTGCACTCATGACAGGATCTCTTATTGTAAACCTGATGTTTAATTTGACAAGAATTGCAGAAAGAAACAATGAAGATGCCGTAAATGCAAAATCTAATAGACGTAAGTTTATTACTTTGCTTTTAATTTTTCCTTTAATTCTGATTATTCTTTTTGGCGGAGATTATTTAACTTCTTCAAAAAAAGAAAAAATGCTGATTGACTCTGCAAAATCAATTGTAGAATCTAACAAATCCAATAGCGATAAACTTTTGAATTACGCTTTTTCTAAATCCTACATTAAAGAAACAACAGGAATTTTAAGAGTTTTGTCTGAAACCGATAAAAATTTTCCAGGCGTGACTTTAATTGTGAAAGATTCAATTAAAGATTCTCCTGTTTTTCTTGGTTTTAATGCTTTTTATAATGAAGCTTTGGATAATGATACCATTCAGCCGCAAAAAATAAATTATATTTATCAGACTACTAAAGAAGAAAGAATTTATCTGAATGAAGTTTTTGATAAAAACAACGACAAGCTAAGATACAGTTCAGATAAAGGCAGTTATGAATTATTCTATCCTTATAAAAAGAATGGAAAAACGATTATTATTTATTTTTCTGAGCAGCAGCGATATGGTAAATTAGGTAGCTAGATTTATGATAAGCAAGATTTCAAATTAACTTTTGGCTGCTTTAATCATCTTTAAACGTTTAATCGTAAATAAAAACTTTCTTCGTTTAAAATAAATTGTAAGAATATTTGTAATATTTGATTAATTATTGCGTTATGCTAATTAAATAATCAATAAAAAAAATATTATGAAAACTAAATCTATTTTATTGGGAGTTTGTCTCTCTTTGGCTTTGGTAGCCTGCAAACCGAACGATGGGCAAATTCAAAAAGAAATCACCTCAAAACTAAGCGCTTTTCCAGGAGTTGAAGTTACGGTAACAAAAGGAGTTGCTACTGTTTCTGGAACTTGCAAAGATGATGCCTTCAAACAAAGCGTTGAAAGTATGGTGAAAGGTATTAAAGGAGTTAAATCTGTGGTGAACAACTGCGAAATACCTGCTCCTGAACCAGTAGTAGAATCTACTGTAACTATTAACCCAGATGCTGTTTTGACAACTTCTATTACTGAAGTGGTAAAAGCTTACAGCGGTGTTAGTGCTACAGTTAAGGATGGCGTAGTTACGTTGACTGGAGAAATCAAAAAAACGCAATTGCCTAACTTGATTAAAAGTGTGCAGGAATTGAAACCAAAAAAAGTTGAAAATAAGTTAACCATTAAATAAAAAGCCATGACTTTAGTAGATAAATACAGAGAGCTGACAGATTTAGCGGTTAATTTAGGAACGGCAGATCTGCAGGTAAGAGAAGAAGATAATGTCTTGTATATTGACGGAACAGCAAAGTCTGCTGATGACAAAGAAAAATTGTGGGAAGCTTACGGAAAACTAGATCCAGACTTTAGATCGGCTGATGTAGTGATGAATATTAATGTAAGCGAAAGTGCTGTAACAGAATATGTCGTTAAAAGCGGTGACTCTTTATCAAAAATTGGGAAACAGTATAATGTTTCTTGGCAATCAATTTATGAAGCCAATAAAGACGTCATAAAAAATCCAGATTTAATTCAGCCAGGCTGGAAGTTAAAAATACCTACAGCTTAAAAATGAATGCAAAGTCCGTCTTTTATGACGGACTTTTTCTTTTTTATTGAATGGATAACGCATCAATTACTGGAAACCATATAATACCTTAGGCATATCTTATAAAATAGTACATCATAATCTGTTTAATTTTAACTAGTTAATTATTAAAAAAATGTATTATGAAAATGAGATCCATTTTATTAGGAATGAGCCTTTGTATTGCCTTGGTATCCTGCAAGCCTAACGATGCCGATATTGAAAAAGCAATTAGTGAAAAACTTGGAGATACTCCAGAAGTGCAAGTTGCCGTTCATGATGGTGTGGCTACCATCACAGGAACTTGTGAAGACGAAATTTTCAAAAAAAATATTGAAAAAAGCGTAAGAGCTGTTAAAGGCGTAAAATCTGTTGTAAATACCTGTGAACTTGCCAGAGCCAACCAAGAGCCAGCAGCAGCCACTGTTGTAATTAATTCTGATGCCGATTTGGATAAATCTATTAGTAAGGTTGTAAAAGATTACGAAGGTGTGAGCGCGACTGTTGTTGGAGGTATTGTTACACTTTCGGGAGAAATTAAAAGAGACAAATTGCAGCCTTTAATGCAGAGTATTCAGGAATTGCATCCTAAAAAAGTAGACAATAAATTAATTATTAAATAAAGAAATTATGAGTTTACAAGATAAATACAGAGAAGTAACAGATTTGGCTTCAGAACTTGGAGTGTCAAATCTTCAAGTAAGAGAACAGGATAATGTTTTATACATCGACGGAACTGCTCAATCTGCGATGGATAAAGATAAAATTTGGGATGCTTATAATAAAATTGACCCAGATTATAGATCTGGAGATATGGTAATGAATATTGACGTTGCTCTAGGCGCTACAAAAGAATATACTGTTGAAGTAGGAGATTCGCTATCGAAAATCGGAAAAGCGTACGGCGTTTCTTGGCAGGATATTTTTGAAGCCAATAAAGATATAATTTCAAATCCAGATCTCATTCAACCAGGCTGGAAACTCAAAATTCCTTCAGCATAAATAGAAAAAATTCCAATTTTTAAATTCCAAATTCCAATTTCGCATCTAGTGAAAATTGGAATTTGGAATTTTTTTATTGGATTTAAAAAAAAATAGATTTTAAAATTTACTACTTTCCAGTCAATTTTTGGAATTTGGAATTTTAAAAAATTGGAATTTAAATTTTTTTATCTCCCTCTAATACTCAAATCAAATAAAAATTTTGCTGTTTCTTGATCTGAGTCGGCTGAAAAGCCAGCTACATAGACTCCTTTTTTTCCAGAAGTCGATTTAATTCCGTATACAACTGCCTCATCCGCCGGGTCCGACTCACCCTCGTATCGATACACATGAACAATTTCAAATTTCTCAGGATTCTTTTTAATCGCATCAGCATTTCGATTAAAATCGCACGTAAATCCTTTTTCATTCAATTGATCTAAAGCCTTTGAAACAGTTGCGTAATGATACATTCTTTTCATGATAAATTGAATTTAAAATTATAGATTTCTAAAGATAACTATTTTAGAATTAAAAAGTTAGGATAAAAATCATAAAATCTGAAATTTAAAATCATTATTGTTAGTTCTTAAATCGCTACTTTTGCAGCGCAGACCGCCTTATCGTCGTCCCGATTTATCGGGAGGGAGGAAAGTCCGGACACCACAGAGAAGCATAGCGGGTAACGCCCGTCGGCTCCGTCTCGTTCTTTGAAACGAGACGGGATTAGGACAAGTGCAGCAGAAAGTATGTACAGGTAATGCTGTAGTGAAACCAGGTAAACTCTATGCGGTGAAATACCAAGTATATCGGCATTTAAGGGCTTCTCGTCCGTTGCCGAAGGGTAGGTAGATTGAGTCCAGTAGTAATGCTGGATCTAGATAAATGATAAGGTATTGTTTCGAATTAAAAACGAGGCAAGAACAGAATCCGGCTTACAGGTCTGCATTTTTTATATATTTGTGAACTATCTAACCTGTTTTCATGAATATTAGCACTCCAGATTCTTCTTCCAAAGCTAAAAAAAGCCTTTTTAGAACAATTGTCACCAATCTTACATTTTGGGTTTTAATTGCCATTATTGCAGGCGTTTTACTCGGACATTTTTCTCCAGAAAATGGTGTCAAGATGGAATTTCTGGGCAAGAAGTTTATTCAGCTTATATCTCTTTTTATCGGACCAATTATTTTCCTGACTATAGTTTTGGGAATTTCTGGAATGGGAAACTTAAAGAAAGTCGGCCGAATTGGAGTAAAAGCACTGACTTATTTTGAAGTAGTTTCGACCGTTGCTTTGGCAATTGGCGTAGCAGTTGCTTATATATTTAAACCTGGAAAAATTGATAAATCGGGACTGACTTTTGGTGATGCAAGTCAATACACTCAAGGAGCTGCAAAAGATTTTTCTTGGCTTCAGTTTTTCTTATCCAATTTTACCCTTCAAGTATTACTGGCCGCAATTATCTGCGGAATTGCATTGAATTTTTATCAAAAAAGAGAACAGACTATTTTAGTCTTAGAACGATTTTCTAAAGTGGTTTTCTTTGGTTTAAAATACGTGATGTACCTCGCTCCAATTGGTGCTTTTGGCGGAATGGCATACACAATTGGGAAATTTGGTCTGGCAACTTTGATTCCGTTAGGAAAACTAATGCTTTGCGTTTATTTAACTATGGCGTTATTTGTCTTTTTAGTTTTGGGAAGTATCTTGAAATATTATAAAATAAGTATTTTTTCGATTTTAAAATATATCAAAGAAGAACTTTTACTGGTTCTCGGAACTTCATCTTCAGAAGCCGCTTTGCCCAGTATTATGGTCAAATTAGAAAGAATGGGATGCAGTAAATCGGTTGTAGGATTGGTAATTCCGACGGGATATTCTTTTAATCTGGACGGAACTTCGATTTATCTTTCGATGTCAGTATTGTTTATCGCACAATTATACGATGTGCATTTGAGTTTCTTCGAAATCCTAACCGTTATCGGAATTCTAATGATTACTTCTAAAGGCGCAGCAGGAGTAACAGGAAGCGGGTTTATAGTTCTAGCGTCGACGTTAACAGCTTTGCATAAAATTCCAGTTGAAGGTTTGGCGTTTTTATTAGGCGTAGATAAATTCATGAGCGAAGCAAGAGCCATTACCAATTTAATTGGAAACACGGTCGCAACCATTATAATCTCCAAAACAGAAAGAGACTTCACAGAATTAAATCTTGATCCTGTAGCAGAAGAATAGTCTTTTGCCACAAAGGCGCTAAGACGCTAAGGTTTTATTTTTTTTTAGCCATTAAGACACAAAGCCACAAAGTTTTATTTCTCCCGCAGATTGGGCAGATTGAGCTGATTCTTAATTTTAAAAATCTCCCTAATCTGCGCAATCTGCGGGAGAAAAATCTTTTAATCAGTATAATGTGTGGCTTAAAAAAAACTTAGCGTCTTAGCGCCTTTGTGGCAAAAAAATAGTGCCTTAGTGGCAAGTTTTAGCTTTCGTCTTTTGTAGTTCGTACCAAGCTAATTCCTGACATGAAAAAGACAATTCCTAATATTCCGTAAATAATAAGCGATTTTATATCTCTGGTTTCCCCAGATGTGCCGGCAAAAATAACGGCAGTATAAATAAGTCCAATGATTCCGAGGATTGTAAGTAATCCACCGAAAAATCTTTTTAGGTTCATGATTGTTAGATTTAAAAGTTCTCTAACAAAGTTAAATTCCATACAGTTAATTGCTGTTATACAATTGCTTATGAAAAATTATATGATTTGCAGAAAGTTATTTGTCAATTTTAAACTCTAACCCAATGTTACGAGTACTTTCAATCTTAATTTTCGGATCAGAATTAAAATATTTCCTCAACCTGCTGATAAAAACATCCATGCTTCGTCCAGAAAAATAATCATCTGTTTTCCAGACCGACATTAAAATTTGTTCCCTTTTTAATAATTGGTTATGATTTAAATATAAATATTCAATAAGAGAAGCTTCCTTTTCTGTAAGCTGCTGAACGTGATTTTTATTGTTAAGAGTTAAGCGTTCATTATCAAAGATGTACGATCCTATTTCAATGGTATTATTTCCGTTAAGCGTTCTCTTTTGTTCCAGTCTTTTTAGAATATTCTGCAAGCGAAGAATTAACTCATCGACTTCAAAAGGTTTTGCGATATAGTCATCTGCGCCAAGTTTCAGACCAATAATTTTGTCTTCTTGTAACTTTCTCGCTGTTAGAAAAATAAAAGGAACTTCTGGATTGATTTTTATGATTTTTTCAGCCAAAGAAAATCCGTCCAATTTGGGCATCATGACATCAAAAACACAAATGTCAAAAGTCTGGTTTTTAAAATAATCCAAAGCGATTTCGCCATTTTCTGCCCAAACCACTTCAAATTGATGCAGTTCTAAATACTGTTTTAAAATAGCGGCAAAATCAAAATCGTCTTCGGCTAAAAGTAATCTTTTCAAAATAAGGGAATTAAACTTTTAATAAAATAGTAAACTGAGCGCCTTTTCCTAAATCGCTAATAACATTAATCGAGCCCTGATGCGCTTTTACAATTTGATCAACATAATACAAACCAAGACCTAAGCCTTTTGTATTGTGAATATTTCCTTGTTCGACACGATAAAACTTTTCGAAAAGCAGCGCTTGTTTGTTTTTGGCAATACCAATTCCGTCATCTTCAAAACTAATCGAGAATTGTTTTTCGATAATTTTTGTTCTGACAGTAATCGTATTCGAACCATATTTTACGGCATTTTCGAGCACATTTAAGAAAGCGGTTGTCAAATGAAATTTATCCAGAACCAAAATAGTCTTCTCTGTCTGAAAATCGGTTTTAAGATTGATTTTAGGGAAAGTGATTTTAAAATCATTTACGATAGAAAGCAGAAAATCTTCGGCTTCTATTTTTTCTTTTTGCAATTCAATTTCATTTTCAGCCAGCGAATTGGCCATAACCTGATCAATTAAATTCTGAAGACGATTGTTCTGACGCGAAATAGTATTTACTATCGAATTAAAATTTTCATCGTTATCACGAATGTTTTTCTGCGCTAAAATTTTGGTCGAAATTCCCAAAGTTGCCAATGGCGTTTTCAGTTCGTGCGTAATGTTATTGATAAAATCCGTTTTAACATCGCTAACTTTTTTCTGTTTAATTAATGCTCTGATAGCAATTACAAAAAGACCGATTAATGTCACAATCGAAAACAGCGAAAGAATCAGTATAAAAGTCATTCGTCTCAAAATAATCATTTCCCAATCGATTACAGAAACATACATTGAATCTTCGGTTAATAATTGATATTCATTATTTTCGAAAGTTCCATTTGTCGTGCCCACATAACTTCGCACTAAAAAAGCATGGTTTAAAGAAGACAGATTTCCGTATAATTTGTTTTGGATAAAAGGTTTTTCAGAGAAAATCGTATCCGCTTTTTGTTGGTTTTTATACAGAATAAATTTGTTTAGAACAACAGCAAAATCAATTTTGAAATTCGGTAAATCTCTTTCAAATTTTCTTTTAATTTTCTGCGTAATAATGTTCTGAAATTCGGTATTCAAAACACCATTTTTAATATCCAATCGGCTATTTTTCCCCTTCATATATTTTTCTGAAAGGCTTTTGTAAAGCATTTCTTTTTTAGAAACCAAAGCAGAATCAATATCACTGTAATTATTGGTAATTTGGGCAATTTCGTTTTTAATTTGAGTGTGAAACTGTGCGACTTTGTATTCGTAAGCCGTTTTTACCAAATAACATTGCACCGTCATAAGCACAATTAGCGCTACAACAGAAAATGCGATTAATAAATTGATTCTTTGTTTCATACTCATTTTAAAATCTGTTTCAAAAATACAGCTTTTGCTAAACAAATGGGAGATTAACGCTGCATTAACCTACGATTAACTTTCAGAACTGTGTTTTCAAAGCATTTTTGCAGCAATGCTAACCCAATTTAAATTTTAAAATGAATTTTTATCTGCCCTTAAAACTGCTCATTACACTTTTACTTTTCTGTCTTTCCTTGATGGCAAATGCACAAAATGAAATACCAAAAGATTCAATTTCTAAAGAACTGAATGAAGTTGTAATTACTCAAAATAAAAACACGTTTACGAACTCAAACGGAAACATAAAAGTAGATGTTGCCAATTCGGTTTATAATGCTATTCCGAATCCTGTTGATCTAATTTCGAAATTACCGACAGTTCAAGTAAGTGCCAATCGCGAAAATATTTCAGTAGTAGGAAAAGGAACGCCGCTAATTTACATTGACAACCAGAGAGTAGGAATGAACGAATTGAATGCTTTGGCTGTAGCCGATATTAAAACAATAGAAATCATTCAGAATCCATCTTCAAAATACGAAGCCGAAGGGCGTGTAGTGATCTTGATTACTAGAAAGCTGAGTAAAAAAGACAGTTTTAAAACAGATATTTCTGAAACCGCTTCTTTCAAAAAGAATTACAACAATTATTTAGGTTTTAATTCGAGTTTTAAAAAAGGGAAACTAGAATGGAAAGCTAATTTTAATTATAATCGCTTAAATCCTTGGGAAAACCATAGTATTGCTTACCAAATTCCGCAAGCCAATATTATTTCAGATTATGATGTATCGGCAACTACTTATAGAAACCAATATATTTTTGGTGGAGGTTTGTTCTATAAAATAAACGATGATGATTATTTTTCTTTTAGTGCAAACGGGAAATCACAAAACGACACTTTTGATATTAACACCTTTACATTCAACAAAAATCAAGAGGAAGAAAACAATGTTTTTACATTAAGCGATAATTCAAGTTCAAAGAATTTTATCAATTCATTTGTAAATTATTCAAAGAAAATAAAAGCGATTGACACCAAGCTGTTTGCTGGTTTTCAGTTATCCAATTTTAATCAGCATTTGTGGAGTTTGGTTCAAAATAATTTTAACGAAACAGATTTTCAATTGTCTCAAAACCGAAATCAGAAGTTTAATGTTGATGTTTTTTCGGGTCGAATTGATTTAGAAAAAAAGTTTAAAAATGAAATGAATTGGGAATATGGCGCCCTTTATTCTGCTGCAAAATCGAAATCTGATTATGATGTTTTTGATTATGAAAAAAATGAAAGCACAGCTTTTAGATATAATTTTAAAGAAGAAAATGCTGCTGCATATTCTCAGCTTTCGGGTAAAATCAAAAAAGCAGATTTTTCATTGGGATTGCGAATAGAAAATACCAGAGTCAATGGAAAATACAGCAAAGAAAGTACCGCTTTAATTGATAAAAATTATACGAATGTATTTCCCAAAGCACAAATTTCATTTCCAATTGATAGTACAAAAAGCATCAGTGTAGATTATTCAAAAAGTGTGTCGCGACCGAATTATTCGGCATTGAGTATGATTGCAACCTATATAAATCCTTATTTTATTTACGGAAGCAATATCAATTTGGGACCAACATTTATGGATGTAATTTCTACTACTTTCCGATATCATAACAAATCGGTTAAACTGACTTTGTACCAAAATAAAAATCCTATTTATCAAGATTTTGTTTTTGATCAGACCAATGTATTGACTTTTACAGAGAAAAATTTTGAAAAAGAATCGGGTTATAATGTAGAGTTTACGCTTCCTTTTAGCTACAAAATCTGGGAATCGACAAATTCTCTAATTTTCGCAACGAATAAAATTGAAGATAGATTGGCTGTTTTTAATTCTTCTAAAACCTACTTGTATTACTATTCTAATAATACTTTGAAGTTGCCAAAGAATTTTACATTCGTTCTGTCTTTTTGGGGAGCGACAAAACAGAAAGAAGGTGTTTTTGAACGAAATGCAAAGCTGATTTTTGATCTTTCGTTAGCAAAATCATTTGGCAAAAATTGGAACTGTACTTTGAGTTACAATGATGTTTTCAAAAACACCATTTATACCGAAAGGTTCACAGTCAATAACATAAGTTCGAGAGCCAGATATTTGGTTGATGCAAATGAAATTGCCTTAACGCTTCGTTATTCTTTCGGAAAAATAAAAGATTCTGAATTTAAAGAAAAGAATGTCAATGAAAGTGAAAACCGCATTCGATAGGACGCGGATGAAACGGATTCGCTATCGCGAAAACGCTGATAAAAACGGATTTTTATTTAGATAAAAACAGATTGATATGAATTGCCTCCAGCTTTAGCTGGAGGTATTAGTGAATTGTTTTTGTAATGGCTTTAGCCAAACTTTAAGGTTCGGCTAAAGCCATTACTATTGAAAATAAAAAACCTCCAGCTAAAGCTGGAGGCAATTGATATAAAATAAATTTGTGAAATTAGTGTAATTTGTGGCTAAAAAATCTGTGTAAATCCGCGTTTTCGCGATAGCGAATCCGTTTTATCAGCGTCCCAAAAGACTAGCCTTCGTCTTCTTCAGATTCTTTTTTAGAAACATCGTGCGGTAATTCTTCATCGTCGTCGGTAGAATTTAGTTCGAAGAAACTAAAAAAAGAACCGCCATAACTTTTCTGAAACGAAAAATTACTCATATGATCGAGTTTGGTATATTTAGAATGCTCGATAATCATCATTCCGTCATCTTCCAGTAATTCTTTTTCAAAAACAGTCGAAACAATTTTCTCAAAAGTAGCCTGATCCAATCCGTAAGGCGGATCTGCGAAGATAATATCGTAAGTCGTTCTGCAATTTTCTAAAAATTTAAAAACATCGCTTTTGGTTGCGGCAATATCAAAATCATATTCTGACGAAACCTGTTTGATAAATTTAACGCATCCAAAGTCACCGTCAACTGACGTAATAGGAGCACTTCCGCGTGAAGCAAACTCATAACTGATGTTTCCCGTTCCCGAAAATAGATCTAAAACCTTTAAACTGTCAAAATTAAAATGATTATTCAAAACATTAAACAATGCTTCTTTACTCATGTCAGTCGTAGGTCTTACAGGTAGATTTTTTGGCGGAAAAATTCGGCGTCCTTTGTATTTTCCTGAAATGATTCTCATGATTGAAATAAGATATAATGTTTTTGATTTTGAGCGGCTGTAAAATTGTTTCTTTCCTGAAGTTTAGTAACATCTAAGAAAGAAATATGGCGTACATATTTGTAAGCGATAGCATAAAAAGGATCATTTTCTGAAATAGTTCCTAATAATTCTAACTTGAAACTTTCCGGATTCATGCTCATTTGTTCTGCTGTAAATAAAATATAATAAATAAAATCTTCTGGAGTAACATATTCAAAAGAATTAAACAGCAAAAGTTTCTGATTTTGCACCACGATAATTTCGAAATTACCTGGATTAAAATTGACGATCATTTTCTTGTCGTCGTTGTTTCTTGAACTGTCTAGAATTTTTTCGACCAAAATACTATTGGCGTGTTTATAATCAAAAGACCCCACATTATCGATCAGGAAATTGTTGATATTCACATGTGGAATATAAACCGAATTCATCTGATAATTAGGAATTTGATCAAAATTAAAATGGTCTGTTTCAAATACTTTTGTAGTGTATTGCAGATAACTTCCTAAATAATTTTCATCAAACAAAGCAGTCGGAACAAAAGTCGAAAGGTTATTGTTATGAATAACCATTACTTCATCGTAAGTGTTTTTCAGTTCAGGATTGTTTTTGAAAGCATCGCTGAATAAATCCTCAATTCGATGTGTTTTGGAAGTATCAAATTTTATTTCTTTAAAAGAAGTAATAATATTATTTAATGTATCAAAACAGCAATAGGAGAATCCAGTCAGAGAAACCTGAATTGAAAGTTTCCTGTAGTTTTTTGAAGTAATGTTAGTATTTTGTAATGACATAGTTGATTTACAATTCGTTACCTGTTTTAAATCAAGAAAGAATTTAAGCGACCACAAACTTACAAATTAAAAAGGAACAATTATAATTGCAATTTCGAAAAACAATTTCAATTAAACTTAAAAGAAAGGTTAAGAAAAGGTTTGGTTAAGGTGTTTTTGAACCATATAAGTTATATAAGTTCATTTTAGATTGTTTTGTCTAAAATTATTAAGCTTATATAAAAAGGACTTCATTTATTGCAAATGTTTAAAAATCCGCGCAAATCAGCGTGTTCGCGATAGCGAATCTGCGTCATCCGTGTTCAACAAAACCGAGTTTAAATTAAACTTATATAACTTATATGGTTTAAAAAAATAAAAGCCGAACTTTGTATTTCAATATTACTTTATGAATTCTGCACAGTTTTACGGCACTTTACAAAAACGATTTCCTTTTGCTCCAACTTACAAACAGGATATTTTTTTTCAGAAAATAGCAATCTTTCTTACCGAACCTCAAAACGACACCATTTTTGTTTTGAAGGGATATGCCGGAACGGGAAAAACGACCGTTATTTCTACTATTGTCAATAATTTGGGTGACATTAATAAAAAATACGTTTTGCTAGCACCTACGGGACGCGCGGCAAAAGTAATTGCCAATTATTCGAATAATCCGGCTTTTACGATTCATAAAAAAATATACTTTCCGAAGAAAGCATCTGGTGGAGGAGTGGCTTTTACCAAGCAGGTAAACAAACATAAAAATACCATTTTTATTGTCGATGAGGCTTCTATGATTTCCGACAGCACTTTGGACAGCGGATCGCTTCTCGATGATTTAATTAATTATGTGTATTCTGGAAACAACTGCAAAATGATTCTTTTGGGAGATACTGCTCAGCTGCCTCCCGTTAATTTAGATATAAGTCCGGCACTTGATATTCAGACTTTAGGCGTTCATTACGATAAAGAAATCGAACATATAGAATTGGACGAAGTAATGCGTCAGGAAGAAAGTTCGGGGATTTTGTACAATGCAACCGAATTACGCGAATTATTGAAGGAAAGTTTTATTACAGAATTTAGATTTAACGTCAAAAAGTTCAAAGACATTGTTCGATTGACAGACGGTTACGACATTCAAGATGCCATAAATACCGCTTATAGCGATTGGAGCATTGAAGATACGGCGTTTATTGTTCGTTCTAATAAAAGAGCCAATCAGTACAATGAGCAAATCAGAAGCCGAATTTTATTTAAAGAAAGCGAACTTTCGGTTGGTGATTTCCTGATGGTCGTAAAAAATAATTATTTCTGGTTGAAAGAAACTGACGAAGCCGGATTTATTGCCAACGGAGATATTATTGAAGTTCTGGAAATGTTCGGTATCAAAGAACTGTACGGATCTAAATTTGCAAAAGTAAAAATTAGAATGGTGGATTATCCGAACCAAAAACCTTTTGAAACGGTTTTGATTTTGGATACTTTAACTAGCGAATCTCCATCTTTAACCTACGAAGAATCGAATCGTTTGTACGAAGAAGTGATGAAAGATTATGAAGATGAACCAACGAAATACAAGAGATTCCAGAAAGTAAAAGAAAACGAATATTTTAACGCTTTGCAGGTGAAATTCTCTTATGCCATAACGTGTCATAAATCGCAAGGAGGGCAGTGGAATACGGTTTTTATCGAACAGCCCTATCTGCCAGAAGGAATTGACCGCGACTATATCAGATGGCTTTATACCGCAATGACACGTGCCAAAAATAAGTTATATTTGATAGGCTTTAAAGACGAGAGTTTTGAGGAATAAAAACACGAATTTCACAAATTAGCACGAATTATTTTTTAATGCTATTAGTGAAGAAATCTGTGTAACTCATTTTTTTTTTTAATAGCCACGAATTTCACGAATTAGCACTAATTTTTTTTTGCACGATAATTAGTGAAAATCTGTGCAATTCGTGTTTAATTTTTGAACGCCATTAATTGCATAATTTTTTGAGATTTTAAAAATTCGAGTAATTTGTGCAATTCGTGGCAAAAAACAACCGCAATGACATCACTAAACGACTTACATTCGATTTCATCAACGTTTTCGAATACTGATAAAATGCCGGTTCTGTTTTTAGGACACGGCAGCCCGATGAATGCTATTGAAGAAAATCAATTTGTGGCGGGTTTTCGCAATCTGGCTAAAACATTGCCGCAGCCCAATGCTATTTTATGTGTTTCGGCACATTGGTTTACCAAAGGCACAAAAGTTACCGCAATGGAAATGCCGAGAACCATTCATGATTTTGGAGGTTTTCCACAGGCGCTTTTTGATGTCCAATATCCCGCAAAAGGAAGTCCAGAATTGGCTGTAGAAACACAGAAGATTTTAGATCCTGTAATGGTCGAATTAGACGAACATTGGGGGTTGGATCACGGTGCTTGGAGCGTTATTAAACATTTATATCCAAATGCAGACGTTCCTGTAATTCAGTTGAGTATTGATTATACCAAATCAGGACAATATCATTTTGAATTAGCTCAAAAGCTTCAGGCACTTCGTTATAAAGGTGTTTTAATCATCGGAAGCGGTAATATTGTGCACAATCTTCGAATGGTCGATTTCAGAAATTTTGATAAAGACAATTACGGCTACGACTGGGCAATTGAAGCGCGAGAAACGGTAAATAATTATTTGCTGGATGGAAATTTTCAGCCGTTAATTGATTTCGAAAAACTAAATAAAGCTATTCAATTGTCAGTTCCAACTCCAGAACATTATCTTCCGTTATTGTATACTTTGGGTTTAAAAGATAAAACGGACGAATTGGATTTGTTTAATGATAAATTATTGGCAGGTTCTTTAAGCATGACTTCGGTAAAAATCATGTAATTAAGTTTAATAATTTCTATAAAAGTTGTTGGATTACTTTTTTATAAAGACAATTAAATCAAGCTCTTGACAAGAATGTCGTTAAAATGTCGCAAATAAACCGCTATCAAAAAGAATGTTTCAAGAGTAGTTTTGTCGAAACAATAAACCAAAATTGATTATGAACGAAATTGGAAAAAAAATTAAAGAATTGAGAAAGAAGAAAGGTCTGTCTCAAGAAGAATTGGCCGAATATTCAAAAGTAAATTTAAGAACGATTCAGCGTATTGAGAACGATGAAAATGAACCTCGAGGCAGAACTCTAAATCTCATTTGCGAAGCTCTAGATGTAAATGCTGAAGATATTTTAGATTACGGTAAATATGAAGACAAAAGTTATTTGGTTGTTTTTCATCTTTCGGTTTTGGTATTTCTCGCAATTCCTGTCGGAAATATTATTCTGCCTCTTATTTTATGGATGAATAAGAAAGATAAAATAATTGGATTAAAGGAAATAGGGACAAACCTATTGAATTTTCAAATAGTTTGGACTGTTTTAGCTTTTATCTCATTCATATTATTTGCAGCTGGACATATATTTCATGACGTTATACTTTCAATTCAGATTTTTGTATATAGTTTTATTGGACTATTTGCCATAAATATATTTCTGCCTATAATATCTGCAATCATAACGAGTAAAGGAAAGACAAAAAGACTTTATCCTAATCTGATACGAATAATAAAATAATGTCTAGTCAAATTAATTCAGCGAAATATTAAAATCTTTTGTTTAAATTTGTTTGTGTTTTTGTTAAGTATTTGTTTGTCAGTTGGTTAGTTTTTGTTTTTCTTCCTCTTTTTTCCATTCTTCTTTTTGTAATTAATGATTTAAGCGCCTTTGTGATTGACTGATGATAAGACGTTTAAAAAATTAATTAAAAGTGCGGCATCAGCACTATAAACACTGATAAAAATGAGATGAATCCGAACAAAGCATTATGGGAAAAAGGCGATTTTACGCGCATTGCAGAAACGATGAGAGAGAGCGGTGCAGAATTGGTTGCTAAAATTGGAATTAAAAAAAATCAAGACGTTTTAGATCTTGGCTGCGGCGATGGGACAACCGCAATACCTTCAGCAAAATTAGGAGCCAATGTCTTAGGCGTTGATATAGCAAGAAATCTAGTGGAAGCGGGAAATATTCGAGCCAAAAATGAGGGACTCAATAATATTGTATTTAAAGAAGGAGACGCAACCGATTTGAATGAATTGAAAGATCAATCATTCGATATTTCGATGAGCATTTTTGGAGCAATGTTTGCGACAAAACCTTTTGATGTAGCTAAAGAAATGGTTCGAGTTACACGGCCTGGAGGTAAAGTTATTATGGGGAATTGGATTCCAGGTGACCCAACGTTGATTGCACAAATCCTGAAAATTAGTTCTGAATATACACCTCCACCTCCTGAGGGTTTCGTAAGCCCAATGCTTTGGGGTATTGAAGATAATGTTATCGAAAGGTTTACAAATGCTGGAGTTCCTAAAGAAAATATTTCTTTTGAGAGAGACACCTTTACGTTTGAAGCAGCATTTCCGCCTTCAGATTGGCTAAATAATTTAAAAAATTACTACGGTCCAACAATGAATGCTTTTGAAGCGGCAGAGCAAAATGGAAAAGCTTCTGAATTGTATGCTAAGCTCGAAGAATTAGTTCAAAGACAGAATACTAGTAATGAAAATTCTACATCAATTCCTGCGACTTTTCTTCGTGTTACGGTTTCGGTTTAATTTTTTGCGGTATTTGTATGTTGTGTAGAAATAGTAAACAGAAAATTTAAAAGTAATTTTTGCATATTTGCAAAAGGTTAAGTCTGAAAAAAATCAGGCACTACATTTTCAGAATATCAAATACTAATTTTTGAGTTTTTACACTCAGTAAAACCATATAATGAAGGTAATAGCAGTAATTCCCGCAAGGTATGCCTCAACACGTTTTCCAGCAAAATTAATGCAGGATTTAGGAGGTAAAACAATAATCTTAAGAACTTATGAAGCAGCAGTTGCAACAAAACTGTTTGATGATGTCTTTGTTGTAACCGATTCTGATTTGATTTTTGATGAAATTGTTTCGAATGGCGGAAAAGCAATTATGAGCATAAAAGAACACGAATCTGGAAGCGACCGAATTGCAGAAGCTGTTGCAAATCTTGATGTAGATATTGTAGTAAATGTGCAAGGAGATGAGCCTTTTACAGAAGCTGGACCATTAGAACAAGTTTTGTCGGTTTTCAAAAATGATCCAGAAAAGAAAATTGATTTAGCTTCATTAATGCGTGAAATCACAGATGAAGAAGAAATCAATAATCCGAATAATGTTAAGGTTGTTGTAGATCAATCACAGTTTGCCTTGTATTTTTCGAGATCTGTAATTCCGTATCCAAGAGAAAAGAATGTTGGAGTGAGATATTTTCAGCACATCGGAATTTACGCTTTTAGAAAACAAGCCTTATTAGACTTTTACAGCCTTCCAATGAAATCTTTAGAAGCTTCTGAGAAGTTAGAACAGCTTCGTTATTTAGAGTTCGGAAAACGCATTAAAATGGTAGAAACCACTCACGTAGGAATCGGAATTGATACAGCTGAAGATTTAGAAAGAGCCAAAGCGATGTTGAGAGATCTTTAATCGATTTATAGTTAATGAAACGCAGAACTTTGTCAAAGTTTTAAACTTTGACAAAGTTTTTCAGTGTTAAGTTTGAAGTAACGTTTCCGCAATCTTGTCATCCTGAGCGAAGTCGAAGGACACGCAAGTAGCTCGACAAAGATTGACGACATAGTTTGGGGATTTTCTGGCGTGTCCTTCGACTTCGCTCAGGAGGACAAACTGTAAGTGTAAATAATAAAAAAAGCTCCATAGGAGCTTTTTTTATTATCGTAAAATCTAAAATCTAAAATCTAAAATCTAAAATCTAAAATCTAAAATCTAAAATCTAAAATCTAAAATCTAAAAT
>NZ_JAVAMB010000031.1 GCF_030730925.1 Flavobacterium sp. DG2-3 | reverse complement strand
GTGACCCGACTGGGGCTCGAACCCAGGACCCCATCATTAAAAGTGATGTGCTCTACCGACTGAGCTATCGAGTCATTTAATTTCTTGAATGCGGGTGCAAATATAAGGAGTTTTTTTTGAAGTTTCCAAGCTATTTTATCATAAATTTGTCTTTTTTTTGGAAAAGTTTCCAATTGCTTAGTTTATAAGGTTTTATTAATATGAAAAAAATTGTGTTGTTAGGTTATATGGGTTGCGGAAAGTCGACAATAGCCCAAAATTTGTCAAAAATTACAAATATTCCGTTCTTAGATTTAGATAAATGTATCGAAGAAAGAGCAAATTTATCCATAAATGAGATTTTTGAGAAGCACGGAGAAGTGTATTTTCGAAAATTAGAACACGAAATGTTCGTCGAATTGCTACAGTCTTCAGAAAATAATATCATTGGTTTAGGTGGAGGTACTCCGTGTTATGCTAATAATCATGAACTGCTAAAAGGCGATGATGTTACCTCTATATATTTAAAAGCATCAATTGATACTTTATATGATAGATTGGTGCATAACAAAAGTAAGCGCCCTTTGATTGCCAATATGAATGAGGAAGAAATGAAAGAGTTTATCGCGAAACATTTATTCGACAGAAGTTTTTATTACAATCAAGCCAAACATAAAGTTTCGGTTGATGGACAATCTGTCGAAGAAACGGTTCAGGATATTTTGAAAATATTAGCTTAAAGAAGCATAATCGCCGTTTTCTGAATTGAAAACAACTTGAACATGCTCTAATAAAGAAGTTGAAAGCGAAATTCCTTTGAAATCTGCCTTTACTGGGTATTTTTTATGATTTCGGTCAACAAGTACTGCTGTTTTGAATTTTTTAAGCGGAACGTCTAAGAAATGACGAACAGCATAGATTAAGGTGGTTCCTGAGTTTAAAACATCGTCAACCAGAACCAATCCTTTGTTTTTATATTCTTCAGCACTTAATGAAGTGTGTATCGCTTCTTGCGGATTTTGTTTGTTTATTTTGACTTCGCAGATAGAAACCTTTAAGGTAGAAATGCTACTAAGTGCCGAAGCTATTTTTTCGGCAAAAACAAATCCGTTAGAAGCAATTCCGGCAATAATCACTTCTTCCTCATCTACAAAAGTCTCGTAAATTTGGTAAGCGATACGTTTTATTTTATGGTCGATTTCTTGGTTTGTTAAGATAATATTGCTGCTCATGATTTTATTTTTTGCTAAGATAATTATTTTAAATTCCAATTTCTAAATTCCAAATTCCAATTGCTTGAGTTTTTCTATAGGTTTTGGAATTTGGAATTTAAGATTTGGAATTTGAACTTTTTAAGTTTTAAGATTTGGAATTTGGAATTTTTAAAATTGGGATTTAAATCTCATCATCTTCCTCATCAATAAAATCATCTCCATAATCGTCAATGTCTCTTCTGTCTTTTTTAGTCGGGCGTCCTGCGCCAGTTCTTCTAGAATGTTCTTTAGATAGTTTTAGCATCTCCAAATGTGCAAAAGCTTCTGGTGGAGTTTCATTTTTTTGATAAATGTCTACCAATTTTGCTCCGACACGATTTTGCGGGATGTCTAAAACCGTTATAATTTGTGTAATTTGATCTTTTCTAAAAGTAATTTTGTCTGTTGGAAATACCTCTTTTGATGGTTTTGCAACTTGCCCATTTACAGTGATCTGGTTCTTTTTGCAAGCTTCTGTAACCATGTTTCTGGTCTTGTAATATCGAACGCACCATAAGTATTTATCTATTCTCATAATTTTTCTAAAATAGAAGTTAAATTCTTTACAAAAATAAATCAATATTGTATCTTGCGCACCTAAAAAAATGCTAATAATGAATAAATTTAAATATTATTTTGTTTTGTTACTTGCTGGTCTTGCCATCGTTTCTTGTAATAAAAAGGATGACGATGATCCAGTAGTTGTTCCGCTTAGGGATTATCAAGAGCAATTTAATACTGATAATGCAGATATTGAAGAATATTTGAAAACCAATTATATTACTGTGTCTGCTAATATGGATGTTACTTTTACGAAAATAACAGATCCAGCAACGCAACCTTCTGTAATGTCTTATTTAAATAGTCCGACTTATCCAAAACTGCTTTTAAGAGAGATACCATACGTACACGGAATAACTTATAAAGCATACTATTTAGTTTTGAGAGAAGGTTCAGGTACTTCTCCGATGAATACAGATGGAGTAGTAACGGCTTATAGAGGAGAGTATTTAAAGCGTGTTGATGCAACGGCTTCTGAGCCTACTCATTTAACCACAACATTGTTTGAAGAAGTGGTTTATCCTAAGACTTCTCTAGATTTATTTCAAACTATATTAGGTTGGAGTGAATTATTTCCACAATTTAAAACTGGGACAACTACCTATAATGAAGACGGATCTGCAAATTACCAAGACTTTGGAGCTGGGGTTTTGTTTATTCCTTCTGGTTTAGGGTATTACGCAGGTAGTTCTAGTGGAGGTACAATTCCGGCATATTCTCCTTTAATTTTTACAATCAAATTATACGATTACAAGAGATTGGATCATGAAAATAATGGTTATTCTTCAGCTGGAGAATTAGTTTTGAATCCAGATGGTATTTTTGATTATCAGGAAGATCTTAATGGAGATGGATATGTTCGCGATTACAGAAATACAACATTATATCCTAATCCGCCTGCTAATCCAGATGATTCTGATGGAGATTTAATTCCTGATTTCTTAGATCATGATGATGATGGAGACGGTTATTTAACTCGTTTTGAAATTACAAAACCTACTGGAGCTCCAGTTACGGGACTTAGTTTGTATTATCCTTATGATCCAATTGGAGACAATCCTGCTACACCAAATGTTGATGAAACAGAGACTTGGGGTGTTCCTAGAAGGCCAACAGGAGAGCTTACTGATCCTACAAAACCGGAGTCTATAACAAATCCTCGCTTGTTTGTTCCTGAGGATTATACAGCGCCAGGACGTTTAAGAATTCATCTTGATAAAACATATCCTTATCAAAAGAACTAAAAAATAGTTTAATATAGAAAAAGCCTCGAAATTTAGATTTCGAGGTTTTTTTTGTTGTTTTTTTTTCTCTTGTATTAATGATGTTTGTGAGTTTAAAAGTTTTGGTTTAAAGTAATAAACTAAAAGAAAAAAGAATATTGAAAGGGTGAAAAAAGGCCATAAAAAACCCTCGGAATATAAATTCCGAGGGTTTTTATAAAGTAAGAAAACTTTAAATTATTTTCTTTTAATAACTCTTTCTACAGCTTCAACGATTGCTTGATTGTTTAATTTGTATTTTTCCATTAATTGTTCTGGAGTTCCAGATTCTCCAAAACTATCTTTTACAGCCACAAATTCTTGCGGAGTTGGATTGTTTAAAGCTAATACTCCAGAAACACTTTCTCCAAGACCTCCAAGGTAGTTGTGTTCTTCTGCAGTAACTACACATCTTGTTTTCGCTACAGATTTTAAGATAGCTTCTTCATCAAGAGGTTTAATAGTGTGGATGTTGATTACTTCAGCAGAAATTCCTTTTGCTTCAAGAGCTTCAGCAGCAATAAGAGCTTCCCAAACTAAGTGTCCTGTTGCAATGATCGTAACATCTGTTCCTTCATTTAACATGATTGCTTTTCCAATTACGAATGGCTCGTCAGCAGGAGTAAAGTTAGCTACAACTGGACGTCCGAAACGTAAATAAGCTGGGCCGTGGTGATCTGCTAATGCTAAAGTTGCAGCTTTAGTCTGGTTGTAATCGCAAGTGTTGATTACAGTCATTCCTGGCAACATTTTCATTAAGCCGATATCTTCTAAGATTTGGTGAGTTGCCCCATCTTCTCCCAAAGTTAAACCAGCATGAGAAGCACAGATTTTCACATTTTTATCTGAATAAGCAACAGATTGACGAATTTGATCGTAAACTCTTCCTGTAGAGAAGTTTGCAAAAGTTCCAGTAAAAGGAATTTTTCCGCCAATTGTTAAACCTGCAGCGATTCCGATCATGTTTGCTTCAGCGATTCCGATTTGGAAAAAACGCTCAGGGTGGTTTTTCTTGAATTCGTCAAATTTTAATGATCCTATTAAGTCAGCACATAATGCTACAACATTTTCGTTTTTCTGACCTAATTCCGTCATTCCCGCTCCAAAACCAGAACGAGTATCTTTACTTCCTGTATTTGTATATTTTTTCATTGTTTATCTTTTGAGGTTCTAAGTTTTTCAGCTGTTAAGGTTCTGGTTTTTTCGGAACACTTTAAAACTGAATACTGAACACTTTTTTAATAGTCTACTTGGTCTTTAGAATAATTTTGAGCTAATGCAGCTGCCAACTGGTCATCGTTTGGAGCTTTACCGTGCCAAGCGTGTGTATGCATCATGAAGTCTACACCGTTACCCATTTCTGTGTGCAATAAAATACAAACTGGTTTTCCTTTTCCTGTTCTTGATTTAGCATCAGTTAAACCAGCGATAATAGCATCGATATTATTTCCTTCTGTGATTTCTAGAACATCCCAGTCAAAAGCTTCAAATTTTGCTCGAAGGCTTCCCATTGCCAAAACTTCGTCAGTTGTTCCGTCAATTTGTTTTCCGTTAACGTCAACTGTAGCAATAAGGTTGTCTACTTTTTTAGCAGAAGCATACATGATAGCTTCCCAGTTTTGACCTTCTTGTAATTCTCCGTCTCCGTGTAAAGTAAAAACTAAATGTTTGTCTCCGTTTAATTTTTTAGCTTGAGCTGCTCCCAAAGCAACAGATAAACCTTGTCCTAATGAACCAGATGCCATACGAACTCCAGGTAAACCTTCGTGAGTTGTTGGGTGTCCTTGTAAACGAGAATTTAATAATCTAAAAGTAGACAATTCTGAAATTGGAAAATAACCGCTACGCGCTAGAACGCTGTAGAATACTGGAGAAATGTGACCATTTGAAAGGAAAAAGATATCCTCTCCAATTCCGTCCATATCAAAACCTTCTTTGCGGTCCATAATATTTTGATATAGTGTAACCAAAAATTCAGTACAACCTAAAGAACCACCTGGGTGTCCAGAGTTTACAGCATGTACCATTCTAAGAATATCTCTTCTTACTTGGATCGTTAAATCGCTTAATTGTTGTGTGTTAGGCTTCATTTTATATGTAAAAGTTAAACTGAAGCAAAAGTAAACGTTATTTTGCGGGGAGACAAATGATTTTTTGCTTTAGTTTTACAGCAATTGTTAAAATTTGCTCTTTTTTTTACATTATCTAAAAAAATATAACGACTGTTTTTCTTTTTGATTTTTAATAAGTGTATTTTTTACAATTTTTATTTAATTCATAAAAAAATCTTGCGGTTTGCAAGATTTTAAGTTGGAGAGAAAGCAAAAGATTGTCACTCAGTATCTCCTTCGCTATAAAAATTATTTTCTTCATCTTCTGAGCCTATATCTTCCATTTCATCGTCTAGTTCAGCGCCTGGAATATCCAAATCATTTCCGATCTTGTCGCTGTTTTGCTTCCATTCGTGATTGTTCTGGTTAATGATGCGTTCTCCTGAAATCTCTTCGGGATTGATATCTTCCAGTTTGTTATCTTGATTGTAAATATCTTCGTTTGCTGGATAATCCATGTTCTCAAGATTTTTTTCAATCTGTTCGTCTTTGATTTGGTCTCGTTTTTCTTCAGCATTTATCATGATTTCTAAAATTTTAATTGTTGAATTGTTTATTGTTTTAAAGTTACAAAATCATCGTGTTACGATATTATATTTTAAATGATGGAAATTGCAGTTTTTACATTTAATTGATGCAAAGAAGTTTGCGTTAGGGATAGGAGCGGCATCTCCCGATTTAGAAAAACAAGGCTTTTTAGCCGTAGTTTTTGTTAATCGGGAATATAGCGGATAGCCCGACCGAAGGGAACGCCCAAATTCTAGGTTTAAGATTTAAAGTTTGTTTAATCATTATCTAATTTTCTAATTGTCCAATTGTCTAATTTACCAAATTCCAGGTTTCAGATTTCAAGTTTGTTAATCATTCTCTAATTTTCTAATTCACAAATTATCTAATTCTTTAAATTAGATTATCTTTGCCGTCCCGAACAATTGGGAGAAAAACGAATTTATGAAGTTTGATTTATTACAAAAAGATCCGCAGTCTAAAGCTAGAGCGGGTAGTATTACTACAGATCACGGCGTAATTGAAACGCCTATTTTTATGCCTGTTGGAACTGTTGCTTCTGTAAAAGGAGTGCATCAGCGTGAGCTAAAAGAAGAAATCAATCCAGATATTATTCTTGGAAATACCTACCATTTATATTTACGTCCGCAAACAGAAATTCTTGAAAAAGCAGGAGGATTGCATAAATTCATGAATTGGGATCGTAATATTTTGACCGATTCTGGAGGATATCAAGTATATTCTCTTTCGTCAAATAGAAAAATTAAGGAAGAAGGAGTTAAGTTTAAATCGCATATTGACGGTTCTTACCACTTTTTTACGCCAGAAAACGTAATGGAAATTCAGCGTACCATTGGTGCCGACATTATCATGGCATTTGATGAGTGTACGCCTTATCCTTGCGACTACCGTTACGCGCAGCGTTCTATGCACATGACGCACCGTTGGTTAGATCGTTGTATCAATCATTTGGAAAAAGTTCCTTATAAATACGGTTACGAGCAAACGTTTTTTCCAATTGTTCAAGGAAGTACATATAAAGATTTACGCCGTCAGTCGGCTGAATATATAGCCAATGCTGGACAGCAAGGAAATGCAATTGGCGGACTTTCTGTTGGGGAGCCAGCTGAAGAAATGTACGCAATGACTGAAGTAGTTTGTGAAATTCTTCCGGAAGACAAACCTCGTTACTTAATGGGTGTTGGAACTCCGATAAATATATTAGAAAATATCGCCTTAGGTATCGATATGTTTGACTGCGTTATGCCAACTCGTAATGCAAGAAATGGAATGCTTTTTACAGCAAACGGAACCATCAATATCAAGAATAAAAAATGGGAAGCCGATTTTTCTCCAATCGATGAAATGGGGCATACTTTTGTTGATACAGAGTATTCTAAAGCATATTTACGCCATTTGTTTGCTGCTAACGAATATTTAGGAAAACAAATTGCCACGATTCATAATCTTGGTTTTTATATGTGGTTGGTTCGTGAAGCTAGAAAACATATCTTAGCCGGAGATTTTAGACCATGGAAAGAAATGATGGTTAAAAACATGAGCCAACGACTTTAAAAAAGTTTCAAGTTTCAGGTTTCAAGTTTTAGGTTGTGTAGATAACTTGAAACATTAAACCTGAAACAAAATAAACAAAAAATTTATGCTGTCGATAATAGATAAATACATTTTAAAAAGATACCTCGGAACTTTTTCTGTGATGCTTCTTTTATTTGCGCCAATTGGAATCGTAATTGACGTTTCTGAGAAGGTAAATAAAATGCTTGAAAATAAGATTCCGTTTGGAGATATTGCTTTCTATTATTATAATTTCACGATTTACTTTATTAACTCGCTCTTCCCGATATTTTTGTTTTTGTCGGTAATTTGGTTTACTTCAAAACTGGCGAATAATACAGAGATTATTGCGATTTTAAGTTCTGGAATTTCGTATACACGTTTTTTGCGTCCTTATATTATAGGAGCGACAATCGTTTCTATTTTCGTTTTGCTGATGGGATTCTTTATTGTTCCAGCAGCAAGTGAAGGCTATAATAATTTTAGGTATACGTATCTGAAAGGAAACGGTAAACAGCTCATGCGGGGCGAAAACACTAATGTTTTCAGACAGATAAATGACAATGATTTTATTTTCGTAAACAGCTTTAATGAAGAAACTAAAACAGCTTTTAATTTTTCTTTAGAACATTTCGAAAAAGAAAAATTAACGTATAAAATTACAGCAAGCCGTATTAAATGGGATCCGAAAAAGAAAATTTACGTTTTGTACGATTACACAAAAAGAACTGTTGGAGAATTGAATGATGTAATTGAAAAGTTCCCTGAGAGAAATGTCGCTTTTAAATTTGAATTGGCCGATTTAACGCCAGTCGTTTATATAGCCGAAACGTTAACTTTGGGTAAATTAATTGATTTTATTGAAAAAGAAAGAAAAAGAGGTTCTGGAAATATCAATACGTATCTGGTTGTTCTTTATAAAAAATACAGCATACCAGTTTCTGCCTTTATCTTAACGATCATTGCGGTTTCAGTTTCTTCGATGAAACGTCGAGGCGGAATGGGGATGAACCTCGCGATTGGAATTGCAATTGCGTTTTCATTTGTATTCTTCGATAAAATCTTTGGTACACTTGCCGAAAAATCTACATTTTCACCTTTATTGGCTGTCTGGTTCCCTAATATTGTTTTCGGAATTTTAGCAGTTTATCTATTACGTAATGCGAAACGATAATTTAAAAAGTTATTTAAATCTTCACTTAATTGTTTTTATCTGGGGTTTTACGGCTATTCTAGGCGCTTTAATTACTATTGATGCCGATAATTTGGTTTGGTACAGAATGCTGATTGCCATGATTTTTCTTGGCGGATTTATAGCTTTTAAAAAACAGTCTTTTCAAGTTCCCATAAAAGAATTTTTTAAGTTGATTTTTGTCGGATTGTTGATTGCGCTTCATTGGATTTTCTTCTTTAAAGCGATTCACGTTTCCAATGTTTCCATTACACTTTCTATATTTTCGTTAGGAGCCTTTTTTGCTTCCTTGTTAGAACCTTTGTTTTATGGAAGAAAAGTGCTTTGGTATGAAGTTTTCTTTGGACTAATAATTATTGCAGGATTAGGATTGATTCTGCAGGTAGAAATAAAATATCTCACAGGAGTTTATTATGCTCTGGCAGCAATTATTTTAGGCGTTTTATTTACGTTAATGAACGGGAAATTAATTTCAGATCACGAACCTTCAGTTATTACTTTTTATGAGTTTGGAGCGGGCGTTTTCTTTATCACGATTTATTTTTTATTTCAAGGAAAATTTACTGCCGATTTCTTCGAATTGTCTTTAAAAAACTGGATTTTATTGTTGGTTTTAGCTTCCATCTGTACAGCTTATGCTTTTACGGCTTCAGTAAAAGTGATGCAACGATTGACGCCTTATACTGTAATGCTAACCACTAATTTGGAGCCGGTTTACGGAATAGTTTTGGCTTATTTTATCTTGGGAGGAAAAGAAAAAATGAGTGTAGAATTTTACATTGGAGCGGTTATAATTATCATAACTGTTATTCTGAATGGTGTGTTTAAACATTATCAGAACAAGAAAGAAAACTTGTAATAGTTTCCTTATTTTTAAAATGCATTTTTATACTTTAAATAACAATTAACTTCGCCAATGATATAATATTTTTATATTTGCGGTTCGATTTACAAACAAAATTCAAAAATCCATGGAATATTTAGATTTTGAGCTTCCAATTAAAGAACTTGAAGACCAGTTAGAAAAGTGCGTTATTATTGGGAAAGAATCTGACGTTGACGTGACCCCAACGTGCAAGGAAATCAACAAGAAATTAGAACAGACTAAGAAAGATATATATAAAAACCTTACGGCTTGGCAGAGGGTACAATTGTCAAGACACCCAAATAGACCTTATACTTTAGACTATATCAAAGCAATCTGCGGAGAGACTTTCTTAGAACTTCATGGAGACAGAAGTTTTAAAGATGATAAAGCAATGGTTGGTGGTCTTGGTAAAATAAACGGACAGTCGTTTATGATTATCGGTCAGCAAAAAGGTTATAATACAAAAACACGCCAGTACCGTAATTTTGGTATGGCAAATCCTGAAGGGTACCGTAAAGCTTTGCGTTTGATGAAAATGGCAGAGAAATTTGGAATTCCAGTTCTTACTTTAGTAGATACTCCAGGTGCATACCCTGGACTTGAAGCGGAAGAAAGAGGGCAAGGAGAAGCAATTGCTAGAAACATTTTCGAAATGGTTCGTCTACAAGTGCCAATCATTACGATTATCGTAGGTGAAGGTGCTTCTGGTGGAGCTTTAGGAATTGGTGTTGGAGATCGTGTGTATATGTTAGAAAACACTTGGTACTCTGTAATTTCTCCAGAATCTTGCTCTTCTATTTTATGGAAAAGCTGGGAGTATAAAGAGCGTGCAGCAGAAGCTTTAAAATTAACTTCTTCTGACATGAAAAAACAAAAATTAGTTGATGATGTAATTCCTGAACCACTAGGCGGAGCACACTACGACCGCGAAACTACTTTTAAAACGGTAGCAGAATACATCACTAAAGGATACAACGAATTAAAAGACTTATCAACAGCCGACTTAATTGCCCAGAGAATGGACAAATACAGTAATATGGGCGAGTTTAAAGAGTAAATTCATATCAAATGATTAAAAATCCGAAGCCCTGCGGTTTCGGATTTTTTTTTGGTTATGAACAAATCAGTATTATTTATAAACAATTATTAGTTATAACTCGATAGCAGATTTTTTTTAAATTTTGCTACTTTCGCTATATGGAAAATTTCAAAAACTTAAACCCGGTTAAGGTCGACAAAACCACAATTATCAACTTAGAAAAAGGGAAGTTGCCACCGCAAGCCATTGATTTAGAAGAGGCTGTGTTGGGAGCAATGATGATTGATAAAAAAGGGGTTGACGATGTAATTGATATTTTGCAACCCGATGCTTTTTACAAAGACGCACACAAACATATTTTTGAAGCGATTTTGCAGCTTTTTACCGAAACGCAACCAATCGATATCTTAACGGTTTCGACTCAGTTAAAGAAAAACGGTAAGTTGGATATAGCGGGCGGAGATTTTTATTTAATTCAGCTGACTCAGAAAATTGCTTCTTCGGCGCATATCGAATTTCACTCGCGTATCATCCTTCAAAAATTTATTCAAAGAAGTTTGATTCGAATTTCTTCAGAAATTATTGAAGCATCATATGATGAAAGTGCAGACGTTTTTGATTTATTGGATCAGGCTGAATCTAAATTATACGAAGTTACACAAGGAAATATCAAGCGTAGTTCTGAAACCGCACAGAGTTTGGTTTTACAAGCTAAAAAGAAAATTGAAGAGATCTCTAAAAAAGAGGGATTAAGTGGTGTAGAAACTGGTTTTCATAATCTGGATAAGCTAACATCTGGATGGCAGCCTTCGGATTTAATTATTATCGCGGCGAGACCAGCGATGGGAAAAACGGCATTTGTCCTTTCTATGGCCAGAAATATTGCTATCCAATATGGACACGGAGTAGCTTTGTTTTCTCTAGAGATGGCATCTGTACAGTTAATTACGAGGCTTATTTCTTCGGAGACAGGATTGTCATCAGAAAAATTGCGTACCGGTAAATTAGAGGCTCACGAATGGACCATGTTGAGTACTAAAGTAAAAGATTTAGAGAAAGCGCCTTTATTTATTGATGATACACCTTCACTTTCTATTTTCGATTTAAGAGCAAAATGTCGTCGTTTGGCGTCGCAGCATGGTATTAAAATTATTATTATCGATTACCTCCAGTTGATGACTGCGGGAGGAAATGCTAAAGGAGGAGGAAATCGTGAGCAGGAGATTTCGACAATTTCCCGAAACTTAAAAGCATTGGCAAAAGAGCTTAACGTTCCAGTTATTGCACTTTCTCAGTTGTCGCGTGCCGTTGAGACGCGTGGATCTAGTAAACGTCCTTTGCTTTCGGATCTTCGTGAATCTGGAGCAATTGAGCAGGATGCCGATATTGTTTCGTTCTTATACCGACCAGAATATTACAAAATTGAAGAATGGGATGATGAAGAAGCTTCGCCAACTGCGGGTCAGGCTGAAATTATGATTGCAAAACACCGTAACGGTGGTATTGAAAACATTCGTTTGAAATTTTTGGGACACTTAGGAAAATTTGATAATCTTGATGAATTTACAGGAGGTTATGATGACTTGCCTTCTAAAATGAATCATGATGATAATCAATATATAACTAAAAATTTACCATCTGCTAACGAAGCTTTCGGAAGTAATTTAAATGACGATGATGACGATAGCGATGTACCATTCTAAAAAATTAAAAAGCCTTATTATTAAGGCTTTTTTTATGTTTTAACGTTAATCTTCTAATAAAAATCAGTAGTTTAGCTAAACCAATTATAAACTATCAATTTTTTTTTTAATTATTAACCAATAACAAATTTAAATTATGAATGAAGAAACTTTTCCAGGACCTATTCAAATTCCTGTAGCAACTGCAAATGAGTGGGAAAAAAGATTTCAAGGCGATACCACAATTGAAGATGCAAGTAAAAAAGTAAAAGCTTATTTGATACCAAGAAAAAGTCTTGAAAAAGTATTAGAGCTTGGTACGGAAGCAGTTTGGGCTTATATCGGTATTAACGATGATAAACAGAAAACGTTACTTTTTAACGGAGCCAAATTTGATGACAAAACTGGTAAATGGGTTAATGTTTACGGTATTGCTGATAAGGACGATAATTGTGAAGGCGGTGAAGAAGTTGTATACGATGGTTCACGTCCAAGCCCACCATATTAATTGAATACTTTTTTTTAGGAATGGATGATTTTTTAATATATTCAGGTTATTTGATTTTATTAATTGATCTAATATTATATTCATTTAGCTTTTTCCGAAAGGAAAAAGCTAATGTTTTTTTAGTTTCTTACTTGGCATTCATTTTTTTTATACAGATTTCAATGGAAGTTTTGTATTCTCTTAAAATGAATAATTTGTTTCTGGTCAATAGTTTTTTTATTGGCCAAATGATATTGTTGAGTTTATTTTATCATTCCATTTTAAATGTTAAAGCTCAAAAACAATTTGTGAAGATTTGGCTAATTATAGCCCTCCTTGCTCTGACAATACAGTTTGTTAATGCGCCAAAAGAGTTTTTAAAATTTAATCTGTTTGAAATTACATTGACCTCTCTGTCAATTGTTGTCTTTGCATTGTTGCATTTCTATAATATGCTGACCGAAAATAAAACGTATTACTATGTAAATATGGGTATAATTCTATATTTATTGTCAAGTACAGTATTATTTATTATAGGTAATCTGACTTCGGTTTTAAATACTGAAGTGAAATATTTGAGTTGGCAGTTAAATGCATTTTTGAATGTAGTCTATTATCTTTTTATTCTTTATGAATGGAAAGTGAGTTTTTCTAAAAAAAGTGTACAAGTCTAGTTTGTAATTGTATAATGTAAATAAAAATATATGAATGCAGGCGGTATTCCTGAGAAAGAGCTCGTAGCTATAATATTATATATCTCTTTGTTTTTTATAATTGTTGCAGTTGCATTAATTATTTTCTTTTATTTTTCTAGAAAAAAAATCATTCAGAAGGAACTGGAAAAAATAGATTTAATACTTCGTTATCAAAAAGAGCAATTGCACGCTATTATTGTAACACAAGAAGAAGAGCGCAAAAGAATCGCGCAAGATCTTCATGACGATATTAGTTCAAAACTAAATATTGTTTCCTTAAATACCCATTTGCTTTCAGCACCCAATCTTACTGAAAGTGAAACGGCTGAGATTACTGAAAACATAATCAATTTAACCAACAAAGCATTAGATAATTCTAGAAAAATTGCCCACAATCTGCTACCGCCAGTTTTCGAAAAATTTGGTTTGCATGCAGGCATTGAAGAGCTGTGTGACGAGTTTGAATCTAGTAAATCGGTTAAAACCCATTATAAAAATGAAATTGATTTTGATGATAAAGACATAGATCGTCATTTGCATGTTTTTAGAATTCTTCAAGAACTTATGAATAATTCGCTTCGTCATGGAAAGGCGACACAGATATGGATTTCTTTTGCTAATATAAACGGAATAAATACTTGTGATTACCTAGATAATGGTGTTGGTTTTGATGGTTCTAATGCGGAAAATCAAAAAGGTTTAGGAATGAAAAATATTGACAGCCGTATATCATTTTTGGAAGGGACGATAGAAATTAAGTCTGAAATCAATAACGGAATTGCTGTAAACTTTACATTCTAAGTTAAATTTGTGTGTTTTGGTAGGTTTTTAGGTAATAAAATAAGGTATTTAGACTTTTTCTAAATCATATTTTGTAATTTCGATAAACCAAATTTAACGACCAAAACCAAATAGGATGAATGCTGTTATTAAAATTGCTCTAGTCGATGATGAAATTTTGTTTCGAAAAGGAATTTCTTTTTTATTACAGAGAGAAGAAAATATCGACATTATTTTCGAAGCTTCCAATGGAGATGAACTTATTTCTCTATTAGACGAAAGAGAAATTAAGCCAGATATTATAATAATGGACCTAAAGATGCCGGTCTTAAATGGTGTCGAGGCCACTAAAATTATAAAAAAGCTATATCCTGATATTAAAATTATTGCACTAACGAGTTACGATACCAAATCGTTTATTGCAAATATGATTCAAGTTGGCGCCGTAGCCTACTTAATTAAAAATACCACTCCAAAAGATTTAATTCATACAATCAACGAAGTAGCCAAAAAAGGATTCTATTATAACGAAAATGTTTTAAAAACAATTCAAGAAACAATAGTTTCTCCTAAAAATGCAAGAGGCGGTTTAGAAACCAATTTCCTTTCGCCTCGTGAGATCGAAATTCTCCAATTAATTTGCCAGCAGAAAACCACCGCAGAAATTGCAGAACATCTTTTCTTAAGTCCGAGAACTATAGAAGGACACCGGAACAACTTATTGCTTAAAACAGAATCTCGAAATATCGCTGGTTTAGTTGTTTATGCCATCCAAAATGAATTGGCAGTTTTGACAATCTAAAAAAAAATTAGGCTGTCAAAAACTGAATTGACAAAACATAATACAATATGATTGTTATTACTAGGACACATAAACCTATTTTCTGAATTATATTCAGACCCTTTTGCTGGTTGTTACTTTCATTAAACTTCATAATGGTTAATTTTTTACAGCGATTAGTTTTGTGAACCTGGGATAGCAAATGTATAGAGAAAATTCTTCCAAAGTATAGGTGTTTTTACCTGTTTTTCAATTGATGTAAATCTTGTTTTTTCAAGTCTTTTTTATTTAACATTCTATTAGGTCAGAAAAGACATTGAGTGTTCTTTTTTTGTTGAGACCTTTTATATCTTTACTAAAATAATTTTCTAATGAATAAGAGTTTATTCTACATTTTTATACTATTAGTTACGTTTAATGCAAAGGCGTCGTTTATCTTACTTCCGATGGACGAAACAACGCAACAAAATCATTTAAAGGCATACGGAATTACTTACTGGTGTTTGAGCAGGGATTATAAAGCAAGCTGGCTCTTAAACTACCGTGGCGGTTCTTTTTTATTGCCTGATGCTGATGAAATTAGAAAAGAATGTAAAATAAGAGGAGTTAGTTTTGAAGTAATTTCAGATAGTGAACAGGCATCGATTTTAAATGATATTTCGAGTCCTTCTCAAAATATGGAATCTGTTATTTTAGAAAAAGCACCAAAAATTGCTGTGTATACACCAAAAGGGAAACAGCCTTGGGACGATGCTGTAACTTTGGTTTTAACTTATGCTGAAATTCCTTTTACTCCAATTTATGATGAAGAAGTTCTGAGCGATCAGTTATTAATGTACGATTGGCTCCACTTGCATCATGAAGATTTTACCGGACAATATGGAAAATTTTACGCCGCTTACAAAAATACGCCTTGGTATATTGACCAGAAAAAAGATGCTGAAGCTTTAGCAGCAAAGCTAGGATATGAGAAAGTATCTCAGGAAAAAGGAGCTGTTGCAAAAAAAATTAGAGATTTTGTAATTGGCGGCGGTTTTATGTTTGCCATGTGTTCTGCTACAGATAGTTTTGATATTGCGCTTGCTGCCGATGGAGTAGATATTTGTGAAACGATGTTTGACGGAGATCCTAGCGAGTCTAATTATCAATCAAAATTAAATTATAATAATTCTTTTGCCTTTAAAAACTTTACTCTAGAGAGAAGACCTGAAGTTTATGAGTTTTCAGATATCGATATGACCACAAAAAGGCGAATAGTAATGGATAAGGATTATTTTACTTTAATGGAATTTTCTGCAAAATGGGATCCGATTCCGAGTATGTTGTGTCAAAACCATACGCAATTGGTAAAAGGTTTTATGGGACAGACAACATCGTTCGACACTTCTTTAATAAAATCGAATATCTTGATTATGGGAACCTGCGAATTAAACGGTGAATCAAGATATATTCATGGCGAAAAAGGCAAGGGGATGTTTACTTTTTTTGGTGGACATGACCCGGAAGATTTTCAACATCAAGTTGGTGACCCGCCAACGGTTTTAGATTTGCATCCAAATTCGCCAGGTTACAGATTGATATTAAACAATGTTTTGTTTCCTGCTGCCAGAAAAAAGAAGCTTAAAACGTAATTAGTTTAAAGAAAATTCAAACCAGATCGGAATATGGTCGGATACTTTTCTTGCGTTTTGAAGTGAATCAAAATCTTCATACGTTTTTATAATTCCAGAATTGCTGACTTTTAGGGCAGATGTATTGTAAAAAATATTGTCGAACTCAGACGCCAGACAAATATTGTTTTTGCATTTATGCTTAAGAGTAGTTTTTTGATTTTTTAATACAGGCGAATATCCCATTTTTTTTAACGGATTAAAAACAGTGTGTTTTTCTGGACAGTTAAAATCACCTAAGAAAACGAGATTTAAATCAGGATACTCGTTTGGTAAAAACTTGAAATATTTGATTTCGGTTTCGGGCTGCTTTTTTTGTGTTATTGCGTGAAAATTGACAAGTGTGAACGTCTTTTTGTTAATTTCAAACGTGGCAAAATAAGGTTCCCGATCAATTTCTAGATTATATTTTTTCTCAAGCCAAGGTTTGTTTTTTAATTTAGCTTTGTGAGTCTTCCAAATAAAAGCATAACGCTCTGTTTTGTAACTGCTGCTAGAAGTAGGATTGCTTATACTATAATCCCATTTGTTTCCTTTTTGGTTAAGTAAAGTGACAAGTTTAGCAACGGTTTGCGCTCCTCCATTTCCGGCAACAACTTCCTGAATTGCAATTATATCGTAATTAGAAATTGTTTTGGCAATATAATTTAAATGGAAATCAGATTTAGATTTTCCGAGATTTTCTATATTCCAAGAGGCAACTTTGGTCTGCGAAAAAGAAAAAAATGTAATTAATAATAAGACGAGGCTAAGAGTATTTTTCATGTAAAATATAAAGGAGCTAAGATCTAAATCTTCTCTTCTTGCAATAATTAAGCCTTTCTTAAAATTAATTAATGTTTTTTGTATCGATTTTTTAGCGCAGTTCCGATAATTATAATTTGCAATACTAATAAAGCTGGAATAAAAATTATTTTCCAGTCAATTTCCAGCCAGCCTGTTCTTTCAGAAACAATGGCAAAACTTATCGATAAAAAAAGGCAAAGTAACATTGTTTTCATTATAATTTTATTTTGGGTAGTATTAATTTTAGACAAGATAATACTTGCTTTACTTCTTGGTTTCATTAGTCAGTTAATAGATACTCACAAATTTAGCAGAATCAAAAGTGTAATCCTTACGGAAACCCGTAAAGCCCATAAAAATTACACCAATCCGAAATCTTTTGCAATGGCAATCAAATGCACATTATTGTTTGCTTTAAAGTAAATTTTTAATTTATTGATTCTTTTTTCTATGCTGCTTGTTCCGTTTGGCGTTATAGATAAATTTTTAAACTCCTTAGAAATGCTTTCTAGAATGTATCCTTGAGATAAAAGTTTTAAAATAGAAATATCATACGATTCAATTTCAATAAGCGCTTTATCGTTAAAACTAAAAGACAGATCTGAAGAAAGAATTTTTTCTTCGTTATTAAAGGCGCTTTTAATAGCATTTCTTAACTCAGAAATACTGTTTCTTCCTTTTGTAACATAGGCGTTAATTCCTAAATCGTTAAATAAAGATTTAATTCTGTAGCTTTTGTCTTCTATAGAAAAAACAATTTTTTTAATATTTGGCTGTACTTTATTGATGGCTTCAATAAGTTCGTCGCCGCTATTTAAATTTACTTTTCTATGATCAGACTTAAAAGACAAATCTGTAATCACTAAATCGTAAGGTTCTTTATCAGCCAATGCCTTTTTTACTTTGAGCAACCCCTCGTCACAATATTTCACGTGATGAATTACAGGAACTTGTAACTCTTCAAGTACTTGAACAACTGCAATGCTGATACTGTCTAGATCTTCGGCAACTAAAACTTTTTTAAACATATATGGTCTTATATTGGAAATTTGAAACTTATTTTAAAACCGCTCTCGGAATATGTGCCAAAATTAAGTGTTCCTTTTATTGTTTTAATACGGTTTTCCACATTTTGTAGTCTTTTTTCTAAAACAGTATAATTTTGGGCGATTTTTGTGCCGTTATCACGATACATTATCACGATATTTTTTTCCTCTTTTTCAAATGTTATGCTTGCCAAAGTGGCATTGTTTAAAGTTTTCATTTGATCCATAACTTCTTGAACAACACGGAAAATAGTAATCTTTTTTACGCGATCAATTTTAGTCCAAGAAAAACTATTTAAGCCATTTACAATAATATTCAAGTTTGTATTCGTGTATCCAGAAATCATTTCTTTCAGACCTTTTTCAAAATTTTCATCTACAGCTATTTCGCTGTTTTCTCTAGATATATTTCTTGTTTTAGAATAGATATTATTTAAATAAGACAGAAATTCTTCTTTGTTTCCTTCTTTTTCAAGATTGTGATTCTCTGAAAACAATAAAATTTTGTCAATGTCTTTTTCAAGTTCAAATTGCAATTTTTCAGAAATTCGCATTTCATTTTTAAAGACTTCGGCGTTACTTTCTTTTTTTCCTTTTTTAATTACATAAAAAACAATAAATACAAGAGCCATTGCACTGACAAAAATTATAAGGTAAGAAATGAAACTTCTGTTTTTCTGTCTTTGCATTTCAAGTTCATGTTCTATTTTTTGAGATTTAAGTTGTAAGTTCTCTTTCTTGTCTTTATTAAAATTATATTTTGCATAAGTAGATTGATTTTTACCAAAAACTTTTACTTTGTTAATGCTATCAATAAGTTTTGTGTAAAGTTGACTATACTTCTCAATATCTCCTCCTGTACTTGAATTTATTAAATATCCTAAAGCACGGTATTTGATCGGGTAAATATCAAGTTCGTTAGCAATAGAGTAAGCTTTTAATGCATAATAATGAGAAAGTTTTAAATCTTTATCGGAATAATAGTAGGATAGAGAATTATAATTGTATGCTTGATCAGCTCTGTTTTTTGCTTTAATTCTTAATTCTAATGCTTTTTTAAGATAATATAATGCTTTGGGATTTTTAGCAAACTGATAACTAGTGCCAAGATTTACCATAGCCAGAGCATGATCGGATAAATACATTGGTTCTGTATTTTTTTTATAAAAACTATCGTTTACTATTTTTTCAAATATTTCAGTTGCTTTTTTATATTTTTTTTCTCTAAAGTAAACATCTCCGATACAGTTTAATGATTCTAATTTTCTAAATTTTGAAACATTTAAATTGTGAGCTTTAGTAAAATAAAGATGCGCTTTTTCAAAGTCGTCCGAACGTATATAATCAAAACCAAGTATCATATAGACATTAAAAGCAAATCTTGTTTTTTTCATATACTTTAAATGTGGAATAGCTTTGATAGTTATGTGCTCACTTTCATCCAATTCTCCTCTGTTAATATGAAGATATCCTAATGAAATTATGGCTTCTACATAATCAACTCTATCTTTTACGGTATCGGCTATGTTTAATATTTTGTGATAATTGTAATAAGCACTGTCATATTGTACATTATCAAACTGCTTATCTGCTATAATTGTGAGTCTTTTAACTTCAGCTGTATTATCTATTTTTTTTACAATTGCCGTTTTTTTCTTTTCACAAGAAATGGAAACAGCAACTAAAAAAAATATAGTAACTAAAATTTTAACTGAGGTAAGGATTTTCATTTTAAGACTTTGGGTTTAAAATATAATTTAGATAGGCAGTTTAATAAAAATTTTAAAACTTCGATTTGCATTTAAAGAAATATGAAAAAATCCTTTTACCGATTTAAGACGGTTTTCAATATTTGAGAATCTTTTATTGGAATCGGTGCTATAATCTTGTCTTTCGGAGCCGTTATCTATGTAGGTAATTAGTATGTTTTTGTCTTCTTTTTTAAATGTTATACTAGCAAGGGACGCATTATTTAAAGTTTTCATCAGATCCATAATTTCCTGAACTACACGGTAAATAGTAATCTTTTTTATGCGGTCAATTTTAGACCAAGAAAATGTGTTTAATCCGTTTATAATAATGTTTAATTCTAAACTAGTATATCCTGAAATCATTTCTTTTAGACCTTTTTCAAAATTTTCTCCTGTTGCTATTTCGCTGTTTTTCCTAGATATATTTCTTGTTTTGGAATAAATCTTATTGAGATACGCGAGAAATTCTTCTTTGTTTCCTTCTTTTTCAAGATTGTGATTCTCTGAAAACAATAAAATTTTGTCAATGTCTTTTTCAAGTTCAAACTGTAGTTTTTCGGAGATACGCATTTCATTTTTAAAGACTTCTGCGTTGCTCTCTTTTTTACCTTTTTTAATTACATAAAAAACAATAAATACAAGAGCCATTGCACTAACAAAAATTATAAGGTAAGAAATGAAACTTCTGTTTTTCTGCCTTTGCATTTCCAGTTCATTTTCTGTTTTTTGGGCTTTAAGTTCCAAATTTTCTTCTTTGTCTTTTCTGAAATTGTATTTGCTATTAGCAAATTGATTTTTTTGTGATAATCTAACTTCATTAATGTCGTTAATTAAATGAATGTAAAGATTAGAATATTTCTTTAAATCGTTTCCTGTACTAGTCTTTATTAGAGTTTCCAAAGCATATTTTTTTTGCTTATATGTATCTACAATGCAAGCATATTTATATGCTTTTTGGGCATATTTTTTCGCCAAAAGCGGATCTGATTTTAAATAATAATTGGAAAGGTTTGAATAACTGTCGGGTAAATTAGGCATATCATTTAATTTGAGCCTGATTTTTAAAGCTTCTTTGTGGTAGGAGAGTGCTTTAGAATCTCCTAAAGAAAAATAACAAACGCCTATGTTACTTCGCATTACTGCGTAATCCAGTAATTCAAAATCTTTTAAAGTATTTGCTTTTTTCTTATTTCCATAATATCCTGTAGTAGTCAGTTGAATATAGATTTTTATAGCTTTTTTGCAATTGTTTTGATGCATATAAACAAGTGCGATGTTAGCTAACGCATTTGCCTTTCTTCTAACTGTTGTATTTAGATTATAAGCCTTTTTTGCATATATAAGTGCGTTATCATAATCGTTTGTTGCTAAATAATTAGTTGAAAAAATTTTATAAGTCTCCCATGCAAACCTTGGTTTTTTTAGATATTTAAGGTGTGGTAATACTTTTGTAGCTGTAGACTCGCTCTCCAGATAATTTCCGTCGAATTGTTGTATGTATGCAATAGAAATCAATGCATCAACATAATCTATTCTATCTTTTTCAGGATCAGAAAGAGAGATGATTTTTTTATAAATAGGGTACGCGTCTTTAAAATTATAATTTTCAAAATAATTATCGCCAATTATTGTAAGCCTTTTTACTTCAGCTGTATTGTTCTTTTTTTTTGCAGTTGCTGGTTCTTCCTTTTTACAAGAAATGGAAACAGCAACTAAAAAAAATATAGAAACTAAAATTTTGACTGAGGCAGAGATTTTCATTTGAAGACTTTAGGGTTAAAGCATAGTTTATATAGGCAGTTTGATAAAAAATTTAAAACCTTGATTTGTATTTAAAGAAATATGAAAAAATCCTTTTACCGATTTAAGACGGTTTTCAATATTTTCAAATTTCTTATTTAAGGCAGTATTATATTCTTGAACTTCTTTATTATTGTCACAGTAAGTTATCAAGATATGCTTTTCTTCTTTTTTGAACGTAACACTTGCGAGCGTAGCGCTATTTAATATTTTCGTCTGATCGAAAATCTCTTGGATAATACGAAAAACAGTAATCTTTTTAACTCGGTCAATTTTTGACCATGAAAATGTGTTTAATCCGTTTACTATTATATTTAATTCTGGACTAGTATATCCTGAAATCATTTCTTTGAGACCCTCAACATAATTGTCATCGGTAAGAATAACGCTATTTTCTCTAGAAATTTTTCTGGTTTTGATATAGATATTATTTAAATCGGAAATGAATTTTTCTTTGTTTTCCTTATCTTCTAGTTCATGAGTTTCTAAAAAAGATAATGTTTTATAAATTTCTTCTGTTACTTCCTGATGTAATTTATTTGAAAGACGAATTTCACTTTTAAAAGCAGCTACTTTATTTTCTTTTTTAGCCTTTGAAATTATGTAATAAGACAAAAAAATAAAAACTAAAGCAATAGTAAGAATAATTACGTAAGAGATAGTACTTCTGTTTTTTTCTCTTTGAAGTTGTAATTCTTTTTCGGCTTTTTGATTCTTCAGTTCCAAATTTTCTTCCTTGTCTTTGTTTGAATCATATATAATATTGGTAAATTGGTTTTTAGCTGTTTTTAAGCTGGCAGTGGTACTGTCAACCAATTTAATATAAGCCTCCCAATGTTTTCTTGTATTTTGGACATTATCGGCTTCAATTAGATTTCCTAAAGTAGTAATTTGCTCTGCCATAGATTTTGATCGTCTTGAGCAATCATAAGCTTTTTGAGCATTCACCTTTTTTAATACTTGGTTGTTATATTTTTTATAATATAAATAAAGAGCATAATAATTTGGTATTAACTCAAAATCATGGCCAGATATGAGAGTTAATTTTAGGCTTTCATTAAAACAATCTAAAGCCTGTTTTTGATGATTTCCTAGACGTAAATAACTTAGACCTAAATGGTAAAGTTTCGCAGCACGTTCTGCATGAGTGTTTAAGGGTACTACTTTATCTATAATCGTTCGTTTAGTTAATGGCTCTAATAGATCTATTGCTTCTTTATATTTTTTTTGCTGTACATAAATAAAAGCGATGTTAGAAATTTCAGATGATTTTCTAAATGTAGAGACTGCGTTTTTTAGGGATTTTCTATAGCAGTTTAATGCTTTTTCATAGTCATAAGTACGATAATAGTTATATCCTAATGCTGAATAAGCATTAATGGTAAATTTTGGCTGAGATGTTTTTTCTAAATAGGGGATTACCTTTGTAATTGTAGTTTCTGCTTCGTAAAAATTACCATTTTTTTGTAAGATGGTAGCCATCATTAACGATGAATGAACAAAATCATCAGCATACTCGGATTTTGGCTCACATAATAATATTGCTTTATTAAAATAAAAAATGCTACTGTCATTTTTCTCGTAATCATAAAAGATCTTAGCTTTTTCCAGTATTTTTTTTATTTCGGCAGTATTATCAATTTTTTGAACAACAATTTGCTTTTTCTTTTCACATGAAGTGAAAAGTAAAGTAATGGTCAGAAACAAAATTTTGATAATAGAAGAGTTTTTCATTTGAGGATCGAAAAAATAAAGTCTTAAATAGGAAATTTGATAAATACCTTGAACCCTTTTCCTAAACCAGAATCAATATCGATGTCACCTTTTATGGCAAGAATTCGATTCTCAATATTATGCAATCCATTTTTAAGAACCATTTTATTGATGTCAATTCCTTTTCCGTTATCCGTATAATTTATGGTTATATGTTTTTTAGTCTGTTTAAAAACAATTGCAACAACACTAGCATCGCTATGCTTTTTCATGTTTACAAGTAATTCCTGTATTGCTCTATAAATGGCGGTCTTTTTTACTTTATCAATTTCATCCCATGAAATCGTGTCTAGACCATTTATTAAAAGATTAATGTTAGGAGTATTAAATCTGGAAATCATTTCTTTTAGCGAAGCAGTATAATTTTCATTGGTTATAATCGTACTGTTTTCTTTTGAAATATCTCTTGTTCTAGCATAAATAGCATCCAAATTGTGGAGAAGCTGCTCTCGATTTTCTGCTAAAGATAAATTTCTGTTTTCGGCAAAAGCCATCGTGTGGTAAATATCGTTTGCTAATTCGTCATGAAGTTTTTTAGATATTCGCGTTTCACTGTTGTAAGCAGCTTCGATTTTTTCGCGATTAGCTTTAGAAGTTAGATAATAATATAGAATGAGAATCAAACATAAACTCAAGACAATAATAATATAAGATATTATATTTCTACTTTTCTGGCGCTCAAGTTTTAATTCGTTTTGAGCCTTGTGCGTTTTCAATTTTAAATTTTCTTCTTTCTCTCGTTTAGAATCATATTTTATTCTTGCAAATTGATTTTTAGCTTTTTGTCGTACTTCAAAAATACTGTCTACTAAATCAACATATAATAAGGAGTACTTTTTTAATTCCTGATTTGAGCTGTTTTTTATCAGTAATTTTAATGCTGATAGTTTATTGTCTATATTATGAATTTCACGGAATTTCTTGTAAGCTTCAAAAGCATGTTTTTTTGATAAAGAAGGGTTGCTGTTTTCGTCATAATAAGAGGCAATATGCAGATTGCTGACTCCAATACCAGAATTATTTTTAATCTCTTTTCTAATTTGCAAGGCTTGATTTAAATATTGAATTCCTCTCGGGTCACTCATCTTGGTATAGCATAGGCCAATATTGTCTATATTTTTTGCATTATATTCTGGTTTCTTCAGGAGTTCCTCTTTTGTAGATAAACGTAAAAAAATCTGCAGCGCCTCATCGTATTTTTGCTGCTCTAACAAAACAGCTGCAATATTACTTTTTGTTAATGATTTTCTAGAATCATCAACTTTAAGACCTAATGCCTTATTGTAGTAAAGCAAAGCATCACTAAGATTATAAGTAAGAAGATAATTTGCCCCCAAAGTAGAGTAAATATTCCAAACGCTTGTAGGCTCTTTTAGTGATTTTATATACGGAATAGCATCAGTTATGGTAGTTTCACTTCCAATATAATCTCCTTGATTAAGTTGGATATCCGCCATGCAATTCAAAATATTTATATAATTATCCGGATCTGTTTTAGGATCACAAAGTAGTTTTGCTTTATTGTAGTAAAAAAATGCGCTATCAGTATTACTATAGTTATTATAAAAAACACCTGCTTTATCAATGTTTTTTTGAATTTGTAGCTTATTTTGAATTTCTTTTAAGTTGTCATTATTTTTTTTCTGGCAAGAGAAAAGAACAGCTAAAAGAGTGGTAATGTAAGTAAGTATTTGTATTCTTTTTGGTATCATTCGCCAAAAATAAATAATTCTGCAAATTATAAAAGAGTATAAATACGGTATTTTAAAATATTTTAATATTTACTAATTTTTGATTCTCATTTTTAGATAAATAGCAAAAGCCCTTAACTATCAAGGGCTTTGGTGCATTATAAGTTTGTAAATTTTATCCTTATAAAATTAAACTGCTCTCATTCCGGTTGTAATTGCAAGTCTATTCCATGAATTTATAGTGATGATAGCAAGAATGATTTCAGCAAGGTATTTTTCGTCAAATAATTGCGCTGCATTTTGGTAAACTTCATCCGAAACATGATTAGCAATAGAAGTAACTTGTTCGGTCAAAGCTAAGATTGCTTTTTCTTCTTCACTGTAGACATCAGCTTCGCGCCATGCGCTAATAAGATAAATTCTTTGCTCAGAAATTCCATATTTTCTAGCATCAGCAGTATGCATGTTAATACAGTATGCACAGCCATTAATTTGCGATGCACGTATTTTAATTAGTTCTTTATGTTCAGGAGTTAAAGAGGTTGAAGAAATATATTTTTCTAAATTCATTAAAGCCTGATAAGCTTCTGGAGCAACTTGCGGAATAACAATTCTTGATTTCATTTTTATTTGTTTTAAAAGTTCATTACAAAGGTCAGTAATGTATACTTTCAAAAACTTGAACTACTTCAAGAAATTATTTAAGCTGCTAAGTTTATAAGTCTTTCTAAAAAAAAATATAGGTTCCAACAGCATAGTAGCTTAGAGCCTTAGTATATTTAGAACTAAACTTTCCCAGCTCTAATTTTACTCATAAATTCTGCTGAAAAATCTAAGTAGGAGGCAAGCATATATTGAGGAACGCGCTGTACAAAATCTGGCTGCTGATTTTTGAAATGATAATATCTTTCCTCTGCAGACATGGTAAACAAGAATTTAATTCGCATTTGCGCTGCGCCAAAAGCCTTTTGAGCAACAATTCTAAAATACTTTTCAAGTTTAGGAATTTGAATTAAAACAGAATCTAAAACCGATTTTTCAATAGAAATTACCTCACTGCTCTCAACAGCTTGTATGTAAAAATGTGAAGGAATATGATTGAGGTAACTTAGATAATCAGTTATCCACCAATTTTCAATTCCAAATTGAAGCGTTTGTTCAGTCCCTTTAGAATTGATGATATATTGTCGCATGCATCCTTTCGCAATAAAATACATCGTAGTACATATTTGTCCTTCTTGTAAAACATGCTCTTTTTTTTTGATTTGTGAAAGACTAAGGCAAGACTCTAAAACGTCAATCTCTGAAGGTTCTAGATTGACGAACTTTTGAATATGATGGATGAGTGCGTTTTGCATTTATTAAAAATTACTTTTAGTAAATTTAATTTATTATTTGCAGACTAAGTTGCAGTAAAAACAAAAAACCATCCGACTTGTCGAATGGTTTTTTTATAATAAGTAAGTAATCTTAAATTGAGTTTATAAAACGTTTTATTTTACTTTATTAAGAATAGCTTTGAAAGCTTCTGGGTGGTTCATAGCTAAATCTGCAAGAACTTTACGGTTCAATTCGATTCCGTTAGCTTTAACTTTACCCATGAATTGAGAATAAGACATTCCTTCTAATCTAGCTCCAGCGTTGATACGTTGAATCCATAATGAACGGAAATTTCTTTTGTTTTGTTTTCTATCGCGGTAAGCGTAGCACATTGCTTTCTCTACTGCATTCTTAGCAACTGTCCAAACGTTTTTACGTCTTCCAAAGAAACCTTTGGCTTGCTTCATTATTTTTTTTCTTCTTGCTCTTTTAGCAACTGAATTTACCGATCTTGGCATAATTTTAATGTTTTTTTGTAGCAGGCGTCCTGAATTGAATCAAAGGAACTTAAAGCCATACTCCAAGGTTATATAAATAATTTTTTAACCTAAAGAATTATTAGATAATTCTTAATTGTTGTTTGATGCTTTTCATATCTGTTTGGTGAACTAGCGCTGAGTGAGTCAAAGCTAATTTACGTTTTTTAGATTTTTTAGTCAAGATGTGACTTTTAAAAGCATGCTTTCTTTTAATCTTTCCAGAGCCAGTAACTTTAAAACGTTTCTTAGCGCTAGATTTTGTTTTCATTTTAGGCATTTTTCCTAGTGTTTTAATTTATTCTTACTTACTTATATTTTTTGTTTCAAGTTTAAAGTTTCAGGCTCAGAAGCTGAACACCGAAACTCTTAACTGAGACTATTTTTTCTTTTTAGGAGCAATGAACATAATCATTCTCTTTCCTTCCAGAACAGGCATAGCTTCAACTTTACCATGTTCTTCCAAATCTTGAGCAAGACGTAATAATAGAATCTGACCTTGATCTTTATAAATGATAGAACGTCCTTTAAAGAAAACGAAAGCTTTTAATTTAGCTCCTTCTTTCAAGAATTTTTCAGCATTCTTTCTTTTAAATTCATAATCATGCTCGTCAGTTTGAGGACCAAATCGAATTTCCTTTACAACAACTTGAGAAGATTTAGCTTTTAAAGCCTTATCTCTTTTCTTTTGTTCGTAAACAAATTTCTTGTAGTCCATAATTTTACAAACCGGTGGCTCAGCGTTTGGCGAGATTTCAACCAAATCCAACTCAAGTTGGTCAGCTAAACGTAACGCATCAGCTATTTTAAAAACCCCAGGTTCAATGTTTTCCCCTACAAGACGTACTTCTGGAACACGAATAAGATTGTTTATTCTGTGTGCATCTTTTTTTTCTACTCGAGGTTGAAAACCTCTGTTACTTTTTATTGCTATGACTTTCTAATTTAAGTTAAACTGTAAATACTTTTAATGTCTTTTTTATTTCTTCGTCTACAATCGAAGCAAATTCTTCGATAGAAACTGTGATGTTTCCTTTTCCTTCCTGCCCGTGACGACGAATTGAAATTGTTCCGTTTTTCTCTTCCTCCTCACCAACGATAAGCATAAATGGGATTTTCTGCATTTCTGCATCTCTAATTTTCTTACCGATAGTTTCATTTCGGTTGTCAATTAGGGCGCGAATTTCGTGATTTTCTAGCAAATCTAAAACTTTTTTAGCATAATTTTCGTATTTCTCGCTCAAAGACAAGATAATAGCCTGTTCAGGCATTAGCCAAAGTGGGAAATTTCCTGCTGTATGCTCTAGTAAAATTGCGATAAAACGTTCCATGGATCCAAAAGGAGCTCTGTGAATCATAACAGGTCGATGTAATTCATTATCAGCACCTTTGTAAGTTAATTCAAAACGCTCAGGCAAGTTGTAATCTACCTGAATAGTTCCCAACTGCCATTGTCTTCCCAAAGCATCTTTTACCATGAAATCCAATTTCGGACCATAAAAAGCCGCTTCGCCATATTCTACAACAGTGTTAAGACCTTTGTCTCTTGCTGCGTTGATAATAGCATTTTCTGCCTTTTCCCAGTTTTCATCTGTTCCAATGTATTTTTCTCTATCTTCCTGATCTCTTAATGAAATCTGAGCGGTAAAATTTTCAAAACCTAACGAACCAAATACATATAATACAAGGTCAATTACTTTTTTAAACTCTTCGTCCAATTGTTCAGGAGTACAGAAAATATGCGCATCATCTTGAGTAAACCCTCTAACACGAGTTAAACCATGTAATTCTCCAGACTGCTCATATCTATATACAGTACCAAATTCAGCATAACGTTTAGGTAAATCTTTGTACGACCAAGGTCTTACATTGTATATTTCACAGTGGTGAGGACAGTTCATAGGTTTTAATAAAAACTCTTCACCTTCTGCAGGAGTATGAATTGGCTGGAAACTGTCAGCGCCATATTTAGCATAGTGACCAGAAGTGACATAAAGTTCCTTTTGACCAATATGCGGACTAACAACTTGCTCGTATCCAGCTTTCTTTTGTGCTTTTTTCAAGAATTGCTCCAAACGATCTCTCAAAGCCGCTCCTTTAGGTAACCATAAAGGCAAACCTTGACCCACTTTTTGAGAGAAAGCAAACAATTCAAGCTCTTTTCCTAATTTGCGGTGATCACGACGTTTTGCTTCTTCAAGAAGTTCAAGATATTCAGTTAAATCTTTTTGTTTAGGGAAAGAAGTTCCATAAACACGAGTCAACTGTTTGTTCTTCTCGTCACCTCTCCAGTAAGCGCCCGCAACACTCATGATTTTTACCGCTTTGATAATTCCAGTATTAGGAATATGTCCACCACGGCATAAATCAGTAAAAGTAGCGTGATCGCAGAATGTAATAGTTCCGTCTTCAAGATTTGAAATTAATTCAGTCTTGTAAACATTGTCTTTATACATCTCTAATGCCTCCGCTTTAGTTACAGGACGCATTTTGAAATCATATTTTCCTCTTGAGATCTCAAGAATACGATCTTCAATCTTTTTGAAATCAGCCTCAGAAATTTTCTGATCTTCAAAATCTACATCATAATAGAAACCATTAGCAATTGCAGGTCCAAGAGTTAATTTAATTCCAGGATACAATTCCTCAAGAGCTTGAGCCATTACGTGCGAAGTTGAGTGCCAGAAAGCTTTTTTACCTTCAGCATCATTCCAAGTATATAAAATAAGATTACCGTCGGTCGTTAATGGAGTCTCGGTTTCAATAGTTGTACCATTAAAAGATGCAGAAATAACATTTCTTGCAAAACCTTCGCTAATGTTTTTAGCGACCTCCATTGGAGTTACGCCCGAAGCGAACTCTCTAATTGACCCATCGGGTAAAGTAATCTTGATCATTGTTTATAATTTTGTGAATGCAAATATACATGATTACAAAAATACATACAATATATATGTAGAACTTTACTCTATTATATATAAGAGTGATTTTTCTAATCCACGACCCAATAGCTTTCCGAAACCTGTCGGGTTTGTTTTTTAAATAATACTATACAAGTAGAGAACACAGCTCAGGGGTAATTTCACGGCTAGATTATATTCATTCATAAATAATCGGCATCCAACCCGACAGGTTTCCAAAACCTGTCGGGTTTGCTTATTTTATATGTATAGATTCCAATTTTCTGTAGAGGCGCACCGCAGTGCGTCTCACGCAACGCTATTCACGTACGTATAATATATTAGTAGGCAGGCTGAGCGCAGCGAAGCCGCCAGGATTGGAATTTGGTCCCGAAGCTTCGGGATAAAAAAATTGGATTTAATAAAGATAAGGAGCCATTTCCCGCTATCCGCTCCAATCTTTTTGGGGCGAACCCCGCCCCAAAAAGGATTTCCGCTGCTATCGGGGCTAGGGGAGCCGTTTCCAGAAGAAGTTTTACGCTTGTTTGGCATAACAAAAGAGCCTGAACACTGAAAAATCCATATAAATAATGGAAGAAAGGAAGTCGAAATTGCTAAAAATTTAATGAATGGAAGAAAAACCCCACGCGAGTCCAAAAATAACCGGAATGTAAAAGCACCGTTACCAGCATGTTAGGAAAAATATTGAAAAAAAGGCAAAAAAACCTGCCGAAAAAGCTTGTATAACTGGAAAAAGGCGCTACTTTTGCACCCGCAACAGCGAAAAGCGCTCATAGAAATGCCGGCAGTTTTTAAGGATAAAAAAGGAAAGAAATTTTCAGAAAAAAAGATTCGGAAAAGCTTGCAGGAAAAGAAAATGCTTTTTACATTTGCACCCCGCAAAA
>NZ_JAVAMB010000030.1 GCF_030730925.1 Flavobacterium sp. DG2-3 | reverse complement strand
AAGCTTCCCGTCAGCATCAACGCTTAATGGGCCTTCCGTTTTTGCTGTTACTGACGTGTTTGTCGCTGTAACTGCAGTTCCGTCTAATGTATCGTTTGTCTTAACGTTTCCGATGTTTGATGCCATTGATCCTGAAGATTTTGTTCCGAAATCGTCTTTTACGGCAATCAGATCATTCGCAACTTTCACCTCTGCAACCGCAGTTTTGCAGTTTGAAGGGTTTGCACCCGTTTCGCAGATGGTATAAGTCAGAGTGTATGTTCCTGAAGCAGTGTTTGCCGCTAAAGTAAGCTTCCCGTCAGCATCAACGCTTAATGGGCCTTCCGTTTTTGCTGTTACTGACGTGTTTGTCGCTGTAACTGCAGCTCCGTTTAGTCTGTCATTCGAAGTAACATTTCCAACATTTACTGCTACAGTTCCCGAAGTCTGATTTGCGTAAGAATCTGAATTAGCACATAATATTGAATTAATAACAAAGCTTTCATCTCCTGATGAACAACTACTAACTGAAGCTGAAATTGTATAAGTACCCTTTGGTGCTGTAACCGTATTTCCGGTTTGAGTAACTCCAGTTGAAGGAGTTATTTTATATGTGTAAGCTGAATTATAATTATTGATAGTAAAACTTCCTAAAGTTACTGAACATGTAGGTTGAGTAATTGAACTCAAGACTGGTGCTGACGGATTCGTGTTTACAGTCACAGTTACTGCTGTACGTGTGCTCTCACATCCGTTTGCAATCTGGCTTACATAATAAGTTCCTGTGGCAAGAGTTTCATCTCCTGTATATAATGTTCCGTTCGAAGAAGCGCTGTACCATTTGTATGTAGATCCAGACGGACTTAAGTCTTTTACTTTTTTGGCTTCAGCTGAACAGAATGTCTGTGCTGATGCCGAAGGTGCTGATGGAGTCGTATTTACCGTAACTGTTACCGCTGTGCGAGTGCTTTCACATCCGTTTGCAGTTTGGCTTACATAGTAAGTCCCCGTTGCAAGGGTTTCATTTCCTGTATATAATGTTCCGTTTGAAGCAGCGCTGTACCATTTGTATGTAGCTCCAGAAGGACTTAAATCGTTTACTTTTTTAGCTTCGGCAGAACAGAATGTCTGCGCTGATGCCGAAGGTGCAGACGGAGTTGTATTTACCGTCACAGTTACTGCTGTGCGAGAACTTTCACATCCATTTGCCATTTGGCTTACATAGTAAGTCCCCGTTGCAAGGGTTTCATTTCCTGTATATAATGTTCCGTTTGCAGAAGCGCTGTACCATTTGTACGCTGCTCCCCACGGACTCAAATCACTTACTTTTTTAGCTTCAGCTGAACAGAATGTCTGTGCTGATGCCGAAGGTGCTGATGGTATAGAATTTACTGTAACCGCCGTTGCTGCTGAAAATGCACTAGAACATCCAGAAGCATTGGTTACTCTAACACTATAACTTCCTGAAGTAGATACGGTGATTGATTGTGTAGTCGCTCCATTTGACCATAGATAACTACTTCCTCCTGTAGAAGTCAAAGTTACACTTCCTCCTTGACAGAATGTTGTTGCTCCATCTGCCGAAATAGATGGCGCTACAGGTGTAGGGTTTACTGTAACTCCAACCAAAGTTCTTGAACTCTCACAGTTATTAAGTGTTTGACTTACATAATAATTGCCCGAAGTTAAAATATCATTCCCTGAATATTGCGTTCCTCCAGTACTTGCATTGTACCATTTCAGAGCAAATCCTGTCGCAACCAGATCATTTACCTTTTTAGCATCACCCGCACAAAAATTCTGAGCTGAAGCTGTAGGTGCAGCGGTAGTATTTATTGTAACAGCCACTTGAGTTCTTTGACTTTCACAACCATTTAACGTTTGACTTACATAATAATTACCAGAAACTACAGTTTCATTTCCTGAATATTGTGTCCCGCCAGTATTTGAATCATACCATTTTAAGGCAGATCCAGTAGCCACTAAATTATTTACTTTTTTAGCCTCAGAAACACAATAAGTCTGAGCTGAAGCTGTAGGTGCTGCGGTATTGTTTACAGTAACAGAAACTGCTCTTCTTGTACTTTCGCCACAACTGTTAGATTGGCTAACATAATAAGTTCCTGTTACAAGAGTTTCTGTCCCAGTATATAAAGTTCCGTTTGTTGAAGCGTTATACCATTTCAAATTAGTTCCTGAAGCCACTAAATCACTTACTTTTTTATTATCTGCAGCACAAAATGATTGAGTTGAAGCAGTCGGCGTCGATGGAACTGTATTAATTGTCACAACAACTAATGTTCTAGCACTTTCTCCACAACTGTTTGCTGTCTGGCTAACATAATAGTTTCCAGAAACAAGAGTTTCTGTACCTACATATTGAGTTCCATTTGTTGAAGCATTATACCATTTTAAAGTAGTTCCAGTAGCTTGCAAATTAGCAACAGTGCTATTGCTTGCTGCACAAAAAGATTGAGACGCAGCAGCAATTGGTGCTGAAGAATTTGAATTTATCGTTACTCGTACTCTAGTTCTTGAACTTTCGCAACCATTTAAGGTTTGCCTTGCATAGTAATTTGTTTTATCAGCTAACAATTGACTTAATGATAACAAATTACCATCATTATCATACCATTTTATATTACTCCCTGAAGCAATTAGATCCCCAACAGTTTTATTCTCTGATGCGCAGAATGTCTGATCGGATGCTACAGGTGCAGGTGAAAAATAAACAGTTACAGGATCTGAGCTGATACTAACGCAACCAGAACTATTTAGAATTTGAAGAGTATATGTTCCCTCGCTATTAATTGTTATGCTTTGTGTATTAGCTCCATTTGACCATAAATAAGAATTCCCATTATATGTTGAAGCGCTATTCTCTGCTTTTAAAACTGTATTTCCAGAAGTTGTACATAAACTTCCTGAATCAACAACAATTTTTGGTTTTGATGGTCTAGCATTAATTGTAACCACAACTGGTTTTACAAACTGACATCCATCGGCAGAAACTGCTTTTATATAGTAAGTTCCTGAAGTCGCAACAGCACTTGGCGAAGATAACGTAGTCGTTGCTCCTGCATTTGTCCAATAAGAAAGTGTTAGATTTGAGGAGCTTCCTGTCGTAACAGCAGAAGCAGTTAAATTTACCGTTGAAGGCGCACAAACTGCAGCAGGATTTGTTACTACAAGATTTGCTGACTTTGGATTTACCGCAGCACTCGCAGAATTGTTTGCCGTATTGGTATCTACATCATTTGGTAATGAAGCCGTATTAGTATAATTTCCTGATGCGTTTACAGTAGCAACAATTTTTAATGTCATTGACGTTTGTGCTGCCACATCGCCAATTGTCCAAACTCCCGTATTAGAATCGTAAACCCCAACTGATGGTGTTGAACTTACATAAGTATAACCCGAAGGAAGCAAATCGGTTACTGAAATTCCAGAAACGTTATTTCCTCCTAAGTTACTAACCTTAACGGTAAACTCTACGTTAGATCCGATACAAGGTGCAGCAATATCTACTGTTTTAGTAATTCCTAAATCTGTACATAAGGTTACTGCAACTGTTTTAGAAGGAGTCTGAGCCCCACATACCAATGTAGAAGAAACAGAATAGTTACCAGTTTTTGTTGCTGTATAATTTGGAGAATTAGCCCCATTAATTGCAGTTCCGTTATAATACCACTGATAAGGCGCATAACCTGCTGGCGTAGTTAATTCTGCAGAATTATTTGTACATCCTCCACCTTCAATATAAGTTAAACTAGGATCATCTGGCAAAGCTGCAAAAGTCGAGAAGAAACCTGCCATAGAAAACCCTCCCGCTTGCTGTACAATCGAAACGGTTAATTTAGCTTCACTTTCAATCGAGAGAACTTCAGGTCTTCCTATTTGTTCACTATTAAAGTTTATTATATACCAACCTGTAGAACCTATTTGATAGCGAGCTGCAACTCCTGGTATATCTGTAGTTTTTTTGCCATTTATAGTTACATCTTTTTTAGCATCTCTTAATAAAATATATCCGAAATAATCTAAATTGCCTGAATTATAGCTCTTAAATTTAGTTGTTTCTACGAACTCTGATCCCCCACATTCTGATACAGGTGCAATAGTTGAAATATCAACTTCGCAATTTTGTGCTGTTCCTGAATAGACAGCTACTCTTTTGTCAGCAACAATTCTAGACGCTGTAAAATTGGTATTTGATACACCATTAACAAAAGTATAAAAAGATCCAGCCAGAGCTAAAGTCTTTGTTGTACTCGTTACTAACGCTCCAGTAGCTGAGTAACTCTCTACAATAATTTTGGTATCATCTTTAGTTGCTACTACAGTCGTCTGCTCTGCAGTATTGTTACCTGTTCCCCTTTCAAGAAAATACTCCGTTCCTAAAACAGATTCAGGTGGAATTTGATTGTAAGCTCCATCTCCACAACCTCCAGGCACATCTATTGCTGCCGAAGTATTCATAACTATTGGATTAGAAGATTCAACTAATGTTCCAATCGGTGCTTTAAATAAATAACTCTGTCCTTGATTTAAAGTAGCTATAATAGCATTGTCAATTTTTACAGTAGTATTATTAACTGTAGCCATAATACTATATATGGGTCTTTGCTCTCCTAAATTACTAAAAGTCCCAAGTGATCCATCTCTATAATAACCAACTCTAAATCTTATTCCAAGACCAGCGTCTCCAAAACTTGTAAGAGCTGCATTACCTTTAATATTGGCATCTCTATTCTCATCATCCATATAGTTGTCAGAAGCAATATTTCTCAAGTTTACAGCTGTTGGACCAGTACTAGTTATAATTAACCCTGCTCCATTAAGAACGGTGTTTAATGCATTCATTGGAAGATTTCTTGCCAAAAGCGTAAATCTATAAACTGCTGGAGTTCCTTTTTTAGCCTTCAAAGATGTTACAACTGTACCATCACTTTTTGCGACTGTAATATCAATCTCCGTAAGTGAATTTGTAGAAATTACAATTTCATTCGCTTTACTAAAGTACTGCCAAGGAGCCGGCGCTATATAATGCTTTTTATAAAATTGAGCCGTAGCGTTTTGGGCAGTTAGTAATAAAAAAACAATAAAAAAGAGTAGTCTAGAAAATCTAGACTGATTAAAAGTAAAGTTACGCATAGACAACTTGGGTTTGTGGAACAGAAATTTCATTTGCTAAAAAACGGATGATCGTTTTTAGCATATTGGTGAGATACGTGAAAAAAAGTATATTGGATTTTAAAAAACTTAAAAAAGTTTTTTCAAGACTTACACAAAAAAAGGACATTATGTAGACCATGACATTAGATTAAAAAAGACTACAAAAGTCCTCTAAGTTTTAAATTAAGTAGATTTGGAAGTGCGAAAGTATATCGAGGAATGAAATCAAACCTCATTATTTCGACAAAATGCACATAAACTCGTCAAACAACCTTTTTTAACAATTGTTTATCGCTTGAGAATTGAAAAAACATGAATATTTGACAGCAAAGAAGTGGAATTTTCTTAAATAATTGAGTTAATTTTAAATTCTTACAGAATTTAATGACAAATAAGTAAAATAACGTAAGAATTCAAAGTTGTACAAAAAGAAAAAAGCTATTTAAAACAAATAGCTGATAGTCAAAAACATACTTAAAAACAGACTTAATATAATTATTGAAGAAACTTGATGTTACGTTTTAAACCATCAAATTTGGTTCTTTTAATAGGTGAGTTTTTAAAAACCAGTTTAAAGGTTTCTTCAGTAATTTCCATCCAGTCTTTTTTAGTAAAAGAAAGTAGTTCTGGATTAGGATTGAATAAAGGTTCTGAATGTGGTTTAGAAAATCGATTCCACGGACAAACATCTTGACAAGTATCACAGCCAAACATCCATTCATCAAATTTTCCTTTCATTTCTTCTGGAAGGTTTTCTTTTAACTCAATAGTGTAGTAAGAAATGCATTTGCTTCCATCAACTATGTAAGGCGATACAATAGCTTGTGTAGGACATGCATCTATACATGCTGTACAAGACCCACAGTGATCTGTCACTGCATGATCGTATTCTAATTCTAAGTCAATAATAAGTTCGGCAATGAAGTAAAAAGAACCGACTTTTTGAGTAATCAGATTGCTGTTTTTTCCAATCCATCCCAAACCGCTTTTGGCAGCCCACGCTTTATCTAAAACAGGTGCTGAATCAACAAAGGCGCGTCCTGATACATCTCCAATATTTTCTTGAATCGAATGTAAAAGTTCTTTGAGTTTATCTTTAATTACAAAATGATAATCTTGCCCATAGGCATATTTTGAAATCTTAAAACTCTCGTCGTTTTGTATGGAATCTGGATAATAATTAAGCAAAAGTGACACGACACTTTTGCCATCATCTACCAATAAAGTTGGATCCAGACGTTTATCAAAATGGTTTTCCATATAAGCCATCTGACCATTACGATTGTTCTTTAACCAATTTTCAAGTCGAGGCGCTTCCTGTTCCAAAAAACCTGCTTTAGATATACCACAAGAAAGAAAGCCAAGCCTTTTTGCTTCCTCTTTTATAAATTTCGAATATTTTTCTTTGGAATTAATCATTATCTTTCAGAAAAAACAACTTCAATACCAACAGGTTTTAAGGTAATTAAGGGATTAAAATTGACAGTATCTCCTACTGACATAATTTTATACTTTTTAACGACATGAGAAATCGCCAAACACATTTCATAAATAGCAAATCCAGCACCAATACACATTCTTGGTCCCGCTCCAAAAGGATAAAAATATTGCATAGAATGCTTTTTCTGTTCGCCTAAAAAACGGTCCGGATTAAAATTATCTGGGTTTTCCCAATATTTCGGATTTCGATGCAACTCATAAAAAGAAACACCTATAAGAGTATCTTTTTTTATATTGAATTCCCCTAAAGTATCATCTTCTACATTTTGTCTGTCGGTAATCCAGGCCGGAGGATACAAACGCATTGACTCATTCAAAACTGCATTTATATAAGTCATTTTTTGCAACTGCTCTACAATGTCCTTACTTTCAAATTCAACTTTAAGGATTTCATCCAATATCTTTTGTTGTACATCTAAATGATTCCCCAATAAATACAACGTAAAAGTTAGAGCGTTGGCAGTTGTTTCATGACCCGCAATAAAAAGAATCTTAATTTCATCTATTAACTGCTCGATTGACATTCCCTCGCCTGTATCTTCATAACGAGTTTCCAAAAGCATATTAAGCAGATCATTAACTTCAGTTTTTGAAGCAGTTCTCTCTTCAATAATCCCTCTAATGATTTCATTGTTTTCTTCAGCCAATTGAAGATGTTTCTTTACCTGACCTGTAATAGAAAACCACCAAGCTTTATGCGGTAATCTAATTTCTTTAATTAAAAAATTCTGGACTGCTTCAATAATATATTTAATTCGATCTAACTTTTCATCCGCTATAGAAAATTGAAATAATGATTTAGCTACAACATTAAACGCCAATTCACTCATAACAGGAAAAAGATCAACTTTCTCATTTGAAATTATTCCTTCCAACTCAGAAGCAATAGTCGTTTTCATATTTTCAACCAGCTGATTCATTTTTTGCTTATGAAATGCTGGTTGAATAAGCCTTCTTTGCTTTAACCAAAATTCTCCATCAACAGTCAGCAGTCCTTTACCCAAATATTTAGAAAGATAAACAGACTGAAACTTAGATTTATGATAATTCTTATGATTTTTCTGCAGTATATATTGAGCAACATCATTATCTCTTGACAGGATAATATGCCTCGATTTTCCAATTTTTATAGAAAAAGAATCTCCAAAACGCTCAAAATATTTTTTATGATACGGTATAGGGTTTCTACGAACGCCTTCAGCATCCTTAAAAAATCTAAAAATAGATAGTTTTGGCGGATAATTGTATGTTTTACTTTGAGGCATTTTATTAATTATTCAAACAGACCTCCTTGAATATTTGTGTTGATTTTACCCAGATGTTTATACGCTTTATCGGTAACTTCTCTTCCACGAGGTGTTCTCATGATAAATCCTTCTTGAATTAAAAAAGGCTCATAGACTTCTTCGATTGTTTCACTGCTCTCACTAACTGCAGTTGCTAGTGTCGAAAGCCCGACAGGTCCTCCTTTAAATTTATTGATAATGGTTAACAGTATTTTATTATCCATTTCATCCAGACCATGAGCATCTACATTTAGTGCTTTTAAGGCATATCTTGAAATTTCTATGTCAATTCTCCCATTCCCTTTAATCTGAGCAAAATCTCGAACACGTCTTAATAACGCATTCGCGATACGAGGAGTACCACGACTTCGGCCTGCAATTTCTATAGCTGCTTCCAAGTCTATTGGCATTTTTAATATGGAAGCACTTCTTTCAACAATAGTCGTTAAAAGTTCAGTAGTATAATATTGTAAACGTGAAGATATTCCGAAACGAGCACGCATCGGAGCTGTTAACAATCCTGAACGTGTAGTCGCTCCAATCAAAGTAAAAGGATTCAAATTGATTTGAACAGTTCGTGCATTTGGGCCAGATTCAATCATAATATCAATCTTAAAATCCTCCATTGCCGAATATAAATATTCTTCAACAACTGGACTTAATCTATGAATCTCATCAATGAACAAAACATCTCTTTCATCTAAGTTAGTTAGCAAACCAGCTAAATCACCAGGCTTATCTAAAACGGGACCAGAAGTAATTTTAATTCCAACCTGTAATTCGTTAGCTAAGATATTCGCCAGAGTAGTTTTTCCAAGACCAGGCGGCCCATGAAAAAGAGCATGATCGAGTGCTTCACCACGCTGATTAGCCGCAGCAACAAATACTTTTAAATTTTCCAAAACTTGATCTTGTCCTGCAAAATCATCAAATGACAGCGGACGCAATCTTTTTTCAAGATCTAACTCTTCTGAGTTATATCCTTTAGTAGTAGGATCGAGGTTTTCATTCATCCTACAAAGATATATAAACTAATTAGTTTGGAAAACAGAATAAAATTCAAATTCCAAATAAGAAATCCCAAATTCCAATAAATAGGAATCTATCGGGTTTGGAATTTGGAATTTTCATAGTTTGAACTTTAATAAAAACAAAAAGACCATCTTTTCAGATGGTCTTTCTTTTTATTTTTAGTGGTGTAAAACTTCTTCACCTTCTTTCATTGGTACATTTTGAGGAACAAAATCTACATCATGATTTGGGTTACTGTAGTCATACGGCCAACGGTATACGTGAGGAATTTCTCCTGGCCAGTTTCCGTGAATGTGTTCAACTGGAGTAGTCCACTCTAAAGTAGTAGATTTCCATGGGTTTTGAACTGCTTTCTTACCGTAGAAAATACTGCTAAAGAAGTTGTATAAGAATACTAATTGGAACGCACCTCCTACAAGAGCAAATGTTGTAATTAAAACATTCACATTTTGTAAATCATCAAATAATGGGAAGTTTGTATTAGTATAATAACGTCTTGGTAAACCTGCTAATCCAATAAAGTGCATTGGGAAGAAAACTCCATAAGCACAAACTGCAGTTACCCAGAAGTGGATATATCCTAAGTTTTTGTTTAACATTCTTCCGTACATTTTAGGAAACCAGTGGTAAATACCAGCAAACATTCCGTAAAGTGCAGAGATACCCATTACTAAGTGAAAGTGAGCAATTACGAAGTATGTATCATGAACGTTAATATCTAAAGTACTATCTCCTAAAATGATTCCCGTTAAACCTCCAGTGATGAAAGTAGAAACCATTCCGATAGAGAACAACATAGCAGGATTAAATTGTAAGTTACCTTTCCATAAAGTTGTAATCCAGTTAAATGCTTTTACAGCAGATGGAATTGCAATCAATAAAGTTGTAAAAGTAAATACAGATCCTAAGAAAGGATTCATACCTGAAATAAACATGTGGTGACCCCAAACGATTGTTGATAAGAATGCAATTGCAAGAACTGACATAATCATCGCTCTGTAACCAAAAATAGGTTTACGAGCATTTGTAGCCATAATTTCAGAAACAAGACCCATCGCTGGTAAGATTACGATGTAAACCTCAGGGTGACCTAAGAACCAGAATAAGTGCTCAAACAATACAGGTGAACCACCTTGATAGTGTAAAACTTCTCCAGCAATGTAGATATCAGATAAGAAGAATGAAGTACCAAAACTTCTATCGAAGATCAATAATAAAGCTGCAGATAATAAAACTGGAAATGAAATAACACCAATAATAGCTGTTACGAAAAATGTCCAGATTGTAAGCGGAAGTCTAGTCATAGACATTCCTTTAGTTCTTAAGTTAAGTACAGTAACAATGTAATTTAAAGATCCCATCAAAGAAGATGCGATGAAAATAGCCATAGATACTAACCATAATGTCATACCTGTTCCTGATCCTGGAATTGCTTGTGGCAATGCACTCAAAGGAGGATAGATTGTCCATCCTGCAGATGCTGGTCCAGCTTCAACAAATAAAGAACATAACATTACAACAGCTGATAAGAAAAACAACCAATATGAAATCATATTCATAAATCCAGATGCCATATCTCTAGCTCCAATTTGAAGCGGAATCAATAAGTTACTGAACGTTCCACTCAAACCTGCCGTCAGTACAAAGAATACCATGATGGTACCGTGAATTGTAACTAAAGCCAGATAAATATCATTCGCCATTACACCATCTGGTGCAAATTTATCTCCTAATAAAACATTAAATATCTTGAAAGACTCTTCTGGCCACGCTAACTGCATTCTAAATAATAAAGACATTGCAATACCAATGATTCCCATAATAATACCAGTAATCAAGTATTGTTTAGCAATCATTTTGTGGTCTATACTAAAAATATATTTAGTAATAAACGTGTCTTTATGATGATGTTCGTGCTCGTGATCGTGTCCGTGATCGTGATCGTGCGCTTCTGCTGACATATATGTGTACTTTAAATTTTCTAAATTAATTATTTCATCGCAACTTTAGCTACAGCCGCTTTTACTGTATCAACTACTGCTTTTACAGTATCTATTACTTTTGCAGCAGAGTCTGCAGTTGGTGCAGCTCCTTCAGCTGGTTTCTCAGCAGCAGCCGCCGCTTTAATATCTTGAGCTAAAGTAGTTTTCTCACTTAACCATTTTTTGTAATCTTCTGGAGTATCAACTACAACTTTCATTTGCATATTGTAGTGAGAAGCTCCACAAATTTTATTACATAATAATAGGTAATCAAATGTATAAGGATCTAAAGCTGTACCTCCTTTTGCAACTAACTCAGTACTTTTTTCAGCTCTAAGTTTGTTGATATTTGCAACTTTTTCAACCATAAATGGTAACTCTCTGTATTCTGAAGTAGTATAAGTTGGTACGAAAGCAAATTCAGTAACCATACCAGGAACACAGTTCATTTGTGCTCTAAAGTGAGGGAAGTAAGCAGAGTGCAATACATCCTGAGAACGCATTTTAAAGTGAACTTTTTTTCCTTTAGGAATATGTAATTCTGAAACTACGATATCATCTTGAGCATTAGGATCTGACATATCAACTCCTAATGTATTAACTCCTTCGATTAAACGTACGTTAGCTTTACCTAATACGTTATCTTGTCCAGCGTATCTTGCAGTCCATTTAAATTGCTGAGCATATAATTCAATCTCGATTACATCTTCATCTTTATCAACGAACATAATGTTATTCCAAGCATATAATCCATAAAGAATTAAACAAGCTAAAACAACAGAAGGAATGATACTCCAAATTGCTTCTAATTTATTACTATCAGCAAAAAACAACGCTCTTTTATCTTTGTTACCTTTATATTTAAAAGAAAACCAGTATAATAAACCTTGCGTGATTACTTGAACTGTAAAAATTAAAACCCAAGTAATATTCATTAAATTATCTACTAAACCACCATGCTCAGAAGCAGGGGTATGAAGTGCCAAATTACCCCATTTTAGTAAACCATAAATCGTAAATATATAGATGAAAGCTAAAAAGCCAAACATAATATATCCTTGAATGTTATTATCATTATCCGATGCAACCTGAGAATCATCCGAAGAAGTTCCGACCTGCGTAAGATCAAATATCTTCGTCAATTGCCATAATGCAACCGCTAATAAAACTAAAACTATAATTACCAACAAACTTGTCATCTGTTTACTTCTTTAAATATTAATAATGAAAATGTTTACTTTCTTCGATGAAAGGATTTCTTTTTGCAAGCAAAGGAGATTTAGTTAATGCAGTAAATACAACAAATATAAATAGACCTAAGAAGAAAAGAATCGATGCAATTTCAGGAACTCCAATAAACCATTTGTCTCCTACAGTACCAGGCATAATCATATTAAAGAAATCAACATAATGACCTAATAATATCACAATACCAGCCATAACAACAACCCAGTTAAGACGTTTAAAGTCAGTATTGATTAATATTAATAATGGGAAAACAAAGTTCATAACAACCGCTCCAAAGAAAGGAAGGTTATATAATTGAATTCTTGTTACAAAATAAGTTACCTCTTCTGGAATGTTAGCGTACCAAATCAACATGAATTGAGAGAACCATAAATAAGTCCAGAATACACTAATACCAAACATGAACTTAGCTAAATCATGGATATGACTTGTATTTACATACTCTAAATATCCTTTTGATTTTAAGTAAATTGTTACCAATGCAATAGCAGTAATTCCACTTACAAAGAATGATGCAAATACATACCATCCAAATAATGTACTAAACCAGTGTGGATCAAATGACATAATCCAATCCCAAGACATGATAGACTCAGAAACAATGAAGAATACTAAGAATCCTGCAGAAGCTTTGAAGTTCTTTTTGTAGTAAAGATCATCATTTGCTTCATCTTGAGCTAAACAGTTTTTTCTAGAAAAATGACGGTATAAATTCCATCCTGCTAAGAAGATAGCAGCTCTTACAATCCAGAATGGAAAGTTTAAGTATCCTGATTTTCCTGCAATGATAGCATCATAATTTGGGCTTTTAGGATCAGTAACTCCTTCACCTAACCATACAAAAATATGATTAAAGTGTAATCCGCATAATACTAAAAGTATAAAGAAGATAATAGAACCAGCTGGTAAGTAAGCTGTTATACCTTGCATAACTCTAAATAAAACTGGAGACCAACCTGCTTGAGCTACTTGTTGAATAGCGTAGAAAGCTAAAACTCCCATTGAAAGCAGTAAAAAGAAAATACAAGCTACATATACTGCAGACCAAGGCTTATTTTGCAATTGGTGTAATACGTGCTCTAAATGTTTTTCGTGCTCATTTGCGCCAGAAACTTCTGCATGTGCAGCCCCTTTATGAGAATCATGTGCCGCTTCAGCTGCTTCATGATGACCTGCTTCTTTGTGAGATGCCTCCGCTTTTTCTTCATGCGCAGCGCCATGAGAACCATGTTCATCTGCAGCTAGTATTTTTTCAACTTCTTGAATATCTTTTGGTGCACTTAAAAAACCATACCCAATTCCTAATAGACCAACGGCCATTAAGATGATAGAAAAAGTTTTTAATTTACTTGAAAATGTATACATATCTATTACGATCAGTTTGTTCAACAATTATAATTGGCTTTTTAGTTTCAGAACATAGTCAGCAACTAACCAACGTTCGTGAGCACTTAATTGATTTGCATGTGAACCCATTGCATTTAAACCATAAGTCTCAACATGAAAGATACTTCCTTCTGTGATTTCTCTGTCTTTATAGCTAGGTACTCCAAGAAATTTCTCTCTTTCAACCAATTTACCTTTACCATTACCAGTAGCACCGTGGCAGCTGATACAGTAAATCTCGAAAAGCTCTTTACCTTTTCCAGAATTTCTTTCGATAGAATCCAAAGGAGATTTTAAATTAGCTTTTGCTAATTCATAACCTGCTGTTGAATTTTCATATTCATAAGGTTCAAAACCTCTATTGATAGTTCCTGCAACAGGAAGCTGTCCTTCTTTTCCTCCCTTAAATATTTTTGCTTCTGTATATGGCTCGTAAGCAACAGACTCATACATATTTGGGAAATACTGATAGTTCGGTGCCGAATTATTGTGGCAAGATGAAACTAAAATAGTTATACCAACTAAAAGTGTTATTTTATATATCCTTTTCATAGCTACAATTAATTCTTATCTATTACTTTAACTTCGACAGCTCCAGTTCCTTCAAAGAAAGAAACTAATTCAGCCTCGTTATCATTTACAGCAACCTCCATTAAAAAGTGGTCATCTGTTGTTCTTACATCAGGGTTTTCAGCTTCTTTAAAAGGCCATAATCTACTTCTCATGTAAAAAGTAATTACCATTAAGTGAGCTGCAAAAAATACAGTCATCTCAAACATAATTGGCACAAAAGATGGCATATTTTGGATAAAGCTAAAACTTGGTTTACCTCCAATATCCTGTGGCCAATCATGAATCATGATGTATCCCATCATAGTTGTTGCAACAGAAATACCAACACATCCATATAAAAAAGCACATATTGCTAATCTTGTTGGTGCTAATCCCATGGCTTTATCCAATCCGTGAACTGGGAATGGAGTAAAAACCTCTTCAATATGATGATGAGCAGCTCTAGTTTTCTTTACTGCATTCATCAAAACGTCATCGTCATTATAAATGGCGTATATTACTTTATTACTCATGATGTGAATCTTTACTGTTTGCTCTTTCTCTAATGTAATTATCTCCAGTTCCTTTCAAAATTGTTTTAACCTCTGCCTGAGCAATTACAGGGAATGTTCTAGAGTATAATAAAAACAATACAAAGAAGAAACCAATTGTTCCAATGAAAATTCCAATATCAACAAATGTTGGTGAGAACATTGTCCAAGAAGATGGAAGGTAATCTCTATGTAAAGAAGTAACAATAATTACGAATCTTTCAAACCACATACCGATGTTTACCACAATCGAGATGATAAATGAGAACATGATACTTGTTCTTAATTTTTTGAACCACATGAACTGAGGAGAGAACACGTTACAAGTCATCATTGACCAATATGCCCACCAGTAAGGCCCAGTAGCTCTGTTTAAGAATGCATATTGCTCATATTCTACACCTGAATACCAAGCTACAAATAACTCAGTGATGTAAGCCACACCAACGATAGATCCAGTAATCATGATAATGATATTCATTAACTCGATATGCTGTAATGTGATGTATGCTTCAAGGTTAGAAACTTTTCTCATAACGATCAACAATGTATTTACCATTGCGAATCCAGAGAATACCGCTCCAGCAACGAAGTATGGAGGGAAAATTGTTGTATGCCATCCTGGAATTACCGAAGTAGCAAAGTCCATAGATACAATTGTGTGTACAGAAAGTACAAGAGGTGTAGCTAAACCAGCAAGTACCAAAGATACTTCTTCAAAACGCTGCCAGTCTTTTGCTCTACCGCTCCATCCAAAACTTAAGATAGAATAAACTCTTTTGTTAAATGGAGTTATTGCTCTATCACGTAGCATTGCAAAGTCAGGCAATAAACCAGTCCACCAGAAAACCAATGACACTGAAAGATAAGTTGAAATCGCAAATACGTCCCAAAGTAAAGGTGAGTTAAAGTTTACCCATAAAGATCCAAATTGATTTGGAATAGGTAATACCCAATATGCTAACCATGGACGTCCCATGTGAATAATTGGAAATAAACCTGCCTGTACAACAGAGAAAATGGTCATAGCTTCTGCAGAACGGTTAATCGCCATTCTCCAGCGCTGACGGAAAAGTAATAATACCGCAGAAATTAATGTACCGGCGTGACCAATACCAACCCACCAAACGAAGTTAGTAATATCCCAAGCCCAGCCAACTGTTTTATTTAATCCCCATGTTCCGATACCGGTAGATACGGTGTAAATTATACAACCTAACCCCCAAAGGAAGGCTATTAATGCGATTGAAAATACAATCCACCATTGTTTATTTGCAGGTCCTTCAACAGGCGCTGCCACATCTACAGTTACATCGTGATATGATTTATCACCTATAACTAAAGGTTTTCTAATGGGTGCTTCGTAGTGAGACGACATAATCCTTTATATTGTTTCTTATTAATAATTTACTAAGTGTTTCTAACTTTTACATGATAGAAAACATTTGGTTTTGTACCAACATGCTCTAATAAGTGATAAGCTCTTTCGCTTTCAGCTAATTTAGCAACTTCACTCTCTTTATCATTTACGTCTCCAAAGACCATTGCTCCAGAAGAACAAGCTGCAGAACAAGCACAAGCATTGTTGAACTCATCTTTCGCTACTACTCTACCTTCACGTTTTGCTTGAAGAATTACAGCTTGAGTACTTTGGATACAGAAAGAACATTTTTCCATAACTCCACGAGAACGAACGTTTACGTCTGGGTTTAATACCATACGACCTAAATCGTCATTCATATGATAATCGAATTCACTGTTTTTGTTGTACAAGAACCAGTTGAAACGACGAACTTTATAAGGACAGTTGTTTGCACAGTAACGAGTACCAACACATCTGTTATAAGCCATGTGGTTTTGACCTTGACGACCGTGAGAAGTTGCAGCAACAGGACAAACTGTTTCACAAGGTGCGTGGTTACAGTGCTGACACATTACTGGTTGGAATGCTACTTGTGGATTATCTCCTGGTTTTTCCATTTCATTAAATGTAGATAATGAGCTAGATAAACCTGCAATTCCTTCTTTTCTTTCGTTATCTCCTTCAAAAGTGCTTTCAGAAGAATAGTATCTATCGATACGTAACCAGTGCATATCACGGCTTCTTCTTACCTCTGCTTTACCTACAACTGGAACGTTGTTTTCAGCATGACAAGCGATAACGCAAGCCCCACAACCAGTACAAGCATTTAAGTCGATTGAAAGGTTGAAGTGGTGACCAGTTGTACGATCAAATGATTCCCATAAATCTACAGTTGTAGCTTCAACTTCTTGGTGATCTAAAGATACCATTGGTTTTTCATTCCAATGTTCAGCATCTTTAGTATTGAATATTTCTAAAGAAGTTTCTTTAATAATATCTCCTCTACCCATCAAAGTTTTCTGACCTTGAACACAAGCAAACTCATGTACTCCAGCAGCTTTTGCAATAGAAACAGATTGAACACTATTGAAACCTTTATATAAAGCGTAAGCATTTAAACCTACTTGCATTTCTTCTTTAAGAGCCGCTTTACGACCGTAACCAAGAGCTAGACCTAAAGTTCCAACTGCTTGACCTGGCTGAACGATAACTGGAACATTCTCCAATTTAACTCCATCAACAGTAAGAGTAGCATAACTACCATCTAAACCTCCATTAGCAACAATTTCGTTTGATAATCCAAGTTTTTTAGCATCTGCATTAGAAACTGTAACGTAGTTATCCCAAGAAACTCTTGTAATTGGATCTGGAAACTCTTGCAACCAAGGGTTGTTAGCGTGCTGACCATCTCCTAATCCAGTTTTTGTATATAATATTAATTCAAACTCACCAGCAGATTTAGATTTTGCAACTGCGTTTGCAGCAGAAGCAGCATCAATAGCACCTCCAGATAATACTGAAGATCCAATAATAGCTACACCGTCATGTAATACTTTATTCCAAGAAGTTCCTGTAGTGTAAGCTCCAGAATTTGCTTTTAAATAGTCATAAAAAGTACCAGCTGTACCATTTACTGACAATAAAACATCTTGAAATTGTTTTGTATTAAAGATAGGACGGATTGTAGGCTGAGTTAAGCTGTATGTTCCGCTTGTAAGCTCAAGATCTCCCCAAGACTCTAAATAGTGAGGAGCCGGTGCAGCAATAGAAACGATTGATGCAGTTTCATCTTCTTTTAATGAAAAAGCAACTGAGGTTTTAACTTTTTTCAATCCAGATACGAAAGAAGCTGAATCAGCTAAAGTGTAAACAGGATTAACTCCACTCATAATTAAAGTATGAACACTTCCTGCATTCAAATCTTTAATTAACTGTGCAACTACAGCATTAGAACCTTTTCTAATTTGTCTTGCTCCAGCAGTATTAAAAGCTTCACTAGCCAATGCTTGATTGATAGCTAAAACTAATAATTGAGCATTTTTATCTTCAATTCCAGATACTAAAACTCCTTTTGAACCAGCAGCTTTAAGTTGCTGAGCAGCTTTTACTACTTCAGCCTTAAATGCACCTTCCAAAGAAACAGGAACAGAAGCACCTACAACGATATTATAAATTTGAACTAAAGCTTGTTTTTGAGCAGCTGTAGTCATTGGAACACGCTTATCAGCAGCAGCTCCAGACAATGTCATATTTGATTCAAACTGGAAGTGACGAGACATTTTTCCATTTTGAGGAATACGCCCTTTTGCATATCCAGAATCGTATCCACCACCTTGCCAGTCTCCTAAGAAATCAGCACCAACAGATACAATTAAAGAAGCTTTTGAGAAATCGTAATCAACTAAAGCTCTCTGACCATACGCAGCTTCAAAAGCATCTAAAGCTTCAGATGAAGAAACTGCATCATATACTACATGCTTCGCGTTTGGATTTTTTGCAATAAACTCAGCAATTAATTTTTCAGTAGATGGACTCGCTAAAGTATTTGTTAATAATACTACTTGTCCGCCTTTTGCTTTTGCATCAGCTAAACTTGATTTGATTTTTAAATCAACCGCAGACCAAGAAGAATCTTTTCCGTCTACTTTTGGTTCTTTCAAACGAGCGCTATCATACAATCCTAAAATAGATGCATGAATTCTTGCGTTAGCTGCAAATTTAGCTCCAGCAATTGTATTGTTTTCAATTTTAATTGGACGACCCTCACGAGTTTTTACCAAAAGATTAGCAAAATCAAATCCATCAAAAACTGTAGTTGCATAATAATCTGCAACACCAGGAATGATTTGTTCTGGTTGTAATACATAAGGGATAGACTTGTGAACAGGACCTTCGCAAGCAGCTAATGTTACAGCCGCTGTACTAAACCCTACGTACTTTAAAAAGTCACGACGTGAAGTTCCTGATGTAGATAAAGCATCAGCGTTACCCAAAAACTCATCAGTAGGAATTTCTTCAACAAACTCGTTATTTCTAAGCGCCTCAACAATAGAGCTATTTTCTAGCTCTTCAACACTTTTCCAGTATTTTTTGTTTGATGACATTGTATATATATATTAAAATCTTAATAAATCGATTAATAGTGGCATTTACCACACTCTAAACCTCCCATTTGCGCTGCAGTTAATTTCTCTACACCGTATTTTTTAGAAAGTTCAGCATGAATTTTGTCATAGTAAGCATTACCCTCCATCTTAACATCAGTTTTTCTATGGCAATCAACACACCATCCCATTGTTAATTTAGAGTATTGCTTCATGATTTCAAATTCTTGTACTGGTCCGTGACAAGTTTGACATTCGATACCAGCAACAGAAACGTGTTGAGAGTGATTGAAGTAAACAAAATCAGGCAAGTTATGAATACGAACCCATTTTACAGGCTGTGTTTTTCCAGTATAAGCTTGTTTAGTCTTATCCCATCCAACAGCATCATATAATTTTTGAATTTGCGCATCGTAGAAAGCTTTGCTGTACTCAGGAGTAGCAGTAGTTTCGGCAACCTCAGAAATATTTTTATGACAGTTCATACAAACATTTAATGAAGGAATACCAGCCGTTTTACTTACACGAGCAGCAGAGTGGCAATATTTACAATTGATTTCGTTATCGCCAGCGTGAATTTTGTGAGAGTAGTGAATTGGCTGAATTGGCTCATAATTCTGATCTACACCTACTTGCATTAAGTATCCGTAAACAAAATATCCACTAGCTAAAAGTAAGAAGATTGCTGTTACCAAAACCAAGAATTGGTTTTTAGCGAAAGCTTTCCAAATTGGAAGTCTTGCTTCTTTTGGAGCAACTTCAATACCATTTTTGTTTGCTACTTTAGTCAATACTTTGTTCACCATGAACAACATAACAACTAATATAGCCATTACAAGAGCAAGTGCCCCTAAAATAATATTATTTGATATAGCACCATCCTGAGCATTTGTCCCAGGAGGAGTTGCACCACCCGCTACAGCTGCAGCAGGCTCAGCTTTTGGCTGAGAAGTATACGCTATAATGTTATCAATATCTCCTTCAGACAATTGAGGAAACGAAGTCATAACAGCTTTGTTGTTTTCCTCAAAAAGTTTAACAGCAACAGGATCACCTGACTTAATCATGTCAGAACTGTTATGCACCCACTTGTAAAGCCAAGCTTTATCATGCTTATCTGCCACCCCTCTTAAGGCTGGACCAGTTGATTTAGCATCTAATTTGTGACATGCAGCGCAATTTGCATTAAAAAGTTCTTTCCCTTTTACTGGATCACCGCCTCCTGCAGCTGGAGCAGCAGCAGCAGCTTCAGGCGCCGCCGGAGCAGCAGCATCTTGAGCAAATGAAGTTAGGGAGAAAATTAACGTTAGCGATAAGCCAAGCAGTAATTTTCTTGAGATCGAATTATGGTTACCCACCTTTTTCATATAGTATAAATAATTGTCTACTAATTTTTGGTATGATTTTTTCTGTACTAAATCCAGTATAAATCTATACCCTTTTTTAAAACTTGCCACAAAAATACGACTTATGAGCTATTCTCAAAACCTTAAAATAGTCTTAATTATCAATTTATATCAATTCTAAATAATATTAAAATTTTACACTCAAACTTTAAATAGTATTTTTGCATAAAAACCATCACATTATGAGAATTTTAAGTCCTTCAAAAAACCTTTTCTTAACAATTACAACGATTGCTTTCGCACACAATATTAACGCTCAAGACCAAAATTTAACATTGAATCAAGATCCTAAATTTGAGCAGTTACTAAATGAAAAGCGCAAAATTAACACGTCAATAAATACAAACGATACTTATAGAATTCAAATCTTTAGTGGCAAAAGCGATGAGGCAAAAAAAACGCTAACGGATTTCAAAAGAGAAAATTCAGATATAGACGGAACCATTATTTTCAGCACCCCAAATTACAAGGTAATCGTTGGTAATTTTAAAACTCGCATTGAAGCCGAAAGGAATTTGGCAGAAATTAAAAAGAGATACAAAAGTGTCTTTTTACTTAAACCTGGAAGATAATCCATTCAAATGATTAAATAAAAAAAAGCGAGATGAAAATCTCGCTTTTTTTATGACTTTAAAATTTTTCTGCCAACAATCAAACAATAATTATCACTTTGAAAAAAAACTTCTTTTTTTTAGTTAGTTTACTACTTTAATTCCGCTCGCCAGAAAACGAATTTCTTCTTTAGGCGCCGTAATAGCATCTATTTCTGCCTTTGTTTTTTTAGCATCTTTTGCATAATGCTTTAATTCATCAACAGACGTAATCTTTCTTTCTACAGCTCCTTCTAAAACTACATTTTTTCCTTTTAATGCTGTCGGCACAAAGAAAGCATAGTCTTTCATCTTAACAAAGAAAGATGCTCCATTTTCAGTTTTCACACTGACCCAACATCCTCTTTTTGGACAAACACCCGTTACTTCCCCCTTTACCGCAACGTTTTCTATCTTATTTACAGTTTTCATATCTTTTTCTAATTCCCCAACAGAAATTGCCTTACTTACGACATCCTTAGAAATATCTTCTCCATAATAATCCCCAACCAAGGCATTGCCTGCTGGCGGTGCCGGTTTTTCTACAGGTTCCTGTGAAAAGGATAAAGAAGAAAAACTTAGAAATAAAACAAATGAGCATAGTGCTAGTTTCATATTTTTAATATTTAAATCTCCCCTAAAGTAAAGAAAAATTTAAAGCAAGCATACTCTTATACATCAAAAATCTTAGATCTTATCGGTAGCAGCAAGCCCAATATCAAGCATTTCTTTTTTAACCGCTTCAAAGTCCGACAAAAAATCTGAATTAGCAAAAAGACATTCAACAGTTGCTTTACCCATAATTCTTCCCATCTCTACATCGCTATGCCAATGCGCATTACAAATTACGCGGCTTTCTCCAAAATCATACCCTCGTTTTAATATCGCTTCTTTATGATGCGGAAAAATTTCGATCAATATTAATGACCAAGCACTGCCAACAGCCGCATGACCAGACGGAAAAGAACCAACCGTCTTTAAAACTGCTTCCTGATCTGGCGTACAAGTTTTTTTATTGTTAACAACAAACGGACGCACACGATTATAATAATTCTTAGCAGCATACGTAGACAATCCTGCGTCTGTCATTACTCTACGCATGAAAACATAGAACTTAGGCGTTTTATGCTCACTAATCTCAATTCCTAAAACAGCTTCAAAACATTTAGCCGCAGTAGGAAATGACAAATCTGCATCGCTGGCCGCTTTTAAAAACCGAATTTCATTATCTGATTCAACAGCCCTTTTTGCATGTTCTAAATCAACTTGATAAGCGGAAGAAGTTATCTCTGGAGGAGGCGACAGCAGCTTTAAACTATTTGGCATCTCTTCTTCTGACAAATAGCCATATAATAAGCCCGGCATGACCGCTCTTAGCTGTTCAACTGTCGTGAATTTAGAAATAACATTATTGCGCCTATCTTTTTTATAAACGAGCGAATTAATAATCTGAATTATTTTTAGCTTCATATCCAACTTTCATCTAATTCCATTTTTCTTCTCAAAAATCACAATTAAACCATAGGGATTGCCGCCAAACTAAAGCATCAAATCCTAGTCACCATCAAAAAATTTGAGCAAAGGAATAAATAATTCACAAATCAAAACCTACCCGTTTTTTAATAATACGTTTCATATTATAAATTGCAACAAATTTGTTTTACATTTCAAAACACACAGAACAAAAAAAGTCCCAATTTTCATTGGGACTTTTGAACATATAACTGAATATTATTTCAATTTCTTTTTGATTGCTACTTCATGGTAAGCTTCAATAACATCGCTAATTTCGATATCATTAAATCCTTTTATCTGAATACCACAATCGTAACCTTTAGTTACTTCTTTTACGTCGTCTTTGAAACGTTTCAGCGCCACTAACTCACCTGTATGAACCACAACTCCATCTCTAATAACTCTAATTTTAGAAGTTCTAAGGATTTTACCATCAGTTACCATACATCCTGCAATAGAACCCACTTTAGAAATTTTGAAAATCTCACGAATTTCAGCTGTTCCTAAAATTTCTTCTTTCATCTCTGGAGCAAGCATTCCTTCCATCGCATCTTTCAAGTCATCGATAGCAGCATAGATGATAGAATAGTAACGGATATCGATTTCTTCTTTATCAGCAAGCTGTCTAGCATTTCCAGCCGGACGAACGTTAAATCCGATAATGATTGCATCTGATGCAGAAGCCAAGTTAACATCGGTTTCTGTAATCGCACCAACTCCTTTATGAATGATATTGATTTGAACTTCTTCTGTAGAAAGTTTAGAGAACGAATCAGATAATGCTTCAACAGAACCATCCACGTCTCCTTTAAGGATTACATTTAATTCTTTAAACTGACCAAGAGCAATACGACGTCCAATTTCATCAAGTGTAATATGTCTTTGTGTACGTACAGATTGTTCACGCATTAATTGAGAACGTTTAGATGCAATTTGTTTTGCTTCTTTTTCATCTTCAAATACATTGAACTTATCTCCCGCAGTAGCAGCTCCGTCTAAACCTAAAACAGATACTGGAGTCGAAGGGCCAGCTTGAAGAACAATATGTCCTCTTTCATCATGCATCGCTTTCACTTTTCCATGATGCTTACCTGCTAACATGTAATCTCCAATTTTCAAAGTACCTTGCTGTACTAAAATTGTAGAAACATAACCTTTTCCTTTATCTAGAAAAGCCTCAACAACAGTTCCCTGCGCTGCTTTATTTGGATTTGCTTTTAAATCTAAGATTTCAGCTTCTAATAAAACTTTTTCAAGCAATTCTTTTACACCTGTTCCCACTTTTGCAGAAATATCATGTGACTGAATTTTTCCACCCCAATCTTCAACAAGTAAATTCATACCAGCCAAACGTTCTTTGATTTTATCAACATTTGCGTTTGGTTTATCAATTTTATTGATTGCAAAAATAATCGGAACTCCCGCCGCTTGTGCGTGAGAAATTGCCTCTTTTGTTTGTGGCATAATATCATCATCGGCCGCTACCACAATAATTGCGATATCGGTAACTTGAGCTCCACGTGCACGCATCGCGGTAAACGCCTCGTGACCCGGAGTATCTAAGAATGCAATTTTTTGCCCGTTATCTAAAGTAACTCCATACGCCCCAATGTGCTGTGTAATACCTCCAGATTCACCAGCGATAACATTTTCTTTACGAATATAATCCAGTAAAGATGTTTTACCGTGGTCAACGTGACCCATTACGGTAACAATTGGCGCTCTAGTTACTAAATCTTCTTCTCTATCTTCAACAACTTCAATTGCTTCTTCGATATCTACTGTAATAAATTCAACATCGTAACCAAACTCATCAGCCACAATAGTTAAAGTTTCAGCATCTAAACGCTGATTCATGGTTACCATGATTCCAAGAGACATACAAGTTCCAATTACTTTAGTAATCGGCACATCCATCATGATAGCGATTTCACCTACTGTAACGAATTCAGTAACTTTAATAGTTTTACTTCCTTCGTCAAGAGCTCTTTGCTCGTCATCAGATTTCTGACGGTGCGTTTCTCTTTTATCTCTTCTATATTTTGCCGCTTTAGATTTCCCTCCTTTACCCTGAAGTTTTTCAAGAGTTTCTCTAATTTGGTTTTTTACTTCTTCTTCAGTTGGCTCAACTTTAGCTACAATTGCAGGACGGTTTCCTTTTACAAAACCAGGTCTCTGACTTCTGTTAGCATTAAATCCTCCTCCATTATTGTTTTGAGCTGGCTTATTTTGATTTGGCGTTCCAGGCGCATTACCCGTAGCAGGTTTTGGCGCACCAGGCACACCTGGCTTAGGACCAATTCTTTTACGCTTATTTTTATTTGCGTTATTATTATTACCAACCCCAGGAATTCCAGGTTTATTCTGAGCTGCTTTAGGATCTTCTTTCTTTTTCTTAGGCTTGTTAAATTGAGATAAATCAATTGTCTGGCCTGTAAGGGTTGTTCCTGTAAGCTTTTGATATTGAGTTGTAATAGTTTCCTCTGAAGTTGTTGGATCAGTAGACACGATTGGCTCCTGAGCAACTTTAGATTCTGCTTTAACTTCTTTTTTCTCCGTAATAATAGGTTCTTCTTTTTTTGTTTCGGAAACAGGAGTTGAAACAACTGGTTCAGATTTTACCGTTTCATTTTGAACAGGTTTTTCTGGCTGCACAGGAGCAGCAACAGCTTTAGGTTCTTCAACCTTAGCTGTTTCCTCAGAAGGAGTAATCGCAGGTTTTTTTGGATTCAAGTCAATTTTACCAACTTGTACAGGTCCAGAAACAACAGCTCTCGCTTTGATTATTTCTTGCTGTTTTTGACGCTCCTCTTCTTGTCTGCGCTTGTCTTCAATTTCTTTCTCACGCTCTACACGTAATGCCTCTTTTTCTTTTCTTTTCTCTTCTCCAACTTCTTTAGAAGCCTCCTTGTTCCCCTTATCGCCCGCAAATTGGCTTTGAAGGATATTAAATTCACTATCAGAAATTTTAGCATTTGGATTTGCATCAATAGCAATTCCCTTATCTTTTAGATAATCTACAGCTCTTTCTAACGAAATATTTAATTCCCTTAAAACCTTGTTTATTCTTATTACTCTCTCTTCAGACATATAACCTTTTTATTATTACCTTTTTCGTTGTGTTGTTAGAGCAGACTCAAGCTATCGCTTAACTATCAAACTCTTCTTTTAGTATCTTCATAACATCTAGAATCGTTTCCTCTTCTAAGTCTGTTCTTCTTACTAAATCTTCTACGTCATGTTTTAAGATACTTTTTGCAGTATCCAAACCTATTTTTGCAAACTCTTCAATTACCCACTCTTCGATTTCATCTGAGAACTCTGTTAATTCAACATCGTCTTCATCTGCAACAGTTCCGGCAACATCTCCTTCACGGATAACGTCTAATTCATAACCTGTTAGCTGACCTGCTAATTTAATGTTATGACCACCTCTACCAATTGCTTTAGAAACCTCTTCTAATTTCAAGAAAACTTCAGCTCTTTTGCTTTCTTCATCAATTTTGATAGAAGAAACTTTTGCAGGGCTTAATGCTCTTGTAATAAATAATTGAATATTGTTTGTATAATTGATCACATCAATATTTTCATTTCCAAGCTCACGAACAATTCCATGAATACGAGAACCTTTCATTCCAACGCAAGCTCCAACTGGATCAATTCTATCATCATAAGAATCAACAGCCACTTTTGCTTTTTCTCCAGGAATACGAACTACATTTTTCACTGTAATTAATCCGTCGAAAACTTCTGGAATTTCTTGCTCAAATAATTTTTCTAAGAACTTTTCTGAAGTTCTAGACATAATAATCTGAGGTTTATTTCCTTTTAATTCAACGCTTTCAATGATTCCACGAACATTATCTCCTTTACGGAAGAAATCTGACGGGATTTGTTTTTCTTTTGGAAGCACAATCTCATTTCCTTCATCATCAACCAAGATTACTACTCTTGGACGCACGTGGTGCACTTCAGCTGTATATATATCACCGATAATATCTTTAAATTGTTTGTAAAGATTTGTATTATCGTGTTCGTGAATTTTAGATATTAGATTCTGACGAAGCGCTAAGATAGCTCTTCTTCCTAAATCAATCAATTTTACTTCTTCAGAAACTTCTTCTCCAATTTCAAAATCCGCTTCAATTTTTCTTGCTTCAGTCAATGTAATTTCCTCATTTTCAAAATCAAGATCTTCATCGGCAACAATTACTCTTCTTCTCCAAATTTCCATATCTCCTTTATCAGGATTTATAATAATATCGAAATTTTCATCTGATCCGTATTTTTTCTTTAATGCATTTCTAAATACGTCCTCTAAAATTGCCATAAGCGTTACACGATCAATAAGTTTATTATCTTTAAACTCTGAGAATGAATCGATTAATGCTAAATTTTCCATGCGAATTTTTTAATTAAAATTAAAATGTTACCGTAACAACTGCCTCTTTAATTTCTGTATAAGGTATTTGTTGCTCTTTTTGAACTGTTTCTTTTCCTTTTCCTACTTTTTTCGGTTCTCTTGCTTTCCAAGACAAAATTATAAAAACATCATTAGCTTCTACCAATTCTGCTTCAATTTTTTCTGTATTTGTGGTAACAATCAACGTTCTACCAACATTTTTTTTGTATTGTCTAACCATTTTTAGAGGTGTCCCTACTCCAACCGATGCTACTTCAAGCGAAAAATCTTGTTCTTCACGATCCAGATTATTCTCGATTGCACGACTAATGTCTATACAGTCTTGCAGCGCCACTCCATTATCTCCGTCTAAACCAACACTAATTTTAAAAGAATCCGAAACAGCCAGATCAACCAAAAAGATTGATGGTTTTTCCAGAAGAGCTTCTGTAATTAATCCGTTTACTTTTTCTTTGAATGTCATAATTTTATAAAAAGAGGGGACACTTAGTCCCCTCATTATTTAGATTTTAATAAATAACAGTGCAAATATAGTGTTTTTTTTATAAATCAAATAAATTGATTGCTCTAAAATAATTTCTTATCTTTATAATAGCATTAAAACACAGAATTATTCATCATTTTTAACCCTCAAATCATGAAACGAATTTTAGTACCTACAGACTTCTCAGAACACGCAGAAGATGCTTTAAAAGTTGCCGCACAAATTGCAAAAAAGAACAATTCTGAACTCATTCTACTGCATATGCTCGAATTGCCTCACCAGTCCAATGATGCCATAATGGGCGGAGCCAGCATTCCAGAAGCGATGCTTTTTATGAAAAAAGCAAATGAAACGCTTGATGAAGTTGCCTCTAGAGAATATCTTGAAGGAATTCCGGTTACTGAAATTGTAAAAATGGACAAGCCTATTCATGGAATCACTCAAATAAGCAAAGATTATGATGTCGATTTAATTGTTATGGGATCGCACGGTTCTTCTGGCGTTGAAGAATTATTAATAGGTTCTAATACTGAAAAAGTAGTTCGAAACTCGGAAATCCCTGTCTTAGTCATCAAAAAAAATATTCCAGATTTTAACGCCTTCGATATTGTATTCGCATCTGATTTTTCAGAAGAAGCCAAAAAACCATTTGAAAAACTTTTAAATTTCACCAAATCATTTGATTCAAAATTACATTTAGTCACTATTTGCACACCAAACAGCTTTAAACCAACTCATGTAAGCGAAAAAATAATGAGTGATTTTATAGCCGAATTCGATATTGCGAATTATACTACTCAAATTTACAATGATACCAATATTGAAAAAGGAATTATTAATTTCTCGAACAAAATAAATGCTGACATAATTGGAATGTGCACACATGGAAGAACAGGTTTTGCACATTTCTTTAACGGAAGCATCAGCGAAGGCTTGGTTAATCACGCTGTTAAACCCGTTATCACCTTAAAAATCTAATACATACCATTCAAAAATTCCAAAGCTTCTCAAATGAGAAGCTTTTTTTTTAACATACAAACAAAAAACTGAGCTTTTCAACAAAGTTTAGTTGAGCTTCACAACAAAGTCACAAGTATATTAAATGCGGAAATTTGTCAAATAGAAATTCATTAAAAACAACAAAATGAAAACAATAGACAAAATTTACGTTAATGGAGAATTTGTTACTCCACAAGGAACAGAATACTTTGACCTTATTAGCCCAACAACAAACGAAAAATTAGGAAAAGTTCTTTTAGGCAATGCAGAAGACACTCAAAAAGCGATAGAAGCCGCTAAAAACGCTTTTAAAACTTTTTCAAAAACAACAGTTTCAGAAAGAATCCAATATCTCAAAAACATTAAATCTGCTGTCGAAAAAAGAAAATACGATTTTATTAATGTAATGATAGAAGAATATGGAGGTACTTTTCAATTTGCCAGTGTAAGTTACGACTATATGCTAAAAAGTTTTGACTCCGCCATCAGCCTGCTTCATTCTTATGATTTCACTAAAACAATGGGAGAATCTGAAGTTCAAATGACACCAATTGGCGTTGTCGGAATTATTATTCCATGGAATTCCAGCAATGGCTATATCTGCAGCAAATTATCTACAGCAATTGCAGCAGGATGCACAACCGTAATCAAACCTAGCGAAATGAGTGCTCAACAGACAGAATTAATCCTTGAATGTCTTCACGAAGCAAATCTTCCAAAAGGAGTTGTCAATATCGTAAACGGACTGGGAGAAATCGTGGGAGCAGAAATAAGCAGAAATCCAGATATTACTAAAATATCTTTTACAGGATCTACCAATGTTGGAAAAATCATTGCAAAAGAAGCCGTTAATACCATGAAACGAGTTACGCTTGAACTTGGCGGAAAATCTCCAAACATCATTCTAGACGATGCCGATTTTTCAAAAGCTATTCCGCTTGCCATCAGCGCCGCTTTTATGAACAACGGACAAGCCTGCATCGCGGGAAGCAGATTGTTAATTCCAGAAAACAAGCTAAATGAAGCAAAACTTTTTATTAAAGAAACCGTTTCAAAACTTATTGTAGACAATCCTAAAAACCTAAACACTAATGTAGGCCCAATGGTGAGCACAAAACAATACAATCGTGTTCAGGATTATATTCAGGCCGGAATTGACGAAGGGGCAGAAATATTAACTGGTGGGCTAGGAAAACCCGAAGGATTAGAAAACGGAAATTTCATCAAACCAACGGTTTTTATCCATGCCAACAATCAAATGCGTATTGCGAAAGAAGAAATATTTGGACCCGTTTTATCTGTCATCACCTATAAAACCGAAGAAGAAGCAATCGAAATTGCCAATGATACCACGTATGGACTACAAGCTTATGTAAGTTCTTCAAATTCAGAAAGAGCTCACCGTGTTGCCTCACAACTTAATGCTGGCCGCGTTCAGGTAAACGGAATTAGCCACGACCCAATGGCTCCTTTTGGCGGATTTAAACAATCTGGAATCGGACGTGAATTTGGAACTTTAGGACTAGAAGCCTATTTAGAACCAAGAGCGCTAATTCAACAAAAATAACCTTCCTCTATCTGGAAATCTTTAAGCGTAAAGATTTCCAGATCTTTTAGTATTTTTACAATATGAGCACCAAACCAAGCACAAAGCCGAAAATTCTCTACTCGTGTTATTATTCACGCAGTCGCGAAGGCGAGCACTTTATACCTGAGCACGTTTTCAGCTATCAGATTTCTGGAGAAATGATTGCTTCAGATAGCAAAAACACTTTTCACATAAAACCGGGAGAATTTCGTTTCAGCAGGCGAAATCATTTAGCAAAGTTTACTAAAATTCCACCAGAAGGAGGCGAATTCAAAACGATTTCCCTTTTTCTAGATCAGGAAATCTTAAGAGAAATCAGCAAAGAACACAATTTAAAGTCAGAAAAAAAATTGGATTCAGATGCTATGTTTGCGCTAGCTCCTAACCCGCTCTACAAATCTTTTATGAAATCGCTGTTGTCTTACCTTGAAATCGAAGAAGAGAACAACGAAGCTTTATTCCATTTAAAAATTAAAGAAGCTATTCACCTTTTACTAAAAGTAAATCCAGAATTAAAAGACATTTTATTTGATTTTAACGAACCTGGCAAAATTGATTTAGAAGCCTTTATGAACAAAAACTTCCATTTTAATGTTCAAATGCACAGATTCGCCTATCTCACAGGAAGGAGCTTAGCAACATTTAAAAGAGATTTTCAAAAAGTATTTCAGCAATCGCCTGGAAAATGGCTCTTAAACAAAAGGCTCCAAGAAGCTTACTATTTGATCAGTCAAGGAAACACACCATCAGAAGTATATATAGGTGTCGGTTTTGAAGACCTTTCTCATTTCTCTTTTGCCTTTAAAAAGAAATTCGGAATTGTTCCTTCTTCCTTATAAATCTCAACTATAAAAAATTTCAAAAAAGAAATTCCAAATTCCAATCTGCAAAGCCTTGGAATTTGAAATTTAAATATTCGAATTTTAAAAAACTTTGTTGCATAAAAAAAGCCTCTCATTTCTGAGAGGCTTTGTGTTGGTCTACTAGGACTCGAACCTAGAAAGACGGCACCAAAAACCGTAGTGTTACCATTACACCATAGACCAGCAG
>NZ_JAVAMB010000002.1 GCF_030730925.1 Flavobacterium sp. DG2-3 | reverse complement strand
GGTGACCAGGGAGAAAAAGGAGATACTGGAGCAAACGGTGCTGACGGTGCAAACGGTCAGGACGGAGCAAAAGGAGAGAAAGGTGATAAAGGTGATAAAGGTGACAATGGAGCCGATGCCCCAGTAAATACAGCTGGTACAGGTGTAACAATAACAGACAATGAAATAGCAGCAAAAACAACTGAAGCTTTATGGAATGCTAACCAATTAAGAGGAAAAGAAGTAAGTGCAACAGATCCAAAAGCTGATCAGGTATTGACTTGGAATGGTACAGCTTGGGGGCCTGCGACTGTTACTAATTCAGCATGGGGCCTAACTGGAAATGAAGGTTCAGCAAACAGTTACTTAGGAACTACAAATGCTCAGCCACTGCGCTTTATAACTAGTGATACAGAAAAAATGGTTATCGGAACATCTGGAAGAGTGGGTATTGGACTTAAATCTCCAGCTTATGCCTTAGACGTGAAAAGCCCTGCAAATGATGAATTATTGGCTCGATTTCTTCCTGCTAATGAAACTCAGGGTGTTGCAATAGGTTATTCAGGAATTAGTAAAATAGCTACTGATGCAAATAGTGATTTTAATATTAAAGCAAAAGGAACAGGAAGTGTTGTATTAGATGCACCTGTGGTTAGGGCAGAGAATTCATTGCGTATTGATGGTAAGAATGTAGCTGATGGAACGATTAGAAGTGGACTATCTTTCGGAAGCGCCGCAACGGGTGAAGGAATTACTTCCAACCGTGATAATGAAGAAAATGGGAATGTGCTGGGGATGGATTTTTGGGCAGGAAGCCAAAAAAGAATGTCTATTACAAATGAAGGAAATGTCGGTATTAATACAACAAAACCAAAATATGGTCTAGAGGTCGTAAACCCGACAAACCAGGACTCGTTGGCTAGTTTCGTTCAAAAAGATGGACTGCATGGTATTGCAATCGGTTACACAGGAATTAGTAAAATAGGAAGATCATCCAATAGTAATTTTAATATTAGAGCAAAAGGAGGTGGAGAAATTAGATTAATTGCCTCATCAGTAAGAATAGATACTCTTAATATTGGAACAGCGGGTCAGGATGTAATAACAGTAGATGCCAATAATTATCTTAAAAAGATAGCATCATCATCAGTAGGAAAAACCTATACCGCTAGTACAGGAATTGAAATAACAAATGATAATAAAGTTTCAGCAAAAACTGATGAAGCTTTATGGAATGCCAACCAATTGCGAGGCACAGGAGTAGTGGCAACACCACCAACTACAGGTCAAGTTTTGACCTATAATGGAACAAATTGGGCGCCTGCCGCTGCGGCAGCTACCGGATGGGGCTTAGCCGGAAACACTGGTACAGCAACGAGCTTCTTGGGAACAACAGGTAACTTTGCTTTACGTTTTAGAAGTAATAATACGGAGAAAATGACACTGTCAACAGATGGTAAATTAGGTATAGGAACTACAACACCAGCTTCATTTCTTGAGGTGAAAAGTTCTATAGATGATGATGCGTCTATGGCAACTTTTACGGCAGGTAGAGGAAAGCACGGAATTGCAATTGGCTACTCAGGAATTAGAAAAATAGGAGATTCTCCAAACAGTAATTTTAATATTTCAGCAAAAGGAAATTCAGTAATTAGATTAGTTGCCTCGTCAGTAAGAATAGATACTCTTAGTACTGGAACGGCAGGTGAACAGGTAGTTGTAGTAGATGCCAATAATAATTTGAAAAAAATAGCATCAGCTTCAGTAGGAAAAACGTATAGAGGAATCGGAAACATTACAGTAAATGGTCTAGAAATTAGTGCCAATACAACAAATGCCTTAGCGGTAAATAGTGGAAGTTTAGTTTCTACTGTAAATGGTGTTGCAAGCACAGGTGTTGCAATTGTAAATTCAGCTAATAATGGACTTACGCGTTCTAATACGGGGAATGTAGAATTAGGAGGAGCTTTAACAAAAGCAACGATGATTAGAGCTTCAGGAACAAACACACTGGGAGTTGAAGGTTTAGCCGCCACTACAAACCTATCGGGACATGATGTGGTAATAGCAAGTACTGCAGGAGTATTAAAAAAGACTACAGTAGCAAATCTAATAGGTACATCAGGATGGAGTTTAACCGGAAACACAGGTACATCGACAAGTTTCTTAGGAACAACGAATAATGAGGCGCTGCGTTTTAAAACTAGTAGTACAGAGAGAATGGTGATTGGCTCAGGGGGAAAAGTTGGTATTGGAGTGGTATCACCAAGTCATACGTTAGATGTTGTAGGGTTAGCTGGCGAAAATACGTTGGCAAGCTTTCAGCATAACAACAAAACTCAGGGCGTTGCGATAAATTTTGACGGTTTAGTAAAAGTAGGAAGTAATGCTAATAGTGATTTTAAAATCTCAGCAAAAGGTACTGGTAAAGTTAATCTTGATGGCAGTGTAATTATAAAAACACTTCCTGCCGGTACAGATGGTGAACAGGTAGTTGTAGTAGATGCCAATAATAATTTGAAAAAAATAGCTTCTACATCAGTAGGAAAAACCTATACAGGAGGCACAGGAATTACAGTGTCAGGAACGATTATTTCTGCTTCTACAACAAATGCCCTGTCAACTTCTGGAAATACGATTACTTCAACAGTAAACGGAAAAGTGGCAACAGCACCAGCAGTAAATAGCAATGCTCTGGCGGTTACAAATGGAAGTTTAGTGTCAAGAGTAAATGGTGTTGCAAGTACAGGTGTTGCAATTGTAAATGCAGCCAGCAATGGACTTACGCGTTCTAATACGGGTAATGTAGAATTAGGAGGAACTTTAACAAAAGCAACGTTAATTACAACTAATGGCAATAATACGCTAAGAATTGCGGGTTTAGCAGCGACTACAACACTAGGAACAGATGATGTAATTGTGGCAACTACAGGAACGGGAGTGTTGAAAAAGACTCCAGTAACTTCTCTTATGAGCGGAGCAACAACAAATGTTTTAGCTAGTTCGGTAAATACGATTACTTCAACAGTAAACGGAAAAGTGGCAACAGCACCAGCAGTAAATAGCAATGCTCTGGCGGTTACAAACGGAAGTTTAGTGTCAAGAGTAAATGGTGTTGCAAGTACAGGTGTTGCTATTGTAGATGCAGCCAATAATGGATTGACGCGTGTTAATGGAGCTGCTCAATTAGGAGGTGTTTTGTCAAAACCAACAACAATTGAAACTTCGGCAGCAAATACGTTAAATGTTACAGGTTTGCCAGTAGCAACAGGTACATCGCTTTCTGGAGTTTATCCACTAGTACAAAACGCTACAGGATTAGTGAGTACGACTTCGGTTTCGATGGCTGACTTAATTAGTTCTTCTTCAGGATGGAAGTTAAATGGAAATGTTGCGACACCTTCCAATTTTATAGGAACTACCAATAATCAGGCATTGAATTTTAAAACTAATAATTATACAAGAATGCATATTTCGGCAATCGGAAATGTTGGAATTGGAACCACTAATCCAAACTATTCATTAGATGTTATTGGAAACGCTAAATTTAGTAGTTCTTTGGAGGCTAATATTTTGAGAACTAACAGTCTTTATGTAGCCGGAAAAGAGATATCGGTACTTAGCGGAAGTTTGGTTTTTGATTCTGGTGATATATTAAATAGATTATGGTTTAATGATAAAGGACAGTTAACAGTTGGAGGAGGGAATTCTTATAGTGGTGATTACCGTTTATATGTAAGAGGAAGTGCAGGAGGTACTACTGCTTGGAATAGTCCATCTGATAGAAGATTTAAAAAGGATATTACACCTATTGGTAATGCACTTGATAAAATCATGAAAATGAACGGTGTCGGGTACAACTGGAAAACAGATGAATTTAAGGATAAAAATTTTAAAGAAACTCATGATTTAGGAGTTATAGCACAGGATTTGGAACCAATTTTACCAGAAGCGGTTACAAAAGGAAGTGACGGTTTTTATTCTGTAACATATACTACTATTATTCCAGTATTGATCGAAGCGGTTAAAGAACAGCAGAATGAAATTAAAGAACAGCAAAAACAAATTGATGAACTGAAAGAAATGGTAAAAGATTTGTTGTCAAAAAAATAATAAGACAATAGACGGTGAAAAAATGCCATTTTATTGTATAACACATAATTTAAAAACAGCTAAAAACTCCAATCGTTTAGATTGGAGTTTTTTTTATGTTCCATTTATGAGTTTGTTTACTATGTTGATTTATAAAATAATGCTTTTGTTCTTCTCAATGGTTTGTTTAAAAATGTCTTAATCTGACAGAATCTAAATATATCTTATTTATAATTAGTTGTCTCTTTGTAAAGTAATTGTTGGGGTATAATTGCTTTCAGTTTTTTTGAAGTAATTGCCTTTTTCTTCGAAAAGAAAAGAGCGAAAAAAAAATATTCAAACCAAAACAATAGAGAAAAATAATAAAGTCAGCTGCAGTATTTCTCAATTTTTTAGAACTGCTTTTGAGTGGAAATTAAAATGATATGAAAAATCAATCTTTTTATAATAAAGAGATGCTAAAAACAGGTCTTTTTTGCCTTTTTTGTGCTGGCACTTTACAAGCGCAGATTGTAAACAAAACGACTTTAAAAGTCAAGCCAGGCACTATTGTGTCATTAGGTTCAGATTTTAATAATACGCCTTTGGGCGAAGTTATTAATGACGGTCAGCTAGAGGTTAAACAGCACTGGAGCAATGATGGTAAAATCAGTTTTACCGAATCAGAGCAAGGAACTACGCACTTCATAGGCGGGCAGGAACAGATTATAGATGGAGATGTGGTTTCGCAAAATGTGTACACCCGTTTCAAAAATGTAGTATTCGATAATAAGTCAGAAACAGTGCCTTTTATATTGGCAAGAGAAATCAGCATTTCAGGAAATGCCGATTTTAAAAACGGAATTGTAGATGCTGATACTTATGACAGTACCGTTACATTTGATAAAAACAGTAGTCATAAGAATGCAGGTAAAAATAGTTTTATAGATGGCAAATTAAAAAAAATAGGAACAAAGGAATTTGAGTTTCCTAGCGGAGATAAAAACTACTATCGTCCGATGCTGCACGGTGCTGTCTCAGAAGATGCTGCTTATGTGGTACATTACTTTCTTGAAAATTCAGATTTGCAGTTTCCGCACAATCAGAAGCAGGATCAGATAAAATTAATTGACAATAAAGAGTACTGGAAAGTAACAAAAGAAAATAAGGAAGACAAAATTGTACTAAGTCTTACTTTAGATCCAGCTACAACGGCTTCTTATATTTACGATGCTTTAGCAGGGACTAGTATTCAGATCGTAAGATGGGATATTCCTACGCAGCAATGGAAAGCAGAAGGTGGAATTGTTGATGCAGAGCAGAAAATGGTTACGGGGCGAGTGTCCAAAACAGGTATTTTTACTGTAGCACGTGTAACGGCGAGACCAGGAGAACTGGAAGATGGTTTGATAGTTTACAATGCCGTATCGCCTAACGGAGACGGAATGAATGATTTCTTTAAAATTGAAGGGATCAATAATTTTCCAGACAATACTTTAGAAATCTATAACCGTTATGGAATAAAAGTATATCAGGCTAATGGATATAATGAACAAGAGCGTGTTTTTAGAGGAGAAGGAAATGGGAAAGGCTCTTTTAAACAAGGTGCAGTAGTGCCAACGGGAACCTATTTTTATATTTTAAGGTTTAAAAATGGAACTGGATATAGAGAAAAAGCGGGCTACTTATATTTGAGTCAGGATAATTAACTGTATTTGTTGGGGGGCAATACAGTGACGAGGAAAACAGATTTCTTTAAATTTTAGGAAAAGCAATGCTGATAGTGTAGCATTTTTTTGCTTGGGGGCAAGTTTTTTGGGGAAAATTATGATAAAATTACTACATTTATGGCATTGCTTTTCTGTTTTCCGTTTTTTTAAGTTAACCAAAATCAGAGCTAATAACTTTTATGAAAGAAATCAAGCACCATTACGGCGTAGAACTAGATTGGGTTGAATCTTACGCAGAACAGCTGGAAGGTCACGTTGAAGGAAATTTTATCGTAACTCCAGATCATATTTCTACAGGTGTTCGGTATTTTTTGAATTGCGATTTCGGGATTTCGGCATTTTATAAAGAGTTTACCGCTAATACCAAACTCCATTTTACACAAGAAAATAAACTGGATGATTTTGTAGGCATCTATTACAATCTTACCGAAGTCGGTCAGACAACTTCAGTATTTGACAATGTTTACAATTCGATCGGAAAATGGAATTATAACCTAAGTTTTATTGATAGCAGTTTAACGCACAATTATATTGTAGATAAAGACACCAAAGTATTTACGCTTTGTATTTTTATAAAAAAAGAAATTATAAAAGTATATCTTGAGAGAAATCCGACCTTAAAGGATCATGTTGACCAGATTGTAGACCCAAAGCAGAATACGATTTTAAAAATAACTAGAATGAGCAATGAAAGCATTCATCTATTAAATGAATTGCGTTCTAGAGAAGTAGGAGGTGTTACTTTTGATTTTCATTTAAGAGGCGCTGTCCAATGTCTTTTGGCAGAATATGTGCAGAGCATGTCTTTTGATGATCTGGTAATCGATAAGGTTAATAATGACGATTTTTTGGGAATTGTAAAATCTCAGGCTTTTTTGATGGACAATTTAAATCGTTCTTTTCCAAGTATTACTACACTGGCGCGAGACGTTAATATGTCGGGATCAAAATATAAAACACTGTTTAAAAAAGTGACAGGATTGACTCCGAACAGCTTTTTTCTGAACAATAAACTTCAGGAAGCCAAAAGGCTGCTGATGGAAACTCATTTGACAATTGCTCAGGTTTCTGACGAATTGAGTTTTACAAGTCATTCTTACTTTACTGCAAAATTTAAAGACTTCTACGGAATGTCGCCTAAAGATTTTATCAAACAGATTACATAATGGTCGAGTTTAGTCATACGTATTCTTTATCACGGGAGTGGCAGGAAACATTAGCAAAAGATCTTGTTAAAATGGGCGGGGAAGTTATTAATGAAAATGTCGTTAAATTTCCTGAAAGCATTGCCGATGGCTCGTTTTACTGCACAGAAGTAATGGAAGGACTTTCAGTTGTTGTGGTAGATGTTACGGGCAAAGTGCCTGTATTGGTAAGAAGATTGAGATCTGACGAGGATTTATACATCATCCATTATGATTTTAGCGACGAAATGAACTTGATTCATGTAGAAGATGTCAAACACAAAATAGGGTACAAAGCCAACTTAGGTCTAGCAGTATTTGATAATGCAACGGATAACAACTTTCAACCGGCTATCGGGCAAAGAATTTATGCTTTACGTTTATTAGTGTCCAAAGAGTTGCTGAAATTTTCGGTTGCCAAAGAATTTGCTCGTAATTCAGACAAACGCAGGATCAAAAAAAGTAAAAACAAACTGTTTTTTTACGATCATATTGACAGCGAAAGCAAAATCATTATGCGCGGAGCAAAAGATAAAAATTTTCTGGACCCAGGTTTTGAAATGTTTATAAGAGGAATTGCCTTAAAGTTATTAGGCAAGTTTGTAGATCGCTATACCAATTTAATTCCGCTACTGCATTCGATCTCAGAGAAAGAAGCAGAATCCTTGCATAAAACAAAAGAATATTTACTAAACAACTTACTAACCGGTTTTCCCGGAGTTGCTTTTCTGGCCGACATGGCAGAAATGTCTATGTCGAAGTACATGTCTTTGTTTAAAAAAATGTATACCACCACGCCCAATAGTTTTTTCTGGCGAGAAAAGATTATCCTGACCAACGAACTTCTCAAAAGTGGCAGATTCGACAGTATATCTGAAGTATTAGAAGTTTTGGACAATATCAAATTAGGATATCTCTCAGAGAAATATTACAGAGCCTATAAAAAGAATCCGTACGAAGATTTTGTAAAAGCAGACTATTAAACTGCATTTTAAAACAAGAATCTTTTTTATAAAAAACATACAAATCCGCTTTGAAATCCTTTAGATTTCAAAGCGGATTTTTTAATAAAAAACTCCTCTAATAGATGAATTAATAAGGTGTTAAGTGTTGATTTTCATTTATTTGAAAAATGAACTATGTCCTAATCTGATAGAATCTGATAATAATGTGTCGCAGATATTGTGTCCCTTTGTACCATAAAATATTTGCAATATGAAAAGGATCAAATTAATAGTTACATCGTTCGTATTATTTTTCTGCAATTTTAGCTGGGGACAGCAAGATTCACAATTTACACAATACATGTACAATACCACCAATCTTAATCCGGCTTATGCAGGATCTCGTGGTGTTATGAGTATTTTCGGATCACATCGAAATCAATGGATTGGTATAGACGGTGCGCCAGTTACCAATATGGCGGCTTTTAATGCACCACTTAACGATACCAGATTAGGAATAGGAATGTCAATATTAAATGACAGAATAGGTCCTATGGTTGATAATAACATTTCTGCTGACCTATCTTATACTGTTGATATTAACTACGATTACAAATTAGCTTTTGGCTTAAAAGCTGGAGCTAATATGCTAAACGTAGATTTTACAAAACTGAATATCTATGATCCGTACGATCCTAGATTTCAGCATGATATAGATAATAAATTTTCCCCGAATATTGGAGCTGGGGTTTATTTGTACTCCGATAACTTTTATGCGGGAATATCGGCTCCCAGAATGTTAAGAACCAGTTATTACGATAAAATGGCTGGAGAAGATGCGAAAGATTTTGTTGTAAACAGCCGTATGGATACCTATCTGATGACAGGACTTGTTTTTGATATTGATTATAACATAAAACTAAAAACGTCTTTACTGGCAAAAGTGGCTTCGGGTGCTCCGGTACAAACCGATATTGCGGCCAATTTAATGTTTAACGAAAAGTTTACAGCAGGTTTATCGTATAGATGGAGCGCTTCACTTAGCGCTATGGTAGGATTTCAGGTAAGCGACGGTTTGCTTATAGGATATTCGTATGACGCTGAAACAACCAAATTAGCCAATTATAATTCAGGATCGCATGAGATTTTCCTGCGCTTTGAACTTTTTGATAATTACGAAAGAATTGTTTCACCAAGATATTTTTAAAAATCTATTAATTTAAAAGCCAGTATGAATCCAAAATTAATTGTACCATTTTTATTTACAATTAGCAGTGTTATAGCCCAAGAAGGTGAACTTAAAATTGCTGACAAAAATTACGATCGTTACGCCTATATTGATGCTATTAAAATTTATGAAAATATAGCCAATAAAGGATATAAGTCAGCAGACTTATTTCAAAAAATAGGGAATTCCTATTATTTCAGAAGTCAGTTTCAGCAAGCGGAAAAATGGTATACGGCTCTTTTTGAAATGAATGAAAAACTAGAGCCAGAATATTATTATCGTTATGCCCAGACCTTAAAAGCAGTAGAGTCTTATGAAAAGGCGGCTGTCATAATGGAAAAATTCACGCAGCTTGCTACCAAGGACAGCAGGGCAAAAGCATACAATAAAAATAAAAATTATCTAGAAGTAATCAAGAAAAATTCTGGACGTTACGAAGTAAAGAATGCCGGAATTAATTCGCCTGCTACAGACTACGGAACGGCTTTTTTAGGAAATCTGCTTGTTTTTACGTCGGCTAGAGATACACTTGGATTTGTGAGAAGAAAGGATAACTGGACCAATCAGGCATTTACCAATTTGTATGCTGCTGCCATGGATAGTGTTGGAAATCTGGGTGCTCCCAAGAAATTTTCGAGCGATATTAATACAAAAGTAAATGAATCGACTCCCGCTTTTACAAAAGATGGACAGACGATGTACTTTACCAGAAATAACTTTTTGTCCAGAAAACCTGGAAAAGGAAAAGATCATACGGTGCATCTGAAGATTTATAGAGCCACTCTTAAAAATAACAAATGGGCCAATGTAGAAGAGCTGCCTTTTAATTCTGATGAATACAGCACAGCACATCCAGCATTAAGTCCTGATGATAAAACGCTATATTTTACATCTGATATGCCTGGAACGTTTGGACAGTCAGATATTTATAAAGTAGCTATTTTGAGTGATGGAGGATTTGGACCTGCTGAGAATTTAGGAGCTCCAATCAATACAGAAGGAAAAGAGACATTTCCTTTTATTTCGGAGTCTAATGAGCTGTATTTTGCTTCAGACGGTCATCCAGGATTAGGCGGATTGGATATTTTTATCACGCCATTAGAAAAAAACAACGCTTATGAAGAAGTGTATAATGTGGGAGCTCCCGTAAACAGCGGTTCTGATGATTTTGCTTTTTGGATTAATCCTAAAACACAGCAAGGTTTTTTCTCTACCAATAGAGACGCGAGTTTAGGATTTGATGATATTTTTAAATTTAAAGAAAAAAATGCGATTACCTATAATCACAGGCAAAATGTGGAAGGTATTGTAATAGATGAAGAAACGGGAAAACCGTTGGCGAATATGACGATTCAGTTATTCGATTCACAGTTCAATTTGCTAGAAACTGTAAAAACGGATCAGGACGGAAAATATAGTTTTGATGTAAGACGCCAAGATGGCTATTATGTCCGTACAGCGCAATCGGCGGGACAGGAGAATCAGGTTTTAGTTTCTAAAGTTACAGGTGTTATCACGGATCCATTAACAGGAAAACCAGTAGCAGGTGCAATTGTTCAATTATTCGATTCGAAACATAATGTGTTGCAGACTGTAACGAGCGACAAAGACGGAAAATATAGTTTTGATGTGAAAGCAAAGGAAGGCTATTATGTTAAAACAGCTGCATCAATAAGAGAAGAAAACCAGTTTTTGGCTTCTCAAGTTACAGGAATTGTAACCGACGAAAACGGAAAACCATTGGCAAATGTTCCAGTTCAGTTATTCGATGCAAATTCCAATGTAGTGCAGACCGTAATCAGCGACAAAGACGGTAAATATACTTTTAATATAAAAGCGAAAGAAGGCTATTCTATTCGTACAGAAAAAGAAAATCAGGTTTTAGTTTCAAAAGTGACAGGAATTGTAACCGATGAAAATGGAAAGCCTTTAGCAAATGCAATTGTTCAATTGTTCGATTCGAAACATAATGTAATGCAGACTATAACAAGTGATGCAGACGGAAAATACAGTTTTGATGTGAAAGCAAAGGCAGGCTATTATGTTACAACAGCCACATCAAAAAGGGAAGAAAACAAGTTTTTGACATCTAAAGTAACCGGAATTGTAACCGACGAAAACGGAAAACCATTGGCAAATGTTTCAGTTCGGTTATTCGATGCAAATTCGAATGTATTGCAGACGATAATCAGCGACAAAGAAGGAAAATATACTTTTGATATAAAAGTTAAAGATGGCTATTCTATTCGTACAGAAAAAGAAAATCAGGTTTTAGTTTCAAAAGTGACAGGATTTGTAACCGATGAAAACGGAAAACCACTGGCAAATGCAATTGTTCAATTGTTCGATTCTAAACATAATGTATTGCAGACTGTAATCAGCGACAAAGACGGAAAATACAGTTTGGATGTGAAAGCAAAGGCAGGCTATTATGTTAAAACAGCTGCATCAAAAAGAGATCAAAACCAGTTTTTGGCATCTCAAGTAACTGGAATTGTAACCGATGAAAACGGAAAGCCGCTTGCAAATACAACGATTCAATTATTGGATTCAAAATCTAATGTATTGCAGACCGTAACCAGCGACAAAGACGGAAACTATAGTTTTGATGTGAAAGCAAAAGAGGGCTATTTTATCCGTACAGAAAAAGAAAATCAGATGTTGGTTTCAAAAGTTACAGGAATTGTAACCGATGAAAACGGAAAACCATTGGCAAATGCAATAGTGCAGCTATTCGATTCGAAACATAATCTATTGCAGACGGTAACCAGTGATGCAGACGGAAAATACAGTTTTGATGTGAAAGCAAAGGCAGGCTACTATGTTCGAACATTAGCGTCAAAAAAAGAAGCAAAACTGGTATTGGCTTCTCAAGTTACAGGCATTGTTACCGACGAAAACGGAAAGCCGCTTGCAAATGCAACGATTCAATTATTAGATTCAAAATCTAATGTATTGCAAACCGTAACCAGCGACAAAGACGGAAATTATAGTTTTGATGTTAAAGGTCATGAAGGATATTTTGTTCGTGTTTTACAAGCTGACGGTAAAGAGTTTGAAACAAGCGAAATGCGTCTTTTAGACTTGAAGAATGCTTCTAAAATGCAGCACAATATCAAAGTAAACAAAAGAACAAAAAGAGTTACTACAGGCGATGATTTGGCTAAAGTTTTTGGAATTCAAAATGTGCTTTTTAGCTTAAACAAATACAACATCAAGCCCGATACAGAACAGAATCTGGCAAAAGTTATTGCGGTTATGGAACAGTATCCAAACATGAAAATTGATATTCGTTCGTACACAGACAGCCGTGCCAGCGAAGCATACAATAACAACTTGTCTGAAAAGAGAGCACAGGCAACTTTTAATTACATGGTTAAAAAAGGAATCAGTAAAAACCGATTGACAGCTAAAGGCTACGGAAAATCGCAATTATTAAATGATTGTGGCGATGGCGTTCCTTGTACAGAGGAACAACATCAGGTCAATCGACGCAGTGAGTTTATCATAAATATGGATTAATGGCATTTGCAAGATTGAGAATGAATTTTTAAAACAGTTTTGGAAGTAAATGATTTCTAAATAATAGAAGATATGGAGAAGGAAAAAGTATTGGTACGAGACAACAAAGGGGCATTTTTGAAAATGTTTAAAAGAAAATTTAAAGAGGAATTTGAATTTAATGAAAATCCATCTTTAATAAACACTAAGGAAGAACCTAGTGATTTTGACCGCTGTATTTATGTAGTGTACGATAATGTAGAATTTATTGACTTTTTAAAACTGGATAAAAAAGGAACTAATGTTTTGGTCTATCTGTTCAATGAAAAACTGTATAACAGCGTATCTTTTTTAGAAGAATTGGGAAATTTGATGCTGCTGGACGGCTCTAAAGCTAAGACAGAAATTATAAAAGATTTAAAAGCTTATTTTAATCAAAAAAATGATTTTGATGAGCCAGTGCTACCGAATGGAATTTTTCAAAATCTAAGGCATTACAACCAGAATTGATCCAATTTTCACCCAGCAATATTTACGTAATCTAGTTTTATTTTTTTTAAAGTTTTTTGCTTTTACAGCAGAAAGGCTGTCTATCACAGAGTTTGGTTTTAATAAGTTTTTTGTTTTTGGGTATTCTTTAGAATTAAATAGATGGACAGTCCATTTATGATCATAAGCTAGGGCGTCTTATGGTCATAAATGGCTTTTAAAGAACAAATTAATTTCGGGTTGAAACGGCAGAAGCTGTTTAAAAACAGCAGTTGAGATAACAGTTTAATCGCCCTTACAAGGGAGAATTTTTAATATAAACTTTATGCAGATAATACTATCATACCTTCAGCAATATTATTTTTTGAGCGCTTTTTTAATCGTTCTTTTCTCCTTTTTGGTTTCGTATAAATTGTATCCGGTAATTATTTATTTAAGCTATGTGAAAAAGCTTTCAAAAATGCCAGAAAAAAGAGGATCGCATCGTTTTAAAACTGCCACTATGGGAGGAGTGGGAATTTTTTTTGGTTTTGCCTTAACCTTTGCTTTTATAGGGGCTATTTTGAGCAAATATCTAGAAATGAATATCCTATTCGATTTAGGAGCTTCACTTATCATCATGTTTGTTATCGGTATTGAAGACGATTTGCTTGTTATTTCGCCATTAAAAAAAATGATGGCTCAGCTTTTGGCCGCTGCAATTGTAATTGTTTTTTTAGGCATTCGCATTACCACTTTTAATGGCTTTTTAGGTATATACAGTTTGCCTTATCTGCCGTCATTGGTTTTTACTTTTTTGACTTTCGTTTTAGTTATTAATGCCTACAATTTAATTGATGGAATAGATGGATTAGCAGGTATTATTGCAGCCATGATTTGTCTATTTTTCGGAATTTATTTTTTAGCAAATAAAGAGTTTACCCAAGTGCTAATATCGTTTGCTTTATTAGGTTCGTTAATAGCGTTCTTAAAATTCAATACCTCACATAAACGAAAAATTTTTATGGGAGATACCGGAAGCATGGTAATTGGTTTTGTCATCGTATACCAAGCAATAATTTTTTTAAATGTAAACAATGATGAAAATACCATATTCAGTTTTAATAATGGTCCTGTTTTTATTATAGCTATGCTCTCTTTTCCTTTACTGGATATATTGAGATTATTTTTTATCAGAATCAAAAATGGTAAAGACTCTTTTAAGTCAGATGAAAATCACATTCATACTTGTTTTTTAGATTCAGGTGCAACACATATAGAAACTACAATTGTCATTAGCACCATAACTCTGATTATAATTTTTTGTGCTTTTCTTATGGAAGAATTGAACATTAACCTGAGTATGTTTTTAATTGTTATTCTCACTATCATGGGATACTTGCCTATAACATTCAAAAGCCATTATCAGATATAATGCAAAGCACGTAGCTGAATTTATACGGGCGATACAGTATTATTTTTTAATTGAAAAGAACAAATGAAGAAGAAATTTAATGATAATGTTGTAACAGAAAAAGTTATGAATAAATTTATGTATGCAATTGTGATAACGGTCTTGCTATTACAATCCTGTGCTTCAAAAAAGGATATTTTATATTTTCAGAATAATGATATTCATGGAGCAATCTCCATTCAGAATGCTGTGGCAAGTATCGAGCCTAATGATATTTTAAGTATTACAGTTGGAACAAAAATTCCTGAAGCAGCGATGGCTTATAATATACAATCTTTGGGAAATAATAATATAGCTAATGCAGAAACTGTTAGACTGGAGGGGTATTTAGTTTCACCTCAAAGTACAATTACATTTCCTGTTTTAGGAACAATTTCGGTATTGCAAAAAACAACATCAGAACTAGAATCAGATCTAAAAGAGAAGTTGGAAACAGAGGGGCATTTAGTAGATCCTATAGTGAGGGTCAGGATTTTAAATTCGAAAGTGACCATTTTAGGAGAAGTAAATAAACCTGGCACTTACTCTTTTTCTGAGCAAACTTTGACTATACCGCAAGCTTTAGGTTATGCAGGCGATTTAACGATTAATGGACAAAGAAAAGACATATTACTAATCAGGGAGTCGAAAGGAATACGCACGATTAAGCATATTGATCTAACATCCGTGAACTGGATGAACGATTCCTCATTCAACATCAGGCAAAATGACGTGCTGATAATAAATCCTAACAGTACAAAAGTTAAGACTTCCGGATATATCGGAAACGCAAGCACTATTTTAACTATAGTGTCATTAGCACTGAGCTCAATTATTTTATTAACGAGATAACCTTGCTATGACTAATAATGAAAATAAGAAAAGTTCTTTTGAAATTAGAGAGCAGGAATTGAGCATTGATATTGTTCAACTACTAAATAAATGCTTACGCCGCTGGCCTTGGTTTTTAGTCTCCATATTCTGTTGCTTATTGGTTGCGGTGGTGTATTTAAAATATTCAAATAAGATATACATTACAGAAGCCAAAGTGAAATGTATAGATGATAGAAAAAATTCTAATTTTTCAATGGATATTTCTAAAGCATTTAGCAAGTCCGTAATTAATTTGGAAAGTGAAAAAGCAGTTTTAAAATCGCACCGACTCAATAAAAAAGTAGTAGAAAATCTAAAACTAAACATAAGCTATTTCTCAAAAGATGGAATGAAACGAAAACAACAATTTAATCCACCTTTTTGGGTTACTTATATTTTACCGGAGAGTAGTTTGTCAACAGTTGCAAAATTTGATGTTAGCCTAACCCCAACAGGTTATAAAGTTATAAATAAAGAATCCGGTAAAGCAATAAACACAGAAGGATATTGGTTTAAAGGCAGACTTCCAGATTTTCCTATAAACATTCAGCTTTCACCAGAAGAAAACATAGATAAGTATAATGATTATGAAGTTATTCTAAAGCCTTTGAATTTAGCTGCGTTTGAACTTAGTAATGAAATTAATTTAGCCTCTATCGGCAAAAATAGTGATATCATATCACTAACATTAAAAAGCAGTAATGGTAAGCATGCACAAAAAATATTGAATAATCTGATTAAGGTTTTTGAAGAGGACGGTGTAGGTGACAATCAAGAGATTTCGAGAAGAACTATCGATTTTGTGAATGACAGGCTTGTTTTTTTAAAGCAAGAATTAGATAGAATAGAAACCTCAAAAAAGGAATTTAAAAAGAACAACAATTTAAGTTTTATTCAGGGAGATATAGAAGAGAGTATCAGAAAGAAATCATTTAAAGAGCAATCGCTTTTTGAGATGGATTCTCAGCTACTTTTAGTAGAGCTTCTGCAAAATAGTTTGTCAGGTCAATCAGGTATTGAACTTTTGCCAGCCGATATCGGAGTTAGCAATAAAAGCATTAATCAGTTGGTTGAAGGATATAATAGCTCCGTTTTGGAATATCAGAAACTAAAAACAAGTGCGGGAATGAATAACCCCAGTTTAACGGTTCTGGTAAATTCAATTAATAATCAAAAAAGGAATCTTCTAAATTCTGTAAAAGGCTATCAGCAGCAATTACTAGTTACTCATTCTCAGGATAAAATAGCGCATAAAAAAGCAGAAGGATCTTTTGCCGCATTACCAGAAAAAGAAACTATATTAAGAAGTATTGAGCGTCAGCAAAATCTAAAGGAAAGTCTATATTTATTATTGCTTAAAAAAAGAGAAGAGGCTTCTATAAATTTGGCAGTGGTTGTACCTAATACAAAAATTATAGATTATGCCATAACTCAAGATACGCCTATTGCTCCAAAAACGAATGTTATTTTGATGATAGCGTTGGTTGCAGGGCTTTTTATTCCTTTCGGTATTTTATTTCTCTTAGTGATATTTGATCTTAAAGTGTATACCGGTACTGATGTAGAAAAGATAAATAATGAAATAGCTGTTTTAGGAGAAATACCGTCTGCAAAAGAACATACCATTCAAGAAGAAAAAGATGTAGAAGCATCTGAAGCCTTTAGAACATTGGTTCAAAATACCGAATTTATTACCCCAGAAACCGACAATAAATTAGGCAAAGTGTATTTTGTTACTTCTTCTATAAAGGGTGAGGGAAAAACATTTGTTTCTTATCATTTGGCCAATGCTTATGCTCAGCTGGGTAAAAAAGTATTGCTCGTAGGTGCTGACTTAAGAAATCCGCAGTTACATAAACATATCGATCAAACAAAAGGAAATCGCGGACTCTCAAACTATTTGTACAATAGTGCTCTGCAATGGAAGGATATGATTCTTAGAAATAAAGATGATGATTTTAGTATTGACATTCTGTTGGCTGGAGATATTCCGCCAAAACCAATGCTTTTATTGTCAAACCAAAAATTTGGTACTCTGGTTGAAGAAGCCAGAAAAGAGTATGATGCCATTGTTTTTGATACTTCTCCGACACTGCTGGTATCTGATACTCTCATTATATCCAAATTTGCAGATGTAACCTTGTTTGTCATACGTTCTGGCGTGACAGAAAAAAAACTGGTTTCTTATTCGGCCCGACTTCATGAAGAACATAAACTTAAAAATATGGGATATGTTATTAATGACATTGATATAAGAAGCGACTACAATTATGGCTATGGCTACAGTTATGGAAGGTACGAAGAAAAAAAATCTTGGCTGAATCATCTAATTAAATTTGGCTTTAAACCAAACTGATGCAATAGTAAAGCAATACAATTTTGCTGTAAAACTCTTTTATAAATGAAAGCGTAGGCTTTTATTAATTCATTTTTATGTTATCATTATTCAAATCTCATTATTCATTAAAAGAAATAATACCAGACGGTTATATTGATATTCACAATCATATTCTTCCGGGGATAGATGATGGATCTCAAAGTCTTGCAGAAACTTCAAGGCTTATAAAACAAATGGCTCAAATCAATATACAGGGAGCTGTGGTAACGCCTCATACTTTTACAAAGTACTGGAACAATAGCGTTAAGACTATAAAAAAAGCCTATAATATTGCTGTTGAAACAGAATTTAATAAATCTTTTATAAAAGGCTATGCCAGCGAATATATGCTGGATATCAGCTTGATAGAGCGGGTACAAAATGAAGAGCTTTTGTGTGTTTGGAACAATTATATATTGGTAGAAATTTCACATGGAGATTATCCTGTGAATTTGTTTGAAATGCTGTTTGAATTAAAATGTAAAAATTATAGCATTATAATGGCACATCCAGAAAGATACTTGTATTTGCATAAAGACATAAAAAACATCGAAAAATTAAAAGCATTTGGAGTTAGCTTCCAGCTTAATTTAATGTCTTTAACAGGCTATTATGGCAAAAGAGCACAGAAAATGGCAGAATGTTTAATTCGAAATGATTTGTATGATTTTACAGGAACCGATATTCATACTGAGCTGCAGTTGGATCAATTTACAGACAAACGTATTCATTTCGATAGAAACAAAGTTGAGAATTTATTGCAGAAAAATTGTAACTTATTAAGTGATTTGTCAATAGTATGAAAATTTAAGATTATTTTTTAAGTATTAGTAAAAATGCAAGAAAAGTGTCTTAATCTTTTACTATTTAAATGTATAATATTGCTGATAATCTGTCACTTTGCATATACTGTTTTGTAAGAATTTCTAAGTGACTGATAGTTTGTTTTTGTATACTAAACTTTAACCGCTTGAAATTTTGAAGAACGAGGCGGAATGCATTATAACATTAACTATCATATTATGAAAGAATTTGAACATTATTATACATTATCTCCTGAGTGGCATAATGAGCTGGCAAAAAATATCGGTGCTACTATAAAAGATGGCAAATTAATGCATATGCCGGAGTCAGTCGGAAAAGGATATTCTTTATTTTTAGAGGTTATTCCGGGCATGTCTGTGTTACTATTAGACTTTGTAGCTTCTGCTCCGATAAAGCTTAAAAGGCTTAGAAATGATAATAATTTACGGATCATTCATTTTGATTTTAGCGATGATGTTAATTCCATTCAGATTCAAAATTCGATTTATAAAATTGGGTATAAAGCCAACTTAGGTTTTGCCTTTACCAGCAATAATATAGAAAATACCTATCAGCCTGTTATTGGCAAGAGAGTATTTACAGTGAGGCTTATTATTGATGAAAAACTTTTAATGCCTCTAATAAACAACTTGCAAGACAATTCGATACAAGACAATAAATTTGATGATAAAGAATTGTTTTTCTACGATTACATCGACAGCAATAGTAAGATTTTAATGTATTCGATTAAAAACAAATCAATTCAGGAAGAATCTTTTGATTTGTATTTGAGAGGAATCACGCTAAGATTACTGGCTAATTTTGGCAATAGATATTCGTCTAATGCCGAAACAGCAATAAGGAGGGGAGTAAAGAAAAAAGATCTGGAAGCTTTTAATGTTTCTAAAAAATACATGCTGGCAAATTTAAAAGGCAGGTTTCCTGGCGTAGATTTCTTAGCTAATAAAGCAGAAATGTCAGTCTCAAAATACAAATTGCTTTCTCAAAAAATAGAAGGAACAAGTCCAAGTGTCTATTTTGGAAGACAAAAAATGAACTTGGCAAAGAAGCTTCTTGCTGGCGGATGTTATTTAACGGTAAATGATGTGGTACAGGAATTAAATTTTAAAAGAAGGGATTGTTTTACCCGTAAATACTTCAGTAATTTTGGAAGAAAACCTGCTGAAGATTTTATAGTTAAGAAAAAATAGCACTTTAAAACATCTCTTTATAAGTGAAAAATTATCTAAGCAGATTCAAAGTTTAGAATTGAGAATAGTATATAAATCAAAAACCTGTTTCGTCTAGAAACAGGTTTTTTAGTAAGAATGTAAAAATGTAAAAGGCAGTTTCTACTGTTGTTAGTATAGAAACTTTAATTATAATTAACGATCAATTCCAACGAAATTTCCATTAGGGTCAAAAATTAATTCAAGTCGGTTTGAAAGCTCAATTTCTGTATGTCCTGGTTCGTTATCAATAGAAGTAACATGAGAATCTTTGTAGTTTTCAGTAACAAAAGCATTGATTTTCTCTGGAATTAATTCCACAGGAACCGGTTGGTAATGTCCTTCAATATCTACCCAGTTTCCTGCAGCGTCAAACTCTATTTCAAAACCATTAGTAAGCAATACATCATAAAGACTTCCGTCTCTTTCTGTTTTGTGTTCTTTTGTTACGCGTGCATAAGTCGCATTAGGAAAATGTTGTGTTACAAACACATCGACTGGTGCAGGCAAGTCTGTAGGAGTTATTGTTTTTTCTCTGTCGTCACTATCACAAGAAGTAGTGAAAGACAGTAAAGCGAATGCTGCTATAGCGGATAAAATCGTTTTTTTCATGATTTTCAGTATTTATTAATGTTTAATTTTTGTTTTAGAAAATTGTATTAAAGTCTGAATAAGAAACATTCAGATTTAGTAATAGATATCGAGAATAATACTCGATTTAGAACTGTCAATTATTTTTTCTATTCTTTTAAAAAAAAGCTCGTTTACCATTGGACAGCCCTGACTGCGGGCTATGTAATATTCCTGCTCTTCATGCGGAACAGCAGAATAATGATGCAGTACGATAGCTCTTTTAAAGGCGTTGTTATTGCTGTCTTCCAAACCAATTAATTTGTAGGCTTTTCCAAACATTCCTTTGTATTTATTAGAAATAGAATAACTCCCTAAAGAAGTTGATTTAGAATTTGGAATATTGCTAAACTTTAAAATCCCTTTCACTTCAGTTTCAGATCCTGATCCATGTGCTACCAATCCTTGATCTAGTATTGTATCATTTTCGAGATCATAGACAAAAAATCGGTTTTTGCCAGATTTAATTTTCATGTCTACAAAAAAAGCAATCTTAGAATGGTATTTTGAATTGGAACGTATCATTGCTTTAACCTTACTTAAACGACTATTAAATCTTTCAGCGTCAAGTTCAGAAAGGTTTTTGTCGGTTTCTTTTTTCGAGTGAGAAAACAAACCTGCATTCAGCATTAAAAAAAAACAAAGTATTTTCATGACAACAGTTTTTATTATTAAAAATGCATTTGATTACGATTCTTGCGATGTAAAAAAATCACTCGTAATCTACGGGGCAAAGTAACAAAGTGTCTGAGATACAATAAGTTTAGATTCTATAACATTAGGACATATTTGAAAAAATTGAAAGTTTGATACTGAAAGAAAGTCCTTAAAAGTGCTGTTTTACTGGGTTTTTAAGTATTTTTTACTATAAGTGCCTGTTTTTCAATTTGTTAAAAATGTTAAAAGTGAGATTTTTCTATAATTGCTATTATAATTTAATTACTTTTATGTCAGAAAAATAAGAAATATAATTTCTTCACTCCGAAAGAACTTCTCTTTATAAGCCCATTCTATTTTAGCAAAATTCTTTAGATTTTATGATCAAGAGATCATAGGCATCATACTCTATTGAAATAATAAAAATGAGATAAATAATAACTTTAAAATTTAGAAATTATGAGTACAGAAGAAACAAACAAAAGCAATGAGGATTTTTATCAGATAGGTGGGGGGGCAGCTTCAGGAGCTTCATCTTCAAACGAATCATCTTCATTTGGTATCGGTCAGATAGGCAGCATACCTTCAGGTAATGCAGTTGGTGGAGATTTAAGTCAAGGAGGTGTAGGCAACCTATCTTCATCAGCTGAGACTTCAGAGAGTAATATAGGTATAATAGGCAGCATACCTTCAGGTAATGCAGTTGGTGGAGATTTAAGTCAAGGAGGTGTAGGTGGTTCATCTTTAGGAGGGACTTCAATTGGAGGCGCACAGACAAGTAGTTCTAGCTCTAGCTCCAGCAGTATAGGCGGAGATAGGATATAAAGAGCTAAGAATTGGAGAATTTAAAAATAAGAAGCTGTTCTTGCCGGATAGCTTCTTTTTTTAAATGCCGATGTGTTTTCTTAATTATTATGGTTTTTAACACCTTAAAAATTAAATAACATTTTTGAAAACGAGTGATTCCCTATCTCGCATTCAACAGTAAACCCTTTTAACAAAACTACCAATATGAAAGATTTATTATTACAAAACTTAGAGCAGTCAAGAAGTAAAGATGTTTTTCCTTCATTAGAGCTAAAAGAAGAAATTGTCAATACTTTTTTTCCAGAAAACACATTTGTACTAACCCAAAATTTGTCTCAGGTCACGAGCGCTTTTTACGGACTACAATTAAAAATTATAGGAGAAACGTATGGCTATGATAAAATTGATGAACATTCTAAAAAGTTATTTTACGAATTAGGCAAATTAAAAACAATGCAGGCATTTGCGGCAAATCCTAAATTGGAGAAAGATACGAGAGCGTTTGCAGCAGTAGTAATCTATTCGATATACAACTCGAGTCCAGAGTACAATTTTAAAATTTTAAAATATTCTCCAAAAGATAGCACAATAGAGCTAACGGGAGTAGACCGATATTTAAAAATACTTACTCAGTTAGGAATCGAAAAGCATGTAACAATTCCAACCTTTTTGCCATTTGTAGAAGGAATCAAAGAAATCGTAAATATCGATTGTGAAATAAGCTACACTTTTGAAAAAACGGATAATAATTTCAATATAAAATCAGTGTATAACGTCAAACAACTGTAATATTATGACAGCAAATCATCAGAATATTGGAACACAACTAATAGGAGAGTCTTTTCCTTATCTTTTTGAAAATGCAGATAAAATTGTTTTTAATGAAGGTACTACAGAAATTCCGCTTTTTAAGTCATTTCAGTCTTATGAGAAGGAAAACTTCATTGAACTTTTGAAAACGCTTTCTACCTTGTCAAGCCTTAGTTTGGCGCGAGAGTTAAAAACAAATAAGAAAAATTACTTTCTTGCCGAAAAAGCACGAATTAGAAAAGTTTCTTTTACTCCGCCTTCTGGTTTATTAAGGGCCAAAATTAGATCGTATTTAGAGAATAATCAGAAAGGAAAATCTTTAATTGAAGTAGTAGATGATAAAACTACAGTATATCACATGGAAATTGATTATTTCATTATAGACGAACCTTCATTTCAGAAAATATTTGAACTGAATTATTCTGCTGAAAAAGCCAATGGCTATACAGATACGGAGCCAAATGTATCAATTGAACCTGTAAGCAAAGATGAGTTTAATATAACGGTTGATAAGTTTACCCGCAATCATTGTGCTGGCCATTTTGACCATTATGAAATTGTTGCCGCCACACATATCGGAAGAAGCATTCTTAAAGTTATTTTTGAAATGACTCCTGATCTAAATATGGAAATAGATAATATGGAAATAGCTTTAAGTAAAGCAATGCCGATTGATACCGTTTTTAAAGTAAACGTAAAAATACTGCATCTTTCAAAGACTTTAAAAAAGTACATCTGTGCAGTTACTGATGATAAAACGCTTTACGGATATTACTTTTGTACTTTTAAAATTATTCCTTAAAACTTTAAAAAGCAAAAAATCCGATTACTGGTGTAATCGGATTTTTATAAATACTAAGCTTAACAAAAAGCAAGTATTTCAGTATTTTTTATTCTGCAGCTTTGTTTTGAGCAATTTGCTCTTTTGTATGATGTTTGCAGTCCACCATTAATATCAGATTACTTTTAGACCCACTTATAATACGACCAAATTGAAGTATATTCGTCGGCATCCATTTCAGACGACATCTCAATTTCATCAGTAAATCCGTTTCTGCTATTGCTCAATTCATTACTAGAACCACTAATTAAAGTGCTCTCTTCTGCATTTGTGTAAAATTCATCTTCATTCATAATTTGTGATTTTTAATTATTATTAGAGTATGTTTTCTGCAGCTTAAATTATAATAAGTTCTAATTTTTTAATTTCCATTAAAATTAAGAATTAAAAAGACTTAAAACTTTATGTAAGATATTTTTAACAAATAAAATATTGAATATCAGTATTTTACATCATTTTTTTATTTTTTTACGAATTTAAGATGCTAATAAATCGTATAATTGTAAAAAGTTAACATCTGAATAAATAATTAAATAGGATTCTTGTCTTGATAATCAGTTGTTTATAGTGTGTATGGTGGAAAATTTCGCAAGTAACCAAAAAAACAAAAAAGCCCTAATTAAAAATTAGGACTTTCATTTGAATATAGTTAAAAGAAAGCTTACAAAGCACTAATCTTTACAGAACTAGCTTTATCATTAAAATTTCCTAAACAGCTATTGTTTCCAGTTATTACAACAGATTCGCCACCGAAATTATCGTTCTGATACATTGTAATTTTGTATCCATTTTCCAGGCGAACAGAAGATAAATCATCATTTACGATTCCGTACGATTTCAGCTGATTCAATGTGTAATTGCCAGCAGCCAAAGCAATAGCGTAACCAGTGTAATTGCAGTTTTGATAAACAGTTACGATGCCTCCAGCAGAAGCATTGTATTTATTGTCAACATAAGTGCGTGAAAAATTGCCTACAGCATCAAAATAATTATCGGCTAATTTTGCAGGATCTGTAGCAAATTCGCCTCCTTGTACAATCGCATCATTTCCATCATCCCATGCCCATGGAGCATTTGCACCGCCAGTTTTAAAATCATTTCCTTTAAATCCTCCAGCTGGACTAGAAAACAATTCTGTATTAAATCTTTGATCCCACAAACCTCCACTTTCAAAAATATCGACAAGTTTATATTCTACATGATTATCATAATTATCGGCAGGTATTTCAGCCACTCCGTTTGCAGAAGGGTAGTAGATAATTCCATCTCCATCGATATCATGTTGCGGCCAAGCTTTAAGACTATGCCCTTTAGCGTCTTGCGCAGTAACAGGATGCAATTCTCCATTAAAATCTCTCATTTGCAAAGTACCATCAATACTTTCTAAACCGCTTACAAACGAACTGCTCGTTGGAACGTACGAAAAGAAATCAGAATGGCTTACAGTAACAGCGCCTTTTAAGGCACCGTACGATGAGCCATCTTTTTCAATAATCATTAAAACTCCTTCTAAATCATTTTCATGCTGGTCTAATGAGTATAAAAACGGATTGTCTGTCCAGTCTCTTGGAGAAAAAAAGGCATAAGTAATAAACCAATGCGTTTTTGATTCTACTATCGAATAGTAGCAATGAGCAGCCAAAGAATTAGCGTAAGCAGGAAGATTGTTCCAATTGTTTTCTGCATTCCAGTCATTATCATAATTAATAGCAGTAATGTAATCTGATTTTCCACCTTCGGAATAAGTTCCTGTGGCATCTACATCTCTATAATGAATAGGAGCCCATCTTCTTGCCAAATCAGATACTGCAGACGCAACGAATTTTTTTGTGGAGTTTTGCTGCTCTTTTGCCACAACGGCCGTTTCTTGTTCTTCCATTGTCGTATCCTGACAGGAGAAAGTAATTCCAGTTAGCAAAATGATTAAGACGCTGCTTAATACTTTTTTTAGATTCTGTTTTTTCATAATTCTAGTTTTAATTGTTTATAACATATTTAAATTCATTGATTTTGATAAATTATAGAGAGCAATGGTCAACTGAGAAAAATAATCTCCCTTTAAAAAACTTGTTTCCTGTACATTTTGCTTAGAGATATTCTGATATTATTTTTGAATTATAATTTTTACTAGTAGTAAGTACCAGAAAAGAGAAATCGTACTATCTGTCAGTATTATAATATGGTTAACAAAAAGTTAACAGGATTAGGATTGCTTTTTGTTGGGAAGTAAAAAAGAAAATGATGCATTTCGGAGAACATCGTACCTTGATACGTGCAAATGTTATAAAATAGAGAAGTGGTCTAATATGAATTAGGTTTTGTTACCCATAAATTAAATTATAGTTAACTACTTGTCTGTAGTGTTTTTTAAAATAATAATTTCTCAAATTTACAGAGAGGCTTATTACAGCCAAAACCAATTTATTTTCTACATAAAAGTATTTTAGTAAACGTGCAAAACTATCTTATACCTTCAGAAATTTCATGGCTTTCTTTCAATAATTGTATTTTGGAAGAAGCCGATGACCAGAATAATTCATTATACGAAAGAATCAAGTTTTTAGCCATTCATTCTTCTAATTTGGACGAATTTTTCAGGGTTAAAATCAGAAAACTGCTGATCAAAAATTCTAAGAAAAATAAAGACTTGCTAGATAAAATTCTAACAGAAGTAAACGTACAGCAAAATAGATTTGGAGCCATCTGGAAGAATTCAATATTGCCAGAATTGGCCGCAAATAATATTGTATATTATGAAAATCAAGAACTTTCAGAAGAACATCTTCAAGAGATCGAATATTATTTTAAAAGCATAATCTTATCCTATATTCAGGTGGTTTATATTTCTTTGAACCAGCCTAAAACCTATTTCCTAAATAACCGAAGCTTATATTTTTTGGTTAAACTAAAGGATGCTTCAGGAAATTATAATTATGCTTATTTAAATATTCCTTCGGACAAATTGGATCGATACAAACAATTGCAAAGTCTGGGAGATACCCATTATATTATTTCAATTGATACTATAATAAAGAATTGTATGTCTCTGATTTTTCCTTCTGGAAAAGTAGTTTCGTGCAATGCGATTAAGCTGAACCGAGATGAAAATTATTTGATAGAAGATGAAAATTCAGGAGATTTAATAGCCAAAATTGAAGCCAAAATCGAAGAACGAAAACGAGGTTCTTCAACAAGATTTCTGTATGATTCCAACATGGATGCAGAAACCATTTCTGTATGTAAAAAAGCTTTCCGTCTTAAAAAAGAAGAAATGATAAAAGGCGGAACCCATCATAATATGTATGATTTGTTCAAGTTCCCAAATCCTGTTAAACCAAATCTTCAGGGAACAAATTATCCAGGACTCAAACATTTGCCTTTTGAAAGCAAGAAATCAATTTTTGAAGTGATAGACAAGCAAAATCAGCTGCTTCATTTTCCGTATCAATCGTATTATTATGTGCTTCAGTTTTTTAATCAAGCAGCCATTAATAAAAACGTTCTTGAGATCAAAATTACTTTATATAGAATTTCATCGCAGTCCTTAATTGCAAATGCTTTAATAAGTGCGGCAAAGAATGGCAAAAAAGTAACCGTTTTTGTGGAGGTAAAAGCACGATTTGATGAGTATAATAATTTATTCTGGTCGCGAGAAATGAAAAATGCCGGCATAAAAATTATTCAAAGCATGCCCAATTTAAAGGTTCATGCTAAAGTGGCCATGGTGACAATGAAAGATAAATACGGAAATAAAAAGCACTATAATTATTTGTCAACAGGGAACTTTAATGAAAGCACTGCCAATGTTTACTCTGATTTTGGCTTTTTTACCTCAGAAAAAAAATATACAGATGATCTAAAAAAGGTATTTGCGTTTTTAAAAACCAAGAAGAAAACAGGAGAACCCAAACATATTCTGGCAGCGGGCTTTAATATGAAAGAAAGGTTGCTAGAACTAATAAACACTGAAATAGAAAACAAGAAAAAGGGAAAAGAGGCCGCTGTATTTTTAAAAGTAAATGGAGTGGATGAAAGAGAAATTATTGATAAACTTATTGAAGCTGGAAAGGCAGGTGTGAAAGTAACATTGATCGTGCGCGGAATTTGCACCCTGTTGCCAGGAATTGAAAATATCTCTGAAAACATAAAAATATACAGAATTGTAGATATGTTTTTGGAACATTCTAGAATTTACAGATTTGCGAATAATGGTAAAGAAAAAATTTACTTGTCGTCTGCTGATATGTTGAGCCGAAATCTAAACAGGAGAATTGAAGTGGCTTTTCCGTTGTATGACGAAAAACAGATTGAAGAAATTAATGCCATCATTCAATTGCAGTTGGAAGATAATACAAAAAGAAGAACCATAAATAAGGAAGGAAACAATGAATTGGAAGTTTTGAGCACTGTCAAACCAAGGCGTGCACAAACCGAAATTTATAATTGGCTAGCACAAAATAATATGGAATAATAGATAAGCTAACTAAAAAAATCCAAGGGAGAATCTCAAAAGATAAATTAATTTAAAGTAAATTTTACAGCCAGCCTTCCCTTAGTGCCTTACAAATAACTTCAGAAGTGTTTTTTGTTTTTGTTTTTCTTAAAATATTTCGTCTGTGTGTGTTGATGGTTTCAACGCTTAAGAATAGTTTTTCTGATAGCGTTTTACTGTTATGCCCTTCAATCAGATTTTTTAATATTTCTTTTTCTCTCTTGGTTAATATGGGCTTTGTAGGTTTAAAAGCAGATTGCAATTCTACATCAATAAACGATGGCTCACCGTCTAACCCAATAAAGGAAAGAACCGATTTGGTGCTGGTCTTTAAATGGGTAATATCAGTATGAACAGATAAAACTCTTAATGCGCCTCCTTCTGGAGAAGACTGAATATTATAAACTTGCTGCAAAATGCGTCTATAGCTTCCATCAGTGTGTTTAAGCCTGTAATCGTATCTCATTTTGTATTTTGATGATTTCTCAGGCTGAATTTGAGAAAAGAATTTCATAGCAGTATTCTGCACATTTAAGAAAAAAGAAACATCATCGGGATGAATATTCACAAAAGAATATTCAGTTGTAAATTCCTCTGGCAAACATCCTAAAACCTTCGTTATATCTTCTTGAACATATTCAATGGTGGAGGTTACCAAATTAAAGATGAGGTAATAATAGTCGGCAATCGAAAAAATATCAACTATTTTTTTAATGTAGTCTATGCTGTAATTTGGTTCGGCAGAAACATTAGACCTTGCCACAGTTCCCCATATTCGCTCTAACTCAGGTAATGGATCACGATTCATTGCTGTTTTTTTGATAAAATTAGATAAATAATTTTACTAAATATACTCATTAATGGGTATTTTTTAACAATTGTTTAGTCTTTAAATTTGAAATTTAAGCTAAAATAGTTTGGTGAAATACTGCATACAAGGCATTAATACTATAACTATTACAAAGGCAAACTTATTGTTGAAAAATTTAAATTTATAAATGGTTAAAAAGCAGTGTATTGGCATTATCGGGTTAAATTCAGTTTCCTTGGACTTTGCAGAGAGGCTAGTTTTGTCTGGATTTGAAGTTTTGTTAAGCACGACAGGGTGCCCTATGATTTTTAGAGATTTTTCTAAATTTTTGCATCCTAAAATCAAATCTGTTTCACTTTCTGAGGCCGCTGGCTGCGAAATAATTATTCTTTTTATAAGTAAAGAAAAGATGCTAGAGGTGGCTAGTGAAATTCCTAAAACGAGTGGTAAAATAGTCTTTTACCACAATTATCTTGTCGATAATGGAAATGTAGTTCTTAAAAATAGTTCTAGTAATACATCATCAGAAGTATTGGCTGGTATAGTTCCTAGTGCTACAATCGTTGATATTTTTACTCCCTTTGAAATAAATACATCTAAAAATGAATCGAAGCGATCTGTTTTTTATGCTACTAATGATATAAAAGTGAGAGATAAGGTAGAACAGCTCTTAATTCAACTAAATTTTAATGCAATTTGGATGAATATGCCAAAATAAGAACGTAAAATAAAATATAACAGATAAAAAAATGTAAAATCCTATTCTTAAGTTTTTGTGATAAAATAGGTATTACGTATATTTGAGCTATGAACAGACAAACGACTTTTTCGGTATGTGGAGAAACAATGCCAGCTCCAATGCATATTTGCGGTTTTTTCGATTCCAAAGAACAGCAGTATGAAGTAATCATTCCTTATATTATGGAGGGATTGGAAGCGAATGAAAAAGTTATAAATATTTTGGAAGGCAGCCGCCATGGTGAGCACTGCCGCTGTCTGACTGATAATGGAATTTCTCTAACTGAAAAACTGTTAAGTGGCCAACTAGAAGTGCTTGCTTCAGAAAACACCTATACAAGCGATGGCGTTTTTGCTGCCGAAAAGATGTATAAAATGCTAGAGAGCAATTTATTGTCAGCTTCAAGAGCTGGTTATGAAAGTGTTAGAGCATGTGGAGATATGGTCTGGGCTCTCAAAAACCTACCAGGAACCGATGAACTATTAGAATATGAGGCTAGCCTAAATCAGCTTACTCCAAAACATTCCTGCTCATTAATCTGTATGTACGATACCAACAGTTTCAGTCCAGAAATGCTTGAAGATATACTGCGTACTCATCCTTATGTGATTAAGGACGGAAAGATTAGTAAAAATCTGAAATATGAAGAAGCTTTGTAATTGATACTAAGATTTTCGGGTTTTCCATCAAGTATTTCAAATTGATTTATATTCAACAAGTTCAGTACTAGAAAAACCAAGTTTGTCCAAAAAAAAGCGTACATTCTTTTTAACCTCTATATTCCCGCCGCTGAATAGTATTCGTGCATTTTTGCTCAATCTGCTTTCTATGGCAACGTTAAAATTAAAAGTAGAAAACAATTTAACGATATGGGCTTGTGGAAATAAACCGCTAATAATTTGAGCCGCCGTCTTTTTTGCCGGTTCTATAGCAGAACTTTCACTGCTGAATAGATAATTGTTAGTGTGGAGAATTATTTTATTGTCTATTTTGTTTAGTGGCTGCAATGTTTTTTGAAGGTTTTCCCATGGTAGAGATACGATAAGTATATCAGCATCTGCTGTTTGTTCTATTACTGATAGTTTTACATTACCATTGATACTGCTTATTACTTGTGAAAACAAGGCATGACCTCTCGGATCATTTACTGATACTTCAAATCCTGCCTCAGCTGCCCTTGTACATAGATCAAGAGTTGCGGTACTGATTCCAATAATTCCTACTTTCATATATTGCTATTTTAAAGTATATTTTTTTGATATCTAAACAGTCTCAATTCTCCTTTGCCGATGTGAAAGTATCGAAAATATTCAGTATGACTATAAGTACAATTACCTGTTTTTGAGATTCTTTCGAAAGTAAAAGATGTTTTTTTAAGTATGTGACTATTCCAGTTGTTCTTTATAAAGAATGTCTTTTTTCAGCTATTATCGTATTTCAAGAATCTGTTTTATCCCATTTCTTAAAATTATCTCTGATGTATAATTTAATCTGGACTAGTTCAATTAATTAAAACTGTGCCAGTATGAAGATCCAGTTGCGATATATTTTTGCCATGCAATAATGCACTAACATAAATATATAAAGCATGTCAAAATTAGATGAAAACACAGAAGCCGTTAGAACTATTCACGGCGAACAAAAGAACTTTAGTTCAAAAGATTTCCACCAGACTTTTGCAAGACCGCAATACCACAGACCTTCGCATCTTATTCATAAAAATGTAGAAACTGCTGGTTTACACGACCAATTTTCGACAGAACGCAAACATCCCGTATTTTTTGTAGATCTGCCAAGTAAGAACGTAAGTCTTACAATAGGCGGATTGCTTCCGGACCAAATGACGAACCGACACCGTCATACTTACGAAACCGTGCTTTATGTTATAGAAGGCGAAGGATATACAGAAGTAGAAGACGAGCGCGTAGAATGGAAAGCTGGCGATGCAGTATATATTCCTTCTTGGGCTTGGCACAGACATAAAAATTTGAGCAGTACAGAATCTGCCAAATATATTGCTTGTGAAAATGCACCGCAGCTTCAGAACCTAGGTGTGGCACTTCGTGAAGAAGAAGGAAGAGACCTTTAATCTATTATTACGGCTTGCAGAAGCCATTTACTTAAATCCATAAAATGAAAGAAGTTCCTTTTAAAGGCGTGATTGCCTATCCGATTACACCATTCGATAGTAATGAGAAAGTAGATATTACACTTTTTAAAAACCTTGTAGAACGTTTAGTTATAAGCGGTTCTCATGGCATTGCACCATTAGGAAGCACAGGCGTTCTTCCTTATTTGAGTGACGAAGAAAAAGAAAATATCACCGAAACTACTATTAAACAAGTTGCTGGCCGTGTGCCGACATTAGTTGGTGTTTCAAATCTTACTACAGAAAAAACAATTTATCATGCGCAATTTGCTGAAAAATCAGGCGCTGATGCTGTTATGATAATACCAATGAGCTACTGGAAACTTACCGATGATGAAATCGTGCAGCATTACGATGCAGTAGCTTCAAAAATTGGTATTCCGATTATGGCTTACAACAATCCAGCAACAGGCGGTGTCGATATGTCTCCAGCACTGCTTAAAAGATTATTAGAAATCCCTAATGTCACCATGATTAAAGAAAGCACTGGAGATGTACAGCGCATGCATTATCTAAGACGGGAGCTAGGGGAAGAGGTTGCATTTTATAATGGATCAAATCCGCTGGCTTTAGCTGCTTTTACTGCTGGTGCTGCAGGATGGTGCACTGCCGCTCCAAACTTGATTCCCGAATTAAATATTAGTTTGTATAACGCAATTCAAGAAAATGATCTTGAAAATGCGCGTGAGATCTTCTACAAGCAGTTGGACTTGCTAAAATTCATTGTAGCAAAAGGGCTTCCTCGGGCCGTTAAAGCAGGGCTGAACATTCTTGGGGAAGACGGAGGACATTTACGAAATCCATTAAAGCCATTGACCGAAACAGAAACAGCCGAGCTAGCCCGAATGCTGCTTACGGGCAAAAATTAATTCTAAATTATGGAATTTAAAATGATCCAGATTGGGATGATTTAACTCCATTCTGGATCAGCTGTCCGTTACGAGTCCTAACTAAATTTGTCCTGACAATAAAGTCAAAAATTAAAAAGAAAAAAAATGAAAAAATCTGTTTTTTACCACGCAGGATGTCCTGTATGTGTAAGCGCTGAGCAAGATATTATTGCTCTTATTGGAGAAGAAAATGTAGAGGTGGTTCATTTCGGAAACGATAAAAGCCGAATTGGAGAAGCTGAAAATGCTGGTGTTAAATCTGTTCCTGCTTTGGTTACGCCAAATGGAAATGTGCTGCATATTAACTTCGGTGCCTCAATGGAAGAAGTTAAAGCTTAATTATATGGTCCTTAGGGGCATGTCAAACTGAGATGGTCTGTAGGTGTTAAATAAATATAACTTGTAGAACCAAAGGCCGTCTGGAAGGAAACAGTAATAGAAATCGAATTAGGAAATAAAAAGAGCCAAACTTGCAATGTGGTTTGGCTCTTTTTTTATATACTATTATTTTCCTCCATTCATTACTTGTAAGGCTGTTTCTGGAGATGAAAGATATAACTTGTAAAAATCTGCCGTGGCTCCCACATGAATTTCATAAGTTTCGCTTTCTAGTGCTTTTTTCAGCTCCAAAGCAACTTCTTGCGGACTAATGCCGTTTTGAACACCTATATCTTTTGAAAATGATGTATTTACTAAAGGAGGCATCAGTTCAAAAACTTTAACTATAGGCTTTTTATCCTGCTTTTCAAGAGAAATGCGCAGCACCTGTGAATAAGAATGCAGAGCTGCTTTGCTGACTGCGTATCCAGGCACAGCAATTCCTGGTGAAAATGCAGCGATAGAAGAAACATTCACAAACGCCGCTTCTTGCTTTTGCTGCAATAACGGAAGAAGTTTCTCGGTCAGTCTAACGATCGAAAGGTAATTCGTCATGATTTCTTCGCTTGCTTTTTCGAAAGCACCAGCATTCTGATCTGTAAGCTGAAAAGAATAAGCAAGACCGGCATTATTGATCACAATATTTAAGCTGGAATGTTTTGCATTAAGTTCTGCAACTAAATTGGTAACATCTGCCGCATTATTAATATCAGCAACGATTGAGGTTACGTTTGGTAGTTCTTCGGCAGCTTTTTGGAGTTTGTCGGCTGTTCTTCCCGTAATTATTACTTTGTTGTCTTTAAAGAATAATCGGGCCATTTCTAGACCGATTCCAGATCCTCCACCTGTTATGAGAATTGTGTTGTTTGATGTTTTCATAATTCTAAAAATTTATTATTTCGTATTCTTTTGAATTACAATCTTTATACCTCTATAAAGAAACAATGAAAATCAAGGATTTTTCGGCTTTGGCGTAAGCGACATTTGTTTAATCTCGTAAATCGCTTACATTTTTTGTGATATTTAACGAAAGAGACAATCTGTTCTCAGAGTATTCAACTCAAAATCTAATATTCAAAAATTAATTCTTCTGACACTAAATTTGTTGCTTTTAACTTTAAAATCGCACAAATTCCTCAGATTTCATGTTGCAAGTTATAATATGAAACACAATTACCAGAATTCCACTACTTTAAATTTTCTTAATTGAGTTACTTTTAATTAAAAATAAAATCTCCATGAAAAATCTTATTTTAATTGCAGCACTTTTTTTATCAATTGTCTCGTGCGATAAAAAAACAGAACAGTCTTCAGATCCCGCGTCTGAGAAAAAAGATGGAAAAACTCAAGACATATTGGCTTTAGTAGCGTCAAAGAATGATCCTGTAGTAGAAATCCCTACAACTCCACAGGTTCAAGATTTTGGCGACTATTATAGTTCGCAGACTGCCGGAGTTCTCGCTTTCCAGTGGGGATATGCTGTAGTTCGTATGGAGGAAACCATGAGAGATTATGTGAATGTTCCGAATCCAAAGCCAGCAACAAGCTATAGAGCGCCTTTAAACCAAATAGGATGGGCGAGAGCGCTGCCAACAGCAAAAGATGCTGATATGCCAACAGCGAACAATGATACTTTTTATCTGAGTGCAGTTTTGGATCTTAAAGAACCGTTTATTCTAGAAACTCCAGATACTAATGACCGCTATTATGTGGTCGATGTTTTTGATATGTACCAGAATTTAATCAGTTATATCGGAAGACGGACTACCGGAACCAAAGCAGGAAAATTTGCTATAGTACCACCAGGCTGGAAAGGAACGCTTCCGTCTGGCATTAGCAAAGTTATACAAAGCACAACATCAAAAGTTTGGCTATGGGGAAGGCTGAGAGTTTTTGAAGATGATGATTTAAATAAGCTTCATGCGCTGCAGGATCAGTTTCACTTAAAATCATTGAGCGAGTTTAGCGGTAAAAATAAAAGCACACCTGCTGCACTACCTTCAATGCCAAGTTTAGAAAAAAATGATTCTTTGCGATTTTATAAAAAACTGGCTTTTGTCATGACTCAAAACCCGATTTTTGAGCAGGACAAAGCATTAGTAGGGCAGTTTGAAAAAATTGGTCTTACACCAGGAAAATTTGACCCCTCAAAATTAAACAAATCACAGCTCAAAGGACTTAAAGAAGCGGCTTTAATAGGGCCGATTACAACCATTGCTTCTGTCCAGTCAAGTGCCAAAATAGTAAACGGATGGATGTGGGTAACCAAATTGGATGATTTTGGTTATGATTATGCACTTCGTTCCATGATTGCAGGTCCGTATCTAGGAGGGCAGGGAGAAAAAGAAGCCATGTACCCAATACGATATACAGACAGCGACGGAAATGTGCTTGACGGTAAAAACAGCTACTCTATAAAATTTGAAAAAGATCCTCCTGTAAATGCTTTCTGGTCTCTTACGATGTACGATGCCAATAATAAATTGCTGGTGCAAAATGATTTAAATCGATATAAACTTGGAGGAGATTCAAAAGGCTTAAAAAGAAATAATGACGGCTCTTTTGAAATTATCATTCAGAATGTGAAGCCTAAAAACACAGATAACTGGCTTCCGGCTCCAAATGGCGCATTCTATGTGATATTGAGAATGTATCAGCCAAAAGAAGAAGCGCTGAACGGAACTTATAAACTGCCTCAGCTTACTAAAAAATAGGATCTAGATAGGACAAAAAATATCAAAAAAAGCTTTAAATGAAAGATTTAAAGCTTTTTTTGTATGATGAGTTGAATAAAAATTACTAAACTGTATTTTTTAGATTTTGAATAAAGATTAAAAAATCCCAGATAAATTAATAGTCTTTATATTTAAGAAAACGTATACGTAAAATATATTTTTAGAAGTATACTTTGGCTATAATTTTGAAAATTCATTGGGTTTGCTGGTTATTAAAACTTTTTGAGCCTAAAATAATTTAGCTATCTTTGTGAGATCACGCTGCAAATCTGCAGCAATTTGAGCATTTACGCTTCTTTATTTATTTCCTCGCAGTTTTCAGCCCCTTATTTCTGTGTGAAGCTTTATTAATCCTTAAAAGAATAAGATGAAACATACTTTAAGCAAAGGTGTTACTATACCCAGTCTACTATTTATAATCGGAGTCTGTGTTGTTGCGGCCTTATTTCCTTCATTAACCGAAGATCTTCTGGACACTGTTAAAAATTCAATTTTTGTCAATTTAAACTGGGTCTATGTTTGGGTGGTTACACTGGTAGTTATTTTTCTGCTGTGTCTCATGTTCAGCAGATACGGGAATATAAGACTCGGAAGAAACGACAGCAGGCCAGAATATTCTTTTTTTTCTTGGGTTTCGATGCTTTTTGCGGCAGGAATGGGAATAGGATTAATGTATTTTAGCGTAGCAGAACCTATTCAGCATTATTCCAATGAGGTATTTCAGGGAGCAGGGGAGATTAGCAGAGCAAAGAATGCACAGCTTTATACTTTTTTTCACTGGGGCATTCATGCTTGGGCAATTTATGGTATTGTCGGTTTGTCTCTTGCTTATTTTTCCTATCGTTACAGACTACCGCTATCGCTTAGAAGCTGTTTGTATCCGCTTTTAAAAGAAAAAATTAACGGGAGATGGGGAAATGTCATCGATGTTTTTGCCCTTTGCAGTACTTTTTTCGGTATTACAACCACGTTAGGATTTGGTGTAGTTCAGATTAATTCGGGACTGAGCATACTACATATTGTTCCGGGAAACAGTTTTGTTTATCAGATTATTATTGTGGCTGTTTTAGTGTCTATTTCTATTTTTTCTGCGGTAAGCGGAGTAGACAAAGGAGTGCGCATTTTGAGCAATATTAATATTATTGCGGCGCTGGTACTGCTATTTTTCATTTTGTTTGCTGGACCAACAGTGTTTATCATTGGAAGTTTTACAGAAGGAATAGGGAATTATTTCAGCAATTTTTTTAACCTTACTTTCTCGACACACGTCTACGAGGAGAAAACCCTGCCGTGGTTTTATAACTGGACAATACTTTACTGGGCTTGGTGGATATCATGGTCACCATATGTAGGACTGTTTATCGCCAAAATTTCGAGAGGACGCACGATAAGAGAATTCATTGCTGCGGTGCTGGTACTGCCAACTGTCTTTAATTTTATTTGGATGTCCGTTTTCGGAAACAGTGCCATTTGGATGGATAAAAACCGTGCAGGAGGAGCATTAAGTGCACTTTCATCAGATCCTGATGTTTTAATGTTCCGCTTTTTAGACTATTTTCCATTTTCGGGTTTTGCCAGTGTATTGGTCATTCTTATTATCATCATTTTCTTTGTAACTTCTGCAGATTCGGGCATTTTTGTAATGAACGGAATTGCAACACGAAATGCAAAAGTATCTCCTAAATGGCAGTCAGTTGGGTGGGGAATTTTGCTTGCAGTGCTGGCGCTTATGGTTTTAAATGCAGGAGGGCTTGGCGCTTTACAAAGCATGACATTGATTACGGCACTTCCTTTTTCTATTATAATGCTCTTTTTTATGGTCAGTCTTGTAAAAGCGCTTACCATTGATCTGGAATATTATGAACGTGAATTTTCGGTTTCAACAGTTCCTTGGTCAGGGGAATTCTGGAAAGACAGACTCAAGGGAATTGTATCTTCTGGCGATAAATCGGCTGCAGAAGACTTTATCAATTCTCATGTGCGGGAGGCTTTTGAGGAACTCAAAGAAGAATTCAAAGCCAATAATATTCAAGCAGAATTGCATGTTTCCAGCAATCCAGTAGGTATGGAAATTGAAATCCATTATGATAAAGTAAATAATTTTATCTATGGCGTGAGAGTTCAGTCCAGAGCGGTATCGGATTATGTGGTAACAGAAGAAAATTTTCCTGATTACAAGAGCGCTGACAGTTTCTATCCTGAATCGTATTTTGGCGACGCTAGAGAAGGATATGACGTTCGTCTGTTTACCAAAAACGAACTGATCAGTGATGTGCTAAAACATTTTGACCGCTTTGTCGAAATCATCTCCGAACACCGCAACGCTATGTTTATCAGTAATAATGCGAATCAGAGAATGCTTTGAGTTCAAAGTACTGTCAGTATATTTCTTTTAATTTTCTTTGGAAACAAATTAAGAGCAGTTTCATTGTTTTTGATCATTGCAGGCATAATTAGAAAAAGGCTTGAGCTTTTCGTGTTTCAGCTCTGCTATTTTTAACTAATTTTGGACATAGCTTTTAAGACCTTTTGGCAATGACATCACGATTACTATTTCAGCTTTTTCTTTTATTTTCTTTATCTGTTTATTCTCAGTCTTCTACAAAAGAATTAATAGACGAATTAAATACTATTGATAATCATGAAAAGAAGGTCGAATTGTGCCAAAAGATTGCGGTACGACTGCAAAATTCAGATTGGGAACGAGCTGTAAAATACATAGAACAGGCTGAAATTGAAGCAAAAAAAACATCGAATCCAGACGAAACTCTAGCAGCGGTGTACATAACTTCTGGTGAGTTATATGATGCAAAAGATGCTTTGGATATTTCTTTGCAATACTATCTAAAGGCTTATGATATTTATAAAGAAAAAAATAACACAGAAGAAGTAAAAAGGGTCGAGAATAATCTTGCTATTTTATATGCAAAGAGCAACAATCAGGAAAAAGCTTTAAAATATTTTCTGCAAGTCTACAAGTATCAGAAAATAAAAAAAGATCCGACTAAAATGGCAAAGATCTTAAACAATATCGGGACAATTTATCTCGAAAAAAATCTTGATTCTTCTTTACATTATTATCAAAAAGCATATTCGATAATCAAAGGACTGCGCAATGAAAAGTTGACGGTTTACATTTATACGAATCTGGCAAGAGCTTATTCTTTTAAGAAAGATAATGCAAAAGCAGAACTCTATTTTGAAAAAGCTTTTGCTGCCGCTGATTCTACTTCTGACAATTCGTTAAAATCATTTGCGCACGAAACATTTGTTGATTATAATCTGAAGCAGAATAATCTTGACGTGGCAATTACACATGCAAAACAGGCTTTAGAATTAAATAAAAACAAATCTTTCGGCTTTTCTGGCATGCGATTAAATAAGATGCTTTATGATGCCTATCTGAAGAAACAAGATTACAAAAATGCGGTTTACTATTTTGAACAATACAACAAAATAAGCGATAGCATTAATATCGAACAAAAAGCTGTAAATCTAGAAAGAATCAGGCTGGAGCAGGATTACAAAGTTCGAGGTCAAATACGAACGTTAGAAGAAGAAAAAACAAGATTTAAATACTATGTGGTTGGTTTAATATTGGTTGTTGGCATTCTTATTCTAATTATTTTACTGATTCGATATCGAAATAAGAACATTAAAAACCAACTAGAAAAAGAAAAACTAAAAGCTAAACAGCAAGAATTAAAACAAAGCTTAGAAGCCAAAAATATGGTTTTGGTTGGAAAAGCAATGTCAGAAATTCATCGTACCGATAATATTAACGAAATCTTGACCGATCTTAAAATGATTAAACTTAAAACGGTCAATAAAGAATTGCAGCAAGCAATTGATATCGTTTTAAAACGTCTGGAAAAAGATTTAAATACCGATATCTGGAAAGAATTTGAAATCAGTTTTGAACAAGTCCACAAATCTTTCTTTGATAAACTCTCCGTCGATTACCCTTTACTTACTCCAAAAGAGCGACGTCTTTGTGCGCTTCTTTATTTGGATTTAACTACAAAAGAAATTTCTCAAATTACGGGGCAATCGTTTAAATCAATAGAAAATGCCCGAACCAGACTTCGAAAAAAATTCGATTTAACCAACGAAAAAGTAAATCTGTCCACTTATCTCAATAGTTTTAAAGGTGATTTAATGTAAAATAATTGTAAAGCTAACTATTTGATAACGTTATGATTATTTTAAAATGAGTGTTTTTTAAGTGTCCTGTTTTTGGCACTGAGTGTTTTTGCATTAGTCCTTTTTTTCCGAAGCTTATCTCATCGATTTACTTTTATCAAACTATTGAAATAAATACGTTTGATGAATACAAAGAAAAAAGAAGAACATTCTAAAAGTCTTGATGAGCTTTTAGAAGAAACAAAAACAAAGAAGAGCGCACTCTTAAAAATTCTACAAAAAATAACAAAAGCAAGTTCCAAAAATCAACCGCCGAATTGATTTTTAGGGCTTGCTTTTGTGGTTTTCTGCTAACCATTGTAGCATTTACACTATTAACTAAAGCAGCCTTTAATACTAATTTTAAATTAAAAAAAATGAACCAGATTTACTCTAAAACCAGGTATTTGTTTCTTTTATTAGGTTTCTTAGTCTGTTCCGTCGGAATGGCTCAGTCACCTTTACCAAAAAACAAATCAGCGAATGTGCAGACAGCGGTACAATCGCCTTTTACAGCTCAAAAAAAGGATCAAGTTTCTCAAAAAAACACAGAGCAGAATAAGGATCAGGAAGACGCTTCTGCCAATCCTCTTTTGACTCAGAAAAGCGTACAAGGAACTGCTCTTTCTGAGGACGAAAGCAAAGCAGTTATGAAAAGAGCGCAGACGAGCGAGAAATTTTTTAGCAAAAGCCAAAGTGCTTCAACTGCAAAAAATGATCAGAGTGCAGACACTACAAAAGTGAAATCTTTTGCCAAATCTGCTAATTTGACTATTCAAAATATATTTGAGGTTAAAAAAACAGACTTTGAATTGTCAAGTAAAGACAAAATGCAGTTAAAATCAGTTTCGGCTAAGCACGGCAGAAACTTAGCAACTTATCAGCAAGTGCATAATTCTATTCCCGTAGAAGGAGCGATTTATAAAGTAAGAGACAATAAAACTAAAATTGATGCTTTTGGATACATCAGTAAAAAACTGCCAGCAAACAGCAGCTATAAAGTAAATGCGTCGGCCGCATTACAAAATGCTTTAAATACGGTAAATGCGAAGGAGTATGTTTGGCAGAGCAAAAAATTATCTTCTTTAGTCCATGAAAAAATCAGTAAAAAACCGCAAGGCGAACTGGTATATGTAGGTCCAAATTTTTCTTCTGAATTAATGGAATATCATTTAGCTTGGAAATATGACATTTTTGCTACCAATCCGCAATCAAGCCAGACGATTTATGTAGACGCAAACACAGGAAAAGTTATTTTAAAAATCGACTTAAGCCGAGATGTGCATACCGATAAAGTAAAAACAGCAGGTGTTTCGCCAGCTATAGGAAAAGCAAAAGCGAGATACGCCGGAAATGTAACTTTTGGAACCAAACAATATGCTGATGGTTATAGATTGGAAACAGATCAAGGTAAATTTGCCGTGCCAATTTATACTTTAAATATGAATCATGCCGATTTTCCATCAGATGATGTGCTTACAGAATACATTGATGAGGATAACAACTGGAATGATTTATACAACAAAGATCACGATGAAGCAGCGATCGACATTCATTGGGGATTGCAGAAAACAATTGATTATTACGAAGAAAAATTCAACCGAAATAGTGTAGATGACAAAGGAATGACCATTTTTGGTATTGCGCATTTAGGTACAAATGTAGAAAACGCTTCGTGGACAGGCGGTTGGGCGCAGTTTGGAGATGGAAATAATACTCCTTATGTAAGTTTAGGAATTACGGGACATGAGCTAACGCACGCTGTAACGCAGTTTTCGGCAGATTTAATTTATCAGGGAGAATCGGGCGCTATGAACGAGTCTTTTAGTGACATATTTGGCGTTTCTATTGAATTTTATGCGGGAAAAGACAGCAAAAATGATATTTGGCTTCTAGGAGATGAGTTATATTCTCACGGAAGTTTAAGAAGCATGTCTGATCCGAAAGCGCAAAATCAGCCGGATACTTACGGAGGAACGAACTGGGCAAATCCATCAAATACAGCTTATGATAATGGCGGTGTGCACATTAATAGCGGTATTACCAATTACTGGTTTTATCTTTTAGTAGAAGGTGGAGAAGGTGTAAATGACCTTAACAACAGTTATAGCATTAAACCAATCGGTTTGACCAAAGCAGAAAAAATTGCTTATGTAACGCTCACAGAATACTTGTCGCCATCTTCAAACTTTGAAGACATGCGCAGAGCAAGTTTAATGGCTACAGAAGATTTATATGGTTTAGGTTCTGAAGAATATAAACAAGTAACAAACGCTTGGTATGCTATTGGTGTAGGATCTGCGTATTCAGATCAACAATTTTCACTGGTTAGCGTAGAGCAAGCTTCTTTACCATGCGGGCAATTAAAAGGAGACGAACCTTTTTATGTAACCATAAAAAATACAGGTACTACCGTAATCAAAGCAGATGAAACTTTAAACTTCAAATTGAGGCTTTTGGCTAATGCCCTTGGAAATCTGCGCACTATTTACAGTGATGAAGGAACGGTTCTTTTTGCTAAAGATTTGGCTGTTGGCGCAGAAACAACATTAGCAATTAAAAGCAAGATACCTTATCAAGTTGGAGGCCCTATCAATTATGTTGAGATAAAAATAGATCTTAATTCAGTTACTGATTTTGACAAACAAGACGGCTATTCTTTTGTTTCGCAAATTGTAGTTCCGCTTGCTGAAAAAGATTTTGATCTTAAAGTAACGGCTCTAAATATGCCTGATTATACGGGAGATATGCTGACAGCAAATCATAAATTAGAAATTACGCTTTTAAATTTAGGCTGTCAGGATATTCCAGCAGGAACGCAGCTAAAAGTCGGTTACGCTAACACAAAAGCCGGAAGTGCAACTATTTGGAAGGATGTTACGTTGCAAACGGTTTTCAAAGGAAAATCAGAAATTACAATTCCTTTTGACGAAACTGTAGATTTGTCTGCTGCAGGTCTTCATACTTATGAAGGTTATGTGACATTCAGCCAAGATCCAGTTACAACAAACAATAGTATACTAAATGCCTCTTATAGCGGTATTGTAGCTCAATTTCCATATGCTGAAGGTTTTGAAAGAACACCAGGCGGATGGAACACTAAAGCATTAGGAGGAACACAAAAGTTTATTTTCCAGAATTTTGCAGCTTCGTTCAGAACTACTAAATCACAATATATGTGGGGAATGGTAGATTTTAAAACGAATGAAAAAATGGGGCTTAATTCTGATTTTGTATTAGAATCTCCAATCTTTGATTTTACAAATGTGGTGTCTCCGTACGTGGAGTTCGATTTATACTATCTTTTCCATAAAGGTTACGACGGTTTAACTGTAGAATATTCTGAAGATAAAGGTCAAAACTGGAAAAAAATTGAAAGTGTAAATTACCCAGAAACAATTCATGCTGATGAAACAGAAACCGGAGGTTGGTTTACAGGAGTAAATACGGTTTTGAGAAAAGATCCTTATCAAATTCGTTTAAACGAACTTGCAGGAAAAAAAGTGGCGATTCGTTTCCACGTAAAATCAGACAATTATTATGATGGATTCATCGGCGGATTTGTAGATAATATTTTGGTAAGTAATGCACCTTATGATTTAGAAATTCTTTCGGCAAAACTAGACGCTGGAAAATGTACTATTAATAACAATAATGCTACCGTAAAAGCTACGATAACGAATAACTTTGCTACTGAAAATCAGATCGTAAATGTTACAACAAAAATTCTTGATGCGGCAAAGAATGAAGTTTTTTCAAAAACAGAAAAAGCAACATTAAACTTTACTAAATTTAAAGATACTATCAATTACGCTATTCCAAATATTAATTTACAAAATATTGGAGAGCACACTATTTCGGTTTCTGTTTTCCCAGAAGATATGGCTACAGATCTAAAACCAGCCAACAATTCTTATGTTTTTACCTACGATAATTGGAATAATGAAGATCAAAAAGTAACTGTTCTTCCGTACAAAATGGATTTTGAAGATGCTACTAAATACAAAGGCTGGAGAACTTCTGAAAACAAAGGATCTGCAGGCTGGAAACACGGAACACGCCCAGATTTAGGTTCTCCGGGATGGTTCTTAGAAGAGCATACCAAATTTATGGCAAGTAATGACGATAAATGCAATTGCGATGCTGCAAATGACATGCTTGTTTCTCCCGTATTTGATTTGACTAATTACAAAGAAGCACACTTATCATTTGATGGTTTTGGAGATGGCCAGCATCTTTCAGACGGTTACGTGCAAGTAAGTACCGATGGTGGAGTAACATGGCAGGAAGTATTTCACATGCCTTATTATGGTGCATGGTTTGGATATAATGTTGATTTAAGTGCTTATGCAGGAAAATCGTGTGTAACGGTTGCATTTGTACAAAAAGACAATGGCTTATTTGCTAATGGTTTTGCTGTTGATAATATCGAAATTACACCAACCAAAGAGTATTTAAAGTTATCAAATTTGGTTGTGGCAGAAAGCGTATATCAAGATGCACCGACTCATGAATTTTTTATCAATGCTAGAAATGACGGTTATAAAGAGCTTGCTAAAATCACTATTAAATATCAAATTCTTCAAAATGGAAATGCTGTTGGTGAACCAGTTTCATCTGAAAAAATAGCTGCCATCAGAATGGGCGAAACTCTTGCTTATAAAATAGACGGACTTCCTAAATTAGAAGCGGGCACTTATGAGATTAAAGTGCAAGCAAGCGCTGACGGACAAACAAATGCTAACGCAAAAAGTTTGACTGCTGCTTTTGAGGTTATTGCAAAAGCACCAGAATTGAGTAGTGAGAATTTTTCGAATCTAACACAAGGTTCACTATTTGGATCAAAAGGATTTGTTTCGAATCAAAGTGACGAAAATTATCCTTGGAGAGCAGTTCCAACAACTGACAATATCAATTTGACTCTTCCGAAGAATGATCGTACTGGAGATACAGGAGGAAAACTATTATACAGTCAGTTAGAAGGCAATTCTTATTATGGCGAATTAATTTCTCCGCTTTATAAAGTAACAGGAAATACTACAATATTAGAGTTCTATTACGCATTGCAGAGTAATGTTAATGATGCTTTATTGGTAGATATTAAAGAAATTGGCGGTGAGTGGAAAGAAATATGGAGAGCTACCAGCCAAGGCACTTACGTTGATACAGAATGGCAGAAAGCAGCATTAAATATAACCAAATATGCAGGTCAGTCTGTGATGTTCCGTTTCAGACACGCTAAATCGGATGGATATTCTTATTTGGTGTTAGATGATCTAAATATTAAAACGGAAGCTGTTTTAGATGTATCGACTCAAATTTTGTCACCAAAAGATATCTGCGGCAATAGCGAAGTAAAAGTTAAGCTTACCAACGAAGGGCAAACTGCAATTAAAGAAAATTCGATTCAGTTAGATTTAGAATATTACAATACATCAGAAAAAATTTCAGAAGCCATTGCATCGGGAATTCCTGTTGGCGGAAGCATAGAATATACTTTTATCAAACAGCCTAAATTGGATGATTCTGGAGATTCTCATGTGTTTACTGTAAATGCAAAACTTGAAGGAGATTTGATAGCACAAAACAATATCGTTAAGAATTATGTGTATCAAAATGTATCATCAGATTTCAAAATATTTGACAAACCTGAAATTCATGCCTATGCAGGAACTGCAGCATACCTAAATGCTGAAACTAATTTCTTAGACAAGGAATTGGATGTTACTTCATACAAATGGAATACGGGTGAATCTTCTTATGATATTGATGTAAACAAAGCAGGAGATTATACTGTAACTGCAGCGCTTAAAAATGGCTGTATTATTACTGAAACCGTAAAAGTTGTATTTGATACTTTCGAATCTGAATTAGTAAGCGGTGCTGTTTGTGGGCCAGAAGTAGTTTTAAATCCAGGAAATTATAAATCGTACGAATGGTTTGACGGATCGACAGAACCAACTTTTACGACAAAAGAAAGTGGCGATTATTATGTGACGGTTTATAACGAAAATGGATTGGGCAGAATCTTATCTACCACTATTTCGATTCTTGAAAATAATGTAGTTCCTGAAATTAAAGTGCTTAGCGACAAAAAACTAACAGCTTCGGCTGATGCGGTTTCTTACCAATGGTTTTTAAATGGTCAGGCCATTCCAAATGCTACAGAAAAATCAGTTGTTACTATTTGGGAAGGAGAATACAGCTTACAGATTACCAATGCTAATGGCTGTAATAGCATGTCGACCGCATTTGATTCTAAAGGAATGCTTTTAGGAAAAATAACAAATCCTTTTAGAGTATTTCCAAATCCTGCAGTTGACAATGTAAATGTCTTTTTAACAGAAAAAGTAGAAGGAGAAGTACAGATTAAAGTTTATGCCATGAATGGAAGCACAGTTTCTGATAAAATCTATGCTGCCATGCCGTCAAGCATAAGTGTAAGCGGATTAACGCCAGGTGTTTATATCTTAGATTGCACTACATCGGGCAAAAAATATTCTGCTAAAATTATTAAAAAGTAAGAGACAGATTAGGTAACTCTCTTTTTGGGAGTTACCATTCTTAAAACAAAAAGGCTATGAAAAAAACAATGTTAGTTTTATGCGCATTATTCCTAAGCGGGGCAGCTATAGCTCAGGATCAAAAAGTGAAACTAGGAATAAAAGCGGGTTTAAATATGGCAAACCTTAGCGTTGATGAAAGCGAATTAAATTCATCAGACAAAACAGGATTTACCGCAGGTTTAATGGTTGAAATTCCACTTGCAAAGCAATTCTCCGTACAGCCGGAATTATTATACAGCCAGCAGGGATCTAAATTTTCTTATTCTGATGCAGAGGTAAGCAATTCTAATTTTAAAAGTACGATTAAACTAAACTATTTAAACATTCCTGTAATGTTGAAATATTATGTTGCAAAAGGTTTAAGCGTACAGGCGGGACCTCAAATTGGCATTCTTTTAAAAGCAAATAATGAATACCAAGATAATTTCTTAGGATATGATAACAAAGAGAATATGAATCTGAAAAAATACTCAAGTGGAATAGATACTTCGGTAAACTTCGGTTTGGGATACCAATTCAGAGATAAATTTTATGCAGATGCAAGATATAATCTGTCGTATTCAAATGTTTTTAAAGAAAGTGATGTTAGTTATTTTATCAATAACGATATGAAAAATAGAGTTTTTCAAATAACGATAGGTTATTTTTTGAATTGAGTAATTAGTATGATTCTTTCTATTGGTAAAACCACTCTTAGGAGTGGTTTTATTTTTTTATAAAAGTGCAGATTAACCCTGAAAACTTCAATTTTTATATTCAATTCTGATAGATCCGACAAAATGATGCTTTGCGCGATTCCTTTTTTAACTTATCTTCGCTGATTATACATTTCCAAATACATTTAAATCCTAAAAATCTAATCTGTGAAAAATAATCATGATGCTGCAGAAGAGAATCAGCTTAAACGCGGACTAACGAACCGTCACATCCAGTTAATTGCCTTAGGCGGATCTATAGGAACAGGTCTTTTCCTCGGCATTGGTCCAGCAGCCGTATTAGCGGGACCATCTGTTATCTTAGGCTATGCCATTGCCGGAATTATCGCTTTTTTTATTATGAGACAGCTTGGCGAAATGGTGGTTGAAGAACCTGTTTCAGGAAGTTTTAGCTATTTTGCCTATAAGTATTGCGGTTCTTTTGCAGGTTTTGCATCGGGTTGGAATTATTGGATTCTGTATATTTTAGTCAGTATGGCCGAACTTACAGCGATTGGGGTTTATGTGCAGTTTTGGTGGCCTGAAATTCCGCTGTGGGCATCCAGTTTATTTTTCTTTCTGGTTATTAATGCGTTGAATTTTGCGTCGGTAAAAGTGTACGGAGAAACTGAATTTTGGTTTTCCATCATAAAAGTGGTTGCTATTATTGCCATGATTCTTTTTGGAACATATCTGCTGATAAGCGGAACAGGAGGAGAGCATGCTTCGATCCATAATTTATATAACGATGGAGGTTTCTTTCCGAAAGGTTTCTTCGAAAAAAATGCAAATGGAAGCTTCCAAGGTTTATTGTCTGCCATGGCTTTAATTATGTTTTCTTTTGGCGGTTTAGAACTAATCGGAATTACCGCTGCTGAAGCTGAGAACCCAGAAAAAAACATTCCAAAAGCAACCAATCAGGTTATTTATAGAATTCTGATATTTTATGTTGGCGCATTGGTTATCTTATTTGCATTGTCACCTTGGCAGCAAATTACAACAGACAGCAGTCCGTTTGTAATGGTTTTTCAAAATTTAAACGGAATGGAATTTGAGCTTTTTGGTAACAAAATATTTTTTACAAGTCTCATTGCCAATGTTTTGAATCTAATTGTACTAACCGCTGCTTTATCAGTATACAATAGTAGTGTTTACAGCAACTCGCGCATGCTATTTGGATTAGCAGATCAGGGGAGTGCGCCTAAGTTTTTAAAGAAACTGAACAAACATTCGGTACCCGTTAATGCTATTTTAATTTCTTCTTGTTTTGCCGCGATTTGTATTTTAATTAATAAAATAATGCCAGAAGAAGCTTTTGGTATTTTAATGTCTTTAGTAGTGTCTTGTCTGGTTATTAATTGGGTTATGATTTCGTATACGCATCTGCAATTTAGACGTGCAAAAGACAGAGAAAACACCAAAACGAAGTTTGCTTCTATATTTTATCCCGTAAGCAACTATATCTGTTTCATATTCTTATTAGCTATTTTAGTCATTATGTGGATGACTAATATGAAAATATCTGTAGAATTAATTCCGATTTGGCTGGTAATTCTTTTTGTGTTTTATAAGGTTTTTAAAAATAAAAGATAAGTAGTTTTAACATCCCATTTCGTTAGAAATGGGATTTTTTTTTCATCATTCTTTCTTCGAGTTGTGTTAAATTATTTTTTTAACAGCTTTATTCTTAGTTTTATTTGTTATGTTTAACATCACAGCATTAATAGTTGATTCATGGACAATAAAATAATTAAAACAAAAAACAGTTTAGAGCCTTCGGAATATAAAAACTTATTTGGAGATCCTTTTTGGAATCAGCAGGGAAACCCACATGCAAAAGCTTTTTATATACAATTAAATGAAAGAGACAAAGCCTTCATGTTAAAAAAGAATTATCTTGAAATGGTTGAGAAAGCTAGACAACGAAATTTCAATATGGCTGCAGATTGTCTTCAGTGGTGGTTGGATGGCAGTGGTTTTACAAAAAATATAGATTTTCATTGGCTGAGAGGCAATAATGAAGTTATTGTGGCGGAAAGAGCGAATCTGGAGCGTTTCGAAAATGATCCAGAGTTTGTGATTTTTCTTAACACCTTAACGAGCGAAAAAGCTCGCACATATATTACTCATTTTGATAAAATATTTACAGGAGGCATTTTTCGTGAATTGTATTATGTGTGCGGAACAAGTACAATAACTTCAACCTGTTATTTTACTGTGACGAAGAAAAAAAATAGTTTTATTTTATCTGGAAAGATAATCCACAAATGGTGGGACAGATATGATTGGCATAAGGGAGCTAATGCTTACGTGCCAAGTATTGGGTTTATTAATGATTCAGATGCCTTATTAGTAGAAAAATACTGCGGGGCAAGACCTTATGAAATGAGAGGAGAGTGGCAACAAAATTTCAATAAAACTTTTCAAATGAATTCTTCTGGAGAGATAAATCTTAAATTGAGATAAGAAATGAAAAAAAAGATATATATAATCTTAGGAAGCGTTATTTTTTTATTTTCAGCTCATTATTATTGGCAAAATAGATATGTAAAACTTCGGCCAGTTCTTCCAAGGGAGGTCATAAATCGTCCTGTTTTTTTTTCAAATTTATTTCATAATCAATTGTATAGAATTGCAAGTCCTAATGAAGTCTCACAAAATTATTATAAAAATATAAGATATGTTTTAGAGCGATCGGGGCAAGAATATATTATGAAAAATGGGAATATCTACATTAAGTTTAAATACGTAAACGACATGGAAATGATATGGAATTACACAACTAGAGCTACTGATCCTCATTGGTTTAAATTAAAAAGAGAAATGGACAGTGTTAATGGAGATATAGAAGAAAAAGAAGAATTAGATAGAATTATTAAAGGGTTCTTAAAGTAAATTTTTGACCAGGAAGTTCTTAAAGAAAACGGTAATTATTATTACAACTTTTTTCAGGACGAGACGGATAGGTCACAAGCGATACGTTAACAAAAACTACGCAAACAACCAAAACCCAAAAGATTAACAAAATTTTCGGATAAGAATAAAAACCATTATACAAAAACAAACGTAAATAACCTGATTATAAGTTTTATAGAATATAAAAAGAATAAAATGCGTTACAAAAATATCCTTCTTGTAGATGACGATATTGACGATACCGAATTGTTTTTAGAAGCTCTGAATTCAATGCAGACAAATGCTGTATATCGTACCGTATCAAATCCTAAAATCGCTCTTGCAGAATTAAGAAATGCAGAACAGCTTCCTGATCTTATCTTTTTGGATTATAATATGCCTATGATAAACGGACTCGATTTTCTAAAGCAGATGAAATCAGAAAAGAAATTTGAGCAGATAGAAGTAGTTTTAATTTCTACTCCTCCTGAAGAATTCATGTATGCCTGGCTTAAAAAAAATGATATCTCTGTTGAATACATTTCGAAACCAGATAATTTTGATGAAATCAAAGAGATGTTCAGTAGATTTGTGAAATAAACAAATTCTACTGAAAATATCAGACATCAAATATAAAAGTTTGTTTTGTAGCTAACTTTTGGATTTCATATTATTTCATCAGACTTTTAGAAGGATAGAGTTTGTTCAGATTTAAAGTGAATCTCATTATTTTACAAACGAATGACTTGATTTATAGAGCCGAAAAAGGATTTTATTTCATTTGTAATTTTCTGTTATTTTAGTACATTTATTCTACTTTTATTTTTGTCAAATAAGTGATGAAACGAATAAAATGAAACCAGAACTTACAAATCTAAAAAAATTGCGCGACATGCTCGCTTTTATGAACTTACCTGTTTATTCTTATAATGAAACAGATGATTTTGCTATTTTAAAAGTGCATGAAATGGGGTTAGAAATGCCTTATTTAACTCCCACATTTAGGCCTGATTTTTACACCTTAATGATCGTACTCGATGGAGCTGGAACTTTAGTATCAGGCAACGAAGTTTTTGAAGTAGGACCTGGTAATGTTTTCATGAAGCGTCCAGATATTTATTTCTCCAGTGGCTGGACCGAAATGAAGACTGTTTATAATATTAGTTTTAGCAGAGAATTTATTGCAGATATTCTGCCATTCGGAATGGAAGAATTTTTGGAAATGGACAACAGCAATGGCTTAAATTATTTATTTAACCAAGAAGATATTAAACGATTTGAAGACATTTGTCTGGAAATTTATGCAGAAGCAATTTCTATGACTACATTTAAATACGAAATGATATCAAACCTTCTTGTCAATATTCTTTTGCTCATTCAACAACATCAAAATGCGGTTGAATTGGCAATTCAGAACGAAAAGCATGATGTTATATTTACTGCTTTCTGCAGAAATTTGGATCAGAATTTCAACGGACTTATTTCTGGTGAAACAGATGTCGTATTGAGACTTCGGGAACACGCAGAATTATTAAACATTACTGAAAATAATTTGTCTAAAATAATAAGTAAAAGTTCAGGCAAAACCATTAATCAATGGATAAATGCAAAATTGATTGATGAAATAACCTATCTTCTTAAAAATACAGATAAGTCGATGAGCGAAATAGCTCAATTGTACGGTTTTCGTGAACTAAAACAATTCTACAGCTTTTTTAAAAAACATACTAGTAAAACAGCCATTTCAGTAAGAAATGATTTTAATGCATCGCAAAATGAATTGACACATATTTATAAAGGTGATGTTGTAAATATTCGTCCGAGTTGGTAAAATAGAATAAAAAGAATTTGAATGATTATTTAAATCGAAGCGCGGGATAATCTATTACTCAATAATACTGAAAGCTTCTTTTTCTTAAATCTTGAGATTTTTTTTTCGATATTCCACAGGAGAAAGCCCTGTGTGCTTCTTAAAAAATATACTAAAATAAGACATGTATGAAAATCCCAGCATATAGGAAATCTCTTTTATTGAAAAACGAGAATCTTCCATTAAAATTTTAGCAGTGCTAAGTGTTTTTTCAGCTATTAATTGTCCGCCTGTTTTTCCTGTTTTTTCTTTTAGCACACTAGAAAGATAATTTTCATGAAGCTGCTGCATTTCTGCATAATCTTTTATATAAAGCGTTCTGTTTACTTTGCCTTTTAATAATTGATCATAATGATATTCTAAATTTTGTGTAAAATCTTTTAGAATGTCTGGATTACGGTCTGGCGAAGTATGAATTTTATATCCTTCCCAATACTCCTGCTTAATTTTTAATAAGAATCGGGTCAATAAATTAGCGCATATTTTTTTCTGTAAAGGAGAATCTCTTTCTAGTTCCTGAACAATAAGAAGGAGAATTTTTTTAAGTTCAAGTCTAAATTCTACAGAAGTTTGCAGAGGAACTTGTCTTTCAAATAACAAGAAAGGAAACGTTTTATAAATTGATATTCCGGCATATTTAGAAATGAATTCCTCGGTAAACAATAAGCCATAAGATTCCTGAACCGAATACCACGTTAATTGCTGTAATTCACCAGGCTTGTTTACAAAAAACATTCCCGGTTTGACTGTAAACTGCTGCTTGTCGACAATAATTTGTCCGTGAGCTTCTATAAGAAATCCTATTGAAAAAAAGGTAGTATAAAATAAAGGAGTACTCCACGGAAAGGTGTGGTCTCTGTGCAGTAAACGTGAGTTTACAAAAGAAAATTCTTCATCTCCCAAATGGCCATTTGATAACCCGTCATTTCCCATGATTTCTACAGTTTCGTAAAAATCAGTGAATTTTGGTTTTTTGTCTTTTTCCATTTTCTAAATAATTTTAATATTTAATAATTGTATAAAGATTAAAGATTGTGAGGCAGTTTGGTTAGAAAAGGGAAGAATTGTCATGAATTTTTTTAAATAGTTTTTATAATGATTTATTTGGTCTTAACTATGTTTTGTGATTAGAATTATTTATTAAAAATTCTTTCCTAACAGCACTTGGAGCAATTAAAGTATGAGACTTAAAATAGCTGTAAAAAGAATTGATATCATTAAAAGCAAATAATCCAGCAATTTCTTTGATCGATTTATCAGAATGTTTGAGAAGATAATTTATTTCATCAATGAGTTTCTCGTTGATCCAATCATTAATAGTTTTGTTTGTAGAATTGCTTACTACTTTACAAAGATGATTTTCATTTAGATTTAGCAGCTTTGCATGTTCTTTGGTACGCATGATAGAAGCATTTTTCCCTTTTAGGAGACTATTAAAATTTTCTTCAAGGTTCTGACGAAAAGCGGTTACAATCGGGGGATATTTATTGGTTCTGGTTTCTTGTTTTTTTCTTTCCTGTGATTGCAATTGTATTAAAAACAAAAGATTAAGAGTAAGATTAGAAATAAGTTCTTGTTTATAGGATAAAACAGAATTTGAAAGCGCATGGATTTCAAGGCAGGTTTCCTCAAAATAGAGCATAGTTTCTTTTGTTAGGGGCTCAATATAACCATTACTCTTATCTGAATCTAGTATTGCGTCGATGCCTTCGGGTAAATATTCTAAAACAAAATCTTTACTAAAACAGATATTGTAAACCTTGGTTATATTGCTCCAGCTGCTGGATAAGAAGGAGTCTGGCTTAGAAATAAATATATGATTAGAACTAAGTTCAAAAGTTTCATTGCCAACTATGCAAGTGCCTGATCCGCTTACAACAATGGTAAGATTATAAAAATCTGGTCGAAAAGTAGGTGATTGGCAAGGAGTATGTATTCCCATTTCATGTAACTTCAAAACAACAAAGTCTATATTGTTGAGATAATTCTCCGGCAGCTTCATAAATGCCAGACAATCATTTAGTTTACTTAAAGTGGTTAATTGCGGTATCATTCTAATGTGCTTATATACAATTTTTTAAGCCGAAAATTGCGTTGTTATTTTTTTCAAAGTTGCGTAAAAAAATAAAGATAGGCAGGTATCAATTCGGACTTAAAATTATAAAATTTAAAGATTTTAACCTCTGTGGATACTTTTTTAATAGACATACAAAAGCCCTTGTAGTCTGTTTCTTAAATAAAGCAAAAATCAGGTAATTTCTATTCTGCTATTTTTTTAATCTTTTTAAAGTGAGTTAATTACTTCTAAAAGGAAACAACCTTTTCTTGAAAATTGTAAAAAGAACACAAATCTTGGATTATTATAATTTTTAGTGATTTTTTCACAGTTAGTAAATCTTTCTACAGCTATAATTTTGCTTCAGATAAATAAATGATTTGAGTTGCTCATTATTTCTGAGCCTCAATAATTTATGTATAAAGCACTGCTTCCGTCGATATCAAATAACCAATAAATAACTCAGACATGAAAAAATTTCCAATACCACCATTTACACTAGAAACAGCTCTGGAAAAAATACAGTTAGCCGAAGATGCTTGGAATAGCCGGGATCCTGAAAGAGTAGCTCAGGCTTACACCATAAATAGCGAATGGAGAAATCGTCACTTATTTATAAACGGCCGCGAAGAAATTATTGATTTTCTGTCTAATAAATGGAAGAAAGAACTTGATTATAAGCTGAAAAAGGAATATTGGGCACATTCTGATAACCGCATTGCTGTGAGGTTTGTGTATGAATATCGAAATGCAGATGGACAATGGTTTAGAGCTTACGGAAATGAAAATTGGGAATTTGATGAAGATGGATTAATGAGAAAAAGATATGCCAGCATTAACGATTTGCCTATAAGTGATAGCGACAGAACGTTAATCTGATTTTTAATAGTAAATAATTAATTAACCCTTATAAATTTAAATTATGAAAACGAGTTACCACACAAGAAAAATCAACGGAGTGGAGATTTTTTACAGAGAAGCAGGAGACAAACAAAAGCCAACTTTAGTATTATTACACGGTTATCCAACCTCATCACACATGTTTCGAAATTTGATCAATTATCTTGCTGATGATTTTCATGTAATTGCACCAGATTATCCTGGTTATGGAAGAAGCGAGCAGCCGCCATTGGCAAATTTTGATTATACTTTTGAAAATTTCAGCAATATTGTAAAAACCTTATTGGATGAATTGGAGATCAAAAAATTCAGTCTTTATTTAATGGATTATGGCGCACCAGTTGGTTTTAGAATTGCAAGCAGAAATCCGAACAGCATTGAAACCCTGATTGTACAAAATGGCTGCGCTTATGAGGAAGGTCTGGAAACTTTCTGGGATCCGTTTAGAGCGCTTTGGAAAGATAGAAACGACAAAGAGGCGGCGGCTACATTAAGTACTTTCCATGCTCCTGATGGATTAAAATGGCAATATACACACAACGTTCCAGATGCATCGGTAGTTTCGCCAGACAACTGGGAAATTGATTTAAGACACTTAGAACGCCCAGAAAATGGTGATATTCAATTGGCACTTTTTTATGATTACAGAACCAATGTACCCTTGTATCCAGAATGGCAGGAATATTTTAGAACATACAATCCAGAAATGCTGATCGTTTACGGAAAAGACGATTATATTTTTCCGGGTGTAGGTGCTGAAGCGTTTAAAAAAGACGTGAAGAATCTTGAATTTCATTTATTTCCAACAGGACATTTTGCACTAGAAAGTTTTGGAGATGAAATTTCTGAGCTTATAAAAGATTTTCTTAAAAGAAAAACAACAAAAAATTAAGCATTTAGAATTTACAATAAATGACAAATAAATCTATCGTGGAGCAAGAAAAATCAGTTGTTCATAAATGTATTACTGTAAACGGAACGGAAATTTTTTACAGAGAAGCAGGAGATAAGGCAAAACCAAATCTATTGCTTCTTCATGGATATCCTTCGTCGTCACATATGTTTCGGAATGTTATTCCGTTGCTGTCTGAACGATTTCATATTCTTGCTCCCGATTTACCCGGTTTTGGATTTAGCGCTGTTCCATCAAAAGACGAATTTGAATATACGTTTGAAAATTTTGCAATAGTCATAGCAGGTTTTCTGGACAAACTAAATATTACCAAATCAAGCTTTTACCTTTTTGATTATTCTGCACTAATTTTGATGCATTTAATTATGAAAAACAGAGTAGAAGTTAATATGCTTATTTTTCAGAATGGGAACATATACGAAGAAGGTCTTGGAGACGGAATTAAAAACGCTATGGTGCTGTTTAAAAATGAAACAGCCGAAAATCAGTCAAAATTGGAGAAACTGGTGGAATCCGAATACATTAAATGGGAATATCTTACAGGCGTTTCCAATTTGTCAAAGATTGCTCCAGAATCCTATACGCTAGATCAGTTTTTAATGCAGCGAAATGGTTTAAAAGAGATTCATTTAGCAATTAAAAAAGATTACGGAAATAACCTCGCTTTTTATTCGGCATGGCAAGAAAGAATTAGAAAATCGCAATTTCCGACATTGATCGTTTGGGGGGAAAATGATTTAGTGTTTAAAAAGGAAGGAGCATTAGCGATTCATAATGATCTGCCGGATTCGAAGCTGGTTTTTTATCCTACTGGTCACTTCGCCTTAGAAGAATTTGGAGAAGAAATTTCCAGGGAAATTATCAGTTATCATAAATCAATAAAACAACACTAAAAATGGAAAATTATCTTCAGTATGGGTTGTTATTTTTAGCTGCGATAGCAGGCGGAGCGGTAAATGCTTTTGCTGGCGGGGGCGGATTTATTGTATTTCCAAGTTTGGTTTTAAATGGAGTAAGTTCGATAAGAGCGAATGCTATGACTTGCGTATCGATGTGGTTTGGTAATGTGGCGAGTGTTAAGGCATTTAAAAACGATATTCAAATAATGCCAAAAGATCTGAAAATTTTATTGGTAATAAGCGGAATCGGAGGTTTATGCGGCGCATTTGTAATGGTCATGACAGATCCTGAAGTTTTTAAGTCTCTGGTTCCTTATTTTCACCTTGTATCGTGGGGCACTTTTGCCTTTAGTAAATCCATATTGAGCTATTTTCAAAAAAAAACTACAGGAAGCGGCCATTTTGAATATACGCATAAAAAGCTGATACCCTTGTTTTTGATTAATTTTTACGGAGGCTATTTCAACGCAGGAATAGGAATTATGATTCTAACACTTTTTACCTTGTATGGGATGAAAGAACTCAATGAAATGAATGGATTAAAAGTGTTGATGGTTACTGTAAATAACGGAATCGCGGCACTTTGTTTTATATTTTCAGGCTTAATAGATTGGAAAATAACTGCTATTTTAACCATTGGAGGAATCATTGGCGGCTATTACGGAGCAGTATTTTCAAGGCATATGAATCAGGAACTGGTCAGAAAATTAATTATAGTGATCGGAGGATTAATAGCGGTTTACTTTTTTACCATGTAATCTTTCACTTAGATATAAATTAGTAATTTATTAAAATGTAATCATTTGATATAGTGTAGATTACTTAGTTTAAAATTATTATCTTTAAACTCATGTCTTATAAAATAATGATAACCATTAAAATTAGAAAATGAAAAAAATAGGAATTAACGGTTTTGGCCGTATCGGAAGAGCAGCGCTAAAAATTATATTAGACACTCCAGAACTGGAAGTTGTAGGGATCAATGATCTTATGAGTATTGAGAACGCAGCATATCTTTTAAAGTATGACAGTATTTACGGCAGATTTGAAAAAACGGTTACAATTGATGGCGATTCTATTGTTGTAGATGGAAAATCAATCCGTTACACTGAGATAAAAGATCCTGCAGCATTGCCTTGGGCAGCATTAAATGCTGAGATAGTAATTGAGAGTACAGGATTTTTTACTAATAAACCAGATGCTGAGAAACACATTTCGGCAGGTGCTAAATTTGTTGTCATATCTGGCCCCACGAAAGATACGCCAACCATTGTACACGGAGTAAATACAGAAGATGGTAAAGTATCTATATTTTCTTGTGCCAGCTGTACAACCAATAATATTGGACCGATAATTGAAATAATAGGCCGAAGAATTGGTATCAAAAAAGCCATTCTGAATACTACACATGCTTATACAGCCTCTCAAACATTAGTTGATGCACCTTCAAAAAGAGAACCTCGTATGGGGCGTGGGGCAGCGATAAATTCGGCACCAGCGGCTACAGGTGCAGCGATTGCCGTAACAAAAGCACTTCCAGAATATGCAGGAAAATTTGATGGTATTGCGGTGAGAGTGCCTGTTCCAATTGGTTCCATATCAGATATTACTTTTGTTACAGAACGTCCAACTTCTGCAGAAGAAATAAATACAATTCTAACAGAGGAAGCACAAACTGAAAGATATAAAAAAGTGGTTGATGTAAGCAACGAACCTTTGGTTTCTTCAGATTTAATTAAAAGTACATTTGCTGCAACTGTAGATCTCGAAATGACCCGCGTAGTAGATGGCGATCTTGTAAAAGTAATGGCATGGTACGATAACGAATGGGGATTTACCAACCAAATGATCAGACAAATTCAGGAATTGTAAATACTAATAAAATCATCTTACTTTATTTTTAAAAACCTCCAAAATCACAAGTTTTGGAGGTTTTATATTTTATAGTTTTCAATTATGATTTTTGTGTTTTTACCTTATCGGTTAAAATCTGTGTAATTTTTTCGACAGGAAGATTTACTCCCAAAATGATGCCTTTTTCATCCAATAAGTAATTGTACGGAATGTTTTCGATTCCCATGCTATTTTCCATCTTTTGATCTTCATCCAATAGATTTGTCCATTCTAACTTGTCTTTTGCTATGGCAGAAATCCATTGCTTTTTATTTTTATCTCTGGAGATTCCAATTATTTCAAAGTCAGCATTTTCAAACTGTTGTTTTAGACTAATAAGTTCAGGATTTTTTTTCCTGCACGGCGCACACCACGAAGCCCAAAAATCAATGAGTACTATTTTTCCTTTATAGTCTTTCAAATTGATTAAATTTCCGTCTTGGTTCGGCAATTTAAAGTCCAAAAAAGGTTTTCCAACGGCGTAAACATCTAATTTTTCTATTCCCTTTTGATAGAGTTTAAGGTATTGATCGTCTTGTTTCGAAAGATCTAAAATTGAATATAGTTTAGTAAGCTGCTGTTTATTCAAGATCGGATTCATGAAAGCAAGTTCGGCCAAAATTGCACCACTAAAAGGATGAGTACGATGTTTAGTGAAAAACACAGTTAATTCTGAATACAGTAATGAGTTGAAATCTTTTTTACCTGAATTTGACTTATAAAAATTTAAGTACTGCTTTTGTAATTCTAGAGAATGTGATCCCTTAATCGTATCAATGTGCATGGTCTGTATAGATTTTCCATCTTTAACTGTTTTGTCTACACTGACGCTGATATTGATAGTATTATTTTCTAAGTAAAATTGTGGAGCATTGGCAGCAGATGGCAAGTAAATTTTAGCCACCACAGTATCTTTTACTGAGCCTTTAAACTCAAACTGCTTATTGATAATCTTGACGCTGTCTTGTATGTCATTATAATATAAATAAGCAAAATTATCGGTGATATCACTTTTAATATTTCCCCTTACAGTAAACGTTTTTAGATTCTGTTTTACATTATTCTGACTGTAAAATGCATTCGTAAAAATGAAAACCAATACGATCCATATTGATTTTTCTAATTTAATTTCAATCATTTATTTAGCTTATTATCTGTATCTTTTATGAATTTAATTAAACCTTTCATATAAGTTTCCTGATCATCATACATACTCATATGGCTGCCTTTGTCACAGTACAGATAAGTTCCGTTTTTAACCTGAGTCGAAATCCATTTCATGTGTTCAGGATCCATTGTGTCGTATTTTGCTCCGATGGATAAAGTTGGGACTGTGATTTTTGAAAGCTGATTTTTAACATCCCACTTTTCCAGTTTACCAGAAATTCCGAATTCGCTTGGTCCCTGCATCGTAACGTATAGCGATTCATTAATTTTTCCGAAAGAGCGGCTTAGCGGTTCTGGCCATGAATTGATATCCATTCGAATATATGTTTTGCATAGAAATTCGGAATCAATAGTTCCATATATTTTGGATTCTTAAAATCTTTGTTTTTTTCAATTTCCCTCAATTGCGCCAAAACTTTTGGTTCCATCTGTTGAGCAAGAACATTTTTAGAATAATTACTATAATCAATGGCGCTCATCATCATATTAGAAATAATTAAACCTTTTAGATGCTGTTGATGTTTTAATGCATATTCCGCAGCAAGAATACCTCCCCAGGAATGTCCTAACAAATAAAAATTGTCTTTATCGAGATTAAGAGCAACACGTACTTGTTCAATTTCATCCACAAATCGATTCACATCCCAAAGCGCAGGATCGTTTGGATTGTCAGAGTTTCCGGTTCCCAACTGATCGTAGTAAATAAATTCAATTCCCTCTTGAGGAAAAAAGCTTTCCATGCATTCAAAATATTCATGTGTAGCTCCCGGGCCTCCATTCAGCAATAAAACTTTAATTTTAGGATTGTTACCAACAGTCTTAGTCCAGACCTTAAATTTGCCTTTTGGCGTTGTAATTTCTACAACTTTGACACCGCCTGTTTTTATTCCTTTAGTAGTATCTTTTAAATAAGTATTCTTATTTGTATTTTCTTTTTGCGAATTTCCCTCTTTATTGCAAGAAGTTAGTAGTAAGGCAGTAAAAACCAGTAAAATAATCCTTTTGTAAATAATCATGAATGTTGTTTTAAATTAGTAATCTGTTGTGTAAAATTGTGCATTTTTATTTTTGTGTTGTTTAACACAAAAATGATTTAAAAAAAAGCTTAGCTAATGATGCTAAGCTGCATTTCTATTTGAGCAGAGAGTATTTTTTTATCCGGATACATACGTCTGAGAACATTCAGTCCGCTCCAGAATGTAACAAGATATCGACCTAAAATTTCAGGATCCGTCTGGTTTTTTATTTTTCCTTCTTTTTGCGCTTTGTCAATTGCCCAAATATAGAGTTGCTCCATTTCTCTTAGTATAACAAGGGCTTCTTCCTGAAATTTAGTATCTACAAAAGTCATTTCGATAATCGTGTTGACAATAAGACAGCCCATCAAATGGCTATGCGGATCAGCTGTTGCAAGTGATCGAAAAAAATCCTTTAAGGCATCTAGAGGCGATTCGCTTTGAGTAAGTTCTTCTTTGAAATTTTTCAAATCATTTCTTCGAAGTTGGAGCGCTTTAGAAAAAAGTTCTTTTTTGCCGCCTTTAAAAGTGTTATAAAAACTCCCGCCGCCAATCTGCATGGCTTCAAGCAAATCTTCAAGTGAAGTAGGAGTAAATCCTTTTTCCCAAAATACGGTTTGTGCTTTTCTAAGCAGTTCTTCTTCACTAAATATAGTTGGTCTTCCGCGCATAATTATTTTTGTACTGAATAACACAAAAATACTATTTTCAATTGAATTCTAAAATTTTATTACTGCTTTTAATATGATTTTATGAAATAACTGAAATCTTTAATATTTATAATTCTTGATAACTTTTCCATAGAAATTAATCTTGTTCTTAGAATTAGTTTTGCTCTAACGAAAACAAAATCTGACAATTAAGATTTAAAAAGCTTGAGAAATTGAGAATTAAATACATTATAATTTACTCAGGCAATACGATTAAACCAATCCCAATAGTAACTAAAAAACTAAAAAAAATGACAAATTATGATACCCTAACGGAAGCTATAAATACAAAACAAGCGGAAGGATATACTTATGATTTTAATCTTAGTAATTCAACATTAAGCTGTAAAGCATTAAACAAAACATTTGAACCAAGTGAGTTTACTGTGGATGCATTTTATCGCTTTGAAGGCGATTCTAATCCGGATGATTCCTCAATACTTTACGCAATACATACGCAATGCGGCGTAAAAGGATTATTGGTTGACGCTTATGGGGCTTATAGTGATAATTTGAATGCAGCAATGATTCAGAAATTGAAGATGAGATAGTTATTGAAAAATGTAACTAAAGGAAATTAAATCAAAAAAGATTAGATATGGAATTTAAAATAAAAAGATTGCGATCAGAACATAAAAAAGAGAAGTATCTTGGAACTACTGATACTTATCTAAGTAAAGCAACAACAGGATTTCTATCTGATTCTCTTGAAGCTGATAATGCAATTCTGAGGAAAGTCATTGAAAATTATGATCATGATTTTTACATTTCAGCAGAAGGGCGATACATTGTTTTATTAGACCGCGAAATTGAAAATTCATCGGGAATAGAAAATTCCATTTTTTCTGGAGGACAATTTCTATTGGGACAAACAAATCTAAAAGAGCAAAAAGATGAAATAAATGCAGAGCAGGTTGGATTCTCGCATCTGAATTACAAAACTTGTAAATCACGTATTTTGGCATTTTTTTATTGTAAATGGTTCATTATAGACTCGAGAATAGGAAATAGGAGATATTTCTTTTCCTAGTATTTCAGAAAGTTGCAACATGTTTCAGTACAAAAAATATTTTCTGATTATTATAATGATTTTTAATTCAACAGTTTATTCTCAACAAGTAAATGAATTTAAATTTTTAAGATACAATGATGTTGTTTCGATAGACAGCACCAATCAAAGTTTTTATTATAAAATCAAACAAATTACATTATCCAAAAAATCTAATACATTTCTTTTTTTTGGAGCTGAAAACAGAACGCAATACCAACTTTTTAAAAACGAAAATTGGGACGAAAGTTATAAAGATGATAATGGTTTTATCCTTAACAGAGCGCTTTTTTATGCTAACTTAAAAATAGGAAATTCATTTCGATTGTTTGGCCAATTGCAAAGCAGTTCTTCAATTGGTAGAATAGATCCTAATCCGTTAGAAGAAAATCCTCTAGATCTGCATCAGCTGTTTGTCGATTTTAAGGTTGAGAATTTAAATTTTAGGATTGGAAGACAAGAATTGTATTATGGATCGCAACGACTAATTTCAGTTCGGGAAGGACCAAACAGTCGTCAAGCGTTTGACGCAATTAAAATAACCTATCAAAAAAGAAACCTAGCTGTCGATGCTTTTTATAGTTTTTATGTGAAAAATCGATTTGGAAACTTTAATGACAAAATTGACTCAAACATAAAATTTTATGGTTTGTATGCCAGTATAAATCAGGTGAAGTATTTAAACAACATAGAAATATATTTTTTAAATATTCAAAAAACGGAGAGTACCTACAATACTTTATCAGGGCAGGAAAATAGAAAAACTATTGGCTCAAGAATATGGGGTAATTATTCTAAATGGAATTATGATATAGAAGCGGCTTATCAGTTTGGAAAATTTGGCACTAAAAACATCAACGCCTGGACATTTTCAATTCATAACTATTTTACTTATAACATTCATAAAACAAAACAAAAAATAGGGTTAAAAGCAGAATATATTTCTGGAGATAAAAATCAGAATGATAATTCTTTAGAGACTTTTAATCCACTTTTTCCAAGAGGAGCCTATTTTGGGTTAGCGGCTTTAATCGGACCTTCAAATTTAATCGATGTTCATCCTTTTCTTGAGTTTCAGCTGACACAAAAATTAAATTTCAATATCGATTATGATATGTTTTGGAGAGCTTCAATAAATGATGCTATCTATCAGCCCAATGTTTCGGTATTATTTAATAGTTCAGATTCGACATCAAGAAAAATCGGAAATCAATTAGGAGCTTCTTTTGATTACAGTTTTAATAAATATCTGAATTTAACTGTAGAAGGAACATGGTTTCAAAGCGGGAATTTCATTAAAGATGTTAGTAATGGCAAAGACATATTTTTTACAGCTACAACGCTCACTTTGGTTTTATAAACACGAAAAGTACAATATAAAATAAACAATTAATAAACTATAAATTTTTAAAAATGAGAAAATCAATTACAACAGCAGCAGTAATTTTAATGACTGTTCTAGGAACACCAATTCAGGCTAGTACAGCAGGTACAAGTACAATTGTTATAGTGCACGGAGCATGGTCTTCGGCCAAAGATTTTAAAGATGTTGAGACAGCATTGAAAAAAGACGGTAACGAAGTAATCTCAGTAAATTTGCCAGGTCATGGAGCCGATCAAACGCCTGTTTCATCTTTAACTTTACAAGGTTATGTAGACGTAGTAAAAAAAGCAATCGGAACCAGAAAAAATATAACTCTGGTAGGACATAGTTTTGGAGGAATGGTGATTAGCGCCACTGCGGAGCAAATACCAGGACAAATCAAAAAGCTGATTTACCTTTGCGCGTTTTTACCAGCAAACGGAGAAAGCCTATTTTCAATTTCAGCAGCAGATAAAGAAACTCATATTGGGCAGTACATACAGCCAGATGAAAAAGCGGGTGTGGTAGGAATTGCTAAGAATGGTATTTTAGATTTTTTTGCTGCAGATGCGCCTAAGAAAATTGCTGATGGACTCGTTGCTAATTTTAAACCAGAGCCTTTGGGACCACTTGCAACTCCGGTAACGCTTACGGATGCCAATTTTGGCAAGTTAGACAAGGTATATATTTTTACCGAATTTGATCATGCAATAGGTTTGACTTTACAAAAAAGTATGGCTAAGAATGCTAATATTACGAGAACATATTCTTTGCCAACCAGCCATACGCCGTTCTTTTCAGAGCCAACGGTTGTTGCGTCGATTCTAGGTCAAGAAGCCAAGTAATCTTGATAATGCTATAAAAGGATTTTAATATTCTTATCAAAAAATCTGTTAGTTGTAATTATAACTAGCAGATTTTTTTGTGCAGTTTTTTGAATCTGATACTGTTTGTGAAGACAATTTGAGACAAAACCAAATTTTTCATAATCCAGTACAAATGAGTTAAATGGGCGTAAGGACGATAAAACTTTTAAATCTTAGTTTTTTATAATTTATAGTGAATTATTCACAGAAATGAACCTCTCCATTAGCTGTAATTTTGTTTCAACAAGTAAGGAATTCATTTGTGCAGCTTTAATATCCTTCACCAAAAATGGAATTAATTTCTAAAGGTCATTTCTCTAATTCATCAATATAACCAATATTTAAAACAGTCAAAATGAGGAAACATATTTTTTTAATACTAGTCATACTAGTATTTCTTTCTTGTCAAAAAGACAAAAAAGGAAACGACAGTACAACAGCCGATTTAATTGTTACCAATGGTAAGATTGCCATTATGGATCAAAACAATACAATTGCAGAAGCAATAGCCGTAGAAGGTGGTAAAGTTTTAGCTTTTGGAACGACTTCAGATATGCTCAAGCTAAAAGGAGATAAAACTAAAGTTATAGATGCTAATGGACGAACCATTATTCCGGGATTGAATGATTCTCATTTGCATTTAACCAGAGGAGGACGTTTTTATAATGCTGAATTAAGATGGGATGGAGTGAAGTCTTTGAAAAGAGCCTTACAGATGTTAAAGGAACAAGCTGCCAGAACTCCAAAAGGGCAGTGGGTGCGTGTAGTTGGTGGCTGGAGCCCTTTTCAATTTGAAGAGAAACGATTTCCAACAGTTCAGGAAATAAATGATGCAACGGGAGATGTTCCAGCATTTGTATTGTTTTTATACAGTCGTGCCTGGATGAATAAAAGCGGTTTGAAAGTGCTTAAAATTGACGAGAATACGAAACCGCCAGAAGGAAGTTCGTATGAAAAAGGACCAGACGGCAAATTAACCGGAGTATTTTTAGCAGAACCAAATCCGACAATCTTGTATGCCGGAATAGGAGCACTGCCTCCAATGACAGAAGAACAAATGTCAAATTCTACCAAACAGTTTTACAGAGAATTAAACAAATATGGTGTTACAAGCGGGATTGATGCAGGAGGCGGCGGACATGTATTTCCGAAAGATTACAGTGCAACTAAATCATTGGCTGATCAAGGAAAAATGCCGTTACGGTTGTCTTATTATTTATTTCCTCAAAATAAAGGAAAAGAGTTTGAAGAGTTTCAAAATTGGATTGCAACGAACAAAGTGGGCCATAACGGAGAAATTCATTTGGATCACGGCTATGAATTAGAGGGCGGAGGTGAATTTCTAACCTGGAGCGCAGGCGATTTTGAAAATTTTTTAGCGCCACAGCCAATGTTAGAGGACAGACCATCTTGGAGAAACGATATCAAAAAAGTAATTCGTCTGCATGTTGACAGTGGCTGGCCGTTTAGAATTCATGCCACCTATGGCGAAACGATTGCTAATTTGTTAGATGTTATCGAAGAAGTCAATAAAGAAACAAATGGCAAATTAGCAAAAGAAAGATGGCTGTTTGATCATGCAGAAACCGTTACTGAAGCTCAGTTAAAAAGAATTAAAGCGCTTAACGGCGGTGTTGCGATTCAATCTAGAATGGCTTATGCCGGAGAATATTTTGTTGAAAGATATGGAGCCGCTAAAGCGAAATACGCACCTCCTTTAAAATTAATGATTAAAATGGGAATTCCGGTAGGCGCAGGAACTGATGGAACAAGAGTAGCAAGTTATAATCCGTGGCCGGCATTATACTGGATGGTTTCTGGTAAAACGGTAGGCGGATTGCAATTAAGTGCTCCAGACAATTTACTTACGAGAGAGGAAGCTCTTTCATTATACACAAAAGGCAGTGCGTGGGTATCAAAAGAAGAAACGGTAAAAGGAACTTTAGAAAAAGGAATGTATGCCGATTTTATACTCTTATCAGACGATTATTTCACTGTGCAGGAAAGTAAAATCAAAGATTTATCGGCGGTACTAACTGTAGTCGGTGGGAATGTGGTTTTTGGTGACAAAGAGTATATAAAACTGAATCCTGCAATTGAAAAAGCAATTCCAGATTGGTCTCCGGTAAATTTTTATGGAGGTTATCAGCAAAAATAATTTCCTGAGAATCATTTATCAAAACTAAAACCATTAAAATGAAAACAAAAATAATCCTATCGTTTTTATTGATCATTTGTTTGCCTCACTTCAAATCGTATGCAAATATTTCAATAGAAAAAAATCCAGTTTCAAAAGCAACTATTTATAAACCTATCCAATACAAAACAGTTCTTGTTGATGGCTTAAGTATATTTTATCGTGAAGCAGGCGAAATAAATAAACCTACAATTGTTTTATTGCACGGGTTTCCGTCATCATCGCACATGTACCGAAATCTAATCAATGAGCTCTCGGATAATTACCATGTAATTGCTCCTGATTATCCAGGTTTTGGGCAAAGCAGTGCGCCAACTCCTCAGCAGTATCAATACACATTCGATAATTTATCTGTTACGATGGAGCATTTTATTGATAAATTAAAAATAAAGAAAACAAGTTTTTATATTCAGGATTATGGTGGGCCAATTGGTATGAGAATAGCGACCAGAAGACCTGAACTGATTCAGACGCTTGTTATTCAAAACGCAAATGCTTATGTGGAAGGATTAGGTGATGTTCTAAAACCTTTGATAGCCTATATTGAAAAACCAAATGCCGAAACGGAAAAGGCAGCGCGTTTTTTCCTGACCATTGATGCTACAAAATGGCAGTATCTAACCGGTGCAGAAAATCCTGAAGCCATAGCTCCCGATAGTTACAGCTTAGATCAATATTATCTAGACAGATCTGGAAATGATGTTATTCAGCTGGCACTCTTTCGAGATTATGGATCCAACATCGCATTATATGAAAAATGGCATCAATATTTTGCGAAATACCAACCGCCAATATTAGTAATCTGGGGCAAAAATGATCAGTTTTTTATCGCTCCTGGAGCAAATGCCTATAAAAAAGACAACCCAAATGCAGAAGTTCATTTCGTAAACGGAGGCCATTTTGCATTGGAAGAACACCATTCAGAAATTTCAAAACTCATCCTAAATTTTTTAAGTAAAAAGGTCCAATAAATTTTAACCAATAAATCAGAATAATTATGAAAAATTTAATTTTAGCAGCAGTAATTGCATTGTCGTCTCTAAATGCATTTGCACAAAAACCAAGTCCGCAATTGTTAAACCCTAAAAATCACACACTGGTTTTAGTAGATCATGAAGGCCAAATGGCATTTGCGGTGGGTAATATTCCGGTAGATCAATTAAGAACAAATACAGCAATGGTTGCAGGCGCATCAAAGATTTTTAAAGTGCCAACGGTAATTACAACCGTAGCTGAAGCATCTTTCAGCGGACCCGTTTTTCCTGAAGTTTTAGAATTTTATCCGAAATCGAGCACAAAGTATTTTGACAGAACCACGATGAATTTCTGGGAAGATGCCAATGCTTACAAAGAAGTAGTGGGCAAAGGAAATAAAACGATCGTAATGGGCGGTTTATGGACTTCGGTTTGTATTGTAGGGCCTGCATTATCTGCTATAAATGACGGTTACACAGTTTACGTAATTACAGATGCAAGTGGTGATGTTACTGATGAAGCGCATAATCAAGCCGTAACTCGTATGGTTCAGGCAGGAGCAAGACCGATTACCTCTATGCAGTATTTATTAGAATTGCAGCGTGACTGGGGAAGAGCAGAAACTTATACCGCTGTGACAGACTTGGTTCAGAAATATGGCGGGGCATATGGAATTGGTGTGCAATACAGCAGAGCAATGCTTAAACACTAATATACAATTGTAATTATTAATTTAATTTATTGGCCTTTTGAATTTGAATACTTTTCTCAAGAGAAGATATTTAGAACAAAGGCCAATAAAATTATAAAATGAAAATCATGGTAGATCTATTTTTTTCTCTATTGCGTTCAAATTTAGGAACCCAATTAAACAATGTGGCTTTGCTTTTTTTTAGAATTGCAATTTCTGCGGAGCTTATTTATGCTCACGGTTTAAAGAAAGTTGGAGTTGGTACCGCAATGGCAGAAGTTGTACCAAATCCTTTAGGCCTTTCTGAAGCTTTCAATCAGGCGTTTGCGACAACTGCAAATCTTGTTATGCCTTTGTTTATAATCTTAGGTTTAATGACACGTTTAGCCACTTTGCCAATTTTAGCTGTTACGCTTACAGGTTATTTTGTATTGCATTTTAATGATCCCATTTTGGTAAAAGATGTTCCGCTGGTTTACAGTCTTTGTTTCTTACTAATAGGTTTTACTGGTGCGGGTAAATATTCGATGGATCATTATATCAGCCGAAAATTTAATTAGTAATAAATAATCTTGCTATTGACGAATTTATTTTAAATTAGAGTAGAATAATTTTTGAAACGATATAAATTATCAGTTATGAATTACCAAAAACTAGCATTTACCGATGCCATAAAAAAGCTTCAGGAAAAAAGCGGAAGCAGAAATGCTTATGAAAATATGGAAAAAATGTCAAGCGTAGATGGACTGACAGAAAATGAAATTGATTTTATTTCCAATAGAGATAGTTTTTATATGGCCAGTTTTGGAGAAAATGAATATCCGTATATACAGCATCGAGGTGGGCCAGTCGGTTTTATTAAAGTTATAGATGATAAAACAATCGGCATTGTAGATTTTTCAGGAAACAGACAATACATTTCTGTGGGTAATATTTCTAATAATGATAAAGTTGCTTTATTCATGATGTCTTATTCTCAAAAAGCCAGATTGAAACTCTACGCTCGAGCTAAAGTGGTAGATTTGAAAGACAATGAAGAGTTATACAATCAATTGAAACCTTCTGATTATAAGTTCAAACCAGAAAGAATGATGCTGTTTGAAATTCAGGCTTACGATTGGAATTGTCCGCAACACATAACGCCACGTTTTACCAGAGAAGAAATCGAAATGGCTTTTCAGCCTCAAAAAGAATATATTGCTAAACTGGAAGAAATAATAAAAGAATTACAACAAAAACTGTCTGAAAAAGAATAGTAAAAATTTTGATGTTTTGACTTTCTTAATCCCGCAAACTCTGTTTACGATAATCTAGTGGCGTTATCCCGGTATGCTTTTTAAAGAAAATGCTAAAATAAGAAGTATAGCTAAATCCTAACATAAAGGCAATTTCCTTCATAGTATATTGAGAATCCTGAATTAATATCTTTGCAGTACCAAGCGTTTTTTCGGCAATGAGCTGACCAGCAGTTTTTCCCGTTTTTTCTTTTAAAATAGTTGACAGATAATTTTCGTGAAGCTGCTGCATCTCGGCATAATCTTTTATATGCAGAACCTGTTTCACTTTTCCCTTTAATAACTGATCATAATGATACTCCAGATTTTGAGCAAAATCGTTCAAAATATCCGGACTTTTAGATTGTACATTATGCACGCTGTAGCCAACCCAGAATTCTTGCTTTATTTTAAGTAAAATTCGGGTAAGCAGGTTTGCACATAATTTCTTTTTAAGCGGCGTATCTTTTTTTAATTCCTGATGAATCAGCAGAATAATTGCTCTGAGTTCTTGCTGAAATTCTGCTGAGGTATGCAATGGCAAATGTCTTTCAAATAACAGGAAAGGAAACATTTTATAAATAGAAATTCCGGCATATTTTAGAATAAAATCTTCAGAAAATAACAAACCATAAGTTTCCGTTACTTCTTCCCATCTTAATTCCTGCAGATCTCCGGGTTTGTTCATGAACAGCATATTGGGTCTAATTTCTACTGTTATATCCTCGTATCGCATGGAGCCGTAAGAATCAATAACAATTCCGATTGTAAAAAGAGTCGACCGAAACAACGAATAAGTCCACGGAAGCCTTTCTTTTGGATGTAATATTTTTGAAATGATCAATGAAAAATCTTCATCACCAATATGTCCCTCAGAGTAATCAGTCCCCATGACTTTTACATTGTCATAAAGTTCATATACTTCCTTCTTTTTTGCTTTACTCATTTTTTAATACTTAAGAGATTATGAGTTTTGGTGCTGTTTTCTATAAGCCCCTGGGGCAAATTGGGTTTGTGTTTTAAAAAAGCTGTAAAAATAATTAAGATCATTAAAACCAAACAGAAAAGCAATGTCTTTCATCGACTTTTCGGAGTGTTTAAGGAGATATTTAATCTCATCTATAAGTTTTTTGTTAATCCATTCATTTACAGTTTTTTTAGTTGAATTACTTATAGTTTTAGATAAATAATTCTCGTCTAAATTTAGTAATTGGGCGTGCTCTTTTATGCGCATTACTGAGGTGCAGTAGCCTTCAATTAAGTCATTAAAATTGTTTTCTATATTTTGACGAAAATCAATTACAATCTTATTGTTTTTTTCAGAACTGTTTTTAGTATTTGTTTCAGTTTCTTGCTGCAATTGGACCAAAAACAATAGGTTAAGCGCCATGTTTGCCATGATTTCTTCCTTATAACATAAATCGGAAACGGCTATTTTGTGCATCTCAAGACATGTTTTTTCAAAGTATTCCATTGTATCTTCGGTAAGGCAGCAACAAAAACCATTCTTGGTATTAAACTCTAATATATTGTCAATTCCGCCCGGAAAGTGTTTTAGAATGAAAGATTTTTTGAAGGCTATATTGTACACTTTTTCCATATCAGTCCAATCAATTTTAAAGAAAGAATCTGGACAAGCTACAACGACATGATTAGGATGCAGTTCAAACTTATCATCACCTACCGTAAAACTGCCATTTGCTTTAGTGACAATGGTGAAACTATAATAATCAGACCTAAAAGTAGGGGAGTGAAAGGGAAATGTCAGATTCCATTCGTGCACTTTAACAATTGAAAACTCATCGTTGTCTATATAGTCGTGATAAGAAAGATTTAGAAAGTCAATTTGGTCTTTATAGGTGCTAATTGTGGTTAGTTGCGGTATCATAGTTTATGAATTTTGGTTATGCAAATTTGTTAGCTAATGGATTGAGTGGTTTCAATGACCAAAGGTATATCAAAGTGCATTTCCTATAATCCGTTAATTTTGGCAATAATTTATAAAATTCAAAGATTTGGATCATGCCCTAAACTTTTTCTGTAATTTTTAGGAGTCATTGCAGTCTGTTTTTTAAAGTAACGGTTAAAATAACGACTATTTGTAAATTGAAAAATATATGCGATCTCTGCAATTGGCATAGTTGTTTCGGTTAATAACATTTTGGCCTCACGCAATAGCCTGCTATTAATCCATGCGGTTGGCGTTCTGCCTGTTTTAGCTTTTATAATTCGGGAAAAATAATCTTCGTTTAAAAATTGCAACTCGGCAAAATCGCTCGCTTTTAGTTGTTTGGGCTTTTCGCCATTTAATATTTCGTTAAAGTAATTTTCCAGATCTTTATAAAACGTATTCACAACGTTTGAATTGTTATTTTTTTCAATAACAGGGTTTAATTGATTTTGAAAAAGCTCCTTAATCTTAATGAGCAGAAACTCTACCATATTGCCAATTAAGATCATTTTCTCCTCTGAATTGCCTTTAATTTCGTGCTTAATCTGATCTGTATTACTTTTTATTATAAGATAATTTTCCAGATCAATCGTAGTATAAATAAAGGATTCTGAAAGTAAAAATGGAAATTCTTTGTAGATGTCAGAAATGCAGTAATTGGCAAGAAACTTTTCTGTAAAGCAAATAAAGTAAGCTTCTGAAATATGATCGAATTTATAATTGCGATAATGCCCAGGACCCGTTACAAATATACTGGACGATTCTAGTCGTATCTCTTCGTTATTAAAAAGATGTACAGCACTTCCGTCATTAATTATAAATATCGTAAAGAAATTTGCTCTGTACGTATTACTAGCTTTAATTAATTTATTTTTATCCAGATGGTCTATTTCCTGAAGCATAAAATCTTCGCTTATCAGCTCAGAAGTAGGCAGTCCAAACCAATCGCAGATTTCATTCAGTGTTTTAAGCATTGGTATTTTGATCTCCATGTAATTCATTTTAAAAAGAAAAAATAATATCTAAATTGAAAAAAAAACAGTCGCCAATTTGATACTATAATTTTCGGTTTTGTTGATAGTCTTAAACTGGAAGATTTGAGATAGATTATTGCTGTTTAGTAGTATTATTTATGATTAAATGGATATAAAATATTCTATTTCAATTTCTTATATACTGCATAATTACTAAAGAATTATTAGTTTAACTAATATTAATTGCGAAACCTTTTTTTAATCTTAGGTTATTATAATCATTTGTAGATTATTCACAGATAATGGGCTTTTTTGCATGTGTTTTTCATCCTGTAAAATTAGCTTGAGTGCTGTTGCAAACTTTTATTCTTACCTAGAAAAGCGAGTTAAAAGTGTTCCGTAAAAATTTAGTAAATCTGCATTTTGTGCATAAAAAAAGAGACAACTATAATTGTCTCTTTTAGTGATTCTTTATAAAGAATAAGCTTGTAATGTTTTTTTTGCCCATTTTCCCCAGTCTTTCAAAGCATCTAGAAGTATTTTGTTTAGTCCTTTATTGTCAGTAGGTTTACCTTTGATTGGTGGTGCTAAATCTTTGTCAGAAACTGGAATTTCGGTAACCTTTGTAGCAAACCATGTCATGTTTTCATGCGGCATGGCCAATCCTAAAATTGTTCCGGGCAATCCTGTAAAAGATTCGGGGCCACCAGAAAACGGAATTTGAATCGTGTAATAGGCAACAACATAAACAGAATCGAGAACTATAGCATTTGCTCTACGGCATTCATAACCCGCAATTTCTCTGGTCTCATCGGTAATTTTCCAATCAATTTTGCGCAAACTGTCTTTAACTAAGTATAAATCGTCATAGACATTTTTTTGTGTAATACTGGTTTTCGTATCCAGATCTGTGGCGATAACATTTTTCAAATTTGCCATTGCGTCATCTGCAATCCAACTGTTGTTGCTTGTCGGTTCAGTGCTTTCATTCCATTTATACAAACTTTTGTTTTTGGAAAAGCTAAGTGTGCTTTTTACAGTTTTAAATTGTGGATTGTTTTTTTTATAACCTTCAAAAGCTAGTTTATAGTAACTGTCCGTTTCTCCTTTTATTTTTTTTGTAATCAAAGCATACATATTCGATTTTTTCTCAAATTCGATTACGCCATTTTCTACAAAGTGGTCATTTTGTGCAAAAGTATTGCAGCTTGCCAATACAGTTATTATAATTAAGATGCGATTTAATATTGTTTTCATGGTTTTAGTTTTGTTTAATTTCTCCTCCGCCCATTTTGCTGAAATCCCAGCTTACAGAGAACATAAAGTATCTTTGAATAGTGGTATAAGTGCTTTGATTGATATTTCCATTAAATGCAGAACGATTAAATCCTACATTTTGGTTTAAAAGATCTCTTCCCGTTATAGAAACTCTTAAATTATCTGATTTTAAGAATTTTTTGGTGATCGATGCATTCCAAAGAAAACGTTCAAAACTTTCCTGAATCACTTGCGTTTTTCCATTATATTGATAATTGCCATCTGTGCTAATTTCTAGTTTGAAAGGTAATTGTATACTGGCCCAGAAATTCCCATTAAAACCCCAGCCATTACTATCGCTATTTTCGTTGATGCTTGCATCAGCCACGTTGTAAGTAGGTCCGAAACTAGTATTAAAATTATATTTTTTTTCTTTATTCTTTGATAAGTTTAAATTAAGGGAATACGTTGAATTTTTAGTTTGATTCAGTTGCGTATTGATGTAATTATAGTTTACATTTTTGTTAGCGCTGAAACCAATTCCTGCTGTCATGTCTATGGCTTTGATTGTTTGGCCAAAATTACCATTCAGAAAATAACTTGTTGCAGCTTTGTTTTTTAGGTTTACAAATTGAGAAATACTTTGTCCTCTATCATTTGTAACCACATTGCTTATGATTGGATTTAGCGTAATGTTATATGATCCATTAACCGAAAAATATTGATTGCTTAGTACTTTATACGAATAATAATTTCCTCTAAAAGTATTTTTAAAAGAAGGATCTAAATTTGGATTACCCACAATCGTATGTAATGGGTTTTGATTATTTCGTATTGGCTGTATTTGATCTAGTGTCGGCTGCTCCGTGTTTCCGTTATATGACAAACGCAATACTTCTCTTTGTTTAAAATTATATTGATAGCTCATCTGAGGCATGTAGTTGATAAATTTTTGCGTAAAAGAACTATCCGTATAAACATCATATTGCTTAAAGTTTACACCACTAAATTTAGAACCAAAAGAAAAAACAGTTTTATTTTTTTTGTAATTAAAAATCGCTCCAATTTGGTTTATCGTTTGGTCTAATTCATAATTATTACTAAAAATAGAATCCAAAACATTATAATCGCCATTTGGAGACTGATTAAAAGATTTACGATTCGCTTTTCCGTTACTAATGTTGAATCCATAATTAAGAATTACAGATAAACTTTTGGATAGGGGCTCGGTATAGATTAAATTTGATTTAAAAGCCGTATTGCTAATATTGTTGACTTTCTTTTGATCGACTACTTTGGTGCTATCTGGACTAATTACGGATGCTGTAAAAAATTCAGCCCTAGAATTTAAATAACCATCACTTTTGCTATCGGTGCTCGATTGGCTTAAATTAAGAGATAATGTTCGACCTTTTTTCTTAAGCCTTTTGGTAAATAAAGTATTTATATTAAATGTTTTATCATCAGCATCGTTTGTAGTTGTCTGTTTCAAATTATTCAATTGGTTACCTTGTTCGTCAGTACCTTTTCGCATCTCTGCTTCACTTGAATTGCTTTTTTTAAATAACCCATCAACATTTAATTTTAAAGTCAAAGTAGTATCAATTTTAATTTCATAAGCCAGATCAAGTTTGTTTTTAGTCATGTTTTTCTCAAAACTCTTGTCAGAAGTATTATAAATGCTGCTAGAACTTAAATTTTGCTGGTTAATATCATTTCTATTTCCTGAAAGTTTGATATCGCCAATTTTATAATTTGCATTGATCGATTCTTTATCTTCGTTCCATTTATTGTCAAAATGTATTCCGCCAGTTTGCACTACTGGAATCCCTTCACCATTAAATTGTCCATCCCAACTTTCAAATTCATCATTTCCGCTGTTCGTAAAATAAATACCGCCGTCATCAGTTACCTGATAACTGGTTTGGCCATATTTATCTTTATCTCCCCATCCTAATCCTACTTGTCCAGTGTTGCCTAAAATGCCATAAGCAGCTAATTTTTTCTTATCCCAAAACTTATTAAACATGGCTTGGCCTTTGTAATAATTATCAGTTCCTCCTCCGAGTTCTACTTTCCCGAAGTGGCCATTTTTTTTGTCTTCTTTAAGTTTAACATTTAGCGTTTTGGTTTTCTGGCCATCATCAATTCCTGTAAAAGCCGCTTGATCACTTTTTTTGTCGTACAATTGTACTTTATCAACCATGTCTGCACGTAGATTTTTTGTAACTAAAGTGGGATCATCGCCAAAAAATTCTTCACCATCAACCAAAACTTTGGTTACAGTTTCGCCTTGAGCGGTAATTTTTCCATCCTTATCAATTTGTATTCCAGGGAATTGTTTAATCAGATCTTCCACTTTTGCATTGGGTTCTATTTTAAATGCTTTTGGATCAAATTCTAATGTATCTCCTTTGATTTTCATGGCGGCTCTATTGCCTTTTATAATTACTTCGGTTAGTAATCTTCCCTTATCGGCCAAATTAATTTTGCCATAATCTTTGATTAAGTTTGTAGAATCAACAGAAAATTGATCTACAAAATCGGCATATTTGGGATAAGAAACCAGTAGAATAAATTTACCGGCTTTAATATTATTCAACTCAAAAGAGCCATTTTCTTTAGCTCGTGTAAATTTTACTAAAATAGAATCTTGTGCTCTTAACAAAGAGACTGATGCTTTCGCTAAATTAGACTTGTTTATGGTATCTGTTACATATCCTTTAACTGTACCGGATATTTGTGCTTGTAAATTATTTGATAAAAAAAGAAAGCAACATAATAATAGAATTGTTTGTCTCATTAATTGGTTTGTGGTTTTTTGAAAAAAGGCATAATAGTTCTATTCTATTTTTTGAGAAATAGAATTAAAATGCATTTGTTTTGTGAGTGGTTTATTTAGTAAGAAGATTGTAGATGCTACAAGAGAAATTGAAATACTACCTTTTTATACAGTTTTGCAGAAGTAGATTGACGTGGTTTTGTGAAATTCATAATTTTTTAATAAGGTTATGATTGTTAGTTTTGTGAGTTTTAACTATTTAAAATGATAATGTTTAATAAAATAGTTAAATATTGATACGTTTCAAATGTATGTAAAAATACTACAATGTAACAAAGGCCTTTGCTTTTTATTAACAATTACGGATTGTAGGAAGCCCAATTTTGTCTTTGGAGAAATGTAAATTAAAAACGAAGTTGTATTCAATTGGGGGTGTAATAAAAAAATGGCGCCAATTGAAGACAATTGGCGCCATTTGGCTTTGTGACCTGTAGTTTACAATTTAAAAATCATTTTATAAATAATTAAGAAATCGGTCTATTTTTCATCAGATAAAATAATTCTTTTATCGAGAAGCAGTTGTATATATTGTGAGAGTTTAATTTGAAATCGATGATATATAAAATTCTAATGCAATACCTTTTAATGTAAAGTTGTGAGAATTATGGCTCATTAAAATTGAGCTTCTATAATAGTAGTATCAGATTCAAGATTAATATGCTGAATGTTGTTTGATGGTTTTTCATCCCAATCGCCCCAATCTCCATTATAGATCTTTAAGCAGATCATTTCATTATTTTCTCCCTGCAATATGCGTGTACTAGAGAGACTGCATTTATTTTTACTAAGAGTTGATTTGGTGGTTTCCATAACTGAGTATTTTAAGAATTAATCAATTTTAGATACGTTAAGTGTATCTGTTTTGTGTAAGAATGCTTCTTTGTGGGTAGCACTTGAACTTTCATCTTCGCAAAGATGTTCACAGCCATAATTTAAAACTGATGTAAGAACTACAATAATGATAAATAGAATCTTAAACTTTTTCATGTAAATTTTTATGATTGATTTGTTTTTACAAAGATAAATTCAAGCTTGCGTATATCTTACAGAATTGTATTCTGCATTTTATATAATTCCCACTTATTAAGGTGATTATCGTTGTTTTCTTGCTGAATTTAGAAGCTAATTTGTGCTTTAAATGCTTATTAAAACAATCAAACATGGGAATTATGTAACATTGAGATGATAATTATACAAATCGCCCCTTCAATTCTATTGATCTTTGTAAGATTCTCAAGTGTAATCCCAAAAATGAAATATCATGGATAAAAGAGGGCCAATCATAATTATAGAAGAAAATATAGAAGATCGCCGTTTATTTGCCCAGATTTTTTTGGAATTAACGATAGGCAATAAAATATTATATTTTGATACACTTCAAGAATCATACGAGGAATTACTATCAAATAAAGTCAAACCTTTTCTGATTTTTGCCAATATTCTTCAATTTGAAGAAAAAAACAAGCATAAGAATTTGGAAAATCATACTATGACCAGCCAAAAACTAGATTGTCCTTGTTTGTTTTTTTCAGTTTTGTTTCCAAACTGCTTTATTATAGATACGTATTCTGTTCCTGCAAAGAGTTATTTCATAAGTCCATACAGTGAAGAAAAATTCAAACAAGTATTGTATACTATCATTCAATTTTGGACTGCAAAAAATGACCAATCGAAAGAAGATAAAGAACGAAAAGCAAAATTTAAACTTCTAAAAAACAAACCCATCTAAAAACTAGATGGGTTTTAGTTTTTATAAATTTCGATTAGGATTTGTGCCATCTTCGTCATTTAAATCTCCAAGATCTTCGTTGTCTAAATCTTCATTACTGATGTCTTCATTGTCAAATTCATCATCCAGTTCGTCACTTTCTAAATCCTCATCATCAAATTCGTCTGTGTAACTTTCCTCATTGCCAAGTTTTTCATTACCAAATTCTTGACTTCCCAATTCGTTTGTGTCCAAATCGTTTCCATAATCAGGTTCTGCATTGTCAGATATCGAGTGATCTGGTGGTGTGTCAATATCTGGATCTTGATAGTTTTCTTTATTTTGAAAATTCTCCTCTCTCAGAGTATAATTTTCTTTTTCTTCTAAACTCATAATACAATTTTTTAAATGTTATTTTTTAGATGACCCTGATTCTTTTTTAGAACCTGAAGCAGCTTTAGAACCGCTTTCTTTTTTATCCATTTTTTTGTCTGATGCTTTAACACTATCAGCACTTTTCTTGTTTGAAGTTGCCATAATATAATTCTTTAAATTTGTTAATAAGCCAAATGTAAAGCGTCTATAAATCATTATTTTACATATAGATTAACTTCAAGTTGTATAATTATCAGTTTCGAGATTTTCATTAAAAAAAACACCTGCAAAAAATCACAGGTGTTTTCAAAGTAAGAAGTAGTAACAGTAAATTCTTATTCAGCAACTGCAGCAAAATTCACTAGATTGAGCGCGACATCATTTAAGATGCAATCTGCTTCTTTCTCTTCTGCAAGTGTCTGAGTCAATAATTTTGCGGCATCATTTTCACCAATTGCTTTTGCAAAAGCAACCAATGTTCCATAAGAAGCAATTTCATAATGCTCGATTTTTTGTGAAGCTGCTATAATTCCGGCATCTCTAACAGGGCCTGGAGCCGTCTCTTCTAAAATGCTGTCTCCTTCTTTTAGCAGACCAGCCATAGCTTCGCATTTTTTTCCTTCGGCTTTTTCGCCTAATAAATCAAAAACCTGCTCCAATCTTGAAACTTGGTTTTGAGTGATAGCAAGATGTTCTAAAACAGCACCCGCAAGTCCCGCAGCAGATGCATTAGCCGCCATTTTAGGCAAAGCACCTACCAAGGCATTTTCTGCCCAATAAATATCTTTTAAACTGTCAATAAATAAATCTTTCAATTCTGTAGCCGCATCTGCTGCTGGTTCTACAATATTTTTTGCAGTATTATTTTTTATATCTTTTGTTTGGCTCGCTTTTGGTTGAGCCGCATTTTTCTGACCTTGTTTTTCTGAATTTTTCATTTTTGTTTTTTTTGATATTAGATATATAAGTTTGGTTCACGCTGCCAAAAACGGTGTTTGGCCATTGCGTTTATAAAATCCTGAGCAAAGGCTTCAGTAGCGATTTCGCTGGTAAGGATTATACCTTCATCTTCATTGGTGATTTTTGAAGCAAATGGTGCTCCACTGATAATTTCAGAAGCTTCTCCATCGGCACCGATTACTTTGCAGTGTTTATATGCGTCGTTTAAGTATTCCATCACATCGTCGTTTTCTGCTAGTACATTTAAGCCTAAACCATGCGGTACATAAACAGCATCAAATAATACCGATGATGCAGTAAGGAAACTAAACTCTGCAGCAAGCGCTCCATCAGAATCGGTTAAAACAGAACCTAAGTGCGGTGCAATAACACAGCCTTTGGCACCTGCTTTTTTGAGTGCATTTTTGATATTCATAACAGACGCTTCAGAAACGCCGTCAGAAACTAAAATGGCTACTTTTCTAGATTCGATAGTAGGCGAGTTGGTTGGATTATTAACCATGCTTAACGCCTGCGAAGATTCTACTTCAGAAGTATTAGGCTGCGGTTCCTGAGTTCCTGCTTCTTCTGTTTCTGGAGAAACACCTTTGTTAATTGGAGTTTCTAAAATTGGTGGCACAGTAGCGCCAAGTCCAACAGCTACTTTTTCGGCAAGTTCTGTATCGACTTGAGATAATAGCCCGAGCATTCGTACTCTAATGGCAGTAGTTTCTACTTTTCCAAGTTCAAAACGCAATGCTTTTACGATATGGCTTTTTTCTTCTGGTGTCTGGCTGTTGAAAAACAGTTTTGCCTGTCCGAAATGATCCGTAAAACTTTCGCTTCTTGCTCGTACTTTATGTGCATCTACACGTTCGTTGAAGCTAGCAAAACCGCCTTCTGCAATTTTTGCCTGATACGGACATCCACCGCCTAATGAATTGGGGTGATAACTTACGCGCCCTTTATTAATTTCCTGTCGCATGTGCCCGTCACGCTGATTGTTATGAACTGGCGCAACGCTTCTGTTAATCGGAATTTCATGAAAATTCGGACTTCCTAATCTTGATAATTGAGTATCGGTATAAGAGAATAATCGTCCCTGTAAAAGCGGATCATTGGTAAAATCGATTCCTGGTACAACGTGTCCCGGATGGAAAGCGATCTGTTCTGTTTCTGCAAAGAAATTTTCAGGGTTTTTGTTCAAAACCATTCTTCCTACTATAGTTACCGGAACTAATTCTTCGGGAACAATTTTGGTTGGATCCAAAAGATCAAAATTATATTTATGTTCGTCTTCTGTTGGAATAATCTGAACGCCTAATTCCCATTCTGGGAAATTTCCCATTTCAATGGCTTCCCATAAATCTTGTCTGTGAAAATCTGGGTTTTTCCCTGAAATTTTCTGCGCTTCGTCCCAAGCAACGGCATGTGTTCCTAATTTTGGTTTCCAATGAAATTTTACAAAAACCGACTCTTCCTGCGCATTTACTAGTCTAAAAGTATGCACACCAAAACCTTCCATCATTCTGTAACTTCTCGGTATCGCACGATCAGACATGACCCACATAATCATATGCATGGATTCTGGCATTAAAGAAATAAAGTCCCAAAAAGTGTCGTGTGCCGATGCAGCTTGAGGAATTTCGTTATGAGGTTCTGGTTTTACGGCATGAATTAAATCTGGAAATTTAGCCGCATCTTGAATAAAAAATACCGGAATATTATTGGCTACCAAATCATAGATTCCTTCCTGAGTATAAAATTTTACGGCAAATCCGCGAGCATCTCTAGCAAGATCTGTAGAGCCTCGTGATCCTGCAACGGTAGAAAATCGAGCAAAAACAGGTGTTATTTGTCCTTTTTCTTGTAAAAATCCTGCTTTTGTCAATTCTGGAATCGGATTTGTTACTTCAAAAAATCCGTGCGCTCCAGATCCGCGGGCGTGAACAATACGTTCTGGAATTCTTTCGTGATCAAAATGTGTAATTTTTTCTCTTAAAATAAAATCTTCTAATAAAGAAGGTCCGCGGTCTCCAGCTTTAAGAGAATTATTATCATCGTTAATTCGAACACCTTGATCTGTGGTTAAAAATTTGTTTGTTCCATCGGAGGTATTGATGGATAAATCTCGTTGTTTTTCGTCTTGAAAATTTTTCATGTTGTTTCTAGAATTAGTTAAAAACTTTACAATAAAATACAGTCTTATCTTTCAGGTTTGTAGGTAGTTGCAGGCTGTAAATTATCAGGTATTTCAAATTTAAATTTTAAGATTGAGCCGTTTTTATAGAATTTTAAACCATTATTCTACAATTGCCACAAAACAAAAAATCTTCAAAAGTGAAGATTTTAGAATTATGCTGAAATGCACTCTGTATAAATTAGCGTGCTGAAAATGATAGATATAAAAAATCAAAAAGTTTTTAGAAGTTTGGATCCGAAGGATTCAAATATTTATAGCAAAAAAGCTTGCCTGTACAATGTGACCCCGAAGGGGGCATATTCGCGATGTAGCACAAATTCTATAAATATTTGAATCCTTCGGATTCTTTTGGGTAAATTTCAAACGGCTTGAATTTTATCCAACAGATTTATTATTATCTTTTAAAATGCTTTTACAAAGGCAAATAAATAGAAACTGTTGTTCCTTTATTGGGTTCGCTCCAGACTTTTATATATCCTTTATGATTATAGACAATCTTTTGAACCAAAGTCAATCCGAGTCCACTTCCGTATTGTGCGTCATTGCTTTGCAGTTTATAAAACGGATTAAAAATAAGCGCTTCAAAATCTTTATTAAAACCAATGCCATTATCGCTTACAAATAGCTTTACATAATTTACTTCTGGATTAGCTCCAAAATCTACTATCTCTTCTGGAGCCACATTTTCTGCTCCAACTGTAATTTCTGAAACAGCATCTTCTTTTGCATATTTAATAGAATTGATGATTAAATGCGAAAAAAGCTGTTGCATTTGTAAAGGAATAACGTGAAGAGTAGGCAAGGGCTCTAGATTTATAACTGGTTTCTTTTCGTTTATGACAGTTTTAAGATCATTAACGGTTTTCTTCAGTACCACATTTAAATCGGTTCTTTTAAAGTCTTTGTCTTTTCGGTTAAAATTTATTTTCGAATATTCGATAACATCTACAATAAGCTGATTCATATTATTGGCCGAACTTAAGAGACGGTTCAAATTGTATTTTCCAGTTTCAGATACTGTTTTTTCGCTGTCTAAAACCTTTTTTCCAAACATATAAATTTTACGGATAGGTTCCAGCAGACTTTCGCTTGCCGCAGAAGTAAAAGACTCTAATTGTTTATTGTACGCTTGCAGTTCAGCGTTTTTAGTTTTTAAAGATTCATTGCTCTGCTCTAATTCGGTAATGTCCTCCAGCGCAATTAAAATCATTCCCGCTGGAGCGGAATTTACGATAGGTGAGGCATTGATTAAAATTGTTTTTTTCCCTATTATATCAAAATCAAACTGCAATTTTAAACTTTTTACAATTTCATTTTGTGTGGTTTTTTTTAATATGGATTCCTTAAAAGCAGGAATATTCCAATGTGACTTTCCTATTTCTAAAATCGAAAAACCTTCCGTATGTTCTTCTGTAGTTTTAAAATACTCGTAGAAAGCGGGATTGGCACTTTTTACGACATAATTTTTATCAATAATAATCAAAGGTTCTCTAATGGTTTTAACAATCGATTCGTAAAAATTGCGCATAGAAGCCAGTTCTTCTCTATGTTCTTTTAATTCATCATTAATGCAGGACAGTTCTGCATTGTTGGATCGAAGTTCGACAGTCGAATTTTCAAGCTGATAATTGATGATTTGCAATTCTTCTGTACTGCTCAATAATTCTTCATTAGCAGTCTGGAGTTCCTCAAAATAAATCTGCTGTTCTTCAGTTACTTTTTTAAAATCACCTCTAAGCTGTGTTAATTCCTTTTCAATCTGTTTGGTATAATCTGGATCTACGCCTTGCGTCCGTTCGGTTTTATCTAGATTATTGATTTTTCTGCAGAATATAATGAGCAGCAATTCTGGATGATTAGGAAGATAAATTACCTCAAAAGAGGTCATAAAAGATTGATTTTTTATAGCTGTAAATTCACCAGAAAAATTCTTTTTCTCATTTCGGGCTTTCAAAATATAATTGCGCAGTTCAAATTTGAGTTCGTCACGCACCATGTTTATAATATTAAAACTTGGTTTTCCCGAAGCAGGCTGTAAAAATGGGCTGGTGTCACCATGAAAATAAACAATTTCCAAATCTTCATTAATGACTACTGTCGCAGGAGAAAACTGCTCTAAAAGTATATCTGAAGCGATTTTTTTATAATCTTTTTCATTTGAATCTGTCTGAATAGGCTGTTTAATGCTAATATTCACAGGATATTCTGAATGAAATTTTTCTTTAGGCTGAAGCTGCGGTACTTTTTTACGGGAGTATATTTTATCTGTTTTGTCAATTGCTGTAAACAAATGTGGAACGTGATGCGCCCATTCAGATTTTCCCAGAAATAAAATTCCGTTATCTCTAAGTGCATAATGAAACGACGCCAAGACATCATTTTGCAAATCTGCATCAAAGTATATTAATACATTTCTGCAGGAAATAAAGTCAATTTTTGCAAAAGGAGCATCTTTGGTCACATCATGAACGGCAAAAATGCACATATCGCGAATAACTTTGTTTACATGAAAACTATTGTCTTTTTTATTAAAATATTTTTCGAGTCTGGCATCGCTTATATTTTTTACGTCCTGTAAACTATAAACTCCTGCACGAGCTTTTGAAATGCATTTTTTAGATAAATCAGAAGCAATAATCTGAACTTTTACAGCTGTTTTGTTTACAGACTCCAAATAATCGTGAATGCAGATCGCAATAGAATAAGCTTCTTCTCCTGTAGAACATCCGGCGCACCAGATACGTATTGTTCCACTCGTGATATTATCTATTAGTGATGGAAATGTATTTTTGCATAAATTGTCAAAAGCTTCCTGATCGCGAAAAAAGTACGTTACAGGAATTAATAAATCATTAAAAAGCAAATCTTGCTCAGCTTCATTATTTTTCAATACATTCAAATACCGCTCTATAGTTTCCTGTTTAGTTGCCACCATTCTTTTTGCAATTCTTCGGCGCAAAGTAGTATGTTTATAATGCTGAAAATCGGTTCCTGTTTTTTGCAGCAGTATAGAAACAATTTGTTCAAACAACTCCTGTTCGTCTGGTATAGCTTCGTTTTCTTCATAAGAGTGCGTCAGTATTTTACTTTTATGAATGTCTCGTAATTGGCTTGTAACCTCATGAGCAGAAACAAAATGATCGATATAGGCCGTTGTGGTTTCATTTTGCACAAATCCGCCTTTAGAAACAACGGCTACCGTAGTGCCGCCAGCTTCTTTTAGTTTTTTAAGACCTGTAGATCCGTCAAAAGGAGTCCAAGCGAGCATTAAACCTACACTGTATTTCTGATAAGTTTCGCCTATTGCTTCAAAAAAGATATCGAAACAATTGTTGGTTTTGTTGCTTCGGTTGGTATATTTTAGTTGTAATATCCCGTTTTCTACAACAAGGAGATTATTTTCAGGAATAAGATAAATAGTGTTGGGCTGAATATTAATATCATGAATAATTTCAACAACCGGCATTTTTGAATCTGCGGAAAGTGTCGCTGCAAGATTTTCTGATTGGGGCGAAGACAAATCTTCAAAAATAATATAAGCCATTCCCGAATTTGCTGGGAAATGCGAAAGCACATTTTTTAATAAATCAATTTCTTTTGCTGCTGCTCCAACGGCTACAACGGGAAAATTATGTTGAGTAATTTTTTCTGATGTTACTTCATTAGTTTTCATTTGTTTACAAGGTTTATGGCAATCTTATAATTTAAAATGTTGTTTGGTGTAAAAAACAGACTTCTAAAACTTTAAAATTTGCAACAAACAAAAGTTATTGTTTTGAAAATCAAATTATTAATTAAATAATCGAACTATGAAAAATGTAATTGCATGCCTTTGTATGATCCTATTTTTCGGATTTGCATCAGCTCAGGAAACTCCTGCACAGAAAAAACAAAGTACGGATACTACTCACACGAAAAGTAAACATCCTACAAAAACACAAAAAAGCTCCACTACTAAAAAGGGAGATACAATCAACAGACAGCGTACTGATAAAAAAGGAAAAACGGTCAAGTCTGGAAATGTAAACAAGACTCCACAAAGTCAAGATTCTATTAGAACAAGACCGTAATGGATTTTTTCGTCAATAAAGTCTATTTGATTAAAAGTAGACTTTATTGATTTTTTTCAATTGCTGTCATAGATACTGTAAATGCACACTCCGGACTTATTTATGAGGTTGATTACAGCATTCTATATTAGATCGTTTTATAAGATTGATTTGATATCTTTTCAAGTAAATATAATCTTACTTTTGGAGAGCTTCTTGTATATTTATGATAAAGATTTTCATAATTCCCATTTTGCTGTTAGTCAATAGTCCCTAGTCTCTAGTCCTTAGTTTAGGCTAACGCTAATGCTAAAAAAAAACAAGGACTGGGAACTAAGGACTGAAGACTAGGGACTCTAAAGCTAGTACTAAGAAGGAAGAAAAATACTTACAGCAGTGCCCACATCTACGGTGCTATCAACTTGAATAAAACCATTATGATTGGAAACAATTTTTTTGACCAAAGTAAGTCCTAGACCGCTTCCTGAATATTCATCTTTACTGTGGAGCCTGTAGAACGGCTCAAAAATGCGATTTTCAAAATCTTTGCCGATTCCGATGCCATTATCGCTAACAGTAATTTTGACGTATTCGATTTCTGGATTTCCTGCTAGTTTTGTTATCTCTTCCGACGTTGCTTTTACAGATTCAATCTTAATTTGAGGCGCAACATCTTCTTTAGAGTATTTTATTGAATTTAAAATCAAATTCGTTAGCAATTGCTGTATTTGAAAATTAATGGCATGTATACTGTTTTCTTCAATAGCAAGTTCAATTACAGCTTCTTTTTCTTCAATAGAATCTTTGATATCATTGAGCGTTTTTTTGAGTAGAAGGGTAAAATCGGTTTTTTTTGATTTTTTTTCGTTAAAACTTATTCTCGAATAATTGATAAGATCGGTAATTAACTGACTCATATTTTTTACCGAATACATCGCACGCTGCAGATTGTGTTTTCCATTTTCTGATAAACTTTTTTCTTTATCAAAAATCCTTTCGCAAAGCATGTAAATTTTATTGAGAGGCTCCTGCAGATCATGGCTTGCCGCAGAGGTAAAGTTTTCTAACTGCTCGTTGTAAACCTGCAATTCTGTATTTCTATTGTTCAACAATTCATTTGATTCTAGTAAATCTGTAATATCTTCAAATGCTAAAAGAACCATTCCGTCCTGTTTCGCATTTTGGAGCAAACGGGCATTGACCATTAAGGTTTTCTTATCTGTTTCATGACAGGAAATCTGTAATTTATAATCTTCAATCGCCTGTTTTTGAACTGCCATTTGTAAGATTAGATTCTTAAAATCAGGAATATCCCACTGAGAGTTTCCAATTTCAAAAAAAGAAAATCCTTCCGTCTCTTTATCAGTTGTGCCAAAATATTTGTAAAAAGCTGGATTGGCACTTTTTACAGTGTAATCTTTATCAATAATAATTAAAGGCTCTCGAATAGTCTGAACGATAGATTCTGCATAATCGCGCATAGAAAGCAGCTGTTCTTGACGATCCAAAAGTTCGTCATTGGTGCACATCAATTCCTGATTATTGGACTGAAGTTCTTCAGTTGAAGTCTGCAGTTCTTCATTAAGCGCCTGAAGTTCTTCTGAACTGCTTAAAAGCTCTTCATTGGTTGTCTGAAGTTCTTCAAAAGCAATCTGCTGTTCTTCGGTAACCTTTTTTATATCATCACGCAATTGCGATAATTCCTTTTCGAGTTCAGCAATTCGAAGCTGATCTGCATTTTTTTTGTTCGGTTTCGCATCCAAATCCGTTTCAGGAAGCGGACATTTATGAAACAGAATCATAAGATGATCTTGGTCACTAGAAAGTGTAAGGATCTCAAAAGAAGCCTGATAATTCTGGTCTTTTACCGTAAGGTTTTCGTGAAGTATATTTTCTCTATTTTTTTTAATTTCAGAAATCGCATTGCGAAGCTCAAAACCAATTCCTTCGCGAGCCATTTTTAAAACATTAAAATTAGGCCTTCCTGGTGCAGGCAATAAAAATGGAGAAGTATCGCCATGAAAATGAACAATTTCTAAATGTTCATTAATAATAACACTGGCTGGTGTATATTTTGAAAATAGAATATCGTCGGCTATTTTTCTAAAATCGATTTCCTCACCGCTTTGAACTGCTGTCTGGCGGTTTATAGTATTATAAATCGGTTTAAACGGCTGCGGAACATAACGGGCAGGAGTAAATTTTTTAGCGTAAATTTTATCCTGTTTGACAATCGTTTCAAACAAATGAGAAGCCGTATTTGCCGACTCTGACTTGCCAAGAAAAAGAAATCCTTTTTCTTTTAAAGAATAATGAAAAGAACCCAACACTTTTTCCTGTAAAAATGAATCCAGATAAATCATCACATTTCGGCAGGAAACCAAATCGATTTTAGCAAAAGGCGGATCTTTTATAAAATTATGCCTCGCAAAAACGCACATATCGCGAATTACTTTATTGATATGATAATGTCCTTCGCGTTTGGTAAAATAATTTTCTAATCGGGTTTCAGAAATATCGCGAACATCTTGCGCAGAATAAACGGCAGATCTCGCCTTGGCAATGGATTTCTCTGATATGTCTGAAGCAAAAATCTGGACTTTTATATCTTTGATGTTATGCTGAGAGAAATATTCACAGATAATTATAGCAAGCGAATAGGCTTCTTCTCCCGTTGAACACGCTGCTGTCCATATACGTAATGTATTATCGGTACAGTTTTCTATTAATTGAGGCAGAATTGTTTTAGAAAGCGAATCGAAAGAATCTTCGTCTCTAAAAAAGTAAGTCACAGGAATTATTAAATCGTTGGCTAACAGTTCCTGTTCATTTTTATCGTTGCGGAGGATGTCGTAATAATCACTAATGTTTTCTTTTTTTAAAGCCACCATTCTACGGTTAATGCGCCTTAAAATAGTTGGTTTTTTATAATGAAGGAAATCATTTCCTGTTTTTTGCAAAATAAGATTTAAAATCTGCTTTAGAACCCCATCTTCTTTTTTAGGAATATCCATCTCATCGCTATAAAGATAACTTTTACGAATGCTCGTTAAATGCGGTATGATATTTTCTGGAGTGAGAGCAAAGTCGACCGCATCGGCTTCAATAGCATTTTGAACCGTTGTTTTATGAACAGCGGTTTCTGGATTTTGCACTATGGCGGTGCCGCCAAATTCTTTTATTTTCTTTAATCCGTGCGTGCCGTCAGACGATGTTCCCGAAAGCAAAATACCAATTGAAAACTCCTTGTATATTTTGGCTAAAGCTTCAAAGGAAATATCGATGGGCGTCGTAATTTTATCAATACGAGTTATATGCTGCATTTTCAAAATTCCATCTTCCGCAGACAGATAATTATTCTCTGGTACGATAGAAATAGTATTTGGCTGAAAATGGATTCCGCTTATAATTTCTGAAACTGGAATTTTTGCATTTTGACTTATTGCTTCAACTAGTTCAGCTGACGGATAGGAGGATAGCTGCGGAATAATGACAAAAGCCATATCCGAATCTTCAGGTATTTGTGCTGTTATTTTTTTTAAAACATCTAAATCTCCTGTAGAAACAGCTATAGCCGTTATTATTAAATTTTGAGAAATATCTTCGGTTTGAAATTTATTTTGCAAGATCATACATTAGCATTGAAAAAAGTATGCATTACAAATATAGGGATAAAAAATGCCTCTAAAATTTGTAATTCATAAGTTTAAAGATACTATTATTTTTAACTTTTCCATTCAATTCATTCGATTTCCTTAAAGGCTTTTTATTAGTTTCTGAGTTGATAATATAAGTTTCAAGCTTTTACTAAAACAGAATCCATAAACTTTCCTGTAATAATAGTTCCTTCTTCATCTTCCCATTGGGTAATAATATTTTCGATAAGTTCTGGCTCAAAACCAATTACCGTCATTATTGGACCGCCAAACTCCTGTTTGACATTTTGTCCTTTCTTAAATTTTGTTTCCATAATTGATTATACGATTTATGACAAAATTCATAAAATAGGGATTTATAAGTATTATACTTTTTTAGAGAGAACTTACAGGATTTAATGGATTAAGGTCTGCGATCAGCGTTTGATTTATGTAATTATTGATTAAAGTATTATAAGTATAACTTTTTAATATATAGTTATTTAGTGATTGTAATTTAAAATAGTTATTTATGAAAGCAGCAGTGATACACGGACCAGGCTCGATCAAATATGATACAGTCGATGATCCTATATTAAAAGAAAAAGACGATATAATTTTAAAAGTAACTTCTACGGCCATTTGCGGTTCTGATCTTCATATTTATTCAGGAGGATTTCCGCAGCCACGCCCCATGGTTTTAGGCCATGAGTTTATGGGAATCGTAGAAGAAACAGGATCAACAGTTACACACTTAAAACGAGGCGATAGGGTTGTAGTGCCTTTTCCGATTGCCTGCGGAAACTGTTTTTTCTGTGAGCATGATTCTCCAGGAAATTGCGAACACAGTAATCCAGAACATTATGGGCCAGAAGGCGGCATTGCTACTCAAAAAGGTGGCGCCCTTTTTGGATACACCGATTTGTATGGCGGTTATGATGGAGGACAAGCGCAATATGTGCGAGTTCCGTATGCCAATTATGGTCCGAGAATGGTGCCTGAAGATTTATCAGACGAACAGGTGCTATTCTTGACCGATATTTTTCCAACAGGTTATACAGGAGTCGATTGGGGAGAGGTAAAAGGCGGAGAAACAGTGGCTATATTTGGAGCTGGTCCGGTAGGAATTATGGCTGCCAAAAGTGCGTGGCTTCGCGGTGCAGGATTGGTTATTATTGTAGATACACTGCAATACAGATTAGACAAAGCAAAAGCCACTACAGATTCTGTTACTTTACTTTGGGGAGACGGCCCAAAAGATGTGATTGAACAAATTAGAGCCATGACCAACGGGCGCGGTGCTGATGTTTGTATAGATGCAGTAGGTTTTGAGCCAGACCGAAATTTAGGAGATCGCATTAAAGCTACCATCAATTTTGAAAAAGGGTCGATTAAAGTCCTTGAAGCTTGTATGAGTGCAGTAAGAAGAAATGGAATCGTATCTGTACTAGGTGTATATCCTGTGAATTATGATAATTTTCCGTTAGGGCAATTTTTTGATAAAGGTATTGTTTTGAAAGGAGGTCAGGCTCCAGCGCACAAACATATTGATAAACTTTTGGAATATGTTGTTCAGGGAAAAGTAAAATTGGACGATATTATTACGCACCGACTTCCGTTATCCGAAATTGCACATGCTTATGACATTTTCAAAAAGAAAGAAGACAACTGCGTAAAAGTAGTTTTAGATCCTTGGAAATAATCATAAAGGCAAAGTTCTGATCATGAAAAAGAACTTTGCCTTTATTTTTCTATCTGCATAATTACCAGTTTATTCTAATTTTAGCTTTTCCCTTAATTTTGTATTCCTGCATTTTAGCATTTTTACTGAGATATAAAAGCTGTACGTCATTCTGAAATACCTGCAGTGTTTTGATATTTTGTTTTAAAATAATTTTTAAACTGCATTGCATTTCTTCATTGCCGTCTATTTTTAGAAAAACAGCATTTTTTCTCTTCGTAAAACTGCTGACCGGATAATCTGTAAAAACCATTAGATTATCATCTACTTTAAAATATTGTCTCGGCACAACCGCAAAAGCAGCACCAGCGCCATAAACTTCCTGACCAACTTGTCCGCTTTGTTCCCAACCCACATATAAGTCTTCAAGAGGAGCATATAAATCAGGCTGGATTTCTCCTGTTTTGACCTCTTCTGAAAGCATTTCTTTGGGCAGCATAGAAGGATAATAATACGGAATTCTGTTTACAGCATATTTTACAAATTCAGGAAGCAGAATTCTAAGACCAGGCAGAATATCTACGTCTTTCGCCTGAATGATGTATTTTCTTAACGCGGTATAAACTTCCATTTCTTCGTAAGCTGCCGTATATGGCGCATCATTTAAAGGAAAAATAGAAAAGAAATTATTATAGAATTTTCCGAAACCGTAATTACATTCCCAAAGCTGCACATTTTTGAAGAGTCCAGCAAGACACATATAACTCGTTTCGAGGTAAATTCCTTTATTCGTGATTTTATATAATTCTAATAAAGCATTGGCAGAGAAAGCCGTATTATTAGCCTGATAGAAAATATCAAATCCGCACTGGCTAAGCTGTTTCGCTGACTTTTCTGCCTCATTTAAATAGCGTTTTTCTTTTGTCAAATGATAGACTAAAAGCATTAAATGAGCATAAGCGCCTGGAACATCTTTTTCGCCTCCTTTTCCCGGCTGAGTTTCTTCTTTTATAACTTCAAAAGTTTCTACGTTATAGAAAACAGGCCATTGATACTCAAAATGGTGTGCCGCTTTTATAACAAAATCAATAGAATCCAAAACTAGTTTTTCGGCATTTTTATCTCCAGAAATAGCAAGTCTAGCCAAATTAATTAGCGGATGATGCAGGTACCAAGAATCCATTGTCGTGTCTTTCTTCTGCTCTTCAGATTGATCTAGTTTGTTATGGAGCGCAGGAAGCCAACGGGTAATGCTTTTTATTTTTTCATCATAAAAAGTAGAAAGTCCGCTACGTAAATCTTCAGATAAACGGTAGGTTTCAGACTTCCATTTTTCGTATTCCTTAAGCGGTGTTAAAACAGCCAATTGCACCATACTCTCGGCTGGTGTTTCGTAATCGCATAAATAGGCATTGAGATACGGAATACCATTGGTTTGCGTCCAGCAGCCTTTATTGTATTCCAAATGCGATAAGGTTTTCTGCGTGATTTCGAGCCAGTCATGATATTCTGTTTCGGGACGTGGAATGAGCTTATAAATCTGCGCCACACTTTCTAAATAATCCATACACAATTTGGAAGGATCCTCTTTTGTCTCATCTCCAAGTAAAACATAAGCATCAGAAATAATAAATTTTTTTCCAGCTGGAAGCGGTTCTTCAAGTGCTTGTGGGAGCTGAAATCCTATTTCTGGCCAATCTCCGTTTACGGATTCATTTACCGTTGTCTTCGTTGCTTCGCAATAGTCTGAAAGTGCGGTAAGGTTTTGAAAGTAAAACAGCGTACACTTTTTCGGTTTTGTAATACTTGCAAACAGCAATCCAGATCTCGTGCCGACTTGTTTAACATGGATTTTTCCAACTGTGTTTTCTATATTTCCATTTTGTGTAAGAAGAAGTATGTCACGCGGCCAAAACGGAATTGTAAGCGGGAGATAAGCTTCAAACGAAGTTTTATAATGAAACAGATGCGATTCTGATTCTGGAAAATCGAACGTGATTTCATATTTTCCTAATTCTGTCTGAAGCTTAATATTGATTTCTTTTTCTGAATCGGTAATAGAATTAATTTCAAAAAAACTGTTTAAAGCATACGCCATGCGAAAAGCAATTCGTTCTTTTTTTGTTCCCAAAGCAACAACCCAAAAAGAATCTCTGATGCTGTAAAATTCAAAAGTATATCCTGATTTCTGTTTTGTAATCAGCGGTTTACTGTTGTCTATATCAGTTTGCACTGTTGCAGTCCATGGTGAAATTGTGTTCATAGTGTTCAGTGTTCAGATTTTTAGTGTTCAATTTGTAGTGTTGAGTATTCAGAGTTTTAGCGTTCAGTTTTTTGTGGTAATCATGGTGAGATTATAAGTAATCAAGTTATTTAGAAGATAACTGATCACTAAAAACCTGACCACTGACCAGTAAAAAATTACTCTCCAGTTTCCATATGTGGTGCGTCTACGGGTTTGGATTGTGAAGAGCCAATCTGGCGAAGGTAAATTGACAACATAATGATGGCGAAAACAGAAAGAAATTCGCTTTGCCAATTTTGAAAGGATTCAAACCAAAATCTTGAATTTCCGATGTAAGTAGATACTGTTTCCAATGGTTCTCCTTTTCTTAAAAGCTGTTCGTTTTCGTCTTTAAGACTTCCATAAAAATGGATAATAAAAGATATGATAAAAAGTGCTAATAAAGCAATAGTAAGAGAGTGTTTGTATATTTTGAGTATAACCCCCCCTTTTTTAACAGGCCAAGGAGCATCCTTTTTGGTTGGATCTGGTTCGCGGTCGACTTCTTCTGGTTCATCTATTTTTTTAGATTCGGAGGAACCTTTTTGTTTTAGGAAAATCGTAAAAACAACAAACAAGGCCATTTGTAAAAACTCGCTTTCCCAGTTTTCAAAAGTCGATTGAAAAAAATGTCCAGATGTAAAATAAGAAGCCAAGGATATTACGGCTGCTCCTTCATAAATAAGTTCTTTATTATGTTCCCGAAAACCTAATAAAACTTGTCCTGCTAAAGACGCGATAAACAAAGTCAAAAAACAAATACCCAGACCATTATTTTTAAAAAATGCCTTCATAGTTTTTATTATTTATATCAAATTTCAAAAAAAATAACGTTGTGTTTTTTATAAGATTTTCTTCCGTTTTTATAGGTTTTGCATTGAAGATCAGTTTCATAATTTGCTTAAATAAAAACGCCTCCATAAAATGAAGACGTCTTATCTAAAAAAAAATACAAAAAAATGAGAGTATACATTTTATGCTTGTCCTGTTTCCAGATATACTTTTAAGTTAGAAATATCATCCTTAACCATTTTTTCAAAATAAGGATTTAAAAGTTTGGCAGCACTTTCACCGGCAATTCCCAGCGGAGCGTGATAAGAGATAGTAACATCAATTTCTGTAGCTCTTCCTTTCGATTTGAAAACTACCTTTCCAGCATTTTTAATAGAAGACTCTTCGATAGAATTCCAGCTTAAAAGCTGATTTTTCTCGTCTCTGACAATTTCGGCGTTCCAAGATACTTTTCCAATTCCAGCTGGACCTTTTGCTGTCCACTCCGATATTGTAGAGCTTATTGTACGTACAGAATCCAAATGATTCATAAACTTTGGTAAGTTTTCCAGATTTCTCCAAAAATCATAAACTTCGCCAACAGGTTTATCAATAACACTTGTAACTCTAATATTTACGTTTGAAGATTTATCATTCATCAAATGATCTGCGGCATCATATACAGGGCAATACCCTGAAATTCCTCTTAAAAGCATTGCACCTCCGGCACCTGCTTGAGTGATGCTTTTATTTTCTTTAGATAAAGCGTTGTAAAGCAAGTAAGCACCGCTTGTTACCATTAAAACCCTTTCTAAAGTTGATACATTGTTTTTCAAAAAAGGCTTTGATGCCTGATTTTGTTTCGTTGATACGGTTGTGTTCATAGCTGTTGATTTAAAATAGTATAATTTGTTAGATTTTAGATATCAATTTTTGCTGATTTTTAGCTCATTAACAAATTTCCGACAGTCTCATAATTATTTTTTACAGGATTAACTATTTGATTTACAGATTTTACATGAGTGAAAAAAAGTTGCATTCTCTGATTTCTGTAAATACTTCAATAAATTATGTAAGAATGCTGTAAATCAGTATTTTATTTTTGAAATATTATAAACCGAAATATTTTAAATTATGAAAAAGATTTGGAAAACATTAGCAATGCTGCTTATGCTAACAGCAATTGTGTATTCATGCAAGAAGAATGAAAATAATACTGTAGATCCAAATGGTACTGAAACAGATACAATGAATATGTCTGTAGATACAATTGGTCCAGCTTTAGATTCGTCTGCTACTTTAAATTCAGATGAAAATGGCAAAAATGGTACTACAGGCGCAACAGGTGAGGGATCAACGGGTTCTGGAACAGCAGGATCTACTCAAAAAGGGAATCAGAATATTAAAACTGACTCTATTAAATAATATTCCAAACCACATTAAAAAAAACTCTTGACTTTGTGTTGAGAGTTTTTTGCTTTAAAAATGGGCATTTTATAAGGAATAAACACAATCGTAAAATTGTACTTATTTTATGTTTAGTTATTTTGTAATTGTTTGTAATACAAAAGATTATTTGTTTAACTAAAAATACAATTATGAAATTACCCAAAGAAATAATAAACGGCTTTTTGATTTTTGCAGGAATTGCAGTGTTCTTTGTTCTAATGGAACTTTTAAATCTTTCCAATCTATTTTATTTAAGACTTTTAAATGTTCTTTTCATCTTTTATGGTGTCAACAGAACCCTTCAAATGAATCTTGCCGAAGGAAAAAATGAGTTCGTTCCAAACTTTATATCAGCAATGGTAACTTCCTTTACAGCTGTTGTAGTAAGTATTGTAGCGCTAATGATTTACAGTTATGCTAAAGGCGGCGACCAATATGTAAAATCTTTATCTGAAGCCTTCATGTTTGGAGGAGAACCTTCTGTAACTTCTTATTGTCTTTCTTTGTTTTTTGAAGGAACGGCATCCTGCATTATCGTTTCATTTTTATTAATGCTGTATTGGAATAATAAATACGTTGCAGATTAATTATTTGAATCAAATTATAAAATAAAACCTGAAAAGAAGAGAACTTCCTTTCAGGTTTTATTTTTGGAACTTTAGTACTAAAAATTCAAAAACAAGAAATGATTTAATAATCGTCATCATCATCTTCGTCTGCTTTTTCTTCATCTAAAGTCCTTCTGTTGGCATCATTGTCAAAATCATCATCCTTTTCATTTTTTAATTCTTCATCAAGATCCTGTGCTATTGGAGCATTTTTTTGAAAAAAAGGATCTGAAGTGTCATTTGTATTTTCTTCTGAATGATGATTTACAGTATTGTCGTCACTTTCAAAATGATCTTCTGAATACTTGTGTCTTTGCGAACTATCCTCATGCTGATTGATAGCTGGATCTTTTTTCTCCATAGTTTCAGAATTTATTGAGTCGCTTGCCGAGTGATCTGCGGCGTGATAACTAAAATCTTCCTGATCGTAGTTATCATAATCTTGTCTTGACATAATTATTTAATTTAGTGGGTTAATAGAATTGATTTACAATATTTTAAAGTTTACTAAGTTTAGAAGGATCTGTTGCTTCTTCTATACTTTTTCCTTCCGTATTTTTACTGGTATCGTCTTTAGCTGTTTTGTCATCAGCTTCTTCTTCAGGATAATCATTGAGGCGTCCAGCTTCGCCCGTACTGCCTCCAGGTTGCATGCTTCCAGAGCCGCTATAGGCACTGTTTGCATTTTGATTGGTATTTTCGTTACCGTCCTTTTCTAATTCATTTTGATTATTTTTCATGACTAATTTTTTTTAGTTGTTTTCTCTTTATGATTTTTCAAAAGCTCGCGGGCTTGTTTAAGTCCCGTTGCAATTGCAATTCCCTCTTCGGCGCCATCCAAAAGCAGCGCATTGGCTATTTCAACCGCTTTTTCTCTAAGTGCTTTCGGCTGGTTTTTGTAAGAGGGCGGATAATCTCCATTGTACCAAGGCATGACTTTATTGTTTTAAGTGATTAAGGATTTCCTTCACCGCCGCTAGAACCATAGATTTGTCCAGTCGCGTAACTTGCGTCTTCAGCAGCCAGCTGTACATAAATAGAGGCCAGTTCGACTGGCTGTCCAGGTCTGCCCAAAGGTGTTTGTCCTCCAAATTGTTTCAGTTTTTCCATCGTGGCACCGCCACTAACTTGAAGCGGTGTCCATACCGGACCAGGCGCAACTCCATTAACTCTGATTCCTTTTGGAGCCAATTGTTTCGCAAGTGATTTTATATAATTGGTCGTTGCCGCTTTGGTCTGTGCATAATCATATAAATCTTCAGTAGGAGTGTATGCTTGAACTGAACTTGTGCCAATTATAGAAGAACCTGGTTTAAGATGCGGAAGTGCCGCTTTTATAGTCCAAAACGGAGCATAAATATTGGTTTTCATTGTAGCATCAAAATCTTCGGAGGTAATATCCAGAATAGAATCGTGTGTCTGCTGTCTTGCGGCATTGTTTACTAAAATGTCTAAACCTCCAAGTGCTTTTACAGCTTGTTCTACCAATGAAATGCAGAATTTTTCATCTCGCAAATCTCCAGGAATAGCCACCGCTTTTCTTCCTTCGGCTTTAATAAGCTGGATGACTTCTTTAGCATCTTCTTCTTCGGTAGGATAATAATTTATGGCTACATCTGCACCTTCTCTTGCATAAGCAATGGCAGCCGCTCTACCCATACCAGAATCGCCTCCAGTTATAAGTGCTTTACGGCCTTTAAGTCTGCCTGAGCCTTTATAGCTTTTTTCACCATGGTCGGGTCTCGGATCCATTTTGCTAACCAATCCTGGCCAAGGCTGTTTTTGTTCTTTAAAAGGCGGACGAGGGTATTTTGTCTGCGGATCTTCAGGAATTGTAGAACAATCGTTTTCATCGATTTTAAAATCGGCACCTAAAACAGGGGTAAAGGCAGTGGTGAGACAAATTGCTCCCATGCCTGTTATAGCAGTGCGTCTGGATATTTTCTTTTTGTCACTCATAATTAATTCATTTAAAGGTTTGATTCTTAATGAATTTAAAATTAATAAACTTGAATATCAGTAATTTATATTATTGTTAATGCAGTTTTATATAATATGCCTTATTGGAAGGTGTTTTAAAGATTCTCCATACGATGTTAAGAATTGAAATCTTGCAAACTAATGAATTGAATCATATAACATAAAAATGAAAAACAAGTAATATTTTCATAATAAGAACTGAACCAAGAAGAGTTTAAAATTAAACATCGTGCGCTTATGAAAATCTATACTATTTTTAAGATACTACAATCGTTTTGTACTTTGGTTTTGTTTTCTGTACTGTTGACAAGTTGTACAACATGGAAAGTGGGTACTTCGGGGCAGAAAAAAATTTCTGCTAAAACCTATGTTATTATTGGCGCTTCAAGCGGAATGGGACGCGGTATAGCAGAACAGCTCGGAAAATATAAAGCCAATGTTGTTCTTGCAGCCCGACGAACCGACCTCTTAGAAGAAGTTGCCGATACCATACGTAAATCTGGCGGTCATGCAGTTGTTGTTACAATGGATATTAGCAAACTGGAAGATGTGCAAAGAGTAAAAGAAGTAGCCTTAAAAGAGTATTCTACAATTGATGTTTGGATTAATATGGCTGGAATTACGGCAATTGGTCGGTTTTGGGAAGTTCCGATTGAGGATCAAATGCGAGTGATAGATGTTAATTTAAAAGGTTTTTTCTATGCCAGCAGAATAGCGGTTGAGCAATTTATACAACAAAAAGAAGGTGTGCTTATAAATGTAGCATCAGTTATGGGGGAGATTCCGCTTGCTTATCAGAGTGGTTATTCTGCAACCAAAGCTGGCATAAGAAGTTTAGATCTGGCTTTCTCACAGGAATTGCGACTTAATGGCTACGACAAAATAAAAGTAGTTACAATCGAACCGTGGGCGGTTGATACTCCTATATGGAAGCACGCTGCGAATTATACAGGCGTAGAACCGAAAATGGCGATGATGGATGAGCCTGAAAAAGTTGTTAATGCTGTTCTAAGAAAATCCCTTAGGCCAAAGAAAATAGTGCCAGTAGGTTGGAAGGCTCAGGTTTCATCATTTAGCGCTAATGTATTTCCTCGTTTCTCGGAACGGCTCGGAGGCAATATGGTTGAGAAATACATGATCGAGACAGGACCTTCAACTCCAAATACAGAAGGTTCCATATATAAGCCAATGCCAGAAGGGCGTGGTATTGACGATGGAGCAGACGAAAGAATGAAAGCATACAAAAAGAGCAAGAAGAACAAAGACTAATTAAAAATGCAAAATTATTAATCGTCCAGTTCTGCTCTAGAAGCAATAAGGCGAAAAAGCGGTTCATATTTTTTTATCTGGATGCCAAGATCTTCGTCAGTATCCGTAGGTCCGATACTGCCTTGCAAGCAGTACAATTTCTGTTGATCTAAAAACATGAATTGCAGCATTCTTATTTTCATATTTTCGTTTTGATAATTTATCAATTCCTCAACTTCTATCATCAAACCTGGAGTGTCATCAATAGTTATGTTTTCTGTGCGAATCAATTTAGTTTGCGGTGACAGAAAAGTGGCAACAGATTTTTCATTTAGTCCAATTCCATGTAGTTCTTTGGGCAAATCATATACTACAATAAGCATTTTTTCCATTCCATTTCCATGACAACTAGTAAACTGCTGAATAGTTTCTGGCATCTCAGCTTCTTGAGCAAGCCAACTTTTTGGAACAGGAATCTTTATAGAAGTATTCTCTGCTTTTGGATGATTTTCTGAAGAAAAAACGTCAATATGTCCATCGGTAATTTCTTGATGAGGAGCATCGTGATATTTAAACGAAAGAATTCCCTTTGGAAGCAGCGCATGATTGCTGTGATGAGATCTATTTTTTACATTTAAAAGAAAATCGTGCGCATACTGTTCTTTTTCTATAGGATTTGAAAGCTGTTGGTTAAGAAGTGAATCAATACGTATCTGTATCGAATCGATCTGCGAACGGCTGAGTTCTTCTTTAAAAAATTGGTTAAGATTTTTTTCAGTTCGTCCAAAAACATTTTTTAAGTCTTTTTGCGTTTCAGATATTTTGGGTTTAAGATGCGGAAACTCTCGCGCCACTTTCTGAAGCGCGGCATTCTGTCCTCGAATGTAAGCATAAGTTTCTATGGCAAATGCGACTTTTGCATCGTATTTCTGTGGAAAACATACACACGAAAACAGCAGAATCAGAATATGTAAAATTTTTCGCATCACATTTAGAAAGTTTAGTTCATTTTAAGTTTCAAATCTCTAGATCTGAGAAAGTAATTTCTAATAATTTAAAAATGCTCTGAAAGAATGATGCTTTCAGAAGTGCAGAGATTTTAACAATCCGCAATGTTGTATTTCACTACTAGCCCAAAATTTTGGAGCAAGTATGATTAATCATTATTTTATTCTTCTTCTTCTTCCCAATCATTTTCATCATATTCCGCATTAAGATCATCGAGTTCAACATCATAGTGATTTTCGGCTTTAAGCGAATAAGAGGAGCTTTCCGCCAGATAATCTTCATAACTCAGTAACAGCTCTTCTTCGGAGGTAAAATCACTCCACGGCTCCTGATTTTCTCTATAGAAATTTTCAGATATCATGTTGCATAATTTTTTTAGTAAATAATATCGATATGTCTAATTATCTCAATTAGCTTATACTAAAATTACAATCTACGGATTCATGTTTTTTATATGATTTTTTTAAAAAATTGCTGAATTATCATTTGTTAAATTCTAATAATATGCAAGAAGAATATATTTGAGTTTGAGAAAATAATGAATTTAAAGATTCGGAAAGTCGTTAAATTTTTTAACGATCAATGCCTTTAATCTTTCTTGATTTTTGTCTCCCCATTGGCCTAAAGCTCCGATAACAGGAATTAAACTCTCGCCAAATTCTGTTAAGGTGTATTCTACTTTTGGAGGCACCACAGGATATATTTTTTTAACCACAAGTTGATGCTCTTCCAGTTCATTAAGCTGAATATTCAAGACTCTGCGCGAAGCATCAGGAATTTTGCGCTGTAACTCGCTTGGTCTTTTATGTCCTTCATTAATAAACCAAAGGAGGCGTATTTTCCATTTGCCGTATAATACTTCACCTATTAGGTCAAGTCCGCAATTTAAGTTGGGCATTGTTTTTCTCTCATACATATTGTAAAAATACTAGTATGTATTGATTTTCACAATAGGGGAGAAATTTATCCCTATGTGAATCGTAATTCCGTACTTGTGAGAAAGTTCCGTAGTTCTGAAATTTGTACAAAAGAAATTAATATGGAACAAAAAATAAGTTATCAGAATGAGTTATCGGGCAAAATTGCTCTGGTAACAGGAGGAACAAAAGGAGCGGGCAGAGCAATAGCCCAACGTTTAAAAGAGGCAGGTGCTGTAGTGATCATCAGTGCAAGAAACCAACCGGAAATACCCGATGCCGCTTTGCATTTTATCTCAGCAGATTTGAGTAAGCCCGAAGCCGCAGCTAAAGTTGCTGCCGAAGTAGTGGAGAAATTTGGCAGACTTGATATTCTCGTAAATAACCTTGGAGCATCTGAAACTCCTGGAGGCGGATTTGCTGCATTGACTAATAAAGACTGGGAAGAAACACTTCAGGCAAATTTATTAGCTCCAGTTCGATTGGATCGTGCATTTTTGCCTCAAATGCTAGAAAACAAAAACGGCGTTATTATCCATATCGCATCGATTCAAGGAAAATTGCCTTTATATGATTCTACTCTTCCATATGCCGCCGCAAAAGCAGGGCTGATCAATTATAGTAAGGGTTTATCTAAAGAGGTTTCGTCAAAAGGCGTACGTGTTCTGACTGTTTCTCCTGGATGGATTATGACTGAAGCATCAGTAAGAATGATGGAACGCATTTCTGAAAGTAGTAATGTATCTCTCGAAGAGGCAGAAAAAAGTGTCATGAATGCTTTAGGAGGAATTCCATACGGAAGAGCTGCAAAGCCCGAAGAAGTGGCTGAATTGGTAGGTTTTCTCGTTTCACCAAGAGCGGGCTACCTCACGGGAACTGAATATGTAATAGACGGCGGAACCATCCCGACAATTTAAATTATAAAGCAATACTTATTTATTAATACTAAAATAGAAAATTATGAACTTACCAGTAGTAGTACAAGACTTAGTAAATGCACAGAATAATTTTAATAGTGCTCATTTTGCTGATTGTTTTTCAGAAAATGCTATAGTATTTGATGAAGGGAAAAATTATACGGGAAAAAAAGCAATACAAAAATGGATCGAAAAATCTTCAAAAGAATACAATGCGGTAATGAATCCTATTAGCTTTGAAGGAGATGCGGAAAAAGGAAGTTTAAAAGCGGAAGTATCTGGGACTTTTCCGGGAAGTCCTTTAGTTTTGACTTATAATTTTAAGTTTGAAGCAGAATATATTCAATCATTGGATATTAATTAAAATTAGATACTTTATTCTACGGCATAAAAAAGCTCATTTCTTTTTGAAATGAGCTTTTTTAGTGACGGTTACTGAATAATTTACAAACCATTTAAAGAAATTGGCTTGTCTTCAAGTAAACTTGCAACATAATTATTTTAAGCTTGAGCTTTTTGTACTAATAAACTTTAGTTATCATTTCATCTATAGGCAAACGAACTTTTTTCGCAGCTGCCATATAGTCTTTCTCCGAATCGCGATATCCTAAAGCGAGGATAACTGTAGAATGCAACCCTTTTTCTTTCAAACCCAAAACCTCATCAATAGTGTCGGCATTAAATCCTTCGATAGGGGTGGCGTCTACCTTCAATTCTGCCGCAGCAATAAGTGCAGTTCCTAGTGCAATATAAGCTTGTTTGGAAGCCCAAATGTCTTTTTGTTCTGCGTTTATAGCGCTGAAATAGGAATGAAGTCCATTTTTAAATCCTGATAAGGCACCAGCATCAAGGCCTCTTTGTTTTTCTGTCATTGCTATGTAATCGTCAATGTAACTCGAAGCCATGTCAGTAAATGCAGCGAAAACTAACAAATGAGAGCAAGAGCTAATCTGTCCATTATACGAATTAGCGCCTAGTTTCTTTTGGATTTCTGGATTGCTTACAACAAAAACACGGTAAGACTGCAGACCACAAGAAGATGCTGAAAGATTTATGGCTTCCAAGATCTGATCGACCTTTTCTTCTGTTACTTTAATATTATTGTAAGCTTTTGTGGCATAGCGCCATTTTAAATTTTCTATCAAATTCATTACTATGTCTATCTTAAATTTTGCCAAAGATAAATTATATTGTTTTCTTTTTCGAGTTTTTGGAGTGCTCTAGGGAGACTCAAATCAATTATCTCAGTTCACTACAGAATAATTATCTGTTTTTCTTCCATTTTATATTTGTTAAAAGATTAAAAATCTTTATAAATAGGTGTAAAAAGAATTATTATCTGATTTTTAGTATAAATAAAAATATTTAATCTTTTATTTTCAAATTTGCAAGGTAAAAAATCTAAATAGTATCACCATATGAAAACGAATATACGAGAAGATAGAGGAATAAATGAAAAGCAGAATATTGAAAATACCCAGAATACAATCAAGAATGATTTTGCATTCACACTAAAGAGCACCTGTTTAGATGAAAACTATCATCCCTCAAGTGAAACGCGTCTGACAACCAATTTTGCAAACTTGGCTAGAGGAGGTAATCGCCAACAAAACTTACGCAATGCATTAAATATGATTAACAATCGATTCAATGCATTGGCTCATCTGGATAATCCCAAAGCTGATCGTTACCATGTAGAACTTGAAATCATCACAGTAACGATGAGTATTGATGATAAGAATGGTAGTAACAATCTGCCATTGATTGAAGTTTTAAAAACAAATATTTTTGACCGTAAAACGGGTCAGCGTATTGAAGGTATTGCTGGGAATAATTTTTCTTCCTATGTTCGTGATTATGATTTCAGTATTTTATTGATCGAGCACAACAAAAATAAATCTGATTTTTGCGTTCCTGAAAATTTTGGTGATTTGCACGGAAAACTTTATAAGTGCTTTGTCAGTTCAGCTACTTATAAAGAGCACTTTAAGATGTCACCGATCATTTGTTTAAGTGTATCGAGCAACAAAACTTACACTCGCACTGAGTATCAGCACCCGGTTCTGGGTTTTGAGTATCTGCAGGATCAGTATTCTCTCACGGATGAATATTTCTCTAAAATGGGCTTAAAAGTTCGTTTTTTCATGCCTCCGAATAGTGTGGCACCCATGGCTTTTTATCATTCTGGCGATCTGCTTGCTGATTATACTGATCTTGGATTAATCAGCTCAATCAGTACGATGGAAACTTTTCAGAAGATTTATCGCCCTGAAATTTACAATGCAAATTCAGTGGCTGGGAAAATCTATCAACCTAGTCTTAAACACGAAGATTATTCGCTAACTCGCGTGGTTTATGACCGCGAAGAGCGCAGCCAACTGGCTATTGAACAGGGTAAATATGCAGAAGAGCATTTCATTAAGCCTTACAAAAGTCTCCTGGACCAATGGTCTGCTAATTTTACCCTTTAATTGATTACAACGCATTAATATTATACTATTATGAAGAAATTATTATTACCTACCTCTATTGTTGGAAGTTTGCCTAAACCTGCCTGGCTTGCACCACCCGAAAAACTTTGGTCACCATGGAAATTAGAAGGCGATCAGCTGCTTGAAGGGAAACAAGATGCGTTGCGCATTTCTCTGCATGAACAACAATTGGCAGATCTAGATATCATTTGTGACGGCGAGCAGACACGCCAGCATTTTGTAACGACTTTTATCGAACATTTAAGTGGTGTAGATTTTGAAAATCGTAAAACAGTAAAAATCCGTAACCGTTATGACGCGAGTGTTCCAGTGGTGGTAGGTGAGGTTGCACGTCAAAAAGCAGTTTTTGTTGAAGATGCTAAATTTTTACGTAAACAGACTAATAAACCTATAAAATGGGCATTGCCAGGCCCGCTGACAATGGTAGACACCTTGTATGATGACCATTATAAAAGCCGAGAAAAATTGGCTTGGGAATTTGCGAAAGCACTCAATGAAGAAGCAAGAGAACTTCAAGATGCAGGGGTAGATATTATCCAGTTTGATGAACCTGCATTTAATGTGTTTTTTGATGAAGTAAACGATTGGGGAATGGCTGCATTAGAAAGAGCCATTGAAGGCTTACACTGTCAAACTGCAGTTCATATTTGCTATGGTTATGGAATACAGGCAAATACTGACTGGAAAAAGACATTAGGCTCTGAGTGGCGACAGTATGAAGAAATTTTCCCGAAAATTCAAAAATCTAAAATTGATGTGGTGTCTTTAGAATGTCACAATTCCAATGTGCCATTAAATTTAATGGAACTTGTTCGCGGTAAAAAAGTAATGGTCGGTGCTATTGATGTGGCAACAAATACTATTGAAACACCAGAAGAAGTAGCTGATACCTTGCGTAAAGCTCTTGAGTTTGTGGATGCCGAAAATCTTTACCCTTCTACAAACTGCGGTATGGCCCCGCTATCTCGAAGCGTAGCTAGAGGCAAGTTAAGTGCTTTAAGCGCAGGAGCAGAAATTATACGTAAAGAACTTGGGATTTAGTCTCAATTTATTAATTAGAAATATAGTTTCCTTGTTTGAAGCTTGCTGTCCGTAGAATTTAAGAGAACGACTCTGCGGACAGACTAATGAATCTGGAAAATCTACGTTTATCCGGTAAGGTATTTTGTAATCTTGACTCTACGGAGAAATAATATTTAAAACACATTGAAGAAATTATTAGAAGTATTAAAAAAAGCAGGTTTCGACGGTTTCCTGTTCATGATAGCCACCATGATTTTGATGGCTTATTTTTTACCAAAGCCAGGCATGGTCAAAGAACCTGTTTCGCTCGAGGAGATTGCCAATGCTGGCGTTTCCTTAATTTTCTTGTTTTATGGCATGCGACTGAGTGTTGAGAAACTAAAAGCCGGACTTTCAAACTGGAAAATGCACATTGTCGTCCAGCTGACAACCTTTTTATTTTTTCCGCTCATTGTTTTGGCATTTCGCCCCTTGTTTGTCAATAACGGTTTCGAGTTGCTTTGGCTGGGTGTATTTTTTTTGGCAGCTTTACCATCTACAGTATCCTCTTCCGTGGTCATGGTTTCCATTGCCAAAGGAAATATTCCCGCAGCCATTTTCAATGCGAGTATTTCCAGTTTGATCGGAGTAGTGGTTACGCCGCTCTGGGTTGGGTTGTTTATAGCTTCTGCAACAGGCGATTTTGATGTCACTCAAATCGGCATAAAGTTAATTCTGCAAGTTTTGCTGCCTGTCATCATCGGCATAAGCCTAAATTCCCGTTTCGGCGCCATTGCCGAAAAATACAAGAAACAGCTCAAATATTTCGATCAGACAGTTATTCTAACGATTATTTACACCTCGTTTTGCAAGTCATTTTCCGAACATCTTTTTGAAGGCTTCACCGCTCTTGAACTTGCTGGACTCGCGGCAGGGATGATGGCGTTGTTTTTTACCGTATTCTTTTGTGTCGCACTACTGAGCCGCCTGCTTGGTTTTTCAGATGAAGACCGTATTACCGTCTTATTCTGTGGGTCTAAAAAGTCATTGGTACACGGCACCGTTATGTCAAAAGTACTTTTTCAGCATAGTACTATCACCGGAATCGTATTGTTGCCGCTCATGCTGTACCATGCCTTGCAATTGATTGCCGCCAGCATTATTGCTCAGGGTATGGCTCGACGAAAAGAAGAATAGTTTTAAAAGTCAATTTAGTAGATTTATTCTGCGTCATTCTATAAATATTGTCTTTAGGATTTTTATACTATAAAGTAAGTTTTACAGATTGTTATGTTTGAAATTTGTTTAAAACAAGATTTTTATATTGTTTTTAATTGTTTTTGAAGAATTTTATTCTAATTTAGAAATAAATTATAACAAAATTCAAAGCAAAATATTTTATGGAACAGATAGACGATATTGATCTTCAATTATTAAATATACTTCATGATAATTCTAAATACACTGTAAAAGAGCTTGCTAAGATGGTAAATCTTTCGGCATCGCCTGTTTTTGAGCGTATTAAAAGATTGGAAAATAACGGTTATATTAAGAAATATATAGCCCTTCTGGATGCAGAAAAATTAAATCGAGGATTTATCGTTTTCTGTAATATCAAACTTAAACAGCACGATCGTAACATAGGGAATCAGTTTGTTAGCGATATTATGAAAATCGAAGAAGTTGTGGAATGTTATAATATTTCAGGAGATTACGATTTTTTAATGAAGGTTTCTGCCAAAGACATGAAGCATTATCAAGATTTTGTGTTTAATAAATTGGGATCAGTTGAAAGCATAGGGAGTACCCAAAGCACCTTTGTTATGTCGGAGATAAAAAATATGTATGGATAGTTCCAGAATGGCTTATTTATTTAAATTTCACCTTAGCTTTTGTGAAAGAAAATGTATGAAGTCCATTTTGGAATTATTCTATATTTAACATCAAAAACTGCGAATTTCTAACCATGAAATGTTAGGCTGTAAAGGCTTGAAAAATCGATGCTATTTATTCTAAAGTATGCAGTCGCTCGATCTTTTCAGAATATCCATCACTCCAATATACCCTTAGGTCCTGGTACTGTCCGTTTTTGAGCGATTCAAATCGCACCTGGTAGTCTTTCTTTACTTGATAAAAATCCTGATCAATAGGCACCATAACAGCTGGAACAGTATTCTTCTGATTTACATCTCTGAAGAAAAGTTGTCCATCTTTACCAGTAATTTCAAATTCGGCAAACCTGCCTGTAAAGCAACTTAAATTAGTATCCGTGAGTTTACCCGAAGAAAGCATCGATTTGTTGTAGTTGATCATCCATAGAAAAACATCTTTTTCTTTTCCAGTGGTTTTAGCAATTTTATCTGCGAGTATCAAATTGTGAGCGATAATCAGTGCGTTCTCCATTGTCGTAACATCAGGAATTACTCCAGTCCCTTCCCAGTCAGTTCCAGTTTTTGCATTTTCTGTTCTCTGGTAAGGTATATACCCTACAAAGCCATTGCCTAAACTAAAGCTGCGGGTAAGATGTGCTGCTCCGCTAGTTTTGGTTCCCACAACTTTGGAGTCTCTCTGCTGCTGTAATGCATAAGCGAATCCTTCGCCAGCCGAGTAGGTATTTTTTCCAGTGAGCAGATATATGGGCATATTAAGATGTATACTGTTACGATTAGATTTATATCCCTTAACATAGCTGCTGCTCCATTGATCACTGATCCTATTATAAGATCGGCCAATGTATGTATTGCGTTCAAAAAAATAAGAAAGTATCTCTTCTGAACTTTTTCCATTGCCGCCGCGATTCGAACGCAGATCAATAATCAGTGCCTCGCAATTAGCAAGATAGCCCATCACAAAACCAAGAGTTCTGCGAAAATCTTTATTGGGAAGTGCAAATCCGTTAAACTCAAGGAAACCGACGTTTCCTGGCAGAATTTCGATCTTCCTGAAGTAAAAGTTCTTGTTCTTTTCACTTTGTACATCAGCTGACAACTGCACGGGCCTGCTATTGTAGCTCAGTACTTCTTTTTCCAGCGCAGGATTGTAAACAATACGAAAATGCTTATCATTAAGCACAGGCTGCAATTCCTTGAAAAGAGTGCTTGCAAGTAAGTTTGGATCAAGTATTTTATCATACAGACCGCCATCAATGCCGGAATGTAAAAGCACTGATGCATTTGTTGCTTTTTCCGGAAAAACATAATTGGCCAGTAGAGAGCTGCTCAGCTCTTGAACAGTCTCACGGACTTGGTCTCTCGAAAGTTGCGGCTGCTGCTGAGCTGCGGCCCCAGTATACATGGTCAGGAACAGGAACATTAAAAATAGTGCTGTATTGCTTTTCATAGTTTGCGGATTTACTTTTTTGCCGTATTTCAAATAAACAATTATGCTTTATTTTTTAAAGAGAAATACGGTCAGCCCTCGTCTGTAAAGCCAATTTTCGCTTTTGTTGCTGCTAATATTCCGAACAGGAAATCCTTGCTTACCAGCAGTCCAGTTGTGGGGTGGATAGAAGTAATATTTTTATGGCAGTTCTTGTAGGTTCATTTTGCTGGCCCTAGAGTTTACATGTATGCCTTTAGAAGCAACTATTGCTGAATCGTTGTATAGACAACAGCTTTATATACTCTGTTGGGAGTATGGGCTGCAGCTCCTTTATCATACTCAAGGGTATAAAATAATATTCTCTATCTTCTCCGTAATTTTCTGATACAATTGTAATTAATCTAGTGCGTAATTACAAACTATTACGTTATTTTTTTAAGATATGCCTGGGCTGATTCTTTAAAGGCGTAAAATTGAGCAATCAAAAATTATCCGGTTTCTTTATTTTTTAAGACAAACGCGGGATGGGTATGCAGATAGAAACTGAATTAACGAAGTGGTAAACCGCATATGTTTGGTAGATACTGGATTATGAGTAAAAAAATCGGGACAAAAGATGATACTTATCTTTTGTCCCGAGTAGTGACCTTACCGAACAATTTACAAACCATTTTTATGGAGGATTTAAAGAAGTTTTAGCTTTTCGCATAATTATGACAAGAAACTTTCAAATTCTAAATGCTGTTTTATACATTTTAAAACTAAATCAAAGCCATTTGTTTTTCAGCCCAAGCACTCATTTGATTGATGAAAGGAATCAGCTCACTACCCGTTTCAGACAAAGAATATTCAACTCGAGGCGGTACTTCGAGATAAACTTTTCTAAAAATCAATCCGTCAGCTTCTAATTCTTTTAAAGTCTGGGTAAGCATTTTTGGTGTGATTCCTTCAATAGTTTTTTTTAGCTCACCATAGCGCAAGACACGATCTTTTAGTGACCACAAAATTCGGCCTTTATATTTTCCTCCAATTCGCTGAAAAGCGTAATCAACTGGGCAATATGCTTTTAGGTTTATTTTTTTTGCCATTTTTTTTATTTTTAAAATATTGATTTTCAGCATTAGTATGGTTTTGGTACGTAGAGTACTTTTTTGTGCGTACTTGTGGTAAAGATATTATATTGTTTTCTTTGTTTGAGGAATTATTAGGGTTTTTATCAAACGGATTCTGATATTCACTCGTGATAGATTGTTTTTATTTCATTTTAATCATTTTAAAGAATTAAGAATTATGGCAAACGCTCAAGAATCATATAATCAAGAAATTACGGTATTAGAACTTCGCAATTATTTATTGAAGCCCAATACAGCAGACAGATTTAAAAAGTACTTCAATGCTTATTTTATTACTCCAATGCATGCTCTTGGTGGCTATACTTTAGGACAATTTAAAATTGATAGAGCAAATGATAGATTTGTCTGGTTTAGAGGTTTTAAGAATATGGAAACGAGAGTAAAATTCTTAAATGATTTTTATGTTGACAGTAAAACTTGGAAAGACTTTGGAAAAGATGCCAATGACATGATGATCAATTCAGACATCGTTTATTTGCTGCGTCCGCTTGCCAAAAGCATTTCTGCCAATTTTCTAAAGGCGAGTCATAAAATTGTTGTGGTGAACTTTTATAGTTGCAACAGTACACTGGACAAAGTAATTGCTCTTTTTAATGCTGAATATTTGCCATTTCTAGAAAGTATAGAGATCAAAAATACAACACTTTGGGTCAGTGAAATGCAAGAAAATGATTTCCCGAGACTTCCAGCTTTTCAGGACAAAAATCTTTTGGTTTCCATTACATCTTTTGAAAATAAAAAAGAGTATCAATTAAAACAAAAATTAATTAATGAAATGAGCAACCAATTGAGACAATCGATGTTGCAATTAATCACAATTCAAAATACTTTATTGCTTATTCAATAAAAAATTACCTTTCAAATATTTAATATTCATCCGATAGAATAATATCTAAAAAATACAACTTATGGAAAATACTATTGCAATTTATGGAGCATACGGACATACAGGAAAGTTTATTGTTGCAGAACTTTACAGACAAGGTTATAGAAATTTGGTTCTCTCCGGAAGAGATTCGGAAAAATTGACTGCTTTGCTTCCGTTTTTTCCAGATTCAGAGATAAAAGTGGCAGACATCAATGATCCAAAATCATTAGACGAAGCTTTTAAAGATACTAAAATTATTATAAACGCTGCTGGTCCATATTTAGATACTGCGGCACCCATAATTAAATCAGCTTTAAGATTCGGAAGTCATTATATTGATTTATCGGCAGAACAAAAACCAGTGTTGGATGTCATTGATGAATTTTCGGAAGAAGCTAATAATAAAGAAATCTTAATTATTCCGGCAGCAGCCTTTTATGGTGGATTGGCCGATTTATTGGCGACTGAATTAACAAAGGAGTGGGAGCATACAGATGAAATCAACGTATATATTGGTTTGGATTCCTGGCATCCTACAAAAGGGACGAGATTGACAGGAGATCGAAATCATTACAAAAGGTTAACGTTCAAAGACCATCGTTTAAAGGAACTTGAGCCAACTCCTTCAAAAGAATGGAATTTTAAAGAACCAATAGGAAACAAAGAAGTGGTAAGTCTGCCTCTTTCAGAAATCATTACGATTTCGAGCCATTTAAACGTGAATACGGTTAATACATATTTGAGTCAGAACTCTTTAGACGATCTTAGAAACAACAATACGCCAGAGCCAAAACCGACAGATGAGAAAAATAGATCTTCACAGCAATTCAGTCTTGAAGTCGTTGCGTTAAAAGATAATGAAGAAAGAAGAATTTCTGCTCAAGGCCAAGATATTTATGCTGTAACTGCTCCCTTAGTTGTAGAGGCTGTGAGGAGAATTTTATCTGGAAAGGCAACTTCAAAAGGGGTAAAGACACTGGGAGAAGCGTTTGTAGCAAGCGATTTTTTAAATTCCTTGCAGGAAGATGATATAAAAATTACTTGGTAGAGAAAATTCCATGTAAAAAGGATTGAGAAATCTGCATGTTATTGCATAAAAAAAAGAGAGACAACTATTATTTTAGTGTCTCTTTTGGTGACCCTTACTGAACAATTTACAAACCATTTTATGAATGATTTAAAGAAATTGGCTTATTTTCATGTGAATTTGTAATTAATTAGTTTGATATTACTTGTAAGCGGTTTGTATGTGTTTTAAGGGTTATCTTTTTGAAACAAGATAAGAGACAGTCTTTATAACGGAAAACTTTTCTTTTAGTTAATCTAAAACTTTAAGTGTAGTATTAAATATCAATTTTTTAAAAGTTAGTTGTTGTAATATTCAATTTTTCTTTCGGCAACCAAAGTTGGTTCTCCATCTGGTGTTCCTTCGAGAAACATGTTGCATTTTATCCAGTTGTTATGGCTGTCATATTCGTAGGTGTAGTAGAGTTTGTTTACCTTTAGAGTTTGTTTAGGATAATCAAGAATAAATTCTTTTTTTATCATATCACCTTGTTCGTTGAATGTCTTTATAAAGCTACTTGTAGGATTAGAAATTGTGCCAGGCCCTGTAACATAATAATTTACAGTTTCTACATAATCTTTGGTTGGGTGATAGGTATATTCTTGTTTGGAGATTATTTTTTCACAGCCATACATAGTTACTTTTGTAATACGACCTGATAAGTCATAGGAATATTGAAATTGTAAGTCCTCACAAAAAGGACTCTCAGTGCCCATATCTGTATAAGGCATTTTTTTTGCTAAAGGGCCTGCACCAATAACTTTTTGATTTATAACTTGTCCTTTCTCATTATATAAGAATGTTTTTTTTGTAAAAAGATCTTCTTTTTTATAGGCTCTATTTTTTGCTTTTTTACCTATCCTTTGAACAATATAATTTAATTCCTCAAGTATTTTACCCTCTCGATCAATATGATAAATATATATTTCTGCCTTGTAATCTTGCCATATTTTACCGTCTTCTTCAAAAACATCATCTTTTTTAGGAACGGTAGTTTGATTTAATTTGGCTAATAGATTTTGATTGTAGACAGGAAAATACTGTTTTAGATTTGTTCTATATTTACTTTTTATCTCCCAGTCTTTTTCATCATATTCATATTCATTAGTTTTTTCAGGGTCGAAATTTGCATAGTCACTTTTTGGGAAAACTGATTTTGCTTTTGCTTTAACTCTTTGCAGTTCATCAAAATGTATATAGATGCAATTTCTAATCCCATTTGTCATAATTGCATTGCTTTTTTCGGCTTCAGACAAGGAATGCTTAATAGTATTGAATTTAAGGTTAATAGATTTTACTGAATCTTTTAAATTTAGTGCAGTGTAAATATTGTTCTTTTCAACTAATAATGCGGTGTATGAGTTTGCAGTTTGAGCAGATATTATAATTGGCAATAGCAGTACGGCGGTCCAAAAAAAACTTAAAAATAGTTTCATAGAAAAGCATTCGATTTTTACGAAGATAAACTATTTTTTTAATGCTTGAAATAAAGTTTTTGCATCTAACCTTTGAATTAATAATTAATTTTTTTTAAAAAATAAGGAAAATTAATATGCTATAGATTGAATCTTTCAGTGGAAACTTTGTTAGAATACAAACAATTATAGTTTAATAAGCTTTAGTTGATTAATTAAATAAGAAGGGAATAAAAAAATCCCATTTCGTTGGAAATGGGATTTAAAATTTGTGACCTCGACGGGACAAATTTCAACAAAATTTATGGAAGATTTGAAGATATTGGCTTACTATGTGTAAACGCTGTCTTTTATTGGCTTTAGTAATTTGGTTTGAATGTCCTGTTGGGGATATACATGAAATTAAGTAGTGAATATGCATTGAGAATTTTGTGGTATTAATTAATTTAATGTTTATTAAATTATTGACTTCAAAATTTGTCTATGAAAAAAGAATTGAGTTAACGATAACTTTATGAGTTTATTTTTTTTGTGTTCCCAACCTTTTTTCATTTTTATGCATCTATGTATATATGAATGAAATTTGAGTTAAAGATTTATGTTTTATTACCCCAGTAATGGAATAAATTTTGTTTTTTTACTTCTATATATAGTTGAAAATACAAAAGTCCTCTCGACAAAACAAAAACCTATGATAAGAAATTTTTTAATAACTTTTAGTTTTTCACTGTTATTTAGCTGTCAAAATACTAGTATTTCCGCATTGGAAGATCCTGCTTTAAAAATAGAATACGGATCAGGCGGTTGCAATTTTGTTGAAACTCCAACGTACATCGTCAATAAAAACTATGTTGTTTATCAGGACTTTTGTACGCATATGGTTATTTATCCAGACTTAGCTTCTTTTAAGGCAAGGAATAAGGAAGAATCTGCTTTTGCATTTGATAAAAACGGCATGTACGTCAAAGGTGAATTTATTAAAATTGATACTTCTGGATTCACCTTTTTAGGAATGAATAAAGAAATGGATTTCCTGTGGAAGACAAAATACAAGGTTTTCAAAAACACTGCAGAGTTAAAGAATATTGATGTGGCAACTTTTCAGCCTAATCCTTGCAAGAGTAACAATGGAGAGGTTAATGATCAATATTATAAAGACAAGAATTTCATTTATTACTTCGACAAAAAAACAAAAGGGTCAGATGGAGCTACGGCAAATACCAATCCTTATGATTTTTGCCACGATAAAAATTACATTTATTTCAAAGGTGAAGTTGCTATTTTTGGAGGAGAACCATATCAATATGTTAACTGTGATTTTTTTAAAACAAAAAAATACGTCTTTCGCAATGGAGAATTAGTTGATGATATGCATCCAGATAATTTAAAAGCACTGTCGGGACATTATACCAGATATAACAATGATGTATATTTTAGAGGTAATAAAACTTCAATGAAAATTAAAAATTCTAGTAAAGTTAAAGTTTGGACTGCTGATAACTACGACTTTTACATTACTGATGGTAAAAGCATTTTTAAAGATGGTAAAGAGATTGACCAAAAAGTAGATCTTCCTTCTTTCGGTTTTCTTAGTGGTGCCTATTGTTTTTATGATAAAAATGGAATTTATGAAAGAGTGTATAATCAAGAATCGAAAAAAGAGATTATCGAAAAATTACCTTTTAAAAACGAAGAAAAAATTAACAGCAAATATATCTCATACAATAAGTTTAGCGGGATTATCTTTTATAAAAACCAAGCGTATGCCACTCGTACAAAATCTTTCTATGAAGATTTAACCCAAAGGGAGATTGCTGTAGGAAAAGCACAAAAAAATGACGTTGACGATTTTGATGGTTCCAATAAGGTTTTTATCGATTATAATTTTTGCAAAATGTATGATCGCATTTATTTTAGGGGTAAGCGAACTTCATTTGATGCTGAAACATTTGTACCAATGGATAATAGTGATCAATATTCTGAAGATAAATATTATAAAGATAAGAATGTGGTTTCTTATTGTAATGAAAGAATTCGTGACATAAAAAAAATGAGTGATATCGATGTGAATTCTGCACGCACTTTCAATATTTTCCTGATTGATAAAAACTTCTTATACTGTAAAAATGTAAAAATTATTAAAAGTGCAGGAATAGAATTACTGGCTTCATTTTCTGGATATAGAGGCGGCTTTTGTGGGCTTGATTCAACACCAACTTCAGATTTTTATTTATTTAAAAATTCAGAAGGTTTCTGGCTTGTAAAAATTTCAGATAAGATTTCGTATCGTTTTTTAGGGAAAGTATTTGACCGTAAATGGGAACCCTCTTTTGAAGCAATTAATCTTGCCAAAAAGTATGGGAATAATAGAACAGTTGCACCTCAAAAAAAAGTAAAACAAGAACAGAACGAGAATAAAAGTAAAACAATAGATAATGAAGTTTATAATGCTGTAGCTGTACAAATTCAGACGAAATATCCAGGCGGGATTCAAAAGTTTTATGCTTTTATAAAGAAGAATTATGTTATTCCTAAAGAAATACTTGATGATGAATCTTCTAGAGGTGGAGTTTTTGCAAAGTTTATAATTGAAAAGGACGGAAGCTTGTCTAAGATAGAAGTGCTTCATGATATTGGTTACGGATCTGGAAAAGAATTAGAAAGAGTTTTAAAATTATCTCCTAATTGGATTCCGGCAATTAAAGATGGAAAACCAGTGAGGTGTTTGTACAGTATTCCATACTATGTTCAATAATTAATTAGTATATATAATGAAAAACTATATTTATATCATTTTGTCTTTTGGAACATTACTTTGCTATAGTCAAGAACCTCCTGCCATCTTTAAATTAAAATATAGTTTACTAAATACCGATTCAAATCACTTAGTAAGTGAATATAGAATACATTCCCCTTCGTTAGACTATTATAAAAAATCAAAAAATGCTTACTTGACAGAAAGTTATTGGGACAATTATAAAGATCGAATTAGGATTGATGATGAATTTGCTTATTTGTATATGGGGAACCCATTTCCTAGAGAAAATGACATAATTATTTTGAATATTTTTAGAAAGGATGATATTAAAATGAGCATCTTCATAAAGATTAACTTTGATTTAGATTTTGGAGAATTCTTGTATTTAAAAGGATTGAAATTTGCGGAAGGATTTTTTTTTATTGACTTATCACAATCAAAAAAGGAAATTAATAATTTGTATATAAGCAATTACAATAAGAAAGAGGTTGATTTAAGTAATATTGAAGTTTATAAAATTAGTTCCAAAAATCTAGATCATAAATTTATTAAGTAAAGATAAAAAAGAAATAATGCTGTTTTATGTTCCGAAAAATAATTATAATAATGACTATATTTTGTTTTGTATCATGTAATGATAAAAAAGCAATCTATTCTGAAAAATTTCATGCAAAGACTTCAGAAAAATTTGATTTAAAAAAATTTAATGACAATAAAATTGACAGTATTTACGAATATGCTTTGCAGGATACAATCATCAAGTTATATGAAGGAAAAGATCTATATAAAAAAGAATTAATTTATGACAATCATAGTTTTAAACAGATTTTTGTTTACGATAAAACTACTAATTTATTGGTAAATCAATTTGGTCATTTTTACGGAATGCCAGTTGGTATCTGGAAAAGTTATGATGAAAATGGAGTTTTGATAAGCTGGAAAAATTATGATGAAAACTTTGATTTTTCGGCAAATGAATTGATCCCGATGCTGAAAAAAGATTTGCAGATTGACTTGATCAACGACACGAATTATCAGTCATTATTAATAGATAGATTTTCATATAAACGTCTTTTTTTGTTTACCAGTTATTGTTATGCAGTACAAATAAATTCAATGGGAGAAACTAGAACAATAAAAATTGATGGTAAAACAGGAGAAATTTTAAGTGATGTAAAAGACTTTATGTTAGAATAGAAAAACAAAAATAGACAGCATTATGACTGAAATTGAACAGCAAAAACTAAAAAAGGATTTCAAAAAATGTGACTAATTTATTATAACTGCATGAAAAAAATATTACTAATATTATTTGCCTTACTGCCTTTAATTAATTTCTCCCAAAATAGTGAAGCTTTGAGAGAACAAGCCATGCAGTTTTACAATGAAGGAAAATTTAATGAATCTCTTAAAACATTTGATAAAATAAAAGATAAGGAACTTTTACAAAATACCAACATTGGTGTTTGGAAAGAACATATTGCTTCGATTCTCAATCATAATTTTTCGGAGAAATATGGAATATCCGATAAAGATACCTTGAACATTAAAGTTAAAGTACAAACGGTAAATATTGTATCTGAAGGTGTTTTTAATAGAAAGACAAATAGTTATGTTATTCCACCTATTTACGATTGGATTTTAACTTTTTGCGATGATAAATCTACTTTTTTTGTGGTCATTAAAAATAATCAGCAAGCACTTCTTGATAAAACTGGCAAAATTGTAATACCATTTAAAAATCAGAAAATTACAACCAGCGAAGATTATTTTACTTATTACAATGGTTTGCATGGGACGCTAGAATATTTTATTGTAACCGATTTGGATAAAAATTCAAAAACTCAGGAAAATATTGATATTTATGATTTAAACAGCAAACTAGTTTTTGAGTGCCTTTCTGCTGTACTGTATAGAAATAACCTGTTATTGGCTAAAAAAGATGGAAAATGGAAATTTATCAATCTAAAAACGAATGAAGTTTTAGTTGATTCTATTGATTCTTATGAAGAAATGTATCCAAATTATGCTGAAGAAAAGGAATCTAAATATTTTATTTTACATATTGGTAATCATCTTTCTATTTACCAGCCCCAAACCAACCTTTTCATCAAGGATATTTTTGATTCTTATGAAAAAGAAAGTCAGGATGACAATATTCTGTCAAAAATTATTAATGACAAAGAAAATTTCAGTCAACCCGACGAAATCCCTTTAAAAGATAAAAACAAATATTTAATTGTAAAGAAAGACAACAAAGCGGGGGTTTATAATTTTAGCAAACTTGTGTATTACGAGGAACCTGCTTATGATTCTATTTCAAACTACGGAAATACACTTTTAGAAAGCAAGCATTCGAATCTTTTCTTTACTGAGCCTGTTTTAGAAAGAAAAGAATATTCAAAATACTATATTTTCATTACTAAAAATAAAAATAAGTTTGGCGCCAGACTATTGGATGGAAAAAAGTTATTAAATAATGAATATGATGAAATTAAAAGTTTTAGCAGTAATACCTATTACAAAGATGTGTTATTTTATAGGATAAAAAACAATTGGGGGTTTACCATTTTGAATAATAAAAAAATAGAAAAACCACAGTATGATTTTGTATGTATAGATAATACTAAAGCCCAGGGTTTACTTATAGCAGCTTATCGTAACAAAAAAAAGATCCTTTATAAACTAAATGGTGAATTATACCGCGATTCAAAGGACAATAGTCCTAAGGAATATGTATCAAGCCAAAGTCCTTTTGACGGACTGAATGATAGTTACAGAGATCGACAATTATTTAAACAAAATAATAAATATGGTATTGCGGATGTTGATGGTAAAGAAATTCTCAAGGCTCAATATTCGTATATAGTTCCTGCTAATAAAAATATTTTTTTAGCTGGAAATAATATAAAAGATTCTAAATCGCTCGAAGGTTTGCTGGATATTAATGGAAAAGAAGTTTTGCCCATAAAATATGAAAGTATTACTATTTATCCGAGTTCAAATTATAATGAAAAAAGAGAAGAATCCCTTGTCTTTGAAGTAAAAAATAAAGATAATAACTATGGTCTGTATAATAGCAAAGGACAAAGTATTTACCCTTTTATCATTCAGGATATAATAGAAAGATTGAGTATCCAAAAAACATACTATTATATTATTTCTGAAAAAGTAAATTATCAAAACATTTCCTATTTTGATAATGGGAGACAAATTTATGATTACAAAATATCACTGTTGAAAATACAAGGAGACACACTTACCAAAGTATTGGATAACTGCAATAATATCCGAACTGATATCCACAATATTATTCTTGGTTATCAGGATAAATTAGGTCGATATGGATTATACAATCTTCAAAACGGAAAGGATACGGGAGAAATATTGGCACATTATACTTATTCACAAAATGATCAAAAATTTATTTTCGCAAACACTGCCGACGAAAGACAAGTATTTTTTGATATGGATTTGAATATGCATCAAATTCCATATCCAATAGTTTCATATAAAAATAAATTTTTCATCTATAAAGATAAAGATCTCTACGGAGTTATTAACGATAAATTGGAAATTGCCAAGTTCAAGTATCCAGTAGTAGATTATTATTATCAAAATGATAAAGAAAGAAATCAAGTTTCTGAAAATCAAAAGATAATTTTTAGTTTATTTAAGTTTAAGACCGATGCCAAAAGCGATAAATACGGTATAGTCAACTTTGACGGAAAAGTTTTAGTGCCAGCAGACAACATATATGAGGAAATCATTTTTCCATTTGAAAGTTATTATAGTGTTTGGTGCAACAAAGCAAAAAGAGATGTTATTTTAGAATATGTCAACAAAATATTCATTTGCAAGACCAAAGACAAAGTAGATATTATAGGCCCAGAAAACAAAAAAATAGTTTCGTTTATAGTGCCTTCCAATTGGAAATTTGATTTTAGTGATATAACCGTCAATCATCATTTGACACTTAGGGACGGTAACACCATTAAACTGCTGAATTTAAAAACGCAAAAAATAGATTTAGAAACTATAGCAACAAAATTTAGTGACGACATTGACGGCGGTTATTCAGATAGGCAATATGACGATAAAGATCATACTGTGAAAATGATTAAATATAGTAAATATGGTCGCTTGATTTTTGAAGATTCAAAAGTAATGGAGCATTATGATCGTAATTACGATCCTTTTTTACGCACTACACTTTTTATAGTCAAAAGGAATAATAAATATGGGGTAATTGATGCAAACGAAAGTATAGTAATACCCTTTTTAAATGATAGCTTATATACGCCGGACAATATCAATTTCATTGCTAAAAGAGGAACTAAATATGGAGTGCTTACCAATAAAAATCAGATGCTTCATGAATTTGTTTACGATGGTATTAAAGATATTGATTTTAACAAGAGATCTATGGAACAACATAAAGTATTGGTCGTTACAAAAAATAAGAAAAAAGGAATCTTAGATTTTCTAACCGGTCGCGTAATAATTCCGATAGAACAAGATGATTTAATTTTTTCAGAAACAGAAGGTGTCCAAGGTCGAAAGAATAAAACGCGCACAATGTATGGAAGATATGGAGAAAAACAATTTTCAATTGAATGCGATACATTGTATAGAGAAAAAAATCTTCCTTTTATATGCTATACTTTTATAAAAGATGGAAAAAAGGGACGAATTGATTATTATGGAAACCTAATTGATAATGACCGTAATCCGTATCAAATCACTACTGTAAATCAGGATAATGATGAAAGCAAATCGGGAAATAATAAAGACTACGATGATTATCAAATCCTTGAAAGGACAAATTTCGCTATCGTTTCCAAAGAACAAAAACAAGGAGTGGTAGATTTATCAAATTTCATAATTATTCCACTTCTTTATGATGATATCAGATATATAGAGAAAGGGTATTTTGAATGTAAAAAAGGTAGAAAAACAGTATTGGTGACACCACAAAATAAAGTGTTTTATGAAATAAAGAATAACGACAATAATTAAAATTATGAAAACAACTCTATTCTCTACTGTTAAATCACAATATTTAATATCAAAAAATTAAGATAAACCAAAAGAGAAAAAAAATCTATCCCTACAAAACTTCAAACGTCATCCAGCTCCGATTAAGCCTCTAATAAAGTCAGTTTAAGTCAGTTTATTTCAAACAGATTAAGAATTTCTTGTGAAAAAATCGAACCATAAATGTTAGGCTATGAAGGCTTGAAAAGTCTATATATTTGTATATAAAAAAAGAGACAACTATTTGCTAGTTGTCTCTTTTTGTGACCCTTACTGAACAATTTACAAACCATTTTATGAACGATTTAAAGAAATTGGCTTATTTTCAAGTGAATTTGTAAGATAATTTTTTGATTTTTTGTTTTGAAGCGGTTTGCATGTATCGTTAGGGTATGTATTGAAAAACGTTAAATAACTTTATGGTTTTATCTTTTAGCTGTAATAATTATTTGTTGGGTAGATACTTGCATATCCAGATAAAATATAGTGATTAAAAATAAAATATTTATTTAAGAAAATGAATATCAAAATTTGTTGATGATATAATTCAACCTTTCAGATAAAACAAACTTTAGATTTTTTAATTGTGTAAGATTTAATACAGGATATTATTTTATTTAATTTTTATAATGCTTTAAATTGATCGCGTTAAAAGAATATGAAATCATTAAGTAGCTCCAAATAGCAAGTTTATTTTCATCTTGTATTTTTGGCAGATATTGCATTGCGTTTGTTGATTTATAAAAAGAAAAGGCATAATTAATTTCCAGTTCTTTGACAGGTAAGTACTTCAAAGAAAAATCATTTTCATATCCAAGAAACTTTGTCATTTTTTGACCCAAATTATTTAAAAGCGGGTATCGAGTATAAAAAAGGTGAAAATCAGAACGAAGAGATAGTTTACTATTTAAGGGAATTACGGTAAATAGATAAGGATTTACTAAACCTTTTCCGTTAACGTCGGAGGGAAAACGGGTAAAGACATTCATATTTCCATTGAACTTCCATGTCACGCCATATAAGACATCAAAATCTCCCGAACTATTATCTGATAGATTAGGACTGCTGCCACTAATTATTTCTGCACCTAAACGCCAAGTAGATTTCAATAGAGATAATTTAACTTCAGGTTGAAAATAGTAAGCAAATAATTTTTGACCTTTTGAATTACGTCCAAACTGCCAATATGAATTTAAAGTATAATACCATTGTTTCGTTTTAAATTCTATTCTTCCGCCTGCTGTTGCACGAGTATACAATTTCCCTGAACTTGAGTTTTCTAAAAAATCAACAGCATTCAATGAATTAAATGAAAATCCATGATTGTTATTGTAATTGAGACTATTTACCAACAGGTATTTATACCTATTTGATGCAACAGGAGAGTAGGCTGACTCAAATTCAGTGCTGTAGTTTCTGGTAAACAAAAAGAAAAAATCATTAGAGAAATATTTTGAGTATTTCATTATCCGTATTCCTTCATGGGCTCTCCCTTGCTGTGCCCAAGGAGCATCAGAAAATAATCTGCCATTATCTAATAAAACACTTTGCCTTCCCAATCGTACATTTAGAGATTTAATCTTAGTCTCAAAATACAATTGATAAAAATTAATGCTTCCAACTTTGGAAGCTTTGCTGTTTTCATCCCAAAGATGAATTTCCTGTAAATCGGATTTAATAAGCCATTTTTCTCTAGCATACTGCATAGAAATTCTGTTTCTCTGGGTAATAATAAAATAAGGATCAATTGAATCGTTGGGAGGAAGAAAATAATTTGAAGTATATTCGACTCTTGGTCTGATTTCAATATTCATTAGAAACTGTTGGGATAAGCTATTTTTTTGCTGTGCGTATAATTGAAATACACATAAATTAATAAAAAGTAATAAGATTTTTTTACTCGCAAGTATTTTGACTATCATACTTCTAATATCCTATAGAATTAGTGTATAAAAGTAATAATAGTATTCATATTTACAATATTATAATTACGTTTGATAATCCGCATTTATAATTTGTTCTGTTAAATCAGTAATGCGATTAGAGCCGGCACTTCTACCAAAGAATCTATGACAAATGCAAAAGCCTGAACGATGATTATTACCAATACTCCATGCATGCAGCAATGTTAAGCTGGAAAATACTGCCCGTCGCTGTTAAAGAAGATCAAAATCTGTCTCACAATTTGTGTGAAACAGATTTTTTTTGGTTTCTCTATTGGTGCAGCGATAAAAAAAATAATTTTGAAGAACATTCTATACTTTTAAATTACCAAATATCATAACTGTAATATTTTTAATGCTCCTCTAGCGACTATGAAAAACACACAAACACCAATAATAAGATCGGGTACCATTGAATTAGTAAAGTATACTAATATACCAGCAATTATGACTCCCATATTAATTACAATATCATTCGAAGTAAAAATCATACTAGCTTCCATATGTGCCTCTTTACTTTTAGATTTTTGAAGCAGGTAAAGGCATAACGAATTACCTACAAGTGCAAATAATGAAACTATTATCATAGTTCCGTATGCAGGAATATGGTCTGAGTCTACAAATCTTCTTAAAACTTCAATAAGTCCCAAAACTGCAAGACCAATCTGAAAATAACCACTTATTTTTGCTACACTTCCTTTTCTTGAAGCTGTGCTCCCGACAGCAAACAGAGCTAAACCATATACAATGCTATCGGCGAACATATCCAAACTGTCGGCAACCAATCCCATCGAATTGGATATAAAACCTGTAATTATCTCTATTAGAAAGAATGAAAAGTTTACAATGAGAACCTGCCATAATAACTTACTTTGCTGTGAGTCACTGTTTGTCTCTACATGTTCTGATGTATGTTCTGATGCCAGCAGAGTGCTGTCCAGATTAAGAGTATCAATTGCATTTGTTATAAGAGTGTCGTCGTCCGTATGATAGATCTTTAATCTTCTGTTTGCAATGTCAAAATCAAGCTGTTTGATTTGTTCTAAACCAGCGAGCTTCATTCGTATTAATTGTTCCTCACTGGGACAATCCATTTTTCTTATATTATATATACTTTTTTTCATAAGACTATATTTTAATCTTAATACCTGCATTTACAACAAATCCGTCTAACGGTGCATAAATATCTTTGAAAACAGGATTTGAAATTGGTCCTGTGTAGATACTTCCAAATTTTGTCTGTCTGGTATCAGTAAAATTTTCAAAATTGGCAAAAATTGAAAAATTTTCCCAAAGCTTTTCTACCATGAAGCCGAAAATCCAATATTCCCTTCCAGTTGTACCATCACTTAACTTTTGAGGACTGTAATAATAAGCTTCTAAACCAGCTTTCCATTTATCTTCGACTTCATACATCAAAACATTATTTAATCTGTGTTTAGCAGTTAAAGGATTTTGAGATTTTATGCCATTGTTGTCTATCGAAGCATCAGTAAAAGTGTACCCAACAAATAGTTTAAAATCTTTATAGCCTAATTTCACATTTGTTTCTGTTCCTTTTGTATCTAAATATCCATTAATATTTACAAATTGGTAAAGGTCATTAGGAAGCGAAGTTAAAATCAGTGGATTATCAACATTTGTATAAAAGAATAATTGATTCAATGATAATGAAATATCTTCGGTAATTTTAGTTTTATAATTCACATCAAAGTTAAGTCCGTAACTTTTTTCAAGTTTATTGAAATCACTATTAATAGGGAGTACATTTTGATATTGAATACGCTCGCTTTCTTCGGTAAAAATAGTTGGTGTTTTGTAGCCTAAACCGCCACCAAGTCGTGAAGTAAGTTTGGAATTAATTTTAAATAAAGCTGAGATTCTAGGTAATAATGAGAATCCGTAATCAACAACATAATCACCTCGAAGACCAGTCTCGATATCCAGCCATTCTTTAGCTTTGACGGTATTCTGAACAAAAGCACCATAAGTGATCTGATTATAGTTTCTTAATGGAAAAGCTGTCTGGCTGTTTTCAGTAAACTTGTCAGTATATAAATTTCCACCAGCAACCCATTCTGCAATTTCTCCATTTTTAGAATAGCTGATTTCTGAGAAAGTACTGTTCTGCAGGCCATCAAAAATATAGTCAGGAATAGTTATAATGCGGCTGAAATTATTAAAACTGTTTTTAATGGTAATAGATTGCTGATCATTAAATTTATGAGTAAGGGTGAACTGAGTGCTTATTCTCTGCGTTTTATTTTTTTCGAAATAACTGTCAGGGTATTTATTTTCGTCTTTTATATAGTCAATATTCCCGCCGATACGATTTTCAAAAACTGTATTAATGCCAAAATTTAGTTTAGTGTTTTCATTAAAATTGACAAAAAGTTTTGGATTAAAATTAAAGCGTTCGAATTTTGGAATCGCAGTAAGCTGTATATCAGCAGGGTCATAAGGAGCGTTTCGGTCATGAGATGCAAAAACAGTCAATCCAATTTTATCAAACTGCTGGGAATAAAAACCATTAATATTCAAACCAAGAGCGGAAGTCCCATTAATTAGAAATCGCAATTCTCTTTCTTCGGTAGGGGTTTTAGATACAAGATTAACCAAACCTGCAATTGCACCACCTCCGTAAAGGGTAGAGGCAGAACCTTTAATTATCTCAACCTGTTTTAAATCTAACGGAGGAGTCTGCAGCAATCCCAGTCCGCTTGATGCACCTGAGTATACAGGAAAACCATCTTTTAAGATTTGTGTATATCGTCCGTCTAGTCCCTGAATTCTGATTGAAGAATTTCCAGAAGTAGCTGAAGTCTGCTGGGTCTGGATTCCGGTACTTTCATTAAGCATCATACGGATATCCCCCGGTTTCATATTTGCTTTTTCTTCAAGTTCTTCTCCTGCTATAAACTCAACTCTGGTTGGAATATTGCTGATTGTTCTTGTACCTCTTGTAGAAGTTACCACTATTTCTTTCATTTCTTCGGCTTCTTCTTCCATTTCACTTTGCAATGCAATTTCTATAAAATTGACAGCTGCAGGCACTTTAAAAAGTGTTTTATTGGGAGCATAACCCTCTATTGAGATCGATAATGTGTAGTCTCCATTTTTAAGGTTTTCGATAATGATGTTACCATTATTATCTGATGACAAAACTTCATTGGTTTCTTCAATTTTAGCTGAAGCACCTTTTACAGGTTCATTGGTTGATGTATTTTTTATATGGAATGTGATTTTATTCTGTGCCTGTACAGTGCCAATAGATGCTATTGCCACAATCAATAAAATATATTTAAACATTTGTGATTTCTTAATGTTAATAAAGGTGATAAGCCCGCTTAATTGAAGTTAAGCAGGTAAAAGCGGTATTTTATTAAGAAATTTTAGGAGGCTGCCAGATTTTGCAGATGAAAGAAGAATCGACAAATTTATAGTATGATAGTGTCTGTGAAGCTTCTTCAATTGTGAATTCTAATTTTTCGGTAATAATTGAAGAATTAAAGTTTATTGTAAAACCAATACAGGTTCCACAGGAATAAAATGGCGAACATTTTCCATTGCATTCATCACCGCAGTCATGAGACTCACCCTTGCAGTTTTTTTCCACTCTACACTCAGAGTGTTTAGCAAACGCAGAGCAAGGTACTGTCGAAAGAAACAGTACAATGAACGATAATATTGTTACCCATATTTTCACGCGTCAAAATTATAAATATTTTACTTAGTAATTTCATGTAATTGTTTTTCTTTCGGCTAAGTTTTCTGTTTTTTTGTTAATATAAATATAAAATTATTGTGCTAGTCTTATATAACAAGGATTAAAGTGGTTTGTATTCTGTCAAGTCACCTTTTAAAATATTCAAACCATATATATTTATAGGTAAAAGTCTGGTTAAATACAATTTAAAAGCATAAAAAAAACGCTAATTCCTCGGAATTAACGTTTTTTTAAGAAGTGACGTTTAGTTCACAATTTACAAATCATTTTATGAACGATTTAAAGAAATTAGCTTATTTTCAAGTGAATTTGTAAGATAATTATTTTAAAAGTTTATTGAGAAGCGGTTTGTATGTATCGTAAAGGTTAAATGTTAAAAATCGTTAATTCAGTATATATGTGATTTCTGTCATAATAACTTATAGATTTAAGTTGAGGAGAGCGAAAAAAAATGTCATCAGTAAATTTAAATTATTATTCTAAAAATTTTCTAATCAAAATTTGTGCATGATAATCTATTGTCCATTAGAAATTATTCAATTTAGCAACATTTTTTATCTTGTTGAATTGGTGGACATGGCACAGTTCCATAACTGCAATATACACAGCAATCACCTTGATTTGGTTTAAGAGTTTGTTTGCAGTTCTCACATTCGTAAAAAAATTGGCATGCATCAGTTGGCATAGTTTCTTCTTTACTGTGGGAGCAAAGGGGGCAGGTTATTATTGATTGTAGAACGATTTTCATTTTAATTTTTTGTTAGTTACTGTATAGCCTGTTGAATTAATTGCTTTTTCAATTTCATTAATAGTAGTTTTGGAATTATCAAATTCTACAATTGCGTTACCATTAGTATAATTTACATTTGAATTTATTATTCCAATCAATTTATTCACTTCGTGATTCACGTGTTTTTCACAGCTGGCACAAGTCATTCCGCTAATTGTAAACTCAGCTTTTTGACTGCTGGTTTTATTGGAGACTAAGATTTTCTTTTCTGTATTTGGATAAAAAATATTTGAATAGTAAGGAAACGAAAGCAAAAGGGCTGCAAATACGGTGATAATTACTAAAAACATTTTAGAATTAACGAATTTTGATTTTTCTTGTGTATCGCAGTTACAGTCTGTCTGCTTTTTAGTTTTTTGCTTTTGGTACCAAGAGAACCCAATAATTAAAACTGTCAACACGATGAAATAAGGCCTGAATGGTTCAAGCCATGAAAAAGCGGATGCAATCCCACTTGTCCCGGCAGCGAGTGCTAATATGGGAGTAATACAGCACAATGAAGCTGCTATTGCTGTGAAAAATCCAGCTCCAATTATTTTATTATCTGTTTTCATATTTTTTCTAAAATTTCATTGTGGAGTAAAATTTCGAAGAAAGGTTTTAGCATTTTTTCATATTCGTTTGCCAATGAATAAAAAATGGTTTGCGCTTCCCGTTTAGTTTCAATAAGTTTTCTGTCTTTTAGTTTTCGTAAATGCTGCGAAATTGAAGAAATACTCATGTCAAGAATATCACTTATGTCACAGACACAGAGCTGTTTTTCTTCATAAAGTAAAAAGAGAATTCTTAATCTTATATTATTACCAGCCAATTCAAGCCCATTGGATAAATAATCAAAAGAGTCATTGAGTTCTAGCACTCTGTCTTTACAGCGGACTATTTGTTTTATATCTGCCTGTTGTCGTATACAAGTTATTTCTTCCATAATGCAAATATATATCATTTGCTTATTTAAGCAAATGCTAAAATACAAAACATTTGAATTAAATTTACGAATGATTCCTGCGCATAAAAAAAGACAACTTTTTGAGTTGTCTTTTAAGTAGTAACGTGAAATATTACTTTTTGCAATCTTTCGGAGCACAAGTTCCCGAATCGTCATTACAGCAATGCGTAGAACATTTTTCAGTGCAGTTTTTCTTTGCATCAGTTTTTGATAAGTTCGCATAAGCGAAGATACTTCCAGCAGACAATACCAATGCTGCAAGAGTAAGGTACATTTTGTTTTTCATAATTTTAATTTTTTAATGATTAATACTACTTAAGACGTGCTAATCTAAAAATGATGCAGACTTTGCTGATTTTTTTTCTAACAGCCTGAATTTTTATATATGAAGTTTTCAAAAATGATTTGGTGATATCAGCATTTTCCTCCACTGCATGATTTTTTAGAGGTAGCATTCATAACATTCCCACGTCGGTCTAATTCAATACTGCAGCAATCCAGAAGCATTTCCTTTAATCTGGATCTGCCTCTCTGCACTCTAGAACGGATGGAAGGGTATGCAAGGCTGTATTTTTCTGTCAAGTCTTTCTGTTTGATTCCGTGAATTTCGCTATCCATGATAATATCCCGATAGTCTTCCGGTAACCGCTCAATGAACTTTATTAGACAACAGTCCAGACTTTCTGTATTATCAAAATCTGTTTCATGCATTATTTTTTGCATCATACATTCGGTCAGTTCTGATTTCTTAAGATTGGAATTTTTTCGATAATAATCAATAATGGAATTTCTTGTGATCGTGAAAATCCAGCTTTTTAATTTACTTTCATCAGTCAGTGATCCTAAATTCTCGTTTATCTTAATAAAAACTTCCTGCAAAACATCAGATGCATCGCCCGTATCATTTATACGTGCCTTAATATATTTGCCCAAGATGATATAAAACTGATTATGAATACTATTTATTTCCAAACTCATAGATTTTTTGTTCTGCTTATTAAGTAAGCGGGATTAACAACAATTGATTTTGCCTCTGAAATTATTCCAGATATGGGCTGTTTTTGGCATGCATAAGAAAACATGAAGAATTGCCATTACGATAGCTCCCGGTAAAAGATTTACAATTAACAAATTAAAGAAGCCTGGAGATTGATTGATATTAGAAATCATTATGTGCCCATTTTCAAAAGTAAATCTGATGGAGAGGTACACTGCAATTGACGCAAAATGAAATCCATTTACGAATAAATGAACAATATATTCCCAGCGTGGCAGGCCTCCCATAAACTGTCTGCTGTCTTTTTCTATAAAAGCGTCGTAACCGAGTACCATTATATCTAAAAGGACAATGATTAAGCCTATTACAAAACTAGTATGATTATCTTGTTTCAAGAACAAAAAATAAAGGATGGCTGGAAAGAAAACAGCTCTCAAAGTATGAGTAATGTGCTCGGTTTTACTTTCTTCCCGATTGTGGAGCTGGTATTTGAAAATATGCAGATAAAAGCCGTCATACAAGGCCAAGACTGCAAAAAGGACAAGAAAGAAGGATGAAATGATAATTGCTGTTTCCATTTTATTTATAATTGATTATAAAAGCAAAACTATTGGAAAGTATAATTAGCAAAAAGGACAAATGTCCTCGAATTTACTGGGCAATTTCTTTTCTGATCCTGCTCAGCGTCCTGCGTGTAATCCCTAAATAACTTGCAATATCATTTACTGAAGCCTTGTTTACAACTGCAGGCTGTTCCTTAAGCATGCGCATGTATTTTTCCTTTGCGCTTTCATTGCACAAAACACTGGCATACTGTTCCATCACTATGTACTGCCGCTCGGCAATCGTCCTTCCAATATTCTGCCAAAGAGGACTCTTTTGGTAGAGAATCTGCAGGTCATTGTAACTGATTGTTATAAGTTCCGTATCTTCTACAGCCTGAATGCAAAGTTCCGAAGGCTGCTGCGAAATAAAGCTTTTATATGAAGCTGTGAGATTATTTTCAGTGCAGAAGCAGGAAGTCACTTCTTCGGATTTTTCATTTACATAGTAAGTTCTTAGAAGTCCTTTTTTAATAAAAGCGGCTTCTTGTGAGGTTTTGCCGATCTCTGCAAAATAACTGTTTCGGGATAATGTCCTTGTTTTGAAATACGGACTGTAATTTTCAAATTCCTGATCGCTGAGAGGCACAATGCTTTTTAAAAATAATTTAAAACTTTCCATAGCAGATTTTATTTCAATACTTTAATATGCTTTCCTAAGCATAAACGCGTAAATGTCTGGAAGAGGACTCTCTTCAATTGCGCGGGCTGCTTTTTCAATATCATAAGGTACTCTTATGAAATCTACTTTAATGCCGTCTTTTTTGGAAAGATTGCTGCTTTTTTCAATGGTTATCACCGCATAACAGCAGTCCGGATTTCTATCTTTTGGTTTTCCAACCGGGCCTGCATTAATAGCATGAAAATAACTGCCTTTTTTATTGGGATTTTCCAGTATTCGATGATAAGGCAAATGAGAATGTCCGCAGATAAGAATGTCTGTATTGGAATCAAGAAAGATGTTAGTGAAATCTTTCTCATTTTTGTCCTCAAGCAGATATTCCCTGTTGCTGTAAGGACTGCCATGAACCATCAAAATCTTTATAAGTCTGCTAGCTGTCTGGTATTCAAGTTTAATATGGGCAGGAAGAGCAGAAAGATACTTTATCTGCTCTTTGCCCACAATCTGATATGCGTAGCTTTCAATGTCATTTGAACCGTCATTGTGTATCTCGACAGCTTTAACATCGTGATTTCCTGCAAGCGTTGGAATATGTTTTTTGCGGATTTCGTTGATCACGGCATTGGGGCATAAATTGTAGCCAACCAAATCTCCTAAGCAGTAAACAGCATCGATATTCTGCTCTTCAATACTTTTTAGGGTCTGTTCCAATGCGGGGAAGTTCGCATGTATATCCGATATTATTGCAATTCTCATATTTTCTTAAGCAGTTTCTGCAGATGCCTGTTTTGTGAAATACTTCTTTCTGAACCAGAATGCGAGGTTTACCAGTGCTATAAGAGCAGGGACTTCTACCAATGGACCTATAACACCTGCAAAAGCCTGTCCGCTGTTTATTCCGAATACTCCGATTGCCACGGCGATAGCCAATTCAAAATTATTTCCGGTTGCTGTAAACGCAATAGAGGTCGCTTTTGAATAGTCTGCCCCAAAGTATTTCCCTGTAAAAAAGCTGATGATAAACATTAAAGTAAAATAAATCACAAGCGGTATTGCAATGCGTACAACGTCCATAGGGATCTGAACAATAAGTTCCCCTTTCAGGCTGAACATTACAATAATTGTAAAAAGCAGTGAAATAAGTGTAATTGGCGAGATAAACGGTACGTACTTATTCTCAAACCATTCAGAACCTTTTAAGGCTATCAAAGCATAACGGCTTATGATTCCCAGAGCAAATGGAATACCCAGATAGATACCGACACTCTCGGCAATCTGTGCAATGCTGATATTTACTTCAAAACCATCATATCCAAAATAGGGAGGGAGAATGGTTATAAAAATGTAAGCGTATACACTGTAAAGCAGCACCTGAAAAATACTATTAAGGGCAATTAATCCTGCTGCGTATTCGCGGTTTCCGTCTGCCAGATCGTTCCATACCACAACCATTGCGATACAGCGTGCCAGGCCGATCAGGATCACTCCAATCATGTATTCAGGATATCTGTTCAAAAACAGGAGCGCCAATAAAAACATTAAGACAGGGCCTACGATCCAGTTCAGGAATAAAGAAGCACCTAAGACTTTAGTGTTTTTGAAAACCTGACCCATCTGCTCGTATTTTACTTTTGCCAGAGGCGGATACATCATAAGGATAAGTCCTATTGCCAATGGAATGTTTGTTGTTCCGCTGGAGAAAGAATTGATGAAATCTCCGCTGGAAGGAATAAAGTATCCTATTGCCACGCCTATTGCCATAGCAATGAAAATCCAAAGGGTTAAGAAGCGGTCAAGGAAGCTTAACTTTTTGCGTCCGACGGCTGGTGCACAGTTATTTGCTGACATTTTATTTTTTTATTTGTGAGAATACGTAAAACATTTCAGTTCCTATCTGCAGGCTTCGCTCCAGGTAAGTTTCTTTCTGCTGAGGCGTTCCGTCAGAAATTTTTGGATCTTCAAAGGTAATCGGGATTCTTTTTTCAGCACCTGCTATAAACGGGCATCCGCCGTCAGCCTGCGAGCAGGTCATTATTGCGGCGAATCCGCTTTCAGGATTGAAATCATCATCATAGGTTTTGGAAAAACCGATGACAGGAAGTTCGTCAGCTGAATATTTTATGGAATAAACCGGATTTGAACCCTCTGAAAGCGTTTTTATGCTGAATCCTGAATCCTTCAAAGTCTCCGCTGCCATTGGGAAAAGGGCAGTAGCCTCTGTTCCTCCTGAATAGCATGAAACGTTTTTGATGCCGTAATAGGCAGCCGCAGTCTGCGCCCAAACCTGCGACAGATGGCTTCTTCTGGAATTGTGCGTGCAGATTAGGTTTAGTCTGGTTTCCAGATTGCTGTCCACTTTGGTCTGAATGAAGTCGATTAATGGCTGCAGGACTGTTTTGCGATCTTCGGAGATCTGCTTAAAATCAAATGATTTGACGGTATTCTCAATTTGTGGATATAACATAGTTTTTTGGCTGTAAAGGTTTATTGATTATCTATTTAATGATTAGCAGCATCCTCCGCCCGGAGTGCATGAATTAGCATTGTCAGTGTTTAACTGAGATAATTTTACTTTAGGCTTATCAGATGGAATACCGCACTGCTCCTGAGCAAGGCAGGCTGTCTGTTTATTAAGCAGAGTGAAGTTTTTGCCGTTAAAATCCAAATCGTATTTGCCGATAGTAGTGTTCTGGTACTCCACTTCAATTTCATTGTCTTCAATTCCCAATACTTTTTCTGAAAGCTCAATGATGTGGATCAGCTTCTGTGGTTTAAGCCTGTGCTCGTAGTCGTTGGCATCCCAAAGCTGGAAGTTTACAACAGTTTCTTTTCTTACTGTTCCTCCGCAGTCGATGAAGTTTTTGGTAACCAGGCCTACTTCAGTTACGTGAAAATATTCCGGTACAAATGTGCCGTCCGGCAGTTCAAAATTTACAGCTTCCACTGTTTTAAGCACTTCTTTAATTTCTGAAAGTTTCATAATTTTTTATATTTAGTTAAACTATATTTTTATTAAATAATAACGGAGCTTCTTCTTTCAAGAAGCGCAGTATCTCTCCAGATACCATTCTGTTTTCCGATTTTCTCCCTTGTTCCAAGTAATCTGAAACCTGCTTTTTCATGGATGCGGATACTTGCTGTATTCTCAGGAAAGATCCCTGCCTGAAGCGTCCAGATTCCTTCTGCTTCGCTCTGGCGGACAAGTTCATTTAAAAGGGTAAGCCCGATTCCCTTTCCTGAATGTGCGGGATCCACATATACGCTAACTTCTGCAACCCCTGCATAAACGCAGCGTGAAGAAACAGGTGTAAGTGCAGCCCAACCGATTACTTTACCATCTTCTTGCATCACAACTCGGCAGGACTTAAGATGTGAATTATCCCAATCTTCCCATGAAGGGGCGCTGGTCTGGAAAGTTGCATTGCCGGTATCTATCCCTTTTTGGTAGATTATTTTTACCTGATCCCAGTGTTTGTCCGAAAGTTTTCTGATTTCCATATTTTTATAGATTAGCAGCATTCGCTTCTCTTCTTTGCCAAATGATCTGATATGTGCTGAAAGAAGCCTTTTATCTTTTCAAGTCCAGGTTCATTGATGCAGTAGCAGATTGAGTTTCCTTCAATGCTTCCTTTAATCAGCCCTGCATTTTTCAATTCTTTCAGATGCTGTGAAACTGTCGGCTGTGAAAGCGGAAGTTCGTTTACAATGTCTCCGCAGATGCAGGCATCCACTTTTAATAAGTATTCCATAATAGCAATACGGGCAGGATGGCCTAATGCTTTGGCTAAAACAGCCAGCTCATTCTGGCTTTCTGTAAAGTGATCTGTTTTTGTTGCTCCCATCGTTTTATATTTATATTGCAATATTACGATATTGTTTTCAATAAAAAAAGCAATTTTTATTTTTATTGTTCATTTAAGTAAATTTGATAAGCATATAGATATTCTAATGGCTTATAAAAAAAACTTTTTTGTTTTATGGAAACATCAGCTGAAAAATACAGGGCGCTTCAATTAGCGAGCCTAAATGCGATGAGAAGCTGCACCTGCATGCTTCTTACCAATTCTTCTAATTATAAGGTTCATGGGACAGGGGTATTCATTCAGATCCAAGACCATTATTTTTTAGTTTCTGCTGCACATGTTTTTGACAGGTACCGGGACTTGTTCATTTTTTTATCAAAAGACTATGAAATAATTAAGCCAGGAGGGACAACCTTTTATAATAATGCAGTAAACAGAGAGAAAGACGGCATTGATGTAGCAGTGCTGAAATTAGATGATTATTGTGTGCCGCATATTTTAAGGAGGTATAATTTTCTGCAGGCTGAAGATTTAGCTATCAACCATATATTCAAAGATGGTGAATGCTACACCTTTCTTGGATATCCTACAACAAAATCAAAAGTTATATATAAGACAGATATTTTCGATTCGACCACTTTTTTTTATTTTACTTCTCCTGCAAATAACGAGGAGTATTCAAGGGCTGACAGAAATCCGGCTGTCAATGTTATTACATCTTACAATAAAAAACTAGCTTATAACAGTAAAAATAATACTTTTGGAACCGGGCCTGATCTGCATGGAATCAGCGGCTGCGGCTTATGGTACACCGATCCTCTGCATTTAACGGAAGGAACTATAAAGCCCGCGCTCACTGCAATAATGACCGATTGGCCCATCAAAAACAGAAGGGTAATCATTGGAACTCGAATAGATGTTATCACCGGCATTATCCGCAAGCACCTTGATGTTGATTTTCCTGAATCAAAGATTGTAAGGGTACATTAAATTTGTGAAGGCAGAAGCAGGCAGCTTATTGGATTTTGATAAAACAGGTATTTCCACCTGCTGTAGACAGTTAATATTTAATATTTTTAAAAATTAAACAGCAATACAATGACTGAACAGGAAGCAGCACTCAACGAGCTGAAAAGCTATCGTGATAAATTGGACAGGATAGAGTATGAGGACATTAAAAGCCTTATAAAAACTTCCATACGCCAAATACCGATATGTCTGGCCAAGCTTCATAAAGGAGCTGCAATTGACCGTGTGAGGCTAAATAGGGATACGCAGTTCTTTACGTCTCAAGATCAATTGTCATATGTGACCGATCCAGTTGTAATCAGGGATCACATGACTGAATTCGGAAGAGCCAATAAACCGCATCAGCCTTTATTTTACGGAGCATTGGAAAGCACCAGAATAAAACAGAACAGAATAACGGCCTATGTTGAGACATCATCGATAATTTTGGATACTGAAGCTGTACTATTGGAAGGAGAACTCTTCACGCTGAGCAGATGGAGGACAAAAGAAGAATTATTAGTTCCTGAAGTTGTATTCAGCGACGAGGCAATCAAAAACAATCCAGATACTGCAGCATCATTCCAAAAGCAGTACGAGTTTTTAAAAGAGGAGCCGTTGAGGGAAATTGCACTGAGACAGCTCCAGCTTTTCAGTGAAGAATTTGCGAGAAAAAAAAGTTCGCATCACGATTATAAAATTTCAACTGCCTATGCTGATATTCTGATGAATGAAGGAGGACATCCCGGCATCCTGTATCCGAGTGTGCAGTCGGGCTATCAGGGGCAGAATATTGTGCTGAAACCTGATGCTGTTGATGATTTCCTTGAATTAACCAATGTATCCACACATCGTGTACATAAAAATAAAATGAAATCAGTGATGGGGAATTATTACCACACGACTGATTTTGGTGCTAATAATTCTTCTTTTGTCTGGAATGCTGACGAATGCGATGAAAAGGCGCTGATTGAAGAATATTCCAAACGTGCCAGCAGTTAAAAAATTTATTTTGGAAACTCTTTTTCTGTGCCGTGGAGAAAAGTGTGTTTTGTAAACCAGCCGAGCGTCTTTACATCGTTTCTTATCATTTCTTCATGCTCAGGGCTATATTTTTCTAATTTATCAATATACGCAAACAGGAACCTGTGGCTTCGATTAGCTGAAATCAGAATCATTGACTTGCTTTTATAGGCTGTAAAAAGGTTGCAGCTTTCTATTGCCAGATTATTTAAAGTATTGATCATTTCAAAGTCCATCTGGTCTGTATAAAATGTCATTAGCACGCCTACGCCGTCAAAATCGCCGAACCGTCTTCCGAAATTCAGTCCTGAAACATCCTTGTAGCGGTCATGAAATTCAAAATAGCTGTTGGCGATGGATCGTCTGGTAAGCCGGTCAAAGGAAAGCAGTGCTTTTGCAAGGTCAAGCCTCATGGGAGTTAAACTTTTCAGAAGATCGTTCTTTAATATTTCATTCTGCACAAAACCGTCTATGAAATAGCTTGCCTTATCAGCTTTTGCTTTATTTTTCACCTTTTCTTCTGCTGCAAAAGAATCCCAGTCTCCGTCTATAATAAGATAGATTCCATTTGAATCCTCACTTAAGGCTTTGGGAAAGTTTCTTGTATTTTTAAAAAAGTGTGAGAGCAGATCCTTTTCAGTGCCTGAGATCAAGATGTAATTATTTGTGATTTGATCTCTGAGCTCAAAGAACTCTTTCTGTGTTTCGACAGGAAAATGAAATTCATCGCCGGGCATAATGATAGTGGTTCTGCCTTTAAAAAGCTTCTCTCTTTTTTCCAGATAATCGATAAAGTCAGGAATAGTATCGAGCTGATCTATAATGGTCTGAAATGAATCTTTATCAAAAAGCGTTACGTAGTCATCATTTTTTGTGGTTTGGTTAAAGGGATAGAACTTTACGCCCTCTCCCAGATTTATTACAATTCTGAAAACTTTTTTTATCTGTTCTCTGGGAAAGATTTCAATTTCTTTGTCCGGATGTTTAATATGCACTTCTTTAGCACTAAATAAAGTACGGCATGCGCCATGGATCTGCTTGACTGCCTTTTCAATTGTATTATTGAAGTACCTGAAATGGTTTCCCTTAAACTCGTAGTTTTTAACCGAGATGATAATAAGAACTGAATTGAAGATGATCATCAAGTCGCATATTTCCTTTTTATCCCCATTTTCATGTTTCGGTCCAGGATAGCACCAGTACTTAAGGAATGATCTGTATGCCAGATCATTTACAAAATCTTCACCTATTTGTCCTTTGTCATCCATATTGTTGGGGTTTACATGATTGGATAGAAAATTACTAAAAATTTTGGGGTGAACAGAAATTTTATGATTATATTTTTAAGCAGGTAAAGGTTTGAATTTCAAAAACAAAACCTGTATTTAAGATAGCATCCAAAACCTTCAAGTGTCTGCGCCGCCACAAAAAAAGCCGGCATAGATACCGGCTTTGTCATACTTTAGACTTTCTTATGTTTTTGTTTCATCCTGGCTTTAATCTGATACAGATTTTTAGACATCAGGCTCAGAATACGTTCGTGATGCTTAGAAGCATTGTTTTTTATGCCTCTGCATTGCAGGATTTCCATACGGCTTAGTGATATTTCAATGGTTTCAACTGATTTTTCAGCCATCTTAGCCGACAGTATCAGTGAATCTTTTCTGTCATAGTATTCATTGGTAAAAACACAATGCCCTAAATCGTCGCCCTCCTGCATAAAATCCTTTACGTTTTCAATTACTGAAATGCTGAGTTCCTTTTCCTTGAAAAACAGCCCGAAAAAACGTTTTTTGTCACTTGCATACCGTTTCTGCGCCTTTTCGATTTCAAGGCGCAGATCCTGCAGTTTTTTCTTTCTGAGCAGTTCCCTTTTTTTCTGCACCAAATGGTCGTGCGCCATGCTGAGATTTTCGGGACAGACATAAGCAGGACAGGACAGGTCTTTTTTGAAATATCGGAGCAGTTCGAGATAATCTTCCCAAATCTGGACATCAGTGATTTTGTAGCTGTTTCGGATTGCAGTTTTGACCGCCTGCCAGTTGTATTTGACACGCTGACGTGAAGCGCCGAGGTAATACTGCAAGAGGTTCTGCTGTTTTGCTTTGAGCAGGGTTTCGGCTATGGGATCGGCTAAAAGGGATGAAAAGAGCAGGTGGGGTGCAATATCATAGACTGAACTTTTAAAGCCGTTCCTTTTCAAAATCGGGAGGACTTTCATCTTTGGATATACCTTGTAGGGATTGATGTAATATTTGGCATTGCGAAAAAAATCCTTTGGTTTTATTTCAAGGGGGGAATAGAATTTCCAAGCATCTATTGCATTTGAAAATACATTAGTGCTTATTGAAAGACTGCGGACTTCCCCTTTTTGGCTTATCCAATGCTGCATCACTTCTTTACAGAAGTAAGTCGGCGCAAAATTTTTCTTCATGTGCTTGTAGGCTATTATTATCCTAACGACCTGATAACCTGCACAGGTTTCCAATATGGAGAAATATTCTATTTCCTTGAAATGTACCTGATTACAGGACTGCATTTTGAGCTTTCCTTTACAGGCTGTGCAGTTGGTAAATTTAGAACATGCACTGACATTGTCGGGTTTCCAAGAGTGCGCACATTCCAAGCAGTAGAATTTTCCTCTTGACAGAACAGCCCACTTCAGAAAAATATTTTTTTCAGCCCAAGACTGCATCTCGGGTGTTATCGGTGCAAGGGAACTGCTTAACGCCGTGAGCTGTTTTTCGATGCTGGTTTTGGGTATCATAGGTCAAAAAGTGTTAAGGCGGTCTGCACGGGTTTAACTTCCTGTTTTACTTGAGGTATGGTTTCGCTACTGCTTGACAACGTGTGTATTTCAGGCTGAGAGAACAGGTCTGTTTTTGCAGGTGTCTGCACTACAGCCCTGCACGATACAGGGGCAGGAATACCGATGGAATCATCGGTATAGTATTTCATTGCCATGTCAAAGATTTCCTGATTGTCAAAGGCGCACAATCCTGTTTTTTTTACCTCGCCAAAAATGTAATTAAAACAGCTTTCGATGTTTTTGGTTTCTTTGGCAAGGCTTCGGGCAAAAACAGTATCTTTCTGTGCAGTAGTGTTGAGATAATTCTCTATAGCGGTTTTAAAGTTCTCTGATGGTTTCATGATGGAAAAGTTTGATTAATAGCTATTGTTCAAAGACATCTCTGTAAATGCCGTAGCAGTACTCCTCAAAGCAGAGCCAGCATAAAAAAGTGTAGTGGGGCAGTTTGTAGCGGTTGGCTACAGGCTCTCCGAATGCTTCTTCCAAATCATCCTTGATTCCTTCCAAATCTTCAAGGTGTTTGATGTAAAAAGCTTTGCAGTCATTGTGGTAGATAAATTCCCCTATCATACCGCTGATACAGCCCCCACGAGCCAAGTCTTCGAGGAAAGACTTCAACTGCTGTTTTTTCTTTCCGCTATAGCTGTCCAAATGGCTTAAAATGATTTCGTTGAATACCTGGCTTACATCGTAGTCTGAGTACTCGTTTTTGTCTAAGGCTTTCATAATGTGATTTTTTGGCGTTTATAAATACAATCCTATACCTGCCTTAGAAAGGCAGGTCATCGGGATCATCTGAGGAATTTTGTTTTTTAGGCGTAGAAACAGCTCCCGCGGACCCATCCTCTTTTTTTGCAAAAGCCAAAATTTTAAGGCTGTTGATGTGAAAGGTCAAAGACCCCATAGCCGTGCCGTCGTGACCGATGTAGGTACTCAGTCCCACTCGCCCGAAGAGCTGAACAAGCGCCCCTTTTTTAAGCCACTCGGCTAGTTTTGCGTTCAGCCAATAGGAGCAGTCGAGAAAAGTTGTAATGTGTTTGTACTCGGTGCTTCCTTTGGGTTTGTAACTATCATTGATGGCAATGGAGAAGTTAACGACCTGTTTTTCATTTCCCACTTTACGGGCTAGAGCATCTTTTGTAATACGTCCTGTGATTTCCATGATTTTAAATTTTAGCGTTACTATTTTTTAAAATTTCTTTCTCCCTGCACTTCCCAAAAATTGTTTTCAAAAGAAAAAACGGGAAAAAAGAAAGCAAGAATCAAGTGACCGGTTATGAGGATGCGGAGTGCTATAAGTCCCGAAGGGTGGCAAGCGAAAGCGGCGCCATTATGCGCATGCAGCATACGGCGGGCACTATCTTGGCTGCCTTTTTATGCCGTTTGGAATTGAAAAAGACAATATAAATTCTTTTAAGTTTCTGTTAGCTAAAGCTGAAACGACAAAATCATCTGTGTTTTTTATTGATCAATTTTTTTTGTAATCCAATTTTGTAGATTTGTAAGTGGCTAATTATCGTTTACAAAAAAGAATCAACGAAAAGATCATAACCTCCTAAATTTATTACACTGCCAATGAGTAACCTGATCAACTGGGAAAACCTTAAATCATATGATGACGACAAAAAGAAAAGTTTTGAAGAATTATGCTATCAGCTGGTCTTTGAACTATATTCGAGTAAAGGAAGACTAACTTCTATTGATGATAGTGGAGGCGGGGATGGCGTTGAGTTTTATTTAGAATTGCCTGATGGAGACATCTGGGGCTGGCAGTGCAAATTTTTTGGGCGCTTTAGCGAAAGCGGCAGACAGGAACAGATTAAAAAATCATTACAAAAAGCAGCAGATGTCCATGGCATCAAACTAAAAAAATGGTTTTTATGTAGTAAGCTGTCAATGACACCAGCAGAAAAGAGCTGGTTTGATGGCATAGGAATATTAAAGCATAAAGCAAAACCAGTTTTATCACATCACTGCAATCCAGAATTGATCCACTGGGGTGAGAGTGAAATATTGAATTATTTAAGAAAGTATCCAAATGTACAGCGATATTTCTTTACAGATAAAATTCTTGATTTTGACTGGTTTAGGGATAAATTTGAAATAGTAAGAGAGTCCAGAGTCATTAAATCAAAATATTTAGAAGAACTCCACATCATCGGTACAGCTGACGAAGATATTTCAAAATTTATTGGAGGCAGTTCTTTAGCTGCTCTTATCACAGAGAGAACAAGAAATCTTGATATAGATAGGTTTAAAGTTGAGTATGAAGAAGATATTAAGAGAGTCAGGGATTACGATATTAGTAGTGGTTTTGAAGAAACAGCAAAAAAAATAAAAGAATTTGTTCTGACTGAGAGTCATATTACTCTAATAAAAAGAGGGAATCTGCTTCTAAAAAAAGTTTGTGTTATTTTACAAGAAAATGAACTTTCCAAATTGCAGCTTTTGCTTTTAGAGATAGACAAGTTTGTGGAGGAATACCAAATTTATTCTGATGAATATTCTATCCTGAGCAATGATCAAGATGTCGCTGATATCAGCTGGGCAGCTGAGCGTAAAGAAACGGATCAATCAGTAAAACAAAAAATACGCGAATGCAGAGACTGCCTGTTAGGGCCGCATTTTACTATTAGAAAATTTGATTCCTATCTTTATATTTTCGAGATTCTACAGTCAGTAAACGAGACTGAAGTCTATATTTGCGGAAATGCTTCAAAAGGGAAAACTCATTTAGCAGTTGATACAGTCCGCAAACAGATAGATAGTGGAAAACCGGCAATCTTTCTTTTTGGCAGTCACTTCAGATCTAATCATCCAGTAAAAGAACAGATAAGGCAGCTGCTTGATATTCCAAGCGACTGGACTGTAAAGGATTTTTTGGGAGCTCTTGAAATTTGTGCACGTGTGCATAAGACTAAACTTGTATTTGCTATTGATGGACTAAATGAGTCGGCTTATTGGAAGGAAATATGGGTATCGGGTATAGAAGAGCTGGCTAATGAAATCAGATTAAATTTTTCTAATATTCTTTTACTATCGACTTACCGAAGCTCTTATGAGGAGGTACTGTTTCCTAAGAATTACCTTTCCTATCCTGATGGTAAATGGAATAAGAAGATAGAGGTAGACGGTTTTACAAACTACAATGTAAATGAAGCAACGGAAAGATATTTTAAACATTATGGAATCACCCTGCAAAATAATTCAGAGAGGATATATCATTTTACAGAACCACTGTATCTGACGATTTTCTGCGAAGCCAAAAAAGGAGAGACAGTTTCATTTCAAAATGAAGATATGTTTGATATTTTCGAAGAATATCTCCAGAAATGCAATGAAAATATCGTTGGCAGACTGGGTCGTGAGCTTCGTTACAGCAAATCTTTTACAAAGGATATTCTAAATAAAATTTCTGCTGCGCTCTGGAACAGCGATAAGAGGGATATAGCGCTTCAAGATGTTGTGCCTGCTATGCTTGATACTGATACACTACAAGCTTTTGAGGGAGAAGATCTGCTTATTTTCAGGGATTGGGATGGAAAAGAAGTTGTTGCATTTACCTATGACCTGCTTAACGGCTATCTGATTGCCAAAAGTGTTTTGGAAGAGATCAAGGACAGCAGTGAAGTGATGCTTCTTATAAAAAGCAGAAAATTTGCTACATCACTTCTTGGAGAGAACCGTAAGCATGCCTTATATGATGATATTCTGCGTTCATTCTGTATATTGGCAATTAAACGTTTTGGATTAGAATGCGTAGTTAGTGATTCTTATACACTTTCAAAATATACAGTGGAAGCCCTATTTGATTTGAATGCTGATATTATTTTACCTTATCAGGAGTTGGCAAAAAAAATGGTTACTGACAGTTTTCATGATACTTCCAGAACTTGGTCTTTAATTGATCTTTTTGACACCACTGAGCTGGTTATCGAACATCCTCTTAATTTCCTTTTTCTTTCTGATCTTCTTCTTTCGATGAATGTGTCTTTTAGGGATATTTATTGGACTGAGAAATGCAGGGATAGCTACTTTCCGGAACAAGATGGTAACTATTACGGATATATCTGCTATATCGAAAAAGTAAACAGGGAAAATCGTGAGGTATCTGGTCGTGTGCATATAGCTGCACGGAAACTGATGTGGATGCTCACCGTTACAAACAGAGATATGCGTGATCGCGCCACTAGGGCGCTTTATTATTATGGAAGAAGATTTCCAAAGGAGTTTGCTGATCTTGTTTCTTATTCCCTTGCGATAAACGATCCATATGTTTGGGAAAGAACTTTGGGAGCAATGTATGGCGTCATACTTGCAGAGCATAACAGCGTGGATTCCAAATTTCGGGAACTGTATTTAAAGCCAATTGCGCAAATGCTTTACAGTTTAATGTTTGCTGCAGATTCACCGCATGGAACGACTCATTATCTAGCACGAAGTTATGCAACTATGAGTATAGAAACGGCATTGAAGTACTATCCGGATCTTCTCACCGAGTCCGAACAGGATATGATCAGAGCACCTTATTCCACAGGAGGCATCAGAAATTGGGGAGAATTTGATTATGAAAAACAAAAAGGCAATTTCTCTGATCCAATTTATATGGATTTCAGTAACTATACCATTGGACAGATTGTCAATGACGGCAGAAATTACAGTGATCCAGACAGTAAAAAACTGGTGCGACGCCAGATATACTGGCGTATTTTTCAGCTAGGGTGGGACGGTCTTATATTCAAGGAAATGGACAGCAGAATACAAAGATTGGAATATTCGAGCAGAGGGCAAAGAGCCAAAACTGAACGCTATGGAAAAAAGTACTCATGGATTGCATTTTATGAATTGGCAGGATTAAGGGATGATGCTGGCCTGTTGGAAAATGAGTATGGAGATTTCAGGATAATCAATCCAGACATAGACCTAAGTTTCCCTGAAGATGTAAAACAAAATAAAACAAAGTTTGTTCAGACCGATTATCTTGGCGACAGGAATTTGAGCTTAATGGAATGGTATAAAAACGGAGGTGGTGCAGATGTTTCAGAATATCTGGAGGTAACGGATTTAAATGAACAAAGTGGTCAATGGATTTGTATGGATGGGCTTATAAGCCAGGAGGATAAAGAAATTCAGAGAGAGAGGTTTATATTTATTAGGGCACTTATTGTTAAAAATAAAGATCTGGAAAAAGTTTTATCACGTCTAGAAAAGCAAGATTTCAGAGGAAGATGGCTTCCTGAGAAGCGGGAGAACCATGATTGTTTTGCTGGTGAGATGTATCTCTTTGATGGAGCAGTTTATGATAACTATGTTAACCTGTCATTTGTTGCTGAGACTAAAAAAATTACTGTAAAAAAAGGGCATCCTGATTATTATCCAAAATTTAATTCTAAGACATTAAAGATGGAATATCCAAATGAAATAGAAGTTACCAAAAAAGTGAAGAAAAAGTTTAAAATTCTTCTGCCTGTTATGGAATTTTCATTTTCAAGCGATAGCACTGCAAATTATTCGGGGCATCGAACAGTTATCTCAAAAGAGCTGTTTGAAGAACTTGAACTAGTTAATTCGCCTGATACTTTTAATCTTAAGGACTCTAACAATCGTTTAGCATCGCAAGAAATCAAGTATTATGAGGATTATGATAACAACCACAATTTAGTTTATTTACGAAAAGATCTAATAGACCATTTCCTTAATTCAAACAATTGTACATTAGTTTGGGGGATCTGGGGAGAACGTAATTTCAGTTTAGACGAAGTAGATGATATGCATGAGCTGCATGCTGAAAGCGGATTAGAAAATTTTCCAGTTTTCCAGTCAGTTGAAGTTTATAAGCAATAGTTTCCACAATTGTTACAATAATACTCAATTACGCAAAACCTAATACTGCACAGACATAACTAAGAGTCTTTAAGAACTGAGGATGTTTAATTATATTTCCTATTTTGAAATACCAATGGGTAATAAGAAAAAATAGAGATAAATCTTATAAAATAAATTATTTATGGAACGAATAATATTTTTTTCAAAACAAGATTTGGCATCATATCCTATGATGAACAAAATAAATGAGTTCCTAAAAAAATGGGCTATACGTCAAGGTTTCTTATAATATTAATGATATCATTGAGCTTCATCATATCTGTGAATATCTTGATAATGGATTTACTCATCAGGACTGGGATAACGCGACAATTAGGAAATATAAGGATCAGATTAAGGAATTTAAAAAACAAATCAGTCTTTATTTTGCAAGTTTATCATCAGAATTGATTACTTCATTTTATGATGATATTATATATGATTATCATGAATCATTCTGGCTTCTGCTAAACAAGTTTAAGATCTATGAAAAGATTACTTATGCGGATCTCCAGATTTTATTCTCAAAAAAGAAATTTGATATCAATGATATTCTTTATTGCAGCAGAATTGTACTTTTTTTTGAACCTGAAATAAGAACTTATCTGTTGGCAGATGGAAAAAATGCCGAAAATCTTTTAAGTTATTATGAACAGGAGCATGACCATAAACAAAAAGAAAAATATTTTCCAAAATCTCTTACTCTCAATGACAGGGAGTTGTTGATAGATAAGTATCTCGATACAGAGGATGTGAATCTTAATTACATCCGGTTAGTGGAAAGCAGTAAAGATTCTGAGTTTCTAAGGATAAGTGATAAATTAAGACTTAAAGCGAAAAGGCTTTCAAAAAAGCTTAATGATGAGCATTTTAAATCGGCACATGTCATGACAGTTTCGAAAGGAGCAAGTCTTTGTGAAGATCAGGATGAAATAGAAAAGGTAATAATGGAAGGAGAAAGGCAGATTTACTCGTACAGTACTAAAAGATTAAGAGAAAAAACAGATAAAAAGGATCTTTTCAAGAATTACAGAAATATTTTTGGGTTTGTTGATTTTCAAGGTTGTATTGATATGGTCACTAGATCTTCAACAATCGATACATTTGACAGGATTTTTATGAAATCTAAAAATGAGTTCTTGATCAGTTTTGATTTTCGTGACAGAACCTTAACTGGGGAATTAAAGTTTGAGATTTACAGACATTTTTTAGAATCTATTGATATAAGTATAGAAGAACTCCTTCGATATTTTGTCAATGATTATCTTAATACTGAGTTTGAGGTCGATACTTTTAAATTGTATCTTCCCAATTCCGCAGGTACACCGCTGGAAAAGATTAGATTAATTGTGCCTGAATTTGAATCTTTAATCGAGCAGTACCGGTTGTATATTCTTGATGGTAAAATTGACTATGAACTGTTGCAGGTCACTACTAAAACATCTGGTTTTGAAAAGATACCTTCTCGGGTAAAGAAAAAATATGTGTATCCTCACGGAAATGAATATTCAAAACTCAGAAATTATTTTTTCAACAGAAGCAGCATTCTTTTTAATTATCAGAAATATGGTGAAAAATACAGCTGTTTCTATGAACTGATTGTTTCACAAGATTTGGTATTGAAAAATTTTGACAGTTATGAAAAAGAAATTATATATAAATTTATTAATGAAGGGTATTTAATTTTTGATTCTAATGGTGCGATAAAACCTACAAACAACACTTTTTTCACTGTTATAGCAATTTTGGATAATAATGATGTTATAAGCTACTATCACTTTCCCGAATATATCAGAAATGAAATAGATAGAATGGAACAACAAAAGATTGTTGCTTTTTCCGGCGCCTTGTTTACTTTGGCTGAACGTGATTTTTTTAATTACTATTTAAATAACAGATTTTCTAACGGTCTTTGGTTGAGAAATAAATATGTACACGCAACAAATAGCCATGATGAGGAGACACAAAAAAATGACTATCGCATACTGCTGAAGCTATTGGTGCTACTTGTTTTAAAAATTGAAGATGACTTGAGGATAGAAGCCCACACAAAAACTTTAAAGATGATAAGTGCATAAAACATTACATTTTCATTTTATTTCTCGGAATATTAATTTCATGTTCCTGCGGATAAGGAGCACGATGAGTCATACTGACATCTTCTTTTAGTTTCTGATGCATTTTATATTTCAAATCGTTCTCATGCTTGTATCTCGGATCAGGGATAAAGGGCATTTTAGCCATTTTGGTGACCGTAATTGTCGGAAAATGATAATCTACCTCAACATTTCCAAGCAGCAGATAACAACCCCCTCCCTGAAAAGGATATTCTTTCAGACTACCTGTAAAATGAGCTGTATCGAAAAATTCTCCATCAGCATCAATCCAGGTCCCAAAATACATAGCGCCCATCTTTGTAGGGACGTGCTTGCGCGAGATAAGATACGCCAGCATGCGGACAGTTTTCTTATGATACATCAATAAATCTTTTGCCATTACATCACCTCTGAATTTTGTCTGCAATAAATCAAAAGGGGAGCAAGATACAGGGAAACTTAAGAGTTCTATTTCATCAAAGGCATCTTCAAATTCAGAACGTTCCAGTTTTGGAAGCTCATATTCCTTTACAGGTTCCTGAATGAGCATCAGGTTTCGGTTCTCAGGCTTAAAGTTGACTAAAATAAGCCGAGCAATTACAAGCAACTGATTTTTTGATTTTCCTGTGAAACGGAATGCGCCGATGAAAATAAGGATCTGTATTCCTTCGATGCCAATAGGAATGCGGTTAATAAAATCTTCAAGTGATTTGTATGATCCGTTTTTTTCACGTTCCTGCTGTATGAGAAGAGCGATTTTGGATTCGAGGCTCTGAAGGTGCATGAAGCCCAGATAGACATCTGTGCCGTAAAGTGTGGTTTCAAATTCACTTTTGTTTACACACGGATTGTGAATTGCAGCTCCTGACATTTTTGCTTCATGGACATATACTTCTGTGCGATAGAATCCTCCCTGATTATTGATGACAGCCACCATAAACTCCACAGGATAATAAACCTTCAGATAAAGACTCTGATAACTCTCCACTGCATAAGATGCCGAGTGTGCCTTGCAGAAAGAATAACCAGCAAAAGATTCTATCTGGCGGTATATTTCCTCACTTAGCTTTAGCGGATGCCCCTGTTGTACACAAGAAAGAAAGAAATTATCCTTTACTTTCTGCAGTGCTGCTTTAGAACGCCCTTTCCCTGACATGGCACGGCGCAGGATATCTCCATCAACTGCTGGTAGCCCGCCATAATGAAGTGCAATTTTGATAACGTCTTCCTGATATACCATAATACCGTAAGTCTCGCCCAACTGCTCCTGAAAGACAGGGTGGAAATACTCAAACTTGTCTGGATGGTTATGGCGGAAGATATACTCTTTCATCATACCAGACTGCGCCACACCGGGACGTATGATAGAGGAGGCAGCTACTAAAGTTTTGTAATTATCACAATTCAAACGGCGAAGCAGTCCACGCATGGCAGGGCTCTCAATGTAAAAACAGCCTATAGTCTTTCCTATTCCAAGAAACTCATTGCACTTGGCTTCATTCTTTGAAATGGAAGTATCACGGATGTTAAGGCGTATGCCACGGTTTTTTTCAATAAGCTTTACACTGTCATCAATATGCCCGATCCCACGCTGGCTAAGGATATCAAATTTTTCAAGCCCAATATCTTCAGCTATATGCATATCAAAAAGAACAATTGGAAAGCCTTTTGGGGGCATTTCCAGCGGTGTGTAATTGGTGATAGGCTCTTCGGAAATGAGTATACCGCAGGAGTGCATACTGCGCTGATTAGGATATTTCTCTAAAAGCATTCCATACTGCTGTACTTGTCGAACCACTTTATTGGAGGCATGCAGTTCCATAGGATTTTTGGCAAGGGAATCAAGTTCTTCTTTTGGAAGCCCGAAAACTTTGCCAACCTCACGAAAAATAGAACGGTATTTAAATTCAACATTTGTACCGCAGAATGCTACGTGATCATAGCCGTAACGAGAAAATATATATTCAAGAATAGTATCACGTTCCTTCCAGCTCCAATCGATGTCAAAATCGGGCGGACTTTTACGATTCAGGTTTAAGAACCGCTCAAAGTACAGATCAAGTTCCAAGGGACAGATATCGGTTATGCCCAGACAATAAGCAATGATGCTATTGGCCCCGCTTCCGCGACCTATATGAAGAAATCCCTGAGAATTACTGAACCTTATGATATCCCATGTAATCAAAAAATAACCACTGAACTCCAGCTGGTCAATTACTTTGAGTTCTTTGAACATCCGTGATTTAGCCTCTGCATTATTTTTGCCATAACGCCACTCCAATCCCTGCTGAGCCAGAGTTGTCAGCAGCATAATATCATCTTTTTTACTGTTAGTGTAAAACTTCTTATTCTTTGGGGTTTTAAAATCAAATTCAAAATGACATTCAGCAATAATTTTTTCGGTATTTGAAATAATCAGAGGATACTCGGCATAAAAGGAAATGAGGTATTCCAAAGGCCGCATTATTTCTGTTTCCAGGCAGTAATCTTCAGGAGTCAGCTTGGAGAGTATTAGGTTCATGTCAATAGCACGAAGTATCCTGTGCAGGTTGTATTCGGTTCTTGTACGGAAGGTAACAGGCTGGAGGATTACCATTTTTTCCTGCCTGTTTTTCCAATCAGACAGAACCAGTTTCTGGAGCTGTTCCGGACGAATGCCGATGTATTCATTTCCCCTTAAAAGAAGAGGTGCATTCTCCAAAGGATAAATAACAAATACATCCTCAAATTCCGGTGCAGATTCAGGTAGAACAGTATTGTCAAAATTATGTTTGGTCAAGAAACGGTTCATTTCTGCAAGACCTGATGCGCTTTTTGCCAGTCCTATAAAACGCAGTTTATGTTCCGAGCGGAATTCCATTCCGACAATAGGCTTAATTCCAAAAGCTTCACATCCTTTTATGAAATCATAAATCCCTGTTACGGTATTAATATCAGTCAGTGCCATTGCAGTGACACCGCAAGCTGAGGCCTGCGAGATCAACTCTTCGAGTGGAATAGTTCCGTAGCGAAGAGAATGAAAAGAATGACAGTTGAGATACATTTAATCTGATTTACGTTTTAAAATTTCACTTTTAGTATTGGGTTTGAACGATGCCCCAGCGCATCGCATTACTGCATCAAAGCCGTAACGGCTTTTCATACGATCCATAGCCTGATAAAGAGCCAGCATTTCCTCAGTGTCCTGAAAAAGGTCTATCTGGTAAGTCCCTCGCACCAGTCCGCTGAATCTTACTCCAATTAGGCGAAGCCGCATACGGCGTTGGTATAGTTTTTCAAATAAATCTGTAACAGTTTTCGAAAGGATATGATCAGCTGAGGTATATTGAACCCGGCATTGTTTTGTTTCAGTATCAAAATTTGCATAACGTATTTTGATGGTTACTGTAGAGGTCAGCCATTCTTCCGAGCGCAATTGAAAAGCCAGTTTTTCTACCATACCTAAAATAATCCTTTTGAGTTTTGGAATATCGATGGTATCTTGGGTAAAAGTATGTTCAGTAGATATTGACTTTCTTTCTGTATATGGCTCAACGGGATTGTTATCTATTCCATTGGCTTTCTTCCACAGCTCAGAACCATTTTTCCCTATCATCTGCTGAAGAACTTCGCAGGGCATCTTAGAAAGAGTTTCAATAGTGCGAATGCCTATACGTGAGAGAAGCTGAAAAGTTTTATCTCCGACCATGGGTATTTTCTGAACAGACAAGGGATTCAGAAAAGACTGAACTAAATGTTGAGGTATCTCCAGGTTCTGTTTTTGTTTGCCTTCGCCTGTACCAATTTTAGAAACTGTCTTGTTGATGGATAGGGCAAATGTCAAGGGCAGACCAGTTTCTTTTATAATGGTCTGAGCAAGCTCATTTGTCCACTTATAACTGCCATGAAATTTATCCATACCTGTGATGTCAAGGTAGAATTCATCAATACTGGCTTTTTCCACAACAGGTGCTTTTTCCTGAATTATTTCTGTGATGTCATGGGAAAGCCTGGAGTATAATTCCATATCACCTTTCATAATTTTAGCCTGCGGGCAAAGTTTCATTGCCATGTGAATCGGCATTGCTGAACGCACCCCAAAGTGGCGTGCTTCATAAGAACATGATGCTACAACACCTCTATCGCCACCTCCAATGATGAGGGGGATTCCATTTAATTCAGAATTTGTTAGTCTTTCGCAGGAAACGAAAAACGTGTTCATATCGATATGTACAATTGCCCGGTTCATTATCTATATCATTTATATAGATCAAAATTAGTACAGATAATAACATTTTTAATGTGTTAATATGTTATAAATAGCAACAATTTTTTAAACCTCTTATTTTTTAGTATTTGTGTCGTGGATGAAAAAAGCAATATTGATGCTTTATTCAGAATTTACGGCACTAAAATTTAAAGGCTTTAATTTATAGAGGAATTTTATAAAATGGGTATTTATACTTGTCTTTTCATATCTTAAGATTTTTAAATTTGAAAAATTGTAATCTTAATATTGTTTATATTTGTTAATAATCGAAAATGTAATAATGATGAATAAATTGGATTTTTCAAAAATTGGATTTGATTACGGATTAAAACCTCATCTAATGCTAGTTGGTGATCCAGAATTTTCAAAATTATTCTTAGCTGGGAAATGCATTGGATTATGTTATGAATTTTCAAAGGATAAAGAGGATTTAATCAAACCAGAGTCGCTTTCATTTATATTTGAAAATGAAAAACCCGCTGAAGATTTTTTTAAGATATTATTAAACTGGATTGATAAATCAAATGGAGATGGAAATGCTGTCGCTATGGATTTTATTGAAACAGATGAAGGAGGTTATACATTAGGAATTTCCCCAGATAGGAAAAGATTTATTGATAGAATGGTTCCAAAGAGTCATAAAGAAAAAGTTTCTCCGGTTGCTATGTTATTTACCCAATTCAAGGAAATTCCAACTTTGAGTAAAAGTTATCTGGACTTTAAAAATAATATAAATAATATAGACAATTTATGTATTGGATATGTTATTGCTAAGGGTGAAAAAATAATCAAAAAAGGTGAAAAACATTTTTTCAAAACAGAATTTAATTTTTATGAAGAGAACAATATTTCCGAAGACAATATGGCGGCGGTATATCATGCAGTAAAAAAACAATCTGATTTAGTAAAAAAGCCCAGGCCAAAACCCACAGAACACTTAGTACAAGAACTTGGTAAGCGAAGACTTTTGGAAATGAAGTCATATCTTCCTTTAACATTAAACAGATTGCAAAATAAATGGCTGGAAATTATTATAGAAAAATTAGAGAAAGAATATGAAAAAGATCAAATAGTTCAGGCTATTTGTAATTTGACAATATTTGAAAGGCTAAAACAAAACGTTGATCTTTCCTCTGATTTTACGGGTCAGGGATATCCAAATCGTATTTTAGATTATCTTTTATTTACGTTTGAATCATTTGACAGCTATTATCCTGATGATGATTTTTATACAGAAGAGAGAATAATTCAACAAATCCAAAATGATAAAAACGAACTAACACAATATTTTAACAAACCCTAACTATGTTTACAATTTTTTCAGCCGTGAGTGCTTTTGTATTGGCTTATAAGGCTGATATCGCAACTAAAGTTATAGCCAGTGCTACCTATGATGTTTTAAAAAACACAATTGATTTTTCGTCCTTAAAAGAAAGAATTAGGAAATTCTTTAAAAATGACACGGAGATTGATACCTATTTAGAAACTATATGCAGCCAAGAATCAGTAAATACTTTAAAACCAGAAAGAGATATTGAAGATGTATTTGAATCAGTAACAGGAGAAAAATATAATGAGGAAATGTTTACAGAGATTAAAGGATGGATCAAAGAAAATGAATCTGTCCTAACACAGGTGTCCAAAATTGAATTTAGTAATACCAATGGCTTTAATATTGGAGTTCAAAACGCCAAAAAAAATATCATAAATATTTCTGGACATTATAAACCAAACCAGAAATAATTTATGAAATTTGATATACCCTCACAGCGCGCGCATACTATCTATAATGTAGCGGGAGGCTTGCATATAAATAATTCTCCTGAAATGCTTGAACTTCTCAATAAGCAAAAACAGGAGAAGCTTCAGGAATTATATTCCACACCTTTTTTTGAAGCATTGTCCGAAGGACTATCAAAAAAAAAACTTATTGAAAGAAAAGACAAAGTTTCAAAAATTCAAAATGTTTTAGAAGAACATAATCAATTGATCTTTTACGGAGAGCCTGGTATGGGAAAGACAACCATATTGTATCAGTTTGCAAAAGACCTTGAAAAGGTTATCTATATTTCTGTTAAAGATAAATCTCCCATAAGTATCTTTTCTTATTTGTTAAACAAAATTCGCCAACTAAACGGTGAGGAGTTGCTTGAAGTGGTTGATGTTGATCAAGCCGTTGAATGGCTTCAAAGTAGTCTGCAAAAAACGAGCGCTACGATAATCATTGATGATTGTGAGCAGCTTCCAGATACTGTAACGAAAATTATACCTCTCGAAAAATTCAATAATAAATTTTTGTATGCAACCCGAAACAAAAATTTTTTTTCACAAACGGGTATAGCAACTTATGAGTGCGAAGCTTTTACCGATTCGGAAATAAAAACTTTTTTGAATTCTCATGGTAAGATAGTTGGTGCTTTAGAATTCAATAAAATTCGAAAAACATCAAAAGGTAATCCTTTATATCTCTTCTACTTAACTAATTTTGAAATCACTTCATTGCCTAAAAGTTTAATAGCTTTTCAAGAAGCAATTTGGAGCAAATTAAATACATCTGAGCAAGAAATCTTAATACTAATTTCAGCTTCTCATTTTAGTATAAATACTATTCAATTATCAGAAGCTCTTTCGTTTGCATCACCGTTGGAGTTTTCTAAAGTAATTGAAAATTTATCTACATTGGTCAATAATGTAAATGGCTTATTGCATATTTTTCATCCTACCTTTAAAGAGTTTATTTTAGATAAGATAAAAGATAAAGGACTACTTGAACATTATTTGATAAAACTTGGCGATTACTTTTTATCCAAGAATGAAATAATACAAGCAACTTATCTCTTAATTGATATAGCTCCCGAAAAAGTGGATAAATATTTATTTGATGTTTTTCCAAGATTACTAGATTGGGGAGAACTTCCTTTTGCAGTAAAAGTTATAAAAAGAACACTTAGTAAGGTTCGGAAAAATATTGAAAAAGGATATTTATATTATCATTTAAGTCATGCAAATCATCTGCTTGGAAATAAGAAAGAATCACGTACGGAATTAGATTATTCAATTTTTTATCTTGAAAAGGTAAAAAATAAAAAGATGCTTGCTGCAGCATTGATATTTAAAGCAGCTGATTTAGTTGAACAGGGAAATATTTCGGAAGCAACAGAAATGGCTGATAAAATTTTTTCTGATTTAAAAGAAGAAAATAAAGAAGTAAAAGCACCATTATTAGTTACTCTGGCGAAAATTTATGTAGATATGTCCGAAACTACGAAAGCTGCTATAGCTAGTAAGGAAGCTTTTGAAATTTTTGAAGATCTTGGAGACCGAAGAGGAATGATCGGCAGTTTAGCTAATTTAGTTTCAAGCCTCGCTCATGATGATCTGTATCATGACGATGCAGAGAAATATGGTTTGCAACTATTGGAAATTATTAAAGATGACGATACTGAATTTTCCATTGAAGTAATCGTTTTAAATGCACTAACGTCAATTTATCGAAAAAAGAAGGAATTTGAAAGTGCAAAAAAATATTGTAAGAGAGCAATAGAACTTTGTCAAAAATATGAGATGAAAGACAGAGCAATTTTGAATTTAATTAATTTCGGTAATATTTTAAGGGATGAGAAAAATATTGAGGGAGCTAAAGCAATTTACAAGGAAGCATTAGTTTACACTGTTGAGTATAATATAAAAAAAGATGAAGGCCGGATATATTGGATTTTGGCGAGTGTTGAAGCAGCGGATGGAAATTTAGAAGCTGGCCTTGAATATGCTGAAAAATCTTTTACCGCATGTTCCGTAGTAAATTATTATTATGGCATAGCTAATGCATTAAATGAAAAGGCAGAAATATTAGAATTACTTGGAGAGAATACGAAGGCGGCTCAGGCGTATGAAGATTGTGCTAATTATTATGCAAAAATGGAACAATACAACCAAAATTACAGAAGTAATATAGCTAAAGCCATAACTCTGTATAAATCTACCAGAGCAAATAATGAAGCCAATATTTTGACTACAAAATTAATCGAAAATGCATTTGTTGATGAAGATTTTGATGATATTGAAGAGATTATATGCAATGATTCTTCAGATGAATCTGTTGTAGAGAATTTTAGAATTTTATTTAAAAAATATTTTTCTAATTCAGATGTTCAAACAAATATAATTCAGCAATTTTTATCTTTTGTTGAATTTTGTAAAAAGCAAAATAAGGAAGAGGGCAAGTTACTTTTTAAAGAATTCCTAAATATCATTATTGATAACGGTTTTAAAGCTAAATATTCGTATAGTATACTAGGATTAGCAATCGAACAATCTGAAGACTTATTATCACATGAGGATTTAGATCCTATCTTCTCTCTTCTTGAGAAATGTCTCCCTTTTTTGTCATGCAGAACCATTGACGAAGAATTTCTAATATTAGTAAGTATAAATGGTAAGATTAATTTAGAAATTAAAACCCTTGAAGATGAGCTTATTACTAAAAAACTTGCTTTATCTTTATTGTTACTCTTACACGAAAGACCAGATTTAATCATTACTGAGGATGATATGAAAGAAAAAAAGTGTGTAATCTTTCTATTATTACATAGTCCAGAAATAGAAGAAGCCTTAAAAAATGAAATTCCACCAAAAGATAAAATTTTCACTGAGCATTCACAGTCTGTTCATATGGGAAAAGCAGATTATTCTATATTTGAAATGATTATGATAAGTCCTGAATTTGATACATATTGTAACCTGTCAAAAAATCCTGATGGTAAAGGTTCGATGTATTTCTATGTTAATGCTGTTATAGGTTTAAGAGAGCACTTTTATCACAGTAAAATTAGAGATAATGTTACTAAGCGTAAACCTTCAGTTCAAACCATTGCAGGTCTTCTGGGATATACCGATTTAGAAGATAAAAACCGCAAGAATGAAAATTTCTTTGTGGACTTAAGTAAAATTCCAGGGTTAGTTCAACTGCAAAAAAGTAAAATTTAATTATTATGGAATTATTATCCTTATTAAATGATCCTATCACCAACGTACCAATACATTATAACAATGAAGGTTTTCGAAATGCAATCGCTTCAAAATTAACCGATTTTAAAACTTTAGTAGATAAATCAGAAATGATATCATCATATCCGGATCCGGATCTGAATTATCTTGATGTAAGCGAGTATAAAAAAAAGATTGGAGTTCTAATTAAAGGGCTTCTTAAGACAATTGATAATTTTTATAAAGGTAAACCGGCCCATGCTTATATAACTTTCAGGAATACAATGAAAGCAATAAATATAACCGAATATCTTGATAAGAATTCAAGACTGCAGTCAGGAAATAACCTTTACCGTATTAGAACTGCCAATGGAAATTATCCACTGAGCAAAGACGAATTATTTCATATTCCATTTGAGAAACGTGGAATAGTAAAATCACAAAGATTTAGTATTCCTGGGCTACCATCACTTTACACTGCAAATTCTATATATGTCGCTTGGGAAGAAATGCGCAGGCCAAATGTAGATTCGATTCAAGCTATTAGATTAGTTAATCAGCGTGATTTACGATTACTAGATCTAACCACAGATATATATAATAGCAATTTAGAAAATAATAAGCTAAGGACAGATGCAAATACTTCTTTATATAAGGTCTTAACTTGGCCATTAGTGGCTTGCTGTTCAATTAAAGTTAAAAATTCAGAAGACACATTTAAACCAGAATATATCATACCACAACTTTTACTGCAATGGGTTTCTGAAAACCTTGACGGTATTATGTATTCGTCAACCCATATTGACTTAAATAAAGTAAAACATATCGGAGCATTTCATAATGTAGTTTTGCCAGTCAAAACTTTTAATTTGGATAGTGGTTATTGTGGTCATTTAAAAACACTGTTTAAAGGAACTGATGTACTTCCAATGCAATTAAGGCAATTTGCAACATATAACGATCGCTTTAATCATCAGGCAAGTATAAGAACGGATGTTAATCAAAATGTTAGCGAATTGGCACTTATTGAGGGTACTTCCCAATATTACTCTCAAACACTATTTGGGATTTTGGAACACGGTTTAAATGGACTTGAAATTCATGATCTATAGTAATTCTTATCATTAATTAAAAGAGTAAAGATTAAAAGATTATAAAGAATGAAAAATACAGACGATAAGATCATATCTAATTTAACAATAAGAATTACTGATAAAGAAACTAAGAATTGTATAGGTTCAGGAATTATATACTACAATGAACAATTAAAGGAATCTGTATATATTTTAACTGCTGCACATTGTTTGTTTCAAGATGGTGAGGGTTTTCAAACCCCTTTAGAAGAAATTAATATTGATTTTTATAATCCCAAAGACGACTTGTATTACTCAATGACTAAAATAATCGATCCAAGATTGGTTTTTAAGGATACAAATAAAGATGTTGCGGTACTTTTGATTAATAAGGCTGAACTTGAAACTCTAATAGGGGAAATACCTAAAATATTTTGTGTCAGAGAAAGATTGTCTTTTAACAATTTCATTACTAAAGGATTCCCAAACGCAACCCAAGGTAAAGAATTGGATGTAATCTTTCCGACCTGGAAACAAGAAATGACAGAAGTTCATAAATTTCAATTACAACTTAATGAAGATTATAATTCATGGGCAACTGAAGGTTTTTCAGGTAGTGGCATTTTCTTAGAAGCCAATAACGAGGTGTACCTTTTTGGTCTTTTTACACGTTTCAGACCTGAAGACGTTGGAAAGGTAATTTATTGCCAATATTTAGATACCATTAATGAGCTCCTTGATGGCTGTTATTTGTCTCCTATAGGCTTTTCTTATTTAGGAGAACAAGGAATGACACCGGCATTTTTTCGCCAAAAAACAGAATTGGCTATTGTAAATCTCGGGCCTCGATTTAATGAAAGGCTAAATTTCAGATTACCAATAGCATTGAAATTTGATAATCTATCGAAAGACATCGCATTCAAATCTAGAACCTTTAAAATATTTGACGATTGGCTGACTGAAAAAAGCTATCGTACTCTTTCTGAAAACGAGCATGTAGGTGAATTCGAAATCAAACTTGAGGAACTGCGCGAGACTGTAAAACAATGGCTGTCTAATATTTCTTTTAGAGCCAATGAGCCTTTTGATCCGGACTGGATTTTCTTAGAAGTTAATACTTTTAATGAATTAGTTAATAATAAAATTGGTGATCTATATAAACTTAGAAGGCTAAAAGAAGAAGAACTGAAGCATATAAAAAAAGATTATTCATACCGCCCACCGTATGATTCGGAAATTGAAAGATTATGGGAAATTGTAAAACATAATAGAGAATTTTTAGGACGACTGGAAGATGATATAGATATAAAATTGGCTACCAATCCTTTTCTTATTATAAAAGGCGAAGCTGGCTGTGGTAAGTCGCATGTCTTGGGAGATATTGCAACAGAAAAATTAAAAAAAGATGTCCCAACTCTTTTACTCCTTGGCCAGCTTTTTAGCAGCACAAAAAGTATTTCATCTAATATCCTTGAACAACTTGATCTTAAATGCACTTTTGCCGAGTTTTTGACAAGCTTAAATGATATAGGAGATCAGATAAATTCCCGCGTTTTGATTCTTATTGATGCTATAAACGAAAGTAAGACATCTGAATTATGGAAAGATGGTCTTGCTGGATTTATAAAGGAAATTTCTCAATATCCCTTTATTGGATTGGTAGTGACTATACGCTCCACTTACTTTAAATCTGTAATTCCTGAAAGTCTAATCAAAAATGAGCAAATAACTTTTATAACTCACGAGGGTTTCAGGGGTAATGAATATGCTGCTCTAAGGTTATTTTGCAATTTCTTCGGTCTTAGACAACCTACTTTCCCCATATTAGCTCCAGAATTTACCAACCCATTATTTCTTCAATTGGTCTGTATAGGTGTAAAAGATTCATTGGATAAGGCTTTTCCCTTGGGTTTTCATGGAATAAAGAAAGTTTTTGACCTTTACATTAGGGCTTTAAACAACAAATTATTAATTAAAACTGAGTATTCCAATCGTAGAACACTTGTACGAGAGGCAATTAATAAAGTAGCTTCTTTTTGTTTTGAGAAAGAGAAAAGACTACTAACTCTGGACGAAGCGGTACAGCTTTTTGATGATGAATTTCCAAAATTCCCCAATCTATTACATGATTTAATTCAAGAAAATGTATTTGTCAAAAACATGTCATATAATTATGACGACGGCGAAGATTACGAGAGTATTTATTTTGCTTATGAAAGATTTGGTGATTTTTATATTGCTGAAGATTTGTTGAAACTATATACATCAAAGGAAGAAATTCTTTTAGCATTTGGAAAAGAAGGGGCTCTTGCCAGTCTTTTGGATGATTACTATAACGACGGAATTATTGAAGCCATATCCGTACTATTACCTGAAAAGTTTAGTCTTGAAATTTACGAAGTACTTGATTGGGTGATTAAAAAAGAAAAATCACATGATTTATACAGGGAAAAATCGAATGAGATAAGCAACTATTTTCTTAAAAGTCTTACCTGGAGATCAATTGACAGTATTGACTCTGAAAAATTAAATCAGTGGCTATCTAGTGAAGATTTCTTAGTAGAAAATGATGATTGGATTTGTAAGCTCTTAGAATTAAGTGCTGTTTCCGGCCATCCCTTAAATAGTGACCGTTTACATTTTGGATTAAAGAAATACACAATGGCGGAACGTGATAGCTTTTGGCAAAATTACCTTTTAGGCTTTGGAGGTTATGATGATTATGGTAGTGCCTATCCGATAAAGCGACTTATAGATTGGGCATGGACTAAAGATATTTCCTCTAGTTTGGATTATGAAACGACCCGGCTTACAGCCCAAAGTTTATCCTGGTTTTTGGCAAGTACAAACAGAACTTTGCGAGACAGAACAACCAAAGCAATGGTGAATCTTTTGGAAAATCAACCGGAGGCATTGGTTTCTACACTAAAGGCTTTTAGAAGAACAAATGATATGTATATATTTGAAAGATTGTATGCTGTTGCATATGGTTGTATTCTTCGTACAACAAAAAAAGAATCCATTTCAATAATTGCAAAATATACATACAACTCTATTTTTAAAAATGGTAATCCCCCAAAAAACATATTGCTTCGCGATTATGCAAGAAACATTTGCGAATATGCTATTTATAAAAAAGCAAATGTAAAGTTTGATAGTACCCTTATATGTCCTCCCTATAGGAGTGAAGTTCCGCTTTTTCCAACAGAAAAAGATATGACTAAATATAGGATTGAATACAGTAAGAAAACTGAAAAAATTCCCAACAAGCATGAATTTAATCAAATCCATCATTCAGTGGTAGATGGAGATTTTGGATACAAGATTGTAGATCCCTCTCTGCATTACTTTTCACCCTTAAAAAAAGGTATGGATGAAGAAATAAAAGAATTTTATAAATCACTTAATAAACTTGAAAAAAAACTTTTTAAAATCATTTCGCAAAATGTTGAATTAATATTTATATATAGGCATGAGAAACATCTTTTGATGGCAATTTATGAAAGCGCTGAAAAAATTGAAGAACAAATTAAGAAATATGAAAGTTCGCAAGATAGATTCCTTAAATCTTTTAATCCCCAACAAAGAAAATGGATAGAAACAATAGGAATACCATATATCCGCATCAAAGTTAATATCGAGCACAAGAACAGGCTATTATTTACAACAAAACCAATAAAATATTGGATTGTTGAACGGGCATTTAAACTGGGATATAAAAAAGATTGGCATGGGGAGTTTGACTCCAGCACAAGTAGATATAATAATCATCTTAATAATTATGTAGAAAGAATTGGAAAAAAATATCAATGGATTGCTTATTATGAAATTCTTTCGATTGTAGCAGATAATTTTGAAATGGAGAAAGGAAGGAATTCCCGTAAAGCTAATTACTATAAGGGAGCTTGGCAACTTTACCTGCGCAATATAGATCCTGCTTTTACTACCCAAAATATTCCCGAAGATGAAGCTGATGATGAACTTGGTTTTATTTTGAATGAAAGGAAATGGTGGGATGAGCCAAATTACATGCACTGGAACGTGCCCTCTTCTCAGTGGGCGCTTCAGCTAGAGGATCTCCCAACTGCCAAAGATGTTATTGTTAAAAAAGAAGCGAATGGCGTTGAGTGGGTTCATTTAGAACATTTTATTGAATGGAGACAGCCAAAGAGTCTTGGAGAAGACAAATATTTAGCCCCCAATAAGAGACTTTGGTTTATGATTCAAGGCTATTTAGTACAAAAGAAAGACAAGAAGAAAATAACTGCTTATTTATCGGACAAAAACTTTTTTGGTCGTTGGATGCCTGAAAATCATGACTCTTTCAGTCGTTTAATTAATCGCGAAAAATTTTGGTCACCAGCTTACTTGGATGAGGGAAAGGAATCGAAATGGAATTCTATTAGAGATACAAATTATAAATTGATTGTAGCTACAACTTCAGCAAAAGGGCATATAGAGGATGATAAATCGAACGCAAATTCCAATTATAATATTCCCAGTCAGACTTTATTTGAAGGATTGGGGCTACGGTATGCATCCAATGATGGGGATTTTATTGATTCCACGGGAGATCTTGTTGTTACAAATATCAATCCTAAAGGAGTTTTGGTTCGGAAAGATAAATTGGTTGAGTTCCTTACTAAACATAATCTAGAAATAATCTGGACTATATTAGGAGAAAAAATTTCAGATTTAGGAGGCCATAAATATGATTTTGGAGTTCCTTGTGGAGTTTTCTATCTAGAAAACGATAATATTTTAGGAGAAATGATTATGCATGAAAGAGACTAATATGAAAATATTTTTTTACCAAGCGGAATGCGGAGATGCTTCGCGAATCAGTTATAAAGGAGATGACAACCAAAATCATAATATTTTTATTGATTCTGGATACGAGAGAACATTTAATCATATCCTCTCAGAAGAGATTGAAAAACTTATAGCTAATAATGAAATCATTGATATATGGCTCATTTCTCATATCCATGATGATCATATTGGAGGAGTTATAAAATATCTTACTACAATTAAAAGAGGAGAGTTTAGTGATATTGTCAAAGAATGGTATTACAATCCCCCTCGAATATATCCTTCTTTAAAAGTCGTTACTGAAGAAAAAAAAATCAGCGAAGTAAAAAGTATTGGACAAGGAGATCAACTCTATGATTATTTGAATCAAATTGGAAAGTTAAAAAACTTTGATATAATATCTGGAATTACTCTTTCTACTATTTTTGGTTTGGAATTTCAAGTACTTTCACCATCAGTTGGAAAAATTAATAATCTTCGGGAGAAGTATCGTTTACCAACGGTTCCATTTCAAAAAAATGAATCAAACGAAATTAGTGAAGCCAAAAGATCGAAAGCATTTGATTACAATATTAAGTTAGAAGACTTTAATTTAGATGTCTGGTCTGAAGATACATCTGTAGAAAATGGAAGTAGTATAAGTGTCTTAACTATATTTAAAGGAAAGAGAATTTTATGGCTTGCGGATTCACATCCTTCGGATATTGTAAAAAGTCTAACAGCTATGGGCTATTCGAAAAAAAATAAAATTAAATGTGATTGGGTAAAAGTAACACATCATGGAAGCAAAGCAAATAACTCTAATGAACTTTATGATCTTATTGATTGCGAGAACTATTTAATGAGTGTCAATGGAATAAATAAAGATTATTTGCCTACAAAAGAATCAATGGCGAGGATAATAAGAAATAAAAACAGGTTAAAAGGATCATTCTATAAATTTTATTTCACATATGATAATAAAATATTACGCAGCATTTTTACCATTGATGGAAATGATATTTTTAAAAAATGGCAATTCGAAATACACTATCTATCGGAGGGAAAATATTACGAATTTGACCTAAAATAATTATTTTCCTAATGTCATCACTTAAGCTATTTCTTTATTACTATACATCTTAGTGCAGGATCATTTCGCAAGCGTTCCATTTCAGAATAAATTATATCTTGTGTATCCTGTTTCACCTGTAAATAGTTTTGTTGTACAATAGCATTATCTATTTTTTTTATAATAGGAATTTCCATATAATTATCCTGCTCTTTTTTTAATGACTGATGATTATTTATAATTTCAGAGTGAAAGGTTTTTAACTCAATTTTACAGTCAGGATTATCTGCTATCATACCAACAAATTCTCCAGAACTCAGCGATGCAATTTTAGAGGCAGGAACGGCAGATTCAAGCTGGCGGGACCTGCTGATGGAAGTATCTGAACTGTTTATTGAAAGGCTTTCACGTTCCTGCATGATCTTTCCAAAACGCTCAGAAAGCTGTTTGGCAGTATCGCCTGAAACTTGTCCTGAGATTATATTTCCCGTTATGTTCATAATCACATCGGCCTGCTCACGGCCATAATCTTTTTTGAGCTGGCTAAAGTCCTGTATTCCCAAACAGGTACTGACTTTATTGCTTCTTGCTGTTGCAATCAAACTATCTATATTATTTAGATATACGGTTGGAAATTCGTCAAATATCAGACTGCTTTTAAATTTATCCTTCTGGTTTACCTGTTTGACAAGGCGGTTGATATACAAAGAAAGTACGGCTCCATAAGTCTGTATTTTCTGCGGATTATTTCCCATGCACACGATTTTAGGATCTAGTGGATTATTAATATCAAGCGTAAAATCATTGCCGCAAAGCACGTAATAAAGCTGAGGAGAGGAGAGCCTTGACATGGCAATTTTAGCTGAAGCAATTTGTCCCTCAAGCTGCTCTGAGGCCTCATTTAAATAGGCGCTGACAAAGGGATTAATAAGAACTTCAATTTCTTTTTCAGATCTAAGAAGCGTAAATAAATTGTTATATTCCAGCTGCATGAGCTCAATCACATGCGGAAGAGTGCAGAATTCACCATTGTTGTATTTTTTCAAATACCATATGACAGCGGTTAAAAAATTGATAGGGGATTCAACAAAAAAATCACCTTGTTTTTTGATCCATTCGCGGTTGAGTCCCAAAAGGATAGTACGCGCAGATTCTGCTGCGTCGGTTATATCTGTCATGGATGAAGGCTCAAGGGGATTGCATCTGTGGGAGCGGGTAAGATCGTCAAAATTAATGACAAAAAACTTAGGCTCGATCAAATACAAATGTCTGTATTTCAAATAAGCATTGTAAGTGATTTTGGTAAGGTCATCAAACTTAAAATCATACACAAACATCGTGAAACCTTTAGCGATATGCTGGGTAATTATATGGCGGATAACAAAATAAGATTTACCCGATCCTGGCGAGCCGCACACCAGAAGACCTCGAAAAGGATTGATGATATTGATCCAGCTTTTTCTCACTTTATCCTTAAGATAATACTTTGCAGGGAGATTAATTGAAAATTCATTTTCCAGAAGTCTTTCTTCCTGCGGAAATGTTTCATTTTCCCTATTGAAGATATCGCGTCCGTTTAAAGTCCTGCTGATCATTCTGCTGATAAGTGTTCCTCCGGTAATCACCAGAAGAAAACCAAAAGAGGTCAAGCATATATATACACCAAAAGCAGATAAATTAACAAAGCTTAGCAACAGAATAAGCTGACTTCCAAAATATAATAAAAGCCCCGAGGCAATAAAATATACAGCCGTCTTAAGTCTTAATTTTTCATTCTTACGGCCCTTAGCTCCCATTAGGGAAATAAATACCAACAGCAGAGCCATAAGCTTGGATTTAAGGAAGCCGCTGAAGAGTCCAGTCCTGTAAATATTCTCCAAAATCCGGTTGCTGAATTTCGATGTCAGTCCTAAGTCAGCAAAAAAGCTGTAACCGTAATAATAAAAATGGACCCCCAAAATAATAATGCTTATCAGCCGGGTCATATCCAAAATTTTTCTCAGTGCCTGTTCATTTTCTCCTGTCTGCATAACTGTAATTTTTAGAATTTATTAATTATTTGAAAGACCCTTTCTTTTTCTTCTTTTCTTTTTTTTCTTCAATGCCGCAGGAAGATAGATGCCAGGATATTCCTTTTCAAAAAGACTGCTGATAAATTCCTGCAATGGCTGTGGGGATAGGTTCTTTGACACCAGAATGTCATGTATTTCCAAAAGGATTTTGACCGCTGGATTTTTTAGAAATTCAGATGTAAAAGCACTATTTAAAAAAACTGCTTTCGTGTTTCTGCAGCACTGCAGTACAGCCGCTGCAGAGAATTCTTTTCCCAGCTCACTTCCGTTACAAACCTGTTTTGAAACATGGTCTATATACGTAAGGCCATATAATGAACCATTTTGGGCAAGCCTTTGAACCAATGTAATTCCGTGGGATTCCAAAGCCAGTGCTAGTTCCTGCAGAGATGGGGTTTCTGATTGGAAAACTGAACGTACCTCATTTTTTATTCTAAGACCGGGTCTGGAATTCTTAATCCTGTTTTCTTCAAATTTTCCCTCAAGAAACCTAAGGGTTGGCTTGTTATAAAAATCGCTGGCTTTAATAGGAACACCGATCTGTTTTCCATCTTTATCCACGATGCGGTAAACGAGGCCTCCGCCTTTAAAAATACGTGAACTTTCAGAGCCGCGGTCTGCCATTACATTGTATAAGTTCAGGACAGCATTAAGCTGCGGAAGGCTTTTATACTGATAGGTATTCAGTACAAAATCCAGTACTTTGGCAACTGCTTTTTTAGACTGGATTTTTCCATAACTTACTATCGAGGGGTTTATAGGTTCTAGGCTGTAATCGACCTGCTTTTCCCGGCCCTGCGCTTTTATGAGATTAAAATCCTTTTCAATTTTTATACGGGCATTCTCAGACTGGTTGCGGCCAATATTCTGCATATCAATTCTTCTGCCGTTTGCTTTTACTTTTATTGAAATTATATGAATGTGCGGATGTGCTGCATCAAAGTGCTGATAGACCAGAAAGGGCTGGTCGCTGAATCCGATTTCTGTCATATAGGTATTGGCGATATCCATCAGTCTTTCCGGGTTCAGATCTTTCTCCAAGGGATGAAAATTAAGGGATATATGAACACTTCCGCGCTTGACATTTTCATTAAGTTCCAATTGATTAAGCAGCTGATTTATTTTTAGTGAACTGCTCAGATGGTTGTGATCTGCAGGATAATTTCTCTCGCCAATACACAGGGCATCACCAAGAGAAACTTTGTTTTCGTTGTAATGAAATATCCTTCTTACCGACTGTCCTGTTTTAATTATTGCAACCATTTTTCAGCGAGTTTTAATACACAGTTTTTTATTTTTTCAATGGAATCAAAAAGTATTTCTTTCTGCTCCAGACATGCATAAATCCAATCCCTGAATTCAGGAATCTGCTGCAGGGTATGGAGCTTTTTCACCATCTGGTTATAATTGTTTCCGACCGCATTAAGGTCTGCTCTGAGCCTGCTGATTTCTAGTATAAAATCATCCACAGACTGGTTTCTGTATTTTAGAATTACTGGTTTTCCCAGCATATTTTTTCTGGCAAAATCGCTGAGTTTGGGACATAGGGATTTTTCAAATCTTCTTTGAAGAAGGTTCATTTCTTCTGTCGTAAGCCTAAGGTGGACCCACTTGATACGGTTTGTGTTTTTCTCTTTCATCTTGTTTCATTTTCATTTCTAAAACCATATTTTTCCTAAAATTTCTCTGCCGGCGAGTTTCGAGCCATTGGGCAGCCAGAGAGCGGTTGTGATACAACCGGACATCTGGCCGACTGCAGGAACGATGCAGTCTTTCAGATTCTTTAAAGAATTGCATAGAGAATTATGAGTTATAGGACTTATTATAATTCTACAGAGTGCTCTTCCTTTATAAATCAATGTACGAATGTAGGAAAGCCACAAATGCCGGGCAATCATCACCAGATTTTGACGTGAATAAACTCAAGGGTGCTTCTTATTTTTACATCAAATAGTATTAATCTAAAAACGTAGAAATTATGATTACAAAAAATGAAGTTTCCAAGGTATATGATACTGTACTGAGTACCCCTGGAATGAGTGAGCTGGTGAAGATTGATTTGAAAATTTCGCGAAAAAATGTACTGCTGCTGAGCCATGTTATCAGTAAAGGGCTGGATCCAAAGTCAGAGGAATCGAGTATCCTGTCCACTATTTCTGAGGAAGGGTTGCTGGACCTGAAAAAACTTTCTGAAGAGTGTCTGCAGAAAGCTGGCCTGGTAGAACTCAATCAAAAGCTGATAACACTCAGCGGAAGTCTGTAAGACGAGAATTAGCATCTTAAAAATGATGAGCGCTTAATAAATAGAACTGTTTATTAAGCGCTTTTTTATATCAGTGTTTCAGTATGAAAATCGGCATCTTTTCTAAAACTTTTCGCACCTTTTTAATAACCGCTATTTTAAATTACACCTCTACATTTGTATATGATGTTTTTTGCTTTTGCCGGCAATTGTGCAATTGGAAAATAATAAACTTTTTGATTATGAAACTACGATTCAATTTTAAAAGTGTTTTTATAGAAGCAGTTAGCCTATTGTTTGTTTTATTATTTGTTTACGCAGCAATCTCTAAGTTTCTTGATTTTGAAAATTTTCAGATTCAGTTGGGACAGTCCCCGCTATTAAGTGCATACGCTTTTTGGGTATCTTGGCTGGTTCCGATTATTGAATTAGTTATTGCAACAGCATTGATTATTCCCAAGTGCCGTCAGGTTGGTCTTAAAGCATCTTTAGGTATGATGACTATGTTCACAGTGTATATTTTCATCATATTAAATTACAGTTCATTTGTACCTTGTTCCTGTGGGGGGATCCTTGAAAAAATGAGCTGGGATACTCATCTTATTTTTAATATTGTATTTATGATTTTGGCAATTGTTGCTATTATTACAGGCAGTACTTTAAATAGAGAAAAGCGGTATGGCTTATTTGCTTCAAAATCATATAAATGGATTGCGGGAATATTACTTTTCAGCAGTTGTATAGTAATTATTTTGTTTGTCAGTTCCGAAGATATAATGCATCACGAGAATCCATTTATCAGACGTTATCCCCAACATCCTGTTGTTTTCTCTAATGCAGTAGATCTAAAGCTTAATTCATATTATCTGGCGGGTTACAATGCCCATAAAATCTATCTTGGAAATTATACGAATCCTCTGCACATGGAGTCTTGGGACAATAGTCTAAAAAGTAACACGATACATACGATTACTTTTAATCCCAAAAAAATACCTTTTAAAATGGTTAAAATTTCAGTGCAAGCACCTTATTTTTATCTGGCAGACGGCAATGTTCCTGCTGTATTTAGAGGAAATGTGAAGGACTGGAAAATTACAAAAGAACTCAAGGGTGCTCCCTATTTTACACTTCTTGTTCCCCTTGACAGCATTACGCTAGCCTTTCGATCTAATAATGCAAAAAAGGCGGCAAATGTTCTGGGTATTTTTAATGATCAGGATATGCCCAAAATAAAATACAGCAGGGATTTACTGCAGCGGCAGATAGACGGTATTTTTGATACTGACGGCACGTTGCTTTATAGTGAAGGATTAAAAAAAATCGTCTACTTGTACTATTACCGTAATGAATTCATTATAGCTGATAAGACAGGAAAATTGGATCACAGAGCGCACACTATAGATACAATCGAGCATGTAAAAATAAAAGTTTCAGCTCTGGACAACGGATCAGAGTATGCGATGTCTGCACCTCCTTTTGTAGTGAACGCACATGCAGCTGTGTGTAAAAATTTATTGTTTGTTCACTCAGAAGTAAAGGGAAAATTTGAGAACAATAAGCTTTGGGAACAATCTTTTATAATTGATGTCTATGACCTCAACAAGAATACTTACATCATGAGTTTTCCTGTTTACCATACCACCAACAAAAAACTTAATTCCTTTATTGTAACACCCACACATTTATATGCTTTGATTGGCAACAATTTGGTTGTTTATGAACTGAAAGAGGCATTAAAAAAAGAAATGAAAGGCAACTAAAATTGCTTAATAAGATTTTAAAATATACTTGCAAGTGTCAGGAAAAAGATCGAACACCTGTAAAAAAAAGTAGATCAAATTATAACTTAAAATGAAAAATCATGAAAACGTTAAATTTTAAAAACATGGTACCCATAGCTGTTATTGCATTGGGGATTTCCGGAGCTTTTGTAACAACATCTATGCAGAGTGCTTCGAAAAGTGCATTTAACCCGAAGATCGGTTATCTTGCAAATTCTCAGGGCAAATGTATAAATACTCCTGTGAATTGTGATGATACACCAAGTGCTTTTCTCTGCCGTATTGGCGGTACGTCAGGAGCTGTTGCATACGATAAAGATGTAGCAACTAATAATTGTGTACAGCCTTTGTATCGTCCATAATATGGTGTTACAGAATTTAGATCAAACGGGCAATGCAGCTTCATTTGGAGCTGCATTGTTTTTTGGTTGAATTAAAACTTATCCCTTAAATTTTAAAATCAAAAATCATGAAAGTATTATTAAAAAAGATAGTTCCAGTTGTTGTCGCTGTATTGGGAATTACCGGTGCTTTTGTAACTACATCGATGCAAAACACTTCTAAAAAAAGTGCATCAGCAAGAATAGGATATATTGTAAATGCACAGGGTAAATGTACGGATGTAAGTGTTATTTGTAGCGATCTTCCCAGCCCATTTTTATGCCGTTTGGGTATCACATCAGGTCCAATTGCATACGATAAAGATGCTCAGAATAATTGTGTCCAGCCATTGTATCGTGCTGAATAATTTTAAAAAAAAATTAAGGTTGATACAGTTTTTTAAACTCTATCAGCCTTTAAAATAAATTATTTTATTCCATCTGCTACCCATTGAACAGTATGATCATCTTTAAGAAAGTAATCAAACCATTGAAGCATTCGAATTGTAATATCCTTTTGGTTTTGCGGTTTGGTAATGAGGTGGCTTTCATTAGGGTACAATAACATGATACTTTTTTTACCTAGTCTGCGAAGCGCCAGATAATACTCTAAACTTTGATGTGTATCAACCGTTTTGTCTTGCTTTCCTGTCCATAAAAGAAGAGGTGTCGTAATTTTATCCACATGTATAATAGGAGAATTGGCGTTATACAATGATAAAGCTTCATAGGGTGTGTTTTTCATATTCCATTGCACGCTCTGAAATCTCCACATGTCAGGTTTTCCACTATGCTGGCTCACTGTATGATAAAAGCTGTTTAAATCGGTAATAGCGCCGCTGGCAATAGCGGCTTCAAACATCGGAGTTTGGGTAACAATAAAGGCAGATTCGTAGCCTCCAAAGGAGTGTCCCATCAGTCCAATTTTATCAGGATCAATTATTGCTTTTTCTATTACTTTTTTTGTTGCCGACACTATACAGTCTGTTGCTGATAAGCCAGGGTTTTGTTCTTCTAATGTAACATCAGGTAACAAGACAAAATAGCCATTAGTGGTAAAAATAGAAATATTAAATCCATTCTCATTATAAAGACTAGGATTATCATAAATATGAAGTTGATCCGACTCAATTTCATAAATGTTTACTACCATTGGATATTTTTTTTTGGAATCATATCCTGCCGGATAAAAGAGTGCAGCCTTTAATTTCTTCCCCTTTGAATTTTCAAATTCAATTAACTCGGACCTACCCCAAAAATAATTTTGCTGCTGCGGGTTGCTCTTAAAAAAAGGCTTTGCCTCAGAGGTCAATTGTTTTGCTACAAGCACAGGTGACTGATCAAATTTTTGTTCTCGAAAATAAAAATTTCTTCCCTCTGAATTATATTTTAGTTCATCCAAAAAGCTGTTTCCATATACAATTGGTATTTCTCCAGTTTTATTATTCCATTTAAAAAAACCAGTTTTTTCATCCTGCCCAGTAGCATGCAAAAACATATTTTTTTCTAAGTCAAAGCTTCGTGAATCAAGACCGTGAAATATCGTACTGGTTACTGAATTATTAGAATAATCGGCTATGCGGAAGCGGATATTTGATTCTCTGCCTCGGGTCAGTCTTTTGGCGGAAGCTCCCTTAGGGGAAACAGACCAAAGATCGTATTGGTCATAAATCAGAATTTCTTTGTCATCAAGGCTCCACCCGGGACTTCCGCAAACAGATTCTGGCTCAAGAGTTCGTTCTTTGGCTATAAATTTCACATCAATATTGGCTGTAATATTCTTGAGTGAATCTGAATAAATATCGTAAATCCACCAGTTCTTTTCCCTGAAACAGGCAATGTATTTCCCTGCAGCAGAAAATATTATTTCACCGTCAGTACTGGACTGTTTCTGTAGGAAAAGTTTCTTTTCCATTGTGCTAAGATTCATAATATAATAATCCCTTGGGCCTTCATAATCGAATTGAGGCTCATAGTCGGTCGGATTTGATAAAATTGCATATTTAAAGTCTCTTGAGATTTGAAAATAAGGAAGTTTTTCAGAACTGATGAGATTAAATGCGCCTAGATCCGGCTGCCACAGGGTAATTTTGGGAATTGTCTTAAAATCACCATTTCGTTTTTGTTCTGTGTAAATCAGTTTATCATTTGCATTCCAGATTTCAACATCAGAGTCCGGTTTTAATTTTGATGTCGCCCCCTTATTTTTAATATAAAAAAAAACTTTTTTAGCATCGTCCGAGATTACTAATTTGTAAAAGTCATCATAGCATATAGTAGATTCAGGCGGAAAGTTTGAATGCGAAAGAGAATCAAATTTAAAAAGCTTACCACCTTGCACCTTATAATAAAAAAGTTGATTTATTAGAAGATCTGAAGAACTGGTAAGAAAAGCCATTGATCGGCCATCTTTTTGCCAAGTAATGCCCTTAAACTGATTTCCTTGATGCAATATAATATGGTTGGTCTTATTGGTGTCATTAAGATCCATAATTGACAAGGTATTAACTTTGTTGACCAAGCTAGAATACGCCAATTGCTGACCGCCCGGACTGAGTGAAAATTGAGTAACATCTTTAATTTCCTTAATAACTTTATCTTTAAGATTACGAATGATTAGTGTGTTTTCTTTTGGGCCATCGCCCATTAAAAGTATCAAATGACTGCTTTGAGCAGAGTAGGAGTATTGTCTTACCGCACTGATGTTTTGTTTCTTTGCACTGCGTAAATTTAGAATTTGAAGATCCTCGTCATTTTGACAAATAAAAAAGCCGTCATCGGTAAAAGTGGAATTATAACCTTTAGCAAAAGCAAATGTTTTATTGCTGATTACATTTCTTACAAATAAAGTGTCCCTGCCATTTTCATAGGATAAATTATAGCTTGCCCATTTTTCATCAGGTGAAATCTTATCCAGATGAACTTCTCCCCAAAGGTGATAATCGGCAGGAGTAAGCTGTTTTTTTTGCACCACCTGCCCCCAAGAGGGACAGGTTACTAATGGCAAAATAAAAAATAAAAATAAAACCGTTAAGCTAGACAATAAAAAACATGTGAAGCTTTTGATATTAATTATGTTGATATCGATAAACATATAGCACTGTTGTTTTTAATATCCCGGATTTTGAGGACGAAGATTTGGGTTTGTGCTCAGTTCGGTCTGAGGAATCGGAAACAGTTTATCTGTTGTATTCCACCCTGATTTTAATGCATTCAATGCGTTATCAATTTGTCCAAAACGTTTAAGGTCAAAAAAGCGATGTCCCTGCTCGGTAAAAAGCTCCCATCTTCTTTCCTGCATTATAGAATTAAGCACTTCTTCTTTTGTAACTGCATCTGTATCATTTAAGCCGGCGCGGTGCCTGATTTTATCGAGATCTTCTTTTGCCCCGGTAAGTTCACCCTGCTGAGCTCTGGCTTCGGCACGTATAAGATACAATTCGCCTAAACGTAAAACGACTGAGTATTCTTTTGAAACTGCTGTAGAATTATATTCCCTGTATTTGTAGGGATGATACCAAAACATCGTTCCGTCTGTAACAGATTTAACCCAGTTTGTTTTTCGCAGATCATCTGTTCTAAATGAATTGACAAAATTATCACTGAGTGACACCTGAGGAGGAGGGCCAGAGGTAAAAGTGAAAAAGGATGCTTCAGCTGTATTTCTTCCGGCTGTACCAGACTGCAGCTGCCAGATTGTTTCTTTAGAATTTATAAGAAATACTTCGGTAATATCTTCTAAGAGATACGAATCCTGTTCATTGAGAACAGCCGATGCCATGTTTGCTGCTTCGGGATAAGAATTATTGTAAAGATATGTTCTGGCAAGCAAAGTTTTAGCAGCAGATTGATTTGGTCGTGTTCTTTCGAGGTTATCGGAAGCAGGCAATAACATAACAGCCTGCTGCAAATCAAGAATTATGCTTTCGTAAATCCTTGATGACGGCATTCTGGTAACTACTCTATTTTCTTTATAATCAGTCTGGGTAATATAGGGGATATCGCCAAATATATTTAGAAGGTACAAATGCAGTAAAGATCGAATGAAAAGTGCTTCTCCTTTTAACTGATTTTTCTGCTCTGAAGAAAGAGTTGTACTTGCTTCCAAGCCCTCAATTATTGCATTGGCTGCATATATTTGATTATAAGCCGAATTCCAGTAGCCTGCTACGACAGTATTTGAAGGAAGAAGGGAATTATGGAAAAAGGGGATACTTGTATTGCCGGGGTTTTCATTGCTGGTCAATTCGTCAGTATAATTTCCCAGTTGATTCGAAATGCCATAGCCGGATCCTGAAAGCATTCCGATATCCCTAATTTTGGAATAAATATCAGTCAGGGCAGCATCTGCGGTGGCATAATCTTCAAATACGGCCACACTTGTTAATTGTGATTTTGGGAGATCTACTTCTACGAATGAATCGCAGGATGCAAAATTAGTTGTGATGCAGAGGAACAGAATAAATTTTGTGGTACGATATATTGTTTTCATGATAACTTATTTAGAATGTTAATTGTATCCCTGCTGTTATAACTTTTAATGGCGGCAGAAAACCATAGCTTGTAAACTCAGGATCACCATCTTCGTACTTTGTAAAAGTCAAAAGATTCTGTCCCTGTAACATGATCTTGCATTGCATTTCCTTTAAGTGCAACGGCACATTATAAGTGAGTGAAATGTTTTTAAGACGGATAAAGGATGCATCCGTAATCGAAGCATCGCTTTCAGAATACAAGTAGTCACCTGTCAAGGCATCAGTGTTGTACCCTGTGGTAGCGATTTGATAAGGTTTTATATCGCCTGGCCTTGTCCAGCTGTCTGTGATTCGTGCCTGTTGATTTGACATCATACCGGCAGCACCCATGGGATAGGTTCTGTTTTTTTGCTTTACAAACTGAAACAGGAAATCGAGTGTAATGTTTTTATAGGACAGCTGATTTTGCATCCCCCCATAATACTTTGGATTTAAGTCTGCTATAGTCTGCTGGTCTTCAGGAAAAGATATTCTGCCGTCCTTGTTTACATCCTCAAACTCATAAACTCCCGTTTGGGAATTAACCCCTTTGTAGCTGTATAGCAACTCAATATTTAACGGTTGACCAATACGGTACTGCTGATTGTAAGGAGAGCTTTCAAGTCCTGGAAAACGCAGCAGTTTATTTCTTGCGAATGTCAGATTTAAATTTGTCGTCCAATTGAATGAGCCGCCTTTAAAATTTATTGTACGAAGCGTTAACTCAAGTCCTGTATTTTCAACAGTCGCATCCAAATTGGACTGTAATAAAGTAAAACCCGTAGTACCTGGAAGTGGAACACCAACAAGCTGGTTGGAAGAACGGTTTTGGTACCATGCTGCTGTAGTAAAAATACGGTCCTTAAGGAGGCCAAGTTCTATTGCAACTTCCAGTTTTTTATTAGTTTCCCAGCCAAAATCAGGGTTGAAAAGCCTTGAAGGCCTAAGGCCGACAGTTCCATTGTAGAGTACTCCTGATGTAGTATAGGTATCTAAAAACTGATAATCTCCTATCTGATCATTTCCTGTAGTGCCATAACTGGAACGGATTTTTCCAAAGCTGAGCCATGAGATGTCACGAAAGAAACTTTCATTTGAAAAAAGCCATGCGACGCCAACGGCTCCGAAATTGGCAAATTGATTTCCCGGTCCGAAACGGCTCGAGCCGTCACGCCTTGCCGTAAGATTTATGATATAGCGCTGCTGCCAGTTGTAATTTAGCCTTCCAAAAAAAGCCTGATATATATACTGGCTTTCATCGCTTAATAAAATACGCGTTATTGAAGCTGCTGAAAAATTGTAGATAAGACTATTGGAGCTGAAACCGGAAGCGCTCTGGAAGTTTCTGTCTGTTGTTTGATTTTGAAAGGTGGCACCGGCAAGAAAGTCCATTTTTCCATTCCATAGTTCCTTTTTCCAATTGATCTGCGGTTCGATTATCCACGAAGACCGGTCGGTTGAATTGAGAAAGATAGCCGAGTTGGATGGACTGACATTATAGGCAGGATTGTAAATGGTTGAAGGAATCACACGAGTTTCCTTATTGCTAAGATCAGTATATCCCAGATTGCTTTTAAATATTAATTCCGGCAGTAGTTCATAGGATAAGACTGTATTAGCAACTAGATCATTTGTCGCAGATTCGAATTTGGTATTGAGGTTTCTTAGAGGGTTGTCCCAAGTTCCATTTTCCCAGTTTAGTTCACCATTTGCCTGATAAAGTGCGGGTGCATTTGGTGCAAGGGAGCGTGCATCGTATGAAAAATCATAGGAGGGCTGGTCATTTCTTTGCGCATTCAGACCTGCTGAAAAGGTTAATCTGAACTTTTGGTCGTCAGAATGATGATTTATATTAATCTGTCCACCACCTTTTTTATATAGAAAATCGCCTTTAAAGACAGTTGATTCTGTATGATAACTTCCGCTGAGCAGAAATTGAGTATTATCGGATCCACCTGAAACACTGCCCTGCAGATCGGTTATCTGGGCAGTTCCTCCCAAAAGTTCTTTTTGCCAGTCGGTATAACGGTTTTGATCCCAAGTGCCATTGACGTCATAGTCCCAAAAATTATATTCTGTCAGGCCATCATTAATAAATGCTTGTTTTCTCATGGCTAAATATTGGCTAGTATCCATCAGTTTCAAAAATCGGGTCACGGTGCCGGCACCAGTTGAGGCTGTTATGCTGAAATTTGTTTTTCCTGCTTTTCCTTTCTTAGTGGTTATCAGAACCACACCATTGGCGCCTCTTGAACCGTAGATGGATGTTGCATCGGCATCTTTAAGGATTTCAATGCTTTCTATGGAATCTGGATTAATACTGTTTAAGGGACTAGTTACAGTAGGGAATGTTGTGCCGGTATAATTTGAACCGATAGGATCGGAAGCATACGGAACGCCATCGATTATATATAACGGTGCATTTCCATCAGAACGAATACTGTTTTGTCCGCGTATTTTTATATCAAAACCACCACCGGGAACCCCTGTACTTTGTACAATATTCACTCCTGCCATGCGTCCCTGCATAGTTGCAAGCACATTTGAAACAGGTTGTGTTTCGATTTCTTTAGACGTAATTCTGGAAATACTTCCTGTACGTTCGCTTTGTTTGACGGAATAATATCCTGCATTGACTTTTACTTCCTGCAGCGTTGTGGTATCGTATTGCAGCCTAATATCTATCGTAGTGCGGCCTTGTATTGGAATTACAGCAGTTTTAAATCCAAGAAAAGAAATAATCAAAACCTCATCAGGCGAAGCAGAAATGCTGTAATGACCATTATAATCCGATATAGTGGCACCATTAGCTTTATTTTTAATTGATACTGTAACTCCCGGCAGTGGATTAGTTCCATCAGTAATTGTACCATGAATTTGCATTTGCTGCAAGATTGAAGAAAGATCCCGTCTGGCATCTTTGGCTCGAACAGATGAAAAAGACAAAATAATACCTATAAAAATTAGGCAATAAAGATCTCTTCCACCCTTGTAAAATGAAAAATTATTCATAATATTGGATTGGTTAGTTTAAACGTTAGTTTGATTAGCTAAGGTCCTCTATGTTAGTTTGGCGACGAGATAGAGGGCCATTTTTATGTATTAAGTAAACGGCTTAATAGTCATAAAGAAAATTTTAACTCAATAGAAATAATTTTATAGGTTCGACTTTTAGGTGTTTGGAGCGAAACTTTATATACTTAGGAGAATTCAATCGCTTAGAATAGCTGAAGAGTTTTATGCATAAAAAAAGGCATGGAACTCATCTTATCGAACAGAGGTACTGGCGGCACCAACCACAATAAGTGAGCCCACGCCAATGACGTGAGCATCTTACTTATCCTCTCGTGGTTTAAAAACGCCAGTTTTCTGTTCGAGATTCAAAGCGAATGCTTCAAATATTTTTATTGAAGAATCGCAAAATTAGTAAATCATATTTAAAATTTGTTTAAATATTGATTAAAGCATCAAATATATGAATAAAAATCACAAAATTGTCAAATTTGACAATTTATTTTCTTTTAATTGTCTCAATTTCACTTTGTGAAGGAAATTAGAAAAAAATATTTTATAGCTTTTGGCGAGAATTTGCAGAAGTTAATAGCGGATCATAATAAAGATGTTATGACAATTGCATCTATTGGCAAACTGGAACCAAAACAAGTATATCGTGTTCTTAATGGTGAACATGGTGCATCAATGGGGACAATTATTTCTATTGCGAAGGGACTAGAAATTTCACCAAAAGAATTGTTCGATTTTCCTTTTGACTTAGGAATCTAAATATTAGTGACAAATTATTTTTCATTAAAAATGATTTATATTCACTTTTGACACAGTAGTATATCTTTAAATATAAAGTGATGTAAAAATAATTTTATCATCATACATAATTTTATTAATAATTAAATCTATTATAGAGCAAAATACATGAGTATTTTATAGTAAAAAAATAGTATTATTGTTGGGCAATTTAATTAAGCTACTTCAATTTTTATCAATGACTAACATAATTCAAAATTATATACTTGGGAACGCTGTAGACACTTCTAAAATAATAATCAAGAATAAACTACCTAATCCTAATCTAATAATTTCATCACCACCTTATTACGATTTAATTAATTATGACGACAATGAAAATCAAATTGGCCACGGCAGTGTTAGTTATGAAGATTTTTTAGAAACTATATGTGATATTTATCATCAATGTTATAATTCTGCAACTGATGATGCAACATTTTGGCTTGTTGCTGACACATTTAAAAAAGAGGGAGAGAGAAAGCTATTTCCTTTTGATATAGTAAACAAATTAAAAAATATAAAAGAAGATACTTGGAAGTTAAAAGATATTATCATTTGGGACAAGGAGAAAAATTTGCCATGGAACCAAAAAGGTAATTTTAAAAATCAACATGAATATATTTTATTTTTTACTAAAAGTGATAATTATAAATTTAATATTGATAGTGTTAGAGAAATAACTGATCTTAAGAAATGGTGGAAAACATATCCAGAGAGATACAATCCAGATGGAAAAGCTCCATCAAATGTCTGGAATTTTACAACTCCTATTAGGGGATGGGGTGAAAATTCACAAAAGCATTTTTGTCCTTTCCCGTTTCCATTAGTTGAAAAAATAATTTCCATCTCTTCAGACAAAAATGATTTTGTTTTTGATCCTTTTGCAGGATCAGGGGCAGTGTTAGCGATGGCAAATTTAATGGAAAGAAATTCTGCAGGAATCGATGTAAATGCTGATTATAGGGATCGATTTTTTAATCAAGTTAAAGACGGTGCAGAAAAATATTGGATTAAAAGAAAAGTTGAAATAAGAGAGACAAGTATTTTAATTAAAAACTTTAAAGAGACAAACAATAAATTAAGAAAACTCAAAGTAGCGAATGGTATTTTCGAATATATAACAAAGAAAAATAATTACGAATTTTTAATGTACGCTCAAGATAGTATTAACAATGAATTAAATTTAATTTTCTACAAGAGTACTGTAAGTCCAGATGTTAACATTGAGGATAAATCTTTATTATCATTAATTCATCAATCAAAAATTAAAGTTGATATCCAAATTATGAATGAATCTTTACTATTGCAATCGATTGGAAATGAGGATGTATTTCGTTATAAAAGGGGGAAGTTTTTCGCATATACTTCTAAATGCAGTAATAAAAAAATACTGAAATCAGAAAGTAAATACGATTATATTTATTCTAATATTTCAATCAAGGTTCCTAATGAATAGTTATGCAAAAAAAAAATAATCCATCGAAAAAAAGCACACCTCTAAAGAAGCGAAAAGTACTTTCAGCTGAGGAAAAATTGAAGTTAAAACGTGAGAAAAAACTTCATAGTGACGTACTTAGTATGCTTAAAACAATGGGTTTTGACTATATTTCTACAAATGGTAAAACAAAGGAATTTGGTGGAATACCAGGAGATATTGATGGTTTATATTTTAAAGAAAATATAATTGTAATTATTGAAGAAACTATTTCATCTGATAATGATCATTTGCGTAAAAAGGTTGATTATTTTGAAAAAATTCTTGAAAATAAACAATTGTTTCTGAATTGGGTGGCAGAAATATCTGTTGATAAATTTAAAATTCCTTTAGAGTATCCAGTAGCTCGATATAAAATTTCATATTGTTACGCATCAGAATCTGCGGTTGATGATGAAGTAAAAGAGAGGTATCCAGTAATAAAATATCTTGGTCCATCTGTTTTACGATATTTTTTGCATCTTTCAAAAAGTATTAGATTTTCAGCACGAAATGAATTTTATAAATTTTTAGGATATGAACATTGCGATATTGGTGAAGATAGTTCTAGTACACAAGATAGACATATTGATTCCGCTGTAATAATACCAGAAGCTGGTACAGGATTTCCAGCTGGAATGTCAATTGTATCTTTTGTTATGAAAGCTCAAGAACTTTTAGACTGTGCATATGTATTCAGAAAGGATAGTTGGGAAAGTGAATTAGGTCAATACTACCAACGACTTGTTGAAAAGCCAAAAATTGATAGAATTAGGGCATATCTTGCCAAATCCCAACGAACTTTTATTGATAATATTGTTGTAAGTTTACCAGAGGGAACATCATTCACTCAGAAAAATGAAAATGATAAATTTGTAGAAGTTGATGTTAGCGAAATAGGAAAAATATCAAATGTTCAAATAAGAATTCCTTATTTAATAAATTCAATTGGAATTATTGATGGACAACATCGTGTTTTTGGACACTATCACGGTGCGGATAATTTAGAAGCAGATATAAAAAAACAAAGAGATAGAAGACACTTGTTTGTTACAGGTATTTTTTACGATAAAAAAATCTATAAAGAATCAGAAAAGCGAATTTTTGAAAGTAGTTTATTTTTGTTGATGAACAATAATCACAATAAAGTTAAAACTGATCTACTACAATATATTGAAACATTAAAATCTCCAACCTCACCACTAGGTGTTGCTAGTAATGTTTTAATGAAAATGAATAATCGCGAACCATTTAAAAATTTATTTTTACTATCTCCATTAGATAAGAATGGAATTAGAACCCCTACTATTGTAAAGTATGGCTTGCAGGGTGTAGTAGAGATTTCAGCTACTAAGGAATGTCTATTCAAGTATTGGAATCACATTGATAAAAATAATTTGCTAAGTGATGACTGGACTGACGAATTGTATCAAGAATATATCAAATTTTGCGCGGCGTCAATATCCTTGTTTTTTTCTGGAGTAAAAGTAAAATATAAAGAGTTTTGGGATCTTAATAATAAAAATGGCAGAATTTTGACGTCAACTGCTATTGTAGCTTTTTTAAAGAGTTTTGGAAACTCATTGACAAAGTATAACGGTGTACAGAATTTCGAATTTTATAGACAAAAAATGTCCAACCTTACAATAGATTTTACAAAAGAAGAATTTAGTCAATATGCTTCAAGTCATTGGCCAAGATTGTCTCTAAAAATAGATAGCGAGGCGTGGGTATAATTAATTTCAAAAAGTATTTTCAATTTAAAATTTGAATCCGCGTAGAACTCTATAAATTAACTATAAGCATAAATTAATTGATTTGTAATATTCGATTAGTTACTAGTTTTTCCCTTTTTTAATCTGTTCAACAAAATAAGCAGTGGGCATTCCAGTCTTAGTCTTAAAAGCGTTTACAAATCTTTGGGTACTGCTAAAACCTGCCTCCTCCGCCAACGCTTTGTTTGTATAATTGCGTACAAGTTTATTATTATAAAGCAATGACATTAGGTAATCAATTTTAAGATCATTTATATATTCACTAAATCCCTTTTCTTTGTAATGACGGATAATTGATGAAAGATAAGTTGGATTGGATTTAAATGCAGCTGAGAGCTTAGAAAGACTCCAATCCTTCTCTAAAAATTTCTTATCTATTTCAAATTTATCCAACTGTTTAAGGATAGTTGTAACAGTTTCAGGATTTATATCCGATAATAAAGGTTTTTCAATTTTTTGTTTGGGCTTTGCTTTATTCTCGGAGGTAGAAATCTGTATCATCTGCTCATCAAATTTTTGACGATATATTCTTCTATTTTTATAATATCTGTAGGTCATGAAGACAAAAGACAAGAAAAGGAGGGAAGTAAAACCAGTTAAAACCGAGTACTTAAAATTTTTTCTTTGCAATTCATTTTTTAGATTTTGCTTCTCAATTTTTAGTTCCTGCGTATTGTATTCTTTATTGATTTTTCCAACCAAATATTTAAAAGTTTCATTTAGTATATTATCTGCTTTGAGTAATTGATCAATATTGTATAATTGTAAATCTGTATTACCATTATTTTTATAATACTTAATTAAAAGCTCATACATTTCCCTTTGATCAGTGCGGAGATAACCTTTTATATTAAACAGATTATCTACCTTTTCAAAGTAAGGTAATGCTTTCTCATATTGTCTAACTTCCCAATAACTTTTACCAATGTAAAAGTATCCAACTGATTCGTTACCGAAATCTTTCTTTTCTTTTAATCCCTCGATGGAAGACTCTATATTTTTAATAGCTGAGGCATAATTTTTTTGAAAGAAGTCGTTTATTCCCTGAGAATGAATAAAGTAAACTTCCATCTCTTGAATGTCTAACTTCTTGCATTCAGAAAGACCTAGCTCATTTGTATGGGAGCATAATCCATAGTTGCCGATTCTATTATAGCATAAACCCAAGGAATGCAATGAATTTAAATAGGCCCTTGAATTTTCATTTTTAAAATAAGTTATACATTCTCTAAGTAATGCAATTGCCTCATCATAATACCCGAGATAATATTTAACCAAAGCAATATGATATTTCAACTTATAGCGAAGATATCTATCACTTGTCTGCGAGATCAAACTGTCTGCGATAATGAAATTGTCAAGTGCATTATTGTGCTGTTTTAAAGCATAATATTCAATTCCTTTAGACAAATAGGCTGATCCTATTAGAATTTTATCGTTTGACTTTTTAGATGCATACACCATGCTGTCTGCATACATCATACGTTTATTATCTGATGACTGATGAAGAAGATTCTGGTACCCATTGATGATTTCTTTATAATTTTTTTCCTCTTTTGCTTTACGAAGATAGACATATAGGTAAATAGAAGATCTTGCGCTGTCTTTTCTAAGCTCATAAATTCTCTCATCTAGATATTCATAACTTTTTTTGTTTAACGAGTCAGGATATTTTTGATGAATTTTCTGTGCAGCGGACCAGGTAGGTACACAAATTATCAATAGTAGTAAATATTTTTTTCTCATAAAAGCTATAGTTAGGGGGACTAATTTCTGTATAAAGTTACCTCTAACAGTTCATCAGAGCTGGACTAATAAATTTACATTAGATTAACTCAAAAATAACATAAACATTTGAATTGTAGTGTTTTGTTTATAAAAAAGAGGTGTGGATTTTTAATAAATCGCAATCATATTTTTAATAAATCGATACCAATGAAGTTGTGGGAAACTTTTCAACAGGATAGATTTGCTTTGAATTCAATAGCGAAAATGTTTGGCATCGTGCCGAATTAAAGTTCCGCTTATCCGGATGAAATGAACTGAGAAGAAATTCTCATTCACTCTCATATACCCATTACGATGAAAAATCTAATATTATGCAGCGTTTTAGTATGTTTCTTTATTTCATGTTCAACTGATTCAGAAATTAATCAATCTGAACCCTTTTCAAATGCAGAAGCCAAATCTAGTAACGGGTTAGCGCTGCCAATGAATACTGCTAATCCTTTCGATTACAAAGGAAAAATGTATTACAATGAATTAAATATTTATTATCAAGATCATCAAATGCCAAAGTCGACCCTTGAACTTAGGGATCAAATTAGGTTTATCTCAAATAAAATAGGCTACAGCCAATATTCGCATAAAAATATAATTTCATTTAACGATTCGATTGTAGATTTTATCATGGCTGATCCTGATAATATGATGATTACAATTGTACAGAATAGTTTACTCTCTCCAGCATCAAAATCTAGTATTACAAACTTCTTACAAGGTCTTCTCTTAAAACGTGAATTAGAATTTGGAGTCAAATATGACTATGTCGTTTCCTACGAAGATAGTATTATCGAAAATAGTACTATAAGTGAAGATGATAAGGATACTATTTTAACTGTGACTTCTATTTCGAGATACTCACTTTACTCAGCATCTGAACGAAAAGATAGGGACTGGGAATCATCTGCTGGCAATAAAAAAGCTAACTCGATTTTTTCCCTTGATGAAATCGCCTTCACTTCTATCATTGTATTACTTAAAAACATTCTGTGACGTTAATTTTGATTAATCTTGATCTCTTTAAAATGAAACCTCGAACAATCCTCTATTTATTATTGGTCATTTTTAATCTTGTAAGCCTTTATTTCATCATATGCTTATTCAGCTATGATGAAATAGTTGGCTACATTATTACTGGAGGAAGAAAAAGCAGTGACCCGAGAAAATTGGCATATCTGCTATTTATAACTTGCCTTTTGAACCTTTATTTTTTGTCATTCGTAATGATCGAAAATTCTTATAAGGATAAGATCTAAGTAACATGCAAGATCTATTATTCTTTTCCATAATTAACTTAACTATGATATTATGATGAAGGATTTAATAAATATTGAAATGAAGAATCTGCCTATTTCTGGACTTGATGTACACATTATTAAAAAGTACATAGTCAAAACTGCAGCAGATGATTCCTTTCAAGTGAACAATTATGCAATTATACTGATAAAGTCTGGACAATTCAAAATACAGCTAAGTGATTTTACACAGGAATTACTTCCACACGATCTGCTCGTAATTCCTAAAAATTCATTTTGTACTATTATGGAAGTTAAGGGTAGACTGCAGTTGCTGCTCCTTTCTTTTACATCACATTTCGCTTTTGAAAATTGCCTAAAGAAAGAATTGGTTGATTCATTCAATTTTCTGCTTGGTGAACCGTCATCAAAAATAACACTTGGTGAGAAGGATTTTTTGGTCTTGTCATTAATTTACAAACTAATCTGTTTTGTCAATAAAGATGCAGCAGGAAATGAGCAGGATGTGGAACTGCAACGCATAAGTTTCAACCTTTTCTTATATGAGCTTAAATTTATTTTTAATAGATCAGATTTACAAACTCAGAACAGTTTTACCCGGCAGGAGGGGCTCACAATTAAGTTTCTGACTATTTTGACAATTCACTGCAAAAAGCAGCACAGTGCCAAGTTCTATGCAGGTGTGTTATTTGTTACAAGAGGTTATTTAAATCGGACTGTCAAACAGATAACAGGAAAGACCGTTAAAAGCCTCATAGATGTGGCAATCATAAATGAAATAAAGAATCTTCTAGAAAATTCACAATCCTCCATTGCTTTTATTGGACAGGATTTTGAATTTAGTAGTCTGGCGAATTTTAGTGCCTTTTTTAGGAAACACACTTCGCTTTCTCCTTCGGAATATCGTCAAAAGACTGTTGGGAGATTTAAAACGTCAGATTTTCGTTGACTAATTTAAATTAAAACTACTGTCATGATTACTATATATCCTTTAGAATGGATAGATTCATTGATATTGCTTACCCTAAATCCTAATAAATCAAATATCGGTAATCTGTCACAGAGTGATTTGGTTTTTATAACTGAGAATCTTTCTAGAGAATCTCATAAAATTCAAATCCAGTTAAAGAACGAAATTTTTGCTCTACAAAAAAAGAGGCAAATTCGACTTTTGGTAAGAAAGTATCATTCAACGTTGGTTTATCTCCTTGATAATATTATTGAAAATCAAAATAATGAAATTCTTAAAGACGGTATTTTTTTTCGCATAACTGAATCGATAATAGACACATTGGATGATTTATTGTATTTTGTTGAAAATCGTTATCCCAATTATTTGAATCTTGATGAGCGTGTTCCTTTACCATATTTATTAGTTTCGAGAAAGGAAATACTTTTAAAGATAGGAAGACTTTCAAAGAAAAAGACAGCTATAAATGATGTCAATCGAGTTATTCAGATCATTGTCGATGCTTTAACTGTATCAAATCAAATTAATGCAGGAAACAAAATTACATACAGAGAAGTACTATATCAAAAAGAACTATTAAAGAAAGTGGAGATGCAACTGGCAATTGAAAGTAAATCAAACTTTTATTCTTTATTAGACGAGTTATTGATAGAAGTAAATTTTAATGACAGTTTTTATATAAGCCATGTTATCGAGAAGGTAGAGAATCATCTTAAATCCCAGGAAACATTGGCTGGTAAAATTGGCGAGTTGTTATTCTGTTATAAAGAGTTCAGTCAATTATCCTCTAGTGAAAGAATAGCTTTTGATCCTTCAAAGCAGAATATAAGTTTTATGCTGGAAAATTGGTTTAGGCATGAAATAAAATATCTTGAGAGAAAAAAGGAACTTTCTGTAGATGTAGATGAAAACAATGCAGCGACTGAATCCATGCAAATGGGAGAAGATAAAGTTGAATGCACACTTTCAACCGATCAAATGGCACTGATACTAAGAGCTGGTGATGAATCAAGAGTTTTGAAAGCTAGATCAATGAGTTTAGTCTTTAAAACTATTGTACCATTTCTTTCCACTCCTTTTAAAAAGAATCTTTCTTATCAATCAGTAAGAAGTAAATCGTATAATGCTGAAGACAGGGATAAAGAAATTGCTATTCAAACCTTAAAAAAAATTATAGAAAAGATCAAGTCCTACTAATAGTCATAATTGTTATAGTATTGAACTTGAAAAGAAAATAACTGTGTTTTCGTAACGAAAACACTGAAAAGGTGTCTATTAATGAACAATCACTTAATCAAAATCACCATTAAAAATTATAATTATGACACTAATTGCAATATTTTTTCCATGTATTTCTTTTCTTTTAAGAGGAAAGATTTTTACCTGTATAATCTGCTTCATTTTGCAGATAACTTTGATAGGCTGGATTCCTGCCGCAATTTGGGCAGTAATATCTCTGCAGAATTCAAGAGCAGATAAAAGAAATAGCAAATTAATAAAAGCTATGAGAAGGTAAATTACGCTTTCTAAAAATTTAATACAGGCCTATGAAAAGAATTCACTTTTTCATAGGCTTTTTTATTGCGTATATACTCATTATTAAGTGCTTTTTCCCTGTAAACATTGGGGGTACAACGGGGTACAAAAAAGTTGTACTTGTAGAGGAAGTATTGTAGTTGTTCCTTTGACTCATAAAATAAATCATGTCAAACAATTTGATAGATTGCAAAGAGAGAGATGAATGTTGAATTATAAATGATGATGCTATGTTTACAAATATTTCATGGAGCAGTTACTTAACTGTTTTAGGCGTGGTGGTACTGATCTGGTATTTAATAATACTATTAAAGTTTTATTATAAAGATCTGTTGAAGATATTTTCAGGAGAAAAGAAACTCAAGTTTACTTCACTTAAAAATATGACCGAAAAAAAAGGACAAGATTCGGGAGCATATAGATCTTTGTCTTCGGCTTTTTCAGAATCATTTGATACTTTGGAAGATGCTGAAGAACTTTCTGTCCGAATTCTTCAGGCTGTTGCAGAAAGTGATGAAAAGAACTTTTCAAAAGAGCACTTTCAAAACTATCTAAGAATGGTTCTCGATGAATATCCTTATGTGAAAATTTCTTCACTTCGAGAAAATATCAATAAACTAATGGTAACTGAATCTTCAAAATATCCAAACCTGATTTTGACTTTAAGTGAGGCTGACAGTCTGTGGGAAGGAAGTGTTTTCTAAAATTCAGCGGAGGAATTATCCCTGTTCTCTCTGGTGCGGTATGGCTTTATGTGACAAGGAAAAAGAGTTGCAACAGCGATATTCCTCTGCTTTTTAAATAGGTGTATTGAAAACTTTAAAAATGATGGTTATGAAAAAATGCGGATGGAAATTAAAGGATTTAGATGAGGAGAAAGTATTGTCTTACTGTATACTTGCGTTGTTGTTGGTGTATGAAACAAAAATTTATGCCCAAGATGGTGTAGCTGGCATTAATGAAGCGAATCAAAAAGTGAGAAGCTATTTTGATGCAGGTACTGAGCTAATGTATGCTGTAGGCGCAATATTGGGCTTGATAGGAGCAGTAAAGGTTTATCAGAAATGGAATGCTGGTGATCCTGATACAGGCAAGGTTGCGGCGGCTTGGTTTGGAAGTTGTGTCTTTCTGGTTGTAGTGGCTACAGTAATTAAATCCTTTTTCGGGGTTTAAACATAGGTTCTTATGAGTAACAGTGTTTACCAGATCAACAAAGGAATTAATCAAAGTATAGAATTTAAAGGCTTAAAAGCTCAGTATATCTGGTATTTGGGAGGGGGTGTTGTATCTCTTATGATCATTTTTGCGATCCTTTATATCATTGGGCTTCCTTCGCTATTATGCGTTGGACTTGTTGGGATTGCTGGTGCTTTTTTAGTTTTTAAAATATACAAAATGAGTAATCAGTATGGAGAATTCGGTATGATGAAGGCACTAGCCAAGAAGCAGATTCCAAAATGTATTAAAGTTTATAGTAGAGGTATTTTTTTAAAGATATAGCTGTAGAGCGTTAATAGTAAAAATGAAGAGGAGATGGAGAAGAGGATGGAAGATTTACTGCCCATTATGGCAGTCGAACATGATTGTATTTTGTCAAAGCATGGTGATGTTACGGTAGCATTCAGAGTAGAACTGCCTGAGATTTTTACATTATCGGATCAGGAATATGAGGCTTTTCATCAGTCATGGATCAAGGCACTAAAGGTATTACCTAAGTTCTGTGTTTTTCACAAGCAGGATTGGTTTATAGAAAAGAAATATAAAGCTGATTTCACAAGTGATGACAGTAGTTTTTTGACAAGAAGCAGTGAACGATTTTTTAATGAAAGACCTTTTCTGGAGCATTCCTGTTATATTATACTTACCAAGAAACCGCAGGGAAGGAAGAATTCAAGTTCTTTATTTTCAAGTCTTATAAGAAATAAAATGGTGCCTGAAGAGACACTGAATACACAGCTGTTGCAGGACTTTATTGACTGTACCGGACAGTTTAAGAGAATATTGGAAGACAGCGGTTTTGTTAAACTTATCCGATTGAAAAACAATTCACTCAGAAGTGAAAGCAGAAAAATTGGTCTTATTGAGCAGTACTGTTTCTTATCTGAACGGGAAGATTCTTTTGTCTATACGGACATTAAATTTGATGAAGGTCTTTCAGTAGGTGATAAACACTGCCAGCTTTTTACTCTTGGTGACGCTGCTGACCTTCCAGGCCTTTGTGGATCTAGAATTAATTTTGACCGCTATTCTACCGATAAAACTAAATTCAGTGTCGGATTTGCGTCAACTTTAGGACAGCTTTTGTCGTGCAACCATATCTACAATCAGTACATTTTTATTGAAGATGCACAGAAAACTATCCAAAAGCTGGAGAGTAAAAGATTAAGACTTCAATCACTGTCGGCTTACAGCAGGGAGAATATGATTGCCAGAGATGCCACTAATGATTTCCTGAATGAAGCCGTGTCTCAGCAAAGACTTCCAGTAAAGGCACATTTTAATGTGCTGGCCTGGAGTATAGACAAAGAAGAACTTAAGGATATCAAAAACAAGGTATCGTCAGCACTTGCTCAGATGGATTCAGCAGCTAAACAGGAAACGGTTGGAGCTCCACAGATTTATTGGGCTGGAATACCGGGGAATGAAGCAGATTTTCCTATGAATGATACTTTTGACACTTTCACAGAGCAGGCAGTATGTTTTCTAAACATGGAAACAGGTTACAAGTCTTCTTTAAGTCCAACGGGTATCAGACTTGGAGATCGATTAACAGGCAAACCCGTTCATGTAGACATTAGCGATGAGCCTGTAAAAATGGGAATATGTACTAACAGGAATAAGTTTATACTAGGACCTTCAGGAAGCGGTAAATCTTTTTTTACTAATCACATGGTAAGAAGTTATTATGAGCAGGGTACACATATCGTACTTGTGGATGTTGGACACAGCTATAAAGGACTCTGTGATATGGTCGACGGCTATTATTTTACTTATGATGAAAAGAACCCGATCCGTTTTAATCCTTTCTATATTTCTGAAGGTGATAATCTGGATACTGAGAAAAAGGAAAGTATTAAAACGCTGCTTTTGGCTCTGTGGAAAAAAGATGATGAAACCTTTAACCGAAGTGAGTATGTGGCCCTTTCAAATGCTCTTCAGCTATATTATGAAAAGCTGGATAATGACTCTAGTATTTTTCCCTGTTTTGATAGCTTTTATGATTTTTTGAAAAATGATTTTGTAAAGATACTGGAAGATGATAGAGTCAAAGAAAAGGATTTTGATGTAAATAATTTTCTCTATGTACTCCGCCCATATTATAAAGGCGGTGAGTTTGACTATCTGCTTAATGCCACTGAGAATCTGGAACTTTTGAAAGAGCGTTTTATTGTATTCGAACTGGACAATATCAAAGATCATCCAATTTTATTTCCTGTAGTGACGATCATTATAATGGAAGTTTTCATAAGTAAAATGCGCAAACTAAAAGGTGTCCGCAAGATGATTTTGATCGAGGAAGCATGGAAAGCCATTGCCAAAGAAGGAATGTCCGAATATATTAAGTACTTATTTAAAACTGTTAGGAAGTTCTTTGGGGAAGCCATTGTAGTCACGCAGGAGATAGAAGATATCATTTCTTCACCAGTAGTAAAACAAGCCATTATAAATAACAGCGACTGCAAAATCCTATTGGACCAGAGCAAATATCAAAACAAGTTCGATCAGATACAGGAGCTTCTGGGGCTTACAGATAAGGAAAAAGCTCTTGTACTTTCAGTTAATAAAGCCAATGATCCCGATAAAAAGTACAAAGAAGTATTTATTTCTCTGGGCGGAAGGCTTTCGAAGGTCTATAGGACAGAAGTTTCTTTGGAGGAATATCTGGCTTACACGACTGAGGAAAGCGAGAAGGTAAAAATGAACGCCTATGCTAAAAAGTTTGACGGCGACATAAAAAAAGGCATAGCTGCAATGGCGCAAGATATAAGAGATGGAAATTAAATGAAAGAGAAAATGAAAGCAAAATTAATTACCTGCATGATATGTCTGCTACTCATCAGCAATCCTGCAAGATCGGCAAATAATACAGCAGTGTTGCCAATACTGGAGATCGTTAAAGCAGTTACCAAGAAAGTTATTAAAGCAATTGACCTTCGAATTCAAAAACTGCAAAATAAGACAATCTGGCTTCAGAATGCCCAGAAAAAAGTTGAAAATGTATTGTCTAAATTAAAGTTGGATGAAATTTCTGATTGGACGAAAAAGCAGAAAGATTTATATCAAGGCTATTATGAAGAACTGGCAAAAGTAAAATCTATTATTACTTACTATCAGAGGATAAAGGATATTACAAAGAAGCAGACAAAACTGATTGAGGAATATGAAAGAGCTTGGAATCTGTTCAAGCAGGATTCTCACTTTAAAGAAAGCGAAATTCAGTATATGGAGCGAGTTTATTCAGGTATTCTAGAGGAGAGTGTCAAGAATATTGACCAGATCTTTTTAATTCTGGATTCTTTCTCAACGCAGATGAGTGATTTAAAAAGATTGGAGATTATTAATAAAGCTGCTGATCAAATCGATTCCAATTATGATGACTTGAAACTTTTTAATCAGCAGAATGTAATGCTAAGCCTTCAAAGAGCAAAAACTGAAACAGAAGTAAATCAGGTCAAACAATTTTACGGAATTCCGTAATAAAGGAAAATATTATGAAAAAAGTAATCGTATTACTCTTTGCTGGGTTTGTTTTAAATCAAGGAATTCACGCACAGGCCAAGCAGAGAAAGGAACTGCTGCTGCAGATCGCTGCACTTCAGGTTTACATGGATTATGCTAAAAAAGGATATTCAGCTGTTTCCAAAGGTCTGAATCTCATTGGTGATGTGAAGAAAGGAGAAGTCAATCTTCATGGTGATTATTTCGCTTCACTTTTAAAAATTAATCCCAAAATAAAGAACTATTATAAAACAGCAGAGATTATCTCCTTGCAGTTTAAGATAGTGAAAATGTATAAAAGGACTTATACTAAACTCAAGACTGATGATTTATTTCAGGGAAATGAGCTCGATTATATTGAGCGTTCTTTTGAAAGATTACTAGAAAGCTGCAATGAAACTTTAGACCAGCTTCTGGTTCTTACTACTGATTCAGAACTGGAACTTAAAGATGACCAAAGGATAGAGCGTATAGATGAGCTATACAAAACGATGGTTAGTAATTACGATTTCTGTTTGTCTTTTAGTAATGAAGCAAAGTTATTGTCATTGTCAAAATCTCATGAAAAAAGAAGTGCTGAATCCACACAAAGTATTTACGGACTTAAAAATTAACGCCATGAAAAGGATATTGATTTTAGTATTTCTGGTCTTTTTTGGATTTATCCCAAGCAGCATGAATGCACAGTCGGCAGAAATCCAGCAGTTGATCTTAAACATTGAAAAACTCTCGCAGTTCAAAAAGATTCTCAGCGATATGAAAAAGGGTTATGAACTGCTTTCTGGAGGTTACAAAACAGTTAAAGATATGTCCGAAGGCAACTTTAGTCTTCATAAAACATTCTTAGATGCCCTTATGCAGGTAAGCCCAACGGTCAAAAATTACAAAAGGATAGGAGATATCGTAAACTATCAAATATTGCTGGTAAAAGAAAGCAAAAAAGGATTGAACAGGTTTTTAAAAAGTGAAAGTTTCAGCCAGCAGGAGATCAATTATTTTGAGAAAGTTTATGGAAACCTTTTGAACCAGAGTTTAAGAAACCTTGATGAACTAACTATGGTAATTACAGCTGATAAGTTAAGAATGTCAGACGATGAAAGGCTTCAAGCAATTGATAATATTTATATGGAGATGCAGGATAAACTTTTGTTTTTGAGAGACTTTAATAAATCATCAAGCATACTGGTACTGCAGAGAGCAAAGGAAAAGAAAGATGTATATGCTTCCAAAGAACTTCTTGATTTAAAAAATTAAAACGATGAACATATATAAATCTTTTAAAACAGTGCTTTTATTAACTGGTGCAATGATAGTACCCTTTGCTGCAAGTGCACAGGGACTCGGCGATAATATGCAGAGTATGCACTCGGTTTTAGATCAGCTTTATGATGAGATGATGCCGCTGTGCAGTAATCTTTTGGCTGTAGGGCAGGGGATAGCTGGTTTTGGGACAATTTGGTATATAGCTTCCCGTGTATGGCGTCATATGGCAAATGCAGAACCTATTGACTTCTATCCGCTTTTCAGGCCTTTTGTTATTGGATTCTGTATTATGATTTTTCCATCTGTACTGGCACTTATTAATGGGGTAATGAAACCAACTGTTACAGCCACTGCTGCGATGGTGCGAGGATCTAATAATGCTGTTGCAGTTCTTTTAAAGGAAAAAGAAAAGGCTATAAAAGAAACTGATCCATGGAAAATGTATGTTGGTTCCACAGGAACAGGAGATCGAGATAAATGGTATAAATATACTCATGATGAGGATCCTTCCGATGAGAGCATGCTTGCAGGTATAGGAAACGACGTAAAGTTTGCCATGGAAAAGGCCTCTTATAATTTCAGAAATTCTGTAAAAGAATGGATGAGTGAAGTACTTAGAGTATTGTTTGAAGCTGCCGCTCTGTGTATTGACACGCTTAGGACTTTTCAATTGGTAGTACTCTCCATACTTGGCCCCCTTGTATTTGGCATAGCGGTCTTTGATGGATTTCAGCATACTCTCACCGTTTGGCTGGCAAGATATATCAATATTTATTTATGGCTGCCGGTTGCAAATATCTTTGGAAGCATCATCGGTAAAATTCAGGAGCTAATGCTGAAGCTGGATTTATCACAGGTAGAGTCGACGGGAGATACTTTCTTCAGCAGGACTGATATGTCATATCTCATTTTTATGATTATTGGGATCATCGGATATTTTACTGTCCCATCAGTAGCTAATTACATCGTTCATGCAGGTGGAGGCGGAGCCTTAGGACAGAAAGTTACTGGTATGCTTAGCAGTACTACTAATTCAGTTATTACAAAAACCTCGCAAGGCGCTGGTATGGTAATGGACTCAATGGGAAATGCTGCAGGCCAAATGTCACAAAGTATGTCCTCATCAGCTGCTAGTACTCCCTATTTCAAAGAGAAAGGAAATTACATGAACGATAAGCTAAAAGGAAATTCATAGTAACCTAAAAAGATAAAAGATGTTTACTAAAATGAAAAATATAGATACTGCATTCCGATATGTGAGAGGATTTACAATGCTGGTAATTACAGGATGTATTATTATCTGCTGTTACACGCTTTATAAAAGCTTTGAGTCTGTAGCTCTGATGCAGGATAAGGTTTATATTCTTGCCAATGGGAAAGCTATGGAAGCATATGCATCAGATAGAAGAGATAATGTACCTGTGGAAGCAAGAGATCATGTAAAAACATTTCATAAATTTTTCTTTACCCTTGATCCTGATGATAAAGTAATTAAAACCAATGTTACAAAAGCTCTTTATCTGGCTGATGACAGTGCAAAGCGAATTTATGATGATCTAAAAGAGAATGGTTTCTATTCTGGAATCATTTCAGGAAATATAAGCCAGACAATCCAGATTGACAGTATAACTATAGATATCAAAGAATACCCGTACCGCTTTCAATGCTATGCCAAACAAAGCATAATAAGAACCACCAGTATCTTGAAAAGAAGCCTTATAACCCAAGGAAGCCTTCGTAATGTATCTAGGAGCGACAACAATCCACATGGTTTTTTAATCGAACGATGGAATACCATCGAAAACAAAGATTTAACTGTTGAAAATAGAAAATAGACAGTTATGAAACAATTAATTAAAAAGCGAGAAGAGCCATTTATTTACAATAAGTATTACTTATCTGCACAAGATAAGTGGGTGCAAAAAATGGAATCTTTAACGGGCAGACTTTCTAAAAGAGCCATTATTTATCTGCTGGTTCTGTTTACTGTTTTGGAGGGAGGGTATTTTCTCTATAACATTTACGCGGCGTTCTCAAAGAAAAATTCTGAAATAAATAAAAACCCGGAAACCATTTCAAAAATTAAAACAATCAATTTTAAAAAGTAATGTCATGCAGCAAAAAATAATATCACTCAAAGAATCTAAAAGAAGAAAAATGCTTTTAGTTCTGCCTCTTATAACACTTCCTTTTATAACCATATTATTCTACATTTTAGGTGGTGGAAGAATGGAAGCAGAAACGGCCAAAAGAGAAATTAAAAAGGGATTTAACTTTAATCTTCCCATTCCTAAATTTAAAGAAGATTCATCACTCGATAAAATGAGTTACTACGACCAAGCGGCAGTAGATTCGATCAAATTGCTGGAACAAATAAAAAAAGACCCTAATTACTCAAATCAAAAAATAGCAGAAGGATCAATAGATGATTTTACGGATAATAATTTAGTAAGAGCACATAGTGTATTTAATACATCCTCTTATCAAGATGCAAACGAACAGAAAGTTTATCAAAAACTTAAAGCACTTCAAAAAGTAATCAGCCAGCCTGCTGTCCCTGATAATTATGGTCAGGATATGAGTGAGTTTGAAAACTATGGATCATCAAAAGGTGAATCAGATGCGATAAAAAACTTAGAGCAGATGATGTCACAAATAGGCACTTCGCAAGAACCTGATCAAGAACTAAAACAACTCGGCGGTATGCTTGAAAACATTCTTGATATTCAGCATCCATCACGTGTACAGGAAAAGTTAAAGCAAGCTTCAGAAATAAACAAAGGAAAAGTTTTCACTGTTAGCCATAAAAAAGAAGTAGATAACACTACTTCTCTACAGCAAAATATAGCAGCTCCAGATCTCTTAAAATCTAACTCATTTTATTCAGTTGATGAAAACTTAGATATGGAACAGCAGCAGAATTCTATCGAAGCAATAATACACGAGACACAAACTATTGTAAATGGGGCAATTATAAAATTAAGATTAAAAACTGACGTATTTCTCCAGGGCATACTTATTCCTAAGAACACTTTTTTGTATGGCATTGCATCTTTGAAAGGAGAAAGGCTGGAGGTTAAAATTAATAATATCCAGTATCGAAATTCAATTTTCCCTGTTGAACTCTCTGTTTACGACTTGGATGGAATTGACGGAATCTATATTCCGGGAGCAATAAGCAGGGAGGTAGCTAAAACTTCTGCAGACCGCTCTCTTCAAACTTTAGGATTAAATGGAGTTACCGACTCATGGGGTGCGCAGGCTGCAGAGATGGGAATTGAAGCAGCAAAAAGCCTTATGAGCAAAAAGGTAAAACTTATAAAAGTTGTCATAAAGGCTGGATATCAAATTTTACTCTACGATGAAAAACAAAAGAATTTGAAATAATTAAATCTTGAAAAAATGAAAAATAATAATTGGATGAATTTGGTCTGCCTGCTTTTAAGTATACTGTCGGGTAATGCACAATTGATAAATAGAGTTGTTGATTTCAATCAGGATCAGTTTAAAAACGTGCAGATTGCTTATTCTAAAACAACAAGCATAGTGTTTCCTTATGCGATTAAAAGTGTAGATAAGGGAAGTCAGGATATTTTAATGCAAAAGGCAAAAGGAGTAGAAAACATTTTACTGCTGAAAGCTGCTAAGCAGAATTTTATACAGACCAATATTACTGTAGTTACAGCCGACAGCAGGCTATATGTCTTTGTTCTGAATTATGATGAGGTATGCCCGGATTTAAACATTAAGGCTGACAATAGTGCAATAGTAAATAATGATATTTTGTTTTCGCTCGATAATGAAAATCAAAAGAAAATTGAACAGTATTCTAAGCTTGCTTTGTTGAAAAAGAAAAAAATAAGCGGTTTAAAGAGTTCAAGATTTGATATTAATCTTAGTGTGAACGGCATATTTATTCATCAGGATGTTCTTTACATCAGACTTGTTTTAGGTAATACTTCACAGATAAATTACGATATAGACCAGCTTCGTTTTTTTATTCGAGATCAGAGAAAATCTAAACGTACTGCTTCACAGGAAATAGAAATACTTCCGCTTTTTTCAACTTCCAACTCCATGCTCATTCCAGATAAATCTGAAGTGAATTTAGTCTATGCTTTATCAAAGTTTACTATCCCTGAGAAAAAATACCTAACGATTCAACTTATTGAAAAGAATGGTGGCAGACAATTAGAAATAGACATCAAGAATAATGATCTAATTGATCTTGATGTTCTTAATAGTTTTTAAAACAATAATAACATTAAAATAATTTATCATGAATCAGAAAAATTTAGAATTCCTAAAAGATCAGTTGAAATATACTGGATTTGGAGAAACGTTCGATCAGGATCTGAAAGAAAAGATGCTAAAAGGAGAGACAGAGTTTAAGATTATAAAAGAAGGTGTTTATGGAAAAGATGCAATGACTGCCGAACTGAATTTTAAAAAATCCGACCAAAGTGATCTGTACTTTTTTAATTCTTATCATGTGAATCTTAAAAAAGAAGAATCAAAAGAAGGATTAGAACAGACTTTTTATATTAATAGCAACAGCAGTAATATTACCCTTAAAGAAGCTTATAATTTAATGGAAGGTCGTTCTGTAAATAAAGATCTTAAAACGAAGGAAGGTGAAGTGTATAATTCCTGGCTAAAAATTGACTTTAAGGAATCCGAGAGTAATGGAAACTTTAAAATAAATCATTACCATCAAAATTATGGGTACGATTTGGAAGCAAGTTTAGCAAAACATTCTATAAAGGAACTTGAAACACCTAAATACAAAGAAGATCTTTTAAATTCACTTAAAAAAGGTAATCTTCAGTCCGTAACTTTTGTTGTTAGTGGAGTAGAAAGCAAACAGTATGTAGAGGCAAATCCACAATTTAAGACTGTAAATGTTTACGACGATAATTTACAAAGGATTAATCATCGCGAGAGCAAGGATCAAAAGCAGTCGGAATCAAAAGAAAAGTCAGCTTCGAAAGAACAATCACAGAAGCAGGATAGTGATGATGAACCTGATAAGAGGGAAAAGAAAACTGCTGCCCATAAAAGAAAGGCAGGTAAATCTGTATAGAAATTCTTAACCTCTAAAGTTTAAAATTATGAATAATGAGGTTCATACAAATAGACTGGAGTCAGAGATTGCTGGGTGGAATTCAAAAGAAGACCGACTGAAGAAACTTTTTAAATCAAGTTCATCGTTAGAAAATTCTCTATTAAAAGAGAAACTAAGGTTCTATGAAAATATTTTATTGAAGTACAAGAATACAAATCAATTAGATGAACGTACTGCATTGCAGATTATAAGAAACGAACGAAACACTTTAATTAAGAAAATTTATCCGGACAGGTTTCGACAGTATTTCTATAAACTAATGCGCAAATTTGTTGTAGAAAGAATCAATGCTCAAAAAGAAAGCAGAGAGGAGCTAAAAAGCAATCAGTTGCTTGCAGATAATCTGGAACGTGCTGGCTTTAAAGATGCATACAATAAAGTTGATAGGTATATGAGGCTGGGGCAGGATAAATTTACTGTTCCAATATCTTATTATCTTAATGAGCACGACCAGATGAATCATTCTCTTCATTTTATAAAAAATGAGCAGGGACATTATGATTTTAAAGGTTTTAACTCTAATCTCCATCATCAGAATGGTAATAACGAGAATAGGCAATACTATTTTAATGTTGAAGAGGTAAAAGCTTATAATTCAGAGCAGGCTTACGAATTACTATCAGGTAGAGCAGTTTTAACAGCAGGGACTTGGAAACAATTAGACTTTAATCAAAAAGGAGTTGATAATAATTATCAATTAAAAGAATTTCATGAATCATATGGCTTCAACATTGAAAAAAGTGTATCTGAATTATTTCTGAAGACTTCAGGTCAATCGGAAATCAATTCTTTACTAGATTCTCTTAAAGAAGGCAGAAGAGAAGCAGTGACTTTAACCAAAGAAGGAAAGGAATGTAAGGTCTATATCGAAGCTAATCCTCAAAATAAGTGTCTGAATATCTACAATGAAAACTTAAGGAAGGTGACAATTGAAAGTTTGTTTAGAGTTAAAAGGGATGTCCCATTGAAATTACAATCAAGTTTAAAAAGTCAAGATATCAAAGTCAAAAGTAAATGCAGAAAAATATAAAATAAAGGCTATGGAAAATCTGAAAAGCTTACTGGACTTCTTTTCTGCAATTGAAAATGATTTTCGAATTAGTTCCACTCATATTGCAATTTATGCTGCACTGCTAAAGTATAGAGTTGAAAAAGGTTTCATGAATCCTATACAGGTCTATAGACATGAAATAACTCCTTTGGCAAAAATATCTTCAGCTTACACTTATCATAAATGTATTCAGGAATTGAGTACTTATGGTTATATAAAGTATGAGCGGTCGTTTAAGAAAACACAAGGGAGTAAGATTTATTTTTTTGAGTAATGTAATAATAAAAAACTAAAGCCCTTAATAAGGGCTTTTTTTATATAAAATATTGTAGAAATGGAAGATGAAGAGGAAAACACAAGAGGGAAAATAACCCCAGAGAAAGCTATGAATATGTTAAACTCTGAGGGTATGAATGTTACAATCGAAGAAGCAACTGAAATTTTGCTATTTTTACGAAAAATGGCTCATGTAGCCGTATCTAAATTTTTGGAGTCATGAGTATTATAGCAGATTTATACATACGTGTAAGCACGGACGAACAAGCAGAAAAAGGTTATTCGCAAAGAAATCAGGAAGAAGTTTTAAGGAAATATTGCTCAATAAATTATATTGAAGTGCGTAACGTTATTTATGAGGATCATTCCGCTAAGACATTTAATAGACCACAATGGAATAAACTTTTACTGAATCTGAAAAAACAGAAGAACACAACTGACCTAGTCTTGTTTACCAAATGGGATCGTTTCAGCAGAAACGCAGGTGATGCCTATCAGATGATAAGCTTATTAAGAAAGTTAGGTGTAGAGCCTCAAGCGATTGAGCAACCTCTTGATTTGGCAATTCCAGAAAATAAGATGATGTTGGCTTTTTACTTAGCGGCTCCTGAAGTTGAGAACGATCGAAGAGCTTTAAATACCTTTCATGGAATGAGAAGGGCGAAAAAAGAAGGTAGATATATGGGTATTGCACCGTTTGGATATGCTAATAAATCCAAAGAAGACGGAAGTAAATATATTGCACTTGTAGAACCTGCCGCTTCTGTTATGCGCTGGATATTTGAAGAATTGGCTAAAGGAATATTCAATACAGAGCAAATATATCATATGGCTTGCAGAAGAGGATTTAAAAGAACTAAAAACAACATGTGGGGCTTAATAAGAAATCCTGTTTATTGTGGTAAAATATTTATACCGAAATATAAAGATGAAGAAAGCAGATTTGTTACTGGACAGCATGAGCCACTTATTTCTGAAGGCCTTTTTTATAATGTACAAGATATCTTAGATGGAAAATCACGCCTTTACAGACCTAAAATTAAAACTGTCGTTGATTTCCCATTAAGAGGCTTTTTTATCTGTCCAAAGTGCCAAAAGAAGCTGCAAGGAAGTAAATGTAAAGGAAGACACAAATACTATCATTATTACCACTGTGAAGCGCAATGTAAGTTTAGAATTAACTCAGAAATCGCCAATGAACTTTTTATTGAAGATCTTAATAAGTATCAACCTATAGCTGAAGTCAAGAAATTATACAGCTCGATTTTATATGAAACACATCGTGATCTCGCAAATAATGCCGGCGAACAGAAAAGAAGACTTGTAGAACAGATAAAAGATTTTGAACTCAGATTAAGCAATGCAAGAGATCTTCTCCTTACATCAAAAATTGAAGCTGATGATTATAAGCTAATGAAAGATGACTATGGTGCACGAATTGCAAACCTTGAACGTGAGCTATCAACAGTCACTAAAGATAAGCATAGTATTGAAGAGCTACTGATAAAGGGGGTTGACAACCTTATCAAGCTTAGTGATTCATATTTGAAAAGGGATTTATCTGATGCAAGAAGCCTAATTGGTTTAGTTTACCCCGAAAATTTCACAATTCACGAAAATAAAGTACAAACCGCTAGAGTGAACAAAATAGTGGAGTCTATTTATCTCATTAACAAACAGTTAAAAGCAAAAAAAAACGGGACAAAAGATGATTTTTATCTTTTGTCCCGAGAAGTGACCTCGACTGGATTCAAACCAGTAACCTTCTGAGCCGTAATCAGATGCGCTATTCAGTTGCGCCACGAGGCCTTTTTGTTATCAATTAGCTATTTTTTTGTAGCTTTGTTGATTGCTTATTGCGGGTGCAAAGATAGACATAAATGTGAGATAAACAAGGAAAAAATAACAGAAAATTAAAAAAAAATGAAGATTGAAAAGTATATACGTGATATTCAGGGATTTCCAAAAGAAGGAATTTTATTTAAAGATATCACACCTTTGCTTGGTGACCCAGAAGCGCGTACCAATTGCCTAAAAATTTTGTTGGATTCTTTAAATGGACAAAAAATTGATAAAGTGGTTGGAGCTGAATCTCGAGGTTTTTTCTTCGGAATGTTACTAGCTCAGGAATTAAATGCTGGATTTGTGCCTGTGAGAAAACCAAAGAAGCTTCCGTTTGATACGGTTTCTGCTTCTTACGAATTGGAATATGGCTCTGATAGTTTAGAAATGCACACAGATGCTATCAAAAAAGGCGATCACGTGTTAATTCACGATGATGTCTTGGCTACTGGCGGAACAGCAAAAGCAGTTTGCGAATTGGTCGAAAAACTGGGTGGCGAAATTGTACAATGTAATTTCTTAATGGAACTGACTTTTCTTAACGGAAGAGAGAAAATTAAGGAATATCCTGTTTTTGCAGCGTTAACGTACTAGATTAAACAAAAACAATTTTATGCTTAATCGCATAAAGCACAAGTCCGATTCGGGTTTTTATTTCAAGTTTGTCAAAAAGTGATTCTCTATAGCCATCAATGGTTTTGGGGCTTAAACACATTTCTGATGCTATTTCCTTATAAGTCATTTCAGTACAGGCATGTTTGATAAAAACAATTTCTTTTTCTTTTAGAGAAATCTTTTTGTTATCGCCTCCAACTTTATTAATTAGCATTCCAGAAACAAGTTCTGTAAAATAAAAACCCTTTTCGATGACGCATTCAATTGCTTCTTTAAAGATTTCTGGAGAAGTATCTTTCAGCAGATAACCTTTTGCGCCATTTGTGATCATTTTTATGATAATTTCTTCATCGTCGTTTACCGATAAAGCAATTACTTTCAAATCTGGCCGATTGTCTTTAAGCCATTTCATTGTACTTAATCCGTCGAGTACAGGCATATTAACATCAAGCAGAATAAGATCGATTTCAGCCTCGTTGTTTTGTTCGATATAGTCGATGAAGACTTTTCCATTTTCAAAGCGGTTTATCACTTCATAATCGCCAAAACTTTTTATTAGCAGTTCGAGAGACTGCGAAAAAAGCAAATGATCATCTACAATTATTATTTTTCGTTTAGAGTTAGTTTTCATAGCCTTGGGTTAATGGGTATTTGATGGTTACACTGGTTCCAGACGTATCAGAATTTAAGATCAACTGGGCGCCAATAAGCTTAGCTCTTAATTTCATATTATTCAATCCGATTCCTGAATTTGACTTTTTAACGTCATAGCCAATTCCGAAATCTTTTAGATTTAATATGAAAAAAGAATCGGTAGTTTCAATATGAACATCAAACAAATCGCTTCTAGAATGCTTTAAACTGTTATGGAGCGCTTCTTGAAAAATTCTGTAAACAATAAGTTCGTGTTCTTCATTTATTGCAGGGACTGTTCCAATCTGTTTAAAATTGAATTTAATTTTTTTAAGCTTTTTAATTCTTTCCAAATCCTGCTGAATGGCTTCGATAAAATTATTATGAAGGAGATTGTCTTTGTTTATAATGCGTGAGAGAATGCGCAGTTCGTCTAAAGATTTTGCTAAAACAGCTTTCAAATCTTTAAGTTCTTCTATTTGGATGTTTTTATTGCTGATTCCGATATTAAGCTGCATTATGGCAACCGAAATAATCTGTCCGATATTGTCATGCAATTCTTTACTGATTTCAGATAAAGTCTGGTCTTTTATTTCAATTCTTGTTTTAACCAATTCGGACTGGAAATACAAATCAGCTTCCATTTTTTCTACTAAGAATTTATTTCTCTTCTTTAAAAAATAAAAGAAGATAACAAGCAGAATGACTATTAAGGTAAAGAAAACAATACCTAACGAAATAACTAATAATTGTATCTCTTTTCGCTCCATAAAAATCCGATTATAAAACAGCTATGTGCCAGAAAATTTAAAATAAACACGACCAAACTAAAAATAGATTCGTCTTGCTTGATTAAAAACCAATTGAGAGCCAGCATAAAAGGTGTAAACGGAACATGAAAAACGAGGATCCCGAGAATGTACCAGAAAAACACCGATTTCTTAAAATTCAGTATTTTTTCCGAATTAAAAATCTCAATCAGATACATGCAGGATAATATTAAAATTAATAATACACCAATTGCAAAACTATAGGTAAAAGAACGGTTCATGTCTTCTTTGAAATATAAAATATTTAAGAAAAACGACACAATAAACAGTATTAGAAAAAGAACAGCCGAAATTCTATGATCTTTTTTGGTAAGCAGGGCTCTTAGAAGTAAAATATAGGCAGAGAAGCTGGTAAGCATATAGAAATTGTACACATGAAAGTTGAGCAAACCTGTCCAAAAGGTAAAATAATAGCCTACAACTTCAATCACTACAGAAAACCAGATTAAAAGTACTAAAAATTTGGCTTTATTACCAGGAAGTTTTGGCAGTGCAAACAAACCAATCGTTCCTGACAATAAAGCCATATAGATAATATAAGATCTTAAAAATTCGAACATAATTTTTTTAGTATAATAAGCTTGGCGGTCTTCCGATGTTTCCGTAATTCATTGGTTCAAGGCTTTGTATGTCAACAGAAGCTTCTTGCATCATCGCAAAACCTTGAATTTGGCTACTGTCTTTTGCTTTTTTACCAGTCGGAACAAGGAATAAAGTGGTCAGTCCGGCTTTTTCTCCGTGTTTTTCATCATCTGGATAAACTCCAAAGTAAAAACGGATTCCGTCTACATTATAACCCTCTTTTGCGCCATTCGTTTTGATGTAATGAATATAATTTTCTAACTCTTCAAGAGAATACCAGATTGCATTGGCATCTTCTTTTTGCTCTCTTTTTGCAGAAAGAGAAGCTCTTTTATTATTGTAATTCACATTTAATTGTCGTGCAAACTCTTTTGTGATTAACTGACTCGGTTTTGCGGGTGGATTTTTCATAGTTATTTCATATTAATTGGTTAAAGTTTTAGTTAACAGCTTTTTGAGTTGTTGAACAAGGCAAAATTATCTGAAACATAAAATTCCGACAAGGGGAAATATACCCTTTTTTGTTTAGGTGAAAATATTTAAAAATTTGGGTTAAAGTGCTGTTACATAATTATTTGTAAAGATAGAATTTTACATCGTCAGTTTTAAGGTAAAAACGGGCAATCAAAAATGTAACCTATTAATAATTAATTAAATTTTTAAAATTATGTCACAACCAACACCTCTAGGTTATCCTCACGCAGGAGCCGGAACAGTAGAAATTCTTTTAGAAAAAGAAGATGGAGCAGATTATGCAGTACTTTTTTCACCAGATCCTAATAATATATTATTAAGAGATGCTGGTCTGCCAATGCAGTTTTATTATTATCCAAAAGCACCACGTCTAGCTAAGCACCCAGATGGAAGATTTAAATTTGCCATGCAGGTTTTCAAATCAGAAGGAGATTCTTCAACCGTAATTGGCGCCGAAGGATTAGAAGAAGAAGCAGGAGCATACACTACTTTAACTAGTACTATTGATCTGCCAGAAGCATTATTGAAAAAAGCAATTGACAAGCTGAAAACAAAATTGCACACCAGTTATAATAATCAGAGACAATCTAAACTTTTTGGACTGTTTTCTTATCTAAAAGGTGTCGATCGCGATTTTAATGAAACCAATGTTAGACCAATTCAGCTAACAGAAAATACGATTACGATGCATATTGTAGGCGAAAAATCGCCAAATAATCCTTTTGGAGGAGCCAATCCGTGGACATTTAATATTCAGGGAGAAGGCGCTGGAACTACATTTGGATTAGGAGATAATGCACTTTCTGTGCTTATGGGGCGCAACAGTGCTTCTTTGGTGAAAAATGCGTTAGAATCTGGCGCTAATAATTTGGTGGTTGAAAATAACATCAAATACAAAGGCTATATGCCGACTACAACCATCAAAACAACGATTGATGTAAAAAAAGTACATACTTATTTTTCTGCTAAAGCGAATGCAAGCTGGTCATTTGTAGATGTAAACTGGGAAAGCGAATACGAGAAAATCCTGACTCAGGGCGGTATTGTAAGCGAAATCATTACTGACAATCAATTTTCTAATGAAGAAAGAAAAAAAGTAGAAGAAGCGCTTTTTACCAAACAGAGAGATTTTGCTTTTCAAATGGTTCAAAAACAAATTTTTGATGCGCCAGAAAAACAATTTACACCAGCAACAACACCAGAAAAACCGGGAGGATTTTTTAGAATTCTTTTTGGCTGGGGAAGCGTGGGCGTAAGTTTGAAACACGGAAGCCAAACTAGAGAAGTAAAATTCACAGACGAAATCAAATTCTCTGCAATCGAAGTTTTAGATTCAAAAATAAGCGGAAATCTAACGCCGCTGACTTTAAAATCTGGTCCTGAAGCAAAAACGGAATTGAAAAAATATATTACTGAAATCCAGTTGGATGAAGATTTCTCTAAAGTGCAGGTAATCGCTTCTTTAAATGGAGGTTTAATTAAATTGGACAAAGACAGTGATATTGTGAATGATAATCCGGTGAGCCAAGTTTCTATTGAAGTGGGTTATCCAGATTCTAAAGGGAAAATGATCTGGAAAAGCTCAGGTAGAATGATTGCGCCAGAAGGAACTCCGTATGTAAAAAATACGAGTAAATCGGGAAAAGAAATCGATGCTATTTTTCCAGCAACTTGGAACGATAAATCGAAAGAAAAAAATGCTTTTGTGTTTGATTTCGTGAAAAACAACGGTTCTTCAAAAATTAAAGTGAAACAAGAAGTAATGTATGAAAAAGACAAGAGAATCAAGCTAAAAGATACTGTAAGAGAGTATGAATTTGAAGGGACTAAGATATTTGTACCGCTTCCAATTCAGAACATGATCAATTATACTTTGTCTACCGAAGAATTGTATGATTGCGATACGCTTGAAGTGACTTTGAAAGCAGATAAAATGTCTTCTAAAAAGTACAAGTTTACAGTAGATAATTTTGAAGATGCCATTCCGTACAGAGCTTGGTATGAAGCAGATTATACGGTTAAACCGACAGAGTACAAAGTAAAATATACTTGCAACGGTAAAATTGGCAAGAAATCGAAAAAAGTTTCTGTTTCAACAGATTACATCAAACTTGATTATCAGGAAGGCGATGTGTTGTTTGAAATTCCAACAGGAACAGCAGCTCAAAATGCCGATATCGAGAAAATCAGAGCTCCATTTATGGAATAATTTTTTTGAGACATTTTGCAAAAGGGACGTAAAGTCCCTTTTGTTTCTTAACTCACCATTCATTAAACCTAAAGATTATGCCAGATTTAAATACATTTAAGCTCGACGGAACCAAGTTGGTTCCCGTAAATAGATTCAATCTCGAGCCTGCCAAACCGAGCACCGTATTTACTGCAAGAGCAGTGGTAAAAGAAACGGAGTTTAAGGTAATCGAACATCCTGTTATTCATTCTATTGAAATTCAGCCCATTTTAATTCTTCCCATTTTTGAAAATTATTTTCCTCTAATTGAAGGAGATAAAGCGATTACAGAGAACGATTCCTTTAAGGATTATTTTAAGAATGAAATTATTCTTTTTTTTCCTCAAGTAGAAATAGAACCCAATAATGGAGCGCTATTTTATTATGAAGATGTGCCTGGAAAATCTGCAAAGGAGGACGGACTTATGGGAAGGGTAACTTTGAAATACAGCATCAAAAACAAACCGTTGCAGGCCAATCAGAAAAATATTGTTCTAAACTTGAGAGAAGCAGTTTTAAACTTAAAGGTAAAAAATGATACCGTCAAAATAAACGGAATCATAAATACTGCCACGCAAGAAATTCAGTTTGATTTGATTGATGAAGCGGTGAAAATTGCCTATTCCAATTTAGTTTCCAAAATAAGCGATTTGATGTGCAATGTCGATTTGTTTTTTGATTTCAAAGGCTATTCGAAAGTAAAGCGCAATTTTTTGTACGCAAGAGATGTGGCTATTTTAAGAAGTCAGATTACAACAAAAAAGGATCTAACCGCTAGAACAACTTTACAGCCAAAAGCAACGCTTATAAGTAGTCCGCTGATGGTCAAAACGACAACGGCAGGAACTGTTGCTCCTAAAATAGCTATTTCAGAAATTAGGAGAGACAATAATATACAGGCTGAAGTTCAGGAAGAATATGTAAAAAGTACTTTTTTGCTCAAAATCAACAAAACGGTAAATTATCCACGTTTGCCTGGCAACGATCCAAAGCTGTATCAAAATGATGATGGACCATTTGCGAATAATCCTTTCAATTTAAATGAAGATTTTTCGGAGTTTAAACAGATTTTCGTTTCAGGATATAATTTCAGCAAACTGTCGATATATAAATCGATGGTTCAGCCCAATACTTTCTTGCTGATTTCAAAAACGTACAGCCTTTCAAAAGATTTAAATACGATGAAACCCTGTGTGACTACTATTTTTCATGCTCATGAAGAAGACACAGGAACATCTGAAGAGATTTCGCAGATTACGTTTGAGTTTGTTATTGGTCCGAATCTTTCCAGTTTTGATCTGGCTAAATTGAAAATTGCGCTTTTGCAAAACAATTTTATAGACGGAGATCCGGCAGATTATTTTGATAAAGTGCAATTCTTGTTTCCTAATGATTTGGGAGCCGAGTATGAAGTAAACGGCAATCATTTTCTTCAGCAAGCACAAATTACTACTGATGGCAAACATTTTATATTTAAAATCTCAACCGAAAACCTTTCTGAAGCCAGCATCTTGATTAACGCGCTCAATAATACCATTTCGCAATACGCTAACATCAATTTTAAATACAAAGAAATAAAAGATACAAGCGTTGTAGAACTAAATCTAGAGCAGACAATTGGAGAAATAGTGGATACTTTGATTGATAATGCAGGAAAGAAAATCCAAGTTAACAATCAGTCGATTTCAAATTGCAAGCTTAATTCAATTCTGTTGCTTTACAATCAGAATGCAACGTATTTGAATAGTGTTTTCTTTAAAAATTATCCGCAGTTAATCAGCAACGATATAAAGTTTTTAGATTTTTCGTCAATCAATCCAACCGCTTTGGGCGAAATTAAAAATGTGTTTTTTGATTTTGAAAACATAGAAAATATTACTTCTGAATTTAGTCAGGTTGTTTCACAATCAACGGCTTATAATCGATACATTCAAGTTCAGGTTAAAAGCCAGGCGGCGGCAACTAGCAGAATTACTTTGGAATTAACTGTTCAGGAAACGGGAAGTAAATTTGCCATCGAACGCTTAAAATCGGAATTCTCGACCCCCATATTGTTCAATTTTATTGTAAAAAATACGGCGAACAATAATACTCTGATTTCATACAAAGTCAATTATTTTGACAAAAATGATAATCTAACAGGTTCCAAAAATGATGTTTTTGATTTTTCTAAAGCATCAATTATCACCATAAATAAAAAATAATGAGAACCATAAAAGCAGGCACAAAATCTCCTGAAGTTTATTATTTAAACGAGCTTTTGTCCAAATTAAATTACGGCGTTGTCGTTTCCGATTATTTCGGAAGTGAAACCGATAAAGCAATCAAAGATTTTCAGCTAAAGAATAATCTTGTGGTTGATGGAGTAGTGGGGCTTAAAACATGGTCGGCACTTTTGGAGAAAAATAAAAACGGTTTTTCGACCAACACTAAATTATTATCAGAACAGGATTTAATTGATTTTTCAAATCAGTTTAATTTAGAACTCGCAGTTGTAAAAGCGGTGAATGAAGTGGAAAGCAACGGAAAAGGTTTTTTAATCGATGGTCGCCCGAAGATTTTGTTTGAAGGACATATTTTCTGGCGAGAACTGGAGAAAAGAAATATTGATCCAAACGCTTACGCGAATGCGAATACGCAAGATGTTTTGTTCGAAAATTATACTAAAAAACATTACGTTGGCGGAACAGCTGAATATGCGCGTTTAGAGAAAGCACGTAATCTTGGTCAGGACAAAAGAATAGCTGATGCGGCAAATAGTTCGGCTTCTTGGGGACTTTTTCAAATTATGGGTTTTAATGCGATTTCTATCGGTTATAAAAGCATTGACGAATATGTAGAAAAAATGAACCAGAATGAAGGGGAACATCTGAAAGCTTTCGGAATGTTTCTAGAAAAGAACAATTTGATTGGATTGCTGAGAAGTAAAAACTGGGCTTCTTTTGCTTTAAAATATAATGGTCCAGCGTACAAAACCAATAAATATGATGAGAAGTTGGCGCGTGCTTATGCTAAGTATGCTAGATAGTTTGTTTTTAATCGTGAAAGGCGCAAAGTTTCTTAACCGCAAGGTGCGCTAAGGTTTACGCAAAGATCGCAAAGCTTTTTGTAAAGTAATTTTTTAATCGCGCAAAGGCGTAAAGTTTTTTAACCGCAAGGTGCGCTATAAGATTTACGCAAAGTTCGCAAAGCTTTGTGCAAAGTAATTTTTAATCGCGCAAAGTCGCAAAGTCGCTAAGTTTTTTGTGGTTTTATTAAAAAAGAAAAGTTCGCAAAGCTTTGTAGATATAGCTTTGCGAACTTTTTAATTTATAAACGAAACACAATGTGTAAAATTCTTAGCGTCCTTTGCGGTAAAAAATAAACGCAACGTTTTCAAAACATGAAGCAAAAAAATCTATCTCAATGTTGCTCCAAGTTCAGTTTCGAAAGTCTGCTGTAATTTAGACATGATTTTATCGATCTGAGCATCGGTTAAAGTTTTAGTATTGTCTTGAATAGTAAAACTCAAAGCGTATGATTTTTTGCCTTCTGGCAATTTATTTCCTTGGTAAACATCAAATAGATTAACGTCTTTTAAAAGTGCTTTCTCTGTTTGTTTTGCCAAGTTGAAAATGCTTTCGTAAGTCGTTTTTTCGTCAATTAATAAAGCTAAATCTCTACGAACTTCAGGATATTTAGGGATTTCAGTATACTTAATTTTTCCTGTGATGATTTTTAAAACCAAATCCCAGTTAAAATCAGCGTAATAAACGTCTTGTTTAATACCGAAATGCTTCAAAATAGGTTTTTTAATCACACCCATTTCAACTAGAATATCATTGTTGTACGTAATCGCAGTTCCTTCAGAATAAATATCTGACTGAACTGGGGCATTCGAAATCTTTTCAATTCCTAAACGAGATAGAATCGCTTTTACATATCCTTTCAACAAGAAGAAATCAGTTGTTTTTTGAGGGTTTGTCCAGCTTTCTTTGTTTCTGTTTCCAGAAATTAAAAGAGAAAGGTGTTTGTGCTCTTCGTATCCGTTAAGATATTTATGATAGGTTTTTCCGAATTCAAATAACTTTAAATCCGAATTTCTTCTGTTGATATTGTATGATACCGCTTCTAAACCAGAAAATAATAAAGACTGGCGAAGTGTTGCTAAATCACTGCTCAACGGGTTCAGCATCGAAACGTTGTGTTCTTCTTTTAATGAAGTAGATAATTTAGCGTAAGCTGCAGTTGTCAGTGAATTTGCCATCATTTCGTGAAAACCTTGCGAATTCAATTGAGATGCAATTACATTCTGTACTTTGTAATCTTCTGTTCTTGGCGAATTGGCTACTGTAGCATTAAATTTCTTAGAGAAATTGATGTTATTATAACCGTAAACTCTTAAGATTTCTTCGATTACGTCAATTTCACGCTGAACGTCTACACGATAAGCAGGAATAGTTAAACCTAAACCAGAATCTGAAACGCTGTTTACTTTAATGTCCAGTGAAACTAAGATTTTCTTAATCGTGTCTTTCGAAATTTCCTGCCCGATAATTTTAGATACATGGCTGAAATTCAATAAAACAGAAAAATCTTCTACTTTTTTAGGATATACTTCCACAACATCAGAAGTGATTTTTCCGCCTGCAACTTCTTGAATTAAAAGTGCAGCACGTTTTAAAGCGTATTCTGTAATCGTTGGATCAATTCCTCTTTCAAATCTAAAAGAAGCATCTGTACTTAATTGGTGTCTTTTAGCTGTTTTACGAATGCTAACCGGATCAAAATAAGCACTTTCTAAGAAGATAGAAGTAGTTCCGTCAGAAACGCCAGATTTTTTTCCTCCAAAAACTCCCGCAATACAAAGCGGACCTTTTTCGTCGCAAATCATTAAATCTTCTTTGCTTAAGGTTCTTTCTACGTCGTCTAGCGTAACAAATTTTGTTCCTTCTTCAACTGTTTTTACAATCACTTTTCCGTTGATTTTCGCAGCATCAAAAGCGTGTAAAGGCTGTCCTAATTCATGTAAAACATAATTAGTAACGTCTACAATATTATTTTTTGGAGTTAATCCAATAGCTTTTAAACGGTCTTGCAACCAGCTTGGAGATTCGTGAACAGAAATTCCAGAAATAGTTACACCGCAATATCTTGGAGCCAAATGAGTATCTTCAACATTTACGTCAATTTTAAGCGTACGCATGTCAACTCTAAAATTGCTTACAGAAGGCGTGATCAATTCTACGTTTACACCACGCTGCAACATTCCCGCTCTTAAATCACGAGCAGTTCCAAAATGGCTCATCGCATCGGCACGGTTTGGCGTCAATCCGATTTCGAAAACTTCATCATTTGCAATTTGGAAAACTTCAGATGCAGGAGTTCCAGGAACCAAATCTTCTGCTAGAACCATAATTCCGTCATGGCTTGTTCCTAAACCTAATTCATCTTCAGCACAGATCATTCCGTGACTTTCCTGTCCGCGGATTTTTCCTTTTTTAATGGTAAATTCAGCACCTTCTTTATCGTATAAAACGGTTCCAATTGTGGCAACTGGCACTTTTTGTCCCGCAGCAACGTTTGCAGCACCGCACACAATTTGAACTGGAGCTTCTAAACCGACATCAACTGTAGTAACTTTCAATCTATCAGCATCAGGATGTTTTTCGCAAGTCAGAACATGTCCAACAACAACTCCTGCTAAACCTCCTTTAATTGATTCGTATTTTTCGACAACTTCTACTTCTAAACCTAAATCTGTTAGTAATTCAGAAGTCTGTTCAGATGTCCAATCTGTTTTAATAAATTGTTTTAACCAGTTGTAAGATATTTTCATTGTAGCTATTTAATTCTTGAATAAGGTTACAAATATAAGGATTGCGCTTTGGAGTAAGAAAAAATTATGTGGTTTTTTCTCGTTGTTTTTTATTGAATAGAAAATGCTATGCTTTAAGCTTTTAATAATTTATAGGTCAAAATTTTAGCGAATGAATAGTGTAAATGACTAAAAAAACGGATTGTGTAATTTTTGTGCTACAAGATGAATGAAAAGTGCTATTCTGTTTCTTTTTATGAAACTAAATTTGGAGTAAATCAAAAAAAGAATATTATGAGTACCTCAGTAAAAAGACCTGAATTTAAGGCAAAGTATGATAATTATATTGGCGGAAAATTTACTCCACCAATTTCAGGAGAATACTTTGACGTGCTTTCTCCAATAGATGGAAAAGTATTTACAAAAGCAGCGCATTCTGGAAAAGCAGATTTAGAATTGGCTGTAGATAAAGCCTATGAAGCGTTTAAGACTTGGGGAAAAACTTCTGCAACCGAAAGAAGTATTTTATTAAATAAGATTGCACAAAGAATTGAAGACAATCTAGAATATATCGCGGCAGTCGAAACGGTAGACAACGGAAAACCAATTCGTGAAACGCTAGCTGCGGATATTCCGCTGGCAATTGACCATTTTAGATATTTTGCAGGTGTAATTCGTGCAGAAGAAAGTTCGATTGCTGAACTGGATTCTCAAACTGTTTCTATCGCTTTAAGCGAACCATTAGGTGTGGTAGCGCAAATTATTCCGTGGAATTTCCCAATTTTAATGGCAGTCTGGAAAATCGCTCCAGCTCTTGCCGCAGGAAATACAATCGTTTTAAAACCAGCGGAAAGCACGCCAGTTTCAATCATGGTTTTAATGGAAGTAATAGGAGATATTCTTCCTCCGGGAGTTTTAAATATTGTAAACGGTTTTGGTGCCGAATTAGGCCGTCCGTTAGTAACCAATAAAAAAGTATCAAAAGCGGCATTTACCGGTTCTACCACTACAGGACGTTTGGTAATGCAGTATGCGACTGAAAATATTATTCCGGTAACTTTAGAATTAGGAGGTAAATCTCCAAATATTTTCTTCCCTTCTGTAGCAGATCATGATGATGATTTCTTTGATAAAGCGGTGGAAGGTGCGGTTTTATTTGCTTTGAACCAAGGCGAAATTTGTACTTGTCCTTCGAGATTATTAATTCACGAAGATATTTACGACAAGTTTATCAAAAAAGTAATCGAAAGAACAGAAGCCATTGTAGCTGGAAATCCGCTGGATAAATCGACTATGATCGGTGCGCAGACTTCGATTGTTCAGAAAGAAAAAATTATGTCTTACATCAAATTAGGAAAAGAAGAAGGCGCAGAATTGCTAACAGGAGGTGATGAAAATAAACTCGGAGGAGAATTAGCTGAAGGTTATTATATCAAACCGACTTTGTTTAAAGGCCATAACAAAATGAGAATCTTTCAGGAAGAGATTTTTGGACCTGTATTGGCGGTTACCACTTTCAAAACTACTGAAGAAGCAATTGAAATTGCCAACGATACCATGTACGGACTAGGAGCAGGGGTTTGGACAAGAGACGCGCACGAAATTTATCAGGTTCCGAGAGCAATTCAGTCTGGCCGTGTTTGGATTAATCAATATCATTCTTATCCTGCTGGTGCTCCGTTTGGCGGTTACAAACAATCTGGAATTGGCCGTGAAAATCACAAAATGATGTTGAGCCAATACCGCCAAACCAAAAACATGCTGATTTCTTATGACAAAAAGAAATTAGGATTCTTTTAAAGAATATAAACTTGAGAATGGAAAATTCGATAGGTTTTCTATTCTCTTAAAACTATAGAATTATGCTTCCAAAAACAATGAAAGCTGCGGTCGTTCGAGAATTCGGATCTCTTTTGAAAATTGAAGAGGTCGAAGTAAAACGTCCAGGCAGAAACGAAATTCTTGTAAAAGTAATTGCAAGCGGAGTGTGTCATACTGATTTACATGCTGTAGAAGGCGATTGGCCGGTCAAGCCTAAAATGCCTTTAATTCCGGGACATGAAGCTGTTGGCTATGTTGTCGCAGTTGGGCAGGATGTGAAAAACGTAAAAGAAGGAGATGCTGTCGGCGTGCCTTGGCTTTATAGCGCTTGCGGTGGCTGTGATCATTGCATTACGGGTTGGGAAACTTTATGCGAAAGCCAGCAGAATGGCGGTTACAGCGTAGACGGCGGATTTGCAGAATATGTAATTGCAGATGCCAGATATGTTGGAATTTTGCCTTCTAATGTCAATTTTATTGAAATGGCTCCTATTTTATGCGCTGGAGTTACGGTTTACAAAGGATTGAAAGAAACAGAAGTGAAACCTGGAGAATGGGTTGCAATTTCTGGAATTGGAGGTTTAGGGCATGTTGCTGTGCAATATGCAAAAGCTATGGGAATGAATGTGGCTGCAATTGATATTGGAGATGATAAATTGGATTTGGCAAAAAAATTAGGTGCCGATTTGGTGGTTAATGCAAAGAATCAAAATCCTGGAGAATTCTTAAAGAAAGAAGTCGGTGGAATGCATGGGGCATTGGTTACCGCAGTTTCTCCAATAGCTTTCAAACAAGGGCTTGAAACATTGAGAAGAAAAGGTACAATGGCATTAAACGGACTTCCTCCAGGTAATTTTGATTTGTCTATTTTTGATACTGTTTTAAATAGAATTACCATAAGAGGTTCTATTGTTGGAACCAGAAAAGACATGAAAGAAGCAATCGAATTTGCAGTTGATGGAAAAGTCAAAGCCACAGTAACCACTTCAAAATTGGAAGATGTAAATACTGTTTTCGATAAAATGAAAAAAGGTGAAATAGAAGGAAGGATTGTGCTCGACATAGCACATTCTTAAATAGTTGGTTATGTTTCGAAGCAGTAAATTCTTAATTGATATTTACTGCTTTTTTTAATTTTAAAAGTTATGATAAAACGAATTGACGCTACAGAAAAAGCAATAGAATTAATTAAAATTCTCAAAGAAAAACACGGTGATTTGATGTTTTACCAAGCAGGAGGATGCTGTGAAGGAACGCAACCGCAATGTTTTGAAAAAGGAGGTTATTACCAACGCACTGGCGATGTTTGTATTGGTGTTGTCGAAGACACGGAATTTTGGGTAGACAAAGATTTATTTGAATATTGGAAACACGCCCATTTTACCTTAACCGTAATTGACGCCTTTGGAGTAGGAGGTTTTTCATTAGAAACGCCTTTAAAGAAAACATTTCAAATTGAGTACAGAATTTTTACTCCAGAAGAAGAAAAGAATTTAGAACCCGTTATTAGAATAGAGTAGTGTTTTGTTTGTAAAACAAGTCACTTTACGGAGTTACTTGCGAAGATTCCTCGTTCCTCGGAAAGACAAAAAAAAACAGTACTCCTATTTCAGTTTCGGTATTCAGCATATAGTAAAAAAGCTTTAAAGAAAACTTCGCGACTTAGCGCCTTAGTGGCTAAAAAACTTAGAACCTTAGCAGCTTAGAACCTCAGAAGCTTTTTAGCATACATAAAGCAACTGATACTGCTTCGGCGTTATCCCTTCATATTTCTTAAACAATCGAATAAAATAATTGGCGTCTTCAAAACCTGCTAAATAACAGACTTCATTAATTTGAAGTGTTGGGTTTTTCAAAAGATTTTTAGCACATTTTATTTTTTCATTCAAAATATATTCAATCGGACTCATTCCGAGTTCGCGCTTAAAGAAACGGTAGAAAGAAGTAGTGCTCATACAAGCTTTTTCGCTTAGCATTTTTAAGCTCATGTTTTCTTTCAAATTCTGTTTGATATATTCTGTAACTTCTTTAATTGGATTATTATCTTCAAGAAATTTTCCTTGATCTAGAGATTTTACAGTTTGCGTCTGAATAATTCTAATCAGCAATTCTTTTAAAGTCAGATCGGCAAAAATATCTTTGGTAATCGATGTGCTCATACATTCTTTTATGAGTTTATTGATTGTCGCTGCCATTTCGACATTATTGTAAAAGAAATAATTCTGATAGTTCAGCTGCCAGTACATATTAGTTCCTTCTTTCGGATATTGCTCGTTTAAAAAGTTTAAGATTTCAGCAATTTTATCTTGGTCAATTGCTAACGCCAGACATTGCGTCGGATTATTTTTGGAAGCTTCAGGAAAATCAATTTTCATTTCTACATTCGAAGGCACAATCACCGTTTCGCCAGGAAGATAAACGAATTCTGGATCATCAAAAAGATGCATGATTTTTTTGCCTCTCAGCATACTGGTTACCACTAAATCATTAAACTTCAACGGAACTTTATGGGTCGACTCGTAGGTTTCAAACAGATTCAATTCGCAATGGTTTAAATTGTAAATGGTTCTGTTTTCTACAAGAGTCTTTAATGATTTTTCTTGCGATAATTGGAGCGGATTGACTAAAAATCGTTGATTATTCATTAAATTTAATTTTTGGTGAAGACTCTAAATTTAATAAAAATATATGTAACATCTAGATATTTAAGCCTTTTTTATGCTTTGTGTAAGAATAGATTAAGTTATAAAAGCTTGAAAGCTTTCAATAAAAAAAGAGAGAATTTTGGCTCTCTCTTTTTTCATTTCTGTTTTCATTTCAATTATTCTGTGGTGCATACTGAAGCATGAACGATGAGCCAGAAATTTCCATCTCCACTATAGCTTAAATTATAGCTATCTGTGGTAGCATTGTTTAAAGTGTGCTGATTGCCAAAATGGCCAGGAGCGGCTGTTTCTGGTCTCTCATCTGACAAGTAAACATGAGTTTCTGTAAATACAGTTCCAGGATGAGTAGCATTTATAGTAACTTGAACATTACTTCCTTGAATAACAACTGTTACGGTTCCAGCCAAATATCCATTATTGATATTATTTTGTCCAGCTCCTGCGTATAAATTGTAAGTATAAGTTCCATCAACTACACTATCGTAATATGTAGCCCAGCCCCATTTTTCGGAGATTTCTAATCCGTTGAAAGTGTAATTTCCAAACATATAAGCGGTATCGCATGTTGTAACTGGAGGCGGAGGCGTGTCGCACGTTCTTAAGCAGTAGTTAAAATACGTCGCCCAGTTTTTGCCAGGAAAATTGATATCACCAGCCCAGCCAGTTTCTGTTCTGATAACGGTTCCGTTTACAATATTTTTCATGCTAGAATGTGCCGCAATAAACAAACATCTGTTAGCATCTAACGTTATAGACGAAAGCGGAATTGTAAAAGTGTAGCTCTGAACTAAAGGGTTAAAAGATTTTTTATAAGGAAATTGCCCGGGAATTGGATTTCCATTTTTTGCGGGTATATTGGCATAAGGACCTACATATAAATGAAGTTCACTAAAATACCAGTCTTGAATTGCAGTGTAGGTTACGTAAAGATTTGTAGCGTCATTTTCAATTAAAACTTTTCCAGCATTGGTAAACTGGCCAGCCATAATGTTAATTGATATTGGATCGCATTCTGAATAAGTTCCTTTTGCGGTGGCAGTAGAACTATCCAATTTTTTGGCCTCAGTTTGAATGTCAGTACCCACAGGTTCGTCGGTACAATTGACAGTCAGAAAAGCGAAAACTACAAGTGTAAGAATTTTTTTCATCGTAATAAGTAGTTAAAAATTAGTAACAAAGAAAAAATCAAATGCAGCTTTAAATGAGGGAAATTTAAATTGCTGTTACAAATTTTATTACTTATTTATCAGATTTCAAAAAATAGTCGTCTAACGAATGATTTTACCGCTAAATTGTTTATTTTTTAATTTTCAGAACCTGTTTCTGAATTTATATCAATTCTTCAATATGTTTTTTGATATTTTCTGATATTTTTTTGGTAGGAAGATCGTTTTCATCATTTCCGAACGGATCTTCAATTTCTTCGGCAATAAGTTCTAAACTTGCCAAAACATAAAAGATAAAAACTACCACAGGTGCAACCAGATAACCTAAACTGACAGAATATCCAAACGGAAGCGTCATCGTATAAAAGAAGATGAATTTCTTTATAAAAGCGCTGTAAGAGTAGGGAATAGGAGTGTTCTTAATACGCTCGCATGCTCCGCAAATGTCTGTAAAAGCAACTAATTCGTCATTTAGCGTAATTAGCTGCTCTCCAGATATTTTTTTCGCATCATACAAATCATTGATTTTATGATACATTATTTTTTTTAATTGATTAGGCTTATGTTTGTGCTGATCGATTTCGAGTTCAACATCTTCAAACAGCATTTTTCCTGTGTCTTCATCTTTCAAATGCTGATGAAGTATTTCTGCATACATCGGAATGTATTTTCTAAAAAACTTTTTGTCGTTTTCATCTTTTAAAATTGCTGAAAGTTTGATAGCCAGATTACGGCTGTTATTCACCAGTCCGCCCCAAAGTTTACGGCCTTCCCACCATCTGTCATAAGCCGTATTGGTTCTAAAAACCAACAAAAGCGAAATTACAAATCCAAGCATTCCATGCATAATTGGAATGTTGTGGATATAATCGTTTTTGGTTACTTTAAAATAATGAAGTTCGAGATAACAGACGGCTGTGGCATATATTCCAATGGCAATCATAATCGTAAACAGTTTTCGAACTGTATCAGATTTATGGAAATGAAAAATAAAAGCAAACCAGTCTTTGGTGTTGTACGAAATCATTTAAGTGGATTTTGAAACAAATTTACTTAAAAATTGATATTTCCAGCTAATTCTTTTAAGGCAATTTCAGATAATTTTGCTTCGTATTGTGCATTGCTGTAACGTACTTTGGCGTTGACATAATTCAGCTGAGCGGTTCTAAAATCAAGCGTTGTAATCGTTCCGATTCTAAATTTATCCAATGTAATGTCTAAATTTTGTTTGGCAATGGCTTCATTATCCTGTTCCAGATCAATTAATTCTAAATTGGTTAAATACGTTTGGAATGCAGTGCTTAGCTGCGTGCTCAAAACTGTATTTTGCTGTTCTATGGCAAGCGTTGAATTTTCAATCTGAAGTTTCGCTACTTTTTCATTTCGGTGCTGGTTGAAACCGTCAAAGATATTCATAGAAGCATTAAAACCGTAGTTTAAACCTCTAGAAGATGTTTCGCTGGTAAAACCCAAACTCGATTGGCTTTCGTTAAAATTATAGCCTGTGGTTAAGCGTAAGGTCGGATAACGGTCTGCTTTTACCTGTTTGAGCTGTAATTCGGCTATACGTTTGTTGATGATTTGTGCTTCTAAAGCCGGATTTTGTTTTTGCGCCAAATCCATTAAATCGGCTAAAACCAATTTATTGTCTACCACAACTTCATCGGTAACCTTGAAATCAATTTTAGGATCGCGTGCCAAATGCTGGTTCAATAAGATTTTGCCATTAGCGTAAGCTTCTTTTTGTCTTAGCAGAGCAACCTGATCGGAGTTTAAATCAACTTGCGCGTTTAAAACTTCTAATTTTGAAGCTTTTCCAATGCTGAAACGGTTTTTAGCCAAAGTCAGGCGCTGATTCGAAATTACAATTGTAGTGTCTAAGGCCGCTAGTTGCTGCTGCATTTGCACTAAATCATAATAAGCCGAATTTACCTGAGCAATTTTGACTAGAATGGTTCTTTTCAATTCTGCGTCACCCAATTTCTGAAGTTCTTTCAGCTGATCTAGTCTGGCAAACATTTTCATTCCGTCAAAAACCGTCCATCCTAAACTCACACCATAACTTAAACTGTTGTTTTTAGCATTGTCAAGCGATGTGCTTGTCCCGTCCTGACGTGTCTGAGACGAATTCATAATGCTGTTATTGTCGGTAACATTGGCCGTTGCTGTTGGCAGCATTCCAGCGTTTCCAATCGTTACGTTGGTTTCGCTTATTTTGGAATTATTTTTAGCAATTTTAATTTCAAAATTATTCTCCAGCGCTATAGTCATAGCCTGTTCAATAGTAAGAACTTCCTGCGCCTTGGTCTGAACCATGCAAAAGAACAGGATAATTGCTGTACAGTATATTTTTTTGATATTCATATTCTTTTTCTTTAACCAAAAATATATTTATTGGTTTCTATTTAATGCTTTCTCTTTCGTATTCGTCAATATGGTCAAACTCAGGATAGTGTTTTCTGGCTTTCGACCACATTAAATAAATGGCAGGAATTACAAAAAGCGTTAAAGCCAATGAGAAAATAGTTCCGCCCACAATTACAACCCCCATACCAATTCTACTCGTAGACGCAGCTCCAAGCGACATCGCAATTGGAAGCGCTCCTAATGCAATGGCTAAACTCGTCATTAAAATTGGACGTAAACGTGCTTCTGAAGCCTCTAAAATAGCTTCTAGTTTTGGTTTGCCTTGTTCTCGCAACTGATTGGCAAATTCTACAATCAAAATACCGTTTTTGGTTACCAGACCAATCAACATTACCGTACCAATCTGGCTGAAAATATTCCAAGTTTGGTTGAATAGCCATAACGAGAATAAAGCTCCCGCAACCGCCATTGGAACCGTTAGAATGATGATAAACGGATCGATAAAACTTTCAAACTGCGCAGCTAAGATCAAGAAAATAAGCAATAAAGCCAATCCGAAAGCGAAAGAAGTATTCGAGCTACTTTCTACGAAATCTCGAGATTCTCCAGCTAAATCGGTTGTGAAACTTTCGTCCAAAACTTTTGCTTTAATTCTGTCCATTTCCTGAATACCGTCACTGATACTTTTTCCAGGTGCCAAACCAGCCGAAACTGTTGCTGACATATAACGGTTATTATGAAACAATTGCGGCGGGTTACTTTGTTCGTAAACCTTAACCACATTATCCATCTGAATCAATTCGCCATTTCTGTTTTTTACAAACATCGAAGTCAAATCCAAAGGTTTAGATCTGTCTTTCTGGTCAAATTGCCCAATTACCTGATATTGTTTTCCGTTTCTAATAAAATACCCAAAACGCTGTCCGCTTAAAGAAAGCTGCAAAGTTTGTGCAATATCAATGATTGAAATTCCTAAACTTTCTGCTTTTTCGCGGTCAATTGTAACGTTGATTTCAGGTTTGTTAAATTTCAAGTTTACGTCTGTTGTAGAAAACACATCGCTTTTTCCAACTTCATTCATAAACAAAGGAATTTTTTCTCTCAATTTATCAAAATTTGGAGCCTGAATAATGTATTGTATCGGCAAACCACCACGTCTGTTTACGGCAATTGTAGGCTGCTGTATTACAGAGGTTTTAGCATCTGGATATTTTTTCGTCCATTTGGTTAATTTGTCGGCGATATCTTTTTGAGAAGCTTCTCTTTCATCTGGTTCTTTCAAAGAAAGCCTTATAAAACCGGTATTTGTTGCCGAAGCTCCAAAACCAGGTGCCGTAATAACCAAACTCACCTTTTTTTCTGGAATAGAATCATCAACCAATTGTGAAATTTCCTGCATAAAACGGTCTGTATATTCGTATGAAGAACCTTCAGGAGTCGTCATACGCATGGTTACAGAACTTCTATCGTCATAAGGTGCTGTTTCTTTTGGAAGAATAGTGAAAAACAAATAAATCAATCCAAAACAAGCAATAAGAATAGGGAAGCTGATCCATTTTCTATCCATAAATTTTGAAAGCGCCTCAGCATAACTGCTGTTCATTTTTTCAAAAAACGGTTCTGTTTTAATATAGAATTTAGATTTTTTCTGTTCGCCGCCTTTCATTAAATAAGCGTTCAACATTGGCGTTAAAGTCAGCGAAACGAATGCCGAAATTAATACCGCGGCGCCAATTACAACTCCGAATTCCCTAAATAATCGTCCAACGAAACCTTCCAAGAAAATAACAGGCAAGAATACCGCCGCCAAGGTTACCGAAATCGAAATTACGGCATAAAAAATTTCATTAGAACCTTTAATTGCGGCCTCAATTGGAGACATTCCTTCTTCAACTTTTTTGAAGATATTTTCCGTTACCACAATTCCGTCATCCACCACAAGTCCCGTTGCCAGTACAATCGCTAATAAAGTCAATACGTTGATAGAGAATCCAAACAACCACATAATGAAAAATGTAGCAATCAAGGAAACGGGAATATCAATTAAAGGTCGGAAAGCAATGGCCCAATCTCTAAAGAATAAATAGATAATAATAATTACAAGAATTACCGAAATCCCTAAGGTTTCAGCAACTTCAAGAACCGATTTCTTTACGAAAATCGTATTGTCAAGCGCAATATTTAGTTTAATATCTTTTGGAAGATCCTTTTTTAAGGCTTCGTATTTTTTATAAAATTCAGCTGAAATATCCAGATAATTGGCTCCAGGCATTGGCACAATCGCCAAACCAATCATTGGCAAACCAGACTGGCTCAATTTGGTTTCGATGTTTTCTGGACCTAATTCTGCGCCTCCAACATCGCTTAAACGAACAATTTTATCTCCGTCTGTACGAATAATGATATTATTGAATTCTTCTGCTTTAGAAAGATTTCCGATTGTTTTTACGGTAAGTTCGGTGTTGTTTCCAGTCAGTTTTCCCGATGGAAGTTCAACATTTTGAGCGTTTAACGCTGCACGCACATCAGCAACCGTACAGCCGTAGGCAGTCAGTTTTACAGGATCGATCCATAAACGCATGGCGTAACGTTTTTGTCCCCAAATCTGTACGCCACTCACGCCCGGAATAGTTTCTAAACGCTGCGAAATAACATTTTCCGCATAATCACTTAATTCTAAAGAACTTCTAGAATCACTTTGAACCGTCATCGAAATAATCGCATCACTGTCGGCATCCGCTTTTGATACAACTGGCGGAGCATCAATATCTTGCGGTAGATTTCGAATGGCTTGCGAAACTTTGTCACGAACGTCGTTTGCCGCTTCTTCTAAATCTTTGTCCAGATTAAATTCTATGGTAATATTACTGCTTCCTTGATTACTGGAGGAAGTGATATTTCTAATTCCGTCAATTGCATTTACCGCTTTTTCAAGAGGTTCTGTAATTTGCGATTCAATAATGTCGGCGTTTGCACCCGTATAATTGGTACGGATAGAAACCTGCGCAGGGTCGATAGAAGGGAACTCTCTGACTCCTAAAAAAGTGTAGCCAATAAAACCGAATAATATAATTAATAGATTCAGTACTATTGTTAAAACAGGTCTTTTTATACTTGTAGTTGATAAACTCATAATTATTATTTTAGTCCCGATAACTATCGGGATAGATTGTTGATTTTAGATTTCAGAGGTTAATCTGAAATTTAAAATCTAAAATCTACAATTATTTTACTTTAACTTTTATTGGCGCTTCGTCTTTTAATGACATTACACCACTTGTGATTAAAGTATCTCCAGGTTTTAATCCAGCTAAAATTAAAATTGAAGAATCTGTTCTTGTCGTTGCATCAACCATTACTTCTTTTGCCTGGCCTTTATTGGCGATAAACACCTTTTTACCATCTTGAATTGGCACAATTGCCTGAGAAGGAACTACGATTGCATCTTTAATAATATTTAAAGGCAATTTGATATCTGCGAAAGTTCCAGGGAAAAGTTTTCCGTCGTTATTATCTGCAAGAGCACGAATTTGAAGTGTACGTGTCGCAACGGCAACTTCAGGTTCTATTGCATAAATTTTGGCATTATAAGTTTTGTCTGAACCAGAAACTTTAAAATCGATTACAGATCCAGATCGCACTTCTGCAGCATATTTTTCTGGAATTGAAAAAGTGATTTTTAATTTACTTGTATTAACCAATTTTGCTACTAAAACAGTTGGGGTAATATAAGTTCCTGGAGAGATAGAACGCAAACCGATTTTTCCTGAAAAAGGCGCTCTCACAGAAGTTTTAGAGATTTGTGCGCGTATTAATTGTGTCTGTGCTTGTGCAGAAGCGTGATCTGCCTTAGCTACATCTGCTTCTTCTTGGCTGATAGCTTCTTTCTGTAGCAGTAATTTTGCTCTTCTTTCGTTTTCAGCAGCCAATCCTTCTCTGGTTTGAGCCTGTCTTAATTGTGCTTTTAGTTCAATATCGTTTACTTTAAGAAGTACTTGTCCTTTTGTAACATTGCTGCCTTCGCTAAAAAATATTCCTTCAACAATTCCTGAAACCTCACTGTGAATTTCTACTTGTTCGTTTGCCTCAATTGATCCTGATAATGCTAAATTATTGTCAAAAGTGGCAGTTTTTATTACGACTCCATTAACAGTTGTTGGAGATTTTTTGTCATTGAACTTTTTAGAATCTTCATTTTTACCTTTATTAGAAATAATTCTGTAGGTAATAAAGCCTCCAATTGTAACAATTAAAAGGGTGTAAATGAGGTGTTTTACTTTCATAAAATTGAGGTGAATATTTATTTTGGGTTTCTGTTTTTAGTAAGCTTACAAATTTAACTTTTTGATGCGAAATCAGAAGGCGTTAGCTTTTATTTAACATTTGTATGTACAAAGGTTTGCATTTAGACTGCAAGCAGGCAAAAAGGTTTAATGAAAGGTTAAATTTTTTTGATTTAAACTGTTAAACTGATCAAAAAGAATGTTGTGTTAGAGTGGACTTTTCCTAGGATTGAATATTTTTTTTGCAATTTGTCTGATTTTTTTTGCAGTTTATCGATTTTATTTGTAACATTGATATGTTAAACAAAATGGTGAAAATTTTTAGTACTAGTCTTTATTTATAAGGATTTAGTGTTAAAATATGTTAAGAGAAGTTGTTTTTTTTGGTTTTTTACAAAATTTTACAGAGAGTTATATTAACAATTGTTTATTCTTTTTGTTGTTTGAATAATAAAAAAATGATTTATGAAGAAAAAATTACTTCTCAGTTTATGGTTTACATTTTTACTTGCAGCAATTGGCTATTTATTTTGGCAAAATGAATTTCAATACAGTCTCCCGACTCCAGTGCCAAAGAATTATAAAGCCATTGCAATGGGATCGAAGATCGAACTTGGTCCGTGTTGTGCATTTGACAATAAACCTGTTTTTATTCATTTTTTTAACCCCGAATGTCCCTGTTCGCGGTTCAATGTGCCACATGTAAGCGGTTTAATTAAAAAGTACGGAGATCAGATCAATTTTAAAATTGTTGTGTTAAACAAAGAGAAAAATTTTACGATTGATGAAATACAGCAAAAGTTTGACGCCAAAATCCCTGTTTATTTTGATGAAGCAATGGCTAAAAAATGCGGTGTTTTCTCGACTCCGCAAGCAGTTTTGCTAGATCAGACGCACAATTTATATTACAGAGGCAATTACAATAAAACCAGATATTGTACAGATGCAGAAAGCAATTATGCCCAAATGGCGATTGATTCTCTTCTGAGCAGAAAAAATAATCCGTCTTTTAATGCTTTGGCTCTAAAAGCTTACGGATGCTCTTTACCAAAATGTACCAAATAACTATTTCCAAAAACCTAAATCTAATTGACCTATGAAAACAAAAGCTAGCTTAAACGAACAAGATTATCTGCACAGTTTTATGTCTACTATGACACAAAAATCAGATACGATTATTAATTATGTACTTGCCGTATATTTTCTTCTCGGTATCGGACTTTCTTTTAAATACGATACTTTCGAAATTGGTGTCGGCGTTGGAACGTTGAATCTTTTGCTATATTATTCGGCTAAGTTTTTCATGAAAAACTCCAAATTTTACCAATACGTTTTATCTGTTGTTCTGGCTATTTTTATGGCGCAGTATATTTATCAGATGCATGGTATGTTCGAAATGCACTTTACAGTATTCATTGCCAGCACAATTTTGATTATTTATCAAAACTGGAAACTTCAAATTCCGTTGACTTTATTGGTTGTGCTTCACCACGCAGGATTGGCTTATCTGCAAAACTTTATATACAATGATGCCAACGGACTTCAGGTGTATTTTTCGCAAGTCAATTTTGATCTGGAAACTTTGATCATTCATACCGTTTTGGCTGCTGTCGTATTTTTTATGAATGGCTATTGGGCATATTATTTTAAAGAGCATAGTGAAAATCATATTTCAAAAATCTCAGACGAATATGAATTGGAAAATATGAAACTGGCTTCTGCAAAATACAGCTCAATGTCGGCTACAAAAGATTACAATGATTTTATTCACAGAACCACTTTAGATTTAAAACTGCCTGTAAATTCTGTTTTAAAACTGATTGATGTTTCGAAAGGGCATACAGACAACGATAAATTGCTGACGTATCTTGAAATGATGAGAGAAAGCGCGAAGAAAATTGATGATTTAGTGAATGATATTCATGTGAAATCGACATCAAATAGGAATTAAAATTCCAACTTAAAAATTCCAAATCCCAATTGTCATCCTGAGCGAAGTCGAAGGGCCAAATTGCGATTGAAACCCAAACAAATATCCTCAAATAAAAACCAATATTAATTTTAAAACCCCATTATGTTTAAGTATGATTTGCCAACTGCAGTACCTACGCTGCATAATCTAAAGAAAATTATCGATGACTTTTTGAATGAAAGCATCACATTAAATTCAATTGAAAAAATTGGCGCTCAATCTGAATTTGAGATCGAGTTGAGAGAAATTTTCAAAGGCTATAGAAATAATGCTAATGTTTACGATCTTGATTTTCAATACAAAAAACTAGTTCAGATTATGAACGATATAAGTCATCGCAATCTTGCTGTTAACAATCAGATTCCGGAATGGCTGGAAAATGAATTGGAAACGGTTTTTCGTAAAATCAGAAATATTCTGCTTGTTTTAGAAATCGAGTCAAATTGAAAATAGTTTAAGGATTCATTTTATGTACTTAATTGAATTGTAAATTAATTTAAATGTAAAATTTATGGATACCAGATTACACCGTCCAACACCTTCTGACAGAGAAGTAGACTGGAATAAGAATAAAGTGCTGCTGAGTAAAACCGATAAAAAAGGAACCATATTATATGCCAATGAAGACTTTATAGATGTTTCTGGTTATGATGAATTTGAACTTGTGGGTCAGCCTCATAATATAATTCGCCATCCAGATATGCCAAAGGTTATTTTTAAATTCTTATGGGACAGTATTAAATCTAGCGAAAACATTCATGTTATTATAAAAAACATGGCCAAAACTGGTCGCTATTACTGGGTTGTAACCGATTTTAAAATCATCGCAGACGCCGATGGTGAGATTGTGGGTTTCTTTGGCACTAGAAAATCAGTTCCGAATGAGATTATTGTGAAGTTTATTGAGCCTTTGTACAAAAAACTTTTACAGATTGAAGAAACTAGCGGCATGCACGCGTCTGAAGAATATCTGGTAGGTTTTCTAGAAGAAAGAAAGAAAACGTATATGGAATATATCGACCACTTAATCGCAACTGGAAAAGACGATAAAAACAAAGTCAATAAAGGTTTGTTTAGCGGTCTTTTTGAAAAGAAAAACGATCCAAAAAAGAAATAACTAACTAAAATACTTCATTGTGTCTAATAAAAATATTCGCCCCCTTTGAATTTGACCCCCAACAAATCTAAAATCACCAGAATATAATTAGAACGCAATGGAGTTTTTTTTAAGCTACTAAGCTTCTAAGGTGCTGAGCTTCTAAGTTTCTTAGTATCTTTATAAAACAAAAAAAGCCAAAGATTTAAAAATTAAATCTTTGAGCTTAAAAACCTTAGTAACTTAGCACCTTAGAAGCTTAGAAGCTTAGTAGCTTAGTAGCTTAGCACCTTTAACTAATATAATTCCAAATATTCTTCTTCTTGGTCATTTCGATGAAAATCATTCTTAAAATAGCGTTTTCAGGTTTTTGGAGCGCTGAATCTTCTTTTAGGATTTTCATGGCGTAATTTCGAGCCAGAGAAAGGATTTCACGATCTTTTACAATATCAGCGATTTGAAGGTTTAAAACACCACTTTGCTGTGTTCCCATTAAATCTCCGGGACCGCGAAGTTTTAAGTCTACTTCTGCAATTTCAAAACCGTCGTTGGTTTGTACCATGGTCTCCATTCTGGTTTTGCTGTCAGCGCTTAATTTATGTCCTGTCATTAAAATGCAATAACTCTGTTCAGCGCCACGGCCAACACGTCCGCGCAGCTGGTGCAATTGCGAAAGTCCAAATCTTTCGGCGCTTTCAATAATCATTACACTGGCGTTTGGCACATTTACACCAACTTCGATTACAGTCGTAGCCACCATAATATTAGTTTTTCCTTCAGAGAAACGCTTCATTTCGGAATCTTTATCGGCTGGTTTCATTTTTCCGTGAAGGATAGAAATAGAATATTGAGGAAGCGGAAAATCACGCGAAATACTTTCGTAGCCGTCCATCAAATCTTTATAATCCATTTTTTCAGATTCCTGAATTAGCGGATAAACAATATAAATCTGTCTTCCTTTTGCAATTTCGTCACGAAGGAATTTCCAGACTTTCAAACGATTGGAATCATAGCGATGTACGGTCTGAATCGGTTTTCTTCCTGGAGGCAATTCGTCAATAACAGAAATATCCAAATCGCCGTATAAACTCATTGCAAGCGTTCTCGGAATAGGAGTGGCGGTCATAACCAAAACGTGTGGCGGAATATCATTTTTCTTCCACAATTTTGATCGTTGCTCCACACCAAAACGATGTTGTTCATCAATTACAGCTAAACCAAGATTCTGAAACTGTACTTTATCTTCCAGCAAAGCATGAGTTCCAATTAAAATTTTAAGTTCGCCACTTTCCAATTCTTCATGGATAATTTTCCTTTCAGAAGTTTTAGTAGAACCTGTTAAAATTCGGATATTAATGTTTAATGTCTTAGCAAATTCAGATAAACCAAGAAAATGCTGATTGGCTAAAATCTCTGTAGGCGCCATCAGACAAGCTTGAAAACCATTGTCAATAGCCAAAAGCATGCTCATAAAAGCCACAATAGTTTTTCCAGAACCTACGTCACCTTGCAGCAAACGATTCATTTGGGCGTTGCTTCCCATATCTGACCTGATTTCTTTAATTACTCTTTTTTGAGCATTAGTTAAATCAAAAGGCAGATGATTTTTATAAAATTCATTAAAAAGTTCGCCCACTTTGTCAAATGGATGCCCTTTTATTTTATGTTTTCGAATGAGATTCTTTGTAATTAATTGCAACTGAATAAAAAACAATTCTTCAAATTTCAATCTAAATTGCGCTTTCGCTAAAATCTCAGCGCTTTTCGGAAAATGGATATTGAATAATGCGGCGCGTTTCGGAATTAGTTTCAGTTCTTCAATTAAAAACGGCGGAAAAGTTTCTGTAAATAGCGCCTGAGTTTCTAGGAAAAGCTGCTCCATCATTTTATTAATGGTCCGATTTGAAATCCCTTTATTAGCCAAAGCTTCTGTCGAAGGATAAACAGGCTGCATAGCCGAACGCAAACTTCTTTCGTGTTCGCTCAACAGTTCAATTTCGGGATGCGCCATACTGAATTGGCTTCCGTAAAGAGAACATTTTCCAAAAATTACCAAAGGTTCATTCAGTTTTAAACTTTCACGAATCCATTTATGTCCTTGAAACCAGTTTAAGTCAATTTGTCCTGTATCATCAACAAAACTTGCCACAAGACGTTTTTTGTTTTTGGCAAATTCAACCGTTTTGATGTTGATTATTTTTCCAATAATCTGAACTTCAGAACCTGTATTCTGCAACTCATTAATCTTGTAATAACGCGTCCTGTCAATATATCGATTCGGAAAAAGATTAACTAAATCTCCGTATTTATGAATACCCAATTCCTTGCGAAGCAGCTGGCCACGGCTCGGACCAACACCTTTTAGGTATTCAATTGGAGTTTCAAGAAGATTATTAGACATTTAATTATTTTAGATTTTAGATTGCTGATTTTAGATTTGGTCCTTCTCCCGAAGCATCGGGACGCTCAGGATGACAATTGGAATTTGGAATTTATTTAATTGGAATTTTATTTTTTAGAGCCAAGAAAAAAGAATAAATACAAAGTTTAGCTCTATTTTCTTTATTCTATTCTCTTTTTTCTTTAGAAAAGCGAAGATAGATTTTAATTGGGAAATTTGAAAATGAATTGTCGTTTTCAAGTGGTTGAATGTTAACTTATCATTAATTTGAAAATTACGACGCAACCATTTTAAGAAAGTAAAATCTTAATAATAGTTAACCATTAAAAACTATAAAAATGAAAAAAATTGGACTCTTAATTGTAATGCTTTTTTCTTTACTTTCTTGCTCAAACGATGATTCTGATAATAAGGCAACTGAATCTTACCATGGAAAATGGGTTTTGACCAGAATGGGAAGCGGTAATCCTGCGGCAAATTCGATAGATGTTATGGAGTGGGAAGAAAGTTATACTTTCAATTCAAATAATACCTTTTCTAAAACTAGAAAAAGAGACGGGAAAATCACCACTATTGCAGGAACTTACATTATGACAAAAACAGCAGATCAGACCCAGTTTGAATTAAATTATACAGCTCAAAGCGATATCATTGGTTCTTGCACTTCAAACGTAAAAGAAAATTTATATATCATTGATACTATCGGCAACTTGTATAGTTCTTGGAGCATTTGTGACGGTCCTTTATTGGTATACGAAAAAAAGAGATAATTTTATAATGCTTACTAATTCAATTCTTTTTTTTTTTTGAAAACTCCGTTTCTGACGGAGTTTTTTTAATTTTTATCGTCAGTAAAATTTTAATAAAAAAAGATAATTGTTAGATTTGTTTGAACATTTAAATTATAAGCCTCAAATTATGATTAAAGAAGAAAAAGTTCCATTTGAAACAATGGTATTTTCGGGTGTTACATTCAAAGTAATTAATCGTCACGAAGCCCACACTATTATTGGAGATCTAACGGATTTTGGCAATAATAAAATCTACAATGTTTTTGAAGACACTTGGCGTTTTCCTGATTATGAAGAAAATCCGATCTTTCTATTAGCAGAAGACGATGTCGAAATGGATTCCTTTGAAATGGATTTCAGCACAGAAGAACATTCCGACGTTTTCATTTTAGGATTTATTTTTAAAGGAAACCTGACAGTTGCAAAATGGATCAGTTCTTACGATACCGATAATTCTCCTGCTTTAATCGTTTTAGGAAAAACAACCACAGTAAATATCAATTTATTCGGAAGCGTTCATTATTTAGGCGGAGGTCTGCAATGCGATACGCTTTACGGAGAGTACAATCATGGTGAACTTTTTGTAAAAGGCGATCTTAAAGCTTGGCTTGTTTACAGCGATGACATGGCGTTTCATTTTGAACGTTTTACAGATGTTCAGGCTATTATTAGTGCGGGAAGGCCTGATATTTTAATCTGCAGCAATGTTCAAGATACAGACGGATCTGTGATAACGGTCGAAAATTATCTGCCTTCAACTCATCAATTATCTGATATTGTCGATGATGCGTTTGTAGAAATTTCCGCTTATGGCAGTGAAATATTAGGCAATAATTATTTGGATGTTTTTAAAGACGGACTTTCCATTTTAGATTACGATAAAAAAGAAAAGTATATGTATGCTGATTTCCGAAATCAGTTTATCAATATGTTCGAAGTTTTGTCTGAAAATGATGAATTGAAAGAGAATGGAAGTATTGTTAGACATATTTCTGGAACGACTTATCTGTTCGTTCCTTTTGATTATGAAGGAAAGAAATACAGTCAGATTTCTGAAGAAATTGCCAACGGTTTTGGTATAAGAATGCGAGCTTTATGGTGTCATGATGATCAAGAAATTATGCTTATTTTGGAATATCTTAATGAAGACGGAGATCCGAAATACCAATGGATGAATGACGAAAATGCACAAGGAATTGAGTTTTTCTGCGTAAAACAGGCGGCAATAAAAACGTTTGAAATACTGACATCTGAAGTTGTTGAAAATGATGAAGAAGAAACTGAATATGCAGATTACAACAGCAGTTTTTCATTAGAAGAATTTGCCGTTCAATTTGCTGATTACAAACTTCCTCAAGATTTAGTTAAGTTATATGAATTCGAACAAGAATATGGCGTTGAAAGCTATTCTGAATGTTTCGGACTTACGATAACAGATGATAAAACAGGCATTAAAACATGGTCTGAAGACGAGGAATTTTACACCAGTTTTATCGAATTTGCAGGAGCAAACGGTTCTGGAAGTTCGTATGCGTATTGGCTTATTGATAAAGATTTGAATAATTGCCCGATTGTTGTTTTTGGTGATGAAGGCGGAGTTCATATTGTGGCAGAAAACACTCAAAAACTGATTCAGCTTTTAACTTTAGATACTGAAATTTCTGTTGATTTTGATAAAGCTTATTTCTATAAAGACGAGGAATATTATGAAGAAAGCGAAAATAAAGAAGAATTTCAGGAGTGGGTTAAAGAGCAGTTCAATCTTGATGCAATAGAAGAAAACCAAGAAGCTGACGAAATTGTAGAACAAGCGCAAAGAAAGTACAAACAAAAGTTTAATGATTTCTTAGTGAAGTTTGATATTGAAATTAGCGAAGAAGACGATGATGAATAGTTTTTTTATCTTTGAATTTAAATTAGAAAAAAAATGAAAACACATTTAGCGCTTTTACGAGGAATCAATGTTTCTGGGCACAATATGATGAAAATGGAAGCTTTGAAAGCAATGCTGGAGAGCCTTGGTTTTCAGAATGTTCGCACGTATCTACAATCTGGAAATGTATTTGTAGATAGTGAAGAAGAGGCTTCGAAAGTTGGTTTTATGATCAAACAGGAAATTTTTAAGGTTTTCGGTCATGAAGTTCCCGTTGTCATGATTACCAAAGAAAATTTAGAATCGTGTTTTGCCAATAGTCCGTTTTTAAAAGAAAAAGATATAGATACTAAAAAACTGTATGTTGCTTTTGTTTCAACGACTTTAAAGAAAGAGAATATAAACGATTTGAAAATCAGTCAGTTTAAACCAGACGAAGCAAGTATTGATGAAAATAGAATTTTTATAAAATATGCTGTAGGGGCTGGAAAAACGCGTTTTGATCAAAAATATATAGAGAAAAAATTAAATGTAACCGCCACAATTCGAAACTGGAATACCGTTATGAACTTGCTTAAAATGTATAACGAATAATGAAAAAAATAATTACAATCTTATTTATTGCTGTTTTTTGCCAATTAGCAACCGCACAGCAAAAAGCCAAATCAAACAGCGAAAATTTCAACACTTTTCTTAAGAAATTTAATGAAGATAAAAACTTTCAATTGAGCCGAGTAAAGTTTCCGTTTAAAATAAAAACGATCGACGATAATTTGGAAGATATTGAGGTGACAATGACACAGAAGAATTATAGAATTCTAAAACTGGATGATAAAGGAATGGAGTTTAGACAAAAAATCATCCTAAAACCAAACAAAGCCGTTATTGAGCAACGCGGAATTGATACCGGAATTTACGCAGATTATATTTTCGAATTAAAAGATAATAAATGGTTTCTTAAAACTTGGGTTGATCAATCTACTTAATTTAATCACGAAGCCATTTTAGCAAAGCTGTAAAAGGAGATTTATTTTCTTTTTCAGCTTTTTCATTTTTTGATTAAATCACAATACCAAAATCCGAAATCAAATGCAGTTTCGTCATTGTTATCGCAAGCTGTATCTGATGAATCTTGTCTTTCTGATTTTTCATATTTTCGATACACAATTTCGCCAATTTCAAAATCAATTGGTTTAGAAAAAATCGGACCGTCAAAAGTAAAGGTATGAAATTCGCCATTTTCGCCACAAACATCTACATTCTCAGGCAAATCATTTATAAAATCCTGATCGATAATTCTGCCAACAAAACTTTTATCCAAATATTTTTCATTGACACAAACGACAATCGTTTTAAATCCCAACGAAATAAATTCATGAATTAAATCGGGAGTCGGAATCTTCCAAATCGGAAAAACACCAGTAAATCCAATTTTAGCCAGTTGATTTTCTCGGTACTGGCGTAAATCTTCTAGAAAAATATCTCCAAAAATAGAATGTGTTATGCCGTTTTGTTTGAGCTCCGTCAAAGTCTCAGTCATTACTTTTTCATATACTTCCATTGTAGGCATTTCGGGAACTTCAAGAATTTTTAACGGAATTCCGATACTTTCGGCTTGTTTCTGCAATAATTCAACACGAATTCCGTGCATCGAAATTCGCTGATATTGCTGGTTTACACTCGTCAGTAAACATTCGATTTGAAATTCAGAATTTTGAAGTGTTTTGTATAAAGCAAGAGCAGAATCTTTTCCGCTGCTCCAGTTAAATAAGGCTTTTTTAGGTTGAGACACGATTTGACGGTTTTATATTGTAAACATACAAATTTCATTCTATTTGTAAAGGAAACCTTTGTAACTTTGGAATTTCGCCTTCAAATTCATTTCAATGAAATACATTTTTCTATTCTTCACCAGTTTTCTTTTTGCACAGCAAACAAAATTTGTTGATTTCAAATCTGTATCGGCTCAATTGACATTAAATCCGAAAGAAAAAATGATTTCTGGAACTGTCGATTTTCAATTTGAGGTTTTGCAGGATATTGACACCATTTCGCTTGACGCAAAAAATATAGGATTTTCGAATGTGAAAATCGATGATAACGAAATCATGTATCTCAATACCAACAAAGAATTGAAATTGATTTTTCCTTTCAAAAAAGGGCAGAATCATTTGACTTTCAGTTACACAGCAAAACCAAAACAGGCGTTGTATTTTGTTGAAATGGAAAACGATGAAATGCAGATTTGGACACAAGGGCAGGGAAGATATACCAGCAATTGGTTTCCTAGTTTTGATGATGTAAACGAGAAACTGATTTTTAATCTCGGAATTTCTTATGATGCCACATATCAGGTAGTTGCAAACGGAATTTTAAAAGAAAAAACAACAAACGGAAATCTAAATCACTGGCAATTTCAAATGGAAAAACCTATGAGTTCCTATTTGTTGATGTTGGCTATCGGAAAATTTGATAAAAAAGAATTTAAATCAAAAAGCAAAATTCCTTTAGAATATTATTACGAACCTAAAGATGCAGATCGTTTTGAACCAACATATCGTTATTCGAAACAAATTTTTGATTTCCTTGAAAAAGAAATTGGTGTAAAATATCCTTGGAAAATCAACAGACAGATTCCGGTGAGAGACTTTTTATATGCCGGAATGGAAAACACGACTTCGACACTTTTTGCGACACGTTATGTGGTCGATTCAATTGGTTTTTGCGACAGAAATTATACAAATGTAGACGCGCACGAATTGGCGCATCATTGGTTTGGCGATTTAATTACAGCTGAAAGCAGTACGCATCATTGGCTTCAGGAAGGATTTGCAACTTATTTTGCGCTTCTGGCAGAAAGGGAAATTTATGGGGAAGATTACTTTTATTCTAAACTGTACGACACCGCGCAGCAGATTAAATTTGCTTCTCGTACCGACACCATTCCAGTTTTGAACGCAAAAGCCAGTTCGTTGACATTTTACGAAAAAGGAGCTTGGACGTTATTTGTTCTGCATGAATCAATCGGAGAGAAAGCGTTTAAAAAAGCAATTAAAAATTATCTCGCCAAATATGCGTACCAAACTGTAAACACACAGAATTTCTTTGACGAGATTAAAAAAGTCTCAGATTTTGATTTGGAGAAGTTCCAGAAAACTTGGTTGGAATCTACCGTTTTTGATACACCGACAGCAAATGCATTATTGAGTAAAAATAAAACGATTCAAAAGCGTTTAGAAATTGATAAACTGAAAAAAACACCTTTAGCAGAGAAAGCGGCTGTTTTAAAAAGCACTTTAGAGTCAGATGTATATCAATCGGTAAAAGCAGCTGTTGTCGATCAGTTAGAAAATGAAAAATACGAAGACAAAAAAGAGCTCTTACTTTTAGCTTTGCAAACAAATGATATTAATGTTCGCCAAAATCTTGCGGGTTCACTGACTAAAATTCCGGAAGATTTTCGAACCAATTACGAAACACTTTTGGATGATAAATCGTATCAGACACAAGAAATTGCGTTGTATTGGTTGTGGAGAAATTTTCCAGATCATAGAACAGCCTATTTGGATAAATCTAAAAACTGGATTGGTTTCAACGATTATAATCTCAGAACTTTATGGCTTTCTCTAGCTTTGTCAACCCCCAATTACAGTAGTGATCAAGATGCTCTTGCAAACGAATTAATCGCCTTTTCTTCAACTAAATATGAAGCTACAACGCGGCAAAACGCTTTAGAAAAACTGATTACTTTTAAAATTATTAACGATCAGGTTTTAAAGAATTTAGTTGGTGCCACAACGCATCATATGTGGCAGTTTTCAAAATTTGGTAGAGACACAATTAGACTTCTGTTAAAAAATCCTGAAATGCGTGCTTCTTTTAATAGAATTTTACCTAATTTGACAACCGATGAGCAGTTCCAATTGAATCGCTTGTTGAAAGAGTAAATTAGACTTGAGTAGAAGAAAGATTCAAGAAGAAAGATAAGAAATGCTGAGAAATAGATAAAAGAGAATAGAATATAGAATATAGATATTGGAGGCAAGAAACAAGAGTAAAGAAGTCTTTCTTCTTGCTTCTTATCTCTATTCTCTAAAAAAAAATAATCCCAAAAACAAAACCTACATTACAATTTATGAGAGCATTGGTTATTTCAGGTGGTGGCAGTAAAGGCGCTTTTGCCGGCGGTGTTGCCCAGTATTTAATAGAAGAAAAAAGACACGAATACGATTTGTTTTTAGGAACTTCGACAGGAAGTTTGCTCATTCCGCATTTAGCTCTCGGTCATATCAAAAAAATACATTCTGTATATACTAATGTAACCATGTCGAGTATTTTTAACATTTGTCCGTTTGTTGTAAAAACTAAGGATGGAGTTGATATTGTGACAATCAATCACTTTAATGTAATACGCCAGTTTTTTAAGGGAAAACGAACTTTTGGAGAAAGCAAAGGCTTGAAAAAATACATTCAGAATAATTTTTCTATTTCTGATTTTAATAAACTTAAAAAGCTAAAAACCGATGTTATCGTTACAGTAACCAATTTCACTAAAAACGAATCGGAATATAAATCGGTAAAAGATTGTACGTACGAAGAGTTTTGCGAATGGTCTTGGATATCGAGCAATTACGTTCCGTTTATGAGTTTAGTCGAAAAAAACAATTGTGAATATGGTGACGGCGGATTTTCAAGCTTGGTTCCGATACGGGAAGCAATCAATCGCGGAGCAACTGAAATTGATGTGATTGTGCTAGAAACAGAAGTAAATACAACTAAAACGGTTATTGGTAAAAATCCGTTTTCACTAATGATCGATTTGTTCCGAATTGCTTTAGATCAAGTTGAAAAACACGATATTGCTATTGGGAAACTTATGGCAAATAATAAAAATGTAAAATTAAATTTATATTACACTCCAATAAAACTGACTGATAATGCCTTGATTTTTAATAAAGAGGTAATGAAAGAATGGTGGGAACAAGGTTACGAATATGCCCAGAATAAGTCTGAAACGATGAGCGACAATAAGATATTAATTTAGATCTAAGATTGCAGATTTTAGATTTTAGATTGTACTGATGAACGTTCAAAATCTAAAATCAACAATCTTAAATTATTCTAATACCAAAGATCTGCAACTTCAGTTTTAATGAAACTCAAAGCGGCATTACTTGGTGATTGTTTTTCTAATAAATCATTCAAAATAACTTCGCGAAGTTTATCAGCGTTTTCGACTTTTTCGCTCATCGCAGCTTTACGAATCATCTGGATTGTTGTATTTTTTGCAGTTGTAATGATGGTCCAGCATTCTTCAGAAACATAAATTTGTTGCGTTAAATTATGTTCAAATTCTTGTTCAATTTGGTCGATCAAGAAATTTTCGTAATCATGTTTTAATGGTGAAATTGGCGCAACTCTAATTAAAAGTTTAGTCAAATTAATACGTTCCAAAAACAAAGTCATGCGTTCGTAGGCTTGTAAACGTATTGGTAACGACTCTTTATGTGCTTGTTTGTTTAATAAAAAAGCACGTTTTCTGTCATTGTTTTTAATGTGTAATTCAAAGAACCGATACGCTACAACTCCTGTAACTAAGGCTGGTAAAGTATAACTCGCAAGTTCTATTATTTTGTTAAAATCCATTGGTGTAATTTTTAAGCAAAAATATACTTTTTGATCAAAAATCAACTTTAAATTTTTGGTAATAAACAAAAAGGAAGACGTACTTTTGCAACTTGTTTTTTACGAAGACCGAAATATCTTTTTAATGGATTCATACATAATACTTTTACTTTGTTTGGCGGCTTTTGCTGCAGGATTTATTGATGCCATTGTGGGCGGAGGCGGATTAATCCAAACTCCGATGGGATTAATTTTATTGCCTAATCTTCCTGTTTCGACCGTAGTTGGAACGCTGAAAATTCCAGCTTTTAGCGGCACTGCTTTTGCAGCTTTTCAGTATTTGAAAAAAGTAGTGATTCAGTGGAAACTCTTAATTATCATGATGTGTCTGGCGGTTCCGTCGGCATTTTTAGGTTCTACAATCTTAACGTTGGTCAGCAATGATTTTATGAAACCGCTTTTGCTGGTGGTTTTATCCTTGTTGTTTATTTATACTTATGCCAAGAAAAATTTTGGACAGCACGTTGCTAAAGATCATTCGGCAACGACACAAATATTTTATGCAGTTGTAATTAGTATAATAATCGGTTTTTACGACGGATTTATCGGGCCAGGAACAGGAAGTTTTTTTGTTGTGGCTTTTATTGCACTTTTAGGTTTCGATTTTCTTCACGCTTCCGCGAATGCCAAAATGGTAAATCTAGCAACCAATTTCGGTTCAATTTGTCTGTTTATGATTAAAGGAAAAATCATTTGGACTATTGCAATTCCGATGGCCATAAGTAATGGACTAGGAGGATGGCTTGGCGCAAAACTGGCTATCAACAAGGGAAATGGTTTTATTCGAATTTTCTTTTTAATTGTGGTTGTCGGGACTTTGATTCGATTTGCTTATGATGTTTTCTTTAAGTAAATTTTTAAACCATATAAGTCATATAAGATATTTTAAGTTGTGATTCGATATGATTCTAAATCATATAAGTCTTCCTTAGTATTTAAAAAAAACTAAAATTTACTTATATGACTGATATGGTTCAAAAAATGAATCCGAAGGATTCAAATATGTATAGAATTATATTGCTGCACGGTGAATATGACCCCTTCGGGGTCACATATCTGCGGGAGGAATAATGTGCTATAAATATTTGAATCCTTCGGATTCTTTATTTGAAAAGAACTTTCATATTTTTCTTCTTCAGTTTTTTCGGCCTAATGATTTTCACAAATTGCATTTTTGCATTATTGCAGCTATGTTTTTTTACTTAGGATTAAATGAACTTATATGACTTATATGGTTCAAAATATTTAAAAGAAGGCCAATTGTTTGTTTTCTAGCCCCGATTGAGGCGGTATCCTCGTAGCGGAGCGGAGAGATATAGCCGAAAGCGGGAAAACATGTTTAATAAAAAGCTTTTTGTTTGGCTTTAAAAAAAACTTAGAACCTTAGTAGCTTAGCATCTTAGGAGCTTTCTTTTTCCATCTTTAATTGCTATTTTTGCCTAAAAGGAGAAAATTTCATGCAAAAATATATTGACCAGCTCAACGAAGCGCAGAGAGCGCCTGTTTTAAAGAAAGACGGGCCAATGATTATTATCGCTGGTGCAGGTTCTGGAAAAACCAGAGTTTTAACGATTAGAATTGCTTATTTGATGCATCAGGGAATTGATGCTTTTAATATTTTGTCGCTGACTTTTACCAATAAAGCGGCGCGCGAAATGAAACACAGGATTTCGGATATTGTGGGAGCGTCTGAAGCTAAAAATCTTTGGATGGGAACTTTCCACTCGATATTTGCCCGTATTCTTCGAGCAGAATCAGATCATTTGGGATATCCTTCCAATTTTACCATTTACGATTCTCAGGATTCGGCTAGATTGATTTCTTCGATTATCAAAGAAATGCAGTTGGATCGAGACATTTACAAACCAAAACAGGTTTTAGGACGTATATCTAGTTATAAGAACAGCTTGATTACGGTTAAAGCGTATTTTAATAATCCTGAATTAGTCGAAGCCGATGCTATGGCAAAACGACCAAGATTAGGAGATATTTATCAGCAATATGTAGAACGCTGTTTCAAAGCTGGAGCAATGGACTTTGATGATTTGTTGTTGAAAACCAATGAATTGCTAACTCGTTTTCCAGAAGTTTTGGCAAAATATCAAAACCGTTTCCGCTATATTCTGGTTGATGAGTACCAAGATACAAACCACTCTCAATATTTGATTGTGAGGGCTTTATCTGATAAATTTCAGAATATTTGTGTGGTTGGAGATGATGCGCAGAGTATTTATGCTTTCCGTGGTGCGAATATCAATAATATTTTGAATTTCCAGAAAGATTATGAGGGCGTGGTAATGTTCCGTTTGGAGCAAAATTACCGTTCGACCCGAAATATAGTTGAAGCCGCAAACACGGTGATGGAACATAATAAAACAAAACTGGATAAAGTAGTTTGGACAGCTAACGATTTTGGACCGAGAATTAAGGTTCATAGAAGTTTGACAGATGCTGAAGAAGGGCGTTTTGTGGCAAGTACGATTTTTGAGCAGAAAATGCAGAATCAGTTGCATAATGGCGCTTTTGCGATTTTATACCGTACCAACGCGCAGTCGCGTGCCATGGAGGATGCGTTGAGAAAGCGTGATATTCCATATAGAATTTATGGAGGATTGTCTTTCTATCAGCGTAAGGAAATTAAAGACGTTTTATGCTATTTGCGTTTGGTTCTGAATCCGAAAGATGAAGAAGCTTTAATTCGTGTAATCAATTATCCGGCGCGTGGAATTGGAGATACAACAGTTGAAAAATTAACCATTGCAGCCAATCATTACAAACGTTCGATTTGGGAAGTAATGGTGAATATCGATAAAATCGATTTGAAACTGAATGCGGGAACAAAAAACAAACTGAAGGATTTTGTGACTATGATTCAGAGTTTTCAGGTTATTGATCAGAATCAGGATGCTTTTTATGTTACCGATCACGTTGCCAAGAAAACGGGCTTGGTTCAGGAATTGAAAAAAGATGCTACTCCAGAAGGAATGGCAAAAATTCAGAATATAGAAGAGCTTTTAAACGGTCTTAAAGATTTTGTTGAAGGACAGAGAGAAATTGATGGAGCAAGAGGTGCACTTTCTGAATTCATGGAAGATGTGGCTTTGGCAACAGATTTAGATAAAGATACCAACGATGATGATCGTGTAGCTTTGATGACGATTCACTTAGCAAAAGGATTGGAGTTTCCGCATGTATTTGTGGTGGGAATGGAAGAAGATTTGTTTCCTTCTGCCATGAGTATGAGTACTAGAAGTGAACTGGAAGAGGAGCGCCGATTGTTTTACGTGGCATTAACTCGTGCAGAACATCAAGCGTATTTGACTTATGCTCAGTCGCGTTACCGCTGGGGAAAATTGACAGACAGCGAACCGTCTCGTTTTATAGAAGAAATTGATGGTCAATTTTTAGAATATTTGACACCATCAGAAACCAATTATCGTTATAAATCACCAATTGACGGTGATATTTTTGGCGATGTAGATAAATCAAAATTAAGGTTAAATAAACCCGTTGGCGGAACTCCGCCAGCTCATATTACTAGCAACGAGCCAAAACCAGATTTGAATATTCGTAAGCTGAAACCAGTTTCAGGAAATGCGCCATCAACTGGAAATTCAAATTTATTTGACAGTAAATTGACGGTAGGAAATATTGTAATGCACGAACGTTTTGGTAAAGGTGAAGTGATTAATCTTGAAGGTGTAGGAGCAGACAGAAAAGCTGAAATTAAATTTGAAGTAGGCGGATTAAAGAAATTGCTGTTACGATTTGCTAAGCTGGATGTAGTGGGATAAATGTAAATTTAAGTTCGAAGTATTTCGTAACTTTAATAAGCATGAAATTTAAAACCTTAAACTTAAAACAAAAAACATGGCTGAATTTATAAAAATATACCCAGATAAACCTAGTGAAGCGGCGATTGCAAAAGTAGTTAAAGTCCTTCAGAATGGCGGGTTGGTAATTTATCCGACAGATACTGTTTATGGTTTGGGCTGTGATATTACCAATTCGAGAGCGTTAGAAAAAATTGCTAAAATAAAAGGAGTTAAATTAGAAAAGGCCAACTTTTCATTTATTTGCCATGATTTAAGTAATCTGTCAGATTATGTAAGACAGATTAATACTTCTACATTCAAAATCTTAAAGAGAGCTTTACCAGGGCCTTATACTTTTATTTTGCCTGGAAATAATAGTCTCCCAAAAGAGTTTAAAAAGAAAACGACAGTAGGTATTCGTGTGCCTGACAATAATATCATATTAGAAATTGTTCGTCAGTTAGGAAATCCAGTTGTTTCGACTTCTATTCGTGATGAAGATGATGTAATAGAATATACTACAGATCCAGAATTGATTTTTGAGAAATGGCAGAATCTTGTAGACATGGTAATCGATGGAGGCTATGGAGATAATGTGGGATCAACAATTATTGATCTTTCTGAACATGAGCCAGTTATCGTAAGAGAAGGTAAGGGTGATATTGATATTTTGTAAAAAAATACACTAAAAGTATAAAAGTACAGAAATTATGAGTAACTTTATTTTGTTAAAATTTAGTTAGTTACTTAAAAATAATGCTATTCTTGATTTATATTTAATTGGTTATTAAAAACAAAATTAAGGATACATAAAAGCAGGTCGTAAGACCTGCTTTTTCTGTTTTTATAATGATGTACAACTAATTATTTTTGTTGTTTTTTCATTTCTTTTTCAATCATATCATAGAATTGATCGATTTTTGGCATAACTACGATACGAGTTCTTCTGTTACGAGCTTTGTCTTCTGCAGTGTCGTTTGGTACCAATGGCACGTAAGAACTTCTACCAGCAGCAATTAATTTAGCTGGGTTAACACCAAGATCGTTTGTTAATACACGAACGATAGAAGTAGAACGTTTAACACTTAAATCCCAGTTGTCTAAGATAATTCCGTTGCTTTTGTATGGTACGTTATCAGTGTGACCTTCAACCATACATTCGAAATCTGGCTTATCGTTTACAACTTTAGCAACTTTTCCTAAAACAGTTTTTGCTTTGTCGCTTACTTCATAGCTACCGCTTTTGAATAGTAATTTATCAGCGATAGAGATAAATACAACTCCTTTTTCAACATTGATTTCGATGTCTGGATCGTTGATTCCAACAGCACCTTTTAAGCTTGTTACTAAAGCTAAAGTTACACTGTCTTTTTTAGTAAGCGCATCTTGAAGTCTAGAGATTTTCAAATCTTTTTCTTTTAAACTTTCAAGAGATTTTTCAAGGTTTTCAGCACCTTTAGTAGTTAAGATTGTTAAATCTTTTGAACTATTGATAAGATCTTGATTATGCTGTTTGTAGCTTTCAGCTGTAGCAGCTAATCCAGCTTTTTCTTCTAAGCACGTATTTAATTTTACAGTACATGAGTTTAACAAATCTTGAGTCTCTTTGTTTTTAGCTTCTAACTCAGCATATTTCTTTTTAGAAACACATGATGTTAGGGCCATTAATACTGATAGTGCGATAACTATTTTTCTCATAAATTTAATTTTAATTAGACTTGATTACAAATTTAGTTTTTAATATTTTGAATACTGTTAAAGATTTCTTTAAATAAGGTCAATTTCCTGATATAATAAAGGAAAACGATGCTTTTCACCGTATAGTATTGCTGTATTTGAAAATCTTTACGTTTTTTTAAATATTTTAAAGATAAGCAATAAAAAGAGAAATGTGCCTTCAAAATGGCAAAAGTATGCCCGATTTTACCCTGTGTAAGAAAACGGATACCTGCAATTCCATCTAGAACCATGCGGAAAAAAACCACAAAAAATAATCCTCTTGAAGGCAGATTTTTGACCAGCATTAACAATGAATTTCTAAAATTCAGATACGTTTTTTTAGGATTTCCCTGTTGCAATGTCGCACCGCCTACGTGGTAAACAACAGATTGATAATTATACTTTATGATGTGCCCTTCATTTGCGGCACGCCAGCATAAATCAATTTCTTCTTGATGTGCAAAGAAGCTTTCGTCAAAACCGCCTAATTCATGATAGATGTTTTTTCTAATGAAAAAACAAGCTCCAGAAGCCCAGAACAATTCAACATTATCATCGTATTGCCCGTTGTCTTTTTCAACAGTTTCAAATATTCTTCCTCTGCAGAAAGGAAAACCGTATTTATCAATAAAACCGCCGGCAGCACCTGCATATTCAAAATATTCCTTGTTTTTAAAATCAAGAATTTTAGGCTGAATAATAGCGGTGTGTTTTTCTTTTTCGAAAGTATCAAGGATAGGCTGAAGCCAGTTTTCTGTAACTTCTATATCTGAGTTTACTAATGCATATATTTCTGCATCAATATGTTTCAAAGCATCATTATAGCCTTTTGCGAAGCCGTGATTGCCTGAATTTTTTACAATTTTTATAGTAGGAAAATTTTCTGTGACAAATGCAACAGAATTATCCGTAGAATCATTGTCAGCAACATAAATTGCTGCGCCTTCTGAAAACTGAATAACAGATGGTAAAAACTGCTCTAGCAATTTTACTCCGTTCCAATTTAAAATTACAACTGCTATTTTATCCAAAAGTACTTAATTATTTATTCTTTGTTAATGGTTTTCTTTATAGTCTGGCAGGTTTCTCAAAAACTCATATTTTTCGTTTTCAAAATCCATTTGACAATAAAAATGGTTTAGTCCGTTTGTGACATTCAAAAACCGTGCCTGCATTGTCATATTGTAACGCGCAATTTGATCAAAAGTTGCCTGAGAGATTTTAACTTCTGGCGCTTTGCACTCTACTAATATATGTATAGAACCATTAGAGTTAAATACGACAATATCGTAACGTTTTCTTAATCCGTTGACTGTTAAAACTTTCTCTACATTAATGAGCGATTTGGGGTATTTTTTTTCATGCATCAAATAATGAACAACATGCTGGCGAACCCATTCTTCTGGCGTAAGAATTATAAATTTTTTCCTGATTTCATCAAAAATAGACACTTTATTTTCGCTATTTTTGAATCGGAAAGTATAAGAAGGAAAATTTAGCTTTAACATAAAGCAAAAATATAAAATAGTTTCAGGTTTCAAGTTTAAAGTTTCAAGTTATTGGAACTTTAAACTTGAAACTTTAGACTTGAAACAAAATTAAATGGACGAAGTAGTAAAAATTGTTAATGATATTAAAGCCGGAGATATTAAACCGATTTATTTCTTGATGGGTGAAGAACCTTATTATATAGATAAGTTATCGGAATATATTGAGGGTAATGTTTTAGCCGAAGAAGAAAAAGGTTTTAATCAGACAGTTTTGTACGGAAGAGACGTTTCTGTAGACGATATTATTTCAACGGCCAAGCGCTATCCGATGATGGCTGAACGTCAAGTTGTTATCGTAAAAGAGGCGCAAGATTTATCAAGAACAATCGATAAAATAGAATCGTATGTAGATAACCCGATGCAGACCACTGTATTGGTTTTTTGTTATAAATATAAAACGCTCGATAAACGTAAAAAAGTTACTAAACTACTGGCACAAAAAGGTGTAGTTTACGAAAGTAAAAAATTATACGAAAATCAAGTAGGAGACTGGATTAAACGTGTTCTAGCCGGAAAAAAATATACCATTGATCCAAAAGCGAATGCCATGCTAGTGGAATTTCTAGGAACAGATTTAAGTAAAATCAATAATGAGCTAGAAAAGTTGCAGATTATTTTACCGAAAGGAACCATGATTACCGCTGAACATATTGAAGAAAATATTGGCTTTAGTAAAGATTACAATGTGTTCGAACTTCGAAAAGCAATTGGAGAACGTAATCAGTTGAAAGCATACAAAATAGCAGAGAATTTTGCACACAATCCGAAAGAATACCCTTTGGTTATGACAACAGGTTTGGTATTCGGTTTCTTTGTTCAGCTTCTAAAATACCACGGATTAAAAGATAAAAGTCCTAAAAATGTCGCTTCGGCCCTTGGCGTAAATCCATATTTCTTAAAAGAATACGATTTAGCCGTAAAAAACTACCCAATGCGAAAAGTAAGTCAGATTGTTGGTGCTTTGCGAGATATTGATGTTAAAAGTAAAGGTGTGGGAGCCAATGCTTTATCGCAGGCAGATTTGCTGAAAGAAATGCTGTATAAAATTTTTAATTAAGCCATTAAAATCACGATATTTGCTTTTCTAAAATTTTGCACTAAAAATATTTATACAATTATGGGAATGAATAAAAACACCATTTTAGGATGGGCTACTTTTATAATGGTACTTATGGGATTGTTGCTTATAGGTCTTGGAATCTTTAGATACAGTGATGTTTCGGGCTGGGGATTTGGTGCGGTAGGAGTTGGCTTTTTTGCTAATGCTTGGGTTTTCAATGCTTTGAAAGGAAGAGTTTAAATAAAAATTCAAAAAGAAATAAATAATTATAATAAAAAATAAAAAATGTCAGACGATAAGAAAGTAATTTTCTCAATGCAGAAATTGAGTAAAACCTATCAAGGAGCAGATAAGCCGGTTCTTAAGAACATTTATTTAAGTTTCTTTTATGGTGCTAAGATTGGTATTTTGGGACTTAACGGTTCTGGAAAATCTTCGCTTTTAAAAATTATTGCAGGAGTTGATAAAAACTATCAAGGTGATGTCGTTTTTCAACCTGGTTATACAGTAGGCTATTTAGAGCAAGAACCAATTCTTGATGATTCTAAGACAGTTATAGAAATTGTTCGCGAAGGTGCAGCTGAAACAATGGCTGTTCTTAAAGAATATAACGACATCAATGATTTGTTTGGTCTTGAAGAAAACTATTCTGATCCAGACAAAATGGATAAATTGATGGATCGCCAAGCAGCATTACAAGACAAAATTGATGCGCTTGGAGCTTGGGAAATCGATACCAAACTAGAAATTGCGATGGATGCGTTGCGTACTCCAGAAGGAGATACACCAATTAAAAACCTTTCTGGTGGAGAGCGCCGCCGTGTGGCTTTATGCCGTTTGTTATTGCAACAGCCAGACGTATTGCTTTTGGATGAGCCTACCAACCACCTTGACGCTGAGTCAGTTCTTTGGTTGGAGCAGCACTTAGCGCAATATTCAGGAACTGTAATTGCAGTAACACACGACCGTTATTTCCTTGATAATGTTGCTGGATGGATTTTAGAGTTAGATAGAGGAGAAGGTATTCCGTGGAAAGGAAACTATTCTTCTTGGTTAGATCAAAAATCAAATCGTTTGGCTCAAGAAGAAAAAGTGGCATCTAAACGTAGAAAAACTTTAGAGCGTGAGTTGGATTGGGTTCGTCAGGGAGCAAAGGGACGTCAGACAAAACAAAAAGCACGTTTGCAGAACTACGACAAATTATTAAATGAAGATCAAAAACAACTAGACGAAAAACTAGAGATCTATATTCCGAATGGTCCTCGTTTGGGGACAAATGTTATTGAAGCTAAAAATGTTGCCAAAGCTTTTGGCGATAAATTATTATACGATAATTTGAACTTCACTTTACCACAAGCGGGTATTGTTGGAATTATTGGACCAAACGGTGCTGGTAAATCTACTATTTTCAAAATGATTATGGGAGAAGAGGCTACTGATAGCGGAGAATTTTCTGTTGGAGAAACAGTAAAAATCGCTTACGTAGATCAGTCACACTCTAATATTGATCCGAATAAATCAATCTGGGAAAACTTTGCAGATGGTCAGGAATTGATTATGATGGGAGGAAAGCAAGTGAACTCAAGAGCTTATTTATCACGTTTCAACTTTGGCGGTGGTGAGCAAAACAAAAAAGTGTCAATGCTTTCTGGTGGAGAACGTAACCGTTTGCACTTAGCAATGACTTTGAAAGAAGAAGGAAACGTACTTTTACTGGATGAGCCTACGAATGACCTTGACGTAAATACACTTCGTGCACTAGAGGAAGGTTTGGAAAATTTTGCAGGTTGTGCTGTAATCATTTCTCACGACAGATGGTTCTTAGATAGAATTTGTACACACATTCTAGCTTTTGAAGGAAACTCTGAAGTTTATTTCTTCGAAGGAAGTTTCTCTGATTATGAAGAAAACAAAAAGAAACGTCTTGGTGGTGACTTAACTCCGAAACGTTTGAAATACAGAAAATTGATTAGATAACTTCTAATAAATTTCAAAATACAAAATCCCAAATTCCAATTGATGTGAATTTGGGATTTTTTTTATTTAGTTTGTCATTTCAATTTCTCTTACAAAACCAAATATTTTTTAGGAGCTAATCCCGCTATCCGTTACAATCTTTTTTATTTTTAAAGAAAAAATAAAAAAGGATTTTCACTTCTATCGGGGCTAGGAAACTCTTTTCATAAGAACATTTACGTTTAGTTTGTCATCCCGAGGAACGAGGGATCTTCGCAAGAAACTCCGCAATCAAAATCGCCAATCTTTGTCGAGCTACTTGCTGAGATTTCTCTCTTCGTTCGAAATGACAAAAAAAAGGAAAACGAAGTTGGAATCTGGATTTTTGTTTTTTAAACGTTTTGTTTTTTCGTCTAGTTTGTCATCCCGAGGAACGAGGGATCTCCGTAAGTAACTCCGCAATCAAAATCGTCAATCTTTGTAGAGTTTCGTGCGGAGATCCCTCGTTCCTCGGGATGACAAAAAATGAGGATAAGTCTAAAGAAACTTAGCTTTCAATTCCGGAGTAGGAATCATGCAGCTTTCTTTTTTGCCATACCAATTGTATCTATTTTTTGCAACGTAATCATAAATTCGGTCACTTATAAAAATCGGTACAATTCTAAAAATTGGAGTTAATTTCCAAAGCCCGCCAAAATTTTTCGCGATTTCGATAACAGCAGAAGATTTATAAAAATAAGCTGTTCCGGGATTGTATAAAATAATGCTATCCATTTTAGAAAAACTGATTCCCAGATGTTTGCAAATTGAAATCCCTAATTCTGACTGCAATGCGACAAATCTAAAAATATCTTTTTTGTCGTGTTTGATAATGAACTGTACAGCAGAACTGCAGAGATTACAAACTCCATCAAAAAGTATTATTTTTTTATTTTTTGCAGTCATTGCGAGGAACGAAGCAATCTCATGATGTTTATCCATTACAATTTGTTATTATAGAATCATTATGTTTTCTATTTCTTCAAATAGATCTTTCCAGGTTGGATTTAAAGAACGAATTAAATTGTTTTTTACTTCTCTTGAACCTGCTTTTATTTGTTTTTCTCTTCCAATTGCCTCTTCAATCCACTGAAATTGTTCATAATAAACTAAAATATTGACATTATATCGCGCAGAAAATGATTTTGGATATTTTTTGTTTTTATGTTCTAAAATTCTTTTCGGAAGATTTGATGTTACTCCGACGTAGACAACAGTTTGGTATTTATTTGTTATGATGTATACAAATCCAGGTTTCATTTTCTTAATTTATTTTGTAATTGTGAGTTTTATCTAACCCTTAGTGAGGTTGCTTCGTTCCTCGCAATGACAAAACTAACGAAAATAAAATAAATGTAAGATTTGTATTATGTATAATTTTTTATTATTGATTTTTAATATGTAATAATTTTTACAAATCAAAAACAGCTTTCATAAATTAATTTTAAGCTAATTTTAAAATTTGTTGATCTTCTTTTGTGTTAAAATGAAAATCTTTCTTTAAATCGTTTTATTTTAAATTTGGCGATTTTTAACTCAATTTTAAAGCTGAAAATTATTTTTTGACAGCTTCAACCAATTCCAATTCATCCAAGCTTACTTTCGAAGTAAAAATGCCATAATTTACTGTTGCTTTATTTTTTTCGATAGAATCGATACTTCCAACAGATCTTCCGTCAAGCATTCTTACACGGTCGCCAACTTTTAAAATTGGCTTTGGTTTTTCAATAACTGGTTTGAGTTTCTTTTCTTTTTTCTCTTTTCGAATTTCTTCTACTTTTACCTGAACTTCGGCTATAACTTCTTTTTGTTTTTCAACTTTTGCCTTTACTTCTTTTGGAGTAGCTTTTTTACGTTTCGAATTTTCAATTTCAACAATTTTCAAAAACTCACCAATTAGTTCCTTCTTATTTTTGTTATTGAAATACTTCTCGGCTATATCATCAATTTTTTGTCCGATGTAAATAATTTTCTGATTACTGTCGTAAAGTTCTTGATAGCTTTCTAATTTTTGCTGAATTCTAGTATTGATGTTTTCCATCTTTTTACTTTCTTCACGCGCACGAGTTTCTTCTTCTTTTAAATTTAAAGAAGTTTTTTCCAGCTTTGATCTCTCTTTTTGAAGCGTTGCAATAGTTTTGTCAAAACGAACTTTTCCAACTTCGATTTTCTTTTTCGCACGATTAATCAATCCAAATGGAATTCCATTTTTCTGAGCCACTTCAAAAGTAAACGAGCTTCCGGCCTGACCCAAAGCCAGTTTGTACATTGGTTCTAAAGATTTTTCGTCGAACATCATATTCGCATTCGTTGCATATGGCAATTCGTTAGCCAAAATCTTCAAATTAGAATAATGCGTTGTGATAATTCCGAAAGCCTCACGATGGTAAAATTCTTCTAAGAAAATTTCAGCTAAAGCTCCACCCAATTCTGGATCAGAACCTGTACCAAATTCGTCAATTAAAAACATGGTTTTTTTGTTGCATTTCTTTAAGAAATAATTCATGTTTTTTAAACGATAAGAATATGTACTTAAATGATTTTCAATAGATTGATTGTCTCCAATGTCTGTCAATATTCTGTCAAATAAGAATGTTTCGCTTCTTTCGTGCACCGGAATCAAAATTCCAGATTGCAGCATTAATTGCAATAATCCAACCGTTTTTAAGGAAATGGTTTTTCCTCCAGCATTTGGACCAGAAATAACAATAATTCTGTTTTCTTGTTTTAGTTCGATTGTCTGCGGATGCGTAACTTCTTGTTTTTGTTTGTTGTTCAAATATAAAATCGGATGATACGCTTCTCTAAAAAATAATCTTCTTTCGTCTGTAATTGCAGGTAAAATCCCGTTGATTCGGTTTGCATATTTTGCTTTTCCGGCAACTACGTCGATATCACTTAAAAAGTCTTGATATTCAATCAGTAAAGGAAGATATGGACGAATTGCATTTGATAAATTCTTTAGAATTCTAGTAATTTCTTCTTTCTCTTCGTATTCTAAATTGGCTAATTCTCGAGAATATTTCAAAGTAGCTTCTGGTTCGATATAAGCAATGCTTCCAGTTTTAGAACTTCCTAAAATTGAGCCTTTTACCTTACGGCGATACATCGCTAAAACGGCCAAAACTCTACGGTTTTGAACAAAACTTTCTTTAATATCATCCAAATAGCCTAAACTGTTGTACTGAGTCAAAGCCACACCAAAGCTTTGGTTTACTTTTCCGCGAACCAAATTCATATTTTGGCGAATTCCAGACAGAGCGGGAGAAGCATTATCTTTAATTTCTCCATATTTGTCTACAATTGCGTCAATTGCCGTGATAATATCTTTGGTCAATTCTACGCGAGAAGCTCTTGCGTTTAAATTTGGATAATAGTCATCGAATTTTTTTAAGAAATTCAGCAACACATTTGTTGTTGCAGAAAGATTAGCAATTTTTCTAAAACTTCCTACTTCAAGAAAACTGTCCTCAATGGCAAGAAATTTAATTTCATGCGAAATGGCGTCAAATCCGTGATTCGGAATGGCGTTATTATTCTGAAAAGAAGACACATACTCCGATGTCTGCATCAAAGCTTGCATTAATTCTTCTTTGTCTCTAAATGGTTTTATCTGTAAAGCCTTTTCTTTTCCAATGTCGGTGTTGCACCCATCTGAAATGGTTTCTAAAACAGTTGGAAATTGTAAGTCTTGTAATGTTTTTTCGGTAATACTGATCATTTATTTTCTTTATGAAAGCAAAAGCAAAAGTACGAAAACATTCATCAATTGTGAATTATGAGTTATGAATTATGAGTTTTTTTCTTTGCTGTCGTTTTAATTTTTTACTTTCGATTTTTGATGTTTTTCTTTTAGGAATATGATTTTAGGTAATTATTTCTGAAATTCGCATAAAAAAAATTATGGACGTAAAAATGCATTCTTCTTGGAAACCTGTTTTGAATGAAGAATTCGAAAAACCATACTTCAACGATTTAATTGAATTTGTAAAATCGGAATACGCGACAAAAATTTGTTACCCAAAAGGGAACCAGATTTTTTCAGCTTTTGACCATTGTCATTTTGACGAAGTAAAAGTAGTTATCATTGGGCAAGATCCGTATCACGGACCAAATCAGGCAAATGGTTTGTGTTTTTCTGTAAATGACGGAATTCCTTTTCCGCCTTCTTTATACAATATTTTTAGAGAAATCGAAACTGATTTGGGAAAACCGCTTCCTAAAACTGGAAATTTGGAACGTTGGGCAGATCAGGGTGTTTTTCTTTTAAATGCCACTTTAACCGTTCGACAATCTGAAGCAGGAAGCCACCAAGGAAAAGGCTGGGAAAAATTTACTGATGCTGTGATTAAACAAATTTCGGCTGAAAAAGAAAATGTTGTTTTCTTGCTTTGGGGAGGTTTTGCTCAAAAGAAAGCGGCTTTGATTGACGCTTCAAAACATCATATTTTAAAATCTGGACATCCTTCGCCTTTAAGCGCAAATAGAGGTTTTTGGTTTGGAAACAAACATTTTTCTCAAACTAATGAATTTTTGAAATCGAAAGGATTGAAAGAGATAGAATGGTAATTTAAGGTGCAAAGTTTCAGAGTGACAAAGGGACAAAGGTAAAAAACTTTGTGTCTTTGTGACTTTGCGAGAAATATTCTTTAGTTAAAAAAATCTTTTGAATCTGCGAGAAACAAAAGATTTTTTTATTTTATTTTTTTACGATTTCTTCTAAAACAGCTTTATTCTCGTAGTTTACTACTTTTAGAATAATTTCTTGATCTTTAACTGTTTTGCCTTCAATGATATAAAGTTTTCCTCCTTTTGTTGGAACGTTACTTTGATCAAAATCAACATCTCCGTAAGTTAAAGTATTTTTGACATCTGCCGTATCCACCCATTTTTCGCTTAGAGTCTGAATGGCTTTTGGAGAATATTGAAAAGGTTTTGTTCTAAGATTATTTAAAACTCTTGCGTTTGGAAAATAATTGCAACGGGTGTCTTTTCCAATAAAAAATCCTGATACAATAAAACATCCCATTACGAGACCAATCAGATAATATGCAAAACGGTGTACGAACTTCATGAAATAAATTTTTTGCAAAGGTACATTAAAGTTCCCTTAAAATACAAGTAAATTAATATCGTTGTCTGGTAAATCGAACCAGTCGCCAATAGCTTTATTTGTTAGGATTCCGTGATAAAGATAAATTCCGTTTTTAAGGCCTTTATTGCAGCGAATGGCGCTCTCGATACCACCATCTTCGGCTATCTGATGCAGATAAGGTGTCAAGATGTTACTGATTGATAATGAAGCCGTTTTGGAATATCTTGAAGGTATATTAGGTACGCAGTAGTGCAATACATTGTTTTTTATAAAAGTTGGTTTTTCATGAGTAGTGACTTCCGAAGTTTCGAAACAACCGCCAGTATCGATACTAACATCAACAATTACGGCACCTTTTTTCATGTGTTCTACCATTGTTTCATTTACGACAATTGGGCAGCGTTCTTTGCCCCGCATAGCGCCAATAGCCACATCACAACGTCTTAAAGCTTTTAATAAACCTTTTTGCTGTATAGTTGAAGTAAAAATTCTTTGGTTTAAATTGTTTTGAAGACGACGTAGTTTTGTAATCGAATTATCAAAAACTTTTACGTTGGCACCCAATCCGATAGCGGTTTTGGCGGCAAATTCACCTACAGTTCCTGCTCCTAAAATGACTACTTCAGTAGGAGGAACACCAGTAATATTTCCAAATAAAAGGCCTTTTCCGAATTCGTCAGTGATCATTAATTCAGCAGCAATAAGGATTGAAGCTGTTCCTGCAATTTCGCTTAAAGATTTTACAGCGGGATAAGATCCATCTTCATCTTTAATATATTCAAAAGCTAAGGCTGTAATTTTCTTTTTTGCCAATGCTTCGAAGTATTCTTTCTTTTTGGTTTTTAGCTGAATAGCTGAAATAATAACCGTTTCCGGATTAATCATTTCGATTTCTGCCAATGTTGGTGGTTCTACTTTTAATAAAAACGGACAGCCAAAAACTCTTTTAGTATCTTTTGTAATTTCTGCACCGGCATCTGCATATTCTTTATCCGTATAACTCGAACTTTCTCCAGCTCCAGATTCAATCATAACGCGGTGTCCCTCGTACGTTAAGGAGTTCACAGCATCGGGCGTAAGACAGATACGGCGTTCCTGGTAACTTGTCTCTTTAGGAATTCCTATAAAAAGTTCTCTTTTAAAACGACCAACCTCAAGTTTTTCTTCCTGCGGTATTAATTGTTGTTTTGTAAATGGAGTTAACGTGATTGACATGGATAGTGCAAAAATTAAGGGTACAAATTACGTAAAAAGATTTAAAATTAATGCAAAAATTCTGCTAATACTCTAAGCGGAGTGTTAAGAAATTTTTTCAATTATCATTTTCGGTTTTTCTTATGATCCAATTGTGATCAAGGTTTTTTCTTTCTCCCTCTTCACCATATTCAAGATTAAAAATCTGATTTAAAGAATTGTCTTTTAAAACTAATTGTTCAAGTGCCACAATTATCATGTTTTCAGTTGATGTTTCATCATCAGTTAAAAATATCCAATCGCCTTCATCATCATGGTAGACCTTTATTATTGGTTTACCTTCAAGCCATTGTTTTGTGGTGAAAGAAGTTAAGTTTTTTGGCTCTCTAAATTTAAAGTTGTTATTTCTATCTAACAGTGGCTGTTTGTATAAAAACTCTTCTTCAAAATTTTCTTCCCAAGGAAATTTATCATTTCGATCTGTCCAAACAAGTTGAAGTGCTGGAAAATTATTTTTGCTGTAAAAATTTATTGCAGTGCCAAAATAATCGTCAATATTCTCTGGATGAACTTTTAAGAATTCAGCTTTACTGTTGTTGAAAATTCGATCAAAATATTGTTTTTCGGTTATAAAAGACTCGCCAGTTTTAATTATTTCAGCAACATCATTTATTATAGTATGCAGAAGTGAAGCTGATAATCCAAAACAAATTATCTCAGGGTGATTATATTTTTGCCATAATCCTATACTGTAAGCAAAAGAAGGCAGATAATCCGTTGCTTCAATTATTATAACTTGAAGACCATACTTTTCAATATTGAGTACAATATCTTTTTTTAGATCATTATGCTCAACGCAATTATGTTGGTTTTCGGAAGTCATGAAAAACTATATTAATGTTAGTTTTCTGCTTCCGTCTGAAAGCAATTCAATATTAATTGTAGAATGTTCTTCTGGGATTAAGCTTTCAATTTTTTCAGACCATTCGATAAAACACCAATTTCCAGAATACAAATAATCATCAACACCCATATCTAGTGCTTCGCTTTCTTGCTTAATTCTGTAAAAATCAAAATGATATACTTTTTTGCCGTTCGGAATCTGATATTCGTTTACTAGAGAAAAAGTTGGACTGCTGGTTGCGTCTGTAATTCCTAAACTCTTGCATAATTGCTTGATTAAAGTCGTTTTTCCAACACCCATTTCTCCATTAAAAAGAATAATTTTCTGAGGGTTTGAAGCTAAAATCTGCTCAGCAGTTTCCTGAATTTGATCTAAAGTAAAAGTGATCGTCATTTTGTGGTGAATTTTTGCCACGAATTTCACCAATTCTCACGAATTAATCTAAAATTATTTGTAAAAAATATTGAATTCGTGGCGGATAAATATCTGTATTAATTGTTTTCCGCGAAAGCGTAATTATTTTTTGCCACAGATTAAAGGATTAAAAAGGATTTTTATTTTATCTCCAAAATCTGCTAAATCTGCGAGACCAAATTTTTTCGCGCAGATTAGCAGATAAAGCGGATTTTTCCAATCCAAATAATCCTTTTAATCTGTGGCTAAATTATTTTTATTTAGGATTGAAAACCAAGAATGGAATAATCATTTCTTCTAACGAAATTCCTCCATGCTGATAGGTGTTTTTGTAATAACTAACATAATGATTGTAGTTGTTTACATAAGCCAGAAAGAAATCATTTTTGGCAAAAATAAACGAACTGCTCATGTTTATCGCAGGCAAACCAATGGTTTTAGGCTCTTTAACTACATAAACATCTTTTTGTTCGTAAGTTAAACTGCGACCAGTTTTATAACGCAAATTCAGACTTGTATTTTTATCTCCCACAACTTTCGACGGATTTTTTACATTTATTGTTCCGTGATCTGTTGTTAAAATCAGTTTGAAACCTAAAAGCTGTGCCTGCTGAATAATTTCTAATAATGGAGAATTTTTAAACCAGCTTAGAGTTAAAGAACGATAGGCTTTATCGTCTGAAGCCAATTCTTTTACCACTTCCATTTCTGTTTTAGCATGCGAAAGCATATCAACAAAGTTGTAAACTACCGTTACTAAGTCATTTCCTTTTAAGGCTTTGAAGTTTTCTGCTAATTTTTTTCCGCCAGAATAATTCGTGATTTTAAAATAATCTTCCTTAATATTTAAACCTAGACGTTTTAATTGAGCCGATAAAAATTCTGCTTCATAAAGGTTTTTTCCTCCGTCTTCAACATCATTTTTCCAATATTCAGGATGCTTTTTTTCCATTTCTAAAGGCATTAAACCAGAGAAAATAGAGTTTCTAGCATATTGCGTAGCAGTTGGAAGAATAGAGTAGTAGGGAACTTCTTTTTCAAGCTTATAATAGTTTGAAATTACAGTTTCAAAAGACTTCCATTGGTCGTAACGCAGGTTGTCAATAACCACAAACAGAATAGGTTTGTCTTTCTTTTTAATTTCAGGAACTACCAATTCTTTAAAAAGAGTGTTAGACATAATTGGTTTTTCTGCTTTTGGCTCAAACCAGTCTTCGTAATTTCTTTCGATATATTTTCCGAATTGCGAATTGGCTTCGACTTTTTGAGATTCTAAAATTTCGATCATTGCTGTATCGTTGATGTCTTCTAGTTTTAATTCCCAAAAAAGTAATTTTTTATATAATTCTATCCAATCTTCATAAGAATTGACCATTGCCAATTCCATCGAAATTTTTCTGAATTCTTTCTGGTAATCCAAAGTGGTTTTCTCGGTAATTAACCTCGAATCGTCTAGATTTTTCTTCAAACTCAAAAGAATCTGATTCGGATTTACTGGTTTGATCAAATAATCAGCGATTTTAGATCCAATGGCTTCTTCCATTATATATTCTTCCTCGCTTTTGGTGATCATAATCATCGGAATAGCAGATTTTTTTTCTTTCATTTCAGAAAGCGTCTCTAATCCGCTCATTCCAGGCATGTTTTCATCTAGAAAAACAATATCAAAATTATCTTCTTCAAACAAAGCAATCGCGTCAAGACCGTTATTGCAAGTAGTAACTTCGTAATTCTTTTTTTCTAGAAATAATATGTGTGGCTTTAAAAGATCGATTTCATCGTCGACCCAAAGTATTTTTATCTTATCCATAAATCAATTTAATTTTACTGCAATTTAAAGTTATAGAACTTAAAAAGTATTAAAAATAGTATAAAATTGCCAAACAAGATGCATGAATTTATTTTGCATTTTAACATTTTTAAATGTATTTTATTGATAATCATCATAATTTCGATTATGATTTTTAAGTAAAAAACACCAGACTCTTTATACTTATTTACTTATATTTGTTGACCAAAAAAATAACCAGACTGTGACTCAGATCAATAAATTAAAAATATTCAACGATCCTATATATGGATTTATAACGATTCCGAACGAGCTGGTTTACGATTTAATTCAGCATCCTTATTTTCAGCGTCTACGCCGTATTTCTCAAATGGGATTATCGTATTTGGTGTATCCAGGAGCCAATCATACCCGTTTTCATCACGCTTTAGGATGTATGCATCTGATGAAAAAAGCGATCGATACGCTTCGTTTTAAAGATGTTGTCATTTCTGAAGAGGAAGAAAATGCGCTTTTAATCGCCATTTTACTTCACGATATAGGACATGGGCCATTTTCTCATGCAATGGAAAAAAGTATTGTAGAAGATGTACACCACGAAGCCATTTCACTACTGTTTATGAATCAGTTAAATGATGAGTTTGACGGAAGATTAAGTTTGGCGATTCAGGTTTTTAAAGGAGAATATCATAGAAAATTCATGTTGCAATTAATTTCGAGCCAATTGGATATGGATCGAATGGATTATTTGAAACGTGATAGTTTTTATACGGGAGTTGCTGAAGGAAATGTAAATTCTGAACGTTTGATTCAGATGATGAATGTTGAAAATGATGTTTTGGTAATCGAAGAAAAAGGAATTTATTCTGTAGAGAAATTTCTGCTTTCTAGAAGATTAATGTACTGGCAGGCGTATTTACATAAAACAAGTTTGGTTGCCGAATTAATTTTGATGAAGGTATTAAAAAGAGCCAAAGAACTGGTTTTAAAAGGAGTAGATCTTCCTTGCAGCGAGCCGCTTTCTTATTTTATGCACAATAAAGTAACACTTGAAGATTTTGATGCCGAGAAGTTGGATTTGTTTTCGCAATTAGATGATTTTGATATTATTAGCGCTCTAAAAACTTGGCAGAGACATGATGATTTTGTTTTAAGCACTTTGAGTAAAATGATCATTAACAGAGATTTGCTTAAAATTAAAATGAGTGCAGAGAAAGTCTCTATGGAAGAATCTCAGTCTTTAAAAGAGCAGTTTGCCAATAAGCATCATATTTCGCAATTGGATGCAGGATATTTTATTTTTAGAGGAAAAATTAAAAATCAGGCGTATAGTAAAGAAGCAGAACCTATCCGTATTTTGAAAAAAGATAAAACAATTGAGGATGTTGTTGAAGCTTCTGACCAGCTGAATTTGAAATCGTTATCTAAATTGGTAACAAAATATTATATCTGTTTCCCAAAACAACTTATATAAAATTAACATTTAAATCCTATTTTTTATATTTTTGTCGCGATGAAATTTACAGCAGAACAAATAGCAGGAATTTTAGAAGGAGAAGTTGTTGGGAATCCCAATGCAGAAGTTTCTAAGCTTTCTAAAATCGAAGAAGGAGACGAGGGATCGCTTACTTTTTTGGCTAATCCTAAGTATATCAATTATATATATACTACAAAAGCGACAGTAACAATTGTTAATGAAAGCTTTATTCCAGAACAGGAAATTACAACTACACTAATTAAAGTGGAAGATGCTTATGCAGCGTTTTCTAAACTTTTACACTTTTATAATCAAGTCAAATTAAATAAAACGGGCATCGAGCCTCAGTCATTTATGTCTGAAGGTACTAAATATGGCGAAAATCTATATTTGGGAAGTTTTAGTTATGTTGGACAAAATGTAGTTTTAGGTGATAATGTAAAAATTTATCCGAACAGTTTTATTGGCGATAACGTTGTTATTGGCGATAATGTATTCATTTTTGCTGGTGCTAAAATTTATTCAGAAACTGTTATTGGAAACAATTGTACGGTACATTCTGGCGTTATTATCGGCGCTGATGGTTTCGGATTTGCTCCAAACGAAAATGGCGAATACAGTAAAGTGCCGCAAATTGGAAATGTTATTATTGAAGATAACGTAGATATTGGTGCTAATACTACGATAGACAGAGCAACTCTTGGTTCTACAGTTATTAGAAAAGGAGTGAAGCTAGACAATCAGATTCAGATTGCGCACAATGTAGAAATTGGAAAAAATACTGTGATTGCTGCTCAAAGTGGTGTTGCGGGTTCTACAAAAATTGGCGAAAATTGTATGATTGGTGGACAAGTAGGTATTGCAGGCCACTTAACAATAGGTAATAATGTTAGGCTTCAAGCGCAGTCGGGTGTAGCCAGAAACATTAAAGACGACGAAGTTTTACAAGGAACTCCGTCTCTTGGATATACCGATTTTAATAAATCGTATGTTCATTTTAAGAATCTGCCTAAAATTGTGGCTGAAGTTGAAGAATTAAAAAAACAAATAATAAACCCAAAAAATGGAAATAATGGTTAAACAGAAGACCATCAAAAATGAAATTTCGCTAACAGGAGTTGGTTTACACACTGGAAAAGAAGTTACAATGACTTTTAAACCTGCACCTGTTAATAATGGTTTCACTTTTGTAAGAGTAGATTTGCAAGGTCAACCAGTTATTGAAGCTGATGCTAATTATGTTGTTAATACTCAAAGAGGAACAAATCTTGAGAAACTTGGAGTGAAAATTCAAACTCCTGAACACGTTTTGGCAGCAGTTGTTGGATGTGATTTGGATAATGTCATTATTGAATTGAATGCCTCTGAACTTCCAATTATGGATGGTTCATCAAAATATTTTGTTGAAGCAATTGAGAAAGCAGGAATTGAAGAACAAGACGCAAGCCGTAACGTTTATGTTGTAAAAGAAGTTATTTCTTTTACTGACGAAGCTACGGGAAGCGAAATTCTTGTAATGCCTAGCGACGAATATCAGGTTACTACTATGGTAGATTTTGGTACAAAAGTTTTAGGTACTCAAAATGCCACTCTTAAAAGTCTAGCCGATTTTAAATCTGAAATTGCAAGCTCTAGAACTTTTAGTTTCCTTCATGAATTAGAATCTTTGTTAGAGCACGGACTTATTAAAGGTGGAGATTTAAACAATGCAATCGTTTATGTAGATAAAGAAATCTCTGAATCTACAATGGAAAATTTAAAGAAAGCTTTTGGTAAAGAGGAGATTTCTGTAAAACCAAACGGCGTTTTAGATAATCTGACATTGCATTATCCAAATGAAGCGGCAAGACATAAATTGCTTGACGTAATTGGAGATTTATCTTTAATTGGAGTTCGTATCCAAGGAAAAATTATCGCAAACAAGCCAGGGCACTTTGTAAATACTCAGTTTGCAAAGAAATTGGCTAAAATTATCAAAATAGAGCAGAGAAACCATGTGCCAACTTATGACTTAAATCAGGAGCCACTGATGGATATTCATAAAATTATGGCAATGCTTCCTCATAGACCGCCATTCTTGTTAATCGACAGAATTATCGAAATGTCTGATCGTCACGTAGTAGGTTTGAAAAACGTTACGATGAACGAGAATTTCTTCGTTGGTCACTTCCCAGAAGCTCCAGTTATGCCAGGTGTATTAATTGTTGAAGCAATGGCACAAACAGGCGGAATTTTAGTGTTAAGCACAGTTCCAGATCCTGAAAATTATTTGACATATTTCATGAAAATTGATAATGTTAAATTTAAACACAAAGTATTGCCAGGTGATACTTTAATTTTTAAATGTGAGTTAATTTCTCCTATCAGAAGAGGAATTTGTCATATGCAAGCAAACGCTTATGCAAATGGTAAATTGGTAACTGAGGCTGAATTAATGGCACAAATAGCAAGAAAACAATAATAAATTATCAAATTTATTGTTTAGGTTTGTTGCTTCAAATCAGAATATTTTAATTAAAAATATAAAACATACAGATGAATCAACCATTAGCATATGTTCATCCAGGCGCGAAAATCGCTAAAAACGTTGTAATAGAGCCATTTACAACAATTCACAATAATGTTGTTATTGGTGATGGTACTTGGATTGGTTCAAACGTGACCATCATGGAAGGGGCTAGAATTGGAAAAAATTGCAACATTTTTCCAGGAGCTGTAATTTCTGCGGTGCCACAAGATTTAAAATTCGGAGGTGAAGATTCTCTTGCTATTATCGGTGATAATTGTACAATTAGAGAATGTGTTACTATCAATAGAGGAACAATTGCTTCTGGCCAAACTATAATAGGAAACAACTGTTTAGTAATGGCTTATGCTCACATCGCACACGACTGCGAGATCGGAAATAACGCTATTATCGTAAATGGTGTTGCTTTAGCAGGCCACGTAGTAGTTGGAAATCATGCTGTTATTGGTGGTTTAGCTGCTATTCACCAATTTATTCATATTGGAGATCACGCTATGATTTCTGGAGGATCTTTGGTAAGAAAAGATGTTCCGCCATTTACAAAAGCGGCAAAAGAGCCTTTGTCTTATGTTGGAATTAACTCTGTTGGTTTAAGAAGAAGAGGATTTACTACTGAAAAGATTAGAGAAATTCAGGAAATATATAGAATTTTATACCAAAAGAATTACAATACAACTCAGGCTTTAAGTATTATTGAAGCTGAAATGGAAGCGACTCCTGAAAGAGATGAAATTTTAGATTTCATTAGAAACTCTTCTCGAGGAATCATGAAAGGTTATTCAGGAAATTATTAAATTTAAGAGTTTAGATTTCTGATTTTAGAGTTCTAAACTACAGTTGAAAAAATAAAAAAAATGAAGATTGATTCTAAGTTTTGGATCTAAAATCTACATTCAAAAATCTAAAATAAAAAACAAATGGCGTCTACATCAGATATTAGAAACGGATTGTGTATTAAATTTAATCACGATATCTATAAAATTATTGAATTTCTTCACGTAAAGCCTGGAAAAGGTCCAGCTTTCGTAAGAACAAAACTAAAAAGTTTAACTTCAGGAAAAGTATTAGACAATACTTTTTCAGCTGGTCATAAAATTGATGTTATTCGTGTTGAGACACATACTTTCCAATACTTATATCCAGAAGGTGATGAATTCCACTTTATGAATGCTGAAACGTTTGAACAAATTTCTTTAAACAAAAACATTTTGGATGCTCCAGATTTGTTAAAAGAAGGAACAAATGTGATGGTACAAATCAATACAGAAACAGATTTGCCTTTATCAGTAGATATGCCAACATCTGTAATTCTTGAAGTTACTTATGCAGAGCCAGGAGTAAAAGGAAATACTGCTACAAACGCAACAAAATCTGCTACAGTTGAAACAGGAGCGACAATTAACGTTCCGTTGTTCATCAATGAAGGTGATAAAATTAAAATCGATACAGCTTCAGGTTCTTACATGGAGCGTGTTAAAGAATAGTTATTTTAATTAAGATAATTTGACAATGAGTCAATTAGAAAATTTGTGAGTCGACATAATTTTGTATATTCACATTCTAATTGACTCATTTTCTAATTGAGATAATAGGACAATGAGCCCATTAGATAATTTTTAGATCAACATAATTTTGGATATAAATTTTCTAATTGACTCATTTTCTAATTTACAAGTTTTCTAATTATACTATATGAAATTTCCAAAGAGTCATTCTTTACAAGAAATTGCCAATTTGCTTAATTGCAAATTTATTGGCGACAAAGACTTTCAAGTTTTAGGCATGAACGAAATACACGTTGTAGAGCCTGGAGATATTGTTTTTGTTGACCATCCAAAATATTATGATAAAGCTTTGCAGTCGGCTGCAACTATTGTTTTGATAAACAAAGAAGTAGAATGTCCAGAAGGTAAAGCGCTTTTAATTTCTGATGATCCATTTAGAGATTTTAATATTCTTACCAAGCATTTTAAGCCGTTTCAGTTTGCTAATGTTGCCATTGCTTCTACTGCACAAATAGGAGAGGGAACAGTTATACAGCCTAATACTTTTGTTGGAAACCATGTGAAAATTGGTAAAAACTGCCTGATACATTCTAATGTTTCTATTTACGACCATACTGTAATTGGCGATAATGTTATTATACATGCTGGAACCATTTTAGGAGCCGATGCTTTTTATTATAAAAAACGTCCTGAAGGTTTCGATCAGTTAATTTCTGGCGGAAGAGTTGTTATTGAAGATAATGTTGGTATCGGTGCTTTGTGTACTATCGATAAAGGCGTTACTGGAGATACCACAATTGGTGCAGGTACTAAACTAGATAATCAAGTGCATGTTGGACATGATACCGTAATTGGCAAAAAATGTCTGATTGCTTCGCAAACTGGTATTGCGGGCTGTGTAATTATTGAGGACGAAGTAACTTTGTGGGGACAAGTAGGAACCACAAGCGGTATTACAATTGGGGCAAAAGCCGTTGTAATGGGGCAGACAGGTGTAACTAAGTCGGTTGAAGGCGGAAAATCCTATTTTGGTACTCCAATTGAAGAGTCAAGAGAAAAATTGAAACAATTAGCCAATATCAAGAAGATTCCTGAAATTTTAAGTAAATTGAAGTAATATGTCTATTAAAGAATTTGTTCAGAAATTTTATAAGTCAGATGCCCTAATTGATAGCGAAATTTTAAAAACATATCTGCATCCTGACGTTACATTGGAGTGGAATAGCAGTAAAGGTTTTATTAAGATGGACTATAATGCTATAATAGAAATGGCTAACGATCTGAGTCGTGCTTATGTGCGATCTAAAGTGAGAATAAGCCATATTATTTCTGAAGATGATTTAGTATCAGTGCGTTATTCTCATTTCGTGAAAACAATTGAGAATCCGCGAGAGGAAATGCTTTTGGCGCATTTTGCAACAATCTGGCAGATAAAAGATGATAAACTTTATAAAGGTTATCAAATGAGTCAATTTTCTTAATATTTTTTTGACAATAAAAGAGGCAAAATACATTACAAAACCTTATTTTTGCAACACAAATTTAAAAACTACATAAAATATATATCATGAGTGTTTTAGTTAATAAAGATTCCAAAATAATTGTTCAGGGATTTACAGGGAGCGAAGGAACTTTCCACGCTTCTCAAATGATTGAGTACGGTACTAATGTTGTTGGAGGTGTAACTCCAGGAAAAGGTGGTACTAGCCATTTAGATCGTCCAGTTTTTAATACAGTAAAAGATGCTGTTGATCAAGCTGGTGCTGATACTTCTATCATTTTTGTTCCGCCAGCTTTTGCTGCTGATGCAATTATGGAAGCTGCTGATGCTGGAATTAAAGTAATTATTGCTATTACAGAAGGAATTCCTGTAGCAGATATGATTAAAGCAAATAATTATGTTAAAGAAAGAAATTCAAGATTAATTGGTCCAAACTGTCCAGGTGTAATTACTCCAGGTGAAGCTAAAGTTGGTATTATGCCAGGTTTCGTTTTCAAAAAAGGAACAGTTGGTATCGTTTCTAAATCTGGAACTTTAACTTATGAAGCTGCTGACCAAGTTGTAAAACAAGGTTTAGGAATCACTACAGCTATTGGTATTGGTGGAGATCCAATTATTGGAACTACAACTAAAGAAGCTGTTGAATTATTAATGAACGATCCAGAAACTGAAGCTATCATCATGATTGGTGAAATCGGTGGACAACTTGAAGCTGATGCTGCAAGATGGGTAAAAGCTGACGGTAACCGTAAACCAGTTATTGGTTTTATCGCTGGAGAAACTGCTCCTGCTGGTAGAACAATGGGGCACGCAGGTGCAATCGTTGGTGGTTCTGATGATACTGCTGCCGCTAAAAAACAAATCATGAGAGACAACGGAATTCACGTTGTTGATTCGCCAGCTGAAATTGGTAAAAAAGTAAAAGAAGTATTAGGATAATCTCCAAATATTCAAAATAACAAATTCCAGAAAAGTCTCAATATTTTGTTGAGACTTTTTTCCATTTAAAAATACTGAGGTACAAAAACTAAAAACTTAGCTTCTATTACCTCAGTCCCGATAGCTATCGGGATAGAAGCTTAAAAAAGAAATATGTACAAAGAATTAGAAAAATTTAAATCAACAAATAGTTTTACTTTTACTGTAAACGATAGTTTAGAAGAAGCTTGTAACGCTCCAGAAGGAAGCGCAGGAATTTTTGTTGTTTACGCTGTTGAAGGTGATGCAAAAGAACTAATTATGGTTGGTTCTACAGGAACTGTTCAGAACGACGGAACTTTAAAAAGCAAAAATGGCGGATTATACGACAAAATCGTAAACGGACACCAATTTGCTAAAACAGGAAGAAAATATTCTTGGCCTGCTCAAATGAAATTAGAAAACATTTCTGAGCTTGAAGTAGTTTGGTACGAGACTTTCAATACAGATGCAAAAGCAATTCCAACTGCTGTTGAAGGACAGGTTTTGCAGAATTTCTTAGATGAAAATGGTAAATTACCAAGATGGAATGTTGCTTTTTAAGTTGCTTTCAAACTTAAAAATATTTAAAAAGGCCTCGCTAAATTAATTAGTGAGGCCTTTTTTATTTTGCTAGGTTTTTAATTTTTGGTTTTATATTTTTAACGACCAAAAACAAATTTATGATCAAAAATTACCTGCTTTTTTTTATTTTATTTAGTGTGCTTTCTTTAAATGCACAAGTTTTAAATTTTTCAGATTCCAAATTCAAAGAAAAATTATTGCAATCTGATACATTCAATGCGATAGCTAAAGATGAAAATCAGACGAACATTAAGATAGATTCTAACGACGATGGTGTTATTGAACAGTCGGAAGTCATGAGAGTTTTTTGGCTTAATGTTGAAAATTCAAATATTACTTCCCTAGAAGGAATTAAAAACTTTCAAAATTTGCAAACGATTTCATGTGGAGGTAATCAGATTTCTACTCTTGATGTAAGTGATTTAAAAAATCTTAAGAATTTAAATTGCTATAATAGTCAAGTAACTGCGTTAAATCTTTCTGGCTTAACGAAACTCGAATTTTTAAACTGTAATAAAAATAAGTTAACGGAATTAAATTTTAATGATTTAGAATCTATCGTTGATATTTTTTGTTCAGAGAATGAGCTTTCTTTAATTGATGTAAAGCATTCTGCAAAACTTAGAAATTTATTTTGCAGTAACAATAAAATTGAAACATTAGATTTGAATAATTATTTAAATCTTGCAGGTTTAGAATGTTCAAATAATAAAATTTCTGTATTAGATGTAAGCCGTTTGTCCAATTTGGAAGGCCTATATTGTTCTAATAACTCTATTTCTGCTCTAGAAATAAGTCATTTAACTAAACTGCAAAGATTATACTGTTATTTTAATAATTTGACCTTCCTCGATTTTACTAATTCGCTTTACATCGAAGAAATAGTAGCAAATCAGAATCAATTATCAACGATTAATTTAAAGAATTTAAGCTATTTAAAAAGATTAGAAATTGGAGCAAATAAACTAACTTCTTTAGATTTAACAGGATCAACTAGAATACTTGAAACGTTAACAATTAATAATAATAGTTTTGAGAATTTAATTGTTGATTCATCAAAATTAACTAATCTTTTAACTTTGAATTTTAGTTTTAGCGGTAACGTTAAAATAGATATTTCAGCATTAAAAAAGTTAAAGTATTTATTTTGCAACGGTTTAAATTTAGAAACAATCAATCTAAATGAAATGTCTAATCTTGAAGTTTTAGAATGCGGTGAGAATAAATTAACAAGTTTAGATGTTAGTAATTTGTTTAAATTAAGAACCTTACGATGTCATCAGAATAATCTAACATCGATCAATTTTGGAGAGATAAAAAATTTGCAGGGAATTGATTGTTACAATAATCAATTTGTGTCTGTAGATTTTGGTTCGTTACCAAAATTGATGAATTTAAATATCAATAATAATCGATTTTTAGAATCAGCTTTTTTGAAAAATGGTAGTACAGAATCTGTATTAAATATTTCAGGGAATCTTAATTTGAAATATATCTGTTGCGATGATAATCAGATTGTTCAAATTCAAAATTTGGTAAGACAAAATAATTATAAAAATTGTAATGTAAATTCATACTGTTCGTTTGTTCCAGGCGGTGAAAGTTTTTTAATTACAGGTAATGCTACAATCGATTTTAATAAAAATGGATGTGATAGTAACGATTTGCCAGCTTCTCAAATTAGATTAAAGATTTCTGACGGAACCAAAGATGGAATTATATTCACTGATGAAAAAGGAAATTATTCAATCTCAGTTAATGCAGGTAGATATACAATTTCACCAATTTTAGAAAATTCAGATTATTTTTCAGTTTATCCAAATAGTATTGATTTTGAATTTACTAGCTTTTCAAATACTTTAATTCAAGATTTTTGTTTTACGCCTAATAATGCTAATAATGATCTGGAAGTTAATATGATTCCAGTTGAAGTTGCAAGACCCGGTTTTGACGCTACTTATAAAATTATTTCAAAAAATAAAGGAAATACGGTTCAGTTTGGTGCTGTTGTACTTAATTTTGACGATTCAATTTTAGATTTTGTTTCTTCGAATTCTGCAATTTCTAGCCAAACTTCTGGTAAATTAGTTTGGGATTTTTCAGATCTAAAACCATTTGAAAGCAGAGAAATTGATTTAGTTTTAAATGTAAATTCTCCAACTGAAACTCCAGCTGTAAACAATGGAGATGTTTTAAAATACAGTTTAGCAGTAAGTTCTTCTGAAACAGATGAAAAACCTTTGGATAATATTTTTGAACTTAATCAAACTGTTGTAGGTTCTTATGACCCAAATGACAAAACATGTCTAGAAGGAAATGTTATTAAGCCTGAACTTATTGGAGAATATGTCCATTATCTAATTCGTTTTGAAAATACCGGAACTTATAAAGCTGAAAATGTCGTTGTTAAAGATATGATCGATTTGTCAAAATTTGACATTTCTACATTGGTTCCTACTAGTGCAAGCCATTCGTGTACAACTAAAATTTCTGATGGAAACAAAGTGGAATTTATCTTCGAAAAAATAGATCTTCCTTTTGATGATGCTAATAATGACGGTTATATTGCTTTCAAAATTAAAACCTTACCGACTTTAAGCATTGGAGATTCTTTTGCAAATGAAGCCAATATTTATTTCGATTATAACTTTCCAATTTTAACCAATAAAGAAACCTCAACATTTAAGACTTTAGGAACGCAAGATTTTGAGTTTTCATCTTATTTTTATGCTTATCCAAATCCGTCCCAGAATTTCTTGAATATAACTTCAAAAAATACAATAGAAATAAAGTCTATGGCTGTTTATAATCTTTTGGGGCAATTAGTTTTAACAATTCCAAATGCTCAGAATGTTGCTAAAATTGATATTTCAAGATTTCAATCGGGAAATTACATTCTTCAAGTTAAAACTGACAAAGGAAGTTCTGCAATGAAATTTATTAAGATTTAAGAAAAAATATTTTTAGTCTCTTTATGTAGCCTTATTTCGATAAGGCTTTTTTTGTGCTTAATTTTTTCCATTAAAAATGAAAAAGTCTCTTTAGTTAATTAAAATTTAAATTATAGTAAATTTAAGTTTAATCAAAAAATGAAGGGCAAATACTGATAAATTTAGAAAAAGTTACGATTTTTTGTAATTAATTGGGTTTTGATTATTTGCTTTTCTATATTTATCACACAAAAACAAAAAATAATGTTAAAAATTTGAATCTTTTTGCTTGAACTAAATTAAACGGAATGTAAAACACTTGTTTATTTTTTGTTAAATTAAGTATTTCCATTCATTCGATTTAATTATAAAAAGATCAAAAAATTGAAATGTGATTTAATTGCTGAAATAATCAAGTTATTTTAAGAAGTCTCTTAAATAATTTTGATTCTTACGCCCCCAAAACTTTTTCTATGAGCCAAATTTTAAAGAACAAGATTTTAGACGATTTCATTTTGTGGAATAATCTGAAGAATGGTGATGAGAAATCATTCTCTCTGCTTTTTGAAAAATACTATAGAGACTTAATCAGTTACGGTAATTCGCTTTGCCCATATGCTGAAAAAGTGCAGGATTGTATTCAAGATGTTTTTGAAGATATCTGGCTTTATCGCGGCTCTCTGCAAGATAATGTTATTGTTAAGGCTTATTTGCTTTCTAGCGTTAGAAAGAGAATTGCGCGTCTGCATGAAAGAGATCACGTGTTTAGAAAAACAACAACTACCGATGCTTTAGAATTTCTTTTTGACTTTTCTATAGAAAATGATTTGGTTGAAGACGAAGTAACGGCAGAACGTGTCTTGCTTTTGAATAAATTACTAAACGATTTGCCAGGCCGTCAGAAAGAAGCTTTGTATTTGCGCTATCACCAAGGATTGAGCGTAGATCAAATAGCCGATTTATTAGACGTAAATTATCAGTCTGCGAGTAATCTTTTGCATCGAGGTCTGTTAAGTCTTCGTAAAGAATGGAAAGGCAGTATTCCGCTTCTAGTCCTTATATCTTCAGGGCTTTTTTAAAAATTTAAGAAAATATCAAAAAAAAATCTTAAATAGGTGAGTATATAATAAAAAAACTGTCCTCTATGTTTTTGTAACCCTAATAGTGTGATGCAAAAACGTAACAATTATACTGAAATAGAAGACTTTTTAGCCGATGAATATTTTCGATTATGGATTTTATCTAAGATTGATGAACAAGGCTGGGAAGAATGGACTTTGGAAAATCGTCAAAGAGCCAAACTTGTAGAAGATGCAAGGCTTGTGCTGCTGGCGATGCGAGTTCCAGAATCTAATTTATCTTCAAATGAAGTTCATGAAGCCTTACAGGAAACTTGGCGCAGAATTGAACAAAAAGAAGAGCTTTCTCTAAAAGCTTCAAAAATCAAAAAACTAAAATTGCAGAGATACTGGATCAGCGGGGTGGCAGCGGCTATTCTCGTTGGGATTTTCTCTATCTGGTTTTTTAAAAATAACATTATAACAACTGACAATGTTGTTACTTACAACGAACTCGTTCATGATAATGATGAAGGTTTGGTTGAACAGACCAACAATTCTGAAAAATCACAGATCATTACTTTATCTGATGGAAGTTCGGTTTTATTACAGCCCAATAGTAAATTAAGTTACCCTAAAATCTTTACCGGAAACGAAAGAAAGGTGTATTTATCCGGCGAAGGTTTCTTTGAAATTAGTAAAAATCCTAAAAAGCCTTTTTTTGTTTACGCTAACGAAATTGTAACTCGAGTTGTTGGTACAAGCTTTAGAATTAAAGCTTATCCAGACCAGCAAAACGTTGAAGTTTTAGTTCGCACCGGTAAAGTTAAGGTAAAATCCAATGACTTAGTTCGCACTTCGGAAAACAGAGAGATTGTTTTATTACCGAATCAGGCATTGCGTTTTGCTCGTAAAGAATTAGTGTTTAATAAAATAACCAACATTACTGAAGATCCGATTTTAGTAAATAGTGTTAGAAATATTGAACAGTTAAGCTTTGAGTTTACTGATATTCCGGTAGAACAAATTCTTGAAACTATTGAGCAGGCGTATTTAGTAGACATCGATTTTCCGCACGATAAACTGAAAGATTGCCGATTAACCACTTCTTTAAGCGATCAGCCTTTGGCGGAAAAGCTAAAAATAATTTGTAAAAGTATTGGTAACGATACCAATTATGAAATGAATGGAAATCAAATCGTAATTACGACTTCTGGCTGTAACTAGAGTTCGAAATTCGATTAAAATAGAAACCAAAATTAACTAATTAATAAAACTAAAAATAATTTGTAACTGCCTATGTGAAAAATGAATACATAAAAAAAGTGCCGAGAATGCTGTAACATTATCGACACTTAAATCTGAATAAATTACGCTCTGTAAAGTGTAATTTATGATGTTTCTTAAAATACACTCGAATAGTATTAATCAAAACAAACCAAAATTATGAAAAAACCTGTTGTCAAGCAACGATTACTTCACCAAATCATGAAAATAACGCTGTTTCAGTTTGTGTTAGCGCTTGTATTTTCAAGCGTTACTCTCGCAAATAATGTAAATGGGCAGAAAAAATTAGATACTAAAGTAACTATCACAGTCGAAAACCTAACTTTAGACAATGCTTTATCAAAAATTGAAAAGTCTGCTCATGTAAAATTTTCTTATAACTCAAGACTTCCGCAACTAGGAGAGAAGGTTAGTATAGAAGCAACCCAAGAAACTCTGTCAAGTATTTTGAGCAGAATATTGGTTCCTTTTAATATTACTTTCTCTGAAGTAAGCAATCAAATTGTGCTCCAAAAAAGTGCAGTTTCTTTTTCTAGTGCTAATAATCATGATTCGTTGTTCGAAATTTTGACTTTCGGCCCAATTATCAAAGGGAAAGTTACAGATCAATCTGGAGCGCCTCTTCCTGGTGCTACGGTCATGGCAAAAGGAACGAAAACTGCTGTATTGACAGATTTTGATGGAAACTTTTCTATCGAAATGCCTGCTAACGTAAACCGTTTGGTTATTTCTTATGTTGGTATGGAAACTAAAGAGATTGGAATTGACAATCCTACGCCGACTGTAGTTTTAACAGAAGCGGGACAAAACCTTAAAGAAGTTGTAGTTACAACGGGTTACGAAAAAACTTCAAAAAGAACATTTACTGGAGCTATCAGTAAAATTTCTGGTGCAGAATTAAAAGTTGATGGTGTTGTAGATGTGAGTAGAATGATTGAAGGAAAGGCGGCGGGAGTTACTGTACAAAACGTTACAGGATCTTTTGGTGCTACTCCAAAAATTACCGTTCGTGGTTCTTCTTCTATCTTTGGCGATACCAAGCCATTATGGGTTATTGATGGTGTTGTTCAAGAAGATATTATCAATGTTACATTTGCAGATTTAGCTTCTGGAAACTCGGCAACATTATTGAGTTCTGCAGTTGCAGGTTTAAATGCAAATGATATTCAAAGTATTGAAATTCTTAAAGATGCATCGGCTACTTCAATCTATGGTTCAAGATCGTTAAATGGAGTTGTAGTTGTTACAACAAAACAAGGACGAAGAGATTCTCCTTTAAAAATAAACTATTCGGTAGAAAATACAGTTAGAACCGTACCAAGTTATACGCAGTTTGATATTTTGAATTCACAAGAATCTATGAGTGTTTTTCAAGAAATGAGAACCAAAGGTTATTTGGATCAAAGTTCTTCATTAACAGCTAGATTTAGTGGTGTATATGGTATTTTGGCAAAACAGATTAATTTGTATGATACTTCTAATGGCCAGTTTGGAATTAGAAATGAACAGCCTTACATCAATCAATTTTTGCAAAAATATGAATTGGCTAACACCGATTGGTTTAAAGTTTTGTTTCGACCATCCATTACTCAAAATCACTCTTTAAGCTTTTCTGGAGGAGGAAAAAATAACACTTTTTATGCTTCTCTAGGATATTATACAGATCCAGGATGGACTGTAGCAGATAATGTGAAACAGTTATCAGCAAACATTAAAGGAACGTTCTATATTAATGATAAATTAAATATCACTTTATCAACTTTAGGATCGATGCGTGATCAAGATGCCCCTGGTGCTTACGATAGTAAAAATGATCTTGTGTTTGGTAAAGTAACCAGAGATTTTGACATCAACCCGTTTAATTATGTATTGAGTACAAGCAGAACGTTAAGACCTTATGATGATAACGGAAACCTAGAATATTATCAAAATAACTGGGCGCCAATGAATATTCTTAACGAATTGGAAAATAATACTTTAGATATAAAAGTAAATGATATTCGTTTTCAAGCTGATTTAGATTATAAAATCAATAAAAATTTAAGTTACAACCTGACGGCTTCAGCACGTTATGCTAATACTTCAAGAGAGCATAAAATCTACGAAGGTTCAAATGTAGTAGGGGCTTATAATGCGGGTGTAGGTGAAACTTTAAATACTCAAATTCAGAAAGACAATGTGTTTTTATATCAAAATCCAAATGATTTAACGGCACCTAAAGTTTCTGTATTGCCAAATGGAGGATTTTTAAGAAAGTTCACTAACGATATGACTTCTTACAATGTTAGAAACAGTATTACGTACAGAAATACCTTTAACGAAAAACATGAATTAGAAGGATTTTTTGGTACAGAGTTTAGATCTGTAGATAGAAATAATGACAACTTTACTGCTGCAGGTATTCAATTCGAAAAAGGTCTTACTTCTTTTGTTGATCCTAAATTGATTGAAAAATTGGTGAATGAAGGAAACTCTTACTATGAGTTTGGAGCAGAAAGAGAGCGTACTGTTGGTTTCTTTGGAAAAGTTGGATATACATACGATCGTCGTTATACAGCTTCTATTACTGGCCGTTATGACGGATCTAACAGACAGGGAGATACTGGTTCTTCTAGATGGTTGCCTACATATACGGTGAGTGGTAAATGGAATGTTAAAGAAGAAAGTTTCATGAAAGATGTTGAGCCTATTAACACATTGGCACTTAGAGCATCTTACGGTTTAACAGCTACTGCTGGACCAGCAACAAACTCATTGGCAATTTTTAAAAGTTTCATCACAGACCGTTTTGCAGTTGGAGATAGAGAGAATGCAATTCGTATAGAAGATTTGCAAAATAAAGATTTGACATGGGAAAAACAGTATGAAACCAATATTGGAGTTGATCTTGGAATGTTTAGAAATAGAGTTCAGTTTACAACAGATATTTACCGTCGTAAAGCATTCGATTTGATCGATTATGTAATTACATCTGGAGTTGGAGGAGAATCTATCAAACAAGGTAACAATGCAGATATGGAAACTAAAGGTCTTGAAATTGGTTTTACTACTCAAAACATAGTTTCAAAAGATTTTAAATGGTCTACTACAGTGAACTTTTCTGTTTTTGATCAAAAAATTACAAAATTGGCTAATAAACCAGCAGTATTTGATTTGATTGCAACAAATGGAGGAAACACTGTAGGACATCCTAGAAACTCATTGTATTCTTATCAATTTACAGGTTTGAACAATGAAGGACTTCCGACTTTTATTTTACAAGATGGAGCAGAGAACAATATCACAGAGGCAGATTTTCAAGATACAAATGATGTAACCAAGTATTTGAAATATGAGGGATCTGTTGAGCCTAATAAATCTATTGGTTTTGCTAACACATTTACTTATAAAAGCTGGTCATTGTATGTATTCGTTGTAGGATCTGGAGGAAACAAAGTTAGATTAAACCCTGTGTATAGCAACAAATATACAGATCAAACAGTATTTACAAAAGACTTTGCAAACAGATGGATTAGCCCAGGAGACGAAAATTATACCAACGTTCCGGTTATTGCAGATAAATTATTGAACAGAAATTATGGAGCAAGCGATTTACAGATTGCTTATAATACTTATAATTTCTCTGATGCTAGAATTGCAAGCGGTGACTTTGTACGTTTAAAAAACATCTCTTTAAGCTGGGAATTCCCAAGTGATTATAAGAGAAAATTAGGATTATCAACTTTCACATTGAAAGGTTCGGCGGTTAATCCTTGGCTGATTTATTCAGATAAAAAATTAAACGGACAAGATCCTGAATTCCGTAACACAGGAGGGGTAGCTTTCCCAATTACGGCACAATATACTTTTGCAATTAATATTTCATTCTAATACTAAATTGATTATGAAAAATATAAAAATAGCACTGTCATTATTATTACTGATTACGATTAGCAGTTGTGATGATTTTCTTTCAGAAGTGCCAGATAATAGAACACAGATAGATACTCCAGAAAAAATATCAGAATTATTAGTTACTGCTTATCCGAACAGATCCTATTTTCCGATTGCCGAAGTAATGTCGGATAATGTCTATGATACAGAATCAAAACAATCTGTGAGTATCATTAATGAGGAGAGTTACAACTGGGAAATGCAGAGCCAAATCGGAACCGATAGCGAAAATGCATTCTGGATAGCATCATATGAATCAATTGCCGCGGCGAATCTGGCTTTAGACGCTATTGAAAAATTAGGCGGTCAAGCTAGTTTGAACCCGCAAAAAGGAGAAGCATTAATAGCAAGAGCTTATAATCATTTTATGCTAGTTTCATTATGGTCAAATCGTTATAATCCAGCAACCGCAGGTACAGATTTGGGAGTTCCTTATATCACTAAACCAGAAACGGAACTATTGGTAAAATATAAACGTAACACTGTTAAAGAAGTATTCGACTTTATTGAGCAAGATATTAATGAAGGAATGAAATACATTACAAGTGAATATAAAGAGCCAAAATATCACTTTACAGTTGAAGCTGCTAAAGCATTTGCGTGTCGTTTTTACTTAATTAAAGGGGATTGGGATAAGGTATTGGAATATTCTGAGGGACTTGGTTCTAAACCGACAAAAATCAGAAATTATACTGCTTTTAATGCTGTAGCTTTTGCTCAAATGCCAATTGAATATTCAAGAGTTGAACAAGAAACAAATTTATTGGTAGCTTATCCAAATTCAATTGCTAATAGATCTGCAGCATACAGGTTTGCACTTCCTGGAAATAGATCTGATGAAATATTTGGAACACAAACTAACGTATGGGCAAAACCTCATTTAATTAGACCAAATGGACAATATTTTGGAGGTGTCAATGTATTTGTTCCGAAGCTTTATGAGTATTTTAAATACACCAATTTGACATCTCGTACAGGTGAGCCTTACACTGGTTCTGTATTATTTAGTAATGATGAAATGTATTTGAATCGTATTGAAGCCTTAGTAATGAAAAATAGAATTGCTGAAGTGAATACAGAATTAGGATACTTTTTAGGAACTAGAACTTCAGGATACAATGCCACAACAGATATATTGAATGAAGCAATTATTACAGCTAAATTCCCAGTTGTTGAAAACGAGTTCACTCCATTTTATGAATTATCAGATCTTCAAAAATCGTATATCAAAGCAATTGCAGAAGCAAGAAGAAGAGATTTTATCCGTGAAGGCTTGAGATGGTTTGATATTAAAAGATTTAATCTTGTAGTTACACATAATACACTTGAATTTGGAAAAGTGGTAAAAAATAATGTTCTAGAAAAAGACGATAAAAGAAGAGCATTACAAATACCGCTTAGAGCTTCAGATAATGGTATTGAAAAAAATCCTAGGTAAATTTTTAATTAGAAAGTATTATGAAGATATTCAAAACATATAAAATAGTAGTCCTTGCAGGCGCCTTATTGCTTGCGTCATGTGCACATGAAGATCAACCAAAAGAAAGCCAGTTAGATTTTTCTACACCAGAAAAAACAGAATTGGACAATTGGATTGGAACAAATTTCTTAAATCCATACAATATCAATGTTTATTACGAATGGAACCAGAATTTGGTAGACGAAAATAGATATTTATATCCTCCGAAAGGAGATAAAGTACAGCCAGCAATGGAAGTGGTAAAGAAAATCTGGATTGATAGTTATAGCACTATCGGAGGAGCAGATTTTGTTAAAAAAATTGCCCCAAGAGAATTTGTACTTGTTGGGGGAGTAAACTTAAATACAAATGGTACGGTAACGCTTGGACTTGCAGAAGCTGGCCAAAGAGTATCTCTTTTTCAAGTTGATAACCTTAACAAAAAGAGCAGAGCAAGTGTAACGCAATTCATTCACACCATTCAGCACGAATATGTACACATTTTAAACCAGACCAAACCTTTTGACGAGCAAGCTTGGGCAAAATTAACGCCATCTGGATATACTACTAGCTGGTATGTAGAAGCAATTTCGACTTCTAGATCGCTTGGTTTTATTACTAGTTATGCGAGATTAAATATATATGAAGATTTCGCAGAAACAGCAGCAACAATCTTAACCAGTTCAAAAGCAGAGTATGATGCAATTTTAGCAAGTGTAACAGACGCTAATGCAAAAGCTAATATTAAAGCAAAAGAAGCTTTAGTGGTTAAATATTATAAAGATTCTTTCAATATAGACTTTTACGCATTAAGAGACGAAGCTCAAAAAAATACCGATGCTGTAATAAACAATTAAGGACAATAAATTTTTATAAAAATCAATATTATGAAAGTAAAATATATATATAAGTGCTTAATGATCGCTTTTGCAGCCTTGCTTTTAGGATCATGTTCAAGCCCTGAAATAGATGCAAAATTTGATCAAAATGCTACTGATCGATTAAGCGGGCGTCAAAAAGAATTAAACGATTTGTTGCTTTCGTCTGCAGATGGTTGGAAAGCTGTTTATTATACTGATAGTACACAATTAGGAGGATGGACACATTTATTTAAATTTTTGCCAGGCGGAAAAGTAGACATGGCATCAGACTTTACAGGTAAAGACGGTGAGATCGACACAAAAATATATCAAAGTCAGTACGAAATGCAGGTTGGAAGTGCTCCGAGTTTAGTTTTTACTACTCAGAATAGAATCCATCTTTTGTCTGATGCGAGTAATTATCCAACAGCAGGACTTCTAGCAAAAGGATATTTAGGAGATTTCCAGTTTTACTACTATGGACAAAAAAATGGAGACATTATTTTTAGAACCAATAGAAATAGCCACTTTCTTCGTTTTGTAAAAGCTACGCCAAAAGATTGGGCAGATTTGTCGGGCAATATTCCAATTATCAAAGCTATTACTGGAGACATGAACAGTCCATTATTTAGATTATTAGAAATAAATGATGGCACAACTACTAAAAATTATGATTTTAGTTATAATCCTAGTGCGCGTTTTGGAACGGGTTATTCTTTAGATCCCGCTGTTAATACAAGTTATGATCTAGCCTTCTCCTTTAATCCTTTAGGAGCTTATTCAAAACTTCCATTAGAAGTGAAAGGGCAGAAACTTAGTGATTTTGTTTATAATAGTGCTGCAAATACTTTTGTTGCCACAGGAAAAGATGGAGTATCGGCAACAGTTAAATATACAAATGCGCCGCCAAGAGTTACAGATGATTATAAATTGTTTTTAAGTGGAAAAGGAAATCCTTATAAATACTTTGGTTATTTACCTGCCTTTTTATCTACGGCTCCAACAACAAGCGATTATTTTAAATATTTAGTAGCAAAAGCAAATGCTGCATTACCAGCAAACCAATCAATTGCAAGTATCTATTTATATTTTAATACAGCTGCAAATCAGACTTATATTAGTTACAATTTCAATGGAGGTAAAGCCGCTATTAATCATGTTGTAAAATCATCAGAAGATGCTGTAAATAAAACTATAATCCTCACCCATGATTTTTGGGCAGGTGGAATAGCTGCTCCGGCGTTTTTAAAAGAAATTGATGATCAGTTTACAAATCCAAAAGGATTATATGTCAACAAAGAAAACTTTAAAATTCAGTACACCAATGTAATTTACACTTTTACAAGTGCTTCTAGTAGTTTTAGAATGACGGCATATATAATCAATTAATGCAATTAATCAGCAACTCAGAAATGAGTTGCTTTTATCCAGCATAATTTCTGAATCAACTTCTAAAGTTATAGGCATTATGATTAAAAAAAAATTAACACCGTCGCTTATTGTAATTTTCTTTTGGATAGTTGGTCTTCTTATTATAAATCAGTACTTCCATGGATATTTAAAACATTATCTCTATTTGTCCATCATAATTGCAATAGGATATATAGTACTGGAAAAGATTAGAGAAGATAAAGAAGAAGAAAAGGACGAATAAGTGAAAAGGCTATAAATCGTTGTATTGCTCATTTCATCTTGCAACGAAAATCGCATTCAGGTTTTTTAGTTTTATTTTTTATTTTGGGGGAAACAGCTCATTTTTAATGAGCTGTTTTTTGTTTTTTAAGGGATAGAAAAATCTAAACCAAATTTTGTATTACAAATTTTATTAAACGCTCAAATAATCTATATTTGTAATTCAAAAAATAAAACGAATACCTTAATATGAAATTACTAGAAGGAAAAGTTGCAATTATTACTGGTGCAAGCCGTGGAATTGGAAAAGGAATTGCAGAAGTTTTTGCTAAACATGGAGCAAACGTTGCTTTTACATACAGCTCATCTGCAGCATCTGCAGAAGCTTTAGAAGCAGAATTAAATAGTTTAGGAGTAAAAGCGAAAGGATACCAATCTAACGCAGCAGATTTTAACGAAGCTCAAACTTTTGTTGACGCTGTTTTAGCAGATTTTGGAACTGTTGACATCTTAATCAACAATGCCGGAATTACAAAAGACAATTTGTTAATGCGTATGTCTGAGGCAGATTTTGACCAAGTAATTGATGTAAACTTGAAATCGGTTTTTAATATGACAAAAGCGATTCAGAAAACTTTCTTAAAACAAAGAGCAGGATCAATCATCAACATTAGTTCTGTTGTTGGCGTTTCAGGAAATGCTGGTCAAACCAATTATGCAGCTTCTAAAGCTGGTGCAATCGGATTTACAAAATCTGTAGCTCTTGAATTAGGTTCTCGTAACATTCGTTGCAACGCAATCGCTCCAGGTTTTATCGAAACTGAAATGACTGCAAAATTAAGCGAAGATGTAGTAAAAGGATGGAGAGAAGGTATTCCGTTGAAACGCGGAGGAAGTCCAGAAGACGTTGCAAATGCTTGTCTTTTCTTAGCTTCAGACATGAGCGGTTACATTACAGGGCAAGTTCTTAACGTTTGCGGAGGAATGCTTACTTAATAAGTTAATTGTTTATGGTTTTTTGTTTATTGTTCAGCAACTCAAAACTATAAACTCAAAACAATAAACTAAAATATACATGACTACAAACACGATTCTTTTATTATTGCTTTCTTTAGTAATTGCTGGTGGTTTGTCGTATTTTCAATATTTTTATAAAGCCAAAAGTAAATCCAATGTGATGATACTTTTGGCTTTTTTACGTTTTTTAGCCATTTTCGGATTGTTGGTTCTATTGATCAACCCGATTATTTCTAAAAACTCGCTCGAAATTACCAAAACACCTTTGGCGGTTGTAGTTGACAATTCGAGTTCTATTGTTGCCTTAAAATCAGATAAAAAAGCGGTTGAATTGTACCAAAAACTGGTTTCGAATCCTGCTTTAAAAGAAAAATTTGATATTCAAACCTATCAATTTGACAATGATTTTAAAACTTCAGACCAATTTGATTTTAAAGGAAATCAGACCAATTTAGATGAAGTTGCCAAAAATCTAAAAAGCATCAATAAAAACCTGATTTTCCCTACGGTTATTATTACCGACGGAAATCAAACTACAGGAAACGACTATGTATATCGTTTTGATCCTGTCAATAAAGTTTATCCTTTGGTTGTGGGAGATACAACTACTTTTTTTGATTTAAAAATCAATCAGTTAAACGTAAACAAATACGCTTTTCATAAAAATAAATTTCCAGTTGAAGTTTTTCTGCAATATGCAGGAGACAAAACTGCCAATGCAGAGTTTACTATTTCGCAAGGAAATACCGTTGTGGCAAAAGAAAAACTATCTTTTTCGCCTTCTAAAAAAACAGCTTCATTAAATTTATTGCTGCCAGCAGATAAAGTCGGATTACAGATTTATAAAGCAAGCATTCAGTCTTCTGCAAAAGAAAAAAACAGCTATAATAACATCAAAAACTTTGCAGTAGAAATCATAGATCAAAAATCAACTATTGCAATTGTTTCCGCTATAAATCACCCAGATATTGCAGCTTTAAAACGTTCGATAGAAGTTAATGCGCAGCGTAAAGTAATATTGGTTAAACCGAATCAAATTAACGATTTACAAGATGTTTCAGTTTTAGTTTTGTATCAGCCAACAACTGCTTTTAAAGCTATTTTTGACAATAATAAAGTAAAAGGAACAAACACCTTTATTATAACTGGAAACAACACCGACTTCAATTTTTTAAATCAGCAGCAAAACAATCTGGTTTTCAAAATGAGCAATCAGCGAGAAGATTTTCTTAGCGAATTCCAATCCGCTTTTAATTTGTTTGCAATTGATAATATCGGTTTTGAAAATTTCCCGCCTTTGCAAAATCCGTTTGGGAATATTACTGCCAACGGAAATGTATCTGTTTTACTTTCTTCAAAAATTAGAAACGTTTCTACCAATGCGCCTTTATTGGCTTTCGCCGAAAATCAAGGAAAAAGAACCGCTTTTCTTTTAGGAGAAAACAGCTGGAAATGGCGTTTGCAAAGTCATGTTGACAATCAGTCTTTTGAAAAATATGATGTTTTCATTGATAAAATCATCCAATACTTAGCCTCATCAGCTTCAAAAAAATCTTTGGTTGTAACACATGAAAGTTTTTACAATTCTGGAGAAGAGATTATAATCAACGCACAATATTTCAATAAAAATTATGAGTTTGACGAAAAAGCCAGATTAACAATCAGCGTTGTTAATGTAGCTACGAAACAAACCAAAAACTACGATTTATTAAAGGGAAGCAATTCTTTCTCAGCAAATCTAGAAGGACTTCCGGCAGGAAAATATAACTTTACAGTAAAAGAGTTAAACTCAAATACTTCATACGCAAGTCATTTTGAAATATTAGATTTTGATATCGAAAAACAATTCGTAAATCCAGATGTTGTCAAACTACATCAATTGGCACAGCAAACAGGAGGAAAAGCTTTCTTTGAAGACCAAGCCGATCATTTGATTAACACGCTTTTAGAAAACAAAGAATACAAATCAATCGAAAAGAATATTTCGAGCAAAACGCCAATTATTGACTGGGTTTGGTTGTTGATTTTGATTGTTGCTTTATTGACTGCAGAATGGTTTATAAGGAAGTATAATGGGTTACTTTAAATAGAGAGACAAAGTTTCAGAGTGGCAAAGTGACAAAGTTTGGATAACCTGAAACCTGAAACTTCAAACTTTAAACAAAAATAATATGGACTTCAGGCTAAAAGTATTTTACACCGTTGCGCTCCGCCTTAATTTTACTAAAGCGGCAACGGAATTGTACATCACACAGCCAGCGGTTTCCAAACATATTCAAGAATTAGAAGAACAGTATAAAACCAAACTTTTTGAACGAAATGGTTCTAAGATTGCTTTAACTCCAGCGGGTAAAATTCTCTTAAAGTATACTAAAAGTATTTTCGATATATATCGCGAAATAGATTTTGAAATGAGTTCCTTCAATAATGAACGCCAAGGATTATTGCGTTTGGGAGCAAGTACAACCATTTCTCAGTATATTATTTCTCCAGTTTTGGCTAGTTTTCATCAGAAACAAAAAGACATAAAAGTCAATTTGCTGAATGGAAATACCGAACAAATCGAAAATGCCTTAATCAATAAAGAAATTGAAATCGGAATTGTTGAAGGACAATCTAAAAATCAATCCATAAAATACATTCCGTTTTTAAAAGACGAATTGGTTTTGGTCTGCAGCAGTAAAAACCTGTTAGTAAAGCAAAATGAAATTTCAGTAAACGATTTAAAATCAATGAAATTCATTACCCGAGAGCGCGGATCTGGAACACTTGAGGTTATAGAATTTGCTTTAAAAAAAGCGGGATTAAAGTTTAGCGATCTGCAAATCGAAATGCAATTAGGAAGTACAGAAAGTATAAAATCGTATTTGCTTAATTCTGATTGTTTTGCTTTTATGTCTATTCATGCTGTAAGTAAAGAATTGACAAACAAAGAATTAATTGTTTTAGATGTTGAAGAATTATCTATAGAAAGGTACTTTTACATTATAACTTTGCAAGGAAAATCAGATTCATTGTCAGAACTATTTATTCAAAATCTAGCTTCTCATTATAACCTGAAGTTATAGTCAATTGTAATTTACGATTGGTGATTTCGAAATAAACAGCAGAACTTTGCAGGGTAAATATGAATACCTTTATTTTGAAAACAAAAGAACAAACATCAGCACAATTATTTGAAATTAATCAATCACTGCAACAAGTCCTTTTTCTTGTTGTGATATTTTTATGCTTATTTTCGATTATTTCTCCGCCAATTGCGCTTTTATTGGGCGTTTTAATTGTGAATTTGTTCGGAAATCCTTTCGTAGCATTCAATCACAAAGCGATCACTTTTTTATTGCAGTTCTCAGTAGTCGGTTTAGGATTCGGAATGAATGCGAATAGCGCAGTTTCAGCGGGAAAAGAAGGGTTTGTTTTAACGGTTTTTTCTATTTTCAGTACTTTACTCTTTGGATTTCTATTAGGGAAATGGCTTAAAACAGAGAAAAAAACTTCTCATTTAATCTCTTGCGGAACAGCAATTTGTGGAGGAAGTGCCATTGCTGCTATTTCTCCTGTAATCAAATCAAACGAAAATCAAACTTCAATTGCTTTAGGAGTGATTTTCATATTGAATTCAATTGCTTTATTTGTTTTTCCGTTTATCGGACATCAATTAGATTTATCTCAAAAAGATTTTGGCTTATGGTGCGCAATCGCCATTCATGATACAAGTTCTGTAGTCGGCGCCGCAAATAAATATGGTGTAGAAGCGCTTCAAGTGGCCACAACCGTAAAATTAGCCAGAGCTTTATGGATTATTCCGATTTCTATTTTGACTGCTTTTTTCTTTAAAAACAAAAACTCAAAAATAAAAATTCCTTATTTCATTGGCTTGTTTGTTATAGCCATGTTGGTCAATACCTATATTCCGTCAACAACTATTTTTACAGCACATCTTGTAGGAATTGCAAAAATCGGTTTAACGATAACTTTATTTTTAATTGGTGCGACTTTAAACTTTGCCACTTTAAAAGCGGTAGGAGTAAAACCTTTGCTTCAAGGCGTTTTTTTATGGATCTTTATAGCAGTTTTGGCTTTAGTATCAATACTTTATTTAAGTTAAACTATTTTACATTGGAGAATTTTACAATTGGTTTGTCAATAATTTTGTAGAATTTTCCTTTGAAAGAGTAGTTTCTCTCGATTACAAAGTTAAACTGCTTCTTTGTCTTTGCCATTTCTGCAAGTTCGACAGGTAGATCAACTTCGAAATCATCTTCCGTGCCTTTTGCTTTTTTGTACGAACCTTTTGTGACAATTTTAAAATCTCTGAAAAACTTTTTACCATTATCTGTAATAACTGTATAAGTACTTGACCATTCCGAACTAGCGCTATTGGTAAGTGAATAATTATCAATTTCCATTAAAGGCTGATATTTTCCATCAAATCCGGCAATTAAATAAAAATATCCGTTATAAGGAGCACCTGCGCCACCATTGGCATGAACAAGCGATAAAGCATATTGATCTTCTCCAATTTCAACCAATTTAGGGGTTGGACATTGTGCAAATGCCCCAAATGCAGCAACTGCAGGCTGAAAAGATCTCATTTCCCAGACATTATCATTTTTTGCAAATTTCGCTATACCTAATAAACCGCCAGAAAAACGTCCTGTCTGCAGTCCATCTTCATCATGAACAGAATGATTGAAAGTTAAAATTTTAAACTGGTTTCCTTTTGAATCAGTATAATCAATATTCGCCAAAAGTCTTGTAGCGACGCCTTCAGTGTAAGGAAACATTTGATCGCCTTCTACGCCGTTTACATCAAGGAAAGGTGTAGGCTTGCAAGATTTACATTTCCAGCTAATGAAAGTATTTTTATCAGAAAGATGATATAAATTGCCAGGAAACAGTTTTTGCATTGTTTTTTCACCGTTTAACGGATCAGAAATTTTCAGTGCTCTTTTTTGGTTTAATATAGTGTCGCTAACATTTTTTAGCTCTAAATCAGTTTCTTGTGCAAGGCAAAAAGCAGAAATTAATAGAAAAATATTTAAGGTAATCTGGCGCATAAAATTGATTTTGGTTAATGAAACAAACTTACAAAGAAAAATATTGTTAATATGAACTTCTCTCATTTTTAGGCTCATAAATCATAAAAGTTAAAATTGTTGAATCTTAATGATCGTATTTTTTGCGTATTCTTTAATTAAAGCTAAATTTGCTCCCTCTAATAAAAAAACAAATGAAAAAAATCCAAATGAGACCAAAATTAATCGCTTTCGGTGCTTTAATTATTGGCTTTATTACTTTATCATGGGGAAATGTTGGCCATGAACGTATTAACAAAGCTGCTGTAATGGCTTTACCAAAACAATTGCAGATATTTTTCTACAATCACATTGATTTTATTACACAAGAAGCTTCGGTTCCAGATATCCGTAAATATGCTTTAAATTATAAAGAAGAAGGTCCAAGACATTATTTCGATATGGAAAACTTTGGTCCTGCTGACAGTTATCCAAAAACTTTAGAAGAAGCAAAACAAAAATATGATGCTAATTTTTTAAGTGTTAATGGAATTTTGCCTTGGTACATGGAAGACATGATGGCAAAATTGACTAAAGCTTTTAAAGATAAAAATAAAGCTGAAATCTTATTTCTAGCAGCAGATTTAGGTCATTATGTTGGCGATGCGCACATGCCATTGCATACTTCTGCAAATCACGATGGACAATTGACGGATCAAAAAGGAATTCATTCTCTTTGGGAAAGCAGATTGCCAGAGTTATTTGTTAAAAACTACAAATTAAATGTTCCTGAGGCGCAGTATTATCCAGATGTTCACAAAGCAATTTGGGATTTAATTAATGATACTCATAGCTTAGCACAGCCTTTATTGGATATCGATAAAAAACTGAGAGTTGCAACTCCGCAAGACAAAGTATTTAAGATGGATGCGGAAGGGAACGTGTTGAAAACGAAATACAATACAGCTGTTTTCTCTGATGAATATGCTAAAAAACTGCACGAACAGTTGAACGGAATGGTAGAAAGCCAAATGAGAAAAGCGATTTCTGCAACGGCTAGTTTTTGGTATACAGCGTGGGTAAATGCAGGAAAACCAGATTTGAGTGATTTAGATGCACCAGCAGTAACTCAAAGAAATTATCAATTTTTGCAGGATGATTTAAAAATGTTCCAAAAAGGAGATTTATTTGGAATGAAAAATCAGAATGACTAAATATTTGTTTCAAGTTTCAGGTTTAACGTTATAAGTTACTTTGAAATCTATAAAAGCCTCAGATTCTTTAGGATTTGAGGCTTTTTTGATTCTGTTTTTTTAACGCAAAGTACGCGGAGCTTTTACGCAGAGATCGCAAAGTTTTTTTTTGAGTAAATTTTATAAATAAAAGAGTTCGCAAAGCTTTATCTATAAGCTTTGTGAACTCTTTTGATTTTATAGTTTGTCACCCTGAGCGAAGTCGAAGGGCGTTCCAATTGGCATGTGGGCTTCTACCGAAACTTCGGGACGCTCAGCCTGACAAAAATATCAAAAACTAAACCTGAAAGGTTTTAAAAAAAACTTTCAGGTTTAACCAGCACAGCTTTGCGAACTTATTCAACACAAAGACAAACACAAACTTTGAAAAATTCCTTAGCGTTCTCTGCGTTAAAAAATTAACCACAGATTAAACTAAAGGATTTCAGAATCGAAACCCGATAGGTTTTTAAAACCTGGTGGGTTTATAGACGTTAAGAATCATATCAGCTTCGCGAACTTTTTTATTTATAAAATTCACTCAAAAAAACTTTGCGATCTCTGCGTAAAAGCTCCGCGTTCTCTGCGGTAAAAAAAAATGTTAATTACGAACGTTAGCGTACAATTTCTTATTCCTATCAGCCAAATCCTTAAACTGGTATTCTTTCTCTTTCAAAACATAAGAAGCGGATTGATAATAAGAAATAGTTTGATTAACCAAGTCGTTATTTTCAGCTTTCAGCGGAATTTCATCGTAATGAATTTGAAACTCAGGAGAAATTCCAATTGTATTATTAAGTTTTAATTTGAACTGTTTGATCTGTTGTTTTGGAGACAGAATCGTCAAAACATTATCTTTTATTAAACCTAAATCCTGATAAGTCGCTATAAAAGCACGTGGCTGATAGTCTGTTTTAAATACATCTTGACCAAAGAATTTGCTTTCATAATCAAAATTTAGAAGTCCGAATAAAGTAGGCATAATATCAATCTGAGACATGAGTTTAGTGTATTTTTCGGGTTTTCTGTCTGGAGTGTAAATCAAAGCAGGAATTCGGTATTTATCTAACGGAAGTTCCGTTTTTCCTGCGCTCGAAGCACAATGATCGGCTACAATTACAAAAACTGTATTTTTAAACCAAGACTGTTTTTCAGCCTGCTTGAAGAATTGTTTCAAAGCGTAATCAGTATATTTTACGCCGCCATCACGAGATTTAATATTTCCAGGAATATCAATTTTATTGTTCGGATAAGTAAAAGGCCTGTGATTGCTAACCGTCATAATATGATTAAAGAAAGGTCTGTTTTCTTTGGCTTCACTGTTCATGACTTTGATTGCTTTATTATACATATCTTCATCGCAAACGCCCCATACATTAGAGAAAGTAACTTCATTTTCAGAAAAATTCGATTTGTCAATAATCTGATAACCATTTCCAGAATAAAAATCCTGCATATTGTCAAAAAAAGCATCTCCACCATACATGAATTTTACATTGTATCCCTTTTTAAGAAATACAGATCCCGTTGAGAATTTATTTTTGTTATCTTCTCTTTTTACAACACTTTCTCCAGCTGTAGGAGGAAGGCATAAAGTTACGGCTTCAAGACCACGTACTGTTCTGTTTCCGGCTGCATACACATTGGTAAAGAGCAAGCTTTTTTGAGCAAGACTGTCTAAAAATGGTGTAATATTTTGTTTGTTTCCATACATCTTCATGAAATCGGCACTTAAGCTTTCAATGGTAATTAAAACTACATTTTTATGTTGTTCAATAGAATCTTCCTTGATTTCTCTGATGGTGTTTTTTCCTGAAATTGACGGCAATTCGTGTTTTAAAATTGCAAATGCTTTTTCGTTAGGAATTGTTTTGTAGAATTTAAAATAATCTAATTTGTTGTTCTGAAATGCCAAATAGAATTTATAAATTCCGTTAGATTGCAGTTCATTAACAAAAATATTTTTAGAATTCTGTGTTTTCGCTAATCCCGGAATTGCTAATAAAGAAGTGATAGAAAGAACCGCATAAAGAGCTGAAATTTTTAGTTTTTCATTAAAACTGGGAATTTCGTCAATATAATTTCTTGATTTCTTTATAATAAAATAAGTGATTGCTCCAGTAATAAGAAACAAAGCAGAAAATATTGGAACTACTGGATAAGACTGCATAATATTGCCAATGACTTCGTTAGTGTAAATGAGATAATTAACAGCAATAAAATTGTATTTTACGCCAAATTCATTCCAGAAGAAAAATTCGCTTATTGCGTTTTGAAGAATCAATAAAACATATAAAAAAATCACAAAGGCAAAGAGCCAAAATCTGATTTTGTTTCTATGTTTTGGCAGGAAAAGAAAAAACGAAAACAAAAGTGTTTTTAGAGAAACAAAAATCAAAACAATTTTGGGTAAAGCACCGCCATATTCATCAAAAATGCTTTTTCCAGATGCTGTATAAATTAAAAGTGCTACAAAACTCGCAAGAATAATATATCCGTAAGGGGCATTGTATTTTGAATTAGAAATAAAAATAAGATACAGCCACAGGAAAACGGAAGCTATAGTAAAGACGAAAAAGTCAGATAATAGGCCGAATGAAAAGATTTTTAAACTCTCCGTAAAAGTAAATGAACTTTGGGTAATGGGATGAAAAAGCAGTACTATTCTTAATATAAAACTTACTATAAAGTATAATAAAGCAAGATTGTAAAAGGGCGAAAGTTTTTTGTAAAAATGCATCAGTTTTATTTTTTTACAAAATTAATTTCGATTGATTAATGCTAGATTAAGTTCGGCTATTACCTTGCTTAGCGTTAACTTAAAGTTTGCTTAAGATGCTGGTTTTCTTTGTTTATTAGAGTGTTCGATTTATTTCAGAGGACTAAATTATCTATCTTTGGATTGCAAAATGAAATTCAAATTAATCAGATACAGTAATGCATATTTTAATAGTTGAAGATGAAATAGGAATTGTCCAATTTCTAAAACAAGGCTTACAGGAAGAAGGCTATGAAATCACTACTGCAGGAGATGGCTCTAAAGGTTTTGAGCTGGTTCAGGAGCAAAAATTTGACTTGATTCTTTTAGATTGGATGCTGCCAAAAATTAATGGTCTTGACCTGTGCAAAGCGATCCGTATAAAAGACCAAGTTACGCCAATCATTTTTTTGACTGCAAAAGACACCGTTCAAGAAACTATAGAAGGTTTAAAAGCGGGTGCAAACGATTATATTAAAAAGCCTTTTAGTTTCGAAGAACTAGTTGAGCGAATTAAAGTTCACTTTCGAAATAAAAAAAAGACCGAAACCTTGACGCTCGGAAACATTACGATGGATTTGTCTCGGCATATTGTTTTAAAAGGGGAAGAGGAAATTTCGCTTACCCAGCGAGAATTTGAATTGTTAGCGTATTTGATTGAACATAAAGGGAAAGTCTGCACTAGAAATCAAATTTTGAGAGATGTTTGGGAAATCAATTTTGAGTACGATACGGGCGTTATTGATGTTTTTATGAATGCCATTAGAAAAAAACTAAACCTTAAAATTGAAGAAGATTATATAAAAACCATCCGAGGCATTGGATACATCGCCAATGATTAGCAAAATGACATCATTATCTTTTAAAAATAGAATTGCATTAAATTATATTGTAGGAACAGGACTTTTGGTTTTAGTGGTCTTTTCTGCTATTTATTTCATTGTAAAACTTACCGTTTACAACCATATTGACGAAAATTTAAATACCGAAATTCAAGATCATTTTAAAGAAATTAAAGAAGAAAATGGCAAAATAATCTTTATGGATGCCGAAGAATGGGAGGAAAGAGAGCACAACTCTGTAGATGTAAATCCTGTTTTTGTCCAATTTTTAGATTTGAATAAAAAAATCATTGAGAAATCGCCTAATCTAAAGAATGAAAAACTGATTTATCATGAAAATAAAGACCATTTTCAGCTTTTTGACACCAAATTATTAGGCAATAAAATTCGTCAGATTCAAGTTCCACTTCATTTAAAATCAAAGAAAATAGGGTATTTAATCATTGCTATGTCGCTTTCAGATTCGTCGAAAGTTTTAGATAATCTGATGGATACCTTGCTCATTACATTTCCGATCATTCTTTTGATTTTGTTTTTCTTAGCGAGATTCTATGCGGGAAGGAGTATAAAACCCATAAACGATATTATAGAGACTTCGAAAGCCATTACAAAAGACAATTTAAAATCCAGAATTCCGTTGCCAAAAACGAGAGACGAATTGTTTACACTTTCTAAAACAATTAATAATTTATTGAACCGAATTGAAGACGCAATTGAACGTGAAAAACAGTTTACTTCTGATGCTTCTCATGAATTAAGAACTCCGCTTACAGTAATTAAAGGAACACTTGAAGTTCTTATACGCAAACCTCGTGATAGTAAGGAATACGAAGAAAAAATAAATTATTGTATTAACGAAGTAGACCATTTAAATTCACTTGTAGATCAGCTGCTTTTGATGGCGCGTTTTGAGAATCAGAAACAGAACATTCTTAAAGAAAATGTCTATTTGAATGCGGCAATTTTAGACGTTTTAAAATTGAATGCAGAGAAGATTAAATCAGGAAGAATAAATGTGATTTTGGATGCTTCAGAAGAATTTTACATTTATTCTGATAATTATTTGACCGTAACAATTCTTCGAAATATTATTTCAAATGCGGTAAAATATTCAAAACCAGATAATGAAGTTAAAATTTCATTGTCAAGAGAAAACCATAAAATTGTATGCACCGTTTCAGATCATGGAATCGGAATTGCAAAGAAAGATCTGGAGTCTATTTTGAATCCGTTTTTCAGATCAGATTCGCTTAATCATTCCGAAATTAAAGGAACTGGGCTTGGATTGTTTATTGTAAAAAGAATGACCAATCTGCTGCAGATTAAATTCAAAATTGAAAGCGAAATAGGAAAAGGAACCAAGGTTTTATTGGTTTTTGACGAATATGATAATTCGTTAAAGTAATTCTAAAATCATTAAGTAAAATGCTATCTAAAACGATTTTTAACAATAAACTATCGTTAAGTTAAAATAAAAATTGCTTTTTAATTATTTTATCTAGTATATTTGCAACCGAATCAAAGAAGTAAAAAACAAACCGAATCATGATCTCAATTCAATTACATCATCATCATTTACATTATTGCTCTCAAGCGATGTGTTAATGATATGCGTGTAAATCATCATATTTTAAAACCCGTTTGAGTACATCAAACGGGTTTTTTAATTCAAGCTCTCTTTGTACTCAAACTATTAATCCAACAAACAACTAAAAAAATGAGTACTTTAAAAATTGCAATTCAAAAATCTGGTCGTTTAAACGAAGACAGCATTCAAATCTTAAAAGATTGCGGTATTTCAATCAACAACGGAATCGATCAGTTAAAAGCCGAAGCTTCAAACTTTCCTCTTGAAGTTTTATACCTTAGAAATTCAGATATTCCGCAATATTTAATTGATGGAGTGGTTGATTTAGCCATCGTTGGCGATAATCTTTTGGTAGAAAAAGGAAAAGGCATCGAAGTCGTTCAAAAACTTGGATTTTCAAAATGTAAAGTTTCTGTAGCGGTTCCTAAAACTTTCGAATATAATTCTGTTCAGGATTTAGCTAATCTTCGTATTGCAACTTCTTATCCAAACACCGTTAACGAATATTTCAACCAATTCGGTTTAACTGTAGATATTCATCAAATCTCTGGTTCTGTAGAAATTGCGCCAAATATCGGACTTGCAGATGCAATTGTAGATATTGTTTCAAGCGGAAGCACTTTATTTAAAAACAACTTAAAAGAAGTTGAAGTGATTTTAAAAAGTGAAGCTGTTCTAGCGGTTTCTCCAAAAGTTTCTCCAGAAATCCAAAAACACATTGATACTTTAAAATTTAGAATTCAAGCTGTTTTAAGAGCTAGAAATTCAAAATACATTCTAATGAACGTTCCAAATGACAAAATTGATGCAGTTGGAAAAATTCTTCCGGTTTTGAGAAGTTTGACGGTTTTGCCGTTAGCACAAGAAGGTTGGAGCAGTGTTCACTCGGTAATTGACAAAGATACTTTTTGGGATGTAATTGATCAATTAAAAGAAGTAGGGGCAGAAGGGATTTTAGTTTGCCCAATTGAGAAAATGGTACTGTAGAAAGAAATTCCAAATATAAAATTCCAAATTCCAATTTTGGACAACAGCTTTGCGGGCTTAGCGTTTTTATAGACAAAGAGAATAAAAAACCTTGCGCTCTTTGCGGTAAAATTTTAAGACAAAGCATTGGAATTTGGAACTTAAAAAATTGGAATTTAATATTAAAAATATTATGAACAAAATAGACAATCCAAAACCAGAAATCTGGTCAGAAATATTAAAAAGACCAACTCAAACTATTGATGATATTGAGGTTACGGTAAAAGAAATTTTTAGAGAAGTTCAGAAAAAAGGAGATGAATCAGTGGCAAAATACACTTCAATTTTTGACGGAATTTCACTAGATAATTATCAAGTTTCTCAAGAAGAAATTAACGAGGCAATTAGTTTGATTCCAAGCGAATTGAAAGAAGCTATTGAATTAGCAAAAGAGAATATTTATAAATTTCACAATGCCCAAAAAACAGATAGAGTTTCGGTTGAAACAATTGAAGGAGTAAGTTGTTGGCAGGAAAAAAGACCAATCCAAAAAATTGGTTTATACATTCCAGGAGGAACTGCGCCTTTGTTTTCTACTGTTTTGATGTTGGCAGTTCCTGCTGAAATTGCGGGTTGCAAAGAAATTGTATTGTGTTCGCCCCCAGACAAAAAAGGAAAAATCAATCCAGCGATTTTATATGCTGCCAATTTATGCGGTGTAACTAAAATTCTAAAAGTTGGCGGAATTCAAGCTATTGCAGGAATGACTTTCGGAACACAGTCAATTCCGAAAGTATACAAAATTTTCGGGCCTGGAAATCAGTTCGTAACTGTGGCAAAACAATTGGCGACACAATTTGGCGTTGCAATCGATATGCCTGCAGGGCCTTCAGAATTATTGATTGTGGCTGACGATACTGCGGTTCCAGCTTTCGTAGCGTCCGATTTATTGTCGCAGGCAGAACACGGAACAGACAGTCAGGTGATTTTAGTTTCGACTTCGAAAAAACTGATTGCAGAAGTAGAAAAAGAAGTTCAATCGCAATTGGAAGTGCTACCAAGAAAGGCAATTGCAGAAAAAGCTATCGAAAATTCGAAACTGATTTATGTTGAAAACGACCAAATCGCCTTAGATTTAATTAATGAATATGGCCCGGAACACTTTATAATCTGTTCTGAATATGATGATTTCTACTGCAACGGAATTGTAAATGCGGGTTCTGTTTTTATTGGAAATTATACGCCAGAAAGTGCCGGAGATTACGCTTCAGGAACTAATCACACCTTACCGACAAATGGTTATGCCAAGAATTACAGTGGCGTAAATTTGGATAGTTTTATGAAATCGATGACATTTCAGAAGATTTCAGAAAAAGGAATTCAAAATATAGGAAAAGCTATCGAATTGATGGCTGAAGCTGAAGGCTTACAGGCGCACAAGAACGCAGTGACATTACGTCTGCAGTCCTGCGAGGTTTCCAAAACCTCGTAGGTCTAAATAGATTTGCGATTTAAAAGTTTAATAGTAATACCTACAAGGTTTTGGAAACCTTGCAGGAAAATAAAAAAACAATGAGTACCTTCGATATAAATACAATAACGCGAGAAAACGTAAAATCTTTAAAACCATATTCATCGGCGCGTGATGAATTTGAAGATTTTGACACAGCCGAAATGATTTTCTTGGATGCGAATGAAAATCCGTTTCAGAATGGCGTAAATCGTTATCCAGACCCGCAGCAGCTGTCTGTAAAAGCGATTTTGGCTAAAAATAATTTAGTAAAACAGAGTCAGATTTTATTAGGAAACGGAAGTGATGAAGTTTTAGATTTGCTTTTCAGAGCGTTCTGCGAACCGAAAACAGATAACATTATTTCATTGCCACCAACATACGGAATGTACAGTGTTTTGGCGAATATTAATAATGTAGAAAACAGAGAAGTTTTGCTTTCTACAGATTTTCAGCCACAAGTAGAAAAAATTTTAGAAGCTGTTGATGAAAACACAAAAATCATCTTCTTATGTTCGCCAAACAATCCAACTGGAAATTCTTTTTCTGACGAAAGCGTGGTAAAGCTGCTTCAAAATTTCAAAGGTTTAGTTGTGATTGATGAAGCTTATATTGACTTTTCGGAAAAAGAAAGCTGGATGACAGAAATTGATGCATATCCAAATCTGATCATAACACAAACACTTTCTAAAGCCTATGGTTTGGCAGGAATTCGTTTAGGAATTTGTTACGCTTCTGAAGCTGTGATTTCGATTTTAAATAAAATCAAACCGCCTTATAACGTAAACGAATTAACACAGCAAAAAGCAATCGAGCGTTTAAAAGATTCAGAAAAAATTAAACAAGAAATAGCTTCAATTATTGATCAAAGAGAAGAATTGCTTAAAGTATTACTTGAAGTAAGTTTTGTCGAAAAAGTATACCCAACAGAAGCTAATTTTATTTTAGCAAAAGTGGATGATGCTAACAAAAGATACGATCAGTTGATTGACAAAGGAATTGTAATCCGAAACAGAACGACTCAACCTTTATGCGAAAACTGTCTTCGTTTCACAATCGGAACAAAAGAAGAAAATGAAGTTGTGATTAGGGAATTAAGGAAACTTGAATAATTTTTAACAATATTTAAAAACTGCCATATGAAATTAATCTATTTAGCATTCTTTTTTGTTTTTATTAATGCTTCAGCACAAACTGAAGAGCTTTTAGGTGCCATAAGAGGCAATCCGAAAGAATATAAAGAAACGTTTTACAAAGCAAAGAAAACAAAAACGGGTTTTATAAAAGGAGAATTTTTATATGAAAAAGTTTATGTTAAAGATTCAAATAATGAATTTGTAGAGTATTCAGAATTTCCTTCAGAAGAAAAAGATTCAAAAAAAAATATTTATAATAAAGATAATCAGAAAATTGAATCGATTTTTTATGATGATGAAGGCAAAGTTGTTGGTAAAACAAAATTTGTCTATCTAAATAAGAATCTTATAGAAGAAAAGTTTTATCGTGAAGAAAAATATGAAAAATTTATAAAGTACGATTATGAAAATGATTTGCTTGTAAAGAAAACTGAAGCGTATTTGGAAGACGACGGAAGTATTAATTCAAGCTGGACATATTCATATGAATATGATGCGAATAAGAATATTATTAAAGAAACTTATTTGAATGGGATTCAGAATGATGTATATACATATAAGTATAATGAGAAGAACTTTCCAACCGAAATTTATGGAAAAATCACTTTAAATCATGACAAAGAACCTAGATTGTACAACAAGAGTGTTTATCAAAAATATGATGATTATAATTGGACTGGCGTATATTTTCAGGATATAAATTCTGATAACAAAATAGAAATAAATTACATAGAGCGCGAATTTAAATATTAAACATTTTAATAGAGATTAAGCTCAATAAGATTATATTATGAAAAAAGTACTTTTTATCGATCGTGATGGAACGATTGTTTTAGAACCTGAAAATTATCAATTAGACAGCTTAGATAAATTAGAGTTTTATCCGAAAGCATTTCAATATTTGGCTAAGATTGCTTCTGAATTAGATTACGAATTAGCAATGGTAACCAATCAAGACGGATTAGGAACAGACAGTTTTCCTGAAGATACATTTTGGCCAACGCAAAACTTTATTCTGAAAGCTTTTGAAAATGAAGGCGTAAAGTTTGACGAAATCTTTGTTGACCGATCTTTTCCAGAAGAAAATGCGCCAACGCGCAAGCCTAGAACTGGAATGCTGACCAAATATTTGAACAATCCAGAATATGATTTGGCTAATTCTTTTGTTTTAGGAGATCGTTTAACCGATGTGGAGTTGGCTAAAAACCTTGGTGCAAAAGCAATTTTCATGAATAACACAGATGGAATTGGAAGCAGTGAAATTTCTTCTAAACGTGAAGAGTTAAACGAAACAATCGTTTTACAATCAATGGATTGGAAGACCATTTATGAGTTTTTAAAACTAGAGGCTCGTTCGGCATCAATCACTCGTAAAACAAATGAGACTGATATTTACATCAATTTAAATCTTGATGGAACCGGAAAAAGCAAAATCGATACGGGAATTGCCTTTTTTGATCACATGTTAGACCAAATCTCGCGTCACGGTCAAATGGACTTAGAAATCACCGTAAAAGGTGATTTAGAAGTTGACGAACACCACACAATCGAAGATACAGCAATTGCTTTGGGTGAAGTTTTCGCGAAAGCGTTAGGAAATAAATTGGGGATTGAACGTTACGGATTCTGTCTTCCAATGGACGATTGCTTAGCGCAAGCTGCAATTGACTTTGGGGGAAGAAATTGGCTGATTTGGGAAACTGAATTTAAACGCGAGATGGTAGGTAAAATGCCGACAGAAATGTTTTATCACTTCTTTAAATCATTCACAGATGGCGCAAAAGCCAATTTAAATATCAAAGCGGAAGGAATCAACGAACATCATAAAATTGAAGCCATTTTTAAAGCTTTCGCGAAAGCGATAAAAGTAGCTGTAAAAAGAGATACAGAAAAAATGATTTTGCCTTCAACTAAAGGAATGTTGTAAAAGGTTTAACCGCAAGGCACGCTAAGAATTACGCAAAATTCGCAAGTTTTTTTCTTGCGCTCTTTGCGATAAAACCTTACGAACTTTGCGGTTAAGTTCGACGCTAAATTAAGTATTAATGATTTTAGGAATAAAGAGAAATCTAAAATCTAAAATCTAAAATCTAAATTAATTTTGAAAATAGTAATTATAAATTACGGAGCAGGAAATATTCAGAGCATTATGTTTGCTATTGAAAGATTGGGTTTTAAAGCTGTTTTGAGTAATAATCCGGATGAAATTAAATCGGCAGATAAAGTGATTTTTCCTGGAGTTGGCGAGGCGAGTTCGGCGATGAGTAAACTTCACGAAAGCGGTTTGGATAATTTGATTCCGCAATTGAAACAGCCTGTTTTAGGAATCTGTCTCGGAATGCAGTTAATGTGTAACAAAACCGAAGAAGGAAATACGGAAGGTTTAGGGATTTTTGATGTTGATGTTTTGAAATTTTCAAACAACGTAAAAGTGCCACAAATGGGGTGGAATCAGATTTACGATTTAAAAACCGATTTGTTTAAAGGTATTTCTGAAAATGAATTTATGTATCTGGTTCATAGTTTTTATGCACCAAATTGTGCTGAATCAATCGCTACAACAAATTATGATGTAGAATACGCATCAGCTTTGCAAAAAGATAATTTTTACGGAACACAATTTCACCCAGAAAAAAGCGGTGATGTGGGAGAGAAAATACTTGGGAACTTTTTGAAAATGTAAATTATGGCTAAATCTTTTATTGATAATTCAGCAAAGAAACTTGAAGAATTGATTTTCGAATATCATGATTTTCGTAAAGATAATTTGACAGAATATAAGGCTAATAATTTATGCACAAATGCTTGGCATATTATTGATTGGGTTTTTGTTGAATTTGAAAATATTCACGGTTATGATAAAATTGGAGATTTAAGAAGTTCATTATACCCAAGATGCCATTCTTTAAAAATTATGCACGATATAGCAAATGCTTCAAAACATAAAAATCTTGATAGACCTAAAGCATTTATAAGAACAACTAGTATACATGAAGGTGATTTTTGTAAAGAAGATTTCTCAAGTGATGATTTTGACGTTTCACGATTAGAAATAGTATTAGAAGATGAAACTACTTTGGATTTTAATGAAGAAATTCAAAATGTCATTGAATTTTGGAAAAGTTATTTCAGTAATGATTTACAAATAGAGTTGAATTAGAAAAATAAATCAAAAATTAAGTTTTCAGAAAATCTAAAATCTGAACTCTAAAATCTAAAATACCAAAAAATGAGAATAATACCAGCCATAGATATCATTGAAGGAAAATGCGTTCGTTTGTCCAAAGGTGATTATGATACTAAGATAATTTACAATGAAAATCCGCTGGAAGTGGCGAAATCATTTGAAGCACACGGAATAGAATATCTGCATTTAGTAGATCTTGACGGTGCAAAATCGAGCAAAATTGTCAATTACAAGATATTAGAACAAATTGCATCGCAAACGAGCTTAAAAATTGATTTTGGCGGCGGATTAAAGTCTGATGATGATTTGAGCATTGCTTTTGAAAGCGGTGCAAACCAGATTACTGGCGGAAGTATCGCAGTAAAAAACAGAACTATTTTCGAAAAATGGATTTCTGAATACGGAACAGAAAAAATCATTTTGGGCGCAGATGCAAAAGATGAAAAAATTGCAGTTTCAGGCTGGTTAGAAGAATCCAATGAAGATTTGATTCCGTTTATTCAGGATTATCAATCTAAAGGGATTCAGTATGTTATTTGTACCGACATTGCAAAAGACGGAATGCTTCAAGGCCCAAGTTTTGATTTGTATGCGAAGATTTTAGCGGAAGCGAAAGAAGTAAAGTTAATTGCTTCTGGAGGAATTTCAACTTTCGACGAATTGCCAAAACTTGCAGAACTAGGTTGTGAGGGAACAATTATTGGAAAAGCAATTTATGAAGGAAGAATTTCCTTGAAACAACTGGAAAACTTTATAATTAGATAATGTGATAATTAGAAAATTAGATAATTATTTTAGCAAGCGCATAAAATTATCTAATTGACTAATTATCTAATTGACACATTAGAAAAATGTTAGCAAAAAGAATAATACCCTGCTTAGATATTAAAAACGGAAGAACCGTAAAAGGCGTTAATTTCGTAGATTTACGGGACGCTGGAGATCCTGTGGAATTGGCTGAGATTTATTCGGCTGAAGGAGCGGATGAATTGGTTTTTCTGGATATTTCGGCAACTGAAGAAAGACGTAAAACGCTGGTGAATATGGTGCGCAGCGTTGCGGAAAAAATCAATATTCCGTTTACTGTTGGCGGCGGAATTTCATCTGTAGAAGATGTTGATATTCTGCTGAATAACGGGGCGGATAAAGTTTCGATTAATTCATCGGCAGTTAAAAATCCACAGTTGATTAATGATTTGGCTCAGAAATTTGGAAGCCAATGCGTGGTTGTGGCAATAGACGCCAAACAAATTGATGGACAATGGATTGTGCATTTAGTAGGCGGAAAAGTGCCAACGGAATTAAATCTTTTTGATTGGGCTGTAGAAGTGGCTGAACGTGGTGCGGGAGAAATTTTATTCACGTCAATGGACAACGACGGAACTAAAAATGGTTTTGCAAATGAAGCTTTGGCTAAACTGTCGCAATTAGTAAATATTCCGATTATTGCTTCGGGAGGCGCCGGAAACATTCAACATTTTGTAGATTCGTTTAAAGAAGGAAAAGCAGATGCTGCTTTGGCTGCGAGTGTTTTTCACTTTAAAGAAATTGAAATTAAAGCTTTGAAACAGGAGCTTAGAAATAATAATATAGAAGTTAGAATTTAGAAGAAATTCCAAATTTTAAATTCCAAATTCCAATAAACTGAGTTTAGAAATTAAATCTAAAATCTGAAATCAAAAATCTAAAATAAAAATGAACATCGATATCAAAAGCGCACACGGATTAATTCCGGCGATCATTCAGGATTCAGAAACTAAAAATGTTCTGATGTTGGGTTATATGAACGAAGAATCGCTTCAAAAAACAATAGAAACTCAAAAAGTAACATTCTTCAGCCGTTCCAAACAAAGACTTTGGACAAAAGGTGAGGAGAGTGGCAATTTTCTAAATTTGGTAAGCATAAAAAATGACTGCGATGGCGATACGCTTTTGATTCAAGCGAAACCAGTTGGACCAACATGTCACACAGGTGCAGATACTTGCTGGCAAGAACCAAATGAAGCGAATTACGGTTTTATATCTCAGTTAGAAAGCACTATCAAAACCAGAAGAGAAAACGCCGATTCTGAGAAAAGTTATGTAGCATCTTTATTCGAAAAAGGAATTAATAAAATTGCTCAAAAAGTAGGAGAAGAGGCTGTGGAAGTCGTTATCGAAGCAAAAGATGATAACGACGATTTATTCCTTAGCGAAAGCGCTGATTTATTATTTCATTATTTAATACTGCTTCAAGCAAAAGGGTATCAGTTAAATGATGTTGTTGAAGTTTTGAAGAAACGTCAGAAGTAAATTTTGTTTCAGATTTATGTCGATTTAACCGCAAAGAACACAAGGTATTTGATATACTAAACTTTCTAAAAACGCAAAGTTCGCAAAGCTTTATCTAATAAACTTTTGCGAACTTTGCGTAATCCTTTGCGCTCTTTGCGGTTAAATTTTCAAAAAAAAAAAAACTACTCCACAAACTCAAAAACCGCAAACTCTTTCGGCTGATGAAAGCCAAATTTTAAACTTTTATACGGCTGTAAAGCAAGATATTCCGTCGTATTACCGTAATCAATTCTAAAAGTATTTCCCTTCCATTTTGTTCCTGTTTTTGGTTTTGAAAAACCGCCGTTTTCAATTTTTTCAAGACTCGAAAAAGGAATTTTTATTTCTACAGTATAGCCATTCTCATTGATTTTACTTACGGTTTCTAAACCTGCAATATCAAAAGCCATTGTGGTTTTCCACCCGCCGCATTCTGGAGAAATACATTTTAAAAGTAAATCGTAGTGGGTTGAGAATGCATTAACGCCAATTTCAATATAATTTCGACCGTCTCCATCGGGATCGAGAAATATTTCTGCCAAATCATCCGTATAAAAAATTTCAGAATCCTTTTTTTGTGGCGTTCCAATAATCTTCGAATCAGTGCAATTGTAAGCGATATAAAGATTTTCATTATTCCACGAAAGTGAAACAAAAGTCTTTTGAGTGGCATTTTGTCCAGAATTGTGAATTACAAACGGACCCAGAAAAGGCTTTTCCCAATCGGATAAATCTCCATCAATACTGATTTTTTCTGCAGTTTTATAAATCGGAATTGTCTGTGAATAAGTATTTATTGAAAACAGGAATGGCAGAAGATATAAAAGCGTGCTAAATTTCATAAAATAGAATAATTAGTCAATTAGATAATTAGCAAATTAGATAATTAGTCAATTAGAAAATTAATTATTTAACTAACCGACTAATTATCTAATTCTCTAATTGACTTATTATCTCATTGTCTATATTCAGCTAAAATAAAAAACAATGTTGGATATGAATACAAATTTTGTAACATTGATCAAAAAAGAATACTAATAGTATAACAACATAATTCAAAACTTAATTTATAAATGATGAAAAAATACTTTGGAAGTGCTATAATGGCTCTTTTTATTAGTTTTTCTGGTATTGCTCAAGGACTTATGGCAAAGTCTGGAGCGGTTTTTACGCATCAGGATTCCTTACGCGGAAGCATTACAAAAGAAAGAGCTTGGTGGGATCTGAAATATTACCATTTGGATATAAAAGTAAATCCAGCCGATCGTACTATTTCGGGATCAAATACGGTTCGTTATACTGTTTTAACCGAATACAATCGCATGCAGATTGATTTGCAGGAGCCAATGAATATTACCAAAGTAACGCAGAACGGTAAAGAACTAAAATTTGAAAGAAACGGAAATGCTTTCTTTATTACGTTGGCCGAAAATCAGAAAGTTGGAGAAACAAAAGAAATCGTGGTTTCGTTTGGCGGTGTTCCAAAAGAAGCAGTTCGTCCGCCTTGGGATGGGGGAATTACTTGGCAGAAAGATAAAAATGGAAAAGATTTTATAGCCTCATCTTGTCAGGGGCTTGGAGCTAGCGTTTGGTGGCCTTGCAAAGACCATATGTATGATGAAGTCGAAAATATGCTGATTAGCGTCAATGTTCCAGGACATTTAACCGATGTTTCAAATGGAATATTGCAAAGTGTTAAAAAACAGAAAGATGGGACGAAGACTTTTAATTGGTACGTTTCCAATCCGATTAACAATTATGGGGTAAATATCAATATTGGTGATTATGTAAATTTTTCTGAAAAGTTTAAAGGAGAAAAAGGCGATTTAGACTGTAATTATTATGTTTTAAGAGATAATCTAGCAAAAGCAAAAGAACAATTTAAAGATGCGCCAAAAATGCTTAAAGCTTTTGAAAGCTGGTTTGGACCGTATCCGTTTTACGAAGACAGCTATAAATTGGTCGAAGTTCCGTATTTAGGAATGGAACACCAAAGTTCCGTTACTTACGGAAACAATTATCAGAATGGTCATAATGGACATGATATAAGCGGAACTGGCTGGGGAATGAAGTTTGATTATATCATTATTCACGAATCTGGTCACGAATGGTTTGCCAATAATATTACCTACAAAGACATTGCAGACATGTGGATTCATGAAAGTTTTACCACTTATTCTGAAGTGCTTTTTGTTGAATATTATTATGGAAAAGATGCTGCGAATGAATATGCAAGAGGACTTAGAAAAATGATTGAGAATAAACATCCTATCATTGGTCATTACGACGTTAATAGAGAAGGTTCTGGCGATATGTATCCGAAAGGAGCCAATATGATTCATACGATTCGTCAGGTTATAAATGATGATGCCAAATGGAAATCAATTCTTAGAGGAATGAATAAAACTTTTTACCATCAAACGGTTACCACAAAACAGATTGAAGATTTTATAAGCAAAGAATCTGGCATTAATTTTAGTCCAGTTTTCGATCAGTATTTAAGAACGCCTCAGGTGCCTACTTTAGAATATTATTTTATGGACCAGAGATTGGTTTACCATTGGATCAATTGTGTAGAAAATTTTGATCTTCCTGTAAAAGTAAGCTTAAATGGTGTTGAAACTTGGCTGAAACCAACTACAGACTGGAAAGCTGAAAATGTAATGGGAGAGAAATCTACTTTAGTAGTGGATAAAAACTTTTATGTGACAGAATTCAATATCACAAATTAAGAGCAAATGGACGCGGATAAAGCGGATTCGCTATCGCGAAAACGCTGATTTAAGTGGATTTTTTTATTATTACAAAAAGAAAAATCTGTTTTTTTTCCGTGTCTTCGCGATAGCGAATCCGTTTGATCTGCGTCTCATTTTATCAGGAAATCATAAAATTTTAAAAATCTTAATTCGAATGTTTACATTTGTTTCAAATTGATTTCAAAATAATACTGTTTTACTAATGAAAAATTACTTCGGAAGCATTTTTACTGCTTTTTTAATTGGTTTTAGTGCCAATGCTCAAGGACTTCTTAATAAGGGAGAAACCGTTTTTACACATCAGGACACTTTACGCGGAAGCATTACAAAAGAAAGAGCTTGGTGGGATCTAAAATATTATCATCTTGATGTAAAGGTTAATCCGAAAGAAAAAGCTATTTCGGGTTCAAATACAGTTCGTTATACTGTTTTAACAGAAAACAACCGTATGCAGATTGATTTGCAGGAGCCAATGAACATTACCAAAGTAACACAAAACGGTAAAGAATTGAAGTTTGAAAGAGACGGAAATGCTTTCTTTATTACTTTGACAGAAAAACAAAAAGTTGGAGACGTTAAAGAAATCAAAGTTTTCTTTAGCGGAAAACCGAAAGAAGCTGTGAGAGCGCCATGGGACGGAGGATTTTCTTGGAAAAAAGATAAAAACGGAAAAGATTTTATCGCTACTTCTTGTCAAGGTTTGGGTGCTAGCGTTTGGTGGCCTTGTAAAGATCATATGTACGATGAAGTAGAAAATATGCTGATTAGCGTAAATGTGCCTGGAGATTTGACAGACGTTTCAAACGGAAGATTGCAAAGCGTTAAAAAAGAAAAAGACGGAACTAAGACTTTCAATTGGTATGTTGCAAATCCGATCAACAATTATGGGGTAAACATCAATATTGGAGATTATGTAAATTTCTCTGAAGTATTTAAAGGAGAAAAAGGCGATTTAGACTGTAATTATTATGTTTTGAGAGATAATTTGGCTTTAGCAAAAGAGCAGTTTAAAGATGCTCCAAAAATGCTGAAAGCTTTTGAAAGCTGGTTTGGACCTTATCCGTTTTATGAAGACAGCTATAAATTGGTAGAAGTTCCGTATTTAGGAATGGAGCACCAAAGTTCTGTAACGTACGGAAACCAATATAAAAATGGTTATTTAGGACGTGATTTAAGCGGTACAGGTTGGGGATTAAAATTTGATTTTATCATTATTCACGAATCTGGACACGAATGGTATGCGAACAATATTACGTACAAAGATATTGCCGACATGTGGGTTCACGAGAGTTTTACCAATTATTCTGAAAGTCTTTTTGTGGAATATTATTACGGAAAAGAAGCTGGTGCAGAGTATGTTATTGGTTGCAGAAAAAACATTAAAAATGATACTCCAATTATCGGACATTATGATGTAAACAACGAAGGGTCTGGAGATATGTATCCGAAAGGAGCGACAATGCTTCACATGATTCGTCAGGTTATTAATGACGATGCCAAATGGAAATCGATTTTAAGAGGAATGAACAAGACTTTTTATCATCAAACCGTTACTGGAAAACAGATTCAGGAATACATCAACGAACAATCGGGAATTAATTTCAACAGAGTTTTTGCTCAATATTTAACCACAACTCAAATTCCAGTTTTTGAATATATGTTTAAAAACGGAACTTTCGGATATCACTGGACTAACTGCGTATCGAAATTTGATATGCCTGTAAGGGTGAAATTAAATGGCGTTGAGACTTGGTTGAAACCAACAACTGAATGGCAGTCAATTAAAACCACAAGCGAAGATAGAAAAGTAGAAGTGGATAAGGATTTTTATGTAACTACTTCTAATATTGTTGAATAAAATTCGATAAATCTCAATTTTTTAAATCCCAAATTCCAAATGTGTTGGAGTTTGGGATTTTTTTCGTTTTGAAACCTGTCAGGTTTATAATTGAAAACCTTTTAATCTTTATAATCTGTGGCCTTTTTTTACGCAGAGAACGCTAAGTTTTTTCTAAGTTTTAGTTTATCATTACGCTGATTGAGATCGCAAAGCTGGATTTGTTAAACCTGATAGTTTTTTAAAACCTGTCGGGTTTCTTGTTTTGAGTACAGTTTGTAAGCCTTTGCGTTTAATTTAACCGCAAAGAACGCAAGGTTTTTTTCTTTAAGCTATTCTATTTATAAAGATAAAGTTCGCAAAGCTTTGTCTATATAGCTTTGCGAACTTTTATAAAACTTACTTAAAAAATCTTAGCGGACTTTGCGCAGGCTCTTAGCGCCCTTTGCGGTTAAACTAAACGCAAAGTTTTGGAATTTGGACCCGAGAGATAGCGAACAGTCGAAGCAATTTAAAAAATTGGAATTTAAACTATCGGTTGTTCAATTTCGCTTTCTCCTTAATAATATCAGCAATTTTTCTGTTTTCGATTTTGCTTTCCAGCCATGAAATAATATCAAGATAAAGGAAAGCTCTTTTTTCGTACGTGTTCTTTTCAAGTTCCACAAAACGAGTGTGCATCTTTTTGAATTCCTTTTTAATATCAGCAGGGTAGAAGTTATTCAGGTTTCTCAAAAACTTAATGATTTCTTTTTGAACTTCGTGCAAGTCATTCATTTTTAATAAAAACTTATACGTGCTTTTAAGATGGTTTTCCAAATAATAATCTTTTCCAAGCTCATAATGTGCAATAAGCGACAATAATCTCGCAAAGCACATTAAATCCTCACGCATCGTTAAGTTCTTGTTGTTGATGATTTTGTCTAAGTAATTAATGCACTCGTTATATTTTTCGTTACCAAAATAAATAGAAGCAATTTTGTAGAAGAACAACATTTCGTGATGCTCATCAAGATGCTCGCTGTGGAGTTTTAGTTTATCTAAAATTTCTGGAATCAAATATTCGCTTTCAGCAAAAGTTCCTTCTAAAATATGCAGGTTTAGCTTATTGTTATAAACATATAGAAACGATAATGATGCAATATTGTCATTTACAGGAAATTTTGGATCTGCAATAGTTTCTTCCAAACGATTCAGGTATTTCTTGAAATTCGATTTATACTTTAACATATAAAGCGATTCTAAGAAATAGTGATTTCCTTTTAAGAAAAAGACAGGATTTAGGTAAATCATGTTCGGATTATCATAAAATAGCGTAACCCATTTATAAGCAAATTTATAACTCGCTAGAAAATCTTGTACCAAGAAACTTCTCCAAAGACTCGCATTATAAAACCAATATTTTTCGCGAAAGCCAAACTTACTTTCGTCCAGTTTTGCAATATGTCTGTTGAAATAATCGTCTATATACTTGTACTCTTCATCGCTTTTTACATAACCGGTTTTCAGCATGATTCCGTATAGCTGAAGCGAAAGATTTGAAAGTTTGCTAGAAATCGTATTTCTATAATTCAATTCTTTTGCCTGAACAACCAATTCGTCAGCGCGGCCTTGAATACTTCGTGTAATATATTGCGATTCGATTAATTTTTCGAACTCTACAATTTCATACGCCATATATTTTTCATCATTTTCAAGAGCCTGTTGTTTGGTTTTGTCTAAGATTTTTAAACTCTGCTTGTATAATCCTTTATTATAAAGAATAACCGCAAAATCCATTTGTTCGCGAAGCTGGTAGCGGATATTCTGGCTAGGAATATTTAATCTAATGCTTACGAGAATTTGTTTGTATAAGTATGATTTTAAGTTGGATAACTGTACTTTTTGTATGATGCCGCTTTTCAGAATGAGTTTTTCATCGTAAACTTCGGATTTATCTAAAATGTTGAATAACTCGATAAATTTTGTGTTTGAACTCGTTTCTAATCGGCTTGCAAAAATTTTAAACTGCCTTTTTTCTGATTTCGAAAGTGATTTGATTAGAACAAATAAGAAATCTTTTTGATGGTTAGCCATTGTAAAAAATAATAATATAACTTATTGATTATAAGTTAGTTAATATAGGATAAATCGTTTTATAAACAGTATAATTTCATTAAAATGAATTTCATACTGTATTAGTACAATATATATTTGTTATCAAGATGTGAAATTACATTAAATAAATGAATATGAATAGAGAGAAAGTTCAAATTTTTGACACCACATTGCGAGATGGTGAACAAGTTCCAGGATGTAAGTTAGATACTAAACAAAAATTAGTTATCGCAGAACGACTAGATCAAATGGGAGTTGACATTATCGAAGCAGGCTTTCCTGTGTCAAGTCCAGGCGATTTTTTATCGGTCTCTGAGATTTGCAAAATTGTAGAAAATGCAACCGTCTGCGGATTGACAAGAGCCGTAAAAAATGACATTGACGTTGCTGCTGCAGCGCTTAAAAATGCTAAAAAACCTAGAATCCACACTGGAATCGGAACGTCAGAATCTCACATACTCCACAAATTAAATACCACGCCAGAAGACATTATCGCAAGAGCAAAATATGCTGTTGCACACGCAAAATCGTATGTAGAAGACGTTGAGTTTTATGCAGAAGATGCTGGTAGAACAGACAACGCTTTCTTAGCAAAAGTTTGCGAAGAAGTTATTAAATCTGGGGCTACGGTATTAAATATTCCAGATACTACAGGATATTGTCTTCCTGAAGAATACGGAGCAAAAATTAAATATTTAAAAGAAAACGTGAAAGGAATCGAAAACGTAACCCTTTCATGTCACTGTCATAATGATTTAGGAATGGCAACTGCAAATTCTATCGCAGGAGCTATAAATGGAGCAAGACAAATAGAATGTACTATTAATGGTATTGGTGAGAGAGCTGGAAACACAGCCCTCGAAGAAGTGGTAATGATTTTCAAACAGCATCCTTACTTAAACCTAGATACAAACATTAATACGAAAGAATTAAACGCAATGAGCCGTTTAGTTTCTGAAAGTATGGGAATGATTGTGCAGCCAAACAAAGCAATTGTTGGAGCAAATGCATTTGCACATAGTTCAGGAATTCACCAAGATGGTGTAATTAAAAACAGAGCAACTTACGAAATCATGGATCCGCTAGATGTTGGTGTAAATGAATCGTCAATCATATTAACTGCTAGAAGCGGAAGAGCAGCATTGGCTTACCGTGCTAAAAAAGTAGGTTACGAACTTACAAAAGTACAATTGGATATTGTATATGTTGAGTTCTTAAAGTTTGCTGATATCAAGAAAGAGGTTGTAGACTCAGATATTCACCAAATTATTGAAGCTTCTAAAATTCAAGGAGATTTAATTAGAAGTTAGTTTTAAAAAGAGGAACAATAAAGGATTTAAATACATAAAGAACGAGACGTTATGAATTTGAAAATTGCAGTTTTGCCGGGAGATGGAATTGGACCTGAGGTTATTTTACAAGCAAAAAAAGCATTATATGCTATTGCTGAAGTTTACAATCATGAATTTGTTTTTGAAGACGCACTCATGGGAGCTGTTGCGATCGACAAAACGGGAAGCCCTTTGCCGGAGCAGACTTTAAATCTTTGTTTAAACACAGATGCTGTTTTGCTTGGTGCTATTGGAGATCCTAAATATGATAACAATCCAAATGCAAAAGTTCGTCCGGAGCAAGGTTTGTTAAAACTTCGTAAAGAGCTTGGTTTGTTTGCTAATATCCGTCCGATTAAACCTTATAAGGCATTAATTGAATCTTCTCCATTAAAAAGAGAAATTATTGAAGGAGCAGATTTTACAATTTTCAGAGAATTAACAGGCGGTGCTTATTTCGGAGCTAAAACTTTGAATGAAGAAGGTACACACGCATCAGATTTATGTGAATATACAGAAGAAGAAATTACAAGAATTGCACATTTGGCTTTTAAATCGGCGCAAAATCGTCGTAAAAAGCTGACTCTAGTAGACAAAGCAAATGTTTTGGAAACTTCAAGATTATGGAGAAAAGTAGTTCAGAAAGTGAGTGAAAATTATCCAGATGTAGCGCTTGATTTCTTATTTGTTGATAATGCAGCGATGCAGTTGATTTTAAATCCGAAACAATTTGATGTGATTTTGACAGAGAATTTGTTCGGAGATATATTATCTGATGAAGCTAGCGTAATTACGGGGTCTATCGGTTTGTTGCCGTCAGCATCTTTAGGAGAAAAAAATGCATTATTTGAACCAATTCACGGATCGTATCCGCAAGCAAAAGGAAAAAACATCGCTAATCCGATTGCTTCAATTTTAGCAGCTGGAATGTTGTTAGAGCATTTTGGATTAATTAAAGAAGCGAATGTGGTTTTTGCTGCTGTTAGAAAAGCTATTGAATTTAAAGTAGTTACAGTTGATTTGAAACCAGATTCTAAATTCGGAACAAATGAAGTAGGAGAGTTTGTTTCCAACTTTATTTTCAGCAAAGATGATTTGCTATATTTTAATAATGACAATGTTAGTATTGGACAATCTACAATTGTTTAATATTTTTTGTTAAAACGTGAAGATAATAACAAGAAGTATCGAAAATGTTGAGATTTTATTTTTTTAGTTCCTTAAGTTTTCATACTTTTGTCGCACTAAAAAAATAGAAAGATGCAAATCTCAATTATTATTACTTCTGTCGTTGTTGTCAATGTGATTCACACATCTGCATCGGGAATGTTATAAATATAATTGAAAGACTATATTACAAACCTTCCAAATACTTGGAAGGTTTTTTTTTGAATAAAAATAAAATAAAACAAATTATAAATGGAATTAAATAAGTACAGCAAGACCATCACTCAAGATCAAACACAGCCTGCGGCGCAAGCGATGTTGTACGGAATTGGTTTAACTGAAGAAGATTTGAAAAAAGCACAAGTAGGTATTGTGAGCATGGGTTACGATGGTAACACTTGCAACATGCACTTGAACGATTTAGCAAAAGATGTTAAAAAAGGTGTTTGGGATGCAGATCTGGTCGGACTTATTTTTAATACCATTGGTGTCAGTGACGGTATTTCTAACGGAACTGAAGGTATGCGTTACTCACTGGTTTCTAGAGATGTAATTGCAGATTCTATCGAGACAGTTGTGGGTGCACAATGGTACGATAGTTTAATTGCAATTCCTGGATGCGATAAAAATATGCCAGGGGCCTTAATTGCAATGGGAAGATTAAACCGCCCAGCAATGATGGTTTACGGAGGATCTATTCACTCTGGAAAGTGGAAAGGAGAGTCTTTAAATATTGTTTCTGCTTTTGAAGCTTTAGGTAAAAAAGTGAGAAATGAAATTACTCCAGAAGATTTTAAAGGTGTTATTCAAAATTCTTGCCCTGGCCCAGGTGCGTGCGGCGGAATGTATACAGCAAACACAATGTCTTCTGCAATTGAAGCTTTAGGAATGAGTTTGCCATACAGCTCTTCAAATCCAGCTATGAGTCAGGAAAAAAGAGACGAATGTGCTGCTGCTGGAGCTGCAATTAGAGTTTTATTAGAAAAAGATATTAAGCCAAGAGATATCATGACGCGTAAGGCTTTCGAAAATGCTATTACAATTGTAGCAGTTTTAGGAGGTTCTACAAATGCAGTTATGCACTTAATCGCAATGGCGCATTCTGTTGGAATTACGATCACTTTAGATGATTTCCAGGCGATTAACGATAGAACACCAGTGTTGGCAGACATGAAGCCAAGCGGTAAATATATGATGGAAGATGTTCACGAAGTTGGAGGTATTCCTGCAGTGATGAAATATTTATTGAAAGTTGGATTGATTCACGGAGACTGTTTAACTGTAACGGGAAAAACTGTTGCAGAAAATTTAGCAGAAACTCCAGATTTACAAGACGGACAAGAAGTAATTCACGAAATACAAAAAGCATTAAAACCAACAGGAAATATCCAAGTATTATACGGAAATCTTGCTTCTGAAGGTGCTGTAGCCAAAATCAGCGGAAAAGAAGGAGAATATTTTGAAGGTCCTGCTGTAGTTTTTGAAGGTGAATTTGAAGTAATTCCAGGCTTGCAAGCCGGAAAAATTAAACCAGGTAATGTAGTCGTCATTAGAGGTTGCGGGCCAAAAGGTGGTCCGGGAATGCCTGAAATGCTAAAACCTACATCTGCCATTATCGGAGCTGGATTAGGTAGCAGCTGTGCACTAATTACAGACGGTAGATTCTCGGGCGGTTCGCACGGTTTTGTGGTAGGACACGTTACACCAGAAGCATATGACGGTGGTGGTATTGCACTAGTTAAAGATGGAGATTTAATCGCTATTGATGCTGTGAAAAATACAATCAACCTGAAGATATCTGACGAAGAATTTGCAGCAAGAAAAGCAGCTTGGGTTAAGCCGTCTTTAAAAGTTGACAGAGGGGTTTTACTTAAATACGCAAGATCGGTTTCGAGTGCATCAACAGGATGTGTAACCGATAATTAATTTAAAAAAGAACAATATCAAAAATCAATTTCAATAACAATGTCAATGACAAAATTCAATTGCAATAAAGAATAAAATATCAAAAGTCAATTTAAAATTTGAATTTGATATTGATTTTTGACATTGCCATTGAAATTGATAAAAACAATATACTATGAAAATATCAGGGGCAGAAGCCGTTATAAGATGTTTATTAGCAGAAGGAGTAGATTTGATTTATGGTTATCCAGGTGGAGCTATAATGCCAGTTTACGACGAATTATATAAATTTCAAGATCAGTTGCACCACGTTTTAGTACGTCACGAACAAGGAGCAACGCATGCAGCTCAAGGTTATGCAAGAGCTACAGGAAAAGTAGGGGTGGCAATTGCTACTTCTGGGCCAGGTGCAACTAACTTAGTAACTGGTATCGCAGATGCTCAAATCGACTCAACGCCTATGGTTTGTATTACTGGGCAGGTTGGAAGACATTTATTAGGATCAGACGCTTTTCAGGAAACGGATATTATCGGAATTTCGACTCCGGTTACCAAATGGAATTTTCAGGTAACTGAAGCTTCTCAGATTCCTGAAATTATGGCAAAAGCTTTCTATATCGCTCGTTCTGGCCGCCCAGGTCCAGTATTGGTTGATATTACTAAAAATGCTCAGTTTGATGATTTAGATTTTAGCTACGAAAAATGTACAGGAATTAGAAGCTACGTTCCAGTTCCTAAATTAAAACAAGACAAAGTTGCTGAAGCTGCGGCTTTGATTAACAGCGCTAAAAAACCGTTGATCGTTTTTGGTCAGGGAATTATTCTTGGTCAAGCAGAAGCAGAGTTTAAAGCGTTTGTTGAAAAAACAGGAATTCCTGCAGCATGGACTATTTTAGGGCTTTCTGCACTTCCTACAGATCATCCGTTGAATGTTGGTATGCTTGGAATGCATGGAAATTATGCGCCAAACTTAAAAACAAACGAATGTGATGTTTTAATTGCCATGGGAATGCGTTTTGACGACCGTGTTACAGGTAAATTGAGCACTTATGCAAAACAGGCAAAAGTAATTCACTTCGAAATTGATCCTGCTGAAATCGATAAAAACGTTAAAACAGAAATTGCTGTTTTAGGAGATGTGAAAGAATCTTTAGCAGCACTTTTACCTTTGGTAGATCAAAAATCTCACGATTCTTGGCATAATGAATTTAAAGAATTGCATAAAATAGAATTTGATACTGTAATTAAAGACGAATTAAATCCGAGTGAAGATAAAGGAATTTCGATGGGAGAAACTATTGAAATGATCAACAAACACTCAAAAGGAGATGCAATTATTGTAAGTGATGTTGGGCAGCACCAAATGTTTGCTTGCCGATATGCGAAGTTCAATTCTTCTAAAAGTAATATTACCTCTGGTGGTTTAGGAACAATGGGATTTGCATTGCCAGCTGCAATTGGAGCGAAAATGGGTCAGCCAGAACGCGAAGTAGTTGCGATTATTGGTGATGGAGGTTTCCAGATGACTATTCAAGAATTAGGAACTATTTTCCAAACACAAGTACCAGTAAAAATTGTTATTCTAAACAATGAGTTTTTAGGAATGGTACGCCAATGGCAGGAATTATTCTTTGATAATAGATATGCGTCTACAAGAATGACAAACCCAAATTTTGTTGCGATTGCAGAAGGATATCATATTAAATCTAAAAAAGTAACACAAAGAGAAGATCTTGATGCGGCTGTAGCAGAAATGCTGGCTTCAAAAGATTCTTATTTCTTAGAAGTTATGATTGAAAAAGAGAATAACGTTTTCCCAATGATTCCAACGGGAGCTTGTGTTTCTGAAATTAGATTAAGCTAGAAAAAAGTTTCATGTTTCAAGTTTCATGTTCCAAGTTAAGCAAAACTTGAAACTTTAAACTTGAAACAAAATAAACTAAAAAACAACATGGAAGATAAAACATTTACCATATCGGTATACTCAGAAAATAACGTGGGTTTATTAAATAGAATATCGGGAATATTCTTAAAGCGTCACATTAATATATTAAGTCTAAATGTTTCAGAATCAGAAATAGAGAATGTTTCGAGATTTATAATCGTAGTAAATACGACAGAAAAATGGGTTCAGAATATTGTAGGCCAGATTGAAAAACAGATTGAAGTTATAAAAGCATTTTATCATACAGACGAGGAGACGATTTTCTTAGAAAATGCTTTGTTTAAAATTGCTTCAAGTTTATTGTTTGACGAAAAACAAATTCAGAACATTATTAAAGAAAGTCAGTCAACAATTGTAACGGTTTCAAGAGATTTCTTTGTGATTTCAAAGTCTGGAAGACGTCAGGAAATTGAAGAATTATACCAAAAGTTCAAACCATACGGAATTATGCAGTTTGTACGTTCGGGAAGAATTTCAGTTTCTAAAGAAAAAATGGAGATTTCTACCTTATTAGAAACCTTTAAATAATAAAATCTTAGTTATATATAATCAATTATTAAAATTTCATTTCATTAAATATTAAAACAAAAATGGCAAATTATTTCAATACATTACCACTTAGATTACAATTAGAACAATTAGGAGTTTGCGAATTTATGGAGCAATCTGAATTTGCAGACGGGATTGCAGCTTTGGCTGGAAAAAAAGTTGTAATTGTTGGTTGTGGAGCACAAGGTTTGAATCAAGGTTTAAACATGAGAGATTCTGGTTTAGACATTTCTTATGCATTACGTGCAGATGCAATTGCAGAAAAAAGAGCTTCTTATAAAAATGCAACTGAAAATGGTTTCACTGTAGGAACTTACGAAGAATTGATTCCAACTGCAGATTTAGTTTGTAACCTTACACCAGACAAACAGCATACAGCTGTGGTAACTGCTATTATGCCATTAATGAAACAAAATTCTACTTTGGCTTATTCTCACGGATTCAACATTGTAGAAGAAGGAATGCAAATTCGTAAAGACATCACTGTAATTATGTGTGCTCCAAAATGTCCAGGTTCTGAGGTGCGTGAAGAGTACAAAAGAGGATTTGGAGTTCCAACTCTTATTGCAGTTCACCCAGAAAACGATCCAAACGGATTAGGTTTAGATCAAGCAAAAGCTTACGCTGTAGCAACTGGAGGACACAGAGCAGGAGTTTTAAGATCATCTTTCGTAGCTGAAGTAAAATCAGATTTAATGGGTGAGCAAACAATCCTTTGCGGATTATTGCAAACTGGATCTATTTTATGTTTCGATAAAATGGTTGAAAAAGGAATCGATGCTGCTTACGCTTCTAAATTAATCCAATTTGGATGGGAAACTATCACTGAGGCTTTAAAACACGGTGGTATTACAAATATGATGGATCGTCTAAATAATCCTTCAAAAATTGAAGCTTACGAATTGGCTGAAGAATTGAAAGATATCATGCGTCCATTATTCCAAAAACACCAAGACGATATCATTTCTGGAGAATTCTCTAGAACCATGATGGCTGACTGGGCTAATGACGATGTGAACTTATTGAAATGGAGAGCTGCAACAGGAGAAACTAACTTCGAAAAAACAGCTCCACAAGAAGCTCCAATCTCAGAGCAAGAATATTTTGATAACGGAGTATTAATGATTGCAATGGTTAAAGCTGGTGTTGAATTAGCTTTCGAAACTATGACAGAAGCTGGAATCATTGAAGAGTCTGCTTACTACGAGTCATTACACGAATTGCCATTAATTGCAAATACAATTGCAAGAAAGAAATTATTCGAAATGAACCGTGTAATTTCTGATACAGCAGAGTACGGATGTTACTTATTCGATCACGCTTGTAAGCCGTTGTTAACTGAATTTATGAAAAAAGTAGATACTAATATTATCGGAAAACCGTTTTCAACTTCAAACGGAGTAGATAATACTGTATTAATTGCTGTAAACAAAGAAATCCGCCAACACCCTATCGAAGAAGTAGGAGCTTGGTTGAGAGAGTCTATGACAGCAATGAAGAAAATTGGATAATAAAAAATTGGGAATTTCCGCAGAATTGGATTCTGCGGAATTTGCACTGTATCAATGATTTGTAATATTTTGAATTAGTAAGCACTTATTAAGATAAAAGATATAGATGCATATTGCATTCACTTAACTTCAGTGAGAGAGTTAAGTGAAGCTAATCCCTAAAATGGGGTATGTTTTAATAAAAATATACTTGTTGAAATTTCTGTTTTAATTAATAAAGATGCTGCTATTTTCAAAATAGAGAAAAGTCTCGCAGTGCGGTTTACAATATTAATTGTTATTGAAATTTGTTAAATTAAAAAAGGCATAATATCTATCTGTTATGCCTTTTTTTCAGTTTCTAAAAAGGGTTTAAAAAATAAATTTTAAAACAAATGCAATAATTATCATACTTTATTAAATAAAAGGTTTTTTTTAATAAAATTTATGAATTAAATTATTTTACGGATACGTTCAGATTTAATACATTTATAAAAAAATTCAACAAACGATGAGCTATTACAAAATTGAAAATTTAGAACAATATTTTAAGCATTACAATAAATCAATAAGAGAGCCGAGAAAATTTTGGGGAAAAATAGCTGAAGAAAATTTCACATGGTACCAACAATGGGACAAGGTTGTTGATTTTAATATGGCTGACGCAGAAGTAAAATGGTTTACAGAAGCGAAGGTTAACATTACAAAAAACTGTATTGATAGACATTTAAGCAAAAGAGGAGATAAAACGGCAATTATTTTTGAACCGAATGATCCAAATGAAGAGGCTTTACATATAACGTATAACGAACTATACGAAAGAGTATCAAAAATGGCAAACGTTCTTCGCGAACAAGGTGTTCGCAAAGGAGATAGAGTTTGTATTTATTTGCCAATGATTCCAGAATTGGCTGTTTCGGTTTTAGCTTGTGCTAGAATTGGAGCAATTCACTCTGTTGTTTTTGCTGGATTTTCTGCATCGGCAGTTTCTGCGAGAATCAACGATTGCGAGTGTAAAATGGTAATCACATCAGACGGAGGTTATAGAGGAAACAAAACAATTGATCTAAAAGGAATTGTTGATGAAGCGCTAGAAACTTGTCCTTCTGTTTCAAAAGTATTAGTGGCAAAAAGAACGAATACTGATGTAAAAATGAAAGATGGCCGTGATGTTTGGTTGCAGCCATTATTAGACACTGCATTAGATAATAGTGTTGCAGAAATTATGGATGCCGAAGATCCGTTGTTTATTCTATATACTTCAGGATCAACAGGAAAACCAAAAGGAATGGTTCATACTACTGCGGGTTACATGGTTTATACAGCCTATACTTTTAAAAACGTTTTCAATTACGAAGACAATGACATTTTCTGGTGTACAGCAGATATCGGATGGATCACAGGTCACTCTTATATTTTATACGGACCATTATTGAATGGAGGTACAACTGTATTATTTGAAGGAGTTCCTTCTTACCCAGATTTTAGCCGTTTTTGGGATATTATCGAAAAACATAAAATCACACAATTCTACACGGCACCAACTGCAATTCGTTCGCTTGCAAAAGAAAGTTTAGATTACATTCAAAAATATCCTCTGAAATCACTTAAAGTTATTGGATCTGTTGGAGAGCCAATTAACGAAGAAGCTTGGCACTGGTTTAATGACCACGTAGGAGACAAGAGATGTCCAGTTGTAGATACTTGGTGGCAAACAGAAACTGGAGGAATCATGATTTCGCCAATTGCTTTTGTTACGCCAACAAAACCAACTTACGCTACTTTGCCATTACCTGGAATTCAGCCTGTTTTGATGGATGAAAAACGTAATGAAATTGAAGGAAACCAAGTAGTTGGAAGTTTATGTATCAAATTCCCATGGCCTGGAATTGCTAGAACTATTTGGGGTGATCACAACCGTTACAAAGAAACGTATTTCTCTGCTTTCCCTGGAAAATATTTTACAGGAGACGGCGCTTTAAGAGACGAAGTTGGATATTACAGAATTACGGGTAGAGTAGATGACGTTGTAATTGTTTCTGGACATAATTTAGGAACTGCACCAATTGAAGATGCAATCAACGAGCACCCAGCGGTTGCAGAATCTGCTATTGTTGGATTCCCTCACGATATTAAAGGAAATGCACTTTACGGATATGTAATTCTAAAAGAAACGGGAGAAGTGAGAAATAAAGAAAACTTGTCTAAAGAGATCAATCAATATATTGCGGACCACATTGGACCAATCGCTAAATTAGATAAAATCCAATTTGTTTCTGGTTTGCCAAAAACACGCTCAGGAAAAATTATGCGTAGAATTTTACGTAAAATAGCAGAAGGAGATTTCTCTAACTTTGGAGATACTTCAACTTTATTAAATCCAGAAGTTGTGGAGCAGATTATGAAAGAAAGAATTTAATGCAATACAGGAATAAAAAAATGCCTCTTAATTTTAAGAGGCTTTTTTGTTTTATAATAAGAAGAGCAATGCGGGACTTCGACTTCGCTCAGTCTGACAGCTTTTTGTTTTTCTATGTTCTTTCCTTCAAAAGTTACGTTACAAAACTTAAAAAAATCCTTATATGGCTTATATGGTTAAAACCAATTCCTATTTTATTCCCAAACGAGATTTCAGTTTCAAAAATAAAAGTCCGATTCTGTAAGCATCTTCAGAAGAAGAATTTCTGTCGCTTTTCGGAATTTTATAAATTTCGCATAAATCATCAAGTGAAAACTGTTTATCATTTATATCAGTCAATTTTCTATACATTACATCAACATCCAAAGCTTCGTTTTTTAAACGTCCACAATCTAGGCGTTCTAAAGCGGCATTAAGCATTTCGATATCAAAATTAATATGATGCCCAACTAAAATAGAATTACCTATAAAGTTAACAAAAGCTTCCAAAGCATCAGGCTCTGGCATTTTCATCATTTTGCTTTCTATGATAAATTCATTAGAAAGTCCGTTATCCTGCAGATATTTATATTGCAATAAAACAGTTTCGAAATTTTCCTTAATAACAATGCTGTTGTCCATTACCGAAAAGGCACCAAGTGACAATATAACATCCTTATCCGGATTTAATCCAGAAGTTTCAGTCGAGAGAACAACAAACTTATTAGGTTTGGTTTCGAATTTAGTTAAATAGTCTTTCCAGAAATCTGGATAGTCTTTATTGATATTTTTTAGCCAGTCTAGCATATTTTATGAGAATTGCGTCAATTGAAATTTACTTTTAATCAGTTCCTCCAGGTCTTTCATTGGGGACAATGCATTTTTTAATTTCTCTTTGTCAGATTTTGACATTTCTCTTATATTAATATATTGGCCAGAGTCGTCATTTTTTAATCCTTCAACAGTTCTAAATTTCGAAAGCGTTAAGAAAGCTTCTGCACAGCTTAAATAAATTTCGGCATTTTTAGAATCTGTAATTGCTAATTGTTTGAATCTCAAATAAGTATTCTGAATTCCTTTTATATTGGCATTTAATATCAACAAACGTGCTCCGTCAATTAATGGCATTAAAGCTCTTGTCTTAATGTCAAATTTATCTTTATGCGGACCGTCTTCTTCGGTAATAAATTTCTTGAAGAAGCTTAAAGGAGAATTTCTCTTTAAAGCGTCGTTTCCTAAAAAATCAAAGAATAAAGTATTGTTAACCGCATTCTTGAAAATCACACTTTCGATCGCTTCTTCAATTTTTGGTTCACCAAAAACAATTTCATAATCAAAGAAAATACTGCTCAAATCATTACTGTTTTCACCTGGAGTATTCATCCAGCTATTGTATTGTTTTGTCCAGTCACTCAATGATTTACACCAAAGCATATTGCTTCCCATGTGTCCGTTCGGACAATAATCGTAACCTACTTTTTCTAGGATAGAAGTAGTACGTTTGGCCAATCTTAAGAAATAATCTTTTACTTCTCTGTATTTTTCAGGAGTAACATCTTCAAAAATTAAAATGCTGTCTTGGTCAGTAAGCAATAATTGCTCCTTACGTCCTTGACTTCCAATGCTTAACCATGCAAAACGTGCAGGAGGGGAGCCTAAATCTAAAATAGACAATTCGACTGCTCTCTTAATAATGGCTAAGTTAATTTCACTCGCAATATTGCTTACGTGCGAAATCGGAATATTCTTTTGAATTGAATTCTGAATCAAATCAGATAGACGATCACGTATTTGTTTTAAGTCTTTTGGAAGCTGAGAACGCTTAATCTCTTTAATTAATACACCAGGGTTACTAGCTTGTGCTACAATAAGATCGTGCTCAGAAATAATTCCTTTTACAACAGATTTGCTTGTGCCGTCTTTGGTAACACATAAGTGAGTTACATTATGTTTTAGCATCAACAATTGAGCTTCAGCTAAAGACACATTTTCTAAAACCGTTACAACTGGAGACGACATAATTTTGTCGATAGTTTCGGTAATAGGATAGCGTCCGGTTGCAATTTTTGATGATAAATCGGCATTGGTAACGATACCAATAGGGTGATTTTTTTCGCAGATTATAATGTTGTCTAACATAGAATCTGTCATTAAAATAGCAACGTCTTTAATTATAGAACTCGCTTGAGTTGTTAGTGGCGAATTATTATAGTTAAGTGACTGAATATATTGCATTTCTGTCTGCTGGTCAATATAATCAGCATCAGAAATCAGCTTGCCATTCGAGTTCATGCTGTCTTTGGTGTGACGCGAATTTACAGCGAAACTCTCCAGCAAGAAATTTAAAACATCAGAATTGTTGGCTACAAAAGGTCTAAATACAGCGATCGGAATAGCATAAATTATACTTTCTTCACGCGCTTTAGCCGTCATCATGTAGTTATTTTTTGCAAAAAACGGGCGCAAACCAAAAATATCGCCTTCATGACACTTATTCAAAATGGTTTCTTCAGCGTCGGCAATAGTCGTAAGATTAATGACACCAGAAGCTACAACATAAAAGTTTTCATGAAGCGGATCGTTATTTTGAAATAATACCGCATGCTTTTCTAAATTAATGACACGAATATTCGTAGCAATATCTGATAATTCCTGGAAAGTTAAATTATCAAATGGTTTGTATTCTTTTAAAAAATCTGCAATATGCTCAGCAACTGTATTCATATATGTGATAATTTATTTTTAAAGTATCGAATGTAAAAATAGTAAAATAAAGTCTTACAATGAAAGTATCTTTAGCAGAAACTAATTATTTTAAAGAAATGTTAAAAGATAATGGTAATAAGACCTGAAAAAGCTTTTATGTTTTAAAAAAATGAATAATTCGGATTGTCAAAAATGGCGAATTGATTTATTGCATAATAAACCATTCAGAACTAAACTGATGATTTTGCGATATTTGAAAATTTTTAAAATTTAAAACCGTACAGCGCATTTATGGACAACTTGAATTACTATAAATCTTTTAATCAGATACGCTGAAATTTCAATATTTGAAAATATTTTAAAAATAAAATTATTCAGCGTATTTATGAGATTTGAATATTTGAGTTTTAAAAATTTAAAATGCGACTGAACAGAAGTATGGTAAATTAAGTTTCAGACAAAATGAAAATTTTCAAACTAAAAGCTATATAGTGTATCATAGGGCAGTTTTCGAAATATTCTATTTTACATAATATAAATTATAGGTCAAATAGAAATAACTCCGAGAAGGAGCTTATTCGTATAATTTCTTCAAAATCATCTCTTTTGGTATTAGATCGCCTCCGCCACTTTTGGTGAACTGCATTACGTTATCTTCTACAAATAAAACGGCACTTGATGTAATTCCGTTTTTATCTTTAAATTTTATCTGAGCTTTATCGCCATGCGGATACACATGTCCGGAAACTTCCAAAATTCCAGAATTCAAATCTTTGTGTTCGCTCGTAACTTCGGCGGTTCCAAAAATCTTATAATTAGATTGTGCAATCGTAATCGTAAAAATGAATTCTTTCTTGCAGTCTTTGCATTTTTCGTTTCCCCAAGTTCCTGAGAATTTATTTTGCTGTGCAAATGATTGCAAGGAAATTATAAATGCCAGGAAAAGAAATTTTTTCATTGTAGTTTGTTTTATTAAAATCTGAATCAAATATAAATCAAAAAAGCATCACAAGTTTGCGATGCTTTTTCTAAATTTTAGAAAATTTATAATTTTTTCAAATAAACCGATTTTCCGTTTAATGATACGTCAATCTGGTTTGTTTTTTCATTAAAAGTTGTTCTTAACGCATTTCCGTTAAAAATAGTCACATCACCATACACGTGACCTGCCTCAGATGATGTATAATCAAATTTCACCTTTTTATTTCCTGGCTCAATCCCTAATTTGTAACTTGAAAATTTTGTGCCTCTTAAATCAAAATCCTGTTGCGAATCGATAATTTTTCCGTCTGCATAAAAATTGGTAACCGATTTGCTTAATGTAATGTCTGGATAATACTGGTTTACTTTTTTCAAGAGCTCGTATTGTTCTGTACTAGCTTCTTCTTGTTTTGATGTAATGGTTTGTGCAAACGACATTGATGTGCATAAAACTGCTAATAGTAAAAGGTACTTTTTCATAATTTTAATTTTAAGATTAATAAATAGTTATGCCGAATAATGCTGGCAATTACTTTAATTTATTGTTATAAACTTCTTCAAGTTCTATAACAAGATATGAAATCTTTACCTTTGCAAAAAATTATAAGCCCTTTTTTAAGAAAATGACAACAAAAAAATATATTCAGCTTATCCTGATATTAGGTTCTTTAACAGCTCTAGGTCCGTTCTCAATTGATATGTATTTACCTGGTTTCTCGGGAATTGCAAAAGATTTAAATACCACTGTTGCCAAAGTTTCTATGAGTTTATCCAGCTATTTTATCGGAATTTCAGCTGGACAATTGCTTTATGGACCTTTATTAGACCGTTTCGGACGTAAAAAACCTTTGTTTATTGGGCTTTTAGTCTATATTTTAGCTTCTTTAGGATGTATTTATGTGGCTGATATTGATAGTTTTATATTCCTTCGATTTGTACAAGCTGTTGGTAGCTGTGCCGCAACGGTTGCTTCTGTAGCGATGGTTCGAGATTTATTTCCTGTAAAAGATATACCAAAAGTATTTTCTCTTTTAATGCTAGTTGTTGGGCTTTCTCCAATGCTGGCGCCCACAATTGGCGGTTATGTTACCGAAGATTTAGGCTGGCATGCCGTATTTTTTATTCTGATGTGTATGGGAATTGTAATTCTGGCCGCTTCACAATTCGGACTTCCAGATACTTATAAACCAGACACTTCGATTTCATTAAAACCAAAACCGATTATTTCTAATTTTCTTTCTGTTTTAAAAGAACCACAATTTTACACGTATGCCTTTACTGGAGCAATCGCTTTTTCGGGATTGTTTTCTTATGTGGCGGCTTCACCTCTAGTTTTTATGGACATTTACAAGGTTGACGCTAAAACGTACGGATGGATTTTTGCTCTTATGTCCGTTAGTTTTATTGGATCTAGTCAGTTGAATTCGATGCTTTTAAAGCGATTTTCTAGCGAACAGATGATTTTCGGGGCCTTGATTTCGCAATCTTTTATCAGTATAATATTTTTGATACTTGCTTTGAATGATCTTTTAGGATTGTATCAAACTATCGGAATGTTATTCTTGTTTCTAGCTTGTCTAGGAATTTCAAATCCAAATACGGCAGGATTAACGCTAGCTCCTTTCGCTAAAAATACCGGAAGCGCTTCTGCCTTAATGGGCGCAATTCAGCTCGGAATCGGTGCTTTGGCTTCATTTGCAATTGGGGTTTTCGTAAAAAACTCTGTAATTCCAATGGTTGCCATTATGACGACTACAACTATTACAGCCTTTCTTATTTTAAATATCGGGAAACGTTTTATTAAACAAAAAGTAGAATTATCGGATAGTGATGATGTTATGATTGGGCACTAAATAATAAATTCCAAATATTTTAAAAATTCCAATCTTTTAAATTCCAAACTCCAAACTTCTTGTGAATATCTTAAATGTAAAAAAGCCTAAATCAAAATGATTTAGGCTTTTCTATTGGAATTTGGAATTTAAAAAATTGGAATTTTATTCTTTTAGTTTTGCGTTTTCTTATCCGGTCTGATGATCATTCTAAGTGATTGATCTTTTGCGAAATACGCGACCATCCAGTTCCAGAATGTATTTAATCTGTTTCTGTACGTTATTAATGAAATTAAGTGGATAAAAAGCCAAATGATCCATGCGAAAAAGCCTTTAAAATGCCATTTCGGGCTTGGTAAATCTACCACAGCTTTAGCTTTTCCGATAATAGCCATAGAACCTTTGTCTTTGTAAGCAAATGGTTTAAGCGGTTTATTAGTAACCATTGCTTTAAAATTCTTAGCTAAATTTAATCCTTGCTGAATGGCAACTTGAGCAACTTGCGGATGTCCATCTGGAAAATTTTGATCGCCAGATGTAATAGCTGTATCACCAATAGCGTAAATGTTTTCAACACCATTTACTTTATTGTATTGATCTGTTGCCATACGTCTGCCTCGACCATAACTTTCTTTCGGAATTCCTTCAAAAATTTTAGCAGATACTCCAGCGGCCCAGATTAGATTTCTGGTTTTTATAGTTTCTCCGTTTTCAAATATTACCGTATCATCTACGTAATCCACAACTTTAGTGTTCAGTTTTACTACAACACCAAGTTTAGTTAAAGCATCTAGCGTATCTTTTTGAGATTCTTTGCTCATAGGCGACAGTAAGGCATCTCCTCCATCGACCAAATAAACATTACTTGCTGATGTATCCAATTCTGGATACTCCTTTAAAAGGATATTTTTACGCATTTCAGCAAACATTCCAGAAACTTCCACTCCTGTTGGTCCGCCTCCAGCGACTACAATTGTCAATAATTTACGTCTTTTACGCATATCTTTGCAAATCGCAGCTTTTTCTAGATTTTTAAGCAACGTATTACGCATTACGATGGCATCATTTAAGGTTTTCATCGGAATGGCGTTTTTCATAACGTTTTCCATGCCAAAATAACTCGTTTCTGCTCCAGTGGCAAAAACCAGATAATCGTAATCCAATTCTCCGTTGCTCAAAGTAATTTTCTTTTCAGCAGGAGAAACAGAAAGTAATTCGCCTAAACGAAATTGTAGATTTTTTTTGCCTGCAAAGAACTTTCTAAAAGGATAACTAATGCTCGATGGCTCTAAAAATGCAGTGGCAACCTGATATATAAGTGGTGGGAAAAAGTTATAATTATTCTTGTCTACAAGAGTTACTTGTATTTGAGGCTGATTTACAAGCTCTTTCGCTAGATTAAGTCCTGCAAATCCTCCTCCAATAATGACTATTTTCATATATATTGTATTAAGTAGGATTATAAAATAATTCCTTATAAATATACAACTTTAATATACAATGACAATTGTCATATTTATTACTTTTTGAATTTTTTAACTGTTTTTTCAACTATATCGATTTTGTTCTGTAAGACATAACTTGCCATTAGTTTCTCGATTAGTTCCTCTTTCGTTAAATGATGAAAAACAGTTTTTACGCGTGTTTTTAAATCTTGCGAAAGTTCGTGATTTGGTTTTGTTTTGAAGATTTGTTTTGCCCATAAAAGCATATTATTTTCTTCCAAACTTGCTGCTGAAGGTTTTTTGAACTCAGAAAATTTAATTCCTAATTCTCTTTCAAAGTCGGTAATTTCAAAAACTTCTTCTTGCTGTAAAACGGTTAACGAAAGCCCTTTTGCCCCTGCCCTTGCAGTTCTTCCGCTTCGGTGAACGTAATTTTCGTAAGTGTCAGGAAGGTGGTAATTAATGACATACGAAATTTCTTTTACGTCGATTCCTCTCGCAGCCAAATCGGTTGCCACTAGAATATTAATATGCCCTTCTCGGAATTGCTCCATAATTCGATCGCGAATTCCTTGCGTTAAACTACCGTGAAGTGCTCCAGAAGAAAATTTATTGATCGCTAGATTTTTAGCCAATTTATTAACTGCGGCTTTAGTTTTACAGAAAATAATTCCTCTTTCGCCTTCTCGTGAATTCAAGAAATGCATTAAAACGTCCAATTTTTCAATAGGATCAACCACAATATATTCGTGATCGATTCCTTCGTTTCCAACAGTTTCCATGTTGGCGCTTATCTGAACTACATTTTTATTCAAATAATTCTGAATCAGCTGTTTTATAGTTCCAGGAAGCGTTGCAGAAAATAATAAAGTGCGGTGTTTTTTAGGCAATTCAGCAACAATTTCGTCTAAACTTTCTTTAAGGATAGAAACCATTTCGTCAGCTTCGTCCAAAACTAAATATTCCGCTTGTTTAATGTTGATGGCTTTTCGTTGAATCAAATCAATTAAACGTCCAGGCGTTGCCACTACGATTTGCGCGCCTTCTTTTAGTCTTTCGATTTGCGGTTTTATTGGAGTTCCCCCGCAAATAGATGCGATTGATATATTTGGAATGTATTTTGAAAAACTTTCCAAATTTCTAAAAATTTGCTGCCCTAATTCTCTTGTTGGAACTAAGATTACCGCTTGAACTTCAGCTGATTCTGTATTTACCAATTGCAACAATGGCAATCCGAAAGCGGCTGTTTTTCCTGTTCCTGTTTTGGCTAAACCTACAATATCATGAGTTTCGTCCAAAAATAACGGAATTGTTTTTTGTTGAATTTCTGTAGGTTCAACAATATTTAATTCGCTTAAAGCTTTTAAAATTGGAGCCGAAATTCCTAATGCTGAGAATGGTTTAGACATGTTTTATATTTTAGATTTCTGATTTTAGAGTTTAGATTGTTTTTAATCAGAATGTTTTGTTGTTGTTTTAAAAAAGGAAAATCTTTGTCAAAGTTATAAACTTTGACAAAGATCATATATTAATTTATATTTTCTGGCATCACAACTTGAAACATGAAACCTGAAACAAAAAAAACTTAAAAAATTATCAATCTGGTTCGTTCATGATTTTCTCACGATATTTTTTACCGATTAATAAGGTCAATCTCTGTTTGTAATCGTCAACCAGCCATTCGCGGTAGTTTTTACTGCATTGGCTCAAACATTTAGAATAACGTTTGATACGGTCTTCAATATCATCTTCCAATTCTTTTGCAAGCATTTTAGCTTCTTGAAGTGTTTCTGTATTGTCTACGCACATTCCCGCATGCTGGTCTAAAGATTTGTCTAAAACCACTTTAGAACGAAGATTCTGTTTGATGATTAATTTATGTTCTTCATCCACATCAAAACTAACATCGGCTGTTTTGCTGAATTTTGCACGCAATTCTGGTGGCATGCTGTATTTAAAGAACATTTCGATTTCGTGATCATCACGCAAGTTTTCTAAATAGAATTCTGGCGATTTAAAAATGTGCTGCCAGTTTACAGGATCGCTCCATAAACCAAAACGCGCTGCATTGTTTCCTAAATCGATAACTGTAAATTCATCTTTTCCAGGCAATTTACGAGATCCACGGCCAATCATTTGGAAATATAGAGTCAACGATTTTGTAGCTCTGTTCAAAATAATCGTTTCTACAGTCGGTTCGTCAAAACCAGTTGTCAAAATTCCGACAGAAGTCAAAATAGCATCTGGAGTCTTTTTAAACCACTGTAAGATATCTTTACGCTCTTCAGAACTGCTTGTATTGTCTAAGTGCCTAATATCGTAACCCGCTTCTCTAAATGTTTCATATACATATAAAGATGTATGAATACCGTTGTTGAAAATCAACGTTTTCTTTCCTAAAGAACGCTCTGTATACGCATGAAGCAATTTTTCCTGCATCAAAGTATTCGTATATAAATCGTCTGAAGATTTTACCGTATAATCACCGTTAATACCCACTTTCAACGAAGTCAAACCAACATCGTAGCTATACGTAGTTGCTTTTGCCAAGAAACCTTTCTCGATCAATGATCCAATCGTGTCACCAACAATAAGTTCATTATAACTTTGGTGCATTGGCAATTTTATGTTCGAGCTCAAAGGCGTTGCTGTTACTCCAAGAATAAAAGCGTTTTTGAATGAGTTTAATAATTTTCTAAACGAGTTATAGTGTGCCTCATCAATAATAACCAAACCGATATTGTCCAAATGAAGTTTTTCATCATTAATACGGTTTTTTAAAGTCTCAACCATCGCCACAAAACAAGAAAAATCATTCTGATCTGGCAATTCTTTTACCTTACTGTTGATTATTTTGTTTGTAACGCCAAAACCTGTTAACATTTTTGAAGTTTGTTTACAAAGTTCGATACGGTGCGTTAAAACAACCACTTTTTTATCATTATGAGATAAATAGCGGCGAACGATTTCAGAAAATATCACTGTTTTTCCTCCTCCCGTAGGAAGCTGATACAGTAAATGATGTTTTGGAGGAGCATTGTCTAAACGGTCAAAAATAGCGTCTATGTCGCCTTTTTGGTATGCATAAAGTTCTTTCTTCTCTTCTCTTTGTATTTCTAAAGTGTTTTGAGACATTGTTTATTTTTGGATTTTTGCAAAAATACACCGAAAAAACAGTTATTCATCTTATTTTAACCTAAAATAAATATTTTTTTTAAATAAAGATTTTTTATGAGAAGGGCATTTAGTAGTCGATTTTCTCCAAAATTGCCTCAAAATCGTACTTATTTTTCCATTTTTGCTCTACAGTTTCGGTCTGAATTGCATTAATTCGCAATTTAAAATCGTTAAAAATTCCGTTTGAAACGATAAAATTGACTGCTTGCTCAAAAGAATTTAGGATGCTTTTGTAAAATAATTCCTGCTTAATGAAGTTTTGCGAAGAAAACGTTTGCGCAATTTCGATATTGTAAAGCATAATATCGGCAACAACATACGAATCGACACCCAACATTATAAAATGCTTAATTAACTTCTGGGCAACCGATCTTCTCATTTTGGCTTTCGGGCGCCATTTTGCTCCCGGTTTTTTGATCGGAAAATATTCGTGCGAGATTTTAACCTTTGCTTCCTGCAGCAATTTGTCTTCTTTCGGATTAAAAACAAAATCATAATACACTTTTACAGGAGCAAATTTCTCATACAATTCTATCAATTGTTCTTCTAACTGCTCTTTAGTTAATTCGCCTAAATACTTTTTTAAATCTCTTTTGCTCATACAGTAAAGATAATTTTCAAATTTTTAAATTCCAAATTCCAATTTTACTTGCTGTCCTACTTTGTCAAAGTTTACGAATGTATTTATAGGACAAAAAAGCATTTTATTTTCAACTTTTAAATCCTAAAATCAAACCATAATGCCTAATTTTGCTGCTGTAAAACTTAAAAAATACATACATGCTCAAGCTTTTCAAAATCACTGCCATTTTAGAGGGAATCTCTTATTTAGTGTTATTTGCTAATATGTTGATTATCAAAAACAACAATCCTGAACTTTACCATACATTATTACGTCCGTTAGGAATGACACACGGTGTTCTATTTATCGGATACATTCTTTTAGCCTTTTTATTGAAAAAATCCATGAATTGGGATTTAAAAACTTTTGCAATCATTTTAGTAGCTTCTCTTATTCCGTTTGGAACTTTTTATATAGAGAAAAAGTATCTGGAAAATGCATAAGCTTTTGGAGAAAATATTCAATTTTTTATACCCTCTATTTAGAGATTGGGGAATGAGCCGCAATTTTGCGTCTTATACCAGCCTGATCTTTAATATTGCTATTTTAATAGCGCTCGCTTACATTATTTATTATGCTGCCAAATTTCTTTTAGTAACGCTGACTGCTGTTTTTGCTCAGCGAACTAAAACCAAGTTTGACGATTATTTAATTCAAAACAAAACCACTAGATATACGGCTTATTTAATTCCGTTTTTCTTTATCTATAAAGCGGTTCCCGTTATTTTAGATAAATACGAATATTGGGAATCGATGTTCGGAAAAATTGTCGGCATCTATATTGTATTGTTGGGACTATGGATTGTTCGAACGGTTTTTAATTCGTTACGCGATTATTTAAAGCAGAAACCAGAATACAGCGATAAACCAATCGATAGTTTCGTTCAGGTTATCATGATCGTGCTTTGGATTTTTGGTGTTGCCATGATTATTTCGACTTTATTCGGAATCAAGAAAGGCGAATTGCTAACGATTTTAGGAACGCTTTCGGCTATTATCATTTTAATTTTCAGAGATACTATTCTTGGGTTTGTTTCGAGTGTTCAGGTTGCCATAAACGATATGGTTCGTATTGGCGACTGGATTACAATGGATAAATTTGGTGCCGATGGAGATGTTATCGAAATCAATTTGACAACTGTAAAAGTTCGAAATTTCGACAATACCATTACCACGATTCCAACGTATGCTTTAAGTTCTGATTCGTTCCAAAACTGGCGCGGAATGCAGAATTCTGACGGAAGACGTATTAAAAGACATGTTTTGATAAAAAGCAGTACGATTCGTTTTTTAAATGACGAAGATTTGCATCAATTGAAAAAAGTACAGCTTATTAGCTCTTATATTGAAAGCCGTCAAGCGGAAATTGATCGCTATAATGATCTTAGAGGAATTGATAAAACGCTTTCGCTAAATGGCCGAAACATGACCAATTTAGGATTGTTTAGAAAATATGTCATGCAATATCTACACGACCATCCAGGCTTGAATAAGAATATGCACATCATGTGCCGACAGTTGCAATCGACTGCACATGGAGTTCCGTTAGAAATTTATGTCTTTTCAAGCGATAAACGCTGGGCCAATTACGAATATATCATGGCTGATATTTTCGATCATGTTATGGCTTCAGTAAGATATTTTGATCTTGAAATATTTGAATTGCCTTCTCAGATTGGGCATTTGGATTGATTTTTACCGCAAAGACGCAAAGGCAAACGCAAAGTTCGCAAAGTTTTTTAGACAAAGCTTTGCGAACTTTGCGCTTTTAGAAGATATAGTATATCAAAAAACTTGCGTGCTTTGCGGTAAAATCAACGCAAGCCACGTCAAACTATTTCTTAATCTCTTCAAAAATGAAATTTGGATTTTTATAGCTCAATGTTCCTGGATAAAAGCAAGGAAGATTCATATACGTTCCGATTGCGCCTTTTCCTTGGATAAGCTGTTTATCCTTTTTCAGTAAAGCCAACGGAATTCTTTTCCAGCTTCCGCCTTGCGAAATAAAATGATAATCTCCTCGCAAAGTATCACCATTTATATTGCCGCGAACATCTCCAGAATCCTTTCCAATTTTATTGTAGAAAATTTCATAGCGTCCAAAAAAACGTTTTTCGCTGATTTTTAAAGCTAAAACCGCGCTATCTTTTCCGTTTACGGACTGATAATGCACCTCTTTGTAACTGTTCTCTTTTGAAGTACAAGAAATGATCAGGAATAAACTGGAAAGAATGAGAATAAAATAAGTCTTCATAATATATTTTTTCAACCAATAATGGTTTATAAGTATTTTACATTTAAAACAAAAATAGACTTTTAGTATTTTATTTTTCGCTAAATTTAAATAAAAACCCCATGGAAGATAGAGATACTTTTTTAAGAGAATTCAGAGGCGAAACTTTAGGAACCGTAAGCGCTCAATCTTCACCAGATGAGATCTTTCAAAACCAAACGATTAGGCCTATTCTGAAATTGCAAAACGATTTGTTTATAGCCGTTTTTATAAATTATATCAATAAAAACAAACGAGATTTCTATTCTTATTCAGTAGAAAAGAAACTCCAAACTATTGAAAACTCCATTCAAAAAGATATTAAATTCAGAAATTCATTAAAAGGAATCGTAATGGCTCTTTTTACAATTGATGAATACGATACTTATATCCAAAATTCATCTAATTTAAATAAGAGAATGATGAATTTGGTTATTGAAAGGCTTAAATCTCAGGTTCAGTTATTTGAAGTAGAAGTTAAATAGAGGTTCTAAGCTATTAAGGTTCTAAGTTTTTCTACTCTGAATCATACTGCTTAGTGTTAAAAAAAGCCACAGATTATAAAGATTAAATGGATTTCAAAATATAAACCCGACAGGTTTCGAAAACCTGTCGGGTTTAAAATCTAGCTTTGCGATCTTACTCAGCGCAATGATAAACGCAAAAACTTAGAAAAAACTTAGCGTTCTTGCGTAAAAAAAAGCCACAGATTATAAAGATTAAAGGATTTCAAAATATAAATCCGAGAGGTTTCAAAAACCTGACGGGTTTTAACAAATCCAGCTTTGCGATCTCATTCAGCGCAATGATAAACGCAAAAGCTTAGAAAAAACTTAGCGTTATCTGCGTTAAAAAAATACACACAAAAGCTTAGTATTTTAAAAGCTCTTTCAAAGCAATTTCAAATCTATTTCTCGGCAAAAACTGATCTTCCAATGCTTTAGTAAACGGAATCGGAGAATCTAAACTCGCTACACGTTTTACTGGAGCGTCCAGATATTCGAAGCAATTTTCCATAATTAAAGCTGAAATATCACTTGCAATTCCACCAAACATAGTGTCTTCTTGATAGATAATCGCTTTTCCAGTCTTTTTAACCGAAGCAAAAATAGTTTCAGTATCCAAAGGCTGTAAAGTTCTTAAATCAATTAAATCAGCATCAATTTCTGGGTTGTTTGCCAATGTTTCTAAAGCCCAATGAACTGGTGCTCCAAACGAAATAATAGTAACCGATTTTCCTTCTTTCACCAAAGCGGCTTTACCTAAAGGAATAGTATAATAGTCTTTTGGAACATCTTGATAAATACTGCGGTATAATAATTTATGTTCGAAAAATAATATCGGATTCGGATCGTTAATTGAAGTGTTTAAAAGTCCTTTTGCATCATAAGGAAAAGCAGGATAAACCACTTTTAAACCTGGAGTTTTAGTAAACCAAGCTTCATTAGTTTGTGAATGAAATGGCCCAGCTTGTGTTCCTCCGCCGCAAGGCATTCGAACCACAACATCGGCTTTTTCGCCCCAGCGATAATGTGACTTTGCCAATAAATTTACTATCGGATTAAATCCAGTAGAAACAAAATCAGCAAATTGCATTTCTACAATGGCTTTGTATCCATTTATAGACAATCCCATTGCAGTAGAAACGACAGCACTTTCACAGATTGGCGTATTTCGAACACGGTCTTTTCCAAATGCATCTACAAAACCTTCTGTAATTTTAAAAGCACCGCCATATTCTGCAATATCCTGCCCCATAATCACAAGGTTTTTATGGCGCCACATAGATTGCTCTAAACTGTTTCTAATAGCATTTATAAAACGGATGTTTTCTACTTCTTCTCCGTGAGTATATTCTTCATAGTCAAAAGGTTTGTAAACATCATCTAGTTCTCCGCTGTAAGTTGGTTCAATTTCAGGTTCGGCATTTGCCATTGCCCAATGTTCGTCGATTTCCTTTTTGATTTCAGCATGAAACTGTTCGTCCAACTCAGCAGTTAAGATTCGGTTTTCGGTCAAATATTTTCTGTAATTGGTTACTGGACCTCTCAGTTCCCATTGATCCATTAAGTCTTGAGGAACATATTTTGTACCACTCGCCTCTTCATGCCCACGCATTCTGAAGGTTTTAAATTCCAATAAAACTGGACGTGGATCTTCCTGCATTTCCTTTTTTAGCTGAGACAGTTTATTATAAACTTCCACAATATTATTTCCGTCAATAATCCAGCTTTCAATTCCATAACCAATTCCTTTATCAGCAAGGTTTTCGCAAGCATATTGTTCGTTAGTTGGTGTCGAAAGTCCGTAACCGTTATTTTTAATAATAAACATAACTGGGAGTTTCCAAACAGCTGCAATATTTAAAGCTTCATGAAAATCGCCTTCGCTTGTTGCACCTTCACCAGTAAAAACAGCGGTGATTTTTTTATTGTCTTGAAGTTTATTCGCAAGCGCAATTCCGTCAGCAATTCCTAATTGCGGACCTAAATGCGAAATCATTCCGATAATATTATATTCTTGAGTTCCAAAGTGAAAACTTCTGTCACGACCTTTTGTAAAACCATTTGCTTTTCCCTGCCACTGCGAGAATAAACGATGAAGCGGAATTTCTCTTGTTGTAAAAACTCCAAGATTTCGATGCATTGGAAGTATGTATTCTGATTGGTCTAAAACAGCAGTAACTCCTACAGCAATAGCCTCTTGTCCTATTCCCGAAAACCATTTGGAGACTTTTCCCTGACGAATCAAGATGAGCATCTTTTCTTCAATCAGTCTTGGTTTTAGTATTTTTTTATATAAATCTAATAATTGAGCGTCAGTGAGGTTTTGTCGGTAAAAAATCATGTAATTTTTTGTTTTTTAGTGTTTCAAATATAACAATTTGCGTTAATTTTATTGGTTTTGAAAATAAAATTTTAATTCGCAACTAGCTTTTAATGCCTGAGCGTAAGATTATTTTCTAAAATATTCTATACCTTTGTTAGCGATAAGGTACTTATGACACCTTTCTTTCTTTAAATAAAAAATGTAAAGTATGCAAAACATTCCTAGTGTAGACTTACGTGATTTCCTTTCGGACGACCCGAAACGTAAACAAAAATTTGTAAATGAAATCGGCAGTGCATTTGAAAACATTGGCTTCGTAGCCTTAAAAGGTCATTTCCTTGATGATCAATTGGTGAACGAACTTTATGGTGAAATTAGAAACTTTTTCGCCTTGCCAATAGAAACTAAGCATAAATATGAAATTCCTGGAATTGGCGGACAAAGAGGTTATGTTTCTTTTGGAAAAGAACATGCTAAAGGCCGTAAAGAAGGAGATTTGAAAGAATTTTGGCATTTTGGTCAATACGTTGACAAAGATTCAAGATGGGCTTCTGAATACCCAGACAATGTTGAAGTTACCGAATTACCACGTTTTAATGCAGTTGGTAAAGAAGCGTATCAAAAACTAGAAAAAACGGGTGTTTATGTTTTAAGAGCTTTGGCTTTACATTTAGGTTTGGATGAGTTTTATTTTGATGAATATGCAAAAGAAGGAAACTCTATTTTAAGACCAATTCACTACCCTCCTATTACTTCTGAGCCAGAAAACGCCATTCGTGCAGCGGCTCACGGCGATATCAACTTGATTACATTGCTGATGGGAGCTCAAGGTAAAGGATTACAGGTTCAAAACCATGACGGAGAATGGATTGATGCTATTGCTGAAGAGGACGAATTAGTAATTAATGTTGGAGATATGCTATCTCGACACACAAACAATAAATTAAAATCTACAATTCACCAAGTGGTAAATCCGCCGAGAGAATTGTGGGGAACTTCACGTTATTCAATTCCGTTTTTCATGCACCCTGTAAGCGATATGCGTCTGGACTGTCTAGAAAACTGTATTGATGCAGAAAATCCAAAGAAATTTGAAGATATTTCTGCGGGTGAGTTCTTGTACGAACGTTTAGTAGAATTAGGTTTAATTAAAAAATAAACTTTTTAATTCAATATTATAAATTCCAAATTCCAAACTCGTATTGGGATTTGGAATTTAATTTTTTATATTTATTCGAATTTATTTTTAGCATAAAATTTTATGGATTTAAAAGACCAATTAAAAAATTTATTTCCAGATCACGAAGAATCGAATGAACCTGAGCAGATTGAAGAACAAAAACACGTTCTTTATGTTCAGAAAGAGCCAATGATCTGTAAATTTGAAAAAAGAAAAGGAAAAGCAACAACCATAATTGAAGGTTATGAAGGCTCAGACGAAGATTTCAAAATCTTAGCCAAAGAAATCAAAACCAAATTAAGCGTGGGCGGAACTTTTAAAGACGCTTCGATCATAATTCAAGGCGATTACCGCGATAAAATTATGGCAATCTTAAAAGAAAAAGGATTCAAAACCAAACGGGTTGGTGGATAAAAGTAAAATTCCAATTTTTTAAATTCCAAATTCCAATTTGGTAAACGAGGAAGACGCACTGCAGTGAGCCTCTATAAAAGCTTCGAGCCTTTGTCACTTTGCATCTTAAAAGAAAAAAAAATGATACAATCTTCAGAATTGATATTAAATCCAGACGGAAGCGTTTACCACTTAAACCTTCGTCCTGAACATATAGCACACGACATTATTTTTGTTGGTGACCAAAATAGAGTAGAAAAAATCACTCAGTTTTTCGATTCAATCGAACATTCTGCTCAAAAAAGAGAATTTAAAACCCAAACGGGTATTTACAAAGGCAAAAGACTTTCTGTTGTTTCTACAGGAATTGGCCCAGATAATATTGATATTGTGTTGAATGAACTTGATGCATTAGTCAATATTGATTTAAAAACGCGTCAGCCAAAAGAAAAATTGACTTCTTTGAATATTATTCGAATTGGAACTTCGGGTTCGTTACAAGAAGATATTCCAGTTGATAGTTTTGTAATGTCTAAATTTGGTTTAGGATTAGACAATATGCTTCGCTCCTACTTAATTGATGACGTTTCTATCGCAGAAATTGAAGATGCATTTGTAAAACATACCAATTGGGATCCTAAAAAAGGAAAACCTTATGTTATAAAATGTTCTGAAACCCTAGAAAAATTAATCGAATCTGATCGAATTTTTAAAGGCATTACAGCAACAGCCGGCGGATTCTACGGCCCGCAGGGAAGAGTTTTGCGTCTGAATATTCAAGATGAAGAATTGAATAATAAAATGGATAATTTTAGTTTTAATGAAACTAAAATCACTAATTTAGAAATGGAAACAGCAGCAATCTACGGACTTTCTGCGCTTTTAGGTCACAACGCTTTATCGCTGAATGCTATTATTGCAAATCGTGCGAGCGGAACTTTTAGTGAAGATCCGTACAAAGCAGTAGATGAATTGATTGCGTATACATTAAATAAACTGGCAGAGAAATAATTAGATAATTGAGTTAATTAGAAAATTAGTCAATTATAAATTAAATGATTTTAAAACCGACGATAAATTCAGATGCATTTAAGAGTTGCGCGACACACAAATAATTTAAAAGAAATTGAAAATTTCTACGTCAATGTTTTAGGATTTGAACGTTTAGGAGGTTTTCAGAATCATAATAATTATGACGGCGTGTTTATCGGGCGACCAGATTTAGACTGGCATTTTGAATTTACGCAATCTGAAACGAAGGCAGTTCATGTTTTTGATGAAGATGACCTATTGGTTCTTTATCCAGATACAATTCGAAAATACAATATGCTGTACATTCAAATTATGGAACATAATATTGAATTTATTGAAGCTGTAAATCCTTACTGGAATGAAAATGGAAGAATGTTTCTTGATCCAGACGGTTATCGCATCGTAATTTCGCCTTTAAAAGCAACAAAATTAAATTAAAGAATGGAACAGGAAACTCATAAAAAAATACTATTTAAATACTATAGTGATTATCTAGACGAAGTAGTATCTGAAACCATGTGGGCAGAAATTATAGATTTGGAGAAAGGTCTTTTTAAACTGGATAATATTCCATTTTTCGGACCTTTGATTGCTACAGACGACATTTTTTATGCAGAATACGATGAAAAAGAAGAGCGTTTTATGCATCGAAAAACAATTCAGAATTCTGGAAACTCAATTGTTCAGATTGCTATTCTGGAAAAAGGGTTTGACAAAGAAATTATCCGAGACAAATTAAAGGCAATTAATTGTTTGTCGGAAGGTTTGAATGAAACTTTTTTTGCTGCAGAAATAGCCAAAGATGTAGATTATTCTTTGGTAAGAAGCCTTTTGAATGAATATGAATCTCAAGAAATTATCGAATTTGCAGAACCTTGCCTTTCAGAAAAACATAGGGCAGATTTATTAAAAAATTAAAAGTTTATTTTACATATAGAAACATAGGATCTATTTAATAAAAAAAGGGACAAAGAGAAAAATATTTCTTTCACATAGTTTGCTATGTGCATTCAAATGAGTGAAACGCCTTTTTTCAGTTTGCTAAAACTATGTTTCTATGTGTTAAAAAAATTGAGTAACAAAACAAGACTAACCATACATTATATATTTAGATTACGCATACGCATACCAAGCAACTTAACTTAAACTTAAAATAAATGAAAACTGTCAAAATTGCGGGTGTTCCGGAACACTTCAATTTGCCGTGGCATCTCTGTATTGAAAACGGCGAATTTGAAGAAGAGAACATCGACTTACAATGGACAAATGTTCCTGAAGGCACAGGAAAAATGTGTCAAATGCTTCGCGACGGAGAAACAGATCTAGCTGTTATTCTGACCGAAGGAATTCTAAAAGATATCTCGGCCGGCAATCCGAGTAAAATTGTTCAGATTTATGTGCAATCTCCTTTAATCTGGGGAATTCACGTTGATGCAAAATCTGATTTTCAGACACTGAAAGATCTTAAAAACAAAAAAGCGGCTATTTCTAGACTTGGCTCAGGATCGCAATTAATGGCTTATGTAAATGCCAATGAGCAAGGCTGGCAAATGGACGATCTTGAATTTGAAATCGTAAACACGATCGATGGCGCTGTTGATGCTTTGACCAATAAAAAAGCCGATTATTTTATGTGGGAACGTTTTATGACGAAACCGCTTGTAGACAAAGGCATTTTTAGAAGAATTGACGACTGCCCTACTCCTTGGCCTTCTTTTATTATTGTCGGGCGCGATGAGTTCTTAAAAAAGAATGCTAAAACGGTAGAAACCATTCTTAAAATAATCAACAAAACAACGGTTGATTTTAAAGAGATTCCAGAGATTGACAAGAAATTATCGAAGCTGTTTAACCAGAAAGCGGAAGATATTAAAGAATGGCTGAAACTGACGCAGTGGTCACAGAAAAATTTGACAGAAAAATCATTTAATAAAATTCAAAATCAATTATTTGATCTGGGAATTATTGATAAAAAAAGTATTTTTGTAGAAACAGTAAAAGCATTGTAAATACTGCTTTTTGATTCGTATGATGAAATTCCCTAAAATTGACTTACCGTATTTAAAATCCAAGCTACAGGTGAAATCACCGTGGGACAGGATTATTATAATGCTGTTGAGCCTTTTAATTACCATACCGATTTTCATCATACTGCATCAAAATTTAATCGATTTAGAATGGGCATTCAATCTAGATCGCGTATTCATCTTTATTTTTGTTTTTACCGCAGTGTTTTTTCTTCTGATGTATCTCAGAACGATAATTATTTTGTGCGTTGCCGTTTATCTCTTAATTCTCTTTTACGGATCTGTGATTGGAAATTATGGTTTCAGCGAAATCTCAGAAGATTACAATTCGATGATTTATACAATGTCAGACAATCCGTATCCGCAAGATATTATTGTCGCAAAACTGCTTCCGTTTCCCAATAAAACAAAGATTATTAATGCTATAGAATACCAAAATCCTAAAGTGCGAAATTTTGCTATTATGGCAACAACCAAACATTTTAAAGGCATTAGAGGCTATTCAGATTATCGAACCATTATTCAGTGTTTTGCTGTTTTTAAAGAAATAAACGGCAGATGGAATTATGTCAACGATCCAAAAGAAGGTGATTACATCGCAACCGCCAGCGAATCTTTAGAGTATTTCTCTGGCGATTGCGACGATCACTCTATCTTAATGGCCGCCGCCATACGCTCTATCGGCGGAACTCCGCGCCTTATTCATACCAAAGGGCATATTTATCCAGAAATTTTAATTGGTTCGATGATTGATTTGGAAAAAGTCAATTATCTAATCAAAAATGTTCTTTTTACAAAAGAAAGCTACGGTAAAAAACTGCATTATCACATAGACGAGCGCGGGCAAGTCTGGATGAATTTAGATTATACCGCAACTTATCCTGGAGGCCCTTTCATGTATGAGGAAATTTTAGGAGCTTTGACTCTTAATTAATCCATCTTAAAAAGTATATTAGACAAATTTTAGCTCCATTTTAGGTTTGTTTATAAAGTGCTGGTTATCAGTTAAAGTGCCGAAAACAGAGACTTTCCGAATTAAAAGCAATTCAAATTAAGAAGTAAAAAAAATCTTTATAAATATTTGATACCTAATATTTTAATATCATTTTTTTTTGTAACTTTTTCCTGTTTAACTTTTAATCTCAAAATCATGAAAAACTCAAAATTATTTACTCTCGTAATTGCCATTGCTGTCGTACTATTGGTTTCATGTCATAATAAAAGAAACAAACTAGTAAATTCATGGAAAGTTAGCGCTGTCGAAGCTAAAATGCCTCTTTCGGATTCTGCTAAAAACGCAATTCTAACCAATGGAATGCTTACTTTTACAGAAGATGGGCATGTTACAGGATTCTTGCTTCGTGAAATTACCGACGGAACTTACGCTTTAACAAAAAAAGGAAAAAGCCTTGTTATTAAAGATGAAGTTGGTACTCCTTATCCTTGCGAAAGTACTATAACAGAGGATAAATTAATTTTAGACACCAAAGAAGCCAAACTAACATTTGATAAAATTTAAACGAAGAATTATATTATAATTCGATACAAAAAACCATTCGAGACGATTGTACCGAATGGTTTTTTGATTTTTAAAGCGAAAATAAATACCTTTGCAACTCTTAAAACAAGTAACGCTTTATGTGAAAAATAATTTCTTTCAGGAAAATTTAATAAGCAGCCACAAGTTTGTGGATGCTATACTATTATCTATAAAAGAAAGGAATTATGCTTATTCTTCAAAATATCTCCTATCAGCATGAGAATAAAGACATGCTGTTTCAAAACATTAGTTTTACACTCAACAATCAAGACAAAACCGCTTTAGTCGGCAATAATGGTGTTGGAAAATCTACTTTATTAAAAATTATTGCAGGTGAATTTGCTCCTTTTTCAGGGCAAATCATTCAGAATTCAAAACCTTATTTTGTTCCGCAATTGTTTGGTCAGTTTAATGATCTTACCGTTGCTGAAGCTTTACGTATAAAGGAAAAAATAACTTCACTTAAAGAAATACTTGAAGGTGTTGTAACCGAAGAAAACCTTCAATTGCTAGATGATGACTGGACTATAGAAGATCGTTGTACTGAAGCTTTGTTGTATTGGCAGCTGCATGATTTGGATTTGAACCAGAAAATGGAAACCTTAAGCGGCGGACAAAAAGCAAAAGCCTTTCTGGCGGGAATTATGATCCATGAACCAGACTTAATTTTGTTGGATGAACCCAGTAATCATTTAGATTTTGCTGCCAGAACCTTGTTATATGATTTTATAAAATCGACAACAAGTACGCTTTTAATTGTTAGCCATGACAGAACCTTGCTCAATCTTTTAAATAAGACATTAGAAATGACCAAAAATGAAATTTCGGTTTATGGCGGCGGTTATGATTTTTACAGCGAACAAAAAAAGATTGAAAACAATGCTTTAGAACAAGATGTTCAAAGCAAAGAAAAGGCATTGCGAAAAGCCAAGGAAAAAGAAAGAGAATCTATTGAGCGTCAGAACAAATTAGATGCTCGAGGCAAAAAGAAACAGGAAAAATCGGGTGTCGCCAGAATTATGATGAATACACTTCGAAATAAAGCCGAAAATAGCAGTTCGAAACTTAAAAATGTTCATGCTGAAAAAATTAGCGGTATTTCTGAAGATTTGAGACAGTTGCGTTCTTCTCTACCTGCAATCGATCAGATGAAATTTGGGTTTAATAATGCTTCTTTTATTAAAGGGAAAACTCTGTTTAAAGCTTCGGATCTTAATTATACTTACGGCGAAAAAGAGCTGTGGAATGAAAATCTCAATTTTGAAATTCTATCTGGCGATCGCATAGTGATAAAAGGATTGAACGGTTCGGGAAAAACAACTTTGATCAAAATTATTCTCGGAGAATTGAGTCCGACGAAAGGGCAAATGACTTCATTGGTTAAAAAAGCAGTTTATATCGATCAGGATTATTCTTTATTGAACCAGAATCTTAAAATTTACGAGCAAGCTCAGGTTTTTAACGATTGCGGTTTGGAAGAACATGAAATAAGAATGAGATTAAATCGATTTTTATTTTCTAAAAATGATTGGGATAAGCCGTGTAATGCGTTAAGCGGAGGCGAAAGAATGCGTTTAATGCTTTGCTGTCTGACCATTAGCAGCGATTCCCCGGAGATTATAATTCTAGATGAACCGACAAACAATTTAGATATTCAAAATATCGAAATCCTGACTGCCGCTGTCAATGAATATCAGGGAACTTTAATCGTGATTTCACATGATCAATTGTTCTTAGAACAAATTAATATCGAAAAAAGTATTTTACTTTAAAATAGAAAAAACTAGCGTCAGACCTATCTTGGCGCTAGTTTTTCAATTTCATTGCAAATCAAATCGGGCTCTTGAAGCGTGATATAGTGTCCACTTTTTGAAGCAAAAACTTGATTGCTGTTTGTGGATAGCTTTAATAAATCGGTTTGTAATGCATTATGAATACCTAAATATTCTTTTTCCAGTTTTTTGTCTCTAGCACCTTCTACCCCAACTGGGTATTTCGCAGTAATTATAGTTAGCGGAATTGAAGCAAAGTTATTGATTTCAGAAGCTTCTTTCATCAATTTATCGTCATTTTCAAGCTCTGTCATCATTCCATCAAAAATGCGGTAAAAATAGTTTTTCACATTTTGATTGAACCAGTGTTCTTTTGGAACGGCAGCTGTAAAAGCGGTTGAACTGTATAAGATTCTAATAAGCCCAATTTCATTTAAAAAACTTAAAAACTTTCTTGGCGGTGGCTGAACAGAATTTCTTAAGGCTTCTGATGATTTTTCGAGCTGTTTAGGATGCGAAACATCAACAAAAACAATTCCTGCCAAATCTTTATTATTTTTTTGAATAAACAATCTTTGCGTGATTCCGCCAAAAGAATGTCCGACTAAAATGTACGGCTTGGGACAATTGGTTTGTTTTAAAAGCGTTTCTAAATCATCCGAATATCTTTTTAGTGAAATATCTTGAGACGGATCGCTCCACAAAATTCCAGCTTTATCATAAGCTATCGTGGTGTATTTTTTTAAAAGTTTTTTCTGAATATCTTGCCAATGCAAGTGATCTCCACCTAATCCAGATTCAAAGATTATAGTGCAAGGACCGTTTCCTAGCTTTTTATAATGAATTTTTCTTCCATTAATTGCTACAAATTCTTTTTCATCGGGACGTTTATTATCAAAATAAAAACGGGCAATTTGTTCAAATATAAATCCGATAAGAAGTAAAACTAGAAGTGTTATCAATAATGATTTTAATATTTTGAGTAGCTTTTTTGCCATTATATTGGGTTTAAAATATATTCTGATGGCATCAAAAGTAGTTTTATTTTATCCTAATTCAAAACTATTTATAATTATTCTAAATAATATTTTTACTTTTATAACTTTTAATCTATAGCCAATTTTTTACATAAAAGCTGTAAATTGCAGAGACGCTTTTTGAAAGCTATTTCTCCTCCAAAACAAACTGTTGAAAATCAGAACTTAACGTTTAATTAAATGTCTAAAACTATGAAAACAAAAAACAGATTTTTTCCTGCCCTATTAGCTCTAATATTATTAATAACCGAAACTGTACTGCCTTGTACAAGAATTGTTTACGAAGGATTGAACGGTACTATTATTACCGCACGATCAATGGACTGGCGCGGAGAAATTCCTGCCAATTTGTGGATTTTCCCCAGAGGAATTGAACGATCTGGAGAAGTTGGAGCTAGTTCTATTAAATGGAAATCTAAATATGGAAGCGTAATTACGAGTTCTTGGGACATTGCTTCTTCAGACGGAATGAACGAAAAGGGACTTGTGGGAAATCTTTTGTGGCTTGTAGAATCGCAATATCCTGCATTTGAAAAGAATGGTAAAGTAAAAGGTTTGGCCGTTTCATTATGGCTACAATATGTTTTAGATAATTTTTCGACAGTAGCTGAAACTGTAGCGGCATTAGAAAAGAACGATTTTGTAATTACTTCTTCGCATATTCCTGGAACCAATATTTTTGCTACTGTACATCTTTCCATTTCTGATTCTAGCGGTGACAATGCTATTTTTGAATATATAAATGGAAAACTCGTGATTCATCACGATAGAAAATATGTCGCAATGACCAATTCTCCAATTTTCGATCAGCAATTGGCTATTAATGCGTATTGGAAAGGAATTCCCGGCACGATTATGCTTCCGGGAACCAACCGCGCTGCAGATCGTTTTGTAAGAGCTTCTTATTATATAGATGCGATTCCGAAAACAGATAACACTAGAACGGCTCTGGCAAGTGTTTTCGGTGTAATTAGAAATTGCTCTGTTCCTTTGGGAATTTCATCAGAAACAGAACCGAACATCTCCTCTACCCGCTGGAGAACGGTTGCAGACCAAAAAAATCTAGTGTATTATTTCGACAATGTTTTGAATCCAAATGTGATTTGGGTTGAATTCAGCAAAATTGATTTTAGCGAAAAAGCAAAAATCAAAAAATTGAGCTTAGCCAATAATGAAAACTATTCTGGTGATTCTCTTATAAACTTTAAAGAAACCAAGCCCTTTACGTTTGCAGGATTAGATTAATCTTGAAAAAGAGCAATTTATTCTACCTTGTAATTAAATTCAGATAAATTTATATATTTGAAAAATAATCCTAAATCTTTCCTAATTATGAAACATTTTTACTGTAAGATCGCATTAAGTGCGTTTTTTGCATTATTTCTTTATAGCTGTCAAAATGATGAAGCGACAGAAACACCAACTCCTGACCAGCAATCTAAGGTGTTATTCTCTGTAGATTTTGGTAATGCCTACACTGGCGATATCAAAGGTTATCTTGCAGCCTATACTCCTGAAGGTGAATTGTTGAATTACGGCAGTTTAGGTGATTCTTTAAAATGGAATTTAAAAGGAAAATATAATGGAGATAAGATTGATATATTGTATTTTCAGGTAGTTAATGGTATTACGATTCAGCATATAAAAAGTGTTCCTGTAGGCAAAACTTTTTCTAATAAACAGAATTTTGAGCTATATAAAGAAACATACCGTAAAACTTTTAAGATCAAAGTAGAAGACTTTGGAAAAAGAGATGATAATGCGCCAATGGAAAATGGATTCATGAGTACGGCTTATTTTGGCTATAGCGGTAACATAACTTTTACCAGCCTAAAATGGAATAAAGTCGAAAATGGATACACTTATGCTGATCTTACTCTCACGAAAGGAAATGATGCTCAAGAAAAGAAATATGGATATCAGTTATTAATCTTCGACAAGAGCACCAACAAACCGTACGTGAAGTATTTAGATTTGGATACACTTATTCAGAATTATCCTGGAGACAATGATGTTATTACCTTAAATAAAAGTGATTTTGTACCTACAGAGATTAAAGCTGTGGAAGTAAATGCAAATAATCTTCCGTATGAAAACATGTTTTTGTATACCTATAACAAGCAAGCTGATAGAAGGGATATTGTTAGATCTTTTAATCATATTAGTGAAGGTAAAAACATTTGGTACTTGAGCAATAATCAAGAAGAGCCTATGAGTTTTTGGAGATTGGCTTATTCGGCAAAAGCTGGAAGTACTTCTTACGTCGCTGAAAGTAATAAAAAAGAGATTCCTTCTTCTGTTGTAATAAAAGAACTTCAAGGGCAAAGTGTAAGCAAAACTGGAGATCAATATACATTTAAACATGCTTCAGTTTTTCCAGACAAAACACTTTCGAGAACTTGTGTTTCATTTTATAAAAACAAATATGCTGCTAATAGCTTTACTTACATTCTCAATTTTAATGGTAAAGAAAGTGCAGGAAGTTCAACAATAAAACCTTTCAAAATCCCAACTGCGCTACTAGAAAAACATTCTAAGTACAAAGAAGTAGATAAAGCAGAATGGACTATTGGAGATTATGCGCAAGTTTACGATAATAGACCTTCAGAAAACCCAACTTTAGATCTATTAAATGATTTGTTGTTGTGGAAAACAAATGGATATTCTGAAAATGAATATTTAACTGAATCTTATCAAATTAAGCTTTAAAAAATAAGGAAAATTCCAATTTTTGAAATTCCAAATTCCAATTCTTTTAGTGTTGGAATTTGGAATTTCTTTTTTGAAGTTTCTCCATTTTTATTTTGCGCAGTCAAATGATTGCATTATATTTGCAGTCAAATAACTGCATAATGGAAATTAGAAGAGACGTTTTTCAAGCCATAGCCGATCCTACAAGAAGAGCTATTTTAAGTTTAGTTGCTGTTCAGGCCATGACTCCTGGGGCAATTGCAGAGAATTTTAATTCGTCGAGACAGACGATTTCGAAACATATTCAAATTCTAAACGAATGCGAATTATTACATCAAACTCAAAGCGGAAGAGAAATTTATTATCATTTAAATCCAGAAAAAATGAAAGAAATTGACCAATTTATCGAACCATTTAGAAAAATGTGGGACGAACGTTTTAATAAGTTAGAAGCTATCATGAAAAACTATAAAAAATAAACCATGGAAAAGAAAACCAAAATTCATGCAGAAGACAACAGGCATGATCTCGTAATTACAAGAGAGTTTGACTTGCCTGTAGAATTATTGTTTAAAGCTTATGTTGAACCTGAAATTGTGGCACAATGGATGGGAACAAAAGTTTTAAAATTAGAAAATAAGAAACATGGCGGTTGGGAGTTTGAAACCAGCGATGCTAACGGAAATGTGGTTTTTAAAGCAAATGGCGTAATTCATGATTTTGTTCCAAACGAAAAAATTGTTCGCACTTTTGAAATGGATAACATCAATTTTGCGCCTCAGTTGGAGTTTTTAGAGTTCGAAAAAATAACCGATGACACCAGCAAATTGACGATGCAGATCATATACAAATCGATTGAGCATAGAACAACGCAAATGAAACTGCCATTTGCTCAAGGTTTAAATATGGCACATAACAGACTAGAAGAAATTGTAACTAACCTAAAATAAAATAATCATGTCAAAAAGAAATAGAATTATTTATTGGATCGCCACACTTTGGCTGGCTCTAGGAATGACAGCAACAGGAATTGTACAGCTTATACCAGTGAAAGAAGAAGCTGAAATGATACAGCATTTGGGCTACCCACTTTACTTTTTAACGCTTTTAGGCGTTTGGAAACTTTTGGGCGTTATTGCCATTTTAATTCCGAAATTTGGTTTATTAAAAGAATGGGCTTATGCCGGTTTCTTTTTTGCCATGTCTGGAGCCGTTGTTTCGCATTTAGCCGTTGGTGATGATGCATCAGCGCTTTTCGGACCAATTTTACTAATTGTTTTAACTGTAACTTCTTGGTATTTCAGACCTGAAAACAGAAAATGCACTTCTAACTAAAACTAAAGAACATGAAAAAACAACTGACAGCAAACGAGCAAGAAGAGCTTTTAAGCATTCTTGAAAAACGTTTTGAGAAAAATAAAAACCGTCATAAAAATCTGGAATGGGCAAAGATTGAAGCCAAACTAAAAGCCAATCCAGCCAAATTGTGGTCGCTTGACGAAATGGAAAGAACCGAAGGCGAACCCGATGTGATTGGCTACGATAAAAAAACAGACGAATATCTTTTTGTAGATTGTTCTGCTGAGAGTCCGAAAGGGCGAAGAAGTATTTGCTACGATCATGAAGCGCTCGAGAAAAGAAAAGAACATAAACCCGCTGACAGCGCTATAAATATGGCACAAGAAATGGGAATTGAAATTTTAAATGAAGAGCAATACAAAGAATTGCAAAAGCTAGGAAAATTTGATACCAAAACTTCGAGTTGGATTTTAACTCCGCCAGAAATACGAAAATTAGGAGGCGCCATATTCTCCGATTTCAGATACAATACCGTTTTTGTATATCATAACGGTGCCGATTCTTATTACGCTGCGAGAGGTTTTCGCGGTTTACTAAGAGTTTAAAAGTAAAAGACTTTCAAATTATTTTTGAAGGTCTTTTTTATTCTCTTAAAATCTTTTCCATTTTTCTGCCTTTCGCAATTTCATCGACTAGTTTGTCTAGATATCTTAATTTTTGAATTAACGGATCTTCTATCTCTTCTACTCTATAACCGCAGATAACTCCCGTAATTTTAGAAGCATTCGGATTAAGTTCTGGAGCTTCGGCAAAGAAAGTCTGAAAATCTACTTTCTTTTCAATTTGTTCTTTAATTTGCGTGTCGCTATAACCTGTTAACCATTTAATTACAGTATCTAATTCTTCTTTTGTTCGCCCTTTCTTTTCGACTTTTTGAATGTATAATGGATATACGCTAGAAAATAGTATTTTGTAAATTCTTTCTGTGTTCATGACAATATGATTTTACTTAAATCGGTTATGTAAATATAGCCTAAAACCATAAAAAATGAAAACGCAAGCATTTATTTAATACCTTAGATTCAACTAAAAAAGATCAATTTTAGAAATTTTAAATAGTTATTACTATGGAAAATCAAGATGATAAAACACCAAAAGTAATTGGAATTGGAGGCATTTTCTTTTTTTCGGATAATCCAAATGAAACCAAAAATTGGTATTCAAAAAATTTGGGATTAGACGTAAACGATTGGGGTTCGACTTTTGAATCGAGAGATTTAGAAAATCCTGATCAGGTAAATTCATTGCAGTGGAGTCCTTTTCCAAAAGGAGACGATTACTTCTCTCCTTCTAAAAAGGATTTTATGATCAATTATCGCGTCCAGAATATTGAAGGTCTTTTAAAGCAATTAAAAGAAAATGGCGTTACTATTGTTGATAATATCGAAACTTACGATTATGGTAAGTTTGTACATATAATGGATGCTGAAGGCAACAAAATTGAACTTTGGGAAGCAGTTTAAAAATCAAAAACTCCATTATTTCTAATGGAGTTTTGGTTTTATACGTTTTTTTTTAATTCCAAATTTCATTCATTTCGGTCAAAATAATTGGTTTTCCTTCTGTAACTACGATGGTATGTTCGTGCTGAGCCATAAAACCGCCTTTGTTTCCAACCATTGTCCACCCATCTTTTAAGGTTTCGGCAAAAGTTGAAGCTGTAGAAATAAAAGTTTCAATAGCCACTACAGAATTCTTCTTAAATCTCGTTTGGTTAAAGCGATCTTTATAATTCGCAATTTCGTGCGGTGCTTCGTGAAGACTTCTCCCTACTCCATGTCCCGTTAAATTCTTAATCACTTTATAACCGCGTTTTTTTGCTTCAGTTTCAATTAAAAATCCGATATCAGAAATACGGACTCCGCCTTTTATGCTGTGAATTGCTTTATATAAAATATCTTTAGAAGCTTCAACTAATTTTTGGTGTTCATTTACATCAGAACCAATTACGAAAGATCCTCCATTATCTGACCAAAATCCGTCTAACTCTGCAGAAACATCAATATTAATTAAATCGCCTTCCTTCAAGATTCTTTTCTCAGATGGAATTCCGTGGCAAAACTCATTATCAACACTAATGCAAGTCCAACCAGGAAATCCGTAAGTTAGAAATGGCGCAGATTTCGCTCCCAAATCATTCAAAATTTGTCCGCCATAATCGTCCAATTCTTTTGTAGACATTCCAGGTTTGGAAAATTTTCTCATTTCTTTTAAAGTAAAAGCGACTGCTTCACTTATTTTTTTCATTCCTGCTAACTCTGCTTCGGTTGTAATGGACATTATTTTGCTTCTTAAAAATTAATAACGGGCTAAATTTACCACTTTTCTAGTAAAACAATAGTTATTAAAATGATAAAAACCTTCCAAAATCAATGACTTTGAAAGGTTTTCTTCTTTTTACCATGGACTTTCTTCGCTTTCATCTTCAATATCTGGACTGAAAAATTTTCCAGTTGGTCCATCTTCGTCAACCAAAGTATGTTTTATAATAAAACTGGCAGCTTTCTCAACACTTTGCGGTCCGCTGTGATGATTAAAATCGGTTGCTGTATAACCTGGATCTATTGAATTTACTTTGAAGTTTTGATCCTTCAGTTCATGGGCTAAAGTCACCGTAAACGCGTTTAATGCCGTTTTAGAAGAAACATACGAAACCGCTTTTATGGCATAATATTTCCAAGTTGGATCGCTGTGTAAAGTCAGTGACCCCAATCCCGAAGTAATATTGCTGATTCTCGGACTATCTGATTTTTTCAATAATTCCATGAAAGTCTGAGTAACGCTTATCACTCCGAAGAAATTCGTATCAAAAACTTTTTGAATGCTTTCTACCGAAGTTGTAGATGCATCTTGCGGAGTATCTCCCAGAATTCCAGCATTATTAATCAGAATATCCAATTTGCCTTGCTCCTTTTCTACTGTATTTTTTGCTGCTAAAACGCTTTCTGCATTGATAACATCAATTTGAATGGCTTGAATGTTTTGAAATCCATTTCCATTCAATTCTTTTACAACTTCCTCACCTTTTGCAAGATCACGAGTTCCTAAATAAACGAACAATCCTTTTGTTGAAAGCTGTTTAGCCGTTTCTAAACCAATGCTTCTATTTGCGCCTGTAATTAATACTGTTTTCATTTTTATCTTTTTAAATTATCTGAAGCAAATTTCCGTCGATAAAAAACAAAAACATTTGCCATATGGCAAAAAGTAATTTTAGCGGATATTTTTTCTAATTCTGCTTAAAGAAGATTGTGTAATTCCCAAATACGAAGCCAAATACGAAAGCGGAACTCGATTAATTACTTTTGGAAACATTTCCATAAAAGATAAATAACGTGTTGTGGCGTCTTCTGAAACCAGCGGACTTCTTCTTGCCACTTTCTGAATTAACGCTTTTGAAGTGATTTTATGTACAATTGTGTCCCAGCCTACGATCGTGTTAAGTAATTCTTGCCAATCGGATTTAGAAAACACGATAACTTTGCAATCTGTAACGGCTTGCACATAAGCAGACGAGCAGATATTGTTGTCGAAACTTTCTAAGTCAACAACCAAATTATTTTCGTCGATAAAGTATTTTGTAATTTCTTCGCCTTTGTTGTTGTAATAACAGACACGCATTATGCCTTCTACGATAAAACCAACTTCAGCAGCTATTTTTCCGGCCTCAGAAAAATAGTCTTCTTTTTTTATTTCTTTTTCTTTGGCTTTCGTCAAAATCAAATCAATCTGCTGTTGATTTAAATTGCCAAACTGTAATATGTAATTTACTAATTCTTTCATGCACGAAAGTTAGTCATAAGTTTTTATTGAGAATTTGCCATATGGCAAAAAATACTATAGATATATTTATATTAGCGGATATAAAAACAAACAATGAAATTAATTCTACAACTTTTATTTGTACTTTTTATTAATCTTGGATTTAGTCAGGATTATAGACAGGCATCGATAATTTTTAACGACAACAGTTCTATTGAGGGCTTTGCTGAAATTAAAAATAATGCCATTTATTTTAAGGTAAAACAAGAAGATAAAGCAGATAAGTGGAGTTATGATTTTGCAAAAGGTTTAGTTTTTTCTGCCTATGGATTTTCTGAAAAGTATGAGTATGTTGAATTTGAACATTCAAAACCCAAGTTACTTCAAGTTATTGAAGAAGGAAATGTAAATCTTTATCGATACGCAAAAGCTTATTATAGCGGCAGAGATACAAATATATCAATTGGAAAATTACCTTCTGATGAAGATATTGTTTGGGCTACGACAGAAGCATTATATGTAAAACGAAAAAGTGAACCATATGCTACAGATATTGAGTTTAGTTTTAATATAAGAGCAAAAAAATACTTTGGCGATTGTAAAAAAGTCATAGAAAGAATTAACAACAAGAAATTTACCAAAAAAAACATTAAAGATATGGTCTTTTTCTATAATGAATATTGTGGTTCAGACGACGAATAATTGATTAAAAACTACATTCCTGGCCAATACAAAAAATTAAACTTATGCCCGTCTGGATCTGAAAAGCCAAACGTATAGCCCACTTCAAAATTTTCTGGTTCAGAGTAAATCGTTCCGTTGATTTCTTTTATTTTTTCATACCAAAGATCTACTTCTTCTACACTGCTGGCAGACAGAGAAAATACAATTTCGTTATCGATAGCCGTGTTGGATAGTTTTCCTTTTGCAGCATCTTCTAATCGTTTTGGAGCAAAAAAATTAATTACAAAATCATTTTCTCCAAAAACAAAACTTACCAATTCTTTTGTTTCGGTTCCGTTTTGTTTAAAACCTAGAGCGGTATAAAATTGAATTGTTTTCTGTATATCGTTAGAAACCAAATTGGCCCATATCATTTTAGTGATCATAATTTTAGTTTTTTGATTTGTAACTAAGTTACTAAATAAATTCCTTAAATGTTGGCAAGAGAATCTTTAGGCTATTGATTTATTTTCTTGTATAAAAGTTTTTAAATTAATTTTCGCTGAAAGCGTTATTCTTTGTAAGGTTTTTCTAAATTTAGACTTTCAATATTGTATTGAAAGAAAAAATAGATCTCTATGAAAATTTTTAAGCCTTTTTCTTTTTTGCTTACGATACTCTTAACAGGCTGCGTCGGAAACATGAATCCGACCGGTGGAAATTCTGCGCCAAATTATCCCTTTTTTATAACCACAGAACCTTTAATGGTAAAGAAAATTCAAGTTCCAGTAGGAACAAAATTGGTTTATGAAGAAAGCTTTTTTAATGAAGGAAAAATGGAACATAAATTAAGCGAAGAAAAATTGAAAACAATTGAATTTCCTGTCGGAAAAGAATTAATTTGGGGCGGTATTCCTGTGAAATCTATTGATAAATTTTTCAATTCAGAAATGCATGGATATACCGTTACGGCTGACTTTAGCAAATTGAATGACGATAAAAAAACTAAATTCTCAGAACTTTGGAAAAGCTGTAATGATGATTTAGGAATTACAATAAGAAACACTGACGATTGGTCTTTTAATAAACAGAATATTGCTGATATAGAAGACTGTAGCGTCAACAATCAGCGTTATTTTAAAGACGATATGAAGCAGCAGTCCTTTTTAAATGAAATGTACGCCGAATTGCAGAAAGTAAATCCCAAATAAATATACCATACCAACATGATCTTAGCTTTTGACACTTATTATTTCGACCAAAAAGCAAAAACAATCTGTGTTGAATTTGCAGAGTGGAATGAAGACAAAAACTTTAAAATTCATTCTGAAACAATAGACAATGTAGAAGAATATATTCCCGGTGAATTTTATAAAAGAGAATTGCCTTGTATTTTAAGCTTATTAAAACAAATTGATCTCTCGACGATTGAAGTTATCGTAGTTGACGGATTTGTTTATTTAGATGATGAAAACAAATATGGTTTAGGCGGTTATCTATACGAGAAGCTAAACAAGAAAATACCGATTATTGGTGTTGCCAAAACGAATTTTGCTTCTATAGAAAAGAATAAAAAAGCACTTTATAGAGGAGACAGCAAAAAACCGCTGTACATCACTTCTATCGGAATTGATCTGGATGAAGCTTATAAAAAAGTAGAAAGTATGGCGGGAGAATTTAGATTTCCGACTTTGCTTAAAGAATTGGATAGATTGACGAAGGAGGAAGAACAAAACTCCTCAATTTGAAGAGGAGTTTTATTGCTATGATTCAATTTTAGGCGATTCTACAAAACGATGATATTCTTTAATTTTAGTCTTTAACCGATTGGCTAAATACTCATTTGCATCTTTTAATTCGCGGTAAATCGTTTCTGCTTCTTCAATATATATTAGCTTTTTCTCATCATTCCAATAAAATGGTGGTTCGTAGAGATTGCATATTCTATCGGCCATTTTAACTGCCCAGACTTCTTTTGGCTGTTGTTTTATTCTTCTTAAGCTGTCTAGCATTTTTTCAGATGAGCTTTCAATTTGGCTGTTTTTACTCAATGCTAAAACTCCATCTGCCACTTCATTTCCAAAAAGATCATTTATTTTTTCATAAGATATATCAGTGTCTTCAATGGTATCATGCAGCATAGCACATTTTATGGCTAAATCGGCATTTATAGATGGCGTCAATTGAATTGCTTTAAAAATTTCAAAAACAACACTTCCAATATGATTTATATATTCAACTTGTTCTCCATCTTTCGATCCTCCATATTTCTGACTATTGTGCAGTCTAGAAACCAATTGCCATATTCTTTGTATTTCATCTATTGACCAATCTTTCTGCTCTTTCATCTATATATTTTAAGTTTTTTATTGACTGTAATTTATTGATTTTTCTATAGATTTACAAGCTAAAAGCTTTTTATTATATTTAAAATATATTTATAAAGAATTTAATCTAACTAAGATTTACCAACCTTGTTCGATAATCTCAAAAAACATGAAACTAAAGTATATTATTCTTTTTGCCTTAATTTATCTTCAAAACTCTGCTTTCGGGCAAAATAATTTCTCGGTAAATCCTTTAGATGCCGTTTTTGAAACGTCAGACGTAAAAAGTTTCTGGTCAGCTTTTGATAAAATGGGAAAATCAACTATGTTGCTTTTTTTAGATAATGAATCTTATAAAGGCTAGAAATGAACTTATCAAAAAAATTAAGCAGAAATATTATATCATTTTTGATCGCAATAATAACTTTTTCTTGTAAAGAAGGTGATAAATCAATACCAAAAACAACAAATGGTGCTGCTAGAACATTAAAAAATAAAGAGCTATCAGTTTATACAAAGTATAAGTATTCCAATTCTGAAGGTGGAAAAATAACCATACAAAACAGTTTACCTAGAGGCGGTATGAAATATGCTACTCCCAATGGCGAGAAATATATTTATGCAGTATTTTGGACCCGAATTACAAATGAAACAAATAATGCTTTTGAGTTGAAAATTAGCATTCCTGTAAACTCATACGAAATACCTTCTTTGCCTGGTCAATACTTTAAAATAGTAATTCCTTCAGATGAAATGACACTCGATAAAATTCCTATGTTTAATTATGGATTGGAAAACTTAGAATCTTTCTTAGATACTAATATCAGTAAACCATCTTCGTTCAAAAGAACCATAGCTCCTAAACAATCAACAGGTTTTTATGTTGTAATGTTATGCGCTGCTGAAGGAGCCAAAGGAACCTTACGAACAGAACTTTATTTAAAAGAACAAAATCTTTTTTATAGAATTAATGGAAAAGAAATTAGCTGTGGAAGTATAATCACAAAAGAAGCTTCTTAATTCCTGTATGAGTGATCAAAAAAACTTTAGAACTTATATGTCTCTAATTAGTTTAAAATTTTTAATCTAAATACCCTTCATAAACAATTTCTGTTAGAATATCTTTTTTAAAATTAAATACAAATACAGATGTCTGTTCTAAATCACCAACCTTTATTACATTAGAATTTATTTTAGTATTTAGGCTGTTTTCAAAGTCTTTCTTTTTTATTCCGATTTTAATATTTTTCGAAAATTGAAATTCTGGATTTTTGATATTTGCTTCAAAAATAAACTCTTCAGTCTGTGTTTTATAGCTTGAAATCTTAATTTTATCGAATTCAAAATTTATTACAGTATCTATTACGTTGTCAACATGCCTATTTTTAATTAGTTCTTTTTGAATAATAAATCTAGAGTCTTTTTTAAATTCATTTAATTCATAAAAGAATTTGGCTGCCAGTGAGTCATCTTGAATATATTTTTCTTCAACGATTTTTACATCATTTTCACTCTTTGAAGTAGTTTTTGGAATGTTAGAAGAAATTTCCTTTTGTTTACACGAGGTTAATGCTAAAAATATTAATATCAAAATTCTCAAATGTTTCGCCATATTTTTTTTAAATATTCTTGTTTTTATTCTTTTTTCTATTCTTTATAAATTTGTTCGCTAAAGTAAAAAGACCTATTACAACTAAAAAATGAATTAAATACGATTTAGGTTCATTGTTTACATTTGTTAAAGAAAAAACACGATTCCATCTTATTTTATCAATTCCAGAGGCATTTTTCTCCCAACTAAACCAGATAAATACAGGTTTTCCAATTACGTGATCAAAAGGAACAAATCCCCAGAATCTTGCATCAAGAGAATTTTGGCGATTATCTCCCATCATCCAATAATAATCTTGTTTAAAAATATAAGTATCGCTTGGTTTTCCGTTTATTATAATCTGTTTGTTTTGAATTTTTAAACTATTGTGTTCGTATTCTTCGATAATTCGTTTGTAAAGAGGAAGTGTTTCCATATTCAATTTTACGGTTTTTCCTTTCTTCGGAATATAAATTGGACCGTAATTATCAATATTCCAACCTAATGATTTAATGTGAGGAAAAACATTTCCATCTTGCCCTTTTGGCGTCAATTGCTTTTTAACGCTTTTTACAACTGGGTTGCTAGCCATCAATTTAGCTTCATCATCTGTTAGCGTCAAGAAATATTCTCCCGTATTGGTTAGTCCAAAATAGCCATTGCCATATTTAAATCCTTCTCTGGCTCCATACGTATTCACAAGTTCATCTTGGCTTATCGCCTGTCCTTTTGTATCAATTAAAAAATTATATTGAGGTTTTGCACTTTTTGGCAAGACTGATAATTTGCCATCAATATAAATATCTCCGTCACGAATTTCTAAAGTATCGCCAGGAATTCCGACGCATCGTTTAACTAAATTCGTTTTCTTGTCAATAGGTTTATAATAGTTTCTATCAGGATTAAAATCATCCATATTTCGCAAAGTATCTGCAGGCTGATTAAAAACTACAATTTCATTACGCTCGATTTCTTCTATTGCAGGAAATCTAAAATAAGGTAATTGAAACTTATTTAATAACGAACTTTCCTTTTTAGAAAAATCATCATTAAATAAATAAGATTTTGTTCCCAAAATAGGAATTGAATCATGAACCATTGGTAGAGCAACTGAAGTCATGGGTGTTCTTGCTCCAAAATTGATTTTGCTTACAAACAAAAAGTCTCCCGTATATAATGTTTTTTCTAATGATGAAGATGGAATGGTAAACGGCTGAATAATATATGTATGAACCAATGTAGCCACAATTATAGCAAATACAAGAGATCCGATTGTATCTTCCGTTTTAGATTCTGGATTTAAATCTCTATCTTGAATATAAGATATGTCTTTTGAAGCATAATTTAAAAATGCAATATAGAAACCAAATGTTAGCAAAACCAATAAAGTGTCTTTTGTAGAGTTTTTTCCAAAGCTTCTAATGAATTCAATCCAAATTACTGGAATCATTAAAAGATTTATTATTGGAATAAAAAGTAAAAACATCCACCAAAGAGGACGTTTTATAATTTTCATCATTATAACTAAATTATAAATCGGTATAAATGACTCTATCGGTTTTCTTCCAACTTTTGTATAAAGTTTCCAAGTAGATAATCCATGGATAATAAGAACAATCAAGATAAAAATGAGCCATTGCGATAAATTCATGTTTTTGAAGTTTGATTCGTTATTTTTTTATACTAAAAATATATTGATTTTGATATATGTAGCATTTTGTTAAAATTGTTACAGATCATAAAACCCAAACAACGGATTTATAATATAGATATAAATGAAAAATCTCCAAAATCAAATGACTTTGGAGGTTTCGTAGTTGTGAACCATGATTTTTATTCTTTTTTAGTTCCTGTCCAGAAATAATTTTTATTACATTCTTTTGATATCAATTCGGTTATATGTTTGCTTGTGTCTTTTAAAGATTTGTTGTTTTTCTTTTCAGAGAACGAAATAAGTAAATTAGGCTTTTCAAATTGGTGTATTTTTACAACTTTATTGTTTGTATATTTTAGATATAGCCTATTAACATATAGTTGCCTTTTATATGTTCTTCCGTTATTATGTGAAACTATCGTAATGTCATTTGCTCCAAGTTCAAAATTTTTTATTTCAGAAAATTGAACTTGAATTTTCCTAAAAAGATTCAATTTTATTTTTAAAACTTCTTTAGTATTTTCTATATAAAAAACATTCGATGTTGGCTTAATGAATGTCTCAAATGAAACAGATGCAAAATATAAGCCTGCAATAAATAATATGCCCGAAAATAAAAAAGCTAAACCTGTATTTAGATTAAATTCTCTGTTAAGTAGATTAATTGATAATTGGTAACAAACATAGAAAATAGCAACTGAAATGAGTAAATAACAAAAAATATAGTAATAATCATTTAGGCTTCTTCTATAATCAATTTTTAAATTTCCATTCTCAAATTTTTCAATAGAATAATTACCGATGTTATACTTCATTTTTTTAGTTGTTGCTTTTTTTGGTTGTTTTAAAATCCGATGCTAATGGGAATGCTCTGAAATAGCTGAGCTAATATATTAGTTTTTGAAAAATATTAGACATAAAAAAACTCCTTAATTTCTTAAGGAGTTTCTTGGTGGGCGATGATAGCTTGTTCCGATTCATCGGAAGGTTCGAACCCCCGACCACTTCCGATGTTAATCGGAATGCTCTGAATCAGCTGAGCTAATATATTAGTTTTTGAAAAAAATAGACATAAATAAAACTCCTTAATTTCTTAAGGAGTTTCTTGGTGGGCGATGAGGGGTTCGAACCCCCGACCCCCTCGGTGTAAACGAGGTGCTCTGAACCAGCTGAGCTAATCGCCCTATTTTACTAGGTTGCTATCGTTTGTGATTGCGAGTGCAAATATACAGCTAGATTTTATATTTCCAAGCCTTTTTTTGAAAAATGTGAAAAATAATTTTGATAAAATGTTTAGAAATCTATTTATCAAGGAATTAAAACAGGGTAAAAATCTGCAATTTCTTAAATTTAGTTAAAAATCATATCCGTCTAGGGTAATTCAGCATATTCTTTTTGTATTCACTTGCTATAGTCATACCTTTGCGTACCTTAATTGTATATTCAAATGGCAAGATTTCAAGAAAATGATTTACCGAAAGCTAAATTAAACTCTAACTCCCTTCAAAAAGCACTTCGAATTTTTAAATATGCTAAAAACCACAAATGGAAATTTTTCCTAGGTTTGATTTTCCTTTTTTTAACCAGCGCCACTGCCCTAGCCTTTCCTAAACTTATGGGAATGCTTGTAGATTGCGTTACCAATAAAGACCTTTCTAGAGCAAACGAAATTGCAATGGGATTAATGGCGATCTTAGTTCTTCAAGCTGTTTTCTCTTTCTTTAGAATTTCACTCTTTGTAAATTTTACAGAAAACTCTCTTTCTAATATTCGTTTTGCCTTGTATGAGAACTTAATCAAATTACCAATGTCGTTTTATTCCCAGAAACGTGTTGGTGAATTAAATAGTAGAATTAGTGCTGATATTTCGCAATTGCAAGATACTTTCAGTACAACTATCGCCGAATTTCTTCGCCAGTTTATTTTGATCATTGGTGGTTTTGTAATTTTAGGAAGTATTAGTCCAAAACTGACTTTAATGATGCTGGCAATTGTGCCTCTTGTAGCCATCGCTGCTGTAATCTTTGGAAGATTTATTCGTAAATACGGAAAAAAAACTCAAGATAAAGTAGCAGAAAGCCAAGTTATTGTTGAAGAAACTCTACAAGGAATCAGCAATGTGAAGGCTTTTGCAAACGAATGGTACGAAATTCAGCGTTACAAAAACAAGATTAGAGAAATTGTGAAAATTGCCATCAAAGGCGGTCAATACAGAGGTTACTTTGCTTCGTTTATTATTCTATGCCTTTTTGGATGCGTTGTTGCTGTAGTTTGGTACGGAATCACCTTAACGATTAAAGGAGAAGTTGAAGGCGTTGGCGATCTGATCTCTTTTGTATTGTATACAACATTTATCGGTGCTTCTTTTGGCGGAATTGCCGAAATGTATGCTCAGATTCAAAAAGCAGTTGGAGCGACAGAACGTGTTTTTGAATTGCTAGAAGAAACTCCTGAAGAAATTAATGCTAAACCAAGACTTACTGCTGTAGAAAAAATAAAAGGAAATGTAACTTTCAAAAACGTTGCTTTTAGTTATCCTTCAAGAAAAGAAATTCAGGTTTTAAAAGACGTTAACTTCAATGCCGAATTCGGACAAAAAATAGCAATCGTTGGTCCGAGTGGTGCCGGTAAATCGACTATTTCTTCACTTCTTTTACGTTTTTATGATATCACTTCTGGAGAAATAATAGTAGACGGTAAAAAGATTCAAGATTATGATTTGGAAGATCTTCGCGGCAATATGAGTATTGTACCTCAAGACGTTATTTTATTCGGAGGAACTATTAGAGAAAATATTGCTTATGGAAATCCAAATGCTACAGAAGAAGAAATTATCGCAGCTGCAAAACAAGCCAATGCTTTCAATTTTGTTGATGGATTTCCAGAGAAATTTGAAACTTTGGTTGGAGAGCGCGGTGTTAAACTTTCTGGCGGACAGCGCCAGCGTATTGCGATTGCAAGAGCATTGCTTAAAAATCCTAGTATTTTAATTTTAGACGAAGCTACTTCGTCTTTAGATAGTGAAAGCGAAAAACTGGTTCAGGAAGCTCTTGAAGTTTTAATGGAAGGAAGAACAAGTATCATTATTGCACACAGACTTTCTACAATTAGAAATGCAGATAAAATCTTAGTTCTAGATAACGGAAAAATATCTGAAGAAGGAACTCACCAGGAATTGATAAACTTAGAAAACGGGATTTACAAGAATTTAAGTAATTTGCAGTTTAGCAATTCTTAAATAACTTCCAATTTTTTAAAATTCCAAATTCCAATAAAAAAGTCCAATTGCAAAGCAATTGGACTTTTTTATGATGGAAAATCTAAAATCTAAAATCTAAAATCTAAAATCTAAAATCTAAAATCTAAAATCTAAAATCTAAAATCTAAAATCTAGATTTATTTCCCTTTTCTACGTTTGCGTTCTGCTTTAATCATAGATAATTCGCGGCTAGTTTGACCAGCAACCGAAGTATTTTCTTCTGCACGACGAATCAAGTATGGCATAACATCTTTTACAGGTCCGAATGGTAAATATTTGGCAACGTTATAACCGTTTTCAGCTAAGTTGTAGCTAATATTATCACTCATTCCGTACAATTGTCCGAACCAGATTCTAGAATCGTTTTTAGCAATTCCTTTCTGCGCCATCATTTCCATTAATTTGTATGAACTCAATTCGTTGTGAGTTCCAGCAAAAATGGCCATTTTATCAATATGCTCCAACATATATTGTACAGCATTATCATAGTTCACGTCAGTAGCTTCTTTAGAAACGCAAATTGGAGAAACATATCCTTTTTCTTCAGCTCTTTTGTTTTCTTTTTCCATATAAGCCCCACGAACCAATTTCATACCGATATAAAAACCTTCAGCTTTTGCAATTTCATGAAGCTTTTTCAAATAATCCAAACGATCCCAACGGTACATTTGCAAAGTATTAAATATAATTGCTTTGTCTTTGTTGTATTTGCGCATCATTTCTGTAACCAAATCATCAGCAGCGTCCTGCATCCAGCTTTCTTCACCATCAATTAATAAGGCAACATCTTTTTTATGAGCTTCACTGCAAATTTTATCAAAACGAGCTACTACTCTATCCCATTCCGCTTGTTCAGCAGGATTAAGTGTTTGTTTTTCGCCCAATTTCTCATACAATTCGAAACGGCCTAAACCAGTTGGCTTAAATACAGCAAACGGAATCGCAAGACGTTCTTTAGCAAATTCTACTGTTCTTAATGTCATTTCCAAAGCAGCATCAAACTGCTCCTCTTCTTCTTTTCCTTCAACAGAATAATCCAATACAGAAGAAACACCTTTTGTAAACATTTTGTCTACCACAGTAAGACAGTCATTTTCGTTTACACCACCACAAAAATGGTCAAAAACAGTAGCGCGTATTAAACCTTCTACAGGCAAATGTGCTTTGATAGCAAAATTAGTAACAGCAGTTCCAATTCTCACAAGAGGTTCGCTGTCAATCATTTTAAAAAGAAAGTAAGCTCTGTCAAGTTCTGTGTCACTTTTAAGTGAAAATGCAACCTGCGTGTTATCGAATATCTTTTCCATTAAGTTTATTTTTTATGCAAATATATAGACTGTTTTGAATATTGTTCACTAAAACATAGCATATTTTTTTAAATTATCAATCTGGCAAAATGAAAGTTTGGCTTAAAATGACAGAAAATATCCCTAATTTTTATTATTTTTGCAAAAAATACTATATCACGATGAAAGGAATGACAGTAAATGAGATTATAGATGAAACAAAAGCAGGTAAAAATATACCCGATTTTCTGATTTATTTTTTTATTATTTTACTTCTGTTGATAGATTTTATGCCTTATTTTAAGACTACAGAAATTATTAATATTCAATTTCTGTATTTGTCTTTTCTTAATTTATTGGCAGGGATATATTTGTATTTAAACAATGCCTTAATTCCTCCAACATTTTTTTCAATCTGGAAAAAAAGCCAATTTCTTAAAATATACATTATATTTTTAGTTCTCTGTGCTGTCAGTTTCTTTGTAGCCAAAAATACTTCTTTAGTCATTACCAAAATGACACAGCTATTAGTTGTATTTTGCTTATTTCTAAATCTCTCTATATTACTAAAAGACAAACTTCAACTGTTTTTCAAAATTGTTTTTATAGTTGGTATTTTCGCCTTTTTACAATCTTGGCAGGAACTGTGTCATTTTATAATTATTCCTAAAAGAGCTTCTATAATAGATCTCCTTACGAATATGAAAGGAAATACTGGAAATATCAATATCCTTGCAGCGAGTCTTAGTATTAAAGTACCATTTTTACTTCTCGGTATTGTACATTATAATGGTTTGAGAAAATATTTTTTACTATTCGCACTTTTTTCGGCAACAGCTGTCATTTTTTTAACAGGCGCGAGAACTGCACTTTTAGATTTGTTTGCAATATATACTGTGTATATCATTTATTTATTAAGAGAGCACAAAGCTGTCAGAACTACTTTTACCAAAATTCTATTATTAATTATACCGACTTTAATCTCAGTATTATTTGCGAACTCTATTTTTGAAAAATCTAAAGACAGCGGGCGTTATGTTTCTTTGCAAAATAGAATTGGAGAAATTAATACAAATGACGCTTCTGCAAATGTCAGATTGCTGTATTGGGAAAATGCATTACAACTAGCACAAAAAAATCCAGTACTCGGAATTGGTTTAGGAAATTATCGAATAGAATCAATTCCTTATGAGAAATATATTTCAGATGACACTACTGTTTCATTGCACACACATAATGATTTTTTAGAAATCACTTCAGAAACTGGAATTTTAAACGGTTTGCTTTATTTTGCCTTATTGGCCGTATTGTTTTTTATTAATTTAAAAAACACAATAAAATCATCTTCAGAACAGACAAAAAACATTGCTGTATTAGCTTTGATGCTGGTTTTGGTTTACGGAATTGACTCTTTTTTCAATTTCCCGATGTACAGACCAACTATGTCAATATTTTTTGTTCTAATCCTTGCATTGACGATTTTGAATAATTCTAAGACTTCTGAAATTTTAAATGCAACAAGATTAAATACCAAAACTATTGCTATTGCATTAATAGCACTTTCATTGTTTACGAGTTATACAGCCTATCATATTTGCAAAGCTTCGCACCTTCAATATATGATTTTGTCCGATGATATAAACAACAATACTAAAGGAGTTTTGACGGGAGATGAAGTTTTGAAGCAAATGCCAGATTATCCAAACGTTTTTAGCACTTCTGAATCATTTTATGAATATGCAGGCATTTATTTTATTCGTGAAAATAATTTTGAGAAAGCATTGCAATGTTTTTCAAAAGCTGAAAAAATAAATCCATATGTAGGAAGAATTGATTTTTACAAACAGGTTATTTCTTCTAAAAAAGGAAATCTAGATAGTGCTTATATCTACGCACAAAAAGCTTTTTCTACTCGCCCGAGAAACTATGACTTATATAAGTCCGCTTCTATTTATGCTACTCTAAAAAAAGATACTGTTCAATTATTAAAAAATCACGCTCTGTTTTCTACTTATAGAAATATTCCTGAAGAATGGGTTAAAACAGCAAAATCTTTGCAAAATGCAGGTGCAGGATATAATAGACTTGTTGAGTTCCTAGATTCTGGATTAAGAAAAATGCCGAAAGACAGTACACTTTTGTCACAGAAAAATGCTTTCCTCATTACCGATTATTTGATTAAAGGCCAGCGTTATGAATCTGAATCAAAATCAGACTTGGCGCTTAAAACTTACCAAAGTGCATTGAAAATCGATCCTGATAATATTTATGTATTGCAGAATATTGGTTTTTATTATTTGAAAAATGGCCAGTACGACAAAGCTATTCTTAATTTGACAAAAGCACTCCAAAAACCAGGTTTGAATGATGGCAAAACAGAATATTATCTTGGTATGAGCTATCAACTCGTAAAAGACAAAGCAAATGCATGCAAGTATTATAGAATAGCGCTTGATAAAAAGTTTATTGATAGAAATAATCCTGCGATTCAAAATTGCGGCTAATTCAAAAGTTATATATGACACTGATTTGCTTATTTTGAACATTTTTTTTCTTTAAATAATAGAAATAGTTTGGGGATTAATTAGTTAAAAATGCCGTATTTTGCGCTTTCAATTAACAAAAGAATTATGCAATCTATTCAAGCCAATAATTATCTCGTGCATTTTAATGAGAATGCTTACGAAGCTTTAAATAAACATTTAAGAGAAAGTAAATATTCGAATATTTTTATAATTGTAGATGATCAAACCAATGAGTATTGTTTGTCTAAGTTTATTCCGCTTCTAGAAACAGAATTGGCAATTGAAATTATTGAATTTGAAGCTGGTGAAGCCAATAAAAATATAGAAACTTGTATTGAGATCTGGAATATCTTAACAGAACTTGGTGCCGACAGAAAATCGCTTATCATTAATCTAGGTGGTGGCGTTGTTACAGACTTAGGAGGTTTTGTGGCTTCTACATTTAAAAGAGGTGTCGATTTTATTAATATCCCAACTACTCTATTATCTATGGTTGATGCTTCTGTTGGAGGAAAAACAGGAGTTGACTTAGGAAATCTTAAAAATCAGATTGGAGTTATCAATGTACCTCAAATGGTCTTAATTGATACCAATTATTTAGAAACTTTACCGCAAAGCGAAATGCGCTCTGGTTTGGCAGAAATGCTAAAACATGGTTTAATATATGATGCGCCGTATTGGAGACAATTCTCAGATTTAAAATCAATTGTTTTTGACGAATTAGACCAATTGATCTATCGTTCTGTTGAAATTAAAAATGAAATTGTAATTCAGGATCCTACAGAGAAGAACATTCGTAAAGCATTAAATTTCGGACATACTTTAGGGCATGCTATAGAAGGATACTTTTTGGAAAGTGAAGAAAAAACGACTTTACTGCATGGAGAAGCGATTGCTGTCGGAATGATTTTGGAAAGTTATATTTCGCTTCAAAAAGGATTAATTTCTGAAGAAGAATACAGAGAAATCAAAACTATTATTAAAGACATTTATGACGATGTAATTTTTGAAGAAAAAGACATCGATCCGATCTTAGAATTGCTGATTCATGACAAAAAAAATGAATACGGTTTAATTCAATTTGCGTTAATTGAAGGAATCGGAAAAATAAAAATTAACCAATCCGTTGAAAATAAATTGATTCTAGAAGCGTTTGAGGATTATAAATCTTAAACTTTTTTAATCAAAAGCATTGCATTTGGTATATATTATTTTTTACATTTGCCCCATGAAAACAAACAAGCAGCAAAGGCACTTTAGCTCTTACAGAAACAGACTCAGCAGTTCTTTATTAAGAATGTTGAACCGTTTCTACAATAGTAAAAGCCCTTTTTGTATCGATGTTTTCCAATGTACAAAAGCGGAGCACGAAAAACTGCCTATTATATTCGCCAATATTAGAGTTTGAATTTAAGATTTAGTCCCAAAAAACCTAAATTAAATTACAATTACAATCTCTAAACATTGACAAATAAATGAATACAAAATATTCTGATCTAATAAACCAAACATACTACTTCCCTCAAGAGGAATTTAAACTAAACAAAGACAACCTTCAGTTTCACAATATTGATTTGATGAAATTGGTTGAACAATATGGTACACCATTAAAGTTTACTTACTTGCCTCAAATTTCTGAAAACATCAACAAAGCAAAAGCTTGGTTCAGAAAATCAATGGAGAAGAATAAATACGACGCAAAATATTATTATTGTTATTGTACGAAAAGCTCTCATTTTGAATATATTATGAATGAAGCTTTCAAGAATAACATTCATATCGAAACATCATCTGCTTTTGATGTTAATATCGTAGAGAATTTATTAGAAAACGGAAAAATCAACAAAAGTACATTTGTAATTTGCAACGGTTTCAAAAGAGACGAATATATTAGCAATATCGCTAGATTAATCAATAATGGACATAAAAATACTATTCCGATTATTGATAACTACGAAGAGTTAGATTTACTTCAGGCAGAAATTAAAGGAAAATTCAAAATTGGAATCCGTATTGCTGCTGAAGAAGAGCCTAAATTTGAGTTTTATACTTCTAGATTAGGTATTGGTTACAAAAACATTGTTTCTTTCTATAAAAAACAAATTCAGGAAAACGATAAATTAGAGCTGAAAATGCTTCACTTCTTTATCAATACCGGAATCAACGATACATCATACTATTGGAACGAGCTTGTAAAGTGTATTAAAGTTTACATTGCTCTTAAAAAAGAATGTCCTACACTAGACGGACTGAACATTGGCGGTGGTTTCCCTATTAAAAACTCACTTGCTTTTGAATATGATTATCAATATATGATTGATGAAATTATCAATCAGATTAAAATTGCTTGTGATGAAGCCGAAGTTGATGTTCCAAATATATTTACGGAATTTGGATCGTTTACTGTAGGTGAAAGCGGTGGTGCAATCTATCAGGTTTTATACCAAAAACAGCAAAATGATAGAGAAAAATGGAACATGATTGACTCATCTTTCATTACCACTTTACCAGATACTTGGGCTATAAATAAACGTTTTATCATGCTGGCTATTAACCGCTGGAATGATACTTACGAGCGGGTACTGTTGGGAGGTCTGACTTGTGATAGTGACGACTATTACAACTCTGAGCAAAACATGAATGCAATTTACCTGCCTAAGTACAACAAAGAAAAGCCGTTATATATCGGATTCTTTAATACTGGCGCTTATCAAGAAACAATTGGAGGATACGGTGGTCTGCACCACTGCTTGATTCCGCAGCCTAAACACATTTTAATTGATCGTGATGAAAATGGAATTCTGGCAACTGAGGTTTTCTCAGAACAACAGACTTCAGACGATGTTTTAAAGATTTTAGGCTACAAAAAAAAGTTGTAAAAAAAACGGCAGATTAAGTAATAGAATTTTGTTAAAAATTCTTAATTTGCATTAACATCCAAAAAGGTTAAACTTTTTAATTCAAAAAAAACAAAAAAAAATGAAAGGACCAATCAGTCAGTTTATTGAAAAACACTATTTGCATTTTAACTCTGCTTCATTGGTAGATGCTGCAAAAGCATACGAGCAGCAATTAGCTGATGGTGCTAAGATGCTGGTAAGTATGGCTGGAGCAATGAGTACAGCAGAAATTGGTAAAATTTTTGCCGAAGTAATCAGACAAGACAAAGTGCATATTATTTCATGTACTGGAGCAAACTTAGAAGAAGATATCATGAATTTAGTAGCTCATTCTCACTACGAAAGAGTTCCTAACTACCGTGATTTGACACCAGAAGACGAATGGGCTTTACTAGAAAGAGGATTAAACCGTGTTACTGACACTTGTATTCCTGAGCATGAAGCTTTCCGTCGTTTACAAAAACATATTTACAAAATTTGGAAAGATGCTGACGACAAAGGTGAGCGTTACTTCCCACACGAATTTATGTATAAAATGTTATTGTCTGGCGTTTTAGAAGAATATTACGAAATTGACTTAAAAGATAGCTGGATGTATGCAGCTGCAGAGAAAAACTTGCCAATTATCGTTCCTGGATGGGAAGATAGTACTATGGGTAATATCTTTGCTTCATACGTAATTAAAGGTGAATTAAAAGCGTCTACCATGAAATCTGGTATCGAATACATGACTTTCCTTGCGGATTGGTATTCTAAAAACAGTTCAAACGGAATTGGATTCTTCCAAATCGGTGGTGGTATCGCTGGTGACTTCCCTATTTGTGTTGTTCCTATGCTGTACCAAGATATGGAAATGCACGATGTTCCATTTTGGAGTTATTTCTGCCAAATCTCAGATTCAACAACTAGTTATGGTTCTTACTCTGGGGCAGTTCCAAATGAAAAAATCACTTGGGGTAAATTAGACATCAAAACCCCTAAATTTATTATTGAATCGGATGCTACAATTGTTGCTCCGTTAATTTTTGCATACTTATTAGATTTATAAGATAATTTATGAAAAGAGTTATAGTAGACTACGCCAAACTTACCAACGAAATTTTAAACCTTTTGGTTGAAAAATTTCCTGATGGTTATGATGATTCGGATGTAATCCGTTTTAGAAATGCTAAAAACGAATTGGTCGAAGCTGTAGAAGTTCGTACTGAAGACACTATTTATTTGGTAAAAATTAGTACTAAACTTGCTGACAGAATTGAAAACTACGATGAAGATGACGATTTAGATGTTGATGTAGATGCAATTGCACCAGTTAAAGGAATGGATCTTGATGACGATATTAGTAATGATGACGATGATGAAGACGAAAATCTAGACAAACCTGATACTGACGGCGGTGATGATGACGATGACGACGATGATAAAGCAGATACTGATTATGACGAAGAAGATGAAGACGATGAAGATTAATTCATTTCTTTAAAATATAAAGGAACTCTTTTTAGAGTTCCTTTTTTTATGAATTGTTATAAATTATAACAAAACCATTTAAAATTTGTAAGATTATTTCTAAATATCTATTTTCGGTTTTACTAATGATTTTATAAATTATCAGCCTAATGAATTCAGAATTACTACACACCACGTTAAAAGAAAATTTTGGTTTTGAAAAATTCAGACCAAATCAAGAAACTATAATCAATACTATTTTATCTGGTCAAGATACCTTAGCGATTATGCCTACTGGTGGGGGAAAATCAATATGCTTTCAGCTTCCAGCTTTAATTCTGCCAGGAATTACCATTGTAATATCGCCTTTGATTGCTTTAATGAAAGATCAAGTCGATAGTTTGAAAACCAATGGGATTTCTGCCTGTTATATCAATAGCACACAATCCTCGCAAGAGCAGCAATATTATATAGATAACCTAAAATCAAATCATTTTAAATTAGTTTACATTGCACCAGAAAGTCTTTCTTATTTAGATGTGGCCTTCAATGAATTGAATATTAGCTTGATAGCCATTGATGAAGCGCATTGTATTTCTTCCTGGGGACATGATTTTAGGCCTGCATACACTAATTTGGGATATTTAAAAAGCCGCTTCCCTTCTACTCCAGTCTTGGCTTTAACTGCTACGGCCGACAAAGCGACAAGAACCGATATAATTAAACAATTAAAGCTAAAAAATCCAAAAACTTTTATAGCTTCTTTTGATCGAAAAAATTTAAGTTTAGAAGTTCGTCCCGCTTTGGATCGTGTAAAGCAAATTATAGATTTTATTGAAAAGAAACCTAATGAATCGGGAATAGTCTATTGCTTAAGTCGCAAAACCACAGAAGAACTTGCTGATAAATTAAGAAAAAACGGTATTGTAGCAAAAGCCTATCATGCAGGCTTGGATAATGAAACTCGTGCTAAAACTCAGGATCAATTTATTAATGATGACTGTCAGGTGGTTTGTGCTACAATTGCTTTCGGAATGGGAATTGACAAATCGAATGTCCGTTGGGTGATTCATTACAATCTTCCTAAAAATATTGAAGGCTATTATCAGGAAATTGGGCGTGCCGGTCGTGATGGTCTTCCAGCCGAAACGGTTATGTTTGAAAGTTATGCCGATGTAATTCAGTTGCAGAAATTTGCATCTGAAGGACTCAATTCTGATATTCAATTGGCAAAATTGGATAGAATGAAACAATATGCCGATGCTGTGAGCTGTCGAAGAAAAATTCTGCTTTCTTATTTTGGTGAACTGGTTACGGAGAATTGCGGAAACTGCGATATTTGCAAAAATCCTCCAACTTTTTTCGATGGGACGATTCTCGCGCAAAAAGCTTTGTCTGCAATTGTGCGTTTAAAAGAATCTGAACCTCTAGCGGTAATTGTTGATTTTTTAAGAGGCTCAAAAAACGCATATATCTACGAAAAAAATTATCAAACGCTAAAAACGTACGGAATTGGCGATGACGTTTCTTGGTACGATTGGAATCAGTATCTTATTCAGCTTATTAATTTAGGCTATTGCGAAATTGCTTTTCATCAACATAATAAAATTCTCCTTACTCCTTTTGCAAAGAAAGTTTTGTTTGAAGGCGAAAAAGTAAAATTAACGACTGTCGTTAAAAAAATAATTGATAAAAACGAAATCAAAGAAGCAAAAGCTAAACCAGCGAAAAACTCTCTTTTTGAAATACTTCGAAAATTACGCTATGAAATTGCAAAAGATGAAGAAGTTCCCGCTTATGTGATTTTTAGTGATGCTGCATTAAGGCAGATGGAAATAGTAAGACCAATGAGTGAAGAGGAATTCCTTACGATTGATGGAGTTGGAAAAGCAAAACTAGAAAAGTATGGGACTGAATTTATTGACGCCATAATTTATTATGAAAAAGTAAAGAACGAAAATTCTAAGAAAAAGAAAGAAGGCAACACGTATAAAGCAACTTTAGAATTATATCAAGATGGTATTTCGGTAGAAGAAATTGCTGAAAGACGAAAACTTGGAGTTCCGACCATTATTTCACATTTGGCTAAATTGTATAGTGATGGAAATGATATCGATTTGAGTCCGTTTATTTCTGACGAAGAAGTTAAGCTTCTTCATAAAGCACAGATAGAACTGGAATATCCTACAGCACTAAAACCTTATTTCGATCATTTTGAAGAAAAATTATCTTATGATAAAATTCGTTTAGGTTTGGCTATTGTGGAGAGGAATAAGTAATTTCTTTTTTTCAATAAAATATTTATTCATCAATTTTGTCATGCTGACGAAGGAAGGATCTCCGCGAGAAACTCCGCAAGTATAATCTACAATCTTTGTCGAGCTACTTACGGAGATCCTTCCTTCGTCAGGATGACAAACAGAATAAAAAAAACAAAAAAATCCTGTGAATTAATTTTCACAGGATTTTTACTTTTAAGATATTTTATACTTTACAAATACCTCTCTTCAAAAACTTTTTGATGATGTCTCTGATGTCCTATCATAACAAAACCTAAAGCGCGAACTGAAATTGGATTGTTTGATGCAGTGCCGATTCTCTTAAGCTGTTCTTGAGATAAGCTTTTATAAAACAATAGAGTTGAATGTCTTACAGCTGAAAGTTCAGTTAATAAATCTTGAATACTTCTTTTGTTTGAATCGGTGTTCTCTGCATAATCGTTTTCTTCAAAACTTGGCAAAGGTGTTTGGTCGTTTCTAGAAAAACGCAAAGCGCGATAAGCAAAAATTCGTTCCGTATCTATAACATGCTGAATAATGTCTTTTATTGTCCACTTTCCTTCTGCATAGCGATAATCAAATTTATCCATCGGGATATTTTGAACAAATCGGATAAATTCATGAAGCGAAATTTCTAATTCTTCAATTAAAATTCCGTCGCCGGCCGCTTTGACATAATTGCCAAAATGTCCTGAATATTCATTATCTAATAATTCTGCTGCTCTCATTTATTCTGTTTTAAGCTGAATTTCTACTTGCGTTAGTATTTCCGAATAAAGATCTTGTTACAATCTTTTCATATACTTTCACCAATTCTTCATTTGGAACTTCTTCTTTGTTCAACTCATTGATTCTCAATAAAGCATATTGCTGAATGGTTAATAATGGTAAAACAATGCGCTCTCTAATCTGAATTGAAGCAATACCATCAGGATAGTTTTCCATCAAGGTTTTGTGTCCCGCAATTTTCAATAAAAGACGTTTTGTTTCTGAGAATTCGTCATAAATAATCTGCCAGAATTCGCCAAACTCAGGATCTTTTCTCATATAAGCTGTCAACGGTAAGAATGATTTTGCCAATGACATCATACTGTTTTCAAGTAAGGTTTTGAAAAACAATGAATTGTGGTATAAATCGCTTACTTTATCCCATTGTCCACTTTCTTCAAAATGTTTCAAAGCAGAACCTACTCCAAAGAACCCAGGAACGTTTTGTTTTAGCTGACTCCATGAACCCACAAACGGAATGGCTCTTAAATCAGCAAAATCTAAAGATTCAGATTTACTTCTTTTAGAAGGGCGGCTTCCAATGTTTGTTTTAGAATAATATTTTAGCGTACTCATTTTTTCTAAGTACGGAATGAATTTCGGGTGATTTTTGAAACTTAAATATTTCTCATAACCTAAATTAGCTAAATCTGTCAAAATCTGAGTTTCATCAGCAGTCAGCTCGTTTTTCTCTTTGCTAAATACTTGGTTGGTAACACCAGCACTTAATAAGTTTTCGATATTGTAACGGCAAGAGTCTAAAGTTCCGAAATTAGAACTAATCGTCTGACCTTGAACTGTGATCTGAATTTCGTTGTTCTCAATTTTTGGCCCTAAAGAAGCATAGAATTTATGTGTTTTTCCACCGCCACGAGCCGGAGGTCCACCACGTCCATCAAAGAAAATAACTTTAACTCCGTATTCTCTAGAAATTTTTGTCAGCGAAATTTTAGCCTGATAAATACTCCAGTTTGCCATTAAATATCCACCATCTTTAGTTCCATCTGAGAATCCAAGCATAATAGTCTGCTTGTTTCCTCTCGATTTAAGATGTTTTGCATATTCTGGATTCGTGTACAATTGCTCCATAACAGCGTGAGCATTTTGCAAATCGTCTACAGATTCAAAAAGTGGAATAATGTCTACAGTAGGTTTTTCCCAGTTATTTAAACGGATCATAGCGAAAGTCTCCATTACATTCAGCGCACTTTCGTTGTTACTGATAATATAACGGTTTGCTCCTTCTTCACCATTATTCTCCTGAATAGTTTTAATAGCGTGTACAGATTCTAACGTATATCTGGTGATTTCGTTTTCAAAATTGCTTGGGTCAAGATTTCCTTTAACTTTCGATAAAACATTGATTTTTTCATCTTCTGTTAATTCGAAATAATTTTTAGGAAAAATATCAGAACCAGAATTCAAATAATAATTTACAACATCTTTGAAAACTACATTGTGAATTTTACTATTCTGACGAATATCTAATGACGCAAAATGGAATCCGAATAAATTGATTTTTACTAAAAGCGCTTCCAATTCGTCCAAATATAAAGATTGATGTTTTTCAATAATTATAGTACGAACTTTGTTTAATTGCGTTAATAATTCTTCTAAAGTGATGAAAATATCTCCTTTAGAATAAAATACAGAACGGTAAAGTTTATGTTCAAGTTCAGATACTAAAGTATCTACACCTGAGAAAGTTAGCTTACGTTTTAGATTTCTCATTTCTACATAATAGCACTTCAAAATTGAAGTACGCAAACGATCTGCAACTTTCAGTGTAATATCTGTAGTAACAAAAGGATTTCCGTCACGGTCACCTCCTGGCCAGAAACCAAGTTTAATTAATTGATTCTGGATTGGATTTCCATCCATAATATTTTTTTGCAGATAATGTACAATTTCTCCAGCTGTAGCATAAAATACATTTTCTAGATACCAAATTAAACTTACTGCTTCGTCGTAAGGGTTTGGTTTTTCTTTCTGAATAAAAGGAGTTTTACCTAACTGAGCCAATAATTGTTTAATCTGCAGCAAATCATTTTGACGAATTGCTTCTGTCAAATCATTTATAATTCCTAAAACCGGACCAGGATAAAACTGAGTTGGGTGCGCTGTTAAAACTGTTCGCACATTGAAGTTTTCTAAGAATTCGCTTAATTCTTCATCTTTCTCTTTAGCATCAGATTTCTCTTTAATGTCACGAAGAGATCCGCGTCCTTCCATGTTGTTAACCTCAGGAAAAGCAGCGTCTTCAATAGCATCAAATAATACAATCTGACGTTCAATATATTGAATAAATCGAAACATAAGATCGATTTTTTCTTCTTCAGAGGTATTATTTAAGAATTTATTTGAGAAGAAATCAACGATTTCTTTTGGTGTTTCCTGTTTTTTAAAGCCTGTTTCGCAAGTTTCTGTAAATAAAGGAAGTAAAACTCCTGTATTATCTATAGAATCAAATGGTAATGTTATAAAAACACTATTATAAATGTGGTATTTTGAGAGAACGTCTTGATTAAAACGCTCAATTTTCGGCAACGTATACATAATTGTGTTATAGTTGGTTGGTTAATTAGTCATAAAAAAACCCCAAGAATAAACTTGAGGTTATATTTTAATATAGCATTCAAGAAAAGTTCTTACATATTTTTGAAAATAGTATGCATCAAACGCTTCTTATCGTTTATACTTTCCTCTAATGAAATCATTGTTTCTGTTCTGTAAACACCATCGATATCGTCAATCATAAAGATAACTTCTTTCGCGTGTTTAGTGTCTTTTGCTCTGATTTTGCAAAAGATGTTGAATTTTCCTGTCGTTACAGAAGCCACAGTAACGAATGGAATTTGATTGATTCGCTCTAATACAAATTTAGTTTGAGATGTATTATTAAGAAAAACCCCTACATAAGCAATAAATGAATAACCTAATTTATCGTAATCTAAGGCTAATGAAGATCCCATGATAATACCGGCATCCTCCATCTTTTTAACTCTAACGTGTACTGTACCAGCAGATATCAATAGTTTTTTTGCAATGTCAGTAAACGGAACTCTCGTATTGTCTATTAACATATCTAAAATCTGGTGATCTACTTCATCTAAACGAAATTTACTCATAATTGTTTAATTAATATTACTAATTGCTATTACAAAGTATAAAATTATATATAAAAAACAACAAATTCACATAAAAATTAACTTTTTATTAATCCGTTAACAAATTTAACATTTTTATTTAAATAAAAATCTGCCTTCTGACCCGTTTTTGGAAGATTTTGGAAATCGTCCGAATATTCTGCGCCTTTTGCATCGTATTCGTAATGTCCAAAATAATTTTCCAATTCACCCACTTCTGCGATGTAGGCATTAAAATGAATCTTATTTTCGATTAATTCTTCTTTGTATTGTGCGACAAAATTCGTAATAATTTCGATACCATCATAATTTATTTTGACATTTTTATACATAAAATCATAAAAAACGACATTATTTTGTGAAATATTCAAATATTCACCAAATCTATTATCAACTAAATCGTTTTCGGAAATCAATTTAAAGCTTAAAATTAACGAGAAAAATATGAATTTCCTAGTAATTTCGCGCTCATAGTCGTCTGGAAAGTGTCCTGCTTCAAATAATATAGTTGGAACTCCCAAAAATTGAAAAGTGTCTCCTATACAATTAATATTGAAGGAGTCATCGAAACGCCCGACTTGTCCTGGAATGTATTTTTGAAGCTCTTCATTGATGCCTGCAATGATATTTATGGCTTTTAATCTGTTATCGTTTACTTCTCTTTCCTCATTATAAGAAGGCGCTAGAAAAGAAACTGTTGCAGGTTTTCCAGTTGTACCAGCTCCAAAAATAGTACGCTGGTCATGAAGATTAAAACAGAAATCAGGTTTGAATTGCTCAAATACTTCGCGCAAAATTTTACTTTCTGGCTGTGTCAAGTCTTGCGAATCACGATTTAAGTCTATTTTATTCGCGTTTGCTCGGGTATAAAGCCTTGCTCCGTCTGGATTAAGTATCGGAATACATAAAAAAGTGAAGGTATTTAGCATTTGCTTTGCTAAATCAGTGTCGTCATTCAATAAATTAATAAAATCGAATAGAGCTTTTGTAGTAGTGCTTTCGTTACCGTGCATTTGCGACCATAAGTACGCGCGTGTTTTTCCTGTTCCAATTTGGTAACTATATATAGGTTCTCCTAAAACAGATGTTCCAATAATCTGTACTTGACCATTGGTGTTTAGTTTGTCTAAAAGAGGTTTAATATGATCTAAAGTAAGATATCTTCCAGAGATAGACTGTTCTTTGTATTGTGTAAATAACTGTTCTAAATTCATTGCATTTCGATTAGTTTACAAAAGTAAACATCTTTATTTTTACAATTGTAAACTATTAAAAAATTTGAGAATTTAGAATTGTAAACAATATTTGGAACAATTTGTTACTATTTGATACAACTTATTTCAATACAATGAATTAGAATGTATATAACTTTATAAATATATAAATTTCAATTCATTAGCGTAATCTAATTCAATTTTAAATTTAACATAAAACTAACCCAGTATTAAAAACACAACAATAATATTGCAGTAGTTTATCTTTTTGTTTACATTTGTAAATGAGATAATGAAAAACAAGAATTCACAATGGTAAACATAGATGATTTTGTAAAAAGGCTTGAAACTGTATTAGATTATTATGGTTTAAATGCCTCTGCTTTTGCCGATAAAATTGGTGTGCAACGTTCTAGTATGTCTCATCTCCTATCTGGGAGAAACAAGCCAAGCTTAGATTTTGTAATGAAAATTTTAGAAGTTTTTCCCGATGTAGATCTGTATTGGATTTTAATTGGGAGAGGAAATTTTCCAAAAACTAATGAAGAAGAAAATGTAGAAATATCTAAACCTTCTGCTCCTATTTTGCCAATTCAAAATTCAGATCAAAATTTATTCTCAACTTTTGAGACAAATGAAAAAGAAGAAAAATTAGAAACAAAAAAATCATCAACTCCAAAAAATGTAAATTTTGATTTGGAAGATGATGAAATTGAAAAAATTGTCTTGTTTTACAAAAATGGAACTTTTAAAGCTTATTCTCCGTGATTCAAAAATTAGCGCGTATTTGACTCTTGATTCAGAAAATTTTCAAATATGCGATTCTCGCGCGTTTGCAAAAAATCTCAGAAATTAGAGTTTAACTCCATTTTCTGGAATTTTACCTACTACTCCTTTATAATGTTTCTTCAAAATTTCGAAGTCCGCTTCATAATTTCCTGTCGGATAAAATGGTTCGCCGAGATTTACTTCTTTCTTACCCCAATCAAAAGCTACGGGAACAATTGGCACTTTCGCTTTAAGCGCTATAAAATAAAATCCGGTTTTCAATTCGTTTACTTTTTTTCGTGTTCCTTCTGGAGCAACAGCCAAACGAAAGATTTCTTTTCGATCAAAAATTGCCGCAATTGAATCTACCTTATTTAATCCGCCAGAACGGTCTAAAGGTTCTCCTCCAACATTTCTAAAATAATACCCAAACGGAAATCGAAACAATTCTTTCTTGCCCACCCAATTCATTTGAAGTCCCGAAATTCCGCGAGTGAAAAGTCCGATATAAAAATCATGATTACTTGTATGAGGCATCACCATTAGAATACATTTTTTAACTTCCGCATTTTCGATTCCCACTATTTTCCAGCCCATTAGCTTAAAAAATATGAATTTGTATAATAGTTTTTTCATTAAAGGTTCAATATTTCGTGCAAAATAAAAGATTTAATGGTAAATTTGAGTAAAAGCATAAAAAATGATTCGAAAAATTTTCAGTTATATAATTCCAATAAAAATATTTAAGAAAAAATCGGCCAGAAGCAAAACGATCGAAGTCACTTGGGCAAATGGCGAATTAGTATTGGATACTGAAAACACAAATTATTCTTACGGAAGTCTGCAACGTATATTAAGGTACGGACTTCGAAATATTGGTTACGATAAAATTTTAGGAATGGAACACATTCTTTTATTGGGAGTTGCCGGCGGAAGCGTCGTAAAAACATTAGTAGATGAGATTGCATACAAAGAAAAAATAACAGGAGTTGAAATTGATCCCGATATGATTCAGATTGCTAATCAGTATTTTAATCTTAATCAAATTAAGCAACTAGAAGTAGTTATTGATGATGCATTCGAATTTGTCCTAAAAACAAAAGAAAAATATGACCTTATAATTATAGATATTTTTGAAGACACGCACATGCCAAACTTTCTGTTTGAAAAGTTTTTTGTCGATAGAGTCTGCACGATCTTAAATGATGATGGTTTTGTTCTGTTTAACACTATGATCCTAGACGAAGCGCATAATGTTCGAAATAGAAAATATGTTGCAGAAGTGAATCCTAAATTGTTCCAAACAAAAATGCTTCCCCGAATTGAACTACATAATGAATTAATAATTATTAATAAAGTTGCTTAATTTTATGAAACCCCTTGCCTCCATCTTAAATGCCTTACCACCTGCTAAAGTTATTGACTCCTCAATTACTATTTCTGAATATACGCCGTTAAATTTATCGGTTTCAAATCAAGAATTAATCAATCAGAAATTGGATACTTCGGAAGATTTTGAAAAGTACATTTCAAATTTTCTAAAAGAAAAAAACGCTAAAGTGGCCTTTGGCGGTTATATTGAAGGCCGATTTTTATATCAAAGAAGCCCGATTTTTTTGGATGCTTCAAAACCAGAACGCAATATTCACATTGGTTTAGATTTATGGGCAGAAGCCGGAACTGCTGTGCTTGCCGCACTTGACGGAACAGTTCATAGTTTTAAAAACAATATTGGTTTGGGCGATTATGGCCCGACAATTATATTGGAACACAAAGTAGAAAATGAAAAATTTTATACTTTATACGGACATTTGTCGTTAGAAAGTATAGAAAACTTAACGATCGGAGACCATTTTAAGAAAGGCGAAAAAATTGCGACTCTCGGAAATGCCTCAGTAAATGGCGATTACGCACCTCACGTCCATTTTCAGATTATCCATAATATTGGTGATTACTGGGGAGATTATCCAGGTGTCTGCAATACGAAAGACCTAAACTTTTATATCGAAAATTGTCCCGATCCAAACTTATTATTAAAAATTACTTAAATAGTTATGAAGAAAGCAGGATTGATTATATGTTTGTTGTTATTAATTGGATGTAAATCGAAAACAGTAAGCAGAGATACAGAAGATTTAAAAATTAAAAAAGTTTCTGGAGCAGAAATAGATGCAAATCAGCAGCGAAAAGCGTATGATTTAGGAAAGAGAGTTTTAGAAACTTGTAACACTTCAAAATTTAAACCTTTTAACGAAACGGAAGTTACTAAATCGGTTATGGAAAACACTACAGAAGAGCGTTTAACCAAGACCTGCCAAAGATTTAGACAATATTACGGAAGTTTTATAGATTTAAAATTAGACGGAGTTTACAAAACCAAACAAGAAGTCATTTACCGCTATCATGCATTGTATACCAAAAAAGTAGCCAATAAAGAATTGCGCATTTTTGTGAATGAAGACAATCTCATTTCGGCCATAAAATCTATGGATTGGGATGAAAAATTTGATGCCAAATTAGCCGATCAATAAATTAAGATACCTATGAATTTTAAACTACCACTTTTTCTTTTATTATTTGTTTCAACATTTGCTTCAGCACAGCAAACTATTAGCGTAAAAGGATCTGCACCATATCCTGCGACACAAGAATATACTTTTATCTGTGATAAATATGCTTACTCTGGCGAAATTAATGTTCAAATAGCGAAAACAGAAAAAGGTGGTATTTTAAAATTAACCATTTCTACAGCAAGCGACAAAGCAAAAATTGCGGGCGGAGTTTACGTCGATTTAACAAATGCCGATGTTATTGCCTGCACAGACAAAAATGTAAAAGAATCTGCAGACGGTAAAACAACTGCTTACTACTATTTTACACCAGCAGAATGGCTAAAACTTAAAAAAAGTGATATTTATGCCGTAAGATTTATTATTGCTGGCGGGCCAGATATATCAGGAAATCTTACTGGGCATTTTACAGCTTACAGTAAAGTCAAATATTTCTCAACAGCATTTGACAAATCAAAAAAAACATTTGACACCGCTAAAGAAATTAGTGTTTTATAATGATTATTTAATATAATAAATCTTATATTTAACATAAATATTTTTTTATGAATGCAAATGAAACCTTGATTACAAAATTCTATACCGCTTTCGCGAATGCAGACGCCAAAACAATGAGCGAGTGCTATCATCCGAAAGTTCATTTTATTGATCCAGCTTTTGGTTTATTAAAAGAAGAACAGGTTTCTAAAATGTGGGAAATGCTTCTTTTAAAAAGCAAAGGCAATTTAAAAATTGAATTCTCAGATGTAAAAGCCGATGCTTCTACTGGCAGCGCAAAGTGGACTGCCACTTATAATTTTAGCAAGACAAATAGAAAAGTTGTCAATAAAATCTCCGCGGAATTTATCTTTCAAGACGGACTAATTATTAAACACACCGACAATTTCGATGTTTGGAAATGGTCAAAACAAGCCTTTGGACTTACTGGTTATTTGCTAGGCTGGACAGGATTTTTTCAAAAAAAAGTACAGACACAAGCCCTATTATCGCTTAAACAATTTCAGAATGCCAAATAAATCTGGCTACACGCAAAGTATATCTTAGATTTAAATTCAATATCTGCCTTCTTACCGATTATAATTATTTTGTTGCTTCAGTATTAAAAGTATTAATTCTAAATGCTTATGAAAGAAATCGTACACAAAAAATTAAATCAATTACAGGCAACCGCGATCTGCGGAAACGATATTAGTTCTTCCTGCCTGTATGTTTCAGCTTTAACCATTTTATACGCAGGACAATACGCCTGGATTTCTCTTCTAATTGTCGCTGTAGTGCTATTTCTTTTTAGAAAGATTTATGCAGAAGTTGTTGGGGCAATTCCTTTAAATGGAGGCGCTTACAATGTTTTGCTGAATACTTCTACAAAACGGCTGGCATCTCTGGCCGCGACCCTTACAGTACTATCCTATATGGCAACCGCCGTAATTTCTGCCTCCGAAGGTATGCATTATCTGCACGGAATTTTCGAAGGTTTGAATGTTACCATTGCCACATTCATTGTTTTAGTTTTGTTTACAGGTTTGGCGATTTTAGGAATTGGAGAATCGGCATTTGTAGCGGTGGTTATCTTTTTGACCCATATTGGAACTTTGACATTGCTCGTTTTAGCATCAGCTTGGTTCGTTTTAAATAGCGGATTAGACACTTTTCATATTAATTGGCAAACTCCAATAGCTTCAGGAAGCATCAGAACTGCGCTTTTTCTTGGTTTTTCGGCGGCCATGCTTGGAATTTCTGGCTTTGAAAGCTCCGCCAATTTTGTCGAAGAGCAAGAACATGGTGTTTTTCCTAAAACACTTCGTAACATGTGGGGAATTGTAAGTTTCTTTAATCCCGTTATTGCTATCTTGTTAATTAGTGTAATTCCGTTAACAGAAGTTGGAGCAAACAAAGAATCGCTTCTAGCGCACTTAGGAGAAACAACTGGCGGTTCATGGCTTGCCTGGCTTATCTCTATAGATGCCGTTATGGTACTTTGTGGAGCCGTTTTAACCTCCTTTGTCGGTGTTTCAGGACTTTTAAACCGAATGACATTAGATAGAATTTTGCCGAATTATTTTTTAAAACAAAATAAAAGAGGTTCACATTACAGAATCGTTATAAGCTTTTTAATACTTTGTCTTTCTGTACTTTTCGCTACCAATGGACATCTAGAATCGTTGGCAGGAGTTTATACTTTTTCTTTCCTAGCTGTAATGGCGCTGTTCGGAATTGGAAATTTACTTTTAAAATACAAACGCAAAAAACTTCCAAGACCTGAACGCGCAAGAGGCATTGCAGTTGTTGCAGCCGTAGCTTTTGTAATTGCAGCCTTTTTCGGAAATATGATATTGAATATCAATTCGTTTTACACCTTTTTGCAGTATATGATTCCAGCCCTACTGTTTGTTGGCATTATGCTCAATCGAGTCGCTTTAATACGATTATTAATCGAAGCTTTAGAATATTTTTACCAGCCACTGCGAAAAATGGTGGTGCTAAGTAATCGCTATCTTGAAAGTTTAAGCTCTAAAATAAATTCTCAGGAGTTTGTTTTCTTTACCAAAGGAGACGACATTACCATTTTGAACAAAGTTTTACAGTATGTTGAAGCCAATGAAACAACCAAGAAATTGAAAATTGTTTATGTCAAAAAAGATCCTATAGACAACGAAGCGCTCAAAAAAGATTTAGAAGTTTTAGATCGCGCCTACGACAAACTCGATATAGAATACATTGAAGTCAAAGGCGTTTTCGGCCCAGAAATTATCGATGAACTCTCCCAAAAATGGAAAATCCCTAAAAACTTTATGTTTATTGGCTCTCCAGGAAATAGATTTTCCTATCGCGTTTCCGATCTTGGCGGAGTTCGATTAATTATGTAATTTTTTAGCAGCAGAAATTTCCGTTTTTTCAAGAACATTATTCCCGCTATACGCTATATCTTTTATGCTGAACCCCAGCATAAAAGGATACCGCTCCTATCGGGGCTATACCACAAGTATATTTTTCATAAGAAACATAAATAAAAAACATATCTATTAAACGACAAAACCCGACAGGTTTCAAAAACCTGTCGGGTTTAACTATCTCAGCTTTGCGAACTTATTCACCGCAACGACAAACACAAGCTCTGCAAAATTTCTTAGCGTGCTTTGCGTTAAAAAAGTCAAAGTTCTACGTTAATTAATAAAATTTTAGAAAAAAATATCAATCAAAGCTATGTCACCCTGAGCGAAGTCGAAGGGCATTCCAATTGACACGTGGGCTTCGACTCCGCTCAGCCAGACAAAAGGCGTCAACATTAAACCAGCCGGATTTAACCAATCCAGCTTTGCGAACTTATTCAACACAAAAACAAACACAAGCTTTATAAAATTCCTTAGCGTACTTTGCGTTAAAAAAAAGAGCCACAGTTCTACGTTAATTAATAAAATTTTAAAAAAAAATATCGATCAAAGCTATGTCACCCTGAGCGAAGTCGAAGGGCGTTCCAATTGGCAATTGCGTTAGCCAGACAAAAAATATAAAAAATAAACCCGACAGGCTTTAAAAACCTGTCGGGTTTAGCTATCCCAGCTTTGCGAACTTATTCAACGCAAAAACAAACACAATCTTCATAAAATTCCTTAGCGTACTTTGCGTTAAAAAAAAGTCACAGTTCTACGTTAATTAATAAAATTTAAGAAAAAAATATCGATCAAAGCTATGTCACCCTGAGCGAAGTCGAAGGGCGTTCCAATTGGCACGTGGGCTTCGACTCCGCTCAGCCAGACAAAAAGTGTAAAAATACAAACCCGACAGGTTTTTAAAACCTGTCGGGTTTATCAAGTTCAGCTTTGCGAACTTATTTAACGCAACGATAAACACAAGCTTTATAAAATTCCTTAGCGCTCTTTGCGTTAAAAAAAATATTAGTGCTGTTTGCGTTAAAAAAATATTAAGACTTAAACCACCCTTCTACCAACTCATCCTCAAACGAAGTCGCATCTTTATGAATAAACTCATTACGCATTTTGTCATAAGAATAATCCAATGCCCACGTTTTATGATTTGCCGCTAATTCTTTTATACTTTTACAAACAAAAGCAATTTCTTGATCAGTAGTAGTTGGATGAATCGACATTCTAATCCATCCCGGTTTTTTGATTAAATCGCCAATCGTAATTTCGTTAACCAATTTATTAGAAGTTTCCTGATCTACGTGCAATAAATAATGACCATAAGTACCCGCGCAACTGCATCCGCCCCTAGTTTGGATTCCAAAACGATCATTTAAAATTTTAACACCAAGGCTAAAATGAAGATCATCAATAAAAAAGGAAACTACACCAAGACGCTCTTTATGCTGTCCTGCTAAGATTTTGATATTTTCAACAGGTTCCAACTCAGAGAAAACATAATCAACAATTTCATGCTCACGTTCCATAATGTTTTCAATTCCCATTTCCTCTTTCAGTTCAATAGCCAAGGCCGTTTTAATAACCTGAAGAAAACCAGGAGTTCCTCCATCTTCACGATCCTCAATATTATCAATATATTTATGCTCGCCCCACGGATTTGTCCAGCTTACCGTCCCTCCGCCCGGACAATCCGGAATCATATTATTGTATAATTTTTTATTAAAAATTAAAACGCCAGAAGTCCCAGGTCCACCTAAGAATTTATGCGGAGACATAAAAATAGCATCCAAATAAGCTTCTGGATCTGCTGGATGCATGTCAATTTCTACATAAGGTCCTGAACACGCAAAATCTACAAAACAAACACCATTGTACTGATGCATCAATTTTGCAGCTTCATGAAATGGAGTTCTCAAACCAGTAACATTTGAACATCCTGTAATAGAAGCAATTTTTATCGTTCTATCTTTATATTTTTCTAATAAAACTTCAAGATTTTCTAAATTAAAAAGCCCTTTCTCGCAAGACGGAATAATCTCCACATCTGCAATCGTCTCCAACCAAGAAGTCTGATTAGAATGGTGCTCCATGTGAGAAATAAAAACAATTGGTTTTTTCTCAGCAGGAACATTCGTAAAGCTCTTTAAGTTTTCTGGAACTTTTAATCCTAAAATACGTTGGAATTTATTGATAACTCCCGTCATACCAGTTCCATCAGTAATCAAAACATCGTCGTTATTTGCATTTACATGACGCTTGATAATATGTCTTGCATGATGGTATGCTTTTGTCATAGCAGTACCAGATACAGTCGTTTCAGTATGCGTATTGGCGACAAAAGGACCAAACTCATTTAGCAGTTTTTCCTCAATCGGACGATATAATCTTCCGCTGGCAGTCCAGTCTGTGTAAATTATTGATTTTCTGCCATACGGCGAAGTAAATTCTTGGTTTATACCGACAATATTCTGTCTAAATTCCTGAAAATAAGTTTCCAGTGTCATGGTACTATTTTTGCTATCCATTAGTTGTGCCTTGTGTTTGACTGCAAATATATAGTCTTTTTTATAAAATTGCGAATTTATCAATACTAAACTTCAAACACTAGAATACTGTTTGGTATTTTTAGTTAAAAGAACTTTTTTTTAATAAATTATCATAATATCCTATCGAATTAATAGGCATTGTAAAGTAAAAGAAAGCATTATGTATGAAGAACATATCAATAGCTACCTTTGGCGGCGGATGTTTTTGGTGTATAGAAGCGGTAATTCAGCGTTTAAAAGGTGTAGAATCAATACAATCGGGATTTGCTGGCGGATTTATAAAGAATCCACCATATCGCGAAGTGCGCACAGGAAGAACAGGACATGCCGAAGTGATTCAAGTAGCTTTTAACCCTGACATAATTTCATATCATGACTTAATTTTTATCTTTATGACAAGTCATGATCCGACAACTTTAAATCGTCAAGACGCTGACAGCGGAACACAATATCGTTCTATTGTTCTCTATCATGATGAGGAACAAAAAGAAATAGCAGAAAAAGTATTTGAAGAAGTGCAGCCTGCCTATCCAGATCCAATTGTAACGGAATTAAAAGCTTTTGAAGTTTTTTACAAAGCCGAAGAAGACCATCAAAATTATTATAATGAAAATCAAGACGCACAATATTGCCAACTTGTAATCGATCCAAAAATTCAAAAACTAAAAAAAATGTATGCCGATAAATTGGTGAAATAATACTTAGTATTTTCATCTTTTACGAAAAAATAGCTAAGCAAGCACCAAGAAAATCTAACAAATGATGGGCTAAAGTCTAAGGACTAAGGACTAGCCACTAGAAAACTAAAAAAAATGAAAAATCTAAAAATAAAAAATCGTTTTACTTTCGAATTACCAGCAGATCCAGACTTGACAAACGAAGTTCGTCAGGTTAAGAATACGCTGTTTTCGTATGTAAATCCAACAAAACCTTCCAATCCGAAATTGATTCACGTTTCTGAAGAAGTGGCTGAATTGGTTGGGATTTCTAAAGATGAAATTCAGTCAGAAGAATTTTTGAATGTTGTTACTGGAAAAGAAATTCTTCCAGAGACACAGCCGTATGCTATGTGTTATGCGGGACATCAGTTTGGAAACTGGGCGGGACAATTGGGAGACGGACGTGCGATTAATTTAACGGAAGTTGAAAATAATGGGCAGTTTTACACACTGCAATTAAAAGGAGCTGGTAAAACTCCATACTCTAGAACTGCAGACGGTTTGGCTGTTTTGCGTTCATCTATACGAGAATATTTGTGCGCAGAAGCCATGCATTATCTAGGTGTTCCCACTACTCGATCACTTTCGCTTGCTCTTTCTGGAGATCAAGTTTTGAGAGATATTTTGTATAACGGAAATCCCGCTTATGAAAAGGGAGCCGTGGTCTGTCGTGTTGCCCCTTCGTTTATTCGTTTTGGAAGTTACGAAATGCTAACAGCTAGAAATGAGCTAAAAAACCTGAAACAGTTTGTAGAATTTACCATTCAGCACTATTTTCCTGAAATAAAAGGCGAGCCAAAAGAACAATATTTACAATTCTTTCAAAAAGTTGCCGATACAACTCGCGAAATGATTCTGCACTGGCAGCGCGTCGGATTTGTTCACGGCGTAATGAATACCGATAATATGTCGATTCATGGAATCACGATTGATTATGGCCCGTACGGTTGGCTGGAAAACTATGATCCAGATTGGACACCTAATACAACCGACAGCCAAAACAGAAGATATCGTTTCGGAAATCAGCCTCAGGTAGCACAATGGAATCTGTTTCAATTGGCCAATGCACTTTATCCGTTAGTTAATGAAGCTGCGCCTTTAGAAAAAATCCTAGATTCATTTATTACAGAATTTGAATCTGATTATAAAGCCATGTTTTTAAGTAAATTGGGATTGTTTACTTCAAGCGAAGCTGATGATAAAATTATTAAAGGTTTAGAAGAAATTCTGAAGTTGTCGGAAACTGATATGACTATATTTTTTAGAAATTTAAGTCAGATTAAAAAAGAAGATTCTGTAGAACAAGCCTTCGAGAAAATTGAAAATGCATTTTACATTTCAGAAGAAATAAAAGAAAATATTCTGGAAGCTTGGCAAAAGTGGTTTACGGTTTATTTGAAAAGATTAAACGCTGAATCTTTATCTGATGAAGAGCGTTCGGAAAAAATGAATAAGATAAACCCAAAATATGTGTTGCGAAATTATATGGCGCAATTGGCTATAGATGCCGCCGATAAAGAAGATTATACTTTAGTAGATGAATTATTTCAACTTTTAAAAAATCCGTATGACGAGCAGCCTGAATCTGAAAAATGGTTTGCCAAACGTCCAGATTGGGCAAGAACAAAAGTCGGCTGTTCTATGCTGTCTTGCAGTTCTTAATGCTTTTTGCTTGCCACGAATTACACGAATTACACTAATTAAATAGTGCGCGGCAGTATCATACTTCTTAATTTTTTTTGCCACAAATTACACAAATTAGCACAAATTTATTTTAGCGATCTTTAAAAAATTAGCGGAAATTTGTGTAATTTGTGGCTATAAAAAACATATAGATTGCCATAATTCGTAGCAAATAAACTATTTAGCCGTAATATGATCTACTATCATAGTAGCATGGATTCTCGAGTTTTCGATAAACCATTTATGCGTCTGCATTCCGCCGCAAACTACACCGGCAAGAAATAAACCATCTACATTGGTCTCCATAGTTTCCGGATTATAGACTGGAATTTTTAATTCATCTTCAGAAAGCTGAATTCCAATGTTTTCAAGAAAATTCAAATCTGGTTTATAGCCAGTCAAAGCTAAAACAAAATCATTTTCGATTGTAATTTTACCGTTTGGGGTCTGAATTTCTACTTCATTTTCCCGAATTTCAGTAATATTCGATTCAAAATAAGCTTTAATGCTTCCTTCAGCAATTCTATTTTCGATATCTGGTTTCACCCAGTATTTTACACGGCTGTTAATTTCGTTCTTGCGGACCACCATTGTTACCTCCGCTCCTTTTCTCCAACATTCCAACGCTGCATCTACAGAAGAATTATTAGCTCCCACAACCAAAACTTTTCTAAAAGCATACTCGTGTGCTTCTTTGTAATAATGACGAACCTTTGGAAGATTTTCTCCTAAAACATTCATTTCAATCGGAATGTCATAAAAGCCAGTAGCGATCACAACATTTTTAGCTTCGTAATCTTTCTTATCGGTTTTGATCTTAAAAATTCCGTTATCCTTCTGAACGTCTAAAACTTTTTCAAACAAATTAATATTGAATTTAAAGTAACGGTGGATATTTCGATAATATTCCAAAGCTTCTTGACGCCCTGGTTTTGGTGCCAAACAATTAAACGGAATATCACCAATTTCTAATCTTTCTGCAGTCGAGAAAAAGGTCATATATAATGGATAGTTAAAAATACTATTAACGATCGCTCCTTTTTCTATAATCAAATAGTCTAATTTTTTCTTTTCGGCTTCTATTGCACAGGCAAGGCCAATTGGTCCGCCACCTACAATAATAAGGTCATATTTAGATTCTGTCATTTTATTTTTGCCAGTCTTTATAAGGATTTTTGCCTAAATAAGCATTGTAATATCTTTCATCGTTTGTTACTTCTTCACCAAGCCAATCTGGTTTTTCAAAGATTTCATCTTCAGAATTTAATTCTATTTCTGCCATTATCAAACCTTCGTTTTCGCCGTAAAATTCATCAACTTCAATTACATGATTTCCAGATTTCACTTCGTAACGCGTTTTTTCAATTTTGCCTTTTTCGCATAATTTTAAAAGTTCTTGCGCTTCATCAAGCGGAATTTCATTTTCCCATTCAAAACGGGACATACCGCCGCTATGGCTTATTCCTTTTATAGTTAAATAGCCTTTATGCCCTTTGATTCTGACTCTAACCGTACGCTCAGGTGCAGAACTCAAATATCCTTGAGCGATCTTGTTTTGAGTAAAAGCCAGATTTTTGAATTCTTCTGATTTTACCAAAAATTTTCTTTCAATTTCGACCATTTTTCATTCTTTATTTGAAATTTACTGCAAGTTAGTCAATTTAGCGATTTAAAAGTTTATCATAATTTAAATCTATTTGCTAGCTAAAATGTTAATTTAAAAAGTAATCCTAATCTTACTTTTAAAAATACTATGAAAATAATAAATTTTCAATAATCTGATTATTAAATAATTAGCTTTTCTTTTTTTGCTAAATTTGATAGAATTAAAACCTAAATTATGTCTAAAAAAACACTCTATCTATTAGGCATTGCAATAACCATTATTTTAGGCACCTTTTTGTACCAAAAATTCTGCTGCAACTGCTGCGAAAAAACAGTAACGGATGATACTCCAAAAACAGTTTCTACTACTGTTGAAGAGCCTGATGTTCCGTTTGTATTAAATGGTCAAGGTATTGAATATCGTACCAGCGATAATTTGAAGTTCCTTAAAAACAGCGCTAAACTTATAGTGCCTGTAAGTGATTCTGTAACAACTGGAATCGAAAAGCTAAAAGCCTTTTTAGCGTCGAATCCGAAACAGAAAATAACCATAACTGGTTATGCAACATCTGACGAAACCAATTCTACTTCTTTTGAAAATCTAGGTCTTGCTAGGGCAAATGACGTAAAGAATTATTTTGTATCGAATGGCTTGGCTGAAAATCAATTTACGACAAAAGGCGAAATAATTGATAAGTGGAAAATGAGTGCCGATACACTAATCGGGCCAGCAGATTATGCCTTCGAAAGCATAGACTCTACTTCGACAGCGACTGATGAATGGAGCTTGCTAAAAGAGAAAATAAATGCTGATCCGTTAATTCTGCACTTTAATACTAATCAGTCACGCCAAACATTAAGCGACGCCGATAAAAAGAAAGTTGCTGATATTGCTAAATATGCGGCGCATGTAAAAGACGCCACTGTTGTGGCTGTGGGACATTCAGATAATGTTGGAAATCGGGATTCTAATATCATTTTGGCGCAAAAAAGAGCTGAGTTTTCTAAAAATTATCTCTCTAAAAACGGAATTAGTGCAGAAAGAATTGAGACCATGTCTAAAGGTCCAGATGAACCTATTGGAGATAATCAAACGGAAGAGGGTAAAGCTTCTAACAGAAGAACTGTCATTACAATTAAATAATTAATTTCAAAACATATAATCATGAATATACCTTGTATTTTAATACCAATACTAGTGGGGCTAATCTGTGTAATTTTAGGCTACTTACTAGGAAAAATGAACTCAAAAAATGATGATTCACTAACAGCTTCACTTCAAGCAGATTTGGATGCCTGCAGAGCTAATACTAAAAACTTAAATGCTAGAATTGCTACTTTAGAAGCAGATCTTGCTGCAAAAGTTAATGCATCAGCTCAATCTTTTGCATCTACAGCCGCTCCTGTTTTTCTTTTTGACAGTGAATTGGCTACAAGTGCGCTAGGAAGAAAAATAAAAGAAAATGACTTAAAAATAGTAGAAGGAATCGGACCAAAAATAGAAGCTTTGTTTAATGAAGCTGGAATTAAAACATGGTACGAGCTTTCCGAGGCTTCTACAGAAAAATTGCAATCTATTTTAGATGCCGGTGGTGAAAATTATGCTATCCATAATCCTAGTACTTGGGCTAGACAAGCGTTAATGGCTTATCAAGGAAAATGGAAAGAATTAAAAGATTGGCAAGAAAGTCTTTTAGGCGGGAAAGAGTGATTTTTTTTAAGCTTCTAAGTTGCTGAGAGATACAAAGTGGCAAAGTGACAAAGGTGCAGAGTTTTTATATTCTAGATTTTTGTTTCTTCAACCTCTTTAGCTTCTAAGCTCCTGAGATACTAAGTTTCTAAGACTGATAGAAAGTGGCAAAGTGACCAAGGTACAGAGTTTTATATTCTAGATCTTTGTTTCTTTGCCACTTTGTTACTTTGTCACTTTGTCACTTTGTTACTTTATCACTTTCAAAAGAAAGATTTCCAATCTTTTGAAGCATTGTACCAAAGCTGGCCTTTTTTTACTTCAAGAGGACAATCTATATTATTTGTATATAATGCTCCTGTTCCTAAACCTTGTGGCATATCTGAATTTAAGGTAAATGTCCACTGTGAAATAGCATTCAGGCCTATATTGCTTTCTAATGCCGAAGTAATCCACCAGCCAATATTATATTTTTCTGCTAATGTGATCCATTCTTGCGTACCGCGGAAACCACCAATAAAACTTGGTTTTAGTATGATGTATTGCGGTTTAATTTCTTGCAACAGTTTTTCTTTTTCTTCTAACGAAAATACGCCAATAAGTTCTTCATCTAAAGCAATCGGAAATGGCGTCTGTTTGCATAATTCTGCCATTTCAGCCACTTGCCCTTTTTTTATTGGCTGTTCAATACTATGAAGCTCGAATTGTTTTAATTGATTTAATTTATCTAAAGCTTCTGTTGAAGAAAAAGCCCCATTCGCATCAACTCTGATTTCTATTTCTTCTGGCGAAAAATGGCTTCTTATGAATTGCAACAGTTCTAATTCTTTAGCAAAATCAATCGCTCCAATTTTAAGTTTTATGCAGTTAAAACCATCAGCCAATTTCTCTTCTATTTGCTCCTTCATAAAAGCTGCTTCTCCCATCCAGACTAAGCCATTTATGTAAATCGAACTTGAATTTCGGGTAAAATCTGACGGAAATAAAACATACGGATTTTCGCTTTTAAGAGATAAAAAAGCCATTTCTATTCCGAATTGTATGGAAGGAAATTCTAATAAAGCGTTCCAAAGTGCTGTTTCACCTAAATGAATGTTATCGCAAGCCCATTTTAGTTTTTCTTCATAATCTGGACGATCATCTGCGCTTAAGCCACGCAATATTCCGCACTCGCCTATTCCTTTTTTTCCATTTTCTTCGAGAATTATAAACCAGGTTTCTTTTTCGGTCATAATTCCTCTAGAAGTTCCAGAAGGGCGTTTGAATTCTAACAAATATTTTTGATAAGATGCGATCATTTTTTTAAGGGTGCTAAGCTACTAAGGTTCTGAGGTGCTAAGTTTTTAGATAGATTATTAAAGCACTTGTATCTGAGAAATTTAATTAAATAATTTCAAGATTTTTTCAAAATCTTTTGATGGTAAACCCGCTTTTTCAAAAGCCTGAAAATCAAGTTTTGTTTTAGCAATCCAGCTTAAACTGTCTGTTACATTTTGGCTTTGGTATTTTTTATAGATGGCTTTGGCTGCGCTATAATTGTTACTTACCAAATATGTATGAGCTAGATTTAATTTTACTAATAATTCTGTATCATCTAATTTTTCGCCTTCTTGAAGCACTTTTAAGGCTTTTGCATATTGTTTGGTAAGTATGTAGCAATATCCTAACGAACTGTAATCTATGGCTGTTGCTTTGCCTTCGTTTACAATCGTATTCAATTTCGGAATTGCTTCATTGTATTTTTGAGTTTTAATTAAAGATGCGGCTTGCGTTCTTAAATCGTTAAATACATTTTTAGAAATGTCTGCGTCTTTGTAACAGCTGTTTCCGAAATCTTTATACACTTTTGTTTTTTCTACAGCCAATAATTTTTGAAATTCATCATAGCGATATTGTTTCATGATTTTATTCAAAATACAAACGCAGAAATCATCTGAATTGGCCATTTTTTGTGCCATTGTAGAAGTTTTGCACAGACTGATAATTTCGTTTTTATTGTCTTGGTTCCATCCTCGGTTTAATTTTGTGTCCACCCAAGGCACGACTTCCAAAACTACTTTTTGACTCAACAACCAATTTTTACTTTCAAAACCAAACCAAATAGTATTGATATTTTCTTTTAAACAAGAAGATTTATTGACAGACAAACGTTTAGCATCTTTACTGACTGGTTCTGCCTGAGAATAACACGCTTTGTCAATTTTACCATCTGCAACGTATTTTTTGGCATTTTCATTAGAGGTAAAAATGGAATAAGTACACTCATCATCACCTGAAATTTTAGACATCAGGAAAACAGCGCCTGCAGAACCTTGGCTTACCCCCGTCGGATCCGGAATTGCTTTTAATAAAGAGACCAGACTATTGGCCATTTCTTGATTTTTATCTAAAAGTGTAATTCGATATACAATTTCTGTAGTTCCAACGGGTAAATCTTCTGTTGGTATAGAAATTCTATCGCGGGCAGGAACCATAATTTCTTTGGTTGTTGCTCGCTCTTTGTCCCAATAGCCTTCTTTTTGAGCAAAGGCATTAAAGGAAACTGTTATAAGTAAGGATAAAATTATTTTGAAAGTTACATTTCGTGATGATGCTTTAAGTGCCACGGATCTTACAGATTAAAATGATTTTTACTTTTAAAACTCAAAATTCAATTAACATAGATTATGCCAAATAACTTTCTTATGAAATCAAGTACCCAAGCCCCGATAGAAGCGGTATCTCCCGATTTAGAAAAACTACGGCTAAAAGCCTTGTTTTTCTAAATCGGGAGTATAGTCCTTCGACTCCGCTCAGGATGACAATTTAGACTTATCTTAGAATAAATATTATAGTTCTATAGATTCTCCGATTGGTAAAAGCATTAAATCTTTTCCTTTATCGAAAAATTTACGGATTGCTTCTTCGTGATTAATCTCTATATAACCGAAAGTATCGTAATGGTATCCTAACACTTTATCGCATTCTACAAAGTCAGAAGCGATAATGGCATCTTCAACATCCATTGTGAAGTTGTTTCCGATTGGAAGAATTACTAAATCTAATTTTGTACGAAGTGGAATTAGTTTCATATCAAACGTCAATGCTGTATCTCCGGCAATGTAGATGTTTTTATGCTCGCCCTCAATAACAAAACCTCCAGGGTTTCCTCCGTATGAACCATCAGGAAAACTGCTTGAGTGAATTGCGTTTACATATTTTACATTTCCGAAATCAAATTTCCAGCTTCCGCCATGATTCATCGGGTGAGAATTGAATCCTTTTTTCGCGTAATAACTCGCAATTTCAGCATTAGAAACAATAACTGCATTTGTATTTTTAGCAATCGCTTCAACATCCAAAACGTGGTCACCGTGCGCATGCGTTAATAAAATGTAATCTGCTTTTAATGTTTCAAGGCTGATTGCTGCAGCTAGCGGATTTCCTGTAATAAATGGATCTACAATAATATTTTTTCCTCCTACTTCAATGGCTAATGAAGCATGTCCGTAATATGTAATTTTCATTTTGTCAACTTTTATGTTAAACGTTTGTTTTTTATCTTCCTCCTAAAAAGAGGTTTACAATAATGTCTGAAATTAGCGAAATCATACACACTGTAAGCAATATAGAAAGCAAGAATGTGCTTAATGCTAGTTTTTTCAATTCTGGATCTAATAATTTAGGATCTTGATTTTTGTAAACTGTGATTAAATGTTTTGTCAATGGAATATAAGCCAATAAAAATAAGTATTGGTCAAAGTTGTAATCGCTTAAAATAGCAAATACCACTACCGAAACCATTGCTGTAATAATTAGGAAAAAGTGATAGCTTTTAGCTTTTTGAGCTCCAATCTGTACTACAATTGTATTTTTTCCAGATTTTCTATCCGACTCCTGATCACGCATATTGTTTAGGTTTAAAACCCCAACGCTCAATAATCCGATCGCTACCGCCGGAAGAATTAAAAGCGGATCAACTTCTTTTGCATACAAAAAGTTAACGCCCAACGTACTTACTAATCCGAAGAAAACGAAGACGAATAAATCTCCAAAGCCTCTATATCCGTAAGCAGAATTACCAACGGTGTAACGAATTGCTGAAACGATAGCTGCAATTCCTAGCAATAAGAAAAAGATAGAATACCCGAAATTGTCTTTTCCGAAGGCAAAATAAATTAATATAATGGCAGACAATAAAGTCAATAGTGAAGTAATAATGATCGCTTTTTTCATTGCTTGTGGTGTAATAACCCCACTTTGAATAGCGCGCTGCGGCCCCACTCGATCTGCATTATCAGTACCTTTTACTCCATCGCCATAATCGTTTGCAAAATTGGATAAAACCTGTAATCCTAATGTTGTCAATAAGGCAAAACCAAAAACCTTCCAGCTGAATACTTCAGTCGGCGTATTGATGGTTTCTGTTGGATTTGACAAAGCATAAATACTTCCAACTATAATTCCGGAAACTGATAAAGGTAAGGTGCGCAGTCTAGCGGCTTCAATCCAATGTTTCATTCTTGTTTATTATTTTAGATTTTAGAGTGTAGATTTTAGATTATTTTAAAATTCTGATTTTTAGATTATTCAAGATTAATCTAAAATCTAAAATCAGAAATCTACAATTATTATGGTAACCACTTATTTTCACCGAAGTTTGGTTTTCTTTTTTCTAAGAAAGCGTTTCTTCCTTCTTTTGCTTCTTCGGTCATATAAGCTAAACGAGTTGCTTCTCCTGCAAAAACTTGCTGTCCGACCATTCCATCGTCTGTTAAGTTCATGGCAAATTTCAACATTTTTATAGAGGTTGGCGATTTTTGAAGAATTTCCTGTGCCCACTCGTAAGCAGTTGCTTCTAGTTCGTCGTGCGGAATTACAGCATTTACCATTCCCATTTCAAAAGCTTCTTGTGCAGAATAATTTCTACCTAAAAAGAAGATTTCACGCGCTTTTTTCTGTCCTACCATTTTAGCTAAATATGCTGATCCGTAACCACCGTCAAAGCTTGTTACGTCTGCATCTGTTTGTTTAAAAATAGCGTGTTCTTTACTGGCAAGCGTCATATCGCAAACTACGTGCAAACTATGTCCGCCACCTACAGCCCAGCCTGGAACAACTGCAATAACCACTTTAGGCATAAAACGAATCAAACGCTGTACTTCTAAAATATTCAAACGGTGCTGTCCGTCGTCACCAACATATCCTTGATGTCCACGTGCATTTTGATCTCCACCGCTGCAGAAAGAATAAACCCCGTCTTTTGTAGAAGGACCTTCAGCAGAAAGTAAAACTACTCCAATTGAAGTGTCTTCTTGTGCATCGTAAAAAGCTTGGTATAATTCTGAAGTAGTTTTAGGACGGAATGCATTTCTAACATTTGGTCTATTAAAAGCTATTCTCGCTACTCCATTGCATTTTTTATAAGTTATATCTTCAAATTCTCTGGCTGTAATCCAATCCATTTTGATTTTTTTGTTTAAAATAATTATACGGTAAAAATAAAGCATTTTTACTACTTTACCTACTTAATCTGCCTTAAGTCTTTACTAATTTGGCCTGCAACGTTAACAATTGGTATTTACTTACAAAAAATAACATTTTTTAACATTAGTTTAGAAAAATAATATTTAATTTTACACCCTAGAAATCAATGAGATACAAAACATTTCAAAGATTTCAGATTGATTTTCTTTCACTGATTTATTAACCTAAAAAATGATTTTTTTGAGAAAATTTAAAAAATTTGTCGCTCATTTTTTTAGGGTTTTAAGTAACAAACCTCAATTAAAAGAGCAAATGATTTATGTGTTTGTCGAAACTTCAAAAAGAAAAAAGTAACACCTAAGGTTAAATGTTAGAATTGTTATATAATTAGTATAGGAATGATAACGAAAAAGAGGAAAAAGTACTAATTCACACTTTCTAAAAGTTATTTAATAAACCAATGGATGAGCCGTGAAATTATTTTTTTGCTTTTAAGATAGGTGCATCAATTGTTTAAAAGACATACCATCAATGGGATAATTTCTAAAATTTATAAAGCTATTGTTCTGAGATGGATTCGAATTATTTTATTTCTGTTTTTTTTTAATTACAATTTTTTTTAAAACTGAATAAAAAGCGAAAGGCTGCTCGTAATGGGCAGCCTTTTGTGTTATAATAATTTTGCTGAAGCAAAATAAATTCCAATTTTTTTAAATTCCAAATCCCAAATTACACACTAGCATCAATTGGAATTTGGAATTTAAAATTTGGAATTTTTATATTTTTATTCTTTAACCAAATAAATTCCGTCTTCTTTTATTTCAATCAGTTTTTCTTTGTATAAAGAGCCAATCGCTTTTTTGAATGACTTTTTACTCATTTTCAAAACTGTTTTAATATCCTCAGGATGAGAATCATCGTTTAAACGAAGGAAGCCTCTGCTGGCTCTTAATTCGCTTAAAATTTTCTCAGCATTTGGTTCAATGCTTTCAAAACCTTGAGCCTGAAGCGCTACATCAATTTTATTGTCAGGACGAATGGTTTTAATGTAACCGCGCATTCTGTCGCCAGTTCTTATGGCATCGTCATAAACTTCATCTTTATATAAAAGTCCTTTGTGCTGCTCGTTTATGATAACATTAATTCCCATGTCGGTAATGTGAGAAACAATTAAATCTACTTCTTCGCCTTTTTCAACTGTTAGATTATCATTGCTCAAAAACTGATTGGTTTTACTTGAAGCCACTAAACGATTTGTTTGTTTATCTAAGTACAAATAAACCAAGTAACGTTTTCCTTTTTCCATCGGTCGCGCCTGTTCTTTGAACGGAACCAAAATGTCTTTTTCCATTCCCCAATCCATAAAAGCGCCCACATTATTAATGTAATTCACTCTTAAAAGAGCAAATTCATTCAATAAAATATACGGAACCAAAGTGGTCGCAACTGGTCGCTGTTCGTGATCTAAGTAAACAAAAACGATTAATTCTTCGCCAATTTCAAATACTTTTGGAACGTATTTGTTTGGAAGTAAAACATCGTGAATTCCATCAGGATCATTTTCAGGATCTCCTAAAAACAAACCAACTTTGGTATCACGTAATATAGTTAGAGTATTGTATTTTCCTATTTCTAGCATCTTAATATTTTTCTAGGCAGTATAACTGCTAAGTTTTTAAGGTGCAAAGGTACGAAGTTTGGCGTGGCACAAAGAAATTAATTGTAACAAAACGCTATTTATTCTTAATAAATTAGAAAATCCCTTTATGCATAAGCGCCATAAAGGGATTTTTAGTGAATTTTATTATTTGAAAATGCTTTCTTTTTTAAAGTGCACCGTTAGCAAATAGTATACTACTGCTCTATATTTGTGCTTGTTAGATTTTCCATATTTTTCCATAACAGCATCAATTCCTTTGTCTAAATCTGGACCATTTGTTAAGCCTAACTTCTTGATTAAAAAGTTGTTTTTTACCGTATTTAACTCCGATTGCTGCGAAGAAGCTACTGTAGAGGCATCGTCATTATAAATTGAAGGTCCGCAAGCAATTGTAACTTTAGTCAATAAATCTGCATCAGCTGTAATTCCGCACTTTTCTTTTAAATCGGCAGTGTACTTTTTAATTAAATCTTCTCTTGTGCTCATAACTATAAAATTAATTTGGTGAATAATCACCAAAGTTATGAGTAAAGCAGTTTTAAAACAATAATTTTAACAAATATTTTCTTTCAATTAAATTAAGTATTTGAAATACTGTTTTAGAATAAGATCATTGGCTAATGTTGGCGTAAAAACTTCTAAAATACATGGGGCATCATTAGAATTATATAATGACTGAATTCCATTTTCTAAAGTTGGAATGTCTTGTGCCGTATAATAATTCAATCCGTACATTTTTGCCAAATGTTCAGCTGTTAGTTGGTGCGATGTTTCGAAATAAGTATTGAAAACCGGTTTCTCCTCATGTCCTGGAAGAATTCTAAAGATTCCTCCTCCTCCATTATTAATCAAAACAATTTTAAAATTTTTAGGAATGTACGAATTCCATAAAGCGTTACTGTCGTATAAAAAACTAATGTCTCCCGTAACAAAAACAGTCTGTTTTTCGCTTCGTAGCGCAGCTCCAATTGCGGTAGAAGTGCTCCCGTCAATTCCGCTTGTTCCTCGATTACAAAAGACTTCAATAGAATTGTCTATGTCAATTAATTGTGCGTAACGAATGGCAGAACTGTTGCTAATTTGCAACATGCTATTTTTTGGCAACGATTCAATTACTTTTTCGAAAACTTTAAAATCTGAAAATTCTATTTTACTTAAATATTCTTTTCTTCTTTCTAGTCTCGTTTGGTAAATGGCATCAATATTTTTGAAATAATTACTTTTTACAAAAGATGTTTTTGAAAGCAAATCTTTGAAGAAATCATTTGGCTGCATTTCAAAATGTTTTGTCAGCGCTCCAAATGTATCGTAAGCGCGTAAAGTATCTATATGCCAATGGTGTTTTGGCTTGTATTTTCTTAGAAAACCTTTTATTCTTTTTGACACCACCATTCCGCCAAAAGTCACTAAAACTTCTGGATTAAATTCTTTAAAATCAGAATCATCAAATGGAGTAATTAAAGTGTCAATTGAATTAATAAAACTTTGGTGATGAAGGTTCGAAGTCGTTTCTGTAAGCACAACAACTGACGGGTCTGAAGCTAAATTCTCGATAATTGCTTTATCAATAGTATTGGCTTCATTTACTCCAACCAAGATCAGTTTTCTTTTTGCAGTATTCCAAACAGAAACAATTTCATCATTATTTTCTATGTTTTGTGAACTATTTTCAGGTTTTAAAACTGTGATTTTTGGCTTTACAGAAAGCTCTTCTGTAGTTTCATAAAGAGGCTCTTCAAAAGGAGCGTTAATATGAACTGGTCCTTTTTTTAGAATTGCCGTTTCGATAGCCAAATTGATCTTCAAATCGTTTTCTTCTGAAGCTTCTTCGGTTAAATTGGCATTAAAAACAGAATGGTTGGCAAAAACATTTTCTTGGCGAATCGTTTGTCCGTCACCGATATCTATTTTACTCTGCGGACGATCTGCAGAAATCACAATCAACGGAATTTGGCTGTAGAACGCTTCTGCTAAAGCGGGATAATAATTTAATAAGGCTGATCCTGAAGTACAGACTATAGCGGTTGGCTGTTTGGTCTGTTGCGCAATTCCCAAAGCAAAAAAAGCGGCACATCGCTCGTCTGCAATACTGTAACAGGTAAAATTTGGGTTTTGAGCAAATCCGATCGTTAACGGTGCGTTTCTAGATCCTGGAGAAATTATAATATTAACAATGCCTTTGGCAGATAAAATTTCGATAATGCTTTGTGCAAGCGCTATTTTGGGGTAAATCATTACGGTCGTGTATTACTTTTTCAAAGAAAATCTTCTATCTGATTATTCTTTATCTTGCTTACAAAGTTACAAACTTCGCACTTGATTTATAGTATAATTAGGAATATATTAAGGCTCTTTACCAAAAAAGGGAATATATTTGTAAAATCGAATAATTACTAAAAGTCCGACTTGATATGCGTTTTTTATTTTTACTTTTTTTAGCTGTTACTTCTCAAACGATAACTTCTCAGAATCAATTTGTTCCTGTTGATGTTCCGTACAAAACGGCTTTAGAAAATGCAAAAAAAGAAGGAAAACCAGTTTTTGTAATGCTTTACGCCGACTGGTGTCCGCATTGTAATTTAATGAAAACCGAAGTTTTAAAAGATCCTGCTGTTCTTGATTTTCTCAATAAAAATTTTGTCTGCACTTATAAAAATATTGAAAAAGAAGAAGGAATTGCTTTAAAAGATAAATTCAATACCAAATCGCTTCCGACTTTTTTATTTATAGACCATAATGAAACGCTGATTTATGCTTTAAAAGGCGAAATGAAAAAAGCTGAATTTTTAAATGAATTGAATAATGCTTTGAATCCGAAAATGCAGTTGCCATATTTAGAAAAGCAATTTTTGGCAGATCCGAGCAATTCTGATAAATTCTTTGTTTATCTGAATACTTTAAAAAAAGGAAAAGACAGAACGGAATTATCGATACCAACACATATTTATTTAAATACGCAATCTGACAAACAATTGGTTAGCGAATTAAACTGGAGAGTTATTGCGAATGGAGTAACTGACATTAAATCAAGAGAATTCCAGTATGTTTTAAATCATCAGAAAGAATTTGCTACTGTTGCTTCTCAAAACCGCATTGACCGTAAAATTGAGAGCATTGTAAACGAACTGCTTCGCCCTCTGGTTGATAATTTAGATACGGTAAACTATTATAAACAAAGAGAAGTTGCCAAATCGATCCGATTGCAAAAAACGGATTCTTTGGTTTTTAAATACGATCTGACATTAGCCGAAAGAACCGAAAAATGGAATTTTTATAAAAAAGTGACGCTAGAAGATACTGAAAAATTGGTTTGGAATGATGCCAGTTTCTTAAAAGATATCGGAAATACTTATTTTAAACATATTAAAGACACCGAAAGCTTGAAAAAAGCTATTTCTTGGGTAGACCGTTCTTTAGAATTAAGCGATTCTTATGATGGAAATCTGTTGGAAGCCAAGCTTTATAACAAAATAAAAAATAAAAAGAAAGCTTTGGAATATGTCAAAAATGCCAAAGCCATAGCCAAAGAAATGGACTGGAATTCTAAAGAAGCAGATACTCTATTAGCCGAACTAAATACCAAATAAACCGTAATAATTACCAATGAGCATTATTTTAAGACCTGCAACAGCAAACGATTTGCAAAAAATTCTAGAAATTGTAAACCATTCTATTTTACATACAACTGCAAATTACAGTTACGAAACGCAAACTTTAGAAGTTCAGACCAAATGGTTTGAAGATAAAAGAGCTAAAAATCTTCCTGTAATTGTAGCCGATCTGGATGGCGAAGTAGTTGGTTTTGGGAGTTATGGGCAATTTAGAGAAAAAATAGGCTATCAATATACGGTAGAACATTCTGTATATGTAGTAGATAACATTATAGGTAAAGGAATTGGTTCTAAACTTTTAACAGAATTAATTCGCTTAGCCAAAGAGCAAGGTTATCATGTTATGATTGGCGCAATCGACGCAGATAACGCAGGAAGCATTGCTTTTCATGAAAAATTCGGTTTTGTTGCTACAGGAACGATTCGTGAAGTGGGCTACAAATTTGACCATTGGCTGGATTTGGTTTTTATGCAGCTTATTCTATAATAATTAAACATTACAATTTTGTCAGGCTGAGCGGAGTCGAAGCCACGTTTGCTGAATCACTTTGTGGGGCTTCGACTCCGCTCAGCCTGAAAAAAAAAAATCCGTAAATCTTAAAAATTTTAGATTTACGGATTTTTTATCAATTTATGTTTTCTTAGCTCTTAATCCAGTTGATTACTTCTGGCTCAGTAACTAAAGTTTTTGGTTTAATAACTTTAACCAATTCTCCTTTTTCGTTGATTAGGTATTTTTGAAAGTTCCATTCTACTTCAGAATCCTGCAATCCGTTTCTTGATTTTTCAGTTAAGAATTTATAAACGTCACACATATCGCTTCCTTTAACTGAAACTTTATTCATCATCGGAAAAGTCACGCCATAATTCTGCTGGCAAAAAGTTTCGATTTCTTTAGCTGTTCCAGGTTCTTGTGAAGCAAAATTATTGGCAGGAAAACCTACTATTACAAATCCTTTGTCTTTATATTCTTTATAAACAGCTTCTAAATCTTTGTATTGAGGCGTCAATCCGCATTTTGATGCTGTATTGACAATCATAATTTTTTTCCCTTTTAGCGAAGCAAAATCAAAAGTGTCTCCTGATAAATCTTCTACTTTAAACTGATAAATGGTTTCTTTTGTCATGGTTTTATCTGTTTTAGATAATTTAGTTGTACTCGTTTGAGCATTAGTCTGAGTGCTTAATAAAGCGGCTCCAAATAATATAAAAAGTATTTTTTTCATCTTGTAATTTTTTATAAAATTAGGCAAAAATCATTTTCTACAAATTTAATTTTTGCTAATCAAAAGTTAAATAAAAAAATGAAGCCTAACGTTAATCAGACGTTAGGCTTCCCCCCATACAAACAAATCAAACCATGAATTAATATTATGCTATCTTTTATAAAATATAGTTGATGACTCGGTTATTTTCGAAAATTTCTTTCCCCCAATATGCTAAACGTGTTCAAAAAATATTTAAATGGCTTGTATGATGTAAATTAAAATCCTAAAATTATTCGAGAAACATATTAAAGAAATCTTCTGTTTTGGAAGTCCGAGTACATCAACTATTCAATATCTTTTTATTTTTATTTTATCAAATCCTAATTCTTAACTGCTACACTAGTTGCGCTACCTAATAAAGTCTTTTTTACAAAATCTTTTTTAGCACAAACACTCAAAGTCAAAACTGTTGTTAATCCAACTATTAATATTCTGACTATTATTTTGCTATCCATACGTCTTTAATAATATTATAACAACAGCTTTTTTACTGACTTATATAAGATCTTTCTCATCTTATTAAATACATTTACGTAATCGGATTGTTTTTGGTTTTAAAAAATGTGAGAAAAAATGCGTTTTTTTTCTGAAGCCCTTATTTTCTTAGGGTTTGGACTGTTAAAAAAAATACAAAAATCAAAGAAAAATAAATTAACTTTATAAACAGGTTAGCATATAACGGCTTAACTTTTAATGTTTAAACTTAAAAATCCAAATCTATGAGTCAAGAAGAACTGCTAGTTTTAATTTACAAAAAGGACGAAAAAGCTTTTACGCACTTGTACGATATGTACTCAAAGAGCTTATTTTCTGTCATTCATGTCCTAATCAAGAATCGCGAAGAGGCAGAAGATGTGCTTCAGGATGTTTTTGTCAAAATCTGGAAAAACATCGATTCTTATAACGAGAGTAAAGGACGGTTTTACACTTGGATCCTTAATATCGCTAGAAACACCTCTATCGATAAACTTCGTTCTAAAGACTATAATAACACACAAAAAAACCTTTCATCAGATAATTTCGTAAATCTCTTAGACGAGAGCAATAAATTGAGCCACAAACTTGATGCAATAGGAATTCAGGAATTTGTAAAAAAACTGAAACCAAAATGTATCGAAATAATCAATTTGTTATTCTTTAAAGGATATACCCAGCAAGAAGCTTCAGAAGAATTGGCAATGCCACTGGGGACTATCAAAACACAAAACAGAAACTGTATTAACGATTTACGTAATTATTTGAAGATATAATGGAAGCACAAGAATATATAGAATCAGGAATTTTAGAGCTGTACGTTTATGGCCTATTAAGTGAAAAAGAAAATCTGGAAATTGCTGAACTGGCCAAAAAAGCGCCAGAAGTAGATCAGGAAATTATTTCGATCGAAAAAGCCATAATTGCACTTTCTTCTAGCTTCTCTCCTTTTCACTCTGTTGAAAATTTTGAGAAGATTAAAGCGCGTCTGGAACTGAAACATGGAAAAGTAGTCGAAATGAAGCCAGCTTCAAACTGGTCTCAGTACGTGGGCTGGGCAGCGGCAGTACTTTTACTTTTAGGTTTAGGCTACCAAACTTTAGAATTGACAAAAAGCAAAGAAGAAATCTCTACTGTTGGAAATGAGAAAAACAAAATCCAAAGAGAATTTGCTTATTTGAGCCAGCAGAATAAGGAAACGGAGAAAAACTTAGGAATTGTAAGAGACATCAAAAATACGGGTGTAACTCTTGGCGGTCAGGCTGTTTCTCCAACTTCTTTTGCAAAAGTATATTGGAATCAGCAAACCAAAACAACTTATATTGACGCGGCTGGTCTGCCAACGCCTCCAAAAGGTATGGTGTATCAAGTTTGGTCTTTAAAATTAAGTCCGGTTTTGACGCCGACAAGTATTGGTTTATTGGATAATTTTGAAGGAAATTCTCAAAAGATTTTTGCTGTAAGCCAAACAGATTCAGCAGAAGCATTTGGAATTACTTTAGAGCCAGCTGGCGGAAGTCCTACTCCAACAATGGAACAGCTTTACACTTTAGGGAAAGTCTAAAAATCAATAACTTAAAACTCTTAAGAACGCATATTAATTTATTTTGATATGCGTTTTTTTATTATTTTAGGGTTATTAATTTTCCAAAACCAACTATAATCATGAATGGAACTTTACTTCTAAGAATTGCTGTAGCTTTTATTCTGCTTACGCATTCTGTTTTCGGAATCTTTAATAACGGAATAAATGATTTTGGAAATCTCTATCTCAATAAAGTCGGATTCGCTCCTTTCGGACTTTATATAGCTTGGCTAATTAAAATATCACATATAATTGCGGCTATTCTTTTATTGCTTAATAAATATGTCAAACTCGCGGGATTTGTCACGATTTTTATTTTTATAATGGGAATTGTAATGGTTCATTTTCCAGAAGGATGGTTTGTTGTTGGCGGAGGAAGAAATGGCTGCGAATACAATTTTCTTTTAATTTGCGTTCTTTTGGCTATAATGTATCCTTCTGGTTTTTCTAAAAAAATAAATTCATAAGATTAATGGCAACAATTTGTAAAAACTGTAATACTACTTTTACTGGCAAATTTTGTAACAACTGCGGACAGACTGCAGATACACACAAAATAAATTTTCATTTTTTGTGGCATGATATACAACATGGCTTGCTGCATTTTGATGAAGGAATACCTTATTCTCTGAGGCAACTGTTTACGAGACCTGGGCATTCTATCCGTGAATTTATTGAAGGAAAAAGAGTCCGCCATTTCAAGCCTTTATCTCTAGTTGTTGTTTTAGCGACTCTTTATGGATTTTTATTTCACTACTTTCATCTTAATTATCTAAACACTAGTTCTGATAATTCTTTTGATTATGAAAGTATGAATGATTGGGTTCTCACTCATTTTTCTTGGACAACAGTTCTCACAATTCCTCTTTATACTGTAGGAACTTATATTGCTTTTAAAAACCAGGGCTATAATTTTGTCGAACTTTTTGTATTGAATACGTTTAAAGCATCACAAAGACTATTTGTTCAGATTTTGACATTTCCCGTGGCGCTTTATTTATATAAATTAGGACACTCACATTGGTTTCAGACCATCACTTATTCAATTGGATTAGTACTTATATTTTGGACTAATATTCAGTTTTTCAACAAAATGCCAAAAGCAAAAGCTTTTATTTTATCAATAGTTAGTCATCTTATATTTTTAATAATATTTATAATTATTCTCACTATTATTGTTTTAATAAGTGAAATTTTTACATAAACAAAAAGGGATTTACCACAAATAACACATACTCCTTACTGAAACAACTTTATATCATTGGTACAATCTCTATTAATTTGTTTTTAAAAAGCTCTAAATCAAAATATTAACAAATAAAAACCTATTATATTTATTTTATTTATAAGATTTATTTTACTTATTAAAAAAAATAAATTTATATTTACAAATCAAATGGTTCTGCAGAAACATTTGTTAAATTAATTGTATAACATATGAAATTTATTAGATGAAGAAAGGAGGTATATTATGGGATGGTTAGCTGAACTTTTTGCAGCTTTAGCGGGAATTTAATTCTTGATAAGCCAAATTATTATTAAAAAGGTTGTCTCACTTTTGAGACAACCTTTTTTTTGAGTTCTAAAACTCTGTTAATTGCAGAAATTTTAAAATTTTTAAAAAAAAAGGGAAAGTTCAACTATCTATTTGCTAAACTTTCCTTTTTATAAATCGATAATAATTACTTTTATAATTATTTTTTAACTTTTTTGGTTTTATAGTATTTTCTATATTTTGGATATGTTACAGCTCCAATTATTGTAATAGTAACTAAACAGTAGTAAATCCAGTTTAAAGAATGCGCTTCACCGCTTGCATACGAGTGTAAACCTACTAAGTGGAAATTTACTCCATAATAAGTAAACAAGATCGAAACAAAAGCATACATGGTCATTAAGTTGAAGAACCATTTACCTCTTAAAGCAGGAACAAAACGAGCGTGAATTACAAATGCATAAACCATAATCGAAATTAAAGCCCATGTTTCTTTTGGATCCCAACCCCAGTAACGTCCCCAACTTTCGTTTGCCCACTGTCCCCCAAGGAAGTTTCCAATAGTAAGCATGATAAGACCAATTGTAACTGCCATTTCGTTAATGTAACTTACCTCTTTAATATGCAAGTCCATCTTAGCTTTATTTTTATCATTCGTAAAGAAAATTAATACTAAAGCGACAAAACCTAAAATCATTCCTAAAGCAGTTGGACCATAACTTGCTACGATTACCGCTACGTGAATCATTAACCAATAAGAATTCAAAACAGGCTGTAAGTTTGCAATTTCTGGATCGACCCAATTTAGATTTGAAGCAAAGAAAATCATAGAGGTTACAAAAGCAGCTGAAGCAACTGTTAATTTTGATTTTCTATGGAAAGCCAAGCCAAAGAACATGGTTGACCAAGCTACATAAACTATAGACTCGTAAGCATTACTCCAAGGTGCATGACCAGAAATATACCAGCGTGCAATTAAAGCAACAGTATGCAATGCAAATATTACTCCTATTAATATATGGAAACCATTTACAGTTATACGTAAGAACTTTTTATCAAAGAAAATACTAAATAATGTAAAAATCAGCATTAAAATCCCTGCCATAGAATACCAATAAGTCATCTTTGGTAAAACATCATACGTATTATAAGCAATCTCAAGATCAATTTTTCGTTCGCTTGGACGCACTTTAGCTCCAAATTTCTTTTGGAATCCATTTATGCTTTCTACTAATTGATCTGCTGTATCCCAATTTTTAGAAATTGAAGCATTATTTAATGCGCTAAAATATAAAGGGAGAATTTGTTTCACGTAAGTAGAATCCATTCCTTTAAAACCAGCATTATCACGTTCCAGATAAGAAGCCCATTTATTATTGGAATCATTTGGAATAGGGAAAATTTTCAAAATCCTTCCGCTCAATGCAGATTCCATTATATTTACTTTTTTGTCTGTTTCAATAAAGTCTTTCTCAAACTGATTTGGATTTGCCGCTTTGTAAGCTGCATCTAAATAAGGAGACAGTTTATAATTTCCTTGTTCATCAAAGAATTTTACAAATGGCGCATATTTATCTTTTGAATCAATTCCAATGATTTTACGGATACTGTCGTTTCCTGATTTTATATAAATTATTGGAACTTGAATCCAAACCTGACCGTATTGCGTCATCGATAAAAATACCTGATCAGAATTCATTCCGTTGTACTTATCATTATGACTTACTTTACGAAGAAGTTCAGATGAAAACGTATTAATCGGCTTCATTCTTCCTCCAGCATCCTGAATAATTAAACGTCCAAATTTTGCTGCGTGTGCTTCTGGCGCTTTATAAATATTCAATAACGAATCTAATTGTTTTTTACTTGGTGGAGCTGTAACGTGATTCGCATGATCGTTTGGATCTGCACTATGATTATGTTCATGTTCGTGAACATGTCCCGGCGTATGAACGTGTGGTGCTTCCTGAGCAAAACCATTTAAACCAATAAATAAAACTAAGATGGTTATTAGTTTTTCTTTTTTCTTTTGAATGTTTTCTAATTTCTTTTTCAAATCTCCAAAACGAGAATGTTTAGTAAACATAATTGCCATTAAACCAATGTATAATAGAAAGTAACCAAAATAAGTGATATTCGTTCCCCAGAAATCGTGATTTACTGATAAAACAGTTCCTTTTTCGTCTGGATCAAATGAAGATTGGAAGAAACGATACCCTTGATAATCTAAAACGTGATTCATAAAAATATCAGCATCAAAAGTTTCCGTAGAGTCTTGAACTGTTACTTTACTTTTATATGAAGAATAACTTTTCTCTGTACCAGGGTATTTTTCAGCAATAAAGTCATTCAAACGAATTTTAAATGGTAAAACATAAGCTTTGCTTCCGTAGAATAAAGAATATTCGATATTGCCAATTTTTACTGTTTTAGCTTCTCCAATCTGACCTTTAGATCCCATAAGCATTACTTCTTTCTCCTGCCCTTCCGCTTTTACTTTTACAACCAAAGCATCTGTATGAGATTTTGCTTTAAAATCATTATTAGATTCATAATCTACTTTTCCTTTCATTGGAGGCTCTGGAAATACAATTCTGATATCTCCAATGCTGTATAACGAACGCATCATTAAAGGCTGTACGTTATCTTTTGTCACTTTACCTTTAAACTGATCTGCCATTCGCATAAATTCACCTTCAAATGGAGTTTGGATAGTGTATTCTTTTCCAGTTGTATTGATATTAATTGCGCCGTCTGTCTGCTTATTTAAAGCAAATAAAACATTGTGAATGTTCTGAACTTCACCTTCTTTTAGGTAGTGTTCTTCTCGCCCACCTGCTCCAGCTTCAACCAATTTAATGTATAAAGCTCCATTTGGATCTGGTTTAACCACTTCTTTCGCTCCCATGATGTAATTAGAATACGAAACTTCAAAAGGAGTCTGGTCAAATTTTCCTGAAATGCTGAAATTATTATTGGTAACGGGAGAAAGTAAAAGGCTTTTTTCAAAAACTCTTCTTCTTGGCTGACCTTTATATTCGCCATCAGCAAAAATGGTTAGAAAGGTTTTATCTGAATAAACTTGATTTTCAGCTGCTCCTTCACGAATTGGCATCATTCCTTCATAACTGATATAACGTGTAATGAAAGCTCCTAAAATGATAAAAACAAAGGCAAGGTGCAGTAAAAGCGTTGCCCATTTTTCTTTTTTATGAAGTTGGTATTTTTTGATGTTTCCGAAGAAATTGATCATAAAGATGGCCATAATTGCCTCAAACCACCAAGTATTGTAAATTAGTATTCTGGCTGTATCGGTGTTGTATTTACTTTCGATAAAAGTTCCAACACCCATTGCAATTGCAAATGTTAAAAAAAGAACGGCCATTAATCGTGTAGAAAACAAAAAAGAGAATATTTTTTTATCCATTTCTTAGGAATTACATTGTATAAAAGTGCGACAAAAGTACTTAAAAATGTTGATTAGCAGGCTTCGGCTTTTGTTAATAAAAACCAAAAATAAAGACTATTTTTCAAACAAATTGATAATATAGAAAGTTTTAACTTACAAATTAAATGTGTTTTTTCTGAATAGTTGCTTTTATAGAAAAAGTGTTGAAATTCTAACAAAACTCAATAGGCAATAAAAACTTGAAAAAAGCATTATCACTATTCATTAGCTCTTCGCATTAAAAAAAATAATACTAATTTTGCTTTCATGATTCAGATAACAATAATCGGTTCCGGCAACGTTGCACAGCATTTGATAAAGGCATTTTCTGCCAGCAAAATTGTTGAAATTAAACAGGTTTTTTCGCGAAAGCGAGAAGGTTTACTTCATTTAATTGATTCTGAAAAGATTGTGAATAATCTAGAGGATTTAGAACCCGCTGATCTGCATATTATTTCTGTTTCAGATAATGCTATTACAGAAGTTTCAGAACAGCTTCCTTTCAACAATCAGTTGGTTGCGCATACTTCAGGAACATCTTCTATAGCACTTTTAGATCCTAAAAACAGACGAGGCGTTTTTTATCCGCTTCAGACATTTTCTAAGAATAAAACATTAGATTATACAATTATTCCTTTCTGTCTGGAAGCAGAAAACACAGCTGATTTTAAGCTTTTGGAAACCATTGCAAAAAGTGTTTCTACAGCAGTTTATCCTATAAGTTCAGAACAGCGTAAAGCGCTTCACGTCGCTGCAGTTTTTGTGAGCAATTTTACGAATCATTTATACCAAATGGGACAGGAAATTTGTGAAGAAAATCAGGTTCCTTTTGCTGTTTTAAGACCTTTAATTCAGGAAACTGCAGATAAAATCAATACGCTTGATCCAATCGACGCACAAACTGGTCCAGCCGTGCGCCACGATTCTATTACTACCGATGCACATGTGGCTTTTTTACAAGACGAAAACAAAAAAAATATCTATAAAATCCTAACACAATCTATACAGCATAATGGCAAAAAGTTATAAAGAAATAATGAATGACATCACAACGTTTGTTTTTGATGTAGACGGCGTACTTACAGACAGTTCAGTTTTTGTAACCAATGAAGGCGAAATGTTAAGAACAATGAATATACGTGATGGTTATGCTATGAAAGCGGCAATTGAAAGCGGTTACCATGTCTGCATTATTTCTGGAGGAAGCAATGAAGGCGTTCGTATTCGTCTTAATAATCTAGGGGTTAAAGATGTTCATTTAGGAACTCCTGACAAAGTAAAAACATTGCAAGAATATATAGATACAAACAATATCAAACACGAAAATGTATTGTATATGGGAGATGACATTCCAGATTTTCATGTTATGAAATTAGTAGGTCTTCCAACTTGCCCGCAAGATGCTAGTCCAGAAATTAAAAATATCTGCCGCTATATTTCGCATGTAAAAGGCGGACGTGGCGCCGTGAGAGACGTAATTGAACAAGTAATGAAAGTGCAGGGAAAATGGATGGATTACTTTAACGGAAAACACGATTAAATAATTTTAAATTTCTGATTTTAGATTTTAGATTAAAGAAAACTCAGAACCTTAGCCCCTTAGCAACTCAGAACCTTAGAAAAATGAAATTCCTAAATCTTATTCGATATAAAAATTTATTAATGCTTGCTTTTATGCAGCTGCTCTTTCGTTATGCTTTTTTAAAACAACAGGAAGTTCCGCTAGCATTGGCCGATTGGCAGTACGGATTACTGGTTCTAAGCACCGTTTTATTGGCTGCGGCAGGTTACGTAATCAATAATATTTATGATGTAGGAACCGATACTATTAATAAGCCAAACGATGTTGTGGTTGGAAAAGGAATCTCAGAAACTGCTGCCTATAACATTTATATCGGATTGAATATTTCTGGAGTTGCCATCGGTTTTATTTTGTCTAATATTATCATGAGGCCGACTTTTGCGTCGCTTTTTATTCTAATTGCTTCCCTTTTATATTTTTATGCGACAACGCTAAAACAAATCATGATTTTAGGCAATTTTGTAGTTGCGTTGCTTTTAGCGGCAAGCGTATTAATTATTGGTGTTTTTGATCTTTTTCCTGCTACAACTGGCGAAAATCAAGCGCAAATGGCGAGTCTTTTTTCAATTCTGACCGATTATGCTTTGTTTGCTTTCATGATCAATTTTATTCGCGAAATCGTAAAAGACATTGAAGATGTAAATGGCGATTACAATATGGGATTTAATACACTCCCAGTGGCAATCGGGGTGAACAGAGCGGCAAAAATTGCTTTAGGTTTTGCGATTGTTGCATTTATTATGTGTGGACTTTACTGCAATACTTATTTCATGCAAAATAAGCTTTACATAGCCGTATTTTATGCTTTTGTAACGGTTTTAGCGCCTTTGCTTTATTTTATCGTGAAAATTTTTAGTGCCAAATCGCAGAAAGATTTTCATCATTTAAGCAGTATTTTAAAACTTATTTTGTTCTTCGGAATTTTATCAATCTTGGTTATTGCCTTAAATATCAAATACAATGCTTAAAGAAAAACTAAAAAAATATAAAATCATTTTGGCGTCGGGATCTCCGCGCAGACAACAGTTCTTTAAGGATTTAGACCTTGATTTTGAAATTCGCTTAAAAGATGTGGAAGAAATTTATCCTCCAGAATTAAAAGCGGCTGAAATAACCGATTATCTTGCTGAATTAAAAGCAAATGCATTTGAAGGAGAATTAAATGAAAATGAAATTCTAGTTACAAGCGACACGATTGTTTGGCATCAAAATAAAGCTTTAGGAAAGCCAAAAAATGCTGAAGAAGCTTTTGCAATGATTAAATCTATGTCGAATACTACTCACGAAGTTTTTACATCGGTTTGCTTTAAAACCAACTCCTCTTCTACCCTGATTAATGATGTTACGAAGGTAACTTTTAACGATTTGTCAGACGAGGCGATTCAATATTATATCGAAAATTACAAACCTTACGATAAAGCTGGTGCTTACGGCATTCAGGAATGGTTTGGTTTTATGGCAGTTGCAAAAGTAGAAGGCTCGTATACGAATGTTATGGGACTTCCGACAGCCAAAGTTTACGAATTTTTGACTACATTAGTGTAAAAATTTATTTATGTTTTCTTTTAAAGAGTATAGCCGAGAAATAATTGCCACAATCGTTCTTATTACTATTTTGATTGTGCTGCGAATGGTAATTGCTAAATTAATAAGACGTTTTGCTTCTACAAGTCAGTTATTTGAGCATCGTACCAATTTGGTTATCAAGTATATTAATATTCTGATGAACATTCTCATTGTAACAAGTCTAATTGTGATATGGGGAGTTCAGACAGAAGATATTTTTCTCACTATTTCATCGATTGCAACGGTAATTGGCGTTGCTATGTTTGCGCAATGGTCTATTCTGAGCAACATTACCTCTGGAATGGTTTTATTTTTCTCCTTCCCTTTCCGAATTGGAGACACGATTAAAATACACGACAAAGATTTCCCTATAGAGGCTGAAATTGAAGATATTAATACTTTTCATGTAAGCTTAAAAACGAAAGAAGGAGAAAAAATTGTTTTTCCTAATAATTTACTGTTGCAAAAAGGAATTTCAATCATTCCGGCAAAGTATGAAGAGCGCGAGTTTTTTGACTAAAATCTAATGGGAATTTTATAACGGCCAGAAAAAAAGCTAGAACAGAAAAAGACAAATAAAGTGTAATATTTGTTTTATAAATTCAGCTAAATAAAAATAAAATGACTCGGCCCATAACTTTACCGTTCTATGCAAAACTTTCCTTTATTCTTGTAACTTTAATTTGTTTTGCATTCATTTTTTGTCTCGGAAAAAATATACTTACACCAATTCTAATGGCATTTTTATTTGCCGTTTTATTGCTTCCGATTTTTACATTTTTAAACACCAAACTTAAGTTTCCTAGGCACCTTGCGGCGTTAATCTGTATGATCATTTTTATATCGGTGATAGCTGGAATTCTGGTCTTTATTTCCTATCAAGTCACCTACATGGCAAATGATTTTGATACGATAAAGAAAAATGCAAATGCTTTTATCCTTGAAATTCATAAATTCATACGAGAGAATTTTGAGGTCAGTATAGGTGAACAAAAAAAATACTTGGATTCTGTTACTCAAGACTCAGTTAAAACAGGTCAGGCAAAATTGGGATCGTTTATAATTTCTATAAGTGATGTTCTTTTAGACAGCACAATTATGATTATTTATACTTTTCTATTTCTAATTTATAAAGAGCACTTTAAACTGTTTTTTGCGAAACTAATCAAAAAAGAAAATCATGATGTTTTGCAGGATATTTTAGGACAGATAAAAGTTTCGATCAACAATTATATCGTAAGTTTAATTATCGAAATGATTGTGGTTTCGGTCTTAACCAGTTTGGGGCTATGGATAATTGGCATTAAATACTTCATTCTGCTCGGATTAATTACGGGAATTTTGAATCTTATTCCGTATATCGGAATTACAATTGCTGGAATTATTACTGTCCTCGCATCTTTAACAGGCTCTGGAGAAATGTCAGTAATTACCGGAATCCTTATTGTAAATATTATTGTCCAATTTATTGATAATAATCTGCTTGTTCCTTTAATTATTAATTCTAAAGTAGAAATAAACGCTTTTGTTTCCATTATGGGAATTATTGTTGGCGGTGCGGCTGCCGGAATTGCCGGAATGTTTTTAGCCATCCCGCTTTTGGCTATCTTAAAAATCATTTTTGACCGAATTGAATCGCTTTCGGCCTGGGGTTATCTCATGGGAAATCATGTGCCCCGAAAATTTGCTTGGAGGAAAAGAAAAATTCCAGCAGAAAATTAAAAAAGCGTTATGCTAGCATAGCATTTATTTATTCCTTATATTCATAAAACTTAATCTTTATTAGAAGAAAATTACCGCATGTCTTTACATCAAAAAATACTGTTTTTTATTTTGCTGTGCTTTTGCTTACAAAGCGGATATGCGCAAGTAGATCAGAATAAAAAAGAGCCAAAAACCAAAAAAGACAGTACGGAGATTTATACCAAAATTAGAAATTACTCTAAGAAAAATAAATTTACGCAGACCATGCATAAATTGTTTTTCAGATCTAAAAAGTCTAAGAAAAAAGAAGAATTGCTTGTTAAGATTGATTCGACCAATTACGAAGGAAAAATTATTCGAAAAATCAATATTATTACGTTAGATCCTTTTGGACATTCGGTTGCCGATACCACTCAAATGCCTAAAAATTGGGGAGAAAGAATGGGTAACCGACTTCACTTAAAAACAAAAAAAATAGCGATTTATAATTTGTTGCTTTTTAAGAAAAATACACCTTACAATACTTATAAAGTTCTGGAGTCTGAACGTTTGATTCGTGCACAGCGTTATGTTACGGCTGTTCGAATTTCGAATCAGAGTGTTGGACAAGCTTCAGATTCAGTAGATGTTACGATTCGTGTTTTGGATTCCTGGAGTACGATTCCGAGGTTTTCTATTTCGAGTAATCGAGTTTCCGTAGGTTTTAAAGAAAAAGATTTTTTTGGCTCTGGTCAGCAATTAGAATATCGTTTTACAAACCGCTTTGATGACGGACGAACTGCTAATGAAGCTACTTATACGGTTCCGAATATTAAAAATACTTATATTGGAACTGTTCTCCATTATAATATGGACTTAGACAATAATTATATTAAAAGTATAAATGTTGAGCGAGACTTCTACTCTCCTCTGACCAAATGGGCTGGTGGTGTATATGTAGATGAATATTTTCGTAAAGATACCCTTCAGGCTCCCGATCTTACGTATGCTTACCAACCTGTAAAATATACCTCTCAAGATCTTTGGGCGGGACGCGCTTTTAAAGTTTTTGAAGATCCTCATAAAGCCATTACCAATCTTATTGCGACGGCAAGATTTATGAATAAAAATTTCAGTGAAACACCAACTGAAGAATACGATCCTGATCATTTTTTTTCTGACGAAAAGCTGATTTTAAGCGGAATAGGTTTAAACACCCGAAAATTTATTCAGGATAGTTATATTTTTAGAAATGGACAGACCGAAGACGTCGCTACGGGAAGAATCTACGGAATTACTTTTGGCTATCAGTACAAAAACACTTACTGGAGGCCTTATATTGGCGCACAATATTCTTTTGGAAATTACTATCGTCTCGGTTTCTTAAGCATGAATTTTGAGGCAGGAACTTTTTTCCATCAGTCCAAAACCTATCAGACGGCATTTTTATTAGAATCAAATTATTTTACCAAGTTGTATAGTATTGGAAATTGGAAATTGAGACAATTCGTTAATCCGAAGTTTGTTATTGGCATTAATAGAGATAATATTATTGCAGATGAATTAAATATAAATGAAATTAATGGTATTCCAGGATTCAACAGTGCAGTTTACGGAACCAGTAAAGCAGTTTTATCCCTTCAAACTCAAACCTATTCGCCTCATTCTTTGTTAGGTTTTCGTTTAAACCCATTTTTTAATTATTCAGTTGCCGTATTAGGAAGTCCAGAAGTGGCTATGACCAAAAGCAAACCCTATTCTAAAATTACCGTAGGACTGCTTATCAACAATGACTATTTGGTTTTCAGTTCGTTCCAGCTTTCTCTTTCCTATTACCCAAGTATTCCGCAGCAAGGCGATAATGTTTTCAAAACCAATACCTTTGAAACCACCGATTACAAATTGCAAAATTTTGAACTCGCAAAACCTAGAATTGTCGATTACAGATAATTTTTTTACTTTTTTCTTCTAATAATTAAAGTTTTAAAATTCAAATAATTACATCTTTTCGGGTTATTCTAAATTCGATAAAATGCATTTTTATTCGACGAAAAACATCTGTTTTTATTTTTTGGCACAGTATGTGAATATCCCTATTCAAGAATAACCTTTAAAAAAATAAAAAAGATGAAAACGATAAAATTAGCAATCGCCGGATTATTTCTAATGGTTGCAAACGCCACGCAAGCCCAAGTATCGGTAAACGTAAACATTGGATCTCCACCGGCTTGGGGGCCAGCAGGATATACAGAAATGGAATATTACTATCTTCCAGATGTTGAAGCCTACTATGATGTTCGTGCTTCTCAATTCATCTATTTTGGAGGAGGAAAATGGGTAAGAGCAAGATACTTGCCTAGACAATATAGAAACTACGATTTGTATGGAGGTTACAAAGTAGTATTGACAGATTATCATGGTAGAACTCCGTACACCTACTTTGACCGTCATAAAGTAAAATACTATAGAGGATACCACGGAGCTCCGCAAAGACCTTACAAACCAAGACCGGTTTACGGTTATAGTGAGCGTCGTCATTACGATCGTAAAGACTACAAACATTACGACAAACACGATAAACACCACGGAAGACATGACCATGACGACCACGATCATGACCATGATCACGGAAGAGGAAGAAGATAATGCTAAATTACTAGTAATCAATACAAGAGAGTATCAAAAAAATGATACTCTCTTTTTTTTATGATTTGTTTAATCTGATGTTTTGTTAAAATGTTGTATATTTAATATAAATGACTGTATAACAATAAGTTTCTCTATTAAAACCCTTGTTCAATTCATTTAAACTATATATTTGCGCCGAATTTTAAAACCCAAAAAAGAAATTTATGAAAAAGAATGTTTATTTGTTTTCATTTTTAGCAATGTCACTATTAATAGGTTGTGACGATAATAATGACAACAATAACGGTGGACAATCGTCAGATAACATTACTATTACCTCAGATCAATCTACTTTAAACAAAAGGCTTGACCTAACTAATTCTGGGGTAATCTCGATCGAAAACGGTTCTTTGACAGGAAAAGTTGCTGAAACAGCGACTACTACTTTCCCTTTAGTTCAAATTGCCGAAGTTAAACCGCCAGTTGATGCAAGCGGTAGAACATTACAAGCTAGTCACGTAACAGTAAACGGAAATTATGCTTATGTTTCTTATATTATGAGAGGCGATGCTTATTCTGGAGCTATTGACGTTATTGATGTTTCAGATCCTTACAAACCTAAATTGGTTACTTCTGCCCTAATTCCAAATACTGATATTACATCTCTGACTTTCTCAGGATCAAATTTAATTATCGGAGCTGCAAAAGATGTCGATAAAGATGCTCAGCTTGCAGGAAATCCGGCAATTGTATTTAATATGCCATTAAGCTCAGGATTATTGACTAGCAATCTAACTACAAATTATTTAGAAAGCAGAGTGACAACAGATGTTGCGGCTAATGCTTCTAACTATTTTGCGGTAACAGGAGACAACGGAAGTTTGTATAAAATAAGCAGTTCTACAAAGGTAATCGCAGGAAAAGCAGCTGTAACAGATTTGCGTTCTGTTGCTCTAACAAGCGATAAAGTGGTGACTTTAAGTGGAAATAAAGGAGTTAACATCTATAATCAGTCAAATCTTGCTTTGCAAAAAAGCTTTACAACTTCTACAGATGTAAGCGGTGCAAAAAGAACGATGGATGTTGACGGAACAAAACTTTTTGTTTCTGAAGGTCCAAACGGTCTTGGCGTTTACGACATCAACAGCGGATCTAAATTGCAGACTATCGGAATTGCAACTGCTGGTGAAGACAATGTAACTAATGCCGTTTCTTACAATGACGGTTATGCATTTGTTGCAAACGGTGCTTTAGGACTTAATGTGTATCAATCTGCAACACAGCTTAATTTGTTAGGTTCTGTAGGAATCGCAGGTTCTTCAAACTACGTAAAATCAAGCGGTAACTATATTTATGTAGCAAGCGGAACAGGCGGTTTGAAAATCATTAAAATGGAAAAACCAAATACTACTTTTGCAAGCTGTTTAACTTATGGTTTGTATAATCAAGGAAGAGATTTGATTTTAAATTCTAATGAAGTAAAATCGTACCAGGGAGCAACGGCTATTAATTCAGCAATTATTAATAATGGTGCAACTTTAACACATTGCGGTTCGATTGCCGTTTTAAGCAATTTGACTTTAAACAGCGGTGGTACATTTAATATGAGAGGAAGTTTATCTCAAGGTAAATACCAGCAATCGTCTCCAACAGAATTAATTATAAACAATAATTCAGTATTAAATATTGAAGGCTCTGTTGTGATTTGGGGAGATTTAAGATTGAACAGCGGTGCTAAAATCAACTTTATTGGCAACACTTCTACAATTACTATTTATGGAAAAGTGACCAAAGGAAGCAATGTTACCATTACTGGAAACTACGTTGATACAGAGAACAAATTGAAATAAGCGACAAAGGCTCAAATATATATTTTCAAAAAGCTGTCAGAATTAAACTGGCAGCTTTTTTTTGTTTTTATTTTTAAATAACTGTCAAATAACGATCATTAACATTTCATTTAAATACTGTTCCATAAAATAATTAGTATTTTTGAAGCACTTTCAAAAAAACAATTAACCAGAATATGCGAAAAATACAGATTCAAATCATTCTTCTATTTTTTATAGGTTTCCAAATTTCATTTGCACAGCAGCCACAAAAACCAAATTCAGTTGAAATTTACAATCAAATCAAAAAATTAAACTTTTTGGGTTCAGTATTGTACGTTGCAGCGCATCCTGACGATGAAAATACTAGAATGATTTCGTATTTGGCTAATGATATGAATGCCAGAACAGGCTATTTGTCTCTTACAAGAGGCGATGGCGGACAAAACTTAATTGGTCCGCAATTGCGTGAATTGCTTGGCGTAATTAGAACTCAGGAATTAATTGAAGCTCGAAAAATAGACGGAGGAGAACAATTTTTTTCGAGAGCGAATGATTTTGGTTTTTCAAAAAATCCGTCAGAAACTTTAGATATCTGGGACAAAGATAAAGTCCTAGCCGATGTAGTTTGGACAATAAGAAAATTTCAGCCAGACATTATTATCAATAGATTTGATCATCGTTCGCCGGGTACCACGCACGGACATCACACTTCTTCTGCTATGTTGAGTGTTGAAAGTTTTAAATTGACAAACGATCCGAAAGTTTATCCCGAACAATTAAAATATGTTACGCCTTGGCAGGTAAAACGCCAATTTTTTAATCCTTCTTGGTGGTTTTACGGAAGTCAGGAAAAATTTGACGCAGCCAATAAATCAAAGTTTACTAAGCTTGAAACTGGCGTTTATTACACAGGAATCGGAAAATCAAACCAAGAAATTGCTGCTTTAAGCCGAAGCCGTCATCAGTCGCAAGGATTTGGAAGTACTGGTGTTCGCGGTGAAGAAACAGAATATCTAGAACTAATTAATGGTGAAACCCCAAAAGAACGCGATAATTTATTTGACGGAATTGACACAAGTTGGAACCGCGTTAAAAACGGAAAACCAGTTGGTGATTTGATTGCTTCTATTATCTCAAAATACGATTTCAGCAATCCTTCTGCCAGTATTCCAGATTTAGTTAAAGCGTATTCTATGATTCAAGCTTTAGACGATACGCACTGGAAAAATATTAAATCTACAGCTATAAAAAACATAATCGCATCTTGTTCAGGTTTATATCTTGAAGCTGTTGCCAATGAGCAGGAAGCAACTCCAGGAAGTACAATTAAATTAAGTATTGAAGCGATTAACAGATGTGCAGTTGGAATGCAGTTAGTTAGTGTAACAACACTTCCAGACAATCAGACTACAGCTCAAAACATTGTTTTAAAAAACAATAACGATCAGAAAATCAACCTGTCGCTACAGCTTCCAAGCAATATGGAATATACGCAGCCTTATTGGTTAAAAGAAAAAGCTACTGTTGGAATGTATACCGTTTCTAATCAGGAAATTATTGGAATTCCAGATATTATTAGAGATGCCAAAGTTATTTTTAATGTAAAAATTAACGATGTCGAAATTCCGTTTGAGCGTACTGTTGTTTATAAATACAACGACGGCGTAAAAGGCGAAATGTATAATTTTCTAGATATAGTTCCAGAAGTTACTACTTCAATTTTAGAAAGAGTTTTGCTTTTTAGAGATACTAAAAGCAAAATGATTCCGGTGAAAGTACGCGCAGGAAAAGACAATATCAAAGGAAATTTGCAATTGGAATTGCCAAAAAGCTGGAGTGTTTCTCCAAAAGAAATTCCGTTTGCTTTAGAGAAGAAAGGCACTGAACAAATCTTTTATTTTGAAGTGACACCGCCTCTTAATCCAGAAGAAACTACAGCAAAAAGCGTTGCAATTGTTGACAATAAACGTTTTGACAAAGATCAGACTATTATAGAATTCAGTCATATTACCAAACAAATGGTTTTAAAGCCAGCTGAATCAAAATTTATTAGAATGGATTTAAGAACTTCTGGCGATGCTATTGCTTATATCATGGGCGCAGGCGACGAAGTTCCTGAAAGTTTATCGCAAATGGGATACAAAGTTTCTGTTATAAAACCTGATGAAATTACGCCAGAAAAACTAGATTCTTTCAGCACTGTTATTACCGGAATCCGTGCTTACAATACCGTAAATGCTTTGGCAAATAAGCAAAACATTCTTTTCAATTTTGTAAAAAGCGGTAAAAATATGATTGTGCAGTACAATACAAACGGAAAGCTGGTAACTGATAAAATTGCTCCGTATCCGTTAAAATTATCAAATGATCGTGTAACTGAAGAAAATGCTAAAATTACTTTTCTAGCGCCAAATCATCCTGTTTTAAATACGCCAAATAAAATTTCAGAAAATGATTTTAAAGGATGGACACAAGAACAAGGCTTGTATTATCCAAATGAATACGATCCTGCCTTCACTCCTATTATTTCGTCACATGACAAAGGTGAATCTGCTAAGGACGGAGCCTTACTTGTCGCGCCATACGGAAAAGGATATTACATCTATACAGGTTTGAGTTTCTTTAGAGAACTACCAGAAGGCGTTTCTGGAGCGTATCGATTATTATCGAATATTATTTCTCTAAAACAGCCAATTGAAGCTCCTAAACAAGATCTAAAGCAATAAAATATGGAAGCTAAAAAAACAAAAAAATGGAAAAAAAGCTACACTTATGTTTTGGTAGCTAATGCAATTTATATTGCTATTTTCTTTTTAATCATGCAATTATACTCATAACCTATGCAGCTATTTGACTGGATCGTACTTATTGTCACCTTATTATTTATCGTTGGATATGGCTCTTGGAAAACCCGAGGCAGTAAAAACGTAGAGGATTTCATTTTAGGAAACAATGAAACGCCTTGGTATACTGTCGGACTTTCTGTAATGGCCACACAAGCGAGTGCGATTACCTTTTTATCTACGCCTGGACAAGCCTATCACGACGGAATGGGTTTTGTGCAATTCTATTTTGGACTTCCAATTGCCATGATTGTTATTTGTGTCACTTTTATTCCACTATATCATAAAAGCAAAGTTTTTACGGCTTACGAATTTTTAGAAAAAAGATTTGATGTTAAAACACGTTCGCTTGCCGCTATTTTGTTTTTAGTGCAAAGAGGTCTAGGAACTGGATTAACCATTTACGCGCCAGCTATTATTTTGTCAGCCCTTTTAGGATGGAATCTGACGGTAATGAATATCATTATTGGAGTAATGGTAATTATCTATACTTTTTCAGGAGGAACTAAAGCGGTAAACGTAACACAAAAACAACAGATGTTTGTGATTATGTCTGGAATGTTCATCACCTTTTTTCTGATTCTGCATTATCTTCCAAACGATATGACTTTTACCAGTGCGCTACATATTGCTGGTGCAAATGACAAAATGAATATTGTAGATTTTTCTTTTAATCCTGAAGAAAAGTATACTTTTTGGAGCGGTATTACGGGAGGTTTCTTTTTGGCACTTGCTTATTTTGGAACAGACCAATCTCAAGTTGGACGTTATTTGTCTGGAAAATCAGTTCGCGAAAGTCAGATGGGATTAATCATGAACGGACTTTTAAAAGTACCGATGCAGTTCTTTATCCTTTTGACAGGAGTTATGGTTTTTGTGTTTTTCCAATTCAATCCGGTTCCTTTAAATTTCAATCCGAATAACAAGATTGCAATTGAAAAATCGGCTTTTAAAGAAGAATATCATACTTTAGAACAAAAGTTGGTCAAACTTTCAGAAGATAAAAAAGTGATTAATTTATTGTATATCGATCAGTTGAATCAAGATTATGATAATCCGATTTTGCGTAAAGAATTGGTTGCATTGTCTAATAAAGAAAAAGATCTTCGCGATAAAGCCAAGGACATTATTTCGAGAGCTGACAGTAATACGGAAACTAATGATAAAGATTATGTTTTCTTCCATTTTATCCTGCATTATCTGCCAAAAGGCTTGATCGGATTGCTATTGGCCGTTATTCTTTCAGCAGCAATGTCTTCTACCGCTTCTGGATTAACTGCATTGGCTTCTACAACCGCAATTGACATTTACAAACGAAACCAGAAAGAAGAAAAATCCGAAAAGCATTATTTGAATGTCACTAAGTTTTTTACTCTATTTTGGGGAGTTGTAGCGATTCTATTCGCGTGCGTTGGAACTTTATTCGAAAATCTTATTCAGCTTGTAAACATTATCGGTTCAATTTTCTACGGAACCGTTTTAGGAATATTCCTTGTTGCTTTTTATTCTAAAAGAGTTAAAGCAAAACCGATGTTTATTAGTGCAATTATCAGTCAGTTGACCATTTTTGTAATATATTATTTCATGATTTACAGCCAAGAAAAACTAGGTTATTTATGGCTAAATTTTATTGGGGCTATCTTGACGATTGTATTGTCTGAAATATTGCAGTTTTTATTTTTCAGAGGAAAATCTGATGATGATAATGAGTTAATAATTGAATAAAATTTTCTTCATAAAGGAACAGATATCGTTAATAAACAAACTTCATCACTAATTAAACAAAAATCTCTCAAATAACACCGAATACCCTAGCCCTGATGGTAGCGGCATCCTTTTGTCTCGTTTCTTTAACGAGACAAAAGATATAGCGGACAGCAGGAAACAGCTTCTAAAAATTATAAAAACTATTTCCTTCAAATACCAATTCTTCAATTTTTGTAAGTAAAAAAAGATTATTTTAGTGCGATATAATACTACCACTAAAACCAAACTAATTTTAAACTGAAGAAATGAAGATTTCAGACGATTTAGAAAAGCTATTGCCATTTGGATATCTCTTTCTGATAATGATGGGAATACTGAAGGACAGCATCTATTATTATCAATTCGGAATTAATATATTAAGATATTCTACTATAATGGATGTTTTAATAAGTCCGATCGCTGAATTTACTTCAAATCCAATAATTCTGGGAGCGATAATCATACTCTTTGTAATTCATTTTTACCTTCCTTCATTTTTGGCTAAGTATAAAAATGTGGCGTATGTAAAAAGATCTTTTGAGTTAAAATCAACTGACGAATTAACTGCTGCAGAAGCCAAAAGCTATTATAATTCTATTGCCATAAAATCTCTTGTAGTTTTCTTGCTATCTTTTTTTCTTGGTTACGGACTTGCTGGAGGTTATTTTACGACAAAAAAATTGAAAGAAAACAAATTGGATTATAGCTTTCAGATCGATTTTAATGAGGGAGAATCTAAAAATGTTTATGTTATTGGAAATAACAGTTTGTACTATTTCTATTTTGTTAAAGGGGATAAAAAGATCAAGATTACTCCTTTGGCATCTATAAAAAATATAGAGCTTATTGAAAACAAAATGATTGATTAAAGTTTTAGTCACCTAAAAAAACAGCGTTATGAAAGATCAAAAAAAATACAGCAATAAAACCAAAGCTGCTTTTATTCTGTTAATTGTAATGCTGATTATTTTACTAGGCAATTTTAATACGCTTCGAAATTCCAAAAATGTAAATGATAATATCAATGCGATTTACAAAGATCGTTTGGTTGTGGCGCATTATATTTTTCAATATTCTAAGCAACTTCATTTTATAAAAGCTGAAGCTGAAAAACTGAATTTAAGCGATAATATTAAAAAAGATGAAATTATTCATACGCTTGATATTATTCATGATATTGATGATTTGTACGCTAAAACAGTTTTAACCAATAAAGAAAAACAGTATTTTGATGCTTTTTTGAGTTCTTGCAAAGAAATCAATAAGCAGGTTGAAAGTAAAAATTGGGATAAAATAGCCAATTCTAGTGCAGGAGCTTTAAAAACTTTAGAAGCCCTTTCTCAAATTCAAATCAAAGAAGGAAAAGCGAAACTTGAAGCGGCAAATGCCATGTATAATAAAAACAATGTCCTTGGCCAGCTTCAAATTGCGCTGCTCATAATTCTAGGAGGAATTACTTTTTATCTTCTGATTAAGAAAATCAAAAAAACAATCAAAATTCCTGAACCACCTAGTATGAATTAAATTCCAATATCTAAAATTCCAAATTCCAAGTTTTACTTCAAAACCATTACTTAAATTTTCTGTCTTCTTCAGAAATTTGAAGATCGTTTATGCTGGCAAATCTTTTCTGCATTAGGCCATTTACATCAAATTCCCAGTTCTCATTTCCGTAAGCACGAAACCAATTTCCATCAATATCTTGGTATTCGTATTCAAATCTTACAACAATTCTATTATCGGTATGAGCCCAATATTCCTTTGTTAACTTGTAATTTTTCTCTTTTTTCCATTTTTCTGTCAAAAAAGGAACGATTTCATCTCTTCCGTTGACAAATTTATCTCTGTTTCTCCATTCGCTGTCAATGGTATACGCTTTTGAAACTCTTTCGGGATCTTGACTGTTCCAAGCATCTTCTGCCAATTGGATTTTTTCTAATGCCGTTTCTAAAGTGAAAGGTGGCAACGGTAATTTCTGTTCCATAATCTTTAAATTAAAGTTTGAATTATTTTTTTTGATTGTTCTATTAACTGATCTGACTTAAAAAGCTGACTTTCGATAATACAGCTTTCAAATAGCAGATAAACATGATCTGATAACAAATCATCGTTTAAATTATCTCTAAAATAAGTCCGTAAATCACTTTTATGATTCTGGATAACGCTAAGTATCTTTACATTATCTGACGGAATCTCTGAAAGTATATTTAGAAAACTGCATCCTCTGAAGTCCTCTTTTTTATTCATAAAAATCAAAAAGTCAAAAGACATCTCAATCTTTGAATGTGAATCTTTGGCATTTGCAGTAAATTTTAAAAGCTGATCAAACCAATAAGAATGGCGCTTTTCTAAAAAAGCAACACACAAATCTTCTTTTGATTTGAAATGCTGATAAAAACTAGCCTTTGCTACTTTGGCCTCTTCAATAATCTGATTTATTCCCGTAGCATTATAACCTTGTTTGTGAAACAAGTTAAAAGTCTTTTCTAAAATTCGTTCTTTTGGTTGCATATCAAATTATTTACACAGCAAATATAATACTTTTTAAAACATACAGACAAGTCTGTCTATATTTATTTTCAAAAAAAAACACAAAGCTTGTGAACTTTGCGTTTTTATTACGTTCTATATTTAAAAAACCTTGCGCACTTTGCGTTTAAAAAAAACAAAAAAAAATTCCAAAACCCGAAAGCTTTGGAATTTGATATTTTAAAATTGGAATTTAATAATGCGCCAGCATTATTATCTGCTCCACTCCGCGATACTGTCTTTGTTCAATTTTACGTAGTCAGCGTTATTTGCCGCTTCAGCAGATGCTAAAGAAGCTTTTGCCGTTTCAACTGCACCTTTTTTATCACCTTGTTTTGCTTGTATTTGAGATTTTAATCTTAATACATAGTATGGTTTGTCTGTACTCATATCCAAAGCTTTGTCCACGTAAGTTCTAGCAGTTTCGATATTTCCGTTTGCTTGGAATAAATATTGAGATGCTGCAAAATAATCGTTCCAAGTTGGACCAGCTAAAGCTTTATCAATACTTGCTGTTGCAATTTTAGCAGTTGGAACTTCAAATTTTAAAGCTACATGAGAGTTTTCCCAAGCAATATCTAAATAACCAAAATTTGGATCTAAACCGTTAATCCCAATTGTAAATGTTTCAACAGGAGTTGGCAATGCCTCTTCTTTTACAGTAGTTTTTAAAGCTACATAAGAATCGCTCCAGTTTTCTGGCAATCCCCAGTTGTCTGTAGAAAGATAGAAAATGATATCCCAGCTTTCGATTCTAGGAACAGTATAAATCGCATATTTTCCTTTTTTTAGCGTTTTTCCATCGATAATTACATCGTCGCTAAAATTGATGATCGTATTTTCGTTTGCTCCTGTTCTCCATAGTTTCCCAAACGGAACCAAATTTCCGAACACAGCTCTTCCTCTTGCTCCCGGTCTTGAATACGTAACTTCAACATCGGTTAAACCAACAGTTTGTTTAATATATCCTTTTGGACTTGCTTGCGGTGTTTTTACTTGTGCTTCTGATGCTAATGGAGCTAGGATCAGGGCTAAAGCAATAAGTAGTTTCTTCATTATTTTAAGTTTTATTTTTTATCAAATTTACAAATTCAATCAGCTAACAAATGTTAAATTTTATATAATTCAAGCCTTTAACTGTGATATTTTTTCTGCATTTAACTCGTTAAAATGATCGATAACCAAGTCCGCTTCTGATAAATCCTGATGGTGCGAATGCTCGCTCTTGTATCCTACACAGTAAATCCCTGCTCCTTTTGCCGCTTTGATACCATTTGTACTGTCTTCGATGATGATACATTCTTCTTTTGGCGCCACAGACAAGGAAGCCGCATGAATAAATATCGCCGGATTTGGTTTTGACTGCGGAAAATCTTCTCCGCTCACAATATGAGTAAAATACTGGTGCAGATTGAATCTTGTAAAAACACGATCGATTGTTACTTTAGAAGCCGAAGAAGCTAAAATTAATTGTATTCCGTTCTTATACAAATCCTTAATTAAATCTTCAACACCATCCAAAAGATACAAATCTTCTTTAGTATCAAAAGCATCATTAAAAATAGTTCTCTTTCTCTGAATCAAATCTTCCACTTCCTGTTCGACAGTCGGAAAATAACTTTTCAAAGTTTGAAACGTATTTCGAGTCGAGAATCCTGTAAATGTGGTGTACATTTCCTCAGGAACTTCTATATTCAATTCTGAAAATTGTAAATAATAAGCATAACGATGAACAGGCTCTGTGTCAACAATTACGCCGTCCATATCAAAAATTACTGTTTTAATCATTTTTTTTAAAGGTGCTATACTGAGCTACTAAGGTACTGAGTTGCTAAGCTTCTAAGGTTTTATTTCTATTGTGCTTTACTTTTTCAAAGTTTTGAACTTTGAAAAAGTTGCTTTTAATTTATTTATAAGTCTAAAAAACTAGATTCTGTGTCCTGTAGCAAAAAAAACTTAGCACCTTAGAATCTTAGCATCTTAGCACCTACTTTTTACTCAACAAATATCTAATCACTGTTTCAGCAGCATGCAAACCAAATAATCCTGGCATATAGCTGTTTGTTCCGTAGAAAGACTTTTTAAAGTTTTTTCCGTCTGTTAATTTTAAGCTTTTTTCGTCTTGAATTTCAGAAGAAAAAACCACTTTCAATTTATTGATTTTTAATTCTCTTAGACGTTTACGAATGGTTTTAGAGAAATAACAGTTTATGGTTTTAGAAATATCCGCCACTTTTACTTTAGAAGCCAGCATTTTTCCGCCAGCGCCCATACTGCTGATGATTTTTACTCTATTGCGCTTGGCACCCATAATTAAATTTAATTTTGGCGTAATGCTGTCAATACAATCTAAAACATAATCAAATTCTGGAGAAACGATTTCGAAAGCGCGTTCTGGAGATAGAAATTCTTGAACACGAGTTAAATTTAATTCTGGATTAATATCCATTAAACGATCTCCGACAATCGTAATTTTAGGCTGACCAACTGTTGAATGCAAAGCTGGCAATTGACGGTTAATATTCGTAATATCTACAACGTCTCCGTCTACAATTGTCATGTTCCCTACTCCTGCTCTCGCTAAAAATTCTGCTGCAAAAGATCCAACTCCGCCTAGTCCAACGACCAAAACGTTAGCTTTTTTTAAATTTTCTAATCCTTCTTTAGTAAACAAAAGCTCAGCTCTTTCTGTCCATTCTGCCATATATTCTTATTTGTTGTTTTTTTTATTTATTGTTATTTTTTTGTTTCACGTTTCAAGTTTCATGTTTTAAGCTTCATGTTTCACGTTTGTCAGGCTGAGCGGAGTCGAAGCCCTTTGCGCCCTTCGACTTCGCTCAGGGTGACAAACCTTAAATGAAAATATTTCACTCTCCAAAGACACTTTTATAATTACTTGAAATAATCTCTTGCAATTCTTTTATATCTAAATCTTTATATTCGGCCGCCAATTCATAAACCTGTACAATTGATTCTTCAGTGGTATCGGTTTCTAAGAAAAAACGATCATTTGGAACATTCTGAAAAACCGTTTTTAAATCTGGATTCTTTAATAGATATTTTCCAAACGAAAGATGAAATCCAGCATTAATTAATTGTTGTGCCAACTGATTGTTCTTTGCAAAACCATGAATAATCATCGGAACTTTTATATTCTTTTTTTTCTTAATCGCCATAATTTCCTGGAATGCGGCAACACAATGTATAACGACTGGTTTCTTATATTTTTCTGCCAATTCTAATTGCTTTTCAAAAACCGAAAGCTGCAACTCAAACGGCACTTCTATCCTTTTGTCTAAACCGCATTCCCCTATTGCCAAGCAATTTTTGGTTTGCAGTTTTTCTTCTATAATTTTCAAATCTTCATCAATTCGATTTTCCTCAATATACCACGGATGGATTCCGATAGAATAAAATGGAATTTCGGTATCAAAATCTTTCGGATACTGGTTAACCAGTTCTAAAACATTAGATTGATTGGTAAATTGATGGGTATGAAAATTAAAATATTCCATTAATGAAAAGCTTTTACGCCTGCTTTGATTTCAATTTTTAAATCATTTTCCTGAGGCACCAACGGACAAGAATACTTGTAGTTATAAGCGCAATACGGATTGTAAGCTTGGTTAAAATCGATTGTTATGGTGTTTCCTTTTGGAACTTCTAAATCAATATATCGGCCGCCAATGTAGCTTTGTTTTCCGCTTGTTAAATCTGAAAAAGGCAAGAAAAGATGATTCTCATATTTTTCCTGAACCAAAAGTTCTAGACTTTGATAAACGGCAAGTGAAAATGATTTTCCGTTTATTTTGAAGTTTAAAGTCCCATATTTAGTATACTTTGATGTACGGGCTCCAGAAGTTTTCATGTCAAAAGCTTTTCCGCCTTTAGCTTTCACGAGCGTCGCATTCACAAAATAAGTTTCAGAAATAGGAAAAAAATCTAAGCTTTTGAAAGTCTTCAAATCTTCAGCCATTAACGGACTTGTCTTAGGATCAGCGTATTCTGAGTTGATTTTCTTTTGAAATTTTTGAGCATCAGCTTTGCTAAATTTTTTTTGAGCGAAGCCAAAATTAAAAACCAACAATAAAGCTAGGGCGTTTATAGTTTTCATCTTAGAAATTTTATGCAAAAATAGTTCAAAAGTAACAAAACGACAACCACTTAACGAGACAAAGTTTCCTAACTTTGTGACGATAATTTATCAAACAAAATGCTTAAAAACGCCCTAACCCACTACATTAACAACTTTAGAGGTTTTACCCGAGAAGTTTGGATTCTTGCTATCATTACTTTTATTAACCGCGCCGGAACAATGGTTCTTCCTTTTTTATCCAAATATTTAAAAGAAGATCTTCATTTTTCGTACAATCAAGTCGGGTGGATTATGGTCGCGTTTGGTTTAGGATCTATGTTGGGCTCTTGGCTTGGCGGTAAATTATCAGATAAAATCGGGTTTTATAAAATCATGATTTTTAGTTTATTCACCAGCGGAGTTTCTCTTTTCTTTGTACAATACATTACTACTTTCTGGGCTCTTTGCGCAGCGATGTTTGTTCTTATGACCATTGCAGATATGTTTCGTCCTGCGATGTTTGTGTCTCTCGGAGCGTATGCAAAACCCGAAAACAGAACTCGCGCGCTTACGTTGGTACGTCTCGCTGTAAATCTCGGTTTCGCTGCGGGTCCTGCCCTTGGTGGATTAATTATTATGGGAATGGGTTATTCTGGACTTTTCTGGGTTGATGGTGCGTCTTGCATTATTTCGATCTCGATTTTTGCTTTACTAGTAAAAGAAAAGAAAAAAGCAACTCATGACGATAAAGCAGAAAGCGCTGCGGAAATAAAATCGGTTTTTCATGATAAGATTTTCTGGGTTTTCTTATTTGTAAGTTTTATTACAGCCATGATTTTCTTCCAATTGTTTACTACTCTTCCTTTATATCATAATGAAAAATTTGGCTTAAGCGAATTCCAAACAGGTCTTTTAATGACACTCAACGGTCTATTAATCTTTTCTCTCGAAATGCCAACGGTTGGCTTTTTAGAACGAAAAGCGTTTCCTAAAATCCGAATTATTATTATAGGTTCTTTTGTAATGGCTTCCAGTTTCTTCTTACTTCTCATCAATTTCTGGGCTGGAATTTTGGTGGTGAGCATGGTTTGCATTTCTATAGGAGAAGTTTTGACTTTCCCTTTTTCTAATGCATTTGCTTTAAGCCGTGCACCACGCGGACAAGAAGGCCGTTATATGGCGCTTTATACAATGAGTTTTAGTTTGGCTCATATTATCAGTTCTAAGCTTGGGTTTGAAATTATTACTGGATTTGGCTATCAAATTAACTGGCTGTTTATGGCTTGCATTGGTGTTGTCGCTACGGGATGCTGCATTTGGATTAAGAATGCCTTAGTCAACGAGAAGATTTCGTAAAAAACTTTTAACTTTTTAAAATACTATAATTCAATTTATTACCATTAAATTTGAATAGCATTTCTGCGCTTGAAATCGAAATCAAACTTAATTTTTAGTTAAATAACTATTTTTATAGTTGTGTAACTAAAAAAATAGTTGTATATTTGAATTAAAATTAGAGAAGATGCAGAAGTTAACAAACAAAGAAGAAGAAATTATGATGATTTTATGGAAGCTTAAAAAAGCTTTTGTAAAAGAAATTCAAGCCGAAATCACAGAAGATCAGCCACATTACAACACTTTATCGACTATTGTGCGTAATCTGGAAGAAAAAGGATATGTGGGACACAATGCTTTTGGAAACACCCATCAGTACTTTCCAGTTGTTGCCATTGAAGATTACAGAAAAGGATTTATGAAAACTGCTATCGACAACTATTTTAATAGTTCTTATAAAAGCATGGTTTCCTTTTTTGCTAAAGAAGAAAAAATTTCAGCAGATGAATTGCGTGAGATTTTATCGATGATCGAAAATAAAAACGAAAAATAATCGGTTTATGGAAGCAGTTTTCATTTATATCGCCAAATCAAGCAGTTTAATGCTGGTGTTTTATTGCGCTTATTACTTTTTATTACGCAAAGAAACATTTTTCAATAGCAACAGATGGTTTCTATTATCTGGTTTGATTGTCTCAGCAGTTTTACCATTACTGACTTATACAAAGGTGATATGGACGGATACAGTTTCTTATGTAGATGCAAATATTCCAACGACGATCATAAGCAGTCCGCAAAACGAATCGGCTGAATTTAATTGGAATTACATTATTCTTGGTCTTTATGGCCTTGGTCTTTTAATCTTTATCATAAAACTGGCAATTGATTTTTATAGCTTGAATTCTATTATTAGGGGAAAAAAAATCAAACAGCAAGCCGATTTTAAATTTATAGATATCAACGAAAACATTGCGCCTTTCTCCTATTTTGAATATATCGTGTACAACTCATCACTTTACACGCCTTCAGAATTAGAAAGTATAATTGAACACGAAAAAGTGCACAGCGATCAAAACCATACATTAGATGTATTGATTTCGAGAATCTTCAGTATTATTTTCTGGTTCAATCCGATTGTATGGCTTTATAAAAAAGCAATAACTCAAAACTTAGAGTTTATTGCTGACAGTGAAGCTTCTAAAAAACTTTCAGACAAAAAAGCGTATCAATACACGCTTTTAAAAATAACAACACACGAAAGCTGTGTTGCAATCACCAATCATTTTTATCAATCATTAATCAAAAAACGAATCGTCATGTTAAACAAAAATCAATCAAAAAAGAGGAATTCTTGGAAGTATTATACTGTAATTCCGGCTTTGACTGCTTTTGTGCTGTTATTTCAAATAGAAGTAGTTGCAAAAGAAAGGCAGCAAAAGGTGGAAACAGCAGTATCTAACGAAATTAAATCGATGAACGTCTTTACAATCACGAAAAAAACGACAGATAGTGAACTTCAGGATTTAAAGAAGAACTTAAAATCAAACTACAACATTGATTTAGAAGTTTCTGACATCAAAAGAAACTCAGAAAATTATTTAACAGCTATTAAAGTTGATGTTGTCAATGGCAAGCAAAAATCTCAATCTATACAAAGTGGTGATCAGGCCATCAAAGATTTTGGAATTGCTGTTATTGTAAACAAAGACGGCACAATAAAAGCTGGTATTAAAACTTTTGAAGAAAAAACTGCTGTCAGCAAAAAAGCAACTGCAAATAATAATGCAAGCAAAACTTCTAAAACAGCAACAAGCAACAATTTAACTACTAATACAGAATCCAATGTTAACACTAATTCTATTACTAGTACAAAAACTGACAGTAATACTAATACAAATACTAGCACTATTGTAATTATTGATAATGACAATAAAACAAACACCAAAGTGATCACTACTACTGATGAAAACACTTCTATTGCGGTTTCAAACGGAGTAAAAATTAATGCAAAAAAAACAGGTTTTCCGCTTGTAATTGTAGATGGAAAGGAAATGCCTGCTGATTTTGATATTGAAAGTCTAGGAGTTAATAATGTTCAATCAATGAAAGTTCACAAAGGAGTTGAAGCTATTTCTTTGTTTGGAGATAAAGGCGCAAATGGAGTAGTTGAAATTAAAACCAGAAAATAATTTCTTTTTAATAAAAGACTATTTTTCAATCATTTTAATCAAAAAACAAATCATCATGTTAACCAAAAATCAATCAGAAAAGAGAAATTCGTGGAAATATTATGTGTTGATTACAGTACTTGCCGCTTTTTTTCTGCTATTTGTAACGAAAGTTACTGCAAAGGAAAAACAACAATTTGTAACGGAAAGTGATTCAAACATTGAAAACCAAAAATAAATCAGAAATGCAAAAACTGACCAATAAAGAAGAGGAAATCATGCACATTTTATGGAAGTTGAAAAAAGCTTTTGTAAAAGAAATTCAAGCAGAGATTTTAGAAGACCAACCGCATTACAACACTTTGTCTACTATTGTTCGTAATCTGGAAGAGAAAGGGTATGTGGCGCACAATGCTTTTGGAAATACGCATCAGTATTATCCAGCCGTAAGCATAGAAGATTATAGAAAAGGTTTTATGAGCACTGCAATCGATAATTATTTTAATAGCTCATACAAAAGCATGGTTTCTTTTTTTGCCAAAGAAGAAAAGATTTCTGCAGATGAGTTACGTGAAATCTTAGACATGATCGAAAATCCAAAAGAAGGTAAATAATCAAAATAGTTATGGAAGCACTTTTCATTTTTATCCTAAAATCAAGCGGTTTATTAGCAATGTTTTATTTTGCTTACATTTTTTTACTTCGTAAAGAAACTTTTTTCAACAGCAGCCGCTGGTTTCTAATTGCCGGATTAATTACTTCTGTAGTTCTGCCTTTTGTAGTTTACACTAAAGTAATTTTGGTCGAAGCGCCACCCGCTCCCACTCCAGCTCCTGTGATTACAACATCGTCGACTAATATTCAAAATATTCCAGTTTCACACGATAATGTGACTTCTTATGAAGCAAAATACTCTCCTACAAGGGTAACCGTTGTTGAAGAAGAAAATTTTGAAATCAATTGGAGTTTAGTTTTAGCAGCAGTTTATGGAATAGGTTTCTTGGCTTTCATGATCAAATTTGGACTTGATTTCTACAGCCTTAATGCTGTTTTAAAAGGAAAAAGAATCGAACAGCAGGAAGATTTTAAATTTATCGATGTCAAAGAAAACATCGCTCCTTTCTCCTATTTCGATTACATTGTATATAACTCATCACTATATACAGCGGCAGAATTAGAAAGTATTTTGGAACATGAAAAAGTGCACAGCGATCAAAAACACACCATTGATGTTTTGATTTCGAGAATCTTTTGTATCCTCTTTTGGTTTAATCCAATTGTATGGCTTTATAAAAAAGCTATTTTGCAAAACCTTGAATTTATAGCAGACAGTGAGGCTTCTAAAAAAATTGCCGACAAAAAAGCGTATCAGTACACGCTTTTAAAAATAACAACGCATGAAACTTGCGTTGCAATCACCAATCATTTTTATCAATCATTAATCAAAAAACGAATTGTCATGTTAAACAAAAATCAATCAAACAAAAGAAATTACTGGAAATATTCGGCGGTAATTCCTGCTCTTGGCGCCTTTATTCTTTTATTTCAAATAAAGACTATTGCGCAAGAAAAGAAACAAGACGAAGTTTCAATCATCCAAAAAGATACTATTAAAGACATTAACGAAACGATCAAGATTACCAAAAACACAACAGATAAAGAGTTAAATGAACTTCCTGGAAAGTTAAAATCTAACCATAATCTTGATGTTGAAATTTCGGATGTAAAAAGAAATACGAAAGAAGAATTAACAGCGATTCAGATCAAAGTAAAATCGGATTCTGGTAAAAAACAAACCATCAAAATTGACGGTGACGAAGCGATAAAAGACTGCGAATTAGCCATTGGAACAGACGAAAAAGGTACAAAATCTATCAACATCAATACCGATAGAAACTTTAAAATGCCAATAATCATTAGAAACGAAAGAGTTATTGTTCGCAATCACGAAGGCGCTGATGTTGCTGCTCCCGTACCACCATCACCTCCAGCATTTCCTTCTGGTCCACTACCGGCTGCTCCTGCTATTGATATGTCAAAAATGCCAAAACCGCCAGTTGCTCCTAAAAATCCAAAGGATAAAGTAGCGATGGCAAATTTTGAAAAACAAATGGAGGCATTTGAAAAGCAGATGGAAGCGTTTGAACCGCAAATGGAAGCTTACGAAAAACAAGTAGAAGCTATTATGTCTCAAAGATCTGAAATCTATGAAAAAGAAATGGCTAAATATGAGATTGCCATGGAGAAATTTGCTGCCAATATGGAGAAATTCAATTTTGATTTTAAATTCAATTTTGACAATAAAAACCTCGAGATTGATATGAAGCAATACGAACAAGACATGAAACAGTATGAGCTTGATATGAAGCAGCACGCCAAAGATATGAAACAGCATGCTAAAGACATGAAGCAACATGAAAAGGATATGAAGCAGCATGAGAAAGACTTGAAGGAAATGGAAAAACAGAATAAAAAAGCCTAACCAATTCATTTTACTTTAAAAACCAGTGTTTTATTCACTGGTTTTTTTATCCCTAAAATTATTAACGTATTAAATTTTATAGATGAAAAACACAATCTACAGCTTTGCTATGCTTATTGTTTTCCTAAATTTTTCATTTGGACAAAATAAAAGCAATAAAGAAACAGAACAAAAAATTGATCAATATTTAAAAGAAATAATAGAGATAAATGAAATTCCTGGTACGGCTGTCGCTGTAATAAAAGACGGCAAAGTTATTTATGAAAAGTACTTTGGAAAAGCTTCTTTAGAAGAAAATATACCAGTTGATAAAACGACCAGTTTTAAGGTCTTTTCTACCACTAAATTAATTACAGCAGTCGGAATTTTTCAATTGATAGAAAAAGGCAAAATCGCCTTGAGCGATCCAGTTTCTAAATACTTGAGCGATCTTCCAAAAGAATGGCAAAATGTACAAATAGGCAATCTTTTATCGCATTCTTCGGGGCTTCCAGATTATTTCAAATATACAGACTTCCCATATACAGCTCCTTACTTAGAAAGAATATCTTTTTTAGGTCAAAAACCAATACAATTTACTCCAGGAAACCAGTATAGTTACAATCAAACCAATTATTTATTGTTGACCAAAATAATCGAAAAAATAACGGGGCAAACTTTCGAAGATTATATTTTTCAGAACCAGTTTCCAGATCATGGATCTGATGTTTTCTTTTGTTCGGATTTCGCAAAATTAACTTCGAGTGCCGTTCGTTACACTTATAATATTGAAACCAAAAAATACCAGCAGATTACTTTTAACAGCGGTCCAGACTCTCATTCGGCAAATGGTTTAAACATAACACTTTCACAATTAATTAAGTGGAATCAAAATTTAGATAACGATTTGTACTTAAAAAAAGAAACAAAGGTCGCAATGTGGTCACCTTTCCAATTTACTAACCAAAAAGATGTTTTTGCTTATGGCTGGGAATGTCAGCCTGTAAACAATCATTCGTCGTACGGATTTAGCGGCGGAAATGTAACAGCATTTAGAAAATTTCCAGACAACAATCTGACTGTGATTTTTTTATCAAACAGCAATAAATATATGTATTTGCCTGCTTTTGATGATGTTGTTTATCGAATTGGCGGTATAATTGATCCTTCGCTTATCAATTTGAAAGAGGAAGAGAAAGAAAACATAACCATTAATTTCTTAAAGCAAGATTTTACTAAAGCAAAAGACTATTATTTCGCTGTAAAAAAGCAGCATCCAGATTGGAATTTTGAACAGCGTTTGAATTTAATTGGTTATTCTTTGATGAGAAGCGATCGCTTAAAAGACGCTACTAAGATTTTTGAATTGAATGCAATTGAACATCCAAATTCTGGAAATGTTTATGACAGTTTAGCGGAGAGTTATTTTAAAAATAATCAGCTGGAACTTTCTAAAGAAAATTATAAAAAATCATTAGCGCTTACACCAGAAAATTCGAACGCGAAAGAAATGCTCAAAAAAATTGATGAATTATTAGCCAAATAAAAATCAATTAAAATAGTAACCAAAATGAAAAAGTATCTCTTACTTCTATTTTTGTCTTTTACTGTTTGCGCTCAGCAAAACAAAGCCGAAAAAGATATTTTTATAGCAATGGACAAAACTGCTTCATTACTTTTGAATAAGTCAAAAGCAAATTCCATTTCTATTGGCGTTGTCAAAAATGGTAAAACCTATACGCGCCATTATGGGGAAATAGATAAAGGAAAAGAAAATATTGCCAACAATAATACTGTTTTTGAAGTTGCCTCGATAACCAAATTATTTACGGGACTTCTCACTGCACAAGCCGTTTTGGAAGGAAAATTAAATCCTGATGACGATATCAGAAAATATATTACAGGTTCTTATCCGAACTTAGAATACAACGGAACGCCAATAACGATTAAAGATTTGGTTTCTTTTAGAACTGGTTTTGCTAAAGATTTGCCTGATACTGATGAATTACGGAAAAATAGAAATGACAGCAGCTATTTGGCGTTCAAAAAAATAGATGAATCGTACACTCGCGAAAAATTCTTCGAAGATCTTAAGTCTATGAAATTGGATACTTTGCCTGGAACTAAATTCAAATACAGCAACGGTAGCCTTAATCTTACTGCTCATATTTTGGAAAATGTCTATCAGAAAAGTTATGAAACCCTTTTGAAGGAAAATATTTTTTCAAAACTCGACATGAAATCTAGTGGTATAAATTTAAGTCCAAATACTGTTATCGCAAATGGTTATAATCTCAAAGGAATTTTAATGCCAACTATTTCAGATAATCTTTGGGGAGCTGCTGGAAGATTAAAATCTACTTTAGGTGACTTAACTAAATTTATTAATTATGAACTAAATACAAAGAATAAAATTGTTCAAGAATCGCAACGAAATCTCCTAAATAGCCCAACAACTTGGAACGGTTATTTCTGGGATTATATTCAAGTTGACGAAAACGGAAAAAACTGCTGGAAACATGGCGGTGCATTCGGAACTCAAAATATGTTAGTTGTTTATCCCGAACGTCAACTAGGCATTTCTATTATTGTAAACATCAGTGATGAAAATACCGGAAATGCAATTGGCGAAGCTATTGTAAGACTTTCTAATGATTTATTGAGCGAAAATAAAAAACAAACCGGTATTTATGGCTATAAAATCATTGGTGACAATGTTTTTTTTGTTTACGAACATGACAAGAATTTAGATTCTAGTTTAGTTAAAAGCGTATCCATAGCGGGTTCTTTCGATAAATGGAATCCAAACGACCAGAATTTTCAAATGATAAAGAAAAACAAAAATACATTTGAATTGGTCATTCCGAAATCTCAATTTGAAAAAAACACGACTCATCTTTTTAAGTTTGTCATCAATAAAACAGGCTGGATGGAAGCTCCTAGAAATGCCATAAATAGACAAACTGAAGGAGATGAAAATCTAATTCTCAAATTTTAAATACTTTTACATTTTACTGCTCAAAAGACTTTGCTTCAAACACAAAGTCTTTTTTTATATCTTTGAAAAAACAAATCTACCATGTATAAATTATTAGCTAAACTAAACAAAATGCTTTTGCCGAGTTTTACCAAACAAGGTTTAGATATTTCAAAAGCAAAAAAATGGCAAATGGCAATAATTGGCTATCGTGCTTATGTTACTAAAAAAGCTTTAGGTAATTAAATGATTTTCTTTAAAAACGCCACTAAAAATATTGCATTTATTTTAGCATCAATGTTATGTCTTAGCAGTTTGAATGCTTTTGGACAAAAAATTGAAGATCAAATTAAGTCAATCAATTCCATCGATGAAGCCAATCAATTTATTCTTGTTAATGAAAATATTGATGCTCAAATTTGGACAATAGCCCCACAAATAGACGAGAACAAAAGTTCTAGAATATTTAAAAACAGAACTATCGGCGATATCTTTTCAGATGGCACTAACCTTTATAAAATCATTGATTCTAGGAAAACAGTAGCTCTTCGTGTCAGCTACATATTTTTAGACGGAAATAAAATGTCTTTGCAAGCTATAAATAACCTTCGCAAGAAAATTGTAAATCAATATAAAAATGGTGCTAAATTTTCTGACCTAGCAAATCAATATACTATGGATTCTGCAAAAGATGGCGACCTTTCATGGTTCACTGAAGGAACGATGGTAAAAGAATTTGAAACCGCAATTAAAAAACATAATAAAAATGACATTTTCACTATTGATCTTACAAAAGAAAATTGGTACTACGTGGCTCTAAAAACTTATCAAGATCAGATAGTTGAAGAATTAACCATATTAAAAGTAAAAAGCTAATCTTAAATGAAAAACCGAGAAATTAGCCTCCCTCCTGTTCCTGCCGTATTATTAGCTATTATAAGTGTTCAATGCGGAGCGGCAATTGCAAAAACATTATTCCCTACAATTGGCGCAGCGGGTACGGCATCTATACGTATTGGTGTTTCGGCATTAATTTTATTATTGGCTTACAGACCCAATTTTAAAGCCATAACAGCACAGCAATGGAAAATTGTAATTCCGTATGGTTTGTCTTTAGGAGCAATGAATTTGATTTTCTATTTTGCTATAGAAAGAATTCCGATTGGTTTAGCCGTAACTTTAGAATTTGTTGGACCATTATTACTAGCTATAGCAGGTTCAAAACGTTTAATTGACTATTGTTGGGTTTTATTGGCCGCCATAGGAATATTATTAATCGCACCTTGGACAAATGACCGTTTAGATCCTTGGGGAATTTTGTTTGCACTTATGGCCGGTGGATTTTGGACGGCTTATATCGTTTTAGGCGGAAAAATTTCTAAAATAATGAATGATGGTTATGCGGTAACAACAGGAATGTTATTTGCTGCACTTTTAGTTTTGCCTTTTGGTTTTCTAGAAAACGGTTTAACCAATCTAACGCCAAAATTATTCGGAATGGGTGTTGCGCTTGCTCTTTTATCTAGTGCAATTCCGTTTACATTAGAAATGAAAGCTTTAGGAAAACTTCCGCCGCGTACTTTTAGTATTTTAATGAGTTTAGAACCTGCAGCAGCCTCTATTTGTGCTTTTATATTTCTTCAGGAAAGCTTAAGCTTTTATGAAATTTTGGCTGTAATTTGTGTTGTAATCGCTTCAGCTGGAAGTACTTTGACAGCAAAAAAATAAAATTTAAAAAATTCCAAAATTTGAAATTCCAAATTTTAAAATCTTAGAAAAAAGAAATTCCAAATTCCAATTTAAGCTTGGAATTTGGAATTTATTATTTGGAATTTATTTGTTTTTCGGAAGCAAAACAGCGTCTACAACATGAATCACACCATTCGACTGATTAACGTCTGCGATAGTCACTTTTGCTTTGTTTCCATTCTCATCACTGATATATAAATCTTTCCCTTTCATCCAAGCAGTTAATGAACCGCCACTAACCGTTTTCAAAGTTGCTTTACCTTTTCCTTCTTTAATTGCAGCTGCGATATCAGACGAATTCATTTTACCTGCAACCACATGATAGGTCAAGATCGTTTGAAGCATTTTTTTATTTTCTGGTTTTAAAAGAGATTCTACAGTTCCTTTTGGCAATTTATCAAATGCAGCATTTGTTGGAGCAAAAACAGTAAAAGGACCTTTCCCTTTCAAAGTTTCTACCAAATCTGCCGCTTTTACTGCTGCAACCAAAGTCGTATGGTCTTTTGAATTTACAGCATTTTCTATAATATTTTTATTTGGATACATCGCTGCGCCACCAACCATTACCGATTTTTGTGCATTTGATGTAAATGCAAATCCTAAAGCTAAAACTGCAAGAGCTAAAAATTTTCTAGTTTTCATATTTAATGATTTTAAGTTATAAGCTCATTTACGCCTTAAAACGCTCTTTGGTTTTATAAAGTTGGAATATAATTTTATGAAATCATATAAATCTCTTTTATCACAAGGCTTTACAGTTTAAAATATTTTTTAGCATTTTATGAAATTGAAGTCATTTTCGTTACTATTTTATTATTAACTTTAGTAAAAATTCATTTACTATGAAAAACCTGCCTCAAAAAGTTAGAAGTAAAAAGTTAAGTTCGAGAGTTGATTTAACAGCAATGGTCAGCGTTTCTTTTTTGCTGATTATATTTTTTATGGTTACGATTGAATTGAGAAAATCTAGACTTATAGAATATCCCATTTATAATGAAGGATGCGGACCGATAGTAGAATGTGGTAAACCTGACGAAAATAGAACGATGACAATACTCCTCGATAAGGACAACAAGATAATTACGTACTCAGGATTATTATTTGTTCCAATTGAAGCTCCGAAAGAAGTCGCGTTTGGCAGAAATGGTATTCGTAAAGAATTATTTAGAAGAAATAACAATGTGTTGGCTTATTCAGCTAATTTAGGAAAACCAGGAAGAGGTGTCGAGGTAGTTATTAAACCAAGTAAAAAGTCAAACTATGGCAATTTGGTTGATATTCTAGATGAAATTAAAATAACAGGAATTAAATCTTATCTCATCGTTGACCAGTTTTCTCCAGAAGAAGAAAAATTATTAGCTTCCAATTAAACCTTAATCTTATGAAAAATCTTCCTCAAAAAGTTAGAAGTAGAAAGTTAAATTCAAGAGTTGATTTAACTGCCATGGTCAGCGTTTCTTTTCTGCTGATTATATTTTTTATGGTTACGATTGAATTGAGAAAACCAAAAGCTGTGGATTTAAGCCTTCCAAATAATGACTGTGATGATTGTCATCCTGGATGTGTGGACGAAACCCGAATTTATACGATATTACTAGATGATAATAACAAAATAATAACTTATTCAGGTTTATTAGAATTTCCATTGGAAATACCGAAAGAGATAATATATGGTCAAAATGGCATTAGAAAAGAATTGTTACAAAAAAGAAAAAATATTCTGGAGTATTCTGCTTCAATTGGAAAGCCAAAGAATGGGCCTATTGTAATTATCAAACCAAGTAAAAAAAGCAATTTTAAAAATCTAGTTGATATTCTAGATGAAATGGAAATTACAAAAATAGACACTTATGCCATTGTAAATGAGTTCACTCCAGAAGAAACAAAATTATTGGCATCAAAATAAGAATAGATTTATTTTGAAAACAAGTCCCTAGCCCCGATAGAAGTGAAAATCCTTTTACTTTTTTCTTTAAAAAGTAAAAGATTGCAACGGATAGCGGGAAATAGCTTCTAAAAAAAATCAATTATTATAGTTTTAAAATTCCAATAGAAATGCGCTTCGACTTCGCTCAGCGTGACAACCTGAAACTTGAAACAAATGTAAAAAACAAAAAAAAGTCCCACAGTGATGTGGGACTTTCTATTTATAAAAAAGCTAAGAATTATTTTTTCTCAGTTTTTTCCATTTTAGCTTTTAATGCAGCTAATACATCATTGTTATCTCCTAAAGTCGCAGCTGGTGCATTAGTAGTAGAGTTAGATAAAGTATTTTCAGCAGCAGCTTTCACGTTTTTCTCTTCTTCTTCTCTGAAGATAGCAGTGTGAGAAGCAACTACTCTTTTGAATTCTTTGTTGAATTCAATTACTTTGAAATCAGCTGTATCGCCTTTTTTCAATTTCTTTCCGTCTTCTTTTTCAAGGTGACGAGTTGGAATGAAAGCAACGATATCATCTCCGAATTCTACAGTAGCTCCTTTGTCAACGATTTCAGAAATCTCACCGTTGTGGATAGTTCCTACAGCGAAAGAATCTTCGTACTGATCCCAAGGATTAGCAGTAGTTTGTTTGTGACCTAAAGATAATTTACGTCCTTCAACATCTAATTCTAATACTACAACATCAAGTTTTTCACCAACGTTTACAAACTCAGATGGGTGTTTAATTTTCTTAGTCCAAGATAAGTCAGAGATGTAGATTAATCCATCAATTCCTTCTTCTAATTCTACGAAAATACCAAAGTTTGTAAAGTTTCTAACGATACCTGTATGTTTAGAACCTACTGGGTATTTAGAAGTAATGTCAGTCCATGGATCTTGAGTCAATTGTTTGATACCTAATGACATCTTACGATCGTCTCTGTCAAGAGTTAAGATAACTGCCTCAACAACATCTCCAACTTTTACGAAATCTTGAGCAGAACGTAAGTGAGTTGACCATGACATTTCTGAAACGTGGATTAAACCTTCAACACCTTCAGCAACTTCGATAAATGCACCGTAATCAGCGATTACAACTACTTTACCTTTAACTTTATCACCAACAGTTAAGTTAGCATCTAAAGCATCCCATGGGTGAGCGTTTAATTGTTTCAATCCTAATTGAATTCTTGTTTTCTCATCATCGAAATCAAGGATTACAACGTTTAATTTTTGGTCTAATTCAAGAACTTCACTTGGGTGGTTGATTCTACTCCAAGAAAGGTCAGTAATGTGAATTAATCCGTCAACACCACCTAAGTCAATGAACACACCATAAGAAGTAATGTTTTTAACAACACCTTCTAATACTTGTCCTTTTTGTAATTGACCGATGATCTCTTTTTTCTGTACTTCAATGTCAGCTTCGATAAGAGCTTTGTGAGATACAACAACGTTTTTGAATTCGTGGTTGATTTTTACCACTTTGAATTCCATCATTTTGTTTACATATACATCGTAGTCTCTAATTGGCTTAACGTCAATTTGAGATCCTGGTAAGAACGCCTCGATACCGAATACGTCAACGATCATACCTCCTTTAGTTCTACATTTAACAAAACCGTTAACGATTTCTCCAGTTTCATTAGCTGCAATAACTCTATCCCAAGACTTAATAGTACGTGCTTTTCTGTGAGATAATACTAATTGACCTGTTTTGTCCTCACGGATGTCGATTAATACTTCTACTTTGTCACCAACTTTTAAGTTAGGGTTGTAACGGAATTCGTTTAAAGAAATAACACCTTCAGATTTAGCATTGATATCAACGATAACGTCTCTATCTGTAATTCTAACAACAACACCTTCAACTACTTCTTCTTGATCTGTAGCGATGAAAGTTTTTGATACTAGTTCTTCAAACTCTTGTAAGTTTTTCTCATCTACTGCATCAATTCCTTCTTGGAAGTTATGCCAGTTAAAATTTGCTAAAAACTCTTCTTGTGATTTTAATTGTTCAGACATGCTGATAAAAAAATTTGTATTCTGCTTTTCTCGAGTTTCTCTATGCGATAGAAAATACAGAAGTTGTTTTACATAAATGGTTGATTCCTAATGGAAACTCTTCTCTGCCAAAAGGACTGCAAAATTACTACATTTTTCTGAATTAACAAAACAAAACCGATATGATTATCAGTAGATTGATTAGAAGCACGAGAATTCGGGTTTTCAAGACGTTTAGTCCCGCTATCCGTTACAATCTTTTGTGCCGAACCCCGGCACAAAAGGATTTCCACTTCTATCGGGGCTAGATTAGAAATTTTAGTTTTCATAATACCTTTTGAACCCCTTCCTGCAAGGTTTTCAAAACCTGTCGGGTTTACGACTTGTAACTATCTATATCAATTTTAAAACTTTGATAAAGATTTCTCCAAATCAAGTTCAAACAATTTTGGGTTATCGAATTTACTCTCGTCGAGCTGAAAGTTTTTATCATAAAACTTCCAAGGTGAATTGGCAAAAAAATAGATTTTATTTTTAACCAAAACCGCCAAAGCTGGCTCATTAAAGGCTTCTCTATTATTATCCAAAACCTTAAAGTCAACTATTTTTGTTTCCGTTTCATTCAGTTTAAACGCTGCAATCCTAATCGGCACTACTCCATTCTGAATGGCAATCAATGATTTTTTATAAAAAACCAATCCGTCAATACCTTTTCTGGAAGCATCAATTGGAAATACCAACCAAGATTCCTTTTTATTCTTTATATCGATAACTGCAATTCCTTTTAAATAATCTGCAACAAACAATTTTGATTCGTCTTTATTAAATGTAATACCTTGCAAATTAAAAGCTTGATTTCTCAAATCTTTCCATAAAACTAAATTCTCTTTTTCAATTTTATAAATTATGGGCTCAGTACTATCTGAAATATAAACTTCGTTAGATTTACTTATTACAAGATCACCAAAAACATGATTTCCTTCAATAAAATATCTTTTCACCACTTTTTTTGAAGCAATTTCAATTTTTAAGATCTCACTTTTTCCATCCAATTCTTTTTTAAAACCTTTCATTTCAGGAATTGCAGAACAAGCGACAAACAAATATTTTTCATCACGATCTGCTTTTAAGGCAAAAACCGAATACAAACAATCTGTAAACCAATCAGAACATTTTCCAGACGCATCAAAAGAAACAATCTTTTTATCTCTAATGCTCGACGACAACCAAAGCTTTTGTTTCTCCAAATAAAATAATCCTTCTGGATGCAATCCTTTCTCAGAAAGACAAAGTTTTTCAACTGAATTCTCTATTTTCTTAGATTGCAAAATTTTGAGTGATTCCAAATCCTTAAAATCCTTATCGTTTTTGATAGAAGCAAAATCCGTATCCTCTTCAAAAGAAACAGTATTATTTGCTAGAACCATATTTTTCAAAACAGATAAAGCTTCCTCTTTCTTTCCATTCAAAGCATAAGCCGACGCTAAATTATAAGTAAAAGCAGGATGCATTGGCCGAATACTGTCCAATTGTTTTGCCAACCGAAGGAACAAAACATAGTCCTTATTTTTATATGCTTCTATACTTTTATCATACAAAGCTTTGTTTTGAGCAAACCCCAAAGTACCGATCAAAAGCAAAATATAAAACTTAAGTTTTAGCATTTTTTTATGTTATTAATAATGAGGCACTAAGTTATTATTTTATTTAATACACAAGCACACCAGACGACAAACCCGACAGGTTTTTAAAACCTGTCGGGTTTAAATCGTTAATCCCATAAAGTTCGAATTTCCTGCAAGGTTTCCAAAACCTTGTAGGTATTTATTTTTCGTATTTATTGTAATTTATCACCGTTTAGTAAAAACTTTTTAAAACAGTTAGACTTAAAGACCTAATTAGGTTTTCGATATACCTACAAGGTTTCGGAAACCTTGCAGGATAAAGTTTTAAACAACAAACCGGGTTCTAAAAACCTGTCGGGTTGCAACACTATATAATACAAATAGTCTTTGTTTAAATTATTTAAATAACTCAGCATAGATGTGATCGTACTCAGTCCTACTAAATTTCATTTTGCTATTTGAAAATGGATCCAATTGCTGCAACATATAAACTTTAACCATTTCATTCATTCTAATACATGGAGGATGATAAATATCAACATATTCATTATCATTTAGATGTTTAAATAATACCTCACGAATTCTAGAATAATCTTTTTCTACTAATACTTTAAATGCAAAACATCTTACGATTGGTTTTTCGCATTCTGTCATCAAAACAAGTTCATCAATATTTGTCTCTTTAGAAAAATTGATAAAACTTTGTTTTTTCTCTATCCCTGACAACAAATAAACGTTATCAAACCTGAATTCAGTATAATCTTTTTTTAATTTCTCGTTTTTTAAAATTAAATCAAGTTTAACTGTTGGCTTAAAATCTTCTTTTTTATTACAACTAAGCATAAAAAATAAAAGAATAAAAAACGTATTTTTTTTAATATCCATATTGTATACCCAAATAAATAAAATTCTTTTAGTAAAGAAATATATTTGCTCCAGAGCCCATTCTTAAATGAAGAAGGAGACATAAAAAAATCCTATTTTCAGATCTGAAAATAGGATTCAAATAATTATAAGAATTTTTAATGACTCAAATTCTCAATTTCCTTCGGATCATGTTTATGTTTAAATAAAACAGCAAAAGCAATCGCAATTACTAAAGCATAAATCGCAAATGAAAGCCAGATCGTATGCCAGTCTTTCATTAGAACTGGATTTGCAAAAACTCCGTCATTAATTGTATTTCCTTGACTTTTGACAAACTCTGCCATTTTTTCGTTAGAGGCGTCTGTCTGTAAAAATCCAGCTAATTCTGTAGTGGTAGTAAACGACTTTGTAAAGAAACGGTCAATTGCCCAGCCTGAAGTCAAACTTCCTAAAACCGCTCCTACTCCATTTGTCATCATCATAAACAATCCTTGTGCTGATGAACGAATTTTAGAATCAGTATTACTTTCTACGAATAATGAACCAGAAATATTAAAGAAATCAAATGCCATTCCGTATACGATACAAGACAAGATAATCATCCATAAACCATTTACAGGATCTCCAAACGCAAATAATCCGAAACGCAAAACCCAAGCCAGCATACTAATTAGCATAACTTGTTTGATTCCGAAACGTCTTAAGAAAAATGGAATCGCTAAAATAAACAATGTCTCAGAAACTTGAGAGATTGACATAATAATAGTCGAATATTGAATTACAAATGAATCTGCATATTTTGGAAAATGTTTGAATTCATCCAAAAATACATCTCCGTAAGCGTTTGTCAATTGCAATGCTCCTCCTAAAAACATAGAAAACACAAAGAACAAAGCCATTTTGTAATTAGCAAACAATTTGAAAGATTCTAAACCAAAAGTTTCTATCCAAGTAGCATTTTCTTTGATTAAACGCTGTGGCTCACATTTTGGCAAAGTAAAAGCGTAAACTCCAAGAATTAAACCTCCAATTCCAGCAATATAAAACTGGTACTCTGTCGCTTTACTTCCGCTTAGATTGGTGATCCACATCGCAACAATAAAACCGATTGTTCCCCAAACGCGAATAGGCGGGAAATCTTTTACGATGTTTTTATTATTTAATTTAAGTGAAGTATACGATATCGAATTACTCAAAGCAATTGTTGGCATGTAACAGCACATAGCCAAAAGCATTACAATAATAAAAGTATCTGGTGTTGTAACTTGTGCAATTCCAAATAAAACTACTGCATATAAAATATGAAGAACTCCATATAATTTTTCAGCGTTTACCCATCTGTCGGCAATAATTCCGGTTAATGTAGGCATGAATAAAGAAGCAATTCCCATGGTTCCAAATACTAAACCAAATTGTGTTCCTTCCCAATTTTTGGTTCCAAACCAATAATTTCCAATTGTGATAAGCCAAGCTCCCCAAACAAAAAATTGAAGAAAGCTCATAAAAATCAACCTGTTTTTAATTCCCATATAATGAAATTGTCTTTAAAGTAAAATGAAGCGGTAAAACTACCATTAAAAATAATATCTGCAAAAAATTATATCGTTTTAACAACATCATTCACTAATTCTAAAACAGCTGTAAATTGTTCTTCTTTATTTAAGTAAGAATTATCAATCTCAATTGCGTCGTCGGCGATTATTAGAGGAGAATCTTCACGATGCGTATCCATGTAATCTCTATCAACTACATTTTTTAAAACTTCTTCATAAGACACCTTATCGCCTTTTTGCTGTAGTTCATCAAAACGTCTTTGCGCACGTGTTTCTGCACTTGCGGTCATAAAAATTTTCAATTCAGCGTTAGGGAAAACTACCGTTCCAATATCTCTTCCATCCATCACTATAGCTTTGTTCGTTCCCATTTCCTGCTGTTGCTCTACCAACTTAGCGCGAACCTCAGAAACTGCAGCAACTGTGCTCACAAAATTAGAAACTTCAATAGTTCTAATTTGTTTTTCGACATTCTCACCATTTAAATACATTTCAGCAAAACCTAGATCAGTATTAAATCTAAACTCTAATTTTATATCTGCCAATGCTTCAATTAAAGCTTCTTTTTTAAAGAATTCCGCATTTATCAAATCATGTTGCATCGCAAAATAAGCCACAGCACGATACATCGCTCCAGTATCTACATAAACATATTCTAACTCTTTTGCCAATTGTTTGGCAAGAGTACTTTTTCCTGTAGATGAAAATCCGTCGATAGCAATGGTAATTTTTTTCAATTTTTTATTTTTTAATTTTTATTCTTTTAAAGACTGGTTCTAGTAATAAATGCTCATTAAAATATCCGATTCAGAACTATCAATTAGTTTTGATATTCTATCAAAGTATTTTTTATTTACCATCGGACAGCCATAACTATTGCAAATGTAGCCATCTTTCTCCTTATATGGAACATCATAATAGTAATGAAAAACGATATCGCGTTTAAAAGCATTATTATTGGTTTCGTCTAATCCATACAACCTATAAGCTTTTCCGAATTTGCCATAATAGGAATTTCCAATAGAATATTTTCCCAATGACGTACTTAAAGAATTTGGGACATTGCTAAAACGAAGTTTCCCTTTAACACCAGTTTCAGAACCAGATCCATGAGCCACCAAACCTTTATCAATAATTTTATTTGCTTTAAAATCATAAACAAAAAATCTATTCTTTCCTGAAGGGATCTTCATATCGATAAAAAAGGCGATTTGGTTATTATAGCGAGGATTTTGATTTATCATTTTTTTTACTGCTGTAATTTGAGATTCAATTCGTTTATTATCAGAAGATAGCGAACCAATTTCTTTAACATCATAAAACAATAAATATGCAGCAGAAAGCGCCAGAATAAAAAGAAATACAATTATTACTTTTTTCATTGGTTTAAGACTCAAAAAAAAACTAATTAATAGTAAATATCCATAAGAATATTAGATTTGGAATTATCTATAATCTTTTCTATTCTTTTAAAAAACTGTTCATTTATCATTGGACATCCATGACTGTTGCTTATGTAGTAATCTTGTTCCTCATAAGGAACCGCAGAATAATGGTGCAGTACAATTGCTCTTTTCAAAGCATTATTATTCGTTTCTTCTAAGCCAGCCAATCGATACGCTTTTCCAAAAATACCTTTATATGTTTTTCCAACAGCATATCTGCCTAGAGAAGTGCAGTTAGAATTTGGAGCATTACTAAATTTTAATACTCCTCTTACTCCTGTTTCTGAGCCAGAACCGTGCGCTACAAGTCCTTGATCGATAACTTCATTTTTCTTCAAATCGTAAACAAAAGAGCGATTCTTTCCCGAAGGAACTTTCATGTCAATCAGAAAAGCAATTTTTTGATTGTATTTAGGATCAGTACCAATCATGCTTTTGATGCTAGTGATTCTGCTGTTAATTCTTTCCAATTCCACAGTAGAAATAGCTTCTTCTTCTTTAAAAGAAAGTTTAGATCCCGTAAAAAAGCTTACTGTCATAAACAAAACCAAATAAAACAGTTTCATGCAGTTATTGAAAATTTAATGTTAAACCAAAAAGACTTGTATTAGCCGCCAAAGTATATCTAGAATACGAATAGTTAAATCTTAACTTATTCATTTTTAAACCAAAACCTAATGAAACACCAGAGAAATTACGCTGTTCTTCTACCCTCAATTCCTCACCTCTTCTAAAATTATATCCGATTCGAAAATTAAAGGCTTTTTTAGGAAAAAGCTCCACGCCGAAAGTCACGTGTCTTAAAGCATTGTTTACAAAAGACACTTTCTCGTCGCTTGTAGATCCGTCGATGTTGGTTTCTCCGCGTACAGGATTCGAAAAAGAGATATTCCACTGCTGCAAATTTTCTAGTGTAAGATGCCAGCGAATGGGAACGTGTTCTAATTCTTGTGAAATACCCGCAACGATTTTAAATGGCAGATTTTCTTTAATTCCTGAATATGTTGTGAATTGTGTTCCCATGTTTCTAAAAACAAGAGCAAAATTGAGATCGTTCCTTACGTCTACATACAAAAAGCCTAAATCTGCTGCGCCGCCTATAGAATTATACGTTTCTAAAGAAGATGTAATTAATTTAGCATTCGCCCCAATGTAGAAATCGGTATACGGAATATTGTATGCATATCCGAGTGATAACGCACCTTCACTTCCAGTAAAGTTAGAAGTTGCCTGTCCGTTTTCGTCGTAACCTTCAAATGTACCGTAATTCACATAGGTAACTCCTGCGTAAAAAGTCTGCAGATGCCTGTCATAAGTATAGGCATACGACGCTGTGCCATAAGAGGCTTCACCATAATAACTTCCGTAATTTAATGCAAAATGATTGTCCATGTCTGCGTTTATAAGAGCGGGGTTAGACATGGCCTGATTAACATCTTCGTCATATATTGTAATAACGTCTCCTCCTAATGCTGCTTGCCTTGGCGAAGTGGTTAGGTTTAAAAATTGGTAGGTGTAGCGCCCTCCGACTTGTCCGAAAGAAGACGAACAAATTAAGATTATAAAAAATAAACCAACTTTTTGAAGCATTTGTTTTTGGCGGCACCTATATGGCAATAACGCAATTGCAAATATAAAATTATATAACACCAAAAAAATAAATTATTGCATCAAATAAATTCTTAGAAAATTCCAATAAAAAAATCCAAATTCCAAACTGCCTGTTGAGCAATTTGTAATTTGGATTTTAAAAATATTTGAAAGTTAACTTTTGAAAGTTATTTCAGTTCTTTAGCGTTTTTTACTTTCTGATCTGTCAAAGCGATAGCTAAAACTTCGCTCATTTCTTTCACATAATGAAAACTCAAACCTTCTAAGTATTCTGCTTTTATTTCGTCAATATCACTTTTGTTTTCATGACAAAGAATAATTTCTTTGATTCCTGCTCTTTTCGCAGCCAAGATTTTTTCTTTAATACCACCAACCGGCAATACTTTTCCACGAAGGGTGATCTCTCCTGTCATAGCAAGGCTTTTCTTGATTTTTCTCTGAGTTAAAAGAGAAACTAATGAAGTAAGCATAGCAATACCAGCACTTGGTCCGTCTTTTGGAGTTGCTCCTTCTGGAACGTGCAAGTGAATATTATATTTCTGGAAAAGCTCAGTGCTAACACCTAATTTCTTAGCATTTGCTTTAATATATTCTAACGCAATTGTGGCAGATTCTTTCATTACAGTTCCTAAATTTCCTGTAATTGTTAGAGCTCCTTTTCCTTCAGAAATCAAAGATTCGATAAACAAAATATCACCACCAACACTTGTCCAAGCTAAACCTGTTACAACACCCGCAACATCATTATTTTCGTATTTATCTCTTTCTAATCTAGGAACGCCTAAAATCGCTACGATATCTTCGTCGGTTACTTTTTTATTGTACTCCTCTTCCATTGCTACAGATTTTGCAGCATTTCTGATTACTTGAGCAATTTTAGTTTCTAAATTACGAACACCAGATTCACGTGTATAACCTTCTACAATTTTTTCCAATTGTTTTTTACCAATTGTCAAATCTTTAGATGTTAAACCGTGCGCTTCTAATTGTTTCGGGAATAAATGTCTTTTAGCAATTTCAACTTTCTCTTCAATTGTATAGCCCGACATTTTGATTACTTCCATTCTGTCACGTAAAGCTGGCTGAATTGCTCCCATGTTATTTGAAGTCGCAATAAACATTACTTTAGATAAATCGTATCCCATTTCAAGGAAATTATCATAAAAAGCATTGTTTTGCTCTGGATCTAAAACCTCCAATAAAGCTGAAGATGGATCACCGCTGTTACCGCTTGATAGTTTATCAATCTCGTCTAAAATAAACACTGGATTTGAAGTTCCGGCCTTTTTCAAACTTTGAATGATACGTCCCGGCATAGCTCCGATATACGTTTTTCTGTGTCCGCGAATCTCCGCTTCGTCACGTAAACCTCCTAATGAAATACGTACATACTCACGGCCTAAAGCTTCTGCTACAGAACGCCCGATAGATGTTTTACCAACTCCAGGAGGCCCAGTTAAACAGATAATTGGCGATTTCATGTCATTTCTCAGTTTTAAAACTGCCAAATGCTCGATCATTCTTTTCTTAACTTCATCAAGTCCGAAATGATCTTTATCTAAAATTTTCTGTGCATGTTTTAAATCGAATTTATCTTTAGAATATTCGCCCCAAGGCAACTCTAAAAACAATTCTAAATAGTTTCTCTGAATTCCAAAATCTGGAGATTGCGGATTCATACGACGCATTTTTGACAATTCTTTTTCGAAATGCTTCTGCGTCTTTTCGTCCCACTTTTTAGTTTTAGCTTTCAGCCCCATTTCGTCCATTTCCTCTTCCTGAGAAACACCTCCCAATTCTTCTTGAATGGTTTTCATTTGCTGGTGAAGGAAATATTCTCTTTGTTGCTGGTCTAAATCAAAACGTACTTTTGACTGAATGTCGTTCTTCAATTCTAATTTTTGAAGTTCAACATTCATATAACGTAAAGTCTCTAAAGCACGCTCTTTCAGTCCGTTTATCGATAAAAGACCTTGTTTTTCTTTTACGGATAAATTCATATTAGAAGAAACAAAATTGATCAAGAATGATTGGCTTTCAATATTCTTAATCGCAAAAGTAGCCTCCGAAGGAATATTTGGGCTTTCTTTAATAATTTGTATCGCTAATTCTTTTACCGAATCTAAGATTGCAGTAAATTCAGAATCGTTTTCATCTGGACGTTCTTCTGCAACTTCTTTTATAGTTGCTGTCATGTATGGTTCTTCTAAAACCACTTCGTCAATTTCGAAGCGTTTTTTACCTTGAAGAATAACCGTAACGTTACCGTCAGGCATTTTTAGGACACGTAAAATACGCGCCACAGTTCCTACTTTATGAATATCATCTTTTGACGGATCTTCGTCTTCTTCATTAATTTGAGAAACTACACCAATTATTTTTCCGCCTGCATTGGCATCATTAATCAGTTTGATAGACTTATCTCTTCCAGCAGAAATCGGGATAACAACTCCTGGAAATAAAACGGTGTTGCGTAAAGGTAAAATTGGAAGCGAAACAGGAAGTTCTTCATTATTCATTTCCTCCTCGTCTTCTGGAGTCAACAATGGAATTAATTCTGCCTCTGAATCGAATTCTTGAAGTGACAGATTGTCAATAGTAAGTATTTTATGGTTTGACATAATAAAATATAAGTCTTTTTGTCATTAAATTTTTTGTGCTATCTATAAACAGTGTATTGCTTATTGAAGTTTTACTGAAAATCTGTTTTGTTTTTCAATTACAAGATAGGCCATAAAAATAGACAATCATTATGCCAAAAGCAAAAGAAGTCAGGTCTAAAAAAATATATTTTCACTTTTCATTTCATCCGAATTAAAAAAAAATAAAATTAATTTTATAAAAGTGTAACAAAGAAAAAAAAGTACTGTCCTTATATAAAACCAAAAGCCACTACTTGAGTATAAATAACCTAAATATCGAAGAATTAATTGCGCTTTGTAAAAATAACAATCAGAAAGCGCAATTTGAAATATACAATCGCTATTGTAAAGCGATGTATAATGTGGCTTTTCGTATTGTAAAAGACGAACATTTTGCACAAGACGTCATGCAGGAAGGTTTCTTGAAAGCTTTTACAAAAATCAATGACTATAAACAAGAAGTGGCTTTTGGAGCATGGTTAAAAAAAATAATCATCAATTATAGTATCGATTTTTACAAGAAGAACAATTCTTTTCAGGTAGAAGATTTAAGTAAGCAGCTTTATAAAATTGAAGAAAATGACGGAATTATTTCTGAAAATATTGACTTAAATTCTCTAAAAGTAAAACAGGTTTTGGATACTATTCTGCAGCTGAAAGATAATTACAGAATGGTGCTGACGCTTTTTTACATAGAAGGTTATGATCAGGAAGAAATCTGCGAAATTTTAAACATTACGTACGCAAATTGCAGAACAACCTTGAGCAGAGCCAAAGACAGTTTGAGAAAAAAATTGGAAGAGATATAAAATGAATTGGAATTATGAAAAATGAAAAAGACAATTTAGACGAATTATTCAACAGATTTGAAAATCAATGGGATATTCAGAAATTAACTCCTGACCATCAGATGGATTTTCTTCAGAAATTAAACAAAAAAGAGCCTAAGAAAAAATATTGGGTCGTAACCGCTATTGCCGCTTCGATTGTAATAATGCTTGGAATATCTCTTTTTTATAAAAATGAAAAAACAAAAGAATTCAAATTTGCTTCTAAAGAGACTAAACGCACCGATTCTATTTTCAATATTCTAATTGACAACGAATTGGTTAAACTGAAAGAGAAAAGTTCGCCAGAAAATCAGCAGATTATTAATGATGCCATGAATCAGATGAAAACTTTTGATGCTGACTATCAAAAAATCATAAATGAACTGCAAAAAAATGGAGAGAACAAACAAATTATTTATGCGATGATTAGCAATCTCCAAACGCGAATTTCTTTTTTACAAACCGTTTTAAAAAGAATTGAAGACAATGAAAAACTAAAAAACAACTCTAATGAAAAAACACTATAACTTACTAATCTTACTTCTTTTGATTCCTTTTTTGGGATTTTCAAACGACGACACTTTTATAACCAAACAAAAAAGCATTAAAAAGACATATATCGTAAACTCAAATGCCGGAATCGATATTGAAAATAAATATGGCAGTATCACTGTAACAACTTGGGATGAAGACAAAATTGATCTCGACATTACAATCAAAGTGAATGGACCAAATGAAAATTGGGTAAACGAACGATTAAACAGCATTGATGTTGAAATTACTGCTCTTAAAGGATTGGTTTCTGCCGTAACAACACTTGGAAATTCTACTCTTAAAAGTAAAGGAAGCAACAATAGTTTTGAAATCAACTATGTGGTTAAAATTCCGAAAAACGGGTCGATTAAACTGGCTAATAAATATGGCAATATTTCGGTACCAATTGCAGAATCTTCTACAGATATTGACTGCAAATATGGGAAAGTCACTTTGGGAAAACTAAACGGATCTAATAATCAAATCTCAATTCAATACTGCCAAAGTTCAAGCATAGATTACGTAAAAGCAGGAAATGTTGATGCTCGATATTCGAATCTTAAAATTAATGATTCAGGAAATTTGAATCTAAATGCCAATTATACGGATGTTAATCTAAATGACGGTCAGAATATTAAAGCTGACTGTAATTACGGAACGTTTAAGTTTCAAAAAATCAATTCTTTAAGCGGCTCTGGAAACTATTTAACTTTTATTATTGGAGAAATTTCAAGTAACTTTAGCTACGATACCAATTACAGTAAAATCAGTATTGGAACTGTAAATGAAAGAGCTGGAAACATTACGATAAATTCAGGATATACGGACATTTCAATTGGTTACGTGCCAAATTATGCTTTCGATTTTGATATTTCTGCCAGATATTCGAATATCAAACATGATAATAATTTAGAAGTTTCTGTTTCAGAAGTTAAAAGCAACAGTAAAAGAATTGCTGGCTATTACAAGAAAAAAGGACAAAATAAAATCAATATCAATTCGAATTACGGAAATATTTCGCTAACAAAAAATTAATCATCTAAAAAATCAAAACAATGAAAAAGTCAATTTTATTACTTGCATTTGCTGCGCTTTCTTTAAGCACTATAAATGCACAAAACAAACTTCAAGGAAACGGAAAAGTAGTTACAGAAACTAGAACTACTGGAGATTACGACGGAATTAAAATTTCAGGTTTCTTTGATGTTGATTTAGTTGCTGGAAAAGAAGGAAAAATTACCATCAAGGGAGAAGAAAATCTTTTGTCTGCCATCAAAGTTGAAGTGGAAGATAATTCATTAAAAATCTATATTGAAAAGTTGACAAATATTAGAACTAGTACTGGTAAAAGTATTCACATTACAGTTCCTTTTGAAAAAATCTCTGAATTGAGTTTAGCTGGTTCTGGCGATATTCAGTCAAAAGACGTTATCAAAAATGAAAAGTTTTTGGTTAAATTATCTGGTTCTGGAAATTTTACTTTACCAGTTGATACTAATAATTTAGAACTAAATGTAAGCGGTTCTGGAAATGTACGTTTGAGAGGAACGGCTGATAATTTCTCTGCAAAACTTTCCGGTTCTGGAGATATAAATGCAGCCGATTTGAAATCGAAAATTGTTGAAGCAAATGTTTCGGGATCTGGAAACAGCAAAGTGGCCTGCGATCAAAGTTTAACGGCTAGAGTTTCTGGCTCTGGAAACATTAGATATGTTGGAAATCCAGAAAAAAAGGATGTTAAAGTCTCAGGATCTGGAAGCATTACAAAAAGCTGATTTCAAACAAAAAAAATATCACGAATTACAAAAAAATCATCAATCAAATAATTCCTTGCAATTCGTGATATTATTATTTTAAAGACGTTTCAATTAATTTGAAACGTCTTTTTTATGTACTCTTCTTAAAAGGAAAATGGCTGTTATAAAGAAAATAGCTAGAATAACAATCGCTTTACGCGGACTTCCTGTACGTTGGTCAATGATTCCGTAAATGCACATTCCAATCACGATTCCTATCTTTTCTGCCACATCATAAAAGCTGAAAAATGAAGCAGTGTCTTCTGTATCTGGCAATAATTTAGAATAGGTTGAACGTGACAATGCCTGAATACCTCCCATTACAAATCCAGCAACGGTTGCCATTACATAAAAGTGCAAAGGCAATGTTATAAAATATGCTAAAGCGCAAAATATAGCCCAAATACCGTTGATAAAAATTAAAGTTTTGACATTTCCGAATTTTGCTGAAGCTCTTGAAGTCAAAACAGCACCAATTACCGCTACAAGCTGAATTATCAAAATACAAATTATAAGACCAATTGTGCTTTCTTCTTTTGATGACCACTTAATTTCCTGAGCACCGAAATAAGTTGCTACAAGCATTACAGTCTGTACAGCCATACTTGAAACAAAAAATCCGCCTAAATATCTTCTCAAAGGAATGTTATCATTCAACAAACGCCAAACCTTTTTCAATTCTTTAAAACCATTAAACAAAACAGATTTAGTCAATTTTTGGCCATTTTCTTTGCTCCCTTTCGGCAAATAATAATAAGTGTATTGGCTAAATAAAATCCACCAAACGCCGACCATTATAAAAGAATAACGCATGGCTTTCATTGCTGCTTCTCCATCTGTTCCTGAAATTCCGAAAAGTTTCGGCTTCATGATCATTGCTAAATTGATTATCAACAAAATAACACTACCAATATATCCTAACGAATATCCTTTTGCACTGATTCTGTCTTGTTGTTCTTCAAATGCAATATCTGGAAGATAGGAATTATAAAAAACCAAACTTCCCCAGTAGCCAAGCAATCCAAGGAAATAAAATAAAAGTCCAACATAAATATTTTCTAAGTCAAACCAATACAATCCCATACAAGAAAAGGCTCCTAGATAGCAGAAAAATTTCATGAATGACTTTTTATTTCCCACATAATCGGCAATACCAGATAACAAAGGCGAAATAAAAGAAACCACTAAAAACGCCGCGGCAGTAATAAAACTAATTAAAGCAGAATTTTTAAGATGCATTCCAAAAACATCAATATAATGATCGCGGTCACTAAATAAAGCTTCGTAAAAAATAGGAAATACAGCAGAGGCAATCGTCAAAGTATAAACTGAATTTGCCCAATCATAAAATGCCCAGGCATTTAAAAGCTTCTTATCTCCTTTTTGTAGGTTTTTCATAGAAATGGTTTTGTTAAATAGGCTACGAATTTATCTATTTTTTATGATAAACAAATAGAATTTCGATATTTCGTACATTATTAAATTATGAAATTCGGTAAAATAAAAAAAAAGCCAATCAAAAAAATGAGTGGCTTTTTAAAAGGTATATTTTTATGCGTAATTTATTTTATAGTTCCAACTTTAAGTGCAATTGCTTTTGCTTCTGGAATTAATGCTTTGATATTAGCAATTCTAGTAGCATCAGAAGGGTGCGTACTCATAAATTCTGGTGTTGAAGCACCGCCTGATTTTGCAGACATTCTAGTCCAAAACGCAACAGCATCATCCGGATTATAACCTGCAATGGCCATCAATGTCAAACCAATTTTGTCTGCCTCGCTTTCGTTACTTCTGCTAAAAGGAAGCATTACTCCTACTTCTGTTCCCATACCGTAAGCTTGAGAAAATATTTCTCTTGTTTGTGCCGTTTTGTTTGCTGTTGCAGCATCTAAAACCGCTCCTCCTATTTGCTGCAATTGAGCTGCACTCATTCTCTGCGCACCGTGATTGGCTAACGCGTGAGAAACCTCATGCCCCATAACCGTTGCCAGACCAGATTCGTTTTGTGTTATAGGCAATATTCCTGAATACACTACAATTTTTCCTCCAGGCAAACACCACGCATTAACTTCTTTATTATCAACTAATTTATATTCCCAACGATAATCTTTTAAATATTGTGATTGTCCTAAATAGGTCAGATATTTTTCAGCTGCCAATTTAATTTTCAAACCAACATTTTCGACTAGTTTTGCATCGGTTGTACCAGTAATAACTTTATTTTCAGACAGAAAAGTACTGTATTGCTGAAAAGAAGTTGGAAACAATTCGCTATTTGAAACAAAATTCAAGTTTTGTTTTCCAGTAATTGGATTTGTTGCACATGCCATTACAAGTGCTCCAAAAATTCCTAAAAACATATATTTTTTCATAATTCGAGCTATTTTTATAGCAAAAATACGATTAAAAAACATAAAATATTTTACACAATAAGTCAAAAAAATATCAAAATTTGACTACTCCCCTACAATATGAAGTTCATTAAACTCTTTATCAACTATTAAGAAATTATTTTGCTCGAAACTAATTTTATCAAATTCAATTTTTTCGTTGTCAATTTCAATTTCAGAAACTTTAAATGGCAGTCCGATAAGGTTTATTTTATACTTAGTGTATGGTGTGATATATTTTCCTTCTTTATGAAGCTGAATAATAAGTTCTTTTTCTTTTCCAATATTCCTTAACGACAAATAGCTATAACGTCCTTTTTTATAATCATAACCGTCTTGCGCATCTTCGTAAACAGCTGACTGTTCTTTTCCATTATTATAATAAACATCCAGCGTTAGTTCATCAAATTCTAATTCGCCTACGTACTGCTGAACTGGATATTTAGGAATAACTGCCCCTGCTTTTACAAAAACCGGAATTTCATCAAATTTAGTGTCGATCCAAATTTCTCTTCCCCCAATAAACAATTCATTTGTCCAATAGTTATACCATTCGCCTCTAGGAATATACATACGTCTACCTACAGCATTAGGTTCAAGTATCGGGCAAACTAAAATCTGGTTTCCAAAGATAAATTCATCATTTCTATAATGTGTCTGAGTATCGTCTTGATCATAATAAACCAAAGGTTTAAGCATCGGAATTCCTTCCTCAATATACTGCCAGAACATTGTATATAGATAAGGAAGTAATTGATAACGCAGGCTCACAAACTTTCTAGTAATATTAATGACTTCTTCATCAAAAGCCCAAGGTTCCTGATTCCCATGATCTCCAGAAGAATGCGTTCTGCAAAAAGGATGAAAAACGCCTAATTGAATCCAGCGTGCATATAACTCTCCCGTTGGCTGTTCTGCAAATCCGCCGATATCAGAACCTGTAAATCCCATTCCAGAAATGGACAATCGCTGCACCTGAATGTTAGCAAGCCATAAATGTTCCCAAGTTGCCACGTTATCGCCTGTCCATGAAGAAGTATAACGCTGTGCTCCAGCATAAGCCGATCTTGTTATTACAAATGGTCGTTTTGGATAAGCAAATCGTTTTACACCATGATAAGTAGCTCTTGCCATCTGCGTGCCGTAAATATTATGTGCTTTTCTATGACTGCAAGGATTTCCATCATAAATATGGCGTACATCCATCGGGAAAGTTTTATTCGGCACTTCCATTACAGCAGGTTCGTTCATGTCATTCCAAACTCCTTTTACTCCAATATCTGCAACTAATTCTTTAAATAATCCTGCCCACCATTCTCTAACTACGGGATTTGTATAATCTGGGAAATTGCATTCTCCTGGCCAAACTTTTCCTTTCATATAAGGTCCATCGGCTCTTTTACAGAAATAATCTTTTTCTAAAGCTTCTTTGTAGACCCAATAATCTTTATCGATTTTAATTCCCGGATCAATAATTACAACGGTTTTAAAACCATCTTCGGCTAATTCAGCAACCATTCTTTTTGGATCAGGAAAATAGTTTTTATTCCATGTAAAACATCTGAAACCATCCATATAATCAATATCCAAATAAATAGCGTCACAAGGAATCTGCAGTTCTCTAAATTTCGAGGTAATTTCTTTGACTTTGCTTTCAGGATAATAACTCCATTTGCATTGGTGGTATCCTAAAACCCAAAGCGGCGGTAATTCTGGTTTTCCAGTTAAGTCTGTATACGTTGTAACAACATCCTGCATTTGAGGGCCATAGACAAAATAATAATTCATTTCACCACCTTCAGCCCAAAAACTGGTAACGTTTCTTCTTTCCTGACAAAAATCAAAAAACGTTCTAAAAGTGTTGTCGAAAAATATACCGTAGGATTGTTTGTTGTGCAATCCGATATAAAACGGAACTACTTTATATAATGGTTCTTGATCTTTCTGATACGCATATTGATCTGTAGCAAAATTTTCTAGTCTTTTGCCTTTAAGATTCATCTGAGTTGCTTTATCGCCAAGACCATAATAGCATTCGCCGTCTTTAGCGTATTTACTCATTTTTACAATATTTCCGCCATATTCATAGCTTTCTTCCCAATGAAAACCAAGTTCATCTTCAAGAATTAGAAAATCGTTTAAATCATAAATAGAAAGACGAAGATCTGCCTTTTGTATTTTGCATTTTACTTTACTGGTTCTAATTTGAAAGAAGGTTTCTTCTTCTGTAACTTCTAGAAAATTATAACCGTGAAGCTGGGTTTTATCAATAGCGTACGAAAAATCGTTACTGAAATACCCTTTTGTAGTAAAACGAAATCGGATTAAACTATCACGAAGAATGGTGACTTTTAAGATTACTTTGTTATCCGTATTAAAGAAAACAGAATCTCCTTCATGTTCATAAGAGATAATTTTTGATGGATATAAATCGCCTTTGTATTCTAATGATGTGTTTGTAATCATATCTCAAATGAATTAATTTATAACATTTTCCTTCTAATCAAACATACAAAAAAAGTTCATAACACCCTATGAATAAAAGGTTTATTAACGAAAACGTTTTTTCTGAACGACTTTCAAATTACCAAACAAAAAATCAACAATTTGATAATTTTGAAACGATAAAATGATAAAATCTTACTCTCAAAAAATGATATCAGAATTTTATTAAACCAAAGAATACACGGTTACACCTAAAGGCGGTAAAATTAATTCAGCAGAAAAATCTCTTCCATCATAAGCTATTGCATCCACTTTTATTGTTTTTGGATTTTCTGTTCCGCTTCCGCCGTAAATCTTGGCATCACTATTAAAAATCTCCTGCAAAGTGCCTTTTTTAGGAATACCAATTCGATAATTTTCTCGAACAACCTGAGTAAAATTACAGACTACAATTAAATTCTCATCTGGATTATTTCCTTTTCGAATATAGGATAAAATAGCATTTTGATGATCGGAATAGTTAATCCATTCAAAACCATCTCCTCTAAATTGTTTTTCATACAATGCAGGCTGCGATTTATACAATTGATTCAAATCTGTAATCAATCTTTTAATTCCAGAATGAAAGTCATATTGCAATAAATGCCAGTCAAGACTCTGTTCAAAATTCCATTCATTGGTCTGCCCAAATTCAGCCCCCATAAACAGAAGTTTTGTTCCAGGATGCGTAAACATATAACCGTATAATAATCTCAGGTTTGCAAAACGCTGCCATTCGTCACCTGGCATTTTGTAAATTAGAGATTGTTTGCCGTAAACCACTTCATCATGAGAAAACGGAAGCATGAAATTTTCAGTAAAGGCGTAAGTCATCGAAAAAGTCAAATCATTTTGATGGTATTTTCTATAAACTGTTTCTTTTTGAAAATACTTCAAAGTGTCGTGCATCCAACCCATCATCCATTTCATTCCAAACCCTAAACCTCCAAAAGAAGTCGGTCTTGAAACCATCGGAAATGAAGTGCTTTCTTCTGCAATAGTTTGAACTCCATCAAAATTAGAATAAATTACTTCATTAAATTCTTTAAGAAAACTTATCGAATCAAGATTTTCTCTTCCACCAAAAATATTAGCTTCCCATTCGCCATCTTTTCGGGAATAATCCAGATAAAGCATTGACGCTACAGCATCAACTCTAAGTCCGTCGATATGATAATTTTGAAGCCAGAAAACAGCATTACTTATTAGAAAAGCACGAACCTCATTTCTTCCGTAATTAAAAACCAAACTTTTCCAATCTGGATGATATCCTTTTCTGCGATCTGGATGTTCATATAAATGCGAACCATCAAAATAACCTAAGCCATGTGCATCGTCTGGAAAATGCGACGGAACCCAATCTAAAATTACACCAATTCCCTCTTGATGCAGTTTATCCACCAATACCATAAAATCCTGCGGTTTTCCAAAACGGGAAGTCGGCGCAAAATACCCCGTAAGCTGATAGCCCCACGAAGGATCGTAAGGATATTCCATGATCGGCATGAATTCGACATGTGTAAAACCAGTCTCTTTTACATATTTCACCAAATCATCAGCAAGTTCGAGATAAGTCAAAAAACGGTTATGATCCGCTCTTTTCCAAGAACCCAAATGCACTTCGTAAACCGAATATGGCTTATCTAAAGCATTAAAATCTTGGCGATTCTGCATCCAATTTTCATCTTTCCACTTATAATCCAAATCCCAGACTACAGACGCGGTGTGCGGCGGTTTTTCGCAGTAACGCGCAAAAGGATCGGCTTTTTCAGTAATTACGCCGTTAATGTTAGATTGAATCTTGTATTTATAAAGTGCTCCTTTTGAAATCTCAGGAATAAATCCTTCCCAAATTCCAGAAGAATCCCAACGAACATTTAAAAGATGTTCTCCTTGTGTCCAATAATTAAAATCGCCAACAACCGAAACCGAATGGGCCGTAGGAGCCCACACAGCAAAGTAAACGCCTTTTACCCCATTAACTTCGATTAAATGTGCTCCAAGTTTTTCATATAATCTGAAGTGTTTTCCAGCTTTGAATAAATCGATGTCAAAGTCGGTAAAAAGAGAATGTGGGATTACTTTACTCATATATTGTTTTCTAGAATAATTGGATTTGGAATTTGGAATTTGGAATTTGGAATTTTTAAATTATTTTTTTTTTTTGATTTTATTCAATTCTAAAATTATCTGAAAGCGTAACACCTTTTTTGATGACCACAATTCCGTCTTTTATACTGTACAATTCATTGGTAAAATTATCCAAATGTTTTCCTCCGCTAATGTGGACATTGTTTCCAATACGCACATTTTTATCGATAAGAGCATTATTAATAAAGCAGTTTTCACCAATACCAACATGTATTTTATTAATACTGCTTTCGTAATTCATTTCATCCAGATCCTGATAGAAATCGTTCCCCATTACGTAACAGTTCTCCAAAACAGTACCCTCGCCAATTCTAGAGCGGATACCAATTACAGAACTTTTAATCTCTTTCGCATTAATAATACAGCCTTCAGAAATTAAAGATTGGTTTATAATTGAATTTCTAAATTTTGACGGCGGTAATAATCTCGGTCTTGTAAAAATTTTATTTTCGTTATCGAACAAATTAAACTCAGGTATATCTGCTGTCAAACCAATATTAGCTTCAAAAAAGGATTCAATATTTCCGATATCTGTCCAATATCCTTCGTACTGATAACTTAAAATTTTATGTTTCCCAACAGCTTGCGGAATAATTTCTTTACCGAAATCTTTCGTTTCAGGATCAGCCATCAATTCTTCCAAAAGAGGCTTATTAAAAATATAAATTCCCATTGAGGCAAGATATTTTTTGCCTTTTTCCTGCATTTGTTCGCTCACTTCAGATTCCCAATCTGGTAATAGTGACGCGTGCGGTTTTTCTATAAAAGCTTCGATAACACTTTCGTGGTTCGTTTTTAGAATTCCAAACTCTGGAGCATCTTTAGCATTTACGGGTAAAGTTGCAATAGAAATTTCTGCATCGGCAGCGATATGAGCTTCGAGCATTTCATTAAAATCCATCTGATACAGCTGATCTCCAGAAAGAATCAATGCATGATCAAAATCGTGTTTTAAAAAATGCGACATACATTGTCTTACAGCATCTGCCGTTCCCTGAAACCAAGTTGGATTATCAGGAGTTTGTTCTGCAGCCAAAATATCAACGAAAGACTGGCTGAAAATGCTGAAATTAAAAGTATTCTTAATGTGAGCATTTAGAGAAGCAGAATTAAATTGTGTCAAAACAAATATTTTAAAGATATCAGAATTGATGCAATTAGAAATCGGAATATCGACCAAACGATATTTTCCTCCAATCGGAACTGCTGGTTTTGATCTTGTTTCTGTCAATGGAAATAAACGTGAACCTTGTCCACCTCCTAAAATAATGGCAACTACATTTTTCTTTTTAAATTTCATTTTGCTGAATTATTAAGTTGTATATTTCGATATATTCTTGGCAAACACTTTCCCAGGAATGATCTGCTGTCATTCCTCTTTTTAAAACTTTATTGAAATTTATTCTATCCTCATACAACCTAACCGCACGATTTATTGAATAGCAAATGTCGGCTACAGAAGCCTGATCATGACAAACCCCATTTCCTTCATCTCCAAAATCAACAACCGTGTCTCTTAACCCTCCAGTTCTTCTAACAATCGGAATTGTCCCGTAACGCATGGCATACATCTGATTTAAGCCGCATGGTTCAACTCTAGAAGGCATTAAAATATAATCTGAACCCGCATAAATCAAATGCGCTAAATTTTCATTATAACCTATAAAAACATTGTAATTTCCTTTATAATCATTTCTCAGCTGAGTTAACTGCGATTCAATTTCTGAATTTCCTGATCCTAAAATCAGAATATTAATTTCCTCAAAATGTTCTGACAAAGCTAAAGCTGAAGCATGCGGTAGCAAATCGCCTCCTTTTTCTTCAAATAATCTTCCAATAAAACTAAATAATGGTTTTGACGGATCTAGATCAAACTCTTCGCACAATTTTTCTTTGTTTTTTCTTTTTCCTATTTCGAAATCATCAATAGAATAGTTTTCAGCAATCATTTGATCTTTAGCTGGATTCCACACCTCAATATCAATTCCGTTTAAAATTCCCTTAGATTTATGTCGAACCGAGTTAAACAATGATTCTAATCCATTTGCTGAAATATTAATTTCATTTAAATAACTTGGTGAAACCGTAGTCACAGCATTCGCGCATTTAATACCTACAGCGAGAGAATTTATAGAATTGCTCCATTCTAAAAACCCAACATGTTTCAAGTCAAACTCTGGCAAATAATACAGTTTATCAAAGCCAAACCATCCCTGATATAATCCATTATGTATTGTAATAACCGTTTTTACATGCTTCAAATTTTCATATTTATAAGCAAACTGAAGCAAAAATGGAATAACACCTGTGTGATGATCATGACAATTGATAATATCTGGAACTTGATTTCGAGCTAGAATCCAATCAAGTGTAGCAATCTGAAAAGATAAAAATCTTTCGATATCATCCTCATAACCATAAACATTCGGACGATTAAATAACTCATTAATTTCTATTAGATATAATTCAAAACCTAGCTTATCTGTTGTTTCTTTTAAGACGCTAAACTGAAAATTAAAACTTCCTAATTTAACAGTTCCCCAATGCACACATTCAAAATCATTTTCATTTTTGAACTTCGTGTCATAACAAGGAAGTACAACTCTAACGTCATGCCCCGCAAACTGTTGATATTTAGGCAATGCACCAACTACATCACCCAAACCGCCAACCTTTGCTACTGGATAACATTCTGCACTAATATGAAATATTTCCATTTCAGAAATTAATTTATGATTATATATAAGCAGCAATCATTTATTACTACTTTTATGCTTTTTTAAATTTAGCAAAAAAACAAGCAAAATCCTTCCTTTAAATAAGTTTTATTGAAATGGCAAAAAAGGCAACCAATCCTACTAAATCATTAAAAATTCCGAAGATTATTATAATTTCTGCGAAAATCTGCGCTTTTATATCTACAAAATTAGTTACAAAATTTGCTGCAAAGATTTTCACAACACCAATAAAACATAAAGTTCCGAAACGTGAATTAGAAATGGATTCCAAAAGCATTCAAAAATTAATTCATGTTCCTGCGATTGATAAAAGTGTAGTTACATATTCATATGGGCAAAGTGAGTGCAAAGTATTATTAGTTCACGGCTGGTCTGGAAGAGGGACTCAGCTCTTTAAAATTGCCGATGAGCTTTTGGCTAATGGTTATTCTACAATTAGTTTTGATGCACCAGCACACGGAAAATCAGAAGGCAAAACAACAATAATGTCAGAGTTTATAGCATCTATATTAGAAATAGAAAAGCAATTCGGACCTTTTGAAATTGCAATCGGGCATTCTTTAGGCGGAATGTCGGTTCTGAACGCTATTAAAGACGGACTTAAGGTGGAAAAAGCGGTAGTTATTGGAAGCGGAGATATTGTTCAGGATATCTTAGATGAATTTACTTTTAAATTGGGATTGAAAAAAGAAATCAGCAATCGTCTTAGAGATTCTTTTGAAAATAGATACCAAGTGAAAATGGATGATTTTTCGGCTTACAGAGCAGCTCAGAAAATAAAAATTCCTGTTCTAGTAATGCATGATAATGACGATCCAGAAGTTTCTGTAAAAGCTGGAATTCATATACATGAAAACTTGGAAAATGGAACTTTATATTTAACCGAAGGACTAGGTCACAGAAAAATTCTAGGAAATCACAGCGTTATTAAAAAAATTCTTGAGTTTATTTAAAATCCGTAAATTTATAATGCAAAAACCTAGTTTTCAATATTTTAATTTTAAACGAAATGGATTTATTTGGTGAGACTTCGGATTGGGAAATAAAATTAAAACCCATTTTAAAAAAATATAAAGGAAAAAAGCATCCTTTAGAATACGAAAATACATATCAATTACTTGTTATGGTGATCCTATCTGCACAAGATTCAGATGCTAATATAAATAACATAGCTCCGATTTTATTCGAAAAATATCCAACGTTAAAAAGCATTTCAAAAACCGATTTAGAAACTTTTACATCTTACATCACTAAAGTCCGAAACCATTCTACAAAAGCAAAATGGATTTTAGAAATTGCAAATACTATTAAAGAAGACAAAGATATTCCACTAACAATGAGCGGATTGACAACTTTAAAAGGTGTGGGAAGAAAATCTGCAAATGTTATTCTACGAGAAACCAATAAACCTGCCGAAGGAATTATTGCTGATTTACATGTCATCAGAGTCGCTCCAAGAATTGGAATTGTAAAAGAAAATAAAGACGGAAATAAAATAGAGAAAGACTTAATGCAGGTTCTTCCTAAGAATATCTGGTCTGAAATAGGAATGGCAATATCTTTTTTAGGCAGAGAAACATGCAGACCCAAACCAAAATGTCCTGAATGTCTTTTGACTGATATTTGTTTATATTACAATACTGAAATACTTAAAAATTAATTATTTTCTTCGTGTATCGATTATATAAATAATCTTCCACGAATCTTTTTCTTTAAACAGTGTAAAAGCATTTACTCCAGTATGGCTTAGTTTATCATTAATGTAAAATTCGTAAGGAGTCCAAACATGAGCCATTGTTCCATCAATTTGAATGTTATAACTCAATATTTTTTCTTGAAATTTTATATTTGAAGGAATTGATGCGATAGATTTATAAAATTCTTTCGCACTTTCATTAGAAAGTCTATTTCCTTTAGCTGCACTTTCACTAATAGATTGCAAAATCATTTTGTCTGAGCATACTAATTTAATCTTTGCAGAATCGCGCTGATGAAATCCTTCGAAAAAAGATTCAATACATTTTTGCGCCTCTTCTTTTTGAGCATAAGAAGAAATTCCTAAAAGCAGAAAAAAAATAATTGTATAAATTCTCATAGCTATAAAGTTTTAAACTCCAAATTGTGAAAAATGATGATCCAAATGTTTAGCAAACATATTATTCCATTCTTTTGAAGATAATTTTCCAAAAGAAAGAGATTCTTTTCCTTCAAATTCACTTTCGCCCAAGCTTTGGGTCTTATTTATGTAATTAATGAGTCTATTTTTTTCAAGATCAAAATCTCGATCACCTTTAACAATAAACTGTGGAGCCGTTTTAATATTTCTAGAATAAGGAGTATCGCCTACAACTGCTTTTTTAGCTAATGTCTTTAAAAGAAATCTCATAAAAGCATTTGGTTTCGCATGAATATCATCAAATACCATTTCATACGTCACATTGCAATGAGCCAGCATTTGATCAACTGACATTTTACCCCAAAGTGGTTGTGAATCTGATTTAAGCTGATTAATTCTGTTTATAAATTGATCACAATCTTCTTTAAGAAAAACATTTTGCATAGTTAAACGATATTATGGTTAGCTAGAATAGTGAAGTAAAAATATAAAAATTAACGAGTGATCTCAATTTTAAGCAAAAAAAAACTTCAACTAGCAAAAGCCAATTGAAGTTTTGTACTCAGAGCGGGACTTGAACCCGCACGAACATTGCTGTTCACTGGATTTTAAGTCCAGCGTGTCTACCAATTTCA
>NZ_JAVAMB010000029.1 GCF_030730925.1 Flavobacterium sp. DG2-3 | reverse complement strand
TTAGCAGATAATTTAGATTTGCTTTATCGAAAAAAGATCTAGCAGATTTCTTAAAATAAAATCTATTTTAATCTGCTAGAATCTTTTAAAATCTGCGTGAAACAAATCTATACGCAAAGTTTTTTTCACGCAGATTTAGCAGATAATGCAGATTTTGATTGTCTAAAAGATTTGCGCAGATTTCTTAAAATAAAATCTATTTTAATCTGCTAAAATCCATCAAAAATCTGCGTGAAACAAATCTATACGCAAAGATTAAAATCTGCGTAAAACCAAATTCACTAAAAACTCAAAAAAATATACTATGAATACAGAAATTTTAACAGACGGTATTCCTTTAAACGAAGCAAAAAAAGCATTGGTTATGATACACGGACGCGGTGCCAGCGCTCATGATATACTTTCGCTTGCGAAACATCTTAAAGTTGATGATTTTGCATTGGTTGCGCCACAAGCAGAAAACAGCACTTGGTATCCGTATTCGTTTTTAGCTCCGCTGGACGAAAATGAACCTTCGTTTTCTAAATCTTTAGAAGCGATTCATCAAGTTGTGGTCGCTATTCAGCAAAACGGAATTGAAAAAGAAAATATATATTTCTTAGGGTTTTCTCAAGGGGCTTGTCTTGCTTTGGAATTCACTACGAGAAATGCAGCAAAATACGGCGGAATCGTAGCTTTCACAGGCGGATTAATTGGCGATAAAGTATATGAAAATCATTATACCGGAAATTTCGAAAACACGCCTGTTTTTATAGGAACAAGTGATCCAGATTTTCACGTTCCTGTAGAAAGAGTCAATGATACTGAAACACTTATGGAAAAAATGGGTGCCGATGTTACTAAAAAAATCTACCCGAACATGGGACATACCATCAGTCAAGATGAAATTAATTGTGCTAATGCATTAATTTTCAATAAAAAATAATGATTACGATAACTCGTGTTTACAGCGATGCCAACGGAGAAAGTCATTTTGAAGACTTTGAAGTTCCGTTGAAAAACAATGGCGACATCGGTTTTTTATCTGACGATGAACCGGTGAAATCTATTGTTTTTAGAGAAGTAAGTCCGTCTTATGATTACGATTTTCACAATGCGCCAGACCGCCAATACATTGTTTTGCTAGAAGGCGGTGTAGAAATCGAAACTTCGTTAGGAGAAAAAAGAACCTTTCCGACTGGTTCTATTTTATTAGTCGAAGACACCACAGGAAAAGGACATAAAACTAAAAATCTTGAGCCAAAGCTGCGGAAATCAATTTTTATAAAGTTGATTTAAAGACGTTGTTTCAAGTTTCAAGTTTCTGCTCGAACTTCAAAGTTTAAAACTTTGACAAAGTTGGTAACGTTTTTAAACACATAGAAACATAGATTTTCTTTGCTTTTGAAAAAGAATAAAGAAAGAAACTAGTTTCTAACACATAGCAGTTTGCGTATTTCTTTGCGAGAACTTTGTCAAAGTTTTGAACTTTGACAAAGTTTAAAACATGAAGCTCTATGTGCATTTATGCAAGTGAAACGCCTTTTATACGTTTCAATCCCGATAGCTATCGGGAATGTTTCTATGTGTTAAAAATCTTCTGCTCGCAAAAAATCAATCCAAAAAGTGTTCTTTTTTAATTCCCAGCTTTCGCATTCTAGAAGTCAATGTTGTAGAGGGCAAACCAAGCAAAACAGCCGCGCCCTGCGGACCAGAAATTCGTCCGTTGCATTTTTTTAGGACTTTTAGAATGTGTTCTTTTTCGACTTCTTGAAGTGTTTTGGTATAAAATTCATTTACTAAATTATCTGGACTTGCAATTGCAATTTCAGGAAAAATCATTTCTTTGATTTTGTCTTCTTTGGCAAACAAAATGCTTCTTTCTACCATATTTTCCAGTTCGCGCACATTGCCCGGCCAAGCATTAGCCATCATGCTGTTGAGTACTTTTTTGGAGAAACGTTTTACATTTCTGCCCATCTTTGAAGCATGTTTTTCTAAGAAAAAATAGCCCAAAACAGGAATATCGTCTTTGCGCTCGCGTAAAGCAGGAAGTTTTATAGGATAAACATTCAATCTAAAATACAAATCGTTTCTAAAACGGTCGGCGTAAACTTCTTTCTCTAAAATTTTATTGGTTGCGGCGATCACTCTAGCGTTTACTTTTATGCTTTTATTTCCGCCAACTCTTTCAATTTCTTTTTCCTGCAAAACCCGAAGCAGTTTTCCCTGCAATTCTAAAGGCAGCTCCCCTATTTCATCCAAAAAAATCGTGCTATTTTCTGCTTGTTCAAACTTTCCGATTCGCTGTTCTGTGGCGCCTGTGAAAGCACCTTTTTCATGTCCGAATAATTCGCTTTCAATAAGGTTTTCAGGAATAGAAGCACAATTTACTTTAACCATTTTTTGATTCGAAACCTCAGACAAACTGTGAATGGCGTTGGCCACAAGTTCTTTTCCAGTTCCCGTTTCACCCAAAATTAAAACGGTAGAATTGGAAGAGGCCACTTGCGAAATCAATTCGTAAACTTCTTTCATGGCATTGCTGCTTCCAACGATTCCATGAAAATCTTCGTTTTTTGATGTAAAATTTTCTTTTCTCTTTTCCGAAATATTGTTTTTCAAGATTTCCAGTTCGGCTAGAGCAGTTTCATTTTGCTGTGTCAATACAATATTTCTAAGTGTTATAGAAAGCTGCATAATAATTCCTTTCAAAACTCGACTGGATTCTCTGCTAAAAGTTTTGGCATTTTTAAAGAAAAGAAAAAGCACATTTCGATTTCCTTTTATATAAGGAAGCCCAATTCCGATCGCGTTTTTAAATCCTTTTTTACAAATGTTCTGAATGTAATCTGGACTTTTAGGATTTGATTTTAAATCAAAAGAAACAATATCGGCAGAATCTGTACAGCGGTCGAAAAAAGCATCATTTTCGGAATAGCTTTTTGAATCTGTATTTTTATCTGTTGAATAGAAAATTCGATATTCGGCTTTGCTGTCATAAGAAGAAGCTACAACAAAATCATCAAACTGAAGGTTTTCTTTTACCAATCCATTTAAAATAGCACCAAATTCATTTTTATTTAAAGCCTGAGAAAGCGCTGTACAAATATCCATAATCAGCATTTGTTCTCTTTCTCTTTCCTGCAATCGGTTTATTGTGATTGCAGTTTTATCTGTAGGCTTTTCCATAAACGGTATTTAATGTGGTATTTTGGCGGTGAGAGCGTAAATTTAAGAAATAGCCTTTAGTAAATAGCTAATCGATTGCGCTAAATTGAACGAGATGTAATTATAACACATAGAAACATAGATTTTTTTGTCTATCAGAGGAGGCAAAATAGAAATTCATTTCTCACACATAGTTTGCTATGTGCATTTAAATAAGTGAAACGCCTTTTTACATTTACAATAACTATGTTTCTATGTGTTAAAATCATCTCTGCAACTAACATTTTCTAAATATGCCTTTTCAATTTCATAAAATTACGATATATCGTATCTATTAAAACTTGTTATTGATTTAAACGTCTTGTATTTCAAAGCCTTTTAAAAATCGGAATGTTATTTGGTTAGCATATGCCATTTCAAAAAAGAATGCCTTTTCATTTCTTAATCTAGGTTAATCGATCAACATGCATAACCGCCGTAAATTTGTAAAAGAAAATCAATAACAATTTAATATAACAAATACCATGGAAAATAAAATTTTAGGCTTACACCATATTACTGCAATCGCAGGTGACGCTAAACGCAATTTTGACTTTTATTCAAAAGTTTTAGGATTAAGATTTATCAAAAAAACAGTAAACTTTGACGATCCAGGAACTTACCATTTTTACTTTGGTGACGAAGTAGGAAGCGCAGGAACAATCTTAACTTTTTTCCCTTGGGGAGCAGGAATCCAACAAGGAAGAAAAGGTTCTGGAATGGCAACAGAAATTGGATATTCTGTTCCAAAAGGAAGCTTAGATTTCTGGCAAAAACGTTTTGAACAGTATAATGTAATTTACAATAAACCAGCTGAAAAGTTTGGTGAAAAATATTTGACTTTCTTAGACCCAGACGGATTGAAATTGGAGTTAATCGAATCTAAAACAGACGATAACAGAAAAGCTTGGGAAACTGACGAGGTAAAAGCAGATGTGGCTACAAAAGGTTTCCACAACATTACTTTGACTTTAAACGACATCAAACCAACGGCTGCAATCTTAACTGAAATATTTGGTTATAAATTGATCGATCAGGATGTAAACCGTTACCGTTATGCAACAGATGCTGTAGAAAATGCTGCAATTGTTGACTTGGTAGAATTACCTGAAGAAAAGCGCGGTTTAAACGCTAACGGAACTGTTCACCACGTGGCTTTCCGTGTACCGAATGATGAAGTTTTAATGAAATTCAGAGAAAAAATTGAAGAATACGGATTACAGATTACTCCACAAATTGACAGACAATATTTCCACTCTCTATATTTCAGAGAACCAGGAGGAGTTTTATTCGAAATTGCAACCGATAATCCTGGATTTACTGTAGACGAAAGCTTAGAAGAATTAGGTCTAAACTTAAAACTTCCAGCACAATACGAATCTCAAAGAGAAGCTATTGAAAAACATTTGGTTAAAATTAATTAATTGCTTACTAAACTGGGGTTATCCCGAACAACACAACTATTTTTTGAAAAAGCTGTCCTGAATGGGGCGGCTTTTTTTGTTTGGAGAATTAAAAAGGTTTTGATTTTTTATAGGAAAATATTTTACATTTGGGTATAATAAATTTGATATCGTCAGCTATGCATGTATACAAGTTACCATCTCTTAACAAATCGATTGAGAAAAAACATTTCTAAAAATGAAAAACTTTAGAATATACGATTTATATACTCCATTTAGAAATAAATTGAGGCGAGTGAATACTTTCGATTCCCTGTATGTATTCTGGGCATTTTCTAGAAATTTTTCATTCGGAAATCCATTACCTGAAAATATTGATATTCCAGCTGGATATCAATTTAATGCCGATATAAATAGTCGTAGACATTTTGGAATGCCCGAGCAAGAAATTGAGTTTTTGATAAAAGAAGTAATTATACATGGGTCTAATTTAAATACAAAAACATCCTTAAGGCAAAAAAGTGAACTTGCTAAAGTCGTGAACTACCTAAGATTCAAATTAAAAGAAGAAATTTCTAAAATGACAGTCTCAGAAAAAACTGAAGATTTTCTATTCGAATTTAATAGAATGGCCCATAACCAATTTCTTTGGCAACTTGGACATAATAACAATATCATTTTTCGATATTTTAAAATATACTCAGATATAAAAGTCAAAAAGTTAGTTGAAGAAAAATTTGATTTGACCGTATTCCAAATTTTCCTAATAGGATTTGCATTATTTGTTGTTACAGGAAAGAATTTCAGAACAAAATATCCATATTTATCGCATGTCGATGTGATCTCTACTGAGATGATCCAAAAGTTTTTTAATCACTTCTCAATGTCTTACGAAGAAGCACAAAAACAACTACTTGAAAATCAAAAAATAAATGAAAATTTATTATACACATACAACCCTTTGCGTGCAAAACCAATTTTAATATTTGAAGAAACATTTTTGTGTCCTATACCTCTTTTGATTTTTTGGCAATTCACATCGGGTTTATACTATTCAATAGTAAATGAAAAGAATTTTCAAAATGCATTCGGCAACGCTTTTGAGAAATACATTGGTGAAGTTTTGTCAAAAGCAGTAACACGAACTGATATTTACATTTTACCAGAAGCACAATATGGAAAAGGAAAAAAAACAACAGATTGGATTCTAGCAGACAACAATACGATTGTTTTCTTTGAATGTAAGTCTAAAAGGATGACAATGGCTTCCAAAACGGAAGCTGATATTCAAGTTAGTCTTGTAAATGATATCAGACATATGGCCAAATTTGTTGTCCAAGTTTACAAAACATACATTGACTTCAAAAATGGTCTATATCCACACATATCCTACGAAGCTACTCAAAGATTCATCCCAATAGTTCTAACTTTAGAAAATTGGTTTATAAATATCAATCCTAGGATAATGCAAATGCTAAATAATTTCGTTTTAGAAATATTTGATCTTGAAAATATCGACAAGACATTATTAGACAAATTTCCTTACCAAATCATTTCAACTGATGATTTTGAAAATCACATACAATTGATAAACCATTTTGGATTGACTTATTACTTTGATAAACGAACTAAAAATGAACTCGTGGAATTAACTCAAAATTTTAAATTTGATATAGTGTTTGGCGATGAATTCGAAAGCACATTTTTGGAGCCTTTAAAATTAGCAACAGACAAAACCCAATAGCGAGGATTTGCAATCCGTTCCCGTAAAGATTGTCTATTTCCTGTAAATACAAAAACTAAATATTTAGTAATGAGTTTGTATTTGATAATTTGTATTGTGTCTTACTGTTGCGGGCACGGATTGCAAATCCGCGCTATCAACACCCTATCAACATCATTATCAAAATGTTTCGGCATTATAATCAAAATAATACATACCTTTAAGATTATAAAAAAACAAAGAAGCCATGCAAAAATTACAATTTAAAAAAGAAATAAATGCATCTGCTCAAAAGGTATACGAAACGATGCTCGGCTTAAAGGACAAAGCCACTTATGAATATTGGGTCAAAACTTTTAATCCTACTTCTACTTTTGAAGGCAGTTGGGAAAAAGGAAGTAAAATCCGTTTTGTTGGAACAGATGAAAACGGTAAAAAAGCCGGAATGGTTTCGGAAATTGAGGAAAATAAACCTGCTGATTTTGTTTCCATTCGCCATTACGGTTTTTTGGATGGAGATACCGAGGTAACCACAGGCGAACAAGTTGAAAAATGGGCCGGCGGACATGAAAATTATACTTTTGAGGAAAATAACGGTATCACAACCGTAACTGTCGAAATGGATACTATTGAGGAATATTTGGATTATTTCAACAGTACGTATCCAAAAGCTATGGACAAATTAAAAGAAATTTCAGAGCAATAAAAAACTGAAATTCACTTATCGCGAATACATCACATTTTAAAAAAGCTGTCTAGATTTTAGATAGCTTTTTTTGATATTGTTTCAACACATAAATTCTTTTTTCAAGCAAAAAATATGGCTAAAAATGTTTTCTAAACACTTTTAAAACGCTTAGTTTTACGTTTCCAAACACTCCTAAACATGAAAAAAGTAATTTTCTTACTTTTACTAACTTTCTTTACCACACCCTCTTTTTGCCAAAACAAAACCGATAAACTTAAGCTTCAGAAAGATAGATTGATGCTTCATAATGTTGCGATTTATCTCCGTAACGTTAATCAAGGTTCTATAGATATTGACAGCGCTATGATTTTGGCTTGCAAATCGCATAATTTGCCCTACACGCTTGCCAATGATGAAGGTTTTAATGACGGATCTGATTTTCCTGGAAATAATTTAATCACCAACAATTATGTTCGCGGTGCAGAAATGCTTCTGCCAAGACTTAGTAGCATTAACCAGATCAAGCTGGCATTGCAGATTGGGAGTTTTTATCTTTTTAAAACTGGCGCTAAAAAAAATGATTTGAAAAATGCGCTTTTGTATATTCATAAGGCGCAAAAACTGGCTGAAAAAACCCATATTCAAAAATGGATTTTCCAATCTCAATTTCTTCTTGCCAAATACTATTATCAAGCAGGAAACACACAACTAAGCAACAAGATTTTTACGCATCTGGTCAACGTAGCAAGAAAAACGAAAAATGATAAATCATTAGCCGAAGCTATTGATAATCAAGGCACTTACATACCAGATGATAATCCTGAAAAAGCAGTTGTTTTAGCCGAAGCTCGAGAGATTTATAAAAATATTGGAAATAAAGAAAAGGAAATTGAAACCTTAATGAAAATAATTCCAGTGCATTTTTGGACTGGAAAAATGGAATTGGCCAAACAAGAACTTTTTACAAGTCTTAATCTTCAGAAAAAAATAGGTTTTCTACATACGCAATATACGGAGACTACTATTTCGTATATCGAATTGTTGAATAACAATTTACGAAATTCCTTGTATTATGCTTTGAAAAGCGTTAGCTCAATGGAAAAAACAAAAGACTACGCTTTTGCAGACAGTTTTTATATACGTTTGGGCAACATTTACACTAGCACGGGCTACTATGAAGATGCTCTTAAATTTTATCAGAAAGGAATTGAGTACAATCAGCGCGAATTGAACGCGGGAACATGGTACAAAAGCTTTTTTGGAGCTTTACGATCGTTTATGGACAATTCGAAATATGGCGAAGCTTTAAAATATCTAGAAACAAATTCCAAAAAATATCCGCCGAAAAATGACCTTGACAACATGATTTTATACCAGCTTAAAGGGCGTTGTTATGAAGAATTAGGAAGACTGAAAGAAGCTGAAGCTAGTTATGAAAAACTCGATTTTTATGCCAAGAAATTGAAAAACAAAGAAGCTGTCAAAGATGTAGCAACTTGTTCTTCGATCATGGCTTTATTTTACCTTAAAATCAATAAGCCACAGAAAGCAAAAGAGATTACAGATCGAATTCTCTCTATTACGACACCAAAAACAGAAGGATTTAATCCGCAGCTATTGGAGCTTTCTTTATTTAAAATCGATTCGATCAACGGAAATTATCTTTCCGCGATCGATCACATGAAAAATTACAACCGAATTCAAGATTCGATTGATGATATTGCCAAGCATCGGGATTATGAAAATTTAAAATTTAAGTTTGAAACGTCGGCCAAAATACAAAACATTAAATCTTTAAAACAGCAGACGAATCTTCAGAAAAGTCAGTTGCAATCGTCTAGACTTCTTAATACGATTTCTGTCAGCAGTTTATTTTTACTGCTGATTATCATTATTTTATTATACAATAGAGCTAAAATAAAACAGCGCAATACGAGCCGTTTGCAAGTAAAAGAAAAGGAAATCAAGCTGAAGAATATTAAATTGGAACGCTTGGTAGAAGAAAAAGAATGGCTTTTGAAAGAAATTCATCATCGCGTAAAAAACAATCTTCAAACTGTAATTAGTCTGCTTAATTCACAGTCGTCTTATTTAAAAGATGATTTGGCTATTTCGACTATAAAAAACAGCCAGAATAGAATTTATGCGATGTCATTGATTCATCAGAGGTTGTATCGTGAAGACAATGTTTCGATGATCGATATGCCGGAATACTGCAATGAATTGGTTGAATATTTAAAAGAGTCTTTTAATGCAGAATATATTCATTTCGAAGTTAAAATTGACCCGATAGAATTAGATATTTCTCAGGCAATTGCTATAGGATTAATTATTAATGAGGTTATAACCAATTCGATAAAATACGCTTTTAAAGATACCAAAAACTGCAGAATTAGTCTAACGTTAACGGAGATTTCAGAAGACTTTTACAGGCTTCATATTTCTGATAATGGAATTGGAATACAGGATATTGAATCATTGCAAAATAGCGAGTCGTTCGGAATGACGCTTATAAATGGTTTAAGCAATACGCTGGAAGGAGATTTGTCTATTACAAACGAAAATGGCGTAAGTTTTCAGTTGACCTTTAAAAAAGACTTTCGATAGGAATCCGAAGGATTCAAATGTTTATAGAATTTCATTCTAGAGCGTGGGTATGACCCCTTCGGGGTCACATATATGCGGCAAGAATTATGTGCTATAAATATTTGAATCCTCCGGATTCTTTATAGCAAACTTCAAATTATACGCTATAGACATTGAATCCTTCGGATTCTTTATAATGAACCCCAAATTATAATTTATAATTTGTGCTCCTTTTGTGGATTCTCCTACTACGGCTTCTATTAATAATTTCATTCACGAATTAATCTTCTGCTGCCATTAATTCTATTTTCGCCATGATTAAGGCGAGATTATTTTCTAATGTAATCTTGCCGTCGCGCCATTCTTTTTTATTGGAACCTCTTGAAATTCTAAAAATAAAATCGCCTGTAAAAATATAGCCTGTAGTTTCTCTTAAACCGTTTTTAGTTAGCCGTTTCTGCGCTTCTCTCAAATCAACTTTAATTTCGATTCCGTTTTTACAAACAACTGTTTCCAAACCGTCAATATCTTTTTTGAATTCATGTCCGCGATATTCAATTAGCTGAATAAAAACATTCATAAACCGCAAAGCACGATCTACGTTTTCTTTAGAAACATTTAAATCCAAAATCTGAAATTTGTCTTCTTCCATATTTGCATTAGAAATTTTGCTTTCCCAATATTTCTGTGTTGCCGCAATAATTGCACACGGATTTTCAAGCTTTTCGCTAACAACTAAAGGCGCGTTAGTATCGTTTTTTATTTTTTGTGCCAAATCTAATAAAGGTGTAGATTGAGCTGGAACTCGAAGCTGCATTTCGTAAGTCTTTTTCAAAATGGCAGTTTCAGGATTCCCTTTAAAATCTGAAGGAAGTCTAGGAATACTTTTTCTTTTATAAGCTGGAGCAATCCAATGTCGGCTTTTAGGAAGCGGAATATTCATTTTTTCGCAAGCATTTTTGATTCCCATACTGGAAACTTCGTAATGTTTGGCAATCTGCGGAATTGGAAATTTCCAAACCAAGGTATAAAGTTCTGATCGGGTAAAAATAATTTTGTCCATAAATCAGTAAATTCAATTCAAAAGAAAATTCACCATCTCCATAATTGCTTACAGAAACGGTGAATTGTAAAAAAAATAAAGAACTACTCTACTCCGCCTCCTAAAGCACGGTACAGGTTAATTGCTGCATTCAGTTTTTCGAGTTTTATGGTTACCAGATCCAATTCGTTTTGCAGCGAACTGTTCTGAGCCGCAATTACTTCCAGATAATTGGCCATTCCGCTTTTGTAAAGCAAACCAGCGTCTGAAGTGGCTTTGTCTAACGATGCTGCTTTATCTTTTGCTAAAATGATACGTTCGTCAGCATATTTTAATCGAGACATGGCATCGTTTACTTCTCCAACTGCTACTATAAAAGACTGTTTAAATTGTACAGCCGCTTTTTCCTGTTCTAAAACAGCAACTTCATAAGCAGTTCGCAACGCTTTTTTTCTAAAAATCGGCTGCGCTAAATTGGCTGCAATAGTTTTAGTCAAAGAACCTGGAAAATCGAACCAATTATCAAATTCAAAAGAGTTAACCCCAATTGACGGACTCAAACTTAAAGTCGGATACATGGTTGCTTTTGCCAATCCCGTTTTAGCAGCAGCTGACATAACCGCATATTCGCTTGCTTTTACATCTGGTCTTCGGCTTAAAAGTGAAACTGGAATTCCAGATGGGAAAACAACAGCAACTTCTGCAGCATCAATATTTCCTGCTCTTTCAATCTTATCTGGATATTCTCCGCATAAAATCTGCAAAGCATTTTCTTGAACCGCAATATTCGCTTTCGCTAAAGGCACTAGCAATTCAGCCGTTTTTTTCTGCGCTTCGGTCTGGTTTACAGCCAAAGAACTAATTGACCCCGAATTGTATTGCAATTGCATCATACTCAAAGTATTCGTGCTCAATTCGATGTTTTTCTCAGCTATTTTCAGCTGTTCATCTAAACCTAAAAGATTGTAATAGGCTTGCGCCACTTGCACAATAATTCGGGTTTTTAAGGCTGAAAGATTCTCTTTTTGAGCAAAATAAGTTGCTTTAGCATCTCTTTTCTGCATGGTTGCTTTTCCCCAAATATCCACTTCCCAAGAAAGTCGAAGATTGGCACTGTAATCATCCATATAATCTTTACCAATAAACTGCTGGCTCAGAGATCCGTTTAGGGAATTTTTTGACGGATAAGAACGGCTCGCTCCAGCATCGAAATCTAGTGTGGGTAATAACGATAATTTGGCTTGTTTATAGCTGAGATCGAGCTGTTCCATGCTTTTCATGGCAATGATCACTTCATTGTTTTTGACTAAAGCTTTTTCTATCAAAGCAACCAGCAAAGGATCTTTGTAATAGTTTTTCCACGGAAGCAAAACCGTGTCTCCAGTAACCGCGACTTCTTCGCGGTATTTTTCTGGAGCATTTAAATCTTCACGAGAATATTTTTTCCCTACTACGCACGATGTCATAATCACGCCCGTAAGTAAAACCATTCCGATTTTATATATACTTTTCATTCTTATTCTTTTATCGTTTGAACTTGAGTTGCGATCTTTTTTCTGGATACTTTTTCTTGTAAATATTGGAATACAATGAAAAGCAACGGAATCACAAAAATTCCTAGAATAACGCCGCTAAACATTCCTACTGCGGCACTCACACTGATAGATCGGTTTCCAACGGCAGTTCCTCCAGAGGCAAACATTAACGGAATCATACCTACAATAAATGCAAGCGAAGTCATGATAATTGGTCGTAACCTTGATCTTGAACCTTCAATTGCCGCTTCGATTATCGTTAATCCAGCAAGACGTCTCTGCAAAGCAAATTCGACAATCAAAATGGCATTTTTAGCTAGAAGTCCGACCAGCATGATTAATCCGACCTGAACGTAAATATTGTTGTCTAAACCTACTGCCTTGATTCCTGCAAAAGCTCCCAAAATACCTGTCGGGATTGAAAGCAATACCGCAAGTGGCAGTAAATAACTTTCGTATTGTGCTGCCAATAAGAAGAATACAAACAATAAACACAATCCGAAAATGGCAACGGTTTGGCTTCCTCCTGCTTTTTCTTCTAAACTTAAACCAGTCCATTCGTAACTGTAATCAGACGGAAGTTTATCTAAAACTTGCTCCAGATTATCCATAATCTGACCGTTACTGTAACCCGGCTTCGCCATCGCTGTAATACTTACCGAATTATAAAGGTTGTAACGATTCACTGATTCTGGACCGTAAACTTTGTGGAATTTTACGATTGATTTTACTGGAACCATCTGCATATCGGCATTTCTCACGAAAATCTCGTTAAATGCATCTTCATCCATTCTAAAAATTCCATCCGCTTTTACGTTTACGCGGTAAAACTTACCAAATCTTGAAAAGTCAGCCGATTGGTCTCCTGCAAAATACGTCTGAATATTTCCTAAAAGTTCTTTGATGTTTACACCCATTTGGCGCGCTTTGTCTTCATCAACTTCCAATTCCAATTGTGGATAATCAGCTCTAAAAGTCGTATAAGCATATTGCACTCCAGGCTGCTGCATAATCTGACCAATTACTTTATCAGACATTGCTTTTAGCGTTTCTGGACTTCTCGCCATTCTGTCTTGCAATACAATTTCGGCACCACTCGTTACCCCAAAACCTTCAACTGGAGGCATTCTGAAAACCATAATCTGACCTTCTTTAATTTTAGCCAGTTTACCGTTTACGATGTTCATAATTTCTTCAATATCCTTTACAGCTCCCCTGTCTTTCTTCGGTTTCAGTTTTATAAAACCTAATCCGTAAGCTGGACTCGCACTGTTACTCAAGATGTTGAATCCTGTAATACTCGTATTCACATCGATCGCTTCTATTGGAGCCAATTCTTTTTCTAATTTCGAAATAACGGCAGTAGTTCGATCAAGAGCTGTTCCTGGTGGCATAGACAAACTGTACACCATGAAACCGTCATCTTCTAGAGGCACGAAACTTTTTGGTGTCGACATCATCATGTAAACTGCAATTGCTGTAATTCCTGCAACTAAGCCGGCAGCAATCCATTTTCTTCCAATTAAGAAACGAACGCCTTTAATATATCTTCCTGTTAAATTGTCGAAACTTGAATTAAAACCTACGAAGAAACGCTCTTTAAAACTGGTCTTATGTTCATGATCGCCATGTTTTTCTCCATGATTCTTTAGCAAAAGCGCACATAATGCAGGCGTAAGCGTCAAGGCATTTACAGCCGAAATGATAATCGCAATTGCCAATGTATAAGCAAATTGTTTATAGAAAATTCCAGAAGATCCTGTCATGAATCCGATTGGAATAAATACCGCAGACATGACCAAAGTAATCGAAATTACCGCTCCTGTGATTTCTGCCATCGCGCCGTGTGTAGCGTCTTTTGCTGAAATTTCTGAATCTTCTTCCATTTTACTGTGAACGGCTTCGACAACGACAATCGCATCATCGACGACAATTCCGATCGCTAATACCAAAGCAAAAAGCGTTAGAATATTAATCGTAAAACCGAAAACCAAAAGGAAGAAAAACGTTCCTACAATCGCTACTGGAACCGCAATAGCGGGAATAATCGTCGAGCGAATGTCTTGAAGGAAAATAAATACTACGATAAATACCAGAATAAAAGCTTCAAGCAAAGTCGATTTTACCTGTCCAGTCGCTTCGTCTAGTCTTTCTTTGGTACTCATTACGTTTACGTATTTTATACCTGGAGGAAAAGATTTAGACAATCGTTCTACTTCTTTATTGATTCCGATTTCGATGTCGTTGGCGTTAGAACCCGAAGTTTGTAAAATCGCCATTGTAACGGCATTTTTACTATTCGATTTGTTATCTCCACTGTACGAAATAGAACCAAATTCTACTCGTGCAACGTCTTTCAATCTTAAAACATTGCTACCTACGTTTTTAACGACAATATTTTCATATTGCTCTGGTTTGTTCTTTTTTCCTTTGTATCGAATTACATATTCTAAAGCGGCAGTAGATTCTTCTCCCAGTTTCCCTGGAGCCGATTCTAAACTCTGCTCCGCAATGGCCTGAGTTACATCTGAAGGTACTAGGCCTGCATTGGCCATTTTTCGCGGATCTAACCAAATACGCATCGAATAATCTTTCTGCCCGAAAATCTGAACCTGTCCAACACCAGGAACACGTTTCATTTGAGGCACTAAGTTGATATTCGCGTAATTCTGCAAGAACAACTCATCGTATTTGCTATTATCATCTGTGTATAAGTTGAAAATAACAATCATACTGTTTTGCTGTTTCGAAGTCGTTAATCCCATACGGATTACTTCTTGAGGCAGTTTTGGAGTCGCTTGCTGCACTCTATTCTGAACGTTTACCGCAGCCTGATCGGGATCTACTCCTTGTTTAAAAATGACGTTGATCGAAAATGTTCCGTCATTACTTGCAGTCGATTTGATGTACTGCATGTTCTCTACTCCGTTAATCTGCTCTTCTAAAGGCGTTACTACCGAACGAATTACGGTTTCACTGTTTCCTCCAGGATACGAACCGCTCACCATAACCGTTGGCGGCGAAATATCTGGGAATCGCGTTACAGATAATCGGGTAAGACCTATAATCCCCAGTATCACCAGTACAATAGAGATAACTGTGGCCAATACTGGCCTGTCTATTATTTTCTTTAACATGGAAATGTTATTTTATTAAATGAAAAATTATTTACTGCTTGCGCTTTTAGCAGCGGATTTTGGAATGACTTCCATTCCGTCAAATAGCACATCGATAGAATTTAGCGCTACTTTATCGCCTGGTTTTAATCCCGATTTTACAAAATAATCTACTCCTGCACTACCCGCGATTTCGATTGGAACCATAGCTACTTTGTTGCCGTCCTTTAAAATAAAAACAAAGAATTTATCCTGAATATCTTTAACGCTTGCCATCGGAACGGTAATTACAGACGATAAACTTTTGTTCAGCACAATTCTTGCAGAACCTCCCGCACGCAATTGCTTTTTCGGATTTGGGAAAATGGCTTTTAATGCAATTGTTCCTGTCGCGCGATCAATGTTTCCACTCGCCACTTCTAGTTTTCCTTTGTGTTCGTACTCGCTATCATCGGCCATAATTAAACTTACGGTCTGATTGTTTTTGGCATCTTTAGAAAAAGCTAGATAGTCTGCTTCTGTCAAAGAAAAATAAACAAATACGTTATTGATTTCAGATAAAACAGTTAGCGGAACTGTATCTGCTGGGGTCACTAAATTCCCAACACGATTTGGAATACGGCTAATATAGCCGCTTACAGGAGCTTTAATCAAAGAGAAATCGGCATTAATCTGAGATGATCCCAAAGCGGCCTTAGCCTGTGCTACTTGTGCAGTTGCTGCTTCGTAATTGGCTTGTGCGGTTTTTAACTGCATGTCTGAAAATACTTTTCCTTCCACCAAAGGTTTGATTTTCTCTACTTCTAATTTAGCATTTGCCTGATTCGCCAAAGCGCTTTTATAAGCTGCACGGCTGTTGTTTACTTGTTCGGCGTAAACGTCGCCTTTAATTTTAAAAAGAGATTGTCCTTTGGTAACATAATCTCCTTCTTTTACATAAATTGCTTCCAGATAACCTGAAACTTGCGCTTTTATATCAACATTTACGGTACCTTCTACTGTTCCTGGATATTTTTTTTCTACTTCTCCCGTTACAGAACTCGTCTGCAAGAAGTCTACTTCTGGCTTTGGAGGGGCCATTTGTCCTTCTCCACTTTTTCCGCATGAAGAAAGAGAAATTGTGATCAATAAAATTGCAATTCTGCCAATTGCTTTATTATTTCTAAAAAATTGTTTTGTCATTTTACTTTTCATTTTTAAATGAATTACCTCAAATTTGGGCGCAAAATAACAGCAGAAAAGGACTTTTTTAGGGAAGAAAGTTACCCAAACGACATTTTTTGGCACCGAAACGAAAGGAATTTGTTATGCCACGAAGGCGCTAAGGCACGAAGGTTTTCTTTTTGTTTTTGCCACGAAGGCGCTAAGTCGCGAAGTTTTTTCGCCACGAATTCACGAATTTTCGCTAATTAATACTTTGAGTTAAATTGATGACGAATAATTTCTCGAATTACATTAATTTTTAGATTGCTGATTAAATCTCGCAAAGTCGCGAAGTTTTTTTCGCCACGACTCGAACGATAGTGACAGGCGAAGCAATTCACGAATTTTCGCTAATTAATGCTTTGCGTTAAAATTGATGACGAATAATTTCTCGATTTTTTATCACTTAGAATAGTAAACACAACGTTTGTCTTCCTGAGCGGAGTCGAAGGACACGCTCGAAACTCTACAAAGATTGGCGAAATGCATTGTGGAGCTGCTTGCGTGTCCTTCGACTCCGCTCAGGATGACAAAAAATGAGATCATAATAAAATCCTTTTTAATCCTTTATCCCGATAGCTATCGGGAGTGGCAAATGATTTTCAAAAAAATTCGAGAAATACATCCACAGTATAAAAAATTAGTGCAATTAGTGAAATTCGTGGCAGAAAAAAATATACAAAGATTGGCTATAGATTGCGGAGCTACTTGTGGAGATTTCTCCTCCGTCGAAATGACAAAAATGAGAGTAAATACAGGAAAAAATTAGCGAAAATTTGTGAAATTTGTGGCAAAAAAACTTCGCGTGCAAAATAAAATTCGTGAATTCGTGGCAGAAAAAAAACTTAGCCCCTTAGCACCTCAGAACCTTAGCAGCTTCTCTAGCTAGCGATCCATCCACTGCTTGAAAAAAGGCGTCTTTTCTCTGCTGATGATTACCTCGCGTTCGGGATCGAGTTTTAGTTGGATTTTTAGTTTTGCGTTGAAGTAGTTCGCAATCGATTTGATGCTTTCTGCACGAATGAAAAACTGGCGATTGGCACGGAAAAAGATATTTGGATCGAGTTCTTGTTCCAGTTCTTCCATGGTTTGCGGAATCGAGATAATTACACCCGATTTCAGAAATAAATTACTGGTTTTAAATTCAGAATAGATGAAGTCTATATCTGAAACGTCTACACTTTTATAGCCGTCACGATACGTTACTAAAAAGCGCATTCTGAATACTGGTTTTTGAATAAGTTCCTTAAGAATGCCAGTAATATTGGTAACGCTGGTTTCGTTTTTATTTAGAGATTTGAATTTTGATAAGGCAAATTCCAATTCGGTTTTTTCGATGGGTTTCATCAAATAATCGATGCTGTTTACCTTAAAAGCGCGAATGGCATATTCGTCGTAAGCGGTAGTAAAAATTACGGGGCAAGTGATATTTATTTCATCAAAAATAGCAAAACTCAGTCCGTCGGCTAAACGGATATCCATTGTAATTAAATCAGGACACGGATTTGAGTTCAGCCAAGCGACTGTATCTACAACCGTATCAATAATCGCGACGATTTCACAATCGGATTCCAGCTCTTCAAGCAGTCTTTTTAATCGGCTGGCGTTAATACTTTCATCTTCTACAATTAAAATTTTCATAACTCTTAAATTAATGGCAGACGCACTTCATAATAGCCGTTTGATTCGTTAAAAATCGGCATTCTTTCAGATAAAATTTTATAACGGAATTCAATATTTTTATTTCCAATTCCGGTAGAAACCAGACTTTTTCCTGCTGTTCGCTGCAAGTTATTTCGAACGATAATATCTCCAGAATCTGAAAAAACAGAAATCGTAAGCGGATTGGCTAAAGTTGCCATATTGTGCTTTACTGCATTTTCTACCAATAACTGCAACGTTAATGGCGGTAAATGAAGCGCTAAAGAAGGAGAATCGATCTCAATTTTCAAATCGATTTTATCGCCCAATCTTTTTTTCAATAAATAAAAATACGCGTTCAAGAATTCTATTTCTTCTTTTACTGTAATTGTATCTTTATTAGAATTCGAAATCATATAACGATATACTCTCGTTATATTTTCCAGAAATGAAGCCGCTTCTTTTTGGTCTTCGTAAATCAATTCTGTGAGCGTACTGAAATTATTGAACACAAAATGCGGATCTAACTGCATTTTTAAAGATTCTAATTTTGATCGTGTCACCGCTTCCTGAAGTTCCGAAGCTTTTATTTTTAATTCTGCTGTTTCTTCTGCATTAATTCGCCATCTGTTTAATAAAAATATTCCAGTATGAATGGCGCTCATTAAAAGCGAAATAATTGCAGCCATAATTTTAGACTGCCAAATGGTAACCAAATCGTTTTCTTCTAGTGCTGTACAAGGATACAGATAATCCCAGATGCTAGAAAAAATAAGGTTTAAGAGACTGTTTCCGGCAATTAAACAGATAAACTGTGCTATCGCTCTAAATGCCGGATTTTGTTCCCAACTAATATAATAATTAAGTTTTCTGCCTATAAAAAGTGTAAGCTCTGTTAAAATGGCGCAATACACTAAAATGATAAAAATATCAAAGGTCTGATCGATATCGAGCAACCCTTTTTCATCAAAACTTCTATACGGGTTTAGCCAATAATACGAAGAGAGATAAACCAAAAAAACGGCCGGAATTACTATAACCCTGTAATATTTATAGAAAAAATTCTTGCCCGATTTTTTATTTTGGTTGAATAACCCCATTCACTTTTTTTATTTTTTGAAAATTAATGTGCTACCAAAACATTTTCTGCTTCAGCTTTTACCACATTTTTTTCAACTGTTTTTTTCTCACGCATCACGCCCCATTTCAAGCATGTTGCACCCCAAGAAAATCCTGCACCAAAAGTTGTAATCAATACATTCTGACCTTCTTTGAAATCAGCTGCAAAGTCCCATAAACATAACGGAACAGTTGCAGAAGTTGTATTTCCGTAACGGTCAATATTTACTTTAACTTTTTCAGAATCAATATTTAAACTTTCGCCTACAGCGTTAATAATTCTTAAGTTAGCCTGATGTGGCACAACCCAGTCAATTTCGCTTGCTTCTATATCATTTTTCACCAAAGCATCTTGCGAAACCTGGCTCATTGCTGCAACGGCTCTTTTAAATACAAACGCCCCGTCTTGTTTTAAATAATGTGTTCTGTGCAAAAGACTCTGCATAGACGTTGGGTTTCTAGAACCTCCCGCTGGCACAGCTAGAGAAGAAACACCGCTTCCGTCTGTTTTCAGAATCGTTTTCATTAAACCGTAATCCGATTCTGTTTTTTCTAACAAAACCGCTCCTGCTCCATCTCCGAAAAGAATACAAGTATTTCGGTCTTCATAATCTACGATAGAGCTCATTTTATCGGCTCCAACGATGATTAATTTTTTATAGCGTCCGCTTTCGATCATGTTTGCACCTATTTCCAGCGCATATAAAAATCCGCTGCAAGCTGCATTCATGTCAATTCCAAAAGCATTTGTAAGTCCGCTTTTATCGCAGACAATACTTGCTGTTGGTGCTAAAATGTGATCTGGAGTTGCTGTTGCTACAAGCAAAGCTTCGATTTCGCCACGATCTACATTATAATTTTCGATAAGATTTTCAATCGCAGCAGCGGCAAGATCAGATGTTGCCGTATCGTCATCTGCGATTCTTCGTTCTCTAATTCCAGTTCTCTTGATGATCCATTCCTCCGATGTATCAACCGTTTCTGAAATCTTTTTGTTGGTCAAGATTGATGATGGTACGAAACCACCTATAGCTGTAATTACTGCGCCCATTTGTTTTTGTTTTTTTAAGCTTTGTACCCTTAAAACCAATGCTTACTACTTTTTTCTTCTTTTTGACATTCCAAATAATCATTATCCCAAAAAGCCGATTAAATCTATTGGCAATAACTTTTCTGAGAAATATTGTTTTTAGAAAAACGGAACAAACTAAAAACACTATACAAAATCCAATTAAAATAAATTAAAAATCTACACCAAGTGTTTTCTCGGCATTGCTTGGTATACAATCTTTAATTTATCTTATTTTTAAAATCATACAATGCTGTTTCAGTTTGTAGATAATTCCCATTTATAGCTGTTGCCATACTGATAAAAAACCTATTTGCATTACGTTTTTAGAGTGCCACAAAATTAATTTAAAAAAATCTTAATCGAGCAGGTAATTAAGAATAATTAACAAAACTGCCTCAAATGTTAAAATATAATTTCGATATTGGCCAACAAGCTCCAAAAATTATAGAATCCCTAAAATCAAAAAAAATCTGTTAAAATTTATTTTGATAAAATTTCTTCAAAAAAACCTTGTAATTTTTATATCATTATTTTTAAATCAAATTAATCTTTAATAATTCGGAAACGACAATAACGGAATATCAAGTCCGGCTGCCAGAATCCTAGTTTTGCTTCTGTGGACTAAAGAATCCCAAAAACCATACTTTTGAGGCACCATAATCAGCAAATCAGCCTCGTAATTCTTAATTTCTTTCTTAATTTCGTTAATTACGGCATTCGATCTTACGGTTTTATATAGATATTTTACATCTTCAAATTCTTTTTCGATATTCGAATTCATTAAAATTCTGTGCTGTTCTTCCTTCAAATCATCCAATTTTTCGTCTACGCTAAAAAATTCAATTTCTGCACCAAAATCTCCTAATGCATTTTTAATCCAACTGAATTTCTTAATAGCCGAAAAACTTAAGCTATCGCAAGCATACAGCACCTTTTTAATATTTATAAAACGAGCATTTTCTGGAACTGCCAAAACTGGAATCTGAAGATTCTTTATGGCCGATGTAGTCGAATTTCCTAATAATTCCTGTTCGAAAGAACGTTCAGCCATTCCCATAACCACAACATCTGCGTTGGTTTCCTTAATAATTCTCGGAAGTTCGTCTTCTAAAAAAGAATAGGTACAGATTGCCGAAGTTTCAATTTGAAATGAATTGGATGTTTCTTTGGCTAAATCTTCCAGTCTGGAAATTGCTCTATCAATTTGTTTCTGCATTGCATCTGCAGTAATATGGGAGTTGGCGCTGTGTACACTCAACGAAAATGAATTAAATAAAACCAATTTTGCACCTGTAGCTTTTGCAAGTCCAGCAGCATAAGCAACAGCATTAGTGGCAATGGCAGAAAAGTTAGTCGCGGCGATTATAGTAAGGGGTGAATTCATAAAATAGTAATTAAGCTTTGTGCAAAATTCTTTAAATAAAGGCTTCAAGCTTTTTTTATATAACCGAATAATCATTTTTTACGACTCAACCGTAAAATTTCATTCCTGAAAAAACTAGCTTTCTTTTTTTGTTTCTTACTTTAAAAAACGATCCAAAATAATCTTTTCTGACCGTTTTAATATTTAGTACTTTTACTCTTAGTAAAACTTCACTAATGGATTCCAAAACATTATTAAAAGAACATGTTGCCAAAATTGTCTCTTTAACAGATGAACAATTCGACTATTTTTTTTCGCATTTTAAAACCGAAACTTTCCAAAAAGGGCAAACTGTTATTAGCGAAGGCCAAGATGTAGAGAAAGAATACTTTGTGGTTTCGGGCTGTTTAAAATCTTTTTATGTCAATGATGAAGTAAAAATGTACATTCTGCAATTTGCCATGCCAACTTGGTGGGCGTCTGATTATGCGGCACTTTACAATAAAACCAAAGCGACAATCAATGTCGATTGTGTTTCTGATGTTGAAATTCTTTCTCTTTCTAATGCGGACCGAGAAAAAATCTGTAGCGAAATTCACGAAGTAGAACATTTTTTTAGATGGAGAACCAATCGCGGTTATGTCGCTTCTCAGAAAAGATTGCTTTCTTTTATGAATAATGATACCAAAACGAGATACGAAGAACTTCTAGCGCTTTATCCTGCTTTATATAATATGGTTCCAAAACATTTAATAGCCGCTTATTTGGGTGTTTCCAGAGAAACTTTAAGCCGATTGTACAACGCTTCTAAACCGCATTGACGAATGTGATCTACATCACGTAATCAATTTTGAATACCGCCATTACTTTGTACTATAAATTAATAACAATTTAAAAACACAAATAATGGAAACTCAAAATTTTAAAATTTCGAACACTCAAAGTCAAGTAAACTGGATTGGTAAAAAAGTTACTGGACAACACAATGGAACCATCAATATCGAAGAAGGTAATTTTACTTTTTCTAATGGGGAACTTTCTGGCGGAAACGTCGTTATCGACACTACTTCTATCGTAATTCTTGACGTTACAGATCCTGCGACAAACCAACAATTTGCAGGACATTTAGCTTCTGATGATTTCTTTTCTACAGAAAAATTCAAAACAGCTTTTTTAGACATTACAGCGGTTTCTAAACAATCTTCTTCAGATTATTTTGTTGAAGGAAAACTAACGATTAAAGCGATTACTCATCCGATTGGTTTTAATTTGGAAGTAAAAAGAAACGACAATAATCTGAAAGCTTCTGGCAAAATCATTATTGACCGCACCAAATATGATATGAAATTCCGTTCTGGAAATTTCTTCACCAATTTGGGAGATACTTTAATCTACAATGAATTTGAATTGGACGTAGACATTACAGCAAGTCTAAAATAATTCATAACTCATAATTAATAATTCATAATTAATTAGAAATCATGCCATACGTAAAAATTGAAGTAACTCGTGAAGGCGTTACAAGAGAACAAAAACAGCAGTTAATTTCAGGCATCACACAACTTATTACAGATGTCTTAGACAAAGATCCCAGCCTTACACATATCGTAATTCAGGAAATCGAATTGGACGATTGGGGATTTGCAGGCGAACAGGTTTCGGTACTACGCGAAAAAGGAATTACTGCTCACAAGAAATAAATTTTTAAATCAGAAAAAAAATGAAAACAATTATAGTAACCGGTGCTTCTACAGGCATCGGTAAATCGATAGCACAATTATTTTTAGAAAAAGGATTTAATGTCGTAATCAACTCGGCAAACCTTCAGAATCTTGAAAATACATTTAACGAATTAGGTCATTCAAACCAATTAGCAATGGTTCATGGCGACGTAAGTTTAATAGAAACTGGAAAAAAACTGGTTCAAACTGCTTTAGACCGTTTTGGAAGCGTTGATGTTTTAATCAACAATGCCGGAATTTTTCAGCCACAATCTTTTTTAGATGTCGAAGAAAAAGACTTGGATCGTTTTTTAAACATTAATTTAAAGGGAACTTTTTTTACCAGTCAGGCAGCAGTAAAACAAATGCTTAAGCAAGGCGACGGATCGATCATTAATATAGGAACCGTTTTGGTCGATCACGCCATCGACGGATTTCCAGCTACTGCACCTATTTCAAGTAAAGGCGGTATTCATGCCTTTACAAGACAGCTCGCAGCTGAATTCGGAAAAAACAATATTCGCGTCAATGCTATTGCTCCTGGAATTATCAGAAGTCCGCTGCAGGCAAAAACGGGAGTTGACAATGCCGATAGTTTAGCGGGACTGCATTTGCTAAAACGTATTGGAGAAACCAGCGATGTCGCTCAATTGGCACTTTATCTGGCCGAAAGCAATTTTGTAACTGGCGAAATCATTAATTTAGATGGCGGTCACGTTGCTGGACACAGCATTTAATTCCTTTCAAACATATTGTCAGGCTGAGCGGAGTCGAAGCCATTTATGAAACGTAAATCTTCGACTCCGCTCAGCCTGACAATCAATTAAACATCAATTTTAAATCAAGAAATTATGGAAAGTTTTGGCACAAATGCAGCTTTGATTACGGCTGTTTTAATGAATTATTTTAACGGAATTTACAATGGTGACGTTACTACGCTACAAAGCGCTTTTCATCCGCAAGCAATTGTTTCGGGAGATATTAACGGTCAGCCGTATTTTAAAACGGTAGAACAATATTTAGAAGGCGTAAAAAATCGTAAAAGTCCAAAGGAATTGGGCGAAGATTTTAAGATGAAAATCCTATCTTTAGAAATTATCAATAATACCGCTGTCGCGAAAGTTCAGGTTCCGATCTTTGAATACAATTATTACGATCAGTTAAGTCTTGTCGTAGTTGATGGCAAGTGGATTATTGTGAATAAATTACTAACAAACGTAAAATAAAACACGATGTGGAATTCAACCAAAATAACGCAATTACTAGGTATTGAGTATCCAATATTACAAGGTCCGATGGGCGGTGGTTTTTCGACTGCCGCTCTTTTGGCCGCTGTAAGCAATGCAGGCGGATTGGGCAGTTACGGCGCATATACGCTAACTCCTGATGAAATTCGCGAAGCAGGAAAAGAAATTAAATTGGCAACTTCTAAACCTTATAATATCAATTTATGGGTGAATGATGTCGATAAAAGTCTTGTAAATTATCCTGCTGAGAAACTGGACAAAATAAAACAGCTTTTTAAACCTTATTTTGACGAATTAGGGATTCCGCTTCCTGATTTATCTTCGGATATTCCTTCGAAATTTGAAAAACAGGTTGAAGTTTTATTTGAATTGAAACCGGCTGTTTTCAGTTTTATTTTCGGAATTCCGTCAAAAGAAATTCTGCAAGAAAGTCGAAAACTAGGAATCAAAACAATTGGCGCTGCCACAACTCTCGAAGAAGCACTCGCTCTTGAAGATGCTCAAGTTGATGCGATTATCGCAGCCGGATTTGAAGCGGGCGGACACAGACCTTCGTTTTTAAAACCTGCTCAAGATTCTTTCACCGGATTATTTACATTGGTTCAGCAATTAAAAGCCAAAACCAAAACGCCCATTATAGCTGCAGGCGGAATTATTGACTCAAAAGGAATTGCCGCCGCCATGGCTCTCGGTGCCGACGCTGTACAATTGGGAACTGCTTTTATGGTTACCGACGAATCTGGCGCAACTCCCGTTCACAAAAAAATGCTTTTTGATCATCCGAATGTTCCAACAACGGTTTCTAAATCACTAACAGGAAGAATGGGCCGAATGATCTCCAATAAAATATCTGATGCTGTTCCTTTTGAAACGGAAGTATTGCCTTTTCCGCTTCAGACGAAATTAATAGCACCTTTAAAAGTCGCCGCTCTAGCTCAAGGCAGAACCGATATGATTAGTTTCTGGTCAGGACAAAATACAAGCACTTTACAACACCATAAAGCTGATGAACTAATGCAGGCTTTAATTGCTGGGCTGTAGCCTACGTTGCTTATTTTACCGCAAAGTTCGCTAAGGTTTTTTTATATACTTTGAACCTATTTTAAGCTCGCAAAGCTTTGTGGTTATTTTTTGACCAAAGTGCGCTGAGTTTTTAATCGCGCAAAGTCGCGAAGTCGCAAAGTTTTTTTAAGCTAATATATTTCGTGCTCCCGATAGCTATCGGGATAAAAAGATCTGAGCAGATCTAAAAGGATTTTTATAAATAATCTGTGCGCATCTGCTGAAATCTTTTTAAATCTGCGTGAAACAAACTTCGCGCCTTCGCGACTTTGCGAGCATTTCAGCCAGCTTTGCACAAAGCTTTGCGAACTTAAAATACACTCATAGTATATAAAAAAAAACCTTAGCGAACTTTGCGAAAATCCTCCGCGTACTCTGCGTTAAAAATTAACCACAAAGCTTTGCGAACTTAAAATACACTCAAAGTATATCAAAAAAAGACCTTCGCGAACTTTGCGTTAAAAAAAACATTGCGGTAAAAAAAAACAAGCCAATCAGATGTCCAGTTCGCCTCCAAGTTTGTCCGTTTCACCAAAATTTCGATTTCGTTTTTAAGGCATTCAACGCACATTTGTACCGTTAAATAACTTTAAATATCAAAATCATGAACTCAAAAACAACAAAAATTATCTATTGGACAGGCGCAGTATTAACTTCATTATGGTTTGGCGCAAGTGGTTTTTTCGAATTAACAAGCAATCCAATCGTTTGGGGAATTACACAGCAATTGGGTTATCCAGCACATTTTATTTACATCTTGGGCGTTTTTAAATTAGCTGGTGTCATTACACTTTTAATTCCGAACAAATTATTGCGATTGAAAGAATGGGTTTTCGCAGGAATCTTTTTCGATATCATCTTTGCTTTCTTTTCAAAAATTGCCGTTTTAGGTTTTGGCGCAGCAACAGATGCGATAATCGCTTTTGTAATGGTAAGTGTAACGTATGCAATGTATAGAAAATTATATACAGCGACTTATGCTCCATCTTCCGAAAACTTTTAAGGAAGGCTAAATCATTTTACAAAAAAAGCTCCAGCGGAGCGGCATATATTACAGATTGTAAAAAAGATGTCACTCCTCCGGAGCTTTATATTATAAACGTTTATTTTTTGTTATAAATATTTCGCTTCTCCGAAGCTTACTATAGAGACTAAAAACTCTCTTTTTTTATTTCAATTTAATTCTTTCCCAATGAAAAAAATCATTCTTATTATCTGTTTTATATTATCAGCTCTTTTCTTTTTGAGTTGTTTTATGTTTCCTGGAGTCGATTTATGGCTCTAAAAAAGTATCCAATTAATTTATAGAAAACGATAAATTAATTGGATTTATCGGTTTTCTAACCAGCTTAAAAATGCTGTTGCTTTTTCTTTTCCAACTAATATTTTTTCTTCTGTTGGAACACTTAATTTCACGATTATTTTACGCGAAAAATAATGTTCTGCTTCTCTAATTGCTGAAAAATTAACCAAATACTGTCTGTTGATTCTAAAGAACTGAATTGGCGACAAAAGCTTATGAATTTCGTCTAGTGACTGCGTTAACGGATATTCGTTTTTATCTAAAGTCATAATCGTAGGCGTTTCATTTTTGATAAAGAAAAACGCGATATTCTCCGTTAAAACCGTCTGATATTTATTGTTTTTGAAAACCAAAAAACTGCTTTTCCCTTTATTTTCCCCATTTCGCGTAAGCAAATATTCGAAATCTGGCATTGCTTTTTTATTTCGCTGAAAGAAATTTTTCAGTTCTCCTGCTTTTTTTAAAGCTTGGGAAATACTATCTCTTGAAAAAGGCTTTAGAACATAATCAATTCCGTTTGACTTAAAAGCTTCGATTGCATAATCGTCAAAAGCGGTACAAAAAATGACTGGAGACACAACCTCAACATTCTTAAAAATCTCAAAACACTGGCCATCTGCCAGCTGAATATCCATAAAAATCAAGTCGGGTTGATCGTTTTCCAAAAGATAATCAACCGCTCCATCAATGCTTTGTATATACGACAAAATCTGAACATCGGGTCTGATGCTCAGAATAAGCTGGCCAAGCGCTTTGGCCGTTTTTACTTCATCTTCAATTATTATGATATTCATAAAGGAGTGGTATTTTTACTTTAAAAGTGGTTTCGTCTTTATCAATTATGATTTCTTTGTGAATGAGATGCATAAAACGCTGATTAATATTATCCAAACCAACGCCTGTAGAAACCGCACCTCTTTTCAGCTGAATTTTATTTTCAACTACTAAAAATTCATTTTCCGTATAAAGTTTTATTATCAAAGGTTTATCTAAAGAAACCACATTGTGTTTGATACAATTTTCAATTAATAACTGCAGCGAAAAAGGCGGAATAGCAGATTCGTATTGTTTCGGATCAATTTCTTTTTCTAAAACAAATCCGTCTTCGAAACGCGCTTTTAGCAGATAAACATACGAATCCAAAATCTGAAGTTCTTCACTAAGCGGAATCAAATCCATTTTACGGCTTTCTAAAGTAAAGCGGTAAAAATCAGACAATTTCAAAATAAAATCTGAACTCTGCGGATCTTGAATATCGACCATCGATTTCAGTGTATTCAAACTATTAAATAAAAAATGCGGATTAACCTGCTGTTTTAATAATTCGTATTGAGCGCCCAGATTTACTGCTTTTGTGCGCTCCAATTCTACTCCCATTTGCTGTGTCTGGTAGTTTTGAAAAAGCAAATGCAAAAACATATACACAATAAGGTTAATCAAAACCCCGCGAAGTTCGAACATAATCGGTGCGTCCATTTTTGACACCTGAAAAAGTTCCTGATGTGCAATTACCAGAATAACCATCAGCAGAATTCCCATTACGACACTCAGCAAAAGTTTCCAGTTAAACAGGCTTTTATTAGCTTTATGCGATGAAAATTTGGGTAAACTGTAAATATTGTAATACCATATAAAAAGGGAAAACAGTAGTGTAATCGAAGAATTTATGATAAGATCATGAAGCGTAGAATCGGCATCAAATAATTTGGGTATCGAAGCCATAACCGCCAGCGCAATAGAACTTCCCCAAATGACTTTTTGAGAAACCTGAAAGCGTTTAACTTTTTCCATAATTTAAGGTTGTTTTTGATCTTAGTCTGCCAAAGATAGGTTTATTTTGAAAGGGTTTTTCACGCAGATTTAAAAAAGATTTATGCAGATAGTGCAGATTATTGTTTTTTTTAAACACATAGAAACATAGAGTTTTTTATTCTATTCTAAACGAGAAGGGAGAAAAAAACTAGTTTTTAACACATAGTTGGCTCGGATTATTGAAACGATTCTCTTCATCTAAATGATAGAACGCCTAAGCTTTGTCAAAGTTTGAAACTTTGACAAAGCAGATGACAACAGCTATGTGTATTTATGCAAGTGAAACGCCTTCATACGCAAAGCAATCTATGTTTCTATGTGTTTAAAAATCTGCGATATCTGCTTCAATCTGCTAAATCTGCGTGAAACAAAAACTACACTCGATTTACACCCAAAATAGCTCCAGTTCGACTATCCTGAACAAAGCCAACCACTTCAAAATCTTCTGTATTGTAATTTTTCGGCAAAGCAATTGTTGTACTTCCTTTTGAAGTTTTCAAATCAATAGACTGCAAACGCTGTACGATTTGAAAATGCGATAAAACGCGATGTGCATTCTCTCCTCTTTTTACATTGCTTTTAGCCGATTTCTGAACGACTGCAACCAATAAACGACTGTTTTTTAAAGCGCCATTAATGCTGTAATTCAACGTTAATTTATCATTTTGCTGTTTTCCGTCTAAAGACAAATCAGCTACGGCAGGTTTAGAAAGTGCCGATTTAATTCCGTTTCTAAGGCTTGTTTCCTGAGAACCAATATAATCAGCTTTTCCGTTAATGATAACTTGCGGTGTGTAAATTGGTTCTTTTCCCAAAAATTGAGCGTAATCGTATTGTCTCTGCGTATAGTTGGCATTGCTAAAAATATCTTTCCAGCCTTGCTTGTCCCAATAATCTACATGATACGCTAATACATAAACATTTTTATCATGATATTCATTCTGGATTTTGCCTAACAATTCGTCTGCCGGCGGACAACTTGAACAACCTTCTGATGTATATAATTCTAAAAGGGCAAAACCTTTTTTATCTGCGTTTTGACTGAAAATACTGTTTCCTGTTAAAAGAAACAGCACTAATAAAGCTGTTATTTTTTTAATTTCTTTCATTTCCTTAGTTATTGTTTTCCTGCAAGGTTTTCAAAACCTTGTAGGTATGATTTGAACATTCTAAAAAATTATAAAAACCTACAAGGTTTTGAAAACCTTGCAGGTTAACGACTAATTAAAGAATATTAATTTCTACAAAAATATTTCCTCTTGTAGCCTTAGAATACGGACAAGTTTGATGTGCTTGAGCCGCCAAAGCTTCTGCAGTCTCAGTATCTATTCCTGGAAGGCTGATATTTAATCTCGCTTGAAGCGAATATTCTCCTTCCGTTACACATAAATCGACTTCGGCATCTACCGCAGTATCAGCAGGAAGTTTAACTCCTTGTTTTGCTGCCGCAATTCCTAAAGCTCCGATAAAGCAAGCCGACCATCCTGCTGCAAATAACTGTTCTGGATTTGTACCCGGACGTCCAGATCCCGGTGCGCTTAATTTGATATTCAATTGTTCGTCTGAACTTTGAGAAGCTCCTTCTCTACCGCCTGTTGTGTGTATTTTTCCTGTGTATAAAACTTTTGTGTTCATGATTTTAAATTTTAGATTTTAGATTGTTGATTTTAGATTATTATAAAATGTTATTGATTTTTGAATTGATGTTTTAACACATAGAGACATAGATTTTTTTTGAAATGAATAAAAAAGAGTGCTAAAAGAAACTAGTTTCTCACACATAGCTATGTGCATTTAGACAAAATGAAATGCCTTTTTTCAGCAACCTAAAAGCTATGTCTCTATGTGTTTAAATTTTATTGATATTGAATTTTCTAATTGACTAATTATCTAATTATCTCAATTGAGTAACATCAATTATTGCTTGTGCAAACACCTTTGGATCTTCTTGCGGAACGTTGTGTCCGATTCCTTTCAAAATTCTGTGTTCGTATTTTCCTGTGAATTTGTTTGCGTACGCTTTTCCATCCGCGAAAGCGCCGTCAAAATCACTTCCTATTGTAATGGTTGGAACTTTAATCTCTGGTTTTGCTGACAAACGTTTTTCTAAAGCATCGTATTTAGATTCACCAACTTCTAGAGATTGTCTCCATCTGTAATTGTGAATCACAATAGCTACATGATCTGGATTGTCAAATGATTGCGCTGTCTGATCGTAAGTTGCTTTGTCGAAATTCCATAGTGGAGAAGCGATTTTCCATATTAGTTTATTGAAATCGTAAGTGTTTTGAGTGTACCCTTGTTTTCCTCTTTCGGTTGCGAAATAATATTGGTACCACCATCCTAATTCAGCAGTTGGAGGAAGCGGTTTTAAATTTGCTTCTAAATTCACTACCAAATAACCGCTTACCGAAACCAAACCTTTTACACGTTCTGGCCAAAGTGCCGATACGACAACCGCTGTTCTTGCTCCCCAATCGAAACCGCCAATTACGGCTTTATCAATTTTCAACGCATCCATAAAAGCTATAATATCACTTGCTAAAGCTGCTTGCTGACCGTTTCTGAAGGTTTCTTTTGAAAGGAAGGTTGTAGTCCCAAAACCTCTTAAATAAGGTGTAAAGACGTGGTATCCTTTTGCAACCAGAATCGGAACAACTTCATTATAGCTGTGAATATCGTAAGGCCAACCGTGAAGTAATATTACTGGAGTTCCGTTTGCTGGACCTGCTTCGGTATAACCAACATTTAAAAGTCCAGCGTTGATTTGTTTTAAAGTTCCTAGTGAACTGCTAACTTCGATTGTTTTTTGAGTTGAAGTTTGTGCTTGAGCTAAAGTTGCTCCCATAAAAAGGATAGCGATTAAGAATGTTTTTGCTAAAATGCTGTTTGTGATTTTTAATATCGTTTTCATAATTATTTGTTTTTTATTATTTGATTATCAGTTAATTTCTTCGTCAAAGGTATCTCGACATTGCTTGTTTTGAAAGGAGAAAAAAGGTGAAGTGGACAAAGTTGGGGTTGAAATGGACAGTATGTGTTTTTGCCACGAAGACACTAAGGCTCTAAGTTTTTACTGCTGCTTTTTTTTTAACGCAAAGGGCGCAAAGGATTTTTCGCAGAAAACGCAAAGTTTTTAAGATGAAACTTAGTTTCTTTGAGTTCACAAAGCTTTGTCTTCAAAACTTTGCGATTTCGCGTCTTTGCGAGATTAAAAAAGTCTTATGTTTTTTATTACTACTATTTTAACGCAAAGGGCGCAAAGGATCCGAAGAGGGCGCTAAGTTTTTTTGAGCTCAAACTAAGTTTGCTTTAAGTTCACAAAGCTTTGTCTTAAACTTTGCGGCTTCGCGACTTTGCGAGATTAAAAAAGTCTTATGTTTTTTATTACTACTATTTTAACGCAAAGGGCGCAAAGGATTCGCAGAGGGCGCTGAGTTTTTTTGAGCTCAAACTAAGTTTGCTTAAGTTCACAAAGCTTTGTCTTAAAACTTGGCGTCTTTGCGACTTTGCGAGATTAAAAAAGCATTTTATTATGCAAAGCTTTGCGAACTTTTTTACGTTTACATAAAACCACTTTAGATAAAATTTCTTAGCGTTCTTTGCGTTAAAAAATCATACGCATTCAACTTGAAATCTTACTTCACCAAAGTCAAAGTCGGTTTTCCTTTTTCTACAATATATGTCGCCAGTTCGGCTGCTTTGGCATTGGTATTATTTTTAGCGGAATGCACTACCCCTGCCGGGATAAAAAGCACTTCTCCTGCTTTTAGTGTTACCGGTTTTTCGCCTTCAATTTGATATTCTAAAGAACCTTCCAGAACATAAATCACTTCTTCTCCTGGGTGAAAGTGTTTTCCAAATGCGGAATGTGCATCAAAATCAATTCTAGCTTGAATGGTTTCACGTCCCGGAATACTTAGATCGTGTTTTTGCAAATCCGTGCGTTTTACTCCTGTTTGTGCCGTAATCTGATTCGGAACTAAAAAGGCTATGATTCCTAAAATAATAATTGCGATTACAACCCATGTTTTTTGTTTTTTCGTTTCCATAACTTTTGATTTTAAATTATTTGTTATCAGTTAATTTCTGAGTCAAAAGTATATCGGTAATGCTTCTTACGAAATGAGAAAATAGTTCAAACGGACAAATTTCAGGGGGAAACGGACAATGTTTAAGTTGTGAAATGTGAGATGTGAAATGCTAGATGATTTAACCGCAAAGAACGCAAAGCTTTGTGGATAAAACTGATGGAAATTGCTCGCAAAGGCACAAAGGCGCAAAGTTTTTTTTCACAAAGATTTTGGCAGATCTAAAAGGATTTTTATAAATAATCTGCGCGCATCTGCTGCAATCTTTTTAAATCTGCGTGAAACATGCTTTTCTAAAATAACTTTGCGACTTCGCGACTTTGCGAGATTAAAAAAACTTAGCGTGCTTTGCGTAAACCTTTGCGCTCTTTGCGGTTAAAAAAACGCATAAAAAAAATCAGGTTTAGTATTGCTACCATTCCTGATTTTTCTGAATTATAATTGACCCTTTACTCTTTTATCTTCTACCTCTAAAGCCTCCGCCGCCTCTAAAACCGCCTCCGCCAAAGCCGCCTCCGCCGCCACCTCTTTGGATGTTTTGAAAGTTACGCGTTTGCATTTCTCCGCGGTCTCTTGAAAAAGCAGAACGATCGAGGTCGTTTGTCACGTCAGGGCGTCCAGCTTCTCCAAGCGGTTTATCAGGATGCCCAAGTGTTTGATCTGCTTTAGGGAAATTATCTCTCTGGATTCCGTCACCCATTCTAGTTTCACCTCCTAAATTACCTCGTTGTGCTCCGTCGCCTATTCTGGTTTCGCCTCCTAAATTTTGATTTGCTCTCGGCTGAATTCTTTCTCCTGCTCCATTTGCTCCAAGTCCTTGATTCGGTTTATCACGCTGAATACGCTCTCCAGCACCATTTGCTCCTAGTCCTTGATTGGCTCTATTTTGAATTCCTTCACCCGCTTTTTTGGATGAACCTAAAGTTCCTGCCTGTGTCCAGCCACCGTTTCCATTATTATAATGGCTCCAGTTTCCATTAGCATCTCTTTTATACACGTGACCATCGTGACCTGCATATAGATTATTATTGGTATGAATAGTAGTTCCTCCGCCACGGTGATGCGTAATCACGCCTTCTTGTCCTCCCGAAGTTTTATAGCCAACTGCCGTTCCGCGTCGAGTCGTAATATGTCCAGTCTGCGCCCATTGATTGCCATTTGTCGCAGCAGAATGTCCCCATTGCGCATACGCATTATGCCCTTGATTAGTTCTAGCATAATTTCCAGTCCACGGATTATAAGTGCTTGCTGCCGTACGACCACCGTACCAGCCCTGAACACTTGCAGAACGACCGTATCTTCCTGTTGCCGGATTATACCAAGCCGAAGTTCCAGCAGCACCGTAAGGGCCATAAACGCGTCTTCCGGCCGCATAACCACCCGTCCACGGATTGTAAACTGCCCCTCCGCCATACGCATAAGGCCACGGACGATAAATTGGATACAGTCCGCCGTAATACATATAAGGCGGATAATACCATCCTGTACCATAAGTCAATATCGCGCCAAACGTAGCACCAATAATAAAAGCGCCTAAATATCCAGCCGTCGAACTACTTTCAACCGTTGTATCTGTTGTCGTTTGCGTTACATACGTCACATTATATACTGGCGAACTTGGCGGAATCGTATAAATTTCTTTCGGAACAGAATCGGCTGTTTTCCAAGGTCCGTTTGGACTAGTCGACATAAACCAAACCGCTTGAAAACATAAATAGTACAAATCCCCAACTTTTATAATTTTCTCCTGCGTATTGCTTGCATATTGCATTTTCGTTCCTTCAATAGGTTTAAACTGAGGCGTTCCACCATCATACGTTACTTTAACTTTCGCTTCAGCATCCGATTTTTTCAAAATAGCAGTTGTCGGAACCTGAGATAACATCACAGCATCATTTGCTTCCTGCGTTCCTGGCACAGAAGACAACACATTCGCACGTGGAGAATCTTTCGGAATCTTAGCAAAATCAGCTGGCAGACTATTGCTTGCGTACGTCCATGGTCCCGTTAAAGCTTTAGATTTAAACCATCTTCCCGATAATAATACATAATACAGTCCATCGGCTTCACTGGCAAAAACATCATTTTCGGTATTGTCAATATACATCAATTTAGTTCCGTCAATTTTCACAAACTTCGGATTTCCGTTTACCGCAATCAATTCCGCAGGTTTATTGCTGTAAAAAACCTCTGGCGCTCCTCCAGAAGAAGGCGGCGGAATCATTTTAATCACATCATCAAAATTCTGTCCCGAAGGCAGACTGCTAAAACCAGCAGGCAGTTTCGTTGTTTTCGTCCATTTCCCTTCAACACTTTTCGAAGTCAGCCAAATATTGTCTACCAATAAGTAATAATCTTTTCCCGCTTTATCAAAAAACAAATCCCAGTTGGTATTCACCACATATTGGATATCCGATTTATCAATAGGAACCAAAACCGGTTCTCCCTGCACGATAAGCAAAATCGACGGATTAGTGCTGTAAAAAATAGCAGGCGGATCATTTTTACCCGCAATTCCTTTCGCCGGACTTTTCGTATGACTTATATCAGCCAGAATACGATCTACCGAAATAGGATCTCCACTTTGAGGCAGCGTTTCTTTAAACAATTTTTCCATTTCAGGAACCTTCTTTTTATCCAAAGCAGGAAAACGCACATCTGTCACCTGAAGATTTTTAATAAAAGCAGTTCGATTGTCCTTATCTACCAACGTTTCCACTTTTACAGAAGCCACGCCCAAAACCTGTTTCCCGTCTTTTGGAGTCAGCGAAAAAGCCACACGCGCCGTAAGTTCTTTAAAATCTTTCCAGTCGTCTACCTGAGGCTGATAATAAACCAGTTTCGCACCGTTATTTTCAGCTTCGCGAGGCCAGCCTCTATCGGCAATCAATGCCGTGTCGGCACTATCAGACTTCTCTGTTTCCGTATTCAATTGATCTTTATCTTTCTTGCAGGAGAACAAAATCGTACTCAGACAAACTGCAATTAGTAGAAAAGCATTTCTCATAAATTTAAAAGTTAGATTATTCATTAAAAATTTATTCTTCTGGTCGTCTTATAAAATTGTTTCCATAAAATTAAATTCACCGAGCAAAAAAAACTAGCATTCAGTCGGTTACTTTGTTTCAGATTGTAATTTGAAACCAAATTGTACGTAAATCTTCATTCTTATGCTCATCTAAAGTTTGCAAAGTGAAGTTGAAGTGAGAATATTTTTCAGGAGCTGTTTCCTGCTATCCGTTCCAATCTTTTGTGGTGAACCCCACCACAAAAGGATTTCCACTTCTATCAGGGCTAGGGGTTTCGTTTTCAAAAAAATGATTTTTGGAAAAAAATTTTCACAAAAACGTATTAATTTTCCTAATATTAAAACCATCAAATTTAATATATTTGCCATTCCTAAATTACAGACATATGATACTTAAAAAACTTCTTGCCCATGTGGTATGGTGGCGGCATTGGAAACAACCGTAACGCTTCTGTAAGCGTAGGACACCTTAGCTACATGGGTTTTATATTTCCTAAATTACAGAGTTATGAGTACCAAAACCCTCTCAAAAGAAGCCGAAATCAGGCTGATGAATTTCTTCAACGACAGAATAGACCCGCAATCTATGGCGAAAGCTCTAAGACAGGTCAATTTCAACCTCGCACTAAACGTGATGAGCGAACAAGAAAACATTCGGCAAGAAACGAAGTTAAGAGACAGTTTCTATTGGCTCAATGAATTAGCTGAGACTTTAAATCCATATTTGGATGTAGAATAATGTTTCTTTTTTGAAAAAATTAAAACCCTTGTTCTTTTAGATTGAGGGTTTTCTTTTTTGAAAATACCGTGTAAATACTTGTGATTTTGTTTTTAATTATTGCTAGACTTGCTGAAACTAAATTTTAATCTTTACGGTTTTCCGTATCAGTCAAAGATTTTAAATTCTGACATTTGTTCAAATAAATTTATTTTCAATTTTAAAATAAAACTATGGCAACTACAATACAAAATATTGAGTTACTTCGAGAATATTTAGCTGGTGTATTAGACCGTGCAAATCATCACGCTCAAAATGTCAATGAAATTGCTCTTGCAATTGCCGGCGGCATCATTTGGAAAACAACTAATAACATTAAAGTTATGTCAAGAGATGGTGAAATGAAAAATGTTCTATGGCTAGAAGTTGACAGTAGGAAACTTTGCTTTGTTTATAATCATGATAATTTGAATATAGAAGCTAGAGATGGAACTATTCAAGGAAATGTAATTGCATCATTTAACAACAGTAGTTCTATACATGATGTTAAATCTTTTTTTGAAACATTATAAAATTAAACTTAAAAAAAATATAGAAATATATTACAATTCGATATATATTCATATCATTGTATACTTAGATTTAAGAAGATTAAATAAGTTTCGTTTTTATCGAATCATTATAAAAACAAAATCTATTGATCAAATAAGAAGAATTAAATAAATTATTAAGGATGTCTAAAATAAGTTTTGATGTAACCGCTAGAACTGCTAGGCTTATTGGTCAAGAAAATTTTGCATCAGCTGACGGTGCCATAATTGAATTAGTTAAAAACTGTTATGATGCAGACGCTAAAAATGCCATAATTGTTTTTGATCTTAAATATCCCAAAGTACCACAACTCATCTCACAAAAAGAATATAATCAATTCAATTCCGAAAATGGGATTATTTCTGAATTTTATATTCCACAAGGAGATGCATATAAATTTCACGATAATTCTGATTTAATCGAAAATTCCATAATAGAATTAAACAATTTCTTTAATTCTAAAAATGCCTTATATATTATTGATAATGGTGAAGGAATGGATAGGAGTATTATTTCCGAAAAATGGATGAAAATTGGTACTGATAATAAATTATTACAGTTTACATCTGATAAAGGGAGAATAAAAACTGGAGCTAAAGGACTTGGTAGATTTGCCTTAGATAGATTAGGTAAGTTTTCGACAATTTTGACGAAAAACATTAAAAGTTCTTCTGGATTTGAATGGAAAATGGATTGGAGTCAATTTGAAGATCAATCGAAACTCTTATCAGAAGTACAGGCTGATTTAACAAATATGAGTGATTTAAATTTACTTGACGTCTTAAAGACTGATCTAAAAAATGAATCATTAAATGAAGTATTAGAAAATAAGGATTTTCAATCAGGAACAATAATAAAAATTAATAGCCCAAGAGATATTTGGGATAATATTGAAATAAAAAAATTACATAAGAGCCTGGAATCACTAATCCCTCCAATAGAATTGGGAGTCTTTAGTATAAACTTGATTCATTTACAAAATAGTAAAGAGTATGGAAATGTTTCTACAGCTTTCTTTAATGATTTTGATTATAAAATTGATTCTTTTTACGATTCAAAAAACTTAGATGTAACCATAAAAATAACTAGAGAGGAACTAGACTTGAAAATTTATGATGAAAATTTTTCAAATATTCTAGATAATGAGTCTGCTCCTTATAACCTAAAAACTCTAGAGCGAAAAACATTTGAATACAAGAAAAGTATTAATAAAATTCTAAAGTGGAGACTTGAAGACAGTCAAAAACAATTAGCGGATGTCGGTAGTTTTAGGTTTTCTTTTTACTTTACAAAACTATCAAAACCAAACAAAGACGATAAGCTCAGTTATCCCTATCAAGAAAAAGATTATGAGTCAATCAAAAAATCTTTTGAAAATTTTGGTGGCGTTAAAATATATAGAGATCATTTTAGAGTAAGACCATACGGAGAACCTGGAGATGACTGGTTAGATTTAGGAAAAAGACAAGCTTCAAGTCCAGCAAGTGCAGGACAAAGAATTGGCGATTGGAGGGTTCGATCAAGACAAATCGCTGGAATAATAAATATATCGAGAGTAACAAATCCCGAATTACGAGATAAATCTGATCGTAGTTCATTGATTGAAAATACGAGTTTTGAAACATTTAAAGAAATAATTATCGGTATAATAAATGAATTTGAATATGATCGAAGCAGAATATTAAATCCCTTTTTCTTAGAAAGAAAAAGAAAATTAGAGATAATTAAAGAGGAAGAATTACAAAGAAAAGCATTAGAAATTGCTAATCAAATTGTTCAAGCTAGAGACAATAATTCAAATGAAACAAAAGCAGATAGTGAGACTAAAGATTTAATTTTAGAGAAGTTAAAGGAATTTTCACAGGAAGAGGATGAACGTGTAAACAACGAAGAAAATGAAAAAGATATTGAATTAAGATTATCCAGAAGCTTAGCAAGCCTTGGTTTAATTGTAGCTTCATTTGATCACGAGTTAAAATCAATCAGTAATAATTTAATTCCAAGATTAGAGTTTTTACAAAATCATTTGAAATCATTAATATCAAATGATATTATAATTGGGCTACCAGATTATAAAAATCCATTTACATTAATTAAACATATTTCTGAGGATCATCACAATTTGAAAGGATGGCTTGATTATTCTTTGAATGCAATAAAAATGGATAAGAGAAAACGTAAGACTTTAAATTATGGAAGTTATTTTGAAAAGTGGAAAGAAAACTGGAGTTTCGTTTTAAAAGAAAGAAATGTTAATGTAATATTGAAAGGTGACAAAAACATTAACAATTCTATTAAAGCCTTTGAAATAGACATGGATTCAATTTTTAATAATTTACTCACAAATTCTTTAGAAGCATTTAAATTAAGACGAGAAAAATACAATAGAGAAATTATTATTGATTGGATTAATGTTTCTGAACAAATTGAAATCATCTATAGTGATAATGGAATAGGCTTATCAGATGTTTTTTCGCATCCAGAAGAAATTTTCCAACCAATGGTTACAACAAAAAAAGATAGAAAAGGAAATAATATTGGAACGGGTTTAGGAATGTATATTGTTAAAAATGTAATTGATGATTACAAAGGAACTGTAGAAATCATGAATTCTGAGCAAGGTTTTAAGATAAAAATATCATTTAAAAAGTAAATTAAAATGGCAAAATATTTAATTGGTTACATTGACGAAAAGGAAGGAGAAAGAATTGATTTTGCGAATTTAATAACACAAGAAGATATGTTTGAGGTTGTTATGTTTGATGTAAATCAAAACACTTCATTAGATAATTTAATTGAGGAAATTCTAGCATCTAAAATTCATTGCATTGTTGTTGACTACCACCTTTCCGATATCGGAGTTCAGTTTGAAGGAAATGAAATAATTGAAAGAATACATAAGATCAGACCACATTTTCCAAAAATAATTTATACAGCAAAGGAAGACAAGGTTATTCCTGAAGTTGAAAATGAGATTATGTATATGATAAATGACAAATCGATTAAAACAGACACTGACAGAAGCAGAAATTTCAGACATAAGTTAAAAGCCTTAATTGATAATTATAATGAAGATATAAGTAAAGCTAATGAAACCTTACAAAAGTTAAAAGAAAAAAAAAGAATGGAACCTTTAAATATAGATGAAGAAAATCAATTATTCATTGCGAAAAAATTTTTAATGTCCATCGATACTAGAATAATTGATATTCATGAAGTTTTAGAGCAAAAAGCCTATATCGATGAATTACATGATGCAAATAAAAAAGTAAACGAAATTCTATCTAAATATAGAAAGGCTTAAAGATTATGAGTTTTAGACGTACACCTCCTGCACGAAGACTTCATATTGCAAACAAATCTGATTATCGAGAATATTTCCTTGAGCTAAAAGAAGATTTTAAACTTCGTTGTGGATATTGCGGTTCATTCGATAAAAGAAGAAATAATGATTTCGAAATTGACCATTTTGTTCCTCAAAGAGTATTAAATGAAATTAAAACAAACGAATATAAAAACTTAGTTTATTCATGTAAATCTTGTAATAGATCTAAGTCTGGCAAATGGATTTCTGATGATGAAAATATCAGTATAGTGAATGAAGAAGGTTTTATTGATCCTTGTAATGAAGAGTATGACACACATTTTATAAGACACACAGATGGAGATATAAATTGGACCTCAAACATTGGTAAATGGATTTACAGAGAATTATCCTTATTTAATATTCAACATACTATATTTTGGTTATTAGAAGACATAAGAAATTCAATTGATGAGTGCAGAAATATAATGAGAAGTGAAGGTGAGACACAAGAACTTAAAGACTGTTTACTAGCACTTTACATAATTGAAGAAGAATTTTTGAATAAAATTTTTAAATGAAAGACAAAAAAAGATCGGGCTCATACTATACACCTAAAATTCTATCAGATTTTTTAGTTTCGCATATTTCAAATAATTACTTAAATAGTAAAAATTTATCAATTCTTGAACCAAGTTGTGGCGATGGTCAATTCATTAGCTCTTTCTTTAGCAAGAGTAATTTAAATAAATATAACTCAATTGATTTGACAATTTGTGATATAGATAAGAGTGAACTAAACAAAACTGTTTCATTAATTCCTAAATCATCCAAATTAAAAGCCATCAATGATGATTACTTAAATTTTTTTCTAAATAACAAACTTAAATATTCTCTAATATTCGGAAATCCTCCATATGTAAGAAAAAAAAACATGGAGGAAAATCAAATTTTAAATTGTGAAGCTGTTCATCTTAAAATGCTGAAATACAACTCACAAATAAAAACAAAAAGCAAAATAAACAATCTTTGGACTGCATTTGTTGAATCTGCAATAATGAGTTTAAAAAATGACGGAATAATGTGTTTCGTAATTCCAGCGGAAATTATGCATGTCAATTATACAAAAGAATTACGAAAATTAATTCAAAATGAATTTGATCGAGTAGAGATTTTTGCTTTTAATGAACTCATTTTTGAAGGAATTCAACAAGATGTAGTAGCATTAATAGGAATTAAGGGAATTGAAAATAAATTAGACCATGGTGTTTCTTTTTACCAAGTAGAGTCTTTAGAAGATTTAAATGAACCTAGATTCACGGAACTCCATAGTAATATTCATCGGTTTTCACTAGACAAATGGACAAATTATATTTTGAGTGATGAGGATTTAAATTTTATTGAAGGTTTAAAAAATCAATTTAAACCTATAAAAGAATATTGCGAAAAAGCTCAAGTTGGAATTGTCTCAGCTGCTAATGACTATTTTATCATAAGAAATTCAGAAGTTTTAGATAATCAATTAAATGAAATTGAAGATTTAATTAAGCCTATTTTACCTAAAGGATCTATTTTATCGAATAGCTTGGATTTTACAAAAAATGACTATAAAAATCTATTAGATAAAAATGAGCGAGTCTCTTTAGTTCAATTTCCAAATATCCCAAAGACTAAACTAAATAAAATTGCTATTAAATATATTTTAAAGGGAGAAGAAAAAAAAGATGATTTATCAGGAGAGCTTCATAAAAGATATAAAATGACAAAAAGAGAAAATTGGTATCATATCCCCAGCATATGGTATTCTGAAGGTCTTTTTGTAAAAAGATCTCATTTATTTCCCAAAATAATTGTTAATTCAGCAGACGCATTGGTTACTGATTCTTTTTATAGATTACAAACTAAAGATCCATACAATATTAAAAACTTAGCTTTTTCATTTTATAACACCTTAACTTTTGTATTAGCAGAATTAGAAGGAAGATTTTATGGTGGTGGCGTATTAGAATTAGTTCCTAATGAATTTAAAAATTTATCTATTCCTTATTGCGATATAATAAGTGAAGATGATTTTACAAAATTAGACAATATGATCCGAGAAAATCAATCTATACACAAAATCTTGAATTTTACAGATAATCTACTTCTTAAAAATATCGATAATAATAGATTAAGAGAAATATGGATAAAATTAGTAAATAGAAGAATAAAAAAGAATAACACGAATAAGAGTAAAAAAAACAATAACATATAAAATTAATAGTTTTAATAATTCTAGTATAAACTTGAGAATAAGAAACTAAAATGGAAAGAGTCTGCCATAATAAGCAGACTCTTTTTCATATCAATAAAATCAAATTTTTACCCTGAAAACTCATCACCACCATCTATAATAAAATTGCCAGAATAATAAACCCAGAATCTTCACTATTAAAATAGGAAGCCATTTTTGCTAAAACTTCCGCTCTTCATATTTATTTTACTCCACCTTTCTACCCTACACATATCTCATTTAATAATTATAAACAAATTTTATAACTACTAAAAATTATTAATTTGATTAATAAAGAGCTTCCCTATACCTTTGTCTCATCAAAATCAAAGAAACGATTTGAACATCTTAAAAAATAATTTAAAAATAAAAATCATGAAATTTACAAGAAGAGCAAACGCAAACTGGAAAGGTACAGGAATGGAAGGAAAAGGAACCATTAGTACACAAAGCACAACTTTAGACAATGCGCAATTATCATTCAAAACTCGTTTTGAGCAAGGTGTTGGAACCAATCCTGAGGAATTAATCGCAGCAGCGCATTCTGGCTGTTTTACAATGCAATTAAGCTTTTTATTATCTGAAGCTGGTTTCGTTCCAGAAGATTTAGACACTACCGCTAAAGTAACTTTTGAAGACGGAACTATTACTTTAATTCAGTTAGAACTTACCGGAAAAGTACCTGGAATTTCTGCAGAAGAGTTTCAGCAAACTGCACAAAAAGCAAAAGAAATTTGTCCAATTTCTAAGTTGTTGAATACTGAGATTAGTTTAGCAATCACTTTATTATAAATAAATTCCAAATTTTAAAATTCCAAATTCCAAATCACTTTGCGGAATTACTTGTGTGATTTGCTTAGTATTTTCGCTATAACTCATTTCGTACAAAGCTTTGTCCTCCTGAGCGGAGTCGAAGGATGAACCAGAAATTCTTCAAAGAATATCACCAATCTTTGCGGAGCTACTTGCGAAGATTCCTCGTTCCGCGGAATGACAAAACTGTGGGGAAACGGAATTCCAACAAATAATCAAAATCAACAATCTAAAATTTTATAAAAATGAAAACAATATTTAAAAGCTTTTTAGCATTCGCAGTAATAATTTTTAGTATAGCATTCACAAACGTAAACGCACAAACTAACCCTAAAATTAAAAATGTCGTATTGGTTCACGGTGCTTTTGCAGATGGATCTGGATGGCAGGGTTTATACAAGGTTTTGACTAAAAAAGGCTATAATGTAACCATCGTTCAGAATCCGTTGAGTTCTTTGGAGGATGATGTGAATGCTACAAACTTAGCTTTAGACAAACAAGACGGACCAACAATTTTGGTGGGGCATTCTTGGGGTGGAACTGTAATTACAGAAGCTGGAAATCACCCGAAAGTAGCGGCTTTGGTTTACGTAGCGGCTTTACAGCCTGATAATGGAGAAAATTCTGTTCAATGGTTACAAACTGCTCCTCCAGCTCCAGAAAATGGTGTATTGGCTCCAGATGAAAAAGGAATTGCATATTATGACAAAGCTAAATTCCACGCTGGTTTTGCGGGCGATTTGAGCAAAGAACAAGCCGATTTTATGTATGCTTCGCAAGGCGCTTTTCATGCACAAGGGTTTTTAACAAAAATAACTAAAGCGGCTTGGAGAACTAAACCTTCTTACGGAATCGTAGCGACTGAAGATAAAAGTATCAATCCTGATATCGAACGTGCGATGTACAAACGTTCTAACACCAAAATCACGCAGATTAAAGGTAGTCACGTGGTGTTTATTTCTCAGCCAGAGAAAGTGGCAAATGTGATTGTTGATGCTTCGAAAAATTAAATTCCAATATTTTAAATTGCTTCGCCTGTTCGCTATCGCTCGGGTTCAAATTCCAAGTTTACTTGTCATTTCGACCGGAGGGAGAAATCACACTAGAAACTCTACAAAGATTGGTGACAAACTTTACGGAAAGCCGCGTGTGATTTCTCCTTCGTCGAAATTGTAAAGGTTAGATAATTCGGTAACAAAATTTAACTTTAATAAATTTTGTTACGATG
>NZ_JAVAMB010000028.1 GCF_030730925.1 Flavobacterium sp. DG2-3 | reverse complement strand
CAAACTCAAAATCTAACTTCAGGCGATATTACTTTTACCGACGAAGATGGAGCAAGTTCGGTTGTAAAAGTCACAAGCGCTAATGCAGGAAATCTACTTACAACAGGCACAGATGGAGGATCGTTTTTGAATCAATCTGCTATCGCTTCTAATGAAACAAACACCACTTTATCTATCGCTGCTGGTGCTTTGGCATATACGAATGAAGATAGTAACAATGCCAATGTGAATTTGATTTCTACCGATGTAAATAATGCTGTGGCTGCGGGCACAGACGGTGCTTTGTTTGTAGACAGCAATGCGCTGGCAATTGAGCCGTGGCTGGTAGAAACAACGGGAGATAAAGCCACTTTAAATACTCAAAATATTTACCAGACTGGGCGGGTTGCTATAGGAGGCAATACTTTCAGCAAGCAATTGGATGTTCATGGTGACTTTAAATCGGTTTTTAATGCTAGTGACGGATTATTTCATGCAGTAGAAGTGAATAATTTAGACACAGGTGCTCCAATTACAGCTATGTTTGCGTCAAATGCAGCTGCGCCTTTTTCTGCATCACAGTCTGCAATGGTGTCGGTGTCGGGAAATGGCGCCGATTTGATTGCTTTTAATAGCGTTTCACAATCAGAAATACTTGTTTTTCCAAATCAATTATCGTTAGCCCATAACAGCCAAACCACGTCAAGCCAAGCCTTAATTTCTGTAAGAAATGATCAGGGAGTAAGATATCAGTTTAATGATACGTCCGGCGGTTTTTTAGGAGAGTATATTTTTCCAAAAACCAACGGAAGTACAGGACAGGTTTTAACAACAAATGGCAATATACCAACCGCACAATTGGAATGGACAGATCCAAAAGTGAGCGGTGTGAATGGTTTGACAAGTTCTGGTATAGAGGTAAAATTAGGCGGTGTTTTAACAGAGCCAACAACAATCACAACTGATGCAACCAATACTTTGGCCATTGCCGGCCTGCAACAAAGTACGGCTCAGACCGATAAAATTGTGGTAACAGACGTTAATGGTGTTCTTAAGAATGCCAGCAGTGCTATGCCGAAGTTTTTTTATATGCCGGCAATTATATTTGATACAGCTGTAATTTCACCGGGACTGACTAAAAATTTATATACAGAATATATGGCTCAATTTCAAGCTGTAACGGTCAAAAGCGTGGGAGCTCCAGCAGATATTCCGTTTCTTCCTGCCGCAACAGATTTGTATTATTATATAACATATTATGATCCAACAGTATTTAGTAATCTTTCGATAGATGCAAATGGAGTGCTGACTTATGATATTATTGGAAATGGAACTCCAACTTCCTTCATGAATATTGTTTTTGTTGTTAAATAATTAAAATCAAAGACAATGGAAACTTTAATTAAAACTTTAAAAAATCTGAGGAAAAAGGCAGTTTTGGTCAGTTGTCTTCTTCTGTTTATATGTAATTCAGTAAGCGCACAATTTACATTTACAAACGATTTTAAAAATAATACCGCACACGATGTTACTATTGGAGGAGTTGGCGGTGTAAACGGAACGGCATATTTGACATCTGGAATAGATGATCCAATAGGAGCGGGATGGTTAAGACTTACCAAAAGCACTACACAACAGGGTGGTTATGCTTATGTAACCAAATCTTTTCCTTCGACTCTTGGTGTGCTTATGGATTTTGAATACAAAATGTGGCGTAATGTAAATGATTTTTTTAATGGAGCTGACGGACTTGGTGTATTTCTTTTTGATGCTGCAGATGTTGAAGCAAACGGATTCCGATTAGGTGGTTATGGCGGTTCTTTAGGGTATGCTCCAAATGCAGACGACGGAACTCCTTTGGGTTTACGAGGCGGATATGTCGGAATTGGTTTTGATGCTTTAGGAAACTTTGCAAATCCTAATTTTGGACCAAGAGCTGGTGGACCAGGTAATAGACCTAATTCGGTTTCTTTGCGAGGCCCTACAGACGATTCTAATTTTAATAATTCAAATGTTTTTCTGACTGGAGTAACCATTTTAAATGGCCATCAGATTGTAGATATTAATACCAATGTAGGCTCGTTTACCGAAAATGAAATTGATTACAATACGGTAGTTGCTACGCGTCCAGAAGATAATGTTTTTTATAGAAGAATTCAAATCGAAATGTCTCCAACCAATGTTAACGGGTATTATCGGATTATTGTTAGATGGAAAACGGATCTGAATAGTGATTTTGTTCAGCTGATTGATTACACAACAACCGATGTTCCTCCAGAATTACTTTCCGTAGGTTTTGCGGCTTCTACAGGAGCGGGAGTCAATTTTCATGATGTGAGAAACTTGTTTATTACCACGCCTGGAAACCTGCGAATTAGCAAGCAGGCCGATAAAGATTTTTTAAGAGCGATAACAACAGGAAATGCAAATGAAATCAGTTATTATATAGATGTTGTAAATGATACCAATGCAGACTTGAGCAATGTTGATTTCACTGATAAATTAACCGATAGTCAGGAAAATATTGTACCGCCTTCGACTTTTGTAATAACTAATATTTCGCATAGCGGATTCTTGACTGGAACAAATTTGCCAACATCATCTCCGATAAATAGCTTTACAGGAACAGTAAATCTGGCTGCGAATAGTACTGGAAGAATTGTTGTTACGGGACATTTACTAAACGATCAAATTCCTGTTGGAAACGTTTTAACGAATTCTTCAGAAGTGTCATCGACCACAATAACCGATGAAGATTTAGGAAACAATAAAGCTTCGGTAACAGTTCCGGTTTTAGCAGAAGATGTTGATTTGGTTTTAACAGAGCAAGCTGATAACCTTTGTGTAGAAGGTGCGCACAATTTCAAGCTCAGAGTGGCAAATATAGGGACATCGCCTGCGGTTTACAGAAGAATTGGAACTACAGGACAGAGAATTGTGGTTACAAAAGTTATTGACGCAGGATTTACGTATGATGATAGTGCAACACCTGGCGGTTTCGACAACGGAGCAGGAAATACAGCTAGATGGTCTAGATTTGTAACCCCAGATTCGCCAGCGGTAGGGCAGACGACCTATACTTATGTAGCCCGTTATCCTACAGATGACAGTGATCAGACTTTAGCAGGTTTTGGAACCGAGTATGAAATCGATTATCCAATAAGTTATTCGCTTACTCCTCCAGTTGGAACAACATCTTATGTAAATTCTGCAACGGTCGCTTATACAGCGGTATGTACCGTCGATCCTGATAATTGTTATACAGGCGATAATTTAGAAATTTTAACCCCAACAGATAATACTTTAAATAATACAGTTTCAGAAACACTTCATTCAGTTCCAGCTGCTCCCGCAGTTTCAGTTGCAACAGTAGAATATTGCCAAAATGCAACAGCAACTGCTTTGACAGCAACTGCAGACCCCGGAAATACATTATTATGGTACACAACTTTAAACGGGCCATCGTCGACTATAGCTCCAGTTCCGCTGACAAATCATGCGGGCACGTTTACATATTATGTAAGTCAGGCAAATGGTGCTTGCGAAAGCCCTAAAACGGCAATTCAAGTAACTATTTTAGCAACGGGATCTGGATCAATATCAGGAAATCAAACGGTTTGTAATGGAATCTTACCAAGCGGAATAACATCTTTAACACCAGGTACGGGAACAGGTACAATAACTTATAAATGGGAAAAATCTACTGATGGAACGACATGGAGCGTAATTTCGGGAGAAACGGGCGTAACCTATCAGCCGCCTGTGCAAAGTGTTACGACCCAGTATAGAAGAAAAACTATTGCAAATTCTCCTGGAGGCTCAGTTTGTGAATCTGCCCCTACGACAGCAGTTTTGATAACAGCAAAATACTGTCAAGTCGCCACTAATCCTATGGTTAGACAGCGAGTTAAATAAGTTTGAATTAAAAATTTAAGACGGATGAAAAGGAATTTGATGTATTTGTTTTTGATGATTTTAGAAGCAGGCTATTCGCAGATTGCTCCGGCTGTCAATGTTGGAACTTTTTATGTGAGCGAAAATACCAATGTCAGTATAATTGGAGATTTCAATAATACAGAAACAGCCACATACGAAAATAATGGAGAAGTGCTTTTTAAAGGAAATTTTACCAATGATGGCATAACGGGTTTTAATGCTAGTTTAAATGGTTACACTCGATTTGAAGGAGTTTTAAATCAGGATATTAAAGGAAAAATAATGGCCGATTTTAAAAATGTTTTGTTTAATAATACAAATACTCAGCCCGCATTTAGATTGTATAATGGCATTTCAATAGCCGGAAGAGCAGATTTTTCAAGAGGAATTGTCGATAATGACGCTTTTGGAGGATTATTTGTTTTTGGAAATTTAGGAAATCATATTAATGCTTCAGACCAAAGTTTTGTTGATGGCCCTGTAATTAAAGACGGCTCTACAGACTTTGTATTTCCTGTTGGAGATAAGGAACATTATAGATTTGAAGCGATGTCGGCACCTGGAAACAATTCCAGCAGTTTTATTGGAAAATACTTTTTTGAAAATTCAAATCCTCTTTATCCGCATACAAATAAAGCTTCAAATATTGTTTTAATCGATAATGCTGAATATTGGACATTTGAAAAAGGAGCGGGAGATGATGTCTTGTTAACATTAAGCTGGGACGAAAATTCGACAACTCCAGAACCTGTTGTTGCTTCTCCTTACGAAGATATTCATATTGTAAGATGGGATTCGCAGCGAAATTTATGGATCGACGAAGGAGGAGTGGCAGATAGCGGAAGAAAAACAGTTACTACCGCTGTGAATTTAACTAATTATGGCGTTTTTACACTTGGAAGGGTAGAAAACAGTTCAGATTGTGTTGAGGTTTATAATTTAGTAACACCAGATGATGACGGTTTTAATGATACTTTCCAGATAAAATGCATTAATTCTTTTCCTGAAAACACTGTGGAAATTTATAATCGCTGGGGCGTAAAAGTTTTTGAAACCAATAATTATAATTCATCTGGAAATGTTTTTAAAGGTTATTCTCAAGGACGAACAACCGTTGCACCCAATAAAATGCTTCCTGCTGGAACTTATTTTTATATTTTGGAATACGAAAACAATCAAACTTCTGGTGTGAAAAAAGTTAAAAAAGCTGGATATCTTTATCTTCAAACAAAAGAATAATATTTCAGAAAGTTTAAATCGCTACTTCTTTGTATGAAAATACCTCTATTGTCAGCTTTATGGTTTAAAAATGTAAAAAACACACTTATTTTTAACATATAATTTTAAAATGGTTTTAATTTTAAAAACGTTATTGACATTGATTTTGTAATTTTGCAGCTAGATTTTCTTTAAAGTATTATTTTGAAGAAAACTTGCAAACATATAAATACGAACAAACCATTTTTAATTAAACAAATTATGAAATTTTTTATAGACACAGCTAATTTAGCTCAAATTAAAGAAGCACAAGCTTTAGGTGTTTTGGATGGTGTGACAACTAATCCGTCATTAATGGCAAAAGAAGGCATCACAGGAAAAAACAACATCCTTAAGCATTATGTAGACATTTGCAACCTTGTAGAAGGAGATGTAAGTGCTGAAGTTAACGCTCTTGACTTTGACGGTATGGTTAAGGAAGGCGAGGAGTTGGCTGAATTACATGAGCAGATTGTTGTAAAACTTCCTATGACTAAAGAAGGTGTTATGGCAGCTAAATATTTCTCTGATAAAGGAATCAAAACTAACGTAACTCTTGTTTTCTCTGCTGGTCAGGCTATATTGGCTGCGAAAGCTGGAGCAACTTATGTTTCACCATTTATCGGTCGTTTAGATGACGTTTCTGTAGACGGTTTAAACTTGATTCAGGAAATTAGAGAAATCTACGATAACTACGGTTACGAAACTCAAATTTTAGCAGCTTCTGTACGTCACACAATGCACATTGTAAACTGTGCTAAAATTGGTGCAGATGTTATGACTGGACCTCTTTCTGCAATTTACGGTTTATTGAAACACCCATTAACAGATATCGGTTTAGCTCAATTCGTAGCTGACTTCGAAAAAGGAAACAAATAATCCTTAGATATTTACAAAATAATAATCGCCTTTTTTCTAACGAGAAGAGGCGATTTTTTTTACTTTTATGTTGAATCTTAAATAGTTAAATATGAAAGTTGTCTTATTTATGTTGTCTTTTTTTGCAGCGAGTTTTTTAGTAAATGCCCAAACTGCTAAAGTTATTACTTCGGTAAACGAAGCAGGCGATGTTGCAACTTATGAATTGGATTGCTCGGTTAAATTTCAAACACTTGCCAAAGGTCTCCGATATAATATTACGAGGCATGAATTTAAAGGTCCCGAATTAAAAAACAGCTATCGCCTTTTGCTTGTTATGGATGGTTTTTATTCGAAAACTTTAAATAGTGAAATGACTATTTCGGCAGTTTTAAGCGATGGAACAAAAATACAGGCTAGAAAAACAATAGAAGAAGATGGTTATTTTGACGGAGCTTGCACTTTGAAAATAAAAGACCCGCAAGCGCTTTTAAATGCCGATATCGAGAAGATAATTGTTCATGCAGATAAAGATGTGGTTTATCCGCTGACAGCACAAAATAAAGCTGTTTTTAAGAAGAACTTGGCTAATATTATTAATGCGAAGTAAAAAGCGTCTAAGGTTCTAAGCTTCTAAGATTATGGAATAAAAAAAATCCAAATTCCGATTAAAATTGGAATTTGGATTTTTTTATATTGACATTTCTTAATTTTTAGTGTCCGCCGCCAGCACTTTCGATATGGCTGATTCCTTGTCTTTTCAAGATTTTTGGGCAGTAGAAACCGTAGAATCCTAAATAAGCAAAACCAAGAAGCGGTATAATGTAAGAGAAGTGTGTGTAAGTGATTCCGAAAATTCCATTTGGATTTGTAGCATCCAAATCACAGATACTTCCTTGTACCAACGGAATAACTCCACCACCAAGAATCATCATAATTAAGAAAGAAGATGCTTTTCCTGTGTTTTTTCCTAAACCAGCAATCGCTAAATCGAAGATAGAAGGCCACATGATAGATAAGAACAAACCTCCAGAAATAAAGAAGAATTTAGCAATTTCTGGGTCTGGCCATACTAATCCTAATACCATCATGGTTAATCCAGAAATTCCGAAAAGCATTAATGTTTTTCCAGCATTTTTTCCTCCAACAAAACTTACTGCAATAAACAATAAGATCCAGATTGGGTAAATGTAGAAAGAAGAAACATCGTGAGCAGCAAAGATATTTGCTCCAATGATTACTCCAAACGCAGCAGCTGGTACAATAAATTTAAGAGCTGTGTTTACTAAGTTTGAAGTGTTAAATACGTTTGCTCCACCATTCCAACGGCCGATCATTAAACTTCCCCAGTATAGTGCAATAAAAGGTGCAACAGCATCTTCTAAAACATTTCCAAATTCGTTAGTGTGCAATAAAGCAGGTAAATTACTAATGATAGTTACTTCAGTTCCAACATAAATAAAAATTCCTAACATACCTAAGTATAACTGTGGGTAGTCAAGAATACTGAATTTACTGTGTTTGTCTTTAATTATTGCTTCTTCCTCTTTTACAGGATCTTCAATTTTAGAGAAATTCATAAAAATGGCAACAGCAATAAAAGCTAGACCTAAAATGATGAATGGCAATTTAATATCTTCTAATGAAAGAGCTGTTTTTTTATTGTCTCCCATTCCAAATAAAGCAATACCTAATAAAATAGCTCCGATAGTTGTTCCAAAAGAGTTGATTCCTCCAGCAAGCGTTAAACGGTGCGCTCCAGTTTCTGGACTTCCCATTTTAATTGCCAACGGATTTGCTACAATCTGCTGAATTGAAAATCCTAAACCTACAGTAAATAAAGCAGTTAAAAAGAAAGGAAAGCTTTGAATTGTAGCTGCTGGAACAAATAAGAATGAACCTACTGCAGACAAAATCAATCCTGCTGATAACGTTCTTTTGTAACCGTATTTTTGTAAAACGTCTACTTTTAACGAAACGATAAAGAATATAATTGATCCAACAAAATAAGCCGCATAGAAAGCCCATGCTACTAATTGAGATTGTACTTGCGATAACGTAAATACTTTTTTGAATACTGGAATCAGGATGTCATTAGCAGAACCAACAAAACCCCAAAAGAAGAAGACGATTATCAAAGAGATAAATTGCCCCCATTTGGTTTGAACATTTTCTGAACTCATAATAATAAGGTTAATTTTTATTTATTGTTTTTTGAAGACCGTAAATATATTTGTTAGGATTATCAAAAAAAAATAAAAAGGTATAAATAATGTTAAATTTAAACCAACGACTGTGTTTTTTCAACAAAGTGTTAATTTTAACCCAGTTAGAAAATGTAATTCGTAATTATATTTATTCCAATATCTTATTTTTAACCTCTTTGCTGTAGTTTCGGCCTATCGGAATGTTATAAGATTGGATTTGAACGCGGTTTCCTTCTATAGATTTTACCTTATTTAGGGCAATGACGTATGATTTATGTATTCTAAGGAAGCGATCTGCCGGTAATTCTTCAGATAAGGATGTAAGAGATTTATGTGTAATATAAGTTTTATCTGGAGTGACAACTTTTATATATTCTTTCATTCCTTCAACGAATAAAATTTCTTCAATATTAATCTTCATCATTTTTTTATCGACTTTAATAAAAATATGAGAATCGCCTTTTGACGTTTCAACTTTAATATTGTTTTTGAGATTATACTCGGTAGTAATTTTATTAATGCATTTTATAAATCTTGGCAACGGAATTGGTTTAACCAAATAATCTAAAACATCGAGATCATAACTTTCTGCTGCAAATTCTCTAAAAGCGGTAGTAATAATAACTTTTGTTTTGTTTTCGATAAGACTAATCAGTTCAAAACCTGTCATCATGGGCATGTTGATGTCTAGAAACACTGCATCAACCGGAGTACTGTTAAGAAAATCCAGTGCTTCCAATGAGTTGTTAAATGTCGCCACAACTTCAAAATCTGTAAAATTGGTAAAATAATTTTGCAGGACTTTGATAGCTAGAGGCTCATCATCAATTAACACGCATTTAATCTTCATTCTGAGTAGGTATTTGTAATCTAATTATGTAGAAATTTAGTTTGGTTTGCTGTAAAAGGCTAAAATTATTTTTATAAATCAGTTTCAGTCTTTTTTTAGTATTAACCAGTCCAATTCCTCTTTTCGGATTATGATTTTGTGAAATTACAAAATTATTTAAGATTTCAAAATCGAGTATTTTGTTGTCGATAACTTTACAGTTGATTTTTATTTTTAAATTTTTGTTGTTCAAACCACCATGTTTAAAAGCATTTTCGACTAGCGAAATAAAGATTAACGGCGGTACAACAACATCTTCTATATTCGATTCCAGGTTTATCGTAACTTCAACATTTTCAAAACGAAGCTTTTCGATTTCAATATAATTTTGGATATAATCGATTTCCTTAATTAACGGAACAAATTTGGTTCCTTTGACATCATATAAAACATATTCCATCAAATTAGAAAGCTTTATAATAACGTCTGGAACTTTCTTTGATGATTCTAATGACAGCGCATACAAATTGTTTAAGGTATTAAAGAAGAAATGTGGTTGGATCTGATTTTCGAGATATTTTAGTTTGATTTTAAATTGATTTTCTCGTAGAGATCGGTTTCTTTCTCGTTCTCTCAACCATGTCAAAGTAAGATAAACAGACGATGCCATTGCTAGAACATACAACTCTCCAATACAAACGGCCACAATGTGATTAATTTCGAAAGGATGATATTCACGATTGGCTTCGGGCCAAATATTTTCAGATATAATATAATAAGTAAGTGCTGTTTTAGCTAAATATATTGCAAATAAACTTAGCAGTAATAAAAAAGTATACATAATATACTTCTGTTTTAATACATATTTAGGAACTAAAACAAATAAATTCAAATACACTAAAGGAATGACAAGTGAAAATTCAATCAAATTTGATTTGAATGCATAAGGATAATCATTAAAGTAAGCACCCCATCTCAAAAAGTTTAATGTAAAATAAACTCCCCAAAACCAAATATGATTTTGCAGTTTGATATCAAATTTAACTTTTCTGATTTCTTTCAATGGTTTGTAAGTATTTTATAAAAATTTGGTTTTTCTTAACACAGGCTAAATATTGTGCAACTTTAAACAATTAAAGACAAAGAGACAATTTTTTTGAATAAAATTTTGTATAAAAAGGATATTTGTGCTTATTTTTTGAAATAAAACGTTTTCGTGAAACGCATTATTGAATGTTTTATGTCGTTCGTTTAAAATTTCAGGTTGTTGGTTTAATTTATTTTTTTTAACAATGCCTTAAGAATAATTTTACTTCATAACTAACAAAATAAATTAAACATGAAAAAAATTTTCTTAATCTTTATGATTGTTTTTACGGCGCAAGTTTCTCTTGCACAAGTAAAAAGTGTCAAGGGTGTGATTACAGATTCTGATGGTATGCCATTACCAGGAGCTTCTGTTGCAGTACAAGGAGGTCAAAAAGGTACTACTACCGATTTTGACGGATTGTATTCAATTGAAGTTCAAAAAGGACAAAGTTTAGTTTTTACTTATGTAGGACTGGAAACTCAAACAATTGTTGTAGGAGATGCTGCTACAATTAATGTGAAAATGGTTCAAGGCGCTACAAATGCTTTAAACGAGGTTGTTGTAACTTCTTTAGGTATTAAAAAGACAAGAAAATCTTTAGCTTATGCGGCTCAGGAGCTTAAAGGCGACGAGTTAGTTCGTGTTAAGGATCCTAACTTAATCAATACAGTTGCTGGTAAAATTGCGGGTGTTGCTGTAACTAAAAGTTCATCTGGTGTAGGAGGTTCTACAAAAGTTGTTATTCGTGGAAATTCTTCTTTTACAAATAACCAACCTTTATATGTTATAGATGGTATTCCTTTACTTAATTCAGGAGGTGCTCAACCAAATGGAACATTTGGAGATTTAGCAGGAGGTAACCGTGATGGAGGAGATGTAGTTTCTTTAATTAATCCTGATGATTATGAAGGAATGACAGTACTTAAAGGTGCTGCAGCTTCAGTATTATATGGTTCGCAAGGAGCAAATGGTGTAATTTTACTTTCTTCTAAAAAAGGAAAAGTAGGGAGTGAAACTTTTAATGTAAATTCAGTTACTACATTTGATTCTGTAGCTTATTTACCAGAATTCCAATCAGATTACACTTCAGATCCTGGAGACTCAAGATCATGGGGAGATAAGAAAAAAGTAGAAGGAGATATTAAGGACTTCTTCGAAACAGGAGTTACACAGATTACTTCTATGGCTTTCTCGAAAGCATCAGAAGGTTCTGCTACAAGTTTAACTTATGCAAATACTGATGCATCTGGAATTGTTCCTGGAAATCATTTAAAAAAGAATAATTTCGGTGTTCGTCAATCAGGAAAATTCTTCAATGATAGACTAAATGTTGCGGTTACAGGTAATTATGTTAATCAAACAATTGACAACAGACCAGTAAACGGATTGTATTTTAACCCAATCAGCGGTGTTTATTCTCATCCTAGAGCGTTTACTTTAAACGATTTGAAAAATTACGAAGTTTATGATCCTTCAAAAAACTGGATGGCTCAAAATTATCCTGGATTTGAAACAGCTCAAATCAACGAAAGTAACGAGAATCCTTATTGGCAAATTAACAGACAAAAATCTGTAGATACAAATAATTTCTTTAACGGAGCAATTGCTTTAGATTACAAGATAAACGAATGGCTACACTTAACATCAAGATATAGTTATAATAGAAATGAAAGTAACTTCCAAAAACGTATGTATGCTACTTCAGCTTCATCATTGGTACATCCAAAAGGAAGATATATTAACAATACTTTGATTACTACTCAAAATTATGCTGATTTATTAGCATTAGTAAATACTAAATTATCAGATAATTTTTCATTAAACGCTACTCTTGGTACAAGTATCAATAACGGAAAAAGCTTTGGCACAACTCTAGATTCTGGTATTGGTGGAGGTTTGGCGAATGCAAACATCTTTACTTTAGGAAACTTTGTAAACAATAACGGGAATGTTCAAACAGCATACCAAAGAGAAGTACAATCTGTATTTGCAGCAGCGACTTTGGGATACAAAGATTATTTGTTCTTAGACGTTGCAGGTAGAAATGACTGGTCATCTACTTTAGTAAACACAAACGATGCAAGTTATTTTTATCCATCTGTTGGAGCAACAGCTATTCTTAGTGAAATGGCTACAATGCCTGAATTTATTAACTATGGAAAAGTGCGTGCTACTTATGCACAAGTAGGTAATGATATTGCCGCTTTTATTACAAATCCAACCTATTCAATCGTAGCAGGAACGCCTATTAATCCGCCTGCAGGACCAAGACCTGGTACTACTTTAAAGCCAGAATTAAAATCTGAGGTTGAGTTAGGTACAGAGTGGAGATTTTTTAATAACAGATTTGGTTTTGAATTCTCTTACTATAATTCAGAAACTAAAAACCAATATATGTTAGTGCCAGCTGAATCTACCAATGAAAATGGATACACTAACTATTCAATCAACGCAGGAAGTATTACAAACAAAGGATTTGAAGTGGTTTTATTTGCTGATGTTGTACGAGGTGAGAAATTTAAATGGGATACAAGAGTTAACTTTTCACAGAACAAGAGTAAAGTAAATGATATTCCTGCTCAAAATGAAGAAGGAAGAATTGTATTGACAGATCCAGGATCTAATAGTTACAGATATTCATTGATTGAAGGAAGACCATTTGGAGTAATTGAAGGTTATAACTTTAAAAAAGATGATCAAGGAAGAATCTTAGTTAATGATGATAATACATTGCAAAGAACTGATTGGGTAGAGTTAGGAAATGCAAATCCTGATTTCATGTTAGGATGGTCAAATACATTTAAATTTGGCGGATTTACAGCAAATATTTTATTAGACGGACGTTTTGGAGGAGAAGTTTTGAGTTTAACTCAGGCTATTAATGATCAAAACGGTGTTTCGAAAGCTTCTGGAGATGCAAGAAATGCAGGTGGAGTTAAAATTAATGGAGTTAGAGCAAGTGACGGAACTCCTGTAACTACAATGGATGCTAAAGAATACTATAATACAGTTGGAGGAAGAAATGGTGTAAGTGGTGAATATATTTACGATGCTACAAACGTTAGTGTAAGAGAGATTTCTATTGGTTATACATTTAACAAAGATAAAGTTCCATTTGTACAATCTGCAACAATCTCATTAATTGCAAGAAACTTATTCTTTATTTATAAAGATGCTCCATTTGATCCAAACGTAGCATTGAGTACAGGAGAAGGCTTACAAGGTGTTGATGTTTTCGGAATGCCGTCAACAAGAAACATTGGTCTTAATTTAAACATAACATTCTAATCGAACTATCATGACACTAAATAAAATTAAAAAAACAGCAATTTGCTTCTCTTTATTGGCAGCTGTGGGCTGTACAGATAATTTTGAGGAGATCAACACAAATCCCACAGGAGCAACCACTGAGCAACTAGATCAAGATTATAATAGTATCAAGAGTTTATTTAAACCAGCATTCAACAGAATGTATATCTGTGACGTTACTTGGCAGTATCAATTACAGCAGAGTCTACAAGCAGATGGTTGGTCTGGATACATGACAACACCTGTTCCGTTTGGAGCTTTTAACAATCATGATTATGCTTTAAATGTAAGTTGGAATAGCTATGCGTGGGATGATGCTTATGTAAATATAATTGCTTATTTATACAAAGTAGAACAAAGATCTAAAGGAAAATTTGATCAGTTTTATGCTTGGTCTCTAATCTTTAAGGCTGCTGCAATGCAAAGAATTACAGATATGTATGGACCGGCGGTTTATTCTAAGTTTGGAGCTGATGTAGCTACATACGATTCTCAGCAAGAAATTTATACTCAAATGTTCAAAGACTTAGATTTTGCAGTTGCAGAATTGTCAAAAAGAGCTGCGTCGGGAGAAAAAACTTCTTTTGATGAAACAGATTTATCTACTTATGGAGGTAATTATACAAAATGGGTTAAGTATGCCAATTCACTTCGTTTAAGAATGGCGATGCGTATTTCTAAAGTTGATCCAGCTTTAGCAAAAACTGAAGCAGAAAAAGCAGTAAACGATCCAATTGGTGTATTTACTACTGTTGCAGATCTTATGAAAGTTAAATCTCCAGTAGATTTAAATGTTATCGATGTTATGAGCCACGCTTGGGCTGGATTATTCATGGGAGCAGATATGGAATCTATCTTAGGAGGTTACGAAGATCCTCGTATGGCTAAATATTGGGAAACATCTGAACAAGTTCCTGGAGAATATAAAGGGGTTAGAACTGGAATTGTATACCCAACGGGAACTACTTATGGTAAATTTTCTAAAACCGCATCTAGAACTAAAACAGGTGAAATTACTTGGATGTCTACAGCAGAAGTATATTTCTTAAGAGCTGAAGGAGCTCTAAGAGGATGGAATATGGGTGGATCAGCTAAAGATTTGTATGAAGCTGGTATTAAAGCATCATTTGATCAAAATGGTGTTGAAGGAGCTGCAGCTTATGCTACAGATAATGTAAAGCTTCCTAAAAATTATGTAGATCCACTTAATGCTACTAATAATGCAACAGCTGTTTCTAAAGTTACTGTAGCTTGGGGAGCTTCTAATGAAGAAAATCTGGAAAAAATCATCACTCAAAAATGGATTGCAACTTATCCTGATGGACAAGAGGCTTGGTCTGAATTTAGAAGAACCGGTTATCCAAAATTATTTAGAATTACCAACAATAAAAGTGGTGGGGTTATCAGCACTGAGTTAGGAGTTCGCAGATTAGGTTTTTCTCAATCTGAGATCAACAATAACAAAGAAGGAATTGAATCAGGGCTTAGCAAACTTGGTGGTCCAGACAATGGTGCTACAAGACTATGGTGGGATGTTAATAAAGCAAACTTCTAAAAAATAGAAAAAAAAGGATATTGAGTTTGGTTAGTAGTATGGTATAGATGGTGAAAACTATCTATACCATTCTTAAACCAAAATGGTAATTACTACAAAAAAGAAAAGAAATGAAAAGTGCTTTAGAAATAAAACCTGATATCAGTTACAAAAGCGCCGGAAAATTTGAAGAAACTCGATTTGAAAAAATTCACAACGAAATCTTCAAAAATTCTATTGAAGCTTCTGTAATTGTAGCACAGGAAATTGCGCAGCTAATTAGATCTAAGCAGGAAAAAAACAAATCTTGTGTTCTAGGTCTGGCAACGGGTTCTTCTCCTATCAAAGTTTATGAGGAACTAGTGAGAATGCACAGAGAAGAAGGACTTAGTTTTAGCAATGTGATCACCTTTAATTTGGATGAATATTATCCGATGACTAAGGAGAACAATCAGAGCTATCATTATTTCATGCATGAGCATCTTTTTAATCATATTGATATTAAACCTGAAAACATTAATATTCCTGATGGTACAGTGGCAATTGATGAAATCAATCAATATTGTATTGATTATGAAATGAATATTAAAAATGCTGGCGGTCTAGATTTTCAATTACTTGGAATTGGCCGTACAGGACACGTTGGATTTAATGAACCTGGTTCGCATATTAATTCAGGAACCAGAATTATTACTTTAGATCATATCACAAGAGTCGATGCTTCATCAGCTTTTAATGGTATTGATAATGTGCCGAAACGTGCCATAACAATGGGAGTTTCAACCATCTTGAGATCAAAACGTATTGTTTTGATGGCTTGGGGGCAAAATAAAGCAGACATTATCAAGAGAACAATTCAAGGTGATATTAGTTCAGAAATTCCAGCTACATTTTTACAGAATCATCCTAATGCAACTTTTGTTTTAGATCAGTCAGCGGCATCAGAATTAACTCGTTTCAAAACGCCTTGGTTAGTTGGAGAATGTCTTTGGACTCCTGAATTGAAAAGTAAAGCTATTGTTTGGCTTTGTCAAAAAACAAAACAATCTATTTTGAAATTGACTGACCGTGATTACAATAATAACGGAATGTCAGATCTTTTGGCTCAAGAAGGTTCTGCTTACGATATGAACATTAATATGTTTAATATTTTGCAGCATACCATTACCGGATGGCCAGGAGGAAAACCAAACACAGATGATTCATTTCGTCCCGAAAGGGCAAATCCGGCAAAAAAGAGAGTTATTCTTTTTAGTCCGCACCCAGATGACGATGTGATTTCTATGGGAGGAACATTTTCTAAGCTAATCAAACAAGGACACGATGTTCATGTAGTGTACCAGACTTCAGGAAATATTGCGGTTTCAGACGATGAAGCATTAAAATTTGCAGAAGTAGCCAGCGATTTTATTGGAGACGAAAAATCGGATATCAATTTCAAATCGGTTATTGAATTTTTAAATAATAAATCTGAAAATCAAATTGATTCTTTAGAAGTTCGAAAATTAAAAGGACTTATAAGAAGAAGAGAATCTTATGGAGCAACAAGATATATCGGATTGAAAGATGAGAATACGCACTTTTTAGATCTTCCTTTTTATGAAACAGGACAAGTTAAAAAGAATCCGTTAGGACCAGAAGATATTGCTATTGTAAAAGATATTATTGCGAAAATAAAACCGCATCAGGTTTTTGCAGCAGGAGATCTTGCAGATCCGCACGGTACTCATGAGGTTTGTTTAAATGCCATTTTTGCAGCTTTAAAAGAGTTAAAACCAGAACCGTACATGAACGATTGCTGGTTATGGCTTTACAGAGGAGCTTGGCATGAGTGGGATATTCACGAAATTGACATGGCAGTTCCGTTAAGCCCATCAGAAGTTTTATTGAAACGGCATGCCATTTTACACCACCAGTCTCAAAAAGACAGAGTGATGTTTCAAGGGAATGATTCTCGTGAATTCTGGGTTAGAGCAGAAGACCGTAATAAGAATACAGCCATATTGTATGATGAATTAGGTTTGGCTGAATACGAAGCGATTGAAGCATTTAAGCGTTTTGATTACTAAAAATTTTATGATTCTATGAATCAAATGACAAAATTCAGTTGATTGCTTGTAAAAGTGAGGTACTGCAGAAGTCATTCTGAATTTTGTCTTTTTTTATATAAATTGGGATACTTATTAAAAACTATCCAAACCAAAAAAAAGAAAAATGAAATATCTATTTGTACTATTATTTGCTGGTATATCTGCAGGCGCTCAAGTCCAAAAGGAGCAGCTGAATCTTATGCCTTGGCCTCAGAATGTTGTTATTAATGAAGGTAATTTTAATTTAAATAAAAATTTTAAAGTAAATATTACAGGTAATCCAAATGCAAGAATATTTGGTGGAGTAACGCGTTTTTTGCGCCGTTTAGATGGTAGAACAGGTATATTTTTCGAACAAGGATTTATTACAAAATTAAATGAAGTTCCAACTGCTGAATTACAGATCAACTGTACTAAAAGCGGTAAAATTGGTTTATACGAAGACGAAAGTTACCATTTAGATATTACTTCAAACAAAATCACTTTGAACGCTTCTAGCGATTTGGGAGCTTTGCATGGTTTGGAGACTTTGTTGCAGATGCTTCAAAATAACTCAAAATCTTTTTATTTCCCAGTTTCAAAAATTTCAGATTTCCCAAGATTTACTTGGAGAGGTTTAATGATTGATGCTTCAAGACATTTTCAGCCGGTTGATGTTATTAAAAGAAATATTGATGCATTGGCAGCAATGAAAATGAATGTTTTTCACTGGCACTTGGTTGACGATCAAGGCTGGAGAATCGAAATGAAAAAACATCCAAAGTTTACACAATTGGCTTCGGATGGAATGTATTACACTCAAGAGGAAATTAAAAATATCGTAAAATACGCTGACGAACGCGGTATTTTAATTGTTCCAGAAATAGATGTTCCAGGTCACGGATCTGCAATTTTAACGGCTTATCCAGAAATTGGCAGTAAAGTTATCACGCTGACAGGAGGCACATCCGAAAAAAATATTCAAGGTACAGCAATCGCTACCTATGGAATTGAAAGAAATGCTGGTATTTTTTCGCCAACATTAGATCCTTCAAATCCTAAAACATACCAATTATTAAGCGAAGTTTTTGATGAGGTTTGTCCGTTGTTTCCAGGTGCTTATTTCCACATTGGGGGAGATGAAAACGAAGGAAAAGACTGGGATGCAAATCCGAAAATTCAAGAGTTTAAAAAGAAGCATAATTTAAAAACCAATCACGAATTACAGACGTATTTCACCATGCAATTGGCTCCGATGTTAAAGAAACACGGAAAACAGTTAATGGGTTGGGAAGAAATCTTAACCAAAGATTTATCTAAAGAAGCTATTGTACATTCTTGGAGAGGTCCAAACGAAGGAATGGCTGCAGGACAATCTCTAGTAGATGCCGTCAAAAAAGGATACAAAACCGTTCTGTCAAATGGTTATTATATCGATTTGATGTACCCAATTGCAAGTCATTACTTAAATGATCCTATGCCAAAAGGAGCTAATTTAACAAATGATGAAAGAGCAAGAATTTTGGGTGGAGAAGCTACAATGTGGACAGAATTGGCGACACCAACAACAATAGATTCAAGAGTTTGGCCAAGAACAGCAGCAATCGCTGAAAGGTTATGGTCTGCAGAAGATGTAGTCGATGTAGAAAATATGCGCAAGCGTTTAGAAAACATTTCTTTTAGATTAGAAGAATTAGGCATTACACATATTCGTAACAAAGATGTTATTTTAAGAAATATTGCTAACAATCAGAGTATTCAATCGCTTGAAGAATTTTCTAAAGTAAGCGAACCTTTAAAAGGATATACTCGTAACAAAGGAGGAACAGAGTACCAAATGTATTCTCCGTTTACATTGTTTGCAGATGCTTGTGGGCCAGATGCAAAAGATGCTTTAGCTTTTGATGCAGCGGTAAACCAATATTTAGCGAATAAGTCAGCTGATAATAAAGCTAAGGTTGCAGCATTTTTTAATAAATGGATTAGTGTGAATAAAGATTTAATAGCACTAAGTGAAAATGCGCCATTAGTACAGCCATTGCTTCCGTTATCTAAAAAATTGAGTGATGCATCGCAAGAATTATTGCTGGTATTAGACAATAAATCGACTTTAAAAGCAGCAGATTTAAAAAGTTTAATTGAGCAATGTAATACAAAAGAGCATGCTGACGTAGAACTGTCAGTTTATGAAAGTTTAAAGAAATTGATTTAAAATTTTGGTTGAGTTAGTGTTATTAGAGTTACATTAATTAGGCTTTTAATTATCTCTGCCGGAGTTCCTCGGTAGAGATAGTTATAGCCCAAAAACAGCACTTAACTAAATCAAATAGTAAAATATAAGCCGTGAAAATTAGTATTAACCTTTAAAAACCAAATAAAAAGAATACAATAAAACATGACAAAAACGAGAGTATAGATTGATGATTAGTCCCAAATTTATCATTTGTATTTACGATTAATTTTTTAAAAATTATAAATAAATATCAGTCACTGCTATTTGCTAATGATTATGTATGAATCAGAAATAGTAATATTTATCTATAGAATGTAATTTGAGTTTATTTCCAGTTGACAGCAGCCTTCCAACCTGCGGTTAAGCGAAACCTGACTGTTGAATAAGCAGTTATGGCCCAAGTACTTATTTTTCTATTAACCAATATTTATTAACTATGAAACATTATTACAGATTACTCTTTTTGTTGTTGTTTCCCTTACTCGCGTTAGCCCAGCCGGCTCACGGAAAGAAGGTAGTGGGGTATTATGCGCAATGGTCTATTTATGCTCGGGATTTTAATGTTCCGAAAATTGATGGAAGTAAGATTACGCATTTAAATTATTCTTTTTATGGGACAACTTACGATCCTGCCCATCCAGAGAATACAAAATTAAAGTGTTTGGATACCTATGCCGATTTTGAGCATATGGAAGGCGGAATTCCTTGGGATGCTCCGGTTAAAGGAAACTTTTACGATTTGATGAAATTAAAACAAAAGTATCCTCATTTAAAAGTCTTAATCTCTGTTGGAGGCTGGACAAAAGGCCAGGATCTTTCTCCAATTGCAGCCAGTCCGGTTGCAAGAGCCGCTTTGGCTGCAGATATGGCAAACTTCATTACAACATATCCGTTTATCGATGGTTTCGATATTGATTGGGAATATCCTCTTTCGGGCGGAACTGACGGTACAGAAATATTGAATGGTGCCCCTGTGCCTCCACAAAAATACAGCCCAGACGATAATAAAAACTTAGTGCTTCTTTTAAAAGCGATGCGTCAGGCAATGCCAAATAAACTGGTAACGATTGCTGCAGGAAATAATGTGAGAAATGTTTCTAAACAGTATTTAGGGCCAAACAACAGAGCACAATATGGCATGAGCGAAGATATTTCGACTTACTGTGATTATATTACTTATTTCGGATATGATTTTGGAGGAAACTGGTACGATAAAACGTGCTACAATGCTCCATTATATGCAAGCGGAAATACAAATGATCCATTGTATGGTGCAACACAATCGGAATCATTAGACGAATTAACCAATCAATATCTAAATGTAATTGGTTTTCCTGCGAACAAATTAATCATGGGATTGCCTTTCTATGGAAAGAAATTTGATAACGTTGCTGCAAATTCAACTAACGGATTATTTGTATCTGCACCAAGATATATAGTTCCAGGATGTACGAATCCTCAAAACCCAACAGGAACATGGGATGGTGCTGGAGCGTGTGAAAAATCAGGAAGTATTGAAATTTGCGATTTAGTAGGAAATCCAGTTACTAACTCACACGCTTATTTAGATCCAAATACAATGATGGTAACACCGTCTGCAGCTTCTGCAGGATGGGTTCGTTATTTCGATAATGCTACGAAAGTACCTTACTTGTATAATTCTACTACGAAGGAATTTATCTCCTATGAAGATAAACAATCAATGGATTTAAAAGTACAATACATTAAATCTAAAAATCTAGCAGGAGGTATGATCTGGGAATTATCTCAAGATACCAGAGGTTCAATTCCAAATTCATTATTAAATCAAGTTGATACTTCTTTCGGAAGCGTGGTTCCAGGAACAGTAAGTATTGCTGGTTCGGTAAAAAATGGTGCAAACTTGGTTACAGATGTTACAGTAGAATTGAGAAATGCTTCTAATGCAGTTATCCAAACAGTAGTTTCTCAAACAGGAAACTTTACATTCAATAATTTAACTTCAGGACAAAATTATTCGCTAACAGCTGCAAAAGCATCTTATACTTTTGTACCAGTTAGTTTAACAAACGTAACGGTTAATCAAACAGGAGTAACGATTCAAGGTTCTCAACCTGTGTATACTGTAAGCGGAACAATTCTTAACGGAACAACACCAGTTTCTGGCGTAACCGTTTCGGCAGTTTCTGGAAGCACTACTTTAACAGCAGTTTCAAATGCAAGCGGTGTTTACAGTGTTGCAGGTTTAACAGCGGGATTAAATTTTACAGTTACAGCTGCAAAATCAGGATTCTCGTATGCTCCAGCTTCAACAGTTTACAATGCAATCGATGCTAATAAAACGTTGAATTTTACTCAAGGTTCAGTAGTTGTAAATTACACCGTAAGCGGAACAGTTCTAAACGGATCAACTCCAGTTTCTGGCGTAACAGTTACCGCTTCTTCTACAGGAGGAAATTATACAGCGGTTACGAATGCTAGTGGTGCTTATTCTTTAAGTTTGCCTTCTGGCGGAAATTACACTGTAACAGCTGCTTTAACAGGTCAGACTTTTACTCCAGCTTCTACTGTTTATTCTAATTTGAATGCCAATAAAACACTAAATTTTACACAAGATGTTGTTTCAACTTCAAGCAAAATCAGCGGAACAGTTAAAAACGGATCAACTCCTATTGCGGGCGCAAAAGTAGAATTGGTTTTACCTTGGACAGACAATGCTCATAACTGGAAAAGCGTTATTGCAACAACAGATGCACAAGGAAAATACAGTTTTGACAATTCTGTTACAGACGGTTACACCACTATTACAAGTTTAAAATTAAATACTTGGTCAAACGGAGAGGTGAATTATTATCCAAACAATTTGGCAAACTTCCCTGTTCCTTCAACTCCAACAGTTTATAATTTTAATACAACTGCAACGTCAAGAATGGCATTGGCGGCAGCGACAAACTTAATTAGCGGAACAGTTAAAAATGGTTCAGCTCCAGTAGCCAATGCTAAAGTAGAAATTGTACTGCCTTGGACAGATAATACTCATAACTGGAAAAGTGTTTTAGCAACAACAGATGCATCAGGAAATTACGCCTTTGATGATTCAGTTGTAGCAGGTTATACGCAAATTTTAAGTTTAAAACTAAATTCTTGGCAAAATGGAGAAGTAACATACTATCCAAATAATTTAGCAAACTTTGCGGTTCCGACTACGCCAACAGTTTATAATTTTAACAGAAACGCAGTTACTCCGCCACAAGTTACTATTACAGCACCTTCAACGGCAACTGTAGCTATTGCTCCAGGAACAGCAATTCAGTTAAAAGCAACTGCAAGCGTAGATTCTGGCTTAACTATTTCGTCAGTAGTATTTAACATCAACGGTCAAAATATTACAGCAGCACTTTCTGGATCAGAATATGTGGCAAGCTGGACGCCAGTTGCAGCAGATTTTAATAAAAATTACACATTAAAAGCAACAGTAACAGCATCAAGCGGAGCGACAGCAGAGAATACAAAAACGTTCTCTTTACAATGTTCAGGAACAACATGTCCTAATGCATCGCCTGTAATTACTTGGAATACACCATCGAATACAACGATATACCAAAATTCTTTTCAAGCTGTGCCAATTTCAGTTACAGCCGTAGATAGTGACGGAACAGTTTCTGGTGTTACAATTACAATTAATGGAGGTACATTTAACATGACAGCAGGGATAAATAATACTTATACGTATAATTTTACGCCATCTGCTTATCAGGATTATCCAATTGTAATTAAAGCAACTGATAATAAGTCTGCTATAACTACATTAAACAATACCATTAAAATTGCCCAAGTAGGCACTAATAGATTTATCCCGCTTCCATCTAAAGTTATTTTAGGATACGCACATTCTTGGGAAAATGCAGGTGCGCCATTTTTATATTTTTCTCAAATAGTAGGAAGCAAGTTTAATGTAGTCGATTATGCTTTCGTAGAAACTGTTAATCGTGATGGTTATACGCCAATACTAACTACAAATGACGCTAGATATCTAACTAATGGTGTTTTCAATAAGCAATTGTTGAAAAATGATATCAAATCCCTCAGAGATAGTGGCGTTCCAGTTATTGTTTCTATTGGAGGTCAAAATGGTCATGTTGTTTTGGAAAATGTAACTCAGAAAAACATTTTTGTTAACGGTCTAAAAGCCATTATTGACGAGTATCAGTTTGATGGAGTAGATATTGATTTCGAAGGCGGATCAATGAATTTTAGTGCAGGAAACTTAAGAGATATTTCTTATGCAGGTATTTCTGCTTATCCAAGATTAAAAAATGTAGTTGATGCTTTCAAAGAATTAAAAGCTTACTATGGTCCTGGATTTTTATTAACTGCAGCTCCAGAAACACAATATGTACAAGGAGGTTACACTACTTATACAGATACTTTTGGTTCTTTCTTGCCAATTATTCAAAACTTGCGTAATGAATTGGATTTATTAGCGGTACAATTGTACAATACAGGAGGAGAAAACGGATTAGACGGCCAGTATTATGGTACAGCTAAGAAATCAAACATGGTAACTGCTCTAACTGATATGATCATAAAAGGGTATAATATTGCTTCTACAGGAATGCATTTTGATGGTTTACCAGCTTCAAAAGTTCTTATCGCATTGCCAGCTTGTCCAAGTGCAGCAGGTAGCGGTTATTTGACTCCGACAGAAGGAATTAATGCTATGGATTATCTAAGAAATGGAACTAATTTTTCAGGAAGAACATACACGATGCAGCCAGGTGGTCCATATCCTTCTTTAAGAGGTTTAATGACTTGGTCTGTCAACTGGGATGCCTCTTCTTGCGGTAATTCATCTGAATTGTCTAAAGCATACGCGGCTTATTTTGCATCACAATCAGCAACTGCAAAAACATTAGCGGTTGAAGATATTTCAGCTACAAATAATGCAACACTAGCGTATTTTAAAAATAACACTTTGTCTGTGTCAAATGATTCGGAAGACATTGCTCAGGTTGATGTATTTAATACAATTGGACAGAATGTGGTAAGTCAGAGAAATCTTCAAAACAACAAAGAGATCTTGCTTAACAGCCAAAGTTTTTCAAGTAAACAAGTGTTTATTGTGATTGTAACTGACAAATCAGGAAACAAAAAGTCATTAAAAGTGATGAACTTTTTAAACTAAAATAGGATTAAAAATTTAGAAATAAAAAGATGGGACGGTTAAAATTGAGTTTGGTTATTTATTTTTTAACTTTTTTTATTTCGAATAAATGCGCCTTTAGGTAATTTGTTATTTGGTTTTTGCCTAAAGAAACGCATTATGAACCTGGTAGTTTTACTGCTAGGTTTTTTTATGGCATAAAAAGACAATCGAACCTGTTTTTATGATCTATTTTAATATTTTTACTTCAATTAATAAAATAGAAAGATGAAAATCATAAAATACGTATTTCTAACTATTGGATTAGCATTACTAGCTGGAGCCTTTTACTTTTACCAAAGCAAACAAGCATTTTTAGATCGAGCAGTAAAAGTTCAGGGGACTGTTACAGCATTAATACCTTCAAGATCGGACAACTCGACAACCTATAAGCCCGTTGTTTCTTATACAACAAAAGAAGGAAAGCAGATCGAATTTACTTCATCGGTAAGCAGTAATCCGCCAAGTTATCATGAAGGTGAAACCGTAGAGATTTTTTACGATCCAGCAGACCCTTACGATGCCGATATTAACGGATTTGCTTCTTTGTGGCTTGCACCTTTAATTTTAGGAATTTTAGGTAGCATTTTCTTTTTAATAGGTTTTTCAATTATTCTATTTGGTAAAATGAAAGAAAAGAAAATAGATGATTTAAAATTCAACGGAAGATCTATTATAACCAAATTTGATAATGTAAATATTAATTACAATTATAAAGTAAACGGAAGAAGTCCGTATGTTATTTACAGTCAATGGCTCAATCCAGCAACTAACGAAATGCATTTATTCCAGAGTGAAGACATTTGGTATAATCCAACAGATTTCATTTTGTCAGAAGAGATAAAAGTACTGATTGACCCTTCAAATCCAAAGAAATATTATATGGACATTTCTTTTCTGCCTAAAGTGAATAGTTAATTTCACAACAGAAAAGACTAAACTTTTAAGTAATTTTGCCATTTATTTGTTTTATTTCAGTTAATGAAAAAGTCAATCCTTTTTTTAGTTTTCCTTTTAATTTTTACAAATTGTATTAGCCAAACCAAATTCGGAAATCCAGAAGTCGATCCCGTTCAAATTCAGAAAACTTACGGAAGCTGGTCGGCTTATAATAAAACGCTAATGCTTTCTAGAGATTTTACGGCTTTGGATGCTTCATCAAAAGAAATTTCAAAAGAAGCTTTTTTTAATATTCTGGTAAACGAAAATTTTATTCCAATCCGATTAAAGACTGCAGATTCTATTTACGAGTATAAATTATTTAAAATTCAGCCAAAATCAGATACCAGTATCAAAGCCACGATCAGTCAAGAAGCTTTTGATGCTTTGAAAAACTATGAAATGGAAGGAAAGCCTTTTCCGAAATTTTTATTTAAAGATTTAGACGGAAATGAAGTTTCAAACGAAACAATGAAAGGAAAAATCATTGTGATAAAATGTTGGTACATTCACTGCGCTGCCTGTATCAAAGAATTTCCAGCCGTAAATGCATTAGTAGCAAAATACAAAGACAGAAAAGATATTGTTTTTGTAAGCCTCGCCGAAGATACTCCTGAACAATTAAAGACTTTTCTAGCTAGAAAACCATTATCCTATTCTGTTATTCCAAACATGAAAGAATATATGAATAATACATTACAGCTGAATGCCTTTCCAACACATTTCATTCTCAACAAAGAAGGCAAAATCGCCAAGGTTTTAAACAACTATGAAAGCCTAGAAGTGGCTTTGGAAAAAGAAAGCCGTTTTTAAACCATATAAGTGATATAAGATATTTTAAGCTTATTGTTGAAATAATCTCGCAATCCTGATAGTTATCGGGAGCAGACGCAAAGTTTTCTCTTTTTTGTCATCCTGAGGAACGAAGGATCTCCATAAGGGACTCTACAAAGATTGGCGATTTTGCTTGTCGAGCTACTTGCGGAGATCCTTCGTTCCTTAGGATGACAAACTATGGTTAATCGTCTATACGCAACACTTAAAATATCTTATATCACTTATATGGTTTACAAAACTTTGCGTCTCTGCGACTTTGCGAGATTAAAACACAAAGTATATTAAATGAACTTACATGACTTATATGGTTTTAAAAAAAACTTTGCGTTTCTTCGACTTTGCGCGATTAAAAACACAAACAGTATATCAAATGAACTTATATCACTTATATGGTTCAAAAAAAAAAACTTTGCGTTTCTGCGACTTTGCGCGATTAAAAACACAAACAGTATATCAAATGAACTTACATGACTTATATGGTTCAAAAAAAAACAAGAAAACCTTAGCCACTTAGCATCTTTGCAACTTAGAACCTTTTTCACTACTTTTGCACCAAATTAATTAAAAAGACATTCATGTTAACAGTCAATAATTTATCAGTTCAATTTGGTAAAAGAGTTTTATTTGATGAAGTAAATACAACTTTCACTCATGGAAACATTTACGGAGTTATTGGAGCCAATGGTGCTGGAAAATCTACTTTTCTAAAAATCATTTCGGGCGATATGGACCCGACTTCTGGGCATATCCATTTAGAACCGGGAAAACGTATGTCGGTTTTAAACCAGAACCACAACATGTTCGACGAGCATACTGTTTTGGAAACCGTTTTAATGGGAAATAAAGTTCTGTATGCTGTTAAAAAAGAAATGGATGAACTTTATTTAGATTATAATGATGCCAATGCTGACCGAATTGGAGAATTGCAAGTGCAGTTTGAAGAAATGAACGGTTGGAATGCTGATTCTGATGCGGCTTCGATGTTATCTAACTTAGGAATCACAGAAGCAGATCATTATACTTTAATGGCTGATATGGAAGGGAAAATGAAAGTACGTGTGCTTTTGGCGCAAGCACTTTTCGGAAATCCTGACGTATTGATTATGGATGAGCCTACCAACGATTTGGATTTCGAGACAATCGCTTGGTTAGAAAACTTCTTAGCAAACTACGAAAACACTGTAATCGTTGTATCTCACGACCGTCACTTTTTAGATGCGGTTTGTACACATATTTCTGATATCGATTTTGGAAAAATCAATCATTATTCTGGAAACTATACGTTTTGGTACGAGTCTAGCCAATTAGCGGCAAAACAGCGTGCACAGCAAAACAAAAAAGCAGAAGAGAAGAAACAAGAGTTGGAAGAGTTTATTCGTCGTTTTAGCGCAAACGTGGCGAAATCGAAACAAGCCACTTCTCGTAAAAAAATGATTTCGAAATTAAACATTTCTGAAATCAAACCTTCTAGCCGTCGTTACCCTGCGATTATCTTCGATCAGGATCGTGAGGCTGGAGATCAAATCTTGAATGTTCAAAACTTAGCGGCTTCTGTAGACGGAGAAGTTTTATTTAAAGATGTGGACTTGAATATGGCAAAAGGCGATAAAATCGTTCTTTTCTCTAAAGATTCACGTGCAACTACAGCTTTCTATGAAATCTTAAACGGAGAACAAAAAGCAGATTCTGGAACTTTCGACTGGGGAATTACAACAAACCAAGCGTATTTGCCAGCTGAAAACCACAAATACTTCGAAAACGATTTGACTTTAGTGGACTGGTTACGTCAGTACGCTAAAACAGAAGAAGAGCGCGATGAGGTTTTTATTCGTGGTTTCTTAGGAAAAATGATTTTCTCTGGAGAAGAAGCTTTAAAAACATCTAGAGTTTTATCTGGAGGAGAAAAAGTACGTTGTATGCTTTCTAGAATGATGATGGAACGTGCAAACGTTTTAATGCTAGACGAACCAACAAATCACTTAGATTTGGAATCTATTACAGCTTTCAATAATTCATTGAAAAACTTTAAAGGTTCTGTAATCTTCACAACGCATGACCACGAGTTTGCACAAACTGTTGGTAACAGAATCGTAGAGTTAACACCAAACGGAGTTATCGATCGCTACATGACATTTGACGAATATCTTGATGATGAAAAGATTCAGGAACAAAGAAAAAAGATGTACAATCTTTAATTTTTTAAAATTCCAATATTGGAAATTCCAAATTCCAAACTTTGAGTTTTCCCACTTTGTCAAGTTTTAAACTTTGACAAAGTTTAACAACCATAAAAAAATCCCAAATTCCATATTAAACTTGGAATTTGGGATTTTTTATTTTGTTATTTATTATTATTTGCTGCCGAACATCTTGGCAAAAATCCAGATGATAATCGCAATAACAAAAATTACGATAAAGATTCCGAATCCCATTCCGGCTTTAAAAATGTCTCCTATAACTTCACAGCTTGTAAATGAAAATAGTATTACAAATACCATTAACAATCTTAGTATTTTATTTTGCATGATTTTGAGTTTTTAAGTTCAATACTAAAATTACTTCAAGAATCAAGAAAATGTGTTATAGAATTTTTTGGAAATGTTTTAGGATTTGGATTTTATTTCATGCATAAAAGTAGAATCGACAAGAGAGCCGGCGGCTCGGCGACATATTGTAGGGCCGGATTTTAATCCGGTTTAGGTTTATGTGATAGATTAGAAAGAGCCGTAGGCTCGACACATTTTTGTTCGTAAATACGAATCGTTCCTACGGAACTTTTGAATAATCACGTTCAATTTTCAACGGATTAATCCCGAAGTCTCGGGACATTGCTACAAAATATTTCAGTCCTACGAAATTTTTGAAATTGCTACTGTTTTTTAATTGCGTTCATTTCCAAGAAAATAATTCCTGATATCACGATGATTTCTCCTAAAAAGTAAATTATCCCAAATACAGAAATACTTTGATAATAATAAATTATAATTCCCAATGTTAAAAAAGAATATAGAATATTGGCAATGCAAATTATTTTTAAAAACGATTTCCAATTTTGCTTGACAAAAAAATAACAGTTGATTGAATAAATAAATAATGCAAATGCAATAATTGAAAGGTATTTGAAAACATCTTTAGATAAACCGAAAAAATCATTGAAATTTCTGAGGACAAAATAGAGTAGAAGAGTAGTTAGTAAAGCTCCAAAGCTGTCTAATAAAATATGTTTTTTGGTTTTTTTAGAAATTTTGGAGCATTATTTTTATTTTTTACTAGCTTTTAAAATCCAAAAAAGGTGTTAAAATTTTTTGGAAATGTTTTAGGATTTGGATTCAGCCTTTTTAGTTTTGCTATATTTTGTATGAAGATTGCTAAGAAATATTTTTCTATTAAATCCAATTACAAAATTAGATTTCTCACCTTTTCTTAATTCTTTATTCAGTATTTCTTTTTCTAGCATTTTAAATTGATTATAATTAGTAATAAAAGTAAGGAAAGATATACTTTGTGTGCTACGATTTGTAATAGATAATTTTTCTCGTCCAGGTTTCATTATAATGACCGCCTGAGACTGTTTTTTTGACCCAATTGCCTATTTGATCCTTTGTGTAATTGTACTGAAATTGTTCCTCATCATTCAGGTTGTCATTTTTGAACGTCTGTCTTTTTACTTCATCGCCATAATTATTGTAAGTACGCACTATCATAGTCTTCTGTTTGTTCCACCATTCACTATCATTCTGTTTTATTTTAGTGCCACTTTTATCATAGAAATATTCCCATTGATTTGAAATATCTTCATCAGCATCTCTTGTAGAATACATAGTGTGCTTAACTAAAAGGTTTTTAGCATCATACACTTCTTCCCATTCTTTTCTTTTTGCTCCTTCTACTGTTTTATAGGTTGTTATATAGTAAAAACCATTTAAAGTTTTCTTTTCGATAATTTTTTCAGCATCAGAAGTTTTAGGTGTAAATCCTTTTTCATTAAATTCATATCTGGTAGTATCTTTTGGACAGTTAAAAGATCCTCCTTCTGCCATGACAGTTGGGCATCTTTCTCCAATTTCTATAATTTGACGTACTTTACCTTTTAAAAAGTTTTTTTGCCAGTCGGTTGCTATTTTTTGGGCGTTAATTTGATTCACAAATAGCATTGGAACGATCATAAAGAAGATTTTTTTCATTGTGACTTTTTTGATGTTTTAGAATGCTAAAATATATTTTTAAAAGATAATTCTCGAAAAAAGAGGTCAGTTTTATTTTTTTTATCAATAATGAAATCATTTAAAAAGCGTTTTTCATTTTTTTAAATAACGATGGTTTTAAAAAAATAATTTCCAACCCCAACACCCTAACAAATAAAATCAGATTCCGTATATTTGCGCGACCAATCATTACAATTAATTATGAGCCAGAAAGTATTACTTAATTCAAAAGAAGTTACTATCATACTTCATCGTTTGGCTTGTCAGTTAATCGAAAAACATCTTGATTTTTCAAATACTATTTTAGTGGGAATTCAGCCAAGAGGCGTTTTTTTAGCTGAACGTTTAAAACAAATATTAGAAAACGAATATCAAGTTCCTGAAATTTCTTTGGGTTATCTAGATATCACTTTTTTTAGAGATGATTTCCGTCGTACAGAAAAACCACTTGAAGCCAATAAAACTCAAATCAATTTTATCGTTGAAGACAAAAAAGTCATTTTTATTGATGACGTTTTGTTTACAGGCCGAAGCATTCGTTCTGCCTTAACTGCCATTCAATCTTTTGGAAGACCTTCAGAAATTGAATTATTAGTTTTAATCGACAGACGTTTCAGCCGTCATTTGCCAATTCAGCCCGATTATCGTGGCCGTCAGGTAGATGCAATTAATGGCGAAAAAGTAATTGTGAGCTGGAAAGAAAACGACGGCGAAGATGTAGTTCATTTGGTTACCAATTAATATGTTAATCGTTAAAAATTGAAAATATAGTCATGACAGAGAACGAAGAGTTTATTTATGAATCAATTTTTAATCAGGTAAGAATGGGATTTCTTCCTATTGATGAAATTAAAGAAAACATCATGGAAGAAATTGAAGACAACGAATTTGAAGATCAAATTTCTGAAGCTTGGGCTTTCGAAAAAATCGACGAAGAATACCAAAAGTTACTTTCAGAAAGTAAAAATTGGGTAAGTCCAACAGATACTGAAAAGCTTATAAAAGCGTTTGATGAATTATGCGATCAGAATATCATTGCACTTCATAATGCTGGATACACAACAAGTGACGGCGAATATGAAGTGGTTGAGGTAGAGAGAGATCTTCGAAATAGTGGAATAGAATCTGACGGTTATTGCTTTTACCACGAACAAGATTTAGCCAGAGCTGTAATGCTAGAGGATCCAAGTTTGTATATCGCTTTTCAGAAAGTAGATAATTCTGATGCAGATACCACAATTGAAGTGGGAAATAAAGTTGCAGAAGTTCTAAGAAATAATGGTCTTGAAGTAAAGTGGGATGGTTCTGCTAAAAGAAAGCTAGAAATTCCAGGTTTCAGATGGCAGCAAATTTATGATGAAGACGGCAGAGATTTGCAGGATTACAGCGAAGTTATCGAAAGAATGACTGAATAGAGTAGCTGCTCTTTAAAGAAGCATTGAATGTCGAATATTTTGCCATTCAGAATTTGACAAATTAATATTAAAGAAAGAAAAATGAAAGAATTAAGCGTAGATCATTTATTAGGAATAAAATATATCAATGAGAATGATATTAACCTGATTTTTGAAACGGCAGATCATTTTAAAGAAGTCATTAATAGACCTATTAAAAAAGTTCCTTCATTACGAGATATTACGATTGCCAATATTTTTTTCGAAAACAGTACCAGAACCAAACTCTCTTTCGAATTAGCGCAGAAACGTTTATCTGCTGATGTTATCAGTTTTTCTGCAGCTCAATCATCGGTTAAAAAAGGAGAGACCTTGATTGATACTGTAAATAATATCCTTTCCATGAAAGTTGACATGGTTGTAATGCGCCACTCCAATCCCGGAGCGGCTTATTTTTTATCTAAAAATGTCAAAGCCAGTATCGTAAACGCAGGAGACGGTGCGCACGAACACCCAACACAAGCTTTATTGGACAGTTATTCAATCAGAGAAAAATTGGGAGATGTTGCTGGAAAAAAAGTGGTTATTGTTGGAGATATTCTACACTCAAGAGTAGCGCTTTCTAACATATATGCTTTGCAGATGCAAGGCGCAGAAGTAAAAGTTTGCGGACCAAAAACCTTGATTCCAAGATATATTGAATCTTTGGGAGTTACAGTTGAACCAAATCTTAGAAAAGCTCTAGAATGGTGTGATGTTGCGAATATGCTTCGTGTACAAAACGAACGTATGGATGTGAATTTCTTCCCGTCAACTCGTGAGTACGCACAGCAATACGGAGTTGATAAACCGCTTTTGGATTCGCTAGGAAAAGAAATTGTAATCATGCACCCAGGACCAATCAACAGAGGAGTAGAAATTACTTCTGAAGTAGCGGACTCTGATCATTCTGTGATTTTAAATCAGGTAGAAAATGGTGTAGCGATTAGAATGGCAGTGATTTATTTATTGGCTTCTAAGATTCAGTAAAATTACAGTATTCAGTGGTCAGTTTTTTAGTGATCAGTTTGAAATACTTTGAGTTCCTAGTTGTCAGGCTGAGCGTAGTCGAAGCCTTGTTTGTTGCTCACGTTATGCCCTTTGACTCCGCTCAGGGTGACAATAGCATATAACTGAACACTAAGAAAACTGACCACTGACCACTAAAAAAACTTTCGTACCTTAGCTCTCAGAAAATCAATTTTTATATAAGCCCCATTAAATTAAAAATGAAAGTAGATCAAAAAGGACATACCGTTACGATTAAAGATACTCAAGGAGATGTAAATGCTTTCTTGGAAAAAATAACGCAGCAATTTAAAACCTTTGAAAAACAAAATATTATAATCGATTTGTCATCAGATTCTAATATTTCAGAAAAAGATTTGAAAGCTTTTTTACCCCTTTCGAAAGTTCATAAAAAAGCAAAAAAATCTTTTGTAATTGTAGCTACAGATCTTGATTTTAACGCTATTTCAGATAAATTGGCTGTGGTTCCTTCTCTTTTGGAAGCGCACGATATTATCGAAATGGAAGAAATTGAAAGAGACCTAGGTTTCTGATTGTAGATTTATGATTTTAGATTTTAGATTTTTTTAAAGCTGAATCTAAAATACTTTTCTCATTCTAAAATCTAAAATCATAAATCTAAAATGAAATTAACTATACTTGGCTGTTACGCCGCAACTCCTAGAACACTTACTAACCCGACTTCGCAGGTTTTAGAGATTAAAAACCGATTGTATTTAATTGACTGCGGTGAAGGAACTCAGGTTCAGCTTCGAAAAAATAAGATTAAATTCTCCAAAATAAATCACATTTTTATTTCGCATCTTCACGGTGATCATTTGTATGGTTTAATCGGAACGATTTCTACTTTTTCTCTTTTGGGAAGAACAACCGATTTACATGTTTACGGGCCAAAAGGAATAAAAGAATTGATTCTGCTTCAATTGAAACTGACAGAATCTTGGACTACTTATTCTTTATTTTTCCACGAATTAGAATCGAAAGAAAGTGAAGTTATTTTTGAAGATAAAAAGGTAATTGTAAAAACGATTCCGTTAAAACATCGCGTTTATACGAATGGTTTTCTGTTTCAGGAAAAACCAGATGAGAGAAAGTTAAACGTTGAAGCAGTTCAGCATTACGATATTCATGTGGCATATTATCAGAAAATCAAAAACGGAAGTGACATTACGCTTGACGATGGAACTGTGGTTGAAAATGAAAAACTGACTTTTGATCCGCCGGCAACGAAAAGTTATGCTTTCTGTTCTGATACAGTTTATAACGAAGAAATTATTCCAATTATACAGAATACGGATATTTTATATCACGAATCAACGTTTTTAGAATCTGAAGCAAGGTTGGCAGAAAAAACACTGCATTCGACAGCAAAAGAAGCGGCAAATATTGCTTTAAAAGCAAATGTAAAACAGTTAATTTTAGGTCATTATTCAACCCGTTACGACGGAATTGAGACTTTTAAAAGAGAAGCTCTGGAAGTTTTCCCGAATGTGTTGTTGGGAGATGATGGGGTTTCGTTTGAGTTTTGATCAAAGAGACAAAGAGGCAAAAGGACAAAGGAACAAAGGGTTTAGTTTGTCTGGCTGAGCGGAGTCGAAGTCTTTATTTTAATTTCAAAGCTGCTAAGGTTCTGAGTTGCTAAGCCGCTAAGAGAGAAAAGCTTAAGTTTGTCTGGCTGAGCTGAGTCGAAGCCTTCGTCTAGAAAATTAAATCCTGACATAAAAGTCCTTCGACTCTGCTCAGGATGACAATGCGAGAAAATCTAAAATCTAAAATCAACAATCTAAAATAATAAATCATGAATGATTTAAGCAATTATAGAAAGTCATACGAGAAAAGTGAATTATTAGAAACTAATATTCCAGAAGATCCGATTAATCTTTTTAACCGATGGTTTCATGAAGTGGAAGATTTTGGCGGAAGCGGGGAGGTAAATGCCATGACGGTTTCTACAATCGGTTTAGACGGATTTCCGAAGTCTCGAGTTGTGCTATTAAAGAAATTCTCTGAAGAAGGATTTATATTCTACACCAATTATAATTCTGAAAAAGGAAAAGCGATAGAGGCGAATCCTAATATTTGTCTGTCATTTTTTTGGCAGGAAATGGAACGTCAGGTTATCATTAAGGGAATTGCTCAGAAAACTTCTGAGATTATTTCAGATAATTATTTTGATTCTCGTCCAGACGGGAGTAAGTTGGGAGCAATTGTTTCTCACCAAAGTGAAGTGATTCCGTCAAGAACTTTCTTGGAAGAAAATCTTAAAAAACTAGAATCGCAATTTGACGGAAAATCAATTCCTAGACCCGAAAATTGGGGCGGTTATATTGTGACTCCGTTGCAAGTTGAATTTTGGCAAGGAAGACCAAATAGGCTTCATGACAGAATTCGTTACACCAGCCAATCTGATTTTTCATGGAAAATTGAGCGCTTGTCTTCTTAGTTGTAAGAAAATACATTTTTAAATAAAAATTTAATGCATTTCATCGATTAATTTTGTAGTTTAACGGTAAATTGAATACGTTTGGAACAGATAAAGCAAACGATATTTAATTCAAAGATAAATTTAAAGGATTTGCCCCAACATTTACTTTAAACCGCTAAAATGCTGATGATTATGAAAACGATTATGCGCACCATGTTGTTCATTGCGATTTTAGTCGCAATGAACGCATGTTCTGCTGACACCGCCGAAGCAAGCTTGGAAACTACTGCTCCAACAGAAACGCTTGTTGCAAACTACACTTACAACGATACCGAAATAGAAACGATGAAGCTGATAAACGAATACCGTGTGAGTGTTGGTTTGAATGCTTTGGAAAGAGTGAATCATATTTCTTTTAAATGTGAAGAGCATAATAAATATATGATTCAAAATAATGTTGTAAATCATAACGATTTTACGGCTAGATCTAGTAATATGACTAGCGTATTGGGAGCTAAGAAAGTAGGAGAGAATGTTGCTTACAATTATAAAACTGCCGAAGCAGCTTTGAGAGCTTGGCTTGATAGTCCAGGACACAAAGAGAATATTGTAGGTGATTTTACCCACTTCGGATTAGCTGTTACGACAGATGCTGCTACAGGAAAAAAATATTATACTAACATTTTTGTTAAGCTATAAAAGTATATTGAACAGGTTGGTTTTTTAGAAGTCGTTGTAATTCTTAGAATTGCAACGACTTTTTAAATTAAAAAAAGCCGCCTATTAGGCAGCTTTTTGGATTGGTAATTTGAAGTTTGTTATAATGCTGTGATAATAAATTCACTTCGTCTGTTGGCCTGATGCTCTGCTTCAGTACAAGGAACTCCGTCTGAACATTTATTTACAAGTTCTGTTTCGCCATATCCTTTTCCAGTTAGTCGGTTCGGAGCTATTCCGTTTTTAACCAGCCATTGAACTGTTGATTTAGCTCTTCGGTCAGATAAAGCTTCATTATATTGATGCGATGCTCTACTGTCTGTATGAGAACGGATATCCAGTTTCATTGTTGGATAATCATTTAATACCGCTAAGATTTTTTCAAGATCTAATGCCGCTTCGGTTCTTATATTAGATTTATCCAAATCAAAATAAATCATTTTAATACCAAAGCATTTTCCTAAATCATCGCCCACAGTAACTTTGCAGGTTGCTTTTTCTAGAGCAATAGGAAGGCTGGTTTTACCGCTTGCTTTATCTATGGTAATACTCAGCTCTTTTGTGGTATATTCTGGTTTTTCAGCTCTTACATAATAGGTTTTTCCGCATTCGACAGAAAAACTATAATTGCCTGATGCATCGGCAACAGCAGAATTTTTTAGATTCATCTGGTCATCATACAAAGTGACTTTTGCTCCTGGAAGCGCAACTCCAGTGTCTATGTCTGTTATTGTGCCATAAAGTTCTTGAACGCATTTTAGCCTTCTGGTCTCTAAGAATCTATAAATATCATCAGAACCTTGACCTCCGTCTTTGTTGGAAGTAAAAAATCCTCTTCTGGTTTCAGGATCAATAATATAAGCAAAATCATCTTTAGGAGAATTCACATCGGCTCCTATATTCTGAATGTTGCTTATTTTTCCGTTATTGTCAATATTGGCCACAAAAACATCTAAACCTCCCAAACCTGGATGCCCGTCTGATGAAAAGTAAATCTCGTTTTCGCTCGTCAAATACGGATAGGTTTCTTTTCCTTCTGTATTAATGGTGTTTCCAAGATTTTCGGGTGTGCCGTAGCCTCCATTTGGATTTACACTGACTTTATACAGATCTGACTGCCCAAAAGATCCCGGCATATCGGAAGCAAAATAAAGTGTTTTTTCGTCTGGACTCAAAGCTGGATGCGCCGTACTGTAATTATCGCTGTTGAAAGGAAGTTCGGCAATGTTTGTCCATTTGTTGTCTTTTCCGAGTTCTGCTTTATATAGTTTTACTAAAGTGATTTTGTTGTCGTCTTTCCCTTTTTTTCCATTAATGTAATTGTTTCTGGTAAAGTAAACTGTTTTTCCATCTTTAGTAAAAACTGGGGAAGCCTCATGAAATTTAGTATTTATAGCCGATTTGAATTTATTGACTTTTGTGGTGCTTCCTGTTGCAGGATCCAGATCGGCATTATAAATATTGGTAAAATATTCTCCTGTCCATTTGTGTTTGCGTTTTGTGAAGTTCCCTGTATCTCGTGCAGATGCAAAATAAATTTTATTATTGTAAACAAACGAGCCGTAATCGGAGTATTTGCTGTTTATGCCAGCATCTTCTATTTGGTACCTCCCAGAATTTGCTTTAATCTGATCCAGATAGTTTACATCTTCTTTGTAAAGTTTTCCTCTGTTATCATTTTTTGAAATGGCATTAAATTCTTCTAGAAGTTTATTTGCTTTGTTAACATCTCCAGTTGATTTTAAAGACTGAGCGTATCTAAAATAGTATTCTGGTTCGACATTGGTGTTCATTGCAAATAATTCGCCATACCATTTGGCAGCATTTTGAAAATCTGAATTGAAATAATAGGCATTTCCCAGTTTCTTAAACATGTCTTCAGACTTGTAGCCTTTATCAGCCACTTTTTCATAAATTTTTATTGCGTCTACGTAGGCATAACTGTCATATTTTTTATCCGCAGCATTTATTTTTGACTGCTGTGCATAACTGCTAAATGAAAAAGCGCCTATAATTGTAACGAAAAGTAGTGTATAGTTTTTCATGATACCTTATTTTAGAAGAAACGAGGAGTTGTCATTTTGCCTTTGTTTGAGAAGAATTCATAACGCAGGAAGATTTCGTGTGATCCTGAATTATAATTGTTTAACTTGGTGGTTTCTCTGTCATACCCGTAACCGATATAAAGACCGTCGGTAATCTGAAAACCAGCCATAGCACTTACAGAAGCGCTCCATCTATAGGCTGCACCAATCATAAATTTATCATAGAACATAAAATTGGCAGAAAGATCTACTTGAAGTGGTGCTCCTTCAACCATTTTGGTCAAAATTGCGGGTTTAAATTTTACGTACTGATATTTGTCAAGATTGAATACATAACCTCCAATTAAATAGTAGTTGATTTTGTCTTTATAAATGGCAACATCATTATCATCATATCGGTTGGTTTCGATAAAGTTTGGCACTGATAAACCGATATAAGCTCTATCGGAATGCCAGTAAACTCCTGCACCAATATTTGGACTGAATTTGCTATCTAAATCCTGAAATTGGGGATCGCCCTGATTTTCTGGATTTAATTTGTTGATATCTAAATTGAAGATATTTGCAGTTCCTTTTATACCAAATGAAAGTTTAAAATCTGCTGATGTCTGAATGGTATAAGAAAGATCAACTGAGATGTTGTTCTCATTTGTTGGACCAATTTTGTCATTAACAAGCGATGCTCCTATTCCTAAATTGCTGTTGTTTATAGGTGTATTGATTGAAAAACTGCTTGTCTCTGGCGCTCCATCAAGTCCAACCCATTGGGTGCGGTAAAGACCAAATACACTAAATACTCCACGGGAACCGGCATAGGCAGGATTTATGGTTATTGTATTGTACATGTATTGTGTATACTGTGCATCTTGCTGCGCATAGCCAGAACATGTAACTAACAGAATGACGAAGAAAAATAATTTTGTTCTCATAGTAGATTTTATTAATTTAATAATTACTATTGACTATTTAAATCATTGAATTTCAATGTGTTTGTTCAAAATTAATCAAAATTTTCGGATGATTTTATTTAATACGCTGTAAAAGATTCTTTTACAGCGTATTTTTACTATTTACTGGTTGTTAGATAAATATAAGTATCCGTTTAATTTATGATCTTGAACATTGTTGTTTCCATCTAGAGCTTTATAAGTAATGATATAAAAATAAGTTCCAGTTGGTAGTCCGTCAGATTGCTTAACAGTTGTTCTTCCTCTCGAAGTTCCATCAAAAGCATTTGTTGTATTATTGTAGTTTGTAGTTTCAAAAACTAAGATTCCCCAGCGATTATATATTTCAACAGTATTGCCTGGATAACAAGTTATGTCATCAATATTGTCAATTTTGAAGAAATCATTTATACTGTCTCCGTTTGGAGAGAATGCGTTATGAACTACTACATTACCACAAGCTAAGACTCTACAATCATCATTGATTTCCATGTTTAAAACTATGCTTCTTGGACATCTTTCATCGGCTATCACATATTCGAAAACGTAATTACCTAATGCTAAACCAAACGGATTAAGAATGCCACCTTGTAAGGCATTAGTATTATTTCTATCCTGCCAAACTCCTGTTGTTGGTGTTCCTTCAGGAAGAAGGTTACTTAAGTTTACCAATGTAGAATCATCGTTACACGCTGTGCTGCTTATTTGTACAACACCATTCGGAACTACTATAATGGTGATAATAGCAGAGTCGCAATTTTCTGGACTTGTTTTATCGCAGATTGTGTAGTTGTAAGTATAAGTGCCTGCAGGTGTTAAGCTAGATACATTTACATTTCCAGCAGCATCAAAAGTAATATTTGGATCTGTTTTGATATTATTTCCTTCTACAACAAGTGTAAAGTTTACCAATTCTGATGTTACAGCGATTCTTCCTTTCAAATCGTTTGCCAATACATTACCTACTAATCCAAATGTATTACATCCAATATTGCTGAAGGTATCATCATTTGCAATTACCGGAGCTATTATAGTAACAGTCACTATAGCAGTATCGCAGTTTCCGAAATCGGCTTTTTCACAAATTTGGTACGTTAATGTATAAGTGCCTCCTGGTGTATTTGGCGCTACGTTTATAGTTCCATCAGCATTTACTGTTATTGATCCAGATGGATCAGGAATAGTTGTTGTTAATGTAACATCGTTTATATTTACTGCTGAACCATTTAGAGTATCATTAGTTAAAACATTACCTACAGTAGTTTGAGCGGTAGGTGTAATTATTGGTGCAGGAGTATCATCATTGGCAACAATTGCAAATGTTGGTCTTGCAGTACAATAAGGATCTGCTGGCGGATAACTAATGGTAATAGTCTCACTCGGATTTACAGATATGGTTACGTTGGCAGTTGGACGTAATTTTTCAAATCCGTCAGCACCTTGAACCCATCTGTTGTTTTCAAAAATCCAGCCTGGCCAGTCAATACCTTTTCCTTGCTCATCGACTACAGCACCTGGCCATAATACACGACCGCTTAATGGAAGGTTTTCCATTGTGGTTACCACATTGTTGTTACTGTCTGCCCAAGCAATAGTTACGCCATTTACAGGAGTGAAATTTCCTGGTGTCACAACATAATCAACATAAGGAACATCATTTATACATATTGATGTTGCAGTAACAGTCATTACAGGAGCTTCAATTGTAATGGTAACAGTGGCAGTATCACAGTTGTCTGTTTGATCTGCTTCGCAAATTTGGTATACCATTGTTAATGTTCCTACTGGAGCATTTGGCAATACGTCAACAGAGCCGTCAGCATTTAATTGTAAAAACTCATTTGGTGTTACCGTTGTTATAATAACTTCTGACGATGTTACAGGATTTCCTTCTAAAGTATCATTTGTCAATACATTTAATACATTGGTTGTAGTAGTATTTACTCCAGCAATTGGACCAGCGCTATCATCATTAGCTACGATGTCTTTGTACTCTTTACAGCTTACACCGAAATCAATATCCAAATGAACTAGATCTTCTGGAGTTACGTTTACTACATATCCGCTGTCTGTTGTGGTTTTACAAACCGTGTGCAATTGCGCTTTACTTGTTTTTCCAGTAATGTTTTTAGCAGACATTGAAGGTATAACTTTTACTAAACCTGTAAAGCCTAAATTAGCAGCCATCGTATCGAAATTTGCATCTCTAACCAATTTTACTGTATATTCTCCGTATGGATTTTCTGTAGTAGGACGCTCTCTCCAGAATCCCGCAATACCTACAATAACTTCTTTATGGTATCCGTTTGGACCATCAACAATTACATTAGGGCTAAGTGCGTTTCCGAAACCTCCAGCGTTTAACTCTCCAACATTTTGAGAACCAGTATAGCTTCCGTCTCCGTTAAGATCGATCCATTCCCATTGGCTGTAATCAATAGCTCCATTTGAGTCTGGAATGTTTTTAGTAACAACACCATCATTATTGGCATCGTACCATTCATCTTGAATTCCGTTGCTATTAGTATCATACCAAACATAATCTCCAAGAACAGGAAGGTTTGATGTTCCATATTCAAAATCGTGAGTCTGGATTTTACAATCTTCAAGAGTAGTAAAGAATAAGCTAGAATCAACAGGATACAATTGGTAGGCGCTATTTAAATTAGCATCTTGCACTTGTACTAAATAATCTCCCGCTGGCATTCCAGAGAAACTGTACATTCCGTCTACTCCTGTAATACGCATTTGTATTGGACCTGGAGTTGTTCCTTGCGGAATTAAGGTCACAGGTACATTTGCAATAGGAGTATTAGTATCTACATTGATAATTTTTCCAGAAATTTTCACAGTATATTCAGGCTGTGTAATTACGACTGTAGCAGTAGCAGAACAAACTTGATTTTCGCCGTTTACTGGTGCTGTTGCAGTTAGAGTATAAGTTCCCGCTGGTAAATTGGTATTGCCAACTACTTCATTTCTTTCATTTGTTATTACAACAGTAGAGCCAGGACTGCTTGTTACAGCGATGCTTCCATCTGTACCTCCAAAACAGCTAGTATTTGTAGGCACTCCGCTAACAGTAACTTTGCTTTCAACTGTAAAGGTTTGAACCAATTCGGTTTTGTTTCCTGCGCAGTCAGTTAAAGTATATGTTCTTGTTAAGATGTATGGTGTTCCATCACAGCCATTTCCTCCGTTGTTTGTGTCGGCAACAGTAATGTTTACAGTTGGACTGCAATTATCGGCTTCATCTGTAATATCTGATGGATTTCCTACAGGTATTAAATCGATACTTGCTACGTTAGTTACACTCGCAGGAGCAGTTCCTGTTGGAGCAGTTTTATCTCTTACGGTAATAACTTGAACGTGAGTAGTAGTATTGCCACCGCAGTCGCTAATTTTCCAAGTACGAGTCAAAATATAATTAGTAGGACAGTCGTTCTCGATTCCTGATTTTACTTCAGAAAATACTATTGGTAAATTTTCGTTGCAATTATCAGAAACATTTATTTCTGCTGGTTCAGGAACGGCATCACATGATACTTCAATATCTAAAGGAAGGTTTCCTGTAAAGATTGGAGCAGTAGTGTCTTGAATACTAATTACTTGATAGAAAGTTGTTGATGTGTTGCCACAATCGTCTTTTACAGTCCAAGTATTTGTATAAGTTCCTGCGTTTGAACAGCTTTCAGAAGCTACAAATTGTCCGCTCACTTTAGTGATGTTTGAAACATCAGCATCGCATAAGTCAGAAGCTATTGGGAATTGAGCCTGAGCTGCAGCAAGTCCTTGAGCATCGCTGCATTCTAAAGTTACATTTAGAGTTCCAGCAAGAGTAGTCCAAGTTGGAGCAGTAGAATCTTGAATGGTAATTACTTGAGTGAAAGTTTCAGAAGTATTTCCGCAATCATCTTTTACTGTCCAAGTGTTGGTATAAGTTCCAGCATTTCCGCATCCTTCAGAAGCCACAAACTGTCCGCTTACTTTAGTGATGTTTGAAACATCAGCATCGCATAAGTCAGAAGCTATTGGGAATTGAGCCTGAGCTGTTGCAAGCCCTTGTGCATCGTTGCATTCTAAAGTTGTATTTAGAGTGCCAGTTACAGTAGTCCAAGTCGGTGCAGTGGTATCTTGAACGGTAATTACTTGAGTGAAAGTTTCAGAAGTATTTCCACAATCATCTTTTACTGTCCAAGTATTGGTATATGTTCCAGCGTTTCCGCATCCTTCAGAAGCTACAAACTGTCCGCTCACTTTAGTGATGTTTGAAACATCAGCATCGCATAAGTCAGAAGCTATTGGAAACTGAGCTTGAGCTGTTGCAAGACCTTGAGTATCGCTGCATTCTAAAGTTGTATTTAGAGTGCCAGCAACGGTTGTCCAAGTTGGAGCAGTTGTATCCTGAATAGTAATTACTTGAGTAAAAGTTTCAGAAGTATTTCCGCAATCGTCTTTTACTGTCCAAGTATTAGTATATGTTCCAGCATTTCTGCATCCTTCAGAAGCCACAAACTGTCCGCTCACTTTAGTAATGTTTGAAACATCAGCATCACATAAGTCAGAAGCAGTTGGGAACTGAGCCTGAGCTGTTGCAAGCCCTTGAGTATCGTTGCATTCTAAAGTTGCATTTAGAGTGCCAGTTACAGTAGTCCAAGTCGGTGCAGTGGTATCTTGAACGGTAATTACTTGAGTGAAAGTTTCAGAAGTATTTCCACAATCGTCTTTTACTGTCCAAGTGTTAGTATATGTTCCAGCGTTTCCACATCCTTGAGAAGCTACAAACTGTCCACTTACTTTAGTAACATTTGTTAAGTCAAGATCGCATGCGCCTGAAGCAGTTGGGAACAAGGCCTGTGCTGAAGCTAAAGCCTGTTGGTTGCTACATTCAACAGTACGATTTAAGGAATTCGCTTGAGTTGTCCAAGTTGGTACACTAGTATCCTGAATAGTAATTACCTGAGTGAAGACAGCTGATGTATTGTTGCAAACATCTTTTGCTATCCATGTGTTGGTATAAGTTCCAGAATTTGCGCAATTGCCGACAGTAAAAATTCCGCTTGTTTTAGTGTAAGTCACAGTTCCTCCGCAGTTGTCTGTGGCAACAGGAGCTTGATTTTGAGCAGTACTCAATCCTGAAATATCACTACATTGTAAAGTTACATCTAAAGAAGCAGCAGCCGTTGTCCAAGCAGGAGCGGTATTATCCTGAATAGTGATCACTTGAGTGAATACGGCAGAGGTATTGTTGCAGACATCTTTAGCTATCCATGTGTTGGTATAAGTTCCAGAATTTGCGCAATTGCCGACAGTGAAAATTCCGCTTGTTTTAGTGTAAGTCACCGTTCCTCCGCAATTGTCTGTGGCAACAGGAGCCTGATTTTGCGCAGCTGTCAATCCTGCGGCATCGCTGCATTGAAGTGTAACATTCAATCCGTTTGCAGCAGTTGTCCAAGCCGGAGCGGTGTTGTCTTCTATTGTAATCACTTGAGTGAAAACGGTTGAGGTATTGTTGCAGACATCTTTAGCAGTCCAAGTATTGGTATAAGTTCCTGAATTTGCACATGTTCCTGCAGTGAAAGTTCCGCTCACTTTAGTATAAGTTACAGTCCCTACGCAGTTGTCTGTGGCAACAGGAGCCTGATTTTGCGCAGCTGTCAATCCTGCTGCGTCGCTGCACTGAAGTGTAACATTCAATGCGTTTGCAGAAGTTGTCCAAGCCGGAGCGGTGTTGTCTTCTATTGTAATCACCTGAGTGAAAACGGTTGAGGTATTGTTGCAGACATCTTTAGCGGTCCAAGTATTGGTGTATGTTCCTGAATTTGCACATGTTCCTGCAGCAAAAGTTCCGCTCACTTTAGTATAAGTTACAGTCCCTCCGCAGTTGTCTGTAGCAACAGGAGCCTGACTTTGCGCAGCTGTCAATCCAGAAGCATCGCTGCATTGAAGGGTAACATTTAATGCGTTTGCAGAAGTTGTCCAAGCCGGAGCGGTGTTGTCTTCTATTGTAATCACCTGAGTGAATACGGCAGAGGTATTGTTGCAGACATCTTTAGCGGTCCAAGTATTGGTGTATGTTCCTGAATTTGCACAATTTCCAGCTGTGAAAGTTCCGCTCACTTTTGTGTAAGTCACTGTTCCTCCACAGTTGTCTGTGGCAACAGGAGCCTGACCTTGCGCAGCTGTCAATCCTGCGGCATCGCTGCACTGAAGGGTAACATTCAATGCGTTTGCAGAAGTTGTCCAAGCCGGAGCGGTGTTGTCTTCTATTGTAATCACCTGAGTGAAAACGGTTGAGGTATTGTTGCAAACATCTTTAGAAGTCCAGGTATTGGTATAAGTTCCTGAATTTGCACATGTTCCTGCAGCAAAAGTTCCGCTCACTTTGTTGTAAGTAACTGTTCCTCCGCAGTTGTCTGTGGCAACAGGAGCCTGATTTTGTGCAGCTGTCAATCCTGCGGCATCGCTGCACTGAAGTGTAACATTTAATGCGTTTGCTTGAGTTGTCCAAGCCGGAGCGGTGTTATCCTGAATAGTGATCACTTGAGTGAATACGGTTGAGGTATTGTTGCAGACATCTTTTGCTATCCATGTATTGGTATAAGTTCCAGAATTTGCACATGTTCCTGCAGTAAAAGTTCCGCTCACTTTGGTGTAAGTCACCGTTCCTCCGCAGTTGTCTGTGGCGACAGGAGCTTGATTTTGAGCAGTACTCAATCCTGAAATATCACTACATTGTAAAGTTACATCTAAAGAAGCAGCAGCCGTTGTCCAAGTAGGAGCAGTTGTATCTTCTATTGTAATCACCTGAGTGAAAACAGCTGATGTATTGTTGCAAACATCTTTAGCAGTCCAAGTATTGGTATAAGTTCCAGAATTTGCACAATTTCCAGCTGTAAAAGTTCCGCTCACTTTGGTGTAAGTTACAGTTCCTCCGCAGTTGTCTGTGGCAACAGGAGCCTGATTTTGCGCAGCTGTCAATCCTGCGGCATCGCTGCATTGAAGTGTAACATTTAATGCGTTTGCTTGAGTTGTCCAAGCCGGAGCGGTGTTGTCTTCTATTGTAATCACTTGAGTGAAAACAGCTGATGTATTGTTGCAGACATCTTTAGCAGTCCAAGTATTGGTGTACGTTCCTGAATTTGCACAATTTCCAGCTGTAAAAGTTCCGCTCACTTTGGTGTAAGTAACTGTTCCTCCGCAGTTGTCTGTGGCAACAGGAGCTTGATTTTGAGCAGTACTCAATCCTGCTGCATCGCTGCACTGAAGAGTAACATTCAATGCATTTGCAGAAGTTGTCCAAGCCGGAGCGGTGTTGTCTTCTATTGTAATCACTTGAGTGAAAACAGCTGATGTATTGTTGCAGACAT
>NZ_JAVAMB010000027.1 GCF_030730925.1 Flavobacterium sp. DG2-3 | reverse complement strand
AATGCCACAGATTGCAAAGGTTTTTTGTCTCTCGCAGATCCCGCAGATTTAGCAGATAATTTTTAAAGAAATCTGCGAAAATCTTTATTCGGTATCCAAATCTGCTTTATCTGCAAAATCTGCGAGAAAAAATGCCACAGATTGCAAAGGTTTTTTGTCTCTCGCAGATCCCGCAGATTTAGCAGATAATTTTTAAAGAAATCTGCGGAAATCTTTATTCGGTATCCAAATCTGCTATATCTGCAAAATCTGCGAGAAAAAATAGCCACAGATTAGAAGAATTAAAAAGATTTTTATTAGCCACTAATTACACGAATTTTCACGAATTGATTTGTGCCAATTAGTGTAATTCGTGGCAACATAAAAAAAAATCTGCGAAAATCCTTTTAATCTGTGGCAAACTAAAAAAAGAATTTCAACCGGACTATCTATAATTATAAAACTGGTATGCTTTATTGGTACGGTAAGAAGCTACTTTTGCCAAAAAAATAGCAAACCAAAATGAAAAAAATCTATTTTGCTGTATTTACAGTAATTTGTACCAATTTTTACGCACAGACAAAGCAAGATTCCATTAACCAAATGGATGAAGTTATTATTAATGAAGGGCGTTTTAACACACCAATTTCCAAACAAAACAGAAACGTCTATGTGATTTCTAGCGAAACCATAAAAAAACTGCCAGGAAGAACATTGCAAGAAGTATTGCAATATGCCAACGGAGTAGACATTCGCCAAAGAGGACCGTTTGGAACTCAAGCCGACATTAGCGTTGACGGAGGAAGTTTTGAGCAGACTGTAGTTTTGCTAAACGGAGCCAAAGTTATCGATTCGCAAACGGCACATAATATGCTGAATCTGCCTCTTCCGGTTGAAGCGATCGAAAGAATTGAAGTGGTGCGTGGTCCGGCAGCGAGAATTTACGGAATCAATAGTTTAACGGGAGCGATTAATATCATTACAAAAAAGCCAACCGATTCTGGATTTATGGTAAGCACTTACGCGGGTTCTAATTTCGAAAAAGATACACAAGATACAGGAGATACTTTTTACGGAGCGGGAATTCAGGCAGGAGCAGTTTTAGGAAAAGAAAAACAGCAGCATTTAATTTTTGCTTCACACGATAAAAGCAACGGTTACCGTTACAATACAGCATTCGAAAACAATAAAATTTTCTATCAAGGAAATGTACAAATCAATGATAAAAACGAAATTTTAGGTTCTGCAGGTTACATCAACAACGGATTTGGTGCTAACGGATTTTACGCTGCGCCGGGAGATAAAAATTCTACTGAAATTGTGCAGACTACATTTGCCAATCTTCAGTCAAATCATCAAATTACAGACAGTTGGAAAATTATGCCGAGAGTAACGTATCGCTACAATTATGACGATTACCGTTATTTAGGAAATTCAAATTTAGCAGTTGGAAGAAGCCAGCATTATACGAATTCTATTGCGGGAGAATTGAACTCTACAGTGAAATTGTCTAAAGGCGAAATTGGTTTTGGAGCCGAGTTTAGAAACGAAAATATTCATTCTTCAAATATTGGAGATCACGATCGCGAAAATGTTGGTCTTTATGCAGAATATAGAACAAGTTTTACGGAAAAACTAGATGTAAATATCGGAACATATTTAAACTATAATTCCGATTATAAATGGCAGATTTATCCAGGAATTGATGCAAGTTATGCGATTACAGACGCTTTTAAAATTATTGGAAATGTGGGAACTAGCCAAAGAATTCCGTCATTCACCGATTTGTATTTGAAGCAAACAGGAAACATTGGAAACGCAGATTTAGATTCAGAAAATGCTTTTCAGAGCGAGATCGGATTTAAATACAATAAAAGAGCTTTGAGTTTTAATGCCAATTATTTCTACAGAAAAATCGACAACTATATCGACTGGATGCGTAATCTTACGACACAGCCATGGCAAAGCCAGAACACTGGAGATTTGAATACTAACGGAATCAATTTGCGTGGAACTTATAGATTCGATTTTTCTAAAGATTCTAGATTGAATATTCTTTTAGGGTACACGTATTTAGATTCTGAATTTAAAACGATGCGTACAGAAACGTATTCAAAATATGCTATTTCATCCTTAAAACATCAAATTACCAATACAATAGATTATCAGTTTAAAAACTTATCGGTAATGTTTGCTACTCGTTTTAACGAAAGAATTACAGGACCGTCTTATTGGGTAAATGATTTTAGAGTAAGTCAGACAATAAATAAATTTACTATTTTCTTAGACGGACAAAATATATTTAATGCAACTTATTATGAAGTTGGAGCAGTGCCATTGCCTTCTAGATGGTTTACTTTGGGAGTAAAACTGGTTACTTTTTAAAAATACTTTTATTTAGGATTAGATTGTTATAAAAGCCTGCAAACTTTGTGTTTGCAGGTTTTTTGATCTATAAATATTCTTATATTCGCTAGAATATATTTAAAATATCAACAAAAAAACGTTTTGTTGGCATATAAAAGGAGGTAACAATTGTTTTATTCGAAATGATAAAAAAATAGAAATGAAAATAAAATTAATCAGTACAATTATTCTGCTAACTTTTTTTACAAAGGCTCAATGTCAGTATGTAACAAACTTTAAAGCTGATTTTAAATTGTCTTTGAACAAATCATTTAATGAAGATCAACTAAATGATTTATTTACAAAATATTCAAATCTTTTAACTCCGCAAAGCGATATTACACAATTGAGCTCTAGGTTGAAAGGAGAAACTTTGTCGAATTTTCCTTTAAGCGATTTCAAAAATGACGATTTATATATTGAGAACATTGATAAAATGTTGAATTCAGTAAACGCTTATCAACGCTTATTTTCCTATTTAATTATTGGCGCCTCCAATGATCTAACTAGAGAAGAACAATTATTAAATAAACTAAAAACAGAGAAGGATAAAGGGAATTTGATTTGGTGCGGAATGGCGCTTCTTCATTTAAAAACAAAGCATACTACTGAATTGTTTGATTTTTTAGTAGAAAATGAAAATTTTGGAGATGCTCATTTACTACCATTATTTTTTAAATTAGATAAAAATAATTTACAAGAAACAGCTTATCAAAGATATAATAGTGATAACATAAAAGCTAGAATTTTAGCAATTCAGATCTTATCAAAAACTGGAAAAAACCCCGAAACGGAGAAAATTGTTTTAGATGCTGTTAAAAATTGGGATATGAACATTAAAGGATATGCAATTTATACGGTAAAAGAACTTCAAATAGGGAATTTGCTAGAAACCGTTAAACCATTTTTAGATAATGATAATACAAGAAAAATTACTTTGCAAGCTTTAGCAAATAGTCCAACCAGTAGTGACAATGAGTATTTAAAATTATTAATAAATGAAAAAGAGACTGTTTCAGATGATTTATTAAATTGTTTTCTTGAATCGAAAAACATTGAAAATGTAAAATACTGGTTAGAATTACTGAAATCGAAAAAGGTTTCAAATGATTATTACTTTTCAGTTCCGCTAAATAAAATTCTTTATTCTGACGAATTATTGCCCTATATTCAAAATACTTTAAAAGAATGTAAAAACGAAAAAATAATTGAAGAACTAGTTAGAGCATTACAAAGTAGAAATGATGTTGAAAGTACAACTATTTTGTTAGGCTTTTTAAAACACAAAAACGAAACGATAAGATATTGGAGTGCAGATGCATTAAAAGGAAATAAAAGTCAAAAATTAATTGACCTTTTGCCAAGTTTAATAAATGATGAGAAATATAGAACAGTAGCTTTGGTAAATTTATTTGTTGAGAATAATGTTAATGATCAGCAAATTACATTTGAAAAAATATATAAAAATAATAGCAAAGACTCCGATTGGGAAAGAGGATCAATAGAATATTTAGCAAATTTTCCTTTAGAAAGGTATACACAACTTTTTAGAAAAATTTTAAAAAATAATCAATCAGATTTTGCCATTAGATATGATGCCGCATTGGGATTAGGAAGATTAAAAGATGTTGATTCTGTTGATTTACTGATTCAAGTTTGTGAAGAAACCAGAAAAGAAAGCGATGTAAATTCAAGAATATACCTGCAGGCATTAGCAATGATTAAAGGAGAAAAAGCACGAAATGAAATTAAATCATTTTTAAATAGCAATGAACAAGTTGTGGTAGAACTTGCAATCGAATTATTAGACAATTGGGATTAAATATGGACAATGCCAATTAATGAGCTATCAAATAGAATCATATAAACTTTCTCCAAAATAATGTAACAATTTCTTGGCGTAATTTGCTGAATTTTACCAATCTATGAAAACGAAGTAATAATCATACTTTCAGTTTCTTCAGTTTCTGATGGTATAAAAAACGAATTAAAAATGGATACAAGAAATGAACCAAACGATTTATTCCAAGATGGAATCGATCGTACGCAAGAATCAAATTGGGATCCTATTTTGGGTTATCAGATGTATTTTCCAAGTGAAGAAAATAAAGATGATCAGCTGAGTGAAAGAAATAATCCTATTCAACAGCCTAATACTGGAGATTGGGGAGATGATGCCGATTATGAAGAACTTAGGCATAAAGATAATTTGCACAGAGACATTGCAGAAAATGATGCCACAAAAATAGATTAAGAAAGAGAGCAGTATTACTACTGCTCTTTTTTTGTTGATTTTGTTACAAAATATCAAAATAAAAACACCTGCACAGTAAATTGCACAGGTGTTTTCAAATTAAAAAAATGAAAAAAGTGAGGGTTTATTTTTAAATAATTTGCAAATGAGGTCTTACTTGGATACTGACTATATCGCAACGTTTCGGCTGTGCCAAACAGAACAAAACGCTCATTGCGATGTCTTTTGCTTCAAGCATTTCCATATCTTTTATTTTTTCTTTTTGTTCTTCTTTTGAATCCGGCTGCATATCGCTCATTACTGCTCCCGGTTCTACATGCGAAACTTTAATTCCCAACGGATTTATTTCTTTTCGAAGTGCAGTGCTAAATCCTCTAATCGCGGTTTTGGTTGCGACATAGATAACGCCTGTTTTTTCTTTTACTTCGGCACTCATAGAACCAATATTGACAATATGACCTGATTTCTGTTCTTTCATTCGATTGACAGCTTCTTTCGCGAAAGCGATATATCCAAGAATATTAGTTTCTAAAATATATTTCCAGTCATCATATTCGCCTTCAATAATTCCTCTGGCAGGAAGAGCAGCATTATTAATTAAAATATCGATGCCGCCAAGAACTTTATCGACCCTGTCCCAGATTCTTTCAATATCTTCTTTTTGGGTAATATCTGCTGTTTCTCCATAGATTTCTCCTTTCGATGATTTCTCCTTAATATCATCCATGGCTTTGTAAAAGTCGTGTTCGTCCCTTCCAAAAATAAACACACGGCCACCAAGAGAAACAAGCAAATCTGCAATTGCTTTACCAATTCCTGTTGTACCGCCAGTGATCACAATTCGTTTGTGGCAGATAGTATCTTTAAAGTAATTCGACAAGATTTCCATATTATATATTTTTATTATTTTATTTTAAGATCTTTTAAGTTGCTTTCGGCTGGGCCATTAATTACCGTTCCATCAGAAGAAAATCTCGAGCCGTGGCAAGGACAGTCAAACGATTTTTCGTCAGAATTCCATTGTACCACACAGCCCAAATGCGGACAAACCGCTGAAAAAGCATGTAAGGTTTTGTCATAATCTCGGTACACCGCAATTTTTCGCAAGCCGACAGAAAGAATCCCGCCGTCTCCAGCTTCTAAGTCAGCTGTATTGTTAAGGTCAGATGCCGTAATCCAGTCCAGATATTGTGAAGCCATATTTCCAGCTTCTTTCAAATAATCGCCCATAGCTTTAAAAGTTATTCGCGACGGACTGTACAAATCCTGCCATTTGTTTTCAATTCCCTGAATCATATCTGTAATAATCATAGCTCCAATCGTAGCATGCGTCATTCCGTTTCCAGAATCTCCTGTAATCACAAATACATTTTTGTCTCCAGGATTTCTGCCAAGAAAACCTAAAGAATCAAAAGGTTCCATAACTTGTCCTGACCATTTATAACTGATTTCGTCTAAAAGAGGAAAGTATTTTTTAGCCCAAATTTCCAAAAGTTCGTAGCGCGAAAATTCAGAAACTCCTTCTTCATCGGATTGTCCGGTTTTGTGGTCTTCTCCGCCAACAATCAGTAAATCATATTCATCATCAAAATTTTGCAAGCGTACATAATGATAAGGCTGCGCGACCCATTTCGATTCTGGATCTCCAGTATCCCACCATAAAGCGTGAGGGAGACTGCCTTTCGGAATTTTTCCTGCAATCACATATGTTCTGTAAGCGTGCTGTTTGGTATGCATGGTAAGAACATCATTAATAGGCGTATTGGTTGCCACAACTATATATTGAGCAGAAAAATTATAGCCATTTACAGTGGCACCTTTATCGTCTATATTTTCTGCGTGAGCTTCGGTATAAATAGTTCCGCCCAAATCTATTACCGCTTTAGAAAGAGCTTTTAAATAATGCAAAACATGAAACTGCGCCTGATTTTTAAATGCTAAACATCTTTGATCCTGAGCTTCTGCCAAAGAAGGAGTATGATTTAAAAGAACCGTTTCCAGTCCTGCGTTTTGAGTGGCTTCAAACTCTTTATCGAGATTTTTTTCCTTGTCATTTGGGTGAAGAAATAAATAGCCATTTACGCGTTCAAAGTCGCAATCTATATTTAATTCAGTAACAATTTTTTCAATTTCGTCAATAGCAACAGAATGGCTTTCGGCAGCAAGTCTTGCATTTTCTTTTCCAAAAGTGCTTTGAAGGTAGTAATATCGATCGTCTAGCGCACAAGTCAGATGTGCTGTAGTTCGTCCAGTTTCTCCGCTACCAATGAAACCGTCTTCAGCCAAAACTACTTTTTTTCCTGCTTTCAAAAGTTTATAAGCAGTTGTAAGTCCAGCAATACCGCCTCCAATAATCAAAACTTCCGTTTTAATATCCTGATTTGGCTTTTCAAAGGCAATTATATCGGTAGAATCAATCCAGAAAGAAACATTATCGCCAGATGAGATACTGCCTTCATTTATATTTTGATTTAGATTTTCCATTGTTTATTCTTTTTAAGGCGCTAAAACATTTATATCAAAGCTACTAAGTAAAAATAGGAGAAGGCTTACAGCATTATTTCTAAAATTTTATAGGATTTCCAGTATGATTTTATATAACAATAAAAAGAAATGGTATAAACGTAACCGATTTATAAATAGTTACTTAGCTTTTACGAAATCAAACAAGTTTAAAAATAGAAAAGCAATTATTATGAAAGCAATTCAGCAAACGACAATTATGATTCTGATTATCTTCAGCGGATTATTAATTTCTTGTAAAAACAATAAAGACGGCTATAGTGATGAAATAGATACCGTTATTTCACCCCTTGACAGTGCAAAAAGTACAACAGACAGCATAAAAACGGAAGAACATATTTCTACCAATATCGAAACGACACAAAAAAACGGTTCTGAAAGTACGGCGGGAACAGGAAGTGGACCTGGAGAAAGTTCGCAAGACGGCTCGACTTATACCAGTGCTGCCGGACTGCAGAAAGATAGTTTGAGACACCAAAGAGATACGGTAAAAAGTAAAAAGAAGTAATTCATTATATAAGAAGTTTTTAAAATTGTGTAAAAATCACATTTGTAAAAACGGTTATTTTTATACTTATTAAATTAAAAATATTCATTTAAAAATATAATTATGAAAACGCAGATTTTAACTAGAGCCGCTTTCTTGGTTCTTCTGACAGGATTGGTATTTTCTTGCAAGAAAAATGAAAGCGCAACAATAGATTCATACGAAAATGATACTATTCAAAATACGATTGACACAGTGGGACCAGAAGTTGATACGATCAATATGGACACCACAACGACCGTTAAAGCCGATTCTATCAAGCAATAACGATTCGTAATAAAAACAAGTAAAAGCTGAATCTTCATGATTCGGCTTTTTTTGATTTTTTAATTCAAATACAAAGAATTTATAGATGATTAAATTCACTTTAACAAATCTTTAAAGTAATTGCCTTTTTCTCTATATTTGAGAAAGAATTTAACAAATTTATATGCCTTTGGTATCCAGAAACAACATTAGAAAGTATTCTTACTCAGTACGATAATGGAGCTAATAAATAATTTAGACCTTTTTCAGACCGTTTTTAATTCTGCACCAAATGGTATTGCAGTGCTAAAATCTTTGCGCAATAGCAAAAATAAAATTCAAGATTTTTCGATACTGTTATTGAATACTTACTTTGTCAACTGGATCAAAAATGAAGACTACAAGGGAAAAAGATTCAGCCATATTTTCTCCAAAATAGAAGGCAATATTCTTGAAAAGCTTATTGAAACTGCAGAAACTGGAATTGCCACCAATTTCGAACAATCGTACCAAGGCGAGACCGCAAAATTCTGTCTCAAATTTACCGCTGTCAAACAAGATGATTTGTTAGTAGTGACAATGGAAGACATTACCGAAAAGAAAGAGGCAGAAAGGGCTTTGACCAATGCATTGGCAGACGCAGAGAAACAGAAAAGACTTTATAATTCCATTATATATGCAACTCCCGATTTGGTTTACGTATTTGATCTTGACTATAAGTTCACGTACGCAAACAAAGCCTTATTGAATATGTGGGGGAAATCGGCAGAGGATGCCATCGGCCGCGGATTAAGAGAAAATGGTTATGAAGAATGGCATGCCGAAATGCATGAACGAGAGATAGATACTGTAGTGGCAGAAAAAAGAGCCGTGAGAGGAACAGTTTCTTTTCCGCATGCTGAATTGGGAAGAAGAATTTACGATTATATTTTAGTTCCTGTATTTAATGATAAAGGGGAGGTTGAGGTGGTTGCCGGAACGACTCGAGATATTACAGAGAGCAAGCAGGCCGAAGAAAAATTGCAGCAAAGCGAAAATCGTTTCCGAAAAATGATTCATCAGACTCCTGCACCAACTTTAGTGCTTAAAGGTGACGATCTTGTTATTGAGCAAATCAATAAACACATGTTGCAAATGATTGGCCGCGGAGAAGAAATTATCGGCATGCGATTGATCGATGTCTTGCCCGAACTCGAAGGTCAATATGTGTGGGAACAGGTTCTAAAGGTTTATAACGAAGGAATTCCTTTTGACCAGAGTGAAGTTTTGGTGCCGCACAATCGTACAGGAGAACTTAAAAATTACTATTATAATCTGGCTTATCGTCCATTAATAGAAGATGGACAGATAACAGGAATGATTCAGGTAGCCGTTGAGGTGACACAGCAAGTTGTGGCACGCCAAAAGATGGAAGAAAGTGAAAGCCGTTTTAGAGCTTTAGTCAATGCCTCATCCGATTTGGTTTACCGTATGGACGCCGACTGGATGATTATGCACAGTCTCGAAGGAGGTGGAAGACTTTCTGGCGCTGGCGGACACGGCATTAACTGGCTGGATAAGTTTGTGCATCCTAGCGATTTGGAACAGGCTGTTCATCTCATTTCTAAATCTATTGTAGAGAAAAGCATTTTTGAAATGGAGCACAAAGTCATCAATGCAGACGATTCTGTTAGCTGGGTTTTTTCGAGAGTGGTACCGATATTAGATGACAAACAAAGAATAATAGAATGGTTTGGTGCAGCAAGTGATATTACTTCGCAAAAAGAACTTCAAAATGTAATTGCAGAAAGCGAGGAAAAATTCAGACAGCTTGCAGATCTGGTTCCGCAAATTATTTGGACAGCCCAGCCAGACGGATTTATAGATTATTATAACAGCCGCTGGTACGAATATACAGGTTTTAACAAAAATGAATTTGGCGATTCGAGTTGGGTTCCGACACTTCATCCAGATGATGTTTCTATGGTTTTAAAAACTTGGTACCAAAGTGTTCATGCAGGGACTTCGTATCAGATAGAATTTCGTTTAAAAAATGGAAGCACAGGCGAATACCGCTGGTTTTTGAGTAAAGCGCTTCCTATTAGAGATAAAGAGGGAATAATTACGAATTGGTTTGGTACGTGTACCGATATTCACGAGCAAAAATCTATTACCGAAAAATTAGAAATTTTGGTAGCAGACCGCACCAAAGAATTGCAAAGATCGAATGATGATTTACAGCAGTTTGCGCATGTTGCGTCGCACGATTTAAAAGAACCTGTCCGAAAAATAAAAACTTTTGTAAGCCGTCTAGAAGATCACTTGGAAGGAAAACTAGACGAATCGGCATCCAAATATATTGAGAGAGTTCACGTTGCGGCAGACCGTATGTTTAATATGATTGATGGCGTGCTGGCGTATTCTAAAATCAATGCCGATTCGCAAAAAGCAACAATGGTCGATTTAAATGAAGTCATTAAAAATATAGAAACCGATCTCGAAATTGCACTTCAAAAAACAGGCGGTAAAATTTATTATGAAGAACTTCCAGTTTTGGAAGGAGCTTTGGTATTATTGTATCAGCTTTTCTATAATTTGATTAACAATTCCATTAAATTTGCTAGAGAAAATACGCCTTCGCAAATTACGGTTACAGCGACTGAAAAGATGGAAGACGGCAACAGAATTGCAATAATTACTGTAGAAGATAACGGAATTGGTTTTGACCTCGATCAGACGGGACGTATTTTTGAAACTTTTACCCGCCTAAATTCTAAAGACCGTTACGAAGGAACTGGCCTAGGTTTATCGCTGTGTAAAAAAATAGCAGAACGTCATGGAGGAAGTATTACCGCAACAGGAATTGCCAATAAAGGAGCTGTTTTTATTGTTACATTGCCATTTGAACAAAAAGAAAAAGACATTTAATTATGAGTAAAAAGATAATTTTATTAGCTGATGATGACAGAGACGATACAGAAATGTTTTGTGAAGCTCTGGCTGATATCGATGAAAATATTATTTGTCATTGTGCTGAAAATGGTGATAAAGCACTAAAAATGCTTAAAAACGAAGATAAAATTCCAGGTGTTGTTTTTCTAGATTTAAATATGCCCATTCTAAATGGCTGGGAATGTTTGAAAGAATTAAAAGCAGATGAGCGCTATAAAGAAATCCCTGTGATTATGATTTCTACTTCTTCGCATAAAAATGATATGGACACAGCAGCAAATCTTGGCGCTGTCTGTTATTTTGTAAAGCCAAATAATTTTAACGATTTAAAACAAGTGCTTCAATTTATTACTTCTAATCTCGAAAAAGGATTAAAAGAAGCGCTTCCAACTCTCGAAAAAAATAAATACTTGCATGTTTTTTCTTTTTAAATGAATAAAACGTCTGAATTTCTTTTATAAAAAAGGTATCATAACAAAAAATAACTTTGTTTTAATTTGTTGTTTTTCAGTTGCTAAAGTGTGCTGAAAGAGTTTTTAAATAAATTTTACAAAAAAACACAATTCAAACTATACTAATTCGGTAGAATTAATATATATTTGTAACACAGAAAATTTATATAATGATACTTATCCAGAAAGACTGAGGGAATAGGCCCATTGATGTCTTAGCAACCTGTTGCCGAATAAGGTGCTAAATCCTTCCGCTGTGTGCGGGCAGATAAGAAAGATTTCTCCGTAAATCTGTTTAAGATCATAATGTTAATCTTTAATTTTTTTTAAATGAAAGCAGAATCCATTTTGTACGCGAGTTACGAGCTTTTGAATTTAATTTTCGAAGAAAACAGCTTTGCCTTTTTCTGAATGAGAAAATTCTAGTTCCACGAGATTCTTTCTTTAATCATATCGCTAATGGCTTTTGTCATTGGCCTGAAATTCTTTTGTCTAATCTAAAAACTAAAAATAAAATGAAAAAAATACTATTAGGTTTTGCTTTGCTTCTGGGTGCTTTTCAAACTCAAGCGCAGGAAAATAATTTACAGTTAAAAGGAACCGTTGTCGATACTGTGGTACAATATGTCTACTTGCAGAAGTTTCACAATAAAATGTTTACCACAATTGATTCGGCAAAAGTAAAAGACGGAAATTTTAGTTTTAAAACCAAAGTAAAAACACCAGAATTATACGGATTAAGCGTTAATACCGAAAGTTCGCCTTTGTATATTTTTCTCGAAAAAGATCCCATTACAGTAAAATTAAATCCGAAGAAATATTATACCGCTTCAGTTGTTGCAGGTTCGGCCTCTCAGGACTTGTTCGAAACTTACAAAAAAACGAAGGACGTCGAAATCAGCAAATTCATAACAGAACATCCAAAATCTATTGTTTCGGCTTATGTGCTGTATAGAAACTGGTCGTACCGATTAACGCCAGAACAGATTACGCAAAACATTGCTTTATTAGATAAAAGTCTTCAAAATACCACTTACGTGAAAGAATTAAAAGAACTGGTTACCGTTTTAGACGGATTAGCGGTGGGTAAAAAAGCCCCTGATTTTACAGCCAATGATCCTGAAGGAAAACCAGTTCGCCTTTATGAAAACTTAAAAGGCTACACTTTGGTCGATTTTTGGGCTTCTTGGTGTGGACCATGCAGAAAAGAGAATCCGAATATTGTGGCGGCTTACAAGGAATTTCACGATAAAGGATTCAATATTGTGGCAATCTCATTAGATAAAAAGAAAGAAAATTGGATTAAAGGAATTAAAGACGATAATCTAACATGGACACACGTTTCTGATTTGCTTTTCTGGAACAGTGCCGTTGCCAAATTATACGGAGTAAGAGCCATTCCGGGAAATTATTTAATTGATTCTAAAGGAACAATCGTTGCCAAAAACCTTCACGGAGAAGAATTGCAGACTACGTTAAAATCACTTTTAGAGAATAAAATTTAAGACCCAATCTTGTCATTCCGAGGAACGAGGAATCACACTAGAGAATCCATATAGAAAGTCGCCAATCTTTGTCGAGTTGCGTGTGAGATTCCTCGTTCCTCGGAATGACAAAAATTGGAGTGAACAATACAACAATACAATTTAGTTAATTTAAAAAATGTAAAGGATATGAATGCTATTGAGCCAACAGTAAAACCAACAGAACCGGAGTGTTACTTTTCTAAGTTTAGAGAAAACACGGTAGGAATTAATCATACTTTCGAATCGGTTTATGGAGAACAGAATTTAGTATACGCCGACTGGGTGGCCAGCGGAAGATTATACCATCCGATCGAAGAGATAATGCTTAATAAAATTGGTCCAATGATTGCCAATACGCATTCACTTTCAAGTCAGACCGGAAAAACGTCGACTTATGCTTATCAATATGCGAGAGATATTATAAAAAAATCGGTCAATGCGAGCGAGTCGGATGTTTTGGTCGCTACGGGAAGCGGGATGACGGCGGCTTTATCGAAATTGCAACGCATTATGGCGCTCCGAACAAAATCAGAAGAAGACAGGCCTGTGGTTTTTATTACGCATATGGAACACCATTCGAATCAAGTTTCTTGGTACGAAACAAATGCTGAAGTTGTGATTTTGGAACCTGATGAAAATAATTTGGTCAATCCAGAAGCACTTTCTTTAGCAATGAAAAAATATGCGAATAGAACTTTAAAAATCGGTTCGTTTACAGCTTGTTCGAATGTTACTGGAATTATTACGCCTTATCATGAATTGGCCAAAATCATGCATCAAAATGGCGGACTTTGTTTTGTCGATTTTGCTGCTTCGGCACCGTATGTTGCAATCGATATGCATCCAGAAGATCCAGAACAGCAATTGGATGCGATTTTCTTTTCTCCGCATAAATTTTTGGGCGGACCTGGGACTTGCGGCATTTTGGTTTTTGATGAAAAATTATACCAATCCGATTTTCCAGATAATCCGGGCGGTGGAAACGTAAAATGGACGAATCCGTTAGGGAAATATTGTTACAGCGATAGTATAGAAGTTAAAGAAGATGGCGGAACTCCGGGGTTTCTACAAGTTATTCGAACTGCTTTGGCTTTAGAATTAAAAGAACAAATGGGAGTGGAGAATATCAAAAATAGAGAAAAAGAATTGCTTGATCTCTGTTTTTCAAGACTTCAGAAAATATCAGGATTGTCCATTTTAGGAGATTTAACAACAGAAAGAATTGGCTGTGTTTCTTTTGTGATCGAAGACATTCATTACAATTTGATTGTACGTCTTCTAAATGACCGTTTCGGAATTCAGGTTCGCGGTGGCTGGTCTTGTGCGAGTACGTATGCGCACTATCTTTTTAATATTAATGAAAAGAAGTCGGCTGAAATTACAAATGAATTGTTGCAACGAAATCAGACCAATAAGCCAGGTTGGGTTCGTTTGTCGCTGCATCCGATTATGAGCAATGAAGAGCTTTTTTATATCTGCGACGCGATTGAAAAAATAGCTTTGAATTATAAAAAATGGAAGAAAGATTATGAATATAATCCCGTTTCAAATGAATTTGAAAATCCAGCAATAAAAGATAACATCACGAGAGATGTAGAAGATTGGTTTAAGTTAGTTGAGTAGTTAAGTGTTCCGTAGGAATATCTAGTCAGTAGTTCTGCGGAATTAAGTTTTGTTTTTTTTTGTTAAACCCGACAGTTCCGAGATTTCGCAACTGTCGGGTTTTAAAATAACATAACAGAGATAATTATAAATTCCGTAGGAATATCTCATCGGTAGAAAAAAAATAGGATTGTTTGGTGTTTGTGCCCTGTAGGGACACCCTGATAGAGAATTATATTTTGTGTCAATCAAACGTTCCTACGGAACGTATAATCGCTACCTAAATTTGATTGTACCAACGAAACATTCCTATGGAATGAAGTTGTTGTTTTGTGTTTAAACCTGACAGGTTTTTAAAACCTGTCAGGTTTCTGAGACAACCTCACGAGCAATGCAAGTTAGATTGAGGAATATATATTCCGTAGGAATATCTCGTCGGTAGAAAAAATAGGATTGTTTGGTGTTTGTGTCCTGTAGGGACACCTGATAGAGAGAATTAAATTTCCGTTTAATCAAACGTTCCTACGGAACGCATAATCGCTACCTAAATTTGATTGTACCAACGAAACATTCCTATGGAATGAGGTTGTTGTTTTGTGTTAAACCTGACAGGTTTTAAAAACCTGTCAGGTTTCTAATTGACTTAAGTAAATAAAATAAATAATGAGAACAATACCACGAAGAATCGTAACGGGTTTACGAGATGGAAAATCAATTATAGAACAAGATGCAATTGTTACCAATGTGTCGGAACATTTTCCGGGACTGATTATTTCAGATATTTGGTCGACAGATTCGACACCAGCAAAATTTGAAGAAAAAGTTATAGAGAATACCGCTTTTCCAAATACGCCAAAAAACGGAAGCTATTTTCGTTATGTCCAGATTCCGCCCGATAAAGATTTGGGAATAATAGCGCCAGAAGGACAGCCTCATCCATTAATGCACCAGACGGATACTTTGGATTATATCATTATTATTTCGGGAGAAATTTACCTGATTGTCGATGAAGAAGAAACTTTACTGCAAGCTGGAGATATTGTAATTCAGCGCGGAACCAATCATGCTTGGAGTAATCGATCGGAGTCGCCATGTATTCAATTGGCTGTTTTATTAGATGCAGTGAAAGTAGGCTAATAATTAAGACTAGGTTTGTCTGTTATTTCTATGATTCACAATTCAGAATTTACAACTGACAATTAACAATTACTACCATGTATTTTGTTTATTTTTGCAGGATTATAATTCTAGCAAATGAAACGTTCGGGCACAGCAGATCTTCCTCTTCATTATGGACACGTTCCATTGTGGCTTGCCGAACGAATGTCTAAATTGGGTTTGGCCATTGTCGAAACCATTGCGATGGAATTTTCAACAGCTGAGGTTATCAGCAAATTAAGCAATCCGTTCTGGTTTCAGAGTTTTGGAGCCGTTATGGGAATGGACTGGCATTCTTCAGGCATTACCACTTCGGTGCTTGGAGCATTAAAAAAATCGGTTAATCCGCATTCTAAAGAACTCGGAATTTACATTTGCGGAGGCAAAGGAAAACATTCTATGGCAACGCCGCAGGAACTTTTATTCGTCGGAGAAAAAACTGGTCTTGACGGAAATAATCTTGCCAGTTGCAGCCGACTTACCGCAAAAGTGGACAATACCGCCATTCAAGACGGATTTCAATTGTATCAGCATAATTTTATTGTCGATAATAAAGGGCAATGGGCGGTTATTCAGCAGGGAATGAATCCGAATTCTCGAACAGCCAGAAGATATCATTGGCATTCACAAGATTTAAAGTCTTTTATAAACGAGCCGCATACTTTTATTTATGGTGAAAATCAAGGCGCTATTTTAAATCTTACGGCCAACGCTGCAACCAAATCTAGAGAAGGCATTTTAGAATTGGTAAAAGAATCTCCAGTTAAAATCACAAAAGAAATGCAGCATCTTTCTATGCCTTCTCATCACGATGTGAGAATGGAAGATGTGAACATGAAAAGATTGGGTGCCATGCTTTGGGCTACTCACGAAAACAAGCCAGAAGATTTTGAAGAACTATTGCTTTTAAAAGGAATGGGGCCAAGAGCTTTACAGTCATTAGCCTTAGTAAGCGAAATAATTTATGGAACACCGACACGATTTGAAGATCCGGCACGTTTTTCATTTGCTCACGGCGGAAAAGACGGACATCCGTTTCCTGTTCCCGTAAAAATTTACGACGAAACCATAGATACACTTCAAAGAGCTATTAATCGTGCTAAAATCGGTAATAGCGATAAACTGAGCGCCATTCAGAAACTATCTGAAATTTCGCGAAAAGCAGAAGAAAGTTTCACCCCAAATTCCAATTTTGATGCTTTGATTCAGAGAGAAAGAGAAGAATCGCATAAATATGGCGGAAGAACCGTTTTTGGAGAAGCAAAACCTCCTAAAAAGAAACCCGATACGCCAAACAATCAGCTGGAATTGTTTTAAAAATTACAATTTTCTTCCAGCCTTTAGTTATTTAAAAGTTCAATAATGCCACAAAACGAAAAATCAATTTATACTCTACAGTTCATTTTACTTTGCTTGAGTTCTTTACTATTTTCATCAAGCTTTAATATGATGATTCCCGAGCTTCCCAATTATTTGAGCAGTTTGGGAGGAGCAGAATACAAAGGACTTATTATTTCTTTATTTACCTTAACAGCAGCTATTTCGCGTCCATTTAGCGGTAAGCTGACAGACAAATGGGGACGTGTTCCCGTTATGGCAATAGGTTCGTCGGTTTGTGTAGTTTGCGGATGCCTTTATCCTGTTTTGAGTTCTGTTTCAGGATTTTTATTGTTGCGCTTGGTTCATGGTTTTTCTACAGGATTTAAACCGACATCAACATCAGCTTATGTGGCAGATATTATTCCGCAGCACAGATGGGGAGAAGCGCTCGGAATGCACGGATTGTGTTTTAGTATTGGCGGTGCATTAGGGCCAGCATTGGGTAGTATGATTGTAAATCTATACGGCATTAATGCGATGTTTTACAGCTCGTCTTTTCTAGCGTTTTTTTCAATCATTATTGTAATGAACATGAAAGAAACTCTTGCCAAAAAAGAAAAACTGAACAGATCAATGTTTATTATTGGTCGAAAAGATATTGTTGATAGAAATGTATTTCCGGCGGGAATTATCACGTTTCTTTCTTACACCGCATTCGGACTTATTTTGACTTTAATTCCAGATTGGAGCGAGCATTTGGGAGCCACAAATAAAGGAATATTTTTCACGGCATTTACAGTAGCTTCGGTTATGGTTCGTTTTGGAGCGGGAAAAGTTTCAGACAGATACGGACGGCCAAAGGTTATAATGGCGGGATTATTTATAACGGCTTTTGCTCTTTTTATGATAAGTGAAGGAAAAGATATTCAGATGCTTTTAGTCGGAGCTGGAATTTACGGAATTGGTACGGGTATTTTATCTCCCGCAATTAGTGCTTGGACTATTGATTTAAGTAATCCCGATCATCGCGGAAAAGCGGTTGCAACCATGTATATTTCGATGGAACTCGGAATTGGATGTGGTGCACTTTTAGGAGGAAGTTATTACAGCGATCAGATTACGCGAATTCCACAGATCATGAAATTTGATATTATGCTTTTCGTTATAGGAATTTTGTATTTGACTTATTGGGCTAGAAATAAAAAGAAAAATCGCGAAACTTTATCATAAAGTATAAAGAATCCGAAGGATTCAAATGTTTATAGCAGACAAATCTCTCGTTGCTATTTGACCCCGAAGGGGTCATATTCACAGTGAGATATACAATTCTATAAACATTTGAATCCTTCGGATTCTTTATAGTGAACTTCAAAATAAAATAAAAAGCACATCAGAAAACCTGTAAATTTATTTTCACAGTTTTGATTAACTCGTTGGGTGTGATGATGTAAAAATGCAATTTGTGTGAATTAGCATTCCGAAATAAGGGATGAAGAAAAATCGCGAAAATTTTTTATCAAGTAAAAGAATCCGGAGGATTCAAATATTTATAGCAGACAATTCCCTGGATGCTATGTGACCCCGAAGGGGTCATACTCACGGTGCAACATAAAATTCTACAAACATTTGAATCCTTCGGATTCTTGTACATGTTAAATCGTTTTTTGAACTAGAATACTGCTATTCAATATTATTAAGATTAATCACATTGAATTTTATGCAAAAATCTTTACGAAATCCTTTGCGCTTTTTTAAACTTAATAATCATTTGGCTTTTAACATAAAAATTGTTTAATATTGCGTTTTTGATCCTCACTTTTTATTAATTAATGTCTGTTTATAGCAAATATGCTGATCATATTTTATTAAATCTTCTCAAAGAAGATGATCAGTTGGCCTATACAGAAATTTTTGAAAGATATTCCAGACTTTTAGTAAATCATGCTTATAAAATAACGGGCAATCAAGATGAAGCTAATGATGTGGTTCAGGAAGTATTTTTATCTATTTGGAACAAACGTAACGAACTGACCGTTACAAGTTCCCTTTCTTCTTATTTATACAAAGCAACAAAAAACAGAATTCTAAATCATATCGCCCACGAAAAAGTAGTTTCGCGTTATGCCGATTCTATATCTGATTTTATTGAAAACGACTATGTTTTTGCCGATTCTAAACTTAGAGAAAAAGAATTGGAAGCGCTTATTGAAAGTGAAATTGCCTTACTTCCAGAAAAAATGCGCGAAGTTTTCCTTTTGAGAAAAGTGGAAGAACTTTCGTATGACGAAATTGCACTTCAGTTAAATATTACCGACAAAACAGCGAAACAGCAAGTATATAATTCGCTAAAAATTCTTCGCGGAAAACTAAAATCGGCGCTGAATGTTTTTATCTGGTAAATTTTTCTTCTTCTTTTTGTTAAATTTTAAAATAAATTATCTTCATAACCCTCTCATTAATAAAGAGAAACTAACGTTTTGCGAAATTTATTAATGATAAATTAATATTTTTTTGATTTTCATCTATGACAAAACCCCTTTATAACTGTCTTATTATAAAACAAGACAAAATTTCGTATTGTAATTATGAATAAAACGGAACTTCTAGAATTGCTTAAAAAGTATCAAAACGGCACTTTATCTAATGAAGAAAAAGATAAATTGGATGCTTGGTATCTGCATAAAGCGTCTGATAAAAGACAGCTGAATGAGTACGAACTGGAAGACAGTTACGAATATTTAAAATCGAAACTGCCATTGGTGCAAGAGAAAAAAGTAATCAGTCTTTGGCCTCGTGTTGCTGCTGCGGCATCAATTGCTTTATTGTTGGGCACTGGAATATTCTATTTTGCAAAACCAGAAATTGAAACTCAAGAGAAGAGTATTCAAGTTGTCGAAAAAACAAAAGAAATCGCTCCAGGCGGAAACAGAGGAATTTTGACACTTTCAAACGGAAAGCAGATTATACTTTCAGATATCAATTCAAAAGATATTATTGCAAAAGAAGATCAGGATGAAGTGACCATTAAAATGGATGCCAATGGTGTGATCACTTATGTTATAAATCCGAACGCAGAAACTTCAAAAGAAGATGCGAATTCTTTCAACACACTTTCAACCCCAACCGGCGGACAATATAATATTGTTTTGGCAGATGGTACAAAAGTATTCTTGAATGCCGTTTCTTCGATCAAATATCCAACTCAGTTTAATGGTGACCAAAGAATCGTTGAATTGGAAGGAGAGGCTTATTTTGAAGTGGCTAAAAATAAAAGCAAACCTTTTATTGTAAAATCAGACCATCAGACAATCGAAGTTTTAGGAACGCATTTTAATGTTCACGCTTACGCGAATGAATCTGCTGTAAAAACGACTTTATTAGAAGGAAGTGTTGCGGTTTCTTCTAAAAATCAGAAAGCAATTTTGAAACCTGGCCAGCAATCTAGTTTAACAGCTACTGCATCTAAAATTTCAATTAAAGAAGTAGATACAGAAGCTGCAATAGCTTGGAAAAACGGCCGATTTAAATTTGATAACGCAGATCTGAAAACGGTGATGAAGCAGCTGGAACGCTGGTACGGAATTAAAACAGAATACCGAGGTGATGTCTCTGATGTGAGATTTAACGGAGGAACATTTAGAAATAAAAATTTGTCTGAAGTATTAAAAGTGCTTGAGCTTAGCGATATAAAATTTAAGGTTGAAGGAAAAACGATTATAGTTTATCCGTAAGATCTTTTTTAACCGAATTATATTGAGTTTATAAACTAAAAAACCAGAGGCAGTTGCGATGCTTCTGGTTTGTTTAAAAGTTTATAGCCAATATAAGTTGTCCACCTATTGTTTAACTATAACCAATGTAAATGTATGAAATTAAATTTACAACCAAAAAAACCTTACAAAAAACTTAAAAAAAAGATTCCTAAAGCTTATTTATGGGTGCTAAGTGCTGTATTTATAATGCTTTGCAGTTTTACTGGGCGAGCGCAGCAAGTTACCCTAAATTTTAAGGAAGCTCCACTAGAAAAAGTGCTGAAAGAAATTGCAAAACAATCCAATTACGAAGTTTTGTATACGCAGAAATTGCTTAAAGATTCAAAGCCAGTTACTATTAATGTAAAGAATGCTAGTTTGAACGAAACTTTAAGTCAAGTTTTTAAAAATCAGAGTATAAAATATACGCTTACCAATCAAACGATTGTGGTTACTGCTCCAAAAGAAAAAAATGAGAGCGTGGGAAACGGATTAATCGATATCAAAGGAAAAGTAGTAAATAATAAAAATGAATCGTTTCCAGGAGTAACCGTTACCATTGCAGGAACAAACAGAACAAGCATAACGGATTTTGATGGAAGTTTTTCTTTTGATAAAATTTCGCCAAATGCCGTTCTTGAATTGTCTGGTTTAACTATTGAAAGCAAATCTTTTGGTATAGGAGGACGCACAGATTTTACGCTTGTCGCTGAAGATAAAGTAGCGGCAATGAAAGAAGTTGTGGTAACAGGTTATCAGACTATTGCAAGAAGCAATTTTACGGGTGCCATTGCTAAAGTGGATGAGAAAACACTAAACGAAAATATCAATTCTAATTTATCGGGTGCAATTGAAGGACGTGTTGCGGGTTTGATGTTTCAGAAAAATCCAAACGGACTTGGTTCTGATACGCCTATTTTGAGAGGTATTGGTACTTTTTCTGAGAATGTGGGCTACAGTCCGCTTATTGTAATTGATGGTCTTCCAAGTGAATTGACTTTGGATGAAATTAACCCGTATGATATTGAAAGTGTTGACGTACTTAAAGATGCTGCAGCGGCTTCTATCTATGGTTCAAGAGCTGCAAACGGTATCATTGTTTTAACGACTAAAAAAGGAAACGGTAAATTAAAAGTAACCGTAAATTCCGATTTCTTTATCTCAGAGAAACCAAATTTGAGAGATATGAACTATGCCTCAACAAGCGAACTTATCGACTTTGAACAGGCAGTTTACAACAGAGAAAGAGCCAGATTTGCAGATACTGCAACAATGTTTAGCAATTATGGAGATATTGGAAACAGCAGTACAAAATACTACAGTCCGCTTTACCAGTTAAACAGAAATTTGGAAGAGGGAAAAATCGATAATGCTACATACAACACGACTCTTGCGCAATGGAGAAAAAACGATTACAATAGAGATTATCGTGATAATGTTTGGCAAAATGAATTAAGACAGCGTTATAATGTTGCTTTTTCAGGAAGTACAAGCAAGCAGAATACATATGTTTCGCTTAACTATGACGAATCAAAAGGTCGTATAAAATACAATGCAGGACGCTCGTTTAACCTTTATGCAAAAAGTAGTTTTCAGGTCAATAACTGGCTAAATGCTACTTTTGGAGTGAACGGAACGTATAGTAATGCTGAAGTGACCGAATATGATCTTGGAAATTATGATATCCAAAAACGATATGAGCGTATTACAGACGATAACGGAAATTTGGTGCAATCTTCATTTGCATCAATCAGAGACGGCTTTACTTCAAGCGGAGCTCTAAATCCGGCTATGGTTGAGAAAATGCAAGGTTTAAGTGGTTTTAAATCAACGAATTTTAATGTTTTAGATGCACTTAAAGAAGGTATTGAAGAACAAAATGCATTGAGCTTAAGAACTTTTGCCAACATAAAAGCAAAACTATATAAAGGATTAAGCTTTAATACACAATTTCAGTACGAAGTAAGAAAAGTTGATAATGAACAGTATCACGACGTTAATTCGTATAGAATGCGTTATGCGATCAACGCATTGACAGGATACAATCCTACTACAAATGCCTACACCTATGTGGATGGTTTTTCTACAGGCGGACGCTACAAACAAAGCAGTGCTCAGGCAAGCAATTATTCTTTTAGAAATCAATTAGATTTTAATCAAGAATTTGCAGATGGAAAACACTCTGTCAACGCTTTGGTAGGTACCGAAATGCGCGAAACCTATGCCCCAAGAAGTATCGAGCAGTTACGATATGGTTACGACCCTGTAACACTTACTTCTGCAGTATTAAACAACCTTGCGCTAAGTCAGACAGGGGTTTCTAGTTATTTGTTTGGAAACAACCGTACGCTTGCAGCTTTAGCAAGAACACAGATGGAGACCCTACACCGTTATTTTTCTGTTTTTAGTACGGCAAGCTATACGTATTTGTCAAAATATAATATCACAGGAAGTTACCGTGTCGATCAAGCCGATTTGTTTGGTGTTGATCCAAAATATAAAAACCGCCCATTATGGTCGGCAGGTTTAGGATGGAACATAAGCAATGAAGAATTTATGAAACCGGTAAAATGGGTGAGTATGCTTAAGTTGAGATCAACTTATGGTATTAACGGAAACGTAGATCAAAGTACAACACCTTATATCACGGCAACGCGAAGAAACGATAACTTGTACCAGTCTTTACAGTACACCAATATCACTTCGCAGCCCAATCCGATGTTGCGATGGGAAAAAACACAAAGTACCAATCTTGGTGTGGATTATAGTTTATTCCGAGCTAAATTAAATGGTTCTATTGACGTTTACCGCAAATACAGCACCGATTTGTTGGCTACCACAGATCTTGATCCTACTGTTGGTGCTACATCAAGAAGAATTAATGCGGGAGCATTATTAAATAAAGGTGTTGAATTTACTGTGGGTTCTGAATGGTACAATGATGGTAATTTCAAAATTAATTCCAATTTCGTTTTCGCGTTTAACAGAACGACAGTGAAAAAAGTAACTAGAGCAGAATCTACGGCTACAGTTTATGTTGCTTCTCCAACCAGTTTTTTTGTAGAAAACGATTATTTCAATAGTATGTATGCTTACAAATATGGCGGAACAGTAAATGGTTATCCGTATGTTTTGGATGAAAATGGAAATCCGTCTATCACTTTTGACGAAAATGGAAATCCAATTTCAACGAGCATAAAAACAATTACAAATCCAGATGCTTTACAGAATATGGGATCTTTGATGCCGACTTACACAGGTTCGTTGTCACAACGTTTTTCGTATAAACAATTTGATTTAAACTTCTTATTTGTTTTCTCTGGAGGAAATGTAATGCGTAAAGAAACCATAGATATGAGTTCTGATAATGTAAATCTTTCTGGAATTGCAGATCGCTATACCGATGACAATAGAAATGGCAATACTCGTTTGTATGTAGATTTAGACGAAAGTGTTAGAAACTATGCTGGAACGATGAGCAGCCAATGGCGATATTCATCAGCCAATGTGGTGGATGGCGATTATATTAAATTGAGAAATGTTTCTTTAGGATATAACTTGCCTAAGGCATTCGCAAATAAAATTAAAATGGTTTCGGCAAAGTTCACTTTCCAAATGAATAATATCTGGTATTGGAGCGCAGCCGGAAACCGCATTGATCCAGAGGTTTACAGCTTAAATTCTGGTGTTCGCAGCTTACCATCGCCAAAAACGTATTTATTTGGCTTTAATCTTACTCTTTAAAAAAATGAAAAAGATATATATAACACTACTGTCGCTTTTGATGTTAACTGCATCATCTTGCGAAGATTATACAGAAATCACACCCAAAGGAGCTTTAGTAATTGAAACTCCAGAACAATTTCTAGAATTGGTATCATTACCAAACAGAGGTTATCCAATCAATAACTTTCAGTACTTGTCAGACGATCAATGGATGAGAGAGGCCAATGTAATCGGAAGAACTCCAAACATTGATATTATTAATTTTACTTTTGATGAAAGTATAGATAGAGTTTCGTTATTGACGGGTTCAAGTTTTTACAATCAAGCTTATAGTTATATCAACAGATGGAATACCATTATTTCATTGGTAGATGAGAGTAAAGGAGATGGAAATATCAAACAATTAGCCAAAGCTGAAGCTAAAATATTCAGAGCTTACGATCACTTTTTATTAGTGAATACGTATGCGAAAGCGTATGATCCGCAGACTGCAGCTACAGATGGAGGAATCTGTATAATGGATAAATTTGATTTAGAAGCACAGCCTTCAAAATCTACTGTTGCACAGGTTTATGATTTTATTCAGAGAGATATTGAAGATGCATTGCCCTTTATTCAAGAAAAACCTGCCGATGTTTATCACCCGTCATTAGCATTTGCGTACGCGTTTAAAGCAAAAGTGCATTTGTTTAAACGTGAAATTGCAAAAGCTAAAGAAGCGGCAGAAAAATCATTAAGCTATAACAATCAGATTTTCGATTTGGTAGCTTACAGTAAACAGGGCGGACCAACGGCGGTTGCTGTTCCGGCGGCAAGCAACGTAGAAGTTTTGAGTTACATGTACATGACGGGTTATAACGAAATGAACTTTGCTCAGAGTTACATCATCAGTCCAGAATTGAGAACTTTATTTGGAATAAACGATGGTCGTTTCAATTTGTTTTTCAACTCAACAAGCACAACAAACTTAGATCAAGGTTCAAACACAGCCTATTGGGGAACACAATACACGAGATTTTTCTACCCAACTGTTGGAATGAAAACTACAGAAGTATATTTAATTCTAGCAGAATGTTATGCAAGAGAGAACCAGTTTAATGAAGCGGTTAATGTTTTAAATACATTAAGAGCAAAACGTATTCTTTCTGGTACTGTTAATTTGGCCGTTCCAGCGACAAGAAAAGAAACAATGGAATTGGTCATTAATGAAAGAAGAAAAGAATTGCTTTTAGGATTTAACCGTTTCTTCGATTTGAAACGATTAAATACCGAAACAGAATATGCAAAAACAATTACGAGAGTATTTCCAATTGTAAACAAAACGGTTCCTCAAAAAACATATACTTTACAGCCCAATTCTCGATTGTATATTATTCCGTTCCCATTATCGGTTTTACAGAAAAATCCGAAATTGACATTAAACACAGACGAAAAAGTCCCATTTTAATTTAGATGAAAAAGTTAATTTTAATTCTAATCATGCTGTCGGCCTGGCAGCATGGTTTTGCCCAAACTCCAGAAAAAAAAGCCGATAGCACCAGTACACAGCCAAAAGGCATGCAGGCTTACAACAAAGTTATTACCGATAAAGCGAAAACTAAATCAGGTCTTTTTACTGTAAGTCAGGTCGATGCTAAATACTACTTTCAGATTCCCGATAGTCTATTTAATCGCTACATGTTGGTGGTAACGCGCTATCTTTCGACCCCTGAAGGTTTTGGAAGTTTTGGTGGAGAAAAAGCCAACGAACAGACTATTTATTTTGAAAAAGGGGCTAACAATACTGTTTATTTAAGATCGCTGCAATACAAACAAGACGTTCGTTATGCCGATTCGATGCTGGCAAAAGCATTAGAAGGAAGCAATGAAAATCCGATTGTTGCAGCTTTTCCAATAAAAACAACCAATCCAGATACAAAAGATGTGGTTATTGAAGTAACAGATGTTTTCAAAAAAGACAATGCCATGTTTGCTATTGGAAGTCAGGAAAAAACAGAAAAAAAATTAACGTCTCTGGCGGATGACAAAACGTTTGTTGAAAGTATAGATGTTTACCCAATTAACATCGAAACCAAAACAACAAAAACCTATACAAGTTCTACAGCAAGCAGCGGAAGTATCACTTTACGATTAAACACCTCAATCGTATTGTTGCCGAAAACGCCAATGCGCAAACGTTTCTTTGACGAAAGAGTAGGTTATTTTGCCAATAAATATGTTTTGTTTGATGATGACGAACAGCGCGCTCAAAAGAAATTTATTGTGCAGCGTTACCGTTTGGAGCCAAAAGAAAAAGACATTAAAAAGTACTTAAGAGGCGAATTAGTAGAACCAAAAAAACAAATTGTCTACTATATCGATCCTGCGACTCCAAAAAAATGGAGACCTTATTTAATTGCAGGAATCAACGATTGGCAGAAAGCTTTTGAAGCTGCTGGTTTTAAAAATGCCATTGTAGGTAAAGAATGGCCAGAAGATGATAAAACCATGAGTCTAGAAGATGCAAGATATTCTGTAGTTCGATATTTAGCTTCTGAAACGCCAAACGCTTATGGGCCAAGAATTAGCGATCCAAGAAGCGGTGAAATTATGGAAAGCCACGTAGGCTGGTACCATAATGTAATGAAATTGGTGCAGAGATGGTACATGATTCAAGCAGGACCTTTAGACCCAAGAGCCAGAAAAATGCATTTGGATGATGAATTGATGGGGCAGTTAATCCGTTTTGTTTCTTCTCACGAAATTGGTCATACGATTGGTTTGCGTCATAATATGGGAGCGAGCAGTGCAACACCGGTAGAAAAACTTCGTGATAAAAAATGGGTAGAAGAAAACGGACACACCGTTTCTATTATGGATTATGCTCGTTTTAATTATGTAGCGCAGCCAGAAGATAATATTAGTCCGAAAGGTCTTTATCCGCGAATTGGAAGTTATGATAAATGGGCTGTTGAATGGGGTTACAAATATTATCCGAACGGGAAAGACGAGTTTGAAGAAGAAAAAATATTAGCCAAACTAACAACGGATAGTTTAACTGCAAATCCGAAATTATGGTTTGGAGGAGAAGGCAAAGACGAAGATCCTCGAAGCCAAGCAGAAGATCTTGGAGATGATTCAGTAAAAGCCAGCGATTACGGAATTAAAAACCTAAAACGTGTCGTGCCTCACCTTATCGAATGGACCTATCAGCCAAACGATCCGTACGATAATTTAGCCGATATGCACAAGGCTGTAGTGAGACAATATGGTTTGTATTTGTACCATGTTCTGAAAAATATTGGAAATAACTATATCACAAAACGAACTGTTGACGAAAAAGGAGCAGTCTATAAGCCAGTTCCTAAAGCAAAAGTAAAAGCAGCAATAGATTATCTGGGAAGACAATTGTTTGTTGCACCGCTTTGGATGTATCCGCAAGAAATTGATGATCTTATTGCTTTAAAAAGAGAAGATCAAATCTCAGATCAGCAAAATCAAGTTTTGAATATGTTATTAAGTTCTGGCATGCTTTACAATATCAGCCTGAAATCGATGCAGTTTGAAGGTGCCTATACAGTTCCTGAGTTCTTAAACGATTTACAGCAAACGGTTTGGGTGAAATTTAGCGGAGACGAAAAACAAGATTTTTATAGAAGAGGTTTTCAGCGCGGTTACATCGAAAAGTTGGGAATGCTTTTATTGCCAAAAGAATTAGAGCCAGGAAAAGCAGCCAATACAGCACAGCGAAGCGATGTTAAATTGTATGCAAAACAGCATCTTTTAAAATTGAAAACAGATATCACAAAGCTTATGAATGCTTCAACAGGAATCAACAAAGATCATTACGAAAGCATTTTAATAGATATAGATAAAATCATTACAAAATTAGATAAACCTACATCATGAAAAATTTAATAGTTATCTCATTTCTTTTTCTTAGCGTTATGGCTCAGGCTCAAATAACTTCAAAAGAAGAAGTGGTGCCAGAATTAGTGCAAAAAAGAGAAACCGAAAAAAAGGAAATCACAAAAAATTATCTGGCTTTAAAAAACAGTTTTCTGACTTCAGATAGTCTTGCGGTTGTTAAAAATGCAGAAGCTTTTAAAAATTCATTAAAAAACTTCAAGTTTAAAAAATTGAGTTTACCAGACATGAATGCAGCTACCACTTCGAGAAAAGAAATTATCGAATTGGCAACAGCGATAGCTTCAACTAAAAACATCAACAAACAGCGCAAGATTTTTGAAACACTTTCTGTAAAATATTGGGATCAGGCAGCAAAATTTAAACCTGCCGATGAGACATTATATTTACAAGTTTGCCCAATGACAGGCGCAGTTTGGACAAGTGACAGTAAGGAAATCAAAAATCCGTATTACCCGAAAAATATGCTGACTTGTGGAGAAGTCAAAGCAAGTTTATAGTTTTTTTTAATTTTGAATTAGTTTGATAAATGCGGTCTTCTGAGAGGGAGCCGTATTTGTCGTTTATTGAAATACACAACTTTTTGTTGAATAAAAAACCTTGGAAACCGCAATGATTTCCAAGGTTTTTTTATGTGAACGGATTTTTTATAATTTACAAAAACATGCTAATTTGTATATATTTGCACAAAACCAATATCCTTCTAAGATGAAGAAATTTTTTATTCTTATTTCCGTTTGCCTATTTTCAATATTTAACGCACGATGCCAAGAGTCCGTATCAAAAGCAATCACTTTAGAAAAAGCATTGGCGCAAAAGAATGTTTATACCGCAAGGAAGGATAAAAAAACAGGCGAATATAGAAAACAGCTGACCATAACAAGAAGCAGTGAAACTGTTTATGCAATCAACAATAAATTATATCAGGAGTATAGAAAATATAAAATAGATTCGGCACTTTACTTCACTCGTCAGAACTTATTAATTGCCAAAAAACCGTATGATTCTTATAAAGAAAAACAGGCTTTAATTGAACTTTCAAACCTGTATTCTTCAAACGGAAGTTTTTTAGAATCGAGAGCAATTCTCGAAAAAATAAACAGCCATGAACTTCCGAATGAATTAAAAGCTAAATATTATGAGTTTTACAGTCAGTTTTTTGAACATTACGCGACCAATAATCCGAACACGCATTACCGCAGACAAATAGAAGTTTACAGAGATTCTCTGCTAGGAGTTTTAGATCCTAAAAGCAATAAATACAAGATCAATTTTGCGCAAAAACTGATGTACAATAAAAAATATGCAGAAGCGCAGAAGCTGTTAATCGGACTTTTGAATAAAAGCACCAAAAGAGATTACGATTATGCGATGTATACCTATCTGCTTGGAGACATCAAAATGGTTTTTAAAGAAGAGCAGGAAGGAATTAAATATTACAGACTTGCAGCCGTTGCCGATCTTGAAAACGGCATAAAAGATCATGGAGCTATTCAGAATCTTGCCATTTACAATTATTATCGCGGTGATATCGACAAGGCGTATCGTTATGCCAAATCAGCTTTGGAAGATGCTGTTTTCTGCAATGTCAAATTCAGAACTTTGATGATGTCCGAGTTTTATTCTATTATCAATACCGTTTATCAGGAACGAGAAGAAGAAAATAAAAATAAACTGCATTTATTGATTTTCGCCATTACAATGCTGAGCGCAGGACTGCTGGTTACTGCGGTTTATGTCTACAGACAGATGAAAAAAATCTCCAAAATAAAAGAAGAACTTTCTATTTCGTCAGAACAATTAAAAATCGTTAATTCTGATATTCAAGAAGCAAACAATAAACTCAACGAATATAATATCGAACTTCATGAAGCCAATAGAATCAAGCAGACTTATATTGCGCAGTTTTTTGATATGTGTTCTTCTTATATCGGAAAATTGGACGAATACAGAATAAAACTCAATAAAAAAGCGTTAAGCAAACAATTTGACGAATTGTCATTGATGCTGCGTTCTAGTAATCTGGTTGACGAAGAACTTCAAGATCTTTACCAGCGTTTTGATGAGATTTTTATTAGCCTCTATCCCGATTTTGTTTCTGATTTTAATACTCTTCTCATTCCCGAAGAACGCATCATTTTAAAAGACGGAGAAATTTTAAATCCAGAACTCCGAATTTATGCTTTGGAGCGTCTTGGTTTTTCAGACAGCGTTAAGATTGCTTCGTTTCTTCGTTATTCACTCAGTACAATTTATAATTACAGAACCAAGGTTAGAAACCGCACTTCATTGTCCAAAGAAGAGTTTGAATTCAGGCTTCAGAAAATTGGAATGTCAGGAAACAGTGAATCTTAGATTTTAAAGGCATTCGCAAAAGCAATTCTGTCAGTCCATATATTTTTGTAGGACTGATGATGAGGTGTTTTGCATTCTAAATTACACTATTTTTTGCTCTGCAGAAACTACTTTTTTTAATCTAAACTTATTTATAAGTGTTTGTTATTTAGGTTTTTATGGTTTTTTATAGGCTACATTTTTAAATTACGGTGCAAAAACAATACTATATCGTTATAGTTTTGCACAAAAGGATTTAAACTTTTGTACTAACGAAATAAATAACCAAAAACCCAAAAATTAATGAATGTAAAATCTGTACAGGAATCTATTTTTCCTGATTCTAAAAAACATTATGAAATACTCGACGGACTTCGCGGAGTTGCAGCAGTAATCGTAGTAGCGTTTCATATTCTAGAAGTATTTTCTGGAGGCGATCACACCAAACAGCTTATTAACCACGGCTATTTGGCTGTCGATTTTTTCTTTCTTCTTTCTGGATTTGTAATAGCGCATGCTTATGATGATTGTTGGGGAAAGATGTCTATAAAAGAATTTTTTAAAAGAAGGCTTATCAGACTTCATCCTATGATTTTAATCGGTATGCTGCTTGGAGCTGTTTGTTTTTACCCAAGTGCATCAGAAATGTTTACTGCTGTAGCTGGAACTTCGCTCTGGAAAATGTTGGTGGTTTTGGTACTTGGAATCTTTTTAATTCCAGTTCCTGGTTCTTTAGATATTAGAGGATGGGGCGAAATGTATCCATTAAACGGTCCAGCTTGGTCGCTTTTTTTTGAATACATTGCCAATATTGTCTACGCTATTTTTCTTAGAAAAGCATCCAATGCAATTATATGGATATTAACGATAATTGCAGCTTTTTTTCTAATCCATCTTGCGGTTACAAGCAGTCATGGAGATATTATTGGAGGCTGGTCACTTGATCCTGCACAACTTAGAATTGGTTTTACAAGACTGGCTTTCCCGTTCCTTGCTGGAATTCTACTTAGGCGATTAACAAAACCAGGAAATATGGGAAGCACCTTTGTACTCAGCAGTGTCCTTATTGCTATCGTGCTGGCTTTTCCAAGAGTAGGCGGAAGCGAAAATTTATGGGTGAACGGAATTTATGATTCGCTTATGATTATTATAATGTTTCCTCTTATCGTATACATTGGAGCTTCGGGCACGGTAAAAGGAAAAACAATGCAGAAGGTTTGCACCTTTCTAGGAGACATTTCGTATCCTATTTACATTACGCATTTTCCAATTTTGTATGTGTATTATTCTTATGTAGTAAAAAATAAAATCACGCTAGAAAATTCTTTTTCGGCGGCGGCATTAGTATTTGTTTTGTCAATAACGGTGGCTTATGTTTCATTAAAGTTCTATGATGCTCCGTTTAGAAACTATTTGGCAAAACGTTTTTTAAAGAGAAGTTAAGGGTTGGTTAAGTTAGTAATGATTGCGGACGTGCGGGAATAACAACAGCCCTTCCCATAAGCGCGTCCGTTTTTGCAGAATAGTACAGTATTCTGTATAGAAATCGGCTGCTGCTTTTTTATTGTATTCGAATGCCTGTAAAAGAAACAGTAAATAGTAAGAGATTTGTCCTGCATGCCAATACAATTTTATTCAAACTTTTAAATTAAATGAGTTATGATCCAGTTTGAATGGTTTGATAATCCCTTAATTAAAGCAGTAGCTGTTTTTCTTTTTTGTGCTTTTTTAGCTTCAGCGCTATATATTATTTTAGGCAATTCAAAAAGCGGAAAAGAACAGCAAGATATTTTAGCCCAAAAACATTCCAATGTTTTAAATGAGCTTGAAAAGAAAGTTACTTTGAGAAAGAAAAATATTAATGGGGGAGTCTCTTTAAAAACTCAAATTAAAATTCAGAATACTTCAGACTTTTATGATGAGCAGTATTTAGAAAGAGAAAAACAAAGTACAGCTATTCTTCAAAAAGCAATTTTTAGTCTTCGAAATGGCAGAGAAGTAGAAGGGGCAAAATATTTAATCGCGGCTTGCAAAATTTGGAAAAATGATGAAAAACTAGGGAAACTTCTTATGGCGCTTCCTATTCTAGAAGATATATTGATTCATTTAAGTAGAGAAGATTTTGTTTTAGTAGAACTCGATTCAGAGCATAAATTTTCGGACATTGATAAAGTCATCAACTTTGTGCTTTCTTCACAAATTTCTTCAACCGACCGAAAAATGATTTCCGAAATCAAAAAAATAATTCATATCAAAAGATTAGATTATCTGTAAGGAAATTAAAATATAAACCGCCCCGTTGGCGGTTTTTTTATGCCTAATAAATAAAATGCTATTATTCGCAAATTTGCATAAATTTGCATAATATTGCAATCTATAATTTTTTTAAATATTTTATGAATACTACTGTAAACAAGGCGATACCCGCCATTAAAAGCATATTTTTTGTATGCGGTTTTGCACTTTCAAGCTGGGCGCCAATGGTTCCTTTTGCAAAAAACAGATTGAATTTGAATGATGGTGAACTCGGTCTGCTTCTTTTAATGTTGGGTGGAGGTGCTATATTAATGATGCCAATCTCTGGATATCTAGGACAAAAATTTGGAAACAGAATTGTAATTACGATTTCCTGTATTGCAATTGCTTTTATACTGCCATTTCTGGTATTCTTGGATGGAGTTACCGCTATGGCTGTGGCACTTTTTATTTTTGGAGCCGGCATCGGAACTGTAGATGTTTCTATGAATGCGGTTGGAGTAAACCTTCAGAATTTATACGGACGTCCAATAATGTCTTCGCTTCACGGACTTTTTAGTGTGGGCGGTCTTGTGGGATCTCTAGGTTTGGGACTTCTTATAAAAACGGGACTAGAGCCTCTTCATGCAGCGGTATTTATAGCTGCATTAGTGCTTTTAACGGTTGCCTTTCAGTACAGAAAATTATTTGATGCGTCAAGCGAAAGACAGACAGCATCAACACATGCAGAAGAGAAAGAAAGTGTTTCAGGCGGAAAATTTGCTTGGATGAACAGAGGTGTGCTGTTTTTAGGAATGTTATGTTTTATCGTTTTTATGTCGGAAGGCGCTATGCTAGATTGGAGCGCTTTATTCCTTCACGAAAACCGCGGAATGGATGAATCTTGGGCGGGAATTGGCTATGCCGTTTTCTCTGTTGCTATGGCAATAATGCGTCTGTTTGGAGATGGTCTTGTAGAAAAATTAAGTCATCGTACTGTGGTTACGGGCGGAGCGCTTACCGCTTCGGCTGGTCTTTTAATGGTCATTGTATCTCCGTGGATTTCTTTGACAATCTTAGGCTTTTTTATTCTGGGTTGCGGAGCGGCCAACATTGTTCCAGTATTTTTTAATGAAGCTGGAAAGCTGAAAAATGTTCCTGTTGCTGCTGCGGTGGCCGCAATTTCGACAATGGGATATTCTGGTCAGTTGCTAGGACCCGTTTCTGTTGGGTTTATTGCAGAGCTATCATCATTGGGATTGGCATTAGGAATTTGTAGTTTGCTTTTAGCAGGAGTTGGAATATCTTATTTTTTATTTATGAATAAAAGCAAATCTTAATCATTTAAATCTAAAGAAATGAAAATAGAACATATCGCAATCTGGGTAGAAAATCTTGAAGTCATGAAGGAATTTTACCAAAAGTATTTTAAAGCATCAGCAGGAGAAAAATATACGAATTCGCTCAAAAAATTTGAATCGTATTTTTTAAATTTTGAATCGGGAAGTAGGATTGAAATCATGTGTATGCAGGGAATTGAAAATGCATCCAAAGATGTAACAAGACAAAAAACAGGATATGCACATTTGGCTATGGAAGTAAAGTCGAAAGAAGAACTTAACCAGATGACTGAAATTTTTAGAAAAGACGGATACACCATAGCAGGAGAACCCAGAATTACGGGCGACGGTTACTATGAAAGCGTCATTCTTGATCCCGAAAACAATATAATCGAATTGGTTTTCTAATCATTAATTAAAAAAGCATTAAACAATTTTAGTTTCTTTTCTGCGGTAACCGTCTAGTCTGCTGTCGTTGCTGGCAAGATCGGTTATAAGCACGGCTACCTCTTCTATAGCGCAGACTTTAAAAGGTTCGGTCGTATTTAGCTTTTCCTCATTCGCAAGAGCGATAATATTTTTAGCAGCCTTAGACATAGCTGTTTTAATACCGCTGTCTCCAAAGAAACTGGCTGTTACGCCAAATTTGCTATCAACGCCGCAAGTTCCCAAAAGATAAATATCAGCAATATACAAACCTATTTCCTCGCAGGCCTTAACGCCTTCAGTGGTTTGGGTTTGTGTATTGTATATTCCGCCAAGTAAGATAACTTCAACATTTTTATGATTCGAAAGTACTTGTACTAAAGGAATATTATTGGTTATAATTTTCAATTTAATTCCGATCGGAAGTTTAGCCGCTATACTGCAGTTCGTCGTTCCGCCATCCATAAAAATAGTCTGGCCATCTTGAATAAACTGCTGCGCTTTGAGTGCTATAATTTCTTTTTTGTCTGTTTGATACGAAGCTCGGTCTACAAAACTTAAAGGATTTTTTAATATCGGAATAGCGCCTCCGCGGACTTTAGAAAGCAGTCCGTTGTTATGAAGCTGTTCAATATCTCTTCTGACGGTATCTTCAGAAACATTCAGTTCCTGTGCCAATCCGCTGTAGTTGACTTTCTCATCTCGGCTTAGCAATTTTAATATTTTGTCAAAACGTTCTTCCTTTAGCATTCAAAAAATGTTTTTATGAAATGCAAATATACATTGTTTAATGAATATTTGCCTACTATCGCCTACATAGGAAATATAGTGCAGCAGTCTTTCGTAGTGTAATTTAACACAAAGTTAAATTAGCTTTTTAGGTATTTTTTGTTTGATGCTTTTCATTTGCTTTTTTAACTATTATGAAAAAAGATCTTTTGAAAATGACAGACGATGAACTTCAAAAACTGATTTTTGAGGGAAACGATACTGCGTTTTCAATTATTTTTAATAGGTATTGGAAAAAGCTTTATTCGTATGCTTTTAAAATCTACAAAGACGAAGCAGTCTGCGAAGATATCGTTCAGGAAATCTTTATTAGTCTTTGGAAAAATGCTTCAAATACGATAATCCTAAACCTTGAAGCCTACTTGTTTAGGGCTGTAAAATACAAAATTGCAAATCAGCTTAGAAACCTCAAATTTGATCAGCAGCATATTGAAGTATTAGAAACTATTCCAGATCCAAGTTTATCTTTAAACGATCTAGAATATGTTGATTTCGAAAGAAATATCAATGAACAGATCAATAAATTGACTCCAAAATGCCGAGAAGTCTTTTTACTCAGCAGAATGGATCATTTTTCGAATGCCGAAATTGCAGCAAAATTAAACCTCTCCATTCATACCGTAGAAAAACATATCAGCAATGCGCTTAAGCAGCTGCGTTTAAATTCTGCGTCTTATAATTATCTTCTTTTTTACTGGGCAGCTTTCTTTTATGTTAACTAAAAAATACTCGTTTTAAGAAAACGTTAAGCCTGTATTTTCGACTACTTGTTTGATTCAAAAAATGTGACTTGTCTATAAAAGCATATATTTTGAAAAAAGAAAACTTTTTGCTTCTGGCAAAAAAATACGAAGAAGGTACCTGCACACCCGAAGAAAAAGCAGCTGTTGAAACATTTTTTGATAAAATGCAGGAGCAGTCATCAGATTTAGAAAATAATATATCTGATGAAAAAGGCGACGTTATTCTAAATAAAATACTTTTAGAATTACAGGTTAAGCCAAAAAAATATTCATTTAGAAAAGCATTAAAAGTAGCAGCCGTTTTAGTTACCGGACTTACTATTGCATTTACCGCGGCTAAATTTATTTTCAAACCAAAAGAAATCACTCAGATTACTGCCAAAGGAGAAAAGAAAGAAATTTATCTGGAAGACGGCAGTGTCATTGTATTAAACTCCAACAGTAGTGTTACGTATCCCGAAGAATTTCAAACGACAAGAAATATACAACTGACAGGACAGGCTTATTTTAAAGTTTTTAGAGATGTCAAAAGACCTTTTATAGTGCAAACCCACGATGTAAAAGTGAGAGTTTTAGGAACTTCATTTGACATTAATTCTTATAATCATCACGATACGAAAGTAAGCGTGATTACAGGAAAAGTTGAAGTTACTTCACCAACTGGAAAAAAAGTGCAGATTACCAAAAATCAGCAAGCCGATTTAATCAAGAATTCCGATTTACAGATTTCTACCGAAAACAGCGATGATAAAATTGCTTGGATCAGCAACACCATCATACTTAAGAATACCAAACTTTCAGAAACCGTTAAAATTATTGAAAATTGGTACAATGTCGATATCGTGATTGAAGATCAGGAATTGAACGACCTTACTATTTCTGGAAAGTTTAAAGACGAAAAACTAGAAAATGTCTTAGAAAGTATTGCCTATTTGAAACAGCTAAAAATAAATTACACAACTAAAAACCAAATTACTATAAGAAAAAAGACGCCTTAAAAAAAGAAAAAAACAAAACCCGCCTCCGGTGCAACGGAAACGGGCATTTTAAAGACTAAAAATAAAATTTATAGCCTAACAGTAATGAACACGAAACTACAATTTTTTTTCAATAAGTATATAAAGATGAAAAATCTTTACTTAATGATTTTATTAATTTTTTCCTTTAACGGATTTGCCTTAGGACAATCTGCGAAGGACGTACAAATAAGCCTGAATCTAAAAGATGCAACTATCACCGATTTTTTTAAGGCAGTAGAACAGAAAACGACTTTTACTTTTGTTTTTGATGAAAAAATATCAGCAACATCACAGCGCATTTCGATCTATGCAGAAAAAGAAAGTCTAGACGGAGTATTGACAAAAATCTCGGCTAAAACGGGATTGTCATTCAGAAAACTCAACAATACGATTACCGTTACCAAAAATCTTCGCGCTCAAATGAATGTTCGCGGAAAAGTTTTGGACGAAAGCGGTATGCCAATGCCTGGTGTTACCGTTCTAGAAAAAGGAACCAGAACCAGCACCATGACCGATATGGAAGGGAATTTCAGTTTTGCTGTAAGCTCTTCTGCTGTTTTGGTTATTTCGTACGTAGGTTATATTTCTCAGGAAGTTGCTGCTAGTGCAAACCCCATTACGGTAACAATGAAATTGAGTACAAGCGAATTGAACGAAGTTGTCGTAACGGCTTTAGGAATTAAAAGAGAAGAAAAACGATTAGGATTTTCGCAGCAGACCATAAAATCTGAAAGTTTATCGCAAGGAAGACCAAATAACTGGTCGTCTGGATTAAAAGGAAAAGTGGCTGGATTAAGCATTACTTCTACAGGTTCAGGACCTTTAAATTCACAACAAATTACCCTTAGAGGAAATAGATCGTTGAGTCCGAAAGGAAATTATGCACTGATTGTGGTAGACGGAGTTCCTGTAAACGCAGAAATGACTACTTCTGGTTCAACAAGCGCGTATATGGGAGAAGATTCTCCAATTGATTACGGAAACGGTATTTCAGACCTTAATCTGGATGATATTGATGCGGTAACAGTGCTTAAAGGTGCAGGTGCAACTGCGCTATATGGTAGCCGTGCGGCAAACGGTGCTTTAATTATTACCACAAAATCGGGAAAGAAAAACAAAGGTTTAGGAATTTCTTTCAATACAGGAGCCACTTTCGACGTCATCCAAAGATGGCCAGATTATCAATATAAATACGGGCAAGGGACTGGAAATTCGCCAGATGCTGCGGGAAATCAATATTACTCTTACGGAAATTCTGAAGACGGAACTTCGACAAGCGGAACGAGCAGTGCTTGGGGACCAGCTTTTACAGGACAGAATTTCTACCAGTATGATCCTGCTGTGCAAGGACAATCTCCAGAAAGAACGCCTTGGCAATCTTACAGAGACAACCGTAAAGATTTTTGGAGAACAGGTGTTACTTTAAACAATAATATTTCTATTCAAGGAGGCGACAACAAAGGCTCGATGCGTCTTTCTCTTGGAAATCAGAAGAACGAATGGATTATGCCAAATACTGGTTTTGACAGAGTTACCGCTGCTGTAAATGCTAATTATCAGGTTTCTGATAAAATTAAATTGGGAACAACGGTAAATTATAATACGAGAAACAGTGATAATCTTCCTTCTACAGGTTATAACAATGGTTCTATCGCGTATTTCATGATTTTCCAACAGCCAAACATTGATTTAGATTGGTACCGTCCAATTTGGGAGAAAGGCAAAGAGCAGATTGCGCAGCTGCATCCGTTCAGTTCTTTCATAGATAATCCGTATTTGATTGCTTATGAAGCGACTAATACATTAGACAGCGATCAAATTGTAGGGAATTTGTTTGCCAATATTACGTTGTCTCCAAATCTGGAATTAATGTTGCGTTCTTCTATGAACACTTACAATCAGACTAGAGAACAGAAAAGACCGTACAGCATCAACAGATATGCGAAAGGATTTTACGAAAGACAAGACGTTTTTAAACAAGAAATCAACTCTGACTTTTTGCTTTCATACAAAAAAGATTTTGGAGACAAATTCTCGCTTTCGGCTTCAGCAGGAGGAAACGCGATGAGCTATAAATACAGAAGAACAGAGGCTGAAGTAACTGGTTTAGTAGTTCCTGGCGTTTACAAACTTTCAAATGGTTCAAGCGCACCGATTTTAACTTTAGGCGATGCCAATAAAAAAATGAATAGTTTGTACGGTTTGGTTTCTATGTCGTACCGAGATATGCTTTTTGTAGATATCACAGGAAGAAATGACTGGACTAGTACGCTTCCAGTAGAAAACAATTCTTTCTTTTATCCGTCGATTAATACAAGTGCGGTTCTTTCAGAAATGTTCAGTCTTCCAAAAGCGATTGATTTCTTAAAATACAGACTTTCTTTTGCTCAGGTAGGAAACGATACAGAACCTTATAAAACACAGAAATATTATGGGCAAAGTGCTTTTCCAAGTTCGGCTCAGACTTTAACAGTTTTATATAATGATCATTTTAAACCAGAAATTACGACAAGTTTTGAGACTGGTTTTGAAATTAGAATGCTGAAAAACAGACTTACGTTTGATGGTACAGTTTACGAAAGTGTGACTAAAAACCAGATTATCGATATTCCGATGGATTTTTCTACAGGTTACAGCGGAGCAGTTTTAAACGGAGGTAAAGTGAGAAACCGCGGAATCGAACTTACGCTTGGCGGAAAAATTATTGATGGCGAGAATTTCAAATGGAATGCAACGATGAACTGGTCAAGAAACTGGAACAAAGTAATGGAACTGCCAGAAGGGATTGACGGACAGCAGATTATTGGTACGGGAGGAACAGCCTCAATCATTGCAAAAGTTGGCGGAACTACAAGTGCTATTTATGGTTTCGGATTTGTGAGATCTCCTGATGGACAGATTGTATACGACAATGCAGGGCTTCCTGCATATCCTGAAGCGATTCAATATATCGGCGATGCAAGTCCAAAATGGAAAGGCGGTTTGACTAACGGTTTTTCTATTGGAAATTTTACCATGAATGTAACAATTGATGGTCAGTACGGCGGTATTATTTATTCGCAGACACACCACAAACTTTCTGAACAAGGGAAATTAAATTCTAACGAAATGGGTAGAGCAGACGGCTTTATCATTGGAGATGGAGTAGTTCAAAATACTGATGGATCGTACTCTCCAAATACCAAAAAAGTAGCAACAGCAGACTGGTATGTTCGTTATTACAGAAGAGCCAATATTGAGTCAAACTCTTTTGATGCTTCTTTTGGAAAGCTTCGCGAAATCAGTCTTCAATATAATCTGCCAAAAAGATGGCTGAAAAATACAGGATTGCAATCGCTTCAGTTTTCCATTTTCGGAAGAGATTTAGCAACCGTTTCCGATTTTCCAATTTACGATCCTGAAACAGCAGCGCTAAACGGAGATACTATTTTGCCAGGTATAGAAATGGGGCAGATGCCTTCGCCTGCTACTTATGGTTTCAATTTAAGTTTGACTTTATAATTAGACAATGAAAAAGATAAAAATCACAGCAATAATTCTACTTCTTACAGGACTGACAATTTCTTGTTCAAATGGTTTTGAAGAACTTAATGAGAATCCGAATCTGATTACCGAAATAAGTCCGGGAACTTTATTAAACCCAATTATTTACGGAATTGCTTCGCAGAATGCCACGCAGAGTGTAGATGTTACCTTCAATTTAATGCAGGTTTCGCTTCCTTATCCAAGTATCACAGGCGGACTTCACCGTTATGATGTAAGCAATAATATCGGAAACTCGGCTTGGAACAATTATTACAAATGGCTTTCGAATATCAGAGAAATGCGTATGGCTTCTGTAAAAGCAGGAGACGGCAATTACGAAGCGATTGCTTTAACGTTAAATGCATTGGTTTACGCCAATCTTACCGATCTTTTTGGTCCAGTGCCAATGACCGAAGCAGTACGCGGAGAAGACGCCATACTATATCCGAAGTACGATACGCAGGAGTTTATTTATGAAACCATTTTAGCCGATTTAGAAAAAGCCAATACGCTTTACGATACTGGTAAAGCGATGATTTATAGTGAAGATATTTTGTTTCAAAACAATGTTCTGAAATGGAAAAAATTTACCAACTCTCTTAAAATGAGATTGCTGTTAAGAGTTTCCAACCGAACAGAAACAGGGGCTTTTACAAAACTGGCTTATATGGCAGATCATCCAGAAATTTACCCGGTTTTTACCAATACAGCTGAAGGTGCAATTCTGAAAGTGACGGGAGTTTCTCCAAATGTTTCTCCTTGGGGAAGACCGCAAGATTTTAACCTGAGTATCAAAATGGCTTCTTTTTTTCTAGATAATTTAAATACGCTTGAAGACCCAAGAAGAGCCATAATTGCAACAGGGGCGACAGCTTTGGTAACCAATGCTCCAATTGGATTTAAAGGAATTGACAGCGGTTATGCAGGTTCAGATTCGCAGTTTAAATACAATGCCTCAACACTTTTGAATGTTCAGGCTCAAAACCCAATGCAGATTTTTATTCTGACGTATGCTGAGGTTGAATTTATTAAAGCAGAATTGGCGCAACGCGGACTTATTGCAGACGCACAAGGACATTACGAAAAAGGGGTTAAATCGGCAATCGAACATGTAAAAGCGGTTGTTCCAGCAACTTATTTTAATAAACCAGAAGCACAGTACAATGGAACATTAGAAAGAATCATGCTGCAAAAATATTATGCATTGTATTTTACAGATTACCAGCAATGGTTTGAATACCGCCGAACAGGATTTCCTGTACTGCCAAAAACTACAGCGATGCTAAATGATGGAATTATGCCATCAAGATTTACGTATCCAGATAATCAGCAGATAAAAAATAACGAAAACTATTTGGAAGCTGTTGAAATGGTAGGAGGCGACAATATCAATACTAAAGTTTGGTGGGACAAATAAATTTTAAAATGAAAAAGACATTTATATATAGTGCAATGTTATTTTGTGGTGTTCTGACAGCACAAACAGCTGTAAAAGGAATCGTTTTTGAAGATGTAAATCAAAACGGTAAAAAAGAAAAAAAAGAAAAAGGAATTGCCAATGTTGCTGTTACTAACGGGCGTGAAGTGGTTTTGACTGATAAAAAAGGAAACTACGAACTGCCGTTAGCCAATGATGCTATTATTGCCGTAATTAAACCTTCGGGGTATAAAATTCAGGTCAATAAAGATAATATACCTCAGTTTTTCTACAATTATAAACCAGCGGGTTCTCCAAAAGGTAAATTTGAAGGCGTTGCACCAACAGGAAAACTTCCAGAATCTGTAGATTTTGGATTGACTCCTCAAAAAGAAACCAACGATTTTACAGCACTTATTTTTGGTGATCCACAACCGTACAATCTAGAAGAAGTTGATTTTTTTGCCAGAGGAATTGTGGCTGAAGTAGAAGGAATCAAAAATATTCCATTCGGATTAAGTATGGGAGATTTGGTTGGAAATGACCTTAGTTTATTCAATCCGTATATTCAGGCCGTAAAAAAAGTTGGAATTCCGTGGTACAATCTTTTAGGAAACCACGATTTAAATTTTGATGCTAAAGCCGATAATTTAGCCGATGAAACTTACGAGGCTCATTTTGGTCCTGCGAATTATGCTTTCAATTACGGAAAAGTGCATTTTATTGTTCTAGACGATGTTTTATATCCTGACCCAAGAGATCACGAAGGCTATTGGGGCGGTTTTACAGATGAGCAAATGCAGTTTATAGCAAATGATTTGAAATTAGTTCCGAAAGACAATTTAATCGTATTGGCTTTCCACATTCCGATAAGCGAACCAGACCCTAAAGATGATGCTTTTAGAGATGAAGACCGTCAGAAATTATTTGAGTTATTGAAAGATTTCCCAAATACGCTTTCGCTTTCGGCGCATACACACATGCAGAGACAAGATTTCTTAGGTAAAAAAGAAGGATGGTTACAAGAAACTCCGCATCATCATTACAATATCGGAACCACTTCTGGTGACTGGTATTCAGGAAAACTGGATGAGAAAGGAATTCCAATTTCGGTTATGAGAGACGGAACGCCAAAAGGATATGCTTTTATTCATTTTAACGGAAATAAATATACCGTAGATTACAAAGTAGCAGGAAAACCGGAGAATTATCAGATGAAAGTTTTTGCTCCAAAAGTGGTTGCAAAAGCAAAACGCACCAAATCGGGTGTATTTGCCAATTTCTTTATGGGAAGCAAAAAAGACAAAGTGCTTTACCGAGTGGATCAAGGCGAATGGAAAGAAATGGAATATGTTGAGGTTCAAGATCCTTCATACGTAGAATTGGTTTACGAATGGGAATTGTCTGAAGTGCTAATGCCAGGAAAACGTTCTTCAGATCCTGAAAAAAGCACGCACGTTTGGAGAGGAAACATTCCTTCTGATCTTGCTATTGGCGAACATGCTATTGAAATTAAAGCAACCGATATGTTTGGCAAAACGCATACTGCCAATACGACTTACAGAATTGATAAAGTAAAATAATCGATTAAGGATGTTTAAAATCAAAGAGATCAGCTGTGTTTTGGTAGCGGTTTTAGCGGCATATTCTTGCGGAAATCAAAAAGCAGTTCCTTCAAAAAAAGTAATTGAAGTGCAGGGGCATCGCGGCGATCGCGGCAATTTTCCAGAGAATTCTATTTCGGCTTTTATAAGCGCTGTAAAAAAAGGTGTCGATGTTATAGAATTGGATGTTGTGATTTCTGAAGACCAAAAAGTAGTCGTTTCGCACGAACCTTTTATGTCTTCGCAATATATGCTGGATTCACAAGGAAAACCAATTTCGAAAGAAAAAGAAAAGAGCTTTAACCTTTATGAAATGACGTATGACAGCATTAGAAAATTTGACAGCGGTTCAAGAGGAAATTCAAATTTTCCGCAGCAGCAAAAGCAAAAAACATACAAGCCATTGCTGTCTGAAGTTATTGATGCTGTTGAGGAATACATTTCCGAAAACAAGCTAAAACCAGTGCGATATAATATCGAAATCAAATCTGAAAAATCGGAATATGGCAAAAGTCAACCAGAGCCAGAAGTTTTTACAGAAATGGTCATGAAAATCATTCAAGAAAAAGGAATTGAACAAAAGATCAATATTCAGTCTTTTGATCCTGAAATATTAAATGTCATGCATAAAAGATTTCCAAAGACAAAAATCGCTTATCTAGTTGGAAAAGGCAGTTTGTCCAAAAATCTCTTGTTGCTTGATTTCAGACCAGAAATTTACAGTCCGAATTACAAATTATTAAACCAAACAGCAATTGATTCTATTCGACTGCTGAAGATGAAAGTAATACCTTGGACAGTCAATGATGAGGCAGATATCGACAATATGATACAGCTTCAAGTTGATGGAATCATTACAGATTATCCAGAAAGAGTTTTGAGAAAAAGATAAAATTTTTTTCAAGTTTGTGTTTTTTTTAATTGGCCTTCAATTTATTGGAGGCCTTTTTACTTTAGATAAAAATAAGAAAACACACAAAAAGTTATAAATATGCCTGTTAGCTATTTTTTTTGTTTCTTTCTTACACTTTAACAAAATTTCCTTTTAGGAACCTTACCTTTGTGAAAATCACTTTTGAGTCAAAAGTTTGAAGACAAGATTCTTAATTGCGACGAATCTATAATTCCTATTTTGTTGACTTTTAATCTTCTAAATAAATTTAAGCCCCAATGAAGTAAGGAAGCAAAATGTCCTTACAATTTTATCCGCAAGTAACAACTCCTCCCAAATGAATACCAGAATTACCACCTGTGCCCGTATAAAAAAGGCACTAAAAAGCTATAGTTTACTACTATGCATCATTTTTACCACTACAACAGGATTTGCACAAAAAAAATCATCTTTTAACAGTGTAATGTATTACACCGCTGTTGACTTAGCAAGCAAAGACATTAAAAAAGCATTACAGACTGCAGACTCACTCTATGAGCATTCCGTAGAACCGATTCATAAAGTGAAATCACTTATGCTGATAGCCGATTTACAAAAGAATACAGGAGATCTTGAAAAATCGATTGACCATGCCGTTACGGCCGAAAATATCGCAGAGATCAATAAATTGTATGAATGGCAAGTTAGAATAGCAGGTTTTTTATCAGCACAATATCGTACACTCGGCTTAAAAGAGCAAAGTGTTTTGTCTTTAAAAAAGGTATTGAAAATTATTCCTAAAATTGATAACCCGAAAATTTCAAATCAGTTGCAGGCCATTACTAATCAGCAGATTGCCAAATATGCAATTGAAGATGAAGATTTTAATCAAGCCATTTCGTATTTGAAAATTACCAAAATCTATCTTGATAAAACAAGAAACTCTAAGGTAAAGTTTTTTCATTATGCCACAAACGAATACATGTTTGGTCAGGCTTACTTGGGACTGAAGGATTATTCAAAATCCCTTTACTATTATAATTCTTCTTTATCCTTACTTTTTAAGAATGATATAGCAAAAGAAGGTACTATTTTGAGCGGTTTTGTATATAGCGATATAGGAGAAATATATTTTGCGCTCAACGACTTAAAAAATGCGTCACTTTATTATAATAAAGCGCTTTTAGTAGCAGAGCAGTCTGATTTTCTAGAATTAAAAGAAGAAGTGTATTATAATCTGGCCGTTTATTATGACAGCAAACAAGATGTGAAAAACTACGCACGTTTTAGCAAACTTTATGAAAAAACGCAGCTTAGATTAATGGATTCTCATAAAGAGGGAGTAAATAGCATTGTAAACAGATTACAGGAAAAAGAAGCAAAATTATCTCAAATGCAGGGCATAATTATAGCTTCAAGTGTTGTTGTTGCAATTCTTCTCATTACAGGATTAGTGCTTATTATTAGAAGAAGAAAATCGGATATCAGAAAGTTTGAAGAAATTATCAGCAAAATAGAAAACAGTTCTTTTAAACCAGAGTACAAAGAAGAAAAAACGGTTGCAGAAGAAGTTGAAAAAAAGGTGTTAATGACCGAAGAAACGGAACAATTAATACTGAAAAAGCTGAAGAAATTTGAGGAAAAAGATGGTTATATCAATAGAAGCATCAGTCTTTCGAGTTTGTCAGCGAAGTTTGAAATCAATAGCAAATATCTTTCTTATGTAATTAATAAGCACAAAGGGAAAGATTTTAATAATTACATCAACACGCTCAGAATTTATTATATCATAAGAAAAATGGAAAGTGATCCAGTATATCTAAGTTATAAAATTAGCTATTTGGCAGAAGAATGCGGCTTCTCTTCTCACAGTAAATTTACCGCAATTTTTAAAGCCGAAATGGGAATTTCCCCATCTGTTTTTATGCAATACGCAGCCGAAAAAAATAACAAGATGAAAGCGTAAATATCTCTCCAATCTCTTCCAAAAAGTCCTGTTTTTTAGCAGGACTTTTTTGCTTTAATGCGTATTTCACCTCATTGTTACTACATCATGAGGTACTTATTGCGGATATATTTTTAGATTTTTTGAAAAGCAATAAATTGATCTTATTTGTTCTGATAATGAGTTTTTTATAAATATTTTTATGCTGTTCACTTTCACGATAGTGTACAGCAATTGGGTTTAGTTGGGATATTTATCAGGGTATTTTTGACAGATTTTTCGTGGAGCGAGAATGCGCTATTTTATGGCAAATCTGTCTCTTTTTCTCAATATTAATTTATACCCAAAAAACGTGAAGAAACTTTACTTATTGTTTACTGTCTTGTTCTTCCTGGTTTCAGGAAATCTACTAGCTCAGGAAATTTGTAATAATGGAATTGACGATGACGGCGATGGTTATGTAGACCAATATGACCCTGATTGTAATGCTGGCCCGGCACCGACTTGTTTTGCTCCGGCACCGGCACCAAATTTCCAGATCAAGCTGGCGCTGCAAGGACCAGCGAATACATTAGATACCTCAGTGTCTCCTTCAATTGGTGACCTTGATGGCGACGGAATTCCAGAAATTATTGCGCCTCTTGGAAATAGTAATCTTGGTTATACAACTTACCGTGTAGTTGGAGGTGTTCTTCAAGATGCTGGAATTAATTTTCAATTACAAGTACAAGCACCTGTTTATGGATCTGTTGTACAGCCTGCTATTGCAGATCTTGATGGTGATGGAACTGCGGAAGTGGTTTGTGTAGAATATACTGGTTTTGTTTATGTTTTTAGCCATACTGGAGGTACTACTACAACATACGAGTTTAAATCTGATTTGCCAACGAATATTGTACAAGGGTCTCCAAGGATTGCCGATATCAATGAAGATGGAGTTCCTGAAATTATTATAGGGAATCAAGTTTTTGTATTGGATTTAGTAAACCATACTTTGAAAAGGTTGCCTGTCATGCATATCAACTATCCATTTGGTCGTGACGGAGTAAGTTGGGGAGCAGACCCAGTTGTAGTAGACATTTTGCCAAATAATCCAGGTAAAGAAATTGTAGCGGGAGGAATTGTTTACGGAGTTAATATGACGACAGGACCATTTGTTCTAAAAAGTTTAAATGCTATTAATAGCTCGATACCTTTAGCTGCAGATGGACCTACAGCAGTTGCAGATCTTGATTTGGATGGAGATTTAGATGTCGCCTTTTCCATAGGAACCCGTCTTTACGTTTGGGATCCAGTTGGAAATGCTTTTTTATTAAATGTTCCTTCATCTCCTGCTGTAAGAAGAAGTATACCGACTATTTCGTATGTCTATAATGATATTACAAATAACGGAATGGCTGTCGATTATCCTGAAATTCTTGTAGGATATGTTAATTCGATTAAAGCTTTTAATTTACAAATTCCAGGAAATTTAGTGTGGGATCTTGCTACAACAGACAGTTCTGGTGAAACCGGCATTTCGTCATTTGACTTTAATGGAGATGGAATTCAGGAATTAGTATATAACGATGAAACCCAAATTAGAATTATTAATGGAAACACTACAACTCCAGTTAATTTAGCGGTATTCAATTCGGGTACAGAAACTTGGATGGAGCATCCAGTAATTGCTGATGTAGATAATGATGGCCAGGCTGAAATGGTTGCTTTTACAGGAGCTGCTCGTGCAGGAAATAGTAAAGGACAGATAAATATTTTTAAATCAGACGGAGGAACCATATGGCAGCCTGCAAGAAAAATTTGGAACCAACGCGGCTATCATGTGATCAATATCAATGATGATTTAACGGTGCCAAAGCAGGAAACTAAAATGAATAATTTTATGCCTGCTGGTTCTACTGCGTATAAAGTTTTAAATCAATATAACGTACAGTTTAATCCAAATAACTTTTTGTTAGAGCCAGGAACTGTTGCAGCGGCAGATGTACAGCTAAACAGCTTGCAGAATTTTGATTTGACTACAGGTCAGTTGACGCTTAACATAAGTGTTCTAGGAAATTTAAGCTTGCCTGCAGGGACTCCAATTACGGTGTATAATGGAAACCCAACAACTGGACCTGCGGCTGTAGTGGGAACTGGTTATACTAGCACTGCAATAGCATCTGGAACTACTCAAACGATGACAATTACAATTCCGACAGTTCAAAGTTATAGATTGTATGCCATTGTAAACGATAGCGGATCGATTCCGACACCATTTAACTTAACAACTGATTTTCCTTCAACGGGAATTGTTGAATGTAATTATTTGAACAATATCGCTTCTATAGTGCCGCCAGTTTATGATACAGATGGCGATGGAAAAAATGATTTAATCGACGAAGATGCCGATAATGATGGTATTTTGAATGTGGATGAATCGCATGGATACGACATGTATGGCGATGAAGATGGAGATGGAATTCTAAATTTCCAAGATGTTAACAGAGGGCCGGGCCCAGGTGATGGTTCTTTAACAGATTACACAGACTCCAATGGCGACGGAATTGCCGATGTTTTCGATACGGATGGCGACGGAATTATCGACGCTTATGATTTAGATAGCGATAACGACGGATGTCCAGATTCTAATGAATTTTATGAAGATTCTAATGCAGATGGAGGAGACGGAGGTCAGTTTGGAATAGGTCCAGATCCAGTAGCAACTTTTGCGAATGGAAGAGTATCTAATCCTGCAGCTACCTATTCAGGTGTTTTACCTCCTGTTTTTGCTGCTGTAACGATGACTGTAGCGACTCCAATGGCAGACCAAACAGCTACTATAGGAGATAATATTACATTTTCATCTGGAATAACAGCTGAAAAAGTTACCAATTTTTATACGACTCCTGTTACTAAAGCAGATGCGACAGCAGAGTTAACGTATCAATGGTATGTAAGTACAGATGGCGGAACATTGTTTAACAGTCTGCCAGCAGAGACAAATGCTACTTTGAATGTAAATAATGTACAGCTTACAAACGATCAATATATTTACAGAGTTGTTGCTTCTCATACAGGCAGCAGTATAGGATGTTCTGAAACAGTAGATGAGGTTCTTTTAAGAGTGCCGCAAGATGCAAGTCTAGCTCTTGTTAAGACTGCTTCGGTAGGAACAGCTGTGTCAGCAGGTGACCAAATTACATATACTTTTACAGTAACCAATACTGGAAATGTACCTTTAAGCAATGTCGTAATCGACGATGCCAAAACAGGAAGCACGGCATTGGCAGTAAATCCGTCAACGATTGCACCGGGAGCATCAGGAAATATTACGGCTACTTATACTATTACCCAAGCTGATTTAAATGCGGGAAGCGTGAGCAATACAGCAACAGCAACAGGAACAGCTCCTGATACTACTACCGTAACTGATATTTCGGGAACAGCCCAAAATAATGACACACTAACAGAGACAACTCTTACGCAAAGTCCAGCCATTGCAGTTGTGAAAACAGCATCAGTAGGCGGAACGGGAGCGGTTGGCGACCAGATCACGTATACATTTAATGTTACCAATACAGGAAATGTAAATTTAAGCAATGTTGTAATTGACGATGCTAAGACAGGAAGCGTAGCATTGGCGGTGAGCCCATCAACTATTGCACCTGGAGCGTCAGGAAGCATTACAGCAGTTTATACGATTACTCAAGCAGATATTGATGCGGGAAGTGTAACCAATTCAGCGACAGCTACTGGAACAGCTCCGAATGCATCGACAGTGAATGATACTTCGGGTACAGCTCAAAATAATAACACTCCGACAGAAACCTCACTTACTCAAAGTCCGGCTATTGCGCTTGTAAAAACAGCATCTATAGGAGGAACAGGAGCGGTAGGAGATGAAATTACCTATACTTTCAGCGTAACAAACACAGGAAATGTAAGTTTGACCGATATTATTATTGAGGATCCAATGATTGGTAATACGGGACTTACACTTAATTCGTCGTCTCTTGCACCAGGTGTGTCAGAAAGTGTTACAGCAACTTATACCATTACTCAAGGAGATCTTGATGCAGGAAGCGTAACCAACTCGGCAACTGCGACAGGAACAGCTCCAAATGCATCGACAGTAAGCGACACTTCTGGAACAGCAACAAATAATGATGATGACACGGTAACCAATCTTACCCAAAGTCCAGCGATTGCAGTTGTTAAAACAGCAGCAGTAGGCGGAACGGGATCGGTTGGCGATCAGATCACGTACACATTTGATGTGACCAATACAGGAAATGTCACTTTAAGCAATGTTGTAATTGACGATGCTAAAACAGGAAGCACGGCATTGGCGGTAAGCCCGTCAACAATCGCGCCCGGAGGAACTGGAACTATCACAGCTACATACACGATTACCCAAGCGGACCTGAATGCTGGAAGCGTAACCAACTCAGCGACTGCCACAGGAACAGCTCCAAATGCATCGACAGTAAGCGACACTTCTGGAACGGCATTGACTAATGATGACGACACGGTAACAAATCTTACACAGAGCCCTTCAATCGCAGTTGTAAAAACAGCATCAGTTGGAGGAACGGGAGCGGTTGGCGATCAGATTACCTATACATTTGATGTGACCAATACAGGAAATGTTACGTTAAGCAATGTTGTAATCGACGATGCTAAAACAGGAAGCACGGCATTGGCGGTAAGCCCGTCAACTATTGTACCTGGCGCATCAGGAAGCATAACGGCTACGTACACTATTACCCAAGCTGACTTAAATACAGGAAGCGTGAGCAATACAGCAACAGCAACAGGAACAGCTCCTGATACTACTACGGTAACTGATACTTCGGGAACAGCTCAAAATAATGACACGCCAACAGAGACAACTCTTACCCAAAGCCCAGCTATTGCCGTTGTAAAAACAGCATCAGTAGGCGGAACGGGAGCGGTTGGCGATCAGATTACCTATACATTTGATGTGACCAATACAGGAAACGTAACTCTAAGCAATGTTGTAATCGACGATGCGAAGACAGCAAGCGCAGCTTTGGCGGTAAGCCCGTCAACTATTGCGCCAGGAGGAACTGGAACTATTACGGCAACTTACACGATAACCCAAACTGACTTAAATGCAGGAAGCGTAACCAATTCGGCTACTGCAACAGGAACAGCTCCAAATGCAGCAACGGTAAGCGATACTTCTGGAACAGCAGTTACGAATGATGATGACACGGTAACCAATCTTACGCAAAGCCCAGCGATTGCAGTTGTGAAAACGGCAGCAGTAGGAGGAACGGGAGCGGTTGGCGATCAGATCACCTATACTTTTGATGTGACCAATACAGGAAACGTCACTTTAAGCAATGTCGTAATTGATGATGCGAAAACAGGAAGCACAGCATTGGCAGTAAATCCGTCAACAATTGCACCTGGCGCATCAGGAAGCATAACGGCTACTTACACTATTACCCAAGCTGACTTAAATGCAGGAAGCGTAACCAACTCAGCGACTGGAACAGGGACAGCTCCGAATGCAGCAACGGTAAGCGACACTTCGGGAACTGCATTGGCTAATGATGATGATACGGTAACGAATCTTACCCAAAGTCCAGCGATTGCAGTTGTAAAAACAGCTTCAGTAGGCGGAACGGGAGCGGTTGGCGATCAGATCACCTATACTTTTGATGTAACCAATACAGGAAATGTTACGTTAACAAATGTTGTAATTGATGATGCGAAAACCGGAAGCACTGCATTGGCGGTAAGCCCTTCAACAATCGCGCCTGGAGCATCAGGAACTATTACAGCAACTTACACAATTACGCAGGCTGACCTGAATGCAGGAAGCGTAACCAACTCGGCGACTGCAACAGGAACAGCTCCAAATGCATCGACAGTAAGCGACACTTCGGGAACTGCAACAAACAATGATGACGATACGGTAACTAATCTTACGCAAAGCCCAGCGATTGCCGTTGTAAAAACGGCATCAATAGGAGGAACTGGATCAGTTGGAGATCAAATCACCTATACATTTGATGTGACCAATACAGGAAATGTTACGTTAACAAATGTTGTAATTGATGATGCGAAAACCGGAAGCACTGCATTGGCGGTAAG
>NZ_JAVAMB010000026.1 GCF_030730925.1 Flavobacterium sp. DG2-3 | reverse complement strand
CAGTTATGTGGGAGAGTATGTCGTCGCCTTTCTTTTGAAAACCCTATCCGAACCGGATGGGGTTTTCTGTTTTATAACCGTTTTTGGAAGCCTGCGGATCTTATGAAATCTGGAAGCCAAAGAGCCATTCAATGCCGCGCTGCGTTAGGGATGGAAGAGGCATCTCCCGATTTGGAAAAACTACGGCTAAAAAGCCTTGTTTTTCTAAATCGGGAATACAGCGGACAGCCCGACCCGTAGGGGAACGCCATAATTATAAAATAGATTTTTTTTATTGTTGATAATGAGTGCTTTATGTTTTTTTGTTTAGAATTTTTTACTGTCAACGTCGTTAATAAACTGAATTACGCCATTCATAAATACTTTTTGATCATCCCACATAGCTAAATGGCTGCCGTTTGGACAGTATAAATAATGCCCTTTTTTTACTAATTTACTTTGTTCTTCCATTGCCTTTGGATCCATAGTGTCATATTTTGCACCTATCATTAGGGTTGGAATTGTAATTTCGTGTAATCTGTTTTTGATATCCCATTTTGCTAAGCGACCGCTGATGCCAAATTCACTTGGTCCTTGCATAAGGGTGTAGATTTCTCCGTTTACATGTTTACTTGCTCGGTTCAATCCATCTGGCCATTCTTTTAATCGGCATAAATGCTCTTTATAAAAGTTTGGCAGTAGTAACTCCATATAGCGTGGATTAGCAAAATCTTTTTTAGCTTCTAAATCTCTTATTTCATTTAATACTTCAGGTTTCATTTGTTTAGCCAAAACCTCATCAGCATATTTTCCATACTCTGGCGCGCTTGCCATCATATTCGCGACAAGCAAACCTTTCATATTTTGCTGGTATTTTAGAGCATATTCCATAGCTAGAATTCCGCCCCAAGAGTTTCCTAAAACATAAAAATTATCTTTATCAGCATTAATTGCTTTTCTAACTTGCTCAACCTCATCTACAAATCTGTCGATTGTCCATAGTGAACTGTCTTTTGGCTGATCGCTGTAATAGGAACCAAGCTGATCATATTCATAAAATTCAAATTCTTCTCGTTGAAAAAAGGTTTCGAAACATTCCATGTATTCATGTGTCATTGCTGGTCCTCCATGCAGGAGAAGAACTTTTATTTTTGGATTATTTCCAAAACGTTTGGTCCAAACTTTAAATTCTCCGATTGGCGTTTTTATGGGAATCATTTTAACTCCTGCCGATTCGACACTCTCATTATTATAGGTAAAATAGTTTGAAAGTGTTGATTTTTGATTTTCGTTTTTGCACGAAACCATTAGTAAGAGTATTGCACAAGCAGTAATAAGTTTCATCTAGTTTACAATTAAGGGTTTAAACTAAATTACAAATTATTATTAAATGGATAGCATGTCTGTTTTTTTAGAACATAAATAACTAGAAGTTTAATTTTTCAAATGCAAAAATCACTATTTATAGTGATGTGTGAATTTTTCTTCCAATATATTTTTGCCACTTATTAAAGGCTTAAAATATATTTGGATGAATAGTTTTAAAAATGCATTAGAAAACAAAACAAAGGTTTTTATTTTTTTCTTTCTGTTTGCGGGAATATTTGTTTGTTATGGTCAGGATAAAGGAATTATTGCTGATGCTAGTTTAAAATATTCAATTGAGAAAGGAGTAGTTTATTCTAATACAGAGAAATCTGTTGTTTTAAAACATTTAAATTCGATTAAAAAAAGTTCGAAGACATTAAAAATGGCAGCTGATATAACGCCTCCTTCGATAACTTGCCTGCCAAATAAGCAACTTGCATGCGGAAGTTTAGTACCCGATTATTTAGACGAATTAATTGTTACTGATGATTCGGGTGGAGATATTTATTTGACACAATCAACAGGAGGTACGAAGTTTTATGATGGTATGACTATTGTCTTTACTGCTAAAGATGAAGTTGGGAACGAAAGCAGCTGTTCTATAATTATTACAGCCTTAACTCCAGATGTTACGCCGCCAACATTTAACTGCCCAACGAATCTGACCTTAAATTGTGGAGATGTATTGCCAAACTATGCAACTAATCCGATGATGAATCTTCAGGATGATTGCAGTATTTCGGTTTCTTGGGAAATGACACCTGCTCCCGGAACTCCTTTTTATAATGGAATTCCTGTTCAGATTAAATATACAGACCCATCCGGAAATTCTTCGTTTTGTAATTTTAATGTAACACAGGCAACACCTGATAATATTCCGCCCACATTAACCTGTCCTAGTAATCAAATTCAAAATTGTGGATCTTTTTTGGCAGATTATAGAACTTTAGTAACTGGATACGATAATTGTTTGGGCAATTTAACTGTTTCGCAAAGTCCACTTCCAGGAACTATTTTTACTTCTGGTATAACAGTAACCTTGACTGTAAGAGACGTTTCTAATAATGCTTCAACTTGCAGTTTTATTGTAAATGCTTCGGCAGATACTTCAAATCCTATAATAACTAATTGCCCGGGTAGTCAGACATTAGCAATTGGGGATGCTATTCCTGATTATTCGGGCTTAATTAATGTCACCGATAATTGTGACTTAAATCCTAGTATAGTACAAACACCTGTAGCTGGAACAATTTTTTCAGCAGGATTAACTGTTGTCTTGACTGCTAATGATATTTCTGGAAATACAGCATCTTGTACTTTTCCTCTAATTGCTTCTGGAGGAGATCTTCCTCCTGTATTATCTTGTCCGTCAAATATGCAATTGTACGCAAATTCAACATTACCCAATTATGTTTCTTATTTAACGGCTTTGAGTGATGATAATACTGATAATTTTGATTTAGTTTTTACTCAAACTCCTCCTCAAGGAACACTTTTTACAGGAGATACTAATGTTACTATTACTGCCAAAGATGTTTCAGGAAATACAAATTCCTGCACTTTTTTAGTTAAACTAAAATCCATCAAACAAGATATTGATTGTAAATCAACCTCTATTAATGTTACTAATTTATATGGAGGCAATGGATTTTCTATTTATGGTGAAATATTAGGCAGAGAAGCAGGTTCTAGTGTCAAAAACGCTGGAGATGTAAATGGAGACGGAATTCCAGATTTAATAATTGGTGCTCCCGGAAATTATACTACTAATTATGGCTCTTCGATGATTTATAAAACCATACCCGGTGCCGCTTATGTGGTATTTGGAAAGGCCTCTGGAGTTAGTCCAAATATAGATTTGGGTTTATTGGATGGTACAAATGGTTTTGTAATAAGAAACGATACCCCTTGGACAAATTTTCCTGTTACGGGATATGATGTAAGCAGTGCTGGAGATATAAATGGAGATGGAATAGGAGATTTTATGATTAGTGATCCTCATCGTTCGTCTTCTTATGGACCCGAAGTGGGGCATATTTATGTCATTTTTGGAACTAGTGCTGGTTTTCCGGCTGAATTTAAAATTTCGTCATTAAACGGATCCAATGGTTTTACTTTCATAGGAAATGAAAATTATGCAGGTATGGGAGTCAGTATCGATATCGTGGGTGATATTAATTCTGATGGTTTTCAGGATATAGGAATTGTAACTAGTGGCTCTGGTGCAGGAAATGGCAAATGCTATGTAATTTATGGTAAGGCAGGTGGATTTCCCGCAATATTAAGAAATTACGAACTTAATGGTGCGAATGGTTTTAAAATTGAAGGAGATGCAACTGTTGGTAAAGTAGGCAGATCGGTTTCAGGTTTGGGAGATGTTAATGGAGATGGAATTCCTGACTTTGCTTTAGGCTCTTATAACGGATCAGATCAAAAGCGCAAGTTTGTTATTTTTGGACGTTCAACTAATTTTTCAGCTAGTTTTAATGTTACTGCTCTAAATGGATCAAACGGATTTATTATAGAAAATTCTTTGGAACCTTTAGACGGTTCCACTACAGTAAAAAAAGCAGGTGATTTGAATGATGATGGCATGAATGATCTCTCTATAACAGGAAGATATGTTTTATTTGGAAGAACTTCTTTCCCTGCTATAGTAGACTTAAAAGACCTTAACGGAAGCAATGGTTTTAAAAATGATACGGGAAGTGAAAATCTTCATGGATATGCCGGTGATTTTAATGGTGATGGTATTGATGATTATTTTGTGCATATTTTTTCGCAGACATGTATTTTTTTTGGGAAAAAGATTTGGCCAGCCAATGTGAGTCAAACTACAGATAAGAATTTGAAAATTGTATCTGATTTTCTTTCTGAATACAGTGCCAGTTATGCGGGAGATCTTAATAATGATGGAGTTAGTGATTTTATCATAGGGAATTCTTACGACTCTTACGGCTCTAATTTAAAAGTAAATTACAATCCAGGAAAAGCTTATGTTATTTTTGGTAAAAATACCATAGATACTGAAAAGCCTGTTATAGCCAATTGTCCTGCCGATCAAAAATTAAGTATAGGGGATTTAATTCCTGATTATACAAAATCTATAACCGTTACAGATAATTGTGATGCTAAACCTGTAATTACGCAATCGCCGGCTGCTGGTTCTGTATTTGATGGCACAACCCAAGAAGTAGTTTTAAAAGCAACTGATGCAAGCGGGAATGCTTCAGAATGTAAATTTAAAATAGAATTGTTAACTACTGGAAATCCTGTAATTGTTTGTCCGACAAATCAGGAGTTATATGCCAATTCATTTTTGCCCAATTATGTGCCCTTTTTAGAAGATGTTAGTGATGATGTCACGCCAAGTCATGAATTAACTTTTACGCAGACACCTCCTGTAGGAACCTTATTTACCGCAGATACTGATGTTACAATAACCGTTAAAGATAAATCTGGAAACGAAAATTCCTGCACTTTTTTAGTAAAATTAAAAACTAAAACCTTTGATTTAGATTGTAATACAACCGAAATTGATGTAACAGAATTAAATGGAAGCAACGGCGTAATTATCTACGGAGATAAAGGTGGTAAAAAAGCGGGTTTTACGACTAGTAATGCTGGAGATATTAATGGAGATGGAATTCAGGATTTTCTTATTGGTGCAATAAATGAGGGATGTTATGTCATATTCGGAACTTCGTCGGGATTTCCTCCTAATATAAATTTAGGAAAACTGAATGGGATTGACGGATTCAAAATTTTTGATGATGCTGTTACTCCGCCTTCAGAATTTGCTTATGATGTCAGCTCTACAGGAGATATAAATGGAGACGGCATTGATGATTTGATGCTTAGTGACCGTCAGAAAAGAAACGCAGCGAAGAATTTTGCTGGGGCAATCTATGTTATTTACGGAAAAAAGACAGCGTTTTCAGCACAATTCCCTATTTCAGTTATAGATGGAAATAACGGATTTAAAATTCTCGGGGACACTAAAGATGAATTTCTGGGATCAGCTTTAGTTAATATTGGTGATTTTAATAATGATTCATATAGCGATATAGCCATTTTATCTGCCAATGAAGGATCGGGGGGAATTAAAAAATGCTATGTGATTTTTGGGCGCAGTTCTAATTTTCCTGCTTCCGCTACAATTGATCAGCTTATAACTTCTCCTTCCTTTGTAATTGAAGGTGATGTTGGACAAACAGTCGAAGCTTCAGGCGACATCAATGGTGACGGTATAGCCGATTTAATTTTTTCAGGAGATTATACAAAGTATCGTTATGTGGTTTTTGGGTCTTCTAGCTTACCTTCAAAAATAAATACTTCAAGTTTAAACGGATCAAATGGTTTTAGAATAGAAAATTCGGCAACTGCACTCAACACAAGTCAGTATTATCAGTTTAAGGCATTAGGAGATTTAAATGGAGATTCTTTCAAAGATTTAGCCATCGATAATTATATTTTATTTGGAAAACCTTCTTTTTCATCGACTGTTGATTTAAAAGATCTAGATGGAACAAATGGTTTTAAAATTGATGCCTTCATGTTAGATTATCTTGATTTCTACACAGGATATGGCGATTTTAATGCAGATGGTTTGGATGATATGGCAGTCGTTTATATTAACAATATTTATATTGTGTATGGTAAAAAAATCTGGAGCCCTAGCATTAAAATTCAAGACTTAAACGCAGCAGAAGCATTAAAAATAAAAATTCGTTATGCAGCAAATTACAGTATAAGCTATTTAAAAGATATAAATAAAGATGGAATTGATGATCTTTTAATTGGAAGTACCAATCAAACCTATACATCTGATCCAAATGAAGAACCTGGCATTTCGTATTTGATTTTTGGAAGTAAATATACAGATCTAACACCTCCAGTAATTAGTAATTGTCCGACCAACCAAGTTTTACATTCAGGAGATTTAATTCCAGATTTTACAAAGATTATTACAGTTAAAGACAATTGTGACGTCAAACCTCAAATTGCACAAACACCAGTGGCGGGTTCAGTTTTTGACGGAAGTGATGTAGAAGTGCTTTTAACAGCAGTTGATGCAACAGGAAACCAATCAGAATGTAAGTTCATTATTTCGAGTACAGCAGATACAACACCGCCAGTAATAACTTGTGTTGTAGATCAGACAATAGCCTGCAATACAAAAGTAATTCCTGATTTCACAAATCTTATTGCAGTTACTGATGTACAAGATCCAAATCCTTCACTAACACAAAATCCAATTGCGGGAAGTCCTTTCACAGACGGAATAACCATAACCATAACAGCCAAAGACATTTCGAATAACGAATCCTCTTGCAGTTTTAAAGTCAACGCTTTCGCGGATGTTATAGCGCCCGTAATAACCTGTATCGGAGATCAGAATTTATCATGCGGAGCTGTAATTCCAGATTATACCGCTTTGATTACGGTAACGGATAATTGCGATGCATCTCCAACTTTAACTCAAAATCCAATTGCGGGAAGTACTTTCACAGACGGAATGACCATTACAATCACAGCAAAAGACATTTCGAATAACGAATCCTCTTGCAGTTTTAAAGTCAACGCTTCCGCGGATGGAATTGCGCCTGTAATAACCTGCATCGGAGATCAGAATTTATCATGCGGAGCCGTAATTCCAGATTATACAGCTTTAATTACGGTAACAGATAATTGCGATTCTTCGCCAATTCTAACTCAAAATCCAATAGCGGGAAGTCCGTTCACAGATGGAATGATCATTACAATTACAGCAAAAGATATTTCGAATAACGAATCGTCTTGCAGTTTTAAAGTTAACGCTTCCGCGGATGGGATTGCGCCTGTAATGACCTGTATCGGAGATCAGAGCTTATCATGCGGAGCTGTAATTCCAGATTATACCGCTTTAATTACGGTAACGGATAATTGCGATTCATCACCAATTCTGACACAAAATCCAATTGCGGGAAGTGCTTTTACAGAGGGAATGACCGTAACCATAATAGCAAAAGACATTTCGAATAACGAATCGTCTTGCAGTTTTAAAGTCAACGCTTCCGCGGATGTTACAGCGCCAGTAATAATCTGTATCGGAGATCAGAATTTATCATGCGGAGCTGTAATTCCAGATTATACCGCTTTAATTACGGTTACAGATAATTGCGATGCATTGCCAATTCTAACTCAAAATCCAATTGCTGGAAGTGCGTTCACAGACGGTATGACAATAACCATAACAGCAAAAGATGTTTCCAATAATAGTTCAATTTGTAGTTTTAAAGTAAACACTTCCGCAGATGTAAGCGCGCCAGTAATTACTTGTATCGGAGATCAGACATTATCATGTGGCACTATAATTCCAGATTATACGCCTTTAGTTACAGCAAATGATAATTGCGACGCTTCGCCAATAATTACCCAGACACCAGCTGCGGGAAGTGCTTTTACAAACGGAATGGCGATAACCATAACCGCCAAAGACGCATCAAACAACGAGTCGTATTGCACATTTAAAATCAATGTTTCTGCGGATCTTATAACGCCTCAAATAGTTTGTATTGAAGATCAAAATGTAAGTCTAGGAGCGGTTTTACCCGATTATCGTTCGCAGATTACTTCAACAGACAATTGTGATTCAAATGTAACGATCACACAAACACCAGTCGCAGGAACAAATGTTACAAACGGAATGAGTGTTACGATGAATGTTTCTGATAACAGTGGAAACTCTGCTTCTTGTTCGTTTAAAATTAACGTAATACAAGATACAGAAGCACCAGTTTTTGCCTGCATTGAAGATCAAATTTTTGATTGCAACGTCAGTACAGTTCCAGATTACACCAAAATGATTTTTGCAACAGACAATACCGATCTAAATCCAGTAATTACGCAGACACCAACTCCAGGAAGTGCATTTTCTGATGGAATGACGATTACTATAAAAGTTTCAGATAAAAGCAATAACAGTTCGAGCTGTTCTTTTCTACTGTATACCAACCCAATTTTAGTCGATCTTGGAGACGATTTACAAATTAAAGAAGGCGAATCGACTCTGCTTTATGCTTTGGCTTTACAAAACGGAACTTTCTCTTGGTCGCCTTCAACGGGATTGAGCAATAGCAAAATAGGAAATCCAATTGCAAAACCTACAGAAACTACAACGTATAAAGTGATTTTTACCAATGAAGATGGCTGTCAGGCAGAAGATTTTATTACCATAACAGTTATTCCAACAGCAAAAGACGAAACAAAATATGGTTTTTCTCCAAACGGAGACGGCATCAATGATTTTTGGGAAATTGACGGCATAACCGATTATCCAGAAAACGAAGTGCTGATTTACAGCCGTTGGGGAGATTTGGTTTTTCAAACTAAAGGTTACGATAATGCAACAAATGTTTTTAGCGGAATCGCCAATAAGAGTAGAAATTTAGGCGCCAGTCAGCTTCCAGAGGGAACTTATTTCTTCGAAATCCGCACAGAACAGCCCAATCATTTTAAGAAAACCAAGGGATATCTTGTTTTAAAACGTTAATTCATGAAAAGTAAAATCAATATAATCTTAGCTTTATTTATACTAATCATTTTTTTAGAAAGGGCTTACGGACAGCAAACTCCAGTTTTTTCCAGTTATAATTACAACGCCGTTCTCATCAATCCTGCACACGCTGGCTATTATGATGATATTGATATGGTTATGACTATAAATGGCTATTTTAATTCAGTTGACGGAAGTCCAAAAAACTTTGATCTTTCGGTAAATAAATTAACTTGGGGCGAGAAAATCGGTTTGGCAGCAGGAATTTCATACGACGAGATAGGAGTAACGAATACCACAACTTTCTTCACATCTTATTCCTATAAAATCTATTACGATTCTGAATATAAAAACGGAAAATGGTGGGCGTACGATCCTTCTATAATTTCATTTGGAGTTACAGCAGGAGGAATGCTATACAACGAAAACCTAACGCAATTAGGAATCGAAAACGATCCAGAATTTCAGGAAAATGTAAATAGTTTTACGCCCACTTTTGGAGTCGGATTTTTATACAACCGCGATCAAATCTATTTCGGATTATCATCGCCAAATCTGTTAAGTTCGGCATTTAATTCAAGTAACAATACGAACTTAAAAAACGTGTATTACAGTTATTTCGGTTATAAATTCTTCACCAACCGTTTTGAAGAAATCTTGGTCAACCCAAGCGTTTTGTTCAAATATGTAGAAGGAGCACCCTTTCAGGCCGATTTGAATCTTTTAATCAATTACAAAAATAAAGTAGAATTTGGTGGCGGTTACAGAACATCGCAAACGTTGAACTTTCTGGCTGGTTTTCATCTTTCAGATAATTTTAGGGTCATCTGCACGTACAATAAATCAATTGACAATGTAGTGATTCCAGACACTTTTGGATTAGTTTTAAATTACAGATTTGGAAAAGGATTTGAGTAATTAATCGACCAAACCATTCTCAACTGCGTATTTTACAAGACCCGCCGTATTTTTAGCATTCAATTTCGATAATAAATTACGGCGGTGCGTATTTACGGTATTCAAACTGATAAAGGTTTTTTCGGCAATCTCAGCCGTATTATATTCTTGAGCAATCAAAACCAAAATCTCTTTTTCACGCGAACTCAATTCAGTCAAATTTGAAACCTGTTTTTCAATTTTCGAACTATTCAAAAGATATTTTTCTTCGAGTTCTTCAGCAAAATAATTCTCGCCCGATGCAATTGTATTGATCGCTTTCAGAAGTTCCTCTTTTTCAGCATTTTTCAACAAATAACCATTCACGCCAATTCGAATTAATCTCGAAACAATCATCACATTGCTATGTGTGCTTACAATCAGGATTTTTACATCAGGATGCTGTTTTTTTAGAATCTTACTCAATTCAATACCATCCATTTCTGGCATGCTGATATCCAAAATAATAAAATCGACAACGCCTTTTTTCACAATTTCAAGCGCCTCGATTCCGTTTACCGCTTTGTCAACAATTGTAATATTCGGTTCTTGTTCCAGCAGTGAAATAATTCCCTGCAAAAACATGGTGTGATCGTCGGCAATAAGTAGGTTAATGCTATTCATTCAACAAATATATTAGTTGCTTTTCAATTCGTCAAGCTGATTTTTCAAATCAATTCCTTTTACTTTGGCTTTAATTTTCGGTTCCAAAACCGGGATTTCGATATTCACAATCGTACCGCGTTTCAATTTAGAATCAATTACAAATGAGCCTTTTAATTTATGAATTCGGCTTTCGAGATTGATAAAACCAATTCCTTTGGAATGATTTTCGGTTTCAAAACCAATTCCATTATCTTCAAACAAAAGATTTAGAATATTCTCAATATAATTCAGCTGAATTTCAACTTCAGAAGCTTTGGCGTGTTTAATCGTATTCGTCAAAAGTTCCTGAATCATTTTAAAAACTTCAATCTGAATATCCTCATTCAATTCATTAATTTCCTTTTTCGGATACGGAATAAATGCAATTTTGAGCTGACTCGCTTCGCTGATATTTTTCAAATAAGAATCAACCACTTCTAAAAACTTATTTTGGCTGAATTTCTTCGGAAGAAGCGAATGTGAAATACTGCGAACCTGCTGATACGTCTCGTCAAGCTGTAAGCTAATTTTTTGAACATTAGAAAAATCAGAAGCGCTTAAATGATTTACTTGCAGTTTTATAGCCGCCAAATTCCCGCCAATGCTGTCATGAAGTTCCTGCGAAATGCGCTGTCTTTCATTATCCTGCCCGCTGATCGAAGCTTTTATCAATTCCAATTCCTGCTCTTTTAAAATGCCGTCGATTTTTTGTGAACTAATTTCAGCTTGTTTGATATTCAGCAAACGCTGTGCTTTAAGACGTTTATAATATTGAAATAAAAGTCCCGTAATCGGAATCAAGAAAACTAGAAATCCAGCAATAGTAAAAAATCTAATTTTCTTCTGCTGGTCAATTTCCAAAGTTTTCAATTGCTGATCTTTTTTTAAAAGCGAAATCTCATTTCGTTTTTTATTCGATGAGTTCTGAAAAGCTAGAATCGTATTTTCATTATTTTTCTTCGAAATTTCCTCTTGAAGCAGCATATTTTCCAAAGCTTCTTCCTGATTCGCCAAAGCTAATTTTTTGGCTTCATTTTCAAATTTCAAAACCTCAATTTCTTTCTGTTTCTGTGCTGTTTTATATTTGACTTCCAGTTCGTTGATTTCTTTTATTTTCTGAAGATTATAAATCGAATCTTTTACGCGGGTTGATTTTTCGAAAAACGAATACGCACTTTTATAATCATCTTGTAGAATGGCAATTTTTCGCAATTCATCATAAATGGAACTCTGATTTTGGAGCAGTCCGAAATGAACCGATTTTTGAAGCGCTTCAGAAAATATCAATTTGGCATCTTGGTATTTTTTCTGCGAAATATAAACATCACCAATACTGCTTCGCGAAACAATCGATAACTGATTCAGTTCACTTTTATCAGCAATGGAAAGCGCTTCTTGAAACATTTTTAACGCTTCCTGAGGCTTATTTTGCAACTGATAATTCTCGCCAAGTCCCAATAAAACAATAACTCGTCCCTGATTATTATTTGTTTTTTCGCAGAGTATTTTTCCTTTTTTATAAAAAATATTCGCATTTTCATAATCCTTTAGCTTCGAATAAAGATCACCAATATTAATATAACTGCCCAAAATGATTTCGCTATCCGCTTTGTATTCGAGACATTGTTTAAACAATTTCAACGCATTATTATAATCGCCCAATTCGCTGTACGTTTGTGCTAATCCGTGTGTATGCGTATAGAAAAGATTTTGTTCGTTATACTTTTGCGAAACTTCAATGCCTTTAATATGCCATTTTTTACTTTCGTTAAGCAATCCTCTTTTTTTATAATTGATTGCCAGTAAATTATAGCCGAGCGAAAAAAGTCGATTCTTTAGAGAATCATTAACAGCCGTATTGTATTTTAAAGCCTGATTGGTATAAAAAATAGAAGAATCGATTACCGCCCTTTTATTAAAATAATAAGCCAAGAGCAAATTGGTTCGGGCAAGAGCTCGGTTGTCAACTCTCGATTTGAGAATTAAATGCGCTTTTTTATAAGCCTTTTTCTCTTCGCCTTTATTGTACAAATCGTAAAGCGCGAGTGTATTTTTATCTTCTCTAATGGGAACTGGCTTTTTGGAAACAAAAGCTTTCTTCTTACCTTCAATCTGAGCTTGCAGAGCGAAGGATAAAAAGAGGAAGAGCAATAAAAAAAGTCTTCTGAACCAGATTTCCATAGCATTTGTTTTCTACTCAAACAGAAGAGATGAGTAATTTAAAGTCTTGTAAATTTGGGATTTATAAGATTAAATCAGTTTTTGAATAAGCGATAAAAGTACTACAAAAGAATTGAAAATACTTTTCTAAAAATAAAATTTTTGAATGAAGTTGTGATATTATGAATCGTTTTGAAATGATTTCAATTTGCTGTAAATTAAGAGATTATCAATGTTTCGAAATTCTAAAAGTTTCTTAAATAGATTTGAATGTATTTTTTCTTGTCGTAAATTAGTGAGAGTATACTTAAAAATTTAAACGATGAAAAACAGAATATTTTTAGCCATTGCATTGTTATCGTTAACAATCTCGGCCAGCGCACAAAAGAAAATCGAAGTCACGGAACTGCCAAAACCGGCACAGGAATTTCTGCAAAAACACTTTAGCGATGTTGCTGTAGAAAGTGCTCAAAAAGACGCAGAACATGGTGAAAAAGGATACGAAGTAAAACTAAAAGACGGGACAGAAGTAGAATTCTGGAAAGATGGTTCGTATCGCGAAGTTGATGGAGACGATAAACCAATTCCGACCGCATTTATTCCGAAAGAAGTAAAAGATTATGTGGCGAAAAATTATCCAAACGAAAAAATCACCCATATTGATTACGGCCACAAAGATCTTGATGTAGATTTAACCAACGACATCGATTTGGAATTTACCAAAGATGGAAAAATCCTAAAAGACAAGAAAAATAACATTGGTAAAAAATAGTATAAGATTAACTGTTACTATAAAATTTTTAACACATAGATACATATTTTTTTTGGAGCTTAAGAAAGGCGTTTCACTTTTATTAATTCACATAGCTATGTGTTAGAAACTAGTTTCTTTCAATCATCTTTTTAAATTGGTAAAAAAAATCTATGTTTCTATGTGTTGAAATTATACATTTTGAATAGTTACGCAACGCATTGAAAAAAAATAGAAATGTCCCCAACTAAGTATTGAGGACATTTTGTTTTATGCCAATTTGGGAAAAGATCATCTTGAGAGAAAATAGTTTATATTTACATCTTCTATTTATTTGATTTATGGAAGAAAATAAACATGTCACGATTTACGATATAGCCGAAAGACTTAATTTGGCTACGTCTACGATTTCAAGAGCTTTAAAAGACCATCACACCATAAGTGATAAAACCATAAAAAAAGTCAAGAAAACTGCTGAAGAAATGGGCTTTGTTCCGAACACTTTAGCGGCAGGGTTGCGTGGCAACAAAACCAAAACAATTGGAGTTTTAATTCCGACTGTTACACAGCCTTTTTTGTCATCCCTTATTAGCGGAATCGAAATTACAGCCCAAAAATCAGATTATACGGTAATCATTATGCAGTCGCACGACTCGTACGAAGAAGAAGTCAATATGGCGAAATCCTTGTACAGCAATCGTGTAAGTGGTGTAATTTGTTCGCTGGCAATGGAAACGCGTGATACGTCTCATTTTCATCAATTCTCAAATAACAATATTCCATTAGTTTTTGTCGATCGTGTGCCTAAAGATTATAATACTTTTAGAGTCGTAATCGACAATTATACAGCAGGTTACAAAGCTACAAAACATCTTATTGAGCAAGGCTGTATTCGAATTGCACACATTACAGCAGGATCAGAATTAGGAAATTTATATAACGAAAGAAAAAGAGGTTACATTGAAGCCTTAAAAGACCATAACGTTGATATTGACGAAAAACTGATTATCAATTTAAATTCAGTTACCTACGAAGATGGTGTAAAAGCAAGCAATGCTTTGTTTGACTTAGATCCAATTCCCGACGGACTTTTTGCTCCTGGAGATATTCTGGCCGTAAGTGCCGTGCAGACCGCTAAAAAACGCGGAATAAAAGTGCCAGAAGAATTTAAAGTAATTGGTTTTAACAACGACCCAATTTCGCAGATCATCGATCCAAATTTATCGACAATCACACATCCCGCAGAAAAAATGGGAAAAGCCGCAGCTGAAATTATTATCAAAAACCTAAAATCGGCTAAAAATGATGACGCCAAAGAAATTACTTTTTTAAACACAGAAGTACTGGCGAGAGAATCTACGCAGAAATAAATTTAATAAAATATTTTTGTTTTTATTTTGAATTGAACTGGTGCAAATAATGCACAAGTTCATAACTAGCGTCAAGCGGATTTGCTACCATAGATAAAATGGATTTATATGTGAAATTTAAAAAAATCCGTGTTAATCTGCGTCTTAGTGATAACGAATCCGTCTTATCTGCGTCCGATCTTCAATTTAATAAGTTGTGTAGAAAAAAATCTAAAATCTAAACTCAAAAATCTAAAATTGAACCTTACTATAGGCAGGATAGTTTTTATAATTATCCTGCCTTTATTTGTTAAATGGAATTATTTTTTGAAAAAAACAGAGCTAAAATTTTTTTCTTCAATAACAATCCTATATTTTTACGCAACCGATTGCAATTGTTGTTTTATTTGTAATAATGTATTTTTTAAATTAAAAATTTGTCAAATATTTTTAAATGGAAATAAAACGCTGTAGATGTAAAAATGAGAATTAATAAAACCAACATGGCTTCATTACGATTTGTTTTCCTTTTTCTTTTGACTTCCTTTTCAGCTTCGGCACAAAAGGATTATAAACTGTGGTTGCAATACAATTCGGTTGCGAATGCTTCAATGGCTAAAGAATACAAAGACAATCTAAAAGGATTGGTAGTTTTAGGAAATTCGGAAACCATAAAAATCGCCGAGAAAGAACTTAAAACCGCAGTTGTTGAAATGTTGGGAATTCTACCTGAAATTAAATCTGATCTAAAAGGAGAAAATAATCTAATCATAGGTTCTCAATCTAATTTAAATTCCGAAATCAAAAGTCAGCTGCAATCTGATTTTGATATAATAAACGATGAAGGTTTTATCATCAAATCCATTTCCTTTCAAAATAAAAAACAAATCATTATTACAGGAAAAAATGATATTGCGGTTTTATACGGTGTTTTCAATTTTCTGAGAATGCTTCAAACCAATAAATCAATTAAAAATTTAAACGTAACCGATTCTCCAAAAACAAACATTAGAATCCTGAATCATTGGGATAATCTGGACAGAACAGTAGAAAGAGGTTACGCCGGATTTTCGCTTTGGAACTGGCAGAAACTTCCTGATTTTATAGATCAGCGTTATATTGATTACGCTAGAGCGAATGCCTCAATCGGAATCAACGGAACGGTTTTGACGAATGTAAATGCCAATGCACTGATTCTAACCCCGCAATATTTAGAAAAAGTCGAAGCTTTGGCAAATGTTTTCAGACCTTACGGAATCAAAGTGTATTTAACCGCAAGATTTTCTGCGCCAATCGAAATTGGAAACTTAAAAACTGCCGATCCAAAAGACCCAGAAGTGATCAATTGGTGGAAAAATAAAGCAACAGAAATCTACAAACGTATTCCAGATTTTGGTGGTTTTTTGGTGAAAGCCAATTCAGAAGGACAACCAGGACCACAGAATTACGGTCGTGATCATGTCGACGGAGCCAATATGCTGTCCGATGCCGTTGCGCCTTTTAACGGAATTGTGATGTGGAGGGCTTTTGTATATTCGGAGCACGATGCCAACGACCGCGCTAAACAAGCTTATGCCGAATTTCAGCCATATGACGGAAAATTTAAAGACAATGTAATCGTTCAGGTAAAAAATGGAGCAATCGATTTTCAGCCCCGCGAACCTTTTCATCCTTTATTTGGAGCGATGCCGAAAACACCTTTAATGATGGAATTTCAAATTACTCAGGAATATTTAGGATTCAGCACGCATTTAGTTTTTCTTCCTAAATTATTTCAGGAAGTTTTAGAAGCCGATACGTATCAAAAAGGAAAAGGCTCAACCGTTGCCAAAGTCGTTGACGGAACTTTATTTCAAAACAAAATTACCGGAATCGCAGGTGTTGCCAATATTGGAAACGACCTCAACTGGACAGGACATCCTTTCGCGCAGGCGAATTGGTACGGCTTCGGGAGACTGGCTTGGAATCCGTATTTGGATTCTGAAATTATTGCAGATGAATGGTTGAGAAGTACTTTTTCAAACGATGAAAATTTCATTAAACCCGTAAAAACCATGATGATCGAATCGCGTGAAGCTGTTGTCAATTATATGACACCGCTTGGATTGCATCATATTATGGACACGGGACATCATTACGGACCTGGACCTTGGGTTTCCGATTTGTCAAGACCAGAATGGAATCCGACGTATTATCATAAAGCAGACAAAAAAGGAATAGGTTTCGACCGTTCTAAATCGGGTACAAATGCTGTCTCGCAATATGCACCAGAAGTTGCCAAGCTTTTTTCTACTTTAGAAACTTGTCCAGAAAAAGACCTTTTATGGTTTCATCACGTTCCGTGGAATTACAAACTAAAAAACGGTCAAAGTTTATGGAACGGAATGGCATTAAAATATCAAGAAGGTGTTAATCAAGTTGAAAACATGCAGAATGTCTGGAAGAAAACTGAAAAATATGTTGACGCTGAACGTTTTCACGAAATCGAAATGTTATTGCAAATTCAGTACAAAGAAGCAAAATGGTGGCGCGATGCTTGTCTGCTGTATTTTCAGCAGTTTTCGGGAAAAGAACTTCCTGCGGGAGTAGAAAAACCAACGCAGACTTTAGGGAATTTTAAATCATTAAAATTCCCGTATGCACCGGGAAATGGATAAATTAGTGAGATTAATTAAGAACGCAGATGACGCTGATTCGCTATCGCGAAAACGCTGATTTATACGGATTTTTTATTTTTATTGTTTAGAAAAAAAATCCGTTTTTTTCCGTGTCTTCGCGATAGCGAATCTGCGTCATCCGCGTTCCATACCAAACAGCAAATTATGAGTAAAAAAACGGCAATTGTAACCGGAGGAAATTCGGGATTAGGTTTTGCAACCGCTAAAAAACTTTGTGATAACGGAATCACAACCTACATCATCGGAAGATCAAAAGAAAAAACAGAAGATGCCTGTAAAGAAATTGGAGAAAATGCCATTCCGGTAATTTTCGATTTAAATAATCTAAGCGGAATTCCTGCCATGATTGAAAGCATAACACAAAACGGACCAATCGATATTTTGGTCAACAACGCCGGAATCAACATGAAAAAAGAGATTCCAGACGTGACTGATGAAGATTTTCTTTCGATTATTCATACCAATTTATTGAGTGTTTTTGCCGTGAGCCGTGAAGTAATCAAAAACATGAAAGCCAACGGAAGCGGAAGTATCGTCAACATCAGTTCAATGGCATCGCAATACGGAATTCCTAAAGTGATTGCTTATTCGGCAAGTAAAGGCGCAATCGAATCTATGACGCGCGCCATGGCAACAGAATTGGCTCCAGCGGGAATTCGTGTAAACTGTATTGCTCCGGGATTTATAAAAACCAAAATGTCAGCTGCTGCTTTGGATAATGATCCAGAAAGAAAAAATAAGGTATTGGGAAGAACACCAATGGGATTTTTAGGCGAACCATCTGACATTGCAGATGCGGTTTATTATTTCGCTTTAAGCGAATCAAAATATACTACTGGTACAGTTCTGCCCGTTGACGGTGGAAATAGTATTGGATTTTAATTTAAAGTTGCAAAGTAGCTAAGTTGCAAAGTGACAAAGGTCTTTTAAAGGCTTAAAAAAGGTTTTGTGTTTTAGTGTTTTTGAGGCTTGAGAGTTTTAAAGTTGAAGAAATTAGCTCGCAAAGTCGCGAAGACGCAAAGTTTTACTAAAAAAAGCTTAAAATAAAAACTTTGCGTCTCTGCGACTTTGCGAGATTAAAAAATATAGGAGTATGATAAAAATGCAGCAAACTATGCGTTGGTTCGGTCCAAATGACAACGTAAAGCTTATCGACATAAAACAAGCCGGAGCAACTGGAATTGTAACCGCTTTGCATCAGATTCCAGTGGGTGAAATCTGGTCAGTTGCAGCTATTCAGGAAAGACAGGAAATTATTCGAAATGCAGGTTTGGAGTGGACTGTAGTTGAAAGTCTTCCTGTTCATGAAGAAATCAAACGGGCTTCTGGAAACTATTTGCAATACATTGAAAATTATAAAATGAGTTTGCAAAATCTGGCCGATTGCGGGATTAAAATTATAACCTACAATTTTATGCCGATTCTGGATTGGGTTCGCACCAATCATAATTTTATAAATGAAGACGGAAGCAAAGCTTTACTATACAATCAAGATGCGTTTACGTATTTTGATGTTTTTCTTTTAAAAAGACCGAATTCTGAAAACGATTATTCAGATACTGAAAAAGAAAAAGCATTGCAATTTGGAAATCAATTGTCTGAAGACGAAAAAGCATTGCTGTTTAAAAATGTTTTACTCGGGTTACCGGGAAGTAAAATCAATTTTACAGCAGAACAAATTTTGTCGCTTTTGAATAATTATGCCCAAATCGACAATCAAAAACTAAGAGAAAATTTGATTTATTTCTTATCTGAAATAACACCATTTGCAGAAAAAAATGAACAGAAATTAGCGATTCATCCCGACGATCCGCCGTTTTCGGTTTTAGGATTGCCAAGAATCGTTTCAACAGAAGAAGATTTAAAAGCAATTTTTAACGCCATTCCTTCAACTGCCAACGGATTGTGTTATTGTATAGGTTCACTTAGTGCTGACCCAAAAAATAATCTGGAAAAAATAATCGACGATTACGAAGAGAGAATTCATTTTTTACATCTAAGAAATACCATCCGCGAAAGTGAAACTATTTTCAGGGAATCAGAGCATTTGTACGGAGATGTGAAAATGGAAAAGATTGTAGAAAAGATTTTGCTTGTAATGAATAAAACAAAAGTCAGTTTGCCGATGCGCCCCGATCATGGTTTTTTGCACGAAGTTGATGAAAAAACAGAAACCTATCCTGGTTATTCTTTGACCGGGAGATTGAAAGGTTTGGCTGAATTGCGAGGTCTGGAGATGGGTATTGGGTATAAACTGGGTTTGTAATATTCTTTGGAATTAGACCAGACAGATTTTAAAAACCTGTCTGGTCTCAGATGAGAAGAGTAAAACGTTCTGTTTGTCATTCCGAGGAACGAGGAATCTTCACAAGAAACTCCTCATAGAATGTCGCCAATCTTTGTAGAGCTACTCGCGAAGATTCCTTGTTCCTCGGAATGACAAAATTTGTGAAAAAACTATGTGCATTTGAATAAGTGAAACGCCTTTATAAGCAAAGAAAAATCTATGATTCTATGTGTTTAAAAATTAAAACATACTACATTATTCTGTCGCTTTTCCTAATCGGATTAAGCACAAAATCGTATGCCATAAATCCAGAAAAATACGTAGTCAATCAGGCTTCTGCAGAAAATTTTCCTTTGGTTTCAAAAGGAAAAACAGCTTCAATTTTAGTTAGCGATAAAGATTTTTCGGGAGTTTTAAAAGTGACGGGACATTTAGAAAATGACATTTTTAAAGTTTCCGATTTGCATCCGAAAAGAATAAAAAAAATATCTGAAGCAGAAGATTTTGTGGTCATTATCGGAACATTAGGAAAAAGCGAAATCATCGATCAATTAGCCAAAAAAGGAAAAATTGACGGAAGTCAGCTTCAGGGGAAATGGGAAAAATTTACCACGCAGATTATTGAAAATCCGTTTAAAGGAATCAAAAAAGCGTTAGTAATTGCAGGTTCAGATAAAAGAGGAACGATTTACGGAATCTATGATTTATCCAATCAGATCGGGATTTCGCCTTGGTATTTCTGGGCCGATGTTCCTGTGAGAAAACAATCTGAACTGCACGTTTTGCCTGGAATTCATTCGCAGGGAGAACCAAAAGTAAAATACCGCGGCATTTTTATAAATGATGAGGCTCCAGCGTTATCTGGCTGGGCTTTTGAGAAATACAGCGGATTCAATTCGAAGTTTTATGATACTGTTTTTGAATTGATTCTAAGAATGAAAGGCAATTATTTGTGGCCAGCGATGTGGGGCAGAATGTTTTATGTCGAAGATCCGCAGAATGCTGTTTTGGCTGACGAATACGGCATTGTAATGGGAACTTCGCATCACGAACCCTTAACAAGAGCACATGCCGAATGGGGAAAAACCAACGGGAAATGGGATTTTACTACCAATTCTGAAGCTTTGATTCAGTTCTGGAAAGACGGAATTAAAAGAATGGGAAATAAAGAAACCATCGTAACGATTGGAATGCGTGGCGATGGTGACGAACCTATGACAGAAGGAACGGCAATTGATCTTTTGGAAAATATTGTAAAAACGCAGCGAAATATCATTCAAGAAGTTACTAAAAAGCCGATTGAAGAAACACCTCAAATGTGGGCGCTTTACAAAGAAGTTCAGGATTATTACGATAAGGGAATGCGGGTTCCAGACGATGTAACGTTATTATTATGCGATGACAATTGGGGAAATATCCGCAAACTTCCAGAGCTGAACGCCAAACCAAGAAAAGGCGGTTACGGCATTTATTATCATTACGATTATGTGGGCGGTCCACGAAATTACAAATGGATCAACACGAACCAAATAGAAAGAGTTTGGGAACAAATGGATTTGGCGTATCAATACGGAGTCGATAAAATCTGGATTGTCAATGTGGGCGACATCAAGCCAATGGAATTTCCGATTGAGTTTTTCCTCGATATGGCTTGGAATCCAGAAAAGCTTAATGCGGGAAATCTACAGGATTATTATGTGAATTTGGCAGCAGCCAATTTCGGAAATCAGTTTTCGAAAGAAATTGCAGAAATTCTAAAATTGTATACGAAATACAACGCACGCCGAAAACCAGAATTGTTAGATGCTAAAACCTATAGTGTTACAAATTATAATGAAGCAGATAATGTTGTTGCTAATTATCAAAAATTGGTTGAAAAAGCCAATTCGATAAACGAGAAATTACAGCCAGAATATAAAGATGCTTTTTATCAGTTGGTATTATTTCCGGTTTTGGCAAGTTCAAATTTAAATGAAATGTATGTTGCAACTGCGAAGAATTATATATATGCAGAGCAGGGAAGTGCTGTTGCAAATGATTATGCTCAAAAAGTAAAAAAGTTATTTGAAAAAGACAGTCTGCTAACTAATTATTACCATACCGAATTAGCAAACGGAAAGTGGAATCATATTATGTCTCAGACGCATATTGGTTATGACAATTGGCAGCAACCCGATAAAAATGTGATTCCGAAAACTAAAAGAATCGAGCCTTCAATTCAAGTTGTGAAGGAAAGAGATATCACGAATCCTCCAAAGAATGAAAAATCAATTAGTAAAAATCCAGATTTAGCTCTGGCTCATGGTTTTATTGAAAACGATGGATATATTTCGATAGAAAGTAAAAATTATTCTAAAGCAATTAATTCAGATGCGGCAAAATGGACTGTAATTCCGAATTTAGGAAAAACAGATTCTGGAGTAACAATTAAGCCTTCGAATATTCAGTCCATTGAGATTTCAGAACAATCGCCGAGATTAGAATATGAGGTTCATTTTTTTAGTAAAGGAAAAGTAAAAGTTCATGCGTATTTTTCGCCAACAATTAATTTTAAGTTGGGCGACGGTTTAAAATACGGAATTGCTTTCGACTCTGAAAAGCCTCAAATCATGAACCTCAACGCTGATTCATCAGAAAAAAGTTGGGCGAAATCTGTAGCAGATAATATCAAAATTATAACCTCAACACATCAAATTGAAAAGTCAGGAAATCATGTTTTGAAGATTTATGCGGTTGATCCGGCTTTGGTGTTGCAGAAAATTGTAATTGAAACCGCGGAAGGGAAATTATTGGAGTCGTATTTGGGACCGCCAGAGAGTTTTAAAAAAGATAATAAGCAGTAACATCACACGTCCTGTTTGTCATTCCAAGGAACGAGGAATCTCCACAAGAAACTCCTCACAGAATGTCGCCAATCTTTGTAGAGCTACTCGCGGAGATTCCTCGTTCCTCGGAATGACAAAATGACGATTAGTCTATAAAAAATACACTAACTAAAAACCACAATAATATGAAATTAGTAAAACCTTATTTATTAGCAGTCACAGCGATGCTAACGTTAAGCTGTTCCTCGCAGAAAGAATCTCTTTCGCTAAAAGACGCTTATAAAAATGACTTTTTAATTGGAACCGCATTAGATGTCAATCAGATTCAGGAAAAAAATAGCAAAGAAGATTCGCTGATTAAAAAAGAATTCAATGCAATTACGGCTGAAAATATCATGAAATCGATGTACACACATCCGCAAAAGGATAAATACGATTTTACTTTATCGGATAAATTTGTGGCGTATGGGAAAAAGAATAAAATGTTTGTTCACGGGCATACTTTGATCTGGCACAGCCAATTGGCGCCGTGGATGGAAAAGATTGCAGATAGTACAGAAATGAAAGCTTTTATGCAGGATCATATCAATACCATTGTTTCTAGATATAAAGGCAAAATCGATTCTTGGGATGTGGTGAATGAAGCTTTAAATGAAGACGGAACTTTGAGACAATCTGTTTTTTTGAAAACTCTTGGCGAAAAATATTTAGTTGACGCATTTAAATTAGCTGCAAAAGCAGATCCAAATGTTGAACTGTATTACAACGATTATAATATTGAAGAACCTGCAAAAAGAGCGGGAGCTATTGCTTTGATCAAGAAAATAAAAGCCGAAGGCGGAAAAGTCGATGGAGTAGGAATTCAGGGGCATTGGCGATTAGAAAGTCCGTCTTTAGAAGAAATCGAAAAGAGTATTTTGGAATATTCCGCTTTAGGAATTAAAGTGGCATTTACAGAATTAGATATTACCGTTTTGCCGAATCCGTGGGATTTAAAAGGCGCCGATGTGAATCAGAAATTTGAAGGAAATCCAAAAATGAATCCGTATCCTGATAAATTGCCAGATTCAGTGCAAAACAAACTCGCAGAACGTTACGCTTCGATTTTCAAGTTGTTTTTAAAGCATAAAGACAAAATTAGCCGTGTTACTTTTTGGGGCGTTCATGACAAGCAATCTTGGTTAAACGACTGGCCGATTAAAGGAAGAACGAATTATCCGTTGCCGTTTGATGCCGATTTGAAACACAAAAAAGCGTACGACAGTATTTTAAATCTTAAAGAATCTAAAGAATAACAAAGAAAAAGGCTTTGTTTTGATGAATTAATCAACAATCGGTTGTGAATTAAAAAATAACTTAAATAAAGCAAACTAAATTTGCATAATATGTTTTTTTGTCTAATTTTACACAACCGATTGTTTAAAATATTATTTGCATTCCTGTAAGGTTTCCAAAACCTTGTAGGTATGTTTAAGAAAGCATGTAAAAATAGAAAACCTACAAGGCTTTGAAAACCTTGCAGGAGAAAACTAACTAACCGACAAATGACCACAAACCCACCAATGAATAAAATTTCACAAAAACTATCCATCAAAGAAAAAATTGGATACAGCTTGGGCGACTTAGCTGCCAATCTCGTTTTTCAAACTTTGATGACGTATCTAGCTTATTTTTATACCGACATCTACGGATTATCGCCAACAGATTCTTCTATTATCATGCTGGTTGTGGGTTTAATTGCCGCCTTTGTTTTTAATCCGATAATTGGAGTTTTGGCAGACAGAACGAGTACCAAATGGGGAAAATTCAGACCGTGGATTTTATTGACTGCAATTCCGTTGGGAGTTGTCGCTTTAATGGCATTTTCAACTCCAAATTTTTCGTATCAGGGAAAAGTAATTTATGCCATTGTAACCTACACTTTATTATTGCTTTTTTATGCTGCAAATAATCTGCCTTATTCCGCTTTAAGTGGTGTAATTACAGGAGATATGGGCGAAAGAAACAGTATGTCATCGTATCGTTTTGTTGCCGTAATGTTTGCTCAGTTTTTTGTTCAGGTTTTTATGCTTGGCATTATCAAAAGTGCTGGAAATGGCGATAAAGCGGTTGGAATTGAAAAGGTAATGACCGCTCTAGCAATTATAGGAACGATTATGCTTCTGATTACTTTTTTAACTACAAAAGAAAGAATCATTCCAAAACCAGAACAAAAGTCAAGTGTGAAAGAAGATTTAAGCGATTTGATTAAAAACAGGCCGTGGGTAATTATGCTTTCGTTGACAACTTTGGTTTTTGTAACGCTCGCAATGAAAGGCGGTTCGTATGTTTATTATTTTGAGAATTACGTAGACAAAGAACAATTAGCCATTTTTATTCAGCCTATTTTAGATTTTCTAACGAATATTGGATTGAATCATTTCGGGAACGATCCAGTTTCTGCGGGTTTCGGACTTTTTAATGCGGGCGGAATCATCTTTATGATTATCGGAATTACATTGTCTAAAAACCTAGCAGACAAATACGGAAAGCGAAATGTATTCGGACTATTTTTATTCATTTCGACCTTGTTTATTATTGCTTTTTACTTTTTCCCAGCGACTTCAATTTCGCTTATGTTTTTCTCTCAAATCTTACATGGCTTTTTCTACGGAATCACAATCCCAATCCTGTGGGCGATGATTGCCGACGTGGCCGATTATTCAGAATGGCTGAACAACCGTCGTGCCACTGCTATTATTTTTTCTGCCATGATGGTGGGGTTAAAAGCAGGTTTGAGTATTGGCGGAGCTGTGACCACTTTGGTTTTAGGAGCATTCCATTATGTGGCCAATGCTGAGGTTCAGACTGAATCTGCTGTAAACGGAATCAAATTACTAGTGAGTATTTTCCCTGCAATTCCTTTTTTAATTGGAGCCGGATTGCTGTTTTTCTATAAAATCAATAAAGAAATGGAAGTGCAGATCGAAACAGACCTTAAACAAAGAAGAACTTAATTACTTAAACAAAATATTACTATGCCTGAAGACAGCATTGAACACATTAATTTTGAGGAAATTAATGATTTGGCGATTTCAAAGCCTTTAGTATCCCATATTTATACAGCCGATCCTTCGGCGCATGTATTTAATGGTAAAATCTATATTTATCCTTCGCACGACATTGATGCGGGAATTCCGTTTAACGACAATGGAGATCATTTCGGGATGGAGGATTACCACGTTTTTTCGATGGAAGATATTTCGTCAGAAGCCGTTGACAATGGCGTTGCATTACATGTAAATGATGTTGCCTGGGCAGAGAAGCAGATGTGGGCACCCGATGCAGCTTGTAAAGCGGGAAAATATTATTTGTATTTCCCAGCTAAACGTGCTAGCGGTATTTTTCAGCTTGGAGTTGCCATAAGCGATTCGCCAGTCGGACCTTTTGTTCCTGAAAAAGAAGCTATAAAAGGAAGCTACAGCATTGATCCAGCAGTTTTTGAAGACGAAGATGGCAGACATTATATTTATTTTGGCGGAATCTGGGGCGGTCAGCTTCAGAAATATCGAAATAATATTTATGACGAAAATAACGAAGAGCCAACAGCCAATGAAAAAGCCTTGGGGCCAATTGTAGCAAGACTCCGTGAAGATATGCTGGAGTTTGACGAAGATCCGAAAGAAATTAAAATTCTGGATGAAAACGGAGATGAAATTCTTGCAGGAGATAACGACCGTCGTTTTTTTGAAGCTTCATGGGTTCATAAATACAACGAAAAATATTATTTTTCGTATTCTACAGGCGATACGCATTTTATCTGTTATGCTATTGGCGACAATCCGTATGGGCCGTTTACGTATCAGGGAAGGATTTTAAATCCCGTTGTGGGATGGACTTCGCATCATTCGATTTGTGAAGTCGAAGGCGAATGGTATTTGTTTTACCACGATTCGAGTTTGTCGAAAGGTGTTACGCACTTGCGAAGCATGAAAGTGACCAAAATCGATTATCTGGAAGATGGTTCGATTATCACAATTGATCCGTACGGGATTAGGAGGCTTATTGATTAGGAGCTAATCCCGCTATCCGTTGCAATCTTTTTTATTTTTAAAGAAAAAATAAAAAAGGATTTCCACTTCTATCGGGGCTAGGGTATAGGTTTTCATAAGAATTTTTCGTTCAGTCTGTCATCCTGACAAAGGAAGGATCTCCGCAAGTAGCTCAACAAGCTAAATCGCCAATCTTTGCCCCATTCTGAGTGTGATTGCTTCGTTCCTCGCAATGATGATTGTTGTGATGAAACCGTTCGCGTGAGGGATAGCAGTGGAAAGCCCACAGCCTGACGAAGGAAGAGCGAGGACTTGAAACGAATAGCCCGACCCGCTTTTTTCAAGCGGGGCACGCCCAAATTATTTAATTAAAAATCTGGAATTAAAAATTAAAAATGGTTTTTGATAATGGTAAACGGCAATTTTAAAAAATAACAATTTTAATTTGAAAAAGAGTTTTTTGTAAAAGATTTTTAGCTACTTTAGCATAACAGAACGGAACAGAACGGTATGCCAAAAGAAGACGAAAAATTTGAGTTTATAATTAATCACGAAAGTGATATTCCGAAGTACCAGCAGTTGGTTGACGGAATTACAAATGCGATTGCGGAGAATATTTTGCAAAAGGGCGATTTACTGCCTTCTGTAAATGTGATTTGCAAAACGTACCAGCTTTCGAGAGATACGGTTTTTAAGGCGTATTCGATTTTGAAAGAGCAGAATGTGATTGATTCTGTGCCGAATAAAGGTTATTATGTGGCGGGAGAAACCAGAAAAGTGCTTTTGGTTTTGGATACTTTTAAGGCTTATAAAGAGGTTTTGTATCATTCGGTTGTGAATAATCTGGCTGATAATGTGATTATTGATGTGCAGTTTCATCATTATAATATTGATGTTTTTAAAACGATCATTAATAACGGAATCGGGAAGTATTATAAGTATGTGGTAATGAATTTTGACCACAAAGAAATTCCTCCTGCATTGTCGGCGATTTCTAATGATAAACTGCTTTTGATTGACTGGAATATTCGGGCGGATAAAACGAATAATTATGTTTTTCAGGATTTTGGAAAAGCGTTTTATGAGGCGCTGACAGAAGCAGCTGATTTGTTTAAAAAGTATAAAAAAACTGTTTTTATCTATCCCGATTTTACGAATCACCCATGGGAAACGGTAGAATATTTTAAGAAGTTTTGTACTGATTTTGGTTTTGAAAATGAAATTATTACCGATTCGAAAAAGTTTCAGATTGAGAAAGGAATCGCTTATATCAGTGTAAGTGACCGAATTTTAGGAGAATTTTTGGAACAATGCAAAGAGAAAGATTTTGAACCCGGAAAAGATGTAGGTTTCTTATCGTACAACGAAACGCCGATGAAGAAATTTATTTACAAAGGAATTTCGGTTGTATCGACCGACTTTAAAGAAATGGGAACCAAAGCGGCAGCATTTATCACACACGACGAAGAAACGAAGTGTTATGTGCCAACGAAATTAATTTTAAGAGAATCATTATAAAAGTATGTATTATATAGGATATGACATTGGAAGTTCTTCTGTAAAAGCGGCAATCGTTGAGGCAGAAACGGGCAAAAAAGTAATTGTTTTGAATGAGCCTCAAAACGAAATGGAAATTGTTTCCCTGCACGCAGACTGGGCGGAGCAAGATCCTGAAATGTGGTGGCAGTACATTTGTACAGCAACCAAAAGAGCGGTTAAAGAATCGAATATTGATCCGTCTAAAATTCAAGGCGTTGGTATTTCGTATCAAATGCACGGATTGGTGATTGTGGATCAAGATAAAAATGCACTTCGAAACTCAATTATTTGGTGCGACAGCCGTGCGGTTGAAATCGGAAATAAGGCTTACGCCGAAATCGGTCAGGAAAAATGTATGGAACATTTACTGAATTCGCCTGGAAATTTTACGGCTTCTAAACTGAAATGGGTCAAAGAAAACGAACCTGAAGTTTACAATAAAATCTACAAATACATGCTTCCGGGAGATTACATCGCTTTGAAATTGACAGGCGAGGTAACGACTACCAAAAATGGTTTGTCTGAAGGAATGCTTTGGGATTATAAAGAAAATAAAGTAGCCGACTGGCTTTTGGAATATTACGGAATTGATACTTCACTGACTCCAAATATTGTAGAAAATTTCACCAATCAAGGTGTTATTAACGAAAAAGGAGCTCAGGAATCTGGACTTCCAGCAGGAATTCCGATTGTGTATAGAGCGGGAGATCAGCCAAATAATGCTTTGGCCTTGAATGTTTTGCATCCGGGTGAAGTAGCTGCTACGGGCGGAACGTCTGGTGTTTTTTATGCGGTAAGCGATGCGACTTCTGGAAAAAGTACGAGAGTCAACAATTTCGTTCACGTAAACTACGAATTAGAAACGCCGAGAGTTGGTAAACTGTTGAATATAAATGGAGCAGGAATTCAGTACAGATGGCTTCGTAATAATATGGGTAATGAAAGTTACGAAGCAATGAACGAAAAAGCTTCTGAAATCGAAATTGGTTCAGAAGGTGTTGTCGTGATTCCGTTTGGGAATGGTGCTGAGCGTATGTTCAACAATAAAAACATTGGAACTCATTTCTTGAATTTAAACCTCAACATTCACAATAGCGCGCATTTGTTTAGAGCTTCTTTGGAAGGAATTGCGTTTTCATTTGTGTACGGAATGGAATGTCTGAAAGACGATAACGCTGTTATAAATATCATTAGAGCAGGAAATGATAATCTTTTCCGTTCTGAGATTTTCTCGAATACGGTTGCAACTTTAATTGGTCACGAAATTGAGATTTACAATACAACCGGAGCGGTTGGCGCAGCGAGAGCAGTGGGTTTAAAAGACGGCGATTATGATAAGTTTAGTTCTGGAATTACGACTAACGATCACGTAATGACATTTTTACCACTGAAAAATAAAGAAGAATACGTGAAAGCATACCAGAAATGGAAACAAGGATTAGAATTAGTATTAACAAATAAATAAAAAAATAAAATGATAGTTTTAGGAGATAAAGAATACTACAAAGGTATTGGTCAAATTAAATTTGAAGGAAAAGAATCTGACAATCCGTTAGCGTTTAAATATTACAATCCAGACCAAGTTGTAGCTGGAAAAACAATGCGTGAGCACTTTAAATTTGCAATCGCTTACTGGCATACTTTCTGCGGACAAGGAAGTGATCCGTTCGGACCAGGAACACAAAATTTTGCTTGGGATGCATCATCAGATCCGTATCAGGCTGCAAAAGATAAGGCAGATGCTGCTTTTGAATTTATCAGCAAAATGGGATTCGATTATTTCTGTTTCCACGATTACGATTTGATTAACGAAGGGCCAACTTTCGCAGAATCAGAAAAACGTTTGGCTTTCATTACAGAATACTTAAAACAGAAAAAAGCAGAATCTGGAATTAAATTACTTTGGGGAACTTCAAACTGTTTCTCAAATCCAAGATTTATGAACGGTGCAGCTACAAATCCTGATTTTAACGTAGTTGCTCGCGCGGGCGGACAAGTAAAATTAGCTTTGGATGCTACAATCGCTTTAGGCGGAGAAAACTATGTATTCTGGGGAGGAAGAGAAGGTTATATGTCTCTTTTGAACACGGATATGGGAAGAGAATTAGACCACATGGCACAATTCTTAGCAATGTCTAGAGACTACGCTAGAGCACAAGGTTTTAAAGGAACTTTCTTTATCGAGCCTAAACCAATGGAACCTTCTAAACACCAATACGATTTTGACTCTGCAACTGCAATTGGTTTCTTAAAACAATATGGTTTAGACAAAGATTTCAAAATCAATATCGAGGTAAACCACGCTACTTTGGCGCAGCACACTTTCCAGCACGAACTTGAAGTGGCTGCAAAAGCTGGAATGTTAGGAAGCATTGATGCAAACAGAGGAGATTACCAAAACGGTTGGGATACAGACCAGTTCCCAAACAACATTCAGGAAACAACGGAAGCAATGTTGGTTTTCTTAAAAGCTGGAGGATTACAAGGCGGAGGAGTTAATTTCGACGCTAAAATCAGAAGAAATTCTACTGACTTAGAAGATGTTTTCTTAGCACACATTGGCGGAGCGGATACTTTTGCAAGAGCATTATTGACTGCAGATAAAATTATTTCTTCTTCTCCATACGAGAAATTAAGAAAAGAAAGATACAGTTCATTCGATTCTGGAAAAGGAAAAGATTTTGCTGATGGAAAATTAGGACTCAAAGATCTTTACACTATCGCTCACGAAAATGGAGAATTGAATCTTCAAAGCGGTAAACAAGAATTGTTTGAAAACATCATCAACCAATATATTTAATTGGTTGTAGGATCCAATTAAACCCGACAGATTTTAAAACCTGTCGGGTTTCTTCCAGAAAATAAAATACCCGAAATAAATTCGAATTTTAATATGATAGTCGTAAATCGTTAAAATTCGTTTTTTATATAAAAATGAAAAATGTGTATGGAGATTATGGCTTGTTTTGAATTTTAGATTTGATGAAAATAGATTGAAGGTTTAGTTACTATTTCAGATAAATTTAAAAGAAAAAAAATAAGTCAGTTTGATAAAAATTATAGTGAGTTAAATTTTTATTGAAGGTTTTTTGAAGAGCAGAATCAAATCGAAATGCACATTTTTTCCTCCTAGAATTTAAAACGCACTAAAGTGCGTTCCTCCTTATTTACACAAAGAAACACACAGTCTTGTCATTTCGACGAAGGAGAAATCTTCGTAAGTAGCTCCGCAACGATAAACCAATCTTTGTAGAGTTTCTAGCGAAGATTTGCTTCGCCTGTTCGCTATCGCTCGGGTCTCCTTCGTCAAAATTGACAAAACTATACGGACAAACTTTGCGTAGACGCACTGCGGTGCGCCTCTACAATACGAAATTTGGGCAAATGCATTAAATTCTATTCAATTACTAACCAAAATAAAAACTAAAAAACCATGAAATTTTTTATTGACACTGCCAATCTTCAAGACATTACAGAAGCTCAGTCAATGGGCGTTTTAGACGGCGTAACCACCAATCCGTCCTTAATGGCAAAAGAAGGAATTACCGGAAAAGAAAACATCTTAAAACATTATCTTGATATCTGTAATATCGTTGATGGTGATGTGTCTGCTGAGGTTATTTCTACAGAATTTGAAGGAATGATTAGAGAAGGCGAGGAGCTGGCGGCACTGCATCCACAGATTGTGGTAAAACTGCCTATGATTGGCGATGGCGTAAAAGCGTGTAAATATTTTTCTTCAAAAGGAATCCGTACCAATGTAACTTTAGTGTTTTCTGTGGGTCAGGCATTGCTTGCCGCGAAAGCTGGAGCTACTTATGTTTCTCCATTTTTAGGACGTTTAGATGATGTTTCGACAGACGGAATGCATTTAATTGAAGAAATCAGACAGGTCTACGATAATTACAATTATCAGACTCAGATTCTTTCGGCTTCAGTTCGTCATACGATGCATATTGTAAACTGTGCCAAAGTGGGATCTGATGTAATGACAGGGCCGCTTTCTGCTATAAAAGGATTGCTGAAACATCCGCTAACCGATATTGGTTTGAAGCAATTTGTTGAAGATGCCAAAAAGATGAATCTATAGTATATTTTTATTTCCATTTTTATAGTTTTAAAACTCTCTTTCAGTTATTTGAAAGGGAGTTTTTTATGAAATAAAAGCAACCGATTGTCTCTTTTTGGCATTTGTAAGAAATATATGCTTTCATTTTTAGTGTGCTGGTTTTCAGTTTCTAATAGGTTGCATGTCCCATTTTATAAGGGATGAGAAAAGATTTGATTTCGAACGCTTTTTAGAAGTTCAACTACAACGTTTTAGTGTTTTTTAGTAAAAACCGATATTTTAACATTTTATGGTTTTTTTAAGATTTTCAATTAAACGATTTATTATCTCTAACGTTTTCGTTGTAATGAATACTCTTTTTAATGATTGTTTAATGTTTTGCAAATATAAATATAGATTATTCTTTTTTTTAATGGTATTTTTTTGAAATTGAGAAAAAAAATTAACGCAACCGATTGTGTGTTGTTGTTTTTTGCATATATTTGTTTTGACTATAAGCTGTTATTTATTGTAAAATGTTAAAATAAAAATGGGCATAAAGTCATTAAAAAATAAAAACTAACTAAACCATACTATTAACTCATTAAACCAATTATTTATGACTAACTTTTTAATTACTAAAAGCAGATCTAAATACTTCAAGAATTGGGGACTCTTGATCCTGATGCTGGTATTTTCTGCTGCAGTAAATGCACAAATTACCGTTACAGGTACTGTATCTGATGGTGTTGGACCAATACCGGGTGTCAATATTATTGTAAAAGGAACCAAAACCAGTACTGTATCTAATTTTGACGGAACTTATACGCTTCAGGCTATTCCAACCAATAGTGTTTTGGTCTTCAGTTTTATTGGATATAAACCGTATGAAGTTGCCGTAAACAATAAAACTAAAATCGATGCTTTACTAGAAGAAAACTTAAATGACTTAAAAGAAGTTGTTGTTATTGGATACGGAACATCAAAAAGAGCAGATTTAACAGGAGCGATTTCTTCTATTTCTAGTTCAGCGGTAACCCAATCTGTTTCTACAACTATAGATCAAGTATTGCAAGGTAGAGCTGCGGGGGTGCAAATACAGCAAAACAGTGGTACGCCTGGAGGAAGCTCTTCGGTTCGTATTCGTGGTATCAGTTCTATTACAGGTTCTAACGAGCCAATTTATGTAATTGATGGTGTTATTATAGATGGTAATTCAGGGTCTTTAAATTCAAATCCGCTTTCTGGAATTAACCCTAATGATATTGCTTCTATCGATATTTTGAAAGATGCTTCTGCAACTGCCATTTATGGTTCTAGAGCGGCAAACGGTGTTATTATGGTCACTACTAAAACGGGAAGAAAAGGAGATTTGGTTTTAAATTTTGACAGTTATGTAGGATGGCAGCAAATGCCAAAAGAATTGCAAGTGCTTAATTTAAGAGAATACGGAGAGTTAAAAAATACACGTGCAGACTTAGGCATTGTGCAAAGAGATCCTTATTTTATTCGTCCTGATTTATTAGGAGAAGGAACAAACTGGCAAGACGAATTATTTCAGACAGGTTTAATTCAAAGTTATAATTTATCTGCTTCTGGCGGATCTGATACTACTACGTATGCATTAGGAATGTCTTATTTTGATCAGGAGGGAACAATAATTGGATCTTCTTTCGACCGTATGACTATTCGTGGTGTAATCGATTCTCAGGTAAAGAAATGGATGAAAGTTGGAGTGAACTTAAATGCTTACAAAACCAATCAGGTTACGACGGTTAATGACGATTCTGTGATTTTAACGGCTTTAAAGCAAACTCCAAACGTAGCAGCTCGTAATGCAGACGGAACTTTTGACGGACCAGATACTACAGAATTTGTTCAAACCAATCCGCTTGGAATTGCAATGCTGAAAGATAATCATGGAAAAGATTACGGAATTAGAGGAAATGTGTATGCAGAAATTGGTTTTACAAAAAATTTAAAACTTAAAACACAATATTCTATAGATTATGGTTTTGGTAATCGCTATACTTTTAATCCATCTTATACTTTTGGAGCATTATCTAATGAAGTGAGAGAAGGATCAAGAACAAAATCTACCAGCGAAAACTGGATTTGGACTAATACTTTGACTTATAATAAAGTTTTCGGGAAACATAATATTAATGCATTGGTAGCTCAAGAGCTTCAAGAGCAAAACTGGGAAAATCTTTATGGATACCGTTCTGGTTATTTAACAAACGGAGCAACCGATTTAAATGCAGGAGATCCGACAACTGCTAGAAATTCAAATGCAAGTTCTACAAAATCACTTAGTTCTTATTTTGCAAGAGCAACTTATTCGTTTGATGACCGATACTTTTTAACTGGAACCATCAGAAGAGACGGATCTTCACAGTTTGCTGAAGGCAACAAATGGGATTGGTTTCCATCTGCTTCTTTAGCTTGGAAAATTTCAAATGAATCATTTTTGAAAGAAAGTCAGACTGTCAGTAATTTGAAATTGCGCGCAGGATGGGGAGTAACAGGAAATTCAAGTGTTCCAAACAATGCTTATACGTCTGTTTATGGCACTTCTGCAACCAATTGGGGAAGCGGACAAATTGCAACCAATACCGCAAATCCAGATTTGAAATGGGAAAAATCAAATCAAGTGAATGTTGGTTTAGACCTTGGATTTTTGGACAACAGAATTGAAATTACAGCAGATTTTTATCACAAGAAAACAGACGATTTATTATTAAGATTATCACTTCCAGCTTATGTGGGAACAACGGGTCAGGGAGCTACATCACCGCCTTTTGCAAATGTCGGATCTCTTGAAAACAAAGGTTTTGAGTTTACCATAAACACAATCAACATGCAGAGAAAAGATTTTCTTTGGAAATCGAATTTCAATTTCTCTATGAATAGATCTAAAGTGTTGAAATTAAATTCAGAATCTGGAGTTTACGATCAGACATTACAACAAGGTTCAGACGTAACAGTAGTTACTCGTACAGCTGTAGGTCAGCCATTGGGTCAGTTTTACGGATATAAAGTAATCGGACGTTTTGAAAAAGCAACAGATTTCTATTATAAAGATGCTAACGGAACGGTAACACCAACAGCATTGCCAGAAGGAATGGTAATTGGAGAAAATGGAGTTTGGATTGGAGATTATATGTTCGAAGATGCTAATAAAGACGGTGTAATCAACGAAAAAGATGCAGGTTATATTGGTAATCCAAACCCAGATTTTACATTTGGTTTCAACAATAGTTTCTCTTTCTTAGGTTTTGATGTGAGCATTTTATTTACAGGTTCTTATGGAAATGAAGTTTTAAACTACCAAAGAAGATGGTTAGAAAATCCACGTGAGAATACGAACTTATTGAAAACGGCTTTAGGATATGCGCAATTAGAATTAATCGATCCGAATGGGCCAAACGATTATCGCAACGTGCAAATTGTTGGCGGAGACCCTTACATGCCTAGAATTGGCGCTTCTTCAGCTTCATCTGCATCAAATTATCGTTTGAGCAACAGATTTGTAGAAGACGGCTCGTATGTAAGACTTAAGAACATTTCAATCTCTTACAATCTTCCAAAAGATTTATACGCTAAGTACGGAATCACAAATGTAAAAGTGACTTCAAACATGCAGAACATTTTAACTTTTACAAAGTATAAAGGTTACGATCCTGAAGTTGGGGCAATAAACCAAAACCAGCTTTTAAATGGTATCGATAACGGACGTTATCCTTCACCAACAATTACCACACTAGGCTTAACTGTTAATTTCTAAAAAACGCACAATGAAAACAAAGAAAATATTTTACACGGCTCTAATTATTGCATTGCCATTTGTTTGGACGAGTTGCAGCGACCTTTTAGACGTTGAACCAAACGATGTAATTACAAAAGAGAATTTTTATAAAACAGAGTCTGATTTTCAGGCTGCAACGGGACCATTGTACAATAAAGTATGGTTCGATTTTAATGATAAATTTTACTACGGATTAGGAGACGGACGTGCGGCAAACATGTACGCACCGTTCTCAGATTACGTATACCCATTTACTGATTTAACAGAAACAGGATTAACGGGGCCATTAGTTTCGGCTTGGGCATCTTTGTATAATGTTGTACAGCAGTCCAATAATGTGATTATCGGTATTTCTGGAAGTCCATTAAATGAAACTATTAAAAATAGATACATTGCAGAAGCTCGTTTTATGAGAGGAACGGCATATTGGTATCTAGCTTCTTTATGGGGAGATGTAATTATCTCTACAGATCCGAGTGAATTGGTTAAAAATCCGCTTGTAAATAAAAATCCAATGAAGGATGTTTACGAATTCTCTATTCGTGATTTAGAATTTGCTGCCAAATACCTTCCAGAAACTGCGGGTCAGGCTGGGCGTTTAACAAAATATAGTGCATTCGGAATGCTTTCTCGCGTTTACCTGTCATTTTCAGGAGTTAGCGATAACCCGAACAGCGGAACTCGTAACCAAGAATATTTGGATTTAGCCAAAAAAGCGGCAGAAAAAGTAATGAGTTCTGGCCCTTACAGCTTAATGACAAATTATGAAGATTTATTCATGATCGATAATAACAACAATACAGAATCGATGTTTGCACTGCAATGGGTTCCAAACGGAGATTTTGGAGTGAACAATACACAGCAAGCCTATTTTGCATTAGGTTCTGACATTACAGGAGACGATGCTGCTTGGGGATATTGGACAAGAGCTTCTTATAATGTTTTGCAAGAATACGAGTCAAAAGATCTTCGCCGTAGAGCAACTTGGATGGGAGATGATGACCATTATGCTGAAATTAATAAAGCAAATGGCGGTTATACGGTTGATCACAGTAAAGATTTCTTGACTGTTAAAAAAGGAGTTGTAGGTTCTACAAAAGACAATTCTAAAATTACCCGCATGAATTCGGCGCTGAATACGTACATGTTGCGTTTGGCAGAAGTCTATTTAAATTACGCAGAAGCAGCTTTAGGAAATAATGCTTCAACAGCAGACGCTACGGCTATTTCAGTGGTAAACAGACTTCGCACACGCGCAGGTTTAGATCCTAAAACAATGTTGACTTATGCAGATCTTGCTCACGAAAGAAGGGTAGAATTATGTATGGAAGGACAATACTGGTACGATTTAGTTCGTAGAGCGTATTACAAACAGCAAGAAGTAATTAATTATGTAACAGCTCAAAACAGAGGAGTAATTACTCCAATTTTGTATGATACAGCAACAAACACCGTTACAGTCGATGCTTCAAAAAGTACAAGCCCAAGAGCCATTGGTGTAATCGATGCGACCATTTTTACGCTTCCTTATCCAGAATCTGAATTAGTTCAGAATCCGTTATTGAGAGAAAATCCTGTTCCGTATCAGTTTACAGAAGAGAAAATAAAAGACTTATTCTAGTTTCAGAAATAAAAAACTAAAAGACATAAATATGAAATATATTTTAAATAAAAAGTATTGGGCGCCCATCGCATTGCTTAGCATGATGGTTTTCAGTATGCTGTTTACTTCTTGCGACAACAACGATTCAGAAGGAGGCGCAATTACAATTACAAAAGTATTTTTAGAAGATGTAAATTCATCTGTACCAGATAGAGAAGTTACTTTTGCCCGTTTAGGACAGCTTTTGCGTATTGAAGGTTCAGGATTTGAAGGTTTGAAAAAAGTATACATTAACGGATATTCAACTTATTTTAATGTTGTTTTTGTATCCAATAATTCAATGTTGGTAAGCGTTTCCGCAGATACGCCAATTTTAGATGCAGATCCATCAGTAAGAAACACAATTCGTTTTGTAAATGATTCTAACGAAGTGACATTTCCTTTTCAAATCCGTTCAGGGAAACCAGTAATTTCAAGTATTTCGAACACTATGCCAAATCCAGGAGAAACGATTATAATTGCTGGAGCTGGTTTAACAGAAGTAAGCAAAGTAGTTTTCCCAGGAAATGTTGAGGTTACAACTGGAATTGTTTCAGATGAAGAAGGAGAATCATTTACAGTAACAGTTCCAAATGGAATTTCAGACTTAGGAGGTTCAATTTATGCTGAAACATCAAACGGAGGTGTTTATTCTCCAAGATATTTCAATTTCAAAAAAGGTCTATTATTAAATTTTGACGGACAAGGTCAGCACGGATATTGGGGATCTTCAACAAGCATGATTCAGCCAGCAGATTTAGAGTCAGCTGCAATCGGAACAGGAAACGTTTCGCAAGGAAAATATGTACCTCATCGTCCAGCTCGTATTGCTTCTTTTGATGCTGCAAAAAACCGTTGCACAGAAGTTTGGACAGCAGGAAATGGAGTAGACAACTGGAGAGCGCAGTTAACGCCATATATTCCGGCAAGTACAGCATTAGATAAAGTAGCCTTTCAGTTTGATATTTATGTTCCAGAAGTTTGGCAGCAGTCAGGATTCTTAAAAATATGCATGATTAACAATTTTAATGGAGGAGAATGGGCAGGAGCTTGTTACAATTACGTTCCGTGGATTGTAGATGGAAAATCTGTCGGAGTAAAAACAGACAAATGGATTACCGTTACAATTCCATTAAACAAATTCTATGCATGGTCTAAAGAAGCTTTTACTTTCGAAACAGTTTTAGCTTATCGTGAAGCAGCAACATACCAAAACTTTGGAATTTATTTCGAAAATTCTGATGTAAAACTGTCTAACGTAACAGGAAATGCAAGCGAAGTAGAATTCCCTTCAAAAGCAACTTCTGTAAAAGTGTACACAGATAATTGGAGAATTGTACCGTTGGATGCTCCAGTATACAATGATTTTAACTAACTCAACAGCCACAAAATGAAATCTAAATATATCATACCAATAATTGCTTCATCACTAATGATTTTGTCATCTTGCGATGACAACTTGATGGAGTGGGGAAAAGACCCAGAACACGGAGAAGTAACAGGAGCTGAACTTCCGCTGGCTTTAGTTGAAAAAATAGGCCGTTACGAGCCATTAAAAAACTATTCTGATTTTCCTCTAGGAAACGGAATCGGAATAAGTTTATATATGAGCGATGCTAATTATAGAAAAATCGTAAACGAGAATTTTGATGAGGTAACGCCAGGCTACGAAATGAAGCACGCCGCAATGGTAAACTCAAAAGGAGAAATTAATTTTACCAATGTAGATGCTTTTATCGCAGCCACAAAAAGCGCTGGATTAAAAGTTTTCGGCCACACATTAATTTGGCATTCGAACCAAAATGCAAGTTATTTAAACAGTATTATTGCCCCAACAGTAATTCCAGGTTCGAGCGGAACAAATGTTTTGGATCTAACACCAATTAAAAACGGAACTTTTACAGGATGGGCTAGAAACAATCCAGGAAAAGGAATTACAACTGTTGCCAATTCAGGATTAACTAGTGCTTCTGCAGCAATTCAATTAGCGTCAAGTGCAAGTTCGTCAGCAGCTTATAGTTTGCAGTTGACTTCGCCAAACGTGCCAATCGTTTCAGGACATAATTATGAAATTTCATTTTATATCAAATCTGATGTTGCCGGAAAAGGGCGTATTTCATTTAATGCTTCATTAAGTAACCAATATCCATATAAAGATTGGTTTGCTACGGGAGGGTCATGGACAGAAGCTTTCGCAACAACTTCATCTTGGCAGCAAGTAAAAATTAAATTAGCACCTGGTGATTTCAAAGCAGGAAGCACAACATTTCAATTTAATATCGATTTAGGATACTTGCCAAACGTAACCTATTTGATCGATGCAAATACATTGGCAGTTGTAGATCTTGACGCGGCTACAGGGCCTGTTAATTTGGTTTCTAATGGAAATTTTAATTCTGGAATAACAGGATGGACTAAAGCCAACGGAGCGGCAGATGCTTTAAGTGCTGCAACAGGAGCTTCAAATGTTTATGAAGGAAGTGGAGCAATGAAAGTGGTAAACGCTACATCTGACGCTTCAAACCAATGGAAAACTCAAATTCAGACTACTTTTACTTCTCCGTTAGTTGCAGGAAAAAGTTATACCATCTCTTATATGATTCGTTCTGAAGCGGCTGGTTCTGTAAGATGTTCAACTACACCAGGAACAGTGGCAAGTTATCAAGGAGATCAGGCAACAACAACTACTTGGAAATTAATCGAATGGAAAATCACAGCAAAAGGCGGTGAGACCGGTTTTGGTTTTGATTTAGGTGGAGCAGCAGGAACGTACTATATTGATAGCGTTACTGCAACAGACGGTTCAGTTGCTGGCGGTGGCGCAACAGCTCCTGTAACAATTGAAAAAACAGAAGCAGAGAAAACCAAAATTATTACTGATGCTATGACAGATTGGATTTCTAAAATGATGACCCATTACAAAACAAGCGTTTTCTCTTGGGATGTTGTAAACGAACCAATGAAAGAAGACGGAACGTTGAGAAACGGAACAGAAGGCGACACTGCTTCAGACTATTTCTCATGGGTAAAATATCTTGGAAAAGATTATGCGGTAACCGCTTTCAAATTAGCACGCCAATACGGAAATGCCACAGATAAACTGTTCATCAACGATTATAACTTAGAATCTAGATTAGACAAATGCGACGGATTAATCGAATACGTAAAATATATCGAAGGAAAAGGCGCTACCGTAGACGGAATAGGAACGCAGATGCACATTGGTTTAACAACAGACAAAGACAAAATTGTTCAGATGTTCCAAAAATTGGCAGCTACAGGAAAATTGATTAAAATTTCTGAATTAGATATCAGATTAGGAACTGCTACACCAACAGTTGCCCAGCAAGCATCTCAGGCAGAAATGTACCAGTATGTTATTGATATGTACAAAAAATACATTCCTGCGGCTCAGCAATACGGAATCACGATTTGGGGAGTTTCAGATAATTCTAAAGAACATGAATACTGGCTCCCAAATGAATCTCCAAATCTTTGGGATGCAAATTATGTTCGTAAGCATGCATATAAAGGCGCGGCTGATGGTCTAGCAGGAAAAGATGTAAGTTTAGAATTTTCTGGAGAATTGCAAAAACCGTAAATATTCTTGAGTTGTTACGATTTTGTCAGGCTGAGCGGAGTCGAAGCCCACGCAAGTAACTCTACAATATTGCAGAACATAGCCCAAGGTTTCAACCGTGGGTACGCAATGCATTATCACAATCCATCTGCACAATAAAAGCAAAAGCTTTGTCAAAATTTAAAACTTTGACAAAGCTGCTTTTTTTATTTTTAATGTTAAAAACAAAAAACATGTTTCCATTTTCAAAAAACAGTTTTCTCCTCGCGGCTTTATTTACAATCCATTTCGGATTTTCCCAAAACATACCTCATCTCCAGAAAACAGGAAATAAAACGCAGTTAATTGTAAACCAGAAACCATTCTTAATACGAGGCGGTGAATTAGGAAATTCCTCGGCAACAAGTATGGAAAGCATGGAAACCATCTGGACTAAACTGACCGATATGAACCTCAACACGGTTTTAACGCCAATTTATTGGGAATTGATAGAACCGCAAGAAGGAAAATTTGATTTTAAATTGGTTGATGATTTAATGCTTCGTGCGCGAAAAGAAAACCTAAAACTCGTATTTCTTTGGTTCGGATCTTGGAAAAACAGCATGTCAAGTCACGCTCCAGAATGGGTAAAACTTAACCAGAAAAAATATCCAAGAGTTAAAGATGACAAAAACAAAAGCCAAGAAATTTTAACGCCTTTCAGCGAAAACAATCTACAAGCCGATTTGAATGCGTTCAAAAAACTGATGGCACATATCAAAGATTTCGATCAGAAAGACCAAACCGTAATTATGGTTCAGGTTGAAAATGAAATCGGAATGTTGCCAACGGCTCGTGATTATCACGCTTTAGCGAATTCGGAATTTCAAAAACCAGTTCCAGATGAGCTGATGAAATATTTAGAAAAAAACAAACAAAAACTAGTTCCCGAATTTTTAGAAATCTGGAAGAAAAACGGATTCAAAACCAAAGGAAATTGGGAAGAAATATTTGGAAAAGGATTACATACAGATGAAATTTTCATGGCTTGGTATTTTTCAAAATTCACCAACATCATTGCAAAAGCAGGAAAAGACGCTTATTCCATTCCGATGTTTGTCAACGCAGCTTTAAATGCACCAGAAAAAAAGCCCGGACAATACCCAAGTGCTGGCCCGCTGCCACATATTATGGATGTTTGGAAAGCCGCAGGAAATGCGATAGATTTTTTAGCGCCAGATTTCTACAATCCGTCATTCAAACAATGGAATGATTTGTTTACGCGTCAAGGCGATCCGCTGTTTATTCCAGAACATAAATTTGACGAAACAGCGCCGTTCAAAGGTTTGTACGCCATCGGACATTACGAAGCCATTGGTTTTTCTCCGTTTTCGATAGAATCTGTTGCCGATGCTAAAAAAGAACCTCTAAGTAAAATCTACGATTTAGTAAAACAGTTAACTCCAACAATTGAAAAATATAAAGGACAAGGAAAAATCGACGGTGTTTTATTAGACAAAAAAAATGATACCCAAATTATTAAAATGGGCGATTACGAATTCACATTCAAACACGATTATACCTTAAATTGGTCAGACGGAGCAAAAGCAGAAGTTTGGCCTATGTCGAGTGCGATTATTATAGAAATTGCCAAAGATGAATTTTACATTTCAGGTTCCGGAATTGTGGTTACTTTTAAGTCTTTAAAAGAAAACCTAAACGCAGGAATTTTAAAAACAGATCAAGGAATATTTGAAAATGAAGTTTGGAAAACGATAAGACATTTCAATGGAGATCAAACCCATCAAGGAAGACATTTAAGAATCTCAGTTGGCGATTACGAAATCCAAAAAATAAAATTATATACGTATGAATAATACAGATTCAACGTTCAGTTTGTCATCCTGACGAAGGAAGGATCTTCGCAAGTAACTCCACTATCTAAGTCGACAATCTTTGGCGAGCTACTTGTGAAGATTCCTCGTTCCTCGGAATGACAAAAAAATCGGATAAGATTTTTCAAAAACAAAAAATAATGAAGAAAATACTATTACTAATTCTGTTAGCATTAAGCTTTGTAATAAATGCCCAAATAAAACTCCCGCGACTTATAAGCGATGGAATGGTTTTACAGCGTGATACCAAAGTCAATATCTGGGGTTGGGCATCGCCAAATGAAAAAATCGAACTCGATTTCAATCATAAAACCTACAAAGCAATAACAGCTCCAGATGGCAAATGGTCGATCCAAATTCCATCACAAAAAGCAGGCGGACCGTACGAAATGACCTTGAAAGCGTCAAATACAATTGTTTTAAAAAACATTCTTTTTGGTGATGTATGGCTGTGTTCAGGACAATCGAACATGGAACTTCCAATGAATCGCTTGAAAGACAAATACAAAGAAGAAATCGCTAAAGCTACAAATCCGAATATTCGACAATTTTTGGTGCCAGACGAATATTATTTTGCGAAAGAAAGAAACGATTTTTCATCTGGGTCTTGGGTAGAGGCAAATCCTATAAATGTTTTGCAATTTACAGGTGTTGGATATTTCTTCGCTAAAGAAATATACGAAAAGTATAAAATTCCAATTGGTTTAATCAATGCAGCTTTGGGCGGTTCTCCAGCAGAATCATGGATCAGCGAAGAAAACATTAAAAAGTTTCCAGAATATTATCAGGAATATTTGAAATTTAAAGACGGAAAACTCGAAAAACAAATCGATGAAAACGATCGTAAAGTAAGCTCAGAATGGTATAAATTAGTAAACAATACCGATCTTGGATTAAAAGATAAATGGAAAAATGAGATCGATAATTCTGATTGGAAATCGATGAATATTCCCGGTTATTGGGCCGATGGCGAATTGGGAAAAACAAACGGATCGGTTTGGTTTAAAAAAGATTTTGCTCTCGAAAAAATAAATGAAAATCACGCAAAATTGATTTTGGGAAGAATTGTCGATGCCGATTCGGTTTTTGTAAACGGACATTTCGTTGGAACAACTTCGTACCAATATCCGCCAAGAATTTATTCTTTTAATGCCAATGTTTTAAAAGAAGGAAAAAACGAAATTACCATTCGAATCATCAACAATTCTGGAAAAGGAGGTTTTGTAACCGATAAACCTTACGAGCTAATTTTGGGCGATAAAACCATCGATTTAAAAGGAACTTGGAAATATAAATTAGGTTCAAAAATGGAACCGCTTCCGGGACAAACTTTCGTGCGTTGGAAGCCTGTCGGACTCTACAATGCCATGATTGCGCCACTAAAAGATTATCCAATAAAAGGCGTTTTATGGTATCAAGGCGAAGCCAATACTAGAAAACCGTTGGAATATGGTGCTTTAATGGGAGCTTTAATTTCGAACTGGCGTGCACAGTGGAAACAGGAAAAATTGCCATTTTTATTGGTGCAGCTACCTAATTTTATGGAGCCAAAAACAGAACCAGCTGAAAGTAATTGGGCTGCTTTGAGGCAACAGCAATTCAATACGCTGAAAGTTCCAAACACAGGATTAGCTATAACTATAGATTTAGGAGAATGGAACGATATTCACCCTTTAAACAAATATGACGTTGGAAAAAGATTGTCGCTCCAAGCCAGAAAATTGGTTTATGGCGAGAAAAATTTAACAGCTTCTGGTCCGCTTTTTCAATCGATGAAACAAAATGGAAATAAACTAATTTTAAGTTTTTCTGATATTGGAACAGGACTACAAATCAAAAACGGAAATGAATTGAAAGAGTTTGCGATTGCAGGATCTGACGGCAAGTTTGTCTGGGCAAAAGCAATTATCGAAGGCGATAAAATTGTAGTTTGGAATGATGCCGTTGCAAATCCAGTAAAAGTACGCTACGCTTGGGCTGATAATCCTGCAGAAGCTAATTTATACAATAAAGAAAACCTGCCAGCTGCGCCTTTTGAGGCTAGTTTGAAATAAGTTTTTTTTTTAGCCACGAATTTCACGAATTACACCAATTCTTTGCAATTCAAAAATCAATTTCTCTAATTTTCAATTCGTAAAATTCGAATAAATTAAAACACAAAGTGAATAAATTAGTGCAATTCGTGAAATTCGTGGCTAAAAAAAAAATCATTTCAAATTCTCTGTCAAAACCTTTAAAAACGCAGTAACCGCTTTTTTCTCATAAACTTCCTTCAAAGAAATCAGCATTGCGGTGCGCGTCATGTTTTTGCCGCTTATCGGAATTGCGTACAAATCATTTTCGTTTTCGATAGTCGTTTTCGTTAAGATTGTATGCCATTTTCCTGTTTTAATCAACTCGAGTAAAGTCGGAATATCGTTTATTTCGATAGTGACTTTTGGATGTAAATTACTTTTTTCAAAAGCCTTGCTAATAAATTGAGTCGTGCTGAAACCGCCCGCTGGCATGGCAAGAGGCAATGTGCTGATTTCTTCTAGAGAAATGGTCTTTTTATTTTTTAAAGAAGTTTCAGAAGAAGTAACCAAAGCCATTGGCGAAGTAAACAATTCCAGATATTTGAAATGCGCTTCAGAAGCAATTTCTTCAAAAGTCAGAATAACATCAAGCTGAAAATGATTGAGTTTTTGAATGAGTTCTTGCGAAGTTCCAAAGATAATTTCAAACTGTATTTTCGGATATTCAGAGCTGAATAAAATCAAAGCTTTTATTACCACGTGGCGGAGTGCATACGTTACGCCAATTGCCACTTTTCCTATTTCCAGATTATTCAGATCTTTTAATACTTCTAATCCGTCAGAAGCTTTGTTGACCGATTGCTGTGCATAAACGGCAAATAAATCTCCAGCTTCAGTAAGCGTAATTCTTTTTCCGATTCTATTAAAAAGTGGCACTTGAAGTTCGTCTTCCAACTGTTTTATTTGTTGCGATAATGTGCTTTGGCTGATGTAAAGTGCAGAAGCAGCTTCGGTGAAATTCAGTAATTCTTTTGCTTTCAGAAAATATTTTAGCTGTCGAAGTTCCATTTATAAATCGGTTTTATCGATTGATTTTATCGAAAAATAAGGTTTTACAAATATAGAAAATCTTAAGAACTTTGTAATGTTGTAAAATTACAAGCAGAACAAAATGAATATTATAGCTTTACAAGAAGGAAATTATATTGTTAATTCTCAAAAAGAATTTCAGCTTTTAGAAGAGAATACAACCGAAACGGGTTTAAAAATGGCAATTCAGCCGTTTCTTGTTATTACAGATCATGATGTTATTTTAATAGATTTCGGTTTAGGATTTGTGAATAATGGCGTTCCGTTTATTCATGAAATGCTAAGAAATAATAATATCGAACCTCAACAGATTACTAAAATTCTGGTTTCGCATCTGCATAAAGATCATATTGAAGGAATCGGTTATTTCGAAAATAATCAATTCGTCCAAAATTTTCCAAATGCGAGAATTTATATTCAAGAACGAGAAATAGATTTCGCTTTAGAACAATTGCAAAATCCATCTTACGTTCCTGAAATATTAAATGAGCTGAAAAATTTGCCAAACGTTGAATTGTTAAATGAGAACAGCGGACAAATTACAGACGAAATTTCCTTTGAAGTTACGGCAGGACATACCAAGTTTCAACAAGTATTCTGGATTAAAGCTGATGGCGAAATTGTTTTTTACGGAGCAGATGATTTGCCACAAAAAAGATATTTAAAAATTCCTGTGGCCTACAAAACTGATTTTGACGGAAAACGTGCCATGGAATCTCGAAAAAAATGGGAACAGCAAGCCAAAGAAGAAAACTGGAAAGTGCTTTTGTACCATGATATGAAGACGCCTGTTTTGGATTTTGCAGAAGAAAGAAGCGAGATGAGAGACGCTGTATAGAAACAAGAAGCAAGAGACAAGATTTTATTTTGAGCCAAAATAGAGAAGGAAGAAATAAGATATTCATTTATGCTTTGAAACAATAAAAGGAAAATTCAGATTAAATTATTTAGTCTGAATTTTTTTTTAGCAGAAAACAAAAGAAACAAAACACTTCTAACTTTTTCCTCCAAAGAAGTACGCAGAATAGAAAAAGCTTTAGTAATCTGTGCTTCAACCGTTTTTATGGAAACATCCAAATGTTCTGCAATTTCGATATTGGTTAAACCTTCTTTTTTACTCAGAATAAAAACCTCTTTACATTTTGGCGGTAAGTTTTGAATCTCTTTGTTTACCGCGTTCAAAACCCTTTGAAAAGATTCAGAATCTTCTTCCTGGACAATTCCGTTTAAGGCATCGTAATATGATTTTTCTAGAGAAAAGAGAGATTGGTTTTTTCGATATAAATCGATAAACTCATTATAGGCCAGTTTGTAAAGAAAACTTTTCAGCGAATGATCTGTTTTTAATCTCGTGCGCTGTTCCCAGACTTTAATAAAAACATTCTGCACGATATCTTCGGCGCTGTAAACATTCTTAACCAGACTGTTGGCATATACGCAAAGTTTATGATGATAGGTGTCAATAAGATACGTGTAAGCGCTTTCATCTCCATTTCTAAGAGACTCAATTAGAATAGTATTATCGCTGTAATCATCAATCTTCATAAAAACAAATATATAAATTAATAGTTTTTTAGGTCAAAAAGTGAACTGAATTTGCTTAAAACGACCTCATTTTTATCTTTCTATTTGAAAATTAGTACAAATAGAAAAGGAAAAAAATGCAAATATAAATCATTTACTTTATAATTTCTACCAAATTAGTCGAGTTTTGTTGAAAGAAAACACTTGTGAAAAATAAAAAATTCATCAAAATGAAAAAAACTTTATCAAATTGTTAGGGTTTTGTTTTTTGGCTTCGTAATAATATTAAAAACGACTAAAATGACAGTAAAAAAGTCAGAGCGACTAATTGTTAAATTTATCACAAATCAGGCTTCTCAAGAAGAAATTGAGCAGCTTACGGAGTGGTTAAAAGAAGAAGAGAATCAGCTTGTATTTAAGGATTTTGTAAAAACCAATTATGCAATTGATACTGCTTTGAACACTTTTGATTCTTCTGAAGTTAGAAAACAGCTTTCAGCAAGAATTTCGAAAGAAAATAATGTTTTTTATAAAAGAAGATTTTCATCATACTATAAATATGCCGCGATTTTGGTTGTGGCTTTGGGCGGATTTTATTTCTATAAAAATTCTGGTTCCGAGCAAGTTAAACAAAACGTTATTATTCCGAGAGTAGACGAGATTGTTTTACAATTAGGAAACGGATCGTCGGAAACTATTGATATTTCTGGTGCAAAAAATGTAACGGATAAAGATGGAAATATTATTGGAAAACAGGACAAAAATAAATTGGTTTACAACAACACTTTTACGGAAGGAGAATTGGTTTACAGTACATTGAAAATTCCGTATGGAAAAAAATTTGATGTGCAATTATCAGACGGAACCTTGGTGCATTTAAATTCTGGAACTTCATTTAAATATCCTGTGCAGTTTGTTAAAAATAAAAACAGACAAGTGTATTTGACAGGTGAAGCTTACTTTGAAGTAAGTAAAGATAAAAATCATCCTTTTACGGTAAATGCGCAGGAAGTCAATGTTGAAGTTTTAGGAACCAAATTTAATGTAGACTCGTATAGTAACAATAGCAGTACTGATGTTGTGCTGGTTGAAGGTAAAGTTTCGCTTTATAAAGAGAAGAAAACAAATCATAATCAGGTTTACTTAACGCCAGGTTTTAAAGGTTCGAGCGAGAAAGGACAATCTGATATAAAAATTGAACAGGTTAATACAGATTATTATACCGATTGGGTAAAAGGAAGTCTGGTTTTTAAAAATGCTTCTTTTGATGCTATCATTAAAAAATTGGAGCGCCAATACAACGTTACTTTCATTAACAGAAATAAAACACTCGGAAAAGAGATTTTCAACGCTCGTTTTGACAATGAACCGATTGAAGTGGTTTTGAAATATTTTAGCGACAGCTACGCCATTGATTATACTATTGACCGAGATAAGATTACTATTAAATAGAATTAAGAATTAAGAATTAAGAATTAAGAATTAAGAATTAAGAATTAAGAATTAAGAATTTCGATAATCCACAAAGAATTAAATCTAAAATCTACAATCAGAAATCTAAAATAAAAAAGCCTATGTAACAAAAATCCAAAATGAAGGATCGTTATAAAAAAACCGGAAAATGCGCCAACATTTCCCGGTAGAGTATATGCGGTCAGTTAATTAACCAACCAACATTAAAAAAAACATTTAAAAGTATGAAAAAACTCTTGAACAGAATCAGGTTTGATAAGCCTTTTTTGAAATTTGATTTGAAAATGAAATTGACCACATTATTTCTGCTAACTGCCTTAACAGTAATGCACGCCGGAACCACTTATTCTCAAAAAAACAAGATTTCTTTTAATGCCAGCAACATGACCGTTGCCAAAGTGATTGAAAGATTGGAATATACTACAGATTATAGATTTGTCTATAATGTAAGATCTGTAGATTTAAACAGAGTAATCGACGTAAATGCATACGAAACCTCAATCGAAGTTATTTTAAATAGGATTTTTAATAATACCAGTACCGATTTTAAAGTATCTGGAAACCATATTATTTTGACTCCCAAAAAACTCTCTGCCGATAAACCAGCGGAAGAGAAAAAGCCTGTAGCCGATTTTATCGTAAAAGGTAGAGTTACCGACGAAAAAGGGATGCCTTTGGTAGGTGCAGCAATTTCTGATAATGGTTCAGGAAGAGGCGTTCAGACCGATTTTAATGGAGACTACCAGATTATTACGGTAGGCAGTGAAACGACTTTGGCTTTTGCTTATTTAGGATTTGTAAGACAAGAAATTAAAGTTGAAGGTAGAAGTGTTATCAATGTTGTTTTGAAAGAAGATGTTTTGGAGCTTGAAGGGCTAGTTTTAAAAACGGGTTATCAGGATATCTCTGCAGAAAAAGCAACAGGGTCTTTTTCTAGTTTAAAAGCTAAAGATTTTCAAGAGCAGCGTTTAAATAGTTTAGACAAAATTTTAGAAGGACGTATTGTTGGATATCAAGACGGAAAAATTCGTGGTACGACCTCTATGAACGCTAATGCCACAGCTCCGTTATATGTTATTGACGGTTTTCCTGTTGAAAATACTAGATTAACTCCTTATTCAAATATCGAAGAAAATCTTCCTAACCTAAACTTAGAAGACATCGAAACGATCACGGTTTTAAAAGATGCGGCAGCTTCTTCTATTTATGGTGCTCGTGCGGCAAATGGAGTTATAGTAATTACAACGAAAAAAGCAAAAGAAGGAAAAACAAACATTTCGTTTTCTAGCAATTTGACTGTTACGCCTTACCGAAATTATACTGGCAATCTTACTAGTTCTGCTGATATTATTGGATTAGAAAGAGGATGGGCAGAAGGAAATCCTAATTTGAAAACCGCTAACGCCAATACATACGCACAATCTTTATTGAATAATGCTGCATTTACCAGTTTGGGAATGCAAACTATTTTAAACGGTTACGCGGGAAATATTTCTCAAACGGAAATGAATAATCGTTTAAACCAATTGGGTTCTCAAGGATATAAATACTACGATGATGTGGCAAAATACGCAAAACGCGATCAGTATTTTATGCAGCACAACCTTAGTTTAGGTAAAGCGAGTCAAAACAATACATTTAATGCTTCGATCACTTACAAAGACAATCAGTTGGAAGATATGTATTCTGAAAATCAATCGGTTGGTATTAATTTGAAAAATTCGACTCAGATTAATGACTGGCTGTCTTTAGATTTGGGAACTTATTTAAACTACGGTATAGGAGATACACAGTATTATAAACCAATTAATCCAGCAGCTGTTTCAGATAATCCTGGATTTAAATGGCAACCATACAATCAATTAGTAAATAACGACGGAACTAATTTTGTTTCTACTGCTGCTTCTCGCTACAATAATTTTACGCTTAATTCTATGCAGACTTATGGTCTTTACAACATGGATATTACGCCGATGGACGAATTAGGAAGAAATTTAACTGAAAACAAAAATTTCTTAAACAGAACATTTGCCAAGTTTAATGTAAAATTCAGCCACGCTTTTACTTACAACGCTATGTTCCAATACGAGTTTGCTTCAGATCGTGCAAGTCAATTGTTTGCAAAAGAATCTTACTATGTTAGAAGTAAAGTAAATGGTTTGGTAACACTTGCTAATAACAAAGCAGTTTACAATTTGCCTTATGGAGATATCATTAAAGAAACCAACCAATTCTCTAACGCTTATAATTTCCGTCAGCAGTTAAATTTCAATCAGACTTTTGCAGAAAAGCATGATTTTTCTGCTATTGCTGGTATGGAAATCCGTCATTCTAAACAAGAATATAACGATAATACACGCTATGGTTACGATTCGCAAGCCTTATCTTTTACAGCAATAAATCAAGCCGATTTATTAAAAGTATACGGAGCTGTTTTTGGTGGATATATGTCACAAAATGATTTTGGATTACAAAAAGAATTACAGAACCGTTATGTTTCTGTTTATTCTACAGGAGGTTATACGTATGACAAAAGATATTCTCTTTCTGGAAGCATTCGTTGGGATCGTTCCAACCTTTGGGGAACAGATAGCAAATACCAAAACAAACCAATCTGGTCTGTAGGTGCGGGCTGGAATATTAACAATGAATCATTTTTTGATGTTGATTGGGTTGATGCTCTTAAACTGCGTGGTTCTTACGGTATTGCAGGAAACATTGCTAAAGATTCTGCTCCTTATTTAACCGCTTTTTATTATGCTAATGCCAATGTTGGAGGAACTTATGGAAGTGTTGGTAAGCGACCAAATCCTGAGTTGTCTTGGGAAAAAACAACAACAACCAATATTGGTTTAGATTTTTCATTCTTTAAAAGCAGACTAAGCGGAACTCTAGATTTGTACAACAAAAAAGGTCAAGATTTGTTAGCGACTAGTCAAGGAATTCCAACAGAAGGATTTGGATATTCTTCTTACACGCTTAATAATGGAGAAATGACCAACAAAGGTATTGAAGCTACTTTAAGAGGAACAATTGTAAAAACTCCTTCATTCGCTTGGGATGCCGCTGTTTTATATGCCTATAATAAAAACACAGTAGATTTTGTAAATGTAAAAGCTCCTGTGTACTATTTACAATTAGATTACCCAACGGCTTATCCTAGAATTGGAACCAGTTTTAACGCCATTTATGGTTACCAATGGGCAGGCTTGAGCGATACAGGAGTACCTCAGGTTTATGATGCTTCAGGAACTGCAGTAAAATATAATCCAGGCCAGTTAGACGCAATTAAAGATTACGGTTCAACAGTTCCTACACACAGTGGTTCTTTTCATACTTCTGTCGATTATAAAAACTTCTCGCTTTCGGCTCTTTTCATTTATGAGCTAGGACATAAAGTGAGAAACACATTCCTGCCGATGTTGAGTAACACTTACAATGGTGCACTTGGAGGTTATGTAACGGATATAACGGTGGTAAACAATAATATCGCAAATCGTTGGATGCAGCCAGGAGACGAAGCTTTTACTAATGTTCCAAGAGCGGTTTACGAATATGAAGCCGATTTTAATTCAGAATCTCGTACTATTTATTCTTATGCAGATATTAATATTTTGGATGCTTCAAATGTAAGATTGAGTAACATTTCGTTAGCATATCAAATGCCAAAAGACATTATTAAAAGAGTAAAACTAGACGGAGTACGATTCAATTTGAATGCAGAAAACGTATACACTTTTGCCAAAAGCAGAGATGCCAAATACATGTTAGGCGGTTTTATATCTCCAAGTTTTGTTATGGGAGTAAATGTTAATTTCTAATTTATAAAGACTAGACGATGAAAAATATATATAAAAAAGTAGCGTGCGTATTGGCTTTAGGATTGACTTTAGCATCTTGCGAAGACTATTTGAACGATGTGCCAAAAGGAGCAAAATCGCCAGAAACATTAGCAGATTATGAAGCTTTTTTACGCGATGAATACAACACAAGATTAGATATTCTAGGAGCTAATCACGTATTAAATGACCAATTTGTAACAGCCGCTTCACTAACAAGCAATAGATTGTATAATGCCAATTATATGTGGGACGAAAATGCAGATCGTATTGCAATAAAGGTATCAGACGAATCGTACTATTATACAGCTTATAGCGGAATTTCAGCTTTTAATTTAATTATTGAAAATGCGCTTTCGACAACCCAAGCGACTGAGCAAGAACAGAGAGTGGTTTGGGCACAAGCAAAAATAATGCGTGCCATGAACTTCTTTTATGTAACTAATTTTTATGCAGATACTTATGTAGCTTCTACAGCTTCTACAAAATTGTCAGTTCCGTTAATTACAAGTGCCAATATCAATGCGCCAAGCAAACAAGTAACCATTCAGGAAATGTATGATTTTATTCTGAATGATATTAAAGAAGCATTGCCTTATTTGCCTAAAGTTTCTCAAACCGCTTTGCATCCAAATTTAGGAGCCGGTTACGCTTTTTATTCAAGAGTTTATCTACAAATGAGTAACTACACAGAAGCTTTAAAATATGCAGATTTGGCATTAGCAGAAAATAATAAATTGTTTGATTGGGTCGCTTTTTACGAAGCAAATAAAACAACTATAGATGTCCCAAATTCATACACAACTGCTGTATCGCCAATGGGTTATAACAATGTCGAAAATTATATGTTTAGACACGGCTCAAATCGCTCATTAGGAAGAGAACCAAGTATTCCAGTAGAAAGAGCGGCGCGTTTTGAAACGGGTGATTTACGTTTAAAATCTCGTTGGAAAATAAGAACTGTGGGCGCTGACACTTATTACTATTCAATATTGTCAGGAATGTACAATTTTGGCGGACTTACAACTGTTGAGGTTTATTTAATAAAAGCCGAATGTTTGGCACGTGATAATAAAATCAGCGAAGCATTAGCAATTTTAAATGCAATTCGTAAAACGCGTATTCTTCCAGCATCGTATCAGGATATTGCAACTACAGATAAAACAACTGCTTTGAATGCCATTTTCAAAACAAAAAATAATGAATCTGTACAGACTCTTATTCCTTATGCAGATGCAAGACGTTTAAATGCAGAAGGTGTTTATAAAGTTAGTTTTAGCAAAGTGGTAAACGGAACCACTTATACATTAAAATCGGATTCTCATTTATGGACATCGCCTTTCCCGCAAGGAGCAACGCAAAATCCAGGAAACGGAACAATTACACAAAACGTAGACAAATAATAATCTAAAAGCTTCCCGATTAGATTTCCCCGAAAGGGAAGCTTTTTCTAAAAATATCAATCAAAAATGAAAGCAATTCAAAACAAAATACTAGGATTATGCATCTGCTTGTTTATGGTTTCAATAAACATTCAGGCACAAAAGAAAAAAACGGCACCAGCTCAAGCTTCTTCTTATACAATTGAAGGAAACATCACAGGTTTAACCGACGGAACAGCCGTAAAATTGATTCCGGGCGCAACACATTCATCTGAACTGCCAGTTGCTGAAACAGCATTAAAAGACGGGAAATTTACTTTTGAAGGAAAATTAAAAGAACCTCGTTTTTTCTATGTTGTCTTTGGTAAAAACAAAGGAAATATTTCTGTAATGGTCGAAAATTCAAAAATAAAAATTACAGCGGCTGGAACAGTTTCAGATAACGAAGGAGAATGGATTTCGTTTAAAAATGTTGTAATTACAGGATCAAAATCTCATGATTATTATGTGAAAGAAACAGCTTTTAAAGAAGAATTGAATAATGATTATGCTGAATACCATAAAGGGACTGAAGAATTAGGCAAATTGTATTCAAAAGCTAGAGTTGCAGGAAACAAAAAAACAATGGATTCCATTGCAAATACTCCAGAATGGAAAGCTTTTGAAGCAAAAGAAAAAGCCTTTTTTGCGAAAGTAGAAAAAACAACATTAGACCTTATAGCAAGACATAAAACTAACTGGTGGGGGCCATTTTTTATGATGACGCAATACAGCTATTTTACTCCAGAACAAAAACCGATTTACGAGCAATTTTCAGATGCGGCAAAGAAAAGCTATTATGGTCAAGTAGTAGATAAAGATTTGAATCCAAAATCATTAATCGGAACAAGCATTGCCAATTTTGGATTAAAAGATAAAGACGGAAAAGTATTGAATGCAAAAGACATTGTTGCAGGCAAAAAATATATTTTGGTAGATTTTTGGGCTTCATGGTGCGCGCCTTGCCGAAAAGAAATTCCGAATTTAAAAACAGCTTATACAGAATATTCCAATAAAGGATTTGAGATTTTAAGCATCTCGATTGATAAAGACGAAAAAGCTTGGCAGAAAGCGCTAGGTCAAGAAAACATGCAATGGCCGAATTTATATGATGATGATAAAGTTAGCAAAGCATTCAATGTAAAAACCATTCCAGCAACTTATTTAGTAGATAGTAAAGGTGTAATTATCGGGGACAATTTAAGAGGTGCAGAATTGGAAGCGAAATTGAAAGAACTTATGAAATCTTAAGGATTTTAGTGGTCAGTGATCAGTATTTTAGTGTTCAGTTTGCCAAATGAACTGATCTATAATATTGAAACATATAAAGAAATTTATTTCTTGCACATAGAAAGCTATGTTCATTTTAATAAGTGAAATGCCTTTTAAAAGGCTTACAAAATCTATGATTCTATGTGTTTAAATAAAAAACATCGCAATCGAACAAACAAAAAAAAATATAACATGAAAAGTACCATTTTAAAATCAAGTCTATTCGCTTTAGCGATAGCGACAGCGCTTACTTCTTGCGCTAAAAAAGAAGGATATACCATCAGCGGAAAAATTGCTGGATTGGACAAAGGAATCGTCTACTTGGAATATGCAGACGAAAAAGGAGATAAAAAAATCATCGATTCTGCTGAGGTAAAAGAAGGTGCATTTACTTTTACTGGAAAAACGGGAGAGCCTTTATTTCATACAATAAAAATTAAAGGGCAAGAATACGGAGCGTATTTTCTTTTAGATAATGAAGATATTACTGTTGAAGCAAAAAAAGATTCTGTTTTTAAAGCTAAAGTAACAGGAGCAACTCAAAACGAATTCTACAAATCGTACTACGATAACGAATTCAAAAAAATACAAGCAATTGCAGGTCCGATTTACAAATTATCTGATTCGCTAACACAAGGCGGAAAAGTAAAACTAACTGCAGAACAGCAAACCATGATGGATAAAAAATGGAAAGATTTGGGCGCTTTCGCGGATGATCTGACAGATAAATTCATTAGAAAAAATAAAGATAATTTAGGAGGAGCTTTAGTAATTGAAGACCGAATTGTGTCTTACGGAACTCCTGAAAAAGTAAAAGAATATTACACAATTTTATCTCCAGAAGTTCAAAAATCATTCTACGGAAAAAAATTAAAAGCATCAATCGATCTTAACGAAAAAACAGCAATTGGCGTTGCAGCTCCTGAATTTTCTCAAACGGATATTAACGGAAAAGTGGTGAAATTATCAGATTACAAAGGAAAATATATTTTAGTAGATTTTTGGGCTTCTTGGTGCGGTCCATGCCGAAAAGAAAATCCGAACGTAGTTTTGGCTTACAAAACTTACCATGATAAAGGTTTTGATGTTTTGGGAGTTTCTCTAGACGACAAAAAGAAACTTTGGGAAAAAGCAATCGAAAAAGACGGGTTAACTTGGACACACGTTTCTGATTTGAAAGGATGGCAGAATGAAGCTGCTGTTTTATACGGTGTGAAAATGGTTCCAACCAACTACTTAATTGGTCCTGACGGGAAAATCGTAGCTAAAAACCTTAGAGAAGCTGAGTTGCAATCTAAATTAAAAGAGATTTTCAGCAAATCATAAATGTTTAGTGTTCAGTGATCAGGTTTTTAGTATTCAGTTACAATTCGGTATCGGACTGAACACTAAAAAACTGAACACTGAGCACTAGATAAAGAACACTCCAATAAAAATTCTCATAAAAAATGAAAAAATACATCTTTCTGGGCTATTGCTCATTAGCTTTCTGCGCCCTTATGTCAGCGCAGGGCAAATCGGTTAACTTTAAGAAAATTAAAGAATTAGGCGGAATAGAAGAATACTTATACCAGCCAAACGGAATGAATGTTTTGCTTTTGCAAGACAATGCGTCGCCTGTTGCAACTGTACAAATTGTATATCGCGTAGGTTCTAAACATGAAGTTTTAGGAAACACGGGATCAACGCACCTTTTAGAACATTTAATGTTTAAAGGAACGCCAACTTTCAACAAGAAAAACGGAAACACAATTACTGATGTTCTGCAAAATACGGGAGCGCAGTTAAATGCGACAACTTGGTACGATCGTACGAATTATTTTGAAACATTGCCAAGTGATAAAATCGAATTGGCGCTTCAAATTGAAGCCGACAGAATGCGTAATTCTTTATTATTGAAAGAAGATAAAGAAGCAGAAATGACGGTAGTTCGCAACGAATTTGAGCGTGGAGAAAACAATCCGAATAGTTTATTAGACAAAGAAATCTGGGCTTCAGCATATATCGCGCATCCGTACCATCATTCTACAATTGGCTGGAAATCGGATATTGAAAAAGCTCCGATTGAAGTATTGAAAAATTTCTACAATACCTATTATTGGCCAGATAATGCCACTTTGACTATTATTGGAGATTTCAAAAAAGAAAATGTTTTTGAATTGATCGAAAAGTATTTCGGAAAAATTACAAAAGCGCCAAATGTAATGCCTCAGCCTTATACAGAAGAGCCTGAACAATATGGCGCGCGTAAAATTGTAGTGAAAAAACCTGGCGAATTGGGCGTTGTAAGCAAAGCCTATAAAATTCCGGGAGCGTTACACGAAGATCTTCCTGCGTTGAATATTTTAGCTCAGATTATTGGTGTTGGACCTTCGGCAATTTTGAGTAAAACTTTCGTAGACACTCGTTTGGGAATTTATTCTTATGCTGAAGCAACAAACTTTAAAGAAGTTGGACTTTTCACGATTGGAGTTGGTTTCCCGACAACTTCTATACACGAAGATATCGATGCTAAAATAAGCGAAGTTGTAGCTAAAATTCAGAAAGAAGGCGTGACTCAAGAAGAAGTAAATCGCGTTGTAGCAAAAATCAGCGCACAGACTATTTTAGCGCGTGATGGTTCTGGTGTGATTGCATCGGCATTAAACGAAGCCATTGCTTCTGGCGACTGGACAGATTATATTACAGGAGTTGACCGATTGAAAAAAGTAACTCCTGCTGATGTTTTGCGCGTAGCCAATAAATATTTGGTTGAAGACCAAAGTACAACAGGATATTTTATTCCGAAACAAGCTGGTGCTCAAAATAATGATTCGGCAAAAGCTAATAATTATATGCCAGAAAATGGTCCGTTTTATTACAGACATTCAGAAGAAGGACATATTCACGAAGAAAAAACTTCAGTTCCAACTTCAACTAAAAATACATCAGAAGAATTAATTTCTACAGAAACTTTAATAGAAAAATCGGCTTCTGCTTTTAAAAGAGAAAAAGTATCTGGAATTGATGTCGTTTCAGTTAAAACTTCCGCAAAAGATTTCGTTACCGTTGCTGCGAGCATTTCGTTAGGAAATTATGCTAGCGAAACTAAAAATGATATTATTCCAACTTTAACCGCGTCGATGTTATCAAAAGGAACAACACTGAATGACAAGTTTAAATTCTCAGAAAAATTGCAAAAATTAGGAGTTTCCTTAAATGTGAATGCTTCGACTTTTAAAGTAAATATCGGATTCAAATGTTTGAAAAAAGACTTAGATCAGGTTATTGCTTTATTGGCTGAAGAATTAAGAAATCCGTTGTTTGATGCTAAAGAATTCGAAAATTTAAAACAGCAATTTATCGGAAATACACAACAAGATTTGAATGATCCAGGCGAAAGAGGAAGCATTGCTTTATCGCAAGCCATTTATCCGAAAGGAAATCCAAATTACAATTTAAGCGTTGAAGAAAATATTGAAAATATCAAAAACGCAACTTTAGACGAAGTAAAAGCTTTCCATAAAAAATATTTCGGAACAGCATCTATGCGTCTCGTAATTGTAGGTGATACAGAAGGAGCAAACTTAAACGCTTCTTTAAAAAAATCATTCAAAAACTGGAACGGAGGAGTTACGGAAAAACTGAAATTTGAAGAAGCGACAAAAGCTGCCGCAAAAACAGAATTAGTAAACATTCCAGAAAAACCAAGTGCAGAATTATTCATCGGTCAGTTTACAGGATTAAAAAGAGCCGATGCAGATTATATTCCGTTTTACATAGGAAATTACACTTTAGGTGCAGGTTTCGCTGGACGTTTAATGCAGACGGTGCGTGACAATGATGGTTTGACCTACAACATTACTTCAGGTTTGGGCGGTAACATCGAAACAGGAGGCTACTGGTTTGTAAATGCTTCTTTCAATCCAAATTTATTTCAAAAAGGTCTGGATGCGACAATGGTTCAGGTAGATAAATGGGTAAAAGAAGGCATCACAGCATCTGAATTGGAAAACAAGAAAACAAACTTAATTGGAAGTTTTAAAGTAGGAATGTCTACCACAAACGGAATGGCGAGAACGATTTTAAGTTTTATCGAAAGAGGTTTGGAGCCAAGTTACATCGATCAATATCCGAAAGATATCGAAAAAGCGACTTTACAGCAGGTAAACGACGCGATTAAGAAGTACATTCAATTGGATAAAATGATTATTGTTAAATCGGGATCTCTTGATAAAAACGGTGAGCCTTTGAAATAGTTTTTTTTTGCCACAGATTAAAGGATTTTTTTGATTAATCATTTTAATCTTATAATCTGTGGCAGATTATTTTACAGTAAGTACCGCAAATGTTAAAATCTAAAATCAACAATCTAAAATTTTTAATAGTCGTCTTTCATTATTTCATTTTAGAAACTGAATTAGTAAGCCATTTTCTATGAAAGACCAAAAGAGCTGTTTTGCCGACAGCTCTTTTTTTCAACAAATCAAACCAAAAAACAAATGAGAAATACCATAATTGCATTCCTGTTATTGCTCTCGGTTTCCATGTTCGGACAAATGTATAATCCCGTAAAATGGTCGACAGCTGTAGAAAAAATTTCAGATAAAGAATATATTTTAAAAGCCCAGGCCGTCATACAATCTGGCTGGCATTTATACGGGCAATATATTGAAGAGGGTGGGCCGTCGCCAACAGCTTTTACCTTTAAAAATCAGTCCAAAAAATTCGAATTGATCGGAAAAACGAGTGAAGACAAAGGACACGAAACGGTGGATAAAATCTTCGATATGAAAATTAAATATTTTCAAGATAAAGCTGTTTTTACCCAAAAAATCAAATTCACTTCTGCCGATATTTCGAATATTGCTGCCGAAGTTGATTTTATGGTTTGTGATGATAGCAATTGTTTGCCGCCGTCTACAGAAGAACTGACTTTTAAAATTCCGAGCGAAAAGAAATTGGCTTCCACCGAAGAAACTCCTATCATAAAAGAAGATTCTGTAATTACAGAAGAAAAAACGGTTGCTGAGAAACAAGAAAAAAAATCGAAAGAAATTACAGATGCGCCAAAGAAAACAGAATCGAGAGGATTACTAACTATTTTTATTTTAGCCTTTTTATCAGGATTTGCAGCTTTATTGACACCTTGCGTTTTCCCGATGATTCCGATGACGGTGAGTTTTTTTACCAAACAAAGTAAAAGCAAGGCAGCTGGAATTAGAAATGCAATGATTTACGGATTTTCAATCGTGATTATTTACGTTTTATTGGGTTCGATCGTAACCGCAGTTTTTGGTGCCGATTCGCTAAATGCGCTTTCAACCAATGTTTGGTTCAATCTGATATTTTTTATTTTATTGGTCGTTTTTGCCTGTTCGTTTTTGGGCGCTTTCGAAATTGTTTTGCCAAGTTCATTTGCCAACAAAATAGATTCGCAAGCCGATAGAGGAGGATTGATCGGGATTTTCTTTATGGCATTGGCTTTAGCGATCGTATCATTTTCTTGTACAGGACCAATAGTAGGAACGTTGTTAGTTGAAGCCGCTTCAAAAGGTGGAATCGCTCCAATTGTCGGAATGTTAGGATTCTCGATTGCAATTGCGTTGCCATTTTCATTATTTGCTGCTTTTCCAGGCTGGTTAAACGCACTGCCAAAATCGGGTGGATGGCTGAATACGGTAAAAGTAGTTTTAGGATTTTTAGAACTGGCTTTGGCTTTCAAATTTTTATCCAACGCCGATTTAGTGTTGCAATTGCATTGGTTAGAAAGAGAAGTTTTCCTTGCGGTTTGGATTGCCGTTTTCGGAATGCTGGCTTTTTATTTATTTGGAAAAATTACGTTGCCACATGATTCTCCATTAAATCATATTTCGGTCGGAAGATTAGTTTTCGGATTAATCGTTTTGAGTTTCACGATTTATCTAATTCCAGGGCTTTGGGGTGCACCGTTAAAACTAATCAGCGGATTTCCACCACCAATGCAATACAGCGAATCTCCAAACGGACTTGGAGTTTCAGGCAATTCAGAATTAAAAATAACAGGCTCGTTACCAGAAGGAGCAGAGCACGGTCCGCAAAATATTATCACTTTCCACGATTACGACAAAGGAATGGAATATGCTAAAAAAGTCGGAAAACCAGTTTTATTAGATTTCACAGGATATGCTTGCGTAAACTGCCGAAAAATGGAAGAATTGGTTTGGTCAGATCCAAAAGTTTTAGGCGTTTTAAACAATGATGTTGTTTTGATTTCGCTTTACGTAGACGATAAAAAAGAACTTCTAAAAAGCGAACAATATGTTTCTGAAACAACTGGAAAAAAGATTAAAACCATCGGCAACAAATGGAGCGATTTACAGATTAAAACCTATAAAGCAAATGCTCAACCTTTCTACGTAATTGTTGATCATAAAAGTGCAAACTTGGTTGAGCCGTCTGCTTATAATCCGAATATTGAGGAGTATTATAGTTGGCTGCAGAGTGGGGTTGGGAAGTTTAAGAGGTAAATAAAAAACCTCCAAATTCAATTTGATTTTGGAAGTTTTTGTTTTTTATTCGTATCCTGCTTTTCCTTTACAGGAATCTTCAGCATCAGAATCTAAAAGAAGATTTTTTATTATCAAATTGATATAGCTTGCTTTTAAACATAATATATAATTGCATTTCTAGAAGTTTGAGCATACACCAGATCGCCATCTGGTTCTCCTGCATTTGCAATCTGCAAGGCGACAGGTACGGTTATATTACAACCTAATTTAATTCCAAAAAACACATTGTTGTTTGCTGTGGTATCGCCACATGTAGTTAAAGATCGAAGATTTATGTTATTGATACTAGAACAATTATAAAAAGCGTTTGTTCCAATTGACGTTAAATCATTAAGTGTTAAAGATGTCAGAGAAGAACATCCAGAAAAACAACTTGGTCCTATACTTGTAATTGGACCAACTGTAAAATCATTTAATGACGCGCATC
>NZ_JAVAMB010000025.1 GCF_030730925.1 Flavobacterium sp. DG2-3 | reverse complement strand
TTATGCAATGGCGCGACGGCACCAGTTTTAGCTTCCGCTTCTCCCAACGGAATTACAGGAACGTGGAATCCCGCTGTTATTGACAATACCCAAAACGGAACTTATACTTTTACGCCTGATGCCGGACAGTGCGCAACTTCGGCAACCCTGAATGTGACGGTCAATCCGAATGTGACGCCTGATTTTGACACTGCTTTATCTATATGCAATGGCGCATCAGCTCCAGTTTTAGCTTCCGCTTCTCCCAACGGAATTAGCGGAACTTGGAATCCCGCTGCGATTGACAATACCCAAAACGGAACCTATACTTTTACGTCTGATGCAGGACAGTGTGCCACTTCTGCAACTCTGAATGTGACGGTCAACCCGAATGTGACGCCTGATTTTGACACTGCTTTATCTTTATGCAGTGGCGAAACGGCTCCAGTTTTAGCTTCCGCTTCGCCCAATGGAATTACAGGAACTTGGAATCCAGCCGTGATTGACAATACCCAAAACGGAACCTATACTTTTACGCCAGATGCTGGCCAGTGCGCCATTTCTGCAACACTGGCCGTGACGGTCAATCCGAATGTAACGCCAGATTTTGACACCGCTTTATCTTTATGCAGTGGCGAAACGGCTCCAGTTTTGGCTTCCGCTTCTCCCAACGGAGTTACAGGAACTTGGAATCCCGCTGCGATTGACAATACCCAAAACGGAACCTATACTTTTACGCCTGATGCTGGCCAGTGCGCCAAAGCCACAACTCTGACCGTTACGGTTAATTCATTGAAATATACTATAGCGCAAGATTGCATAGACAATAATTATATAATAGAAATAATAACGGATCCTTCTATTTCTTCTTCCGATTATACCTACTCTTGGATGAACGATAAGGGAGATTTAATAGGCAACAATAGTCCTACTCTTAATTTTACAGATTATGCACTACAAATTAATGATAAATCGATACTTTCTTTACCATTTAAAGTTATCGTTAGCAGCGGATCTTGTCAAGTTGAAGAAACATTTGAAATAACAAATCCTCTGTGTGGCATCCAAAACGCCATTTCTCCAAATGATGATGGAATAAACGACAATTTTGATCTCACCAATTTTGATGTAAACAATGTCAATATCTTTAATCGATGGGGTCGAGAATTATATCAGTTTAAAGGGGAATATGTAAATCAATGGCATGGCCAATGGGACGGAGGCAATAAACTTCCGAGCGGCACTTATTATTACATTATTTCTACTGAAAGTGGCGACCGAAGAGCGGGTTGGATATTCTTAAGCTATTAATTCTGCATCGCAACATTTTGCTTTACAGCCTTTTTTTGTTTTGAATCTAACAAAAGAAAACAGGTCATAGCTTATTCATTAGCTCCTTTCTAACAAATCAGCAACAGCCTATATTCGCCTTCATTTTCTATTGGCGCTCTATGAATACATGGCTGTACTTGCTGTTTCGGATGATCTACAGCCAAACGCCAAAGATGTATTTTACCTAAATTAATTGGTTCAGCATTCGCATGTAGCTGATAATGCAAATCAAAATAATTCTCCTTCAAAAAATCTTCAAACTCTTCCTCTGGTCCATCATGCAGTTCTTTCAGTTTTTCTCTGATTTCTGGAATTAAAATTTTCTGTTCTGCCTGCGAGTTAGAAACAATATCACTTGCGGCTCCGTGATAGGTGCATAAAAAAGTATCGGTTGCTATGGGCGAACGATCGACATGAAACGAATACACATCAGTAGAGATGAAATCAAATTCATCATCGCGCTCGTAACATTTTAGCAAATTAAGAGATGGAGAAGCTCCAAAATCTGCTAATAATTGCAAATCGTTTAAAATTATTTCTCTCGCTATATTTCCTTTCTCTGAAAGCTCAAGTTTGTTTAAATCTTCTGGATTAACTTCTGTTATATTTTCTTTTAAAGATAACTTGGCTACAATTTCATTAAAATCTCCATCCAAATTTCTATACCAGCACAGAGCATTCATTTCTCCTTTGAAACTCGTCTGCACAAGTTCTGAAAAAGTAGACACTACACCTATTTGGCTATTTTCAGAAAATATAGTATTCATATAATTAATTTTATTTCAAAAATAAAAAAACCACTCTAATTCAAGAGTGGTTTTATAAAGAGAGTATCTTTTATATTTTTATTTGCCGCTAGACGCAGTAATTTTTCCTAACTGTAATCTGAAATCTGGTCTTTTTGGGTTGTAAGCATCAACAAATGTTTCTTTATTATCTGTGTGTGAATACACATTTGAGAAAATACTGTTACCATACCAGTTCTCTAAATCTGCATTGTCAGTCATACCTTCTTTAAAGATGTTACCGCTGCACTGATTAAAGAACATCTCTTCAAATTTAATTTTCTTCAAATTGTCACCGTTGATTTCAGTTTTGCTGTCTAATAAAACCGCAGGGTTAAATCCTGAAACAACACTTCTTTTTAATTCAAGAGAAGCATTTTCAGCCACATAAACCGCTTCTTTTACTAAACCAGACTGAATATCTGCTTTAATGTTTTCGCTGTCGTTAAGCATTGTAATATTAGAAGCAGAAACAAAAGTAGCTTTTTTAGTAAAGTCTGTTTCGTTTTTCTTTTCGAAAGCTTTAACCTCTAAACATCTAGAACCATCCTTATTACTTGAAAGATAAGAAGATCTTACTGCAAGAGAATTAAATAAACGGCACTGAGCACCTTGTGTAAATTTAAAATCGTCATTAATTGATTTGTATGAAACCAATTGAGAAGCATTTACATCTCCGCCATAAAAGGCAAAAGAGTCACCTCCTGAATAGCTCACCATAATATTTTCTATAACGGTTTTGTTTCCTACTCCAGCAATAGTTAACGCATTAAAAGTATCTGCGCCTTTTACTTTTTTACCAGCAAATTCAATTCGCACATATTTTAAAACACCAGAACTACTAGCCTGATTGTTTCCTCCGTATACAGTTAGAGAAGGCTCAAGATCCATATTGTAAGATCCTGCACTTCCAAATTTATTAATCGGTGCATCTCCTAAGATTACCAGACCTCCCCAGTCCCCTGCTTTTCTCATACTGCTGTTTGAGGTAAATACAATAGGATCTGTTTCTTGCCCTTGTGCCATGATCTGTGCTCCTTTGGTGATAACCAATGTACCTTTTGTACTAGCATCTCCAATGATTACAGTTCCAGGTTCGATAGTAAGAACAGCGTTATTTGTTACATAAACATTTCCTTGAAGAATGTATACATTCCTTTTCAGCAGTTTTGTATTCTCTGTAATATTTCCAGCTAAAATTTGATTGGCATCTTTAGAATCGGACTTTTGAGGTTTAAATTCAGTCCAGTTGTCTAGCCAGTTGCTATAACCGATGATTCCTTTTTCTTGTTGAGCATTTACGCCAGCTGCTGTAAGCAACAAGCATACCAGTAAAGTAATTTTTTTCATAATCTTGGGGCTTATGATATTATTAAAATCTTTGACACATTAGAGTGATTTTTTACTTATCAATAAAGTGTCTTCAACAAATTTAACTAGAATAGTTTAAAAATCCACAACTTTTTCCGCATTTTAACAATTAATAACCGTGAATTAACAATAAAGAGGTTTTAAATGCCCTCAAACGAGTCTGAGCCGAGAAAAATTAGGAAAATTAAACATTAATTTTACCTATTTATAGCGAAAATGAAAGACAAAAAATGCTGCCTCAAAGTAGAGACAGCATTTTTTACTATTTATTTCAAAGTTTTTTTCTTTTAATTACAGCGATTACGCTTATTTCACTTTCTCTGGCAAAGGCAATTTCCATGTGCCATTTATTGCATCTTGTTCAGGTCCATAAATTCTCATAACGAAATTGAAATCTTGATTTTTAGGAGTCGGAAGCCAATTGCTTTCCTTGTCTTTTCCTGGCGATGCCGAGTATAAATAAAGAACTAAATCTCCATTAGGTTCGTATTTCAAACCTTTTGTTTTCTGCCCTATCGAATAACGATTAATCGGGTTAGGAACCAAAAAGCGTTTCGGCAGATTGTATAGTGTTATACTCCAAAAATATTTTGCTTTTGGAACTTGGTTTTTTGAAAATCGAAGCACATAATTATTGTTTCCGTTTAGTGCATTTTTATCTTTATCTACTGCAGTCCCTACATAAACCGCCTCTTCTTTAGTATTTCCGTAAAGTCCCATTGCGGCTGCGGCTGCGCGGTTTACATAATTATTTTTAAGAGAGGCTCTTGTGCCAAATAAATCTCCTGCATCAGTAGTTTTACTTATAACAGATTCAAGCTCTTGTTTTCCCTCTGCAATTCCTTTTTCAATTGCTTTGATCGTTTCCGCATCTAATTTAGAACTGTCAAAAGGCACTCCAGGAACAATTCCTATTTTAGCAAACTGTGCTCTGAGTTCTTTTTCGCTATCATCTTCTTTAGTATACTGCAATAAAGCATTTAATACATTGATAAATTCAGGAGAACTGTAATCAGATTCTTTCCAAACCGGAAGAGGCATATTATACTTTTTAGCAGCTGGAGCCGCTTGTTTTGTAAACTCATGCAATGAAGTTAATTTATACTGATCCTGAATTTTTTTAAGATTCGGAATATCACTTGGGCTATCCAGTTCTGTACGCCCAATCAGAAATATTAAGTTTGTTTCTGAGCGTAGTACTTTATCAATTCCTGCAGGTGTTTCTCCTTTCCAGTCAGGCCCGGCAATAAGATATTTCCCGCCATTATTTCCAGATACACGCGAGCCCAAATATTCATAATTGAAAGTATAAAGATCAACGAACTGCATTACAAAATAGCGATTTCCTTCAATTTTAGGAATCTGAAGCACTAACGGCTCATCTGAAACATTAAGAGCCGCCATTGAATACGGAGTATCATTATTTATTGTAACAACTAAAGTATCTTTTGGAGTGGCACTCGCTGTCGAACTTTTGAATGTATTAAAACCGCTATAGGTTTTTGATTCTTTATCAATTGCATTCGCATATATGGCTTTATAGTTATAAAACATCGGATAACCATATATCCACGCCCGTTTTGCAATAGCTGTTATCGAATCTGTAGAGATTGAAGCATTTGCAGTATTTGTACTGTCTTTTGAAGTTTCTTTTTTACAGGCTGTGAATGTTAAAAGTGCTGCACTTATAATAAAAAATAGTTTTTTCATAATCTTACGTTTTTATAGTATTAAAATTAGTTTTTTAGAAAAATGCTAACCTTATTTAAATGGTAAATTTGGTTGCAGATTATAATTTGAAACCATTTTTGACCTTTAAATCTTGAACTGAATTATTAAAATCTTCAACTATTTATCGAACAGCAAGAATGAATTAAGTGCTATAAACATCTGTTAAATGTTACGAAAATTAATAAGATATCTCACGGGAAAAATGTATATTTGATAGAATAGAATTTTGAATATCGTGCAGAAACAGACTATACCACATACTTTTATTTTTCCTAAAACTCCAACTGGAGTGGACGGTTTAGACGAAATTACTGATGGCGGATTCCCTAAAGGACGTCCAACTTTAATTTGCGGCGGCGCAGGCTGCGGAAAAACACTCCTTTCTATGCAATTCCTGATAAAAGGAATAACCGAATATAACGAACCTGGTGTTTTCATGTCGTTTGAAGAACCTTCAGATGACCTTACTTTAAATGTAAAATCTCTCGGATTTGATCTTGAAAAACTGAAAGCAGATAAAATGCTGGTAGTAGATCATGTAAGAGTCGAAAGATCTGAAATCGAAGAAGCGGGAGAATATGATCTTGACGGACTTTTTATACGTCTCGGGCATGCCATTGACTCCATAAAAGCAACGCGTGTAGTTTTAGACACCATCGAAACTTTATTTTCAGGACTGGATAATCAGGCTGTATTAAGAGCAGAATTGCGAAGACTATTTCATTGGCTTAAACAGAAAGGCGTTACGGCTATAATTACTGGGGAACGCGGAGAAGCGACTCTAACACGGCAAGGACTGGAAGAATACGTTTCAGACTGTGTAATTGTTTTAGACCATCGCGTTATCGAACAGATTTCTACCAGAAGACTTCGCATCGTTAAATACAGAGGATCAACGCACGGAACCAACGAGTACCCGTTTCTAATTGATGAGGACGGAATTTCTGTTCTGCCTATTACCTCTTTAAAATTAGACAATGAAGTTTCTTCAGAAATTGTCTCAACGGGATTCACCGGTCTTAATGAAATGTTTTATCAGGGCGGATTTTATCGCGGCAGCAATATTTTGGTCTCAGGAACTGCGGGAACAGCAAAAACAACTATCGCCTGTTATTTTGCTACAGAACAGTGCAAAAACAACGAAAAGACGATTTATTTTGCTTTTGAAGAATCACCTCAGCAATTGGTTCGCAATATGAAATCTATAGGCGTTGACCTACAGCAGTATATAGACAACGGCACGCTTCAGATACATTCTTCCAGACCTTCACTAAACGGACTGGAATTGCATTTGCTGACACTCAGAAAATTAATCAAAGAGTTCAAACCTACTACAATAGTTATTGACCCAATTAGTAATTTAATTTCTGTGGGAAGCGATCATGAAGTACGCTCTATGCTAGTAAGGCTCATTGATATGCTTAAAGTAAACAATATTACGGCGCTGTTTACTTCGTTAAATAAACAGACCGACAATATGCGTCCCGATCTTGCAGAAGAATCGGTTTCTTCTCTTGTAGATACGTGGATAACAGTGCGCGATATGGAAGGAATTGGAGAACGCAACAGGGGAATTTTTATTATAAAAGCACGCGGTATGGGCCATTCTAATCAGGTTCGTGAATTTGTTATTACCGATAATGGCATCGAATTGCTTGATGTAGAAATGGGTCCGCAGGGAATACTTACCGGCGCAGCGAGAAAATCATATAAGTTTAAGCAAACCTTATCTGATATAAAACTGCAGAACGAAATCAGCAGAAAAGACAGAGAGATTGAGCGCAAACGCAAAGTTCTTGAAGCCAATATAGAAGCTCTTAAAAATGAATTTGAATCAGCAGAAGAAGAATTAAGCATTCTTAAAGCCACAGAAGAGCTAAATAAAAATATCTCTGCAAAAAAGAAAGAATAAATGGAAAATGAAGTTGCAGAATGGCAGTTACTGCTCTATATAGCAGGCCAAACACCAAAGTCTATCAAGGCATTGGAAAACATAAAAAAATATGCTGAAGAACATTTAGCAGGCAAATACAGCATCGAAATCATTGATCTTCTCAAAAATCCACAGTTGGCAGAAGGAGATCAGATATTGGCTGTGCCTACTCTTGTCCGTAAATTTCCAGAGCCTATACGTAAAATTATTGGAGATCTTTCTAATAAAGAAAGAGTTCTTGTAGGGCTGAATATTAAGCCTTTAACAGTTTAAAAAATGGAAAATGAGCCTGATGATACAAATACGTCGAGACATAAATTAACTCTTTTTGTCTCTGGTATGTCTGTTAATTCAGGACATGCAATAGAGAATTTGCGAAGAATCTGTGACGAACATTTAAAAGGTAATTACGATCTGGAAATAATAGATATAAATCGCGAAAAAGAACAGGCCGTTCTGCATCAGATCGTGGCTATTCCAACGCTGATTAAACACGAGCCACTTCCAAAAAGAATAATAATCGGGGATTTATCTGATAGTGAAAAGGTATTAAATATATTAAACCCTAATTAACTTAATGGAAGATAAAAAAAGAAATATAGAATCTTTATCTGCAGAGATTGCAGCGCTTCGAGAGGAGCTGCAGGAATCTAATGCCATTATTAGTGCTATACGCAATGGAGATATTGATGCCTTGGTTTTAAATAACGACGGCTCAAGCGAACTCTATTCGCTGCAAACCGCCGATTATACCTTTAGGCTTCTTATCGAGAAATTCAGCCAAGGTGCGCTTAGTATCGCACGAGATGGGCTTATACTATTTTGCAATGAGCATTTTGCCTTACTTGCCGAATCATCTTATGAAAAAATTACAGGAAAATATTTTTCAGATTTTTTAGACCAGCCCGACAATTTTAATAGAATATTAAATGCATTAAATTACGGGGTAAATACACATGAGACGTTACTTAAATCTTCATCAGGTACATTTCCAGCGCAGATTATTTTAACAGATTTAGGGCCTTCTCATGGAATTGGAATCATTGTAATTGATCTTACGGAAAAGAAAAAACATGAAAACGCGCTGATCAATCACCAGAAGATTCTTCAAAATAAAGTTCACGAGCTCAATATTATCAACAAGAATCTGGAAGAATTTATTCATGTAATCTCACACGATCTTAAAGAGCCTCTGCGCAAAATTTTAATGTACAGTGACCGAATTAACGGAAATTATCTGCAGGAAACCGATGCAAAAGCTGTTACCACAATGAAGAGTTCTGCGTCGAGATTAAATTCGCTTGTAGATGATCTGGTTAGTTATTCTTCTCACACCATGAAGGAAGAATTTGCAAAAGTGGATATTAGCGAAGTCATTGCTGAAGTGATTGCCGATTATGAGGTATTAATAAATGATAAAAAAGCGGTGATAGAAATTGGCAAACTGCCTGAATTATATGCTTCTAAAGGGCAAATAAGACAGCTGTTTTCAAATCTTATCTCAAACGCGATAAAATACAGCCGAAAAGATCTTTCGCCTGTAATAAAAATAGAAGCTGATAATGCTGCTGTTGAATCGGCAGACAGTATTCCGTCAGTAAAAATCAAGATCAGCGATAACGGAATCGGTATGGAAAAAAGTCATCTGACAAAAATCTTTACCATTTTCCAGCGACTACATGCCAAAAATGAATACTCCGGAAATGGAATTGGACTTGCCATTTGCAAAAAAATAATGGAAAACCATTCCGGATCTATAACCGTAGAAAGCCTACCAAACCAAGGTACAACTTTTGACCTTAACTTTCCGCCTATTTTATGACAAAAAAAACTCAATTCAACATCATCATTGCAGAAGACGACATGGATGATACAGAGGTAATCTTAGATGTATTCGAAAGAAATCCTAATTTTAATCAAATCATATTAGTTTCAAATGGCGAAGAACTCCTTAGCTATTTGAACAATCCTTCCAATTTAATACCCGATGTTATTCTGACAGATATAAACATGCCTATCATGAATGGCATTGAAGCCCTTCAGCAGATTTCAGAAATAAACAGTCTTAAAGATATTCCTTGTTTTGTCTACTCTACTGGCCTAAATCCGATTTACCAGCAAAAGTGTGACTTTCTTGGTGTTAAAGCTTGTTTGATCAAACCGTATACGATTAAAGAATTTGAACAGATTCCAGAAAGTATTGTTCGTTTTTTAGAGAAATAATACGAAACTGGAATCTGCATTACAATAAAGGAAAGAATAAGCCTTTTAGATATCGATATCTTACATTTCTTTTAAGTTGATTTCCTTTTTCTCTCCATCCTTATCAATCGTTACGCGTTTCTCAATACTGGCTTTATCAGTATAGTATTGCCTTGCCGAACCATAATTGGTCGTTGAACCTGCATATCCGTAATAGTTATAATAATTGGTGTAACCGCTAACATAAGAATAATTATAAGAATTAGAAAAATCAAAGCTGGCCATTACAACATAGGTTCCTGGCATCAGATCTGCAAATTCAAAATGTCCTTGATCATCATACACTTTTGCTTTTTTTACACCATAGCCAAAATCACTATTCAAGGGAACTTCTGGCATTTTGTTCTGTTTGCGAATTTTCTTGTTGACTTCTACCCATTCTTCATAATAAGCAGAACTTGGAAAAAGCGTAATCTCAGTTCCTCTTGGCGCATATTGTTTCTTAGCCGTATTCACCAAACCGCCTAATCTTTTACCCGAGTCTGCTCGCGCGTAGGCTGTTCCTATAATCACACTATTTCCTTTTGAAATTTGCTGAATAGAAAGTTCTTTATCAAATTGATTCTTGATAGGCTGATAATCCAGCTCTTCATTAACTGTAACTTCCCACATGTTTTTTCCCATAGACATTTCGCGACGCCAAAGACGATGGTCTTTTTTGTCTATGATATAATTATAAATACCTCCTGAAGCTTCTTCTAAAACAGTTACGAGCCAAGAATCGTGCTTTCCTGTTTTCGGAGAATAATAAACAAAACTTTTAACTTCTTTAATCGTATAATATTCTACATACACTTTGGACTCATCGCTATAGTAGAATTGTGGAAAACGGCCCTTATAGCCAACATCTAATGGCAATGTTACGATTAGATGGTCGCTCCAGTTGAAGTCAAAATAAGGTTCTTTTACATTTAATGTCAATTTTTTATCCTTTTTGGTTTTCTTCGAATAATAATTTCCTGTAATCGTACCGACAAAATCCAGATTTAATTTTGTTTCCTTTCGGTCACCGTTGTAACTAATCGCTTTCAGTGTTTGAGCATCTGCCACAGAAATGTGGGAAGTAGTTCTACTGTTGTCTTTTGGAGTATAAAGATTGGTTAAACTTAGCTGATTATTGGCTAATGCAATATCATATGTTAATGATCCTTGTTTTACCCAACTGGTATCTTTTACATAATAAACCGTATATAATGATTTTCCAGTTTTGATATATTTAGTATTTATATCCTTACTGCCTGGCTCAATTGCTTTTTGACTAACTGCAGCAAATGGAAGCAGCATGATTATATAGAAAATCTGTTTAACTACACTTGATGTTGCAACTTCTAAAAATGCTGATCTCTTTAATAAAGAACTTTTAATAGTAATGTTTCTCATTATTGATACTTTTTGGTTGAGACAAATTTACTGATGTCAAATGCGGAAAACAATACCTGATTTCATTGGTATTTGCACCAAAAAAGCTCTATTCTAAAATTGAGAAAAAACTTCCATTTTTCTAGAAATGAAACCATTAGCTTAAAAACAAGTCATTTTGTACAAATTATTTATTTCTCAGGATTATTGTATACGTAAAATCGTACTTAATTGCTCCTCTTATAAATTAATAATAATCAACTTTACACCTTTCGGTATCAAATACTTACTACTACTATTTACTAACTATTAATTGTTACTAACCTTAAAATTTAAAAGATGAAAAGAATCTTAAAATTAACTAGTTTGCTATTTACCATAGCATTAGTGTTTAATTCCTGCGAAAAGGAACAAGATTTAGAAGTGCCTCAAACTGCTAAAAAAGAAATACCGCAAGCTGCTAGCAAAGATAGCATTTCTGCCAATGCTGCATTGGAAGGAAGTACCACAGCCAAAGGTTCGGCTGGAGCAAGAACGATCACTCTGCAAACCAATACATTATCATGTCCTGGTGGTTTGTGCACATCGTATGGAGTTTGGTCTACCGGCGTATATACAGTTTGGTTTCAAATGAAATTCAACAACGGATTCTACTGGAGCCGTGGCGGTAAATGCGGATACGGAATCTTAATTGGTGACCAAAATACAGGTGGCGATGCAGCATGGGATGGAAACGGAGGAAGCGCCAGATTTATGTGGTATTGCCCAAATGGATCTAACTCTGCTAAAGGAAGCGGAGCTTATCTTCAGCCGTATGTATATTACAGAGATCAGCCTGGACAATATGGAAATGACTTTGGCAAAAAATACTACATCCAAGAAGGTGTAACTTACAACTGCCAGATTTCTGTGAAATTAAACACAGGATCGAATACCGACGGATATGTGAAATATTATGTAAATGGAACGGAGATATTGAATCAGAAAATTCGCTGGGTGACCAACGATGCTAAGCGAAATGTGAATGCGGTGAGTCTTCACACTTTCCGTGGCGGAAGCCAAGAGTATTGGAAAGCTCCAGTTACAAGCTCTATCTACTACCCAAGTGCCTCTTGGGATGCGCTATAGCATAATATAATTTTTTAAACCAATTTGAGCCGAAAAAACAAACCCTTACAACTTCGATGTTTTAATAAAAGCATCGAAGTTGTTTTAGTTTTAAACTAAATGGATATTGGTGTTTTATTAGACAATTCTATTTTTTGCAATTCATTTATTTTTTCGCTTTAAGCGGAAATTTATTAAATAATAAATACAAAAATTTAAGTACATTCGCGAATCTGTTTTACAAAATGCCACTATTGAAAGGATAAAACAGAAGAATTAACATAAAATTGACCAATAATTAAAACTGACCAATGACAAGTAACTGTTTAAATTGTAATGAAGAAATCGCAGGTAAATTTTGCAGCAATTGCAGCCAATCAGCATCCACACATAGATTTTCTTTATCTCACGTTATTCAACACGATTTCATTCACGGAATATTTCACTTCGACAAAGGTTTTTTCTATACCATAAAAGAGCTGTTTACTAGACCTGGAAACAGCATTAGAGAATATATTCAAGGAAAAAGAACCAAGCATTTTAATTATTTTGCCACCATCATTCTTTTACTGACCATAGGTTATTTTCTAAAAAAATGGACCAAAATCGATACCTCATCTATATATGATCAAACAGAGCTTTCTGGGCTTTTTAAAATATTAAAAGACTATTCAAAGTTTACCGTATTTTTACATATTCCGATTATAGCGCTTGGCAGTTTTTTACTCTTCAAAAAAAGCAAACAAAACTATACCGAGAATTTAGTGCTCAATCTGTACCTGCAGTGCGGAATCTTAACGATCAGCCTTATTTTGCCTGTCATTATGATTTTTACTGATAACCGAGATTTTCTTCTTGTAGTAAACAATTTCTTGACTGTGCTTACCTTTGTATATCTTATTATTTTCTACTATCAATATTTTTCTGTCTTCAATTTCAAAAAGTCTAGTTTAATTATTCGAGTGATAAGCATGGCACTTATTTTTTTAATTACTAAACAAGTCATGAATATTGTTTTGAATACTATAGGACAGCATTATTTGCATTGATTCGCGAGTATTAAATCAATTTATTTTTAATTTCTTTATACTTAGAACGGCCAATAGGCAGTAAAGCTCCGTTTTTGAGCTGCATACTGTACTTTCCTCCTGCTTCTACGACAATTTTGTCGGCTTGTTCCCAGCAAAGAATATACGATTTATGTATTCTTTCAAATGCTTCAGGAAGCAGTTTTTCTAAGGCTTCGAGTGATTTATCGTGTAATTCTATTTTGTTGTTTACTAAATGCAGTTCGGTATAAATTCCTGCTCCTTTTATGTATAAAATTTCATTGACTGGCACGAGCCTGAAGGTCTTTGCTTTTCTTACCGCCAAAAAACGCACATCACCACCCGATTGTTTTCCTTGTGCCGTATAACGCGTAAAGGCTTGCGCCAATCTATTTTGATCGAAAGGTTTTGGCACAAAATCCAAAACACCATAATTAAAGGCGGTAATCGCTTTATCGGTATAAGCCGAAATGATAATGGTTTGAAACGCACCTGCCACAAAAGTCTGCAGAATTTCAAAACCATCTTCTCCGTTGAGATTCAAATCCAAAAGCAGCAGATCAATGGAATGCTTTTCTATAGCTAAAAGACCATTTTCTAGCGAATCAGCAAGTACAATTTGTACATCCTTGTCAAAGAAATCCCGAGTCATTCGCTCCACTCTCTTCGCAATACGGGCTTCGTCTTCAATTATGAGTATTTTCATTTTAGTTTAAAATTTTAATAACAGTTTCCCACCCTTTTTCTACAGCATGAGAATCAAAAGACCAATTGGTGCCGTAGCTTTCTGTTAATCTCGCTTCTATATATTTAAATCCAGTTCCGATTCGCTTATTCTTTTTGGTTTGCCTGTTTTGAGCAAATGTCAGTAAAGTATATTGCTTGAATTGTTTTTCTCTAACGAATTTTAAGCAGAATACAATACAGCCTTGTTCTGGAGGAAGACTGTGCGTGATTCCGTTTTCTATAATAGTATGAAAAATTGCTGGCGGAATCATTTCAGTTTCTTCAATCCCTTCTTCCTGCCATTCATAACAAATCTCTTTTCTAAAAGACATTACTTCCAAATGTCGTCGGCACAAGTCAATTTCTTGTCGAATTGGGATAAGCGTATCTTCAGCAATATCATTCATAATATCAAATTCTTCGGCTAAAGCGCGAATAAAAACTACGCCTTCTTTGGGCGATTCTTCAATCCAGTCGATTAATGAAGTCAACGTATTGCGAAGAAAATGCGGCTGAATATTTTTCTTAACAAGTTCTAACTGCAATCTTGAAGAAAACAGCAATGATGCATTATGCGCTTCCTCCATTGCTTTCGCACGTATCGTATGCAGATAAAGCATGCAAAGCACCAAAATGGTAAAAGCAATAAACAATCCGAAATCATAAAACATAAAATAATTAACCGCTACTCCTGCCAATAAACCCGTAGCAACAATAAGTCCGCCTTTTACTTTTCTAATTACGGCATCGATAGCGATTAAAAGAGAAAACAAACGGGCTGTAATGGTAAAATACGCTGCCGAAATATCATAATGTCCATAAAAACCAATATAAACCGCCACAAGAGCCAAAAAGAGAAGCAATAAAACCAGTTTCTTTTTTTTAAACTCAAACTGCAGCATAAAATACCACGGCACGAGCATTGAAATGGCAAAAGTCAGCCAGCCGATAATTTTCAAACGAGTATAATATTCAGTGTAAGGAATATACAAATAGTACTTTATATATTCGATAATTAACAAGAAGAAAAAAAGCAGACAGATAATTCCAAAAAGCAAAACTGCTAATTCTTTTCTACTGCTATTGATATATACAAAGAAATAATATATAGCTGCAATCAGGAAAGCGCCTGCCATAAGATTCATAAAAGATATTACAATAAGCGGCGAACGATGAAGCTGGAGATAGCTCTTTAGTTTTACATCGTTCCCTCGTTGTACTTCTCTAAGATCGGTTTGTGTACCAACTAAGGTAACCGTATGTTTTCCTAGATTGGCTAATCTTTCTGGTATTTGATAGTACGTCATTTCTGTTCCAGGTATTTCAGCACGGCCCGCTTTTGCCATTTTACCATTATTTCCAATGAGAATACCGTCCCAATACACATCAAAAGCACCAAAAGAATTAACCTGAAGTCCTAATGCTTCAGAAGTATTTTTTCGCTTCTGTATCTCTATTTCGGTTTGGAATTTAAAACTGGAACTGTACGGATTGCCCCATTCAATCTGCTCATGATCGGAATCAACAGTATAGGTTACATCTGTTGTAATATACTCTTTGTAATGGTTACATGAAGTAAGCATTAGCAGCAATAAAATGATAAAAAAGTAAGATTTATACATGAGATAAAGATAAAATAAATATCGAATGGAGAAATGCATTTGAGAAGTTCTCAGAGCCGTTTGCATGTTTTTGATCGCTGTACTTTGTTTTATGGGCTAATCTTGCATAACAAAATCAATCAAAAATCAATCAGCATGAAAAAACTACTAATCAACACTTTAGCTTTCCTTATTCCGTTTTTCGGAATAGGACAGCAAATTACTATTTCTGGCAAAGTTCAAGATAGTACCACAAAAGAAGCATTGTCTTATGTAACCGTAACGATACAAGACAGCGCTTCTAAAACCATAACAGCCGGCGTTACCGATATTCAGGGTTTGTTTCATTTGGAAGGAATTCTAACCGATTCTGCAACCATTTCTTTCAGCTATGCGGGATATCAAAATCATATCCAGTCCTTAATTCTATCAGGAAAACCCAAAATACAACTCGGCACAATTAATTTAAGCACCGATGCGGTACAATTAAAAGCGGTAGAAATAAATAGTCAAAAAGCAAACATTAGTTTAAAACTCGACAAAAAAGTTTTTGAAGTTGGCAAAGATGTGCTTTCTCAAAACGGCTCTGCTCATGATGTTTTAAATGGTGTTCCTTCAGTGCAAGTGAGTCCAGCTGGAGCCATAAGTCTTAGAGGCAACAGCAATGTATTGGTATTAATTAACGGAAGACAGTCTGGACTTACTCAAAACAATGCGTTTGACCAGGTTGCAGCCGATCAGATTGAAAGGATTGAAGTTATTACCAATCCGTCTTCGAGATATGATGCTGCGGGTTCTGCGGGTATTATTAATATCATCTTGAAAAAGAACAAAAAAAGCGGTTTTAGCGGTCAGGTACGATTAGTTGCAGGTTCTCCAAACGATAGCCGTCTCAATCCGAGCATTAATTACAAATCAAACAAAATCAATATTTTCTCTAATTTCAGCATTCGCTCAAGCGATTATGAAGGTTTGTACACTACCAATCAGGTAACGAATAGTACGACCGCGCCAAATTACATGAATCGTGTGCAAAATGAAGACCGCCATGATGATGGGAAATTGCTTTATTTGGGTGCTGATTATTTTATTAATGAATATCAGACGATTACCGCTGCTTTTTTAAAGAATGCAACTCGTGACAACGATAAAACCAATTTGCGATACAATTATGATAGCGATACAGAAAGTACAACGCCAGATAGTCTCTTGGTGCGAAATGGAAAATCACAAGAAAAGCGCGATTATAGCCAGTTTGAATTTAATTATACGCGAACTTTTAAACAGAAAACAAAAAAATGGACCATTGATGTGCAATACGACTGGTGGAACAGCGACAAAAAATGGGATCTTTCTACAAAGCGTTTGCTTCCTAATGAAATGCTTTATCCGAGCATTAGAACAAGTTCGATAGGAAACAGCCGAGATTTTCTAGCTCAAACCGACTTTATACAGCCTATCGACAGTATTTCTGTTTTGGAATTTGGAATAAAAACAGAAATTCGAACGGTTTCTAGTGACTATTTAGCAGAAGAACAGCAGGATAATAATTGGGTAGTGTATCGAGATATTGATAACGATTTAAACTATGATGAAACCATAACGGGCGCTTATACACAATTCAGCAGTAAAATCAATAAATTCAGCTATATGCTTGGCTTGAGAACCGAGTTCACCAATATTTCAATTAAAGACGCAGAAAACGCTTATAATGATCAAAAAAAATACAATAAACTGTTTCCTACGGTTAATCTGAGTTATGAGTTTGACGAATCGACTTTACAATTAAACTACAGTAAACGCATTAGACGTCCTTCTTTATATGCCTTATATCCTTTTAACGAAGTCACCGATTTGAATGCGCAATACATAGGAAATCCCGATTTAAATCCTTCTTATACCGATGCTTTTGAAATGGCGTTTCTAAAAACTTGGAAAACATTCACCTTAAATCCTTCTGTTTATTATCAATATGAAAAAAATTACATTCAGGATTATACGTATCGCCAAGATGATATCTTTTTAACAACTCCAATAAACATCGATTATGAAATACGAAGCGGAATTGAATTATCGACTTTATACAATCCAGTAAAATGGCTTCAGATTAATGCCGAAATGAATTATTTTCATTTTAAACAGAAAGGAAATTATATGCAGGAAAATCTAGATTTCAGCAGTGAAAACTTTACCGCTCGTTTAAGCACGCAGATCAAACTTCCGTCCAAATTTAGTTTTCAGGGAAGATATAATTTCCGTGGCGAAAAACGCAATGCGCAAACCACCAACAATGCTTTACAATCTATTGATTTCGGATTGAGCAAACTTTTACTGAAAGATAGAGCGACAATTGTTTTTGATGTTACGAATGCTTTTAATCTCCGTCAGAACAAAAGTGTTACAACAGGAACCGATTATGTCATTAGAGATAACAGCATCCCAAATGCGGCAAGATATCGCTTGAGTTTTGTGTATCGATTTAATCTAATAGATCCAAAAGGAATTAGACAGGCGAATGATGCGAATAGAAATTGATATTTTTCTTGTGTTTCTCTTTCAATTTTGTCTTCAGAAGTTACTTTTCTGTAATTTATCCTTTTTATTAATTGTCGTTTAGTAGAACATAATATGGGAAACTGTACAAACATCTTACTGGCTGTCCATTTTTTATAGCTGGTTTCCAAGCTGGACATAATTTCAGAACTCTTACTAATTCTTCACCCGACCCGTAACCAAAATCGCGCATAACTTCTATATCAGATAAGGAACCGTCTTTTTCTATTATAAATCTTGGAAAAATACCTCCAGAGGCTTCATTTTTAACAATTCGTTCCGTTCGCACATAATTCTTTTTTATAAAAGCATGAAACTTGAATTCTCCGCCTATGAATTCTGGTTTCGTATCAACATCCATGATTTTATAAATTTTATTATCATTATTAAAGATAATTTTTTCTTCTTTAATAGGCTTCTGAACTACAGTCTTTGGAGTGTCAACACGATTTATTGTTTTCTCAGGACGCTTTTTCTCGTTTTCTTTTTTACAGCCTACTAATCCCAACATAATTACTATAAGAAGTATTTTTTTTATCATTTTTATTCTTTTTCTGTTTTGTCTTCAAAGCTAACTTTTCCGTAATTTATTTTTTTCATCTCATACTTAAAAGGAAGGTGCCAATCGGCTGTCCATTCACCATTTTTAAAAATAAAAGACAAATGTTTTCTATTGCCATTTTCTGGCGTGTAAACATTAAGATTATCATCTTCTTGGGGCTGATAATCAAAATCAAAACAATCTCTGCTATTAAGTTGAATAAGCATTATTTCATTGGTCAAATCTTCGGATAGTGTTTCGTCTGGCAGATATCCCATTCCATCCATCGTTTCTTTACTCCATCCTAAGCATTTGTGTAGTGTCCATGTAAACTCATTGCGTGCTTTATTTCGAGATTTTCGAATTTTTTATGATGCACAATCTTGTTCATCGTAGCTGGAAAACAGGTACACAATTTAATTTCTTTTCCTGATTTGCACATAGTTTTGAATTTCTAATATTTTAATTACTAAAAACAGTATAAAACTACACTATAATTTCATTTCGATGGTGATTATCAAGTACTAAGTATAGTTTAAATTAACGTAATTTTACTTTATAATACAATGGTAAAATAATATATCTTCGTATTGATAACCAAAAAAAACAAAAAATTAATTGAAAGCAATTAAAAATCTCCTAATTGTATTTTTTTTTATTCTTAATCATGCTTTCTTCTTGCAAGAATGATGAAAAGATTTCTACTCAGAAAATAGTCAAAGAAAATTTGGGCTCAGAAACTAAAAAAGACTCTCTTAAAAAAGAAAAATCGGCAGTCTTGTTTTCTTTTGAAAATCAAGACAATACCGAAGTAATAAAAATAACTGCCAGTGAAGTAAGTGACGATAATAATTTTTTTCTTGTTGGCGACAAGAACATACTTATAGCTTCAAAGTATAAAAAAAACAAAAATAAACTACAATTTATTAAAAGTGATACATTGCTTATAAGTGACTATTACTACGTAAATGTAGATCCAAAACACATCTTAAGAAAAAAGATTAGAAGCGAGGATTATTTTCTATTTGAAGTACAAGAATCTCCAATGGGTAATGGAGATCCTGTCTTTCATTTAGATTTTATTATGCTAAACATTAATACTCTAAATTTCTATACATTGAAATATAGCGGAGAAGCTACTGTAAGATCTGGCCAAGCTATTGATGGGGAATTTTTGAAAAATGAAATTTTACAATCTAACATTGCAGTCCAAACAGAATTATATGAATTTGCAAATAAAAGCAAACTGGTTTATAATCCCTCTGAAAAAGAGAAAGATATCAACTATTACAAAAATTTTGAACAAAAATGGTATTTAGATAATGATAAACACTTATATCCGTCTGTTATAAAAAGCACCTATTATAACGAAGATCTATTTCATTTTAATGGAAATTATACTAATGATGAAATGATTGAAAATACTGATTTTAAGATTGTTTCCTATTTTCGAAATAATATCATTGGCTTTGATAAGAATAAAAAATTGTACTTTCCAATTTGCATAGAATCTTGTGTTTCAGGATGTAACAAGAAAATAGAATTTATATCTGAAAATGAAATAGAAATATCATACTCCGAAATAAAAACACAAGAGTCTGATACTATTGATTTGAATAAAATTAAATTCACCAATACGGTTTTGTAAAATTTAAAGCAAAAGCCCTCTTAAAAAAGAGGGCTTTTTGTATCTAAAAATCTTATCTCCAACCTAACGCAGGAGCAACATGTTCTACAATAGAAGACAATACATGCACATTGTAATCGACACCCAAAGTATTCGGAATCGTAAGCAATACTGTATCTGCTTCCTGAATCGCTTCGTCTTGAGCTAATTCTGCAATTAGTTTATCGGGTTCGGCGGCGTAGCTTTTACCGAAAATGGCTCTTTTATCTTGTTCGATATAACCAAAACTATCAGCAGCTTTTCCTTGTCCTCCAAAGTAATATCGGTCTTGTTCGTTTACTATGGCAAAAATAGAACGGCTTACCGAAACTCTTGCTTCACGATCGTGTCCTGCTTTTTTCCAAGCTTCTTTATACAATCTAATCTGCTCGGCTTGCTGAACGTGAAAAGGTTTTCCGTTTTCGTCATATTTTAGCGTAGAACTCTGAAGATGCATTCCGTTTTCAGCAGCCCAAATAGCGGTTGCATTAGACGCAGCTCCCCACCAGATTCGTTCTCTTAATCCTTCAGAATGCGGTTCAACACGCAACAATCCAGGCGGATTCGGAAACATCGGGTAGGGATTGGGTTCTGCAAATCCTTCTCCGCTCAGTTTATCCAAAAATTCTAAGGCTTTTTTACGGCCCATATCAGCATCGGTTTCGCCTTTTTCTGGTTCATAGCCAAAATAACTCCAGCCGTCAATAACTTGTTCTGGCGATCCTCTGCTTATTCCCAATTGCAAGCGTCCTCCCGATATCAAATCGGCAGATCCTGCATCTTCTACCATGTACAATGGATTTTCATACCGCATATCGATCACGCCCGTTCCGATCTCAATTTTGCTCGTTTTAGCACCAATTGCCGAAAGCAGCGGAAAAGGTGATGCTAATTGCTGTGCAAAATGATGCACGCGGAAATAAGCGCCATCGATCCCGATTTCTTCTGCAGCTACTGCTAAATCTATAGATTGCAATAAAGTATCTGCCGCTGTACGAGTCTGATATGCTGGATTACTATTCCAATGCCCAAATGATAAAAATCCTATTTTTTTCATAAATGGCTTATTTTTTTATTCTCTCAAAGATACGCATCAAAATTGAGTAATTCTATATTTCACCATATTATTTGTATATACAACAATTAAAAAATTCGAAACTAAAAAAGCGTAAAATTTTTGATCGTTGCATATAGAAAAAAGCCGAACATAACTGTCCGGCTTTGTCTTTTACTATTTAATCTACACTCAACTTAGGGAGAGTTGTTTTCTTTTCATTCATCATTTTTTTCACCTGCTCCATAGTTCTAAAACGGTCTATTGTCATTTCTCCACTAAATGTGGCACTTTGAAGTGGTCTTGGTGGTATTTGGGCATAAGTCTTCATAATATCATCAATAGCCTGATTAAAAATTACAGCAGTCCAAGTTTTCTCTGTCCAGCTGTTCATAAACAAATCATAGCGTTCTTGCGGATCCTGCCAAAGATTATAGATTGCTGGTATAGTAGCAATATAGGTTTCATCACCTCTCCATCCCAACTGTTGTCCCGGCATATCACTTCCTGCAATAGCACCATTATCTCCTCGGGTATTAAAGACTGCTTTAAATTTTCCGATACGCACGGCACCAGGAGATAATTCAGATTCTGTAAAATAAAACCATCTGTCACGCAAAGGTTTTCCTTTTTTAAACAATACATTAGACATATCATAGCTGTCAAATACCATATCTACACCTGCTCTGTCTTTTTTCGGAAGCTCTACGCCAGCCAGACTAGCAAATGTTGCCATAAGATCCAATCCGCCTACAATATCGTGGCTTTGGCTTCCCGCTTCAATTTGTCCTGGCCACCAAGCAATAGCTGGCACACGGCTACCTCCTTCTCTATCTGTTCCTTTACTTCCTCTAAAAGGAGTATATCCAGAATCTGGATGTACATCTTGCCAAGCACCATTATCTACGGTATAAATAACTATCGTATTTTCGGCAATTCCCAAAGAACGAATTTTATCCATAATTCGGCCTACATTGTGGTCCATTTCTACAACAGCATCAGAATATTTGCTTTTTCCTGGAGACTTGCCTGCAAATTCTTTTGAAGGAAGGTTAGGCTGGTGATTTTTAGCAAAATTGATGCACATAAAAAACGGATCTTTGCTTTTTGCATATTCATCAAGCTGCTTTAAATTGTTCTCTACCATCATCATATCCAGCTCTGCAATATTCTCTTCTGTAACTTTAGATACCTCACGCGCTTTTCCGCCTGCTTCACCTTCAAGCACACCTGTTGTAATTTTTTTGAAAAGATCTAGCATTTGTGTAGACATCTCCGGGTTCCAAGACTCAAAGGCATACGTATAAGCATTTAAGTGATAAAGCACTACGTTTTGCATTTTATCAAAACCATGGTTAATTGGCATTGCGTAATCGGCTTCTCCTAAATGCCATTTTCCTGAAAAATACGTTTTATAATTGGCTTTTTTAAGCACCGAAGCCAATGTCCATTCTTCTTTTGGCAAACCGCCACCCTGTCCCTGAAAAGCAACTGTTGTCATACCGCTACGGTTCGGAATACGGCCCGTTAGCATTGCTGCCCTTCCAGGCGTACAGCTGGGCTGTCCGTAAAACGACCAAAACTGCATTCCTTCTTTTGCCATTTTATCTAGGTTTGGTGTAGGCATACCACGACCAACTCCTCCTCCATAAACTCCTAAATCTCCCCAACCAGTATCGTCTGAGATTACCATTATAATATTAGGCTTCTTTTTGGTTTGGGCTTCAATATCGACAAATGTTAATACTGCCAAGCCTGTTAAAAGTACTGCTAGAACATTTTTTTTCATGATTTGTAATTTTAGGATTATTACTATTTCAACTAAAATTACCTCTTTGCTCTGAAAATTATCAGTCTGTTCATTTATTTGATGTTTCACATTACAATATGAAACTAAGTTTTTAAAAATAAAACAGTTACACAATCAATTAATCAGCAAAAGAGTAACTTTATACAACCTTATCATTTCTGAGAGCATGAGCTGTTTTTTTTTATTTTTTTGAAAAAATTGCTTTTCCTAAATGGCACATTTCTTGGAAAAAATATTTTAATTATTAACTGATTTAAAACTATTTATCATGAAAATTACGTACTACGGACATTCTTGTTTTTCTGTTTTTGCAGGCGGGAAACATATTCTTTTTGACCCTTTTATTACACCCAACGAATTAGCCAAAGAAGTTGATGTTGATGCTATAAAAGCAGATTATATCTTTATTTCTCATGCACATTACGACCATATTTTGGATGTAGAACGAATTGCAAAAAATACTGGAGCCAAAGTGCTTGGGAATTTTGAAATCTATAATTGGCTATTGAAAAACGGAATCGAAAATGCGCATCCAATCAATCCCGGTGGAAAATTTACTTTTGATTTCGGAACCGTAAAATGTGTCGTAGCCCAACATCCGAGCAGTTTTATGGATGGTTCTTATGGTGGTATTGCCTGCGGATTTGTACTGTCAACCGCTGATGGAAATTTCTATTACAGCGGCGATACGGCACTAACGTTAGACATGCAGCTTATTCCAAAATTTACAAAATTAGACTTTGCTGTTTTTCCTATTGGCGACGGACTTACCATGGGAATCGAAGAAGCTATTGAAGCCTCTAAATTGGTCAGTGTAAATAAAGTTTTAGGCGTTCATTATGATACTTTTGGTTTTATCGTAATGGATCATCAGAAAGCTTTAGATTCGTTTCAAAATGCTTCAATCGAATTATTTCTGCCTAAAATAAACACGACGATCGAAATCTAAATTTGGTTATTTTTCTCGGTTATATTTCGCTAAAAGCTATTTTTTAGCGAAATATCATTTTATAAAATACAAGCTCAAAATAATCTTTCGATAATTTTCAAAAAAAAGGAATAGCTGCTGACACTATTCCTTTTAGCATATAAATGAGTTCTGCTGATTGAACTGCAATTATACGTAATTCACAAAATTAATGATATATTGTGCTGTAAGTTCTGGATATTGATGCTGAGGTCCGTGTCCTGTTGCCGAATATACAATCATCTGCGCATTTGTCATCTGATTGATAATCGGATACCAATTGTCTACCGCAAAACTGATATCGTGATCTCCAGAAATAATTAAAATAGGCGTTTTGGTCTTTTTAAGCTGCTCTCTAAAGTTTAAAGGATCATCTCTAAAAGTATCTCCTCCGCCAAAATACAATTGAAAAACATCCATCGTAGAAGGAATTTTTTCTACCTCGATTTTCTTATGAATTCTATCGTGTGAAGCTTTTGCGGCTGCTTTGCTGGCTTCTGATTTTGGTTCGAAAAACAGAACAATTTCATCTTCAAAATCATTTAATGGTTTTAGCGCCGCATCAAAAAATACCTGCTCAATCGGAATCTCGTTTTGCCCTGGCGGATTTGTTCCCACTAAAACAGCATGTGTCACCAGATTTGGATACAATAAAGTAGCCGTCTGCGCTACCAGTCCGCCATACGACCATCCTAAAACAATAACTGAATCTAATTTTAAGAAATCGGCAAGATCTTTTACATCTTTCGCCACAATCGTAATATCTGGAGCAAGACTTCCTGTAGAAGAGCCAATTCCAGAATAATCAAATACAATAACGTTGAACTCTTTTGCCATCTCTGCAATAAAAAGCGGATCCCAAGTATCGAGCGTTCCTCTAAATCGGTTCACAAAAATTACTGCTTTTCCTTTACCATAAGATCGATACGCAATTTTACGATCGCCTAAATCGGCAAAGTGTGTCTCTGCGTCATAAATTTTTTCCATAATTATAAGTTAAAGATTGAAATCAATTCGTTTTTTATCAAACAGACAAAGATTAAACCAAAACATAGAAAGCTTATAATAAAGCATTTACCATTTCTTGCTATTTCAAAAATTATGATATTTCAAGAATCAAATCCCGTTTTTAACGATATATAATAATTCTAGAATTAACGTACAGAACAATGCTTTTATAATCAATCCTTTACAAAAAAGGCATCTATTTTGCATTTTGTAAATGAAATTGTACTGATTTCCAAAAACTAACCTAATAGCTTCGATATGATGTATTTATCTAATAAAAAAACGATTATGTTAATCACTGGAGCGTTCATCAGCCATGCCTGCTGGAAAAAATGGATTGTTTTTTTTGAAGATAAAGGATACAAAGTTGTAGCGCCGCCGTGGCCTTACAAAAATGAAACGGCAGCTGTTTTAAGACAAGCGCATTCTGAATCAAAAATTGCCTCAACCCGTCTATCTGATTTATTGGATTATTATACCGAAATCATTGATAAACTTCCCGAAAAACCCATTATAATAGGCCATTCTTATGGAGGTCTTTTAGCGCAATTACTTATTCAGAAAGAACTTGGTTCGATCGGAATCTGCATCAACTCTATTCCGCCTGGCAATCTCATACATTATAATTTTTCGTTTTATAAAAACCTATGGAATCTTTCAGTCCATTTCACTTCAAAAAATAAAACCTATTTAATGCCTTTCAAAAAATGGCAACATCTTTTCGGAAACCAAATGTCATTTGATGAACAAAAAGAAGCTTATGAAACATTATTAATTCCCGAATCTAAATCGATTCTCCGGGACATTTATACTAAATCTGGCAAAATCGATTTCAAAAAGAAACACAATCCTCTTTTGTTTTTATCGGGTTCAGAAGATGCTTTTGTGCCTGCTTCTTTAAATTATTTAAATTTCAAACAATATAAAAACCTGCATTCTATTACTTGTTATAAAGAATTTCAAGATTTAAATCATTTGAGCATTCATCAGAAAAACTGGGAAACTATTGCTGAGTTTACAGCCAATTGGCTTCGAAAAATCTCTTGACCTGTTGCGCGTATTGGACGCGGATTAAACGGATTCGCTATCGCGAAGACGCAGATAAAAACGGATTTCTAATTTTATATCCTATTTTTCAATTAGCTGCTTCTATAGCTTAACTTTATTGTTTGGCTAAAGCCTTACAACTTGTTTTATTTTTGACCTCCAGTTAAAACTGGAGGCAATTGATTTAATAAATCATAAAAAAAATCCGCGTCAATCCGCGTCTTCGCAATAGCGAATCCGTTAAATCCGCGTTCTAATTCATACAGCATGTATACTGGAGATTTAAATAATTCCTTTCTTTATGTCGAGTTTTTTAATCTTCGAATTTAAAGTTGATGGATGAATGTCTAAAATTTCTGCAGCACCTCCTGCTCCAGAAATTTTTCCGTTGCATTTTTTAAGGATATACAAAATATAATCGCGTTCGTTTTCTAGTATTGTTTTGATTGAAAAGGATTCTGAAGGGTGTTCTGGATGCATTTTGGAAGACATAGAAAGTTCAATTTCTTTAATCGTATTTCCGTCTGTCAGTAAAATGGCGCGCTGCATAACATGTTCGAGTTCTCTGATATTTCCCGGCCAATTGTAATTCATAATCTGCTGCAAAGCAAAATCAGAAAGAATTGGCGCTTTTCTACCCATTTTATCGCTGTAAACCGCTATAAAATGATTCGCTAAATCTGGAATATCTTCTTTTCTCTTTTTTAATGGCGGAACCATAATCGGGAAAACATGCAGACGATAATACAAATCCATTCTGAATCTTCCCGCAGCTACTTCTTCTTCCAGATTTTTATTGGTCGCCGCTATAATCCTCACATCTATTTTCATTGGCGAAGTGCCACCAACACGTTCAATTTCTCTTTCCTGCAACACGCGAAGCAGTTTTACCTGCAATTCTAAAGACATTTCTCCAATTTCATCCAAAAAAATGGTTCCTCCGTCTGCCAGCTCAAACTTACCGATGCGTCTGTCGAGGGCGCCTGTAAAAGATCCTTTTTCGTGACCAAAAAGCAATGATTCTGCAAGATTTTCTGGAATAGCACCACAATTAATAATGACCAAAGGTTTGTCTTTTCTTGGCGATAAAGCATGAATACTTTGTGCAATTTTTTCTTTTCCAGTACCGCTTTCGCCTAAAACCAAAACAGAAGTATCGGAAGGAGAAACTTTTCGGATATAATTAAAAACCGTATTCATCTGCGAACTGTTTCCAATAATTCCTTCAAAACCTTGTTCGCTGTTTGTTGGTTTTGCATTCTTAATTTCCACTTTTTTAAGAGGCAGATTTACATCTTCTTTAGAATAAATTTTAGCGATAAATTGGCTGAAAAGAAGTTCAAGCGAACTCAAAATCCGTAAATGCTCTTGAGAATAAACATTGAGATTACGGCTGTAAAAAGTAAAATGATAGCTCTGGATCGTGGCAATCGAAATCGGAAAAACCAAATACGATTTTATGCCAAAATTATGTGCAATCAAAGCCTTTATTGGAGCTTCCTGAAAGTTATTGATTAATGCCTCTTCACTATAAATAATAGGCTTTTTATCTATTTTGGACTTTCTGTAGGTTTCGTTTATTTCTTTTTCAGATACTTCCGCTATTTGAGAAAGTTTCTGCAAACTGATAACCTGATACTGATCCAAATTTCTACGGACAATTCCCAGATTATCATAATGTGCCGTAGTCACAAAACCTGTTTCCAGATAATCAAAAGGAATAAAGGTTTGTGCCGCTTTCGCGAAAGCTAATAAAGCTTCTTCTTTCTTTAAATTTGAATTTATAATCTCTGTAATTGCTGCCTGAAGCTGAAATTGCTGTATCAATTGGCTTTCTAAACTATATTGCTGGCGATAAAAAGCGATTTCTAAAGTGGTTAAAACATCCTGATCTCGAAATGGTTTTACAATAAAACCGTAAGGCTGTGTAGTTTTTGCCTGATCTAATATACTTTTACTAGAATTGGCAGAAATAAATATAAAACCAATATATTTTTCTTTAAGGATTTGTGCCAATTCAATACCATTTCGGTTTCCTTTCAGCATAATATCCAAGAAAACCAAATCTGGTCGTGTAATCTCAATTTGCTCCAAAGCCTGCTCCACCGACCGTGCTATTCCTGTAACTTCATAATTTGCTTTTTCGAGAATTAACTGTAAATCGTGAGCTTCAATAAACTGATCTTCTACAATTATTATCCGTTTTCTAAATTCTGAAGAAACAGTTTCATATCCGTTATCGGGAGACTTTTTCATAAGTGAGTAAATTTGTCTTATATTGCACTTAATTTATTGATACAAAAATAGTTAATTATAACAATTAAAATTAACGGTTTCCAAATTTAGATAAATTAAAATCACAATTAACCTTAATTTTCATATTATTTTTCAAATAATCACAAATGTTTCTATTTATATTTGTTAATCAAAAACTTACTAAAATTTTAATCTCTAAACCATGAAGCTACTTTACTCGTTTTGTCTGCTCCTCTTAATCGCAGTTAATTCTGAAGCACAAAACCATCCTGCAACAGCAAATTATGATTTAAAAAAGAAGCGTCTTTTAATACACAACAGTTCGTCTTATCTGTACAATTCTAATCAAGGCGCAATAGATGCTGACAGTGCAGTGGTATTAACGTGCAAGGCCTATAAACTTCCTCTTGCTTTAGCTTATGACGAAGGATTTAATGACGGTTCGTATTTAATTGGAAAAGATCTCATCGAAAAAGAAAATATCGACGCTGCACAAAAGCTTTATTTAAAATCTAAAGGCGCTGATAAAGTAAAACTCGCTCTGCAATTGGGAATCTATTATTTGTTCAAGCCTTATGCAAAACCAGAAGATATTACCAATGCCAATCTGTATATATCTGATGCGGTAAAAGTCAGCAATCAATTAAAAATACAAAAATGGCAACACGAGAGTTTAATGCTTTTAGGGAAGTTTTATTTCCAAATCAATAATTATCCTGAAAGTAAAAAATGTTTCTTACAGGTTGTAAACGAACGCCGAAAGCAAAATGACAAAACAGCTTTGGCGTATGCTTTACTTAATCAGGCAACGTATCAGTACGATTTAGATCCTGAAAAAGAGAAAATCTTAAAAGAAGCCGAAGCCCTATTTACAACTTTAGGTCTTGAAGAAAAACTTATTGAAACCAAAGGAAAAATATGTACGATTTATTTCTGGCACGGAAAAATAAACGATGCCAAGAAAATATTGTATCAAAATATTGCTTTGATGCGAAAAATTGGTTTCAGACAGCAGCAATTTAGCGAAACTACGATTTCTTATATCGAAGGCGTTCAGTTTAATATTAAAGATGCTTTTTATTATGCGCTGAAAAGTGTCAAAACCATGGAAGCTACAAAAGACTTTACTTTTGCCGACATCTTTTACATGCGTTTAGGAATTGCCTATTTGCAAATGGGACATACAGATGAAGCGATAAAAATGTCTCAGAAAAGTATTGAACACGGGCAAAATAATTTTAACAGCGGCAGCTGGTACAAAAGTTTTATTACAGCTACAGCCTCTTTGTCTCTGAAAGGAAAAAATAAAGAAGCCATAGAATATATGAATTCCATAACAAGCAAATTTGACCCTCCAAATAGACTTGATGACATGCTTATGAATTATGCTTACGCTAATTGTTATTGGCGCATAAAAAACTATGTCACAGCCGAAAAACATTTTATAAAAGCTGTAGAAGCTGCAGATGGTATAGATTCACCGCTGACGTTTAGAGACGTCTGCAATACTTATTCGTCAGCTGCTTTGTTTTATGCCAATCGAAACAATCTCCAAAAAACAAAATTGTATTTGGACAAAATTGACGCCGCTTCTAAAAAATACAACAAGAGATACGACTCAGAAGCAGTGCAAATGTCACTTTATAAAATAGATTCCCTCAATGGTGATTTTAAGTCGGCGCTGGCGCATCATAAACTGTACAAAAAGTTTAGTGACTCAATTTTAGATTATTCGAAAAACAAACAAATTGAAGAACTTAGAATTCAGTACGAAACTGAAAACAAAGAACAAAAAATCAAACAATTAGACAAAGAAACCGATTTACAGGAAACGGCTTTAAAAAAATCAAAATTATTAAATACCGTTTCGATCTGGAGTTTGGTTTTGTTGGTTCTTACTATTGCTTTGCTGTACAATAGGTATCGACTGAAACAGAGAACAAATGCTGAATTAGAATTGAAAGAAAAAGAAATCAATCAGAAAAACATCAATTTGAGGCATTTGCTTGATGAAAAAGAATGGCTTTTAAAAGAAATTCACCATCGTGTCAAAAACAATCTTCAAACTGTGATCAGTCTTCTGAATTCGCAATCGGCTTATTTGGAGAATGATATGGCATTATCGGCTATCAAAAACAGTCAGCACCGTATTCATTCGATGTCGCTTATTCATCAGAAATTATACAATTCAGAAAATATTGCTTCGATTAATATGCAAAATTACATCAAAGAATTGGTTGAATATTTAAGAGAATCTTTTTCGCTTGGACAGCGCGTTCGCTTTGAACTTAAAATTGATCCGTTAGAATTGGATGTTGCGCAGGCGGTTCCGTTGGGACTAATCTTAAACGAATCGATTACCAATTCTATAAAATACGCTTTTCCAGACAACAGAACGGGAATGATTTACGTGACACTCGAACCTACTACCGAAGACAAATACCTGCTGACTATTGCAGATAACGGAGTTGGTTTTGATGCGAATATTAGCAGTAAAAAAATCAATTCGTTTGGTCTGAGTCTGATAAGAGGTCTTAGCGACGATTTGGAAGCTTCTTTTTCTATGGAAAATAATAATGGAACAATTCTTAAAATTGAGTTTTCTAAAGAATTTCCAATCAATGAAAAAAGAAGAGAGTTTAGAGACTAAGCCCTAATTTCTTTTAGACGCGGATGAGACGGATTCGTTATCACGAAGACACGGATTTTTATATAATTTATTCTAACCTAATCTTATAGGTAAATAAAAAAATCCGTTCATATCCGCGTTTTACGAAGTAATCCGTTTCATCCGCGTCCTTATTTTATTAGCTAGCGAAATCTCACTAATCGAAATTCGTTTAGCGAAATATAGCGCTTTTAAACCCTTCAAAAAGTGCTAAGTCCTTATTATTTAGCGCTTTTTGGGTATGGCATGTAAATTGGTTTTTTAGGGAAGTTAACCCATAAAAAACCAATTTATTATGAAAAAATCAATAGCATTAATAGTCATTCTATTGCTACATTTTAGCAGTGCACAAGCCTGCGATAAATGCGGCACTTACAACAACAGCGATTTTAAAATAAAATCGGCTACAATAACTCATAAGGCAGATTTAGGTCTTACAGTTTGGGATATTAAAGTGGAAGGAACCGCAGGAAAAACAATGCCTAAACCAGTCGGACAGTTAAATGGAGCTCCAGTTTTGGCATACGTTTTTCCGACTACTTTAAAATCTTCTGATATTGGTTTCGGTCAAGTGGAAGGAATTGTAGCGCTTGCCCTTACCTCTCATCCAGATTTTGAAGATACTCCACTTTGGGATGAAAGTTTGGACGGAAATTACCTTAATGATGGTTTGGTATGGCACGCACACTGGGTTTTGCTTGTAGAAGATAAACGCGTTGCTGGAGGACTTTCGGTAAAAGAATTCACAAAAGGAGATCCGAAAGTGGTTCTTCCTCCAACAAATCCAGGAATGGCAATGTATATGGACAGCCCAGGTTTTAATATCGTGACAAAAGGAAATTCGATTAAAGTGATTGTTCCTGATTTTAGAATCAACAACAAAACCGATTTTAAATTTGATGCCGTAAGCTGTTATATGGAAGTCAGCACGGGCGCTGGCGGTTCTCATGATGCCGAAGGTTCTAAACCAATGCTTGGGGTATACAAAGTTTATACAGTTGCGAGCGGAAATCTTTCATTGCCTTATTCTGTAAAATAAAAGTCTACACATTATGAAAAAATCAATCATCCTAAAAATGATACTTCTTCCTTATATAATTTTAAGCAGTTTGCCCGCAAATGCACAAGGCGATTACGCTACAGATCCGCATCTTACGCCAGCTGTAAAAGCTTTTTTAAAACCTTTAAATGCTGGAGGAGCGCCATTAGAATCGCTTCCGGTTGCAGATGCACGAAATGTATTGGTTGGCGCGCAAAATGCCTTTAAAGTTGATTTGTCTGGAATTGAAGAATCTGAAAAAGAAATCACCGCAGACGGTTACAAAATCAAGCTTAATATTGTTCGTCCCGCTGGCGCAAAAGGAAAACTGCCTGTTTTTATGTTCATTCACGGTGGCGGCTGGGTTTTGGGAGATTATCCTACCCACAAAAGAATGGTGAGAGACTTGAGTGTGCTTACGGGTTATGTTGGTGTTTTTGTCAATTATTCTCTTTCTCCAGAACACAAATATCCACAGCCTGTAAATGAGGTTTACGCTGCCGCGAAATGGATTGCAGCGCATGGAAACGAAATTAATGTAGACGGAAGCAAATTGGGAATTGTCGGCAACAGCGCTGGCGGAAATCTAGCTACAGCGAGCGCTTTAATGGCTAAAGAAAAAGGAACGCCTTTGTATAAAGTGCAGATTCTTTTCTGGCCTGTAACCGATGCTAATTTTGAAACAGAATCGTATAAACTATACGGCAAACAGCGTTTTCTAACTGATTCTTTAATGAAATGGATGTGGGATCAATATGTGGATCCTTCTAAAAGAAAAGAAATCTATGCTTCGCCATTGCAGGCAAGTCTTTCTCAGTTGAAAGGTCTTCCTCCAACTTTAATTCAGGTTGCAGAAAATGATATTTTAAGAGACGAAGGAGAAGCTTACGGACGTAAATTAAGCGATGCAGGAGTGGTTGTAACAACGGTGCGCTACAACGACGTCATTCACGATTTCGGATTATTGAATGGGTTGGCTGAAATTCCGCAGACAAAAGCGCTGTTTCTTCAGGCTGCGGCGGAACTTAAAAAATACCTGAAGTAAAATTTACCCTAAACAAACATAACATTTTAAAATTCAATGCTTTACATAAATAAAATTTGTAAATTTAGTTTCCAAATTAAATAGATCGTTATGCTTGTACAAGAAAAAACTGGATTGATTGTAATTGATGTTCAAGGAAAACTAGCACGGATTGTACACAACAGCGAAAAGCTGGTGTCTAATCTGGAGAAACTTATCCGAGGCTGTCAACTACTTTCAATTCCGATAATTTGGGCAGAACAAAACCCGAAAGGACTTGGTGCAACAATTCCAGAATTAGAAAAATTATTGCACCAACAGCAACCAATTGAAAAATTTTCTTTCAATGCGCTCGATAATGAAGATTTTAAAAAAGCAATTATAAATTCTGGTAGAAAGCAATGGATAATTTGCGGAATTGAAGCTCATATCTGCGTGTATCAAACTGCTTTGGGACTATTATCAAAAAACTTTGAAGTCGAAATTGCGGCAGATTGCGTTTCTTCTCGAGCAGAAGAAAGTATTGGAATCGCTTTACAGAAATTGCAGCATAAAGGAGCTGCATTAACAAATGTTGAAATGTGTCTTTATGAACTGGTTAAAGATTCGAGACAAGAAGTTTTCAAAGAAATTCTAACATTAATCAAATAAAAGAATCATGTCAAACTCCAAAACAATTGTGCTTATTCATGGAAATTTTGTTAACGACAAAACTTGGGCAGAATGGAAACAGCACTATGAACAAAAAGGATATACCGTTTATGCACCAGCAAATCCTGGACACGATGGAAATCCTGCCGAATTGAGAGCCAAGGTTCATCCTAACCTCACTAAAACAGGCTTTATAGATGTTGTCAATAATATCAGCCGATTAATAGACACTTTACCCGAAAAACCTTTGGTAATAGGACATTCAATGGCTGGAATGGCTGCTTTAAAATTAGTCGAATTAGGCAAAGCCGCAGCTGGCGTAAGTATTGACGGAGCGCCTCCAAAAAATGTGTTTCCGCCTTTTCAAACCTTAAAAACGGTAATTCCTGCTTTTGGTTTTTTCTCTTTTAATAAATACTTTATGGGAAGCCGAAAATGGTACGATTATGCTTTTTTTAATACTATTCCAGAATCACAAAAAAGTATTGCTTTTGAGAAATTTGCAGTGCCCGAAAGTTATAAAGTAAGCCGAGAACTGGTTTTAAATTCGTTTTCTAATATCAATTTCAAAAAACCGCATGAACCAATTTTGTTTATTGGTGGAAGCAACGATCATATCTTTCCTCCTAGCTTAACAGAAACAATTGCGAGCAGATATAACGGAAATGCAGGTCGTGTTGACCTTAAAATATTCGACGGCAAAAGTCACTTCATCTGCGGAGAACCAGGCTGGGAAAGCGTTGCCGATTATATTTTAAATTGGTATGAAAAATTGTAAAAAAGATTTAATATAAATCAAAAGCCCTGTATCGTAATTTTGATACAGGGCTTTTTTGATGAAAATTATTTATCAGAATCCAGATTCGTTAGCGCGGATTTGCAATCCGTGCCCGCAAAGTCAAGTATGCGAAACAGTTGAACTTCAAAGTAAGTATAATACAACAACATCCAAATCATTTCTAGGTCTGCATAATTCTTTCGCCGAACTAAAATAAAAAATAAAGTATAAAACTGTACTTTTTATTTTTTTAGATATTGAAGGAAATACTTTGCGGGCACAGATTGCAAATCTGCGCTATCGTTGCGTTAAGTATACAAAATAGTTAAATACTTTAAAATAAGCACAATACAACAACATCCAAATCATTTTCTAAGTCTGCATAATTCCTTGCTGAACTAAAATAATAATCTTCAGGAGAAGCTACAGTTTTGTCTTTGACAGGATTATTATGAATATAATCTATTTTTTGCTTTATAAATTTATTGCTGTAGATAAGTTCTGCATGATAACCATTCTGCCAGACTTTATAAGTCTGATCCTTTTTTAAATGCTCACACGCTTTTTGAAAATATTCCAGCATCCATTCCCTTCTGCTTTCAGGTTCGTTTATTATAGTCTGTACTATTTTTTTTGACGTAAATTTTTTAAAATCTCTAATAATATCAGATAAAACAAAACCATTAGTTCCTTTGCAGAGCAGATGAATATGGCTGCTCATAATACAATAAGCATAAATTTCTAAACCTTTGTTTTCCTGACAATATTTTAAAGCATTTATTAAAACGTTTTTCTGGTTTAGCCTTGTAAAGATATCAATCCAGCCTACAGCGGTTATAGTTATAAAATAGGCTTCTTCAGTTGTTGTTGCTTTGTATTTTGTTGACACCAATCTTTTTCCTACAAAAATAAAAAGTAAAGTGTAAAACTATAATTTTATTTTTTAAAGATATTGAAGGAATTACTTTGCGGGCACAGATTGCAAATCTGCGCTATCGTTGTGAAACGGATTCGTTTCACGAAGACGCGGATAAAAACGGATTTTTTATTTTTATCTAAAAAGTCAAGCTAAAGTCTACTTTAATTATAAATTAAAAAAATCCGTGCAAATCAGCGTTTTTACGAAGTAAATCAGTTTCATCCGCGTCAAAATACGCAGCAAGATTAATTTAAATTTAAAAATAAAATGGCGCCAACTGATTTAAATTGGTATGAAAAATTGTAAAAAAGATTTAATATAAATCAAAAGCCCTGTATCACGATTGTGACACAGGGCTTTTTTGATGAAATTTATTTTATTATAATCTAAATTTATTTCACATCAAACCAAAGTTTGGTTGTCAATAAATCTTTTCCTTGATCGGTAATGGCAGCCTGATAGCTTGTTCCATTTAAAGACTGCTCTGTACCAGGATAGAAAAAACGGGAAGGTATTTTTCCGTCCAAAACTGTTGCTGGACCCGCTGTTAATACAGGATAATCCAATCTTCTCCATTCTGCAAAAGCGTCTAAACCTTGACCAAAAAAGGCAATCCATTTTTGTGTTCCAATAGATTTAGCATAATTAGTTGCATCGTATTTTACACTTGCTTGGTTCAAATAATTCGAAATAACTGTCGCGTCATTAATACCAAATTGATTAAATGATGCTGTAATGGCATTTTTATAAAGCTGTTCTGCATCTCCGCCTATATAACCACGTGCAGCTGCCTCTGCAAGATTGAACAATACCTCAGAATACGAATAAATTACAGCAGGTGATGTTGACGTAAGGAAATAAGTTCCTGGTTTTGATGTTTTAGCAAAACCTTGGCTGTTAGCATCACTATTTGATAATCCATTTCCACCTCCAACGTAGGTTCCAACACTTGCATCAGATGGCAATTGTGCATAAACTGGCAAACGAGGATCCGAAAATTCTTTTAGTTTGTCAACCATAGTTTTAGAAATACGGTAGTCATCACGAGTTTCAAACCAAGCTGAAGCTGGATTTTGCTGTGGCGAGCTAATGTACGTAAATTTAAAAGTATCGTTATTGCTGCTTAAAACTCCTGCTGCATCATTAGTGGCGTCAATTGCAGCTTGTTTAGCCAAAGCTGGTTCTCTGTCAGCAATTTTTAAAGCGATACGCAAACGAAGCGAGTTTACGTAACGTTTCCACTTTGCAATGTCTCCTTTATAAACTAAATCACCAGTTACTGTTCCATTTGCTGCACCCAATAAAGACTGAGCGTTTTTCAAATCTTCAAGTAATCCTGTATACACTTCTTTTTGAGTGTTGTATGAAGGCGTTATACTTTGACCAGCTTCTTTGTACGGAATACTTCCGTAAGCATCTGTCAACAGTAAAAATGTCCACGAACGAAGCGTTAATGCAATTCCTTTATAATTTGAATTGGCCTGTGCATCTGGAAAATTGATGATGGTATTCAAATCTGTGATTAAGGTTGCGTAACCAGTGTTCCATAAAGTAACAAATGAAGCGTTTGAAACATCGTATCTGTCTGGCTCTGTATATTGGATTTTTGCCCAATGCTGCACAAATAATAAAGAAGAGTCAAAGTTATTTGTAGAACCCCAATATAAGTCGGCTCCTTGTTTTAACGTACCTGTTAACAAATAAGGCGCCAATGGTGTTTCGGTTGCATTTGGATTTTTATTGATATCATCCAACGTGTCGCTGCAAGAGCTAAACGTTAAGGCAAAGAGAGTTATATATGCTATTTTTTTCAACATGAGTCTGAGTTTTAGAATTTAAGATTAACATTAAGACTGAAATTTCTGGTCGTTGGTAAAGCTAAACTTTCCAATCCTTGCGCATTTCCAGTATTGAAAGCGGTTTCAGGATCAATATTTGGTGCGTCTTTGTAGATAAAGAACAAGTTACGGCCAACAGCAGTAATACTTGCCCCTTCTAATCCAAGTCTTCTTGCAAATGCTTTATTGACATTGTAAGACAATTTTATTTCTCTCATTTTTACAAAAGTTGAGCTGTAAATGTATGCTTCGCTAATGTTGTAAGATGCTTTGTAATATTCCTGTGCACTTAACACCGTTGTATTTGGAGATCCATTTTCGTATACTCCGTTAAAAATCATACCGTCGTCATATACGGTTACACCCGCTGGGGCAGTTCCGTTTACCAATGTTTTTGTAGTTCCGTTTACATAATAACTTAAACCGCCGTTTTCAGCTCCACGTCCAGGAAGAGTTGAAGCCAATACTCCTGTATAAGTTCCTGTTCTGTTGGTTCCTGAGAAAATTTCTCCTCCTACGCTTGCATCCACTAAGAATGATAATTCAAGATTTTTATACGTCAAGGTATTGGTAACACCTGCCAAATAATCTGGAGTGTAATGTCCTAAAACTCTCTTCGTCGGATCTGCTTTTGGAAGTCCGTTTGCTCCTACTACAATATTCCCGCTCGCATCACGCAAATAGGCAGTTCCGTAAAGCGCTCCATAAGCCTGACCTACAGACGCTAATACATCTACACCTCCAGAAGTACCAATTGTATAGTTTTGAATTTGTTTGGCATAATCCAAAATTTCAACTTCACTAGTGTTTTTAGAATAATTGGCTCCAATATTCCATTTGAAGTTTTCTGTTTGAATAGGAGTTCCGTCCAATTGAATTTCTATACCTCTATTGTTTATTTTTCCAGCATTGATTAACTGAGAGTTATAACCGCTTGAAGTTGTGGTTTTAATCTCCAAAATCTGGTCAAAACTATTGGTATTGTAATAAGCAGCATCAAAATGAAGTCTGTTTTTAAAGAAAGTAGCTTCTAAACCAACTTCGGTGGAGCGTGTTGTTTCTGGTTTCAGGTTTTCATTCAATTTTCTTTGTGAAGAAGTTTGAATTGGATTTCCGTCAAAAGCCGTTTGGAAATTATAAACCGTAGCCAATTGATACGGATCTGCATCGTTACCCACTTCAGACCATCCACCACGTATTTTTAAGAAATCAAGCGTATTGCTTTTCAAATTGAAAGCTTCAGATAAAACCAAACTACCATTAATAGAAGGATAAAAATAAGAACGGTTGCTGCTTGGTAATGTAGATGACCAGTCATTACGCCCTGTAACGTTTAAGAAAGCATAGTTTTTATAACCAAATTGCGCAGAAGCATAAGCACTATACACTCTTAATCTTGATAAGTTGTTTGATGATGTTAATGGATCACGCGAATTGGTTAAAGTGTACAAATCTGGTACAGCCAAACGTGGCGCTTTCTGATAATTGTTGGCATCGCTATGATTACGAATATTAAATCCGGCAAGAGCATCTACAGTAAAATCGTCGTTTAGTTTTTTAGTATAAGTAAAAATACCTTCTGTGTTTTGCTCATTTACTGTGTAAGCATCTTCAGCATAAGATCCGAAAGGAGTTCCATTAGTACCATATCTGATCTCATATTTTCTTCTGTCATTATAATAATCAACTCCTGTACGGAATTTAAAATTAAGTCCTTCAGCCAATTTTGCATCCAAGTGAACGTCTCCAATGATACGGTTACGCTGCTGGCTTGTAGTGTTATAATACGCATTCCAATACGGATTACTATAATAACTGTTGTTCCAGTTCACTTCTCTATTGCTTTGAAGCTGGTTAATATCAACCTGACGACCGAACCAAAGGAACTGCAGCATTACACCTGCGGCACGATTTCCAGAAGGACCTCCTGGTAAGGCTGGAGAATTAGTGGTAATGTAATTTGCCGTTACCCCTACTTTGATACCTTTTGAAATTTGGTAATTCGTATTAAGCGTAAAGTTGGTTTTATTCACTTCACTATTAGGCACTGTTCCCAATTGTTTTTGATTGTTCACCCCTAAACGGAAATCCGATTTTTCATCTGATCTGGCTACCGAAATACTGTTATCATAAGTAATACCTGTGTTAAAGAAGTCTTTCACATTATTAGGATGTGCTACAAAAGGTACAGCCGCTCCATTTGAGTAAAATTGCGGAATAAGTCTTCCGTCCATTCTTGGTCCCCAGCTTTCGTCAACACCATCATTTACACCGCCACCTTTTCCATCAACAAAACTAAATCTTCCATTTGATCCTTGACCATAAGAGTTTTGAAAACTTGGCAAAGTAGACACTTGTGAAATTGTAATTCCAGAATTCAACGTAATTCCTAATCCTTTCTGGCTTTTTCCAGATTTTGTAGTAATCAACACAACACCATGCGCTGCACGCGATCCGTAAAGTGCTGCAGCATTTGGCCCTTTCAATACAGTCAATGTTTCAATATCATTAGGATTCAAATCGGCAATAGCATTTTTAAAATCACGAGTTGCTCCTCCAACACTTCCTAACTGTGAGTTATCTACCGGAACTCCATCTACCACAAACAATGGCTGGTTGTTTCCTGCAATCGAAGTTTCTCCACGAATGATAATACGAGACGATCCCATATCTCCTTGTGAATTGGTAATACGAACTCCCGCTAATTTTCCGCTAAGACTATTCAAGAAGTTAGTTTCTTTTGTTTCAGCAATATCTTTAGTCTTAAGCGCTTGTGTACTATACCCTAAAGATTTCTTTTCTTTAGAAATACCCAAAGCCGTAATTACAACTTCTGATAATTGATTTTGTTCTTCTGTAAGGCTTATCGTTACTGGATTTTCATTTACCACAACTTCAGCTTTTTTATATCCTAGATAACTTACTAATAAAGTGTAAGGCAATTTTTGTCCCGTTTGGAAGAAAAACTTTCCATCAAAATCCGTTTGAACCCCGTGCGTAGTGCCTTTAATAGTGATAGAAGCCCCAATAATAGGCTCTTTTGTAACGGCATCAATTACTTTTCCTTCTAGTTTAGACTGAATTAATGGCTTGTTATCTTGTGCTTTAACTCCAATTGAAATTAACAACACACATAAGTAAGCATATCTTTTTAATTTTATTTTCATTACTTTATTTTAGTTTAAAATAGGTAAGCCAAGGATAATTTTATCTTCCTGCTTTCCTTTTAGAGATGACTATTTCTTTTAAGCTTCTGCCATTTCTGCAACTGCAAAAATGGTTTTCTCTTTTAGCTGCAGCACATTCGTTTTTTCATTTTTACTTTTTTTTTGGATTACTATTATTTAAAATTGGCCTATAAAATTTTAACCCTATTTAGGGTTTTGGTATTAATTGATAATGAATTAAAAAAGAGGAATTTTAACTGCAGTAACGCATTCGGCCGAATTGCCAAATGGTTTTGCTTATTTGAAATGGAAGTGTGTGGATTTTAATCACTGCGTTTCTTAGTTATTTTTAAACTCTACTAATTTGATAGAACAAAAGTAAATTAAAAATGCGATTTCCCAAATTTTAAATAAACTTTTTGCAAAAAAATTGTTAACGAAAACGATGCAGATATTATAAAATACTAAAAACAAAATAGTTACAAAATACTATTGATTTTGTGTTTTTATAAGAATTATAGTAAAAGAGAAAAATTAAAAGTCGTTTTAATTCTTTTAAATTCCATTTTAATAAAGTAAAAAACAAAAAAAAACTCCAAGATCGTAAAACCTTGGAGTTTGTATTTTGTTTTTTAAAATGATTACATTTCGTTAAACTCGTGTAAAGATTTTAATGTAGTTTCATAAAATAAAATTGCAGCGATAAGATTTCCTTTATCTGAGTAAGGCATCATTTTTCTTTGAAATTCTACTGTCGTATCTAAGAAAGTAGTCGTTCCTTCTGCCTGACCGTCTAATATTTTTTTGTTGTCTGCTGTATCAGGAATACCCAAATCTGCCATTGTAACACCTGGTTTAGTAACCAAAGCAATGTACGGAAGTGTTTTAACCAAAACTTTAATACGCTCAATGTACAATTCTAAAAGTTCTCCTTTTTGCATACCACTTAATTCTTTTTGATCATGGTATTTACGAATTAAAGCTGTTGTACTAATGATACTTCTTGGTGCATTTTTTGCCTGCGCAGAAACAGCAGCAGTTGTCAAGAAGAAAAGGACACATAATAAAATAATCTTACTCTTCATTTTCATAATAGATTTGGTTCTTGAATAAAAACAAAAATATATAAATTATGTTAAAAAGCAACTTTTATATTTCCTTTTTCACAATAAAATTACATTTGTTACGTTGCGATAAGTAAAATAGTACACCAAAACCCCAGAAATTAAGGATTTTTCGGCAGTATAACTACGTATTGTTTAAGACTTAATAATTCTAAAACGACCCGGATATTTGATCCAAATGCTTTTTTTGTTGCCGTAATAATCCATAAAATCTTCACAAACAAACACAGCATGCGCTTTTGACCATGCGACAACACCGCAATATTCACTTCCAGATTGTCTTTTTAATTTCTGAATCTGCTTGCCTAATTTGAATCCTAAGTATTTATAGATGGTTGGAGTATAAACCGTTCCTTCTTCCAATTCTTCCAAAGCTTTCTCAAAAGTGGGTTCGTTATCGATAATCTGCATATATTTTGCCATTACAGCATAAGTCAAAATAGCATAATCTCTTATTTTTTCACTGTCACAATTATCTTTGATATAAACAAAACCCGCAGATTTTGTCGCCTTATTTACTTCACTGCTGTCTAAATGAAAGGTTGCGTTGTTTTTTAGCGTAATCTTATAAGAATCATTCGCTAATTTTTCGCTTATAAAAAGATTGTCAAGTCCGTATACATTTAAAGATGCTTTAATAAAAGCTATAGAAGAACAATTGGTACGCTCACCTTGTTTAAAACTTTCGAATATTTTTTCAGAACTCAACTGCGAGTATGAATTGGAACAAACAAACATTAAAAGAAAAAAAACTGAAGTAATCGATTTCATGCCTTATATTATATATGGTTTCTCAAATAGTATTTTGAGAGATTATATTAGATTTTTACAAATCTATAAAAATCAACTCATATTTTTTACATCTTCAGTTCGATCTGTTAAAAAAAGTCCATAAAAAAACGTCTCAAACAAAATTGAGACGTTTTTGAATTATTTTTTTTCTTCATTATTCAACTTATCATCGAGTTCTGGCGCTTCGCCTTTAAACTTTTTGGTATCAGCATCATAATTTTCATCGTTAGTCAAAACTTCATCGTGTTCTTTATATTGATGTTTTCTAGTATCAGTTCGATGATCTGCCCCGCCCTGTTTTGGGTTCGGGTTTTTCTGGGTTTGATTATTCTTGTCCATAATTCTTTCCTTTTTAAATGATTATTAAAATTAGCGTAAATACAGCCTTTCCTAATTATATAATCCTTTTCAAAAATTATAAAATAAAACTGCATAAATCACTCTAGATCAATTGACCATATTTCGAAAATTAGTTAAATATCGCAGTTTTCCTTTTCTGAAAATTCACGCAACAGCAACTAAACTGTACTAGAAAGCAAATGGCATATTATTAGTTTACAACGACTTAAATTAAAAAACTAGAAATTATGAGCTTGTATCAACTTCAAAAAACCGCCATTGTCATTATCGATCCTTTTAATGATTTTCTTTCTGAAGGCGGGAAATTATATTCGGTTACAAAGGAAACCGTGGAAGGAAATGGAGTGGTTAATAACATCAAAAAGCTATTAACTGCTGCAAGAGAAAAGAAAATCCAGATTATTTATGCACCCCATCGGAATACCCAAATTAGGGATTATCTCAACTGGAAATTTATGGCGCCTTCGCATTTAGGAAGCAAAAGCATTACGCTATTTGAAAAAGATTCGTGGGGAGCCGAATTTCACCCAGAGCTTAGTATGCAAGAAGGCGATCTTATTGCTCAAAATCATTGGACAGCGAGTGGTTTTGCCAATACCGATTTAGATTTTCTTTTGCGTCAGCATAATATCGACCAAATTGTTCTCGCAGGCATGAGAGCCAATACCTGTATCGATTCTACATCAAGATTTGGTGTCGAGCTGGGTTATCATGTTACCTTAATCAAAGACGGAATTGGCGCTTTCAACTGGGAAGAAATAAAAGCAACAGTCGAAACTAATTTTCCTCATTATGGACATGTGCTTTCTACTACAGAAGATTTTATAAAAAATATCAATTCATAATTATGGAATCTTTTACAGAAAGTATCACAACCGCTGTAATTAATGCTCCTTTTGAGAATATTAATTTGACCGAATGGCTTTTTACTTTAAAAGATAAGGAATATCAGGAATGCTCTTCTTCTCATATTGCTGCGGGAAGTTCGTTGACCGAAGAAGGTTTAAGAACATCTATAAATGGGGAACAGATAGCAGGAAACATGCTGATTCAGCATTATATAGAAGATATTTCTAAAAGAGATCACTGCACTGTAAACTCTGTTTCGGATTCTTTTTCTGCTTTAGGAAATACTACTTTATATGTAAAATGGGAATTGAAAGTAAAAAAACTATCCGATTCTTCATGTGAACTTTCCAATCACGTCGTGATCTCGCTTACGGAACATTTTATAAAATCACTTCAAAATGCAGGGGTTTCAGATTTTGAACCCATTCGAATTACTATGAAAAACAATTTGGAAGAACACAATAAAGAAGAGACTCCATTCTTTGCAAAAAATATCCAAGAAAAAGCTTTATCGGGAATTTGGAATTAGATAAGACTATTCAAAACAAATAAATCAATATTAACTTTATTACAATGGAAAAAGAAAAAACTTTAAGTAAGGCAAGCCAGTCAGAAACTAAATTTGCCACTGTTCAAGATTATAAAATAGCGTATCGCTCAATTGGCGAAGGATTACCCATTATTCTCTGCAATAGGTTTCGAGGGAATCTAGACGATTGGGATCCCGCATTTTTGGATGCATTGGCAAAAAAATACAGAGTGATCACTTTTAATCATAAAGGACTTGCTTCTTCGACTGGTACACCGCATGAAACGATTTTAGGTTTTGGAAAAGATGCTATTGATCTGGCCGATGCTTTAAAAATTGACAAATTTATACTAGGCGGATGGTCGTTAGGCGGCTGGGCAGCACAAGTAATAACAACTGAATTTCCGAACCGAATTACGCACACCATTTTAATTGGAACCAAACCTCCAGGAAAAGTAAATCATAACCTAGAAGAAATTTTTATTAAAACAGCCTATATTCCAGATTACACGCTCGAACATGAAACTATATTATTCTTTGAGCCAACTTCTGAAATAAGCCGAAATGCAGCGGTAGAAAGTCATAAAAGAATACAGGAAAGAGAAAATAAAGATCCAAAAGTAAGACCAGAACTTTGGGAATATTACAGTAAATCTCATGACGATTATATAAATGATCCTTATAATACTAGAGAAAAATTAATGAAGACCAATGTTCCAATCTTAATTATTTCTGCTAATCATGAAGTTTGCTTTCCTCCAGAAAACTGGTTCGAGCTCAACCAAAAATTGCCAACCGCAACACTTATCACGATTGCTCAGACAGGACATGGCCCGCAGCACCAATATCCTGATATGATTGCCCGTTATATTGACAACTTTATAGAATCAAACTAAAAAAGCAAACCAATAAATACAACTGACTGATTTTCAAAATATTAAAATTCTTATATTGAATATATTCCAGTTTTGAAAATCAGTAGTTTAAATACAATAGTTGATGTAACTTTGCAACTTCATACTAAAGTAAGCTATACAACAGAATATGTGGATTATATGTCAGGAATGCCAAGGACAGGGCAAAATAAATCGTGGGCTCACTAAGAAGGCACAACGCATTTATAAGGCAGAATTGGCTGAATATGAGAGAACAAAAAGCACCGATTCTCCTCCTGTTAAACCTAAAGCTCATCTACATTTATGCACTAACTGTTCTGGTTCTGGATTAATTCAATCCGATCATTTTACACCAGTTAATACCGATTTTCCACATGTTGCTATAATTGGTGCCGGTATTGGAGGCGTTGCTTTGGCTGTCGCCTGTCTGCACCGCGGAATTCCTTATACCATTTACGAAAGAGACAGTAACTTTGACGCCAGATCTCAAGGCTACGGACTTACGCTCCAACAAGCCAGCAAAGCCATGAAAGGCTTAGGAATTACTTCTTTAGACGGAGTTATTTCGACAAAACATATTGTTCACAATACAGAAGGAAAAGTTTTAGGCGAATGGGGAACTCGAAAATGGCTGGAAACTAAAATTAAAACACCTATAAAACGAACCAATATCCACATCGCAAGGCAGTCGCTTCGGTTGGCTTTACTCGAACAGCTTGGCGAAAAGACCATTAATTGGGGATATCAATTGATAGATTTTCAAGAAAGTAAAGATGGTGTTGAATTGAATTTTCAGGTAAATGGAGAATTTAAAAAAGCTAAAGCCGATCTTGTTGTGGGTGCTGACGGTATTCGAAGTGCAGTGCGAAAACTAATAATTGGCGAAGATGCAACTCCGCTCCGTTATTTGGAGTGTATTGTAATATTGGGAATTTGTCCACTAAGTTCGCTTGAAGATGTTTCGAGTCCGTTATTAGATTCGGCAACCGTTTTTCAGACAGCCAATGGCAATGAACGCATTTATATTATGCCTTACACTGCCGATTCTGTCATGTGGCAATTGAGTTTTCCAATGTCAGAAGAAGAAGCCAAAGAACTAAGTGCAAAAGGACCTGAAGCTCTTAAAGAAGAAGCGATTCGCAGAACGCAATGGCACGCTCCTATTCCGCAGATTTTAGAGGCTACACAATCAAGTTTAATTTCTGGATATCCTGTTTATGACCGCGAACTGCTTAGTTCCGAATTATTAGAAAAAAATAAAAACAGTACTTTAATTGGCGATGCCGCGCACCCGATGAGCCCGTTTAAGGGACAAGGCGCCAATCAAGCTTTGTTAGACGCTTTAAAATTGGCTAAAAAAATTACCAAATGTTGCAATGCAAAGTCGCAATGGAGAAAAAACGGACTTCGAAAAAGTGTTTTAAAAGAATTTGAAGCCGAAATGCTCGAACGCAGTGCAGAAAAAGTAAAAGGCTCTGCCGATGCCGCGCAATTTTTACACTCTGAAATTATACTTCGCGAAGGCGATGAACCACGTGGAAGATGTAAGAAATAATACAAAAAGCTAAACAAATCCGGTTTAGCTTTTTTTTATATCACTCTATATTTCAGACTCATACATTAAAATTAAACAATAATTTAATATTATTTTATAACAAAGTCCAAGACGATATTTCTAATTTTATAATCTCATAAAACAATTAAATTATCACGTCATGGAAAATTTACAAATTAATTTCAGTCCAAACACCAAAACCTGTACAGACCGAACTTTGGTTTGTAATGGCGATAATAACGAATTAATCTTTCGTAAAACTTATGTAGGAGATTGGGGAGATTGGGACGAGAAACCAGAAGATCTGCCAAAAGAGCCTCTTTATCTGGATCAAAGTACAAGTTTTACAAGTGCAGTGTAAACTAACAAAAAATAACATTAAGCAATGCAATTATGCTGTTCTACATTATTAAGCAAGAACGCTAATTGTATTGCTTAAATTTTCTTTGTTTATAAAATCCAAAATAAATTCTTTCACTTCATTGCTAGCAGTTGTGGTGGCAAATGAATTAATGTAAAATTCATCGTCCTTATCACTAATATGAATAATTTCTGTGTAGCCTTTAGTTATCAAACTGCCTTTCAGCTTAATTATATTTACTTCTTGTTTTCCATCAAGTTCCTTACGAACCTGTAATTTTATAGCTCTTTCCATATTCAAATACTTTTAAATAATTAACTATCATTCAGTTACTAAATTTAAAACATTTAATCTATCGAAATCAGAATTTAACACTGTCGGGAACGTATTATTTATCAACATATTATAAACATTTCTCATTTTATTCTAAAAAAAATGGGAATACTAGTAAAATCAAGTATTTTCAAATTGAAACGGGTTTGCTTTCGCGAAAGTGCAGATAGAAACAGATGCCAGAAATTCAATTTTTTTTACAAGTAAAAGAATCCGAAGGATTCAAATATTTATAGAATTTATGCTGGACCGTGGGTATGACCCCTTCAGGGTCACATGTCTACGTTGAAAATTTTATGCTATAAACATTTGAATCCTTCGGATTCTTTTAATGTGAATCTAAAAATTATTTCCTTTCTCAAGGTAACTTGAATGATAATTCCAAAACAACAAACAACAGCCTATTTCCCTATAAATTCTTTTTCGTTCTTTCGCGAAAGCACGTATAAAAACAAATAAATGAAATCCGTTTTTTCTACATATCAAAGCAAAAGAATCCAGAGGATTCAAATATTTATAGAACATAATTAACACCGCTGATATTTGACCCTGAAGGGGTCATACTCACGCTACAGCATAAATTTTCTATAAATATTTGAATCCTCCGGATTCTTAGATATGAACTTAGAATCAAATTCATTGTCGCTCTTTCGCGAAAGCGCGTGTAAAAACGAATAAATAAAAATCCCTTTTTTATATGTTAAAGCAAAAGAATCCAGAGGATTCAAATATTTATAGAACATAATTAACGCCGATGATATTTGACCCCTTCGGGGTCATACCACGGTCCAACATACATTCTATAAATATTTGAATCCTCTGGATTCTTGTATGTGATCTAAATAATTTCCTTCTTAAACGTGACACTTGAATGATAATTCCAAAACAATAAACAATAAACAATAAACAATAAACCAACTGACTAATTCCCAATAAATTCTTGATCGCTCAGCGTTTTCATAAATGCAATAAGATTCTCTTTTTCCTCTTCGGTAAGCGGAATTCTATTCCCATTATTCTTAAAAATAGGATCCAGATTATCAGCTTCTAAAACACCCTTATCAAAATAATCCAAAACCGATTTTAATGTTGAAAATTGGCCAAAACTTCCGTAAGGTGCTGTATATTCTATGTTTCTCAAACTCGGAACCCTGAAACTCATAAAATCGGCTGGGATTCCTGTAACTCTTCCGCGTCCAGCTTCATTAGAATCTGTATTCAATGGAAAACCAATATTTCTGAAACTTTGGTCGGTAAATAATTCGGTGCTATGACAGCTGGCGCATTTCTGCTGAAAAGTAGCATAACCAGCCTCTTCACTTTCTGTAAACGACTGGCCTTCTTTGCGTTTTACTTTATCATATTTACTATTGGCAGAAATTAAAGTATATTCAAACTGCGCAATACTCTGGTAAATCCGATCCGCAGTAATTTCCTGATCTCCAAATGCTTTTCTAAACAAATCATTATAAGAAGCGTCATCTTTAATTTTACCGATAACTTCCAAAATAGAAGAATCCATTTCTTCATGCGTAATAATCGGAACTAGTGGCTGCGTTTCTAACTGCAATCTGCTTCCATCCCAATTAAAAAACTTCAAAAACATCAGATTTTGAATTGGAGGTGCATTTCGAAGTCCGATTCTTCCTTCGATTCCAATAGCTCTTGGATTATGATCGGCAAAAGCACTCGCCTGAATATGACAGCTTGAGCACGAAATTGTATTATCGGCACTAAATCTTTTGTCTGAGAAAAGTTTTTCGCCCAATTCGGCACCATATTTTGTGGGTTTATTTAAACTCACATAAGGATTTACTTCTGGAAAATCAGCGGGAATTTGCAATGAAAGCTCAGGATTATCATAAGAAATCATATCCGAATCGTCGCTGTTACAAGAAGCGAAGACGGATATAATTATTATGAAGCCAAATATTTTTTTCATTTGTAATGAATTTAAAATAGAGCCGTCTTTAAAATTCAGACGGCTCACAATAGATTTTTTAAACCTGCAGATTAAAAAGTTTCACGCAGATTTATGAAGATTTCAGCAGATCAAATTTGATTTGATTTGCTGAATCTATATTGATTAAGATAAGTTGCTAAAGTTTTTTTTCCATAGCCCCTAGTTTTAACTAGGGGATTTTTTGAAATAGCAAATAAGCTAGGCTTTAGCCAAACTATTGCATTTAGGCTAAAGGCTCTTTTTTGCCAATTCATACACCTCCATCTAAAGATGGAGGCAATTCATTTTTAATACCTATAACAATTATAATCTCAATCAGTTTAATTTAGTTTTCTACGCTAGTCACAGAAAACATTCCTGAAATATCGCTTGTTCCGTTTCCTCCAAGATTATCCACAAATTTTACCATTTGAGCTGCTGTATGAACATTTGGAGTTGCGTTATCGTTTGCTCCTTCTCCTGTCGATAATGTTATAGTGTTGATTTTTCCGCTCAATAATTTGTCGAAATCAGCTTTAATTTTGATTTTCGGAGCGTTTTGCCCGACAATAGCATTAACAGTTAAGTTTAAAGTAACATCTCTATAAGCATTTACGCCTTGTTTATAAGCACCTTCAGCTCCTGCTATCGTACTTCCGGTATGAATAGACATTACTTTATTATCGGTATCGTAAAAACCTTCCACTTTTGTAAAACGATATCCTGTTCCCCATTCCCACATCATTTCAGTATCATTGGCTCCAGCTGCTGCGTAAAATTTAGGAAATCTTGTCTGATCCAAAGTGTTTTGCTCTGTCTTGATTCCCAAACCGAATTTAATCTGCTTGTAATTTGCAGATGGCACATTGCTTAAAACATAGCTTAAAGAAGCCATTTTTGCCTGATCGATTACCGTTGCTCCTTTATCTAAATCATTTACATTGTACGGCACTTCGCTTCCGTCGTCTTTTATTAGACGAATATTACTGATTACATATTTCACCTCAGAAAAATGATGAATCTGTCCTGCTGCTGAAGTATTTGTCGTTGCCGAAGCAGAAGCTGCATCGCCTAAAACAATAGTTTTATCTTTAAATGTATTGTTGAATTCTAACGTTACATTGTTTGCAGCTGGCGCATCGTCATCGCTTGAACAAGAAACAAATGCCAAAGCGGCAGCAGATAATAAAAGGTATTTTTTAAAATTTTGCATTTTTATGATTTTAATTTTTGTACTGTATTTTAAAACTTTGAAATTATTTTAACACATAGAGACATAGCTTTTAGGAATTACTAAAGGTGTTTCACTTGTAATAAAACACAGAGAACTATGTGTTAGAAACTAGTTTCTTTCTTTTATCTTTTTCACTATCAAAAAGAACTATGTCTCTATGTGTTAAAAAATAAAATTATAAAATAGGCGGCGGTACAAAAATTTCAAGGCAAGGCTCTGTCTGACCATATTCTTTATAAAGAAAAACCTTTTTAGCGTTTATATCTTTCGGAGTCAAAACAGCAAATTCAATATTAGAAATTAAAGCGATATCAATCTGTTTACTGATGCTTCTCAATTCTAGATCGGTGTTTTTTTCTGTGTCCTGAAGTTCTTTCTTTAAATGGCATTTACCATGACATTGCAGTTCTGGTTTTGCTTTGTTTTCACAAAATTCTTTTTCTATGGCATTCTGATTCAGTTTAAAGTGCACAATGATAAGCGCCTGCTGGAAAGAAACCAGCAGGAACAAAATCGTCATTGTGATACTAAAAACTTTTTTCATTTTTTACTCTTTGAGTTGATTTTTTTTAACACATAGAAACATAGATTTTTAGGAATCTATAAAAGGCGTTTCACTTGTAATAAAACATAGAGGCTATGTCTTATAAACTAGTTTTTTTCTATTCTCTATATTCTATTTTCTATTCTCTATATTCTAATTAAAAATTCACTTTTAAAGACGTGAAAATATTACGTCCCATTCTCGGAATATTTCCCCAGTCGGCATAAGTGCTGTAATATTCGTTTAATAAATTCTCGGCACCAACCTGAATCGTGCTTTTTACTTTATTGATTTTAAAAGAATAATCAGCAGAAATATTCCAGATTGCGTAAGCACCAGTTAAATCTTCGCCATATTCTGGACTGTAATTAATCTGCTCAAAATCGCCATTGACAGAAGTCTGGATTCCGAAATTTTTATACATATAATGCAATGAAGTCAGATAACTTAACGGACGGATAAATGGCAGATTTCCTCCTTTATCATCCATTCCGCGCGCATAAGTCAGCGTTCCTTTCCAGTGCAGGTGCTCCAAGATATCGTAACTCACATTGGCAGACATATTTAAAAGCGTGGCATAATCTAAAGATGTATAACCTTTAACTCCAACCGACTGATAATTCATCGGACTTCCGAGACTCAAGATTTTACCAATAATATAATTCTGAATGTAGAAATAGTTTATTTTTCCTTGAATGCTTAATCTTTCGTTTTTAAACCCTGCACTCGCATTTCCTTCATACGAGATTTCATTTTTCAAATTCGGATCTCCGATATAATCGTAACGGTCAAAACTATTGTAGATATAATAACCGTAACCTTCAGAAACAGAAGGAGCTCTATGGCCGTAACCTGTTCCTACAGAAAAATTAAACTGATCGATGTTTAAATGATATCCCGCATTTAAACTTGGCAGAAATCTCGTTTTTTCTTGAGGCGCTCCTGGATGAAAAATCCAGTTGAATTCTATATACTTCGAATAATTGTAATTCACTCCCAAAGAACCGCCCAAATTCACCTGACTTCTTTCTGAAAGATCCCAAGAATTATTCATCGAAAGTCCGGCAAAACGTGTCGTAACCCAAGGCCAACTGTAGGCAAACATGGTTCTTTCGCTTCGATCTTGCGGATACATGCGCATTTCTGCAATAGAAAGATTATCGTAAGCATTCAACTGAATTTCAGAAGAGTAATCGTCCTTTTTCAAATTCGCTTTCGAAACCAATCCGTAAGTTGTGCTCCAGCCTGGCATATCCATGTGAACCAAGTTTTCTGGTCGCGTCGTGTCGTCCATATAATGCTCAATGGTATTAAAATATATTTTTGTATCGACTACTCTTACTAATCCTTCTTCAAACAATTGCTTGTAAGCCACAGAAGTAATTAACGCACGTGAAAGCCACAAATCCATTGGCAATGCAGGATATCCCACATTTTTTGCCATATCAAAAATAGCGTCCAATCTTAACGAAGACAATTCACTGGTTTTATATGCCAATCCCAACGAAGTGTTGAATTTATTGTATTGCGAATGTTTTACTTCATCGTTGTTTCCATCAGAATAATTATCTGCTGTTCGATAAGAAATACTTCCATCGGCAACAAATTTAGTTCCTGAATAAGATACATTTCCTAAATTGAAAAACTGCTTATTATTAAACTCAAATCCCGTTTGGTAAGCACCATTCCATTTTTTCTGAAGTCCGAACTGCGTGCTTTTTCTTTTTAAATCGATGCTTCCTGCAATGGTCGAACCGTGGAGGCTTCCCTCCTGTCCTGATTTAATATCAATTGCTGCCAGATTATTGCTTTCCACATAAGATGTAATCGGATCCATTTTATCGGTACAAGCGCCAAAAACGTGCATTCCGTCAATCGTAACTGTCGAACGTTCGGTACTCATATTGTTCAATAAAGGCTCCCAAGCATAAGCCCCACGTTTTATAAAACTGATATTATCTGACGAAGACAAAAATTCATCTACCGAAACAGCCATTTTCATCTCTGTTTCAATTTTCTTTTTAGTCGCACTTTTTACCGTTACTTCTTCTAATTTTTTTATGCTATCGTGATGTGCATGTTGATTTTGAGCTGTAACTGAAATTTCAAAAAAAAGCAGCATTATAATATATTTCATGTTATTAGAATAAAGTATCAATATAAAGTTCACTTTTCACACCTTCGACACCAGGCGTATGATCCGTCGGAACTATCGTTCCTTTTACGATCAAACCGTTTTGGTTCATCATAATGAAGTTCAATGTCCAGTTTCCTGTCATCGTATAATTCACAACACCATGATACAAGCCGTCAGTTTCCTGAGTTAAATCTTTATTGTTTGGCGAAGAGTGATTTCCCATTGAAGGCTCAGGCATTCTCGGATCTAATTTTAATGTATAGCCCGCAACTTCTGAATAAGAAAACTGCGACGGATCTGGAAAAGTTCCCGCAGGTGTTGTTGGTTTGTTATACTTATAAATGCCAGCAACCAACGCATTTTCTGAAACGGTAGGTTTTTGAGGCGAAACCAATGCAATTACGTATTGTTCTCCATCATTTCCTGCAAAAGCAGTCATATTGAGGTTTTTATTGCTTTGTTTTTCAACAGTAACATCTTTATTGATCTCATACTTTTGGTTGTCGGCCGTAAAACTGATGTACAATTTCCAACTAGCCTTTGTAGTGCTTTCTCCTGTAAAAACAGAATAACCGCTGTAGTATTTATTTGTAGCATCATAAGTAACATTGTACTCATGCGGACATGAACTTTTGCTTCCGTCTGCATTACTCAATATTGGCAGAAAAGTCACTGCAGCAGTTGTTAGCTCTTGGTTGTTTTGAGTATTGGTAATTTTCAGACGAAGCTCATTGTAGCCTTTGTAAAATGCTCCGTTTAAAGCTTCTATACTAATTTTATAGTTTCCGCTTGTAAGCGAAGTAGCTTCTTTAAATTCGTAACTTTCAGGAACTTCAGAACCCGTTTCTGCTTCGTAATCTGTTTTATCAATTGTACAGGAAGTAACCGCGAATAACAGTGCGATTATCCAAAAATTAAAAGATTTCATTTGATGAATGTTATAAAAAAACGTTTACAATATAACATTAAGCCATAATTTTTTGAATAGCAAAAAGGCCAAATGCTGTTAAAATAAGCCAAGAAATGGCAACGCAAATGAAGATTGCATAAAGCTATTTTCTTCACTTACAAAAAGAAGATCAAAATCAGTTCCAAAAAAATAATTACTTAATATCGATAAGCCAAGATTTTAAATCTGCGCTAAGCGAAAAAGTAAAACAATTCGAAATTCAGATTCCAAATTGGAATTTGGAATTTTAAAAAATTGGAATTTCAAAAGTTTGGAATTTGGAATTTAAATATTGGAATTTAAAAACTAATGTTGATCCTAAACCGTGTAGAGCGGAGGATGAAAAGTAGGAGAAGAAGCCCCGATTGGTTTCTTTTCGAACAAAATAGAAGCGTTATCTTTTGATTCGATAACTGGAATTACGTTAAGATTGATTTCTGCAGTGTTTTGAACATAAACAAGCTCTAGTTTGTCTTTTAAGCTGTCCTGCATTTTTCTTTCGTTATCAGAATATTTTTTAATGCTTTTTTGAAGTTCGCATCGCCCGTTACAGCTATTAAAAGCCTGTTTACGCTGAACGCAAATGGTTTGAGCAATTTCTTTCTGATTGATTTTAAAAGAAGCATAAACGAACAAGCTGCCAAAAGATGGCGACAGTATTAAAATAGAAAGTGCTATAATGATTAACCTTTTCAATGCTTGTTCAAATAGTTTGGTGGCAAAAGTACATACTATTTTGTATTTATTTTAACTAATCTTCATTTTTATTTTATAAAAGGCAAATCCAATTTTATGAGCAAAAAAGCGAATTACTCATAAATTAACGAAATATCGTAAATAAAAAAATACCCATTTTTAATCAAAGCCTTTAAAATAAAGACACTGCAAATAAGGCATGTTAATTGGCAATAGTTATCGCATTCAAATAAACCACTTTAAGAATGCTAAAAAATATGAAAACAATTAGGCTGCCATTTTCAGGTCGGGATCCCGCAATTTCGTTCGAGGAAAAATCAAACTTCCACAGAAAAGACTTCGATAAACAAAAAAATTTAAGTCGATTTTTCACTTCTTAATCTAGATTAATCGACAGCTGTTTCATTTCATGATAAGTTTGCATCAGAAACCTAACAACAATAAACAAACTATAATCTATTTGTTAAAAGTTTAAACATAATTACAAATTATTCAAATATTTAAAAATAAAATTAATCCTAAAATCAAAAAATCATGAGCACATTTACAGTAAAAGACGGAACACAAATTTATTACAAAGACTGGGGAACTGGACAGCCAATTGTTTTTCACCACGGATGGCCTTTATCAAGTGACGATTGGGATGCACAAATGATGTTCTTCCTTCAAAAAGGGTACAGAGTTATTGCACACGACCGCCGCGGACACGGACGTTCTAGCCAAGCTGCTGAAGGGAACAACATGGAAACTTACGCATCTGATATTGCTGAATTAGCAGAGGCTTTAGATTTAAAAAATGCTATTCACGTAGGGCACTCAACCGGAGGCGGTGAAGTAATTCGTTACGCTGCAAAATACGGAAAAGGACGCGTGGCAAAAGCGGTTATCATTAGCGCTGTACCGCCAATAATGGTTCAAAACGAATCTAATCCTGAAGGTGTGCCATTGTCAGTTTTTGACGAAATCAGAAAAGGAACTGCCGCTAACAGAGCACAATTTTTTTATGACTTCCCTATTGCATTCTACGGATGGAACCGCGAAGGACAAGAAGTTCAAGAAGGGATCAAACAAAATTGGTGGCGTCAAGGAATGATGGGTTCTGTATTATCGCACTATGAAGGAATTAAAGCATTTTCTGAAACCGATTTTAGAGAAGATTTAAAGAGTTTGGATATCCCTGTTTTGGTTTTACATGGAGAAGACGACCAAATTGTTCCTTACAATCAAGCGCCAAAGTCAGCTGCATTACTTAAAAACGGAAAATTGATTTCGTACCCAGGATTCTCTCACGGTATGCCGACAATTAATGCTGAAACTATCAATAACGATATTTTAGAATTCATCAAATAAATCATTAATCGCTGCCTGTAAAGGTTGTTTACAGGCAGTTTTAATCCTCTTCAATTATGAGTTATTTTCAGCAACCCTCTTTTGATACCGTTGTAGAAGCTTTGCAATGGCTGAGCACACAAGGTTTTACAGAAAACTTTAATCTGGACAGCAACTGCATTCGTTACAACAACAATACGCAGAGCATGTCACCAGAAGAATTCAAGATTGAATATTTATTCCGATTTGAAGGCGATACCAATCCTGGAGATGAAGATATTGTTTATGGAATTAAATCTGAAATCTACAATCTAAAAGGTGTTTTAACCAGCGCTTTTGGAATTTATGCCGATACTGTTTCTGCCGAAATGATTAAGAAACTTTCTACGCATTAATATCAAAACTCCTTAATAAAATTACGATATATCGTTACTAATTTTTCACTGCTCGAAACTTAAAACAGTGTTCTGCAGTAAATTAAAAATATGGCATTTTATTAGCCAAAAACCAATTAATAAATTTTAAAACAAATAATATGAAACCATCAGTTAACTTATTATCACCAGACAATCACGCATTAGTATTAATCGATTTTGAAGGACAAATGGCCTTTGCAACACACAATATTCCATTAAGCGAATTACGTACCAATGTGGCAATTGTAGCTGGAGCATCAAAAATATTTGATGTAGCAACTGTTGTAACTACTGTTGCAGAAGAAAGCTTCTCTGGACCTGTTTTTCCTGAAGTTGAAGAGTTTTACCCAATTGCTACTTCTGGATATATTGACAGAACTTCAATGAATACTTGGGAAGATGAAAATGCTTATAAAGCAATTGTGGCTAAAAACAAGAAAAAAATTGTTCTTGCTGGACTTTGGACTGGCGTATGTATTGTTGGCCCAGCTTTATCGGCAATCGAAGAAGGTTACGAAGTTTACATTATTACGGATGCATGCGGCGACGTAAGCGTTGAAGCGCACGAACGTTCTGTACAAAGAATGATTCAGGCTGGAGCAATTCCAATTACTTCTATTCAATATTTATTAGAATTGCAAAGAGACTGGGCACGCGAAGCAACTTACGGTCCTGTGACTTCTTTAATGAAAAAATACGGTGGTTCTTACGGTTTAGGAATTCACTACGCACACAACATGTTGAAACATTAAATCAAAATTCAATCTCAAAATTCAATTTCAATGTCAAACTTGAAACTTGAAATTTGAAATCCATAAAAACAAACTCTCTAAGCCTTCATTATTTTGGAATCAGCAAAATCCATATCAAACGCCAAATTACTTTTTCTTTTTCTCTTTTTTGGAAGCTTTGCATCGGCTCAAAATTTTAAGTTGATGCGTTATGATGAAAATTATGAATTCTTAAAAGACTCGAACAGAAATTTTTACGAACGATTAAAATTCATTCCGTTAAATCAAGAAAAAGACATTTACATGTCAATTGGCGGCGAAGCCCGATATGAATATGTTTATTTCAATAATGAAGACTGGGGGAGATTTGATACCGGCAGCAACAATTTTATACTCCAGCGCTATGATCTTCATGCTGATATTCATTTAGGAAAAAATGTCCGCGTCTTTGCACAGCTTAGAAGCGCTTTGCAAGATGGAATATTCAACGGAACGATAGGTACAGATCAAGATCAGCTGAATGTGCAGAATCTTTTTTTGGATGTAAATGTCTATCAAAAAGAAGATCAAAAAATAATCATCAGAGCTGGAAGACAAGAACTTGACTACGGTTCTGGAAGATTAATTTCTGTACAGGAAGGACGAAATGACCGATTGTATTTTACTGGAGGAAAAATAATGTATGCCTCTGAAAGGCTTTACATCGATGCTTTTGCCATGATGCAGGATGCTGTGAATTCGGGTGTTTTTGATAATAAAATGTCTAAACAGCTGAATCTCTGGGGAGCTTATTCTAAAATAATCATTCCAAAAGCAGGAAATCTTGATTTGTATTATCTCGGAATACGAAGAGATCGATCTGTTTTTGAAGAAGGAATTGCTCCAGAAAGAAGGCATACTATAGGCACAAGATTCTGGAAATACGGAGGCGGTTTTATTTACAATCTAGAAGCAGCTTACCAATTTGGCACTTTTGGTTCGGGAAATATAAATGCTTGGACAGGCTCTATAGACGTTGGATATATGTTTGAAAACACCAAATTTAAACCTACGATAAATCTTAGAAACGATTACATCTCGGGGGATAAAATTCAAGGCGACGGCGATTTGCAGACCTTTAATCCGCTTTTTCCAAAAGGAGGCTATTTCGGATTTAATCCACAAATTGGGCCAGTTAACTTGATTGATATTCATCCTTATGCCACGATGGATCTACTTTCGAACTTACAGTTCCAGCTTGATGTAGTTTTTAACTGGCGATATTCACTCGAAGACGGTGTTTACAGACCAGGCGGAAGTCTAAATCGTTTAGGAAGCATGTCAGACAAACGGTATATTGGAACAGCTTATTTGGCCAGTTTAACCTATAATTTCAATAAATATATATCCATTTCAAACGGGTTTCAGTATTTCAAAACTGGCGCCTTTATCAACGATATTACTCCGAATGCTAAAGATGGTATTTTCTTTAATGTGCAACTCGGATTCAAATTTTAAAACAACAAAATTAAATTTTTAACACATAGAAACATAGCTTTTAGGAGTGAATAAAAGGCATTTCTCTTGTAATAATACACATAGTATCAACAATAATCAACTTTGTCAAAGTTTTAAACTTTGACAAAGTTCTCCCAATACTTTTCAGATAGGACTATGTGTTAGAAACTAGTTTCTTTCTTTATCCTTTTTTCAAAACAAGAAAAATCTATGTCTCTATGTGTTTAAAAACAAATCAAAATAATAAAACTAAACCCTTAGCAATGAAAACAAACACAGCAAAATACAGCCTGAGATATTCGTATCTGATGCTCTTACTTATAACATTTGCAGGCTCGCTTAGTAACAATGCTTTTGCACAAACAGCTTCAATTGGTTCGACTACAACTTGGGGGAAAGTAGACGGAATTGCAGTAAACGGATTGGTTCAGGGACCATCTGCAGCAGAAGCTGACTTACAAGTTGCCTGCGTTTTTGAATATACAGAAGGTGATATTACCAACCCTCCTGCCCTGCCTGCCAACCTTAACGGAATGGTACATTTAGACGACGCGCTAAAAGGCATTATTACCGAACTGCGCAAAAGCGGGAAATTTACAGGCCATTCGCTTGAAACTTTATTGATTACGCCTCCAAAAGGCACTTTAGCTTCGAAAAAATTATTATTAATAGGTTTAGGAGATCGCAACAAATTTTCGCCTGATTTAATGATTAGCGTAGGAAGCACTGCCATGCGTGAAGCTTTACGTTTAGGCGTTTCAAACTATTCTTTTGCAAGCGATATTAAAGATGCAGGAATTGATTCTCCAACCGCTTTGGTTGCTGAAAATGTGGTTTTAGGTGCTTTTGAAGCGTATAGAACAGAAACGTATCTGCAGGATAAAAAATTAGCCACACACAAACCTTTAAAGAAAATAATCTTATTGGCTGGGCCTGCTTATTATACGGTTGCAGGAGAAGGAATTAAGCAAGCAATTGCAAAGTTGAACACTAAATAAAAGTTATGAAAGCAGATTTAATTTTATTTAATGGAAAAATCCATAGTTTCAATGCAGAAACGCCAAATGTGACAGCAGTTGCAATTAAAGACGGAAAATTTATTGCAGTTGGAAACGACAGCGACATTATGACTTTTGCTGCTGAAGAAACCAAAATCATTGATCTTCAAAACAAAAGAGTCGTTCCTGGAATTAATGATTCGCACATTCACCTTATTCGAGGCGGATTAAATTATAATTTAGAATTGCGTTGGGATGGCGTTCCTTCTTTGGCAGATGCACTTCGAATGCTGAAAGAGCAAGTAGATCGCACTCCAAATCCGCAATGGGTTCGTGTGGTTGGCGGCTGGACAGAATTTCAATTTGCCGAACGCAGAATGCCAACTCTAGAAGAAATCAATGCCATTGCACCTGATACTCCTGTTTTTATTTTGCATTTGTATGACAGAGCACTTATGAACAGAGCAGCTTTAAGAGCAGTTGGCTATAACAAAAATACGCCTGCTCCTCCTGGAGGACATATCGAACGCGATTCTAATGGAGAACCTACAGGACTTATTATTGCAACTCCAAATGCGATGATTTTGTATTCGACTTTGGCAAAAGGTCCTACTCTTTCTTACGAGCACCAAATCAATTCGACTCGTCATTTTATGAAAGAATTGAACCGTTTCGGAATCACGAGTGTTATTGATGCGGGAGGCGGATTTCAGAATTTCCCAGACGATTATAAAGTCGTGAATGAATTGAATGAAAAGAATCAATTAACGGTAAGAATCGCGTACAATCTTTTTACCCAGAAACCAAAACACGAGTTTGAAGATTTCTCGGATTGGATTGATACGGTAAAATTATATCAGGGAAATGATATGTACCGCCATAACGGAGCGGGTGAAATGCTCGTTTTTTCTGCTGCCGATTTTGAAGATTTCCTTCAGCCAAGACCAGATCTTCCTGAAAACATGGAAGCTGAACTAGAAAAAGTAGTTCGTCTTTTAGTAGAAAATCGTTGGCCTTTCAGACTTCATGCCACTTATAACGAAAGCATTACAAGATTTTTGAATGTTTTCGAAAAGATCAATCAAGACGTTCCTTTCAACGGGCTTCCTTGGATTTTTGACCATGCTGAAACCATCGATGAAAGAAATATCGAACGTGTAAAAGCTTTAGGTGGCGGAATCGCTGTACAAAGCAGAATGGCGTATCAAGGTGAATATTTCACAGATCGTTACGGAGCAAAAGCAGCTGAAAATACACCGCCAATCAAGAAAATGATTGAAATGGAAGTTCCAGTTGGTGCGGGTTCAGATGCTACACGTGTAAGTAGTTACAATCCATGGGTTTCTATGTATTGGATGACCGCTGGAAAAACTGTTGGAGGACTTCAATTATACAATGAAACGAGATTGAACAGACAAACTGCTTTAGAATTGTATACAAGAGGAAGTGCTTGGTTTTCGCAAGAGCAGAATAAAAAAGGAGATATTAAAGTGGGAATGTTTGCTGATTTAGTGGTTTTAGACCGCGATTACTTTACAATCGATGACGAAGACATCAAAAAAATCGAAGCCGATTTAACGATTGTAGACGGAAAAATTGTGTATGCTAACGGTGATTTTTCTTCATTTTCTCCGCCGCATATTCCGATTTTACCAGATTGGTCGCCAACGAATATTTACAACGGATATCCAGTAAGAAGCGGTTTGCAGAGTGCGATTGAAAAAAATGCAAAAGCAGATGCAAAACCAAAACTGACTTCGCAGGTTCACAGTTGCAGCGGAAGCTGTGATGTTCACTTACACAATCACGACGCGGCGCGAATGAGCAATGTTCCGGTAAATAATTATAATGCATTCTGGGGCGCTTTAGGCTGTTCTTGTTTTGCTTTCTAAATTTCAAAAAAATGATCGAAATTATAAAACAAATCCTCCATTCTGATTTAGGAACAGCATTTAACAATGCAGCGATTTTAATTTTTAGAGTGCTGCTAGCTGTAGAACTTTTCAGAGTCCACGGAATGAAAAAATTCAGAGTCGAAAACGGACAGAAAGAACACGTTCCGAATCCGTTGCATTTGCCTGAAAAACTAAACGGTCTAGTGGCAACATTTTCAGATACTGTAATTCCGTTTTTCATCATTCTCGGACTCGGAACAAGACTTGCTGTTCTCCCAACAATCGGTGTAACGGCAGTTGGTTATTTTGTGGTCCATAGAAACGATTCGCTCGAAGTGCGCGACGTTCCGTATATGTACACTTTATCGCTATTATTGCTTCTTGCGCTCGGCGCGGGAACATATTCGCTAGATTATTATTTGCTAGACTTATTAAATAATTAATTTTTTTAAACACATAGAAACATAGCTTTTAGGAGTATACAAAAGGCGTTTCACTTTCATGAATACACATAGCACTGCCTGCCAACTTTGTCAAAGTTTAAAACTTTGACAAAGTTCTCGCAAAAAATTACACACAGAACTATGTGTGAGAAACTAGTTTCTTTTTGTATCCTTTTTCAATAGCAACGAAAATCTATGTTTCTATGTGTTTAAATTAATTCAGAATTAACATAAAAATTTATTCATCAAACCCAAATTAAAAATGAAAACAAACATCGGAATCAAACAAGAAAACATCTCAAAAATCGCAGCTATTTTGGCTAAAGTTCTTGCAGACGAATTTGTACTTTATACTAAAACAAAAAGAGCGCACTGGAACGTTGAAGGCCCAGATTTTTATAACAAACACCTTTTCTTTGAACAGCAATACGACGCCATCGACGAGATTGTAGATACTGTTGCAGAAAGAATCAGATCTTTAGGTCATTATACGCCAGCTACACTAAAAGATTTTCTTGCCTTGACACATCTTACAGAAGAATTACAAGAGAAAAACGACAGCAATGGTTTTATCAAAGAATTGCTTGTAGATCACGAAAGCATCATTATTTATTTGAGAGAAAACATTAATCTTATTGCCAACGATTTGCAAGACGCTGGAACAAGCGATTTTATTACAGGATTAGTAGAAAATCATGAAAAAATGGCGTGGATGCTTCGCGCACATTTAAACTAAAAACAAATTATGGAAATTCAACAAAAAAATATTTGGTACGTAACCCTGCTTCTAACCATGATAGCAGGGTATTGCGATACCGTCACTTTTGTCGCTGCCGATTCGATATTTTCGGCGCACGTAACGGGTAACTTTATCGTCTTTGCTTATCAAATTGTAAAAGGTTCAGATATACATGCGTGGGTAAAACTGCTTACTTTTCCCATTTTTATTATTGCAGTAATTACAGGAGGAAGAATCGCGCAAAAAGCTACCAATCGCTATACTATTTTGTTTTGGGAAGGCGTGCTATTGGTTTTAAGCGGTATCGCATCGTACGTTTTTGGCTATTTGCAAAACTTCGAAGAATGGACAATGTATACAGTTGCTATGACAACCGTTTTTGCTATGGGACTTCAGAATGCTTTTGGAAAGCTTTACGCTAAAGAAACCCACGGTCCGACAACTATGATGACAGGAAATGTAACTCAGGCTTCTCTAGATCTGGGCAATTTGCTGAAAAACGGACTTAAAGATGCGGAAGTATTTTTAAGTTTTAAGAAACAGCTGGTTACCTTAATCGGATTTTTGGCAGGATGTTTTCTTGGGGCTGTTGCCGGAAAATTCTTCGGATTAGGAACTTTAATCGTGCCTGGAGTTGCTATGATCATTTGCTACCTATACCATCGAGACAGCTAGAAAAATACTCATTTTGGAATACAGATTTATGATATTATAATATCTTAAAAAAATGATTTTCACCCCTATTCTATCCATCAAAAAACACTTTCTTGCCTTATGCATAATGGGTTTGCTTTTGCTTGGAAATACGGGTATGGGTCAAGAAAATCAAAATCTGCTTTCTCCAAAAATAACAGCTTCAGAAATTGATGCTCAACAAACAGCGCTGTACCAAAATATTTTAGTTGGATTTCTCTTTCTATTGCTTTTGTACAGCGCTTTTAGATTAAAAAAGAAGAAAAACGAAGAAATAGAAATACAGCGCCAGCAGATTGCTGAACTCAACGAACTCAACAAAAAACTGCTGACCGAAAAAGAATGGCTTCTAAGAGAAATTCACCATCGGGTAAAAAACAACCTTCAGATTGTCATTAGTTTACTAAATGCACAATCGGCTTATCTGCATAACGAAGATGCATTAATGGCCATAAAAAACAGCCAGCACAGAATGCATGCCATGTCGCTCATTCATCAGAAATTATATCAGTCTGATAATCTGGCGAATATTAATATGGATTGGTATATTCACGAATTAATCAATTGTATGAAAGATTGTTTTCATACCGCTCAAAAAATTAATTTTGTTTTAGAAGTGGAAAAAATCTATCTCGATGTTGCCCAAGCTGTTCCCATCGGATTGATTATAAATGAAGCCGTTAGCAATGCCATAAAATATGCTTTTCCTGATAATCGAATAGGAAAAATAAGCATTGTTCTTAAAAACATCGGCGAAAAAAACTATAAACTTCAGATTTCTGATAACGGAATTGGGCTTTCTCAAAAACTTGAAAATATCGAACGAAATTCACTCGGCATGAATTTAATAATCGGATTAACTGACCAGATTGATGGCACTTTTAATATGAAAAATGATAATGGATTAAAAATCACAATTACCTTTACAGGAAAAACCGAGTTTGACGAAACGGCCGAGAACTCTTAAATGACATCATTATAGATGAAGGAGAAAATACTAATTGTTGAAGATGAATTTATAGTTGCAAATGATTTGAAAATCATGCTGCACAAAGCCGGTTATCAAGTGGTTGGAATTGCCGCTTCTGTGGCTCAAGCTAGAAAATTAATCGAAGATAAAAGTCCGGATTGGATTCTATTGGATATCATTTTAAAAGGAGAATTAACCGGAATTGATCTCGCAAACGAACTTCGCGAAAAAAATCTGCCTTTTCTGTACATTTCTGCCAATACCAATCAAAGCACGTTAGAAGCGGTAAAAGCAACACATCCGTACGGTTTTATGGTAAAGCCTTTTCGAGAAAAAGATCTTATTGTAATGCTTGACATTGCAAAATACCGATTCGATCAAGAAAAGGAAGATTTGGCTGTAAACCAATTCCATACTGAAGCTCAAGAAATCAAAGGAATTATCGGTCAGAGTCCGCTTTTGAATGATGTTATAGAAAAAATAAAAATTGTGGCTCCAGCCGAAACTTCTGTGCTTATTTTAGGCGAAAGCGGCACAGGAAAAGAAAGAGTCGCACATGCTATACATGAACTTTCAGCACATAAATCGAACCCGATTGTAGTGGTTAACTGCGCCGCTTTACCGCAATCTTTAATAGAATCTGAACTTTTCGGGCATGAAAAAGGTGCTTTTACGGGCGCGAATGCGTTACGAATCGGAAAGTTTGAACAAGCTAATAACGGAACTATTTTTCTTGATGAAATTGGCGAACTGCCACTCGATTCTCAAGTGAAATTATTGCGCGTGCTGCAGGAAAAAGAAATTCAGCGTTTGGGAGGAAATAAAACGATAAAAATCAATGTTCGTATTGTGGCGGCGACCAATAGATCGCTGGAAAAAGAAGTTGCCGAAGGGCGTTTCAGACTTGATTTGTATTATCGATTAAATGTATTTCCGATACAGTTGCCAACTTTAAAAGAACGAAAAGAAGATATTGAAATATTAGCCCATTACTTTCTAAAAAAGTATGCAGCGAGCTCTAGAAAAAATATCAATAGCATAAGCGCAAAAGCTTTAGAACAATTAAAAAAGTACAATTGGCCAGGAAACGTGCGCGAATTAGAACATTTAATAGAACGAAATGTGCTTCTTGCCAAAACAAACGAAATTGAAAAATTTGACTTGCCGTCGAGCGTTGCCATTCTCTCTTTAGAAACTGGCACAGACAAAATAAAGTCAATGGAAGAAATGGAAAAAGAACATATTATGAATGCGCTCCAAATCTGCAACGGCAAAGTTTCGGGTAATGGCGGTGCCGCAGAACTTTTAAAAATGCAACCGCAGACTTTGTATTCTAAAATGAAAAAATTAGGAATTAAGCAGGGATATAATTAAATTGCTTTATTGATTTAACCGCAAGTAACGCAAAGATTTACGCAAAGTGCGCAAAGGATTTTCGCAAAGAACGCAAAGTTTTTTAAGGATTTAATTAAGATTAAAAGTTCGCAAAGCTTTACCTATAAAGCTTTGCGAACTTTTAATCTAGATTCCGCTTAAGCTTTTTATAAAAAATCTTAGCGAGCTTTGCGTAAATTCTGCACGAGCAAAAGCAACCAAAAGAAATTAATCTACATTAAGAGGACTTAACCGACTACTTAGCGAACTTTGTCCTTATAAAACAACTAAAACCAAAAAAATGGAAACAATAAAACTAGAATTGGACGAGAAAAAACACGGTGCTTTTAATCTTTATGTTGACGATAAAAAACTGGGAGAAATGACGGTAAGTATCAAACCTGATCTATTGACGGTTTATCACACTGGAGTTGAGCCAGAAGCAGAAGGAAAAGGTTATGCTAAAAAACTTTTAGAAGAAATGGTTTCTTATGTACGTGCCAATAATTTGAAGGTTTTACCGCTTTGTCCTTATGTTCATGCGCAATTTAAAAGACATCCAGACGAATACGAGGATATTTGGAAAAAATAATTAATTTTTAATAAGGAACTTCATAGTTTGTCATCCTGACGAAGGAAGGATCACACTAGTAAATCGACAAAGATTGGCAGTTTATTTCACGCAGATTTTAGCAGATAATTTGGATTTCCTTTATCGATAAAAGATTTTAGCAGATTTCCTAAAATAAAATCTATTTTAATCTGCTAAAAACTTCTAAAATCTAAGTGAAACAAATCTATACGCAAAGTTTATTTCACGCAGATTTTAGCAGATAATTTAGATTTCCTTTATCGATAAAAGATTTTAGCAGATTTCCTAAAATAAAATCTATTTTAATCTGCTAAAAACTTCTAAAA
>NZ_JAVAMB010000024.1 GCF_030730925.1 Flavobacterium sp. DG2-3 | reverse complement strand
ATGCGAAAGTAGCTCAGTTGGTAGAGCTCCAGCCTTCCAAGCTGGTTGTCGCGAGTTCGAGCCTCGTCTTTCGCTCTAGAAAACAAACTTTTTAGTTTTGTTTTTGTGAAAATAAAATTTTTAATTTTTATTTGTTTTTAAAATTAAACTTTTTAAATTTGCACCCGGTTAATGCGAAAGTAGCTCAGTTGGTAGAGCTCCAGCCTTCCAAGCTGGTTGTCGCGAGTTCGAGCCTCGTCTTTCGCTCTTCAAAAGCCTCAAACATTGTTTGAGGCTTTTTTGTTTTTATTTATTTTTTAAACCATATAAGTAATGTAAGTAAAAGTGAGTTTTTTTATTTTTAAAATAAACTTTAATAAATGAACTTATATAACTTATATGGTTTAAAAATTAAAAATTATTTCAGGTGGCTCAAGTCGCTTTCTGTTTCTAATTCTGCCGGCTCTTGATTTTGTCTGAACAAGCGAGCTTTCAAGTCTCCTTTCAAGGTGATTTTTTCTCCTTTTACTTCTAACCAGCTTCCTTCTCTTAAACCTAAAACTGGAATTGCGTTGAATGCGTGAAATTCTTTAATTCTTGTTTCACGAGTTTCTCCCATGTGTTTCGATTGTAAATCGGCATCCAAATAATGCGGATTCAAGTTGAATGGAATTAATCCTAAAGTTTGAAAACTAGGAGGGTAAATAATAGGCATATCGTTTGTGGTCTGCATTGATAAACCGCAGATATTGCTTCCTGCGCTTGACCCAAGATATGGCGTTCCATTTTTTACAGTTTCAGAAAGTAACTGCATAACGTTGTTTTTGTAAAGCTGTGTAACTAGCAAAAAAGTATTTCCTCCGCCAGTAAAAATTCCTTCCGCATTTTTTACCGCGTCCTGTGGATTTTCAAATTCGTGAATTCCTTTGACAGCAATGTTGATTGTAGCAAATGCTTCAGCCGCTTTTTTGGTGTACTCCTCGTGCGAAATTCCACCAGGGCGCGCATAAGGAATAAATAATATCGTTTGACAGTTTTTGAAATGTGTTTTTAAAGTAGGTAAAATATATTCTAAGTAGTTGCCTCCGTGCAAAGTAGAAGTACTTGCAATAATAATGCTTTTCATGATTTTTAAACTCAAATTTTTGTTTGTTAAAGGTATTAAAAACTCTGATTTTGTTTAAGTTTTTAAGATTTTAATTAACATATTTTTACCAACTCATTAGTATTAAATTTGGAACTACTTGAGATATTTTTACCGTTTTAAGAATATTTTTAATTTATTTCATTTTGCTGCATAAAATTACTTGTTTTTTAATTGTTATAGCGGGACAGGTTGGCTGGTCTCAGAGTCAGGATCGTTCTGTTTTTAATGGTTCGGTAGTTTCCAATGCATCAGATTTGGAAGGTATTTATGTCATTAATGCGCAAACCGAAGAAACTGTGACTACAAATGCCTCTGGATCTTTTTCGATTTTGGCAAAAGCAGACGATGTTCTGGTTTTTTCTTCGATAAGTTTTAAAGAAAAAAGGGTTTTACTAAAACAAGAAGATTTTTCTAATCTCAATTTTACCGTCAATCTTACTATGATTATGTATCAGTTGCAAGAAGTTGTGGTAAAGCGATATGATAATATTAACGCCGAAAGTTTGGGTGTAATTCCGTCAGGGCAAAAAAAATACACTGCAGCAGAACGCAAACTGCAAACAGCGACTGCATTGAATGCTACAGCAAACGGAGGAACAATGGCAGGAGGTTCTGTCTCTGCAGATCCGTTGCTGAATTTTTTCTCAGGACGAACAGCGATGCTTAAAAAAGAAGTTGCCGTTGAGAAAAAGGAATTTTTTATGAGGCTTCTGGAAAATATGTTTAGTCTGGATCATTTTATTGACCGATTAAAAATTCCGGCAGATTATGTAAAAGGTTTTGAATATTATGCAATAGAAAATGATAAGTTTACTGCAATTTTGAATTCTAAAAATAAAACTTCTACAGAATTTCTTTTAGGAGAATTAGCTGTAAAATATAAAGAAATGATTGCTGGTGAAAAAAAATAAAATCATATCAATTTTTGTTTTTTTGTTTTTCGTTCAAATTAGTTTTGGACAAAAAAACGATGCCAAACAATTAGTCGGAAAAGTGCTGGAACATTCTACTCCAATTGAAGGAGTGAATATCATTAATAATAATACTCAAGTAGCGACAGTTTCAGATTCTGAGGGTAATTTTTTAATACCGGCTAAAAAGGGAGATGTTTTGGTTTTTTCTGCTGTCAATTTGGAGCCTCTAAAAAGAAGAGTCGTGTCTGAAGATCTGTATCCGAATACTTTAGTTGTAAAGATGACAGCAAAAGAAGTCGAATTGAAAGAGGTTATTGTAAATGAAAACGCGAATATAACGGCTGAAAATTTAGGAATTATTCCGTACGGGCAGAAAAAATACACACCCGCAGAACGAAAAGTTTATACGGCTACTTCAGCACCAATTGATAAGCTTTTAAATGGTATTTCGGGGCGAACTGCGATGCTGAAAAAAGAAGTGAATGTAGAGAAAAAGGAAGCTCTTTTTAGAAAGCTGGAATATCTTTTTGAGGAGAATTATTATACTGAAAGATTGAAAATACCTGTAGATTATATAAAAGGATTTCAATTATTTTGTGTGGATGATGCTGAATTTGCTGTATCTTTGAATACAAAGAACAAAACAATGAGTATGTTTTTGATCACAGATTTAGCAAGGAAATATCTAACAATTCTCGAAAATGAAAAATAAATTAGGAGTACTCGTTGTATGCTTATTTTGTCAATTTGTATTAGGGCAAAACGGTTTTAGGAAACCATTACACGGTCAGGTTATAAATGATTTTTTAGCCATAGAAAGTGGTTATGTAATGAATATTAATGCAAATGTCAGAACATTTATTGGTTCTGGCGGTTTATTTGATATTATGGCACAGCCAAAAGATACTTTACTTTTTTCTGGCCTTACATTTCAATCAAAAAAAATAGTTTTAACTGAAAAAGACTGTGCTGAGGTTTTGTTAAAAGTAAAGCTGGATTTGGTAAATAATCAGCTTAAAGAAGTTGTAGTTAAGAAAGATTTGAAGGTTAAATCGCTGGAGGGCGGTTCTCAGAAATTTGTAGACATGCAGTTTGAAGATGATAATCAGTCTACAGCAAAAAATACTGCAATGCTCTCAGATCAGACTATAAAATATGGAACTGATTTTGTTCGAATCTTTAAAGATGTCAAAAAGCTTTTAAGTAAAAAAGAAGACGTAAAAGAGGAAGAGGTTACCGATATCGCTTTTGTAGAATATGCTAAAGATAATTTTACGAAAGATTTTTACACCAAGACACTGAATCTTAAGCCCGATGAAATAGAGCTTTTCTTAATGTACTGCTCCAACGATCCGCATTCTAAGCAAATGGTAGATCCAGATCAAAAGTTTCAGCTGATGGATTTCATGATTAATAAGAATAAAGAATTTAAGAAGGCTTCTGCTGTTCAAAAATGAAAAAAAAGTTAGTTTATCCTTTGTTGGGTATTTTGTTTGTATTGTCTTCAGCATTTGCTTTTCATAAATTTTATGTTGGTGTTTTTCAGATAAATTATGCGTCAGAAAAGAAAATGCTGCAGATTACTTCCCGCATTTTTATTGATGATTTGAATAATGCAATGGAGAAGAAGTATCACAAAAAAACATTTGTGGGCACAAGCAAAGAAACTCCAGCAGATGTTGAATTGCTAAAAAAATACCTTTCTGAACATTTTTTAATCAAAGTAAATGGACAGTCAAAAGCAATAACTTTTTTATCTAAAGAAGTTGAAGCTGATGATGTTCTAGTCTGTTATTCGAGAATTAAGGATGTAGATAAATTTAAAACTCTTGAGATTTCCAATACAATTTTGGTAGATTGGAATTCAGAACAGCAAAACATTACACATATTTCAGCATTTGATACAAAAAGAAGTGTGCTTTTTACAGAATCTTCAAGGAAAGAATTGTTAAAATATTAATGTATTGGTAATATTAATGTTATAATTACTATTTTCACAGCCTAAAGAAATTACCATTAAATTTTTATGAAAAAACTTTCATTATTATTACTTTTTCCTGCAATGTTAGTGGCGCAGGATAAAGCAACAACCGCACCTGCTAGGCAACAAGGAAAGTACGATACGAATAAGTTTAGCCAGATGTACGATCTTATGGCAACGCCAAACATGTTTCGTACAGCTTCTGGAGCTCCAGGGCCGGCTTATTACCAGCAGCAGGCAGATTACAAAATTGATGTTGAATTGGATGATAAAAATTCAAGATTAAGCGGATCTGAAACTATTACCTACACTAATAATTCGCCAGATGTTTTGGAATATTTATGGGTACAGTTAGATCAGAATCAGGCCAAAGCAAATACGCAGACTTCATTAGCTGAAAGTGATAAAATTAGTCAGGTTTTGCCGCTTGATGGTTTTTCTTCTAAATATTTGAAAAAAGATTTAGAGCGCGGTTTTAATATCGAACAAGTTAAAGACGCTAAAGGAAGTGCGATGTCATATACGATCAATGAAACCATGATGCGTATTAATTTGACTTCGCCTTTAAAACCAGGAGAAAAAATTTCTTTCTCAATCAAATGGTGGTACAATATCAATAATTATAGAAAAGAAGGCGGTCGTTCAGGATATGAATTATTCGAGAAAGACGGCAACAAATTATATGTAATTGCTCAGTTCTATCCAAGAATGGCAGTTTACAACGATGTTGAAGGATGGCAAAACATGCAATTCTGGGGAAGCGGAGAGTTTGCTCTTCCTTTCGGAAACTTCGATGTAAACATTACAGTCCCTTCAGATCACGTGATTGATGCAACTGGGGAATTAATGAATAGAAGCGAAGTCTTTACAGCAGAACAAGTAAAAAGATACGAACAGGCTCAAAAATCATTTGATAAACCTGTAGTTATTGTGACGCAAGCGGAAGCTGAAGCGGCTGAAAAAGGTTTCTCTGAAAAGAAAAAAACGTGGAAATTCAGTGCTAAAAATGTGCGTGATTTCGGAATTGCTTCTTCAAGAAAATTCATTTACGATGCAATGGCTGTTAAGATAGGTAACAGAACTGTTATGGCAGAATCTGTGTATCCAAAAGAAGCAAATCCGCTTTGGGGGGAAACTTCTACAATGGTTGTAGCACATACTTTAAAAAGCTATTCTTCTCATACATTCGAATATCCATATCCAAAAGCAGTTTCAGTTTCTGCAGAAGATCAAGGAATGGAATATCCTATGATTTGCTGGAATTACGGTCGTCCAGATGAAAATGGTGTGACTAGTAAAGAAGTTAAAAACGGAATGATTGGTGTAATTATTCACGAAGTTGGACATACTTTCTTTCCAATGATCGTGAATTCAGATGAGCGCCAATGGACTTGGATGGATGAAGGTTTGAATTCATTTTTAGAATATTTAGCTGAGCAGGAATTAGATCCAAATTTCCCTTCAAGAAGAGGGCCAGCAAAAAATATTGTTCCGTACATGAGCGGTGACCAAAAGTTCTTAGAGCCGATTATGTCAAACTCAGAAACGATTCACCAATTTGGAAACAACGCTTACGGAAAACCGGCTACAGGTCTTAATATTTTGAGAGAAGTAGTTATGGGAAGAGAATTATTTGATCACGCATTCAGAACTTATGCAAACAGATGGAAGTTTAAACACCCAACTCCAGAAGATTTCTTTAGAACTATGGAAGATGCTTCTGCAGTAGATTTGGATTGGTTCTGGAGAGGATGGTTCTACTCAACAGATTTTGTTGATATCGGAATTAACGATGTAAAACAATATTATGTTTCAGATACTCCAACGACTGATCTTAAGAATGTTAAAGTAAGAAAAGGCCGTTTCGGATTTGAAAAAGGACCTTTTGTTTACTTGGTTTCTGGAGATAACGCAGAAGTAAGCGATTCTAAGAAAAAAGCTTTAAAAGTTGAAGATTTCAAGCCTTTGGCAGATTATGTAGATCAGACATTTACGGCTGAAGAAAAAGCAAGCATTAAATCTCCTAAATATTTCTACGAAGTAGAATTTAATAAGCCAGGCGGAATGATCATGCCTATCTTAGTTGAGATTACTTACGAAGACGGTTCTAAAGACAATTACAAATATCCAGCACAAATCTGGAGAAAAAGTAATGAGACAGCTAGAAAAGTTTACGCTACAACAAAAGCAATTAAGAGTATTCAGATTGATCCGCAATTGCTGACAGCAGATATTGATGTGACCAATAACTCTTGGCCAAAAGTAGAAACAAAGTCAAAATTTGACTAAATAAATAAAATTTAGGATAAAAAGTTCATCAGGTTCAAAAGCTTGATGGACTTTTTTCTTTTTTGAAAGTATTTTAAAGGACTTTTTAAGTTAATTTTAAAACACTAAGCGTTCAAAATTTAATATCTTTGCGACAACAAAAATAAAAGTTATGTTTGGTATAGGAGGAGGAGAATTAGTTTTCATACTGTTTATCGTGTTAATGCTTTTTGGTTCAGACAAAGTGCCGGAAATTGCGCGTACAATGGGGAAAGCAATGGCTCAATTAAAAAATGCAACTAATGATATTAAAAGTGAAATCCAGAAAGGAGCAGAGGCTAATGGTCTTGATTCAAAATCCTTAAGTGATATTACAGGAAATATCAATGCAGAAATTAATAGTGCAAAATCTAATTTACTTGGAGATACAGGAAATCTTTTAGGAGATACTGCTAATGAAATTGAAAAAGTAAAAGAAGATATTGATTCTGTTTCTGGACCTATAAAACGCCAAAGATAATGCTTGAAAAAATACAGGAATTAGATAAAGATCTTTTAATCTACCTAAACGGATTAGGTTCTGAAACATACGATAACTTATGGCTTATTATTACCAGCCAATTAAACTGGACGCCATTTTTCTTATTATTGTTCTATCTTATTTATAAAAAAATAGGAGGAAAGCAAACCCTGTATATTTTACTTTTTATAGCAATTCTGCTTGCTTTTACAGATCAAACTTGCAATTTATTCAAACATACTTTTCAGCGCTTACGACCATGTAATGATCCTGAAGTGAACTCAATCATCAGAGTGGTTCAGGTTAGAAAATCGTTTAGCTTTTTCTCTGGACATGCAGCCAATACAATGGCAGTTGCAACTTTCTTATTTTGGGTTTTAAGACGTTATTTTAAATACATAGGATTCTTATTTCTATGGCCTTTAATATTCGCTTATAGTCGAATTTATTTAGGTTTGCATTTCCCAGGAGATATCCTAGCAGGCTATTTCTTCGGGGCGCTTTTCGGATCACTTTTATATTTGGTTTATAGAAAGCTGAAACCGCAATATTTTCCGGGATAGGTTTTTTAAAGCTTCTAAGGTGCTGAGATGCTAAGCTTCTAAGTTTCCCTAAAAATTAAACTTATTTTTTTAAAAATATATTTTATCAATAGCCTTCAGCTTTAGCTGAAGGTTTTTTTGTGTCAAACTTATTCCTCCAGTTAAAACTGGAGGCAATTCAGTTTTTTTTCTTTCCAAAATCTTAGAGTCTTAGCGCGTTAGTAGCTCAGAACCTCAGTTCAAAATCGTTTTTTCGCTCCATTCCAAGCCATTTGGAAGCTGTTGTTTGCTAAATTCAATATGGATGACTCTTCTTCGTTCATTGTTTGTGGTTTTATTTGAGGCATGAAATAATAAAGGTTTCATAATCATGATTCCACCTTTTTCGATTTCGCAGATTGTTTCCTTTTCTTTTTCGAAATCAAGGTTTTCAATTCTCAAAATTCCTTTCGAATGCGAGTTGTTTATCACTTTTAGAGCTCCATTATCTTTGGTGGTTTTATCGATATGAATTCTGATTGTGAAATTGTTTTCTAATATTTCTGCTGGAGGCTGTACAGCAAATTGATTTTGCTTTACAGTCCAATTTTCAAAATTTTCAACCTCAATTTTTTGATCAACCGAAATTGTTAAATCTTGATGATAAGCCACAAACCAATTCGATTTTTCTGGTTTGTCAAAATAAATGGACTTCGTTATAAAAAAGCCTTCACCAAAAGTGTCTTCTATAATTTCCTGAAGTTTTTTATTAAAAATAACAGGAAGAGTTTCTGGAACTTCTTTATGAAATTGTCTGATCGCAAATAAATCTTGTGACTTTCTAAAAGTAGCACTTTCTTGATTATCTGTAGTTTTGTTTTCAATCAAAGAAATTATATTTTCAATTTCATTTTCTGAAAAAACATTATTTATTATTGAAAAACCTTCGTTATCTACCTGATTAGAGTAAGTCATTTTAATTTTTTTAAATAGAAAGAAAACCTTAGCACCTTAGTCTCTCAGAAGCTTAGAACCTTCTGATTAAAGAACTCTCGAAACCGTCAATCCATCACGAATGGGTAATAAAACCGTTTCTACTCTAGGATCGTCTTTTAAAAGCTGATTGTATTCTAAAAGTACTTTTGTACTTACATCATTTGGATGAACAGGATCCAGAATTTTTCCGCTCCATAAAACATTATCAGACAAAATAATGCCGCCTTTATTCATTTTTGGAACAATCATTTCCCAGTAATTCAGATAGTTTTCTTTGTCAGCATCAATAAAAACTAAATCAAATTTTAGATCTAAATCTGGAATGATGTTTACAGCTTCACCTAAATGCTGAAAAATTTGGTTTCCCCAAGGAGACATATCAAAATATTTTCGCTGAAAATCAACCAATTCTTCTTTGATATCTATAGTGTGCAATTGTCCGTTTTCTTGCATTCCTTCGCACAGACACAAAGCCGCATAACCAGTATAAGTTCCAATTTCTAGAATATTTACAGGACGAATCAATTTAGAAAGCATGCTTAAAACACGACCTTGAAAATGACCGCTCAGCATTCTTGGCAATAATATTTTCTGGTAGGTTTCTTTATTTAGTTTCGCCAGCAATTCTGGTTCTTTTTCAGAATGCTGTTCGATATAATCTTCTAATTCTTGAGAGATAAAATGCATGTTTTAGTATCTTGTAATTTAGCGACAAAAATACAAAATTATACACTTAGTATCGGGCATAAAAAAAACCATTCGTTTTGCGAATGGTTTCTGTTTAGGATTAGATGAATTTTATTTTTTCAAAGCTTCATTTACATCTTTAGCTGTTTTTACAGTTCCGTCTTTAGCAGCTTTAGCGGCATTTTCTACTTTTTCAGCGCCTTTTTTAGTAGCGTCTTTTACATCATTTGCTGTTTTCTTAGCTGCATTTTCGACGTCATTTGCGGCTTTTTTAGTAGCGTCTTTAACATCGTTTGCTGCATTTTCAGTAGCATCTTTAGCTTTTGCAGCAGCGTTTTCGGCTTTGATTACAGCACTGTCTTTTACTTCTTCGATATCTGTTGTAAGAGAATCAACTTTGTTTCCAAGAGTTAATTCATCTTCTGCAGTTTTTTCTTTTTTCTCACATGATTGAACAGCGAAAGCTAATAAAGCAATTACAGCTAAACTCAAAATTTGTTTTTTCATAATTTAATTTTTTTTAGGTTGATAAAACTTAAAGGTTAAATGGCTGAAAAATAAAAGTACAAATTTTAAAATGATTGAGCTCTTTGTAAGATTATTTTTCTTTTAAGAGCAAAACAATTCTTGTGCCAAATTTTGGATTTTTTTGTAATAGCGTTTTAAATTTTAATGCGAAAAAATTATTTTTTGTATAAGCTGAAATTAATCACAATGTCATCTTTGACTTTAATTAATCCGGCCATCTTTACGGGAGCTTCCAATTCAATATCAGAGAATTTTAAATTAAGAGTTCCTTGAATTTTGTCGTCGGTATTGTATAGAATAAAATCTTTGTATTTCAGTGTTTTATCAGTAATGAAAAAGTTTAATCTGCATTTGTAATTTTTTCCGACAGGTTTTATGTCGCTAATGGAAACAGTGCTGTTCGGAAATTTTTTAGCCTTTACAGTTCCTTGCAAATCTTTGGTCATTATCTTATTGCCACAATCAAATTCTGACATTTTGATCTCTGTATTAAAAGTGTTCTTTTTAACTGAATTTACAAAAACAGTATCTTTTATAGTAAAGGTGTTAGAGCAATTGTATTTACCAACAGTTGATAATCCTGTGATTTCTATTTTAATTTTATTTATTACCACAGCAGTATCTTCTGGGAAAAAAGTGGGTTTAGCACTTCCTAAGAAAAAGAAAGCTACTAAACCCATAATTAAGATTAAAAATCTTGTTTTCATTTTTTTTAGAATGAAATTGTAGCTTCGAATACTAAACCATCAAATTTACCTCCGTAAAAGTTGTTTAAATTTCCAGTAGCTGGATCTCCTGTAAATTGAGCGTAATTTTTATAGTTTTGATTAACGTAGTTTAATTTAGCTAAAATGTTTTTAGTCATAAACCAACCTGCACTTGCTTCAAATTTATCTACAGTAACCTTTTGAGCATCAGCATTAGATAGTTTTCCAGATACAGTATTGTATTTCCCTCCGATATAGAATTGTTCTGTTTTTCCAAATCTGTAAATAAGCTCTGAAGCATATTGATTAGCCGTACGTTTGTCGTCAGTTCCTGCTTTGTCTCCTCCAGAAGCCAATTCGATTGTTCCAAAGAATTCTAGTCCTTTGTATTTTACAAAAGGGTTAATCATGTAGGTAGTAGCCCAATTTTTGAAATTAGGGTTGAACGTTGCCTCTGGGGTAGATGTTTTACTGAAACTAGTAGGAACATCGGTAGTGGTTGTAGAAATAACAGTGCCATTCGCATCTGTTTTAGTAATGGTATTTTTATAAGCGTTATTATTCAATATACCCCAATAACCAAATCCTGATCTATTAGCAGAATATATGTTTGCGTTACCCAAATTTGCATTGTGGTAATATGAACCCGTTAATCTTACTCTTAAATCTTTATTAAGCTGTTTATCATAACCAAATTTAGCTAAGATTGAAGGACTATGTGTCGTGTTAGCGTTCGGACCAGCGGGATAAAATACTTCTTCATTACTTTGATTTAAGTTACCATTTGTAACACCTAACATGCTTACCAATCCGTTTCTGTTGTAGTAAACCTCCATACCCATTTCTGTAGTGAAAGAATACATGATGTTGTTGCCAACAAATGCATTTCTGATGGTGTTACCATTATCTGAACCTCTGAAATGAGCATCACCAAAATTATTTTCCATTTGTCCAATTTTAATGGTAGCATATTTCATTACATCAGCCAAGAAATCTTTTTTGATAAAGTCTAACTTGTCAATTTGTAAGTATCCACCTTTTACATAAGAATCATTGTGGTGTCTTGAAGCCAAATAAATATCTAAATTTACTCGTACTCCGTCAAACAATTGAGCGCCAAGATACATATCAGCTCCAGGAAGCGTAAAATTGTTTTCAGTATTCATTAAACGGTATCCAGTAATTGTTCTAACAGTAGTCCCGGTAGCTGTAGTAGTTGTAGTTGTAACAGTGTTAGGTTGATCGTTGAATGAATTTGTAGCTTGAAAATCCATGTTGAAAGCACCGCCAAGATCAATACTAAGACCTTTAAATTCTCGATCGTCTTTTTGAACGTCAAAAACGTTGATACCGTTCTTATCTCTTGAAATTTGGTTTTGCATGTTTCCAAAACTAACTTGTGCATTTACAGCAAGCGTACTTATTAATGTAATAAATAGTATATAAATCTTCTTCATGACGCTTATAAATTAAAGGTTAAATTAAATTTTAGGGTTAAGTCTTGTCCTGTTTTTATGGTTCCGAGCATTGCTGTCGGAGACTTCATTCCGAATTCTGTAAAAGTGATTTTATTAGATCCCTGAAGGTTTAGACCATCTTTTGTAACCGTTGTTTTTACAGAAGTTTTATAGATTTTGCTGACTCCAGCAATCGTGTAAGTTCCCGTAAGTTCCCAAGTATTATCATTAACTTTTTCAGCAGATTTCAGAACATATTTTATGGTTTTGTTTTTATCTGTTTTTAAAGTTTCGTACGCTACTTTGTCCATGCTTTTTTTCTCACTTTTAATGCTTTCGGCTAAAAGAGTGACTGTCAAAGCTTCTATATCGGTTAATTTTCCATTAGCAATATTTAAAGAAGCCGTTCCAGTTCCAGAAGCCGATTTCATTTCCCAGTCGTGAAGTGTAGAAGTTCCTGCAACAGAAAAAGTAGATTTGTTATCCAAAGTGTAAGATTTCTGCGCTGCTGCGAATGTTGTCATTCCGAAGAATGCAATTACAAGTGCAATTAATTTTATTGAATTGGTTTTCATCTTGTCATGTTTATTAAGTTGATAATTAATTTTTTTAGTACTAAAATAAGGGTGCGATTTACCTCAAACACTCGGCAAAAAGCCTGTTTGTTAAGCAATAAATCAGAATAAAAGTTGTTGTGAATCCCTAATTGATCACTAGGGTATTATCGTTTTTTGCGTAGTCGGTTAGCGTAATATTAAAAAGAATAGTCAAGTCCTTTCCAGCTTTAACAACACCAAGAGCCGCTTTTGGAGGAGCCATTTCAAAATCGGCAAAAGTGACTTGATTTGCACCCTGTAAAATAAAATTTCCGTTGCTGGCTGTTATGTTTACTTGTGTTTTGTATTCTTTACTCACACCAGCAATAGTATATGATCCGGTAAATTCCCAAGAAGTTTCGCTTAGTTTTTGTGCCGATTTTAAAAGGTATTCAATAGTTTTATTATTCTTAGTGTCCAGAGCTTCATAAGCAACGTTGTCCATACTGGTTTTGCTGCTTTTTAGGCTTTCTGCTGGCAGTATAACAGTAAGGCTGTTTATGGCATTTAGCTTGTTGTCTTTTATATTGAAAACGGCAGTGCCATTTCCTTCAGTAGATCTCATAACCCAATCATGAACTGTAGAAGTTCCTGCCACTTCAAAAGTTGATTTTGAGTCTACGCTATATTTTTTTTGTGCATTTAGTTGTAAAGTAAAAAAAGTAACTGCAACGATCAGAAAAATTGATTTGAGAGTTTTCATGAGAATGTAGTATTTTGGGTTATTCATTTTAGTCTCGAAGTTCTTTACTAAAGAAACTAACCGACTAGTATATTTTTCTTGTATCAAATGTATTATGTATGCATAGAATCGCACATGATAAAAATCATTGTTAAAATTTTATTAAAAACCTATAATAAAAAGAGCGCTGATTTTTAGGATAGTAAAGCAGTTCTGTTTGAAAAAGGAAATAGGTTTAAATAGTTGTAAATCAGAAGTTTGCTTTGGTTTTAGTTGGGAAAAATCAAAAGAGAGCCACTCCTGTATTTGATCAAAAAAGTGGCTTAAAATATTATTTTAGTACAAAAAAATAAAAAGCGAGTGTTTACAGCCTTTAAGCTTTAATAAAACGTTTGAAATTTTGAAGAAATTTTTTTCCAGTTTTTTGAATTTTAAATAAGAATGACATCAAAAAACAAAAAAAAATAACAAAAGTGCTTAACTTTGCAGCATGCAAATGGAGAAAAAAGACATACGGGCCTTATCAAAAGAACAGCTTCGCGATTTTTTTGTTGAAAATGGAGATAAAGCTTTTCGCGGAAATCAGGTTTACGAATGGTTGTGGAGTAAAGGAGCACATAGTTTTGATGACATGACAAATGTCGCAAAAGCTACTAGATCAATGCTTGAAAATAGCTTTGTAATCAATCATATAAAAGTTGATACAATGCAGAAAAGCAGTGACGGAACAGTAAAAAATGCCGTACGCCTTCATGACGGTCTTGTCGTAGAATCTGTTTTAATTCCGACAGACACTAGAACTACAGCTTGTGTTTCTAGTCAGGTAGGTTGCAGTTTAGATTGTAATTTCTGCGCAACAGCAAGATTAAAAAGAATGCGAAATCTAGAACCAGGCGAAATTTATGATCAAGTTTTAGCTATTGATAAAGAAAGCCGTCTGTATTACAATCATCCGCTTTCGAATATCGTTTTCATGGGAATGGGCGAACCTTTAATGAATTATAATAATGTCATTAAAGCCATCGATATGATTACTTCAGAAGAAGGTTTAGGAATGTCTCCAAAACGAATCATGGTTTCGACTTCGGGAATTCCGAAAATGATCAAAAAAATGGCAGACGATGATGTGAAGTTTAAGCTGGCAGTTTCTCTGCACTCCGCAATAGACGAAACCCGCGCGCGTATTATGCCATTCAGCAAAAACTTTCCTTTAAAAGATTTAAGAGAAGCATTAGAATATTGGTACAGAAAAACAAAAAGCAAAGTTTCTTACGAATATGTAGTTTGGAAAGGAATCAACGATGACAAAGCTTCGGTTGATGCTTTAGTAAAATTCTGTAAATATGTGCCTTGCAAAGTCAATTTAATTGAATACAATCCAATTGATGACGGCGAATTCCAGCAAGCTTCAGAAGAATCGATTATGGCCTATATAAAAGCGTTAGAAAATATTGGAGTTGTAGTAAAGGTACGAAGAAGCCGAGGTAAAGACATCGACGCCGCTTGCGGTCAGTTAGCCAATAAAGAAGCAGAAGTATAATCCGTAAGGATTATCCGTTGACAAAAAAAAAATAAGCTATTCCAAAATATAATCCGCTAGGATTATCTCGTCGGTAGCAGAAAAAACGTTTCAGGATATAATCCGTTAGGATTATCTCGTAGGTAACAAAACAAAAATATGGATTCCAAAATATAATCCGCTAGGATTATTTCATCGGTATTAAAAAGAGCATTAAAAACGAGAAATTTCCCGTTCTTAATGCTTCTTTTTTTGGACAAAAAGGATGCTTTATTTTTTCAAATCTACTTCTTCTGTAACTCCGTCTTTTGTTACTTTTGCAAGTGTATCGCATTCTCCGTTTCCATAATCTATAGTTGCTGTAGCGCCATTTTTAGTTATAGAAACAATTCCTTTAACTGCAAAAGATTTTCTGCAGGCTGCATTAAACTCTAAAGGAGTAGTAATTTCTGCCGAAAAAGTATCTCCGTTAGGAAAAGTTGTAGAACCGCTTCCGGTAACTACAAATACATTATCCTCCCAATCAAACCAAGTGTCATAACCAGAAGTCATTTCTTTTATCAAAGTTCCTTTTCTAGTATACACTTTTCCATCATCAAAAGTAATGGTTAAATCTATAGAAGCTGTAGAAACTGGGTGTGGTGTTACCAATAGGCTAGTTTCTTTAATAGTTCTTACGATGCTTTTACTTCCCTGAAGTTTTTTGCCATTATGATAAAACCCTTCAAAAGTGTAGCTGATCGTTTGTGTAGAAGAAGTAAAATCATTAGAAAAAGAAACAACCATTTTTCCTTTTACTGTATTTCCATTGTTAAGAGTACAGCCTTCAGCGCCAAAATCTACTGTTTTTGTCCAAGTATTATTGGTTAAAACGGTTGTAATTGTGGCACAGCTCGGAAGATAATTTTTTATTGGTCCGCTTGGTTTTGCATTCACATTAAGCTGAGAACTAAATTGGTCTTCAGCAATATTAGTAACATCCTCAACAGAGGCATCGATTTTAGAATTGGTTATAATTTCTTCGTTGGTAATCGCTGCGGCTGTTCCGTCATTTGTTTTTTCATCAGAATTACAGCTGATAAAAAAAGACATTGTAATACAAGTGCTAATTAATAAAAATTTTGTTTTCATAAATAAATAGTTTTTTGTTCTTCTTTTAGTTAATGAATTCAAATCAGTATTAGTTAGATCTATTTTTGGTGTTTTTTTTCAGGTTAGTGCATAAATTATTTAAATCCTAACCTAAAATACACAACGTATTTTTATTTAAAATAGTATATTTGGAGTCTAAATGAATATCACGTCTCAAATAAAGCAGCCTATTTTTAACGAGATGGAACTTTTCGAAAAAAAGTTTCATGAGTCGATGTCCTCTAAGGTTGCCTTACTAAACAGAATCACTTATTATATCGTAAACCGTAAGGGGAAACAAATGCGTCCGATGTTTGTTTTTCTTACTGCAAAAATGGTTTCTGGCGGTACGGTAAATGAAAGAACGTACCGTGGAGCTTCGGTTATCGAATTAATTCATACCGCAACTTTAGTACACGACGATGTGGTTGACGACAGTAATCGCCGCCGCGGATTTTTCTCTATCAATGCGCTTTGGAAAAATAAAATTGCCGTTCTGGTTGGAGATTATTTATTATCTAAAGGTTTGTTGCTTTCTATCGATAATGGCGATTTTGATTTATTGAGAATTATTTCTGTTGCCGTTCGCGAAATGAGCGAAGGAGAATTGCTTCAAATCGAAAAAGCAAGAAGATTGGATATTACCGAGGATGTGTATTACGAAATCATCCGTAAAAAAACTGCAACACTTATTGCTGCTTGTTGTGCGCTTGGCGCGAAAGCCGTAATCGAAGACGATATTCAGGTAGAAAACATGCGTAAATTCGGCGAACTGATCGGAATGGCTTTTCAAATAAAAGACGATTTATTCGACTACAGCGAAGAAGCAATCGGAAAACCAACCGGAATAGATATTAAAGAGCAAAAAATGACTTTGCCTTTAATTCATGTTTTAAATACTTGTACTCCGCAAGAAAAAAAGTGGCTGATAAACTCCATCAAAAACCACAACAAAGACAAAAAACGCGTAAAAGAAGTGATTGCCTTTGTAAAAAACAATAATGGTTTGGCTTACGCCGAAAATAAAATGGTCGAATTCCAGCAGGAAGCACTTTCTTTGCTTCAAAACTTCGAAGATTCAGAATACAAAGATGCTTTGACTTTGATGGTGAACTACGTTATTGAAAGAAAAAAATAGTCTCTTTAAATTAGATAATTAGAAAATTTGTCAATTAGATAATTGTTTTACTTTGTTGTAAATCAGTTGTCTATTTTTTATTTTGTTGGGATTTGGAATTTTTTTATTGAAATTTTTTTACAGTTGGTGCAACCATTTCAAATTGACAATCGTCTATGCTAATAGAAGTCTGTTTCTAAAACCAAAACCGAACCGCTTATTAATGAAAATTATTTCTTTACATCAAGAAGAAGCTAAAATCATAAAGCTTGCTGTCGAAAACAACCGTCAGGCGCAGCAGCAGATTTATGTCAAGTTTTCTTCAAAAATGTTAAGCGTGTGCCTTCAATATATAAAAGACATTCAGCTAGCAGAAGATGTAATGATTACGGCTTTCATGAAAGTGTTTACGAATTTAAAAAACTTCGAGCACAAAGGCAGTTTTGAAGGTTGGATTCGCCGAATTATGGTTAACGAATGCATTTCGTATTTACGAGTTCAGAAAAAAGTAAAATTTGCCGAAGATGAGTTTTTTGTAGAAGAAAGCTTTAACGAAATCGACAGCCAGTTTACTGTAGAACAAATTCAGTATTTAATTGATGCTTTGCCGGATGGGTATAAAATGGTTTTCAATTTATATGCTATAGAAGGGTACAAACATAATGAAATTGCCAAGATGTTAGGAATAAATGAAGGAACGTCAAAATCGCAATTATCGCACGCTAGAAAAATGCTCCAAACACAAATTACTATTTTAAAAAAACAAGATAATGGAACCGAATAATTTTGAAAAGGATTTCCGTGACAAACTAAACGAGCGCAAGATTGAACCAAGCAGCAAAGCCTGGGATCGATTGGATGCGATGCTGACCGTGGCTGAAGAGAAGGAGCCAATTAAACTTCATTCGAAAAAATCAAAAAGAAAATGGCTGTATATCGCGGCCAGCTTCATCGGATTTTTATTGGTTGGGACACTGTTTTTCAATCAGAATAAAAATGCAGTTAAAACGCCAGAAACGGTAGTTGTGGAAAAAGAAAACGAAACTGAAACTCAAAAAGAATCGGTAACAGAGCCTATTTTAAATACTATTGATTCAGCGAAAACGGAAACAGCAATTGCTGAAAAAACTTCGGAAGAAAGAGCAAACAAAAATGAAAAAAATAATTCCGAAGCTTCGGGACAAATTTCAGATAAAAACAATCAAAATGAATCAAATCAAATAGCGGAGTCTTCAATCATCATCAAAAACAATCAAGAAAAACAATCAACGACCAATCAAGCTTTAATTGCAGAAACTTCAAAAAATGAAAACGTAGATCAACTATTAGAAACGGCAGAAAATAAAATTCTGGCAGAAAATGCGTCTAAATCAAAATCTAAAGTAAAAATCAATTCTAACGATCTATTGGATCAGGTAGATGGGGAATTGGAGCTTTCTTTTAGAGAAAAACTGATTACCAAAATAAATAGAAGTTATCACACGGTTAAAGTTGCGGTAGAAAATCGAAACGTTAAAAAATAAGTATAATCATCAATCAATTAATTAAATCAATCAAAAAAGTAATCATGAAAAATTTTACCATTTATTTATTTCTCTTAGTTTTCCTATTTGTTACTAAAATGGTCGGACAAGAAACTTTTGAGAACAAAGCAAAAGAGATCGCAATTGCAATCGAGAAAATTACAAAAGAAGAAAAAGCAGAACTTAAAAAAGAAGTTGACGATGTTAACACACAATTAGTTGAAGGAACTATTTCTAAAGAAGAAGCAGACAAAAGAAAAAAAGAATTTGCAGAAAAGAGAGCGCGTAATATCGAAAACAGAGTTGCCGTTGAACAAGAAAAATTACAGGAACTTGTTCAGGAAAAAGTGGACGGGAAGTTAAATTATGAGAAAGCAAAAGGCGGAACAATATTAGTAATTGGCGGAAACAATGACTCCATCAGAGCGAATCAAACAGAAATAAAAATTCCTGCAATGAAAGTATACGACGGTCGGGATGATAAAATTAAAAGGGAATCTAAAAGAACAACTTCTCAATTTGTATTTGCAATGGGGTTGAATAGTACTATGGTAGACGGTAAACTTCAAGATTCGAATTACGACTTTATTGGGTCACATTTTTACGAATGGGGTTTGACATTTAATTCTAGAATTTTAAACGACAATAATTTATTGCATGCCAAATACGGTCTTTCATTAATGTATAATAATCTTCGTCCGACAGATAATCGCAGTTTTGTGGTAAACGGCCAACAAACAGATTTAGTTACCAATCCGATACATTTAAAAGAATCTCGTTTTAGAAATGTGTATTTAGTGGCTCCCGTACATTTAGAATTTGATTTTTCGAAAGATGGAAATCATGACGGGAAAACCTATTTTAGAACACACAAAGGATTTAGAATGGGGTTTGGAGGATATGCTGGAATCAATGTAAAATCGAAACAGATTTTAAAATTTGAAGACAATGACTATAAAACAACACAAAAAACAAAAGGCGATTATAATGTCAATAATTTTATTTATGGACTAAGTTCTTATGTGGGCTACAAAGAAATAAGCTTGTATTTGAAATATGATTTAAATCCAATATTTAAAAATAATACTGTTGATGAGAATAATATTTCTTTGGGTATTCGCTTCGATTTCAATTAAGAAAATTAAGTTTAGTTAGTAAAGAGCATCTCTATTTGGAGGTGCTTTTTTTGTTTGAAAATCATTTAAAATTCCACTAAGATTTACGTATTTTTGCTAGCTATCCACTTAAAAAAATAATTTAAATTTTGATTTCACAAAGCACCATAGATTCTGTTTTTGAAACTGCTCGAGTAGAGGAGGTTATCGGCGATTTTGTGAATTTGAAACGCGCAGGAAGTAACTTTAAAGGATTGAGTCCGTTTTCAGATGAGCGTTCGCCTTCGTTCATGGTATCGCCCGCAAAAGGAATTTGGAAAGACTTTAGTACAGGAAAAGGAGGAAATTCTGTTAAGTTTTTAATGGAACATTCGCAGTTTACCTATCCCGAAGCTATTCGATATTTAGCAAAAAAATATAATATCGAAATCGAAGAAACCGAACAAACGGAAGCGGAAAAAGCAAATACAGATCTTCGTGAAAGTATGTATCTGGTTTCGGAGTTTGCTTCTAAATATTTTCATGATGTCTTATTGAATTCTGAAGAAGGAAAAGCCATTGGTTTATCGTATTTTAAAGAAAGAGGTTTTACTAACGAAACCATTAAAAAGTTTAATTTAGGATATTCTCCAGAAACCTGGGATGCTTTGACAAAAGAAGCTTTAGGGAAAGGCTATAAATTAGAATTTCTAGAAAGTACCGGTTTAACAATTCCGAGAGAAGATCGTCCATTTGACCGATTTAAAGGACGCGTAATGTTCCCGATTCAAAGTATGTCGGGACGTGTTTTAGGTTTTGGAGGACGAATTTTAACCAATGATAAAAAAGCGGCAAAATACCTGAATTCGCCAGAAAGTGATATTTACCATAAAAGTAAAGTTCTTTACGGAATTTATCACGCTAAGCAATCCATTGCCAAACAAAACAATTGTTATTTGGTAGAAGGTTATACCGATGTAATTCAGTTTAATCAGGCTGGAATTGAAAATGTCGTAGCTTCTTCTGGAACCGCTTTAACGCCAGATCAAATTCGTCTGATTAATCGTCTGACGCGAAATATTACGGTGCTTTTTGATGGAGATGCGGCAGGTTTGCGAGCAGCAATTCGAGGAATCGATTTGATTCTAGAAGAAGGAATGAACGTTCGTGTATGTTCTTTCCCTCAGGGAGAAGATCCAGACAGTTTTGCCCGTGCCAATTCACACGACGAGTTAGTTGCTTATCTAGAAAACAACAGTAAAGATTTTATACAGTTTAAAGCTTCGATCTTAATGGATGAAGCCAAAAACGATCCGATAAAAAAAGCCGATCTGATTCGCGATATGGTTACGAGTATTTCTAAAATTCCAGATCGTATTCAGCGTGAGGTATACATTCAGGAATGTGCTCGAATTATGGATATTTCGGAGCAGGTTCTAACGAGTACTTTGGCGCAGCTAATTCAGAAAGATATCGCTGACGCGAATAAAAAGCAGAAACAGGAACAAAAACCTTTTGAAGTAGTTAGAAATCAGCCACAAGGGGGCACATTTTCAGGAGGAGATCCAGAAGATCCAAGAACAGGACCGCCAGATGATTATCCAGGCGATCCAGGATATTATACGCAAGAACAGGCTCAAAAAGTAGATATTTTATACAATTTTGAAAAGAAAGTCATTGAAATTTTACTATTGTACGGAAGTGTGGTAGAAAGTTTTGAAGATGTTTACTTGAAAGCCGATGAAGAAGGAAATGTAAAAGAAGTTTCGGAAAGAAGAGAATATAAAGTATTTCAAAAAATATATTTAAGTCTGCAGGAAGATGAAATAGAATTGTCGAATACCTTGTTTCAAAATATTTACAATAACATTATTGATTTCTATAATCAGAATGAAACTTTTAGTCTTGATAAATATTTAATGCATCTAGAGCCCGATTTTGCTCAGGAAGTAACCAATATTTTAATGGAAGACGAAAGATTAACCATTCACAATTGGGAAGGGCAGAATATTTTTCCAAAACAGAAAAGCGAAACGATCGAGCAGAATGTTTCTGAGACCATATTTGCTATGAGATGGTATTTGGTGTCTGGAATTATTGCAGAATTAAAGAATTCGCTTTTAACAAATCCGCAGGAAGACAATTCAGAAGTTTTGGGTATGGTGATCGATTATTCTAAATTACTGAATAACTTTTCAAAAAAATTAGGACGAGTAGTTGTTCCTTATCATAGTTAAAAAGAAAAAACTCTATCTATTTTGATTTATCAAATTAGATAGAGTTTTATAATTTTTTTCGATTCTCTTAAAAGGTTAAGATTTTCGACTTGTGATTAAATAATTTCTAAAGTCTTAGCTTTGTTTACTAAGTCAACTAAATTAGTAACATTCAATTTAGTCAATAATCTTAGTTTGTAAGTACTGATCGTTTTTTCGTTCAGATTTAAGATTTTAGAGATTTCGTTGTTTTTCTTACCATCACTTAAATAACGTAAAACCTCGATCTCACGGTTAGAAAGTTTTCTGTACAGACGCTCACTTTTGCTTTGTTTAGCAATAAGTGCCATGTTTTTACGTACTGTTTCGTTGATGATAATTTTTCCTTCGTGTACTTTAATAATAGAATGACCTAATGTTTCAAGTTTTTCTGTTTTGTGCACATACCCAGAAACTCCTGCCTTAATTGCATTTGGAGCATACATTTGCTCAGCAAGATCACTGAAAATAACAATTTTTGTTTTTGGGAAATTTTTCAAGATAGATTTAATCTCAAAGATACTTGAAAGTCCTTCTAACTCTAAATCTAAGATTAGAATATCGATTTCCTTCGTTTGAAGGATATCTCTAACCATTGAAAAATTGCCTACGTTGGCAACAATTGAAATTTGATCGTGGTCTTTGAAATAAGACTTAACGCCAAAGTGCGTCACAGGATGATTGTCTGCTAGACATACTTTAATCATAATTTTTACCTTTTTTAGAATTGTTCATGTTTTTGGAACGGTAAAATTAATAAATAAATTCTGTAATAACTCGCAGAGAATGTTAAAATGTATTATTTTAACGTTTTTGGGATCAAACAAACCGGAATTGGATCCATTTTATGCTTGTTGCTGGTGTTTAATCGTTTATAAATTTCAAAGACAGATTTTTCTCTCCCTTCGAAGTCAGATGCCGTCTTTCCTGACTCCGCGGCTAACATGGCCCATTCTAGTTCGTCATAACTTGCCCCTAATTGGTCTTCATCGGTACGATTGTCTCCAAATAATCCATCTGTAGGGGCAGCTGTTAAAATTGACTGCGGAATCTGTAAAAATTCTCCTAAAGCATATACATCAGATTTCATTAAATCAGCAATTGGACTTAAATCGACTCCGCCGTCTCCATATTTAGTGTAAAAACCTACACCAAAATCTTCTACTTTATTTCCAGTTCCGGCAACAAGCAAACCATGAATTCCTGCTAAATAATATAAAGAAGTCATTCTAATGCGGGCACGAGTATTAGCCAAAGCTAAATTTACTTTTGCTGCATCTTCAGTTGAAGGTACGGCACTTTTAAAAGATTCAAAAGTCTCTGTCAGATCAGTCTTAACATCAGAAACATTTGGGAAACGTTTTTTAAGTTGCTCAATATGTTCTCTTCCTCTAGAAACTTGGCTTTCTGCCTGATGAATTGGCATTTCTACACATAAAACTTTCAGTCCTGTTTGTGCGCATAAAGTTGAAGTTACTGCAGAATCTACACCTCCTGAGATTCCAATTACAAAACCGTTTACTTTTGCATTAGTAGCGTAATTTTTTAACCACTCTACAATGTGCGTATTTACTTTTTCTGTCTGAATTGTGCTTTTTTTAGCCATAATAGTTTAAGTTTTAAGATGCAGGGATGTATATTTGCAGAATTATTTTGAGTATGCAACTGCTTAAAATTCTGATAACACAAATCTAATTAAAATAAAATGAAAATTTATCGCTTTGCAGTGGTTCTATGCCTGTTTTTTTTGTCTTGTAATCAAAAGAGTAAGGTTGAAAAAGAAGTAGAAGAAATCCCTGTTGATATTAAAGTAGAACGATTTGATAAAGTGTTTTTTGAAACTAAACCGCAAGATCTGGCAAAAGTAAAAAAACAATATCCTTTTTTCTTTCCTGGTAACGACGATAATGTCTGGATTCAGAAAATGAATGATCCGATCTGGAGAGAAGTTTATGAAGAAGTTCAGAAAAAATATAGTAATTTCGAGCCTGTTCGCAAAGAGTTTAATGAACTTTTTCAGCATATAAAGTATTATTTTCCTAAAACTAAAATCCCGAAGGTAATTACCGTTATTGGAGAAATGGACTATAATGCAAAATCGATTTATGCTGACAGTCTTGTTGTGGTTGCTTTGGAATTGTATTTAGGAAAAGAGCATAAGTTTTATGAATTTCCAAATTATTTGAAAGAGAATTTTGAAGAAAGACAAATTATGCCCGATGTGGTTTCTAGTTTTTCTTATCGAAATATTCAGAATTCTATAGACAAGAGTTTAGTGTCTCAAATGATTTTTGAAGGGAAACAGCTTTATGCAAAAGATTTACTGCTTCCTGAATATACAGATGCTGAAAAAATGGGATATACGCCTGAGCAGATAAAATGGTGTCAAGAAAACGAAGCATACATGTGGCGTTATTTTATAGAAAATGAAATGCTCTACAGTGATGATCCGAAATTGAATGCGCGATTTATAGCTCCGGCACCTTTTTCCAAATTCTTTTTAGAAATAGATAACGATTCTCCAGGGCGAGTGGGAGCTTGGATTGGCTGGCAAATGGTACGTTCTTACATGAAAAATAATAGTGATGTTTCTTTGGCCGAATTATTTAAGTTACAGCCAAAAGAAATCTTCGAAAAATCAAAATATAAACCTAAGAAATAATGGCAAATATAAACTCAGAGATTAGATTTAATATAGAATTGGACGAAAACCGCGTTCCAGAAAAACTGACATGGAGTGCACAAGATGGTGGAGTTCAAGCCGAAGAGGCAAAAGCAATAATGTTGTCAATTTGGGACAGTAAAGCAAAAGAAACGATGCGTATTGATTTGTGGACCAAAGATATGCCGGTAGACGAAATGAAGATTTTCTTTCACCAGACTTTAGTGGCAATGTCAGATACTTTCAAACGTGCGACAGACGACGAAAAAATGTCTGATACCATGAAAGATTTTTGTGATTACTTCGCAGAAAAACTAGAACTTACGAAATAAACATAGGCTTAAATTTCAATACAAAAATTCCAAATTCCAATTAATATTGGGTTTGGGATTTTTTATTTTGTAAATTGTCTGAGCAAATCCAATTATATGCTGTTTCCTTTTCTAGTAAGTCTTATCGGATTGTTTTTTTTTACTGGTAAACAGTATTTTATTTTGCAAGACGCGAAAAAACAAAAACGCACATTATTATATACTAATAGTATATTTGATTGGTTTGTTTGTCAATGAATTGCTTTGTAACATTATTGGGTTTTATGCTCCAGGCTCTAATTTTTTTCTTTCGCATTATTACTTCATTTTTCAATTTATTATTTTAAGCATCTTTTTTCGAGGCTTATTTTCAAATGCTATTTTAAAGAAAGCAATTCTTTTTTTACTGATATTGGTTTTGATTCTGTTAGCAATTCAGTATTCTAGAACGCCGGAACTTTATTGGCAATTTAACTTATTTGAAATTGGCGTAACTTCGGCTTTATTGGTTTTATATGCTTTAATTTACTTGACACAAAATTTTGAGAACGTTAAATCCAATTACATGTATTTCTCTAACGGATTGATTATCTATTTAGTCAGCAGTTCGACTATTTTTTTAAGTGGTAATTCCGATTCCGTTATTTTTACAGAACCATTTTTACTGGACTTTTGGTTTTTTAACTCTTTATTTTATATCCTATATCAGTTTTTGATATTTAGAGAATGGAAAATTTTAAATAAGAAGTTTCGATAAAACAAAAATTCCAAACTCCATTTGATATTGGAATTTGGAATTTAAATTTTGGAATTTGAATTATTTTAATTCACAGATCTTTTTTCTAGATCTTTAAGAATACGTTTTAAAGCACCAATCATTAAAGCGTTCGAATTTTTGTACAACGTTACATTATCTAAAAGTTTATCCGATTTTTCGGTTTCCCACATTGACTGTTTATTTGCTTTATTGGTTATGCCGACAACATTTTGCGAATAAATGATCTGCTGTAAATTCAAATCATAAATCTCTAAAATGACCGAGGCTTCATTTTTCCCTGAAGAATAGTCGTCTTCATAAAGTTCGATAGAGCCTAAATCACTTTTGCTTTTATGTGTTGAAATATTAATGAAAAAGTCAAAACCAGTGCCTTCTTTTAGTTCTTTCAGCTTTACACTATTCGGATTTAAGTTGATTTTTCTTGGAACAAGTAATCCATTAACATCCTGTATATAAAATACTCGATCTCCTAACTTTTTTCTAAAGAATTTTAAAGTCTCGTCGGTTAATTTTTGTTTGGAGTTTTTGGGGCAGTCTAATTCATTTAGCAGCCATCTTCCAGAAGAGAAATCAACTCCGGTGCGTTGTCCGGTCATTAACATATAATGGGAAGACTGACAAGAGAAGAAAAGGAACAGAAAGGAAATGTAAAGAATAAAACGAATGGATTTAAAATTGTTCATTGATTGTTTTTGGTTTGCGCCAAATATAACATAAAAATATATTCCTTAAGATTTTTCTGTAAAATAAAAAATTCTAATCGGTATGATTGGAGTTTTTATATTCTAGAAAAAAGATTTACGGTTTTAATTTGACCCCATCGGGGGTCGTACCGCATCAGGAAATATTTTTGCTATAAACATTTGAATCCTTCGGATTCTGATTTATCAATTGTTAAAGCATAAAAAATCCCAAACTCCATTTTAAAATTGGAATTTGGGATTTTCAATATCGTATATTTTAATTTTAAAATTCTGAGTTGTTTTTAAAAACTTCCTGATTTACTTCGTCAATATAAGAAAGCAATTCTTCTTTTCCAATTGATTCTGTAGATGAGGTTACAAAATACTGTGGCATTTCGGCCCAATTGTTGGCAAACATTTGTTTTTTGTAAGCCGCAATATGCGAATCTATTTTTCCTTTGCTGATTTTATCTGCTTTTGTGAAAATTATGCAGAACGGAATTTCGCTTTCGCCCATATAAGACATAAACTCGATGTCTATATTTTGCGCTTCGTGGCGAATATCAATCAAAACAAAAGCGCAAACCAATTGTTCTCTTGTTTCAAAATAATCGGTAATAAATTGCTGAAAAACAGATTTTGTTTTCTTTGAAACTTTAGCATAACCGTAACCAGGTAAATCGACCAAAAACCAGTTGTTATTAATCTTAAAATGATTAATTAACTGTGTTTTTCCCGGTTTTCCAGAAGTTTTTGCTAAGTTTTTATTATTGGTAAGCATGTTAATCAACGATGACTTACCTACGTTTGATCTTCCAATAAAAGCATATTCTGGCAAAAAGTCCTTCGGACATTTTGATGCGTCAGAATTGCTGACAATAAATTCGGCGGTATTAATTTTCATATTCCTTCGCGTTTTAAAACCTCCTAAAAAAATAATTTTTGATGGCTATAATTTCTTTTCAGTAAGCCATTTTTCAAGAACTTCGTTAAATTCCTGAGGGTGTTCCATCATTGCTGCGTGTCCGCATTTGTCAATCCAGTACAAATCAGAATTCGGCAATAATTTATGAAATTCTTCTGCCACATTTGGAGGTGTTACAGAATCATTTTTACCCCAAATAATACAAGTGTCAACAGTCATTTTTGGCAAATCTTTAGCCATATTATGACGAATTGCGCTCTTTGCAATAGTTAGGGTTTTAATTAATTTGATGCGGTCGTTAGCAGTAGCGTACACTTCATCAATCAATTCTGGGGTTGCAATTTTTGGGTCATAAAATACATCTTCAGCTTTCTTTTTAATGTATTCATAATCTCCTCTTCTTGGGTAACTGTCTCCCATTGCGCTTTCGTAAAGACCAGAACTTCCAGTAATTACAAGGCCTGCAACTTTTTCAGGATACAGTTTTGTGTGATATAAAGCAATATGTCCTCCTAGAGAATTTCCTAGAAGAATAACTTTGTCAAACCCTTTAAAAGTGATAAAATCTTTTACGTATTTCGCAAAACTTTTTACGTTCGTTTTTAAAATGCTTTGGGTGTATATTGGCAAATCTGGGATAACAACTTTATATCCTTTTGTTGGGAAATATTGTGCTACACCATCAAAGTTACTTAGACCTCCCATTAAACCATGCAGAATAACGATCGGAGTTCCTTCTCCAGCTTCAAAATAGCTGTATTTGCCTTCTTTTTTATAGTGTTTGTCCATCTAATCTAATGCCAATTTCAATTTCGACAAATATAGGGTTAATTACACAAAAATGAATTTTTGACGCCATTTTTTAACTAGATAATTTGAGTAGAATATGTAAAACATTAAAAATCAGTAATTAAACGTGTTTTTGCTAAAATCTTCAAATGTTAAGAAAAGTGCATAATAATCAATTTTTTAAGAAAATTAGCCCATTATTTTTTCGAATGAATAACAGAATTAAAAATCTGTTAATTAATAGTTAAGGTATTGATTGAATGGGAATTATAGAAAGTGGTAGCAAAGTGGTTAAACTTATTAACAAAGTGGTATAAAGTGGTAAAATGTGGTAAAATTTTTTATATTTTTGCTGTATAACATGTTAACTAGTTTTTTTGAACACAATTGTTGGAACATATGAATGTAAAGTCGATGCTAAAGGAAGGCTAATGATGCCTGCACCTTTAAAAAAGCAATTGACGGCTTCTCTTCAAGACGGATTCGTTTTGAAGCGTTCTGTTTTTCAGCCGTGTTTAGAGTTGTATCCGATGGTAGAGTGGGATGCGATGATGAAAAAAATCAACAAGCTTAATCGCTTTGTAAAAAAGAACAACGATTTCATTAGAAGGTTTACTGCTGGTGTTAAAGTGGTTGAGGTTGATGCATTGGGGAGATTGCTTGTTCCAAAAGATTTGGTAACGTTTGCAAGTATTTCTAAAGATGTGGTTTTTTCATCTGCGGTTAATATTGTGGAGATTTGGGATAAAGATTTATACGAAAAATCAATAAGTGGCGAAGATATGGATTTTGCAGATTTAGCCGAAGAAGTAATGGGAAATATTAATGACGACGAAGATGGAATATCATAATCCGGTTTTGCTTCATCCAACAGTTGATGGTTTAGATATTAAACCAGACGGAGTGTATGTAGATGTTACGTTTGGAGGCGGTGGTCATTCAAAAGAGATTTTAAGAAGATTAGGGCCAAACGGAAGGCTGTTTGCATTTGACCAAGACGAAGATGCGCTTGCCAATGCATTGCCAGACGAAAGGTTTACCTTGATTAATGAAAACTTTAGATTCATAAAAAGATTTCTACGTTTTCACGGAGTAAAACAAGTTGACGGGATTTTAGCTGATTTAGGAGTTTCATCACATCAGTTTGATGTTCCAGAAAGAGGTTTCTCAACAAGATTTGATGCCGAGTTAGATATGCGGATGAGTCAAAAAAATGATTTAAATGCTTATCGGGTGGTTAACGAATATGAAGAACAGGATTTGCGTCGTGTTTTTTTTGATTATGGGGAGTTGAAGAACGCACCAGTTTTGGCAAGAACAATTGTGGAAGCGAGAAAAGATTATCCGATCAAAACTACAGACGAATTAAAAGAAGTTCTGAAAAAGTATTTACCAGAGAAAGTTCGAAACAAAATTCTGGCTCAGATTTATCAGGCAATCAGGATCGAGGTAAATCAGGAAATGGACGTTCTAAAAGAATTTATTGAGCAGTCTTTAGAAATTTTAAAACCAGGCGGAAGGTTTTCGGTAATCTCGTATCATTCCTTAGAAGATCGATTGGTAAAAAGATTCATTAAAAATGGAATGTTTGAAGGAGAGCCAGAAAGAGATTTTTACGGAAACTTTTCAGTCCCATTTAAAACTATCGGAAAACTGATTGTTCCAGACGACGAAGAAATTAAAATTAATAATAGAGCTAGAAGTGCCAAATTAAGAATTGCTGAAAAGATATAATATATATAGGTAGAAAATGAAAGGTGGAGTATTTAGCATATTAAAAGCAAGATTTCTGATTCATGAAGATGCAGTAAAAAACTGGAGATTCATTGTTTTTATAATTCTACTGGCTATTTTGATGATTGCCAATACACAGCGATACGAGCAGAAGGTTTTTGAAATTGCAAAATTAAATAATGAAGTAAAAGAATTGAGATCGGAATTTGTAGATCGACGTTCAGAATTGATGAAATTAAAAATGGAGTCAACTATTTCGGATAAAATGTTAGAAAAACAAATTTTTCCGTCGACAGTTCCTCCAGTAAAAATAGAAGTTAAAAAAGAAGAAGAAAAAAGTTTCTTTAAAAGAATATGGCAGTAGACGATAAACATATATCCTACAGAATTTACCTCGTAGCAGTTTTCATCTTTGTGATGGCAATTGCTATTGTCGTTAAATTAACCAATATTCAGTGGGTTGATGGAGATTATTACAGAAAACTGGCTAAACAGCGTACAGTAAGAAACTTTGTAATTCCTGCCAACAAAGGAAATATTTATTCTGCTGACGGAAGTTTATTGGCAACATCGATCCCGAATTATGAAATTCGTTTTGATGCAAAAGCGCCAAAAACAGAAACGTTTGAGAAATATGTAAAACAATTGTCAGATTCTCTTGATACTGTTTTAGATAAACCAAGCGGTTATTTTCAGAAAGAATTGCGAAAAGCGCGTGAGAATAAAAATCGTTATTATTTGATTGCCCGTAATTTAAGTTATACTGAATATGTGAAAATTAAAGGTTTTCCATTATTCAATTTAGGCGCTTTCAAAGGCGGAATTATTGTAGAACAGGAAACGGTTAGAAAACACCCAATCGGAAAAATTGCAGAAAGAACAATTGGTTACGACCGTATTGATCCTGCAACTGGAATAGAAGTAGGAAAAGGAATTGAATGGGCTTTTAAAAGTTACTTGAACGGAAAAGACGGTAAAATTTTAAAGCAAAAAATAGCAAAAGGCCAGTGGAAACCTATTCGTGATGTTAACGAAGTAGATCCAATTGACGGTTACGATGTGATTTCCACTATAGATGTTTTCATTCAAGATATCGCTCATCATGCTTTATTGAAGCAGCTAGAAGATTATGAGGCAGATCACGGTTGTGTGGTAGTAATGGAAACAGAAACGGGGCATGTAAAAGCAATTTCAAATTTAGGAAGAGCAGAGGATGGATCGTATTATGAAACTACTAATTACGCAATTGCGGAATCTCACGAACCGGGTTCGACTTTTAAATTAGTTGATTTAGTTGCGATTTTAGAAGATAAAGTAGCCGATACAAGTACCGTTTACGATAGCCATAATGGTGTAGTTAAATATTATGGAAGATCGGTGCGTGATTCGCATCATGGTGGTTACGGAAAAGTTTCACTAGCACGCGGATTCGAACTTTCGTCAAACACAGTAATGGTTCAGGCGGTTTATGATAATTACAAAAGTAATCCGTCAAAGTTTGTAAATCATATCAGAAGAATTGGTTTGGATAAACCGTTGGGATTGCATTTTAAAGGAGAAGGTAGACCGATTGTTCCGCATCCAGGAGATAAAATCTGGTCAGGAATTTCGCTTCCGTGGATGGCTTTTGGATATTCGGTTTCGGTTACGCCAATGCAGACTTTAGCTTTTTATAATTCAATCGCGAATAATGGTGTAATGGTAAGGCCGCAATTTGTTTCGGAGATTAAAGAGTGGAATAAGACCATAAAGAAGTTTGATACAGAAGTTATAAATCCAAGAGTTTGTTCGCCTGAAACGCTTAAAAAAGTAAAAGCAGTTTTAGCAAACGTGGTAAAAAAAGGAACGGCTTCTAAGTTGTATTCGAAAGATTTCTCGATGGCGGGAAAAACAGGAACAGCGATGGTTAATTATGGTAAAGCAGGAAGAGAAGGGATGTATTATGCTTCTTCTTTTGCAGGATATTTTCCAGCAGATCACCCCAAATATTCTTGTATTGTAGTGGTTCATAAGCCAAATACATCTAAGAATAATTATTACGGAGCAGACGTTGCAGGACCAGTTTTTAAAAGAATTGCGCAAAAGATTTTTACAGATGCGCCTTCGACAAATAAAATAAAAAAATTAGATACTAGAATTCCGAAGCAGGATGCTAGTTATGATAAATACACTGCAGAAGCAAATAAAAAAATCAATCAGATTCCGAATTTAAAAGGAATGCCCGGGATGGACGCAATTGCTTTACTCGAAAATTTAGGTTTGAAAGTAAAAGTAAATGGAATGGGGAAAGTCAAAAATCAATCGATTCAGGCTGGAACCAGTATTAGCAGAAACACAACAATTGTATTAGAATTATCGTGAAAGTATTAAAAGACATATTATATAAAGTAGCTATTGAGTCTGTAAAAGGTTCGACAGATGTTGCTATTCAGAAAATTGAATTTGATTCACGTAAAGTAGAAGCAAATGATGTTTTTGTAGCAATTCGCGGTTCGCTTTCAGATGGGCATGATTATATCGAAAAAGCAGTTCAGCTTGGAGCAAAAGCGATAATTTGTGATACGCTTCCGGCAAATACTGCAACTGATCTAACTTATATTCAGGTAAAAGACACCAATACGGCTTTAGCTTTTATGGCAGCTAATTATTTTGAAGATCCGTCTTCAAAACTAAAATTAGTTGGTGTAACAGGTACAAATGGTAAAACTACAATTGCTTCTTTGTTATTTCAGCTTTTTCAAAAAGCAGGTTTTAAAGTTGGTTTATTATCAACTGTAAAAATCGTAGTTGACGAAACAGAATATCCTGCAACGCATACAACGCCAGATTCTTTGACAATTAATCATTATTTAAATGAAATGGTCGAAGCTGGAGTTACACATTGTTTTATGGAAGTAAGTTCTCATGGTATTCACCAGAAACGTACAGAGGCTTTGCATTTTGTAGGCGGAATTTTTACGAATCTTTCTCACGATCATTTAGATTACCATCCAACATTTGCTGAATACAGAGATGTGAAAAAATCATTTTTTGATTCACTTCCAAAATCAGCTTTTGTTTTAACAAATATTGACGATAAGAATGGAGCTGTTATGCTTCAAAATACAGTTGCTAAAAAGTTGACTTACGCTTTAAAATCATACGCTGATTATAGAGCGCAGATTTTAGAAAGCCAATTGTCTGGTTTATTGTTAAAAGTAAATGACAATGAAGTTTGGGTAAAACTCATTGGTACTTTCAACGCATACAATGTTTTAGCGATTTATGGAACGGCAGTAGAGCTCGGAATTGATAGTCTTGAAGCGTTGCGTTTACTGTCTGATTTAGAAAGTGTTTCGGGTCGTTTTCAATATATTGTGTCCAACGAAAAGATTACCGCAGTAGTAGATTATGCACACACGCCAGATGCATTGGAAAATGTTTTGAAAACGATAAATGACATTCGCACCAAAAATGAACAGTTAATTACTGTTGTGGGCTGTGGAGGAAATCGCGATAAAACAAAACGTCCGATAATGGCAAAGATAGCTTCAGATTTAAGTGATAAAGCAGTTTTGACTTCAGATAATCCAAGAAACGAAGATCCAGAAGTTATTTTGGACGAAATGGAGCAAGGAGTTGGGCCTCAGAATTATAAAAAAATGTTGCGAATTACAGATAGAAAACAGGCAATTAAAACAGCTTGTCAGCTGGCTCAGCCTAACGATATCATCCTAATTGCAGGAAAAGGACACGAAACGTATCAGGAAGTAAATGGTGTTCGCCATCATTTTGATGATATGGAAACCGTAAAAGAGATTTTAGAGCAACTGAATAAATAATAAAAAGGAAATTCCAAAATTTAAAATCCAACTCACATTGGAATTTGGAATTTAAAATTTGGAATTTAAAAAAAAACAGAAAAATATGCTGTACTACTTATTCGAATATTTTGATAAAACATTGGACATTCCTGGAACAGGAGTTTTCCAGTACATCACATTTAGGTCAGCTTTGGCATTTATGCTTTCGTTGCTTTTGTCTACTATCTATGGTAAAAGAGTAATTAACTTTTTACGCCGTCAGCAAGTTGGAGAAACAGTGCGTGAGCTAGGTCTTGCGGGTCAGAACGAGAAAGCGGGTACGCCAACAATGGGTGGGCTTATCATCATTTTTGCGACTCTTTTGCCTGTTTTATTATTTGCTAGACTGCACAACATCTACATTGTTTTGCTGATTGTAACGACCTTATGGATGGGAACAATTGGTTTTGTTGACGATTATATCAAAATATTCAAAAAAGATAAGCAAGGTTTAAAAGGAATTTTTAAAGTTATTGGTCAAGTTGGTCTTGGAATCATCGTTGGTGCAGTGCTTTATTTTAATCCTGCAGTTACAGTAAGAACTGATACTGGTCGTGCAGATATTTTTAAGACCGCTACAAATTCAACAGTGATTATGCCCGCAGGTGTTGAAGAAAAATCTACGGCAACAACAATTCCTTTCGTAAAAAACAACGAATTTGATTATGCTGAAGTATTGTCTTTTATGGGCGATGGATATGAGAAATGGGCGTGGTTAATATTTATTCCAGTTGTAATTTTCATTATTACAGCAGTGTCAAATGGAGCGAATCTAACAGACGGAATTGATGGTCTCGCAGCCGGAACCTCTGCGATATCCGTCCTCGCGCTCGGAATATTTACGTTCGTTTCTGGTAATATCATTTTTTCGAACTATCTGAATATTATGTATATCCCAAATTCGGGAGAAATGACGGTCTTTATTTCTGCTTTTGTTGGAGCGCTTATCGGATTTCTTTGGTACAATTCTTATCCCGCATCGGTTTTTATGGGAGATACTGGAAGTTTGACTATTGGTGGAATTATCGCAGTATTGGCAATTGCAGTTCGTAAAGAAATATTAATTGTTTTGTTCTGCGGAATTTTCTTAGCAGAAAGTGCTTCAGTAATTATTCAGGTAACTTATTTTAAATATACGAAGAAGCGTTTTGGCGAAGGCCGAAGGATTTTCCTGATGTCGCCTTTGCATCATCATTATCAGAAAAAGGGATATCACGAAAGTAAAATCGTAACCCGTTTCTGGATTGTTGCCGTAATGTTAGCGATTTTATCAATCATAACCTTAAAATTAAGATAGAGCTCAATTAAAAATTAGAAATTAAAAATTAAAAATTTTTAAGAATGAAGGAGAATATTATTCAGGATAAATCATTTCAATTTGCAGTTAGAATTGTGAATTTATACAAATATTTATCTGAGAATAAAAAGGAGTTTGTGTTGAGTAAACAGGTTTTGAGATCTGGAACTTCAATTGGAGCAAATATCGAAGAATCAATTGGAGGGCGATCAGATAAAGAGTTCTTATTTAAGCTTGAGATTTCTTATAAACAAGCAAGAGAAACTATTTATTGGTTGAAATTATTAAAAGCTACAGATTATATTTCTGTAAGTGAATTTGAAAGTATACATATTGAAGCAGAAGAAATCTGTAAAATATTGGCGAAAATTATAATAACCTTAAAAGGGAAAGTCAATTAAGGTCTAATGTTAGATTTTTAATTTTTAATTCTCAATTTTTAATTGTGTAAAGTATGAGGTTAGTAGTTTTAGGAGGAGGAGAAAGCGGTGTAGGAACTGCGATCCTCGGAAAGAAACAAGGATATGAAGTTTTTGTTTCTGATTTCGGAAAAATAAAAGAGAGTTACAAAGAAGTTCTTATCATTAATAAAATTGCTTGGGAAGAAGAACAGCATACAGAAGATTTGATTCTGAATGCAGATGTGGTAATGAAGAGCCCAGGAATTCCAGAAAAGTCTCCGATAGTAAAAAAGTTGATTGCGGCGGGAGTAAAAGTGATTTCGGAAATTGAATTTGCGATTCCTTATACAGATGCAATGACGATTGGGATTACGGGAAGCAACGGTAAAACTACTACCACAATGCTGACACATCATTTGCTGAAATATGCAGGGTTGAATGTCGGATTGGGAGGGAATATCGGAAAGAGTTTCGCCTGGCAGGTAGCAGAAAATAAGTATGATGCCTACGTTTTGGAGTTGAGCAGTTTTCAATTGGACGGAATTATAAATTACAGGCCAGATATTGCAATTATAACCAATATAAGTCCGGACCATTTAGATCGATATGAATATAAATATGAAAATTATATCAATTCGAAGTTCCGAATAACAATGAACCAGACTGAAAGTGACTATCTCATTTACGATGCAGATGATGAAGCAAGTACAGAATGGTTAAAAAAGAACAAAACAAAAGCGAAATTAATTCCTTTTTCATTGACGAAAAAATTTGATGAAGGGGCTTCTATAAATAACAACAAAATGGAAATAAAGATCAACCAAGAAGAGTTTACAATGGATACAGAACACATTGCGTTAGAAGGAAAACATAATATGAAAAATGCAATGGCAGCAAGCTCTGTTGCGAAATTGATGCAAATTAGAAATGCAACAATCCGCGAAAGTTTATCTAATTTCCAAGGTGTTGAGCACCGTTTAGAAAAAGTATTAAAAATACAAAACGTTCAATATATCAACGATTCGAAAGCAACAAATGTAAACGCTACTTTCTTTGCTTTAGACAGTATGAATGTTCCAACCGTTTGGATTGTAGGAGGTGTAGACAAAGGAAATGATTACAACGAATTGATGTCATTAGTTCGCGAAAAAGTAAAAGCAATTATTTGTCTTGGTGTTGATAACCGTAAAATTATTGATGCTTTCGGAAACGTTGTGGATATTATGGTTGAAGTGAATAATATGAACGATGCAGTAAAAACTGCTCAAAGATTAACAGAAAAAGGTGATGCTGTTTTATTGTCTCCAGCTTGCGCAAGTTTCGATTTATTCGAAAACTACGAAGACAGAGGAAAACAATTCAAACAAGCGGTGCATAATTTATAATTTTAGATTTTAGAGTTCAGATTTTAGATTATTTCTAAGCTTTGAACTCAAAATAAGTTCTTTTGGGTATGACGACGAATGAAATGAAGATGAGAACTAAGAAGTTTTCTTTGATGATAATTGATTTAGCTGAAAAGCTGCCGAATACAAATGTAATCAGATCAATTACAAGTCAAATAGTAAGAAGCGGAACATCAGTCGGAGCAAATTATCGGGCAGTATGCAGAGCGAGAAGTGATAAAGAATTTGTTGCTAAAATGAATATAGTTTTGGAAGAAGCTGACGAAACTTTATTCTGGATTGAAATTATAAAAGAAAAAATGTGGCTTGCCAAAGAAGAATTGGAAATCGCTTTGAAAGAAGCAAACGAATTAACAGCAATTTTTGTAAGCAGTCTAAAGACAGTAAATAACAGAATCAATAAATAAAAAAATCAAAACCGAAGGTTTAAAATAATCTAAAATCTAAAATCAGAAATCTAAAATATGAAAGAACTAGTAAACAAATTAAAAGGAGATAGAGTAATATGGTCATTCGTGGCTTTATTGGCTTTGTTTTCGTTTATGCCTGTTTTTAGTGCGAGTAGTAATTTGGCTTATATCGGGCATGGTACGGGGAATACTTTAGGGTATTTGGTAAAACATTTGGCCCATATCTGTATTGGTTTTCTAATCATTTATTGGGTACATCGAGTGCCATATCATTATTTTAGAGCGATTTCTAAAATTGCACTTCCAGTGGTTTGGATTTTATTGGTCTATACACTTTTAAAAGGAACTGTAATTGCGGGAGCAAATGCGAGCCGTTGGATTCAGGTTCCTTTTATCGGAATCACATTCCAAACTTCGACATTGGCATCCATTGTTTTGTTTATTTATGTGGCGCGTTATTTATCCAAAACTAAAGAAGAAAATGAGCCTTTTCAGACTTCATTAATTCAGCTTTGGGTTCCAGTATTTATAACATTGGCCTTGATATTACCAGCGAACTTTTCGACTACAGCGTTGATTTTTTCAATGGTTTTAATGCTAACATTTATTGGAAAATATCCATTAAAATATCTTGCGTTTATTGTGGGTTCAGGAATTGCTATGCTGGCATTTTTCCTTTTGGTAGCAAAAGCTTTTCCAGATTCAAGATTTTTCAGCAGGGTTTCAACTTGGGAAAGTCGTATTATGAACTTTACGACAGATAAACCAGATGAAGATGATTATCAGATTGAAAAAGCAAAAATTGCCATTGCCTCAGGAAAATTAGGCGGATTGGGTCCAGGAAAAAGTGTGCAGAAGAACTTTTTACCGCAATCTTCTTCCGATTTTATTTATGCCATTATTGTAGAAGAATATGGTTTGGTTGGTGGCGTAGCGATAGTAGTTTTGTATTTATTGCTTCTATTCCGATTTGTAGTTGCTTCTCATAAAGCGCCTACTTTATTCGGGAAATTAGTCGTCGTCGGGGTCGGGTTTCCGATGATATTCCAAGCAATGATTAATATGGCGGTTGCAGTAGAGTTATTGCCCGTTACAGGACAAACGCTTCCATTGATAAGTAGTGGAGGAAGTTCCATCTGGATGACTTGCCTTGGACTTGGAATTATCATTAGCGTGACTAAAAAAGAGGATGAAATCGCTGAAGAAAAATTAGAAAAAGAAAAGCGAAAAGAAGCTTTACAGCGATTGATTGATAAAGAATTGGCAGAAGATGATGTGATTCCTCAAGAGATATATGATGAAGAGCCAGCTTATTCGATAGAAGATAATTCAAGAAACCCAATGAATGCGGTTTTAAACAAATAATTAAAAAGAGAATAAATTTTAAAACGTTGTAATTTTTGAAAGAGATGACAAAGTATAAATTCATACTTAGCGGAGGAGGAACAGGAGGGCATATCTATCCTGCGATTGCAATTGCAAACGAATTAAAATTACAATTTCCTGATGCGGAATTTCTTTTTGTAGGCGCCAAAGATAAAATGGAAATGCAGAAAGTGCCACAAGCAGGTTATGAAATAAAAGGTCTTTGGATTGCAGGTTTACAGCGAAAACTGACTTTACAGAATATGATGTTTCCTCTTAAACTGGCAAGCAGTTTATTGGAATCAAAAAGAATAATTAAAAAGTTTAAGCCAAATGCAGTAATCGGAACGGGAGGTTTTGCTAGCGGACCTTTGTTGCAAGCGGCTGGTTCTGCAGGAATTCCAACAGTGGTTCAAGAGCAGAATTCTTATCCTGGAATTACAAACAAATTGTTGAGCAAAAAAGCAAATGCAATTTGTGTGGCGTATCAAAATTTAGAGCGCTTTTTTCCAAAAGAGAAAATCGTTTTAACGGGAAATCCAGTGCGTCAGGATTTAATTGACATTGAAAGTAAACGTGAAGAAGCAATTGCATTCTACGGTTTAGATCCGAATAAAAAAACATTATTGGTTCTTGGAGGAAGTTTGGGAGCGAGAAGAATCAATCAGCTAGTAGAAAAAGAACTGCAAAATTTTCTTTCTCAAGACGTACAGGTAATCTGGCAATGCGGGAAATTATATTTTGAAGACTATAAAAAATACAATCAGCCAAATGTAAAAGTGGTCGATTTTATTGAAAGAATGGATTTTGTTTACGCAGCTGCAGATATCATAATTTCACGGGCAGGAGCTTCTTCAGTGTCAGAATTGTGCATTGTTGGAAAACCAGTGATTTTTATTCCGTCGCCTAATGTAGCTGAGGATCACCAGACTAAAAATGCGCAAGCAATTGTTGATGAAAAAGGCGCGATTTTGTTGAAAGAATCTGAGCTTGATAGTCAGTTTAGCATTGTTTTTGAAGCGCTGCTGAAAGATTCTGGAAAACAGAAACAATTAAGCGATAATATAAAAAAACTAGCTCGTCCAGATGCTACAAAGCAAATTGTAGAGCAGATAAAAAAGTTGTTATAATATAATTTTTAAGGAAAATTATACAACATCAAAAATAAATTTGAACGCTATTTTAGGCAATTTAGGTCTTTTGGTAGCGAAAAAACATAAAGGTTTAATAGCTAGTTTTTTACTAAAATAAAGAATTGGTAAAGATCTGAAAAACAACATTTAAAAATGAATTTAAATCAAATACAAAACGTTTATTTTATTGGTATCGGTGGTATCGGAATGAGTGCCTTAGCTCGTTATTTCAAGTTTATTGGAAAACAAGTTTCAGGCTACGATAAAACACCTTCGATGCTAACTAATGAATTGATTGAAAGTGGTATCGATATTCATTTTGAAGATAATATCAGTTTAATTCCAACTGATTATTATGTGGAGAATACATTGGTGATTTACACGCCAGCGGTTCCTAAGACACATTCAGAATGGAATTATTTTATCGAAAGACATTATGAGGTTAAAAAACGTGCTGAAGTTCTTGGAATTATAAGTAAAGATACTTTCTGTTTTGCAGTTGCAGGAACACACGGAAAAACCACAACGTCAAGTATTTTGGGGCATATTCTGTTCCAAAGTGGTGCAGACGTTACGGCTTTTATTGGCGGAATTGTAGAAAATTACAATTCAAATCTTATCGGAAGCGGTAAAACGGTAACGGTTGTAGAAGCAGATGAATTTGACAGATCATTTTTGCATTTGCGTCCAGATATTGCTTGTGTAACTTCTATGGATGCAGATCATTTGGATATCTATGGAACTAGCGATGCAATTCAAGATTCATTTAGAGAATTTGCTTCAAAAGTAGAAGATAAAAATAATCTCTTTATAACCAAAGAATTGCCTTTAGATGGTGTTCAATGTGCTATAAATGAAGATGCTGTATATAAGGCGTATAATGTTCGAATCGAAGATGGGGCTTATGTTTTTGATGTGCAGACGCCATCAGAAATTATAAAAGATCTGCGTTTTGGATTGCCTGGAAAGCACAATTTAATGAATGGATTGATGGCTATTGCAATGGCTAAAACCTATGGCACCCCAACCGATTCTATTGCAAAAGCCATTGCTTCATTCAGCGGAATAAGAAGACGTTTTTCGTATCAGATTAAGACTGAAAAATTAGTATATATTGATGATTATGCACATCATCCAACAGAAATAAATGCTGTTCATCAAGCAGTTAGAGAATTGTATCCAGGACGTAAAGTTTTGGCGATTTTCCAACCGCATTTGTTTAGCAGAACAAGAGATTTTGTTGACGGATTTGCTGAAAGCTTATCGCAGTTTGATGAAGTGTTTTTGATGGATATTTACCCAGCAAGAGAGCTTCCGATGGAAGGTGTGACTTCTGAGTGGCTTTTGGGTAAAATGACTAATGCGAACAAAAAAATTGTTGCAAAAGAAGATTTATTAGGGGCAATTAAAGCCAGTGATGCACCTATTATTGTAACAATTGGAGCTGGTGATCTGGGAGAGATGGTTCCGTCAATTAAAAAGATTTTAAATGAAAGTATTTAATTGGGCAAATATTAGATTAGTACTTATTTTCGGACTGGTTTTGTTTCTATATTCTTTCGCTCAACATCGAAATGGAGATCGAAAACTGAAAAAATCTATGGTCGTTTTTGTAGGAGAAAATACGCTTTTTGTGAAGCCAGAAACGGTTAATAAATTGTTGATAGAAAATAAAAGAGACGCTTCCAGTATTAGAAAAGATGAACTAGATTTGAATAAGATAGAGAAAACCCTTGATACGCAAGACATGATTGAGAAGTCAAATGTTTTTGTAAGTATCGATGGAGTTCTAAAAGCAGTAGTAAAACAGAAGACGCCCATAGCAAGAGTTTATGACGGCGGCGCTTCTTTTTATATTGACTATGAGGGGGATAAAATGCCTTTATCAGACAATTTCACTGCGCGAGTTCCTCTTGTTTCAGGGGCAATAAATGAAAAAAATAACGAAGATTTAGCAGCTTTATTTCGCACAATTTATGACGATGCGTTTTTGAAAAAAAACATCATTGCTATAGAGATTATGCCGAATGGAAGCTTAAAAATGTTTAATCGTAACTATGATTACTTCATAGATTTTGGAAGAACGATGAATGTTGATAAGAAATTTAGAAACTATAAAGCGTTTTTTCAAAAAGCAGTTTTAGATAGTTCGTTATACAAATACAAAAAAATTGACCTTAGGTTTACGGAACAAGTAGTTTGCACTAAATAATAGAAAATGGAAAAAGATAACATTGCAGTAGGTCTAGATATTGGAACAACCAAAATCGTTGCCATGATCGGCAAAAAAAATGAATATGGTAAGTTGGAGATTTTGGGCATTGGTAAATCCAAAAGTTTGGGTGTTGCCAGAGGAGTAGTAAACAACATTACGCAGACGATTCAGTCTATACAGCAGGCTATAATCGAAGCAGAAAATAATTCTGGATATAAAATTAAAGATGTGGTTGTGGGTATTGCCGGACAGCACATCAGAAGTATTCAGCATACAGATTACATCAGCAGAAATAATCCGGAAGAAGTAATCGGCGAAAAAGATATTCAGCTTTTAATCGATCAGGTTAATAAACTGGCTATGCTTCCAGGAGAAGAAATTATTCACGTTTTGCCACAAGAATTTAAAATCGACGGGCAATCTGAAATCAAAGAACCAATTGGTATGTATGGTGGAAGATTGGAGTCTAGTTTTCACGTTGTGGTAGGGCAAGCGTCTTCAATCAGAAACGTGGGAAGATGTATTCAGAGTTCAGGAATTGAATTGTCTGGATTAACGTTAGAACCATTAGCTTCTGCAGATGCTGTTTTAAGTCAGGAAGAAAAAGAAGCTGGTGTTGCGCTTATCGATATTGGAGGCGGAACAACAGATTTGGCTATTTTCAAAGATGGTATCATTCGCCATACTGCCGTAATTCCGTTTGGAGGAAATGTAATTACAGACGATATTAAAGAAGGCTGTTCGATTATCGAAAAACAGGCTGAACTTTTAAAAGTAAAATTCGGATCGGCTTGGCCAGGAGAAAATAAAGATAACGAGATTGTTTCGATTCCAGGTTTAAGAGGAAGAGAACCAAAAGAAATTTCGCTTAAAAACTTATCTAAAATTATCCATGCAAGAGTAGTGGAAATTGTAGAGCAGGTTTTTGCAGAAATCAAAGCATACGGACACGAAGATCCTCGTAAAAAACTAATCGCAGGAATTGTTTTAACAGGTGGTGGCGCACAGCTGCAGCACATTAAACAATTGGTCGAATATATTACAGGAATGGATACTAGAATTGGTTATCCAAACGAGCATTTGGCAGGTAACTCTAGTGAAGAAATCTCTAGTCCGTTATTTGCAACTGCAGTAGGATTAGTAATGAACAGTATCGAAAACAGTTCGCAAAGTGCTGTTAGAATGGAATTGGTTCAGGAACAGCCAAAAGTGGTTTATAGAACGGCTCCGCCAGTGCAGCGATACGAAGTTGAAGAAAACTACGTTGAGAAAGTAGAAACTATTGAAGATACTCGAGAAGCGGTAAGCCAAAAGGTATCTAACGAATCTACAGAAACAAAAATAAGAAGATCATTTTTTGATCGATATGTCGACAAAATCAAAGAATTTTTAGACAACGCAGAATAAATTAGAATAAAAAGAGAAGGATTACTTTCTGGCCCCAAGTCATGAAGTAAAAAATGTACTTAATAAGAATTTCAAAAAACCAAAAAGATGATGAGCAACTCAGAATTTGGAAGTATTTCATTTGATTTACCAAAAAATCAATCAAATGTAATCAAAGTAATAGGTGTAGGTGGAGGCGGAAGTAACGCAATTAACCACATGTTCAAACAAGGTATTAAAGGCGTAGATTTTATCGTTTGTAATACCGATTCGCAAGCGCTTCAAAATAGTTCAGTACCTAATAAGATTCAGTTAGGAGTTAATTTAACAGAAGGATTAGGAGCGGGAGCAAACCCAGACGTTGGACAGCAGTCGGCTATCGAAAGTATTTCAGATATTGAAAAAATGTTGGATAGAAATACTAAGATGGTATTTATTACAGCTGGTATGGGTGGAGGAACTGGAACTGGTGCAGCTCCGGTAATTGCTCAATTGGCTAAAGAAAGAGAAATATTAACTGTTGGTATCGTGACTATTCCGTTTCAATTTGAAGGGAAAGTGCGTCAGGAACAGGCAATTCTTGGAATCGAGAAATTGCGTAAGCAAGTCGATTCTTTAATTGTAATCAACAACAATAAATTAAGAGAAGTATACGGAAATCTTGGTTTTAAAGCAGGATTCTCTAAAGCGGATGAAGTTTTGGCAACAGCCTCTAGAGGTATTGCTGAAGTAATTACGCACCACTATACTCAAAATATCGATTTACGTGATGCAAAAACTGTTTTGTCAAACAGTGGAACTGCGATCATGGGATCGTCTGTAGCAGAAGGTGAAAACAGAGCAAAAGAAGCGATTGTTTCTGCTTTAGATTCTCCGTTGTTAAACGACAATAAAATTACGGGTGCCAAAAACGTATTGTTGCTTATCGTTTCTGGAGCTCACGAGATTACTCTTGACGAAATTGGAGAAATCAACGATCATATTCAAGCAGAAGCTGGTTACAATGCCAATATCATTATGGGAGTTGGTGAAGACGAAACTCTTGGTGAAGCTATTGCTGTAACTATTATTGCTACAGGTTTTGATGTAGAACAGCAAAACGAAATTGTAAATACAGAACCAAAGAAAATCATTCATACGTTAGAAGATGAGCAAAGAAGTGTTCATAATTTAACTAACAGACCACTTACATCTTTTGATTTAACAACGGATACTCCTACTGCAAAAGTAGAAGATAAAGTTGTTTTCGAATTGGTAGATGAAGATGAAACATTTACACCGACACCAACTCAAGCTATAACTCAAACTCCGGTACAAGCTGTTGCTCCAGCTATCAATCAGGAAGAGTTAGTGGTAATGTCTGAGTTTATCAAAAACTTAGATGTAACTTTCGAAATTGTTTCGCCAATTACAGATATCGATTTTACAATTTCAGCTCCTGAAACACCAATTCAGCAAATACAGCAGCCGCCAGTTCAGCAGCAAAGAGTTTTTGAAAGAGAAGAACAAACAACTTTCTCTTTTGATCTTCCTTTGTTCAAACAAGAGCCTGTAAAAAGAGAGCCAGTTGTTGAAGATAATAGAGTGTTGTTTGAATTGACCAATGAAACTCGCGAAATTAAAGTAAACGATCCAGTACAATTTGTGCCAGTAACTGAAGTTTCAGACAACGGCATCATCAAATATTCTCTAGAAGAATATATGGAAGTTGAAAATGATTTATTGGCTTCTAAACCAGTTGAAAAAGTAGTTGAAGAAACTATTCCAGAGGAATTAAACATCACATTGAAGCCAAGAGTTGATTTTGCTAGCCAGCCAGATTTCTCTACAACTTCTGAAGTTTCTCCTTTAGAATTGACTATCGAAGAAACATTGCGTTTAAGAGCTGAAGAAAGAAGAAAGAAACTAAAAGAATTTAACTATAAATTCCATAATAATGTTTCTAGAATTGACGAGTTAGAAAAAGAACCTGCTTATAAAAGATTAGGAATAGATTTGTCTAATTCGCAATCTAACAATACAAATTCTAGAATTTCTGTTGGAACAGACAGTAATAACGATTTGCAATTACGTTCAAACAATTCATTTTTGCACGACAACGTAGATTAATTTTAGAATCATAATATTGGGTAACCCGAAAATTGGATTTAATTTTCGGGTTATTTTTTTTATCTTCGCACAGAATTTCAAAATTTGACTTATTTACTAAACTTTTTAAGTTAATTCTTTTGTCAGTTCGAGCCCTTCGGCTTCGCTCAGGATAAACAAGTCGAGAACAAATTTCAAAATAACATATCAATTAATGGGCTTTGGCTTATTTTAAATAAAACATAAACATGAGTTTACAAACACAAATCATGGACGAAATTAAAAACGCCATGAAAGCAAAAGATACTGTAGCTTTAGAAGCATTAAGAGCTGTGAAATCAGAATTATTATTGGCTTCAACTGCTTCAGGATCTAAAGAAGATTTATCTGAAGAAGAAGAGATTAAATTACTTCAGAGATTGGTTAAAACTCGTAAAGAAAGCGCAAGAATCTTTACAGAGCAAAACCGTCCAGATTTAGCTGAACCAGAATTGGCTCAAGTTGCTGTAATCGAGAAGTTTTTACCAGCTCAATTAAGCGAAGAAGAAGTAGAAGCTGTAATCGCAAAAATCATTGCTGAAACAGGAGCTTCTGGAATTGCTTCAATGGGTAAAGTAATGGGATTAGCATCTGCTCAATTAGGCGGAACTGCTGAAGGGAAAACCATTTCGACAATCGTTAAAAAACTGTTGTCTTAAATAATTTTAGATTTTAGAGTTCAGATTTTAGATTAAATCTGAACTCTAAAATCATAAAATCTAAAATATAAACTGACCTCGTAGTTCAACTGGATAGAATATCAGATTTCGGCTCTGAGGGTTGGGGGTTCGAACCCCTCCGGGGTCACTATAAAAACTAAAAGCCTGCAAAGTGTATATTTTGCAGGCTTTTTTTGATTCAAAAATTATTATCTAATTTTTATAATTTTTACAACATCAGTGTTTACGGCAAATTTTGGTTCGAACTCCGTCAAGTCTCTAAAATTCTGGAGTAACTTTTTATTTGCATATTGAAAACAAAGTTATTAAGTTCACTTTATCATATTAGCTTTTACAAGATTGACTTGTCGTGTAAATTGACTTTATTTTTCAATAAAAATTAAATGTAAAAGAGTTTTCTAAAAAAAACTTGACAGATTGCTACAATTTATATATTTGAATTTCTAAAAAAAAAATGACAGAGCAAAGTAAATATATAGAAATAGGAAGGGGTGCGGAACTCATACCAATGGAATATTGGCATCAATATGTACTTGGTATTGACCTGACGGAAGAATTAAATTTTCTGGTTGTCAGTGAAGTTGGTAAAAATGAAATTATATACCAGAAGCGAATTTCACTCTTCGAAATTCAGAATCCAGAATGGAGTAAACTTTTAGAAATTTCTAAAACCAAAGCTTTTATTGATAAACTAATTGAAATTAGCTCTGACAAAAGAATGGTGTTAAACGAATTGAATAAAATTTCAAAAAGTATTTACGATACTATGTTATTATTAAATGGAAATTGGATTTCAGAGAATAAATATAGTGGTTTAAACTACAATTCAAATTTTAGCAATTGGATTGACGCTATTGAAATAAAAGGTCATCTAAAATTTACTTTGGATTTGCAAATTGATAACAAAAGAAATTGTCATGTAGAAATCCCCGTAAATTACTTAAGTGGGGGTGATGGTTATTTTTCAATAAAAATGGGAAGGTTTGAATTATCAAAGAATCAAATTTTGATCTGGCAAAACGATACTTTTCCAAGTAATATTAAATACGAATTATCTGAAAATGAATTGATTTTAGACCTGTTCGAACATCAAATTAAGTTCATTAGAATATAACATCAAATTAGTTTAGAGCCGGCACATGAAAACAAAATCACTCAATATTAATGGCTATTAGATATTTTTAATGAATCTAAAAAGTATATGATATTAGTCAAACGTAGGCATACTTAACAGGGCTAGTTCAATGATGAAAATGTCTTGGTATAATGACATACAAGCCATGAACCTACTCACAGCACAACAGATAAATTAAAGATGAGTTTCATTCAAAATCTTTAAATCTTCCGCTAATTGGTTCGAATTCTGTACCGTCAAGGTCACTATATATTTTAAGAGCCTGAGAATGTAGATTCTCAGGCTTTTTTTTAGCTGTTATGAGTAGGTAGTTTTTATTCTAGATTTTTCCAACCTGAAACATTTTTAGATCTTAATTGAAGTAAAGCATATAAAAGTATTACTCCTGCTAATCCAAAAAGAGATGTAATTATTTCTACCCCAACATATAAATTAAGCAGAAAGGTTAAAATACTAATTGTGAAAGTTCCCCAAAAAGCCCATTTTTTCCATTTAAAAAGAAAAAATGTAAACAACAAATCTAGTATTGTAAAGATGACATAAAAATAATTTAATTTTTCGCTAAGATCGATTAAATCATTATTCGGGTTTGAATCTAAAATTGTTTTCAAAGTATAGAAATCGGCTATTAGAAATATTGAGAGTAAAATGGTAAGTATTATATTTCTTTTTTTAGAATTTTCTATATCGTTTTGATTTATAGTAATCATTTATTTCTGTTTTCTGTTTGATTATTCCTCAAAGTATAAGTTACCAGATTTTTGATGTTCTCATGCTTATTATTATACTTTTCATTCTCCAATTCAAAGTTCAATTTTTTTAATATTGATACGGAATTAACATTGTCAGAAGACGGAAAAGCAGTTATTATTTTTGCTTTTATTTTTTCAAAGGTATATTCAATAATTTTTTTGATTGCTTCGGTCATTATGCCTTTACCTTGAAATTCACTCAACATTTCATATCCTATTTCTACAATTTCATTTTCAATATCAAAATTCCATAAACAAATTGAACCAATTAGATCGTTATTTCCTTTTTCCGTTATAACCCAATAAATGCATTCATTTTTCGCTACTAAATTTTGTATTTTAATGATGTATTCTTCTGCTTTTTTTAAGTTTGATGAATTCTCTCTTCCAACAAAAGCATTTACCATGGCATCAGAATGTAATTTATGAATTAAAACAACATCAGTGTTTTCAATATTTCTTAATAGTAATCTTTCAGTAATTAGTTTAGGAAAATCTTTAAAATTCAATTCCATTCTATAATTTTTTTGGATTATTTTTTATGATAAATTTTGGCTTTTGCCTTAGATTAATTGGTGTAAATCTTTGAGAGCATGAGAATAGTAACGTCAAATGTGGTATATATGTCTGACGTCAAAGTTTTTATTTTCAACAATAGAATTTTATTTCATAAATCACCAAACAGACTTAAATCAAACAATAGCATTTCCAGTCTTAACTTCTCCATCTCGTATGTAATTGGCTAAAATTACTCCGGTTGAAGTAATGGTACTATCTGTCAAAATAAAAGATGACGGATTTGCATTATCATCAAAAAGCTTTTTTCCTTTTCCTAGCAATAGAGGATGAATTTTTAATCGAAGTTCGTCAACCAAATCATTTTTTAATAAAAGATGAATAAGTTGGCTGCTTCCCCAAACGTGAATGTCTTTGCCTTCAGAATTTTTAAGCTTCTTTATTTCATCTAGGCTTTCGATAAAAATAGAATTTTTCCAATCTGATTTTTCTCGGGTTTTAGAAAGAACATATTTGTTTCCATCATTAATACTCGGCCAAAATTCGGCATGGTCAGGCCAGTAATTTTCCCAAATTTCAAATGTTTTTCTTCCCAAAAGATAATCTGCGGGCTGCAATTCTTTCTGTACAGCCTTATCATAGGTTTCATCACCATACGGCACAGTCCATCCTCCAAATTTGAAACCTTGAGATCGGTCTTCTTCAGGTCCTCCAGGAGCTTGCATTACTCCATCTAATGACAACATCGATAAAACAATTATTTTTCTCATATCATAAAGGATTTAGTAGTTGTTTTTATAACTTCAATGTGACGAAATTCGAATCTTATTTTATCTACTTTTTAGAATTTCTAATGATGTAATAAACTGAAAATACAAACACCACAATATAGATAACTGCCAATGCAGGATTTTCAAATTTTAAACTTTGAAAATCAAATTGCTTAAATAAGACTACGCCCAAAATGATTGCGATAATCCAAAAAACAAATGTAATCGGTTTTTTATTTTCCATGATTTTAGTATTAATAGTTAATTAAAAATTTCGATTTAGTTATTTACACTTTATCCTGTTCTGCTCTTAAAACATCAATAATATTCTCGTTCTTAAAGTTTTCCATAAACAAATGAACCAAAGGAGCAGTAGCACTTTTCGGATGTTTTTTTAGAAAACGGTTAAACTCCTGAATGTTCTCTGGATAAATGTAGCTTTCTTCTGTTGCTCGTTCTCTAGTTGGCGTATTATCCTGACCTATTAGATAATCCATTTGATAATTTTTGTATTCTTCTTTTACAGATGGATTTAATTTCGAATTCGGATATTTAGCCATAAAATTTTCCCAAGAAATTATTCTGTCGCCCAAATCTTTAAAAGATATAGCAAGTCCCGCATCTGCAGAATAGAGCGTTTTGTTTTCTTCACTCTTTAATTGCAAATAGTCCTTATAATCGTCTGTCACATAATCTTTAAAAATCTTGTAATAGAAATCGGGTAGGGGCTCAATTTCAACATATCCTTCTCCAATTTCCCAATAGCGCAATTGATGTTTAGAAAGGTTTTCCCCTAAAAGCTCTACTGCTTTTTTGTCGGCTTCGTCTTCATTATAAAATTTCTCTAATATTCCAGTTTCTTTTCCAGCTATTTGCTGTAATAAATTGCCGTTTTGTTCAAAATATTTTTCATATAAAGCGTTGGCAGCTTCTTTATTAGGCAATGATTTTAATTGAAGCACCACTTCATTTTTCCTTTTAGTAAATAATTGAAGCAAGTCAGAATCTGATGATGCTGTTTGTACAGAATTTTGAACTTTAGTACTGTCTTTCTTTACTTCTGTTTTGTCGGCAAGACTTTTATTCTCCGTTTGTTTGCACGAAGAAAGTAAAACTAGAGCCGTAATTGTAATAATGGATTTTCTCATTTATAGATTAAATTTATAAGCTGCTTCAAAATGTTTTTAAAATAATAAAGGACAAAAAAGATAAAAATCTTCGTTTGTCCTTATTTTATACTGCTGACTTTAAAGAAAGTTAAAACGAAGTTCGTTTAAATTCTTTCATTCCTTCAAATTCTTTATATTCTTGATATAGATCAATTCCAAGAATGCTCCATCTTTTAGTTCCTCCAACATGATACTGAAAAACACCTTTCTTTTCTGTTTTATTGATATCGATGTATAATGTCGACCATTCTGTTCCACTAAGAAAACCAGTTCTTCTAATTAATGCTGAACGCACATTTTCGCCATCAGTAATTGCGTTCAATTTAAATTTGCTGCACACATCATCTTCAAGAATAATGTCTGAAATAAACGTGTCACGATTTGAAGACTGCGTTTTTGTCTCTCTGTTTTCAAATTCAAATTTTTTATCTTTTTCTTCATTGTTCGGTCTCGTAACAAAAGATAAAGCAAAAAAAGAAAAAAGAATTGCAACAGGTAAGCCCACTTTTTGACGAATTTCTGCTGCTTTTTTTGCAGAAAAAACAAAGAGCCCTAAAAACAATGTAACGTTTAGTATTCCCCAGATTAACTGTATCATAAATTTAGTTTTGGTAAATCAAAAATACATTTTTATTTTAAAAAATAAGAGAATCCTTATTTTAATTGTTCGTCAAGACTGGGCAAAATATTTTTGGAATGAAACCATTTATTTCTTCGAAAACAAATTCTCAACAACCCAAGCTGGGCCAATTAATAAAAACTGAAGATCTTTTAAGAAAGAAGGCTTTTTACCTTCAATATTATGACCGTAAAATTGTCCGATCCAAGCCAACGCAAAAACGCCAAGCGAGAAAACCCATAACGGAACAAATTGCGAGATGTAATAATTGACAATTAAACAGAGAATAGAAAAAATAGCAATTTTAATAGCCATCGAAATGGATAAACGTATGTAGAAAATAAGAACAAAAAGCAAAACGAGAAAAGCCCAGTTTTCAATTATAGGAGCGTTTAATTGAAGTGTATTTGAAATTATCGCACTCGGAATACTCATAAGTAAACCAACGATCGAAAAGTAAATTGCAGGAACACAAATATAATGTATCGCTTTGTTTTTGGGGTTCTGATGACTTACGGCATATTCTGCAAACCATTGGTCTAATGTTCTCATTTTTTGTGGTTTTAAGGTTAGTTGCGTAAATCTAATAAAATTTCTTTTAGGTTTTACCGTGCTGTATTTTCATTATTTCATCAACAATAGAAATCGCTTTTTCGAGTGTAATTCCGTTTTCCTGATCTATTGTTAGCGGGTGATTTTCCTCAATCATTTTTATTTCAGGAATTAAATCCAAGCCTTGTTCAATTGCCATTGATTTTAATGACAAAGTTTCGCCATAAGTGGGAACATTGGTCTGCATCCAGCCAAAATAAGGTTCCTGATTTACTCGGTTTGGATCTTCCCATAAATCCATTCGCAGACAGAAATTATCTTCGCTTATGGTAGTCCATACATTAAAAACCAAATCTTCGTGGTAATCTATAATCGGAATCGTTAATCTGCCACGATGAAAAAAATGTTCTTCATCGATATAACACCAACTTCCGCCGTATTCAATTCTTTGTTCTCTTTCTTCTGGGGGAATGGTAAAATAATAAGCAGGAAATTGACTGCCAAAGCACAATGGTATTTGGTCAAAAACTTCTCCGCAGCAAGAACATTTGTAAGTATACATTATTTAATATTTTAAAGAATTGGCTTTCTGACTGTACTGAAAAACGTTGTCCCATAATTCGTCAATGGCAACAAGTGCGTCATCAAGCGGGACAACATTCCATTTTCCATCAGTTTCTGTTCCTAATCCAATGCTTTTTAGTTTTAATAAAGCATCGTTTACATCAAAATCCAAATCGGTATTTAATTTTGTTTTAAACCAAGATTCTATTTGATGGTCTAGCTCGTCGGCGGTTAAAGATTTTTCACTTTCGTGTAAAAAAGTATAAGCCAGAATGGTTTCTTTTAAAGCTTCTTCTTCAGAAGAATTTAGAAGAGAATAAAACGCACCACTGTTGTTTCCGACATTCTTAAAATACAAACTGTCTGAAAGCGTTTTAGAATAGCGAATTTTTTTGTTTATGAAATTATTGTACTGGCGAAAGCAGTACGCTCCTAAGATTCCCAACGCAATTAAACCTTGATTTAAGGAAGTTTTACTGTTTAATAAATCGATGGTTTCGCCAGTTTGATACGCTTCATACATATTAATCAAAGCCGGAATCACTTTGGCACTTAATAACGAAAGTCCACCAAAAACACCGGGAACCCAAAGCAATAATTTGTCTTTTAAAGACATTCTCGGAATGGCATTTGGAAAAACCGTTTCGAGATCGTTTTTAGGAACGCGCTTAAAAATTTTCAAAGCGATAGAACCTGGATCGATTGGCATTTTTCCTAATTTGACTTTCTTCTGCTTAAAATAATCGGCTTCGCTGTAATTCAGGTAAATCAGAACTCGGTCGTAATATTCAATCTCGACTTCTTTGGTCCAGAAAAAGTATTTTTTGACTTTTTCTTTTGCTTTATGATGCCCGCGCGCGTAAAGTTCGTAATCTTTAAAAGCATTAAAATCGATAGAAAGATGCAGTCCGACCAAATCAGATTCATGGAAGGCTTCGTTTAAAGCTTCTTGGTTGATTCTGTAATAATTGCCACGTTCTAAAACTTTCAGCAAAGTTTCCTTAAAAACAGGAAAATCGCTTTTATTGATAAACTGCTCGCGTTCTTTTTCGCTTAAATCTGGATCGTAGAGCGCGTAATGCTGTTTTAGATTTCGATTAAGATTAAAAGATTCGTAATGATAATAGTGTTCGATAATTTCGAACAGCTTCTTAAAATCAGTAACCTTTTTAGGATTCTCAGCAAAAGCAGCAATTTGCTGTTCCAGTAAAAATTCTTTGTTAAACGGAATATAATGTTCTCTAGTCATTTGGACTTTTATTTCGTGGCTTTTATGAGAAGCAAAAATACTCTTTGAAATTTGATTTTAGAAAAGTTTTTTTAACCGCTAAGCACGCAAAGTTCGCTAAGAATTTTTTATGCGAGGCTTGATCAAGCTGAAAAAGTTCGCAAAGCTTTGTGATAAAATAGTTTCCCGCAGATTTTGCAGATTAAGCAGATAAAAATAAAATCTGTTAGATCTGCTAAATCTGCGAGAGAAAAACTTTGCGAACTTTGCGTAATTCTTTGCGTGCTTAGCGGTTAGAGAAAATACAAAAGTTCGCAAAGCTTTGTGGTAAAATGGTTTCTCGCAGATTTTGCAGATTAAGCAGATAAAATAAAATCTGTTAGATCTGCTAAATCTGCGAGAGAAAACTTAGCGTTCTTAGCGGTTAGAAAAAATGTAAAAGTTCATTATCGACAAAGCTTTGCGAACTTAATATCTAGATATCGCTCGCGCTCCAAACAGAAATACCTTAGCGTGCTTTGCGTTAAAAAAAAGCGGTCAGACCATAAAAAAAAGTGAAATTTCCAATCGGTACCAGCGACTTGAAATTCCACTTTCTGTTCCAAAAAAAAGTGACAAAAAATTAAGAAGTTCTCAACAAGAAAACTTTTTAGAAACAAAAATTATTCACTACAATATTACCACTAAATAAAATGGTGGCTATAGGTGTTTTTACCTGTTTTTGTAGATGGCTGAAGAATTTTAGTAGTCGATTTGCAAATGCTATTGTAATACCGTTTTCTTTAATTCGATTACGCCTTGAATGTATTTTATTAATTCTTGCCTAGTTACAGCAAAAGAAGCTTTTTCGGCTTCGGACTCTAAGTACAAATTGGCAATACTTTCTGCATCTAGATTTTGAGTGAAGTGATGATGTTCAGCGTATTGTATAAGATGATCTACAAAAAGTTCGCGTTGCTTTCCTTTTTCAACAGTTTCGTGATCGCCTTCTTTTATTTTTTCGATTACAGATTCTGGCAAATCGATGGTGAGGTACATACAGTCGACAGCGACTTTAGAAAGCAATTCTTTGGGGACTCTTCCCGTTGCATCGCAATAGGCGCATGGTGCAGGAACCCATTTTAATTGTCGGTTTAAACGGCGAATATCATCCCAATCAACAAATCTTTTTCCAAGACATCTGGGGCATTTTATATTAGATCTTCTAAAGAAATTAAAAAGGGTCATTGGGTTTAATGGCTTAGTGGTTTGGTTAAGCGGCGAATTTAAATAATTAAGTAGGAAAAATTGCTTAGTTCGTCGTTTTTTTTAAGAAAAGAATTAACAAAATCGTGAATTTGGATAGTTTGAGAGAGGTCTAAACGTAGAAAAAATGGTTTCTGATAAACAAAATCTCTGATGACTAAAATGAAATATTTTTTGTTTATACTAAAATTTGATATGGATATTAAATAAGAATGTTCTTAAAAATATACAAAAAATCTCACTTTATTTCCTGTAAATTTGATAGAAATTTATTTAGAAAATTAATCTTGATATGGAATATATAAAAACTTCAAAGCTTCAAAACTTCATTCGAATATTTTTGGGATTGTTTATGATAACAGCTGCTATCGGACATTTTACTTTTCAGAGAACCGATTTTCAAGCGCAGGTTCCCAATTGGGTTCCTATGGACAAAGATTTGGTTGTGATACTTTCTGGCATTGTAGAAATTATTTTAGGTTTGGCAATGGTATTTTTAACCAAATACAAAGTGAAAGTTGGAATTGTTTTGGCACTATTTTACGTTTTAGTTTTCCCTGGAAATATAGCACAATACCTAAATGGAACTTCTGCTTTCGGACTCGACACCGATCAAGCGCGTTTAATACGATTGTTTTTTCAGCCTGTTTTAATTTTTCTGGCTTTATGGTCAACTGGGGCTATTGGTTATTTGAGAAAGAAAGTTTGACATTATAAATTGTAAGAAAATATCTTATTTTTTTATTCTTTGTACTGCTTTAATTTTGTACGTTTGCCAACGACAAAATACCGTTGGATAAAACTTAGAGACTTTTAAAAGTTTACATAAGCGGATCCCTCGCCATGATGAGTAGTTTAAACCGAAAGGCTAGTAAATCTATCCTTAATACGGGTATTTTGTCACATCTAAAGCGGGGGATTCGTGCGTTTAAATATTTTCGATATGACAAGAGAAAATCAAAAAACACACCGTGACGTGATGCGTTCAGTAGCCATTTTTATTTCAAATTTAAGTTTTGAAGGCGATTTTAAAAACCAACCAATGTATTTACAAGAAATCTTCGAGTTATTGCTCGATACCGAATTTGGAAACGATCGCATTTTAAGACAGAAAATGCTAAGTTGTCTGCAAACAAGCAGAGATTTAGTAAAGGTTTTATCTCAGTTTACAGATAAGCAAATTCAAAAAGCCTGTGATAATGTGACTATGGTTAAGGCTGTTTAGATTCTTAATTATTAAAAATTTAAGCTCCGTTTTATTGCGGAGCTTTTTGTTTTTATAAATTGAAAACTTATCCTTTGGCTGGCCCGTGCGGAGGAATCAAAAAGTTTATAAGAGGAATTTTGTCCAATAGATATCAATTTCAGAAGCAAAATCTGCAAAAACTATATTCTTGCCTACTTTATCATAGATGAATATGCTTTTTCTATAATCTCCTCTAAAAAGATTTTTTTCGGTAGAAATACAATAGTACCAAATACAGTTTATTCCATTGTAGGGTTTCATTTCCGATCTTTCAATTATTCTTATTAGATCGTTTGTTTTATTGTTTGCATAGTTTTTTAATATGATTTCTGATTCAGTTATTATAATTTTTGTTTCGTGTGTTCCATCTACAATATTAGATTCTTTCTTTATAAAAGAATGGGACTTTAATTCTTGTCCATTGGAAAAATTGTAAATGCATATTAAAAATATTGTAATAATTTTTTTCATTTGGATATATAGTTTTGCTAGCATTTAGTCGCAACATTAACGTATGGGATCAGAAGATTCTATTTTAATTGAGAAATATCAATTAGATGAATCTCAAAGTTTTTAAAAGCTCTAATTTCTTTTACAGTTTGAACTAATGAAAATTTAGCAATATTTGATTGACTCAATTCTATTTTTTCAATAGCATCTTTATCTTTATATGCTTTATTTCTATAGGCCATTACAAAATTTATTTTTAGCTCTTTATCTGCAATCTTTTTGTATAGTTCTATTCCATTTAGTTTTTTGTTTGGATTATAACTATTATAATATTCTATCGTCTTTAAAAAATAAGTACTTCCATTTATATTATTTAAATCATTCCACAGCCTTTGAGATGATAATGTAACTTGATTAGCCAAACTACGCATGTGAGTGTTAAAACCATCTTTTACATGTATAAAATAAACATCATCATCGTCCAGATATAATATGTCACATAATTCAATGTTTTCTTTAATCCTTTTATCAAAAATGAAGTGTTTATTGCTAGTATGTTCATTATTATAAAAATCTTCATCACCATTTTTCCATGGTTTTAATATGTTTTTTTTTAATTCATATAATTTATAATCGCTAATAGCTTCTTGTTGAATTTGTTGTAAAAAAAGATCGTCTAAATGAAACCATTGATTATCAACTCTAAAATATTTTTTAGAATTATGTGTGACTTCTGAGACAATATGATTATAGAAAGGATCGTAAGTAACTTCTTTATCATCAATCATTCCTATTATTGATAATTCAAATAATTTTTGCTGGATACTAAATCTATTATTTATATCTTCTGTGTTTTCAAAAATATATTTTGTGGCATTGTAATAAAGATTCGTTCTTCCAATAATTACAGAGTCATTTTGAACTCTCTTTTTATTAAAATGAAGTCTGTATTTATTACACTCATAAAATTTTTCAATTTTTTTATAATTAACAATTTCAATAATATCTGAATTTAAGCTACTTAATCTATCTGGAGTGTTATGTAATATTACATCATCTACAATTTTTCCTTTTAAAATATTATCCAAATCGGTTAGAAGATTTGCATCTTTGATTCTGTTGAATAAGCTTAATTGAGTATAATTAGTTTTATCTTGCGAAATCGTGTAAATATCTGTAATTAATAGCTTTAATTCTTCGAAGTTCAATTTTTTTCTCAAACTAAAATATGATCCGATTTCCATTAATGAACTATCATTTGTTAGATTATATTTTTTAAATATTCCTTTTTTTAAATCATCTCTAATTACAATTTTTAGTTTTTTTGGAATTTCAGAATATACAAGAGAATCCTTTATAGATTGAAAATTATTATAAGTATTTGATCTTTGAGATAAATTTCCTGTTACGCCTCTAGTGTTTACAACTATTGAAATATCATCATTAGGGCTTGCAAAGTGTTGATAGAACTCTAAACCGAAATAATCATCTATATATTTTTTTATTACATTAATTCCGCTCCCACCAATAACACAGTAAATATCAGACTTGTAAATTATAAATAAGACAAAAGAAAATTCTACTAAATCAAAATTTTGATCTTTAATCAATTCGTCTGGTAAAAATAGTTTCCAATAATTTTGATCCTTTAATTGATTATAACAATATGTATAAAATATAAAATCGTCATCTTCGAATTTTTCTAAATTAGGTTTAACTAATGACAAGTCTTCATTATTGGCGTGTATATGTTTTTTATGGTTTTCTCTAATAATTTCTATTATTTCCTCATTGAATTTATTTTTAAAATCAAAATAAAGTTTGTTGATTTTGAATATTTTAAGGTTGAATTTTATGTTTTTTAAGCTCATTTTTTTTGTTTTATTTGTAAACAAAGATGAATAATAAAAAGTATTCGGATTTACGGAAATCCATAATCCAACAAATTTATTTCCAAACAATTATACCAATAAATAAAAACTCAACACCAAGTATTTCTACGCATTTTGCAAACCATCAAAAAACAAAAAAGCCCAACTTAAAAAGTTGAGCTTTCCAAAAATTATCTAATTATCTAATTGACAAATTATCTCAATTAGACAAATAATCTCAATTACCGAACAGGTAAATTATTTAATAAAATCTGATATTTCCTTCCCACAGGAATCATTTCGTTATTGCACATCGTTAATGTTTTTGAAGTGACACTTGCTATTTTTTCTGTATTTACAATATACGAACGATGTACTTGAACGAAATTTGCAGAATCAATTTCTGAGGTAATACTCGAGAGCGAACCGTAAATAATATGCGGTAAATTGAGTTTGGTGCTGTACAGTTTCATGTAGTTGCCAAGGCTTTCGATATAGAGAATATCGCAAAGAGGCATATCTATATTTTGTCCGTTTAAGCGGTACGAAAAGATTTTAGCGTTGGTTGGAGTTTCTTTTTTCAGACTGTTTCCAGAAAAATAGGTTTTGGCTTTTTCTATCGCTTTGGCAAATTTATCGGGAGAAATCGGTTTTAAAAGATAATCGATCGCATCATTTTGATAAGCCGAAAGCGCATAATCAGAATAAGCGGTTGTGACAATCGTGAGCGGTCGGTTGGGCTGAAGTTCCATTAATTCTACACCCGAAATTACGGGCATATTAATGTCGAGAAAAATAATATCGTATTGGTTTTCGTTGAGCAATTTTATGGCTTCCATACCATTAAAAGCACTGCCAGAATGTTCTAGTTCGTCAAATTTGGAGATATGCGAAATCAGGGCTTTATGCGCCGGCGATTCGTCATCAATTATCAGACAGCGGTAGGTAAGTGCCATATACTCAGTTTTACGATAAACATTTTTTTTTCTTTTTTACAGCTCAAGCTATGTCTTAAACCGTACACTTCCAAACGTCTTTTTAGGTTTTCAATTCCGATTCCTGTGCTCGAAAGCCTTGATTCTGTATCGAGGCAATTGTTTTTTAAAGTAAAGCACAAACTTCGGCAACTTACTTTCAAATCCAGATTAATAAAAGGTTCAGTTGTCTCGGCAGAAAACTTTACCGCATTTTCTACCAAAGGCAAAAAGAACAAAGGCGGAATCTCAATTTGTTCGTGAACGCCTTCAATATTTTGTGTTACGTTCAGTCTTTCATTTCTAAAGGTGTAATATTCAATATATTTTTTGATAAACGCAATTTCTTCCTGCATTAAAACATAATCTTTTTTAGAAGCTTCAATCTGATAACGCAACATATCCGAAAGATTCAAAATTCGGTCGGGAACTTTGTCGGGTTCAGCCAAAGCTTCTCCGTAAAGGTTGTTCATAGCATTCAATAAAAAATGCGGATTCAGCTGCTGTTTTAAAAACGAAAGTTCAGATTTAAAATTCATAATATCTTTATCAACCTGACTCATTTTTTTGGTGATAACGATATGCAGAAAATAAAAGAAACAGCCGTTTATGATAAGCGATACAATTTGAAGGGTTTTTAAATTTCCTAATCCGACAAGCGGGAAAAACCAATTCATAAAAAAGTAAAAACCAGTCCAATAGATCGCGAGAAGCGTAAAAAAGATTTTAAACTTTTTATGAAATAAAAACGGATTGATAATGCAGATGTTGAAAACCGTAATCCAGACAATACAAGGAAAATAGCCAACAGCAATTTTGCTGAGAATATAAGACCAGCTGTGCCCTTCGAGTTTTATTTCGTCATAAATACAGGCCAAAATGACCAAATAAACTAGTGTATTTACAATTAAGTTTCGTAGAAAAAAATTCTGGTAGATTTTTGCAATTGTCATAGCGGCAAAAATAATATAATCGCATAGTTTGTAAGCATTTATCAAGAATAATTTATACCAACGCCATTCGTATAAATCATACGCCATTGGTATAAAAGTACTGTTATAATAGTGGTTTGTGATTTATTTTTGAACTAGCTTTTTAATAAAATAATAAAAATGTACCAGTTTAAAGAATTACAAGAAGCAGAGAGGATTGTGGAAATTTTTAAAACAAATATCCAGAAAGAATCGGATCGAGATTATGTTATAGCGGTTATGCAAAATCAGTTTCCTGAGTATCAAATTAATTTTGATCTGGAAGACTGCGATAAAATATTAAGAGTTGAAGGTGTTGATTTGCAATATGATACTGTTATGAATAAGGTCTGCGGTTTAGGTTATACTTGCGAACGCTTGGAATAATTTTATGCCTTTTGGTTTAAATCAGGTGTAAATACGCTACCGTATTTGTATTATTTGTAAGTATTTTGTGTAATATTGTAACTTCAAAACTAAAAACAGAAATGATAGATTTCATTCTTTCCATTATTCTTCTTCTTCTCGAACAGTTAAGCTAAACAGCTGTTTATTCCTTTAGAGGTTTCTTCCGCTTTTTATCATATAAAAGGTTTGTTCTTTTTTGCGTATTATTTTTCTAATTTTGCGCCATGAAAAAAAAGTTCCAACTCTTCGATTTTAGCCAAAAAGTCAATTATAAAAACGAAATTTTAGCAGGTTTAACTGTGGCAATGACCATGATTCCAGAATCGCTGTCGTTTGCTATTTTAGCAGGATTCCCGCCTTTGGTTGGATTGTATGCCGCTTTTATCGCCGGATTGGTTACGGCTATTTTTGGAGGAAGACCTGGAATGATTTCTGGTGGGGCAGGCGCAACGGTGATTGTTTTAATTGCCCTGATGAAGTCGCACGGAATAGAATATGTTTTTGCTGCCGTCGCACTTGGCGGTGTTGTCCAGATCTGCATCGGACTTTTTAAACTGGGTAAATTTATTAGACTTGTTCCACAGCCCGTTATGTTCGGTTTTGTAAACGGTTTGGCAGTTGTGATTTTTATGTCGCAATTGGAGCAGTTTAAAACAATTGTAAATGGTCAGGTTTCTTGGCTTCAGGGAACTCCGTTATACATTATGTTAGGATTGGTCGCTTTAACTATTGCGATCGTTTTAATTTTCCCAAAGATTACAAAAGCCGTTCCCGCTTCTTTGGTTGCTATTATGGTGGTTTTTGCTTTGGTAATTGTTTTTAATATCGAAACCAAAACGGTTGAAGATATCGCTTCGGTTCAAGGCGGATTTCCTCCATTTCATATTCCAAATATTCCATTTTCTTTCGAAACTTTTAAAATCATATTTCCGTATTCGGTAATTGTTGCTGCGGTTGGTTTGACTGAAGGTTTGCTTACGCTAAATCTAGTCGACGAAATCACAGGAACACGTGGAAACAGTAACAGAGAATGTATTGCACAAGGAAGTTCGAATATTTTAAATGGCTTTTTCTACGGAATGGGTGGCTGTCCAATGATTGCACAGACTTTAGTAAATCTGGGAGCGGGTTCTAGAGCTAGACTTGCCGGAATTATTGGTGCTTTAACGATTTTGATGATTATTCTTTTTGGAGCTCCTGTAATTGGAAAATTGCCAATGGCAGCTTTGGTTGGTGTAATGATGATGGTGGCGATAACAACTTTTGAATGGGCAAGTTTCAGGATTATTAATAAAATGCCACGACATGATATTTTTGTTGGTATTCTAGTCGCTTTAGTTACAATTGTATTGCATAATCTGGCTTTGGCAGTTTTAATTGGTGTAATTATCTCAGCTTTGGTTTTTGCTTGGGAAAGTGCCAAAAGAATTCGCGCAAGACATTACATCGACGAAAACGGAATAAAGCATTATGAAATTTTTGGACCATTATTCTTTGGTTCAACGACTACTTTTATGGAGAAATTTGATATTCATAACGATCCGAATCATATTATAATCGATTTTAAAGAAAGCCGTATTTCTGATATGTCAGCCATAGAAGCTTTAAATAATCTGACGAAAAAATACAATGAGCTTAATAAAAAAGTGGAGCTAAAACATTTAAGCGAAGACTGCAGGCAATTGCTGAAAAATGCTGATGCGGTTATTAAAGTAAATGTGATTGAAGATCCGACTTACAAAGTGGTTTCTTAAATTAATTAGATAATTTGAAAATGTGTCAATTAGATAATACACCATGTATATCTGTAGAGACGCACCGTAGTGCGTCTAACGCAACGTAACCCCAATATTGATATACACAACGTGTACGCATAAATAAACCCGACAGGTTTTTAAAACCTGTCGGGTTTATTGTTTTATATTTTTTGTCAGGCTGAGCGGAGTCGAAGCCCATGTGCCAATTGGAGCGCCCTTCGACTTCGCTCAGGGTGACATAGCATTTCGTTTCTTCTGTGCGGTTACGTTGCGTAGACGCACTGCAGTGCGTCTCTACAGATATGCTTTATGAAAATTATCTAATTATCAAATTGCCACATTATCTAATTATCTCAGCATTGCCTCAACATCACTCAATTTGCCATCGATCTCACCAATTTGAAGACCAAGAATATGAGCTATTAAAGGATAAACAGAAACATTCTGAAATATTTTTACTCTTTTATTTACTTTAAATGCAGGGCCTTTTGCGTAAAAAATAGCGTGCATATCTTTTTCGTTATTATCGTATCCGTGAGTTCCGCCTTTTATATGAGTGCTTTCTTTGGTGACTAAACTCCATCCTTTTTCTGCTTCAATAACAAAATCATGTACACGCGGATTCGTTCCGTAATGCAATCTTTTTGGAACTTCTGTAGATTTCCAGAATTTGATATGCTGTACTTTTTTTAAAGCATTAGCAATCGAATCCTGATAGCCCGCTTTTGCCTGTAAACTCATAATCGGATTAATTACATCTTTGTAACCTAGCCATTCAGGTTTCAAATAGTCTAAAACGGCTACTTTTTTATCATTGCTAATATTTGCCATTCCGTGATCTGAAACGATGATTAAATTGATTTGTTTTCCGATAGGCAATTGATATAATCTTCTCGATATTTCGCCCATTATAGAATCCATTTTGATTACCGTCTTTTTAGTTTCAGGAGAAAGCGGACCAAAATTATGACCTGTATGATCGGGTTCGTCAAAATATAACGTAACCAAATGGGGTCTTTGTTTTTCTGGGAGTTGCAGCCATTTCATAACCGTATCAATTCTCGCTCCGTATGGAATTTTACCATCATAATTTTTGAAATAACTCGGATTTCTTTTGTCAATATCAGAACCAGGCCAAAAGAAAGAAGCTGTTTTTACACCTTGTTCTTCAGCTAGATTCCAAATCGGATTTCCTCCATAAAATCTAGAATCGTTTTTTGCCTTGCTTGATAAGGAGAAAGATTCGTTTAAAGAAGCATCATAAAAAACATTATTGATGATTCCGTGATGATCTGGATAAAGTCCCGTTACAATCGAATAATGATTTGGAAAAGTTTTACTAGGGTAAGACGGTTTCATCGATTTGGCATGAACACCTTCTTTTTCAATCTGCTTTAAATTCGGAAGGTCGAATTGCTTGCCATAATCCCAACGAAAACCATCCATTGAAATTAAAACAACATAATTGTCTTTATTTTGAGCTTGTAAAATGAAAGAAAATATGAAGAAGATAAAGGAAAGGAGTGGAGTGAAATGTTTTTTCATTTTAAAAATTTATTGCTTTGCAAAGTTATCCATTATAGATTTTTTAAAGAAAAAGGGAATGTTAAATAAAAAAGTTAGCCACGAATTGCTTCGCCTGTTCGCTGTCGCTCGAGTCACGAATTATTTTTTCAAATCTTTGTGTTTAAAAATAGTTGTCATTAATTGCACAAATGCTTTAAGTGAAAAAATTTGCCGCAGATAAAAGAGATTCTCACAGATTAGAAAAAATAATTTGCGCAAATTTGTGTAATTTGTGGTAAAAAAAAACCTTTTAATCTGTGTAATCTGTGGCAAATAAAAATATACATATAGATTAGAAAAAAATAATTCGTGAATTTGTGGCTAAAAAAAAGCGCCAGATAAAAATCCAGCGCTTTTAAGTTTTAAGAAGAGAACGAATTACATCATTCCTGGCATACCGCCACCCATTGGCATTCCGCCTCCGGCATTTTCTTCTTTAATATCAATTAATGCACATTCTGTAGTTAAGATCATTCCAGAAACAGATGCAGCATTTTCAAGAGCCACACGAGTTACTTTTTTAGGATCGATAATTCCTGCAGTAAGCATATCTACATATTCGTCAGTTTTTGCATTGTATCCAAAATCACCTGAACCTTCAGAAACTTTAGCCACAACCACAGAACCTTCAAGACCAGCGTTTTCAACGATAGTTCTTAACGGAGATTCAACAGCACGAGAAACGATTTGGATTCCTGTAGCCTCGTCAGCGTTATCTGCTTTTAAGTCAGCTAAAGCAAGTTTAGCTCTTAATAGCGCCACACCACCACCAGCAACGATTCCTTCTTCTACAGCAGCACGAGTTGCGTGAAGAGCATCATCTACTCTGTCTTTTTTCTCTTTCATTTCAACTTCAGAAGCAGCACCAACGTAAAGAACTGCAACACCTCCAGCTAATTTAGCTAGACGCTCTTGTAATTTTTCTTTATCGTAATCAGATGTAGTAGTTTCCATCTGACCTTTAATTTGGTTCACACGGTTTTTGATGATATCTGCCTCACCAGCACCACTTACGATAGTTGTATTGTCTTTATCGATAGAAACTCTTTTTGCGTTTCCTAACATTTCGATAGTTGTATTTTCTAAAGTATAACCTCTTTCTTCAGAAATTACAGTTCCGCCAGTTAAGATTGCGATATCTTCTAACATAGCTTTTCTTCTGTCTCCGAAACCTGGAGCTTTTACAGCAGCAATTTTAAGAGCACCTCTTAATTTGTTTACTACTAATGTAGAAAGCGCTTCACCATCAACATCTTCAGCGATAATCAATAATGGTTTTCCTGATTGAGCAACTGGCTCTAAAACTGGAAGTAATTCTTTAAGAGAAGAAACTTTTTTGTCGTATAATAAGATGTATGGAGAGTCTAATTCAACTTCCATTTTCTCTGGATTTGTTACGAAGTAAGGAGAAAGATATCCTCTGTCAAACTGCATACCTTCAACAACGTCAACGAAAGTGTCAGTTCCTTTAGCTTCTTCAACAGTGATAACACCTTCTTTTCCAACTTTAGCGAAAGCTGTAGCGATTAATTCACCAATAACTTCGTCGTTGTTAGCAGAGATAGAAGCAATTTGTTTGATTTTGTCTGAGTCACTTCCAACCACTTTAGCTTGTTTAGCTAAGTCAGCCACGATAGTTTCAACAGCTTTGTCGATACCACGTTTCAAGTCCATTGGATTTGCTCCAGCAGCAACGTTTTTCAAACCTTCTTTTACGATAGCTTGAGCTAAAACTGTAGCCGTTGTAGTACCGTCTCCAGCTAAATCATTGGTTTTAGAAGCAACTTCTTTTACCATTTGCGCACCCATATTTTCTAATGCGTCTTTTAATTCGATTTCTTTTGCAACAGAAACACCATCTTTAGTAACCGTTGGTCCACCAAATGATTTTCCGATAATTACGTTACGACCTTTTGGTCCAAGAGTTACTTTTACAGCATTTGCTAATGCATCAACACCACGTTTTAAACCGTCACGTGCTTCAATATCAAATTTTATATCTTTTGCCATTTTAATTTTTGTTTAAAGTTTGATTTGTTTCAAGTTAAAGGAAGTTTTTAATCTCCGTACTTAATACAATATTTTTTAGATAATCGCTAAAATATCATCCTCGCGCATGATTAAATAATCAGTGCCTTCCAGTTTTAATTCTGTTCCTGCGTATTTGCCATAAAGAACAGTGTCTCCAACTTTTACAGTCATTGTATGATCTTTAGTTCCGTTTCCTACTGCAACTACAGTTCCTTTTTGTGGTTTCTCTTTGGCAGTATCTGGAATAAAAATACCTGAGGCAGTTTTAGTTTCAGCTGCAACAGGCTCAATAAGTACGCGGTCTGAAAGCGGTTTAATGTTTAAAGCCATGATTTTATATTATTATAAGTTATACGTTTTTTTTCTTGTTCTATAAACTTTCAGAAACTATGCCATGCTACAAAAACTGACATTATTTCTTAAAAAAAATGCCAGCTTTGACAGGCTGGCATTAGATTTTTATATCGAGCTAAAATTATTTAGTCGCTGGTGCTGCTGGAGCAGGAGTAGTTCCTTGTGCTGGAGCTGCAGGTGCATTTACAGGAGCTTCAGTTTTGTCAATGATTTTAGATTCAGTATCGCTTAAAGATCCAGAGAAGCTTAAGCTTGAAAGTAAAATTAGCACAATTAAAACAGTAGCCAAAGTCCAAGTACTTTTATCTAAAAAGTCAGTTGTTTTTTGTACTCCACCTAACATCTGCGTTCCGCTGATAGTAGAAGACAATCCGCCTCCTTTAGGGTTTTGTACCATGATAACTACGATCAATAGAAAACAAACTATTGTAATTAAAACTAAAAAAATTGAAAATGTGCTCATTACTTAATTATTGTTATTGTTATTTTGTTGTAAAATCTTTATATCCGATATGCGGTCTGCAAAGAAAGTAATTTTTTCTGGATATTTCAAAATTAATATTTCATATGCCTGAATTGCTTTTGTATATTTCTTTTGTTCCAGATAAACTCTAGCCAAAGTCTCGGTCATTAGGTATGAATTGTCTTCAGAATTGCTTTCAATTTGTACCGCTGGAGCATTGCTGTTAGGTTTTATTGGAGAAATTTTCGGGTTGGTTTCGATAAATTTATCGATAATTTCGGCCTTTTTTTGTCTTTCTTCTTCCTGTTTTGCTTTTTCAGCAGCTTCTTTTTCTGCTCTTTCCTCTGGCGAAAGATCATTTGAACGGTCAATAGGTTCTGTTCTAGATAATTGCAGCCATTCTTGGAATGAATGTTTTTCATTTAAAGAAAAATCCAAAGGTTTTCCAATTTCTAAATGTTCAGCAGCTGTTCTAGCAGGTTCATTTTCTTCTTCTTCCTCGATTATTTCTTCAATCGGTTCTTCATTTTCCTCTTGAATTTCTTGAATTTCTTCTTCTTCATCCTCAGTTTCAACTGCAGCTTCTTCAATCGCTACTTTTGGTTCTTCAGGAGCTTTTGTTTCAGATTCTCTAATAGAAGAAAGAATAGATCGTTCAACAGTATTCATTTTGAATTCAGGAATAATCATTTCTTCAATAACACTGTCATCTTCCTCTTCTTCAGCCGAATTTAAAACAGGCTCTTCTATAATAGGATCCGCTTTTGCTTCTTCTGTTTTTTCAGATTGTTCAGCAGTTGCAGCTTCAGCTTCTTTAATAGAACTTAAAATAGAGTTTTCGACGCGCTCATTTTTAGGTTCTTCAATTTTTATAGGCTCTGGTACAGAAGGTGTTTCAGAAACTTTGATAGAACTTAAAATAGAATTTTCTATACGATCAATTTTAGGCTCTTCAATTGGTGTAGATTCTGTCAACGGAGCTGTTTCTGTTTCCTCGACTTCCTCTACAATATTGTGTTCAATAGAATCCGTTTTCTGTCCTGCTTCTTCTATGGCAGGTTTTTCAAAAGTTACCGATTGCGCTTCTTTTATGGCTTTAAAAATAGATAAATCTATTTCTGGAAGCGGTTTAAGCTCTTCTTCTTTTATTGCAGGTTTCTCAAAAGTTATTGTCTGAGCTTCTTTTATTGCCAAGAATATAGACGGATCTATTTCTGGCATTTTTCTAGGCTCTTCGGCAATTACCGGTTCTTCCGTTTTTATCGGTTCTTCAACTTTTACCGATTCATCAGCTTTTGCAACTTCTTCAACTTTTATAGATTCTTCAGTTTTTACAGATTCTTCAGTTATTACAGATTCTGCAATTGAAGGTTTTTCAATAGGAGATATTTGAACTTCTTTGATTGGCTCTGAAATAGGCTGTTCTTCAATGTCAGCTTTTATTTCAATAGCTTTCTGAATTTGTTCTGGCGAAATTATTTCGCTGTCAAAAACAGTAATCTCCAAAAGATCTCTCAGTTTTTGTTCGTAGAAATCATTCTGAATAGAAGTAAAAGCCTCAGAAGTTATAAAATCAAATAAAACAGAACGGTCAGAAGTATACGCAGCCGTAACCTTCAAAGCATAATTATACTTAAAACTGTTTTGGTTATAAAGTCCCTTTAGTCGCAATGCGCGTGCACTTTGAAAATACGGAAATTCATTCAAAACACTGCCTAATGCATCCGCTTGCTTTTCTGTAATAGCATCGGGTTTGTTCATTAAGTAGGTATAATCGCTAACGTTCATTTTTTGGTTTTAATTGTTTTAATTATTTATTAATAGTTTGTTTTACTTGTTTATTTAAGCAAGCAAACTTACCATTTAGCCAATGATTCATTAAAGATATCTTGGGTAATTCTTTCAAAAATAACCCTTATAGCTTCGCTCAAAACTGATCCAGTCGGTAATTCTTGTCCTGGAAAGTCATAATAAAACTCAAATGATTTTTCAAAATCATCAGTTTCTTTCTTTTTATTTGCGAATCTTACCTGAACACGAATTGACAAACGGTTTTGTGCCGCTCCCGCAGTTCCGTCTGTTGATACAGCCGTTGCAGTCATTGGAGTAATGCGGTAGTCTGTAATTTCACCTTCGTAAGTTAATTCGCCTCCAGTGCTTACCAAGTTTAAATTGGTCTGGTTCATGATCAAATCTTGTAAAGTCAAGGTGAAAGTTCTGTCGATTCCAGGCTCAACTAGATCTGCATTATTCTGAAAGAAGTTAACTTGAAATGTTTTAGCATCGATTGGTTTTGCTCCTGTAAAGTTGTAAACTCCACAGCCACTCAACATAAAAAGGCTTAATAAGGCGAAAAGAGAATATATTTTTTTCATAATTTTTTTAGTCAAATTCCAATGTTCACCATTATAGTGAAATATCAAATTCCAAATTTCGCCAAATATACTAATTTGGACTCGAGCGATAGCGAACAGGCGAAGCAATTTGGAATTTATTTTTGGAGTTTATTATATTTTGAAGATCCAATCTTAGAATTTGGAATTTAAAAGATTGGAATTTGTTTTTTAAAGGTCGAATTGTTTGATTTTACGGTATAAAGTTCTTTCAGAAATTCCTAATTCGTCTGCTGCAGCCTTACGTTTTCCTTTGTTTTTCTCTAATGATTTTTTGATCATTTCGATTTCTTTCTGTTCCAAACGTAAAATTTCCTCTTCTTCGATTGTTTCTGCATCTAGATAATTATTGTTATCTTGTATACGATAATTGTCTTCACGAACAGCAGGTGTTGCCATAACAGCAGTTCTAGGCTCTTCTTCAAAATCTATTTCGCTGTCATTTTGCTGATTTCCGTATATTTTCTGAATTAGATTCGGATTAATATCCTGTACTTTTGAACTTCCGTTTTTCATTAATTCCAAAGTCAGTTTTTTCAAATCGTTCAGATCGCTTCTCATATCAAAAAGCACTTTATACAAAATATCTCTTTCCGTACTAAAATCGCTTTCTTTTTTGCTGTCGCTAATAACTGAAGGCAGATTACTTCCTTCGGCTGGCAAATACGATTGTAAAGTAGCAAGGGTGATATCACGATTGGTTTCTAAAACAGAAATTTGTTCCGCCACATTTCGAAGCTGACGAATGTTTCCGCTCCATCTGAATTTTTGCAAAAGCTGCACTGCATCGTCATCCAGTCTTAAAGGCGGCATTTTATATTTATGAGCAAAATCCGCAACAAATTTTCTAAACAATAAATGAATATCATCATTTCTTTCGCGCAAAGGTGGTAGCGTGATTTCGACCGTACTTAAACGATAGTACAAATCTTCACGGAATTTCCCTTTTTCAATTGCATTAAATAAATTCACATTGGTTGCAGCCACAATACGAACGTTTGTTTTTTGAACCTGAGACGAACCTACTTTAATAAATTCACCGTTTTCAAGTACACGTAACAAACGAACTTGAGTTGTTAGAGGTAATTCTCCAACTTCATCAAGAAAAATTGTTCCGCCGTCGGCTACTTCAAAATAACCTTCACGCGTGCTTGTTGCGCCTGTAAAAGCGCCTTTTTCGTGTCCAAAAAGTTCACTGTCAATTGTTCCCTCAGGAATTGCACCGCAGTTTACGGCAATATATTTACCATGCTTTCTGTGCGAAAGCGAATGTATAATTCTTGGAATATTTTCTTTACCAACACCACTTTCCCCAGTCACCATAACCGAAATATCAGTAGGAGCAACCTGAATGGCTTTTTCGATGGCACGATTTAATTTCGGATCATTTCCGATAATCTCAAATCGCTGTTTTATTGCTTGAACTGTTTCCATATGTTTTGTTTCAAGTTTTGTTTGTTTTAGGTTTTTCTATGCCTAAAACTTTGGCTTATATTTTTTTCTTTTGCCACTGATTTTTCTAATGAAAAAAAGATTGTATTAAATTAACCACAAATTACACAAATTATCGCAAATTTTGTTTTATGAATTTATTAATCGTTTATGGATTAATGATTTGTTTTGAAAATTTGCAATAATTCAAACTGGAGTATCTGCCAGTTTCATATAATTTAAGGTCTGTGCAAGATGATCATTACAAATTTCCTTTACAGATTTCACTTCCAAGATTATGTCATCATAAACTATGAAATCGGCATAAAATTTATGAGGCAGTATAACCCCTTTGTATTCAATTGCAAATTCCTTTTCTCTTTGGTACGGAATCCCATGATTTTTGAATTCAATTTCTAAAGCATCTTTGTATACAATTTCAAGTAAACCAGGACCTAATAATCTATGTACTTCCATACAGATGCCTACAATTTTGTAGTTCTCATCTTTTTTATAATAATATTCGGCAACGTTATTCATGAAGCATTAATTTGTGAAAATTTGTGAAATTTGCGGTTAAACCTAATTCATTTCAGAATATCCCACAGCTTCACCTTTTAAAGTTCCACTAGTACAGCTTGTGATTTTTACGTTTACGAAATCTCCAATTTTATAATTCTCTTTCGGGAAAACCACCGTAATACTTTGAGAGTTTCTTCCAGAGAATTCGTCTTTTGATTTTTTAGAAACTTTCTCCACTAAAACTTCAACCGTTTTTCCAACAAATTCCTCGCTTCTAAACCAAGCATGTTTTTGCTGTAGATCCACAATTTCCTGTAACCTTCTCGCTTTAGTTTCTTCTTCGACATCATCTTCCATTTTTCTTCCAGCCAAAGTCCCAGGACGCTCAGAATACGAATACATATAACCGAAATTATATTTTACATATTCCATTAAACTCATTGTATCTTGGTGATCTTCTTCAGTTTCTGTTGGAAAACCAGCAATCATATCTTGCGAAATCGAAGCATCTGGAACAATCGCTCTAATTTTATCAATCAAAGCCATATATTCTTCACGAGAATGCAGACGATTCATTTCTTTCAAAATTCGGTTACTTCCAGACTGAACTGGTAAGTGAATATGTTTACAGATATTCGGATATTTAGCAATAACATGTAAAATGCTTTCGTGCATGTCCTGCGGATTCGAAGTCGAAAATCGAATACGCATTTTAGGAAAACCAGCCGCAACCATTTCTAATAATTGATCAAAATCTACAGCCGTTGCTTTCTGCATTTCAGAAGCGTTTACAAAATCCTTTTTCAAACCGCCACCGTACCAAAGGTAACTGTCAACGTTCTGACCTAAAAGTGTAACTTCTTTATAGCCTTTATTCCATAAATCTTGAATCTCAGTCATAATACTTTGAGGTTCACGACTGCGCTCACGTCCGCGTGTAAAAGGAACAACGCAGAACGTACACATATTATCACATCCACGCGTAATCGATACCAATGCCGTGATTCCGTTACTCATCAAACGAACAGGTGAAATATCTCCGTAAGTTTCTTCTTTTGATAAAATGACATTGATCGCGTCACGTCCTTCTTCAACTTCAGCCAATAAATTCGGAAGATCTTTATAAGCGTCTGGTCCCACAACAAGGTCAACAATCTTTTCTTCTTCCAAAAACTGACTTTTCAAACGCTCTGCCATACAGCCCAAAACGCCCACTTTCATTTTCGGATTCGTACGTTTTACCGCGTTGTATTTTTCCAGACGTTTACGAATAGTCTGTTCTGCTTTGTCACGGATAGAGCAAGTGTTTACCAAAACCAAATCGGCTTCCTCTAAAACCGAAGTTGTATTGTAACCGCCGTCAGATAAAATCGAAGCTACGACTTCACTGTCCGAAAAATTCATCGCACAGCCGTAACTTTCTATAAAGAGTTTTTTAGTATTCTCAGGTTTATTTTCCAAAACAAGACTTTCGCCCTGTTTACTTTCTTCAATAATCTTTTCCATTGTAAAAATTCAAAGTGCAAAGATAGGGCAAAAGCTATAAAATATGACAAGATGGCAGAAAAGAATTTTAGATTTCTGATTTTAGATTTTAGAATAGAAATTCCAATTTTTGAAATCCCAAATTCCAAAAAAAGAGCGCAGCGATTTTTTTGGAAAAATCTAAAATCTAAAATCTAAAATCTAAAATCTAAAATCTAAAATCTAAAATCTAAAATCTAAAATCTAAAATCT
>NZ_JAVAMB010000023.1 GCF_030730925.1 Flavobacterium sp. DG2-3 | reverse complement strand
GATTAAATGAACTTATATGGTGAAACCAAAAATTAAACCATAAAAGCTATATAAGGTAATTTAAGCTGGATGCTTTTAAGCTCATAAAAGTTTTAGACAAAGCAGATTAAATGAACTTATATGGTGAAACCAAAAATTAAACCATAAAAGCTATATAAGGTAATTTAAGCTGGATGCTTTTTAAGCTCATAAAAGTTTTAGACAAAGCAGATTAAATGAACTTATATGGTGAAAACGAAAATTTAAACCATATAAGTTATATAAGGCAATTAAAATTTTGCAGCCTTATATTTGCTTTCGAATGCTTTGCGCAATCTGAGATTAAATAAACTTATATAACTTATATGGTGAAAAACAAAAAAAAATAATATTATGTTTTTTAAATCAACTTTTTTCGAAGATTATAAAATCGACGATAAACGAATAACTATCGGAAGAACCATAACAGAAACTGATTTTGTGGTTCATGCCGGACACACTGGAGATTTCTTTCCGCACCACATGGATGAAGAATGGTGCAAAACTCAGCCATTCGGACAAAGAATTGCACACGGAACAATGGTTTTCAGCATTGGAATCGGTTTGACTGCCTCTGAAATTAATCCTGAAGCTTTTTCAAGAGGTTACGACAAAATGCGTTTCGTAAAGCCAGTTCATATTGGTGACACGATTCACTCTGAAATTACAATCTCTGAAAAAGGAGATGCTAAAAAGCCAGAAATGGGCGCTGTAACTGAACATGTTGAAATCATTAATCAGCGTGGTGAAGTGGTGCTTGTCTGCGATCACCTTTTGTTTGTCAATAAAAAGTAAACTTTTTCTTGAAGTGACAAAGAAACAAAGTTGCAAAGAGACAGAGGTTTCTCAACTTTGAACATATTCTTTTGGCACTTAAACTTGAAGAAATAAAGCAAAAAAATAAACAACAAAGAAATTTAGGTTTCCACACTTTGAACCTTTGTCTCTTTGTCACTTTGAACCTAAAAAAACTATCAAACGAATGCAAATTACAAACCAAACTGGCGATCAACACGAAGTGCCAACTGAAGGTGGAAACGGAAAACAATATCTGCTGCCTTTTATTTTAGTTACATGCCTATTTTTTCTGTGGGGAATGGCCCACAATCTTGATTCTGTATTGATTCCGCACTTGAAAAAAGCGTGTGAATTAAATAACCGCCAATCGACTCTTATTGATACTTCGGTTTTCTTTGCTTATTTTATTATGGCTATTCCTGCGGGAATGCTGATTAAAAGATTTGGTTACAAAAACAGTATTATCACAGGTTTATTAGTGTTTGCTATTGGAGCTTTTTTATTCGTTCCTGCAGCCAATACTCGTACTTATGAATTGTTCTTATTTGCTTTGTTCGTAATCGGTTGCGGATTAACGATTTTAGAAACGAGCGCGAATCCGTATGCGGCGATTTTAGGACCAGCAGAATCATCTTCTAAGAGATTGAATTTAGCGGCTTCTTTCAACGGCTTAGCGGCAATGGTTGCTCCTATTGTAGGTTCGCTATTTATTCTTTCTGGAACTAATCATACGCCAGAACAAATGGCAGCGATGCCAGAAGCTGAAAAAGCGGCTTATTTATTAGGTGAAGCGGCTTCTGTAAAAATGCCTTATATTGTTTTAGGGAGTATTTTGGTTTTGGTTGCGATTATATTTTATTTCGTACAATTGCCTTCTATGAAAGCTACTCATGCAGAAGCTGAAATTAAACCTGGATTTTTCTCTGTTTTAAAGTTTAGACATTTAAGCTGGGGAGTTGTAGCGCAATTTTTCTACGTTGGTGCGCAGGTTTGTATTACGAGTTTCTTTATTCGTATCGCACAACAAGGCGCAGGATTAGACGAAAAAACAGCTGGATATTATTTAGGTATTTATGGTTTCCTTTTTATGGCTGGACGTTTTATCGGAACTTTCTTTTTACGTTTTGTAAAAGATTATGTTCTTCTTTCTATTTATTGTGTAATGAGCGTTTTACTTTGTCTAGTAGCAATCTATGGTTCTGGAATTGTGGTAATCTACGCTCTTGGTGGAATTGGATTCTTTATGTCTATTATGTTCCCGACAATCTTTTCTTTGGGAATTAAAGGCTTAAAATCAAATACTGAAACGGGTTCTTCTTGGTTGGTAATGTCTATTGTCGGCGGGGCTATTATTCCGTACGGAATGGGAACTTTAATTGATATGAATCATGATGATATTCAGTCGGGATATATTATACCGTTGGTTTGTTTCTTGATTATTCTTTCGTTTGGCGCTATTGGACATAAAGTAAAAACTGTTACGGAATAATTTTTATAGCCACAGATTATTTTTTATAGCCACGAATTACACAAATTTCTCGAATTTTTATTTTATCGAAATATTAATTGCCGCCAGCTTTAGCTGGAGGTTTTTATTTAAGCTTCTTGAAGGGCTTTAGCCAAACTTTTTTAGCCACGAATTCACAAATTTTTATTTTACCAAGACTGCATTAACTGAAGCTTACTTGAATTAAAAAAAGAATATTTTCTAACCACAAATTACACAAATTAGCGCAAATTTTATTTCTAAAATACCAATTGCCTCCAGCTTTAGCTGGAGGTTTTGTTTAGGAAAGTACAAAGGCTTTAGCCAAACTAAACTCAAAGTTTGGCTAAAGCCCATACATTCTCAATCTTTTAACCTCCAGCTAAAGCTGGAGGCAATTCATCTACATTTTTTTCAGCTAAAAATTAGCATAGATTGTATATTTTTTTCCAATAATAAAAATTCGAGAAATTTGTGGAATTCGTGGCTAAAAAAAATCTTTTTAATCCCAATAATCTGTGGCAAAAAACACAATAAAAAACGCCTCCAAATTGGAGGCGTCTTTCTTTAGTCATGTTTAAAATTAACGGTGTTTGCCGTTACCGTGATCGTGGTTCTTGTCTGACTGTTGTTTGGAGTTATTTCCTTTTTTGTTTCCGTTGTGATTTCCGTTATTGCTTTTTACTGGTTTTTCTCCTCTGTTTTTTTGAGGTTTCCCTACATAGCCTTTTGGATAGCTAGCTCTGTGTTTTGTATGGTAACTATAAGGAGAATCTCCTCTATAATCGGTCAAAACTACTTTGTAGCCAGAGTACAAATCATAATTTCTATATCTTGACGGAAGTCTTTTTTCGCGAATCCATTTTCCGCTGTTATCGTAGATAAATACGCTCTGATTTACATCATAATATACATCGATATCCGGCAAATAATAATAACGGCTGTTGTCGTAACCTTGTGGTCCCCAATTTGGAGGAGTACCAATATTTACATTTACTGATACTTGCGCTTGAGCAAAAAATACACTCATAAAAAGCACTGAGGCGAATACTAACTTTTTCATGTCTTTAGAATTTAATTGTTAATCTTAGTAGATATTAATCGAAAGTAATGCCAAAAAGCTGCTGTTCAAGTATTCATTATACAAAATCACCAAACTAATCGACGGATAGTGCTTTTTAAACGATGTACTTTTCAAAAAAACGTCTCAAAAATTGAGACGTTTTTTCATTATAAACAATTATTTCCAACCACCACCCAACGCTCTGTACAAATTAATTACAGCTTGCAGTTTTTGCAGATTATCTGCTACCCCGCTTAACTGTGCTGCTAAAAGATTTTGCTGCGATGTTAATACATCTGTATAATTAGTTGCTGAACTGTATTCTAAAAGTTCTTCGGTAAAATCTACTGCTTTTTCTAAAGCTGCAATCTGCTTGGCTCTTGAATCTTCTTTTTCTACAGCCATTTGGTACGAATACAAAGCATTTGAAACTTCCTGACCCGCCACTAAAAGGCTTTGCTGGAAATTATTGTATGCTTGCAATTGTTGCGACTGCGCCGTTGTCAATCTCATTTTGTTTAATCCGTTATTGAATATAGGCTGTGTTAATCCTCCAATAATCGAATAAAAAATCGAATGGCTAAAGAAATCATTTAATTCTAAATTTGAGAATCCTGTGCTTGCCGTAAGTGTCAAACTTGGGTAGAAATAGGTCTTCGCCAAATTTGTTGATTCGAAAGCAACTCTGAAGTTAAATTCCGCTTGACGGACATCTGGACGATTATTTAGCAATTGAGCAGGCATACCGATCGAAATTTGTTCTGGAATAATCTGTGTGCCTAAAACTCCTCTATCAATTGGTCCTGGAGCTTGTCCTAGCAAGATATTTAAAGCGTTTTCTGTCTCACGAATATATTGTTTCAAATCTGGAATCAAAACTTCTGCTGCGTGCTGGTTAGCTTCACTTTGTACAACCGCTGCTCCAGTAACAATCGCTCCTTCTTTTAAGGCTTTTATTGTTTCAACATTTTCAATACGGGTTTTTAAAGTTTCCTGCGTAATTTCCAACTGTTTATCATAAGACAAAAGCAAGAAATAATTATTGGCAATATCTGCAATCAATTGTGTTTGAACCGCTTGTTTTGCGGCATCTGTTGCTAAATAAGTGGCTAAAGCGGCTCTTTTAGAACTGCTTAGTTTTCCCCAAACATCAATTTCCCAAGAAGTGCTAACGCCCAATTTATAAGTTGTCGTTAAAGTATTGATATTGATTCCCGCCGGAAAGTTTAATCCTGCTTGAGATTGCTTATTGTGCGTTACATTGGCATCCAATTGCAATGATGGATAATACGCCAATTTGCTCTGACGCAAAGTAGCTCTCGCCTGAACAATGTTTTCAATCGCATTTTTCAAATTCAGATTTTGATCTAATCCTTTTTGAATTAATGCATTCAGTTTTTCATCTTTAAAAACCGTATTCCAAGGCATATCGGCAATTGTAGTCGAATCTGATGAATTCTGATCGCGGTACAATTGATCGGTTTTTAAAGTAGTGGGACGTTCGTATTTCTTGGTAACAGAGCACGCACTAATCAGTGCGGCTGTTATTACCAGTAAAATATATTTATTTGAACTATTCGTCATCTTTCTTGTAATTAAAATTTACTCTTTGTGAGCTTCTATTAAATGAATTTCGTCTTCATCATCATCGTCATCGTCATAACCGTCTTTTGCCGGTCCGCTAATTTTTTCCTGTAAAGTCTGGAAAATGATAAACAATACTGGAATTACGAAAACCCCTAAAATTGTTCCGATTAACATTCCTCCTACGGCTCCAGTACCAATCGATCTGTTACCAACCGCACCCGCTCCAGTAGCAAACATCAGCGGTACCAATCCTAAAATAAAAGCAAACGAAGTCATCAAAATTGGTCTTAAACGTGCCACAGCTCCGTCAATTGCAGCTTGCACAATCGGAAGACCTTTCCTTCTTCTATCCAAAGCAAACTCGACAATCAAAATACCGTTCTTCGCGAGAAGTCCAATAAGCATGATTAAGGAAATCTGTAAATAGATATTACTGTTCAATTTGAAAATAATCGAGAATAAATACGCTCCAGCCAATCCAAACGGAATTGAGAATAATACTGCGAATGGCAAAATATAACTTTCGTACTGCGCACTTAACAAGAAGTAAACGAATACCAGACACAGAATAAAAATGAAAATCGTCTCACTTCCTGATGCTAATTCCTCACGCGTTAATCCAGAAAATTCGTAACCGTAACCTGCTGGAAGGTTTTCTGCTGCCACTTCTTGAATGGCTTTAATAGCATCTCCCGAACTGAAGCCTGGTTTTGGCGCTCCTGTAATCGAAATAGAAGTAAACAAGTTGAATCTTGAAATCGATTCTGGACCAAATACTCTCGTCATTTTTACAAACTCGGTAATTGGCGCCATATTTCCAGCACTATTACGAACAAAGATTTTATTTAATCCTTGTGTATTGGTTCTAAATTCTGGAGAAGCCTGAATCATTACACGATATTGCTTTCCAAATTTGTTGAAATTTGAAGCATACAAACCACCGTAATAACCTTGCATCGTAGATAAAATCGAATTTACCGAAACTCCTGCATCTTTCGCTTTCGCTAAATTAATATCCATCATATACTGCGGGAAACCAGGGTTAAATGGCGTTGTCGCGTATTGAATTTCTGGACGTTCCGATAGTTTTGCTAAGAATTCCTGATTTACTTTATAAAATTCAGCCGTTGTATGACCTCCTTTATCCTGCAATTGGAATTCGAATCCACCACTTTGTCCAAAACCTTGAATAGTCGGTGGCGAAATAAAGAAAATATTAGCTTCACGAATTCCGCTTGTCTTCGCAAAAAGCTGTCCGATTACATCGTCAACACTTAGATCACGTTCGTCCCAAGGTTTTAATTTTACAATAACCATACTGTAGGCACTACCCGCACCCGCAGTAAAGTTCTGCCCTACGATACGAAGCGTATTTTTAACGCCCGGAATGGTCTTCGCAATACTATCCACTCTTTTTGCAATAACATCAGAACGTTCCATAGAAGCTGATGGCGGCAAACTAATATTGGCGAAAACAGTTCCTTGATCTTCTGAAGGCACGAAAGCTGAAGGCGTTGTTTTCATCATATAAACTAATGCAATACCTGCAATTACAATAGAAGCTAATGCAATCCATTTTTTTACCGAAAGGAAACTTACCGAACGTTTGTATCTTGCTGTAACATTATCAAAAGCAACGTTAAATGAAGTGTAAAAACGCTGTAAATAACTTTTATGTTTATGATCGTCTGCATGTGGTTTCAATAAAAGCGCACATAAAGCCGGACTCAAAGTCAAGGCGTTTACCGCAGAAAGTATAATCGCAACTGCTAGTGTAATACCAAACTGTTTGTAGAAAACTCCCGTAGATCCTCCAATAAAAGTTACCGGAATAAATACCGCAGCCATTACCAATGTAATCGAAATAATCGCTCCCGAAATTTCGTCCATGGCATGAATTGTTGCTTTTTTAGCCGATTTATAACCATGATCCAGTTTGGCGTGAACGGCCTCCACGACCACAATCGCATCATCGACCACAATACCAATGGCGAGTACCATTGCGAAAAGCGTCAATAAGTTAATGGTAAATCCGAATAAATTCAGGAAGAAAAACGTACCCACAATCGCAACCGGAACTGCAATGGCTGGAATTAAAGTCGATCTAAAATCCTGAAGGAAAATAAACACTACGATAAAAACCAGAATAAAGGCTTCTACCAATGTATGGATTACTTTTTCAATAGAAGCGTCCAAGTTTTCGTTAACGTCCACCAAAGTGGTGTATTTAACTCCTTTCGGAAAATTCTTTGCTGCTTCTTCAATCAGTTTTTTAGAATTGTTGATTACGTCACGCGCGTTAGATCCTGGAGTCTGGCTAATGGCCATCGCTGCAGATTCTACACCGTTGGTTTTAATAGTCGAAGCATAACTTAAAGATCCTAACTCAACTTTTGCAACATCTTTAAGACGCAACATTTGGCCGTTTCCGACAGATTTGATAACAATATCTTCAAATTCCTGAGCTGTTGTTAAACGCCCTTTGTATTTAATTACATATTGAAAAGCCTGATTTCCGTTTTCACCAAATTTACCTGGCGCCGCTTCGATATTTTGTTCTGCCAAAGCAGCCGAAATATCGCTTGGAATCAGTTTGTATTGCTGCATTACGTCTGGTTTCAGCCAGATTCTCATCGAGTAATCTTTGGCACCAAAAACGGTTACATCTCCCACCCCAACTACACGCTGAATTTGCGGTACAAGGTTGATTTTTGCATAATTCTGAAGAAACGTCTGGTCGTAAGCTTTATCATCACTGTATAAAGAGAAAATCAATAAGTTACTACTCTGACTTTTCGTAACCGTTACCCCAGCCTGAGTTACCTCTACTGGCAGCAAACTTGTTGCTCTAGAAACCCTGTTTTGCACGTTTACCGCTGCTAAATCTGGATTTGTTCCTACTTTAAAGAAAATCTTAATTGAAGCATTTCCGTCGTTGGTTGCTGTAGAAGTCATGTACGTCATGTTTTCTACACCATTAATTTGCTCTTCCAACGGAATTACGATACTTTTCAGTACCACGTCGGCATTGGCACCAGTATAACTTGCCGCCACATTTACAGTTGGAGGCGCAATATCTGGGTATTGCGATATCGGCAACTCAATTAGGCCTAAAACACCTAAAATAACGATAATAACAGATATTACCGTTGAGAGTACGGGTCTTTGTATAAATTTTTTAAACATTTTTTTTATTTTAAATCGGCGTAAACTGTTTCTGGGCTTTGATTTTGGGCTTTTATTTCAGTTCCTTCTTTTAAAGAGGCTACTCCTTCTAATACAATCTGATCGCCAGGATTTAATCCGCTTGTTACTACATAATAATTGCCTGCAGAATTGTCTAATACTGTGATATTGGCATTTTTAGTTTTTCCGTCTTTACCAACAACTACAGCAAAAATCTTATCCTGTAATTCAAATGTTGCGCTCTGTGGAACTATAATTGAATTTTTAACTTCATTCGGAATTCTAACTGTTGTGCTGCTTCCGCTTCTGATAATTCCTTTTGGATTTGGAAAACGCGCTCTTACATTTACAGTACCCGTTTCTGTATTAATTAATCCGTTTACCGTTTCAATACGCCCTTTCTGATCGTAAATTGATCCATCTGAAAGCAATAAAGAAACTGCTGGCATGTTTTTAATTTTCTGAGCTAAAGAAGCGCCCGTTGTATTGTTTTGTGTAAAATTCAACAGCATTTTTTCGTTTATAGCGAAGTAGGCGTAAACATTTCCAATACTAGAAACGGTTGTTAGTGGATCGGCCGTATTTGAACTGACCAAACTTCCTAAACGAAACGGAATTGAACCTACAACTCCATTTACAGGACTTGTAACGGTTGTATAGCCTAAATTAACTTTAGCATTTACTAAAGCTGCATTTGCCTGAGCCAAAGAAGCCAAAGCCGACTCGTACGTATATTGAGCCGATTCTAAATCATATTTACTGATAATTCCTTTTTCGACCAATGGCTTCACTTTATTTACAGCCAATTTTGCCGAACTCACATCTGCCTGAGCACTTTTAATGCTTGCTGTTGCCGTACGAACTTCCTGCTCATATTCTGGAGCACTTATTTTAAATAAGGGCTGTCCTGCTTTTACAACCGCACCTTCATCAACAAAAATCTTATCGATATAGCCTTCAACTCTTGGACGGATTTCTATATTTTGCTGTCCTTGTATACTAGCTGGAAAATCGCTCTTTAAAGTAGCCGATTTTGGCTGTAAGGTTACAGTCTTATATTCTTTAATCTGCGGTGCTCCTCCGGCCTGTGCCGATTTATCATTTTTACCGCATGAAGCGATAATAAGTGAAGCTGCAAGAATGCTTAAAAATGATTGCTTATTCATTGTCAAAAATGTGTAATTATCGATTATATCCTAGCAAAAGAAACAAATTATAACACACAAAAATTTTCAAATAGACGAAGAGCGACAAACAATCGATAAAGGTCGGATGACAGCCGATGGATTTTTTTAAAATATTAAACAACTGTTTAATTTTTATCCCATCGGCTCTAAATTGCTTTTTAGAGACTCTAAATCGGGTTTTGGCGATTGCTAAATTTTCATGTTCAAATAAAATGTAATATTGTCTCTAAATTACGAATTCTAATGACACCAAACATTTTCAGACCTTACTTATTTACTGGACTTCACATACTTGGCTGGTTTTTGTTAGGGTATCTTATGCTATTTTATATTCCGCTGACTTGGAATGTCGTGCTTCCGCAGGCATTCTGGCTTTGGCAAAGTATTATATTGTTTTTACTAATCAATCTATTTTATTCTACCGCAAAAATCGTAGTTCCAAAAACCATTATTAAAGACAATACTTCGCCTTTCTTGCTTTGGGCGTTTGCGGCAATTATTGCCATGCAGTTAATTGCTTATTTTTATACCTCGCAAACCGATCTACACGAGCAGATTAGTAGGGCTATCGGATTTAAGAAATACAAAAATCCGTATTTCGATAATTACGTTTTTACGCTGACTTTATTGGTTTTAGGAATAAGCACCAGCTGGGCCATGTTAACGCATTGGCAGAAAGCGGCGCAGCACAAACAAAAATTAGAGCAGGACAAAACTATGGCAGAACTGGCCATGTTAAAAGCACAGATCAATCCGCATTTTTTCTTTAATTCATTGAACAGCATTTATTCTTTAACTTATACCGATATTGAAGATTCTAGAAATGCTTTGCATACTTTAAGCCGAATGATGCGCTATTTGCTTTATAGTACGGAAGAAAAAACAACGCTGCTGAAAGAAGCCGAATTTATGCGTGATTTTATTGCTTTAATGAAACTTCGTGCCAATAGTAAACTTACCATTACAACAGATATACCTGAAAAAATACACGATTACCCTATTGTTCCAATGTTATTACTACCTTTAGTAGAAAATGCTTTTAAGCATGGTATTCACGCCACTGATAAAAGCGAGATTTACATTAAGCTTACGCAAAATGAAAGCAATCTGGAATTTGAAGTAGAAAACACTTTTTTTGAAAAAACAACAACTTCAGATGAAGGTGGAATTGGTTTAACAAACACCAAAAGAAGGCTGCAATTGATTTATCCAAATCAGCATTTCATTTCTTTTGGAGTTACCGATCACGGAACATATAAAATTAAATTGAAAATAAATCTAGAGCAATGACGGTATTAAAATGTATAGCAGTAGATGATGAACCATTGGCTTTAAAACTGGTAGAAACGTTTATTCACCAGACTCCATTTTTGGAGTTAATGACTACTTGCGACAATGCTGTAGATGCAATGGGTATTATTCGGGAAACTAAACCTGATTTGGTTTTCTTAGATATCAATATGCCCAATTTAAGCGGAATGGAATTGGCAAGACTTTTACAAGATCAAGCCGGACCGCTGCCCAAAATCGTTTTTACAACAGCTTACAATCATTATGCAATTGAAGGCTATCGTGTAAATGCTGTCGACTACCTTCTAAAACCTTTCAGTTACGAAGAATTTCTTCGAGCTTCAAGTAAAGTTTTACAATTGTCTGAAGAAGCCAGCAATAACTTTACTCCAATTGCCGCAGACGACGAATTTATCTTTTTGAAAGTCGAGTACCAATGGGTTAGAATTTCTTTAAAAGATATTACGTATATCGAAAGTCTGAAAGATTATGTAAAAGTACATCTCGAAGATTCTCAAAAAGCCTTAATGTCTTTGATTTCGCTAAAGGCATTAGAAGAAAAACTCCCTTCTTCAAAATTTATGCGTGTTCATCGTTCGTTTATAGTTTCGCTAGACAAAATAAGCGCCATCAGTAAAAACTCCATCTTCATCGATAAAATAGAAATCACAGTCGGCGAACAATACAAAGAAGCCTTTAAAACTATGGTCGATAAGTGGCTGAAATAAATTAGAATTAGAATAATCATGGAAAAAAGATCAAACAAATATTACCTTACTTTAAGCCTTAAGGAATATGCAAATGGTGAAACCGAACCAGCAAAAGAACTCGGAATTCAATTTGATAATCACGACGAAATCTTCGGAATCATTGAAAGAATTAAATCTAAGAATATATTTAAGGACGATTCTGAAGCTGTTCAATTTGCTTTAGGGCTAAAATTATTTAGTGAAATCAAATTAAAAAATCGCAAAAATCCACTTTTTGAAGAACTGAATGAAGTTTTTCCTGTCTTTATGAAAAAATTAAAAAGTCTTTAAAATCTCCTTTAAAAACAAGACTTCAACCTTATTTCCCTTCAGATTTTAAATGTTAAATTTCTGCTAAGAAAAACATAATACAATTCTTACTGGCAATATTTTAAAACAATTATCCGTTTCAATTAGGCATGTCCCACTAAATGCTTTCCTTAAAAGAAGTTTAATTTCTAGTTGAAATTCTTTTGCTTTTGAAAAGCATTTAGGCATTCTTAATTGAAAATAAAACGGAGAACCTCGTTCGAAACTGACCATTTCATAGTTAACGAATCTCCACTTCTCTTTGGAAATGTTCGATAATGCAAAAATTATTTTATTAACCATTAAAATGAAAGCATTATGATAATTCAAAAAAGTATTTTTCTTCTTGCCGGAATTTTGGCTTTAGGCAGCTGTTCTAACAATGATAACGTTGATGGAGATACCGATCCAGGACCAACTGGACCTCCCGTAGAAACAGGTACGCCTAACACAAGTTATCAGCCAGCATTTTCCGGACAAACACGCGCAGGAAGCATTCAGACTACAACTGAAATCGAATCTAAAATTATCACCAACGGTTTAAGCGCTCCTTGGGGAGTTGCCTATCTTCCTGACGGACGTCTTTTAGTAACTGAAAAAGCAGGTAAAATTAAAATCGTTACCCAAGAAGGTGTTATTAGCAATGCCTTAACTGGTGTTCCTGCTGTTAATCCTGCTGAGCAAGGTGGTTTATTAGGAATTTGTTTAGATCCTGCATTTGCCACTAACCGAATGATTTACTGGACGTTTTCTGAAATTGTAGCAGGCGGAAATATTACCGCTGTAGCGAAAGGTAGAATTTCAGACAACTATACTGCGATTGAAAATGCAACGGTTATTTATCGTTCGAATACACCTCATCCAAGCGCGAAACATTACGGAAGCCGTATTTTGTTTGACAAAACTGGAAATTTATTGGTAAGCATTGGAGAAAGATCTGATATAGATGCTCGTCCGTTAGCACAATCAGCCACTAGCAGTCTGGGTAAAATTGTCCGTATTACGACAAATGGACAAGCTGCTTCTGGAAACCCGGCTTTTACTGCTACAGGGGCTCTATCAGAACTTTATACTATGGGACATAGAAATCCTCAAGGATTGGCTATACATCCAACAACGGGTGAATTATGGGAAAGCGAACATGGTCCTAGAGGCGGTGACGAAATTAACCGAATTAATCCAGGAAAAAATTATGGCTGGCCAACTATTACATACGGAATTGAATACAGTGGTACGAAAATTGGAGATGGAATAACACAGAAAGAAGGTTTAGAACAGCCAGTATATTATTGGGATCCAGTGGTATCGCCAAGCGGTATGACCTTCTATGCAGGAAAACGAGTTCCAGAATGGCAAAACAATTTATTTATAGGTTCTTTAAGCGCTACACACATTGTTCGTTTGGCTTTTAAAGACAATAAAGTAGCCGGAGAAGAAAGATTATTGGCCAGCGAAGGACAAAGATTTAGAGATATTACTCAAGGAAAAGATGAAGCATTATACGCCGTTACCGATCAAGGAAGACTTTATAGAATAGATAAAAAATAAAAGCAAACTTGTTCATAATACATGCCAAAAAACGCCCCAATTATGGGGCGTTTATGTTTTGGTATTGAAGTATTGATTTAACCGCAATGGGCGCAAGGTTTTTTATATACTAAATCTAATACAAACGCAAAGTTCGCAAAGCTATATAGATATAGCTTTGCGAACTTTGCGTTTACAAAATCTTTTAAATCAAAAACCTTGCGTTCTTTGCGGTTAAAAAAATTAAGCTTTCGCTTTTCTTTTTACCGTACAGCCAATTTCTTTAGTTTGGGTTACAGCTGGTTTTTGTCCACTTTTTAAAGAGGCAATCACATCTTCTGCATATTTGATTTTTTGAGGATTATTTCCTTCTGGATCATTATCAATTGCTCCAACATATTCTACCACATTTCCTTTTGCAGTTTTAGAAACAATGAAAATATGAGGCGTGCGTTTTGCACCATATTCGTCTGTAATTTTCTGTCCTGGATCAAATAAGTATGGGAAAGAATATTTTTTCTCTTTTGCCAAGTCCTGCATTTTTGCAAATGTATCTGCAGTAGAAGCTTCTGGATCATTCGGATTTATAGCAATTACTGGATATCCTTGCGGTTTGAATTTTTTATCCAAATCGATAATTCGCTGCTCATATCCAATTGCATACGGGCAAGTATTGCAAGTAAAAACAACAATGTAGCCTTTTGCATCTTTAAAAGTTCCGAAAGAAACGTCTTTGTTATCGACATTTTTCAGTTTGAAATCTGGAGCCACGTCGCCTGCTTTAAGAGTTACAGCATTTTGTGCATGAGATAGAAAAGCAGAAAATGCCAATGCTAGTAATAAGATTATTTTCTTCATAATGGTTTAAAGTTTTTTATATTCAGTTAATAATTGTTCGTACGTAAACTCACTTTCGACAAATTTTCTTTTGTCATTTTTGATGAAAAGCGTTGCCGGAATACTTCCTGACCAGCTTGGGTCTATTCTGTCAATAAACTCCTGCGGACTGCTTTCGTTTAGCAGAAAAACTTCATTCTTCAAATTTTTCCTTTTCACAAACGGAACTACATTAGAAGCTAATTTCGATTTAAAATCTAAACTCACCAACAAAACAGCCAGTTTTTCTGATTTATGCTCAGCGCTTAGTTTTTCAAAATGCGGCAGTTCTTTGATGCAAGGAGCGCACCATGTCGCCCAAAAATTCACTACATAAGTGCTGTCTTTTCCGTTCTTGATTCTTTCATTCAGCTGATTTATAGTTAAAAGCTTCACATTCTGATTGTATCCTTTTACACAAAAAAGCAAAAACAGAATAAAGGAGATTTTTAAAAGTTTATTTTTCATAGACCTTTTGACCTTAAAATTAATTTGTTTCCTACAAATATAAACTAATGCTTAATTAGATTTTGTTAATGAAAGTTTAATTGCAAGCTTCTAAGCCTCTAAGTCGCTAAGATGCTAAGGTACCGACGAAATGTTCCTAGCGGAACATTATAATCATGGGAACGCATTATGTTACCAATGAGATGTTCCTAGCGGAACAATTAACCAATCGAACATTCTATGAGCTACCGACAAGATGTTCCTAGCGGAACATTCTTTAAGCAAACGCGTTATGGAACTACCAACAATATGCTCCTAACGGAACATTCTTAATCGAACTTGAATTAGATGTTCCTAGCGGAACATCAAATACATATAGTTTGCATGTTCCGCTAGAAACATTTCATCGGTAACGACCATCGTATGCGAAATTGGTTTTGTTCTGCTAGGAACATCTCGTCGGTAAGTTCTAGAATGTGCTCAATTAGCTATGTTTCGTTAGGAACATTTCATCGGTAACAACCATAATATGCACAATTGGTTAATGTTCTGCTAGGAACATCTCGTCGGTAAAGTTCTAGAATGTGTTCAATTAGCTATGTTCCGCTAGGAACATCTCGTCGGTAAGTTCTAGAATGTGCTCAATTAGCTATGTTCCGCTAGGAACATCTCATCGATAAGTGCTAGAATGTGTTCAATTAGCTATGTTCCGCTAGGAACATCTCATCGGTAAGTGCCAGAATGTGTTCAATTAGCTATGTTCCGCTAGGAACATCTCGTCGGTAACAAGTCTAACAGAGTATATCGTCCCGTAGGGACGTTTGAACATCACAATATTGGCTCTATAAAAATATACCTCGGATCATATTCTACTTCAAATGCTTTCAACATTTCGAGATATTCTTCTAAAAATGCTTTTTTGCTATGATGCTGCTCTTGCTTTTCTATGTAACGAATTACATTTGAAACATGACTTTTTGAATACGAAAAAGCTCCATAGCCTTCTTGCCAAGCAAAATCTGAACATAATTTTTGTTCCTTAATCCATTTAGAGCTTTCTGTTTTTACGTTTTGGATCAGAGACGACATAGATTGTGTTGGACGCATTCCTATAAAAATATGAATATGATCTGGCATACTGTTTATGCATAACATTTTGTGCTGATTGGATTGGATTATTCCTGTTATGTACTGATGCAATTTATCTTTCCATTCTTTTGCTATTAATGCTTTTCTGTATTTTACTGCGAAAACAAATTGTATATGCACCTGCGTGTATGTGTTTGCCATAATTATCATTTTAATTTTTCTACCGATGAGATGTTCCTAGCGGAACATTTTTTGTTAATCCCTGTGGGATTTTGATCTTAATTATTTTTGGCAACAAATACAACAATCTGTAAGATTATAATTACTTTTTTATCATATTAAACTTCTGATAAATAGTCATCTTTTTTTGACTAATTGACTCGCAATGATATTCACCTCAACTTTACAATAAATTCAGAAAACCCGAGAGTACAATAAAAACATGAAAATACTGTCGCTTTTATTAATCTTGATTTGCAGTGCAAGCTGTCAGTCGCAAACGAATTCTAAAATGAGTGAAGAAAAAACAAATCCGCTATTGTGTGATCCTGTAAGCGGAATGTGTGAAATGCCTGTTGGCGAACAATCGAATGGAAAAACAGCTATTTCTACAGAAAATAAACCCGTTAAAATAATTTATTACACCGATCCTATTTGCTCTTCTTGCTGGGGAATTGAACCTCAGCTTCGAAAATTAAAACTAGAATACGGCGACTATTTTGAGATTGATTACCGAATGGGCGGATTATTACCCGATTGGAGTTACAACAGTGGCGGAATTAGCAAACCTTCTGATGTAGCGCATCATTGGGACGAAGCTAGTCTGCATTACGAAATGCCAATTGACGGAAATGTTTGGATCGAAGATCCGCTAGATTCTTCTTATCCTTCTTGCATTGCCATGAAAGCAGCGCAAATGCAGAGTAAAGAAAAAGCGGTTTCTTTTATGCGTATTCTTCGCGAAAAGCTTTATTTGGATAAAAAAAATATCGCAAAATGGGAAAACATTGCTGAGGCTGCCAAAATCGCAGATTTAAATATAAAAAAGCTAAAAGCGGATTATGACGATGCCGAAGAACTTTTTCATCAAGATTTAAACTTAGGTAAAAGTCTTGGAGTACGAGGTTTTCCAACACTGTTTTTTGCAGATGCTACCAATAGCCAACTGATGGTTTATGGTTCTAAACCTTATTCTTGGTACGAAAATACGCTATTGGCATTGTTTCCTGAAGCAAAGAAGAAAAGTATTAAAAATGAGAATCCAATGGATTTGTTCGAGATTTATCCAACATTGGCTCCAAAAGAATATGCTGTCATTTTAGAAAAATCAACTTCTGAAGCTAAAGCTATTTTAGAGAGATTACATCAGCAAGGTTTGTTGGATAAAAAGACCATCAAAAACGGTTCTCTTTACAGTAAAAAGTAATTTTAAGTGTATAAATAACAAAGGCCGTAAAGTTGAATTTCATTACGGCTTTTGTTTTTTATGTTTTATATCTAAATCTCTTTCAAAATTAAATCGGCTATAACATCTATTGCTTGGTCAATAATACTTTCTGGAGTTCCTTTAAATTCGTAACGTTTGGCAATTTGCTTTTCTCCTAAAATTAGATGTATAAAAATTGTCCCGACAGGTTTTGATTCGCTTTCACTTCCTCCCGGCGTTGTTAAACCTGTTAGTGCAACACAAATGTCTGAATTGATATAGCGATAAAAATTCTGTGCCATTAGCTTCGTTACTTCTGCAGATTCGGCACTGTACTGTTCAATTGTTCCCCATGGTATGTGCAATAAATCCTCTTTCATAGAAGTGTGATAACAAACTATCCCTCCTATGAGAATTCTTCCTGAGTTTATTACGGTAGAAAATTCATAGCACATTTTTCCTGCTGAAGCACTTTCTGCAAATGCTATTGTCTTGTTTTTTTCAATTAAAGCCTTACAGCAAGCGGTGACCTTCTCTGACGCCATATCGATTAAATTTAATTACACAATTATTTCATACCAAATGTATAAGTGTAACCTCATTATAAACTTACATAATTTCTTACATTATTTACATTATAAGTAACTGTTAATTATGCAATTATAATTTAATTTTTTATAAGACCTCCCTTCTATTTACGTGCTAAATTTGTAAAAATAGCTTTTTAGTGAAGCAATAGTACATGCCATTAGATTTATAAAAGCCAAATAATTAGAAGAAATTAAATTAGAAAATAACAAATCAAAAAAAACACTATTATGGAAAAGCAGCACAACCATGATTATGGTCAATTTGATCCTGATTATATCGACCAAAATACGCTTGTAGACGGAACTTATTCTAATGAAGATGAGTTTAAACAAGTTTTAAAGAAAGACGAGAATCGTGAATTTGGCGAAAGCGATCCTGATTATTACGAACAAAATACATTAGTTGATAATGATAATTATGCTCGCGACGAAGATCCGTATCAATATCAAGAAGAGTTTATTGAAGATTCTTCGCATCCTAAGGGAGATTTTGAGCCAAATACGAATATCCGATCAGAAAACATTCCGAATGAAGAACGGGTTGTTAACGAAGATGACGCCATTACAAATGATGATACAGAAGAGGATTTGAAAGATCAGTACAATTCTGATCACGAAGACACTGTTGAAAAAAACAATGATGCGCCTGAGAATTTAAATGATTTTGACGCAGAACATTATCCAGAGAATCATCCTAGAGAATAAGGAAAATAATCGTAAATTGTAAAGCATTAATTAGTTATGACTTTAGCTGCTCAGATTGTCTGGCTCTTTTTACTCGCAATTCCGATTGCCTGTATTAGCTGGACTGTAACACACGAAGAAATTTTTAGAGAGCCTCATGAATGGTGTGTCAGACATTCTAAAAATGACAGATATATACTATCCAGAAAGTTCTTTTACCTTCTTACTTGTGAATACTGCTTCAGTCACTACGTTACCATTGCCTTTCTGATCCTTTGCGATTATAAACTTTTGTTAAATGACTGGAGAGGTTACATTTTGGCAGGGTTTTCTCTGGTTTTTATGGCAAACGTATATATGAGCCTTTTTGCTCTTTTACGTCAAGCTATTAAAAAAGAAAAGGTCGAAATCGAGAAAATCGAAAGCGAAACTGACAGCGATAGCGCTAAAAATGAAAACAATATTAAAAAAGAAGTATAATTAAATAAATTGACGTCATGGAGAATTTGAATTTTATAGACCCATTATTACACGGAATTACCCCTGAAACTTTAAACAATAAAAATCTATCGGTAAAGCAATTAGCATGCGCAGGAGTTGGTGCTCTTTTGGCTGCAGCAATTTTAAAGAAAACCGGAAATCCAAAAATTGGAGCAGTTGTAGGTGGTTTAGCATTACCAATATTAGCATCAGCAGGTTATAAAAAATACTGCGAAATAAAAAAAGAAAAAAACGATGCCATTTCTAGCAGCGGTATCGAATACAATCATTAATCGGTTAAAATACCTATCATAAAAAAAGAGCGCTTATAATTAAATAAGCGCTCTTTTTTTTTTAAAGAGATCAATTTATATTGCCTTCGACCCAGTTTAAAGCTTTATTAAAATCTATTTTTTTATAACCACGAAACTCACCTGGAACAATATAACTGAATCCGTTTGTAAAAGAGATAATTTCGTCTGTATCGGTAACAATTGCGGCTCTGTTCCATTTTCCCAAATGTTTAAGTCCCAAAAGTCCGTCTTCTAGCCACGCTCCCGCCGTAAAATTTTTAATATCAGTATCTAAAACCAGTAAAAAATTAATTTCATTGATTTGTTTTACCAAATGCTCAACCGCTGGAGTTACAGTAGTCAAAAAATCTTCTTTTGTTACTTCTGCCAATGCTCTAAAGGCAACAATATTATCTGTCGTATCGATTTGATGTATCATGTTTTTTACACATTTTGAGTTATTTAATGAAGTTTTATTTAAACATTTTCAGAATGTTCAATATCTACTCAAATATACTCATTATCAGTCAGATAAAAATTACATTTAACTAATCGTTTATTATATTTTTTTAAGGTTCTGAGGTGCTAAGGTGCTAAGATTCTAAGGTTTTAAGTTGCAAAGTGACAGAGTTGCAAAGGTTTATTTTGATTGCGGATACTTTGTGTATCTGTATATTTCTGTGTAAAATTTATCCACAAGGTTTTCTGTAGACACGCACTGTTGTGAGTCTAACGTTTTTATTAAAACAAAGGAAAATCAAAACAGATATCCCTTGCGTTAGATGCACTGCAGTGCATCTCTACAGTTCTATGCTATTTTCCACAAACATTTTCCGTAGAGACGCACTGCAGTGCGTCTAACGTTTTTATTAAACAAAGGAAAATCAAAACAGATATACTTTGTGTTAGATGCACTGCAGTGCATCTCTACATTTCTAAACTTTGTTACTTTGAACCTCTGCATCTTAGAACCTCAGCACCTCAGCACCTTAGAAGCTCCCAAAAAAAAGCCTATCTCTTTCGAAATAGGCTTTTTCAAAAAAAATAAAAAATAAACTAACACACAAACTTAGTTGTATCCTTGATTTTGTTTGAATTCTTTAGTCACGTCGATTGTGGACTGCGGAATCGGGAATACTCTTCTGTAAGGTTCTGAAGCTGGTTTTGCGGTTCCTGGAAGATCAAATTTTCCGAAACGGATCATTTGTGGTCTTCTGTACAATTCCCAGTATAATTCGAAACCAATTTCGTTATATAAAACAGTTTGATCGATTGAAGTTAAAGGCTTACCTGCTACACTTCCGTATAAAGATTCTCTTTTTCTGCTGGTGCGTAAAATGTTCAAATCTTCCATAGCTTGAGCCGTATTCCCTTTTCTGAAATAAGCTTCGGCTCTCATCGTATAAATTCCTCCTAAACGAAACAACGGAATATCAACATTACTGTTTCCATTTCCTCCTTCTGGATCAAATTCATATTTAAAAATACGAGCTCCTTGATTGATTTCGTTTTGAGCAAAAACAGCCTGAGCTGGGTTTTTGAAAGTTAAAGAAGGCGTAAAATCCATTTTGGTTGTAGTACTTTTTTCCATAACTAATGGCGAAACTTTAATACGTCCGTTAACCATTTCTAGTGAACCCGAAGACAATAATATTGGTCCGTATTGTGGTCCGTACTGAATTCCTCTGTTAAAGTGGAACCAAGGCAAATTAGCACTTTTAGGAACAATATCTGTAGCTGGAACGCTTACGTCAGTTCCGTCGTTCATAAACCAAGTTCCGTCTCCGTACTGGTATTTCTGCTGGAATCTCGGGTCATCATGATTTCCATCCCATGTAGCAAAAAACTCAGGAGTTGTACAAGCTGCATTTGTTCCTCTATTTGCTGCAGAAGCTCTCTGGTTACGTTCTACACACACGTAAGCAAAACTGTTTGAACCATTTCTGATGTAATCTATTTTCTGAGAAATAGCAAAAATCAATTCTTTCCCTTTGTCATTATCTCTTGCGAAATTCTTGAAATAATCGCTTTCTAAAGAATATTTTCCTGAATTTATAAGCAATGAAGTATAATAAATTACACGATCCATATCTGATCCTGTGCCAGTTGCTGCAGCTTCAGTAAAATTAAAGTTTGATGTAGCATTAAGACGATCTTTAAAAACAGCACGGTTCAAGTACATCGTTGCCAAGAATCCGTAAGCGGCTTCTTTTGTAAATCTTCCGTGGTGTGTTTGCTGTGTTCCCATCTCTGCCAAATCTGGAATCAAAGCTTCAACATCTTTAATTAATTGATCAATTTGCGTATCGGCTTTTAAAATCTGCAATGGCGCGTTTGGATTCATCGGATCTCTATATGGCGCTTGTCCGTATAAATCCAAAGTTGTATATAAATAATACGCTAAAAGTCCTTTCGCTTCCGCTAAAAATAATTTCTTCTCCGGAATTGAACTTTCTTCAACCGACTGAATTGCGGTTAACGAACGCGTAATTCCGTTTGTCAATTTATTCCAGTTATCCACTACAATCGCATTATCCGATTTCCATGTAAACTCGTGCATGTCTCTCCATTTTCCACCATCTCCCCAGTCGCTTCCTCGAGTTGGCAGAATCGCTTCGTCTGTAGTGTATTCCTGTAAAGAGAAAACTCCTCCGTGATCTACAAAAGTTCCGTCTCCCAAACGGTCATAAGCTGCTGCAAGAGCTCCAGCCGGATTGGATGCATCTTCTCCTAAAACCTCATCCAAAACAACTTCGTCAAGATTGGTACAGCTTGCAAAAAGCCATATAAAAGAAAATATCGCGAATGTTTTTATAGTAAAAATTGTATTTGTCTTCATAATAATTATAGTTTTAAAGTTGCTCCAAAACTGAATGTTCTAGAAGTTGGATAACTTGCATAATCGATACCGATAGATTGGTTTCCTCCGTTTGATTTCGGACTATTAATTAACGGATCATAACCTGTGTAATTTGTAATCGTAATTAAGTTCTGACCTGTTACATAAAGTGTTAATCCGTTGATCCAGTTTAATCCTTTTAAGTCAAAATTGTAACCAATACGAGCCGTATTTAATCGGATGAAATCTGATTTTTCTAAGAATAACGTAGATAAAATTGGAGAGTTTGTTGCATTTGCTCCAGACTCGTAATAACCTGTTGCCACGTTACGGTCAGATGCTAAATTGTTTATGTTTAAAGCATTCAAACCTGTATTATTCAATAAATAACCGCCAGTTTGTCCGATGATAGAGAACGAGAACGTAAAGTTTTTGTATCTCATATCACTGTTAAATCCGTAGTAGAAAGTTGGAAGCGCACCTTCGATAATAATTCTATCGCTGTTATCAATTACGCCGTCTCCGTTTTGATCTTTAAAGATGTTTGCTCCATTGGCATCAAAACCAATATGCTCCAATAAATAGAAAGATCCCGCTGCATAACCGCTTTTGTAAATATTAGCATTTACACCCGATTGTCCAGGTCCTGAAATTGTTCCTGTTAAGATTTCTGAAACCGGAAGATCTTCAATTTTATTATTCAGAGTCGCACCGTTCATGTCGATATTCCAAGAGAAATTTTTAGTATCAACGATTTTAGAACCTAGCATAAACTCGATACCTTTATTGATGATTTTACCGTCAATATTGGTCCAGATTGTAGTTGTCGGACTCAAAGCCTGAGAAGGAACATTCAAAATAGCATCTGTAGTTGTTTTATTGAAATAATCTAATGTTCCGTACAATTTATCATTCCATAAATTAAAATCTAAACCTACGTTGTACTGCGTTACAACTTCCCATTTCAAATCAGGATTTGGCGTTCTGTTTACCGAAACTCCGTTTACCAGATTCAAATCATCGTATAAATAATATCCATCAGCTCCAGCTAAAGAATAACTTGCCTGCGTAATTTTATTTTCAACTTCCTGATTTCCTGTTTGTCCCCAGCTCGCTCTTAATTTTAAATTATTTAAAGTCGAAGAATCTTTTAAGAAACTTTCGTTAGCAATATTCCAACCTAAAGCAAAAGATGGGAAATAACCGTACTTATTGTTTTTACCAAAACGAGTCGATCCGTCACCTCTCATAGAAGCCGTAAGTAGATATCTGTTATCAAAGCCGTAATTTAATCTTCCGAAATAAGACTGCAACTCGTTTTCTTGCGCATAACCCGTAGTTCCTGATTGCGTTCCTTTAAATCCAGGATTTATTGATGGCGGAACACCTTCACCTTGATTCGCAATTCCGTCAATGCTGAAACTTGTTCCCGATCTTTCAAATTTCTGATAAGAGAAACCACCTAAAGCTTCGATTTTATGTTTATTTAAATTTAAATTATAAGTCAAATAATGTTCAACCAAAGAGTTTTTAGAATCTAAATTATTCTGAACATATTTTCCTTTCGGATTCAAATCGGTTAAGTTTGGAAAAATAGTCGTGTTTCTTTCTGCCATAGAACGGTCAACACCAATATTCAGTTTATATTCCAATCCATCTATAATTCTTAAAGAAGCTTCTAAGTTTCCTAAAACTCTCAACGTTCTTGTTTGATCTTGGTAAATGCTCAACAAATACGCTGGATTGTAATGCGCATTCATATTGAAATTGGTGTAATTTCCGTTAGCATCAAAAACAGAACGCGTTGGATTTGCCATCAAAGTATGAACGATCAATTGTCCGTTAGAACCTCCGTCATCACTTGTTGGAACTCCGTCATCTTTAGTTTCACTTGCCGTAAGATTCATTTTTACTTTCAAACGTTTGTTATCCAAAAATGATTCTGCTGCGTTAATTCTTCCAGAAAGACGTTTGAAGTTACTGTTACGAACCACACCTTCCTGATCCATTTGTGCGATCGAAGCATAATAGTTTCCAGATTCTGTCTGCTTAGAAAAAGAAAGCGAATTGTTTGTGGTAATAGCCGTTCTGTAAATTACATCTTGCCAATCTGTATTTCCGCCGTGATCAAATGCTTTGTCTTTAATTGCATTTCTATATTCGCCAGCGCTTAAAACATCTAGTTTATTCGCTACAGTTGCAACTCCAGTGTAAGTATCAAAAGTCAAAGTTCCTTCACCTTTAGAACCTTTTTTAGTTGTTACCAAAACCACACCGTTAGAACCTCTCGCTCCATAAATCGCTGAAGCCGATGCATCTTTCAAAACCGTAATCGATTCGATATCGCTTGTATTTAAAAAGTTCAATGGATTTTTAGCCGAAGAACTTCCAAATCCGACGTTGCTTCCAGAAGGGCTCACATCATCATTAGACAACGGCACACCATCAACAACAAATAAAGGCGTACTTCCGCTTCTAATAGATCCAACACCTCTAATGGTAACGTTTACTCCCGCTCCAGGCTCACCGCTTGTATTGACAACACGCACACCCGCAACTTTTCCTTGTATCAAATTATCTACAGAAACGTTTACACCTTGTTTGAAGTTTGCCGCTTCCAATTGTGTAACTGCACCCGTAACGTCTTTTTTAGACTGTTTTCCGTAACCAACAACCAAAACTTCATTTAACTCAGCCGTATTCGGTTCCAATTGAATCGTCATAAAACCTTTTTGTACAGCAACTGTTTTGGTTTTATAACCCATATAAGAAATGTCAAGTGTTTTTCCGTCTCCAACCGTAATTTCAAATTCTCCATCAAAATTGGTAACTGTAGAATTTGACGAACTAGTTTCTGATACAGTAGCTCCAGGAATTGGCACTTTAAATTCGTCAACGACTTTTCCTTTTACTTTAATTCTGTCGACAGCCTTAGTGTTTACCGCTTTTGGCGCAGCTGTTTTTTGAATCAAAATTAGCTTGCCGCTAATGTTATAATTGAAATTGGCTTTTTTAGAAAGATCATTCAAAATTGCTGTTATAGATCCGTCATTATAATTTACGGTATACGCTGTATTATCAGCAATTACAGCTTGTCCGTAACTGAATTTGTAATCGGTTTGCTGTGTTAGTTTTGAAAAAATAGAAACTAAAGTAGCTTTTTCTATTTTATTTGTTACTTTTGGCTCTTTTAATATAATAGTTTTACTGTAACCGCTCTGAAAGGCAAGTAAAGCTAGAACTAAAAAGACAAAACTCTTTAGATTTAAATAAGAAGGTTTAAAATACATGATTTAAGTAATTGTTTTTTTACGATGCTTAGTTATTAATAGCAGTTGTTCCCGCAGCTGCTTTTTTGTTTTTAATCCACTTTTATTGTTTCGCCATAAACTTTGAATTTTAGGTTTGTGATATAATTTATTTGTTCCAAAACATTTTCTAATGTCGCGTCCTTCTTGATGAATACCGTTAACGGCGTTGCTAATACGTGTTTATCGTCATACTCAAATGAAACTCCGTATTTATATTGTAAAATGGTAATTACTTGTTTTAAAGTTGTCTGATTCAGCGTTACATCTTCATTGTACCAATTCACCAAAAAGGCTTTATCTGCCAATTGTTTCGTTAGTTTTTGAGCTTCGAATAAAGCTTCCTGATTGGGCACCAAATCAACACTCTGTCCTTTTCCAGAAACATTAACTTTTCCGGTTACGACAATTACTTTGCAGTTTAATTTTGATAATTGAATGTGAAATGAAGTTCCGACAACTCTCGTCTGAATTTCTCCAGAATGAATAATAAACGGATGCTGTTTGTCTTTGGCAACTTCAAAAAACGCGTTTCCTTTTAATAAAGAAACCGTTCTTTGATCGCCTTCAAATTTTTCAGGATACTGAAATGATGAGTTTGCTGCCAGATAAATTTTCGAACCGTCACTTAATTGGATAGATTTGGGAATCGATGACGTTTTAAATGTGATTTGTTTTTGGTTTAAAACATTTGGTCTCAAGAAAAATCCTAAACCAAGCAGAAAAAGAATGCTGGCAGCAGCCATATATTTTAAATAAGGATTGAAAGACTTCTTCTTTCCTATTCTTAATTGAATTTCGTCATAAATATTTTGAGATTCGATTTCTGGATTTCCCATAAGATCATTGTCCCATTTTGAATTTTGATATTCGCCAAAAGCAAAATCATGTAATAAATTTTCTTCTGCCGATGAAGTTTTTCCTCGCGAACTTTTATCCAGCAAATATTCTAAACTATGTTTAATTCTTTTTATCATAATACTTATTGTTATAGATAAGTACTAGAAAATTGAAATCGTACTATTGCCAAATATTATGAAAACATCAAGCGAAAGTTATTTTAAAATTTTTGATTTAAAATAATAAAGGGAGCCAGCCATGCAAGGTCTTTTAAGCCTTCGCGAAGTTGTTTTACAGCTGATGAAATCTGGTTTTTTACGGTTTGTTTTGAAATGCCAAGTTCATCTGCAATCTGATCGATTGTCATGTCTTGAAATTTATACATCAATAAAACCTCTTTTCTTTTCTCTGGAAGTTTGTCTAATGCAACATAAAGCAGATCCATAACTTCTGGATCTATAGTCGAAAAATTTTCTATGATGTAGTCTTCGAATTTTTCTTCTAAAATAGTCTTGTCGAAACGATTGTTCTGATAATGTTTGAAAACCTGATTTTTGACCGCACGAAACAAAAAAGGTTCAATTGCATTAATATTCAGTTCTTCTTTTCTTTCCCATAAATCTACAAAAACATCCTGAACAATGTTCTGTGCCAAGTCTTTGTCCTGAGTCATCGTATAAGAAAATGCATTGAGCTTTTTCCAATATTGATTATACGTTTTTTCAAAAACTTCAGGATTATTCATAGGGCAATTAAAGGCTTTTTGGTATCGTAAAATAATAAAATGAAAATCCAATCTTTTTTGCGCCAAGGTTATCTTTAAATTAACAAATAAACACGTTTGTTGTATAAATACTACTTTTTTAAAGTCAAAGCAGGAATGTCTTTGCGATTTCTTTTTTTTTATCTAACATACAAATCGACAGTGAATTTTAATTTAGTGACTTTCAAAATGCAATTTTCTTTTGATGCGTCCCCAGTCAAACAGTATCAATTACATTTTAGAATTATGAAACAATTTTTGTTCACTTTATTATTTGCTGGAGCATTAAACGCTCAGGCACAAAACGACAATCTGAAAATTAACCAGATTCAGGTTATCGGATCACATAACAGCTATCGTCATGCGATAGAAACTGACTTATACAATCTTATTCAAGCTAAAGATACCACTCGTTCTCTTAAAGGTTTGCAATACACGCATATTAGTATTACCGAACAATTAAACAAAGGTTTGCGCAATCTGGAAATCGATATTTTCGCCGACGCTAAAGGCGGAAAATATGCGCACCCAAAAGGTTTGGATATTGCAAAATCTGAAGAAGCATACGACCCAGACGGATTGATGAAAAAACCTGGTTTTAAGGTTTTCCACATGCCAGACATCGATTTTAGAACTTCTTGCTATACCTTCGAAATCTGTCTTCAGGAATTAAAAAAATGGTCTGATGCCAATCCAGGGCACGTTCCTGTTTTCATCACTTTAGAACCAAAAGACGGAGATGCTAATTTCTTTGGCACAAAACCAGAAGATTTTACCGCAGCCGTTTTTGACGAAATGGATAAAGTCATTAAAAAAGAATTAGGCAAAGACAAACTGATTACGCCAGATATGGTTCGCGGAAAATACAAAACGCTTGAAGAAGCCGTTTTAAACAACAATTGGCCAACTTTAAAAGAAGCCAAAGGAAGGTTTTTATTCTTATTAGATAATAACGGCGCAAAAAGAGATTTGTACGCATTGAATCATCCGTCCCTTAAGGGACGCGCCGTTTTTATTAACGCCGAACCAGGAAAACCAGAAGCCGCAGCTTTATTCAGAAATAATGCCGAAGATCCAACAATTAATGATTTAGTAAAGAAAGGTTACTTAATAAGAACCCGTGCCGATTCTGATACCAAAGAAGCACGCGCCAATGATTATTCGCATTTTGAAGCAGCAAAAAAATCAGGCGCGCAAATCATCACAACCGATTATTACTTGCCGAGCACTTTCTTCAATTCTCCTTATCAAATTAAATATGATGATGGGAGTTATGTTAGAAATAATCCTGTCAGTGTGCCGTAATTTTTTACCGCAAAGAACGCAAGGATTTTTTACCTTAGATTACGCTTATAAACGCGAAGTTCGCAAAGCTAAATGATAAAGTTTTGCGAGCTTGCTTTAAATTTCTCGCAAAGACGCAGAGTCGCAAAGAATATAAAAAACTTTGCGACTCTGCGTCTTTGCGAGATTAAAAAAACCCTTAGCGAACTTTGCGTAATTCTTTGCGTACTCTGCGGTTAAAATTTTAACGCAAACTTTTAATCTTCCCCGTATTCAAATCAACAGAAAAATGATCTGCTGGGACTTCGTGCATGAATTTATTGAAGATAATTAAGAACAACTTCATTTGCTTTTGAAGTGGCGTATTTTTTGAAAGATCTGCTTTAGAACCTTCTAAAAACAAATCAGATAAGACTTTATATTGTTTTGCTCTTTCGACTCCAACATCGGCAAGAGCCAATTCATCTGCGCTTCTAAAACGATAAAAATCAATTAAAAGATCATATCCTGTCCAATTGAAATCTGTTTTTTTCAATTTGTTTTTAACTAAAATCAGTTCCGATTTCGTTTCTGCTTCTTTCCATTCTTTTTGAAACTGTTGTTTATTTTTCAGAATAAAATCAAAATCTTTATCTGATTGGATATTCGCCAAAACCAATAAATCTTGAGCAGAAACATTCAATATAAATTGCTTAAAATCAGAAGGCCAATCGTCTTTTAAGAAACGAAGACGAACCAATTCCTTCAAATGAAAATCGGTAAAATCGTGATAGTTTTTAGTTTTCAAAATATCCGCATTCCAGATATCTTTTGCATTCTGGCTTTCCAAAAACTGATATTCCATTTTATACAAATCAAAAAGTTCATCGTATCTTGGAACATTATCAATTGTAATCGTCTGAATATCTACAACTTTGTCTTTCTTTAAAGTCAATAATTTATACGCTGGAATATAAGCCGCAAGCGAAGGCGTTTGTACATTTACCAAAGTATTTCCTTTTGGCGAAGTTCTCACTCCAGTATCGTTAATATGCATGTGTCCTCCAAAATGAATCTTCAATCCTGCATCGGCAAAAACCTGAGCCACTTCTTCAACAGGAACTCTGTTCAACTGCCATTTGTTTGGGCCAAGCAGTTCTTTTATTTCCGCGGAAGCGTCATCATTAAAATCAATCATTGGGAAATGGCTAAAAGCAACCAAAGTTTTTCCTCTTTTTTTGGCTTCAGCCGAAATAGTTTCAACCCATTTGATGAGATGTTTTTTGTTTGAAAGCACATTATTATATCCCGTACTCGCTTCTGAATAACTTTTAGAATCTTTAGGATCGCTATCTGTTTTTTTCGGAATATATACGTTTCCGTCAATAGCCATTAACCAAAGTCCGTCAATGGGTTCAACGACATAACTAACGTCTGGAACTACGTAACCTGGCGCAACTTCATAAACGCGATTAACTAATTTTGCGCTTTCTAAAGCTTTATCAAACGAATAATTTTCACTTGAATAATTCGAAAAAGGAGTTGCCCAAAATTTGTTTTTTTTGTTCGGATGAAATCCAAAATCTTTCAAATTATCCGTAATTCCTAAATAACCCATTTTGGCAATATCGGCGGTAACAACTACAGGCTGTTCGATGGTGAGATTTGGCGCATACATGCCGTCTTTGCTATAAATGGGTTGACTTTTACCTTCTTTTCCTAAAAAATCTTCTTTTCCCGATTCTTGTGCAAAAGGTCCAACTGGATCATGATTTCCTGTCGTAATGAAAAATTCTATTCCGTATTTCTGAGTATATTGTTCTAAAATTTTAGCTAATCCACGAACGTGAATCGGCTGTCCATCGTCTGTGTAATCTCCTGGAAGTGCGACATATTTGATCTTTCGCTTTGCGATATCTTCTAAAGCGGCCAAAAAAGCAAAATAGTTTTCATTGAAAATTCGTGTAGAATGCAATTGCGATGACATCGTTCGCACCAAAGCATATTGATTCGTTTTCGGATTCAGAACACCTTTATAATCTGAATCTGAGAATCCGCCAAATAAATCTTGCAAGTGAACATCTGATAAAAAGGCAATCTGTGTTCCGTTTAAATTTTTATTTTTTTGGGCTGAAAGTGTAAAATTGATGAATAGCAATATTAAAACTAATCGAAAAGTAAATTTTAGGCTCATAAATTGGGGACTTTTAATGCACCGCAATTTTATTGATTTAATAATGAAAGAAGTTTATGGTATTGTTATGGAATGGATAATGTTTTTTAACCGCGAAGAGCGTAATCACGATAGCTATTGGGAACGCAAAGTTCGCTAAGGTTTATCCACAATATTTGTCAATCCTGACGAAGGAAGGATCTCCACAAGTAACCCCGCATAGAGAATCAATCTTTGTCGAGCTTCTTCCGGAGATCCCTCGTTCCTCGGGATGACATACTCTGGGGTTACTTTGAGCATATCCTTCGACTTCGCTCAGGAAGACAGAAAAGTTTATTGAAAGCACGCTAAGTTTTTTTAATCTCGCAAAGACGCAGAGTCGCAAAGTCTTGTCAATGCTACTTTGTATTAAAAATTTATCCACAAAGCTTTGCGATCTTTGCGTTTGCTTAGCTCAAAGAGAAGTAAAAAACCTTTGCGCCCTCTGCGTTAAAAATTACCACGCAATAAAAAAGGCCATCATCTCTGACAGCCTTTCATTACATTAAAACCAAAAAATGTAACGTGTTTAAAACCATTATGGCAAATGGGTTTCTTTTTATTTCTTTATAAAACGTTTAATTGTTTTTTTTCCGTCTTTTTCGAGGATTAGGAAATAAATCCCTCTATTTAACTGACTAACATTCAAACTATTTTCATTTATACTTTGTGAGGCTACAACAGTTCCCTGAGCATCGACAACTGTCGTTTTTCCACCGATTACGTCTGTTGTAAACGATAGTAAATCTACAACAGGGTTCGGGTATACAATTAGTACATTGTTTTCTTCTTGATCTGCAATTTCAGAAGTCGCTGCAATTGGTGCTGCATTTCCGACTTTCATAATTCTAATCCAATTGATATTCATTCCTGTATTCTGAATGTAGATTCCGAAATTGTATGTTCCAGCATTTACGTTTACGTTTTGTGTTACCGTCTGCCAATTTTGCCAACCTCCCGTGTTTGGAATAGTAACATTTCCTAAAATGATGGTTCCGCCATTTAAATCTGAAGAAAGTACACCGCCAGAAGCACTTGCCACTCTGTATTCAATTAAATAAGAACCCGTTGTTGGGAAATTAATATTGTTGTAAGCCAGCCAGTCACCTGTTTCGGTATACCCCACATTAGAGCCTCCGCCGGTGTCTGTTGTAGCTTCGACCTGAATACCGCTCATTGCTGAGTAATCTTCTGCCTGAATTAAAGTTGAAGTTTGAGAAGTTGTCGTTGCAATCAGTTTCCATTGTCCGCAGGTTTGATTGTTGTTGTCCCATTGCTGTACAATGGCTCCAGAAGCAGTGCTTGCTCCAGCAACCTCAACGATTCTTCCGCTGTGGCGGGCAACAATTTTATAGAATCCGTCTCCTGTAGAAACTAAAATAAACTGCTGATTCGTTGTTCCGTTATACGGATATTGTTCTACACGTGTACCATTCGCTTTATTAAAACCATTCACGTCCATTGACTGACCGCTGTGATTGGCGATAATTTTATACATTCCGTCTCCTAAATGCGTAAACGTAAATTTCTGATTGTTTCCAGAAGTCAAACCGCCTTGATTAATTCCCGCTCCATTTGACATGCTTGCCGACCAAACATCCATATACAAACCACTGTTTCTGTTTTGAAGAAAGAAAGTTTGGTTTCCTAAAGTCGCAACTCCATTGGCAACAATTCGAATTGAACTTACTTTGTCATTCCAAGTCGTATTCAAACAAGAATTATCAGAATTAATAACCGTTGAAGCTCCTGTAAAATTATCATCCTGATACAAAATCGCCTGATAACCTTGAGTAATTCGAAGCGAAGAAATATCATCATTTAAAACTCCTAAAGAATTTAAACGTGCCAGATTATAATCTCCAATGGTTAATCCGCCCGAAAATCCTGTGTAGTTACAATCTTTGTAAACTGTAATTACATCAGTCGAAGCCGCAATATTTCCTCCCGGTGGAATAGTTCCTGTAATGGAATAACTTCCGATAGAACCGTAAGCCGAATAACCACCCGCGCCAACATTTCCGGCACCGTTTCCGTCAACTCCTATAAAATATTTTCCTGCCGGAAGATTCACATTCATAGAAGCATTCAAAGCAAACGGATCAGAATTCCAATACGTTCCCATTTCTGCTCCAGCCGAATTAAACAATCGAATTAAAAGATGAAGATTTCCGTCTCTCGAAACCGTATTGACATTTATAGAAACATTTCCGCCACCCGTTGTAAAAGTGAAGAAATCGTAATCGGCTTCACTCGAAATAATTCCGTTTTTTTGATTAATCTGCCCACTTGCATTATAATCTAAATTGGCTGCAGAAGCTGTAGTATTTCCGTAATCATCACCGCGGTAACCCACGCCAAATTTGGCACTGGCAATTATAGCAACATCATCTTGTAAATTATTTGCATAATTGTACTGCCCCTTACTCCATTGTACAACAGGTCTGTAATAGCCCGCACCCATAATTGGCGCCCAAGAAGTTCCATCCAAACCAAGGAAATAATCTTCCGCAGGGTTGGTACGTCCGTCGTGACCTAAATCGAAAGTATGTCCCACTTCGTGTGAAGAAGCATCTCCTCCTGATTTTCCAGAAGTGATAAACACCCAGCAAGGAACATCGTTATCCCAGTTAAAAGAACCGATATACGCTACTCCACCCGCTCCTGGCGCAGCAGTATTGGTTGGCGTAACCACAACTCGCATTCTTCTGTTTCTTGGATAAGAATTAAAAACAGCTTCGTTTGTAGTGACGTTAACATTAAATGGACGATAATCTTCTGAAACTACTTCCCAGTGTTGTTGTACCGCCGCATCGTTCATTCCAGATGGTGCTGCGTTGATCGCATTTCCGTTGTTCCAAAGATTTCCTGCTGGCATATAATAACCGTCAAAATCGAGCATTATACAGCCTGCAGCTCCTGGCAAACTTTGTAAATCTAATAATGCCGGCGCGATTTCTGTAGCAACAGCAGTTTTGCTTGAGGTATTGTCTTGTGTCGGAACATTTTCATAATCGATACAAACCAAAGTGTTGATGTCTACTTTTTCTACAAAAGCATTTCCCTGAGCATCAGAAAAGTATTTGTAAGCTTCTCTGGTTTTCTTTAAAAGAATATGCCCTTCAAGTGATTTGTCTTTTACTTTGATATAAAAAGAAGATTCGGCTATGTTTTTAATTTCTCCTATTAAAAACTCGCTCGATTCGTTGGATTCTTTGTAGTTTATTTTTCCGTTAAAACTGGCTTTCTCTGCCTGAAGCAAAACGGTTTTTTCGGCACTTTTTCCTGTTGCGGAAGTTGCAAGTCCTTTCTTTAAATTATTTAAAAAAGTTTTACTCGAGCCTAAGGAAGTCTGTGCAATGGCAAAGCTTCCGAAGAGGAGAAACAGTAGTATACTAAAATGAAATTTGTAGTTGTTTTTCATATAATTTGGGGTTTATAAGATTTGTTAAATTTTGATGCTGAGTTTTTTTTAACGCAAAGCACGCTAAGTTTTTTTTCCAATTTGGAACGCAAGCAAATATCTAAATATTAAGTTCGCAAAGCTGTGTGTAAACCCAGCTTTGTGAACTTTTTTCAATTTATTGAGTCTTTTATAGAAAAACTCTTTGCGAACTTTGCGTTCCCGATAGCTATCGGGATTGCGCCCTTTGCGGTTAAAAAAAAATCTATTTCTTAATAAAACGTCTCACGGTTTTGATTCCGTTTTTCTCTACAGAAATCAAATAAACTCCTGTTTTTAAAGTCGACACATCAATGCTGTTGTTATTTACCGTTTGAGAAGAAACCGTTGCTCCTCCTTCTGTGTTGATGATATTGACATTTCCGCCAGAAACTTCAGCTGAAAAGTAAAGCTGGCTTTCTGTTGGATTTGGATAAACACTCAAACTTTCAATAGAATCTGAAGAAGCTGTTTTTGCCGCCAAAGCAGAAGCCGATTTTGTAATTCTAAACCAGTTGATATTGAAACCTGTATTTTGAACATAAATTCCGAAATTGTACGTTCCTGCATTTACGTTTACAGTTTGCGTAATCGTCTGCCAGTTTTGCCAGCCACCTGTATTAGGAACATTTACAGCACCAAGCTGAATCGTTCCTGCATTTAAATCAGATGACAATCTTCCTCCTGTAACAGCACTTGATACACGATATTCAATTACATAATTTCCTGAAGTTGGGAAATTGATATTGTAATACGCCATCCAATCTCCTGTATCGCAATAGCCAACGTTTAATCCGCCGCCAGTGTCTGTTGTCGCTTCTGTCTGAACACCGCTCATCGTGTTATAATTTTCAGCCTGAATCAAAGTTCCTGTTCCTGGAGGGTTGCTTCCTTTTACAACCTGATCTACAGCTGTCAATAATGATTTTGCACCAGTTGCATCTTGTGATAATTCCCAAATCATAACTCCCGCCGCATTCTGAATTGCAAAAGTTGTTTTTTGTTTGATGGTTGGAATTCCGTTGTAATAAATCGTATTTCCAACTTGATCTACATTTTCTGCACCTGGATATTGCGCTACGATATTCGCATACGAAATTCCCTGATTGGCAGAAGCTCCAAATCCGTAACCGTAAAACGGAAGTCCGATAACGGCTTTGCTTGCTGGCAATCCGCGGCCTGTCCAATAATTAAACTGATTTACCGCCATACTGTAAGGAGAGTGCTGTCCCGGATTTCCTGGCGCCCATGGTCCTGTTGCATCATACGCCATGATATTGATCCAGTCATACGCCGCAAAAGTAGATGAAGGTACATTTGCACCACCATATCCTTCTGAAAGCGCTGCCGAAATCAATTTTCCGTTGGCATGCAATTTATTCGCCAGAGCAATCACAAATCCGCCGTAGTCTCCATTAATTGCTGGACCTTCCAAATCTACATCGACTCCGTCAAAATTATGCGCTACCACATAATCGTAGATTTTTTGGATAAAAGCGGTTCTGTTGGCTGGTGTAATTAAATTGAAATAATTATCACGAATTGCTCCGCCTTCTGAAACTGAACCTCCTCCAAGAGAAACAAAAACTTTTACATTATTAGCATGAGCTGTGTTGATAATCGCATTACTTCCTGAATTAAAAGTCAGATATCCATTGGCATCTGGATTTTCAAAAGCAATATTAATATGAGTCAATTTACTGTACTGGATAGTGCTTGAAAAAGCATTTAAATCGATCCAGTTGGGGATATAAGCGATTACTTTTTTCTGCGCAATCGACAGATTAAAAACTCCTAATACTAAAATGATTGTCCATTTTAGCGGCAACCTTTGGTAATTGTTTTTCATAATAATTGTTTTAATAGATTAATAAATTCGTAAATAATTGGGACGGTATTTATGAGTTTAAAAGGTAGATTGCAGATTTTAGATTTTAGATTTTAGATTTTAGATTTTAGATTTTAGATTTTAGATTCGCTAGAATTGGACACAGTCCAATTCTAGCGGAATTTTTACAACTAACAGTAAATCAATCTAAAATCTGCATTCTAAAATCTAAAATTATTTTTTAATAAAACGTTTGATCACTTTTTTACCATTCTGATCCAAAACCACAAAATAAATTCCGGTTCTTAATCGCGATACATCAATACTATTATTACTGATTTTTTGCTGTGAAACTACAGTTCCAGTCTGATCTATTATGCTTGCTTTTTCTGCGCTTACTGCTGTAGTTACATAAAGCGTACTTTCTGCCGGACTTGGATATACTGTAAGTTCAGTTGGAGTCGATTCTTCTTCTAAAGTTTCAACAGCTGCTGTTCTTGCTGTCGCTCCTGCGCCAACTTTTGTGATTTTAATCCAGTTGATATTCATTCCTGTAGTCTGAATGTAGATTCCGAAATTGTATGTTCCTGCATTTACGTTTACCGTTTGCGAAACCGTCTGCCAGTTTTGCCAGCCTCCAGTATTTGGAACCGTAACATTGCCTAAAACAATAGCTCCAGCATTTAAATCTGACGAAAGAACTCCGCCAGAAGCACTTGCCACTCTATATTCAATTAAATAAGAGCCTGTTGTTGGAAAATTAATGCTGTTATACGCTAACCAATCGCCCGTTTCAGTATAACCCACATTTGAGCCTCCGCCTGTATCTGTAGTAGCTTCCACTTGAATACCGCTCATTGCTGAATAATCTTCTGCTTGAATTAAAACCGAAGTTTGTGAAGATGTTGCTGGAACCAACTTCCATTGTCCGCAAGTTTGGTTGTTATTATCCCATTGCTGTACAATTGCGCCCGAAGCTGTGCTTGCTCCTGCAACCTCAACAATTCTTCCGCTATGACGGGCCACAATTTTATAGAATCCGCTTCCTGCATCTACCAAAATAAACTGCTGATTGGTTGTCGCATTGTATGGATATTGTTCTACTCTTGCGCCATTGGCTTTATTGAAATTATTGATATCCATAGACATGCCGCTATGGTTCGCAATGATTTTGTACATTCCGTCTCCTAAATGCGTAAACGTAAATTTCTGATTGTTTCCAGAAGTCAAAGCGCCTTGATTAATTCCTGCACCATTTGACATACTCGCAGTCCAGACATCCATATACAAATTACTATTTCTGTTTTGAAGGAAGAAAGTCTGGTTTCCTAAAGTGGTAACTCCGTTAGGAAGAATTCGTATAGAACTTACTTTGTCATTCCAAGTTGCATTCAAACAAGAAGTATCGGAAGTAATTGTAGTTGAAGTTCCTGTAAAGTTATCATCCATGTATAAAATCGCTTTATAACCTTGCGCCACTTTAAGTGACGAAATATCATCATTTAAAACTCCTAAAGAATTTAAACGTGCCAAGTTGTAATCGCCAATTGTCAATCCGCCAGAGAAACCTGTGTAGTTACAATCTTTGTAAACGGTAATGACATCTGTCGAAGCTGGAACTGAAGGCGTAGTAAGTCCAAAATATCCTCCAAAAACAGCAATTGCTTTTGTTGGCTGTGGCGAATGAAGCGATGGCGACTGATCGGCAACGTCGTCATAAGCAAATCCGTAGGCTAGATTATCAATATTAATTCCTGGTAAATGCCAGAATTTAGAATAATGATTGGTTGGATTTGTCTGATAATATTTAGAAGCATCGTACCAGTTTTGCTGACCCGGATTTGCCGTTGTCGTATTGACAACATGACGGTTAATTGCCGCCGTTAACTGTGCCTGAATCACAAGATCTAAATCTCCATCGACCAATCTTCTGTCCAAAACTCCTTTTCCTTCCAAAGCTTCTTGTGTGCTCGGACGATTTTGCACGCGTCCCGTTCTTCCAACAAAAGCTCCAGATTGCCCAACCATTTCTAGCTGTTCGCCAATAACTCTTCCTTTAAAAACTCCAGCGTCTCCGGCGTAAAAAATCAAATCTTCATTTTTATATTTATTCCAGATCGCATCGATGTACGATTTTAGATAATTTGCGTGTGGTCCAGATCCTTCCGCGTAAGCAGGGGTTTTAGAAGGTGCTGTAATTTCTCCCGTTGCATCGTTTACACAACCTTGAAATTCTGCTGGAACATTCGCTTTAAAAGCGGCCACAATATCTGCGTGTTTTTTCAAATCGCCGACTTTTTTCTGATAGCCGTTTGCTCCGAATAGTTCTAATCCCATTGGATATTTGTATGAATCTACACGAGTTGGATTTCCGAAGAAACCGTGCTGATTATTCGTCAGCTCAATCATTTCATACAAAATTCCCTGATTCGGATCGGTTGCATTCTGCGGATTTGGCGATGCATATCCTGAAGGCGCTCCACTAGCTCCAAAAAAGTAGAAATACAGTTGTGACCCTTTCGAAATAAAAACTCGACAGCCTGCAATTAATGGCAAAGTGAAGGTTTTGTTTGGAATTTCGCTCAGCTTGGTAAAACATGCCGCATATTTGGAGTTTTGCCCCGGCCCAGTGTTTCCGCCGTAAGTTGGTCCTGTAACTGTATTGTAAGAAGCATTCATTGGTAAAACCTGACTTGTTTTCGCATTTACCCAAACGTGGTTTCCTGTGGTATAATCGATTCCGACAATCGCAACATATAATTCGGTGTCGGCAAAAGGTGAATTATTGCTTATTGTGAACGGGATGGGTCCCTGTCCGTGCATTAGATTTGAAAACACTAAAAATAGTGTCGTCAAAATGGAAAATCTTTGTAGTCTAATTCTTTTCATATCTAAATAATTTTGGGGTTACGTAAAGAGATTTTAAACCAAAGTCATTTTCGCAGTAATGACTAAATGATCCGCCAGGTGCAATTTGGTATGCCCTCCTTGAAATCGCACCCAACGGATTTAAAAATTATTTCTTAATCAGCTTTTTTGTCCAGCTTTTCTGGTCTGATTTGAAATTTAGAATATAGATTCCTCTACGAAGTTTACTTACGTCAATTACGCTTTCGTTTCCTTGAGGTTTGTTTTGTAAAATTAAATTCCCAGTGTTGTCATAAATCGTTATGACTTTATTGTCTAAGTTTTCAGGAGATGAAACTTGAATATAATTAGTCGTCGGATTTGGATAGATTGCAAAAACAACTTCTTCTGCCTGAGGTTCTTCCGAAACATTCAAAGCCATTCTAGCTGTTGAAGATGAGCCGTAAGCTTCAATTTCGTATAACGAATATCCGTAAGGAGCCAAAGCTTTTGCATTACACAAAATTCTTAAATATCTTCCTGATCCGCTTACCGCTAAATCATCTGTTCCTCCGTCAGAAGCCGTTTGTGTATTAATCGTTTCGCTTTCGGTGAAAACATTATCTGCAGAAAGCTGAATTTTATATTGAGTTGCATAGGCTGCTTCCCATTTTAAAACAACTCTGTTCAGATTGTAATTGGCTCCTAAATCCACATAGATCCATTCGGTTGCGTTGGCAAAAGAACTCGCCCATCTTGTACCAGCATTTCCGTCTGTTGCTTGGTTTGCAGTAAACGTTGTATTTTCTAATGTCGAAGCTGTCGCTGTTTTATTTAAAGCTAAATTCACAGTCGGATTCGGATTTTCTGTTGAAACTAAATTTAAAGCTCTTAAATTATCGAAATAATAGGTGTTTCCAGAATTGGTTCCCGGTTCAAATAAGAAAACAAAACGGTTTACTTCGCTGTCTGTTGTTGAAGCGTCTGGCGAACTAGCGTACGTAAAGGTTACCGTATGCCAAGCATTACTTTGTTTTACAACACCTTGATAAATACTATGTCTTCCAACTGGATAATTAGAAGGAATCGAAGCGCTGCTTTCTGCCTGCCAAGAAATTACAGATCCAACTGGCGCAGAAGTGTAAACATCCATAGCGAATTTTTTAACGCCACCTTTGAAATCTCCAATATTGGTTAAAGTGGTATTGAAAGAGAAGTTATCGTATAATTCAGTCGATTTACGAACATATTTTCCAACATTTGAAGATGTATTGATTCCGCTTGCATTTGGGTTTGCCGTGTTTGGCGTATACGTTCCGATAGCGTCTCTAAATGTGATATTGTGAATAGTCTGATAATCTTCGTACACTACGCCAGGCGTAAAAGTATCTGGAAGTTTGGTAGAACCAATTCTAATGTTATCAAAATAATACGTATCGTTGGTGTAAGAACCTGAATTGAACAATAAAACCATTTGGTTTACAGCTAAGTTGGAAGTTCCCGCATCTGGACTCGAATTGTAAAAGAAAGTCAGCGTTTCCCATTGGTTTTGTTTGGTTGTAATCGCGACATAATTACTGTTTCTTCCCGTAGGATAATTAGCTGGAAGCGATGTTGCACTGTTTTCTAAATTCAAACTTACCACTGTTCCAATTGGTGCGGAAGTATAAACATCGATCATAATTTTATTGGTCTGATTTTTTAATAAACCAGCATCTTCGATCGTGCTTTGCGTATTGAAAAACAAAACGTCATATTGCTCTGTAACATTTCTAACGTACCTTGCCACATTCGCGGAAGCGTTAACCGAATTAGTTCCAGGATTTGCCACAACAGAATACGTTCCCGTTGTTGTTCCTTTTATAATTTTATTTACTCCGTCATAATTCTGTAGAATGTCAGTAGCAATAATTGGCTTTTCTGGCGCCGCTTTTGTCAGCAGATTATCAAAATAATAGGTCGCTCCTGAATTCGAATTCGATTCAAAAAGAATCACCACATTATTGATTGTCAAAGCGCTGGTGTTTGGATCGATTACTTTTTCAAATTCAAATTCAATCGTTTCCCATTTGTTCTGAACCGTAGTCGTTGCTTTAAAACCGCTATGTCTTCCTAACGGATAATTGGTTGCCGTTGTTACGTTGCTGTTTTCTAACTGCATCGAAATTTTGGTTCCAACCGGCGCCGAAGTATAAATATCAAAAGAAAGTCTTTTTCTTCCGTAAACATAATCATTCGCATTTGTGATGGTTACATTTCTGATATTCAAAACATCATACAATTCGCTAGAATTTCGAACATATCTCCCAACCAAAGCAGAAGTGTTTATACCAGTTGCAGAAGGATTCGCAACAGCTTCTGTCAAAACTCCTGTTTTTACAGGGTACAATACATTTCGATTACTTTGAAAATCTTCATGTATTTTTTCAACTGGCAAAGCTGGTTCGGTTGTAACCGCCAGTTTGTAGTTGTTGACATTACAGCCAGAAACTGTTGCAGCCACAGAAACATCTCCTCCAGAAGTTCCCCAATTTACAGTAATCGAATTTGTTCCCTGTCCTGATGCAATTGTTGCGCCTGCTGGAACTGTCCAGTTGTAGGTCGCCCCCGCAATTGCATTTACAGAATAGGTTTTACTAGTTTCATTTTGGTATACTTTGTTATCGCCTGTTACCGCATATTTAAAACTCCCATCGTAAACACGAACATAATCGACTTGTAATTTTGCTGGGAAATCGGCAGGAATTGGCTCTACTCCCGTACCGTTAACTCTCGTGTAAGGCGTTCCGTAGCTTCCAACTGCGAGATTCAGAATAATATAAAAATTGCTGTCATTAAAAGGCCATCCGCTATTTACGGTTGTATTTGGGGTTGCCGTGTGAAACAGTACATCATCTACAAACCATTTAATGATATTTGGTCCCCATTCTACAGCATACACATGAAAATCTGCTGATAAATCAATTGGCGAACTATAACTTCTACCCGTAAACTGATAGCCTCCGCCATCATAATGAATCGTTCCATCTACCGATTTCGGGTTTCTGTGTTTGGCTTCCATAATATCAATTTCTCCCGTAAATGGCCAGTTTCCGTTTACTGGAAGCATCCAGAAAGCAGGCCAAGCGCCCTGTCCGTTAGAAAGTTTCATACGGGCTTCAACTCTTCCGTATTTTAAAGCATACTTTCCTTCTGTAGTCAATTTTGAAGAAGCATACGGCTGATCTGGAAACTGTGAATTGGGCTGATATTTTGCCTCAATATTTAAGTAACTGTTTGATCCTTCTTTTACAATTGTTGCCTGATTGGGGTCGTAACGCTGTGCCTCAGCATTTCCGAATCCGCAGAGCGACGGACAGCCGTTTCCTGATATGCTCTGCCATTTGGTTAAATCTACTGCTGTGCCGTTAAACTCATCAGACCAAACCAGCGTATTGCATTGGGCATGAGTTTTAAAAAATGGCAACAGTAAGATGAAAACTGCAACACAAAATTGTTTAAAAAAATAAGAATTGCTTTTCGGTGGTCGGCCGAAAAAAGAGTCATTTTGATTCATTTTTAAATAGGTTTTTAGTTAGTAAATGTTATTTCTTGAATCCAGACTGCTTTACAAAACAGTTTGTATTTTCCGACAATAACAGCGCAATATTAACTAAAAAATCAGGCTAGACTTACATTTTGGAGTACGGTTTGACTACGGTACTATTAAAAAAACTAAAAAATGGGACGCGGATGACACGGATTCGCTATCGCGAAGACACGGAAAAAAGCGGATTTATTAAATATAAAAAATCCGTGTAAATCTGCGTTTTCGCGATAGCGAATCCGTGTCATACGCGTGCTTTAAGCTAAAAATTAAGGATGAATTCGGTAATGTTAGTGTCAGAAGGAAGCTGTAGTTTTTTGCGAATACGGTATCGGGTATCTTCAACACCTCGAACAGAAATTCCTAAAAGTGGTGCAATTTCTTTTGTATTAAAGTTCATTCGCAGATAAGCGCACAAACGCATGTCGCGAGGCGTAAGTTCGGGATAGCTTGCTTTTAGCCTTTGCATAAAATTATCATGCAATTGATTGAAAATTTCTTCAAATTCGTTCCAATGCTTGTCTCCCTGCAATTCGTGGTCAATTAATTTATTGATTTTAGTGAGAAGGCTAAAATTTACATTTGGATCATTCTTTTTATCAATCTGTGCGATGAGTTCTTTTATCGAAAGCAAAATTTCATTTAAATGAATCAAATTGACCGTATTTGAAGCTACTTTGGCATTTTTCAGGTTTATGGTTGCTTCGAGATTTTCGCGCATAATGTTCATATTTTCCTGTTCCAAAGTCAGTTTCTGTTCGTTAAGCTCTGCACGGCTGCGAAGCAATTCCTTCTCCTGATTTTCTATCAATTGTTCACGCTGACGCCCAGCAACCAATTTCTGATATCTAACAATCAAATAAATAACCACACTGTAAAGCGCAAAATACAATAGATACGCCCACAAAGTTCTGTACCAAGGCGGCAAAACTTCAAAGCGAAAAACAGCTTCTTCGCTCACTACATCATACATATTTTTTGCTCGTACATGAAAAACATATTCGTTTTCAGGCAAATTAGTATATTCTTTCTCTGTCTGCAGACTGTAATCGGACCAGCCTGGCTCAAAACCTTCCAACCAATATTCATATTTCGTGGCATCGGCATCATCAAAGCAAAGCGATGCAAAAGAAAAATGAAGTGCGTTATTAGTATGCGGTAAAACTGTCGAGAATTTATCGTTCTCAGATCCTGTTTTGTTCGGAAGCACATCATATCGGCTGGAATACAGCAAACTATCTTTTGGAAAAATGCATTTAACTTCAGAAATAACCGCTTTATATTTGGTTTTATATTTTTTGTTTTTAATGGCGCTGTAATGAATTAAACCCTCTTGGGTTCCAAAAAAAACGTCTCCACTTTTTGTAGTCTGAATGTTTTCGAAACCAGGAACATATATATAGCGAAGCTTTCGAAAAGGAAGCTCCTCAATCTTAAAACCTCCGTTTTTCTGCTTGCTCATTTTCCCTGTATTTTCGCCAGAAACGTACCAAATATTATTTTGCTGATCTGGTTTTAGTAAGCGAATATGATTTTCTAATCCGAGGTATTTCTTGAAAAGCGGATCTGGAATCATTTTTTTTGAAGATAAATCCTGTCTGTAAACTCCTTTTGTAGTTCCAAACAAAATCTGATTATCGACTTTAAAAGTATTCAAAAACAAACTCGACGGAAAACCATTTTTGTCATTATAAAACTGAATATCAGCAACGGTATCAAATGCTGTATTAAATTTAAGTTTATAAATTCCTTTGTATCCGTGCGCGATCCAAATGTTTCCCTGTTTATCGGTTTCCATAATTCTGCTGCTTTCATCAAAACCTTTTATCCGATGCTGAAAAACCCAAGAACCGTTTATTTTTTTGAGCAAATACAGTCCGGTATAACCGCCAACAAGCAATAAATCTGGATGATTCGGAATTAGAATTCCCTGCCAAGCACCGTCTATTTTGGCCAACGCTTTCGCGGAATTTCCATTGATTTCGAAAATTCCGTTTTTTTCAAAAGCCAATAACGAATTACCGAAAACACCAACATTCCAGACATTTTCAGACATTCCAGAAATATGCTGAAAAGTTATATTTTCTCTCTTTCCGCTTTTATAAGCTCCCCAATCCAGCCCAAACACCCCATTATCGGTGCCGATATACAATTTATTCTCGTAAATCTGACTGCAATAAATTTTGGTTTCAGAACTGGAACTGTCAATAATTTTGGACAAAGGCGATGAAATCTGAATGAGTGAAATTCCGCCTTTGAGTGTTACCCACAAATTTCCTTCTTTATCTACCTTAAAATTAGTCACATATTCATTCTGAAGCCCCATTTGCTTGTCGATATGCTGAATCAAATGTCCTTCACCATCTATAACTATCAACCCAGATTGACGCGTTCCGATTCCGAAATATCCATCAGAAAGTGCAACTCCAGCCGAAATCTGATTCTGCTTCAGCAAATGATCTGCTTCTGTCACAAAAGGCTTGATTTGGTTCTCGATGAAAATAAAAAGACCGTTTTTTTGAGTGAATAATAAAAGGCCGTTTTTAGTTTTAAAAATCTTTCTTACCTGCATTCCAGCAAACTTCTGACCGCTTTCGATTGGAATTAACACGTTATCTTTTAGTTTTAATAATCCCCTTTCATTATCCGAAACATAAATTTCTTTTCCCACTTCGAAGAAATCATCAAAAGTTGTTTGAGGTTCTACTACTTTGATTGTATTGTCTTTATAAATAAATATGCCTTCGTAAGAAAAAAAGATGACTTCATTATTTCGGATAACGGTATGCAATACATCGCCAAAATTTCGAACCGATTTTGGAAGCAGTTTAACTAAAGAAGTATATTGATATTGTCCATTCGGAATCTGAATCACAAATCCGAAATCGCCTTGAGCGCCCACATATATTTTATCTTTTGTATCAATAGCCATCGAACGCACCATGCTTCGATTTTCTGGCTGCGTCACAATTGCCCAACGCACGCCGTCAAACTGCATAATTCCAAAATGATTCGCAAAAAACATCATGCCTTTAGAATCTTGCAGAACATCCCAATTTTCAGACGCAGCTTTATAAACTTTCGGACTGTAATTGGCTATAAAAGGAACCCCAATCTTTTTGATTTGGGAATTGATTTTTAAGGAAATAAATAAAAGCGATAGAAGTAAAATTCTAATTTTAAATTTCATCATTCTGTTTGTGTCTGTAGGTTAGTTTTGTGATTTTTGGGAAATCACAACCTGAAAATAGCTCTTTGGGAAAAGATATTTTCTAGGAAAATCGTATTATTTCTTTAGTACAGCATTACAAATTCAACATGAAAAGCGCACTAAAAAAAAGAATGTACAAACTCAAATATATAAAATTTAATTTTAATGCAACAAATTACATTTTAAATTAAGAATTGGTCAATTTGACTATTTGAATTAGAGAATTAGAGAATGTGAAAATGAGATAATGAGATAATGAGATAATTTTTTTAATGTCCTGAAGCTTTGTCAAAGTTTAAAACTTTGACAAAGCTATCTGCTAAATATCGTTGCGCATATCCTTCGACTCCGCACAGGAAAACAAGCTACTGTCAGGCTGAGCGGAGTCGAAGCCCATTCCAACTTCCATTACTAAAAACCAACCCTTTCTTTAAATAAACTTATATCACTTATATGGTTCAAAACATTTGCAACAATCTGCTCAACTCTTCATAAGAACTGAATAACTCTGCTCCTTCTTCTTCCAAATCTTCATTATTGAAACCATTTACTAAACCATAGACTTTAAATCCGCCGCTAATTCCAGCTTTTACACCAGATTTACTATCTTCGACCACAATGCAATCTTTTACCTCAAATCCCATTTCTTTTGCAGCATGCAGAAATATGCCTGGCTCTGGTTTCCAACTGCCTATTTGGTACGAGCTATATATTTTATTTTCGAATTTATCCAGTAATCCTGCAACTTCCAAATTCAAACGAATCTTTTCTACGGGTCCGCTCGAAGCCACACAATACGGAATTTTTAGGTTATTGATAAAATCTTCAACGCCTTCCATTGGTTTGACTTGGGTTCTAAAGGCTTCAAAACTTTTCTCCCGATATTCATTTTCAAATGTTTCTGGGAGATTTTGTCCAATGGCTTCTTCAATATGGCAAAAGCAATCTTTTAAACTTCTGCCATTAAAATAGCGGTAAGCATCTTCCAATTCCATTTCAAATCCGTGCTGCTGTGCCATTTCAAGCAATATTCCATTACCTATTTTTTCTGTATCGACCAAAACTCCGTCACAATCGAAAATTATACATTTAACCATTTTTGTAGATTTTTAATGAATCTCAATTTACAAAAAGCAAATGAGAAAATTAGATAATGAGTTAATGAGATAATTAGAAAATGAATCTATTGTTTGTTAGATGGACAAAATTTTATTTAGTTACTCTGTCTAATTATCCCAATTGACAAATTATCTAATTATCTAATTAAAAGAGTCTTGTACAAAATCACTCCAATTCTGTATTTTAATTTCTTATTTGATTTGTACTTTTATGAAAACTATTAAACCCACAAATTTTGAAAAAACGTCTTTTTATCATAACCATTCTGGCAGTTCATTTTACTGCTTTTTCTCAGAATAAAACTATTACTATTTCTAATAATTTAAATGTCGATAGAGAATTTGAAACCATTGAGTTGACCAAAAAATCATTAGGTTTAAATTCAAATTCCAAACTTGAAAGTTATGCTGTAAAAGACATTGCCAGCAATACTTTTATAGAAACTCAAACAGTCGATAACGATGGCGACGGAATTGCCGATGTACTTCTTTTTCAACCTAAAATAAAAGCTTCTTCAAAGCAGGATTACGAAGTTTTTGTCGGTACAAATCCTTCAGCATCAAAAGTTGCAAATTGTTATTCTCGCTTTGTACCTGAGCGTACAGACGATTATGCGTGGGAAAACAATAAAGTCGCTTTTAGAACTTACGGTCCTGTGGCACAAAAAATGGTTGAAGACAAAATTCCAGGCGGCACTTTAACGAGCGGAATCGACGCGTGGCTGAAAAGAGTCGATTACCCAATTATTAATAAATGGTACGAAAAAGCTACTAACGGAACGGGAACGTATCATAAAGATACTGGAGAAGGTTTGGATAATTTTCACGTTGGTGACAGTCGTGGCGTGGGTGGAATTGCTGTAAAAGTGGATGGAAAATACTATTTTTCTAAAAATTTCATCAGCTGGAAAACCATTACAACCGGACCAATCAGAACGAGTTTTATTTTAACGTATGCCGATTGGGATGCTAAAGGCAATAAAATAACAGAATCTAAATTGATTAGTTTGGATTATGGTTCTCAACTTTCTCGTTTCGAAATCAACATCACGGGAACAAAAGAAATCGCTGCGGGATTAACGCTTCATGAGAAAAAAGGAGCTATCGGCACCAATCTAAAAGAAGGCTGGCTAAGCTACTGGGAACCTATCGATGATTCGGAAATCGGAACTGGACTGGTTGCTCCAAAAGGTACGTTACTTAGTTTTGACAATCATGTAACTGACGAAAAGGATTTAAGCAATCTCTACGGAAATATTTCGGTTAAGAATAACAAAGCGATTTATTATGTCGGTTTTGGATGGAAAAAAGGAAGTCCGTTTCAGACTAAACAGGAATGGGAAAAATACTTAAGTGACTTTGCTACAAAGATTAATAATCCTTTGGTTGTGAAAGTTAAGAAGTGATTTTTTTTGGCCACGAAGGCACTAAGGCGCAAAGTTTTTCTTTTTAAGTTTAGTTTGTCATCCTGAGCGGAGTCGAAGGACACGCAAGTAACTCTACAAAGAACTGTACGCATTTACACCTGACAGGTTTTAAAAACCTGTCAGGTGTCATTAAAAAAAAATAAAAATCAGCTATTCTAAACATAGCCCACGGTTTCAACCGTGGGAAACGTTTTGTAATTACCGTAGATTAATAATCAGCGATTGTAGATATTCGTTGCGTACCCACGGTTGAAACCGTGGGCTATATTTATAAGCTATATGCAATAAAAAAGCAACAGTTTTTTCTCATTTTAGGAAAGAGGAATCTCAATGGTAAACTCTACCAACATTGGTGATTTTGTTTGAGGAATTTCTAGTGTGATCCTTCCTTCGTCAGGATGACAAACTAAACTTAAAAATAAACCTTCGCGCCTCTACTACCGATAACTATCGGGATTACGCGATTAAAAATAAAACTTTGTGCCTTAGTGCCTTCGTGGCAAAAAAACTATCGCTTAGCAGGAAAATAATTCTCTTTCAAAATAATCTCTAGCGGGATATATTGCGTTTTTTCTACAGCTTCCTGAAGAACCAGTTTTTTATACAAATAATTAATTCCAAAATACCCTTGCTGTTCCGGTCTTTGATTGATCAGGAAATCAATTACGCCTTTATTGAGGTATTCTATATTTTCATTTAATAAATCGTAACCAATAATTCGCACACCTTTTATATTATTTTCATCTAAAAATCGGGCTACAATGTACGCTCTGGAATTGGGTACAAAAACACTATTTACACCCGAAAACATTTCCAAATTCAATTGATCAATTCCAGAATCCTTAATTGTGACTTCAGAAAATTTGAAATTGGTCAATTCATCATGATCTTTAAAATAAGAATGAAATCCGTTGATGCGTTGTAAGTAAACCGAGGTGCTTTCGATTTCTCTCGCAATTTTAAAAATCAAAACGTGCCTTTCATTTTTAACCGCAAAACTGATTAACCTTCCTGCCAAATAGCCACTTTGAAAAGCATCCTGCCCCACATAAGCATGTTCGTTTTCTTCGGAAATATTCGAATCGATCATGACAACGGGAATTCTTTTTTGCTGGTATTCCTTTAAAAACAAAACAGAATCTTCATAAAAAATAGGAGCAAAAAGCAAACCGTCGCAAGGGAACTGCATTACTTTTTTAACGGTTTCTTTAAAAGAGGCTAGATTATAATCGTAGAAAAAATAGTCCAAAACAATTCCGAATTTGCTAAATTCTTGCGCCGCTTTTTCAATTCCGTCGACCTGACTTTTCCAGTATTCCAACTTTTCAGATTTTGGAAGAAAAACAGCAAAACGAAATTTCTTGTTTAAAGCCAAATTACTTGCCAGAATATTCCGTTTATAACCAAACTGTTCAATTATTGCATTGACTTTATCGACAGTTTCCTGTGCCACTTGTCCGCGGTTATGCAAAATTCTATCTACCGTTCCAGGAGAAGTATTGGCGAGTTCGGCTATTTTCTTAATTGTTATGATACTAATTCGTTTTAAGTTAAATTCTTACTAAACATACACTTTATTCGTTTTTTTATTTAGAAAAGTTGTTTTAGTTAACTTTTTCTCTACATTTGTAAACAGACCGTGTGCGTACACGCAAACATACACATATGTTTCTAAAAAATCATAACTTTTGATAAAATTTTTATTAAACTGAATGATTTTCAGAGCAATTCGCTTTCTAAAAAAAAATCTGAATCGGTTAAAAACTAACTAAATACAACTAAAAATGATTATTGACTCACTACAAAATGCTTCCAAATACTTTGGGCTTCATCCCAATTTTAAAAAGGCATTCGATTATGTTAATCAAAACGACATTAGCAACTTGCCTGACGGTGCAATAGAAATTGGTGAAGGCTTAAAATTAATCGCCATTTCTGGTCAAGGAAATACACGCGAAGAAGCTGTAAAAGGTTTTGAATGCCACGACCAAAACATCGACATTCAGATTTCATTAAAAGGTCCTGAAACATTTGCCTGGAAACCAAGAGAAAAATGCGTAAATCCAAACGGAGAATACAGCGATGAAAGAGATGTTAGATTCTTTCACGACGCTCCAGATACTTTCTTCGAACTTCAAGAAAACCAATTTGCGATCTTATTTCCAGAAGATGTACATACGGCAATGATTGGCGAAGGTTTATTGCGAAAAGTGGTTATTAAAGTAAAAATATAATTATGAGTACAATTCAAAACTCGATCGAAGTAATCGTAAATCAGGGCATGCTTCCTTTGTATTTCAATGCTGACGAAAGTAAAAGTATTGCTGTTTTAAAAACATTATACAATGTCGGAATTAGAGCGGTTGAATATACAAGCCGTGGTCCAGAAGCACTTTCAAACTTCAAAAAAATGATTGAAGTTCGAAATGCCGAAATGCCTGGAATGCTTTTAGGCATTGGAACTATCAAAAATTTAGCACAGGCAGAAACGTATTATTTAACGGGAGCCGACTTTTTTATCAGTCCGGGATTTGTTCCTGAAATAGCTTCGTTTTTAAATTCTAAAGGAGTATTGTATGCGCCAGGATGCATGACACCGACAGAAATTATTGCGGCAGAAAATGCAGGCGTACAATTCATTAAACTTTTCCCAGGAAATATTCTAGGTCCAGATTTTATGAGCGGTATTAAAGATGTTTTTCCAAATTTAACTTTTATGCCAACTGGTGGAGTCGACACAACTAAAACGAGTATTCAAAGCTGGTTCAATGCTGGCGTTTCAGCAGTTGGAATGGGCAGCAAACTCATCAGCAAAAAAGTGATGGAATACGAAGAATACGATACTATCGAAAAGGAAACTAGAAATGTTTTGGAGATAATTGAAAACCTGAGAAAGGGATAAATTCCAAATTTTAAATTCCAAATTCCAATAAAACGAAACAAAAAAATTAATATAAACATACTTTATTTTCCAGATTGGAATTTGGAATTTTAAAGTATTTGAAATTTTAAAATTTAATGGATTCAATATTTAATTTAAAAGGAAAAATAGCTTTAATAACAGGTGGTGCTGGAGTTTTAGGAAGCCGATTCGCTAATGTTTTGGCGCAACAGGGCGTTATTGTCGGAATCGTTTCGCAGTCACTTGAAAAAGCAGAAAATACCGTAAAAGACATTGAAGCAAATGGCGGAAAAGGTTTTGCCGTTCAAGCGAATGTTTTAAACAAAGAAGAAGTAGAAAAAGCAAGAGATTTTATCGTTGAAAAATACGGGCGTCTTGACATCTTGATTAATGCTGCGGGTGGAAATATGCCAGGCGCAACGATTCAGCCCGATCAGGCGGTTTACGATATGAAAAGCGATGATCTGCAAAAAGTAATCGATTTGAATATTATTGGAACTATGCTTCCAACTCAGGTTTTTGCGGAGCTTTTTGCAAAACAGAAATCAGGAAATATCATCAACATTTCGTCGGCGTCTGCACAAAGACCTTTAACGAGAGTTGTGGGTTATTCGGCTTCAAAGGCAGCGATTGATAATTTCACACAATGGATGGCGGTGGAACTGGCGCAAAAATACGGCGAAGGAATTCGTGTAAACGCTATTTCTCCAGGTTTTTTTATTGGCGAACAAAACCGTGCTTTATTACTGACTCCAGAAGGAAAATTAACGCCAAGAGGAGAAAAAATCATCGATCACACGCCAATGGGAAGATTCGGAACTCCAGAAGATATTGATGGTGCGCTTTTATTTTTATGCAGTGACATGTCCAAATTCGTTACAGGAACTATATTAAAAGTAGACGGCGGATTTGCAGCTACGAGTATCTAATTAGTGCGATCTCCTGCAAGGTTTCCAAAACCTTGTAGGTATAAATTTGAACACAAATTTCACTAATTATCATTTGCAATATTGCGAGATTTTGGAAGCCTTTTAGATATAAAATAATATCGTTCTAAGATTCCGAAAATAATAAATGATTCTTATGAAAACGAGTGCCCTAGCCCCGATAGAAGTGGAAATCCTTTTTTATTTTTTCTTTAAAAATAAAAAAGATTGAAACGTATAGCGGGAAATAGCTCCTCAAAAAACTTTAAAAAATAACTCTAAATACCTACAAGGCTTTGAAAACCTTGCAGGAAATAAAAACATAAAAAATGGAACAAACACTAAGATGGTTCGGACCAAATGATCCTGTTTCTTTACAAGATATAAAACAAACTGGCGCAACGGGAATTGTAACGGCTTTACACCATATTCCGAACGGACAGGTTTGGACAATTGAAGAAATCATTAAACGAAAAGTAGAAATCGAACACGAAGACGGCGATCCGAAAAAAGGTGCTTCTGGGTTGATTTGGTCGGTTGTTGAAAGTATTCCGGTTCATGAGGATATTAAAAAACAGACTGGGAATTATCTGGAATACATTGAAAATTACAAAGAAAGCATTCGCAATTTGGCTTTGTGCGGTATTAAATGTGTTTGCTACAACTTTATGCCGGTTTTAGACTGGTCAAGAACGGATTTATCGTATACGGTTGAAGACGGTTCGAAAGCTTTACGTTTTGATATTAATGCTTTTGCGGCTTTTGAATTGTTTATTTTGAAAAGACCTGATGCGCAAAAAGAATACTCGCTGGAACAAATTCAGAAAGCAAGAGATTATTTTGATGCGATGAATGAGGAGGATAAAATCAAATTGCAACGCAATATTTTAGCTGGACTTCCGGGTGCAGAAGAAGCGTATACGGTTGAGGACTTCTTGGTGACATTAAGCGCTTACAATCATATTGACAGACAGGCTTTAAAGAATAATTTATTTCATTTTCTAAAAGAAATTATTCCAGTTGCTGAGAGTAAAGGCGTTTTGATGGCGATTCACCCAGACGATCCGCCTTACCCGATTCTAGGTTTGCCAAGAGTGGTAAGTACAGAAGAAGATTTGGTTGAATTAATGAACGCTGCTCCTTCTCCATCAAACGGATTTACGATGTGTACAGGTTCTTACGGTGTGCGTGCTGATAATGATTTACCAGGAATTGTAAGACGTCATGGCGATAAAATGAATTTTATTCACTTAAGAAGCACGCAACGCGACGAAGAGGGAAGTTTTTACGAAGCGAATCACCTTGAAGGCGATGTTGACATGTATGAAGTGGTGAAAGCAATTCTAGAAGTAGAAAAAAGAAACAACAGCCAATTGCCAATGCGTCCCGACCACGGACACCAAATGCTGGATGATTTGAAGAAAAAGACCAATCCGGGTTATTCTGCAATTGGGCGTTTAAGAGGTCTTGCTGAATTGCGTGGATTGGAATTGGGAATCAAGCGATCTTTATAAGGGTTTTGCCACGAAGGCGCTAAGGCACAAAGTTTATATTTTTTTTTAATCTCGCAATCCCGATAGCTATCGGGATTGCGAGAACCAGAAAAATCTTAGAGCCTTCGTGTCTTCGCGGCAAAAAACAAAAAACTAACTAACCACAAAAACCACAAACCATGATTCGCCAAACCATTCTTATCTCCTGCTCTTTATTTGCGAATGTGATATTGGCGCAGGAATTACCTAAAATCCTATCTCAAAAAACAAATTACCTTCCTGATTTTAGTTATGCGGGTTACCATTTTGGCGAAAAACCGCTTCTTGAATCTAACGGAAAAGTTATTAATGCAACCGATTTTGGCGTTAAAGCCAATGACCAATTAGACGATTCAAAAGCGCTTTTAAAAGCTTTTAAAGCCGCAAATGCTGTCGATGGAAATGTAATCCTTCAATTGCCTGCGGGACGAATTATTCTAAGCGAAATTCTCTACATCGAAAGAAGCAATTTCGTTCTTCGCGGTGCGGGTTCTGCTGAAAACGGAACCGAAATCTATTGCCCAAGACCGATGATGTATCTTAAAAATTCTGAAGTTTTGGCGGAGCTCCGCGAGTATTTAACCACTTTCGACAAACGTCAGCGTGAACCCGAAAATAACATCGATCTTCCTTTTTCGCAATATGCGTGGTCGGGCGGTTTTATCTGGACGCAGGTTCCTGGCGAACGTGTAAAATCTTATTTGGATAAATACGAACCCGTATCGAACCCACTGGCGAAAGTAAGTTCAGGAAAAATGGGCGAGCATGTTATTACAGTTTCTGAAATTAAAAATCTAAAAGTTGGTGACGTTGTTGAATTGCAATTATTTAATAAAGACGGCGAAAACGGCGAAATCATCAAAGATTTATATCAAGGCGCAAAAGTAAAACCGGGATCGCATCACTGGAAATTTCCAAAACTTCCAATTGTGAGACAACAGGTTGAAATCACTAAAATTTCGGGTTCCAAAATTACTTTAAAAACGCCTTTAACTATTTCAATAAAGCCCAGTTATCAGGCGCAATTGGTCGAATGGAAACATTTAAACGAAGTCGGAATCGAACATCTCCGTTTTACTTTTCCTGATATTCCGAGAGTGGCGCATCATGTTGAACCTGGAAATAATGGCATTTTCTTAACCCGTTTATTTAATTCTTGGGTTAAAGATGTCAAAATAACTAATGCCGACAGCGGAATTTTAGCCGAAGAAGTGGCCAATACTACCATTCAAGATATTATAACCGACGGCCCACATCTAGCACATTATACCGTAACTTTAGGCGGCGTGCATAATATTTTGGTCAAGAATTTGAAAATTTATAATTCAGCTGTTCATCCGTTAAGTTTCAACACTTTTTCGACTAAGAATGTCTATCAAAACAGCGAAATTTTTACAGATCCGCTTTTGGACCAGCATTCGGGTGCCAATCATCAAAATTTGTTTGACAATATTACCGTTCATTTTAAAGCCGACAAAAACAATAGTTATCTTTTATTTGGCGGTGGCGGCGCTGATTACTGGAAACCTTCTCACGGTCCTTTCAGTACGTTTTGGAATCTGAATGTTCAAGTTGAAAATCCAGATGCATCAAAACCGGTTTTACTGTACGGAATGAAAGACGGCGCTTTTGCCAGAATAATGGGTGTTCACGGAAATACGAAATTTGAAATCAAATATGATGTTGATCCTTATATTGAGTTTTTGAATCAATCAATTGATAAAGTGCCTTCGCTGTATGATTATCAATTGCAAAGACGATTAAGGTAAGTTTAAAATTGCCACAAAGGCACGAAGTCACAAAGTTCTTCATTTTTGTTTCACGCAGATTTAAAATGATTCAATCAGATTTTACCGATTTATTTAAAAATCTTAATTAATCTGCTACAATCTGCCGAATCTGCGTGAAACAAAAATCTTAGTGTCTTAGCGCCTTTGCGGCTAAAAAAAATAACCCGCTATGAAATACAAAATAGCTTTTCTCGCAATTCTATTTATTTTCGGAAATCTATTTTCCCAAAATAAATACCGCCTTAAAAATATTTCTACTACCGACGGACTTTCGCAGAGTTCTGTCATTGCTATTCATCAGGATAAATTTGGACAGATGTGGTTTGGAACCCGCGATGGATTAAATAAATATGATGGAAGCCGTTTTACCATTTTCAGAAACGATGCTGCTGATAAATATTCGATCAGCAACAATGATATTTTGGCAATTGACGAAGATACTTCAGGAAAAATCTGGGTGGGAACTTATAATGGTTTAAACTGTTACGATCCTGTTTCCAATCGTTTTACGAGATATTTGCATACCAAAGCCAATCATACCATTAGCAATAATGCGGTTTGGAGCATTCGTGAAATTGGCGGCGAAATGTGGTTTGGAACTTCAAAAGGATTAACGATTTACAACAAAAAAACAGAGCGTTTCACATCGGTTTTTCATTCCGATGATGATGCTTCTACCCTTCCGAGCAATAATATTCTGAGTATTTTAAAAACCAAAAAAGGCGAAATCTGGATTGGAACTACAAAAGGTTTATGTCAGTTGACTAACAGACAAAATGGAAAATTCAGCTTTAAAAATTATCCGTTAAACACAACCGATTTATTAAATGTTCAGTCAGTAATTGAGAACAAAGACGGCAGTTTATGGGTCGGAACAAAAAATAAAGGGCTTTTAAAATTTGATTTGAAAACGAAGGCTTTTGTTTCTTTTCTTTCATCTGAAAAATATCGTGAAATCAATACTGATATTCGTTCTTTACTAATTGACAATCAAGGTTCTTTGTGGGTTGGTGCGTATGACGGAATTTATATTCTGGGACAAGATAAAAGTCTTCAGAAAATCAATAACAGCAATAATAATAACGGAATCGACAAGGTGAAATCGGTTTTTATGGATCGAAAGGGTTCCATTTGGATTGGCTGTTATTACAAAGGCGTGAATCTTTGGGATGTTTCGAATGTCAATTTTTCGAATTACAATCAGAATTCGAAAAAGATTCCGATGAGTTTTGATGTCGTGAGTTCTATTATTGCGGATAAAAATCAGAATATTTATTTTGGAACTGAAGGCGGCGGAATTACTATTTTCAATAAAAATAACGAAGCTGTAAGCTACATCAACAGTAAAACGGGACAATCGAATAAAAACGATATTAAAGCGATGTGCCTTTCTGACGATCATATTTTATGGATTGGAACTTTTTCGAAGGGATTATCAGCTTACAATACCATTTCAAAACGAATTGAAGATAACAGAATCGCTTCTGATTTAGCTGAATTATTAAAAGAAAGCGGTGTTTATTCGCTTAAAGCGGAAAATAAAATTTTATGGATCGGAACTTTTGGTAAAGGTTTGATTCGTTACGATACTTTGGATAAAACTTTTCAGATTATTGGCAATGATAATACAAAACCAGTTTTTCTGACCAACAACATGGTTCGCAGCATTTTAATCGACAAACAAAATTCGATCTGGCTGGGGACACAAAATGGCCTGAATCGCATTTCACTTCGCAATTTTAATCCGAAAAAATATACCATACAGCATTTCTTTTACGATCATCCTTCTTTGTCTGGCGATGATATTTTGACTTTGTTTGAGGATTCTCAAAACAAAATCTGGGTCGGAACCAAAGCAAAAGGACTTCATGTTTTTGACGGAAAAAAATTCAGCAGAATCAATTTAAAGATTGGAAATACGGTTATCACTTCCATCCATTCGATTTTAGAAGATAATGACAAAAACTTATGGATCAGCACCAATCAGGGTATTCTTAAATACAACACTGTTAAAAAATCGGTTGCAATTTATGATCAGAAAGACGGTTTGGCAAGTAATGAATTTAATGATAATTCGGCTTTAAAAGCGGGCGCGAATCAGTTTTATTTTGGAAGTCCGTCTGGAGCAACTTATTTTGATGCGGGTAAAATTTCCTTAAACCAATATGCTCCGCAGGTTTTAATTACCGATTTGAAAATTAAAAACGAAACTGTCAATGCGCATGATAAAGACGGTATTCTAGAAAGAAGTATCGGTTTTACTAAAACCATTATTTTGGATTACGATAAGGCAAATTTTTCGATTGGTTTTGCGATTCCGAATTATATTCGATCAAAAAACAATCAATACAGCTATCGCTTAATTGGATTGGAAAATAACTGGACAACGACAAAAAACAGCGAAGCCAATTTTGCGATTCAGAATCCGGGAACGTATACGTTTGAAGTTCGCGGTGCCAATAACGATGGGGTTTGGAATCAGACTCCGACTACTTTGACCGTTGTGGTAAATCCGGCTCCGTGGCGCAGTATCTGGGCTTTTTTATTGTACGGAATTATAATTGGTTTAGGCCTTTATGGTTTGATTTGGATTATGAAATCGAAAGCCAGATTGAAACAAAAATTGGAACTGGAGTATCTGGAAACGCAAAGAATTGAAGAAAATAACAAATTGAAACTGGATTTCTTTACGAATATTTCGCACGAATTCAGAACGCCTTTGACTTTAATTTTAGGTCCGTTACAGCAGATTTTGGCTGATTATAACGGAACCAACGAAATGTACAAAAAGCTTTTGGTAATTGAAGGAAGTGCGAATCATCTTTTGAGTTTGATTAACCGTTTAATGGATTTTAGAAAACTCGAAAACCATCAGGTTACGCTGGAATCGGCAAACGGAAATATCGTCAAATTCACCAAAGAAATCTTTTTATCGTTTATCGAATATGCCAAAGACGGCGGTTACGAATACACATTCGAAACCGAAAATGAAGAAATTCTGGTTTATTTTGACCGATACAAATTGGAACGTGTTTTTTATAATTTGATTTCGAATGCCTTTAGATACACTCCAAAAGGCGGTTCGATCAACATTAAAATCAATCACGATCAGCAGAATCTTTTTATAGCAGTTGAAGATTCGGGAGTTGGCATTTCTGAAGAACATATTGACAAAATTTTCGATTTGTTTTTTGAAGTTCCAACACACAATCAGGTTCAGAAAAATTATAACAAAGGAACGGGAATCGGACTTTCGATCGTAAAAAACATTGTCGAACTTCATAAAGGAAAAATTGATGTTACCAATAAACCTTCTGGCGGCGTTATTTTTACAGTGACTTTACCGCTTGGGCGCGAACATCTGCTTGACAGCGAAATTATTCCGGATTTTAAAATCAGCGACGATATTGCACAATATCAGGCACAATTGGAACCTTCGGAAGTTATTGAAAATGAAGATCTGGAAGATTTAATTGTAAACGAAGAAAAACAGACCGTTTTGTTGGTTGAAGATCATAAGGTTTTGAGAAAGTTCATGAAAAACCTGCTCAAAAAAGATTACAATATTATTGAAGCCGAAAATGGAAAAATCGCTTTAGAAAAAGCCTTAAAATTTGTTCCAAACTTGATTATCAGTGACGTAATTATGCCCGAAATGGTGGGAACAGAATTGTGTTCGAAAATCAAAGAAAACATCAAAACGAGCCATATTCCTGTAATATTGCTGACTTCAAGATCTTCATTAGTATACAAATTTGAAGGATTGGAAAGCGGTGCCGATGATTACATCAGCAAACCATTCAATTTAATTGAATTCAGGCTTCGCGTAAAAAACCTTCTGAACATGACAGAACGTTTAAAAATGAAGTTTTCTAGCGAAGACAGTTTTATTCCGTCAGAAATTACGGTTTCTTCGCTTGACGAGGAATTATTAAAAAAAGCATTCAAAATTGTAGAAGAGAATATTTCGAACGAACAATTTGATATTCCGTTTTTCTGTTCAGAACTGGGTGTCAGCCGAACGATGTTATTTCTAAAAATTAAAGCTTGGACGAATTGTACGCCAAACGAATTTATTCACGAAATAAGATTAAAACGCGCGGCTCAATTATTAGAACAAAACAAATTAACCGTTTCAGAAGTCAGCTATAAAGTCGGCTTCAACAATCCGAAATACTTTAGCAAATGCTTTCAGAAAAAGTACGGCGAAACTCCGTCGCAATATGCAGACAAATTTTATAAATCTTCTGCTATAATTTAACAAACCTACTGTTTTAGGGACTTAAAAAAGGGTATCTGTATTTTTAGATACCCTTTTTTGTACTTCTATATCGTTTTCGGCATCTACATTTGCGATATGAAAATCAAGAAAAACTACTTCTCATTGCTACAGATTTTATTTGTCGTAATCATCATCGGAATGAGCTTACTGATTTTTTACTACAGCTAACTTTTAACCTTAAAACCAAAAAATGAATGTTTACAAATCACAAAAACAAACCGTTTAAATGGTGTTTACTGGTGTCTTTTTTACTGGTAAATTTCATTGTGAATGCACAGGACAAAAAAGTCACCGGAAAAATTACTTCCAGCGAGGATCAACTCGGACTTCCTGGTGCCAATGTTTATATTAAAAATTCCTCTGTGGGCGCTTCTGCCGATATGGACGGAAACTACTCAGTAATTGTTAATGAAAAAAATGCTGTTTTAGTTTTCAATTTTGTCGGATTTCAAAGTGTTGAAGTTCCCGTTGGCACTAAAAGCGTAATCAACGTAAGCTTAAAACCAGATACCAAAGCGCTAGACGAGGTTGTAGTAGTAGGATACGGAACGCGTAAAAAGAGCGACATTACAGGATCTGTTTCTTCAGTTACGGCAAAAGAACTGACGGCTTTTCCACTTTTAAACGCAGAACAAGCTTTGCAAGGACGTGCAGCGGGGGTTTCTGTTATGACGAATAACGGAGGCGAACCAGGCGCGCCAGTAAAAATCAGGGTTCGTGGGGGAACTTCGATTAATGCGAGTGGAGATGCTTTGATTGTTGTTGACGGGTTTGCAGGCGTTTCTATGCCAGCGCCTCAAGATATTGCTTCTATCGAGGTTTTAAAAGATGCTTCGGCAACAGCAATTTACGGATCTCGTGGATCTAATGGGGTTATCATGGTTACGACGAAAAAAGGAAAACCAGGAAAACCAGTAATTGAATTCAGCAATTCGACTTCTGTACAATCGGTAAATAACAAATTGCATTTATTAAATGCTGATCAGTTTGCGGCGTACAGAAAAAGTTTTACCACACATACGCAAGGTCCGGCAAACACAGACTGGCAAGATGTTATTTATCGTGACGGAATGATTTCGAATACGCAACTGTCATTTTCTGGCGGATCTGAAAATGTGAGATATTATGTTTCTGGAACGTATTTTAATCAAAATGGAGTTGTAATCAATTCTGGAATCGATAAATACACAATTGTAAGCAATTTGGAAGCTGATTTATCTCCAAAGTTTAAAGTGGGTTTAAACACTTTTACAAGCAAGCAAAACAAAGAAGGAATTGTAAGTCAGACGGGCGCTGGAGGAACGGGTGCTGCGGGTGTAATTGCTTCTGCTTACCGTTTTATGCCAGATAAAGGTATTTATAATGCCGACGGATCTTATACGACTACAGCGCCAATTGGAGACGATATTGACAACCCGTATGCGACAGCAATGGAAAATATTCTGGAAACGGTTTCTATCGTAAACAGAAGCAATTTCTTTGGACAATATCAAATTACAAAAGATCTTGATTTTAAAACGACTTTAGGTTTAACCGATAATAATTCGCAGACAGGAAGATTTATTCCATCGACTTTAATTGCAGGAAAAAATATTAAAGGAGAAGCTTCTGTAAACAACACTAGATTTTCTTCTTTCTTGACAGAGAATTATCTGACTTTCAAACGTGAAATTATCGACAGAGGTATGCTGACGGTTTTGGGCGGTTATTCGTATCAGAAAAACAAAAACGAAAATTCGTATGCGGGTTCGAGAGGATTTTTAACAAATACAAATTCGTATAGAAATTTAGGCGCTGGAACTGTTTTCTTAAAACCAGATTCTGGATTATCTGAGACCGAGTTGATTTCTGCTTTCGGACGTTTAAACTTTGATTATGCCGACAAATATTTGCTAACCTTTACAGCGAGACGAGACGGTTCTTCGAGCTTTAGTAAAAACTACAAATACGGAACTTTCCCTTCTGGAGCAATTGGATGGAATGTTAGCAAAGAAAACTTCTTAAAAGACAATAAAACAGTTTCTAACTTAAAATTAAGAGCGAGTTATGGAGCAACAGGAAACCCTTCAATTGGTGCCTACTCTACTCTTTCTAGATTTTCTGAAATTTATTATGTGAGCGGTGACGTGATTACCAATTCAGTACAGTTGACTTCATTAGACAATCCGAACTTGAAATGGGAAACTTCGTATCAGCAAGATTACGGAATTGATTTGGGTTTATTTGATAACCGAATCAGCATTACGGCAGATTATTATAAAACCATTACGAAAGATTTATTGTTTAACCGTCCGCTTCCAGGAATCTCAGGAATTGCTTCTCAGCTTCAAAATGTGGGCGAATTGGAAAATAAAGGATGGGAATTAGGAATTAATACCCGAAATTTTATTGGTGCTGATTTTACTTGGTCAACGAACTTTAATATTTCTTCGAACAAAAACAAAGTATTAAAATTAGCCGATAACAAAGACCTTTTAATCAATTCTGCGCCAGGACATTTCTTGGCAACTGAATCTCAGATTTTAAGAGTCGGACAGCCTGTTGGTTCTTTCTTCGGATTTATTTATGATGGTGTAATTCAGCAAGGTGAAACAGTTTTACCTGGAAATTTTGAAACTGCTCCTGGAGGTGAAAAATTCAGAGATTATAATGGCGATGGAAAACTAGATTCTCAGGATAAAACGATTATTGGAAACCCAAATCCTGATTTCATTTTCGGATTCAATAATGATTTCACGTATAAAAATCTGGATTTGAATATCTTTTTCCAAGGTTCACAAGGAGGTCAGATTTTAAACTATACTTTGATGGAATTGGCTTCTGGAAATAACAATGCTACAACAGAAGTTTTAGATGCTTGGACACCGACCAATACAGATACAAACGTTCCTGCAAATGCGGCGAGAACCAAAAGAATCACTTCAAGATTTGTTTATGACGGAAGTTATATTCGTTTGAAAAACGTTTCTATCGGTTACAGTTTAGACGAGAAAGTTGTTTCTAAAATCGGATTAAGCAAAGTTCGTTTTTACATCAGTGCGCAAAATCTTTGGACAATTACAGATTATCCGGGAACCGATCCTGAAACCAACTATTTAAACGACACCAATTCAAGAAGTAACACCAACCTTGGGTTAGATTACGGCGGATATCCAAACGTAAGAACGTTCACTTTCGGATTTAATTTAAAATTCTAGTTAAAAAATATTCAGATATGAAAAAATATATAGCTTTTCTATTTGTCGGAACACTGGCTTTTTTCAGCTGTTCTGATCTAGAAGAAAAACCGGTTGGAATTATTCGTCCGGACAACTTCTTCAACAACACAGACGATTTACAGGCTGCTGTAAACGGAGCTTTTGCCAACATTGGCCACAACAATTACTGGGGAAGAGAATTTACAATTGCCTTAATGCTTCGTGACGATATGTCTGACATTGGCGATAGAACCACACAAGCCGCGCGTATTGATGTAAACGACATGAGCATGAATGATACCAACGCATTGGTAGCGAATTTTTGGCCTCAATCGTATGTAATTATTACAGCCGCCAATCAAGCCATTGAAGGGGCTAAAAAAACACCTGGAGATCCTGCAAAAGTCAACGCGATTGTGGCTCAGGCGCATTTTGCGAGAGCATTTGCCTACTACCATTTAGTGCGTCTTTTTGGCGATATTCCGTATGTTGATTTTGTTGTGAATGATGTGAATCAGGTTAATTCAATCGGTAAAACAAAAGAGGCTGAAATTTATCCTAAAATCATTGCCGATTTAGAATTTGCGAAACAATGGCTGGATGACAAACCAAAAGTAAAAGCGGTGCCAGGAAAAGGAACTGCGGCGGGCTATTTGGCTTCTGTTTACTTGACTTTAGGAAATTTTCAAAAAGCGTATGACGAAGCTAAATTTGTAATTACAAACGAAGCTAAATTTGGTTTGGGACTTGATGCAGATTTTCAGGATTTGTTTAATGCTACGAAAACAGCTTCTTTAAAAGAACCTCTTTTTACAATTGACTTTAACAACTTAACTTCAGGAAATTACGGTCAAGATTATACGGCGTTTTTTACTGGATCTTTAAAAGACGATAGCTACAGCTACGGACAAGGATTTTCGGTTGCGGTTCCTTCTTTAAAAGTATTCAATACTTGGGATCAAAGAGATTACAGAAGAGCGGTAAGTTTTGATACGATTATCAGAAAGAAAACAGGTCCAGGCGGATCGCTGCAGGTTTATCCGTCAAGCGATAACGAAAAAGCGCCTCGTCCACATATTGCTAAATATTTCCGTTTTCCGGGAAAAGCTGGAGCTAACGGAAGAACTTCACAGCACAACTACATTACGATGCGTTTTGCAGAAGTTTTACTAACCGCTGCAGAAGCTCTTAACGAAATCAATCCGGGAACTACAGAAGCTGATGGTTACGTAAACCGCGTTCGCGCAAGAGCAAGAAATAAAGCTGGAAAACTGGTTTCTTTTCCTGCCAACGTAACTCCAGGACTTTCTCAGACCGATTTCAGAAAAATGGTTATTGACGAAAGAAGATTGGAACTGGCTTTTGAATATGTGAGATGGTATGATATAAAAAGGCTTAAAATCGGACCTGAAGTTTTTGGACCAAACGGTTTAGAACCACATGCTAATTTCGATCCGAACAGAGATTATCTGTGGCCATTGCCAGGAACTGAATTGGCTATTAATCCGAATTTACAACCAAATAATCCTGGTTACTAATTGTTGATTATGGTACGCGGATGACACAGATTCGCTTTCGCGAAAGCGCTGATTTTAACGGATTTCTTTCTTTTTGGTTGTCATTGTTTCACGCAGATTTAAAAATGATTTTGGCAGAGAGCGCAGATTTAAAGTTCTCGCAGATTTGGCAGATTGAGCAGATTTATTTCAAAAAATCTTTAAAAATCTGCATGAAACAAAAAAATCAGCTTAATCTGCCAAATCTGCGGGAGTAAATAAAAAATCTATTCAAATCTGCTTTAATCTGCAGAAATCTGCGTGAAACAAAAACTAGCGAAAATCCGCGTTCAAAAAAATATATATTTTAAATATGAAGAATGTCAATTTTGTTTTTCTAATTCTGGGTTTTGCATCGCTGGCAACAGCGTGCAAACCTGGGGTTAATCCTCAAACAACAACTTCTGCTGCGACAGAAAAATTATTGAAAACCCGTTACCAAATGCTGCTCGATTATCCAGTTGATTCGATGTCGATGCCGAGAAGCATGAACATTAAAACAATGGAAATTCGAAAAGTTCCGTCAAGAGATTGGACAAGCGGATTTTTTGCTGGAAACCTTTGGCAGTTATACCGACTCACAGGTGATTCTAGATACAAAGAACAAGCTCAAAAATGGACTCCTTTTAGCAAAAAGGAAAGTGTCAATAGTAATTCGCATGACGTAGGTTTTAAAGTGTTTTGCAGTTTTGGAGAAGCGCTGAAAGTGGAAAACAAGAAAGAATACGAAGCTGTAATTGTTAAAGGCGCCGAAACTTTATGCACAAGGTTTAGTCCAAAAGTGGGTTCTATTCGTTCTTGGGATTTCAACAAAGAAATTTGGGATTATCCGGTTATCATCGACAATATGATGAATTTGGAATTACTTTTTGAAGCTTCTAAAATATCTGGAAATCCAAAATACCGTGACGTTGCCATTAAACATGCTAACACGACTTTAAAAAATCAGTTTAGAGCAGACAATTCGTGTTATCACGTAATTGATTATAATCCGAATACGGGAGAAGTTAGAAAGAAAACGACTTTGCAGGGTTACAATGACGATTCGGTTTGGGCGCGTGGCCAAGCTTGGGCAGTTTACGGATTTACGATGTCGTACCGATACACCAAAGATCCCGCTTATTTGAAACAAGCTGAAGGAACCGCAAAGTTTTTTATGACGAATAAAAATCTGCCAGAAGACGGAATTCCATATTGGGATTTTAAAGATCCGAGTATTCCAAATTCGGCTCGTGATGTTTCTGCGGCAATGGTTATGGCTTCTGGACTATACGAATTGTATACTTACACCAAAGATAAAAGTTATCTCGCTTTCGCGGATAAACTAATGGCTTCCGTACAATCTGAAAAGTATATTTTAAGTACAGAAATCAAAGCCCCTTTCCTACTCGATCACAGCACTGGAAACTGGCCAAAACACGACGAAATCGACGAACCAATTATTTATGCCGATTATTATTTTTTAGAAGCGCTTCTTAGAAAAAGGTCCTAAGGTACTAAGATGCTAAGGCGCTAAGATGTTGAGCAAAGCAAAAAAAAGCCTTTGAATCTTTAATCTTAACACAATAAAACCTTAGCAGCTCAGAACCTTAGTAGCTCAGAACCTCAAAAAAAAGCTTTGTACCTATGAAAAAACCACTGTACCATTATAATACATTTTACATTTTTATTACCCTTGTTTTTGTTCAATTTTGTCTGAGCAGCAGTTTTGCTCAGACAAAAACAAACATTAACGACAATTGGCAGTATTTGGAAAATCATACTGCCAACCTCAGCGAAGCTCAAAAAGCTTCTAACTGGGTTTCTCTCAACTTGCCACACACTTGGAATGCCGAAGATGCCACCGATTTAAATCCGGGCTATCGACGTGATGCGAGCTGGTACCAGAAGAATCTCAATATTTCAAAAATCGATCAAAATCAGGTTTATTCGCTTTATTTTGAAGGATCAAATGTTACTACGAATGTTTACGTAAACGGTAAAGAAGCTGGATCGCATATTGGCGGTTATATTGGTTTTTCTATCGATATTACTAAATTCATAAAAGAAGGAAACAACGATATTTTTGTTCGTGTCGATAATAGTTATGATATTGAAATTATTCCTTCTCAAAAAAGCGATTTTTTTATTTATGGCGGAATAACGCGTGATGTTTGGTTGGTTTCGAAATACAAAAGCCATATCGAAAACCTGAAAATAACTACGCCTGAAGTTTCAGCTAAAAAAGCTTCCGTACAAATTGTTTCGTCCATTATAAATCCAGAGAATTCAAAAGATTTGTCGCTTACTGTAACTTTAAAAACTCCAAAAGGCAAAAAAGTCGCAAGCAAAACAATTTCTGTTTCGGATAAAGTTTCGACAATCACTTTCGAAAACATCAAAAACCCAGAGCTTTGGGATACTGAAAAACCGAATTTATATAAACTGACGGCTTCTTTATCTGAAAAAAATCAAGTTAGAGACAGCGTTTCAGAAAAAGTTGGTTTTAGATGGTTTGAGTTTAAAGATCATGGCCCTTTTTATCTTAACGGAAAACGTCTGTTAATTCGCGGAACACATCGCCATGAAGAACAAGCTGGAGTTGGCGCTGCCATGAGCAACGAACAGCATTGGGCCGATATGAAATCGATAAAAGAAATGGGCGCCAACTTTGTCCGTTTAGCACATTATCCGCAAGATCCTGAAATTTACAAAGCTTGTGATGAACTAGGATTATTGGTTTGGGATGAATTGCCGTGGTGTCGAGGCGGCATCGGAAATGAGGTTTGGAAAACCAATACCAAAAATATGCTGGCGGAAATCATCAATCAAAATTACAATCATCCGAGTATTATAATCTGGTCTTTAGGAAACGAAATGAACTGGCTTCCTGACTTTCCAGACGGAGATAATGCTGATAAAATGAATGCTTTTTTAACGGAATTAAATGACATTTCGCATAAGCTAGATCCGACAAGAAAAACAGCCATTAGAAAATACTATGAAGGTTCGCATATTGTAGATGTATTCTCGCCTTCGATCTGGTCGGGCTGGTATTCTGGAAGTTACAAAAGCTACCAAAAAGCTATTGATGTTTATAAAAAAGAATACAAACATTTTATTCATGCCGAATACGGTGGAGATAGTCACGTTGGCCGTCACAGCGAAAAGCCAATAACGGGCGAAAATGTAATAAAATCTGAAGGCTGGGAAGAAGCAATTGTTCAAACCAAAGTGGCCAACATTGCTCAAATTGGCGATTGGAGCGAAAATTATATAGTTGATTTGTTTGACTGGCATTTGCATATATCCGAGAATGATCCAACGTTTGTGGGAAATATTCAGTGGGCATTTAAGGATTTTGCAACGCCGTTACGACCAGAAGATGATATTCCGTACATGAATCAGAAAGGTTTGACGGACAGAAACGGAATTCCGAAGGATGCCTATTATGTTTTTAAAAGCTACTGGGCGACAACACCTTTCGCGTATATCGAATCGCATACGTGGACAGAACGCCAAGGTCCTGAAAACACACCGAGAACCATCAGTGTTTTCAGTAATTGCGAAAAAGTAACTTTGTTCCATGACGGAAAATCATTGGGAGAAAAACAACGAAATCTTTCCCTTTATCCTGCAAATGGATTAACTTGGGATGTCAATTTCAAAAAAGGCGAGAATATTTTATTAGCCGTTGGAAAAACTAAAGAAGGAAAAACAGTTTCGGATACGCTGAAAGTGAATTATCGTTTCAATAAAAATGATACGGCAGTTTCACTTCAACTTTCATCAGAAAAACTAAAAAACGGAAATTATTTAGTTACTGCAATTGCAATAGACAACAATAATTTACGCTGTCTGGATTATGAAGCAAGCGTGTATTTTCAATGTTTAAAGGGAGGAAAAACATTGAAAAACCAAGGAACACCAACAGGAAGCGAATCGATTAGAATGGCAAACGGAAAAGCTTCAATTGAAGTAATTCCAGATGGTTCTGGAAATCCGATAGAAATGACAGCTTTGAATCAGAGTTTTAAAGGAGAATATTTGAGGATTTCTACTCAATAATTTTTCTAGCCACAAAGACGCTAAGGCACTAAGTTTTTTTTTGTTTCACGCAGATTTTGCAGATTAAGCAGATTATTTTTCTCATATAGTTTGTCATCCTGACGAAGGAAGGATCACACTCGAAAATCGATAAAGATTGGCGAATTAGCATGCGGAGCTTCTTGTGCGATCCTTCCTTCGTCAGGATGACAAAAAAATCTTTGCGTCTTAGCGACTGCAAGAAGCAAAAACAAAAACAAAAAAACTTAGTGCCTTAGCGCCTTCGTGGCAAAACAAAAACACAAATACCAAAAAACAAATTATAAAATGAAAAAACTATTAACCGCATTACTCCTAACCTCTTCCGTTTTGGTGTCTGCACAAAATCTAATCTCAAACGTACCCAACCGCAATACCACTTCACTAAACGGAGTATGGAATTATATCATCGATCCGTATCAAACGGGGTTTTACAGCTTTCACTTGGATCAATATGATAAAAATGAAAAAGCGCCAAAAGGAGCTTTTTTTAGCAATTATCATGCTCAAAACAAACAGGAATTAGTAGAATATGATTTCGATAAATCGCCAACAATTACAATTCCGGGCGATTGGAATTCACAGGTTCCTGAATTGAAATATTACGAAGGCAATGTATGGTTCAAAAAGTCGTTTGACTACAATTTAGCGCCTAAAAAACGCTTATTTGTATACTTGGGAGCTATCAATTATAAAGCTGATGTTTATTTAAACGGAAAAAAACTAGGCACACATGAAGGCGGTTTTACTCCGTTTAATTATGAAGTGACTTCTATTGTAAAACCAAAAGACAATTATCTGGTTATTAAAGTTGATAACACGCGCCACAAAGAAGATGTCCCGACAGTAAATACCGATTGGTGGAATTACGGCGGCATCACACGCGATGTGACTTTGATTGAAGAGGACGATTCTTTTGTACAAGATTACACCATTCAGCTTAAAAAAGGAAATACTGCGGTAATTTCAGGTTTTGTAAAAATCAATAATTTAAATTCGACTCAAAATGCCGTTTCGATTTCGATTCCAGAATTGAAAATCAATTACAAAGGAAAAGTTGGTGCTGACGGAAATCTAAATTTTGAAATTCTAGCGAAAAAAATATCATACTGGTCTCCAGAAAACCCGAAATTATATGATGTTACAATCGATTTTAACGGAAAAAAACTAAGCGATAAAATTGGTTTTAGAACTATCGAAACCAAAGAAGATAAAATCTTGCTTAACGGAAAACAGATCTTTTTACGCGGTATTTCTATTCACGAAGAAAATGCCAAAGGCGGGCGTGCTAATTCTGTTGAAGATGCTTTGCGCTTGTTGAATTGGGCAAAAGAAATGGGCTGTAATTATGTTCGTTTGGCACATTATCCGCATAACGAAAATATTATTCGTGAAGCTGATAAAATGGGAATCATGGTTTGGGAAGAAATTCCGGTGTATTGGACCGTGGAATTTACAAACAAAAACACCTATCAAAATGCCGAAGATCAATTAACAGCTTCTATTGTAAGAGATAAAAATAGAGCCAGTATTATTATCTGGTCAATGGCCAATGAAACTCCAATTTCTGAAGCACGAAATACTTTCATTAGAAATTTAGCATCACATACGAGATCATTAGACAATACAAGATTAATCAGCGCGGCTTTATTAACAAAAAATGAAACTATAGATGATCCAATTGGTGAAGTTTTAGATGTTGTGGCTTTCAATCAATATCTAGGCTGGTACGGCGGAAATCTGGAAGATGCTGAAAAAAAAGTCTGGAAATCTAAATACAACAAACCAATTGTGGTTTCTGAATTTGGAGGCGATGCTAAAGCTGGTTTTCATGGAGAGAAAAACGAACGCTGGACAGAAGAATATCAGGAATATTTATACATTCAGAATTTAAAAATGATTGAAAAAATTCCTCATCTAAGTGGATTAAGTCCGTGGATTCTGGTTGATTTCAGGTCTCCGAAAAGATTGCTTCCAGGGATTCAGGATGGATATAATCGTAAAGGTTTAATTTCGAATGACGGTGAAAAGAAAAAAGCGTTTTATATCATGCAGGATTGGTACACAAAGAAGAAAAGCGAATATTAAAACAAAGTTTATCTGTAGAGGCGCACTGCAGTGCGTCTACACAACGGGGAATCACAATACGTTAGACGCACTGCGGTGCGTCTCTACAGTAAAAAATGACGAAAAAAGAAAACTGTTACCAATTCATTAACAAAAAACCAATCTCAATTTATATGATTTTTCTTCATTATTAACTTACTTTGTGATAATCTAAAAAAATTGTAATCCTATGAAAAAATTATGTTTATTGGCAGTTACGTTGTTTGCTGCTTTTACAGTTCAAGCTCAAGATGTGGTAAAATTTGCTCCGCTTGACAATAGCCCTGTTGATATTTCTTATTTCCCAAACAAAGCCGTAAAATTCAAAAAAACGGATACTCCAAACCCAGTTATCAAAGTGACTTACGCAAGACCTTCTGCAAAAGGAAGAACTATTTTTGGAGATGTTGTAAAGTTTGGCGAAATCTGGAGAGTTGGTGCTAACGAAAACACGGAAATTAAATTCTACAAAGACGTAACTATTGGCGGTAAAAAAGTTCCTGCTGGATACTACAGTTTATTTGCTATTCCTGAAAAAGATAAATGGACCATCATTATCAATAAAGAATTGGATTTATGGGGTGGTTATGCTTACGATGAGAAAAAAGATGTGGTAAGAGTTTCAGTTCCAGTTAAAAACGTTTCTGATGTAATCGAAGCTTTATCTATTGCTTTTACAACTCAAGGAAATGTAGCTAATTTAGTTATTGGTTGGGATAAAACTACGGTTGAATTGCCAATTACAGTGAAGTAATTTTTAATGATACAGGCCACAAAGGCACAAAGTCGCAAAGTTTTTTAAGCTTTGCGATTTTTTTTTGCCACGAATTTCACGAATTGCACTAATTATTATTTTAATTTTAAAAAAAATATAACCGCAAATTACACAAATTTTCACAAATTAGATTTAAAAATAATTTGCGAAAATTTGTGTAATTTGTGGTTTTAACTTTTGAAGAGATTTTCGATTTAGCAGAAAAAAAATTCGTGAATTCGTGGCTATTTTTTTTCAATCGAAATAATCTGTGGCTTTAAACCTTCACAGTTTCTATAATTTTATCCAATGTAATTGGCAAGTCTCGAACACGTTTTCCCGTTGCGTTAAAAACAGCGTTAGCAATTGCAGGCGCCATTCCAACTAAAGCTGTTTCTCCCAAACCTTTTGTCCCCATCGGATTACTGATTGGGTCTTTTTTATTGACGAAAAATACTTCCTGTTTCTCAATATCAGCATTTACAGGAACATGATAATCGGCAAAATTATTATTGATCGGACGCCCGAAACGATGATCGATTTCTAAGGCTTCCATTAATCCCATTCCGATTCCGCCAACTGCTCCACCGAACATTTGTCCCGCAGAAGTTTTCTGACTGATAACTGTTCCAATATCGGCACAAGAAACGACATGTGCTAAACGGATTTTACCCAAATTCGGATTCACTAATACTTTCACAAAATGAACAGAGAACGAATAAATCGAATATTTCTTCGCTTCTTCAGCTGCTTTTGAAAGATTCTCCACTTCTAAGTTTTCCAATTTATTAGCGCTTAAAAGTGCAGTCAGAGCAATCGATTTTGATTTGTCTTTTTTAGAAGAAATCAATCCGTTTTCGAAAGTTAAATCTGTAATCGGAATTCCTTTAAAAGTAGCATTTGTTCCTGCCAATTCCAGCACTTTACTAACCAACAAATTACAAGAATCATGCACGGCAGAGCCTACAGAAGAAGTCGTTGCCGAACCACCTTGCGTTGGACCTTTTGGCAAACCGCTTTTTCCCATTTCGATGATTACATTTTCAGATGGAAGACCTGTAATTTCAGCTCCAATTGCCGTCATCATGGTCGCGGTTCCAGGTCCCATATCGTTCACACTGCACTGTAATACTAAATCACCATTCGCAAGAAATTTTGCTTTTACCGAAGTCGGACTTCTGTAGCAACCAAAAGTTCCAGTTCCCATTCCGTAGCCTACCAGCCAGTTTCCTTCTTTCACAGAACCGGGCTCGTTTTTACGGTTTTTCCAACCAATTTTTTCCATACCCGCTTCGTAGCATTCTAACAGAAACTTACTGCTCCACGGTTTATTTTGTTCCAGATCTTTTTCGGCATAATTGCGTTTTCGAAACTCAATCGGATCTAAATTTAATTTATAAGCCATTTCATCCATTGCAGATTCTAAGGCAAAAGAACCCGTTGCTTCTCCCGGCCCGCGCATCCAGATTGGCGTGCAGGTATCCAAAGGCACAATTCTATAACGAGTAGAAACATTCGGACAATCATAGATAAATCGTGACATATTTACCGTTCCTTCCATAAAATCTTCATAACTCGAAGTCATCGCAACGGCTTCATGAGTTAATCCTGTTAGTTTTCCATCTTTGGTTGCACCCAATCCCATTTTCTGAATGGTATATGGTCTAAAACCAACATTGGTAAACATCTGCTCACGATGCAAAACCAGTTTCACAGGACGATTTAATTTTTTCGCGCCAATTAAAGCCGCGATCTCATACGGCCAAGTATGCAATCCCATTCCGAATGCACCACCAATATATTCTGCATGCACCTCAACATCTTCTACAGGAACGCCAAAAACTCCAGCTACGCTTTTGCGTGTTCCTTCAACTCCCTGACTTTTGGTATATAAAATGGGTTTATTTCCGTCCCATTTCGCAATGATATTCGCCAATTCCATAGGGTTATGAACTTCGGTCGGAATCGTATATTCTGTTTCCAAAACAACTTCGCCATTTTTATAACCGTCATGCTCGCCACGATGATAGTCGTTACCTTTATCGGTTTCGACTTTTTTCTCTTTATCGGCAGCTTTTTGAAGTTCGGTTGAATGTTCTTCTTTAAAATAATCCGCTTTAATTAAGCTCGCTGCGTAGCGCATACGTTCAAAAGTATCCGCAATGACCAAAGCAATCGGCTGATCGTAATACAAAACCGAATCATCTTTGAAAATCTGCAGTGGCTGACCAAAATTATGCTTGTCTTTTGCTTTTTGGTAACCCGAAGGTTTATCTACATTTAAATGCGTAATCACAGCCAAAACTCCTGGCGCCCATTCTGCCTTTTTGGTATCTATAGTTTTGATTCTTCCTTTTGCGATCGTGCTTCCAACAAGGCAAGCATAAACAACTCCAGATGTTTTATATTCAGCCGAATACGTTGCAGAACCTGTTACTTTAGCAAATCCGTCAACTCTATTAATATTACTTGTTTTGCTCATAATTGAATTATTTTGATGCTGCTATTGTAAGTGCTTCTGTTACTGCATTTCCTCCAAGCGTCAATTTAAAATCATTGCCGCCGTATCCTCTTGCGCCTTTCATAGACAGATTTCCTGCTTGTTTAAAAACCTCTTCTGAAACTGTTTTTCCTTTCAAAAATTCTTCGGTTTCTGTTAATCGCCAAGGTTTATGTGCCACACCGCCCATGGCTAATCTGACATCATTTATCTTGTTATTTTTTATATCTAAAGCCACAGCAACTGAGACCAATGCAAAAGCATAACTTGTTCTGTCACGAACTTTTAGATAATGAACATTTTTAGTAAAATTATTATCTGGAATTTCAACTGAAGTAATCAATTCTCTTTCATCCAGTTTATTGTCTTTTTCAGGAGTATTTCCTGGAAGTCTGTGAAAATCTGTAAAATTAATTTCTCGTTTTCCTTTTGGACCTTCTACTAAAACTTTCGCGTCAAGCGCCGCCAAAGCCACGCACATATCACTCGGATGTACGGCTATACAACTGTCAGAAGCGCCAAAAATAGCGTGCATACGGTTAGAGCCGCCAATCGCGCCACATCCGCTTTTAGGTACTCGTTTATTGCAAGGCATATCGTTATTGTAATAATACGAACAGCGTGTTTTTTGCAGCATATTTCCTCCCACAGTTGCCATATGACGAATCTGTTGTGATGCTCCTGCAGCCAAAGCCTGAGCAAGCAAAGGATATTTTTCTTTTATAGAAGCATCTTCGGCAACCTGACTATTTTTTGCCAATGCGCCGATTGAAACTTTTCCTTTTAAAAATTCGATTTTCTTTAAATCCAGTCCGTTGATGTCGACCAATTTATCTGGTGCGACAATATTCTTCTTCATCAAATCGACCAAATTTGTTCCTCCCGCAATAAACATGGAGGAATTGTCTTTGGCTTTTCCTGTTATTGCCGAAGAAGACGACAGTGCTTTAATTATTTGAAAGTTTTTCATAGCTCCTTCCCTCCTTCCTTCACTTCAGTTATCGCATCAACGATATTATGATAAGCACCACAACGGCAAATATTACCGCTCATGTACTCGCTTATTTCTTCTCTGCTGTTGGCATGACCTTCTTTGATACAGGCAATTCCCGACATAATTTGTCCCGGCGTGCAATAGCCGCACTGAAAACCATCGTGTTTTATGAAAGCTTCCTGCATTGGGTGCAGTTTTTTACCTTTTGAAAGTCCTTCAATTGTAGTTACCTGAGCGTTTTGTTGAATCGATGCTAGAGAAAGGCATGACAAAATTCGGGTTCCATTTACATGAACGGTACACGCACCACATTGTCCGTGGTCACAGCCTTTTTTAGTTCCCGTAAGTTGCAATTGCTCACGAAGTAAATCAAGCAAAGTAGTTCTCGGCTCGATATTCAGATTGCGTTTTGTGCCATTTACTTCAATAGAAAGCGGTACGGTTTCTAAATACTCCGCTATTTTTTCGTCCCATTTCTTTTCTGATGCCATTACCAATGAAGGCGGCGTCAGCGCCAAAGCGGTAAAAAGTCCCGATTTCTTTATAAAGTCACGGCGGGAATTAGCATCCTCGGGCGTTACTTTATTCTGGTTTGTTTTTTTAGAAGCCATTCAGTCTATTTGTTAAATTAGCCAATTCACTTTTGTTATTCTAACAAATTTAGCGATCTTCTGTAAGAAAAAATTATAAAATTCAAACATTACTCTTATTTAGAATAATTACAATTTCTATTTTTTTAAAACCATATAAGTGATATAAGTTTAATTAAAATTGCAATCTTTTTTAAACTCAAAGAGCGCTAAGATATTCTACTTAAGCTTTACAAAAACGCGAAAAGCGCAAAGATTAAATGAAAAAAAATCTCGCAAAGTCGCAGAGAGGCAAAGTTTAATGCAAAAAATAACCATATAAGTAATATAAGCATTCTAAGTTCTCTTCTTAATTAAACTTATCACTTATATGGTTTAAAAAACTTTGCGTCTCTTCTTTATGAGATTTATTATGCAAAGTTTTTTTCTCGCAGATTTGGCAGATAAATCAGATTATTGTTGCGTTAAAAGATTTTGCAGATTTTTAAAATATACTAA
>NZ_JAVAMB010000022.1 GCF_030730925.1 Flavobacterium sp. DG2-3 | reverse complement strand
AAATCTAAAATCTAAAATCTAAAATCTAAAATCTAAAATCTAAAATCTAAAATCTAAAATCTAAAATCTAAAATCTATCCCGAGGCTTCGGGACTAAAATCTATGTACAAAACTACGTAGTTAACTACATATATGCAACAAAAAAACTGCTGAAGACAGCAGTTTTAAGTGTTTTTTATGATTTCAAACGATTTCTTCGGTAAGAAATTTATTCTTTTACTAATACAATAACAGCTTTGTATCCCGTACCAACATTCCATTCGCTTGACGAAATAACTTGGCCTTTGTCGTCATACACTTTAAATTCGGCAGTGTTTGGAGAAGCAAAACCTTCGTTTAAAGCTTCGATGTCAATTTTATTAATTCCTTTTACTAAATTGATTTTTACGCTTTTAAAGTCGCCGTTTAATAAAACTTCAGGCTCAATTACTTTATCGTTTAAATATACTTTTACTTTATCGCCGTCTACAAAAGCAGCATCGCGATACATAACTGTAGAAGTCGTGGCTGTGGTGTTGATATTTCCTAAAAACTGATTTCTTCTATAGAAAATGCCTTCAACATTGGCCTCTGGTTTATAGAGATTCGTGTCTTTAAATAATTCGTCTGGATTAACCTGAAGCGGTGCTGGTTTTTCTATAGGCGCAGGCGGATTTTCCTTTGGAGCTTCTTCTTTTGGCGGAATAGTTTCTTTTACTGCTGGCTCTTTGGTGGGAATTTTTTTGAATTTATTATCCAATTCCTGAGCAAAACTGTGCAGTGAAAAAGAAGTAAAGGCAAGTATAAAAAATATTTTTTTCATGTTTTCTTTTAAATTAATCTTGAGGGTATTGTTATAAAGATTAGATGCATCATAATCTTTTATATATAAACATTTTATAAAACTAATTATTGTCTTGTAAGGTGTTATTTTTTTCTAAAAATTAACTAGTTGGGTGTAAGTAAGCATGTTGAAACAACAGATAAAGAAGTTTCAAATTTTTTATAAAGTAAAGAATCCGAAGGATTCAAATATTTATAGCATATAATTCCCGCCGCAGCTATGCGACCCCGAAGGGGTCGTACTCAAGATGTGGCATAAAATCTATAAACATTTGAATCCTTCGGATTCTTTGATGAAAATAACTTGGTTATAAAGATGTTTTAAAATAGAGATAAATATTTTTAAAATACTGAAAATCAATATTGTATATTTGTATTTGAACCAAAACAAATAAAATATGACCAAATTGATTTTAGCCTTTCTGTTTTTGGCAATTGGCGTTTTTGGGCAAGAAAATAAAACAGATTTAGGCATTAGAAAACAGATTGAAGAATATAACACTTCTTTTGCTACCGCTTTTACAGAAGAAAATAAAAACGCCTTACTAAAAGCCTATACAGAGCAATCCATTTTGATGCCCGAACACAGCAGACAGCGAACGGGTAAAAAGGAAATCGAAGCATTTTACGAACAATGGCTCTCTCAAGCCGAAATTGCTTCGTACGAAAAAATGATTCTGGAATTACAGGATTTTGGAAATTACGTTCTCGAAATTGGAAATTTTACCGAAAATCTGATCGTTAAAACTTTGGAACCCTTTTCTTATTCTGGAAAATATGCTGTTTTATGGAAAAAGTCGTCGAAAAATAAACTGCTTACTATTGCCGCAGAAATTTGGGGTTCTACAAGTTATTTCGACGATAAAAACATTCCTGAAATAGACGATGCTGGAATTTCGCCAACTAAAGAATATATTTCTTCGGATAAATTAACTTTAGAATTAAAAAAAAGAAATAATACGATTAAAAAACTGGTTCAGAATAGGCAAGGAGCAGAGCATGCAAAATTGTTTATGCCAGACGCGATGTATTTAACCTATTATACTCCAATTCTTTCTGGAAAAAAAGAGATTACAGCATATTTTACCGAACATGAAAAACCAGGATCGCTGGTTATAGAAAAAATTTCGATTCAAACTTCCGGAATTATTAATGCGAATAAAGCCATTATAGAATTTGGATTTTATAATGTTGATTGGCGTGACGGTGACAGTAACGGAAACGTAAAAGGAAAAAGTATAAATGTTTGGAAAAGAGATAAAACAGGTAAATTAATGCTCTTTCGTCAAATCGTAAATCATGATTGATAATTATAATAAGGATATCACAAACTAAGATATTAATGTGAGGGAAGATATGTCTACTAAATACTATATTTGTATAGTAATTCTATAGGATTTGTATATATGGTGTTAAAAGGCATATTGAAAGCGGTTTTCTTTTTGTTTGTAATTATTATAGCTGATAATGCAAATGCACAGGAAAATGGCAGTTTATCGCAGCAGTTTCAAATGAATATAGAAATACGTCCGAGAGCAGAATACACTTCCAATTATATACTTCCGCCAAACGATTCTATTGATCCTTATTTTTATATCACGCAGCGAAACAGAATTTCCATGTTATATGAGCGTGAAAAATGGCTTATGAAATCTGATGTACAAGAAATTCATTTGTGGGACGAAGCAAACTCCAGTTCTAAAGTCGGAAGTGTCAATTTTTACCAGTTGTTTTTAGAAACAAAATTCAAGTCAATCAACTTTCGTTTAGGAAGACAAAACGTTTTATTGGATAATGGCAGATTATTTTCGGATGCGCCGTGGGCTCAGCAAGGAAGAGCACACGAAGGAATTCGAATTATGAAATATGGTAAGCATTTTGCCAACGATTTATTCTTTCTTTTTACCAGAAAATACAATACCAGTTTTGAAAGTGCCTATTCTCCAGTTGCTTCCAATAAATACAAATACATGCTGGTGTATAATTTTAGTTATAATTCGAAAGAAAATTTTTCCTTTAACTCTATAAATACTGTTGATTTTTTAGAAAAGACAAATTCAGAAACACTGTATACTCGCGCAACGACTGGAGGAAGAATTGAATTTAGAAAGAGACAATGGTACTATACTTTAAATAGTTATTTTCAATTTGGTCAAAATCAAAAAGGACAGCATTTGTTTGCCTATTATTTCCAACCAGAAATAAAATGGTCTTTGCAAAAATCTACTTTGCGTTTAGGAGCAGAAATCATTAGCGGAAGCACCCCTAATTTAAGTGTAGAAAATTCGGGAGACTTTGATGTTTTGTATGGAGTTACTTGGAAATTTAATGGTAATATGAATGTTTTTACCCGATTTCCTGCCGATGTTGGCGGTAAAGGTCTTGTAAATCCTTATTTATTTTATTTGTTTCAGATAAATTCAAAATTATCACTTCGTTCCGATTTTCATCTTTTTTATACGCAGTATCCTTTGGAGAACGATTTAAATCAAGAAATGTCAAGATTTTTAGGATTTGAAAATGATATTTCAATGAAATATGTTCCTATTAAAGAGCTGGAAATTAATGTGGCATTTTCATTTTACAAAGCAACAGATTCCATGATAAATCTTCCAAAAATACAAGATGTAAACCAATTATCATATTGGAGCTATTTGATGGTTTCTTACTCCTTTAATGCGGTCAATTTTAGAAGAAACAAAAAAATATAGCCTTTAAAATCTTTCCAATTTACATTTATAAAAGATAATTATATCTTTGCGCCAGATTTTGGTCTGCTTTTTCAATTCAGAAAAAGCAGTTAAAAGGGAATCAGGTGCAAATCCTGAACAGACCCGCTACTGTAAGTTCTATACAAGTCTTTAAATAGTACTAATGCCATTGTTCGCCGCGGCGAATGAGAAGGCCGTTTAAAGATGGAACAAGTCAGGAGACCTGCCACGATCACATAGTTTAAAACTTTCGTGGTATGAAGTTGATGACAAGATAATGACCTGCTATTTAGGATAGTAGTCCTATTTCTATGTTTTTGTAATTACGGCATCACGCAAAGTTTATTTAATAAAATCGTGATGTATAATTTGAAGAAAACTTTACTTTCTATTTTTTTACTAATTGTTCCTTTTTTGCTTCATTCTCAAGCAGTGACTGATAGTTCGCGGGTTTTAAAAGAAGTTATTTTAAAGGGAAAACCGTATCAGGAAGTGATTCCTGTGCAAAGTCTTTCGGGCGTTCTGCTCGAGAATCTGTCAGCTCATAATGTTGCCGATGCACTTCGCTATTTTGCAGGAACTCAAATTAAAGATTATGGCGGTGTCGGCGGACTCAAAACGGTTGATGTCCGTAATATGGGGACGCATCATGTCGGCGTTTTTTATGACGGAATTCAGTTGGGTAATGCGCAAAATGGCGTAACCGATCTAGGAAAATATTCGCTTGACGACATGGAATCGCTGACGATGTATAACGGTCAGAAAAGTGAAATTTTTCAGTCAGCTAAAGACTTTGCGTCGGCTTCTACAATCTATTTACGAACCAAACGTCCTACTTTTTCCAATAATAAGAAAACCAATCTGCTGGTTCGCTACAAAACCATGTCGATCGATTATCATGATCCTTCTTTCAGATGGGAACAAAAACTGAGCGACAAAGTCAGTATGAGTGTCAGTTCAGAATACATCAAATCAAACGGTCAGTATAAATTTCGATACAAAAGAAAAAATCAGGACGGCAGCGTTGCTTACGACACCACAGCAACGCGATGGAATAGCGATATTGAAGCTTTCCGATTGGAATCGGGTGTTTTTGGCAAAATAAATAAAGGCGTTTGGGATGCCAAAGTATATTATTACGATTCTGAAAGAGGTGCTCCCGGCGCTATTGTCGAAAATAAGTTTCGTGATGGTTTTCGCCAATTCGACAAGAATTTTTTCTCTCAGGCATCTTTAATAAAAGACGTTTCGGATAAGTATAAATTGCAGCTAAAAGGAAAATTTGCTTACGACTACACACATTATATCGCTCGAGATACCACCAATGTTTTAGGAGAAACCCTAACCGAAGGTGCGCAATCTGACGATAGTTATTATCAGAAGGAAGCCTATTTTTCGGCAGTGAATATGTACAGCATTTTACCCACTTGGGATGTTTCGCTTTCAACCGATTTTCAATACAATAAATTAAACGCGACGAGAAGAGGAATTCAAACGCAATTTTCTTTCCCTCAACGTTACACTGCTCTTGTTTCTCTTGCGACTTCTTATCGGTACGAAGGTTTTAAAGTTTTAGGAAATGTACTCGCAACCCGTGTTATCGAAGAGGTAAAATACAATGCTAAAGCGCCAAACAAAACTGAATTTACTCCCGCTTTGTTTTTGGGTTATACTCCTTTCAAAAAATACGATTTCAATTTAAGAGCATTCGCCAAACGCATTTTCAGAATGCCAACTTTCAACGATTTGTATTATACCATGATCGGTTCAAGCACTTTAAGGCCAGAATATATGAATCAGTACGATGTTGGTTTTACGTATAATTTCCCCGTAAAGGAAAGCTTTTTCGATAAATTTTCTCTTCAGGCAGATGCTTATTATACCAATACAAAAGACAAAATTGTGGCTGCGCCGACAGGAAATTTGTTTCGCTGGATGATGACGAATATTGGTCAAGTAAAAGGAAAAGGAATTGAAACGGTTTTGAATATGGCTACTCATATTGACAAAGTAAACCTAACCGCAAATCTGACATATACGTATTCTCAAAGTCAGGATTTTACAAAGTTTGTTGGTTTAGAAATGTCGTCTTACGGCGATCAGATTCCGTACACGCCTTGGCACAGCGGATCTGGAATTTTGAATGCTGGTTATGAATCTTGGAACTTCAACTACAGCTTTATTTATGTTGGAAAACGCTATAACGGAAATGTCAATAATATTAAAGTGAATGAAGTCCAGCCTTGGTACACGCACGATTTGGCGGTTCAGAAATCTTTCGCATTCAAAAATTACAAATTGAACGGCGCAGTTGAAGTCAATAATGCTTTTAATCAGCAGTACGAAGTGATTTACAATTATCCGATGCCGGGAAGAACATTCAAATTTATAATCAGTTTTGAGTTATGAAAAAGGCGATTTTAAAAATAGTATTGGGTTTGAGCATAGCCATTTCTTTGGTTTCCTGTCGTGAAGACGAAACAATATTTCTTTCTTCAGATGTTAGCGTTGCGGCACCGAGAAGTGACGGAAAGATTGAAGGATTTTATCTGCTGAACGAAGGAAATATGGGAATGAACCGAGCGAGTCTGGACGTTTTTAATTACAGAACAGGAAATTATACGACAGATGTTTATTCCGAACGAAATCCTTCTGTTGTCAAGGAATTGGGAGATGTTGGAAACGATATTAAAATCTACGGGAATAAAGTATATGCGGTCATTAACTGTTCGAATAAAGTGGAAGTTTTAGAAAAATGGACGGCAAAACGCATCAAAAAAATCGATATTCCGAACTGCCGTTATGTGGCTTTTTACAAAGATAAAGCGTATGTGAGTTCGTATTCTGGACCCGTTGCCATCAATCCAAATGCAGAAATTGGTTTTGTTGCCGAAATTGACACGACTTCTTTAGAAATCAAAAGAAAAGTAACCGTTGGCTATCAGCCAGAGCAAATGGTAATTCATAACGGAAAATTGTATGTTGCCAATTCTGGAGGTTACCGAGTTCCGAATTACGACAGAACGGTTTCGGTAATTGATTTGGAGACTTTTACAGAAATCAAAAAAATAGATGTTGGCATTAATTTGTACAGCATGCAGATTGACAGCCGAGGCGATATTTATGTGAGTTCTCGTGGCGATTACTACAACACGCCGTCTAATCTTTTTGTGATTGATACGCAGACAGATGAAAAGAAAATGCAACTCGATATTCCTGTTTCTGGAACTTGTCTGGTTGATGATTTATTGTATTTCTACAGTGTTTCTTGGAGTTATCTGACGGGTTCCAATAAAGTGAGTTACGGAATTTTGGATACCAAAACCAAAAAGGTAATTACAAACCAGATTATTACCGACGGGACAGACAAAAAAATCATGATTCCGTACGGACTTCAAGTGAATCCAGAAAGCAAAGAAATCTACATTACTGACGCTCAAAACTATGTTGTAACCGGTTATATCTACTGTTTTACGCCCGATGGAAAATTAAAATGGAAAACGACCGCTGGGAATATTCCAGCTCATATTGCTTTTATCACTAAAAAATAAACATTAAAAACAATGAATAAAAACCTTTTAAAAATTGCTTTGTCTCTAATTCTATTTTTAGGATTGGCAGCCTGCAGTAAAGATAACGATGAAGGAGATTTGCTTCCCGCAGAGGTGCTGAAAGAATCGTATACAATTGACCGTTTTAAAGTGCTGAATATTGCGACGGCTCTTCCAAGCACGGCAAAACTGACTTGGAGTATAAAAGATTCGATTATTTCAGATAATGTAGAATTGGATTTTATTAGTCCGTACCAGAAAAATTATCCATTGACTTTAAAAGTAGAAATTAATGGAGAAACTAAAGTGTACAATTCGTCCATTAATGTTGTAAAAGAAACGGGAACGTACAGTAAATATATTTCTAATGTATTTGATTTTCGTCCTGCTGTCGGACAGTTTACCAACGGAATTCCAGAATATAAGGAAGGAAATACCGAGGCCAATATGATTTCTGCAGCTAAAAAAGCGATTGCGGGATCTAATACGACTATGATTTCATTAGGAGGTTTTGGCGGTTATGTAGTTTTTGGTTTTGATCACACGATTCCGAATATGGAAGGTCGTGATTTTAAAATTTTAGGAAATGCTTTTTGGGGAAATGAAGCCAACGAAGCGCGTGCAGGATCTTGCGAAGCAGGAATTATTATGGTCGCGTACGACAAAAACAAAAACGGAAAACCAGACGAAGACGAATGGTACGAAATCGCAGGCAGTGAATATTTTAAAAACACGACTATAAAAAACTACGAAATCACCTATTTCAAGCCTGATGCTAATAAATCTCCAGTCGCTGGAACTGAATTTTGGCAGGTTGATAACGAGTACATTAAATGGCAGGATAATGCTGGAAAATCAGGTTTTAAAGTCCAAAATGTATTTCACGACCAGAATTATTATCCACTTTGGATTGCCAATTCTTCTTATACTTTAAAAGGAACTAGAATAGCTGATAATTTCTACGACCAAAGCGGAGAAGGCTCGTACTGGGTCGGCAAATCGTTTGAATTTGGTTACGCCGATAATGCTCCAAATAATGATGAAGCTTCGAATATTGATATTTCGTGGGCGGTTGATAAAAACGGAAAATATGTGAAACTTCCAGGAATCGACTTTGTAAAAGTTTACACCGCAATTAATCAAGAAGCGGGCTGGTTGGGCGAAGTTTCTACGGAGGTTTCTGGAGCTTATGATTTGCATCTTAATTAATTTTTTAAAACACATAGAAACATAGATTTTGAAACTTAATAAAAGGCGTTTCACTTTGCTTGAAAACACATAGTAGATACACGCTTAAACTTTGTCAAAGTTTGAAACTTTGACAAAGTTGTAGTGAAAACATAAACACTATGTTTCTATGTGTTTAAAAAAAAATAAAAACACATTAACACAACATTTTAAACAAATAAATTATGAAGAAAAACTACTTAATAATACTCATGCTATTTTTTGCGTTTGTAACCAATGCGCAGACAACAGTACAAGGAGTTCCTAGAAACGATCTGAAATTAAAAGCGGTAACGCAAAAACAATTAAAAGCACAAACAGCCAACGCAACCACTTTTGACGATATTCAATATTGGGTTGGAACAGGCGCGAATCAAGCGGCATTTGTAGTGCAATGGAATGACAATAAAACTTCTGATGCTTTGGTTTGGGGATTTAAATGGGATGGAACAGCAACGGGCGAAGATATGATTAAAGCCATTGCAAAAGCAGATCCTCGTTTTTTTACGTTACTTTATCAAGGAACTCAATTCGGATCTGCGATTGGAGGTTTTGGCTTCGATTTGGACGGAGCAGGCACAAACGGACTCTATAAAGGCATTGATAAAACCTTTCCTTTTTATCCTTTTGATGGTATAATTAATACGTCTGCTTACGATTTTGATTCTTATACGGTTATCGATACCAATGATCACTGGCAGTCAGGATGGACCACTGGATATTGGTCGTATTGGGTTAAAGATCCAACTGATAGCGATTTTGGCTATTCTGGTTTAGGAGCTTCTTCTCGCGAATTGCAAAACGGTTCTTGGGATGTCTGGAATTTTAATCCAGAAATGCAACCAGTTGATCTTGCCACAACTTTTACCCCAGTTACTCCTTATTCTAAAACTATAGATTTTACTAAAGGCTACTTTATGGTCAATGAAGATTGGTTCGGACATGTGAATGGATCTGTAAATTTTATTGATGCTAACGGAAACGTTCATTACAGAGTATATAGTGAAGCTAATGACAATCATACTTTTGGTGCGACTACACCATACGGAACTATTTATGGAGATAAATTTTATTTTGTTTCTAAGCAAGAAAAAGATGGCGGAGATACGCAGTACATTCCAGGTGGAAGATTGGTTGTTGCCGATGCAAAAACGATGAAAAAAATCGCTTCATTTGAAACTATTGGAGGAGGAGACGGACGCTCTTTTGTGGGTATAGACGAAAAAACGGGTTATATAGGTGCTTCAAATGGTGTTTATCTTTTTGATATTGAAAACATGAAAGTAGGAAGTCAGATACCAACAACAGGCGGAGGAAGCCAATATGCGGGACAAATTGGAAATATGATTCGTACTTCGCAATATGTTTTTGCTGTAAAACAAAGTGCAGGAATTTTAGTTATTGATCCTAAAACAAATACGGTTATAAAAACCATTTCTGGCGCGTTTCATTCGGTTACACAGGCCAAAGACGGAAGTATTTGGGGAATTCAAGAACAGAAATTGATCAATATTAATCCACTGACTTTTGACACAACAGTTTATGCTATTCCAACAACTAAATATTTAGGTTCTTGGGGCGCTTGGAATGCGGGAAGTTTTACTTACAGCAATACAGAAAATGCTTTGTATTGGAATAATAACGTAAGCAGTTTTGTGGCAGGCACAAAGATTATACGATTTGATATTGCAACAAAAACATTCAACGAAAACTTTGCTACACTTCCTGGACAAACAGGAACTTACAAGCAAATTTTGTATGGTGCAGGATTACGAATTGATCCAGTTTCGGGGAATTTAATTGTAAACACAACAGAAAGCGGATTTAGTTTTCATTATCAGAAAAACTGGATTCATACTTATGATACCACGGGGAAATTAATCGACACAAAAGTCTTAAACGATTATTACTGGTTTCCAGCAATGGCAGTATTTCCAGATAATGCAGCGCCAGTTGTCAATTCAATTTTGCCTTCGCAAGTTTCAACAGGAAGTCCGACCATTATTGATTTAAAAACAGTGGTTTCAGATGAAGACAATTTATCGGCAGCGATCGTAAAAACAATAAAATCAAATAGTGATGCGAATATTGTTTCAGCAGAAATTAATGCGAACGAAGAATTAATTCTAACGCCAAAAAATGGTGGAACTGCAACCGTTGTAATTAGTTTTAATTCGAATGGAAAGATAGTCGAGAAATCTATTTCGGTTGATACTTCTGTTTTAGGCAGAGATGAATTCACGAAAGTGCAATTATCAATTTATCCAAATCCAGTATCAGATTATCTGAACATCAATACAGAAGACGAAATCAAAAATGTTGTGATCTATGATGTGACAGGAAGAACGATCAATACGCAATTAAACAACAGCCAAATCGACGTAAGCAATTTTGCGAAAGGTTTTTATATCATTAACATTGTGACCGATAAAGCGACTTATACTCAGAAGTTTATTAAAAATTAGAAAATTAGAAAATTAGAAAATTAGAAAATTAGAAAATTAGAAAATTAGAAAATTAGAAAATTTTTAAACTAAACCTCTTTGCTTCTGTAGTAAAGAGGTTTTTTTGCTTTTACTTTTCCAATAATATTTAGAATAAAAGATAATCTGCAAGATCTGCAAAATCTGCGGGAGAAAAATTACTCTCGCAGATCTAGCAGATTTTGGAGATCATAACTATCAGCAACTTCTATTAAAAATTATTTCAAACAAAGCCTTATATTTACTATTAATAAATCCTTTATTATGAAAGCATTGGTAATTGGAGCGACAGGCGCAACGGGAAAAGAACTGGTTAATCTGCTTTTAGAAAGCAATGATTACGAGGCGGTTTCCATCTTTGTACGACGTTCAACAGGAAAATCGCATCCAAAACTCACAGAACACGTTGTAGATTTTTCAGATGTGAATTCGTTTCAAGATTTAATTACAGGAGATGTTCTTTTTTCATGTATCGGAACAACTTTAAAAGATGCAGGTTCAAAAGAAAAACAATGGAAAATCGATTTTGATATTCCAGCTGAATTTGCCTCTGCTGCCAAACAAAACAACGTGCATTCTTTGGTTTTGGTTTCTTCTTATGGCGCTTCCGTGAAAAGCAGTGTGTTTTATTCGATGATGAAAGGAAAACTAGAAGATTATCTTCAAGAGCTCCATTTTCCTCAATATATTGTTTTTAGACCAGGTCCGCTTATTCGAGAGAATACAGATCGCTGGGGCGAAAAGATTTCTATAAGCATCATTAAAATACTAAACGCAATCGGACTTTTTAAGAGTCTAAAACCCATTACTACAGCATTTTTAGCAGAAAAATTAGTAAAAGCGCCCAAAGTACTTTCAGATGGAAATACAACGCTAGAACTTAAGAGGATTTTGGAGTTGTGAGTTTTCTAAGTGCTAATTGTTAATATACTGCTGTAAATATTGCGCAATATAGTCTCGGTATTCTTTTTCAACATTTAGCAGGAGAAAAATTTTCTCTTCGTTTTTTGTTTCTACAAAAAGTTCAGTTGTATTAAAAATGCCAGTTGGAATTACTACTTGTTTTAAATCACACTTGTATAAAGTTTCAAACTCTAAAGGTTTGCTGTAAAAATGATACAGATCTAAAGTTTTTAGCTTTCCAAAATGCTTTTGTTTTCTAAAAAGTATTTCATCTTGATATACTATCAATATAGGAAATTTAGAAATGTTTTTGCGTAAATAAACCGATGCATAAATCAAAAAAGCACCTATACCAGCTATTAACGTCAGAAGATCTATTTTTAGCATCAACAGCCAAATTACCGCTTTTATGCTTATTAGCATTATGATGATGCCAAATATCAAAAGCTTTTTAGAAATTTTCCTAATTGTTTCTGGATTAGAACTAAAGATTCTATCAGCATTTCGGTACTTTTCTTTTATTTTAGGATCAATTTCAAATTGAAAAGCGCCATTATAATTTGGATTATAATTCATTTTGTTTTTTTGGTTTAGGTTGAGGCGAATATATAAAAATGCTTTTGAATATATGTACTTTTACCAAACAGCTTTTTTTATCATAAAAACGCGGTCAAGCAAGAGTTTTAGACTAATTTTGCCTTATCTTTATGCACTTTACCGCCTTAAAAATGAATAAGAATTACCCCATTCCAGAAAACGAACTTCAACGTTTAGCTGCCCTGAAACGTTATAACATACTAGACACACTTCCTGATGATGCTTTTGATGATGCCACAAGACTAGTTTCATATATCTGTGGTGTGCCAATTGCCCATATTTCTTTTATTGATGAAGACAGACAGTGGTTTAAATCGGAGATTGGAATAGGCGTTTCTGAAGTACCTCGAGAAATCACTTTTTGCAATTACACTATTTTAGATACCAAAATCGTAGAGATAAACGACACGCATTTAAACGATCGTTTTAAAGACGATCCCAATGTTACTGGTGGTTTCAATGTCCGTTTTTATGCAGGAGTGCCGCTTACAACTCCAGACGGTTATAATATTGGGACTTTATGTGCGATTGATCATGTGGTGAAAGAACTGAATGACAATCAGCGCAATGCACTTTCTATCATCGCTAAACACGTTATTGCACAGCTGGAATTAGGCACAAAAAACAATCAGCTCTATGTTCAGAGAAAAATTGCAGAACGCGCTGTTTTAGCAAGAGACAGTTTTTTGGCCAATATGAGTCACGAAATCAGAACGCCTTTAAATGCGATTACTGGTTTTACAGATTTACTTGCGCAGACAGAACTCGATGATACACAGCGAGATTATATTGAAAGTGTTCAGATTGCAAGCGAAAATTTACTTCTGATTGTAAATGATATCTTGGATCTTTCTAAAATGGAATCAGGAAATTTAGCTATTGAGAGCGAGCGTTTTAATCTGAAGAAAACCCTCAAACACGTTTACAATTTACTGAAAGTAAAAGCACAGAAAGATGTAGAATTTAATCTGTTTTTGGATGCCGAAATGCCCGATATGGTAATTGGCGATCAAGGGAGGTTGAATCAGATATTGGTAAACCTTATTGGCAATTCGCTTAAATTTACAAGTGAAGGCGAAGTAACCGTTTCTGTAAAGAAAATTGATGAAACGGAAGAAGATTATTCGCTTAAATTCTCCGTAAAAGATACTGGAATCGGAATTCCGAAAGACAAACTCGAAACGATTTTTGAACGTTTTACGCAAGGCGAAGAAAGTACAACTCGAAAATTTGGCGGTACAGGACTCGGTCTAAACATTGTAAAACAGCTTGTCGAGCTTCAAAAAGGAGAAGTTCATGTCAAAAGTACTTTAAACCGAGGTTCTGAGTTTTACTTTATTCTTTCGTATAGAAAAACTGATTCTGAAGAAACAGCAGTAAAAATAGTTTCTAAAAATGATCTAGGAAACCTTAAAATTTTGCTTTGCGAAGACAATGTTTTAAACCAAAAGCTCGCAAAAAGCGTAATTAATAATTTTGGGTTTGATCTCGATATTGCGCAAAATGGAGAAGAAGGCATCGAACTTTTATCAAAAAACAAATATGATCTGGTTTTAATGGACTTGCAAATGCCTATTAAAGATGGTTACCAAACCACAGAATACATCAGAAATGAGATGAATTCGAATATTCCGATTATTGCGATGACGGCGCATTCTCTAGTTGGAGAGCAGGAGCGTTGCTACAAAGTTGGAATGAATGCTTATGTGCCAAAACCGTTTAAACAGTCGGTTCTTTTAAAAGCTATAAAAACCGTAATGACGCCAGACAGCGATGCGCACCAGAAAAGAATTTTGGATATGTCATTTTTAGACGAAATGGCTTGCGGAGATCCTGAATTTAAAAAAGATATGATCGATCTTTTTGTTGAAAAAATTCCGAATCAGTCGGCGCATTTAGCTGAAGCTTTTAAAAATACCGATTATGAAAATGTCAAAAAACTGGCGCATAATATGAAATCAAGCATGGATATTTTTATGCTAAATGATTTGAGCGACTGTCTTACCATTATTGAAGAGGAAGCTTTAAAAGGAAAATTTACAGCCGAAACATTAGATAAAATGAATATTTTCAGCTGTGGAATTGATGAAGTCGTTAAAATTTTAAAAGAGCTATGATATAAGGGAAATAAGCAATAGCTTTACAATATATGACGTTATAATTTTAAATGTCCCCAGATAAAAAAATAAAAAATGAGAATTATTGTAGCCGAAGATAATGATATCCTACGCAAATCATTATCTTTTTTCTTAGAGTCGAAAGGATTTAATGTTGACCAGTTTTCTGACGGAAAAGAAGCTCTTGAAGCAATCGAAAAAGAAAACTATGATTTGATCTTAACCGATATAAACATGCCAGGTGTAAGCGGAATGGAAATTACGCAACATGTCAGAGAGAATCTTAAATCTGATATTCCTGTCATTATCCTGACTTCTTCGGGCGTTGAGCAGACCGAGCTGGATTCTTTTGACATTGGAGCAAACGAATTCATTGCCAAGCCTGTGAGTCCGGCCGTACTTTTAGTAAGAATCAATAAACTGCTAAAAACCCGAATCTGATGAAGTTTATCTATTATTCTATTTTTCTGCTATTTGTTTCTTCCGTTGCTATTGGACAAGAAATCAATATTGACGAAACTTTGGCAAACGTAAAACGCGAAGTTGAAAAAGGAAATTACGATAAAGCCTTGTCGCTTATCGAACCTCTGCGTGCCAAATATCCAGAAAATGAAGATATACAAACGTATGCCGGACGCATTTACAGCTGGAAAAAAGATTATAAAACAGCTATAAAAATACTGTCGCCAATGGCAGATCGCAACAATCCGAATCCAGAAGCTTTACAAGCACTTGTAAACATTTATTTTTGGACAGAAGATTATGATAAATGTATCAATTACTGCGACAAATATCTTGCTATTGATCCAAAATCGGTTGATGTTTTAAGGATTAAAGCGACTTGTCTGGAAAAACTAAACCGAGATCAGGAAGCGTTAGATTTAATAGAAAAATCAGCTTATATCGATAATAGCACACAGGCTTTCAGAGGAATCCGCACGCTTATTGGGCGTAAGGCAAAAAATGCTGTTTCAGCTTCTTACCTCAATATTTCGACCTCAGATCCTGGACAATCTCCGTTTCATTATGGTTATGTGGAGTATTCGCATAAATTCAGCAAATCGGCAATTGTCGGAAGGGCAAATATTGGAAATATCAGTAACGAAACCCAAATGTTATTCGAAACCGATTTTTATCAGACCTTTTCAAACAAAAGCTATCTGTATGCCAATGCGGGAGTTTCAACAGGAGAAACCATTTTTCCTGTAGCCAAAGCAGGTTTAGAATACTATTTTGCTCCGCAGAAAAAGTTCGATTTTTCGCTTGGAGGAAGATTCATGCATTTTGAAACTGGCGATATTACCTTGCTTACCGGTCAAGTTGCCTACAACGCCGGCATTTATAGTTTTGCCTACAGACCGTATTACGATATTTCAAACGAATTGTTTTCTCATGTTTTAAGCGTACAACGTGTAAACGAAGAAAAAGAACGCCTTATAAGGCTAGAATTGCAATACGGAAACGTTCCTTATCTGTATCTGTACAATAGCTTTACACAACCTTTAAAAGCCTATCGAGCAGGAATTCAATACCAGCACCGTTTTGGTGATTCATTTTTTGTGCGCCCAATTTTTCTTTATGAATACGAAGAATATATACCTGGGGAATACAGAAATAGATTTAATGTACAGTTTATTGTAACGAAACGTTTTTAAGATGACAGAAATCTGGGAACTATACAAAAGCGGTGGTTGGGAAGTGCCTTTTCTCACTTTCTCCATTTATCTGTTTGTAGCAGCGTCATTCATCCTATATCTTATTATTGTTGCCAGCAGAAACAGCAAAATAAAAAAAGAACGGTTGAGAAAAGAATACAGTGAAATGATTGACAAAGTAATGTCGGCTGTTATTTTTGAAGATGTTTCGTTTTCTAAAATCAAAGAAGATAAAAATTTTCTCGTGCTTTTTGATACTTCTTTTTTTAGAGAAGTTTTAACCGAATCGTTAATCAATTTGCATAAAAATTACGAAGGTGTTTATGCTCAGAAATTAGAACAGTTTTATAAAGATTCTCATTTGATAAAAGTTTCCTTTAGAAAACTTAAAAGCTTGAAATGGGAAGTAAAATGCCAAGGAATTACCGAGTTGGCAGAGTTTAATATTAAAGAAGCATTTGTTCCAATTATAGCCTGTTCTAAAGCCAGAAAAAAGACATTAAAAATTGTTGCACTAAATGCTGCTATAAAACTAGAAGGAACTCGGAGTGTCAGATATTTAGTAGAACATTCCGATCCTATTGACGATTGGATGCAGCTGAATATTATTGGCGCTTTCAAAAAACACGATGTTGGCGATACCGAAGGAATAGAACATTTATTGGAGTCACAAAATACCACTGTAATTACGCTTGGATTAAAGCTTATAAAAGAGCTTAAATTATCGCAGAAAGTGCCTCATGTCGCACAATTGGCAGCTCAGACCACTAATACAGTTATAAAGTACGAAGCGCAGAGCATTTTGCAGACCTTAACAGCTTAAATTTAAGAAAATGACATTTTTTAATCCTGAAATAACATGGTTTTTGGATGTATATATACTCCTAATACTTGGTTACGCCATACTAATCATGTCTTCTTATTTAATTTTGGCTTATCTTTCTACAAAAGAGCTTAGAAGATATCTCAAACGCAACAGTTTTGTTGATTATGAAGTGCTTTTAACGAGCGAATATGCTCCAAAATTGTCACTTATTGCGCCTGCTTACAATGAAGGTTTGACAATCGAAGAAAATGTAAAATCGCTGCTTTCGCTGAATTACAATAACTATCAGGTAATTGTGGTAAATGATGGAAGCAAAGACAATTCGATGGAAATCCTGACCAAAACATACGATCTTGTTTTAACCGATTTGGATTTTCATCCAAAAATTGAAACCAAAAAGATTAGAGGAATTTACACTTCAAAAAACGCTGCATTCAAAAAACTGATTGTTGTTGACAAAGAAAATGGAGGTAAAGCCGATGCGCTAAACGTTGGACTTAATATTGCTCAAAATCCGTATGTGGTTTGCATTGATGTTGATTGTATTTTGGATAAAGATTCGCTTTTAAAACTGGCAAAACCATTTTTAGAATCCTACGGAAACCGCATTATCGCAACTGGCGGAGTGGTTCGAATTGCCAATCAATGTGTAATAAAAAATGGTCGTTTGGTTGAAGTGAATGTTCCAGATGTAATGCTGTCGAGAATTCAGGTTTTAGAATATCTGAGAGCTTTTCTTTTAGGAAGAATGGCTTGGGGAAAATTGGACGGATTATTACTTATAAGTGGTGCTTTTGGTGCTTTTGATAAAGAAATAGCTATACTTTCTGGTGGTTACAGCACTAAAACCGTTGGCGAAGATATGGAACTCATTGTGAGAATGCGCCGTTATATGCTGGACAACAAACTGCCTTATTCGGTAAGTTATATTCCAGATCCGCTTTGTTGGACAGAAGCACCAGAAGATTTCAAGATATTCAAAAAACAGCGCTCCCGCTGGATGCGAGGAACCATAGAAACCTTAAGCATTCATCGCAGAATGTTCCTGAATCCGAAATACAAATTGTTAGGAATGTTGAGTGTGCCGTATTGGACCTTGTTCGAGTTTCTAGCACCTGGAATCGAATTTATTGGCCTTCTCATAACGGTCGTTTTTATCGTTTTCGGATTGCTGAACTGGCATTTTTTCTTTTTACTGTTGTTTTTTGTGTATTCCTTTGCGGTTTTCTTTTCGGTTATTGCGCTTTACAGCGAAGAAAAAACGTACCACAAATACCCCAAACAAGCTGACTTTTTCAAACTTTTAATGGCGGCTTTTATAGAACCTTTCTATTTCCATCCGCTTACGGTTTACGCGGCTATAATTGGCTACAAAGAAAAAATTATGGGAACCAAAGGTTGGGGAGAAATGACTAGAAAGGGGTTTACTAAGAAGGAATAATTAGTCAATTAGAGAATTGGTCAATTAGATAATTTGAAAATTGAAATTCTATAAAATTGGTTTCACGCAGATTTTACAGATTAGAGCAGATTATTTTAAATCTAAAAAATCTAAAAAAATCTTTGTAGATCTGCATAAATCTTTTTTAATCTGCGTGAAACAAACTTTGCGCCCTTCGACTCCGCTCAGGGTGACAAAAAAGGAGAAAATCTTTGCAACTTTGCTTCCGATAGCTATCGGGATTGCGCGACTATATTACAAACGTTAGACGCACTGCAGTACGTCTCTACATCCAATCTATGAGAAAAAACTTTGCGCCTCAGCGTCTTTGCGAGAAACAAAAAACATCTTGCGCTCTTTCTCATCAAGCAAAGCTCTTTAAAAAAACCTTCGCGAACTTTGCGGTAAAAAAACAAACGATAAAATCTTTATTTTCGTAATATGAAAATCGAACTGAAAAAATCTTCTTTTCTTGAAAAGGAAATCAACGAACCTTATTACTACATTATAATGTTTGATGGAGAAGCCGTTTTTTCTGTTGATCTCACGGAATACGAATGCAAAGGAAAATGTCTTTTGTTTTTAACGCCGTATCAGTTATTGCAATGGAAAAGTTCTACAGCACCTTTCATTAATTCTTTAAATTTTCATGGAGATTTTTACTGCATCGAATACCATAAAAAAGAAGTTGCCTGTAACGGAATTTTGTTCAACGATATCTATAGCGAACCTTTTGTAACCGTTTCTGATTTTATTTTCGAAGAAATCACCAGCATTATAGAAAGAATGAAAAGAGTAGAAGACTCTGAACTCGATTATGACAATTCGATATTGAAATCGTATTTGCAAGTTGTTTTGGCATTAAGCAGCAAAGAAAAACAGCTGAAAATGTCGCCACAGGTTCAGGAATCTATTGGAAATGCTGATATTCTGAAGTTTCAGCATTTGTTAGACACGCATTTTCTACAATCCAAAGAAGTTGCTTTTTATGCTTCTAAATACAATTTAAGCGTGAACACTTTCAGCAAAAGAATCAAAAAACATTTCGGAAAATCGCCTTCACAGCTTATTCAAGATCGGATTGTTTTGGAAGCCAAGAAACAGCTGCATTTGACCACTAAGACCATAAAAGAAATCGCAGATGATCTTAATTATGAAGACGAATTCTATTTCAGCAGATATTTCAAGAAAAGCGTTGGCATTTCGCCAAAAGAATTCAGAAAAGAAGTCGGTATTTCTATCGTGGCAAAATAGTCCATGAAAACTCCTTTAAGTCCATTTTTATCCAGACAGTGTTAAAGTAATTTTGGTATGTATTTAAAACATAATCAAAATGGAAAAATTTATAAGATTTATAGCTGGTGGACAAAACAATTTTATTCACTTTTTAAGAATTGCCATATTCGTTGTAATGGCATGGATTGGCGGACTAAAAGCCTTCAAATATGAAGCAGACGGGATTGTTCCGCTTGTCGCGAATAGTCCGTTTATGAGTTTCTTTTATAAAGATGCTAATACGAAAGTCGTTAACGAAGACGGAAAAACAGTAAAAGCATATACACTTTACAAAAATCTAGAAGGCAAAACGGTAGAGAAAAACATCAAATGGCACGAAGCCAACGGGACTTATATTTTTTCTTATGCTTTAGGAACTGCAATTGTAACAATAGGATTATTGGTTCTTTTAGGAATTTGGTTTCCGAAAGCAGGTTTTTTAGGCGGAATTCTAACATTCATAATGGCATTAGTAACCTTATCATTTTTAATTACAACACCAGAAGTTTACGTTCCAAATCTGGGCGGAGATTTCCCAACACCGCAATTTGGTTTTCCTTATCTTTCTGTTGGCGGGCGTTTGGTTCTCAAAGACATAATCATGATGAGCGGCGGATTGATTGTAGCTTCAGACAATGCAAAAGAAATTTTGAAAAGATTTTATGCTTAATTAAAATAAAAAAAAGCTGTGCAAGGGTTCAGACTTGCACAGCTTTTTGCAAAAACTCAAAACTAATTATTCGTATTTTAAATATTTTAAAACATCTACTTTGGTTACTTGGTAAGCCTTTGCTAAAACAATGGTCAGCGTTAGAAATAACAATGACACAAAAGCAACTAAAAAGGGCAGGAGCGGAATATCAATTCGAGAAGCAAAGTTTTCAAGCCATCTTTGCATCAATAAATAAGCAGGAATAATTCCGATTAAGAAACCAATTATGCAAAAAACTACGTACTGTTTAGACAATTCTTTCAGTAAAGTATTTGTTTCTGCTCCAAGCGTTTTTCTGATGGCAATTTCGCGTAATCTTCTTTCCATAGAATAAGAAGCGAGAGCAAACAATCCGAAAACGGCAATTAAGATGACGACAACATTCAGTAAAGCAAATAAGTTTCTTTGATCTTCGTATTTTTTATAAGTGCGAGCAAAGTTTTTATTTACAAAATCAAACTCAAACGGATATTCCTGATCGACTTTGGCTTTCCAGAATTTGTCAATTGCCGCAATAGTTTCGGGCATGTTTTCTGGTGATATTTTGACAGAAATAAATCGCATGTAATTTTCCATCCATGATACCGATTTAATGTGAAAGAAAATCATTGGTGCCACATTATATTCGATTCCGATATAATGGAAATTTTTGACTATTCCCACCACTTTATATTTCTGACCGCCAAAAGTGATTTCCTTATTTACAGGATCTTTTTCCATAAGCGTTTTCGCAGCAGTCTCATTCAATAAAGCGCTCGAAATAGTGTCTGTTGCCAGTTTAGGGTTTAAATCTCTTCCTTTCAATATTTTGATTCCCAATAGATCGAGTTCGCCAAAATCAACTCCCATTTGTTGCGTAATGATTTCTTTATTTGATTTGTAATGAAGTCCTTGCCAAGAGTTTTCATTGCTTCCGATAGAAAATAATCCCGCCGAAACCGCTTCAACACCTTTGATTTTTGAAAGTTCCTGTTTGATGGTTTTATATCTGTCATACTGATTTTTTCCTTTTATAGGCCTGAAAACGATATCCATAACTTGTGAACCATTGAAACCTAAATCTTTGTCAATCATGTAATTTACCTGTTTGTGAACAATAAACGACCCTATTATAAAAAGCGTGGCAATCGAGAATTGTAAAACTAGCATTCCGTTTCTAAGCCAAACCCCGCTTTTGCTTCGCGAGAAATTGCCTTTCAATACTTTAAGCGTTTCGAAATTGGAAATATATACCGCTGGAAAAACTCCTGAAACGACAATTACAAAGAAGAAAATTAAAATGAGCTGCAGGTAAAACTGAGTTCCAATAAGTGTAAGATCTTTGTTTAAAAATGCATTATAAAACGGCAGTGAAAGCTCGACGATAACTAAGGCTAACAATACAGCAAATAAAGTCATCAGAGTAGTTTCAAAAACAAATTGTGCAATAATCTGGTTTTTTGAAGCGCCCACTATTTTACGCACGCCCACTTCTTTTGCTCTTTTTACTGCATTTGCCGTTGCCATATTAATATAGTTGACAATTGACAATAGTAAGATCAGGATTGATAATCCCATTATTATTTTTAAGAACTGTAAATTGGCATTTTTTTCTGGAAAAGCATAATTTCCTTGATAAAGTCTTGACTTTGTTAGTGGCAAAAGTCTCGCTTTTATTGGGTCGCCATATTGTTTGATGAATTCATCCAGCGGAAGTCCAACTTCTTTAGCCTGTACTTTATAATTTTTTTCAAGAAAAATATGATCTAGATTTTTGATTACGGCAGTAGTATCGTTCTGTTTTTTAAGCTTAAACATTAATCCGTAGCTAAAGCCCCAATTATCTTTATCCTTTTCTAATTCATCTTCAATTACGGGAGTAACAAGAGCTGGTTTTACAGACGATCTATCTGGTATTTTATATACTCCGCGAACCACAAAAATCTGATCAGCATATTTTACTTGTTTGCCCATCGGATTTTCATTCTTAAAAATCTTAGCAGCGGTCTCTTCTGAAAGTACCATGCTGTTTCGATCATGAAAAGCTGTTTTAGCATTTCCTTTAATAAATTCAAACGGAAAAAAAGAAAAGAAGCTGCGTTGGGCTGAAAAGATTTTGTCAATTAATTCAATTTTTCCGTTATACTGAATAGTTTCTGTTGTATAATTGGTTCTGAAATAGCAATATTTGTCCAAATAAGAAGTAGACGCATTTAGCGTCGGACCCGTAATAGGAGAGTTTGTTGTCCAGATATTTCCTCCTCCAAAATCATTCATTACAATAAAAACTTTATCTTTCTCAGGATTCCATTTGTCATAAGAATGTTCGTCGTTCCAGTATAGAATCGCAAAAATTAAACCTGCAATTCCGATACTTAAGCCTAATATGTTTAGCACGGTAAAGAATTTGTTATTCTTTATGTGATAAATAAATATGTTTGTCCAGTTTTTAAACATGATTTTAGTACTTAGAATTTACCAAAACATCTACATTTTTATGATTTACTTTTTCAGACAGAATAGCACCGTCTTTCATAAAAATGGTTTTTTGAGAAAAAGACGCATCATAATCGGAGTGCGTTACCATTAGGATCGTCGATCCGCTGGCATGAAGATCGGTTAGTAATTCCATTACTTCATTACCATTTTTGCTGTCCAGATTTCCTGTTGGCTCATCGGCCAAAATAATTTTCGGATTATTGATTAAAGCTCTTGCTACGGCCACACGCTGCTGCTGTCCACCCGAAAGCTGCTGCGGAAAATGTTTCAATCGATGTGCGATTCCTAAAATTTTAGCCATTTCGTTTACACGAGATTTTCTTTCGGCAGAAGGAACATTATTATAAATCAAAGGCAGTTCGATATTATCAAAAACAGATAATTCATCAATTAAATTGAAATTCTGGAAGATGAATCCGATGTTTTCTTTTCTAGCCTGAGATTTTTGTTTCTCTTTCAAACCAACCATTTCTTGGCCAAGAAGTTTGTAACTTCCGTTCGAAGCACTATCAAGAAGTCCGATAATATTCAATAAAGTCGATTTTCCGCTTCCTGATGGTCCCATAATAGAAACAAAATCGCCTTGATTGATAGTTAGTGAAATTTTGCTTAAGGCGCTGGTTTCTAATTCCTCAGTTCTAAATACTTTTGAAAGTTTTGTAATGGTAATCATAATTGACTGTTTTAATTTTTGATTGATTTTCTTTTAAAATTTTTATGCCTTCGGAAAATGCAAGAAACAAGTCTGAAAATTAAGATAAATTATTTTCAATTATTGTTATTTATTTTTGTTATTTGTACTTCCGAAAGCTGTTAATTATTAATGATTTACAAGTTTTAATGTGATTTTCGTGCCAATAAAATTAAACCTTCTAAACGCCTTGTTTTTAAGGGTTTGTTTTTCGAAATAAAATTGAACTGTCCATTAATGGACACCTTTCGTCCAAAACTGAACAATAATGAAAAAGACCAACGCCTCTATTTTAATCATCGACGATCAGGAAGACATACTTTTTGCCTCAAAAGTCTATCTGAAAAAGTATTTTGAAAACATTTATACGCTCAATAATCCGAAAAATATTGTCGAATTATTGTCGAAAAATGCCATCGATGTTGTTTTATTAGACATGAATTATAGACTGGGTTTTGAAGATGGGAGAGAAGGTTTGTATCTGTTAAAAGAAATCAAAACGCTTTCGCCAAAAACAGTTGTGATTTTAATGACGGCTTTTGGAAAAGTAGAAACGGCTGTCGAAGGCTTAAAATCGGGCGCTTTTGATTATATTTTGAAACCTTGGGAAAATAAAAAATTGTTGGAATCGGTTAAGCAAGCCGTGGATAAAGCCAGAAAAGAACAGAAGAAAACCAAAGAAGTCGAAATAAAAGACGAATTTTTTATTGGTAATTCTGAAATAATAAAAAAAGCCTATTCTCTGGCAGATAAAGTAGCAAAAACCGATGCGAATGTTTTGATTTTAGGCGAAAATGGTACAGGAAAATTTGTTCTGGCGCATCATATTCATACACAATCGGAAAGGAAAAATCAGCCTTTTGTTGCGGTGGACTTAGGTTCTTTAAATTCTAATATTTTCGAAAGTGAATTGTTTGGTTACGCCAAAGGTGCTTTTACCGATGCCAAAAGCGATACGGCCGGACGTTTTGAAATGGCGCAGAATGGCACAATTTTCTTAGACGAAATAGGAAATGTTCCGCTTCATCTGCAATCGAAACTGCTTCAAGTTATTCAAACCAAAACGGTGACACGATTGGGAGAAACGAAAGTAAGACCTCTGAATGTGCGCATTATTACGGCAACCAATTTGAATCTTAAACTAGAGGTTGCAGATAAAAACTTCCGCGAAGACTTGTATTATCGCATAAATACGATGGAAATTATTTTGCCTCCGCTAAGGGAAAGACATGGAGATAAAATTCCGCTTGCCGAATATCTTCTAGATAAAATGATTGAAAAATACGGCCGAGAGGAAATCACTTTCGATAAAAAAGTTTTAGAACAAATTGAAAAACATGCTTGGAATGGAAACATTCGAGAAATGGGAAATAAGATCGAACGCGCCGTTATTCTTTGCGAAAACAATACTATCACCGTTTCTGATTTGGATTTGGAAATCATAACGCCTTATGACGAAAACGCAGATGATATTCAGCTTTCTTCTGTTGAAAAAGCTGCGGTGGAAAAAGCACTTCTCAAAAACAATAATAATATTAGTAAAACTGCCGAAGAATTAGGCTTATCAAGAGGTGCGCTGTACAGACGTTTAGAGAAATTTAATATCAATATTGGCTAGTATGTTGAGGACTTTACAAACTTATAAACTTCTTTTTCTGCGATTAATTTTTATCGTTATCGGCATTGAATTGTCGCTTTATTTCTTCCGAATCGGTTTGCTGTTTACGGGAATATTTGGTCTTTGCATGGTTTTTCTGCTCGCGCGCGAAATGTATTTTTATGTTCGCAATCTGGTTTTGGTTTACAATAAAACCATTTCTTCGATTTTGCAGGATGATTTTAGTTCCGATTTTTCCAAACATAAATTTAATAGTACATACAATGATTTGTTCACTTTGTACGAAACAATGAAAAGTAAACAAAATGAACAGGTTACGAGAGATATTATTTACCGTTCGATTTTAAACAATATCGAATCGGGCGTTATTATTTTGCAGAAACAGGAAGCCGATTGGAGTATTTTTTTAATGAATGATTATTTTTCGAGTCATTTTAATGTGTCGAAAGTTTCGAAATGGAAATATTTGAAAAATCAGCTGCCCGCTTTATGCGAAATTATTGAAGAAGATGATTTTCATGAAATAAAAACATCAATTGAAATTAGTATTGATGAACAGAGCAAACAGACTTTTGTTTTGCAAGCATCGCGAACCGAAATTTTTGGACAGGATTATTTTATTGTTCTGTTAGATTCCATTCAGAATGTCGTAGAGAAAAAAGAGAAAGATGCGTGGATTAATTTGATGAAAGTGATTTCGCATGAATTGCTCAATTCTATAACGCCAATTCGTTCTATTTGCCAAAATCTCGAAGATTTAGTAGAACAAGATTCGCTTTCGACAGAAGATTTAGAAGATATCAAACACAGTGTGCAAACCATGCTAAGACGAAGCGATCATTTGCAGAAATTTGTCGAAGGCTATCGAAAATTGGCGATGCTTCCGTCTCCTAAAAAAGAAAAAGCAGATCTACAGCAACTGATTGAAAACGGTATTCAAATTATGAGTCCGCTGTTTAAGAAAAATAATATTGAAGTAAGCAATACGGTTGCTCAAAATTATTGGATAAATGTCGACTCGCAGCAGACAGAACAAGTGCTGATTAATTTATTGACGAATTCGATTTATGCGGTAGAAAACAATGCTTTAAAGCAAATTTTGATTTCGGCGGAAGCCAAAAACAATCGCATTTTTATTCGAATTACCGACAACGGAAAAGGGATTGAAAAAGAAATTGAAGATAAAATTTTCCTTCCTTTTTTCACCACGCGAACAGAAGGCGCGGGAATTGGCCTGACTTTATCTAAAAATATCATAGAAGCGCACGGCGGATATATTTCGCATAAAAATGAAAATGGAAAAACAACTTTTGAGATTTGTTTGATTGAGGATTGATAGAAATTCTATTAAAAAAACGTTTTTATGGACAGCTATTATTTTTTTTTTAAATTTGTGAAGAGGAGCTGCCAATTAAACGCTCCTAAAATAACGATATTACAACCATGATTACAGATTCAACTTCTACAATAGCTTCTACTTTTCTTCAAGATTTAAAAACACAAACGGCTGATTCTCATAAGAAATTAGAAGAACTTCCAGTATCTAAATCGATTATGTCGCCAGAGATGAAGATCGAAGATTACACTTATTATTTGAGTTTAATGCACGATGTTCACAACGATACAGAAGGACTTATTTTTCCTTTCTTTTCTAACCGTTTAGAAGATTTAGAGCAACGAAGAAAGAAACATCTTATAGAAGAAGATCTTATTTTTCTGAATGCACAAAAAACGAATTCTGAGAAAGTTTTTCAAAAAGAAATAACTTCAGTGCCTTTTGCTTTAGGCGTTTTATATGTAGTTGAAGGTTCTACGCTAGGCGGAAGATTTATTTTAAAGAATGTATCTAAATTTCCTGAATTGTCTGGAGAACAAGGAGTTTCTTATTTTAATGGCTATGGCGACAAAACGGGAAGCTTCTGGAAATCTTTCTTGAGTTTCTTGGCAGATTATGAGCAAGAACACAATTGTGGAGAAGAAATTATCGAAGGAGCAATTTTTGCATTTGACAGCATTTATAATCATTTTGCAGCGAAGTAATACAATGAAGATTAAAGATATAGTTAACAGGGATCTTGTTACTTTAGACAATTGTGAAAACGAGCCCATACATATACCTGGAAAAATTCAGCCTCATGGCTTTTTGTTGGGAATTACCTCAGGATGGATTATTGATTTTTGTACAGAAAATATTTCCTCCTTTTTTGATTTGGTTCACACGCAGGTTTTAGGCAAGCCTTTTGCAGCCATTTTTAGTACAACTTGTCAGGAAGAAATCTCAGACTATATCAATGGCGATGAAATTAAAGATGCTTTTCCTCTTGAAATAGATTTGCTCGGAAAGCTATTTCAAATCAACATACATAAAAGCGGCGAAACGTACATTTTAGAAGCCGAAGCTCTTTTTCCCGATAAAGAAAAACTAGCCGATGTGTACAAACAGACGATTCAGTTTGTTAGCCAAATGAACAAAACTGAATCGCTAAAAGAGTTGTGCGCACTTGTAGCACAGGGAACACGAGAAATAACGGGTTATGACCGTGTAATGATTTATCGTTTTGACGAACAATATAACGGAGAAGTTTTTGCAGAAGATTGCAGAGAAGATTTAGAGCCGTTTTTAGGACTTCATTACCCACATACCGATATTCCGGCGCAGGCCAGAGAATTATATATCAAAAACGAGCTTAGGCTTATTGTAGATATCAATTATGAGCCAGTACCGATTTTTACTGTAGATGATAAAGAAGGGAAAAATTTAGATTTAAGTCTTTCTATCCTCAGAAGTACATCACCAATTCATGTGGAGTATTTAAAAAATATGGGCGTTGGTGCCACACTTACAATCTCGCTAATCCATCACGGAAAATTGTGGGGATTGATAGCCTGTCATCATTATTCTGAAAAAAATATTTCGCCAGAAATTCGATTAGCTGCAAAATTGCAGGGTCAGTTTATCACTTCTCAAATTGATATTAGACAATCGAATGATGAGAATGTTAGTGCCCAAAAAACAATTCTGGCACTGGAACATATAACGGCAAAAGATTTTGAAATTTCGCAACAGGCATTAGAAACCATTGTTAAAGTACCCCAACTATTGGAGCTATGTAATGCGGCGGGTGTATCTATTGTTTCCAGAGACAAAATTTATAAAAATGGATTAGTGCCTTCAGATGAGCAGATTATCAATCTGTTAGAAGAGATTCAGGCTCTTAATAATGAGACTTTTTCTACCAATAAACTCATTGATTTTTTTCCTGAAATAGCTAATAATTCGTCGGTTGCAGGGATAATTTATCATTCTGTTGGAAATAATGATCATATTATCTGGTACAGACCCGAAACCATTTCAGAAATTAATTGGGGAGGCGATCCTGAAAAAAGTATTATTAAAGATGCTAATGGACTTCATCCAAGAAATTCTTTTGACATTTGGAAACAGATTGTAAAAAATCAAAGCAGTCCGTGGAAACCGTACGAAATTAATGCTGCGGTTCAATATGCCCATACTTTACACAATCAGCTTATTTTGATTATGTTGAGTGAAGAAGAGGAAAAATACCGCAACCAGAGCGAAATATTAAAAGAAACAAATTCTGAACTCGAAAACATTAACTGGATTAGTACGCACGATTTGCAGGAACCATTGCGCAAAATACAGCTGATTACATCAAAAATGCTGACAGAACTGGATGTGATTTCTACAGAATCAATTTCGAATTCTTTGCAGCGCGTTTCTAAATCTGCCAGCAGAATGAGCGGTTTATTAGAAGATATTTTAAAATATACGCGCATAAAAAATACGAGAGACACATTGCAGCCAGTAGATTTAAATAAAATCTTGAAATCTACTGTTAAAGAGATGCATGAAAACATTTCTGAGAGCAATGTTTTAATTGAACATGAAAACCTTCCAGAAGTTCATGCTATTGGTTTTTTAATGCGTCAGCTTTTTATTAACATTCTGCAGAATTCCATAAAATATGCTTCTGCCGAAAGACAGTTAAAAATTCAAATTACAGCTTCTCAAGAACCAGTTATAATACACGATAGATATAAAGTGTATTGCCACTGGGTTTGTTTTTCTGATAACGGAATCGGTTTTGAACAGCAATATGCAGAATCTATTTTTAAAGTTTTTACCAGACTTCACACACAGGAGCATTACACTGGTTCAGGTATTGGTTTGGCACTTTGCAAAAAAATTATGCAGACTATTGGAGGAGATATTCGCGCAGAAGGAAAACCAGATCAAGGTACCAATATCATAATTTATTTTCCTTGTGATTCTGAGGATACACTTTTGCCAATTTAAAGATTTTAAAGAAACTCTATCAAGACAAACATTGATGGGGTTTTTTATTTTATGAAAATAGAGAATAGATTTTTTAAACACATAGAAACATAGATTTTTTCTCTCTCAGAAAGGGAATTGAAAGAAACTAGTTTCTAACACATAGCTGTAGTTGGCGATACGTTAGAACTTTGTCAAAGTTTCAACCTTTGACAAAGTTTACACATACCGCATAGAATATAGCCCAAAGTTAACTTTGGGAGACTTTAGTAGGTCCAGTAAACTATGTTTCTATGTGTTTAAAAATGATTAAAAATCTAATTTTATCTGCTGAAATCTTTTTAATCCCGATAGCTATCGGGAGCGTGAAACAATTTCTAAACAAATCAATTTTTTACTCAACAGTTTTAATCTTTCGGTTTTTAAAATTCACTTCTGAAATAATAGTTGCCGAAAAAATCAAAGTTCCGCCCAAAAGCAAGCGCCACGAAAGATTTTCTCCCAAAATAAAAAAAGCCCCAATTGCACCAAAAACAGGCTCAAACAAATAGATAACCGCTACACGTTCTGCTGATAAATAACGTTGCGAAATATTGGAAACCGTATACATAAAAGCCGTAGAAAACAAAGCGCAATAAACGGCACCAAGCCAAAACGTATCGTTTTTAGGGAACCAAACAGCTTGCGAATCAGTCAGCGCGATACAAAAAGTAAATAAAGCGCAAAACGCAAACATAGGAACAATAGAATACAACAGATTCTTGGCAGCCGAGTGTTTTTCTACCGAAATTAAATAAACGGCAAAAGCAAAAGCGCCAGAGATTGTAAATAAATCGCCAATATTGATGGTAAATTTATCTGTTATAGCAATAATAAATAATCCTGTTAAAGCAGTCAGAGCTGCAATCCAGATTTTTAAAGGCGTATTAGTTCTGTAAACCGCTAATTTCAGCATCGGAATAATAATTACCGTCAATCCCGCGATGAAAGAACATTGTGAAGCATCAGTGTATTTGAGTGCCGTAGTCTGTAACTGAATCCCTAAAAACATAGGAACAGCAAGCACAAAACCTGTCTTAATCGCTTCTCGATTGATGTCTTTAACGTATTTCCAAAAAACAATGCTTAATACCACTACAGCTAGAAGGAAACGGTAAAATAAAAAAATGTTAAGCGAATAATCGCCTATAGCCATTTTGGTAACCGAGTAAGAAACTCCCCAAAATGCTGTGCCAAGAATTAGTAAAAACAATAAAAGCTGTCTTCTTTCCATTTTAAATCAATACTTTTTTCATCATTAAATCGGTTTGCTCGTCGTCTCCTAATCTAAAAATATGCGTGTCAAATTGCACAAAACCATTTTTAGTATAAAAACTAACCGCTCTGAAATTCTTTTCCCAAACGCCTAGCCACATGTATGAAGCTTTTATTTCTGTAGCGATTTTTTCTGCTTTTGCATACAAAGCCTGCGCGACTTTTTTGCCGTGAAATTCTTTGGCTACATAAATACGTTCAATTTCTAAGGCGTTTAAATCTTCCTTTTCTGTTTGTGCGTTTCCAGTATTCAATTTCAAATATCCCACTACTTTTTCGTCTAAAATAGCAAGATAAAAGTAGGAAGATGTATTCTTCAATTCAGCAGTTAGTTTTGCTGTAGCGAAGCTTTCATCCAAATATTTATTCATGTTTTCTTCGCTGTTTACATCAGCAAAGGTTTCAGAAAAAGTTTGTTTGCCAATTGATTGAAGTTTTAAAACGTCATCAATTGTTGCTTTGGTTATTTTTAGAGTATTCATCGTTTTATTTTTAGTTACGAAAGCTGACAGGTTTTTAAAACCTGTCAGCTTTAATAGATTGCTATGTTTTTTAAAATAAGTGAAACGCCTTTCTGCATCTTCAATATCCTATGATTCTATGTGTTAAAACAATTAAGTTTTAATGCATTAAAAGCTATTTTTTATTCTCAATAAATGCGTAAATTGCATCAATGGATTTACAGCAGATAAAATATTTTTTGGCGTTGTCGCGAGAACTTCATTTCTGGAATACAGCCGGAAAAATGAATATTACACAATCAGCACTCAGCCGTCAGATTCAGTCTTTGGAGAATCAGCTTGGTGTGCAACTTTTTGAACGCAATAAACGCAATGTCAAACTTACGGCAGCTGGTCAATTCTTAAAAGAAAAATGGGAGGTAGAATTGAGTAAATTAGAATTTATTCATCAATCTGCCCGCCAGATTCAGTTAGGGGAGAGCGGTACCATTACCATTTCTCATCCCGATTCGATTTCGGCTTCGCTTATGCCTGATATTATATCTCGTATTTCTGATGCTTTTCCAAAACTTAAAATCAAATTGGTTCAAGTGCTTTACGAAAACCAGCAGGATTTCCTTCGCAATTATAAAATAGATCTGGCCATAACCAGAGATATTAATAATGCCAAAGATATTCAGTCTCAAAAAATCTATACCGATCATTTGGCCATTGTGGTTCCCGAAAATCATTCGTATCAAACTCCAGAAGATCTGACGAAAGAAACGCTTGGTTCTCAAAAGTTTATTTTGCCAACAAATGATGAAGGAAGCAGTTACAGCGATCTCATCAGAAGATTGTTCCATTCTCTAGAAAATGCTCCAGAAGTATATCTTCATTCTGAATTTGGCTCTTCTATTATTGCTTTAGTTCGAAAAGGGCTCGGAATAGCGATTTTACCCGATTCGTATCTTTTTCATGAAATTCCCGGAATCCGATTTATCAAACTGCCTTTAGAAACCGATTTATATATTAATTGGAGAACCGAAGATCATAATCCTGTATTGGCCAATGTTTTGAAACTGATTATTCCGTAAACTTATGCCCGCAGCATTTCGATATGCGGAATTCCGTCTTCATCGTAAACATCGCCTTGTTCAGCAAAGCCAAGCGATTGGTAAAATGAAGACAAATGATATTGCGCACTGATTCTAATTGGCGCTTTTCCAAATTTTTCTTCGCAGCCAGCAATAGAAGCTTCCATTAGCTTTTTGCCTAAACCCAGTCCGCGATGTGTTTTTTCAATTGTAACTCTTCCGATCGAAATTTCATCATATGAAATTCCAACAGGAAGCAAACGTGTTACGCCTGCCAATTCGTTATCGACGTAATATAATAAGTGAAAACTTTTCTGGTCTTTATTGTCTAAGTCAAGATAGGGACAGTTTTGTTCTACAACAAAAACATCGCATCTTAAACGAAGCATATTGTACAATTCGTGATTGGTTAATTCGTCAAAAGATTTAATGGAATGGCTGAATGTCATTTTTTAATGTATGCTTTAATTTTTGACAAAGATAAAGCAGAGAATAATGTGGTAAAATGCTATTTTTTTATCAGGTGATGCTGAAAATGCATTAGTTTTTTAATTAGATAATTGGGGTAATTAGGAAATTAGATAATTTGAAAATTGTGTAATTTGAAAATAGAAAATAGAAAATAGAAATGTAATTATACTCCCAATTTTTAAACATAGCCCAAGGTTTCAACCTTGGGTACACAATGTATTAACCCACAATATTTTATAATCGTAACGTAACCAAGGTTGGAACGTTGGGCTATGTTCTATATGAGGTGCGTAAACTTTGTCAAAGTTCGTCAATCTTTGTCGAATCGCGCGTGAGATTCCTCGTTCCTCGGAATGACAAGATTGGGATGTTGAGCGTGTATACCTATGTGTTAGAAACTAGTTTCTTTCAATTTCCTTTTTTTGGAGAGAATAATCTATGTTTCTATGTGTTTAAAAACAAAAAAACTTTGTCAAAGTTCGAAACTTTGACAAAGTTGAATGTAACGATTTTAAAAGTTTCAAGTTAAGTTGAGTAACGTGAAACTTGAAACCTGAAACAAAAATATATTTTTAGTGCGAAACTGCTTTTAAACCAACAATTGAACCAACTAGTGTCGCTAAGAAGAACAATCTCCAGAAAGCAGCAGGTTCTTTAAAAACAAAGATTCCGACCAATACAGTTCCGACTGCTCCAATTCCGGTCCAGACCGCGTAGGCAGTTCCAAGCGGAAGCGTTTCTGTAGCTTTCATTAACAGTAGCATACTTACCGTTAATGAGATGAAGAAACCAATATACCAATAGTACATTTCGGTTCCTGTAGTTGCTTTTGCTTTTCCGAGACATGAGGCGAAGGCTACTTCAAACAAGCCTGCAATGATTAAGATAATCCAGTTCATATAGTTAAATTTTATGCTGCAAAGTTCTTTTATGGAAAGCAGAAATAATTTAACAAATGATAAAAAATGAAATTATTTTAATCAGTTTCGATCAATAGCAAAATCCAATTAAATCTGCTAAAATCTTTTATTCCCGATAGCTATCTGGAGCGTGAAATATTTTTTGCATATAGATGTTTCACGCAGATTTACACAGATTAAAGCAGATTTGCTAAGATTTAAATAAATTTGTAAGGTAGATTGAAGGAAGATTTCTTAATTGGTTATTTTAACTCTGCCCGAATTCTGCTCAAGCTGACTTGTGTAATGCCTAAATAAGAAGCGATATGTCCCAATTGTACTCTTTGGAGCAGTACAGGATGGTCTTTCATTAATTCTAAATAGCGTTCGGAGGCATTTTTGAATTGTTTGGAGATCAAACGTTCTTCGGTTTTGATTAATTCTTTTTCTGCAAATTTTCTTCCCCAATTGGCAATATGAACATCTTCCTTAAAGAGCTTTCTTAGGTTTTCGGTTTTGAGTTCGTACAATTCGCAATCTTCCAAAAGTTCAATGTTTTCATAACCAGGCTGGTCTTCGACGTAACTTTTCATCGAAATAATAGTTTCTCCTTCTTTTCCAAACCAAAAAGTGACTTCATTGTCTCGTTCTACATACGCTCTTACCAATCCTTTTTTTATAAAATAAATATTCGATTCTATTTTGTTGGCTTTTAGTAAAATATGCCCTTTCGGGAAAGCAATTTCGGAGACATTGTTTTGCAGCGCCAATTTGGACTCTTCAGGAAGTTCGTAAATGAGATCAAGAATTTTGGAAATATCCATTTTCAGTTTTTTTAATAAAGATAATAGTTGTTAAGTGTAACCGAAAAAAATCGATAAAAAAACAATAGCTTTTCTGTTGAATGGCATAAAAATTAACGCAAAGTTCGCAAAGATATTTTTGTTCTGAGACTAATCCTAATCGATATTTTAAGTTCGCAAAGCTTTGTGCAGACAGAGCCTTGCGAACTTTTTCATTGTTATGATTAAAAAAAACTTTGCGTACTTTGCGGTAAAATATTAGGCTTTTATTTATTTGTTAAAAATAATTTAATCCTAGGGGTTATTATTTATATAAAAAAATCCCATTTCGATTAAGAAATGGGATATAAAACAGCCTCTGCGATGAGCTATTATAAACAGAAGCAATTTTTGACCAACATATAAACTAATTTATTCCTCCGCCTAAAGCTTTGTAAAGCAATACTTGAGAGTTTGCATTTCGAAGCTGGATATCGACAAAGTCCAATTCAGCCTGCAATTTATTTTTTTGTGCATTAATGATTTCCAGATAATTGGCATAACCGCTCAAATAGAGGTCATTTGAGACATTTACGGCAATTTCGAGATGGTCAATTTCATTCAATTTATATTTTAAAACATCTTCATACGCTTGATTTCTATGCAGTAAAGCACTTAACTCGTTGAAAGCTGTTGTAACGGTATTTTGATATTGTAGAAATGAAATTTCCTGTCTTCTATTCGAAACATAAAATTCCTGTTTAATCTGACCTTTATTGAAAACAGGAGCTGTCAGTCCGCCCAATAATTGCCAAGCAAAAGAACCCGCATCAAAGAAAGTACTGAATGAAAACGAATTAAAACCTGCATATCCGCCCAAATTCACAGTAGGAAAGAATGCCGCACGAGCCGATTTAGCGTCAGCATTACTAGCCAGTAATTCGAAATAAGCTTCAGATACGTCTGGCCTTTTGTGAATGATAGAATCTACGCTTATTTTTTGGTTTAAAACCTCCAAATGTCCAGACAAGAAATCGCTGCTTCTATCAATTTTTCCGCCATATTCACCTAAAAGGGTCAATAAAGCTTTTTCAGTCTGATCGATGCTTAATTTTAATTCTGAAGCTTCTGCGTGAATATTACTGTTTTGCGCATTAAATTGCTGAACAGCCAATTCAGTTGCTTTTCCAACCGATCTTTGCGCCGAAACGATATCTAATGCTCTTTCTTGTGTTTTTAAGTTGTCATCATAAATGGCAGCTTGTTTGTCTAATGCGATAAGTTTGAAGTACAAATCGGCAACATCTCCTAAAAGTCGTGTTTGCAGCAAACGCATTCCTTGCTGTGAGGCGAAAAATCGCTGTTGTGCCGCTTTTTTACGATTGCTCAGTTTTCCCCAAATATCAGCTTCCCAAGAAACTTTAGCTCCTAAAAATAGGTTTGGCGTAAGATCTTCGTTGATTCTTTGTTTTTCGGTAATATTCTGAGAAAAGTTAGTATCGTAGTTACCAACTCCATCCATCGTATATTTTCCGTAATGCGTTCCAGAAGCATCTGCTACAAGATCTAAAGAGGGAAGAAGCGCCAGTTTAGCGACTTTTAAATGCGAATTGGCAATTAAAATTCGCTCCTGCATGATTAAATAATCAGGATTTTTAGCAACCGCTTTTTTTAGTAATTCGTCTAATTTCGGATCTTTAAAAAAGGTTCCTGTTTTTAACGGAATAAAAGGCGTCTCGCTTGAAGCTTCTTTTGTTTTTGTATCAAAATTCTCTGGAAGCTTTGCAGCGTCTAGTTTGTTACTGACTTTTGGCGCAGAACAAGCGGTCAAAAGTAAAATTCCGGTTATTATAACGGCACTTTTGGTTGTCCTTATCACATCAGTATTTTTATATTGATTTAATATGTTTTTCATTTTTTCGATTTATTTGTTTTGTCTGCTAAATTTTTTTGAAACACATAGAAACATAGATTTTTTCATCTCAAAAAGAGTTTAGAAAGAAACTCGTTTCTAACACATAGCTTTGTGTGGATACCAACTTTGTCAAAGTTTTAAACTTTGACAAAGTTTAGCTATGTTTATTTAAACTAAGTGAAACGCCTTTCTGCGGTTCGCATGTCTATGTTTCTATGTGTTTAAATAAAAAAATTAAGATTTACTCATTCGTTTTTCCAATTTTGCAAACAGTATATAAAGTCCAGGAATAATCAAAAGACCAAATACTGTCCCGATTAACATTCCGCCTGCAGCAGCTGTTCCGATAGAACGGTTACCAATTGCACCCGCACCAGAAGCAATACACAGCGGAATCAATCCTGAAATAAAAGCGAATGAAGTCATCAAAATTGGACGGAAACGAAGTCTGGCTCCTTCAATCGCAGCTTCGACGATATCGCGTCCGAGTTTGTTCTGCGCCATGGCAAATTCGACAATCAGAATGGCGTTCTTGGCGAGCAGACCAATCAACATGACGAGTGCTACTTGGGCGTAAATATTATTGTCTAATCCAACCATTACAAGTGCGATATAAGAACCGAAAACTCCAACAGGAAGACTTAATAATACTGGGAACGGAAGCAATAAACTTTCGTATTGCGCGGCCAATAATAAGTATACGAAAAGTATACACAGTCCAAAAATGTATATCGTTTGGTTACCCGAAAGAATTTCTTCACGCGTCATACCAGACCATTCCAATTCAAAACGGCTTGGCAATTTTTCTGCAGCGATTCTTTCCACGGCAGCAATGGCATCTCCAGAACTGTAACCTTCAGCAGGTTCACCGTTAATCATTGCCGACATATACATGTTGTAACGCGTCAAAACCTCTGGACCATACACTCTTTCTAATTTGATGAAAGTAGAAAACGGAACCATTTCGCCAGCCTCATTTTTCAAATACATATCCAAAATGCTTTCTGGATTTTGACGAAACTGCGGACTTGCCTGAACCATTACTTTATACATCTGAGAGAAACGGATAAAATTGGTTGCATAAAATGAGCCTAACATGGTCTGTAAAGTACTCATGGCATTGTCAACAGAAATTCCTTTTTTAGCCGCCAAATCATAATCAATATGAATTAAATATTGCGGGAAAGTAGCGTCAAAACTCGAAAATGAGTTCTGAATTTCTGGCGAAGCATTTAATTCTTTGATAAATTCTTTCGTTACTTTATCAGTATTGGTAATGCTTCCTCCGGATTTATCAAGCAAACGAAGCTCAAAACCACTGGTGTTACCAAAACCAGGAACTGTTGGCGGTGCAAAAATCTCGATTTGAGCATCAGTAATGTTTTTAGTTTTTTCGGTAAGTTCCGCCATAAAATCGGTAACCGAGATATCACGTTCGCTCCAGTCTTTCAAGTTGATCATTCCCATTCCGTACGAAGCTCCAGCGATTTCAGTTACAATACTATAACCAGCAAGAGTTGTAACATTATCAACGCCTTTAATTCCTTGCGCAATTTTAGTTACTTCATCCAACGCTTTTTCGGTACGTTCTACCGTTGCTCCTTGCGGAGTAGTAACACTCACGTAAACCATTCCCTGATCTTCCGTCGGGATAAATCCTGATGCTAAAAATCTTGTAGTTCCCCAAGTTAAGATGCAGAAAAGCACTAATAAACCAACGGTGACCGTATTACGATCAGCAAATTTCACTAATACTTTGATGTATTTTGAAGTAATATTGTCAAACCAGTGATTGAATCTGTTGAAGAAACGATCTAAAAGTGATTTTTTCTCTTTATTCGGATCGTGCGCTTTCAACATAATAGCACAAAGGGCAGGGGTAAGCGTAAGTGCGTTAATACCCGAAATCACAATACTAATCGCCATTGTTAAAGAGAACTGTCGGTAGAAAACTCCAACGGGACCACTCAAGAAAGCAACCGGAATAAATACCGCAGCCATTACAATCGTAATCGCAATAACGGCACCTGTAATTTCTTTCATCGCACTAATGGTCGCTTCCATAGGCGCCATATGTTCTTCCGATATTTTTACGTGAACAGCTTCGACAACAACAATCGCGTTATCTACTACAATTCCGATCGAAAGTACCAAGGCGAAAAGCGTCAGTAAGTTGATCGAGAATCCCATCATCGACATAAAGGTAAACGCACCAATAAGCGCGACAGGAACAGCCAGTACCGGAATCAACGTCGATCTCCAATCTTGAAGGAAAAGGAAAACGACAAATGCCACTAAAATAAAGGCTTCGACCAATGTTCTTAATACTTCATGAATCGAAGCGTCTAGGAAACGAGAGACGTCATACGCAATGTTGAATTCCATTCCAGGAGGGAAAGAAGACCCTTTCAGCTCTTCCATTTTTTCTTTTACGCTCGCAATTACTTCAGAAGCGTTCGAACCTGGTCGCTGTTTTAGCATGATCGATGCAGAAGGCTTTCCGTCAGTTTTAGAAACCATTCCGTAGCTCATCGCGCCGAATTCAATTTTCGAAATGTCTTTTAATCGTAAAATAGTTCCGTCTGAATTGGCTCTTAACGGAATTTCTTCATATTGCTTCGGTTCAAAGAATTTTCCGCCATACTTAATTACATATTGCAACTGATTGTTCATTTGACCTGAACCTTCACCCACTTTACCTGGCGCAGCAGAAATGTTTTGTTTTTGAAGCGAATTAATCACTTCATTGGCTGATATATTATACGAAAGCATCTTTTCTGGATCTAGCCAGACACGCATCGAATATTCTTTCTGACCCATGATTTCGGCACGTCCGACACCATCAATACGTTTTAATTCCTGAAGAATATTAATATCCGTAAAGTTGAAGATAAACTGCTCATCCTGAGTTTTGTCGGTACTTGTAATATTCAAGTACATCAGCATACTGTTTACCTCTTTTTCGGTTGTAACTCCGGCGCGAATTACCTCTTCTGGAAGTTCATCCAAAATTGTCGTAACCCTATTCTGCACGTTTACTGCGGCAAGATCGGGATCGGTTCCTACTTCAAAGAAAACCTGAATTAAAGTCAGACCATCATTGGAAGTTACGGTCGACATATACGTCATTCCCGGAACTCCATTTATGGCTCTCTCTAGCGGAAGGGCGACAGCATTGGCCGAAACCTCTGCATTTGCTCCTGTATATTTTGCTGTAACGGTTACAGACGGTGGTACAATATCTGGGAATTGGGTAATGGGAAGCTGAAACAACGCCAGCAATCCCAGAAGGACTATCATAACCGAGATGATTAATGACAATATTTTCCTTCTGATAAATAGCTCTATCATTTTGAATTTTTTAGATAAATAATTAAATAACTGTTTTACAAGTCGATAAACCTATATTTGTTTCATATTGATTTTATCGCCGTCTCTTAATGATTGTGTTCCTTCTTGTACAATCAGGTCGTCGCTTTTTAGACCGTCATTTAAGATATACACATCATCTAGAGTGGTTTCAATTGTAACATTCGTCATTTTAACTACTCCATCTTTGTTCACGCGAAAAACGTATTGTTTGTCCTGAATAGAAAAAACAGCTTTCTGCGGAATTAAAATTGCATTGGTTTTCGGCTCTGAAATAATCAGTTTTCCAGAAGTTCCGTGTTTAATAAACCCTTGCGGATTGTGAAATTTTGCTTTGTATTGAATAGAACCTGTCTGTCTATCTATTTCTCCGTCAGCAGTTCTTAATTCTCCTTTTTGGTCGTAAACTTGTCCGTTTGGCAATACCAATTTAATATCGCCTTGTGTGTTTAAGGTTTTATCCTCCATCATTTGGAAATACGTGTTCTCAGGGATAGAGAAATAGGCGTACACATCATCCAATTGAGAAACGGTTGTCAATAAAGAACCATTTTCAACCAAACTTCCTTCTTTAAACGGAATTCTATCTACAGTTCCGTCAAATGGCGCGCGGATAGTCGTAAAACTAATCTGCTGGTTGATCGCTTTCCTTTCTGCGGCTGCGTGAGCTAATTTCGCGGAAGCGGCATCATTTTTTGCTTTAGACAATTCTAATTCTTTATCTGCAATTACTTTTTTATTGAAAAGCGTCTGTGCCTGTTCTAGTTCAACAGTTGCAATTCTTAAGTCGGCTTTAGCACTTTTGTAAACCGCTTCGGCTTTCAACAATTGAATCTGAAGCTCCACATCGCTTATTTTGAAAAGAAGTTGTCCTTTTTTTACTTTTTGTCCTTCGCTAACGTATACTTTGTCTAATAAACCCGGAATACGAACGTGAATTTCTACATTGTTTTTAGCATGTACATCGGCAACAAATTTGCTCGAAACTATAGTGTCTTTTAAAGTAACCTTGTAAACAGGTACCGTTTTTATGTTGTTAGAATCTTTTTTTGATTTATCTCCGCACGAGACTAAAACGAATAAAGCCAAAGTGCATAAAAGAAATGGATTTTTATAAATGCTCATCATTAGGTGTATTTTTTGAATAAATAGATTTTCTCCCTTGCTAAGTGAATACAGGGAGTACGAATTTGGATTTAGAAATAAATGGATTACGAATACTTGTTTTTGGAAAAAGTACCGCAATAAAAATGTTTTTATAGCAATAATAGCCCAATTGCATAAGCAAATGAGGTATTGTTTCTGAACTTAGAAATATAAAAACGACTAAATCCTACAGCCTAGAAAAGCTGATACAAATGAAGATGAGGATGTCTTTCGATATGGTATATTGAAGCTATACCATAAATTAAGCTCTTTTTATAAAGCTTGAAGTTGACTAAATTGCTAAAATACGGAGCCTTGATCGTACTTTGTTCTAAAGTAGTGGCTCTTGATTTGATTTTCTTTTTGAGTTTGTAATGAACTTCTAAATTTTTAGAAGAAGAAAAGTCAGAAGAAAAAATCTGCGTATCGTCTGCAGTAACGCTATCTAAGGTAATACAGTTGTTCGTATGATAAATCGGATGATACGTTTCGGTGCCTCTAAAAAAGCAGAGCAGCGAAAGTAAAACGATATATATGAACTTTGTGGGTTTCATTTACGTACGGCTTATAAAATTTGTCCTTAGAAAAAGAGATTAATATTGTTTAAAGTGCGCCAAATATAGTAATTTGAAAAGTAAGGTTTCTTAAAATTATTTTAAAAACCATTAAAATTAAAAATTTGATAATAATTGAAGTTGGTTTTTACTGTTTTGATTTTTTACCGACTTTGTAATTAATAAGTTAGTATTGCTATCTTAGTAGAATAATTAAAAAACTACAAAATGGCAGACCAATTTCAAGAAGTAATAAAAAAAGCGTACAATGCTTTTAACGAAAGAAATATCGATAATTGTTTAGCTACAATGCAGGAAGATGTGCAATGGTCTAAAGCTTGGGAAGGCGGTTATATTGTCGGACATGACGAAATCAGACAATATTGGACAAGGCAATGGTCGGAGATTAATCCGAAAGTGGAGCCAGTTGGTTTTGGCGAAAGAGAAAATGGCAGCCTTGAAGTTAAAGTCCACCAAAATGTAAAAGACTTGCAAGGCAATTTGATGTTTGACGGATTGGTAAAACATGTTTATACTTTTCAAGAAGGCTTGATAAAAACCATGGATATTGAGTTGGTTGAGAATTAAATTGATACATAATAATATTAGAAATAGTTTTTTGTTAAAGCCTTATCTTTGCGTTTTAAGAATGCAAGGAAACGAACTTTGTTTCCTGTAATAAAAGAATACCACGTGAATTATTTAAAGCTTTTCGGAACAAAACTACTGCTAATGATATCTATTATTAGTTATGGACAAAATCTAGACAAAATCATAAAAGAAAATATCGGAAAAAGGGCGGATACTTTGGTGCAGTTCAAAACAAACTCGCCTTATAATTATATGCCCGTAACGATTATTTCAGGAAAAGAAAAAGGGCCTGTTTTTACCATTATTGCTGGCATACATGGTTATGAATATCCGCCAATTTCAGCCGTGCAGGAATTACTTAAAGAAATTGATCCGAAAAAATTAAAAGGAACTTTGGTTGTAGTTCCAATTGCCAATATAGGTTCGTTTTATAAAAGAACACCATTTGTAAATCCGCTTGACGGGAAAAACTTAAATAATACTTTTCCAGGTTCAGAAACAGGAACAATTACAGAACAGATTGCCAATTATATTGCGAAAGAGATTATTCCGCAATCGGATGTTTTTCTAGACATTCATGGAGGCGATGCCAATGAAGATTTGCTTCCGTTTGTCTGTTATTACAATAATACAGCAGAAGAAAAGAAAACGCTTTTAAGCGCTAAACTTTCAGAGATTTCGGGAATCAATCATATCGTTTCTTACCCATACACGATTACCAAAACTGAGCCTGCCAAATATGCTTTTAAACAAGCTTCTCAAAATGGAAAAACTGCTTTAAGCATCGAAGCTGGAAAACTAGGCAATGTGCAGACAGAATCGGTTCATTTAATAAAAAAAGCAGTTTATAATATGCTCAATTATATGGAAATGTACAGCAACGGAACAGCTTCTGTAAAAAATCCGTCAGCTGTTTATTTAAACAATCAGGAATATGTAAAAGCTGAAGTTGCTGGAATTTTTCATAGTACTTTAAAAAGCGGTGATTACATTAAAAAAGGCGATAAAATTGGTTTTGTTTCTAACGAATTTGGAAAGGTTTTAATGGAAGTAAAATCACCAGCAACTGGTCTTATTTTGTACAAAATTGGCACACCGCCTGTGAATATGGGGGAGACTGTTTTTTGTATTGGGTATTGAGATAATAATTTTTAAACTAAACAAAAAGCGCGAGATTGTCTCGCGCTTTTTTGTTTACAAGCTTTTTTTACCAACAACACTTAAATTTAGTGGCTTTTTATTATATCCACTACATTAACAACATATTAAAATTAAAAAAAAATAGTTAAAATGTGGAAAGCCGTAAAAAATATCTCTATAAAATTTATTTATTTGCTTTAACTAAAATTTAACAATGGTTTAATCTTAGAGTTTTAATTGCTTAATTTGAAAATGCGTAACAAATTGAAGGACTGACCCTTTATTTGATTGAAAAAGGTAAACAAATCATTTCTCCCTTAAAATAAAATAAAGCATCAAACAAGATAATGAAAACTTTAAAAAAGCCTTTTTTTAATTATATCAACAATCTAGAAACAAAAAATAAATAACTAATGCGCGCTTTCATCAAAATAATATATGTTGCAATAGCAGTTAAGAGTTTTTCTCTTTCTGCTCAAACGAATTTTCCTTACGGAGTTAATTTGGAGAATGGTACAAATTTAAACTTTATAGCTCCAGCTAGTTTGCAGGTAGATGCTGGAGACATTGTTTTTTCAAAATATAACAATGTTGAAATGGCTCGAATAAGATCTGAATATAATTATGCCAACGATGCTGCATCAATTGTTTTTTCAACGACATCAGCAATTAAAGACACGTTTATTTTTACTTCATTAGGAAATCTAGGAATTGGCACAACAAATCCAATGGCAAAGCTACAAGTTGACAACGGAAATATACTAGTAAGAAATTATGCAAATGTTGATAATGAATCAGCTATTATGATTGCGCATTCTATTAATATAACTAATTATGATACTTACGGGACTTCAATTCGAACGATTACCCAAAGTGCTGGAAATAACACTTATGGTTTACAGTTTTTTACTCAAGAATCGTATTTAAAGCCTCAGACGGAAAAGTTAAGAATCCTTGGGAATGGAAATGTAGGTATTGGAATTGCAAACCCCAATAACAAATTAGACGTAAACGGCACAATCCATTCCAAAGAAGTAAAAGTCGATATGACAGGCTGGTCCGATTTTGTGTTTAAAAAGGAGTATAATTTGCCAACACTTCAAGAAGTTGAAAAACACATTGCTGAAAAAGGACATTTAGAGAATATTCCAAGTGAGGAAGAGGTTTTAAAAAATGGAATAAATCTGGGAGAAATGAATTCAAAACTGCTTCAGAAAATAGAAGAACTGACTTTGTATATGATTGAAATGAAAAAGGAAAATGCTGAGATGAAAAAAGAAAATGAGAAACAAAATGAAGAAATAAAAAAGCTTAAAAGCGAAAGATGTTCTAAAAAGTAAAATTAGTAACTATCAAAACAATAGATATGAAAATAATATTTGCAATGTTTTTTCTTTTATTTGGAAAATGGGCAGTTTTAGCCCAAAATGATTTGTCACCCTCAGATAATGTAACGATAGGTATCAAAAGTGGGTATGTAGGTAATTCGTTAATATTTAATGGATGGGGGGAAAATCATTTGATTAGGACTGAATCTATAGGTAATATAGCGAATGGACATTCGCGTCTTAGGGTATATTTAGCTGATGATTGGACCTATGATCAGGGGTTTGAAATTATAGCACAAAGATATGACGGACCTTTACGCACCCTGCTTTATATACCGGGAGATGGTAGTCAAACCAATTTTTTTAGTGGTGCTTCATTTGGAGGTAATGTTGGCATTGGTACTATAAACCCAACCAACAAACTAGACGTCAACGGTACCATCCATTCCAAAGAAGTAAAAGTAGATATGACAGGCTGGTCCGATTTTGTGTTTAAAAAGGAATATAATCTGCCGACACTTGAAGAAGTTGAAAAGCATATTGTAGAAAACGGTCATTTAGAAAACATTCCGAATGAAGAAGAAGTTTTGAAAAATGGAATTAATCTAGGAGAAATGAATTCAAAACTGCTTCAGAAAATTGAAGAATTGACTCTTTATATGATTGAAATGAAAAAGGAAAATATTCAGATGAAAAAAGAAAATTTGAGTATAAAAACAAATCAGATAGAACTAGAAAAACAAATCAAAACTTTAAAAAACAAGTAAATTATGACAAAATGCTTTTTACTCTTGTTGCTTTTTACCTTCCATTTAAATTTTGCTCAAAATACATTTCCTTCGACAGGTAATGTGGGTATAGGAACTTTAAGTCCTGTCAATAGTTTAGATGTTAATGGAAGTATCCAGATATCAAATTCTTTAATTCCAATGGGGTTAATCACAGAGTTGGGAGGAACTGTTTCTCCATTACTCAATTTGAGCTTAAATTTTAGAGAATATAATAAAAATATACTTTATATAGGAGGGGGGTTTAGGATTGATTCAAGAGAAGATATGCCACTTTTTCAATGGTTAAGAAGAAAACCTAATATGGATAGTGAAGATGTGTTAATGGCTATTATGAGAGACGGAAATGTTGGCATTGGAATTTTGCAACCCAATAACAAATTAGACGTAAACGGCACAATCCATTCCAAAGAAGTAAAAGTAGATATGACAGGCTGGTCCGATTTTGTTTTCAAAAAGGAATATGATCTGCCAACACTTCAAGAAGTTGAACAGCATATTGCCGAGAAAGGCCATTTAGAAAACATTCCGAATGAAGAAGAAGTTTTGAAAAATGGAATTGATCTGGGAGAAATGAACTCAAAACTGCTTCAGAAAATTGAGGAGCTAACACTTTATATAATCGAACAGGATAAGAAAACAGAAAGATTAGGAGACATGATATCTCAACAGAATAAAATTATTTCAGAGCAGAACAAACGTTTAGACAAACTTGAAAATAAACCATGAAAAAATTAATCACACTTTTATTGTTTGGATTCTGCGCTTTTTCGAATGCCCAGCAGAAAATCACTTTCAGCTATGATTCGGCAGGAAACCAGATAGTCAGGAATTTATGCCTTTCCGGCTGCAATCCTACAGGGAAATCTACAGAAGAAGTTAAAGAGATTGAAGCTGTTACCGATGAAGATCTGCTTAAATTCTCAAAAGAAGATGTCATTTCCTATTACCCCAATCCGGTAAAAGAGCAACTTTATATAAAATGGGAGCTGATAAACGACAACAAGGTTTCTTCCATTACAGTTTATGGAATATCAGGCCAGGTGCTGCAGAATTTCTCCAGAACAGAAAATGCAGACAGCCAGATTATTTCCTTTGGGGAATATTCCAGAGGGGTTTATCTGGTAGTGCTTAATTATAAAGACGGAGACCAGAAAACAATCAAAATCATCAAGCAATAAATTTGAATATGAAGCAAATATACTATTTCATTATTTTTTTATTTTCAGTTTCTTCCTTTTCGCAGAATTTTGCCGATACAAAAGGGGAACTTCAGATTTCATCATCAGGAACGGCAGTCTATACGCTTCCTATTGCCGTGCCGCCAAGCATTAAAAGCGTTGCTCCGGCAATAAACCTGGTCTACAGCAGCGGAGTAAGAGGCGGGATAGCCGGACAGGGATGGAGCATCAACAGCATTTCTGCGATAAGCCGAATTGCCACAAGACGCGATATAGACGGATTTGTTGACGGTGTTGATTTTGACGACAACGACAAATTGGCTCTTGACGGACAGCGCCTTCTGATAAAATCAGGCACATACTGGGCGCCCGGCTCCACATATGAAACGGAATACAAAAGCAATACCAGAATAGAGCTTAAAGTTGAAGGAACAACAACTTATTTTGTAGTTACGGCTCCAGACGGCTCCAGAAGCTGGTATGGCTCTAAGGGATCAGGAAGCCTGCAGAATTCGGTTTCTCTTAGTTCTTGGTATATTGTCCATTATGAGGATACAAACGGGAACTTTATAGACTACAATTATAAAACTATAACTTATAACAGCACAAACCAGCTGTACATAGACACAATCACATTCAGCGGAAACACAGCTGCGGGAATAGCAGCTCAGAATAAAATTTCATTTTTTTACGATAATGCCAAACGCATTGAAAGAGATTATATGAAAGGTCAGGCGGTTTATGCCACACAGATACTAAAAAGTATTCAGGTGCATGCAAATAATAACCTTTTTAGAACTTATCAGATTCAGCATGATGTGGATAATGGATTAGGCTATGAGAGAATAAAAAGCATTCAGGAAATCAACGGACAGATGGAAGCATCTAATCCCGTAACATTTACTTATGCTTCAAGCCCTTCAAATCAGGAAAGAACAGAAAAGACTTACACTAACACCTTGGCTTTCGATAAAACAGATCTGGCAGGCGATTTTGACGGTGACGGAAGATTGGATTTTGTTTCGGATAATAAGATGTTTACAAAACTGTTTGATGGCACTTCAGGGAATGCACCGATTAGTTTTCCTTACACACTTCCCAAACCTTTGATATTTTCTGCTACTTTAATTAAGAATTATAGTAAACTAAGCCAATATCAGTCAGTTGTAGCTCCTCAAGAAACCAATGCAAACGTAAAGTTTAATGCATTTGAATTATCAGGAGGAACTTTAACGAGTGTTCTTGTTAAAAATGTTCCTTTTAATAATAATGTATATATTGATCCATCTTATATGGATGAAGATGAAAGTTATGTGCCTACAATTCCCTTTCCGCAACAAACAAGAAACAATACTTATCTTGAAGGTGATTTTAATGGCGATGGAATTTCAGAAGTATTGGTCTTGTCGACAGATCAAAGATATATTTGGACTGAATATATAAATCCAAGTGGCTATTCTGAAGGTTTTTATTGGAAATATAGCGAGAATACTGGGAATTATAGAGAAGCGAGATTAATTGATCTTAATCCTAATGCTTCTAGTTCAGATAATTCGAAAGGAAACGTTGTATTAGATAACAATTCTTATTACATGCTTTTAAAAGGGCAAAGATTTGTTGCAGATATGAATGGTGATGGAAAGGCAGATATAATTCATATTGGGCCAACAGGAAATTATTCGATAATAGAAATTCAAGGAGTAAATTCAGCTCCATGGTATAATGTAGCAAGAATAGGATATGGGACTCTGACGAATTATAATGACACAAAACAAGTTTTGTTTGGTGATTTTAATGGTGATGGAAAAACAGATATGATGCTTGCGAGTGGTTCTGGCGGACCAGGACAAACAGGGTGGGATATTTATTATAGTAATCCTAATCCTGCTGGAGGATCATTTTTTGTAAAGGAATCTCATAATAATGTTGTAGAATACTGGCCAGATACTGGCTCAACATATAATACACAGAGACATTTTAGCAATTATTATGCGATAGACATCAATAAAGATGGAAAGTCAGATCTGGTGCGTGTCTGGAGAAAATATTTTAAAGACAGCTGGACAATCAATAACCATGATACAGAATGGCAGGTAACCGGTTTTGTAAATAATATAGGAAAAGTGGGGACTGCAGGCTTTACACCAGGGTATGATTCTGGGGTTCAGTTTTCAAATTCGCCTGATATTCCAATTCCGATTACATCCAATTATAGATATAATGGAGGTGATACCGATTTAGTTGTGGTAAGAGGGCATTACAATAAGATTGAATATTATCAGTTCAACAAGAATGTCAATACTGAAAACAGGCTGATAACTGTCACCGAAGCTAATGGGAATATTAAACAGACAATTGATTATAAACCAATGGAAGCTGCTGATGGTGGTTTAGGTGTAAGATCTGTAGATTTCTATTCTTCAAACAATGAAGAAAATTACCCTAATATCGAAATCATTAGAAATTCTGACAATTATCTGGTTTCAAAATTGACAGCAACCATCAATGGAATTTCTAAATACCAGGATTTTAGGTATAGAGGATTTGTGTCGAACTTTAATTATGGAACTGTAGGATTCAAAAAAACAACAAGAAGCAGCTGGTATTTGTCAGATTCCGATCAAAAGATATGGACCACTCAATACAATAATCCTTATTATAGAGGTGCAAATGCCGTTACTTGGACAAACACTATAGCATCTACCGTATTTGATGATGTTCCAAGTAATTTATTGACTACTAAAATAAATTTTTTTGATACATTTAAATACGCAGAAGTTGACCAAGTTTATTCGGCGCCTATTCAAGATGAGCTTGATATTTATGAAGATGTTATAACAGGTCAGACTTTTAAAGCAGGCAGTTTAATAACGGCGTCTTCTATAATAGGAGAAGGCTTAGCAGTAAATTATACCGCGCCACAGATTATTCTGCAGCCAGGTTTTACAGCCAGTGCAAGTAACGACAATGCTAAATTTATTGCATCTCCTACATCTGCATCTACGCCAAATGCGGGAGCGCCAGATTCAAATAAAGGTATTTTTAATCTGCTTTTGAGCAGACAGTCAATTCAAGACCATCTTTCAGGAGTAAGGACAGAAACTATTTACTCTTACGATGGCGGAGTGGACAGCGGCAACTATTATGGGCTGCAGGTGAGAAGCGTAACAAACCATTACACGGGCTCTTCACTTCAGGGCAGCACTGCCGTTGATACCGAGTACGACAACAACCCGACAGGTGCAGGGGCGTCCTACTATATCGGAAGGCCGAAGAGAGTGGTCTCTACAGCCCGCAATATGGCTTCGGGTGATACCAGAACCTCAGAGGAAACCTATGCCTATTCAGGCTCCAATTTAGTGCGAACAGAGAAGAAAGGGCATAACACCTATGCGATTGCAGAAGACATGGCCTACGATGCTCTGGGTAACCTTCTGACCAAAACCGTTTCGGCTCCGACGGCTTCTCCAGTGCCGGCACCGCGAACGATCAAAGACGAGTACGATTCGACCAAGCGTTTTGTAATCAAGAAGACAGACCATCAGGGATTTGTTACTAATTTTGCCTACAATAATCTGGGGCAGATGACCCAGTCCACAGATTATATGGGGGTAACCAGCGATTTTACTTATGACGGCTGGGGCAAGCTGACCTATTCGACCGTGACAGGCTCGTCAGCCATTCCGATCACAACCACAAATGTGTACGCCAAACTGAGTTCAGGAGGCTACACCGTAACCACAACGAACAGTCTGGATGCGAAAACAGTAACGGAATATGATGTTCTGGGCAGGGTGGTTAAAAACTCGGCTAAAGGATTTGCTGTCAATACCATGGTAACCATGCAGATTGTTTATGATAATTTAGGAAGAAAAGAAAAGGAAAGCGAACCGTATTTTTCTACACCGAGCCTTTGGACGAGCTATGAATACGATTTTCTGATGAGGCCGACCAAAATAACCTCTCCGACAGGAAAGATACAGACTTTTTCGTACTCTGGAGTGACCACGACAAGCAGCGATGACGGCAAAATAACCACTGCCACGGCAGATGCTATGGGCAACAAGATCCAGACCACAGATCCGGGAGGAACAATCAACTTCACCTATTTTGCAGGCGGACAGCTGAAAGAATCCGACTATCAGGGCAATAAGGTCCAGATCGTAATTGACGGCTGGGGCAATAAAATAAAGCTGACCGATCCAAGCGCTGGAGTGTATACCTACAGCTATGATGCTTTTGGGCAGCTGCTGACAGAATCCACACCGAACGGCACCACTTCGTTTGTATATGATGCTGCAGGAAAGCCGACTGAAAAGACAATCTCAGGCACCAATACAAACAGCAAGACGACTTATGCCTATAATTCGTTAAACCAGATTACAGGCACCACTTTTGTGGACAATGCAGAGGGTAAAACAACGTCAAACGTTTACGAATACGACAGCCTGAAAAGGCTGTACAAAACAACAGAAACCACGCCTTATGCGGTTTTTGTGAAAGAGATGTCATTTGATACGCAGGGAAGAGTTCTGAAGGAGGCATCAACAGCCACCGCATCAGGAAAAACAAGCTCAAAAACGGTAAAAAACATCTACCAGAACGGTTTTCCGTGGCAGATTGTGGACGATGCCACCCAGCAGGTCTTATGGCAGACCAGTTCATTAAATGAAAGGGCGCAGCTTACGGAAGGGACATTCGGTAACGGCATTGCCGTTACCAACACCTATGACCAGTACGGCTATGTGAGGCAGATGAGGCACGCTAAGACAAGCCCGTCAGTAGTGAACATAATGACGCTCAACACTGATTTTGAGATTAAGAGAGGCAATCTGAACAGCAGAAGCAACAGTCTGTTCGGCAGAAGCGAAACCTTCAAATACGACGGACTGGACCGCCTGACCGAATACACCAATGCAGCAGGAATCCAGGAAGCGCAGGTTTATGACGATAAGGGAAGAATCACCCAGAACAGCGTGGGGACTTACGAGTATGACGGAGCCAAAACCTACCAGAACAAAGCCATAGTGCCGACCGCGGAGGCGCTGAGCTACTATACGGCTAAACCGAATCTGACGGTAAGCTACAATGTATTCAAAAGCCCAGTGCAGATAGAAGAGGCTGGAGTGGACAAAATAAGCTTCACTTATAATGAAGGAAACGACAGAAGCTCGATGTTTTACGGCAGTCTGGCTAACGACAAGCTGCAGAGGACTTACCGCAAGCACTACTCTGCAGACGGGACTATGGAGGTCAAGCATAATATTGCGACTGGTGAAATCGAATTTGTGACCTACATAGGCGGTGACGGCTACAGTGCGCCTGTCGTGCTGAAAAGCAATGGAACTGCGCAGAATTACCTATATTTGCACAGGGACTATCAGGGAACCATTGTTGCCATAAGCGATCAGAACGGTGCTGTTGTAGAGAAACGATTATTTGATGCTTGGGGCAGCATTGTAAAGGTTCAGGACGGGGCAGGCAATGCTCTTGCCGGATTGACGGTTTTAGACCGAGGCTATACAGGACACGAGCATCTGCAGAGCGTGGGCATCATCCATATGAACGGGCGTCTGTACGACCCGAAGCTGCACCGATTCCTACAGCCTGACAATTACGTTCAGGAGCCTTACAATACTCAGAATTACAACAAATATGCTTATGTTCTGAATAATCCGCTGAAGTATACGGATCCTAGCGGAGAAGAAATAGTCTTTGGAGTAGCAGTAGCTATTGGAGCAGCTATAGCGGCATTGACTTATACCATTACAGCATTGGTTGCAGATGTTCCTTTCACAGTTGGAGGACTGGTTAAGGCAACCTTTATCGGAGCAGCAAGCTCTGCGGTGACTTTTGGAATAGGTAGTGCGGCCACTAACCTGTTCACTAATTTTTATTCGCAGGCAGCATTCAGTGCAGCGGCGCATGGAACTTTCCAAGGAGGAATGACTGCAATTTCTGGCGGGAAATTCTGGAGCGGTTTTGCAGCAGGAGCGTTAAGCAGCATTGCTTCCAGCGTTTGGAGCGGTGGCTCGAGTATGGATGGCTATGGTAAAAATGCACACGCTATTGCCGGAACAGGAATGAAAGGTATAGGTGCAGGCACAGGCAGTTTAGGCATGATTGCTTTTGGTACTGTTTCTGGAGGTGCAGGAGCAGCTATGACTGGGGGTAATTTTTGGCAGGGAGCTGTTACTGGACTTGTTGTTAGTGGTTTGAATCATTTTGCTCACAGACTTTTTCAGGAAGAACCTAATGCAAGGGATGCAAGAGAAATAGCACGTAGATATGGGTATGATTACAAAGAAGTTAAAGAATTTTTAGACAAACATCCTTTTGTGCAAACTCATAAGGGAATAACAATGGAAGGAACAGGGGTGGAAATTTTAAGTTCAAAAAAAATAGATGATCCACAGACAATAGGGCAATATGCTCAAAGTAATTTAGAATCTACTATGTTGGATAAAGTAAAGGAGTATTATTTTCCTAGAACTATGAAAATTGTGGGTCATGCAACCAATTTATTGTCCACAACTGATTTTAAAATGCAAGATACTGAAGCAGCTCGTAATATGAGATTGCAAGAAGCAAAACAAAAAATAATTAGATACTTTTTTGAAAAACCTATGTCATTAAGTCCTCTTAAATTTGGTGGTTTTGAATATCATTCTAGTAGATTTGATATTATGAAGTTTAGATATTATTAAATTTAATAAATATGTTGATATATATATTATATATAGTGCTATGTGCGTTATTTGGTTTTCTTGACTTTTACTTTAAATCAAGAGGAATGATATCTATAATATTTGATATTATAATTTCAGTTTGTATTTTTTTCTTTTCAATTAAGGACAGAAAAATTTTCAAGTTTGGATTTCAAGGTTATTATATATTTTTTAGCTTACTGATTGTAGTTTCATTTCTAATTTGTCAGATTTTAATAACTGATTTTTTTTATGGTTATTATGAGAAAAGTATGGAAATTGATGGTTTGTTTATGATTTCTATTTTAATAAAATCATTGACTGAAGAAGTAGTTTTTAGAGGTTTTTTTCTAGATAAATTTTTAAAAAAATATAAAGAGACAATATCAATCATTATTGTTTCAATTGGATTTGCTTTACTGCATGTTTTTTCACGGAGTAATGTTTTATTAGCATTTATCAGTAGCATCATAATATCGGTCATTTTTATTAAAAGAAGATCTATTATTGATTGTTTTGTAATTCATTTATCAATCAATTTATTCAGTATTTTTTTATTGCCTGAGATATCTAATTACTTTCAAACAGTAAACAGAATTTATTTACCGACTTATTTTTTTATAATTTTTGTTGTTTTTCTTGTGTCTTTATTTTTTTTCATAAAAAAATTGAGAATTAAAACTTTTGAATAATTATTTAGGAAGTAATAAAAGAGAAAAATGATATAAATTAAAGTTAGGTGATTCATTGTTTTAAATATCATAAAAACTAAAATTACCCCAAACACTAGACGTAGACTGACTTTGTAACGAGTTTCATACTCCACGCTTTACAAAGAGTTCTAGATTTGAATTGAAAATTTGCGCAAATGTCTCTGACTTTGCGCAAATTTTTTGCTCATTTTGAATCTTAAAATATTTCGAAAAGTATCTGACTGTATGGATTAGTTTTTTTAATCATATTTTTGAAGTTTTATTTTAAGTCAGAGACTTTTATAATTTTCGAATTATATTTATTTAAAAAGCACAAGGCTAGAGACATAATCGTAACGACTTTGACTTAACACTTTATAGAGTAGAGGGAGATAATTTTTAAAACTTCGTTTTTTTCTAGTTATTCGAAGAAATTATAAGTTTATTAATGTTGAGCTATTTTGGAAAATCTTGCCTATAAATTTTTCTTCTTAGATATATTTCAAGCCTACTAACTTTTTTCTATTTTAAATATTAAACAAAAGTTAATATTTTTTACGGGAAACCGTAAAAAATATTGCTACTATTAATTTACTTTTGCCACATTATAGTAAATAATTTTAATTTTTAAGTGCTTATGCCGAAAACTTTACCTATTGCTTCTTTTATGTTTTTATCATTTACAGTTATTTTTTATTGAGTAAATACCGTAAAATAATACACAATGTTGTTTTAAAAGAAAGAAAAATCTTATTTTCGTTTGTTTTATACCTGTTCCTTTATGTTTTAATACACTTTTGCAAGGCGGAAGAGCATTTCTTTGTTTTTACATTCTCAATCCGAATTTTAATTTGATATAAACTAAAAAATATGAAAATGAAATTAGTTATAATATTGTTTCTATTTGTAACAACTATCAATGCTCAAATATATACGCCAGCAGGAAGTATTCAGGGAGCGTCTGGAACTGGTTATGTTGGAATTGTTATTAATTAAAGATATAAAAAATGAAAAAAAATAATATTTGCCATCGTGGGTGTATTTGTTGGACTTAATGCACATTGTCAAACTTTAAACCCAACTTCCAGTATTTCTTCTCCAGGAAGTGCTGATAATTTTAAAGGAGGCTACACTTTTGCCTACACTGCATCTGGTACGCCTTGGAATGGCTCATTAATCAGTTATGGTGGATTCGAAAATTCTTATGATACACAAATTAGCTCTGACTATATAAGAAATCGCATTTCTTTTAGAACTAAAAATGGAGATTACACTTATTGGAATCCATGGATTGAATTGGCAACCCGATCAGGCAACGATTTTTATGGAGATCAAAAGATTTCTGGTTCTGTAGGCATTGCCACTACTGCATTAACGTCTCCATTGACAGTTGGTGAGTTTCACGGAGTGAAATTATCCGTAGGAGGGACGGGATGGGCAAATAAATATATTCTTCAAACCAGCTGGATATCGGGAATTGGCGATTTTACAGAATTAAATGTTATTGGTAAAATACCAAATAACGCTTTTATAAGGCTAATAGAAAATGGAAATGTTGGCATAGGTGCTCCCAACCCAGACTCAAAGCTTACTGTGGCGGGAAACATCCATGCTAGGGAAGTAAAATTCACTGTTAATGCTGGAGCAGTTCCTGACTATGTTTTTACCAATGATTATAAATTGAAATCGCTATATGAAGTAGAAGACTACATAAAAAAATTAATCATTTGCCTGAAATCGCTTCTGCAAAAGAAATAGAAAAGAATGGATTAATGATGGCAGAAATGAATATGGCGCTACTAAAGAAAATAGAAGAATTGACTCTTTACATGATTGAAATGAAGAAAGAAAATGAGGAGATGAAAAAGAGAATCGAAAAAATCGAAAAAAAATAATGTTATGAAAAATATTTTTTTACTATCGTTAGTATTTACCGCACAAATAGCTATTTCTCAAGAGAAGACCTATTCTGTTGGCGAATTTGACATTATTAATGATGGAGTTCATAATACAACTTTTAACAGTAATGGAGTATCACAAATGCATATGGGATTTGATGGTACAACAGGATATGTAAAATTTGGAGCCCATACAGGAAATGGTTTTCGAAACGATATACTTTATATGAGGGGAAGTGACGGAAATGTAGGTATTGGTACAGCAGATCCTATCAGTAAACTAACAGCCAATGGCTCTTTTACTATAAATGGAGGACTAAGCAATATTTCTTCTAGACCGCCTATTTCAGCAGGTACTCTTACAAATGGAGAAATAAGGGCTTACAGCAATGCTTGGAATGCTGCTGATGATGGATTTTTAAGGTTATCTGCTGGTGGAGGTACAAATCCTATCAAAACTTTTATTGATTTGTCTGGTTATTCAACTATACCTGACATGGCTGGAAATATTGTTTTTGGAACCTATGGTTATGAGAGAATGCGCTTGAATTTAACAGGGAATTTGGGAATTGGAACAAATAATCCACAACAAAAGTTAGTGGTTTCTAATAACAATGCTGAAGGATTTGAAGTTTATTTAGACCCTGCGGTCAGCGTTGTCGGGTTACAGTCTTATAATAGAACTTTAAGTGCTTACTCTAAAATGCAATTAGACGCTAGTCAATTTGCATTTATGTATGGTAAAGTAGGTATAGGAAAGTTAAACCCTAGTAACGATTTAGATGTAAACGGAACAATCCACTCCAAAGAAGTAAAAATAGACTTAAATTTCCCAGCTCCTGATTATGTTTTTAAAGATGATTACAATTTGAGACCCCTTCAAGAGGTTGAAAACTACATTAAGGAAAACAGTCACTTACCTGAAATTCCTTCTGCAAAAGAGTTTGAGGAAAATGGAATAAATGTTTCTGAAATGAATATGGCTCTGCTTAAAAAAATTGAAGAATTGACTCTTTATATGATTGAAATGAAAAAGGAAAATGAAAAGCAAAACAGAGAAATAAACGATCTTAAAACAGTTATCAGGTTACAAAACAAATGATTATGAAAAAAAACAGTGACTACATTTCTCTTTTTTTTTTTTACAGTTTTTTCAGTAGGACAACAAATTGCAGATGGTTTTGCATCAGGGTTAAGTATTAATGATTTTAATCAGCCCTTAAAATCAGGAGTATATGAAGTTAATTCTTTAAGCATCATTCCTGATATTAGTTATTCTTGGCAACATGTTTTTGTGATGAGGCACTCTAATTACTCTAATAATTTTCAATTACAATTTTCATCTTCATTTAATCAAAATGACAGAGTGTTTTTTAGAAAAATTGCTAATTCCCCAGATTCTCCTTGGATTGAACTGGCTACTAGAGCCCAAAATACTTTTTCAGGAAACCAAATAATTAATGGAAATATTGGAATAGGAACTAATGCTCCAGAAACATTATTGAATGTGAATGTTGGTTCAGGTGGTTCAAACGGAATTGCGGGAATAAGAGTTGGAGGATTAAATAATTATTCAAGTCTAGAATTAGGAATTGATGGGGACTATGACGGAATGATTAGGAGTTATGGTAATAATATAAATTATTATGCTGGACATTGGAAAACAAAAGGTTCTGTTGCTTCTGAAAATCATAGTCATAATTGGTATACTTCAAAAAATGGATCTTCTGATTGGTCTAATGTTAAAATGATTTTAAACGAAAATGGCAATTTGGGTATTGGAGTCGTAAATCCAACAAGCAAATTAGATGTCAACGGCACAATCCACTCCAAAGAAGTAAAAGTAGACTTAAATTTTCCAGCTCCTGACTATGTTTTCAAAAATAATTACAATTTGAGGCCTCTTCAAGAGGTTGAAAACTACATTAAAGAAAACAGTCACTTACCGGAAATTCCTTCAGCAAAAGAGCTTGAGAAAAATGGAATAAATGTTTCTGAAATGAACATGGCTCTACTTAAGAAAATAGAGGAATTGACTCTTTATATGATTGAAATGAAAAAGGAAATAGAAAGGGTTAAAAGTGAGAATTTGAAAATGAAGAAAGATATTTTAAGATTGAACTAGTAAAATAGTAAAAAAAAATGAAAACATTTAATCTAATAGGTTTATTATTTGTGTTTAGTACTGCATTTTCACATAATAATGTACCAAGTACAGGCACGGTAAATTTTGATACGAATTTAAAAATCGGTAATCAAGTATCTACTGTTGGTGAAGGTGAGATTAATCGTCTGTCATTACAACCCTACAAGCATACTGGAGGGCCTTGGAATTTTAAATCTAGAGATAATATTAGTACGGCTTTTTTAGACATAGATTATGGAGCCACAGGTACAGTTTTTACGATTACAAGTCAAAAAAATGTAGGCATTGGTACAACAATTCCAACTCAAAAGCTTGACGTAGTAGGTAATGGAATGTTTCAAGGTATTATTATGAGTTCTATTTCAGATGTTATAGGAGGCCAAATTCAATTAAGAAATCCGTCTAAAACTTCTAATGAAGCAGCAAGTGTCTGGACAATCTATAACATGTCTGGTGGGTATGGAAATAGTTTGCAATTCTGGGCTTATGATAATTTGAGTTGTGGGAAAGGTCTTTGTGCTAATCGTTTCACTATTATGGATAATGGGAATGTAGGTATAGGAATGCTTAATCCGCAAAATAAACTAGACGTAAACGGCACAATCCATTCCAAAGAAGTAAAAGTAGATATGACAGGCTGGTCCGATTTTGTGTTTAAAAAAGAATATAATTTGCCAACGCTTCAAGAAGTTGAAAAACACATTGCAGAAAAAGGCCATTTGGAAAACATTCCAAGTGAGGAAGAAGTTTTGAAAAATGGAATCAATTTAGGAGAAATGAATGCTAAGCTTTTGCAAAAAATTGAGGAAATGACTTTATACATGATTGAAATGAAAAAAGAAATTGAGATGCAAAATAAAGAGATTGAACTTTTGAAAGCTAAGTAATAATTTTATACATAATAAACTATGAAACTAAAAGTAACTCTTATTCTAATTTTTATAAATATACTTTTAACGTATTCTCAGCAAATAGGAAATGGATATGCAACGCATTTAGTAGATTTTACGACTCCTTTATTTTCAGGAGTATATGGAGGTCCTAATGCTGTAGGGAAGGCACCAGATAATAGCCATGATTGGCAACATTTATTTGTTATAAGACATGCAAATTCTGAAAACAATTATCAATTGCAATTATCTTCTACTTATAGTGAAAATGATAAATTGTTTTTTAGAAAAGTAGATAATTCAACAAACTCAAAATGGTATGAGTTAGCAACTAGAGGAGCAAATACTTTTGCAGGAAATCAAACTGTTGTTGGAGTTATGCAATTATGGGATACCAATGAAAGCCGACCGAATGGACAAAATGTAGAAAGTAAATCAGTTTTAAAGTTTTCGCGATCTGGAAGTAATGGTTATAGTTGGAATGAACAGGCAGAATTTAGAATTGGTCACGGAGGAGGAGGCACTACAGGAAGTAAGTTAGATCTATATATAAATGGGAGTGAAAATACCACATCAACGCCTGATCAACAAGTAATGACTTGGAATTATAATGGAAATGTTGGAATTGGGACAACAAATCCCCAAAACAAACTAGAAGTAAACGGCACAATCCATTCCAAAGAAGTAAAAGTCGATATGACAGGCTGGTCTGATTTTGTTTTTAAAAAAGAATACAATCTTCCGACACTTGAAGAAGTTGAAAAACACATTGCAGAAAAAGGACATTTGGAAAATATTCCAAGTGAAGAAGAAGTTTTGAAAAATGCAATCAATTTAGGAGAAATGAATGCTAAACTTTTGCAGAAAATTGAAGAGTTGACTCTGTATGTAATCGAAATAAAGAAAGAGAATAAGGTGATGAAAAACAAACAAAAGGAACTAGAAAACGTAATTTTAAAGCTTTCACATAATGAGGATTAGTAACATAAAGTTTATTGCTATAATAACTATTAGCATTTTTTGTGTAACAAGTATTAATGCACAATCTATAGGAGAAATACAGGCACAAAATGCAAGAGCAACAGGCTATGCAATTGTTGCGGCAAGAAATCCAGGCAGGAGCTTCTCGATTTATATGATAAAATGGGATGGTGTAAATAGTTTAGAATATAATGCAAATACTCAAATTAATCCTGGATGGCATCCTCAAGCAGCGATTAAAGGTAACTATTTTGATCAAACATTTGTTAATAGTAGCTTTACTGGTTACAGTTCTGTAGTAATTAGCCAATCTGAATTTGATGCTTACAAGTCTACTGGTTCAGATTGGTGGATTGTTTGTTCCACCTTACCATCTTTTAGTAATTCTAGTGCAGAGCCTCTTAAAAATCTAAAAGTAGAAAGTCCAATAGATACTTTTTCAGCTCATTTTAGCGGTAATGGTTTAACGAATGGAGTTGCGATAGGCACGTCTGCTGATAATGTTGGTATTGTTCAAGGATATTCTAAGAATTTTAACACTTTAACCAATATGGCTTTTCAACCTTACGGAGGAAATGTGGGAATAGGAATTACAAAACCAACGAATAAATTAGACGTAAACGGCACAATTCATTCCAAAGAAGTAAAAGTAGATATGACAGGCTGGTCCGATTTTGTTTTTAAAAAGGACTATAATTTGCCAACACTTCAAGAAGTTGAAAAGCACATTGCTGAGAAAGGTCATTTACAAAATATTCCAAGTGAGGAAGAGGTGCTAAAAAATGGAATCAATTTGGGAGAAATGGATTCTAAGCTTCTGCGAAAAATTGAAGAACTGACTTTGTATATAATTGAACAGAATAAATCAATTGAAGACTTGAAACAGGAAATAAAAAATATTAAATCAAAAGACAAGTAATTTATTATGAAGAAATTTTACACACTAGGTTTTCTTTTATTTACAATTATTTCAATTTCCCAAATTAATTCACCTAATGGAAATAACATTTTTTACTACAATGGATTGGCCGATGTTATTTTTAAATTCCCTGAAAGAGGTTCAGGAGGAAGAGCCATGGTGCATGATACGTGGAATGTTTTATCTTTAAATTATGGAGGGGATTTTACAGGAGGTACTCGAATCGGTACTGACGTTTTTTTTAAGGATGGCGGAAATTCATTTATTTATTCTGGGAATTTTGGAATTGGAACTAACAATCCGCTAGCAAAATTCGAAATAAATCGTGGCGATATTTTAGTGAAAAATTTGATCAATGTTGATAATAGTTCAGCAATTATGATTGGACATTCGATTGTAGATGGAAATCTTACAACTTTTGGAACTTCTATTCGAACGATTACTCAAAATGGTGGTGCGAATGTATATGGAATGCAATTTTTTACTCAGGAATCTCATGTGACAAATCAAACTGAAAAAGTGCGAATTCAAGGTAATGGTAATGTAGGTATTGGAACAATAAATCCACAGAACAAGTTAGACGTAAATGGTACAATCCACTCCAAAGAAGTAAAAGTAGATATGACAGGCTGGTCTGATTTTGTATTTAAAAAGAATTATAATCTGCCTACTCTTGAAGAAGTTGAAAAGCACATAGCAGAAAAAGGACATTTGGAAAATATTCCAAATGAAAAAGAGGTTTTAAAAAACGGGATTAATTTGGGAGAAATGAATTCAAAGCTACTTCAAAAAATTGAAGAGATGACATTGTACATTATTGAACAAAATAAAATAAATAACAAACAGCTTGACCAGATAAGTAATCTTAAAGATCAAGTTGATTCACTAAAAAAGCAAAATGAAGCTTTGGATTTGATTTTAGAAAGGCTATCTCAATTGGAACAAAGATTAAATTAATTTGAAATGAAAAAAATAATATTTCTAATAACATCGATTGTATTTCAGTCCTTTATTTATAGCCAGACATTTGATGGGAACCTAGGTTCAAATAGTCTGAAATGGTCTACAGAGCAAAAAGATTTTAATAGCACTCCTAGATCTAATATTACGCCAATGTCTTTAAAACTTTGGGACAATTATGGGGGACTAAATGCTCCGTCTGACTATGGTTCTGTGCTAGAGATCTACGGAAAATATGCACATCTTGTTTCTCAGCTTTATTTTAACAATAACTGGCAAGGTGGACAAATTATGTACAGGAGCGCATTTTACAATGAAAATACATGGGGAGAATGGAGAACATTGCTAGATTCAAAAAGCGATGTAATTTCATCTGGAAACTTAAAAATAAGCGGAGTCAACGATAATTACATTTTGAAAAGTAATTTAGGTATCGGAACAGCTAATCCCTCCAATGTACAAGGTTGGCAGAGAGTTTTGGATGTTTGCGGTTTGGATAACTCAAAAATTATAGCAACTTCCTCTAATTCTTCTAATCGTGTTGGTGTCTTTTCTCATACTACCTGGAATGGTGGAGGAGGTTTTGTTGGCACAGAAACAAACCATCCCCTCCATTTTATCACTAATTATAGTCCGAGAATGACTATTTCAAATACTGGAAATGTTGGAATCGACATTGTTAATCCTAAAAATAAACTAGACGTAAACGGTACAATCCATTCCAAAGAAGTAAAAGTAGATTTGACAGGCTGGTCCGATTTTGTGTTTAAAAAGGAATATAATCTGCCGACACTTGAAGAAGTTGAAAAGCATATTGTAGAAAAAGGTCATTTAGAAAATATTCCGAATGAAGAAGAAGTTTTGAAAAATGGAATTAATCTGGGAGAAATGAACTCAAAATTGCTTCAGAAAATCGAGGAGATGACCCTTTATATGATTGAGATGAAAAAAGATATTTCAGCTCTTAAGTGCGAAAATGAAGCACTGAGATCATTGCTAGTTACTAAATAAAGGTAAATCTAAATTTAAAAATGATGAATTTCAAACTAATTTTTTTCGTTTTAATTACCGGTAGTTTTTGTCATTCCCAACAACTAGGGAGTGGATATGCGCCTTATATAAATGATTTTTCCGTTCCTCTTTTATCCGGTTTTTATGGCGGACCTAATCCAACTGGTAAGACGCCTGACAGTAGCGCCGAATGGCAGCATTTATTAACAGTACGACACGGAAATCCGGAAAACAATAACCAGCTTCAGATCGGTTCTTCCTTTTCTTCCAATGACAGATTGTTTTTCAGGAAAATATCGGCAGCACTGACACCTCATAACCCCGACTGGATAGAACTGGCAACCCGTGGCAGTAATTCTTTCACAGGGAATCAGTTTGTAAACGGGGCGATTCTGAGTTCTATTTCAAATGATACCGGTGGCCATATACAGCTGATTAATCCTACGAAAAACGGTAATGGGATTGCAAGTACCTGGATGATATACAATATGACGGGGGGATATGGAAACAGCCTGCAATTTTGGGCTTACGATAATTTAAGTTGCGGAGGGGGTATGTGTACGAACCGCTTCACCATTATGGACAATGGGAATGTTGGGATTGGAACGCTGAACCCTGATGCAAAATTAGCTGTAAATGGCCAAATTCATACTAAAGAAGTAAAAGTAGATATGACAGGCTGGTCCGATTTTGTCTTCAAAAAAGAATATAATCTGCCAACGCTAGAAGAAGTTGAAAAGCATATTGCAGAAAAAGGGTATTTAGAAAATATTCCAAGTGAAGAAGAGGTTTTAAAAAATGGGATTAATTTGGGAGAAATGGATTCTAAGCTTTTACAAAAGATTGAAGAACTGACTTTGTATGTGATTGAGATCAAAAAGGAAAACGCAGACTTGAAAAAAAGAGTTGAGAAAATTGAAAAAAAATAATGAAATGAAAAATATTTATCTATTAATTATTGTATTTATCACACAAACAAGTTTTGCGCAAAATACTTATCCCTTCCCTGCTAGTGGTAATGTTGGTATTGGAACCAATAATCCTGCTTTTAATTTAGATGTTAATGGAAGTATAGGGGTCGGAAGTCACAGTGTTAATGCAAACTCAACAAAAATTTTTCTTAGAAATCCTGCTGGAAGAACTTGGGCTATAAGCTCTGGAGCTAATATGGTAACTGAATCAAGCTTTTCAATATATAATTGGTCTGTGAATCAAACTGTTCCTGTTTTTAATATTGGTGATAATGGGAATGTCAGTATTGGTACCTACGCTGAAGGATTCCAAAGTAAATTGATGGTAAAAGAAAATGGAAGCTCAGATAACATTTGGCGCGGAAGAATTGTTGCATCAGGTGATTTAAATGCCATTGTTATGGGAGAGTATGGAGGAAAAGCATGGTTGGGAGCGCATAATTCCTATTTAAGTGCGTGGAGCGATTTAATTATTCAGGGAGGTGGCGGTAATGTTGGTATAGGTATGACCAACCCTACAAACAAACTAGATGTTAACGGTACCATACATTCAAAAGAAGTAAAAGTGGATATGACAGGCTGGTCTGATTTTGTGTTTAAAAAGGAATATAATCTGCCAACACTTGACCAAGTTGAAAAACACATTTCAGAAAATGGACATTTAGAGAACATTCCAAGTGAGGAAGAAGTTTTAAAAAACGGAATTAATCTCGGAGAAATGAATTCAAAACTGCTTCAGAAAATTGAGGAGCTTACTTTGTACATTATCGAGCAAAACAAGAAAATTTCTTCTCAAGAAATTAAAATTGAAGAGTTAGAAAAAGAAAAAACTGCTTTTAAATCTTTGTCTGAAAGGCTTGCAAAAATTGAACAACAATTAAAATAAATAGCATATTTATGAAAAAAAATATTGTTTTGCCACTTTTAACGTTCTGTATTTCTAATTTATTTTATTCCCAAAATTCAACATCATTAATAATAAATGATACAAGAGCAGTTAATGATGCTCCTAATTTTAGTGAACATTCTGTTAGGGCTGATTTTAAAGAGAGAAACACAATAGGTGTGCCTGGGAGTGGAATATATTCAACTAATTTAACTATTGCTCAATGGGAAGACACAGACAACTCTGGAGGTGCTAACCATCAATTAAACTTTAATAATGCAGGTGTTTTTTATAGAAATGCATACCCCTTAGATCCTCAATGGGGAGGATGGAAACAATTATTAATGACAGATGAAAGCGGGAATGTTGGAATAGGAACTATTTATTCTACAAGTAGCTTAACTATTAGAAAAATTCCTGAAATGAAAAATTCTCATATTTATTTTGGGGATCCTGAGGCCGTTTCAGGACAGCCTTCTTCAAAACTTTGCTTTGGAGGATTTGGAATTCAAAATGCTGGATTTACATGGATTCCTAATAGCTCAATAGATCAAGGAAAGTTATTATTAAGTTTTGGAGGTTCAGATAATACAATGGAGAATGAAGTAAAAATGACTTTTAAATCTAATGGGAACGTAGGTATTGGCACAACAAATCCAAATAACAAATTAGACGTAAACGGTACAATCCATTCCAAAGAAGTAAAAGTAGATATGACAGGCTGGTCAGATTTTGTTTTCAAAAAGAATTATAATCTGCCTACTCTTGAAAAGGTTGAAAAACACATTGCAGAAAAAGGTCATTTAGAAAACATTCCAAGTGAAGAAGAGGTTTTGAAAAATGGAATCAATCTTGGCGAAATGAATTCAAAACTGCTTCAAAAAATAGAAGAATTGACACTTTATATAATTGAACAAGATAAAAAAACAGAAAAATTAAAAACTATTATATCAGAACAAAACAAACGTTTAGACAAACTCGAAAATAAACCATGAAAAAACTAATCACACTTTTATTATTTGGCTTCTGTGCTTTTTCGAATGCCCAGCAGAAAATCACCTTCAGCTATGATTCTGCCGGAAACCAGATAGTCAGGAATTTATGCCTTTCCGGCTGCAATCCTACAGGGAAATCTACAGAAGAAGTTAAAGAGATTGAAGCTGTTACCGATGAAGATCTGCTTAAATTCTCAAAAGAAGATGTCATTTCCTATTACCCCAATCCGGTAAAAGAGCAGCTTTATATAAAATGGGAGCTGATAAACGACAACAAGGTTTCTTCCATTACAGTTTATGGAATATCAGGCCAGGTGCTGCAGAATTTCTCCAGAACAGAAAATACAGACAATCAGATTATTTCTTTTGGGGAATATTCCAGAGGGGTTTATCTGGTAGTACTTAATTATAAAGACGGAGACCAGAAAACCATTAAAATCATCAAGCAATAAATTTGAATATGAAGCAATTATACTATTTCATTATTTTTTTATTTTCAGTTTCTTCCTTTTCGCAGAATTTTGCCGATACAAAAGGGGAACTTCAGATTTCATCATCAGGAACGGCAGTCTATACGCTTCCTATTGCCGTGCCGCCAAGCATTAAAAGCGTTGCTCCGGCAATAAACCTGGTCTACAGCAGCGGAGTGAGAGGCGGGATAGCCGGACAGGGATGGAGCATCAACAGCATTTCAGCGATAAGCCGAATTGCCACAAGACGCGATATAGACGGATTTGTTGACGGTGTTGATTTTGACGACAACGACAAATTGGCTCTTGACGGACAGCGCCTTCTGATAAAATCAGGCACATACTGGGCGCCCGGCTCCACATATGAAACGGAATACAAAAGCAATACCAAAATAGAGCTTAAAGTTGAAGGAACAACAACTTATTTTGTAGTTACTGCTCCAGACGGCTCCAGAAGCTGGTATGGCTCTAAGGGATCAGGAAGCCTGCAGAATTCGGTTTCTCTTAGTTCTTGGTACATTGTACATTATGAGGATACGAACGGGAACTTTATAGACTACAATTATAAAACTATAACTTATAACGGCACAAACCAGCTGTACATAGACACAATCACATTCAGCGGAAACACAGCTGCGGGAATTGCTGCTCAGAATAAGATTGCATTCCTTTATAGTGCGTCAAAGCGTGTCGAAAGGGATTACATGAAAGGGCAGGCAGTCTATTCTACCCAAATATTAAACAGCATTCAGGTATATGCAAATAATGTTTTCTTCAGGAACTACCAGATTCAGCATGATTTTGACTCAGCACTAGGCTATGAAAGAATAAAAAGCATTCAGGAAATCAACGGACAGATGGAAGCATCTAATCCCGTAACATTTACTTATGCTTCAAGTCCTTCAAATCAGGAAAGGACAGAAAAGAGCTATACCAATAATCTGGCATTTGATAAAACAGATTTGGCAGGCGATTTTGATGGTGATGGAAGATTGGATTTTGTTTCGGATAATAAGATGTTTACAAAACTGTTTGATGGCACTTCAGGGAATGCACCGATTGCTCTGCCATTTGTTGCTGACAAAAGACAGATTATAGCAGCTACTACTTTATCAAATAATAAGCTAAACCAATTTCAATCTATTGTTTTTGCTGATGAAAAAAACAATAGCATTGACTTTAAAGCTTATAACTCGACATCATTAAATTATACAAAATCAATTGCTTTTAATAACAATATTCCTATAGATGGAAGTTTATGTGTAACCAATATGCAGTATGATACATTTTCTTATATTGTAGATAACTGCTATGTGCCATCAATTAAAAAATCTAATGAATATTTAGAAGGAGACTTTAATGGAGACGGAATAAGCGAAGTTCTTATAATAAGCAAAAAGAATGAAAGATATTATAATGTAGAAACTATATCACAAAACTGGGCAGGTGGAGGAGACGGGTATGAATGCCAAACATATTTGACTTCAGATGGATGGGATTATAGTTTAGTTAATCTAGATCCCAATGCATCAACTTCTTTGGGAACTAGCGGATTTGCAAGTCTTCAGAATAGCACAGTTTTAAATGGAGATAAAAGATACATAGCAGATTTTAATTCAGATGGAAAATCTGATGTATTGGTTTTAAAGAAAGATAAAACCTATAAAATTGTTAGTTTTAAACAGCTTACAGCTGCCCCTTGGGTAGAATTGGAGGTAATAGGAGAAGGATCATTAGATCAATATTCAGATACCAAGCAGATGCTTTTCGGAGATTTTAACGGTGATGGGAAAACGGATATTATGCTTCCAACTAGTGAGGGAGCATCAGGACAGACCCAATGGAATATTTACTACAGCAATCCAAATCCTGCTGGAGGAAGCTATTTTATAAAAGAAAGCCATAATATTGTAGAATACTGGCCAGATACTGGATCAACATATAATACACAGAGGCATTTTAGCAATTATTATGCGATAGACATCAATAAAGATGGAAAGTCAGATTTGGTACGCGTATGGAGAAAATACTTTAAAGACAGCTGGACAATCAATAACCACGATACAGAATGGCAGGTAACCGGTTTTGTAAATAATATAGGAAGAGTGGGAGCAGTTGGTTTTACAGCAACTTATAACTCGGGGGTGCAGTTTTCAAATTCGCCTGATATTCCTATCCCCATAACATCCAATTACAGACATAACGGAAATAATACTGATCTTGTTGTGATAAGAGGACATTACAATAAGATTGAGTATTACCAATTCAATAAAAGTGTTGATGCTGAGAACAGATTGATAACTGTTTCAGAATCCAATGGGAACATTAAACAGATTATCGATTACAAGCCGATGATGGCTGCTGATGGAGGTTTGGGCAATTCATCTGCAGATTTTTATTCGTCTGAGAACGGAGTTAACTATCCTGGTATAGAAATTGGAAGAAACTCTGATAGTTATCTTGTATCGAAACTTACAGCAGTAATAAATGGAGCTTATAAATATCAGGATTTCAGATACAGAGGATTTGTGTCGAATTTTAATTATGGAACAGTAGGCTTTAAAAAGACTACAAGAAGCAGCTGGTACCTTAACGAGGCAAATCCTAAAATCTGGACAACAACCTATAATGACCCAAATCTTAGAGGAGCAAATACGATAACTTGGACAAGCACTACAGGGACTACTGTATTTGATAATGTGCCGAGCAATTTAATAACAACGAAGACTAATGTTTTTGCAACCTATGCAAAAGGTGGTGGAGATGCGACAAGTCCGGAATCAATTCCAGCTAATCTGAATATCAACGCTCCAGTTACAAGCGGGAAGACCTTTAAAGCAGGAAATCAGATTACAGCATCTTCAGCAATAAGCAACGATTTGGCAGTAAATTATACTGCGCCACAGATTATCCTGCAGCCAGGCTTTACAGCGAGTGGCAATACTAAATTTGTAGCAACACCAGTGGCTTCATCGGCACCAAATGCGGGAGCGCCAGATTCAAATAATGGCGTTTTCAATGTTTTGCTTAATAGACAGGTTATTGAAGACCATCTTACAGGCATAAAGAAAGAGACCGTGTATTCTTATGATGGAGGAGCGGACAGCGGCAACTATTACGGCCTTGAGGTAAGAAGCGTAACAAACCATTATACAGGCTCTTCACTTCAGGGCAGCACTGCCGTTGATACCGAATACGACAACAATCCGACTGGCGCAGGGGCATCCTACTATATCGGAAGGCCAAAGCGAGTGGTCTCAACACTCCGCAATACGGCTTCGGGTGATACCAGAACTTCAGAGGAAACCTATGCCTATTCAGGCTCCAATCTAGTGCGAACAGAGAAGAAAGGGCATAACACCTATGCGATTGCAGAGGATATGGCCTACGATGCCCTGGGTAACCTTCTGACCAAAACCGTTTCGGCTCCGACGGCTACCCCGGTTCCGGCACCGCGAACGATCAAAGACGAGTACGATTCGACAAAGCGTTTTGTTGTCAAGAAGACAGACCATCAGGGATTTGTGACTAATTACGCTTATAATAATTTGGGACAGATGAGCCAGTCAATAGACTACCTAGGGGTGACAAATAATTATAATTATGATAACTGGGGAAAACTGGTTAGTACTACTGTTCTAAATACATCAGCAATCCCAATCACTACTACAAATACCTATGCCAAATTAGGTTCTGGCGGATACACCGTAACTACAACAAGCAGTCTTGACACGAAAACGGTAACAGAATATGATGTGCTAGGTAGAATTGTTAAAAAATCGGCTAAAGGATTTGCTGCCAATAGTATGATAACTAAGCAGATTGTGTACGACGATCTAGGAAGGAAGGAAAAAGAAAGCGAACCTTATTTTTCTGCACCAAGCCTTTGGACAAGCTATGAGTATGATTTTCTGATGAGGCCGACCAAAATCACTTCTCCGACAGGAAAGATACAGACTTTTTCGTATTCGGGAGTGACCACGACAAGCAGCGATGACGGCAAAATAACCACTGCCACAGCAGATGCTATGGGCAACAAGATCCAGACGACAGATCCGGGAGGGACAATCAATTTCACCTATTTTGCCGGCGGACAGCTGAAAGAATCCGACTATCAGGGCAACAAGGTCCAGATCGTGATTGACGGCTGGGGCAATAAGGTAAAGCTGACCGACCCTAGTGCGGGAGTGTACACTTACAGCTATGATGCTTTCGGGCAGATGATGACGGAATCCACACCAAATGGAACCACATCTTATATATATAATAACGCCGGTAAACCAACGCAAAAAACAATTTCAGGAACCCTTACCAATAGCAAGACAACTTATGCCTATAACTCGTTGAACCAAATAGCAGGTACCACTTTTGTGGATAACACAGAGAGCAAAACCATAACAAACATTTATGAATATGACAGCCTGAAAAGACTCTATAAAACTACAGAAACGACGCCATATGCGGTTTTTGTAAAAGAGATGTCATTTGACACCCAAGGAAGAGTTGAGAAGGAAACATCCATGGCATCCGCTTCAGGAAAGGCAAGTTCAAAGACGGTGAAAAATATCTACCAGAACGGCTTTCCTTGGCAGATTGTAGACGATGCGACCCAGCAGGTTTTATGGCAGACCAACTCTTTAAATGAAAGAGGACAGCTCACAGGTGGGGCATTCGGAAACGGAATAGTGACAATTAACACTTATGACCAGTATGGCTATGTAAGGCAGATCAGACACGATAAGACAAGTCCGTCCGTAGTCAACATAATGACCCTGAATGCTGATTTTGAAATCAAAAGAGGCAACCTGAATAGCCGCAGCAACAGTCTGTTCGGCAGAAGCGAGACATTCAAATACGACGGACTGGACCGTCTGACGGAATACACCAACGGAGCGGGCATCCAAGAAGCGCAGGTTTATGACGATAAGGGAAGAATCACGCAGAATAGCGTGGGGACTTACGAGTATGACGGAGCCAAAACCTATCAGAACAAAGCCATAGTTCCGACCGCGGAGGCGCTAAGCCATTATACAGCAAAACCAAATCTGGCAGTAAGCTACAATGTATTTAAAAGCCCAGTGCAGATTGAAGAGGCTGGAGTGGACAAAATAAGCTTCACCTACAATGACGGAAATGACAGAAGCTCGATGTTTTACGGTAGTCTGGCCGATGACAAAATGCTAAGGACTTACCGCAAGCATTACTCCGAAGATGGTAGTATGGAAGTCAAACATAATACCGTTACTGGAGAAATCGAGTTTGTGACCTATATAGGCGGTGACGGCTACAGTGCGCCTGTCGTGCTGAAAAGCAACGGAACTGCCCAGAATTACCTATATTTGCACAGGGACTATCAGGGAACCATTGTTGCCATAAGCGACCAGAACGGAGCTGTTGTAGAGAAACGATTATTTGATGCTTGGGGCAGCATTGTAAAGGTTCAGGACGGAGCAGGAAATGTTCTTGCGGGATTGACGGTTTTAGACCGAGGCTATACAGGACACGAGCATCTGCAGAGCGTGGGCATCATCCACATGAACGGGCGTCTTTATGACCCGAAGCTGCACCGATTCCTGCAGCCTGACAATTATGTGCAGGAGCCTTTCAATACGCAGAATTACAATAAGTATGCTTACGTTCTGAATAATCCGCTGAAGTATACGGATTCGTCAGGTGAATTTGCAGAAATAGGCTTTTTTGCTGCAGTAGGTATTGGAGCAGCTATTGCAGCGCTGACCTATACCATTACGGCCTTGGTTGCTGATGTTCCTTTCACCGTTGGAGGCCTGGTTAAAGCTACATTTATTGGCGCAGCAAGTTCGGCAGTGACTTTTGGAATTGGTAGTGCAGCCAGTACAATAGGCAATTTTTTTGTAAGATCAGCAGTGAGCGCAGTTGCTCATGGGACATTTCAAGGAGGAATGACTGCAATTTCAGGTGGAAAATTTTGGAGCGGGTTTGCAGCAGGAGCCTTGAGCAGTATAGCTGCCAGTGCTTATGGAACTGGCTTTAACCATGAAGGATTAAATGCAAGTGGGAAAATGATTAACCCAACAAAAGTTTGGAGTGGCGCCGGTAGTTTAGCAAGTTCGAACATTGGAATGATAGCTTTTGGAACGGTTTCAGGAGGAGTTGGAGCGTCATTAACGGGAGGTAATTTTTGGAAAGGTGCAATAACAGGACTTATTGTAAGTGGATTGAATCACTTTGTTCACCGAATTATTGAAACGCAGGATTTAATAGGGCGACTGAAGGATGCTGGATATGCAAACCCTCGAGAGGCTGCGAGTTTTGAGGGATTAAACCTTGAAGAGTTTGCTTTAAAAATTTTCCCTGAGATGTATAATGATGTAAGTAGTCCTTGTTTAGAAAAAGTGGAAAGTTTAGCTTCAGGTGAAGAAGGAGAGACACCAATACAAAGTGTTGCATATAAAAATAGATCAGTTTTTAGCTTAAATGGCTCAGTTAAGATTGCAAAGATTGCATTTTCAAGCTACCTTAGACTAGCAAGTGCGTTAGGGCATGAACTTGTACATGTCGAAAACGTACTTAACGGTAATATGTCTTCTTGGTTTAATAAATACAGAAGTGAAGAATATAGAGAGGCAATGAGTGAATATAGTTCGATTAGTTGGGAAATAATTAATCAGGGGCTTCCAAATTATGAATTGTTTAAAAGTTATGGTTCAATTATTGATTGTTATGATGCTAAATAATATAAATATGAAAAGTACGGCCATTATCTTTTGTTTGTTTTATATACTAATTTTAAATGCACAAAATAATAAAGATTTAACAATTAAAATTTTAAGCAAGAAAATTGTAGAAAATCAAAATATTGATTTTGTTATAAAAAATAATTCAAAAGAAAATTATTATATTTTAATTGACACGCTTTTTTTAGCTGATGCAAAATATGATAACAGCTATTTTATGAATCCTTATTTTATTTTAGTGGACAAAAAAAACAATGAGGTTCTTAAAATTTCTAATATTTTAGAAAGGAGTAACAACGTAGATCTAAAAATGAGTAATCAAAATTTTACTTTATTAGAAATAAAATCTAACGAAGATTTGTACTTCAAGTTGCAATTTAAGATAGAGAGAAATATTAGCGCAAAACAAACAAGCTATTTTTTAGTTGATAGAAAGAAAAAATATTATGCATCACTAAAGTATACTGTTTCTGAAATGTTTGTGGATATGGGATATGTAAAAAAAAGAATTGAGGCTATCATTAAAAAGGACTATAAGGTTTTTACAGGTACAATCGAATCAAATAAACTTCCAGTAGTTTTCATTGAGTAATTGTGTAAAATTCTTATTTTGAGATATATTAAGAATTTACAATTTTAGATAATTTCACTCCAAAATACTAGAAGACCCCACAATCTTCACATCGGCATATTGCCAAGAATCATCAAAAGAGGTTTTAATTTTTAAAGCCTCTTTTTCTTTTTTCTGCAGTGTTAGAGCATTATAAAGTCCGATTAGGGCGAAGCCGTTTTTTGGGAGCGTTTGCAAATCTTGTCTGTAGATTTTTTCGGCTTCGGCATATTTTCCAAATTTAAGTAAAACTGCTCCTAAATAATGTCTTACGGAGAAAAACCAATCTGGGGGTTCGTTGTAGTTTAAACGATCTTCAATTTCTACTGCTTTATTCAATAGTGCAATTGCTTTATCTAAGTTATTCTTTTTCGCTTTAATTCCTGCTGAAAGAACGTTATTGGCAATTTGAACCAAATCATAAGTGGTATTAATATTCCAAATTGTTATGTCTTTTAAAGTTTGGTCTTTAGCTAATTCGTTGAGAGAAGCAAGCTGTTTTTCGGCATTTGCAATATCATTTTTTCCAAGATACGCCATTCCTTTGGCATAATGCCAAATTGCGTTTGGATAAACGAGATCTTTATCGGGTTGCGGAATTTCCATAATCTTGTCCCACATTGAGAATTTTACGGCAATGTAATACGGAATACTATAATAATGCTGTAAAGTTCCCCAACCAGCTTCGCGCATAATTTTAGGCGAAATATGCTCTTGCAAAGTCAGCGCCGATTTCCAAGCCAATTTTGAATTTCCTTCTAAAGCTGCCGTTGCCGTTAAAAAATGATAATTGTGCGGATAATAGGCGAGAGGATAAGCGCCTTGTGCATTACAAGTAGTGGAGTAAAGGCTATCAATTCTCACGGCTTCAATATTAGAAAGTGTGCCTTCGTGATAATCACCAGTGCGAATGTAAATATGAGAAGGCATGTGAACCAAATGCCCCGAGCCTGGAACTAAAGTTTCTAGTAATTTGGCACTTTTGAGTCCGTTTTCTGGATGTGAAGAGGCTTCTACAGCGTGGACTAAAAAATGATGCGCACCGGGATGTTTCGGATTCTTTTTAATTAATTCGTTTAAAATAGCTAATATTTGTGGTGTCCATTTTTTCGGAATCTCCGTATCTTTTTCATACAAATCCCAAGGATGAAGATTCATAAGAGATTCGCCGTAAAGCGCTCCAATATCAGGATCTGAAGGGAATTTGAGATATACCTTTTTCATTGCAACGGCATAAGCTGTATCTAAAGGTTTTCTGTCTGCAGGGGGATTTTTTGCGTAACGTACAGACAAAGCATCAATCATAGCAATTTCTTTCGGCGTGCATTTTGCAGCAAGTTTTTTGGCTTTTTGAGCCGCATCATAAGCACGCTGAAAATTATCTTCTTCCATTCCGCCATTATAATTCGGACCTAAAACATACGCAAAACCCCAATACGCCATAGCACAATTCGGATCTAAACGGCTGGCTTCATAAAATGATCTCGCAGCCTCGGCATGATTAAATCCGTAAGCCAACATCAATCCCTGATTAAAATATTCCTGAGCTTCTGGACTATTCGTAGAAATTTGAAAAGAAATGCCATCAAGGCCTTTAAATTTTGGTGCTTTTTTATTTTGCGTATACCAATCTTTGTCATTCGTTTTCGGAATGTAGCAGCCTTGTGTGGCGCTAACTTTAACAGATTTGGGTTCTGAATTTTTTTCTTTGCAGCAAACAAAAAGAAGAAAAACAGCGATTAAGAAGTAATTATATTTCATTGCAAAACGAGATTTGAAATTATATAATTCGTATAAAAGTCTGTTAAGGGAGAATAGTCAATAGATTGAATAGGAGAGTATTATACAAATTTAGATAAAAAAGAAATATATTCTTTGTAAATATTTGTTTTTCAGGGCTGTGTGTTTTTTGTTTCACGCTCCCGATAGCTATCGGGATTAAAAAGATTTAAGCTGATTAGCACAGATTTTTTATTTAATCTGCCAAATCTGCCAAATCTGCTAAATCTGCGGGAGAAAAAATAAGATAAAAATGCTTATACTTTTCGCATAAACTTTGTCTATAGAATTTTCCCGCAGATTTAGCAGATTTAGCAGATTTTTAAAAGTTATCTGCCAGATCCGCTAAATCTGCGAGAGAAAAAAATAAAAAAGTTATGCTTTGGCTAAAAAAGTTTTCCCGCAGATCTCACAGATTCAGCAGATTTATCTAATTTAATCTGCTTCAATCTTTTTAAATCTGCGTGAAACTATAATCGCAGTAATAAAAAAGGTTTACACTTTTCAGCATAAACCTTAATTTTATATTTGTAAAACAATTTCTAATTTGTTCCAGCAGCAGCTTTGTCTACTAAAAACAATAATTCACCAGAAACCGGTTTAATCAATTGCATAGGGTAAAGAGTCGGATTGTATTCTCCTTTTGTAACTTCTTTTAAAGCATGTGTTTTCTTTTCTCCGAAAGCCACAACCACAATTTTTTCTGCTTTGTTGATTAATGGAGCAGTCAATGTAATACGATACATTTTCTGTGGAGCTAAATAATAAGCGTCAACCCATTTGGTTTGTTCTTCTAAAACCGCTTCACCTGGAAAAAGAGAAGCCGTGTGTCCATCGTCTCCCATACCTAAAAGAATCAGGTCAAATTTTCCTTCTTCGCCTAAAATCTTTCTGATAGTCTGTTCGTATGTGGCAGCATATTCTTCTGGAGTAACACCATCTATGTACATTTCGAAGATATTCTCTTGCGGAATCGGAACGTGGCTCAATAATGTTGAATACGACATTTTAGCATTGCTTAAATCATCGTTTAGCGGAACCCATCTTTCGTCTCCCCAAAAAATATAAACTTTGCTCCAGTCAATCTTGTTTTTGTAAGCATCAGAAGCTAATAATCTGTAAATTCCCGCAGGAGAAGAACCTCCTGTAAGAACAGCTGTAAATTTGCCTTTTGCAGCAATAGCTTTTTCTGCAGCTGTTACAAAAAGATCTGCAGCTGTAGTGTTAATTTCTTCTGTGTTATTATAAATCTGTATCATTTAAAACTTCTTCTTTTGTTTGTGTATTCGGAATCCATTTGTGGCCTTGGCGCGCTAACAATTCGTCAGCTTCTTCAGGCCCCCAGCTTCCTGCTTTGTAATTTGGAAAATTGGTTGGAGCAGTTGTCTTCCAAACTTGTTGAATCGTATCAATTGCATCCCAAGCTTCTTCTACCTGATCCCAACGCATAAATAGAGTAGGATCTCCCAATAAAGCGTCTGCAATCAAGGTTTCATAAGCTTCTGGAGACATTGTTGAACAAGCGAAATAATCAAAAACCATTTCTGCTGGTCTTAGAGACATGGACAAACCTGGTTTTTTGGTCATAAACTGCAGTTTAATGTCCATTGAAGGCTGAATATTGATAATTAATCGGTTTGGAGTACTGCCTTCTTTTCCGTAAGAAAACGAAGAATGCGGAACTGGCTTAAACTGAATAATGATCGAAGACTGTTTTTCTTCCATTCTTTTTCCTGAACGCAAATAGAACGGAATGCCCTGCCATCTCCAATTGTCCAGATAAATTTTCATCGCAACATAAGTCTCTGTATTAGAATCTGGTGCAATGCCTTTATCTTGTCGGTAACCCGGAACTGGAACGCCTTTTATTGCTCCAGCATCGTACTGGCCTCTCACTATATAATGATCCACTTCTTCTGGCTTGATACGGCGAATTGATTTCAGAACATCTGCTTTTCTGTTACGAATATCATCAGCGTTTAAAGAAGCAGGCGCTTCCATAGCTGTCATACATAAAATCTGAAGCAAGTGGTTCTGAATCATGTCTTTCAAAGCTCCGACACCTTCGTAGAATCCGCCTCGTTCTTCAACGCCGACTTCTTCTGCAACGGTAATTTGTACGAAATCAATAAAATTACGGCTCCATAAAGGCTCAAACATTGAATTTCCAAAACGGAAAGCCAAAATATTCTGAACCGTTTCTTTTCCTAAATAATGGTCAATTCTGTAAATCTGCTCTTCTTTGAAAGTTTGCGAAAGCATTTCATTCAATTCAATTGCAGAAGCTTTATCGTAACCAAATGGTTTTTCGATAATAATACGATCTTGTTTCGGATTTGCCGCAAGACCAATTTTTTTGATATTGCTCGAAATTGTCGAAATAAAAGAAGGCGTAATCGAAAGATAGAAAAGACGGTTGGCACGTTCGCCAAAAGCCAGATCAAAATTGTTGATTTTTTCGTTCAATCCGATATACGATTCTTCTTTGTCAATATCAAGACTGTGATACGTGATATGAGAAAGGAATTTTTCTGTTTCTGGGTCCGCAATTCCTTTTTTTCTTGAAAATAGATTAAGATTTTCTAAAACATAACTGCGAAAATCTTCATTGGTTTTTTCTGCTCTTCCAAGCGCAATAATCTGGAACTTTTCAGACATACGTCCGTCAAGGTACAGATTTTGAAAAGCGGGAAAGAGTTTTCTCTTTGCCAAATCTCCGGTTCCTCCAAAAATAACAATGATTGTTGGATTCTTTAGTTTATTTTTAGTCATTGTGTGTGGTTGTGTTGTTCTTTTTTGGTTATTCAGCCCATTGTGTATGGAAAACGCCTTCTTTGTCTATTCTTTCGTAAGTATGCGCTCCAAAGTAATCACGTTGTGCCTGAATTATATTGGTTGGTAACTGAGCAGATCGGTAAGCATCAAAATAAGCTAGCGAATTCATTAATCCTGCCACTGGTAATCCTTTCAAAACAGCAAACTGAATTACAGCTCTCATTCCGCCTTGGTTTTCGGTTAATTTTGAAGCAATTCCGCTGTCTAAAAGTAAGTTTGGCAAATCTGCTTTGGCTACATAAGCTTTTCTGAAATCTTCTAAAATTGTCGCACGAATGATACATCCGCCACGCCAGATTTTAGCCACCGTTTCTAGATTTAATCCGTAGTTGTATTCTTTAGAAGCGGTATGAAGCTGAGCCAATCCTTGAGCGTAAGTCACTACAATAGAAAAGTATAAAGCCGACTTCAAAGCTGCAATCGCTTCGCTTTCGTTTACACTGCTTTCATTAGCGTTCCAAACCAATTTCTTAGCAGCTTCAATTCTTTCTGGTTTCGTTTTAGACATATCGCGCATGTTTACAGCCGCGTCGATCGTTGGAACCGGAACCTGTAAGTCCATCGCGTTTTGCGAAGTCCATTTTCCTGTACCTTTAGATCTTGCCCAATCTGAAATTTTATTGATTAAAAGACTTCCGTCTTCGTCTTTTTGTTTTAAGATATTTCCGGTGATTTCAATCAAATACGATCTCAAATCATCGGTTTCGTTCCATTCAGCAAAAGTTTTCTGAATCGTTTCATCACTTAAATTGTAACCTCTTTTCATAAGGTCATAAACCTCAGAGATCAATTGCATGATACCGTATTCGATTCCGTTGTGAACCATTTTTACGTAGTTACCAGCAGAACCATTTCCAAGATATTCTACGCAAGGTTCGCCGTCAACTTTTGCTGCAATCGCTTCAAAAATAGGACGAAGTCTTTCGTATGCCTTCTGGTCACCTCCTGGCATCATAGCAGGTCCGCGTCTTGCACCTTTTTCACCGCCTGAAATACCCATTCCGAAGAAATGAATTCCTTTTTCAGATAATTCTAAAAATCTTCTGTCCGTATCCGTAAAATAAGTGTTTCCACCGTCAATAATAATGTCTCCTTTATCTAAATGAGGCAATAAACTTGCAATAGCGCTATCAACAGGTTTTCCCGCAGGAACCAATAACATAATGGCTCTTGGCTGCTGAATAAGTTCAACGAAATGTTTTACATCTGTAGTCGCTTCGATAGTGTGGTTGGCATCGGCTTCTTGTTGAAGAGAGTTAACTTTTTCGGTATCTAAGTCTAAACCTGCAGCCGCGAAGTTATGGCTGGCGATATTTAAAAGTAGGTTGCGGCCCATTACACCAAGTCCTACAATTCCAAAATCAAATTTGCTCATAGTTTTTAATTAACTAAATTATTAGAAAGCTGTTTTTTGCAGAAAAAGACACGAAAAAGAACAGTAATGTTTTTTAGTTCAATGTTTTGCAGAAAAACAATGGTTATTTTAATTTTTTTACATTCAAAATGCAGACCGCTAAGTTAGGCAAAAATGCTGAAAAAGGAGGAGTAAAATAGTTCACTTTTGGTCTTTATTGTGATACTTTTTATGTGTTAAAAACACACTTATTACAGTTGTTTTTAGTGCTTTATGGAACTATATCGTTGTAATACTGGTAATGGCAATTAACGACTTTATATATGATTTGTTTTTATATAATTTGCTCCACTTTGTCAAAGTTTCAAACTTTGACAAAGTTTTTTATTTCAAGCTATCGGGGTAATAGATCCATCAGATTGATTAAAAGATTTGGCGTTTTTATTATAAAGAATAATTTGCAGCATCAGAATCCGAAGGATTCAAATATTTATAGAAATTTTTTCTAGCGTTTAAAGTGCGACCCCGATGGGATCGTATAACTATCAATGATTAATTTGCTATAAATATTCGAACCTTTCAGGTTCATTTGTTGGTATTTATTTATTGCAAAAATCCTACAGTAAATAATCTAACTCGTTTTTATTGTTGATCTGCTTCAATCTCTTTATATCTGCGTGAAGCAAATCGACGCTCCAACCTTTTATATTGGAGCTATGGGTTAGAAACTAGTTTCTTTTTTTATTCTTTTTTGAGGTGAATAAAATCTATGTTTCTATGTGTTAAAAAGAATTAAGGATAAATCATCAAAAACATAAACGCAAACAGATTCACCAAAAGCACCACACCGTATACAATATTCGATTTGCCTTTGCTTAAAGACAGCATAACCGTAAAAACAGACAAAGCCAGCAATACAATAGATTTAATGTCAAGACCTAAAACAATTGGCATTTTCATGACGATGCAGACAGCGGCGACACTCGGAATCGTTAATCCGATACTGGCTAAGGCAGATCCTAGAGCCAAATTTAGGCTCGTTTGCAGTCTGTTTTTTCTCGCTGCAATGATGGCGGCAATAGCTTCGGGCAATAAAATAATAATGGCAATAATTACTCCGACCAAAGATTTCGGAAGATTATATCCAACAATAATACTTTCGATAGTAGGCGATAGCGTTTTGGCCAATAAAACTACAATTCCCAGACTTATTAGAAGAAATGTTAAACTGGTATAAAATGTTTTATTGTTGATTTCTATCGGATGCGTTTTAGCTTCTTCATCGGTTCCATTGCTGAGAAAATATTGTCGATAGCCTTTAGTTTGGGCAAAAAGAAAAGAAGAATAAATAACAATACAGGCAATAGAAGCAAAGATTAGCTGTGGTGTTGAATAAAAAGAACCGTGAACGCTTTCGGTAAAAGTCGGGAATACCAAAGTGAAAACGATAATAGAAATTAGGGAAACCAGACCAATTGTTACTGACGAAGTAGAAAAATTCTGTTCGTAATGTTTAATGCTTCCAATAAGAAGACACAAACCTATAATTCCGTTCAGAATAAGCATTGTTGCAGCGTAAACGGTATCTCTAGCCAGAGAAACAGCGTTTGTACCTTCAGAAAGCATTAAAGAAACAATAATAGAAACTTCAATTACGGTAATTGAAATAGCCAAAATAATCGTTCCGTAAGGTTCTCCAACACGTTCTGCAATAATTTCAGAATGATGCACAGCCGACATAACGCTCAAAATAAGCAGTATACTTGCCAAAATTTGAAAAACTGCGCTGTTTTCTATCAACCCGCTGAAGAGCAATATCCAAGAGAGAATCGGAATTATGATGGTCCATTGTAATAAGTGTTTCATTTTTCTAGCTTTAAAATTAGTTACAGATTCCGATAAGGCCAACAGAACCGAATTTAGTCATCTGTAAGATAAGATTTTTATAGCTGAAAATCTCGAAACAAGGATATTTTTAAGTACTTTTTAAGTTTGTTTGCCTATTGTATTTAGAGAAATCAATTACATAAAATGAATCTGTTTTTAAGAATTTCTGATGATTGCTTTTCGGTGCGATTTTCCCCATTTGATCATTTCTTCGATCACTGGAGCAAAAGATTTGCAATACGGTGTCGATTCGTATTTTACCTGAATTTCAGCATCGCGGTCTTCTGTTCTTTTAATCAGCATATTGATTTCCATTTCTTTCAGTTCGCGCGAAAGCATGCGCGTCGTTATTCCCGGAATACTGCGCTCAATTTCTCTAAAGCGATGATTTCCGTTGCAAATAGAATTGATAATTGGTAAACGCCATTTACCGCCCAAAACATGTAAAGTGTCTTGCAAAGCCTGTACTTCTTCTTTCTGATTTCTTTCCATTATTCAATTTTTTTTTTTCCGCCACGAATTCACGAATTTTTTTTCTAAAGCTTTCCCACGAATTATATTGATTGATATTCAATCAATATAATTCGTGCAATTAATCACATTTTTTTCGCACAGATTATAAAAATAAATTCGTGAATTCGTGGCTATAACCCCATCGTCGCGGATTGAATTATTTAGTTTGGTATACTCCATGTAACTGGTTACAAAGTTATACCAATTTGAATTTAAATTTGCTAAATAATTTTAAAATATTAAAAAAATGGAAAATCTAAAAAATAAAACAGCCGTTATAACAGGCGGAAATAGCGGAATAGGATATGCAACAGCCAAACAATTAAAAGAGCAAGGCGCGAATGTGATTATTACCGGAAGAAGAAAAGAAGCGATTGAAAAAGCGGCTTCAGAATTGGGCGTTACGGCGATCACAGCCGATCAGTCGAATGTTGCGGATATCGAAAAATTGGCTGCTCAAGTAAAAGCCGATTTTGGCTCGGTTGATATTTTGTTTATCAATGCCGGAATCGCAGGTTTGGGAACAATCGAACAAACCACAGAAGAATTGTACGACAGTATTATGAATGTTAATTTAAGAGGCGCTTTTTTCACCTTAAGCAAATTTATTCCGATTTTGAAAGACGGAGCTTCTGTAGTATTTCTTTCTTCAAATACGGCGAGTATGGCAGGGCCAGGATCTTCGGTTTATTCGGCGAGTAAAACAGCTTTGAATTCGTTTATGAAATCGGCAGCGTTAGAATTAGCGCCAAGAAAAATCAGAGTAAATTCTGTTAGTCCAGGGCCAACCGAAACCGAAGTCATGAAAAAAGTAGGATTAGACGAAGCTACCATAAACGGCATTATGGATGTTGTTGTAGAAAAAGTGCCGCTAAAACAAATGGGAAGAGCAGAAGATGTCGCTAAAATGGTATCGCATTTAAGTAGTGAAGCCGCAGCGTTTATGACTGGAGCAAATGTTATTATGGATGGAGGGATGAGTCTGGCTTAAGATCCTGAGCTGCTAAGTTCTTTTCTTATTGTATATAAAAACAAAAGCGATCGTGAAGATCGCTTTTTTGATTTCAAATAAGTTTATTTTGAAAAAACATCATTTAAGAATGATAAACACAATATGCTCCAAAAACTACTCCATCTGCATTTACTCCATTCCGTTACGCTGTTCATAAATATGTACGATAAGTAAGATGCTTTGGATTTTGTTTTTTATGAAAAAGATGATTTTTATTTTCATTCTAAATAATTTGGCACTCATCAAGTAACTTTGACAAAGTTTTCATCAGAAACTAAAAATAAACTTAGAACCTTAGTACCTTAGCATCTCAGTACCTTAGAAACTATAAAAACATGACCATCCAGCAGTTAAAATATATTGTAGCCTTAGACGAAGAACGCCATTTTGCAAGAGCTGCCGAAGTTTGTATGGTAACGCAGCCTGGATTGACCATTCAGTTAAAAAATCTGGAAGAAGAAATCGGAATTAAGATTTTTGATCGAAATAAAGTGCCGTTGACACCAACTGTTTTGGGAATTGAAATTATTAATAAAGCCAAAAAGATACTTCGTGAAGTCGATGAAATTCGAGATTTTGTAATCAACGAAAAAAATCTGCTAGAAGGGGAGTTGAAGCTTGGTATTATTTCTACTTTATCGCCTTATCTGATTCCGCTATTTATTCAGGCCATGAAAGAAGCGGCGCCAAACGTACATTTTATTATTAAAGAAGGCTATACGGGGCACTTGATGCGCGATTTAGAAACAGGTGCAATTGACGTTGCCATTATGGCGACACCAACCGGAAACCCAAATTTAATTGAGCATGTTGTTTTTAAAGAGCCATTTGTGGCGTATTTAAATCAGACGCATCCAATGGCGAATGAGGAATTTTACGAAATGCAGCGCGGCGACAAAACAGAATTGTTATTGCTGCACCATGAATATTGCTATAATGCACAATTGCTAGACATTTGCGGACTAAAAACATCTGATAAAATTAAGGAACAATTTACATATGACATCAATTCGATCGAAACCTTAAAAAATCTAGTTCGCGCCCATTTAGGATTTGCAATAATTCCTAAACTTTCCACCTTAAACGAATCAGGCGGACTTTTTAAACCTTTCAAAGAACCCGTTCCCGTAAGAGAAATAAGTCTAGTAGTTTCCGATTCTTTCTCCAAGAAATTATTGCTAGAGAAAATGAATGAAGCCATCTGGAACTGCCTTCCCGAATCACTCAAAAAAGATTTCAATTATAAAAAAATCCGCTGGAACGATTCGCCTTATTTTATAAAAGCAATCAGTAAGATATCTTAAAATTCCAATACTGAATAAATCCCAATATAAAAAATCCAAATTCCAAGCTATACTGTAACTTGGAATTTGGAATTTTTTGCGTCCAGTTTGTCATTTCTGTAAAAGTCATTTATTTCGGTAACAGATTTTTCATATCAATTGGTGTTTTTCCATCAATTCCCT
>NZ_JAVAMB010000021.1 GCF_030730925.1 Flavobacterium sp. DG2-3 | reverse complement strand
GCATCAGGGAATTGATGGAAAAACACCAATTGATATGAAAAATCTGTTACCGAAATAAATGACTTTTACAATTCCGAGGAACGAGGAATCTCTACAAGTAGCTCGACAAAGATTGGCGATTACTATGCAGAGTTTCTTGCTAAGATTCCCTCGTCCCGCTGAATGACAAACTCTACGCTGAAAAATAAAAAGGTTCAACTTTAAGTCAAACCTTTCGTCAGATTATTTTTTCTTTTTAGCTTTTGCTTTAGCCTTTTTCAACGCTTTTGCTTTCTTCTCAGCCACTTTTTTAGCTTTGGCTTTATCCTTTGCCTTTTTAGCTTTTTCTTTTTTCTTCTCTGCAGCTTTTAATTTTGCTTTTTTAGCTTTTTCTAATTTTTTGATAACCGCCTTAATCGCTTTTTCCCTTTTCTTTTCTTTCTCTTTTTTGGCTTTAAGTTTAGCTTTAAGCTTTGATTTTATATCGTTTTTTTCTTTGCCAATTTTCTCAACAGTTACAACAGGTTTGTTTTCTTCAAAAGGCACTGGAATATCTTCGGTTTTAATTTCCACAATTTCAGAAACAATAGGTTCTGCTTTTGCAGGCGCTGTTGCTGCTTTTTTTACAGTCGCTCTCGGCGTTGTTTTAGAGGCAGCTCTAACTGGCGTTTTTGCGGCAGGCTTAACAGTTGCAGCAGGTGCTTTTGCAGCGGTTGTTCTTGAAGCTGGTGCCTTTGTTGCTGTTGGTTTTGCAGCAGTTCTTGTTGTTCTTTTTACCGTTGTCTTGGTTTCTGGCTGTATTTCTGTAGTCTTTTCTACAGTTGTTTCTGCTGGAATATCAGTGTTGTTTACAGCAGGAGTACTTGGATTTCGTTTTATCATAACTGCATTTTTTATTGAATAATAGATAGTAACCAAGTAATTTTAAAGCTTTTGAAGTATAGAGCTTTAATATAAATTCTTAGTTAAGCTAAATATACGCAATTTTTGAATACGAAATGCTGTGCTTTTATCGAAGTCATTAATTTTCAACTGCTTCTAGAATTCTAAAATTACTTTTTGGTGCTTCGCATAAAGAACAGCAATACGTTTCAGGCAGATTTTCAAATAAAATACCTTTCGGAACTCCTTGGGTTTGATCTCCGTATTCAGAATTATAAAGAGTCAGGCATTCCTGGCATTGATAAACATCCAATTGCGGTTTTTCTTTTTTCTGCGGATTCTCAGCTGTTTCAGCTGCTACATTTCCAAGGCCTTCAAAATATTTTCGGCTTAATTCAATTAAAATAGTAGGAAGCTCGAGTTTATCAATATCTTGTGAATGAACAATGTATTCGCGCGTATTTGGGTCGAAATTCTTAGCAAACAAAACATTGTAAGTATCTCTGATTTTAATAGATTCTAAAGCAGCGGGAAGTTCATTTTTTTCGATGACAATCGAAGTAAAATAATGACCGTCACGATTGTATTCAGAAATTCCGAAATTTAATCCGTACGTGCTGATGTCAAATTGATCGAGTGTACGAACTAGAAATGTTTTCAAGTTTAAAGCCCATTCCATTGCAACTGGCAAATGCCAATTTAATTCTAAAAGGGAATGGCGAACGTTGATTCCTCTTTTGCCTAAAAACTTTTCCCATTCCAATTTTCTATCTTTTGGAATTCCTTTTATAATGAAAGATTTCCAAGGTGTAATGCAGATTTTACCAATTTTGCATTCAAAACATAAATCGCACATTTCTTTCAGAAAATCGAGATCGTAAAGATTATTTCTCCAATACAATCCCAGCCAATATTGATCAATTCCCATTCTATTCATTCCTTCGTAATACGGAAATGGATAAAACGGAATATTCAATGGTTTGTCAATTGTTCGATTATTGGTATCTAAAGCTTCGCTGACTAAGGTAAAGAGCATTTCAACATCAATAGAATCTTCTTCTGCGATTTTCTCGATTTCGTAATAAATTTTAGCCAAATCCCAGCTGTAAATCAAAACGGGATATACTTCCATTTTTTCCCATTTCGGAAGACGAATATATAAATACCAATAATCTTCATGTTCTGAAGCGATAAAATTCAAATGTCCGGTAAACAAAGGAACCAGTTGTTGCTTCGGATCGGTTATATTGACTTTTAGTTTTGGCTGTTCTTTAAATTCTTCTAGAACGTATAAAAAACGATTTCCTGTAAGCCAATTGGTATTTCTAAAAATATCTGTCGAAACGTAAGAAGAAACAATATTGTTGCCGCTTTTTTGATCAGGATACACAAAATGATGCTTCCCTAAAGTGGTTTTATCTAAAGATTTAAACCCTTTCGGAAAAATAATATCCTGTCTGGAACCAAATGAAATTGAATCCAGTCCTTCTTCCAAAGCGATATTAACGACTTCTCGCAATTCTCCTGGCGAAATAACGCCTCCTTTTACTATTAATCTTGTTAGTTCCATAGTTTTTTGTTTCAGGTTTCAGGTTTTCTTTGTTTCACGTTTGTCAGGCAGAGCGGAGTCGAAGCCCGATTCCAATTGGAACGCCCTTCTCCCGAAGTTTCGGGACGCTCAGGGTGACATTTCGTTGTTTTTAGTTTCAAGTTTCACGTTCCAATAACTTGAAACTTGACCCGAGGCTGAAAGCCGAACGGGCGAAGCAAACAAAGAAAACTTGAAACAAAATTTAAACCTTACATTTCGCCAATATCTCTTTAACCTCTGTTTTACAGCTTCCGCAGCCTAATCCTGCGCCTGTGTTTTTACATAAATCGGTAAAATCGCAGACACCACTTTTTATGGTCTCTTCAATGTTTCCGGCTCCGACTTGACTACATGAGCAGACTAATTTTCCCAAAACTGGTTTTGCGTTCGAACTTCCTCTTAAAAGCGTATTTCGTTTGTCTGATAATTCGATTTTGCTTTCAATCATCGTTTTAAATTCGGCAAACTCGTTTTTATCGCCCATTAAAATTGCACCGACCAAAAGATCGTCTTTTACAATACATTTTTTGTAATAACGTTTTTTCAAATCGGCAAAAACAATTTCTTCGTACGAATCGTCATTTTCTGGAATATTAATATCGCCAATACTGCAAAGGTTTATGTCTTCTAGTTTTAGAATATTCATTAAAATAGAACCTTTGTAATAACTGCTGATATCGCCGGCTAAAAAGTTGGCCAAAATATCTGCCTGTTCTTCTGCCGCAGAAGTAATTCCGAATAATTTATTGTCAAATTCGGCAATTTCGCCAATCGCAAAAATATCCGGATTTGAAGTTTGTAAATATTGATTTACTTTAACGCCACGTCCGCAGGCCAAACCGCTTTCGCGTGCTATTTCAATATTCGGAATCGTTCCAATCGTATATACAATCGCATTGGCGGTGATGATTTTACCACTTTTTAAGGCAATCTCAATTTCATTCGGATTATCAGTTTCAAAAACAGTACTGACTTCATTATCAAAATAAATCTGAATGTCACGAAGCTGCACTTCTTCTGCCAGTAATTTGCTTGAAATTAAATCCAATTGTCGCTCCATTAATCGCGAAGCACGCTGAATTATAGTGGTTTTTACTTTTTTATGTTTTAAAGCCGCTGCCAATTCCAAACCTAATAAACCGCCACCAATAATAACAACATGCTGTTCTTCTGGCGGAAGATTGGTGCTGTCTAAATGTTTTTTCAAACGGTCGGCATCTTCTTTTCGTCTAACGGTAAAACGTCCAGGCAAATGAAGCTGTGCATTTTCTGGAATAAAAGGACGGCTTCCTGTAGCGATAATCAAAGAATCAAAACTGTGGATTTCTCCTGTACTGTCTAAGATTGTTTTTTGTTTTGCATCTAATTTTTCAATTGCAACCCCAGCTTTCATGGTAATTTTTAATTTATTAAAAGCTTCGCCGTCTTTTACTTTCAAAAGCTGTTCCCAAGTAAATTCTCCCGTCATATATTCAGGAAGCAAAACACGGTTGTAAAATGGATTTACTTCATTCGAAAAAACAATAATTTCGTCGGTCGAATTGAATTCACGGTAATTTTGAATAAATCGGAAAGAAGCCGCTCCAGCACCTACAATGGCAATTTTCTGAAATGGTTTTACGTATTTTTTTATCGAAACCGTTGTGAATTTAAAATCAGGTTCTTTTGAAACTGGATCTACAACCGTATTCGTTAAATTATTCGTTCTGTTTAAATCATTTTCAAGTTGTTTTCCCCAATGCATCGGCAAGAAAACGACTTTTTCTTTGATCGAATCGGTTACTTTTGCTTTTACGCGAACTTCTCCATTATGGCTTGAAACCACAACGATATCGCCATTTTTAATATCATTTTTAAAAGCATCAATCGGATTTATTTCTAAAACTGGGCTTGGAATATGGGTTAACAATCGAGACACTTTTCCAGTTTTTGTCATCGTATGCCACTGATCTCGGATTCGCCCTGTTGTCAGAATAAATGGAAAATCAGCATTAGGCTGAACTGATGTGTTTTCTATAGAAACTGGCAAATTAAAAATGGCTTTTCCCGAAGGCGTATAGAATTTTTTATCGGTAAATAATCTTGGAGTTCCCGGATGCCCGTAATCTGGAACTGGCCATTGGAAAGTGCCTTCGTTTTTTAAACGATTGTAGTTTAAAAACGAAATATCAATATTAGTATTTTTGGTAAGCGCGCAATGTTCTTTGTAAATCTCTTCGGCGCTGTTGAAATTGAATCCGTTGAAATTCATTTTTTTAGCAAAACGAATTAAGATTTCAATATCTGGAAGCGCTTCTCCAGGCGCATTGATTCCTTTTGGCAGATACGAAATACGACGTTCCGAGTTGGTCATCGTTCCTTCTTTTTCCAGCCAGCCAGCTGCAGGCAATAATAAATCGGCAAATTTGGCTGTATCTGCATTATGCGAAATATCTTGAACCACAACAAATTTGGCATTTTTAAGCGCTTTTTCGGCTCTTCTCGAATCTGGTAAACTCACTAATGGATTGGTACAGATAATCCACACCGCTTTCATTTTTCCAGATTCTAAAGCTTCAAACATTTCTGTGGCGGTTAAACCTGGTTTGTCTGAAATCTCGTCTACACCCCAGAAATCCGCAACTTCTTTTCGGTGTGTCGGATTGGCAATGTCTTTGTGTGCGGCCAAAAGTGTCGCCATTCCGCCAACTTCGCGCCCGCCCATCGCGTTGGGCTGACCTGTTAGTGAAAATGGTCCAGAACCTGGTTTTCCAACTTGCCCCGTTAATAAAGACAAATTCAGTAATGCCGTATTTTTATCAACTCCAACGGCACTTTGATTTAGCCCCATTGCCCAAAGCGAAATAAATCCTTTTGCTTTTCCGATAATATCGGCAGCCAATTTAATATCGTTTACGGGAATTCCGCAAAGTTTTGAGGCTTTTTCAAGTGAAGTTCCTAAAACTAAATCTTTGTATTGTTTAAAGTTTTCGGCATTATTTTTAACGAAATCATGATCTACATATCCTTTTTCGATAATGCGTTTAGCGATGGCATGATATAAAATGATATCTGAACCTGGAATAATCTGCAAATGTAAATCGGAGAAAACAGCAGTATCGGTTCTCCTCGGATCGATACAGATTATTTTTGTTTTAGGATTTTTCTCTTTATGTTTTTCAAGTCGTCTGAATAGAATAGGGTGGCACCAAGCAGGATTGGCTCCTGTAATTAAAAACGTATCGGCCAATTCAATATCATCGTAAGCAATGGGAACCGAATCTTCGCCAAAAGTCTTTTTATATCCTACAACTGCAGAACTCATGCAAAGTCTGGAATTGGTATCGATATTGTTGGTTTTCAAAAAACCTTTGACCAGTTTATTGACTAAGTAATATTCTTCTGTTAAGCATTGTCCCGAAATATAAAATCCAACGCTATCTGGGCCGTGTTTTTTTATAATAGAAGAAAAGACGGCAGCGGCTCGGTCAAGTGCAGTATCCCAGCTTACGCGTTCCAGCGGATAAGATTTACTGCCTCGCATTTCAGGATATAAAATTCGATCTGAAGTATCATTTACTACGTAATGCAGGTTCATTCCTTTAGAACACAGCATTCCTTTGTTTACAGGATGATCTTTATCGCCTTCGACCATTACACCATTTTTAGCATCGTTGGTCACGATTATGCCGCAGCCAACGCCGCAGTAGGAACAGGTAGTTTTGATCTTCGTAGTTTGCATTTGGTGTTCTATTTAGAGATACTACTTTTATTGAATAGTCTGACTTTAGATAAGTACTTATGCAAAAATAAGTACTTTTTACGTATTAATACTTAATTTTTGAATTTATTTTTTTATTTTTGATGAAAATAAATTAGGAACAACACATTAGTTTTTAATCTGCTAAATATTAGAACTCATGAAAGAAGAGCAAGCGGTATGTTATTCCTGTACAAATGAGAATTGTTTTATAAAGAAGCATCTGCATTTAGAGCAGATGACCAATTATATTTCGAAAAAGCAAAATATAATCTGCAAAAAATCGGATCGGTTTATTACGGAAGGTGCGCCTTTGCAAGGGCTTTATTTTATTTGCAAAGGAAAAGCTAAAACCGTCAAAACCGGAATTAACGGCCGTGAACAAATTGTGCGTTTAACTAAAAACGGCGATATCATTGGTTTCCGTGGATTCGGTACGAGCAAACGTTATCTGATTGGCGCTTATGCCTTAGAAGATACGGTTTTGTGTAATTTTAGCAACGAAACGATGCTGGAAATTTTACAGCACGTTCCTGAATTTACTTATACTTTGATGTTGTTTTATGCCGAAGAATTAAACAAAAGTGAAAATAATATCCGCAAAATTGCACACATGAATGTCCGCGAGCGTGTGATTGATTTGCTATTGTATATTCATCGCAAATTCGGACAAACTAATGGTTTAATTGATATTGAGCTTTCGCGAAAGGAAATGGCCGACTTTGCTGGAACTACAGAAGAACAGGCGATTCGTATTTTATCCAGCCTTAAAAAAGAAGCTTTGATTAAAACCGAAGGAAAACGTGTTGGGATTATTCATGCCGAAAAACTTCGCTCAGAAATTATGGAGCATAAGTATTTTTAAGGTTCTAAGCTACTTAGATTCTGAGATGCTAAGACTTCGCTCTTAGTTTTTATTTTACTTTTTTACCATTTTCGTAGATGAAATTTAATTCTTCTCCATTTTTAGATAAACAAAATTGTTTTCCATTTTTCTTCCCGTTTTTATACTCGCAACTGTAAACTAATTTACCTTCTGAAAAAGATTCCTCTAGAATTTTGTTTTCATTTTCATCAAAATAAGTCGAGAGATATATCTTTCCATCAAAATCTAATTTGTCTTCTTTTTTCTTTTTTAAAACAAGATTTTCATGATAATATATTTTTCTACATGGAATACCCTTTTTGCTTTTGTTATAATATTCAGAATAAAGCATTATTCGGCCTTCTTTAAAATCAGTTTTTGATAATAAAACATCATTTGATCGACGATTTTCTATTGATCCTGAAAAAATAGAGTCATTACTGACTTTGTAAACAAGTCCATCTTTAGTGTATAAATCTTGAGATGTAAGAGATGTGTTTTCTTGCCCAAAAGCTTGAACAAATAGGAATAAAAATATAACTACTATTTTTTGATGCATGATTATTTCTTATTTTTTTCTTCCAACAAATCGAATCACAGAACCAGTTCCATTATGAAATAAGCCTTCGTTGAGTTCAATTTCTTTTTCTTCTAATTCAATGATTTCATAATTAGGAAAATCAACTTTGATTTCTTCAATAGAAAATAAAGATTCAATGTCTTTTGGTCCGCCGACTTTTTCATTTTTGGTTACGTATTCTAAATGTTTTTTACTGAAAGCTTCAAAAATAATTATTCCGTCTTTCTTTAAAAGTTTATCCAACTGTTTGTGAATTTTAGATTTTATAACAGCAGGAAAATGAGCATAAATTAAAGCAATCGCATCAAATTGTTGTTCTTCGAAATCCAAAGTTTCTAATTCGCCAACCTGATAATCAATCGAAACACTATTATTTTTAGCGAGAAGAAGCGCTTTGTTTCTGCCTTCTTCACTAATATCAAAAGCCGAAACTTGCCAGCCTAATTTTGCTGCAAAAATGGCATTCCGTCCTTCGCCTTCAGCAGGAAAAAGAATCGAACCAATTTCTAATTTTTCAATTTGTTCTTTTAAGTAATTGTTGGGTTCTTCGCCGTATGCAAATTCTTCGCTTTTGTAACGGTCGTCCCATCTTTGAGTCCAGGTGTTCATTTTGTTTATATTAAATTTTAAAAAAAATTATGCAATTGCAGTTATCTCCACATTATCAATAATCCATTTATCTCCCGCTTTTTTGATATAGATTCTAAAACTTTGTCCGCAACGTCCTCCGCAACCAAAGTAGCCATTAAAAACTCCAAACTTTTTATTTTGATCAAACTGTATTCTAGTAAATGAAACAGCTCCTGAAAAATTGAAGTTGTATTTAGCAAGCCAAATCATGCCTCTTTCTTTTGGAAACTGACTTATATGTCGCAACTCAAATCTGTTTTTGAGTTTGATATTTTTAAAGTCAAGAATAAATTCATTGTAGACTTTTTCTTTTTGAATAAATGGCTTTATATTTTTAAAATGCTTTTGAAGATATTCTGTTAAATCTTCTCTACTATATTCTATTACCGGATCAAATGCAATTACAATTTTTGACGTATCCTTTTTGATTTTCTCGGTATTAATTTTCCATTCAAGTAGTTTTTGCTTTTGTTCTTTTGTTGCTTTTGTGCTGTCCACACCCACATAATGCCCTGTTTTGTCAAATATTGATTCACCATACTCAGGAGGAAAGTTGGTGAATAGCCTTGTATCCATGCATGTTGAATCAATTAGGCTCGGAAAAATTTCGGTCATCACACTTTTTTCAAATTCCAAATATGAATTTTCCTTTTTACAGCTTGTAAATAATATAATAGAAATGATAAATAGTAAGGATGCGAGTTTCTTCATATGGTATTTTTATTTGAGGTCAGATCTCTTTTAAATTACGAATCTCAAATTATAAAGTAAATTTAATGATTAAAGGTTTATGATCACTATGCATCGTCCAGTCTTGATAGCTTCCGATTTCGACATTTTCTAAAGTTTCGATAAAATCATTTGAAGCAAAACAATAATCAAGATGATATGGTTTGTTTTCATGACGATAGAGATACCAGGTTGGGTGCGCTTCTTTACCTTGAATTTGATTGAAGTATTTATGATACGTGCTGAAAATATTCTTTTCTGCTAATTTATTTACGACTGTAGTGTGATTTCCTTCTCGTCTTGGTTTGTCCCAAATCGTGTTGCTGTTAAAATCTCCAATCAAAATTGTTTTGGTTTCTTTTATCAAATCTTTATAATAATTAATCGCTTTCCAAACCTGCGTGACGTAAGCACCATCTTTATCTGTTGGATTATTTGCCCAAATAGCAAACATAGTAAAATCGATGTTTCCGCCCGTAACAGCAATTGGGAGAATATTTTTGAAATTTGGATTATGGCATTCCATTAATTGAAATTTGTATTCTCCGTATGAAAAGACACCAATTCCTTTATGCGGATTTGTTCCATACCAAAGAATATCTGAAGGAGATTTTGCGTCTTCTGGAAATTTCAACCTTTCAGGATTTTCACATTCAGAAATTACGGCAATGTCAGGATTGAAAGCTAGAATATATTGAGCTTTTTTCCTGAATGCCATATTGCAATTCCAAGCAATGATTTTCATACATATTAATTAAAAAAATAATTAAAAAGTGAAATCAAATATACCTAATTATTAATATTTAAATGTTTCTTTTTACAGCAAAAAAAAGCCCTTTTTCAAGATCAGGAAAAGGGCATTCTATTATTTGTAAAATTAATTTATTGTAGTTCTATAATCTTAACCAACAAGTCTTGTCGTACCGCAATTGATGTCAATTTCTGCAAAATGATGTTTCCCCATCACGATAAGTAGCCTGTCTGAATTATAACCAACATATCTTATTTCAGGAGTTCCTTTTTTCGGCTTTCCGCAAATAGAAATCACATTGGTTTGCCATTTCAATTTCTTTCTTTTGTAAGCAGAAATGGTTTGTAAATCATTTTCAACATAGTAAACAATGTTGTTTTTCTTAATGCCTCTTTTTTGCGTTTTTGCAAAATTTATTTCTGAGCCTTTTGAAATCAAGGCATCATTAAATTTTTGGGCAATACCAGTTTGGGTAACCAAAAAGGTTAACATAGATAATTTTAGAAATGGTTTCATTAGGATAGAATTTGGGGTTCTTAATCGGCTCAAATATAAATAATTAAAACATATAATATGTATTTATTACATTAAAAAAAATACCCTTTTCCGAAATAGGAAAAGGGTAAAATATAGAAGCTAATTTTATAGAAAAATTATTTTTTCCAGCTAAAAATTCTTGGATTCACAGAAATCATTAACCAAGCCCAGTTGTTGGTATGGCCAGCATAACCAGGAGCTTTTAAAACTTCTAATGTTTTAGAGCCAAACATTTGAGAATAACCTCCTGTAACTGTGATATCTTTTTTGAAATTGTAACCAAAAGTTGCATCAATCTCCGTTCCTAAATACGAATCCATTTTGTTGTTTGCAACAACCACATCAGCAGCAGATAAGAATACATGTGGCATTAAAGCAAATTGCCATTTGTTTACATTATAACCCAATTTAACGAAAGCATCTTGCAACCCAACATTGTTTAAGTGATTTCCAACGTAAAAGTAATCCATGTAACCATTAAATCCGTGGTTGGTTCCGAATATTGGATTGAATGATTTAATTACTGTACTTCCGTCGTTTGAATCTTTTCCAGATAAAAACTCATAACCTAAACCAGCTTTAAAGGAATCAGTTATAGCATAGTTGAAATTAGCGGCAGCATTCCATGCACTAACTTCTAAATCTGTACTTTTTCCAGTTTGTCCGTAAAACCAAAAATTACTGTCTATTTTACTGTTTTTATAAGTTAAATAAGGTCCGAAAGTCTGTTTGTAATCCACTAGTAATTTAGCGTCTGCATTAGCGTATTCGTAACCTGTATTCAATACTAAAAAACTTAAACCTAAATCACTGCTAAATTGATTGTGATACCAAGCATATTGCATTGCTTTATAATTGGCGACAGTGTAAGGCGTTTGAAACACATTTTCTGCTGTTGAATTATAGGCACCTCCAAAATCTAACTTTTGTTTTTCGGTTTTATAAGTAATCGTTAACGCGTCGTGACTTTGTCCTTGTTGCGCCCAGTCCATTTCTCCAAGAATACGCTGATTATCGTAAGAAAGCACTTGACGTCCCATTTTTGCACTCCACTTTTCGGTAAAATTATATTGTGCCCAAGCTTCAAATACAGCTACGCCATTTTTATCGGCAGTAGTTGCTGGAGCAACATCTCCCCAAGTTCTGGTATTTTGAAACGTTAATTTTACCGTTAAATCGTCTTGTTTGAAATTTAGATTCAAGCGAGAACGCTGCGAAATTTGCGAAGTTCCTTTTTGTCCTTCTGGCAAAAGTGTTTTGTATCCATTTCTATATTCAAAACGCGGTCTGATCTGCAGATTTGCATCCAATTCCTGAGCCTGAAGATCAATACTTAATCCTATTATAAGTATTAAAACTAATTTAAGTTTTTTCATAAATTGTCATGTTTATTTTCTTAGTGTAAAATTATAAGAAAAAGCCGTCATTTAAATATGATTTAAATCATATTTCTAATTTTTTTTTAATTTAAGTCTAATAAGCAGGCTCTAATTTTGCTTTACTTACTTTAATTTGTTTTTCTTTAGATAGTTGTGCAATAGTGAAATGCATCCAAACAAGACAAATAGTAGAGAATATTAAAATGAAAATCCATGAACTTGACCAGATTCCAGTTGCGGTTAATAAATACCCAAAGATAATTGGACCAAAAAATCCGCCTAACCCGCCAATCATTCCCACCATGCCGCCCACAACACCAACTTCACTAGGGAAATATTCTGGAATATGTTTGTAAACTGCCGCTTTTCCGATTCCCCAAGAAATTCCGATCAGAATTACTAAAACTAGAAATACCCACATGTTGGCATCAAATTTAATGACTGTTACACCTTTAGCAATCAGTTCTTTTTTTGCAACACTTTGATTGTGTGACACAACAACATCCTGCCAGCTCGACGAAGTTGGAAAAATGGTATTTTCAGCCGTGTTAGCGGTTTTTTGTGCAATCGGATATTCTTTATCTCCAATTTTTACCGTTTTATCATTAATTTCATTAACAACGCCTTTTTTAGCTGCTAGTATTCCTGGACCAGAAGTGGTGATTTCCATTTTAGGAATCGATAATAAAGCACTTAAAATTACTGAAGAACCCAAAACCCAATACATTACTTTTCTTGCTCCGAATTTATCAGACAAGTAACCACCAAAAGCTCTGATCACGCCAGAAGGCAAGCTAAACATAGTAGCAAATAAACCTCCCATAACCAAGCTCGTTTGGTAAACGTTCATGAAGTTTGGCAATAACCATTGCGAATAAGCCACAAAACACCCAAAAACTAAGAAATAATACGCTCCAAAACGCCATACTCTTTGCGATTTTAATGGAGTTAGCATTTGAGAAATAGTTTTCCCGCTGCTTTCTATTTTTTTGTTTTTAGCGAAAATTAAAAAAGCAATACCAATAATAACTAATGAAACAGCATAAATAATAGGGAGTGTTTTCCATCCATTTTGCGGATCGTCAATTGAAAAATGATTTAGTAATGAAGGAGCAAGAAAAGTAGTGATAGCTGCGCCTGCATTTCCCATTCCGAAGATTCCGAGTGCGCGACCTTGCCATTCTTTTGGGTACCAGATTGAGGTATAGCCAATTCCGACTGCAAAACTAGTTCCGACCATTCCGAATAGAAAGCTTAGTAAAGCAAACATTGCAAAACTGTCAGCATAGGGAAGAAGGAACAGCGGAATCGAACAGAGCAGTAATAAAAGTGAAAAAACATATTTTCCGCCAAATTTATCCGTCAAGATTCCGATTGGAAGACGCATAATAGATCCAGTTAAAATTGGGATGCCCAAAAGCCATCCTACTTGAATAACATCCCAATGGAAAATTCCGTTATCTACTAAAAAAGTTACTAGAACGCCATTTAATGTCCAGCAGGCAAAACACACTGTAAAAGCCAATGTGTTCAAAAATAAAATTTTGTGTGATTGCGATAGTGAGTTTGAATTTTTCATAGTACTTATATTTTTATGTAAAAGTAAGTACTATAACTTAGTTAAAACCTGCTAAAACGCAGTTTTTGAAAAATAATTACGTATTTATACGTATTTTTTTAAATCAATGAATACTCAGCAGCTTTATTTGAAAGTTCCATTAAGTTTTTCACTTTCAGTTTTTTCATTAAGTTGAAACGGTGTACCTCGGCAGTTCGTTTACTGATATCTAAAGCTTCGGCGATTTCTTTGTTTCCTTTTCCAGATAATAAAAGCGTAAGTATTTCTTTTTCTCTTTTGGTAATCATCATTTCTTCGCCTAAAGTTTGTTTAGGTTCTAATGACGCCGAAGAACTAGTTAATTGACCAATTAAAATAGAAGAAATGTCACCGCTGAAATATTTTCCGCCGCCAGAAACACTATGAAGTGCTTTTAAGAATTCTTCTTTGCTTGAGCCTTTTAGTAAATAGCCGTCGGCTCCCGCTTTTATAGATTTCAACACATATTCTTCCGATTCGTGCATTGAAAGCATTATGATTTTTACGTTGTTATTCTCGCTTCTAAGTTTTTCTACTACCTCAATGCCCGTTAAGTTAGGCATACGAATATCTACTATAAGTAAGTCAGGCTTTGTCGCAGCAACTACTTCTAGCGCATCTGCACCATCAATTGCTTCGCCCACAACCTCAATGTTTGCTTCGTTTTCCAGTAAAGATTTGATTCCGTCTCTAACAAAAACATGGTCATCTGCCAGTACTACACGAATGTTATTACTCATAGTTTACTTAATTTTGATTCTCGATTTTTACGTATATTCATCTAAAAAGAAGATGCTAATATACGTACTTTTTTTAAAAGTAAATTCCAATATTAAAATTTCTAATGTTGAAAATTCCAAATTCCAATTGCTGATGTACTCAATTTTGACAAAGTTTAATTGTCACAGATTTGTCAGGCTGAGCGGAGTCGAAGCCCACGCAAAGTAACTCCACAATCTGGATCTTTACCGATATGCTTTGCGATCCTTCGACTTCGCTCAGGAGGACAATAGAATTGTTTCAACTTTGTCAAAGTTTCTTACACAAAGTTTGTCATTCTGAGGAACGAAGAATCTTCGTAAGTAACTCTACAAAGATTGGCGATATAGATTACGGAGCTTCTTGTGGAGCTTCGTCTCCGCTCAGCCTGACACAGTATGTAATTTTGTGTTTATTAAAATTGAGAATATCCTTTGAAAACGTTTGCCCGCGAGAGGGATAGGAGCAATCCGCCGCGGCGGAGCGGATAGCCCGACAGCAACCCGATAAAAAGGGGTATACGCGCAAAGAAAATTACCCTTTTTATCGGGATGGTGGCTCGCCCATATTTTAATTAGAGAATGTGCCAATTTGATAATTAGATAATTATTATCGGTTACTCAAATAATTATCTAATTGTCAAATTATCTCAATTATCTCATTTTAGAATGGGGATGTTGAATGTAATCCTCGTACCTTCTCCAGGAATGGAGTTCATGAAAACGCGGCCGTTGATGTATTGAATTCTTTCTTTCATAAATAAAAGTCCCATTCCGGATTCGCTGTTTCGTTTTTTGTCGACAGAATTAACGTCGAAACCTTTGCCATTGTCGTCTACTATAATACTTAACAATGTTTCACTGTGCGAAAGCTGTACAATAATATGCGACGATTCGGCATATTTTATGGCATTGTTGATGGCTTCTTGAGTAAGACGATAAATGTTGATTTCGATTAACGAATCTAAACGCTGGTCAAAATCGGTTTTGTTGTAGAAAAGGATTTCTTTTCCTGTAAGTTTTGAAAGTTCTTGTGTTAGTTTTGATAAAGACGAAACGATTCCGTGATCGCTTAATTCTGGCGGCATCAGGTTGAAAGTTGCTGTGCGGACACCTTTTATAATGTCTAATGAGAGCTTTTTTAAATACTCAATTTTTTGTTCTGATTTTTCTCTGTCGTCGAGATTGATGCTTTCCAAACTGAATTTTAAACCCGTTAACATCTGTCCGATTCCGTCGTGAATTTCTTTGGCGATTCGGTTTTGTTCGTTTTCCTGATTTTCAACAATTTTACTGGAAATAATCTTCTGCTGATTGATTTTTTCGGTTGTGTTTTCAAGATTTAAACGTTCGACTTCGCGCTGTGCTTTTTTACGTTCGGTGATGTTGAAACAAACAATTAAAAGTTCCAGTTCGTCTTTTTTGATCATAACGGGAACCATCGATAAATCGAGCCAGATTTCTTTTTCGTCTTTGTTGATAATTTTAACTTCGCCTTGCCAGCCGCTTCTTTGTTTTTCGAAAATTAAGCGATCAAAATTAACCTGTTCTTTTTCATCTTCGGTTAAGACTTCTGAGAATTTTTTGTTGGATGAAAATTTGGTGTAATTAAGCAGTTTGGCAAATTTTTCACCAATATGAATAATCGAACCGTCTGGCGAAATTCGGCAGTACAGCAAAGTGTTTTCCATCGCATAATTAAGCGATTTCAGCTCTTTTACAGAGTTTTCTTTAATTTCACTGATAATTTCAGTGTCGTATGCCAGTTTTAAAGCTTTCTTTTCAGAAGATAGAAGCTGGGCAATTAATCTTTCAATTTTCTTATTAGTTGGTTTGAAAATGAAGAAAAATTCTAAAAGTAGAACCAGCAACGTAAATCCGAAAATCCAATATTCGATTCGGCGCTGTTCGGTTACTTTTTCGTGTGCTTCAAGATCGTATTGGGTTACAATCTGATTCATTTTAGAAAGAAAAAGGCCTTCGTTTTCTAAAATGGTCTGAACCAATTTTTGATTTTCAGCAACTGATTTTTTCTCTTGTAAATTCAGTAGAAAAGAATCCGTTGTTTGTGCTATTTTATTGAAAATCGGATTGATTTCCAGATAGAGTTTGTTGAGGGTTTCACTTTTTTCTTTCGGAAAAGCGAGGCTGTCATTTCCATTTTCCAATGCATTTTGATTCTTTTTCCAAAGTTGTAAAACTTCTTTTAAATGGGAAGCTTTCTTGGCTGTAGCCGAATCGGAAACGTAATGTAAAATGAGAACTTCTTTGACAATTTTCTGGCTCAGCATTCTTTGCTTTCCAGAAAAGTTAATGATTTTAGAATCGCTTAATTGCTGGTTCAGATTGTATTGAACCAAAAACTGACTGATAATTATAGTTAAGGCAATAGTAAGAAGCGCAAAAAAATACAGTCGTCGTAAATTTTTGAAAGTGATTTTTTCTGCAGCTTCCTGATTGCTTTTCTTCATTTAAATCTTTTTACAATCCTAAAGAAGCTTTTATAAGGTTTAAATTCTCTTCAGAATATTTGATTTTAAGGGCTTCGGCATGTCCTTTTTCCGACATTTTATCCCAAGTTTTTTTGATGATATTTTTTAGTTTTTCTTCATCATGTTTTTGAACGAAAGGTTCTAAGTAATAATCTAAAAAAACGAGACAAATAACATCTTCCAGCAATTGGGTTTCGGCGTCTTTTTTAAGTAGTTTTTTTTCGATTAAAAAAGAAACGCGATCGATAAACGTTTGATTGTAACCTGCTTTTTCTAAAATTTCGGCTGTAGTTTTGGCATGGAATTTTTTCAGTTCTTCTCGCCATTTTAAATAACCAACACGATCCATCGGGTAGGATTCGCGTGCCACTTTCCATCTGCAAATGTGCTGTGCTTTTGAAGCAATCTGAACTTCTTCTGAGGCATTGGGTTCAAACTGCATCAGTTTTTCGTACATCCTGTTGGAATATAGCAATTCTTTAGGATATTCCTGATTTTGATCGATTTCGATGTTCGGATCTTGAGCGTTTTCAGCATCAATCCATTCGCTTGCTTTTTGGAAAGGTGTTGTCATTTTTTGGTTTAGTAATAGATTTCAAAGATACGGAATAAAGTTTTTTTAGCCACGAATTCAGGAATGGATATTTTTTGTCGCAGATTAAAAGGATTAGATCTTTGTGCATAATTTTTTTCGCCACGAATTTCACGAATCGGCACGAATTAAATTAGTGTAATTTGTGAAATTCGTGGCTAAAAGAAAAAAATAATCCTTTTAATCTGTGTAATCTGTGGCATTAAAATTTAATCTACAAAGCCTACGAAAACTTCGTCTTCTACAATTTTTACAGGATATGTTGCAATTCGATAATCGTCACCGTTTAGGTTGGAACCGTCAACAAGTGAAAAGGTTTTTTTGTGCATTGGGCAGGCAATTTTCGGGATATCGTCTGTTGAACCAGTCATTCCTCTGGAAAGTACCATTTCCATTTTGTGCGGACATGCATTTTGGCAAGCATACCAAGCGTTGCGACGCGCGAAATTGAAAATTGCGATTTGCTTGTTTTTGTATTTGATACAGCCGCCGCGATTGGTTGGAAAATCTTCAATTTTGCCCGCTTTGAACCAAATTGTCGCATCGCTCGCGTGTACAGTTTCGTATTGATTTAAGATTTCTTCCATGATGCTTTTTGTTTTATTTCCTGTTTCTTAGCCCTCTTTTTACAATCATGAGAGTTATGATGGCGCAGTAAAAAAGAGGGTAAGAAGGACAGCAAACGTTTAATTTATTTTTTTCTTTTTTTGGAACTGATATTTTGCCACAAAGACACTAAGGCGCTAAGTTTTTTATTTCTATTCTTTATTTTTTAGTCGCGCAAAGTCGCAAAGTCGCAAAGTTTTTTTTTCTTTTTTTTGGAGCTGATTTTTTAAACACATAGACATAGATTTAACTAGTTTGAAAAAAGAATTGTCAAAAGAAAATCATTTAAATGGAAAGTGAAATGTCTTTTTGGGTTCGCAAAATCTATGTCTCTTTGTTGTTATTATTTTATTATGACCAAGCTTTTGGCGCCTTTTGATCTCTTAATGGAACAAAAGCAATGTTGTCGTCTTTTTCGTCTGAGTTCACAAAATGATTGAAACGTTTCAATAATCTTGGTTTTTCTAATACTTGTTTCCACTCGCATTCGAAAGTATTTACCAAAGTCTCCATTTCAGCTTCTAATGTTTCACAGATTCCTAAACTGTCTTCGATAACTACTTGTTTTAAATACTCTAAACCGCCGTCTAGTTTTTCTAACCAAGTTGAGGTACGAATCAGCGGGCCAGCCGTGCGGATGTAATACATTAAGAAACGGTCCATATATTTAATTACAGTTTCTTTGTCGATTTTCTCGGCCAATAAAACGGCGTGTTTTGGGTTTGCACCGCCATTTCCGCAGATGTATAAATTCCACCCGCCTTCAACAGCGATTAGTCCGAAATCTTTTCCGCGTGCTTCTGCGCATTCGCGAATGCAGGCAGAAACACCACCTTTTAGTTTATGAGGAGAACGGATTCCTTTGTAGCGGTTTTCTAGTTCGATTGCAAATCCGGCGCTGTCGTCCATTCCGTAACGACACCAGGCGTTTCCAACACAGCTTTTTACGGCACGAAGTGATTTTCCGTAAGCGTGACCGCTTTCAAAACCATTTTCGATTAATATTTTCCAGATTTTTGGCAAGTCACTTAAATGCGCTCCGAATAAATCGACACGTTGTGCCCCAGTGATTTTAGTATATAAATCGAATTGTTTTGCCACTTCGCCAATTACGATTAGTTTTTCAGCTGTAATTTCACCACCGGCTACTCTCGGAACAACAGAATAAGTTCCGTTACGTTGAATGTTAGCTAAAAATCTATCGTTTGTATCTTGAGTTGTAACGTGTTTGTTTGCAGTGTCGTTGTAAATGCTAGAGAAAATCGAAGCAACAACCGGTTTGCAGATTTCGCAACCATCGCCTTTTCCGTGATGATCTAGAACATCGTAGAAATTCTCGTATTTGTTGATTTTAACCAAATCGAATAATTCCTGACGTGTATAGCTGAAATGCTCGCAAATAACTTCTTTTACTTCTTTTCCTAAAGATTTTTGAGCTGCTTTCACCAAGTCTGAAACCATTGGTTTACAGCCTCCACATCCTGAAGTTGCTTTTGTAGCTTTTACAACATCTGAAAAAGTGGCACAGCTTTCGTCTAAAATTTTACAGCAAATTGAGCCTTTCGTTACATTTTCGCAAGAACAGATTACAGCTGTATCTGGCAAGTCCATTACGCTTCCCATTGAAGAACCTTCAGAACCGTCGCGTGAACCTAAAATCAAATCTTCTGGATTTTTAGGCAATGCCATTTCGTTGATATAAATCTGGAAAAGTGAATTGTAATCGCTAGAATCTCCGACTAAAATTCCGCCCAACAATTTTTTAGAATCTTTGGTAACGTTGATTCTTTTGTAAACACCACTTAATTTATTTTCATAAATGATAGCCGTAACCTCATTATTTTCAATGAAAGGATCACCAAAACTGGCTACTTCGACACCAATTAATTTTAATTGTGTCGACATATCGATGGTTTCTCTCATGGTTTTGTCGCCATTTAAGATTTGCTCAGCTGCCACATCGGCCATTTCATAACCTGGAGCAACCAGTCCGTAAATGTTATGGTTGTAAAGTGCAGCTTCACCAATAGCAAAAATAGAAGGATCTGATGTCTGCATTTGATTGTTTACCACAATTCCGCCTCTTACGCCAACTTCCAATCCTGAAACTCTTGCTAGTTCGTCGCGAGGTTTAATTCCAGCAGAAATTACTAGCATATCGACTTTTAACAATTCGTCGTTAGCGAACATCATTCCAGTTATGCATTCTTTCCCGTCGATATATTGAGTGGCTTTATTCAGATGAATTCCGATGTTTAATTCTTCGATCTTAGACTGAAGCATATCACTTGCGCCTTGATCCAATTGTCTTGGCATCAAACGCGGAGCAAATTCCACCACATGCGGATTTAAACCTAAATCTCTAACTGCTTTTGCTGCTTCTAAACCCAATAGGCCGCCTCCTAAAACTGCCGCTTCTGTAGCGCCTTTTTGTTTTATCTTTTTGGCGTAAGCCATAATTGCATCCAGATCTTCGATGGTTCTGTATACAAAGACACCTTCTTTTTCTACACCATCAATTGGCGGTACAAAAGCAGAAGAACCTGTTGCTAAAACTAAGTAGTCGTACGTATGTGTTTTTCCTAGATGCGTATGAATTGTTTTTGCATCGCGATTAATATCTGTAATTAATTCAGATGTATTGAGAGTAATATTATTTTCTAAGTACCATTCAGTTGTTGATAGTGATAAATCATCAGCTGTTTTTCCTCCAAAGTATTCGCTTAAGTGAACGCGATCGTAAGCGCGTCTTGGTTCTTCTCCAAATACTGTCACTTGATACTTTTCTTGTCCTGATTTTGCAACAAACTTTTCGCAAAATTTATAACCAACCATGCCGTTTCCAACTACTATTACTCTAATCATGATTTCTTTAATTAAGTATTACTACGCAAATATAAGTATTTGTACTTATAAAAATACGTAAATATTTTATTTTTTAAGTACAATATATGTTTTGGTTACTACGTATTTTGACTTAATCTTTTACGTAGTGCGGGTTTTGAGTGATTTTGCAGTTACTTAGTTTTTTTAAATTTGAAAACATTCTAAATAAGCATTTCAAAAAAATGTCGTAAATTCATAGGAATTTTATAGGTGTTTTGAAAAAAGGAACATTTTTAAACTGAGATCTCATGAAAAAAATACTTTCAATATTGTTGTTTTCATTTTTAATGATAGGCTGTAAAACGACAGCAAATAAAGAAGCTGCCGGAACCACTTCAACAATTTCTACAGAAGAAGATTTAAAATATTATTTTAAAGGAACTGGAAATGAACCTTTTTGGGGAATCAAAATAGGGAATGAGGAAATTGTTTTTACGTCGTTAATACCTGGTAAAGAAAAAATAACTTTTCCTGCTGTTGATGCAATTAGGGCAATGGATGCTAATGTAAAAATGTATAAAGTAAGTAATGAAAGCACTTCGGCAACGATTACAATTCAGCAGGTGGATTGTCAAGACTCGATGTCTGGCACGATTTCTCCTTATAGTGTAAAAGTTGAAATTAAGAATAATTCAGAATTAGAAACGAAGAAACTTAGTGGTTGCGGAAAATATCTTACCGATTATCGTTTGCATGATATTTGGGTTTTGGAAGAATTGAATGGTTATAAAGTTTTTGCTACTGATTTTCAAAAAGAAATGCCGAGAGTTGAAATTAACTCGTCAGAAAATAGATTCATGGGATATGGTGGCTGTAATTCAATTACAGGACAAATTTTCTATGAAAAGGATTTATTGCGATTTACTAAAGTTGTTTCGACTTTAATGGCTTGTCCTCAAGGTAATAAAGAAGGGGAGTTTTTGAAAGCTTTGCAAAGTACAACAACGTATTCTGTTGGTAATAATCAATTGACTTTGTCAAATCCTTCTGGGAAATTGGCTGTTTTTAAGAAAGTGGATTGATTGTGATTTGTTTCCCGCAGATTTTGCAGATTGAGCAGATATTTTTTCATTTTTTGTCATTTCGACGAAGGAGAAATCTTCGCGTAGTATTTCCATAAAGTATGGTTTAACTAAGATCAAAAACATAGCCCAAGGTTTCAACCTTGGGTACATAACGTAAACGTAGCATGATTTGCAATGCGCACCCAAGGTTGAAACCTTCAGCTATGCTGGAATTGCAGACGTACAATTAGTCTGTATTTCAACTAAGGGAAATGTAAAAAATGAGGAATTTTATTCAAACAGCTCCTTAGGTTCTTCGTTTTCTTCTTCGTCGCCTTCAACAAAATCCAATTCTAAAGCTTTTACGCTTTGAACCGCATTTCCGGCAATACCGCGAATCGAACCGTACATTCCTAGAGTATTATGAACTACTTTTTCGATTTGTTTTTCACGCTGTTTCCAGATTCGTTGCATCGCTCTTTTTTCAGAATCAAGATCGCTTTGCATTTGCGTGAAACCTTCTACGATTCCTTCAATCTGCAAACGGAATTCGTTGCTGGTCAAGAAATCATACAGCATCGACATTTTATCGCCTTTGTTTTCCTGCGCCTGAACCGCCTGATTAATTTGAATAAGTGATTGACGTAAAACAGCGCTCAAGCCCTTAAATTCTTCATAAGTACAAATCCATATTCCGTCGCGCATTCCCATTCGATCCATTCCAGAGGGCATGACTTCGGTAACTAAAACTCCGATATTGGCTCTTTTGGTTCGAATATCATTTTTAAATTTCTCAATCCACGAAGGCTGAAAGGCTTTTGTTCTTTTGCTTTCGTAATAAATTGAACCGCAATTTTGATGTTCGCGGGTATTTACGATTTGAAGGCAATCGGCACCATTTGCACCTTTTTTAACTTCGTCAATACTGTCAAGCGGGAAGTTGTTTGCCAGCCATTCTTCAATTGCCAATTCCATTACTTCGCCTTGCAATTGCATCGAACCTTGTTCTTGCTTGCGTTTCATTTCTTCGGTCAGCTTTTTTTGTTCTTCAAGCTGTTTCTGAAGTTCTTTGAATTTCAGTTCGTTTTTATCGTCTTCCTGCTTTCTAATTTTTTCGCGTTCCAAAGCCAATTGCGCATTTAATTGCTTTTCAGCTTCGGCTTGAATCGCTTCTTTCATTTCCAGTTTTTCGCGTTGTAATTTCGCTATTTCACCTTCCATTTTATTCAATTCTCTGATTTTTTCCGATTTTTCAGAGAGCTCTTTTTCCATCAAAAGCAAACGGTCTTTGTTTTCTTCTTCAAGTTTGGCTTTTAGTTTTTCGCCAATTTCTTTTTCAGCTGTTTTTTTCTCGCGTTCCAAACGTTCAGCAAAAAGTTCGTTTTCCTGTTTTTTCTTCGCTTCAAACTCCAATTTAGCTTTTTCCAATTGTTCGTTTTTAAACTCTAATTCCTTGTTTTGAACATTAGCTTTTTGTTGGAATTCTTTACGGATGCTGTCTTCCAACTGATGTTTTAAAACATCATTGACATCGATAGGAGTTCCGCAGTTTGGACACTGAATTGAAGATTGCTCAGCCATTTTTTATTAAATTGTATTATTGTAGAATTATAGTTTGCTAAGGTATTTAAAAGTTCTGTTTTTATAATATGGATTTCTGTACTAAATTGTAACGATTTTTTGTTATAGCTATTTTTTTTGCCACGAAGACGCAAAGGCACAAAGTTTTGTTTAATCTCTCAAAGTCGCAGAAACGCAAAGTTTATTCTCATTTTTGTCATCCTGAGGAATGAAGGATCTCCACAAGAAACTCGACAAAGATTGGGTTTCGGTGCGGAGCTACTTAAGGGGATCCTTCGTTCCTCAGGATGACAGACTAAATGGTTACTTTGCTAAACAAACTTTGCGCTTCTGCGACTTTGAGAGATTAAATAATAAAAACTTTGAGCCTTAACGCCTTTGCGGCAATAAAAACTCAACCGCTGATTGCGTAATTTCAGAATGATCGTCTTTTGAAGTTATTAGGGAAACATTCGTAAATAAATTGACCTTTTTCAATTCAATAAATCCAATCTCTGAGTCATGATTATTTTTGGCAATGTTTGACGGAACAATCGAAATTCCTAAACCGTTTTTAACCAATTGTACGATCGAATTAATATTATTCGCTTCGTGAATGATTTTCGGCGAAAAGCCATAAAACGCACAAAGTTCTAGTAAAACTTCATGATAATGCGGAGCATAATCTTTATTGAAGAAAACAAAAGTTTCGTCTTTCAGTTTTAAAATCTCATTTTCTGATTTTATTGAAACAGAATTTTTATTGTAAACCAATGAAAATCCATCCTTAAACCATAAATGCGCTTTTATTTTAGGTGAATGAATGGGCGATCGAATAATTCCCATTTCGATTTTTCCTTGTTCTAAAGCATCGATTTGTTTGGTGGTTGAGATTTCGAAAAGCTTAAAATTTACGTATGGGAATTGTGCTTTCAAATGTTTTATCAAATCTGAAATTACAGACGAATAAATCGAACTGATATAAGCGATTCTAAATTCGCCCGAAACGTTTTCTGCAATTTTTTTGGTTTTTACTGAAATGCGCTCTAAGTTTTGAAAAATCTCTTTTAACTCTTTTTCGAAATATTTTCCAGCTTCGGTGAGTTCTACTTTTTTATTGTTTCTGATGAAAAGCTTTGCCTGAAGCTCGTCTTCCAATTCGGCTATTTGACGGCTTAATGGTGGCTGTGAAATAAAGAGTTTTTCTGATGCTTTGGTAAAGTTCAGTTCTTCGGCAACAGCCAGAAAATATTTTAGATGACGTAATTCCATGATACTTTAAAAGTATTATTAATTGATAAAAATAGTATTTTTAAAGTATATATTGAATTTTTAGTTTTGATAAAAAAAATAATTCTCCCGCAGATTGAGCAGATTATTAGTTTTTGATAAAATCATTTTAACTACAATTTCCAATCTATAATAGCACAAAGATTCGCCTGATCTGCTCCCGATAGCTATCGGGACTGCGGGAGAAAAAATTTTAGCCACAGATTACAGAGATTTTACACAGATTTTTAATCTTTTTAATTTTTTAATCTGTGGCAAATATTAAAAACAAATCATATGAAAAAATCAACTATTGAAGAAATCAGAGAACGTTTTGACAATGATGTCGAACGTTTTGCAAATTTAGAAACAGGTCAAGTTGCTACAATTGATGCGACAATTTCTTTAGAATTAATAACGGAAGCCTGCAAAAGAATTGTTCCAAATGCTGAAAATGTTTTGGATATTGGCTGTGGAGCTGGGAATTATACTTTAAAAATGCTTTCGAAAGTCCCGAATTTGAATTGTGTTTTGGTAGATTTAAGTAAGCCGATGTTGGATAAAGCTTTAGAAAGAGTTTCTGCTGAAACTTCAGGAAGGGTAGAAGTGAAGCAAGGTGATATTAGAGAAGTTGATTTACCAGAAAATCATTTTGATTTTATCTTGGCAGGAGCGGTTTTGCATCATTTGAGAGATGATAATGATTGGGAAACCACTTTTGTTAAGTTATTTAAATTATTGAAACCCGGAGGTTGCTTAATGATTTCGGATTTGATTACGCAAGACACCGATTTATTGAATGAATATACTTGGCAGCGTTATGGCGATTATTTAGAAGGAATCGGCGGCGCTGAATCTCGCCAGAAAGTTTTGGATTATATCGAAAAAGAAGATTCTCCAAGATCAATGAATTACCAATTGGATTTGATCAAAAAAGTGGGTTTTTCTAAAGTCGAAATTTTACACAAAAATATGTGCTTTGGTGCTTTTGGCGGAATTAAATAAAGAGTTTTTAGCCACGAATTACACGAATTTCACTAATCTTATTTGATAAACTTTGGCTATTTTTCTGCCACAGATTACACAGATTAGCACAGATTAAAAAAAATCATTTTAATCCTTTTTAACCTGTGGCAAAAAAATTAGTGCAATTCGTGAAATTCGTGGCTATAAAAAAAATCTAAGCATTAACAGGCATTGGAAATTTGGTTCTTAAGTCGAAAACCAATTCTGATGGACCGTTTTTCTGTAAATAGTCTAATTTTTCAACCGCTTCTTCCATAGTTGGAATTTGTCCTTTTGGAATCCACCACATGGCGGTGTGTGCTTTTCCGAATTTTTGAAACCATTCTTTTCTACGTTTGAGAAATTCGCTGTGAAAGGTTTTGTACATATAATGCTCTAGAGTTTCGATGTTTTCCCAAACCGAGACATTAATGATAATCTGCTCGTCATTATAAGGATTAAAACTTGTTGCATTATAATTGTTGTCGTGGTCTTTTAATCGCCATACAAAACCTTCGCTTTGCTCGGCTAAGGTGTTTACGGTATCTAAGTTGTCTACAAATTCTTTCATGATTGGGTCGTTGATGTCAACGCCTTTCATTTTGGCAATATTAATTTCGGCAAGGTGGTAGTTGCTCATAATTGATAAAGTTCTGTTTCGTAGGTAAGTTAGCTTTTTATTCGCCACGAATTCACGAATTATTTTAAATGCTTTGCGCATAGATTAAAAAAAAAAAAAATTCGTGAATTCGTGGCGGAAAAACTTATAAAATCTGAACAGTTTTATAAACCTGAATTGGGCTTGAAACTAAGTTTTCTGTTTTTTGAATGAATTCCTTTAAATAGGATTGTTCGTTATGTAAATCTAAGCCAGGCTGATCTTTCCATTCTTCCCAAAGAATAAAAACATTTTCGGAAGTATGCAAATCGTAACGAATACAAGCGACTTCTTTTCTGGTTTCGGTAACCAGATGGTTTAACAGATTTTGAACTTCAATTAAGTTCTCAGGTTTGCTTTTTAAGATGGCAGTAATTGAAATCATAATTATAAGTTTTTAAAGGTTTCTTCTAGATGTTTGGTATAATTCTCCTTAAAGATAACGATATTTTCTGGTGTAGCGCCTTTTTCAACATCATGAAAATGAAATCCGTTTATGCGTTCCATTCCGGTGAATTTGTTCATTTTGTGAAAACCAAACATTACGCCGTCGTCAACAGAAGTTTCTTCAAAGAATTCACCTGGGAGCGTAAAAGCAGTTGCAGGTGCATTCCAGCTTGTGGTTAGCATGTATTTGCGTCCGTGTAAAAGCCCGCCGGTTCCGTAATTGATATCTGGATTTACGCGGCTTCTTCCGTCGCTTTTGTAGATTCCGTTGTTATGGCCTTGTGTGAAAACATCGTCAATATATTTTTTGAAAAGATTCGGAATCTGGAACCACCAAACTGGTGTATGATAAATGATTAAATCTGCCCAAACGAATTTTTCTACTTCTGCTTGAAGATCGATTTCGTCTTCAATATGAGTTGTTTTTATTTCGTAATTGTTGTTTTTTGAAAGGAATTCAATTGTCCAATCCTGAACGGTTTTATTGAATTGTCCTCCTGAATGAGCAAATTTCTGCCCGCCGTTTATTATAAATATCTTTTTCATTTTTAACTGTTACTTCTTTTGAAAACGGATGTGTGAGGGATAGAGGCGGTATCCTTTTGTGAAATGAAATGGAACAAAAGATATAGCCGAAAGCCCGACCCGCTTTTTCTGCGGGACACACCCAAATTATTTTAATGTTTGAGATTTTTTTTAAACACATAGGAACATAGTTTTTTTTCTTTCTGGAAAAGGAAGTGGAAAGAAACTAGTTTCTAACACATGGTCCCGAAGCTTCGGGATGAATTGATGCAAGTGAAACGCCTTAAGCGCAAAGCAAAACTATGTTTCTATGTGTTTAAAATATTATGTATAAAGTATTATTTAACTTTAGAAATTGCCTGATTGATGAAATCTAATTCTGAAGCAGAAAGATCAAAATCCATAGCTTTTGCGTTTGAAATGGCTTGTTCTGCGTTTCTAGCTCCGGCTAAAACAATTGAAATTCCTTTTTGTAAAGTCGTCCAGCGAAGTACTAATTGAGAAATCGAAATGTGTTTGTCGTTTGCTAAAGAACTTAATTCTTCGATTAAAGTTTTTACTTGTTGTAAATCGAATTTTCCGAAATAACCGTTTCTGTGATCGTTTTCTTTTAGTTTGCTGTCGGTGAAATATTTCCCGGTCAATAAACCTCTTTCCATTGGGCTGTAAGCAATGATTCCGATGTTTTCTGAAACTGTAAACGGAATTAAATCTGCTTCGATTGAACGGTTTAGCATGCTGTAAGCTACTTGATTTGACGCAATTTGAACTGTTTTTTGAGCTTCTTTAATTTGATCGATATTGTAATTGCTTACTCCAAAAGCTTTGATTTTTCCTTGCTGAATTAGTTTTTCAACCGCTTCCATAGTTTCAGAAATTGGTGTTGTAACGTCTGGCCAGTGAATTTGCAATAAATCGATATAATCGGTTTGAAGGCGTTTTAAGCTGTCTTCGATTTCTTTGATTACGTTTTCTTTGGATGAATATTTGTAAATCGGCACTTTTTTACCGTTGTCGTCAGCATCGAAAAAGAAATCTCCTTTTCCGTTGTTGCTTCCGTCCCAAACCAAACCGAATTTTGTCAATAATTGCACTTTAGAACGATCAACGCTTTTAACAGCCTCGCCAATCATTTCTTCGCTTAAACCAAATCCGTAAAAAGGAGCGGTGTCAATTGTAGTAACGCCATTATCTATTGAAGCGTGAATCGAGTCGATTGAATCTTTCTTTTCGGTTCCGCCCCACATGGTTCCGCCAATGGCAAATGCGCCGTATGTGATTGCTGATAATTCTAGATCTGAGTTGCCTAATTTTCTATATTCCATGATTGTGATTTTTTCTGTTTAAAATTGATAAGGCAAAATTATACTGTTTTTACGAGTTGTATTTGGTATATATTTGTCTTTTTTAGGTATATTTGCATCTTCAAATAATTTCGACATGAAAAAAGAAAATTTATATGAGCCTTTTACGGTTTCGTTTGAGACGCTAGATGAATATCCAGATGTGGGAGATCGTCATAATTTTTTTGAGCTGGTTTATATTTTGGAAGGCACTGGTTCTCAGTGTATCAATAAAAATATTTTTACATATGATCCCGGTCATTTATTTTTATTGACGCCTGAGGATTGCCATAATTTTACGATTGAAATGAAAACGAAATTTTTCTTTTTACGATTCAATGATATTTATTTGAAAAACTCGAGTCTGCAGAATGAAAATATTCAGCGATTGGAATATATTCTTCAAAATGCGAATCATCAGCCGGGTTGTATCTTGAAAAATGATCCAGATAAATGTCTGGTAAAAGTGATGATTGAAGCGATTTGCCGCGAACATCAGGATAAAGATGTCTACAATCAGGAATTGATTCAGCAGCTGGTGAATACGCTGATTATTATTGTGGCGCGAAATATTGCGAAATATCTTCCGGAGCAGGTTTCTATTAGTACGGAAGCTAAAGCGATGGATATTTTGCAATACATTCAGAATAATATTTACTATCCTGAAAAGATTAAAGCGGAATCGATAAGTGATTATTTCGGAATTTCGAATACGTATCTAGGACGTTATTTTAAGAAACATGCGAGCGAAACTATGCAACAATATATCAGCAATTATAAAACGAAACTCATTGAACATCGACTGCAATTCAGTGATAAGCGCATTAATGAAATTGCGTATGAATTTGGTTTTACGGATGAAAGCCATTTTAATAAATTCTTTAGAAAACAAAAGGGGTATAGTCCATCTGAATTTAGAAAGACGATTCGATTGAGTGCTTAAATACGAATTGCACTAATTTGCACGGATTTTTTTTGCCACGAATTACTCGAATTTCCACTAATTTTTATTTTGCCACAGATTAAAAGAATTAAAATGATTTCTCTTTTGAGCTTATTAATTTTCTTCTCGCAGATTTAGCAGATTAAACAGATTTCTTTTTAGAATAAATCCGCACAATCTGCTAAATCTGCGGGAGAAAAAAAATAAAAAATCAGTTCAAATCCGCGTTTTTACGAAGTGAATCTGTGTTATCACCGTACTTTAGCTTTCTTTCCCAATAATAAAATCAAAATGCTCGGTTTTGCCCGTTTTTAGATTGTTGATTTCGTTTTGAATTAATTCTTCTAGAGATTCTGCAACAATATCTCTCGACCAAGATTCGTTTTGAAGTTCGATAATCTGACCGAATTTTCCTTTTGAGGCGGGATCGGTATCAAAAACTAGATAATCGCCGTTTCTTCCTGTAGCAAACGGGATCCATTTTGGATTGGCGTAATTGTCTGTATTGATTTTTTCGAAGTCTATTTCTTGGTCTGGCAAATCATCTTCGTCAAATTGTAAATCTTGTATCGAATTCCATTCTTCTTGAATATCTTCAAACGGAATCAAATCATAACTCCAATTGTTTACTCCAAATTGAAAAACTGCAGTTACGGCATCGTAATCGACATTTTGAACTTTATAAAAATTTAATAGAGCAGGAGGGATGGTTATTTCGTCTTCTATAATGGAATGATTTTTTATGTCTTCTTCTGAAATCCCTTCTGTAAGATTGTAGTAGTCGTTGTTTGTAGAGACAATTTTATTGATTTCTGCAATCCATTCCTGCCATAAAGGTTCAAATGCTTTGAATTCTTGATCAAGAGGTACTTTTTCCTTTTGGATTTTTTCTTCTTCTTCTTCGCGAGCAGAAATACTTAAACTTGTGATTTTTCCGTCTTCTTTATCAAACCAAACGCTGATTCCATTTAGGATAAAAGCACCGCTTCTGTCGCCTTTAAAAAGTTTGACAAGTTGATTTTTATTGTTTTCGTAGTAGTCAAATAATTGTTGTCCGTCGAAAATAAATTGGCCGCTAAAGATGTTTTTTGCACAATAATCATATTCTCTAACTTCAAACTCAATAGCAAGACTTTCTGCTTTTTCTCCTTCTTTAGAAAAAGCCATAATGCCTTGATCGTCCCAAGTATAAACGTGATTATGCTTTTTTTGAATGTGTCTAGAATCTCCTAAAGCTTGTTTTAAAACTGTTATATCAATTGGGAATTCGATGTTTATGCTGTTAATCTGAAAGCCGTTTTTGGATAATTCAATTTTTGTCATTGCTGCTTTTTTGAGGAGTTTAAACTAGATGATTTTCTTAATTACGCGTAGATTATGTGTGTGTTTATTCAGTTCAGGATTATAAATGCCAGAATGATCCAAACGGTCAATACGAACTTTACCGCTTGCATGGATAATGTAATTGTTTTCCATAATGATCCCGACGTGAATGATGTTTCCTTCGGCATTATCAAAAAAAGCTAAATCGCCTGGTTCGCATTCTTCGATAAAACTTAACGGTTCGCCTTCAAGTGCTTGTTGTGATGCGTCTCTATGAATTTTATAGCCGTTTAATTTGTAAACCATTTGAGTAAAACCAGAACAATCAATTCCGAAAGGCGTTTTTCCGCCCCACAAATACGGAGCATTCAAATACATAAAAGCAGTTTTAATAAGCGCACTTTTAGGTTTTATGCCACTGGTTTTAGTTCCTTCAAAATCAAAATTAGAAGTGTTGATTTCGTTATTGTTTAGAAAAGATAACGAAGCCCCCAACGGAATTGGAAGCAAAAGATTATTTGGAGCTGTGATGTAATCAATTAAGTCGGCATTTAAGATTATGGCCTCTTTGCTCAACTGATCAAACTGCTCTTTAGAAATTACCTGATATTGCTTAGAATCGACCCAGCCTTCGTAGTCGTCAAACTGAATCCGAATTTTAGCCCACTGATTTTGGCGTTCTAAAATTTCGATGTGTTCGCCAAACAAAAGCTGTGTTACGATTTCACTTCTGTCACTAGCTTCAGCTCGAACGGGTACTATGGCAAGATTGCAGATTCCGAACATGTATGGAAATTTATAAGTTGAAAATCAGGAGTCATTTATTGATAACTCCTGATTTTTATTGATATTGTTTTAAGCTCTTTCGATAACAATTGCCGATGCTCCACCGCCACCGTTGCAGATTGCAGCAGCTCCAGTTTTTGCATTGTTTTGTTCTAAAACGTTTAGCAAAGTTACGATGATACGCGCTCCAGAAGCTCCAAGAGGATGTCCAAGAGAAACAGCACCGCCGTTTACGTTTACTTTATCGTTATCTAGATTTAAGATTTTTGCATTGGCTAATCCAACAACAGAAAATGCTTCGTTGAATTCGAAATAATCCACATCTGAAATTGAAATTCCAGCTTTGTCTAAAGCTTTCGGTAACGCTTTTGCTGGACTTGTAGTAAACCATTTTGGTTCTTGCGCAGCGTCTGCATAGCCTTTTATGTACGCTAAAGGTTTTAATCCTAAAGCGTTTGCTTTTTCTTCAGACATCAAAACTAAAGCCGCAGCTCCGTCGTTGATTGTAGAAGCGTTAGCAGCAGTAACAGTTCCGTCTTTAGTGAAAACTGGTGCTAAAGAAGGAATTTTATCTAATTTTACATTAGTATATTCTTCGTCTTTTGAGAAGATAACTGGTTCACCACGTCTTTGAGGAACTTCAACAGGAACCACTTCGTTATCGAACTTTCCAGCGTCCCAAGCTTTTGCACTTCTTTCGTAAGATTGAATTGCGAAAGCATCTTGTTCTTCACGACTAATGTTGTATTCAGTTGCACATAAATCAGCGCAAACTCCCATTGCGTTGTTATCGTAAGCATCTGTCAAACCATCTTTCTGCATACCGTCCAACATTGTAGCTGGACCAAATTTGTTTCCAGCACGCATTTGCACATAGTGTGGAATCAAACTCATGCTTTCCATTCCGCCTGCAACTACAATTTCAGCATCTCCGCACGCAATTGCCTGAGCGGCGAACATTACAGCTTTCATTCCAGAAGCACAAACTTTGTTTACAGTTGTAGCAGCAACTTCTTCAGACAAACCGGCAAACAGTGCTGCCTGACGCGCTGGAGCTTGTCCAACACCCGCCTGAATTACATTGCCCATAAAAACTTCATCAACAAGTTTTGGGTCAAGATTGATTTTTGAAAGCGCTCCTTTTATGGCAGCAGCGCCTAATTTTGGTGCAGGTACAGTAGATAACCCGCCCATGAAACTTCCGATAGGTGTTCTAACGGCAGAAACGATAACAACTCTTTTGTTCATGTTCTGTTTAATAATAGTTATCTAGCAAATTTACTGTTTATTTGAATAAATTCAAATTTTGTATTGAATCGGGTGAATTTTAAATTTAAGGTGAAATTTTTGTTAATTCTATTCGTTTGATTGTGAAGTGGTTTTGAAAAAAGATGAAAAAAAACTAAAAAAACTCAAAAAAAAGCTTGTGAGAAATGGAATGTTGTTATACATTTGCACTCGCAAAACGGAAGCAATTCCTTGAGCAAGGAGAGGTGCCAGAGCGGTAATGGAGCAGATTGCTAATCTGTCGACGGGTAACCGTCGCCAGGGTTCGAGTCCCTGTCTCTCCGCTTAAATTTTGCCTCGGGGTGTAGCGTAGCCCGGTTATCGCGCCTGCTTTGGGAGCAGGAGGCCGCAGGTTCGAATCCTGCCACCCCGACAGAAACTTTGCCATAAAGTTTTAAAACAAATGGTTCCATAGCTCAGCTGGATAGAGCAACGCACTTCTAATGCGTAGGTCGAAGGTTCGAATCCTTCTGGGATCACAACAAAAGCCACTCAATTTGAGTGGCTTTTTTGTTTTGTACAATCTGCTCATTTTACCGATGATTTTTAAGGAGTTTTCGATTTAATTGATTTAGAATTGTATTTTTATATAAACTTTTCTAATACCACAAATCAATGGAATCTCTTATATCAAAATATAAAAGTTTAGGAATTGCCGATGTATTGCATTATGAGAAATTTAATTTGATTTCTATTAGCCATCATTCTACAAAAATTGAAGGATCAACGTTAACTGAATTAGAAACTCAAATTCTCTTAGATAACGGTTTAACACCTAAAGGAAAACCAGTGAATGATACATTTATGGTTACAGATCACTTTAATGCACTACATTTTATCATTGAGAAAGCAAGAAATAAAACGCCAATAACAATAGAATTGATTAAAGAAATTAATTCTTATGTAATGAAAAATACGGGAGGCCTTTACAATACTGTTTTTGGAGAGGTGGATGCTAGCAAAGGAATGTTTAGAAAAGGAAACGTAACTGCTGGAGTTTCCTATTTTCCTAATTATGATAAAGTGGAAAGATTGACTAATGATCTGATTGGATTTATTAATGAAAAAATGAAAACAAATTTATCAGTCGATGAAAAATTAAATTTATCGTTTGATGCTCATTTTAATCTTGTTAGTATTCATCCGTTTTATGATGGAAATGGCAGAACTTCAAGATTGCTGATGAATTATATCCAGGCATTTTATGATGTTCCACTTGCCATTGTTAATAGCGAAGATAAGCAAGAATATATTCAGGCTCTGATTGATACAAGAGAAAAAGAGGATATTGGGATTTTTCGAGAGTTTATGAAAAAGCAATATGAAGAATATCTTTTAAATGAAATTAAAAAGTTTGAAGATGGGTTTTCTTCAAAATCAGGAAAAGGGTTTGGTTTTCTTTTTTAGATCATGTTTTACCTGTTAGGAGCGTCTCTTTATTTTATTCGAAGAAAATAGTGGCGTAAGTCCTCTCTGATAATAAAATTCCGTTATCGGCAAAATATGCAATAAAATATCCTGTTCGAATAGTTTATTTTTGACGATAGCGGAATTTATGATGTTTTATTGGTTTAAAAAATTAATGCCAATCTTTTGAACTCAATTAAAGTGACGAAATTTTTAGCATTTTTAATGTTCATCATGGCCTGTAGAATCTTTTTCCTCAGTCATATCTATAGTTTTTGGATGCAAGGTCACCAGCTGTAAAACGATGGCAGTGACAACAACAAATAGGAGCATTATAAAAACGTTTCTCATTCCTCCATTATCAGCTGCTTTTCCTAAAAACTCAGTGATAACGGCTCCAGCCGAAATACCTACAAAATTCATAATTCCATATCCAGTAGCCCTGTAGCGAGGTGCAACAAACTGACAAAGAATCGGCATATTGTTCGTGTCGTATATTCCAAATCCAAGTCCAAAAAGTATAGCCCCAAAAATAATAGCCTCTATATTAAAGCAGTAACCAAATAAAAATAATGCCGGGATGGTAAGAAATAATCCAATAACGCTGGTGTAAATTCGTCCTTTAAGATGTTTCATCACCCATCTGTCTGAAATGGCACCACCAATTAAAACGCCAAAAAAAGAAGACATGGAAATGGTGACGGTTGCCATTGGTCCCGCTAAAGACATGTCTAAATGTAAAGTTTCGGTAAATAAGGTGGGCAACCAGTTTTTGGCGGCCCAGCCTGGTAAACTTGGTGCAGCGAAATAAAAGAGTAAAACCCAAAAGGAGATATTTCCAAATAATATTCCCAATCCTTTAAACATTTGCCTGAATTCATAATTGACAGATGATTTTTTTGAAGGATCAAAAAAGTAGACTTTCTTTTCCTGTAAAAAAAACAGCAGTACTATACTATAAAGCACACCGAGTAAACCTACAGAGTGAAAGCTGAAATGCCAAGAAAAATGCTTCGAAATAGTGGCTCCAAAACCACCCAGTGCCTGTCCTAAATAAATTCCGGTAGTATGAATCGCGATTGCAAAAGAGCGTGTTTTTTCCTGATGGTAATCTGCAATCAAGGATAGTGCAGCTGGAATATAAAAGGCTTCGCTAAAACCCATAATGCCACGCAAAATATAAATCTGATTGAATGTCGTGGCATAACCCATCGCCATAGTCACACCTGACCAGATAAAAAGACTTCCTATAATTATTCTCTTTCTGTTAAACCGATCCGCTATAATTCCTGAAACAGGACTCATGAGCGCATATATCCAAAGGAAAATAGCCATCAAAAGACCGAAATTTTCAGCTTTAGCCAGTTCAGGAATGTCATCCATCATCGCTGATTTCATAGTGGAGAGCATTTGTCGGTCTAAATAATTCAATAAAGCAACAAACCATAATAGGGCAACAACAATCCATGGATAGGATTTTTTTTCATTCAATTTTGCAATCATTCTCTTTTTTCAAAATAAAGGCCGAATATACGAATTCAAATGCAACAGCAAAGAATTGGATTTCCATGTTGCTTGTTATAATTTGTGCCTGGACTAAACTAGTTAAGACAAATTAGAGTCTTTAATTTATTAAAAGTAGAAGTTCTTAGAATACTTATCTTATCTCTTCTACTATTTACATATTTTAAATGCTTCATTAAATGATCCTTATGTACTGAATATAAAGCAAAAGCCTTCATAAATGAAGGCCTAGCTGTTAATTTTTATTTGAAAAAATAAAAATGGAAAATAAATTTGAAATCAGAGCTGCAATCACCCAAGACCGCATCCAGAGGAATATAAAATTGTTGCTTTCACCATAATTTGTATATGCTAATGTTAGGGTTATAAAGAAGGTAGTTATCAAATTTTTTAAAATTTTTCTAAATGATTTCTTTATGATGACTTCTTTTACTTGCATCTTAATTTAAATTTATCAGTTGAGGACCAAATTCTTCGTAAAAAATATTTTCTTCACTTATATTTAAATTGAGCAGGCTCTGATATTGTGTTCTGATAAAAATTTCTGGACCGCAGATAAAAAATCTTGCTCCGCTGAGCTTAATTGAGTTACGGCATTTTTCAAGATCTACTCGTCCTAGTGAAGTATTTGATGGCAGGTCTGTATCATTTTCAATTGTTTCATAAAAGGTATAAGTTTCGAGCCATTCTGAATTTTGGTTAAAATGCTCAATCTGTTTTTTAAAAGCATGTACAGTTTCATTTCTGCATCCATGGATCCAGACTGTTTTTTTATTCTGTAGAGAATTTATGTTCGTTTCCAGCATACTTAACATTGGAGTAAGTCCAACACCTCCGCTTATAAGTACCAATGGGTCCTTTGAATCTTTTTCTAAGTGGAAAAGACCGGCAGGAGCAGAAATTGAAATAATATCTCCTTCGGACTTGGAATGCAGGGCATTGGATACTCTGCCTGACGGATTTGAATTCATGCCAGTTTCTTTTTTAACAGAAATTCTATAGTATTCTCTATTATAAGAGCTTGACAAACTGTATTGTCTTGGCTGAAGCAGATTTAGTTCCTTGATAAAAACTTGGACACTTATGAACTGGCCAGGATGAAAATCGGCTATTTCTTTTCCGTCCTTCGGATAGAGGTAGAATGATTTAATCTCTGATGATTCCTGTTCGATTTTTTTTATAATAAATTCTCGCCAGCCATTCCATCCTCCGTTTTTAGATAAATTTTCAGCGTAACGCTCTTTTTCAAGGTTTATCATGATGTCTGCCAGCTGGTAATAAGCAACCGTCCACGCTTCTAGAATTTCATCTGTGGCTGGCTCACCAATTACTTCCTTAATTGAAGCAATCAGATGATTTCCTACTATTTTGTAATGCTCGGGCTGTATGTTCAGGCTGACATGTTTTGATCCTATGCCTTTTAGCACGCCAATCAGTACGCTTGGGTTCTCTATATTTTCTGCGTAAGCCAGTACGGCATTGGCTAAAGCCGATTTCTGTTTTCCGTTGGCTTGGTTACCCATGTTGAACATATTTTTAAGTTTAGGATGGTGCCTAAACATTCTTTCATAAAAATAATTGGTAAGCACTTCACCGCTTTCGCGGAGGATAGGTACTGTTGCGGCGATAAGCTCTTTCTGAGTTGCAGTCATTTTGTGTTCTTTTAGATTTTATAAATATTTGGAATTCAGTAATTCAAATTGCATTGAATCCTGCATCCACAAATTTAATCTGGGAGATATGCTGCTTTTTATGATTTCAATCATAAAGAGAAATCATAAGTGTGTGACAAAGATATTAACTTCAAAAAAGTTTTAATTTCTGTATTTATAAGTATTTGTCGTCCTGTTATAAAAAATGATTCAATATTGGAAGGTGATTTTATTATTTATGAATAAGGTCTCTATAACACAGATAAAACAAATCAGATTTTCGATAAATAGGCAAAATCCATCGTTGAGAAAAGAATTAGCCTCATTGGCTCTTAATTGAGTTTTTTTGTTTTAACAAATAAAAAACTCAATGTTTACGGGCGTTTCTGGCTTTTAAAAATATTTTGAAGTAAATTGCATCTTCATTTTAATTCTAATAACAAATAAAAATTTTTACTACGCCCCATGAATGAAGAAACAAATCTGTACAGAAATACCAAGAAAACCAGAAACTTACTTTTGTATGCTAGCGGAATCAGTGTTTTATTAGCCATTGCATTTTTATATGGCATCGGAACTTTTGATGGAATATTTAAAGTAAAGTTATCGATTGCCTCTGGCGCTATTCTTTTAATAATGCTTGTTTTGACATTTAAAATGCTTGCAAGCGTAAAAGATAAGTCTCCATTGATTCAAATAGATTCAAATGGGTTTTCTGGAAGAACAACTCCAGTCGCAAAAGCCTTTGGAAGAATAGAATGGCAAGATGTTACCGATGTGCAATTAAACAAAGTAGGAGGTGACACTTTGGTTGCGGTTACAATTGACAATATTACGAAGTACGAAGGCCGTGTCTCTAAGTTTCTTTGGAAAATGGCTCATGATGAGCAAAATTCTAGAGTGAATATAATGTACTCTGCATCTGAAGTAGATATTGATGCAAAAGCTTTATACGATTTATTCTTAAGCTATTGGAAAAAATAAAACGAAAACGCCACTCAACTCAGTGGCGTTTTCGTTTATAATTAATTTCTTCCGGCAGCCCAAAAAATAGAATTTCGAAGCAGCGTAGTGTAAGCTTCATTTTGAAATAATTCTGGCGCGTGTCCCATAAAAATATATACATTTCGGGAAGCAAAATGATCGTTTGTCCATACCACAGGATGATCTCCCATTTTTATTTTTGAATCGGGCTGGTAAGTAGATTCGTCGACGGAAGCCAGAACATGAACATTTGGTCTCGGACTTTTATCATAAGTATACCATTCTTCTTTTTTGATGAGAAAATCAGACGGAAGATTTTTCGTTGTAGGATGCAATTTATCTTCAATAGTAACTTTACCGCTTGCAAAATCGGGTATGTAATTCTTAAATGTGATTCCTCCCATAAAATCAGAAAACCATTTCCACATTGGATATCCGTCAAATTCTCCAAGTAAAGTAGCATGATGCAAGCCAATCCAGCCGCCTTTTCCGCTGTTCATATATTTTTGAAAGGCCTGCATCGATTCTTCGCTCCAGGTATAAGGAGGATAATCTAATTGTATAAAGACTTGATAGTTTTTTAAAAGTGCTTCATTGATTGTTTTAGTATTTTCAATATAATCAATTGTAAAACTGCTGTCAGCTGCAAGTTTGTTTAGCCAAGGTTTTGCTGCTTTTGTAAAATCCAGATGATGTCCGCCATTTTCATATAAAACCAAAGCTTTAAAACGTGATTTTTTTTGTTTTTGGGCTAAACAATTCTGCTCTACAAAACAGCCTGAAATAAGTAAAATAAAAAATATTGAATTTTTCATGAAAGCATTTTTTATGTTTAATTAAGGTTCAACCATTGCGGTTATGGCTTGTAAAAACCATGCTGAATGCGGAATCCATTGCTCGGTCCAGCGCCATTCGTTGCCTTTGTCTTCTGTTTTAAAATCAATTCCAGAACCATCTCCATTTCCATCTTTGCCTGTAATTCCGTTAGAGATTCCGCCTTTTTCTGAACCGTGTCCATAATTAGAATGCATATAAGGAACGTTGTTTTCTCCAAATTTGTACAAGAAACACATTGAATAGGGATTACAGCCTAAAATCCAAGACAATTGCTGTGATGCGAATAAATCGAGTTCTTTTTTTGTGCTGCTGTTTTTTGGAATCGAAATACTTTTTCCGCCTTCTATTGCTGCAGTTGCTAATGAAGCTAATCGGGCATTTTCGCCTTGCCACCACCAGCCAGTTTCATTTTCATGCGGAATAAAAAATCCGTCTTGAATTTTATTATTATATAAAAAACTTTGTCTCGCATACCCAAACGGATTTGCCACATTGTTTGTAACAGATAAATTATAGTCTAAAGCTTTTTTAATGACATTTTGGGCAGCATTCCTTTCTTTATTGTCAGTTTCCTTTTCCAAATATCTTGTAAGCGCAACGATTGGCAAACCTGCATCGGCGGCGTGCCAAAACGGACGATTTCCGTCGTTGCTTCTAAACCATCCTTTATCCGTCATTCGGTCTTCAAGTTTATGCGCCCATTTTCTGGCTTCATTTTTATAAAAAAAATCATTGGTCGCAATCCATAATTCTGTCACTGCCATCAAAGCACAATAATCGTCTATAATGTTTTCTTTTCCGTCGTCGTCATATTTGGTATTGTTACTTAAAAGATGCGCATAAGCTCGTTTGGCACCGTCTAAATATTGTTTTGAAGTAAAATCGCCGCTTTTATTCCATTTTGAAATTCTGGCAAGCGAGGCTATTGCCATTCCGGCGCCTTCGCGAAAAGCAGATTGGTATTCATCTGTCGTAACACTATTGGCTTTGAGTCCAACAATTCTTCTCGCTGCTGGATTTTTATCGAAATAACTGAAAACAATCATATAGAAATAATCTTCATCAGAAAGACAGCGCATCATATAATCGGCACCCCAAATAGCTTCGTTATCTAGAGAATCTTTTATTTTCCATTGTCGAAGCTGTTTTGAGATTTTTTCAGAAGTATTGATTAACGACCAAGTAACCAAAGGCGTCTGCTGTGGCGATACAAAATTGGCGTAAGCTAAATGAGAAAAATATTTGCTTACGTCTCCAGATGCATCGCACCATCCGCCGTGAACGTCTACTTTTTTTGTGCTTCCAAATAATAGCATGTTCTTGTCCGCTTCCAGTTCTTCAGGAGTATTGGCTCTTTGCTTGTTATAATAATGAACAATCGAAGAAATGGTTCTTTTAGCCAATATGTTTTCTTCTATAGAAAAACGGGCAGAAGTATAAATTTGATCTGCAATTTTGAATGTAACTTTATAATTTCCAGGTTTTTGAAAAGAGGAAAAATCGGCTTTATAATAAAAAATGCCAAGTTTCCAATCGGCTACACTTTCTGCTTTTCCAATTTTAGAAGTAAAAACTGTTTTTCCAGAATCGGCATCTATAAGGTCAAAAGTTGAATTTAAAAGATTGCTATAATATTCAATAATGGCAATTTTTGGACTCTTCGGATCAAACCCAACTTGATTGACAAAAATGACCGTTTTGCTATAAGCCGAAACAGAAAAGAACAAAACTAGTAATGCACAACTTAATTGTTTTCTGAATTTTATCATGGTTTAGTTTTTTAGCTAGTAGAAAAGGCAAATTACAAAAAAGAGAAATTTTACCTAAACCAAATTGTTTTGTTCTAAAAACCTAAAACCTGCAAAACAGATTAATTTTAGTATCGTTTATGCTAAAAATAAAAAAATGCTGATGTGTATTTGATGTGATTTTTTGCAGGCAAACAGTTTTAATTCATTATCCCTTTCACGTTTTTCATCTGACTGAAACATTTAGAGTGAATTTCTAGTCCTTCTTTGTACTGCTCTGCACTCATTCCGTACAAATAAGGTTTATTTTCTAAATCAATTTTATTATAAGAGGAAATTTCAAATTGATTTTGAATGGAATCTGACTGTCTGTTATCTTTTTTATTGGTATTTTGGTTTGTCATAAAATTAAAACTTAAATGGAAAAACGGGTTATAGTATTTTAATTGCTTACGAGGTTAAAAGTTTTATTTTTTCGATTGCTTGTTTGTTTTCATGAGCGACTTCTACTAAGGCGAGTAAAACATCATTTCTTAAAATTGTTTTGTTTCTAACGTTTCTAATTAATGCTTTGCTTGGTGCTGGCTGCCCTTTTTTGACCATACAAGCAATGGTAAGATCTACATAAGTTACAGGTAAATGCTTATCTATAAATTCGTAAGCTTTTTTATTGTGAGAATTATCTTCTTTAAAATTGCTATTATTGATTAATTTTGACATATATTTGCTAATTATTATTTACATGGTAATGGTTTATGTAAATGTAAGAATATTATTATATTTATTATTCTTTTTAATGTTAAAAAATATATTTTGGCTATATATTTCTATGAATTTTAATGATGATGTATCACGAGAAACTAAGTAAATTCTTTAAGGATAAAGGATTAAAGCAGAAAGAAGTTGGGGCAATCTTAGGATTTAGCCCTGCTATGATTGGAAGATATTTACATGGAACGGCTAGTATTGGTTCTGAATTTATTATTAGCTTAAGTAAAAATTTTCCGGATGTGGATTTGAATGATCTTTTTGCTCATGATGAGCAGAATATGGTTAATGAAGCTGGAGCAATTTATGAAAAGCAAACTATTTTGAATGATCTGCAAGAAATAGAAGGCCGTATTCATGATATAAGGTTGCGCTTGGCAGACACAAAGTTTGAGGAATAATACATAATGAATTCCAAAAACGGCTAACAATTCTAAATTTTACAGTATTAATTAAACCACTCTATTGGAGTGGTTTTTTCTTTTAAAATAGCTGACTTTTAACTAAATAAATGCTAAAGGGTTAAGCTTTTTTTTATTAAATTTGGTTAACAATTTCTAGCAGTAACCAATATGGAAAAATTAAAACGACCGGTTTATGTTAAACCAGGAGCGGATGATTTTTTTAAAAAGATGCGTTTAGAAGTGAATGAAACGGTCTTAAAAAACTCGTCCTTGTATGTATTAAATGTTGTGAAGTCTTTAGGGCTTCTGGCAGTATTTTTTTTGTTCTACGCCTGTATTTTAATTTTCGGGAACCAGACCCCCTTATTGTTTCTTTTTTATATTTTGTCTGGTATTACAATGATCGTTTTATTTATAAATGCTTTTCATGATGCTGCACACGGAGCTTTGTTCAAAAAGCCAAAGCATAATGAATGGTTTTTATATGTTTTAGAACTTTTTGGCAGTAACCATTGGCTTTGGATGCGGCGGCATATAGGCCTGCATCATGCGTATCCAAACGTGCCAGATTGGGATATTGACATCAAACAAAGTGATATTATTCGAATATTCCCAAACAGTCCACTATTTAATTATCATAAATACCAGCATATTTATATGTGGTTTATTTATCCGCTTTACAGTCTAAATTGGCTTTATATAAGAGATTTTAAAGACTTTTTTGGAAAAAAAAATAATTACGTAAAGAAAGTAGTAGACAAAATTCCAAAGCAGGAAATCTACAGGCTTTTTGCGGCCAAGATTATCAATCTCATATATTTGCTTTTTATTCCGATGATGCTTTTGAGCCAGCCTTGGCACATGGTTTTGTTGGCTTGGCTGTGTATGCACATGTGTGGCAGTGCAATTGGTGTGGTGGCTTTGGTTTCGACTCACGTTGACGAAGATGCCCATTTTCCAGGCACAGATGAAGACGGAAATCTTTCGGACACTTGGGTTGTGCATCAAATGATTGTAACAAAAGATTTTAGCACAGAAAGTAAATTGGCTAATTTTTTATACGGCGGATTTACGCATCACGTTGCACATCATCTTTTTCCAGCTGTTGGGCATACGTATTATCCATATATAACGCCAATTATAAGACGTTATGCAGAAGAATATAATCTTCCTTATACTTCTTATCCATTTTATCATGCTGTTCGTTCTCATTTTAGAATGCTGAAAAACAAAGGTGTAAAGGAAAATATTTTAGCTACAGGTGAGATATAGCTGTAAAAGGTACATATAAAAAAAGCGGTTTTCTAAAACCGCTTTTTTATGCTTGTATTATTCTTTAATTTCAGCATTTTGCTTTTTGGTGTTCAGATCTTTTAAAAAGGAACCTGTAATTTCAATATCAAAATTATCTTCTTTAAAAACCGTCAATTTAGATTCTGAAAATTTGTAGACATTGATTTTATTGTTTTTAACATCAATAAACAAGTCATACGAATAAGTGCTGCAGTCATGCTGTTTGCATCCCCAAGCGTGCAGGATATTATCTTGCTTTTCGAAAGGCGTTTCGGTATTCCAGTTTTTTACCATTTGGTCGTAATCAGAACCTAGTAGTTTTTTTAATCTTGGAGCTAAACTGCTTTTGGTTAAAAACTGCGTTCCGATGACGCTGGTAGAATTTAAATTGTATAAAGAATCATTTGGGTTTATAACAATACTATCTTCTTTTAAAGCTTCTGTTTTTATAGAAGTAGAATCTGTTTTAGGAATACTTTCTATTGTTTGTTTTTTGCACGAAATAAACACAAAACTGCTTAAAATTACCGTTGAAAAGTATGTGGCTCTGTAATTCATAATACAACTGGTTTTAGAATTAATAATTTTAATTTACAAAGTCGTAATGATCTTATTTTCATAAAGATATTAAAAATAATGTTGCTTTAGAATTAATTTAGTGCAGATTGTAAATTTTAAAATGGAAATCTGATTAATCGGTTTTTAAGTTTTTTTGTTTAACTTCAAATTTTTAAAATTATCAGGCAATGAATCACATTTTCAAAATCTTAGTTTTTGCTCTTTTCGGAATTAGTTCTTTACAGGCTCAAAATGAAGTTTATACATCTCCAGTAGAAGTTACAATTTCAGATACGACATTTGTAAATCTGAGAGATTACAGCAATGATTTTGTATATGACATGAAATATGCAACCGAAGATAATTTTCTAAAAACCAAAGTGTACGACTGTGCAGAATGCATGCTTCGTTTAAAAACTGTAAAAGCTTTAATTGCGGCCAATCAAGATTTTTTGAAGAAAGGTTACAGAATCAAAATATTTGACTGTTACAGACCTTTAGATATTCAGAAAAAAATGTGGGAGATTGTATCGAATCCGATCTATGTTGCCGATCCAAAAAAAGGCTCCATCCATAATAGAGGAGGAGCCGTTGATATTTCTTTGGTAGATATAACTGGAAAAGAAGTGGATATGGGAACTTCTTTTGACTTTTTCGGAATTATGGCCAGTCATAATTTTAAACAGCTTTCAAAAGAGATTCTTTCGCAAAGAGCCTATTTAAAAAAGACAATGATTAAAAATGGCTTCAATTCGTTTGATTCTGAATGGTGGCATTATAATTTAAAAACCGGTTTAAAAGATAAAGTGTCCAACCAAAAATGGAAATGCGATTAATTATTCAACGCACCTAATATTTTCCATAAAATAAGTATTCGGATTGGTAACTTTTCCGGTTAACTCAGATGTAAGTTCTCTTTTTACAATGTAATCTTCAATATTAGTAAGGTATTTTACTCGCATAATCGAAATCGGTGACTTTTTCAGTTCTTCGTAATTGTCTTTCATAAACATGAAAATACCTGTGTTTACACGATTATTATACCCTTTTTCATCACGAATTAAGGTTCCGCAATTTTCTTGATCGATATGCATTAAGGTTACAATTTTTCCGTTTTCTAACTGTAAAAAGATTTTAGAGTTCTTATCAAAACAATTGGCTTTAATAAAATCGTTACTTTTTTGAATTCCTTGTAAATTTAAAGTAGGCAATCCGTCAGTTTGAGCTAATGAGAAGAAAATATAATTAGAGTTTCCTCCAAAATGTTTTTCGCTCATTAAATACTCATTCGTCACTTTGTAGCTCCCGATTGAGTCATTTACATTTACACTGTATTCACATGGTTTTTGTGCAAATGCGGTAAAAGTCAATAAAAAAAGAGTTAGTGTAATTAGTTGTTTCATTGTATTAGTTTATTTTGGTGCAAATTAAAACTATTTTGTTATCTTTTACATCAGTTGTAAAAAAACAATACAAATTACCTCCATTTTTTATTTTCCATTTTTTTCGAATGTTTTCTACCGTTTCTGGGAAATTGCGCGTCGTAATATTTGCCTGTTTATTCGCCAATTCGTTTTTCATTTCATTTTTATTGTATGAAATGACTTTTTGAACTTCAAATTTTCTTCCAGGAAAATCAATCAAATCATCTGAAGTATACAGATGTGAATGTTTGTGCAGTTTGTCAATTGTAAAAATACTGCTTACTTCATCAAAACCGCCCGATTTCATGATAGCAGCATTTGGCTCGTAAAGATATTTCTTCGGAAATCCATAAGATAAAGATGAGGTTTCTCCGCCTAAAACAAACTCAAAAGTTTCTGTTTTTTCTTTTAAAATATTAGCCGTTTTTAAAGTTATTTCGCCAGAATAATTTTTGTGAATTTCAAAAAGCAGTTCTTTAACTTCGTTTTCGAGCGCTATGATATGAATGTTCTTTACATTTTTTAATTCTGATAAACCTGCGGAAATATCCAATAAAGGCGCCGTTTTAATTAAAATATGATCTGATTTTTCGAAATAGAAATCAAGCAATTCAGGAACATTTGGAAGACAGTCTTTCAGCATAAAAACTTTGCCTTTGCTGTCATTTCTTCGCGAAGGATCAATATAAATCCAATCAAACTTCTGATTTTCTTTTTCTAATACATGAAGAGAATCGCCAGCAAAAAAAGTGGAATTTTCAACTTTTAGCTGTTTAAAATTGTGCGACACAATTGCCGATAAATCTTCGTTTATTTCACAATGCGTTATGGATTTAAAGTTCTTCGAAAAATAATAATCGTCAACTCCAAAACCTCCAGTTAAATCAATTAAAGTCTCTCCAGAAATTAAAGATGCTTTGTAAGCCGCAGTCTTTTCTGAAGAAGTCTGTTCTACAGAGACTTTACTCGGATAAATAATGTTTTCGGCAGCAAACCAAGTCGGAAGTTTTTCCTTAGCTTTTGTTCGAGCTTCAATTTGATTTAAAATTACAATCCAGTCCACTTCTGGAAACGGATTTTTTTGGAGCGCCAATTTTGTTATATCTGCACCAGTATTTTCAATTATATATTTCTGAATATCTGGATGCAAAATAGAAGTATTCAATTTTTAGATTCTTTCGGTTAATACGGAGACAATTTTATTGTTTGGAAAAAATTCTTTTAAAATTACTTTAATCATTGTAAAAGCTGGAACTGCGATAATCATACCGACAATTCCAAATGTAATACCGCTGATCAAAATAATTAAGAATATTTCTAACGGATGCGAATTTACGCTTTTTGATGAAATTATAGGCTGACTGACATTATTGTCAATGGCTTGAACTACTAAAAAGCCTATAATTACATAAATTGTTTTCGGTAAAATTTCCGATTGAAAATCTTGCCCAATCATACTGATCATAGTTAAAATTCCAGCCAGTGTTGTTCCGATAATTGGCCCTAAATAGGGAATCACATTTAAAATGGCACATAAAAATGCAATTACAAAAGCATTTTTATTTCCAAAAATCAATAATACAATTAGGTACAGAATAAATACAACAATTAGCTGTAATAGCAATCCAATAAAATATCGGGTCAGTAAATGGTTAATTTTAGTGATAGAATTCAGGATTTTATCTTCATTTGAATCAGGAAGTATTCTTCTCGCCTGATCTTTAAAAATATCTTGATCTTTAATAAAAAAGAAAGTGATAAAAAACACCGACACCAAGCCCATTCCCATATTAGCCATAAAGTTGATTATGGAATTTATGAATCCTGTAAAATAGCTAAAATCTAATATTGAGGTTAGTTTAGAGTCTTTTATAACTTTATTTAAATCGATATGCTGTATGTTGAAATATTCTTCTAGATGGGTTTCAGTTTCTATAAATTTTTCCTGTAAATGCGCCGTATCCAAAAGTGCTAAATTATTGGCTTGCGAAATAATTAATGGGACAAACAATAGAATGAAGCCTACTATTAGAAAAATAAAAAAGATAATGGTGGTCGTGGCTGCCAGAGAATTGCTGAATTTTAGTTTGTTTTTTAAAAATAAAACCAGCGGGTTTGCAATTAAACACAATATTAAAGAAATGCACAAGTAAACAATTACAGTTTGAATTTCATATAAAAAATATAAAACGATACCAATTATTAAGATTGTAGCTAAAGCTCTTAAAATTCCGTTCGAAATAGTTTTTGACGTGATCATGTTTAAAATTTAGACTATAAATATAGGAAAAAGCATTTTAAAATTTAGGGTTAAACAAAAAAAGCGAGATGATTTCATCTCGCTTTAAATTGTGTTTTGTTAACAATTATTGTGCAAATGAGGCTCTAGCTCCTCCAGTTGTAAAAATTGCTGATATTCTGTTTTTCTGTCCTGTCGAAAACATATACATTGCTGCATCGTCAACATAGTCCATGTAATTCATTGTCATTTCTACAGGAGTGCCAGAACAAGTGCTGTAATGTGGGTAAGCCGGAACGCCATAGTTTGCAGTATTGTGCGTTGGAGTGTCTGAAACTAAATCGCTTCCGCAAGTTGCATCTCCCCAGATGTGACGTAAATTCATCCAGTGTCCCACTTCGTGAGTTGCCGTTCTTCCTAAGTTAAATGGAGCGTTTGCAGCACCAGATAAACCGAAATAGCGAGAATCGATTACAACTCCATCAGTTGAAGAAGCACCTCCAGGAAATTGCGCGTATCCTAAAATTCCGCCTCCAATGTTGCAAGACCACATGTTTAATTTTGTAGTTGGAGAAGTTGGTGCAATTCCGCCTTGAGCAGTTTTTTTCATCGCATCGTTTGTTCCCCAAGAAGTTTTGGTAGTCGATTTTCTAATAACCTGATCCAAAACAAATGAGATTCCGATGTTAGCTTTAACTCCTGAGAATAATGCTGGCACATTATTGTAATCAGAGTTTAGCGCATTAAAATCTTTGTTTAAAACATCAATCTGCGATTGAATTTGTGTGTCCGAAATGTTTTGTGCAGCCGTTCTGTAAAGAACATTAACTACAACTGGAATTTCGATTTTTCCATTTACCAAACGGCCTGTAAAAGTAGAACCAGCATGTTGTACCGTAAAAGTTTCGATTTCGTTCATTCTAATAGCCAATGAAGGATCGGCTTTCAATTGAGCTTCTAAAACTTCTTGTGTTGCACAGCCTCTGCGAGAAGCAACAGTTGCATCTGCATTAGCTGATTCTGATGATTCATTTTGACAAGCAAACAGCATTAATGCTGCAAATGTGGTAATAATAACTTTTTTCATAATAATTTGGGTTTTTTGTTATAAAAATGTTGATTAGTTGAATATTGATGCAATTTTATAACAAAAAAGTATTGTAGAAAAATATTACAAAGAATAATTTGTGAGAAATTTTACAATCCCTTACAAACATTGATTCCTACAAAAAATGACTAAAAAATATTATGATGTATTTTCTTATTTTGTAATTTTTTGAAAGCATTTTGACGGCAAAATTTGCGTTTTATCGGATTAATAATCAGATAGATGTGGTTAGGAAAAATAGAAAGTTGTTTTTTTTCTATGTAAAAAACGAAAGAATTCTTACGATAAAACTAAGCAGAAGTGATCTCATACAGCGCAATACTTGCCGCTTGAACGACATTCATACTGCTGTTTTTGCCAAACATATTGATATGCACAATTTGATGCGAAAGTTTCAAAAGTTCGTCTGAAATTCCGTTAATCTCGCTTCCTATCAAAAGAGCGATTTTTTTATTTTCAGGAATTATAACTTCTTTTAAAGGTTTACTGTTTGAAGCTATTTCTAAAGAAATAATCTCAAAATTATGATCAACCAAATAGGAGCGAAGTTCGTTATAATCTTCAATCACTGAATGCTGTACATGAAGATGCGTACTGCGTGAAGTTTTATTAATTTTACGAGGTGTCAGCGGAATATCTTTTCCGAAAAAGATAATATTTTCAACTCCGAAAGCTTCAGAAATGCGAAATAAAGAACCAATATTCTGCTGAAAGTAAATGTGATCGCATACTAAAGTTATGGGAAATGTTTTTCTTTCAAATTGGTTTTCTTCGTGGGTTAACTGCACTTTCTAAAATTTAATTGGTAAAAATATAATTGATGATGTTTGCGCCCATTTTCAGCGCTTTGTCTCTTACGTTTGCTGGATCGTTGTGCACTTCGGCATCTTCCCAGCCATCGCCCAAATCACATTCGTAAGTGTATAATAAAACGAGTTTATTGTCGATAAAAATTCCAAATGCTTGCGGACGAGTTCCGTCGTGCTCGTGAATTTTCGGCAATCCGTTTGGAAAAGGAAACGGTTTCTGAAAAATAGGATGATTGGAAGGAATTTCAGTTAAATTATTATTTGGAAAAATCTTTTTGATTTCTTTTCGAATAAATTGATCCATTCCGTAATTATCATCAATATGCAGAAAACCTCCAGCAGTAAGATAATTTCTCAAATTGGTTACATCAGCATCGCTAAAAACGACATTTCCGTGCCCCGTCATGTGCACAAACGGATATGATAGCAAATCTGGATTGCTTGGTTCTACAGTCGAAGGTTTTGCTTTTATTCTTGTATTAATGTTGTTGTTGCAAAAACTGATTAAGTTGGGCAAAGAAGTCGGGTTGGAATACCAGTCACCGCCGCCGCTGTATTTAAGCAAAGCAATTTCTTGTGAGAAAGAGACAGTTGAAAAAAGTAAGAATAAGTAAAATATTTTTTTCATTTAATTATATTTTTTGCTTCATTTTCCTTGAGATGCTTTTTGTCATCCTGAAGAACGAAGGATCACACAAGAAACTCCGTACAGAATTTGCCAATCGTTGCCTATTTACGAGTGTGATCCTTCGTTCCTCAGGATGACAGACCTAACGTTGTGTTTTTTTATTCATTAAAGAAAACCACACTATGACAAGCCACAACAGCTGCGGTTTCTGTTCTTAAACGCGTATTTCCTAAAGTTACAGGTTTGTAATTGTTTTCTAAAGCCAATGCAATTTCCTTTTCAGAAAAATCACCTTCAGGACCAATTAAGATTGTAACATCTTCATTTGGCTTTAAAACTTCTTTCAATGATTTTTTATCGGTTTCCTCGCAATGTGCAATCAATTGCAGGCCATTTTGCTGTTGTTTGATGAATTCTTTAAACGAAATCGCTTCATTTAATTTTGGAAGAAAAGTTTCGTTACATTGTTTCATTGCTGAAAGAATGATTTTTTCGAAACGGTCACGATTGATTACTTTTCGTTCCGAACGATCACAAAAAATAGGTGTAATTTCTTGAATACCAATTTCAGTTGCTTTTTCCAGAAACCATTCAAAACGATCGTTCATTTTGGTTGGAGCAACCGCCAAATGCAAATGAAACTTTGGTTTTTCGGCATTTTTTATAGAAAGCACTTCAACTGTACATTTGTTATCAGAAGCTAAAGTAATCTGAGTTTCAAACAATAATCCAGAACCATTGGTAACTTGAAGAATGTCTGAATCTTTTTTTCGGAGAACTTTTATAATGTGACGACTTTCTTCTTTATCAAAAGAAAAACTTTGGGTTGTTTCGTCAATATTCGGATTAAAAAATAACTGCATGATTAAAATTCGATTCTTGCTTTAGAAACTACAGCAGAAGTTTCAAAACGATTAGATAAGTATTTTTGGTAGCCCACAATTCCAATCATTGCAGCATTGTCTGTTGTGTATTCAAATTTCGGGATGAAAGTTTTCCAGCCGTATGGATTCTCTTGCAAACGGGTTCTTATTCCAGAATTTGCAGAAACTCCGCCACCAATGGCAATTTGTGTAATTCCAGTTTCTTTTACGGCAAGTTTTAGTTTATCGATCAAAATTTCGATAATAGTATGCTGAATAGAAGCACAGATATCATTCAGGTTTTCTTCGACAAAATTCGGATTTTCCTGTTTGTTTTTTTGAATGAAATATAAAATTGCTGTTTTTAATCCAGAAAAACTGAAATCTAATCCTGGAACTTTCGGTTTGGTAAAAGGAAACGCTTTCGGATTTCCTTCTTTTGCATATTTATCAATCAAAGGCCCGCCTGGATAAGGAAGACCAAGAATTTTGGCGCTCTTGTCAAATGCTTCACCTACAGCATCATCTGTAGTTTCTCCAATAATTTCCATATCAAAAAAGCTATTCACTTTTACGATTTGCGTATGTCCGCCACTTATCGTTAAAGCTAAAAAAGGAAATTCTGGTTTATCATAGCCTTCTTCATCGATAAAATGGGCTAAAATATGAGCATGCATGTGATTCACAGCAATTAACGGAATGTCTAAAGCCAATGATAGCGATTTACTGAAGGAAGTCCCCACCAATAAAGAGCCCATTAATCCTGGACCTTGCGTAAATGCGATTGCGCTTAACTGTTCTTTTTGTACATTTGCTTTACGAAGTGCAGCATCTATCACAGGGACAATATTCTGCTGGTGCGCGCGTGAGGCCAATTCAGGAACAACACCTCCGTATTGATTATGAATTAATTGATTGGCTACAACATTTGACAATACTTTGTCGTTATGTAAAACCGCGGCAGCAGTATCATCGCATGAACTTTCGATGGCTAGGATAAAAACCTCTGGATTTTGCATATAAAGGCACAAATTTTGAATTATATTTGACAAGTCAAATCTTTAGAAATATCTTTGATAGAAGCAGTGCCCAAAATTAAAGAATTTTTATCAAAAACAGCGGTTCTTTGTCTGTTCAAAATAAATTAAAAGAAAACTAAAATTAAAGAAGCTATCAAAAAAGTAAAAAAAATAATATCCAGAACCCTAATTGGGTTGATTTTACTTTTGTTAGCTCTTGCTATCATACTCTCTCTTCCTGTGGTTCAGACACAGATTGCCAATTATGTCACCAATTCTTTAAACGAAGATTTTAAGGTTAATATTAATGTTGAAAAAACGGCGATCAATATTTTTGGAGGCGTAAAATTGAAGAAAGTAACGATTTTAGATCATCATAAAAAAACGATGATTTATTCGGATATCATTACAACTGATATTGCGAGTTTCTCTAGATTATTAGATGGAGATTTAATCTTTGGCGATTTGCGCTTAACAGGTCTGATTTTCAATCTGAAAACCTATAAAGGCGAAGATGAAAACAATATCAATAAGTTTATACGAGCTTTTGAAGTTGAAAATACGCCTAAGAAAAAATCGACTAAACATTTTTTGCTTACGGCGAAAAATGCTTACATCGAAAAAGGAAGATTTTCTGTTGTTGATGAAAATAAAACGACTCCTAAATTTCTCGATTTCACCAAACTAAACGCTTATATCAGCGAGTTTAAATTGTATGGACCAGATGTAAATACCAACATTCACAGGTTTTCGTTTATGGATCACCGCGGTTTGTATGTTTCTAATTTTGCTGGGAAATTCAGTTATACCAAAAAACAGATTAAAGTTGAAAACTTAGCTATTACAACCAAAAGATCTTCTATTTACGGTTTAGCTATTTTAAATTATAAGCCATCAGATTTTCTTGATTTTACCGATAAAGTACGATTTGATGTAAAAATAGATTCGTCTTCGATTGCGACAAACGATATTCGCCATTTTTATGACGGTTTAGGTAAAAATCAGCATTTTAAACTGAAAACAAAATTAGACGGTCCGCTTAATAATATGACACTTACCAAGTTGCGATTAAGCGATACCAACGGATCAAAAATTAACGGAACCATCAATTTTAGGAATCTTCTAGGCAGTAAAGAACAGAAGTTTTCTATGGATGGAAAATTTGATAAACTGCTTTCTAGCTACGATGATTTGGTTATTCTGCTTCCTGGAGTTTTAGGTAAAAGACTTCCGAAAGAAATGAAGCGAATTGGGAAATTCAATATTGTTGGAAAAGCAAAAGTATCAACCACAGCTTTAGAAACCGTTTTTAAAATTGCCACAGATTTAGGAAATGGAGAAGTCGATCTTCATTTGAATAACATGGATTTTATAGACAAGGCTTCGTATGCAGGAAATATTGTTTTAAATAATTTTGATATTGGCGCCGCTTTAAATAGAAAAGATATTGGCAAAACGACTTTGAATCTAGATGTGGACGGAGTTGGTTTTACTGAAAAATATTTGAATACCGTTATTAAAGGTGATATTTCGAAACTCGATTATAATAAATACACTTATAATAATATAGTAGTAAACGGAAACTTTAAATTGCCTTATTATAAAGGGCAAATCGCCATCAACGATCCGAATTTAAATTTAAGTTTTGACGGTTTGCTTGATTTAAGCAAAAGAGAAAACCGCTATGATTTTCATATTAATGTCGAAAATTCAGATTTAAGAAAATTGAAGTTTGTCGGTGATTCTATTTCTCATTTTAAAGGAGATGTTGTCGTTCAGTTAACTGGTAATTCTATTGAAAACCTGCAGGGAGATATTTTTATAAACGATGCAGAATATCAAAATCCAAAATCAACTTATATTTTTGATCAGGTAAACTTGAATTCAACTTTCGACGCAGATCGTTTGAGAACTATTACAATTAGTTCGAATGATGTGGTTGACGGAAAAATTGTGGGTAAATTTAGATTCGATCAGCTGGATAAATTGGTGATGAATTCTGTGGGTAGTTTATATACGAATTACAAACCTTACAAAGTTAGAAAAGGACAGTTTCTGCGTTTTAATTTCCGTGTTTACGATAAAGTAGTCGAAATGCTTTATCCGCAAATCAATATAGATTCTTCTACGGTTGTAAGAGGAAAAATAGATTCTGATTTACAAGAGTTTAAATTTCGTTTTAGATCGAAAAAAATTACAGCAGACAAAAATACGTTTGATAATATCCGTATTAATATCGACAATAAGAATACACTTTATAATGCTTATGTTGAGTTAGACAGTATAAAAACTCCTTTTTATAAAATACGTGATTTTAATTTGATTAATGTTACGGCAAAAGATACTTTGTTTGTGCGTTCAGAGTTTAAAGGTGGAAATCAGGGTGAAGATTATTTTAATCTAGATTTGTATCATACGATTGACAAGAATAAGAATAATATTATCGGAATCAAGAAATCGGAAATGAAATTTAAGGACTATATCTGGTACTTAAATGAAGATGCCGAAAAAGACAATCAGATTATAGTTGACCAATATTTTAGAAATTTCAATTTTGACAATATTGTTTTATCTCATGAAAATCAGAAAATTGATTTAAACGGAGTCATAAAAGGAAAAGATTATAAAGATCTGGTGCTGACATTTGAAGATGTTGATATCAATAAAATTACGCCTACCAATTCCAAATTTGTGTTCGATGGTAATTTGAATGGAAGTGTCAATTATAAGCAGAATAAAAATGTTTATCAGCCCACGGCATCCATTAAAATCGATCATCTTGTAATGAATAAAACAGAATTAGGTACGCTTAATTTTGATATTTCGGGAGACGAAAGTTTTAGGAAATTCACTGTTAATTCATCGATTCAAAATGGTTTTACCGAATCGTTTAGAGCAAATGGAACTTTTGCTGTAGAAAATAAGGAAACCATTATGGATATGAGCTTGAAACTGGAAGGTTTCAATCTGGCTACTTTAGGAACTATTGGCGGAGATGTTCTTTCTAATGTTCGTGGTTCTGTTTCTGGAAATGCAGCTGTTGTCGGGAATTTGAAAAAACCAGAAATCAACGGACGTCTGTATGTAGAAAAAGCAGGAATGACAATTCCGTACCTAAATACCGATTATGAATTGAGTGATCGAACGGTAATTGATTTGACAAATGAAAAATTCTTGTTTAGAAATAATCAGTTAACGGATACTAAATATGGTACAAAAGGTTTGTTGAATGGAAGTATCGAGCATAAAAATTTTGGCGACTGGAAGTTAGATTTAAATATTACGTCTAAACGATTAGTTGCGCTGGATACAAAAGACAGTGATGATGCCGCTTATTTTGGAACCGCATTTATAAACGGAACGGCAAGTATACGAGGTCCGGTAGAAAGTCTTTTTATTAAGGTAGATGCGAAATCGGAAAAAGGTACAGAAGTTAAGATTCCGATTAATAACGTGCAAAGTGTTGGAGAAAGCAGTTGGATTCATTTTGTAACACCGCAAGAAAAATATAATCTAGCCAATGGAATTGTAGAGAAAACTAGAGACTACAACGGACTTGAGTTGGAGTTTGATTTTGATATTACGCCAGATGCCGAAGTTGAAGTGATTCTCGATCGAAATTCTGGTCACGGCATGAAAGGAAAAGGGTATGGATCGCTTTTATTTAAAATCAATACTTTAGGGAAATTTAATATGTGGGGAGATTTCCAGGCATACGAAGGAACTTATAATTTTAAATACGGCGGACTTATCGATAAAAAATTCTCGGTTAAAAAAGGAGGTTCTATTATTTGGGAAGGAAACCCGATGCGTGCGCAGCTGAATTTAGAAGCGGTTTATAAAACGCAGGCTAATCCGGCAGTACTTTTAGATAATACTTCGTCATTCAATAAAAAAGTTCCTGTAGAAGTAGTAATTGGTTTGCGAGGAGATTTATCAAATCCGGAGCCTAATTTTGATATTCAGTTCCCGTCTGTTAGTAATGTTTTAAAATCGGAGATACAATATAAGTTAGATGATAAAGATATTCGCCAGACACAGGCACTGTATTTATTGTCTACGGGTTCGTTTATGAGTACCGACGGATTTAGTCAGGGAGATTTCTCTGGAACTTTATCAGAAACAGCTTCAAGTTTATTAGGAGGAATTATTAAGTCGGATAACGATAAAGTAAATATCGATTTGAATTATATTGCCGCAGACAGAAGAACAGGGCAGGAGGTTGATGGTCAGTTTGTCGCTAATATTTCGTCTCAGGTCAATGAACGAATTACGATTAATGGTAAATTGGGAGTTCCTGTTGGAGGAGTAAATGAATCGGCAATTGTGGGAGATATCGAGATTTTATATCGTGTAAACGAAGATGGTACAATGAACCTTCGTCTGTTTAATAAAGAAAACGACATTAATTATATAGGACAAGGAATTGGGTATACGCAAGGAGTCGGTATTTCGTATGAAGTCGATTTTGATACCTTTAGTGAGCTTGTCAATAAGCTATTTAAAAGCCATAAAATAGAGAAAGCTGTAAAAGGTTCTTCGTCAGACGAGCTGCAGGATTCTTCTTTAAATCCAGATTACATGAATTTTACAACTAAAAAAGAATCGGAGAAAAATAAGAAAAAGGCAAAAGAAGACGAAGAAAAAAGGAAAAAAGAAGAAGAAAAGAAGAAAAAGAAGGAAGAGCAGTCTCCAAACCATAATCAAGGACTAATTCCTGATAACGATTATTAACACTTTGTTAAAAATACACATTTATAAAACCATTATTCTCATAATGGTTTTTTTTGTGCTAAATTTAAGCCCTCTAATAAAATTTTCCATGTGAGCGGGAAATTCTGATTTTTATAACACTTCATCAGGGTATTGTTAATTTTGACGATTTAATTAAAAAAATAGCGATTTATTATTTTTAATGAAATTTTTTCCTAGAAAAAACTTATTAACGAAAACGTTTGAATTTAACAGATTTTATTAATTTATGATAATCGTAACCTGAAAAGTGCTGAATGTTTGCTAATTTTACACTTTAATACTTAAATAATGCCAAAAACAATAAAAAAAGTAGGTGTTCTTACCTCAGGAGGAGATTCACCTGGAATGAATGCTGCAATACGATCAGTTGTTCGAACTTGCGCATACCATAATATAGAATGCATCGGAATTTATAGAGGGTATCAAGGAATGATTGAAGGAGACTTCAAAGAAATGGGACCACGAAGCGTAAATAATATTGTAAACAAAGGTGGAACGATCTTAAAATCGGCTCGTTCAGTTGAGTTTAGAACCCCTGAAGGTAGAAAAAAAGCACACGAAAACCTTGTTAAGGCTGGTGTAGATGCTTTGGTTGTTATTGGCGGTGACGGTAGTTTTACTGGAGGATTAATTTTTAATTCAGAATTTGGCTTCCCAGTAATGGGAATTCCGGGTACAATCGATAATGATATTTATGGTACAAGTTTTACTCTTGGGTACGACACAGCTTTAAATACTGTTGTAGACTGTATCGATAAAATTAGAGACACAGCAAGTTCGCATAACCGTCTTTTCTTTGTAGAGGTTATGGGTAGAGATGCAGGTCATATTGCTCTTAATGCAGGTATTGGTGCAGGAGCAGAAGAAATCCTTATTCCTGAAGAAGATTTAGGTTTAGATCGTCTTTTAGATTCACTTCAAAAAAGTAAAGCATCAGGAAAATCATCAAGTATTGTGGTAATTGCTGAGGGAGATAAAATTGGTAAAAACGTATTCGAATTAAAAGATTATGTTGAGGCTAATTTACCTGAGTACGATGTACGCGTTTCTGTTTTAGGACATATGCAGCGTGGTGGTTCTCCATCTTGTTTTGACCGTGTTTTAGCAAGCCGTTTAGGAGTAAAAGCAGTTGAGTCTTTAATTGAAGGAAAATCTAATTATATGGTTGGACTTCGCGAAGACAAAGTAATCTTGACACCACTTGAGCAAGCTATTAAAGGAAAATCAGAAATTGATAGAGAGTTATTAAAAGTGGCTGACATCATGTCAACATAATTCATATAAAAGTTTAAAAAGAAGAGAAGTTTATTGTGAGGAAATTAGACTTTGAAATAGTGTAATAAAAACAAAAGCAAAAATTTAGTAAAATGTCAAAAGTAAAATTAGGAATAAACGGATTTGGACGTATCGGAAGAATCGTTTTTAGAGAGTCTTTCAATAGAGATAATGTAGAAGTTGTTGCAATCAACGACTTGTTAGACGTAGATCACTTAGCTTATTTATTAAAATATGATTCAGTTCACGGTCGTTTCGACGGAACTGTAGAAGTTAAAGAAGGAAAATTATATGTAAACGGAAGAAACATCCGTATTACTGCAGAAAGAAATCCTGCTGACTTAAAATGGAACGAAGTTGATGTAGATGTAGTAGCTGAATGTACTGGTATCTTCACAACTATCGAAACTGCAAGTGAGCACTTAAAAGGTGGTGCTAAAAAAGTAATCATTTCTGCTCCATCTGCAGATGCTCCAATGTTTGTAATGGGTGTTAACCACGAATCTGCAAAAGCTTCAGATTTAGTAGTTTCTAACGCTTCTTGTACTACAAACTGTTTAGCTCCATTAGCTAAAGTTATCAATGATAATTTCGGAATTGTTGAAGGTTTAATGACAACTGTTCACGCAACTACTTCAACTCAAATGACAGCTGACGGACCTTCTAGAAAAGACTGGAGAGGTGGACGTGCTGCTGCAATCAACATCATTCCTTCTTCAACTGGAGCTGCAAAAGCAGTTGGAAAAGTTATTCCAGAATTGAACGGAAAATTAACTGGTATGGCTTTCCGTGTTCCTACTGCTGACGTTTCTACAGTAGATTTAACTGTAAAAGTAGCTAAAGAAACTTCATACGAAGAAATTATGGCTGTTTTGAAAAAAGCTTCTGAAAACGAATTAAAAGGTATCTTAGGATATACTGAAGATGCAGTAGTTTCTCAAGATTTTATCTCAGATAAAAGAACTTCTATCGTTGATGCTGGTGCTGGAATCGGTTTGAATTCAACTTTCTTCAAATTAGTTTCTTGGTACGACAATGAGTACGGATACTCAAGCAAATTAATCGATTTATCTGTACATATTGCAGGTTTAAAATAATAATATATATTTTTGCAAAATCCCGTTACTTTAAAATAACGGGATTTTCTTATTTTGTTACTTCTATAATTAATGTAAAAAATACACTTTTAAATTAAAAATAGAAAAACCTAATTCCAAAAACTAAACAAATGAAATTAATAGTTGACAGTGGATCTACTAAAGCCGATTGGATTGCGATAGATGATAATGGAAAAGTATTATTCACAACACAAACTTTAGGATTAAATCCTGAAATTCTAGACGGGCCAGAAATCATCACCAGATTAAACGACCGTTTTGATATTTTACAAAATAAAAAAGAAGCAACTCATTTGTTCTTTTACGGTGCCGGATGTGGTACAGATAGAATGAAAGAGTATTTAAAACAAGTTTTTCAAGAGTACTTTTCTAACGCTATTGTTGACGTTCAGGAAGATACTTATGCTGCTGTTTATGCTACAACTCCAAAAGGGCAGGAAGCAATTGTTTCTATCTTAGGAACAGGGTCTAACTGCAGTTACTTTGATGGAAAAGTATTGCACCAAAAAGTTCAGTCATTAGGATATATCGTAATGGATGACTGCAGTGGTAATGTTTTTGGAAAAGAATTAATTAGAAAATACTATTTTAATAAAATGCCTAAAGAATTGGCGGTTGAATTTGAAAAGGAATACGACGTTGATCCTGATTTTATTAAAAATAAATTATACAAAGAACCAAATCCAAATGCTTATTTGGCAACTTTCGCTAAGTTTTTAATTAAACATAAAGACTCAGAATTCTGCAGAAAAATTATTTTCAAAGGAATGAAGTCTTTCGTTAAAAACTACATCAAACAGTTTGATAACTGCAAAGAAGTTCCGGTACATTTTGTTGGTTCAATTGCTTTTTATTTAAAAGACGAATTGCAAGAGACATTTGATAAATATGAACTTCAATTAGGGAATGTTTTAAGAAGACCTATTGATGGATTAATTGCTTACCATGTCGCTAATCAATAGTTCTGGTTTTATGGAAATTGCCATTATTGCTCATGATGGTAAAAAAGCGGATTTAATTGATTTCTTAATCAAAAATGAAGCTATTTTGCATAATGAAAAAATAAGGCTTATTGGGACTGGTACTACGGGAGGAAAAGCAGAAGCTGCTGGATTTAAAACGCAGAGAATGCTTTCTGGACCGCTTGGAGGCGATGCACAAATTGCAGGAAGAGTTGCGGAAGGAATTACGCAGATGGTTTTCTTTTTTAAAGATCCTCTTTCGAGCCATCCGCATGAAGCAGATATTAATATGCTGATTCGTGTTTGCGATGTGCATAATGTGCCGCTGGCAACCAATGAAGCAACGGCACAACTATTATTAGATGCTATTGCACAGCGATTATAGAAATTTCTACATTAACATTTTTTGGCAGACAAGCCACTTGAACCGTTTCACGAGCTGGAGCGGTTTTTTCGTTAAAATAAGATCCGTAAACCGTGTTTATTGCTCCAAAGTTGTTCATGTCCATGATGAAAATAGTTGACTTTACAACATTTTCAAAAGTCATTCCTGCAGCTTCTAAGATTGCAGCAATGTTTTGCATTACTTGGTGTGTTTCGTCATTAATGTTCTCTGTAATCAATTCTCCAGATGTAGGATTGATTGCAATTTGTCCAGAAGCATAAAGAGTATTTCCAGATAATACGGCTTGATTATAAGGTCCGATTGGAGCCGGAGCTTTCTCGGTAAAAATTATTTTTTTCATAATGAAAGTATTTGGATTCGAAAGTAGTTTATCTATTTGAAACGCTTCGTTTGTTCCATTTGATATCGCTAAGCATACCAGATTTAATTCCGATAAAGAAATTCCAGTTAGAGTTTGTTCCTAAAGGCTGCCAGTTAAAAGCCATTCTCCAGCTTAATAAATCTCTTTCAAAACGGAATTGCGTAAAGGTAACTCCTTTTTGTACAAAATCGTAACCAGTAGAAACCCCAGCTTTCCACTTAGGAGTAAGATCGGTATTGATAGAAACCATGATCGAGTTTCCAGAAATCGTGCTCTCTCGTTTAATGTTCGAATATGTTAACGAATAGGCAAGCGTCATATCCCACGGAACTTTAGAATTAAAGAATTCTGTAATCACATCTTCTTTTTCCGGTTCATTGGCAAACTGGCTGTTACGGCTGTCATTTAAGTCAGTATTGGTACCAAACAAGTCATCGCTTCGTCCACCATTCCGCTGACTCTGCGTATTTTTTTCTTTTCCGGTTCCTTTATTCGAGAATGAGTAGTTTACGGTTACGTTGGCGCTAGTCATTCTAAATAAACTTCCGCCATTGTCAATGTTGAATTTGTCAATTTTGTTACCTCCATTATCGATCGCATACGGATCTAATGTTGCACCAAAGTTCATATTCATTTTATTGTCAAAAAACTGAGTTCCACCACTTACCAATACAGGCTGCCACCCAAATGTTGATTTACCGTCAGCATTGAAATTGTAGCTTGTGCTGAAGTTTAAATTGTTTAACAGCATTATCTTCTTAGGCTCTGTTTTTGTGCTGTCTCGGTCTCTTACTTTTGCTTCAAAAGTATTGCTTAAAGCAAAACCAACAATGTTTGAATTGTCTTTTCCTGGCGCTCCGTACAATCCGTTTTCAAATCGGGTATATTCAGAAGTAATTCTTCCAGAAGCATCTACAGCATACGTATCGTAATATTTTTCAAAACTAGGCGTATAAGCGTATGTAATACTCGGACGCATTACGTGTCTAATAGATTGAATTTTTTTATCTTCTCCGAAATTAAAAGTTCCGTAAATCGTCGTACCTAAATTGGTGCTAAAATTGTATGTTCTAAAAGCATCAAAACCATTAACTGTTTTGTCAACTGTTTTTCCTTCAGCAGGATCGTATACTTTTTCGATTGTTTTGTTAACCCATGTTTCTTGATAAGTAGTAGAAGCTCCAGCACTGAAATATTTGAAGATCTTAAAGTTGGTGCTCAACGGAATAGTCTGCTGCAAGCCTAACTGCGCATCATTAAACATTTGAGGTTTGAAGAACAGAGAATCTTTTGTTTTGAAATAGTTTTTACCGCTTACATTGTACTGTAAGTTGATGTTTTTAATTAATCCTTTCTTTAAACCATTCTTTCCAACAAAAGGATATATACGGTCAATACTTCCTTGCAAAGACGGAAGGGTCATAATAATATCTTCTGTCTGCGTATTCTGGCTATGAGTTGCAGTTAACGCAATACGTGATCCGGGAATGGTATTAAAGGTTCTGTTGTATGAAATAGAAGAACTTAAAGTATTGTTCAAGTTCGATCCAATATTGGCTTGGTTGATCGATTGTTTGAAGTATTTACTACTACCCATGTTGACAGAAGCCGAAAAAGTAGAATTCGGATTCGATTTTGTGTCTTTAGAATGTGACCACTGAATGTTGTAAATGCTTTGTTTAGAATAATCAGGATAACCGCGTTCGCTGCTAATCAAATTTTCGAAACGAATATTCACGTTTCCTCTGTATTTATATCGCGTTGCATACGCCGATTCAAATCGCATGGCGTAACTTCCGTTGGTATAATAATCTCCGAGGACGGTTAAGTCATAATTGTCGCTCAGTGCAAAGTAATAACCTCCATTCTGCAATGAAAAACCTCTTGTGTTAGAATCGTTATAACTAGGAATAATAATACCAGAAACGCTTTTCTCCTGACTCATTGGGAAATAGGCAAAAGGCAATGCCAAAGGAGTAGGAACATCAGCAATTACCATATTCGTTAAACCTGTAATTACTTTTTTTCCAGGTATAAATTTAACTTTACTCGTTTGGAAATAGTATTCAGGATGATCGACATCTGTTGAAGTGGTAAAACGCGCACCTTTTAAAAAGTAAACAGAATCATTTTCTTTTTTAGTAACGGCAGCTTTAATCTTGAATTCGCCTTGTTCTGTTCTAGAATTGTAGATTAAGGCTTTTTTAGTTTTAAAATTAAATCGAATAGAATCTGGCTGCACTTCGCTTGATCCTTGTTTGAAGTTAGGATATTGCGTTAAAACCCCAGCAGAATCCTTAATTCTTCCAGCGTAAACTTCATCTTTTTCATAATTAAGAACAATTATACCCGATTTTAATTCAACATCTTTATAGTATAATTCTGCTTCATTATATAAAGTAATCAGCTTATTTTTCTGGTCGATTTTAGCATAATCTTTCGCTACGTATCTTACTTTTCCATCCAAAAAAGTTTTTTTAGGCCTAACAGTATCTAATTTTATAGTGTCTGTTGGAATTATAGCTGGTTTTTCTACAGAAGTAGTTTTATCTGTTTGTTTTCCAGCAGGTAAAGACTTTTTTTTGTTTTTTATCTCTTGCGAATATAAATTACCACAACCTATAGTTAGGAAAAATGATATTAAAACGATATTAAATAAGTTTGTGTGCAAAGGTTTAAATGCTATTTTTGTAAAATTATGGCTTGTTTTTTGACATGTCAAACTTACATATAATTTTTTGGCAAAAATAATCAATTCTAAAAATTATAACAGCTGCATTTTATTAAAATTAACTTTTAGATTTATGAATAGAATTAACAAATTTAAGGTAATATTTACTTTATTTCTAATAATATCGTCCTTTTGTGCTCATAGTCAGTCAAATGTGTTTAAGGTTACGCTTGATGCCGGACACGGAGATCATGACTTTGGAGCTGTTTATAGCGGACGGATCGAAAAGAATATTGCTTTAGCTATTGTTTTGAAAGTAGGGAAGATTTTAGAGCTTAATCCGAATGTTAATGTTATTTATACTCGAAAAACAGACGTTTTTATAGATTTGGTTGAAAGAGCTAACATTGCCAACAGAGCAAATTCGAATATTTTTGTCTCTATTCACTGTAACGCCAACAAAAATACAGCAGCCGACGGAACCGAAACGTATGTAATGGGTTTGAGTAAAGTTGCATCGAACCTTGAAGCGGCAAAAAAGGAAAACTCTGTAATTACACTTGAGAAAGATTACAAACGTAAATACGAAGGATACGACCCTAATTCTCCAGAATCAATGATCGGTATGACTTTAATGCAGGAAGAATATTTAGATAATAGTATTTCGCTTGCTACAAAAATCGAAGACAACTTTGAAAAATTAGGAAAAAAACTTCGTCAGGGAGGTGTAAAGCAAGCGCCCTTCATGGTACTTCATAAAGCTTACATGCCTAGAGTTTTGGTTGAAACTGGATTTGTATCGAATCCGACAGAAGGAAACATTCTGAATTCTGAAGAAGGTCAAGATGATATTGCAAGAGCCATTGCAGAAGCAATCTTAAGTTACAAACGCGAATATTTTGGGACAGGAGCGGAAGCTACTGAAAGTCGGCCCGTAAGAGACACTACGCCTGCAAAACCAAAAACAGCTGCTCCAGTTGCAGTGGCTAAAAATGCTCCAAAAGGAACTTTCTTTAAAGTGCAGCTTATTGCAAGTATTAAAAAAACACCTTTAGAGCCTAAAAACTTTAAAGGGCTTAAAAATGTATCAATGGTATACGAAAATAATATTTATAAATATTTCTACGAAGAAACTCCAAGTTACGAAACAGCTCAAAAATACCTGCAAGAAGCTAAAAGTAAAGGATATGGTGCTGCATTTTTAGTGGCAACTAAAGATGGAGAAAAAATCAGTATTCAGGACGCGATTAAATAATCAGCGCAAGTTCGAATATTTATATTAATTTTGTACAAACACTTAGAATTTTGAAACTAACAAGAGAAATTAAAACGGCTATTTTAGTCATCGCGTCTATTTTATTATTTATCTGGGGATATAGTTTTTTAAAAGGCAGAGATCTTTTTACAAATTATACCATTTTATATGCTGAATATGATAATGTTGAAGATTTATCACCATCAGCTCCAGTAACGCTAAACGGACTTGCGATTGGTAAAGTAAATAAAATTACAATTAATGAAGTGACTGGTAAATTACTAGTAGAACTTCAGCTTAAAACAGATTTTCCAATTACAAAAAGCAGTACAGCTGCAATTTATTCTCCTGGATTAATTGCTGGGAAACAAATTAAAATTATTCCAGACTTTACTAGTAAAGAATTGGTAGAAGACGGACAGAAATTAACTTCTACTGTCGAATTGGGATTGACAGAATCTTTAGGCGGAAAACTGGAGCCAATTCAGCAAAAGCTAGAAAAAATGCTTGTCAATATTGATGTTTTGGTTTCAGGTTTAAATAATACTTTAGATAAGAATACTCAAGAAAATCTAAAGAAAACTATTGCTGAGTTGAGCCAAACAATGACACAATTTCATAAAGCTTCTGGAAGTCTTAATAATATTTTGGATACCAATAAAGGGCAAATTAATGGAATGGTTTCAAACTTTAATAAAGTATCGAGCAACTTTAATAAAATTTCTGATTCATTAAACAAAGCAGATTTAGGGAAAACGGTTCGAAACCTAAACCAGACTTTAGCTAAAGTTGATGGTTTAATGGCGAACTTGAATTCAGGAAAAGGAACAGCAGGAAAATTATTGAATGATGATGCATTGTACAATAATCTGGCAAAAACTTCAAAAGAGCTTGAATTGTTATTGCAAGATGTTCGTCTTTATCCAACCCGTTACGTAAACGTTTCTCTTTTCGGAAAGAAAAATAAACCGTATGTAGCACCAACAGAAGAAACAAACTCAACTGATAAAAAATAATTATAAATGAGTTATTTAGATAATATTTTATTTGCCATACTTCTTATAGTAGGTTTCGGCTTTTTTGCAGCGAGCGTAAAAAAAATCTACCGAAACATTAATCTTGGAGTTGATGTAGATCGAAAAGATAATCCTAAAGCTCGTTGGAAAAACATGGCTTTGATTGCTCTTGGGCAGTCAAAAATGGTGAGACGCCCTGTTGCCGGAATCCTTCATATTTTTGTATATGTAGGTTTCATAATAATTAATATCGAATTATTAGAAATCATTATTGATGGACTTTTTGGAACGCATAGAATTTTTGCGCCGTATTTAGGCGTAGTGTATGATGTTCTAATTGCTTCATTTGAAATATTAGCAATACTGGTAATTATTGCTGTAGTTACTTTTTGGATTAGAAGAAATTTTATCCGATTAAAACGTTTTATTCATTCTGATTTAACTGGATTTCCAAAAAGTGATGCCAATTACATCTTGTATTTTGAAACCGTTTTGATGATTCTGTTTTTATTGATGAATGCTTCCGATTTGCATTTACAAAATGTGCCAGGAGGATATTCTCATTTTCATAAAGCAGGAAGTTATCCGATTAGTCAGTTTATCGCACCAATTTTTAATGGTGTGTCAAATGAAACTGTAGGATTGCTATTCGAAGTTTTCTGGTGGTTACACATTGCTGGTATTTTAGTTTTCATGAACTATTTATACTTCTCAAAACATTTGCACATTCTTTTGGCATTCCCAAATACCTATTTTGCAAATCTTGAACCAGAAGGGAAGTTTGATAATTTAGCTTCGGTTACAAAAGAAGTAAAATTAATGATGGATCCAAATGCAGATCCATTTGCGGCGGCTCCAGCTGATGAAAATACGCATCCAGCTAAGTTTGGCGCAAGTGATGTTCAGGATTTAAACTGGGTTCAGTTATTAAATGCTTATACCTGTACGGAATGTGGACGTTGTACTTCTTCTTGTCCTGCAAATCAAACAGGTAAAAAATTGTCTCCACGTAAAATTATGATGGATACGAGAGACCGTTTGACAGAAGTGGGTAAAAATATCGATGCAAACAAAGGGACTTTTGTGCCAGATAATAAAACATTACTAAACGATTATATCACGCCAGAAGAATTATGGGCTTGTACCTCTTGTAATGCATGCGTTGAAGAATGTCCTGTAAATATTAGTCCGTTATCTATTATTATGGATATGCGACGCTTTTTGGTAATGGAGCAAAGTGCTGCGCCAATGTCATTAAACGCCATGATGACTAATATTGAAAACAACGGCGCGCCTTGGCAGTATAGCCAACAAGACCGTTTAAATTGGAAAAACGAGAATTAAAATTTATTGTTTAAATGGGTTAATTGTTTAACCGTTTATTCGATTTTAAAATATATTGAGGTTTACTGTGAGGAAACCGATTTAACAAAAAAGAGAGAGATGTCAGAAAGTTTAGTAGTGCCAACAATGGCAGAAATGCTTGCCGAAGGAAAACAGCCAGAAGTTTTGTTTTGGGTAGGTTGCGCAGGAAGTTTTGATGATAGAGCAAAAAAAATTACTAAAGCGTTTGTACGAATTTTAAATCGTACCAATGTTTCTTTTGCAGTTTTAGGTACAGAAGAGAGTTGTACGGGTGATCCTGCAAAAAGGGCTGGAAATGAATTTTTGTTTCAAATGCAAGCCATGATGAATATCGAGGTTTTGAATGCTTATGAAGCTAAAAAAATTGTTACGGCTTGTCCGCACTGTTTTAATACTTTGAAAAATGAATATCCAGAATTAGGAGGTAATTACGAAGTTATTCATCATACACAGTTTTTAAAATCATTAATTGACGATGGAAGATTGACTGTTGAGGGTGGACAATTTAAAGGTAAAAAAATCACTTTCCACGATCCTTGCTATTTAGGAAGAGCAAATCAAGTTTACGAAGCGCCAAGAGATTTGATTCAGAAGTTAGACGTTGAATTAGTCGAAATGAAGCGTTCTAAAGCAAACGGATTATGCTGTGGAGCAGGAGGAGCGCAAATGTTTAAAGACGCTGAACCTGGAAATAAAGAAGTAAACGTTCTTCGTACAGAAGATGCTTTGGAAACGCAGCCAGATATTATCGCTGCGGGTTGTCCATTCTGTAATACGATGTTAACAGACGGAATTAAAAATAAAGAAAAAGAAGGTCAGGTAAAAGTTCTGGATATTGCAGAATTAATTGCAAATGCGCAAGATCTTTAATTAGAGATGCTAAGTTGCTAAGATTCTAAGCTTCTAAGTTTTTTAACTTGAAATCTGAATTTTCTCAATCTAAAATCTAAAATCAACAATCTAAAATTTAAAAATGTATATACCTTTTGAAAATTTACCAGGTGAATCTAGAGTCTGGATTTACCAATCGAACAGAAAATTTTCTGAGGAAGAGTTTTCTGAAATCGAAACAGATTTAAAAGCTTTTGTAGAACAATGGGCTGCACACGGCACAAGTCTTGAAGCTTCATTTTTATTGAAATATAATAGATTCATTATATTGGCAGTTAATCAAGACGTACAAGCTGCTACAGGCTGTTCTATTGATAGTTCTGTTGAATTTATTCAAGGATTAGAAAAGAAATATAACGTTGATTTACTAGACAAAATGAACGTTACTTTTAAACTTGGAGATCATATTGCGCACAAACCATTAATTGACTTTAAGAAAATGGTTAAAGACAAAGCAGTAACGGCAAATACAATTGTATTTAATAATCTGGTTAATAATATTGAAGAATTTAATGATGCTTGGGAGGTTCCCGCGGCGGATAGCTGGCATAGTAGATTTTTCTAAAATATATAAGAGATTTAAAAAAAAAGCGAAACTTGTGTTTCGCTTTTTTTTGTTTCAGGTTTCAGGTTTCAAGTTTAAAGTTGGAAACCTGACAGGTTTAGAAACGTCAACATCAGACTTCTTTAACGTTAAACTTTGTCAAAGTTTCAAACTTTGACAAAGTTGTTTTAGGTGTTTAATTTCTAATGAAAAACAAAACTTCTAAATTAGCCCCGATGGGAGCGGCATCCTTTTTCTGGTCTCGTTCTCAAAAAACGAGACCAGGAAAAGATATAGCGGACAGCGGGACAGGTGTTCTTTTGAAACTTTTAGTTCTGCTTCTAAAAATATTTATCAACCGGATTAATCTAATTTTGTCAAAAAACTAACAATTTAAAAGCCTGATGAAACGCTATTTTTGAGTATTTTCGTAGAATTAAATTTTATCCATGAAAATAGCAATTGTTTGTTATCCTACTTTTGGAGGTAGTGGTGTAGTAGCCACGGAGTTAGGTCTCGAATTAGCCAGAAGAGGACACGAAATACATTTTATCACATACAGCCAGCCGGTTAGATTGGCACTTTTAAATCCGAATGTTCATTATCACGAAGTAAATGTTCCTGAATATCCTTTATTTCATTATCAGCCTTATGAATTAGCGTTATCGAGCAAGTTGGTCGATATGGTTAAATTGTATAAAATAGAGCTTCTGCATGTACATTATGCTATTCCTCACGCTTATGCAGGTTATATGGCAAAACAGATGCTGAAAAACGAAGGAATTAATCTTCCGATGATTACAACACTTCACGGAACTGACATTACATTGGTTGGAAATCACCCATTTTATAAGCCTGCGGTAACTTTCAGTATCAATAAGTCAGATTATGTGACTTCGGTTTCGCAGAGTTTGAAAGATGATACGTTGAAATTGTTTAAAATTAAAAACAAAATCAAAGTGATTCCGAACTTTATTGAATTGAATAAAGTAAAGAAAGATCCTGGTGCGCCTTGCCATCGTTATGTAATGGCGAATGAAAATGAACGCATTATAACGCATATCAGTAACTTTAGAAAAGTAAAGCGCATTCCAGATATTATTAAGATTTTCTATAATATTCAGAAAGAACTTCCGGCTAAATTGATGATGGTTGGAGACGGGCCTGAAAAAGAAAAAGCTGAAATTTTATGCCAGGAATTAGGCATTTTAGACAAAGTGATTTTCTTCGGTAACAGTCATGAAATTGATAAAATTTTATGCATGACCGATTTATTTCTGCTTCCTTCTGAAACAGAAAGTTTTGGTTTGGCTGCACTTGAAGCCATGGCTTTGGGAGTTCCAGTTATTTCGAGTAATTCGGGCGGTCTTCCAGAAGTGAATTTTGACGGATTTTCGGGTTATTTAAGCAATGTCGGAAATGTAGAGGAAATGGCAGAGAATGCAATTAAAATTTTGAAAGACGATGCCGTTTTGAATCAGTTTAAGGCTAATGCGCTCGAAGTGGCGAAGAAGTTTGATATTCATAACATTCTTCCGAAATATGAGGCTTTGTATCAAAAAGCAATTGACGATTATAAATATGAAAAGCAATAATTTTAAAAAGAGGTAAATGAAAAAAGTAATTTCGATTTTAGCAGTTTTTGTTTTGATTTCCTGCGGAGCTAAGAAAACTTCTGCTTCAACAGGATTATATGAAGTTTTGACGGTACAGTCTAGCGGCGGCGGAAATATCAAATTTTTTGAGATTCTGACAGAACCGAATGAGATTAAAATGCTGGAAAACGATCCGCTTTTGGCTGATAAGGTAAAAAACAGCGATACCAATACTTCAAATTACGTGATTCTGAATATGGGCGAAAAAAATACCAGCGGTTATACTATTGATGTTGTAAATGTTGAAGAGACAGATAAAAATATCATTATAACAGTAAAAGAAAACAGCCCAGCAAAAGATGCTATGACGATGTCTGTTATTTCATATCCGTATACTGTAGTGAAAATTAACTCTAAAAAAGAAATTATCATTAAATAATAGCGTGGTTTTTTAACCGCAAAGAGCGTAAGGACGCTACATTTTTTTATTTAATCTCGCAAAGTCGCGAAGTCGCAAAGTTTATTTTTTTGCGACTTCGCGACTTTGCGAGATTCTTTTTATTAGAACTTGCGTTCTTTGCGAAAACCTTGCGAACTTTGCGGTTAAACTTATAATAAGGCACATAAAAAAAACCTGTCGCTTTAACACGACAGGTTTCTTCTTACAATTATTTTTTATTTTTAATTAGAATCTGAATTTAACACCTAAACCGACGTCAAATCCAAAATTATCATCGTCATAGTATCCAGAACCAATTTCAGGTCTTGCATCTAATGATAAAGTAAGTGGCACTTCATCAAATCTGTATTCTATACCGATATCTCCAGCAGCAAAAACATAAGTTCCGCTATCATTGTATCTATAGTTGTTATTGTAATAATCATGATCCCAAGCGGCTAAACCTCCACCGACACCTGCGTACCAGTTAAAACCTCCATCGATGTTCCAAACCCATTGGTAAAGAGCAACTCCTTTTATGGCGTCTACATCTCTGCTGTTTCTCCAACCTAAGTCAAACTCCAGTCTGTTTTTCTGATTTAGTCCTAATTGATATGATATTTCTCCTCCAAATCCGTTATTGTCTCCCAGACGTAATCCTAAAGCGTGTTTCGAAATTTCTTGTGATTGAGCCGTAAATGCTAAACCAAGAAGCATAATGGCAGATAATAAAATCTTTTTCATAAAAATGGTTAATTAATTTTTTTCAAATGTATAATTACAGTCAGATAGAGAACGTATATTATTTTTGAAAATTGTTATATAATTTACATTTTCATGAAAAAGGCGCGTTAAAATCCTTAAAAACCTGTTTCTGAGCCTCCTATTTAAGGATTATAGACGAAATGAGCTGATTGGTAATAAGATCCTCCATTTCTAACAGATTTTCTTCTTCGACAAAATTACTGGCTTTATAAGAAAACAGTTTCCAACGTTTTTTATGGTATTCCAACGCGGTTAAGTTTTCTACCCAATCACCAGAATTAAGATATAAAGTAGAGCCGTGTTTGTTTTGAATAGTTGCAATTTTTGGTTCGTGAATGTGTCCGCAGATTACGTAATCGTAGTTTTTTTCGATTGCTAAATCGGTTGCAGTTGTTTCAAAATCTGAAATAAATTTTACTGCTTTTTTTACGCTAGCTTTTATTTTTTTCGAAAAAGAATAAGGTTCTCGTCCAAGCTTTGCTAAACACCAGTTGGCAAATCGGTTCATTAAAATTAGATAATCGTAACCTAATCCGCCTAGTTTTGCAATCCATTTAGAGTGCTGAACCGAAGCATCAAAAACATCTCCGTGAAAAATCCAAGCTTTTTTATCGTCCAATTCTAAAACTAATTTATCAACAAGAGCAAAATTTCCCATATTCATATCGCTGAATTTTCGAAGTATCTCATCGTGATTTCCAGTAATATAGTACACTTTTGTTCCTTTAGAAGCCATTCCGATAATGCGCTGGATCACTCGCAAATGGGCTTTAGGAAAGTAAGATTTTCGAAACTGCCAAGCATCGATTATATCGCCGTTTAAGACTAGAGTTTTGGGTTTAATGCTTGAAAGATAGTTGTTTAATTCTTTAGCATGACTTCCGTAAGTTCCTAAATGAACATCAGAAAGAATGACCAATTCGACGTTTCTTTTTTTCAATTTTTCTTGATTTGAAGTTTTACAAATGAAAGAAAGTTTGTGAAATTTGACTTTATTAAAAGGTTATTAAAAAGAGGATATTTTTACCAAATTGTAATTTTTATCCCATTTAATGTTTCGTTAATAATACCAGTTTTAAATTTTTTAATTTAATTCATAAAACTTACATTTGCTCAAAACAAAACACAATGGCAGGAAACAGCTTCGGCACATTATATAAAGTAACAACATTTGGAGAATCTCACGGTGAAGCTTTAGGCGGTATTATTGATGGATGTCCTCCAGGAATACAATTAGATTTTGAAGCAATTGAGGTAGATATGGCAAGAAGAAAGCCAGGTCAGTCGGCAATTGTTACTCAAAGAAAAGAACCAGACAGCGTTCAATTCTTATCAGGAATATTTGAAGGAAAAACTACAGGAACTCCAATAGGTTTCATTATTCCGAACACCAACCAAAAATCAGACGATTACTCTCATATAAAAGATAATTACAGACCAAGCCACGCCGATTACGTTTACGACCAGAAATATGGTTTGCGTGATTACCGAGGCGGCGGAAGAAGTTCTGCAAGAGAAACAGCAAGTAGAGTGGTAGCGGGTGCAATTGCAAAACAGATGTTGCCTGAAATTAAGATTAATGCTTATGTTTCTTCTGTTGGGCCAATTCATTTAGAAACGCCTTACCAAGAATTGGATTTTTCTAAAATAGAAAGCAATCCAGTACGTTGTCCAGATGAAAAATCGGCAGCGATAATGGAAGAATATATTCGTGATATCCGCAAGCAGGGAGACACTGTTGGAGGTGTTGTAACATGCGTGATTCAGAATGTTCCGGTTGGTTTAGGAGAGCCTGTATTTGATAAACTTCATGCAGAATTAGGAAAAGCAATGCTTTCTATTAATGCAGTAAAAGGTTTTGAATACGGAAGCGGTTTTTCTGGGTCTGAAATGAAAGGAAGTGAACACAACGACTTATACAATCCTGACGGAAGTACAAAAACAAATCTATCAGGCGGAATTCAAGGCGGTATAAGCAACGGAATGGATATTTATTTCAGAGTTGCCTTTAAACCGGTTGCAACTATTATGCAGACTCAAGATTCTTTAGATAATAAAGGTAACATTACACCAATGACAGGAAAAGGACGTCATGATCCGTGTGTAGTGCCTCGCGCAGTGCCTATCGTAGAAGCGATGGCAGCAATTGTTTTGGCAGATTTTTATTTAATCAACAAAACATATTAATAAAAGGTAAGACAGTGAGGGTCTTATATTTTAATAATTAAAAAATAATTTAATGCAAGAAGTTACAGAAACTAAAAAACAATCATTTCTTTCGGGATTAACAGGGCAGATTATAATTGCGATGGTTCTTGGAGCCATTTTAGGAATTATACTGCATAATACCATTTCGCCTGAAGCCGCGCAGTTATTTAGTGGTAAAATAAAAATGTTGGCAACCATCTTTATCCGTTTGGTGCAAATGATTATTTCGCCTTTAGTTTTTACTACTTTGGTAGTAGGAATTGCGAAATTGGGTGATATTAAAACTGTTGGAAGAATTGGAGGAAAAGCTATTGGGTGGTTTTTTACAGCTTCATTTATTTCGCTTTTAATCGGATTGTTTTACGTAAATGTTTTGCAACCAGGTGTTGGTTTAAAACTAGACCATGTCGATATGGCGGCAGCTTCTGAAGTTACGGGTAAAACGCAAAATCTTTCTTTCGATAATTTTGTTGAGCACATTGTGCCAAAAAGTATTGTCGAAGCAATGGCAACTAATGAAATCCTGCAGATTGTAGTTTTCTCTATTTTCTTCGGATTAGCGGCAGCTTCTTTAGGGCCAACGGTAAAACCAATTATTGGAGCCTTTGATAAATTATCGCATATTGTTTTAAAAATGGTAAACTACGTAATGAAATTTGCGCCAATTGGAGTTTTTGGTGCCATTGCGGGTGTGTTTGCTATACGTGATGCAGAAGAATTGGTTATCACATACTTTAAATTTTTCGGTTCGTTTTTAATTGGTATCAGTACGCTGTGGATTATTTTGATTGCGGTCGGATATATTTTCCTTAAAGGAAGAATGACTGAATTACTAAGACGAATTACAGGACCTCTAGCAATTGCTTTCGGAACAACGAGTAGTGAAGCAGTTTTCCCTAAATTGACGGAAGAATTAGAAGGTTTTGGCGTAAAAGATAAAATCGTTTCTTTCATGTTGCCGCTTGGTTATTCGTTTAACCTTGACGGAAGTATGATGTACATGACTTTTGCCAGTATCTTTATTGCTCAATTTTACAATGTGCATTTAGATTTAGGAACACAAATGGCAATGCTTTTGGTTTTAATGCTTACCAGTAAAGGTATTGCGGGTGTGCCTCGCGCAAGTTTGGTTGTTGTGGCTGCAACTTGCGGTATGTTTGATATTCCGATTGAAGGGATTGCATTGATTCTTCCAATTGACCATTTCTGTGATATGTTTAGAAGTGCAACCAATGTATTAGGAAATGCATTAGCGACTTCTGTTGTAGGACAATGGGAGGAAAACAAAGAATAATAATAGCACTAAGATTTAATTTTTTTTCTTAGTTATCGAAATAATTTTTGACAAGCTGTATTTTTTTATGAAATACAGCTTTTTTTTATTTTAAAGTGTATATTTGATCAAACTAGCCGATTAATGCCCCAAATACGGATTTTTTTACTTTTACTCTTTGCTCTGAATTGCTTTGCCAATTCGGCGATCTCGCAATCTAATTGTAATATTGATCCTAAGATCGATAAGATTGTAAAAAAAGCACTTTTAAATTTTAGGGAATCTAATTTCGAAAAATCACTTACTTATTCCAGAACGGCTTTAAATGCTGCAACCGCAAAAAAAGATTATTGTCTTATTGCTCGTTCGTATAATATTATAGCGGCCAATTATAATGAATTGACAGAGTTTGATAAAGCTGTTTTTTTCTATAAAAAAGGACTGTATTACGCCAATAAAACTAACAATGATACTTTAAAATGTAATCTCTATAATAATCTGGGGAATATGTTTTGTTTCGAAAAGAAACAGTTTGACGAAGGAATTCGCTATTATAAAAAAGCGGTTGCCTACGCTTTGAAAATTAATGATCTGAAAGAAGTTTATTTTACGAATGTCAATATTGCTTGGGCTTATTTTGATATTGAAAATTATAAGCAGGGGTCTCTTTTTCTGAAATATGTCAATAGCACCAAATTAAAATACAATGACGGATCTACAGAAGTTATTGTAGATATGCTAAATGGGATTTATGCTAGTCACAAAAATGATAATAAAGCGGCAAATGCTCATTTTTTGAGCGCAATAGAAGCAGGAAAAAGATGTCAGGAGAAAACAGATTTGGCGCATGCTTATTTAGAATATTCTCATTTTTTAAATAAAATCAATAAGCATAAAGAAGCTTACGATGCGCTTGTAAATCATTATAGCCTTTCTGATAAATTGTATGATGCTAAAAAGCTTAAAAAAGCGTCGCAGGCAGGTTTGAGTTTGGAATTGGATGAATACAAAAGACAGATCGATAAAGTTGAGGGTGAAAAAGTAGAGCAGTCTCAAAGTTTGCGAAAATCAAAAATCATTGTAATTCTATTTATTTTGATTTCGCTGATTCTTTTAATTTTAATTATCACGCTGATAAGAAACATCAGATACAAGAAAAAGCACAATTTAGAGCTTCTGCAAGCAAAAGAAATTGCAGAGGAAGCTTCTCTGCTCAAAACGCAATTTATATCTACTATAAGCCACGAATTGCGCACACCGCTTTATGGAGTGGTCGGGATTACCAATATGCTGCTCGAAGAACACAAAGAGATTTCAAGAAGCCAGCATTTGAGTTCTCTGAAATTTTCTGCGAGATATCTATTGTCGTTAGTAAACGATATTCTGCAAATCAATAAAATTGAAGAAAATAAAATCGTACTTGAAAACCTGACTTTTAATATTACCGATGAAATTACAGTAATCAAGAATTCGCTTTCTTTTCTTTCGCAAAAAAATAATAATAGGATTTCTATTGATATTGATCCGTGCATTCCAGAATATTTAATTGGAGACAAGTTGCGACTGGCTCAGATTTTAATGAACTTGGTGAGCAATGCTTTGAAATTTACCAAAGACGGACAAGTTGAAATTATTGTAAAACTTAATAAAGTTGAAGGAAAACTATATTATTTAGATTTCCTGATAAAAGATAACGGAATTGGAATCGCGCTTGTTGACCAGAATAAGATTTTTGAAAAGTTTGTTCAGGTTGGCAGAAAAGATGAAGATTATCAAGGTACAGGTTTAGGGCTTAGCATTGTAAAAAGATTGCTTGGGCTTTTTGGAAGTACGATTTCTTTAGACAGCGATTTAGGAAAAGGAACTTCATTTTCGTTTACAATCGCTTTTGAACACGATTTAGCCAAAACGAAAAGTATTATTGATGAGATTGAAGTAGATCTGACTTCGAGCGAAATCTACAAAATTTTGGTGGTTGAAGATAATTTAATTAACCAGCTGGTGACCAAAAAGATTATCGAAAAGAACAATTATGCCTGCAAAGTGGTAGATGATGGTTTTGGAGCACTTAAAATTTTAGAAGAAGAAACCTTTGATTTGATTTTAATGGATATTAATATGCCTTTAATGAACGGATTTGAAACTACTAAAAGAATACGTCTTCTCGGTATAGAAACGCCAATTGTGGCTCTGACAGCTTTTGATAAAGATGAAATTACAGATGAAGCGATTTCGTCGGGAATGAATGATATTATAATTAAACCTTTTGAGCCAGTTAAATTATTTAAAATAATCAATTTCCTTATAAACGAAAAAAACGCTGTTTAATACCAGCGTTTTTTGTTTTTCTTAGAATTATCCGATTTTCTCGATTTGTGAGCGCCACCGCTTCTGTTGGAGTTTTTAGGTTTTTCTCCTGCTTCTGGACTTCCAGAATGCCATTGGTACGGATGATCGGCAATCGTTTTTACATCTACTTTAATCAGTTTCTGAATATCTTTCCAATAAGGAAGTTCGTCTTTTCCGCAGAAAGAAATAGCAATACCGCCGTTTCCCGCACGACCTGTACGGCCAATACGGTGAACGTAAGTTTCAGGAATATTCGGCAAATCAAAATTGATAACATACGGAAGTTGTTCAATGTCAATTCCACGTGCAGCAATGTCTGTAGCTACAAGAACACCAACTTCTTTATTTTTGAAAGCGTCTAAGACTCTTTGTCTTGCGTTTTGAGACTTATCGCCATGAATGGCTTCTGCAGGAATATCTTTTTTGCGAAGCGCTTTTACAACATTGTCAGCGCCATGTTTTGTTCTCGAGAAAACAAGCACGTTTGATAAATTTTCTTCTTTAATCAAACTATATAATAAGTTTCTTTTTTCAGTTTTATCTACAAAATAAATACGCTGTTCTACATTTTCTGCTGTAGAAGAAACGGGAGAAACTTCTACTTTTTCTGGATCTTGCAAAAACATTTCTGCCAGTTCGCGAATTGCAATTGGCATTGTAGCAGAGAAAAGTAAAGTCTGTCTGTTTTTAGGAGTCAGTTTTACGATTTTTTTGACATCGTTTATAAAACCCATATCCAGCATCTGATCGGCTTCATCAAGCACTAAAGTATGCAAGTGATTAAAATCAAGAAAACCTTGTTTGTGAAGGTCTAATAAACGCCCAGGAGTAGCAATTAAAATATCGACTCCGTTTTTTAAAGCGTCTACTTGCGGGTTCTGAGAAACTCCTCCAAAAATAGTCAGCTGTGTTAAATTGGTATATTTGGCATAAGTATCAAAACTTTGTCCGATTTGTACTGCCAGTTCGCGGGTAGGCGTAACCACAAGCGCGCGAATCAGTTTTGTTTTTTTTGATGAACCTACAATGCGGTGTAATTGGTGTATAATTGGAATAGCAAAAGCCGCTGTTTTTCCTGTTCCGGTCTGCGCACAGCCAATTAAATCACGGCCAGCCAAAACAATTGGAATAGATTTTTCCTGAATTGGGGTCGGATTTAAATAGCCTTCTTCAAATACGGCTTTTTGTATACTTTTTGAAAGTGATAGATCTTCGAATAACATATCTTAGGTGATTAACTATTTTAGTTTTAATTCTAAAATGCCGTGCAAAGATAAGTTTATTCAGTCAATCGTTTGTTTGAATTGGCTTTTATTTGGCAAAACCAATCTTCTTCGTATCTGGAATCAATTTTTAAATCAATCTTTTTCGATGTTGGCTTTAATGAAATCAGTTACCAAATAGCCAATTAATTTACCAATTAAATTATTGTTTGGAGAATTGTCTAAATCTGGCGCTCCTTCGCAGATATGCAGGTAAGTCGCATTTTTATGTTCGCCAAAGAAAGAAACAAATTGTCTCAGTTCTTCAACTGAAAATCCGCTTATGGTCATGGCACTGCTGGCAATGTTCGGAATTGCATCCAGATCGATCTCTATTCCGAAAGCGTCATTTTTCACAAAATCCAAAGCGGTAATCATTTCACGATTAAAATCTTTTTCTTTTCTAATGTTAACGCTATCGTATGTATTATAACGAACGCGGTCTTCCAGTTTTTTAATAATATCTAAAACACTTTTTGAAGTGTAATTTTCATGAAGTCCGAAAATGAAATATTTCCTTAAAAAACCTTCTTCGTAAGCATAAGAGAATCCGTTTCCGCTATGACGGCCTTCTAAAATTCTAAAGTCCGAGTGCGCATCAAAATTGATTGCATTTATAGGTTTTCCTTTCGCAAGAGCGGCACCTTTAATATTTCCGTAAGCATTATTATGGCCTCCGCCAATAATAATAGGTGTTTTTCCAGCTTTAATTATCGTAAAAATAATATGAGATACTTCTTTGTCTATTTTTTCAACCAGCTGGCTTAATTTTGATCTGTCGTCAATGTCGTTGAAGTCTAAGTTTTCTACTTCACGCATTTCATCAGCAACATTAATATGGCCTAAAATAATAATATTGCTTCCTTTAGAAAAACGATTGTGCTGAATGTTAGCAATGCTTTTTATAGCAGATTGCCATGCAGAAGCCGCTCCAGGTCTTCCGTAGTTGGCACGCACGCCAATATCTTCAGGAATTCCTAAAAGTACATATTTTGCTTCGCTTTCTTTAATAAAATCAACCTTGTCAACTCCAGAAGGAATGACAATCATTTTTTCTCCGAACTTTATTTCACCACTTCTGTGATTTGTGATTTTTGCTAAATCATTTATAGTGAAAGGGATTAATTTTTCCATGAAAAAAATTTATTTTCCAAAAATAATATAATTGTAGAAACTTACGTTATTACCTTATATTAATTCTTAAATTTGTTATTAAAGAAAATTTTTTAAATATGGAAAACCCAAAGAACAACAATTCAAGTCTAAAGGCGGTAATCGCAGTTTTAGCAGTCCTACTTATTGGTAGCTTAGTGTATATTTTTAAACTATCGTCTGATAGTGATGTAGTTAAGACAGAACTTACCACTACATTAACAGAAAAAGAATCTGTAATGAAAGATTTACAGGAGCTAAAAGCAACTTACGATGCTGCAATTGCTGAAAATACTTCGATGTCTGACGAATTAATCCAAGAGAGAGACAAAGTAGTAGCTTTGATGGATGATTTGAACAAGTCTAAAGGAGATGTTTCTAAATACAGATCTCAAGTTCAGGCAATGCAAAGTAAAATGAAAACTTTAGTTGCTGAAAACGATGAGTTGAAAAAACAAAATGGTGTTTTAACTACTCAAAGAGACAGTACTATTGTAGTTTTAGGAGAATCTAAGAAATATAACGAAGTATTAGTTGGTCAAAACGAAGAATTAGCTAAAACTGTAGAAAAAGGTTCTAAATTATCTGTGTTAAACACAAAAACTTCAGCTTACAAATTGAAAAGCTCTGGTAAACAAATCGAAACTGATAAAGCAAGCCGTGCTGATGTTTTGAAAGTTAGTTTTACAATTGCTGAAAACCAAATTGCAAAATCTGGTGACAAAACGTATTATGTTCAAGTTATCGATGCTAAAAACAATGTTTTAGGCGAAAAGAAAACAGAAAGTTTTGGAGATAACACATTGACTTACAGCTTTAAAACTACTGTAAAGTATGAAAACAAAACTGTTCAAGTTAGTGAAGATCTTCCTGGAAAAGATTTTGCTAAAGGAACTTACTTTATCAATGTATTTGATAATGACGAATTAGTTTCTAAAACTAGTTTCAGTTTAAGATAAGCCGAAGGGAAAAATACCACTTAAGATATTAAAGGTCTGCAGTTTTTTGCAGACCTTTTTTTATGGAATAATAATTTAAAAATTGACTGAAAGCAAAAAGTTATTTTAAAATTTTGCCTTCTACAAAAACAGATTCGATAAGGTTGCTACCAAAAGCGTACGGAATCTGATAATAAGAAGAAATTGGTTTTGTCAGGATTAAATTGGCTTTTTTGCCTTTTGTAATGCTTCCGTGAGTTTCTGAAAGTCCCATAGCATAAGCGCCGTTTATGGTGGCAGCGTTAATTGCTTCTTCTGGCGTCATTTTCATTTTGATACAAGCCGTTGCTACAACAAAATTCATATTTCCAGATGGAGTAGAACCAGGGTTAAAATCGGTTGCCAATGCTAGAGGAAGACCCGCTTTTAACATTTCGCGCGCTGGCGTATACGGAATACTTAAAAAATAAGAACAAGAAGGTAGAGCAACAGGCATTGTTTCTGTGTCTTTTAATGCCTGAATGTCTTCTGGATTCATCACTTCGAGATGATCTACAGAAAGTGCATTAAATTTAATTCCAGCCTGAATACCGCCAATAGAATTAAATTGATTCACGTGGATTTTTGGTTTTAAACCAAAGTCGATTCCGGCCTTCATGATTTTTTCGGTTTCTTCTACAGAAAAATAACCGCTTTCGCAGAAAACATCTACATATTCTGCCAGTTTGTTTTTGGCAATTTCAGGAATCATCTTAGTAATGATTTCGTCAATATAACCTACTTTGTTTTCTTTATAATGTGTTGGAAAAGCATGTGCGCCTAAAAAAGTAGCTTTTATAGAAATTGGATAATTTTCTGCCAGTTTTTTAATTACGCGGAGCATTTTTAGTTCGCCTTCAATGGTTAATCCGTAGCCAGATTTAATTTCAACGGCACCAGTTCCTAAGTGCATTACTTCTTCTAGACGAATTTTTGACTGTTCGTAAATTTCTTCTTCTGAGGTTTCGTTTAGCTTTTTAGCCGAATTCAAAATTCCGCCACCACGATTCGCGATTTCTTCGTAAGAAAGTCCGTTGATGCGGTCAACGAACTCTTGTTCGCGATTTCCAGCATAAACAATATGAGTGTGGCTATCGCACCATGACGGAAGAACCACTTTTCCTGTAGCATCAATAGTTTCGTCAGCATTGATTTTTGGAAGGTCGTCCATTGAGCCGAAATCCTCAATTAAATGGTCTTTTATAATTAAAAAAGCATTTTTAATAGTGGGAAGAATTGCCATTTCAGAACCTGAAACTTTAGCGATTGAAGTTTCGCGAACTTGTAATAGCTCTTGTATGTTTGTGATTAATGTGATCATTGGTAGGAATTGTTATAAAACACAAATTTCACAAATTATCACTAACTAATCCGTGAAATCTGTGAAATTCGTGTTTTAATTTGTATGTTTTTTTTATTCTGAAACGGTAATTTCAAACATTTTGCTCCAGTTTTTACCAGTTACAAAAATAGTTTTAGTTTTAGGATTATATGCAATACCGTTTAAAACATCATCTTTTGTAATATCTATCATTGTTTTTCTTAAATCAGATAAGTTTAAAATACCTTCAACAGCTCCCGAATTTGGATTTACAACAGCAATAGCATCTTTAAACCATACATTTGCATAGATTTTCCCGTCAATCCATTCAATTTCATTAACGGCTTTAATTTTTGAAGTACCTGAATAAACGTTGATATAATCAATCATTTTTTGAGTAGCTGGATTAACTTTCCAAATTTTTTCAGTTCCATCTGTCTGATAAATATGTTTTCCGTCATTTGTCATTCCCCATCCTTCGATATCTTTTTCATAATCAAAGGTTTTTTCAAGCTTTAAAGTTTTAGCGTTGTAAATGAAACCTTTTTTATTCTTATAAGTTAATTGGAATAATTTATCATTTATAAATGTAATTCCTTCTCCAAAATATTGCTGGTCAAGATCAATTTGTTTGAAAACTTTTCCAGTTTTATAGTCATATTTTTTTATAAAGGAAGCTCCTTCTTGTCCAGTGCTTTCGTATAAAGTATCTTTATAAAATTCTAAACCTTCTGTAAATGCTTTTTTGTCATGCGGAAAAGTATTTACAATTTTATATTTTAATAATTTTGGCTCAATGTCTGAAACTACCTCAATTCTAGCAGTAGCATCAGAAGAATCTCCTCCAAAATAAACTTTAGCTTTTAGGTACTGATAACCCAATTTTTGATCTATTAATTCAAATCTAAAATTTTCAGCACCCTTTGTGCCTCCAACTCTTTGGTCGTTTACGAAGTAGGCAACGCTGTCAATTTCTTTTGATTTTGGGTTTAAAATTCCAATATTAAGCGCTTCTTTTTGCGTAAGATGAGCTGGAAAAGCAGAATCATCGATAGTAAATAAAGAATTTTCACCTTTATTTTTTTCTCCACATCCAATTAATGTGATTCCTAATAAAATGACAGCTAGGAAGTTATATTTTTTCATAGTTTAAAATTTGAATAAGGCAATATACGACGATATTTTTATTGCCGCAAAGGTCTTGCAAAAATATAAAAAGGTTGTATATTTGCACCGGCAAGTCCTACACGACCAGCTCCTGCAGACTCCCCCAGGATGGGAACATAGCAAGGGTACGTGGTTGAGCGGTGCGATGTAGGTCGCTTGCCATTTTTTATTTTTAGAATTATTTAATTTGTGATCTTCCTTTATGGAAGATTTTTTTATTTTTACCCTGCTGGGATTTTTTTTAACCGCAATCCCGATAGCTATCGGGATTGCGGTTAAATTAAAAGTATATAAAAAGTACACTTTTTAACCAGTAAAATATATTTAACTCTTAATAGCTAACTAACAATGAGTAAAGTCGTTTTAATAACCGGAGGATCATCTGGAATTGGAAAATCGATTGGTGAATTTTTACACCAAAAAGGTTTCGTTGTATACGGAACAAGCAGAAATCCTGAGAAAGTTTTAAATTCTATTTTTCCATTAGTTGCTTTAGATGTTCGAAATTCTGATTCTATTAAAACTGCCGTTAGCAGAATTATTGAAACTTCTGGAAGATTAGATATTGTAATTAACAATGCTGGAGTTGGAATTACAGGACCTTTGGAAGAAATTCCAACCGAAGAAATCAGGAATAATTTTGAAACTAATTTTTTCGGGCCAATTGAGGTGATGAAAGCGGCGCTTCCGCAAATGCGTAAACAGAATTCGGGACTTATTATAAATATAACTTCGATTGCAGGTTATATGGGATTGCCGTATAGAAGCGTTTATTCCGCTTCAAAAGGAGCTTTAGAATTAATTACGGAAGCTTTAAGAATGGAGGTTAAATCTTTCGGAATTGAAATCACGAATGTTGCGCCTGGAGATTTTGCAACCAATATTGCAGCGGGACGTTACCACGCGCCAGTTATTAAAGATTCTGCTTATGAAAAAGTTTACGGAGATGTTTTGGCAACAATGAACGATCATGTTGATGCAGGAAGTAATCCGAATGAAATGGCCGAAGCAGTTTACAAAATCATTCAGACTAAAAAGCCAAATGTGCATTATAAAGTAGGAGCATTTATGCAAAAGTTTTCGATTGTCTTAAAACGAGCGCTTCCAGATAAAATGTACGAGAAAATGCTGATGAATCATTATAAGCTTTAAACATTATAAATTTAGAATAATAAAAACCGAGGTAAACTTTTTTTGCTTCGGTTTTTATGTAAATAAAGCTGTAATTCTTACAAAAACATGTTGCATTTTAAAAAGTGAAACATGTTTTTTTGTTTTATAACACATTGTAGATTAGTTGATTCGTATTTTTGAGTACCCTTTTGATAATTGATTGTTAAACATTTTTGATGTTTAAAATGCAAGTCTGTTTTAGAATGGATTTTCTGCTTTTATCATTTTAGAAACTTAAAATCGGATCGAATGAAAATAAAATTACTCCTTTTCTGGATGGTAGTATTAATTTCTACTACAGATGTTTATTCGCAAGTTGGTGTCGGAACTTTCACTCCTAATAATTCTGCTCAATTAGATATTGTAGCATCAAACAAAGGAATTCTGATTCCAAGAGTTTCACTGCAAAGCAATACAGATACTTCTACAATTACTAGCGGAAATATCGAAAGTCTTTTGGTTTATAATACCAATACGGCAAGCAGTATTACACCTGGTTATTATTATTGGTATAACAATAAATGGCACAGAATTATAACAGATCAAAATTTTATTAATCAGGTAGTCACGACATTAGTTGATAATGGCGATGGAACTTATACGTATAAAAGTGAAGATGGAACAATTACTGTGATAGATATTCCCGCTAATGAAACGCTTACTTCTTTGGTTTACGATGCTGCCGCAAATACACTAACTTATGTAGACGAGCATAAAAACGGAACGGTTATTAATCTTCAAACTTTGGTTCGAAATGTAGAATCTATTACAACTTTGATTGATAATTCAAACGGAACTTATACGTATACCAATGAAAAAGGAGTTCAAACTACAATTGATTCAAATCATACTGATGTACTGACAACAATTGCAATGAATCCCGATAATGTTCATATCGATTATAAAGATGAAGCTGGAAATATTACGCAGCTGGATTTAACTCAGGCTATTAAAAATTTAGAAACGACTACAACTTTAGTTGATAATGCAAACGGAACGTATACGTATACAAACGAAAAAGGAACAACTTCATTAATTGATGTCCCAAGCAGTGTAATTAATAATGCTACGACTATTTTTAATACTACGAATGTTGTAAATGAAATTATTCCGATAATTAAAGCCAACGAAACCCTGACTTCTCAAACTCAAAATCTAACTTCAGGCGATATTACTTTTACCGACGAAGATGGAGCAAGTTCGGTTGTAAAAGTCACAAG
>NZ_JAVAMB010000020.1 GCF_030730925.1 Flavobacterium sp. DG2-3 | reverse complement strand
CTAAAATCTAAAATCTAAAATCTAAAATCTAAAATCTAAAATCTAAAATCTAAAATCTAAAATCTAAAATCTAAAATTTAAAATTAATACAAAGCAGGAAACTTAGAAGGATTCACTTCATGCATCATAGCATAAACTTTCTCGTAGATATCTTCTGCAGAAGGTTTAGAGAAATAATCACCGTCAGTTCCGTAAGCAGGTCTGTGCGCTTTTGCTGCTAAAGTTTGCGGTTTGCTGTCTAAATATTTGTAAGCGTCTTGCTCTTCTAAAATCTGCTGTAAAATAAAAGCCGAAGCTCCTCCAGGAACATCCTCGTCGATTACTAAAAGACGATTTGTTTTGGCAACACTTTTCACAATATCTTTACTCACGTCAAACGGAAGTAATGATTGAATGTCAATAACCTCACAATCAATTCCTTTTTCAGCCAATTCATTAGCCGCTTGCATAACCAATCTTAAAGTTGATCCGTAAGAAACTAAAGTGATATCAGAACCTTTTCTTAAAGTTTCCACAACACCAATTGGTGTTTTGAATTCACCAAAGTTCAAAGGCGTTTTTTCTTTTAAACGGTATCCATTCAAACATTCGATAACCAAAGCAGGTTCGTCACATTCTAACAAAGTGTTATAAAAACCTGCAGCTTGTGTCATATCTCTCGGAACCAAAACGTGAATTCCGCGAATCGCATTGATAATCATTCCCATTGGCGAACCAGAATGCCAGATTCCTTCCAAACGGTGTCCACGAGTTCTAATGATTAACGGTGCTTTTTGTTTTCCAACCGTTCTATATTGTAAAGTAGCTAAATCGTCACTCATGATCTGAATAGCATACAATAAATAATCTAAGTACTGAATTTCAGCAATTGGGCGTAAACCTCTTAAAGCCATTCCAATTCCCTGACCAATGATAGTCGCTTCACGAATTCCGACATCGGCAACACGAAGTTCTCCGTATTTTTCCTGCATGCCTTCTAGGCCTTGATTTACGTCTCCGATGTTTCCAACATCTTCACCAAAAATTAAAGTTTCCGGATATTTAGCAAATAAAGCGTCAAAGTTATCACGCAAAATCATTCTTCCATCCAAATCTGGTTTTGCATTTTCTGCATATTCTGGAAGAACTTTTTCTACAGAAAACACATTTTGAGCAGATTCAGAATGCAGATTACTGCTGAATTTTTCCTGAGTTTCACTCAAGAATTTCGTAATCCAATTCGATAAAAGAACTTTGCTGTTTGGAACTTCAATAAAACGAAGAATCTTTCTGGCATAAACTAAAAGTTCCTTTTTTAAAGGCGCTTTAATCGCTGCCAATTCAGAAATTAATTTTTTGATTCTTTCTTTATGATTGATGCTTGCTTCAGCAATTTGCTCCAATAATTCTAAAAGATTTTTTTGATCTTCAATAATCGGATTAATAAAAGCGTTCCAAGCCTCTTTTTTAGCTTCTAAAACTTCTTTCTTTAATTGGAAATCAAGTTCTGCCAGTTCTTCTGGAGAAGCAATATTAATAGCGATCATCCATAAACGCATTTGGCGAATACAGTCATAATCTCTCTCCCAAGCCAATCTTTCTGCACTTTTGTAACGTTCGTGAGAACCAGAAGTAGAGTGGCCTTGTGGTTGTGTCAATTCGTTTACGTGAATTAAAACGGGTATATGTTCTTCGCGTGCAATTGCTCCAGCTCTTTCATAAGTCGAAACCAATTCGGCATAATCCCAGCCTTTTACTCTAAAGATTTCGTAACCTTTAGAATCTTCATCGCGCTGATATCCTTTTAAAATTTCAGAAATATTTTCTTTAGTAGTCTGATGTTTAGCATGAACAGAAATTCCGTATTCATCATCCCAAACGCTCATTACCATCGGAACCTGAAGAACTCCTGCAGCGTTTATGGTTTCAAAAAACAACCCTTCAGAAGTACTTGCGTTACCAATAGTTCCCCAAGCCACTTCATTTCCGTCAACAGAAAATTTATCTTTAATTGTGATTCCGTCAACGTTTCTATAAATTTTAGAAGCTTGAGCCAAACCTAATAATCTTGGCATTTGCCCTGCAGTTGGCGATATATCTGAACTTGAATTTTTTTGTTTCGTTAAATCTTTCCAAGATCCGTCTTCGTTTAAACTGTGCGTTACAAAGTGTCCGCCCATTTGTCTTCCCGCAGACATCGGATCAAAAGCTAGATCGGTATGACCATATAAACCGGCAAAAAACTGTTTGGCATCCAATTCACCAATAGCCATCATAAAAGTCTGATCGCGATAGTATCCAGAACGGAAATCTCCGTTTTTAAAAGCTTTTGCCATTGCCAGCTGCGGAACTTCTTTTCCGTCGCCAAAAATTCCAAATTTAGCCTTTCCTGTTAATACTTCTTTTCGACCTAAAAGACTACATTCACGGCTTGTTACAGCTATTCTGTAGTCATTCAATACCTCAGTTTTGAAATCTTCAAATGTCAGTGTAGTATTGTTTTTTTCTTTTATCATCATCTTGAAGGGGGTCATTGTTTATGACGCGAAATTACTTAAAAACAATCAATAATCATAATTCTTTGAAATAAATATAATTTAATTATTTCTATTCAAAACCAAAAAACTACGTATTTTATTTATGTTATTTTTACTTAAATTTTTATATTGTTGATAATTTCGCAAGTTTTTGTTTAATTTTTATTTGATTAAAACCATTTTCGAGTAAAAAGAGTAACTAATGTTCTTGGGGAGAAAGTGATTATAAATCGTATTTTTTCATTGTATCTAGGTTGTGATATTTCCCATCCATTATTAGAATAAACAGGAAAATAAAGTTCGAAATAGTCAGGAACCAAGTTTAAACGCACTCCAGTGTCATAAGCAAAGAACTCGCTTTGATGTTTGTTTTTTAAGAAACCAATGTCTCCATAAAGCTCTACCCAATTCCAAACCGCGTAACTCGCATTCAAAGTTGTCATCCATTGATTGGCGTACGATGGTTCAAGTTGTGATTTGAATCCTCCTTCTGCAATAACATACTGTTGGCTAAAAAAGCCAGTGCTTTCCGATCTTCCAAATAAATTATAATCAAATAAATAATCTGTCGGACGGTCTAAATTAAAACTAAAATAATCTGAGTTTGTTGTGTTGTACAAGAAACTTCCAACGTATAATCTTAAATTTAACTTTTTGTTGTTTTCAAATAACCTTCTGTATTCGATTTCTCCAGAAACTTTCCCGAATCCGCTAGAAAACTGCAAATCGGTCATAAAGTTAAAATGATCTATTAATTCTGTTCTTGTATTCGAATAACGGGCATTGAAAACAGAGTAATTAGGTGTTGAATTATCTGTTATATATTCGCTCGCTTCACGGTTTACGATAACCTGACGGAATAAAAACATCTGCTTTCTGTTGTCTCTGAAATCTTTTTCGCGAATGCGAAATTGCACCATCGGATTTAATCTCAAATAAGTCGCGTCTGGAGCATAATGAAAATAATTCTGGCTAATAGAATAACGAACATTATATAAAGTGCTATTTCTATAATACTGATTCCATGAAAAGGCAGATGAACCGGAAAGCGTTCCTGCTTTTATAGAATAGGCTGGATTAATGTCAAAATTAAAGGGTTTGTCTAAAATGGTCTTATTGCTAAAACGGATTCCTGGCGTGATACCGTCATAGTAATTGTAATTAAGCGTCGGAAGATACAGTATTTGATTATAGTCTGGATCTTCTAAATCTTTAGCAAAATTAAACTTTAAAGGACGATTCAGTGCAACATGTTTTAGCGATCTCCAGTTATTTCTCTGGTTGTATTCTGGAACTTCATTATCATAATTGATTACAATTTTGTCTGCGTTTTTTCGGCTGAAAGTATAAACAGAATCTTTTGTTTTTGGTTCAATCCATTCTTTAAAAACAACTTCTTTCTTTTTGATTCCGTAAATCGGAATAGGAGCGTAGATCCCAGTTTTATTTTTAACAGAGAAGGTTATGCTGTCTGGAGTTCTAGAAACATCAGAAAATTTATAGTCGATAATATCTCTCGAATCAATAATGGTTTTAAAGAACCAATCAATATCTTTTGGACTTTTTTGAATTAAGATTTTTTCAAAATCATAACGATTCGATTGTCCAATTTGGTTCAGGTTATAAAATTCTTTTACGCTATTCGGGACAATATCATGATTAAGATAATCGTCTAAATAGCTCAAACTTAACCCTGCGCGGTATTTACTCGCAATCTGTTCGTTAAACTTTATTAGCGTATTTTTCGGATCTCCAAGTGGCTGATCTAGATTTTTACGCGCCATCAGCATATAATAATAGCTGTATTGCTCGTTAAAAGTCAGATTAGTGATATTGTAAATTTTAAAAAGCTTCATGTCTGAAAGCTTGCCAAGCATTTTTTCATCCTGATGATGTTCTTCCATGTACTTCATCATCGAATAAATCTGAATGGCATCATAAACCCAATTGTCTTTTCTTGGATCTAAACGAAGACTGTTTTTGAGGTAATTATTTAAAAAAGTTTTTAAAAATTGAATCTCAAACATAAAGTCATCCTCAAACGGACTAATAAATGAAGGCAACTGATTTAAGCCATAAAACGGATTTCGGTCATAATCGGCTTGAGAAACCGTTATTTTTTCGTGCGGATATTTGCCAATAAATTTCTCCGCATAAGAAACCACACGATTGATGATAATCGCTTTCTGAATTTCGTCTATTTTTTTGTTTTTTAAATTCGTCTCAACCTGTAAAGAGCCATTATCATAGGTTCTAAAACCGTTTTGCTTTTCGATATAAAGACTAAAATCGGTTCTGTTTTTTCCAGAAAAAGAGTAAACGCTATAATTTTGATTGGTGATATCTTTGGAAACCGAATTTAAATCGGTCGTAATAGAATATTCGTTCGGAATTTTAATTTCAACTTCGTAATCGCTTACGGCATTTGCAATATCATCCAGATTGTAGTTGTTGTATTTTACAAAAAGCCCATTTTCAAAACGGGCAGGACTTATAAACCAATTTTTTAAAGCCATACCGCCGTTTTGATCAAAACCAAAATGAGTGAATTTGTCGTTTGGTATTTTGGCAATATAATTAAGATGCAAATCGATTTTTTCGTTCGGAAGCAATTTGCGGTTTAGTTTGACAATAATATAATCAGGATCCTGAGCGCTTCTTTCCCATTCCAGAGCCGAAAAATTAGTTTCGGTTAAACCAATAATGGTTGTTTTTCCTCTGTCTGCGGCTTTTGCCAAATGAAAACCTCTGTAAAATTCATCAGAAAAACGTTTAGCAAGTGGCGTGTTTTTGTCAGCAAAAGCATTATTCCAATCGTTTAAAACAATCGAAAGCAAAGTATCATTCGTAGTATTATGATACGTAATATCTTGTTTAATATTTAGTGTTTTTAGCTCAAGATTTACCGCCACTTCCATCTTAGACTGATGTTGTGCGGTTAGTTTTATCGAAAAGGATAAAGCTAAAAAGAGACAAATAATTTTATAAAGTGCTTTCAAATAATGGCTTAAAAAATTATCAGATATATTATGTTGCGGACATATTACGATTTCGGATTTTTGTAAAAATAGTATAAAAAAAGCTGTTTAAAAAAACAGCTTTCAATTTTTATATACTTACAGTAAAATTTAACCATATAAGTAATATAAGTTCATTAAACTCCTCATTTCTGAGTTAAATCTTAATTATACTTATATTGCTTATATGGTTTAAAAATTTAGAAATTCGGACTTAAATCGTATTTTTTATAGAATTTATCCAAAACGTCAACAACTTCATCTTCCGTGTCAACAATTTTAAACAGATCTAAATCGCCTGGACTTACCGTTTGCATTTTTTCTACCAAAACCGTTTTAACCCATTCAATCAATCCAGACCAGAATTCAACTCCAACTAAAATAATTGGGAATTTTCCAATTTTCTTAGTCTGAATCAAAGTGATCGCTTCAAACATTTCGTCTAGAGTTCCAAATCCTCCAGGCATCACCACAAATCCTTGCGAATATTTAACGAACATTACTTTTCTAACAAAGAAATAGTCAAAATTCAAGTTTTTATCGTGATCAATATACGGATTAAAATGCTGCTCAAACGGAAGCTCGATATTCAAACCAACTGAAGTTCCACCTCCCAAATGCGCACCTTTATTTCCAGCTTCCATAATTCCGGGACCACCTCCTGTAATCACACCGTAACCCGCTTTACTGATTTTGTAAGCGATTTTTTCAGCCAATAAATAGTACTTATCATCTGGTTTTGTTCTTGCAGATCCAAAAATCGAAACACACGGACCAATACGTCCCATTGCTTCGTAACCATTCACAAACTCAGACATAATTTTAAAAATTGCCCAGCTGTCATTGGTTTTAATTTCATTCCACGTTCTTTGTTTTAAACGGTCCTGAATTACTTTATCTTCATCATTATCAAAATCTTCTAATCTCATTTTAGGTATTTTAATTTATTATTCATTTATGTTTTTGGCGGATTTTATGAAGGAGCTGTTCCTACTGTCCGCTATAGTCCCGATTTAGAAAAACCAGGCTTTTTAGCCGTAGTTTTTGTTAATCGGGAAATCCCGCTCCCATCAGGGCTAGGGCATTCGACTTCAATCGAACTTTTGGTTCAATCGAAAGGTCATTATTTTAAAGCTTTGAATTTTTCAAAAAAAGCGGATACTAAATTAACGCTTTTTTCTAGAATTGTTATAGAAATGTATATTTATTAATTTAAATGTAACATTTGTTCGTGAAATAATTCTGCTTGTATTTCATTACCAATAGGTTAATAATTCAGTGATTTCTTTGCTTTTTGTAGAAATGACAAGCATCATGTAAAACACACAGTAACCGTAGAGTTTGTCATTTCGACGAAGGAGAAATCTTAGCAAGTAGCTCCATGTAGAAATTCGCCAATCTTTGTAGAGTTTCTAACGGAGATTTGCTTCGCCTATTCGCTATCGCTCGGGTTTCCTTCGTCGAAATGACAAAAATGCGGAAAAGAACTGTAGTTATATCTTAATTTTGTAGCGACGGATTTTAATCCGTCGAAACGGAATAGCACATGATCAAAGTAATCGTAGGTTCGACTAAATATAGGAACGCAGTTTATATAATCTTTGTCAAAGTTTTAAACTTTGCCAAAGATCTTTTATTACTCCAACTCTTTTTTCAAAAACTTAGCCGTATAACTCTTTTTATTCTTCGCAACTTCCTCAGGAGTTCCTTTAGCAACAAGCTGTCCTCCGCCTTTTCCACCTTCAGGACCAATATCGATAATGTAATCCGCAAGTTTAATTACATCCATATTATGCTCGATCACTAAGATCGTATTTCCTTTGTCAACCAATTTATTAATTACTTCCATTAAAACACGAATGTCTTCAAAGTGTAATCCTGTAGTTGGTTCGTCTAGAATATAAAATGTATTTCCAGTATCTTTTTTAGATAATTCTCCTGCCAGTTTAATACGCTGTGCTTCACCGCCAGATAATGTTGTACTCTGCTGACCAAGTGTGATATAACCTAAACCAACATCCTGAATCGTTTTGATTTTTCTGTAGATTTTCGGAATATTTTCGAAGAACGGAACAGCTTCATCAACCGTCATATCCAAAACATCTGAAATAGATTTTCCTTTATATCTGATTTCTAAAGTTTCTCTATTGAAACGTTTTCCTTGACAAGTTTCACATTCTACATAAACGTCTGGAAGAAAGTTCATTTCAATTGTTCTTACACCCGAACCTTCACAGGTTTCGCAACGTCCGCCTTTTACGTTGAAGCTAAAACGTCCCGCTTTATAACCACGAATCATACTTTCAGAAGTCATTGTAAACAGGTTTCTAATTTCAGTAAAAACCTCTGTATAAGTCGCTGGATTCGAACGCGGCGTTCTTCCAATCGGACTTTGGTCAATATCGATTACTTTGTCTATATGTTCTAAACCTTCAATCTTTTTATAAGGTTGCGGTTTTTTAACCCCATTAAAATAATAAGCATTTAAAATAGGGTAAAGAGTTTCATTAATCAAAGTCGATTTCCCGCTTCCAGAAACTCCTGTAACGCATGTCATTTGTCCAAGCGGAATCTCAATTGAAACATTTTTTAAGTTGTTTCCCGTGGCTCCAGTTAGTTTCAAGAATTTACCGTTTCCTTTTCTTCTTTCTTTCGGAATGTCAAATTTCATTTTACCATTCAAATATTGAGCAGTAATGGTATCTGAGGCTAAAGTTTCTTTTGGAGTTCCAATGCTGATGATTTCACCTCCATATTTTCCAGCCTTTGGACCAATATCAATTACATAATCTGCCGTTTCGATCATGTCTTTATCGTGTTCTACAACAATTACAGAATTTCCGATATCGCGCAATTGCTCTAGTGACTGAATCAGTTTTTCGTTATCTCTTTGGTGCAAACCAATGCTCGGTTCATCTAGAATATACAAAACTCCAACCAGTTGTGAACCAATTTGTGTTGCCAAACGAATACGCTGTGCCTCACCGCCAGAAAGCGATTTTGAACTTCGGCTTAAAGCCAAATAATTCAAACCAACATTCATCAAGAAGTTCAAACGGTCTTTGATTTCCTTTACAACTTCAGATGCAATTAAAAGCTGTTTGTCAGTCAAATGATTTTCTAAATCTAGAAACCACGCTGTCAAATCTGAAATATCCATATCACACAATTCGGTGATATTTTTTCCATTCACCCTAAAAAATAAGGCTTCTTTTTTAAGACGAGAACCTTCGCAAACTGGACATGGAATTTCGTCCATAAAGTCTTTTGCCCAGCGTTTTATAGAGGTTGTAGCACTTTCGTCGTATTGATTTTTGATGAAATTTGAAATTCCTTCAAAGTCAATTTTATATTCTCTTGTAACACCAAGATCTTTAGAATTGATAGAAAACTTGTCTTTTCCGCCATATAAAATCATGGTCAAAGCTTCTTCAGGAATTTTCTCGATTGCATCGGTTATTTTAAATCCGAATTTTTCTCCAATCGTTTCCAATTGTTTGAAAATCCATGAAGATTTATATTCGCCAAGAGGCGCAAAACCTCCAGCTTTAATAGATAATTTTGGATTCGGAATAATCTTTTTAACGTTGATTTCATGTACCGTTCCTAATCCGTTGCAATGCGGGCAGGCTCCTTTTGGAGAGTTAAACGAAAACAAATTCGGTTCTGGATTCTGATACGATATTCCTGTCGATGGGCACATTAAATTTCTACTGAAATAACGCACTTCATTAGAATCTTGATCCAAAATCATTAATACATCTTCACCATGATGCATCGCTGTATTAATGCTTTCTGCCAATCTTTTTTGAGTATCAGGATTATCTTCGATTACCATTCTGTCGACTACAATCTCGATATCGTGCGTTTTGTAACGGTCCAATTTCATTCCTGCAACCAAATCCTGAACTTCTCCGTTTACGCGAACTTTTAAGAAACCTTGTTTGGTAATCTGTTGGAACAATTCGGCGTAATGCCCTTTTCTGGCTTTAATAACAGGCGCCAGAATATTAATGCGTTTTCCGTTGTAATCCTGAATAATCAAATCTTTAATTTGCTCATCAGAATACGAAACCATTTTTTCGCCTGTATTATAACTGTAGGCATCTGCACCACGAGCGTACAAAAGCCTTAAGAAATCGTAAATTTCGGTAATGGTTCCAACTGTAGAACGCGGACTCTTACTCGTCGTTTTTTGTTCAATCGCAATTACGGGAGAAAGTCCGTCGATTTTATCAACATCAGGACGTTCTAAACCGCCAAGGAATTGTCTGGCATAAGCCGAGAAAGTTTCTACGTAACGGCGCTGTCCTTCAGCATAAATAGTATCAAATGCCAAAGATGATTTTCCAGAACCTGATAAACCGGTAATAACAACCAGTTTTTCACGCGGAATAGATATATCGATATTTTTTAGATTATGAACTCTTGCACCAAGAACTTCAATAGTATTGTCTTTATCTAGCATAATTTTGAGCAAAACGCAAAGTTACCACTTTGATTTGTTCTTTTAGTGCTCGATAGCAAAACTTTATGTTACAAATAATAACAAAAACGCTGATTTAATATCAGCGTTTTCTTTTTCTTGTTGCCATATATTCTTCGATGGCTTCTTTAGAGGTGTACCAAGTTCGTCCTTCTTTGTAAGCATCAATTTTACCGGTTCGGGCAAGCAGACTAATGTATTCTTGGCCATAAGGGCTTTCGGGCTCACTCACAATATTTACTATTGGCTGAAAATCATAACTGCTTCCAGGCATTGAATTTAAGTAAATATTGAGTGTGCGTTCTAAAGCCTGACACATCAAAAGAATTAGTTTTTGATAATTGCCATTGTTAGCCTGATTAAGCGCTTCGTAATATTTTTTACGGTCGTTTTTAAGAATAATGGCAGGCGGAAAGCCACAGCGCATTAATAGCAAATTCATACTTAAGCGAACTGTTCTTCCATTTCCATCAAAAAAAGGATGAATCCAAACTAGTTTATGATGGTAAATCGTTGCGAGTTCAATATCGTTTAAACCTAAAGGATTTGTATTGATAAAATCAATCAGTTCATCCAGATAATCTGAAACTTTATTGGCATTTGGAGGCATGAAATTAGCACCAGAAATTCTAACGCCACCATTTCGAATGCGTCCTGCAAAATCATCTTCAATAGATCGTAAAACCAAACCATGAATAGATAGAATATCGATGCTTCTTAGTTTGTAATCGTCGCTGACAATCGAGTATAAATAATCAATGGCTTTATAATGATTGTGTACTTCAAAATGCTCTCGAAGTGATTTTCCTTTAATTGTAATTCCTTCTTGAATAACCATTTGGGTTTCTCTTAAACTCATGGTATTTCCTTCAATACTATTAGAATTATATGTCCATTCTAAGGAAAGGCTTTCGCGAATTTTGTTCAAAGCGATGTTAGGCAGTGGTCTGCTGTTCTGCAAATCCTGTCTTTTTTGATACAATCTTTCAAAGGTTGATTCAAATTCTGTGCGGTATGTTAAATCGATATTCCACATGCCACAAAGATATGTCTTAATATCGGATAATTAAAATTTTTAACTTATCCGATATTAAGCTTATTCAATTGTCATAGAACGAAGTTTTGTTCTATAAGCTTCAAGTGCTATTGATTTGGAAATGAAGCCATAATATTTTCCATCTCTTAAAACAGGAAGAAACGCCGATTTTGAAGTTTCAAACTTTCGCATTACGATTTCCATGCTATCAAGTGTAGAAATTGTTGCTAATGGTGATTTCATAACATCTTTAATAGAGGTATATTTTACGCGGTAAGAGTTGAATATAATTTCTCGAATGTCATTAAAGTGAACCACTCCGACAAGATCTTTATCGTTATTGACAACTGCAAAAACCACCTGATTAGAATGTGAAATAAGATCGACTAATTTGCTTAAATTTTCATCAGGATGAACGGTTAAATAATCGCATTGAATGATAGTATCAATATCTAAAGTCGATAAAATATTAGAATCTTTATTGCTGGTAAAAGCATGTCCTTTTTTAACCAATCCTTTTACGTCAAGCGAATACTTTTCGTAACGTTTAGAAATAGCAAAACTGATGGAAGAAACAATCATAAGCGGAATCATTAATCCGTAACCTCCAGTAATTTCAGCAATTAAGAAAATAGCGGTAAGCGGAGCATGAAATAAACCGCTTAGAATTCCAGCCATTCCGACCATTGTGAAATTGGAAATTGGAAGTTTAGATAAACCCACTAACGTAACTAATTTAGAAAAGAAATACCCCAGATAAGAACCCAAGAATAGAGAAGGAGCGAAGTTACCTCCGTTTCCGCCGCTTCCAATGGTTAATCCAGAAGCAAAAACCTTAACCATCATAGTAGCTCCTACAAATAAAAGCAAAACCCATTGATTATTTCTAAAATCGGCAAATAAGGTGTTATCTAATATTTTTCCAGGATCTGCCTCAGAAAGTGTTCTAATGCTTTCGTAACCTTCACCAAATAAGGTCGGGAAAATAAAGATCAGTAACGCTAAAAGCGAAGAGCCAATTAAAGCCTTTTTGTATGGATTAATCTGCTGTTTGGCAAAATAATGTTCGACTTTCTGAAAATTTCTCGAGTAATAAATCGCGGCCAATCCAGTAAGAACCCCCAAAAGAACATAGAAAGGAATATTATGAAAATCGAAAGTTTCTTGCTTTTTGAAACTTAATAAAATGCTTTCGTCTAAGACAATAGCAGAAACCAAAGCACCTGTTGCGGCAGAAATCATAATAGGAGTAAAGGCAGAGATACTTACATCTACCAATAAAACCTCAATAGCAAAAAGTACTCCTGCAATTGGAGCGTTAAATGCTGCTGCGATTCCGGCAGCAACACCACAACCAATTAATAAAGTTCTGTCTTTGTATTGCAGTTTATAATTTTGAGCAAAATTGGAACCGAAAGCTGCTCCCGTTATCACAATCGGACTCTCCAAACCTGCAGAACCTCCTAAACCAACTGTCAAGGAACTCGTCACAATCTGCGCGTACATCTGCTTTTTCGGGATAATACTTGCTTTTTTGGCTACAGCATAAAGGATTTGTGAAGTTCCTTTTTGAATGGTACCGTTAAGGACTTTTTTTACCACTAAAACCGTTAATAAAATACCAATAATTGGCAGGATACTATTAATGAAGCTCAATTTTAGTATTCCGTTAATGTATGTGGCAAAAGAAAAAACGCTGTGTGCGAAGGCTTTAAGAACAATTACGGCAAAAGCACATGATATTCCGGTTAAAACACTAGATAAAAAAAGAAATTGTTTTGGAGTCATTAACGATTGTGCCAAAGCAATTATACTTTCTAGTCTTCTGAAATATTTTCTTATCATTATGTCTTAAAATTATCTGTTTTACAAAATTAGGGTATAATCTTAGATAATAAAAACTATAAACGATTAAAATCCAACTGCAGTATCATCTCCTCTAAAATCGGCTCCCGCTTCTAGTTTATTATCTGGAAGAACCAAGATAGCATCCACCTTTCCAATTATAGGTGTTGGTTTTTCGTTAATAATATAACTTTTAGCCTTAAGACGGTCTATGGTTTTAGTTTCGAAAGTATTGGGTTCAAAAGTAATCAAATCGGGCAGCCACTGATGATGAAAACGAGGAGCATTTACAGCTTCCTGCATGCTCAATTTATATTCGTAAACATTCAAAATAGTCTGCAACACAGAAGTAATAATGGTAGAGCCTCCTGGAGTTCCTACAACCATAAACAGTTTTCCGTCTTTTTCTACAATTGTTGGCGTCATAGAACTTAACATTCGCTTTTGGGGCGCAATACTGTTGGCTTCATTTCCAACTAAACCAAACATATTTGGAGATCCAGGTTTAGCACTAAAATCATCCATTTCATTATTTAAAAAGAAACCTAGTTCGTCGCAGTAATATTTAGAACCGTATCCGTCATTTAAGGTTGTTGTAGCCGCAATCGCATTTCCAAATTGATCTACAATCGAATAATGCGTTGTTTCTGTACTTTCGGCATAATTGACTTTTCCTTCTTTTATTTCGGTAGATAAAGTGGCTTTTTCAGGATTAAAACTCGCCATTCTTTCACGCAAATAATTTTCATCCAATAATTCTTTAACTGGAATTTTGACAAAATCTGGATCGCCTAAAAAATAACTTCTATCGGCATAAGCTCTTCTTTCTGCTTCTACAATAACCTGAATTGCATCTGCCGAATTATGTCCCATTTTAGCTAAATCATAAGGCTCGAGCATTTTTAAAATTTGAGCCAGACAAATTCCGCCACTGCTTGGAGGCGCCATCGAGGTTATTTTTAAATCTTTATAAGTAAACTGAAGCGGTTTTCTCCACTTGGCTTCGTATTTTGATAAATCTTGTAGCGTAATAATGCCGCCTTTTTCTTTAAGATAATGGACTAATATTTTTGCCGTTTCCCCTTTGTAGAATTCGTTTCTCCCTTTTTTCTGAATCCTTCTTAAAGTCTTAGCTAATGCAGGATATTTGATCGTGTCGTTTTCTTTGAAATTGCCTGATAACAGCGAATTTTCACCATTAATTTTCACAATGCTTTCATGATAATCTTTTAAGCTTTTCTCCTGTTTTTGGGTAACGATAACGCCTCTTTCTGCTAAAGCAATTACAGGCTCAAGAATTTTAGAAATAGGCATCGTTCCATACTTTTTATGTACAGCAAAAACGCCCGCAATTGTTCCCGGAACACCAATGGCAAGAGCTGTTTGGGTGCTTTTTCCTTTTATAACATTTCCTTCGCTGTCCAAAAACATGTCTTTTGTGGCTGCTAACGGTGCTTTTTCGCGATAATCTAAAGAACCGACTTCGCCATTTGCTTTTCTGTACACCATAAATCCGCCGCCGCCAATATTTCCTGCAAATGGGAAAGCAACTGCAAGAGCTAGTTCCGTTCCGACCATGGCATCAAAGGCATTTCCGCCTCTTTTCATAATGTCAGAACCAATTTTTGATGCTTCTTCGCGGGCAGAAACCACCATCGCTTTTGATACCACTAATCCCGTTGGTTTTGAAGCGATTTCTTGTGCATGACTGCTGTTTAGATATAAAAGTGCTATTAAAAATGTAATTTTTTTCATGGGCAATAAATTTTAAATACGGGCTTAAAGAGAAAGCAATTTTCCTTTGGCCTCTTCTCTCATTTCTTCAAAGAAAAGTGTAAATTCTTCTTCAAATTCATCATAAAATTCAATAAGCTCTTCAACAGCATATTGCATTTGCGAAATGTTTTTAGACCTTCTGTCCATTTGAGTCAGGATATTGTGAATTCCGTCAGTAGTTCGATAACTTAAAAGCCAGTTTCTTTCAATCATATACGGCATTAAACCCTGCGTTTTTTCGGTAAGAATATCGTAATTATCATGTAGCGAATGGTAAAAACGTTTCACAAAAAGCTCTAATTTTTCATCAGAATATTGAGTCCAGTTTTTGGCAAGAAAATGATCGTAAACAATATCTACAATAACCCCCGCATAATGATGGTAGCGATCGTGAAGGCGTTTGGTGCTTTTTCTAAAAATATCGTGAGAATCGGTATAGGTGTCTATGAATCGATGCAGTAAAATTCCTTTTTGAACATCTTCGGGAAAATGTTCGAAGTGCTTGCCGCGAATTCCGTCAGCCATAAAATTCCCGATTTTAATCAGATCATTTTCTCCAGAAAGGTATATGTGGGCTAAGAAATTCATGTTTTATTTTTAAGCTGCTAAGGTTCTGAGGTACTAAGAAACGAAGCTTATTATTGTAAATGTAATAAAACTTTTTTAAATGGTTTTGTTATATAAATTCAAAGTTGCTAAGCTACTAAGCTACTGCGCTGCTAAGGTTGTGAGAGGCTTAGAAGCTTAGCAGCTAAGACTCTTAGAACCTTTTTTATTAAAACTTAGCATCTAAGAATCTCGGCAACTTTTCTATATTTGTAAAAAAATAACCATAACTCACAAAAATGACTTTAATAAAATCTATTTCTGGAATCCGTGGGACGATCGGAGGAAAAGTGGGAGATAATCTAACTCCTGTTGATGCAGTGAAATTTGCGTCGGCGTACGGAACTTTCTTAAAAAATAATATTGCTAAAGATAAATTGACTGTTGTAATTGGCCGTGATGCTAGAATTTCTGGGCCAATGATTCACAACTTAGTTGTAAATACTTTAATTGGTTTAGGAATCGATGTTATCGATCTTGGACTTTCTACAACGCCAACTGTTGAAGTGGCTGTTCCGTTAGAAAAAGCAGACGGTGGAATTATCTTAACTGCTTCTCATAATCCAAAACAATGGAATGCTTTAAAATTATTAAATGCTAAGGGAGAATTCTTAAGTGGAGCTGACGGAGCAAAAATCCTTGAAATTGCAGAAGCTGAAGCTTTTGAATTTTCTGATGTGGATAGCTTAGGAGAAGTGATCTCGAATGACGCTTACATGGATATTCATATCGATGAAGTTTTAAACCTTCCATTGGTTGATATCGAAGCGGTAAAAGCGGCTAAATTTAAAGTCGTAGTTGACGGAGTAAATTCGTCTGGAGGAATTATTATTCCTAAAATATTAAAATTAATGGGCGTTGAAGTAGTAGAATTGTACTGCGAACCAAACGGACATTTTCCTCATAACCCAGAACCATTAAAAGAACATTTAACGGATATTTCTGAGCTTGTTGTAAAAGAAAAAGCAGATTTTGGTATCGCAGTAGATCCAGATGTTGACCGTTTGGCTTTTATTAGCGAAGACGGAGAAATGTTTGGTGAAGAATATACTTTGGTTGCTGTTGCAGATTACGTTTTAAGCAAAACTCCAGGAAATACAGTTTCTAATATGTCTTCTTCTCGTGCTTTACGTGATGTGACTAATTCTCATAATGGAAACTACGAAGCAAGTGCTGTAGGCGAAGTAAATGTTGTAGAATTAATGAAGAAAAATAATGCTGTAATTGGTGGTGAAGGAAACGGTGGAATTATCTATCCTGAATTGCATTACGGACGTGACAGTTTGGTTGGAGTAGCCTTGTTCTTAACGCATTTGGCAAACAAAAAAATGTCTGTTTCTGCTTTGAGAGCTTCTTATCCAGAATATTACATGAGCAAAAATAAAATTGAATTGACACCGCAAATTGATGTTGATGCGATTTTAACTCAAATGACAGAGAAATATAAAAACGAAGACATTTCTACAATTGACGGTGTAAAAATTGATTTTGCAACAGAGTGGGTTCACTTAAGAAAATCAAACACAGAGCCAATTATTCGTATTTATACAGAAGCGCCTTCTCAGGAAGCTGCAGATCAATTGGCACTTCGAATTATTGATGAAATAAAAGTAATTGCTGGAATCTAAAATTTTCAGTTTTGAAATAAAAAAGCCTCTTTGGAAAATTTCTAAAGAGGCTTTTTCTATTTGATTGTATTATTCTTAACACATAGAAGCATAGCTTTTTGGAACTTATTAAAGGCGTTTCACTTTGAATGATGCACATAGAACTATGTGTTGTTAAAGCTTGCTTTTTCTTTAATCTTAAACAGATCAATAAAAATCTATGTTTCTATGTGTTAAAATTAAATTTATTTGACGCGGTGTTTCCATCTTTTGTGCGTCCATAAATAAAATTCGGGTTGTTCAAGAATTTGTTTTTCGACTTCCTTTAGATACATTTCTGTAATTTCAAAGTCTTTAAATTCTTTCGGATTATCAGCAAGAGAAAGAAAAGTTGCTTCATAAAAACCTCTTTTTACTTTTTTTACTTTTACCATAATCACGGCCAGATCATATTTTTTTGCCAGCATTTCTGCTCCTGTATGAACAGGAACTTCAACTCCCATGAATTTCATCGAATGAAAAATTCGATCCAATTTTGGAGATTGATCACTTGCTAAACCGTACATGCTTAAAACCCCATTTCGCTGATTTTGGGCCATGGTCGGAATCGCTTTTCTGGTTTCGATCATTTCGGTATTGTATTTAGATCTGATTTTTCGAACCAATTTATCAAAATAAGGATTTGCCAGTTTTTTGTAAACCGCCACTCCCTGAAATCCAAGTTTAGGATTAATCGTTAACAGCCACTCATAACTTGCGTAATGCGAAGCTACAAGAATCACGCTTTTTCCTTTTTTAGCATAATCAAGCACAAGATCAATGTTGGTAACATGAAATCTTCTATCCATTTCCTCAGGAGATATGCTCATTGTTTTTACCATTTCCAAAAACATATCGCACATGTGTTTGTAGAATTTCTTTTCTACATCTTTTCTTTCGGCATCGCTTAAATGCGGTAAAGCAAGTGCCAGATTTGCGCGTACCACTTTTTTACGATATACGATAACTCTGTAAACCAGAAAATAAACAAAATCTGAGAAAAGGTAAAATACGGGAAATGGAAGTATAGAGATAAGCCAAAGCAAAGGATAGGCTAAAATATAGACAAGAAACTGCATGTAAATTTTTTTTACAAAGATAAATTAAAAATGATTAGCTATTGATATTTTGCTTTCTTGCTAACTTATCTTTAAGAATGATTATATTTACAATTCACAATAATTAGTACTTATGAATATTATTTTAATAGCGATTATCATTGCGAACGTTGTTATTAGTTACAAAGGTTTTAACGATCTTTATTTTTTTAGAAAATACGAATTTCATGTAGGAAGCATTCGTTCAGGAGAGCAAATCAGAATGTTATCTTCGGGTTTTTTGCATGTAGATATGATGCATTTAATTTTTAATATGCTGACCCTGTATTTTTTTGCTCCCGTAGTTTTAGGCTGGCTTGGCAACTTTTCTTTTATTCTGGTTTATTTTGGAAGTTTAATCTTCGGAAGCCTTTTGACCATGTTATTTCATAAAAACGATTATAGTTATAGAGCTGTCGGAGCTTCTGGCGCTGTAACCGGAGTTTTGTATTCGGCAATATTACTACAGCCCGATATGATGCTCGGGATCTTTTTTGTCATTCCGATGCCGGCTTATCTTTTCGGAATTTTATATTTATTATACTCAATTTACGGAATGAAGGCTAAAAATGACAATATTGGGCATACAGCACACTTTGGAGGTGCTATAGGCGGTTATTTGATTACTTTGATCAAAGTGCCATCCCTGTTTACAGACCACACATTGATGGTTGTGCTTTTGGCGATTCCGATTTTGATACTTTTCGGAATGGCAAAATTGGGAAAATTGTAATGCTGGCATAACTTTTGGAATGCTTTCTTCAAATATTAAAATGTAACAAAAATGAAAAAACTAGTATTATTTTTAACAATCATGTTTATGACTATGTCTTACGGCCAAGAAATCAAACAAGTACCTCTAATTAATGTTAATGGAGAAGGAAAAGTAAAAGTAGCACCTGATCAGGTTTGTATTTCAGCTTCTGTTGAAACAAAAGGGAATAATGCTAAAGACGTTAAAAAACAAAACGACGAAAAAATGGATGCTGTTTTAAAATTCATCAAAAAAATGAATATCCCGACAGCAGATTTTAAAACAAAACAAGTAGCTCTTAATCCGCAGTACGATTATGAGAAAAAGAAAACTTCTTATAATGCTACTCAAACAGTAGAAATCGTAGTGAAAGATTTAGCTAAATACGATGAGTTAATGGAAGGTTTGGTTCAGCAAGGTATTAACCGAATTGACAGAGTTTCTTTTGAATCATCTAAATTAGCACAATACCAGTCTGAAGCTAGAAAATTAGCGATGAAAGATGCTAAAACAAAAGCAGAAGAATATGTGTCTGTTTTAGGACAAAAAGTAGGTAAAGCTTTTACAATCTCTGATAATTCTCAGGTTTACCACCCACAGCCAATGTATGCTGCAATGAGAATGAAAGAAGCAGATTCAATGGGAGCTTCAAACGAAACATTAGCAATTGGCGAAATCGAAATTACAGCAAATGTTAGCGTTAGTTTTGTATTAGATTAAAAGTTTTAAATTCCAATATAAAAATCCAAATTCCAATTAAAAAAACTGGAGTTTGGATTTTTTTGTTTAAAAAACGCACACGCAGTTGGTCTTCCTGAGCGAAGTCGAAGGATTTCATGCTAAATCATTACTGTGTGTCTTACAGTACGTAGGCTTCGACTCCGCTCAGCCTGACAGTTGATTTTAGATTTTAGATTTTAGATTGGAATTTGGAATTTCTAAATTGGAATTTAATATTTCAGATTGGAATTTGGAATTTCAAATTTGGAATTTTACTTATAATATTTTCATCGGAAGCGTAAACCTAAAAGTACTTCCTTTTCCTTCTTCACTTTCTACCCAAATTTCCCCTTCGTGAATATTGATGAACTCTTTGCAAAGCAGAAGTCCGAGTCCACTTCCTAATTCGTTTTCTGTTCCTTTTTGCAGCACCTTTCCGTTAATTTTGAATAGTTTTTCTTTAATATAATCAGGAACTCCGATTCCGTTATCTTTAATAGAAATTTGTACTTTCTGATTGGTTTTGATGAGCTTTACTTTAATATCGCCGTTTTTGTCTGTAAATTTAATGGCATTACTGAGCAGATTGCGTAAAACTGTGCTGATCATATTTTTATCAATTTCTGCTTCTATAAGATAAGTTGATTCAAATGAGATGTTGATATTTTTATTTAAAGCTACATTTCTGCTCAATTCAATATTTTCCTCAATTAAAGCATTCAAAAGTGTCTTTTTTGGATTGAAAGTAATCATTCCGGTCTGCACTCTCGACCAGTCTAAGAGATTTTCGAGCAATTTGTAAATATTCTTATTTGAGTCGTGTAGCATTTCTGATATTTCTTTAATTTCTTCTCTGCTGTATTGGTCGATATTTTCGAGCAAAATTTCAGAAAGAGAAACAGACGATCCTAACGGCCCTCTCAAGTCGTGAGAAATGATAGAAAAAAACTGGTTTTTATCGTTTAAAAGCTTTTTAATTTTGTGATCCTGCTTTTCTTTAACCAAAAGCAAAAAGCCCACAATTCCGATTAAAGTCAACAGAAACAAACAAATGCTGTACAAACTGTCGAAAGTGTCTTTAGAAATAATAAGATCTTGAGGATATAAATAGCGGTGAACTGTTCGTATGGCAATTAAAATTTCAAAACCCATATAACACAAAACATAAAAAGTTTTGAAAAAGCTTTTTTGCTTTTCTGTAAAATAAGCTATCGTGGGCAATAAATAAATGGCAAATATGCCAATTCCGCCAATTATGACGCGCGTATTCATCGATGCGTCAAAAAGCGTTGCAATATTAAAAATTAGTATTGCCACTGCAGTAACGGCGATTTGAAATCGATAATGCCTTTTTGCATGCGATTTAATTAAGGAAAGCATTGCGATTGTCTCAAAACAGCAAGCGCCGAAAATCATAGAATTTGAAATGTTGATAGAAACAAAATCTGGAATAAGGCCTCGCATAAGCGCCATAATCCATGCGACAGTAAGTATCAATTTACCCAAGCCAAACCATCTTAACGTTTTTCTGTTGTCGCTAGTGGCATACGAAAAAGAAAAACTGAAAATAAGAATGCAGGTAAATAAATTGCCCCAAAAGTAAAGTAGAAATATAGTTTTTGGATCTACTGGTAAGAGTTCGAACATTTACAGGATTTTGCTTTTTAAAAATCTATTTTACAAATATACGAATAAAGTAAACATTCAAGTCAGAGTTGGCGGGACGAGCGCGAGATTCTAGCATATTTAACAATTTGTTTTCTTTGAAATGGTCTGAAGCATTTATACCGTTTTTATAAATTAACTGCAGTTTAAGGTTTAAATTAATCTATTATATTTTGAATACATTTTGATTCTAAATTCTTTCATAAATTATAAAAAATAGAAAGAAAGAATTAAATTACATATTAAATGATTTCTTAGATTTGTATATAAGTACCACAAAAACTTCTGTTATGCCACTAATTGAACAATCAGAATATAATTCTCCTTCTATTATTCATCGCAACAGGCATGTTTCTACCATTTATGCTGCCTTGATTAAAAGGTTTGAAGTTCCTGAATATAAAAGAGAAAAGCATGAGTTAAGTGACGGTGATTTTATCAACATCGATTACATTATAAACGATCCGAAAAAAGCGGTTATTTTGTGCCACGGCTTAGAAGGCGATTCGCGAAGAACGTACAACAATAGTTGCGCTGCCTATTTTCAGCAGAAAGGTTTTTCGGTTTTTGCCTGGAACAATCGAACTTGCGGAGGAGAAATGAACCGTTTGCCAAGATTGTATCATCATGGCGCTGTTGACGATTTGGATGAAGTAGTTCAGTTTGTTCTTCAAAAAGGAGCAGAAGATATTTATCTCATCGGATATTCTATGGGCGGCGTTCAGTTGCTTAATTATTTGGGCTGGACAAAAATTGATGAACGTATAAAAGCTGCAGTTTCTATTTCAGTGCCAACTCACATCGCGACCAGTGCAGAAGTGCTGAAGCAAGGTTTTAACAGAGTTTATCTAAAGAATTTTACCATTGACATCAAGAAAAAGCTAAAATACAAAGCAGCACAATTTCCTGATTTCATTAACCGCGATCAGATTGACAAAATTACATCTTTTGATGAAGTTGATCAGTATTTTACAGCGCCTTTGCATGGTTTTGCTAGTAAAGATGACTATTACCATCGCGTTTCTCCAGAGTTTTCGTTAAAAGATATTACAACACCGGTTTTAATTATTAATTCGCTCGACGATCCTTTTTTGGGCGAAAGATGTTACCCAAGATCGATTGCAGAAAACAGTGCATTTGTATATTTAGAAACTCCAAAATATGGCGGGCATTGTGCGTTTCCGCTTCGCAATTCGACGTATTCTTATGCCGAGAAAAGAGCTTTTGAGTTTTTCGAATCTTTCAAGTCAGATCATACTTTGATCCATTAATTTCATTTCGTTTCAAAAGTTATTTAAGGTTGAAAAAATGCCTTGAAATTTTTGATAATGTCGAATTAATCAAAATATTTAATCATTTGATTAAAAAATATGTTTAACGTATTAAAAAATGATTTACATTTGTAGGTAAATGATTAAAATAGATTTTAAATGTCTGAAAATAAAGATGCTACGACTGAAGAAAAAATAAAAACAGCAGCCAAAACAGTTTTTTATAAAAAGGGTTTTTCCGCAACCAGAACTAGAGATATTGCAGAAGAAGCAGGTTTGAATTTGGCTTTGCTGAACTATTATTTTAGAAGCAAAGCAAAACTTTTTGAAATTATAATGACTGAAACCTTATCGGGCTTTATCGGCAGCATGAAAATAATTTTTGATGATGAAAAAACTTCTTTAGAACAAAAAGTAGCCATTATTGCAGAACGATATATCGATTTTATTGGTACTGAACCAGAAATTCCGATTTTTATTCTAACCGAAGTTCGAAATAATCCTGAAGGACTTTTGAAAAAACTGCCCATAAAAGAAATCGTGCTTGACTCTGTTTTTATCAAACAATTTCAAGAAGCCGTTCAAAATAAGAAAATAGCAGAACCTAATCCGTTGCACTTTATAATGAATCTTATGGGATTGATTGTATTTCCGTTCATTGCAAAACCGATCATTATGGGAAGCAGAAATTTAGAAGCTTCTCAATTTCATGATTTAATGCAAGAGCGTAAGAAAAAAATCCCAATATGGATTAATATGATGTTTGCTGTCTAATACTAACTAGAGTTAATTTATTTATGATGAGAAAATTGTATTTAAAATATATCGGAATTTTGTTCTTTGCTTCGGCTCAAGCACAGACATTCACAATTGATCAGAGTTATAAAATGGCTGTCGAAAATTATCCTTTGATCAAACAATATGAACTGATTGAAAAAAGCAAAGAATATACTTTAAGTAATGCCGACAAAGCGTATCTGCCTCAAATTAGTTTGACTGCGATAGAAGGTTATGTTTTTGGAGATTTTCCAACAATGGGCGGTTCTGGAAATGACAGTAAATTCAAGTTCATCGGTTTAGGGCAGATCAATCAGACCATTTGGGATGGAGGAGCTACCAAAACACAAAAAAAGATTGCAGAGGCATCTTCAAATACCGAAAAAGCTTCTGTTGATGTTTCGCTTTACGATTTGCGTTCAAGAGTCAATCAACTTTATTTTGGAATATTGCTTATTGATGAACAGTTGAAACAATTGCAAATTCAAAATACGATCCTTTCTAACAATATTGATAAAGTTAAAAAACTTCATGAAAATGGGTTAGCGTACAAAACAGATGTTGACGAAATGAAAGCCGAACAGCTAAATCTCAGCCGACAGAAAAAAGATTTTGAGTATACTAAATCAGGCTATCAAACCATGCTTTCTTATTTGATAGGAAAAAATATCAGTCAAGAAAAATTAGAAAAACCGTTTATTTCTATCGGTCTCGATACGATTATCAAACGCCCAGAACTACAGCTTTTTGCTAGTCAACGAAATCTGGTAAACGCACAGTCTGATATGCAGAAAGTAAGTTTGATGCCTAAAGTTGGCTTGCTTGGCGCAGGTGTAGTTTTGGCGCCTGGAATTAATTTAGGAACTCAGAAAATTTCTACCATTGGCGTTGCTGGATTAAGCGTCGGCTGGGATATAAAAGGATTGTATAAAAATTCAAACGAAAAAAATCTTACACAGCAGGAATTGAAGAAAATAGAGGTTCAAGAAGAAACGTTTGTATTTAATACCCGATTTCAGATGAATCAGAAAACGGCAGATATACAAAGGCAGAAAGCCATTTTAATAGACGATGATGCTATCGTAAAACTTCGCCAGACCATTCGCGAAGGCTATCAGCTTAAATATGACACTGGAGCAGGACCGTTAATAGATTTGCTGAATGCGGCAGAAAAAGAAGGAAATGCGCGTGCAGAAAAGGCATTGCACGAAATTCAATTACTAATGGCAGAATACGAGTATCAAACAATCAAAGGAAATTAACTCTATATATTATGAAAAAGATCAAGCTTTTATATTTTCTTATCCCAATGATTTTCATGTTTTCGTGCAAAGACACCGAAAATGATTTTGATGCTTCGGGTTCTTTTGAGGCTGTAGAAACGATTATGTCAGCAGAAGCAAACGGCCAAATTTTACAACTCAATGTGGAGGAAGGCCAACAATTGGAAGCGGGACAAAAAGTTGGTTTTATAGATAGCACACAATTGGCTATCAGTAAAATGCAATTGCGCCAAAACGAAAAAGCAATTTTGAGTGGCAGACCGCAAATAAATGTTCAGACTGAAAGCTTAAAGAGACAGCTGGATAACGCAATTTTGGATCGAAATAGAACAGAAAAATTGGTGAAAGGCGGAGTAGCTTCGCAAAAACAATTGGATGATGTAAATTCTAAAGTTACCGCTTTACAAGCTCAAATCAAAGCTCAGGAAAGTTCGCTGGAAACTACGACCGAAAACTTAAAACAGCAAGGAAATACAGTTGGAGTTCAGCTGAAAGGAATTGAAGACCAATTGAGCAAAAGTATTATTGTAAATCCGATTAAGGGAACTGTGCTGGCAAAATATGCGGAACAATATGAAATGGCAGTAATAGGAAAACCATTATACAAAATTGCGAATCTTGAAACTTTAGATCTACGGGCTTATATTACAGGAACGCAGTTGCCACAAGTTAAAATTGGACAGCAGGTTAAAGTGCGTATTGATGAGGGTGAGAAAAAATATAAAGAATATCAGGGTACAATTGCTTGGATTTCGAACAAATCTGAATTTTCTCCAAAAACAATTCCGACTAAAGACGAACGCGCCAATTTGGTTTATGCCATCAAAGTAAGGGTTAAAAATGACGGCTATTTGAAAATTGGAATGTACGGCGAAGTTCTTTGGTCAAAATAAAACACCGCTATGGCATCAGTTACGCTAAAAAATATTACTAAAAAGTATGGTGATTTTGTCGCCGTAGATGACGTTTCTTTTGAGGTGCAGAAAGGAGAGCTTTTTGGTCTAATAGGTCCAGACGGTGCAGGAAAAACTTCCATTTTTAGAATCTTAACCACATTACTGCTTCCCGATGGCGGAACGGCTTCTGTTGAAGGTCATGATGTGGTAAATGAGTTTCAGGAAATTAGAAATAAAGTGGGCTACATGCCTGGAAAATTCTCCTTATATCAGGATTTAACCGTAAAAGAAAATCTAGAGTTTTTCGCCACTATTTTTGGTACTACGATTGAGGAAAATTATGAATTGATCAAAGATATTTACGATCAGATCAAACCTTTTAACGACAGGCGCGCAGGGAAACTTTCGGGCGGAATGAAGCAGAAACTGGCTTTGTGCTGTGCTTTAATTCATAAACCTGAAATTTTATTTTTGGATGAACCCACTACTGGAGTTGATGTAGTTTCTCGAAGTGAATTTTGGGAAATGCTGGCAAAACTCAAAAAACAAAATATTACCATCGTGGTTTCGACTCCCTATATGGATGAAGCCAAATTATGCGATCGAATTGCGCTGATTCAAAGCGGAAAAATAATGACAGTCGACACGCCTGATGAAATCATAAAAAGTTTTCCAAAACCGCTTTTTGCTGTAAAAGCAGCTAATATTTATAAGCTTTTGCAAAATCTTAGAACCGAAAAAGAAATTGAGAATTCGGATGCTTTTGGAGAATTTATTCACCTTACGCTTGTGTCTGAAGAAGCAGATTTGGAAAGAGTCAAAACGATTATTCAAAAATACAATCCAGAGAATTTAGAACTAAAAAAAATAGAACCCACGATCGAAGATAGTTTTATTCGTCTTATGCGCGAACAGGATAATTCTAACGAACCAAAAGAAATGCTGCATGGAAAATAAAGTTATTATTTGTAAAGATTTAACCAAACAGTTTGGCGATTTCAAAGCAGTTGACAGCATTAGTTTTGAGGTGGGCGAAGGTGAAATTTTTGGTTTTTTAGGTGCCAATGGAGCAGGGAAAACCACCGCAATGCGAATTCTCTGCGGACTTTCTTATCCGTCTTCGGGACAAGCTAGTGTAGCAGGATTTGATGTTTACAGACAGCAGGAAAAAATTAAGAAGAATATTGGTTATATGAGTCAGAAATTTTCGCTTTATGATAACCTGACGATTTTGGAAAATATCGAATTCTTTGCGGGTGTTTACGGCGTTTCTCGACCTGAAATTAAAGAAAGAAGCAACGATCTGATTTCGACTTTAGGTCTGCAAAAAGAAGCAAAAAAACTCGTTGGCGGACTTCCTTTGGGATGGAAACAGAAACTGGCTTTTTCTGTTGCCGTATTTCATCGTCCGAAAATTGTTTTTCTGGATGAGCCAACGGGAGGCGTAGATCCGATAACGCGACGACAGTTTTGGGAAATGATTTATGAAGCGGCAGCCAGCGGAATTACCGTATTTGTAACAACGCATTATATGGATGAAGCCGAATATTGCGACCGAATCAGTATTATGGTCGACGGGAGGGTAGATGCGATAGATTCTCCGTCGGAATTAAAAAAGCGTTTCAATGCTGCTTCTATGGATGAAGTTTTTTATGAACTGGCTCGAAATGCCAAAAGAACATCAGATTAGTATGAAAAAATTACTGGCTTTTATTCGAAAAGAGTTTTATCATGTTTTTAGGGATCGGCGAACTTTGCTGATTCTCTTTGGGCTTCCTGTGGTGCAGATTATTCTTTTTGGTTTTGCTTTGAGCAGTGAAGTCAAAAATATCGGAATTGCCATTCAGGATAATTCACATGATATTTATACAGAAAAAATTATACGAAAGATAGAATCTAGCTCTTATTTTAAGGTTGAAAATCCGATTTTAAATTATAAGGATATTGAAAATAGATTTAAAGACGGAAGCATTAAATGTGCTGTCATTTTTCCGTCCAATTTTGGTTCAGATCTGCAGCGTCTCGGCGGAGCAAAAATTCAAGTCATTGCCGACGCATCAGATCCCAATACGGCAACCATTGTTACGAATTATCTAAATGTAATTGTTCGCGATTATCAGCAAGAATTAAACCCGTCCGTTGGATTAAATTATCAGATTGTTCCAGAGTTAAGACAGCTTTATAACGAAGAACAGAACGGTTCGCTTAATTTTATTCCCGGCGTGATTGCTTTGATTTTTATGATTGTGAGCACAGCGCTGACTTCTGTTGCTGTAGTGCGCGAAAAAGAATTGGGAACGATGGAAATTCTGCTTGTTTCACCTTTCAAACCCATAATGGTATTAATTGCAAAGGCAATTCCGTATTTAGTGCTTTCCGTAATTAATTTCATTCTGATTATTTTACTTTCAGTCTATTTGCTAGATGTTGAGATTAAAGGAAGTTTTGTGCTTCTTTTTGCAGAAAGTATTTTATTTATTATTACCTGTCTTTCTCTCGGCTTGCTAATTTCAAATGTTACGGCTTCACAGCAAACCGCAATGCTGATTTCGATGATGGGAATGATGTTGCCTACTTTACTGCTCACGGGATTTATGTTTCCGTTAGAAAATATGCCTTGGATATTTCAAGCTATTTCGCATTTAATTCCGTCGCACTATTATTATATAATTGTAAAAGCTGTTATGCTCAAAGGTTTAGGTTTTTCTTATATCTGGAAAGAAACGCTTATTTTGGTTGGAATGACGATTTTGCTGCTATTTATTTCTTTGAAAAAATTTAAAATCAGATTGTCATGAAAGTGTTGCGTTTTATATTACAGAAAGAATTTCGCCAGATCTTTAGAGACAAAACCATATTGGCGATGATGTTTTTTGTTCCCATTTTTCAGCTCATTATTTTGCCTTTGGCTGCCAATTTTGAAGTGAAAAGTGTGAACATTGTTTATGTAGATCACGATCACAGTTCCTATTCTCAAAAACTAATTAATAAAATTGGTTCTTCAGGATATTTTCATATTGCAGGAACTCCAGCTTCTTATCTGGAAGGTTTGAAATTTATTGAAAGAGGGGATGCCGACTTAATTCTAGAAATTCCTTCAGGATTTGAACGAAACCTCGTTAGGGAAGGCAGTCAGAAAGTAAATATCGCCGCAGATGCCATCAATGGAACGAAATCGAATATTGGAAATGCGTATTTAAACGTTGTGCTGGCAGATTTCAGTTCTGACCTTGATATTCGATATAAATTACCGCAACAATCTGCTTCAGCTTCTCCCTCATTAATTGCTTTGAACAGCACAAACTGGTACAATCCGAGAGCAGAATATAAATATTATATGGTTCCGGGTATTTTGGTATTGCTGCTTACTTTAATTGGCGGATTTATTACGGCATTAAATATTGTAAAAGAAAAAGAAATAGGAACGATCGAACAGATAAATGTAACGCCAATTCAGAAATGGCAATTTATTTTAGGCAAACTTATCCCTTTTTGGATTGTTGGAATGACGGTTTTTACCATTGGACTTATCGTAATGTATTTGATTTACGTAATATTTCCGCTCGGAAGTCTCTTCGTTTTATATCTCTTTGCGGGAGTTTATTTAATTGCCTTATTAGGTTTGGGACTTTTGATTTCAACATTTGCCGATACACAATTGCAGGCCATGTTTATTGCTTTTTTCTTTATGATGATATTCATGCTTATGAGCGGTTTCTTTACAAGTACCGACAGTATGCCAAATTGGGCAAGAACGATTTCAGAATTTACGCCTGTTACGCATTTCATCAAAGTGGTTCGTCTTATAGTTTTAAAAGGAAGCGGTTTGCATGAAGTGGGGAGGGAACTTTTGTACTTGTGTATTTTTGCTGTTGTATTAAATGCTTTAGCGATTTATAACTATAGAAAAACAAGCTGATGATTATTTATATTATAAGTATTGGCGCCAATTAAAATTACGAGCTCGTTGTAGGCATTAATTTCTTTTTTTATTAATTTACATCACCTTAAAAAACAAGCTTTTCTATAAAACTAAAAGATGGTGAATAACAAAGAAGAGAAAAAAGAACAAAGCGCTGTATATCTGCTTCCTTGGGTTACGGCAATTGCTATGTTTATACAATCATTGGATGGGACGATTCTCAATACTTCACTGCCATCAATAGCTAGAGATATGGGATATTCTCCAACCGAAATGAATTCGGTTATTGTAACTTATACACTTACGTTGGCAATGTTTATTCCACTCTCGGGCTGGCTCGCTGATAAATTTGGCACAAGAACCATGTTTATGATTGCTGTCTTTTTGTTTATTATGGGATCTTTATTTTGTGCTCTTTCCGTTGATTTAAGAACTTTTAATATGGCGCGTGTTTTACAGGCAGTTGGAGCTTCGATGATGGTGCCGATTGCGCGATTGGCTATTTTGTATCAATATCCAAAAAGTGAATTACTTAAAACAATGAATTTTATAACCTTATTTGGATTATTAGGAATGGTAGCAGGGCCAAGTTTAGGAGGTTTCCTTTCTGATAATCTGAGCTGGCATTGGATATTTTTGGTAAATATACCAATTGGTCTTATCGGAATTTCAATGGCGTATCGAGTTATGCCAAATTTTAAACACGCAGTTGGGAGGTTCGATTTTAGGGGATTAATGTATTTTAGCTTAGCGCTGATTTCTATCACTTTGGTTTTAGAACTTATTGGGAGCGGTCGAACACATATGATCGTAATTTTAGGTTTATTGTTTCTATCGGGCTTGCTTTCTCTCTTCTACTATATTCATTATAAAAGAACCGAAAAACCTATAATCGATCTACGTCTTTTAAATATCAGAACCTTGAAAATAGGGCTAATAGGAAGTTTGATCACTAGGTTAGGAATAGGAGGACTGCCACTGCTATTGCCACTGATGTTGCAGACAAATTTTGGCTACTCGGCTTCTGTATCAGGATTGTTGTTGCTCCCTTCTGCCTTATCAAATGTAGCTGTAAAACCCTTTATGGTACATATTATAAAGTTTTTTGGATACCGAACAGTTTTGATAAGTAATACTATATTGCTGGGAATTATATTAATTATTTTGGGATTCGTAACACGAGAAACTCCGCTTGGCTATTATATTTTGCTGATGATTTTCTACGGAATTTTTACTTCTATACAAATGTCTGCAATGAACACTATCACACTTTCAGATCTGGATCAGGATACAGCAAGTGGAGGAAATACAATGCTTGTTATTATGCAACAGCTTTCTGTAAGTTTTGGAGTTTCTGTAGCTAGCCTTTCGCTTTCTCTATTTCAGACAGGTATATTCGAATTGGATACAGCCAAAGCATTTGAATACACTTTTATTATATTGGCTGTTTTTACTATTTTTTCAAGTTTTACCTTTTCAAAACTGACTAAGACAGATGGACAAGGGTATGTGTGATTTTATTTAAAAATCCTTCCAATAATATTTCCAATTTCAGCAAAATCATCGACGTTGCTTACTGCTCTTTTTTCGGTTGTATTTTCAAGAGTTTTTGAAAAAGGAAAAATAAGCAAGTAATTATTATTGCTCAGGTTTTTATTCAGTAATTCTGGTACTTCACGCATCTGTGGGAAATAAGAATGCATTCCTCTGTCTGCCATCAAAATAATAAGCCCTTCGTCTTCTTTTAAATTGTAAGCTTTATTTTCGGCTTCCGACCAGCTTTTGACTACATTAAATTCACCTTCAATATCAGCTTTTTTGGCAATTCGAGTTAAAATTTGCATGGTTCGATCATTTCCATAAAAACTGATTGTAGCTCCTGAATTTCGTCCAATATTCCAAATTTTTAGCATCGAATGAAAAAAACCGGCATCTTTTTCTGCTTCAGAAGGAATCAGTACAATATATTTTTTGATAGTGCCAATAGGCTGTATGCCATGATACACTAATAAATTGATGTTTTTATTATGAAGATAACCGTTATAAAGATTATAAGTAAAAGAAGCAGAAAAACCTTTGTTTTCTTCCAAACCGATTATTAAGTCTGTGATATTATGTTCTTTTATGGCATTATTGATTCCGCGCACCACATCCGTATCATGACGTGTGATGGCGTTGAGTTTTACATCTGCAGCCGAAGCAGTGTTTACAGCATCGCCCAATATTTTTTCAGCATTTTTTACCGATGATTCATTCGCATCTTCATTAATAATATTAATTCCAAAGAGCTGTTTATTTTTCTTCGTTTTAACCAGCATTCCAAGATTAACCATCTTTTCTACTGTATCTTTATGATTAAGGGCAAGAAGTATATTCTCAGTCTCTTCATTATTTCCAGATACCGTATTGTCATTATCCGCCTGTGCAATTCGCTGTGCGCTTGCCATCGAAACAAAAGAAGAAACCGTACAAGAAACGAGTATAAGAAGAATACTGCCGTTAAGAACGTGTTCATTTAAAAGTCTTAGCGGTTCTCCAGTTGCAGTTTCGCCAATAATAATATTATATCCAACCATTACAGAGGCAAGGGTAGCAGCAGCCGATGCCGAACTCAGTCCGAATATAAGCTGTCCTTCATCATTGGTAAGTTTGAAAGTCTTTTTGGTTAAATAGGCCGCTACATATTTACCGCAGATAGAAGCAATAAGCATTATTGTAGCAACACCAAGTGTTTCCCAACTTTGAATGAAAGCATTAAAATCGATCAGCATACCTACACTAATTAGAAAGAACGGAATAAAAATAGCATTCCCGACAAATTCTACACGATTCATTAATGATGAGGTATGCGGTATAAGCCTGTTAAGGGCAAGACCAGCAAAAAAGGCTCCAATAATGGCTTCAATTCCTGCAAGTTCTGCAAGCAATGCCGCGAGATAAATCATTACAATCACAAAAATATACTGTGATATTTTGTCTGATACATTCTTGAAAAACCAACGCGCAATAATCGGAAACACTAATAGAACTATCAGTGTAAATAAAATCATTGAGATAGATAATTGCAACCAAAATGCGGTTCCGACTTCTCCTTGTGACATTCCGACTACTACTGCCAACACAAGAAGCGAAAGAACGTCTGTAATCATTGTACCTCCTACAGTAACATTTACGGCAAGATTTTTAGAAATTCCCATACTGCTTATCATCGGATAAACTACCAAAGTATGAGAAGAGAAAAGACTGGCAAAAAGCACAGAAGTAAGCAGAGAAAAATTCAGGATATAATAACCGCCTAAAAAACCGAGTATAAATGGCGCGGCAAAAGTATAAATAGAAAAAGTGATGCTTTTCCATTTATTTTTCTTAAAATCGCCCATATCAATTTCAAGACCAGCCAGAAACATAATATATAATAAACCCGTAGTTCCCGTGACTACAATACTACTGTCTCTGGAGAGGACGCCAAATCCGTTTGGACCAATTAGAGCACCAGCAATAATAAGTCCGAGAAGATGAGGAACTTTAATTTTATTAAGCAGCAAGGGTATGCATAATATGATAATAAGTTCTATTAGAAATTTCAATAAAGGATCCTCTATTGGAAGGCTGATATGGTGTATACTAAGAAACATTCGTTATTTTTTTTGGATAGGAGTTAGCTCAACCGAAAATACTGCTTTACAGTTGTCCTGTCCAGTTATAGTTTGCGTGCCTTTTATGACATTCTTTTTAATATCATTTAGCATCACATTAAATTTGGTTACATTTTTAACCGTACTGTCTTTTACAGATTCTAATAGTATTTTATCAGGATCGTATTGTGCTTTAAATACGCGAATCAGTTTGTTGTTATTGAGTACATTGGCATAAATGCCAGTAGAATCTGAAGTAAATTTCCAATTTTCGCTTCGCTGATCGCCAATTACATAATTACTGCAATTCGATTCCTTGCAGACCATTTTACTGTTCCAATCTTGTGCAAGATTTTCGGGCCAGTTTTTAATTTCAGCAATTGTGTCTTTGGTTTGTACTAATGCCGAAAGACTGTCTCTCATTTTTAGTAAAGATTCATATTCGGCTTCTTTGTCTGCAAACTGCTGTTCACGCTGTAAAAGCTCGTTTTCCCTCTTGACGAGTTCCTCTTCTTTTTTGTTGTTGCACGAAAAAAGTAGAAAAGCGAAAACTATAAGAATGGATTTTTGTAAAGACATATTTTTTGGTTTGGTATTTACAAGTTAAGAAAAAAATGAGATAAAAGCTAATGAAGCTTGGACTCTTTGGGTTTTAAATTTAAAAACAGAAGTAAACAGAAGACTTATTTTCCTGAGACTAAACGATTTTTCTAAAATAGAAATTTCTTTAACCGTTTACTATAAAAAAAGGACATTTAACTCTATTTTACTCATGTTGCAGAATCCCCAAATAGGTTGCACATTATAATATGCAACCTATTATCAGGACTTTAGGTTCTATTTATGTTTAATTTTAAAATCCGATTGTTAAACATAAATGCATTTCAAGAATGAGAATAAGATTACGTATTTTTCTGCTGCTTCAATTTCTTTTTACTTTCTGCGTAAGAGGCCAGGAAAAAGTATCTCTGGAATATTGTTTTGCAACCGCCAAAGAAAATAACATTACGCTAAAGCAAGCCCAATCTGGATTGAAAACGGTTCAGTACAATCTACAGGCAGAAAAAAACAGTTATTTTCCTAAAATAGATCTTCTCTCGAGTTATACCTATTTAAGCAGTCCTTTAACCATTAATCTGCAAACTGTTAAAGACGGAATCGTAGAAGGTTCGTCAAAGCAAAGTGTTAATACAGCAAATCAGATCTTTAATGAAATAACGGGGAATAATTTGCCTCAGGCCGCACAGGATCGAATTTACAATACTTCGAAAACCATAATTGGCGGAATTTACCCCAATTATAATCCTTCGTTAAGCGAACAGTCTTATTTTCTGGCTGGTGTAGGAGTGAGGCAGCCACTTTATTTAGGAAATAAATTAAATTCCTCTATTAATGTGGCAAAATCTGTCGTTAAATCTGCTGAATTTAACGTGGATCTTGTTGGCAAAGAAATTGACTTTTTAATTACACTTCAGTACGTCAGGATTTTATATTTGAATTCTTTGATTCATAAACAGCGCACCATTGTTGAGGCTTTAAATAAAAATAAAAACTACGCAGAAGAATCTGTTAAGAATGAAATCTTGCCTCCGTATCAAAAAAACTGGACGAACGTAATTTTGATTCAGGCTGAAAGTCAGTTTAATACCATTTCAAACGAAAAGCAAAATGCTCAAATTGAATTAAATAAGCTAATCGGAATTGATTTGGATTCTAATCTGACAATTTCAGATACTTTAAGATACAATGCCGTTAATCTAAATGAACCGCTAAAAGATTTTTGGCTTTCAAATCCCACCTATCAAGTGGCCAACAGCAAAATAGCTTTCGCAGAAGCGACAGAAAAAATTAGCAAATCTTTATTCTTACCCAATCTCTTTGCGGTGGGAAATTTTAATCTCTACCAAAAAGATCTGCCTGTAACAATTCCGAATTGGTTTGTGGCGCTGGAATTACAATGGACATTGTTTAACGCACAGACAGGCAAACGCGTTCAAGCAAGCAAACAATTAATTGAAGAAGCCAGATTAGGAGAAGAAAATGCAAGTCAGATGCTTAAGATGCAATCCAAAGTAGCTAAAAATAAATTGGACTCCTTTGAGAAAGATGTTATGGCATTAGACGCGGCAAGAAAAGAAGCCTTTACAACCACGAAACTAATTACACAAAGAATGATGAATCAGCTCTCATCACCCAAAGATGTCAACGACGCTTTACTGATTGAATCTGAAATAGATAAAGGCTATTATACGGCAGTTTTGGGCTATTATATAGCACTTGCAGAGTATTTTAACAGTATTGGAGAACCAACAAAAATCACTCAATTTATTCAATAGATGAAAGATATTTTAAAAAATTACTGGGCACTGCTTATTCCTCTAGTGGTTTTAGCTGTAGCGTTATTCTTTTTTTTGAAGAACGGTGAAGATTCTGATGATAATTTTATCGGAATGGTGGATGCGTCTAGTGTAGATGTCGCGGCTGAATTTCCGGGAAGATTGGATTCTTTATTGGTAAAACAAGGCGATACTGTAAAAGCGGGACAATTGGTAGCAATACTTCGTTCTAACGAAATAAATGCGATCAAGGCACAGGCTTTATCTGCGATTGATGCTGCAAAAGGACAGCAGGAATTGTTAACGAAAGGCGCAAGGCCTGAACTTATCGAGGCAACTTCAAAGTTATATCAGATCAGTGAGGAACAATACAAATTATTCAGTACGACTTACGATCGCATGGAACGTTTGTACAATGCCGATGTGATTTCTGGACAAGAAAAAGATGTTTTCTATTTTAAATTTCAAGCTGCCAAAAAAGAAATGGAAACGGCAAAGTTAAATCTTAAAATGTTAAAAGACGGAGCGCGTCCAGAACTGATTAAAACCGCAGATGCAATCGTAAAACAAGCCGAACAAGCGTATGAACTTACTAAAGCTTTGGGAGATAATACGAAAGTACATGCGCCCGCAACTGGGGTTATTTCGAGCTTAGTGACGCATCAGGGAGAAATCGTTTCTATTGGTTATCCGATGATGACGATTGAGAAAGAAAACTCCACAATTATAAAATTCAACATTCGCCAAGACAAAGCCAATTTACTTCAAGTCGGAAGCAAAGCAGCTGTAAAAGTTCCTGGCTGTAAACCAGAGACTTTTCCTGTTGAGGTGAGCGCGATTGCGCCATCATTAGAGTTTGCCAATTGGGTTCCGTCAAAAGATAAAGGCGAATTTGAACTTCGAACTTTTACGATCGAATTAAAACCTCAAAACCTATCACAAATTAAAGGATTGCGGTCTGGAATGACTGCTTCATTAATTCTGCCAAAATGAGTACCATCGGAAACATAATCATACGCGAATGGAAACGCATTCTGAGTTTAAAAGTTTTTTACTTGGTGATGCTTGTTATTCCTGTAATTCTGTTTTCTTTTTATGCTTTTATTTATCAAAAACATGATGCCAAACATTTAGCATTTGCCGTTTGGGATGAAGATCAAAGTACGGTTAGCCGTCAGCTTACTTTTTTATTGGGACAGCAGGAAGCTTTACAAATTACCCGCAGGGTTTTTAGTGAAGAAGAAGTTAGAAAACTGATTCAGCAAGGCAAGATTTTGGGAGCGATTCATTTTCCGAAAGATCTGGAAAAAAATATTTATAAAAGACATCCAAGCAATGTTACGCTTTATACCAATGCAGGATCACTTGTTCCGGCAAAATTGGTGTACAAAGCAGCTGCTCAGGTAATTATTACCGGAAGCACAGGAATCATTTTGCAAAAGCTTGAAAAAACGGGAATGAAAGCAGATCGCGCAATGGCAATTGCAAATCCTATAAATCTGAATACATATCAGCTTTATAATCCGACTTATAATTATCAGGAATATCTCGTTCCAGGCTTAATAACCGTCGGAATGCAGATGATTTTGATTATCAGCTGTATGCTGGCTTTAAATTATGAGTGGGTAACGGGAACTATGGATGAATTGTACGAATGTGCCAATGGTTCTGTAATCAATGCAATTGTCGGTAAAACTTTTGCTCACCTTGCCGTAAGTTGGATCAATTTTGCTTTGATTGCTTTTATCGTTTTTCCTTTTTTTGATATTGGAGTTGGTGCGGCAACAGGCAAATTTTTTGTCATTTATACGTTATTGTCTTTGGCTTGCATCGGAATCGGAATGTTTATTTCGGCCTTATTTAAAGATGTCATGCTTTCGGGCGACGTGGCTTTGTTTTATACTTCTCCGGCCTTTGTTTTTAGCGGCTTTACATTTCCGCGCTGGGCAATGCCGTGGTACGATCAGTATTATGCGCTTATCATGCCTTATACCTCTTTTTTGGATGGATTTTTTAAAGTTTATTATATGAATCTACCGATGCATTATGCTTTGGGGGATCTTAAGAAATTGGGATTGTTCTGTTTGGTCATGTTTCCAACAGCTATTTTATTATTTCAACGTCAATTTAATTTAATCAGAGATGAAAGAAAAATCACAACAGTCGCTGATTAAGCTCTTTTTAAGAGAAGCCAGATTGATCGCTAAGGATCATAGTGTACTGCTCACAGTGCTTATTGCGCCTTTGCTGTATGCGTTTTTCTATGGAAGCATTTATATCAATAAAGAAGAATTTGAAGTCAAACTTGCCGTTGTCGATGATGATCAATCGCAGTTATCGCGTTTGTTGCAACAGAATATTGACAATTCTCCAATAGTAGATTTAATTCATTTTTCTAATTTGAAAGAAGCTCAGGAAGCGATGTATAGTGGAAACTGTCAAGGCTATTTTTATATTCCAGAAGGTATAGAAAAAAACTTGCTCAGTTTAAAACAAAGCAATGTGGTGCTTGCTGTTAACGCAGCCCGTTTTATACCTTCAAGTGATTTGCTAATGAGCGTCCAACAAATCTGCTTAACGATTGGAGCAGGAGTGCGACTGCAGTATTTTCAGAAAAGTGAAGGTATGAGCACAGCAGCTTCTATGGATAATGTGATGCCAGTCAATTTAGATTATCGACCGTTGTTTAATGAACGATCGAGTTATGGCGCTTTTTTATTGCCGGGACTTCTGGCTTTAATTTTACAGCAGACTTTGCTTATTGGTTTATCCGAAAGTGTGGCGGGAGAACGACAGCATTTTCGTTTAAAGGATTGGTTGAGCGACGGAATTTCAAACGGAATTTGGGGCAAAGGATTATTCTATCTGCTACTTTTTTCTTCCTACGGATTTTTCTTTTTGAATGTAAATTACAAATTGCTAAATCTGCCCATGCGCGGAAATGGTTTTGAATTAGGCATTTTGCTCTTATTATTCATTATCACTTTAATTCCGATGGCGCAGTTTATCGGTTCCTTTTTCAAATCTCAGCTCATTTGCCTGCAAGTTATGGCATTTTCGACTTACCCCATTTTTCTAATTACAGGTTACAGCTGGCCGTTTGAATCCTTGCCAGTTGTATTGCGATGGCTCTCCAATCTTTTACCTACTACACCATTTATTGCCATGTACACCGGAATTGTACAATCAGGTGCAAGTTTGCGCGAAACCCCATCGACGCTACTGCATTTGATGATGCTGCTGGTATTTTACAGCACCGTTTGTCATCTCAGATTATTGTATTTATCAACGACTGATTTTAGGCGTAAAAAGCGCTTCTCTTTTTTGTAATGTTTTTTAGTGAATTAACCCTATATAAATAAATTGCTATGGATTGGATTGTAAGTACACTTAAAGAATACCCGGAATTAGCTGTTTTCCTCACTTTATCTCTCGGATATTTTATTGGAAAATTTAAAATTGGAAGTTTCTCTTTAGGAACGGTAACAAGTGTTTTGCTTGTAGGGGTCTTGGTTGGACAGCTGGATATTGTAATTTCTCCAAATGTCAAGTCTGTTTTTTTTCTAATGTTTTTATTTGCTGTAGGTTACAGTGTTGGACCCCAGTTTTTTGGCGGACTTAAAAAAGACGGATTACCACAAATGTTATACGCCGCAATTGTCTGTGTCTTTTGTCTGGTCTGTCCGTACCTAATTGGCATACTGATGGGGTACGATATGGGATTGACAGCCGGTATGTTGGCAGGATCACAAACCATTTCAGCCGTAATTGGTGTCGCCTCAGATACCATTAATCAGTTAGGAATTCCTGCAGAGCAAAAGACCGATTTAATTAATAAAATTCCGGTTGCTTATGCCGTTACTTATATTTTTGGAACAGCAGGATCGGCTTGGCTTTTAGCTTCAATCGGGCCAAAATTACTCGGCGGAAATCTTGTCGAAAAAGCCAAAGAACTCGAAATTCAGCTTGGAGGAGATTCCATTGGTGACGATCCCGGAATCGCATCGGCTTATGATCGTGTGATTTACAATGCGTATCAAATTTCTGCAGCATCAGAAGGTTGCAATAAAACAGTTGCTGAGATCGAAGCAAAGTTGGAAAGTAAAGGAAGACATTTATTTATTCAGCGAATTCGAAAAGGCAAAGAAATCATGGACGTTACAAAAGATACGATTGTAGAAGAAAATGATGTTATCGCGCTAGGAGGCAGAAGAGAGTTTATGATGAATTATGTCGCCGTAAACGAAAAAGAGGTATTTGACGTAGAACTTTTGAATTTCCCTGTAGAAATCTTAAGTGTTTTGATTGTAAAAAAAGAAGTACTGAATAAAACCATAGCAGAACTGAGAAACAATAAATCTTCGCATGGTGTCATAATCAGATCTTTAAAACGTGCCGGAATAGATATGCCCATTTTACCGAATACGGTTTTGCAAAAAGGAGATATGATTGAACTTGTTGGCACTAAAAAAGATGTAGATCAGGCTGCAGTCCATATCGGTTATCCAGACAGACCAACGAATACGACAGATATGGCTTTTGTTGGTTTAGGAATTGTTTTAGGAGGTTTGGTTGGTGCGCTTACTTTACGAGTTGGAGGGGTTCCGCTTAGTTTGAGCACGAGTGGTGGCGCCTTGATTTCTGGACTTGTTTTTGGTTGGCTTAGAGGTCAGCATCCTACTTTTGGACGAATTCCGGAACCTGCTTTATGGGTAATGAATAATGTAGGTCTAAATATATTTATCGCCGTTGTTGGAATCACAGCGGGACCAAGTTTCCTTGTAGGTTTTCACGAAGCAGGCTGGGGACTTTTTATCGCCGGTGCCGCTGCGACAGCAATTCCGTTGATTCTGGCTCTTTTGTTGGGAAGATACGTCTTTAAATTTCACCCCATAATTACGTTAGGATGTGCCGCTGGAGCACGAACCACTACCGCAGCTTTAGGCGCTTTGCAGGATGCCGTGCAAAGCAAAACTCCTGCGCTTGGGTATACGGTAACCTACGCAGTTGGTAATACACTGCTGATTATCTGGGGAGTTGTGATTATTCTTATTATGAGTTAATGTGCTTGTTTTTATAAATCTAAAAAATTTTTATTATGGCTATTGATATTTCCAAAATTAAAACATCGCGTGAAGTCGAAAAAACACTTCAGACGCTAAGCCCTTTTGAAATTAAAAATGAACTAATTCGTCTAGCAAACGAGAGCGCTTTAAAATCTACAGCTATTACGCTAAATGCAGGAAGAGGAAATCCAAACTGGATTGCGACCGTTCCGCGTGAAGCTTATTTTTTGTTTGGACAATTTGCTTTAAACGAATGTAAAAATGTCTTTGAAGAACAAGGAATTATGGCTGGAATTGTACAAGACAAAACTGGCGTTTCCAAACGTTTTGAAGAATTTTTGAGTAAAAACAAAAACACTCCAGGAGCATCACTTTTAGAGAAAACCTATCGTTACGGCGTAGAAAAACATGATTTTGATGCCGATGCATGGATTCGCGAATGGATTGAAGCAATAATCGGGTTCAATTATCCAGTTCCAGATCGTATGCTGAGCCACATGGAAATTGTGGTTCACGATTATATCACTCAGGAAATGTGTGGTTTAGGAAATGATAAAGGAAAGTTTGATCTTTTTGCAGTTGAAGGAGGAACGGCCGCCATGTGTTATATTTTCGATTCTTTTATGCAGAATCATCTAACCGAGCGCGGAGATAAAATTGCATTACTAACACCAACCTTTACGCCTTATATCGAAATTCCAGAATTGGATCGCTATAGTTTTGAAGTGGTTCATGTACAGGCAAGCGGAGAAGGAGAAAATGGTTTTCATACTTGGCAATATCCGAATTCAGAATTAGATAAATTAAAAGATCCGTCTGTCAAAGTTGCTTTTGTAGTAAATCCGAGCAATCCGCCTTCTTCGGCAATGAGTACAGAGACATTAAATTACATTGCTGATATTGTTAAAAATCACAATCCTGAACTCATGGTCATTACAGATGATGTTTACGGAACGTTTATCAACAACTTCAGATCGTTGATGGCTATTATTCCTTATAACACGGTTACGGTGTATTCTTTCTCCAAATATTTTGGCTGTACAGGATGGCGATTAGGAATTATAGCGATTCATGAGGATAATATTTTCGATAAAAAAATTGCGAATTTAAGCGATGCTCACAAAAAAGAACTGCATCATCGTTATTCTTCTTTAACGCTGGAGCCAGAGAAAATTAAATTCATTGACAGACTGGTTGCAGATAGCCGTCAAGTAGCTTTAAATCATACCGCTGGCCTTTCATTACCTCAGCAATTTCAAATGATGCTTTTCTCTGCTTATTGCATTTTAGATACTCAGGATGTTTACAAAACATTGACGCAAACCATTATCAAAAAACGTTTAAATCTGCTTTGGGAAGGAATGGAAGTTCCAATTCTGGAAGATCCAATGCGTGCAGGATATTATTCTGAAATTGATATTATGGTAGCCGCCAAACATTTTTACGGCGATGGTTTTGCAAACTGGCTTGTGACCAATTTTGAGCCTGTTGATGTTTTATTCCGTCTTGCCGAAAAAACAGCTATTGTACTTTTAAACGGAGGCGGTTTTGCAGGTCCAGAATGGAGTATAAGGGTTTCGCTTGCCAATCTTCCAACAGAAAGTTATTTAATTCTAGGAAAAAACATCCGTAAAATTTTAATGGAATATGTAACGAGCTGGGAAAATTCAACCAAAAAATAAATTATAAATCAAATCTTTTAAATCATGAAAACACTATTAGCTTTAGTCTTATCGATTTTTTTAAGTTTCAGTATTCAAGCGCAAAAATTGCCCCGAATTAAAGTGCTGGCAACTGGAGGAACAATTGCAGGAAAAGGAGCTTCGGCAGACCGTTCGGCTTATAAAGCAGGAGAATTGCCTATAAAAGATTTAATTTCTGCTGTTCCGGGAATTGAAAAAATTGCAGACATAACAGGAGAACAGATTGCCAACGTTGGTAGTCAGGATATGAGCGTTGATATCTGGATCAAATTGAATAAAAGAATTAACGAAATTTATAAAAATAACGAAGCCGACGGTATTGTAATTACGCACGGTACAGATACGCAGGAAGAAACGGCTTATTTTCTATCGTTAACCGTTCGTTATGACAAACCTGTGGTGATTACAGGATCAATGCGTCCAGCGACAGCAATTAGTGCCGATGGCCCGAAAAACTTATTTGATGCCGTGACTTTGGCAGCTTCCAAACAGGCAGCAAATAGTGGCGTATTATTGGTATTCAATGAATATATTTTGTCAGGAAGAGATGCCGTAAAAACAAGTACAACACATTTAAATGCTTTTAACGCACCAAACAGTGGTCCGATAGGGCAGGTTTACGACGGAAAAGTAGTTATGTATCAAAAAGAGCTTAGAAAAAGCAATAAAAATACACCTTTTGATATTACAGGATTAACCAAATTGCCAGATGTTGCTGTAGTAGAATTATTTGCAGATGCGCCTGCAACGGCTATCAATGCGTATGTTGCTGCTGGTGTAAAAGGCATTGTTACAGGTGGTTTAGGAAACGGAAATCTAAACAAAGTAAATTCAGATGCCGCAGCTGCTGCAGTTAAAAAAGGCATTGTAGTAGCCCGAGCTTCCAGAGTGCCAACAGGAAGAGTAACACTTTTGGATGAAACCGACGATGCAAAATTAGGAACTATAGTTGCCGATGATTTAATTCCGCAAAAAGCGAGAATCTTATTGATGCTAGGATTAACGCAAACCAGCGATAGCAAAAAACTTCAGGAGTATTTTTTCGAGTATTAATAATGTAAACAGGGAAGTGTTTTGTAATGCTTCCCTGTTCAAAACCTAAAAATATGCGTAAACTATTTTTAATACTAGTAGGATTAATAGCTGTCAATATTTATGCGCAGCAGGATAAGCAGGCAGACACCATAATTAATCATCAGGTGCCTTTGATAAAGGCAAATAAAGCCGATTTGTTAAACAATGTTGATGTCATTTTTAATACGCAGCTTGGTATGAACAATTATTTCGCTGATGGAAAATATACAGGAAGCAGGTTCGAAATCAATCAGTTTAGATTAGAAATAAAAGGAAAGGTCTATAAGGATAAAGTGTTTTTTAGATTTAGAGACCGATATACCAAAAATACCGAAGTGCAGTCGGTAGACAATATGTCCAGCTCGACAGATTTGGCTTTTATTGGTTATACGATATCCAAGAAAACAAGTATCGCGGTTGGAAAAATGACTGCCAATTGGGGAGGTTATGAATTTGATATGAACCCAATTGATATTTACCAATACAATGATATCGTAGACAATTCAGATAACTTCTTAACGGGCGTGCAATTCAATTGGATTCCGTCCAAAAATCATTCATTTTCAGCTCAGGTATTAAATTCAAGAACCCAAACTTTTTCAGAGATTTATCAGGATGTACCCGATATTACAGAAGCAAAATTTCCTGCAGCCTATATCGGCAACTGGAACGGAAGTTTTCTAGACGGAAAATTCAAAACAATCTACAGTTTCAGTATTTTTCAGGAGGCCGAAAAACACGGCAAACCGGTAAATATGTATTATACGGCACTTGGAAATCAATTTAGAACTAAAAAATGGCTGTTTCAATACGATTTTAAATGGAGCAGTGAAGATTTGGACAGAACGGGAGTGGTGAGTACGATTATTCCCGATAACATCTTAGATCATGCTGCAGAAAACACCAATTATGTAGAACATTGGCTAAGAGCAGTATATTCGCTTAACGAACAATGGAAACTTTCAGCAATCGGAATGGTCAGTACTGCATATTGGAAGGATGTTCCTTCAGATTTGGCAACTTCTACACGTATGAGAACCGCATGGGGAGTTATTCCAACGGTTGAATTTTATCCCATCAAAAATTTTAATTTAAAATTCTATGCAAGCTACGTAGGACGATTTTATGAGTATAGCGACTATTCGAAAACGTATTTAGGACAAGTCAATAATAATACAGGCAGATTAATGATTGGAGTTATTTCTCCATTGTTGGTATTGTAAGTTTTGTAATTAAGGGTATTCAGGAAAGTATTTTAAGATTCGATTTATTTCAATTGAAGGAGCTTTTGCAGGTTAAATTTAAGTAATTTTAACGGATAATTATGACTTGTAAATTGTCTGTAAAATGAAGAACGAAAAAACGAAGTCCCCTTCAGCAAATAAAAAATCTAGTTCTAATAACTCATCACAGATTGCTGTCGAGCATGAAAGTGTTGTTTTATTAGATCTGGGAAAAGATATTACTAAAGTTAGGGAAAAGAAAGATTTGATTCTGCTTTTTTCTAAAAGGTTAAAAGGGCTTTTTTATTTTACACATACCACCATTACGCTTATAGATCATAAAGATAAAACGTATGCTGGATTTTTGCTAGATCGCGATGCAGATGCGATATTAGACAAAGAATCATACTCAAAACTTCAAAAAACACATTTTACACTCAACGAACCTTTTATTAAATCGGTTCTCGCTGCCGAAGAACCGATTTCTTTTATAGTAGAAGAAGTTAAAGATAAACCCCAAAGTCCTCGTTTTTTACAGGTAAATTACGATGGCGGTGTAAGAGAAACTTTAATGACGACATTGTGGAATGAAGACCAGCCTTTGGGATTTGTTCACCTGTATACCGATAAACCTGGAAGCTTTACTCCAGAATTTCGAAATATAATCAAAGGAATTGCACCCCAGCTTTCTATTGCGGTATCTAATATCATTAAAAATGAAGAACTGCAGAAAAAAGAGCAGGAAAAATCATTTCTGCTTGACTTTAGCAATGATATTTCAGAAGTAAGAACCAAACAAGATTTGGCTATTGCGGTTCGTACAGCTTTAAAACAAATAAATCCGCTTCAGGGATATGTCATACGCAAACTGAATGAAGACGGCAATTCGCTAAGCACTTATATTTATGATGAAAGCCTAACCTCAGATGATAACCCAGTTTTGCAGGAATTATTAGAATCCAAATTTCCTGTAAACGACGGTTTGCAAAATCGAGTTTTAGACAGTTATATTCCGTTGCTTTTTAATGTAGATATTGAAATTGACAGAGGAATTGATGCACCTTATCTTTTGTTCTGGAAAAATTTAGGATTTCAAAGAATGGTCGGCATTGCTCTTCGAAATGGCGAAATCGTATTGGGAATGTTATGGCTGGCAATTGAAGAAATTAATATCTCGCTCCTTCAAGGAATCTGTTTTCAAATTTCTACTGCAATGTCCAATATTATTGCCAATGAATTATTAGAAAGCAAAAACAACGAACAGGCAGTGCTTTTGCATTTTAGTAATGAAATTGCAGGAGTGCGCACCAAAGAAGACTTAGAAAACGCCATAATTAACGTGCTTCGTGATCTTCTAGATACCAAATTGGCGATGCTAAAAGTTTTTGATGACGATGATTACGGTTTGACTTCCTACATGTTTGACAGATCTTTATTTGTAAAAGCAGAAATTGATTTTGACAAAATGGCTGCCATCAAACTCAATATAAAAGAACCTTATACTGCTCAGGTAATAAAAAGCGACGGCACTGTTATTTTTAATGTAGAGGAAGAACTTAGAAATACTAATTCTGATTTTGCCCAATTATGGAAAAAAGTTGGATTTAAAAATGCTTACGGCGCTTTATTAAAAGTCGGCACTTTGCGAGTGGGTACGATGTGGCTTTTAGCAGACAAATTGAATCCGTCTATTTTGAAGGGACTTTGCTCTCAAATTTCTGTCGCTATTGCGAATATACAGGCCAATGAAAAATTACTGCTTTACAAACAGCAGTTGGAACATGAAAATGTCTATTTGAAAGAACAGATAAAAAACATTTATAATTTTTCTGAAATTATTGGCAGCGGCGTGCAAATGCAGAAAGTCTATCATCTCATGTCTTTGGTAGCCGATTCCAATTCGACCGTTTTGATATTAGGAGAAACGGGAACCGGAAAAGAATTGATTGCGCGCGCCATTCATAACGCATCTTTAAGAAAAGACAAATTGATGATTAAGGTAAATTGTGCCGCAATGCCAGCCAGTTTAATCGAAAGCGAATTGTTCGGACACGAAAAAGGCGCATTTACAGGAGCAACCGAAAGAAGAATTGGAAAATTTGAACTCGCTAATAACAGTACTTTATTTTTAGATGAAATAGGAGAAATGCCCCTCGAAGCACAGGTTAAACTTTTGCGCGTGATTCAGGAAAAAGAACTGGAACGCGTGGGAGGAAAAGATACGATTAAAGTTGATGTGAGAATTATTGCCGCCACAAACCGAAATCTGGAAGATGAAGTTGCCGCCGGCCGTTTTCGATCGGATCTTTTTTATCGATTGAATGTATTTCCAATTTACCTGCCTGCGCTTCGAGATAGAATGGAAGATGTAGAACCGCTTGCTAATTTCTTTGTCACTAAATACAGTAAAAACAGCCGTAAAAATATAAATCGTATTGCGCCAAAAGCAATGCAGCAATTGCAGAGTTATTTATGGCCGGGAAATGTTAGAGAACTAGAACATCTTATCGAACGCAGCGTATTAATGGCCGAAGACAATGTTTTAAGGGAAGTTTATATTCCGAGAAAAGCGGATAAAAGCAATGATGCTGACGAAAATATTTTCAGTAAATCTCTTGAAGAAATGGAGCGTATGTTTATTATCAGTGCTTTAAAACGATGCAAAGGGAAGATTTCTGGAGCGGGCGGCGCAGCAGAAGCGCTGGATATTCCAGGAAATACACTTCATTCTAAAATGAAAAAACTGCTCATTACAAAAGCAGATTACTTTTAGGAATAAAATATTTTTCATGATAAATGCTCATTACTAATTTTAGTATTGAGCATTTTTATTTTTAAAATTTTCACTAAATAAAGTGAATCTCAAAGTGATTTCCCTTTAGGAAGGGAATTTTGAAATATTGATTTTGATGTAACTAATTGTTTTTTAGATGTTTACGTGAATGGCACGCATCTTGGCTATTACTAATCGAAAACGAAAATCAATTTATCACAATTTAAAAAATCAATATCATGAAAATTTTAGTAATCGGAGGAACAGGATTAATCGGATCAAAAGTAGTAAACAAACTTCGCGATCAGGGACACAATGTAATCGCAGCAGCGCCATCAACGGGAATTAATACTATTACGGGCGAAGGACTTGCAGAAGCAGTAAACGGAACAGATATCGTAATTGATTTGGCTAATTCGCCATCATTTGCAGACAAAGAAGTGTTAGAATTCTTTGAAACTTCTGGAAGAAACCTTTTAGCAGCAGAAATCAATGCAGGAGTAAAACATCACATTGCACTTTCTGTGGTAGGTACAGACCGTTTGCAGGAAAGCGGTTATTTTAGAGCCAAACAAGCTCAAGAAAATTTAATAAGAAAAGCGGGAGTTCCGTTTACGATTATTCATTCTACTCAATTTATGGAATTCCTTGGCGGAATTGCTGCATCTGCTCACGAAGGAGGAAGTGTAGTAATTTCTCCAACCAAAATCCAGCCGATCGCTTCAGAAGATGTGGCTTCAATGGTAGTCGAATTATCACTTGCCAATCCGATTAACGATATTATTGAAATTGGCGGACCAGAACGTTTCAAACTTTCAGAACTTTTACAGACTTATTTGACCAAAACAAATGATCCGCTGGAAGTGATTTCAGATGAAAAAGCATTATACTTTGGTTCTCCTCTTGAAGAACTTACTTTGGTTCCTGCTGCAACCGCAAAACTAGGAACTATCACTTTTGAAGAATGGTTTCCAAACCGTCCTCAAAGAGCCTAATCTAAATTCTAAAAAACTATAAAAGCTTCGATGCCCGTTGAAACGAAGATGACGGGTAGGCAGTTTGTCGAGGCGGTTGTAATGGGCGTACACTTTCCACCCGTTCGTGTATTCTTGTGCCCTACGTCAGCGTAATTTATTTTACGAAAACTGATCAACAACACGGCAAATCAATGGGCAGCGGTGTTTTCTAACCATAAAAAATAATAATATGAACAAGTTAAAACTCTCAGCAGTGGTCACTCCGGAAGTACAGGGAGATGAGCAGTTTTTTGCCAGAAAAGCAAGAAGCAATGATTTTGACGGACTAATGAATCCAATTATCGGATTTGATCATTTTGAATTGACTCATGATGTCTACGGTCCGCAGCCACACGCAGGAATGTCGGTACTGCATTATGTTTTTGAGAATTCAGCACCTTTTCAAAGTTTAGATTCAAAAGGGAACAATACGGTTATAACTCCAGGAAGTCTGAATTGGTCTTATGCAGGAAAAGGAATCGTTCATTCTGAGTTTCCCGTTACTGAAGGTACCAATGTTGAAGGTTTGCAGTTGTTTGTAAATAGTTCAGCAGCAAAAAAACAAGACAATCCTAAAAGTTTAGTTATTGATAAAGCGCAAATTCCCGAAATCAAAGAGGAAGGTCTACGCGTAAGGGTGGTTTGCGGTAAAACAGGAAATACAGAAAATAAAATTGAAACGCCAGATTCGTTAACCATTCTGCATGTTTTTTTAAAGGCAGGAAAAGAGTTTTCGCATCAGCTTAATGCACAATGGTCGGGAACTGTTCTGGCAGTTGAAGGTTTTTTTGATTTTATAACCAATCAATCCACTACAGAACTGGAGGAAGGAATGGTTATTTCTATGGCAGGATCAGATCTTGAAGAGCCTCTCAAATTTATCGGAATCACCAATAGCGAATTGCTGTTTATTTCTGCAGAACCGCTCGATGAGCCTTCCTTTTCTAAAGGCGCTTTTGTAATGGAATCAGAATTGGCTTTATCTCAAGCTGTAGCAAATTTTGAAAATGGGAAAATGGGTTTTATCGAAGTAAAAGGCAAGACTCGAAAAGTGATTAAGCCAGTATAGAATAAAGCATTAGAAGGAACTTATTAAAAAAGAAAATCATGAAACTAGTTAATATTTTTAGAATATTGGGCTTAACCAAAACTCAGATTCATAGTAATGAAGAAGAAGGTGAGCTAAATCTGCATCATCACGATTTAACCGATGGATGCGAATTACTGGACGAAACAGTTCACATGAAAGAACAGCCGTTTGACGAGAACGAAGAAGAAGATTACGCATCTATTTTTTAAATATAAAACGATTTATAAATCCTTAAATAAAAGTATTATGCAAGAATTTTTAGTAGTGATCCACAGAGATTTCACAAGCGAGAAACCAGTCCCAACACCAGAACAAATGAAAGATGCCATAAAACCGTATCAAGATTGGATTGCAGGAATTGCAGCTCAGGATAAATTGGTAGCTCCGCCAAAACGTTGGGATCTAGACGGAAGAGTGATTAAACATACCAAAATGGGAAATCATATTACAACCGGACCTTTCGGACATGGAAAAGAATCAATTGGCGGTTTATTCTTAATCCGATCAAATGATTATGATGAAGCCGTTAAAATTGCAGAAGCATGTCCGATTATTCAGTACGGAGCAATCGTTGAGGTTCGTATGTCTGTTCCTGTAGCTTAATTTCCTTAAAAGCATGTCTGTGCCCCCAAAGGCATGCTTTTTTTAGCTTTTAATTTAAAACACACACCATGTATATAGGTAAATCATATAAGCTTTCGGAGTTTATTTTCTGGACTAGAAAGAGCATTTATATTTTGCTTTTATTGAGTAGCATTCCAGTTCTTTTATATGAAGTTTTTGCTGTAAAATGGCTTGCAATTTCTTGGACGGTTGTAGCATTACTCGGAACAGCAACAGCTTTTATTGTTGGTTTTAAAAATACCCAAACCTATAATAGAACCGTAGAAGCACAGCAAATTTGGACTTTTATATTAAATACAAGCCGAACATGGGGCGTAATGTGCCGAGATTTTATTAATAATTCAGAAGAGGCAAAAACACTAATTTATCGTCATTTTGCTTGGCTTACTGCACTGCGCTACGAAATGCGTTCCTACCGCGTTTGGGAAGCCAGCCAGAAAAAACACAATGCAGAATATCAGGAGTTTTATTATAGTATTCCCGAAAATGAAACTAGCCTTGAAGAAGAGCTTTCAAAATATCTATCTCCAGCTGATTTAGAATATGTTTTAGGAACTAAAAATAAAGCGGTGCAAATTATGGCATTGCAAAGCAAAACGTTGAAAAAGCTTTTGGACTCAGAAGAAATTGTTCTGATTCAGTTTTTAGAATTCCAAAGAGCCATAAAAGACTTTTACACCCATCAAGGAAGAAGCGAGCAGTTGAAAGATTCTCCTTATCCGAGACAATATGCCATTATAAATACTTTGCTTGTTCGCCTTTTCTGTTTCCTGCTGCCTTTTGGCTTATTAAGAGAATTTGATAAAATGAACGAAAGTATAACCGGCATTATGCAGGGAAATATGGTTTGGCTAGTGATTCCGTTCAGTGTTATTATTTCGTGGATGTATACTTCGCTGGGACAAGTAGGTGAGAGCACCGAAAACCCATTTGAAGGAAATGCGAATGATGTACCCATTTCACAGATTTCAAAAATTATAGAGGTCGATCTCAAAGAAATGCTTGGAGAAACAAACCTTCCAGTACTGCCAGTGCCACAGCATAGTATTATATTGTAGATTTTTTGATTATTGGCAGTTTCGTTCGATATTAAAATTTGTCCATCAAATGCCTTTTATATAATTTTACAATCTATGTATGAAATATTCCAAAAGTATCTAGAAGATAAAACTGAGCTGACTCAGGAAGAATCTGAACGCATTCGGTCATTTGCCATTATAAAAAAACTTCGAAAAAGGCAGTATCTTCTACAGGAAGGAGATGTCTGGAAATATGACGCATTCATTACTCAAGGCTGCGTAAGGACTTATACAGTGGATGAAAAAGGAGGCGAACATGTTAATAGTTTCAGTATAGAAAATTGGTGGACAGGAGATCGTGAGAGCTTAATGATGCAGCAGCCATCCCGTTTTAATATTGATGCCATTGAAGATACAGAGCTTGTACTTTTTACTCATGAAAATTTTGAAATGCTTTGCAGAGAAATTCCAGCGTTTAATAATATGGTCAATACTATTTTGCAAAGAAGCTTTATAGCAGCTCAGAATAGAATTCAGGCTTCACTAACTTTAACAGCCGAAGAAAAGTATTTAAATTTTGTCAATAAATATCCAGGCTTTGCGTCTAGAATTCCTCAGACTATGATTGCCTCTTATTTGGGCATGACACCAGAAACGCTAAGCCGTATTCGAAAACAGACCGCTAAAAAATAAACCATATCAGGAGCTTTAAAAGCTCCTTTTTTTATGCCCTTTTCAAACTCTTGATCTAGATCAAGTTTTTACTTATTTCTAATCAATGTGCAGGTTTTGCATTCTGCGCAACTTTGTAATGTTCAAAAGAAACAAACATTATAAACAATTAAAATATTAGAAATCATGTCAAAAACAATTTTTATTACAGGAACAAGTACAGGCTTTGGAAAACTTACCGCTATCACATTAGCAAACGCAGGCCACTCCGTAATTGCAGGAATGCGCAACACAAACGATAAAAATGCTGCTGCAGCAAAAGAATTAGGAGCAATAGAAAATATTGAAGTTGTAGATATTGATATTACAGAAGATGCATCAGTTAAGGTTGCAATCGAAAAAGTAATTGCTAAATACGGAAAAATTGATGTTCTGATCAATAATGCTGCAGTAAGTGGTTTTGGTCTGCTTGAAGGCTATTCTGTTGATCAGGTTCGTAAAATGTTCGATGTAAACGTTTACAGCGTGCTTCGTATGTATCAGGCAGTTCTTCCTTCTATGAGAAAAGAAAAAAGTGGTCTTGTTATCAATATTACAACAGGAGCAAGCGGACACACATTGCCTTTTATGATTCCGTACATCGCTTCTAAACTTGTCGTAGAAAGTTTTACAGAAGGATTGCAAGATGAATTAGCAGAGTACGGAATTGAAAACGTAAGTATTCAGCCGGGAGTTTATCCAACAGAAATGAATAACGGATCAAAAGCGGGTATTCATGCCGATAAAACAGAAATTATCGAGCAATATGGAGAAGCAGCAACAGACAAATTCAATGCATTAGGAACTGCATTATTTGGTAAAATGGCGCAGTTCGCTATGAATCCACAGACTATTGCAGATGGTATTTTAGAATTGGTAAACATGAAAAAAGGAGAGAGACCTTTGCGTTTTCCATTAGATGCCATCGCTCAAGGAACCGATAAAGAATTTATTGAAGCTCGTGCCAATATCAAAGCTAAATGGCTAGCCGCTTACACTAATTAATTTCTGAAACATTCAATAATTAGACAAAGTTTAATTTTTAACACATAGAAACATAGTTTTTTCTTTATCTGAAAAGAAGATGAAAAGAAACTCGTTTCTCACACATAGCTATGTTTGTTTATGCAAATGAAATGCCTTTTTAAGCTTGCATAAGCTATGTTTCTATGTGTTAGAATATCAACAATAAAACATTAGATAATTTATTCAAACATTTACAATAATCATGAAAACAACTCATAAAAAATCAAATAAAAAAGTACAGACTTCAGCAGCAGCAATGCTTAACTTATTAATTCTTTTTTCTGCTTCTGAAAAGACTGTGGCTCAAAATAATGCTGGAATAGTGGGAATCGATCATGTGGGAATTAATGTTCCTGATCTCAATAAAGCGATACCATTTTTTGACGATGTACTCGGGTTTAAACCTGTAACACAATTAGGACCAATTCCGTTGGATGATGCTTGGAAAGAATTAAATCATATTAATCCGAAAACGGGTGCTGTTACGATAAAAATGATAAATGCAGGAAACGGAGCGAGTATAGAAGTATTTGAATATGCGGACAATAAAGGAAGCAAAACACAGCCAAATACCGATGATATCGGCGCATCACACATTGCATTTTATGTAAATGATATTCATGCAGCGGTGCAATATTTAAAAAGCAAAGGCGTAAAAGTATTGGGCGAACCTTTTACAATGCCATCGGGAGATACTGCTGGGGAATCTTGGGTGTATTTTGAAACGCCTTGGGGTTCTAAAATGGAACTGGTTTCGTATCCAAACGGAAAAGGATATGAAAAATCGAATCCGAAAACAATCTTATGGTCACCGAAAAATAAAGCAGTAAAAAAAGTTACAGCAGATGATTTTGATGCTAAAAAGAATACAGCAATAGTAGAAAATCACCTTAAAATCTGGAATGAAAAAGACGAAGCAAAACGTAACGTTTTATTAAATCAAGTTTACGCATCTGATGTAGAAATGGTCGATCGTCATTTTATTGCTGAAGGAATTAATGATATCAGTAAATTTATTGTAGAACTTCAGACCAAAAATCCTGAATTTAGATTTACTGCAAAATCAATTGAAACGAATCATAATATAATTCGCTTGTATTGGCAATTTGGTTCAAAATCGAAACCAGCAGTTGTTAGCGGTATGGATTTGTTTGTGATCGAAAATGGAAAAGTGCAAAAACTATATGTTTTTGTGTCTGAAAAAGAATAAGCAATTTTCTCTATAAACGAAAAGCTGTCCAAATCGGACAGCTTTTTCTTTGAAAATAAAACACGAAACAACTACACAGTATATTTTTTTCTTAATAAGGCAATTTCTTTTGTACCAATACCCATTTCCTGCTGAAGGAAATTTTCAATGCTTCCGTATTGGTTTTTTAGTCCGTTAAAAAAAGCACGGATAAGCTCTGGTTTCAATGACATTGAATTTTCTACTTCCTGTTCTGTCATACCGCTCATTTTAGCCAAAGGTGCTAACATTTTTTTATTCATTGGTTTCAAATAAACATTAGAAGCAACATAATCGGCTTCAATCGTTTCTTGAGGAACCTGCAAAATATACAAGAATAAAGCAGTTGCCATTCCCGTACGATCACGTCCACCTGTACAGTGGTACATTACAGCTTCTTTTTTATCAGCAGTTAAAAGTTTCACAAACAAAGGTCTAAATCTGTCTCCACTATATTTTACAGCATCAACGCCATAGAATTTTTCCAGAAAGTTGCCTTCTTTCAAAAACTTAACCATTTGCGCCGGATTAGGAAGACTGTCACTTCCTGCTGGACTTAAAGTGTAATCTGTATTTTTTGGCAAATGATCTGGAGCTGCTTTAGCTTCGGCAACACCTCGAAAATCAATTACGGTGTGAATTTTTTTCTTGTCTAATATTGCTAAATCGGTATCTGTCAATTTATCAATTCCTGCGCTTCTATATACTTTTCCCCACGCAACCTGTTTTCCATCCATAGTTTTGTAACCGCCTACATCTCTAAAATTTACGGTTCCTTTTACAGGGACTAATCTTTTAATGCTATCTGTAAGTTGAGCAGAGGCAACTAGTGGTGCCAAAACTGCCATTGTGATTATTGCTTTTTTCATTTTGTTGAATTTATTTGTGTTTATTATTTTAGAAAATATCATATCGAAGTCCTGCTTGTCCACGGCTTCCGTACCATTCTTGAGAAGTAACGCGGCGTTTTTCTTTCCCCATATACATTTTTACTGGAGAATCGGTTAAGTTGTTCAACTCAAGAAAAACTTTCAGTCTTTTAGTAATGCTGTAGGTTGCAGAGGCGTCAACAGTAAAGTTGGAATCTGTCCAGATGTAATAATCTGGGCCTAATTGCTGATTGATGCTTTCTACAGAATTTCCGCGGTAATTACCTGCAAGACGCACCATTAAACCATTTCTTTCGTAAAAAAGAATCGCATTAAATAAGTTTTTAGATTGGTTTGGCAGACCTGTTTTATCATTTTCAATACCAGTTGCGGTAATTCTTGGCACTTCCGTTTTAGAGTCAATAAAAGTATAGTTGAATTCTATTCCAAAGCCGCTCCAGAATCCGTTAAGGAAATCGAATCTTTTGTTGATTCCAGCTTCAAAACCGAATAAAGTAGCTTTGTTTAGGTTTTTTGCCTGAGTTACTAAGTAATCTTCACCGTCAATATTCTGCATGCTTACATCTGTAAAAACAACATCAGTAATATTTTTATAGAAAGCGCCTCCAGAAAGTAGTCCAACATTGTCGAAGAAGTATTCTCCCATCAAATCAAAATTGTTGCTGAATGTTGGTTTTAGATCAGGATTTCCCTGTGTAATAGTCATTGGTGAAGAAGTGGTATTGGTCGAACTTCCTGGTGTCATATCTCCAAAATTTGGACGTACAAATGAGCGTGTATAAGCGGCACGAAGATTAGATTTATCGCTCAATTTATATTTTAAATGCAACATCGGAAGAAACGCGTTATAATCATTTTCAACCTTTGACGGACTTAAGGTTACAACAGCCGGAGTTCCTTCTGTAGTTGCTTTTGTTCCGTTTAATGTCATATCTGTATATTCATTTCTAATACCTGTAACGATTTTAAAATTCTCAGTTGCATCTATTTCGGCCATCGCATAACTTGCAATTACACTTTCGTCGCCCGTATAAAAAGCAGTTGCATTAGTTTTAGACGTAAAATCCATTATGCCGTTAGCCGTTTGAAAAGGCTGTCCAAACATAGCAAACAACTGATCTTTAGTTAACGGATTTACGACGAACTGGCTGAAATCTCCATTCATGTTTCCAAAGAATTTGCTTCCGCTTGGGAAACTAGTTGTCTGCAGATTCGATAACGGAACCAAAGCTGGTGAATTTGGAATTCCAACCGCAGCAGCTGGCAAGTACACATAATTTGATCCGTAGGTGTTTGTTCTGTCTTTGTGACGGTATTTTGCACCAAACTTCAGATTTACTTTAGAACTAGCTTCAACTTTTAAATTGATTTGTCCGATTTGGTCTCTTTCGCTGTTATTTAATTGTGCAATAACCAATTGGTTTAGCAATAATTTAGACGGATCCATCACTTCATTTGGATTAGCAATTCCGGTTTCAAAATTGTCAACCGTTCCACCGACACCGTTTGGAGAATCAAAGCCCCAGTAACGCTTTCCATCGCTTGAAAGATCATTGAAACCACCTGTAATTTTCTGGCGGAAAGTAGCAATTGGAAGACCTTTGTTTACAGAAGTAGGAGGCGTATCCAAATAATAATCTGATTTATGATTGCTGTAACTCCAATCCAGTTTGAATTTTTCGCTCATCTGATGTTCTCCACCAACTTCAAATCCGTTTAGCGCCGTTTGGTAATGAGAATATCTGTAATTGTATTGAAAACGCGAATTCGTATAATCAATATAAGATTCATATACTGGGCGTATATCGTCAAATTTATTCGCCATTCCTCTAAAGAATATTTTATCGGCAGGTGTAATTTTGTATTCTGCACCCACATTTAATCCTTTGGTTTCGCGTTCTCCCATATAACGTTTAAAAAGAACCGTATTTAGAGATCTTTTCTGCTGTTCCGTTGCAGCACCAGTATTGTAAGTGGCTGCAAATTCATCAGATCCCCATTGTCTGCTCCAGATCGCTCCAGAAACAATTACGCCTAATTTATTGTTGAAGAAACGATCTCCGTAAGTAATAGAACCATTATACGTTCCATTTTCGCTAAAAGTGTTATAACCTCCCGCAGCACTTACGTTTAAGGTACGTTTTGAAGGTGCAGTACGAGTAATAAAGTTAATCGATCCTCCAATTGCATCGCCTTCCATATCTGGTGTAATAGCTTTCGCAACTTGCACATATTGAATCATTTCTGATGGAACGGCATCCAATACAGACGAACGGTTTCCCATAACATTGGAGCTTGGCAAACGATTTCCGTTAAATAAAGTAGAAGTCCAAGCAAAAGGAGTTCCTCTTACCGTAGCCTGATCGGCCTCACCGTGATATCTCGCAACGGCCACACCTTGCATACGCTGTACCGCTTCGGCAGCATTACGGTCTGGTAATTTACCAATCGCATCGGCAGCCATAACGTCCATAATCGCAAGCGAATTCTTTTTAATGCTATACGCTTTTGCTTGAGATGGCGCCATTGTTCCAGACACAACAATTTCTTTTAATGTGCTTGAACCGTCTGGCGACATTTGAATTAAACCAATATCGTTGATTCCTTTTACCAAGTTTAAAGTAATTGATTTTGTCTCGAAACCAATATAGCTGATTTCGATTGTAACTTCACCTATCAGTGGAGCAGTCAAGGTAAAAGCTCCTTGAATATCTGATATGGTCGAATTTTGAAAACTTTTTCCAGTAATATTCGCAGTCGGTAATGTACCGGTATCGCTGGTAACGATTCCTTTAATGGTCTGAGCATTTCCAGACAGTATAGCGCCTGTTGTAAGCAGCAGGGTAAAAAGTATTTTTTTGAATACCTGCTTTTGATTGAGTTTAAATTTGCAAGAGTTTTTCAGTAACATGGTTGTGTTTTTTTTGGCAAATTTGTTGCGAAAAATACTTTGTCGCGACCCTATAGATTTATAAGTACTTAACAGCAGTATCAATTTTTGTGTTTTTGTCTAAAGTCTTGTTTTTAAAGGGATTTGGGATTGTTATTAAATTGTTACGAACTGATTTTTTTGCAATTTGTAAACATTTAGTTAACTCCATGAAAGTACTTTAGCACAAAGATTTCAGATGAAATATATAATTGCCATAGGAATATTTCAGGCTTTACTAGCCGTAGTTTTACTTTTAAGAAGCAGATACAGAACCCATGCTGATGATTTATTGATTTCATTAGTAATTTGTATCGGACTTCATCTTTCGATCAAATTTTACATTTTTAATTTTATAGAAGATCAGCAAGTGCTGAATATGCTGAATACCTTTATCGGTTTTTCTTATATTCCGCTTTTGTATCTGTATTTGCGGAAAACGCTTAATCCAGAATTTATACCTTCTTCAAGATGGTATTTGTTTATTCCTTTAATACTTGGCGCTATTGCTTATTTTTCTACAATTTGCGTTTTAGCAGCGGGATCTCCAAAAGGACATCAGTTTTTATATTGGTATAATACGGTTACGCTGTACGTTTTGCTTTCGTCAGATATTATTTTTTCGTGCTTTATAATCTATACAGCGGTGAAAAAACTATCACCAAATTGCATGGAAAGAAACCTGATTATACAGGTTGCTTCACTTTTTCTTTTAATTGGTTGCATTGGTTCATTTCTAACCATCTTTTTGCCTAATGCATTTTCTTTAAGCTACATCAGCCGAAGCGTTGTTTATGCTTTACTGATTTGTATTGTAATCAGAATCATCACTCATAAATACACTGTTTCTATCGAGCCTTCTGAAGATCCTATTCAAGAAGAAATTGTATTTCAAGAAGTAAACTTTGCGGTTGCAGAAATTACAGCGCCATCTGAAGTTCAAACCGATGCCTTAAGCTTATTTAAAACGCCGCCATTATCTAATACGATAGTGATTTCGAAAAAAGAACGTCCGGCAGCGCAAAAGCGAAAAGAAGTGCTTCGTGAAAAAGAAATGTTCAAAATATTATTGAAGCTCGAAGCTGCAATGGAGTCAGAAAAGCACTTTACAGACAGCGAACTCACAATCGATAAACTTTCTCAGCTTACGAACCAGAAGAAATATCACGTAAGCGAAACCTTGAACCATTTTGTAAATAAGCCATTTTATACGTTTGTAAATGAATATAGAATTCAATATGTAAAAGACAAATTGAACCAGTTATCCAAGCATAACAAAAACGTCAATATTCTAGAAGTGGCTTATGAGGCAGGTTTTAATTCAAAATCGTCTTTTAATCGCTATTTCAAAGAAATTACCACCAATACTCCAACTGAATATCTGAGTTCGCTCACTAAAGAAATGGAGAAAGCATAACAAAAGCATAACATCAGAACTGCCAAAACAAGTAATCTAAATAACAAACCATATAATGGAAATTTTAAGTTTTTTGAAGCCTAAAAAACAGAAACGTCTAGTTTCTGAAAATGATTTTGACACCAATCTTTTAAGACATTTGAGACTTGCAACAGAATCACTTGTTAGTTTGAGAGATGCTGCAGTAGAAGAAGAAGATGAATTGAAAATTGATTATTTTTTTAATTCGGACACGCTTGAAAAAGCACAGGAATTGAAAAAAGAATTGCATAGCAAGAGTTACATTGTAAACTATGAAGCCGCACAACAGGATAAAAATTTATTTGTAATTTCTGGGAAGACTACAGAGATTAAGATGATGCATGAGTCATTAAGTCAATGGGTTACGGAAATGTGCGAACTAGGATACAAACACGATTGCAAATTTGATTCTTGGACGATTGTCCCTCAGAAATAATGATTTCAATTTATTCTAAAAAATTAAAAAGCCAGAACTATTTCTGGCTTTTTAGTTATATGGCAAAATATTATTTATCTAATTCTTATAAGTTTTAGGATATATTTACCGCCATCTTTTTAACTTAACCTACGCTTTATATTCCATTTACCTTGCGATTGTATACTTGTGGGTTAAATTACTACACAATGATCAGGTCTTTATTTTTCTTCTTTATTTTTAATGTATTCGCCTTTGGACAGCAGATTAAGTTCGAAAATTTTACAACAAATCAAGGGTTGTCCAACAACTCGGTAAATGATGTAGAAAATGACAGCAACGGAGGCTTATGGATTGCTACTTGGGATGGTCTAAACTACTTTGATGGTTATAATTTCAAGATTTATAAAAACGACCAAAATAACGATAAAACGATTTCTAGCAACTACGTTACCAAATTAGAAAAAGATGCTGCGGGTACTATTTGGCTCATTACAAAAGAAGGGCATATCAATCAGTATTTAGGACAACACGAGTTTAGAAATTTCAAATTTAAAAGTATTCCGAAAGATATTCATTTGTCTGAAAAAGGAAATATAGTGGTTCAGACCAAGGATGGTTATTACGAATTTAAAAACAACTCTTTTTCTGTAATTGCTTATAACAAAGTAAGATCAACCGATTTTACCAATCTTAAAAATATACTGCTAAGAAAATATCCGAGACTGACCATCAACGATATTTTAAAAGATAAAGAGGGTAATATTTGGTTTGCTACGCGCGAAAATGGAATTTATATCATTACAAATGACTCCGAAGAAAATATAAAGCATTTTACGTCCGATTTATATTCGCCGTATTCTTTTAAAAGCAATGAAATAGAAGCGCTTCATGAAGATGATTTCGGAAATATTTGGCTCGGGTTAAAAGACGGAGGTTTAAGCATGGCATACACTGGTTCTGAAAAAATAAACTTGATCGCGCCGCATCCTGTCAAACAGCCCAATCTGCCAGCCGAAACCATCAGAGCCGTTACCAAAGACGCCAAAGGCAAAATCTGGCTCGGATTCTACACGAGAGGTCTTTACTATCTTAATGAAGGAAATGGTTTTTTCGAAAAATTTAAAATTAATCAGGCTGCGTCTGTTCCCGATTGGGAGCGTATTAGAACTTTGTTTACGGCAAGCGACGGAACAGTTTGGGCAGGAACGTACAAAGGTATTTTGCGAATTAAAGACAATAGCTATACAAGTTACGAGAATAGCGGTATCCCAGGTTTGTCTATTGCCAGATGTTACTCGATGTGCGAAGACCAGAACAAACAGATTTGGATGGGCTGTTGGGGAGGTCTGGCAAAATTTAATTTGCTGTCAGGAAAATTTGAAAAATTTAAAGGGCAGGAGTTGCTAAATAAATACCACATCAGATGTGTTAGAAAAAACAATCAGAATCTTATATTGGCAACAGAAAACAGTGGGGTAATTGTTTTTGATTTAAATACAGGTACTTTAAGAAATATTACTGCAAAAGATGGAATTTTAGGCAATAGCATTTATTCTGTTTTTGTTGACAAACAAACCGATAATTACTGGATTGCTTCTCTTGGTGGTGTGAGTATTTTTAATAAAAAAAAGGGGCTAATAAAAAATTTTACTGAGAATGACGGACTTCCGAGCCACATGGTTTATGGGCTTATTGATAACGGTGATAAAATTTGGGTCAGCACTACAAAAGGAATTGCTTCTATTCATAAAAAAAGCTACAATGTTGATTCTTATAATCCGTCGTATGGATGGCAGGCTCCCGAATTTTCTGAAGGAGCTTATTATCAGGATTCTAAAGGAAATATGTTTTTTGGAGGAGTTGGCGGACTGAATTATTTTAATCCAAGCACTATTTATTGTGATAATGCTCAAGCCAAAATAAAACTGAAAATAGATGGTAACGAAAATTATTTGAAAACCATTGAAAAGAGTTTTAGCAATAATGAATTGGAAATAGAAGTAATACCAATTTTATTTCCAAGAAATAAAAAAGCGAATATCTATTACAAACTAGAAGGAGAAGATGACGACTGGGTTTTATTGCCTCCAAACAATAAAATTGAGTATACCGATTTATCGTCTGGCAAACATCGGTTTTTAATAAAACAAGGAAAAAATGGAACTGTTGAACCTGTCTTTTTTGAACTGCAAATTGGTGCAGCGTTTTATGAATCGGGATTGTTTTATGTTTTTTTAATTGGTTTTGTGCTTATTGTTTGTGTGGTGGTTATGTATGTCAAAAACAAAGCGGTTCTTTCTCAGCAAAAGTATCTGGAAGATCTCGTAAAAGCGCGAACGACAGTTATTGAAAATCAGAAAAAAAATCTGGAAGAGATTAACAATGAACTGGATCAGAAGAATAAGAAAATAGTAGAGCAGAAAGAAAAACTCTTGATTCTGCACAGCAATTTAAAAAACGAAAATTTTGAAATCGAGAAATTTAAAACTTTTATGCTGGCTGAATTTCAAGAACCCATTTCGCAAATAATTAAAATTTCAAGTTCATTTAAAAAAGATACAGAAGCGCACAAAGACTTAACGATTCAGTCTGGAAAATTGGTCAATTTAATATCAGAATGGAATTACTTGGAACATGTAAAAGAACTTGGACCTTTAAAAAAGACGGCGACAAATTTATTTCCGGTATTAAAAAATAATGTCGAGAAATTGAAAAAAGACCTTCAAATAAATCAAGTGAATTTCAATTGCGAAATAACGAATCAAGATTATTTCGCGGCTGTAGATTTGCTTCGTTTAAAACTCTCGCTTCAATATTTTTTTAATGATTTAAGCAAATATTCAGATAAAGACAGCACTTTGAAAATTACGATTGGCTATGAAAAAAATTATCTGGAAATCAAAACCACTTCTGATAGTGTTATTTTAAAAAACAACTGGTACAATATTTCACATTACAGTCCATATTTTAGAGCATTGCAGGTTTTATTGCAAGATTTAGAAGGAGAAGTGCTGTATTCGTCAGAAGAGCATTTCAAGGCAGTTTTGCGTATTCCGATACAAGCTGTAGAAGAAGATTTAAGTTTAAAAGAAACCATTTCGTGGAAAAATTTCAATTCTCAGGAGCAATTTTCTGAAGATAAAAAATGTCTTTTGGTTTTTAGTGACGAATATAATAATCCTGCTGCAAATCAGGTTTTAGAAAGCGAAAATTATAACTTAATGTTTGAAAATTCGGTTTCTAATCTAAACGCCGTAATTAAACACAGTGAAATTTCGGCTATCGTTTTTTATCAGGCAGAATTCTCCAAAGAATTGCTTCACTTTTTAAAATCAAATAAAGAAAATACAAATGTAAAAATTCCGCTGATTTATATTTCTGAAGATATCAATTATGAACTTGACGAACAGTTATTAGAATTAGGCATTGATACGCATATTAAACTTCCTGCTCGCGCTTCATTCATAAAGAAAAAAATAGACAGCTTGATCGACCAGAATCAAGAACCGGTACGAGAATATAAAATTCAGCAGAAAATATTTGAGATTTTGACAGAAGACAATGAACATATTACTGCAAATGAAAAACTTTTGAAAAGGGCTTTAGAAATTATTAGAAAGCAATTGCAGAATCCTATATTTAATGTAGAATTGTTGGCAGACGAATTAGGAATTTCACGAGTAAAATGCTATCGCTTATTTAAAGAAACTTTAAATCAGTCTCCGTCAGATATTTTAATGTCACTTCGCCTTCAGAAAGCAGAAATGTTGCTTAAAACGAAGAAATTGAACATTTCGGAAATCAGTTTTGAGTGCGGTTACAATGATCCGAAATATTTTGGACGCTCTTTTAAGAAGTATTTTGGAAAAAGTCCGAAAGAATATAAGGAGTTATCTCTCTAGGTTTTGTTAGGACTGTATTTACAGAAAGTTAGGGTAAAGTTAATGAGCAAAAACACCCCTTTTTTGATGTTAATTATATCCTAAATTGAATTAAAAGTCCTCTTTTGAAAAACAAAAATCCTCCTCTTGGAGGGATCGTTAAGATACTTTTGGCAAAACAAAAAAAGTATTTTAAATGAAAAAAATTTATGCATTTTTAATTCTTGTTTTAGGATGTATGTCATATTCCTATGCACAAGTAAATGTATCGGGAGCTGTAGTTTCTGATGTTGAAAAAATACCAGTTCCTGGAGTCTCTGTATTTATTAAAGGAGAACCAAGAGGAGCTGTGACAACTGATTTTGATGGAAAATTTGTAATTAAATCACAGCAAAACTCAGGTGTTTTAGTTTTTTCTTACGTAGGATTCCAAAAGAAAGAGGTTTCTTTTTCTGGAACTCAAAAATTAACTGTTTCATTAGCAGAAGAGGTGAGTACTCTTAATGAAGTGGTAGTTGTAGGTTACGGTTCTCAAAAGAAATCTGATGTTACAGGAGCAATTGGTTCTGTAAAAAGCGAAAATTTTAACAAAGGAGTCGTATCTAATGCAGGACAATTGATTCAGGGTAAAGTTGCCGGAGTTAACGTTGTTGCAGCAAGTGGTGAGCCTGGTGCAGCTCAAGATATTATTATTCGTGGAGCAGGAAGTTTACGTTCGGGAACTACACCACTTTATGTAGTTGACGGATTTGCATTAGACAATTCTACAACAGGAGTAGCTTCTAACCCAATGAACTTTATTAATCCGCAGGATATCGAAAGTATCGAAGTTCTTAAAGATGCATCTGCATCTGCAATTTACGGTTCGAGAGCGGCTAATGGAGTAATTGTAATTACAACTAAAAAAGGATCAAAAGGACAGACTAAAATTGATCTTTCTATGACTACAGGAATTTCGACTTTGGCAAATAAAGTAGATGTTTTTAGTGCTGATGAATTTAGAAGAAGTGTTGCAGCTGTAAACGGAACTTTACTTGACGGTGGAGCAAATACAGACTGGCAAGATGAATTGACAAGAACTGGTGTTTCTCAAAATCTTAATTTATCTATGAGCGGAGGAACAGACAAATCTACTTATGCCGCTTCATTAGGTGCAGATAGCCAGCAAGGTGTTTTACAGAATAGTGATTTAAAGCGTTATACAGGACGTTTAAATTTAAATCAGAAAGCACTTAATGATAAATTTAATATTGCTTTTAACATGACAGCAACTAAACTGGACAACTCAAGACCAGATGCTAGAAGTGTAGTTGGAAATATGTTGACAATGAATCCTACGGATGCAGTTTATGTTAACGGACAGCCAAATGTTAATTTAAGCAATGATATTTTAAATCCGATGATCAGTCAGAGCTTATATTCTGATGAAACAACCAACAATCGTATTTTGGCAAATATTTCTCCATCATTTGAATTTGTAAAAGGATTAACGTATAAATTCAATCTTGGTGTAGATTACTCCATGTCAGAAAGAGATATTCAAGTTTTACCGTACGCATCTGCTACTAATACAACTTTGGGTACTGTAAATAATATTGCGACTAATAATAATAACGTTTTATACGAAAATACATTAACGTATAATTTTAATAAAAAAGCGCATAGTTTTACAGTTCTTGCAGGTCAATCTTATCAAAAAATCCAAGTAAATCAAAAGAATTACAACTTTAGAGGTTTTCCTAATAATGGTGTTGAACCAAAAAATCAGATTGGAGCAGCAAGTGAGCTTGTGAGCAAATCTTCATCTGCTGTAGAAAATGAGTTGCAGTCTTTCTTCGGAAGATTAAACTACGCTTATGACAATAAATATCTTCTTACTGCTACTATGCGTGCTGACGGTTCTTCTAAATTTGGAGAAAATAACAGATACGGATACTTCCCATCTGTTGCCTTAGGATGGAATATTACAAAAGAAGAATTTTTAAAAGACTCTCAAACATTAAACAACCTTAAGTTAAGAGCGAGCTGGGGACAAACTGGATCTCAGGAAATTCCTTCTAAGATTACTAAAGCAAGTTATACAGAAAGTAATTCAGGAAACAATACCTATCCGCTTGATCCGTCTGCTGTAGATTTAGCAAGTTATCCATACGGAACAATCTTTACACGTTTGGCTAATCCAGATATTCAGTGGGAGGTTTCAACACAAACAAACGTAGGTCTTGATTTTAGTTTATTTAATAATAGATTATCAGGTACTGTTGATTATTTTAACAAAGTTTCAAGTAAACTATTGCTTCAAATTGCACCGACAGATCCTATTCAGCCTGTACCGATGTATTATACCAATATTCCTAATATGGAAATTAAAAACAATGGTATTGAGGTAGCTTTAGATTACAGCAGCGATAGAAGCCGTGATTTCTCTTATAGCATTGGAGGTAACATCTCTTTTACAAAAAACAGAGTAGAAAATTCTGCTTATAAAATATTGACAACTGGAGGTGCGCAAGGAGGCGGACAATCTGGAGCAACTATTAATGGTATCATTAACAATCAGCCAATTGGTTCATTCTATATGCTTGACTTTACAGGAATTGGTCCTGACGGTTTAAATCAGTTTGCTGATACAAATGGAGACGGAAAAATTCTTGATGATGACCGTATAGTTGCAGGAAGCGCTTTACCAGATTATATCTATGCTTTCTATTTGAATTTAAGATATAAAAACTTTGATTTCGGAGCTAATTTTAATGGTGTAGGAGGTAATAAAATTTACAACCACGTTGCAATGTCATCATTCAACAGAGGAAATTTGGCTAACTCTTTTAATACTACAGACAGAGCTACACAATATTTAAATGAAGCATCTACAAACTCTAATACGGTTTCTACAAGATATTTAGAAGATGGAGGTTTCTTAAGATTAAACAATGCTACACTAGGATATAATTTAAGTCCGAGATTAATTGGATTAGGAGATGTAATGGATAACATTCGTCTTTCTGTAACAGGACAAAACCTATTTGTAATTACAAGATACAGCGGTTATGATCCAGAATTAAATACAGGTACTTCTGTTGGAGAAATTCAGTCTTTTGGTATTGACTATTTCAGTTATCCAAGAGCGAGAACCATTGTATTTGGTCTAAATGTGGCATTTTAATAAAAAAATAATATAACATGAAAAATAAAATAATAGTAGGAGCCATTGCATTCAGTTTATTATTTACTTGGAGTTGTACAGACTTAGAAGAAAAAGTATTAGATGAATCTTTAAACGGAATAGGACAAGCAGAGGCGGTTAACGGAGCCATTGCTCCAGCTTATGGTCAATTAAAATCAACTTGGATACATACAAACAATTTTGGTTTACAGTTAATTGCTAGTGATGAAGGTATTTTGCCTTACAGAGGTGGTACAGACTGGTATGATGGCGGTAAATATTTAGCAGTTCACGCACATACAACGACCCCTACAAATGATTTGGTATCAAGTACTTGGAATGAAGTAACCATAAATCTTTCTAGAACATTAACAGCAATTGAAGTATTGACTCCTCTTGCAGAAGCTGGAAATACAGAAGCGCAGGGAGCTCTTTATGAAATGAAAGCTTTAAGAGCTTACTTAAACATGATGACCTTAGATAACTGGGGAATTGTATTTAAAAAAGAATCATCTAAAGTAAACTCAGAAATAATTCGTGGCGCAGATGCTGTTAGTTATATTGAAAGCGATTTATTAGCTGTTGCTGATGTAATCAATAAAGATAAAGGGCCTGGAAGAATGACGCAAGCTGCAGTTTGGGGACTTCTTTCTAGATTGTATTTGAATGCAGCTGTTTATCGTGATCCTTATGGTACGCCATCATTTGCTCCAGCAGATATGGATAAAGTAATCAAATACACCGATAATATTGTGAACTCAGGTAAATTCAGTTTATCTCCTGAATATTTTGATTTATTTGATGATAATAACAATACAAATAAAGAAGTCATTTTTGCATTAGATCAGCGTGGTGTTATTAAAGAAGAACACAATCGTTGGGCTTATTGGTCAATTCCTGGCTCAATGTTTCCAAGACCTGAAAAAATTGATGCTGACGGAACTGACGGACCAGCTATTACATCTGATTTTTATCAAACTTGGGTTGATGCTTACGGATCTGTAGACCCTGCAGATGCTGATGCCAGGTTTTATAAAAACAACGCAAAAGTGCCTGCTAACTTAAAAGATCTTACAGGATTTAGTCCTTTAAATGATGAGAACCATTACTACTGTGTTAAAGCAGAAGACTTTGAAATCGACAGAGGAATTATGAGAGGTATTCCGTGGGCTGCTAGAAAAGATGCTAACGGAGCGTTTTACAAATGTGATACGGGTTACAGAATCTACCCAGTTAAACAAATTAAAGGAAACGGACCAGATAAAAATGTGGGCTATGTTAACTTGACGCTTAAAGTTGATTTTACAAAAGAAGGAAGTATGCACTATTCTGGTTATAGAGTATCTAAATACCAATTTAGCCACACGTCTCCAGACGGAAATAACTTTAGTAGTGTAGATATGGTTTTGCTAAGATATGCTGAAATCTTGATGATGCGTGCTGAAGCTAAACTTAGAAAAGGCGATAACGCAGGTGCATTAGCAGATATGAATACGGTTAGAACGTCAAGAACGGCTCGTGCTCCAATTCCTGCTGCACTTCCTGCAATCAATTTAGATATTTTGTATAGAGAATATGGTTTTGAATTTTACTGGGAAGGTTTGAGAAGAAATACTCAAATTCGTTTCAGCCATTTTGAAGATAAATGGACAGAAAAAACAGATACTGATGTAAAGAAAAGATTGTTCCCGATTCCTCAAAAAGCAATTGACGGAGCTTCAAATACGCCAGGATATCTAGTTCAGAACGAAGGATACTAGTTTAAGTTTTTGTTTTTTTATATTGAATTAAAGACTGCAGTTTATTTATACTGTACCTAAAAATAGCAGTCTTTTTTGTGTTAGTTGTTTAAACAGGGCTGATAAAAAAGCCCTGTTTTATTATGCATTTGAAAAGTTTATTCCCCAAAAAGCTTTTTATATTTTTCGAATTATGAAGTCTAGAATTACGGCTTTATACCACACCTTTTTTGCTCCTCAAAACCTACGTTTTTTCTAAAATTCAGTAATTAATTCTAAAATGAAATTATCATTTATATTTAGCCTTTTGTTCTTCTCCTTTTTAGGAGCGAACGCACAAAATCCAGTCAAAGTGCATTCGCATAATGATTACAATAATACGATTCCGTTTTGGGATGCCTATTCTAATGGAGCAACATCTATTGAAGCCGATATTTTTTTGAAAGACAATAATCTCTATGTGGCTCATGATAAAGAAAGCATCAGTGTTTCGAGAACTTTAGAAGAGTTGTATTTAAAGCCTTTAGAAACGGCTTTAAAAATGAATTACAAAAAAGGAAACCAATTATTTTTATTAATAGACCTAAAGACTGAAGCGGAGCCAACGCTTAATAAACTTATTTCGATTCTAAAGAAATATGAAACTATTACCAGTAATAAAGATGTAAAAATTATTATTTCTGGAAACAGGCCAGAAGCTTCAACATATATAAAATATCCGAGCTTTATTTTCTTCGATTTTCAAGAAATAGACAAAACCATTTCGAAAGAGAACTGGGAAAAAGTAGCGATGATAAGCGTTGACTTTAAAAAATATTCAGTTTGGAACGGACTGGGGAGATTGACACATGAGGATTATAATCGCGTAATTGCTGTTATTGCTAAAGCGAAAACATTAAATAAACCATTCCGATTTTGGGGCTGTCCTGATACAAAAAGTTCATGGAAAGCTTTTTTAAATTTAGGAGTTGATATTATTAATACAGACAAACCTTATAATTGTGTTCATTATCTAGAATCTTTCCCTAAGAGATTTGTAACCGCTACAAATTCGTCAAAAGTTTATATTCCGACCTATAAAACAGATCAAAAAAATCTTCCTGTAAAAAATGTTATTCTTTTAATTGGAGACGGAAATGGATTATCTCAAATCTCTTCGGCAGTTTTAGCCAATAACGGAGCTTTGTCTTTAACACAATTAAAAAGTATTGGTTTTATAAAAACACAGTCGGCAGATGATTTTACAACCGATTCTGCAGCCGCTGGAACTGCATTGGCTACGGGGCAGAAAACCAATAATAGAGCTATTGGAACTGATAGTTTACGACAACCAATTTCAAATATTTCAGAAATTTTGCAAAAAAGAAACTTCTCAACAGGTGTCATTTCTACAGACGAAATTACGGGCGCAACGCCAGCTGCTTTTTTTGCGCACAGAGAAGAAAGATCTGATGCAAAAGGAATTTCAGAAGATTTATTAAAAAGCAAACTGAATCTGTTTGTGGCAGGAGGAGCATCTGAATTTAAAAATACTTCAATTAATTCTAAATTTAAAATATTGAATTCAGTTAAGGAAATGCAAGCAGAAAACAGTGAGGCTGTTGGAGTTTTTATTTCACAAGGCAGAGTTCCATCAGTTTTAGAAGGAAGAGGAGAATTATTGGCAGATGCCACAAAATACAGTTTGGAATTTTTAGGCAAGAAGAAAAAGCCTTTTTTCCTAATGGTTGAAGGTGCGCAGATTGACAGTTTTGGACACGTTAACAACGCAGCAGGAATTGTTGCAGAAACGATAGATTTTGATACAGCAATTACACAAGCCTTAATGTTTGCAGATCAAAACGAAGGAACATTAGTTATTGTAACAGCCGATCACGAAACATCAGGATTTGCTATTCCGCAGGGAAATGTCAAAAAGCATGAAATTGAAGGCGATTTTATAACTAACGATCATACAGCAACGATGGTTCCAATATTTGCTTACGGTCCGCATTCACAAGATTTTCAAGGAGTTTATGAAAACAATGAAGTGTTTCATAAAATACTTTCAATTTTAAAATAATTGAAACTCAAAAGTATTAATAATAGAGTTTTTAATTTTTAAACACATAGAAACATAGCTTTTTGGATAGCTAAAAAAGGCGTTTCACTTACTAATAAAACACATAGCTATGTGTTAAGAAACGAGTTTCTTTTTGATACCCTTCAGCTAAGTCTAAAAAAATCTATGTCTCTATGTGTTTAAAAAATAATCTTTGTAATCTGTGAATCCCGATAGCTATCGGGAGTGGCTAAAAAAACTTTTAAAGAAATTATTAAGCAATGAAGATATATAGTAAAAATATACTTTTCGGAATATCATTTTTGTTCACACTAAGCATAAGTGCACAAAAAACCGTTCAACAATACGTTGATCCCATGATTGGTTCTGAAGGTGTAGGGAGGGTTTTTGTTGGGCCATCTTGCCCGTACGGAATGGTAAAACCAAGTCCCGATTGTACAGTTCATCCTAATAGTGGCTGGCTTCCAATGCCGAAAGAAGTAACAGGTTTCAGTCAAGTTCACGTAAGCGGAACGGGAGGCGGACCCAAATATGGAAATATTTCTATTATGCCATTTTCTGGAGCTTTGGATAAATTGGATCAAACGTCTTACCGAACTGAAGAAAATGTAAAGTTGGGGTATTATGAAACTGTTTTTAAGGAAAATCAAATCAAAACAGAAATCACGACTGGTGAAAAAGTTTCTTTTTACCGATTTACTTATCCTAAAAACAAATCGAAAGAATTAAAAATAGATCCTGGATTTTTTCTGGGAGAGCAAGACGAACCCGATGGTAGAGAAGCACAGATGTTTGTAGGTTCTCAAATCGAAATTGTCTCAGATACCGAAGTTCGCGGTTACAGCAGAATTCGCGGAGGCTGGAATAACGGGCGCGCTTATACGGTTTATTTCTGGGCCGTTTTCGATCAGCCGATTGCCAAATATGTGACTTGTAAAGATGGTAAGTTTTATAATGAAAAAGCACAGTTTGACTCAGGTAAAAAAACAGCAGCACTTTTATCTTTTGAAAATTCAGGAAAAGAAGAACTGAATGTCAAAATTGGAATTTCATTTTTAAGTGAATTAAAAGCAAAAAATAATATCGAAGTTGAAATTCCAAATTGGGATTTTAATGCTGTTTTGGCTTCTCTAGAAAATAAATGGGAAAATTTATTGAGTAGAATCCAGCTTTCAGAAGACACTTCGATAGAATATAAAAAAATGTTCTACACAGGTTTGTATCACACGATGATTATGCCAGTGAATAGAACAGGCGAGAATCCGCTTTGGACAAATGACGAACCGTATTATGATGACTTTTATACCATTTGGGATACTTTCAGAACTTCAAGTCCGTTAATCACGCTGATCGATTCTAAACGTAAAGTTGAAATCATCAATGCGATGCTGAATATTTATAAACGTGAAGGCTTTTTACCTGAAGGAAGAAGTGGTAACGATAACGGAAGAACGCAGGGAGGATCTAATGCTGAGGTTGTAATTGCCGATGCTTTTGTAAAAAATCTAAAAGGTATAGATTACGAATTGGCATTGCAGGCGATGCTCAAAGATGCTACAGTTCCTCCGGGTGAAAATGAAGAAAAAGAGGGAAGAGGCGGACTTATCGATTATCTTAAATTAGGCTATGTTCCATACGGTACAGACCGCGCTGGAAACCGAACTATTGATTATTCGTATAACGATTATAATATTGCCATCGTTGCCAAAGGTTTGGGCAAAATGGATTTGTACAATCAGTATATGAAACAAGCGGACAGCTGGCAGAATTTGTGGCGTGCAGATTATGAAAACAGAGGTGCAAAAGGATTTATTATGCCAAAAGACAGAGACGGAAACTGGCTGGATGATATTGTTTTTGGTGAATCAAAAATTCAGAAACCTACTTTCAAATATACGCCTGTTATTATAGAATCGCCTTGGTATGTCTGCCATTGGTGCGTGTTTTTCTACGAAGGAAATTCATGGGAATATTCGTTGAGTATTCCGCATGATGTTCCAGAATTAGTTAAAAAATCAGGAGGAGAAAAAGCTTTTGAGAACAGGCTTAATATTCTTTTCGATTCCAATTTGTATAATGTAGCTAACGAACCTTCATTTCTGACTCCGTGTCTGTATCATTGGATAGGAAAACCATATTTAAGCAGTGATAGAATCAGAACCATTATCAAGAATAATTTCAATACTTCTCATGCAGGTTTGCCTGGAAATGACGATTCAGGCGCAATGTCTTCGTGGCTGGCTTTCCACATGATGGGATTGTATCCAAATGCAGGGCAGCCGTATTATCTAATTAATTCACCTTTAATTACAGAAACGACTATGCAGTTGGAAAATGGTAAAAGTTTTAAAATCACTACTAAAAATAGGAGTGATAAAAACCGATATATCAAAACTGCTTTTTTAAACGGAAAATCCTATCAGAAAGCTTGGATTTCCCATGATGATATTAACAATGGAGGCGAATTAATTTTAGAAATGGATTCAAAACCTTCAGCTTGGGGAACGACAATTTTACCGCCGTTAAAATAAATATTCAAAAGATGAAAAAAGTACTTTTATCCATGCTAATCTGTGCGGCCTTTCAAATCGGAAAGGCACAAAGTATAATTCCGACGTTTAAAAATAATACCGAATTACATTACAGCTGTAAACTTCACGGACAAACTAGAGCATTGACGTTAAATGCTGATTTGACTAATGACGCACTTATTTTCAAATTGGAAACAAGAGGTGTAAAAAGCAGCATTGTAACCACAAAAGAAGGACTAAAAAACGGAAATGCGTTAAGTTACAGTCAAGGCGAATACGCGCCAGTATTGAATTTAAAACCATCCGAAACCTTTTTTATGATTTCACAGTCGGCTTATCAGGATTTGATTCAAAATAAAAAGTTTGTTTACAATAATACGATATACGATTTAGTTGAAAATGATTCAAAAGCAGCTGTAATTCTAGATGGAAAAGCAGTTGAAGCTTTTCATATAAAAGCCCAAATCGATGCAACCGAAATGTGGATTGTCAAAAATCCCGAGTTTCCTTTAATCTGCAAAGTGACAAAAAATCCTTTAGGAATAAACTGGACATTAGTTAAGATTGTGCCTTAAGCAAAATATATAGAACAGCCCCCAATGTTCATGAAACCCGCCTGACTTTTTTTTAAAAAGGGCGGGTTTCTTTATTTTATATGTATTATTCTGCGCTGTGAATTAAAAAAAACTTCTACAGAGTCTTTAAATTTTTTCTTCACTACTAAGCCATTTACTTCATTGTTCAATTTCAATTTATGCAGTTTAGAATCTATTTTTAAGAGAACTAATTCTTGATCATTAGATTTTATATAACCATAATACTGTAACTGTGGCCAGCTAATATTGGAGTTTACTTTTGGAGCTGGTGCTGCTTTTATCACTTTTTTTGCTGGAGCATGATAAGAAACTGAAGCAACAAATGCAGGTTTTTCATTATACTGTTTATTTAAAAAAGGATCACGGCCAATTTTCTTTAATTCAAAAGTATCTTTATTAATTTTTTTTAGAGATACATTATGATTCGAAATTTCGCTATTTGCGAAGCCATCATTATCGGTAAAATAACGTTTTATAGTTCTATAACCTACGGTTCCCCATAGGCTTAGAACTACAATAATTAGAAGTATATTAATTTTCTTTTTTGCCATTATTAATTAACTGTAATCTTAAATCCTGTACTGTTGGTTCCAATGTTTCCAGCAACGTCAACCGCTCTTACTCTCCAGAAATACGTTCCTGCAGTAGCAAAAGTATAGGATAGTGTTGTTGTATTACTGTTTAATGTTTGAAGATTGGATGTAAAATCTATATCAGTTGCTATTTCTACTACATAAGATATTGGCGATTTTATGTTTCCAATATCTGAAGCAATGGTCCAAGTAAAACTTGCTGCAGTATTTACTGTTTGAGTAGCATTATCAGCAGGCAATGAATTTTTTGGCTGATTTGGAGCGGTTGTGTCAACATTGAACCTTTTTGCTGCATATTGCCTTGTCTCAGTTTCAGCATTTTTTGCTTTTACTCTCCATTCATAATTTCCGTCAGCAAGTTCTGGTAGATCCAATGTTAAGTAAGTATCTGTTAAGTCTGTTTGTGGGTAAACTTCTTGGCCAGTTACTGTATTTACTACTCTTACACTATAAGAAGTGGCGTTATCAAGCTGTTCCCAGTTTAAGGTGATATTGGTAAAATTTAGATATTTGTCACTATCTGGAGTTAATAATATAACCTGCTGATTGGTTAAATCATCTGGAATATTTGTTGAAAAGTTGGATGGAAAAGAATAGGTCGATTGATAAGCATAATTTTCTGCTCGCACACGCCAGATATAACTTCCTGCAGCTAGGGGTAAAGTCAAGTTGGTCTTTGTAGTTAACGAATCTAAAATCAGTACCTGATCGTATTCGTAAACCTGAACGCGGTATTTGTCAGCACCTTTTAAGCTGTTCCATTTAAAGTTAACTACATTACTTTCTACAACAGCGTCTTTTGTTGGAGAAATAACTTGTACGATATCATTAGTAATATCTTCTTCAAGGATATCATCACAAGAGAATATAAAAAGAGAAAGGCTGATTAATAGAATTTTATTTAGTGTTTTCATAGTTTTGAAAAATCATTTTTAAATGTAAAACTTCAGATTTATTATTGTTTTTTTTAGTGGTGTAAAAGTTCTGGCTCACCATTCGAGAATAGTTGAATTTTTTTTCAAAATTATAGGCCAGTTCTAATAATTGATTCGCATTTCCAGTGACGTCCAATTGATTGGTTATAATGTGATAATCTGTTTCTGGATAATCATGAATGGGCTTTAAATCGTTTATCGAAACTCCAGAATTTGTACTGGCAAAACTGATTATTTCTTGCTGTACCATTTCTTTTGTTACGCCTTCTTTGCCAATTATTTTGTTCAAATACTCCACATCGTTTTTAAGAGTTCCGGTATTATTTGCTTTTTTATTAATATCATCAGCCTTTTTTGAAAGTTCTCGATATTCTGAAACAACATCAAACAAGGTGTGAAAGGATCGTTTGTATGCCGTTATCGACAGCATAAAAAAGATTCCGATCAAAGCATAAAATTTCTGTTTATACGAATAATTTTCAAACATTTTTAAGTATGATTTTTATTTCAAAAATTGATTTGTTCTTTTTGTCTTTTTTTAAGCTGACGATTTCGAAACGTTGCATCCAATCCATTTTTTTTAGATTTTCTAGCCATGAATTAAATGATGATTCTTGAAAAGTTTCGCCTTTAATAATTATGGAACCGCTTTCAAACAAAGCTTTTTTGTTTTCTTTATATTCTTCTTTTAAGGGAGCAATATTTAATTCGGTTAAAGAAATAGCACTCGGAATTGTTTTCATAATCTCGTAACTATAAAAAGAAAAAAACTTAGAAGACAAGACGCCAGATTCTTTTAAGAGATTCAGCTTTTTTTCTTTTTGAGCTTCTAAATCCAATATTAACTGATACGATTGATTAGAATAAACAGTCTGAAGATTGAGTTCAGAGTTTTTAGTGCCATAATATTGAATCAAAAAATAGCTGATTAATAACGAGATTAGAAAAGCCACTAGCATTCCGATACCAAGAAAATTAAATGCTTTTTTATATACTAATTCCTCATTGTTTAAACTAGCATTTACCGTTTTAGAAACTTCTTTTGGCTTTACAAAAAAATGAATCACTGAGCCATAAAGAGGCAAGAAAACATTTGATATTGTTTCTTCACCAATTTGATAATTTACAGCATTTGGTGTTTCATTTTGTTTAGAAAAACTGGAGAGAATATCATTCTCAAATTCAAGCTTTAAATCGGTAGAATACAGAACTTCTCTTTTTAAAGTACTATTCAATAATGCGCCAAGAAACGAACCAATGTAAACATCAATGATCTCAAACCCACTTTTTCGAAATTGGGAAATGCTTTCTTCTACGATGTTTTTTCTGCAAAAACTCATGAAATTGGAATTTTTCCCTTTCAGATCAGTATAATAAATAGTATTGAAATCGATATTTTTCTGCCAGTTTAAATCGGCTTCATTTTCAAAATTTATTTCTTTGTTTAAAACTCCTTTTCCTTCAATAAGAAGCAAAATAGGTAATTTTTTATCTGCAGTTTTTATTAAACTATCAAAGGTTTCAAAGGTCTGTTTGGAGACAATAGAAATTTTGTTTGCTTTCTTTTTTACAGTAAGCAAATTATAGATTTCGTAACCTTCTTTTTTAATTACGCCAACAACGTTTAAGTCGTTTATTTTAATGAATTTAGATAAAGTGGCGATCATTCTTAATAAATAACTGTTGGTTTAATAAAAATGTGAAGTTTCGAGTCACTTTTTCCTTTTTTCCTGCTGCTGAAGAACCATTTTATAATTGGAATTCTCGAAAGCAATGGTGTTCCAGTTCCAGAATTTTCTTTTTTCAATTCATCAAGACCTCCCAATAAAATCATTTCGCTGTTTTTAACTCTTACAAGCGATTCAAATTTTTGAGTTGCTTTTCCAGGAGGCGCATCTTCACCAACTCTTGCCAAGAACGAACTTTTTTCTACCGCGATGGTCAAAGTAACATTTTCGTCTGTAGAAACATAAGGCTTGATAGAAACACTAAGATTTGCATCTGTAGATTTCCACGTTCCCGAATTTAAAATATCATTTCCGATATTGTTATTTATCAGCCTGTTATTTTGTTCAAAATAGTAGCTTGTTTCACCAATAGACAGTTTTGCTTCGTGTCCGCTAATGGTAGCAATTTTAGGAGTCGATTCTATTTTTAAAGCAGAGTTATTCTCCAATAATTTTAAATTTAGATAAAATGATTCGGTTACTTTTCCTAGTTTAAAAAGACCAAAACCATTAAAAGCATCTATTAAACTGTTTACAGACGAACCGTTTAAAGTGACATCTGAGTTTGGAAATAATACTCCGCCAGTTTGAACTTTATTTATTTTATCAAGACCTGCTTTCATTCCAGTTTGAATGTCATACGCCTTATTGTACTGCACAATAATAACTTCGATCTGAACCATCGGAACAACTTTATCAATTTGTTTGATGTAGACTTTTAATTCTTCCAGTATAGATCTAGAACCAGAAACGATTAAACCGTTAAGTTCTATAAATTCTTTTATTTCCAGTTTTTCTGAAAAAACCTTTGGCAGAGTAGAGATAACAGATTCAATTGATCTATTTTCCAGCTGAATCATTTCGGTAATTCTCAATCCTTCTGTAGCTTCTTCGCCAATTAAATAAAAATTATCCTGTTTTTTGTACGTATATTTTTTTCCTTTAAAGATGTGAGCCAAAAGGTCATCAAAAGTTATATTATCAGCAGAAAGCGTTGTTTTTTCATTTTCTGGTTTATTGTATAAAAAGTAGTTAATGTGAAGTTTCTCTGCTGCTTCGGTTAATAAATCAGATGCGTCTGCGATGTAAGCGCTAACTTGTAAAAAACCATTTTTATTAATATTTACTTCATAATATCCGGGAACACCTAAGCTTGCTTTTGGCTGTTTTGCCTTCGGTCCAGTTGTTTGTGCGCTCAGATTCTGAGCTGTGCCCTTTTGTAAAAAATAAATGCCACTATCGTCTTTTGTAGCAGTTAAATCATTTGATTTTGCCATCATTTCGATAACTTGATCAAATGGGCGGTTTAGCACGTAAGAAGAAACTTTGATGTTTTTTACATCCTGAGCTAAGAGTAAATTTTTTCCCGATTTATCTATTATCGCTTTTGCAACAGCAGACAAAGTATCGTTTTCGAGCTTAACCGACAAGAAGTCATTTTGCGGATTATAGGCTACATCTATAATTTTAGGTTGTTTTTTTTCTACTACAGCAACTACTTTTCTCTTTTTGAAAACAATAATATTGCTCATAAAAGAAACATCAATATCATATTTTTGAGCAAGATGCAGGAAAACATCTTTTACAGTTACATCAAAAAAGTTGTTGGCAACCGGCTGATTTAATTCTGTATCTACATCGACATTTAATTGATGTTCTTCGGCTATTGAGGCAATGAAATCATGGAGAGTAAGTCCTGAAACATCAATTTTAATGGTTTCATTTAATCCCTTTTTTTGTACTGAAAATTCGTCAAACTTTCTGCTAAGTTCCGTTAGATCTTGCTGAGCAAAAATTATATTTGAAAAGAATAACGCAACTAGTGCGAAAACGATCTGTTTAAGCATTATTTATATGTTTATTAAAATTGAATAAATTTCTTCTAGAGATGTTTCTCCTGCAGCTAAAATCTCAAATGCTTTTTCAGGCAATGATTTATAATTGCTGTCATTACTGTATAATTTGGTAATGGTGTTATTTTTAATAGCTTCTGCAATGGTATGGTCGATATTTAAGATTTCATAAATCGCCGTTCTTCCTTTGTATCCAGTATGAAAGCATTTGTTACAACCCACTGGTTTATAATAAGATTCTATTTCATACGGAAATTTGAAATTGAGTGGAAAATCTTTAGGATCGCTTATAGTTTCTTTTTTACAGCTGTCGCAAAGTTTTCTAATCAATCTTTGTGCAACAGACAAGTTTAAGGTTTCGGCAATTAAGTAGGATGGTACGCCCATATCGATCAGCCTCGAAATGGTTCCAATGGCAGAGTTGGTATGAATGGTCGATAATACCAAATGCCCCGTTAATGAGGCTCGAATTGCCATTAAAGCCGTTTCAGAATCACGAATCTCTCCCAACATAATCACATCTGGATCTTGACGCAAAAAGGATTTTAAGGCAGAAGCAAATGTTAAACCAATATCTTCTTTAAGCTGAACCTGATTGATTCCCTTAAGCGTATATTCGATAGGATCTTCAACGGTAACGATATTTCTTCTGCTGTCATTTAACAATCTTAAAGTAGCATAAAGTGTAGTCGTTTTTCCAGAACCCGTTGGACCGCTTATTAAGATAATTCCGTTTGGTTTTTTAACCGCTTCCAGATATTTTTCTAATTCTTCTTTCTGCAAGCCTAAAGTGTTCAAATCAATATTTGAAGCATCTTGGCCTAGAAGACGCATTACTATTTTTTCTCCGAATAAAGTAGGCAGAATCGAAACCCTGATATCAAAAGATTCGTTAGTGATTCGTCCGTCTTGCGGAAGCCTTTTTTCGGTAATATTCAGTTTGGCTTTAATCTTAACTTTATTGACCAGTTCCAGATAATTTTCCTGCTCAATCTTGTAACGTTCAATTAATTGCCCATCAATCCTGAAACGAATTCGAGATGAATTTTCATAAACTTCAAAGTGAATATCACTGCATTTTAAAGACTTAGCTTCGGCCAATAAATTTTCAAGAAAATCACCCTTGTCAACACTCAATGATTTGTTTGAAGTTAAGGCACGTTCTTTTCTATAATAAATAGATAATGCTTTTTCAATTTCTGCAGATTCTGCAGAATGGAAAACAATATTTTTGCCTAAAAACAGCTCCAGCTCTTCTTTTGCATCTTCTTTATTGCTAGAATGATCTACGTAAACTTCAATCGTATTTTCATGTAGCGATTTCGGAATAATGCGGTATTGATTAGCCAAATCATTTGATACAACATGCTGTATTTCTGGAAATATTTCGATATTTTGTATCATCAGAATAAGGTTAGTTTTTGAAAGGTTAGAAAATAGTCTTTCATTAAAACAGTGAATAGAAACAAAGCCGAAAAACCTGCCAGCGGAACTGTATTTTCTTTAATGAATTTTCTCAGTCCAAACTGCATTACAATGGCAAAAACAAGAGATAATATGAAAAATAAAATATAGTTTTTTAATAAAAATAAAGGGCTGACAGCGATATAAAATAGCAAATCTCCCAATCCAAAATAGTGAAGGAAAGGGTTGAGAATTTTTTTAGATTTCAAACTCATATATAGCGTAAGAAACCCTAAAGTAATTAGGAAAAAAACGGTATTGTATGCTACTATTTCAGCTAGTTCGTATTTTTTTACAGGAATAACAAGAAAAGAAATTATGAAAATAGCAAGCGGTAAAACGACATGTATTTTACGAAATTTCCAATCTTGAATAAAAACTAATGCTAAACAAAGCAGCAAGATTATTGAGGCTAGTTTCAATTTATTCTTTGGTTACTTCGGTTAATATTTTTTTGCTGTCGATTTCCCAAGTATTAAAACTGCCATCGCCATCCAAGTCTGAAGTAGCGGTTGCTCTTGCTAAAAACGAATCATTAGTAGCATCGATAATTTCAATTTTGTATACTGCTTGACCGCCTTCATCTACAGTTTTTTCTTGTTCAAAACCAATTTCTTCTAGGCTTCCAGAGTATTTTGAATGTCTGTAGAAATAGCTTTTTTCTAAACCATAAACCTGATTTAGCATAGCTTGCGCTTCAATAGCCTTTGCTTGCCCAATTACAGAAGTCTGATTGGGTAAAACCATCAATAATAATATACCGATGATGCATAATACAATTAAAATTTCCGTTAATGAATAAGCTTTAACGTACATTTTTTTATAAGAGTTGTGGTATTTTTTAATGTGCTTTAACATTTATATTTCTTTTAATTGTTGTTTTATTTGGGAGTTTTAAATTGAAAATGAATTATGGTTATTTATTTATTATTTTACTTAAATCGAACATTGGTGCATACATCGAAACCATAATGACGCCTACAATGGCACCAATTACGATGATAATCATAGGTTCGAGGATTACTCCAATCATTTTGGTCTGATGGCTAATTTCTTCATTGTATTGTTCGGTTAATCGTTCAAACATAGTTTCTAGCTGATTGACTTGTTCTGCGACTTCGACCATCGAAACCATTTTATTTTCAAAAACATTGTGTTTTTTTAAACTTTCGTGTAATGAAGCTCCTCGCGTGATGTCTTCTTTAATTTGCTGAATTGCAATCTCGATAGGATAGAAGCTGATCATTTTACCGGTTAGGGTTAAAGAATTAATCAAAGTAGTTCTTGATGTAATCAATAAATTCATTGCCTGGCAAAAACGCGATATATAGATTTTACGAATTAAATTTCCGAAATAAGGGATTTTTAAGAGCATTGCGGTTGTAAACGCCCTGTAACTATCCTTGTTTTTTAATAAAAAATGAACAATTGTCAGTCCAACAATAAAGGCAATTACGAATGAAAATATCATTCCCGAATGATTTGAAATTTTTAAGATAATCTGCGTGCTTTTTGGCAATTCGCTTCCAAATTGTTTAAAAACAGAACTAAACATTGGGACTACTTTGTTAAGCATAAAATACAAAACCAAAATAGTAACCAGCATTACAATTGTCGGGTAGGTCATAACCGAAACAATCTGTCTTTTCATTTGAATTTTTCGGTTAAAATACTTCTGTAATTCACCCAAAACTTCCTCTAGTTTTCGAGTTTCTTCTCCAATTTGAATGCTATAATATTCGTAAGGAGAAAATTGATCGGTTTCGCGCATTGATTCATAAATACTTCTTCCTTCAATAACTTTTTCCTTAATGCCAATTATGAGTTCTTTTTCAAATTTATTATCAGATTGATTGCTTAAAATTTCCAAAGCTTTTTTAAAATCGACTCCAGATCGCAAAAGCATTCCCAGCTCTCTGTAGAAAATCTCTTTTTTCTTATCAGAAAGTTTTTTTGAAAGCTGAAAAGATCCTGTTTCAATCCTGAAATCTTTTTTCTCGGCTTTAGGCGCTTTATATGTTGATAAATCGAAACTCATTAGTTTTTAATCTTTTGTAATAATTCGTTAGGATATACTCTTTTATAAAATCGTAAATCCAGTTCTTTCTCGTTTGATTCGATATTTAGTTTAATCTTTTGATAAACAAATTGTTCCGATTTGCTTTTTACAGTATCCAAAATCATTGTTTTTAATTTGATTTGAAAAGTGTCCACAAACGTTTCGCTATTTCTTAAAATAACATCATCAAAAAACTGATAAGAAACTCTTTCACCGGCATATCCGTTAAAATAAATTTCATTTTCGGAGGCAATCATTTTTTCATTTTCAAAAATATCTTTGTTCAAACTGTATGTCAATCGATTTAAATCGTTTACCAATTGATTTTGGTTTTTAAAGTCGATCATTCTTCCACTCACAATTGAAAAAATAACAAACAAAATTCCCATAATAATAGCCGTAACAGCCATGCCTACAATTGCTTCTATGATAGAAAAAGCAGCTACAGAATAATATTTATTAGGGCTTTTGGACATAAAAAGTTTTTTCAAATTTGAACTGTGTACTATCTTTATACTGCACAGAAATCTTTTTCAGATTTTCGTTTACAGTTTCTTCTTCAATTAATAAATTTTCATTTTCATCATTCGCTATAGAATCATTTTTTATCTGCGATAAATAAAAAAGTTCATTCACTTTATTCTGCGTGCTATAAAATTTAGCAGACGTTTTTGGCGTATATACTGATGCAAAAATCATCACAGCAAAATAGAGGCAAACCGATATAATCGTTAATGCAATAACAGATTCCAGCAGCGAATTCGCGTGTACTTTACAACACTTTTTTAATGACTCCATAATTGGTTGTTTCTGTGTTGAATAACGGAATTGAAATGAAATAATCTGGTCGCTTTGTTGTATTAATTTCAATATCGCTGATTATATTGTCGTATGACGTTGATCCTGTTTTTATAAAAAAACGATTGGTATAAACAGAACCGTAAACATTACTTTTAAGCATTAATTTTCCTGTACAATATAAATCTCCAAAGAGCAATCCCGAGTCGTCTATTTCTATGCTGTGTTTGTCGATAACATCTATTTTGTTTCCAAATAAAACCACGGCACCAGAGATTTTGCATTCTTTTTTTATCTTAATTTTTGACTCTTCTGTACCTTCGTTATAAACACAAATTACTGACGGATAATTTAATGTTACTTTTTCTTCTAGTTCAATTCCTTTGGTTGCAAAGGCTTGAACTGTACCTTTAAAACCTTCTTCAAAAGTTATCTTGGGAGCAATCAGAATGATATCTTCTAAAACTGTATTTTTTCTCACTCTAATAGAATCTTCAGATCGTAAAATGAAGTTGCCTTTAAATATAATATTGTTCAGATTCGGGTTTACTGTAATGTCTTTTGTAGCATTTAAAAAGGAATTATAGTAGAGCGAGTCTTTGGTTTTTTCTAGGTCTGCAAGCTTCACTTTTTCAGATTTAAGATCCAAAAAGATCTTTTTAAAATCGGTATTAATTTCTGGAAGCGTTGGCTCAGAAATTGTATTTTTTCCTTCATTTTTAAGCTCGTTGAGACTATTGTTTATGTACGAAGTCTCAATAAAAGTACTCGGTAACTGATTGTCTCCAACGAGTTTTACTTTTCCAGAATACGATAGCGATTTTGATAAATTGGTTAAATAGATTGCATTTTTATCTGCACTTCTAATTCCGACAAAATGTACTGATGAAACAGTGTCATTTGAGATATAAGATTTTGCCAAGATCAAAGTGAGCAAGCCATAAGGTTTTGCTTCAAAACTTCCTTCTATACTGGTTTTTTCATCTTTATCAATTTCGGCTGGCTGGATTTTATTTCCTAATGCAAAATTCAAAACAGACTGATTCTGGATGTACAGTTCTTCTTGCACATTATAATACAAATTAAGCTGATTGTACAAGTTTGAAAAGTACAACAGGGCTCCGCAGATTATTGAAACAATTAAGCAGATATAAATGGCATATAGCAAACTATGAGCTTTAACCATTATTTTGGCGCTTTATCTTTCTTTTTGAAAAGGTTCTTAAAAAAGCTTTCTATTTTTGAATCTTTTTTAGGTTCATTTTTAGCTTTTTCTTTTGCTATTTTCTTCGCTTCTTTTTCGGCCGCTCTTTTTGCTTTTTTATCAGCTGCTGCTATTTCATTTTCTTTTTTAGCCTTTTCTCTTGCCTGTGCTTTTTCTTCTTTTGTTTTTTCTTTATAAGATTTCAATTTCAATGCATCAGAAGTTGCTTCAAGCTCTTTTTGAGATTCTTTTGCATTTTCAGCCTTAATATTTTCTTGTTTAATTCTATATTGTTCTGATTTTGTAATTACTTCTTTTTTCTTAACAATTACGCCATTTTTATAAGTGATGATTTCTTGTGATTCAGCATTTGTCCATTTCCCAGTCTTTAAGTTCGAACTATATTTTCCGTTTTCAACTAAATTTCCGATATCGTCATATCTCGAGAATTTGCCACAACGTAAACCATTGCTATAGTGAAGGATGGAGGCTAATGCTCCGTTTTTGTGCCAAGTTTTCCATTCTCCAACTCGAAGTCCGTTTTTAAATTGGCCTTGCTCGGCTAACTGATTGCTATGATACATTTTGGTGAACTTGTCATTTAAGAGTTCGCCCGCAATTCCGCCTTGCGCTTCATGAATAAGTCCGCCCTTAAACCAAAAATAAGTTTTAGAAGTTTTAGGGTTGATCTTTTTATCTGTAGTGTAAAACTCATATCTAAAATCTTTATCCGAAATCCTTTTAATCATATAAGGATCGCCGAAAGAAATTAGAGTAAAAGAAAAAAGAATTAGAATATAACGTGGTATTGTTAATGTTTTCAAGGGGCCGCTTTTATTTTTAAACGGGGGCAATTTAGTTTTTTTTGTAAGAATACAAAAATAAATTCTCTGTTCGGTAAAAGTTTTTTTTAAGAGAAAATTTGTAGGTAATTTTTAAGTGCTAAAGATGTAAATGTACAGTAATAAGTCGCGCGCTTAACTTACGATTATAAGTTTTTACATGTTATTTATTTTTGTTAAAATTATGTTAATTCGTGTTTTTGCGTTTTTTTTACGGGAAGCCGTAGGCACCCTACTCGAAATCTTGATATATTATTTTTTAGAGCAACCTTTGAATGTGAAAAATTCTTTAAAAATAATGTTTTTGTAAAAATTATGTATTTCTTTATTTGTAAAAGGTTTTTTTATTGAATAATTCATAATTAATTCTACATTTGCCTCACCAAAAACAAACTAACATATTTATGCCCCAACATAAATTCACCATTCAGCGTGTAATTAATGTAGTGTTAATATGCGCATTAATTATTTTACTATTTTTTCAATTTTTTCGTCAAAACACGAAAGTCGTGTATATTGATTCAGCAAAACTATTTGAAGGTTTTGCGATGACTAAAGAAATGAAAAGAGTAGGAGAAAAAGAATTCAATTCTCGCAAATCAGCATTAGATTCACTTTATTCTTTCTTACAAAAATCGTCAGTTGCTGGTGCTCAAAAAGAACAGCTGATGCAGGAATTTATTCAAAGAAAAGAAGAGTTCGAAAAGTTCAATCAGAGCTATCCACAAGAGCAAACTTCTAAAATCTGGTCGCGAATTAAAAGTTACACTTCAGATTTTTCAAAAGACAAAAAATATCAGCTTGTAATAGGTTCAGATGGCCAACAGACCGTTCTGTTTGCCGATGAAAAAATAGATGTTACAGATGAACTTCTTACTTATTTAAATAAAAAGTATGAAGGGATATAGCGTTGTAATCTTTATTTTATTTCTATCTCTTCTAGCTTCATGTAAAAAAGAAGAGAACCCAAATAATGATTCTGAAATTAGAGATCGTTACTTTAATTTAGAAAAAATTGGCTGGAAATCAAGGTCGTATACTCAAGTAGTAGACGATATTGGTTTTACAGCTATTGAAGTTCCTATTCAATATTTTCTGCTGAAATCTCAAGGAATCGAGAATCTCTCTCATGTCGATTCTCTTTATGAAGCAAATAAAAGAGAGCGTGTTATTGAATTTATTTTTCAGCAAGATGAAGAGAAAGATCTTCTTAATCAAGATTTTACAGGGCTTGATTATACAAATTCGGTTAAATACATGTCGTTCGGTCTTGATAAAGATTTCTATGTAGTAACGTCAAAAAAAGATACAATATTGTGCTCAGGTATAAATTATGAGCGTAATTATAAAATAGCCCCTTTTCAAAAAGTGCTCTTGTTTTTTTCTGGGATAGATCCTAATGATAAAATCCAGTTGATTTACAACGATTATCTTTTTAAAAAGGGAACATTGAAATTTAAATTTAAAGATCCTTTTACCCCAGTAGCATTATGATCCAGCAAATGAAAATAAGTAAGTTTAAAAAAATAGTTGCTATTTATTTAGCTATGATGATTCTTTTGGAGACACTTCAGCCTATGCAGATGTATGCATTGACGGGAGGGCCATCTCAACCTGAATTTGAGTCATTTACACCAATAGGAACATCAGATATGGTTGACCTTGCGAGTGGAGATTTTAACTACAATATTCCAATTATGGATGTTGGAGGTTATCCGTTAAATCTGGCGTACAATTCTGGTGTTGGTATGGACCAAGAAGCATCATGGGTAGGTTTAGGCTGGGATTTGAACGTAGGGCAGATCTCAAGACAGCTTCGCGGTTTACCAGATGATTTTGATGGAGACGAAATGATTTACGAAAATAGCATGAAACCTAATGTAACAGTAGGATCAAGCGCAAATGTTTTTCTTACGGCTTTTGGTATGAAAGAAAAAGCAAATGCAAATTTTGGTATTGGAGTAAAATATAATAATTATGACGGACTAGGTGTTGCAGTAAACGGAGGCTTTTCGTTTCAGATAAGCAGTAATCTTGGTGTTGGTGTAAATCTTGAATCTTCAGCGTCAGAGGGAGTATCAGTTTCTCCAAGTATTTCGCTTTCTCAAAAAATAAAAGAGAAAGATGGAAACAGTGCAAGTTTAGGACTTAATACCGGAGTTAGTTATAATAGTAGAAAAGGAGTTGAGAGCGTAACTATGTCGGCTTCATCTAGTACAAAATCTTCTCATACTGTAAGTAAAACTGATCAAAAAGGTAACACTACTACATCACAACAAGAGGGTAGTACATCTTTTGGTGGGATATCGGGTTCATTGTTAATGAACAATGCTTCATATACACCAACTAAGCGTGTAGGTATGGTTTCTTCAAACGTCATGTTTAGTGCGAATATTGAAGGGGAAATATGGGGTGTTGAAGGCGGAGGGAAGTTTTCTGGTTATAGAACTTCTCAGGGAATTAAAGATTCTGAAAAGAGAAAAGTAGAAAAAGCGTATGGTTTTGAAAACACATACAATGCGCCACGATCTGCAGTTTTAGATTTTAATAGAGAAAAAGACAGAACAGTCAATAAAAACACTACATCGCTGCCTATTACAAATAATACTTATGATGTTTATAGTATTCAGGGACAGGGAATTTCTGGTATGTATCGTCCGTACAAATCGCAAGTAGGATATGTTTACGATAACGAAACAAATGATGATAGTGCAGGAGGCTCACTTGGTTTAGAATTTGGTGCTGGTGGAGGTGTCCATTTTGGTGTTGATGTGAATGTAACTATAGGTGATAGCCGTAGCGCGTTATGGTCAAATTCGAATCCAGCTTTAGGAAGATTTAAAGAAAAAAAGGCAAATAATAGACCAGATTACGAAAAAGTATTTTTTAAGAATATTGGAGGTTTTCATACAGATAAAGAAATCGATTTATTCGAAAATCAATTAGGCGGATATCAGCCAATCAAGCTGAATATTGAAGGAAGTGGTTTTGATAGAAAAACAAGTTTAAATTATTCAACAAATAAAAATGTTGTTGGTAATACAGGTCAGGTTGCGAGAAAAACAAGATTGGCAAGAAATCAAACCATAGAAAAACTGACTAAAAAAGAAGCTGAAGATTTTGGATTCACAAAAAGATTTAGCGAATATTCTAAAGATAACCACACTGCTGAGATTAAAATTACAAAAGAAGGCGGCGACCGTTACATTTACGGTATGGCAGCTTACAATAGTGTGAAAAAAGAAACAACATTTGATGTTAGTGATGGAAATCAGTATAAAAATGCTGGCGCTAAAAATGGATTGATTGAGTACAATCCTGGGGTTGATAATTCGCCGAGAAATTCTAAAGGTGGAGATGAGTATTTCAATAGAGTAACTACTCCTGCATATGCGCACACTTATTTGTTAACTTCAGTATTGTCTTCAGATTACCAAGATATTAGTAATAATGGGCCATCAGATGATGATTTAGGAACGTATACTAATTTTGAGTACGAAAATAAATATGCAGACAAAGGGCACAACTACAGATGGAGAGTTCCATTCGAAAAAAATCAAGCCAATTTTGATGAAGGTCTGCGTTCAAGTAAAAAGGATAATAAAGCCAATTACTTGTATGGAGAGAAGGAATTATTATACATCAAAAGGATTGTAACAAAAACTCATGTTGCGATTTTTCACCTTTCAGAAAGAAAAGATGCTTTTGGTGTTAAGGATGAGAATGGAGGAATTGATGAAACATCTCCAACTTATAAATTGGATAAAATTTCATTGTATTCAAAACCAGAATATCTTGCTAAAGGAGATGAAGCAACACCTATTAAAGAAGCTCATTTTAAATACAGTTACCGTTTATGTCAAGGAGTTGACAATAACATTAATAAAGGAAAAACAGGAACAGGAATTGATGGAGAAAAAGGAAAATTAACTTTAGAAAAAGTTTATTTTACTTATAAAAATTCAAAAATGGGAGAATATACTCCTTATGTTTTCAATTATGCTTCAGAAAAAGAGATTAATGGTTCTGGATATAACTTAGCTACAGATACTATTAATAACCCTAATTATGATATGAAAGCTTATGATGTTTGGGGGAATTATAAAAAAGTTGATGAGAATGTTGGTCTAGCTACTATGAGCGCTCTGTCAAATGCTGAGTATGGGTATGTTGACCAAAAGAATATAGAAAACGGAACAGATAAAAATGCATCTGTCTGGCTGTTAAAGTCAATTCATTTGCCATCTGGAGGTATAATGGAATTGAATTATGAATCTGATGATTACAGTAAAGTACAAAACAAAGATGTAATGCAGATGTTTAAAGTGGTGGGGAGCGGTAGCAAAGATGACTTTACTGCTTCAAACATTAATGATTCTGCAAAGCCTGGAAAAAAAGATTTAGGAGATTATATTTATGTAGAGTTAGATCATGCAATAAAGAGCGAAGGTAATGCCTCAATTGCTGAAACTTTCTACAATAAATACTTGAAGACCATAGGAGATGTAGAAAACCCGATTTACTTTAGGTTCCTGCTCAACATGGTGAATCCTGATCCAAAACCCGGTATTAATGAAACGGATAAGTACGATTATGTTACGGGTTATATGACGTTGACCAAAGATATGGACAAGTATGCCTTTAATGAATTTAATGGTAAACAATATGTAGCTATTCCACTTACTAAAGCTAGAAAAGAAGACGGTTTTAATGGTATTAAAGAAGTAAATCCTATCTCTAAAACGGGTTGGGGATTTGGTAGAAAGAACTTAAACAGATTGGTTTACAGCTTAAATAATGAAGAAGATACTAAAGATCTTAAAGGTATTATTACAGAATTGGTAGGCTGGTTGCCAACATTGCTTGATATTTTTGAAAGCCCGAATGGAATACTAGAAAAAAATGGTATTGCAAGTAATTTTATTACTGGTAAATCTTGGGTTAGACTGCACCATCCTGATAGTAAAAAGTTGGGCGGTGGAAGCAGAGTTAAAGATATCAAAATTCATGACCAGTGGGATATCATGACTGGAAATAAAAATTCTGATCTATACAAACAATCTTATGGACAGGAATATTCATATAATGCAGTTGATGCAGACGGTAATCCTACTAGTAAATCTTCTGGAGTGGCAACTTATGAGCCTTTAGGATCAAAAGAAAATCCTTTTGTAAAACCTGCTTATGACAAAAATGAGCCCGAATTGTTATTAGGTCCTGAGTCTGATAATTATGTTGAAGAACCATTCGGAGAATCATTTTTTCCTTCGCCAAAGGTTACTTATAGCCGTGTAACGGTAAAGAACTTGGACAGAAAAAATGATAAAGACCCGTCTTATGGAACAGTTGTAAAAAAACATGCTACAGGAAATGTTGTAACTGAATTTTATACTTCTAATGATTTTCCAACAATTGTAGATAGAACAATAATGTCTGGAGGGCATAAATCTTCAGGTGTTCTAGCAAATCTGATTAATTTAAATGTGAAAGATCATCTTACAATGTCACAAGGGTATTCTATCCATACCAATGATATGGATGGAAAAATGAAAAGCCAGCGTGTGTATGGAGAAGGCCAGACAAGAGCTATATCTGGGGTTGACTATAATTATAATATTGTCTCAAATTCGGAAAGTAAAAATGTAGGATTGTTAAATAATTATATTCAGACCGTAGATTCAAAAGGAAAGATTGAAACTAAGCTTGTCGGAGTTGATTATGATGTAATAAATGATTTTAGAGAAAACAAAACGGTTACTTCAACAGATGGTGTAGCGGTCAATGTTGCTACTCTGCCATTTACTATCATTGTTATCGTTGTGCCAACAATTATTCCTGCTCATTCTAAGCATGAAACTCAACTTCGTACAGCAGTTACGACAAAAGTAATTCACACATCTGCAATACTTTCTGAGACCGTTGCTTACGATTTAGGATCGGAAGTGTCGACTAAAAATCTTGCTTGGGATGCTGAAACAGGTGATGTATTATTAAAAGAAACGGTTAATGAGTATAAGGATAAATATTATACATTCAATTTCCCTGCATATTGGAGTTATGACGGAATGAGTCAAGCAGCAAAGAATGCTGGATTGGAATATAATGTTTTAAAAACAGGTAATAATCAATATCAATTTGATCAATCTAAAGGAAATGTTGCGGCATCTGATTACTTAATCAATGGAGATGAAGTTTGGTTAAGCGGTAAAGCTCCTAATAAAAAAGAAGGAGAAGAAGATGTATTAAGTGCTCTAAAAGGATGGGTAGTAAATGTTAATGGTTCTAGTTTTCAGTTAATAGATAATAGAGGAGTCCTTATTAAAGGCGATGTTGTAACGACTGGAAAAATAAAAATAATTCGTTCTGGACACCGTAATATGCAGATGGCTTCTATGGCTAATGTTACGTCTATGCGAAATCCTTTATACGATTATGATGTAAACAATAAAATTACGGGACCAAAAGACACTCTTGGGGAATCTCCATTTTTAGCTAGCAGTCCAATTGACAGAATTGTAAATGCTGCTGCTATTGAGTATAGCAACGAATGGCCTTCTCAATGTGAATGCAATTTGCCAAAAATGACTTTTGTTGATGGTAAATTGAAATTTGGTTACGAAACAGATACTAGCAATGAGGATGTGGATGACGTTATCAAACGTTCGTATAATCCGTATTTGTATAATGTACTTGGAAATTGGAGAGCCAATAAATCGTACGCGTATCTAACAGGTAGAAACTATACTATTGATCCGACACCGCGTAAAACAGGTTACTTTACTGATTTCTCTCCATTTTATGTGTTTAAAAATAATGTTTGGGAAATTACAAAAGGAGAGGAATTTAAGAAATGGACTTTTGCTTCTGAGGTTACTCAATTTAGTCCGTATGGTCAAGAGGTAGAAAATAAAGATGCTTTAAATCGTTATTCGGCAGCGTTATACGGATATAATAACCGTTTTCCTGTGGCAGTAGGCTCTAATACTAAATATAGTGAATTGGCTTCTGATGGATTTGAAGATTATGATTTGGCAAACTGTGGTGTTTCTTCTCATTTTGATTTTCAAGGTCAATTAAAACTAAATGAAGTGAGTGTTTCAAACAAACATTCTCATACAGGAAGAAAAAGTTTAAAAATAGAAGCAAATAAAAAGGCAGTTGTAAAAAAACAAGTTGTGACTTGTAAACCAAAAAGTGCTAACTAAAACAGAGAATAATTACAATGAAATTATTTCAATCTTACATCTATGTTATTTTGAGTTTATTTACAGTAACAATTTTGTTTTCTCAGAATAACTCAAAATCAACTTCTGCTTATAATGGAAAAAGAAATCCGATTGGAGCGATTATTGGAGGAAACAGCATTATATGTGCTGGCTCTAAGACACAATTCAATATTGCCAACCACCCAACTCATTCAGGGCACAGCGGTAAATGGTCGGTTTCTAATAGATTAGTTGCTTCAGTAAACAGCGATGGAGTTGTTACAGCATTGCAGCCAGGTACATTTATCTTAAAATATGATTCTGACGACTCAGATTGTAAAGGTGATAGCTATAGAACGGTGCTTGTAAAATCGATTCCAAAAGTATCTGTTATAGGACCAACTTCTATTTGCATAAATGGAACAACAAAAGTATTTCCTCTTTTAGCGGGGACTTGGACAAGTAGCAACCCTGCTGTTGCGATAGTAAACAATTTGGGTATCGTAAAAGGTATTTCACCAGGTTCTGCAACGTTTACGTTCACAGCTTTGAATGGTTGTCCATCAGAGCCGACAGCTGCCGTAACCGTTAGCTCTGCTGCAAATGCAGAAATTGTAGGATCAAGCTCTATCTGTATTAATGAAACAACAACATTGTCACCTTCTACTGGAGGAACATGGACAAGTAGTAATAAAGCAGTTGCAACAGTAACAAATTCAGGTGTCGTAAAAGGGATTTCTGCTGGTACAGCAACATTTACTTTTACAAAAACTGGAGGTTGTTCGTCTTTACCAAGTCAAGCGGTTAAAGTAAATGCAAATACTGCAGTACGTATAACAGGTTCAAATGTTATTTGTGTAAACGCAACAACAACATTGTCTCCAACTACTGGAGGAACATGGTCAAGCAGTAATTCTAATATAGCAACTGTAAGTAATGCAGGAGTTGTTACAGGAATAGCTGCAGGAAAAGCAACATTTGTTTTTACAAAAACGGACGGATGTGCTTCTTTACCAACCTCTTCAATAACAATCAATACTTGTCCTCAAGCAATTATTACAGGACCAGATAATATATGTGTGAATGGAACCACAACTTTGTCACCAACTTCTGGTGGAACGTGGACTAGTAGCAATAGAGCAGTCGCAACTGTAACTAATGCAGGTGTTGTAAAAGGGATTTCTACTGGTACGGTAACTTTTACTTATACTAAAACAGGAAGCTGTTCATCTGTACCAACTCCAGTTCTTACAGTTGGCAATAGTACGCCAGCTCGTATTACAGGAACAAATTCAATTTGTATAAATGGCACTACAACTTTATCGCCAACATCGGGTGGAACGTGGAGCAGTAGTAATTCCTCTGTTGCAACAGTTAGTAACGATGGTATTGTGACAGGTATTCGCGCAGGAAGAGCAACGTTTATTTTTACAAAAACTGGAGGTTGTACTTCACCAGCAACTTCTGCTGTAACGGTTAATGATTGTCCAGTAGCAACTATTACAGGACCTAGTTCGATTTGTGTAAATGGGACAACAACATTATCGCCAACTACAGGCGGAACTTGGACGAGTAGTAATAAAACAATCGCAACTGTTACTAATGCAGGTGTAGTAAAAGGCATTTCGGGAGGAACTGCAAAGTTTACTTTTACAAAAACAGGAAGCTGTAATTCGTTGGCAACTCCAGCAGTTACTGTTACAACAGCACCTAAGGCTAGTATAACAGGTTCTAATTCTATTTGTATAAATGCAACAACTACATTGTCTCCGACAAGTGGAGGAACTTGGTCAAGCAGTAATCCTGCAGTAGCAACAGTAAATAATAATGGAGTTGTAACAGGTATTTCTGCAGGTACTGCAACTTTTACTTTTACAGTAACAGGAGGAGGATGCGTTTCAGCGCCAACTTCTGCAATAACAATTAATGCAAATCCAGTAGTAAGTGCAATAACTGGCAGATCAAGTATAATTAGTATAGGATCTACGACTCAATTTAATAACAATACCTCTGGTGGAGTTTGGTCTATTACAAATGGAACAGGAAGTGCAACAATAACTGCTTCTGGACTTGTAACAGGAACTGGAATTGGAACAGTAAAAATTAATTATACAGTAGAGAATGGCTATTGTAAAGGAGTGGTTTCGCGTGAAATCACTATAAAAGCTGCTACTGTTTTACCAGCTATCACAGGGCCTGATACCATTTCAATTTCAAAACCATCAACAGCGTTCCAGAATGAAACGGCAGGAGGAGTTTGGAGTATAAAAAACGGATCAGGAACTGCAACAATAACACAAGGCGGAATTGTACAGGGAACTCAGGCAGGAACTGTAGAAGTTGTTTACACTTTTGTCGAT
>NZ_JAVAMB010000001.1 GCF_030730925.1 Flavobacterium sp. DG2-3 | reverse complement strand
GGGAAACGTATTGTGATTGCGTAATGTGATATTGATTGCGTACCCAAGGTTGAAACCTTGGGCTATGTTCTGATGTTATTATGTGCAAAATTTCATTGCGGTTAAATTCCAAAAAAAGATTTTTCCACCATTTTTTGTCATTTCGAACGGAGTGAGAAATCTTCGCAAGTAGCTCGATACAGAATATCGCCAATCTTTGAGAGTTTCTCGCAAAGATTTCTCACTCCGTTCGAAATGACAAGATTCTCCGAATTCCTTCGAGAGAAAAACCATAGCCCAAGGTTTCAACCTTGGGAAACGTATTGTGATTGCGTAATGTGATATTGATTGCGTACCCAAGGTTGAAACCTTGGGCTATGTTCTGATGTTCTATGTGAATTTTTCTTTACGATTAAATCAAAAAAAAAACAAGGATTTTTGTTTCACGCAGATCTTACAGATTAGAGCAGATTTTTATTGGATTTTCTGTTTCTCTCGCAGATTATAAATTTAAAATAATCTGCGCAGTCTGCTTAAATCTTTTAATCCCGATAGCTATCGGGAGCGTGAAATAAAAACTTGGCGTCTTTGCGACTTTGCGAGATTAAAAAAACCTTTTGCGAACTTTGCGTTCCCTATAGCTATCGGGATAGCGCTCATTGCGGTTAAATCCAAAAAAAAAGTCTTTCCATAACGGAAAGACTTTCTAAATTTAAGTCTCGTTTTGAAACGAGAGGACTCGAACCCGTCTCGTCTAGAGACGAGATGACAGGCATGTATTCTAACCAACTTATTTTCTGTCTTGAATCAGAGCTTCAATTGATTTACGATTCAATTTTTTCAACCGTAATTCTTCAATTAAAGCTTCTCTTTTAGTTTCAAAACCTTTTAAATAAACTAATTCCCAAGGGCCTTTATTAGCCGTATATTTACTTCTATTTTCATTATGATATATCAATCTTTGATCTACGTTTTCACTAAAGCCTTTATAGTAGACATCAAAAGTTTTTGAATAAATAATATAAACGTAAAACATAATAGTAAGCTTTAAGTATAAACAAAAAAAAATGCCTTTCTTTCGAAAGGCATTTTTAAAAAACTAAGCGGTCTGGACGGGACTCGAACCCGCGACCCCATGCGTGACAGGCATGTATTCTAACCAACTGAACTACCAAACCCTGCTTGTATTGTGAGTGCAAAAATACAACAGAAACTGGATTCTGCAAGGGTTTTTAGAAATAAAATTTAATAATTTTTTAATGAGCTAAATTCCAATATTTTAAAAATTGAAGTTTTTGCCAAAAAAGAAGAATTTTCTTTATTCTTAACTTTTTTAACCGCAATCCCGATAGCTATCGGGACCAAAATTAAAAGCGCAAAGTTCGCAAAGCTTTATCCAAATAGCTTTGCGAACTTTTTTATTATATAAAAACTACTTAAAAACTTAGCGTTCTCTGCGTAAAATTCTTTGCGCTCTTTGCGGTTAAATCTTTAGGGAATTACGTGTGCGATTTCTCCCTTCGGTCGAAATGACAAACTATATGTAAATTGGAATTTGGAATTTAATTTTGAGACTTCAAAATCATTGGAATTTACCTTTTCACAAAAGGTCTTAAATCAAAAAAGCCATCCACAAAAGTGGAAAGCTTTTCATTGGTCTAACTACTAAACCAGCTACGAGTTACAAAGTCGTAGCAAAACAACACAACTAATCTTAGATACCGTATTTGGGCAAAAAAGCCTTTCTGTTACGAAAGGCTTTTCCCAATATTGCGGTCTGGACGGGACTCGAACCCGCGACCCCATGCGTGACAGGCATGTATTCTAACCAACTGAACTACCAAACCTCTGCGTTATTGCGGTTGCAAAGATATAACAGAATTTCGTTTCTGCAAGTGTTTTTATAAAAAATATTTAATTTTTATTTAAAATATTATCCAAAGTTTTGTTTTTCAACCAAATAAGTAGTCAATATTTTTTCAAAATTATCGCCAACATTGACCGAAACGTACTTAATCTGGTTCTTCGCGCAGGTTAAAGACAATTCTTTAAAGTACGCTTCTGCCCTTTTCTCGTATTCTTCTTTTACATTATCGGCAAAAATAGAAACCTCATCGCCTGATTCTAAGTCAATAAACTTTCTCGGCGTATTGTCAAAATCAAATTCCAATTCAGTTTTACTGTCTACAACATGAAACAGCACTACTTTATGTTTGTTGTGTTTTAAATGTTGCAAAGCGTTGAACAATTTCTCATCATCTGCAGATTGAAACATATCGGTAAACAAAATTATCATCGAACGGCGATGCATTTTCTCTGCAATTTGGTGCAAATACGTAATCGTATCTGTTGTTTTTTTAACTTTTGGCTGTTCTAATAATTGTTCCAGTTTATTTAAGAGCATTCGATGATGACGATCGCTTCCTTTTTCTGGAGCATAATATTCGTAATGATCGGAGAAAACGCTCAAACCAACAGCATCGCGTTGTTTCTTTAAAATATTCATCAAAACCGCCGAAGCCAAAACCGTAAAACCAATCTTCTTTTCATAAAAAGGCTGATTCGATTTCAATTCTGGATAATGCATCGACGACGAATTATCGACAATAATATGACAGCGCATATTGGTTTCTTCCTCAAAACGTTTAGTGTACAAACGATCTGTTTTGGCAAACAATTTCCAGTCGATATGTTTGGTGCTTTCGCCCGCGTTATAAACTTTATGCTCAGCAAATTCGGCCGAAAATCCATGAAACGGACTCTTGTGCATTCCCGAAATAAAACCTTCCACAACTTGGTTTGCCAGCATTTCAAGATGCTGAAAACTGGAGACTTTCTCTATTTCTGTTTCGATTTTCATTCGGTTTCTTTTTTAATATTTTGTGCTTTATAAAGCAAATCTGTCGCTTGATATAATTTGCGCTTCAAGATCGGACTAAAATTAGGGTTTTCTTTTAAGAATCGCTGCACTTCATCAAAAGCATATTTCGACGAATACTTTCCAACAGTATTGTCCAGCCAGTCTTTCGGAAAGAAAATATCTCCCGTACGCTGAATTTCGTCTACCAAATCTAGTGAAAATCTAATATACTTTTGCGCACTTTCCTGACGAAGCGGATGATTTACATTGGCAAGCCCAGCAGAAACCCAAGATTCTTTCTCACGATTAGCATCGTCTTTTAAAGATTCAACAAACGCATTTCTCACGTTTTCATCCTGAGAAAGTGAAGGCATCAAAAACTCAAATCGTTTTATTTTATCTGGATTTGTCATCGCCATTTTAGCTTTCACTAAAATCTGATTCGCTTTTTCATGTTTAAAAATGGCCAGATTCATCGCCATATTGGTGTAATCGTCTTCATTTAATTTTAACCCCGGAATTGTAATTTCTTTGCTCCAGATTTTAAATAATTTCTCTTTTCCAGAATCTGAGTAAGCAATCGAACTAAACAATACGAATAAAGTCTTTTTAATATTAGCTGATAATTTTTCGTTTAAACGGGTATACAAGACATCTTCAAGTTGCTTTTGGACTTTATTTTGCTGTTTTTCAGTCAAAAATCTCCAGTAAATTGTATTCAGATTACCTGAAACCATTCGCAAAACCAATTCATTTTCTTCCGATTGAATTCCTCTAAAAAGACAATCAAAAGCTTTTTCTGGCGAAACATTCCCAATCAAAGTATTTTCATAAAGATTACTATACGACGAAGCCCTTGCAACCTCATCTTTTAAGCCTGAAATATAATTTAAATTATTCCCGTCAAGCGGAAAAACACCGTATCCAAAACCATTATAATTATAAATGACAGCCAACGGTTTTTTAAGCCCGATCGCTTCGTTTAAAATCAGTTTTTTATCATTTATCTGAGCGTTTAAAACTTTTACTTCATTCTTATACACCAATCCGATTTGGAAAATCTGAGGCCAAACATTTTCAGAACCATCTTCTGCTTTTTGACTGATCTCAAAACTTTTAATCTTATTGTTTTTATCGAATTCTACTCTGTCAGAAAAAATAGCTCTTCCCGATTTGTTTACCCAAACCTCGCTCCATTTCTTCATGTCTAGAGGCGTTTCGGTATCTAGAATTTCTACGAGATTATTCCAATCGGCATTGTCGTTGGCGTATTTCTGAATGTATTTTTCGATTCCTTTTTGAAAAGCTACCTTTCCCATCGAAGCTTCTAACTGACGCATCATAATCGGTGCTTTGTTGTAAATCATAGCGCCGTAAAGCGAACCTGCATCTTTCAAATTTGCCAAATGCTGTCGTATCGGATGTGTTCCCAACGATCGGTCTTCCGCGTAAGCGCTCGGATAATGCGCTGTAAAAAACTGCAGATTATGATTGACTTTCGGGAAAATCGGATTCATGATTTTGTCTGCCATAAAATTGGCAAAAACTTCTTTCATCCAAACATCATCAAACCATTTCATGGTGACCAAATCGCCAAACCACATGTGCGAGGTTTCGTGTGCGATTAATTTAGCGCGATTCAATTTTTCGCTGTCTGTTGAACTATTATCCAAAAACAAAGTCGATTCTCGGTATTGAATCGCTCCAACATGTTCCATTCCGCCATATTGAAAAACAGGAATTGCAGCAAAATCTAGTTTTTGAAAAGGAAATTTATAATTGGTATATTTTTCTAAAAAATCTATCGACTGCTGATGCAAATTGAAAATCGTATCGGTGCTCATTTCAATCTTTCTCGGATTGTTTTCCCTATACAGCATCGTCATTTCCATGTTACTTGGCTTTTTTGTCACACTTTGAAATTTTCCTGCTACGAAAGAAAACAAATAGGTGCTCATTTTATCGCTTTCTCCAAAAGTACACGAAGTAAAATCGCCTTTTTCAACTTTGCTTTTCACTTCGGCTCCAGCCAAAACTTTCCAATCTTTCGGAACAGTTAAACTTAATTTATAAGTAGCTTTTAAATCGGGCTGATCGAAACACGGAAACAGTGTGCTCGCGCGGTCTGGAACTAATAAAGTGTAGAGAAAATCATCGTTTCGGTTAAGAGATAAATTCCCAGCAATAAACGAAATCTGGATTGTATTTTGCCCTAAAACCAAACTCTGAGAAGGAATTACAATATGTCCTTTTTCATGAATAATAGCAATGTTTTTTCCGTTTGCTTCAACTGTTTTGATGTTTTGAGATTTCTCTTTAAAATCTAAATACAAAGGCTGAGTTAGGTCTGATAAAGTTGCTTCTAAAACCAATTTTGAAGTAATATCTTCGCTTTTCTGATTCGGAATTTCGAATGAAAGATCGTACTTCAAATTAGAAATCTGCTGTTTTCTGAAATCCGCCAATTGCTCTGAGACACCATTTTCTAGAACAATATTTTCTTTTGGTTTGGATTGGGAAAATCCAATCGTAATGGTCATTAAAAAACTGAGAAAGCTGTAGCGAAATTTCATTTTTAAAGGAATATAAGATTGGCTAAAATAGCAAATTAGCTGCTTTTTTCAAACAATTACTGCAACAGTATTGCATTTAAAAATAAGATTTCTATATTTGCAACATTATTGCATTAATTAGCAAAAAACTCGTCCAGAAGTCAACCTTCACGAATGAAAAAGAAAATTAAATATATCAATCTTCTAATGCCGTTAATCGTATTGTTCGCAATACTGTTTCCGGCTGTCCATTCGTATGAGCATATTCTAGATACCAATTTATCAAAAGAAAAACTGGAAATTTCAATTTCAGAAAAGCCACAGTTCAAAGCAAAATTACATTCGTTTCATAAATGTTCGATTTGCGATTTTAAATTCAGCGCTGTCGGAACTTTTGAGTTTTCTGCTTTTCAATTTTATAAAAATAATGTTGCTGTCAAACATCTTAGTTTTTACAGCCAGCAACATTTAGCATTTTTTAAAGGGTCTTTATTTTCACTTCGAGCCCCTCCTGCTTTTACATTTTAATTTTTGTGCTCCGATTGTTCGGCAATTTGGCTGTTTGTTTCTTTTAAGGATTTAAGATTTTAAAAGCGTCTAAGATTCTCATTTATTTTAGCAGTTAATATTAGTATTGACAATTCATTTTTGCATCAAAAATCTATTTTTTGATGTTGAGATATTGCTTTTTTCCGCACAAAAATTATTTCCTTTTTAATCGATTTCTGTATTCTGACTTAAAGCTCAATCATGGCTTTTGGTCTGTTTGTTTATGTTTCGCTCCTCTGGAGCTCTGTCGTAACGGTAAATCGATTCCTATAAATATGTCGCCCCGCTGGGGCTTATTCATCAAACGCAAAATTTATATTTCTATAAACATTTCGTCCTATGGGGCTTTCGCCTCAATGTATCGTCCTTCTTGGACTCAGACACATTGAACCTTTCACGTAACCCAAATACTCTTTATAAAATGATCAAAATCAAATCAGAAAAAATGAAAACAACAAAACTCCTTCTGACTTCGTTTTTTGCTGCAATTGCTTTTACAAGCTGTAGCAATGACGATTCTGAACCAGAAAAAACTATTCCCACAATCGACAAAATCGAATTGGGTCTTGGCAACAACGAAACGGCAACTATTGGCGCAGATTTCCATTTTAATGCGGAAGTTACTGCAGCTGATAAAATCGAAAATGTGCAGGTAAAAATTGTTCAAAGAAGCGGTGAAACCTATTCTAAAGTCTGGTCGCACGAAATTACTTGGGCGCAATATGCGGGCGCAAAAAACGCAACCGTTCACAAACATTTTGATATTCCTGAAGACGCTGCAGAAGGTAAATACGACTTTATCATTATCGTTAATGATCAAAACGGAAGCAAGCTTGAGGTAAAGAAAAACTTAACGATCTATAAACTAGAAAATATTCCTGTAAACCCAGTTGCTTCGGTATTTACTCTTTTTATAAATGATGCTTTTATGTACCGAAAAGGCAAGTTTTCTAATGCCGATGCCAAGTATAAAAACAACGACATTTTCAGTTCTCAGGTAACGCTTGAAGGTGTAAAAGGCAACGGAATCATGTATCTGCTTTTGATTAATAAAAATGCCAAACACAATCCCGAAAGCGTTGATCAGATTGATTTTAAAAAAGTGATTGTCTACGATGTTTTCGAACATAAAAATGTGGCCGATGCGAGTCAGTTCTCTAATGTTCCTTGGGATGGTACAAAGTTTACGAGAGAAACTCCAAAGCTTACAATTGGCGCTGCAAAAGACAACAATGTTCCTATTGGACAAGATTTAATTGCCAACAAATCTTGGGCTGCAGGCGATTATACTTTCTTGGTTTTGTATAAAAATACAACGTACAATATCAATTTTTCACAGTCGATCGATTTGCCATTTGCGCTTTAATTAAAAATCAGAAAACATGAAAAAGATAAAGTTATTGTCAGGCATTTTGGCTCTTGCTTTTATTTCTTCCTGCTCCAGCGATAATGCCGAAATCGATACGGAATATCCTGTAATCAACACTGCAGCAGACGCATTTCCAATTCAGTGCAGTACAATCGAACGTGGAAAAACATTCACTTTTAAAGCCAATTTTAGTGATAATGTCGAATTGGGTTCTTACAGTTTAGACATTCATCACAATTTTGATCATCATACGCATAGCACTGAGGTTGAAAGCTGCGAAATGGATGCCATAAAAAAACCTGTAAAACCAATGCTTTTCATTAACAATTACACCATTCCAGATGGTGTAAAAAGTTATGAAGCAACGGCACAAATCTCAATTCCAGCAGATGTTGATCCAGGCGATTATCATTTTATGATCCGTTTGACGGACAAAGAAGGCTGGCAGACACTGAAAGGTTTAAGTATTAAAATTTTATAAATCAGATTTAATGAAGAATGCCCAATTCCTTTTTTGGAAATCTTGTTTTTTACTCCTTAGTTTATTGCTTTCAACTGAAGTTATTTCTCAAAATCAGCCTTCAGAAAAAAAGCCTGAAATAAAAGAATTGAAAGAAGTTTTGGTAAACGGAAATCCTGCTGAAAAACGCAAAAAAGAAGAATCGCTGAATTTAGAAACGGTGAGCAGCAGTTTTATTCAGCGTAATCTTGGCGGAAGCTTGATGCAGTCTTTGCAGAAATTGCCTGGCGTTAAAACTATTTCGATTGGTTCTGGAGGTTCAAAACCGCTTATTCGAGGCTTGAGTTTTAATCAGGTTATTGTGATCGAAAATGGTTTAAAACACGAAGGCCAGCAATGGGGCGCCGATCACGGTTTAGAAATTGACCAATATGCGGTAAATCGAGTAGAAATCATAAAAGGCCCTTCTTCATTTATCTACGGATCTGATGCTGTGGGCGGTGCAGTGAACATTAAACCGCTTCCTCTTCCATTCCAAAATACTTTTGGCGGAAGCGTTGATCTTACGGGAAAAAGCAACAATGCTCAATTTGGGAGTTCGCTTAATTTATTTGGACGAAATGAAAACTGGTTCTTCGACACGCGGGTAACGACTATGGATTATGGTGATTATCGTGTTCCGACTGATAAGGTGCAAGTTTACAGTTACGAAGTTCCATTATACAAAAATCATTTGCGTAATACGGCTGGGCGCGAACTCGATTTTCATTTGAGTACGGGTTATTCTGGAGAAAAACTGAAGTCTGTTTTTTATTTCAGTAATATTTATACCAAAAACGGTTTTTTCGCGAATGCGCACGGGCTCGAACCTCGAAATGTCGATACCGAACTGCACGATAAATCGAGTCGCGATATTTTGATGCCGTATCAACAGGTGAATCATTTGAAGGTGAGTAATACGACTTCATTTAATTGGAAAAATCATGCTTTTGAAACGCAAATTGGTTTTCAGAAAAACTTTCGAAGAGAATGGAGCCATTATGTAAACCACGGATATATGCCCCCAATTTATCCTGAAGATATGTACGCGCCACAAGATCTGGAACGCCAATATGATAAAAACGTTTGGTCGTTTTCTGCGAAGGACGAATTCGCCATTAATCACCATCAGATTACTGTCGGGACTAATGTCGTTATACAAGAAAATGCTATTAACGGATGGAGTTTTTTGATTCCGGCTTTCAACCAAATTAATGCGGGTTTATTTGTTTATGATAAAATAGAGCTGAACGAAAAATGGTTGCTGCACGGCGCTGTACGTTACGATTATGGAAAAATCAAAATGAAATCGTATTACGATTGGTTTCAAAGTCCCGTTTCTGAAAACAATGAAACGCAAATGGAATATTTGCAGCGTTCTCAGGATTTAACAAAGACTTTTGACAGTTTTACGTGGTCAGCGGGAATCAATTATAATCCTGGAAAGCTTTCGCTTAAAGCGAATTTAGGTTCAAGTTTCAGAATGCCGATTGCCAAGGAACTGGCTTCAAACGGAGTGAATTATCATTATTTCAGATTCGAAAAAGGAAATCCGAATCTGGATGCGGAACGTTCGTATCAACTGGATTTGGGAATGGAATGGAATCAGCAAAACTGGTCTTTTCAGCTGACGCCGTTTGTGAATTATTTTCCGAATTTCATTTATCTGAATCCGACCTCAGCTCATGATATTTATTACGGAGCAGGAAATCAAGTTTTTGAATACGAGCAAAGTAAAGTTTTCCGTTATGGCGCTGAATTGCAGACGCGCTATTATTTCATCAAATCTTTAAGCGCCGAAATAGCGGCTGAATATTTGTATTCTGAACAAAAATCAGGAAGCAAGAAAGGATATACACTTCCGTTTTCTCCGCCGCCTTCGGTTTTGTTTGGACTGAATTACGAACCACAAATCAGCTTTTTAAAAGATTCTTATTTCTCTGTTGATTATCGTTTTACAGCAGCACAAAACAACATTGTTCCACCTGAGAGAAAAACAGCCGAAAGCCATGTTTTTAATGTGGTTTTGGGTACAAAAGTAAAAACAGGAAAAGAGGACATCAGCATCAATATTCAGATCCAGAATTTATTCAATACGAGATATTTAAATCACACCAGCTTTTACCGACTTATCGAACTTCCTGAAGCGGGAAGAAATATTATTGTTTCTATGAAAATTCCGTTTTCGATTTCGCGATAAGCGTACCATTCAAAATCAATTATTTACAAATTTTAAATCCTTTATTACAATGAAAAACAAGTTTTACAAACTGCTATTTTTATTTGCTTTGTCGCTTTTTGCGGTTTCGTGCAGCAACGACGATGACAATCACGACGACCATGATCACGATCATGACACTTCGGAAGAACATACATTTGTTAGAGTTTTAATTTCTGACGAAAAAACAACAGAGTTAACGCTTTTTGATCCGCATGAAGAGAAAACGAGTTCTTTTACGGCAAAATTTGCTAAATCTTCTTTGTACACAACAGAATCCGGGCGTTTTGCAGGAATTGTACACAGAGACAACAATTTCGTAGAAACCTTCGACAGCGGACTAGAATTACACGGAGATCATATTGACGTTGATGATGTTCCGAAATTTGGAATTTTAGCGACAAACGCATTAAAACCAACTCATTTTAAAAGTAAAATCGGAGAAATCCTGACTTTTAACGACGGAGACGGAACGCTTTCTGTGGGTAAAGAAGCTGATGTAAACAAAGCTGGAGCGACTTTCAAAAACATTAACGCAGGTTTATTGGCGCATCACGGCGCAATGGCAACTTTTACAAACGGAACGTATGCAATTACGGTAAAAGACAATTCGGTTACAGGAACGCTTCCTGAGAAAGTAAAAATTATAGACAACACCGGAAAAACGCTTTTTGAACCAAAATTGGCTACAAAAGGAATCCACGGAAATGCTTCAGACGGAGTTTATGCCGTTTTTGGTTCATCAAGCGGAATTTTAGTTGTAGAAAGCAACGGAAATCAAAAACTGATAGAGCATCCATCAGATTTTGGAACAGCTTGGTTTGGAAGCATTTTAGAAACGGCTTCGGCTGGGAAATTTATCGGCTACACGGCTGCAAAAGGCGCTTATTTAATTGATGTTGTGGCCAATACAGTAAAACCAATTATTGCCAATACAACGATTATGCAATGCAAAGTAAGTTACGATCATAAAAAACTGGCTGTTTTATTGCATTCAGGAGATTTCAAACTTTACGACATCAGCAGTTTACAAGTTGTAAAAGAAGTTAAAGCAACTTCAGAAACGGCAACAGATGCGACTTTAAAACCACAAATGGCAGTAACTGACCGTTTTGCATACATTACTTCGCCAACAAGCGGAGAATTATTACAGTTAAATCTTTCTACATCTGCAATCAAAAAGACTAAAGTTTCTAGCACGCCTTATATGATTACGGTTTTAGGTTATGAAAACAGCGAAACACACAATCACTAATTTAGTTTAGCTGCATACCATTTTCAAGGACAAGTTTGCAAAGTTTAAAAGCTTTGCGAACTTTTTCTCTTTTAGTTTTGTTCTAGTCCAAAAAAATGCTCGCAAAAACGCAAAGACGCCAAGTTTGTTAAAAAAATTAAGTAGAAAAATCTTTGCGTCTTTGCGACTTTGCTCGATTAAAAACATATAGAAATAAAAAAACTTTGCGGTTAAAATAACCCGCATTATATTGCAAACGAAAAAGGTCTGACGATTGTCAAACCTTTTCCTTTACTAATTCAAAAGCTATCCAAAAAAAGAATTATTCTGTTTGTTGAAAATCAAAGCTTAAATCTCCCGCATTGTAGCTTGAAGACACCATAGTTGGGAATGTTTGTGCTGTTCCCGAAAGCCATCTGTACTCATTAATTGTGATATTTCCTGCCACAATTGGATACGTTACGTTAGAATTATCTGCTTTATTCTTTTTGTACCAATCATTTGAGTTCATGGTAATCATGTATTTTTTGTCTTTTTCTAAAGCCAGTTCGCTAATTTCTTTTGTAACCTGCACATCGGCAGTAACTACGTTTACAGTTTCAGAACGTAAAACGGCTTTAGAAGCAAAATCCCAGATTGTTACCCGAATCGTCGGGTTTGCCGCGGGAAGCTTTAAAGTTAAAGCGTTTATTTTTCCTTTTACGGTTGGCGTAAATACAAGTCCGAATTCGTAATCTCCTGAGTTAATAAAATTGGAAACGGTAGTAAAACCTGTCGAAGTATAATAAGCAGCAAGCGGATTTTCTGTTTCAAATTTTGGCGTATTGTCTTTGTCATCATCACTGCTGCATGCTGCAGAAAGGGTAATAATTAGAACGGTAATAAAAGTTTTAAAAGCTCTCATGGTATATTATTTTTAGATTAGTTTTTATTTAAATTGATTTAGTTAGGGTTGAATATTAAAATGCGCGCAAACTTCTTCGTAGCTCATTTTAGCATAATCCAGTTTTGCTGTTTTTGCTGTAGCAGCTGCCGCGCCTCCAGGAATTAAGATATAACGATAGGTAAGAGTTGATGGCAGTCCAACTGTTGTTCCGTCAGCCGCATGTTTAAATCTGAAAATTTTGATTGTATTAAGGCTTGCAATGGCTGTAATTGTATTTGCATATCCGCCAGCTGTTGAAGTGTAAGGCAGTGTGTAAACATTAACTCCTGATCCAAAAGACATATATACTAAGATGGTTCCTTTAGCCATAATGTCTGCCGTAAGTTGCGGAACAGCAAAAGAAGTAGATAATCCTGACGTTCCGTCTATTGTTTCTGGTGTTCCTGCCGGCGCATTAATCCAACCGCTATAGATTACATTTGCTGTTCCGGCTGGTCCTTGCGCTCCAGGTGCTCCGTCGATTCCATTTACTCCATCGGTACCGTCATCTGAGCTGCAGGAAATTATTGAAACTGAAATTAGAAAAATGAAAAAAATTGACTTAAAAGTTTTCATAACATTTTGGTTTAAAAAATTTAATTAAATAGTTCTTTTTTAACTTAATAGCTTTTATTTTTGCAACTATCACAAAGGCAGTTTTGTTTATTTGTGATAGATTTACAGGACAAAGTTGCCGGATTAAATTCTGTGAAAAAACCGCTAATAGACGAACAGCATTTTAAATAGACAGACGACCTACTTTTGCAATTCAAAGACAGTTTGATGATGAAAAAATACTCTTGTATTATTGTTGACGATGACGAAATAGACAGGCTTACGGCGGTTTCTTATGCCAAGAAGTTTCCTATTCTAGATATTGCAGGCGTTTTTGAATCGGCTGAAGAGGCAGTTCCTTTTTTAGATAAAGAAAAAATTGATATTCTGTTTCTGGATATCGATATGCCAGGATTAAACGGAATTGAATTTCGAAAACAGGCATTAGAAGTTCCTGTCTGCGTTTTTATAACCGCTCATCCCGAACATGCGGTAGAAAGTTTTCAAATCGAAACTTTAGATTTTATCGTAAAACCTTTAAAACTGGATCGTTTTACCCAAACTATAAATCGGATCGAAGAGTTTATGGAAATTAAACTCAAAGCTTCTCTTTTTGAAGCCAGTATTGGCGGCGATACCATTTATATAAAAGAAGGCCACGAACAGACTAAAGTAAAACTCCACGAAATTTTGTATCTCGAAGCGCTTAAAGATTATACTTTGGTGGTGACAAATCAGAAAAGACATTGTGTTTTATCGAGTATCGGAAATTTGCTGAAGGAAAATCATTTTCAGTCCTTCGTTCGTATTCACAGAAGCTACGCCGTACAGAAGCAATATGTGCAGAAAATCAATTCAAACGAAATCATTTTGAATAATAATGCCGTAATTCCGATTGGAAGAAGTTATAAGGAAAACTTAAACTTAATGGCATGAAAAGCGTATGGCTACTGCTTTTATTTTTCATTTCTTGGAATGCTTTTGCACAGCAGGAACCTAATTTAGCGCGTTATAGAACAACAGATGAAAAACTGAAAGTCTGGCTTCGATATACTACTCAACTTTTAGAAAAAGAAGATTATTCAAAACTAATAAGCGCTGCAGACAAAGGTATTTTGATCGCTAAAAACCAGAATGCTTATAAAAGCCGTTTTTATATTCAAAAAGGACTTGCGTATGAGTTTAGCAACAATCAGTATCAGAATGCGCTAGTAAATTATGAAAACGCATGGAAATATGCTCGAAAAGCGCGCCATTTAAAAAATGAAACCACCGTTTTAATGCGTTTGAACTACGCTTATTATTCGGTTCAGGATACTGTAAAAAGTAAATCTTTAGCCCAATACATTAAAAAAGTTGTTGATACTACCAAAAGCAATTATACCAAAGCTGTTTTGTTTGGAAGTTTAGCCGAATATTATCAAGATAACGCCCAATACGAGACTTTTATCAGTTACCAATTAAAAGCTATTTCGTATAAAAAACTGCTTAAAAAAGATAAAGTTAATGTGGAAAATATTGGCATTTCCTACCTTCAAATCGGGAGTGCTTATACGAGAATGAAACAATATCAAAAGGCAATCGAATATTTGAACGAAACCAAAAAATATACGATTCATTCTCCTTATGTCAACGCTTTTTTATGCAATTATTACCTGCATTGTTATGGTTCATTAAAAGAAAAAGACAGCATTCAAAAATATTACAACCAAGTCTATACTTATCCTACACCAAAAGATTCTTTATTTCTCAATCTAAGTTATGCTAACCGAAGTCTATCGGAATATTATGTCAACAACGGCCAGACTCAAACCGCTTATTATTATGCTAAAAAAGCGGTTTCATTAGGAAAAAAATCCAATGATGAGGATATTATTATGGAAGCCAATGCGATAATGGGAAGGGTTTTGTATGAAAAAGGAGAATACAAAAAAGCCATTGAAACCTTAAAAAAAGCTTCTGTAAATGCCTTAAAATATGACAAAGAATCGTTTGTAAACATCAACAAAAGACTCTCTCAAAGTTTCGCCGCACTCGGACAATGGAAAGAAGCTTATTATTATAACGAAATCTACAGCAAAAACAACGACGAAATGATGGCCGAATCTGCCAAGCAAAATATTGCCAATGCAGAAGCTAAATTTCAGAACAAAACCAAAGCACAGGAAATCAAGAATCTTTCGACCGAAAATGCCATTAAAAACATTCAGATTGAAGATGCCAGACAACAGCGTATTTTCCTGACCGCAGGAATTATTCTGGTTTTCATTATCGGATTGTTATTATGGAGACAAAGCCAGATCAGGAAAAAAACCAATCTGAAGCTTCAGGCGTTGAATCAGGAATTGGATGAAGCCAATAAAATCAAGGCGCGTTTCTTTAGCATACTAAATCATGATTTGAGAAGTCCGATTTCAAATCTGATTCATTTTCTGCATCTTCAAAAAGAAAATCCCGAATTATTAGACGAAGAAACCGCACTAAGAATGCAAACCAAAATTACGACTGGAGCCGAAAATCTATTGGATTCTATGGAAGATATGCTGCTTTGGAGCAAAGGCCAAATGGAGAATTTTAAACCTCAACCGAGAAAAACTACCGTTTCCTCTATTTTTTATGAAATCCAAAAGCATTTTTCGAGCGCAGAGAATGTCGAAATTATATTCGAAAACCCTGAAAACATCATTCTAGAAACCGACGAAAATTATCTAAAAACCATAATGCGAAATCTAACCGGAAACGCCATAAAAGCTTTAGACAAAACACCAAACGCACAAATTATTTGGAAAGCCTGGCAGGAAAACGGAAAAAACTTTCTCTCGATTACCGACAACGGCCCAGGCGGCACACAGGAAAAATTCAAAGCCCTTTACGACGAATCTGAAGTAATCGGAATCAAATCGGGATTGGGTTTACATTTAATTCGAGATTTGGCCAACGCCATAAACTGCAAAATCGAAGTCTACTCGAAACCGAATGCCGGCACTACTTTTACATTGATATTCTAGGTTTTTCGCCACGAATTGAAAGGTTTTTCGCCACGAATTCACGAATTATTGTTATGCTTTAAGAAAAACTCAATTTGCGAAATTCAATTACACAAAAATATTAGTGCCAATTCGTGAATTCGTGGCGAAAAAATCCTTTTTAATCTGTGCAATCTGTGGCAAAAAAAATGACATTTAATTCGTGAATTCGTGGCTAACAAACAAATAAAAAAGGCTTGACTTTCGTCAAACCTCTTTTATATCAATTGCAATCTTTGGAGATTACAACAAAGCGTCTAAACTATCTGCGTAGGCTTGTTTCGGAGCTACTCCTACTTGTTTACCTACAACTTCACCGTTTTGAAAAACCAAAACTGTTGGTATGTTACGCACACCGTATTTTGCAGCAAATTCTTGGTTAGCGTCTACATCTACTTTACCAACAACTACTTTACCAGCGTACTCTTCGCTTAATTGGTCAATGATTGGACCAACCATTCTACAAGGACCACACCATGCTGCCCAAAAATCTACCATTACTGGTTTATCTGATTTTAAAACTACTTCATCAAAAGTAGCATCTGTTATTGCTAATGCCATAATATATTAAGATTAAATTATGTCTGAATTATTAACTTTCAAACTACAGTACAAATTTAAAAATTTAAAACAAATCAAACACCATTACTAAATTAGTTTTCATTATAAATGTATTGTCATTAATTATATACTGTAAATACATTTTTGTTCTATTTATAAAGTTCGTATTAATTTGAATATCAAAAATTTAAATTAAAGTTAAATTTTTATAGTATCTTTAATGTCAACAAATTTGATTTTAATGCCGGAAACTTTACTTCAAATAAAGACCTTTTTCCAATCTGAACGTTTTAAAAAATATGCCAAACGCTTCGGATTTTTTATTTTGGGATTATTTGCTATACTCCTACTTGCCTGCGGAGCCCTGTCGATTTACTTCAACCAAAATAAAGCTGAAATTATAGCCAAAGTCAACACCAAAATCAATGAAAATATTAATGGTAAATTTCACGTAACCGATTTTCATTATAAATTCTTAACGGGTTTTCCCAATTTTACGCTTGCGCTTAATGAGGTCGAAATTAAAGACAATAAATGGCCGAGCCACAAACATACTTTACTGAAAGCAAAAGAAATAGAAGCGCGTTTAAACATCTGGAGTTTACTGCAGTACGAAATTAATATTCATAAAATCTTAATTAACGACGCCGATATTTATATTTATAAAGCCGAAGACGGTTATTCTAATGTCAATATTTTCAAGCCCAAAAAGAAAAAACCGAAAACCAATACAGATAAGCAAGAAACCACGATAGACGAAATCAACCTCAACCGAGTTCATGTTATTATCGACAACCATTTGGGGCATAAATTGTTTGATTTTGATGTGGCAAATTTAGAATCTAAAGTAAATTATGACGATGACAACTGGCAGACGAATCTGTTTTTGAAAACCAAAATCAATAGTCTAGCTTTTAATACCGTTCACGGAAGTTTTGCCAAAGAAAAAGTGCTCGAAGGCAAATTTGACATTTCGTACTCTGAAAGCAATCAGAAAATAGACATTCATACCAAAAACCTTAAAATTGGTTCTGACACTTTTGATATTGTGGCTTTCTTTAATATCGGAAAAGGAAATTCGTTTTTCGGAATCAATATCGGAACGGATATTTTATGGCGAAATGCTTCCAATTTATTATCGGCAAACATTAGTACGAAGCTTAATCAATTCGATTTAAAGAAACCGATTAAAGTGAACTGCGACATCAAAGGCGATCTGAATGTAGAAGGCGACCCAAAAATTGTGGTACAGGCCGACATCAGAAACAACGAATTGAGTATTCCAGATGGTTTGTTTACTAATTGCTCTTTCAAAGGCATTTTTACCAATAATTTCAAACCCGAAAAAGGTTTCAGCGACCCAAATTCTGCTATTATTTTAACGCATTTTAAAGCAGAATACGAGACTATTCCGCTGACAATTGCCCAAGCCGTTATCAATGATCTCGAAAAACCAATTGCAACAGGAGTTGTAAATGCTGATTTTGACGTTTCGAAACTTAACGGAATGGCCAACAATAAAATTCTTCATTTTGAAAGCGGTCATGCCAAAGCCAATTTAAAATTTCAGTTTGATATTGTCAATTTGTATATCAACAGACCACGTTTTACAGGCGATGTTGACATTGACGACACAACTTTTGATTATTTTCCGAAAAACATCAGAGCCGAAAAAACAGATGTGCAATTATCTTTTACCGAACAGGCGCTTTACATTAAAAAGATTGCGTACAAACACAAGAACAATATCATCCGCATTGATGGAAAAATCGATAATTTCTTGAATCTTTATTATGATGCACCAGAAAAAATGGTGGTAAACTGGAATATTTATTGCCCGCATATCGATGTAAAACAATTCTTGGGCGTACTCAAACAAAGTCCTGCCCAAAAGAAAACAGCACAAAAAAAGCCCGTTAAAGGAAATGTCAATTTTATGACGCAACTAAAACCGGTAATTGATAAATGTACGGCAATAATTAACCTCAAAGCAGACAAAATCACTTACGGATCATTAACCGCAACAAATACCCGAGCCACTTTGCAAATGCTGAATTCTAAAGTGCTGCTCCAAAACGGAACCCTACAAACCTCTGGCGGAAGCATCAATTTTAGCGGTTCTGTACAGCCAAGCGGCAATCATTATGTTTTTAGTTCAAATGCTCAAGTAAACCGCGTAGATATTGCCAGTTTTTTACGATCGTTCAACAACTTCGGAATCAAATCTTTTAGTCCGAAAAATATTCGCGGCCGATTAACAAGCAATGCCAATGTAGTGGGTTTAATGAGCAGTAAAGGCGATTTAATTGTCAATTCCATGAAAGGAAAATTGGACTTTAATGTCAATCAAGGCGCATTGCTCAACTTTGAACCGATTATGAAAGTCGGCAAATTTGCTTTTCCGCTTCGCGATGTAGAGAATATTACTTTCAGCGATTTATCGGGTTCGCTCAATCTCCGCGGAGAACAAATCGATGTCCACAAACTCACCATAAGTTCCAGCGTTCTCAACCTTGACGCTGAAGGCATTTATTCTTTCGGCCGAGGCACCAATCTCGCCCTCACCGTTCCGCTACGAAATTCTAAAAACGATGCCAAACTCGGCACCAAAGCCGAACGAAAAGCCGTTCGCGAACGCGGTATTGTCCTGCATTTAATTGCTTATGATAATGAAGGGAAGATGAAGATTAAGTGGGGTAAGAGGGATAAGGAGTAGTGTTTCTTTTTGTCATTTCGAGGAACGAGAAATCTTCGTAAGAAGCTCCGCAAAGTTTGATTCAGATTATAGAGTTACTCGCGAAGATTTCTCGTTCCTCGAAATGACAAATCAGACTTAAAATATTTATATTTACTAAAAACTAATATTTTTTTCTAATGCCTAAAAATCTTTGGACTCGAGAAGAGCTAATAATTGCTTTCAATTTATATTTAAATATAGAATTTGGAAAAACTCATTCGAGCAATCCGGAAGTGAAAAAATTAGCAAATCTTATTGGAAGAACTCCTGCTTCTATAGTCATGAGATTGGGCAATTTTGCAAGTATTGATCCATTTCATCAACAAAGAGGTGTAAGTGGTTTAAAAAATGGAATGAATCAAGTAAAACCAATTTGGGATGAGTTTCACAATGATCAAGAAGAATTAATTTTTCTCAGCGAAAAAATTTTAGCAGAAAAAGAAAATACCTCCGTTGAAGAAAAATATGATGAAATTCTTGCCGATTTAAAAGACCTAAAAGGCGAAACTGTTCTTCGCGAAGTAAAAACAAGAGTAAATCAATGTGTTTTCAGAAAAATTGTTTTAACCAATTATTCCAATAAATGCGCAATTACTGGCATTGATATTCCAGAACTATTATTTGCTAGTCATATAATACCTTGGTCTAAAAATGAAGAACATCGTTTAAATCCTGAGAATGGAATTTGCTTTTCATTACTTTACGACAAGGCTTTCGATAAAGGGCTAATTGGAATAAATACAGATCACAAAATCATTTTTTCTGATTCATTAAAAAAGAAAAAAAATAGTGAATACTTTCAGAAATATTTTGCTTCAATTGAAAATCAAGAAATACATAAAGCTCAAAAATATTTACCAAAAAAAGAATTTTTAGAGCACCATTTAGATGCAATCTTCAATAAGCAAACTGCATTATAATAAAAAGCCACTTCCCAGTGGCTTTTCTCATTTCGATAAATTCTACTCAACCTCCAAATAAGGATCCAGAATCTCGGCCAATTTATTCAGCCAGTAAAAGCTTTCATCTAGATTGATATTTTCTTGTTGCAGAAATTCATTTTCGTGCATTACGTTTAAGGCAAGAATATAATTTACTTGTCTTAGGGTTTTCGCCATACTTTTCGAATCAATTGAAGTGTTGAAGAATTCAGCTAATCTTAATTCGGTTTCTTTAGAAAGGGTGTTTGTACTCATAATCTGAAAGCTTTAGGAATTATAAAACCCACATGGGTTAGCTGTCCTACGCCTTTCAGAGCGTTGCAGTTGTTTCCAATACCGCCAGCGTACCACGTGGGCAAAAATTTTGTTTTGTTTCATAGTCTGAAAGTTTTAGGAATTGCAAACATACGAAAAACAAAATATTTTGTAAGTATTTTCTTTTATTTTATCGAATTTTATTCAAAATAAAACCTTTAAAAACTAAATTACAAAATTGAGCTTTAATTAATTAAAATTTTCATAATCTTTCCTTAACTCGCTTGTCTTTTACTCTTAAAATCGATAAGTTTGAGAATGAATCATTAAAAAATTATCCGTTATGAAAGTACAAATCAATACAGACAAAAACATTGAAGGAAGTGCAAGATTAGAGAGTTATTTTTCTTCAGAAGTTGAAAAAAGTTTAGATCGTTTTCAAGATAAAATTACCCGTGTCGAGATTCATTTTGGTGATGAAAACGGCGAAAAATTCAGCTTGCATGACAAAAAATGTGTGATTGAAGTCCGCCCTGTAAAATTACAGCCTATAACGGTTACAGAACACGCCGAATCGCTTGAAAAAGCTTTCAGTGGTGCATTGGCTAAAGTAAAAAAATCGTTGACTAGCACTTTCGAAAAAATAAAAGAACATTAATTTTTAAACCATATAAGCGATATAAGTTCATTTTTAGTTTTTTACTGAAATGAATTAATCTCGCAAAGACGCGAAGCCGCAAAGTTTTATATATACTTTGCGGCTTCATGCTTTTATTAAATAAATGATAAAAACTTAAATTTTCTAAAAATTCAAAGCCTCAAAGTTCATACTTTGAGGCTTTGTTTGTTTACAGTAAGAATAAAAAAACTTTAAATTTTCTTATATCACTTATATGTTTTATAAACTATTTAGGAAGCGGAGCGCCAACGGCAATATCGCAGCGGTGACCTGGTTTTCCGTGCGGCGGATTCATTCCGTCTGCTACAGTCGCTTCTGTTCCTTCGGTACTCAATAATGCCGGAACTGGATTTGATGCTGGCGGAGGTGTTACCGAAAAGTTTTGTGTAACCGTTCCGCTTTGTGCTGTATTTGTGGTTGTTGTTGTATTTTTTGCTGGAGGCGAATTTAAAGGCGCTCCAACCGGAATATCACATCTGTGTCCTGGCTGTCCATGTGGCGGGTTCATTCCTTTTGGCGTTTTAGCAGGAACTGTTGTAGTAGTCACCACTTGAGGCTGGCCAACTTTTACCGTTTGCCCTGTTTGTGTCGCAGCCTGACCTTGCTGTGGCGGTGCCGAATTTAAAGGTGCTCCAACCGCAATATCGCAACGATGGCCCGGCTGTCCGTGCGCTGGATTAATTCCTTTGGTGTCACTTAAAACGGTATTTGGATTTGCTGCAGGATTTTGCACCACTGGCGCAGCAGCTTTAGTTGTATCTTTTGCAAGTCCTAACCTTACTAATTCAGATGTTGCTGTACTTTCCTGCGGTTCCAATTCTTTTTTGCAGGAAATAAAAAGTAAAGAAGTAACTGCTAGCGAGCTTAGAAGTATTTTTGCATTCATTGGGGTATTATTTAAGATCAATCAAATATACTTGTTTTTTGAATTTAAATCCTATAAGTAATGTAAGTTCATTTAAAGTTATTTGTTAATGAATTTTAAATGTTGCAAAATGTGATTTCTTTCTCCCGCAGATCGAGCAGATTTTTTATGTTTCACGCAGATTTTAAAATGATTAATGCAGATACCGCAGATTATTATTTTATTAAATAATCTTTTACTATATCTGCTAAAATCTTTCGAATCTGCGTGAAACAAAAACTTAGCGACTCGGCGACTTTGCGAGAAACAACTATCGGCTTTAATTGACTTCCATTGGTTTAAAAAATATTGCGTGCAAAAAAAATTAGCGTCTTGGCGACTTCGTGGCAATAACCAATCCTTTAATTGACTTACATTACTTATATGGTTTAAAAAAAATAATATCTTTAAACTTTAAATTTATATCTCATGAAAAAAATTGCTTTACTCCTTCTATTTATTACCGCTTTCGCGAATGCACAAACCGACAAAAACAAAATCAATCAGACCTTAGATGCTTGGCATAAAGCTGCCGCTGAGGTTAAATTTGATGCTTACTTCAGCGTATTAAATTCAGATGCTATTTATATTGGCACAGATGCTACCGAAAATTGGACTAAAAAAGAATTCGCTGTTTGGGCAAAACCTTTTTTTGACAAAGGAACGACATGGAATTTTAAAGCCTTAGAACGCCATATCTTTTTTGACAAAAGCGGAAAAATTGCTTGGTTTGACGAATTGCTAGACACGCAAATGAAAATCTGCCGTGGTTCTGGAGTTTTGTTTAAAGTGGGTAACGAATGGAAAATTCAGCATTATGTTTTATCAATGACGGTTCCGAATGACGAAGTTGACGCTGTAACTAAGATAAAAGCGCCAATTGAAGATGCTTTGATTGCAAAACTTCAGAAAAAATAAAACATTTTCGACTTTTCTTATTATAAACATAACTTTTTGAGCGCTTTAAAAGCATTGTTGATAGACTAATTTTAATTAATTCGTCAAAAACAATGCTTTTTTGTAACTTTAGAATAAGATACTGTCAAAAAAAGAAGCTGTATTTTACAAAATCGATCAAAATAAAAGCCGAACCTCTATTTTAATAGCCTTTAAAACGAGAATATTTATTTTTTTCTAACTTTGACCCCAAAAAAAATAGGGTTAAACAAAGTATTTTAAAAATGAAAATAGAAAAACGCTGGATTATTTCCTTTATTATGATAAGCGTCGTATGTACGATAGGTGCATTTTGGCCGACAGTTACAGAAAATAATTATGTTTTATCAGAATTTGGAACTTTAGATCATATCGTTCCTGCCGATGTTGCCTGGATGCTTACTTCAAGCTGTCTGGTTTTGATCATGACACCAGGATTGTCTTTCTTTTACGGCGGAATGGTAGGAAAGAAAAATGTCATTTCGACCATGCTTCAAAGTTTTATCTGTTTGGGTGTTGTAACGCTTTTATGGGTTGTGGTGGCATTTAGCTTAGCCTTTGGAGAACCAGTCGGATTTGGTTCTGGAGATCATTTTTACAGCTTTTTCGGAAACCCAACTACTTTTGCTTTTATGGATTATGTGGGCGTCTTGCCTCATAAACAATTGGCAAATACGATTCCGTTTATGCTTTTTGCTTTGTTTCAAATGAAATTTGCGATTATCTGCCCTGCGATTATTACAGGTTCGTTTGCAGAACGCGTTCGTTTTATTTCTTATTTAGTATTCATCAGTTTATTTACCATATTTATTTATGCTCCTTTATGTCACGCGGTTTGGTATCCTACGGGCGTTTTAGGAAGTTATTTTGGTGTTAAAGATTTCGCCGGAGGAACTGTAGTGCACATGAGTTCTGGTTTTGCAGCTCTAGCTGGAGTTATTGTTTTAGGAAAAAGAAAAAACAGCCAGCATATTCCGACCAATATTCCGTTTGTATTATTAGGAACTGGAATGCTTTGGTTTGGATGGTTCGGATTCAACGCTGGATCTGCTCTTGCTGCCAACGGAACTGCTGCTATGGCTTTTGCTACAACTACGACTTCATCTGCTGCAGCGATGCTAACTTGGATTTTCTTTGACCGAATGAACGGAAGAAAAGTTTCGGCTCTTGGGGCTTGTATCGGGGCGGTTGTTGGTTTAGTAGCTATTACGCCTGCCGCAGGATTTGTTTCCGTTCCAGAAAGTATGTTTTTCGGTTTCATCACAGCTTTGGTTTCTAATACGGCTGTAAACTGCAAATATTCTAAAAGATTCGACGATACGCTTGACGTTTTTGCTTGCCACGGTGTTGGTGGAATCATGGGAATGATCTTAACAGCTGTTTTTGCTCACGGAGAAAACGCAAGTTTGCTTCACGGTGGATGGAATGTTTTCGGACACCACATGATGGCATTGGTTTTGGTTTCGATCTTTACTTTCTTCGGAGCTTATTTCTTGTTTAAAGTAACCAACTTCATTATTCCACTAAGAGTTTCAGAAGAATCAGAACACATCGGACTAGATTTATCGCAACACGATGAATCTCTTGATCCAAAAGCACAACCAATAACAGAACCACATTACGGTTAATTTTTAGTTTGCCACGAATTGCACGAATTTCCACAAATTTTTTTAATCAGCTTGCTGATTATATGTTTGAGCTAAACAAAAACAGAATAAAAAATTCGTGAAAATTCGTGCAATTCGTGGCAAAAAAATTACGTCCAGTTAAAAATCCATTTTAATCTGTGTAATCTGTGGCAAAAAATAAACTAAGAATAATTCGTGAATTAGTGGCGAAAGAACTTTTAAACCTAATTCCGCTATTTTCATTCGTTTATATTCCTTAATTTTGCGGAAAATTTTTGTAAAAGTGGGAAGTAAAAATAAACTAAAAAGATTCAGAGAAAACGAAACATTTGAAAACGTTTTTCAGCCAACCAGAGAAGAAGTTGTAGGTAATTTAATGCCTTTAAGAGGGAAATGGAATTCTGATTTCTTTAAAAATGATAATCCATTAGTTTTAGAATTAGGGTGCGGAAAAGGAGAATATTCTGTTGGATTAGCAGAGAAATACCCAGACAAAAATTTTATCGGAATCGATATTAAAGGAGCACGTTTCTGGAGAGGTGCCAAAACCGCTGTAGAAAATGGTCTTCATAATGTGGCTTTCGTACGTACTCAAATCGAGCTGATTAATCATATTTTTGCTGAAGGCGAAGTAGACGAAATCTGGATTACTTTTCCAGATCCACAAATCAAATACAAGAGAACGAAACACAGAATGACCAATTCTGAGTTCCTGCAATTGTACAAAAAAATCCTGAAAAAAGACGGAGTGGTAAATCTTAAAACCGATAGTGAATTCATGCACGGTTATACGCTTGGATTACTTCACGGAGAAGGCCACGAGGTTCTTTATGCTAACCATAATGTTTACAAAAACGAGGGAAGCCCTGAAGTGGTAACTTCGATCCAAACTTTTTATGAAAAACAATATTTAGAAATTAACAAGGCAATTACGTATATTCGTTTCAAAATTAAAGACTAGCTTTAATTTTGAAACCTTTATCTAACCGATTTAATTACTAAATGACCTACCTTACTCCATTACTTTCAGGTTTTATTGCCGCTGCCATTGGAACAATTCCACCGGGATTGCTTAATATGACAGCTGCCAAAATAAAAATGAAAGAAGGGAGAAAGAATGCTATTTGGTTTGTAATCGGTGCTGTTTTAGTTCTTTTTTTTCAGGCGTATGTGGCAGTGTTATTTGCACGCGTTATAGATAATCGCCCAGACGTTGTCATACTTTTGCGTGAAGCTGGTTTTGTCATTTTTGCAATCTTAACTATTTACTTTTTCTTTTTTGCAAAAGAACCAATAGCCAAGAAAAAAACAAAGATCAAAAAGAGCAGTAAAAAAAGTCGTTTCTTTCTCGGAATGCTACTTTCTGGACTGAATTTCTTTCCTATTCCGTACTATGTTGTTGTCAGCGTGACGTTGGCCTCGTATCATCTTTTTGTATTCGAAAACGCGATTATTTTGACTTTTGTATCGGGTTCTGTTCTTGGAGCTTTTATCATTTTATACAGCTATATTGCTTTCTTTGGTAGAATAGAAAAGAAAACCGATTACTTTATGCGTAACATGAATGCTATTATCGGAACCATTACCGGATTAGTTGCCATTGCAACGCTTTTTAATATCTTGAATTATTACTTCGAATAAAATTTAAGCCACAGATTAAAAGGATTAAAATGATTCCTTCTTTTTTTGGCGATTAAATTTTCACGCAGATTTCCCAGATTTAGCAGATAAATAGTAATTTTAAAATCCTTTTAATCCAAATAATCTGTGGCAAAATAATTATGGCTGAAGAGAATTTTTTCGAAAGAGTTTATGTAATCGCCAGACAAATTCCGTTTGGAAAAGTAACTTCTTATGGTGCTATCGCAAAAGCCTTAGGCACAGCTCGCTCTGCAAGAATGGTAGGCTGGGCAATGAACGCTTGCCATAATATGGATGATGTTCCCGCACATAGAGTAGTCAACCAAAAAGGACTTTTGACAGGAAAACACCATTTTGACGGAACGAATTTAATGCAGCAACTTTTAGAAAATGAAGGCATTAAAGTGGTCAATAATCAGATTGTCGATTTTGAAAAACACTTTTGGAAACCAGAAATTCAGGGGTGATTTTTTTTGAACCATATAAGTGATATAAGTTTATTTTAACATTGTGTTTATATCTCTCGCAAAGGCGCTAAGAAAATTTAAAATAAACTTTGCGACTTAGCGTCTTTGCGAGATTAAATGACAAAGCAAAACTTTAAATGAACTCATATCACTTATATGGTTCATTTTTTAAATCAAGCATATCACAAAACTAGTTTGATCTTCGTCGGTTTGATAGCTTAAATAGCCTCCGTGCGCTTCGATGATATTTTTAGAAAGCGTTAATCCAATTCCGGCGCCGTCTTTTCTTGTGGTGAAAAATGGAAGGAAAACTTTGTCTCTAATTTCTGCATCTACACCTTTTCCATTGTCTGAAATCACGATAAAAAAGCGGTTGTTTTCGGTATAGCTGGAAATAATCAGTTTCTTTTCTTCTTTTTCTTTTAAAGCGTGAATACTATTGGTAATCAAATTGATAATTACCTGCTCCATCTGATTTTTATCAATCAGAATCGAGCGCGAACTATGAACTTCATTTATTAATTCAATTCCTTCCTCCTTCAAAATCGGACTCATTATGCGCAAGCAATCTTCAAACAAAGCATTTATAGGCGTCATTTGCTTATTGGGAGTCGGAAGCATGGCCAATTTGCGGTAATTTTCGACAAAAAACTGCAAATGATCACTTCTGTTTATGATCGTCGAAATACTGCTTTTAATGTCTTCAAAATCATCTTCTTCCAATTCATCTTGATCTACAATATGAAGTAAATTCTGCGAAAGCGCACGAATCGGCGTTAGAGAATTCATTAATTCATGCGAAATAATCTTCATTAAATTAATCCAAGCTTCTTTTTCTTTTTTCTCAATAACACGCTGAATACTATCCAATAAAATAATAAAATATTCTTTGTTATAGGTTTGCGTGCGAGAAGTCTGTAACATAAAAGTCTGCAAATCCTGATCTTCTATTTTAATCGAAATTGCCGTTTTAAGTTCGCTAAAATCTACGTTTTCGATTTCATTGCAAAGTCCCGGAAGATAATTTTGTAGATATTTCCAATGGCTTACTTTCGGTACTTTAAACAGATTCGAAAAACAATCGTTCATAATGAAAATCGACCAGCTGTCTTCTTCTTTTTCTAAAATGAGAGCGGCAGTATCGATACTGTTCAAAATCGAACGATAGATTAATTCTTTGGAAATCTGCTCTTGTTTCTGAACCTTTAAAGTATCGTATAAAAGATACAAACTATTAAAATTGTCTTTTTTATGCTCTTCTGGAAAATGGGCAGAAAAGTCGTCGTGCAAAATGGAATTAATCGTTTTATCATAAAACATCAATTGATTTTTGACAAAAAAATACATTTCGAACAGAAATATCAAAACAAAAGTTCCGACTAGAATCCCGTTGAATTGAAACCCTTTATAAAACAACAAAGCACTGCAGAGAAATAGTGCCATTACAAACACAACTCTTATAAACAATGCATTATAAAATTTCCAATTCTTCATGTTATTTTTTTAACTTAAAATTTAACCGCAAAGACCGCAAGGATTTACGCTAAGGTCGCCAGATAGCTTTGCGAACTTAATAAAGGAATTATAAACCTTGCTAGAAAAATACTTTGCGTGCTTTGCGGTAAAATCATACTATGTTTAAGTATTCTTCAAATCGTATTTTTCAATTCTTCTATATAAGGCCGCGCGCGACAAACCTAATTCTTCGGCAGTTTTACTGATATTTCCGTTATGTTTGAACAATGCTTTTTCGATTGCACCTTTTTCCATTTCAGACAACGGATTTTCATCATTTTCTTGAATTTCTTCAAAATCTAAAATATCTAAATCTAATACTGAAATGGTATTATTTTCAGCGAGAATCAGAGCGCGTTCGATTTTGTTTTCCATTTCGCGGACATTTCCTTTCCACGGATATTTTTCTAAATAAGAAGCCGCATTATCTTCAAATTTTAAATCTTGCTGATTGTATTTTTCAGCAATCTGTTCTAAAATAAAGTTCGCCATCGGTACAATATCGTCTTTTCTTTCGCGTAAAGATGGAAGATTAATTTCCATTGTATTGATTCTATAAAGTAAATCTTCACGAAACGTTTTATTTTTTACTTCTGTTTTAATATCGCTGTTTGTCGCCGCAACAACGCGAACATTCAGCGGTCTTGGTTTACTTTCTCCCAAACGCGTTACTGTTTTAGTCTGCAAGACATGGAGTAATTTGGCTTGAAGATGAAGCGGAATATTCCCTATTTCGTCTAAGAAAATAGTGCCGTTTTGTGCTGTTTCAAATCTTCCGGCAGTATCTATTTTAGCATCAGTAAAAGCGCCTTTAGCATAACCAAAAAGTTCGCTTTCGAACAAATTATCGCTCAACGAACCTAAATCTACATGTACAAAAGGCTGATTTTTTCTTTCAGAATGCTGATGAATATATTCGGCAAAGACATACTTTCCAGTTCCGTTTTCGCCCAAAATCAAAACATTGGCATCGGTTCGGGCTACTTTTTCTGCAATAGCATAAGCTTGTTTTATTTTGGCCGAAGTTCCGACGAAATATTTCTTTTCTGTTTTTTCTAATTTATCAACTGTTTTTTTATTGTTTTTTCTGCTTTCGGTAACCGCTTTATCAATGATTTCAAGCAGTTTTTCGTTATTCCAAGGTTTTAAAACATAATCAAAAGCGCCTATTTTAATGCCTTCTACAGCAGTTTCGATTTTACCAAAAGCCGTCATTAAGATTACAATTGTGTTTGGCGAAAGCGTTTTTATTTCTTTTAGCCAATGAATTCCTTCGCGCCCGTCTTCAAAACCAATTCGGTAATTCATATCCAGCAAAACTACGTTGATGTCATTTTCGCTTAAGATTGAAATGATTTTTTTTGGACTATTAGTGGTAAAAATCGTTTCAAAATGTTTCTTAAGAATCATTTTAGCAGAAAAAAGAATTTCTTCCTGATCGTCAACAACTAATATTTGGGCTAGTTTTTTTCTCATGTGGTGTTTTTTCTGTCCGCTTCCGAACGGTCAACTGTTCATTATCGGACACTACTTTTCTGAGACGGTTTTTAAAGTCTCTTTAAAATCAATGCCTTACAAATAATAAATTTTATGGCACAGTATTTACCTATTGACTATCAGTAAAATAATTAAAAAAATGGACACGATAATTCCTCGTAAAAATAAAAAATTTAGATATCTCGCAATAGCAATTGCTGTTTTTTTAGTTTTGCTTACCATCACGATTTTTGCTTTTAACACCAAAAGAACCTTAAACGTAAAAACAGATGAATTGGTAATTCAAAAAGCAGAAAAAGCGTTTTTCGAAGATTTTGTCGTTTTTCAGGCAAAAGTAGAACCTTTGAATATGATGTTGGTAAATGTAACTGAAGGCGGTTCTGTAAAAGAGATTTTTGTAGAAAACGGTGCTATGGTTACCAAAGGACAGTCGCTGGCACGTTTGTACAATCCGAATACAGAACTGAATTATCTGACTCAGGAAACGGCTATTATCGAGCAAATCAACAATTTAAATACAGGAAAACTAAACATCAGAAATCAAGAATTGAACTTAAACAAAGATCTAGTTCTGATTGAACACGATTATAACGACGCCAAAAGGCTGTACGACATGAATGCGAAGCTTTACGAAAAAGATGTAATTTCTAAAAATGACTGGAATACTTTTAAAGAAAGTCTTCGTTTTCAGGAAGAGCGCAAAAGAACAATTCAGCAGAGCATTCAAAAAGAAAAACAAAGCAATCAGGTTCAGATTTCGCAGATAAACCGTTCAATCCAGACGATGGAAAAGAGTTTGGATATTCTTAGAAATAATAAAAAAAACTTTTTAATTACAGCTCCAGAAACAGGGCGATTAACTTCTTTTGAAGCTGTTTTGGGACAGACTTTTCAGGCAGGTCACAGCATCGGAAAAATCGACTCTAAGAAAGGCTACAAATTGGCTGCCGAAGTTGATGAATTTTATCTAGAAAAAATTAGAGAAGGTTTAAAAGGACAAGTAGAATTTAAAGGCGCAACTCTTGAAGTTATGGTGACTAAAGTAATTCCTGAAGTTAAAGGCGGACGTTTTACTGTAGAATTGGCTTTTTCATCTAAGGAAAATATTGTTCTTCAAGACGGACTTAGCTTTGGCGTAAAATTGATTTTATCTGAAAAAAATAAAACACTGGTAATTCCGAGAGGCGCTTTTAACCAAGAAGCTGCAGGAAAATGGATTTTTGTAGTGAATGGAAACAAAGCAGTAAGAAGAAATATCAAGTTAGGACGCGAAAATCCTTCTTATTATGAAGTTCTAGAAGGTTTAAAAGAAGGCGAATCTGTGGTTACTTCTTCTTATACCGATTATAAAGATATTGAAGAGCTTTCTTTAGAATAAATATCAAAACAATAAACCAAAAACAATAAACAACAATCATCATTTCAATCATCAATCAAAAAACGTATTTAATAACATTTCAAAACCTTAAAAAATTATGATCACAATTCAGAATTTAACCAAAGTTTTTAGAACAGAAGAAATAGAAACTGCTGCTTTGAGTGGAATCAATTTAGAAATAAAAAAAGGAGATTTTTTAACTATTATGGGGCCTTCTGGCTGTGGAAAATCAACTTTACTGAATATTATCGGTCTTTTGGACAGTGCAGATGGCGGAAGCTATAAGTTGCTAGATCAGGAAATGATTGGCTTAAAAGAAAAAGGAAGAGCGAAAGTTAGAAAAGAAAATATTGGTTTCATTTTTCAGAATTTCAATCTAATCGATGAGCTTTCTGTTTATGACAATATCGAATTGCCTTTGCTTTACAACAATGTAAAAGCTTCTGAAAGAAAGCAAAAGATTGAAGCGATTGCTGAGAAACTAAATATTTCGCATCGATTGAGACATTTTCCGCAACAGCTTTCTGGAGGTCAGCAGCAGAGAGTTGCCGTTGCAAGAGCTTTGGTAAATGACCCGAAGATTATTTTGGCCGATGAGCCAACAGGAAACTTAGATAGTAAAAACGGTAATGAAGTAATGGAACTTTTAACCGATTTACATGCTAAAGGCGCTACTATTTTGATGGTTACCCACTCTGATTATGATGCTTCTTTTTCGCAAAGAACCATTCACATGAAAGATGGAGTTATATTTTCTGAGAAATTAAATCAACGAAATGTTGATGTTTTTATGGACGCTAAATAACAAACTGATGATTAAAATTATTGTCACAGCATTCGTAGTTCTGGTAGAATTAGTCTGCAAGATTTTTACAATGATCTAAAGCCTGAAAAGGTTTCAAAAACTGCCATATCAACTATAAAAAATATACATCAAAATGATTTTTAACTGGTTTAAAATATTTATATATCATTTAAAGCAAAGCAAACTGTTTTCGTTTTTAAATGTTCTAGGATTAAGCATCGGAATTTCTGCGGTCATTTTTGCCATTCTGTACTGGAATAACGAACATGCTTACGATCAATGGAATCCTGGAAAAGACAATACTTACATGGTTTTGAACAGGCTTAGCAATGGGGACACTTGGGGATCGAATTCGATTCCGTTTGGAGAAACTTGCAAAGCTACAATTCCAGAAATCGAAAAAATATGCTTCTTTAACACTTGGTACGACGAAGATCTTATCAAATACGAGAATCAAAAAGTAGTGGTTAAAAACATAACCACCACTGACGAAAATTTCTTCGATTTTTTTCCTTTTGATATTATAAAAGGAGCAAAAACTAATATTCTGAAAGAAAAAAATAGTGTCGCTATTTCTGAAGAACAGGCGCAATTATTTTTTAAAAATGAGGATCCAATTGGTAAATCTATTGTTTTTGGAGGAAAAAATTATACTATAAAATCGGTTTATAGAATTATTAAGCCTTCATCTATTCAGCCTTCTTTTGTTTTTAACGGAGTAAAAAGGGAAGGCGACGAAAACAGCTGGGGAAATTTTAATTACGGCTTATTGATTAGAACAAAAAAAGATGCCAATATTGATGCTGTTTTAAAGAAAATGCAAAATGTCTATTTTGTAAACAGAACTGTAAAAGATGCCAAAGAAAGTGGAATGACTGTGGCTCAATATGTCAAAGAGAATGGAGAAATAAAAGTCATATTAGACCAATTAAAAACTTCTCGTCTGCATGGAACCAAAAGTTCTGCGGGACAAAATTACCCAGAAGGTGTTGGTAATTTAAAACTGCTTTACATCATGGCTGGTTTATCCATTTTGATTCTGGTTTTATCGCTGGTTAACTATATCAATCTGGCAACAGCATCTGCAATAAAGCGTGCAAAAGAAGTTGGAGTACGTAAAATTGTAGGCGCTTCAAAAAAACAGATTATAACTCAATTTATTTTTGAAACAGCTATAATTGTAACGCTGGCTATTTTATTTGCTCTTGCCATTGTCGAACTTTCATTGCCTTATTATAATTCTTTTTTAAGAAAAACTTTGACTTTGAATGGTAGCGAATTTTACCTGCAACTCATTTTCATTTTTGGATTAGTAATTGTTCTTGCAGGTATATTCCCGGCCATTTATATTTCAAACTTTGAGACTTTAAAAGTATTAAAAGGTAATTTTTCGAGAAGCAAAAGCGGAATCTGGATTCGAAATTCGATGCTTATTTTTCAGTTCGGAATTGCTGCATTTTTTATCATCGGCGCCTTAATTGTGAACTCGCAGGTTGATTATATGATGAATAAAGATCTGGGCTTTAGCGGAGATCAGGTTCTTTCGATTCGTTATAATACTCCAGACAGAATTAGAAGAACAGATCAATATCTGGTACAAAAACAAGAAATGAAAAAGATTCCAGGTGTCGTTGATGTTACTGTTTTTGCAGGAGCGTTTGGAAGTTCAAGCGGTTCTAGTTCAGGATTTAAACATAATGGGATTTTTGTACAGCCAAAAAACATCGAAATGGATTTTGGTTTCTTAGACATGATGAACATAAAAATGGCTCAAGGACGCGATTTATCTCCTGAATTTGCATCAGATACTATTAGCAGTATGTTAATGAATGAGACACTGGTTAAAGAATTAAATCTAAAAAATCCAGTTAATACTATTATAACTTCTGGTTGGAGCAACGGAGGAGATAATTTAAAATTTAAAATTGTCGGGGTTGTAAAAGATTTTAACCTAACGGGATTACAGAATAAAGTGCCTCCAATGGTTTTTATAAATCTTAAAACTTTAAAGTGGAATAACTTTGGAACTGTCCTTGTAAAGGTCTCTCCAAATAATTTAACAGAAACGTTAGAAAAATTGAAATTATACTGGGAGAAAAATGTAAACCCTGACTATCCTTTTGACTACGAATTTGTTAACAAAGGATTTGCGCGAACTTATGAAGAACAAGTAAAGCAAAAAAACCTATTTTTCATCTTAAATCTAGTCGTAATTGTAATTGCTGTGTTTGGATTGTTTGCTTTGGCATCATTTTCGATGGAGAGAAGATTGAAAGAAATCGCCATTCGAAAAACTTTAGGAGCTGAAACAGATATACTCTTAAAAGAATTGTCGAAACAGTATATTGTTTTCTGTTTAATAGGATTTGGAATCGGAATTGTTCCTGCTTATATATTATTACAGAAATGGCTCGAAGATTTCGCTTTTAGAATCGGAATATCATCCGTTCCTTTTGTAATTGCCCTGATTTCTCTTTTGATTTTAACTTTAATTATTGTTTTAACAAAAGCGTTTCAGGTTACCAAAATAGATGTATTAAAATATCTAAAATACGAATAAGCTTGTAGACCATTTTTTTTAAAGAAGCCCGACAGATTTCAGTAAAATCCGTCGGGCTTTTGTTTTTAATCTTTCATCGTTACAGCATCCGAATAAAGCAATTTATCTAAACTCTCATCGCGGCTATACACATCTGGAAAGAAATTTATCTCTCCATTGTCCTGAACCCAAGCCGTAAAATACCCTATGTAAACCGGAATTTTACGTTTAAGCATGCAAGTAGTTTCTTTTTCGCCGCTCATGGCTTTTTCAATTTTATCAACTGGCCAATCTGGATCATCTTTTAAAATATGCAAAGCCAATTGTTTTGCTTCTTTTACATTGATGCAGCCATGACTGAATGTACGATTTTCAAACTGGAACAAACTTTTAGCAGGTGTGTCATGCATGTAAATGTCATTTGGATTTGGAAACATAAATTTCACTAATCCTAGCGAATTTTTAGGTCCTGGTTTTTGTCTTACTTTCCCTCCATTCCATTCCATATTATGTTCGGCAAGATAATTTTTATTACTGGCAATTTGGAGTTTGAGCTCATTCTGAATAATACTGTTCGGAACATACCAATAAGGGCTAAAAACAATACGGTCCATATTACCGCTGAATATGACGGTTTCGCTAAGCCTATTGCCTACAAAAATATCCGACACCAAATCATACTTGCCGTCTTTAACATAGAACATTCTGAAAGACGGAATATTAACCATTACATATTCTTCTGCTCGTGCCAATTTGGTCGGAATCCATCTGCATCGTTCCATATTTAGCATAATGGTTTTGATTCTTTTACTAATCGGTTCATTAAACTGCTTAATATGATCTCTATTAATAATATAATTGAGCGTCAAACCGTGTCTTTTTTTGTAATTCATAACACCATCCATCAACTCTCTATCATAAAAATCACTTTTAGAATCTTGCTTGAGATCGCCAAGCACATAGAGCCTTTGTCTTATTTGTTTTATCGCTGGTGCAGTAGTATCTGGTCTCATATCCTTGTAAGTAGCGCTATCAATCGTGATTTTCTGCCAAAGACCATCTTTTTCTATCTTTCTGTATTTCTTTAAAGCATCCTGAAGTTTATAATATTGTGAGAATAACAAATAATCATCTTCATTTAATCGATCAGAATCAACAATAAGAGAGTCTAAAATTCGAGCGTAAGAAATATTTTTTGCTGGAAGAAACCAGCCTATTTTTTTTAACGTTGCTGGATCTACTCCAGAGTAAACGTTACTGGCATAAAACACATACATGTTTGTAAGCAATAATTCTGTATCAATTTGCGGAGGCTCGATATTATCGCTTTCGTTAAAAGCTTGGTCAATTACATCCTTATAAGGCATTGTAGCCTCGATTCCCTGATCTTTTAGCACATTTACTTTTTGATATAAAAGCGCTCCAAATTCGGTTATGCTTTTGTCATCATACCAAATAGATTTGTATTGTTTGGCTTTGTAGATATCCTCAACATCTTTCTGATACTTTTTAAGTTTGGGATATTTTTTAAAGAATGCATTAATCGAAGTAGCATCAATAGTGATAATTGAAACCGCTTTCCGATTTGTAAAATCAGCTCTGTTTTTGGTAGTAGAATTAAATGAAAAAGCAAAAAAACTGACTGCGGCAATAATCAATGAAAAAGTAAAATTTCGCATATTTTTAAAGTTTAAATTGAATAAATAACTTTAAAAAAAATACCGAAAACCCAATAAATACTTCAAAAAAACTTAGTTTTCACATATTTTTTTCATGTCTTGAGAATCATCGATTTGGGCTATCAAATATAACGAAGTTTTGTGAGAATTTTTATTTAATTAAAAGAAAACTTACATAAAAAACATTTGTTTGAATCGAAAAAACTTTTCTCTCGCAATCCAAAAGTCCGATCGTTCTTAATTCTTATTTTCATCAAAATTTAATGTTGCATAATTTTGAATAATCTCAATATCAATAATTACAATTCAAAAACGCTTAATTTCCGAACTTAATCTGTTATCTTTGCACCCTGAAACAGTTTAAATAAATATAATCTTATAAGACTGTTTTCTTAGAATAAAAAAATAGCCCATTACAATGAAACTAGATAGAAAAGAAATTCTAAAAGCTTTAGAGACAATCACTATTGCTGGAGAAGGAAAAAATATGGTGGAAAGCGGCGCTGTAACCAATGTTATTACATTTGGAGATGAAGCTGTTGTAGACCTTGTATTGCATACGCCTGCTATGCATATCAAAAAAAGAGCGGAAGACGATATTAAAAAAACTATTCATGATTTAATATCTCCTGATGCGAAAGTAAAAGTAAATATTAAAGTAGAAACTCCAGAGAAACCTGAAATTAAAGGGCGTGCAATTCCTGGAATCAAAAATATTATTGCAGTTGCTTCTGGTAAAGGAGGAGTAGGAAAATCTACTGTAACGGCAAATTTGGCTGTAACGCTTGCAAAAATGGGCTTTAAAGTTGGTGTTTTGGATGCTGATATCTACGGACCATCTATGCCAATTATGTTTGATGTTGAGAACGAAAAACCTGTTTCTATTACAGTTGACGGAAAATCAAAAATGAAACCTATTGAAAGCTATGAAATCAAAATGCTTTCAATCGGATTTTTTACAGCTCCAAGCCAAGCTGTAATCTGGAGAGGACCAATGGCTGCTAAAGCATTAAACCAAATGATTTTTGACGCAGATTGGGGAGAATTAGATTTCATGCTTCTTGACTTGCCTCCTGGAACTGGAGATATCCACCTTTCTATCATGCAGTCGCTTCCAATTACGGGTGCTGTTGTAGTAAGTACTCCACAAGCAGTTGCACTTGCAGATGCTAAAAAAGGAGTGGCAATGTTTATGCAAGACAATATCAATGTTCCTGTTTTAGGAATTATTGAAAACATGGCTTATTTTACACCAGAAGAATTGCCAGAAAATAAATATTATATCTTTGGACAAGAAGGTGCTAAAAACCTTGCCGAAGATTTAGATGTTCCATTTTTAGGAGAAGTTCCAATTGTACAGTCTATTCGTGAAGCAGGAGATTACGGTCGCCCAGCAGCTTTACAAACAGCATCGCCAATAGAAAAAGTTTTTGAAGAAATTACTAGAAATGTAGTACAGGAGACAGTAAACAGAAACGAAAGCTTACCGGCAACAGAAGCAATCAAGATTACAACAATGGCAGGCTGTTCTGCAGTTAAGAAAAATTAAATAATGAGATAATTTGCCAATTAGATAATGATTAAAATTTTCTAATTGGCACATTTTCATAATTGACACATTTAAATATTATGACAACAGAAGAATTAACAAGCAATGTTTTATTGGCCTTAGACGAGATAAGACCATTCTTAAAATCTGACGGTGGAGATATTTCATTGATCTCTATTGAAGATGACAAACATGTAAAAGTTCGTTTGGAAGGAGCTTGCATTAGCTGTAGTGTTAATCAGATGACGCTAAAAGCAGGTGTAGAAACAACTATAAAAAAATATGCACCACAAATTGAAACTGTGGTAAATATAATGTAACAAATTGCCTCTTTTCGAAGAGATTGTAAGTTTGAATATTAACAAGAATAATAATCCTTAAAGGATTTTGATTAGGAATTATTCAATAACAGTCTTAAAAGAAATGCAGTTTTTACGACATTATCAAAAAAGAACTCAAAGTTTTAAGAGTTTTAATTAAGGAATTGTTACATTTTTAACTTAAATTTGTGACATAACCCTCAATCTTAAACTTATGAAAAAACATTACGCTCTTTTTTTATTATTGTTTTTTGCCGCAAAAAATTACGGCCAACAAAACCAAACACTCTTCGCAGATAAAGCGTGGGTAAATGAATCTGAAGAATGGTCAGACTTTCAGTATGCTGGTCAAATAATTTTCTCTACCACAGCAAGCAGTGAAGAAGGAAGTCTTAGAATTGGCAACTATGATCTTCTATATGATTTTTGCGAAGGAAAAGCAAAATTTTCCAACAAGGCCACTTACAGTTCTGCGGAATTTTCTCATCCAAGAAAAATTAGTTCTCAAACCGACAAACAGGGAATTTTAAATTCGAATTATGAGGGAACCCTAATTTTTCAGTCTGATAAAGATTATTATTCTGTAATAGCTTTGGTTACAATACTAGAAAAAGGGGGCAATATTATTGGTGTAAAAATGCGCCAAAAAGAAGGCAACCGAAAAGAGTATGCCTTTAGCTTAAAAGAAAAAAGTTAATTTTAAATAAGGATTTTTTCACGTTATAAAATCCTGCCACAAAATTCCAATAATTAAAAATGGATGTATTAATAAAAATTAAAGATCGAGAAGGAGTTATACACGAATTACAGGCTCCAACTGATATGGCAATGAATATAATGGAGTTATGCAAAGCATACGAACTTCCTGTTGAAGGAACCTGCGGAGGAATGGCCATGTGCGCTTCTTGTCAGTGTTATGTTCTAAATGATGTTGCATTACCAGAAATGGGTGACGATGAGGAAGCCATGCTTTCGGAAGCATTTTATGTTAAATCTAATAGCCGTTTAGGCTGTCAGATTCCAATTACTGAAGATTTGGAAGGTTTGGAGTTAGAATTAGCGCCAGAATACTAAAAAATACAAAAGTGAGAATTTATGATTCTCGCTTTTTTGTTTTTAATACTTCTTGATTAGATCATCTAAAGAAAACTCTCTTAATAACTTATCTAAATATTTCCCCCTACTGCTCAATTCTCGCTGATAGGGAGCAAAAAGACTTGTCGATTTATTCAGTTCCTCATTCAGTTCTTTCAGATAATTTTCTTCTTCTTTTGTCTGCGAAGATGATTTATTGGCTATAAAATCTAAAATGCGTTTAATAGCGATTTCTTTTTCAATAATAGCATTTTCATCATTATTCAAAGTACAAATTCCGTAAACGCCTTTACAGAAATAATCCCACTCTTCTTCTAATGCTTTATCAGCCTTTTCACTAATTATCTGGTCTTTTTCATCAAAAACATTTCCATAAGCAAATGCTTTATTCTCATGATTATTTAAACTAGATAATAAATTCTGTTTAAATTCATGCTTTAATTTTTCATAACTCTCTGCACTATTTTTCTTAATCAGATCTACAATATTTTTGGCAAAATATCTTCTGGACATTGTTAATGTATGCTGATCATTTAAAGGAGAACTAATCGTTATTTCCGAATCAATTACATAAGAAGGTGATGGAATTAACTTTTCTTCAATAAGCTTATTTAACTCATCATCAGATAATCTTGTAAGCCTTTTGACTTCTTCAAATTCCAGATAATTATCTACGATATAAGCAAGATTTTCATCTCTCATCTTAATTACTTTTTAAAAATTCTGATGGATCAAAAGGCTCAAATTCTCTTTCAGAAAATGCTTCTGTCAATATTCCTGCTGAACATAACCATGAAATAGTTTCTTCAAGCGAATTACCTGTGTTGTAAATCATTTCACTATATCGTGGTAAAATATAATATCGATTATTTAAAAGAATAATTTCATCTCCATCAAAAGTATCTCCAATTCTGATTGAATTTAAAACTTGATCTTTCGTTAAAACCTCTTTTCCTTCATCCCAAAACCAATATTCGGTTATACGCTTTTTCCATTCTTCCAGAGTTAAAACAATCGTCTCAGGAAGATAAATTCGCACATAAGTTCCTCCAAGAATACCGCTTCCATATTGTTGAACGTATTCTTTATAATCTTCATCAAACACTATGTTAAATGTCTTTTCGCAAGCCAGAATTTCTTCTTCGTCGGCTGTAAATAGGTCAGTTTTATTCGTATTATAATTTGGAATTATCTTATAGTTGTCAAAATTCATATTATAAGTTTTAACTGCTAATTTAATTATTTAAGAACCAAGCCAAAAGTTTTTGAAACGAAAAAACCGTAATCACATTGCTGCGATTACGGTTTTTCCTTTATAACAATTTTATTTAATCTCTGAGATTATACCAAACCTGCTTTAATTAAGTATTCAGCAATTTGGATGGTGTTTGTTGCAGCACCTTTTCTTAAGTTATCAGCAACAATCCACATGTTTAAAGTGTTTTCCTGGCTTTCGTCACGACGGATTCTTCCAACAAAAACATCATTTTTACCTTCAGCATACAATGGCATTGGGTAAGTAAAGGTATCTAAATTATCTTGAACCACTACTCCATCAGTGTTGTGTAAGATTTCGCGAACTTCATTTACATCAAAATCATTTGTAAACTCAACGTTTACTGCTTCACTATGTCCGCCTACAACTGGCACACGAACTGCAGTAGCCGTAACTCTAATAGTGTTGTCACCTAAGATTTTTTGAGTTTCGCGAACTAATTTCATTTCTTCTTTAGTGTATCCGTTTTCTTCAAAACTGTCACAGTGAGGAATCGCATTTCTGTGGATAGGATATTTGTAAGCCATATCTCCTTGAACTCCTGCGTACTCATTTTCTAACTGTTTTACTGCTTTTACACCAGTTCCTGTAATAGATTGGTAAGTAGAAACAATGATTCTTTTGATGTTGTATTTTTTATGTAATGGAGACAAAGCCAAAACCATTTGAATTGTAGAACAGTTTGGGTTTGCGATAATTTTATCTTCTTTAGTCAAAACATCAGCATTGATTTCTGGAACCACCAATTTTTTAGTCGGATCCATTCTCCATGCAGAAGAGTTGTCGATTACAGTTGTTCCAGCAGCAGCAAATTTTGGAGCCCACTCCAAAGATGTATCTCCTCCAGCAGAGAACACAGCGATATCTGCTTTCATATCAACAGCTGTCTGCAAACCTACTACTTTATATTTAGTTCCTTTATACTCGATCTCTTTTCCTACTGATCTTTCTGATGCAACAGGAATTAATTCTGTAACAGGAAAATTTCTTTCCGCTAAAACTTTAAGCATTACTTCGCCAACCATACCGGTAGCACCTACAACTGCAATTCTCATTTTTATATTTTTAAATAATCAATTAATCTAATTTGTATGGCAAAAATAAGTATAATAAAAGTCTTGACAAGGTGATTCACAAAAAATAACAAATTGTTACAAAATAAACATTTTGTAAAAAACTCTTATTTTCTTAATCCCATCCAGGTCCTGTTTTTTCATTACATGGCTTTATTATACTCCAATCAGAAAATTCCAAAGGCGGTTCTCCTTTTTCAGACAGCAAATACATATTAAAGAAAATTTCAAAAAAATCAACATTTAAACACGAATATTCTTCTCCAAAATCTAATAATTTACTTCTGCCAATTACAATTGCATCTCCAAACAATTTTTGGTTCTCTATTGTAAGACTTCTTAAGTCTAAATGCTTATTTAGAAATTCATCTGTACTTGTTTTATAGAACCCCCAACCACACTCTCCGCTTTCATCATCTAAATCTGGAATTTGAGTTTCCAACCAAGCGGCCAATTCCCTTCCATTTTCGATTATAATAGTTCTTTGATAACAATTTTCAAAATTTCATCATAGCCAGTCCATCTTCTACCGAAACATCGCCCATCTTTTAATATTATAAATCCGCTTGCCATAAAATTATTGATGTTTGTTTATATTTGATTTTTAAATTATTCCTATTTATTAAAAAAAACCGCCTCTTTAGAAGGCGGTTAAGTTAGACTTAGTGTAGCGGTATTATACGTTTTTATTTTTTAACAAATCTCTAATTTGTGTAAGCAATTCTTCTTGAGTTGGTGCTGCAGGCTGATTCGGTGCTGGTTCTTCTTTCTTTTTAAGGCTATTCATTCCTTTGATAACAAGAAATAAAACAAATGCTACGATGATAAAATTAATTACTGCCGAAAGAAACAGACCGTATTTTACACCTCCAAAGGCGGTTAGTTCTTCTATCTTTGACAAATGAGCTGCATCTAAAGCCGGTTTTAATACTAACGGTGTAATTACATCTTCAATAAATGAACTTACTATTTTACCAAAAGCAGCTCCTATAATTACAGCAACAGCAAGGTCAACTACATTGCCTTTCATTGCAAATGCCTTAAATTCTGAAAAAAATCCCATATCTGACTTGTTTATATTTATAATTAACGAGTATCGAAAATACGCATTTTTCTTTAAAAAGCCATTATCTATTTTCTTTTAACCATATAAGCCAAATTAGAAATATAAGCTTGGCGCAATCTGGAATGCATAATTTAAGCAACAAAAGAAATAATACTCATCTAAAATGAGCTTAGATAACTTATATGGTTTAAAAATAACGCTACCTAAAAAATACGCGCTTCACTCGTTGCGAAATGCTCGTCATAATCTCATACGGAATGGTTTTTAACGCCACAGCCATTTCTATAACGGTTGGGCTTTCGCCGAAAATAATCACCGAATCGCCTTCTTTGCAATCGATATGGCTTACGTTAACCATTAGCATATCCATGCAGACACTTCCTACGATTTTAGCTTTCTGGTTTTTAATCGTTACATAACCAATTTCATTACCCCATAATCTCGAAATTCCGTCTGCGTAACCAATTGGTATGGTTGCAATTTTTGTTTCTCTATCGGCCATAAAACGTCTTCCGTAACCAACGCTGTCGCCAGCAGGAATAGTTCTAACTTGAGAAATTATCGATTTTAAAGTTCCGACATTTTCCAGATATTTTTGTTCTGCCGAATCGTTTGAAACTCCATACAAACCAATTCCTAAACGCACCATATTGTATTGCGCATTTGGAAAATTGCTAATTCCAGAAGTATTCAAAATATGTCGGATTGGATTTATATTTAATTCGCTAATTAATCTTGAAGATAATTTCTCAAACAATGCAATCTGCTGATTAACAAAATCAAAATGTTTTGGATCATCACTTGTCGCCAAATGCGACAAAATACTCTGTACGCGAACGGTTGAATTTCCTTTTAAAGTTGCAATCAATTCATCGATCGTATTGTTTTCAAAACCTAAACGATGCATTCCCGTATCCATTTTGATATGAATTGGATAATCTTTTAAGTTCTTTTCACGGGCAATTTTCAAAAAGGCATTTAGACCTTTTAAACTATAAATTTCAGGCTCTAATTGATATTGGATAATAGAAGGAAAACTGGTCGATTCTGGATTTAAAACCATAATTGGAAGCTTTATTCCTCCGTTTTTCAATGCGATTCCTTCATCGGCGAAAGCCACACCCAAATAATCTACTTTATGATGCTCTAATAATTTAGCAATTTCTAAACCGCCGTTTCCGTAGCCAAATGCTTTTACCATTACCATCATTTTGACATTTGGCGCCAGTTTTGATTTGTAGTAATTGAAGTTATGACTGATCGCATCAAGGTTAATCTCTAGAATCGTTTCATGCGTCTTTTCTTCCAGATAAGAAACAATTTCTTCAAACTTAAAAGATCGCGCTCCTTTTATCAGGATCGTTTCATTATTGAAATCTAAATTGTCAATTTCGGCTATAAAATCGGCTGTGTTTAGAAACATTTTACTGTTCGGAAACTTAGCTTCAAAAGAAGAAATCGTTGGCCCAATACCAATTACTCGGTTTATTTTATTGTCTAAAATTAACTGGGCAACTTTAGAATACAATTCTTCGTTGGAAAATCCGCTTTGAAAAATATCTGATAGAATAACAGTTTTTGAAGCACCTTTTTTCTTTTGACTTTCTAAAAAGTCTAACGCAATTTTAAGCGATTGAAAATCGGAACTGTAACTGTCATCAATTATACTGCAATTGTTGATTCCGTTTTTTACTTCGAGACGCATTCGAACAGGATAAAGCATCTGAATTCGATTCTGAATCGTTTCCTGATCGTAATCAAAATGCAGTAAAACCAGCAAACACGAAATCGCATTTTCTACAGAAGCCGAATCACTAAAAGGAATTATGAGAACGTGAATTTCGTTTTTGTATTGATATTGAAGTGCTGTCGTTTCATTTTTGCTTTCTTTTTTCGAAATAAAAACATCAGCATTCTTATCTGTAAAACTCCACGAAAACAATTTTCGCGGATGCATCATATATTCTGCAGCAAACTGCAATAAACAAGAATCGACAATTTCGTTTTTTTGATAAATAATTATCGGACAATCTTTGAACAAGAGCAATTTCTCATCTATTTTTTCCACTAGATTTTTAAACCCTTCGTCGTGCGCAGAACCTATACTGGTAAGCACACCAATTGTTGGTTTTATAATTTCCTCTAGTTTAACCATTTCGTTAACTGTCGAAATTCCAGCTTCGAAAATTCCTAAATTATGTTTTTCATTAATAGCAATTACCGAAAGCGGCACTCCAACCTGAGAATTGTAACTCTTTGGACTTCTAATTATATTATAATCTGGGCTCAGTAAAAAGTTAAGCCATTCTTTTACAATCGTTTTGCCGTTGCTTCCCGTTAATCCGATAACTGGAAAATGAAACATATTTCGGTAATACGCCGCAAATCCCTGAAGCGCAAAAAGCGTATTTTCGACCACCAAAAAATTAGCTTTATCTGCATAAGCTTCTGGAATATATTGCACCACAAAATTCTGAACTCCGTTTTCTATTAAATCAGGAATAAATAAATGAGCATCGTTGTTAACGCCGGCCAAAGCAAAAAACAAGGTTTGCGATCCGTTTTGAAGTGAACGGCTGTCAATTGAAATATGATCGATTAAAACATCAGCCTCTGAACCAATCCATTTGGCATGAAGAACTGAAACCAGGCTTTTTAAATTTATGCTCATTTGGTAATTTCTTTTTTTCAAAATTAAAACATTAAAGATAGAAACGAGAATGTTTGCCACGAATTGTTTTCTGCCACGAATTGCACGAATTCCGCTAATTTTTTTCTTGTCGCAGATTAAAAGTTTTTCTTTCTCAAACGATCAAATCCAAAATGAAATTTGTGAAAATTTGTGTAATTCGTGGCAAAAAATAATATTTCAGTATATTTGTTTTTACACCACAAATATTGCGTTTTGAAAAAAGTACTTCCACTCTTCTCTTATATATTACATCCGATTTTTGTATCGCTGTACGCTACTTTGTTTTATCTGTTTTGCAAAGAAGACGTTTTTAGCAGACAGGAAAAGTATTTTGTATTAATACAGATTTTAGTAATCAATATCATCGTTCCCGTTTTGTTTTATCTGCTTTTAAAATCGACTGGACATGTAAAATCGATCATGTTGAGCCAAACTTCAGAACGAACTATTCCGTTGATTCTGCAATGTTTTTTATATATTTTATTAGTCAAAAGAAGCATTGTCATTACCCGTTATCCTGAACTTCACTTCTTTTTTCTTGCGGGTTTGTTCAGTACTATTTTAGCATTGGTCTGCGTACTTTTTAAGACAAAAGCAAGTCTGCACATGGTTGCTATTTCGGGTTTAACGGTTTTTGTTATCGGGTTAAACATTCATCTTCAAATGCATAATCCGTATTGGCCGGCATTACTTATTTTATTGTCGGGAATTGTGGCTTCATCTCGTTTAGAAATGAATGCGCATACTTCTAGAGAAATATTAGTAGGATTGTTTATTGGAATAATGCCACAGCTTTTATTTTTATATCTCTGGTTATAAAATATAAAAAATCAATCCCGCATTTAAGGTTTTCATTTTGATTGGTTCGCCAGACAAAGTAGTAGTCGAATTAAACAGCGGATTTAAGCCATAATACAAATAAAGATTCCATGTATTGTAACCCGCAGCAATGTATGGTCCGTATTGAAATGTATTGACATTCTTGTTGTTATTGATTCTATAGGTATTTTCGCCATCGTTTAAAAGAGACATGCTCGAAAAAACATAACTCAATTTTACTCCGCCATAAATACGCCAAAATTTAGTGCTTTCATAAGTCGAATTACGCCATCTGAATTCTATCGGGAGATCTACAGAATATTGACGGTAACGATTCGATACAAATTCGCCATAATTATTCACACCATATATTGGATTGCCTGACGCATCCTCAGAAATTGTTAAGTTTTGAAAGTAATTCTGATAACTCAAACCTAAACCTGCTGCAATAGCAACTGTTCTAGATTTATTAATGGGCATATCGCGCAAAAAACCTCCTGAAAGTCCGAGAGAAAATTTATTTTGTTTGAAATTGATCGGAATATCCGTAAACATATTATACGTAACCGAAAAATAAAACTGATCTTCTCTATACAGAGAATCTATTTTTACAACTGGTTTTATCTCAGGTTTAACCTCTTCTTGTGCAAAAGAGTTAAAAAAAGTGAGTAAAAATAAGCAGCTAAAAATAATTCGCATGTCGTGGTTTTGGGTTTTAAAGAGATGATTACAAATAAACGTTTTTGTACGCTTATTTATTTCACATACAAATATAATATAATGCTTTTTGTAGTAAAGATACAAAGTAAAAATATTCTCATTTTGACTGCGATTAAAATTAATTGCTGCATTATTTTCAATAAATCAATTTGCTGAAAGAAAAAATTAATCAATTTTGTTTTTATCTTTTATACCTTTGCAGAGTATGAAGAGAAAGCAGCTCATATTAAGTGTATCGTTTGCTGTAACAATATTGTTTTCGATATTGTTTCAGTCCATACACAGTTATGAGCATATTGTAAAACAGCTTTCAGAAAAACAGTGCCACCATAATTACAATGATCCTAATGGCGAGATAACGCATCAGCATCATGATTATGATGTTTGTTTTGTTTGTCATTTTGCTTTTGAATCTTTTATTCTTCCTCAAAATTTCTCTTTCGATTTTCATTCATTTGACAGAGAAACACCTTATTTCTTTCCATTTTCAGAGAAGATTTTTTCAATTTCAACCACTTCGTATTTCTTACGGGGGCCTCCTGCTGTTATAGTTTCTTAACTTTCGATTATTCGAAAAGCATCACTTTTCTTTTAATTAAATTCAAAATAACATTGAGTTTCCTCATCCTATTACTATCAATTAGGATCAGAATGCTTTATTGTTGGCTTTTGTTTTTCATTCGAAGAAAAAATCAATTTAACTATAGCATCATTTTCAAATGAAAAAATTTATAATTGCCCTTATTTTAGGGTTTTCGGGCATGCTGAATGCTCAAAATTCGGTTTCAGGAATTGTAACCGACACTCAAAACAATCCATTGCCTGGCGTTTCTGTTTATGCTCCAGAATTGCATAAAGGAACGACAACAGACGCAAACGGAAAATACGAACTGAATAATCTTCCAAGCGGAAGCCTTCGTATCTCTTTTACTTATGTGGGATACGCGAATCAAAATAAAACGATTGCTAAATTATTAAAGCAAAACACTTTAGATATCATTTTGGAAGAATCTATTTTAGAAATGGATGAAGTAGTCGTGTCAACGCCTTTCAATAAATTGCAATCGCAAAACGTAATGAAAATCGAGCACGAAAGCATTAAAACTTTACAGCAAAAAGGAACTTCAACCTTAATTGAAGGTTTAGCGACCATTCCTGGAGTTTCGCAGATTTCTACGGGAACTTCTATCGGAAAACCCGTAATTCGCGGACTTAGCGGTAATCGTGTTTTGGTTTATTCTCAAGGCGTTCGTATCGAAAACCAGCAGTTTGGAGACGAACATGGTTTAGGTTTAAATGATGCCGGAATCGAAAGTGTTGAAGTGATAAAAGGCCCTGCTTCTTTATTATATGGTTCGGATGCCTTAGGAGGAGTTTTATATTTTAATCCTGAAAAATTTGCTGATGCGGGTGATTTTAAAGCCAATTTCAGCCAAAAATATTTCACAAATACACAAGGAAGCAATTCTTCTATTGGCTTAAAAACTTCTACAGAAAATTGGAAATTCTTAGCACGAGGAAGTTACAATACACATTCAGACTACAAAATTGCTGATGGCGACCGCGTAACCAATTCACGTTACAACGAAACTGATTTTAAAACAGGAATCGGTTATAGTAATTCTACTTTCTCAAGCGTTCTTCGTTACAACTTTAACAAACTGGATATTGGAATTCCAGAAGATGGAATTGCAGAACAATCTTCAAGCAAAGACACGCAATTTCCTAGACAGGGAATTAATAATCATTTATTGAGTTTGAACAATGTGATTTTCTTTGAAAACTCAAAACTGGATGTTGATTTAGGATACATTGCTAATGACAGAAGCGAATTTGAAGACAGTAATGAAGCTTCTTTGCACATGAAATTGAATACTTTCAATTATAATGCGAAATATCATTTTCCTAAATTCGGAAAAATCGAAACTATTTTAGGCGTTCAAGGAATGCACCAGACGAATAAAAATTCTGGTGAAGAGTACCTGATTCCAGATGCGACAACTAACGATTTTGGTGTTTTTGGAACGGCAAATTACGAATGGAATAATAGCGTTCTACAAGCAGGATTGCGTTTTGACAATAGAAACATTACGTCTGTAGCTCACGGAACTGAAGGCGAAGAAGGTTATTTTCTGCCTCTTGACCGATCTTTTGATAGTTTTAATGCTTCGTTAGGCTACAAAACTAAGCTTGCAGAACCTTTAACGCTTCGTTTAAATGTAGCAACAGGATTTAGAGCGCCAAACTTAGCAGAACTGACTTCAAACGGTGTTCATGAAGGAACAAATCGTTACGAAATTGGAAATGCGAATTTGAAAACCGAACAAAACGTTCAGACCGATCTTAATTTAGAATATAAAAATTCTCATTTTGAGTTTTTCGTAAACGGATTCTACAATCATGTAAACAACTACATCTACACTTCGCCAACAGGAGACGTTTTGGATGACAATGATGTTTTTGCCTACGTTCAGGACAATGCACAATTATTTGGTGGAGAAGCTGGTCTTCACTTTCACCCGCACCCATTAGATTGGTTACATTTTGAAACCAGTTTTGAAACGGTTACAGGTAAAAAAGACAATGATGATTATCTGCCTTTAATTCCTGCAAACAACTGGAATAATACGCTTAGAACCGAATTCAATATCAAAAACTGGTTAAGCGAAGGTTTTGCTTCTTTGAATGTTTCATCAACTTTCAGTCAGAATAATGTGAGCGGTTTTGAAACGGCTTCTAAAGGATATACTTTGGTAAATTTAGGTTTTGGAGGAACAGTTAAACTAGGAAAAACGGCTTTCGACATTAACTTAAACGGAAACAATTTATTCGATAAAAAATATATCGCACACCTTTCAAGATTAAAAACAGACGGCATTCCGAATATTGGAAGAAACATCGTTTTGGGCGTTAATTTTAATTTATAATTTTAACCATATAAGTTATATAAGATCATTTAGCAGAACGGCCATCCTGCAAGGTTTCCAAAACCTTGTAGGTTTTGTTTATTTTAGATTTGATCGCAAATTATACCTACAAGGTTTTGGAAACCTTGCAGGAAAATAAAATGAACTTATATGACTTATATGGTTTAACTTTTCTTCCTGATTTTTTACAACAAAAAGTGCTATTTTTGTTACAACAGATAAAAACTAACTATGAAAAAAACATTTTTATTAATGGCAATTACAACCGCAGGAATTTCGTTCGGACAAGGTAAAATGCAATATCCGCAAACTAAAAAAGGAGAAACTGTTGATGTATATTTTGATACTAAAGTAAGCGATCCGTACCGTTGGTTAGAAGATGACAAATCTGCTGAAACGGGAGCTTGGGTAAAAGCTGAAAACGAGGTTACTTATGGTTACTTAAATAAAATTCCGTTTCGTGATCAACTTAAAAAACGAATGGAACAACTTTGGAATTACGAAAAAATTGGAGCTCCATTTAAAGAAGGAAAATTTACGTATTATTCTAAAAACAATGGACTTCAAAATCAATCTGTAGTTTACCGAAAAGATGAAAAAGGAAAAGAAGAGATTTTCTTAGATCCGAATACTTTTTCTAAAGACGGAACAACTTCGCTTGGCGGTTTAAACTTTTCTAAAAACGGAAACATCGCGGCTTATTCTATTTCTGAAGGCGGAAGCGACTGGAGAAAAGTGATTATTATTGATGCGCTTTCTAAGAAAGTTTTAGAAGATACTTTGGTTGACATCAAATTCAGCGGCGTGTCTTGGCACGGAAATGAAGGGTTTTACTACTCTAGTTACGATAAACCTAAAGGAAGCGAATTGTCTGCTAAAACAGATCAGCATAAATTGTATTTCCACAAATTGGGAACTTCTCAAAAAGACGATAAAGTAATTTTTGGAGCCGACCAGAAAAGAAGATATGTTGGTGGATATGTTACTGAAGACAATCATTATTTGGTAATTACAGCGGCTAATTCTACTTACGGAAATGAATTATATATTAAAGATTTGACTAAGCCAAACAGCCCGATTGTTACCATTGTAGACAACTTTAACACTGACAGCGCTGTTATCGAAAATGAAGGCAACAAACTGTTTATAGAAACCGATCTTAATGCTCCAAATAAAAGAGTTGTGACGGTTGATGCTTCAAATCCGAAACCTGAAAATTGGAAAGATTTCATCAAAGAAACCAAAGATATTTTATCTCCTTCAACTGGCGCTGGCTATTTCTTTGCTAATTATACTAAAGATGCGGTTTCTTTTGTACAGCAATATGATTACAGCGGAAAATTAGTTCGTGAAATTAAACTTCCTGCTGTTGGAACTGCGGGCGGCTTTAGCGGTAAAAAAGAAGATAAAATTTTATATTACAGCTTTGCGAATTACACTACTCCAGGAAGCATCTATTCTTTGGAACCAAAAACGGGTAAATCTGAAATTTATCAAAAACCAAAAGTAGATTTCAAAAGTGAAGATTATGAGTCTAAACAGGTTTTCTACACTTCAAAAGACGGTACAAAAGTTCCGATGATTATTACGTATAAAAAAGGAACAAAATTAGACGGTAAAAACCCGACAATCCTTTACGGTTACGGCGGATTCAATGTTAGCCTAACGCCAAGTTTCAGCATTGCCAATGCAGTTTGGATGGAAAACGGTGGTGTTTATGCTGTTGCCAACTTAAGAGGAGGGGGTGAGTACGGAAAAAAATGGCACGATGCAGGAACAAAATTGCAAAAACAAAATGTATTTGATGATTTTATCGCTGCTGCGGAATATTTAATCGCACAAAAATATACTTCAGCTGATTATTTAGCTATTCGCGGAGGATCTAACGGAGGTTTATTGGTTGGTGCTACAATGACACAACGTCCTGATTTAATGAAAGTAGCGCTTCCTGCAGTTGGAGTAATGGATATGCTTCGTTACAATGCTTTCACAGCAGGTGCTGGTTGGGCTTTTGACTACGGAACTGCTCAAGACAGCAAAGAAATGTTTGAATATTTAAAAGGTTATTCTCCTGTTCACAACGTAAAACAAGGAACTCATTATCCTGCAACTATGGTAACTACGGGAGATCATGACGATCGTGTAGTTCCGGCTCACAGTTTTAAATTTGCTTCTGAATTGCAGGAAAAACAAACAGGAGAAAATCCAGTTTTAATTAGAATAGACGTAAAAGCAGGGCACGGCGCAGGAAAATCTGTTGCGGCTACTATTCAAGAAAATGTAGATATTCAAGCGTTTACGCTTTACAATATGGGTTTTAAAGCTTTGCCTTCGAAGTAAGATTTTAGAACTAGATTTTTTTATAGCCACGAATTCACGAATTATTTTTTGTGAGTTCGTGGTTATTTTTTTTGCCACGAATTCCACGAATTCCACTAATTTGTTTCACGCAGATTTAAAAGATTTAGGCAGATAAAAACAGATTTTAAATCTGCTCCATCTGCAAAATCTGCGTGAAACAAAATACACCCAAAGTTTAATCCTTTTAATCTTTTTAATCTGTGGCAAAAAAATTAGTGGAATTCGTGTAATTCGTGGCAGACCTTTTTATACGCAATTTGTATCAAAAAATAATTCGTGAATTCGTGGCTAACTTTTTTTAAATAAACTTTAAATTTGAGAAACTTAAAACTAAAACCATGAAAATTATAAAATGGGGAATTATTGGCTGCGGAAATGTAACCGAAGTTAAAAGCGGACCTGCATTTCAAAAGGCGCCAAACTCTGCTTTGGTGGCTGTGATGCGCAGAGATGCTGCCCTTGCAGAAGATTATGCCAAACGCCACAATGTTCCGAAATGGTATTCAAAAGCTGAAGATTTAATAAATGATCCAGAAGTTGATGCTGTGTATATTGCTACTCCTCCATCTTCTCATAAAGAATACACTATTTTATGTGCCAAAGCGGGAAAGCCAGTGTATGTTGAAAAACCAATGGCGTTGACTTTTGAAGAGTGCAACGAAATGATCAGCGCTTGCAAAGAGCATAATGTTCCGTTGTTTGTGGCTTATTACAGAAGAGCACTTCCGCGTTTTTTAAAAATTAAGGAAATCATCGACCAAGGAAAATTAGGGAATATCAGACATGTCAATTGTGTTTTATATCATCCTTTTGAAGAGCGCTATGATGACGAAATCAATCTTCCTTGGACAGTTTTGCCACATATCTCTGGAGGAGGAATCTTCGTTGATTTGGCTTGCCATACTTTAGATTTCTTAGACTTTGTTTTAGGTCCGATAAAATCGGTTCGCGGTCATGCTACTTCTCAATTAATGGCTTATCCTGCTGAAGATTCGGTTTCGATGTCTTTCTTATTCGAAAATGGGATTCACGGTTCTGGAATATGGAATTTTGCAAGTTTTGAGCGCTATGACAACACTGAAATTGTGGGCGATAAAGGAAAGATTTCATTCTCCACTTTCGGAAATGATCCGCTTCATATTCAGTATGCAAATGGCGAAAAAGAAACTATTACCATCGAAAATCCGCTTCATATTCAACAGCCTTTTATTGAAACGGTTATTGCAGAACTTTTAGGTAACGAAGGCGCTTCTCCATCAAAAGGAATTTCTGGTGCTAGAACAACTTGGGTTGTTGATCAGGTTTTGAAGGAGTTTAGAGAGGCTTCGAAATAAATTTGAAGCAATGTTTGTCATCCCGAGGAACGAGGGATCTTCGCAAGTAGCTCCGTAAAGTATAGTTTTCAATCTTTGTCGAGTTTCTTGCGAAGATCCCTCGTTCCTCGGGATGACAAACAATTTGCAAAATATCATTAAGCCAAACAAAAAGAGGATATCCTTTCGAATATCCTCTTTTTTTAAACTAAAAACTTCTATAAAATTATAGGCTGTATTTAATACCTAAAGTTAATCCTAAACCAGAAATTCCAACATATGAACTTAACTCATCCATTGCTTCGTTAGGTCTTGTTGTATCTCTTTTGTCCGGAGTAGCTGTATTTGGATTAAAGGCTGCATTATTAGAATTAACATCTAATCTATCTCTATAGTTAGTATGAATTTGTGACGTAGTTCTTGTCGCTAATGCGTCTTGTCCATTTACAGTAAACTCAGTAGTTTCTTTTGTTTTCCCATGAACTGTAAAGTTTCTGTATTCCAATTCAGCAAAAGCAGAAAGGTGACTAGTTAATTTATAAGTTGTACCAACAGCAGCCGTAAACCCTAAAGTTGGGTTTGGTTTTACTTTATCTACACTATGAACGTTTCCAAAAGCAACAGGTGCTCCTGTAGTTGGATTAAATGCAATTGGCGCATACGCGTCAGAAGTGATTTCTAAATCTCCATGAATTGGAACTAAAACCCCAACTTTTGTGTAAGGCTCAAATCCACCAGATTCTCCTAAAAACATTACAATAGCAGGCGCTAAATCAAAAGCTGTAATTTGACCTACAGATTTGAAGCTATATTCTCCCGTTGGAGTAATTGGCGTATCAGTAGTTGTCTGAGCCATTTTTTTATCATTACTGTTATAGTAATTAACCCCTAATTCAACTCCTAAACGTGTCGAAAAACGGTAACCTGCAGTAATACCAGTTCTAAAACCTTGACCGAAAGAACCTGTGATACTTTTTTCAGATACTAATTGTCCTCCAACAAATGTTTTGTCTAAAGGTAAATTTCCTCCAACAACTGGAAATTCTGTTGAAGCTGTTTGGTTAAAGTATGATCCTCCTAGTTTGAAATACCAGCTTTCTGGTTTGTCTGCTTTTTCTGTTGTCTGCGCAACACCGGCCATTGAGCAAACTAATAATCCTAATAAAAATAGGTTCTTTTTCATAATTTTGATTTATTGATTTATACAAACTTAGAATAATTTAACAGATTCTTACAGTTTGAAAAGTTAGACTTGGAACGAAAACGTTGTAATTTGGCGCAATATTACTAAAAAACTATTATGCATGCATATTTTTAACTAAAAAAATTAACATCCGTTTAAATTTTAACTGTTAAATTTTTAGTTCAGTTTAAAATTAATTTGCATTTTCTCTAATTCCTGCAGTAATTCAGTTGAAATTCTAACCTTCAAACGACGGCTAGGCATCGATAATTTGGTTACTACTTTTATCTCTTCAACCTCGTTTACTTCCTGAATTTTTGTATTTTCAGGACCATCTTCAGTTTCGTTTTCCACTTCAAAAACTGCATCTTCTGCTTCAAAATCTGTTGGCGTTTCTACCTCAACTAGCTTTTTTATTTTTTCCAATTCCATGATTTCAAAAGTCACCGAATTATCTCCCTTATTTTCATTAAACAAATGACTCAGCTTATGTATAAATTCTGGATGAAGATCTTTAATATTCAATAATAAGATTAGTTTTTTCGCAAAAGCTTCCAAAATATCCTGCAACTGTCGAATCTCCACAAACTGCATTCTCGGATCGGTTTTCTTACCCGTATCATGATTTACCCAGCCATCTTTTATTAATATTTTCAAAAAGGCAAAGTTGTTCTGAATCAAGAAATGGCGGAATTTCAAATATTCTTCACCAAAAATCTTGAATTCGTAACTCTCATCATACCCTTCTAAGTTGAACGCCGCCCAACCTTTTCCGTTTTTGGCTACACGATGCTGAACGTTATTAATAATTCCGGCAAAATGAAGATTCTTTCCAACATATTCGTTCATACTTTTCAAAGCTTCTAAACGAGCGTTGCAGAAATATTTCATCTCAAACCTAAAATCATCCAGTGGATGCCCAGAAATATAGATTCCGACCACCTCTTTTTCTTTTGCCAGTTTTTCCATTGTACTCCAGTCTTCGCATGGCGGCACAACGGGTTCTGCAATTTGCACTTCACTCGCTTCTCCAAACAAACTTACCTGAGACGAGTTTTCATTTTCCTGAAATTTCGATCCGTAACGCATGGCTTTTTCATAGAATGTAATTCCGTCTCCATCATCGTGAAAATACTGAGCTCTGGTTGTTCCTTCAAAAGAATCAAAACCTCCAGCCAAAGCTAAATTCTCAATCGCTTTTTTATTCGCAGCGCGTAAATCAATTCGCTTCGCCAAATCAAAAATCGATTTATATCTTCCGTCTTTTCTATTTTCTACAATCGTTTCTACAGCACCAGAACCTACTCCTTTAATCGCTCCCATTCCGAAACGAACGGCATAATCATCGTTTACTGTAAATTTATAGTACGATTCGTTTACGTCTGGCCCCAAAACCTGTAAGCCCATACGTTTACATTCTTCCATGAAGAACGAAACCTGTTTGATATCGTTCATGTTATTCGAAAGTACCGCTGCCATATATTCCGCAGGATAATGCGCTTTCAAATAAGCCGTTTGATAGGCAATCCACGCATAACAAGTCGAGTGCGATTTGTTGAAGGCGTAACTCGCAAAGGCTTCCCAGTCTTTCCAGATTTTTTCTAGAACTTTGGCATCATGACCTTTTGCTGCCGCTTGTTCCACAAACTTCGGCTTCATTTTATCTAGTACGTCTTTTTGTTTCTTACCCATCGCTTTACGCAAAACGTCGGCCTCACCCTTTGTAAATCCTGCCAAAGACTGAGACAAAAGCATTACCTGCTCTTGGTAAACCGTAATTCCGTAGGTTTCAGATAAATATTCGGCGCAGGCATCTAAATCGTATTTGATTTCTTCGTCACCATTTTTTCTTCGAACGAAAGATGGAATATACTCCAAAGGTCCTGGACGATAAAGTGCATTCATGGCAATTAAATCTCCAAAAACTGTCGGTTTCAGATCTTTCATGTATTTCTGCATCCCAGGTGACTCGTATTGGAAGATTCCAACCGTTTCACCTCTTTGGAAAAGCGCATAAGTTTCTTCATCATCAATCGGGAAATTATCTGGATTCAGCTCAATTCCCGTTCTGTATTTTACCAGTTTTACAGTATCTTTTATCAGCGTAAGGGTCTTCAGACCCAAGAAGTCCATTTTCAGCAATCCCGCACTTTCAGCAACCGAGTTATCGAACTGTGTTACATATAAGTCCGAATCTTTTGCGGTAGTTACGGGAACATAATTCGTAATATCCGACGGCGTAATAATTACCCCGCAGGCGTGAATTCCCGTATTACGCATCGAACCCTCTAGAATTTTTGCCTGCTGAATGGTTTCTCCAGCCAAATCATCTTCATTGGCAATGGCGATTAATTCTTTTACATTATCAAATTCGTCCGAACGAAGTGCTTTTTTAACCTCATCTTCACTTTCCGAAATGAAACGCGCCAAATTCCATTTTGACGGCATCATCCCCGGAATCAATTTCGCAATTCTATCCGCTTCAAATAAAGGTAAATCCAGTACACGCGCCGTATCACGAATCGCCGATTTGGTAGCCATTTTACCATACGTGATAATCTGCGCCACCTGTTTCTGACCGTATTTGTTGATTACGTATTCCATTACACGTCCACGACCCTCGTCATCAAAGTCGATATCAATATCGGGCATCGATACACGGTCAGGATTTAGGAAACGCTCAAAAAGCAAGTCGTATTTAATCGGGTCGATATTGGTAATTCCGAGACAGTATGCAACGGCAGATCCCGCTGCAGAACCACGTCCAGGCCCTACCGAAACGTCCATTTTTCTTGCCTCGGCAATGAAATCCTGTACAATCAAAAAGTAACCTGGATAACCTGAGTTTGAAATCGTTAATAACTCAAAATCCAAACGTTCCTGAATCGATTCGGTAATTTCGCCATATCTTCTTTTCGCACCTTCCATCGTAAGGTGTCGTAAATAAGCATTTTCACCTCGAACACCATTGTCTTTTTCATCTTCAGGATCAACAAATTCTTCCGGAATATCAAACTTCGGAAGCAATACGTCACGATAAAGTGAATATCCTTCAACTTTATCAATAATTTCCTGAATATTAATAATCGCTTCGGGAAGATCAGCAAAGAGCTTTTTCATCTCGTCTTGCGACTTGTAGTAGTATTCCTGATTCGGAAGTCCATAACGGTAACCACGACCACGGCCAATTGGCGTTGCCTGTTTTTCTCCGTCTTTTACACACAATAAAATGTCGTGCGCATTGGCATCTTCTTTATTTAAATAATAAGTATTATTGGTTGCAATCAGTTTTACATTGTGCTTTTGCGAAAACTCAATCAGGGTTTTGTTGACACGATTTTCATCTTCTTGATTGTGGCGCATTATTTCGAGATAGAAATCTTCGCCAAATTGTTCTTTCCACCAAATCAGAGCTTCTTCGGCTTGGTTCTCACCAATATTCAGGATTTTACTCGGAATCTCTCCGTATAAATTCCCAGACAAAACCATGATATCTCCTTTGTATTGCTCGACAATTTTTCGGTCAATTCTAGGAACATAATAAAATCCGTCAGTATACGCAATCGAAGCCATTTTTGCCAAGTTATGATAACCCGCTTTATTTTTAGCCATTAAAACAACTTGATAACCGTTGTCTTTTTTGGATTTATCTAAATGGTTTTCACAAATATTAAATTCACACCCAACAATTGGTTTTATTTCAGTTTCTGTTGGTTCTTCACCAGCTTCAACTAAAGCTTTGTTTTTTGCAGAAGCTCCTTTGTTGTGATTCATAACAGCGCTCACAAAATGGAAAGCTCCCATCATGTTTCCAGTATCGGTCATTGCCACGGCAGGCATTCCGTTTTTGGCTGTAGCCGCTACGATATTTCCAATTCCGATTGTAGATTGAAGTACCGAAAACTGTGTATGATTGTGCAAATGCGCAAATTTTGCCGCTTTAAAGTCGGCTTTATCTTCTTCTGAAACAACTGTCTGCTGACCTTCTCCAGCCAGAGCTTTAAGTTGTTCTCTAATTTTATCAGAAGCCGCTTTTAAATTGATGTGTTTTAAACCAATAAGCTTAAACGGCTCTGGGTTTCTTTCCTGAAAATCTTTGAAATATTCTTTCGGAACGTCAAGCTCTTCTTTGGTAAAAACCTCTCTTCTCACCAATTCTAAGAAACAGCGCGTCGTTGCCTCAACGTCGGCAGTTGCGTTGTGCGCTTCCGCGAAAGGAACACTGAATAAATATTCGTGAAGTTCGGTCAATGTCGGAAGTTTGAATTTTCCTCCACGACCTCCAGGAAGCTGTAATAATGAAGCTGTAACTTCGGTACAAGTATCCAGAACCGGAATGGATGCCATAGGAGAATCAACTCCCATTCTATGCAATTCGGCGCCCATAATATTAACGTCGAATCCTAAATTCTGACCAACGATAAATTTGGTTTTGCTTAAAGCGATATTGAATTTCTCCAAAACTTCGGCCAGCGTGATTCCGTCGGCTTCTGCCAATTCGGTAGAAATTCCGTGAATACGTTCGGCGTCATACGGAATATTAAATCCCTCTGGTTTTACCAAATAATCCTGATGCTCGATAAGCTGTCCCATTTCGTCGTGTAATTGCCACGCGATCTGGATACAACGAGGCCAGTTATCAGAATCGGTAATTGGCGCGTCCCAGCGTTTTGGTAATCCGGTTGTTTCGGTATCGAATACTAAATACATATATTTTTATAGAAAAGTCAAAAATTAAAGTCCAAATTCCAAATCTTTCCTATTGTAAATATTTGACAATATGAAACATAACTAAATGCGAAATGAAAAGTGGAAGGAAGTCAAATTTACGTTTTTTTTGGAGATATAATGAAGCGAAAGTTGTTAACAAAAGCATTTTTAACATGATTCTTAAAGACTGCGAAAAACCTTAAAATTCCATTATCCTTTTATTAAAATCGTCAATTATCCATTTTGGATACTCATTGCACCAAAATGAACACTTTTAAGCTGTGGTGTATCCTGAACTTTGCTTCATCAAATTATAACAATTAAAAAATAATAATCATGAAAACAATTTTTATCACAGGCGCATCATCAGGTTTAGGAAAAGCAACAGCAAAATTATTTCAGGCAAAAGGCTGGAATGTAATCGCTACAATGAGAAATCCTGAAAAAGAAACAGAACTTTCTAATTTAGCAAACGTAACGCTTTTACCTTTAGACGTTACCAATTTTGATCAGATTCAAAGCACGGTTCAAAAAGCACTTGAATTAAGCGATATTGATATCATTTACAACAATGCCGGTTACGGTTTAATTGGTCCTTTGGAAAGTCTTAGCGATGCACAAATTACCAAACAACTTGACACTAATTTATTGGGCGTAATTCGTATTACAAATGCTTTTATTCCTTATTTCAGAGAAAGAAAAAGCGGGTTGTTTATCTCTACAACTTCTATCGGCGGATTGATCGCTTTTCCTTTAGGATCAGTTTACCACGCCACAAAATGGGGATTGGAAGGTTGGAGCGAAAGTATGGCTTACGAATTGAATCCGTTTGGGGTTCATATTAAAACGGTTTCACCGGGCGGTATTAAAACAGAATTTATACATGGTTCTCTTGACACAGGAACAAAACCGGAATACGAAGCTATGACCAACAATATGTTTGCAAGTGTTGATGCAATGTTTCAAATGGCATCAACTCCAGAACAAATTGCCGAAGTCGTTTACGAAGCCGCAACCGACGGAAAAACACAACTGAGATATGTCGCTGGCGAAGATGCAAAAGCACTTTACAAACAAAGACTGGAGCAAGGCGATGAAGTTTTTCGCGAAGCGTTTGGTAAACAGTTTTTTGGAGAATAATAAAAATAGCTTCGGAGAAGCGAAATATTTATAGAAATCATATTTCCTATTAATAGCAAAGCTCCAGCGGAGCGAAATACATCAGTATTAAAATATTTCGCTTCTCCGAAGCTGTTTTTTTCTAAATAAATAGGCAGCTTAATTGTTTCTGAAAAACCTAATTAATCTTTTAATTTCATACATTTATATCATGGAAAAGAAAAATAATCCTCCTGCAAAAATTTCTTCTATCTCACAGTTTCACAGCTTATTGAATCTGCCAAAACCGCTTAATCCGATGATTAGTTTGGTCGATAACACGCAACTGGTTATAAATGGAGATTTAGACAATAGCTCTTTTCTGCTTGAATTTTATAAAATATCTTATAAATTTTCTACCAACGGAAAAATGGGTTACGGTCAGGGTTATTACGATTTTAATGAAGGCGGGCTAATGTTTGCTTCTCCCAATCAGCTGATTTTTACGGATAATGAAGAAGGCGCAAAATATGGCGGTTTCACTTTGCTTTTTCATCCCGATTTTATCCGCAATTATCCTCTGGGAAAAAGCATTAAAAAATACGGTTTCTTTTCTTATGATACGAATGAAGCGCTGCATCTTTCAGACAGTGAAAAAGCTATAATTATTGGATTATTAAAGAGCATTGACAACGAACTTCATACCGCAATAGATGAAATGAGTCAGGACGTAATTGTTTCTTATATAGATGTTTTGCTCAATTACAGCAATCGTTTTTACAAACGCCAGTTCATTACCAGAAAAACCATCAGTCACGATTTGTTATTGAAAGTTGAGGAAACGCTTGATAGTTATTTTAATAATGCCGAAAGCTTAAAAAGAGGCTTACCAACGGTCGATTTCCTAGCTTCAAAAATTAATGTTTCTACACACTATTTAAGCGATATGCTCCGCAATTTAACGGGACAAAATGCACAACAGCACATTCATTCTAAACTAATCGAAAAATCAAAAGATTTTCTAATTACGACCAATCTTTCGGTAGCAGAAATTGCTTATCAATTGGGTTTTGAATATCCCCAATCTTTTAGTAAATTATTCAAAAAAAAAACCAATTTAACGCCTTTGGAATTTAAAAATTCTTTGAATTAATTTTCAAAAAACATCCAATCATCCAATCCATTTTCTTCCTAAAATTCATAAAAAAATACAAAAATTCACTTCTTGGATGTCGTAGTATTTTAGTCTTTTTTTGAAGACATAGAATCATTCTAAAAAGCTTTTTTCGATTAAAAAAAAGCAAAAAAACGTGTTTTTTACAAATTTTAAAAACTGTCAATTATTACTATTTTTATTCATTTTGTTACATTTTTTCAAAACAAACACTCTATTTTATAGTGATTTTGAGATAAATTTGCAAACTATTAAAACAAAGAACAATCAAGCAGAATTAAATCTGAAAAAGAAAAACAAAATCAGTTTCTAAATCATTTTTCTGTCAAATTTGACGTTGCAAATGCCAATTGGCAATTTGTAATTTAGTTTGGGTATCGTATATAATGAAATATTGAAATTGACGCCTTTTTATCTTTTTTTACTTTTGTTTTGCTATTATAATGAACAGGAAAGGCTGTAGTTATAGAATTACATTTAAAAAAAATAAAAAATGAGTAAGACATTATTTGACAAAGTATGGGATTCACACGTTGTGCGTAAAATTGAAGATGGACCAGATGTGTTTTTTATTGACCGTCATTTCATTCATGAAGTAACGAGCCCTGTTGCTTTTTTAGGATTAAAATCAAGAGGCGTTAACGTTCTATATCCAGAACGTACTTTTGCAACTGCAGACCACAATACACCGACTATAAACCAGCATTTACCTGTTGCAGATCCTTTGTCTGCAAATCAGCTTAAAGCGCTTGAAGACAATGCAACTGAATACGGAATTTCACACTGGGGATTAGGTCACCAAAAAAATGGTATTGTACACGTAGTTGGTCCTGAAAACGGAATTACTTTGCCAGGTGCTACTATTGTATGTGGTGACTCGCATACGTCTACTCACGGTGCTTTTGGAGCTATCGCTTTTGGTATCGGAACTTCTGAGGTTGAAATGGTGCTTTCTACACAATGTATTATGCAGCCTAAACCAAAGAAAATGCGTATCAACGTAAACGGACAACTAAGTAAAGGTGTTGGTCCAAAAGACGTTGCGCTTTATATTATTGCTCAATTGACAACTTCTGGAGGAACTGGATATTTTGTTGAGTACGCTGGTGATGTTTTTGAAAACATGACTATGGAAGGCCGTATGACAGTTTGTAACTTAAGTATCGAAATGGGTGCTCGTGGAGGAATGATTGCTCCTGACCAGACTACTTTCGATTTCCTTGAAGGAAGACTTTACGCTCCAAAAGGAGAAGCTTGGACTAAAGCAGTTGAATACTGGAAAACTTTAAAAACAGATGCAGATGCTGTTTTCGATGCTGAATTAAACATCAAAGCGTCTGACATTGAACCAATGATTACTTATGGTACTAACCCTGGAATGGGAATTGGTATCACTAAACATATTCCGAACGCTAAAGAAGTTGAAGGCGGTGAGGAAACTTATAAAAAATCTTTAGCTTACATGGGCTTCAACGAAGACGACGTAATGATCGGAAAACAAATCGATTACGTTTTCTTAGGAAGTTGTACAAACGGACGTATTGAAGATTTTAGAGCTTTCGCTGAAATTGTGAAAGGAAGAAAAAAAGCAGATAATGTTACGGCTTGGTTAGTTCCGGGTTCTCACGTTGTTGAAGCTCAGATTAAAGAAGAAGGAATTTTAGATATTTTAACTGAAGCTGGTTTTGTATTACGTCAGCCTGGATGTTCTGCTTGTTTAGCAATGAATGACGATAAAGTTCCTGCTGGAAAATATGCAGTAAGTACTTCAAACAGAAACTTTGAAGGTCGTCAAGGTCCTGGTTCAAGAACGCTTTTAGCAAGTCCAATTATGGCTGCTGCAGCTGCGGTTACAGGAAAACTAACGGATCCAAGGGAATTATTTTAAATTGGAGATTTTAGATTTTAGATTGCTCACTTTGCGTAATCTTCATCTAAATTCTTCAAATAAAAATTCATTCACATTATTAATACAAAAAGATTTTAGCGTTTAGATTTCGCCAGAGAAGAAAATCTAAAATCTAAAATTAAAAAATCTAAAATTAAAATGGCATACGATAAATTTAATATACTTACTAGCAGCGGAGTTCCGTTGCCAATTGAGAACGTAGATACAGATCAAATTATTCCAGCTCGTTTCTTAAAAGCTACAAAACGTGAAGGTTTTGGTGATAACCTTTTTAGAGACTGGAGATATAACGGAGACGATACTCCAAAAGCAGATTTCGTTTTAAACAACCCAACATACAGCGGAAAAATCCTCGTAGGAGGAAAAAACTTCGGTTCTGGATCTTCTAGAGAGCACGCGGCATGGGCAGTTTACGATTACGGATTCCGTGCTGTAGTTTCTTCATTCTTTGCAGATATCTTCAAAGGAAACTGTTTAAATATTGGTGTTTTGCCAGTACAAATCAGCCCTGAGTTTTTAGCAAATATTTTCAAAGCTATCGAAGCTGATCCTAAAACAGAATTAGAAATCAATCTTCCAAACCAAACCATTACATTATTGTCAACTGGCGAGCAAGAATCATTTGCTATTAACGGATACAAAAAGAACAACCTAATCAATGGTTTTGACGACATTGATTATTTACAAGATATGAAAGAGGATATTAAAGCTTTCGCTGATAAACTTCCTTACTAATAGCAATATCATTCAGTCTATTAGACCCGAAAGGCTTCAAAACCTCTCGGGTCTTTCTAGAATATAGAACGCGGATGACACAGATTTGCTACCGCAATCCCGATAGCTATCGGGAGCAGATTGACGCGGATTTTTTAATTATTATATATTAAAAATCCGTTTTTTTCAGCGCCTTCGCGAAAGCGAATCCGTAAAATCAGCGTCAAATATGCGCAATGAAATATATTTAGCAATTGCGTCAAAACACTAAGAATTAGAATATCAATATGGAAAAAAGAAAAATTGAAATAATGGATACGACACTTCGTGATGGTGAACAAACCTCTGGAGTATCATTTTCTGCTGCAGAAAAACTGACCATTGCGCAATTATTGTTGGAGGAATTAAATATTGATAGAATTGAAATTGCTTCTGCCCGCGTTAGCGAAGGAGAATTTCAAGCCGTAAAAGGCATTACAACTTGGGCTGAAGAGAAAGGATACATTGATAGAATTGAAGTTCTGACATTTGTAGACGGCGGTGTTTCGATTGACTGGATGAAAAAAGCGGGTGCGAAAGTGCAAAATTTATTGACCAAAGGCTCAATGAATCACTTAACGCATCAGTTAAAGAAAACGCCTGAGCAACATTTTGCCGAAATTGCTCAAATTATTGCTTCCGCGAAAGAAAACAATATTGAAACCAATGTTTACTTGGAAGACTGGAGCAACGGAATGCGAAATTCTCCAGATTATGTTTTTCAATTTCTAGATTTCTTAGCAACTCAGCCAGTTAAAAGAATTTTATTGCCAGACACTTTAGGTGTTTTAATTCCGTCTTTGACATTTGAATTTATTTCAAAAATAAAAGCAAAATATCCTCAGATTCACTTTGATTTCCACGCGCATAACGACTACGATTTAAGCGTTGCCAATGTTATGGAAGCCGTAAAAGCTGGAATCAATGGACTTCACGTTACGGTAAACGGAATGGGAGAACGCGCTGGAAATGCTCCTCTTGAAAGTACTGTCGCAGTTATAAACGATTATATGCCAGAAGTACACATTGGCATAAAAGAAACATCTTTGTATTCTGTAAGTAAGCTAGTGGAGACTTTTACAGGTTACAGAATCCCTGCTAATAAACCAATTGTAGGCGATAACGTTTTTACGCAAACTGCTGGAATTCATGCCGATGGCGACAACAAAAACAATCTTTATTTTAATGATTTGCTTCCAGAACGCTTTGGAAGAAAAAGAAAATATGCACTCGGAAAAACTTCGGGCAAAGCCAATATCGAAAAGAATCTTCAAGAATTAGGTTTAAAACTGAACAACGAAGATTTGAAATTGGTGACCCAAAGAATTATCGAGTTGGGCGACAAAAAAGAAACCGTTACCAAAGAAGATCTTCCCTACATTATTTCTGATGTTTTGGATAGTCACACATACGAAGAAAAAATTACGATCAATTCTTATATGCTGGTTCATTCTAAAGGAATGCGCCCTTCGACAACTTTATCTCTAAATTTAAACGGAGAAATAATCGAAGAAAACGCTCAAGGAGACGGTCAGTTTGATGCTTTTATGAATGCTTTATCAAAGATTTACAAAAGCAAAAAATTAACGCTTCCAAAATTAATCGATTACGCAGTAAGAATCCCACCTGGAAGTAGTTCTGACGCTTTATGCGAAACGATCATTACGTGGGTAAATAACGGAAAAGAATTTAAAACAAGAGGTTTAGATTCAGATCAAACGGTTGCAGCGATAATTGCAACACAGAAAATGCTTAATATAGCTGGTTAAGATGCTAAGTCGCTAAGCTACTAAGGTTCTAAGATTTATTGGAACTTAGTAGCTTAGCATCTTAGTAGCTCAGAAGCTTAAAAAATAATCGCTAAGAAACCTTAGAATCTTAGCAACTCAGAACCTTAGAACCTTTTAAAAAAACTAGAATGAAATTAAACATAGCCCTTTTAGCCGGTGACGGAATCGGACCAGAAGTAATCGATCAAGCCGTAAAAGTATCAGATGCTATTGCACAAAAATTTGGACATGAAATTACTTGGAAACCAGCTTTAACTGGTGCCGCTGCAATTGATGCAGTTGGCGAGCCTTATCCAGATGCAACACACGAAGTTTGTAAAAATGCTGATGCCGTTCTTTTTGGAGCGATTGGACACCCAAAATATGATAACGATCCTTCTGCGCCAGTTCGTCCAGAACAAGGTTTGTTAAAAATGCGTAAAGCATTAGGTTTGTTTGCAAACGTAAGACCAACTTTTACATTTCCTTCATTATTAGACAAATCTCCATTAAAAAGAGAAAGAATCGAAGGAACAGACTTAGTTTTCTTAAGAGAATTAACTGGCGGAATTTATTTCGGAGAAAAAGGAAGAAAAGATAACGGAGACACTGCTTACGATAACTGTGTTTATACAAGAGCTGAAGTACAGCGTTTGGCTAAAAAAGGTTTCGAATTGGCAATGACTCGTTCTAAAAAATTATGTTGTGTGGACAAAGCAAACGTTTTGGAAACTTCACGTTTGTGGAGAGAAACGGTTCAGGCAATGGAAAAAGACTATCCAGAAGTTGAAGTAAGCTACGAATTTGTTGATGCAGTTGCGATGCGTTTGGTTCAATGGCCAAATTCTTATGACGTATTGATTACAGAAAACTTATTTGGAGATATTTTAACAGATGAAGCTTCTGTAATTTCTGGCTCAATGGGATTAATGCCTTCTGCATCTATGGGAGCTGAAGTATCTTTATTTGAACCAATTCACGGTTCTTACCCACAAGCTACAGGATTGAACATTGCTAATCCAATGGCTACTGTTTTATCTGCTGCTATGATGTTCGAAAACTTCGGATTGATGGAAGAAGGAAAAGCAATGAGAGATGCTGTAAACAAAGCTTTAGAAGCAGGAGTAGTTACTGAAGATCTAGCTAACGGAGGCAAAGCCTACGGAACAAAAGAAGTTGGTGACTGGTTGGCTGCGAATGTATAATTAGTTAATTTTTGTTTCAGGTTGCAGGTTCCTGAAACTTGAAACAAAAAAAGGGATCAATGAAAATTGATCCCTTTTATATTTTAGAAAAAAAATATTAATATCCTCCTCTGTTTCCACCACGGTCATTTCCATAACCTCCACGGTCATTTCCACCACGGTTGTTTCCATAACCACCACGGTCGTTTCCGCCACGGTTGTTATTAAAACTTCTTCTTTCGCCTTCTGGTTTAGGCTCAGATTTATTCACAACAATTGTACGTCCTGAAACTACAGCACCGTTCAATTCATCGATAGCTTTTTGAGCCTCACTATCATTTGGCATTTCAACAAAACCAAATCCTTTACTTCTTCCAGTAAATTTATCAGTAATAATTTTAACAGAGTCAACTGCACCATAAGCCTCAAAAGACTCTCTTAAATCTGCTTCCTCAATACTGAATGGAAGGCTTCCAACAAAAATATTCATAGATATTTATTTATAATACTTGACAAATGTAGTCTTATTTTTTTCTAATCTACTATATATAAGTTTATTTAAGTTTTTATTTGGATTTAAGCATAACCGAATAGCAGTATTATTCGGCTGGAATTTTATTATCTGCCCCTATCTTAATTTTATAAAAAACACCTTCAGTAAAATGTATTTCCTGTTTTTCAGCATCAGGATTAGTATTAACAGCCGTAAATTTGAATGTTCCCGAAATAGTATTTTCTTCCTTATTATATTCGGTCACTGTAATTTCTCCATTTCCTTTACCTGCTCCAGTGCTAAATTCTGCCTCTTGTCCTTCAATTGTAGTTTTATAAATGGCCTTTGTATTTTCATCCACACCTAAAACAAAAGTTTTCTCAGCTATTTCAGGAAGCTGAAAATTGATTTGTTCGTAGCCAAGAGAACTTTCGACAATAAAAACTCCATTCGTTTCCATTTCTACTCCATGAATTTGAGCTCTCCAAAAAGTGTTCTCTTTTAAAGCTTGAAAAGCGGTATTATTAGATGCAATATCTGCTGTACAAGATCCTAGCAGAAGTATAAGTGATAAAAAACAGAAGTATTTTTTCATGTTTAAAAATGAATTTGGTGCAGACTTAATACACTAAGAACTGAAACTAAAAAGTCAAAAAAATGCTGAAAAAACAGCTCTTATATATTTAATGCTTTTTGAAACGTATATTTCGTAAAAAAATTATATCTTTGCGCCCTTAATTAACAGAGGTCGAGTACCTCAAAATTTAATCATCAGATTATGTCAGTAAAAATTAGATTACAAAGACACGGTAAAAAAGGAAAACCTTTTTACTGGGTTGTAGCTGCAGATGCACGCTCAAAAAGAGATGGTAAATACTTAGAGAAAATCGGTACTTACAATCCAAACACTAACCCAGCAACTGTTGAGCTAGATCTTGACAGCGCAGTAAAATGGTTACACAATGGTGCACAACCAACTGATACTGCAAGAGCAATCCTTTCTTACAAAGGCGCTTTATTGAAACACCACCTTGATGGAGGTATCCGCAAAGGAGCTTTAACTCAAGAGCAAGCAGACGCTAAATTAGCAGCTTGGTTAGAGGCTAAAACTGGAAAAGTTGATGCTAAGAAAGATGGTTTATCTAAAGCAAAAGCAGATGTTAAAGCTAACGCTTTAAAAGCTGAAAAAGAAGTAAACGCTAAACGTGCTCAAGCTCAAGCTGAGGCGCTTGCTGCTGCTACTGCTGTTGAAGAAGCTCCTGCTGCTGAAGAAGTTGCTGAAGTTGAAGCAACTGAAGAAGCTCCTGCTGCTGAAGAGAATAACGAAACAACTGAAGCATAATTTTACTTAGCGATAATGCGTAAAGAAGACTGTTTTTATTTAGGTAAAATCGCTAAAAAATTTAGTTTCAAAGGTGAAGTTCTGATCTATTTAGATACAGACGAACCTGAGTTATACGAAAATCTGGAATCAGTGTTTGTTGAACACAACAAACACTTGGTTCCTTTTTTTATTGAGTCAAGCTCAATGCATAAAAACGACTTTCTAAGAGTTCGTTTTGAAGATGTAAACACCGAAGAAGAAGCTGATGCTATTGTTGGAAACGGTATTTATCTTCCTTTATCTATGTTACCAAAACTTAGCGGTAACAAATTCTACTTTCACGAAGTTATTGGTTTTGAAATTGAAGACAAACGTTTAGGCGTTTTCGGAAAAATAACTTCTATCAATGATTCAACTGCCCAACCTCTTTTTGAAGTTTTAAATGGCGAAGTTGAAATCTTAGTTCCAATGATTGACCAATTCTTGGTAAAAATCGACCGCGAGAACAAAAAGGTTGTTATGGATCTTCCTGAGGGATTGATCGAAATGTACCTTTAATTAAAATTCCAAATTTTTTAAATTCCAAATTCCAACTAAAAGGAAATTCCAATATTGAAATCCCAAATTCCAATGCTGGGAAGGAATACCTGTGAGAAATTCCAAATTCCAACCGAAAGGAAATTTCAATTAAAGTGTTATTATTTCAAAAACAAATTTGAAAGAAAAAACTTTCTTTTGATAACATTTGTTCTATATTTACAATCCCAACTTGGAATTTGGAATTTACACCATGAATAAACCATTTGACTTAGAAGAGCGAACTTTTTTATTTGCTAAAGAATGTCAAAATTATATTAAAACACTACCTAAGACAACTTCTAATATTGAAGATGGTAAACAGCTTGTAAGATCTTCTGGCTCTGTAGGTGCAAATTATATCGAAGCAAATGAAAAACTTGGTGATAAAGATTTAATCTTCCGACTCAAAATAGCCCGAAAAGAAGCTAAAGAATCTAAATTTTGGATTCGCTTATTACATGAACTAAATCCCGAGCAAAAAAATCAATCTGAATCTCTATTATTCGAAATAGAAGAATTGCGAAAAATTTTATCAGCTATAATTTCCAAAACATCAAAGTAATTAATTTGTAAAATATTACTTTTGTTGCTCAATCCTCTTCAATTGGAATTTGGGATTTCAATATTGGAATTTCTACCCAACATTGGAATTTGGAATTTAAAAAATTTGGAATTTTTATTTATGTTTCAATTCAAACAATTTTCTGTAAAACAAGATAAAACAGCAATGAAAGTCGGTACAGACGGCGTTTTATTAGGCGCATGGGCTCCTGTTTCTCATCATCCGTTTAGTGTATTAGATATTGGTGCGGGAACCGGAATTATTGCTTTGATGATCGCACAGCGTTCTAGCGCAGAACAAATTGATGCTTTAGAAATTGATGAAGATGCATACGAACAAGCGGTAGAAAATTTTGAAAGTTCTCCTTGGGGCGATCGTTTATTTTGTTTTCATGCAGGTTTGGATGAATTTATCGAAGAACCTGAGGATGAATATGATTTGATCGTTTCGAATCCGCCGTTCTATGCTGAAAATTATAAAACAGAAAGTGAACAACGTGATTTAGCGCGTTTTCAAGATGCAATGCCTTTTGAAGAAATTGTTGAAGCTGCCGATCTATTACTTTCTGAAAATGGTATTCTTGCGATTATTATTCCTTTCAAAGAAGAAGAAAAATTTATTGCTTTAGCCAAGGAATCAGAACTTTACCCAATAAAAATTACAAGAGTAAAAGGAACTCCGACTTCTGAAATCAAACGTAGTTTATTGGCTTTTAGCCGAAATGAAATTTCAGAAATCGAAGTTAATGAATTAGTCATTGAAATTGACAGGCATGTTTATACGCCCGAATATATTGAATTGACAAAAGAGTTTTATTTGAAGATGTAAAAAACATCTTTGACAAGGGTTTCTATTTAAATTCTCCCTATTTTCCATTTTTAGCAAAAAGAATTGCCCTGTCCAGAATTTCATCTTTACCCTTCTGAATTCCTAAAATAGTTTGCTGAACTTCAATATCTGGAACAATCCCAATACGTTGGGTCTCTTTTTTATCTGGATAAAAAACTCCATAACAAGTAAAAGAAGTCCAAAGACCTTTAATAATTTCAAATCTATAACTATATCCGTCTGAGCCTGCGGTCTGATTTCCTATTATAGTTGCTTTTGGAGCAACTTTCAAAGTCATTGCAGAATATTCAGAATGGCTGATTGTTTTTTCATTTACTAAAATAATGACATTGCCTTTGTAATAATCTGGATTAATTTTTCCGCATTTCCCACCTTCAGCATCTTTTCTCCAAATAAAACGCCCAGGAGAACTTAAATCAATATCGACCGATTTTACAAATTCGACTGGTTCCGGATTTAAATATTCTGCAATAAGATAATTGGTGCCCTGCGGATAGTTGCGAATATCAAAAATTATAGCTTTTGTATTTTTAAATTTTTCCATCATAGCTTCCACATCATCAGGAAATAACGCTCCCATGTTCACATATCCAATATTATTTTCCAGCAATTTATATTTCTCCTGATGATTTTCATAATTAATCATTAGTTCTTTATATTCATAGAAATTTATTGTTTTTATCATTGTTTTATTATCTCTGATAAATTCAATTTCAGCAGTATTTGTCTTATTATAAAAAACGGGCCAATCTATTTTGTTTAAAATAGCAGGAGAATTAGAACCTTCAATATATTTTTGATTTTTCTTTATAAGCTCGACAACTGATTCTCCTCTTATTTTAGTAATAATATCACCAATTTTTACATCGTTTATCTTTGATAGAGAATCATTTTTAAAACCCGTAACGATTGCCTTATCATCAATAATTTTCACATTAAAAGGAATAGATTTCCATCCGAAAATTTGAAATAATTTATTTGCTCCAAAAAGAGCATGACTATCATTCAGTTTAGCACTCAGTTCTTTTAGTGATAAATAATAATCATTCTCAGAGATTGGACTAATTGTTCTTGGCAGAAATTCATTCAAAGTCAAATCCCAGTTTTGATCCATTTGGTATTTGTACGGAAAGAAATATTCTACATAATTCCAAAAACGAAACAAAGCCAAAAGACGAAATTTTTTATCCTTATCATTAAATTCACTGTATTCTATTTCATTTTTGAATGCAATGCCTTCTTCAACATAATATTGCTTTCCTTGAATTTTATTCTCTTCAATAAATTTAAGCTTTTGACAAAGGCTTTTAGCAAAAAATTCATTTTCCTGAATCCAAGAGAGATCAAAATTTTTATCAAAATACTCCATCTTTTCAGAAACAATTTCAGCTTTATAGACTTTTACTTTCCCTAAAGAATTAATCCATTTTTCTAAAACATCTGAAAACTCAGCATCAGTTTTTGCTTTTTCAATTTTAGGCAAAACTTCGAAAAGCTGTTGATCCCAATCAAATTTTCCACTCGCAACATTTGGGTGGTAATATTTTAGAAACCCCCAAACTTTACATGTTGCCGCTAACTTTTGAGTTTCATTTATTGGTTTTGAAAAAGAAAACTGAAATAATAAAAGAAGAATAAAGAGTAATGTTTTTTTCATTTAGGAAAATGGTTCTGGTTAGATTTGTGATTTGTGTTAAACCTGTTCAAAAATATTTTTAAACTGATATAAAATTCGTTCTATTAAACGCAAATCTTCGGTTACAATTTCTGCGCTTCCTTTCATTTCCTGCTGAAAGGCAATCTGTTTGTTATAAGAAGTTTTTAAACCGTTTGGAAGTGCCACGTCCAGCAATAAATTTCCATCTTTATCTGGCACTAAGGAAATATTTTTTATTTCACCTTTCAGAACGCCAAATTCTCTATCAGGATAATTGGCCAGTCGAATATTGACTCTCTGCCCCACTTTTATTTTTCCTGAATTTAAAGCCGGCGCTTTTACTTTTCCGATGAAGCTGTTTTTTGCATCTGGAATAATCGAAAACACATTGTCTCCAACATTTATGGTCTGATTCTCATTCCAAACCTGCAGAAAAGTGACCTTACCGCTAATTGACGATTTTAAGGCGTATGCCAGTTCCCAATCTCGTATTACTTTTTTTAACTGGTAAAAAGACTGAGAAACACTCCGACCGAGATTAACTTCTTCTCTGGTACTGTTTATCTGCGAATTCTGGCTTGATTTTGTATTGTCAATAAGAGAAGACCTCAGTTGGGAAATTGACGACAGTAAACTTCTGTAATTCTTTTGAGCTTGAAGAAAATTCAGTTTTTTGGCTTCCATTTCTTGAGCCGAAATAATCCCTTTATTGAATAACGTTTCAAAACGGGCAACCTCGTTTTTCTGAAGTTCCAATTCGCGCTCATTAAGCAATTTCTGCTGCTGCAGAATTTCTAACCGCTCTGTAATCTGAATTTTTTCTGACTTCTGCGCTCTGCTTTCAATCTCAAAAGGATGCAGATCCTGGTTTAATTCCTGCGCTTGATAATCTTTTTGAAATACGGCAAATGCACTTTCTATTTCGCCTAATTGTTTGTTTTTTAATAATTCGAAAGGAAATTCTTTTTTTGAGTTGTTTATATCATATTTATCTACAATATTTTTTAGCAGAAAAACATCTTTGTAATTGGCCGTATTTTCAATAATGGCCAATGTACTGTTTTTGGCAACCAGCGTTTTGTTTTTAACTAAAATAGCTTCAATGCGCCCAGAAGATTTGGACACTATTTTCTCTGGCGGAATATTAGTGGTGATTACGATTTCCGTCCTTACAACGTCTGGATATTTTACAAACCACGAAACAAAAAACAGCATGATGATGATGGCAAATATCAGAACAGTTCCCCATCGTATCATCCAATGCGGCACTTTGGTCAGGATATCCTGCACTTCTTCGCTTCTTAATTCAAATGTATCTTCGTTCATGATTAATTTCCTAATTGCAGCTGATTTCTAACCAATTCAAAATAATTTCCTTTTTGTTCCACCAATGCAGAATGGCTTCCGATCTCGATGATTTTTCCTTTGTCTAAAACCACAATCTGATCTGCATTCATTACTGTACTCAATCGGTGCGCGATTACAACTACGGTTTTGTCTTTGAAAAAGATATCCAGTTTTTTCATGATTTCTTTTTCATTATTGGCGTCTAATGCCGAAGTTGCCTCGTCAAAAAATAGAATTTCAGGATTTTTATAAACTGCTCTTGCAATTAATAAGCGCTGTTTTTGTCCGGTACTCATTCCCAGACCTTCTGCCCCTATTTTGGTATTAAACCCTAAAGGCAATTCGCTGATGTATTCTTTAATATTGGCTACATCAGCAGCATAAAGCAGTTTTTCTTTATCTACCCTGTCAACTCCAATAGCAATGTTATTGGCAATAGTGTCGCTAAAAATAAAACCTTCCTGCATCACAGCGCCAATATTGGATCTCCAGGCACTTTGCGATATATTTCTAAGCTGCGAATTTCCGATAAGGACTTCTCCTTTTTCGGGTTCGTAGAACTTAAGAAGCAGTTTCATTAAAGTTGTTTTACCACTTCCGCTGACTCCTACTATCGCAGTTACTTTATTGCAAGGAATTATCAGATTTAAATTATCTAAAACGGGAACATCTGAACCTAAATATCGAAAAGAAAGATTTTTAATTTCAATATCGACATTTTGCGGGACTTCGTTCGTCTGATTGATTTCCTGCTGCACTTCGTCTTCTTTCTCATGAATTTCGGACAATCTCGCAAGCGAAATTTTAGCATCTTGCAATTCTCTTACAAATTCAATCAGTTGTGTAATTGGACCATTTAAACTTCCAACAATGGCGCTTATGGCAAGCATCATACCCAACGTTATAGAACCATCGATTACTAATTTGGCCGACAGGAAGATGATAAATATATTTTTTAATTCATTAATAATCGAAGAACCGATGGTTTGTGTCTGCTCCAAAACCAATCCTTTTATAGAAACCCTGAAAAGTCTCGCCTGAACATACTCCCAGCCCCAGCGTTTTTGCTTTTCGGCATTATGAAGCTTTATTTCCTGCATTCCGTTTATGAGTTCCATTACTTTACTCTGTTCGTTAGAAACTTCCGCAAATCGTTTATAATCTAATGCTTCTCTTCTTTTCAAAAACAAAACAATCCATGCAAAATAACATACGCTTCCTGCAAAAAAGACTAAAAAAATCTGCAGATTGAAATAGGCCAAAACAGCCCCCATGACAAACATATTAATCACAGAAAAAAGAACATTCAATGATGATGTGGTCAATATTTTCTCAATACGGCGATGATCATTTATTCGCTGCATAATATCTCCCGTCATTCGAACATCAAAAAAGGAAATAGGCAGATTCATTAATTTGATAAAGAAATCTGAAATAAGAGAAATATTGATTCGAGTGGATAAATGCAGCAGAATCCAGCTTCTGATGAGTTCTAAGCCTGTTCTTCCTGCAAAAACAAAAAGCATGGCAAAAAGGATCAGATAGATAAAATGGATATTCTGATTCTGGATTCCGACATCAACAATACTCTGTGTCAGAAAAGGAAAAATCAGATTGAGCAAACTGCTCGCTAAAAGTCCTATCGCAAGCTGGATAAGAAATGATTTGTATTGAAGCAGATATTGGGAGAGAAAACGGAATCCTAATCCTGAATTTTCTTCTTTATCAAATTCAGATTGAAAAAATTTAGGCGTTGCTTCGATCAATAAGGCAATACCTTCTTTTGTTTGGTCATTGGCATTATTACCAATCCAGAATTTAACAAACTCTTGCTTATTGTATTCTAAAAGGCCAAAAGCAGGATCTGAAATATAATATTTCCCCTTTTTAATTTTATAAAGTACTACATAATGATCGTTATTCCAGTGAAGAATACACGGCAAAGGAGCTTCTTCAATTCTTTTTACAGACAGTTTAACCCCTAAAGTTCGAAATCCGATTTTCTCGGCGGCATCACTCAAAAAAAGCAAATTACTCCCTTCACGAGTTGTTTCGCTAAAATCTCTCAACTCCTGAATATTGATTGTTTTACCGTAATATTTAGCAATAATTTTTAAACATGTCGGTCCACAATCTTTATGGTCTGCTTGTCTATAATGCGCGAATTTTTTCAATTTTATTTTGATTTATTCAAGACCAATGTAAGAAAAAATTTTCTTGTTAATCCATAAAAAAACAGAGAAGATATAAATCTTCTCTGTTTAACTATTTAAAAACAAATTTTAGCAACACAATTTCTTTAGGACATGGCCGCGGTTACCCTAACCAAATAAAACTAACACAGCGGCCAACTCCTAAGAATCTCAGTACCAATCATCAATACTGAGAATATGCTCAATGTTCCACGATCGAGCGCCTATACATTCAAAAAAAACATGACTAAATTCTAAATAAGGCTATATCGTATTACTTTTAAAAAAGTTAAAAATTAACAACAAAGACGACTTGTATCACAAATACCCGATGATGTATTTAGCGGACAAGTTTCGCCTGGCGGTATTAAAATGCATCCTGCTTGCAAAGCATAAATCCAGCATTCTGGAATTCCCCCTCTAATGGTTTTTTGCTCACTTTTATTAATGTGCTGAGCACCTTCAAGGCTTAAAATTTTCTTTAGCATATAATACCTTTTTTAGTAACTATCTTTCTGTTACTTCTTTGAAAATTAACAAGCATAATATTTATCGACAGCCGCATCATTGCAATTGAATTCTTGCGCATAATCACTGCCCAAAATATTTTTCTGCTCTTTTTTTGTCAGTTTTCTTGTTTCTTTGCTTTTCAAAATTTTTTCTAACATAATCTAGCTATTTACATTTTTGAGTTTAAGCCTCAAATCTCTAATAACTTGATGCTTAAAATTTCCTCTTTAGCAGCTTCCGACATAATTACTTGGAATGCAGTTCCAGTACGCTGGTACAGTTCCAAATTCTGTACATCTTTTAGCTTTAAATCCGTCTTCACAAATAGGAGCATGATCTCCGTTTATTGTTTTCAGTTCATTAGCAGTCAATTCTACTGCACCTTTCAATTTCAAAATATTTTTTAACATAACTGCAGGTTTTTGGGGTTTAACTATTTCTATTTGGACAGTCGAAACTTCTGTGTTTTATGCTGTTTTTTCTAAAATTTGAACTTCTTCTACAAAATCATTTAAGAAATATTTCAATTCATTCAATTCATATTCATTAGGAAACAGCCTGTCGTTTACAATTTTAATAGGTGTGTAATTAAAATTGTTCATAGAGCACCAATCGTATTGTTTCTGAATTTCTTGATTTATCATCATGCTTACAGAATCAACATTCCATTTTTTAAGCCATTTTTTGTGAATCATTCTCTTGATATACCAGTCTGAAATTGCTTCAACTGTTTTTCCTGGCGTTGTTCTATTAATCGTTAAAAGTCTTTCGACAACCGCTTTGTATGGATTATCGTTGTTTTCTGGATTAATATTAAAAAGAACATTCAAAAATATTTTATCTGGATATTTTAACACTAAATCAAAAGCTTCTTGAAAAGTTTTATAGCAATGTCCGCAGCTTGGGCTAAGGATTACAGAAAGCCTCACTCCTGCATTTTTATTACCAAATGTCAAACCTCTTAAATCTTCAAATCCTTTTGTATATTTTACTTTTTTAGACAAAAAGTTTAATAGCGAATAATTTCTTTTAAATTTCTTAAGCTCTTTAAGAGAGTTCTCATTCTCAAGCATTTTTCTAATCATTACCTTAACTGTTGCCCAAATTGGTATTAAAAGCAATAAAGAAAACACGTATGGAAAAATGGCTTGGAAACTAAAACTTAGTGTAAATAAATCTGAAGAAAACCAAACAATACTCTGAACCAGTATTAAAAATGAGATTGCTAAGCACATGATGCACCATTTTTGAATCTCAAATTTTTGAATCCAAATCGAACAAACTATTATTGGAATAGCCAATAGACTTAAAAACCCAACAAAAACAGCTGAACTTAAAGGCTGAACCAATATCGCAATAATGCTTGAGCTAAAGAAAAGCAATGGCAAATCTGAAAAACTAATCCATCTATTTGCAATATCATCATTGAAGCTTATTACGGAGTGGCAAGAAGAATTGGAACTTAAATTGCAGAATTTTGAAATCACTGTGTTTTTAACTCCCCATCTTTCTTGTACAATAAAGATGCTTACAATTAAACCAAGAACAGATGTTACCAAAAATGAAGCGCTAAATATATCAAAACGATTGTAGAAGAAAGACAATCCGGCTAGAAGCACAAGTGGCAAAAAGTATTTTAACCAATTGTATTCGATTTTTAGATTTTCTCTTGCTACAACATTGTTTGGTTCAATAGCTACAATTACACCATTCCAGTCTAAAAGGAATTTGTCATACGATAATTTTTGAGTTCCTTTTTTTGTGGTTGTAATTCTAACTCCGCTTTTGATCTTTTCGACTAAGATTAATTCATCTTTAAAATAAGCCAAAAAGTTAGACGGCAAATCTTCGATCTGTTCTTTCGAAACTCTTACGGCTGCATTCTCTACAGAAAGCAAATCAAACGAATCTGTAATGGCAAACAAACTCGGATAATTCGGATGAGACAAAAACAGATCCTTGAACTCATTTTTTATGTCTGAGTAGCGATTGATTTGCAGAAATTTTTGGACCAGTTTTAACATCGTTTTTGATCGTTTTTAAATCATAATTACACTGCAAAGATTGGGGATTTTATTGATAAAAAATGCATATATGCATACATTTTATTAATTATACCACATACAATTTATAAATTATACCAAGTATAGTAAATATTGCAATAGATTGTTTTTCAGCGCATTACGTACTCGTTTTTTCATCAAAAAGCTCAAAAAGTCCATTTTCGATTAACGGTCTTTCTTTTTATCTAGTTTTGGATAAGCAATAATCTAAACATTAAAAAACATGAAAAATAGGGCAAATAAATCCTATGATTTTACAAGAAAAAAATCATAAAAAAAGGCAACAAAAAGTGATTTTAAATCATCAAAATTGCCCCTTAAAAGCATCAAAAAAACACTCCCAAAAAAGTAAGTTAGGATTAATTAAAAAACATAGAATTACCTTAAAGTAATATTTTTTCTACTGCTTTTTGAACTAAAATAAACCAAAAAAATCTTTACATAAACCAATTTTTTAGCGCAGTTTTTTGTCGCATTTGATAAAGTTGCTTAGAAAAATTATGAAAGATTTATAGTACTAATTTTTAATATAATGCATAAAAACATGAATAATTCTAAATTAACATTCAACGATTTTCAATTAGAAACAATTTCTAAAAAAGAGCTAAAAACAGTCAAAGGTGGACAAGGAGAACCAGTTGACGGGAACGATCCTAAAAAAAATGACGGTGGAAATGGTAACACCTAAAGCAAACCAGAAAAACTTTTAAAATTAATCCAAAAAAATAATGTCATGAAAAATAACAAATTAACATTTAAAGATTTTCAATTAGAAACAATTTCTAGAAAAGAGCAAAAAACGATTAAAGGTGGGGAAGATGATCCTATTGATCCAAACGATCCGAAAAAAAACAATGGCGGAAATGGAAATACATAGAAGTTAATACAGATTAAATATTATTCGCAAACTGAGCTGGAGACACTCCAGTTCTTTTGCGAAATGATTTTGCAAAAGAAACGGCATTTTTAAACCCAACACTTTCTGCAATTGCTTGTGTAGAATATTTTCGATACAAATGATTTGTAATCATCTGGTTAATTACATAGTTGATTTTCAGTTCATTGGAATATTCACTAAAAGATTTTCCAAATCTTTTATTCACGACATAAGACAAATAAGTTGTATTGGTTTTGATTTTTTTGGCCGCGTACGAAAGCGTAAAATCGGCATTTAGGTATTCTAGTTTTTCTTCAAGCGCCAATAATTTTTCTACAATTTTATTTTCCTTAGCCTCATCAATACTTAAATTTGCATTTTCTTTCTTCAGAATAACATCTTCATTTTCAGAAACCTCAACTGTTATCTCTTCTTCCGCACGAACATTCTCTATTTCTGTTTTCTCAAGTTCTTTTCTTTCTAGATTAGCTTTGAACTCTTCAATCAAAGCATTCATTTTCTTTTGGGCTTTATTTTTATCTCTAATATTTTTGATGAGGAAAAATACAATTCCGATAACCAGAATTACATAAAATATTTTCAAGGCCTTATTCCAAAAAACCTCATATTTATATTTCTCCTGGACATCAAACATTTCTTGACTTAGATCTTCTGTTCCCAGTTTATAGTTAACCTCTAATGCTTCCTCTCTTAAATTCCCTTCGTATTTTTCATAAGAATCCAAATATACTTTAGAGTGTTTGTAAGCCAGTTCAGGTTCGTTTTTAATACTGTAAATTTTGGCCTGTATGTAGTTAGACTTAAAAAAACCAATATCAGCAGTTTTGTTTTTTTGGCTAATAGAATCTACCTTTTTTAAAAATATAAGTGCTTTATCATATTTCTTAATAGAATAGTAAAGGTCTCCTAGGTTATAACTGGCAATTTGATATAGATATTCATTCTCTACCTGTTTAGCATAAAAAGAGATATCATAGTAAATTTTTTCGGCGTTGGTATAATCTTTTTTAAATACATAAATATTACCCAAACTAAGTTTTGAAGTAATTTTATTATTAATAAACTTATCCGAGTATGCTATACTTTTTTTATAGTAATACTCTGCAGAATCTAATAAATATTTTTTCTCTCGATTTTTATTGTAAAATCCTTCATAAGAATTTCCCAGATTAGTATAGGTATTACTTTTAGCATTTTGAAACTGATCTTTTTCATATAGCCCTTCATTCTTATCTAAAAACAAATCATTCTGTCTTAAAATTTTTATGGATAATTGATAATTGCCTACACTCTCATTGAGTAAAGCAATATTCGCTTTGAATTTTATAACCTGAACGACATCATTTATTTTAGAAGAAAGCTTAACCCCTTCCTGATAACTTCCTAGCGCTTTTCCATAATTAGATCTCTTCCAATAAATAAGACCTCTATAGTTACATAAATACGCATGCAATTTTGTTTTCTCATTAGACTCCGGAATCTTATTCAGATGCTTTAAAGCTTCAGCATACATTTTTTCAGATTTGTCAATGTTGCTCTTTAATTGATATAAATAAGAAGCTGCTCCATAAGCAAATGCAACATGAATCTCATTTTTAGACTTAAGTATTTGATTTACATAAGTCAAGCCTTCGTCATAATTACCATTAATGCTGAAACGTATTTTATCCTGTAATTCTAAATACTTCTCTTCTGAAAGCTCTCCATTAGTTTGAGCGGCTCCACTGCAAAGTATTAGTAATAAAAAGAAAAAAGAGATGATCAGCCTCATTAAAGTTTGTTTTTGGAATTCAAAAATAGTCTATAAATTATCAATAAACTACAATTAATTTGCCAAATTCCTATTAATTATATTTTTACTATATATAAATATAACAATTTAACCGTTATTTGTTATATTTTTATTGTGTAACTTTGCTTTGATAAAAATTAAACAACATGAAACCAGACCTATTTCAATCTCCAGATTATTATAACTTAGACGATTTGCTAACAGACGAACATAAATTAGTTCGAGAATCTGCTCGCGCGTGGGTTAAAAGAGAAGTTTCTCCAATTATAGAAGAATATGCTCAAAAAGCTGAATTTCCGAAACAAATTATAAAAGGTCTTGGTGAAATTGGTGGTTTCGGTCCTTATATTCCAGTAGAATATGGAGGAGCAGGATTAGATCAAATCTCGTACGGACTTATTATGCAGGAAATTGAAAGAGGCGATTCTGGCGTAAGATCTACCTCATCTGTACAATCTTCTTTGGTAATGTATCCAATTTGGAAATACGGAAACGAAGAACAGCGAATGAAATATTTGCCAAAATTGGCTACAGGAGAGTTTATCGGCTGTTTTGGTTTAACAGAACCTGATCACGGATCAGATCCAGGAAGTATGATTACCAATTTTAAAGATATGGGCGATCATTATCTTTTAAATGGTGCCAAAATGTGGATTTCAAACGCGCCTTTTGCTGATATTGCTATTGTTTGGGCTAAAAATGAAGAAGGAAGAATTCACGGATTAATCGTAGAACGAGGCATGGAAGGATTTTCAACTCCAGAAACACATAATAAATGGTCACTTCGTGCATCGGCAACTGGCGAATTGATTTTTGATAATGTAAAAGTGCCTAAAGAAAATCTTTTACCTAATAAATCTGGTTTGGGCGCTCCGCTTGGCTGTTTAGATTCGGCTCGCTACGGAATTGCATGGGGAGCAATCGGAGCAGCAATGGATTGTTACGATACGGCTTTACGATATGCAAAAGAAAGAATCCAGTTTGGAAAACCGATTGGAGGAACTCAATTACAACAGAAAAAATTGGCCGAAATGATTACCGAAATCACAAAAGCGCAATTATTAACTTGGCGTTTAGGTGTTTTAAGAAATGAAGGAAAGGCGACAACAGCGCAGATTTCTATGGCAAAACGTAACAACGTAAACATGGCAATTACCATCGCACGCGAAGCAAGACAAATGCTCGGAGGTATGGGAATCACTGGCGAATACTCGATTATGCGTCACATGATGAATCTAGAAAGTGTGATTACTTATGAGGGAACTCATGACATTCATTTACTGATTACTGGAATGGATGTAACTGGAATTCCTGCGTTTAAATAATTGATAATTATTAAAATATATACAAAATCAATCTAAAAAGCTTCTTCTAACAGAGAAGCTTTTTATCTTTGCATCAAAATTTTTTAAAATGAATATCGAAACGATAAACAAAAGCATACAACCACAAAAAGACCAATTATTAAACCACTCTTTATATAATAAGATTCAAAACATAGATGAGTTACACAGCTTTTTAGAAACTCACGTTTTTGCTGTTTGGGATTTTATGTCACTATTAAAAGCATTACAAGCCAAACTTACCTGTACAACAACACCTTGGTTTGCCACTAAAAATCCAGAAACCCGTTATTTAATTAATGAAATTGTTCTTGCAGAAGAAACTGATTTAACTTTAGACGGAAGGAGACAAAGCCATTACGAAATGTATTTGGAAGCAATGGAAGCTTGCGGTGCCGATACAACTGGAGTTTTGAGCTTTTTATCAGAAGTACATTCGCTACATAATATATTTGTTGCCATCAAACAAAGTTCATTGCATCCAAATGTAAAGTCTTTTCTTGATTTTACTTTTAGAGTTATCGAAGAAGGAAAACCACACGAAATTGCAGCTGCGTTCACCTTTGGAAGAGAAGATTTGATTCCGAGTATGTTTACTCAGATTTTGAAAAATTTCCAGAAAAACCTTCCCGATACCGATCTGACGAAATTACTTTACTATTTTGAAAGACATATCGAACTAGATGCCGACGAACACGGACCAATGGCGATGCAAATGATTACAGAATTATGTGAAGAAGATGCACAAAAATGGAAAGAAGTTGAAGAAGTTTCTATTCTTGCCTTAGAAAGACGCATCGCACTTTGGAATGCCATTGAAGAAGAAATCGTGATGAAAACCGAAATGGTATAAAATCCAAACCCGCATATTTAACGTAACTATTTGTTTAAAGCGACTGCAAAATCTAATTTAAACAGATTATGAAACCACATTTTAAACAAATAGTTACCGTTATATTTTCCATATTTCTTTTGAGCTGTAATGCCGAAGAAACAGATTCACCTCCGCCTGTAATAACTCCCCCGGTTGTAACTCCGCCCAAAACGCCCGAACCTCCAATTTCAGGTTCAATAAATTATTTAGCTTTAGGCGATAGTTATACCATTGGCCAAAGCGTTTGCGCGACTTGCCGTTTTCCAGAACAACTCAAAGCGAGTTTAAACGCCATGTATTCTAGTTCGATTTCGCTTAAAATAATTGCGACAACAGGCTGGACAACATCTAATCTATTATCAGCAATTGAAACCCAAAAGCCAGAATCCAATTATGATTTGGTTACACTTTTAATTGGCGTCAACAATCAATATCAGCATAGAAATTTTTCTGTTTACGAAAAAGAATTTCCAGAACTGGTCAATAAAGCGATAATGCTGGCCAAAGGCGACAGAAAAAATGTTGTTGTGATTTCTATTCCAGACTACGCGTATACTCCATACGGTCAAGCTCTTGCAGGAGATCAAAGCAACAAAATTTCAGCAGAAATTACACAATACAATAATTTTGCAGAGAACTACTGCAACACCAATCAAATTGCTTTTGTTTCGATTACTGAGATTACTCGCGAAGGCCTTAACAGTCCAAGTTTAGTGGCTTCAGACGGACTTCATCCTTCAGAATCTGCCTATAAAATATTTGTCGACAAAATGATGCCAAAAGTTAAAATAGCGTTGCAGAATTAGTTTTTTTTTAGAAATAGAAAATTCGTTTTTTTAACGGATTAAAATTCGTCGCTACTAAATTTTATTTTGAAATATAGAAGAGCCATCGGCTCGAATAATTTTGTAGGGACGGATTTTAATCCGTCCATAAGCGGCGGCAGGAAAATCTATATGAATCTCTTTTCAACGGATTAAAATCCGTTGCTACAATATTTATTCGTTTCTACGAAACTTGATTGATTTATTTCTTCGATTTCCAAATAAAACCATCCAATAAATAATGCGTAAACTGAGGCACCGTCAGTAATGGAACCAATAAAATCTGCCAGTTCGAAAAATCAAAATTGGATACACTGATATTTTCATTCCAAACAAAAAGTTCCCAAAGAAATTCTTCCGAAAAGGCAATTGCAAGAAGAATTCCAATATAAATCAAAAGTCCTTTATATTGTTTTAAAAAAGACAATTTCCCTAGTTCAGATTCCGATTTTCCGTCGATTTCTTTAAAATAAATCAATGCCATGTATGGAATTCCGTGCGAAACGACATTCAATAAAGTAAAAATCAAATCATTATTAAAATAAACAATTCCGAAATACCAAGAAAGTGCCGTTCCTAGAATAATGCTGTTCTTCGGAATATTAAAAAACTGATTTTGAATAGATTTTACAGCGGTGTAAATCACATACAAAATCATAATTGCAACATAGATCCAAAACAGGATTTCCAGCAATTTTTCGTTTTCAAATCTAAAAAATTCATTTTCCACAAACCAGTTGAACTTTCGCTTAGACGAAAAAAACCAATATAGCATCGGATATCCAGTTGAAGCATAAATAGCCAAATTATCAATCCAAACTGACATTTTGGTTTTAGTTTCTTTTCTAGCGTATAATCTCATAAATCCGTATTGCTGCCTGATGAAATGGAAAACCGCCACGTAAGCTAAAAATGACCAAAAGACTAAACTTCCAAAAGAAAAAAGCACAATTCCTGTTACAAAACAAAAAAGAGGCAGTAAAATCAATCTTCGCTTTTGTTTCTGAAATTCATCGGCAACAAAATAAGTTTTAAATAAAGTCGCATAAACGTGCGCTACGTCTATAAAAACAATTAGAAAAAGCCACGTATAAAAAGAATAATGTTCTTCAATTTCAGTAATATAATCCTGAAAAATAAAGATAATCGCCAGCACAAAAAAGGATGGTCCGATAATAAATGCCAGATCTGTTTTGGCTTTATGAATCCAAGGTTGTGTCATCTAATAATTCGTTTACTGCATTAATTCCTTGATGAAAAGCTTCTTCAAAAATCGAAATTCCAGACAAATCGCTATGCGCGAAATATATCTTTTTCTGAATATTCTGTTTGGCTTGTTTCTTCGCTTCACCAAAAATAAATCCTGGTGCTGGCGAAATCATTCCGTGTCCCAAAAGAAAAACTTCTATGTCTTCTGTACATTCTTCAATATCAGGATGGGCAATTTTTAAATCATTCAAAACAAACTGTTTCCAATATTCTTTGTCTTTTTTATAAAGTTCTTTTCTTGTTTTCTTTAAATCGGCAGAAGAAAAACTATAATAATACGTAATGACCTTTTTATCCTGAACTTGATTCAAAGTCTGATGCTGATCATAAACATATCCCAAACCTTTTGCACCATAAATTACATTATCCCAAGACAGCGGAAAACTGCCATTATCTGATAAATCATTGACAACTAAAGTCGCCAAAAGCCACGGTGTATAATGAAAATCTTTTGTAAATGCCTTTCGATCTGAAATCAAATACTGATTTACAAATTGCGGAGATGCCATAATTACTTTATCAGCAATGATTTCAACAGAAGTTTTTGTCGCATCATCAAAAGCTTTTGCGATTACTTTTTGGTTTTCGATTTTCACTTCATAAACCAAATGATTCTTCAAAGATTTATCAGTCGTATATTTTTTTAAATGAGTGGCAAGTCGCGCATTTCCTTCTGGCCATGTCAAAACGCTGTCGTGTTTTTCGGGCGTGCTGTCTTGCTTTCTTCCGGCAAAATAATGAATTCCTGCCCAAGCCGAAACGTATTCAATTCCCAAACCGAAATCGTCTTTACAACAATAATCGATATAATTAAACAAAGGTTCAGAAGTAAAATGATTGTCTATAAACCATTGTTTCATCGTGATTTTGTCTAAAGTTCTTGTCTTTTCGTCTTTAGAAGAAAGATAAATTGGTATATCAAACAGAAATTTTTGGTCTTCTCCTTTTCCAGTTCTAAAAACGTCCATTTGCTTGAAGAATTTCTCAAACTCCAAATCATCAGAAACTAAATTGCCGTTTTTTGGCACTACGCCTTCTTGCCAGTTGTTTTTGTAAAACAAACGTTCGTCTGGAGCAAAAGTCAGCTGCAATTCGTCAAAAATGGGAAATCCTTTTGAATCGTAACCTAAAATTATTTTTTCTTCTTCTAGAAAATGAAGCAGTTCTTTGTCTTGAAAATTGGGTAATGGCAGATAATGTGCCCCTAAAGGATATTTCGAGTATTTGTTTTGTCCATTGGAAGAATTTCCTCCTAAATGGTTTTCTAATTCTAAAATTAAAAAATCTGAAATGCCTCTTTTTTGAAATTGTCGTGCAGCGCTCAAACCCGAAATTCCTCCGCCGACAATTAAATACGGAATATTGATTTGCTTAGTCGGCTTAGGAAAATCTTTAATCCATAAACGATGTCCGAGCAAATGTTTGGTTCCAGATAAACGAATTAGCAGCACCGCAATTTTATCCGAACAAAACTGCAGAAACGGAACCGCAATTAAAGCCGCACCGATTACTTTTATAAAACTCCTTCTAGATTTATTGCAGTCTTCCCCACTCTTCATCAAAATAACGTACTAAAATCTGGTTGTCTAAACGATTAATTTCGATTTCGTTCGAAATCATATCGTTTGTAAAATAATTAAATCGATCAAACTGATAATTGTAAAATTTCAATTTTTCTGCTTTTCGGTTTACGGTATTAAATGTAGTCCCGAAACCGTTTATCGCAATCGTATAACCCCATTCTCCAAATGACGGAACGTATGCATGATACGCGTCGACTTGCGGGAAAACTTGCATTACGGTTTTATTTATACACCAAAAAGATTTTGGCGCAAAATAAGGCGAAGTGGTTTGTATAACTGCCACTGCGTCTGGCTTTAAAATGGTTTTTAAGGTCTGATAAAAATTCAGCGAATACAATTTCCCCAAACTATAATTGGACGGATCTGGAAAGTCGATTATCGCGACATCAAATTGCTCTTTACAGCTTTTTGCCCAAATATAAGCGTCTGTATTGATCACTGTTACTTTAGGATTATTGAGTGAATTTTGGTTGAAATTGGTCAATACCGTATTGGTCTTGAACAACTTCGTCATTCCTTCGTCCAAATCGACCAAAGTTACTTTTTCGACGTCTTTGTATTTCAGGATTTCACGAACCGCCAAACCGTCTCCTCCACCCAAAACCAAAACATTTTTGACGCTTTTTGCCATCGACATTGCGGGATGAACCAAGGCTTCGTGATAACGGTATTCGTCTGCCGAACTAAACTGCAAGTTATTATTCAGATAAAGTCTGTAATCGCTCTTATTGTGCGTTAAAACAATGCGCTGATAAGGTGTCGAATTGGTATAAATGATGTTTTCTCCGTACAATTTGCCTTCTGAATACGCCAGAATATCATTCGAAAAAATAAAAACCGCCAGTAATAATACAAACGAAAAAATGGCTTTTGCTTTCAGAAAATAAACCTTTTTTAATTCTCTTTTCAGCAAAAAACAAAGTACGATTGCAATGCTTACATTGATCATTCCGAAGAAAAGAGAAGTTCCCATGATTCCTAATTTCGGAACCAAAACCAGCGGAAATAGAATTGAAGCCAGCAAAGCCCCGATATAATCAAACGTGAAAACATTCGAAACGAGGTCTTTAAACTCGACTCTGTCTTTTAAAATATTCATTAAAAGCGGAATCTCTAATCCGACCAGGAAACCCGTTACAAAAACGAATAAGTATAAAATAAACTGAAAAGACCCAACATTTTCGAACAATAGAAATAGAACTACCGAACTCAGACCTCCTATAAGTCCGACCAGTATTTCGATTTCAACAAAAGTGTTGAGTAGATTTTTATGAAAAAACTTGGAAAAAAACGAGCCTATACCCATAGAAAACAGGTATACGCCAATAATAAACGAAAATTGTTTTACCGAATCGCCTAATAAATAACTGGCCAAAGTTCCTGCAACCAACTCATAAATAAGTCCACAGGTGGCAATTATAAATACGGCAAAAAGTAAAAGATATTCAAACCTAAGAAACTTTTTACCCATGAATTGCGGCACTAATAATCATGGAGATTCCAATGATAAATGCTGCCAAAACAATCGCAACAGCAACATTATTTTTTTCTACAACTTCTTTCCAAGTGTGTTCTGGAGTTAGTTTTTCAATGATAAAATAGCCGATTAACAAAATAACAATTCCTAAAAAAGAATAAATTATCGAGTTTACTATTGGCTGGGCGTGAATTAATTCCATATTGATTGATTTTTTTATTTGTGATAAAAACGGTTATAAGATGTTCGGCTTCCGCTCGTTGTTGATTTATAATTTTCTGTGGTTTCGCAATCGCAGATTCGGTTTCCTGCGAGAGTAAAATAGATGTAAACTCCAAAGCAAAAGAACCCGATTGCCAAAGGAGCCCAATTATAGCTGAAAAAATCAAAAATTCTTTTCATATTAATTTATTCGTAAGTAGAGTAAGAACTGTCTGCCCATCTCTTTTTTTCAAATTGAATTCTAAAATAACGTACTATAAAGTAAATTACAATCATTCCGATAATAACCAACCAAGCATTTCTGTTCGAAGGCTGATTCCAAACTACACTGATCGACATTTCGCTGTTTGAAAGATCTTCTGGAGCTTTCATTGGGGTTATTAAAAGATGGTATTTTCCGCCTTCTACACCGCAAATATTAAATTTCTCAGACTGGCTTCCTTCTGTCCACGATTCTCCATCAGAACTGCCGTAATAATATTCTATGTCTTTGTTGGCGTAAATTTCGTCATTCGTATCCTCATTTATCAAAGCAATATTTACGTTTGCCCAAGAATTATCAACGCCTGTAGAAACCTTTATAGTCATAGGTGCCGAAGCGCCATTAAGCACAAAAGACGGACTTGTAATTTCCTTATTATCAAATTCGGTGAATTTAATCTTACTGTTAAATACGTTTTGCTCTACTTGATCTTTATAAATATACCAGTTTGCAGTAATAATCAGCAAAGCAAAAAGACAGAAAATAACAGCTGTATTTTTAAGATCAAAATAAAACGGCTGAATCATACTAGTTCCTGACTGATACGGCAATGTTATTCCTGGAAATGCTTTTTTGATTTTATTTTTGCTGATATATTCACCATGAAAAGCAGTTTGAACATTATTCATTTTTTCAACCGAAACAATGTATGGCGGATTTATAAATTCTGCCAAATGAATTTTCTTATTTGGAATCTGAAAATCGAAAAATCCTTTCGCATTAATTATGTCAGCATCCGAATGTTCAAATAAGTCGTAATCTCTTCCATCATATTTCAGAACTTTCGTTCCTTTTTTGATATCGGCAATCTCTTCCATTTCGGTAAGCATCATCCAATGCCCGTTTGAAAGCGACAAGTAAAGAAATTCTTTTTCTTTGTTCTGCAAGATAAATTCTGTCCAAATGTAATCTGGATACACATTTTTCCTTAAAATTCCCGTTACTGTGTACTCACTTCCGTTTAAGAAACCAGTGTCGTCAATTGCCAGCGGACAATCATGAAAAGGAGCTTTATATTGCGATCTTCTTCTAAATTGTCCCGCATCATCAACGACATAAACACTATAACATACAGGGCAAACAAAATTTATTACTTCAAAACCAACCTCTAATTCGGTTTCTGTATTACAGTCGTAACAAGGAATCTTCATATCTTAACGGTTAATTTCAAAATCTTTAATAATTGCTGCATCAAAATACGTAATATAATCAGCCATTACAGCACGCACTTTTGCCGAATTATCCTGAAGATAATTGCACAAATAAACGTCTAAAGTCAACTGATTGTATTCTGGCCAAGTGTGTATACAAATATGCGATTCTTTGAGACAGTACGAAATCGTAAAACTATCGTTATCAAAATCGTGAACCACTGCTCCGACCTTCTCCAATTCGTATTTTTCCAAAATAGAATTGGTAACCGCAACAAAACCTTTGCTGTCTGTAAGCTTCGAGATTTGGCCGACATGTAGAGTAACCAGTTTATGTAACCCTGGCGAATAAGGAGGTAAATCCATCAAATTATTTGTATTACACAGGAGCCAAATATATAATATTTCTGTAATAAAAAAATGCGGGAAACCGTATTTTTAAAATAACTTTTTAGGACTATGTATTTGTACTTTTGATGTTTTTTAGGAGCAGAAATTTTGGTTTTCAGAACAAGTGTAGTCCCGTCCCGATAGCTATCGGGACTATATCTTTTGTGTTGAACCCCAACACAAAAGGATGCCGCTTCTATCGGGGCTAGATTAGAGGTTTTTTGTTTTTATAAGACAAAAAAAATCCAAAATTTCATAAATTGAAATTTTGGACTTAATCTAGCAGAGAAGAAGGGATTCGAACCCTCGATACAGTTACCCATATACTAGCTTTCCAGGCTAGCTCCTTAAACCACTCGGACACCTCTCTATTTGGTCTGCAAATAACACAAAAAAATATGACTTTACAAAAGTAAAATCGAAGTTATATGCTTTTTCTAAATTCTTCCATAAACAGTTTTACCGCTTTTTTCTGATAACTGCCAATTGTAAGCATAAAAGCCTCTCTTTTGGTTGCAACTCCTGTAATTTGTATCGCTTTGAGATCATCCCAGCCCTTTAACGCTTTTTCAGCCACTATGGTCGACCAGTCACTGTTTTCTACCATTTGCAGTAGTGCGTGAATAGAATGCAGTTCGATCGAAATCTTGGGTTTCATGTTAAACTTCTGGAATAATTCTTCGACAAATTCTCTTGAGTTTGAACCTTTTCCGGGCAGAATCAGCGGAATTTCTTCTATTTTCTTAAAAGCAATTTTATCTAAATGCGCCAAAGCATGATTTTTAGAAACCGCCATCACCATATTCGATGTAAATAAAGGCACTTTTAAAATCGGACTTTCAATGGTATGCGACGGAATGACCAGAACGACATCAACGTCATTATTAATCAATTTTTGCTCGAGCGATTCTGTGGTGCCGTATTCTACAATAATTTTTAGGTTCTTATATTGTTTGGCAAATGTATTGACAACAGGCAGAATCAAGAGTCCGAAAATATAAGTCACGCCAATTCTGAGTTCGCCGCCAATCATTTCATTTAAATCTTCGATCGCTTGTTTTCCGTTCTGAACATTCTCGACTACTTTTTTCGCATGAATCAGAAAAACCGAACCTGCTTCTGTCAATTGCACTTTTTTGCCGATTCGCTTAAACAAAGGCATGCCGAGTTCTTCTTCGAGTTTTTTTATTTGCTGCGAAAGCCCCGATTGGGTTACAAAACACAATTCGGCTGCTTTGGTAAAGTGCAAAACCTCAGCCGTTTTAATAAAATATTCCAGTTGATAGATTTCCATATTGATAAGTTTTAATACTTATTATCAGTAAAATTATTAATTTTTCTAATGCTATCATAATCCCGACCTTTGTATTAAATATTTAGAGTCATGTTTAAAGCCTTAAAATCAAAAAACTTCAAGTTATTTTTCTACGGACAATCCGTATCAGTTATTGGAACCTGGATGCAGAAAACAGCCGTAAGCTGGATGGTTTATAGCATTACAGGATCTGTATTTTTATTGGGTTTGGCAACTTTCTTAAGTATGATTCCGTCTTTGTTTTTAGCGCCTTTGGCAGGAAGTATTATTGGGCGTTACGACAGACACAAAGCTATGATGGTATTGCAGTCTTTGGCAATGCTTCAGGCTGGAACTCTGGCTTTGCTTATTTATCTTAAAATATACAATATCAATTTTATACTGGCATTGAGTCTTATTCAGGGAATTATCAACGCATTTGATATGACCTGCCGCCAAACCATGATGATCGATATTGTTGACAATAAAGAAGATCTTCCAAACGCGGTGGCGCTTAACTCCACTTTAAACAACTTTGCTCGTATTGCAGGTCCTGCGCTTGCTGGGATTATTTTGCATGAATATGGAGAAGACATTTGTTTTATTGGAAATTTTGTGAGTTATATTCCTGTTCTTATTTCGTTAATGATGATGAAAATTACACCGCATATCAAAACCGAAAACAAACTAAACATGATTGACGATCTTGTAGAAGGTCTTGATTATGTAAAAAAAGAAACCGAAATGGCCCGAATGCTCATGATGCTTACGTGCAGCAGTTTATTTGTAATTTCTTTTAATACTTTGATGCCGGTTTTTGCCAAAGATATTTTTAACGGAAATGCAGAAACTTTCAGCTGGTTCGAAAGCGCTGCTGGAATTGGTTCTGTTTTATCTGCGATTTATCTTGCCAATCTAAAATCTGCAGAAAACATGAATAAATTGATGATCGCAGCAAGTTTACTTCTAGGTTTCAGTGTAATTATTTTAGCGGTTTCAAGCAGTATCACAATCGCTTTAATCTGTATGACGCTAAGCGGAATTGGAATGATGGGACAAACTTCTTCTATCAACATTTACATTCAGACACATAGCGCTGTAAATATGCGTTCTAGAAGCATTAGTTATTATATGATGGCCTATCAGGGAATGATTCCTGTGGGCAGTTTGATTATTGGGTATGTTTCTCACTCTCTTGGCGTAAGAGCTACAGTTGCTATTCAGGGAATTATTTGTATTCTTTCTGTGATTGTTTATGTGTATTACAAAAAACATAAAGCTACTGAGGAGGATTTGGAAACTTGTCCTGTTCCTTATGGAAATTCCAAAAAATAAAATCCAAATTCCAATTGAATTAAACCATATAAGTCATGTAAGTTTTTTTTAAAACAAATGCGTCTAACTTTGACAAAGTTAGACGCATTTGTTCAGTTACTTAAACTGAACTTATATCACTTATATGGTTCAAAAAAATTTACGAAATCTCACCACGAAGAGCAGTTTCGAAAACATCTTTAAACTCGTTTTGAGGAATTTTATGTCCTAGCAAATACATTAGTTTTGTAATTGCAGCTTCTGTAGTAATGTCTTTTCCAGAAATAACGCCTAAAGATTTTAGGGCTGTACTGGTTTCATATTGTCCCATGTTCACGCTTCCGCCTGAGCATTGCGTTACATTTACGATATGCATTCCAGATTTAATGGCTTTTTCAATTAAGTTTAAAAACCAATCTTCGGTTGGTGCGTTTCCTGAGCCGTATGTTTCCAGAACAATTCCACGCAGGCCAGAAGTTCCTAGAATCGAAGCCAAAACAATTTCGCTCATTCCAGGGAACATTTTGATAATGGCTACGTGATTGTCTAAGTTTTTATGAACGATCAGTTTTGCATTTTTATTTACAGGAAGAAATAAATGTCTATTTAGTTTTAAATGAACGCCAGATTCTACCAATTCAGGATAATTTGGAGCCGTAAAAGCTCTAAAATGTTCTGCATTTACTTTAGAAGTTCGGTTTCCGCGGTACAATTTGTATTCAAAATACAAACAAACTTCTGTAATCACTGGTTTTCCGTTTTCTAAAAGCGACGCAATCTGAATTGCTGTAATCAGGTTTTCTTTGGCATCGGTACGCAAGTCTCCAATTGGCAATTGCGAACCCGTAAATACAACTGGTTTTGCTAAATTCTCGAGCATAAAACTCAATGCCGAAGCCGAATATGACATGGTATCTGATCCGTGAAGGACTACAAATCCGTCAAAAGCGTTGTAACTTTCCTCGATAATTGTGGCAATTTTGGTCCACATTTGAGGATTCATATTTGAAGAATCTATTGGGTGCTCAAATGAAATCGATTCTATTTCGCAGTCCAATTGTTTGATTTCTGGAATTTTCTGAATTAATTTACCAAAATTGAAGGCTTTGAGCGCTCCAGTTTCAAAATCTTTGCTCATACCGATAGTTCCTCCGGTATAAATCAATAATATTTTTGCTTTAGATGACATCTTGGTATTTTAATTTATTGACAACAGGATTAGCATACATGGCTAAAAACCCTTGTCTTGTAACAGGATTATCGCTTCCGATTCTCATTTCTAAACGACGTTCAAATAACGACTTTTCGCTTTCTTTGTATTTGTCAGCAAATCGGTCTGTTTCGTTTAAAATATCATAAGCAATAAAATTAGTTGGCCACAATTGATAGTTTTTCAAGATAACATCATCAATAGTTTGTGCCAAAGCTTGAACTTGCTTGTTTGCATTATCATTCTCAGCTACAATCTGATCGATTTCGGTATCTAAAACATCTCCGACAGAAATATGTATTCTTTTTTTAGTTCCCATGATACCACTTATAATGGTCATGAAATCTTCATTTTTATCTTTTACGTAAACTTCGTTGTTGGCTTCTGCCATCAATTGCGGCATTTTTAGCACATCCGTCGGATCATATTCGTAAGAAATAGAAACTGGAACGATTCTCAATTTCTTAAAATAATCCATTAAGTTTTCTTCGTCAGAACCCATTCCGATCATTTTTAAAACTCCAGGATTGGTTTCGTCATTTCCATCTTTTGTTCTTCCTTCTCTTTGTGCAATCCAAACCGAACGGTTTTCGCGAAGCAGTAATTGTCCCATATATTCAGCCAATAACTTAGAACTTTGCAACATTTCACGAGGCGTTAATCCTCTTAAAACCAAAAAGTTTCTGTTTAACTTCGCTAAAGTTGCCAAGAAAGCTTTCTTTACTAGATTGTCTCCAATTGCCGAAGCTGTCATTACTAAACCATGTTCGAATAAACATACATTTAGTAAAGTGGTGTCCAAAAGAATATCTCTGTGATTCGAGATGAATAAATAAGAAGTATTAGGTTCTAGTTTTTCAAAACCTGAAGTCGTTAAACCTTCAGAGCTTTTTTCTAGGACTTTCTGAATTGTGTTATAAATAAAGTTGCATTGAAAATCACGAATCGAGTGTGTTTTCTTTAATTGTTCCTTCCAAACCTCATCTTCTACTTCCGGAAAAGTAAAGTTCATCATGGTTTTCATCATCGGATGATTAACCACACCATGAAGTGCTTCATTTATTTCGGAATCATAAAAAGGTCGAATGGCATCAAATTTCTGCATTATTTATATAGATTTAAGTGGGCAAAAGAACAAAAAAAAAATTAAAGTTTTGTAAGGCACAGGTTAAATCCCAAAAACGTCTTTTGAATTTTGGGTTGTAATTGTTGCGATTTCTTCTATAGAAACTCCATATATATCGCTCAATTTAGCAATAACGTTTACCAGATAACTGCTTTCATTTCTTTTTCCTCTATAAGGAATTGGCGCTAAATAAGGAGAATCTGTCTCCAAAACGATATGTTTTAAATCGATTTGATTTAAAAACTGATCGATTTTTCCGTTTTTAAAAGTCACAACTCCACCAATTCCTAATTTCATATTATAAGAAATAGCTTGCAATGCCTGTTCTAAAGTTCCGGAAAAACAATGAAAAATCCCAAACAAATCTTCAGATTTTTCTTCTTCTAGCACCTCAAAGATTTCATCGAAGGCTTCTCTGCAGTGAATTACAATGGGTAATTTGTATTGTTTTGCCAGCTGAATTTGTCTTTTAAAAGCAATCTGCTGTTCTTTTAAATGCGTTTTATCCCAATACAAATCGATTCCGATTTCGCCAACTGCATAGAATTTTCTTTTAGATAATTCGGTTTCCACATGCGCCAATTCGTCCAGATAATTATCTTTCACGTAAGTGGGATGCAAACCCATCATCAAAAATATATTCTCAGGATAATTTTTCTCTAAATCGTACATAGATTGTGTCGCCGCAGCATCGATTGCAGGAATAAAAAAACGTGTAATTCCAGCGTTTATAGCGCGCTGAATCATTTCGTCTCGATCCTGATCAAACTCTTCAGAATATAAATGTGTGTGCGTGTCGGTAATAATGGGTGTTGAATTCAAGGCTTTCATTTTAAAACGCCAAAATTACGACAATATTAAAAGAATAGCAATTCTGGAGTTGGAACGCGGATTTTACAGATTCGCTTTCGCGAAAGCGCAAATGAAAAACGGATTTTTATTTTTTTTGTTATTTCTGAAAGAGAATTCTATGCATCGTTAGACCTGACAGGTTTTAAAAACCTGTCAGGTCTAGACGCGAAGTTGTTGCGAATTTTTCCTCTCGCAGATTTTGCAGATATGGCGGATTTTCACACACCGTTTGTCTTCCTGAGCGGAGTCGAAGGATCTCATGCTGCGTCTACACATTGTGGTTACTGCACTTGTCCTTCGACTCCGCTCAGGAAGACAAAACTTTGTCGAGTTTCTTGCGAAAATCCCTCGTACCTCGGGATGACAGACATCGCGATTTCTTAGTTTTTAAGATTTTCCAGATTCTTGATTGTTGCTTGTTGCTTTTGAGAATCTTGTGTTTTTAATTCTCCTTTTTCTATAAAAGAAAGCGCTTTTTCTAAAACCTCATCTCGCCCTTCTTGAATACCTTTTATAGTTGGTTTGACTTCAATATCTGGAACAATACCGATTCTTTGGGTTTCTCGACCGTCTGGATAATAAACTCCAATTCCTGTAAAAGCAGTATGAAATCCTCTGAAATCAAACTCAAAATTATTTCCATCTGTTCCCGCTGTCTGACTTCCTATAATAGTCGTATTTCCTGCCGTTTGAAAACACATTGCCGTCCATTCTGACTGACTTATGGAATCTTCGTTAAGCAATACAATCACTTTTCCTTTGTAATGATCTTTGTTGGCAAATCCAGCTTTTCTTCCTTCTTCAAAAACAAATCTACCTGGATAGTTTAAACTAGGATATGTATAATCGCAAAATTTCTTTTCCTCTGGATTCAAAAAATCTGAAATCTCTTTAAAAGTTCCTTTTGGATAATTTCTCATGTCAAAAACAATTGCTTTTGTCGATTTGAGATTCTCTATCATATCAGGGATATTTTTGGGTTTAATTTCGCCCATATTAACATAGCCGATATTGTTCTCCAGAAGTTTAAATTTATCTTTCTTTTTCTGCGCTCCTTTTTTAAATTCATTTCTGTGTGAATCATGGTAATTAAACCATTTCATCGCTTTTGTTTCGTATTTTCCGTTTGTTAAAAATTCTACTTTAACATTTTCAGATTCGCTTTTCAGTAAACTAGCAATAATTCTGTTTTGATAAGAAACTTCATTTGAAGCACTAACAACATCTCTCTTTTCTTCAATAAGCTCTTTAATCGTTTTATTGTTGATCTTAGTAATTACGGTTCCAATTTTAATATTATCAGCTTCAGCTAGACTATCCCCTAAAATCTCAGTAATGACTAGCTTTTCATCTATTATTTTACCTGTTGCAGGAAAATAAACTGGGCTTTTTACAGTTGTTGCATCTGGATAAATGTGAAACATAACATGACTGTCATTTAGTTTCGTACTCATTTTTCTTAATGCTTTATTAAACTCATCCGAATTTTTCGCCTCAACCATAGCAGGAAGTATTTCATTTAAAGTAATATCCCATTTTTGATCCATAATATATTTATATGGAAAAAAATATTCTATTGCATTCCAATAAGCAAATGTCATTAAAAGTCTGTTGCTTTTATTATTATAATCAAGGTCAAAGTAATTTTTTACCGTTTTAAAAGCATCAAAATCTGGGTTAAATTCTGTATTACTCTGAAACCTATTTTCTTCAATAAATTTCAATTTTGCCGAAAGATTTCTAGAAAATAAAGCACTTGTATTGATCCACGATAAATCAAAATTTTTATCAAAAAACTTGACATCTTTCGGCTCTGCAATTGGTGCAATTAACGGCACTTCTCCTAAAGTATCTATCCAATTTGAAATTACCAATGAAAACTCTTTTCTGGTTTGCGCCTTTTCGACTTTTGGCAAAATGTCTATCAATTGCTGATCCCAATTAAATTCACCTGCGGCAACTTTTGGATGATAATATTTTAGAAATCCCCATACTTTACAGGTTGTGGCAAGTTTTTCTGTTTCGGTAACTTTTTGGCTAAAGAGAATGTGAGAAAAGATAATTAGAAAAAATAAGGTAATTTTTTTCATGCAATGGTTTGGGGGTTAGATTTGAAAAAGTTTTGGGAAACTTCATTTTTTAATTCCGTCGAATGTAGGAAATATTTCAAAACAACTTTTACGGTTTTCCTCAAATTATACTGAAAATTAGCAAACTAAAAGCGCCTAAAAGATTCGCTTTCGCGAAAGCGCAAATAAAAACAGACTATTATACTTTGCTAAAAACAAAAAACCTTTGTCAAAGCTTAACTTTGACAAAGGTCTGAACAATAATAACCTATTTTTGTTATTCTAACGAACGAAGGACCTCACAAGAAGCTTCGAAAAAGAAAACCCCCATTTTTTCTCTCGATCAGCTAGTGCGATCCCTCGTTCCTCAGTACGACAAACAGGTTTTTAATTTACCTGCTCCTATAAATAGCAAAGTGCGTTCCAAACTTCATTTTCTCTAAAAAGAAAATCGAATTTAGAACTAAAATTCCAAATTCGATTGAGGTTTCCCGTATTCTGGGCATTTTTTTTACAAAAAGTTGAAATTTATTCCAATTCTTCTAATAAATGTTCCACTTCATCATAATCTTCATAATCCTGTGAGATGGTTTCTAGAATTGCTTTACACTCGGCATATTTTCCTTGTTTTAGCTTAGACAACGCCAGATTCCACTTTGCTTTTTCTTTGAAAACAGAATTTCCTGCTTCTAATTCTTTAAAAATAGTTTCAGCTTTTACATATTTGTTTACCTGCAATAATGAAACACCGTAGAAATATTTAATTTCTGGTGAATTATTTTCTTTCAAAATACTTTCAAAAAGCGGAATTGCTTTCTCATATCTTTTTCCATTAAAATCATTTTCTGCTTTTTTCAAAGTTTCTTCAGACACGCCTCTCTCTGTAAAATAAGCACTTTCTGGATGATTGTAATCTTCAAAATTTGGATAATGTTTATAATCAAAGAAAAACAATCCGAACATAATAATTACTGATGCTGCAACGGCAAAATACCACGGTTTAAGCGATACGACTTTTTGTTTCTTTTTATTGAAGTATTTATCCGAAATTCGAGTCAGATTTTCTTCAAAAGCGGCTCGCTCCTGTTCTTTTCCAAATTTATTTTCCAGCTGAAAATGCATTTCTTTGAAACTTTCAAACTCCGAAGCCAGTGTAGCATCTTCAGAGAGCTGTTTCTCAAAATTGTTTTTTTCATCAACGGTCAGTTCGCCTTGAAGATATTGGTCAAATAATATGTAGCGTTCTTCGTTCATGATTAATTGTTTTTTAAAGAGTTAAAATTTTTCGCTTCCTGAATCCACTGCGTTAATTGCCCTGTGCACAACGATTTCTTTTTTCGGACATAGCCGTAAGTTACATTGAGTTTTTGTGCCACTTCTTCCATCGATTTTAGAGAAAAACTGAGTTTCAAAACTTCTTGACATTTCTCTCCCAATTTCTGAAACATGGTTTCGAAAAGCTTTTGTTTTTCATCAAATTCTTCTGCTTGAGCAATCAGTTCGTGAGCAGATTCATTGATAGATACCACATTCTCATAAATTGTTACCCCTTTATTGGCAGAATTTTTCAATTCGTTTAGCCAGCGTCTTTTGCATAACAGGAAAAAATAGGCATCAAATGGGCAAGTCAGCTGAAGTTTTCCGGCTTTCGCCTGATTAAAAAGCAAAATCATGATTTCCTGAATCACATCCTGCGCATGATCTTTGTCACCAGAATTATTAGTGATAAACTGGACAACTTTTGGCGCGAACTTTTTATATATCATTTCAATAATTACAGAATCGTTTGCCGCAAGTCCGTCGATATATTTTTGATCAGGATGAATTTTATTTTGATCCATAAAAAAACATTTTACAGCTAATTTAAAAAAAAGAATCTTAAAAATCTTTAAAAACGAGAGGTAACAATATTACAATCAATTGTATATATCAAAACAAAAGTCTTTTAAAAACCTTTAAAAAATTAAAAGAAATGGAAAGTTACCAATTTATTACTGAAAAAAACATAGATCGATTTTACGAAATAATCGCCGCCAAAACACGCAACGGTTTTGTTATTACAGAACAAAATGAGAAACTGCCTTATGTGGTTTTGTCTAAAGAAAAGAAAGCTGTAAATCATACTTTTCATTTGTTACTCAGCATTATCACTTTGGGTTTCTGGCTAGTTGTCTGGATTTATCTCACTGTTACATTTTCCCGTAAAAAAGACATCCTGGTTGCTGTTGATGAAGACGGAAATCTATTTGAAGACAAATGTATTTCCGTTTAAAAACTATGTGAGTTTTTTTAAACACATAGAAACATAGGTTTTTATACTGTAAAAAGAATATGAAAAGAAACTAGTTTCTAACACATAACCTACACCATTTTTACTATGTGAATTTAAATTAAGTGAAACGCCTTTTTTAAAGACTCCTAAAAACTATGATTCTATGTGTTTAAAAAAAATGAGCATTAATGGGGTAACAATTTTTCAGTCTAATTGATATAACACTGTAAAAGCCTTTAAAAAATATTTTTTCAAAACAAAGGGTAACAAAATCAAACCCAAATTGATTTACAAAAAAATGTAACAACCAAAATCTGAAAAACCACTTGATTCACATCAAGCCAGATTTATAAAAACTAGAAATTATGAAAACAAATTTTAAAACAATCGGACTTTCACTTTTATTACTAATCTCTTTTGCAAGCTGCGATAATACCGACGGAGACGACATCAAACTTTCGCCACCAACTGCTGGAGCTTTTAAAAGCATTAGTGAAAAAGGAGTAAAAAGAAATACACAAAATTTTACGATGACAGCGGGAAATGGCGTTGTAACGCTAACCTCAGCGAAGGGTGTAAAGCTTTACATTAATGGAGATTGTTTGACCAAAAACGGAAATCCGGTTACAGGTCAAGTCGATATAGAATACATTGAACTTTTTGACAAGGGAAATATGCTGGTTACCAATAAACCAACAATGGGAATTATGCCCGACGGAAAGAAAAATCTTTTAATTTCTGGAGGAGAATTCTTCATCAAAGCAACTCAGGGGGGAGTCGAATTGCAAACTTCTTGTTCATTAAGCATGATTGTTCCAACTGCTTTAACAAATGGGTTTGATAACTTAATGACTTTATGGACTGGAGTTATAGATGAAGATGGCGAACTGGCTTGGAGAGAAGCCAATGCCAATGCTGATGGAACTGGAGGAAAAGGTGGCGTGCAAGGAGAAGGAAACAATTATTATGTAACATTCGGAAACTTTGGATGGACTAACGTTGACCGTTTTTATAGCGATCCGAGACCCAAAACAACTATTCTGGTTGATGTTCCAGACGGATACAACAACACAAACAGCGCCGTATATCTTTCTTATGATGGAGAAGGCACAAACGCTCTTGCCAAATTGGACACTTATACCGCTGAAGGATTGTTTAGCGAACATTATGGACAAATTCCAGTTGGTTTAGCTTGCCATATCATCTTTGCAACTGAAGATAATGGAAACTGGCGTTATGTAATAAAAGGCGTAACAACAACTGCAAATGCCGTTTACACCTTTACATTGTCCGAAACAACAGTCGGCACAGAAGCTCAATTGGTTGCTGCAATAAATGCCATACAGTAACTTACAAATGCTTTTTTTAAGAAAAAGTGGTGATTTGCTCATCACTTTTTTTTACATTTAATCTTGTTTTAAAATTGATTCTGAAGATTTTAAAGCCAAAAACTATCTCGTTATGAAACCACAACTGTCTATTTTCTTTATTCTATTTTCTATTCTTGCAATAGGTCAAACCAAAGTAAAAGACACCATAACTCGAAGAGCCAATATCGGTTTTACTCAAAACGGAAATCAGGTTGTTTTTAAACCCGAAACACCGCCTTTGATTCCGATTGCGGGTGCGCCAAAACCAAGTTATTCGTATTTATGGGAACTTGGCGACGGACATTATAGCAAAGAAGCCGAGCCGAAGCATGTTTATAAAAAGAAAGGCACCTACACGACAAGACTTGCGGTAACGAATAATTATGACAATGGAAAACCGCCCGCAACACGGCCTAAAAAAGTAGCGATAAACGATATTACCGACACCAATTATAAAGACATTGCATCTATTGCAGATCAAAACGGATTTGCGATTATCAAGAACTGCGACCCGATTCCAGAGCAAGAAATGGTAGTTGTGGTGAGTTATCAAAATCTGGAGAATTATGTTTCAAATGGAAAGCTTTATTTGTTTTATAATGAAAAGCAATTCAAACACAACAATTTCGAATTAAGCGATTTTAGAACGTATGCGGGCGAACGTGAAGTTCAAGAAAAATTGGTTGCTTCTACTGATGATCTCAACGATTCGAATACTTTTTTGGCTTCCGCCGAAGGGAATTTCAAAACCAAAAAATACCGCAATACCACAACCGAAGAAGATTTGGATGCTTCGCTTTTAGATGCAAATAAAACGTATCATAATGTTTCCATTTTAGAATTTGATGAAGCCAATCCTGGAGAAACGCGAAATGTTTTTTATACTTTTAAAACGACTCCTGAAATGATAAAAGATACCAGCGCTACGGTTACCATGCGCGGTATTTTTGTTCCGAATCGAAGCTATAAAAACCATAACGTAAAAAATCTGGAAATGGAAATTGTAACTTCTCACGATCCAAACAAAATGGGATCCAACGGAAGTTTTATGAATTACAGATTGGTGCGTTTTAAAAGAGTAAATTTCAAAACTCGTTTTCAAAATAACGGTGAAGGTCCGGCGCGAAAAATCCGTTTAGAAACTGATATTCCCGATATGTTTGATAAAAAGACTTTTCAGATTGAAAGCATGTATCCAGAATGTCCGATTTGTCCAAAAGGCGAAGAACCAACTGTGAGCTGTCTCGATACGATTATCAAACAAAAGCAGATTATTTTCACTTTCAAAAACATTTATCTGCCAGGAACAGAACAAAAAAATGTGCATGAAAAAGATTCCACCAAAGGCTTTGTCAAATATTCGATGAAGTTTGGCGAGGATTTTCATAAAGTAAAAACCAGAAGCCGAACAGCAATTATCTTTGACAAAAACGAACCTATTATAACCAATTATGCCACGACAAGATTCTTGCCCGGAATTTCGATTGGTGCCAAAGCAGGTTATAATATTTATCCCGATTTAGATAAATCTACGAGCTATTTTGTAGGCGCAACGCTTTCGCCTTTTAAGTCCTATCGTTTTTATTGGCAGGTAGAATGGGAAAATGCTCTAAACCAATATAATAGTGCTGTAACTGTTGTTGATGCCTTTAATACCAATGCCAACGGAACGAGACAACTAGTGCGAACGACAACTTCTACAGAAAATAAAAATATCAATTGGGAGATTCCGATTTTGATTCGATACAACATTAATAATTATATCGGAATTGGCGCAGGAATTCAGGCGAATGTCAATGTTTCATCTGAACAAAATCAAACAATTCAGGTGGATACTTACGAAGGCGACAAAGAAAATTTCTTGATTAGCACCGAAACCAGTTCAAACAAAATAAAAAACACGTTTACCGATTACAAAGCAGGACTTCTATTTGATCTTACGGCTGGTTTTGCGAGAATTGGTCCAAGTCTGGGCGCGCGTTATGTGATGAATTTCGAGCAGAATTTTAATTATATCCAGCTTTATGGTATTTGGAAGTTTTGATTGGTTACGCAGAGACACACAAAGTTTTTTGCCACAGATTAAGAGGATTAGAATGATTTTTTATGTTCTTTGGCTAAAGTTTTTGCTACGAATTTCACTAATTTTCACTAATTTAATTTGTGCTAATTCGTGAAATTCGTGGCAAAAAATCTCAGCGAAACTTTGTGGAAATCCTTTGAGAATCTCTGTGAAATAAAAGCAACTTTAATATGAACTTATATCGCTTATATGGTTTAATCTTCTTTTTCCTGACAATAAATGGTTTCAGCCAAAGTCAGGAAGAAAAAATCTATAATACGATTGATAGTTTTATAGCAAAACCTTCCGCGGAAGCGTTGCAAAATTTAAGAAATGCAGAAAGTGCTTTTTGGAAAAGTGCCAAACCGAAAACTAAAGATGAGTTACTAGCGATTGTGGTTTTAAACTGCAACAAAGCCTATTTTGAAAATCAGTTTGGACAGACTTTAAATGCGGTAAAAAGTTATGAAAAAGCTTGGGTGATTTATCAAAAAAACAAATTGAAAAACTACGATATAACTGAATATTGCCTTAAACCTTTAGGCAATTTATATACGGTTTTGGGCGATTATGAAAATGCCGAAAATATCATCAAACAATATTATTTTATTGCCAGCAAAGAAAAAAACGAAACGCAGAAAATTTCGGCGATTCTCAATTTATCCAATGTTTATCAAAACACTGGAAATGTTGAAAAAGCCATTGATTTAATCGAAAAAACACTTCAAACTGAAAAACTTTCTCCCACTCAAAAAGGCATTTTATACAATAATTTAGGGGCTAATTATTTATTGACGAATGTTGGTTTTGTTGTAAAAACTAATGCTGTAAAGAATTCCGAAAACTCTTTTTTAAAAGCAGTTTCTTTATTGAAAAAAGATAAATCTCAAAGTGAAACTTTAGCGAATACGTACCGAAATTTAGCCAAACTAAAAATGGAGCAAAACGATCTGGAATCGGCTTCAGAATTTTTAGCGAAAGCGAATATCGAATTTCAGAAAACGGTCAAAGAACCACGAAAAATTGCGCAATTGTATTATGAAACCGCTTTTTTGAATTTTAAACAGGGAAAAATTACTGAAGCGAATCAGAACATTTCAGCTGTTTTTAAGACTTTAATTCCAAATTATAATTCGAAAAATATACTTCCAAATCAGAATTCGCTTTATGCGGAAACTGTTTTATTGGATGCTTTCGATTTGAAATCGGAGATTTTTTTAACCGAAAATAAACCTCAAGATGCTTTGAAAAGTTTTGCTCTTTCATTTCATATTGAAGAGTTATTACAGACACTTTTGATCTATGAAAATTCTAAAATCGTAACCCAAATCAGAAACCGAAATCGAACTGAAAAGTGCATCGAGATTTATTATTCGCTTTACCAAAAAGAGAAAAAAACGAGTTATTTGGAAAGTGCTTTTTTACTTTCGGAGAAAACAAAATCGGTTGTTTTAAAAAATCATCTTTCGAATACAGCGTCACTTTCGAGAGAACAAAAACTGATTTTACAGCAATTGCAAAACTGGAATACCACGATTTTAAAAGAGCAGCAAAAATTGGAATTGGCGGATATTTCTAAAATAAACGAAGCGATAAAAAAGCAAAATCAATTGATGCTTTTGCTGAAATCAAAAAACACAAAAAACAATGCGAAATCGCAAAACACGTTTGAACTAGCAAAGTTGTTTGACAAATTAGAAAAAGACAATGCAGTTCTAGTGGAATACTTTTTTGGATCGAATTCTATTTACAATTTTACTATTGAAAACAGAAAAATAAAACTCTTTCCTATTTCTTTGGATGGTACTGGATTAACGAAAATAATTGGTTTCATTAATTATTTTAATGACGCAAAGACAATAGCAAATCATCCAAAAAATTATAACCGTTTTGGGAATAAAATTTACAAAGAACTTGAAATTCCAAAACCTAATCATCACAAAAACCTTATTATAATTCCAGATGGGATTTTAGGCTTTCTTCCTTTCGAAGCTTTGATTACTCAAGAATCTGAAACAACAAACTTTGCTAAAATGCATTATTTGCTTCATGATTTTGATATTGCCTATAATAATTCTGCTGAATTTTATTTGAATTCCATTCCACTTTCGAAAGGAAAAAAATCGGTTGTAGGGATTTTTCCAATTTTCGAAAACACTAATTATGAACTGCGTTTTTCTAAGAATGAATTAGAGTCGATTAAGCATAATTTTGAAGGTCAGTTTTTTGAAAATGAAAAGGCAACTTTTTCTAATTTTAAAAATAATGTCATTGGAAAATCGATTATTCATTTAAGTACACACGCTTCGGCAGGAGATCTGGAAACTCCTGCTAGCATTAAATTCTACGATCAGGAAATCTTATATTCTGAGTTGTATAATTTACAACTCCAACCCGATTTGGTTGTTTTGAGTGCCTGCGAAACAGGAATTGGAAAATTGTTTAAAGCCGAAGGTGCCATGAGCGTAGCAAGAGGTTTTCAGTTTGCAGGCGCGCAGAATCTTTTGTTTTCTTTATGGAATGTGAATGATTATACAGCTTCCGTTTTCATGGATTATTTTTATAAAGAAATAAAACACAATTCTTCTTTTGTACATGCAACAGCAAACGCGAAGAGAGCATTTTTAAAAGATGAAAATATTCCGAATGCGAAAAAATCACCCTATTATTGGAGCGCTTTTGTGTATTATGGAACTCTAGAAGCACCAGAGAAATCTTCAAATTATATCTTCTATATCATTAGTTTTTTGGGTGTAATTGCTTTATTTTTGATATTTAAGAACAGGGATAAATGGAAAATCTTCACAAAATTCTCAAAATAGAGAAGTACAAAAAAATAAAGTTTAAAATTACCAAAACACAGCATTTGCAGATTAAAGCTAAGATTAATGGCATTTCTGGAATTTTCATTTTAGATACGGGCGCATCCAATACTTGTGTGGGTTTTGAGTCGATTGAGCGTTTTGAACTTTCTGCAAAAAACTCTAAAACAAAAGCTTCTGGAGCTGGAGGAACTGGAATGACTACACAGATTTCGTCTGAAAACAAACTGCAGTTAGGAAGCTGGAAAAGCAAAAATTTCAGTATCGTTATTTTTGATCTTTCGCATGTAAATGAAGCTTTAGAATCTTTTAAAGCTAAACCTGTTCATGGCATAATCGGCGCCGATGTTTTATTGGAAGGAAAAGCGATTATTGATTATTTTAACCATTACGTGTATCTTAAATAAAAGGAAATTCCAATTTTTTAAAATCCAAATTCCAAATAAAAAGCCTTCTCATCGAAGGCTTTTACTTTTATTCTATTTCTTGTTCGACAATTTCTGTTTTTGAAACCGAATGCTTTTTCAACGAAAAATAAGCTACAACCGTACTCAACAGCATTAAAACCCCACCCAAAATAAAAGGTGCTCCTGCAAATTTGAAAGGCGCGTCTTCGTGAGTGAAAAAGTAAAAGGTATTGGCCATCATAGGCGGCCCAATGATTGAAGAAGCACTCATTAAACTGGTTAAAGTTCCTTGGATTTCCCCTTGTTCGCTTGGTGCTACTTTACTTGCTACAACAGATTGCAAAGCGGGTCCTGCAATTCCTCCCAGACAGTACGGAATTAAAAACACGAACATCATCCAGCTTTCTGTTGCAAAAGCAAATAACAACATTCCGATTGTGTATAAGGCCAGACCTATATAAATACTTTTCTCATTTCCAATTTTAGGATTGATGTAACGAACTAATCCGCCTTGCACCACTCCTACTAATAAACCGATTATTCCTAATGAGATCCCGATCATTCTTTCGTCCCAATTAAATTGATAGATGGTGAAGAAACTCCAATTGCTTTGTACAGCATGCGAACCTACATACAACAGAAATATTGCGGCTATTAATCCGATTAATGTTGGGTATTTTCTCAATCCTAAAATTGCTCCGATTGGGTTGGCGCGTTTCCAATCAAACTCTCTTCTGTTTTCTTTTTTAAGGGATTCTGGTAAAATGAAAAATCCGTAAAGGAAATTTAGCATACATAAAACTGCGGCAGCATAAAATGGAACTCTTGATCCGTATTGACCTAAAAGTCCGCCAATAACAGGTCCAATGATAAATCCTAATCCGAAAGCAGCTCCAACTAACCCAAAGTTTTTAGCTCGATTTTCAGGTGTGCTTACATCGGCAATATACGCAGATGCTGTTGTGATACTTGCGCCTGTTACTCCAGCAATAATTCTTCCTATAAAAAGCCAGATTATAGTTGGCGAAAATGCTAATAAAATATAATCTAAAGAAAATCCGAAAAGGGAAATTAATATAATTGGCCTTCTTCCGAATTTATCGCTTAAATTTCCAATTACGGGAGCAAAAACAAACTGAGTTATCGCATACGCGAAAGTTAACCAGCCGCCAATTTTTGCGGCTTCGCTGATGTCTCCATGAATCAGTTCTTCGATTAATTTTGGAATTACAGGAATAATAATTCCCCATCCTGTAATGTCTATTAACATGGTTATGAAAATAAACCCAATCGCTGCAGACTTATCTTTTTGTAGCATAATACATTTTAAAAATGAATTACAAATAAACGAAAAATCCCAAATTCCAATTTAAGGAATCTGGGATTTTTGTTTGAAATTCCGAATTCGGGTTCGAAATTTCTATTGAAAATTAAAACTATTAATGTGTATGTTTCGGATTAAAACCATCTTCGCTTAATTCTGTGTGCTCGTAATCGGCATGCATTTCAGCTTCATAATCGATTTTTTCTCCTTTAGAGAACTTACGGATAATTTTCTCCATAATTTCATAGATTACTGGTACAACAATCAAAGTAAGGAATAATGATGAAATCAAACCTCCAATGATTACCCATGCTAATCCGTTTTTCCACTCAGCTCCTGCTCCAGATGCTAATGCAATTGGGAACATACCGAATACCATCGCAATTGTTGTCATCAAGATCGGACGTAAACGCGCGTGGTTTGCTTGGATTAATGCTGTTCTGATAGATTCACCAGCAGCTCTTCGCTGATTGGTATAATCGACAAGCATGATCGCATTCTTACACACCAGACCAATCAACATGATGACCCCTAAGATGGTAAAGATATTCAGTGTATTGTTTGTTAAAGCTAATGCAAATAAAACTCCAATGAACGAAAGCGGAATCGCAAATAATACGACAAACGGGTGAACGAAACTGTCGTAAAGACCAACCATTACAAGATAAACCAAGATAATAGCGGCTAATAATGCAATTCCTAAAGTACCAAAACCTTCAGATTGGTTCTCTTGGTCACCACCCCAGATGTAATTAACTCCAGTTGGTTTTTGCAATTTATCCAGTTTTTCCTGCCATTGCTGTACAATTGTTCCTGCTGGCACCCCAACGTTCTGACCTTGTACGGTTACAGAAGCCGTTTTATCTCTACGCTCTAATTTACTTGGTCCAGAACCTTCTGTAATAGTAGCAAATTGGTTTAATTTAATCTGCTGACCTGCATTGTTTATGAAAATCAAGTTACTAACGTCTGTGATGTTTTTTCTATCAAATTCGTTGTATTTGATGTTGATGTCATATTCGTATTCACCAGCTCTAAATTTACCGTCTGTGTTACCACTATAAGCCGTCTGCATGGTTAAACCAACTGTTTGAAGTGTTAATCCTAAAGCAGCCATTTTATCTCTATCCACCTGAACGTTGATCTCAGGGTTTCCGTCCTCAACTGTTAATTTAATCTCTGTTGTTCCAGGAATGGTACGTAATTCAGCTTCTGCCATCTTTGCAAATTTCATAGCGCTTTCTACGTTTGGACCTGTTACGATCAAACCTAAAGTTGCATCTTCAGCAGTTCCTAAGATACCTACTGGTACTGTTTTAACTTTAGCTCCAACCAAAACTTTCTCCAGTTTACGTTTTACTTTTGCAGCATACACGTTCGCGTCATCTGTACGATCTTTTTGTTCGATCATTTTAACGTCGATCTCTGCTTTGTAAGCCGTTGCCTGAGCAGCTCCTAAACCTTCACTGGTTTGTCCTACAGTTGTAATCTGGCTGAAAACGTATTTTTCTCCTTTTAAGAAAGCTTCTGCTTTTTGCGTCATAAAGTTAGTTTGTTCTAACGAAGCATCTTTCGGCATCTCGATTTGTACTAAGAACTCCCCACTATCAGATGATGCAAAGAACTCTCCTCCAATGTATCCACCTCCCATTAACCAGAAGATCGTTCCAAAGAACATTACAATGATAGCCACCATTGTTTTGATATAGTGATCTAAACACCAGTTTAGTAAGTTTGATACCCAGTTTGTAAAACGAGTTAAGTAGCTTTCAAATCCAAGAATGATTTTTCCGAAAAGGTTTTTGCCTTCAATATGCTCTAGTTTTCCAAAACGAGAAGACAACCATGGAATAATTGTAAATGAAGCCAATAAAGAGAACATTGTAGAAATAATTACCGTAACACAGAATTGTGTAATAATATTCGATACCAATCCTGTACTCATTGCAATTGGCAAGAACACCACCACAATTACCAATGTAATCGAAGTTACCGTTGCTCCAATTTCGGCAGTTCCATCATAAGAGGCACGAATTCTGCTCTTACCCATCTCCATGTGTCGGTAAATATTCTCCAATACCACAATCGCGTCATCCACAAGAATACCTACAACAAGAGATAAACCAAGTAAAGACATTAAGTTAAGCGTGTAACCTAATAAATAGATTCCGATAAATGTAGCAATCAAAGATGCTGGAATAGATACCATTACGATTAACGAGTTTCTAATACTGTGCAAGAAGAACAACATTACAAATGCTACCAGAATAACCGCGATTAACAAGTCATGTACAACAGAATCTGCTGCCTCAAGCGTAAAGACTGTACTGTCTTTTGCCACTTCTAATTTCAATTGAGCCGATTTGTAATCGTTCTCTAATGTTTTGATCGTTTTAATCAACTGCTCACTTACCGCAACGGCATTCGCATCTGATTGTTTTACAATTTGAAGTACAATTGCACTTTTCTGATCTACACGCGCAATTTTCTCCGCAATTTTTTGCGTATCCTGAACGTCAGCAATATCTCCTAAACGAATTTGAATTCCGTTTTGAGAAGAAACTACTAAGTTTCTTAATTCGTCAACGTTCTTATATTTACCCGCTAAACGGATTAAGATTTTTTGATTTCTAGTTTGAATATTTCCTGTTGGGAAATCCAAGTTTGATGTCAAAATAGTCTGCTGTACTTGCGGAACAGAAAGTCCGTAACCTTGCATTTTAACAGCATCCAAGTTTACTTGAATCTCACGCTCTTGACCACCGATAATGTTTACCTGTGCCACACCTTGCACACGAGATAAAACTGGAGCAATCTTTTTATCTATCAAATCATAAAACGCTGCTTCGTCCATTTTTCCATTCGCACCAAGCGTCATAATTGGTAAATCACTCAAAGAGAATTTAGTCAAAGACGGCGGATCTGCATCGTCTGGAAGATCGCTTAAAATCGCATTAATTTTACGTTGCGCATCGTTCATCGAAATATCTACATTGGCAGTAGAAAGTAATGTGATCGATACTACAGAAAGTGATTCGTAAGATTTCGAATCGATTTTCTTGATATTTTCTAAGGAAGCAATCGCGTCCTCAATTTTCTTAGTAACCGTGTTTTCAACCTCACTCGGAGAAGCTCCAGGATATACAGTTGAAACCGTAATTACGTTGGTTTCGAATTTTGGGATCAGCTCGTAGCCCAATTGGCTGTAACTGAACAATCCACCTAATGTCAGAATTGTAAACAATACAATTACCAACGACGGACGTTTAATGGATATTTCGGCTAATTTCATATATTTTTTTATTTTATTAAGTCCTTAGTTTTTAGTCCCTTAGCGGTTAGTTTTTGGCTAATTCTAAGGACTAGGTACTTTGTACTAATAACTAATTAACTATTACTTAATAATTTCTACTTTATTTCCGTCTTGTAAGTTGATTTGTCCTGTAATGATTACAACTTCTCCGTCATTCAAACCGTTGATAATTTCAACTTTATCTCCTAAAATTCTTCCAGCAACAACTTTTTTCAATTTAGCAACATTGTTTTCTACAACAAAGATTTCGTTGCTGCTTACACTTCCAACAAAAGCATTTCTAGGAACCACTTTTAAGTTTTGTTTTTGGTTTTTAGCACCAAAGTTTGCCGTTCCGTACATACCTGCTTTTAGGTCGTTGTTAGCATTGTTTGTAATTTCGATTTCAACAGGGAAATTTAAAGACGCATCTGCTTTTGCAGCGATAAAAGTAATTTTACCAGAGAAAGTTTTATCAGGATAAACACTTGCAGTAATTTCAACAGGGTTTCCTAATTTTAAACTAGCCACTTGGCTTTCGTTTACGGTAACTGTCAATTTCAATTTAGAAACATTTACAATATCAAATAAAGCAGTTGCAGGCATTCCAGCTAAAATAGAACCTGGTTCGATATATTTTTTATTGATGTATCCGTTAATTGGCGCTTTTACTCTTGTATCACCAACATTGATTTTTGCTTGAGTGTAATTAGATTGAGCATTTGTCAAAGCCAATTTTGCCTGATCTAATTGCTGTTTTGTAACACCGCCAGTTTTAAAAGCATTTTCATATCTAGCATAATCCGATTTTGCATTTTGATACGCTGCTTCAGCTGCTTGAGCGTTTACGTTGATAACGTCACCTCTTACTGTTAAAAGAGTTTGTCCTACTTTTACATAGTCCCCTTCTTTAACTAAAACACTAATTACTTTTCCAGATTTCTCAGCAGAGAAAGTCAATTCCTGAATCGGTGCAAAGTTTCCGTTTGCAGTAAAACCTAAGTTAACATCTTCTGTTTTTACTGTTGCTACTTTTACAGAAACCGCTGCATTCTTTTCAGCCACAATTGCAGTTTTGCCTTCGTTTTCTGCTTTGTTTTTATTTAAAATGTAGTTAATCCCGACAAAAGCCACGACTATGATTACGATTGTTATAATTATTTTCTTCATTGTAATAATTTGTTATTTAGTAAGAGATTTTAGTTCGCCTTTCGATTTGATTAGAGATATTTCGGCAATTTTATAATTTAAAACTGCTCTTGTAAAGTTATTTTGAGCTTCAAGCGATGCATTTTCTGCGTCTAGCAAATCGGTTAAAGAGGCTAAACCTTGAAGGTAATTGTTTTTGGTATTGCTTAGAATTTCACCCGCTAAACGCATGTTTTCTCTCTGATTCTCAATAGTAACCAAATTGTTTTTTATCTGAGTCATTGCGTTTCTATAATCTAAATCAAGAGAAAGCTTGGTGTCTTTAATATCTTCTTGAAGTTCTCTGATTTGAACATCTGCTTGTCTCACTTTAGCACGAGTTCCAAAACCTGTAAAGATTGGCACGTGTAAGTTTAAAGCAACTGCAGAGAAATCTGACCAGTAAACTCCTTTTTCTGGTTTTGCAAACCAAGGCATTTCTGGACCTTGCCCAAAATAATTGTAGCCAGCAGACAATGAAAGCGTTGGATAATATCCTGCTTCAACTGCTTTTTTATTGAATACTAACAATTCTTCTTGTTTTTTCAATAATAAGTATTCTGTTCTGTTTTCAATATTTGGCTCTTCTGTTAAAGCTGCTGGAACGACTTCAAATTCTTCTTTTGGCAATACGATTTGCGTTTCAATTGGCATACCCATATAGAACTTCAATGCATTTTCCTGCAATTCAATTTGATTTTTAATCTGCTGACGCTCTGTGTCTATATTAGACATTTTCACGATAATACGATCTAAATCAATTTTTTTAGCCAGACCATTATCAAACTGCCCTTGTACGATATCACGAACTTTTGTAGTATTTACATAATTGCTATCTAACAAAATAAGTCTTTCTTGCTGCACGTAAACAGAATAGTAGTTGTTTGCAACTCTCTCAATAACTTGCTCTTCTGTCAATTGATCATTGATTTGATAGAATTCGCGAGTAGATTTTGCTGCTCTCAATCCTGTAAAAACAGACTGATCAAAAATTGCCTGAGTTAAAGAAAGTCCAGCAGTTGAAGACCATTTTTGACCAAAAGCTGCTTGAATTGTAGTTCCTGGCGCACCAAAAGCCGCTCCATCAATAACTGTGGTTTGAATTACTGGATTATAAGTCAGATTTCCGTTTGCGCTAATTTGCGGTAAAGCTCTCGAACGCACTTCTTGAATTTGATACTCACTATTTTCAACCTGAAGTTTTGCTTTTTTAGCATCCGCTTTATTTTGAAGCGCATAATTGACTGCGTCTTTCAGAGTTAAAGTAGTGGTTTGTGCGACGGCAGACAAGCCTATTGTACACAAAACTATAAGAAAGATTCTTTTCATAAGTAGTTACTATTTATTTAAATATTTGAGATGGCATCGTCATTTTATCTTTTACAACTCTCCCAGTAAAATGACGACAATTTGGATAATTAATTATTAATTTTTTTTAATTGCTTTTCTAATTCCTCTACTCCTTTTTCAGTTGCCATGGCACGAGTATGATATTCCAAGGCTTCTAATTCTATTCTTTGCGCTTCACTTTCAGAAACCGTATTTTCGTTTATATGAAAAACCAAGGTGTAATAAAATTTAACATAAATCTCTATGTTTAAATCACTTCTATAAAGACCTTCTCGAATTCCTTTTTCAATATTATCTCTAAAAAGCTGGGTACACTGATCGATTTCGTACGATAAGATGTTCTGATAAATCTCCGGATAATGTTTTTTTAACTGATAAATTGGAGAAGTATCAATATTGTTTTTAAACATGTCACGAAACATTTCTCTAATCTCAAAATTTTCATGAATTGCATTATAATTCTTTGCTATAATGGTGTCCATAATCTCGTGAACTTGACTATGAACCAGTGAAGTGCTTTCTTCAATTAAAACTTCCTTATTGCAGAAATATTTGTAAATCGTTTTTTTCGAAATACACATTTCTCCTGCAATATCATCCATTGTAACACTTTTAAAACCAAGCTTTAAAAACAATTCGCTTGCTTTTGCTATTATCTTCTCTTTCATTTTAAATTCTCGAATTGCCTTACAAATATACTTTGGAAACTAAAATCAAAAAAATAGTTTCCGATTTATTTGTAATAATTTTACATTAATTTATTCTTTTAGTAAGATTTATATGCTAAATTCTAAATTTGCTATAAGTTTGATGTCCTTACCTAAAGCTGCACCAGAAGAATGATTGAAAGAGCTGAAATCTAAACCAAAGTCTTCGCGCTTGATATTTCCTTTAATTTCAAAAGCTACTTTCTTTTCTCCGTTGTAAATATTCTCGCCTAAAAATTCTGCGTCCAATTCAACTACTCTCGTAATATCTTTTATCGTTAAATCTCCTTTGAAAAAATTGATGTTCTGATTTACTTTTTGAAATGATGTCGATTTGAAACTAATAATTGGATGCTCATCTTCTTCAAAAAAATCTTGAAGTTGCAAATAAGCATCTATAGATTGGAAACTTTCATTTTTGTTATTGATATCCAATGAAAATTCTACAGAAGCATCTTCAATTTCATTGTCTTCAATATTCACATACCCATCAAATTTATTTGCAGTTCCTCCCAAATAAGAAGTTCGCGATTGTCTCATTTTCAATAAAACATCTGATTGGCTAGAATCTAAGGTCCATTTTGTTTTCATAAGCACTTGATTTAATTGATTTTATAAATCATTCAAAAATCTTAATGGAAACTTTTATGGTTTTCTCAGTTTCCATTAACGCTGCAAATATAGACAGGAAACTCTGAATACCAAAAAAGTTTCCAAGTTTTTTAGATTTTTTTTAAAACATTAAAAATGAGAATAATTAAAAGCCCGTTTCCAATCATTAATCGGCTTTTAACATTTCGTCCTCAAAAATTCATATATGAATTGTATATTTGAGCCTCGAAATCAGAATTTATTATGCACGATATAAGTCAGTACCAAGATTTTTTCATCAATTATCTAAAAAACCAAAACATACATAAAGAGCCTAAAAATCTTTACGAACCTATAGAATACATTTTAGGACTTGGCGGCAAACGCATTCGCCCTGTTTTAACTTTAATGGCTGCAGAGGTTTTTGATACTGATTATTCGACGGCACTTCCCGCAGCAATGGCGGTCGAAGTTTTTCATAACTTTTCTTTAGTTCATGATGACATTATGGACGATGCGCCTTTAAGAAGAGGACAAGTTACAGTGCATGAAAAATGGGATTTAAATACGGGAATTTTATCTGGAGACGCGATGCTGATTTTAGCCTATCAGTATTTTGAGCAATATGAACCAATTGTTTTTAGAAACCTTGCCAAATTATTCAGCAAAACGGCGCTTGAGGTTTGCGAAGGACAGCAATGGGATGTTGATTTTGAGACTCGTAAAGATGTTACGATCCCGCAATATCTTAAAATGATCGAATATAAAACAGCGGTTTTGGTTGCTGCGGCCATGAAAATGGGAGCAATTGTGGCTAAAACTTCTGAAAAAGAAGCTGATTTAATTTACGATTTCGGATTGAATTTAGGACTGGCTTTCCAACTTCAAGATGATTATCTGGATGCCTTTGGAGATCCGGAAACTTTTGGAAAACAAGTTGGAGGAGATATTATAGAGAACAAAAAAACGTATTTATATCTAAAAGCTTTAGAATTTTCGTCAAGCGAAAAAGCTTCAGAATTAGAACAGCTTTTTACGTTACAATTAGATGATAATTCAGAAAAAATAGAAACAGCAAAAGCTATTTTTAACGAATCTGGAGCTTCAAAAGCAACTCAAGATGCCATCGAAATGTATACTTTAAAAGCTTTTGAAACGTTAGAAAAAATGGATATCAATGCCGAAAAGAAAGACATTTTGAGAACTTTTGGAGAGAACTTAATGGGACGTAAAGTTTAGTATTCAGTAAATCTACAATCATCACTCTAAAATCTAAAATAATAATATGTTTGTAGCACCAACAAATACAGAATCTTTACTAGAGCAAGCTCAAGCGCAGACTTTATATCTAAATCTTATTGAACAGATTAATAAGGATTTCAATCTGGCCAATGAAGGAATCGATTTTCCGTTAAGCATTTCGCCAGACGAATTAAAAATCCAGCTGCACGAGAAAATCTACCGAATGATTCAGTACAAATTTGCTGAATATTTGAACCTGCTTTATATAATAGATGTTCCTGAAAACGAAATTAAAAGCCTAGACGGTTCTGATTTGGTAATTCTAGCCGAGCAAGTTGCTTTTTTGATTCTGAAAAGAGAATGGCAGAAGGTTTGGTTTAGAAATTATTACAAATAAGCTCCTAAGGTACTGAGTTGCTAAGGTTCTAAGGAGCTAAGTTTATCTTCTTTGCGAACGATACTTTTTAGTTTATCTAATTCTTTCCAAAGACCAAATCCTTCAGTATTCAATTTACTTCCAACAATCTGAAAACGACCACATTTAAAGCATATTTTTGCTACACCAATTAATTTTGTTTCTTTTTAAAAATAAAAATGTCTCGATACTCTGCTGCACAGGCAAAATAACCTTCAGGCAAAGAATCTTTTTCGCTAAAGACGTTTTCAATTTGTTTCTCCTGTTTTAATGAAAGTTCTGATTTTTTGTAATTATGCTTTATTAGTATTTTCTCAAAATCCTCTTTTGGAATTGAATCTGGAAAATCAAATTCAAAAATTTTTAAAAATTCTTCCTCATTTTGACTTGGTGTTTCTTTCTGAACTAATTTAAAAAAATCAGCCTCAGAAAAATTCAAATAATAATGATCAATTTCATCAGAATCAAAAAAAGGTCGCAATTCTCTTTTTGCAACCTTCTCATTTTCAATATTTGACTTCTTCGAATTATTACAGCTTAAAGCTATAATAGCGATAATTATAAAAATAAATTTTTTCAAATTTCTTGCATTTAAAACCTTAGAACCTCAGAATCTTAGCAACTTAAAAATAAACTCTCACAAAAGGCATAAATCCAGAGCCGTAAAGACTTTTATTCGGATCATACAAAACATCGTATCGTGCTCCAATTGTCACATTATTAGTTCTGTAACCTGCTCCTAAATATAGAGCTGTATTCCAATAGGCATCAGCAAAACCGGGATGGTAATAATTTTCTTCGTAGTCGGTATCAACCCTAACCTGCTCCAATTCTGCAGATAATTGCAGTTGCGGAATCGGGTTTACAAGCGTGATAAAACTTCCGCCGTAAACAAAAGATTCGTAATAATTTTTTTGATATAAATATCCAAATTGCAATCCGACACCAACGGCAACAATTTCGTTGATATTGTAAATCGCACTCGGCATTACCGAGACATTAGTGTAGCCAGATCCAAAACCCAATCCGAGACCACCTCCAAATTGAACTTTTTCCCAAAAATGGCTACTGTTGTCAATGACATATTTTTGTTGTGCAATAGTGTAACTAGAAAATAACACTGCCAAAATCACAAAAAAATATCTGCAATCGATTGAAAATTGAATTTTATTCATAGTTAACGTTTATTTTAACAAATTTTTACGTAAAAGTACGTAAAAAAAAGATTTAAATAAAGGTGATTGTTGTACTTTTGCCTTTCTATATAACAAAAAGTATATTCACTCATATTATGGATAGGTTTTCATTTTTAAACGCAGCGCATACCGAGTTTTTTGCACAATTATACGATCAATATTTAGTCAACCCAGACAGCGTTGAGCCTAGCTGGAGAAGTTTCTTTCAAGGTTTTGACTTTGGACAAACAACTTATAACGACGAAAACCCTGTGCAGACAATCGTTGAGTACGTGACTAGCGACAACACAGATTACAGTCAGGTTTCTGAAAAACTAAAGAAAGAATTCAACGTTTTAAAATTAATTGACGGATACCGTACGCGCGGGCATTTATTCACGAAAACAAATCCTGTTCGTGACCGTAGAACTTCATCTCCAACTTTGGATATCGAAAACTTCGGATTATCGGCGGCAGATCTTTCAACTGTTTTTGATGCTGCTCAAACTATCGGAATGGCGCCTTCTTCTTTGCAAGATATCGTAAATCGATTAAAAGCTATTTACTGTCAGCACATCGGCATTGAGTATATGTATATTAGAAATCCTGGCGTTGTAAAATGGATTCAGGATAAATTATCTGTAAACACAAACCAGCCTAATTTCTCTACAGAAGAAAAGAAAACGATCTTAAATAAACTTAACGAAGCGGTTTCTTTTGAAAACTTCCTTCATACTAAATATGTTGGACAAAAACGTTTCTCTCTAGAAGGTGGAGAATCTATCATTCCTGCTCTAGACGCTTTAATCGAACAAGCTGCTGAAAAAGGTGTTGAGCAATTCGTAATGGGAATGGCTCACCGTGGTCGTTTGAACGTTTTGGCAAACATCTTCGGAAAATCGACTCAAGATATTTTTGGTGAATTTGACGGTAAAGATTACGATCAGGAATATTTTGATGGTGACGTAAAATACCACTTAGGTCTTACTGCCGACAAAAAAACTAGAACTGGAAAAAGCATCAATATCAACTTAGCGCCAAACCCTTCTCACTTAGAAACTGTTGGAGCTGTTATTGAAGGTATTACCAGAGCAAAACAAGACAAATATTATAATGACGATTTCTCTAAAGTTTTACCAATCGCTGTTCACGGTGATGCTGCGATTGCAGGACAAGGTATTCTTTACGAAATTATTCAGATGGCACAACTTGACGGTTACAAAACTGGAGGAACAATCCATATCGTAATCAACAATCAGGTTGGATTTACAACGAACTACTTAGACGCTCGTTCTTCTACTTATTGTACAGACGTTGCCAAAGTAACGCTTTCGCCTGTATTACACGTAAATGCTGATGATGCTGAAGCTGTTGTACACGCTATATCTTTTGCATTAGACTACAGAATGCAATTTGGACGTGACGTATTTATCGATCTTTTAGGATATAGAAAATACGGACATAACGAAGGTGACGAACCTCGTTTTACACAGCCAGTTTTATATAAAATCATCGCTAAACATAAAAACCCAAGAGACATTTACGCTGAGAAATTACTTTCTGACGGTGTAATTGATGCTTCTTATGTTAATGCTTTAGAAAAAGAATACAAATCTAGATTAGAAGAAAACTTAGAAGCTTCTCGTAAAAAAGATTTGACAATTATTACTCCATTCATGAAAAACGAATGGGAAGGATTTGTTCAGGTTACTGATACACAAATGCTTCAAAAAGTGGATACCAGTTTTGATAAAAAAGGATTGGATTCTATCATCAATACAATCTCAACTTTACCAGAAGACAAAAAATTCATCAACAAAATCACTAAAATTGTATCTGACAGAAAAGCAGGTTATGATAACAATACTGTTGATTGGGGAACTGCTGAAGCATTGGCTTACGGTTCACTTTTAACAGAAGGATTTGATGTTAGAATTTCTGGACAAGACGTAGAAAGAGGAACTTTCTCTCACCGTCATGCTGTGGTTAAAGTAGAAGATTCTGAAGAAGAAGTAATTTTACTAAACGCTATTGAAAACAAAAAAGGAAACTTTGGCGTATTCAACTCTCTTTTATCTGAGTACGGAGTTTTAGGTTTTGATTACGGATACGCTTTAGCAAATCCAAAAGCCTTAACAATCTGGGAAGCACAATTTGGAGATTTCTCTAACGGAGCGCAAATTATGATTGACCAATATATTTCTTGTGGAGAAGATAAATGGAACAACCAAAATGGTATCGTGCTATTATTGCCTCACGGATATGAAGGACAAGGTGCTGAGCACTCTTCTGCAAGAATGGAACGTTACTTACAGCTTTGTGCAAGACATAATATGTATGTTGCAGATTGTACAACGCCTGCAAACTTCTTCCACTTATTGAGAAGACAAATGAAGAGCAATTTCCGTAAACCTTTGGTAGTTTTCTCTCCAAAAAGTTTATTGCGTGATCCAAGATGTGTGTCAACAGTTGAGGAAATCGCAAGCGGAAGTTTCCAAGAAACTATTGATGACAATACTGTAGATAAAAAGAAAGTTAAAACTTTGGTTTTCTGTACAGGTAAATTCTACTATGATATTGTTGCTGAAAGAGAAAACAACGGAAGAAATGACGTTGCGGTTGTTCGTATCGAGCAATTATTCCCTTTCCCAGCAGAACAAATCAAAGAAATCATTGCAAAATATCCAAATGCCGATGATTATGTTTGGGCGCAAGAAGAGCCTAAAAACATGGGAGCTTACAGCTTTATGTTAATGAATTTTGATTTCATCAAATGGAGATTGGCTTCATTAAAAGCATATTCTGCTCCTGCATCTGGAAGTTACACACGTGCAAAACGTCGTCACGCAGATGCTATCAGAATGGTATTCGATAAAAATTTATTTAGATAAAAAAATAATTGTTTCCTGTTTCAATCCCGATAGCTATCGGGATTGAGACTAACTAAAACTTTAAACAAAAACAAGATGATTTTAGAAATGAAAGTCCCATCACCAGGGGAATCAATAAAAGAAGTTGAAATTGCAACTTGGTTAGTAAAAGACGGTGATTATGTAGAAAAAGATCAAGCTATTGCTGAAGTTGATTCAGACAAAGCAACTCTTGAATTACCTGCTGAAATGAGCGGTGTAATTACACTAAAAGCAGAAGAAGGCGATACAGTAGCTGTAGGTGCTGTAGTTTGTTTAATCGATACAGATGCTGCAAAACCAGCAGGATCTGCTCCAGCAGCTGAAGCTCCGAAAGCAGAAGCACCAAAAGCGGAGGCTCCAAAGGCTGAAGCTCCAAAAGCGGCAGAAGCTCCTGCAGCTGCAAGTTATGCAGCAGGAACTCCATCTCCAGCAGCAAGAAAAATATTAGACGAGAAAAATATTGCACCAGCATCAGTTTCTGGAACTGGTAAAGGTGGAAGAATTACTAAAGATGATGCAGTAAACGCTGTTCCTTCTATGGGAACTCCAACTGGTGGAAGCCGTGGAACTGAGCGTACAAAATTATCAATGTTGCGTCGTAAAGTAGCGGAAAGATTAGTTTCTGCTAAAAACGAAACGGCTATGTTGACTACTTTCAACGAAGTAAACATGACGCCAATCAACCAAATTCGTAACGAATATAAAGATGCTTTCAAAGCTAAACACGGTGGTTTAGGTTTAGGATTTATGTCTTTCTTTACAAAAGCAGTTACAAGAGCTTTACAATTATACCCAGACGTTAACTCTATGATGGACGGTGATTACAAAATCGGATACGATTTCTGTGACATTTCTATCGCAGTTTCTGGACCAAAAGGATTAATGGTTCCTGTTGTTCGTAATGCTGAAAACTTAACTTTCCGTGGAATTGAAGCTGAAATCAAAAGATTAGCTTTAAGAGCTCGTGATGGTCAAATTACAGTTGACGATATGACTGGAGGAACTTTCACAATCACAAACGGTGGTGTATTCGGAAGTATGTTATCTACTCCAATCATCAACCCTCCTCAATCTGGAATCTTAGGAATGCACAACATTATCGAGCGTCCGATTGCAGTAAACGGAAAAGTTGAAATTCACCCAATGATGTACGTTGCTCTTTCTTATGACCACAGAATTATCGACGGACGTGAGTCTGTTGGTTTCTTAGTTGCGGTTAAAGAAGCTTTAGAAAACCCAGTAGAATTATTGATGAATGGCGATGCTAAACGTGCTTTAGAATTGTAATCAGCATAATTTTCAAAATATAAAAAGCCTGTTCATTTTGTTTGAGCAGGCTTTTTTGCTTATAAAACAACCATTTCCAAAACCTATTTTCTGACTAAAAATGATTATTTAAAAAAATTATTTAGAATAAATAAGAATAGCTTGCATTATATGCATTCAACATGTACATTTGCGCTATTAAAATCAATTCTAAATAAAAATGAAATTCAAATTTACAATTTCTTTTTTGAGTTTTTGTTTTGCTTTAATGACCAGCGTATCTGCTTTGGCTCAAGAAAAAGCAACTATTAAAGGCCAAATTAGCTTAACAAATAATGAAGCTGCAGACAACGTTTCTGTAGTATTGAAAGGAACAAAAATAGGAACAAGTACAGATGCAAACGGTTTCTATGAAATTAAAAACATTAAACCAGGAAATTATGTAATCAAAGTTTCTGGAATTGGATATTCTTCTAAAGAAAAAAGTGTTAGCCTTAATGCAGGCGATTCTATTATTGAAGATTTTAGAATTAGCGAAAACTCTCAAGAATTGAATGAAATTGTGGTAAACGGAAACAGAAAAAACCCGTTAGCACGTAAAGAAACAACACAAGTTTCAAGATTACCTCTTAAAAATCTTGAAAACCCGCAAGTTTATACTACCATTACTGCTGAACTTTTAAAAGAACAAGTAGTTACAAATATTGATGATGCATTAAAAAATGCTCCAGGTTTATCTCCGCTTTGGGCTTCTACAGGTCGTGGTGGCGACGGTGCAGGATACTTCTCTCTTAGAGGTTTTGCTGTACAGCCAACTATGACAAACGGATTGCCAGCTTTGAATAACGGAAGCATCGATCCTGCAAACATTGACAAAATTGAAGTTATTAAAGGACCTTCTGGAACTTTATTTGGAAGTAGTTTAATTTCTTACGGAGGTTTAATTAACCTTACTACAAAAAAACCTTACGATCATTTTGGTGGAGAAGTAAGCTACACTGCTGGAAGCTACGGATTAAACCGTGTTACTGCAGATGTTAACACTCCATTAGATGATGAACACAAAATTAATTTCCGTGTTAACACAGCTTACCACAGCGAAAATAGTTTTCAAGATGCTGGATTTAGAAAATCGTTTTTCTTTGCTCCTTCATTATCTTACCAAGTTAGTGATAGACTTTCGTTCTTGATTAATACAGAATTCATGAATAACAAACAGACGAACCCAACTATGTTATTCTTAGATAGAGGAACAGAGTTGAGAGTTCATAACATGGATGAATTAGGATACGACAACAAACGTTCTTATACAAGCAACGAATTATTTATCGAAACTCCTTCTTACTCTCTTCAAGGACAGATGAATTACAAAATTTCTGACCAATGGACTTCTCAAACAGTTCTATCTAGAGGATCATCTAAATCTGAAGGGTATTATACTTATTTATACGAAGGAACACAATTTGCACCGACGCAGATTAATCAAGGAATTGTTTTAGGACGTTCTATGAATTACCAAGACACTACTACATTAACAACAGATATTCAACAAAACTTTATTGGCGACTTTAAATTAGGCAGTTTAAGAAACAGAATTGTTGTTGGTTTGGATTATTTTAATAGAGGACAAGTTGACAATGGTTCAGGATACGTATCAAACGGATATGTTTATATCGGAAACTTAGATGTAGCAACTGTAAATAATTATTTATTTGGAATTACAGATCCAACAAAATACATTACAGATAATGATAGCGGTAATCTAACAAAAGCTGGTTCTGACAAACTTATTGCAGCAACTGATGCAAACAACAACAAAACAAAACAAGAAGTTATTAGCGCTTACGTATCTGATGTAATCAATATTACGCCTGCATTATCAGCAATGGCTAGTTTACGTGTTGACCGTTTTATGACAGAAGGTGACGTTACTACAAATGCTGATGATTTTAACCAAACTTCTTTTTCACCTAAGTTTGGTATCGTTTATCAGCCAATTATTGATAAAGTATCGCTTTTTGCTAATTATATGGATGGTTTTACTAACACAGCTCCAACAACTGATACCGGCTTAGGCGGAATGGGTATTCCAAGAACTTTCAAACCAGAACACGCTAACCAATTTGAAATTGGTACGAAATTAAATGTTCTTAAAGATAAAGTTTATGCAACATTCAGCTACTACGATATTAAGGTAACAGATCAAGTTTATACTGTTTATGGTTCTACAGGCGGAGTACCAACTCAAACCTCTTACCAGGATGGTGAACAAAGAAACAAAGGTTTTGAAGCAGAAATCGTTGCAAGCCCAATTGACGGTTTAAACATCGTTGCAGGTTACAGCTACGTTGATGCTGTCCTAAATGCTGGAGATCCTTCTTTTGTAGGACATAGACCAGAAAGCTCTGGACCAAGAAACACTGCAAACTTCTGGGCAAGCTATAAATTCCCACAAGGAGATTTACAAGGATTTGGTTTAGGTTTTGGAGGAAATTATGCTGATAAAAACTTAATCATGAACAGAAATGTTGTGGGTCAGTTTACACTTCCTTCTTACACCGTATTAAATTCATCTATTTTCTACGGAACAGAGAAATTTACATTGACGCTTAAGCTAGACAACATTGCAAATGTTGACACTTATGACGGATGGTCAACCATTCACCCAAAAAACATGAGAAGTGTGTCTGCAAACTTTTCATATAGATTTTAATAAATAATTCACAAAAACACCTTTCTAAAAATTTAGAAAGGTGTTTTTTAAATTTCTAAGATTATGATTACTATAGCCAGTCTTATCGTTTTTTTAGCTTTTTACACGCTTTATTACACCTCAAAAAGAGCGGTTTTATCGTATGATTTTGGTTTTGAAAAATGGATGAAAAACAATCCAAAGCAAACCAAACTTACAGGTCTAGGATTATTATTGATTGCTTATGCATCTTGGCTTTACACACAATCTTTAGGCTGTGGCACTTTGATGTTCTTTATTCAGCTAATGACTGTTGGAAGCTTAATTATCATTTTAGCACCACTGAAAAAGGTAAACCACAAAGCGCTTTTAGCACTTTTGATCATCATTTCTATTTTAGAATTTTATTACGCTTAAATCAAATAACGAATGCCAGCAAATCCAAAATATTTAACTCCAGCCTTTTTGCCGCGTTTTCTTAAAATCACGGCCGCAATTTTAGGCGGTTATTTCGTTGCCGTTTCTTTTCACCTTGCCCTTGCGGCTTGGTTTAACCGAGCTAATGTTTTAATGACAATGGCTTATAGCGGTTTTATTCTTTGGGTTGCTCTTATGGTCATTGCTTTTCTAGCCAAAAGTGGTTGGAAAATCTGGGGAATTTACATTCTTCTTACTTTAGTGTTCTGTCTTTTTATTTACTTAGGTCAAACTTACCATCCAACGGCAAAATAATTTATGAATAACCGTCATTACAATATCTATTTTCATACACATACTGTTAGCGGAATCGTTATCAGCGTAGTTCTTTTTGTAATTTTCTTTGCTGGGTCTTTTTCTTTTTTTAGAGATGAAATCATCAATTGGGAAAGAAGTGAATCCACTGCAATTACAAGAGAAATCCAACTAGACTACAATAGTGCACTGAAAGATCTTGACAAAAAACATATCCTTCACGGAAGAAATATTACCATTTCTAAACCTTCTGTCGAAGAAAGAGTAGCCGTTTACATGGAAGGAACCAAAGATACTTTGGCACCAGCCAAACAAAAAGAAGGTTCATTTTTCTATCTTGATGCTAAAAATTTTAAATCGTACACTTACGAAGAATCGTATTCTTTGGGAGAACTTTTATACCGTCTGCACTTTTTAGCGCAGATTCCTTATCCTGCCGGATATTATTTATCTGGATTTACAGCTTTGTTTTTCTTATTTGCAATCGTAACAGGAGTTTTATTGCATTGGAACAAAATTGTATCTAATTTCTACATCTTTCGCCCAAAAGAAAAATTAAAAACACTTTGGACAGATGCACACACTGCATTAGGAATGATTGGTCTACCATTCCAATTTGTTTATGCGGTTACAGGAGCCTTTTTTATGATTAAACTTTTAATCGTTGCTCCCGCTGTAATGGCTCTTTATGGAGGAGATGATAAAAAACTGTATGACGAATTAGAATACAACGATCCTGATTATACTTTTGAAAATAAAAAACTGGCCAATCCTTTTAATATAAATGAATTAGTTGCAAAGGCAAAAAACAACTGGAAAGATTTTGAAATCACCAGAGTAATCATTCAGAATTACGGAGATATTAACATGCATGTTTTGGTTGAAGGCGAATTATTATCTCATAAAAAATTTGTCGGCGTTGGAAAAGCAGTATATCGCGTATCTGATGGAAAAGAAATTGCTAAAAAAGATCCAGTTTCACAAAACAATTATCTTGATGCCGTAAAAACTGTTTTATACCGTATTCATTTTGGAGATTACGGCGGATACGCTTTAAAAATCGTAAGTTTCATTTTAGGAATTATAACTTGTTTTGTGATCATTTCTGGAGTTATGATTTGGCTTGTTGCTCGACAAAAAAACAATTTGCCAGAAAAGAAAAGACGTTTTAACGCTGCAGTGGTACGCATTTATTTGGCTATTTGTTTAAGCATGTATCCTATAACAGCGCTATCTTTCATTGGAAGTAAAATTTTCTATCCTTTAAGCCAATCTAATTTATTTGCACTTTATTTTGGTGGATGGTTAATCCTTACGATCTTCTTTATTATTAAAAAGAATGATGCTTTTACGAACAAGTTCTGTTTGATTTCGGGAAGTATTTTAGGATTCTTGATTCCAATTACAAACGGTATCGTTTCTGGAGATTGGTTTTGGACTTCTTTTATGGAAAACAAAATTCAGATTTTCTTTATTGATGTTTTCTGGATTTTCTTGGCTTCCATTTCGCTATACACGGCTTATCATTTAAAACCTAAAAAAGAGGTTTCTAACTAAAAGGTTTTTTTGTGCCACGAAGGCACAAAGGCACTACGTTTTTTTTGAATCTCGCAAAGTCGCGAAGTCGCAAAATTTTTCTTTCACGCTGATAAAAAAATCCTTTTAATCTTTTTAATCTGTGGCTAAAAAAACTTTGCGACTTCGCGACTTTGCGAGATTAATTTATTCCGCTCATATTAACCACTTTCAAACAAAATACTTACAATAACTTGTCCCTTATAAATTTTGAGCATACTTTTACGCTTTTAATCAAAAAATGGGATTCAAGACCAAAATACGATTTCTGCACAAATGGCTCGGATTAATTTCTGGGCTTATTGTTTTTGTAGTCTGTATTACGGGTTGTATTTTTTGTTTTCATGACGAAATAAAAGACATTACCCGAAAAGAATGGCGTTTGGTTGAACCTCAAAACAAACCTTTTTTATTGCCGTCTGAATTGCAGGAAAAAGCAAAACAAGCTGTTCCAGAAAACAAAGCCAGCATGGTTGCTTATTACGGAAAAAACAGATCGGCAATTGTTTACACCTATTCAGATACCGGAAATCTTTATTTATATTTTAATCCCTACACGGGAAAATATCTAAAATCAGAAAATCCCGAAACTGATTTCTTCATCATTGTAGAATACATTCATTTGTATCTTCTTCTGCCCGACTATATCGGAAAACATATTATTGGTGGAGCAACTATCATTTTTATTTTGTTGCTCATTTCCGGAATTATACAATGGTGGCCAAAACGAAAAAGTGATCTCAAAAGAAGTTTTACCATTAAATGGAATGCCAAATGGCGACGTATCAATTATGATTGGCACAATACTACAGGTTTTTACATTTCGATAATTGCCTTAATTCTAGCCATAACTGGACTTACTTTTACCTACGAATGGGTTGGCGACGGAATTTACAAATCTTTTAATTTGGGCGGAGACAAAGCAGCCGAAACCAAAACTCCTGTAATTGATACTACTGCATTCAAAACCAATTCGATTACAGCAATTGACAAAGCATTTATTCAGACCCAGAAATTAGAGCCAAAAGCAGAAATGTTTTTTATAATGATTCCCCAGCAAAAAGGAGATATTGTGAGCACTGGCGCTTATCCGCATACATTGCGCTATGATCAGCAGAGCAATTATTATTTTCATCCGTCAAGCGGAAAATTAATTCAAAGCCAGACTTTCGATAAAAAAACTTTAGGACTCCAAATTGTAGAAATGAATTACGGAATACATACCGGACAAGTTTTAGATCTTCCTGGAAAGATTTTAGCTTTTACCGTAAGTTTAATTGCTGCCGCGCTACCCGTTAGTGGATTTATAATTTGGTATGGAAGAAACAGAAAATCTAAAAAAGTAAAAGCATAAAAAAACCGCCCCGATGTATCGGGACGGTTTTTTTATAATTGGGGTTTCTGAAATTATGATTAATTTCTGTTTGCTAAAGCATTTTTCTGTAAGCTTTTAACCGAGCTTACTTTATTGTCTACATACGCAACTTCGTTTAAACTGTTTTCATTAAAATAAATCCAATTTCCAGTTTTTACTCCGTCTGTATATTCTCCAACGGCTTTTTTGTTTCCATTTACGTCATAAGATACCCAAACACCGTCTAATTTACCGTCTTTAAAAAAGCCTTCCTGCTGTACTTTACCATTGTCATAGTAATACGTTGCTTTTACCTTGTTTCCAGCAGCTTCCAATTCAGGCTTTCCTTCTTGTGCAACTACAATTCCTGAGAACAATATTGCAGCTAAAATTACACTCTTTTTCATATCTTTAGGTATTTAATGTTAAGAAATCTTTATCAAATATAATCAAATGTTTACATTAAAAAAACTTTTGCTTAACAATTTGGTAACATAGAATAAAAACTTAACATTGGAAAACTTCAAAAAAACAAAAAACCAGCGCTCAGGCACTGGTTTTACTAGTATTCTATAAAAAATGCTATTTTACGAAAACGTTTTAAATTTCGTAAAAAATTTAGTTCAATAATGCGCTAAGCTGTTTATCTAATTCAGGATCAGACGGTCTTGCCGCTTCAGATTTCAGAATATTTCCATTTGGATCTATCAAGATAAATCTCGGAATTCCTAATATACCGTAGTTAACAACAAACTCAGATTCCCAATCCTTGTCAGCCAATAGCTGTGTACCGCCAAGATGCTTATCATTTACAAATTTTTTCCATTTCTCAGTGTCTTTCAATTTATCAATAGAAATACTCACAAATTCAATATTCTTTCCATGATATTTCTCTTCGATCTTTTGTAAATACGGAATCTCAGCTCTACAAGGTGCACACCAAGTTGCCCAAACATCAATGTAAACATATTTCCCTTTCAAGTCAGAAAGTTTTGTTTTTCCTCCTTTATAGTTATCATAGTCAAAACCCGGAGAAGGTTTTCCAGTCAATTTATTAGCTTTTGCAACTCTCTCGTATTGTTCTGTGCCATATTGGTGAAAACTTTCGAAACTAAGTTTTAAAGATTTTTTAAACTCTGGATCAAAATTATTCTTTTCTAAAGTTTCTGTATCCGATTTTAATTTGCCGTCAAGCAAAGCAGTAAATTCAGCTGGTTCTTTAGTAAAAGCATCTTTCTGAAAGTTTTCGTCCTTTAGGGCTTGCTGCGCTAAAAAATTACTTTCATCAACACCTTTACCTTTATAAACAATAGTTTCGTCAAATTCTTTTGCATCCATTGTTAAATTGATTTCAGAATTTGGCTTTAAGTATAAATTAGAAGATTCCTTTCCGTCAGAAAACACATAAAAACCCTGAGGAGCATCAAAAGTTGCAGCAAAAACTTCCTTTTTATCAATTGGAATTACTTGTCTGAAATTATCTCTACCTCTTATTACAAGAGTATCGCTATTTCTATTGGCAATCTTTGCGGTAAATTTTATTGAATTTTTGCTTTGACCGATAACATTCAAAGCATTAAAAATTACCAAACCCGCAATAAAAAGTTTTTTCATAGGTATTATAATTAGTTTTTAGATAATCAAAACTAAATAAATTAAAGCTTTCAGATTTGACAATTAACAAAATATTTAAAATTATTCTGCATCAACTTCTCACTTTACTATATTAATTTGAATTTTGTGTTTACTTTTGCAGTCTAAAATTTTGATTATGTATAGAAGTCATAATTGTGGCGAATTAAATGCCTCAAATATTAATACGGAAGTTACACTAGCGGGATGGGTTCAAAAATCTCGTGATAAAGGATTTATGAATTGGGTTGACTTACGTGACCGTTACGGAATTACACAACTTATTTTTGACGAAAGCCGTACCGATAAAACCGTTTTTGAATTGGCAAAAACTCTAGGAAGAGAATTTGTTATTCAGGTAAAAGGAACTGTAATTGAGCGTGAAGCTAAAAACAAAAATATTCCAACAGGTGAAATCGAAATTTTAGTTTCTGAATTAACGATTTTAAATTCGGCTTTAACTCCTCCTTTTACGATTGAAGATGAAACAGACGGTGGTGAAGATATCAGAATGAAATACCGTTATTTGGACATCAGAAGAAATCCAGTAAAAAACAGTTTATTGTTCCGTCACAAAGTGGCAATGGAAGTTCGTAAATATTTATCTGATTTGGATTTCTGTGAAGTTGAAACTCCTTATTTAATTAAATCTACTCCAGAAGGAGCAAGAGATTTCGTTGTGCCAAGCCGTATGAACGAAGGTCAGTTTTATGCTTTACCGCAATCGCCACAAACTTTCAAACAGCTTTTGATGGTTGGAGGAATGGATAAATATTTCCAAATTGTAAAATGTTTCCGTGATGAAGATTTACGTGCAGACCGTCAGCCTGAGTTTACACAGATTGACTGCGAAATGGCATTTGTGGAACAAGAAGATATTTTGAATGTTTTTGAAGGATTGACAAGACATTTATTAAAAGAAATTAAAGGTATTGAAGTAGAGAAATTCCCAAGAATTACTTACGACTATGCCATGAAAACATACGGAAACGACAAACCGGACATTCGTTTCGGAATGAAGTTTGGAGAATTAAACGAGTTTGCACAGCATAAAGAATTTCCTGTATTCAATGCAGCAGAATTAGTTGTCGGAATTGCTGTTCCGGGAGCAGGAAACTACACTCGTAAAGAAATTGACGGATTAATTGACTGGGTAAAGCGTCCGCAAGTTGGCGCATCTGGAATGGTTTATGTAAAATGCAACGAAGACGGAACATATAAATCATCTGTAGATAAATTCTACGATCAAGACGATTTGGCAAACTGGGCAAAAGCAACAGAAGCAAATCCTGGCGATATGATTTTTGTACTTTCTGGTCCTGCAAACAAAACACGTGCTCAGCTTTCTGCTTTACGTATGGAACTAGCAACTCGTTTAGGATTGCGTAATCCAGAAGAATTTGCACCTCTTTGGGTTGTAGATTTCCCACTATTAGAGCTTGACGAAGAAAGCGGCCGTTACCACGCTATGCACCATCCATTTACTTCTCCAAAACCAGAAGATATGGCTTTATTGGAAACTGATCCGGGAAAAGTTCGCGCAAATGCATACGACATGGTTTTGAACGGTAACGAAATTGGTGGAGGATCTATTCGTATCCACGATAAGGCGACACAGCAATTGATGTTTAAATATTTAGGATTTACCGAAGAAGAAGCAAAAGCGCAATTTGGTTTCTTAATGGATGCTTTCCAATTTGGAGCACCGCCACACGGAGGGCTTGCTTTTGGTTTGGATAGATTGGTTGCCATCTTAGGCGGACAAGAAACAATTAGAGATTTTATCGCTTTCCCAAAAAATAATTCTGGGCGCGACGTAATGATCGATGCACCTGCTGCAATTGATGATGCACAATTAAAAGAACTAAAAATTAAAGTAGATATTGCTTAGTTTTAAATAGTTCCTTCATAAAAACTAAAAACGCGTTGCAATTGCAGCGCGTTTTTTGGTTTAATAAAATGTTAAGAAAAATCTTAAGGCTATTTTTTTTGAATTATCAAATTCTTACAAATGCAATATTTTTAGATTCTTACAATTAATGATTCGCAAATTTCACTATTCTATAAATAAATTGATGCAATAAACCGCGTAAAAACACTGTAAATCAATAATTTTTACAAAAAATTAACACGTAGATGTCTTTTGTATTATTTTATATATTACATTTGTTTTATTATAAATTATTATTACAATTACAATGCGTACAGGTACAGTAAAATTTTTCAATGAATCTAAAGGTTATGGATTCATTACAGACGAAGAAACAGGAAAGGACATCTTCGTTCACGCTTCAGGAATTAACGCGGAAGAATTACGCGAAGGTGACCGTGTAAGCTACGAAGAAGAAGAAGGAAGAAAAGGGAAAGTTGCTGCTAAAGTAGCAGTAATCTAAGAAAAATATAGCAATTTATTTTTTTTGCCTCTGAATGGTCTCAGAAAACGTCTCGAAATATCGGGACGTTTTTTTTTACCCATTTCTTAAAAAAATATTAAAATAACGCAATGTTATTTATAATGAATAAAAATTACACATAAACGCGGTTTCAAGCACTACTTATCTCCTCCTTTAGCTTGTGTTTTACAGAGTTCCAAGTTATCTTTGTGGCTCATTTTTTAAGTAAAAAATCGAAGTTTATGCAATCTGATCAATACAGTTACATTCCTATTTTAATGCAGTTTATTCTAGCTGTTGGTTTTGTGGTAGGAACAATCATTATTTCTGGAAAATTAGGACCTAGAAGAACCTCTGAAGTTAAAGATAAAAACTTCGAATGCGGTATCGAATCTGTTGGTAACGCCCGTATTCCTTTCTCAGTAAAATACTTCTTAGTTGCTATTTTGTTCGTATTATTCGACGTAGAGGTTATTTTCCTTTACCCATGGGCAGTAAACTTCAAAGACTTAGGAGTTGAAGGAATGTTAAAAATGATAGTTTTCATGTCTCTGCTTTTAGTTGGTTTCTTTTATATCATCAAAAAGAAGGCATTAGAGTGGGAATAAATGATTTTAGATTTTAGATCTGAGATTTTAGATTTATCTAATACTGAGATTTAAAATTTGAACTCAAATTTAAAGTACTGATTTAAAAAATTGATTTTACTTTTTACGATTTAAAAAATCTAAAATCTAAAATCAGAAATCTAAAATAAAATGAGCGATTCAAAAGTAAATATGGTTGCGCCGCCAGAAGGAGTTACTGGTGAAGGTTTCTTCGCTACAAAACTTAGTGATGTTGTTGGTTTAGCAAGAGCCAACTCATTATGGCCGCTTCCTTTCGCGACTTCATGCTGTGGTATTGAATTCATGGCAACAATGGCATCTCACTACGATTTAGCTCGATTTGGTTCTGAACGTGTAAGTTTCTCTCCTCGTCAAGCTGATATGCTTTTAGTAATGGGAACTATTTCTAAAAAAATGGCGCCAATTTTAAGACAAGTTTACGAACAAATGTCTGAACCACGCTGGGTAATTGCTGTTGGAGCTTGTGCTTCTTCAGGAGGAGTTTTTGATACCTACTCTGTTCTTCAAGGAATTGACAAAGTAATTCCGGTTGACGTTTATGTGCCAGGATGCCCGCCAAGACCAGAACAAATTGTTGATGGAGTTATGAGATTGCAAGATTTAGTAAAAAGCGAATCTGTGAGACGAAGAAGCTCACCAGAATATCAAGAATTATTAGCTTCATATAATATCTCATAAGATGGCTTTAGAAAATACCCAAATTCAAGACAAACTTGTAGAAACATTCAGCAATGATGTTTTTAACTTTCAACAAGAAAGAGATATTTTTTCTTTAGAAGCTTCGGCTGATAAAATCACACCGTTGATTCTATTCCTTAAAAACGATCCAGAATTAAAATTTCATTTCTTAACTGACTTATGCGGTATTCATTACCCAGATAATGAAGCAGAACGTCAGTTTGCAGTTGTATATCATTTACACAACTGGTACGAAAACAAAAGATTAAAAATCAAAGTTTTTCTAAACGGAGAAAAACCAGAAATAAAATCAATTTCAAATATTTTCTTGTCTTCCAACTGGATGGAAAGAGAAACTTTCGATTTCTATGGAATTGACTTTATAGGCCATCCACAATTGAAACGTATTTTGAATATGGACGAAATGCAGTCTCACCCAATGAGAAAAGAATTCCCATTGGAAGACAGCGGAAGAACTGATAAGGATGACAGGTTCTTTGGAAGAACAACAACAAATTGCTAAAAAATAATTCAACATTATAAAATGTCAGAACTATTATTACCACCAGAGCATCGTTATGCTAAAATAATTAAGGAGAGACTAAATGACGACGGAAGCGAACTTTCTGTACTGAATTTAGGTCCGACTCACCCAGCTACACACGGTATTTTCCAAAATATCTTGTTGATGGATGGTGAAAAAATTCTTGAGGCTGAGCCAACTATTGGTTACATCCACAGAGCTTTCGAAAAAATTGCCGAAAATCGTCCTTTTTATCAAATCACACCTCTTACAGACCGTATGAACTATTGTTCATCTCCTATTAATAATATGGGATGGTGGATGACAGTAGAAAAACTATTAGGTATTGAAGTTCCGAAAAGAGCTCAATATTTGAGAGTTATCGTTATGGAGCTGGCTCGTATTACAGACCACATTATCTGTAACGGAATTTTAGGTGTAGATACTGGTGCGTATACTGGTTTCTTATACGTTTTCCAATTTAGAGAAAAAATCTACGAAATCTACGAAGAAATTTGTGGTGCTCGTTTAACAACCAATATGGGAAGAATTGGTGGTTTTGAAAGAGACTGGTCTCCAGAAGTTTTCAAAAAACTAGATGCTTTCCTTGAAGAATTCCCTCCAGTTTGGCAGGAATTCCAAAACTTATTCGAAAGAAATAGAATTTTCCTTGACAGAACTGTAAACGTAGGTGGTATTACTGCTGAAAAAGCTATGGCTTACGGATTTACAGGTCCAAACTTACGTGCTGCAGGAGTTGATTACGACGTACGTGTAGCACAACCTTATTCTTCTTACGAAGATTTCGATTTTATTGTTCCTGTTGGAAAATCAGGAGACACTTACGATCGTTTCTGTGTTCGTAATGCTGAAGTTTGGGAAAGTTTAAGCATTATTCGTCAGGCATTAGAGAAAATGCCTCCAGGAAACGAATACCATGCTGAAGTTCCAGATTACTACCTTCCTCCAAAAGAAGATGTTTACACTTCTATGGAATCTTTAATTTATCACTTTAAGATCGTAATGGGAGAAGTTCCTGTACCAGTTGCAGAAGTATATCACCCAGTAGAAGGAGGAAATGGAGAACTTGGATTCTATTTAGTAACAGACGGAAGTAGAACTCCATATAGATTACATTTCAGAAGACCTTGCTTTATTTATTATCAAGCATTCCCAGAAATGATTAAAGGCGCTATGCTTTCTGATGCAATTATCATTCTATCAAGTTTGAACGTAATTGCAGGAGAATTAGACGCGTAATTGATTGTAGATTTAAGAGTTTAGATTTTAGATTACTATGCAGATTTTAAAATTTAGATTTCTAAATCGAACCCAAATAAAGATTGAAGAATCTAAAACTTAAAAAAAATTATAGATACGGATTATAGATACAGATTTGAAAAAATCTAAAATCTAAACTCAGAAATCTAAAATTAACAAGATTGCAGAATACGGATTGGACAAAGATTTGAAAAAATCTATCCCGATAGCTATCGGGACTAAAATCTAAAATCTAAAATAAAAATGGAACGTAAACATTACAAACAAGAAATAAATATGACTGAGGCATTGATGAACCGCATCAATGAATTGATCAGTCATTATCCTGAGGGCAAACAAAAATCGGCTTTATTGCCTGTTTTGCACGAAGTTCAGGATGCGCACAACAACTGGCTTAGCATTGAACTTCAAGATAAAGTTGCCGAGATTCTTCAGATAAAACCGATCGAGGTTTATGAGGTGGTTACTTTCTATACGATGTTCAACCAAAAGCCAATTGGTAAGTATATGTTTGAGTTCTGCCAGACTTCTTGCTGCTGTTTAAGAGGTGCTGAGGATTTGATGGATTACACTTCTGAAAAACTAGGCATTAAAATGGGCGAAACAACTCCAGACGGAATGTTTACCATTGCTGGTGTAGAATGTTTAGGCGCTTGCGGATACGCTCCGATGATGCAGTTGGGTGATTTCTACAAAGAAAAACTGACAGAAGAGAAAATCGATCAGATTATTGCTGATTGTAAAGATGATAAAATAATATTACACGATAAATAAGATGTCACAAAAAATATTATTAGATAAAATCAATATTCCTGGAATTAAAACCTACGAAGTATATCGCCAAAACGGTGGTTATGCTTCTGTAGAAAAAGCTTTAAAAACACTTACTCCAGATGAAGTTACTGAAGAAGTAAAAAAATCAGGATTGCGTGGTCGTGGTGGTGCAGGTTTCCCTGCTGGAATGAAATGGAGCTTTATTGACAAAAAATCAGGAAGACCAAGACACTTAGTGTGTAATGCCGATGAGTCTGAGCCAGGAACATTCAAAGACCGATTCTTGATGGAATATATTCCTCACTTATTGATCGAAGGAATGATTACTTCAAGCTATGCTCTAGGCGCTAACCTATCTTATATCTACATTCGTGGAGAATATATGTGGGTTTTCAAAATCTTAGAAAGAGCAATCGCCGAAGCAAAAGCTGCAGGTTGGTTAGGAAAAAATATATTAGGATCAGGTTATGATTTGGAACTTCACGTTCACTGTGGAGCTGGAGCATATATCTGTGGAGAAGAAACAGCATTAATCGAATCTTTGGAAGGTAAAAGAGGAAATCCTCGTATTAAACCACCTTTCCCAGCGGTTTCTGGTCTTTGGGCAAACCCAACAGTAGTGAACAACGTAGAAACTATTGCAACGGTGCCTTGGATCGTAAACAATTCTGGAGATGATTATGCTAAAATTGGAATTGGACGTTCTACTGGAACCAAATTAATTTCTGCTTCTGGACACATTAAAAATCCTGGAGTTTACGAAATTGAATTAGGCTTAAGCGTTGATGAATTCATGAATTCTGATGAATATTTAGGAGGAATGTCTTCAAGCAGACCTTTGAAAGCATTTGTCCCTGGAGGTTCTTCTGTGCCAATTTTACCAGCTGAATTAATTTTTAAAACAGCAAACGGAGAAGACCGATTAATGACTTACGAATCTCTTAGTGATGGTGGTTTTGCAACTGGATCTATGTTAGGTTCCGGAGGATTTATCGTATACAACGACACTGCTTGTGTGGTTAGAAACACTTGGAATTTTGCTCGTTTCTACCACCACGAATCTTGCGGACAATGTACTCCTTGCCGTGAAGGAACTGGATGGTTGGAAAAAATCTTATGGAGAATCGAAAACGGTCAAGGCCGTGAAGAAGATATCGAATTATTGTGGAGCATTCAAAGCAAAATTGAAGGAAACACAATTTGTCCACTTGGTGACGCTGCTTCTTGGCCAGTAGCTGCAGCGATTCGTCACTTTAGAGATGAGTTCGAATATCACGTTCGTTTCCCAGAAAAAATTAAAAATAGAGATCACTTTGTAGCTGAGCCTTTTTCTCAGGTAAAACATTTAGTTGGCGGTAAAGTAATCGTATAAAAATATATAGCAGAAAGTTATAAAGTTAAAAATATTAAAAGGACAGCAACTCTTTTGAATATTCTTACTTTCAACATTCAAATCAATAAGAGATGAAAGTAACCATAGACGGTCAAAGTATAGACGTAGAACCAGGAACAACGATCCTGCAGGCTGCACGTATGATTGGTGGAGATTTAGTTCCGCCAGCCATGTGCTATTACTCAAAATTAAAAGGCAGTGGCGGAAAATGCCGTTGTTGTTTAGTTGAAGTTTCTAAAGGAAGTGAAGCTGACCCGCGACCAATGCCAAAATTGATGGCATCTTGTGTAACAGGATGTATGGACGGTATGGAAGTAAACAGTAAATCGTCTGCAAGAGTAACGGAAGCACGTAAATCTGTAACAGAATTTTTATTAATCAATCACCCATTAGACTGCCCTATTTGTGATCAGGCTGGAGAGTGTGATTTACAGAATTTAAGTTTTGAACACGGAAATCCGAAGTCGCGTTACATTGAAGAAAAAAGAACATTTGAACCAGAAGATATTGGTCCGAATATTCAACTTCACATGAACCGTTGTATTCTTTGCCAAAGATGTGTACAAGTTGCAGATCAATTGACAGACAACAGAGTTCACGGGGTATTAGACCGTGGTGATCACGCTAATATTTCGACTTGTATTTCTAAAGCTATTACAAATGAGTTCTCTGGAAACATGATCGATGTTTGTCCAGTTGGAGCTTTAACAGATAAAACTTTCCGTTTTAAATCAAGAGTTTGGTTTAACAAACCTTACAACGCACACAGAGAATGTACAACTCCAGGATGTTGCGGAAAAACTACCGTTTGGATGTTTGGTGGAGAAATTCAGCGTGTAACTGGCCGTAAAGACGAGTACCATGAAGTGGAAGAATTCATCTGCAACAGCTGTCGTTTTGATCATAAAGATGTGAAGGATTGGGTAATTGAAGGTCCAAGAGAATTTGAAAAAGACTCTGTAATCAATCAAAATAATTACACTCAGAAATTAGAGAAAGTAACGATCGACACTGAAAAGAACATTCTTTTAGGCCGTGATATTGACCGTAAAAAGATTAGTATGGCAGCAATTCCATTAACTGATAAAGACCAAAAATAGTAAGAAATGGAAAGTGCGTTAATTATAGAAAAAAGTGTTGTTATTGTAGTCGTTTTTGCGGTTACAATGATTATGGCCATGTATTCTACTTGGGCAGAGCGTAAAGTTGCTGCTTTCTTGCAAGACCGTGTTGGACCAAACCGTGCAGGATGGGGAGGTTTATTACAGCCGCTTGCAGATGGTATGAAATTATTCTCGAAAGAAGAATTTTTCCCAAACACTCCTAATAGATTCTTATTCGTCGTAGGTCCCGCAATTTCGATGAGTACAGCTTTGATGACAAGTGCTGTAATTCCGTGGGGAGACCGTTTACACCTTTTCGGAAGAGACATTATTCTTCAAGCTACAGATGTAAATATTGCTTTATTATACATTTTTGGAGTTCTTTCTGTTGGAGTTTACGGCATCATGATTGGTGGATGGGCTTCTAACAATAAATTCTCTTTAATGGGAGCTATTCGTGCTGCTTCTCAGATGGTTTCTTACGAGGTTGCAATGGGATTATCAATAATCGCTTTATTGATGATGACTGGAACAATGAGTTTAAAAGAAATCTCATTACAGCAGCAAGGAATGAACTGGAATGTTTTTTATCAGCCATTATCATTCTTAATTTTCTTAATCTGTTCATTTGCAGAAACAAACAGAACTCCTTTCGACTTAGCAGAATGTGAAAATGAGTTAATTGGAGGTTACCACACAGAATATTCATCAATGAAAATGGGATTCTATTTATTTGCTGAATATGCGAGTATGTTTATATCTTCTACTATTATTTCTGTTTTATTCTTTGGTGGATACAACTATCCAGGAATGCAATGGATGGTAGAAAATGTAAGTGTAAATGCAGCTAACTTATTAGGAATTGCAGCATTATTTGTAAAAATATGTTTCTTCATATTCTTTTACATGTGGGTACGTTGGACAATTCCAAGATTTAGATATGACCAATTAATGAATTTAGGATGGAGAATTTTAATTCCGCTTTCAATCATTAATATCATGATAACAGGTGTTGTTATTTTAAGACACGAAATCTTAGCTGCCTTAGGCTTCTAAGAACCGTAATGCCCTAGCCCTGATAGAAGCGGCATCCTTATATTTTTTTCTTTAAAAAATATAAGATATAGCGGATAGCAGGATTAGCTTCAAATAAAAAACAAAATAGATTGAATTTGATTCATTTCAAATAATAAATCATAAACTATAATAGTAAAAATGTCAATAGAAACTATATCATTATCGGGTAGAAAAAAGGTGGTGTCAAATAAAGACATGTCTTTTGTTGAGCGATTGTATCTTGTGGCGATTGTAAAAGGTCTGGTTATTACAGTAAAACACCTTTTTAGAAAAAAAGTTACCATTCATTACCCAGAGCAGGTTCGTGAAATGAGTCCAGTTTACCGTGGGCAGCACATGCTGAAACGCGACGAACAAGGCCGTGAAAACTGTACTGCTTGCGGATTATGTGCATTATCTTGCCCTGCAGAAGCGATTACTATGAAAGCTGCAGAACGCAAGGCTGATGAAAAACACTTGTACAGAGAAGAGAAATATGCAGAAATCTACGAAATCAATATGCTTCGTTGTATTTTCTGCGGTTTATGTGAAGAAGCTTGTCCAAAAGACGCTATTTACTTGACTGAATCTAAAGTGTTAGTTCCTGCTAGCTACAACAGAGAAGATTTCATTTTCGGGAAAGACAAATTAGTAATGCCTTTAGAAATGGCTTTGAAAAACGCTCAACTTAAAAACGCTAACTAAATGATACATATTCCTGATTTTGCACACGCAACAACTGTTCAAGTTATCTTTTGCTTTTTAGCGTTTATTACCGTTATTACTGCTTTCTTGACTATTTTCAGCAGAAACCCGATTCACAGTGCCATTTATTTGGTAATCTGTTTCTTCTCAATTGCTGGTCATTATTTACTATTAAATTCTCAATTCTTAGCTGTTGTTCATATAATAGTCTACTCTGGAGCTATTATGATTCTGTTCCTGTTTACCATCATGTTGATGAACCTGAACGAACAACGAGAAGTTCACCGTCCTAGAATTACACGTCTAGGCGCTATTGTTTCTTTCTGTTTAATCTTGATCGTTTTGATTACAATCTTTATTAACTCGAAACCAATTGTGGGTGAATACGATTCTACTGGAGAAGATTTCCAATCAATTAAAGTTTTAGGTAAAATTTTATTGGACGAATATATGGTTCCTTTCGAATTTGCTTCGATCTTACTTTTGGTTGCTATGATTGGAACAGTTCTATTGTCTAAAAAAGAAAAATTAAATAAATAATGGGTAATATATTAAATCAAATAGGTATTGAAAACTACATCTTTTTGAGTGTTGTACTTTTCTGTATTGGTATTTTTGGTGTATTGTACAGACGAAATGCTATTATCGTTTTCATGTCTATCGAAATTATGTTGAATGCGGTAAACCTTTTATTTGTTGCTTTTTCAACTTATCATCAAGATGCGCAAGGACAAGTTTTTGTGTTCTTCTCGATGGCGGTTGCTGCAGCCGAAGTTGCGGTAGGATTGGCCATTTTAGTTTCTATCTTTAGAAATATCGGATCAATTAGTATCGATAATTTAAAAAATTTAAAAGGATAATCAGAAATGGATACCAATTTAGCTTTAATTTTAGTTTTAACTCCTTTACTAGGTTTTCTAGTAAATGTCTTTTTTGGAAAAAGCTTAGGAAAAACAGCTTCTGGTGCAATCGGAACTGTTGCTGTAGCGATTTCTTTTGTAGTTTCTCTTTTACTTTTTAATCAAATAACTTCAACTGGAAAAGGAATTGAGGTTACTTTATTTGATTGGATTCAAATTAGCAACTTAAAAATCAATCTTGGATTTTTATTAGATCAATTATCTGTTCTTTGGTTATTATTTGTAACTGGAATTGGATCTTTGATTCACTTATACTCTATCAGTTACATGCATGACGATGAGAATATGCACAAGTTTTTTGCGTATTTAAATCTGTTCGTATTCTTTATGATTACGCTTGTAATTGGAAGCAACTTATTAGTTCTTTTCATTGGATGGGAAGGTGTTGGACTTTGTTCTTACCTATTAATTGGATTCTGGCATAAAAACCAAGATTACAATGATGCTGCAAAAAAAGCTTTCATCATGAACAGAATTGGAGATTTAGGTTTATTAATCGGAATGTTCATCATCGGATCGATGTTTTCAACTTTGGATTATGCGACTTTAAAAACTGCAATTGCAGGAGCAACTAACTTAAATTTACCATTACTTTCTTTAGCTGCTTTATGTTTGTTCATTGGAGCTTGTGGTAAATCTGCTCAGATTCCGTTATACACTTGGTTACCTGATGCGATGGCTGGACCAACTCCAGTTTCTGCATTGATCCACGCGGCTACGATGGTAACTGCAGGTATCTTTATGGTAACCAGATTAAACTTTGTATTTGATTTAGCTCACGATGTACAAAATGTAATCGCAATTATTGGAGCTATCACTTCATTGGTTGCTGCTACAATTGGATTAGTACAGACAGATATCAAAAAAGTTTTAGCTTATTCTACAGTTTCTCAATTAGGATTAATGTTTTTAGCATTAGGATTTGGAGCTTACGAAGTAGCGGTTTTCCACGTAATCACTCACGCATTCTTCAAAGCTTGTTTATTCTTAGGTTCTGGATCTGTAATTCACGGATTACACGGAGAACAGGATATGCGTAACATGGGAGGTTTGCGTAAAGCGATGCCAATTACATTCTGGACCATGTTAATTTCTTCATTAGCCATTTCTGGAGTTCCATTCTTCTCTGGATTCTTTTCTAAAGATGAAATCTTATTAACTGCTTTCCACCACAGTATTCAATTATACGTTGTTGGATCTGTTGCTTCAATCATGACAGCTTTCTATATGTTCCGTTTAATGTTCTTGACTTTCTTCAAAGAATTTAGAGGAACTGAAGAGCAAAAACATCATTTACACGAAAGTGGTTCATTAATTACTATTCCGCTTATCATCTTAGCTATTTTAGCCACTTTCGGTGGATTAATTAGTTTACCAGGAAACAGTTGGTTAAATCATTACTTAGCTCCGCTTTTCACAAAAGTAGCTGGCGAAGAACATCATTTAGGCACAACTGAATATACTTTAATGGGTGTTGCTGTTCTTGGTGGGTTATTAGGAATTTTAATTGCTTACGTAAAATACTTCAAGCAAGATAATGTGCCGGAATCTGATGAAAACATTACTGGCTTAAGCAAAGTTTTATACAACAAATATTATGTAGACGAAGTTTACGATGCTGTATTTGTTCAGCCAATTAATAGCTTATCTAAATTCTTTAGAGATTATATCGAAACTGGTTTATCTGCTCTTGTTTTCGGATTAGGTAAAGTGACAAACGAAATTGCTTATCAAGGAAAGAGATTACAATCAGGAAGTATCGGATTATATCTATTTGTATTTGTTTTAGGAATGTGTGCCATTATTTCCTATATATTTTTAGCTCAATAATATTATAACTATGAACGTTTCTACTATATTAATTATACTTTTAATTGGTGCATTTGCCACTTATTTTTCTGGTGACAAACTAGCTTCGAAAGTTGCTTTGCTTTTCAGCTTAGCCGCTTTAGGATGTTCAATTGTATTATTGAATAATTATAACGCTGGCGAAAATATCAGCGTAATCAACAGCTGGATCACACAGCCTAAAATTTCTTTCGCTTTAAACGCTGACGGATTGGGATTGGCAATGGTTTTATTAACTGCAGCCCTTACTCCTATTATTATATTTTCTTCTTTTGGAAATGAATATAAAAATGCAAAAGCTTTCTACGGATTAATTCTTTTTATGGCATTTGCTATGACAGGAACTTTCTTAGCTTCTGACGGTCTTTTATATTATATTTTCTGGGAGCTTGCTCTTGTTCCGATTTACTTTATTGCTTTAATCTGGGGTAATGGCGATGCTGAAGAACGCAGAAAAGCAGTGGTTAAATTCTTTATTTACACACTTGCTGGATCGTTATTCATGTTAACTGCTTTTATTTACTTATACACAAAAGCAGGATCTTTCTTAATTGAAGATTTATATAAATTAAATTTATCTGCTTGCGAGCAATTCTGGATTTTCTTGGCTTTCTTCTTAGCTTATGCTATTAAAATTCCGATTATCCCTTTCCACACGTGGCAGGCAAATGTGTACCAAAAAGCACCAACTGTTGGAACAATGCTTTTATCTGGTATCATGCTAAAAATGGGACTTTACAGTGTTCTTCGTTGGCAATTGCCACTTGCACCAACAGCTGCAAAAGAATACATGTATATCTTTATTGCTTTAGGAATTGCAGGTGTAATTTACGGTTCTATTGTCGCTTTAAGACAAAAAGATCTTAAAAAATTATTAGCTTATTCTTCTCTTGCGCACGTTGGTTTAATCGCTGCAGCTTCTTACACTTTAACTCTTGATGGTTTAAGAGGTGCAGTTTTACAAATGATTGCTCACGGTTTTGTGGTAGTTGGATTATTCTTTGCTGCTGAAGTTATTTTTAGAAGATATGAAACTAGAGAAATTGCAGAAATGGGCGGTATTCGTACACAGTCTCCAAAATTTGCTTCAATGTTTTTAATCTTAGTATTGGCTTCTGTTGCATTACCAAGTACGTTTAACTTTGTTGGAGAATTTACTGTTTTATACAGCTTATCTCAAATTAATATTTGGTTTGCTATTTTAGGAGGAACAACTATTATTTTAGGAGCTTATTATATGTTGAGAATGTTCCAGCACGTAATGTTGGGTGAAACGAACTCAAAAGCTTTTGCTGATGTGACACTTAACGAAGGAATTTCTTTCGCAGTAATTATCGCTGTTTTATTGTTCTTCGGATTTTATCCAAAACCAATCACAGATTTGATTACACCAAGCTTGGAAAACATTTTACAAGTTATCAATAAGAACTAATATTTTAAACAAAAAATAAATTAGGATTACATTTAAAAATTGAAATCCTAAATCAAAAAGATAAAAATGAATACATTAATAGCTATAACAGGATTGGGTATTTTCTGCCTATTGTTTGAAATTCTTAATTTAAGAAAAGCCATCGTTCCTTTTACCATATTAGGTTTACTAGGGGTATTGGCAATCAATTTCTGCGAATTCGGAATGGAACAAAGTTATTACAACAATATGATTACAGTAAGTAAGTTCTCTACTTCGTTTTCATCATTGTTTATTGTCCTGACGATTTTCCTTGTAGCATTAAGCCATAATTTCTACCATAATCATCCAACGAAAATTTCAGATTATGTTGCTATTAAAGTTTTCTTACTGGCTGGAGCTGTAGCAATGGTTTCTTTTGGAAACTTAGCAATGTTCTTTTTAGGAATTGAAATTCTATCTATTGCATTATATGTTTTAGCAGCAAGTGACCGTTTAAATATTAAGAGCAATGAGGCCGGTATGAAGTATTTCTTAATGGGATCTTTTGCTTCTGGAATTATCTTATTTGGAATCTGCTTGATTTACGGCGCAATGGGAAGTTTTGATATAAGCGAAATTCACGAAAGCGCGCTTTCTGCGGAGTTACCAATCTGGTTTCCAATTGGTATGATTTTAATGGTTATCGGTATGTTATTTAAAGTAGCTGCTGTACCTTTCCATTTCTGGGCTCCAGATGTTTACGAAGGTTCTCCTGCTTTAACAACAGCTTTAATGAGCACATTGGCAAAAGTGGTGGCAATTGCAACGCTATTTAAATTGGTTTCTGGTTTAAATTTAATTGCTTCATTAGACAACCAAGATCTTTTACACACATTTGAAGTTATTGTCGTTGTTCTTTCTATTGCTTCAATGTCTGTTGGTAATATTATGGCATTAAGACAAGTAAACGTAAAACGTATGTTGGCTTTCTCTGGAATCTCTCACGCAGGTTTCATGTTAATGACATTATTAACTGTTTCAGCTTCTGCTGGCGTTTTATTATACTACACTGCTGCTTACGCATTATCAGGAATCGCAGCTTTCAGCGTAATTTTATATGTTTGCAGAGATCATGACAATGAAGACATTACCAATTTCCACGGTTTAGGAAAAACAAATCCGTTATTGGCTGCAATCCTTACAGGTTCATTATTGTCAATGGCCGGTATTCCGATTTTCTCTGGATTCTTTGCTAAGTTATTCTTATTCAACCAAACTATTCAAGCAGGATATATCGGTTTAGTAATTGTTGCCGTAATTAACTCTATCATTAGTGTTGGTTACTATTTCAAACTAATTTTGGCAATGTATTCTAAAGAACCAAATCAGGAAAGAACAGGAAGACCATTCCTTATTTATGCAACTGCAGTAGTTTCAATTGCTTTAAATATTATTATTGGTTTATTCCCTTCATTAGTTTTAGACTTATTGAATTAAGATAAGAAATACAATATATAGAAAAATCCATCAGTCTCGGTTGATGGATTTTTTTGCTTTATAAAGAACAGAAAATCATGTTAAATAATTCTCTTCGGAGATTGCACTTCAAAAAATCTCCATATATTTGGGTTCAATTAAATGTATTAAATTATGAACTTTAATTCAAAAAATCCATTTTTAAACAGTAAGCGTTTTTCTAATGCTGACTCAAGAACAGAAGTACACCAAGCTCAGATTATTGATTACAATCAAGAAATGACGGTGTCTGGAACAATCAACAAAACTGCAATCTTATTTCTTATTTTATGCGGTGCTGCTATGGTAACATGGTGGATGGCTTTTAACGGAATGAATCCCATGTTGCCTACAATTGGAGGTGCAATTATTGGTTTTATTTTAGTGTTGGTTTCTTCATTTAAACCACAGGCTTCCCCTTACCTAGCGCCTGGATATGCTTTATTTGAAGGATTGTTTATTGGAGGAATTTCTGCAATATTTGAATTAAAATTTCCAGGAATCGTAATTAATGCCGTTGGTGCAACTCTAGTTACTTTCTTGGTTTGCCTTGGTTTATACAAATTTAGAATTGTGAAGGTTACAGAACAATTTAAATCTGTGGTTGTTGCGGCAACATTGGCAATTGCTACTTATTATTTAATTTCTTGGTTAGTCTCTCTATTTACAAGCTGGCAGCCTGTTCATTATGGAAATTCTATGATGAGCATTGGTATCAGTGTTTTTGTAATTATTATCGCTGCTCTTAATTTATTCTTAGATTTTGATTTAATTGAAAAAGGTGCAAGAGAAAGAATGCCAAAATTTATGGAATGGTACGGAGCAATGGGATTAATGATTACATTGGTTTGGTTATACATTGAATTCCTAAGACTTTTAGCTAAGCTTTATAGTAAGGATTAATTTCTTCGTTATAAAAATTTAAGCCCTTTTGAGTAAAATCAAAAGGGCTTTTTTTATTTTAATAAATTACTTTTTTAAAGTTTAAATGTAAATTTTGAGATTAAATCTTTAAGAATAATCTGTTCTTCAAAAAACAAAAAGAATTCTTTTCCTACAAAAAATGGAAATGTAATTTATGTAATTAAAAAAAATTACAAATCTTCTAAATTCTTCCTATTTAAATTGTAAAATTCTAAAAAGCTAATAAATTACGGCTTTCCTTACACAATAATCAATGTGTAATAAATTACAATTCATGCAATTAATTACATTTTTAACATTTTAAAAGCTAAAAAAATTAAGTATATTCTTTTTTTTAGTAAAAAAATTACGGTATTAAAAATTAATATATAATTTTGTGTAATCGATTACAATTAAACCACTTGGAGTCGAAAGTAAAACCACTTACTTATTTTATTAACTATCTTAAACAAACACTATGAAAAAAAACCTACTTTTCGTAGCTGTCTTTCTTATGACAGCTCAATTATGGGCCCAAACTATCAATGAAGCTTCCGGCTGGTTGGAATCTGCTTTTGTAAAGTGGCAGCCAGTCAGCGGTGTCCAAACCTACAATGTTTACTACACGGGTAACGGATTTACAGACAAAAAAATTGACGACCAGCTTATTAGAAGTTATGGCTCTTATTTTCGCGCTGATATTCCTGGGTTAAAAGCTGGATCTTATACCGTAAAAGTAAAGCCAGTTATAAATGGCAACGAGGGAACTGGAACCACAACGGGAAGCTTAACTGTAGCAGCACATGACCGAAATGGATTTGCTTTTGAAAGCGGCCGTATTCCTGGCGGATATAAAGCTGACGGAACTCCAAAGGATAATGCCGTAATTCTTTACATTACGCAAAATACCAAAAACACCATTTCTATGAATATTACTGGTGCAAGTTCAAATCCTTGTATTGGTTTACAAAATATTTTGTATGCTATTAAAAAAGGAAAAGATACGCGTCCGTTCATTATTCGCTTGATTGGAAATATCACCGATATGACCGTTATGGAAGGTGGTGATGTTGTTATTGAAAACGCAAACAATGCTTCAAGTTATGTTACGTTTGAAGGTATTGGTGACGACGCTGTTGCAAATGGCTGGGGAGTTAGATTGAAATCGGCTTCAAACATAGAAGTGAGCAATCTTGGATTTATGAATTGTAACAGTACTGCCGGTGATAACGTAGGAATGCAGCAAGACAACGATCACGTTTGGGTACACAACTGCGATTTATTCTATGGAAATGCAGGAAGCGATGCCGACCAAATAAAAGGCGACGGAGCATTAGACAACAAAACTTCGACTTATATTACATTGTCTTACAACCACTTTTGGGACAATGGAAAAGCAAGTCTTTTAGGCTTAAGCGAAGGTACAACTTCAGGATTGTACATCACGTATCACCACAACTGGTTTGACCATTCTGATTCTCGTCATCCACGAGTGCGCTATTATTCGGCACATATTTACAACAACTATTATGATGGCGTTTCTAAATATGGAGCAGGTTCAACTTTAGGATCTTCACTTTTTGTTGAAGGAAATTATTATAGAAACAGCAAGCACCCAATGCTAACTTCACTGCAAGGTACTGATATTTGGGATGAAGCCAACCAAGTGAATAACGCAGGAACAATGGGAACATTCTCTGGTGAAGCAGGTGGAAGCATCAAAGCTTTTAACAATACTTTTGACGCTTCTAATGGAACAAACAATATGCGTTTTGTAGCGTATAATGATCCAAATCCTCTGTACAATATTTCAGGAAAGATAAGCTCTACAACAGATTTTGATGCTTACTTAGCGGCAACAAGAGGAGAAGTCGTAAGCAGTTCTGTAAAATCGAAATCAGGCGCTAATACGTATAATAACTTTGATACAGATGCTAATTTGTATGTAAAAAATCTAGTGGTTGATACTCCAGCAGCGGCAAAAACTAAAACGACTCAATATGCTGGACGTGTTTCTGGAGGAGATTTAAAATGGACATTCAATAATGCAACAGATGATACTTCTTCTTTAGTTATTACAGCATTAAAAACAGCGCTAACAAACTATACAGGAACTCTAGTTGCTGTACAAGGTGAAGGAAATCCACCTTCAAGCGGACAGACTTTAACGCTGACATCTGCTTCAAACAACAATCAAATTGTTGCAAGCGGTACTGCTATCTCTTCGATTGTATTTACATGGGGTGGTGACGCAACAGATGCAACTGTAACGGGATTACCTGCTTCTGGACTATCTTTTGTAAAAAATACATCCGCAAAAACGATAACTATTTCGGGTACGCCAACTGCAACAGTTTCGTACTCCATTGCAACTTCTGGAACTAGTGGTTCCCCAGCCACTGGTTCAGGAACTGTAACCGTTACTGCTGCTGGAAACCAAACTTTAACTTCTTCTGGAAACAATAACCAAACTGTTTCTTCTGGAACTGCAATTGCTTCGATTGTGTTTACTTGGGGTGGAAATGCTACAGATGCTTCAGTAACTGGATTACCAGCTTCTGGATTGTCTTTTGTAAAAAATACATCGGCAAAAACCATTACCATTACAGGGACTCCAACTGCAAATGTGTCTTACTCTGTAACTACTTCTGGAAGTTCAGGAACTCCAGTAACTGCTTCAGGAACAATAACCGTTACAACGGGTTCAACTGGTGGTTCTGAAAATCATAATTTTACAACTTCTGGAAAAACAAGTTCATTCTATTCTATTACAGGAAATATGAATTCGACTCCAGGTTCTGTAACTTATAATGGCTTAACGCTAACACAACGATTAAAAATTGAATCGAGCACCTCTATAACCTACACAACAACAAGTGCATCAACTTTAACATTGGTTTTCGATTCTAACTTTACAGGAACTATTAAAGTAGACAATGTTTCTTATACCGCATCTGCTGGTATTGTAACAGCTTCTATTGCTGCTGGTTCTCATAGCATAACAAAAGGTTCTGTTGCCAATTTATTCTATATCAGCACGGTTTACAGCGGAGGAACATTAAAAATGACGACTACAACTGATTTAGCTGTAGAAGAAAGTACTAATGAAACATCAAAAATCATTTTATATCCAAATCCAGTTTCTAGCACTTTATATTTATCAGATCCTGAGCAAAAAGTGCAAAAAGTACTGATTTACAATATTTCTGGAAATCTAGTAGTTAATTCTGGAAATTCTCAAAGCATTGATACAAGCGGTTTAATTCCTGGAACTTATCTAGCGAAAATTTATACTGTCGATGGATCATTTAATCAAACTCTTATAAAAAAGTAAAACTAAACTTAACTTAAAAAGGCTTCCAAATTTGGAAGCCTTTCTTATTTCAGATATTTATATAATTACAAATCAAATTTAATTCCCTGCGCTAGCGGAAGATTTGTTGTATAGTTAATTGTATTGGTTTGGCGTCTCATATATATTTTCCAAGCGTCAGAACCTGATTCGCGACCGCCTCCAGTTTCTTTTTCACCGCCAAAAGCACCACCAATTTCGGCTCCAGAAGTTCCTATATTTACGTTTGCAATTCCACAGTCAGATCCTGTTGATGATAAAAATCTTTCTGCTTCGCGCAAATTATTTGTCATAATTGCCGACGATAAACCTTGGGCAACGCCATTTTGAATTTCGATTGCATTTTCTACTTCGCCAGAATATTTAATTAAATATAAAACTGGAGCAAATGTTTCATGCTGAACAATTTCGAACGAGTTTTCAGCTTCTACAATTGCAGGTTTTACATAACAGCCGCTTTCATAACCTTGACCAGATAAAACTCCACCTTCTACTAGAATTTTTCCGCCTTCAGCCACAACTTTATTTAAAGCTGCTGCGTACATTTCGACAGCATGTGTGTCAATAAGTGGACCAACATGATTATTTTCGTCAAGCGGATTCCCGATTCTCAATTGTTTGTAAGCCGCAACCAAAGCGTCTTTTACTTTATCATAAATACTTTCGTGAATGATCAGTCTTCGTGTTGAAGTACAACGCTGTCCAGCCGTTCCAACCGCTCCAAAAACAGCTCCGATTACAGTCATTTTTATATCTGCATCTGGAGTAACAATAATGGCATTATTTCCTCCTAATTCAAGTAATGATTTGCCTAATCTTCCTGCAACGGTTTGAGCTACAATTTTCCCCATTCGGGTTGAACCTGTAGCAGAAATAAGTGGAATACGAGTATCTGCAGTCAATAACTCCCCTATTTTATAATCGCCGTTTATTAAACATGAAATTCCTTCTGGAAGATTGTTTTCTTTAATAACCTGAGCAATTATATTTTGGCAGGCAATACCACAAAGAGGGGTTTTTTCAGAAGGTTTCCAAACGCAGACATCACCAGAAATCCATGCTAAAGCTGTGTTCCAAGACCAAACTGCAACTGGGAAATTGAATGCCGAAATAATTCCAACAATTCCTAATGGATGATACTGCTCGTACATGCGGTGTCCTGGCCTTTCAGAATGCATCGTTAATCCGTGAAGCTGACGAGATAAACCAACTGCAAAGTCGCAGATATCAATCATTTCCTGAACTTCTCCAAAACCTTCTTGCAATGATTTTCCCATTTCATAAGAAACCAATTTACCAAGAGCTTCTTTATTCTGTCTCAATTTTTCTCCAAACTGACGTACAATTTCACCACGCTGAGGCGCCGGAATCAATCTAAAAGTCTTAAACGCTTCTGCCGCAGTTTGAATTGCTTTTTCATAATCCTCAGCAGTTGACATTTTTACCGAAGCAATTAACTTTCCGTCAACTGGCGAATAGCTTTCTAGAATTTCTCCAGAAGAAAAATTATTTGTTCCTGTTGATGTTCCTTCATTTACGGTCTTGATGCCCAATTTTTCAAGAGCTTCATTCATTCCAAATTGCGATGCTATTGTTGTCATTGTAACTTTTTTAGTTAAAATTGTTATATTTTAATGTAAAGATATTGTTTTAGAATTAATTTTCGATTGAAGTTAATTCATAAATCAACGTAAATTTAAGTTTATTTTAGAGTATTAACAGTAACGAAACTTTATTATTAGATTTATTTAATGAAATTTGCATTACTTAAAATTAAAAATATGACTCTTAATCGGCTTCTTCTCTTTTGTTTGCTATTCGTTTCAACTCACATATTTTCTCAAAAAGAAAATGCCTCTTTTTCTGTAGTTCCATTGGGTGTAATGGGCGGTATTGACGAAAAAAATCTTTCTGCTTACTTAATAGCTCCTTCCAATACTAACGATTATATTTGTCTTGACGCCGGAACGGTAAATGCGGGAATTGAAAAAGCTATTGAAAAGAAAACTTTTAAAGTTTCTACAAGTGAAGTTTTACGAAAATACATTAAAGGATATTTAATTTCGCACGCGCATTTAGACCATGTTTCTGGTTTAATTATCAATTCTCCAGCTGATTCTTCGAAGACGGTTTATGCGACAAATAAATGCATGGAAATGATGGAAAACCATTATTTTAACGATCAGACTTGGGCAAATTTTGGAGATGCTGGACCTGGTTTCCCTTTAAGAAAATACCATTTTCAAACTTTGAATTTAGGCGTAGAAACTCTTTTAACGAATGCTAAAATGACGGTTAAGGCATTTCCTTTAAGTCATGTTAATCCATTTGAGAGTACTGCTTTTTTAATTAGAAGCAATACTGATTATGCATTATATTTAGGAGACACGGGATCTGACGAAGTCGAAAAAAGCAATAATCTTCGTGATTTATGGACAGCCGTTGCACCATTAATTAAACAAAAACAATTAAAAGGGATTTTTATTGAAGTTTCTTTTCTAAATGAGCAACCGGACAAATTTTTATTTGGTCATCTAACTCCAAATTATTTAATGAAAGAACTTCATGTTCTAGAAGATTTAGCAGGAAAAGGTTCTTTGAAAAACTTCAAAATTATCATCACGCATTTAAAACCTCCTGCGAAGAATATTGTAAAAATTAAAGAGCAGTTAAAAAATCAAAATGATTTAGGAGTGCAGATTATTTATCCGGAGCAAGGAAAAAAATTGGAGTTGTAGCTTTACTAAACCATAAAAACGAACCATTAAGAGATTAAGAAAATTAAGTTTTCACTTAGCTTAACTTTCTTAATCTCTTAATGGTTTAATTTATTATTTCTTCGCCACAAATCTCGGATCAGTTTCCATAACAGTCCCGCAGTTATCGCAGGTTCTTAATTCTTCTGAATTGTAAAAATGCTCGAAATGAGGAAGAAAATCCTTCTCTATATTATGAAGTTCAAAATACACTTCGTACAATTTATGATTGCAATTATCGCAATGCCAAAGCAGACCATCAGTATACCCCAAACCAGCGCGTTTTCTTTCAATTACAAGACCAATAGAACCTTCTGAACGAACAGGAGAATGTGGCACTTTAGCTGGATGCAAGTACATATCGCCCGCGTTTAATTCCATTTCTTTACGCTGTCCATCTTCCTGAATCACCACTTTAATACTTCCTTCCAGCTGATAAAAAAGTTCCTCTGTTTCGTTATAATGATAATCTTTTCGGGCATTTGGTCCTGCTACAATCATTACAATATAATCTCCAGAATCTACATAGAGATTTTTATTTCCAACAGGTGGTTTCAATAAATGACGATTTTCGTCAATCCATTGCGTCAGGTTAAAAGGTTTTGCTATAGCCATTTTATAAGTACTAAATTTTGAAAAGCTAAAGTTAGTAAATTTGTAGAGACGCACCGCAGTGCGTCTTTAGATTCGTAGATAACATTTTAAAACCATAATCGAAAAAGATTACTTCTGATTATTCTACTGCTTATAAAAGCCGTTGCAAAAGAAGTTTTGAAGAAAATTAAATGAGTTTTTTTTGCTACAGATTAAATGAATTAAAATGATTTTTTTAGTTTGCCACGAATTTCACTAATTACACTAATTCATTCTGACTGAAAAAATCTTAAAAATCTTTTTAATCTGTGGCTAAAAAATTCGAGCAATTCGTGTAATTCGTGGCAGAAAAATTTTTAGGGTTTTAAAACGAGATATTAGACGCACTGCTGTGTGTCTCTACTAAAATTCTTTTATCAAATAAATATAAACAGGAAAATGATCACTAAATCCTGCTTCTGCAACTGAATTTCGCAGCGGATAACCTTTATATTGTCCCGAAGTTTGAATAAGATAAGATTTATTAAAAATACCAGCTTTCCAAAAATTATAAGTCGAAAAATCAGGTTGAATTAAGGATTGGGTCATGATAATCTGATCAAAAATGTTCCACGAATCACGATAAGCGATCGTTCCTAAACCTTTATTTTGAAGTTCTTCAAACGGATTAAAAACACCAAATTCTGTTACTTCAGTTTTTACGCCTTTTGTACCTAAACCAGATTTTATGCTTTTATTCAATGGTCCGTCATTAAAATCTCCCATCGTCAAAACTTTGGCTTGCGGATTAATCTGTTGTAGAGAGTCGATAATTTTTCGGTTTAATTTTGCTGCGGCTTCTCGAAAGAGACTTGTTGCTTTTTCTCCACCAGATCTCGACGGCCAGTGATTGACAATAATATGTATTTCTTCATCTTCCAAAAATCCTGAAACCAAAAGTTGGTCTCGTGTAAAAACACGATTCTTACTTTCCTTTTTAACTTCAATTTCATCATCTAAAATTTCTTCTTCTTTTTTAGGAATTTCTTTTTTATAAATAATTAATGGAATATTCGAATAAGAAGTCGGTCTGAAATACTTTTTCTGATAAAGTAAAGCCACATCAATACCTCGTTTGTCTGGCGAATCGAAATGAATGATTCCTAAATCCAGTGGCAAGAGTTTTGGCTCTTTAATTAAATCTTCTAAAACATTGCGATTTTCTATTTCTGCTCCGCCAATTAAAGTTGGCGCATTTGTATTTTCTGGTGTTCCAATTTCAGAAATCACTTTCGCTAGGTTTTTCAATTTCTGCTGATACTTTTCTTTTGTCCAGTGCTGTGTTCCATTTGGTGTCCATTCGTCATCATTTGTAAAAGCATCATTTTCAGTATCGTAAAGATTTTCAAAATTGTAAAAAGCGACGGTATGTATTTTATACTTTTTGGATTGCGATTGCGTTTGAAATGAAAAAAGAATAACTAATAAAAAGTAGCTTCTAAAAAAGTGCATATATTTAGTATTTAAAAAACATTCAATATTACTCTTTTTTAATTAAATGTAAGAAAATTCAAATATATTTAAAATCTAAAATTTCTATATTTGTTTTTTCATATAAATGAAAGAAGCAAATGATGACCATGAAAAACCTATTAAACATTAAGAAACCGTCTATTATTTATCAGTTCGCATTTCTTATTTTTGCTTTAAAATCATTCAACTGTCAATCTCAACAAAACATGATAACACCGCCTTACTTACAAAAGGGAGATACTGTAGCGCTTTTAGCGACAGCGCGAAAAAATATCGATGACAATTTAAAACCAACAATAGATTTATTGCACAGCTGGGGTTTAGAAGCAGTTGTCGGATCTACAATTGGTTTAGATTACCATCAATTGGCTGGAACAGATGAACAAAGAGCTGCCGATTTTCAAAAGCAATTAGACAATCCTAATATTAAAGCCATTTGGTGTGTTCGCGGCGGATATGGTACTGTTAGAATGTTAGATTTATTGGATTTTACGAAATTCAAACAGCATCCAAAATGGGTTATCGGTTTTAGCGACGTTACCGTTCTGCATAATCATTTGAATACGATGGGTTACAAATCTATTCATGGAATTATGCCGGTTACGGTTCCAAGAGCAACTCCAGATGCTGTGAGCTCTTTACACGCCGCTCTATTTAACGAACCTATTTCCTACTCGGTAAGTCCAACTCCTATGAATCGTTTGGGAAGCGCTACAGGCGAATTAGTAGGTGGAAATTTATCTATTTTATATAGTTTATTAGGATCTCCATCGGCAATTGACTGCAAGGATAAAATTTTATTTATAGAAGATTTAGACGAATATTTGTACCATATTGACCGTATGATGATGAACCTGAGACGCAACGGCTGTATTGAAAATCTCAAAGGAATTATCATTGGCGGAATGACAAGCATGAAAGACAATGAAGTGCCTTGGGGTAAAAATGCTTTGGAAATTATTGATGATGTAACCAAAAAATACAATATTCCGGTAATTTTCAATTTTCCAGCAGGCCATATTAGAGACAATAGAGCTTTAATTATGGGAAATACCGTTTCTATGGAAGTTACTGCTACTGGAAGCACGGTTACTTTTAAAAAATAATATTTCGTATTCCTTTTTTAAGGAAGTTCAAAATACCACATAAAATCTCGCAAAGACGCGAAGCCACAAAGTTTTATGCTTTTGTGTCTTCGCGTCTTTGCATGCAAAAAACTCAAACCCAATATAAGATTCAACAACTTGAAACTTGAAACTTTAAAGCAAAACCATGGCAGAGCATAATAATTTAGGAAAATTAGGCGAAGACCTTGCCGTCTCGCATCTTGAAGAAAACGGATATACTATTCAACACAGAAATTACGTTTTTCAGAAAGCAGAAATAGATATCATTGCACAAAAAGATTCTATTTTAGCCATAATTGAGGTAAAGACCCGATCGAATTTAGATTTTGGTTCTCCGCAAGATTTTGTGAAGCCAAAAAAAATTCAATTACTTATAAAAGCAGTAAATGCCTACATAAACGATAGGGAAAAGGATTTTCAGGAAGATTTAGAAATCCGTTTTGATATCGTTGCGATCCATAAAGACAGGGAATCATTTGCAATTGAACATCTTACCGATGCTTTTTATCACTTTTAACATAATTTTTTATTGTTATAATTGTAACAATTTGTTTTTTTATTTATATTTGCAAAGAATTATAACATCGTAATGTTAAATTAACAACCAACTCAACTGTTACCAAAAAAAAAAAAAAAATTATGAAAACTGTTTCTTCTATTGTAGAAAACTACATTAAAACAAAACCATTTTTATTAAATGCTCTGTCGCTCGGAATTATTAACCTAACTTCACTTTCGCGAAATATTATGACCGAATTAGAAAGTGAGTTTGGAAAAGAAGTAAAACAAGGCGCTGTTGTAATGTCTTTAAAACGACTGACGGAAGAACTAGATTTTAAACTGAACCACAAAATCAATAAAGTAATTAAAAATATAGGTGAAATCACCGTTCGTTCTGAACTGACAGATTACACTTTTGCAGCATCTGAGACTGTTTTAAACAAACAAGCAGATTTGATCTCAGACATTAATGCTTTATCTGATATTTTTTATACCTCATCTCGTGGTGTAAACGAAACCAATATCGTTGTCAGCAGCAGTGTAAATCATTTAGTTGAAAAACACTTTATGAGAGAAAAATTAATTCAGAAATTAGATAATTTAGCTTCTATCACAGTAAAATTACCAAAAGAGAATATCGTAGTTCCTGGTATTTACTATTTCATCTTCCAACGTTTGGCTTGGGAAGGAATTATCATCAATGAGGTAATTTCGACTTCAAATGAATTTACGATTTTAGTTGGAGAAGATCAAGTTGATGTCGCTTTTAAAGTGATTAAAGATTTGAAAAACTAATCTCAAAAACGAATTATAAAATCAAATTTTGATTTTTATCCATACAAATCCTTTTAATTCTTTGGAGTTAAAAGGATTTTTCTTTTGAAATAAAGCCAGTAAGACTAAAATTTCATATTTCGTAGATAAGAATATTCTCAAAAGTAAGATTCGGAATAAAAATTTATTTGGCAATAGCGTCAAAATAACACTTACTTGTAGAAAAGCCACTTCAGCGTGTTTTTTAAGTCATCATTACAAAAAACTAACAAAAAATCCGAATTAAGTTTTTTTAGATATAATTTGTTGCGAATAATATTTTTATATATTTGCGATGAAGTCAGATTCAGGACCTCTTATTTTGATAGCCTAATATCATTAGAATTAAATAAAAAGCGATTAAAATTGTTAGAAGCTGCCAACCATAGTGAAAAATTATTGGTAAGTGAACTCAAAAAAGGAAACGAAAAAGCCTTTCGCCAGCTTTTTGATTTATTTCGCCAAGATATTTATGGATATAGCATTAGCCTTCTAAAATCGAAAGAAGCTGCAGAGGAAAATGTCCAGGATGTTTTTTTGAAAGTTTGGCTTAATCGCGAAAGTTTAGATGTAGATCAGTCTTTTAAAGCCTACATTTTTACGATTGCCAGAAATCAGGCTTTTAATGTTTTGAATAAAGCGGCAAATGAAGTTATTTTGAAAGAAGCCGTTTTTTATGAAAGTCAGAAAACACATGAACACGGAGATTATGCTATTCGCGAAGCCGATTGCAAAAAACTCCGAAAACAAGCTATAAAACAGCTCCCGCCCAAACGACGGCAGATTTTTAAAATGTCGCGGAAAAAAGGAATGAGTTATGAAGAAATAAGCGAGGAACTCGGAATCTCGATAAACACGGTCCGGAACCAAATGAGTAAAGCGCTCGAATCGATGCGCGGTTTTTTTCAACTTCACGATGAAATTATCTAACCAAAACCACAATAATGCCCTTAAAAATCACTCTTCGGAGTGATTTTTTTGTTTTAAATTATACCAATCCGCCTTTTTTAAAATCATCTATTTCAAACATAGCCCAAAACGTCTTGATTTGCGTGATTTGCGTTGCGTCCCAAGATTGAAACCATAGCCCACGGTTTCAACCGTGGGAAACGTATTGATTTGCACGATTTCAATTACGTGATTGCGTTGCGTGATTTGCGTTGCGTGATTTGCGTTGCGCTCCCACGGTTGAAATCGTGGGCTATGTTTTAATTTCTTTGCGTCGATCTTTGTCAAAGTTTAAAACTTTGACAAAGATTTCTATTTAATCAGAAAATTTTTTACTTACAAAAACCATTAAAAATCAACAAGTTAAATACATATCATTCGTTTCCAAATGTTAAAATTTAAAAATTTATAACGTTTGAGTAGTACTCAACTCCTTCTCATCTGTATTATAGAAACACAGAACCCAAAAACATTCTTAATGAATTCAAATTCTGAAATAAAAACGCTTTTAGAGAAGTTTATTTTAAATCAATGTACTGCTGAAGAAACAGAACAAGTTATTGCTTATTTCAGAAGCAATAATCTTACTGATGAATTTCCAACAGTAGAAGAAGTGAAAAATCTCTTGAGCGAAATGCCAAAAATGGAGGAACAGAAAGCCGATTCCATTTTTGACAGCATATTAGCTACAGCGAAAGAACAAGAAACAGTAATCGAATTACAGCCGAGAAAATCAAACTACAGAAAATACATTTCTATTGCGGCTTCTGTTTTGGTTCTTCTTGGAGTTGGACTTGCCTACAAACAAGGTTTCTTCAGTAAATCTACTGAAGCAACTTTCGATTTTAAAAGCTCTGATATTGTCCTACAAATGGAAGACGGAAGTATTAAAGTTATTTCTGAAAACGGAAAAGTTCAAGTTCATGATAAAAACGGGAATATTATTGGGAACCAAGACGGCGATAAATTGGTTTATGAAAATCAAGCTGATTCTGATCAATTGGCTTACAACACGCTTAAAATTCCGTTTGGCAAAAAATTTCGTTTGCAATTATCAGACGGAACTATGGTTCATTTAAATTCTGGTACTACTCTAAAATATCCAGTAAAATTTATTGCTGGAGAAAATCGTCAAGTATATCTGGACGGAGAAGCTTTTTTTGATGTAGCAAAAGATAAAAAACATCCTTTTATTGTAAATGCAGATAACTTAAATGTCCGCGTTTTAGGAACCCACTTTAATGTGTCTAATTATCCTGAAGATCCTGCCACAGATGTTGTACTTGTTGAAGGTTCTGTTGGGATGTACCGCTCTAGCGAAGACTTTAATGCTGACAAGAGTACTATTCTTAAACCAGGTTTTAAAGGAAGCTTCAACAAAGCAAATGCTTCAATCTTAACCAAACAGGTTATTACAGAGATCTATACTTCTTGGATAGATGGCGGACTTACTTTTAGAAATATGGCTTTTAAAAATATCATTACCAAACTGGAAAGACGCTACAACGTAACGATCATTAATAAAAATGAAAAATTGGCTAACGAAAAATTCAACGCCAGCTTTAAAGAAGAATCAATCGAAAATGTGATGAGTTATTTTAATGATGTTCATGGCATTAATTACACGATAAAAAACAATCAGATACTAATTAACTAACCACCTAAAACCAATACAATATATGATGAGATAACATTACGGGAATAAAAAAATCGGAAAGAGCTGCGAACAATTTCCGATTAACTAAGTGATTGAATATAACGAATTAACTACAATCAATTAACAAAATTATGAAAAAAAAATCTAAGAATAATGGGTTTCTATACTCATTGTTCCAAAATGACCTAAAATTGAAATTAACAACACTACTTATTTTGGTCGCCATGTTTAATATCAAAGCGAGTACTTATGCCCAAAAGACAAAAGTTACTCTTGATTTAAACAATTCAACAATCGAAAAGGTTATTGAGACCATTGAACAAAAAACAGATTTCAGATTTATTTATAAAATGAACGATGTCGATTTAGATCGTACGGTTTCAATTTCTGTAAAAGATCAGTCTATATATGTTGTTTTAGACAAAATTTTTAAAGGAACTCCAACCGAATTTAAAATTCGTGACACGCAGATTATCCTTAAAAAACCAGAGCTAAAAACGCAAGTAATCGAATTTCAAAAACAAACTGTTTCCGGTGTTATTACAGACGAAAACGGCCTGCCATTACCTGGTGCTTCGGTTATTGAAGAAGGTACAAAAAATGGAATGGTTACTGATTTTGATGGAAAATATAAACTTACTGTAGAAAGCAGCCAGTCTGTAATCATTGTATCTTTTGTGGGGTATAAAGAAAAAAGAGTGACTGCAAATCAACCTGTTATAAACATTCAGCTGCTTCCAGACGCAACTGACTTACAGGAAATTGTAGTAGTAGGTTATGGAACTGCAGCCAAAAAAGATGTAACAGGAGCGGTTTCTTCTATTGCCGCAAAAGACATGAATCAGGGAGCAATTGTAAATCCTTTGCAGTTGATCGCAGGAAAAGCTGCCGGAGTTAATATTACGCAGATAGGAAGTGAGCCAGGTTCTGGACCAAGTGTTCGTATTAGAGGTATTGGCTCTTTAATTGGGGGAAACGATCCTTTGGTAGTAGTTGATGGGATTCAGGGAAACATGGATTTATTAAATCAGGTTCCACCAAGCGAGATTGAGAGTATCGATGTTTTAAAAGATGCTTCTGCAACTGCCGTTTATGGTTCTAGAGGTGCGCCTGGTGTAATCATTGTTACGACTAAGAAAAACAAAGCCGGAAAAACTACGATTGAATATACAGGGTCAACTTCTGTTGATTTTATTCCAAAAAAACTGGATATGTTGAGTGCAGACCAATGGTGGGAAACGGGTCAAAAATATGGTGTTCCAGCTTCTGCAAATCATGGTTCAAATACCAACTGGTACGGCCTTTTAACTGAAACTGGAATTACTCAGACTCATACCTTATCATTTGGAGGCGCAACAGATAAATTTAATTACAGAGCTTCTATAACAGCTATTACGCAGGATGGTGTGGTAATTAATTCAAGCAACCAAAAATATATTGGGCGCATTCAGGCAACACAATTGGCTTTAGACGATAAATTAAAATTGACTTTTAATTTAAACTCAGGAATAAATAATATTACAAGCAGTATTGGAAGTATTGGTACCGTTGCTTATACATCAAACTTAATTACAAATGCATTATTAGCAAGACCAACAGATCCTGTTTATAATACTGACGGAACTTATTTTACAGATCCTGCTGTATTTCATTACTTAAATCCTTATGCGGCTGCGCAAGAGGTTACAAATGAAAGACAAGAAGATAATTTATTTGGAAGTTTAAAAGCTGATTTAGATTTAGGAAAAGGTTTTACAGCAAACTGGTTTGGAAGCTGGAGAAAGACCAATTATACAGCTGGATATTATATGCCAGCAGAATCAACAGACTTTAATGCGGTTGAACAACATGGTTTTGCCAATATTGACAATAAGAAACAAAACGAAAAATTAACCAATTTTAGTCTTACCTATAAAAAAACTTTCGGAATCCACAGCTTTAATGCATTGGCTTTATACGAATGGCAAAGTCAGACTTACCAAGGCAATTATACTCAGGCAAGAGGTTTTATCAGTGATGAAGCTACATATAATGCGCTTCAGTTTGGCGATTTGTCTAAAGTCAGAGCTGGAGATATCAGATCTTATAAAAATGACAGATCATTGGCTTCTTATTTAGCACGATTAAATTACTCTTTATTAGACCGTTATTTACTAACAGCTAGTATCAGACGTGATGGTTCATCTGTATTTGGTTCAAACAACAAATGGGGTAATTTCCCTTCAGCATCTGTTGCTTGGCAGATTAACAAAGAATCTTTTATGATGAATCAGAATCTGTTTAGCGAATTAAAATTGCGTGCGGGTTATGGTGTAACAGGAAACCAGCAGGGGCTATATCCGCAGACTTCACTTCCATTAGTTGACAGCGCAGGAAATATTTATTTTGGAGGATCGATCATTACCAATTTTGGTATTTCTCAAAATGCAAACGCTGATTTAAAATGGGAAACCAAAAAACAAACCAACATCGGACTTGATTTTGCTCTTTTAGACAATAGATTAAGAGGAAGCATCGATGTTTATGATTCTAGAACTGATAATCTTTTGTTTGATTATACAGTACCTCAACCTCCTTATCCGTATAATAAAATCAAAGCCAATGTCGGTAGCATTTCTAACAAAGGTTTAGAAGTAGCGCTGGCGTATGATGTTATTAGAACGGAAAACAGCACGCTGACGTTAGCAGGAAACATGTCTTTAATGAAAAACGAAGTTCTTAATTTAAGCGGAAGCATTAACGGAATTCCTTTAAATACAAACTTTGTAAACTGGGGAGCACCAAACTCATTACTAGTACAAGGAAAACCAATTGGTTCATTTTATATTTTAGAAAGTACTGGTACCAATAGTAATGGTGTCGAAACAGTGAAAGACCGCGATGGAGATGGTAAAATTGATCAAGGAGCTACAAGTCAAGATCGTTATTACGCAGGTTCTGCATTGCCAACTTACACTTTTGCCTTTAATCCGTCTTACCGATACAAAAACTTCGATGCTTCTATGTTAGTAAGAGGTTCTGGAGGAAATAAAATCTACAACAATCTTAATCAGCGATTAAGCATGTTAGAAAACACAGGTAGTTCTAATGTTTTGCAAAGCGCTGTTGACAGAGGAATTTTTTCTTCTCCATACGGATCTGATGCATGGTTAGAAGACGGTTCATTTGTTCGTTTAGAAAATCTTACTGCTGGATATACTTTCCGCTTTACAGATAAATATGTAGACTCTGTGCGTCTTTCTCTTACTGGAAATAATTTATTCTTAATTACGGATTACACAGGTGTTGATCCAGAATTGAACATAAGCGGAAGTGGTGATCCTAATGACAATTTTGGAGGCGATAAAGGAATTTATCCTCGTACCAGAAGTGTTGCATTTGGTTTGACTGTAAAATTTAAATAGTAGAAGAAATGAAAATTAAAAATATAGTAATAGCAGGAAGCGCATGTTTTCTGACACTTTTTAGCTGTACAGATATCAACGAAAATATATACGACAAATATCAGCCGGACAGCTTTTATGGAACTCCAGAAGGAGCAAATATTGCTCTGGCGAGCGTTTATGCTGAAATTCCGGGTGACTTTGAACGTAAAAATGTACCAGGCGTAGGTTATGCAGGAGCAGATAACGGCTGGTACGACATGAACTGTATGTCATCAGATGAGCAGGTAATTCCGCATAGAAATGACGGTAACTGGCAGCAGGATTTTGCCCGTCTGCACAAACACGAATGGCTTCCATCAGAATTTATCATCAACAATACCTGGAATTGGTTGTACAAAGGTATTTTCAATGCTAACTTGGCAGTTGAATTATTAGAAAAAGGAAATGCAGAACCTTCAAAAATTGCTGAAGCAAAAGTATTACGTGCTTTCTTTTATTATTTGCTAATTGATGATTTTGGAAATGTTCCTTTTTATACAGACAACAATATTACTGTTGACAAAATTCCGCAGTCAAGCCGTAAAGAAGTTTTTGATTTCATCGTAAAAGAATTGACAGAAAATGTAGAATTACTTTCAGTAACTAAAGGCGGTAATTATTACGGAAGATTCAATAAATGGGCGGGTTATACTTTGCTAGCAAAAGTGTATTTAAATGCAGAAGTATATACAGGAGAAGCAAAATGGAATGAGTGTTTAGCTGCTTGTAACAAAGTAGGCGAAGGCGGTTTTTCATTGCATTCAGGCGAAGCAAACGATGCAAGTCCGTTAGGAAATAAATATTATGAATTATTTGGAGACGTACTTCCAGATGATGAAACGATACTGCCAATTTTCGCAACTCTCGATGTTGTTTCTCGTAATGTGTATGCCGTTCGAAGTGTATACGGACCTCAGGGTACCAATATGTTTGGATTAAGCGGCTGGAACGGAACTATAGTTCCAAAAGATTTCTTCCTGAAATATGCTGTAAACGATGTTCGAAGAAAGCAATTTTTGTTTGGAGAACAGCCAGGAGGATTTAATTATACTCTTGAAGTTGCTTCATTAGACAATCCTGGAGCAGCGCCGCAGGCAGGAGTTCGTAATGTGAAGTTTTATCCTGCAGGTGTAAAAAGCGGAGGAGGAGCTTCAAACGACTTCCCAATTTTTAGATATGCTGATGTAATTTTAATGATAGCAGAATGTAATGCACGCTTAGGAAATCCTGCTGCTGCAAAACCTTTTGTAGATCAGATTAGACAGCGTGCAGGCTTAGATGCTTTAGACCACAATCCCACTCTTGATGACATTTACAACGAAAGAGGATTTGAATTAAGCTGGGAAGGCCACAGAAGGCAGGATATGATTCGTTTTGATAAATTTTTATTGGCAAACGAATTCAGACCAGCGTCTCCAGCTTTCAGAAAATTGTTTCCAATCCCAACATCTGCTTTAGATGCAAATCGTGGACTTAAACAAAATCCGGGTTACTAAAAACAAAAACTATTATGAAAAAATATATTAATAAATTATTCGTATTAGGCAGTTTGCTTTTTTTAGCAACTTCCTGCGAAACCGAAGGGCAATTAACGACCCTAGCGACTGTCACTTTTCCTTCTGCAATTGAAGCATCAGCGAGTACAATAGTCCTTAAAGAAGATGTTTCAGATCAACCGGCTTTGCTTATTTCTTGGCCAAAGGTAACCTATCCTATTAGTGCGCCTGTGAGTTACGCTATACAGTTTGATTTAACAACAGACATTAAAGGAAGTGAAGCGTGGCAGAAAGCCAAAAGAATTGATGCTGGACAAGATGTTTTGAGCAAATCATTTACGGGTGCCGAATTAAATAAAATTGCCACAGATTTAGGTCTAAAACCTGATGTAGCTGGTGAATTAGTAATTCGCGTAGAATCTACTATGGACCATAGAATTTATTCAGATCCTATCGTAATAACAGTTACGCCTTACCTTAAAACGGTTGTTATGGGCGAAATCTATATGCCGGGAAGTTATCAGGGATGGGCTGTGGAAACTGCTGCCGCATTAAATGAAATTCAATTGGGAGTCTATCAAGGTTATATGACTTTACCAGAAGGTGCAGGTCCTGGGTTTAAATTAAATAAAGGAAGAAACTGGGCACAATTCTACGGTGCAGGTGATACAAATGCTGATTTAAAAAATATGAGCGACACTGATTTTGTACTTCCTGAAGCAGGTTCTTATCAAATAAAAGTAAATTTAAATACTTTAAAATGGAGTTCTACACCTTATGCATGGGGAATTGTTGGAACTTCTCAAGCCGGAGGATGGGACAACAGCACGCCTATGAGCTACGATCATCAAACCAAAACATGGAAAGTTACAGCCAATTTAACAGCAGGAGCTTTAAAATTTAGGCTAAACAATAGCTGGACTATCAATTATGGACCAGCAGATCCTTCTACAAATACCATTAATTTAGATAATGGAGGTGCTTATGACATTGCCGAAGCTGGAGTTTACGAAGTAACTTTTAAGATTGATGAAAAAGATCCACTAAGTAACGGTTACCCAAAAACTGCAACTTGTACGATAGTTAAAAAATAATCTAACAATGTAATAAAAGCTAGATTAGTTTTGAGTGATACCTGCCTTTTTGAGCGAAGGCAGGTTATTTTAACCTCTAAATTTTATTACATCCAAATTCAATAATTATGAAATTTAATATAAAATTCGTTTACGGATTAGTACTTGCATTAGCCTTTATGTCATGCAGTTCTTCTGATGATGATAACAAAACACCCGAATCTCCGTATACCCAATTCGGTGCTCCTTTTGATAAAATGCCAAAAAAAGAAGATGCTATTATTTATCAGGTAAATATTCGCGCTTTTAGTCAGGCTGGAACTTTAAAAGGAGTTCAAGAAAGATTGGCTCAGATTCAGGAATTGGGCGCCAATGTCATTTACCTAATGCCAATTTACCCTGTTGGAAAAGAAAGAGCCTCTGGCGAATTAGGTTCTCCGTACGCCGTAAAAGATTATAAAGCTGTAAACCCTGATTTCGGAACTTTACAAGATCTTCAGACTTTAGTTGAAGAAGCACATAAAAAAAACATGGCGGTGGTTTTAGACTGGGTTGCCAATCACACTGCTTGGGATAATGCGTGGATTACACAACACAAAGATTGGTATCAGCAGGATGCAAGCGGAAATATTATCATTCCGCCAGGAACCAATTATAATGATGTGGCTCAGCTAAACTTCGAAAATAATGAAATGAAAGATGCCATGATCGATGCGATGTCTTATTGGGTTTACAATGCCAACATCGATGGTTTCAGATGTGATTATGCTGATTTTGTTCCAAATAATTTCTGGACTGATGCTATTTCAAAATTGAGAAAAATCAAAAAAAATCAAGAGATTTTAATGTTGGCTGAAGGTTCAAAATTCAATCACTTTGCATCAGGATTTGATTATACTTTTGGTTTTAATTTCTTCTCGACTTTAGAACAGCTTTTCAAAGAAAATAAATCGGCTACAACTATTCAGAGCTCTAATACAACTGAATATGCAAATGTTTACGATCCATCAAACAAAGTTGTTCGCTACACTAGCAATCATGACGTAAACCTTTCTGAAGGAACTCCGTTAGAGCTTTTTGGAGGTAAAAAAGGATCAATTGCAACCTTTGTAGTCGCTGCCTATTTAAAATCTGTACCCATGATTTACAACGGTCAGGAAATTGGCTACAACAAAAGATTAAATTATTTTGCTAAAACACCTATTGACTGGTCAACCGCAGATAACGAAATGTTTGCTGAATACAAAAAAATCATTGCTTTCAGAAACACAAGTAACGCTATTAAAAGAGGAGAATTTACCGGTTACAGCAGCGATGCCGTTAGTGCATTTACTATGATAAAAGATTCTGAAAAGGTTTTTGTTCTTTCAAATTTAACCGATTCAACTGTAAAACAGCTTATTCCATCAACATTAAAAGGAAACTGGAAAGATGCATTTACAGGCGCTTCTGTAACAGTTGGAGCAGATTTAACCTTACAGCCTTTTCAATATTTAGTGTTGAAAAATTAATACCTAAAGCAACTTTAAAATCTAAATTTGCACAAAACTAAATAAACATGAATTTTCAATCCCAAAAATCATTGCTTCAAATGCGTTTGAGCAAAAAAACTGCGCTTTTATTTTTTGTATTTCTAAGTACATTATGGCTTCAGGCACAAGAAATAACTTCGCCAGACAAAAGTCTTTCTTTAAAATTTGAATTAAAAGAAGGCGGAATTCCGTCTTATCAATTATCATACAAACAGAAACCAGTTATTAAACCAAGTACATTAGGTTTAGAACTAAAAAACAATGCTTCGTTTATGGATGGTTTTACCATTACAAATACAGCACAAAATTCTGTTGATGAAAATTGGAATCCAGTTTTAGGGGAAGAAAAAACAATTCGCAATCATTATAACGAATTGGTTGTCACTTTAGCGCAAGCGAAAAACAACAATAGATTTATCCGTCTTCGTTTTCGTTTATTCAACGACGGATTGGGATTTAGATATGAATTTCCTAAACAAAATGACCTGAGTTATTTCGTAATTAAAGAAGAACGCACCGAATTTAATTTGGCTGGAAATCATAAAATTTTCTGGATTCCAGGGGATTATGATACCAATGAATATGCGTATACGACTTCGAAGATTTCAGAAATTCCTTCGTTGATGAAAAAAGCAACGATCGAAATCAATGCGCAACAGCCAATAAAAGAATTGTCTGTGCAAACGCCTTCAATGATGAAATCGGATGATGGTTTGTACATCAACATTCACGAAGCAGGATTAATCAATTATCCAGCAATGTATTTGGAAGTTGATGCTAAAACCAATAAAATGGTAAGTCATTTGGCTCCAGATGCAGTTGGAAACAAAGGTTATATGCAGACTGATGCACAAACTCCGTGGAGAACGATTGTAGTAAGTGATAAAGCAACCGATATTTTAGCTTCTAAACTGATTCTGAATTTGAATGACCCAACTTCATACAAAGATGTTTCTTGGATTAAACCAGTAAAATACATCGGAATTTGGTGGGAATATTTCGTTGCCGGAAGAAGCACTTGGGCTTTTGGAAAAGAAAACAATGTTAAACTAACGGATGATTTTACCAAATTGACTCCAAACGGAAAACACGGTGCTACAACAGAACGTGCTAAAGAGTACATTGATTTTGCTTCTAAAAATGGCTTTGATGCAATTTTGATCGAAGGCTGGAACATTGGCTGGGAAGACTGGATTGGAAATTGGAAAGAAGAGGTTTTCGATTTCGTAACTCCTTATCCTGATTTTGATGTAAAAGCCGTTCATGCTTACGCTGCCTCCAAAGGCGTAAAAATTATCATGCACCACGAAACTTCAGGATCGGCTACGAATTACGAACGTCGTTTGGATCGTGCTTTTCAATTTATGAATGACAACGGTTATGATGCCGTAAAAACAGGTTACGTAGGACAAATTATTCCACGTGGCGAACATCACGACGGACAATGGATGGTCAATCATTACATTAACGTTGCGAGACGTGCTGCCGATTATAAAATTATGATTAACAGCCACGAAGCCGTTCGTCCAACGGGATTAAACCGAACTTTTCCAAACTGGATTGCTCAGGAATCAGCGCGCGGTACCGAGTTCGAATCTATGGGAGGATTAGCTCCAGATCACACGACAATTTTGCCTTTTACCCGTTTAATGGGAGGTCCAATGGATTATACACCGGGAATTTTCCAAACCGATCTTTCGTATTACGGAACAGGAAGTTCACAACGAGTAAACACCACTTTAGTAAAGCAACTGGCTTATTATGTTACTATGTACAGTCCGTTGCAAATGGCTGCAGATATTCCAGGAAATTATGAGCGTTTTCCAGATGCTTTTCAGTTCATCAAAGATGTGGCTGTAGATTGGGATAACAGTTATATTTTGGAAGCTGAACCTGGAGATTATATTACAATTGCCAGAAAAGCAAAAGGTAAAAACGAATGGTTTATTGGCGGAATTACAGATGAAAATTCAAGAACAGCCAACATTTCTTTTGATTATTTGCCTGCAGGAAAAAGTTTCGTTGCAACGATTTACGCCGACGCAAAGGAAGCAGACTGGAAACAGAATCCGCAGAAATATACCGTTACTAAAGCTGTTGTAAACTCAAAAACAAAATTGAAGCAGTATTTAGCTCCTGGAGGAGGAGTTGCCATCAGCATCAAAGAAGGAACTGCTTCAGATTTAAAAGGATTGAAAAAATTATAGATTAACAGATTATAAAGTTTTTTTCGCCACGAATTTCACTAATTACACGAATGAATAACGCAATTAAAATTTGTGTAATTCGTGTAATTCGTGGCAGAAAACTATTGCCTAAATTTTAGGCAGAAAATTAAAAACTTACTATTGAAAACTATTAACCACAAAATGTTTGTCGAATTTAAATACAATGCGAGTGAGAATGAATTTTAGTTAGAAATGCCGACAAGCATGCAAAAAACTATTATTATGAAAATCAACATTACCCCTAGGTTATTTCATTTTACGAAAGCACTATTCTGTTTTCTATTATTATTTGCAACTTCCCTTTACGCACAAGATCCCGCTCAGTACGGAACGCCATTTACAGGCGTGCCCGATACGCGCGATATCAACATGTATCAAGTGCACATTCGTCCGTTTAGTGCCAACGGAAATCTAGCCGGAGTAACCGCCCGTTTAGATAATATCAAAGCACTCGGCACAAACGTTATTTATTTAATGCCGATTTTCCCCCACGGAACTGATTCTCGAAGTTCCCCTTCACCTTATTGCATCAAAGATTTTAAAGCTGTTGGTTCAGAATATGGTTCACTTGCCGATTTAAGAACTCTAGTTGACGGTGCTCACAGCCGCGGAATGGCCGTTATTTTGGACATTGCCATCAACGGAACTTCATGGGATCATGGCTGGACTGTTTCGCATCCTGAATATTACAAACGAACTGGAACAACGATTCAGCAATTAGGAAACTTCTCTGATATTGCAGCGCTCGATCTTAATAATTCAGCAACTAGAAATGCAATCAAAGACGCTATGCGTTACTGGATTTTCGCTGCCAATATTGACGGTTACCGTTGCGATTATGCTAACAATCCTCCTTTAGATTTTTGGTCTGAAGTGAATTCAAACCTGCGCGGAATTACTTCTCATAATTTATTAATGTTAGCTGAAGGTGATAGACAAGAGAACTTTCAAGTTGGTTTTGATATGAATTATGGAGACCGTTGGTTTCACAGCGGTTTATATGATGTTGCTAACGGCGGACCTGTTTCGCAAAGACTTCAAGACCAAACGACTTATGAATACGCTAAAGCAACCGGAAATCAGCAAATTGTTAGATACACGGGTAATCATGATACGTACACCAATGATGATGGCGTAAGAAGGCCAATTATTCCATTCAAAAGTCACAATGGAATTGTTGCCAATTTCTTAGTTTCGGCCTATATGAAAGGAGTCCCTTTCTTAATGAGTGGACAAGAAATTGATTATGAACCCAAAACCGACTGGCCTTGGCAGAATTTCAAATTCAATTGGTCGCAAAACCCAACCGCTGCCGCCGATTTTGCTAAAATTCTAAATTTCAGAACTTCAAGTGCAGCAATCCGTCGTGGTGATTTAACGACTTATGCAAACGATGATATCAGCATTTTTACCAAAACATTAGGTACTGAAAAAGTAATCGTAATGTCGAATTTGAGAAATACTTCTAAGTCTTATGTAATTCCGGCAGCTTTGGCGGGAACTTATGTAAATCCGTATAACAATAATGCTTCGGTGACTTTAACCGCTGGTTCTACAAGAAATTTTGCAGCTTACGAATATTTGGTTTTAACCAATACCAATGCTCCTGTTGTAGCGGTTACGGGAGTTTCTGTTAATCCTACAACGGCAACTGTTGGTTTAGGAACAACACAGCAATTAAACGCAACAATTGCTCCAGCAAATGCAACCAATCAAAACGTCACTTGGACATCAAGCAATACCGCAGTTGCAACTGTAAACGCTTCTGGATTGGTTACAGCTGTCTCGGCAGGAACAGCCACGATTACGGTAAAAACAGTTGATGGAAACAAAACAGCAACCTCAGCTATAACAGTTTCAACAATTCCCGTTTCTTCTGTAGCGGTTTCTCCAACTTCGGCAACTTTGTATGCAGGAAATACGCAACAGCTTACAGCGACTGTTTCACCGACAAATGCAACGAATAAAAATGTTACTTGGTCGTCTAGCAATACTGGTGTTGCAACAGTAAACAGTTCTGGTTTGGTAACAGCAGTTACTGCTGGATCAGCAACAATTACGGTAAAAACAGTTGACGGAAACAAAACAGCTTCGGCAACAATTACTGTTAATCCGAATATTAATTTTACTGTTTATTTCTACAAACCATCAAACTGGGGAACTGGAATCAAAATTTATCATTGGAGTGCTTTACCGGCAGGCGTTTTAGCAGATGCTTCTTGGCCTGGCGTAAATATGGCCAATGCTGGAAATGGCTGGTACAGTTATACGTTTACAAACGTAACCTCAACCAATTTAATTTTTAACGACGGAACCAACCAAACTGCCGATTTAAGCCGAAACAAAACAGGCTGGTATATGAATGGCGCTTGGTACGATTCTAATCCTGGAACTGGCGTAGCAGTTACAAGTGTAAGTTTGAGTCCATCTACGGCATCGTTAAATGTGGGTGGAACGCAACAGCTTACGCCTACTGTACTTCCTTCAAATGCTACAAACAAATCAGTAACATACAGCTCAAACAATACTTCTGTAGCGACTGTAAATGCTTCAGGTTTAATTACCGCTGTCGCGAATGGAACAGCCACAATTACCGTAACAACTGTTGACGGAAGTAAAACAAGTAATTGCTTAGTTACGGTTACAACAGCTTCAGGCGGAGGAAATTATTATACGATCAAAAACAGATGGACAGGGGCTTATTTATCTGATGCAGGAACAAATGTTGGCTACGGAACTACCATTTCTGGAAACAATTACAAATGGCAGAAAATAGCAATTGACGCCACTTATTTTGTATTGAAAAATGTAGCAACTGGCGAGTTAATCAATATTGAAGGACAAACTGGATCTGTACAATGTAATATTACTGACACCACTTTCTGGAGTGCACAATGGTCTAGCGATTATATCGACGGAACTTGGACAAGATTGAGAAATAGATGGCAGTCTGGAAATATTATTCATGTAGAAAACCAAACGGGATCTGCTCAATACGGAAATTCGCAAGACGGCTGGTACAGCGCGCAATGGCAATTGGAACCAACAACTGTTGGAACATCAAAAATGGCACTTAATGTTGAAGAAGCTCCTGCAGCTGAACCTGTAATTGGCATTTACCCAAATCCTTCTACTGGTAATGAATTTAATATTGTAATGCCTGCATTAACAAACGGAGATGCCGAAGTTTTTGTTTCTGATTTGAATGGGAGAACTCTTTTAAACCAAAGACTTTCTTCTTCAGGACAAGTTAATCATCATCTATCTACAGGAATTTATATTGTAAATATCGTTTCTAAAGATTTTAATGTGACTAAAAAACTGATTGTGAAATAATTTTTTTTTTGCCACGAATTCACGAATTTTTAAAAAACTTTCTAGAAAATTATTCGTGAATTCGTGGCTATTTTTTAAAACGTATAATTCAAAGCAAATCCAAAATCATTTGCTGCTGTTATATCATTTCTTATAACTGCGGGTTTAAATGCTAATCTTTCATCAACATTAAATTGTGACAATGCGGCATCAATATTCGCATCAATAATATTTAAAACATAAAAACCAACTATAAACAACGCAGATAAATCTCTGTTTCTTTGAAACTGTTTTTGCGCTGTTATTAATTGGCTTTCGCTTAACCTCGCCATATAATCAGAATCACTTGTTTTACCTTCCAATCTGTTTTTATATTCATCTCTATACAAATTGTATTTTTTCTGATTATCAATATACAAATAAGTACTCGTGCCAATTGCACCATACACCAACGGAAGTTTCCAGTATTTTTTATTATAAATCTGTCCTAAACCTGGTAAAATAGCCGAATAAAAAGCGGCTTTCGCAGGACGAAGCGGATCAATCTCAACTGATTTTAAAGAATCAGCAGCAATTATTTTGTCTGTTTTCTGAGCTGATAATGTAGTTATTCCAAATAATAAAAATGCAAAAAGAAGTCTATAAGACATAAAAGTGGCTTTGAAAATTTTGATTCAAAGAAAACTTTTTAGTTCTAAGATTTTTCTTAAATAAAAGGTAAATAAAACTTAAATTTTTTTTAGCCACGAATTGCTTCGCCTGTTCGCTTTCGCTCGAGTCACGAATTATTAAAAAAGCAATTCGTGAATTCGTGGCTATTTTTTTTATTCCTCAAACAACTCCATCAATTCCAGCGCACGTTTTATGGACTTCACATTTTCAAAAGTCAATAACAAACGTAAACCATTAACGGTTTGTTTTTCTTTCATTTTGCAGAGATTACTATGCTTTTGAACAAAGTTTAAAACATTTCTAAACTTTACAGACTGATAATAATCAGATTGTTGATCGGATACGAAATAACCAATCATTTTTCCTTGTTTCAAAACCAATTTCTCGATTCCGACTTTTGTCGCAATCCATTTTATTCTGATGCTGTTTAATAAGGCTGTTGCTTGTTTTGGCAATGGCCCGAAACGGTCGATTAATTTTTTCTCGAATTCCTGTAAACCAGCTTCGTCTTTTATTGCGCCTAATTCGTTGTATAAAACCAAACGTTCTGAAACGTTATTGATATATTCATCTGGGAATAACAATTCGAAATCGGCATCGATTTGAATGTCTTTTACGTATTCTTTTGTATCGATGTCATTTTCTTCCGGATAAAGATCTTTGAATTCGTTTTCCTTCAATTCTTCGATGGCTTCGTTCATGATTTTTTGGTACGTATCAAAACCTATTTCGTTAATGAAACCGCTTTGTTCACCACCTAATAAATCTCCTGCTCCACGAATCTCCAAATCTTTCATTGCAATATTGAAACCGCTTCCTAATTCGCTGAATTGTTCCAAAGCCTGAATACGTTTTCTCGCATCTTCGGTCATTGATGAATATGGCGGACAGATAAAATAACAGAATGCTTTTTTATTGCTTCGCCCAACGCGTCCACGCATTTGATGCAAGTCTGATAATCCGAAATTATTGGCATTGTTGATGAAAATCGTATTGGCATTCGGAACGTCCAATCCGCTTTCGATGATTGTGGTTGCGACCAAAACATCAAAATCTCCGTTCATAAAGCCTAGCATCAATTCTTCGAGTTTCGCGCCGTCCATTTGTCCATGACCGATTCCGACTCTGGCATTTGGAACCAAACGCTGAATCATTCCTGCGACTTCTTTTATGTTCTCAATTCGGTTATTGATAAAGAAAACCTGTCCGTTTCTTTGAATTTCATACGAAATCGCATCACGAATAATTTCTTCATTAAATCCAACCACATTCGTTTCAATCGGATAACGATTTGGCGGAGGCGTCGTAATTACTGATAAATCTCGCGCTGCCATTAATGAAAATTGCAAAGTTCTCGGAATTGGCGTCGCTGTCAATGTCAACGTATCGACATTTGCAGCAATTGTTTTTAGTTTATCTTTTACGTTTACACCAAACTTTTGTTCTTCATCAACAATCAATAAACCAAGGTCTTTAAAAACCACATTTTTATTGACCAATTGATGTGTTCCAATGACAATATCGAGTTTTCCTTCAGCTAAATCTTTTAACGTTTGTGTTTTTTGTTTCGCCGTTCTAAATCTATTTAAATATCCAATAGAAACCGGCATATCTTTTAAACGTTCTGAGAAAGTTCTGTAATGTTGATAAGCCAAAATAGTTGTCGGAACTAAAACCGCAACTTGTTTACTATTATCTACAGCTTTAAAAGCAGCACGAATCGCAACTTCTGTTTTTCCGAAACCAACGTCACCGCAAACCAAACGATCCATAGGGCGATCGCTTTCCATATCGGCTTTTACTTCAGCCGTCGATTTCATTTGGTCTGGTGTATCCTCATAAATAAACGAACTTTCTAATTCGTTTTGAAGATAACTGTCTGGCGCAAACTGAAAACCTTTTTCTAAACGTCGTTTTGCATACAGCTGAATCAAATTGAACGCAATATGTTTAACACGTGCTTTGGTTTTCTGTTTCAGAACCTTCCAAGCATTGGAACCTAATTTATATATTTTCGGAGGTGTTCCGTCTTTTCCGTTGTATTTGGAAATTTTATGCAGCGAGTGAATGCTCACATACACAATATCATTGTCGGCATAAACCAATTTTATAGCTTCCTGCGTTTTTCCTTCAACCTGAATTTTCTGCAATCCGCCAAACTTCCCGATTCCGTGATCAATATGCGTTACATAATCACCAACAGAAAGTGCGGTTAATTCTTTTAGCGTAATATTTTGCTTTTTAGAATAACCATTTTTGATATTGAATTTATGGTAACGCTCAAAAATCTGGTGATCCGTATACGCCGTAATCTGATTTTCTTCGTCAATAAATCCCTGATACAAAGGCAGAACAATCGTGTGATATTGTTTTCTAATATTTTCTGAATTTGCTTCGTCTAAACTTTCAAAAATATCATGAAAACGTTTTGCCTGAGTATCATTCGAACAAAACAAATAATTCACATATCCGTTAAAATGATTTTCGCTCAGATTATTCATCAATAAATCAAATTGTTTATTGAACGAAGGCTGAGGCTGAATATGAAATTCGAATTTTTTGGTCGTTTTATAAACTGGTCTTGAAGCTAATTCGACAACCGAAAAATCTAAAGAACGTTTTATAAAAGATGCCTGATTCAAAAACAATTGTTCCGGAGTGGCGTGTTTTATTTCTTTCGAAAGTTTCTCAAAAGCTTCTTCTGCCCTTGCAAATTGTCTGTCTAATTGAGAAAAAAGACCTTCTGTATTTTGGATGAAAAGAACGGTTTTCTCGGCAATATAATCTAAAAAGCTTTCGCGATTTTCCTGAAACAGTTTGTTCTCCACATTCGGAATAATCGTAATTTTTTTATGTGTTTCAACCGATAATTGTGTTTCAACATCAAAAGTTCTGATGCTGTCTACTTCATTTCCGAAAAACTCAATTCGGTACGGATGATCGTTTGAAAAAGAAAAGACATCGACAATTCCTCCACGAACTGAAAATTCTCCGGGTTCTGTAATAAAATCGACTCTTTTGAATTCGTATTCGAACAAAACTTCGTTGATAAAATCGATCGAAATCTTATCGTTTAAAGCCACTTTTAAAGTGTTTTTATCGAGTTCTCTTCTCGTTACTACTTTTTCAAAAAGCGCTTCGGGATACGTGACAATTACAGCAGGTTTCTTTCTGGAATTAATTCTGTTTAAAACCTCAGCGCGAAGTAAAACATTGGCATTATCAGTTTCATCAATCTGATATGGACGACGAAAAGATGCAGGATAAAACAATACATCCTGCTCGCCGATCATTTGTTCTAAATCGTTCAAGTAATAAGCCGCTTCTTCTTTGTTGTCTAAAACAATCAGAAAAGGCAGTTCGGTTTTCCTGAAAACGGAACGTATAATAAATGAAACAGCAGATCCTAACAATCCGCTGATGTTCATTTTTACTTGGTTTCCTTCCAGTAAACTCGATGCAATCTGCTGTGCTTTTGGCAGATTGTCGTATGTGGTATATAAAGCGTTTTTACTCAACTCTCGGTATATTTGGATCTATTGGCGGTGCCGAACTCGGAATCGCGCGTGCTGTGTCTAACATTCTAAGGAAATCGGCTTCTCCTTCTTCTTTCGGTATTTTGGCTTTTTCGACAATTTTATCCATTTGTCTTTCCAACGAAATCAGTTCTTTATTAATTTCTTGTATTAAAAAAACCACTTTATCATCTGGAATTTTACTTAAATGAATAAACAAATCCAGCATTTTGATTTTTGTAATTAGAATAGAAATACGGCTTTTGATCTGCGGCTGATTAAACTGTGCCGGAATATTATTGTTCAAAGCCATTGCTTTTTTAGCAATAGCAGTCGATTTTTTTTGAAACGCGCCGATTGTTTTTCTTGGCTTATCGCCGATTTCTTTTATAAACTCACGCCACTCTGTCCATGAATTCAATTGTGATTCTGAAATTTCATTAATCGGTTCATCTAGAAAAGTCCAGCCTTTATTTATGTTATTAAAAATAGCTTCTTTCTTTTTCGCTTCTTTTGCGTTTTCTGCAAGGCGTTTTTCATTTTCATTTTGGCAAGAAAATAACACAGTTGTCAAAAGCAGAAAAAGAGATATTTTGTATTTCATTTATTAAAATGTTAGGCTGCAAAGTTACGAAGTAAATTTACAAATATGAATTCTGATTTTATGCTAAAGATTCTATAAATCAAGGTTATTATTTTTGTCCTTTATGACGTGAAATAAGAAGATTTTTTTCGTTTTATTCTTCTTAAAAATGACCTTTTAAACCGAAAATAAAAAAGCACAAAGACACACCCCCTCTAAAAGAGAATAATCCAACAAACAAACTTTTTAATTATTGAATTAATAATTTATTATTCAAAAAAACTCACGTAATTGCGAAAACGTTATATTTGTAAATCTAAAAATCATGAAAAAATGAATCCAAAAATATTGATCATTGGCGCTTGCGGTCAGATTGGAACGGAGCTGACTCAAAAGCTTCGCAAAATATACGGAACAGAGAATGTAATCGCTTCCGATATTAGAAAATTGAATACTGATGTTGTTAATTCAGGGCCTTTTGAGGTGGTCAATGCTTTAGATTTTAATCAGATCGAACATTTGGTAGAAGTGCATAAAATTACTGATGTCTATTTAATGGCTGCTCTTTTGTCTGCAACGGCTGAAAAAAATCCTGCTTTTGCTTGGGACTTGAATATGAATTCGCTTTTTCATGTTTTAAATTTAGCTAAAGCAAAAAAAATCCAAAAGATTTTCTGGCCTTCAAGTATCGCTGTTTTTGGTCCGACAACCCCAAAAGAAAACACACCGCAATATACTGTAATGGAGCCTTCAACAGTTTACGGAATCAGTAAACAAGCTGGTGAAAGATGGTGTGAATACTATCATAATATTTATGGTGTTGATGTACGCAGCATTCGTTATCCAGGTTTAATTAGCTGGTCGACTCCTCCTGGTGGTGGAACTACAGATTACGCCGTTGATATTTTCTATAAAGCCATCGCTGATAAAAAATATGAATGCTTTTTATCGTCTGAAACCAAAATGCCCATGATGTATATGGATGATGCAATCGATGCAACAATCAACATTATGAAAGCTCCGGTTGAAGAAATCAAAATACATTCTTCGTACAATTTGGCTGCGATGAGTTTTACTCCAACTGAAATTGCCGCTGAAATCAAAAAACATATTCCGGAATTTGAGATTACCTACAATCCAGATTTCCGTCAGAAAATTGCGGACAGCTGGCCAGCAAGTATTGACGATTCTTCTGCCAGAGAAGACTGGGGATGGAATCATAAATTTGATTTGGAATCTATGACAAAAGATATGATTGAGCATTTGAGTTAGATCTATTAAGCTCGATTTAATAAAATTTTTCAATTGCCTCCAGCTTTAGCTGGAGGTTTTTATTGTAAAAGCGAAAGGCTTTAGCCAAACTTAAAGTGTTCGGCTAAAGCTTTTTCATGTTTGATTGTTTAACTATTGAATTTTCTATTTGGCTTAAAAGTAAAAGTCCCGATTAAAATTTTAATCGGGACTTTTCTATTTTTTTATTTGAAGATTACTTCACTTCAAAAACGTTATTTGTCTGTTTTACATCAGCCATTAATCCGCTTGGATCGATAGTGATTTTTTTGATTGCCGTTTTGGCTTTATCAATTGTAAAACTATAGTTTTGCTGTGCCCAAGCCCAGTCTTCTAAAACTGTTCTTTTTTCGTTCGGATTTGGATTTGGCTTAATAAAATTCATCATTCTCAACGGAATGTAGAATGTCTCAGAAGTACCATCTGTATAATCTACTTTTAAATCAATTGGCATTGGCATTCTTCCGATTCTTTCTAAAGAAACAGTTGTTTTTCCAGCATTATCTGCTACGTCTTTAATTCCGTAATCGATAGTGTTTGTTGTTTGCGTCCAATCAATTAAATACCAATCTAATTCAGCTCCAGAAACTCTTTCAGCACTTCTTTTAATATCGTTTGGAGTTGGATGCTTAAATTTAAAGTCGTTGAAATATCGGTGTAAAGTTGCATCAACGTTAGCTTTTCCGATTACATATTCTAACTGAGAAAGGAAAAGGCTTCCTTTTACATAAGAAGAAATACTGTACGGACGGTTTTCATCGTAACGATCTCCGTGCGTTGTTTGCGGCTGTTCTTTACCAGAATTTACTAAACTATAATACGCTTTGTAATTTCCAACAAAAGGATTCACTTCTTTTTTGTCTCCTTTTAATTCATTCAAAGCACTGTCTTCGATGTAAGTCGTGAAACCTTCGTCCATCCAAGGGTGTTTAGATTCGTTTGAAGCTAAAATGTGCTGGAACCAAGAGTGACCTAATTCGTGCGTTGCAGTTCCCAAGATTCCTTCCAAAGTTCCGTTTCCTAACATTAAAGTACACATTGCATACTCCATTCCGCCATCTCCACCTTGAATAAATGAATATTGTTTGTATGGATAGGCGCCAACTCTTTGGTTGTAATATTCCATTACTTTCACCATTAACGGCTCTAACTGTTTCCAGTTTGCAGTCGTTTTTTCGTTGTTTTTGTAGAAGAAATGCAAATCTACATCGTTTGGTCCTTTTACAATATCATGAGTATATTCTTTGTCTGCAGCCCAAGTAAAATCGTGAACGTTTGGCGCAATAAAATGCCATGTTAGCGTTTTTGCTTTTTTAGGATAAGTAACAGTTACACCCGCATCTTCGTAACCGTGTCCGATTGAATTTTTGTCTTGCAAATATCCTGAACCTCCAATTGTATAATCTTTATCGATTGTAATTTTTACATCGAAATTACCCCAAACACCGTGAAATTCTCTCGCGATATAAGGATCTGCGTGCCATCCTTCGAAATCAAATTCGGCTAATTTTGGATACCATTGTGACATAGAAAGCTCTACTCCTTCAGAATTGTTTCTTCCAGAACGACGAATCTGAACCGGAACTTGTCCGTCAAAATCTAATGTAAAAGTCGTTTTAGAATTTGGCAAGATTGGTTTAGCCAAAGTCACTTCTAAGATTGTCCCTGAAACTCTAGTTTGAGCCACAGCGCCATCTTGTTTGAAATTCGTAATTTTTAAATAACCAATTTCATTTGGTTTTAAAGTTTCAATACGGCTTTGTTTTACTTCTTTTCCGTCTGCTCCTTTTACTTTGTTAACCATTCTTCCATCTGGATCTTTAATAAAATGAAGGCGTGCATCCATTTCGCTTCCTGGCTGAAAGGCATTTGGAAACAAATGATAAAATACTTTTTTTAGAGTATCAGAAGAGTTGTTGGTATAAACCAGCTCTTGTTTTCCTTTGTACTGATAGTTTTTTACATCCATCGAAACTTCCATTTTATAGTCAGCGTGCTGCTGCCAATATGGGGCGCTTTGCGCGAAAGCCGAGTTAAAACCTAAGCTTAGGAAAGAAAGTAAAATAATTTTTCGCATGTTTATATGTAATAGAAAATGGAAGAGCGCGAACTCTTCCATTGGATTAATCGTTTAATGTTGTTTATTTTTTAGACATCTTTTCAGCCATTAATAAAGCATTGTAAGCATTTACCATCTTCGCTGTTTTTGATGATTCTACAGAAGAAACGGCAGCTGGTTTCTCTCCCGGATTTTCGCTTTTACCTAAAACAACTGTTGAAGGAAGTGCTACACCAGAATCCATCAAAATCTTTTTAACCTGTGCGGCTTTTAATTTTGGATAGTAAGAGCGAATCAAAGCCGCTACACCCGCAGCATTTGGAGATGCCATTGATGTTCCTTGTAAATATTTGTATTTGTTGTTTGGAACTGTTGCATAAATTTCTTCACCTGGAGCAAAAACGTCTACGTTTATTTTTCCGAAGTTTGAAAATGAAGCTACAACTGTTTCTCCATACGATTTATTAATCGCTCCAATGGTGATTAAATTATCTGCAAATTCTTTTACGTTGTCTTGAGAATCGTTTGGATAATTGATGTTTTTTGTTTCGTCAATATTGTAACCGTCGTTTCCAGCTGCGTGAACAATTAAAACGTCTTTTTTAGCTGCATATTTAATCGCATCATAAACCCAGTCTTTGTGTGGAGAAAAGCTTTTTCCAAAACTTCCGTTGATTACTTTTGCTCCATTGTCTACGGCATAACGAATTGCCAGAGCAATATCTTTATCATACTCGTCTCCATCTGGAACGGCTCTAACTGTCAAAATTTCAACATTTGTCGCTACTCCGTCTCCACCTAAATTATTCCCTCTAACTTGAGCAATAATTCCGGCAACGTGTGTTCCATGTAATGCTTTTTCTTTATCTGGACCAAATACTACGTTATTTCCATATTTAGTACCTTTAATATCGTCTGGATTATCTCCTACGATTTTTCTTCCGTCAAAATCTTTATTTAAGTTGTATTTTAACTGCTCTTCAACCTGATCGCTATACTCTTTTAATTCTTCTTCTGGATTAAAAGTTGGCCCAGCATTTGTAAAAATCTGAGTCATAACCGCCTTACTTCTTGCTACTTTTGGATCTGTAGAAGTAATTGTGCTTAAATCTTCGATTTTATAATCTGTCTTATTCAGCTCTTTTTTTATGGTGTTATGCACTTCCATTAAAAAATCTGCTTGCTGTTTATCTTGAAGCGCTTCTTCGTATTTCTCTGTAAATTGTGCTAGAGCAGCTTTGTATTCTGCAGAACCGTCATCGGCTTTTTTTACGATACGAGTCATTTCCAGATTTTCGTGAACAGCATCTCCAAGGAAATTCCATCCATGAACATCATCAACAAATCCGTTTTTGTCATCATCGATTCCGTTTCCTGGAATTTCTTTAGAATTTGTCCAAATCATTCCCTGAAGATCTTCGTGTTCGATATCTACACCAGAATCTACAATTCCTACGATTACTTTTACGCCTTTTTTACCTTGCAATAATTCAGCGTAAGCTTTATCAACACTCATTCCTGGAATTGAATCTTTTATTAGATCAAGATGACTCCATCTTTTTAATTCATTTTCGCTAAGGGGAGCTTTTTTTACAACTGCTGCAGGGGCTTTAATAAACTCTTTTGAAGTAGAAACCTGCGCCTGAACTGTAGCACTGCATCCTGCTAAAACAAGCAATGCAAAAGCAGATAATTTTAGGGGTTTTATATGACTCATGTATCTGTAATATTTAAGTAAAGTTAAAAGATGGGTCTAAATTATGCTTTTTTGTTACAAAAAACTAACTGTTAACACTGTGTTATGAAATTTTGACGCAAAATGCTTAAACTATAATATTTACAAACATTAAAATGCCAAATGAATGTTGTAAGATTAATAATCGCAAATATACTTTGAGTGAATTATTTCTTTTTAAACTGTAAAAAAATCAACAAATAATACAGTCGTTACGTCTTCCCGTAAGGTTTATCCATTTAATTGACTTACACTTGCGCGACCTAATTCTAAACTTTTTCTATGAAAGCAAAACTACTCTTATTGCTGTTACTGGCAAATTTTTCTATTTATGCCCAACAATACACTAAGATTCCCGATCCTAATTTCGAGAAATTCTTAATTAATGAAAAATACGATTCAGGAACTCCTGACGGACAGGTTTTAACCGCAAACATTTCTGCCATAAAAACATTAAATGTAAACGGATTAAACATTAGCGACTTAACTGGTATTCAAGACTTCAAAGCATTGACCCAGTTAATTTGTTCTTTTAACAATTTAACTTCTCTTGATGTTTCTCAAAATACATCACTTACAGTTCTAAATTGTTTTTCTAACAAAATAACAAGCTTAAATCTTTCGAAAAATACGTCTTTAGATAATTTAAATTGTGCTAGTAATTTACTAACTGCTTTAGATATATCGGCAATTACTTACATAAGAACTGTAAACTGCTATGATAACAAGCTTAAAGCTTTAAATCTTGCAAACAATATTAATCTAAATAGCCTTAACTGTTCTGCAAATGATTTTACAAATGGGCTAAATCTTTTTAAGAATCCTTATTTGACATTTTTAAACTGTAATTTCAGCAATTTAACTAGTTTAGATCTTTCAGAAAATAAATCTTTACAGTTATTAAATTGTCAAGGAAATAGTTTGAAGACATTGGATCTTTCAAACAATATTGCGCTTACATTTGTAGACTGCAGTTCGAATCAATTAAAAAGTTTAAATTTAAAAAATGGAAAAAACACCATTTTAACTACTACTTCTACTTTTAAAAACAATTCAAACTTAAGCTGTATTCAGGTTGATAATGAAGTTACTGCAACGGCAAACTGGGCAAATCTAAAAGATGCCGCGGCTGTTTATAACACCGATTGCAGTATAGAAGTTCCGAGCACATCTATTCCTGATATCAATTTTGAAAAGAAATTAATTGCTTTAGGTATAGATTCGGGTGTGCCAGATGGTAAAGTTCCTACTAGTAAAATTAATAAACTCACCAATTTAGATGTATCATCGAGTTCAATTACTGACTTAACTGGTCTTCAAGATTTTGTTTCGTTAACATATTTTGTAAATATGTACAACAATACGCCTACTGTAGATCTTTCTAAAAACGTTAATTTAACTTTTTTCCGTTGTGAAAGGAGCAATATTGAAAATTTAAATGTTTCTCAAAATACAAAATTAACTCAATTGCTTTTCGGAGATAATAAAATTAAAAGCGTAGATCTTTCTAAATTGACTGAGCTGAAAGAATTATATTGCTATTCTAATGCACTGACAAATATCGACTTGTCGAGTAATGTTAAATTACAAACATTATACATTTATGAGAATCAGTTAACCAAATTAGACCTTAGCAAAAATGCCGCTTTAACATATGTAAATGCTAGATCAAATAGATCATTAACAGAATTAAACTTAAAAAACGGGCAAAACACTCTAATCAAAAAAGGCAACCTTATTGCAACTGAAAACACTAGTCTATATTGCATTACGGTTGATGATGTCGATTATGCTAATACAAACTGGAGCACGGGAAAAGACAAATCTGTTGATTTTACTTTAACTTGTTCTGAACCAGAATATACTCTTATTCCTGATGTAGAATTTGAAAAAAAACTAATCTACAACGGATTAGACATGGTACAGGATGGTAAAGTGTTAACAAAAAAAATAGCTAACGCTGAGTATTTAAACATTGATGATGCTCCTATTACAGACCTCACAGGATTAGAAGTTTTTACTAACTTAAAAAGATTGTACTGCAGCAAAATAAATGTGAAAGATATCAATCTTAGTAAAAACACACAGTTAACCGAAGTAAACTGTTCTTCAAACAATTTGAGTTCAATAGATTTGTCTGCTCTTGTAAATTTAAAAATATTAACTCTTACTAATAATAATTTAACAGCACTTAATATCTCAAAAAATCAGGCTCTAGAGCGTATTTCTGTCGACAAAAATAAACTTACAACAATTGATTTTAGCGCCAATAAAGCTTTAAGCATAATTTCTTGTAACAGTAATTTAGCAACAAATATTAATGTTTCTGAAAACGATGCGTTAACTTATTTAGATTGTTCGGCAAATAAATTAAGCAGTATAAATGTATCTAAGAACCCTAAATTAATTAAGCTATATGTGAATACCAATAGCTTAACTGATATTGATTTAAGTCAAAATATTGCTTTAACAGATTTTGTGGGCTCTGCAAATCAACTTACTAGTCTTAATGTCACTAAAAACATTAATTTAACTAGTATTAATGTGTATTTAAATAAGATATCAAATCTGAATATCTCTAAAAATACGGCTTTAACATCTATAGATTGCGCTTATAATTCAATAAACACTCTTGATGTTTCTAATAACAAAGCTTTAACAAAATTACATGCTAATACCAATAAAATTACAGATTTAGATCTTTCTAAAAATACTGCTTTAGTTCATTTAAGCGCAGGAAGCAATAATTTAAAATCTGCTAATTTAAAAAACGGAAATAATACTCAAATGACATATTTAGATATAGATAATAATCCAAATCTAAGTTGTATTCAGGTTGATGATGTTGCTTATGCAAATGCAAACTGGAGTGCTAAAAAAAGTGCTGCTGCAAGTTTCAACACAGATTGCTCTTTTTATACTGCAATTCCCGACATTGCTTTTGAACAAAAATTAATAGACCTTGGCTTAGACACCGATGGAAAAAATGGAAAAGTACTTACTGCTAATATTTCTGGAGTAACATCTTTAGATCTTTCTGAGAGTCAAATTAACGACTTAACTGGAATACAAGGTTTTACTAGTTTGGAATCTCTTGATGCTGAAAAAAATAATTTAACTAAAATTGATCTTACAAAAAATCAAAATTTGGTTAGTCTAAATGTTGCTCAAAATCAATTAACAACTTTAAACTTAATTAGCAACGTTTTACTTCAAGCTATTTATTGCAACAACAACTTGCTCAAAACACTTGATTTTTCTAAAAATTCAAGTTTGACAGAAATTATTTGTTCTGACAACAAATTGATTTCATTAAATTTGAAAAATGGCAACAATGCATCTACAAGCGGACCAAATGTAAAAAACTTTACCAATAATCCGGATCTAACATGCATTCAGGTTGATAATGCAGATTATGCTAATACAAACTGGAAGAATTACAAGGATGCAACAGCAAACTACAGTTCAAATTGCGACTATTTTACTTCTATTCCTGATAGTAAATTTGAGGCTAAGCTGATTGCTTTAGGGATTGATAAGGACGGAGAAAATGGAAAAGTAGCAACTGCAAGTATTTTGTATGTAACTGAATTGGATGTGTCTTCGAGTTCAATTACAAATTTAACAGGTATTCAGGATTTCGTTTCTTTAAATACCTTGCTTGCACAATCAAATCAATTAACAACCTTAGACTTAAGCAAAAATACATCTCTTACTAGACTAAATGTAGATTTTAATGTTATAACATCTTTAAATGTGAGCAATAATCAATATTTAACTAATTTATCAGCTTACTACAATAAAATTTCTAGTATAGATATTTCTAAAAACACAGCTTTAACTACGCTAGATTTATCTTATAATGGAATAACAACATTAGATCTTTCAAATCATAAAGCTTTACGTAATCTTAAACTACTCAGCACTCAATTGACAAGTTTAAATCTTAAAAACGGCGTAAATTCTTTAATGAATGCTGCTAATTTATCATTTGCATCCAATCTAAAACTATATTGTATTCTTGTTGATGATGTAGATTATGCCAACGCAAACTGGTCAAATAAAAAAGATTCATTTGCAACTTATAATACCGAATGCACGGGAGAAATCAATTTACCAGCAAACAACTTTACTGTAGAAACCAAAGGAGAATCTTGTTTAGGAGAAAACAATGGTGAAATCAATATTGTTGGAAAAGCTTCATTTGCCTACAATGCGACGATTAACGACAAAGCTTACACTTTTACAAATAACAGCTTAAAAGTTGCCGCATTGACTCCAGGAGTTTATAAAATTAAGATTACAATTCCAGAAATGATTTTCGAACAAATTTTTAATGTAACTATTCAAAAAGGGGCAACTATTACAGGAAAATCTAATGTAAGCGCTAAAAATGTAGAAGTTGAAATTACGGAAGGAACTGCTCCATTTACAGTATTTGTTGATGGCACAGAACAATTCCAGACAACAGATGCTAATTTCACCGTTGCTTTGGATAAAGCTGGATTGGTTGAAGTAGCAACTGCAAAAGCTTGTGAAGGTGTGTATGCTAAAAAAGTTACTTCTTATGAATTAGGAACTACTCTTGCAGCTTACCCGAACCCCACTTCTGGTATTATCGAAATCGAAATTCCAAGCACTAAAACTGAAGTTGCAATTGAATTATACAATTTTGGAGGTCAATTAGTTTCTCAAGGAACTTATAACATTGAAAGCGGAAAAGCTATTTTAAATCTTGAAAAATTACCTTCAGGAATTTATGCTGCTAAAATCAATTTAGAAACTCCGGAATACATTAAAATCATAAAAAATTAAAAAATGAAGAATTCTATATACCTTTCAATAATCTGTTTAGTATTTGCGGCCTGTGGAAGCGGAGGCGGAGACGACCCAGTTACTCCTCCAGCAGCAAATACTGCGCCTACTGTACCTGTGTTAACAACTCCAGCAGACAATAAATTATGCTTGGATAACAATGTTTCTTTTCAGTGGAATGCTTCGACTGATGAACAAAAAGATGCTATTGTATATCAAATCCAAATCGCAAAAGATAACGGATTTGCTCAAATTATAAATACCCTTGACAATTCGTCTCTTTCTACAAGTGCTTTGGCATTAGAGAAAAACACTGCTTATTACTGGAGAGTAAAAGCAACAGACGCTAAAGGACTAGCTAGTGCTTATTCGTCTACTTTTAAGTTTTATACTGCCGGTACAGCTGTTGTGAATCATTTACCTTTTGCACCAGAGTTTATTGCTCCAACATCAAACGCAACAGTTGGCACTGCATCTGCAAATTTATCGTGGAATGCTTTTGATGTTGATACTGCTGACATTCTTACTTATGACGTTTATTTTGGAACGGCAAATCCGCCAACGGCAAAAGTAAGTGAGAATGCAAGTTCAAAATCATTTGAAGTTGCGCTTCAATCGACTACTCAATATTACTGGAGAATTGTTGTAAAAGACAATAAAGGTGGTGAAACCATAGGTCAGGTTTGGAAATTCAAGACCAACTAGACTTAAAAATTACAATTAGTTAAAACCCAAAAAATCCCATTTTCATTCAGTTGAAAATGGGATTTTTTTCTAGTAGATGGTTCTACAGTATGCATTACGTCTTTCCGTAAAGAAAAATCTTTTTAAAATTGTATAATTGCATTGACTAAATCCAAAACTGAACCTATGAAAATAAAATTACTTGTATCCTGTTTTTTGACACATTTTCAATTTAAATTCATCTCGCAATTAATTAACCCCAAATATTTAACTCTATGAGGAAAATTTTACTTTTAATTTTAATTCTTTCTTTTAATCAAATAGATGCCCAATGCTGGAAATCAGTAGCTTCTGGAACTGATTACAATGTTGCCATAACAACAGATGGTACTATTTGGTCTTGGGGAAGTAATGGAAGAGGACAATTAGGTATTGGCAGTTTTACAAGAACAAATGTACCTACCAAAATAGGAACAGACAACGATTGGAAAACAGCGTCGGCAGGACAATCTTTTACTGTTGCATTAAAAACAAATGGAACTTTATGGGGTTGGGGAGATAACTTTTACGGACAACTCTGTGACGGCACAAGAACAAACAGCAGTACACCTATTCAAATAGGAACTGCAACTGACTGGACAGCGATTTCTGTAGCAGATGGTTTTTGCATTGCTTTAAAAGCAGATGGTACTTTATGGGGTTGGGGAAACAATTATAAAGGACAGCTAGGTGATGGCACCACTACCGATAAAAATACTCCTACTCAAATAGGCACAGCTAATGACTGGCAAAAAATTGAAACAGGTTCTGGCTACAGTGTCGCTATTAAAAAAGACGGAACACTATGGGCATGGGGATCAAATTCATCTGGTAAATTAGGAGATAACACTACTACTGACGTCCTTCTTCCAAAGAAAATTGGAACATCAAACGATTGGAAAACCATTTCCGCTGGTGTAGCCCATACTATGGCTATAAAAACAGATGGAAGCTTATGGGGCTGGGGAGAAAGCGCGTATGGAAATTTAGGTAGTGGCTCCAGATCAGATTTCTATGTTCCAACAAGAATAGGAACTTCTACAGATTGGAAAACTATTAATTGTGGTGGAAATCATACTATTGCTATTAAAACCAATGGCTCTCTGTGGGGTTGGGGATTCAATTTAGACGGAGAATTAGGAAATGGTGCAAATACGAATATTATGGCTCCTGTGCAAATAGGATCGTCAAGCAATTATGAGTCTGTAACTGTTGGTTATTTCCATAGTGTCGTTCTAGATTCAAACAACTCTATTTGGACTACAGGTCAAAACGCTGAAGGACAATTAGGAGAAGGCACGTTTGCTAATAAAAATGTGTCAACACTTTTGGCTTGTCCAGGGACATTAGCAGTAACAACAAATTCAACCAATCTAACCTGTTTTGGGTATAATTCTGGGACTGCATCTATAATATCAGTTAACGGTGGAACAGCTCCATATACTTATTTATGGTCTAACGGAAAAACAACAGCGTCTATTACAGACTTAAAAGCTGGAATTTACACTTGCACAATAACAGATGCTACTTCATTATCAATCACAAAAAGTTTCGACATTTCGCAACCAATAGAGTCTCTTAATTTTACCGTTGTTGTTCAAAACGCCGACTGTAGCAATGTAAGCAATAATGGAAACATAACAATTAATGCTTCTGGAGGAACAAAACCTTATCAATATTCCATTTTAGAGCCTGGAATTTTTCAAGAATCAAATATTTTTAGCAATTTACCAGCAGGGAATTATAATATAATGGTAAGAGATGTCAATGGATGTACGGTTCAAATGATTGCAACCATTGACCCAAGCTATACGCCGCCACCAACGCCACTCCCAGCTGTTCAAACATTCAATAATACCGCAATTGTTGCCAATTTAAGAGTGGGCGGAAATAATCTTAAGTTTTTTAATGTTGATACGGGAGGAATTCCTTTAGATTTATCTGCTCCACTAAAAACAAGCAAATATTATGTTTCTCAAGCAGATTTTGGCTGTGAGAGTGCTAGAGCTGTAATTGATGTAACCGTTGAGACAACTATAGTTGGAGATCAAATACCAACAAATGGCTTAATTGCGTATTACCCTTTTAGCGGAAATGCAAATGACACCAGCGGAAATAGATTAAATGGATCTGTTACAGGTGCTGTTTTAACAACTGATAGATTTGGAAATAGCAATAGCGCCTATAGTTTTGATGGAGCCAGCAGTTATATTGATGCTACTATTGCCAATATTCCTCAAGATAATTCTGCAAGAACAATTTCTGGCTGGTTTAAAACAAATACTCCAAATCCAGGTGAAAATGGAGATGTATGTATTTTTAATTATGGCGCGTTATCAAGATTACAAAGATTTGGACTTACTGTTTACTCGAAAGGTTATCTTGAAACTTCAACCGGACCAAATGCCATCGGCGATGATTTTTATGTAAACAACTTTAATTATTTAAGTAATGACTGGTATTTTTTTACACTTACCTATAACGGAGCCAAATTATCATTATATGTAAATGGTGTATTTGTTTCAGAAAAAAATGCTGCCTTAAATACTACAAACAATCTTTTTAGAATAGGAAAACGAATTTCAGGAGATACAACTAATGAGTATTTTAAAGGAGAAATCGATGATATAGGCATCTGGAATCGTGTTTTGACTCCAGAAGAAATTTTAGCTTTGTATACCCCTGGTGAGCAACCTTCTTATACTTTAATTTCAGATCCGAATTTTGAGCAAAAATTGATTAACTTGAGATTGGATTCTGGTATAATTGATGGAAAAGTCCCGACGTCTAATATTAATACCGTAACATCCTTAGACGTTAGCAATAGTAATATTGCAGATTTAAGAGGAATACAAGACTTTGTATCTTTAACCAATTTAAATTGTAGCCAGAATAGTCTGAAAGCGTTAAACGTAAATAAAAATACCGCTTTGATTGTTTTAAATTGTAATAACAACCAGATAGCCGCTTTAGATGTAAGCAATAATACTGCTTTGACTGAATTAATTTGTTACTCAAATAAATTAACTTCTTTAGATGTTAAAATAAATACAGCTTTAACGAAATTAGATTCGGGTTCAAACCAATATACTACTTTAGATGTAAGCTCAAATACTGCTTTAACATTTTTAGGATGTAATACTAGTCAATTAACCAGTTTAGATGTAAGCAATAATACTGCTCTGACTCTTCTGGATTGCCGTGAAAACCAGATTAAAGCTTTAGATGTTTCTAACCTAACTGCTCTTAAAGAGCTATATTGTCAGTCTAATCAATTAAAAGATTTGGATGTAAGCAAAAACAAATCTTTAGAATTAATAAACTGTTCAAAAAATCAGTTAACAACTTTGGATATAAGTATGCATCCATCTGCAATTGGTTTGTATGCTAATTCCAATCAATTAACGAGTTTGAATTTGAAAAATGGAAACAATATTAACTTCCAATTACTATATCTAAATCTTAAAAACAATCCAAATCTAAGCTGTATTCAAGTTGATGATGCTACTTTTTCTAATGCAAACTGGTCTACTAAAAAAGATCCTATTGCAAACTTTAATACCGATTGTGTAACTTCAAATCTATACACTTACATTCCAGATGTGAATTTTGAAAACAAATTAATAGCATTAGGAATTGATTCTGGAGTAGCGGATGGAAAAGTGTTGACTTCTAAAATTTCATCACTTACTTCATTAGATGTTTCGGCAAGTTTAATTTCAGATTTAACAGGAATTCAAGATTTTACTTCGTTGAATAAATTGAATTGTGGAAACAACAAACTTTTGAGCCTTAATATTTCCAATAACAAACTTCTGAAAGAATTAAATTGCAGATATAATGATTTAACTACCTTAGATGTGTCAGCAAATACAGGTTTAACTTCATTAGATTGTATTTATAATCATATTACAACCCTGGATGTATCTAATATGGTGGAACTTCAATCATTGCTATGTACGGGTAATCAAATAACAAATTTAGATGTAACTAAGAATTTGCATTTATATTGGTTTGGATGTAATACTAATAAACTAGCAACTTTAGATGTTTCACAGAACAAAATTTTGCAATATTTAGATTGCGGATTCAATCAACTGACATCTCTTGATATTTCTAATAATACAGCTTTATTTTATTTAAATTGTTATCACAATAAGCTGACATCTATAGATGTTTCCATGCTTCCAGAACTAACGTCTTTAGCTTGTTCAGCGAATCAATTAAGTAACCTGAACATTTCTAAGAATGTTAAACTAAATTCTCTACTGTGTGAGGACACCAATATTTCAACTCTTGATATTTCTGCTAATACAGGGCTTAAGGAATTGTTTTGTGGAAATGGACAACTTACAACTTTAGATGTTTCCAAAAATAAGGCATTAACCCGTTTACACTGCCAGAATAACAAACTAACTTATTTAAATATTAAAAATGGGTCAAATACACTACTCACTGATGTGAGTTTTATACAAAATCCAAATTTAAATTGTATACAGGTCGATGATGTGGCTTATGCCAATGCAAACTGGTCTACTAAAAAAGATCCTATTGCAAACTTTAATATATACTGTGAAAAATATACTTTAATTCCCGATCTGAATTTTGAAAAATTTCTAATTACCAAAGGAATTGATTCAGGATCTCCCGATGGAAAAGTTCTTACCTCAAAAGTATCTTCTTTAACTGAATTGTTTATTACTCCACAATCTATTAGCAGTTTGTCTGGAATTCAAGATTTCATCTCTCTAGAAACCCTTCATTGCGATGATAATCAAGTTACTAGCATTGATGTTTCTAACAATATTAATTTAGAAAGTTTATCTCTGGGTAATAATAAGTTAACAGATTTAGATGTTTCTAAAAATACGGCTTTAAGAAGTCTCTATTTTTACGACAACCAAATAACCACTATAGATGTTTCTAAAAATACAGCTTTAGAATTTTTGTATTTTCCAGGAAGTAAGATAACCGATTTAAACATTTCAAAAAATACTGCTTTACGGAACTTAAACTGTAGTTCTAATTTATTAACTACCCTTGATCTTTCTCATAATACAGCTCTTGAAACTTTACTTTGTGATCATAATCAATTAACAGAATTAGATATCTCTAAGAATACTTTACTGAGTGGCTTACAGTGTAACAGTAATAAACTAACAGCTTTAAATACTTCGACAAATACTAATCTGGTCAGAATTGAATGTGATTCTAATAAAATTACACATTTAGATACTTCTAATAATCCTTTATTAAGTGGTTTGAATTGTAATTCTAATCTATTAACGACTCTTGATATTTCAAAAAACACTTCTTTAGATTATATAAAATGCGCTTACAATCAATTAATTAGTCTTAATTTAAAAAATGGAAACAATATCAATTTTGTCAATACAACTATGGTTGATAATCTAAAAAACAACCCGAATTTAACCTGTATTCAAGTTGATGATGTGGCTTATTCAAATAAAAACTGGATGAACGCTAAAGATTCCTGGGCAACTTACAATACTACCTGTACACCAGAATACGTAGCACTTCCAGACACTAATTTTGAGCAAAAGTTAATTGATCTAGGAATCGATACTGATGGTCTTAATGGAAAAATCACAATTGCAGATGCAAGTTCGATAACAAGCATAGACCTTTCAAATAGCAATATCAAAGATCTAACAGGAATTGAATACTTTACTTCATTGACAACCTTAAACATAAGTAATAACCAAATTACCTCTCTAGACGTAAGTAACAATTTACTTTTAGAAACACTTGATGCTTCTTCAAATCAGCTTACAACATTAGATTTATCTAAAAATACTAAGCTAACAATTGTATACGTAGTGAATAATCCTTTGGTTTATTTAAATCTTCGAAACGGCAATAATAGAAATTTTGTATTGTCTTCTCCAACAACAAGACAAGCTGCTGCAGGGGTTTACACTAGTTTCTTAGGGCTTACCTCTCTAAGCTGTATACAAGTTGATGATGAGAATTATTCAAATGCAAATTGGTCAAACATCAAAGAATCGACTACTTCTTATTCTAATACTTGTAAAAGTCTAGGTGTGGATGAATCTACTCTTAATCAAACTGTAGTTTATCCAAACCCAACGAAAGGAGTGGTAAACATCACTAATATTTCTTTAGACAAAGCAACAGTTTACAATTCGTTAGGACAATTAGTAAAATCTTTCATTTTAAATAATGCAAACACAGATAATACGATCGATTTGTCTGGCTTGCCTAAAGGAGTTTATTACGTTTATTTAATTAACGGAGATGCCGCTTCTGCTAAAAAAGTTATAGTAGAATAATCATCATTCAATAACCAAAAAATCCCATTTTCAACTGAATGAAAATGGGATTTTTTATATTTTGAGTATTATGATTAAAGAATCTCTTTGCAAGTAAAAACATCCTTCAATCGAACGCCTTTTTCGGTATGTTCGACCGTTATAATCTGATTGTGCGCATCGTGTTCTAGAAACAAATAATGATTCTGATCTGCTGCTACATTCAAAAATTTAGATTTCTCAGGCATAGTCAACAATGGCCTTGTATCGTAGCCCATAACATACGGAAGCGGAATATGTCCAGCTGTAGCCAGCAAATCGGCACAAAATACAATTGTTTTATCTTGATATTTGATGTACGGAATCATTTGTTTTTCCGTATGCCCGTCAACGTAATAAATATCAAAACCTAGTTCTTTTGAGAAACCAAAAACAGATTCAGGTCTTTCTATAAAATTTAGTTGTCCGCTTTCCTGCATTGGCAATATATTTTCTGCTAAGAAAGAAGCTTTTTCTCGTGCATTTGGTTTTGTTGCCCATTCCCAATGATTTTCATTTGTCCAGAATTTAGCATTTTTAAACGCGGGCTCGTAACCCGTTTTATCTGAATTCCACTGAACGCTTCCGCCGCAATGGTCAAAATGAAGATGCGTCATAAAAACATCTGTGATATCATCTCGGTTAAAACCATATTTCGCCAAAGATTTATCTAACGAATGCGAACCCCAAAGCGAATAATAGCCAAAGAATTTTTCTGATTGTTTATCGCCCATTCCCGTGTCAATCAAAATAAGACGATTTCCATCTTCAATTAATAAACAGCGTGCAGCAATATCGATTAAATTATTAGCATCGGCAGGATTGGTTTTGTTCCAAATCGTTTTCGGAACAACGCCAAACATAGCGCCTCCGTCTAACTTAAAATTTCCAGATTCTATTGGGTAAAGTTTCATGAGAATGATTTTCTAAAACAACAAAGCTAGAAAATTCAATCTCCTTTTGCTAAAAATTAAAGGTTAAAAACGTTCTGATTATTCTAATGTGACAGAAGTGCTGCCCATTATTTCCTGCTTATCAAAATAATTCACAAAGTAAGTTCCTTTCTTAAACTGATCTGCATTTAGAATTCCGTAAGCATTTAACGATTTTCCTTGAAAATCGGCGCTAACAATAAAACTATAAACCAGCGCTTTATCATTCCCAAATTCAATCAATCTATTGTCTCCTAAAACCGTGTTTTTCTGATCCAAAACCTGAACATAAAAAACTCGTCTTCCTGTTTTTGCAACCGCATTTCCGTTGACTGTAAAACTAATTTTAAGCTTTTTGGTATTCTTTGCCTTTGTAGTTTCAAATTCTGCTCCTGAGCTTTTTTCGCGAAGCGCAACAGCTTTAAAATTGCTCAAATAAAGCCTTGAAGCATCTTTTAAAGTCGATTCTAATTTCTTTTGTTTAGAAATCAAAGTATCATTTTCTGCCTTTTGCTGATACATGACCACGTTCTGACTTTCAATTTCTGTCAATAAATTTTTATTCTGCGATTTCAATTTTTTAATCTCCGTCACTTTACTTTCCAATGAAGATTTCAGACCAAAAAGCTGATTTCTATAAATTCGAATTTGATCTGCAGACGGATTTTGTGAAACTTTAATGATTTCCATTAAACTTTCTACATTTCTGCGCTCCAATTCTAATTCTTTAGACAAAGCTGTTTTTTCTAAAATAGCCTGATCATACGCTTCTTTCAATACATTCAAAGAATCTAAAATATCTTTTTGTTCGCTTGTTTCTCTACTTTCAGATGAAATTGTATTTACTATACTTTTATTTCCAGCTTCACTTTCAATCGCATCATTCTCATTACTAAAAACTAAAGCTACAGCACCTATTCCTAAAACAAAAATTAAAGCAAACAAGGGCTTAAACCACTTAATTTCATTTTGTTTATTCATAATTACTTATAATTTTTCTGCAAAAATATTGAATAAAAAACGACTATAATCAGTAGAAATACTTGTTTTTTAACATTTACGAACGATATTTGCAGCTTTAATTCTAAAAAAAGAAGTTTTTTTAATCGGAGCTGTTTCCAAGGTCTATTTAACAAAATAAGTAATATCTATTTTCTCATTTGTTATAATAATGTGAACCGCTATGGAAAAAGGTTTTTAAGTCGTATCTTTGCAGATAATTTCATTTCTGCATTGACATACAGCACTTTAAAATGTACTAATTTAATTACTTTTTAAAGATTAATTAAAGGAATGTTGAAAAGATAAATACTAAAAAACAATGATAAAAGTTTCTGATACAGCCAAAAAGAAAATCATCGACTTAATGACAGATGATGGTTTTGACGCTGCACACGACTATGTTAGAGTAGGTGTAAAAAGCGGCGGATGCTCTGGTTTGTCTTATGATTTAAAATTTGACAAAACTAAGGGTGATGATGACAAAATTTTCGTAGATAACGACATACAAATTGCAGTTGAAAAAAAATCATTTCTTTATTTAGCCGGAACAATTCTTGAATTTTCGGGCGGATTAAACGGAAAAGGGTTTGTTTTCAATAATCCAAATGCAAGCAGAACTTGTGGTTGCGGAGAGTCATTCTCACTATAATTAAAGCTAAAAAAATCGTAAAGTAGAAATTTAATTTTTACTTGATATTAAATAAAATAATGAGCAAATACACCGAAGACGATTTAAAAATCGAACTGGAAACTAAAGAATACGAATACGGATTTTATACCAATATAGAGTCTGAAACATTTCCTGTGGGCTTAAACGAAGATATCGTTAGAGCTATTTCTCTTAAAAAAGAAGAGCCAGAGTGGATGACCGACTGGCGTATTGAAGCTTTCCGCGCATGGAAGGAAATGATCGAACCAGAATGGGCAAATGTTCAATACGAAAAACCAGATTTTCAGGCTATTTCGTATTATTCTGCTCCAAAACAAGTAGATCCTAATAAAACTTTGGATGATGTTGATCCAGAATTATTAGAAATGTACAAAAAATTGGGAATCTCTGTAGACGAACAAAAAAAGATGAACAATATCGCAATGGATATTGTAGTCGACTCAGTTTCTGTAGCTACAACTTTCAAGAAAACTTTGGCAGAAAAAGGAATTATTTTCTGTCCGATTTCTGAGGCTATCAAAGAGCATCCAGAATTAGTTAAAAAATATTTAGGTACAGTTGTTCCTCAGAAAGATAACTTCTACGCTGCTTTAAACTCAGCTGTTTTCTCTGACGGAAGTTTCTGCTACATTCCAAAAGGCGTGAAATGCCCGATGGAGCTTTCAACATATTTCAGAATCAATCAAGCAGGAACTGGACAATTCGAAAGAACTTTGGTTATTGCTGATGAAGGAAGCTACGTTTCTTACCTTGAAGGATGTACAGCTCCAAGTCGTGACGAAAACCAATTACACGCTGCTGTAGTTGAATTAATCGCTTTGGATGATGCTGAAATTAAATATTCTACCGTTCAAAACTGGTTTCCAGGAAACAAAGAAGGAAAAGGTGGAGTTTTCAATTTTGTAACTAAAAGAGGTTTATGCGAAACAAACGCTAAAATTTCTTGGACACAAGTTGAAACAGGTTCTGCTGTAACTTGGAAATATCCTTCTTGCGTACTTAAAGGAGATAATTCAGTAGGAGAATTTTATTCAATTGCTGTTACTAATAACTTCCAACAAGCTGATACTGGAACAAAAATGATCCATTTAGGAAAAAACACTAAATCGACTATTATTTCTAAAGGTATTTCGGCTGGAAAATCACAAAACAGCTACCGTGGTTTAGTGCAAATTTCTCCAAGAGCAGAAAATGCAAGAAACTTTTCTCAATGTGATTCTCTTTTAATGGGTAATAACTGTGGAGCGCATACTTTCCCTTATATCGAAAGTAAAAATCCATCAGCTAAAATTGAGCACGAAGCAACAACAAGTAAAATTGGAGAAGATCAAGTTTTCTATTGCAACCAAAGAGGTATCCCGACTGAAAAAGCGATTGCCTTAATTGTAAACGGTTTCAGTAAAGATGTCTTGAACAAACTTCCAATGGAATTTGCAGTTGAAGCTCAGAAATTATTAGAGATTTCTCTTGAAGGTTCTGTAGGTTAATAAAAACAAAACATTATGGATATACTTTTAAAAAATGTAAATAAGAAAGATTTTCCGATTTTTAAATCACTCGCAAAATCTCTTGGTTTCGAAATTGTTGAAGAAGTAGAAAAACCATATAATCCCGAATTTGTAAAAGAAATTTTAGACGCTGAAAAGAGCATAAAAGACGGGAAAGGAATTAAAATAAAAACAGAAGATTTGTGGAAGTAATTTATTCTGAAAAAGCTCAAAAAGACAGAGAATATTGGAAAAAATCTGGAAATAAAGCGGTCATGAATAAGATTACAGCCTTGATTGAAGACATTTTACTTCATCCTTATGAAGGAATTGGAAAACCAGAACCTTTGAAATATCAGCTTTCAGGAAAATGGTCCAGAAGAATAAATCAAGAGCACAGATTAATTTACAGAGTTACCGAAGAAGAAACAATTGAAATATTAGATATCCTTTCGATGAAAGGACATTACGAATAAAATAAATACAAATGTTAAGTATAAAAAACCTTCACGCCGCGATTGGTGATAAAGAAATCCTTAAAGGAATCAATATTGAAGTTAAAGCGGGAGAAGTTCACGCTATCATGGGACCAAACGGTTCTGGAAAAAGTACACTTTCTGCTGTTATTGCAGGAAACGAAAACTACGAAGTTACAGACGGAGAGGTAATTCTTGACGGAGAAGATCTTGCTGATTTGGCTCCAGAAGAAAGAGCGCACAAAGGTGTTTTCCTTTCGTTTCAGTATCCAGTAGAAATTCCTGGAGTTAGCGTAACTAACTTTATGAAAACAGCGATTAACGAAACTCGTAAAGCAAACGGACAGGAAGAAATGCCAGCTAACGAAATGTTGAAAGTGATTCGTGAGAAATCTGAATTGTTAGAAATCGATCGTAAATTTTTATCTCGTTCTCTTAACGAAGGTTTTTCTGGAGGAGAGAAAAAGAGAAACGAGATTTTCCAAATGGCAATGTTAGAGCCAAAATTGGCTATTCTTGACGAAACCGATTCTGGTCTTGATATCGATGCTTTAAGAATTGTTGCAAATGGCGTAAACAAATTAAAAAGCGACAAAAACGCTATTATCGTTATTACGCACTACCAACGTTTGTTAGATTATATCGTTCCTGATTTCGTTCACGTATTATATAATGGAAGAATCGTAAAATCTGGTGGAAAAGAATTGGCTTACGAATTAGAAGAAAAAGGATACGACTGGATCAAAGCAGAGAACTAGTTTACAGTTATAGTTTACAGTTTGCAAAACTCATAACTTATAACTCATAACTCATAACTAAGAAAATGGATTTAAAAGAAAAATTAGTATCGTCTTTTATGGCTTTTGAAGAGCGTGTAGATGTGCATTCAGATTTGCATGACATACGTACAACGGCTATAAAAAACTTTGAAAATAAAGGTTTCCCAACCAAAAAAGAAGAAGCTTGGAAATATACATCGTTAAACGCCATCTTAAAAAATGACTTTACGGTTTTTCCTAAGCAGGAAAATGCAATCGAATTTAATCAGGTAAAAAAATACTTTTTACACGAAATTGACACTTATAAATTAGTTTTTATTGATGGTGTTTTCAGTTCGCATTTGTCTTCTACAACACATGACGGAATCGATGTTTGTTTAATGTCTTCAGCATTGACCAAACCAAAATATAAAATGGTTATTGATACCTACTTTAATCAAATTGCAAGCAAAGATGACAGTTTGACTTCATTGAATACTGCTTTTGCGATTGAAGGTGCTTTTATCAATATTCCAAAAAAGAAAGTCGCTGATAAACCAATTGAGATTATGTATTTTTCAACTGGAAATGAAGCTGCTTTAATGGTACAGCCTAGAAATTTGGTTATTGTGGGTGAAAATTCACATGTTCAAATTATTGAGCGCCACCAAAGTTTGAATGAAAATCCGGTTTTAACAAATTCTGTCACGGAAATTTTCGCTCAAAAACGTGCTATTGTTGATTATTACAAAATTCAAAACGATAACAGCGAAGCGAATTTAATCGACAATACTTACGTTTCTCAACAACAGGAAAGCCATGCTTCTGTTCATACTTTCTCATTTGGAGGAAATCTTACCCGTAACAACTTAAACTTCTACCATTTCGGAGAAAGATTAACAAGTACGCTTAACGGAATTTCGATCTTAAATGACAAACAACATGTTGACCATTATACATTGGTAAACCACGCACAGCCAAACTGTGAAAGTTTCCAAGATTACAAAGGAATATTCTCTGATCGTTCGACTGGAGTTTTCAACGGGAAAGTTTTGGTAGAAAAGGAAGCTCAAAAAACAAATGCTTTCCAAAAAAGCAACAACATTTTATTGAGCGACAAAGCAACGATCAACGCAAAACCACAGTTAGAGATTTTTGCCGACGACGTAAAATGTTCTCACGGATGTACTGTTGGACAGCTTGATGAAACAGCAATGTTCTATATGCAGTCTCGCGGAATCCCGAAAAAAGAAGCTAAAGCTTTATTGATGTACGCATTCTCAAATGCCGTTATCGAAAGCATCAAAATACCAGAATTAAAACAAAGAATTACTAAAATCATTGCCATGAAATTGGGCGTGAATTTAGGATTTGATTTGTAAAAAAGAAAAGCTTTCCTCAATTTGGAAAGCTTTTTTTTATCAATTAATTTACTACGTAATTTCTATTAAATATTTCTGCATATATATTTCTTGCTTTTTCCGTAATAACAAAATATTTAGAACCACTACTTCTAAAATAACCATTAACAATAAAGAATTCTCTTTTTTCTTCAGCAATATCTTCAGGAAATGGTGAAGCTCCATTGTAAAAAACCTTGTAGCACTTTACAAAATCTTCAATTAAATTTTTCTCAATCAACGCCTTATAATCGCCTGAAGCTGTTTCTTCTCCATTAAAATCAATAATATCTTGCTTTGTTTTTGAATTATTTAATTCATTCAATTGATTCTGTAATAACTGAATTTCTCCATTTTTTCTTTCCAACAGTTTTTCAAAATTCTCTTCTAATTCTCGTAAATCTGAACGAAGTTTTATCGACTGTTCCAAAGTCAAAAGTTTTTTTCCTTCGATATCATTTTTCTGATTAATTCTCCACGTCGTAAATTTCAAATCTAGCCAATATGCGCCATTTGTCAAAAATGGAATAACCGTCAATAAAATAACTGTTGAAATTAATGGAAAATAAATTAGATCCCATATATCATTATAGTTATTCATTATGAAATCTATCTTAGTACCTTTCAGCTTATCTTGATCAACAAAAAAAGTTAAATAGACTATTTTCCAATTCCAAATTAGCCAAGAAGTGATCAATGTTCCATAAAAAGGGCTAGAAACTCTTTCTTCAAAAATTGAATTAATTGACTTTTTAATTTCATCTATCATATCTTTTATTTATTTCTTCAAACTATCTATAACATCCTTCAAAAATCCATTAAAATCAAATCCTGGTTCTTCTTCTCTCACTCCCATTCTCACAATCACCATATCGAGAGACGGAATAATAGCCACCATTTGTCCTTGATAACCACTGCAATAAAACATGTCACGAGGAACATCTGGAAATTTTCCTCCAGCGTTTAACCAGAACTGAGCGCCATATTTTCCTTCAGAAGTATTGGTTGGAGTTGCAGTGTATTTTACCCAACTTTCGTCTAAGATTTGTTCGCCGTTCCAGTTTCCTTTATGAAGATATAATAATCCAAATTTTGACCAGTCACGCGGTGTTGCCCATCCGTAAGACGAACCAACAAAAGTTCCCGACATATCCTGCTCTACAATCATTGAGTTCATTCCGATTTTGTCGATTACGGCGCTGTACCAAAAATCAAGATATTCTTGCTGCGTTTTAAATTGTTGTCTTAAAATCAGCGATAATAAATTGGTAGTTCCAGAAGAATAATTCCAATGCGTGTTGGGTTTAAATTGTGCCGGTTTTTCTAATTGCACTTTCCCCATATCTTCCGCTTGAAAAAGCATTTTTGTAGCATCACAGATTGTGCTGTAATTTTCTTCCCATTCTAAACCAGAATTCATGTGAAGCAAATCATTCAACGTAATATTTTTACGTTCATCATTTTTCCATTCTTCGACTGGAGCTGGTTTATAAATATCAATTTTACCTTGTTTTGCCAAAACCCCAAAAGCAGAACTTGTGATACTTTTTGTCATAGACCAACCTAAAATTTTACTGTCTTTATTAAATCCAGTATCGTATTTTTCGGCAATCAGTTTGTCTTTATATAAAACTACAACGGCACGCGTTCTTTTAATTCTTCCTCCCGTTTTATCGAAAGCATTATCAACCGCTTTTTTTAATTTGGAATAATCAACATTCGAAAAAGCAGTATCTTTTGGTTCGTTATTTCCGTACGGAAAAGGAAGATTGTTTTCTAATTTGGTTCTTTTTGGAAGTAAATACGGTTTCGAAATATCAAAATTATCATTAATCAAAGTCGCTCCTAATCCTTCACGGTAAATTGCTTTTCGCTCTTTCAATCCATAAACAGACGAAATGGCAAATTTCCCTGCATCATCAATTGAGTTTTTTGCCAGATCAATCATATCGATATCATTGTCTGTTTTCTGAATCAGATCCAACGGACGATTATCTATAAAATGGCCAGAAGCAACACTTTTGGCCGAGAAACCAGAAATTAAATCCAGCTTCGGATAAGTTGTAAATCCGAAATACAAAAATGCAAGAACTACTGCAAGCAAAAGTACTTTGAGAAATTTTTTCATGATGATTAGTTTATTTTTAATGCAATATAAATAATTTATGTTCACGTTTTTAGAACTCAAATTATAATTCTGTTTCAGATAATTCAGAAAAGGGATTTGATTTTTACGGAATCTACATTTAGCTCTCCAATCGATGGCACCATAAAAGGAAATTATAGAATTCCTGTATAAACAAATTTAGTTTTAGTACTTTTGTAAATAGATTTTTTCTAAATAAGAATATGTTAGATATCCAAAAAATAAGAGCCGATTTTCCTATTCTTTCTCAAAAAGTTAATGGAAAACCTTTAGTATATTTCGACAACGGAGCTACTTCGCAAAAACCACAAGTTGTAATTGATGCGGAAGTAAAATATTATAACGAAATCAATGCCAACATTCACCGTGGCGTTCACACTTTGAGCCAGTTAGCGACTGACGCTTATGAGATTTCACGCGGAAAAGTGAAAGATCATATCAATGCAAAACATGCTCATGAAGTGCTTTTTACTTCGGGAACAACACACGGAATTAACTTAGTTGCAAACGGTTTTGCTTCTATTTTAAAACCAGGCGATGAAGTGGTGGTTTCTTCATTAGAACATCACAGTAACATTGTGCCTTGGCAAATGTTATGCGAAAAAACAGGTGCTGTTTTAAGAGTAATTCCAATTGATCAAAACGGAGAATTAATTATTTCAGAATTTGATGCTTTACTTTCTGAAAAAACAAAAATCGTAACCGTAAATCATATTTCAAATGCATTGGGTGTAATCAATCCAATAAAATATATTATTGATAAAGCGCACGCTGTTGGTTCTGCTGTTTTAATTGACGGTGCACAGGCTGTTCCGCATTTAAAACCAGACGTTCAGGAATTAGATTGTGATTTCTATGCTTTTTCGGGTCATAAAATGTGCGGTCCAACGGGAACTGGAATTTTATACGGAAAAGAAGATTGGTTAAACAAACTTCCTCCTTATCAGGGTGGTGGCGAAATGATCAAAGAAGTGACTTTCGAAAAAACAACTTATGCAGATCTTCCTCATAAGTTTGAAGCGGGAACGCCAAATATTGCTGGCGGAATTGTTTTAGGAACGGCAATTGATTATTTGAACGAAATTGGTTTTGATAAAATTCATGAATACGAAAATGAATTATTAGAACATGCTACAAAACGTCTTAACGAAATTGAAGGCATTAGAATTTACGGAAATACAAAAAATAAAGCTTCTGTAGTTTCGTTTAATATTGATGGAATTCACCCTTATGACGTTGGTTCTATTATAGATAAATTGGGAATTGCTGTTAGAACAGGGCATCATTGCGCTCAGCCAATCATGAACTTCTTCTGCATTCCGGGAACGATTCGTGCTTCGTTTTCTTTCTACAATACCAAAGAAGAAATTGATTTAATGGTTGATGCTGTGAAAAAAGCACAAACCATGTTATGCTAAAAAATAAACTTATGCGAATACTATCATTATTACTTTTAACTGTTTTTATCGCAGGCGGATGCTGCAGTCAAAAAAAAGCAGATATGGCATCAACTCAAATTGAATATTCTGCACTTTCAAGAGGTTATTACAAAGTGATAACCGTAGAAAACAAAACAGTTTCTGTTACAAAAGAGCGTAACGGTGAAGCTGTAAAAAGCAATATTGATGACGCAAAATGGAACGAAATTGTTTCTGCTTATTCAAAAGTTAATTTAGAAGGTCTTTCTTCTTTGAAAGCTCCAACTGACAAACGTACTTATGATGGTGCCGCAATTGGCAATTTAAAAATAATAAAAGACGGAAAAACATATGAAACTCAAGGTTTTGACAATGGTTTCCCTCCAAAAGAAATCGAAAAACTAGTAAATTTATTAGTTGATTTTTCTAAAGAATAATTATGACGATAAAAGAAATTCAAAACGAAATAATAGACGAATTTTCAATGTTCGACGATTGGATGCAGCGTTATGAATACATCATCGAACTGGGAAAAAGTCTTCCGTTAATTAAAGAAGAATACAAAACCGACGAGAATCTAATCAAAGGCTGTCAGTCTAAAGTTTGGTTGCAAGGTGAAGAAAAAGATGGAAACATAGTTTTTACTGCCGACAGTGATGCGATTTTGACAAAAGGAATTATTGCGATTTTAATTCGCGCTTTCTCCAACCAAAAAGCTAAGGATATTCTAGAAGCCGACACAGATTTTATTGACGAAATCGGTTTAAAAGAACATTTATCGGCAACAAGAGCAAACGGCTTGGTATCGATGATCAAAAACATCAAAATGTACGCTTTGGCTTTTGATGCAAAAAACAAAAATTGAAAAAATTAAACCATATAAGCCATATAAGTTCATTTAAAAGCATAACTTAAAAATTTCTTATATCACTTATATGTCCGCAACAAAAAAGTAAGTTTTATCTTTCTTTTTATTTGTAATATTGCTAAAAAAAGTAATGATTACAAAGAAATATTTGACTGATTTAATTTATCAAGTTAATGGAGCAGCAATTGAAGTTCATAAAAGAATTGGCGCAGGACTTTTAGAAAGTATTTATCATCAGTGCATGATAAAAGAATTAACTTTAAGAGGAATTAAATTTCAATCCGAACTGAAGATTCCTGTTGAATATAAAGGTTTGGAACTAGAATCAGATTTAAGAAGTGATTTGTTTATAGAAAACTGTTTGGTTGTAGAATTGAAAGCGGTGGACCAAATTATTCCAATACATATTGCAAAATTAATGTCTTATATGAAACTTTTAGAGTCTCCAATAGGATTAATGATAAATTTCAATATTACAAATATTTATCATGAAGGTCAAAAAACATATGTAAACGGACGATATCGCTTACTCGAAGATTAAAAAAATAAAAATTTAACCATATAAGTGCATATAAGAAAATTTAAGATTATCCTTAAATGATCTTTGGAAAACACAAAGTAATTTAAATGAACTTATATAACTTATATGGTAAAAAAACAAAAAATAAAATGGAACAAGAAATAGACACAAACGAATTAGGAGAATCAATCGTAAGAGTTTTAAAAGGTATTTACGATCCTGAGATTCCTGTAGATATTTACGAATTAGGATTAATTTACGATGTAATGGTAAACACCGATTACGAAGTAAAAATCTTAATGACATTAACTTCACCAAACTGCCCAGTTGCAGAAAGTCTTCCAAGAGAAGTTGAAGAAAAGGTAAAAACAATCGAAAACATCAAAGATGTAGATGTTGAAATTACTTTTGATCCGCCTTGGAGCAAAGATTTAATGAGCGAAGAAGCAAAATTAGAATTAGGAATGCTTTAATAAAAAGTGTTCAGTGTTCAGTTTTTTAGTATTCAGAAATACTGATTACTAAAAAACTGAACACTGCCTACTATAAAATCATGGAAGAAATCATCAACAAAGTTGCCAACAGCGCATTAGAAGTATTCGATTTGGAAGATTATTATCCAAAAGGATTTCGTGTGCAGATTGACATTTCGCAATGGCTTTTGGAAGGTTTTTTATTAAAAGAAAAAGACTTTAGAGAGCATCTTAAAAATCATGATTGGTCTCAATATCAGGATCAATATGTGGCCGTATATTGCAGTACAGATGCTATAATTCCGGCTTGGGCTTTAATCTTAGTAAGTGTTCATTTAGCGCCATTTGCTAAAAAAGTAGTAAACGGAAGTATTGAAGATCTTGACTCAAGCCTTTACGAAGAAATCTTAAGCAAAATCGATTATTCTGTTTACCAAAGCAAACCTGTTATTGTGAAAGGCTGTTCTAGAAAACCAGTTCCTATGAGAGCCTATATTTTAGCTACAACCTATTTGCAGCCTTTTGCTAGAAGTATTATGTACGGCGAAGCCTGTTCTGCCGTGCCTTTGTATAAAGAATCTAAGAAATAACCTGCAATAACTCATCGTATTCCTTAACTTTCCATTGGTTTTTAGTATATTTGGTTATACACTCTAAACTAAAAACCATGAGAAAGCTAACTTTATTACTTTTCATTTTAGTAAACTTCACATTTGTACAAGCCCAAAATTCAGAAAAAGAGTTAATTAAAAACACTGAAAAAGCAGTAAAAAAAATTAACGATACTATAGAAGGAGAAGGCTGGAAAACAAAAGGAATTGTCTCGCTTTTATTAAACCAGTCCAGCTTTAATAACTGGATTGCTGGAGGTGAAGACAGCTTTTCTGGAACATTGGGAATCAATTACGATTTCAATTACAAAAAAGATGACATCACTTGGGACAACAAACTTTTAGCCTCTTACGGTTTACTGCAAACCAAAAATGCTGATTTTGAAAAGAAGACAGATGACAGACTCGAATTCAATTCTATAGTTGGGAAAAGAGCTTTTGGAGAATGGTACTATTCTTATTTCCTAAATTTCAGAACCCAATTTACAACTGGTTATATTTACGGCCAAGATGAAAATGGTAAGGAAATTAGAACCGAAAACACCAAATTCATGTCGCCAGGTTACCTAACCACAGGTCCCGGTATTTATTGGACGAAAGATGACAATTTAAAACTCAACTTTGCTCCGTTAACCTCAAAATTCACTTTTGTAGATAATGCTTACACCTCTGGAATTGATTATGTAGATGGTGACTATTTTGGCGTAGATGCCAATAAAAGCATGCGTTATGAACTAGGTTTCTATGCTTCTGTATATTACAAACTTGCCATTATGACCAACGTTACTGCAGAAAATACACTAAACCTTTATTCAAACTATCTTGAAGATCCTCAAAATGTCGACATCGACTACTCTCTAAATATTGTCATGAAAGTAAATAAATTTCTATCGGCAAATTTATCGTTTCAAGCCATTTATGACGACAATGCCTTTCAAGGTTTCCAAACCAGAGAAGTATTTGGTTTAGGAATTAATTTCGGATTTTAATTTAAAAAAACTAAAAAATTTTAACGCAAAGGGCGCAAAGTTTTTTATAAAGGCTAGCTTAAAAATGCAAAGTTCACAAAGCTTTATCTAGATTTATCTTTGGAAGAAACAATAAAAATAAAAGGCTTTAGCCCAAACTTCAGTAGTTTGGCTAAAGCCTTTTCCTATTTAACTAAAAACCTCCAGATAAATCTAGAGGCAATTAATTATAATTACATAAATTCACAATATGTAAAATTGGAATTTGGAATTTTCTAATTTGGAAATTTGATCTAAAATCTTATTCTTCTTCCTTTTCCACAGCATCCTTATAATCTGGATACAAAAATTTATTGTAAGGAAAACGTGTTATATGAATCTGGCGAACCGCTTCATAAACTACTTCTCTAAACTCTTCAAAATTTTCTTTGTTTCTAGCCGAAATAAACAATGCATTATCTTCTCCAACATTACTCATCCAAGTTTGTTTCCATTCGTCAAGCGACCAATGTTTTCTGGTTCTTTCTGTAATTAAATCATCTTCATCAATGGTAAGATATTTATAAGCATCGATTTTATTAAAAACCATAATGGTGGGTTTATCGTTGCTCTTTATTTCCTGCAAAGTTTTGTTTACTGACTCAATATGATCTTCAAAATCGGGATGTGAAATATCTACCACATGCAAAAGCAAATCTGCTTCGCGAACCTCATCTAATGTACTTTTAAACGAATCAACCAATTGTGTCGGCAATTTTCTAATAAATCCAACCGTATCTGAAAGCAAAAAAGGAAGATTTTTAATTACTACTTTTCGAACTGTTGTATCTAAAGTTGCAAACAATTTGTTCTCTACAAAAACATCACTTTTTCCGATGGCATTCATCAAAGTCGATTTTCCAACATTCGTATATCCAACCAAAGCCACACGAACCATAGCGCCACGGTTGCTTCGTTGAATACTCATTTGCTTATCAATTATTTTGATTTTATCTTTCAGCAACGAAATTCTGTCACGTACAATACGTCTATCGGTCTCAATCTCTGTTTCTCCAGGTCCACGCATACCGATACCCCCTTTTTGACGCTCAAGGTGCGTCCATAAACCAGAAAGCCTTGGTAGTAAATATTGGCATTGTGCCAATTCTACCTGTGTTCTTGCATAAGAAGTTTCGGCTCTTTGTGCAAAAATGTCCAGAATCAAGTTGGTTCTATCTAGAATTTTGCAGTCAATAATTCTTGAAATGTTTTTTTGCTGTGATGGCGTTAATTCATCATCAAAAATTACAGTCGATATTTTGTTTTCTACTACAAACAGATTGATTTCGTCAATTTTCCCCGTTCCAACAAAAGTCTTCGGATTAGGGCGTTCCATTTTCTGCGAAAAGCGTTTAATAACTTCACCGCCAGCGGTAAAAGTTAGAAACTCCAATTCGTCTAAATATTCATTTAGCTTTTCTTCACTTTGATTCTGAGTAACAATACCAACGATTACTGTTCTCTCAAAATTTATAACTTCTTTTTCTAACATAGTCTTGAATAAGTTGCAAATTTAATCATTTGTCTGCTACAATCAATTATACAATTTTGTTTTTGCATTTATATCTAAATTCAATTGAAAATAAACTGCAAAAAAAATGGAACCTGTTGAGATATACCCAACAAAGCTCCACTTTTAAATTGAATGGTCTAAGTTTAAAACCTTTATTCGTAAATAAACGTTTTTTCCGTTTTTACAATTCCATTTTCTTCTATTTGAGAACAAGAAATTGGATAATTTAGTTTGTTGTATTTATACTTTCTGCTCACCGCAACCAATGCTGTTGATGATGGACTGAAATTCATTTCGTTATTATAAGAAATAGATTCAAACTCAAATTCCTCTTCGTGATAAGAAATCATAGGCACGATTACTTTGTAGTTATCACCAAAAAGGTTCTGAACGATTAATTGATCAACCGATTTTTTATCATCATAAGTATATGTTTTAGAGATTTTATCTCCAACCAAACCTTTATGTCTCGACACATTATCGTTAACATATACATATTCTAGTTTTCCAATAATGGCTTTGTTTCTATCACGTGAAGTACGTCTTACAATAATTCCGTTTTCAACAAGATATTCGATATCGTCTACTAGATTCTGATGATTAGTACTCTTTTTTGTAGTTACTTTTACCCTTGCACCTTCATATACAAACGAAACTGTTTTGGTAATATAATTTGGACCTTCCTGATATTTTTTTACAAATTTGGTAATATTGTTATCAGGATTGTAAGTATAGTTGATTACTTCTTTCCAGTCACTTCCAACTTTATCCTTTACGGTCATGTCTAGCAGCCCGTTTTTGTTGTAGTAGAAATGCTGTACAACGTCTGAAGTCGTTATTGTTTGGACTTTACCATCTTTAAAAACCATTGTTTTATTAACAATTTCACCATCTTTAGAATTTTGGTAATTTGTTTTTACAATGTTAATCTGCTTTAGTTTAACGATGTCTTGACTGTGCATCAAGAAAGGAGACACCATCAGTAAGATGGCAACAAAGTAGGTTCTCATATTTGTTTTTGTATTGATTTGGGATGACCAAAATACAAAAATCAATTAGATTTTAACAATTTGAAATACAAAAACTACAAACTTTTCAATAATACTTTAAAAATCAGCTCATTATTTTTCTTTTTAGAAATTAACATTTTACTTTTCTCCAAATATTTTAACATCATCCACCATAAAAGCGCCATTTAATGTTTTGTCTTTTCCAGATCCGATGTATTTAAATGCAATATGTATGTTTCCAGAATAAGCAGAAAGATCGATTCCGCCAGAACTGATAAACTCGCGAGAAGGCGTTGAAAGCGTTGGCACTTTTGCTTCCAATTTTGTCCATTTTGCCTTAGTGACACTTGCCCCGTCAAAATTGGTTGAAACATATACCTCCAAAGTATTTAAAGGCGAGTCTATTTTCAAATCATGCTGTGCACTTCTAAACGAAAGAACAGCATTTTTATATCCTGTGAGATTAATTTTAGGAGAAACAAGCCATGCAATATTCTCAGCTGCAGTTGTGCTTGTGGTGTTAAATTCTGCATATCCATTTCCAGAATACACCATGCTTTTCCACAATTTTGTCGCTTTCTCTACAATATTGCTCCAGCCCGGAAGCGAAAAATTCACATTGTTTTTAACCGATTGAAAATCTTCTGAAAAAAATGGCGTATTTCTTTTTCCGTTCATCACGATATCACTTTCATAGCGAACCATAAATTGATAATCTGAACCAAATTTGCTTAAAATCCCTCTCACTTTTCCGCTTCCTTCTGGCACAGAATGATCTGCAAATTTCGCATAAGAGCTAGTTCTAAAAATAACCTGATTTCCTGTTTTATCTCTCAAATACCAATTAGTCGAACCTCCAATATTATTCGATTCTTCAAAATAATGACGCCCCAATGCTGCTTCAGTAAACTCAACATCATTTAATTCAATCAAAGTATTGAGTTTAGAATCTGAAAGTGCTTCTTCTATAGAAAGTGATTTTACCAATTCATTTTCGTCGATATTTTTACACGAAGCGTTTAAAACATTTTTGTATTCGTTTTGAGAAATTCTTCCAATTGTTGGATCTCCGGCATTGCTCACATACAAACTCCCGATTCTCAAACCGCCATAGTATAAATCTGTAAATTGATTTTTAAGTTTTACAAACACTTTATTTCCTATACGATAATCGATATAAGTATTGGTTGCATCAATAGGAACACTAAAACCTATTGCAGGGTCTTTTTGGGTTGCTTTTGTCTGTAATGAGATTGTTTTAAAAAAATTCCCCCCTTCATCGCTAGAAACGACATAAGCTTCTATTACATCATCATACAAATACTGCTTCGCTGTCGTTCCCGAAAGTTCATAAACTTTTTCTACCGTTTTATTGACCTCTAGATTGGGCTGATTGCAAGCTAATTGCGGAACTTCCACTTCTTGACTGCAGCTGTATAATAATGATAATGCAAAAAATAAAATTAGTTTTTTCATAAGAATAAGTTTTCAGTTTATAAACCAACAGTAAGATTTAGAAAGTAGGTTCGGCCGTAACCATAATAATATCTTGACCCAAACGATGGTGTTCCGCTAGACATATCTTGATTTAGGGCTCTAAAATTGGCGTTTCTTGCTTGTTCAAAACCGCCCGTTTTATACATTAAATCCAAAGCATTATTGACACTGGCAAAAAGTCCGACGTATTTTTTATGAATGCGCCAAGATTTGCCTCCGCTAAAATTCAGCAATAGAATTGGCTTAAATTTTTCTTGTTTCAATAATTCATTTCCTCTTTCGGAAGTTGCTTCAGGAAAAGGAAAACCATTGGCAGGATTAATATAAAATTGAGAAGTTCTAGAAATCGGCGAAACATCAATATAGCTTTCGGCCAAATAATTGACATTAGCGCCAAGCCACCAAAACTTCGGGTCACGATATTCCAGTCCAAAAGAATAGGCTTGTTGCGGAGTGCCTGGCTGTTTATAATTCTTTAAAAAAGCTGGGCCGAAATCAAAGTTGGTTTGCGCGCCTTCTTTTGCTCTGTTGGCATCGTTTGTAATTGTCACATCAGGATTGCTGCTATAAATATAATTCCCAAATGCGGCAGATAAAGTAGTTTTTAATGTTGATGAAATCTGATATTCTAAACTCAATTCGGCTCCTGTATTTTTCTTATCCAATTTTGTCAAAGTCTGACTGACAAATGCGTTTGTTGGATCGTAACCAGAACCATTGTCAAAAATTCCTTCGGCATAGAAATAAGAAGTTTTTGAAGCATTTCTAATTGCCGAATAATAAGCTGTTAAACGTAATTTGAGTTTTGCCGAACGGTATACATAATTGGCCTCGGCACTAGTGATATTTTCGCTTTCGATTCCGTCAACTAGGTTATTATTTAAACGTGCATTCGAAAATGTATTTCTTAGTGAAGGCGCTCTAGTGAAATGTGCAGCATTAAAAAACAGCAATTGTTTTCCTGAAATTTTATAAGTGAAACCGCCTTTGAAACCAAAATTTTCAAAATTTACCTTTTCGCTTTTTCCTAATGAAGTAGTCGGATAAAGTCCGTTTTGATATAATCCTTCTCTTTGATAATCTGACATTGAATAAGATTGCGCCAAAAAGAATTCGGTTTTGTTGTAATTAAATTTAAACTGAGCAAAAACATCTAAAGTACTGGCCAATAAATTATAATTATATCCGTAAACATCTCCTTTCCCGACTTGTCGATTTGGATGCAGCAAATCGGACTGCGAAAGATTTCCTTTGTAAAATGGATCAATATCTTCGAAATATGCTCCGCCAAGAAGATCTAATAAATATTGAAAATTATGTGATTTTAATTTCTTAAAAGTAAATCCTCCATCAAAAGAAATATTAGGCGTAATCTGTGAATTTAGATTTGAATTTGCTGCAAAAGTACGATCATCTGTTCGATCTTCGTAAAGCACATAATGGCTTTGCGTAGGTATATAACCGTCTGTACCAAACTTCTGATTGGCAAAATACATTTCGCCCCAATTAATCTGCGGATTTGCTAAAAAAGCTATTTTGTTTTTTTCGGCATTTTCATAATCTGGAGTAAACGCGCCCGAAAATTCGCCTTGATCTTTCGCGTAAAGCGAACTAAAATAGCTTGGCATTTTTCTGTAATAAACAGGATCTGGACTGTCAGCATTTTGATAATCAATATTGCTGTTGCCTACTTTTCCAAACTGATACATTACAGCCGAATTCAGATTGTTTTTATCATCAATTTTATAATAATGATTGAGCATAAATAGTGGCTCTTCTACCTTTTTTACTCTAGCATTCCGTTTTTCTCCATTCTGAAATCCCCAATACGAATTGTATTTTTCGCCCATTAAATCAGTAACCTCAGTGGTATTGGCGGAATTTTTTCCGCGTGAATTTGGCGTATAAAATCCTGTAAAATTGATGGAATGTTTTTTGTTTAATTTCTTTTCTACACTAAGAAAAAAAGAATCGGCATCGAAATTTGTACCTTCAAAATAACCTTCATCTGTCCATCTCTTTCCAGCTGAAATGGCAAAAGCCCATCCATCAGCATTCATTCCAGAAGCATAAGTGCCAATTGCCCTCCATAAATAAGTGGTATTGCTTCCAGAAAAAGTTAGTGAAGCTCCTTTTCGATACAGAGAAGCACGGATATAAATCTGCTGCGTGCCCAGGATACCTCCAAAAGTATAATTGGAAGCCGCTGTTCCAACGGAAAATTCCTGATTTCGGAGCACATTATTTAAACCTCCCCAATTCCCCCATTGCGGTCTGCCGTCATAGATTTTATTCATTGGCATTCCGTTGAGCATTGTGACGGCGTTTTCACTATCTAAACCGCGAACACGAAATCGAGCCTGTCCCCAATTGAAAGCCGATGCCTGCATGAAAGCATCTTTGGAAGACTGTAAAAGTCCCGATGTCATTTCAGACGAACTGTTGTCATCTGAAAAATCATTATCTGACAGTGTAATCAATGCCGCTGGAACTTCATCTGAATAGGTATCTTCTAATTGTAAAATTCCGAGATTTATATCTTGTCCTGAATTGGAAAGCACTTTTAAAAGGAAATCTTTATATCCTTGATTTCTCAATAAAAGCAATTGTTCTTTTTTAGGAAATATATGAAGTTCAAATTTCCCTGTTTTTGACGTGAGCTGCATCACGGCGGTATTTTGTATCGTAACCACTACATTTTCTAGCGGATTTTGTGTTCGAGCATCGATAACAATTCCGGACACCGTTATTTCTTTTTGCGAAAAAGCAAAATTGAAAAACGATACAATAAAGAAGACTGCGTATTTTTTTACCATTAAAAATCCAATTTATTTTGAAATAATTCTTCAAAAGATAAAATTGGTTTTTGGAAAAAAAGAAAGCTTAGAATTCAGGCCTTTCTTGAATTCAAATGTAGCAAAAATATTTAAAACCTAAATAAATTCTTACAAATTTATTTAGGTTTTAGTAAATTCTAGTAAATTTTAATTAGGATTAGCTTCTAATTTTAGAAACCATAAAAGCAATCAAAACCCCAAAAATTCCGATAAAGGCAAAAGAAAACTGCAATCCGAAACTTTGTGCAATATGCCCAATTACTGGCGGTCCCATTAAGAAACCTAAGAAACTTACGCTCGAAACAATCGTTAAAGCTTCGCCCGCTGGCACGGTTGGATTTTTCCCTGCAATACTATAAACAGTAGGAACAATGGTTGCAACGCCCAAACCAACAAACATAAAGGCAATTGTGCACGGAATAATATAAGGAAGAAAAACTGCTGTAAAAAGTCCCGCCGAAATCATGACACCGCTAATCTGCATAACGCGTTCGCGCCCAAATTTATTGATTAAGCCGTCGCCCAAAAATCTGCCGCTGGCCATCATAATCATAAAAGAAGTGTAGCCTAAAACAACCAACGGCCCAGGCGCTTTTACAATGTCTTTAAAATAAACACCGCTCCAGTCAAACATAACACCTTCGCTTGCCATACTGCAAAATCCGATTACGCCAAGCCAAAGCAAAGCGGTATCTGGTTTTACAAATAGTTTTTTCCCTTCCTCTTTCGGTTTCTTTTTTTCTTTGGCTCTAACTAAAAATTTGAAATTAAAAGCCACCATTAATAAAACAATTCCGGCTACAATCATAAAATGATGCAGCGGACTTAATTTTAAAGCTAACATTCCTAAACCTACCAGCGCACCAGTAAATCCGGCAAAACTCCACATGCCATGAAAAGAGGACATGATTGTTTTTTTGAACAAAACTTCGGTATAAACGCCTTGTGTGTTTACTGCAATATTGGCCAGATTTCCGAAAACTCCAAACAGAAACAATCCTAATGATAATTGCAATGATGTTGTTGCCAAACCTAAATTGATTAAGCATAAAACATACATTATTAAAGAGAAAATTAGAATGCGATGGCTACCGAATTTGGTTACCATTTTTCCTGAAAATGGCATCACAATCAGCTGTCCGACAGGAAGCGCAAACAAAATGGATCCCAAGTCTCCTTCTGTTAAATGCAAAGTGGTTTTGATATCTGGAATACGGCTGGCCCATGTGGCAAAACTCAAACCCATTCCGAAATAAAACATTCCGACAGCAAAACGAATACGATTTAAATACGAAGCTTTAGCCTCTCTAAATACTTTCTTGATTTTTGCTTTGGTCTGAAAAAGCGCTAATGGGTTAAAATTTAACAGCATATTGAATTTGTATTGGAATGTGTTCAAAAATACTAAAAACGCTTGTTAAAGTGCATAAAGCCTAAGGTTATGCACAATATACAACGTTATTGTTTATAAATTCAAAGGTTTTCAGTTGAATTCGGTTTATTAAAATTACAATTTTTTAAGATGCTAAGCCTCTAAGCTACTAAGTTTCTAAGCAAATAAACAAATGAAAAAAGCTCCAGCGGAGCGACATATATTATAGATTATAAAAATATATCGCTCCGCTGGAGCTTTAATATGGTAATCTTATTCTCTGCTATAAATATTTCGCTTCTCCGAAGCTTACAAAATAAAAAAACTAACCTTTTTAGATGTGCATCTCTATGATATGCTTATTACTTTCTGTTGCGCATTACTTGCAATTGCGGCTTCTATAACCTGCATTACTTTTACGCCTTCATCTGCGGTAACGGGCTCTTTTTTATCGTTTACAATCGAATCATAAACGCCATCGAAGAAACTGAAATAATTGCCTTGAAGCGTTGGAATTTTTTCTCTCACAATTTTACCGTCAATTTCGGTATGCAAAAGTCCTTGAAGGTTTTCGTCTTCTGTTCCCCAAGATTCTCGGTTTGGCTTTTTACCCACTTTCAAATCGTCTTCCTGAACATCTCCACGCGGTTTTAAGAAAGAACCTTTTCTACCGTGAATCGTGTACGCTGGATGGGCTTCGCGCACAAAAAAACCAGCTTTTAGGCGTACTCTGAAATTAGAATAAAACAAAGATAAATCGATCCAATCGTCTACAACAGAATTTTCTCTGGTTACGCGAATGTCTCCAAAAACAGCTTTTGGACAGCCAAAAAGACTTATAGCCTGATCGATAATATGAGGACCTAAATCTTTTAAAACTCCTGCTCCATCATTTGCGGTTTCTTTATGCGCTTTCGGACTTAAAAGTGGATTATATCTGTCGAAATGAAATTCTGCTTCGACTAAATCTCCTAAAACGCCATCATCGATTACTTTTTTAATGGTTTTAAAATCGCTGTCCCATCTTCTATTTTGGAAAACGGCCAATTTCAAACCTTTTTCTTTTGCAATTATTGCCAATTCTTTTGCTTCTGCAGCCGTTGTTGTAAAAGCTTTTTCGACCACTGCATGTTTTCCTGCCAAAAGCACTTTTTTAGCATATTCGTAATGCGTTCCTACGGGCGTATTTACAATTATTAAATCGACATCATCGCTTAATAATTCATCTAGCGAAGCGTAACTTTTTACGTATGGATAATCTTCTTGGATTAATTTTTTGCTTCTTTCCCAAGAACCTAATAATTCAAATCCTTCGTGAAGATCTAAAAATGGAGCGTGGAAAACTTTTCCCGACATTCCGTATGATAATAATGCTGTTTTAATTTTCTGCATCTGAGTCTGTTTTTTCCGCCACGAATTCACGAATTATAATTTTAAAATAAATTCGTGAATCGTGGCTAATAAAATATTAAAGTTTAGCTCTTTCGTATTGTTTTGGCCATTGAATATCGTCTCCTAAATCTTTAGCAAAGTCCAAAGGCAAATTTGGGTTTCTCAGAGATTCTCTGGCGAATAAAATCAAATCGGCCTGATTCTTATTTAAGATTTCTTCTGCCTGACGCGCTTCTGTAATTAACCCGACTGCGCCTGTTGCAATGCTGGCTTCTTGCTTCACTTTTTCTGCAAAAGGAACCTGATAACCTGGTCCTAATGTGATTTTTTGATGAGAAACCAATCCGCCTGACGAAACATCGATTAAATCTACTCCTTTTTCTTTTAATATTTTAGAAAGCTGCACAGATTCTTCTGGATTCCAACCATTTTCTGCCCAATCGGTTGCCGAGATTCGAACCAATAACGGTAAATCTGATGGCCATTCTGATTGCACGGCTTCAACAATTTCTAAAGTAAAACGAATTCTATTTTCAAAACTTCCGCCATATTCATCCGTTCGTGCGTTTGTTAAAGGCGATAAAAATTGGTGCAGCAAATAACCATGAGCTGCATGAATTTCTAGCACTTGATAACCCGCTTCAACTACTCTTTTTGTAGCAGTTTTGAAATCTGAAATTACTTTCTGAATTCCGTTTTGATCTAAAGCTTCAGGCAAAAACGGTTCGTTATCATGATATGGAATCGCACTTGGCGCAACGGTTTGCCATCCGCCTTGAGCGAAATCTAACTTTTTGTTTCCCAACCAAGGAGCCGAAACACTCGCTTTTCGGCCAGCGTGTGCTAATTGAATTCCAGGAATGGAGTTTTGAGAAACAATAAATGCGTTGATTTGTTTAAGCTTCTCGATATGTTCGTCTTTCCAAATACCTAAATCGGAAGGCGAAATTCGAGCTTCTGGAGAAACTGCAGTAGCTTCCTGAATAATCAATCCAGCGCCTCCAGTGGCACGGCTGCCCAAATGAACCAGATGCCAATCGTTTGCAAATCCGTCTATTGCCGAATACTGGCACATTGGCGAAATAGCGATTCTATTTTTTAAAGTGATTTTTTTTATGGTGAGAGGAGAAAATAATTTCGTTGCCATATACTGTAACTTTTTATGAATTTTTACTACCAATTGAATAAGGCAGTGTTTGAAAAGTAAAGTTACGGCATCTTGCTAAAACGAGAAATCGAAATGTTTATTAATTAACAAACATTTAAAATCTTAAACACTATCTTGCGTACTTATATTAAATTAGAAAACGCTACTTTTGTGCGTTAAATACGAATTAAAAACAACAAATGGATATAGTTATCAAACTCTCTCAATTTCTATTGAGTTTATCTTTACTTATTATTCTTCATGAATTAGGGCATTTTATCCCTGCTAAATTGTTTAAAACTAGAGTCGAAAAATTTTATTTGTTTTTTGATGTTAAATATTCACTTTTCAAAAAGAAAATCGGAGAAACAGAATACGGTATCGGATGGTTGCCGCTTGGTGGTTATGTGAAAATTTCTGGAATGATTGACGAAAGTATGGACAAAGAGCAAATGGCTCTTCCACCTCAACCTTGGGAATTTCGTACTAAACCAGCTTGGCAGCGTTTAATTATTATGCTTGGCGGGGTTACCGTAAACTTTATCTTGGCTTTTATTATCTATATCGGAATGGCATTTGCATACGGAGATACCTACATCGCTAATTCTGACTTGAAAGATGGTGTTGCAATTGAAAATCCTGTAATGCTTAAAGCTGGTTTTAAAACGGGTGACAAAATCATTTCTATTGATGGTAAAGCTGTAGAGAATTTTGATAAAGACATGAATATAAATATCATCATGGCTAAAGACGTTTTGATTGAAAGAAATGGACAACAGCAAACACTAAAAATGCCGACTGATTTTATAGATCAGCTTTCTAAAACAGAAAAAGGAATGCTTGTCGATATCCGCCGACCTTTTGCTATTGGAAAAGTTACAGAAGAATCTGCTAACCAAAATTTAAAAGCAAAAGATTTAATCCTTTCTCTTAACGGGCAAAAAATTAAATATTTTGACGAAGCAAAAGCAATCTTAGCGGCTAATAAAGGAAAAGAGATTTCTGCAGTTGTTTTACGTGATTTAAAAGAAACACCTCTTAATGTAAAAGTTTCTCCAGAAGGTACTTTAGGCGTTTTTGCTGGAGGTTTAGATATGAAATCTTTAGAAAAACTAGGATATTATAAAATAAGTACAAAAGAATATGGTTTCTTCGAATCTATTCCGGTTGGTCTTCAAAAAGGAAAAGATCAATTAGTAGGTTACGGAAAACAATTGAAAATGATTTTTAATCCAGAAACAAAAGCGTACAAACAAGTAGGTGGTTTTGCTGCGATTTACAACATTTTTCCAAGTTCTTGGAGCTGGGAAGTATTCTGGTCAATCACGGCTTTATTGTCGATTATGCTTGGAGTTATGAATTTATTGCCAATTCCTGCTCTTGATGGCGGACATGTGATGTTTTTATTATACGAAATTGTAAGTGGCAAAAAACCGAGCGATAAATTCCTAGAGAATGCGCAAATGGTTGGTTTTGTTTTACTTATTTCACTACTACTGTTTGCTAACGGTAACGACATTTACAAAGCCATTGTAGGCAAGTAAAAAAAAGTCAAAAAAAGAGCGAAAATGTTTTTGAGAAACTAAAAATAGTTTTATATTTGCACTCGCTAAAAAGAGCAACAACTTCCTCCTTAGCTCAGTTGGTTAGAGCATCTGACTGTTAATCAGAGGGTCCTTGGTTCGAGCCCAAGAGGGGGAGCAACTTTTTTTAGCAAACATATTTACCTTTAAGGTGATTCCTCCTTAGCTCAGTTGGTTAGAGCATCTGACTGTTAATCAGAGGGTCCTTGGTTCGAGCCCAAGAGGGGGAGCTTAAAAAAAAGACGATCAAATTGATCGTCTTTTTTTGTTTAAATCCCAATTGCGAAAATTCCAAATTCCAATTTTTTTTAACGCAGAGGGCGCTGAGATTTACGCAAAGTTCGCTAAGAGTTTTTTATGCGAGACTTAATAGAAGCCGTTAGAGTTCGCAAAGCTTTTTGCAGACAAACTTAATGTTATATCTTTTTTTAACGCAAAGCACGCTAAGAGTTTTTATGCGAGACTTAATAGGAACCATTAAAGTTCGCAAAGCTTTGTCTAGATAAAGTTAAACTGTATCCCTTTTTAGACTCAAAATTTCCCAATTTTGTCATTTCGACGAAGGAGACCCGAGCGATAGCGAACAGGCGAAGCAAATCTTCGCAAGAAACTCGACAAAGATTGGCGATTCACTAAACGGAGCTACTCGCGAAGATTTCTCCTTCGTCGAAATGACAAACTATACCTATAAAATTCACAAAGCTTTATATAGACAAAGCTTTGCGAACTTAATCTTTAGATTTAACTCAAAAACAATCTCAGCGCTCTCTGCGTAAAATCTCAGCGTACTCTGCGTTAAAAAATCTTCTTGCAAACAAAAAAGCTCGCAAAGCTCTACACACAAAGCTTTGCGAACTTAATATTTAGATATCGCTTAAAAAATAACTTAGCGATCTTTGCGTAAAATCTCTGCGTACTCTGCGGTTAAAATAAAAACTTACTTCATACTCAAAGTCTCACTTTTGAACCTTTTCATTAAAGTATCGGCTTTTTCATTTTCATTTATTGATTTTAAGGACTGTGCGTATCTGTAATAGTAAATAACATCAAGATCTTTGGCTTCAGCAAATAACTTCTCGTAATAGCCAACTGCTGCGGTTAGATTCCCTTCAAAATAAAAGCGATCTGCCACTTTTTTCAGCATATCGACAGATTTGTATCCTTTATCAATTACTTTTTCGTAGGTATCTACCATATTAACCGTAACATATTTTGAAGTTGTAGGAGCCGGAGCCGTGATTTCGACCTTAACAGGGTCTACAGCAGCGTGCAAATTGGCTACGGTTGCTTTGGCTTCTATTGTATTTGGAGCTACTTTTGGTTTTCTTTTTACGTAATTCGGAATTACTGTTCTCGTATTATTAGGACCAAGATCGTAAGTATCGACCATGTCCAATTTGGTAACTTGGTAAGTAATTATTCTACCTCCAAAAAGCTTATTTATTCTCTCTTCTACATAATACGATTGTATAACATAATCGCTATTATTAGCAAGATTATCCGTCAATAGTGTCGTTTTTCCTATTGCTGGAGACGCAGAGGCATCATTTGTGCTCTGGGCAAAACAGCCGAGAGAAAATACGAACGCAAGTGTAACCATAACTGCTTCATACTTTTTCATGATTTTTGAATAAAATTAATGCTCCAATTAAAAAACTCACATTAAAGTTACTCATTTTCTACTAGTTAGCTTTATTCTCACTGCAACTTGCTTATAAAGACGATAAAGTACTTCTTTTTACGAATGCAGCATTTGACTGCAGGCTTTTTCGATTTCTTGGTCTGAAAATGGTTCTAAGGTTTTAGCCAGCATTTTACTAGTTCGAATACAGCTTAACATTTTAATTCGCAATGGGAGACTGTTTCCCGATTCTGTTTCGAGTAGGTATTCGAAAATTTCGGTTAAGTGTTCGGGATGGTTTCTAAATTCTCCGTCGAAACAAATGTCTGAGACGAATTTAGATAAAGATTCTAGGATTTTGTTTTGACTTTCGCTGTTTTCGTTTTCTTTTTTCATGGCGTTTATTTATGATTTTGGTTTCAAATAATTATTGTACGAAAAATTCTATTTTTGCTTTAGCGAAATAAACAATAGAATGCATTACAGCAAAATACATCGGATTGTATTGCACCAGCGAAAGATTGTATTTTACTATATTCCTAATTTTTACAGATTTTTAATATCTTTGAAGTATGAGCACAGCAACAAAACCAAAACATATAGGAAGAAACATAAGCCGTATTAGAGAGCTTAGAGGAATGAAACAAGAAGCACTTGCCATTGCCATTGGCGTGAGCCAGCAATCTGTTTCTAATATTGAAGGAAGCGAAACGGTAGATGAGGAAAGACTGGCGAAAATTGCTGAAGTTTTAGGAGTTTCTACTGAAGCGATTAAAAACTTTTCTGATGATGTTGTTTTAAATAATATTCAAAATAACTACGAAGGTGCTGTTATTAATGACGGACCAACTGTAAACCATAATTGTACTTTCAATCCTCTTGATAAAGTTGTAGAGCTTTATGAGCGTTTGGTTTTGGCTGAGAAAGAGAAAGTAGAGTATTTAGAGAGGTTGTTGAGGGGGAAGTGATTTCTGATTTTGAAATAAAAAAAGAAACTCAATCTCTTTTTTTATTTTAAATTTCCAATTCTATTTCATTTTCAACTCTCATTGCTTCATAAATTTCCAAATTAGAGTTTAGCACTTCTATCGAGACCACTAATGAATACGAAACTTCTTCATGTGATTTATCCCAACCCTTATGGCCTCTAACAGCAAAACTTATGTCATTTGGCAATTCATGTGATTTAATGATTGTCCAATCTTTTTGAACAGTACTATTATTTCTATTAATACCATCAACAACACCTCTGCTATCACTTTTTATTTTCCAATTCCATCCTGTCATACTATTTCTTAAATCCTTATCGTATACTGTTTCCGATTCCTCTATTTCTTTAAGCACATAATCTTTGAAATCCTCATAAAGTTCGCCAACTTTTGAACTTGCCCAATCAAGCCAAGTTGACAAATACGATTTCGTTTTTTGCCTTGTCCTTCTAACTTTTGCGGTATATGATAATGTAACTTCAATCAAAATATCGTACTCTTCTACATGTGATCTTAAAAATTCAGGAATAACTAATGAATAGATATGCCCTTCTTCTGCCCTTATCCTTTCCGAGTTATAAAAAGTTACTCTTTGATGAGTATTATTTGTAACTCTTTCAATAGAAGGTATCCCATAGCCAAAATGTTTAATACTTTGGGGAGTTGGGTTTTCAAAAAAAGAGTTTGGCAACCTCGCTCCTTGTACAATTAAAGCTCTTAATAAATTTACATCTTCATCAGGATACAATTTTAATAATTGAGCTGTAATGTACGCAACTTTTGGCGCGGCAAAAGAGGTTCCAACAACATCGCTCCCAATTGCCGACCCTCCACCCAAAGTGGAACGAATAAGTTCTGGTGAAAGAGATTCTTTATTAGAAACTAAATTTCCAGTTTTAGAGAGTACCAGTCCTCCACCATACTCAACAACATCTGGCTTAATCATTCCCCAAATACCGGTACCTACTCTTGAAAAAGCAGAAATCTCATCTTCTGCTCCCAAAGATTCAAAATCAGCATCTTCAAAGTGCATATGATTTACAGATCCTACAGTAATTGCAAAACTACTTTGAGCCGGATTTGCAATCCTACAATATGACTCATCTAAAAAGTTTGGATAATTCTTCCCTTGACTAATATAATGTCTAATATCGTCTTTTGTTAGATTTCCTGATGATATCAAAAAAATTACTTTTTTCTGATTTATTAGAGTATCTATGGTTGCTGCCCAAGAAGACATGTGTTTTAATCGAGAAGCCACACTTGAATTTATGGAAAGATTAAAAATTTTACAATCCTCATTATCTTCAACAATAATTTTCATAAGCTCTGCGGGTAGCTTATGAGTAAGCTTATTCTCACCATCTAAAACTCTTAAATTTCTAACAAAACAAGGTAGTTGATATGGTGACTCTATCGAAGTTATTCCATAGGGATATAAAATTGAACCTGCTACTCGTGTACCATGCCCACCATTTCTAACATGATCAGCCGTTGAATCATCGCCATCGATATAAGATTTTGAATTTCCATCAATTATAGCAGAGGAAATAAAACTATGTCCTTCCATTATACCACTGTCGATTACACCAACTTCTGGAGAAGTTGAATCTGGTGCAATAACTTCCAATTCAATTGTGCCTACTTCATCTATTTCACTATTTACACCAATTATTTCATCTGCCTCAGAAACTTCAAATACAAAAGGATAATTAAATACTAAATCTTTTAATCCTTTGCCTGTAATTTCAACTTCACAACAAAAACTGTCTTCAAGACTAATAATATCACTTGTTAATCTACCATAATGACCGATAAAAACTTCAAACTCATCTTGACGCTCAAAAAAGCGATTATCCCTTTCTACTAATTCTTCATTATATCTTTGAAGACTTCTTTCATAATACCTGCTATTTGGGTCTGGAGCTTTTCCAATTGGTTTATCAAAAGCAATACCAATCTCTACTTTGTATACCCTGTCCTCAATAATCTCACGCCATATAGATTTTAAATAGTCTGAAAGCACATGCTCTGGCTTCCATTGATTTCCATCAATTATTTCCCAAAAATCAGCAATCTTAGCACCGCCATGTTGCTCATTTAAGAATCTATTTATCTTCTCATTTAGCGAAGTAAAACTATCTAAAGAAGCACCAATAATGTATCCTTCCTCTTCTTGAGAAATTACCTCAATCCCGAATTGTCTTAATTCAAAGTCGTAAGTGACTAAATCAGGATTTATTTTTAAAAAAATTGGAATTATATCTGCATGTAAAGGAGCTAGATCAAGTTCTTCTCTTCTACCTATTTGGATTTCCCAATCAGATTTTATTTGAGATGTTCTACCAGATAAATAACCAGAATGATCTTGTCTATTATTCTTGTTTTGAATTGAAAGAGGATTGGGTTCACCTCCTCCATGTAAGCGAGGTTTTCCAATAACCTTATGAAGAAATTTTAGATGTGGGAATCTCTCCATATTTTATTTGTTAAAAGCCAAATTTTCTTCTAATGCCTTATCCAAATCATCGGCAGAAATTTCTTTGTGAGAATTTATAATTGATTTTTTTGCAGCGTCATTTGCGATTTTAACAACTAATGCGTAAGATAAACCATCCATTTTTTTTGCGTAATCCTTAAGCTTAATAATTTTACTTAAATTCAGAGCCGAAAATGTTATTTTCAATAGATCAATAATTTCATTTTCGTTTGGTTTAGGCAACTCAATAATCTCATCAAACCTTCTAAATAAGGCTTTGTCTAAACTACCTTCTAAATTTGTTGTTGCTATCAATATTCCTTGTCCATTATATTCTTCTAATAACCCTAAAACTATATTCACAATACGATGAATTTCACCCACATCATTAGATTTTGTATCTCTTTGTTTGCCTATAATATCAAATTCATCTAAAAGTAGTACACATGGATAATTTTCAAGACTTTCAAACAACTTATTTAAGTTAGAAGCTGATTCACCTAAGTAAGAAGATATTATTGTATCAAAACGAACTTTATAAAAAGGCAGTCCTAAATCCCATGCTATTCTTTCTGCGGTCATACTTTTACCACATCCAGAACTACCATAAAGAAGTATTTTTTGTCTGGGTTTTAAACCGTGATGCGCTAATCTTTCTTTCGCTACGTATTCTTTTTCAATTCTTAGTATTTTCTCTTCAACTACTGGAGCAAGCACCATGTTATGTCTTAAAAAGTCATTCTCTATATGTGTAGCCAAAGGCAATTTATACCTTCTATCACCTGGAATTGTAAAAACGCCCTCTCTATTTTTTGTTAGTTTTAAAGTTGGATTTTGTTGAGGCTCGCTAACTCGAGCTAAATTACCTTCTAATATTGTATCAAGCCTATCGGCTAATTTTGTATGTCCTTTTTTTCTTTCTTCATCAATAATGGTATAGGCTATTCTTACCAAAGGCTGTTCTTTACTTCCTTCGATAGACTTGAATAATCTTGTGAGCAACGTTTGATTCATTATTAATGTTTGTAAGTTTTATTAAAGATACAAAAATAGAAAATAGAGTGAATAATATTTACTTTAATCCAAATATTATTAAGACGTTAACAACTCTTCAATTAATTACTTGCAAGTCCATTTCCTACACAATTCAAAAAATAAAAAGCGCCACAATTCAACATTGCAGCGCTTTCCTATTTCAAAAAGTCTAATAATATTAAACCCCTAATTTCTTAGCAATTTCAGTAGGAATTCCTCCTTTGTTTACTAGAAGAGCAGTAGTTTTATATTTTACGAAATTCTTAGTTACAAACAAGAAACCTTTGTAGTCGTTTGTTTCTCCCCAAGAGTTTTTTACAATGTAATATTCTTTTCCAGTTTGATCTTTTGCAAGACCAATAATGTGCATTCCGTGGTCGTCTGTAGTTGTGTAGTTATCAAACGCTGCTTGACGCATTTCTGGAGTAATTTCTGGTTCTGCTTTTGGTCCGTTAAATAAGTCTGCTTTTTCTTCTGCAGTCATATCGTCGAATTTTTTAGTCGCTACATACGCCACACCGTTTTTCCAGCTGAAGGTTTTCTCACTCACGTCTGTTGCCCACGCTACTGTGTATCCTTTTTTCAACGCATTGTCGATAACATCTGTCATGTCATTAATTTTTACGTTGTAAACCTGATCTAGTGACCAGTTGTCTGGCACCATCATCGTTGTTTTTTGGTAGTAAGGCACATTGTTGTAAGAAGACATTTCTACATACTCGTCTGGGTTAATTCCAACCATTTCTTTTGCAAAAGATTGTGGTGTATAGTTTTTCCCTTTGTATGTAAAGTTTTCTGGTGCTTTTCCTAAATAAGAATCGATCATTGCTGCGTAAGCTTTTTTCCAAGTTGGAGTCAATTCTCCGTTCGGATTCTTCACAACAGCCGTCAAAAATCCTTCGATTAAAGCGCCCATTTCAGCAAATTTATTTTTGTCTGTTCCATAGTTCAAACCAGTATAAACTTCTCTCGGCACAGTTCCGTATTTTTTGTACATATTGATTACATCGTGCAAAGCCCCTCCGTCTCCAAGCGTAATCGCGCCGTGCATACGAACGTAGTTTTCTCCTTTGTCAACATACACATTTCTTGCAGAATAAATTTGAGATAGCTCTACCGGCTGTTTTCCTAAACGAATCATTTCTGACTCTAAGAATGAGTTTGAAGCATAACTCCAGCAAGTTCCAGATGAACCTTGGTTTTTTACCGATGTTGTTCCTAAGTTAATTACTTCTGTAAATTTGAAGTTCTCTTTACTTTTGTCGCTTGCGTTTAGTTTTAGTGAATTTACTAATACGTCTTGCGCAAAACAGCCTGCAGTTCCAGCTAAAAATACTGAAGCGGCAAACACTGATTTGAATGAAAATGTATTCATAATTTATGTTTAAGATTTAACAAAATTAGTCGCCAATGTTTCCAATTTGTTACAAAACAATTAAATATTATACAATTTGTGTTATGTTTAGTTGTTAATGTTTTCTTAACGGCTCTGATTATTAGGACATTTAATACAAAAAGCCTCCGTAATGCTTTACAGAGGCTTTTTGAGCATAATTTTTTATAAATTAACTTCTTACAAGTTTTTTGCTTTTTCTGTTATCGCAGCCAGTTGCTTCCAAAAACGATATAGTACGCCCAGTCTTCTGGTCCGCGGGCAACGTCTACACCCATTCGGAGTTTGAACTTTCGGGCAACAAGGTATCTAAAACCTGTTCCGTAGCTGTATACAACGGGTTTTGCAAAAGCTTTGTCCCAATCGTTAAACGCGCTTGCAAGTCCTCCAAATCCCATAATACTCCATCGACGGTAGAAATCCCAGCGCAATTCGGCTTCGGTCACAATACTGGTGTTTCCCATATATCTTGCTGCGGGAATTCCTCGTAAATTGATTCCTGGTTTTAAATAAAAAGGCGGACTCCCCAACGCCTGCTCTCCTTCTATCCTAAGTCCGCCAATTAATGTTTTCGCCAACGGATAATATCCAATTGCCGATAAGTTTATTCGCCAAGCATCGTAATCGCTTCCGAGTACATTATCTGACCAGAAAAAATCGGACTGAATCCTTATTCCTTTATCTGGCGTAAATATATTATCGCGTCCGTCAAACTGAATGGCGCCACCAAACTGACTTATGGTGCTTTTAATGTCTTTTGGATTTACAAAAGGCGGCGGAAGGCTTACATCGGGCAGATTTATTTTAGAATTTAAAAACAAATATTGCGGTCCTGCGCTCCATTTTGCATTTCTGAACTGTTTGAGCCATTGGGTATAAAAAATGGTCGATCTAAAATTGAGCTTAAATTCCTGATCGTTTGCTTTGGGAATATTGTTGGCATAAAACGATAAGTTTACATCGCCGTAACCTGCCATAACTCGGTATAAGATTCTAGGTTTTATAAGTGTTGAAGAACGAAAAACTCCAGTCATCCAGCTTTTGTTTCCGGTGTACATTCCCATTCCTCCTGTTATGTCGGGGTTTATAAAGCGTTTTTTACCGTTTTCGTCTACAACCGGCGCGTGTTTTTTTAAGAAAATCGGAACTACTGCTCCGCCAATTCCTCCTAAAGCGGGTTCTGTAATAATGGTTGGAACGACAATAAAACCATGTGCATAAATAATATAATCGCTTAAATCGAAAGCGCCATCTAGAGAGTCTTTTACACTTATATGATATTTTTGTGCGTTTGTAAAGTTAAACGACAACAGAGATAGAAGTAAAAAAAGAATGATTTTTTGTGATGGTTTTCTGTTTTTCATAAAGAATCTAAATCGTTTGTAATTCATTCTTAAAACTCTAAGCCTTCAAAAATGCAAGTCTGTAAATTATTTTTTCTTCAGACTGAAAACGTGTGCCAGCGTGATAAAAAAAGTATTTCCCTGAAATCTGTTTTTTGCATTTACTTCTCCAAGCCATCTAAAACCAACATTCGTCATACTGCCAATATGCAGATAGTTAACCTCTGCTCCTAGTGCATTGACATGATCTTTGTCTGGCTCAATTACAAAAATATTCCCTACCGGAATTTCATCATCTGACAGTTTGTATTGCAGATAATAAATTAAACCAGCATTTAATATTCCTTTCGGAGCTGTTTTTTCGGCATTCATGCAATAAAAGGTTTTTCCTAAACCGCCTTCAATGCTTAAGATATCTCCAGTTTTGATGTCGGTATCTTTTTTCTTTCCATTGATTTCATAAGAGGCCAATGCCGAGAAATGAAATGTTTTTTTGTCATTAAAAAACAATGTTGTTCCTCCTGAGAATTCGTTTACAAACATTCCTAAACCGCTATTATCACTCCCTCCTGCTTCATATTTTCCTGTTGGAAGAAACATTTGGTAGCTAAAGACAAAATCGGCTCTTTTGTTATGCCAGCCTAACTGGATTGGCTGTATGTACATGTCTGTAAAAGCAAAATCGCTTTTTGAGTCAATATAACTGCCTTGAATAGTGTTTGAAGCTCCTGCTATTAAAAGCGTAGCCCCATAATTGGCTCCCAAAATTTTGAAATCGCTGACAAAATTGGCACCAACACCAGTAAGAAACATGGTAAGATTTGGATCTCCTACTTTGTCTCCGTCGCTATTTCGCAAAGATGATGCGCTGTAAATATAGCCTGGAATATAGACGCTCAAAGTATTTTCTGGAGCTTGTGTTCCAGACTGAAGTCCCATAGAACCCAAAATGTGAGCTCCTTTTAATTGTGCATTACTATAAAAAGAAATCAATAGCAGCATTATGGTTAAAACCGATTGCGCTATTTTTTCCGAATCATTAATTTTTGCTTTCATGATGGAATATTTTGAATGAATTAGGCTCTGAACTATTGAATTTATGAGGAAAGAACTTTACTTAAAATAATAAGCTTCTGAACGATCAGGATTAATTCTAATCGTTTTAAAATATTCTGATGGAGATTTTCCGGTGTGTTTTATAAACGCTCTAAAACAAGTAGTTCTAGATTTAAAACCAGAACCCCACGCCATGCCTTCTAATGATAAATCTTTCCACTCGGGATCGTTTATTTTATCTTTAAAATATTCAATTCGTTTAAGATTTACATAATCTTGAAAATGAAGACCAAATTCAGAATTAATCAAATTAGACAAATGGTGCACTGATATTCCTGTTTCGTCAGACAAATCCCTGATTACGAAATCCTTTTTTAAGAATAGGTTTTTAGAATTTAAAACATAATCTAATTTCAAAAGGTATTCTTCTCTTTTTTCTAGAGGCAATTCGTTTACTATTGGAATCGTAGTCTTGATTTCTTTGGTTTTTACTACTAATGTATTATCAACCACAAAATCGAATGTTTCTTCTTCATCATGAAAAATCTGCGGTCTGAAATAAAGCCAGCCAACTGTAAAAAACAATACGGAAGAAATTAGCACATAACAGGAAAGATCTGATGCGTCTACTTTTTGAAGTAAAAAATGATGAACAAAAAGCGCCGAAAACAAGAACAAAATCATGAGATTGTACACTCTAATCCAATTGATTACTTTATTGTGATGAAATTGGTTTCCTTTAAATTTTTTCAGATCATAGTTTAAAATCAACATGGTTTGAAAAAAGACATAGAAAAGCCAAATCGTCAACGTTAAAACAGAAAATGGATTTTTGATTAGTCCTGCAATATAATCGACTGCTTTTATATCGGTGTAACTTCCAACATAAACAATCAGCGTTAAAAAGAAATAAATAATGAATGGCATAAAGTGAAGCCAATCGTATTTTCTGAAACTTTTATTTAATGATAAAATGTTTCTAACATACAAAAATGAGCATGGAGCGGTTAAAAATATAAACGCTTTTGTGATAGTAAAGAGATCTGGGAAATTTTTAAATAAATTGGCCGACAAATAAAAATTGTAGATACTTACTACCGCCAGGCTCAGTAAAAACATGCCTAAAAAGAAGCTTTTAGAATAGTTTTTTCTGGAAAATAAAACCATAATTGAGGTTGCGAGTCCAGCAATTGTGGCTACAAAAAAGAAAAGGGAGAGTAGTATATCGATCATTTTTTAAGTTTATTAGTGTGGTATTATTATCTTAAAAATAGAATGCGAAAAGGGGCTACAAGAGTAAAGCCTGTACTTGCCGAAAATGGCAAGTACAGAACTTTATTTGTTTCATTATTTTTTAACGGCTCCCGGAGGGAAACCAGCTAGTATTTTTTGGATAGAGCTATTAATAAATTCTTCTGGATTATCTGGTTTGCTGTCTATTTCAGCATTTCCGATTCCCTGCCAAACCAACTTATCTGTTTTTGTAGATACGATGTCTATTACCAGTGAGCCATCAACATAATCGTAGGTATTAAATGTTGTATTGGCACCACCCATCATAGCACCGCCTCCCCAATAACCGTAAGGGCGGTACATTCCTCCGTATCCGTAAAAATCGGTATTGGCACTAACAGAAGTTTTGTTTTTTAAGATAGAAACGGCATTAACCTTTAAATCTGGAGTGCTGGATTCTGTAAATCCTTTTGCCAGCATTTCGTTTCTAATTGCTTTGGTAACACGGTCAACATTCAGCTGATTAACCTGACCTTGCTGTGCTTTTAAATCGTAAACGGCAAATGTTTTGTATTCACTGAAATTAGCACCATGATCATAATCAGTTGTAACTTTTACAGTTGGAGAACAGCTGTAAAACAAGCCCAAGAATAGAATTGGGATTATGCGAAGATTTGTTCTTTTAATATTCATGTTGTGGTATTTATTAAATTAATAATTAAATCAGTTTAACTCGAATCTATTAAAATCGTAAAAATCTTGAACGGAGGGGGCTTAATCGTAATAATTGTTTTCAAACAGCACAAACCACTATTAAACAATTACTTAGATCACTCTCAAAGATAAATTATTTTATTTAATTAACACTATTAAATAAATAAAATCTTACGCCTTTGTTTTCGTGGCTTTTTGGCTTCAAGATTTTGTTTTTTATTCTATTTACCCTGTACGGCTACAATACTTTTTTCTATTAAGAAAAAAAATTAAATTTCTGGCGCTACAGGCAATTTTCCGTGTTTTATTGCTTCCAGCATTTTTTGGTAATCCAATTCGTTTTGATGGGCATACAGCATCGAAAACTCAGAAATTGCATCGGCAAATTCGTCTGTATCTCCAATATAACCCGAAATTAAAGAAGGATCTCCCGAACGCGCATGAGCTCTTGCCAGTGCCCATCCGCAAGCTTTGGCATAATCTGCCATGTTTTTGGGCTTCATAATTTCGAGAATTGGTTTTATTTTGGCATCTCTAAGCTGTCGAATGTAGAAGAACTTATCTGTGCTGTCATTTGTCCAGCCTAGAAACATATCAGATGCCGATTGCATCAGTTTTTGTCCCATAACAATACGTTCGCCCTGATGCTTATATTTTCCTTTAATTTTTACATTTTCTTCTAATACGCTTTTTCTGGCTTCTTTAAATTGTAAAAAAATAGGTTCTCCCGTAGCAGACATTAATAAGCTGATACCGCAAAGCGTTCCAACACTTCCTACACCCACTACTTTTATGGCTATATCATGAATTCTATATCGGCTTAACAAAATCTGTTTATCTTCTGATAGCGATTCGACATATCTTTTATGAATAATCTCGCCTTCTTTATTAATTTGCTTTTCAAGATCTCCGCTAGGATGAAATATCAAAGGCTGATCATCTTTTATGCGGGCTCTGGCTCCATCAAAATAAGTCATCTTTGCAAACTCTTTTTCATGAGCGGTATATTCTGAAGCCTTTTTTATTCTTTTATGATGAAATTCTTTGAGTTCTTTGTCTTTTCCTAACTCAATCATTTCTGCAAAATCAATATCGGCATACCAAATCTGAAGAGCAGATAATTTACTGTAATCCAACATGTGCCGTTTATAACTATCTGCAACATTCCAAGCAAATTGTTTACCGTTTTTGTTGGAGAATTTTCGCCATTGTCCTGCAATGACAAAACTGGCTGCCAATCTTTTTACATCCCATTCCCAAGGACCTGGAAATGTTTCGTCAAAATCATTAATATCAAAAACCAATTTACGTTCAGGAGTTGCAAATCCGCCGAAATTCATTAAATGGCAATCACCGCAAAGCTGAAGGTTTATTCCCGATACGGTCGTATGGGCCAAGTCTGCGGCCATAATCGCGGCAGCTCCTCTGTAAAATGAAAAAGGCGATTCCATCATTCTTCTGTATCGAATAGGCAATAGACTTTCAACTCTTCCTATACTCGTCTGAATCAAAATGTCTACAGGATCTTTTCGATTAGTAAAAGAATTCCATTCCTGATGTTTTGACAAAGGCACTTTTTTTCTGATCAAAGCGCCTTTTTCATAACGTTCTGCCTTTGATGCCAATGGATCAAATATGGTTTCTTCGATATCTTTAGATTTTTCAGGCATAACTTTTAATTAGCGTTTTATCCTTTTACCAAAGATGGCGGCGTATAGCCTTTTATCATGCTTTCTTCTGGCCAATAAGAACGTAATAAAAGCCCAAACTTATCTTTTGGAACTGGAAGCCAATTGCTGACTTTGTCTGCAGATGGTTTAGCGTTTTGGAAATATAGGGTTAGCGAGCCATCTGTATTATATTTCAAATCTTTATTTTTCGTTCCTAACGAATAAATTTTAGCATCATTTATAAAAAAGAAATGATTGTGATCGTAAACGGTAAGTGACCAGAAACCTTTTACTTTTGGAATTAAATCTTTCGTAAAAGTGATGGTGTAGTTTGATTTTCCATTCAATTCAACACCTTTATTATCTAAATCCTGATTGTAATAAATGGTTTCCTGCGGCTGATTTACAAATATATTTGCTCTCGCGGCACTTGTTCTACTGAGATAATCGGTTCCAAAGTTTGCTCCATTTTTTGTCGTATTCCAATAATTTCCTACCGGTACGCCTACGTTTTTGAATTGACGAAGCGGTTCTATTAATTCTCGTTCAGCATCTATAGCGGCTTTTGTTAAAATAGGCATTAGAGTACTGTCTTTTTTAGCTGCATCTAGTACTGAATTAAACTGTGCATAAAGGGCTTCTTCTCCTCTTAATGGCGGAACTTCTTTTAAAATACTTGGAAATTCCTGAAAAAATTTCTCTGGAATTACAAAAGCAACTTCTTTTCCGCCTTCACTTTTATTTGGGTCAGGAAATGATGGTATTTTTGCCCATTCTTTTGTTTTTACTTTTCCATCGTATTCACTTAAAGGATATGCCATCAATTGATTGATAACAGGCTGAATCGCTTTTCTGTCTTCTGCAGTATTATTTAAAAACGCTCTCGGAATTACAAACGCAAGATTGGTGTCGCTATGAAAAACTTCTGTAATGCCGTCAGGCACTTTTCCATTCCATCCTGGTCCTACGATTAAATAAAAACCTTTTTTACTGCCATACATGGCGCCCAATTTTGCAATTCCGTCTGTACGCTGGTTTCCTAATTGAACTACCCAGAAACGGTCTCCGAAATCTGGAACCTGAACCACAACAGGGCTTTCATTAAGCATCATAATTCCGAATCCATAAACGACATCCTGATTCGGACAGGCTACATATCTTTCGGCTGGCGTAATATAATCTGATGTCATGCACAAATTATTTACTGGTGCAACAGGAACTGCTCCACCATTAAGTCCGGCCATAGGCACTTTTCGCATTACCAATACGCGATTGTGCATATTTACCAATGGCCATCCCCAGAAATACATTTGTTTTCCAAGCTGATAAACATATTCTTTTGTCATTACAACATCGGGAACTGGTCCTGGAACAACAGATTTTACGGTGTCTTTTACCGTTTCAGTAATCGAAACTGTATTTTCTTTTTTATCTGATTTACATGAAATTATTAGTATTAAAAGTAATAACAGTGCTATAGCTTTTTTCATATATCTAATAGATTTTGATTTAAAAACAATATGAAGTTCGTTTTAAGAACCAGGAAATATGAAGGCTACCACCGCTCTAAGTCCCCAATCTGGTCTTATGCTTGAATGCCCTACAACTGGTATTAAAGGCATAACAGCAAATTGCATAGTCTGATTACCTAATTTGGTAATGGCTCCAACATTTGGACTAACGGTAATTAGCGTCGAATTGCCTTGCCAGTTTTGTGTAATCTCTGAAGTAATACCTAAACTCGCACCACTTTTATAACTATGTGTTAGAAATAATTGTGTATAAAACTGATTAAAATCGGCCCGATCATTAGCTCCTGCAACAGACCAAATTTGATTGGCTAAAAAACCTATAGAAAGTCCTTTGCCTTGGTGCATGACCAAAACACTAGGGCCAATTCCAAATTTTTCTGTTCCTAAAAATTTTTCTGTCGCGGTTGGCACTAAAAAAGCAGGACCAACTCCTAAAATAATTCCCTTTGTTTTAGGAGCAAAAAAAGCAGTTACTGTTGCGTCACTTAAACCAAACTCATGTGTATTTTCTCCCGTAACATCTTGCTGATCTACAACTGGAAGAATATAACGAGTGATTAAATTTAGATTCTCACTTAATTTAAAAGGAACAACTGGCTGTATATTGATCTGATATTTTATTCCATTATACGGACCAATTCCATAAGTAAGATTGTTTTGCAGCGGCACACTAATTAAGCTCGCTACAGGATTTGCCATTTTATCGGCAAGTTCTTGTGCACTTGTTCCAGCTTTAGGCTCTTCTTGTGCCGATACGACTAAACTTGAAAGTAAAAAAGTTATGCTTAGAAATAACTTTAGGGCGTTTTGTGATCTCATAATTTTCATAATCGTATACTTAAAGATTATCAATCATCTTTTTAGTCAAAAAAGAAACAGCCTCAACTTTGTAAAAACTGTTTCTTTTTGATTTTTACTAATTCGGAATTATTTGTCTGGAAATATCGTTTTCCAATCGTCTTTCATACTGATTACATGATATTTGTATTTAGCAGCAGTACTTAATGAAAGATTATCTTTTTCTTGGTAACTGTATTCTCTGATAGAATCATTGTGGTTTACAATCATTTGAAATGAAGGATATTTGCTTCCTTGAGAATATCGCAGCATGGCAAGGTCTCCTGCTCCGCCTTCATTTCCGCATGCAAAAACAGGTCTTTGGCCAATATGCAATTGTATTCCAACTGGTTTGCCTACTTTATCGTCCAAAAGGTCTAAGGCAGGTTCTCTTACAATATTATTGGTAGCATCATCAAATTTATATTTGAAAGAGGTTCCCACAACCTGATATTTTGGAATTCCGTAGAAATCTTCAGAAATAGTACGTACCAATTCTACAGTTCCACCTGTTACAATAAAGGTTTTAAAACCGTTGGCTCTCAGATAATTCAGCAATTCTAATTGAGGCTGGTATCTAATTTGCTTTACTGGCACATTTTTACCCGGATATTTAGCTCCTGCAAAAAACTCCTTAGCCGAAGCTTCAAACTCCGCTTCAGTCATACCGGTATGAGTCGCTGCAACTAGTTCTATAAGTGCTTTATCTCCACCTTTTTCAAAAAAGGCTTTATCTTTTTCTACGACAGCTTTAAAAGGCTGTTTTTTTGCCAACTCCGGATTTGCTTCGACCATTTTTTTCACACGATAAAAAGCAAATAGTTCTTGTACATAAGGTTTCTCAGCCCACAAAGTTCCGTCATTATCAAACGTTGCAATTCTGTCTCCTTCAGGAATAAAATCAGCGCTTCCTTCTTTGGTTACTTTCGTAACATAATCAATAATTTCTTTCTTTAAAGGCGTGTCGTTCCAGCTTGGCAAAGGGTCGCCACCTGTAGTAGTTTCTGTCTTTTTAGTCTCTGTTGTTGGTGCAGTTATGGTGTCTGATTTTTTACAGGAAAATAAAAACAAAACTGCTAGAGACAAAATGTATATATTTTTTCTCATGGTGTTTTTCTTAAATAAAGAGATTCAGACTCTTTAATCTGAATCTCTTTTGTTATGATTTATTTTTTCTTTTTTGAAGCTGCCTCTTCTTCTTTTAATTTTGGCAAAATGTTTTTTTCTACATATTCCTGCGCTTTTATACCTCTTAAAGTCTGTTGCAATATTGTTGTTGGGTTAAAACTTGGCGGGAACGAACGAGGCGGGTATTCTTTGAATGACTCAGCAAAAACAAATACATCATTCATTGCTCCATAGACAGAACCTACATGATTAAGTAACCAGTCCCAATAGGTATTTGAAGTAAAATCAGCTCTTTCATAAGGATCTTGGTATAAATTGAATATTTTTTGTAGACGAAGTTCTGTAAAAGGCTCTGCCCAAACTCCCATAGTTCCTGCTAAACGTTGTTCTGCAAAAACATATTTATAATCACCAACGCGCATACCTACCAATAAACCATCATCATCCGAATAGAAGAATTTGTCTCTGACACTTTTTCCGCCTTCCAATAATTTAGTCTGGTCAAAACCATCTAAGTGCACTTTATAGTTTTTACCATTTGCACTGTATCCTTTTAAAAGTTTGTTTACAATATCTGGCTCACCCGCTATAGAAGCAAAAGTTGGAATCCAATCGTTGTGGCTCATTAGCTCATTTGTAACAGTTCCTGGTTTAATATGGCCTGGCCATTTTACAATACAAGGAACACGGAAAGCTCCTTCCCAGTTTGTGTTTTTTTCTGAACGAAATGATGTCATTGCACCATCTGGCCACGTATTCATGTGAGGTCCATTATCCGTAGAATATACCACGATTGTATTGTCGGCAATTCCTAAATCGTCAAGAGCTTTTAAGATGCTTCCGATAGTTTCGTCATGCTCGATCATACCATCAATATATTCACTGTCACCGTGAGTATATCTTCCTCTGTGTTCTTTTCTCACGTGTGTACGAAGGTGCATACGAGTAGCATTAAACCAGCAGAAAAATGGTTTGCCAGCAGCATTTTGTCTTTTAATAAAATCAATAGCAGCTGCAGAAGTTTCATCATCTACCGTTTCCATTCTTTTTTTAGTAAGCGCTCCGGTATCTTCAATTTTTTGTTTTCCAACACGTCCAAAGCGAGGATCTGTTGTTGGGTCATCAACATTTGTTGCCGTACATTTTAGCACCCCTCTTGGTCCAAATTTTTTCAAATATTCTGGATCTTTCGGATAATCTGGCAATTCTGGTTCTTCTTCTGCATTTAAGTGATACAGATTTCCAAAAAATTCGTCGAAACCATTAACTGTAGGCAATGTTTCATTTCGGTCACCCACGTGATTTTTTCCAAATTGCCCAGTTGTATAACCAAGACTTTTCATAACACCTCCAATAGAAGGATCTAACTGGCTCATTCCCATTGGTGCGCCGGGGAAACCTACTTTTGTAAGTCCTGTACGAATACCATGCTGTCCTGTTAAAAATGCCGCACGACCGGCAGTACAGCTTTGTTCTCCATAATAATGTAGAAAACGCATTCCTTCATTAGCTAAACGATCAATATTTGGGGTTGTATATCCCATAAGTCCGTCACTGTAAGCACTAATATTAGTAATTCCAATATCATCGCCCCAAAGCACCAAAATATTTGGCTTTTTGCTTTGTGCCGTAATAGAAACCCCAGAAAAAAATAATAACGCTAATACCTGTAAGGCATTTGCTAATCCGCAATTTAATTTGATTTGTTTCATGATTAAAAAATTCGTTAATAGATCTTGTTATTATTATATGAGTTTGATAAATGCAAAAAAATCAAATGGGAAATGGTAAGCTTTCAAAAAAACAATCTAAACGAGGTTTCATTTTTTTGATGTGTTTCAAATTCATTTTATTTTAAAATCTGAAACAAAAAAATTTTAACTTTTTCTTAAGTCTCTCAAAATTAACTAATAAATGAGCGAACAATTGTATTTATTCGGAACGAGCTTGTTTCATTTTATAATATGAAACAAGAAAAGTTAAAAATTTGCACCAAAATGTTTCATCTTATAAAATGAAACACATCAAAACGTCAGAAAATTAACTAGTTACATTTTTGTTACCAAAAGTTCGAAAAAGAAGGAAATGCATGTTTGTTCCGTTTTTTTGTGTAGTTAATTTGTAAAAATTGAGTCAAATGAAACATAAAAACTCTTTTTTGACCAAAAGTGTATAAGATTGCCAGAATAGCAAATCAAGGAAAGTAAACTATTTTTGAAAAAGTCTCAAAAACAAAAAAACCGCTTAAAGAATAAGCGGCTTTTTTAAAATATGTTTTGAAGAAATAATTACTCGATTTCAGAAACTCTCATCGTGTTAACCATTCCTCTATCTTTAATTGGCATTGCAGCAAGGTTGATTAAATAATCTCCTTTTTTGGCATAACCTTTCTCGATTGCAATTTGATTTACATCTGTTACAGTATCATCTGTACTTTCCTCATTATCATAGTAGAAAGATTTAACTCCCCATAATAAATTCAATTGTGTTAAGATTCTTCTGTTTGAAGTAAATACTAAAATATGAGCAGTTGATGGTCTCCAAGCCGAAATTTGGAATGCCGTGTAACCGCTGTTTGTTAAAGTACAGATCGCTTTAGCTTCGATTTCATTTGCTAATAAAGCCGCTTGGTGACAAACTGTTTTAGTAACAAAACGTTTTGTTTTAATCTGTGGTGTATTTTGAGGAACTTGAATAAGCGGAGAGTTTTCTACAGCTTCGCAAATTTGTGCCATTCTCTGAATTACTTGTACAGGGTAGTTTCCTGTAGCTGTTTCTCCAGACAACATAACCGCATCTGCACCATCCATTACAGAGTTTGCAACGTCATTTACTTCTGCTCTTGTTGGAGTTAAACTTGTAATCATTGTTTCCATCATTTGTGTAGCAACGATAACTGGAATTCTAGCCGTTTTAGCTCTTCTGATCAAATCTTTTTGTACCAATGGAACTTCGTGAGCAGGAAGCTCAACACCAAGATCTCCACGAGCAACCATTAAACCATCGCAATATGCTACAATTTTATCCATGTTCTCAAGAGCTTCTGGCATTTCAATTTTAGCAATGATTGGAATTTTAACTTCAGAATGCTTAGCAATTAATTCTTGTAAGTCTTGTAAATCGCGAGGAGTCTTTACGAATGAAAGTGCGATCCAGTCTACTTTTTGCTCGATAGCGAAAATAGCATCTGCAATATCTTTTTCTGTTAAAGCTGGTAAAGAAATTTTAGTATTTGGAAGGTTAACTCCTTTTTTAGACTTCAATTCTCCACCTTGGATAACTTTAGCAACAACCTCCGTTTTTTTATCTGTAGAAACAATTTCGAAAATCAATTTACCATCATCAAGCAAGATACGCTCTCCAACGTTAACATCATTTGGGAAATTCTGATATTTCATGAACGCTCTTTTTGATGTTCCGATAATATCTTCAGCAGTTGTAAAAGTGATTTCATCACCATCGTTTACAACAGTACCTTCTTCCATTACACCTACTCTAAGTTTTGGTCCTTGCAAATCTCCTAAGATTGCTGTCGTGTAACCAAACTCTTCGTTTAGGCCTCTAATAATGTCTATTTTTTCTTTTACTCCTTCGTAATCTGCATGCGAAAAATTGATTCTAAACACATTAACACCTGCGTCGATCATATCTTTAATGATCTCTCTTGTACTACAAGCGGGGCCAAGTGTAGCAACAATTTTGGTTTTCTTGTTTGTTAGCATTTTTTTTAAAAAATTAGATTGTTTTTTGATTTTATCTTGTCTGTATCAACGGCATAAATAGCCGCAATACTTTCTATTGTGTTTAATTTTTGTTGAATTTCTGAAAAATTAAGCGCCTCTTCGCTATTATCAATTTTCAGGAAAAAATCGACTTTTTTAAATTCAGGAAGTAAATGAATTGTTGTCGAAACCTCACTTGTTTCATTAGAAAACAAATTCTGAAAATCATTTGTACTCACAGAAATGATTTCATTTTTATTCTGAATTAAATTCCAGGAAACAGCTTTTTCTTCATCATAATAATAGAATCTCGAAAAATTTGCTTCACCTTCCTTAGTCTGAGCATGGATCTCGTGTTTGCTCTTACTTAAGTTAATCGGAAGGATTTTATTGATAAAATAGGCCAGTCTATAATCTTCTAATGAAGTATGAATTGCCATTAAATAATAATCAATTTCGTCAAATTCGTCTAAATCCAATTTATGAATAGCCATGTCTTGAAAAATCAAGTTGTAAATATACTATTTCTAAACGGAGCATCAACAGTTATGACATGCTTGTTTTGTTAAATTATAAACGAAAACGTTGTAGCCTTGTGATAGTTACAACATTTTTGCAGCTATTTCTTGTCAATTTTCTCTTGAAATGCAAAATACGCTCTTTGCGATGCTTTTTCTTCTGCTTTCTTTTTTGAAGTTGCTCTCGCTCTTGCAACAACTTTATCGTCGATACTCAATTTAACACCAAATAAACGCTGGCCGTCTATGCCATTGTCTTCAAAAATGTCATAATGAAAAACTCTTTTTTCTTTCTGGCACCATTCGATAACAAGGCTTTTATAACTTATAACTTTTCCTTCTAATCGAGCAATATCGACATAAGGTGTCACTACCTTTTTTTGAATAAATTTTTCGCAAAAAGAATAGCCTTTATCTAAATAAATTGCTCCGATAAGTGATTCAAAAATATTACCGTGAATGTTTTCTCCAAAATGCTGAATCGGCACTTTGCTTTCTACAAACTGTACTAAATTTAAATCTTTACCCAATTCATTCAAATGTTCACGACTCACTATTTTGGAACGCATTTTGGTCAAATAGCCTTCGTCTCCATTTGGAGCTTTGTTAAACAAATGTGCAGCAATAACCGCACTTAACATAGCATCTCCTAAAAATTCTAGGCGTTCATAATTTATAGGATGCCCTTTTTCATCTAATTTATTTGAAGAGCGATGCGTAAAAGCTCTTCTATAAAAATCAATATTTGTAGGCTGAAAACCAAGAATTTTCTGAATAGTGTCAAAAAAAATCCCGTCTTCTAGAGAACGGGATTTAGAAAATATTTTTTTGATAATATTCATATACAGAAATTAGTCAGCTAGTTTTTTAAACAATACGCAAGCATTATGTCCACCAAAACCAAATGTATTACTCATAGCAACATTTACTTCTCTTTTTTGAGGTTTGTTTAGAGTAAGGTTTAAAGATGGATCAATGTTTTCGTCAACAACTGTATGGTTAATCGTTGGAGGAACAATTCCGTGTTGCATTGCCAAAATAGAAGCAATAGCTTCAATAGCTCCAGCAGCACCAAGTAAGTGTCCTGTCATAGATTTTGTAGAGTTGATATTGATGTTTTTAGCATGATCTCCAAAAACTTTGCTAATCGCTTTTAACTCCGCAACATCTCCTAATGGAGTAGAAGTTCCGTGGGTATTAATGTGATCAACTTGATCTGGGCTCATTCCAGCATCTCTCAATGTGTTTTCCATAACTGCAATAACTCCAATTCCTTCTGGATGTGGAGCAGTTAAGTGGTAAGCATCAGAAGACATACCTCCACCGCCAATTTCGCAGTAGATTTTTGCTCCTCTAGCTTTAGCATGCTCGTAATCTTCAAGAACTAACGCTCCAGCTCCTTCTCCTAATACGAAACCATCTCTGGTAGCATCAAAAGGTCTAGAAGCTGTTTCTGGGCTTTCGTTTCTTGTAGATAAAGCGTGCATTGAGCTAAATCCTCCCATACCTGCAATTGTAACTGCTGCTTCAGAACCACCAGACACAATAACATCACACATTCCTAAACGAATGTAATTGAAAGCATCAATTAACGCGTTTGCAGAAGATGCACAAGCAGAAACTGTAGTATAATTTGGCCCCATATACCCGTTACGCATAGAGATATGCGCAGGAGCAATATCAGCAATCATTTTAGGAATAAAGAAAGGATTGAACTTTGGAGTTCCATCACCTTTTGCATAATACAATACTTCATCTTGGAAAGTTTCTAAACCTCCAATTCCTGCTCCCCAGATAACACCAACTCTTTGTTTGTTTACGTTATCATTTGTGATTCCGGCATCTTTGATAGCTTCATCACTGGCAGCAATTGCATACTGTGCAAATTTATCTAATCTACGAGATTCCTTGCGATCCATGTAATCTTCAATATTGAAGTTTTTTACTTCGCAGGCAAATTTCGTTTTGTGTTTCTCGGTATCATAATATGTGATTGGAGCGGCTCCGCTAACTCCATTCACAAGTGCATTCCAATATTCTTGGATATTATTCCCGATAGGAGTAAGTGCACCTAATCCTGTTACAACAACTCGCCTTAATGCCATAAATATGTATTTTGTACTTTAAACAAATAAAACCCACGCTTTCTTAACTTATAGTTACTTAAGAGCCATGGGAATTACAATATAAATATATCTTTTTGATTGAGAATCAATCGAAATTTAAATTTTAAAAAAATAATAACACCCGACTCTTAAAAATTTCAAAAATCAAAAATCAAATTCCAATTGGAATTTGGAATTTCAAAAATTGGGATTTTTAGAAATCGGGTGTGGTATTATTATTTTTTTGCTTCTTCGATATAAGAAATAGCTTGACCAACAGTAGCAATGTTTTCTGCTTGATCGTCTGGAATTTGAATATCAAATTCTTTTTCGAATTCCATAATAAGCTCAACAGTGTCTAATGAGTCAGCTCCTAAATCATTAGTGAAGCTTGCTTCTGTTACAACTTCGTTTTCGTCAACACCTAATTTGTCTACGATAATCGCTTTTACTCTTGATGCAATGTCTGACATAATCTTTAATTTTAGAATTTAATTTGTTGGCAAAAATAAAAAACTTTATTTTAAAACAACTATTTAGTTTATAAATGTGACACTAATTTATAAAATTAATTTCAAGAAAGGTCTTTCAAAGCTATTTATTTTCGTTTTTTATTCCGTTTTTTGCATTCTCAAAACACACAGCTTTATGAAAAAAATTATCGTTTTTGCCTCAGGATCAGGAACTAACGCAGAGAACATTATAAAATATTTTGCGAACACCGAAATCGCGAAGGTCGTTTCGGTCTTTACAAATAATGCTTCAGCAAAAGTGATTGAAAGAGCAAAAAATCATCAAATTCCAGTTGAAATCTTCTCAAAAAACGAACTTTTAGAGAGAAACGTACTACAAAAAGTACGAGAAATCGACCCAGATTTGATCGTGCTGGCTGGTTTTCTATTGAAGTTTCCCGAAAACATAATCGAACTATATCCAAACAAAATAATAAACATCCATCCTGCACTTTTACCGAATTACGGAGGTAAAGGAATGTACGGAATGCACATACATAGAGCTATTGTAAATAATAAGGAAAAAGAAACTGGAATCTCTATTCATTATGTAAACGAACATTATGATGAAGGCGGTATCATTTTCCAAGCAAATGTTGCGCTAACAGACGAAGATACTCCAGAAACCGTTGCAGAGAAGATTCATGAATTAGAACAAAAACATTTCCCGGAGATTATCGAGAGATTACTGCACGCGTAATTTTTTTAAAAACCATATAAGTTATATAAGTCCATTTTAGAAGGGGGACGCAAAATTATAGGAACGTAAAATTTAAGATCATATAAGTGTATTTGAATTCATTTTAAGTTGAAGTATAAAATAACAAAACTTAAATGCCCTTGCCTATCCATTAAGCAACATAACGTTCCAATTTTTAAAATGAACTTATATAACTTATATGGTGAAAAATAAAAAAACAGACAAAGCATTTACTTTTCTATCAAAACTTAAATGCCCTTGCCTATCCATTAAGCAACATAACGTTCCAATTTTAAAATGAACTTATATAACTTATATGGTAAAAAATAAAAAAAACAGACAAAGCATTTCCAATCTAAAATCAACAATCTAAAATCTAAAATAATTAAATGTCTCACGAAGTACATATATATACAGACGGCGCTGCAAAAGGAAACCCAGGAAATGGCGGTTATGGTGTTGTCATGGAACTAGTAGGTACTCCATATAAAAAAGAATTCTACGAAGGTTTTCGTCTTACTACCAATAACAGAATGGAACTTCTGGCTGTAATTGTGGGTCTGGAAAAACTGAAAAATCCAGGCATGAAGGTTCTGGTTATTTCAGATTCTAAATATGTGGTTGACTCTGTCGAAAAAAAATGGGTTTTCGGATGGGAGAAAAAAGGCTACACAGGCAAAAAAAACCCTGATTTATGGAAACGCTTTTTAATTGTTTACCGAAAACACAAAGTCGATTTCAAATGGATAAAAGGCCATAACAATCATCCGCAAAACGAGCGCTGCGATCAATTGGCCGTTATGGCATCCATGCAGCCCAAACTTTCAGTTGACGTGTATTACGAAACCATCGGTTCTAAAGAATAAAAAAACGCATCAATATTGATGCGTTTTTTGTACTAACTTAAATCTTTACAAACTGCTTATTCTTTATCTAAGTCTTTTGCCGTTTTAAATCCAACTAAAAGTCCAATACCAGCCATTATAAATATAATTGAAGGATAAACAGCTCCATCATTTAATGAAGTGTAAGTTGTAATTAATAAAGCAATAAATATACCTGCACCACTTCCTATTAATAAGAAAGCCAAATTTACTACAAACACTTTCCATGCTGGAACACCGCCATTTTTTCCTTGAATAAATATACTCGCATCTACTCCTTTTTCTATAAGAGCCAAACGCTCTCTGTTTCTTGTTGAATAAATTAAATAAACGATCCCGAAGATCATTAAAAAAAAGCTGATTGGAATTAAAATTTTGTCGTCCATGATATTTACGTTTTTAATTGATTGATATACCCATAGGACGACAGGTTTTGAAATGAGGTTACAGAATTTTAAAATAAATTTCAAAAAACAAATCCCAAATTACAAAAGTCACTGATAATCAATTAATTTTGATGTTATTTTTTACGTTGCCAACTTTGTCAAAGTTTAAAACTTTGACAAAGTTCAATTCTACCTTATATATTAAAGATTGGAATTTGGAATTTAAAAAGTTTGGAATTTATTTTTCAAGATTCTTGTAACCTTTTTCAAAACATTGTCGTCCTATATAATATGAGTACAATTAATGATCAGCATTATATCGATAAAATCCTGCAGGGCGAGACCAATGCGTTTGCCGTGCTGGTTGATCGTTATAAAGATATGATCTTTACGCTGGCTCTTAAAATGGTTAAAAACAGAGAAGAAGCAGAAGAAGTTGCACAAGACACTTTTATAAAGATTTACAGTTCATTAAATAAATTTAAAGGCGATTCTAAATTTTCAACATGGATTTATAAAATTGCTTACAATACCTGTCTGGATCGTTTAAAGAAAAACAAAAAAGAAGATTTAAATATTTCGATTGATGAATTTTCTTCTCATTTAATTAAAACGATGGACAATGCTTTGAGCGCTTTAGAAGACAAAGAACGAAAGGAGACCATTCAGAAATGTTTAAATTTATTACCAAGTGACGAAAATTTCTTGCTGACTTTATTTTATTTTGAGGATCAGAATTTGGAAGAAATTGGAAAAATAATGAATATTTCGGCCAATAATGCGAAAGTAAAATTGTTTAGGAGCCGACAGAAATTAGCCGTAATTTTGAAACAGCAGTTAGAACCAGAAATAATAGAATGTTATGAAAGAGAGCGATAAAAACTTAGAACAACTTATTGATAAAATGATGGCTGAAGAAAAACTGCAGTCGCCATCTTTTGATTTTACTTCTAAAATAATGTCTGAAGTTTTAATCTTGGAAGAGAAAAAATTAAAAGCATACAAACCTTTAATATCTAAACCTGTTTGGATTGCTATTGGCGCGGCTATAGCTTTCTTGATCGTATATGTTTCTCTTTTTTCAGTTTCAGAAAGAAATCTTAAAATTGACGAAATCGGAACTTTATATTCTGATAAGATTTCAACAGCATTTTCAGGAATTCATTTTTCGAAAAATATGTTGTATGCTATTTTAATTGTTCCTATTATGATTTTGGTTCAGGTTGGCGTTTTGAAGAATTATTTCGATAAGAAGTATGAACTGTAAAATAATCGCATTTCTTTTCGAAAAATTTGCATTTTAAATCCTAAAAACATATTTTAAGCATTCCAAAAAATCAATTTTAACCAATTCATTTACAAGCTTTTTACTTCGAAATCGTTGTCATTATTTTAAGAAAATTTTGAGAACCTAAACCATTGCAAGATTGTAACTTATAGAGTATCTTTGCAGCCTAATTCGAAATTCATAAAATGAATAAACTATTGATTGTTGGAACAGTTGCTTTCGACGCGATTGAAACTCCTTTCGGAAAAACAGATAAAATATTAGGTGGTGCTGCAACCTACATCGGATTATCAGCGTCATTTTTTAACTTGCAATCGGCCATTGTTTCTGTAGTTGGCGACGATTTCCCTCAAGAACATTTAGATCTTTTAACTTCAAAAAATATTGATATCTCTGGTATCGAAATTGTAAAAGGAGGAAAAACCTTTTTCTGGAGCGGTTTATACCATAATGACTTAAACTCTAGAGATACTTTAGTTACTGAATTGAACGTTTTAGCTGATTTTCAGCCGAAAGTTCCTCAAAACTACAAAGATGCTGACGTGGTAATGTTAGGAAACTTACATCCATTAGTACAAAGCAGCGTTTTAGATCAATTGGAGAAAAAACCAAAATTAGTTGTTTTAGATACAATGAACTTTTGGATGGACTGCGCTCTTCCAGAATTATTAGACGTTATTAAACGTGTAGATGTTATCACAATCAATGACGAAGAAGCAAGACAGCTTTCTGGTGAATATTCATTAGTAAAAGCGGCTGCGAAAATCCAAGATATGGGGCCTAAATATGTGGTGATCAAAAAAGGAGAACACGGAGCACTTTTATTCCACAATAGAGAAGTATTCTTTGCACCAGCTTTACCATTAGAAGATGTTTTTGATCCAACAGGAGCAGGAGACACTTTCGCAGGTGGTTTCTCTGGATTTATTGCGCAAAGCGAAAACATTTCTTTTGGCAATATGAAAAATGCAATTATTTACGGTTCAAATTTGGCTTCGTTCTGCGTAGAGAAATTTGGGACTGAAAGGATGGAAACATTAAGCAAAGCAGAAGTAGCGATTCGATTACAGCAATTTAAGTCGTTAACTCAGTTTGACATAGAAATATAATGCCTAAGAGCCTCGATAAAACGGGGCTTTTTTATTACGTTAATACACACAACTTACAACAACACAAAAAAAAAACAAAAAAAATGAGCGACGCTTTAAAACACGAATGTGGAATAGCTTTAGTTAGACTACTGAAACCGCTTGAATATTATAAAGAAAAATACGGAACTGCTTTTTACGGAATCCAGAAAATGTATTTAATGATGGAAAAACAGCACAACCGCGGACAAGACGGAGCTGGTTTTGCAAGCATTAAATTTGACGTTGATCCAGGACAGCGCTACATTAGCCGAGTTCGTTCTAATCATGCACAGCCAATTCAGGACGTTTTTAAACAAATTAACGAACGCATTAGCGAAGAATTGAAAGAGCATCCAGAATTGGGTGACAATATGAAAGAACTAAAAGCAAATATTCCTTATGTTGGAGAATTGTTTTTAGGTCACGTTCGTTACGGAACTTTTGGAAAAAACAGCATCGAAAGTGTTCACCCATTTTTACGTCAAAGTAACTGGATGCACCGTAACTTGATTTTGGCAGGAAACTTTAATATGACGAATGTTAAAGAACTTTTCGAAAATCTAGTTGAATTAGGGCAGCACCCAAAAGAAATGGCTGATACTGTTACTGTAATGGAAAAAATTGGTCACTTCTTAGATAAAGAAGTAATGCAATTGTACCAAGACTGCAAAGCTGAAGGTTATTCTAAAAGAGATGCTTCTCCAGTAATTGCAGAGCGTTTGGATATTGCTAAAATTTTAGCTCGTTCTGCTAAAAATTTAGATGGAGGTTATGCTATGGCTGGATTATTAGGCCACGGTGATGCTTTTGTTTTTAGAGATCCCGCAGGAATTCGCCCAGCGTACTTTTATCAAGATGACGAAGTGGTTGTAGTAGCTTCTGAAAGACCAGTTATTCAAACTGTATTTAACGTTCCTTTTGAAAGTGTTCAGGAAATTGATCCAGGAAATGCTTTGATTATCAAGAAAAATGGTAAAGTGAGCATGAACCAGATCTTGGAACCAACCGTTAAAAAAGCTTGTTCTTTTGAAAGAATTTATTTCTCTAGAGGAAGTGATGCGGAAATCTATCAAGAGCGTAAAGATTTAGGTAAATTAATTTTACCAGCAGTTCTTAAAGCAATTGACAGCGATACAGACAACACTGTTTTCTCTTATATTCCAAATACAGCTGAAACTTCATTTTATGGTTTAGTAGAAGCTGCTCAGGACTTCTTAAACCAGAGAAAAAACAATTATATTCTAGAAAATAGAAATACACTTACTACCGAAACGCTTCAGGAACTTTTAGCTGTAAAAATACGTACAGAGAAAGTTGCCATAAAAGATGCTAAGCTTAGAACTTTTATTACTGAAGACAGCAGCCGTGACGATTTAGTTGCTCACGTGTACGATGTTACGTATGGTGTAATTAAGCCAGAAGATAATTTGGTAATTATTGACGACAGTATTGTTCGTGGTACTACATTAAAAATGAGTATCATTAAAATGATGGATCGTTTGAAACCAAAACGTATCGTAATTGTTTCTTCTGCACCGCAAATTCGTTATCCAGACTGTTACGGAATCGATATGGCAAAACTAGAAGGTCTAGTTGCTTTTAGAGCAGCGCTTGCTTTATTAAAAGAAAGAAACCTATACCATATTGTAGATGAAGTTTATGCTAAATGTAAAGCACAAGAAAATTTCCTTGATAAGGATGTTGTGAATTATGTAACTGCAATTTACGATCAGTTTACAGATGAAGAAATTTCAGATAAAATTGCAGAAATGTTAAGCTCACCAGAAATCAATGCTGAAGTAAAAATCATCTTCCAAACTGTAGATGATTTACATAAAGCATGTCCTAAAAATTTAGGCGACTGGTATTTTACTGGAGACTACCCAACTCCTGGTGGAAATAGAGTTGTAAATCGTGCATTTATGAATTTTTACGAAGGAAAAGACGCTAGAGCTTATTAATAAAATACTAACAAAAGGTTAAATTGTGCATTTCATCGGTTTTTTTTGCCGTTCATCCTATTTCTTTGGTGAAATTGAAAAGCTATGATACTTTTGGAATACCATAACATTAGTAGGTTAAGTTTATGGTAGATTTGGGGCAAAAAGGGTGGTAGAAATACCACCTTTTTTATTGGAATAAACTCAAATAATTTATAAACAGCCGATTATATCTCTTAATCGGATTTACTTACCTTTCATCTGAAATTTTTTCTTCACAAAAATAACCGCCCTACATTTACTATACCATAACATTAGTAGGTTAGTTTATGGTAAATTTGGGGCAAAAAAGGCGGAGTAATATCCGCCTTTTTTATTTTCATATCTTAAATTATTGAAAAACAATTAGTTATATGGTTTTCGTCGAGTATAATTGCCTTTCATCTAAAAAATTTTCATTATAAAAATGTCTGCCATACATTTACTGAACCATAACATTAGTAGGTTAGTTTATGGTAGATTTGGGGCAAAAAAGGCGGAGTAACATCCGCCTTTTTTATTGCAATAAATCTATAAATTTTTCAAAACAGCCAATATAGGTTTTTAATCGGATATTGTTGCCTTTCATCTATAAAGTTTCATTCAAAAATATATCTGAGCTACCTTTACAAGACCATAACATTAGTAGGTTAAGTTTATGGTAGATTTGGGGCAAAAAAGGTGGAAGTGATTCCACCTTTTTTATTTTATTTTTTTTAGAGAATAGATAAAAGAAAATAGAACAAAGACTTAAACTTAAAACTTATAAAAAAAAAAAAGACGAACAGCTTTCGCCATTCGTCTTTCTTCTATTTTCTTTACTCTATTTTCTTATTTGTCTAAAGCAAATCTTCTAGCAACTTCTGTCCAGTTAATTACACTGAAGAAAGCTTCAATATAATCTGGTCTTCTGTTTTGGTAGTTTAAGTAGTAAGCGTGCTCCCAAACGTCCATTCCTAAGATTGGAGTTCCACCATTACCAGCAACTTCTGGCATTAATGGATTGTCTTGATTTGGAGTACCTACAACTTCTAATTTTCCACCTTTTTGCACTGTTAACCAAGCCCATCCTGAACCGAATTGTGTAGCTCCAGCTTTAGCAAATTTTGCTTTAAATTCTTCGAATGATCCGAAAGAAGCTTCAATTGCAGCTAATAAATCACCTGTTGGCAATCCTCCTCCATTTGGAGACATAACTGTCCAGAACAAATTGTGGTTGTAGAAACCTCCACCATTGTTACGAACTGCTGCGTTAGATTTATCTAAGTTGATTAAGATATTTTCGATTGTTTTTCCTTCTAAATCTGTTCCAGCGATTGCTGCGTTAAGATTTGTAGTGTATGCATTGTGGTGCTTTGTATGATGGATTTCCATTGTACGTGCATCAATATGTGGTTCTAATGCATCGTATGCATAAGGTAATTGTGGTAATTCAAAAGCCATGGTAAAATGATTTTATGGTTTATAATAATTTATTCCAAATTTAAACATTTAACTTTGGAATTGAAAATACTATTTCGTTATAATTGAATTTAATTAACTGATAATTTACATTTTTATCACATAAACAACTGAAAATCTTTATTTTCCATTAAAAGTGGTCATCGTATTTTCTAAACCTGCTGTTCCGAAAGTCCTAATTATTTCTGCTGAAATTTCGTAGCGTTCTGGTAGTTTTGCTTCCTCCTCAGCAGTCCATTCTCCTAAAACATAATCTACTTGCTGGCCTTTTTTAAACTGGTCGCTAATACCAAATCTATAACGGGTATAGTTTTGAGTATTTAAAACCAGATTGATGTTTTTAAGTCCGTTATGACCGCCATCGCTTCCTTTTGGTTTAATTCTGATTGTTCCAAAAGAAAGGTTTAAATCGTCTGTAATAACCAATATATTTTCCAGCGGAATATTTTCTTTGTCCATCCAGTATTTCACTGCTTTTCCGCTTAAGTTCATATAAGTATTAGGCTTTAAAAGAAAAAAAGTTCTCCCTTTAAATTTATATTCCGCCAACGAACCTAATTTTACGGTTTCAAACGAAAGACCTTCTTTTTTGGCTAAGAAATCAAGTATTTTAAATCCAATGTTATGTCTGGTGTTTACGTATTCGGCTCCGATATTTCCTAATCCGACGATTAAATATTTCTTCATATTATCTGTGTTCTCTTCTTTGAGTGTTGATGAAAACAGTTTTGTTATCCATTTTATCATTTAGCAAAAATAAGGTTAATTGGGGAATTAGGAAATGTGTTAATTAGATAATTTGTCAATTAGATAATTTGTCAATTAGATAATTTCCTGTTAGCTGTGTTTTTTTAACCGCAAAGTTTGTGAAGGATTTACGCGAAGAACGCGAAGAATTGTCCTGTATTCTTTTCTCATTTTTGTCAGGCTGAGCGGAGTCGAAGCCTCAGCTCAAAGCTTAACAATCTAACATGAAATACTTTGCGCGGCTTCGGCTCCGCTCAGCCTGACAAAAGATTGAAACAAGATTTTTTTTCAAACCTCATTCCAACTTATAAAAACGATATTTCTCGTTAGCCCTGACAGGAGCGATATCCTTTTTCTGGTCTCGTTTTTTTTGACGAGACCAGGAAAAGATTTAGCGGATGGCAGGAATGTTACTTCTGATGAAAACGGAGGTTTGTGCTTCTAAAAAATAATTAGATAATTAGAGGAATGTAGCAATTAGATAATTTGGAGCACGTGAATCACTGTGTAGGGCTTCGACTCCGCTCAGCCTGACAAAAAAATACGATTTTTCAAACTTAGAAGCTCAGCACCTTAGAAACTTAGAAGCTTAAAAAAAAAAAGCCCCAATCGTAAGATTGAGGCTTTTTGTATAGTTTGAAAAAAATTATTTTTTCTTTCCTTTTGCAGGAGCTTTTGCAGCTTTTGCAGCTTCTTGAGCAGCTTTCATAGCAGCACGAGAAATTCTTACTTGAGCAACAACTGTGTTGTCTGGGTGCATAATTTTGTACTCTGGTTTTCCAACTTTAGTAACGTATAATTTGTTACCCATTTCAAGTGGAGTGATGTCAGCTTCAACAAAATCAGGAAGATTTGCTGGAATAGCTTTAACTTTCAATTTACGTTGGTTCAAACGTAAAACACCTCCCGCAAGAACACCTTTAGATGTACCAACGATTTTTACAGGAACTTCCATAGTGATTTCTTTATCATCAAATAATTGGAAGAAGTCAATGTGTAAAATTTTGTCAGATACTGGGTGAACTTGGATATCTTGCAAAATTGCATTGAATGATTTTCCTTTTCCAAGTTCGATCACAACTGTGTGAGCGTTTGGAGTGTAAACCAAGTTTTTGAATGCAGTAACGTCTGCTGAGAAATGTACTGCTTGGTTTCCTCCGTATAATACGCAAGGTACCTGTCCAGCATTACGTAAGGCTTTAGTTGACACTTTGCCCACGCTTTCTCTTTCTGATCCTTTAATTGTAATCGATTTCATTGTAAAAAAATATAGTTATTAAATAAATATTCTAATTCTTATTGTAGTGAGATTGCTTCGTTCTTCGCAATGACTACATTATAAATTTTCCACTGATGGAATTGTTGTGGTGAACCATTTGCATTACCTCAGCAAATAGAGGCGCGCAGCTTACCACTTTTATTTTCTTTGATTCTCTCTTTAACGGAATAGAATCTGTTACGATTAATTCTGTTAGTTTTGAGTTTTCAATTTTTTCGTACGCACCGCCAGATAAAATAGCGTGTGTACAAATTGCTCTTACACTTAGCGCTCCTTTTTCGATCATTAGGTCGGCAGCTTTCGCTAAAGTTCCTCCTGTATCGATCATGTCGTCTACTAAGATTACGTTACGTCCTTTTACTTCACCAATTAGCTCCATAGTGTCGATAACGTTGGCTGCTTTTCTTTGTTTGTAACAGATTACTACATCTGATTCTAGAAACTTAGAGTAAGCATATGCTCTTTTTGAACCTCCCATATCTGGAGATGCAATTGTTAGATTTTCTAAATTTAAACTTTCTACGTATGGTAAAAAGATTGTAGATGCAAATAAATGATCTACTGGTTTTTCAAAGAATCCTTGAATCTGGTCTGCATGCAGGTCCATTGTCATGATTCTTGTTGCTCCTGCAGCTGTTAATAGATTTGCTACTAACTTTGCTCCAATCGGAACTCTTGGTTTGTCTTTTCTATCTTGTCTTGCCCAACCAAAATAAGGCATAACCGCTGTAATATGTCTTGCTGATGCACGTTTTGCCGCATCAATCATTAACAACAATTCCATCAGATTATCTGCACTTGGAAAAGTTGAACATACGATGAATACTCGCAATCCTCTTATTGACTCTTCGTAAGATGGCTGAAATTCTCCATCACTATACGTTGACATCGTTACTTTTCCTAACGGAATCCCGTAGTCTTTTGCAATTTTTTCTGCAAGATAAACACTTTGTGAACAAGCAAAAATTTTAGCTTCTGGTTCTAGGTGCGACATTATATGTGTAGTTTTATTTCCGCTACATTTAATAGATTTTTACTCTATCATTTCTGTAAAGCTCGATACGCTTAAATGTCTCGGATGTAGTTAGTTGTGTGTGCTTCGTTTTAACGAGCTGCAAATTTATAAAATTAATCGAACACTGAAAGTAAAATTTTGAGATTTTTTATTAGAATTTTTAATTTTATTTTTTACATTTGCACCGTGTTAAAGGAATGGGCACAGAAATGAACTCATTCTATTGCGTTAAAATAATCACTTTAGATTGTTTTTTCGTCTGCTAAGCCCGGATGGCGGAATTGGTAGACGCGCTGGTCTCAAACACCTGTGGGAAACCGTGCCGGTTCGACTCCGGCTCCGGGTACAAAACCTCTTCTTAACGGAAGAGGTTTTTTTGTTTTATAGATTTTCCTATAATTTAAATTTTTCAGGATTTTGATATGTATTCCAAAATCTTAAAAGCTCAATATTATCATTATCTACAATTGTATAGTACAATGTAATTTGCTTTGTAACGGGAATCTGAAAAACATTTTTATAATTTGAAGATTTAAAAATCACGTTTTGTCTTGTGAGTAACTCAATGAGAGTATCTGTTTTATCTATAAAATTATAAACATCTTGCAAAGTCCATTCTCTTTCTAAATATTCAATATTTTGCCAGTAATCATTTTTTGCAGTATTTGTCCAAATTATTCTTACCATGGATTACCTATTGAATAAATGTGGAAAACGTTTTTTAGTTTCATCCATGACATCTTGGTGAGATTGAACTCTTCCTTTTGCTACATCTTCCAAAGCTTCATCTATTGCAGCTTTCTGGGCATTACTCAACAAAGAATCATCATTTTCTTCATCTAATGGAATCACAACAAATGAACGACCTTTCCCTCTGTGAATTATTAATTTTTCAGACTCTGCTATATCCAAATACTTTTTAATATTTCCTCTAAATTCTGTTACACTAACTGTTTTCATAATTACCAATTTTTACAAATGTACGCTTTTCTGTACGTTAAAATTAAAAAACCTCACAACTCGCATTATGCAAAACTGGAAAATTGCACGAATTAGCAATAAAACACAATTGATTTGCTTTTGTATGAAGCTCTAAAGCCAACTCCATTCTATCTGAATTTGCAATTATAACTTTTGGATTTAACCGAACTTCTGTAAAACGGCCGCTTCCGTCTGGATTTACTTCTAAAATTCCCTCCGCATTATCAAAATATTCGAGAACTTCAATTCCGTTTTGAGAACAGACGTATAAATATGACATCATATGGCAGGAAACCAAACTGCTCAACAATAAATCTTCGGGATTGTATAATTCTGGATCACCTTTGAAAGCTTTTGCCGCTGAAACGTCTAAAACTGGTTTTCCTTCAATTTTTATTTGATGGGTTTTGCTGTAGAATCTTTTTGATGATTCTGTTTCATTTTTCTTGGAAGTCCAGTTTAATTGGGTTTTGAATAAATGTTTGAATGCCATAACTGCTTTTTTTCGCCACGAATTCACGAATTTATGCAAATTGAAATGTATGTAAAAATCTAATTTCACAAATTTCAATTTCACAACTTGGAATTTTTTAGAAAAAATTCGTGAATTCGTGGCTATTAAAACTAAAAAACCTCGAAAGCAATTACTTTAGAGGTTTTAGAAATTAGAATAAATTAACAAATTCCAAAAAATTATTTTCCCCATTTAGTCCAGTCAGAATCTGGTCTTTTAAATGGTTCTGATAAAAATTTATTTACTATAGCATTAAACATCTCTGCACTAGAAGCTGGTGCAAAATGCGTTTCTCCAGGCATAATACACAATTGCGCGCTTACAAGATTTTCAAAAATTTCAACCGTATGCTCGTTTCTAATTATATCTCTGTCTCCTGCTATTACAAGAACTTTTGCCTTTATTTTTGATAAATCTTTTGCTGGAATATTGGGTTGGTTTAACAAAAGTCCGGCAAGTTGTTTTCCTAAATCCCAATTTTCACTGGTGTCTTTCGCTTTAATTTTCGACTCAAGCATATCTCTCGTTTTCGAAACATCATTAATCGCCCAAGAATTAACACCGTTAGGTCTCAAATTGGCACCCATTGCCACCATTTTCTTTATTTTGGTTTTACCTGAAATTCCCATTTGCAAAGCAACAATTCCGCCATCACTCCATCCTACAATGCTGATAGAATCTAATTTTAAATGATTTACTAATCCTTCCCAATCTTTTGTAATTTGAGTATAAGTTAAAGAATCTGTTTTCAACTCCGATTTACCTTGACCTCTGTTATCGGCGATAATAACTCTATATTTGGTTTTAAAATAATCAATCTGATTTCCCATCGATTCAATACTACCGTTATTTCCATGAATCAGCAATAATGGCTCTCCTTTTCCATATTCTTCGTAATAGATTTTAGCACCATTAAGTACAACAAATTTTCCAACGGTTTCATTTTTACCGTATGGAGTATCAAATTTGAAATTCATTTCAACCTGAGCATTTGTTATTTCAAATACTGAAAAAATTAACAATAACAATAATAGTTTAATCGGTTTTTTCATAAATAAAAAGTTTTTTTTAGGATAGTTATTTTTCAAATATAAGAAAGAACGTACAAATTTTTATTCTTTTACAATCTTTTTTCACCTTAATTTTACCTATAAAAAAACCTCGAAAGCAAATCACTTTCGAGGTTCTTAGAATTACTAAACTAATTAACAGATTTTAAAAATTACTTCTTTACAGAGAATTTAAAAGTCGTTTTCGTTTTATAATTTTCTCCCGGGTTCAAAACCGTTGTTGGAAAGTTTTTCTGGTTTGGAGAATCTGGATAATGTTCTGTTTCTAAACATAATCCTGTTCTGTGTGCAAAAGTTCCTCCTTTTGGCATCGGTAAAGTTCCGTCAAGGAAATTTCCAGAATAGAACTGAATTCCAGGTTCGTCTGTTGTCATTTCAAGAATTCTTCCACTTGGCGCGTGGTACACTTTTGCAATGATGGTTTTTCCTTTTTCTGGATTATTTAAAACCCAGCAGTGATCGTAACCTTTTCCTTTTTCTAACTGCTCATTTTTAACTGCAATATCTTTTCCAATTAATTTTGGCGTTCTGAAATCGAAAGGCGTATTCGCAACATCTTCTAATTTTCCTGTCGGAATCAAAGTCGCGTCAACTGGAACTAATTTGTCTGCATTTAAAGTCAATTCGTGATCTAGGATTGTTTTCGTAAAATCTCCAGATAAATTGAAATAAGAATGCTGCGTTAAATTCACAACCGTTTTCTTGTCTGTCGTAGCTTCATACAAAACTTCCAACTGATTATCATTTGTCAATGTATAAGTCACAAAAACTTGTAAATTTCCAGGATATCCTTCTTCCATATCTTTACTTAAATAAGATAATTTTAAAAAAGCTGTTTCACCAGATTTAACCTCATCTGCTTTCCAAACTACATTAAAAAATCCTTGCGGACCACCGTGTAAAGCATTTGGAGCGTTATTAATTGCTAGCTGATATTCTTTTCCGTCAAGCGAAAATTTTCCTTTCGCAATTCTGTTTCCGTATCTTCCGATTAAAGCTCCAAAAAATGGATTCTCTTTTTCGTATTGTGCCAAAGAATTAAAGCCGATTACTACATTTTCTGAAACACCTTCTTTATTCGGTACTTTCAAGTTAGTAATTCTTCCTCCAAAAGTGATGATATCAACTTCCATCCCATTTTGGTTTTTCAGTTTATAACTCTCGACTTTTTCACCTTTTGCAGTCGTTCCGTATTCCGATTTTTCAATCGTAACCGAAGCTTTTGCATCAGCAGTTTCTGTTTTTTCTGTATCAGCTTTTTTCTCGCCTTTACATTCAACTAATACTATTGCCGTACTCAACAGAGTTAAAATGAAGACACTACGTTTTAATACATTCATAAATTGATATTTTTTTGGTTTGTAAAAAGTTAGATGTTAGAAGTAAAATGTTCGATGTGAAATTTAATCATTTTTAAAATGTAAAAATCACATTTTTAAGTTTTTTCACATTTCACATCTTACAAATTATATTTAACTGCCTTACAGACCGTGTTGAAACAAATGGAAATAAGCTTCGTTGGCATTGATTTTATCTTTAAACTCTCTTACAGTTGTTCTTTCATCAATAACCAACAATTCGATTCCAGCGATATCTGCAAAATCTTCCATAAATTCTGTTGTGATCGACTGGCTGTAAACCGTATGGTGCGCACCTCCTGCTAAAATCCATGCCGTTGCTGCTACTTCTAAGTTTGGTTTACAATCCCAAAGAACGCGTGCTACAGGAAGTTTTGGCAACTCAGCCATTGGTTTAACCGCTGTAACTTCGTTCACGATCAAACGGAAACGAGTTCCCATATCAACTAAAGAAACGTTGATAGCGTCACCTGCAGGAGAATTGAATACTAAACGAGCCGGATCTTCTTTGCCTCCAATTCCTAACGGGTGCACTTCGCAAGAAGGTTTTCCGTCAGCGATTGATGGACAGATTTCTAACATGTGAGATCCTAAAACGTATGATTTTTGCGGTGTGAAATGGTAGGTATAATCTTCCATGAAAGAGGTTCCGCCTTCCAGACCAATACACATTACTTTTAAAGCTCTCACCATTGCAGCCGTTTTCCAGTCTCCTTCTCCACCAAAACCATAACCGTCGGCCATTAATCTTTGTGTTGCAATTCCTGGCAATTGTTTCCAAACGCCAAGGTTTTCAAATGTATCTGTAAAAGCTCCGAATCCACCTTCTTCTAAGAAAGCTCTTAAACCTAATTCGATTTTTGCTGCTTCAACTAATGAACTTCTTTGCGCTCCACCTTCTTTTAAAGAATCGGTTAAGCTATAAGAAGACTCATAAACCGCTAATAAATCAGCTAATTGTTTGTCTGTAACTTTTTCAATATGTTTAGTAACATCTGAAGAATCGTATCCGTTTACCGACATTCCGAAACGAATTTGCGCCTCAACTTTATCACCTTCTGTAACGGCAACTTCACGCATATTGTCTCCGATACGGGCAACTTTTAAGTTTTGCAATTCATCCCATCCTAAAACCACTCTTGACCAGATGCCTAATTGTTTTTGAACTCTTTGGTCTTCCCAGTGTCCCACAACTACTTTACGTTTTTTACGTAATCTTGACATGATGAAACCGAATTCACGATCTCCGTGTGCCGATTGGTTCAAGTTCATGAAATCCATATCGATGCTTCCCCACGGAATTTCAGCGTTATATTGCGTATGTAAATGACATAATGGTTTTTTAAGGATATTTAATCCGCCAATCCACATTTTTGCTGGTGAAAAAGTGTGCATCCAAGCGATGATTCCGATACAATTTTTAGCAGAGTTTGCCGCTAAACAAACGTCTAAAATTTGCGAAGGTGATTTCACCACATCTTTATAAACCACTTTTACTGGAATTGAAGACGAAGCGTCTAATCCTTTTGCAATAATCTGCGAATGTTCTGCTACTTTTCTTAGTGTTTCTTCACCGTATAATTCCTGGCTTCCTACTACAAACCATACTTCTTTTTGAGAGATATCAATCATGTCTTTATTTGTTTATTTTGTTTCAAGTTTCAGGTTTCAAGTTGGTTGGAATCTGAAAAAGCTTGAATTGTTTATTTTTGTTTTATTTGTTTAAAGTTTCACGCTCCAAGTTTCAAGTTCCAAAAACTTGAAACATGAAACAAAAAAACCTGAAACAAAAATTCTATTGTCCGTAATACGAATCTTTTCCGTGTTTACGATTGTAATGTTTCTTTATTAATGAATCTTTTAATCTTGGTGCATTCGGATTTATTTGTAAAGTCAGATACGCCATTTCTGCCACAACTTCCAAAACTTTACTGTTGTAAACCGCTTTTGCCGCATTTTTTCCCCAGGCAAACGGACCGTGATTTCCAATTAAAATCATTTCTACTTCTTCGTACGAAAGATTTTTTTCTTTGAAACAATCCAAAATCTGGATTCCGGTATTGTGTTCGTAATTTCCTTCAATTAAATGATCTGCCATTGGCGGTGCGCACGGAATATCTGCTGTTAAATGATCGGCATGCGTTGTTCCAAAAATCGGAATATCTTGTTGCGACTGCGCCCAAGCTACAGAATACGTTGCGTGAGTGTGTGCAACGCCTCCAATATTTGGCCAGTTTTTGTATAAATACGCATGTGTTTTCGTGTCTGATGACGGACGCATTGTTCCTTCAATAACATTATTATCAAAATCGACAATTACGATATCTTCAGGTTTTAAATCTTCGTACGGAACACCACTTGGCTTAATGGCAAAAACACCATTTTTTCTGTCCACAGCGCTCACATTTCCGAAAGTATACACTACAAGATTCAATGCGTTTAACTGCATATTTGCCTCGTAGCATTCTTGTTTTAAATCTTTATAAAGAGAACTCATTTTGAGAAATTTTAATAGTTGGATCAGCGAAAGCGCTTAATTGTTCGTAAGCTAAAAGCAGTTTGTGATATGCTTCTACTTTATCTGTTTGAGGGAAATATTCTCCATCAAAATTACTTCCTATTTTCTGACTTGCTTCGATTACGTTTGGATAAATTCCGGCTGCAACGGCTGCGTAAATTGCCGCTCCTAAAGCTGGCGTTTGATCTGACGCTGCAATTTTAATTGGCTTGTTTAAAACATTTGCCAAAGTCTGCATGATAAAAGGAGATTTACGGGCAACACCGCCAATTCCGATAACGCTGTCGATTTTTACACCTTCTTCTTCAAAACGGTCTACGATTTTCTTCGCTCCAAAACAAATTGCGTTTACCAAAGCTTTAAAAATATGTGGTGCTTTTGTTCCTAAAGAAAGGTTTGAAATCGCGCTTTTCACTTCTTGATTGGCATCTGGAGTTCTACGTCCATTAATCCAGTCTAAAGCAATTGGAAGACTTTCTGAAACTGGAATTTTCTCTGCTTCTTTCGTTAATTCAACAATCAATTTATCGCTGAATTCTTCTCTTAATTGTTCTTTTTGAGCATCGTTTAAAACAGAAGATGAACCCAATAAATGTTCTGTCGGCCACATCAATAATTCTTTGTACCAAGCCAATAAATCACCAAAAGCAGATTGTCCCGCTTCCAAACCGATAAATCCCGGAATTACAGATCCGTCCACTTGTCCGCAGATTCCGCGTACGGTTTTTGTTCCTACCTCATCATAAGAACCAACCAGAATATCGCAAGTTGAAGTTCCCATAACACGAACCAAAGTATTCTCTTCGATTTTGGCTCCAACTGCTCCAGAATGCGCGTCGAAAGTTCCAACAGCAATAATGGTTTCTGTTGAAAGTCCTAAACGGTCTGCCCATTCTTTGCTTAATTTTCCAGCTGCTAAATCTGAAGTATAAGTCTCATCGTATAAATTGCCACGAAGCTGCGCTAAATACGGATGTAGTTTTTCTAAGAATTCAGCTGGCGGTAATCCGTTCCAGTCGGTGTGCCACATCGCTTTGTGACCCGCCGCGCAACGGCTTCTTTTGAAGCTTTTTAAATCTTTATCTTCAATTAATAAATATGTCATTAAATCGCAATGTTCCATCCAAGTGTGCGCTGCATTTCGAACCGCTTCGTCTTGTCTTGCAATGTGAAGAATTTTTGCCCAAAACCATTCAGAAGAATAAATTCCGCCTACATATTTAGTAACGTCTTCTCCGCCCCAGCTTACTGCCAGTTCGTTGATTTCGTTTGCTTCGTTGATTGAAGTATGATCTTTCCATAAAACCATCATCGCATTCGGATTTTCTTCAAAACCTTTTGTCAATGCCAATGGTGTTCCGTCTTTCGTAACCGGAACTGGAGAAGATCCAGTTGTATCGATACAAATTCCTTTTACTAACGAAGGATCAACTTTACTTTCTTTAATAACGGTTTGAATCGTGATTTCCAATCCTTCAATATGATCCAAAGGATGCTGGCGAAACTGATTTATAGAAGCGTCACAATATTGTTTGTTTTTCCATCTTTTATAATGAGAAACATTTGATGCCAACTCCTGTCCATTTTCTGCGTCAATAAGCACCGCTCGAACAGAATCTGTTCCGTAGTCCAATCCTATTACGTAATTTTTCATTTCTAAATTTAATTGGTTAAATAATTGACAAATATAAAGATTATAATTTTATAAGTGTACAAAAAACACTTAATATGATTTTGCTATTTAATTTTTATAAAAAATGCATCAAAACAAGGCTTTAAGCTTAAAACCAAAGATAAATGTCAACATTACATTTATTCTTTTGCGATTATTTCATCTTAATCTTCAAAACAGTCAGAAAATAAGTTGGAAATCGTATTCACATTATTTTAAATTTTTAATTAAATTCAAATATTGGCCTACCGTTTTTATCAAATTTTAATTTCATCATTCTCGCATGGCGATTAGGATCATATAACGGATCTGCAATAATTTCTTTCAATGGTCTTTTATCTGTTGCAGGTACCACTTTGGGATCGCCAACCGCTTTTTCATAATCCCTTGCATGATAAATTACTAATGGTTCTCCGTTTTCATCTACTGTAAAAGAGTTATGCCCTGGCCCATATATTTTTTTCGCTTCATTGGTTTTTAATACAGGATATCTGGATTTTTTCCAAGAATTTCTATCTAATAAATCAGCATTTTCATCTGCTTCCATCATTCCCATACTGTAACAAGAACCAGTAGCACTTGCCGAAAAAGTAATATAAATTTTGCCATTGTGTTTAAGAAATGCAGGCCCTTCATTTACCCAAAAACCTATACGCTCCCAATCATAATCAGGAGTCGTTAGCATGAATTGAACTGTTTTTAGTTTTATGGGTGATTCCATTTCGGCTAAATACAAATTAGAAGCTGCAAACTGCCCGCCTGTTTTTTCTGCCCAACAGAAATAGCGTTTATTTTTATGCTCAAACACAGTCCCGTCTAGAGAAAAATCGGTAAAACTTTTTGGATCTGCGTCAGCTGCCTGCATTTGCCCCAATTCAATCCACTTATCATGCAAAGGATCCTGACCTGTACACTGCAAAACATAAGGTCTTAATCTCCAAATATCGTCTTCTTGGCTTGCTGCAAAATATACGTACCATTTTCCATCCAAATAATGAATTTCCGGAGCCCAAACATGACGGCTCATTGGTCCGCTTTTGTGTTTTTCCCACACTCTAAAAGTTTCCGCATTTTGAAGTTCATCAATAGACTTTGCGCGTCTTAACTCTATAGCGTCGTAAGTTGGTACAGACCCTGTAAAATAGTAATACCCATCTGTATGCTTGTAGATAAAAGGATCTGCTCTTTGCAACACAATAGGTTTGTTGGTTAAAGTTGTTTTTGTCGCAGTCACTTTTTCTTTAGACAGCTCTTTTTCTGCTTTTTTATCTGTACAGGAAGAGACACTTACAAAAACAACGGCTGAAAGTGCCAGATTTTTTAATAGGTTTATTTGCATGTTATATTGGTTTGTTGAATTAAATTTATTTGTGCGGAATTCAGTTTTTAAAATCAATCCAGACTTTCATTTTATTTACGCCTCGGTTTGACCAAGAATAGTATGGAATGGCTTTGAATTTATCAGTTTCAATTACATTCACTCCATTCAATAAATTGGCTTCTTTTCTTACTTGGAAAGTATCGTTGGCGCTGATATTTATTTTATCGAAATTGCTATTATTATCCACTTCTTCAAACGCATAAACAATTGGTCCGTATTCTAAAGAAACTTTGTTTTTGTTGGTTTCAACTTTCGAATTGGTTTCAACTTCCTGAACTTCCATTGGAAAATTAAGCGCAATTTTGTCTCCTTTTTTCCAATTTCTGGTTACGTTGAAATAACCATTTTCAGGCTGAATTGCTATTATTTCTCCGTTTATCGTAATCGTTGGTTTTTGAGTCGAAGCTTTTTTATACGTATATAAATCGCCTGGTAAAACTTCATTTCTTGCCCAACCCGGAACTCTAAGTTTAATCGTGAATTTACTTTCTTTTTTTGGGTTAACAGAAATGCCAACTTTTCCATTCCACGGATACGAAGTCTGCTGTGAAATCTGTAAATCGGTTTTTCCTAAAGTGAAAGAAGCGTCGTTTGAAGCATATAAATTCACAAATAAATCATTCTTTGTTTTCGAATAAATCAACCCCGGAATTGACGGAATAAAACGAATCAGATTTGTCGGACAGCAAGAACAATCAAACCAAGCCTGACGCGTACATGAACCTCTATTTGACTTATAAACTCCATCAGATTCTAAAGCATTGGGATAGAAAAATTGTTTTCCGTCAAGCGAAATACCCGAAATTAATCCGTTGTACATGGTTCTTTCGATCACATCAAAATATTTCGATTTTCCGTATAAACTGTGTAGTCTGTGATTCCAATATACATCTCCGATTGCAGCGCAGGTTTCGTTGTAAGCGGTTAAGTTTGGCAATTCGTAATTTACTCCAAAAGCTTCGCCGTCATGTCTTGAACCGATTCCGCCTGTGATGTACATTTTTTTGTTGACCATGTTTTCCCATAAATTATTTACGGCATTTTCATAGTTTTTATCTTTTGTTAAAGCCACAATATCGGTCATTCCCGCATACATATAAACCGCTCTTACGGCGTGTCCAACCACTTCATTTTGCTGAATTACTGGAATATGATCTTGCGCATATTCGCCATATAATTTATGATCGTTTGGATTTCCGCGATTGTCCAAATAGTATTTTGCCAGTTTTAAATAATCTTCTTTACCCGTAATCTGATACAATTTCAACAAACCCGTTTCTACAATTTGATGCCCTGGAACTCCTCTTATCTGATCTGGTTTTTCTCCAAAAGTTTTCACTAACAAATCGGCATTTTTGATGGCGATGTCCAAGAAATTTCTTTTTCCTGTTGCTTCATAATGTACAATAGCCGCTTCAATCAAATGTCCTGCGTTATAACATTCGTGGCTAATTTGTAAAGATTCCCAACGTTTTCCTTCAATCACCGGAACCCAAGTTGCGGGCGGTTTTGCTGGATTTATGGTTCTCCAAGTTGTTAAATAACCGTCTTTTTCCTGACCGATTTTTACAATCGCAATTAAGGAATCTAAAACTTTTTCCAATTTAGGATTTGGTGCTGAAATCAAAGTATTCGATGCGCCTTCGATAATCTTGTAAACATCGGTATCGTCAAAAGGCATTTCTCCGCGAACGGTTCCGGTTTTTTGTTTTCCAGCAATTAAAAAATTCTCAAAACGGCCTTCTTCATTACATTTCTGAATCGCATATTCTATTGTAATTTCCTGCACTCTTTTAATAATGGGCAACCAAAAAGAATCGGTTAATTTTACATTTTGGATGTTAACGGGTTCTATTTCGTAACCTGCTTTTAAGGCTGAAGTTTTACTCGATTGTACGGCATTGTTTTTGGTTTCTTTACAGGAAACTAAAACCAAAAGCGAGATGAAAATCGTTAAAATTGGTAAGTTGTATTTCTTCATTGTTTTATAATGACTTATTCGATGTAATTATTTTTTAAACACATAGAATCATAGTTTTACTTTATCTGTAAAAGGCATTTCATTTTTATAAATTCACATAGCTATGTGTTTAAATTTTGTTTCCCGCAGATTTAGCTGATTTATTTTAATCTTAAAATCTGTGACAATATTTTTTCTAACACATAGAATCATAGTTTTTCTTTGTCTGTAAAAGGCATTTCATTTCTCTAAATTCACATAGCTATGTGTTCAAATCTAGATTTGTTCTTTTAACTCTTTTATACATTTTTAAAATCTATGTTTCTATGTGTTTAAATTTTTCTCCTGCAGATTAAGCAGATTTATTTTAATCTTTTTAATCTTGTTCAACGGATTAAAATCCGTTGCTACAATATGTTTCGTTCCTACGGAACTTCTTTGTTTATTTTAGAACAGGCCATAAATCGGCGTCCCATTGCATTTCTTTGACTACTAATTTTGGCGTTCCGTTGGTTTTCTTTTCGTAAGCGTGGTAAAACATATAATCTTTTCCGTCGAAAGTGTAGGCGCTGTTATGGCCTACGCCAAAGTAATTTTCATCGCCTTGAACAACTAGACTTCCTCCGCCTTGGTCTAGCTGTTTTCCTTCTTTATCTAAATAAGGACCGATTACACTTTTTGATCTTCCGACAACGACTTTATAAGTGCTTTTTTCTCCGCGACAGCATAAATCCCAAGAAAGAAATTGATAGTAATAACCGTTTTTCTTAAAGATAAATGGAGCTTCAAGCGCGCCATCTCCAGGATCTGAATCGGCTAATTCGAAACTTCTTTTACGTTTTGAAATCGTATGCCATTCTTGCGGTTCTGCAATTGATTTTAAATCAGAATTTAATTTGACCAATTTCAATCCTTCCCAAAAAGAACCAAAAGAAAGCCATGGCGTATTGTTTTCATCAAAAACTAAATTCGGATCTATGGCGTTCCACATATCTCTGTTTGGGTGCGATTGAATAACGATTCCCTGATCTACCCATTTGTAATTTTTATCTTTTGGGTCTAAAGTTTTATTAATTGCAACGCCAATCGCCGACGTATTTTTCGCGAAAGCGGAAACCGAATAATACAGATAATATTGATTGTTATGGAATGAAATATCCGGTGCCCAAATGTGGTTTTTAAAATCGGCTGCAACACCATCTGCCCAAACTGGTTTTTCTTTGAAAACGGGTGCCTCTTTGTTCCACTTTTTTAAATCTTTTGAACTAAAAACACTGATTCCGTTGCCTGTGCAGTACAAATAATAAGTGTCTTTTTGTTTGATGACAACGGGGTCGTGAACGACAATATCCTGCGCAAATGACATCGACACTGTCAACATCATTAGAACTGTAATTGTCTGTTTTATGTTTTTGTAAACCATATAAGTGATGTAAGTTTTTTGAGCTCTCCTGCAAGGTTTTCAAAACCTTGTAGGTCTTTATTATACATGAATTCTCATTTTTGTCATCCTGACGAAGGAAGGATCTCCGTTAGTAGCTCGACAAAGATTGACGATTCTCTAAATGGAGTTACTTGCGGATATCCCTCGTTCCTCGGAATGACAAGATTGTGGTTACTTTTCTAATTAAGAACATTTAAGTTTTAAAAACAGAAATTTGAAATGGCCTTCGACTCCGCGCAGGCTGACAACCTTACTGAATTCCCTCAGATGTCATCACCACACGTTTCATCGTTCCGTCTTTGTTGTAAAATAATTTATCGACGCAGACTGACCTTCTAAAACTTCCTCCATGTGGTTGTGATGCTCCGTTGTGATAAATGAAATAAGATTGCCCTTTAAAATTAATTATCGATTGATGATTCGTATTGCAGTTTCCAGCTAATTCGTTTAGAATTCCTTTAAACTCCCAAGGTCCAGTAATTGATTTGCTCATCGCGTAGGCAATTTTCTCTGGAAACTCATAAGCGTACGACAAATAATACCAGCCTTCGTGCTTGTGAATCCACGGTGCTTCGGTGAAATTTGGCAGTTTGATGTGATGAATTTCTCCGTCGATTTCCGTCATATTTTCTTTTAATTTGGCATAATGGCAAGCAGTATTTCCCCAAAATAAATAAGCTTGTCCATCATCATCGATATAAACCGTCGGATCGATGTCATCCCAACTTATATCGCTAAATTTGGTCATATCATTGGTGATTAATGCTTTTCCTAACGCATCTTTAAAAGGTCCAAGCGGGTTGTCTGCAACTGCAACTCCAATAGATTTTCCTGGAACTGTGCCGTGTTCAACCGTAACGTACCAATAGAATTTTCCATTTCTTTCTATTACCTGCGAAGCCCAAGCATCACTTTTTGCCCATTTAAAATCGGTTACTTTTAAAGGCACTGGATGCGATTCCCATTTTTTCATATCAGAAGAAGAATACACCAGCCATTCATTCATTTTATAAAAATTAAAATCGTTTGGCGCTTCATCATGACCAGCATACAAATACACTTTGTCTTTATAAACCAATGCCGCTGGATCGCCGGTGTATTTATCGGTGATAACGGGATTGTTTGTTTTTACCGATTGCGCAGTGGCTATCGATAAGAATAAAATGGAAAGGCTTGTAAATAGGTTTTTCATCATTGCTTTTATTTTTTTTCGCCACGAATTCCCGAATTTTACCAAATCATAATTCGAGAAATTTGCGGTTATTTTTATTACACAAATTTTTTAATCATTTTAATTCGTGAATTCGTGGCTTATTTTTTTGTTTCACGCAGATTTTACAGATTAGAGCAGATTTATTTGATTTTTTTCTACCTGCTAAAATGGTTCTCTCGCAGATTCTACCGATTTGTTTTTAAGCTCTTATACCTTTGGAATTTGGGATTTAAAAAAATTGGAATTTTTAGTTCACTTTCTTACCCCAAACGGCTAATCCTGCGCTGTTGATTCCAGTGTAAGTTAAAGTCACTTTTCTGGTAGCCGATTCCCAATCCCAAGCGTCGACTACGTTGCATTTTACTCCGTTTATGGTGGCGATTTTTTTAGCAGCATCATATGACCAAGTTCCTGTTATGTCTCCGCTTACTTTTTTGTCGGCTGTTAAATAAATTGTGACTGCTTTCTGCATGGTTTTGTATTGGTAATTCATCGTGATTTGTTCCCAAGTTCCTACCAAGTTTCCTTCAGCAAAAGTCGTTGTCGGCACTCCCGCATAACGTTCAGGTTCTACAACTGGCCATCCGTCTTCTGTCCATTGAATGCCGCGAACATGTCCCATCATAACCGCATTTGAAACTGCGATTCCAGCAATACCTTCAGGCAAACGCGCTTGAGAAGCATAAAACCATTGTTTTGTTGTTGGGTTTTGAAAAACAGCACAATGCGCAAATCCAACCCAGCCTGTATGATTTTTAAATTGATACGGATGTGTTACTAGCGGAAAACATTCTGCTCCGTTGGTAATGCTCATTCCTGTGTTGGTTACGTAAGGACCAAGAATGTTTTTGGAACGCGCTACACGTATATTGTACGCCACGGATAATTCGTCATAAGCCAAAAACAAATAGTAATATTGGGTATCTGGATTGTAGATGATTTCTGGTCCTTCAAGCGCTTGCCAACGGTTTGTGTTTACATTTCCGCGGCCTGCAATTCGAACTCCGTAATCGTCAATTGTTTTTAATTTGTCTGGTTTTCCTGTTGCTGGATTTAGTTTTAAAGCCGCGATTCCAGAATGCCATGACCCATAAATTAAGTATTGTTCGCCTTCTGGGGTTTCGATAAAACTCGGATCGATTGCGTTAAATTTGAAATACGCATCCCAATCGTTTCCTCCGTTTCTAACATAACTTTTTACACCGTCAGGTTCAGAACAAACTACCATTCCTTTGTCAACCCAATTATTAGACGCCAAATCATCTGTTTCGGCCAAACCAATAAAAGCACGCTCTGACCAAGAAGTATTCGTATCTGTTCCGACAATTGGATTTGTAACTACAATGCTATAATACATTCTAAATTTATTCCCCACTTTTCGAACACACGGCGCCCAATACCCGTAATTCGGATTTTCGATTGGAGGAAGCGCCGGATTCATTCTCGCTCTTTTATTATTCAACGAATCTTTTACCCAAGCCGGAGCTGTGGTCATAGTAGATCCCATGAATTCCCAATTGATTAAATCTTTTGATCTTCTGTAGAAAAAATGTCCGTTGCCTTCATGCGAATTTCCGTATGAAGCATCGGTTTGGTACATATAATAGTATTCTCCCGATTTCTCTACTGATGGATCGTGTACGTTGGCTAAATTCCATTGCGATCTGCTGGCCCAACTTGCAAATGCCGTATAATTGTCAGCGTAAGTTGGCCCATTAAATGTTGGCGTAACCACTGGCGGATTCACCACGGGATCTGGATCTGGCGTTTCTGTCGCTGGATCGTCTTTGGAACAGCTTACCGCAATAAGCGCCACAAAAAAGAGTCCGATGTACGAAACTGTTTGGAGAATGAAATTGGATTTTTTCATCTTTATAAATTTATTTTCCTTCTAAAACAACTACTGAGAAAGGAGGAATCGTGATTACAAGTTTTCCTTTTTTGTTTTCGAAACCTTTAAAAGCTGTTGGAACAATTTTGTTTGGATTTTCGAATGAATTGTAATCTTGTAATTTAGCAGAAGTAATAATCGTTCCTGTGAAGTTTTTAGCTCCTAAATCTTTTACATCAATTTCGATTTTGTTTTTATTTTTGGCATCCACATTCACTAAAGAAATATGAATCGCTCCACTTTTATCTTTTGATGCCGATGCCGAAACTGCTGGAAGTGTTTCTCCGTTAAAAGTATAAGAAGGCGATTGAAAACTTACTGGCAGTAGTTTTGCATCTTGATGCACCGCATACATTTTCATTACCGAATACGTTGGTGTTGTAATCATTTTAGCTTTGTCAGTAAGGATTACTGCTTGCAAAACATTGACGCATTGCGCTAAGTTGGCCATGCGAACACGTTCTGCATGATTGTTGAAAATGTTTAATGTTGCTCCCGCTAAAACAGCATCACGCATGGTATTTTGCTGGTATAAAAATCCAGGATTTGTTCCTTTTTCTACTTCGTACCAACCTCCCCATTCGTCTACAATCATCGCTACTTTTTTCTCAGGATCGTATTTGTCCATAATCGCAGAATGTTTGGTAACCAATTCTTCCATTTTTAAAGCAGACTGCATGGTTTTGAAATAGCCTTCTTCTGTAAATTCTCTGTCGCTTCCTTTTTTGCCCCAGTCAATTACAGCATAATGGTGAACGCCAACTCCGCCTAACATATTTAACGGAATTCCTTTCATTAAAACTTCTGTCCAATTGTAATCGGAACTATTTGATCCAGAAGCAATTCTTGTAATTCCTCCTGTATTTTCCCAATCTGACATAAATGTGGCAAATTTTCTATATTCGCCAGCGTAGTATTCTGCAGTCATATTTCCTCCGCATCCCCAAGCTTCATTTCCAATTCCCCAATATTTTACTTTCCAAGGTTCTTTTCTTCCATTCTTTACACGCAAATCACTCATCGGACTTTTACCTCCAAAATTGGTGTACTGAACCCAGTCTGCTAATTCCTGAACGGTTCCGCTTCCTACGTTTCCAGACAAATACGGTTCTGCGCCTAGAAGTTCGCACATGTTCAAGAAATCATGTGTTCCAAAACTGTTGTCTTCTGTTGTACCTCCCCACCATTTGTTTACAATAGTTGGTCTTTCGTTTTGAGGTCCAATTCCGTCTTTCCAATGGTATGTATCAGCAAAACATCCGCCCGGCCATCTTAAATTTGGAATTTTCAACTCTTTTAAAGCAGCAATAATATCATTTCTTACTCCTTTTGTATTTGGAATTTTCGAAGTATCTCCCACAAAAAATCCTCCGTAAATACAGCGGCCTAAATGTTCTGCAAAATGACCGTAAATATTTTTGTCAATTGTTGGCGCATCAGCAGAATTTTTAATGGTTATTGTCGTCTGCGCGAAATTTAACTGACTACAAAACGTAATAAGAAATGAGATTAAAAGTGCTTTTTTCATAGTGGTTTTTGTTGTAGAGGAAAGTCCGAAAACTTTCCTCTGAATTTTAGTTTTTTAATAAGAAAGTGTTGGCCATCCAGATGACCATGTAAAGTATACGATTTCGAGTTTTGGGTTTCCGTTATCGGCTGCGTTGTAATAATGAACAGCTCCTTTTTGAGTTCCTGTAATTCTAGACAAATGTCCAGGTCCAATGTAATTGCCTTGTGAAGCCAAAACGGTTGTTCCGCCTCCGCTTTTTAAAGAAACTCCATTTTTATCTACAAAAGGCCCGAAAGGACTTGTTGAGCGTCCGACAACAATGTAATAGGTACTGTTTACGCCATTGCAGCAAGTGCCGCGGTTTACAAACATATAGTAATAACTTCCTTCTTTAATCAGACAAGGAGCTTCCCAAGATGCGCCGTTTCCGCCTGCAACAATAGTTCTACTCCCTGTTGTTTTTCCTGTTGAAGGATTAATTTGAATAACTCCAATTCCGGCATGCCAAGAACCATAAGCCATGTAAACATTGGAACCATCTACTAAAATAGACGGATCGATAGCATTTACATCTGAGGCTGATGAAGACGAAACTACAACTCCTCTGTCTGTCCAGTTTGTTCCTGCGCTTTGCGAAATGGACGGCGTTGTAACCAATCCGATTGCTGAAGTGGCAGAGCCAAATGTCGAGCAAGAATAATACATATTCCATCTGTTATTGAACCAAGCCACATCTGGAGCCCAAAATGTTTTTGTAAATCCTGGAACATATCCTGTAATCCAACTTGGTGTTGATGAGAATACCGATGTTCCCCAAGACCAGTTGATTAAATCTCTTGAATAAGTAACTGGAATATTATCTCCAGTGGTAAATACATAATAATTAACGCCGCTTTTTACAATCGTACTCGGATCGTGCGATGGCACATTTCCGCCGACTGTTTTAGCGGTTGAATTGGTAACCTGTGAATCCTGAGCATTTACAGCTGTTGCTGCTTCCTCCATTGGGACAATATCTTCATTTTGACAACCCCAAAATAATACTGCTAATAAAACCAAACTTGTAATTGTTTTCATTGTTCTAATTTTAGTTACGGTTAAAAATTACTTCTCTTGTATTCCAAATTCTAAGGCATAATATCATGTGAAGCGGCAATTCTTCACATGATATTAGGTATCTAACTAACTCAAATAAATATTAATAACTGTCGTTTTGGATAGTTCCCGGGTTATTATCCATTTCTAATTGCGGAATTGGGAAATATTCTCTTCCTGCTGTATAAGAATTAAATTCGGCATCTCTTGCTTTCAGCCAAGCTAATTTAGCTGGATCTTGAAGCCATCCCCAACGGCGGATATCATCAAAACGGTGTCCTTCAAGAGGAAATTCTAAAAATCTTTCGTGGCCAATCTGCTCTCTCATCTGTGCTTGGCTCATTCCTGGTTTTGTCGTTGCCAAATCAGGAAGATTTACTCTGTTTCTTACCATTTGAATGTAAGTATAAGCTCCCGGAGTATCTCCTGTTTCGTTTAAACATTCGGCATACATTAAAAGAATATCTGCATATCTTAATAAACGCTCATTGATTCCTGAACGCCAATCGTATTCGTCAGCAAATTGTCCGTCAGAGTTTTGGTATTTTCTACAGAATAAATCATTTAAATCAGCTGGACTTGAAGCATAAAATGTGGCAAAATCTTTTCCGTACAATTGCATGCCGCCTGGTTTGTTGTAGAAAATAGTAGCTTCTAAACGCGGATCATCTGCGCCAGATACTGTTTTTTCTTCTTTAAATTCATTAAATAATGCCCAAGTTGGCTGTACGTCTGTCCATCCGAAAGCACGTGGTGCGTAAGTAATCGCTCTTGCAGAAGTTTTTCCCCAACCAGAAGCAGGAGCACCTCCCCAACCTAAGTCAACGCCTCCAGCATCTCTACTAAACTGCACTTCAAAAAGAGACTCTGAATTGTTTTCGTTTGCTGTTGTGAAATTTTCTCTATAATTATTTACTAAAGAATAAACTCCTAAATCTATTACTTGTTTAAAAGTACTTTTTGCATTAGTAAAATCTTTAGTAAACAAATAGGCTTTTCCTAAATATCCTAATGCGGCACCTTTAGTCGCGCGTCCTTTTTGTCCTGCGTCTAATCCTGAAATACCAACATAAGTCGTTGGAAGCAATTCTGCAGCCGCTTTAAAGTCTGCAATAACTTGTGCCCAACCTTCTTCTTGTGTTTTTTGAGGATAATAAACCGCTAATTCTGTTGGAAGCGGAACATTCTTAAATAAATTTACTGCGTGAAATAAATACAAACCTCTTAAGAAATAAGCCTGTCCTATAATTCTGTCTTTTAGAGCTTCGTCTTCAAATTCAATTCCCGGCACATTTGTCAGTACTTGATTAGCACGGTAAATACCTTGATAATACGTTTCGTAAGCCCAACCATAAATAGCAGGATCTGCCACATTAGAGTTGAAATGTCCAACATTGTACATAGAACCCCAAGGGCTGTTTGTACGAGAATCATCTGCTTTTACGTCCAGCAATAAAGGAGTACTTCTCATGTAAGTTCCGTCTGTCAATAAACTTCCGTAAGTTGCATTTACACCTTGCAGTGCATCTTCATCTGTTTTCCAAAAATTATCGACAGAATCATTATTTGGATCCAGTTGAGTTAAATCTTCGTTGTCCACACAGCTTGTTGTTACCAAGGCTAATGAAAGGAAAACGGTTATATAGCTAAAAATTTTAGATTTCATTTTAATACGTTTTAATGGTTAGACCTGGTTTAGAAGCTCACTTCTACTCCTAAAGAAATTGTTCTCGGATTTGGAAAAGATCCTGCATCATATCCTCTTGAAAGCAATCCGTCACTGTTAAAGTCTGGATCGTATCCTTTATATTTAGAGATAATCAACAAGTTTTGACCATTTAGGTAAACCTTAGCTTTTTCAATAAATTTATCCTTAAGCGGAATGTTATAACCGATTTCCATTGTCTGCAGTTTCAAATAATCACCGCTTTCAATAAATCTGTTTGAATCTCTAGCATTTCCATTTGGATCTCCAATAACTGGAGCAGGAATATTGGTATTGGTATTAGTTGGAGTCCAATAATTTAATTCGTCTGTATGATGGTTCGTGTATTGACCAATCATTAAGTTGCGGTACATGGCATTAAATACTTTATTTCCACCAGCTCCCTGCCAAAACATGGAGAAATCAAAGTTGGAATAAGAAGCGCTAAAATTAAATCCGAAACCATATTTAGGAATCGTTACGCCTTGAAACGTTCTATCAGCATCAGTTATAGCTCCGTCACCGTTTACATCTCTAAATTTCACATCTCCAGGAGCCGCGCCGGTTTGAGTTGGAGAAGACGCAACCTCAGCCGCATTTTGGAAAATTCCAATCGCTTCCCAAGCAAACATTTCTCCTACTGATCTTCCTACTTCTGTTTTAGAAACTGCTCCGTAAATAGGGTTTCCGTTTACACCGATTTTAGTCACTTCATTTTTAAGTGTTCCAAAGTTGGCCGAAATATCATATTTAAATTTATGATGATGATTGCTGTAAGACGCTGTAAATTCTACTCCTGAGTTTTTCATCGATCCAGCGTTTGTTGTCACACTTGCCGGAAACGCTCCTGTAGAAAACGGAAGAGGAACTCCCAATAATAAATCGTCTGATTTTTTCATGAAATATTCAGCCGTGAACTGTAAATCATTATTGAAGAATCCTAACTCGATTCCCACATTGGAGTTGATCGATTTTTCCCATTTTACATTCGGGTCAAGCGCTGCAACTACCGTTGTTCCTGGAGCAAGCTCATTATTAAAATCGTATCCTGCAAAACTGTTTACTGTGGAAGCAAAGAAATATTGCAAAATAGTATTATTTCCTAATGTTCCGTAACCTCCTCTAAGTTTAATATTGCTAATCCATTCAGGCAGAGTCCAGAATTTCTCATTGCTAAGTTTCCATCCTCCTGAAAAAGAGTAAAAGTTTGCCGAATTATTTTTTTCGCTGAAAAGCGATGTTTTATCTTGTCTAAAATTAGCCTGCAATAAATAACGGTCATCATAAGCATAATTCAATCTGCTGATGTAAGACACTCCTGTTATCGTAAATTTATACTCTGATGCATTTCTAGCATCTGCATATTGAAGCATCGGAATGTCGTTTGGAGTAAAACCTACACCTCTCATATTATATCTATGATAATCTCTTTTTTCTTGAATCCAACCTGCAAGAGCATCAATTTTATGTTTGCCTAAAGTAACTTCATAAGTTAAAATGTTATTTAAGAATGTTCTTAACTCATTTCCTTTTTCAACATCTAGAGAAGCTTCATCATTTGTTGTAATATAATACCAACCTAAATCACTTGGCGGCATAAACTTTCTAGTTTCCCAGTCTGTTCTGTCATAACTTACGTCTAATTTGTATTTAAGACCTTTTACAATTTCAACTTCTCCCCAAACGTCTCCAATGAAACGGTTTCTTTTTCCGTTATTGTCAATTAAATTATTGTACCCAATTGGGTTCATCGAAATAGCTCTTTGCGTCAAGTTGTCTGTACCGCCGTAACCTCCAAGTCTGTTGGCATCGTAAACTGGCATTGTCGGAATAGCTCCTAAAATGTCACTAACAACAGTTTGTCCAGCATTGTATTCATTAAAAATTTCTTTATCAGATTGTGTATACGCTATTTTCGCACCGTATTTAAATCTTCCTTTTTTACCGTTTAAATTTAAATTGGTTGACAATCTCTCATAATCTTGAGGCGTTTTGATGTAGCTTGTATTTTTAAAATAATCCACATTAAAACTATAGGCAATACTTTCTGCACCACCAGTAAATGTAAGAGCTTGATTTTGAACTACACCAGTCTGAAAAGATTCTTTCTGCCAGTCTGTATTTACATTTGAAATATACGAAGGGCTATTTGGGTCATTCCCTGGCGCAATACTTACAGGAACTCCTGCTCTAATATCTCTGTTTCTTTCAGCTTCACTAGTGATTTTCTGATATCCTACGCGATCTGTAACATCCCATTTTTTAGCCACATTTTGAAGACCTACAATCGACTTGAATTTAATATCCATCTTGCCTTGTCTACCTTTTTTAGTTGTAATAATTACAACACCATTCGCACCGCGAACACCATAAATAGCAGCAGACGAAGCGTCTTTTAAAACCTGCATCGATTCTATTTCTCCTGGAGCAAAGTCGTATGGAGAATCGACCATAATCCCGTCTATTACAAACAGCGGATTATTGTTACTAAATGAAGTTATCCCTCTAATTTTTACATTGACAAAACCGCCTGGTTCTCCCGAAGATTGCACCGTAACACCTGGCACTTGCCCTTGAAGCATTTTAGCAGCATCGTAAGTCACTACTTTTTTAGCCGATTCTAGATTAACAACACTTACAGAACCTGTTAAGTCCGATTTCTTTTGAGTTCCGTAACCAATAACAACTACCTCATTAAGTTTGTTGGTGTCTTCGCCCAAAGCCACATCAATTTTAGACTGGCTTCCTACGACTATCTCTTTGTTCTGAAATCCTATAAATGAAAAAACTAAAACATCATTTGGCGATGCTTTAATCGAATACTCTCCGTCAAATCCAGTTGCAGCAACTGTTTTGGTTCCTTTTATAATAATGTTTACACCCGGCAAAGGAAGATTGTCTTGCGCCGATGTTACAACCCCTGTAATCGTTTTGCCTTGAGCAGACAACTGATTTACAGAAAATAATAGCATTAATATTGCTAAAATCCAGTTCGTTTTTGGCAATAGAAAATTGCAATACAAAAGTAATTTTTGTTTTGTAATCATAATGGTTTAGTTAAGATTGGTTAGTGGTTTTAGTTAATAAGTGTTAATCTTACATTTGTAAATTTAACTAAAAAAAAACCACGTAAACAAATTAATATCACAAAAAAACCGTCGAAAAAAAACACATATCGCAAATTAAGTGTTGAATTAACATTTAAAAATTCATAGTTTTTTCAAAAAAGCAGTCGTTTTTTTAGTTTTAATTGTGTAAAAAATACACTTTTAATGAAAAAGTCGTTTTTTAATCAAAAAACGGCTTCAATAAAAAATTGAAGAAATATTCTGTTTTTTAATGTTTTGAATGGAAAAAAATGATAGTTTTGTAGGTAAAGGATTGTTTATTTTCGATCGTTTCTGACTAAACAGAATCTTTTTTTGCAAAAAACTATCCTTTGCTATCCTGTTTTTTTCTTAAAAAAATCTTAAAATGGAGATTTGTATGTTATTTTTGTGTAAAATCTAACTTTTTTAACTTTACATTTGAGCAGTTATTTATGTAAGTGTAAAATCTACATTAATAAATTATGATAGCTTTTAAGAAGTTCATATATTTACCACACCAAATTAATATATATGCTAAATAGTTATAGCTCTGCTGATAAAGTTTTACTGGCAGTAGACTGCATCATTTTCGGATTCGACAATGACGGTCTGAAAATACTTCTTATTCAAAGAGATTTTGAGCCTGAAAAAGGAAAATGGTCTTTGATTGGAGGATTTCTAAAACGTGATGAAGTTTTAGACGCTGCCGCAACCAGAATATTAAATACATATACAGGTCTTAACGATATTTACATGGAGCAGTTATATGCTTACAGTGAAATTGATCGTGACCCTGTAGAAAGAACCATTTCGGTTTCTTATTTTGCTTTAATTAATATAGAAAACCACAATGCAGAACTGATCCAGAATTATCATGCAGAATGGTTCCCAATTAATGATGCTCCAAATTTAATTTTCGACCACAACGAAATGGTGCAGAATGCAATTAAAAGACTTCGATACAAAACTTCTATAAAACCAATTGGTTTTGAACTGCTTCCTGAAAAATTCACCATGCGTCAACTTTTAGAATTATACGAAGCGATTTTGAGCAAAGAATTGGACAAAAGAAATTTCATCAGTAAAATAAATTCTCTGGAAATCTTAAATAAACTGGACGAAAAAGACATGCAGTCTTCTCGTAAAGGTTCTTATTTATATACTTTTAATAAAGAGAAATATGAAGAAAAATTACTTAACGATTTTGTTCTGAATTTGTAAATAAACTGTAACGCATATTATTTAAACACATAGAAACATAGCTTTTCTTTGTGGAGAGAGGCGTTTCACTTTTTTAAATTCACATAGCTATGTGTGGAAACTAGTTTCTTTTGTATTCCTTTTAAAGTTCAAAAAATCTATGTTTCTATGTGTTCAATTTTTCAACACTCCCGATTGTCAGGCTGAGCGGAGTCGAAGGGCGCTCCAATAGGAACCTGGCTTCGACTCCGCTCAGCCTGACAAACTAAATGTGTATGTTTTTATTTTGTAAAAAATAATTAGCCACGAATTGAACTAATTTTCGCGAATTTATTTTCCACACTGATTATAAAATTTGTGCAATTCGTGTAATTGCTCCGCCTGTTCGCTATCGCTCGGGTCGTGGCTAAAAAAAATTTATAAAGAATTCCGCATAATAAGAGCAGATCTATTTTCGATCTGCTCTTTTGTTCCTTTTAGAACCATATCGGCTAGAATTTTTCCCATCAATTCAAAATTGGTTGAGATCGTCGTAATGCCGTTTGCCGCAATTTTCTTCAATGGCGTTTCATTATAAGATATAATTCCGAAATCTTCTCCGAGCTTTAAATTTCGATTAATGGCATTTTCGATTACCAAAAGCAAATCGCGATCGTTAGGAATAATATATAAATCTCCCAAAGCAATAGATTGGTTGCTGAAATCTGAGATAATTTCATACTCAAAACCATAGGTCTGGCAAAACAATTCAAAACCCAATTTCATTCCTGTAGGTTCTCTAAAACCAGAAAAAATTAAAATCAGTTTCTTGTATTTTGCCAATCGGGATTTGCCTTTTATCAAACCTTCATAAATATCTTTTTGATGATTCTGGTAAATCGCTGGGAACATTTTCAATTCCGAATTGGTCTGATCCAAAATAATTACGTCGCCTACTGGTAGGGTTTTTATAGAATCGACGATATCGTTTAAGTTCGTCGGCATAATAATGTACTTGGTATAATTTCCGTTACTGTCATTTAACAGCTTTTTGAAAACCTGAACATTAAAATGGTGAAAGAAAATATCAACCTGAACATTTTTTCCGATGTTTTTTAAAAACGAATTATAAATGTCTTCTTTGAAAATATTCAATTCGTCAAAAAGCAAAAAAACCTTCTGAGTTATAGTGATTTCAACACTTTTAACGTAATATCCTTTCCCAGGAATGGCATAAATAATTCCTCGTTTCTTCAATTCGTCGTACGCCAGCAAGACCGTATCTCGAGACAAAGAAAAAGCCAAACAAACTTTATTGACCGACGGAAGCCTGTCACCTTTAACTAAATTCCCCTCTTCAATAGCTTTTTCGATTGAAAGAATAATCTGCTTATATTTTGGCAGACCGATATTATTTTGAATTGAAATGATGCTCACGATAAAGTCATTTTGACTATTAATATTAAAAACTGGTAGATACTGGTATGCAAAAATAATAAATGTTTCTATTTTTGGATTTCACTTTTGGTAATTTTTTTATGGAAATAAAACACATATCGCATTTAAAGGAGAATCCTAATTGTAAATTGTTTGGTTTAATGCCTAATAAGGATGAAATTTATTCAATTGATCTAGTTAACAAAAACGGAATGAAAGTTCAGATCATCAATTATGGTGCAACGGTAACTTCGATTCAAATTCCGTTAAACGGAAAACTGGTAGATGTGGTTTTAGGTTTCGATAATATAGAAGCGTATTTAGAATCTTATAATTTACCAAGTGCTCCTTATTTCGGCACTACAGTGGGGCGTTATGCAGGACGCATTCATAAAGGTGCTTTTAACCTTAATGACATCGAATTTAAACTTGATGAAAATAATAACGGAAATACGCTTCACGGCGGTGATATGGGATTTGGAAGAAGAATCTGGAATGTAGCAAATGTAATTTCTGGAGAAAATTCATCTATTACTTTTAGTCTCTTGAGCGAACATTTAGATGAAGGTTTTCCAGGAGAAATGACTGTTTTCTTGACGTATACATTAACCGAAGAAAACGAATTAAAATTAGAATACAAAGCAACCTCAACAGAAGATACGGTTATTAACTTAACACATCACAGCTATTTTAACCTTGACGGACACGATGCAAATGTTCTGGAACAGCAAATGTTTATCAAATCGGCTAAAATGCTGGAAACAAATCCAGATAACATTCCAACTGGAAATTATACCGATTTAACGAATCATGATTTTGATTTCAGAACACCAAAAAACTGTCCGTTTCCTATTGACAATTCTTTCGTAGTCAATTCTAAAACAGAAATTGTGGCGCAGTTAATCAGTCTTAAAAATAACCTGAGAATGAATGTTTACACCGATCAGCCAAGTGTACATATATATGTAGGCGGAAATTGTTTCGGAAAACTAAAAGGAAAAGAAAATGTAGATTATAATGCACAAAGCGGAATTTGTTTTGAAACACAAAATTTCCCAGACGCTCCAAATCATGCTCATTTTCCGAATGCTGTTTTGAAAAAAGGAGAAGAATACACGCAGAAAACGCTTTACAAATTTGAAAGTTTAAATTAAAACAAAATTAAATTTAAATACATCGAGATTCAGTTTGTCACCCTGAGCGAAGTCGAAGGGCGCTCCAAAAAGAAGGCAAAGAGAAAAACTTTTCTTTCACATACTATGCTATGTGCATTTAAACTAGTGAAACGCCTTTTTTAAGTTTACAAAAACTATGTCTCTATGTGTTAAAAATTTGCTCAAAAGATTAAAACCACAATACACTAACTATATAATGAATGATATTTTAATACAGAATACCACTGCTTTTTTTGAGAAATCTTTCGGAGCTTCTCCAGAAAAAACAGTACTTTCTCCAGGCAGAATCAACATCATTGGAGAACATATTGACTACAATGATGGCTATGTTTTACCTGCCGCAATTGACAAAATAATCTGTTTTGCTTTTTCTAAAAACAATACCAAAACTTCAAAAATAATCGCGATTGATTTAAATGAAGAGTTTGAAATCGATCTAACTCAGGAAGTAAAATTGAGCGATGTTGTTTGGACCAATTATATTCGTGGCGTTATCAAACAATTGCAGGATAATGGCTTTTCTTTTGAAGGTTTCAACTGTGTTTTCAGCAGTAATATTCCAGTTGGTTCTGGATTATCTTCTTCGGCAGCTTTAGAATGCGGAATGATTTTCGGAATCAAATCTCTTTTTGATTTAAAATTGGAGAAAAAAGATATCGCATTATTAGGTCAGAAAGCAGAGCACTGGGTTGGAATCAACTGCGGTATTATGGATCAGTTTTCTAGTGTTCACGGACTTGAAAATAAAGTTATTCAGTTAGATTGCAATACCTTAGATTTTGAATATCACAACGCCGACTTCAAAGATTATTCACTTATTTTATTTGATTCTAATGTAAAACATTCGCTTTTTACATCAGAATATAATACGAGAAGAATTGAATGTGAAGAAGGTTTATCAATTATAAAAAGCCATTTTCCAGAAGTAAAAAGTTTTAGAGACGCTACCGAAGAACAGGTTTTAAGTCTAAAAGACAAATTTTCTGGAAAAGTTTTCAGCAGAGTTCATTTCGTAGTAAAAGAAATCAATCGTGTTATCAAGGCTTGCAAAGCTTTGGACGCCGGTAATATCGAACTTTTGGGCGAATTGCTTTTTGAAACACATTATGGTTTATCTCAAGAATACGAGGTAAGCTGCGAAGAATTGGACATGTTGGTTGATACCGCAAAAGAAGATGAAGCCATCGTTGGTGCCAGACTAATGGGCGGAGGTTTTGGCGGCTGTACCATCAATTTAGTTAAAAAAGGACACGAAAATGAGGTAAAACGTAAGTTCTCTAAGCTTTATTTAGATACATTTGGAATTGAATTAAAATTCTATGATGTAAAAATCTCAAACGGAACAACGCTACTTTAAAAACCACAACACACTACAATGAAAAATTTTGACATTAACGAAGATCCGCACAGACGCTTCAACCCACTAATTAACGAATGGGTCTTGGTTTCTCCTCACCGTTCAAAACGCCCTTGGCAGGGACAAAACGAAGTTATTTCTACAGAAGAACTTCCGCAATATGATCCAACCTGTTATTTATGTCCAGGAAATGTTCGCGCCAACGGAGCTCATAATCCCGCTTACGAAAACAGTTTTGTTTTTGAGAATGATTTTGCAGCTATGAAACAGGACGAAATTATTTTTGAAGAAGATATCAAACATACTTTTTTTAAAGCAAAACCAGAGCAGGGAATTTCACGAGTTGTCTGCTTTTCGCCAAGACACGATCTTACGTTACCAGAAATGGAAATTGCAGATATTGAGAACATCATCAAAACTTGGCAAAAAGAATATACCGATTTAGGAAACATTAAATTCATCAACCACGTTCAGATTTTTGAAAATAAAGGAAGCGTGATGGGTTGCAGCAACCCACACCCGCACGGTCAGATCTGGGCGCAATCTTCGCTACCAACTCAGGTGGAGAAAACCCACAACAGCTTAAAATCGTATTACGATAAAAACCAAAGAACGCTTCTAGAAGATTATGTAAAAGCCGAATTAAAAGTGGGCGATCGTATTGTAATCGAAAATGATCATTTTGTAGCATTAGTTCCTTTCTGGGCAATTTGGCCTTACGAAACTATGATTGTAAGCAAAAGAGCCGTAAACAAAATCACCGATTTTACTGCTGAAGAAAGTACCGCTTTCGCGAAAATCTTAAAGCAGCTTACCACGAAGTACGACAATTTATTTAATACTTCTTTTCCATATTCTTCAGGAATTCACCAATCGCCAACAGATGGATTGCTTCATCCAGAATGGCATTTCCACATGCACTTCTACCCACCGTTGTTAAGATCGGCAACTGTAAAGAAATTTATGGTCGGATACGAAATGATGGGCGAATCTCAACGAGACATTACTCCAGAAAAAAGTGCCGAAATCTTGAGACAGCTTTCAGATGTGCATTACAAAAGTCTGGTAAAAGCGTAAGAGTAAGTGTTGGAATTTAGTCGAAAATCAAAAATTTAACACAATTTGTTATTTATAAATGTAAAAAACACATTTACTAATGACCGATTTCTAAATTTTTATTTTACATTTGGCTTCTGCTTTTATTTTCGCAAAAAAATAACAGAAATAAAACACATCTTGCATTTTTAACAAGATTTAACAACATAAAAACAATTTAGAACCACATAAACAAACAACCCTATAATAATTATTTAAAATACTACTAACAATGAACCAAAACCTTGCTGTCGCAGATTATGCGGTTTTTATTATTTATTTTATCGTAGTTTCGGTCTACGGTTACACGGTTTACCGCAAACGTAAACAAGACGAACAAGATGCTAAGGCTTATTTTTTGGCTGAAGGAAATTTAACTTGGTGGGCAATTGGTGCTTCTCTTATTGCTTCTAATATCTCTGCAGAACAATTCATCGGAATGAGTGGTGAAGGTTTCTTTTTAGGAATCGCTGTTGCTGCTTACGAATGGCTTGCTGCCGTTGCTCTTATCATCGTAGCGGTATGGTTTATTCCTGTATATCTTAAAAACAAGATCTACACAATGCCTCAATTCTTAAAAACACGTTACAACGAATCTACTGCTTTGATTATGGCTGTTTTCTGGCTGTTTTTATACGTTTTTGTAAACTTAACTTCTATTCTTTATTTAGGAGCAGTTGCCATTAACGGTCTTGCGGGTGGAGAATATCTGCACGTAATCATGTTAGGATTAGCCATTTTTGCTTTATTTATTTCTCTTGGAGGAATGAAAGTTGTGGCTTACACAGACGTTATTCAGGTTGCCGTTTTAATTATCGGAGGTTTAGTAACTTCTTATATCGCATTGACAACTGTTGGAAGTGCTTTTGGAGTTGGAGAAAATGCAATTGCTGGTTTCAAAGTTTTAATGAAAGAAGCGCCTGAGCATTTCAAAATGATTATTCCAAAACCGACTGCAACTTCTTCTCAGTTAGAAATCGATAAATATTTAACTTTCCCAGGATTGTTATCTTACGCTGCTGGTATCTGGATCATCAACTTAAACTACTGGGGATGTAACCAATACATTACACAAAGAGCACTTGGAGCAGATTTGCAAACAGCTCGTACAGGAATTTTATTTGCTGGTTTATTAAAATTATTAATGCCGCTTATCGTAATGCTTCCTGGAATCGCTGCTTACGTTCTCTACACAAACGGACAATTGCCTCAATTGGTTGGAGGAAAAGATGGAGCTTATTCTGCCATTCTAACATTCCTTCCGACAGGATTAAAAGGACTTTCTGTTGCGGCTTTAACCGCTGCGATCGTTGCTTCTTTGGCTGGAAAAGTAAACAGTATTTCTACAATCTATACATTAGATATTCATAAAAAATACATTCAAAAAGATGCTGGCGAAAAACAACAAGTAAACATTGGTAGACTTGCTGTATTTGCTGCAATGCTTTTAGCTGTATTATTTACATGGAATGACATCTTAGGAATCGGTGGTGTTGGAGGATTTACATACATCCAAAAATATACTGGATTCATTAGCCCTGGAGTTTTTGCTATGTTCTTCTTAGGTATGTTCTGGAAAAGAACTACAGGAGCAGCAGCTATCGTGGGTGTAATTTTAGGATTTGTATTATCGGTTTTATTCAATGAATACGCTCCTGCATTATTTGGAAACGACACACTTTTATACACAGCTTACCCTAACGGAAAAGGAGCTTTCGAAATTCCGTTCCACATCTGTATGGGATTATCATTCTTATTTACAATGATTGCGATGATTCTAATCAGTTTCGCTGGACCAAAAGTAAACCCTAAAGCATTCGAGACTGAGCCTGGAATGTTCAAAGTTAAACCGCAGACAACGGTCTTAATCGTAATCACGATGCTGATCATTATCGCGCTTTATGTTAAGTTCTGGTAATAAATATCAGTTCTAATTCTCTCTATTTTTACAGCTGTTGTTTGTCATGAACAACAGCTGTAAATTTTTAAAAGAGTTTATTAAATGATATATTGCCACAGATTAAAAGATTAAAAGGATTATTTATGAATTAAATTGTCACCCTGAGCGGAGTCGAAGCCCACGTCTAATTGGAACGCCCTTCGACTCCGCTCAGGGTGACAAAACAGAGTGTAAAATCATTTTAATCCTTACAATCTGTGGCAAAAAAATTAAACACATAGAATCATAGATTTTGAAATGCGTTGAAAAGAGCAAAGAACAAATCTAGATTTGCACACATAGCTATGTGAATTGAAACAAATGAAATGCCTTTTCTACACAAAGTAGAGCTATGCCTCTATGTGTTAAAAAAATAGCACAACAGAAAACAAACAGTATTTAAATTAAAATAAAAATCATGCAGTTATCATTAACACAAAAAATCATTATCGTTACGGGCGGTGCAAAAGGAATCGGATTAGGAATCGTTAAAGTTCTTGCCGAAGAAAATGCCATTCCGTTTATCGTAGGACGTAACGAAAATGACAACATCAAAGCCGTAGAAGAATTAAAAGCCATTGGAAAAGAAGCGCATCAAGTTGCTGCCGACTTAACCAAACCAGAAGACTGCAAAAAAGCTGTTGAAGCCGTAATCGCCAAATTCGGAAGAATTGACGGATTGATAAACAATGCCGGAGTTAATGACGGCGTTGGACTAGAAAACGGAAATTACGAAGATTTCGCTGCTTCGTTGCACAAAAATTTGGTTCATTATTATTTGATGGCGCAGCACGCACTTCCATACTTGAAAGAATCAAAAGGTGCAATCGTAAACATTGGTTCTAAAACTGCTGAAACAGGACAAGGCGGAACCTCAGCTTATGCCGCATCAAACGGAGGAAGAAATGCTTTAACCAGAGAATGGGCGGTTGAATTACTAAAATACAGCATTCGTGTAAACGCGGTAATTGTAGCTGAATGTTACACGCCGCTTTACGAAACCTGGATCAATACTTTTGAAAATAAAGAAGAAAAATTAGCCGCAATTACTAAAAATATTCCGCTAGAAAATAGAATGACAACAGCCGAAGAAATCGCGAATATGGTGGTTTTCTTATTGTCTGAAAAATCAAGCCACACTACTGGACAGATTATTTATGTTGATGGTGGTTATACGCATTTGGATCGATCTATTTAATTTTTTTTACAAATTTTTTTCGCCACGAATTCACGAATTTTTTTTCACGCAGATTGAGCAGATTTACCTAATGATCTAATTCGTGAAATTCATCATTTTTCGCCACGAATTCACGAATTGCGATTGAAAAAATTCGTGAATTCGTGGCAACTTTTTTTAGCATTCCAGTTTGTCAGGCTGAGCGGAGTCGAAGCCCACGTCCAATTGGAGCGCCCTTCGACTTCGCTCAGGGTGACATAACTAGAATTAAAAATCCTTTTTAATCCTTTAATCTGTGGCATTAAACCAAAGCATTACTCTTAAACTCCGTAGGCGTTATTCCTTTACACTTTTTAAAGAGTTTATTAAAATTGGATGCCGTTTTATAACCGCACGCATACGCAATCTCAGACATACTTTTATCGGTTTCCAACAACAATTTACAAGCATTCGAAATCCTAATTTCATGCAGATAATCCATGAAATTTTTCTTGGTTTTGAGTTTAAACATTCTGCAGAAAGACGTCGGTGTCATATTCGCGACAGCGGCAATTTCTTCTAAGGAAATATTCTTTTTGTAATTTTTATTAACGTATTGAAAAACCTCCGAAATACGATCCGTTTTAGAATCCTTTTGCATTAAAGAATAAATTTCGTCGTTAATGTAAATCTTATCTGGACTATCTGAAAGAATCGATAGAATTTCGAAAAGTCCGACAATAACTTCGAAGTCTTTTTTAGCGACTAATTTTTCTAGTTTTTTGGCAATCTGTTTATTCGTTTTTCCAATAATTGAGATTCCTTTTCCTGCTTGCACAAAAAGCTCATTTATTTTTTGAGTTTCCTGTAATTCATAAAAAGCAGATCCGAAAATGTCTTTGTTGAAATACACCACAATCGAATTGGCTTTCAATTCTTCAATTCCCTGATAATATTTCTCGTCATTCAGCCAGACATGTGGAATATCAGAACCTAGAAAAACCATATCTCCTGGCTCAAACGGCATAACAGAATTCCCGATAATTCGCTTTCCAAAACTCTCTTTTACATACACTAATTCCAATTCTGGATGCGAATGAAAAGGCGATTGAAAAAAGGGTTCAATCCGATTCAAAACCGAAACTTTCGAGTTGAGATACGACGTTATTTTGGTTTGCTCTAATTTCATATTGCAAAGATAATAAAAGATTACACAAGGATAATATTAGGCTAATAACCAATACTTAAAAAAACTACTTTTATTTTTCGCTTATCTCTCATTTTTTTAAAGAAAATCAGGCTTTTGAATTGATTTAAAATCACGAGAAATGGCATCAAAAAAAGAAAAAAACAACAAGCAATGTCTGAGAATAACACAAAAAAACTGGTTGTAAAACTACATCCAGATGATAATGTTTTGGTTGCCCTGACCGATCTTCAAAAGGGAGAAACCATTCATTTTGAAAATGAATCTTACGTTTTAAGAGACCTCATCAAAGCCAAACATAAATTCTACATGCAGGATATGAAGCAGGGAGAAGAGGTAAATATGTATGGCGTTTTGGTTGGAAAAGTACAGTTTGATGTACCGCAGGGAAGTTTAATGACAACCGAAAACCTAAAACATGCGGCAGATCCTTACGCGTACAGAAATGCTTCTTACGAATGGACCGCACCAGATGTTTCTAAATTTGAAAACCGAACTTTTAAAGGATATAAAAGAAAAGACGGACGTGTTGGAACGGCTAATTACTGGCTTTTTATTCCGACTGTTTTTTGTGAAAACCGAAATCTTGATGTAATCAAAGAGGCATTACACAAACAATTGGGTTATGCTGTAACGGACAAATACAACCAATATACGCACGAATTGTTGGAAGGTTATTTGAATGGAAATGACATCAACGACATCAATATCGAATTGAATCCGACACCAAAAAACAAACGTGTTTTTGAAAATGTCGACGGAATCAAATTCTTAAATCACCAAGGTGGTTGCGGCGGAACGCGTCAGGACGCTTCTACTTTGAGCGCTTTATTGGCTTCTTATGCGAATCATCCAAACGTGGGCGGAATCACACTTTTGAGTTTAGGATGCCAGCATTTACAAGTTCAGGATTTTGTGAATGATGTAAAAAGACAAAATCCAGAGTTTGATAAACCGTTGTTTATTTTTGAACAGCAGCAAACCCAAAGCGAAGAAGTTTTGATTACCAATGCCATTAAAAAAACTTTTGAAGGTTTAATCGAAATCAATAAATACGAAAGAACCGATGCGCCATTAAGCGATTTATGCATTGGTGTAAAATGTGGCGGAAGTGACGGTTTCAGCGGTGTCTCAGCAAATCCTGCTGTGGGTTATACTTCTGATTTAGTTGTCGCTTTAGGTGGAAAAATTCTTTTGGCAGAATTTCCGGAATTATGCGGAGCTGAGCAAAATTTAATTGACCGTTGCGTTACCGAAGACAAAGCGAGAAAGTTTATTGATTTAATGGAATCTTATGATGAACTGGCACATAAAGTAGGTTCCGGTTTCCACATGAATCCTTCGCCGGGAAATATCAAAGACGGCTTAATTACAGACGCGATCAAAAGTGCTGGAGCAGCAAAAAAAGGCGGAACTTCTCCCGTAATTGACGTTTTAGATTATACCGAATTGGTTACAAAACCTGGTTTAAGTTTGGTTTGTACACCAGGAAATGATGTCGAAGCAACAACAGGAAAAGCAGCTTCTGGAGCAACACTTATTTTGTTTACAACAGGTTTAGGAACGCCGACAGGAAATCCAGTTTGTCCTGTAATTAAGGTTGCGACAAATTCTGTTTTAGCGACAAGAATGAAAGACATTATTGATATTGACTGTGGACCAATCATCAGCGGAGAAAAATCTATTGAAGAAATGGGCGAGGAAATTTTAGAATATTGCATCAAAGCGGCAAGTGGCGAAATTATTCCGAAAGCGGTTCAATTAAATCAGGACGATTTTATTCCTTGGAAACGAGGCGTATCTTTATAAGCTAAATTTCAATTAAAAAAGCATAAATTTCAACACATAGAGACATAGATTTTCTTATCTACAAAAGGCAATTAAAGTAAACTAGTTTACACACATAGACTATGTGAATTTTAATAAAGTGAAACGCCTTTTTAAACTCAAAAAAGCTATGTTTCTATGTGTTAAAAATTGCACTCGACAGATTAAAAAATAAATTATTAAACACATATAATATGTTTTCATTACAAAATAAAAAAGCCATTATCACAGGTGGAGGAAGCGGAATCGGAAGAGCGATTTCGGTTCTTTTTGCTAAACAAGGAGCAGAGGTTCACGTTTTAGAATTGACTGAAGAATCTGCAAAAGAAACGGTTGAAGAAATAAAATCGGCTGGCGGAAATGTTTTTGCTCACGCTTGCGATGTTTCAAACCACGAACAAGTAAAAGCAACTTTCGAGAAAATCGGAAACATCAATATTTTGGTAAACAACGCCGGAATTGCTCACGTTGGAAAAGTGGACACTACTTCCGAATCTGATTTTGACAGAATTATGAACGTAAACGTGAAAGGTGTTTACAACTGTCTTCACGCTTCGATTCCTGCATTGAGAGCTTCTGGAGGTGGAGTAATTTTGAACTTAGCTTCAATCGCTTGCTGGGTTGGAATTCCAGATCGTTTTGCTTATTCTACTGCAAAAGGTGCAGTTATGGCCATGACTTTATCTGTGGCTAAAGATTATTTGAACGATAAAATCAGATGTAATTCGATTTCTCCTGCGCGCGTTCACACGCCTTTCGTAGACGGATTTATCGCTAAAAATTATCCAGGAAAAGAAGAAGAAATTTTCGAAAAATTATCTCAGTCACAGCCAATCGGAAGAATGGGTAAACCAGACGAAATCGCAACTTTAGCATTATTCCTTTGTAGTGACGAATCTTCTTTCATCACTGGTTCTGACTACCCAATTGATGGTGGATTTATTAAATTGAATAACTAACAAAAGAATAGCCACGAATTGCTTCGCCTGTTCGCTATCGCTCGGGTCACGAATTTTTTCAAATTGTAATTCGTGAAATTCTAGGTGATTTTATTTCACGCAGATCTCACGAATAATTGAAATAAAAATTCGTGAATTCGTGGCGAAAAAAATATAAAGCCACAGATTTAAAGGATTAAACAGATATACACTGTTTTGTCAGGCTGAGCGTCCCGAAGTTTCGGGAGAAGCCCATTCCAATTGGAGCGCCCTTCGACTCCGCTCAGGGTGACAATCTAATTCATAAATCATTTTAATCCTCTAAATCTGTGGCAAAAAAAAAACAAAAAATAAAAGAATATGAAACTTATTAGATTCGGAGAAGAAGGAAAAGAAAAACCAGGAATTCTTCTAAATGATAAAAGATACGACGTTTCGTCTATCGTAACAACAGATTACAACGAAGCGTTTTTTGAAAATGACGGTTTAAAAAAATTAGAAGAAGCTTTAAAAAGTAATCCAGCTTTACCAGAAGTAAGCGATTCAGTACGTTTAGGTTCGCCAGTTGCAAGACCTTCAAAAATTATCTGCATCGGATTAAACTATGTGGATCACTGCGAAGAAACAGGCGCTGCAATTCCAGAAGAGCCAATTATTTTCTTCAAATCTACAACTTCTCTTTGCGGGCCAAACGATAATTTGATCATTCCAAAAAACAGTGAAAAAACAGACTGGGAAGTAGAATTGGCATTTGTAGTTGGGAAAAAAGCAAGCTATGTTTCTGAAGAAGATGCACCAAATTATATCGCTGGATATTGCCTTTTGAATGATTATAGCGAAAGAGCTTTCCAAATCGAGCGTGGCGGACAATGGGCAAAAGGAAAAGGTTCCGACACCTTCGCTCCTCTTGGACCAACAATGGTTACGCCAGACGAAGCTGGAGATGTAAACAATCTTAAAATGTGGCTGACTGTAAACGGAAAAACATTCCAAAACAGTAATACATCAAACTTGATTTTCAAAATTCCGTTTTTAGTGCATTATTTAAGCCAATTTATGACATTGCTTCCTGGCGACGTGATCAGTACAGGAACGCCTCCGGGAGTTGGATTGGGAATTAAACCAGATCCGATTTACATTAAAGCGGGTGACGTAATCGAATTAGGAATCGAAGGTTTAGGCACAAGTAAACAAACTGCTGTAGCTTATTCATAAATAAAAAATAATATGGCAGCACAAAAATTCTGTTTGGCCTTAGATTTAAAAGACGATCAAAATTTAATTGCAGAATACAAAGAACTGCATGAAAATGTTTGGCCAGAAATCAAGAAAAGCATTCAAGATTCTGGCATCGAAGTTTTGGACATTTACTGCACGGGAAATCGATTGTTTATGATTATCGAAGGAGATGAAAATTTCTCTTTCGAGAAAAAAGACGCCGCCGATGCAGCCAACGAAAAAGTTCAGGAATGGGAAACTTTAATGTGGAAATTCCAACAAGCTTTACCTTGGGCAAAACCGGGTCAAAAATGGATTTTGATGGATAAAATTTTTCAGTTGTAATTCATCAGAAATATTCCGCTAGGAATATCTCGTCGGTAGAAAAAAAAAATATTGCCACGGTGAATTATGTCCTGTAGGGACATCTGATTTTATGCAAATCCATTCGTCAATAATTCCAACGTTCCTACGGAACGTGTAATTGCGATTTCAATTTCGTTCTACCGATGAAACATTCCTAGCGGAATGACTACTTTCCAAATCATAAAAAAAGCCCTGATTATTCAGGGCTTTGTTCTTTTTGCATATTCAATAAATACGCCATATTGGCTATTACGTGATCGTGTTTTTTTACAAACGGATTCTCCTCATTCCAAACATAACCTGCCAAAACCGCACATATTTTTTCTTTCACATCTGGGTTTTCTGGCTGATGGAAGAATAGCGTCTGTAGATTTCCAGTATACCATTCTTGCACATAAGTTGTGAAAACAGCAATCCCTTTTTTCATGTATTCTGTAAACTCTGTTTCCCAATTTACTTCAATTCCTTGTGATTCTTTCAAATATAATTTGGCCGCTAGCATTCCAGATTCGGTTGCAAAAGCGACTCCAGAAGAGAAAACCGGATCTAAGAATTCTGAACTGTTTCCTGTTAGAGCAAATCCGTCGCCGTACATTCTTTTTACCGCTCTAGAGTAATTTTCTAGTTTCACTGGCTCAAACAAAAATTCTGTTCCGGCAAATCTTTTAATATAATAATCCGATTTCTGAATGGCATTTTTTAAAGCCTCAGCATTGTCTTTATTAGTTGAAAGCGAATTGATAAATTCTGTTGGTCCAACAACTCCCAAACTTGTATTTCCGTTAGAAAACGGAATTACCCAAAGCCATACTTGAGTTTCCAGAATATCAAAAGAAATCTGAGTTCCCTCCTCGCCTTCTGGCCTGTTAATGTCTTTTACGTGCGTAAATATAGAAGAATGCGGATCTAATTTAGATGGCGTATCCAAATCTAAAAGTCTTGGCAAAACGCGTCCGTAACCGCTAGAATCGATAATAAATTTAGCGTGAATTTCTTTTAGATTTCCTTCTTTGTCTTTTACAATCGTTTTAGAATTTTTTCCTTCAAAAGAAACTTCCAAAACTTCAGTTTCAAATTCTAGATCAATTCCTTTTCTAACAATTTCCTGCGCCATCGTATTGTCAAAATCAGCTCTTGGAACCTGCCAAGTCCAATCCCAGCCTTCGCCAAATTTTTTGCTAAAATCAAAATTGCAAATTTCTTCGCCTCTAATAAAACGAGCTCCTAATTTCTTTTCGAAATTCATTGCATCAAGCGCATCAAACAATTCTGCCTCAGCAAAATGGTCCATTACACGCGGAATAAGGCTTTCACCAACAACAAGTCTCGGAAACTTTGTTTTCTCAACAACTTTAACCTTAACATTGTTCTTAAAAAGATAAGATGCCGAAACACATCCTGATGGTCCTGCACCAATCACTAAAACATCAACAAACTCCTTTGTCATATTAGAATTATTATCATTAATTAACCTACATTTGCCATCATCAAAATAACTACATTTATTTTGATAAATAAAATTAAATTAGCACAACCAAAATCGATTTGATGAATACAATAAATGAATATTTAAGTTTAGCTGAATTTGAAGCCATAATCTTTGGAAAAAACAAAGTTGCGATAAGTGATGTGGTTCTAAATCGAGTAAACGAAAGTTTTAATTTCTTAAAAGAATTCTCAGGAAATAAAGTAATCTACGGCGTAAATACTGGCTTTGGTCCAATGGCTCAATATAGAATTAAAGAGTCAGATCAAATTCAGCTGCAATATAATTTAATTAGAAGCCACTCTTCTGGAACTGGAAAACCATTGAACGCGGAATGTGCAAAAGCAGCTATTTTGGCTCGTATGAATACGCTTTCTTTAGGAAATTCTGGTGTTCATCCTTCTGTTATTCATTTAATGGCAGAATTAATCAATAGAGATATCACGCCTTTAATTTTCGAACATGGCGGTGTAGGTGCAAGTGGAGATTTAGTTCAGCTTTCTCATTTAGCGTTAGTTTTAATTGGCGAAGGCGAAGTTTTTTATAAAGGTGAAAGACGTCCAACCGCAGAAGTTTTTGAAATTGAAGGTTTAAAACCAATTCAAGTAGAAATTAGAGAAGGTCTTGCGTTGATCAACGGAACTTCTGTAATGACAGGAATTGGAGTTGTAAATGTGCATTATGCGAATAAATTATTAGACTGGTCGTTAAAAGCTTCTTGTGCAATTAACGAATTAGTTCAGGCGTATGACGATCACTTTTCGGCAGAATTAAACCAAACCAAACGTCATAAAGGACAGCAGGAAGTGGCAGAAAGAATGCGAAAAAATCTTTCTGACAGTACTTTGATCCGTAAAAGAGAAGATCATTTATATTCTGGCGAAAACACCGAAGAAATCTTCAAAGAAAAAGTTCAGGAATATTATTCATTAAGATGTGTTCCTCAAATTTTGGGGCCTGTTTTAGAAACCATCAATAATGTGGCTTCTATTTTAGAAGACGAATTCAATTCGGCAAACGACAACCCAATTATAGACGTAAAAAACAAACACGTTTACCACGGCGGAAATTTCCACGGAGATTATATTTCGCTTGAAATGGATAAACTGAAAATCGTTATTACCAAATTAACGATGTTGGCAGAACGTCAATTGAATTATTTATTGAATTCTAAAATCAACGAAATCCTTCCTCCATTCGTAAACTTAGGAACTTTAGGTTTCAATTTCGGAATGCAGGGCGTTCAGTTCGTAGCGACTTCAACAACGGCAGAAAGTCAGATGCTTTCAAACCCGATGTACGTACACAGTATCCCGAATAACAATGACAATCAAGACATTGTGAGTATGGGAACCAATTCGGCTGTTATTACCTCTAAAGTGATCGAAAATTCATTTGAAGTTTTAGCTATTGAATTGATTACAATCGTTCAGGCTATCGATTATTTAGATCAGAAAAATAAAATTTCATCGGTTACTAAAAAATGGTACGATGACATTAGAACTATAATTCCAACATTTAAGGAAGATCAGGTAATGTATCCTTTTGTACAGAAAGTAAAAGATTATTTGATCAACAGTTAATCTAAACCGATTTGTGTTTTAAAAAATAATGCCCCAAAAAGAGTTTTAACTTTTTAATCATTAAAATTGAATTTTAAAAATCATGAAAAAGACATTTATTTTTTTACTGCTAGTATGTATTCAAGTTGTTAATAGTCAAGAACTGGCATTAGTTAAGAAAAATTCGAAAATTGGATATATTACCAAAGACGGATCTTTTAAAATAGAACCTCAATACAAATCTGCTAAAAGCTTTTCTGAAGGTTTAGCCGCTGTAGAAAATGGCGGAAAATGGGGATTTATTGATTCAAAAGGAACCTTTGTAATTCCCGCAGATTTTAAAGATGCCAAAGAGTTTAACAGCGGAATTGCTGTTGTACAAAAAGATAAAGACTGGGTTTATATTAATACAAAAGGAGAAATTCAAAAAGCTCCTGCAACAGAAAAAGTATTTGATTTTAATGACGGCGTTGCTTTTATCAGACAAAACAATAAAGTTGGACTGATCAATAACAAAATGACGGTTGTTCTAGAACCAAAATACGATCAGATCAAACCTTTTGAAAATGGTTACGCAAGAGTGGAACTAAACAAAAACTGGGGAATTATTGATACTAATGGAAAAGAATTAGTTGAACCTGTTTATAGCGAAATCGGAAATTATTTTAAAGGCACAACTTGGGCAAGAAAAGATAAAACGTTTGGTTTGGTAAGCGGCGGAAAATTTATTCCAGTTGATGGCGCAGAAAAAATATGGGACTTTGAAACTCAAGATTTGACTTTCGCCAAAAAGAATGGAAAAATCGGGTACATCGATTTAAAAGGAAATTGGGCCATTCTTCCTATTTATGATAAAGGAAAAGCATTCTCAAAAAATTTAGCTCCTGTTTTGGTTGGAAAAAAATGGGGATTCATTAATCCTGAAGGAAAATTTGTTATTGAACCAACTTATAATGATGCAGAAGTTTTCAGCACAAATGGTTTGGCTCCAGTAAAAGAAAGCAACTGGGGATTTATTAATGAAGCTGGAAAATTGGTAATTCCAACTCAATATGGCATCACTACAAATGCTATTATCGCGATGTTTACACAGCAAGATAAAGGATTTATTGGCGGTGTTGCGAGAGTAAAAAATGAAGGGAAATGGGGATTTCTAAAACCAGACGGAACTGTTCTTGCCAACCAATGGTTTGAAAATGCTGAATTGTTTTCTAAAAGTGCAGAAAAACCTCAACCAGCTGCAGCTCCTGCCGAAAAACCAAAAGAGGAAACTAAACCTACTGCAAAAAAACCTGCTGCAAAACCAGCACCGAAAAAGAAGAAATAGTATTTATCTCCAATAAATTATAAAATTTGCATCATGAAATCGCTCTTATTACAAAAGCGATTTCATGATAAATAAAACCTACATTAAATGAAATGTGTATTAGTAACAGGCGGTTCGAGAGGAATTGGAAGTGCGATTTGCAAAAAACTTGCCGTAGAATCCAATTATCATATTCTGATTAATTATCATTCGAATAAAACAGCTGCCGAAGAAACATTACAAGAAGTGCAAAAATTAGGCGCGACGGGAGAAATCTTAGGTTTTGATGTTTCTAATTTTGAAGAAGTTCAAAACGTTTTAAACAAATGGCAGGAAGAAAATCCTGAAAAATTGGTTGAAGCAATTGTAAACAATGCCGGAATTACAAAAGATGGTCTTTTTATGTGGATGACTCCCGAAGACTGGAATGGTGTTTTGAATACTAGTGTAAACGGTTTCTTTAATGTAACTCAGTTTTTCATTCAAAAAATGTTACGCAACAAATACGGACGTATTGTAAATATGGTTTCAGTTTCTGGCGTTAAAGGAACTGCAGGACAAGCCAATTATTCGGCCGCAAAAGGTGCTATTGTAGCAGCGACCAAAGCCTTGGCTCAAGAAGTTGCCAAAAGAAACATTACGGTTAATGCTGTCGCTCCAGGTTTTATTAGAACCGACATGACAAGCCAGCTGGACGAAAAAGAATTATTGAAGCTAATTCCTGTAAATCGTTTTGGCGAAGCTGAAGAAGTGGCAGATTTGGTAAGCTTTTTGATTTCTAAAAAAGCCAGCTATATCACAGGAGAAATTATTAATATTAACGGCGGAATATATTCTTAGGATTTAAATCCTAAAATTGCCACAAAGACACAAAGTCGCAAAGTTCTATTAAAAAGCAATTTAAAAGAAAAAACTTTGCACCTTCGCGACTTTGCGAGATTAAAAAAGCAACAAGCTAAAAACTTTGTTACTTTGTCACTTTTTTACTCTTTTAAAAAAAATCTTGGCGACTTTACGCGATTAAAAAAACTAACAGTCTAAAAAACTTTGTTACTTTGCCACTATATTACTTTGTCACTATGCAAAAAAATTACACTTTATAGATTAAAAAATTACTTTGAAAGACGATGAATAGAAGAGTTGTAATTACTGGAATGGGAATTTATTCTTGTATCGGAACTTCTTTAGACGAAGTAAAAGATTCTTTGTACGAAGGAAAATCTGGTATTCAGTTTGATTCTGAACGAAAAGAATTTGGTTTTCAATCGGCCTTGACAGGGATGGTTCCGAAAACCGATTTAAAAAATCTTTTGACACGCAGACAACGCATGAGCATCGGCGAAGAAACCGAGTATGCATATATGGCCACTATAGAAGCTTTGAAAAATGCAGGAATAGATGATGCTTTTTTTGATGATCATGAAGTTGGAATTATGTACGGAAACGACAGTGTTTCTAAAGCCATCATTGACGCTACAGATATTGTTCGCGAGAAAAAAGACACTGCTCTTATTGGCTCTGGTGCGATTTTTAAATCAATGAATTCTACCGTTACCATGAATCTTTCAACGATTTTTAAACTTCGCGGCATCAATCTTACCGTAAGTGCAGCCTGTGCGAGTGGTTCGCATTCTATTGGTTTGGCTTATTTTTTAATTAAAAGCGGATTCCAAGACATTGTGATCACTGGCGGAGCTCAGGAAATTAATAAATATGCTATGAGCAGTTTTGACGGATTAGGAGTTTTTTCTAACCGAGAAGGCGATCCGACAAAAGCCTCAAGACCTTTTGATTCTGACCGTGACGGATTAATTCCGAGTGGCGGCGGGGCGACTTTAATTCTTGAAAGTTACGAATCTGCTATTGCTCGAGGTGCCAATATTATAGCAGAAATTGGCGGTTATGGATTCTCATCAAACGGCGGACATATTTCAACTCCAAACGTGGATGGTCCTGCAACAGCAATGAAACGCGCACTTGAAGAAGCAAAATTACAAGCATCTGATATTGACTATATAAATGCTCATGCAACCTCAACACCTGTTGGAGATGCCAATGAAGCAAAAGCTATTTTTGAAGTTTTTGGCGAAAAAAATCCGCCTGTTAGTTCTACAAAGTCAATGACTGGACATGAATGCTGGATGGCTGGAGCAAGCGAAATCATTTATTCTATCCTTATGATGCAGCACGATTTTATCGCGCCAAACATCAATTTGGAAAATCCAGATGAAGATGCGTCAAAATTAAATTTAGTTAAAACTACGTTAAACAAAAAATTTGACATATTTTTGTCCAATTCTTTCGGGTTCGGAGGAACCAACTCTGCGTTGGTGGTTAAAAAGTTTAAATTGGACAATGAATAAAGAAGAGATTATAGCAAGAATTAACGGTTTTTTAGTTGATGAATTTGAAGTAGACAATGACGACATTGAACCAAATGCTAATTTAAAAGATACACTTGGGTTAGACAGTCTGGATTATGTTGACTTGGTCGTTTCAATAGAGGCAAACTTTGGTGTAAAACTAGTTGAAGCAGATTTTGTTGGAATCTCTGATTTTCAAAGTTTTTACGATTTAATCGAAAATAAAATCAAGGCCAAATCTGCTTAAATGAGTCAATGGGATGGCAAATCCAAAGGAACTGTTTTAGGGTATAGAATATTCGTTTTTTTAATTCAGAAAGCGGGTGTCAAAGCTGCTTATGCCCTACTTTATTTTGTTGCTTCTTATTATTTTTTATTTCTAAGAAAAAGCAACAAAGCCATTTTCTACTATTTTAAAGAAAGGCTTCAGTATTCCTATTTCAAATCTAAAAAAATGGTTTTCAAGAGTTATTACACTTTTGGACAGACTATTATTGATAAAGTTTCTATTTCCGCAGGAATGCGAAACAAATTTACCTACGAATTTGACGGAATAGAAACCCTGAAAAAATTACTCGCCGAGAAAAAAGGTGGTGTGCTTATTAGCGCTCATGTCGGCAATTTTGAAATCGCAGAACATTTTTTAGGAGATATTGACATCAATTTCCAAATCAATCTGGTTACTACAGATTTAGAGCATTCAGCCATTAAGAATTATCTAGAAAGCGTTTCTCAAAAACCTACCGTAAAATTTATTATCATTAAAGAAGATCTCTCTCATATTTTTGAGATCAACGCCGCTTTGGCTAATAATGAATTAATCTGCTTTACAGGTGACCGATATTTTGAAGGAACCAAATCACTTTCAGCAGAGTTTCTGGGTAAAGAAGCCCATTTTCCTGCAGGTCCATTTTTAATTGCTTCAAGATTAAAAGTTCCAGTCGTTTTTGTATATGTAATGAAAGAACCAAATCTTCATTATCACCTATACGCCAGAGAAGCCGAAGTAAAACACCGCGACGAAAAAGCACTTTTGAAAGAATATATAAAAAGCGTAGAAAGCATTTTGCAAAAATACCCTTTACAGTGGTTCAATTACTTTGATTTCTGGAGTTCTTTTAAAGGTTCATAGCCTACAAAGGCGCTAAGGCACAAAGTTTTTTTGTTTTTAGCCACAGATTAAAAAGATTAGAAAGGATTTTTTTAAGTAAATAATCTGGGCTAATCCTTTAATCTGTGGCAAAAAAATTTGTGAAAATTTGTGCAATTTGTGGCAAAAAAACTTTGCGTCTTAGCGCCTTTGCGGCAAAAAACAAAAAAAATCGTGCTCCGAGCGATAGCGAACAAAACGAAGCAATTCGTGGCAAATAAAATTTATAGCCAACGAATAAAAAACTTTGTGCCTTAGAGCCTTTGCGGCAAAAAACAAAAAAAATCGTGCTCCGAGCGATAGCGAACAAAACGAAGCAATTCGTAGCAAATAAAATTTATAGACAACGAATAAAAAACTTTGTGCCTTAGCGCCTTTGCGGCAAAAAATTTCGTGAATTCGTGGCTATCAAAACTCCACCCACCAAATAAGAAAATTCGTTTAAATAAATTTACTTATTTTTGCTCACCACCAAAGCCAAAAGACCCTAAATGAAAAACGTACTCGTAATATATTACACACAGTCTGGACAATTGGAATCGATTGCACAAAATATTGCAAAACCATTTCTAAATTCAGAAGAAATAAATCTTACTTTTCACGAAATACAACTAGAAAAACCATTTCCATTTCCGTGGAATAAAGAATCTTTTTTTGATGCCTTTCCAGAATCTTTTTTACAGATTCCGACCGCATTAAAATCAGTTCCAGAGGAAATTTTAAATACAACATACGATTTGGTATTATTTCATTATCAAGTTTGGTATTTGTCACCTTCAATTCCAATTAATTCATTTTTGAAAAGCGACGACGCCAAGAAAATTTTGAACAATACTCCCGTAATAACCATCAGCGGATCCCGAAATATGTGGATCATGGCTCAGGAAAAAATCAAAGTTTTGTTGCGAAAAGCCAATGCGAATTTGGTTGGAAACGTAGCTTTGGTAGACCGCGTTGGAAATTTAATCAGCGTAATTACTATTGTAGAATGGATGTTTTCTGGAGTGAAGAAAAAATATTTAGGTATTTTTCCGCTTCCCGGTGTTTCAGAAAAAGACATTCAAGAGTCAAGCAAATTTGGAGAAATCATGCTTGATACTTTACAAAAAAATAATTTAGCGCAATTACAGCCAAAATTAGTAAATGCTGGCGCTGTAAAAATAAGTTCATATTTAGTGACTGTTGACAAAACGGCCAATAAAATTTTCAATAAATGGTCAAATATCATTTATAAAAATCAAAAAAACCGAAAACAGCTGCTTAAAGTATTTAATGTTTATTTATTCCTTGCGATATGGTTAATTTCACCAATAGTGTATATATTGCACCTTATTACCTATCCGCTAAAATTAAAGAAAATTAAAAAGGAAACTCAATATTATCAAGGAGTTTAGAAGAGGAAATTTATATTATGTTTGAAGTATATATTACAAAAGCTGCAAAATATTTGCCAAACGAAGCCGTTTCAAATGACGAAATGGAAGCCTACTTAGGCCTTATCAACGATACTGCTTCTAAAGCAAGACGAATTATTTTGCGCAACAATAAAATTACAAGCCGATATTATGCTGTTGACAAAGAAGGAAAAAGTACGCACAGCAATGCCGAATTAACAAAAAATGCCATTTTACCGTTATTCGACGAAAATTTTACGCCGCAGGATTTAGAAGTCCTTTCATGCGGAACTTCAACGCCAGATATTTTTCTGCCTTCGCACGCTGCGATGGTTCATGGTCTGCTTAAAAACAAATCGGTAGAATTAAACTCTTCAACCGGAGTTTGCTGCGCTGGAATGAATTCTCTAAAATTCGGTTTTCTTTCTATTAAATCTGGAAATTCAAAAAATGCAATCTGCACAGGATCAGAAAAAGTTTCTACTTGGCTGAATGCTCAAAAATACAATCACGAGGCTGACAATTTAAAAACTCTCGAAGAACAGCCAATAATTGCTTTCAAAAAAGATTTCCTTCGCTGGATGTTATCAGACGGTGCTGGAGCTTTTTTATTAGAAAATAAACCAAGAGGACCAATTTCTCTAAAAATAGAATGGATGGAAGCTTTTTCGTATGCTTACGAATTAGAAACCTGCATGTATGCTGGAGGTGACAAATTAGAAAATGGCGAAATTAAATCTTGGAGCGATTACGCGCCAGAACAATGGCTGAACGAATCTGTTTTTTCTATCAAACAAGACGTTAAATTATTAGACGAATTTATCCTATCAAAAGGTGCAGAAAGCATGAAAAATGCGATGGATAAAAACAATATTAAATCAGACGATATTACGTATTTTATTCCTCACGTTTCTTCTAACTTTTTTGTTGAAGGCTTGAAAAAAGGCTTAAATGAAAGAGGTATCGGAATGACGGATGACAAATGGTTCATGAATCTTTCTAGAGTTGGAAATGTGGGCTCTGCCTCTATTTACTTGGCTCTTGAAGAATTGCTGAATTCAGGAAACTTGAAAAAAGGAGATAAAATTTTATTATCTGTTCCAGAAAGCGGAAGGTTTTCTTTCGCGTATGCGTATTTAACTGTTTGCTAATGGAAACAATGGCACTTCTAGAAAAAGAAATGGTAGAAAATTTATTGCCGCAAAAATTTCCTTTTGTGATGGTAGATGCTATGCATTCTTATACCGAAACTTCTTTGGTTTCTGGTTTAGAAATTCAGAGCAGTAATATTTTTGCTTCCGATGGTATTTTTCTCGAAGCAGGTTTAATAGAACACATGGCACAATCTGTGGCATTGCATACGGGATATCAATATTTTTTGAAAAACGAAATTGCTCCTACAGGCTACATAGGTTCTATCAAAGAAATTGAGATTAAAAAGCTTCCGAATGTAAACGACAATATTCAATCTGAAATAACGATTCTGCAGGAATTTGCAGGAATCACTTTGGTGGATATTGTGACGACTTTAAATAATGAGGAAATTGCCAGAGGACAAATGAAAACCGTTCTGGCAAAATAAAATCAAAAATGAAAACTAGTTCTGCTGTTGACATACAAAATTATTTACCACACCGAGCACCAATGCTTATGGTGGATTTGATTTTGAATATCGATTCGAATTCGGTAGAAACTGTTTTTCTTATTAAAGGCGACAATATTTTTGTTCAAAACAATGTTTTTATTGAAGCAGGTTTAATCGAAAATACAGCACAGACTTGTTCGGCAATTGTTGGAAAAAAATACTTTTTTGACGACAACGGACTAGAAAATGAGAACGTAAATGTAATTGGATTTATCAGTGCTTTAAAAAATGTAAAAATTCACGCACTGCCAAAAGTTGGCGGTACTGTTATGACTAAAGCCGACTTGGTTTCTAAATTTACAGGCGACGATTATACTTTATGCACGATGAGCTGTAAAAGCTTAGTCGAGGATCAGATTCTATTAGAATGCGAAATTAATTTGTTTATTCAAAAGACAATTTCAGTTTCGTAACAATTCCACTTGAAAATAATAACTAGGTAATGGAAAAAGACAAAGTACCTCAGGATCAAAGCAATTTAACGAAAAACAACGTTAAGGAACTTTTGTATGCAACAGACGAAAATGGAGAATATACCACGACATTAAGTACGGGTTGGGAACCAAAAGCCATTGCCCTTTCTAATTCTATTGACGAAATAAACGAACGAATTGCCGACGCCAGACAGCAAGTTTTAGACGGTGAAGCAAGTCCGATTCTATATTTTATGGAATTAAATAAAATGGATTTGACTATTCTTTCCAGTTATGTTGGTTTGTGGAAATGGCGCGTAAAAAGGCATTTTAAACCAAGTGTTTTTGCCAAACTAAATGATAATACTTTAAAAAAATACGCTGATACTTTTGAGATTTCTGTCGAAGAATTAAAAAACAGCATTACCAAATAATGGAGTTAACTTTTACACATCATCAGTCTGCTCATTGCGAGAATGGAGTAGCGTCAAATCTGTTAAAAAACAACGGACTAAATATTAGCGAACCGATGGTTTTTGGTATTGGTTCGGGTTTGTTTTTTGTCTATTTGCCTTTTATAAAGGTCAATCACGCACCGGCAATTAGTTACAGAACTTTGCCAGGACAGATTTTCAATAAAGTAGCAACCCGTTTAAATTTAAAAATAAAAAGACAAAAATTTTCTTCTGTTTCGAATGCCAATAAGGCTTTAGACGAAAATTTAAAAAACAATATTCCAACTGGATTACAAGTTGGCGTGTATCATTTGAGTTATTTTCCAGATGAATACCGTTTTCACTTTAACGCGCATAATTTAGTCGTTTACGGAAAAACCGAAACCGATTATTTGGTCAGCGATCCAGTTATGGAAACCGTGACAACTTTGACGCACGACGAATTAGATAAAGTTCGTTTTGCCAAAGGCGCTTTCGCTCCACGCGGACAAATGTATTATCCGATTCAGATTCCACCAAATGTCGATTTAAAAAGCGCCATTATAAAAGGAATCAAAAATACCTGTCGTGATATGCTGGCGCCAATGCCAATTGTGGGTGTTCGCGGAATCAAATTTGTTTCTAAAAGAATTAGAAAATGGCCAGCTAAACATGGCGTTAGAAAAGCCAATCATTACTTGGCACAAATGGTTCGCATGCAGGAAGAAATTGGAACTGGCGGCGGCGGATTCCGTTTTATTTATGCGGCATTTTTGCAAGAAGCTTCGGTTATTTTAGAAAATGAAGAATTAAAAGAACTTTCTAAAGAAATGACAAAAATTGGCGATTCTTGGCGTGATTTTGCTGTTGAAGCTTCGCGTATTTACAAAAACAGAAGTGCCAAAGAAGATGCTTACAACACTATTGCCGATGAACTTTTGGACATTGCCAACAGAGAAGAAATCTTTTTCAAAAAACTAAAAAAAGCAATCAGCTAAAGTTTAATATATTTAGTTTCATTTTAAAATTTAGGTAACAAAAACTATATTTGTATAATGTCCGATTTGAGTAAAATTTATTTATATAGAATGACTCATATTGAGAATATCTCACATATTCTTAAATATGGAATTACTCATATTCATTCTCCAAATGCAAATTCAAATTATATTTCAATTGGCGATGACAGTCTAATACATACCCGTAATGAGTTTTTATTAAATAATGGTAAAAAATTAGGGACTTATATTCCTTTTTACTTTTGCATTTTTACTCCAATGCTTTATGTAATTCAAAAAGGTTATAATGTTAGTAAAATTGATCCTGAAAATATTATATATTGTGTTTCTTCTGCCCAAAAAATTATAGATCATGATTTAGATTATATTTTTACAGATGGCCATGCAATTGAATCAATAACTTCTCAATATGATTCTCAATTCATTCAAGACATTGAAACGTTAGTGGATTTGAAAATAGTTAAAGACCCTATTTTTAAAGATCTAAATGATCTGGATAAAAAAAGAAGAAAACAAGCTGAATTTTTAGTTGAGCCTGATGTTCCGGTTGAAGCAATTTTAGGATTTGTAGTTTATAGTGAAAATGCTAAGAATAAATTACTCCCTTTAGGCATAGAAGAAAGAAGTATTCAAGTACGTAAACATTATTATTTCTAAAAAATGATACAATACAAAAATGATAATTTATTAGAAAGCAAAGCGGAAGCTTTAGTAAATACTGTTAATACTGTAGGTGTCATGGGTAAAGGAATTGCGTTGCAGTTTAAAAATCAATATCCTAACAATTACAAATTATATAGAAATGCTTGTAAATTAAAAGAGGTACAAGTAGGTGAAATGTTTGTAACAGAAGAAACTTCATTATTAGGAGGAAAAAAAATAATCATAAATTTTCCCACTAAAACAGATTGGAGAAAACCTTCTGAGTATGAATATATTGAATCTGGCTTGAAAAATCTTGTCAAAATTATTAAAGAAAAAAAAATTAAATCAATTGCTATTCCTCCGCTAGGTGCAGGTAATGGCGGACTAGATTGGAATAAAGTCAAAGCATTAATTGAAAAATATTTAAAAGATATTGATTCAGAAATTTTTATCTATCAACCCAATTCTACGATTTCTGAAGTATTAAAAAAAGAAAGAGTAAAACTAACCCCTGCAAGAGCCATGCTTTTGTCTGTTTTATTTGATCTAGTAAAAAATGGTGAATTTGTATCAGAATTTACCGCTGAAAAAATTGCGTATTTTTTGCAACGATTTGGAGCAAAAGAAGAATTTCAATTAGAATTTCTGCCAAATTTTTATGGTCCTTATTCAGGAAAAGTAAAACATGTGTTATATTATCTTAATGGTAGTTATATTTCTGGCTATAGTTCAAAAGATAAAAAACCGTTTGATGAATTAGGGATAATGCTAGATGCAGAAAAAGACGTAAATGAATATCTTGAAAAAAGTGAAAACAGCAAATATTACACTATAGTAAAAAAAACAAAAACTTTTTTATCTGGATTTTATGCTGATTTTGGCTTAGAATTATTATCTACAATCGATTTTATTATGGTGGACAAAAACACAAAATCGATAGATGAAATTAAACATAATTTAGAAAGATGGAGTGACAGAAAAAAAACGCTGTTTACGAACCCTAAATTTATTACTATAGCCATGCAAAATATTGAAAAACATCTTGCTTAAGTAATAAATGAATATTCCCATTATAAAAATAGAATCCCTTTCGAAACAGTACAAAAATGCAGAAATGTATTCTTTGAACAACGTTTATCTAAACATAAATGAAGGCCAGATTTTTGGTTTATTAGGACCAAACGGCGCTGGAAAAACCACTTTAATTTCGATGCTCTGCGGATTGGTAAAGCCAACTTCAGGACATTTTACTATTGATGGTTTAGACTATCAGCATCATGCTTCAAAAATTAAAAAAATTATAGGCGTTGTACCACAAGAATATGCTTTATATCCGACTTTAACAGCTAGAGAAAATCTGCTTTATTTTGGAAGCATGTACGGTTTGAAAGGTTCGGATTTAAAAGATAAAGTGATCGAAGCCTTGGATCTTTTAGGTTTATTGAAATTTGCCGACAAACAAGTTCAGACTTTCTCTGGCGGAATGAAACGCCGTGTAAATCTGATCGCAGGAATTCTCCATAATCCAAAGGTTTTGTTTTTGGATGAACCGACAGTTGGTGTCGATGTGCATTCTAAAACTGCCATTATTGATTATCTAAAAGTTTTAAACCAAAACGGAACGACTATTATTTATACCTCACATCATTTGGCTGAAGCCGAAGATTTTTGTTCTGATATTGCGATTTTAGATCAAGGACAAATTTACGCGCAAGCAACTCCGTCGGCATTAATTGAATCTACAACAGATGCCCGAAATCTCGAAGATGTTTTTATTTCATTAACTGGTAAAGCGTTGAGAGATGGCATATAAAATTTGGATGTCGGTAGTAAAAGAATTCCTTTTGCTAAAAAGAGATTTAGGCGGATTGATTATTTTATTTATCATGCCGTTGGTTTTGGTAATTGCCGTAACCTTAATTCAGGACAGCACTTTTAAAGCCGTAACCGATTCTAAAATTCAGATTCTTTTGGTCGACAAAGACAAAGGCTCTGTTTCGAAAACGGTTTTCGAAAATTTAGAAAAAAGCAGCTATTTTACCGTTGTAACACAAATTGACAATCAACCAATTACCGAAGAAGTTGCCAAAGAAAATGTGTACAAAGGAAAATTTCAACTGGCAATCGTAATTCCAGAAAATCTAAGTTCTGATTTACAGACTAAAGTCGAGCAGAATGTAGAAAAAATTGTCAGCAATTTAGGTTTGACTGACAGCACTGCAACTGTAGAACCTCAGCGTGTCATTAAAGAAAAAGAAGTAAAACTATATTTTGATCCAGCGGTCCAAATGAGTTTTAAAAATGCCGTAATGAGTTCGATCGACAAAATGATTTCGCAGATTGAAACCAAATCGATTTATTCGACTTTTCAAAAACAATTAGGAGAAGAAACGATCGATTTTGAGCAAAAAAACTTCATTACTTTCAAAGAAATAATTCCGCGAATCAACAACAAAGAAGTTCGTCCGAATTCCGTTCAGCATAATGTTCCGGCTTGGACACTTTTTGCCATCTTTTTTATTGTCATTCCGTTATCTATTAATATTGTAAAAGAAAAAACACAGGGAACTTTTGTTCGTTTAAGGACCAATCCCGTTTCCAATTTAATTGTGATAATCGGCAAAACCATTACCTACTCGATCATTTGTATGATTCAGTTTTATATGATGGTTGCCGTTGCCGTATTTTTATTTCCATCAATCGGATTGCCTTCTTTAAATATCGAAGGCCATTTCTTTTTGACAAGCGTTGTTGCATTATTTTCAGGTTTTGCAGCAATCGGCTTCGGAATTTTATTAGGAACCGTTGCCAGCACGCAAGAACAATCTGCTCCTTTTGGTGCCACAAGTGTGATTATTTTGGCGGCAATTGGAGGCGTTTGGGTTCCCGTTTTTGCCATGCCAACAATCATGCAGTATATTGCAAAATCTTCTCCAATGAATTGGGGCTTAGAAGCTTTTTACGATGTATTGCTTCGAAACGTTTCTTTCGTCGAAATCATTCCGAGAATAACTTTGTTATTTTTGTTTTTCATTATTACAACTTCCATCGCATTATTTTATGACAAAAAGAAAAGAGCAGTTTAAAGAAGCTACAGATCTAACCGTTACGCACGAAATCAGGATTCGTTTTAACGAAACCGATCCGCTTGGAATCGTGTGGCACGGCAATTATATCACCTATTTCGAAGATGGACGAGAAGCATTTGGACGTGAGCATGGATTGACTTATTTGGATATTGCCAAAACGGGTTATACAACGCCAATTGTAAAATCGACTTGCGAACATAAATTGTCTCTTCGTTATGGTGATGTGGTTACGATTGAAACAACAGTTGTAGACACGCCTGCAGCCAAAATGATTTACCGTTTTAAAATTATTGATGATAAAGGAGAAGTGGCGTGTACAGGAGAAACTGTTCAGGTTTTTTTAGATAACGAAGGAAATTTAATGCTGACGAATCCTCCTTTTTATGAGGAATGGAAAAGGAAAGTTGGGTTGTTGAAATAAAGTTTTTTAGCCACTAATTTCACTAATTGACGCGAATTCTAAATGCAAAAGTTAACCGCAAATTTCACGAATTTTCACAAATTCAAATTATAAAAATCTTTGCGAATCTGCTTAAATCTGTAAAATCTGCGTGAAACATTTTTAGATAAAAACAAATCCACTTAATCTGTAAAATCTGCGAGAGATTAAATATACACAACATAAAAATAAATACCGAAAAGGTTTTGTCCCGAAGCTTCGGGAGCAGGAAGACATAAAATGAGAAAAGAAATATACATTACAGAAACAAATTGTATCACACCTTTAGGTTTTGATGTTGAATCGAACGTCGAAGCAATTCTTCGTGGCGATTCTGGAATTCAGCTTCATAATGATATTTCTTTGATGCCCAATTCCTTTTATGCTTCGATTATTAGCGATGAAAATATAAATAATGCTTTCGCGGAAGTGAGTTCTGAAACTAAATATTCGCGTTTAGAAAAATTGATGATTTTGGCTTTAGAACCAATTATTAAAAATTCGGGAGTTGAATTAAATTCAAAAACTGGATTTATACTTTCTACAACAAAAGGAAATGTAACGGCTTTAAAAGACAATTCTGCCGAAAGTTTTAACAACGCGCACTTAGATGTTTTAGCCAAAAACGTTGCCAATTTCTTCGGATTTCAAACACAACCAATCGTAGTTTCGAATGCTTGCGTTTCGGGAATTTTAGCGATTTCTATTGCCAAAAGAATGATTCAGTCGGGGCTTTATGACAATATTTTTGTCGTAGCCGGCGACGAAGTTTCAGAATTTGTTTTGTCTGGTTTTAATGCTTTTCAAGCGATGAGCGATTTGCCATGTAAACCCTATTCTAAAAATAGAACTGGCGTGAGTTTGGGCGAAGCAACAGCTGCCGTTTTAGTTTCGGCGAATCCGGCAACTGCTAAAATAAAAGTCATTGGCGACAGTTCGATAAACGATGCGAATCATATCTCGGGTCCGTCAAGAACTGGCGAAGGTTTGTTCAGAAGTATTCAGAATGCTTTGAAAGAAGCGCAAATTGAAGCCAATAAATTAGATTATATTTCAGCACATGGAACTGCAACACCTTATAATGACGAAATGGAAGCCATTGCTCTAACTCGTTTAAATTTACAAAACGTTCCCATTAATAGTTTGAAAGGATTTTACGGCCATACACTCGGCGCTTCGGGATTATTGGAAACGGTAATTGCGATAGAATCTGCCAATCAAAATACACTTTTTGAATCAAAGGGTTTTGATGAAATCGGCGTAAGCGAAAATATTAATGTAATTGAGAAAAACAAAGAAGCCAGTATTGATTTCTTTTTGAAAACAGCTTCTGGTTTTGGAGGTTGTAATACGGCTGTGGTTTTTGAAAAGGTAAAACACGAATTACACTAATTTTCACGAACTAAAAATTTGAACTGTTCGGAATTTCCGAACAGTTGAATATAAAATCGAACTTGTAAGGAAATTTTACAAGTTCAAAAAATCCAACTCTCAAGTAAATCTTGAAAGTTCAATTGATTTAATTTAAATGAAACTATCAAAATTCATATTTATAACTCTAATTCTTCTTTCATCTTTTGGATGTAAAAAGAAAGAAATGTCTGAATCTGAATTTGAAAAAGAAGTTTTAAATAGTGTTTTTGTCGAAATTGTAGATTCTATTCACAAGGACAGAAGAATTATGCTGCCTCCTCCTAGTCCAAAATATAGTGATTTTAAAACTGGCAAGCGTGATACTGTTGGTTATGGAAAAATATTAAAAAAGTATTGGCATGATCATGATAGCATTAAAAAAGACAAAAGAAGAAAACTAATTGCTGTATATGGTTTTTTGAAAAATAATGGTATCAATGATAATAAATTTGATTTAGCACCTTTCAAAAACAATAAAAAATATGATTTTCAATATATGTCCAAATTTCCAGACGAAATATCTTGGGATTTAAATGATATCAAAAGTTCATTGCCAGTAGGGACAATTAGTATTTCCGGAATTCGTTTTAATAAAACTAAAACATCCGGAATTTTAGAAGCTAGCTCATCTGCAGGTGGAGGAAAAAGCGGAAGCGGTTTTGAAATTACAATTGAAAAAAAATCTGGAGAATGGCATATTAGTAAAATTATTGATACTTGGGTTTCATAAAAGATAAAACACGAATTGCACTAATTTTCACGAATTAATTAGTGTAATTTTTAAGCTTGGAATAATCTGTGTTAATTTGTGAAATTCGTGTTTAAATTATAATAATGACTCAAAAAACATACATACAATCCTATATCCAAATCGAAAACAACGAAATTGTTCTCAACGGGAAATCTGTATTCAAAATTGAACCAACAAATTTCGGAGATTTTTCTAAACAAGCTTTACGTCATTTCGAAATCCAGTATCCAAAGTTTTTCAAAATGGATGCGTTGAGCAAACTGGCTTTTTTAGGATCAGAGCTGCTTTTGAGTCCGATTACCTCAACGGAGCAGGAACACAATATCGCTTTGGTTTTGGCGAATAAGTCGTCGAGTTTGGATACCGATGTAAAATATCAGGAGTCTATTTCAGACAAAGAAAACTATTTTCCGAGTCCGGCGGTTTTTGTTTATACGCTGCCAAATATTTGTTTGGGCGAAATAAGTATCCGCCATCAGCTGAAAAGTGAAAATTCTTTCTTTATATTTGACACGTTTAACACCGAATTTATGTCGAATTATTCGAATATTTTGCTGAATACGAATAAGGCTGATACCGTTTTATGCGGATGGGTAGAATTTTTTAATGACAGTTATAAAGCTTTTCTTTGCGTAATCGGAACGGAAGAAAACACAGAATATAAAAACGAAACTATCAATACATTATACAATAAATAATCATGGAAGCATTAAAAGAAGAATTAAAAAATAAAATCATAACGACTTTAAACCTTGAAGATATCGCAGTTGAAGATATTGCTGATAACGATGCATTGTTTGGAGACGGTTTAGGTTTAGACTCGATTGATGCACTTGAATTGATCGTAATTTTAGATAAAGACTACGGAATCAAATTAGTAGATCCGAAAGAAGGAAAAGCTATTTTCCAGTCTATCGAAACTATGGCAGCGTATATCAGTGCTAACAGAACTAAATAAATTTTAGATTTCAGACTTTAGATTTTAGATTTCTTAAACAGAAATATTAAAATCTAATTCAGATACTACGACAACTTTGTCAAAGTTTAAAACTTTGACAAAGTTCGAGCAAATCTAAAATCATAAATCTAAAATCTAAAATGACAAGAGGTGTTGCAATAACGGGAATGGGAATTATCTCTGCGATTGGTAATTCGGTTGAGGAAAATTACATTTCGCTGACCGAAAATAAAATTGGTATTTCTCGTATTCAAAATATAGCTACAGTTCACGCAGATGTAATCAAAGTTGGTGAAATCAAAAAAACCAACGAAGAACTCATCGATGAATTGCAGCTCGACGAGAATAACAATTTCTCCAGAACCGCTATGATTGGCACTTTGGCAGCAAAACAAGCTGTTGAAAATGCTGGCATTACCGATATAAATGAATTTAGAACCGGACTTATCTCTGCTACAAGCGTGGGCGGAATGGATATGACGGAAAGACATTATTACGATTATTTCGAAAAACCAGAATTGGTTAAATACATTACTTGCCACGATGGCGGCGATGTTGCCGAAAAAATTGCCGAAGAATTAGGTTTAAAAGGAATGGTCACAACGATTAGTACCGCTTGTTCATCTGCTGCCAATTCGATTATGCTGGGTGCAAGATTAATCAAAACGGGAAAGTTAGATCGTGTAATTGTGGGCGGTGCCGATGCTTTAGCAAAATTTACCATCAACGGATTTAAGACTTTAATGATTTTATCCGACGATTACAACAAACCTTTTGACAATACTAGAAAAGGATTAAATCTTGGTGAAGCGGCGGCTTTTTTAGTTTTAGAATCGGATGAAATTGTGGCCAAGCAAAATAAAAAAGTACTGGCAAGAGTTTCTGGTTACGGAAATGCAAACGATGCTTTTCACCAAACGGCTTCTTCAGAAAATGGAGATGGTGCATTTTTAGCAATGAAAAAAGCGTTTGAAGTTTCGGGTTTAAAGCCTTCTGAAATTGATTACATCAACGTACACGGAACGGCAACGCCAAATAACGATTTGTCTGAAGGACGCGCTTTGAAGCGAATTTACGAAGACTCCAACGTTCCCGATTTTAGTTCTACAAAACCTTTTACGGGTCACACTTTAGCGGCCGCAGCGGCAATTGAAGCCGTTTACAGCGTTTTGGCCATTCAAAATAATGTGGTTTATCCGAATTTGAATTTTGATGTTCCGATGGAAGAATTCGATTTGAAACCACAGACTACTTTAAAAAATAAAACTATCGAACATGTTCTCTCTAACTCTTTCGGATTTGGAGGAAATTGTTCCACTCTTATATTTTCAAAAAGCTAATGACAAAAAAAACATATATAAATGGAGTAGGCTGTATTTCGACTCAAAAAACATTTGATACTGTTTTTTTAGAAGAAGCTGTTGTCAATCATGACGAAAATGTACTGGCAATTGTTCCGCCAGCATACAAAGAATATATTTCGCCAGCTGCCAGCCGACGCATGGCAAAAGGTGTAAAAAACGGAATCGTTGCTTCGGCTTTGGCGATGAAAGATGCGAATGTAGAAAACGTTGACGCGATTATTACCGGAACTGGTTTGGGCTGTATTGAAGATTCTGAAAAATTCCTGAAAAGTATTTTAGACAATAACGAAGAGTTTCTAACTCCAACTTCTTTCATTCAGTCGACTCACAATACGGTTGGCGCACAGATTGCTCTTTTACAGCAATGTAAAGGTTATAATTTCACTTATGTAAATGGCGCAGTTTCGTTTGAATCGGCTTTGATTGATGCTAAAATGCAAATTGAAGAAGAGGAAGCCAATTCTATTTTAGTCGGTGGAGTTGATGAAAACGGCGATTATACTACTGCCCTTTTCAAACTAAACGGTCGAATTAAAAAAGACAATTCGGGTCCGTACGATGTTCTGACTTCTAATACAAGTGGAGCAGTTTACGGAGAAGGCGCGAGTTTTTTTGTTTTAGAAAACGAAAGAAAAGAAAATACGTATGCTGAACTTTTGGACATTTCTATTGTAAATACTCTGGAAGAAAATGAAGTTGAAACCGCAATCCGATCTTTTCTAAAATCAAATAATTTGGAAATTTCAGATGTTGATGCTTTGATTCTAGGTTTTGACGGAAATGCTAATTTCGAAAATTATTATAAAAATATTGCTGAAAATACATTTGCTCAAACTCCTGTTTTGTATTACAAACATTTGTGCGGCGAATATGATACGGCTTCGGCTTTTGCTTTTTGGATGGCGACTAAAATTTTAAAAACGCAGGAAATTCCAGAAATTATAAAAGTAAATTCAGTTGCAAAACCAGTTTACAAAACGATTTTATTATACAATCAATTAAACGGAAAAAACCATAGTTTTACGCTGCTGTCAAAATGATAACGCACAAAAACATATCACTGTTTTTTATCTTTTTATTGCTTTTATTGTTTCTTCTGAATCTTTATAATGCAATTCATTTTCTGTGGTTTGTTCTTATAATTCTAGTTTGGATCGGAATCAATGCTTTTGGTTCTGCCCGAATTTCTTCCAATTATCATGTAAAAGCGTTTTGTAATAATCCTTTAGAAAAAGAAAAAAAAATTGCTTTGACTTTTGATGATGGCCCGAGCGTTTATACTTCGCAAATTTTAGAACTTTTAAAAAAATACAGTGCCAAAGCGACTTTTTTCTGCATTGGAAAAAATATCGAAACGCATCCTGAAATTCTTCAAAAAGTGATTAGCGACGGACATTTAGTTGGAAATCATTCGTACTCGCATTCTAAATTTTTTGATTTTTATAATGCTAAAAAAATAACGCAAGAACTTCAGAAAACAGATGAAATTCTGGAGAAATTCACTTCCAAAAAAATCAACTTTTTTCGTCCGCCTTACGGAGTTACGACGCCTTCGATTCGAAGAGCTTTAAAGGTAACTGGACATAAAGTTGTTGGTTGGAATATTCGTTCGCTTGACGGCGGGACAACAAATGTGGAATTAATTTTGAATCGAATTAAAAAACACGTTTCTCCCGGCGGAATCGTACTTTTGCACGATACGGGATCTCACTCTGTTTTGGTCTTGGAACAGTTTTTGCAATTTTTACAGCAAAATAATTATCAAGTCGTTTCGATTGAAGAACTTTTGAATCTTAAGGCTTATGCAGATTGAACGCGGATGACACGGATTCGCTTTCGCGAAGACGCTGATTAAAACGGATTTTAATTCTAGTAATTTTACTGGAATGCATAAAAAAAATTAAACACATAGAAACATAGATTTAATGCATTTGAAAAAGTAAATCAAAAGAAACTCGTTTCTCACACATAGCTATGTGTGTTAATGCAAGTGAAACGCCTTTTTTGAGATCACTAATTCTATGTTTCTATGTGTTAAAATAGGTATTCTTCATTGTAGACCTACAAGGTTTCGAAAACCTTGCAGGAAATTAAATAACAAAATATGAAAACTAAAATAGCACTTCTTATTCTTTTTATTTCAGGCAATTTGTTTGCTCAGGAACAAAAAATGTCTGCTGCAGAAATTGCACAATTTAAAGAAGATGTAAATGTGGTGGCCAAAAAAATCAAGACTTTAACTACCGATTTTGTTCAATACAAACATTTGGATTTTTTGTCTAAGGATATTGAAACTTCAGGAAAAATGGTTTTTAAAGAACCTGCGCTTTTGCAATGGCAATATAAAAAACCATACAATTACAGCATTACTTTTAAAAACGGAAAAATCCTGATTAACGACGAAGGAAAGAAAAGCGCTGTCGATATTGGAAACAGCAAAATCTTTGCCCGAATCAATAAATTAATTGTGGGAAGTGTGAGCGGGAATATGTTTGACGATAAAGAATTTACGATTTCGTATTTTAAACTAAAAGGTCAGAATCTGGCGAAATTTATTCCGAAAGATGCGACGCTGAAAAAATACATTAAACAAATCGAACTGACTTTTGATAAAGAAGAAGCAACTGTAGTTCAGGTAAAATTGTTGGAATCTTCTGAAGATTATACTCGAATTGTACTTAAAAATAAAGTGATCAATGCAAAAATCGACGATTCAGTTTTTACTAATTAATTGCTTTCTGGCAGTTGTTTTAATTTCTTGTGGTTCGGTCACGAAAAATTATACGCCGAAAAAATTAGACAAAACGTCTTACACGGTTCCCTATTTTTCAGATTCAAAAACCGATTATGTTTACAAAACTAATATCAGTGTTTACGGAAATGAATTGTCGGGAATTTTTATTGCCAAAAAAATAAACGACACTACGCACCGAGTTGTTTTTACAACCGAATTCGGAAATAAACTAATGGATTTCGAAATTTCAGAAACCGATTTTAAAGTCAATTCGATTGTGTCTGAACTGGATCGAAAAATATTGATCAATACTTTAAAAGAAGATTTCAGATTGCTTTTAAAAAAGGAATATCAGATTCAGGAACAATTTGAAACGGAATCGGCAGACATTTATAAATCGGCAGACGGCAAACGTGACAATTATATTTTTATCTCCAAAAAAGATCAAAAACTAGAAAAGATTGTTCATTCGTCTAAAACAAAAGAAAAATTTACGCTGTTTTTCAATTCAGAAAACAATATTTTTGCTGAGAAAATTCAAATAATTCATCAGAATATAAAGCTGAAAATCGAGTTAAATTATTTTAAATCAGAATAGAAAATTAAACTAACCATAAACTTTAAATCAATTCAAAATGAGAAAATTTGCTGTACTTGCAATTATGTTATTAATCGGAATCCAGACAGAAGCGCAGGTAAGAGTTAGTCCTGGACTTAGAGGAGGTTTGAATGTATCGACATTAACGAATATTGACGACAATAGTTCGAAAACAGATTTTTATATTGGCGGATTAGTGGACATCAAATTCAATAAATATTTCTCGGTTCAGCCAGAGATTACCTATTCTAGACAAGGTGATGAAGGAAGATACTTTGAAAATGGCCGTTATTATTCTGAAAAATATGAGTTGAATTATATAACACTTGGAGCTGTTGCAAAATTTAACTTTAAAGGTGGCGGTTTTCACGTTTTGGCAGGACCGTCTTTAGATCTAAAAGTGGATGATAATTATATTAATTCGAATCCTGAAGATTTCGATCTTGCAATTGTTGGAGGTGTTGGCTACACATTGCCAAACGGACTGACTTTTGAAGCGAGAATCAAACAGGGTCTAGTTGATATTTACGGTTATGACAATTATGACAATGACTATTATTATGATGATGTAATTTTGAACCAAGTTTTCCAAATTGGAGTTCGTTATACCTTTAAAACAAAATAAAATGAATAAAAGAATATTCTTCTTTGTTGCTGTTTTTTTTGCCGTTTTAAATATACAAGCCCAAGTAACGGCGAAGCCAGGTTTAAGAGCCGGATTTAGTTTTTCGACCATTTCTGAAATGCATGCCAATTACAGAACCGATTTTTATGCCGGTGGTTTAGTAGATATTCATTTAACGAAGCATTATTCGCTTCAGCCAGAAATCAACTATACTAGACAAGGTTCTAATGATGTGGCTCGAAATTATTATGACGAAAATACGCAGACCAATAGAGTAGAATATTTAGATCTGGAAATAAATTATCTGTCGCTTTCGGCAATAAATAAGTTTACTTTTGGACAAGGAATTCAATTGCAAGCTGGTCCAACTTTAGATATTTTATTGAATGATAATCTTGCCGTAAGAAAAGCGCAAAATGATCTTGGTCTGGTTTTAGGAGTTGCTTATGCGCTTCCTTCAGGTTTGACATTTGAAGCACGATTTAAAAAAGGATTGCTTGATGTTTTGAGCAGTGATTATTATCAGAACGACTCTAATAATTATTATTTATTTGGAGATTATAACACAAACGTTAATTTTCAGCTAGGAGTTTCCTATTCATTTGGAAAATAAAAAATATGATTTTACAAGATTTTTATAAAATACTATCGGAGGAAAAAGTATCCGATTCAAAATATAATATTACAATTTTAGTCAACGAAAAACATGAGGTTTTTAAAGGTCATTTTCCTGGAAATCCTATTATGCCAGGTGTTTGCATGATTCAGATTATTAAGGAACTTACAGAATCGATTGTAAAAAATCCGTTGATGATTCAGTCTTTGGCAAATGTAAAATTCATGGCCCTGATTAATCCAGAGGCTACACCAGAATTACGATTGGAACTGGATGTTACAACTACTGAAGACGGTTTGGTAAAAGTGAAAAACACGACTTACTTTAACGACACCACTGCTCTTAAACTGAGCACCGTGTACAAAAAAATATAATTATGAAACTGTTACTGACATTACTTTTATGGGTTAGTTTTGCTGGAACGCCAGATTTGGCTTCGATCCGCAAAATGTATTCTGATGTAGCAAAATCAGAAAATAATGCCAAAGATTTTGTTGCAAAACTTTCGGGCGTTTCAAATAATGATGATAAAATTTTAGTTGCTTATAAAGCCGCTTCTATTTTGGTTGATTCTAAGTTTGAAAAAAAATTAGGCGAAAAAATTGAACGTTTTAAAGAAGGCGCTAAACTTCTTGAAGCAACGATAAAAAGCGATCCGAGCAATATCGAAATGCGAATGATCAGATTGAGCGTTCAAGAAGATGTTCCTGGAATTACGGGCTACAAGAAAAATATTAAAGAAGATAAAAAATTCATTACGACGTATTATGCATCGCAAAGTGCGGCTTTGAAAGAGTATCTTAAAGACTTTGTTTTACAATCTAAAAGTTTCTCTGAAAAGGAGAGACAATTCGTGAAGTAAGCCCAAAAAACACCTCATGAAATCACAGCACGAATTACTTAGTTCGACTAACTTTTGCGTTATTGTGCCTACGTACAACAACCAGAAAACACTAAAAAAAGTACTGGATTCTATTTTAGATTTCACGACAAATGTCATCATTGTCAATGATGGATCAACTGATTCTACGAGCGAAATTTTAAAATCGTATTCTCATTTAACGCAAATTCACCATCCTCAAAACATAGGAAAAGGACGCGCGTTAAGAAACGGATTTAGAAAAGCGCTGGAATTGGATTTTGAATACGCCATTACAATCGATTCTGACGGACAGCATTTTGCAGCAGATATTCCAGTTTTCTTAGAAGCCATCCAAAGTGAGCCAAACACTCTTTTAATTGGAAGCCGTAATATGACGCAGGAAAATGTTCCCAAGAAAAGCAGTTTTGGAAACAAATTTTCTAATTTTTGGTTCAAGTTTGAAACTGGAATAAAACTAGACGACACTCAATCTGGATTTAGATTATATCCGCTTCGATTACTGCCAAAACGTTTTTATACCAATAAATTTGAGTTTGAAATCGAGGTTATTGTGCGCGCAGCATGGAAAGGAATTCCAGTTAAAAACATTCCGATTCAAGTTTTGTACGATCCAGCTGAAAGAGTTTCGCATTTCCGTCCGTTTCAAGATTTTACCCGAATCAGTATTTTAAATACGGTTTTGGTAACCAATGCTTTGCTGTATATAAAACCTCGCGATTTCTTTAGGCGGGCAAAAAAAAAAGGTTTTAAAAAATTCTTTCTAGAAGATATTTTAGAAAGCAACGATTCTAATTTTAAAAAATCTGCGGCAATTGCTTTAGGTATTTTTATCGGACTTTCTCCTTTTTGGGGATTTCAAACCGTGTTGCTTTTTACCTTTGCGGCCTTGTTCAGACTCAACAAAGTCATTGCTTATCTTACGTCAAACGTAAGTTTTCCGCCTTTTATTCCGTTTATTATTTATGCTTCACTTCAAGTTGGGAGTGTTTTTGTTTCTAGCGATGCGCCATTGGTTTTAGACAGCTCTATTACGCTCGATGATATTCAAAAAAATGCTACGCAATATATCGTAGGAAGTCTTATTTTAGCGTCCGTTTCGGCGCTGACTGTTGGTTTAGTAAGTTATTTGCTTTTAACCGCTTTCAGTTCCAAAAAATAAAATAGTTTTGCCACAGATTTAAATCTGCCACGAATTCACGAATTTATTCAAATCCATTTTTAATTAATTCGTGAATTCGTGGCTAACAAAATTTTAAATATGCATCAATATTTCTACGCCATTCATCTGTTTGTAAATCGAAGAAAATCTCTTTCGGTGCTGCTGGCTTTATTGATGCTTTTGGTTTTCGGCTTCTTCGCTTCAAGATTAAAATTTGAAGAAGACATCACCAAACTTATTCCCACAAATGACAAAACCGACGTTACCGCCAAAGTTTTAAAACAATTAAACTTTGCCGATAAAACGACCGTAATTTTCAGCTTGGATAAAAATGGTTCTGCCGAAGACCTGAAAGAAATGGCGACTGTATTTTCAGACAGCGTTTCAAAATCTTGCAAACCTTACATCACAGGAATTCAGGGAAAAATTGACGAGGAAAATATTCAGGAAACTATTGATTTTGTTTACAACAATCTGCCTCTTTTTCTAGACGATAAAGATTATGCTGCTATCGAAAATAAACTGCAAAAAGACAGTATTGCAGCAACCGTTCAAGGAAATTACAAATCGATTATTTCTCCGTCGGGATTTATTACCAAAGATTTTATTCTGCAAGATCCGTTTGGAATTTCTTTTATCGCTTTAAAAAAATTACAGCAATTAAATATTGGCGACGATTTTACGCTAGAAAATGGATTTGTAATGACGAAGGATAAAAAGAAATTGTTGCTTTTTATCACTTCAAATATTCCGTCAAGCGAAACAGAGAAAAACACCATTTTTGCCGAAAAACTAAAATCGATTCAAGAAAATCTAAATCAGAAATTTAAAGGCAAAACTTCCATCAGTTATTTTGGTTCTGCGCTTATTGCTGTTGCAAACGCCACCCAAATTAAGAGCGACATTATTTTGACAACGTCAATCGCGATGTTTACTTTGATGCTGATTCTGATTTTATTTTATCGAAAAATCCTAATTCCGTTTATTATTTTCGTTCCGACCGTTTTTGGAGGTTTGTTTGCCGTTGCATTTTTATATTTTGTGAGAGAACAGATTTCGGCAATTTCATTAGGAATTGGTTCTATTCTTTTAGGAATCACGATCGATTATTCCATTCACATTCTCACGCATTACAAACACAACAGCGATGTAAAAACATTATACAAAGACATTACAATGCCAGTAATTATGAGCAGTTCTACAACGGCTGTGGCGTTTTTATGTCTGCTTTTTGTAAAATCGGATGCGCTGAATGATCTAGGAATTTTTGCCGCCGTAATTGTTATGGCTTCGGCAATTTTCTCGCTTTTGATTATTCCTCATTTATACAAACCAAAAAATAATCCGGCAGAACACAAGAAAAATGTGATCGATAAAATGGCGCATTTCTCTTTTCACAATAATAAATTTTTAATCGGTTTTTGTGTCATTATTACCATTATCTGCTGTTTTACTTATAATGACGTTGGTTTTAATAATGATTTATCACAGCTCAATTTTATTCCAAAAGAAATAAAAGCTGCCGAAAAACAACTGGAAGAAAGTACGAGCCTCACCTCTAAAACTATTTATGTGGCTTCTTACGGAAAAACGATGGAAGAAGCTTTGCAGCATAATAGCCGTCTTTTCGAAAATTTAAATCAAGAAAAAGAACAACATAAAATTTTAAATTTCAGTTCTGTTGGAGGAATTGTGCTTTCGCAAAAAGAGCAGCTTCAGAAAATCGAAAAGTGGAATGCATTCTGGAATTCGCAGAAAAAGCAATTTGTACAATCAGAATTAATTGCCGAAGGCTATAAATTGGGTTTTAAATCGACAACTTATAATTTGTTTTTTGATCATTTAGATTTTGATTTCAAACCTATTTCTGCAAACGAGTATTTAAAAATTCAGGCTTTACAATTGCAGGAATTTGTTACAGAGAAAAATGGATTTTACACCATTTCGACCTTAGTAAAAGTGGCGCCAGAACAGCGTGATGCTTTTGTAAAATCGGCTTCGACAAAACAAAATATCATTGCAATCGACCGCCAGCAAATGAATGAAACGTTTTTCAGCACTTTAAAAACCGATTTCAATTCGCTTGTCAATTATTCCTTTGTTGCCGTAATTTTAATTTTGTTTTTCTTTTTCCGCAGAATCGAATTGGTTATTGTCAGTTTAATTCCAATTGCTTTAACGGGAATTGTAACCGCGGGAATTATGGGGCTTTTTGGCATTCAGATGAATATTTTCAGTATGATTGTCTGCACTTTAATTTTTGGGCACGGAGTCGATTTTAGCATTTTCATGACCAGCGCACTTCAAAAAGAATACAGCAACGGCGTTAACGAAATTGCGATTTACAGAACCTCAATTATTTTGGCCGTAATCACGACAATTTTAGGAATCGGCGCCATGATTTTTGCCAAACATCCTGCATTGACTTCAATTTCATTGGTTTCTCTAATCGGGGTTTTTGCCGCACTTATTATTACTTTCATTTTCTATCCGATTCTATTTAAAGTTTTTATATCAAATCGATCAAAAAAAGGAAATCCGCCTTTTCAATTGCGAACTTTTATTCACGGTGTCATTTCATTTGCCTATTATGGTTTGGGCGGAATTGTGATGTCAATTTTCAGTTTTACCATTATGCCGATTTTGCCTTTTAGCAAAAAAGCAAAAATGAAAGCTTTCCGATATGTGATTTCAAAATTCATGAAGTCGGTATTATATTCCAATCCATTTATCCGCAAAAAAGTCGTTAATCATTTCCATGAAACTTTCGAAAAGCCAGCCGTTATAATTGCCAATCATTCTTCATTCCTTGACATTTTAGCCATCGGAATGCTGAGTCCGAAAATCATTTTCTTGGTAAGCGATTGGGTTTACAACTCACCCATTTTTGGCGGCGTTGTGAGAAAAGCGGGATTTTATCCCGTTTCTGAAGGTCTTGAAGGCGGTGTCGAACATTTGCGCAAAAAAGTAAATGAAGGCTATTCTTTAATGGTTTTTCCAGAAGGAACACGATCTGAAAATAATGTCGTAAAACGATTCCACAAAGGTGCTTTTTTCCTTGCCGAAGAATTTAAAATCGACATTGTTCCGGTAGTTATTCACGGCGCTTCAGAATTAATTCCGAAAGGAGATTTTGTCATTCATCATGGAAAACTGACCGTTACTATTTTAGAAAGAATCACGCCTGAAAACCTTTCTTTCGGAACAAATTATACAGAAAGAACCAAGCAGATCAGTAGTTTCTTTAAAGGAGAATATCGAAAAATCCGTCAAGAATTGGAAGGTCCAGATTATTTCAAAACAATGCTTATTAACAGTTACGATTATAAGGAAATCGAAATTGGAAATAGCGTAAAAAAAGATGTAAAGCAAAATCTTGAAACCTATTATAATTTAAATAAACACATTCAGCCAAAAGCAAAAATTTTGCATTTAGGAAACGATTACGGACAATTGGATGTTTTATTGGCGCTACAGGAACCACAGAGAAAAATAGTTTCTTTTATAAATGATGAAGAAAAATTGCTAGTTGCCAAAACCAATTATTTAGTTAAAAAGAGAAAAATAACCTATCTCGAAAAATTTGAATTGGCACTTGAAAATCAGTACGATATCCTTTTAATTTCTGACGAAAATTACTCAGAAGAAATCGAAAAAATAATTGCTGCCGTTTCTTCAATAATTTTAGTCAATTGTCCTCGTTTAAAAAATCAATTGGAGAATTTCGAAATTGTTTCTGAAGAAAATGCTTTAATCGTTTTAAAGAAAAAATAATGAAAAAACAGTACGATGTAGTCATAATTGGCAGCGGTTTGGGCGGATTGGTTTCTGCCGTTATTCTGGCAAAAGAAGGCTACAGCGTTTGTGTACTCGAAAAGAACAATCAATACGGTGGAAATCTCCAGACTTTCGTAAGAGATAAAACTATTTTTGATACTGGAATTCATTATATCGGAGGTTTAGGCGAAGGCCAGAATTTGCATCAATACTTTAAATATATTGGCATAATGGACCATTTAAATCTAAAAAAATTAGATGAAAATGGTTTTGATATAATTTCCTTCGAAGACGATAAAACCGAATATCCGCATGCACAGGGTTTCGAAAATTTCATTAAACAATTAACCCATTTCTTTCCTGAAGAAAAAGAAAATCTTGAACAGTATTGCGAGAAAATAAAAGCCGTTTGCAAAACTTTTCCGCTTTACAATCTAGAATCTCAAGGAAAATATGATGACGAAATTCTAACGCTTAACGCAAAAGAAACCATCGATTCTTTTATTCAAAATGAAAAACTGAAAGCCGTTTTGGCTGGATCCAATTTTCTTTATGCGGGCATAGCCGAAAAATCGCCTTTTTATGTGCATGCGCTTGTCGTCAATTCTTATATTGAAAGTTCGTGGCGCTGCATTAATGGCGGAAGTCAGATTACGAAACAGCTTTTGAAACAGCTAAAAAAATACGGTGGCGAATTCTTTAAACACAAAGAAGTAACAAAGTTTGAAGTCGAAAATCAAAAAGTGAATTCGGTCAAAATGAAAGACGGAACCGAGGTTTCGGGAAATATTTTTATTTCGAATATCGAACCTAAAACGACTTTGAAAATGGCGGGTCAGGAAAACTTCAGAAAACCGTTTTTCAATAGAATTCAAGATCTGGAAAGCGTACTTTCTGCCTTCAGTCTTTATATTGTTTTTAAACCCAAAACTTTCAAATACATCAATCATAATTATTATCATTTTAAAAGTGCCAATGATGTTTGGACGGCGCATGAATACGACGAAAACTCATGGCCAAAAACTTTTATGGCTTCTATGAATCCGTCTAAAAAAGACGAGGAATGGGCAGATGGAATGACGTTTTTGACGTACATGAAATATGATGATGTTAAAGCTTGGGAAAATACATTTAATACGACTTTTGAAGAAAATGAAAGAGGTGAAAGTTACGACGAATTCAAAGCTAAAAAAGCTGCACAGTTTTTAGAAGAAATCGAAAAAAAATTTCCTGGCATAAAAGATTGCATCAAATCGGTGCATGCTTCTACCCCGCTTTCGTACCGCGATTATATCGGCGGAGACGGCGGAAATATGTACGGATATGTTAAAGATTCTAATAATCCGATGAAAACTTTAATTCCGACCAAAACTAAGCTAGAAAATCTTTATCTTACTGGCCAAAGTATTAACATGCACGGAGTCTTAGGCGTTACAGTTGGAGCAGTCATAACTTGCTCAGAAATTGTAGGAAAAGAATATCTGCTGGAAAAAATCAAAAAAGCTTCTGAATAAAATGTAGGGAAAATTCCAAATAGAAAATTCCAAATCCCAACTCAGCTACTAGCGTTATGAAAAACTCAAGTTTACTTTTATCTTCTTTATTTTTTATGTTGATAATTGTTTCCTGCGGTACTTCAAAATCTAAAAAACATACACCTGATATTTCGGCATTCAATGCTACAAAACCAACGGTACAAAAAATATCTGACAGTGTTTTTATTTCTGGACCAAATTCGCTTTTAAAAAACAAACAAGGTCTTTGGGAATTGTATGTTGAAGGCGATCCGCTAGAAATCGGATTGACGACTGGCGCTCTAACCGATTCGCTTCTCGAGAAACAACAGCATATTTTTTTCTCTAAAATAACCGATTTTGTTCCTTCAAAATTTCAGCAGAAACTGCTTCGCCAGTTTTTAAAGTGGTACAATCGAAAGTTATATTTAAATGTTCCTAATGAATATCAGACTGAGATTTATGGTGTCTCTCAATACACATCAAGCGAATTTGATAATATCGCACCACAATTTCAACGCAGTTTATACCTGCATGCTGCTCACGATATTGGTCATGCTTTACAAGATTTGGCTTTGGTCGGTTGTTCTTCCTTTGCAGTTTGGAACGAAAGATCAGAAGATGGAAGTTTGATTCTTGGACGAAATTTTGATTTTTATGTGAATGACGCTTTCGCGGAAAATAAAATCATTGCCTTTATAAAACCCGAACAAGGATTTCCGTTTATGATGGTGACTTGGCCTGGCATGATCGGTGCTGTTTCTGGAATGAACTTCGAAGGATTGACCGTAACGATTAATGCTTCAAAATCTAAAATTCCGCTTAGCGCGAAAACTCCGATTTCTATTCTGACACGAGAAATTTTGCAGCATGCCAAAACTATTGACGAAGCCGTTGCCATTGCAAAAAAGAGAAAAGTATTTGTTTCTGAATCGATTATGGTGGGAAGCGCCAACGACAACAAAGCCGTTTTAATTGAAGTTTCGCCAGATAAAATGGATGTTTACGATGTTCCGAACAGCGATCAATTAATTTGTTCGAATCATTTTCAAGGTGAAGCTTTCAAAAATGACAAACGAAATCTGGAACAAATTGCCAACAGCCATTCTGAATATCGATATGAAAGAATGCAGGAATTACTGTCCGAAAATCCAAAAGTGAATCCTCAAATTGCTTCTGAAATTCTGCGAAATAAAGAAGGTTTGCAAAATATGGCTTTGGGTTACGGAAACGAAAAAGCTTTGAATCAGCTTTTGGCGCATCATGGAATTATCTTTAAACCAAAAGAAAAATTAGTTTGGGTTTCGGCAAATCCGTTTCAGTTGGGCGAATTTGTCTGTTATGATTTAAATTCTGTTTTTGGAGAAAATCGAAATGAAACAAAATCCTTTCAGAAAGAAAATTTGAATATTGCCAAAGATCCATTTTTGGAAACGGCTGCGTTTCAGAATTTTAAAAAATTTAAAATTGAAGATCATAAATTAGATGCAATTCTAGAAAAGAAAGAAAACGTTTTTCCAGAGTTTCTTCAAAATTATCAGGCATTAAACCCCAATTATTGGGTTGTATATTATAAGACAGGATTGTACTTTTACCAAAAAAAGGAATTTCTTCAGGCAAAGCAAAATTTTGAAAAGGCTTTAACTCACGAAATCACCACAGTTCCTCAAAAAGAAGAAATTGAAAAATATTTAAAAAAAGTCAAAAGAAAATTAAAATGATTCCAGCAATAGAAAAAGATTCTTTAGAAGAAATTAAAATTTTTCAAGAAAAAAAATTAGCCGAACTTTTAGCTTATATCAGCGAGAACTCTCCTTTTTACAAAAGGCTTTTTGCAGGACAGAATATTGATATTTCAAAAATAAAAACGCTCGAAGATTTACAGCATCTTCCTGTTACGACGAAAGAAGATTTACAGCAATATAATGATGATTTTTTATGTGTTTCACAGCATAAAATTATAGATTATGCCACAACCTCCGGAACTTTAGGAGATCCCGTAACTTTTGGTTTAACCGATTCTGATTTGGATAGACTGGCTTATAATGAAGCCATTTCGTTTGCCTGCGCTGGAATTGCAGAGGGCGACGTTGTACAATTAATGACAACAATCGACCGAAAATTTATGGCGGGTTTAGCTTATTTTCTAGGTTTGCGAAAACTGAAAGTCGGCGTTATAAGAGTGGGTGCGGGAATTCCAGAAATGCAATGGGATTCTATTTTAAAATACAATCCGAGTTATTTGATTACGGTTCCTTCTTTCCTTTTAAAATTGATTGAATACGCTGAAATTCACGGAATTGATTATAATAATTCCAGCATAAAAGGCGCAATCTGTATCGGAGAATCTTTACGAGAACAAGATTTTTCGATGAATATTCTATCGAAAAAAATCACCGATAAGTGGAATATTAAGCTGTTCTCGACTTATGCTTCGACTGAAATGAGTACGGCTTTTACCGAATGCGAACATGGAAAAGGCGGCCATCATCACCCAGAATTAATCATAGTTGAAGTTTTAGATGAAAATAATATGCCTGTAAAAAATGGCGAAACAGGCGAACTGACTTTTACTACTTTAGGAATTGAAGCAATGCCATTATTGCGTTTTAAAACCGGAGATATGGTTCAGTTTCATGACGAACCTTGCGCTTGTGGACGAAATACGTTACGCGTTGGTCCAGTTGTTGGACGTAAAAAACAAATGATTAAATATAAAGGAACAACATTGTATCCGCCAGCAATGAACGATGTTTTGAGCAGTTTCGATAATATTGAAAATCACTTAATTGAGATTTCAACCAATGATTTAGGCACCGATGAAATCCTGATCAAAATTGCGGTAAAAAACCAATCTCCGGAATTTCTACAGGAAATAAAAGATCATTTTAGAGCCAAATTGAGAGTGACCCCAAAAATAGAATTTGTTCCAAAAGAAATTCTAAATCCCATCGTTTTTAATCCAATGAGCAGGAAACCTATTCGCTTTTTTGATTATCGTTAATTTTAATTTAACCGCAAAGAGCGCAAAGATTTACGCAAAGTTCGCAAAGCTTTTATTGATTCAGCTTTGCGAACTTTGCGTTTATAAGCATAACTTAAAGATAAAATCTTTGCGCTCTTTGCGGTTAGATAATTTCACGAATCTATTCTTTGTTCCTCTGTCCCTCTGAACCTTTGTATCTTATAAAGAAAAATGTTGTAATTTTGCAAAAAATATAGATGATGGTTAAGATTGGCAATATAGAACTACCCGAATTTCCTTTATTACTTGCTCCGATGGAAGATGTGAGTGATCCGCCGTTTCGCAGATTGTGCAAAACGCATGGAGCTGACATGATGTACTCTGAGTTTATTTCGTCTGAAGGATTAATTCGTGATGCAATAAAAAGCCGCATGAAGCTGGATATTTTTGATTACGAACGTCCGGTCGGAATTCAGATTTTTGGTGGTGATGAAGAAGCAATGGAAATGTCTTCTAAAATCGTTTCTACAGTAAAACCAGATTTAGTAGATATCAATTTTGGATGTCCGGTAAAAAAAGTAGTTTGCAGAGGTGCTGGTGCAGGAGTTTTAAAAGATGTCGATTTAATGGTTCGTTTGACAAAAGCGGTTATTAAAGGTACAGATTTACCTGTTACTGTAAAAACACGTTTAGGTTGGGACGATAACTCAATTAATATTGATGAAGTTGCTGAAAGGCTTCAAGATATTGGCGTTCAAGCTTTAACTATTCACGCTAGAACACGTGCACAAATGTATAAAGGCCATTCTGATTGGTCGCACATTGCTCGCGTAAAAAACAACCCAAGAATTACAATGCCAATTTTCGGAAACGGCGATATCGACAGTCCAGAAAAAGCATTAAAATATAAAAACGAATACGGAATTGACGGAATCATGATCGGCCGCGCTGCGATTGGTTATCCGTGGATTTTTAATGAAATCAAACATTTCTTTAAAACGGGTGAACACTTGCCTGCTCCAACGGTTATCGATCGTGTTGAAGCTGCCCGAAATCATTTGCAATGGTCAATGGATTGGAAAGGCGAACGTTTAGGAATTGTAGAAATGCGTCGTCATTACACGAATTATTTCAAAGGAATTCATTCGTTTAAAGAATTCAAACAAAAATTGGTTACTACTGATGAACCTGAAAATCTTTTTGCGATTATGAAAGAGATTGAACAGGTTTATGCGGGGTATGAGTTTGTTTAAAAATATATAAACTTTGTCAAAGTTTTTAACTTTGACAAAGATGAATAACTTATAAAAAAGAAAGACCTTCAAATATTTGAAGGTCTTCCTTTTTAAACTTATACCTGAACTCTCTTCCACTTTCCTCTTTTATAGAAAAAGATTCCTGCTAAAGTAATAGCCGTTTCAGCAACTGGAATAGCAATAAAAACTCCAGTTGGTCCCATATTAAAATGTTTCGCTAATACAAAAGCCAGCGGAATTTGGAATAACCAGAAACCAAAGAAATTAATCCCTGTTGGTGTCCACGTATCTCCTGCTCCGTTGAAAGTATTAATGAGAACCATTCCGATACCGTAGAAAATAAAACCGATGCTCATGATCTGTAAGGCTTCAATTGCTATGGTTTTGACTTGTTCATCATTCGTGAAAAACGAAATAATATATTGTCCAAAAGCCAAAGTAATAATCATAATCGATGCCATGAAAATCACATTATATCTGGCAGTAGTATAAACCGATTTTTCGGCACGTTCGATTTGTTTCGCTCCTAAATTTTGTCCGACCAAAGTCGCTGCGGCGTTACTTAATCCCCAAGCTGGAAGAATGAAAAACATCATAATTCGCAACGCCGTCTGATAACCCGCCGAACCATGGTCTCCGCCAGTTGTAGCCACTAATTGAGCTAAGAAAATCCAACTGCAAGATGCAATTACAAATTGTAAAATTCCAGGCGCTGCAATTTTTACCAAAGCTTTTATTTGTGCAAAGTCTGGAGCAAAATATGGAATTTTTATTTTTAAAATTCCGTTTCCAAAAAACAGATGATAAACTTGGTACAAAACCCCGATACTTCTTCCGAAAGTGGTTGCCAAAGCGGCTCCAACTAATCCGAAAGCAGGAATTGGTCCAAAACCATTAATTAAAATCGGACATAAAATGATGTTACAAATATTAGCAATCCAAAGGCTTTTCATCGCGATTGCTGCGTTTCCAGCGCCGCGGAAAATTCCATTTATAAGGAACAAAAGCATAATACATAAACTCGATCCAATCATAATCTGAGTAAATCGGTAACCGTGTTCAGCTGATTCTATTGATGAACCCATTAAAACCAAAATATCTTTTGCATAGATAATTCCGAAAATGCTTAAAACACTATTAACAGCAAAAGCTATAATTATGGCTTGCATTCCAGCTTTTGCAGCAGCGACTGGATCTTTCTCTCCAATTCGTCTCGCCACGACTGCCGTTGCTGCCATACTCATTCCGATTGCGAGAGAATAAATTACAGTCAATACCGATTCGGTTAAACCAACGGTTTGAATAGCAAAACTGCTGTGCTCTAAATGTCCGACGAAATATAAATCGACTAGAGCAAAAACCGATTCCATCATCATTTCTAAAACCATCGGAATGGCCAATAGAATTACGGCTTTCTTTATACTTCCCGAAGTATAGTCAAAAGATTCGTCGCCTTTTAAGGCTTGTTTTAAAGTAGTGAAAAATTTAGAAAAGAAGCTTTTCTTTATAGTTGTTTCTGTCATGATATTTTAGGATAAATGATAAAATTGGTCCAGAATTATTTTTAAAATCTGAACTAAAAAAAGTAAACGTAAGTATCCTAATTATTCTAAAAATAAAATAGGATTAGGCAGAAACAATCATATGCTGTAGATTTATAAGGCGGTAAATATAAGTAATATTTTTTAAGAAATATTAATCAAGCAGTTTTTTACTCACTCGGCTGCTGGCAATTAATGAAGCAACAAAACCTAGTGAAATAATTGTTGTCATTACAATTAAAACATTTTCTATTGTAAAAACAACGGGATATGCCAAAGTCGGCGTGATCATGATAAGTTCAAATTTCTGCTGTAATATCACGAGGATTATTCCCAAAGCAAGTCCGATTAAGCCACCGAAGACACTTAATAAAGTTCCTTGAAGCAGAAATATTTTTCGAAGATCAGTGATGTCTGTACCTAAATTAAAAAGCGTTTTTAGATTTCCTTTTTTTTCTAAAATCATCATAATCAAGGCGCCAATCAAATTAAAAAGCGCCACAATAATCACTAATGTAAAAATAAGGTAAACGGCAATATTTTCGGTATTGAGCATTTTGTATAAAGACTCATTCAGCTGTGCTCTGTTTTTTAAAGTAATTTTATTCTTAAAAATAGAATTAAGCTGTGCCTTTATTGCTCCTTCATCTGCATTTTCTTTTAATTTAAATTCAATTCCCGAGATTTGATTGGGTTTGTACATTAGCAATTCTTGCACTAATCCTAAATCTGCAAATACATATTTTGAATCTAAATCTTCGCTGATAGAATAAATTCCAACTGGCAATACATCGGTTTTATTGAAGGCTTCTTCAGGATTTTCAATTGCTCCTTTTCCAGATTTGGGCGCAAAAACCTGCAGAGGATTTTCAAAATCAAGAATTCCCATTGAGAAGTTTTGAGCTAAACCGTAACCAATTACAACCTGAAAACTATCTGGTTTAAGCCATTGGCCATTAAAAAGCTTTTTCTTAATATCGTTAACAACTGGATAAAGGCTGTCAACACCTTTCAAATAAGTAACTTGCTGTTTGTCTTTAAATAAAAACAAAACACGTTCTTCTATTATTTTGGTGTAAGAAGCAACGCCATCTATTTTTTTTATTTGAGCTTGCTGCTCTGGAGTGATTACAAATGATTTTCCGTATGTACTGGTCAATTTTAAATCTGGGTCAATTTCATTTGTAAACGAAAGACTGAAAACTTTCAGTCCGCTGAAAACAGACAAAACTACAAACAAAGCCATCGTGCCAACAATGATTCCCATGCTGGCAATGCGGTTGATAATATTGATAGCATTGTTTTTACTGCTGCTAAAAATATATCGCTTGGCTATGTATAAAGGAAAATTCAAATTACGACTTTCTTCTTTTTTCTAAAAGATCACGATTTTCTATTGGATTTTCTTTTCCTGCAAGCGCATTGTCGATTTTCTCAATATAATCTAATGAGTCATCAATAAAGAATACCAGATTTGGAACACGGCGTAATTGCAAACGCACACGCTGTGATAAATCATGTTTGATTAAAGTTGTATTTGTTTTAATTGCTTCTAATGTTTCTTTGGCTTTTTCTTGCGGAAAAATGCTTAAATATACTGTTGCCACAGATAAATCTGTAGTTACACTAACTTTGGACACTGAAATTACCAAATTTGTAATTCCGTTTTTTCTCACTTCACCTTGCAGAATATCAACCAAGTCTTTCTGGATGACACCACCTATTTTTTTCTGTCTATTTGTTTCCATACTGCAAAAATACTACTTTTTAAATTCAATAAAATGCAATTTCAAATCAACTTCAAGATCAATTTACATTTTACTGCTTAAAAATTGAAATTAATACCTCGTATTTATTTTCATTTAAAAAAATAACTATCTAAAATACGTTTTCTTTCTCAGTTTTCTCGTGACAAAAATCATCTTTTAACTATCAAATAATCTTCAAATTTGATGTAAATCTAACACCATCAAATTATGAAAAAGAGAGAACCAATCAGCCACATTATGACCAAAACCGTCATAACTATCAATCAAAATGATGATTTAAAAAGTGTAGTGCAAAAATTGAAATCCAATGCTATACGACATCTTCCTGTTGTAAATGGGAAAGAAGTTGTGGGAATTATAAGCCGTACCGATATTAACCGACTGACTTTTGGTGCATTGTTTGACGGACAAGATGGTGCAGACGAAGCTGTTTTAGAAATGCTTACTATTCCGCAGGTTATGACTTCAAAACCTAAAACGGTTTCTCCAGATCTTATTATTAGAGATTTGGCAGAGATTTTTGTGACAGAAGAATTTCACGCTGTTCCAGTTGTGGATCAAGGAGAATTGAAAGGAATTGTTACGACAACAGATGTTTTAAAATATTTCTTAGAAGAAAGTTATTAATATAAAAAAGGGAGCTTAATTGCTCCCTTTCTATTTTATCTGCTTTGCAGCCATCCTTCCGGATTATTGTTTGATGTATTTTGAAGAATCAAGAATTTGATGATTGTTTTTCCTGTATCACCGCTTGTTCTCACTCTTCCTATACTTTGTTTGATCGATACTTTATCGCCCTGACTTACAGAAACCGAACTCAAGTTTTGGTAAACCGTAAAGTAATCTCCATGCTGAATTACCACTGCTTTATTTACTGGAGACAAAACGATTACTTTAGAAACTTCTCCTGCAAATACCGCTCTTGCACTTGCGCCGTCTTCGGTAGTAATCTCTACACCAGAATTATGTACTGTAATTGAAGGATGCAGCGGGTGTGGCTGATCTCCATATCCAAGAGAAATAAATCCTTTTTCTACTGGCCAAGGCAGTCTTCCGCGGTTGGCTTTAAAATCGGCTGCTAAAACTTTATCTTCAGGAGTTAAAGCAATTTTAGACGAAGAAACTGGTGCTTTCATTTCGCTTCCTGGATTTGCTTTTGCTCGCTCTGCTGCTGCTTTTCTGTTTGCTTCAGCAATTGCTTCACGAATTAAACGATCAATTTGTCTGTCAATTCTTTTAGATTCGCTTTGTTTAGATCGAATATCGGCAGCAATTTTGTTTTTGTCTTTTTTAAGAGCATTTACCAACTTCTGCTGTTCTTTTTTCTCCGCTTCAAGAGTAACTTTTTCCTTTTGATTCTCAACTATAATTTTCTTTTTTACTTGGCGCTGACCATCTAGTTTAGCATTAAAATCTACTAACTGCGCTGTTTTTGACTGAATTTCTAAACCTTGATTTTTTCTAAAAGCGGTATACTGTTTTAAGTATTGTGCTCTTTTATAAGCCTGCAAAAAGCTTTCAGAAGATAAGATAAACATGGCACGGCTTTGCTCAGAACGGCTTTTGTATGATTTCAAAATCATTTCAGCATAATCTTCTTTTAGAACTTTTAATTCTTTTTTAAGTTTATTTACCTGAACCTGATTAATATACATGTCATTACTAAGGAGTCTTTCTTGTTTTGCCGTAGTATTAATTAATTTCTCTTTTAATTTGATTTTATTGGCCTGAATCAAATATTCGTTTACCGCTGATTTTTCTTTTTTACGAACAGATTGAAGCATTTTTTCATTGTCTCTGATTTCCTGCTGAATCTGTGCTTTACGCTGCTCCAGTTTTTCTTGCTGCGAATCCTGCGCCCACACAAAAGTAGTGGCACATATTAAAATTAGGCTTAGGAGAAATTTTGGCATGTTTATGTTTTCTTTTTGCAAAATTACTTAATTAAAACTTGTTTGTATCCGCTTGGGACACTGTAAGGAAAAGAAAGTTCTTCGTTGAATGAGATATTATTATAATTCAGATTAATGCTTGTTTTTCCTTTTGGCTGAACCGCATTGATTTCAATACTTGTCGGCAATGTTCCCTGATCAAAATTTTTAGTATCTGAATAAGCTATTTGTAAAGTTCTATTTTCTGATGGCTGCGAAATCTCTTCTTTTTGAATTAAATATTTCTCAGCATCTAAGAAAAAGGTTTTCTTCAAATTAGCCTCTTTTTCTTCGTCCAATCTAAATAGGTTATCGACAATAGTCTGCGTATATTTTCCTTTTCGTAAATCATCAAAGGCTTCTCCAACCAATAGATTTTGAACTTTTGTATAATCTAAATCTGTTCCCAGCCATTTGCTTAAACTTGTAAAATCTCCATCGTAATAAGTGCTGTTTATTTTTTCGTAATAACTAACTTTTGATGGTGTTATTAAAGCTTTTGCCATTGTAATTCCTAAGAAACGTACGCTTATTAAAATCTGTTTGTCTTTTTCGATTCTAATTTCGGCAGTAACATTTTGGCTTTGTTTTTCATCAGCATATTTTGCACTTGCTTTTATGTAAAGTGTCGAAAAATCTAACTTATTGTCGTAATGTTTTTCGATAACTTTTTTATCCTCTTTTGGTGCAACGGTCTGGCTTGTATTTCCTTGCACCGCTACTGCTTTTGATTTACATGAAATCACGGCAATAGACAATACTAGTATTGATATATATTTTTTCATCTGAATTCTTCTTTTTATTTTTTCTTCTTTAATAATTCATTTGCCTTCAAAAAGTATTCCTCTTTTTTCTTTGCATCTCCCAATCCATTATAAGCTTCTCCTAACTGAATATTAAAATTTGATTCTAATTTTACGTCATCAACTACATAATCAAGACCCATTTCTAAAACCGTTTTTGCATTTTTAAACTGTTTCAGCTGATTGCTTCCTAAACCTGCATAATAATAAAACTGAGCCTGACTCGGATAAACTTCAATCAGCATCATGGCTCTTTTGGTCATTGGGTCATATTGTTTTGCTTGCGAATACGCTTCTAACAATAACATATTAGTCTCCAAATCAGTATCTGAATTTGCTTTTAAATCTTTTTCATAATATTTAATAGCGTTTTCAAATTGTCCTTTACTATGATAAAATTTTCCAATCTCTTTGGCAACGTCTACATTTGGATCATTATCAAAATAAGAAATGGCTTTTTCCAAATCGGCTGAATACTGTGGATTTTTATTTACATAAATCAAAAATTCATTCAAAGTTCTGTGTTTGATTTTTGAATCGATTTTTGAACTTGCTAAAATCACATTCATCGATTTGATGGCTTTATCGGCTTGATTGGCATCCAAATAGGTTTTAAATAAACTCACTTGAGCCCATTCTGAATTTGGAATTTCTTTTGCCAATTGTTTGGCCACTTCCAGCGATTTTTCATTTTCATTATTCTTCGAATATAAAAGAATAAGATTGAGATAATTAGATTCTTCTTTCGGATCTTTTTTAATCTGCTGAACCAAATTGTCTATTTCTGAGTTCTGGTATTTCCCTTGAGATAAAATCTGCTGTTTGTAAATTTCGCGATCGGCCGACTTTCCGAATTTATCGTTCATTTCGTTAATGGCTGTCAATGCCTTGTCATACTGATTGGTAATCATGTACAACGAAATGAGATCGTCTTTGTATTCTTCGTCAAAAACAATTATTTTTTGAATCGTTTCTATCGCAAGCGGATAGTTTTTGGTTTCGAAACTTACATCGTAAATTCCGAGCCAAAACCATTTATTTTTAGGTTCTAATTGCGTAGCTTTTTCAAAAGCATCCTGTGCATTTTGATATTGTTTAAGCGAAAGGTAATTTTTCCCTAATTCAAAATAAGCAACTGCATCATTGGGTTTCAGCTTGATGCATTTTTCCAATGATACAATAGCTTTATCATAATTTTCAATTCCTTTTTGTTTTAATGATTCATAAAAAGAATCCTGATATTCATCTGTTGCCATAGCAATATCTTCGGGTTCTGTCTGAGCAAAAACCGAAAACGTGCTTCCGAAGAAGGCAAAAAATAAAACAGTTAAGATTCTCTTTTTCATTATTTTAAAATTACATTTTAAACAAAACGAAATTTTGATATTTTTTATTTTATTCTAAAACAGCGTAATCACCAATACTGATACTTGTAAATTTACCATCGTAACTTACATGATTTCCGATCATGGCGTTGTCTAGATCAGCATTTTTAATTTGAGAGTTGGTCTGGATCAAACTGTTTTTAATAGTACTGTTTGTTACCTGACATCCTTTTCCTAAAGAAACATTTGGACCAACAGTGGTGTTTTTCAAGACAACATTTTCGCCAATATAACAAGGAGGAATAATAGTTGAATTTTCTAATGTTACTCCATAATCTACTAAATGTTCTCCATCATTATGAAGAAAACCTAGCATTCTTGTATTGGTTTCAACCGTAACATCTTTGTTACCGCAATCCATCCATTCGTCTACGCTTCCAGTTTTAAAAACTTTTCCGTTTGCCATCATGGCTTTAATTCCGTCGTTGATTTGGTATTCACCTCCGTTTTGAATATTATTATCCAAAACATTCTGAAGCTCGTTTCTTAAAACACCAACTTCTTTAAAATAGTAAATTCCGATAACGGCTAAATCACTTACAAACTCTTTTGGTTTTTCAACCAATTCGATAATTTCATTATTTTGATTTAGTTTTACTACACCAAAAGCTTCTGGCTGGTCTACTTGTTTTACCCAAATAACAGCATCTGCAGATGGATCTAGTTCAAAATCTGCTCTAATTAAAGTATCCGCATAAGCAATTACCGCTGGTCCAGAAAGAGAATCTTTTGCACACATAATCGCGTGTCCAGTTCCTAAAGGCTGATCTTGACGATAGATCGAAGCTTTTGCTCCTAATCCTTTAGCCAAATCTTCTAAACTTGTTACAACATCATCTCCAAAGAAAGCTTCGTCTCCTAAAATAAACGCAACTTCTTCAATTGGTTCTTTTAATATTTTGGCAATATCTTCAACTAAACGGTGCACGATAGATTTTCCCGCAACTGGAATTAACGGTTTTGGAACGGTTAAAGTATGAGGCCTCAATCTTGATCCGCGGCCCGCCATTGGCACAATTATTTTCATTCTTTATTTGATTTTATGGGAAGATTTAAAATCTTCATTGGGTTTGGTCTTTCTCTTCTATTATTTCACGCCAGTGCTTCCAAAGCCTCCTTCACCTCTTGATGTTTCAGAAAGTGTTTCAACTTCAATCCATTCTGCTCTTTCGTGTTTTGCAATAATCAACTGCGCAATTCGTTCTCCATTTTCGATTACAAAATCGTCATTAGATAAATTTACTAAAATTACTCCGATTTCTCCTCTATAATCTGCGTCAACAGTTCCTGGCGAATTTAAAACAGTTACTCCTTTTTTTGCCGCTAGGCCGCTTCTCGGTCTTACCTGCGCTTCATAACCAATTGGCAATTCTATAAAAAGTCCTGTTTTTACAATCGTTCTTTCTAAAGGTTTTAACGTAATTGGTTCTATAATATTGGCACGTAAATCCATTCCTGCAGAAGCAATTGTTTCATAATTTGGTAAATCGTGCTGTGATTTATTGATAATTTGAATTTTCATTTTTAAATATAATTTTCTTAAAACGTCTTATTTTCTTTTCATTATTCCTTTTATAGTATCTTTTTCGAAATGGTAAACGAGATACATAAAAGCTAAAAGCAACGGAATTCCAACATAATATTTTTCTCTAAATCCGTAAAATGAAATTATTGAAAATAATATTGAAACGCCTAAATAAGCACCAATCTTGTTCATATCGTAAGGAATCGGATAGTATTTATTTCCTAAAATATAAGAAATAAGCATCATGCTTCCGTAAGCAGAAATAGTTGCAATTGCAGAACCGTAATAACTATATTTCGGGATTAATAAATAATTCAAAATCAAGGTTATAATTGCACCTACTATAGAAATGTACGCTCCGATTTTTGTTTTATCTGTCAGTTTATACCAAACCGATAAGTTGTTATAAATTCCTAAAAAGAAATTTGCCAAAATAATTAGCGGCACCACTTTCATGGCTTCCCAGTACGATTTATTGTCTAATAACAAATATTTTAAAACGTCTGCAAAAACAATTACTCCTAATAAAATCAAGGATCCTAAAATCACAAAATATTTAGTAATAACGGCATAAGTCTGAGGTGCATTTTCATTTTTAGCATGACTAAAAAAGAAAGGCTCAATTCCTAATCTAAAAGCTGTTGCAAAAAGAACCATAAACAATCCTAATTTGTAACAAGCAGAATAAGCTCCAACTTCAGATTTTGCTAAATTTTCTGGAAGTAAGTAGCCTAATAAAATTTTATCGAAATGTTCGTTTACAGCAAAAGCCAGTCCGGCCACCAAAATTGGAAGTCCGTATTTCATCATTTTTTTCCAAAGTACTGGATCAAATTTTCGCCCAAGCGAAAGATAATTTGGAGAAAGGACAACAAATGTTGCTAAACTTGCCAAAAGATTTGCGATGAAAATATAAGCAATCTGGAAGTTTTCAATATATAAATTATCCCAAACAGAATTTGGGTTTGAAGCCGCCAGTTTTGGCAAATACATTAAGAAAAATATATTTAGTAGTAAGTTTATAACAACATTTCCAATCTTAATTGCGGCATAAACCATTGGTCTTTGGTTGGCTCTAAGTTTAGAAAACGGTATTAAAACCAAGGCATCCAAAACTAAAATCCATACCGAATAGGTAATATACTGAACGTCGACTTCGGCTAAATTAGCAAGTGTGTTTCTGAAAATGAGGGCTACAAAAAGGAAAATTATTGAAGTCCAAAATATAGAAATGGTCGAAGTAGCAATGACATTTTTCTTATCCTCTTCTGCACTGTAAAATCTAAAAAATGCCGTTTCCATACCGTAAGAAAGAACTACGTTAAAGAAAACCATCCAAGACAATACGATCGAAACTTCACCATACTCTGCTGTAGGCAATATTCCTGTATATAATCTCACTAATAAGAAACTCAGCATTCGCGGTAAAACTGTTGCCAGTCCGTAAATTGCTGTTTGTTTAAATAGATTTTTATATAATCCCAAAATATAATTCTAATAATGTTTGTAAGACAAAAATAACCATTTCTTTTGTTTAATGGTGTTTTTGTTAATGCAATAAAGAAAAGTTATGTGTGTTTTTAAACAGTCATTTTCTTTTCATCTAAAATTTTTACAAAATGAAACCCTCTCGGAGCATAACCTTGATTATAATAAAATCGATGAGCAGCAAAGTTTCCTGTAAATGCATCCAAAACTATACTGCTGCAATTCAATTCTATTGCTTTTTTCTCTACATAATCGGTAAGCATTTTTCCAATTCCTTTAGATCGATATTCAGGATGTACCACAAAATTGTCAATTTCGAGATATTTGCCCGTCCATAATTTTGTTGCAGACCAGCATCCCGTAATTCCGATACAATTTTCTTCTTCAAAAACTGCAATTTGAGTATAATTATGCGGAACCATTTCTGAAAGAAACGATTCGTATTTGTCTTCACTTAAATTAGGATACAGAAAACGTATAGTATCAATCTGAGAGAGCATCTCTTTTATGGTTGTTAGTTCTCGTAGTTTCATTTCACTAAAAAATTATACTTCAAAAATACTTATTTTCGACCGAAATACTTCTCAATTTAAAGCAAACGATATTTCATGTTTTTTAGAAATTTGTAAGAATCAAAAAAATAGTTTTTATTTGTGTTAATATAATAATAAGAAATCTTCAACGTTATATCATTAAAAACCACTTCTTTAGAACTTTTTTCTTAAAAAAGTTCATTTCTCATTACAGATTTTTTTCAAAACATGTGAATCATATAAATATCACATGGAAATTATGTAAGATTTTTTCGTTAAACCTTTCTTAAATTTGTTTCACAGGGATTGAGAAAGCTAAATACAACCCTTATAAAAAAGGAAGCACTGGGACTAATAAAGCTTGTTTGTTCCCATAAAAGACAAAGCATAAAGGGATTGAAGTTAGCTAAAATGTAACCCTTATAAAAAAACTAAGCATTGGGATTGATAAAGCTTGTTTGTTCCCATAAAAGACAAAGCACAGGGATTGATTCTGCTGAAATGTAACCCTTAAAAAAACAGAGCAATGGGACTAATAAAGCTAGTTTGTTCCCACGAAAGACAAAGCACACAGAGTTATCTGTCTATTTTTATAAAATGGTAGTGATTCTCAACTTACTTTAATTTGAGAATCACCATTTTATAAAATTATTTTTAAAAAAGAATAAAACTTCCAATAAAAAGAAAAGCCAGCTTTATGCTGGCTTTCTTTTTTTATTATGGAATAGATTATCCGTTTAAAGCTTCTGCTCCACCAACAATTTCCAAAATTTCACTTGTAATCGCAGCCTGACGAGCTTTGTTATAAGTTAATTTTAATTGGTTTCTTAAAGCTGTAGCGTTATCTGTTGCTTTGTGCATTGCAGTCATACGCGCTCCATGCTCAGAAGCAAATGAATCACGAATACCTTTGTACAATTGTGTTTTTAAAGACTTAGGAATTAAAGCCAATACAATTTCTTCTTTTCCTGGCTCAAAAATATAATCTCCAGAAGGAGCAGCTGCATCTGTAGCGATAGGTGCTAACGGTAAAAACTGTTCTACTTGAACAATTTGAGTCGCAGCATTTTTAAACTGATTGTAAACTAATTCAATTCTATCGTATTCTCCAGATAAAAATTTCTCAGTCAAATTATCTGCAATTCCAGCAACATTTTCAAAAGTTAAATGATCAAAAATTGCATTGTGATGACCGTGAACTTTATGCGTTTTGCTTAAAGCATCGTTTCCTTTTTTACCAATAGCAAAAATATCAACTTGTTTTCCAGCGTAAAACTCTGTACGGTTTTTAATCTCTTTAATAATATTCGAATTGAAAGCACCGCATAAACCTCTATTTGAAGTTACTGCTACTAACAATACTTTTTTTACTTCACGTTGTGTAGTGTAATCTCCTCCTACTTCACCTTCTAGTGTAGCTGAAAGATCTTGCAATAACTCCGTTAATTTCTCGGCATAAGGACGCATTGCAGTGATTGCATCTTGTGCTTTCTTCAGCTTTGCAGCAGAAACCATTTTCATAGCCGATGTAATTTGCATCGTCGATGAAACGGAAGTAATTCTATTACGGATTTCCTTTAAATTTGCCATCTATTGATTAGAAAATGTGACAATTTGAAAATTAGATAATTAGAATAATGAGTAAACATTTTCTAATTATCTAATTTACCAATTATCTAATTAGTTATATTTTGCTGAGATTTCTTTTGCTGCTTTTTCGATAACGTCTGTAATAGTGTCATCTAATTTTCCAGCTTTCAAAGCATTAAGTGTATCTTTATGTTTGCTGTTTAAGTAAGCTAAGAAGTCTGCTTCGAATTCTTTTACTTTATTTACAGGAACATTTCTTAACAAGTTTTTAGAACCAGCGTAGATAATAGCTACTTGGTTTTCAACTGGATAAGGATCATTTAAACCTTGTTTCAAGATCTCAACGTTTCTTTTTCCTTTTTCAATTACGTTTAATGTAACAGAATCTAAGTCAGAACCGAATTTAGCGAAAGCTTCTAATTCACGGAATTGAGCTTGGTCTAATTTTAAAGTTCCAGAAACTTTTTTCATTGATTTAATCTGTGCATTACCTCCAACACGAGATACAGAGATACCTACGTTAATTGCAGGACGAACCCCAGAGTTGAACAAATCTCCATCAAGGAAAATCTGACCATCTGTAATAGAGATTACGTTTGTTGGGATATATGCAGAAACGTCACCAGCTTGAGTTTCGATAATTGGTAGAGCAGTTAATGAACCACCACCTTTTACGATTGACTTAATAGAATCTGGCAAATCGTTCATGTTTTTAGCGATACCATCATCAGCGATTACTTTACAAGCACGCTCTAATAAACGAGAGTGTAAGTAGAAAACGTCTCCAGGGTAAGCCTCACGTCCCGGTGGTCTTCTTAATAAAAGAGAAACCTCACGGTAAGCAACAGCTTGTTTAGATAAATCATCATAAACGATAAGAGCTGGACGACCAGAATCTCTGAAGTACTCTCCAATTGCAGCACCAGCGAATGGAGCGTAAACTTGCATTGGAGCTGGATCAGAAGCATTAGCAGCAACGATAACTGTATAAGCCATTGCTCCTTTTTCTTCTAACATTTTTGCGATTCCTGCTACAGTCGAAGCTTTTTGTCCGATTGCAACATATATACAGAATACAGGTTTTCCTGCATCGTAAAATTCTTTTTGATTTAAGATTGTATCGATACAAACAGTTGATTTACCTGTTTGACGGTCACCGATTACAAGCTCACGCTGTCCACGACCAACTGGGATCATAGCATCAACTGCTTTTACTCCTGTTTGTAATGGCTCAGTAACTGGCTGACGGAAGATAACTCCAGGAGCTTTTCTTTCTAATGGCATTTCGTATAAGTCACCACCGATTGGCCCTTTTCCATCAATTGGAAAACCAAGAGTGTTAACAACACGTCCTACCATTTGCTCACCTACTTTAAGAGAAGCAATACGTTGAGTTCTTTTTGCAGTAGATCCTTCTTTAAGTCCAGTTGATGGTCCTAATAATACAACCCCAACATTATCCTCTTCAAGATTCAATACGATACCTTCCATACCGTTATCAAATTCTACTAACTCACCATATTGTACATTAGATAGCCCGTAAACACGAGCAATACCGTCTCCAACTTGAAGTACTGTTCCTACTTCCTCTAGCGTAGCACCAGATTCAAAACCTTCTACTTGCTTTCTTAATATTGCTGAAATTTCAGCAGGTTTGATTTCCGCCATCTTAATTTATAATTTAGACACTTTTTGTGTTATAAAACTAATTACTTAACTCTCTTTTTAATACTTGTAATCTGTTTGCAACAGAAGCATTGTATTGATTATCTCCTATTCTCAAAATAAATCCACCGATAATTGAAGGATCTACTATATTTTCAATTGTAATTTTTTTATCTGATAAAGTTGCAACTTTTGCTAAAACTTTAGCTTCTAAAGCAGCATCCAATGGAATTGCTGTTGTAACTTTAGCTACTTCAACACCATTGTTTTCATCAAATAATTTACTGTATCCTAATGCAATTGCATGTAGAATTTCAAATCTTTTGTTTTCGAATAATAAACGGAACAATCCTTTTGTCACTCCATTTACGTTTGCAAAAACTTCTAAAAGAGCACCTTCTTTAACTTCAACTGTAGTCGTTGGGTTCTGAATAAATGCACTCAATTCCTCATTTGTTTCAATTGCATTAGCAATTGATTTCATATCGTTATTGACAGCTTCGGCAACACCTTTAGAGTTTGCTAAGTCTAGAATTGCTTTTGCATAACGAATTGCTGCTCTTGTACTTGCCATAATCTTAGTTTAACTTTACGTCACCTAACATTTTCTCCACCAATTTAGTTTGAGATTCTTTGTTAGATAATTCTTCTTTCAATAATTTTTCAGCAATACTCAATGATAGTGTAGAAACTTGAGATTTCAATTCTGCCATTGCAGCATTTTTTTCGCTTTCGATAGCCGCTTTAGCTTGCTCAATCATTTTTTGACCAGCTTCTTGTGCTTCGTTTTTAGAATCAGCAATCATTTTCTCTTTCATTTCGCGAGCTTCTTTCAACATCGCGTCACGTTCTGCACGAGCTTCATTCAAAATTCTTTGATTATCAGCTTGTAAGTTTTCCATTTCTCTCTTTGCGTTTTCAGCAGAAAGCAATGCATTTTTAATACCTTCTTCTCTTGCAGTAATAGATTCCATAATTGGTTTCCAAGCAAATTTTACTAAAAGCAAAATTAGTATTACTAAGATTAAAGCCTGCCAGAAGAATAATCCGAATGAAAAATCGTTAATTAACTTATCCATTTTATATAACTATATTAAATATTTAATTTCTTTTTTTAAAAGTAACAACATCTTTAACCAACCGTTAAAGATGCTGTTATTTCTTTCTTTATTATTTTCCTAAGATTAAAGCAGCAAATGCTAAACCTTCTAATAAAGCAGCGATAATAATCATCGCAGTTTGGATTTTACCAGCAGCTTCTGGCTGACGAGCAATAGCGTCCATAGCAGATCCACCGATTTTACCTAAACCTAAACCTGCACCGATTACTACTAAACCAGCACCTACTAAAGTTGGAATTGTTCCCATAAGTATTTATATATATAAAATTAAACTTCTAATTAAATGATTGCGTTTTCTTCCTCATGTGCATGTCCGTGATCATCATGATGGTGATCTTGAACAGCCATACCAATAAACAATGATGATAACATTGTGAAGATAAACGCTTGTAAAAATGCAACTAAAACTTCAATAACAGAGATGAACAAAGTTAATCCTAATGAGATTGGTAAATCTGCTGCTAAATTTTTTCCAACAAAAATCATTGCAATTAAACTCATAATTACTACGTGACCTGCAGTAATGTTTGCGTACAAACGAATTAATAATGCGAATGGTTTTGTTAATGTTCCTAAAACCTCAATTGGAGCTAAGATAATTTTCATTGGAACTGGTACTCCTGGCATCCAGAAGATGTGTCCCCAATAATCTTTGTTTGCACTAAATTGTGTAATAATGAAAGTAAATAATGCTAAACAAACTGTAATTGCAATATTTCCTGTTACGTTGATTCCTAGTGGAGTCATTCCTAATAAGTTTAACAACCAAACAAAGAAAAACACAGTTAATAGGTAACCCATATATTTACGGTATTTTGTCTCTCCAATATTAGGAACTGCGATTTCGTCTCTAATGAAAATAATAAGCGGTTCTAAAACTCTACCAAATCCAGTTGGGATTGGTCCTTTTTTATATGATTTTGCTAAACCAGTAAACATTAAAAATAATAATACTGATACGAAAAGCATTGAAACAACATTTTTAGTAATTGAAAAATCTAATGGTTTTTCATTTGATGGATGGCCGTGCTCATCAAAGTTGATTGTTCCGGCTGCATCTGTTTTGTAAATTTTACCGTGTACTAATTTATAGTAGCTACCGTCAACTTCTGCAACTTCTTCTCCGTGGTGTAATTTTGAAGAAGAGAAAACTTTTAAACCACCGTCAATAAGAATAACTGGTAATGAAAAACCATAGTGTTTATTTTCTTTTTCATCTGAAAAGAAAACGAAGTCATGAGAATCTTGTAAGTGGTGATCAATAAAAGCATCCACTTTTGCTTTTGGGTCAAGAGCAACATGCTCTCCTTCTTCGTGAGCATTATGTGAAACTACTTTCTCTTCGTGAGCAGTTTCAGTTTGAACATGCGTCGAATCATTCTCTGGATTTGCAAAACCCATAATAGGTAGAGAAGCAACAAAAGCTGCAAGAATAAAGCTGAGTGGTTTGTTTGAAATCACCATATCGTGGAAAATCTTATTTTTTTACGTTTCTAAAATTTGGTGCAAAGGTACATTTTTTATTAATATTCAAAAGGATATGAAAAATTATTTTTAAACCTTGTTTTAAAGAATTGTTATTTTAACGCTTTTCATTTAATAATCGGACAGTTAAAAGCGTCTGAAATAACAAAAACAGCACAAATGTTATAAAAAAACTAACTTTTTCAACATCGGTTTCTCCAGTTTTGTTTTTTAAGATTGGCTGCAGAGCTAAATAAGCTAATAACATTTGTGTAAAAGTTCCGAATAAAAATGCCATTCCGACGATTTCAAAATTCTTCTTTTTTACTACTAATAATATAAGGTATAATAAAGACGAAATTGCGAAGAACGATAAATACAGTATTTCAAGACTGTAATGAAAGTTCTCTGTTTTAATTTCGCTAAAGAAAAAAAGGGCTTTATGTACTATATAAGTTCCTAAAGCAAGACATAACAAATAAAATAGCGGTTTGTAATTTTTTGAAAGCATTCGAAATAATTTTAGTGCAAAGATGCAACTTTTATCTCAAGACGTTTTATATACAAACTACTTTGTTTTATTGATGTCATTTACTTGTCGGATTACATTATATAATGCAACGCCAACTCCGGCCAATACAAAAATGGTGTTATAATATACTTTTGGGCTTGGATGTTTCTCGTCGAGCCAGGTTCCGAAATAAGAGAATACAAATATGATTACTCCCATTTGAAAAGGAATATTAATAAATGCCAGCCATTTATTTCTCCTATTATTGTTCGGCTCCTTTTCCATCTTCTAACATGATTACTGTATTGGAATGTGCAAGCATCGTACAGGTTGCTGTGAAGTCAGCTCCTGGTTCTATCGAAAGTTTTCCTACTGCTACCTCTCCGTGTATTTGAGCAGTCGATTTAATATTAAGTGTTTCTAGAACTTTTATTTTTCCGTGAAATTCTCCTTCAATGTCTGCATTGTTACAGATAATTTCTCCTTTAACAACTCCTTTGGCCCCAATCACTATTTTGCCCTGCGAAGTAAAATTTCCAATCAATTCGCCGTCTAATCTAAAATCAGCTTTAGAAACTATGTCTCCTACTATTGATGTTCCTTCTACAATTCTGTTTGTTTTTCCTAATTGTTCAGTTCCGTTTTTTTTTACTTTTTCAAACATGGCGGTTAAGATTTTAAGGGGTTTTCGGGGTAAGGTATGCGTCTAAATTCTTTTTAATCTGAACAATTTTATAATTATCATTTGATATAATTATTGCCTGATCTGGAATTTTATATTTTTTATCTTCTCTAAAAACTCCTGCAATATCATTTGCATAAGCTTCAGATTTTAAACCATGAATAACTACAAAACTTTCTGTTTTATTGTATTTATCCAGAGATGTTGTCAATCTTTCGTAATTTTCTACTAATAAAAATACTCTAATCGCTTCTTCAATTCTTTTAACCGTTTTTGTATCGGTATTAGCAACGCGGTATAATATTTTCCAGTTTTTAGTGTCGGTTGTCGTAAAATTGAGTTTTTCTAAAACAGGAACTTGTTTTTCTAGAATTTCTCTAGCGTTTTTACCCTCTTCACTATTTGGATAATTATCTGCCACATTCTCAAGTCCTTTTTTATAGGCTTCTAAACCGTTTACTTTTCCTAAAGTATTGGCTTTCAATAATTCGTATTTAGAAACAATATCATCTCCAGAATATTGGTTTATCAGATTGTCAATATTGGCTAAGACTTCATCAAAATGTTCTTCTTCAAAAAGTTTATACCATTTTTGATATTCTTTGTCGGGACTAGAATTTGAATCTTCTTCCTTATTATTTATAATGTGAGCATATCTTGAATCTGGATATTTCGTAGAAATCTCCATTTTTATAGCTTCTGCTTTTGCCGGATTTGTAATTTGATAAATTTTGTACAAATTATACATTGATGGCAACACCAGTTTTTCTTCAGGATTGTTCTGAAGCAATTGTTCTAGTTTGTCGCTCGCCAAATTGTATTCTTTAAACTTCTCCTTATATATAAGTCCTAATTGATAGTACGAAAAATTACGTTCTTTACCAATGCTGTCCATCGCCACTTGCGAAGTTGGAAGCTGTTTTACATAATAAGCCACAGTATATTTTTCTGGTACAATTGTATCATTCATTGCATTGGCAACTTCTTTTGTAGCAATTGTATCATTCATGGCATTATCATTGGCTGTTTTTATTCCAGCCAATCTCCAATTTCCGCCCAAAGTTCTGTTACCCCACATTTTTTTAAACTGAAGTTTTCCATAGGCAACCGTTGTCGGATTATAAAAATAAAATGAACTTGCATTATCGTTTCCGCCTGGAGGCATTCCAATTCCTTCTGGTTCTGCAGGTCTACCCAATGATTGCGGATTTACAGCTCCATTTCCTGGAATTTCTGCTTGAGAATTTCGGTCGATATTTGCCAATCGTTCTTTTTCTTTTTCTTCTAAAAGTCTTTTGGCTTCGTCTTTCTTTTTAAGTTCAGCAATATAATTTTCGAAATAATCTTTCTTTTCGTTTGGCGGCAAATTATACACCTTAATAATACTATCGTTACGTTTTGCAATCGCTTCGTACTTAATTACGTCATCAAGATTTTTTCTATTTTTTTCTATAAAGGCAAATTCTCTGGTTTTAGGATCCATTTTTACCAAAGTACTGTCATAGTATTTTGCTGCCATACTATAATCTGTATCTTTAAAATACATATTCCCAATATTTCTATAGGCAGAAGCCATCAAATACGGATCTTTAGATTTTCTTCTTAAAGATTTATTGTAGAATACTAAAGCATTTTCCTGATCTTTCTTTTTATCATAATAAACTCCCATTTCATAAAAAAGAACATCATAGTAAGGGCGATTTTCACGATCAGTCACCAATTTATTAAATATCTTTAAGAAAATCGTATCATTATCTTTTCCATAATCAAACATTTGTGCTTTTTTCGCGTAAGCGTGCATCATATATTTGCGATCTGCTTTTCTATTTAAATCAATTACTTGATCGTAAAAATAAACCGCACTATCCTTTTTGCCTTCTGCCTGATACATTTGGCCAAGGATAAAACGATATCTTGCACGTTCTTCGTTATTTCTGGTAAATTGTTCTGCAATTCTAAGTTTAGCAACGGCGCTGTCTTTTTCCTCCAAATTTAGATATGCTTCTGCCAAAAGAGCATTGGCATCTGCATAAGTTTGTTTGTCTAAATCTGTTTTTTTAAGTAAAATTTTGATGTTTTTAAGAGCAATTGCATCGTTGCCTAAACGCATATTGGTTTTTTCGCGCCAGATTTTTGCAATATTAATATTATCGCTTTCAGGATATTTATATAAAACATAATTGAATGCTTCAATTGCCGGAATAAAACGCTGATCGTAATATCTTGCTTTTCCCAACATTAAATAAGCTTCATCAATCTGATAATTTTTTTCTCGACCGCCAATATTCATCGAGTGCTTCTGAATGGCTTTTGTCGCTTTTGTTTCTGCCAGTTCAAAATCAGGATTTTTAGCTTTTTCGCCTTCAGAAAAATTTTCGTCGAATTGCATTTTTTCAATTGGCAGCAATTTCCAGAAATTATCTTCGTTATTCGCCTGAATAGATTTTAATCCTTTATCAAGACCAATTCCGCCATTGTATAAAATGTTATATTTTGTGCTTAAGGCATGGGAATTTCTAGACAAAAAGGTATTTTTTTTGGTAGAACAAGCTATCAAAAAGAATAAAAAAACGAGAGTAAAACTATATTTAAGAGTATTCTTTTTCAATAGAAACGAGTTTAAAACAGATAACTACTAAAAATTGGTTTTAGTATATTCATTTGTAAAAATACGCTTCTTTTTTAAATATAGAAATTCTTACACAGCAAAAAACAATTCTAGTTCTTGTAAGGTCTCTTTTGAAGTCTGAATGTCCTTCACTATTTCACCTTTATTAAGAACTACAATTCTATTGCAAACCTCGACAGTATGCTGTAAATCATGACTTGAAACTAAAACGGTTACGTTTGGATCATCGGCTAATTCTTTGATAATTTTTTTTAATCGGCTTACTGTAGTTGGATCTAAATTTGCAAAAGGTTCGTCTAAAATAACTACTTCTGGATTTCCAATAAGTGTTGCAATGATTCCCACTTTTTTCTGGTTTCCTTTGGACAGATCTCGAAGGTATTTTTTGTTCTTCAAAATTTCACCATTAAAAAACTCTTCATGTTTCGCTAATAGCGCATCGACATCTGCTTTGTTCTGATTTCGCAAATCGCCAATAAAATAAAAATATTCTTCTGGAGTTAAATATCCGATAAGGAAATTTTCATCTAAAAAAGATCCTGTAAAAGATTTCCATTTTTCGCTTGTATTTACTTGAATATCATTACTTTTAATATATCCCGTTGAAGGCTGAATAAGGTCTAAAAGTAGACTGAAAAAAGTGGTTTTCCCTGCTCCGTTATTTCCCACTAATCCGAAACTCTGTCCTTTTGGAATTTCTAGATTACTGATATTTAAGACTGTAGTTTCGTTATATTTTTTTGAAAGCTGATTTACTTGTATCATTTTAATTTTAGATTTTTGATTGTAGATTTTAGATTACTAATTATCTAATTGACTAATTCTCTAATTAACTAATTGGCTAATTAACTCTTTTGTTTATAAGCACTTATCGTACTGTACTTCTCTATTTTGTATCTCTTTTCTATTAATGAAAAAACTTTTTCTTTAAAAATAAATCCAATAACTCCTGCTCCAGCTACGAGAGACAATCCAATCATTTTGTTTCCGAAATAAAGTCCTAACGCATACAATCCTAGAGGCAACAAAATTTTTGGCAACGACAAAAGCATTGCACTTACATTAAACGCTTTTTTATCTCCAAAAGCTCCGCCAGCATTACTTAAATCGATTGGAGTTTTGGTAAATGCCCCGCCTAAAAGAACCAAATGAGAATTTACTCCAATATTGTAAATGGCTCCTACAACAATAGTTAAGTAAACCTCCCATCCAAAAAACAAATAGAACGATGCCAATAGGGTCGAAATGAAAGTCGCTATAACAATAAGCCACCACTTAGAAGTAATGTAGCCTCTGTACGGAATATTCTGTGTCATCATTAATTGATAATACGAACTATCCCAACTTGGCACAAACTGCCCGAAGACAAATAGAAATCCTCCCGAAACAAATATTCCCGCAAAAATATGCATCGCTTCTGGCTGGTGCGTGTTTCCGAAAAAAATCAATCCGTAGAATAAAAAAATCACACTCATTAAAATAGTGGTTTTTGATCTTTTATTTCTTTTGATGAGTTTAATATCATTTTTAAGAAAAGTGCCTAAAGTTCCAAACTGATTGAGCCACGAAAGATTTTCTGTCGAAGCAATATCTTGTTTTACAGAAAGTCCTGCATCGAGATATAAGTTTTTTTCGAAGTATTTAAAAGTAAAAAAATGCAACGCAATCAATACTAAAATCGGAACCAAAAATAAGCCGTCGATGTCATAAAAGCTTTGAAAAAATGGAGTTGTAAATAATGTAATATCAAATAATTGATAATACTGCGCACCTCCTAGAGCTACAATCAATATTAAAAACAGGGCGAACAGTTTGTCAATATTGCTTAAAATAATATTCAGAAAATTGTTGATGTAAATGATAGACATTACTCCCAAATGCCAGAAAATAATTTCAATAACATCGTAGCCGTTTAAAATCAAGACAACCGAAAACGGAATAAAAAATAAAGCATGAATCCAGTTAAAAAAAGACAAAACCGTTTTGCCTAAAGAAAAATGGACAATCGTTGGTTTCTTTAAAGGAAGAACCAGTAATGGCTTAATATTCAAGACTGGGATTGGCTGCAATAAGAGTCTAATTACTAAATCAAATAGGAAGTAGTAAATCAGAAATTTATTAATGGTTAGTAGTGGCTCCAGTTTCATTTCTTTAAGCATGTAAAATGCCCCAACTCCCATACCAATAAAAATTAATGAAAAATAGGCCATCAAAAAGCCCATTATGATTTTCATTGCCAGATTTTTACCGAAAGATGCCGATCTAATAAAAGCTTTCCATTCGAGATAAATAAACTTCTTAAACATGGTTTATGGTTTTAGTATTTTTGTAGTAAGAGACCAAATGTAGGAAAACGTTACAAAAAAAGTTAAAAAAAATAATTTAGTGGTAAACTTTTAATAGTGGTTTGCTACTTTTGCATAAAAATTCTATCATGCCTTCATTCTTAAAACTTATAATTAAAGAGGTTAAACGCGAAACTGCAGAGGCTGTTTCGATACTTTTTAATGTTCCTGAAGAACTAAAACCAGACTATAAATTTGTAGCTGGTCAATATATAAATTTAAAATTAACACTTGACAATCAAGAAATTAGACGTGCTTATTCTATTTGTTCTGCACCAGACAGCGGCGAACTAAGAATTGCTGTAAAAGCGGTAAAAAATGGTCTTTTTTCTCAGTTTGCCAATACTAAATTAAAAGCTGGAGATGTTCTTGAAGTAGGACAGCCAGAAGGTAAATTTACTTTTGAGCCAGATGCTGAAAGACAAAAAAACTACGCAGCATTTGTTGCAGGAAGCGGAATTACTCCTGTTCTTTCTATCATAAAATCGGTTTTAAAAAATGAGCCAAAAAGTTCATTTGTATTGGTTTACGGAAACAAAACTCCTGAAAACACGATTTTTCATCAAGAACTTCACGATTTGCAATTGCAATACGTAGGCAGACTTTTTGTGCATTATGTATACAGCCAAGCGAAAGCTGAAAACGCATTGTTTGGAAGAATTGAAAAATCGACTGTGAATTTTGTTTTGAACAACAAACACAAAGAACTTGAATTTGATAAATTTTTCCTTTGCGGACCAGAAGAAATGATTAATACCGTTTCTAATGTTTTGAAAGAGAAAAATGTAAAAGAATCTGCAATTAAATTTGAGCTTTTTACTTCTTCTTCTGAAGAACATGCAATTCAGGGTTCTCAAGAAGGACATACAAAAATTACGGTTTTAGTTGATGACGAAGAGACTACTTTCGAAATGTCTAAAAAACAAACTATTCTAGATGCCGCACTAAAACAAGGTGTTGACGCTCCATATTCTTGTCAAGGCGGAATCTGCAGTAGCTGTTTAGGACGCGTTACAACTGGTTCTGCAGAAATGACTAAAAACTCTATTTTAACGGACAGCGAAATCGCAGAAGGTTTAATTTTGACTTGTCAAGCACATCCAACATCTGAAACCATTTATGTGGATTACGATGATGTGTAATTTGTAAAATTCCAAAAAAATATAAATTCCAAATTCCAATGTTAAAATTGAGATTTGGAATTTTTTTTATCGATAATTTATAATCTTTGTCAAAGTTTTCATTTTCCATTTGGGATTTGGAATTTAAAAATTTGGGATTTTATTTTATGTTATGAAATCAATTCGAGAAATATTTAGAAATAATAGAGATCTTCTGGAAGAATCTGAAGTACAACAACTTGTTTCTTATTGTGAAGAACTTCAAGACGAAATTGTAGAATTAAAATTTCAAAAAACGGAGAATAAAGAACTTGCTTTAATTGACATGATTAAAGAAGTTATAAAAGGTTGCGAAGCTTTAGACAAAGAACAAATGGAGCACGAAAGGTTTGGCTATGATGCCCCAGATTATAAATCAACTATTGCGTACTTACAGCGATATATTCATAGCCGATGCCGTGAGGAGAAGATTTGGATAGGATAGTTAAATTCCAATCCAAAAATTCCAAATTCCAATTTTTGACTTGAGTTTATCTTTGTCAAAGTTTAAAACTTTGACAAAGATTTTCGCAAAGATTTTCAAATTGGAATTTGGACACGAGCGACAGCGAACTGGCGAAGCAATTTTTTTTACTGGAATTTTTCTTTCTATTGGAATTTAAATTTGTGCTTCAATTTTAGAAACAACATTTTCTGGTAAAATAGTTCTCATCGCATCCTCATAACCTTCCACAATCTTATTTCCATAAACCGAAGTTGGGAGTTTCGGATATTGATTTCGGTCTGAAGTCAGTGCGTTTTCTAAGCTTTGGTTGAATGGTAAAAATCCCGCAAACGGATGCGTAGCGCCCCAAAGCGTGACTACTTTTACACCCAACATTGCTGCAATATGGGCGTTTCCAGAATCCATAGAAAGCATCACATCAAGGTTGCTGATTAACTGTAATTCCTGCTGAAATTTGATTTTCCCAGCCATATTAATTACATTTTCAAAGGGTTGCGAAATTGAATCTAAAATTTCGATTTCTTTCTTTCCTCCGCCAAAAAGTAAAATTTTGTACGACGAATTTTGAGCCAGTTTTGCAATTACTTCTTTCATCAAATCTAACGGATAAACCTTAGAATCGTATTGAGCAAAAGGAGCAATTCCGATTAATTTTTGGTTTTTGTTTCCGATAATTTCTAAAATTTCCGAACTTAAAATTGCTTTTTCAGGAAAAGTCGGATTTGATAAATCTAACGGAAAACCCAGTTCTTCAAACAATTTTGCGTGTCTTTCAAACATCGTTGGCAGTTGTTTGAAAATCTTATTTTCAGATCGAGTTAATTCTTTTTTTTCTTCTCTTCCTTTGTCAACCGTTGCTCTTTTTTTTCCGCTTAAAGCGAAAAGCAAACTCACAATCTTAGATCTCAACACATTATGAAGATCTGCAAAAGCATCTATTTTGAGTTTTTTTACATCAGAATATAACTTCAAAAGTCCTGGAAAACCTTTATGTCTTTCTTTTTCGTCAAAAGCAAAAAAATCAAGATTGGGAATTCCGTCAAAAAATGGTTTGAAAAAAGGACGTGAGATAACCGTCAATTTCACGTTTGGATATTGTTTTACAAAAGCGCGTAAAACAGGAACCGTCATGGCGACATCTCCCATTGCGGATAGTCTCATGACGGCTATATGCTTAATTTTGCTAGACAAGTCTGCCAAATTATTTTTTGTTTTGATATAAAACTGGGTTCAATTCATCGTCGTTGTACATTTTCATTTGTTTGTACACTTTCATGAATTTATCTCCGTTTTCAATATCTGTCAGTAATTCTTCAATTGCTGTAGATAAATCTGTTCTTTGTTCTAAAAGAATGTTTAATTTTTCCTGACATTTATCTCTATGCTCCTGAGAAGCCTCTGCACGAGTTGCTTCTTCATGCATGTGATAAATTTTTAAAGCTAAAATAGACAATCTGTCAAATGCCCAAGCTGGACTTTCAGAATTGATTTTTGCTCCGTCTTTTACTTTTACATTACTGTATTTTTGTAAAAAGTAACTATCAATATATTCCACCATATCAGTACGTTCCTGATTTGATGCGTCGATTCTTCTTTTTAAAGTTAATGCCGCAACTGGATCAATCTGCGGATCACGAATAATATCTTCAAAATGCCATTGAACGGTGTCAATCCAGTTTTTAAGATATAACAAATGCTCGAACTTATCTTTTGGATAAGGATTATTGATTGGCTGATCTACATTATCAAATTGATGATAATCTTTGATGCTTTGTTCGAAAACAGAATATGCTAATTTTGAAAACATGTCTTTATTTTTTTTACTAAACAAAGATACTTTTTATACTTTTATACTTTCAAAAAAAGCGTTAATTTTTCAATTATTCATAAAAAACAATTGATCTTCTAAAAAAATAGTATGAAAATCCATTATATCTCTGAGAACAACAGTGTGTTAAATCATTTTTTAGGACAGATCCGAAATGTAGATGTTCAAAACGACAGTATGCGCTTTCGCAGAAATATTGAGCGCATTGGCGAAATTATGGCTTATGAATTGAGCAAAATTTTACCTTATAAACAGATTGAAATCCAGACTCCTCTGGGAATTAAGAAGACAACAGAAATTGATGCCGATTTAGTTTTATGCCCTATTTTAAGAGCCGGACTGCCGCTTCATAACGGTTTTCTAAATTATTTTGATCACGCAGAAAACAGTTTTGTTTCTGCTTGCAGATTCCATCCAAACAATGACGATGAATTTGAAATTCGAGTTGAATATCAAGCAATTTCAGATTTAAACAACAAAACGGTTTTACTTCTTGACCCAATGCTTGCCACTGGCCAATCGATTGTGGCAGTTCATAAAAAATTAGTCGAAAATGCTACTCCAACAGAAATTCATATTGTTGTAGTTATTGCTGCTCCTGAAGGTATTGCTCACCTAGAAAAAAATCTTCCAGAAAACTGCCATTTATGGGTTGCCTCTTTGGACGAAAAACTAAATGAGAAAAATTATATTGTTCCTGGACTTGGCGACGCTGGCGATCTTGCTTACGGAAGTAAATTATAATTGAGAGAAAAAAGTAAATAAACTACACACAATCAAGGTGTAATATACAATTTCGTTATTCAGTTTTTGCTGCATATATTCTACATGACTCGTTGCCATAATAGTTAATGGGGCAATGCTAAACAATAATAAATCATTGCTTTTATTTGGCGAAATGATGTATACAAAAGCCGCTATAAAAAAACAAGCCACAATTTTCTTATACGAAGAATGTACAATTTGCGGTCTGTTTGATAAAGTCATTAACATCGAAGTAACAAAAAATAAAGCAACTGCAGTGTAGATTGAAAGTGCTGCGTTTTCGTAATTATTCTTAAAATAATCAATTCTAAAATCAACAACAGCTCTTTCTTGAATGAAAGCTACGGCATCGAGATTTATAATTAAAGATGTCATGTAAAATAAAATCGCTACTGCCAAAAGTGCTATAAAAGGCAAAACCCAGTTTCTATAATCTCTTGAAACGTGAAAAACAATAGATATGTAAACCAATATTAGGAAGAGAATGCTCCAAAATTGAAATAAAGAGGCTACAAAAATCCAAAATGCCGCATCAAATATTTTTTCTTTCGAAGATTTTAACGATTGAAGCGAAATTAATCGTCGAAGTGCCAATAAAATGAAAAAATTGGCATATATAATATTTGGGTTATTAAATATCGTTGGAAAAAATAAAATGAACAATAAGTAGAAAAGTATCGCGTAACCATTGTCTTTACTGAGTCCGTTCTTTTTTACAATAAAATTAATCATAAAAAAAGAAGCCAAAATAAAGCATAATAAACTCACTTTTTGGAAAGCCAAAAAATAAGAAGTAACCCAAGAAGGGTCTTTAATTTGGAACATAAAAAAGAAAACCAGTATTAAAATTACAACCAATGAATAATTTAATGGCGTAGATTTTTTAAAAACACTTGTTATCATAAGGATATTTTATACTTTTGTGATTGTAAAGATACTACTTGTTTAAAAGGAAAAACCTAACAAGTTGAAAAAAGATTTGGTTCGCCGAATTTTATCTTCAAGGCATTACACAACAATAAATAACATATAATTTTTAAAATTATGACAGCTTTTTTCGAAGGAATTCAATACCTATTCGTTAACATTTTGTTTGCTCCTCTTGACTTTTTACGTCGTTTGGAATTAATTACATGGTTTGGTGCAAACACTATCAACTGGATTTTTATGATCATCTGCTCTGTAGCAATCGTATATTGGATTAAACAATTACGCATTTTTGATGATGCTGGAACAGAAAACCAAGATACAACAGCTCATTCATTTTTAAAATAAAAACCAAACCCTTAATTAAAAGGGTTGGTCTGTTTTATTTTTAAATTAGATCGAAGCCAATATCTTTTCTAAAATACATCTTATCAAAGCTTAGTTTATCTATGTTTTGGTAAGATTTTTTTATGGCCTCCTGGAAATTATCTCCATAAGAAGTTACAGCAATTACACGTCCTCCATTAGTAACGACATTTCCATTATCTAATTTTGTTCCTGCATGAAAAACAATAGAATCTGTAACATTTTCTAAACCAGAAATTACTTTTCCTTTTTCAAAATCTTCAGGATATCCGCCAGAAACAACCATTATCGTTGTAGCACTTCTTGGATCAACTTCCAGATTAAAATCTCCTAACTTTTGATCTGCAACAGATAAAAACAATTCAACTAAATCTGACTTTAATCTCGGAACCACAACTTCGGTTTCAGGGTCACCCATTCTTACGTTGTACTCAATAACGATTGGTTCTCCTTTTACATTGATTAAACCGATGAAAACAAAACCTTTGTACTCGATTCCATCTTTTTGGAAACCTTCGATTGTTGGTTTTACAATACGAGTTTCAATTTTTTCCATTAAAACTGCATCAACATAAGGAACTGGAGAAACTGCTCCCATTCCGCCTGTGTTTAAACCTGTATCTCCTTCTCCAATACGTTTGTAATCTTTTGCCGTCGGAAGAATTTTATAGCTTTTACCATCAGTTAAAACGAAACAGCTTAATTCGATTCCATCCAAGAATTCTTCGATAACAACTTTAGAACTTGCTGTACCGAATTTTGCGTGAACCAGCATGTTTCTTAATTCCGTTTTTGCTTCTTCAAGATCTTGAATAATCAAAACCCCTTTTCCAGCTGCTAATCCGTCTGCTTTTAAAACGTATGGAGGCTGTAAAGTTTCTAAAAACTCACATCCTTTTTCAACCGTTTCAGCTGTAAAACTATCATAAGCTGCAGTCGGAATATTATGTTTCATCAAGAATTCTTTAGCAAATTCTTTACTTCCCTCCAATTGTGCACCTAATTTAGACGGTCCAATAACCGGAATATGTTTTAAACTTTCGTCATTTTTAAAATAATCGTAAATACCTTTTACCAACGGATCTTCTGGTCCTACGACTACTAAACTTATATTTTCTTTCAGCACTAATGCTTTTACTGCTTCAAAATCTGTTGCAGAAATGGCAACGTTTTCAGCAATTGCAGCAGTTCCTGCATTTCCAGGTACTACAAAAAGTTTTTCGCAAAGCGGACTCTGAGTCATTTTCCATGCAAATGCATGTTCCCTTCCGCCTGATCCCAATAGTAAAATTGTCATGGTGTTGTTGTATTTAGTTGTGGTGCAAAAATAGTGGGTTTTAACCTTAAATAATAATTTATTTTACCTACCTTTGGCGTTAGTAATGCGAAAGGTATGATAATTTCATTTGGATCTAAAGACACTGAAAAAATTTGGAACGGTATTGTTGTCAAAAAGCCTTCAATAGAAATACAACAGATTGGAAGAAGAAAACTTAGAATGCTTAATAACTCGCAGAATATTGCTGATTTGAGAATCCCACCTTCTAATCGGCTAGAGAAACTTTCTGGGAATCTTAAAGAATTTTATAGTATTAGAATTAACAGCCAATGGCGAATAATTTTTTGTTGGGAAAATGGAAATGCTTCAAACGTAGAAATTGTAGATTATCATTAAAAAATTAAAGAAATGGAAAAATTAAAAAACATACATCCTGGTGAAATTCTATCAGAAGAATTTTTAACTCCGTTAAATATTACGCCTTATCGTTTATCAAAAGAATTAAAAATTCCTCAAACAAGAATATCAGAAATTATTAAAGGAAATCGCAGAATTACTGCTGATACTGCTTTACGTTTAAGTCAATATTTTGGAAATTCTGCTAAATTCTGGCTGGGTCTTCAAGATGATTTTGATATTGAAGAAGAAGAAACTATTAAAGGTCAGGAATTGAGATCAATCAAGCCCTATGACGATATTAAAGAAGCCATTTAATGATTCGACTCTTTGATATTTCACTACAACTAAATGGTTTTCCGATAAAGAAAGCCAAAGCTGAGTTGGATAAAATTGTTCATTTCTCCGAAGAAGAATTTGCAGTTTTTCTTGAAAATAAAAAGAAAGAAATTGTTGATTTTCATCTAAAAAATAATCCTTTTTATAACGAATTGATTGGCAATAAAATTGTAGAAAAATGGGAAGATCTTCCTATTCTAAACAAACAAAATCTTCAAAAACCACTTGAAAAAAGGCTTTCTAAAGGCTATACTATAGAAAATGTTTACCTCAACAAAACTTCAGGATCAAGTGGAACTCCTTTTGTTTTTGCCAAAGACAAATATTCACATGCTCTGACTTGGGCATCAAATATTATGCGTTTTGGCTGGTTTGGAATTGATTTTAATCATTCTTACCAAGCACGTTTTTATGGAATTCCTATGGATTTTATTGGATATCGAAAAGAGCGATTCAAGGATTTTCTAACGCATCGTTATCGTTTTCCTGTTTTTGATTTATCTGATGAAATTCTTGAAAAATTTCTTGAAAAATTCAAGACCAAAAAATTCGATTACCTCAACGGATATACCAGTTCTATCGTTTTGTTTGCTAAATATTTAGAAAGAAAAAATATCATTTTAAAAGAAATTTGTCCAACTCTAAAAGCTTGTTTTGTCACTTCGGAAATGCTTTTTGAATCAGATAAAAAACTCTTAGAAAAACAATTCGGGATTCCAATCATTAATGAATATGGCGCTTCTGAACTTGATTTAATTGCTTTTGAAAACCCACAAGAAGAATGGCAAGTAAATGCTGAAACTCTTTTTGTTGAGATTCTAGACGAAAATAATCATCCTGTTCCACATGGAACGGAAGGCAAAATTGTAATCACTTCTTTATTCAATAAAGCAAATCCGTTTATCAGATATGAAATTGGCGACATAGGAATTTTGGATGAAAAAAGTACTTCACAAAAACCAATTCTTAAAAAATTAATTGGAAGAACCAATGACGTTGCGATTTTGCCAAGTGGGAAAAAATCTCCGGGCTTGACGTTTTATTACGTTACCAAAAGCATTATTGAAGACGACGGAAATGTAAAAGAATTTATCATCAAACAAACGAAGTTAGATACTTTTCAAATTGAATATATTTCTGAAAATGAATTAGTTTCAGAACAAATTCAAAAAATTGAAGAAGCGATTTGTTTGTATCTGGAACCTAACTTAAACTTTACTTTTACCAGAAAAACGGTTTTAGAAAGAACTAATAGAGGAAAACTAAAACAATTTAAATCTTATATTTAATATAAATAAAATCTTACATTTGTTTTTTTAATGAAAACTTATGTACGGTCAATCTTTACTTTCTGAAGAAACAATTTCAGACAAAATATATTTTATCCGTGGGCAAAAAGTCATGCTCGCATTTGATCTAGCTATTCTTTACGATGTTAAAACTAAAAGATTAAATGAACAAGTAAAAAGGAATTCATCTCGATTTCCAGAAGACTTTATGTTTCAACTTACTGAGATTGAATTTGAAAACTTGAAGTCGCAAATTGCGACTTCAAGTTGGGGAGGAAGCAGAACATTTCCTTTTGCATTTACAGAACATGGAATTCTTATGCTTTCAAGTGTTTTAAAAAGCGATAAAGCCATCCAAACCAATATTCAAATTATGCGTATTTTCACGAAAGTGAGACAAATGCTTTTAGACACAACCGAAATAAAAGTAGACATACTTCAGATTCAGAAGAAGTTAGAGAATCATGATAAAAATATTGAATTGGTTTTTTCTTATTTGGATGAATTGACAGAAAAGAAAGAAAATGAAACTGAAAGAGTGAAAATTGGTTATAAAAAGTAAATTACAAATTCTTCAAGGTCGCAAATTGCGACCTTAAACTTGATGTCACAATTTTTGACTTCAAGATTGTAATTAATTCATTTAAATTTTAAAATATTAAGAAAGCGCTTCAATCTATTTAAAATCCAATTTAAACTTTACTTTTGCCATACAAAAAAGTTTATCCTACTTATTGAAGCTAATCTATGAAAATTACCATAATTGCGGGCGCAAGACCTAATTTCATTAAAATCGCACCGATTATTAATGCCATAAAGAAAAAGCAAAATGAAGGCTTTGATATCTCATTTCGTTTGGTGCATACGGGTCAGCATTATGATAAAAATTTAAGTGATACTTTTTTTGAAGAATTAAATATTCCTCAACCCGATGTAAATCTCGAAGTAAAAAGCGGTTCGCAGGCCGAGCAGACAGCGGCGATTATGATTGCTTTTGAAAAAGAACTGATTCAGAATCCTGCTGATTTGGCTTTAGTAGTTGGCGATGTGAACTCCACAATGGCTTGCTCTATTGTTGCCAAAAAATGCCATACAAAGGTAGCTCACGTTGAAGCCGGAATTCGTTCTGGAGACTTATCAATGCCAGAAGAAATAAATAGGATGCTTACAGACAGTATTACTGATTATTTTTTTACAACCTCAACTTCGGCTTCAGAAAATTTATTAAAATTGGGTTCAGATCCTGAAAATGTTTACTTTGTGGGCAATGTAATGATCGATACTTTATATCAAAATATAAACAGAATTTCGGCTCCTGATTTTTGGAATGAACATCAATTAAAAGAGAAAAATTACATCATTCTAACATTGCATCGTCCTGCAAATGTTGATGAAGTTTCATCGCTTATTGAATTACTTCACGGAATTGACTTGCTTATAAAAGATAAAAAGATCATTTTCCCTATTCATCCCAGAACGCAGGCAATTTTAAAAGAAAGTAAAAATGACTTTAAGAATATCATTTTTGTTTCACCTCAGGGTTATTTGAATTTTATGTTTTTAATTAAAAATAGTTTTGCAGTTATAACAGACAGCGGTGGAATTTCTGAAGAAACTACCGTTCTTGGGATTCCTTGTTTTACCATGCGTGATAATACTGAAAGACCTGAAACAGAAACTATTGGAACTAATAAAGTTGTAGGAACTTCATTAGAAAATCTGAAAAAAGTTTTTGGTTCTTTTTTACAAAATGGACTAGAAAAAAGGGGGATTCCCGAATTATGGGACGGAAAAGCATCTGAGAGAATTGTTTCTATTTTATTGGATAAAAAATAATGAAAGACATCCTTATAATATCCAATTATTATCCGCCTGAAAAAGGTGCTGCTGCTAATAGAATAGAACAGTTAGCTTTGAAATTAAACCAAAATGGGTATACTGTTTCGGTGATTTCCCCTCTGCCCAATTATCCAAAAGGAAAACTTTTTCCAGAATATAAAGGCAAATTTTCGTTTATAGAAAAAATCCAGAACATTACTTTAAAACGTCTTTGGATTTATCCGAGTAACAGCTCTAATATTTTTAAAAGAATTATATCTACTTTTTCGTTTTCGACCACTTTATTTTTCTATTTATTGTTTGTCCGAACTCCCAAAAAAGTCATAGTACAATCACCTCCATTACTATTATCCTTTACAGCTGTATTAGCTCTTTGGATAAAAAGAAAAAAGATAATCCTAAATGTTTCAGATCTCTGGCCAATTGCAGCAATTGAACTCAGCGTTTTGAAGAAAAATAGTGTTTCACACAAATTTCTGTGCTTTATGGAGCGTTTTATTTATAAAAAAGCAACTCATATTTTTGGTCAATCTAATGAAATTATCTCGCATATTCATTCCATATTTCCAGATAAAAAGTGTTTTTTATATCGCAATTATCCAGATCATGTTATTGAAAATATTGTTGATAAAAAGCAGAGTTCTGATGAGCCAATAAAACTGTTTTATGCCGGTTTACTAGGAGTTGCGCAAGGTGTTTATGAAATTATTCAGCAATTGGATTTAGAAAACCTTAATGTCGAACTTCATATTTTTGGTGATGGCGCCGAAAAAACTGAAATCTTAAATTATATAAATAAAAAACAAAGTAATAAAATTGTTTTTCATGGAATGCTGGAGCGAAATGTCCTTCATGAAACTTTACAAAACTTGGATATTGCTTTTGTTCCTCTCAAAACCAGAATTTATGGATCTGTTCCTTCAAAAATATTTGAATACACCGCTTTAGGTTTCCCTGTTCTGTACTTTGGTGGCGGTGAAGGAGAATTTATTGTAGAAGAAAATAATCTCGGTTGGGTTGTTCACGTTGAAGATTTTGAATGCCTAAATAATGTTTTAAAACAAATTTCTCAAGTTGGAAAAGATGAAATTCAAAACATGAAAAAATCAATTTTTATTCATGCAAAATCTCATTTCAATCTTAACGAACAAATGAAACAATTAATTGAAAATGATGCTTTTTAATTTCATTTTCATTGAAAAATAAAAGGGGAAATATTTGATAATATTTCCCCTTTCTTTTATTTAATGTAGCTTGAAAAATCTTTATGTTCTTCTTTTGAAAGTTCTTCTGGCGATAACGATCTGAAATAATCGTAAGTGATTTTCATTCCTTCAGAACGACTTACTTTTGCTTCCCAACCTAATAATTCTTTTGCTTTTGTCGTATCTGGCTGACGTTGCAACGGGTCGTTTATTGGCAACGGATGATACACTACTTTCTGATTTGTTCCTGTTAGTTTTATAATTTCTTCTGCAAAATCTTTGATTGTAATTTCGTCAGGATTTCCAATATTTACAGGATATACATAATCAGAATGCAGTAATCTGTAAATCCCTTCAACCTGATCGTCTACATAGCAGAAAGAACGCGTTTGCATTCCGTCGCCAAAAATGGTTAGATCTTCTCCACGAAGCGCTTGACCGATAAAGGCAGGAATTACGCGACCGTCGTTTAATCGCATTCTTGGTCCGTAGGTATTAAAAATACGCACGATTCTAGTTTCTACACCATGAAACGTATGATACGCCATCGTGATTGATTCCTGAAAACGTTTTGCTTCATCATAAACCCCACGCGGACCAATTGTGTTCACATTCCCATAGTATTCTTCAGTCTGCGGATGCACTAAAGGATCTCCGTAAACTTCAGAAGTTGATGCAATCAAAATTCTTGCTTTTTTAACTCGCGCTAAACCTAATAAATTATGTGTTCCTAATGACCCAACTTTCAAAGTCTGAATCGGAATTTTCAAATAATCTATCGGACTTGCCGGTGAAGCAAAATGTAAGATATAATCTAAATCACCTGGAACATGAACAAACTTCGTAATATCATGATGATAAAATTCGAAGTTCTCCAATTTGAATAGATGTTCAATATTTTTAAGATCTCCTGTAATTAAATTATCCATTCCGATTACAAAGTAACCTTCTTTGATAAATCTATCACATAAATGTGATCCTAAAAACCCTGCCGCTCCAGTAATAAGTATTCTTTTCATTGTCATTTTTTATACGAGAACAAATGTACTTTATTTAAAAAAATATTTTTCAATTATATCTCAATTTATCTGTCCTATAATGTTTGATAGTGTTGCTTAAATTTTTCTTCAACAAACTCTTTTATTTCTTTTTCAAACCGCTGTTTTGAAAATTTAACCGCATGTTCGCGAATTATTTTAGGATCAAAGGTTTTAGTCTGAAAATTCAATATTGCTTCTTTAATTTTTTGAGAAGATTGTTCCTCAAAGAAAATTCCTGTTTCATTTTCAATCACAGTTTCGAGCGTTCCTCCTTTGTTCAAAGCTATAACTGGAGTTCCACATGCTTGGGCTTCAACTGGAATAATTCCAAAATCCTCTTCGGCAGCAAAAACAAATCCTTTTGCTTTCTGCATTAAACTTCGAAGCTTTTTATTTTCTACAAAACCAACAAATTCAATATTTTCTTTTGCAATTTTTTGAAGTTTTTCGATCTCTGGTCCTTCACCAGCAACAATCAGTTTAAGATGTGGTAATTCATTAAAAGCTTCTACAATTAATTGCGTTTTTTTATACGGAACCAGCCTAGAAGCTGTCAAATAATAATCTTCTTTTGTTTCTTCTAAACTAAAAAAATCAATATCAACAGGTGGATAAATTACAACGGATTCTTTATTGTAGGTTCTTTTTATTCTTTGAGCGATATGTTTCGAATTTGCAATAAAGTAATCTACGTTCTCTGAATTAGAAAGATCCCATTTCTGAATTTTATCTAAAACCGATTTTGCGTACAAGCCTTTTAAACCTTTTGTTAATCCGGCATCTTTTAAATATTGTTCTCTCAAATCCCAGGCGTAACGCATTGGAGAATGGCAGTAACAAATATGAAGCTGGTTCTTTCCTACTTTTATTCCTTTTGCAACTGCAGACGAAGAACTGATGATTAAATCATAATCACTCAAATCAAATTGTTCAATGGCTATTGGAAATAACTGCAGAAACTTACGATGGTTCTTCTTAACGGTAGGAAGCTTTTGAATAAAACTTGTTTTGACTTTTTTACCATTTAAAATAAACTTTCGATCTTCATCACTCAAAAAATCTATTAAAGCAAAATGATCAAAATCATTCCAAATTGAGTTTATAGAATGAATCACCTTTTCGGCACCTCCATTTACATAATACCAATCGCTGATTAGGGCTTTTTTCATTTTTGTTTATTGGGCAAGTTTTCGGACAAGATAGTAAAAAAATAATGTTTTAATCGTTATTATTTTTCTGAACAAAGTAAGTTCATTTATTGTTATTTATGCTATTAAGAATAGTATTAAATCCTTCTAAATGTCTTTTTACAGATTTATTCCAAGTAAATTTCTCTAATTGAGTTTTCGAATTGTCTACTATTTGAGCATTAAACCCTGGATTTTCTAAAGCAAAACTGATTTTTTGAGCTAATTCCTCTTCATTTTTCGGATTAAAATAAACCACTGCATTACCTCCTACTTTCGGAAGACTTGCTGCATTAGAACTAATTACAGGAGTTTTCGCCGCAAGTGCTTCTAATATTGGTAACCCAAAACCTTCATATAAAGAAGGAAAAACAAATAATGATGCCTTTTGGTAATAAACTGGTAAATCTTGATCTCTAACTTGACCTGAAAAAATAATGTTCTTTTCTAAATGATTCGCTTTTATATAGTTTTCTACCTGATTGTCTTCAGTAATAAATCCCTCTTTTTTTCCAACAATCAGCAGTTTATATTTTTCTTTTAAAATAGTTGATAAAGAATGATAGGCTTTTAATAAAACGATTAGATTTTTATGTGGTTTTACATTTCCAATGTACAAAATATAGTTTTCAGGAAGTTGAATAGCGCTTTCTTTTCCTTTTTCAAAAAAAGGAACATCTACACCGCAATACACCACTTTTATTTTTTCTAATGAAGCATCTGTATGTTTTATAATTTCATTTTTTGAAAACTCAGAAACTGTAAAAATTAAATCTGCTTTTTGAACTGCATTTTTATATAACAAAAAAGCATATTTCCTTTTAAGAAATGACATTGGAGAAATTCCGGTAAGATGATTTACATCGTGAATGGTAACAGCCTTTTTTTTGGCTCGTATTGGGAAAATTGGAAAATTGAAATGAGGACACCAGAAAACGTCACATTTTGGTATTTTAAAAGGATATAAAAATTGTCCCTTTAAAGAATACATTTCAGAATTAAATTCTATAATTTGGACTTCTTTACTCCAATCAAAAACTGCAATTTCGTTTTTGTTTCCAAGGACCGTAACGGTTTTAAATTCTGAAATTATATCTGGAATTACATTTTTTATATAAGTTCCAATACCTGAAGCATTTATCAACCGGGCATCAATTACTAATTTCATCTATCTTAAAACTTTACAAACTGTTTCAAAAGTAAGTTTTAAAATTAAATCCTGTTAATTTTTTTACTTAAAAACATATTCCTCTTTGATAAAAAAAATTACTTTTGAAAAAAAATCCAAATGAAAAAATTAGCCTTTATAATCAGTGCATCTTTGTTAATCGTTTCTTGTCAGGAACCTCAGAAAAAAGAAGAGGAAAAAAGTCAAATTGGTAAATATCAAATGACTGTTATCCAAAGAACAGATACTGGAGAAGTTTGTTTATTTGTTTTAGATACAGAAACCGGAAGAGTTACTATGCGAAATGATAAATCTGGTTCATGGGCGCCTCAGGGAGCTCCGGATGATTCTATAGATAAATCACTTTAATAATTTGGCTCCAAAGATTTGGAGCCTTTATTTTCTAAAATTGTGATTAAAAATATCTTCTATAGCTTTAGTATTAATTTTATTAATTTTCTATTTCCTTTAATTCTTATTCCATTTTACATTCATGTATTTGGAATTACAAATTATGGGCTAATCGCTATTTCGTTTTCTTTAATCAATTATATTTCTGTAATTAATGATTATTCTTGGAGCGCTTTAGGCCCAATTAAAATTGGAAAACTCAATTCAGATGTTAATGCTATCAGCAAATATATTTCGACAGTAATAAATACTAAGTTTTTATTAACCATTCCTACTTTCTTATTGCTCTTTTTATTGGCGCATTTATACAAGGATATTAGCAGTAATTCTCTTTTTTTTCTTTCGCTGTTTGCCATGCTTTTTTCTCGCACGCAAAATGCGCACTGGATATTTATTGGTTTAAACAAAGTCAAAATATATTTTATCATAAACTCCATATTTAAAATCAGCTGTCTGTTAACTATTTTATTTTGTGTAAAAAGCAAGGATTCTTTTCAAATCTTATTTTTTATTCTTGGTTTTTTTGATTGTGTAATTTTTTTTACTGCTTACATTTATTTGTTTGCAAAAGAGAATTTTACCTATTCTTTAACGTCTTTCCAAGAAATTTACGAAGAGCTTCAATACGGTTTCAAAATGTTCTTGACCAATTTGACAATTTGTTCTATTTTAAATTCGGGAACTCTTATTTTAGGTGCATTTTTTAACTCTAAAATTGTTGGGATTTACAGCGTTGCCGAAAAAGTTATCATGCTCGGAAAACATGCTATTGGAGTATTATTTCAAGGGGTTTTTCCAAAAATTTGTACTGTTGGTGCGCGTTCCATTTCTGAACTCAATAAAAACCTGAGACAGATTTTTAAATATTATATATTGGTTTTCGCTGCTGGAACCTTATTTTTAATTGTTTTTTCAGAGCAGATTATTTCTGTTTTAAGCAGTTCGCATATTTTAGAATCGAGCCGTTATTTAATATTACTTTCTCCCATTCCTTTTATTGCATCTCTTAATCAGTCGGCTTATATGTCGTTGCTGATGCATGAAAAAAAGAATATCTATTTTACAGGCTATTTTTGGGGGTTGTTAATTAATATTTCTCTTTCGTTTCTTTTATCTTATTTCTTTAAAATTGAAGGAATGATTGCCGCACTTATTTTAACCGAATTATTTATTACATTGTTTCTTAATTATAAAGTGCTTCGTAATAAAAATTTAAATTTCTTTCGCAAATGATTAAAGTTGGATTTCTAGTTTCTTACGATTTTAAATACTTATACAAATCGATACCTTTAGTATATGAGGCTTCTGACTTGATTGTACTTGCTGTTGATAAAGATCGCCTAACATGGAGTGGCAATCCGTTATATATTGATCCTCTTTTTTTTGATTGGGTAAAAGAATTTGATACTTTAAAAAAAATTGTAATCTATGAAGACGCCTTTTATATAGCCAAAAATACTCCTGCTGAAAATGATACCAGAGAAAGGAATTTACTCGCAAAAGCAATGGGCGAAGGAGGCTGGCACATTCAAATTGATAGCGACGAGTATTTTAATGATTTTAAAGGTTTTGTTTCTTTTTTAAATGAGAAAAAACAATACTTAAAAAATCCTAAAAAACAGCCAATTGAAATTCATGTGCAATGGATTACGCTGTTTAAAAAAGTAAAAGGCGGTTTTTTATATATTAAAGATTCTTTGGATGCTGTTGAAGTGGCTACGAATTATCCAAAATACAAATATATGAGAGCCACCAGACACTCCAAAAAAATTATAACCAAATTTATTTTACTTCATCAATCTTGGGCAAGAGACGATGACGAAATTTATACCAAAATAACCAATTGGTCACACAGAGACGATTCTGATAATGTGGCATTTTTCGAATTTTGGAAAAATATCAGTTTAGAAAATTATAAAGAGGTTACTAATTTTCATGAAAATGATCCAACCAAGTGGAAAGCATTGGAGTTTGTCTCCGAAGCTGAACTCGATTCTTTAAAAATAAATATTAGTGATTTTCAATTATTTAAATTAAAAACGAAAAAATATTTAGTGCAGTTTATACGAGAAAATTTATCTGCTTCAACTCAGGAAAAAATTAAAACTATTTTTAAAAAATTGGTCAAATGAAAGAAACTCAAATAAATAAGATCATTGTTTATTTCTTGTATCTTTTGGCTTTTGCTTCATGCTTTTATATGTTCGAAGCAATACAAGCCATTATAATGTCTGCAGCAAGTTTCTTTTTACTGCTTCAATATACTTCTAAAAAAAAACTGCTTTCAATAAAGACATTGCCCTTTATTTTATCGTTTTTACTTTTACTGATTTACAATCTTTTTTATTTCAATTCCAGAAGTTTACAGAGCATTTCAAATAGTCTTTTGATTTTTGTTGTTCCCATTTTCAGCCTCTTTCTTTATGATTCTTCTTTTTTTAAAAAACATAAAAACAATATCCTTTTAAGTTATTCTTGCTGCATTTCAATACTCAGTATTTATATTCTTGGGTTTTATATTAATGATATTCCAAATCATCATTTTAACTGGTATTTTGCACGTTTTAATTTAGAAAAGAACATTCATATTCACGGCACCTACATTAGTTTATGGATTGCCGTTGCATTACTTTTTGTTTTTGATTTTCTGGCTAAAAATAAAGACCTTCATGCAAAGTTTAAAATCAGTTTACTAATCCTCGCCTTTTTATTGCTGGCAAGTATGGTTGTAATTAATGCAAGAATGATTCTTTTTTCGACTTTGATTCTGATTGCTTTAAACGCTTACTTTTTGTTTGTTAAACAAGGTCTTTTTAATAAAAAAATCATTCTAATCCCTCTTGTTTTGTTATTTACCGGAGTTATCTTTTTATCACAGCGCTATAAAGATGATCTAAAGTTTTTGAATAAAAATAAAATCGAAAATTCTTCTAGATATACCATTTGTTATTGTTCCTTAAAAGTGATTAGAAATTCAAATTTCTTGGGCACAGATAATAGTACGATACAGCCAAAACTCAATGACTGTTATGATGAATATGGTTTTGAGGATTTATCAAAAGAAAAATTAAACTCTCACAATCAATATCTTGATTATTTTATGAAAGGAGGAATTTTGCTTTTTATTGCTTTTATAGTGACGCTTTTTGTAAAACTCCGATATGCTTTGAAAAGTAAAAACTACCTCTATTTTTCGATTTCCTTATTGTTTACTTTTTCTTTTTTGACAGAAAATATTTTGGTACGCCAATACGGAATTTATCTCTTTTTGTTCTGTGATATTTTATTCCTAGGTTCTGTTTTGATTAATGAAAGCCATTGTACAGATGAAATAGAAAAAAACTAAAGTCGGAATTAATAACATACAGCCGTCACTAAAACAAACAAAGAGATAAGTTAAAATGCCAAATAAATAGACCTGATTATTGTTTTTGGTTTGAAAAAACAAGTAAACCGGAGCAAAAAAGGATACACAAAAAAGCAGTAAACCGACAATGCCAAACTGCCTGAAAATAGACAAATAAACAATTTCTTCGATTATTTTATAGGGTCCGTTTCCAAACAAGGTAATCTCATTGAATTTTCTGATCTGAAGCATTCGTCCTCCTAGATTAGAATCTAAAATAAAACCTTCTAAAGAACCGTATTGGAAATATTTTGTCATAAGAAAAGATCCGATAACCAATAATAATACTACTCCAGCCAGATAAACCTTGACAAGTTGCTGGAGTCTATTTCTATAAATCATTAAAAAATAGAAAATTAGACCTATCCAAACGGTGCGGGACAAAGTTAAAATCAAAGCTAAAATGACCACAAAAATTTTAATCTTTGAGGTTGTTCTTTTGTAAAAAACAGGAAATAACATTAGCGTGCAAACCCCAAAAATATTTCCATTATTGTAGGTTGAAATCAATTTTGAAACCGATCCTCTTCTGTTAAATTTTGACCCCGCAAGTTCTCCTAAATCGTCTGCATTAACTGTAATATAAGGTATTTCTAAAAAATGACCCATATATTGCTTGTATATAAACAGAAAAATTCCGTACAAAGCAACAATGAAAACGGAATTGGCTATTAGTTTTTCTATATAATCAATATCAATCTTGGTTAAAAAATAACCCAATATGATGTAAAACAAGAAAGGCAGAAAAACAAAACTAATATAAAAGGCAATAAAATTTCCTATAGATCCTTCATAGCCAAAAAGCAATAAGTGAAAAGAAAAATAAACAACAAAAGGAATTGTTGCCACAAAGCACATAAAATGCTTACTGTTAACTGGAAATCTAAATTTGCTACCAATTACAATTGCAGTAAGAATAAATAAAAACCCTAAGTAGATATAACCCCAAGTCAAAGGAATACCCGCTACTTTAATACCTCCTTTTGGAAATATAACTAATAACAAAACGGCTAAAAAAAATAAAATTTCTCTTAGCCTTTCGTTGTTTAGTTTAAGGGCAAAAATATTCTTCATTTTAAAATAATAAATAACTATTTAAAATAGAAGTAATTAAGAATGAAGTGCCTTTTGCTTATTATAAAATCTTCTAACCAATACCATTCCGATAAAACCAATCAGGAATATAAATGGAATATAGAATTTTAATTTACTATTAATCGATTTTTTACTTTCAACATTAATAATCCTTCCAATTTCTTTAATTGTATTTTGATAACTAACCAGTTTTAATCTGTTTCTTCCTTGTTCTTCGATTAATCCCTGTTTTGTCTTAATCAGATCATTCAACTGTGTGTTTTCATTATAATATACTAGACTATTATTCTTTGGAGATCCATTAGTTTTATCCGAAAAATTGCTTAAAAATGTATTAATCTGTTTAATTATAGAATCATTTTGAACAATACTAGCTTCCAAATTTTTTAATTCTATTTTCTGAATGGCATTAAAATGTTCAGAATCATTTAAAAAAATCAAGATTGGGGCAACAAATTCCTTGTCATTTCCCACTTCACTAGTTATTAAAGAAATAGTGTGATATCGGTAATTTTTACTAGTTATAGTGTCTACTAATATTTTGTTGATATCACCATTCTCAGCCATAAGTTCCAGTAATTGAAAATTACGCTCTTTGTTCTCTACCAATTTATAGGCTTCAACAATGGGTCTAATTTGAATTTTTTTGATCAGTTTTGGCTTTTTAACGCCAACCACATTTTTGAGAAAAACGGTATCATTTGAAATTACTTTAGACTGTAACAAATCAATTTTGGAATACAAATAATCTACACTTTCAAAATTGGGTTCTACAATAATTTGATTACTGTACGTTTTTCTTGTTGAATCCAAATACCAACCAATTGCAAAACCAGATACAACCAAAACTAAAACTATAATCCAATTTCTCAGAAAAAATTGAATCGTTCTAAAAATAGAACTGTTTATTCTTCCAAAAAAATTACTTATTTTTTTGGAAATCTGCACCAAATCAATCTCCTGATCTTCCAAATTCTGCGGTACTTTTGTACTCATTTACAATTTATTTTATATTGAAAATCTGTTCTAAAATTTTAATCGTAATCAAATAAGTAGGTTTTACGCCAGTTGTTCCTAAACCTCCAGAAGCCAGTGTACTTCCAGTTTCTAACGGATTATCTGAAGCGTAATACGCATAACGAACCTTAATATCGTGCGGTACGCTTTTTCTAATTTTTGATGCTGACTGAATTGCTTTTTGGTAATATGATCCTTCCATTTCAAGACCGATTACGCCCCAAGTTGATTCATGGAAAAATTTCAATAAATCTCTGTTTTGCAGCGAAGTTCCTAAAACGGTAACCATTGCTCCTTCATAAATATCAATTTCATTTCCTTCGAACATCGAGCCAGTTAATTCATTTTCAAAGAAATAATTATCCGCTGTCCCCTCGTTGATATGTGCTGTCGGAATCATGATATCGCCTTTTCCACCTTCTAGAATTCCGGCTTTACCCATTATAGAAACCGATTTTACATTTAGTAAAGTTTCTTTTTTAAACGGTTTTAAAAGCTCATCGATGGTTTCGTAAGCCTGTTCGCCAAAAGCATAATCCATTACTATTATGACTGGTTTTTCTTCGCCCACATTCGCATGAGAAAATGCTGTTTTTGACCAGTCAACTTTGGCTGTATCAAAAATCTGAACATCGATATTAGTTCCAGAAGTATCTGGTAACGAAATCATTCCGTTTTTAATAGCCAAATCTTCTACTTGAGTTCTAATTTCTTTTGAACCCGAAGCGCTTAATTCTTCATAAATAAAGAAATCTGTTTTTCCTTTATATTTTGTTTTTAACAATGGAGTTGCAAAAATCGAATTCATCACGCTATGCATGTTCGCACTAATGACGTGAATTGGTCTTTTTAGCAAATCGTTTGCCTTTAAAACTTCTTTTATGTTAGTTGCCCAGATTTCTCCGTGAATATGATGTCCCAAACGCTCACGTAAAACAGGACTAAAAGTAATTGTACGTTTATTGTTTTCAACAATTTCTTCAATCGCTAATTTTCCTAACCAATAAATAACATGCAGAAAACGATCTGGTGCAGTTTCAGAACCGAAAGCGTCATAAATATCTAAAACTTCCTCAAAAGTTCTAGCCAAAATATTTGCAACGTGCGAAATAGCTTTTTCTTTTTCTACCAAAGAAAGCTTTTTGGTCTGCATCACAGCTTGCTCCAGTTTTTGCCAATCGCGCGAAACCTCTCCTCCATCGTCTATTAAAACTCTATTTTTAATTTTATGAGATTCGATAAAAATAAAAGTCAAATGTGTCAGGATATCATAAATATCTGAACGCCCGCGTGTGATTTCAACATTCATTTGCTCCTCGTCTATTCTGTAACAGTTTCTTCTTCTTTTTGGAGGAACAATTGGCTGAAAATGCGATTTAGAATATCCTTCGTCTGACGTTAAATTGATAAAACGGCACTGCTCAATTCCGATTGGAAGACGTTCTATAACGTACAAAAGCCCGTTAAGTTCCACTTTTTCTTCGGCTATATTTCCGTAAATTTCTGGGCGTAATGCCAATAATGATTCTCTTAAACTATCGCCCGAAACTCCCATTGGTTTGTAAAACCCACGGTTGAATAAATGGCGCATTGTAATGTACATTTTTTCAATAGCCGCAGAAGATTCCTGCGCTCTTGATCTTGATATATGTTTGGTTTCTTTCATTCTATTTAATTTATAACTCAAATGTAAGCAAATACAGTGCATACCTTGTATCTACAACATTATTTTTTAAAAAATCATTTTTATTTTGATTTATCTTCTGTTTTAAATTTATCCTTTACCCAATTTTCGGGATTTGAAACAATATAATCAGAAATTCTTTGATAATCATTATTGCTTCTAATGATATTGTCATAAAATAATTTTTGCCATTGATGCGGATATCCTAATCTATTGGCATGTTTGGTTACCGCAGATTTATAGGATCCAACAATAGACGAAATGGTGTTTTTTCCAATGTTTTGAAAACGTTGCGAACCTGGTTTTTCAAACGTTATGATCGGTGACGGCGGTGGTAGATACAGGGCATGCCCTGTATCTACATCGTTCGCATCATTCATATTATTCACGTTATCCAAATCGATATTATTTTGTTTATCAATAATCAAAATTCCGTGAATATGATTTGGCATGACCACAAAATCGCCCAATTCTACATTTTTATGGTGCATCGGAATTTGATGCCACAATAAATCGGCAATAATGCCAACTTCTGATAAAACCATTTTATTATTTTGAATTTCTCCAAAATAATGTTTTCTGTCCTGTGTACAAATTGTTATAAAATACGCTCCGTTCCAACCATAATCCCATCATTGGGCTCTTATTGACGAAATACGATATTTATTTTGAAACTTTCCTTGACTCATTAATTTTCCTTTACTTATCCATCTCAAATTCATTGGATAAATAACTGCATAATCTTGGAAATATTGTTTTATTTTGTAAGATTATCCGCAATATTTCTGTCGTTCGACAATCTCGGTATTTTATTTTGACCTCCCAATTTTCCTTGCGATTTCATATATTCCTGAAATCCATTTTTGGAGACCTTTGTGATCACAACTTTTCGCAACACATTTCCTGTAATTAAATCGTCGTAATAAATATTTTGTTTTCGCATCGAATTGTCTAACGCTTCCGCGAAAGCGTCAAAATTGTCTGGCTCTCTTTCAAATTCAATCAGCCATTCATGATAAGGTAATCCGCTGGCAGGCGTAATTTGCGGTGCCACAGTAAATTCGTTAATAACAATATTAGTTTCTGCAACTGCTTCTTTCATTGCATTTTCAACTTCATTGGCAATTACGTGTTCTCCAAAAGCCGAAATGTAATGTTTGATACGTCCAGAAACTATAACTCGATACGGAGCCAAAGATGTAAACTGAACAGTATCGCCAATATTATAGCGCCAAAGTCCCGCATTCGTAGAAATAATCAGCACATAATTTACTCCCACCTCAACCTCACCGATTGTATATACTTTTGGATTTTCGGTAAAAAATTCATCAGCTTTTATAAATTCGTAGAAAATACCTGAATTCAGTAACAGCAACATTCCTTTTTCTTTCTGCGAATCCTGATACGCAAAAAATCCTTCAGAAGCCGGAAATAACTCTATACTGTCTACTTTTCGGCCAATCATATTTTCAAATTTGGCGCGATACGGCTCGTAGTTAACTCCTCCGTAAATAAACAGATTAAAGTTTTTGAATATCTTGCCTATTTTCTTCCCTCCGCTTTTCTTTTCCAAACGCTCAAAATACATTTGTACCCAAGACGGAATTCCAGAAATAACAGACATATCTTCTTTTATCGTTTCGTCTACAATCGCATCTACTTTCGTTTCCCAATCTTCAATACAATTAGTTTCCCAAGATGGCATTCTGTTTTTCTGAAGATATTTAGGAACAAAATGAGCTACGATTCCAGAAAGTCTTCCAAATTTAATTCCGTATTTCTCCGTTAAAATTGGACTTCCCTGCAGAAAGATCATTTTTCCGTCAACAAAATCGGCTTTTCCAGTTTCATGGACATAATGCAAGATCGCATTTCGCGCCGCTTCTATATGATAAGGCATTGATTCTTTGGTCAACGGAATATATTTTGCTCCCGAAGTGGTTCCCGAAGTTTTAGCAAAATACAATGGTTTTCCTTTCCATAAAATATCCGATTCTCCTTTTACAACCTTTTCAACATAAGGCTTTAAATCTTCATAATCTCTTACAGGAACTCGTTTCTGAAAATCTTCGAAAGTTTTTATTTCATTGAAATGATGATCTTTTCCAAATTCGGTGTTTTGGGCACTTTCAATTAAATTTTCAAAAACCTTTTGCTGAGTTTCAACTGGCTTGCTAGCCCATTTACGCGTTTTATTGTATATTTTTTTAGCAAATATTTTTGCCGCAATTGACTTAATTGACATTTTCAGTGGTATTATTTTTTATCACTTTTCTTTTTGTCTTGAGATTTTGCTTTTAGTTCTTTTTCTGTTTCGGCAACGTCTTCTCTTAATTTTATCTCAGCCTCCGAAGCTTTCATATTTACATCTGAAGCATCTTCTACAGATTCTGCTAGTATAGAATCTTTATTAAATTTTGAATATTCTAATTCTCCCTTTAAAACTCTTTGAATCCCTTTTATATAAGCTTCATTTTGTTTTAAAGCCGTTTCTAAAGAATCTGATTTAATGGCCAGTCTTGTGGCATTTCTTTTCAATTCTGTAGAAGAATATCCCGGAATAAATTCGCGAAGCGGAGTAAAAGCAATAATGAAAGTAGTAACCAAAATTAGAAATATTCCGCCAAGAGTAAACGTTACGAAAACATTCATTAAAGTAAGCCTCAAAGAAAATAACTCTTCAAAAGTCTCCTCATTTAAAATAACTAAACGGTTTTTAATGAACAGTTTTTTCCTAAAATTCTTTTTCTTTTTTTTAGTCATTATCCTTCTTTATGCTAGCAAATATAGTAATTAATCGTCATGATATTTAGTCGAAAAATTTTATGAAGAGCTATAATTTACGATTTTATAAAATATTTAACGTGGTCTAATACAAATATTTTAAACTAAAAATACTTCTATTTCGTATATTTCTATATACCTTTGCGGAATAATTAAGAAAAACAATTTGCTTCGGCATTAAATATAATAGTCATGGGAAGATTAGGTCTTACAGAAATCCTTGTTATCGTAGGTATTGTGATTTTACTTTTTGGAGGTAAAAAAATTCCAGAATTAATGAAAGGTTTAGGAAGCGGAATTAAGGAATTTAAAAACGCTGCTAAAGACGATCAACCTGCTGCTTCTAAAAAACAAGAGGAAGAAACGAAATAATAAATTCGAAAAGCTTATTAAATCCCAAACTGCAATCGTAGTTTGGGATTTTTTATATCTATAATGAAAAATAAAAACGCCTAACTACAATTGTAATTTAGGCGTTTTTATTAACAATTCCAGTAATATTGGAATTTAGAATTTATTTTTTTGAATTTTTAAAGTACCATCGTCAACTGAATTCTCTTTCTATCTTCATCAACTTCAGTAACCTTAACATCAACATGCTGGTGCAATTTTACCACTTCATTTACGTCACTCACAAATCCGGCTTTTAACTGAGAAATGTGAACCAATCCGCTTTCTTTGATTCCGATATCCACAAAACAGCCAAAGTTGGTAATGTTATTAACAATACCTGGTAAAATCATTCCCGTTTTCAAATCTTTGATCGATTTTACGTTGGCGTCGAATTCAAAAACCTTCGCAGACTTTCTTGGGTCCAATCCTGGTTTTTCAAGCTCTTTAATGATATCTTTTAGCGTTAATAAACCAATTTCTGGCGTAACATACTTTTCTGGCTTAATAAGCGCTGTTTTTTCTTTATTGGCAATTAAGTCGTTTAGAGAAATATTCAAATCTTTCGCCATCTTCTCCACAACTGGATAAGCCTCTGGATGCACTGCAGAATTATCCAGCGGATTTTTAGCATTTGTAATTCTAATAAACGCTGCCCCTTGCTGATACGCTTTGTCTCCTAAACGGGGCACTTTTTTCAGCTGTTTTCTATCTTCAAAAGGTCCGTTTTCAGAACGATATTGAACAATGTTTTCAGCAAGCTTCTCCCCGATTCCACTCACATAACTTAGCAAATGTTTACTCGCTGTGTTAATGTTAATTCCAACTGAGTTTACGCAACGAATTACGGTGCTGTCCAATTCTTCTTTTAATTTAGTTTGGTCAACATCATGCTGATACTGCCCTACTCCAATCGCTTTTGGGTCGATTTTCACCAATTCGGCCAACGGATCAGAAAGTCGTCTTCCAATCGAAACCGAACCACGAACGGTTACATCATAATTAGGAAATTCTTCTCTCGCAATTTTTGAAGCCGAATATACAGAAGCTCCAGCCTCAGAAACTACAAAAACCTGAATCGGCTTGTCGAACGCGATTTTTTTGATGAAAAATTCAGTTTCTCTCGAAGCAGTTCCGTTTCCGATAGAAATCGCATCAATCTGATACGCATTTACCATCGAACGGATTTTTTTAATCGCCATTGTTTCCTCATTTTGAGGCGCGTGCGGATAAATGGTTTCGTTGTATAACAAATCGCCTTTTTCGTCCAGACATACTACTTTACAACCGCTTCTAAAACCTGGATCGATTGCCAAAATTCGTTTTTCTCCCAACGGCGGTGCTAATAGTAACTGCCCTAAATTGTTAGCGAAAACCTGAATAGAATTTGCATCTGCTTTTGCTTTTGCTTCTTGTAAAGTCTCGTTTCCAATTGCTGGATTCAATAAACGCTTGTAACTGTCTTCAATCGCCAGCTGTAAGTGTGCTGTAGAATTATTTTGTTTTTTAATAATGATTTCGTCGATAACATCGTAGGCATCATCGATATCAACATCGATTTTCATTTTGATAAAACCTTCATTTTCTGCTCGAAGCATCGCTAACAAACGATGCGCCGGTGCTTTTGTTAACGGCTCTTCCCAATCAAAATACTGGCTAAATTTCTGCGCTCCTTCTTCCTCCGCTTTCTTTTTAACAACTTTAGTTCCAATAGTAGCTTTTCGCTGAAACAATCTACGAAGCTGTTTACGAACATAAATATTCTCGTTGATCCATTCAGCTACAATATCTCTCGCGCCTTGAATTGCGGCTTCTTCGTTAATTACATTTTCATTTAAATATTGTGTCGAAATAAAATCGAAATCGGCATCACTTTCAGACATTATTAATTTAGCCAAAGGCTCCAATCCAAATTCACGGGCAACATCTGCCTTTGTTTTTTTCTTCTTTTTATACGGAAGATAGAAATCTTCAATTTCCTGTAAATCAAAACTATCTTCAATCTTTTTCTTCAAATCTGGAGTAAGCGCTTTTTGCTCTTCAATAGATTTTAAAACTGCTTCTTTACGTTTAATAAGCGTATCGTATTCTTTTTGCAATTTTGCAATAGCTTCAATTACAGTTTCATCAAGATTTCCCGTTGCGTCTTTTCGGTAACGAGAGATAAACGGAATTGTACAATCTTCTTCTAAAAGTTTTACCGTGTTTTGAATACTAACAGCCGGCGCCTGTACAGACTTGGCAATAAATTGAATATTAGTCATAGATTTAATGAAATAATTTCTTGTTTATAAAATGACATTTTCTGTTTATTTTAAAACTTAAACAGACATCATTCGGATGGCTAAAATAATATCTTTGTTTCTATTTTTTAGCCAATGGAAGTTTTATTACTATATTTTTTAATTATAAATGTTCTTGAGTTTATAATTGCGGGTTACGACAAATTTCTCGCTCGCAAACAAAAACGCCGAATCCCAGAAAATACGCTATTTTTCATTGCTTTTATCGGCGGAACAATCGGGTTATTAACAGCAATGTTACTCTTTAGACATAAAACGGCTAAAACTTCTTTTATTGTAAAGTTTGCCGGAATTATTTTAATTCAGATTGTCGTTATTTATTTAAAATTCAGTCATAAAATATAGATATCAACATTGTTAATAACTACAAATTTTATATTTAATTAATTGATTTTAAATATATTAAATAAAAAACCGGAAAGATTTAAAAAAATCCGCCCGGTTTGCTTTTTTATAAGGTGCGAAGCACCGAATTTTTTTGACTTTTTTACGAACAAGCGATTTTATTCACTCTATTTTGGTGTCTTCCTCCTTCAAAAGCTGTATCAAGGAAAGTTTCAACAATTTCTACCGCTTGTGCAATAGAGGTGTATCTCGCCGGAATACTCACAATGTTTGCATCATTATGTAAACGCGTTAAATAAGCAATTTCTTTAGTCCAGCATAAACCAGCTCTCACTTTAGGGTGTTTATTAACAGTCATCGCGATTCCGTTACCGCTTCCGCAGATTACGATTCCAAAATCAGCTTTTCCTTCAGATACATCATTCGCAACAGGATGTCCAAAATCTGGATAATCTACAGAAGCATCTGTATCTGTACCATAGTTAGTTACCTCATATCCTTTTGCTTTAAGCATTTCAACAATTGCTTTTTTATATTCTGGCCCTGCGTGATCGTTTCCTATCGAAATTTTCATTTTTTAATACTATTAAGTTGTGTACTGCAAATTTACTTAATTAATATAGGTTTGCCACAAATTGAAGTAATTTTCACTAATTTCTTTTATTCTCAAGAGTTTTAAACATTATTAAAATCTAAAATTATAATTAGTGTACATTCGTAAAATTCTTGGCTATAAAAACCAAATATATAAAGCACTTGATACCAATATCTTATCACTTATTAATAATTTTAACAACTTCATAAGTATCTCACAATCAATAAATAATAATCAGAATATTTGTTAAAATTTTGAGATGTTAATATGGATTTCTAATTCGTTGATATTCAGTTAACTTTAAGTTAACAGAAAATGTTAATAAGTTCGAAAAGAAAATTAGAACTATTTTTTGGTTATTTAAGAAAAATGCTTAATCCAAAATAGGTTTTAAATACGCAAGAAAAGTTTCGTGAATTTTTGGAAAAGTTATCAATACCAAAAATGTCATTTTCAACAGAAATCAACATATCAACTTATCTACAAAATGAATTCATTTTTGGTTGTCAACCGTTGTTAATTAAAATACAAAAAGTCTTATAAATTAATCATTTAACTAAAAATAACTATGTTAATAACTCAGAATAAATAAGTAAAACGAGATTTCAATGACTTCAAAAAAAAATTTATTCGACATATTAACACACTATAATAACCAACAAATTTTTTTAAATTTTTAAAAATCTTTTTTGTTGTATTTAATATATGTTGAAAACTAAAAAAGTTTAAAATGAAAAATTTTATTTTTTGAATTGAATTTTTCTGAATCGATTCTCTTTTGAATTTTTGTTTCAGACGATTTTAAGCGGATTGTTGAGATTGTCCAAAATTTCTTGAACTTGTTCGAAATCGTTTGGATGTACTTTGAGTTTGATTCCGCCCAGTGCATTGGAGTAAAGCGGTATAACGGAAAGCGTCATTTCGTTTTCGAAAAAATAGGGGATTCCTTCTTGTTCCAGTAAGTGTTTGAGAACCACGGTTTCGTGCAGATAATTGAATACGGCGATCGTTTTAAAGCTTTCCATATTAGGTCTTTTTGTAAATGTACGAAAAGTTATATTTTTAATAATTCTATTTGTTAAAAAGTATTATCTGATATCTTATTTGTAATTTTAAGCCTTATTAGAAAAGATATATGAGTAAGAAAATTAGAAAGCCGATAAAGAAAGAGAAAGATTTCTCTGGAAAAATACTTAAGATTTTATCGCAACATGCTAATAAACCATTCAATTATAAACAAATAGGAGCAAAGCTAGAATTAGACGATACAAAAAGCAGAAATCAGATTATAAAAGATTTGAAAATTCTTGCAGCTCAAAAGAAGATTATAGAAACAGAACCTGGAAAATACTTAATTAAAGCAGTAAGTCAGGACTACTACGAAGGAACGATAGATATGACGAGCAGAAAAACGGCATATTTTATTTGTGATGAATTTGAAGAAGATGTTTTTATTCCGACCAATAATTTGAATCGTGCTTTAGATAAAGATAAAGTTAAAGTTTACGTTTATAACAGAAGAAAAGGAAAAAGACCTGAAGGTGAAGTAATTGAAGTTATCGAAAGAGACAAAACAGAATTTGTAGGTGTTATTGATATGCAGCCAAATTTTGCATTTGTTTCTACTGCAAATCCTAAAATGTACACGGATATTTTTATTCCGAAAGATAAATTGGGAGAAGCAGAGAACGGTGATGTAGTTTTAGTCAAGATTGAAGACTGGCCAAAAAGAGCTGACAGCCCGTTCGGATCTGTAATTCGAGTACTTGGAAAACCGGGTGAACATAATACAGAGATTCATGCTATTTTAGCTGAGTATGGTTTGCCTGCAGATTTTCCGGTAGAAGTAGAAGTTTTTGCACAAAAATTAGATACTTCAATTCAGGAATCTGAGATTGCCAAACGTCGTGATATGCGTGATACACTTACGTTTACGATAGATCCAAAAGATGCCAAAGATTTTGATGATGCATTGTCTTTCAAAAAGTTAGAAAACGGTAATTTTGAAATTGGTATTCATATTGCCGATGTTTCGTATTATTTGGAAGAAGGAACAATTCTAGATGATGAAGCCTATCAAAGAGCAACTTCGGTTTATTTGGTGGATAGGGTAGTGCCAATGCTTCCAGAAGTATTGTCTAACTTTGCTTGTTCGCTTCGTCCGAATGAAGAGAAATATACTTTCTCTGCCATATTTGAAGTTTCTCCAACAGCTCAGGTTATTAACCAATGGTTTGGAAGAACAGTAATTTATTCAGATCAGCGTTTTGCTTATGAAGAAGCACAACATATTATTGAAACTAAAGGAAATAATACCATTCCAGTTGATATTTCTATTACTGGAGAATCGTATGTTGTTTCAGACGAAATAGTTGAAGCTACTTTAAAATTAGACGAATTAGCTAAAATTCTAAGAAAGAAAAGAATGCAGCAAGGGGCTATTTCTTTTGATAAAGTTGAAGTGAAATTCAATTTGAATGCTGAAGGTGAACCTGAAGGCGTTTATTTTAAAGTTTCAAAAGATGCCAATCATCTGATTGAAGAATTTATGCTTTTAGCTAATAGAAAAGTGGCTGAATATATTGGAAAACAAAAGAAAACCTTTGTTTACCGTATTCACGACGAACCAAATGAAGATAAACTGATTGCTATGCAGCAAGTTATTGCTAAATTTGGTTATAAAATTGATTTTAGAACAAAAGGTGATATCGCAAAATCGATAAATGCTTTGATGGAAGAAGTAAATGGTAAGAAAGAACAAAATCTTATTGATACTCTTGCCATTAGAAGTATGAGTAAAGCTAAATATTCGACAGATAATATCGGGCATTATGGTTTGGCTTTTGATTATTACAGCCATTTTACATCGCCAATTCGACGTTATCCAGACGTAATGGTGCATCGTTTGTTACAATTTTATCTGGATGGTGGTGCTTCTGTAGATGAAGAAACCTATGAAACCAAATGTCTGCATTGTTCTAATATGGAAAGTTTAGCTACAAATGCGGAACGTGACAGTATCAAATACATGCAGGTTAAATACATGCAGGATCATCAGGATGAAGAATTCCTTGGCGTTATTTCTGGTGTTACAGAATGGGGAATTTATGTTGAAATCGTTTCTAATAAATGCGAAGGAATGGTAAGAATCAGAGAGATAAAAGAAGATTACTATACTTTTGACGAAAGGCAATATGCATTGGTTGGAGCTACTTCAAACCGATTATTGCAATTAGGAGACGAAATTTATGTTAAAGTAAAAAATGCAGATTTAGTTAAAAAACAGCTGGATTTTCATTTTTTAAGAAGAGCAGAATAAATATTAATTTAAAAATAAAAGTATGAAAAAGCTAATTATTGGTGCTGCAATTTTATTTGTACAAATGTCTTTTGGTCAGGTTACCAAAGAGTTGGGAGATTTTGATACCGTAAAAGTATTTGATAAATTAAGTGTAAAATTAGTTCAGTCATCTGAAAATAAAATTGTTATAAAAGGAGCGAGAGAAGCAGAAGTAGAAGCAGTCAATAAAAATGGTATTTTGAAACTAAGAATGCCTTTTCCAAAATTGCTTTCTGGAAATGATCTTGATATTACTTTGTATTACAAACACATCGAATTGATTGATGTGAATGAAGGAGCAGAAGCAAAAAGCAGCGAAACTATTAAAGCTACTTCTTTTAAAGTAAGTGCTCAGGAAGGCGGACTTATAAATGTTGATTTAAATGTTGATAAGCTTAAAGTAAGCTCTGTTTCAGGAGGTTCGATCACCTTAACAGGAAAAGCAGAAAACCAGGTTGCAAGTTTAGGAGCTGGCGGATATTTGCTAGCAAGTAAATTAAATACTTCTCAGACCACTGTAAGCGTTTCTGCGGGCGGAAAAGCAGATGTTAATGCTTCTACTCTTGTAGATGCAAAAGTGAGCGCAGGAGGCTCTATTTACATTTATGGAAAACCAAAGCAGATAAACCAAAAAACAGTTTTTGGCGGTAAAATCGAAGAAGTAAAGTAATTAATTGTATTTGAATGATAAATGATATACTAACTGGACTTCCATGGGGACTTTTTCTAAGTTTTATGGTGGGTCCAGTATTTTTTATACTAATTGAAACCAGTATTACTAAAGGATTTAGAGCCGCAATGGCTTTTGATTTAGGTGTTGTTTTAGGTGATATTTTCTTTATAGGAATCGCATACTTAGGAAGTTACAGACTTATTCAGAGTTTAAAAGATAAACCGGCATTGTTTATTTTTGGCGGAATTATCATGCTGGCTTACGGCATTATTTCTTTCGTAAGATTAAAGAATGATGAAAAAATGGATGCCGAAGAAATTGATCGTGATATTATAAAAAGAAATTACGGAAGTTTGTTTATAAAAGGGTTTATTTTAAACGTTATCAACATCGGAGTTCTTGGTTTTTGGTTAGCTGTTATTATTTCCGTTGGACCAAAATTAGAAATGGTGAATTCAAGAATGTTTACTTTTTTCACATCGGTTATCATTACTTATTTATTAGTCGATTGCATTAAAATAGTATTAGCCAAACAGTTAAAATCAAAATTGACCCCAAATAATATTTTGAAAATTAAGAAAGGAATAAGTGTCGTTTTAATGGTTTTTGGAGTGGTGTTAATAACTCAGGGATGGTTTCCAAAAGAAAAGGAAATGGTGAAAAATGCCTTCGAAAGAATAGAAAATAAGTAGTTGTTAATAACTCAAAATTATAAAATTAAACCTCTGAATTTCAGAGGTTTTTTTGTGTTTAGTCCTTGCGAGGAACGAAGCAATCTCACTAACATATCAACGTTGTAATTATCATAATGGAGGTTGCTTCGTTCCTCGCAATGACGCATAAAAAAAGAGACACATTTCTGTATCTCTTTTAAAGGGTTGGTCCGGATTCGAACCAATATCTTTAATTAATTTTTCCTAAAAATTAAACATAAAAAAACCTTCAAATTGCTTTGAAGGTTTTGAGGCATCGTCCGGATTCGAACCGGAGTAGGAGCTTTTGCAGAGCCCAGCCTAGCCGCTCGGCCACGACGCCATTACTTGAACGGATGGCAAAAGTAACTAAAATCTTTAAATTTCAAAAGTTTCGAATAAACTATTTTAAAAATTTAAGATTTTAATTTTAAAAATTACTTTCTAATTTCCGTCATTTTTATCGTAACAGATTCAACATCACCACCAATAGGCGGATTAATTTTAGAAACCCAAACTGTTGTTTTTTCTACAGTTTCTATCTCATTTAATACGCGAATATTGATTCTTTTGGCAACATGTTCTAATAAATGCGAACGAATTGCCATTTCTTCAGCAACAATTTTGTTCAAATGAACATAATCTACCGTGTCCAAAAGATGATCTGTTTCGGCTGATTTCTGTAAATTGGTTTTAATTTTTAAATCAACTGTGTAATCAGAACCAATTTTTCCTTCTTCAATTAAACATCCGTGGTAAGAAAAAGTACGGATATTTTTAAGTTTTATAACTCCCATTTTTTTATTGTTTCACGTTTAAAGTTTCAGGTTTTATGCGAGTTAGATAACTTTAAAACTGAAACCTGAAACCTTTTTTTTATCTTTGCTAAAATTACTATAAAATAATGGCATCAGAAGAGAAATCACTCAATTTTATTGAACAAATCATAGAGGAAGACGTAAAATCAGGTCTTTCAAACACTAAACTTCGCTTTCGTTTTCCACCAGAACCTAATGGTTATTTACACATTGGGCATGCAAGTTCTATTGCGTTAAATTTTGGTTTAGGAATTGATTATCAGTCACCTGTAAATTTACGTTTTGACGATACCAATCCAGAAAAAGAAGAACAGGAATTTGTTGATGCAATTAAAAAAGATGTTGAATGGTTAGGTTATACTTGGGCTGAAGAATGTTATGCTTCAGATTATTTCCAACAATTATACGATTGGGCTGTTTTATTAATTAAAAAAGATAAAGCCTATGTTGACAGTCAGACTTCTGAAGAAATGGCTGCTCAAAAAGGAACTCCGACAACTGTAGGTACTGATAGTCCGTACAGAAATCGTTCTGTTGAAGAGAATTTAGATCTTTTTGAAAGAATGAAAAACGGTGAATTTGAGGCTGGTACACATATTCTTCGTGCTAAAATTGACATGAAATCAACAAACATGTTAATGCGTGATCCAATCATGTATAGAATTTTACACAAACATCACCATAGAACGGGAGACGATTGGAAAATCTATCCAATGTACGATTGGGCACACGGACAGAGTGATTATTTAGAGCAGATTTCTCACTCATTTTGTACTTTAGAATTCTTGCCTCACCGTGAACTTTATGATTGGTTTTTAGATCAGATTTTTGACGAAAATAAACTGCGTCCAAAACAAAGAGAATTTGCTAGACGTAATTTATCACATACCGTTGTTAGTAAAAGAAAATTACAGCAACTGGTTAAGGAAAAGCATGTTAACGGTTGGGATGATCCAAGAATGTCAACCATTTCTGGATTAAGAAGACGTGGTTATACAGCAGCATCTTTACGTAATTTTGCTAATACAATTGGTATTGCAAAACGTGATAATTTGATCAATGTATCGGTTTTAGAATTCTGTATTCGTGAAGATTTGAACAAAATTGCACCTCGTGTAATGGCTGTTTTAGATCCTGTAAAACTGGTAATTACCAATTATCCAGAAGGAAAAGAGGAGTGGTTAGAAGCAGAAAATAACCAGGAAGATGAAAATGCAGGTTTCAGAAAAGTGCCTTTTTCTCGTGAATTATACATAGAAAGAGAAGACTTTTTAGAAGAAGCTCCAGCTAAATATTTCCGTTTGACTTTAGGAAAAGAAGTGCGTCTTAAAAATGCGTATATCATTAAAGGAGAATCAGTTGTCAAAGATGATGCAGGTAATATTACAGAAATTCATGTAACTTATGATACCGATTCTTTAAGCGGAAGTGGGACAGAAGCAAGCCAAAGAAAAGTATCTGGAACATTGCATTGGGTTTCTATCAAACATGCTTTGGAAGCAGAAGTTCGTTTATACGATCGTTTGTTTACAGACGAAGCTCCGGACAGTTATAAAGAGAAAAATTTCTTAGACTTTGTGAATCCAAATTCGTTAGAAATTGTTACTGGATATGTGGAACCAAGTTTATCAACAGCTCAAAACGAAGATAAATTCCAATTTCAACGTTTAGGATATTTTACTGTTGATAAAGACTCAACTCCTTCAAAATTAGTGTTTAACAAAACTGTTGGATTGAAAGATGCTTGGGAAGAAAAAGGTAAAAAAGAGGAAAACAGCATTAATAATTCTTTGAAGGAAATCAACAAATATTTTAAAGTTGAGAGTAAGCCAGAACGAATTGCAATAGAAAGTGCAATAGGAGAGAACATCAAAAATATATCAAGTTTCTCTTTGATACAGAATTCATTAAAGAAAAATATCAACAATAATAAGGCTTCGCTGTTGTTTTCTCAGTTTATTTTAAAATATTCAAACTGGAAATCTACAGATTTTGAAGAAGAAGATATCAAAAAATTATATTCGATGTCTTTAAAAAGTGAATCGACTTATGTTCGTTCAAAAGCACTTTTAAATTTAAGAGATATTGAAAGTGAAAGTTTGAGAAATCAATACGATGATGAAATTTTGAAATTATATTCAAATCCACCAAAAAATGCTTCTGAAAGAGAAATTGAAATTCTTTCAGAAATGGTGAAGAAGTAGTATCAACTAAATTTATGAAAAGCGCTTTTATAAGCGCTTTTTTTTATTATATAGATTTACTATTAAAATTTTAAATTTTATAATTTTTATAGATTAAAAGTGACTTTCATAAATTGATTTTAATAGAAAATAAAATTTTATTGGATAACTAATTCATTTTTTAAATTTAAGTTTATTAGAAGTCTTTAATTTAGTTTTTAGTTTTTTTGTCTTAAGATTTTGCAGTTAAATTTATTTTTATAGTTTTTAATAATATTATTTTATATTTTTAATCAATTTAATTTATTATTTATAAAAACTATTAATATTTTATTTTTAATTAATTTTATAGATAAAAATAGACCTCCATAAATTAATATTAAGCAAAAATAAAAAATAGTTGAGTAGAGAAGACCTTTTTTACATTTTCATTTATTTAAACTCTTTATTTTAATTTTCTAACTTTTTATTCTCGATTTTCCTTTCGAATAATTAAAATTAGAGTTTTTTCTTATTTTTTTAATTTTTGCCCTCCATTTTATAATAATAAATTTTTATTATTAAATTTTTATAATTTTAGTTTTTAACTATTATTTATAAAAACGATGGTAAAATTAAAAACAATAGTTTTTATAGATTAATTTTAGCCTTCATACATCAATTTTAAGACGTTTTTAAAACTTAGCTGATAGATAACTCATTTTTTATATTATTGTTTATTTACAGTCTTTATTTTAATTTTTACTGTCATTTTAGTCAGTTTAACGGCTTGTTAACACACAATTGTTTATAAAACTGCTATTTTTAACTCACTATCAAAAGTCAGAGATGATTTTTGTAAAAAATTAAAATTTGCCGTAAAGAATCTAAGTTGAAATTTATTGTTTTTAGAAACTCGTAATTTTTATAACAATAGTTTTCAAAATTGATTTCCCAAAAAGACAATTTTATGTTCTGATTTTTATTGTGATGTAAGTTTTGATAATTTCTATCGTAAAAAAGATATTTTTCAAATTATATCATAATGTACAAAATTCCATAATGTTGAATTTGTGTGAAAGTTTAGTTTTTAAATTTCAAATCTGACAATTTTTAATTTTAAATCTAATTATCATGAAAATTTTATATTTCACACTAGCATTGTTATTTGCAAACGTAGCAATTTCACAAACACATCAAATTACAAAACACAATGGAGAAGAACTTGATGTAAATTTTATTAAAAACGAAAATGGTTTTGTTTATTATAATTTAAACGGAAGTTCTGAAGAAATCAAAATTAGTAAACACGCCGTTTCATCAATTACTAACAAACAAACAAAACAAACTCAGAAAGTTTCTGATAAAATAGTAGTAGATTCAAAAGACGATTACAAAATGGTTACTGTTTTACCACAAGAAAAAACAATAGGGCTGAAACAAGCTGCTAGTTTTACTGGGGTCTCGACTAGGACAAAAGGCGAACCGCCAATTGCAAATCAGAACCAAACTGCTATGAGAATCAAAACTAAATCGGCTTCAAATGGTTATCCTTTTGTTAGCATTGTTGATAAGGGAGATGGCAAATACGAAGCTGTAGGTTATGTGTATTAATAATACTGTTAAATTTTTGTAAATTACAATTAATCAAAGTTTTATCAGTTTAAAAAAGAGTATCTTTATTAATAATTTTAAATTGTAACTATCATGTCTAAAAATTTAAATACAGCAGCGGCAATTTTAGCAGCGGCAGCGGCAGGAGCAGCGATCGGGATTTTATTTGCTCCAGATAAAGGATCAAAAACCAGAGCTAAATTAAAAGAAGGAATTGATGACGCCAAACATAATCTAAAAGATTCGTTTGATGCAAGTTCTGAAGTTCTGCGTGAAAAATTTACTGGCGCAACAAAAAACCTGGATGGAACTTTAAATGATTTATTATCAAATGTTAGTCACAAAACAGAAGAAGTAATTACTTTTTTAGAAACTAAACTTGCTGAATTAAAAGCACAGAACGCTAAACTTCAGAAATAATATTTTTATAAAGCACAATACTGGCTTATTTTTATAAGATAGTTTGTGCTTTTTTTTTATTTAAAATTTTAATTATGGCTTTTGAAGAATTAAAAGAAAACACTGAAAAAGTTCAGGATCAGGCTAAAGAATATATTGAAAGCCATTTAGCGTATTACAAACTTTGGGGCTTTAAGGTTGCAATGAAATCTACAACTCTGATTTTTAAGTTTACTTTGATTTTGTTGTGTTTTAGTATGGTCTTAATTTTTGGATCTTTTGCTGCAGCTTATGCTTTTGGTTCTTTGTTTGAAAGTAATGCTCTCGGTTTTTTAACAGTAGGAGGAATCTATTTGGTTATAACTGTTTTACTTTTCTTTATAAAAGATAAGATGGTGGAGGGACCAATTTTAGAAAAATTTTCAGAAATCTTTTTTAATGATTAATTTATGGAAAGAAAAAAATACTCTTCGTATGCTGAGATTGAAAGGGATCTGGAAATTCTAAAACTCGAAAAAGAAATCAATTATCAGAAATTGGTTTTGAGTTTTCAGAAAACTAAAGAAAGCATCACACCGCAAAATATGGTAAATGGTTTTATTTCATCTTATACAGGTTATGTCAAAAAATCATTTCCAGAAATTTTACAATCGCTTTTACCATTTGTTATCAATTGGTTTATGAATAAAAAAAGAGGCAATTAAGCCTCTTTTTTTATTTCAATTATTATTGAACTTCTGGTTGAGTGTCATCTTCATAACCAGATTGCTGTTGAGTTGGTTTATGTTTTTCTACTTTTTTAGGAGTATTCTTTTTCATCATTTCTCCAACTTGGTTAGAAGCTGTAAACGAAGCAACCATATTATTTAGCATATCGCTTCCAGCTTGTGGAGAATTTGGAAGAAGAATCAAGTTAGAGTTTGTATCAGATCCAATAGATTGTAAAGTATCATAATGTTGAGTTACTACAATTAGGGCAGAAGCTTCTTGAGAATTAATACCCACATTGTTCAAAACTTCAACACTTTCTACAAGACCTCTTGCAATTTCACGACGTTGATCTGCAATACCTTGTCCTTGCAAACGTTTACTTTCAGCTTCGGCTTTTGCTTTTGCAACGATTCTAATTCTAGAACTTTCAGCTTCAAATTCTGCAGCTGTTTTTTCTCTATCAGCAGCGTTGATTCTGTTCATTGCATTTTTTACCTGGATATCTGGATCAATATCAGTAACCAAAGTATTGATGATATCGTATCCGTAAGTAGACATTGCTTCGTTCAATTCACGTTTTACTGCAACTGCGATATCATCTTTTCTTTCAAATACGTCATCCAATTTTAGTTTCGGAACTTCGGCACGAACAACATCAAATACATAAGAAGTAATCTGATCGTGTGGATATTCTAGTTTATAAAATGCTTCGTATACTTTTTCTTGAATCACTTTAAACTGAACTGAAACTTTCATTTTGATAAAAACGTTGTCTCTAGTTTTAGTTTCGATGATAACATCCAGCTGCTGAATTTTAAGATTTACACGTCCGGCCAATCTATCAACAATCGGAATTTTTAATTGTAATCCTGAATTTCTAACACTTTGAAATTTTCCAAATCGTTCGATAACAACTGAAGTTTGTTGTTTTACAGTAAAGAAAGACGACATAAAAATGAAGAATGCCAATACTAAAAAGATAATTAATCCTGTACCCATGGTTATTTAATTTATGTTTATGATTCTGGTAAATTACGAAAATTCTTCTAAATGAAAATTATTAAACATTAAAAAAACGCTAAGAACATTTTTGAGATGTTACTTAGCGTTTGATTTTTTTTTGAACCATTAAGGCATTAAGGTAATTAAGACAATCTTTGTCAAGACAATTAAGCTTTATGATCTTAAAAAAACTTTCTCAATTTTTACCATCAAGTCAAGCTTAATTATCTTAATATCTTAATGGTAAAATTTCTTTATAAAATTGAAATCGCTTTCTGAATTCTAGAAATAGTTTCTTTTTTTCCAATGATTTCTACAATGTCAAATAGGTGAGGACCTTTTAAAGCTCCAACCAAACTAAGACGGAAAGGTTGCATCACTTTCCCCATTCCGATTTCATTTTTAGTTAACCAATCTTTTACGATGGCTTCGATATTAGCAGAATCAAAACCATCAATATATTCAAGAGTCGAAATCAATTCTTGCATTAAAGCTGGTGTTTCTTCCTTCCAATTTTTGCTTGCTTTTTCATCGTAAGCTGTTGGTGCTTGGAAAAAGAAATCTGTTAAATCCCAAAAATCAGAAACAAAATTGGCTCTTTCTTTAATCAAAGAAACAATTCTTGTAATATCATATTTAGAAATGGCAACACCTTTTTTTACTAAAATAGGAGTGAAGTCTTTTGCTAAATCTGCATCATTTTGTTTTATTAAATATTGGTGGTTAAACCATTTATTTTTTTCAGGATCAAATTTTGCTCCAGCTTTGTGAACTCTGCTCAAGTCAAAAGATGCAGCCAATTCTTCTAGAGAATAAATTTCTTTATCAGTTCCATCATTCCATCCAAGTAAAGCAAGGAAGTTTACAACTGCTTCTGGGAAAAATCCTTTTTCTCTATAACCAGATGAAATGCCTTCTTCTGTTTTCCATTCTAAAGGAAATACTGGGAATCCCATTTTGTCTCCATCTCTTTTTGATAATTTACCATTTCCAATTGGTTTCAAAATCAAAGGTAAATGTGCAAATTCTGGAGCTTCCCAATTAAAAGCTCTGTATAATAAAACGTGAAGTGGCATAGAAGGCAACCATTCTTCTCCACGAATTACATGTGAAGTTTCCATTAAATGATCATCAACAATATTAGCCAAATGATAAGTTGGCATTCCGTCACTTTTGAAAAGAACTTTATCATCCAAAAGATTCGTTTCGAACTTAACATCGCCACGAATAATATCTTTCAAATGCAAAGTTTCATCAACTGGAGTTTTAAAACGAATAACATAATGTTCACCATTTGCAATTCTCTTAGCCGTTTCTTCTGCAGAAATTACTAAAGAAGTATCTAGTTTTTCACGATTATGATGATTGTAAATAAATGTTTTTCCTTCTGCTTCATGCTGTTTTCTATGAGCATCCAAAGCTTCCGGAGTATCAAAAGCATAATATGCCCAACCCGAATTTATTAATTGATCGGCATATTGTTGGTATAAATCTTTACGTTCGCTTTGTCTGTACGGACCAAATTTTTCATTTTTTCCAACTGTTTCTTCAGGAGCAATTCCTAACCATTCCAAAGCTTCCATAATGTAAGCTTCAGCTCCTGGAACAAAACGGGTCTGATCTGTATCTTCAATTCTCAGATAAAAAACACCGTTATGTTTTTTGGCAAATAAATAATTAAATAGGGCAGTACGCACTCCGCCAATATGTAATGGTCCAGTCGGACTTGGTGCAAAACGCACACGAACTTGCTTTGACATTTTGTTTATATTTTGATGCAAAGATACAACATTACTTAAATTCCAAATTTTTTAAAATTCCAAATTCCAAGCTTGCATTGCAGTTGGAATTTGGAATTTATTTTTTGGAATTTGAATCTCAATAATTACTACTTTTATAGGTTATAATTAAAATAGATTTATTTTGAAAACATCATCTGCGATATATCAAAAGCTAGAGGCTTTCATTAAGAAATATTATACCAACGAATTGATAAAAGGGATCTTACTTTTTACTGGATTCGGACTTTTGTATTTCTTGTTTACGCTTTTTGTAGAATACTTTCTTTGGTTAAAACCATTAGGAAGAACGTTTTTATTTTGGGTATTTATTGCTGTTGAAGTTTTCCTTTTAATTCGTTTAATTGTATTTCCATTATTCAAATTATTCAAACTTCAAAAAGGAATTGATTATACCCAAGCTTCTAAAATTATTGGAAATCATTTCACAGAAGTGAGTGATAAGCTGACGAACTTTTTACAATTGTCTTCAGAAAATAATGCTGAAAGTTCTGAGTTAGTTTTGGCTTCGATAGAACAAAAAGCAAATTCTCTGCAACCAATTCCTTTTGGAAATGCAATCAATTTTAAAGCGAACAAAAAATATTTGCCATTGGCTTTAGTTCCAATTTTACTTTTTGCAGTGTTTTATATTTCTGGAAATAGCAATGTAATTTCTCAAAGTTTGAATAGAGTAGTGCATTTCAATTCTGCATTTTTACCTCCAGCTCCTTTCAAATTTGTAGTTCTAAATTCTAGTTTACAAGCAGAACAAAATAGAGATTTCGTTATCAAAATGGAATCTGTTGGAAACATTGTTCCAGAAAATGTGATGATTCATGTTGGTGACGAAAGCTATTTTATGGAATCTTCTCAACCTGGAAAGTTTGAATTTAAAGTTGAAAAACCAACAGAGAATATCCAGTTTTCTTTTGAAGGAAATAATGTAGTTTCGGAAGATTATGAATTGACAGTAATCACTGTTCCGTCTATTGCAAACTTCGAAATGGTTTTGAATTTTCCTTCTTACCTAAAGAAAAAATCAGAGACAATTCAAGGAACTGGAAATGCAATTATACCTGAAGGAACGACTGTCACTTGGAGAATGAACACCAAATCTACACAAGAAGTAGTGTGGAAAAGAGAAAATGAAGTTTTGAAGTTCAATAAGGCAGAAAATGAGTTTAAATTGGCTAAAAATATTAGTCAAAATACCGAATATCAAATACTTACATCTAATTTTAAGGTTAAAAACTACGAAAAACTAGATTATCAGCTTTCTGTTATTAAAGATCAGTTTCCAACCATCAATGTTGGGCCTGCGCCAGACAGTTTGAAGCTAGATAAGAACTATATTCTAGGAAGAGTAGGAGACGATTATGGACTTTCAAGATTACAGATTGTGTACTACGAACGTAACAAACCACAGTCTGCTAAACGTGGAAATATCAATGTCAAGTCAGGTGTATTCGATCAGTTTGTTTTTAATTTTCCAAGCAATCTTCCAGTTGAAGAAGGAGTATCTTACGAATACTATTTTGAGGTTTTTGATAACGATGCACCACACGGATTTAAGAGTACAAAGTCTTCTACGTTTTCAGATCGCGTAGCTACAACAGATGAAATTCAGGACCAAGAATTACAGCAGCAAAATAATAACATCAATAGTTTATCTAAATCTTTGAAGAATCAAACCAAGCAGATTTCTGAAATGGATAAGCTTCAAAATACAGGGAAAGAAAAAGATAATCTAGAGTTTAAAGATCAGCAGAAGATCAATGATTTTATCAAACGTCAGAAACAGCAAGACGAAATGATGAAACAATTCTCTGAGAAAATGAATCAGAATTTGGATAAATTCAAAGACGATAAGAAAGATAAAACCGCTGAAGATTTACAAAAGCGTTTAGATAATGCACAGAAAGATTTGGAAAAGAATCAGAAATTATTAGATGAATTGAAGAACTTAAATGATAAATTAAACAGCGAAGATCTGTTTGATAAAATGGAAAAGTTCAAACAAATCAGTAAAAACCAATCTCGTAATCTAGAACAATTAGTTGAGCTGACGAAGCGTTTTTATGTTTCTAAGAAAGCAGAACAAGTTGCTGAGAAACTAAACAAACTGTCAGAACAACAGGAACAGTTATCAAATAAAGAGAAAGAAAATACAAAAGAAAAGCAAGATGAAATCAATAAATCTTTTGATAAGATTCAGGAAGATTTAAAAGATTTGAAAGAAGAAAATAAGACTTTAAAGAAACCTTTAGATATTCCTTCTGATGCTTCTAAAGAGAAAGATGTAGATAATGATCTTCAAAAAGCTTCTGAGGAATTGAGTAAAAAGAATACTTCTGGAGCCAAACCAAAACAGAAAAGTGCTGCCAAGAAAATGAAGAACATGGCTCAGGAAATGCAGAGCGAAATGGAAGGTGGCGAGCAAGAACAATTGGAAGAAGATGTAGCAATGCTTCGTCAGATTCTGGATAATCTTTTAGCATATTCTTTGTCACAAGAAGATGTGATGAAACAGTTCAAAGCAATGAAATTAGGTTCTTCTACATTCACAAAAAATATCAAGATTCAGCAGAATTTAAAACAACAGTTTAGACATGTTGATGATAGCTTGTTTGCACTTTCATTACGTAACCCAAAGGTTGCAGAAGATGTAACAAAAGAAATTGGTAATGTACAATACAACATGGACAAGGCTATTGAAACCTTAACTGATGTTCAGATTCCGAGAGGAGTTTCACACCAGCAATATGCAGTTTCATCTGCCAATAAGTTAGCCGATTTCTTAAGTGATTTGTTGAATAATATGCAAATGTCTATGCCTAAACCGGGAGCTGGAAAACCTAAACCAGGAGACGGACAAGGAATGCAATTGCCAGATATTATACAAAAGCAAAAAGGTCTTGCTGATAAAATGAAAGAAGGAATGAAGCCTGGAAGTAAACCTGGAGAAGGGCAACAAGGACAAAGTGGAGAAGGTAAACAAGGTCAGGGACAAGGTAAAGATGGCAATGGAAAAGAAGGCCAAGGCAAAGATGGAAAAGGAAAAAGCGGACAAGGTAACCAAGGTTCTGGTAATGGTAAAGATGGAAAGGATGGAAAAGAAGGTGAAGATGGGGAAGGAGATGCAGAGGCTATTATGGAGATTTACAAAGAGCAAGTTAAACTTCGTGAAGCATTGCAAAAAGAATTAGCAAAGAAAGGTTTGGACTCTCAAGGGAAATCTGTAATAGACCAGATGAAGCAATCTGAAAAACAGATTTTAAATAAAGGTTTTAAGAATGAGAACTTGCAACGTATTTTAAATATTCAACAAGAATTATGGAAATTAAACAACGCGGTTCAGCAACAAGGACAAGATACACAAAGACAATCTGAAACCAATAAGGCTGAATTTACTAATCGTTCAAATGCTTTACCAAGTTTATTATTGGAATATTTAAACAGTGTAGAGATATTAAACAGACAATCACTACCTTTGCGCTCGAATTTTAATCAAAAAGTTCAAGAATACTTTAATATAAAATGATAAATTTTAATTACGAAACAGATTTTACTTTAGGAGACGAGCAGGCTTTTAGCGATTGGCTAAGTGCTGTAATTGTTTCTGAGAATAAGACTGAAGGAGAAATCAATTATATATTTTGTGACGATGAATATCTTCATAAGATTAACGTTGAATATCTAGATCATGATACGCTTACTGATATTATCAGTTTTGATTATACTGTTGGTAACGAGTTAAATGGAGATATTTTTGTTTCTGTAGAGCGTGTTGCAGACAATGCTAAAGACTTTAATGTTTCATTTGCTGAAGAGCTTAAGAGAGTGCTCTCACACGGTATACTTCACTACTGCGGGTACAAAGATAAATCTGATAAAGATGCTCAATTAATGAGAGCAAAGGAAGAGGAAAAGATGAAGATGTTTCACGTGGAACAGTAATTAAACTTCTTTAAAATTATGTTCCATGTGAAACGTTTTAAGATTTGGTTTTTAAAATGTTCCACGTGAAACATTTTTGATTCAGAATAATATAAACGTTCCACGTGGAACGTTGTAAAAGAGAAGTGATTCTTTGATATAAATCGTTCCACGTGGAACGATATTTAAATCTGATATTTAGAAAAGATGAATAGTGTTTCACGTGGAACATGATTTTAGAAGTTCTGTTTGAGAGTTCTATTGAAAGTTCTATTGAAAGTTCTATTGAAAGTTCTATTGAAAGTTCTATTGAAAGTTCTATTGAAAGTTCTATTGAAAGTTCTGTTTGAAAGTTTTGTTTGAAAGTTCTATTAAAAGTTCTATTTAAAAGTTCTATTTGAAAGTTCTATTTGAAAGTTCTATTTGGAAGTTCTATTTGGAAGTTCTATTTGGAAGTTCTATTTGGAAGTTCTATTTGGAAGTTCTATTTGGAAGTTCTGTTTGGAAGTTCTGTTTGGAAGTTCTGTTTGGGGTTTTTTGGTTTTGATATAAAGATGTTTCACGTGGAACGTTTGGATTTGAAGATTACAGTTTGAAGATTTACAGTTTGAAGATTCTAATTTTGGAATTTAGAATTTTAATATTGAAGATTAAAAAATACACGTTCCACGTGGAACAAAGAAAATAAAATGTAATTCTAGAAACCGCTTTAGCGGTTTTTGGAGAATAATAAAACAAAATGTTTTTAGAAGAATACGATGTTATTGTGGTTGGTGCAGGCCATGCTGGTTCTGAAGCTGCGGCTGCGGCTGCAAATTTGGGATCAAAAACTTTATTGGTTACAATGAGTTTGCAAAACATAGCACAGATGTCTTGCAATCCTGCGATGGGTGGAATTGCAAAAGGACAGATCGTTCGCGAAATTGATGCGCTCGGTGGATATTCGGGAATTGTTTCCGATCGCACGGCAATTCAATTTAAGATGTTGAATAAATCGAAAGGACCTGCAATGTGGTCTCCAAGAGTTCAAAGCGACAGAATGCGTTTTGCAGAAGAATGGAGAATGATGTTGGAGAAAACTCCAAATCTTGATTTTTATCAAGAGATGGTAAAAGGGTTAATTATTGAAGACGGAAAAATAAAAGGAATTAGAACTTCGCTTGGTGTAGAAATCAAAGCGAAGTCTGTCGTTTTAACGAATGGTACTTTTTTGAATGGTTTGATTCATATCGGAGAAAAACAATTCGGTGGAGGAAGAGCAGGAGAAAGTGCTGCAACTGGAATTACCGAAGATTTGATCAAAGCGGGTTTTGAAGCAGGAAGAATGAAAACAGGAACGCCTCCTCGTGTAGATGGACGTTCTTTGGATTATTCTAAAATGAACGAAGAAAAAGGAGATGCAAAACCAGATAAGTTTTCATATTCAGATTTGACAACTCCATTAACGCATCAGCGTTCTTGTTTCATGACGTATACTTCGTTGGATGTTCATGATATTTTGAGAGAAGGTTTCGATCGTTCACCAATGTTCAACGGAAGAATCAAAAGTTTAGGTCCCAGATATTGCCCTTCTATCGAAGATAAAATTAATCGTTTTGCAGATAAAGAACGTCATCAATTATTTGTGGAGCCAGAAGGATGGAATACTTGCGAAGTTTACGTAAACGGATTTTCAACTTCACTTCCAGAAGATATTCAATTTAAAGCTTTGAGTTCTGTTGCTGGATTTGAGAAAGTAAAATTCTTTCGTCCAGGTTATGCAATCGAATATGATTTCTTTCCTCCAACTCAATTGAAACATACTTTGGAAACGAAGTTGGTTGAAGGTTTATATTTTGCTGGACAAATTAACGGAACAACAGGATACGAAGAAGCAGCTTCTCAAGGTTTGATGGCCGGAATAAATGCACACTTGAAAGTGCACGAAAAAGAGCCACTGATTTTAAAACGTGATGAAGCGTATATCGGAGTTTTAATTGATGATTTAATTACGAAAGGAACAGAAGAACCATATCGTATGTTTACATCAAGAGCAGAGTATAGAACTTTGTTGCGTCAAGATAATGCCGATTTTAGATTGACTCCAATGTCATATGAAATTGGTTTAGCTTCTGAAGATCGTTTACGCAGAATGGAAAGAAAATTAAACGAGTCTGAAAAGATGGTTTCGTTCTTTAGAGAGACGAGCGTAAGTGTTGCAGAAACCAATCCGATTTTAGAATCGAAAGAATCTGCGCCGATTTCGCAAGGAGATAAAATGTTCAAGATTTTTTCTCGTCCACAAATCGAATTAGAAGATATGTTGAAATTTGAAAAGGTTTCAGAATATATCAAAGAAAATGATTTGGACGAAGAAATTGTAGAACAAGCCGTAATCCAAGTAAAATATTCTGGTTATATCGAAAAAGAAAGAAATAATGCAGATAAACTAAATCGTTTAGAAGAAGTAAAGATTCCAGAAAATTTCGATTACGATAAAATTAAATCAATGTCGATTGAAGCAAAACAGAAATTAAGCAAGATTCGTCCTGTAACCATTTCTCAAGCTTCAAGAATAAGCGGAGTATCACCAAGTGATATTTCCGTGCTTTTGATTTATATGGGAAGGTAATTTTCTGAGTTAGATTTTAGATTTAAAATGCAAGTGTTCCACGTGAAACTATAAAATCTGAATTTTGAATCTAAAATATTCTTGTTCCACGTGAAACCTTTTCTTAAAATTGAAATGATTTTATAAAAATAAATATCATTTTTAATTGTTTTTTAAATTTGATAAACTGAATTGTAAAGCAAATAAAACTGTTTTTGAAAGCTATCAGAAGATTGCAATAAAGTTGAGTTATCATATTTTTGAAAAAGATTAAAAAATAAACTAAAATAAAAATCCTAAAAGCGATAGAATTTCGCTTTTAGGATTTGCTATAAATTAAACCCAATATCTATAAATTTAAAAAATGAACGTTTTAAATAAAAAACACTTTCTTACAGTAAAAGACCATTCTGTTTCAAAAGAAATTTTTGAATTATATCAAGATGAAGAGTTAGATATGCTAATTACTTCTCCACAACCTGAACTTCAAAATTTAGGAAGATATTACGAAAGCGAAGATTATATTTCGCATACAGACAACAAACGTTCGTTATTTGAAAAAGCATACCACTTTGTAAAAAATATTGCACTTCAAAATAAATTGAATTTAATAAATAGCCAACAAGCGCAAAAAGGTAAAATTTTGGATATTGGTGCTGGAACAGGAGATTTTCTTTTGACAGCAAAAAATGATGGTTGGCAAACCGTTGGGGTAGAACCCAGCGATCGGGCAAAAGATATTGCAAAGCAGAAAGGAATTTCTTTTGTAGAAGAAACAAGCACTTTAGAAAATAATTCTTTTGATGTAATTACAATGTGGCACGTATTAGAACACGTTCCAAATTTAGAATCACAAATTGCAGAATTAAAGCGTTTATTAAAACCAACTGGAACTTTAATTGTTGCGGTTCCAAACCATAAATCTTTTGATGCGCAACATTACGGAACTTTTTGGGCAGCTTATGATGTGCCAATTCACTTTTGGCATTTTTCAAAAAAATCTATTCAATTGCTTTTTGAAAGAGTAGATATGAAATTAGAAAAAATACTTCCAATGAAGTTCGATTCGTTTTATGTGAGTCTTTTATCCGAAAAATACAAAACAGGAAAAATGAATTATATCAAAGCTTTTTTCGTTGGTTTAAAATCAAATTGGAAAGCCAAAAACACAAAAGAATATTCATCGCATATTTATGTTTTAAAGAATAAATAAAACCTAAAAAATCAGCAAAAAGCTATTTCTTCAAAACACTTGAGAAATAGCTTTTTTATTTTAAAAAATGTCAAAAAAAATGGCCGTATTTATGCTATAAAGTTGAATTATTGCTATTATTTTTTCTATAAATAAAAACAATATCATAAAATTTGAGCATTTTTTAAACTTTATGCTGATGCTATTGATTTTTTTATATTTTTGTCTTCAATACTTAAAAAATAGAATTTAAAAAAAATGAAAAAAGCATTAGTTATTATCGCACTTTCAGTTTTCGCAGTTTCTTGTAACAAAACAGCAGAGGTAAAGGAAGTAAAAACAGCTTACGTGGATACTTCGGTTTTGATGAAAGAATACACTGAGGCAAAAGATTTAGAGGCAAAGTACAAAGCTCAAGCGGAAGAAAAAGGTAGACAATTACAAGCTGAGATTTCACGTTTTAAACAAGACGCTGCTAATTTTCAAAGCCAGGCACAAGCAAACGGTCAAGCTTGGGCACAGCAAAGAGGTGCTGAGTTGCAAAAAAGAGAGCAGCAATTAGGTTATGCACAACAAGCATTAGCACAACAATTACAACAAGAAAGTGGTGTAGAAATGGATTCTCTTGTTAGTGGAGTTAAAAAATTCATCAAAGAGTACGGAAAGAAAAACGGTTACTCTTACATCTACGGAACAGGAGATGCTGCAACAGTTTTGTATGCTGAAGACAAATATGATATCACAAAAGAAATCATCAAAGAATTAAACGATAAATACAAAGCGTCACCAAAAGCAGATGCTAAACCAGCAGCTGAAACAAAAGAAGGCGAAGCTAAAAAATAACACTACCAAACTAACTAAATTACTGAAAACCTAAATCCACTAAAGATTTAGGTTTTTTCTTTTTATAGAAATGCGGTAATTTTATTTTTCAATACAGGCAAAATGCAGAACGTTTCAGAAGCGGCAGCTTACACTTTACAATTCATCAATCAGACTCAAAAATCTATTTTTCTAACCGGAAAAGCAGGAACAGGAAAAACTACGCTTTTGCGCGAAATTATTGCGACGACCCACAAGAATACTGTAGTTGTTGCGCCAACTGGTATCGCGGCTTTGAATGCGGGCGGAGTAACGATTCATTCCATGTTCCAGCTTCCGTTTTCTGCGTTTATTCCGTCGTACGATGCGAGCGCGCAATTTACAGAAACGGTAAAGTTTGAAAACAAAGAGACACTGCGCCGTCATTTCAAAATGAATAACGTCAAGCGAAATGTAATCAAAAACATGGAGCTTCTGGTTATTGATGAAGTGAGTATGATGCGCGCCGATTTGCTAGATGCTGTCGATTTTATGATGCAGACGGTTCGTAGAAATACACAGCCTTTTGGTGGAGTTCAGGTTTTGTTTATTGGAGATTTGTTACAGCTTCCGCCAGTAATTCGAGATGAAGAATGGCGAACACTGAAAAACTATTACCGAGGAAAATTCTTTTTCCATTCTCATGTCCTGCAAACCTATCCGCCGATTTATATCGAATTGTCAAAAATCTATCGCCAGACCGATGATACGTTTATTTCGGTTTTGAACAATCTTCGAAATAATCAAATTACTCCAGAAGACATAGCTGTTCTAAATCAGTATGTTAAGCCAGATTTTGACTTCAAAGAGAACAAAGGCTATATCACGCTGACAACACACAATGCCAAAGCAGATTCTATCAACTCACAGTCAATCAATGATTTAGATGGTAAAGAATACGTTTATACACCATTTGTGGTTGGAGATTTTCCAGAAAAGATCTTTCCTGTTGAAGAAGAACTGAAATTGAAAGTCGGCGCGCAGATTATGTTTGTTAAAAATGATTTGTCTTTTGAAAAAAGATATTTCAACGGAAAAATGGGCGTAATCAAATCTTTGTCTGACGAAGAAATCTTTGTTCATTTTCCAGAAGAGAACATGACGCTCGAAGTCGAAAAGTACGAATGGAAAAATATTCGCTACAAAGTCAACGAACAAACCAAAGATATCGAAGAAGAAGTTTTGGGAACTTTTGCCCATTATCCGATCAAGTTGGCTTGGGCGATTACAGTGCACAAAAGCCAAGGTTTAACTTTTGACAAAGCAGCGCTCGACGTATCTCAAGTTTTTCTGCCCGGGCAGGCCTATGTAGCACTTTCACGTTTGCGTTCGTTAAACGGGCTTATTTTGCTTTCTCCGATGCAAATGAATGGCATTTCCAACGATCAAGATGTGATGGATTACGCTTTGAACCGAGCAACCGAAGAAACTTTAAAAAATTCGCTTCACTTCGAAACCAAGAATTTTATTCATAACTATTTGATAAACAGTTTTAATTGGAACGATTTAGCACAAGAATGGCGCAATCATCGTTTTAGTTACAACGAAAATGCGGCTGGTTCCGAAAAAACAAAACACGCAGTTTGGGCGCACAAACGTTTGGACACGATTGAGCAGCTTGCCGAACCTTCACAGAAATTCATCATTCAGCTCAACAAAATCTTCAGCAAAGAAACGGTCGATCTACTTTTTGTGAAAGAAAGGGTAGAAGCGGCCTACGATTATTTCTTCAAGCCAATGGACAAATTGGTGGATGATTTAATTTATAAAATGGCTGAAATTCAAAAATTTAAAAAAGTAAAAGAGTTTTACGAAGAATTGAATTTTCTGGAAGATCTGCAAACAAAAGCAGTTTTACGATTGATGAAAGCGAAATTATTGATCGAAGTTGTGGTTGCTGGCGAAGCGATCAGCAAAGAAAAGCTGTCGTCGCCAAATATTAAAAATTACAAAATCAACAAAGCGGAAAGAATTCGCGGAGAGCTTCAGACGACAAATACAGACATTTTTAGAGCAGAAGAGCCTGTTGTGCGATACAAATCAGCTAAAGCGGAAAAAAGCGAGCTTAAAACGGCTAAAAAAACGACAGTTGAAGAAACACATGATCTGTGGCTTGAGAAACATTCGATTGAAGATATTGCAAGAATGCGCAAACTAACTGTTCAGACTATAGAAACGCATTTGATAAAATTGATTCAGGTAAAAAAAGTGGATATTAACGATGTTTTGCCTTACGATAAAATTTTGGCCCTTCGCGAGGCTTTTGAATTTTATCAAGAAGAATCTTTGAGTCCGTTGAAAGAAAAACATGGAGATGAATTTACTTGGGATGAACTAAAAATGTTCAAGGCAAGTATTAATTAATTTTTTGAGAACGGTCTTTCTCAGTCCTACGTGAAACAAGCGGAAATGTGATAATTCGAACCATAATTTTGTAAAATTTTGTGATTGCATTTTTATTAAATTTGATGTATGATTTTGATTCTTAAAAATTTAGCTATGAAATGTAAAGCACTTTTTTTCTTTTTTCTGATGGTCTGTTCGCAGTTTGTACAAAGTCAGGAACTGAAACCAGAATATCAAAAGTTTATTTCAACGTTTATTTCTGAAGTAAAAAATAATAATAAAAATGCGGTTGCGGCACGAATCACTTTTCCGCTAAATCGCGAAAATCCAATTCCGTCGATTAGGAATAAGACGGAATTTTTAAAAAGATATAACGAAATTTTTGATAAGACTTTGATTGACAAAATCGTCAAATCTAATCCGGCAAAAGACTGGTCAGAAGTGGGATGGCGCGGAATTATGTTATATCAAGGCGATCTTTGGATTGATACAAACGGAAAAATTATCAGTATCAATTACCAGTCAGATGCCGAGAAGAAACAGAAGAATTCCTTAATTGCAGCACAGAAAAAAAATGTCAATTCTTCGATTTCAAATTTCAAAAAACCTATTGCTATTCTCGAAACCTCAAAGTTCAGAATTAGAATTGATGATTTGGGAAATGATAATTATCGTTACGCTTCATGGTCAATCAAAAAGAAAATGACCGATACTCCAGATTTAATAATTGAAAATGGAGTTTTCTTCGCAGACGGAACAGGAGGAAATCATCATTACGAATTTAAAAAAGGCAACTATGTTTATGAATGTCATTTTATTGTTTTGGGAGAAGATAACTCGCCTCCAGCTCAATTGATTATAACGCAAAATGATAAAACAATTTTGGAACAGAATGCAAAAATTGTTTCACGATAAACAAAAAGCCAGATTCAAAAGAATCTGGCTTTTTGTTTTGAATTATACCGAAGCATTAAGTTCTTCTAACTTCTTTTGCTGTTGAATTTTCTTCAATTTTAATTTTTGAATTTCTAATTCCTGCTGTTTTATTTTTACTTCTTGTTTTTGCAAAGCTTCATCAGAAACCGAAGTCGTATTTATTTTATTTCTAAGTTTTTGATTGTCTGCTTCTAACTTCTCAATTTTTTTATTGGTATTCTGAAGATCTTTTTGGGAGTTTTGAAGTTCCTTCTGCTGTTTGTCTAATTTTTTCTGCTCTTTTTTGAGTTTATTCTGTTCGTCTCCAAGTTTTCTGTTGCGATCATTGATCGTTCTTTTTGACTCGTCGGTTGTTTTTTTGATCGCATATTGCTGCTCTTGTTCAGTAGTATTTTGTTGAGCAAAGAAAGTATTAGAATTTAGAGCAATTGCTATAACTAAAGCAAGTTTTAAAATGTACTTCATGATTTAAATTTTTTGAGCAAAAGTAGAAGTGGAATTTTGCACAAAAGAGAACAGAAAGTCATTTTATGAATAGAATAAGCCAAAAAAAATCCCGTTCAGAAGAACGGGACTTTTTGAGATTTATAGGTTTTCGACCAGAATCCAAGCTTGAGGATTTTCGCCTTTTTGTATTTCTTTTTGTGCTTGTTCCGCTTCTTTCATTGTGGCATAACTTCCGTACAAAACAGGAAACAATCCGTGTTTGTTTTCTTTTAGCATTCTAGCTTTGAAACCATCTTTTATCAGTTGGTTATAAGCCTTTCTTGCATTTTGCTCACTTCTAAAAGCGCCCGCCATAATATGATAAGGCATTGTTGGTTCAACAGTTTCGACTGCTGCAGAATCAACAGAAAGAGTTACAGCAGGAAGCGGACTTTTGATAAAAAAAGTAGCTTCTTGAATTTTGTTCTGTACTTTTTTCTGAACTGCCTGTTCTACAACAAGTGTCTGATTGTCAATTTGATTTTGATATAAAGGATATCCGATGCTTCCTGTAATTCCAAGTCCTAAAACAAGAATGGCAGCATAGCGCAAAAATGGATTTGAAGATTTGGTTTCTTCATCATGTTCATCCAATAAAACAGCATCTTTTTCTTTGGCCGCGATCCTTTCGATTTTTTTCTCGAAAACCTCTTTTTTCACCATAGGAGAAACAAAAGGGCTTAACCCAAAAGAAGTTGCCAAGTAATTGGTATGATCGTTTGGTTTGAAAACAATATTGCTTTCAGAGTTTAAACGCAGTTCGCCAATATTTTTTAGAAGAATCACACCTTCTTCTTCCAGTGTTTTTTTCCAGTTTAAAATTTCAAACGCAATAGCACTTACTGCAAAACCGTAAGATGTTTTTTCGGCTTGTGCAATATGATTTGCCAACAGTCCATCATTATTTTTGATTCGGCTGTTGAAAGAAATAGTCTTTTTTGGAGGAAAAAACGAATTAGTGCTTTCATTCAGCTGAGCCGAATGCGTTTCTGTTAAAAATGCACCAAATCCTGGAACCGTTACACACTGATAACGATACAATAACTGTGAGATATATACTTCGATTTTCATATCAACAAAGTTATGCAACGCTTATAGTTATCAAAATTTTATTCACAATTTTTATTAACAATTGAGATTTATTTTTAGACAATTCGTTTTCAATTATTTAAGTTCATTTTTATTGAAGGTCTGACGAAATCGGAAAAATTAAATCTTAAATTTATTAAGAAATTACTTTGTTTTAATGATATTTGCCACTTCAAATGAGTGAAATTATTTTTTCTATTTTACATAATGTTTTAAAGAAATGACCGATCAGGAATTATTTAATTTATTAGCCTTATTGAAAGTTGATGGAGTGGGAGATATTTTAGGAAAAAAACTGCTTCATACTTTTGGGTCGGCTTCAGAGATTTTTAAAGCAAAAAGTGCTCAGTTGGCTGCAGTTGACGGAATTGGAGCTGCTTTGTTGAAGAATCTAAAAGACAAGACCATTTTTGAAAAGGCAGATCGTGAACTTTCTTTCATTAAAAACAATACTATTGACGTTTCTTTTTTTCAGGACGAAAGTTATCCTGAGCGGCTTAAACATTGTTTTGATGCGCCAATTCTGATTTTTACGGCTGGGAATCTGGATTTTAAAAACAAAAAATTAATTAGTATTGTAGGCACTAGACAGATTACTTCTTACGGTACCGATTTCTGTAGAAAACTGATAGAAGATTTAGCTCCGTTGGATCCAGTTATTGTCAGCGGATTTGCCTACGGTGTTGATATTGTGGCGCATCAGGCCGCGATGGATTATAACCTGCAGACCGTTGGAGTTCTAGCTCATGGGTTGAATCAGATTTATCCGCGCACGCATAAAAAGTACATGGCCAAAATGGAAGAAAACGGCGGTTTTATAACAGAATTCTGGAGCGATTCGAATCCGGATAAAGAGAAATTTGTTCGTCGAAATCGAATAGTCGCCGGAATGACCGAGGCAACAATTGTCATTGAATCTGCCGACAAAGGCGGTTCTTTAATAACGGCAAATATGGCCAACGATTATAATCGAGACGTATTTGCAGTGCCGGGAAGAGTGACCGATAAGTACAGTCAAGGCTGTAATAATTTGATAAAAACGCAGAAAGCAAATCTATTGACAAGCGCTGCCGATTTGATTTATATGCTAAACTGGGATATAAAAGAAAAACCAAAAAACATTCAAAAACAGCTTTTTGTAGAATTGGAACCCGAAGAACAAAAAGTATATGATTTCCTTCAGAAGAAAGGAAAAGAGTTATTGGACATTATTGCAATCGAATGCGACATTCCAATTTATAAACTCTCTGGAATTCTGATCGGAATGGAACTAAAAGGCATTATAAGACCACTTCCTGGAAAACTTTTTGAATCAATTTAACGCAGAAAATCCTATTTTATTTATTTCTAAAATGCTTGTACAATCGGTATAAAATATAAATTGCCAATAAACCGAAAATGATATTCAGAACTTGAAACAAATACGGTGGTACGTTATAATCTTCAATGTACTTATTCATCTTTTTGTTTTTAAATGATTAATATACTTGAAGTTACAAAATTTAATTAGGAATAGAATAATTATAAATCAAAAAAAACGCTAATCAATTTTGATCAGCGTTTTTAAATATGTCGATTTGTCTAGAACTTTTTTATTTCTGAAATCCAAGAACTTCTCTAACTTTTGCTAAAACTCCATCAGCAATAACAGAAGCTTTAGAAGCGCCTTTTTTCAATAAAGCGTCCACTTCTTCAAGGTTGTTGATGTAGTAATTGTATTTTTCTCTTTCTGCTTTGAATTTTTCTGTAATCAATTCGAACAAAGCTTGTTTCGCGTGACCATAACCATAATTTCCGCCTAAATAATTAGCTCTCATTTGTGCAATTTGCTCTTCTGTTCCTAACAAAGAATAAATAGCAAACGCATTACAAGTATCCGGATTTTTTGGATCTTCAAGAGGAGTACTATCCGTTTCAATGCTCATAACTTGCTTGCGCAAAGTTTTATCATCCAAGAAAATATTGATGATGTTGTTAGCAGATTTACTCATTTTTCCTCCGTTTGTTCCAGGAATCAGCATAATGTTTTCTTGAATTTTTGCCTCAGGAAGAACAAATGTTTCGCCCATTTGATGGTTGAAACGAGCAGCAACGTCACGGGTAATTTCTAAATGCTGCAATTGGTCTTTTCCAACAGGAACAAATTCAGCATCATACAATAAAATATCGGCCGCCATCAGCATCGGATAAGTAAAAAGTCCAGCATTAACATCGTCTAAACGATCTGCTTTATCTTTGAAAGAATGTGCTAATGTCAATCTTTGAAATGGAAAAAAACAGCTCAAATACCAAGTCAATTCTGTCGTTTGCACCACATCAGACTGTCTGTAAAAAGTAACTTTCTCAGGATTTAAACCACACGCAAGCCAAGCAGCAGCTGTGCTATATGTGTTTTCTCTTAAAGTCTTTCCGTCTTTAATTTGAGTGATGGAATGTAAATCGGCAATAAACAAATAAGATTCATTTGCTGGATCATTTGATAATTCGATTGCCGGAATAATTGCTCCTAATAAATTTCCTAAATGCGGTGTTCCTGTACTTTGAACACCAGTAAGTATTTTTGCCATTCTCGTTTTTTTCTGAAATGCAAATGTCGGAATGTTTTTTCTAACCGCAAATTTTTTATAATGAGAGAGGCGTGTAAGTTTTTTGATAGGCTTTTATATTGATGTTTTTTTAACGCAAAGGACGCAAAGGATTTTTCGCAAAGAAAAGAAGTTATATTTCTTATAGCCGTTGCTTCGCAACAAGTTCACAAAGCTTTATGGAAATGCTGAATCTTTAAACATTTTTAATATTGATTATTATGTGTAAATTATAAGAAAATATTTATAAATTTGATTTTTTAAATTATGACAGAAAACGAAATATCAAATATTGTAATTGGACTAGCAATTGAAATTCACAAAAAACTAGGGCCCGGATTATTAGAGAATGTCTACAAAGAATGTTTGTTTTATAAAATTAAGCAGCGAGGACTTCTTGTTGAAAAAGAAAGATCTTTGCCATTTATTTTTGAAGAAATTAAGTTTGATTGCGGATACCGTATAGATTTGCTTGTGGAAAGCAAATTTCTAATTGAGATAAAAAGTGTGGAATCACTTACCGTTAACCATTTGGCACAAACATTAACCTACTTAAAACTAGGAAATTTTAAACTTGGCTTATTGGTAAATTTCAATGAAAGTCTTTTAAAAAATGGTATCAGAAGAGTAGCAAACAACTTTATTGATTAAGCTTTGCGAACTTATTGCGAAGCAACGGCTAAAAAAATCGCTTTAAAAACTTTGCGAAAATCCTTAGCGTCCTTTGCGTTACAATTTCTAGTATACTCGGATAAAAAATCTCTATAAAATTCATTTCGGTTTCTTACATTTGAATCTATGAAAATATTTAAAATTGCTTTTTGGATTCTTTGGCGTATTTGGTTCTACGTTTTGATGGCGGTTCCGATATTAATTATGCTGCCATTTTTATTAATTTCTATTATCTCAGAAAAGGGATATCCGTATTTCTTTAAGATGGCTCGAATCTGGTCCAAATTTATCCTTTTCGGAATGGGCTTTTATTATACCGTAAAACGCGAACAGAAGCTCATTAAAGGCAAAAGTTATATGATCGTGGCCAACCACACCTCGATGACTGATATTATGCTTATGCTGGCTTTAATTAAAAATCCGTTTGTTTTTGTTGGAAAAAAGGAACTTGTGAAGATTCCGCTTTTTGGATTTTTCTATAAACGAACTTGTATTTTAGTTGATAGAAGCTCATCTAAAAGTAAAAACGAAGTTTTCAAAAGAGCTCAAAACCGATTAAATCAAGGTTTAAGCATTTGCATTTTCCCTGAAGGTGGAGTTCCAGATGACGAAAGTATTTTATTGGATGAGTTTAAGGACGGTGCATTCCGATTGGCTATCGAACATCAAATTCCGATTGTGCCGATTGTTTTTCCTGACAATAAAGAACGCTTTTCTTATACGTTTATGAGCGGAAGTCCAGGAAAAATGCGCGCGCGAATTTTACCTTTCGTAGAAACTGAAGGATTAACGATTGATCACAGAAAAGAATTGAAAGAACAAGTTAGGACTTTAATTTACAATGGTTTGATTGATTTTCAGAAATAACCATAAAAACATTATGTAAAATACAAAAAGCCGGTAGATTGATTAGATCTACCGGCTTTTTTTTGAATTAAAAACCCCCTATTTTTATTCAAAAGTTATTATCTGTGAATTATCTTTTCTGAAATAAAACGCAATACTTTTTTAAATTTCAATTTGGTTTTTCTTCGGTTTTTACTGTACAACAATTCTATTTTTTCTTTCATGGTTAAAAACATTAATGGTTGATAATAAAGAGTTTAGTTAATAACTCAAGTTAATGTCACATTATTATAGATGTAGGAAAATTTAAAAGGTTGCGTTGGAATTTAAAATTTAACAAAAACCCGTTAGTTTGAAGACCAACGGATTTTTTACTCAAATAACCAACCAACGTAAATTCTAAAAAAACCGCAAATTGATATATGGCAGTACCAATCATAAACTGCTTTTTTATACAGATGGAAGTTTGATCAAAAGGTTGCGTGAAAAGTTTAATTTTTTTTCAAAATAAAAAAGCCGAGTGATTTTTGTATCATCACTCGGCTTTTTAAGCGTCTTTTTTTGACTTATTTTTTAGGCATTTGCCAATTCTTTTATGTGTTCTTTAATTTTAATTTCCAGTTCTTCAGCAAGTTCTGGATTATCTTTAATTAAAGTTTTAACAGCATCACGACCTTGTCCTAATTTTGTATCACCATAGCTAAACCAAGATCCTGCTTTTTTAACGATATCAAATTCTACTGCTAAATCTAAGATTTCACCAGTTTTAGAAACACCTTCTCCGTACATAATGTCAAATTCGGCAGTTTTGAATGGCGGTGCCACTTTGTTTTTAACGATTTTAACTTTAGTTCTGTTTCCGATTACGTTTTCACCATCTTTAATTTGAGCAGAACGACGAATATCTAAACGAACAGAAGCATAAAATTTAAGTGCGTTACCTCCAGTTGTAGTTTCTGGATTTCCGAACATAACACCAATTTTCTCACGAAGCTGGTTGATAAAGAAAACCGTACAATTTGTTTTGCTGATAGTTCCAGTAAGTTTTCTCAAAGCCTGAGACATCAAACGTGCGTGAAGACCCATTTTTGAATCTCCCATTTCGCCTTCGATTTCACTTTTTGGAGTTAAAGCAGCAACAGAGTCAATTACAACAATGTCTATAGCTCCAGAACGGATAAGATTTTCGGCAATTTCTAAAGCTTGCTCTCCGTTGTCTGGCTGAGAAATAATTAAATTCTCAATATCAACATTTAATTTTTCAGCATAATTTCTATCAAATGCGTGCTCGGCATCGATAAAAGCGGCAATACCGCCAGCTTTTTGAGCTTCTGCAATCGCGTGAAGCGTCAAAGTAGTTTTTCCAGAAGATTCTGGACCATAAATTTCGATAATTCTTCCTTTAGGATATCCGTTTACACCAAGTGCTAAGTCAACTCCTAATGAGCCAGAAGAAATCGTTTCTACTTCTACAATGGCTCTGTCGCCCATTTTCATTACGGTTCCTTTTCCGTAGGTTTTGTCAAGTTTGTCAAGCGTTAATTGCAGTGCTTTTAATTTGGCTTCTTTGTCTGAACTCATTTTCTAAAATATCTAAATTATTAGTTTTGTCTTATTGGATAAAATTAAGAAAATTCTTTCTTAATTCTGGTTTTTATTTTTACAGTTTGTAAAATTACTTCTTTTTTAGAAGTTTGATTGTTCCAATTTGTATCAAAATTGGACTATAAAAATAAAGCTTTCAATTCTGTAGCATCTGATGGTTTTATTTTACCAGCAAGTAATAAACTCAACTGCTTACGACGCAACGCCGCATCAAAACGCTGGATTTCTAGTTCGGTTTCTGGTACAATTGCAGGAACTTCAACTGGTCTTCCGGTGTCGTCTACAGCAACAAACGTATAGATAGCTTCATTGGCTTTGGTTCTGTTTCCAGACTCGCGGTCTTCTACCCAGACATCTATAAAAACTTCCATCGAACTTTTGAAAGATCTTGAAACTTTTGCTTCTACGGTTACAACGCTTCCAAGCGAAATAGCTCTGTTAAAAGCTACGTGATTTACAGAAGCCGTTACAACAATTCGGCGCGAATGTCTGCGAGCGGCAATACTTGCGGCGCGATCCATTCTGGCTAATAACTCACCGCCAAAAAGATTGTTTAAAGGATTTGTTTCGCTCGGTAAAACTAAATCAGTTAAAATAGTTAAGGATTCTGAAGGATGTTTTGGATTCATTTTTTTTGAATAATAAAATTTATTTTCCGCAGTCTACAGCGATTTTTAATCCTTTCAAACTGTGAAATCTGTGGTATTTTTTTAATAATTGAGGTTGTTAATTCAACCAATAAACAGCCATTACAGCTGGTATAAAATAAATGACAATGGTTCTCGCACCATCGTAATCTTTAGCAAGTCTTTGTCCGAAAAGCATCATTAGCAAACAAATGCATGAAAAGATAGCTCCGTAAAAACCGAATTCTCTTCCGTTATTTGTGAATAATTGAATTGCTCCAACAACACATAAAATTCCAGAAATCAATTCTAAAATTAATAAATGCATTAGTGCTAACGGAACTTGATTTTTTAATGGAGTTTTGGCAAAATGCTCTTTCAGCCAAGCTACATTATCTTTCCAATAAAAAATTTTTTCGTAACCCGATTGTAAAAAAGTTAAAGCTAAAAAAGCTAAAAGTAAAATTGAGGCAACATTGTTCATTGATGAATTATTTTTTATGAATTAAACGAGTCAATTTGATCGATAAATCGGTAAGGATTATTTTTGCATTTCCATTTCTTTCAATGTGATACATCGCATCTGAAAGTTCTTTGAATATTTCGTGAATATTATTTCCGTTGACAAACGGTGCAAAATTTTCCAGTTTAAATTTATCCACTTTTGGTTCGATGTAAACCAAACTCTGAGCCTGATAATTGAGCATAAGGGCTTGACGGAACATTTCGATGCAATATTGAATAAATTTTTTCTGGCTTTCGCGGCCGAGCGCAGCAATCTGCTCGCTCCACGAAATTAAATCCTGAATTGCAGCGGCATTTCCTTTTGCTCGAAAAGCAGCTCGAACCCAATTGACAAACCATTGCTCAAAAGGAAGATCGTCATCGTCTTCTTTTAGCAAATGCAAGGCCTTATTAAAATTTCCTTGAGCTTGATGCGCAATTTTCTTAGCTAAATTGGGATCTATACTTTCTTGAGCAACCAAAGCTTCAGCGATCACTTTTTCCGGAAGTCCGCTAAAGTGGATTACTTGGCAGCGTGAACGAATGGTTTGGATAATATCTTCTTCGTTTTCAGAAATCAGAATAAACATGGTTTTGTCTGATGGTTCTTCTAAAAGTTTCAGCAGTTTATTGGAAGCAGCAATATTCATTTTGTCGGCCATCCAAATAATCATGATTTTGTAACCGCCTTCATAAGATTTTAGCGAAAGCGATTTTAAAACTTCCTGTGCATCTTCAACACGAATTTCTCCTTGTTTGTTTTGAACCCCTAGAATTTTGTACCAATCGAATAATCCTCCGTATGGCATTTCTTGGATAAAACTGCGCCAGTCTTGTATAAAATCTAAACTTTTCGGTTTTGTTTTTACATCTTCGGTGGTGACAGTCGGGTAAATAAAATGCAGATCGGGATGTGAGATGTTATCAAACTTTAGATTGCAGGAATCGTTTCCGTTTGAATTTTCATCGCCGGTATTGCCGCACAAAATATATTGAGCGTACGCAATGGCAGTTATTAATGTACCGCTTCCTTCTGGACCAACGAATAATTGTGCGTGAGGAATTCTACCAGAAGCAGCACTTTTTATCAAGTGGCTTTTGATGTAATCTTGACCTAAAATTTGAGAAAATTGCATAGGGCAAAGATAGAAGAAAATGTGTAGTCAAAAATTTTCGGAAGTAAGATTATTTATGGACTGTAATTTTGATTTTTTTTAGATCAGTTTCGACAGAATTTTGTTAATAAATATGTCCAAGTGAGTAAATATCAAGATGTTTTTGTTAATATTTTTTTTCGAAAATCGGTAAAAGGAGGTATTTTTTGATTATTTAAAGAGTTAATTTTTTATTTTTTATAGTCAATATCTTACTGTTTTAATATTAACAATTTTAACAAAAAGCGCGTTAAAACGCACATTTTCTCGACATAACGCTGGTTTTTAAGGTTTTTTTAAGGTTTTTTTTTGAAAAAAAAATCCATTCGAGTTGTTAATTAAGTTAATTTATATATTTTTGTTTTTATCAACAACCAATTATAAAATAAGAATCTATGAAAGGGAAAATTATTCTATTTAGTGCTTTTTTTATCTTAACTACTGCGGCTGTTTCGGCACAAGCTAAAAACGCACCGAGAAGTATTATCAGTACAACTGCTCTTATCCGTAAATACCATGATCAAAAAGAATTGAGTGGTATGCAGAAGGGAGAACTTTTGGAATTATACATCGAGCGTATTAAAGTATTAGTTAAAACTCTCCCTTACATTGCTTTGGTTACAAAACCTGGGGTTACTATGGCTGACCTTGGTATTCCAGACGATAGTGATCACAAAAAAATATTAGATGCTCAGGCAGTAGGTACATCAACATTCTTGGATACAACTGTAGAATTCCAAAGAAAAATGATGCCTTACTCTGATAAAGGAAATCTAATCGCTGCAATTTTGTTCTACGAAAGTACATTGAAATCATTACACGAGTTCAACGACTTGAACGAAATGTAATAAAGTTTTATCTTTTTAAAACCTTTTTGAAAGTGTTTACGTAAATGGATAAAATTTATTCGGACACTTTTGAGAAACATAATAAAAAAAGAACTCATTCTCGAGTATTCTGAGAAATTTCGGAAAACTCGAGAGGAGTTTTTTCATTTACGCATACCCAAATTTATTATTAACCGTAATACCCCCTTATCATGAAAAAAATTACTCAATTAATCTGCGTTCTTTTGACAGTGGCGAGTATGAATGCTCAACAAGAGAAAGGAATTATGGGCTACACCAATTGGTTAAACAACTGGACCGAGTTTAAGCCTAATAAAGTTGACTATGGAGAAGCAAACCAAATTTTGGCAGGAAATATTTCTGTTAATACTAAATTGCTTAAAAGAAATATTTACGTTTTGCAAGGAAACGTATATGTTACAAACAATGCAGTTTTAACTATTGAGCCAGGAACTGTAATTATTGGTGATTTCGAAACTAAAGGAACATTAGTAATTACTAAAGGAGCACAATTAGTGGCTGACGGTTTAGAAACAGATCCAATTGTATTTACTTCAAACCGCAGCATGAAAAAAGCTGGAGATTGGGGTGGAATCGTAATCCTTGGTGATGCACCTATTAATAAATTTGGAAATGTAGGTTCTTATAACCTAGATCTTGATCCAACAATGACTACTTACGGTGGAGACAACGTAGCTTCAAACTCTGGAATTTTAAGATTCGTAAGAATTGAGTTTGCTGGAAAAAAAGTAAAAGGTCTAGATACTTTCAATGCGTTGACACTTGCTGCAGTTGGAAACAAAACTGTACTTGAAAACGTTATGGTGAGCTACGCAGGAGGAGATTCTTTCGGAATCTTGGGTGGTGACTTAAATGCTACAAAATTCGTTTCTTATAAATCAGTTAACGATGACTTTAAATTTTCTCAAGGCGCGCAATGCCGTTTCTTCAACTCTCTAGCAGTTAGATCTTCTTACTTCTCAAGTACTAAAGATGGATCTCGTTGTATGGAGGTAAGATCTTTTGAAAAGAAAAGTGAAACAGACTTTACTAAAAAACAAACGCTAGTTGTTGCTAGCAATATTACTATGGTTAACGACAGTGAAAATATTAAAGCTGATATTCAAGCAGGTTTAGTAAAAGAAGCTGTATATGTTGCAGAAGGCGCTTCTCTTGAAATGAAAAGAAGTGTAATCTCTGGATTTAACCCTGCAGTATTATTGGACAGCAAAACTGAGATCAATGATGCCAACCTTAAAAAAATCAAATTTGAAGAAATGTACTTTAACCTATGTAATGGAAACATCTTTACAGAGTACAATTCTAACAATGAAGATTTAGAAAGCTGGTATGGAAACAGTGTTTTCTTTAATGTTTACTCTCAAAGTGATAACAAAGAAACATTCATTGACATCTTCAATCCTAAGAAACCTGATTTCAGATTACAATTAGGAAAAATCACAGCTTCTAGCGGCAAATAGACATAGTTTCGATTTTTATTTCCCTCGCGTAAATTTTATTAATTAAGTCCCCAGACACAATTTATGTATCGTCTTACGGGCCCAAATAAAGATCAAGACATAATGGTATCTACGAAAAAATATTTTTTATATATAATATTTTTGGTTTCGCCTATATCGTTAACTCTATATGCACAGAACACGGCAGAAAATCCTACTAAGGCTGCTGTTTCTGAGTGTGGTTTAACGGCTTGCAATAACCAAAACAACAACATTGCTGTTATTGAAAACGGCAAAACAAGTAATTTAAATCAGTCTATAGTAGGGATTTCCACCCCCAAGGAAAGCCTTACTATAGCGGCTGAGTCAAATACTGTATCTAATAATTGCGAAGAAAATTCATCATTTGCGGCAACTTCAATTATTGCAAAAGAAGTAATTGAAAACTACAAATATGATTTCTCAGAAACATTTATAGATATTCTGTTTTTTGAGCGTATAGATCTAGCAAGAACACGCACTATATGATTCAAAAAATTACTTTATCTTTTTTTAAAGTTATAATACTATTTAGCATACTATTATTTGCTAGATCGAATTCTTATGCCCAAACTATAGTGCCTCAGCAATTAGATGGACTAGAAAAGCTTTGTGCAGGGAATTCGTTCAATGAATTTTTTGCAACTTTTAGTTATGTTGATTTTCCTGCAGGAACTACTTTTCAGGTAGAACTTTCAGATAATACAGGCAGTTTTACAACTCCCACTTCGACTACAACACTTCAAGTAATAAATACATCAGCAACACAGCAGACTATTAAGTTTGCTGTGCCTGCTGATTTAACAGGTTCTGATATTTACAGTTTAAGAATTAAAAGTTCGACCGGTGCAGTAAGTCAAAGATTTAGAAACTCTTTAGGAAATACATCTTTTGGAGCTTATTTTAAATCTTATGAAGCTTCGTATTTCATTAATGATAAAAATACCACTGCGGCTATCTGTTCTTCGGGGAGTATAACATTATCTGTTTATAATGAAACACCTTCTAACACAAATTCATCACCTGCAAATTTTCCAAAACTAAAATATAGATGGTTTAAGGATAATGTCGTTATTTCTGGACAGTCTGGCACTTCTTTAGTAGTTAATGCTCCAGGACAATATTATTCTGAAATTGATTATGGTGTATGTACGGAAGCAAATATTAGTTCTAATAGAGTTGATGTTGTTTCTTCTAGTTCAGGTTCTGCTGTTACTATTACTTCTAGTCTAGGAAATCCATTTTGTGCAAGTGGTACAGGAACTGTTTTAACTGCAACATCAGGAAACAAGTATCAATGGAAAAAAGACGGTAATAATATCAATGGCGCTACTAATAGAACCTATTCAACAAATGAATCAGGAGTTTATTCTGTAGAAGTCGATTTTGGAGGATGTACCGCTATAGGAAGCATTAATCTTCAAAGCAATGGTTTCAATGCAAGTATAGATGCTGAGGACGGATACAAATTAAGTGAAGGAGAAACTGTAACGGTTAGCATAACAACAGATGCTGTAGATCCTACTTATGAGTGGTATTTGAATGACAACTTAATTCCTAACGAAACTTCAAGCTCTTATGTAGTGGCCGTAAAAGGTAACTATAAAGCTAAAGTTTCTCAAGCATCTGGATGTATTGCTACCAGAGAATTTTCATTTAGAATAAACGGAGAATCTGGCCCGTCAAGTGTTATTCCAAACATTATAAAATTAGGAGGACCAATTCCTTATTGGAATATTCCAGATGAATATAAGAATGCAAATACAAAAGTAATGATCATCAGTTCAAACGGAGATATGGTTTTGGATGTGGTGAATTACCAAGGCGATTGGCCTCAAAACAATATAGATTTTAAGAATGTAAATCCAGTTTATTACTATGTTATTCAAGGCGATGCAGGTGAAAAAAAAGGATCAATAACCGTGATTAAATAATATGAAGAAACTTTTACTATTCATCACTTTATTTTACGGTTTATCTAATGTACTCTATTCTCAAGAAGCTTCTGAGGATGGAGTTGTTTCGTTTTCGTTACCCATAAGAAATTCTTTGAAATTCAATAGATATTTGATCAACCCGACATTTAGTTTTGTTCGTGAATCAAATCCATATATCAGTTTTTATAACAAAAGACAATGGACACAGTTTGAAAATGCTCCTAATACCTATGTTTTTGGTTATTCTGGACGTTTTAGAGAAAACGAAGCTTTTGCAGTTAGTTTGTTTCAACAGAATTATGGTTTAATGACCGTTTTTGGTGGAGTAGCCAATTTTGCTCACAATATTGTTCTGGAAGAAGACAGTAATTTGACATTTGGTTTAAATGCAGGCTTTTATCAAAGCGGTATAAACACTGGAAAAATTATATCAGATGATACCACTATTTTGAATGGAGATTTTCCAAAAAGCACGCTTCTTACTATTAACCCTGGTATTAATTACGGAACTGCCTTTTTAGATTTCGGATTGTCTATTAACAATTTAGTGCTTTATAATTTAGGATCTGGAATGGTAAAAGAAGATCCAGAAAGAGCTATTCAGCTGCATGCAATGTACACAGGATACATTGACAGTTATGGCTTTTTTGACAGAAGTAAATTTTCTGGAATTGTTAGAACAGAAATTAAAAAAGATAAAACAGTTATTTCGGGTCTTGGAATGCTGGCACTTCAGCAAGGAGTTTGGGCACAAGCAGGATATAACACATTATATGGAGTTTCTGCAGGACTTGGGGTTAATATCTCTCCAAGTATTGCTATTGAATACAATTACGAAAGAGGGATGGGCAATTTCTCTAATTTGGGCGGTTCTCACGAATTTGCTATTGCCTATAAATTCAAAAATAGAAATTACTATTACGGAGATGATGAGGAAGGATCTTTAATTGATCCGTCAAAACCAAAACCAGTACCTGCTAAGCCAAAATCGCAAGCAACTCAAGTTAACAGAACTGAAATTACTGAAAAGAATAGGTTAGCTGCAGAAGCAAAAGCAAAAGCTGATGCGGAAGCCAAACAAGCAAGATTGGCTGCTGCAGAAAAAGTTAGAGCTGATGCAGAAGCTGCAGCCAAAGCAAAATTAGAAGCAGATAATAAAGCTAAAGCAGATGCTGAAGCTGTTAAGATAAGATTGGCTGCCGAGGCAAAAGCCAAAGCAGATGCAGCAGCGGCTGCAAGAGCGCAAACAGCAACAGCAAATAGAGCAGTTGCCGCGACACAAAAAACACAAGCGCAACTGGCAGCTGACAAAGCAAGAGCAGATGCAGAACAACGCAGAATAAAATTAGCGGCTGACAATAAAGCTAGAGTAGATGCAGCAGCGGCGGCGAGAGCACAAGCAGCAGCAAACAAAACAGCGGCTACTCCAGCTCCGCAGAAAACACAAGCGCAATTGGCAGCTGATAAGGCAAAAGCCGATGCGGAAGCAATGAAATTGAAACTAGCTGCAGATGCAAAAGCGAAAGCAGATGCAGAAGCGGCAGCTAAAGCAAAAACGGAAGCAGCAAATAAACCAGCAGCTCCAGCTCCGGCTCCACAGAAAACGGCGGCACAGTTAGCAGCTGATAAAGCTAAGGCAGACGCTGAAGCTGCAGCAAAAGCTAGATTAGCTGCAGCTGAAAAGGTAAAAGCCGATGCAGAAGCAGCAAGACAAGCTAGATTGGCGGCTGCAGAAAAAGCTAAAGCAGATGCAGAAGCAGCAAGATTAAAATTAATTGCTGACAATAAAGCCAAAGCAGATGCAGCAGAAGCAAAACGCAAAGCAGATGCAAAAGCAAAAGCTGAAGCTGCAGATATGCAGTCCATATTAGCAGCAGATGCTAAAGCAAAAGCGGATTCAGATGCATTGCAGGCAAGATTAGCTGCAGAAGCAAAAGCAAAAGCGGCTGCAGAAGCTAAAACTAAAGCTTCTATTGATGCAGCGAACAAAGCTAAAATCGCTGCAGACCTTAAAGCAAAAGCAGCAGAAGAAGCAGCACTAAAAGAAAAAGCAGCGGCCGAAGCAAAAGCGAAAGCAGACGAAGAAGCAAGACAAGCGCTTATCGCTGCAGAAGCCAAAGCCAAAGCAGATGCAGAAGCATTAAAAATAAGACAAGCAGAAGAAGCACGTCAGGCACAATTAGCAGCTGAAGCAAAAGCCAAAGCTGATGCGGAAGCACTTCAAGCTAAATTGGTAGCAGACGCTAAAGCGAAAGCCGACGCAGAAGCTGCAGCTAAAGCAAAACTAGAAGCAGACGCTAAAGCCAAAGCAGATGCTGAGGCAGAGAAAATAAGATTAGCAGCAGAAGCAAAAGCGAAGGCAGATGCAGAAGCAGAAACAGCAAGACTAGCTGCTGAAGCAAAAGCAAAAGCAGATATGGAAGCATTACAAGCTAAACTGATTGCCGATGCAAGAGTAAAAGCAGATGCTGAAGCTACAGCTAAAGCGAAAGCGGAGGCAGAAGCTAAAAAATTACAAGAAGCAGAAGATGCACGCCAAGCGAAATTGGCAGCAGATGCGAAAGCCAAAGCCGATGCAGAAGAGTTGAAAGCAAAACAAGCTGCTGAAGCAAAAGCGAAGGCAGATGCAGAAGCTGAAAAAGCAAGATTAGCAGCTGAAGCAAAAGCCAAAGCAGATGCGGAAGCATTACAAGCGAAACAAGCTGCTGAAGAAAAAGCAAGAGTGGAAGAAGAAGCTCGCCAAGCTAAATTAGCAGCAGATGCTAAAGCGAAAGCCGACGCTGAAGCACTTCAAGCGAAACTTGCGGCAGATGCTAAAGCCAAAGCAGATGCAGAAGCATTACAAGCGAAACAGGCTGCTGAAGAAAAAGCTAGAGTTGAAGAAGAAGCTCGTCAAGCGAAATTGGCAGCTGATGCTAAAGCAAAAGCGGACGCAGAGGCACTTCAAGCGAAACTTGCGGCAGATGCTAAAGCAAAAGCAGATATGGAAGCTTTACAAGCAAAATTACTAGCTGATGCAAAAGTAAAAGCGGATGCAGAAGCAACAGCCAAAGCGAAGGCAGAAGCAGAAGCTAAAAAATTACAAGAAGAGGAAGATGCTCGTCAAGCGAAATTAGCAGCAGATGCAAAAGCGAAAGCCGATGCGGAAGCAGAAAAAGCAAGATTAGCAGCGGAAGCTAAAGCAAAAGCCGATGCAGAAGCATTACAAGCGAAGCAGGCTGCTGAAGAAAAGGCCAGAGTGGAAGAAGAAGCCCGCCAAGCTAAATTAGCGGCAGATGCTAAAGCAAAAGCGGACGCAGAGGCATTAAAAGCAAAACAAGCAGCTGACGAAAAAGCGAGATTGGATGAAGAAGCTCGTCAGGCAAAATTAGCGGCCGATGCAAAAGCTAAAGCCGATGCTGAAGCGCTTGAAGCAAAACTTGCAGCAGATGCAAAAGCCAAAGCAGATATGGTGGCTCTTCAAGCTAAACTTTTAGCAGACGCTAAAGCGAAAGCCGATGCAGAAGCTACGGAGAAATTAAAAGCTGAAGAAGAGACTAGAAGATTAAAAGAAGAGGAAGAGCGCCAAGCGAGATTAGCAGCAGAAAAAGCGAAAGCCGATGCTGAAGCAGCAGCTCTAGCGGCAAAAGCGCAAGATGATACAGGAAAAGCAATAGAAAACTTGACTCAGTCTGTTGAAAGCACACGTAAGCTGCAGAATGATTTATTAGATCAGTTTAAAGCAACTGTTGCGAATAAGCAAAAAGACTTGAACGATTTAAAAGAGGAGAATGACTTAAGTGAAAAAGGTATTTATAAAGAGCCAAAACCATTTAAGAGTGTAGCGGCAGAAAACAGTCTGATTGAATCATTGAAAGTTCAGATTGCGGATGCCAATAACAGCATGAAAAATGAGATTGCGAAGTTGACGAACCTTTATAACGAAAGAAGTAAAAAGTTCCCTAAAGATGATCCTTTGAATAAAGCTTATCTAGAAAAGATAAACGAATTGAAAGCAGCTCAGTTAAAAATGCAAGCAGAAGGCGCTGCTTTAATTGCCGATTTAGAGCGTATTAAAACAGAGACTGAAATCGAGCGTAAACGTAGAATTAAACGTGCCGCTTATGAGAATGATGAAGGAAGATATGCGCAGGACGTTGCCGCTCTTAAACGAATAAAAGAGACGACAAAATTGAGCAGCACACCATTAACATCAAGTGATTTTGATTTTGGTGAAGAGCAGTCGAATATGCAGATTATTAAGAATATTAAAAACTCTGATAGCGGCTATTATTTAATTGTTGCAGTTCATAACAGCGTAGAGAAACGCGATGAGTTCCTTACAAAAGCAGTTGCTGCGGGACGCTCAGACATCAATTTCTTTTACAATGTGACAACAAGTAAATATTACATCTATTATGAGAAGTTTGATGGTTTACAAGAGGCAACAAAAGCTTTAGAAGCTAAAGGAAATAAACCATACAACGGAAGAATGGCCATTGTAAAAGTGGAAAATTAGTAAAAACAGTAGTCTCTCTTAAAAGCTAAGAGAGACATTGAAATAAATGTTATCAAAAACAAATTTTTATCAACTAATGCCCCTTAGAGGATAATACAGAAGTAACAAAAAATGATTATGAAAAAACCTACTACTTTAAGAACGCTGATTTTTGTTTTAGCTCTGCTATTCAATTTTGCCTCCTACTCGCAAAATTGGGTTGCGTTTAATTCAAAGCTTAATTCAAGCTCGAATGAGAACTTATTCTTAAAAGCAAATAATCAGTTTAACAATCAGATTAGTTTAGATAATCCTTCGGATAATGCCTTTGGATTGACGACTACTCCTCCGGCTATTCCGAATCCGATTAAAAAGTATGCGGAGTATCCTTATGCAGGAACCGTATCGACTTGTCCTAACGATGGTTCAGAACTTCCAAAACTTTTCTTGTGCGGAAGCAATGAAACAAGAGAAATTGACACAGGTATAACCAATGCAACTTCTATTGTATGGATGAAACGTACAGGAGGATGTACACCTAATACAAATGGAAACTGTGCCAATACAGCAGACAATTGTACTTGGGCTGATGTTGTTGGAGGGCAGAAATTTATTGCTAGTGCAGCAGGAGAATACAAAGTGGTAATTAAGTATCCAGATGCTTCAGTTTTTACTTTTTACTTCAATGTTTATAAAAATGAAGTAGATCCTACTGGAATTGTGAAAACAAATATTGTTAGAAGCAATGATGGTTCATGTGTTATTCCTGGAAGAATTGTTTCTGGAGGATTCAGCAATTTGTATGAGTATAGTTTTACCACTAACCCTGCGCCTAACACATGGCAGGATAGCAATACTTTTATTACTCCAAATGCCGATACTTATAATGTATTTATTAGACTAAAATCAGCTCCAGATGGATGTGTTTTTAGTGTAAAAAATGTTGTAATTGATAGCAAACCTTTTAGTACTTCATTAACTGCAACGCAACCAGCGTGTGTGAGTAATAATAGCCAAGGTAAAATTAAAGTGACGGCTAATACATTAAACAATGAATATGTTTATACGCTTTACAGATCATCAAATCTTACTACTCCAATAGCTTTTAGTCCACAGAAATCTATTGCTGAACATGAATTTACGGGACTTAGTGCTGGTAACTATACCGTTGTCACTACTGTAAAAAACACAGGAAGCGGTACATGTGAGGTAAAGGATACACAAAGTATAGAAATTAAAGCCGCAAATGCCTTAAACAATACCTCATCTATTAGTAGAACTTTAAAAGTTTGCGAAACAGGAATTATTCAAGGTAATGCAAATGGTGGGGCAGGAACTACTTACCGTTATTTTGTAAGTTATAATGGAGGAGCTTTTACTTTGGTTCCAAATGATAAAGTCATTATAGAAAAAGGAGGTCGTTACATCATGCGTGTTGAAGATTTGAATGGTTGTTCAGCTGAAAAAACATTTGATGTTGCCGATGTTGCTAAGCCTGTATATAACATTACTACAACAACAACTAATACTTGTAACCCAACAGGAACTATTACGGTTACTGTGACCAATAAAAATGGTTATAATACAATTCAGTATAGTAAAAATCTTGGAGCAAACTGGGACAATGGAAATTTAACAACCGGAACAGGAATAACTTATAAAAATCTTGATTCTGGTAGTTATGATATAATGGTTAGATATCGTACAGGTAATAGCGGATCTTACTGTGAGGATGCTTTTACTACAGTAACGATTGGTACAACTACTGCATTAACAGCTTCTGCTGGTGTGGCGGCTTTACCTGGATGTGATCCATATCCAGAGTATGGTATTGTAAGAATTACGAACCCGCAAGGAGGAACTCCACCATACGAATACTTTTTTAATACTGATGCTATTAATGGAGGTGGATGGAACGCAAGTAACGTAGGGTATTTAAAAGAAGGAGGACCATATACGGTAAGCATTCGAGATAAAAACGGCTGTAAGTTTGATATGACAGGTATCCGTATTGATGGGAAACCTTCACCACCAAAAATTGACAAAGGTCCAATTACCTATAATTGTGATGGTACAGCAACACAAACTGTAATTATCAATAATGGAGCGGGTGATTCAAGATATACTTTTCAATATTATATAGACGGAAATCCTAATCCAAATACAGCTCAACCAAACGTATTCTTAAATGTTCCAGAAGGGCAGCATTTTATTACGGTTGATTATAATGTAAAATCGGCTAGTACTTATAGTAACTTATTAGATGAAAGTTTTGGAAGTGGAGAGAATACGACTTCGCCAGGGATCAATACTTTCTACTATTGTTTTGAAAGACAAATACCAGACCGACCAGATACATATTGTAATGGTTCTTATGCCATTAATGATGGTGATTATTCGGTAACAAGTTCTATTAATCAGACAGCTACTTCAGGTTGGAACTGGAGATATCCAGTTGATCATACATCAATTGTAAAAGGAACTAGCGATCCTAAAGGAAGATTCCTTGCTGTTAACATTGGAGATAAAATACCAGTAACTACCATTTTATACGAAAAGCAGATTAACGACGTAATTCCTAACCAGCCTATCATGTTTGAGTTCTATGCAATGAACTTAATGATGCCAGGCAAAGGTAAAGCAGATCCTAATTTGACAATTGCCTTAGTAGATCCAGCAGGTAATGAAATTTCATCGTTCGCAACAGGTTCTATTGCAAGATCATCATCGAATAATGATTGGAAAAAATTTCCACAAACAGCAATCACACTTGATCCAGGAAATTATACTTCATTGCGACTTATTGTCCGTTCAAGTGTACAGGAAGACGAAGGTAACGACGTTGCCATTGATGATATTAAAGTATTTCAAGTTCCAAGAGTGTGTGGGGCACAGTTTAAGTGGGATTTTACTATTACGCCACCACCGCCATTTATTGCACATGTAGAAAACTTAAAAGGAGAAACATGTTTTGGAGCAAAAGATGGCTCTTTCGACATTTTTGCAGAAAACTTTACAGGAGAATTTTATTATTCAATTAATAATGAAGAGCCTTGGAGAAAATCTACAACAGACCGTGTTACAATTGGTCCGTTGGGAGCTGCTACTTATAGCGTAAGAGTGAGAAAAGATCCAACTTCAATGGGTTGTGATTTTGATATTCCTACTACAATAACATCACCTGCTAAACTTAGATTTACAGTGTCTGCAACTACAGCAACTTGTTCACAAAGAGCAGTAGTTACAGCAACTTCAATTGTTGGAGGAACATCTCCGTATAATCTTGTATTGACCAATAAAGCAAATGGCGCTACTAAACCATTTAACCTTGATCCTACAGATTTATTATATAAAGCTACAGATGTTGACCCAGGCAATTATACCGTTACGGCCACAGATAAAAATAGCTGTCCGGCAGATGTAACTGCGGATATAACTGTAAACGGTTCAGATAAGCCAGAGGCAGAAATTCAATCTACTTCTAATTTATGTTTAGGAGGAACAAATGGAGCTTCAATCAACATTTTAATCAAAAAAGGTGTAGGTCCTTTTAGATATAGAGTTAAACGTAATACTGGACAATATGGGGATTACAGCGATCCTTTTACTACATTTACTTTCACACATAATGTTACGACATCTGGAAATTACGAATTTGAAATTTTGGATCTTAGCAGTAGCTGTACAGCAGAAGTAATTAGTCAGCAGATTGATCCTCAGATAGGAGCTAAAACAGCTATTATTAGTGCACTAAGCTGTAAACAAACAGGATCTGAAGCAACGATAGAAGTAACTATCGAAGGAGGTACAGCACCATTTAGCTATGTTGTTAAAAACACTCTAAATCAACAAGTTGATTCAGGAACTACAACAAATCCAGTATTTCAATATTCAACATCTATTGACGACACTTATACTTTTGAGATTACAGATGGTCATAACTGTCCAATATCAATTTCTCGTAAAGTAGATAAGTTAGTAAGACCAACTGCTACAGCTCACCCTCATAACCCAACATGTTTTGGAGGAACAGGTTCTGTTGATCTTGAAGGATTAGAAGGTCTAGCACCGTTCAAATTCGATTTTAACGGATCTGGAACTTTTAAAGATCAAACTAACTATACTGGCTTAACAGGTTCTGCAGCCGGAACTCTTTATACTTATAAAGTTAAAGACGCTAATGATTGCGAAAGATCATACGATTTCAAAATCTTTGAGCCAGCTGAGCTTAAAGGTAAAGCGACTATTGACCCAGTATACAACTGTGACCACCCAGCTACTATTACAGTTTCTGATGTTTCAGGAGGAACAGGTACACGTAAATATACTTTGTTAAGAAACAATGTTGCCGTTGTAGGGCCTCAGGATAGTAATGTCTTTACAGGAATAAATGTAGCAGGCAATTATACAGTAAGAATTACAGATGCTAATTCTTGTTCTGTTGTTGAAAATGCAGGGACTGTAAATGCATTGAATGCTCCTACAGCAATGACAATTACAACTACTACAGCAGCAACATGTCCAGATAATAAAGGAAGTGTTACTATAACAAATGTTAGAAATGCAGCTGGTGTTGCAATAACGGGTACATTAGAATATAGAATAATTGCTCCAATAACAGTTGGACCTAATTCAACAGGTGTATTTAATAATTTGGATGCTAATGTAGAATATACATTTGAAGTAAGAGATGCGAATCAATGTAAAGTTACAGATAAACATACGATAGCACCTCCAGCAACTTTTACAGTTGAAGGAGATCCTGGAACTGTAACTTGTTTTAACGCAACAGATGGTACAGCAACTTTTACAGTTACTGGAATCGCAAGCGGAACTAATTATAGCTACGTTGTAGATTCAAGACCTGTAGCTACAGGAACTTCAACAGGAAGTCCTTTTGAGATTGATGTTACTGGATTAACTGCAGGAAGCCACCGTATTACAGTTACAAATTCAACAACAAATTGTCCTATTATTGAAGATGTAACTGTTGGAGGACCGACAGCTGCATTGAGATTAGATACTCCAGATTTAACACATGTTACTTGTAAAGTAAAAGGAACGGCAACAATTCATGCACTTGACGGTTCTGGATCATATACTTATACAGTAACACCAACGTCACCAGCAGGTGCGGCAAAAGTTCAGGTAAACGATAATATATTTGTTGGTTTGAACGCTGGAGAATACAGCGTTTCGGTTACAGATTTAACAGGCTGTAGAGTTACAGGACAAACATTTACTATTAATGCTTCAGTAAATCCTGACGCAGAAATAAGTGTGACATCAACTTACTGTGCAGGAGGTGCTGGTGCAACATTAATTGCAACGCCGAAAAGTGCTCCAAAACCAAACCCTAATTATGAATATAAGCTTAATAGCGGAAATTATCAGCCATCTGGTACATTCACAGGATTAACTCCAGGAAAATATACTATTACAGTTAGAGATATTGTAACAGGTTGTACAGCTGAATTAGCAGAAGAAACAATTGAAACGCCATTAAGCGCTAGTGCAAAGATTGATGCCGATTTAACTTGTGATCCAACTAGCCCAGAAGCTATCATTGGAGTTACAATTCAAGGTGGATATCCAGATTATACCTATTTAGTAAATACAACAGGGGCACCTTTCACAGGAACACCAATTGCTGTAGGTACAGGTTTAACTAAATTTACAGTACCTCGTTTAGCAGGAACTTATTATTTTGAGATTACAGATAATAAAGGTTGTAAAGTAGTGGTTTCTCAAACTGTAAACACGACTACAAAACCAGACTTTAGTACACAATTAAGTCATGTATTATGTAAAGGAGAAGAAACAGGTAGTATTACAGTAAATGCAACACCTGCGGGTTCATATACTTATGAAGTGACACGAATTACTCCATCAGGTACGAAAATTTCTCAATCAACAAATTTATTTCAAAATTTAGGAGCAGGAATTTATAGCGTTGTTGTTATAGATGCTAAAAAATGTGCTTCAGATGCTAAACAGGTTACAATTAATGAACCATTAGTTGGTCTAACAGCAACTGCAGATGTTGATGTTAAATTAACTTGTGATGCTTCAAATAATGCAATTAAAGCAACGATAAAAGTTACTGCATCAGGTGGAACTCCATATCCAGCACCAAATCTTTATAGATATAGCTATAATGGATTAGCACCAGTTATTTCAGATACTTATTCAACAACAGCTTCAGGTAATGTAAGCGTAAAAGTATTTGATGCTAACAACTGTGAAGTTGAAGTAACAGGAGGCGTAACGATTGATGCTTTAAACCCTCCAACAGCAATTGCTTTTGCTCCGCCAGCAGCAATTACTTGTGAGACAGGACACGATAAAACAAGTCTAACTTTAACAGTAACAAATGGTGTATTGCCATTTACATACGAAATTACGACTCCAACAGCTACTGTTGTGACAAACGTAAGTTCAAATTCTCATACATTTACAGGATTAGCTCCAGGTCATTATTACTTTAAAGTTACAGATGCAAACAAATGTACAGTAACAGATGATTTTGAAATTTTAGATGTTGTAAAAATCCAAGCTACAGGATCAATTGCAAGCAATGTAACTTGTAACGGATTAAGCAATGGTTCTATTAGTTTTACAGTTTCTGGAAATAAAACTGGAGGATATTCTACTAAATTAGTTGGAAGTATTTCTAATGAAATTTTATCAACTCCTAGTATAACACCTAGTCCATCAAATCCAGCAAATGATGTTGTGACTTATACTGGATTAAAAGGTGGTGAAAAATATACTTTTACAGTAACAAATTCAGTAACAAAATGTGTCGCTACAAGCGAAGTAACTCTTGCAGATCCAGTTTTGGTACAAATTACAAATGTTTCTGGAACAAAAGTTTTCTGTGCGCCAAATGTTAAAACAACGATTGTAGTTACTGCTACAGGAGGAAAAGCGCCTTTAAAATATGCAGTAGTTAAAACTGGAGTTACTCCAGCTGCAACAGATTTTGTAGAGGGTAATACTTTTATAAAAGATACAAGTCTAGGCGGTTTAGATTATGATGTTTATGTACAAGATGGCAACAGCTGTCCAGCATCAACTGCAATTTCTATTACAAGAAATGATTCGCCGACAATTGATCCAATAACAGCCCCTCTTTGTTATGCAGGCGCTGCATTCAATGTTACAATTACAGGATCAGTTTATGTAGGTTCAACAACAAAACTTTACGGATTAGATGGTGTTTACAACACGAATCCTGTAAAATCAATTTCAGGACCTGGAACTTATGAATTAGGAATTAAAGATGATAATGGTTGTGAAACTACAACTACTATTAACGTTAATGACCAATTAAAATTAGAAACTACATTTGATAAAGACATAACATGTAGTGCCCCACAAGCATCTCAAATTACTCTGAAGCCTAGTGGTGGAAATGGTTCTTACACTTACGAATATAGACTAGCACCAAGCCCAACATTTGTGAGCATGCCTTCAAATGTATTTAATACAACTGGACAAGGCGACTATTACTTTAAAGTTTCATCAGCTGGATGTTCTGTTGAAACTACAGTTCCAGTAAAAGTTTCAGATCCACAAAAACCTACCGCATCAGCGATTAGTACAAATCCAAAATGTAATAATAGTCCAGATGGTACAATTACTGTTACTGGAAGCGGAGGTATACCAGGTTATCAATATCGTATTAATGGAGGAGCATGGCAAAATTCAGCAGTATTTACTGATCTTGCAGCAGCAGTTGCTCCAGGTACTGTTTATAGCTACGAAGTTATTGATATGAAAGGATGTATTAGTGATCCAATAAATATTACTTTGGTACAGCCTAATCCGATTGTCGTTGACAGAACTATTCAAGGTATTACTTGTAATGCTTCAAATGGAGTATCACTTGGGTCTATAACAATTGATGAAGTTACTGGTGGTACTGGACCATATGATTACTATGTAACTGGAAAAAATTATTATAAAGAGTTTAAAAATGTACCGGGTACATCTCAAGTTTTTGAGATTGTTGATTTCGGTTTATATGAAGTTAGAATTGTAGATTCTAATAATTGTCCTTATATTGAAGAGGTTACTATAACTTCTCCACCAGATGATTTAGATATTACGGTTAATGCTCCACCAATTGCAAATTGTTCTGCTTTAGGTTCTGCAACTGTATCAGTAGGAAGTAAAACATCAATTCCTGTTGGAAATGGACCATTTTACTTTAGTTATTACACAGGAGTACCACCTGTATACCCAACTACTGGAACTTGGTATCCAGAAACTACTCCATTACAAGCAGAAATTCTAAACTTAATTCCTGGTGTTAGATATACATTTATTGTCTATGATAGCAAATCAGGATGTTACTATTATGAGATTGCTGACTTGCCTATTCCATCAAATTCAACACTTGATGTTGGAGCGCCAACAGGACAAAATGTTACTTGTACAGGAAGCGCAGATGGTAAAGTTAGTTTTGTAGTTACTAGTAATTACGGAGTAGATACGCCGATAACATATCAAGTATACGATGCATTATCATTAGCTCCTCTGCCAATTAACGGTTCAGGAACTGTTCCTGCAAACGGTACTTTAACAATTGATGGTTTTGGAGCAATGGCTCATGGAGATTATTTTGTATTAGTTACAGAGGCTCCAGGTGCTACAAGCGCAGGATGTAGTAAATCTACGGCAATGTTTTCTATCAGACAATCAGCAGTTATACTAGATCTTGATTACGAAATAGTACAAAATGATAATTGTAAAACAGAAGCAGGTATTATTAAAGTAACAGGTAAAGATGGAGCTGGATCATACCGTTATATGGTAACAACAACTCCAGGAACTCCATTGGCAACAGATTCAGCTTGGACAACGACGCCAACTTTTAATAGAGATTCAGGAAATTACTATGCTTGGGTAAAAGATCAATACGGATGTATAAAAGGAAGTCCTGTCTTTTTATTGCCTTTAGATCCAGATCCAATAATTGATTTGAAAGTAGCAGATTTATGTGCTATTGAAGGTAACTATCAGATTGATGTTGATTTGACTAATACGGCGACAGCTGTTGGTCCTTTTTATATCAGTGTAAATAATAATACTGGTTATGCTTTAGTTACTAGCTTCCCTCATCATGTTTCAGGACTTGTGTCAGGAAAATATGATATTTATGTTAAAGATAAAAATGGTTGTGAGGTAAGCCAAACTATCAATATTACACCAACTCCAAAAGCGAAAGCAGAAGTTACAACCGATCTAGTATGTGATGCTAGTGGAGCGGTAGGTCCAAACGCTGTTATTACAGTTACTATTACTAGTGGTACAGGTACACCTAATTTTACTTATGCTGTTAAAAAAGGCACGGGAGCATTTGGTGGTGATAATGCAATTTTACCAGCAGGTTCAAGAACTTTCACTTATCCAGTTGCAGCAGGTGATGCAGATACTTATGTATTCTTAATTAAAGACGCAAATGGATGTGAGATAGAAACGACTCCTGTAGCTGTTGATCCGATTGTACCAATCGTTCCAACATCTACTCCGACTCAGCCATTATGTTTTGGAGGAACGGGAACTATTTTACTGTCTGCAACAGGTGGTAAAGGTACTTATGAGTATACATTAATAAGAACGGCACCAACTGCAGGAACTTTAATAACGCAATCAGTTCCATTGTTTGAGAATTTAATTGCAGGTGATTACGATTATACAATTAAAGATGAGTTGGGCTGTATCGTTACAGGTACTCAAACTTTGGGTCAGCCAGACGAATTAATACTTGATACACCAACAATTGATCAGCCAGAATGTGGTGCAAATAATGCTCCGCAAAAAGCAAAAATTGTTTTAGCGGCACACGGTGGTACTGGTGCTTATGAATATAGTTTTAATGGTAGTGATTTCAGTGCAGATACTAACACTTTCTATGTTGATCAAAACGGAGCAAGTCAAACCATTCCGTACGCAATTAGAGACGAAAATGGTTGTCCAAAAACAGATAATGTAACTATCTTATGGTTAGATCCTCCAACAAAATTTGATTTTGATCAGCCAGATCCAATTACTTGTATTAGAGCAACTACTAGTGTAGAAATTAGAAACGTTATTGGCGGTATTGCACCTTTGACATACCAAATAGTTTCAGCAACTGGTACAGTAATTACAGATAATAATACTAATCCAGTATTTACAAGTCTGTTGCCTGGAGATTATATTTTTCAAGTTACAGACGCAAATAAATGTATCAAACAATTAAAGTATACTGTTAAAGATGTTATTAAAATTGACATTACTGAGCAGTCTATAACACATATTACTTGTTTAGGTGCAGGAGACGGAAAAGCTAGTTTCTTAGTAACAAGTTTTGCGACTAGTTATGATTATGTATTAGATACAGACGGACCAGTAACAATGACAACTGGAACAATCGATTTAACAGGATTGGCTCCAGGACCTCATAAAATTACGGTTACGGATAATGAAACAGGTTGTCCAAAAGATATTAATTTTGATATTAATACAATTACAACAGCATTAGACTTTACAATGGATGTTACGCCACTAGGCTGTGAAACTACAGGTGCAGTAACAGTAACAGCAACAGATGGATGGGGAAGTTATACGTATACCGTTACCGAACCAGCACCAGCAAGCACTGTTTTACCATCAAATACAAATGGAGTTTTTGCAGGACTTACTAAAGTGGGAACTTATATTGTTACGGTAAAAGATGCAAATGGTTGTGTTGATACGGATACGTTCGTACTAACAACACCAATTGAACCAGTTGCTTCAATCGATGCTACTTCAGTTTATTGTTATACAGGTTCAGGTGTTGGGCAAGGTGCAACAATTGTGGTTAACGCAACTACACCAGGTACACCAGCATACACTCCAGTTTACCAGTATAGCATTAATAATGGTGCATCATGGCACGGAAATACATTTACAGATCTAGCACCAGGTAAATATGAAGTTACTGTGAAAGATCAGTATGGTTGCCAAGCAGTGACTTCTGTTCCAGTTGAAATTAAAGGACAAATTTTCGCTTCTGCGAAAAGAGAGACTGAAATTTTCTGTGGACCAGTAGACGGATTAATTAAATTAGAAGTTGTTGGTGGTTATGCGCCATTCAGCTATACAGTTACGAAGGATGGAATTTTAGATCCAACAGTATTTACATTCGTAGGTAATTCAACTACAGCAGATTATGTTGTAGCTGGTACAGGAGGTAATGTTGATTATAAATTTAATATTACAGATGCACATTCATGTCCTGTATCAACGAATGTTGTTCACATGAGTAATCCTACGATTATTACTTTTGATTCAAAACCGATTTCTCCAAGTTGTACTGCTGCACAAGGAAACGGATCAGATGGACAAATTTTAGTAGAACTTACAGGCGCGGCGCTTGCAGATACGCAGGAATACACTTTCACGTTAACTCCACCAGTTGGATTGCCACGTACACAAACTAACGGCTTATTTACAGGTTTAGAAGCGGGAACTTATAGTGTAACAGTTTCGTCAGCTAGGTCATGTCCAGTAACGCAAAACAATATTATTATTGATGTTCCTGCAGCAGTAGTTGCAGAGGCAAAAGCAGCAGATTTTGCTTGTACTCCTGCAAATGTGATTAAACAGACAATTGTAACAGTTACAGGTAATCACGGTGCGGGTGTTGAACCAATTACTAATTTCACATATAGTAATAATGGAACAAATTGGTACAAGACAAATGAATTTAAGGTTGATAATAAATCGACAGTTCAGCATTTAACATATTATGTTAAAGATTTAAAAGGTTGTATTTCTTCAGATGTTATCGATATTGATCCATTCCCAGAATTAATTTCTGCGACTCCTAAAACAGCAATCTCAGCTGATTGTAAAAATGGAGGATTGGAAACAATTACTGTGGATATCGATGGAGGACAAATGCCATACCATTTCGAATATCAAGTTTCTAAAGATGGAAACCCTTATGGTACTGCTACAGCTGTTACAGGGACAAATACATTCGATTATGTTGCAACAGATGCAGGTCATAAGTATCAGTTTAAAATAACAGATGTGAACACAGGTTGTACTGTTATTTCAAGCGCTTACGATGTGAAATTATACAACATAATGACGGTTACGGCAACTGCTTCAAAAATGGCAAGCTGTAACACATTTAATGATGGTACAATTACAATCAATATTGATAAATACACAGGATTATACGATTATAGAGTTCTTCTGCCAGGAAACCCAGTCGCTGTTTTAACAGGAACGAACATCAATGCAGGAACAAACAATCCTTATGTTATCACAGGATTAGCGGCTGGAATAGATTATACAGTAGAGGTAACTCAAAATGCTTACCCAGAATGTACCGTTACATCTAACCCTGTTACAATTACAGAGCCTAGCCCAGTAAATATTAGTGGAATAGTTATAACAGTTAAAAACCAAAACTGTCATACCCAAGAAGCTACTATAACTGTTGATCCAGCAAGTATTTCTGGAGGTACAGGAACATACATGTATGCATTTGTACCAGCAGGAGCAACTCCAGTTGATTCTGATTACCAAGCATCAAATATTAAAACGTTTGCTACCAATAAAATAGCACCGTTATTTGATTCTTATGATGTTTATGTAAGAGATGCTAACCTATGTGACAGATTCCAGAATGTACACATTTCATTGGATCCAATGCCAGTGATTAATAATGTAACTGTGGCAGACCAATGTCCAAGTACAACAGGATATAGAATAGATGTTGATGCGACAGGATTGGCGAAACTACAGTATCGTTTAGATAATGGAGAGTACCAAGACAATAATTACTTTATCGTAAAAGATCCAGGAGATTATACAGTTTGGGTATGGGATAAAAACCAATGTCCAGTTAAATGGAATACGACGGTAACAGTTCTAAAACCATTAACATTAGAAGGAGAAGTAACTGTATATCCAACATGTAATACAGCTACAGGAACAGTTAAATTAACTGCTGGAGGAGGAACTGTAACAACACCAAGTAGTTATATTTACTCAATTGACGGTTGGGCTACAGATCAGACTTTCAACGAATTTGCGAATTTAGCTCCTGGAAAATATACTTTTAGCGTTAAAGATATTGTAACAAACTGTACAAATGATGTTGAAGTGAAAATTGCTACTGCTGTAGACGTTATAGGAGTGACTTTAAAAGCGAGACCTGTTTCTTGTAATAGTTATTCTAATGGAGGTGTTTCTGTTACATTAGCAGCTTCAAATATAGATATGCCATATACTTACAGTATATCTGGGCCTGCTTCTAATCCTACTGTAAATATTGTAAATAGTGCTTCTTCTGACTTTAATGATTTACCAGCAGGTTTATATACTGTTACTGTAAAATCAGGCAGAGGATGCGTATCTGCTCTTCAAACTGTGGAGGTAACACAACCAGATCCAATTGAAGTAAATGCAAGTTTTACAGAATATGCTTGTACAACAGGTACCAACGATACTAATAATGCTACAATTACTGTTAACTCAGTAACTGGAGGTTCAGGTAAATATGTGAGATATGAATTTAGAAGAGATGGAATTTTAGTTTACGACGGACCATCAACTACCTATACTGAAAAAGACCATTTAGGAGGAACCTATATCATAACTGCTTTTGATGATAAAGATTGCCAAGGAGACAACACAAGTCCAATTGAGGTTAGATCTTTTGCAACTTTATTAGGCATGGATTTCACTGTAACGCCAATTACATGTGTTACAGGAGAAACTATTCAGACTGTTGTTGACGTAAAAGGAACTTTAACAACTCAGTTACGTTACACATTAACAGGAACTGGAGATACAGTTATTACACCTGAAGTAAATAATACTGGATTATTCCAAAATCTAGCAATTGGTACTTATTTAGTAACGGTATTAAATCCAGCAACGGGTTGTACAATTTCTCAGAATCACTTAGTTCTAGATCCAAATGCATTTGCATTCAAAATTGATGCGACAAGAACAGATATCTGTTTCGGACAAGCTGACGGAAGCGTTGTGTTGACTCTTGTAGATAATCGTCCTTACCCGACTGATAGAGCGGGAGAATTTAGATACACCGTTACAGGTCCAGTTCCAAGTTCAGGAAATTCAACAGGTACGACTCTTGCATTAAACGGATTAAGACCTGGTAGATATGAAGTTGCGGCTAGATTAATTAATAGTCCAGAGTGTGATGTTCGTACAACTTTTGACATTGCCGCGCCATCAACAGCGTTAACAATGAATGTAGCAGTAGGACGTATTACATGTGCTGCTGGAAGCAATGACGGTAGTCTAGATGTTTCTGCAGAAGGAGGTTGGCCAGGAACATACCAATATAAATTGGATGGTCCAGTGAGTTATGGATACTCTGCTGAAGGTCACTTTGCGAACTTGACACCGGGACGTTACACCATATCGGTTAAAGATAGCAACGAGTGTGAGATAACTGATATTAGAGATTTTGATGTTCCAGGACCTATAGTGTTCACGGCTGCAGCAACTAGTACAGTACTGTCTTGTTATGGAGATGACAGTGGAGTGATAACAGTTAGTGCTCCAACAGGAGGCGAAGGTGCAAACTATGTTTACAGTTTAAATTACACAACTCCAGAAGGCGATGCTAGTGTATTAGGTCCGCAAGATTCTAATGTATTTACAGGATTGCGTGCAGGAACATACACGGTAACAGTTACAGACGGATTTAGCTGTGAGGCTACATCTCCAACAACTATTACATTGACAAATCCTTTAGTAATAGAACCAATTTTATCTCTTACAACAGGAGTTAAATGTACGACAGATGCTACTGTTACATTATCTGCAACAGGAGGAACAGGCCCTTATACTTATAGTGAAGATGGCACTAACTACTCAGCACCTTTTAATAGTACAGTAACTTTCCCTGTTACACTTGGATTGCATAAATACTATGTTCAAGATAATTTAGGATGTGTTAAGATTTCTAATGAATTAAACATTGAACCACTTACTCCTTTAGATATCGAATTAGATTCTAGAAATGCAGTGGTAAACTGTAAAGGAGACAGCAGTGCAATTATTAATGCAGTTGCTAAAGGAGGATTAGGAGATTATCAATATTCATTGTTAGATAGTACTCATGCAGAAGTTAGACCAGCACAAGCTGATGGAATTTTCTTAGACTTGCCAGCAGGATCGTATATTGTTCGTGTAGTAAGTGGAGATTGCGAAAAAGAAGTTGCAGTAACAGTAACAGAGGCAGCGGTTAAATTAACATCTTCTTATGAAGCAGAACCAATTAAATGTTTTGGAGAGAAGACAGGTAAAATTGTTATGACAGCTTCTGGAGGAACAGGCGCAATTAAATTTGCAATATCTCCTTTCTTAGCGCAGTTTGTAGACAGCGGAACATTCGAAAGATTAGAAGCTGGTACATATACAGTAATTGTTCAAGATGTTTTAGGATGTACTGAAATTCATAATATTGAAATCACGCAACCTCAAATCTTAATTGCTAATGAAATTCCAAATTCAATGATCCCTGAAATTTGTAAAGGGGATAATAATGGAGGATTTAGTATTCAAGTGAGAGGTGGAACGGCTCCATATTATGAAAGTCTTGACAACTCCAAAGGGGTGTTCAATCTAATTACTGGAAATGAGAAGGATTATACAGGTCTAACAGGTGGAAAACATACTGTATTTATTCAAGACGCCAACGGTTGTATTACTGAAGTTGAAGTTAACATGCCAGAACCAGTAGTTCTTAACCCAACTGTTGAAGTATTATACGACTGTGTGAACAATGCTCAGGCAAATATGGTAATTGTAAAAGTTGATGATTCTAATAGTCCAACAGATGTAGATTACTCACTTGATGGAGGAGATTTCGTGCCAAGTAATATTTTTACAAATGTTGCACCAGGAAGACACACAATCACAGCAAGACATTCTAACGACTGTAGAAAAGATACGGACACTTTTGAAATTGATGCAGTTGCAGAAGTAGGTCTAATAGATCTTACAAACCAAAGCAAAGACATCAATACAATTGTAGTACAAGGTACAGGAGGTGTTGCTCCTTACGAGTACAGTTTCAACGGTGAACCATTTACATCATCTAACAGTTATAGAATTTATAAAACCGATAATTATAGTGTTGTCGTGAGAGATAAAAACGGTTGTATTTTTGAAACAAAAGTTCCAGGTACATTCTATGACTTCTGTATGCCAAACTACTTTACGCCAAATGGTGCTACAAACACTACAATTGGTCCAGATTGTGGAGCATTAGCATACAAAGAGCTTACGTTCGATATTTACGATAGATACGGTAGAGTAGTAGCGAAATATCGTGTAGGTGGAAAATGGGATGGTAGATACCACGGAAGTGAATTGCCAACAGGTGACTACTGGTACGTTCTTAAACTAAATGATCCGAAAGATCCGAGAGAATTTGTTGGACATTTCACATTATACAGATAACAAAATTATAGCCCCAATGATGTTGTCTAAAAAAATTATTACAATGAAAAAGTTTATTTTATCCTTAGTACTCATGGCTGTAACAACAAGTTACAGCCAAGAGTTAAACCTACCAGTGTTTACCCAGTATTTAGCTGATAACCCTTTTATTCTTTCCCCTGCTTATGCTGGTATTGGAGATAACCTCCGTATTAGAGCCAATGGTTTAACGCAGTGGGTCGGAATTAAAGATGCGCCAGATAACCAATCATTGTATGCAGATTTTCGTGTTCTTGATCGTTCGGGAGTTGGATTGTCATTGTATAATGATAGTAACGGAAATACAAGACAGACAGGAGCCAAAATCTCTTTTGCTCACCACTTGATCTTAGATTATCGTACAGAACAATATTTATCTTTTGGTATCTCGTACAACTTTAATAGTTTCCGAATTGAGACTGGAAACTTTAATGATGGAAGTAATGGAAATCCGCCAATTGGAGGACAGCAGCCAACAGATAACCGTTATAGCGCTAATAATAACTTTGATGTTAGTGCTTTGTATCGTAACAGAGGCTTTTACTTTAGTTTTAATGCGAACAACGTATTGAAAAAGAATATCAGTTTGGAAAGAGTAAACGAACCAGATCTTTTATCCAACTTTCAGGTCTATTCAGGTTTCACGTTTAAAGACGGTGAAAATAGACGTATCGAATACGAACCATCTGTTTTCTTACAGTACTTTGCAAGTGACCAGCGTTCTACAACCGATTTTAACTTCAAATACAGACGTTATAACCGTTACGAGGATTACTATTGGATTGGAGTTTCTTACCGTTTCTTAAACGACCAGTTCCCAAAACCTTTGGCAATGGGGCCAATGGCTGGTTTTATGAAATCTAAATTCTATTTTGCATACTCTTATCAGCTTATGTTTAATGGTCTTGGATCTTATAATTCAGGAACACACTCCATCACAATCGGATTCGACTTCTTGCAATCAATCAGTAACTGTCCTTGTACGCAAAGTCCAGTTCACGATTAAACAAGCTTTTTTTATCATTTTTGAGAATTAATTTGTTTGTTTTCATAATTTACAACGTTTTCGTTTTTATTGCTCGATTATTTTTGCTTTTTTGAAATTTAGACTACTGTAAAAGTTCTATATTTGTTATTCTTTCAAAAAATTAAAAAATTTAGCAGATGAAAACTTTAAACGATTTCGATTTTAAAAATAAAAAAGCAATTATCCGTGTTGACTTCAACGTGCCATTGGATGAAAATTTTAATGTAACAGATACTACACGTATTGAAGCAGCAAAGCCGACTATTGATGCTATTTTAGCACAAGGCGGAAGTGTGATTTTAATGTCTCACTTAGGAAGACCAAAAGGAGCAGAAGAGAAATACTCTCTAAAACATATCTTAAAAACAGCTTCTGATATTTTAGGAGTTCAAGTAAAATTTGCTGAAAATTGCGTTGGAGAACCAGCTCAAACTGTAGCAAAAGATTTAAAACCAGGCGAAGTTCTTTTATTAGAAAATTTACGTTTTCATGCTGAAGAAGAAGCTGGAGATGTAGCTTTCGCTAAAGAATTAGCTTCTCTTGGAGATATTTATGTAAACGATGCATTTGGTACAGCTCACAGAGCGCACGCATCTACTACAATTATTGCACAATTTTTTCCAAACGATAAAACTTTCGGAACATTATTGGCAAAAGAAATTGACAGTTTAAATAAAGTTCTTAAAAACAGTGAAAAACCTGTAACAGCAGTTCTTGGAGGATCTAAAGTTTCTTCTAAAATCACCGTTATCGAAAATATCTTAGATAAAGTAGATCACATGATTATTGGAGGTGGAATGACTTTTACTTTCATTAAAGCGCAAGGCGGAAAAATCGGTGAGTCTATCTGCGAAGATGACAAATTAGATTTAGCTCTTGAGATTTTAAGATTAGCTAAAGAAAAAAATGTTCAGGTTCATATTCCTGTTGATGTTATTGCTGCAGACGATTTCTCAAATACTGCTAATACTCAGGTTGTAGACGTAACTGCAATTCCTGACGGATGGCAAGGTTTAGATGCAGGTCCAAAATCTTTAGAGAACTTTAAAAAAGTAATTTTAGGTTCAAAAACGATTCTTTGGAATGGTCCATTAGGAGTTTTCGAAATGGAAACTTTCTCTAAAGGAACAATCGCATTAGGAGATTATATCGCAGAAGCTACAGAAAATGGAGCATTTTCATTAGTAGGTGGTGGAGATTCTGTTGCAGCAGTAAAACAGTTCGGATTTGAAGACAAAATGAGCTACGTTTCCACTGGTGGCGGGGCAATGCTTGAAATGTTAGAAGGAAGAGTTTTACCTGGAATTGCAGCGATTTTAGACTAAAATATCACAATTAACATTTTTTTAAACACTTTTCTTCAATAAAGGGCTTAGATTTGCAAAAATACAACTCTTGTAATTGTTTGAATTACAGAATTTTAAAAAAATGTTATATGATTGTAAAGAAAATATCCTTAGTGGTGACCGCTTTGTTTTCTATGTCGATGTTCGCGCAGGAATCTGCAGAGTTCTCGAAAGAAATAAAGCAAGACATTAAGTTGTCGTATTTAGATTCTATTAAAAGCACATTCAAAAAAGATCATTTAGCTTCAAAAGTTGACAGTCTTTGGATGAACGAATTAGTAAGTCTAGATATTTATGATGATCTGACCAAAGACATTCAAACCATTAACAAGGACGTTACTGTTGATGAAGAACTTCCAACCGAATTGCTAAAACAGCGTTTGGCGGCGATGAATCAGAAATCACCTTTTGAGATAGAATACAATCAAGGATTAGAAAATGTAATAAAGTCATTTCTTAAGAATCGTAAAAAATCGTTTTCTCGATTAATGGCTTTATCAGAATATTATTTCCCAATATTCGAGGATGCTTTTGCCAAACAAAACGTCCCTTTGGAAATAAAATATTTAGCCGTTGTAGAATCTGCTTTAAATCCTAAAGCAGTTTCTAAAATGGGCGCCACGGGTCTTTGGCAGTTTATGTACGGAACCGGAAAACAATACGCTTTAAAAATCGATTCTTATATCGACGAAAGAAGTGATCCTCTTAAAGCTACAGCCGCAGCTTCAGAATACATGAGCAAAATGTTCAATATTTTTGGCGACTGGGAACTGGTTTTAGCTTCTTACAACTCAGGTCCAGGAAATGTTACCAAAGCGATTCGTCGTTCTGGCGGAAAAACAAAATACTGGGACATCAGAAATTATCTTCCAAAAGAAACTCAAGGTTACGTTCCAGCTTTTTTAGCAACAATGTATCTTTTTGAATATCATAAAGAGCACGGAATTAACCCAGTAAGAGCGGTTGTGAAAAACTTTGAAACCGATACAGTTTGTGTAAAAAATCAAATGTCTTTCAAACAGATTGCTGATTTGTTAGACATGCCACAATCACAAATAAAACTTTTAAATCCTTCTTATAAAAGAGAAGTTGTGCCTTTCTATCAAGGAGAGCAGCATTTTATTAGACTTCCAAAAGACAAAGTAGCGACATTCGTTTCAAACGAAGAGCAGATTTATGCTTACGTTAATTATGATACAAATTTCAGATCTACTTCATCTAGATTAGCAGTTAAATATGCTCCAAAAGCGAAAGTGGCTAAACCTGCTGTTGCAAAACCTGCAACAATTGATAATGGCGATTTCGAATTTTATAAAGTTAGAAAAGGAGACAATTTAGGAGCAATTGCTGCAAAGTATGATGTAAGCATTAGCGAAATTAAAAAATGGAATAATCTAAAAACAAATGCTGTAGCAATAGGCAGAAGTTTAAAGATAAAATCTGATGAACCTTCGACTATTAAAGCAAATGCAGCTATAGACAAAAAAGAAGAAGCAATCGCATCTGCTGATGATAAAGATAAGCCAACAGCTGTTGACATGGACTATGTTGTAGTAGCTGGAGACAATTTAGGAAGCATTGCAAAGAAATTCGGTACGACTATTGCGGAGTTAAAAGAACTTAACAATTTAACTTCAAATAACATTGGTTTAGGAAAAACATTGATTATTTCTAAAGCAGCGATAGTTATAGAAGAGCCAACTTCAACAGCAATTGCATCAAACTCGGTTGATTCATTCAAGAAAAAAGCGGCTTCTAAAAACGTTAGTGAAGATTATTACGTTAAAAAAGGAGATTCTTTATACAGCATTTCTAAAAAATATCCTGGAGTAACAATTTCAGATATTAAAAAATGGAATGGCATTAAAGATGAAGATATTAAACCGGGAATGAAACTTAAAATAAACGGATAATAGAATAATCTTATTAAATTTGGGTTTTATTTCATAAATTAAAAAAATGAATAAAACCCATTTTTTATTGCTATTAGTCCCATTTTTTCTGACTTCTTGTTTCAAAAGCGAAAAGCAAAGCGAAACTGTTTCAGGAAAAACCAATACCATTTCGGTCATTGTTGACGACCAGTTGTGGTATGGAGAAGTAGGTGATAGCATCAGAAATAAATTTGCCTCACCAGTTCTTGGACTTACCCAAGAAGAACCGCTTTTTACCATAAATCAGTACCCTGCCAGATTGCTTGAAGGTTTTGTGACCGATAGTAGAAGCATTATTGTGGTTAAAAAAGCCGCCACAGAAAAGTTCGAAATCATTCGAAGCAAAACATTACCACACAATACTTTTCGCATTTACGGCAAATCTGTAGACGATATTACCTGCAGTCTAGAATTGAATGCCCCGCAAATAATAAAAATTATTCGTGATGCCGAAATTCAGAAAATTCAGGAAGATAATAGTGCTTCATTGCTAAATAAAGCCATTATCAAAAACAAATTCCACATCAATATTCAGATTCCAACAGGATACGAATATATGCTTCACAAAAAGAAATTTATCTGGCTCAAAAAAGAAATTATAAGCGGTAATACCAGTTTATTAATTTACCAGATTCCACTTCGCAATTTCAAAAAGAAAAAAGATGTAGTAAATGCCATCGTAAAAATGCGCGACTCAATCGGTAAATACATTCAAGGGCGAGAACCCAATACACAAATGATTACCAGCGAAGCTTACGCACCCTATTTCTCGAAAGTAATGTTGGACAATAAAAACGCATTCGAAACCAAAGGAACTTGGGAATTGAAAAACGATTTTATGACGGGTCCATTTATCAATTACTCCATAATAGACGAAAACTTTAATCGCGTTTTAGTAATAGAAGGATTCTCCTATTCCCCTTCACACCAAGAACGCGATTTAATGCTAAACCTCGAAGCAATTATAAAAACAGTAAAAATCGACAAGAGATAGTTTTTTGTTTCAGGTTTCATGTCTAACGTTTCAAGTTTGATATGCTTTATGTGTTTTACCGCAGAGTTCGCAAAGGTTTTTTCGCAAAGAACGCTAAGTTTTTTTGAGGGTATCATTAAAATGATAAGCTCACAAAGCTTTGCGAACTCAATATATAGATTCTACTTAATCTCGCAATTAAAATATCTTTGCGTCCTTTGCGTTAAAAACAGACAAAGCATATCAAACTTTTATGTCAAGTTTCAGGTTAAAGAGTTGTATAGTCAAATACACATACAGCTTTGCGAACTTCGCCTTCTCAAAAAACACTCAGCGTTCTTTGCGAAAACCCTTTGCGAGCTCTGCGCTATAATACAGACAAAGCATATCAAACATGAAATCTGAAACAAACCAAAAATTTTCGTACTTTTATTCATAACAAACATTAAAACAAATAGTTATGAAAAAATTAACCACAGCATTAGTAATGATAACCATGTGCTTTGCTTCTTGCAAAAAAGAAGTAAAAGACGAAACAGCAACTCCACCAGCAACAGACTCTATTAAAACCGAAGAACCGGTTGCAGAAGCGCCGCTAGATTCTGCTGCACAAATGAAAGCTTGGCAGGAATATGCAACTCCTGGAAATCCGCATAAATTAATGGCCGATGAGGTTGGAACGTGGAATTGCGATATGACTTTTTGGTCAGAACCAAATGGCAAACCAGAAAAAGCAACTTCTACAGCCGACATTAAAATGATTTTAGGCGGACGTTACCAAGAAGCAAATTACAAAGGAACAATGATGGGACAGCCATTTGAAGGAAAAAGCACTTTAGCGTACAATAATGCCAGCAAAGAATACACTACAACCTTTATTGATAATATGGGAACCGGAATGATGGTTGCTGTTGGTAAATATGACGAAGCTACAAAAAGCATGGAGCTAAAAGGAGATATGGTAAACCCAATGAACGGTAAAAAAACACCTTACAGAGAAGTATATACAATTGTAGATGCAAAAACCAGAAAAATGGAAATGTACGATGTCAAAAACGGATCAGAATATAAAAGCATGGAAATTGTTATGACGAAAAAGTAGTTTTTCTAAAAGGGACAAAGTGACAAAGTTGCAAAGGTTTTTTTAAGTTTTGCCACGAAGACACAAAGGCACAAAGGTCTTTTTAAGTTTTTATCACTAAGATAAAAAATGCAAAGGTGCAATTGCGATTGCACCTTTGCATTTTTTTAATAATCTTTGTGCCTTCGCGGCAAAATTTAAAGTAGAATGGAATTAAAATGGAAAATTAAGCCTTTTGAGGCATTAACGGTGTTTGAGTTATATGATGTGCTCAGATTGCGAAGCGAGATCTTTGTAGTAGAGCAAAACTGCGTTTATTTGGATCTTGACGATAAAGACAAGAAAGCATTGCACCTTATTGGTGAATTTGAAGGCAAAATTGTAGCCTATTCAAGATTATTTGATGCGGGAATTAGTTTTGATAATGCTTCTATCGGAAGAGTCACTGTAGATCAAAATTACAGAGATAGAAAATTTGGACATGATTTAATGCGTGAAGCAATTGCCCAAATTAAATCGAATTTTGGAAAAGACAAAATAACCATTGGAGCACAATTGTATCTGAAGAAATTTTACGAAAGCCACGGTTTCGTTCAAACCAGCGAAATGTATTTAGAAGACGATATTCCGCACATAGAAATGATCAGAGAATAAAAGCTTATGACGAAGTCATAGACTCAGCATTATCTCAGGAGCTTAGCAACTCAGCACCTTAGAAGCTCCAAAAAAAAGCTAAATCTTAGTAATTACAAACTCCACCCGCCGATCATAATTATCACCTCGACCTAGCGGATACTTATTGCCGCAGCCGACATAAGTCATGCGGCTTTTGGATATTTTTTTGGACATTAAATAATGAAAAACAGTTTTGGCGCGATTCCACGAAAGTCTTCTTTCTCTAGTGGCCCTGTCAATACCGTCGCTGTAAATTTCGGGCGTGCAACAGACATGACCGCGTATTTCAAAATTTAGATTTCTGTGCTTCTGGAGTGTTAAGGCAATTTTATCGAGTTCTTTTTTAGAAGTGCCAGTAAGTTTTGCACTTCCAATATCAAACAGAATCGATTCCATACAAACCTTATCCCCAACTTTTAGATTGTCTTTAAAAGAAGTATGCATTCCTTTTCCGAAACTATTTTTCTTAACGGCGATCAAGTCAACCCGCCGATTCCGTAGACGCGATTCGTAAAGATTTTCTACCGTATCTGGTTTTACGACAACACGCCCTTTTCCTTCCAAAATGACAATTTTACTCTGATTGAATCCTTTTTTGACCAACAAATTCTGAATTGTATTCGCCCGATTATTAGATAATCTAAAGTTATACTCATCATTTCCGCGATCATCACAATAGCCATAAATCTGTATAGACTCTATTTTTGCAGTGTCTATGTTCTTTATAAAGTTAGAAACCACATTGATTTGCTGGTTGGTCAAATCATATCTGTCAAATTCAAAATAAATCGTTTCAACAGGTTTTTGTTGTGCTTCTACTGTATAAAATGAAAAAAGAATCAAGGCTAGAGTTATCTTCATTCACTACATTTTTAAAATCGTCTTATATTCTGTTTGGTTATTTAATACACTAACTGCTCTTTTAATTTCTGAATTGTTTTTTAAATAATACTGATACAAACCTTCTTGGTATTGATATCTTTTAATCAATTCTTCCAAAATCATGTTTTTGATTTCTTTTTGGTTTTTATCCAGTAAAGTCGTTTCGCTTTTTTCTAAAGCATTCAGTAATTGCTGATATTCGGCATTAATCGTCTCATCAATTTTTTCTTTTTTAGCTGCTGCTAAAGTATTTTTCAAAGCCACTTCTGTTTCGGTATCAAAAGTGATTTTATTCGTTTTTAAATATTGTTTGAAGGCAGCGTAGTCAGCATCAGTCAAAGTTGGAATCTTATCGCCCAGATTTGGATTTTTATAATAGTAAGTTGTTGCATAATCAAAAACTCCATCATTTTTTATCAAAGCCGTTGCTATGGCACTTGTTTTAGCTTCTTCCAGTTCAATATCTGGTAAAACACCTCCACCATCATAAACCGTTCGTCCTTTTCTAGTTTTAAAAGCGTTATAGTTTTTGGCATCTGTTTTCTGAGCCACGCCATTTTTATCTTTGTGCGCATAATCCAAAGCTTGAATGCATCTTCCAGAAGGTGTGTAATATCTCGAAATGGTCACTTTCAATTGTGTTCCGTAAGTAAGATCAACAGAACGTTGTACTAAACCTTTTCCGAAACTTCTGCTTCCTAAAACAACAGCACGATCCAAATCTTGCAACGCACCAGAAACAATTTCTGAAGCCGAAGCACTTCTTCCGTTTACTAAAATCGCTAGCGGAATTTCAGTATCAATCGGTTCTTTTTGCGTTTTATAAGTATTATTGTGTTTTTCAATTCGTGATTTAGTCGTTACAATTACTTCATTCTTTGGAACAAATAAATTACAGATGTCAATAGCTTCGTTTAGCAAACCACCAGGATTTCCTCTCAAATCCAAAACAATTTGTTTCGCACCGTCAGCTTTTAGTTTTTCTAATGCGTCTTTCACTTCGGCAGAAGCTTTTCTGCTAAAATGCGCCAAAACGATATAACCCGTTTTATCATCAATTTTTCCGTAAAAAGGAACTGATTTAATATCCACTTCATCCAAAATCAAAACAGTAGTAAAAGGTTTTCCTTGACGAAGATATTTAATGTTGATTTTTGTGTTTTTAGTTCCCTTCAATAAAGAAGAAGCATCATCTTTAAAATCGGCAATTAAAATGTCTCCAATCTGAATAATTTCGTCACCCGCTTTAAGTCCGGCTTTGTCGGCAGGATAATTTTTATAAGGTTCACGAACAATCAAACGATCTTTTTTTCTAGAAATCAAAGCGCCAATTCCAGTATATTCTCCAGTATTATTGATTTTGAAATTGACAACATCTTGTTCATTAAAGTAAACCGTGTACGGATCCAGACTTCCTAACATGCTCTTGATTGCTTTATCCATCAAGTCTCCGGGGTTGGTATCGTCTACATAATTGGTGTTTACAGCTTTAAACAAAGTCGTAAAAATTTCGATTTGTTTAGCAATTTCAAAAAAGTCTTCTTTAAAACTGGTTCCAACAAACAACATTCCCGCCGCAGCGACTGGTATAATAAATTTCTTTTTGAAATACGGATACATGATTATTCTTTTTTTCTTCTTTTAAATCTTTTTCTAATAAAATAGGCTAATACAATAAATATAATAACAAACGGCCAAATGCTGATCAGGGAAATTAAAAAATCGGATAAACTGAAAAATCCTGATTTTACAGCTGTCCACAGTTTTGAACCGTAAGATATTTTGACACCTTCTTTTTCGGCTACAGTTTTATAAAATTCAATAGTAATTGTACTTTCAGAAACGCGGCTTTCTAAATATTTCAACTGACCTTCTTTGGATTCTATTTCTTCTCTTATAGTCGAAATTTGCTGTTCTATTTCTAAGATCTCACTGACTTTGTTCGCTTTCTTTAAAATTTCAAGATAACGCTCTTCGAGTTTTTTCTTAGTTTTTAATCTTGAAGTCAGATCAATATATTGTTCTGTAACATCTTGAGAAGAGATATTTTTAACTTCAAAATAAGAAATACCTTTAGAGACATCACTTATAAAACGATCGAAATTTTGGCTTGGAACTTTTACTATTAGATTTCTAGAAATAGTTCCATAGTCTTTTCCCTCAGAATCGTTAATGATTCTTGCTTTACTATTGGCAACAGCTTTTTGAATTTGACCAAAAGTGTTTTCCAAATTATCGGTTTCAAATCGTAAAGAGGCTTCCTTTATAATCTTCTGTTCAATTTCTTGCTTAGCTGGTGGAGCGGGCGGAGCTGATTGAACGTCATCTGTATCGTAATTAGGAGCTTCTGCTTTTGCAGGAAGTTTTACTGTCTCAATAGAAATTGCTTGTTCGTTTGCACTTCCAGCTTTGCTACATCCAGAAAGAATTAAAAATAAGAAAGATAAAAAGAAAATATGTCGCATAAAATTTCAATTTAGAGCTAAAACTACGATTTTTTTGCCTAACTTGATTAATAATCTTACGTTTTGAAATTTACGCTTCTGTTTTTGTTTCAGAATCTAACGGTTTGTTGATCTGAGCTGTGAATTTCTCAAACAACTGTATCATTTTGGTGTTGATTTCTTCGTAAGATAAACGGTCTTTGGTTTGATAAAAAAGCATAATCGAATATGGTTGATCCAGATTATCCAAAAGTAAATGTTTGTTTAATCGATAAGTTTCTCGCAAAACCCTTTTGAAGTAATTTCGATCAACTGCTTTTTTGAAATATTTCTTAGAAACCGAAACGCCAATCTTGGTTTGTTCTTCTGAATTTGCTTCCGCTTGACGGTAAACCAAACGAAGCGGATATTTAGATACCGATTTCCCTTCAGAAAATAATAATCCGATGGTGGTTTTGCTTTTTAAACGCTCGTTTTTAGGGTAAGTAAAGTTCATTTAATTCAGAAAAAATTTGCAAATTTTAGTGCAAAGGTACAATTAAACCAGAAAAACGGTTATTGTTTTCAATTTTTATAAGCCTAAAAATATATTTACTACTTTTGCGCATTAATTTTTGAAGCATGGAAAAAATTATTTCTTATCCCATATCGGTAATTTACTATTTATTATTTGGTTTGTGTTTGGTTGTTTTTCACCCAATTCAGTGGATTTGTTTAAATGTTTTTGGTTACCAGGCTCACAAAAAAAGTGTTGATTATTTAAACTTCTGCCTTTTAACCTGCACCAGGCTGGTTGGAACAAGATATACAATTGAAAACGTAGACACAGTTCCGAAAGGAGTGCCAATTATTTTTGTGGCAAACCACCAAAGTATGTACGATATCGTGACAATGATTTGGTACTTTAGACGTTTTCATTGTAAATTTGTAAGTAAGAAGGAGTTAGGAAGCGGAATTCCGAGTGTTTCTTATAATTTGAAACATGGAGGATCTGTCTTAATTGACCGAAAAGACCCTAAACAAGCGATACCAGTTATCAAAGGCTTGTCTGAATATATCGAAAAAAACACAAGATCGGCCGTTATTTTCCCAGAGGGAACAAGAAGTAAAACGGGAGTACCAAAAGAATTTGCGCAAAGCGGTTTAAAAATTTTATGCAAATATGCACCATCTGCATACGTTGTACCCGTAAGTATCAATAATTCTTGGAAAATGGTAAAATTTGGTTTTTTTCCTGTTGGTTTAGGAAATCATCTGAAGTTTACAGCTCATCCAGCTTTGGCTGTTAAAGATTACAAATTTGAAGAGCTGATGGAGATTACTGAAAAAGCAGTTAAAGAAGGAATAAACGAGTATAAATAGATTTTTGCTTTCGCGAAAGCAAAGGTCCCAAATTAGAAAAGAGTAATGTCTATAAAAAACATTAGATTAGAAGTAATGCAGTTTTTGGAAAAAAACGTGGATAGCTTCGTTGAACAGTATTTAATTCCGGTGGAAAAAATTTGGCAGCCGTCTGATTTCTTACCTAATTCTGAAGGAGAAAACTTCTTTGAAGAGGTGAAAGAATTACGCGAGATTGCTAAAGAACTTCCATACGATTTCTGGGTTACGCTTGTAGGTGATACCATCACAGAAGAAGCGTTGCCAACATATGAGTCTTGGTTAATGGATGTAGAAGGTGTAAACCAAGTAGAAAATGGTGGCAATGGCTGGTCGAAATGGATTCGCCAATGGACTGGAGAAGAAAACCGCCACGGAGATCTTTTAAATAAATACTTGTATTTGTCTGGTCGTGTGAATATGCGTGAAATCGAAATGACAACACAGCACTTGATCAACGACGGTTTTGATATTGGAACTGGATCTGACCCGTACAAAAACTTTGTATACACTAGTTTCCAAGAATTAGCAACTTATGTTTCGCACAATAGAGTAGCGCAAATGGCTAAAAAATTTGGCGATAACAAGTTGTCTAAAATGTGTAAAATGATTGCTGGTGATGAAATGCGTCACCACCATGCCTATAGCGAATTTGTAACTAGAATTTTCCAAGTGGATCCTAGTGAAATGATGTTGGCGTTTCAATACATGATGAAACAGAAAATCGTTATGCCAGCTCACTTTTTAAGAGAATCTGGACAAAAAATCAGTACAGCATTCGAACAGTTTTCTGATTCTGCACAGCGTATTGGAGTTTACACGGCAAACGATTATGTTGATATCATGCAGAAATTAATCAACAAATGGGAAATTGATAAAGTAACAAACCTAACGGACGAAGCAGAAAAAGCACGTGATTACTTAATGAAATTACCAGCGCGTATGGCTAAAATTTCTGAGAGAATTGTGATTCCTAAAGAATCTCATATCTTTAAATGGGTTGAGCCTGCGAGACTTTAATTAATTTTAGATTTTAGATTGTTGATTTCAGATTTTTGGAATTTGGAATTTCAGTATTGTGTTTTACAAAGATTGTCCTCCTGAGCGAAGTCGAAGGATCTCATGCTAAATCTACTATACATTGGAATTTGGAATTTAAATTTTGGAATTTTCCCTAAAAGCAACAACGTTGCCTTAGAAAGAATTAAAAACATATTTGTTGATTGTTGAGGTTTTTAAAACTTTGGCAATCAACATTTTTTATAACTGTAAAAACTTCTGTATGAACGCTTCAGAACTGATTATTAAAACCATTGCTTTTGTAAAAGAAAAACTAAACGATGCCGAAGGCGGGCACGATTGGTTTCACATAGAACGCGTTTATAAAAATGCTATTCTGATTGCAAAAGAAACAGAATGTGATCTTACAGTGGTACAATTGGGAGCTTTATTGCATGATATTGCCGATAGTAAATTTCACAACGGAGATGAAACTATCGGACCAAAAACAGCAAGAGCGTTTTTAGAAGCCGAAAATGTTTCTGAGGACATCATTGCCCATGTTGTCAATATAATCGAAAATATCTCTTATAAAGGCGGAAATTTCGAAAGAAAGTTCTCTTCTGTCGAATTGGATGTTGTTCAAGACGCAGATCGTCTAGATGCTACTGGAGCAATCGGTATTGCAAGAGCTTTCAATTACGGCGGATTCAAAAACCGAGCGTTATACAATCCGGAAATTGCGCCTGTAACGAATATGACAAAAGAGGAGTATAAAAAGAACAATGCTCCAACCATTAATCATTTCTACGAAAAGCTTTTACTGCTAAAAGATAAAATGAATACCGAAAAAGGAAAAGAAATCGCTGCAGAAAGACATCGTTTTATGGAAACATTCCTCGCTCAGTTTTATGCCGAGTGGGAAGGACTGAAATAAAGTGATCAGTTTTTAGATTTTAGTATTCAGTCTTTAATGATTATTTTTCATTATTAAATACGTAATAATTGTAGCGCAGAAAAAACCAATCGCAAACCACAATAATCGAGCGACTCTATTGTCTCGTATAATTTCCATTCTATCTTCTTGTGTCATTGTTGATGAATTTTAAAAATCAAAAATAGTTTTAGAAAATATATTAATAAGATACTTTATGTTTTTTAAATGGCATAATAGGACATTTTTAGTATTTAAAACTTAAAAAACTTTTGCTCATTGATTTAGTCAAATAGAAATTCCTCTTTGAATTCGATATTGTGTTTGATTAAAAAATCTCGATATTCTTCTTTAAAACTTTTTTTTCGATGGTGTTCTTCTTGATTTTCAATATAGCGAATAACATTTTCTAATGTTGAATGACTGCAAGAAAAAGCTCCATATCCTTCTTGCCATTGAAATACATATTTTGAATATTGTTTCTCTTTTACAAATGCATTCGAAGATTTTTTTATTTCTCGAATTAAATCTGATAATATGCAAGTTGGTTTCATTCCGAACAAAAAATGAATGTGATCTGATGTTCCATTTATAGCCAACATTTTTTGACCTTTATTTTGGACTATGCCAGTAATATATTTGTATAATTCTTCTTTCCACGATTTTTCAATTAGTGAATCTCTGTTTTTAACTGCAAATACAACATGCACATAAATTTGAGAAAATGTTCCTGCCATTTTTTATTTTTTATTAATTAGTTATAATGTGACCCTTTCAGGGTCAATATGGTAACGTAATTTTTTTTTGCTATAAACATGTAATCCCTTCGGGATTGCCTTGCAAATAAAACAGAAAGGGAGAATTACAAATCAAAACTCAGGAGGAATTATAATAATAAACAATTTCCAAATTCTTAAGACCATGTTTTAAACTCCGAAGGAGTTAAATGTTTATAGAAAAAGAATAATCTCCATGATGCAATGACCCTGAAAGGGTCACACTCACAAAAGATTATCTTTATAAGGTTACCAATTCAAAAATATGAGATTGTAAACATAGAAATACACAACAAAAAACTTTTATATATTAAAAAAGGGTAATTCTAAAAAACATCAAAAACACAAAAGCTTCACAAAGAATTAAAAAATCTCTGTGAAGCTTTTGTGTTTATTTTTAGAATCTCCGTGAAATAAAACCCCTAACTGCAACCGCAATTTCCATCGCCGCAGTCTTTTTTCTTTTTCGATTTAAAGAAATACTTTTTGACTAAAAAAGCGACGGCCAATCCTAATATTGTAAAGGCAATTATCTCTTGAATCATGACTTTTTATTTTAATAGTTGATAAGCGATTAAAGCAGTAAAATAAGCTAATCCGCTCATGAAAACTAACTGCATTGCAGGCCATTTCCACGAATTGGTTTCTTTTTTTGTAATCGCTAATGTACTGGCGCACTGCATGGCAAAAGCATAAAATAAAAGTAAAGAAATTCCCGTTGCAAAGTCAAATACTTTCTTGCCAGTATCTGGACGGACTTCTGCCTGCATTTTGCTTTTTATGGTCGATTCGTTGTCGGTATCTCCAACGCTGTAAATGGTTGCCAATGTTCCAACAAAAACTTCACGCGCTGCAAACGAACTGATTAAGGCAATTCCGATTTTCCAGTCATAACCTAAGGGCTGAATTGCTGGCTCGATTGCGCGTCCCATTAAACCGATATAAGAGTTCTCAAGTTTTTGTGAATTAACTTCATTTTCAAACTGCGTTTCATCCAAAGTGGTATTGGCAAATCTTTCTTTTACGATAGTTTCAGCATCATTAAATTCTTTTCCAGGCCCGTACGAAGCCAAAAACCATAAGATAATAGAAATTGCTAAAATGATTTTACCTGCTCCAACAATAAATGCTTTTGTTTTTTCTACCACATTAATACCAACATTTTTAAGAAGAGGCATTTTGTAGCTTGGCATTTCAACAACGAAATACGTTTTTGATTCGAGTTTTAAAACCTTATTTAAAATATATGCCGATAATATTGCAGCAAAAAATCCTAAAACATAAAGCGCCATTAGTGTTAGTCCTTGAACATTTAGAAAACCAAAAATACGTTTGCTCGGAATTACCAATGAAATAATAATCGCATAAACGGGTAACCTTGCTGAACAAGTTGTAAATGGCGTTACTAAAATCGTGATCAAACGTTCTTTCCAGTTTTCAATATTTCTGGTTGCCATAATTGCCGGAATCGCACACGCAGTTCCTGAAATCAAAGGCACGACACTTTTTCCTGAAAGCCCAAACTTACGCATGATTTTATCCATTAAGAATACCACACGGCTCATATAACCGCTTTCCTCCAAAATGGAAATAAATAAAAACAAGAAAGCAATCTGCGGAATGAAAATAATAACACCGCCAATACCCGGAATAATTCCCTGCGAAAGTAAATCGGTTAAAATACCGCTTGGCAATTCTGCTGCAACCCAGCTGCTCAAAGAAGCAAATGTGGTGTCAATGAAATCCATCGGAATCGTTGACCAGCTGAAAATCGATTGGAAAATCAAAAATAAAATGGCAAAAAAGATGAAATAACCCCAAACTTTATGCGTTAAAACGCGGTCTAATTTAGCGCGAATATCTTTTGCCATTGAAGCATCGACTTTTAAACCTTCTTTTAAAACATCATTAATAAACTGATATCTTTTGATGGTTTCTTTCTGCTGCAAACGCTTTAATTCTGAATGCGATTTGGTAAAAGTGCTGCGAACTTCATTTCGGTCTAAATTCGAGAAATTGACATCTTGCGTAATTACCAGCCACAATTTGTACATTAACTGATTTGGAAAAGCATGTTGCAGCTTTTCAAAATATTCAGGATCAATTACAGAAGCGTTTAAACATGGTTCGTGCGTGATGTTTTTATAAGAAACAATTAATTCTTTCAATTCATCGATTCCTAAACCTTTGCGCGAACTAACTAAAGCAATCTTTGTTTTTAATTTTTCTTCTAAATAGGGAATATCCAAAGAAATTCCTTTACGCTCCATACGATCTGACATATTGATGACCAAAATCGTCGGAATTTCAAGATCTTTAATCTGTGTGTAAATCAGTAAATTTCGTTTTAGATTTTCGACATCTGTCACCACTACTGCTACATCTGGATACAATTTGTCGTTTTTATTCAGTAAAAGTTCAATTACCACACTTTCGTCCATAGAACTTGCGTTCAAACTGTACGTTCCTGGTAAATCTAGAATATTTGCTTTTACATTATTTGGTAATTTGCAGAAACCGATTTTTTTCTCAACCGTAATTCCGGGATAATTCCCGACTTGCTGATTAAGACCTGTTAACTGATTAAAAACAGAAGTTTTTCCGGTATTTGGGTTTCCGATAAGGGCAACATTGATATTCTGAACGCTCATTACAAATTGGTTTTGATAAGTTCAACTTCAATTTCACGAGCGGTTTCAATACGGATTGCAACATGAGAACCGTTTATATCCAAATATAAAGGATCACCAAAAGGAGCAACCTGCAGTAATTCAACTAAGCTGCCAGGCAGACAACCCATTTCTAATAATTTAAGTGGAATAAGATCGATATCAAAATCTTTGATAATGGCTTTTTCGCCTTTTTTCAGAGTGTGTATTGTATTTTGCAAGCTTATTTAGATTGAATTTAGATTGCAAAAGTAGGCAATTATTCTTTATTTCAAGGCATTTAACACTTCCACAAATGCTAAATGTTTCTAAAAATAAGGGATTTTTACTCGTTTGAGAGAAATTCGATGTCTTCTAAAAGTCGTTTTACATCTTCTTTATTTGTTCCGTCATAAAAACCTCTAACACGACGTTTTTGATCGACCAAAACAAAATTTTCTGTATGCACCATATCATAAAGCTGATCTGGTCTTCCTAGTTTGACAGCTAAATACGATTTTCTAGCCATGGTGTAAATCTCTTTTTTGTCTCCCGTAACCAAATTCCATTTGCTGTCTACAACGCCGTATTTTATAGCGTAAGCTTTTAAAACCGAAACACTATCTACTTCTGGAAATACAGTATGAGAAAGCAGCATTACTTTCGGATTATTTAAAACTGCTTTTTGAACATCAACCAAATTGGTTGACATTTTTGGGCAGATTGATCCGCAGGTGGTAAAGAAGAAATCGGCAACATAAATTTTTCCTTCATAGTTTTTCTGGGTAATAGTATCGCCATTTTGGTTAACGAAAGAAAAATCGGCAATTGTGTGGTATTTACTTTTATATTGAATTGTACTGTCTACCATTTCAGGATTTACATCAGCGGGATTGTAAATTGGAAGTGTCTTTTTTGGTTTTAAAGCAGAATAAAACAAAGATATCGTAACAACCGAAAACACTATTAGAACAATAAAGAATTTGCGGTATTTATATAAAAGCGATTTCATAAAAATAATTTGGCGCAAAAATACAAAAAGCAGGTTTTAAAAGCTTTACTGAAATATTTTTTTAACAGGCTTTTGTAACATTTACTAGGCAGTTATAGACAAATACCTCAAGTGTAAAATTTTGATCTGTGAAATTTATTCGCTTTTTGAGTTCTCCAGTTAGAATTTTAACACAATTTTTGAAATAATAACAATATGTTTGTATTTTCCCTTAAACTATAATTTTTTATGAAAAAACAATTTGCTAAACCTGTGTTTGGTGTGATATCTGCAATGTTTGCAATTACTGCAGCCCAAGCTCAAAATGCCCCAAAGGAACCAGGTATCAACGTTTCGTATATGGATACGAAGATTAGCCCAAGTCAGGATTTTTTCAAATATGTAAATGGAACTTGGCTAGAAAAAACAGAAATTCCGAGTGATCGTACGACATGGGGAAGTTTTAATGAACTGATTAAGAAAACTGACAAAGATGTTACGGCAGTTTTGCAAGAAGCTTCAAAAAATCCGAAGTACAAATCGAATACCGATCAAGGAAAAGCTATTAATCTGTACAATACGTACTTAGATTCTATTGGAAGAAATAAAAAAGGAATCGAGCCATTAAAACCTTATTTGAAAAAAATCGATGCAATCAAAAGTGTTGCTGATCTTCAGAAATATTTGGTTGAAATGGAAAAAGAAGGAAATGCTGGCTTTTTCGGAATTTACATTGGAGCTGATGATAAAGACAGTTCTAAAAACTCTGTAAATATCGGCCCAAGCCAATTAGGACTTCCTGATAAAGACTATTATACTTCTGACGATAAAGATTCTAAAGATAAACGTGCAAAATACGAATTGCATGTTGCGAGAATGCTTCAATTCATTGGAGAATCTCCAGAAAAAGCGAAACAAAGCGCTGCTGAAATTTTAGCTCTTGAAACAGAATTGTCTAAACCAAGGTTTAATAGAGTTGAAAGAAGAGACAGTCGTTTGCAATATAACCCAATGACAATCGCTGAACTTCAAAAATTAACTCCAGCCATTAAATGGAATGAATATTTTGCAGGTTTAGGAATTACTAAATTAGAGACTGTAATTGTTTCTGAGCCTAAATACATGACGGCTTTAGAAACCGTTTTCAAAGAAAACAAAGTGGCACAATGGAAAGAATATTTAAAATGGGATCTATTAAACAATGCTGCAACTAAATTGACCACAGCAATTGATGATGCTAATTTCGATTTCTACAGCAAAACATTAAGAGGGGCAGTTAAACAGCTTCCTGCAGATGAAAGAGCACTTGGTGTTGTAAACCGTAGTGTTGGAGAAGCGCTTGGTAAATTGTATGTGGAGAAAGTTTTTCCTGCTGAAGCAAAAACCAAAGCTCTTGATATGATCCATAATGTTATTACGGCGTACCAAAACCGTATTAACAATTTAACTTGGATGTCTAAAGACACAAAAGTAAAAGCAATTGAAAAACTGAATAAGATTACCATAAAAGTTGGATATCCAGATAAGTGGAAAGATTATTCAGCTTTAACGATAAAAAGCATTGCCGAAGGAGGAACGTACTTTGATAATAGTAAGAACGTTGCAACATGGAATTTCCAAAAAGGTATTGAAAAACTAAACAAACCAGTTGATAAAACAGAGTGGCATATGTCTCCGCAAACGGTAAATGCATATTACAATCCGTCTTATAACGAAATTGTATTTCCAGCTGCTATTTTACAGCCGCCTTTCTATAATTACCAAGCTGACGAAGCAGTTAATTATGGTGGAATTGGTGCTGTAATCGGACATGAGATTTCGCACGGATTTGATGATTCTGGAGCACGCTACAATGCAGAAGGAAACTTAGTAGACTGGTGGACAGAAGAAGATTTGAAACAATTTACTGCTCTTGGAACAGATTTAGCTAATCAATACAGTGCTCTTGAGCCTCTTCCTGGAATTCACGTAGACGGTCATTTTACTTTAGGTGAGAACATCGGAGATTTAGGCGGAATCAATGCTGCTTATGATGGATTGCAATTGTATTTGAAAGCACATGGAAATCCAGGTTTAATCGACGGATTTACACCAGAACAGCGTTTCTTTATTTCTTGGGCTACGGTTTGGAGAACAAAAACTAGAGACGAAGCAATCAAAAATCAAGTAAAAACAGATCCACACTCGCCTGGAATGTACAGAGCTTATGTGCCAATTCAGAATGTGGATGCTTTCTACAAAGCTTTCGATATTAAGAAAGGGGATAAAATGTATGTTGAGCCAGAAAAACGAGTTAAAATCTGGTAATCAAAATGATATAATGCTAAAAACGGCGCTTGATAAAAGCGCCGTTTTTTTATGGAATAAAAGTCAATTATTTTAAATGACTGTAAATATAGGTTTCAATTGCTTTTAATTCTTTATCAGACATAGACTGAGTAATCGCAAAATTGGTTTTCATAACCTCAAATTGACTCGGATCTACAATTGGTTCTGCGTTTCCTTTTAAGAAAGTAACCATATCACCATTTTTGTCTTTGTAGATTTTGGCAATTTCTTTAATGCTTGGTCCAATTACCTTTTGATCTGGCTGATGGCAAGCGGTGCAATTTCCTCTTCCTTCAAAGATTTCTTTTCCTAATTCTTCAGGAGTTTGGGCTTTCGCCGATTCTCCTTCAGCAACAGATTCGGTTGTCGAATTGGTGTTTTCTGAACCTTCTTTTTTACAGGAAGCAAACGCCAGAACAGCAGATAAAAACAATACTTTTTTCATTATTTATTGTTTAAAAGTATCGCTGCTTCTTTAGCAAAATAAGTTGAAATTAAACTTGCACCTGCACGTTTGATGCACATTAGTTGCTCCATCATAATTTTATCATTATCCAGCCATCCTCTTTCTGCAGCAGCTTTGATCATGGCATATTCACCAGAAACGTGATAAACCGTTACGGGAACATTTACGGCATTTTTAACTTCGCGAACAATATCCAAATAAGCAATTCCAGGTTTTACCATCACCATATCGGCACCTTCTTCAACATCGTACAGAGCTTCTTTGATGGCTTCGATACGGTTGGCATAATCCATTTGGTATGTTTTTTTATCTTTCGGAACCACAACATCAGCTTCTCTTGGAGCAGAATCTAAAGCGTCTCTAAAAGGCCCGTAAAAAGCAGAAGCATATTTAGCAGAATAACTCATAATACCAACATTCTGAAATCCAGCCGCATCAAGACCTTCGCGAAGGCGTAACACTCTTCCGTCCATCATATCGCTTGGCGCAACAAAATCGGCTCCAGCTTCGGCGTGCGAAACGGCCATTTTTACTAAAGCTTCAACGGTACTGTCATTTTCAACATCGCCATCTTTTATGATTCCGTCGTGACCGTAAATTGAATACGGATCTAAAGCAACGTCTGGCATTACAATCATTTCTGGACAAGCCGCTTTAATTGCTCGAATTGCTTGTTGCATCAAACCGTCTTTGTTCCAAGCTTCTTTTCCGGTATTGTCTTTTAAATTTTCGCTGACTTTTACATAAATGTTGACAGCGCGAATTCCCAAAGCATAGATTTCTTTTACTTCTTCAACCGTTAAATCAATAGATCTGCGAAAAATTCCTGGCATTGACGGAATTTCAGCTTTATAATTTTCGCCTTCTGCAATAAACATCGGGAACATAAAATCGGATGGACTTAAACTGGTTTCGCGAACTAAAGAACGAATAGATTCATTTACTCTTAATCTTCTGCCTCTGTGTAATGGGAACATATAAATTTAGATTTTAGATTTTAGATTTTAGATTTCTGTTGAAATAGTAATTTCTAAAACTGTTATTGTTTTGTTTTTTTGAAGAATAACTGTCTTTAAAACAGCGTTGCAAAGTTAAGCAAAAAGGAACAAAACTAGACTTTTAGCCTTTTGCAGAAACCGTTAATATTATCTAAAAATTTCTGACATTTTTGAGCTAAATTTGTAAAATGAAGAAAATTCTCATTTTATGCTGTTGCCTGTTATTGACAAGCTGTTTTGAAATAACAGAAAGAATCAAACACCATGACGATCAAAGTGGCGAATATACTCTTATGATCGACTTTTCACGATCTTGGTTTAAGACTAAATCGGCTATATTTCTAGAAGAAGTGGACGGCGTTAAGATTCCGAACGAACAGGAAATTACCGCCAAGCTTACTGATTTTAAAGAAAAAGCCTTGAAGATTGATGGAATCTCAAACGTAACGACAAAAACTGATTTTCAAAATTACGTTTTCATTATCAAACTCAATTATGCCAATTTAAAAGCTTTAAATGCCGTTGTCAATACGATAAACAATCAGCGCGATCAGATTCACTTTAGCGGAAGCGGCAAAACTTTCGAAAGAATTGCGTCATATCCAGTTCCAGAAAAAGTGGTAAACGACCCAAAGAAAAAGAAAGATCTTGAAGAAGCCAGCATTACTTCGATTTATACTTTTGATAAAGATATTACTGCTGTAGATAATCCGAACAGTAAAATATCAAAAAATAAGAAAACGGTTTTTTTGAAGCAAAGTATGTACAGCGTATTTAAAAAATCGACCTTAATGAATAATACAATCCAATTAACGCCATAATTATGAAGCATTTTTACACCTTAATTTTCCTATTCGCCACGTATTTTTCTTTTGGACAAGCTGTTCCAGATAAATACGATTATTTTGTGCAGTTTAACGGAAACCAGCTTTCTAAAAAAGTAAGACTTGACGAAGTTTTAAGTCATCCGATTATTACAAAATATACTAGCAAAAAACCTGATTTTGATCTTCGCCAATATACTTCAATTATAAAATTGGACGATAAAATTACGGTTCATGGCAATTTCTTAGATTCTGTTCCTTTTTATCAGGTAACAATTCCAGTTAGAAGTAAAGAAGCGGTTAGGCAATATTTGATTGAAAAACAAGGAGCGAATGATAAAAACGGTGCAATTGAAGATTTCGGAAAATATGCGGTTTTTACACCAAGCGGAGTAAAAAGATCATTTGTTTGGAATGATACTCATTTGGTCATAATCGAATTAACCAAAAGACTTCCGTCTAAATTTTATGATGCAGCAGAAACTGCTGTAGCAATGGATTCAGTTGCTGTGGCGGAACCTTATGAACAAGCGGTAGTTGTAGAAGCTCCTTCGGTTTATGATGTCCCAAATATGGAAAATCCGCCAAAAATTGCTGAACCACAATATAATGATGCTGTAATAATTGAAGAACCTGCTACGGCCGAAACAGATTCTTTGTATGACGGAAATCCGTATGAAGAATATACCGCAGAACAAGCGGAATTTGATAAAAACTTAGCTGAGAAACAGCGCAAAATTATAAAGGCATTATTCGAAAACGGATTTACTCCGCCAAGTTCTGCCAAAATAAATATTGCGGCAGATATTTCTTCTTGGGTAAATTATGGCGGATTTATTTCGAGTTTTTATTCGCTTTATAATTATCCACTTTCCTTATTTGGCGGTTATGACAAATATTTGCCAATGCAGAATAACTTTGGAAATTTTATAAAAGGCATCAATTTGGATTTTTATTTTGATAATGATAATGCCCGAATTGAAGAAGTGGTAGAATATTCTGCGCAGATTGCCGATGTTGTGAGCAAAATTAGTAATCGAAAAATCAACAAAAATATTTATAACTATTTCCCAGCAGAAAAGCCTTTAGGATATATTTCGTATCATGCCAATACAAAAGCGGTGCTTGAAAACTTCCCATCATTAATGACAGAATTATTTCAAAATCCGAAAATGAGCAAAGAAGATATCAGCATCGTGACAGATTTAATATCGACAATTGTCGATGAAGAAGCTACGGCAAAGCTTTTTGATGGCGATTTGAGTGCTTTTTTATATGATGTGAAAGAAGTTGAGGTAATGACCAAGCAATATGGATATGATGAGAATTATGAAGAGAAAATAACGGAAGAGAAAGTGAAAAAAGAAATTCCGCTATTTGGTTTCGTTTTTACTTCGACACATCCAACTTTTGGAGATAAATTATTGCAGTTGGGTGTTCGTAAAAAAGTATTGGTTCAAAATGGAAATGTTTATACAATTGCAGGAACTCAGGAATACGATAATATATTTATTATAAAAGACAAAGACGTAGTTATTGTTGCCAACACAAAAGATTACTTTGGTACAGGAAAAGGATCTTTTGCGAAAGACACAAAGAAAGATTTGAGTAAAAACTACATTTCTGGAAAGCTGGATATTGCACAAACAGTGAAAACATTTGGTAAAAAAGCCAAAGATTCTGAATTGGATCGAATGGCAAAAATTGCAGCTCAATTTTCAGATGTTTCTATTGAATCGCCTAAAAAGCTAATTGATAATAAATTGAAGTTCGTTTTTAAACTAAACTCTTTTAAGTCGGACAAAAACATCATTTTGCAGACATTAGATTTAGCCGACGAAATGACTACGAAATAATCTAAAAAACGAAAACCCTGAAACGGATTGTCTCAGGGTTTTTTTATGATTTTACTGAATCGAAGCTTCGTAAATTTCCTTAATAGAGCTTTCTAATCGAGCGTTAAATTCCGAATCGAGTTGCTGAGCGGTAAGTCCTTCAGACAAAGCTCTAGAGAAACTCGCAATCAATCCGTGATTTTCAGCCAGTTTATTATTGGCTTCTTCGCGAGAATATCCGCCCGAAAGCGCCACAACACGCACCACGTGAGGATCTTTCATTAAATCGCTATAAAAATTATTTACTGTTGGAATAGAAAGTTTCAATATTACTTTTACATTTTCATCCAATAAATTAAGCTGTTTTTGGATTTCGGCTTTCAGTATTTCTTCAGATTTTTGTTTGTCAGGACTGTAAATATCAATTTCAGGCTCAATTATCGGAACTAATCCTTTTTGGAAAATTTGCAAGCCAACTGCAAATTGCTGTCCGACAACTTCCTGAATTCCGATTGCATTTGCCTCTTTAATTACAGAACGCATTTTGGTGCCAAAGATTTTTCGCTCCACAGCACGATCCAATAATTCGTTTAGATTCTCAATAGGTTTCATCAATTGTACACCGTTCGCAAGATCGGTAAGACCTTTGTCAACTTTTAGAAACGGTATAATGTGTTTTTTCTCCCAAAGATATTCAGCCGTCCATTGTCCGTCGATTTTGCGGTCCATAGTGTTTTCAAACAAAATAGCACCTAGAATATACTTACTGTCAAAAGCTGGACTTTTTATAATTCGGGTTCGCATTTCATGTACAAGCGTGTACATTTCTTCTTCATTTTTATACTGGTTTTCTTGAACGCCATATTGCGATAATGCCTTTGGTGTACTGCCACCGCTTTGGTCTAATGCTGCAATGAATCCTTTTCCAGAATGCATGAGATTTAATTGTTCTATATTTTTCATAATAATGAATTTTAGTTTTTTCTAAATCTCTCTAAATTAAGAATTTTTTCGCGCCTAATTCTTAATGAACTGTAAAATTTCTTACAATCCCATTTTCTCATTGACTTTGTCATAAACTTCTTTTACCTTTTTTGGAGGATCAAATCGGTAACCAACAGAAAGTTTAACGGTAGCAATATTATCATTTAACCTCGGATCAACTTTGTCGTCTTGGGCAAAACTTACCGTATTCAAACTTGCAAAACCAAAGAAACGATCGTTGTTATAAGCCAGTTTTAAATTAAAATCGGCTTGGTACAAAGCTGAGGTGTCTCCGTCAATGTCGTTAACTCCTGCGCCTAAAGCTAATCCCGCACCGATTAAAACCCGATCGCTAATTACAAAATTGTAGTAATAAGCAGGAGCAAGGGTAAAGACATACAAATCGCCAGGTGACGAATCGGGAGTGTTTAAATCCAGATTGGTATAATAAAAAGAGAAGGACGGAATAAAACTTCCTGAACTTTTAGTCTGCCATTCGTTTTGGCTCGTCAGGGTTTTAAAAGAAAATTTATCATTGAAAATATAAGAAGTCGATCCTCCGATTTTGGTGGTTCGCATGTTTGGCAACTGAGCCGTTATATTATCATCACTAATATAAAATCCTTTTTGATTGATAAAAGTAAAGGACTGCATCCATTTTTTGTAATAAAAACGAGTATGAAAATTGAAGTTCTTAGATTTTGAATCGCCCGTATTGCCGCTCAGGAATTTAGGCGCAAAACCAATCGAAATGTCAATAATTCTGTAGCTTAAGCTAAAACCAATCTGTTCGCGGCGATTCGGAATAAGATCAACATAGAATTTTGGTTCCTCAATATCTGAGGTAATCTGAAAGCTATTCGAGGTGTCTAAATAATAAACACTGGCCGTAATTTTGTCATTGTACGATTTAAAATACCGATTTTGTATAGTGTCGTTCTGAGCGAAACAGCCAAAAATGCTGGCGAAAAAGAGTATGTAAATTGGTTTTAAATTCATAGAGACATAGTTTTTAGAAGCCTGTAAAGGCATTTCACTTGTAATAAATCACATAAGCTATGTGAAAATCATGATTTTCTAAAATCACCTCTAAGGTATATCTTTATATCCTATGTTTCTATGTGTTTAAAAAATAGATTGTGATATTAAATCCACTCACATGGGTTTGCTAATACATCAATCAATTTCTCTTCTTCGCTTCCCACTTCTGGGTGATGATCGTAAACCCATTGCACATGCGGAGGCAAACTCATTAAAATACTCTCGATTCTTCCGTTGGTTTTTAATCCGAATAAAGTGCCTTTATCGTGAACTAAATTAAACTCAACATAACGGCCACGACGTATTTCCTGCCATGTTCTTTGTTCTGGTGTATACGAAAGATTTTTTCTTCTATCTACGATTGGCACGTACGCTTCAAGGAAACTATTTCCAACTTCGGTAACGAAATTGTACCAATCTTCCATTGACATTTGCTCATTTGCTTTGCAATAATCAAAGAATAAACCACCAAGTCCGCGTGCTTCATTTCGGTGTGCATTCCAAAAATACGAATCGCATTGTTTTTTATATTTCGGATAAAACTCCGGATTATGTTTGTCGCAAGCTGTTTTACAAGTTTGATGAAAATGAACCGCATCTTCTTCAAACAAATAATAAGGCGTTAAATCCTGTCCGCCGCCAAACCATTGCTGAATGACATTTCCAGATTCATCGTACATTTCAAAATATCGCCAATTGGCGTGCACGGTAGGAACCATCGGACTTTTCGGGTGAATCACTAAACTTAATCCGCAGGCAAAGAAATCGGCTTCGCCAACGCCAAACATTTTTTGCATCGTTTCTGGAAGTTTTCCGTGAACGGCTGAAATGTTGACACCACCTTTTTCAAAAACAGCTCCGTTTTCAATAACGCGTGTTCTTCCGCCGCCACCTTCTGGTCGTTTCCATAAGTCTTCACGGAATTTAGCTGTTCCGTCAACAGCTTCTAATCCAGCTACGATTTGGTCTTGTAAGTTTTGTATGTATGCGTAAAATTTATCTTTCATTCTTCCAATTCTTTTTTGTTTTCCAAATAATTAATAGCATTTAGTTTATTTACTACTTTTTTACCTGTTTTTTCTTCAATTTCTTTACGTGTATTGCCTGCGATTGTTCCGCCTTGATTGGCAATTTTTTTGTTTTCTACAAAAGTTTCAGGCTTTTTCTCATTGCTAATTTCTTTTGTAGTGGCTTCGGCCAACATATTGAGTACTAATTCTAGATTACTCATGTTATCACGTAAATTTTCTTTCTTTAAATTTTTAAGATTTTTATATTCTTTGACTGATAAACCACTCCATGCTCTAGTAATTTCATCCGTCAAAATAGCGTATTCTTCACCTTTTTTAACACCTCTTTTATCCCATTCATCAGTAAGTTCTTTTCTTACTTCAATACTTTTTAAACGTTGATTTACCCATTCTTTCGAATATCCTTTTTTAAGATAGGTTTCCATAAGCCTGTCAAAACCAAGTTCCGGATCTTCAATTTCGTCAATTCTTTCTCGGCCAATTTTTGCCAGCCATAATTTAAAGGGTTCAGCTTTTTTTGATGGCATTGATTGAATGAGTCTGAATAGTTGTTCAGTATCAGCAACATCGGTTTTATAAAACTTACCATCTTTCGATTCCATTTTCAGTTGGTTACAATTTGTAACCAACTGACTTCCTTCTTTTTTAAGACGGTTTTTTAGTACCTTCCAATAATTATTAGGGTTTTCACTCTCTGAAAGAACGCCAACAACATCAACAATAGAAAAAAACCACTTTTCTTCTTCATCACTCCAGATTGAACGTATTTGTTTTTGTTCAAATAATTTTATGGCAGTTTCTTTGGTCATGGTTTAAATTTTGTTGTTGATTCTGCTATTGTTTAAATTATGATTTTCATATTCTAACTTTAATAATCCGAAATAAACAGTATTTTGCAATGTGCCATTACCATTTCTAAATTCGTCTCGTAAAATTCCTTCTTGTTTAAAATTATGTTTTAATGCAATTCGCTGACTGGCCAAATTAACTTCCGATGTACAGATAAAAACCTTATTCATCAATAATTCATTAAAACAGAAATTAAGCGCTTCAGAAACCATTTTAGATGTTATTCCTTTTCCTTGATAATCTTCGTCAATAAAATAGCCTAATTCACATTTAGAAATACGATAATCAATGGTTTTAACACACAAATACCCAATCAGTTTGTTGGTATTTGTGTTTCTGGCAAAAAAGAAAAATCCCTCTTTATTTTTCTCTTTATCTGAATTGACCGCAATAAAATCTTTTGCTTTCGATAAAGAATCAGAATTAGCGAGTGTTACAGGGAAAGTTTTTGCAATATGATTCGTATTCTTTTCAATTAGTTTATAAAACTCTTCAGGAAGAATATTTTCAATTCGGTCTGTTTTCCAATTTGTAAAACTCATTTTATTGGTTTTTGAGTGAAGCGATTTTAGCATTTATTCCAAAAGAAAAAACGTTGCTTTTCTGCTGAATGTATTGATAAATAGCCAAAACTTTTTCTTGGAAATCGTATTCTGATTTAGAGAATTCCAAAAGTAAATCGGCAAATTGTTCTAAATGATCCCAATCAAAATGAAGACGCATCAATAACGAAATTAATTCTTCATTTGAATAATCAACCAAAGTTTCAAGGTTTAACCCGAAATCTTTTAGTTGCTCTTCAATATTTGCTAATTGTAAGTTATCTAAAGGGTAAGGCACAAAAATGAGCGTTCGTAACGTCTTGAGGACGTTATCGATTCTGATTTTTTCTTCGTCTCTTAGGCCTTTGTTGAGCATTTGTAGGTTTAATTTATTCTGAATGTTTTCATTTCGTCTCCACGGATTAAAATCCGTGGCTACAAAATAAATCGTTCCTACGGAACTTTATATAATTTAAAAATAGTAGTGTAAACTGATTACTAAAAAACGGAACACTGAATACTATTGACCGTATTCCTTAACCGCGTCAATAAACGCCTTAGCATGATCAACAGGAATATTTGGTAAAATTCCGTGACCTAAGTTTACGATATATTTGTCTTTTCCGAATTCGTCGATCATTTGGTGAACCATTTTCTTAATCGTCGGAATTGGAGAAAGCAATCTTGAAGGATCAAAGTTTCCTTGTAAAGTGATATTTCCTCCAGACAAGTAACGAGCATTTCTAGCCGAACAAGTCCAGTCAACACCTAATGCAGATGCACGGCTTTTACCCATGTCTCCAAGAGCAAACCAACATCCTTTTCCGAAAACAATTACCGGAGTAATGTCAGCCAAAGCATCAACAATCTGGTTGATGTATTTCCATGAAAATTCCTGATAATCAACTGGAGAAAGCATTCCTCCCCAAGAATCAAAAATCTGAACGGCATTTACGCCCGATTTTACTTTTTCTTTTAAGTATAAAATAGTGGTGTCTGTAATTTTTTGTAATAAAGTATGCGCTGCAGCTGGGTTTGAAAAACAGAAACCTTTTGCAGTATCAAAACTTTTAGAACCTTTTCCTTCAACAGCATAACAGAAAATCGTCCAAGGCGAACCCGCGAAACCAATTAAGGGCACTTCGTCGTTCAACATTTCTTTAGTCAATTTTACAGCGTCGAAAACATAACCTAAAGTTTCGTTTACATCTGGAACATATACTTTATGAACATCTGCCAAAGAACGAATCGGGTTCGGGATGATCGGACCTAAATTGTCTTTTAATTCTACATGAATTCCCATTGCACGAGGTACAACCAAGATATCTGAGAACAAAATAGCAGCATCTGGCGCAATTCTGCGAATTGGCTGAACGGTGATTTCAGCAGCTAATTCTGGCGTTTCGCAACGTGTAAAAAAATCATATTTGTCACGCAGTTCTCTAAATTCTGGTAAATATCTTCCTGCCTGACGCATCATCCATACTGGTGGACGCTGAACTGTTTCTCCTTTTAATGCTTTTAAAAATAGGTCGTTTTTTAACATGTTTTTTATTTTAGTTGCAAAGTCGCAAAGTGACAGAGTTGCAAAGGTTTTTATTTATATTCGTTAAGTACATCTTCAATCACATCTTCAACGGTTGGCTGATTGGCGATAATGATGTTTTTGGTAATTTTATGTAAAGCTTCAGCAGTGGTTTCTCCAATGCAGAAACAGATTTCTTTATTAATTTTATTTTCTTTCAGATAACTTTTAACACCAGACGGGCTGAAAAATAGCAAAGCGTCTGCCTGTGTTTTTATTTTCTGTGGTGTTAACGAAGTATCGTAAACCTGAATTTCGTTAAATTGTATTCCGGCTTCTTGTAAAGCTTCTGGCAGCGTATCACGTCTTAAATTTCCACTAAAAAAAGTATAGCTTTCTTTATTGTAAATCAAAGCAATAATTTCGGCCAAATCTGCTGCGTAGCCAGTGTAAGCCATTACATTAAAACCATTATCGGTTAAAAGTGCTTTTGTTTTTAATCCAACACAAAAAACGTTTTTTGCCTTGAGCTTTTGAGCTTCTGGGTGAGATAAAACACTGTGAACGGCATTCTGACTTGTAAAAATCAGACTTTCGTTGAGGTTTTCTAATTTGAAATATTTGTTTTCGGTTTTAATGAAGTCGGCTTCAATAACTTCGAGACCAATTTTTACCAGCTCCTGTTTTAAGAGCGGATGTAATATTTTTGTGGATACTATTTGAATTGGTTTCGCCATTATTTCTTCAAAGATTCTTTAATAGACGCCATCAATTCTGCGCCGCCATTATTCAAAATTTCTTGAGCTGAATTAAAACCTAATTTCTTCCATTCTGAAATATCAACCGTTTTGTCGATTTCTAGTCTTTGTTTTCCATCAACAGAAAGTAAAACACCTTGAAAATGCAAAGTATCTTCATCTTCGTTATAGCGAACTAAAGCTCCAATTGGTGCTGTACATCCGCCTTCGAGCGTTCTTAAAAACTGGCGCTCGATGTGTGTACAGATTTCCGTTTCAATATCGTTTAACTGCGAAAGGGCATCAAGCGTATAATTATCGTTTTCCATTGCCACAACCAACATCGCTCCTTGCGCCGGCGCCGGAATCATCCAATCCAGATTAATAACGTTTTCTGGTTTTAAGTTGATTCGTTCTAAACCTGCAGCAGCAAAAACAGCACCATCCCAATCATTATCGCTCAATTTCTGCATACGCGTATTTACGTTTCCACGTAAATCTACAACGGTATGATTTGGATATCTATTGAACCATTGTGCCTGACGACGCAGACTTCCGGTTGCAATTGTACTTGGATTAGCAAAATCAGGATTTCCTTTATGGACTAAAATGTCCAAAACATTGGCTCTTTCTAAAACCGCTGCCTGAACAATTCCTTTTGGCAAAGCAGTCGGAACATCTTTCATAGAATGCACCGCAATATCAATATCGCCGTTTATCATCGCGATATCAAGGGTTTTAGTGAAAATTCCAGTAATCCCTAATTCATAAAGGGGTTTGTCCAGAATAATATCGCCCTGAGATTTAACAGCAACAATCGAAGTTTTATAGCCTAAATCATTAAGTTGTTTCTCAACAGTATGTGCTTGCCAAAGTGCTAATTCGCTGTCACGCGTCCCTATCCTGATTGTTTTTTCTGCCATGTTTTTTACCATTAAGGTATTAAGTTCATTAAGCTTTGCGCTGATTTTTTTCTACCATTAAGGCATTAAGATTCATTAAGCTTTGTGTTAAAGCTGAGATCATTAAGTTTCAATGCGTTGTGAGCTTTGTGCTTAATTTTCTTGTCATCGAGCGCTAAGCGTTTCAACTTAATTAACTTAATCTCTTAATGATTCAATTTTTTTTAATCAATTAATCTTGTGAAATATTCATTTACAAGCGGTTTCATTGATCTTGTTATGTTTGTTGTGTTGAAATTAATTAATAAGCCTTGAGGTCTTTGTAATAATTTCATATATGTTAATAATTGAGCTTCGTGAATTGGCAAAAGATTTTCAATTGCTTTTAATTCAACAATAACACAATCATTGACTAATAAATCAACTCTTAAATCCGATTCAAATTCCAGAGCGTAATATTCTACTTTTACAGATAATTGTTGCTTTACGTCATATCCGTTTTGTTCTAATTCATATTTGAGGCACTTTTCATAAATGCTTTCCAAAAGCCCAGGTCCCAAAGCTTTATGCACTTTTATAGCAAAACCTGTAATTTCGTAAGCCAACTGCGTAACCTCTTTCTTTGTCATAGAACTTATTGCTTTTTCACCATTAAGACATTAAGAAACATTAAGCTTTGCGCTGAACTTTAGATCATTAAGTTTCGAACGTTTTAAGCTTAATTCTCTTGACAAAGATTGGCTTAATTTCCTTAATATCTTAAATGGTTCGTTTTTTTGCGTTCCAACTTAATTCTCTTAATACCTTAATGGTAAAATTACGATGCTTTTATTTTGAAGACTTTTTCGATCCATTCGATGCTTTCGTCAACCATGGTATCGTCGTCTTTTAAATGATTTGCAAAATGAGTAGTGATTTTCTGGATGATTCTGTTACTGATGATTTCAGCTTGCTCTTCATTAAAATCAGCAATTTTTCTGCTTTGAAAATCCAGTTCCGAAACTTTGATAGCGTTTAATTTTTCTTTTAACGCATTAATAGTCGGTGCAAATTTTCTGCCTTTCATCCAAGTGGTGAATTCTTCTTTCACTTCTTCAATAATCGCTTCGGCTGCTGGAATGTGTAATTTTCTGTTTTCCAAAGTTTCATCTGTCAATTGAGACAAATAATCCATGTGGATTAACGTTACGCCTTCTAATTCCTCAACATTTTCATTCACGTTTTTCGGAATTGATAAATCCAAGATTAACAAAGGCTTTTTAAGATTTAAAATCGCTTTGTCAACCGTTGGGTTTTGCGCGCCTGTTGCCACAACGACAACATCGGCTTTTTGAAGTTCTAAATGTAATTCAGAATAATCTTTAACAATCAGATTCAGTTTTCCAGCCAATTTCTCGGCTTTGTCTTTGGTTCTGTTGATTAAAGTGATATGTTCGTTTTTAGTATGTTTTACCAGATTCTCGCAAGTATTTCTTCCGATTTTTCCAGTTCCGAACAATAAGATGTTTTTATTGCTGATATTCTCAACATTTTTCATAATGTATTGTACGGATGCAAAAGAAACTGAAGTCGCTCCAGAACTAATTTCGGTTTCATTTTTAATTCTTTTGCTTGCCTGAATCACTGCATTAACCAATCTTTCCATAAAAGCATTGGCTAAATTCATTGATTTTGAATGAATAAAAGAAGTTTTTATTTGAGAGATAATTTCGAAGTCACCCAAGATCTGACTGTCTAAACCAGTTCCTACGCGAAAAATATGATTGATAGCTTCTTGATTTTTGTAAACGAATCCCACTTTTTGAAAAGCGTCAACAGATCCGTTACTATTATCGCAAATCAATTTTATTAATTGAAATGGGTGTTCTGCAAAACCGTAGATTTCGGTTCTGTTGCAGGTTGAAGTTACAATTAAGCTTTCTATTCCATCGTTTTTAGCTTGTTCCAGTAATCGCGTTTTCGCAACGGCATCCAAACTAAATTGACCTCTGACCTCAGCATCAGCTTTTTTATAACTCAGACCAACTGAGTAAAAATAAAGATGTTTCGGTACGTTATTGTTTTCCATAAATTCACTTTCATAAAAGTGCAACAAAATTATTACTATACCATCGATAAAAATAACGCTAAAAGTACTTTTTATGTCGCTGTATGTTTTTTTGATCCTAAATAGGTGTTTTTGAGTAAAAAGGACTACTTTTGTAGCAAAATCAACTCATTTGAAGTGATTAGTTTAGAGTCGTTCTAAATAACATTTGAACTTTGTTTTGATTTTCGTTTCAAAAAAATATCGCTATGGGTTCTCAAGAAATTATAAAAATTGAAGACGACTTTACACTGATCCGTTTTCAAAACGACAGTTCCGAGCCTTTTTTTGCACAGCACGAAATTGTAGGTACTGGCCTGATACAGTTTCACTTCGGAATAAAAGGCAACGCAAAATTCTTGTTCAATCAAGGTACTTATGCTTTAGAATTGAAAGAAGAGAAATCGCTTCTTTTATACAATCCTCAAAAGGAATTACCGCTTCATTTAGAACTGGCTCCAAACTCGTGGGCAATCTCTGTAATTGTTTCAATAAAGAAATTTCACGCGTTATTTTCGGCGGAAGCCAATTATATTACTTTCTTAAGTCCGGATAATAAGGATAAGAAATATTATAACGAAGGAAATATCAGTCCGTCAATGGCGATTGTGCTGAGTCAGCTGTTTCATTACAACCTTCATCCTTCGATAAAAAATCTTTATTATAAAGGAAAAGGATATGAATTATTGAGTTTGTACTTCAATAGAACCGAAGATCCAAATGCAGAACAATGTCCATTTTTGATTGATGAAGATAATGTTTTGAAAATCAGAAAAGCCAAAGAAATTGTAATTGCAAATATGGCCGAACCGCCAGGATTGCAAGAATTGGCAGATGAAATTGGACTGAATTTGAAAAAGCTCAAAATGGGTTTTAAACAAATTTACGGCGACACGGTTTATGGTTTCCTTTTCGATTACAAGATGGATTTCGCCAGAAAACTATTAGACAGCGGATCGTATAATGTAAACGAAGTAGGGTTGAAGATTGGATACAGCACAGGAAGCCACTTTATAGCTGCATTCAAAAAGAAATTCGGAACAACACCAAAAAAATATTTGATGTCGATTAATGCGAATGTTTGATGATGTATAGGTATTCAATAATTTTACTGGTTTTATCAATTCTATCCTGCAAATCGAAAGAAGAAAAAATGTTTTTTGATTTTGATACTGTTGAATATTATTCTTTGAATAAAAATAAAGAAGAAGAAATGGGAAAGAACAATAGTAAAAGTATTGATAATGGTATTTTTGATAAAATCTTTTTTGATAATTATCCAGAGAAACTAAATAATGACATTTTTTATAAAACAATTAACTCTGAGGGATTTTCAAAGTTTGCAGTATCTCAAAAAGATGCTGAATATTTAAAAGGAAATATTTTTTCAGAGAAAACTTCTATAAAGACTTTGCAAACTGTATATGCTTGTTCTCCTCAATACAGAGATATTTTAGTTTTTAAAAAGAAAAATCAAATTTCTGGTATAGCTAAGATTTGTCTTTCTTGCCATCAGTTTTATTTCATTAGTTCTAAAAAAGAAATTAAAACTGAAGATTTTGGAACAGATGGAGAATATAAATCATTAGAAAAATTATTTAAAAAATATAAAAAGTAAAAGATGTTTCAAAGCATCAATTTTATAAATCAAAACATAAACAAAAAATAATAATTATCATATTTCTAATAAAGTACACAACTTACTTTTGCAGAAATTTTTAAAAACAAATAAAAGCTTAAAGCCTAGAGCTTAAAGCCTAAAGCAAAAAACATGAAAGGCGTATTATTAGTAAACTTAGGTTCTCCAGACAGTCCACAACCAAAAGATGTAAAACCATATTTAGATGAATTTTTAATGGATAAATACGTAATTGACGTTCCGTATTTATTGAGAGCATTATTGGTTCGCGGTATTATTTTAAGAAAAAGACCAGAAGAATCGGCTCATGCTTACGCAAAAATTTGGTGGGAAGAAGGTTCTCCGCTTGTTGTTCTTTCTGAAAGAATGCAACAAAAAGTACAGCCATTAGTAAACGTTCCAGTTGCATTGGCAATGCGTTACGGAAGTATGACAATTGAAAAAGGTCTTCAGGAATTGCACGATAAAGGAGTTACAGATGTAATGCTTTTTCCTTTATATCCGCAATATGCAATGGCTTCGACTTTGACTATTTTGGTTAAAGCCGAGGAAATTCGCAAAAAGAAATTTCCTCACATGAAATTTACCGATGTTCCTGCATTTTACAACAAGCCAGATTACATCAAAAACTTAGCAGATTCTATCCAGAAACATTTGGTTGGATTTGATTATGATCATTTATTATTTTCATATCACGGAATCCCGGAGCGTCATATCCGTAAAACCGATGTAACGAAATCGCATTGTAAAATTGACGGCTCTTGTTGCAACACGCCATCGCCAGCACATGAGTTTTGCTACCGCCATCAATGTTACGAAACTACAAGACAAGTCGTTAAATTATTGGGGCTTCCTGAAGATAAATATAGTTTAACTTTCCAATCTCGTTTGGCGGGAGACAAATGGTTAGAACCTTATACTGATGTTGAAATTGACAATATGCCAGCAAAAGGAATCAAGAAATTAGCGGTTGTAACTCCGGCTTTCGTTTCAGATTGTTTAGAAACTCTGGAAGAAATCGCAATGCGCGCCAAAGAAGATTTTGAAGCAAATGGGGGAGAAGAATTTTTAGCAATTCCGTGTTTGAATGATGATGACGAATGGTGTGAAACCGTTTCGAATTGGATTAACGATTGGGCTAAATAATTGAAATTGTTGAAATGAGTAAATTAAAATATCTGTCTATTTTTTTTTTAACTTCTATAATTTTATCGGGATGCAAAAAAAGAGAAACTTTTGAGAATAACGTTTTTTTTGATAAAACATTTAACTGGGAAATTGCAATTCCGGATGATTACGAAAAAGTAAATCAGAAGGAGCATGAAAAAGGAAAGCCGCTTTTGATTGAGACAAAGAATTCTATTGTTGCCTTTAAAAGAGATAATAAGAATTATTTTTCTGCTAATTATGAAGATGTTACTGGAGACAACAGATCGGTTGACCTCAATTTAAGATTGAAAGATTTTTTATTTTTAAAGAAAATCGGTCAACTCTATCCAAAAGGTAAAATGGGAGATTATGCTGTAACGAGTGAGAATATTTCAGGTTTAAAATTTAGAAAATCAAAAATTGCTGTTACAGAAAATGGCAAGACTGTTGCGACAGTTGTAATTTTCTCTAGCATTTTTATTGATAAAGTTTTTACAGCTTCAATAGTTTATGAAGACGAAGAGTATGGCAATGCTATGATAAATCTGTTTCAAAAATCAACATTTAAGCAATAAATGGAATACTATAACTATTTAAAATCACTGCATTTAATTTTTGTAATCACTTGGTTTGCAGGTTTGTTTTATATCGTGCGTTTGTTTGTGTACCAAATTGAAGCCAACGACAAACCATCGCCAGAAAAAGAAATTCTGCAGGAGCAATACAAAATTATGGCTTACCGTTTGTGGTATATTATTACTTGGCCATCAGCAGTTTTGGCGAGTATTTTTGCTTTTTGGATGCTATTCTTTACAGATGCGGGCCATGTTTGGATGAAAATGCCGTGGATGCACGTAAAACTGTGTTTCGTTTTCCTTTTGTATTTGTATCACGGAAAATGCCATCAGATTTTTAAACAGCTGCAAAACGACGAGGTAAAATATACTAGCAACTTCATGCGTTTATGGAATGAAGGTGCTACGATTATTTTGTTTGCTGTCGTTTTTTTAGTAGTTTTAAAAAGTGCCATCAACTGGATTTTCGGCGTAATCGGAATTATTTTATTCTCGGTTTTAATCATGCTAGGATTCCGATTTTACAAGAGAATTAGAGAGAAAAAATAGTTTTTTAGTTTCATGTTTCATGTTTCAAGTTGCCAAACGCAACGTAACCTGAAACTTGAAACCTGAAACAAACAAAACAAAAAAGAAATGCTAAACTTCAAAATGTCAATGCTTTCACTTCGTACCAGGATTTTCCTGTCGATGATTGTATTGATTGTGGTAGCGTCTTTTTTATTGGCTTCGATTTCGATTATTCAATTTAAAACCGAAGCAAAAGAATACCATCAGGAACGACTTGAACGAAAAGAAAATGCCGTAAAAGAACACATCAATTATGTTCTGGCAACGACTACTTATCCGTTGAAAACGCAGAATTTGGATTTGATTTTTAAAGATAAAATCCACGAACTGGCGCAAATTCATAAAATCGAAATCAATATTTATAGTCTTGACGGAAAACTGCTCAAATCTTCTAAAGAGACTTTTGCAGTAGATAAAGTCGCTCCGCCAATTCCAGAATATATTCTAAAACTCGTTCGTTCTTCTATCGAAAAGCGATTTGTAGACATCAAAACTATTGACGGCGTTAAAAACAGATCTTCGTACAGTTTAATAAAAGACGAAAAATTCAAACCGCTCGGAATTCTGAATCTTCCATATTTAGAAGACGACGGTTATTATGATAACGAGCTGAATACTTTCTTGATTCGTTTGAGTCAGGTATATTCTTTTATGTTGATCGTGGCTTTCGCGTTGGCTTATTTCCTTTCGACTTACATTACAAAATCACTTAAAACCATTTCAGATCGTTTAGAAGAAACCAACTTGGATCAGAAAAACGAAAAAATCGTTCTGGAAGCAAATAGCAAAGAAGTCAACTTTTTGATTAAAGCGTATAACGGAATGGTCGACAAATTGGAAACCAGTGCCATCAAATTAGCGCAAAGCGAACGTGAAGAAGCTTGGCGCGAAATGGCGAAACAAGTCGCACACGAAATTAAAAATCCATTGACACCGATGCGTTTGACGGTGCAAAGCTTTCAGCGAAAATTTGATCCGAACGATCCAAATGTAAAGCAGAAAATGAATGATTATTCCGAAACGTTAATTCAGCAGATTGATACCATGACAGCTGTAGCTTCGGCGTTTTCGAACTTTGCTTCGATGCCGGCACAGCAGAATGAAACGCTAAATGTCGTTGAGGTTGTCGAACTGGCGTTAGATATTTTCAACGAAGATTATATTGTTTTTGAAAGTGACGAAACGGAAATTATTTCCAAAATGGACCGTACGCAATTAATCCGTGTCATTACCAACTTGGTTAAAAATGCAACGCAAGCCATTCCAGAAAGCCAGTTTCAGAAATCAATTGTGGTTACGGTAAAACGTCTTGATGACAATGTTGAAATTGCGGTAAAAGACAACGGAATTGGTATACAGAAACAAGACATCGGACGAATCTTCGAACCTAAATTTACCACCAAAACCAGCGGTATGGGTCTCGGACTCGGAATTATCAAAAACATTATCGAAAATTACAAAGGAACAATTACCTTTGAGTCAACTTACGGAAAAGGAACCACATTTACGGTTTCTCTCCCTATCACCAACTCATAAAATAAAGCATCATGAACTACGAAAATCTTTTAATTTCTATTGAAGAAAATATCGCTACAGTAACCATAAACAGACCAGCAAAATTGAATGCTTTAAACAAAGACACAATTAGCGATCTGAGTAAAGCGATTAAATTATTGGGTAAAAATGATGATATCCGCGTTATTATTTTAACAGGAAGCGGCGAAAAAGCATTTGTTGCGGGAGCTGATATTTCAGAATTTGCCAATTATACCATTGTTGAAGGCGCACAATTGGCCGCTGAAGGTCAGGAATCTCTTTTTGATATGATTGAAGGTTTAAAAAAGCCGGTTATCGCAGCAATTAACGGATTTGCTCTTGGCGGTGGATTGGAACTGGCAATGGCTTGTCATTTTAGAGTAGCTTCTGATAATGCAAAAATGGGACTTCCAGAAGTTACTTTAGGATTAATTCCAGGTTATGGAGGAACACAGCGTTTGCCTCAATTGGTTGGAAAAGGCCGTGCAATGGAAATGATCATGACCGCAGCTATGATTTCTGCCGAAGAAGCTAAACAATACGGTTTGGTAAATCACGTAGTGCCACAAGCAGAGCTTTTATCTTTTACAAATGTAATTGCACAGAAAATAATTAAAAATGCTCCTTTCGCTATCGGAAAAGCAATAAAAGCAATCAATGCTAATTTTACAGACGGTAAAAACGGTTTTGATGTCGAAATAAAATCATTCGGAAAATGCTTCGGAACTGCCGATTTTAAAGAAGGAACAACTGCATTTTTAGAAAAAAGAAAAGCTGAATTTACAGGAAAATAAAGTTATACCGCAGAGTTGCACAAAGATTCCACAGAGATACACCAAGAAGATTTTATTAAACTTTGTGTGACTTTGCGAAATCTTTGTGCAACTTTGCGGTAAAATAAACACAAAGAGAGAAAAACTTAGAATCTCAGCCTCTCAGAACCTTAGTAGCTATAAAAAACCTTAGCACCTTAAAAAAAATGTACGAACCAATATTTGCCCTTTTTTGTGAACGAGTTAAAGAAAGCATCCAAAGCGGAACTTTCGCTAAATTGACTTTGGCCAAAACAATGGGCGATACCGACTTAAAAAATGTTTACTTCCGCTTGGTTTTAAACGAAGACAATACTTATTCGATCTCGCTTACTTTTCGCTATAAAACAGAAGAAATCGAGAGTATTCATTCTTTAGATGAAGCGTTGTTGATTTTAGGGACACACATCAAAAAACCTTTTCTAACGGCACTTTTATTTACAACCAACGACGACGTAACTTTTAAAGTAAATAAAAAGAATGCAGGAAGCATTATTGAGCAAGCACCAACATTTAAAAATGCATCGCCCGTAATGTTAGAAATGATTGAAAAAGGGATTGTTTAAATAGGAGCCGTTCCTACGGAACTCTATTTGTAACTAATATATGTTTTCAACGGATTAAAATCCGTTGCTACAATATGACCGTTTCTACGAAACTCTATTTTGAATTATAAAAGAGCCATAGGCTCGATACATTTTGTAGGGACGGATTTTAATCCGTCCGAAAAATTGAGGTAATTACTTTGCGGACTTCGACTTCGCTCAGTCTAACAAGAGAATAAAATTGTTCGTGAATCTTTGTGAAACTTCTCCGCGAATCTCTGTGAAATACCCCTAAACCAGCTTTACAAACAAATTAGAAGCAATTTTATTCGAAATAGACAATTCCGTACCATTCACTTTAATTCGAACCGATAAATCGAAAGATTCTTTAGAAAGAAATTCAATTTTCGATCCCAAAGCAATTCCCTGTTTGTCTAAGTATTTAAGGAATTCTGATGAGGTATCTTTAACACCTACACAAACGCCGATCTGGTTTTCCTCTAATTCAGATAAAAGCTGTTTTTCAATTTTGATAATTCGTCCGTTTGCATCTGGAATCGGGTCACCGTGTGGATCTTCAGTCGGATTTCCAAGAAAATCATCCAAACGGTTAATCAATTGTTCTGATTTGATGTGTTCCAATTGTTCGGCAATATCATGAACCTCATCCCAGCTGAAATTCAGCTTTTCTACCAAAAACACCTCCCATAAACGATGTTTTCTCACAATCATTTTCGCGGCAAGCTTTCCGTTTTCGGTTAATGATACACCTTGGTATTTTTTATAATTTACTAAATCTTTCTCTGCCAATTTTTTAAGCATATCAGTTACAGAGGAAGCTTTCGTTTCCATAATTTCAGCAATAGCATTAGTGCTCACTTCCGTCTCCAAAGCAGCAGTCAGATGATATATAGATTTTAAGTAGTTTTCTTCTGAAAAGGTCATTCTCTTTTAAGTTTCAAAGGTGCAGAGTGGCAAAGAGACAAAGTTTTATGTTTTGTCGGTTTGAGCTTTGCTTATTTTTTAGACAATAAATAAAGATAAAATAAAGAAATCATAAAGTTCGGAGAAAAGCTTTGCAACTTTGTCACTCTGCACCTTTGAACCTCTCATTTAACAATCAACAAAGGTATCGAAATTTTATGTCTCAATTTGTCTACCGTTGTGCCAAAAAGAATATCTTTTAATCCAGTGTGGCCGTGGGTTCCCATAACGAGAATGTCAAAATCTCCACCGTTTATAATTTCTGGAATTACTTTGTTTGGTTTTCCAAAACCAAGTTCCGTTTCGATTTTGAAACCTTTCTCCGTTAACATGTCTTTATACTGAAGTAAAAGCTTTTCATCGATTGTGGTTTCATGATCATGTACATGAACGCCGTACATTAAGGCTCCGACTGTTTCTACGACGTGAATTAAAGTGTAATTGGTTTCGGCTCCTCCTAATTCGAATGCTTTGTTTAAAGCGGCTTCGTCGGCATTTGAAAAATCTACAGAAATGGCAATGTTTTGAATGCTTTGACTTTGTTTAGGAGAAAAGCGAAGCTGTAAATTGTGAGGAGAATGATTGATCGCTTTTGCCTTTGCTTTAGCAATAAATGGTTTGAAAACGATGTAAAGCAACAAGCCTAAGAAACCGAAAGCAAGAGGTACAACGGTAAACCATAGAACTGCTGGATGATTTGAACTTTCTAACCAAGAAGAGATTTCATCATAAACTAATTTAGCGTTAAGCGAGACAATAATCAATGCAATAATCCAAGAAACAACTTGAGTCGTTTTAGAGATATGAAAACCATTCATTTTCGATTTATCGCTCACAAAATGGATTAGCGGAATTATTGCAAATCCCAATTGGAGACTCAAGATCACCTGACTTAAAATCAGTAATTTCCCTGTGACGTCTTCTCCGTAAATGTAAATGACAATTAAGGCCGGAACAATCGCGATCAATCGCGTAATAATTCTACGAACCCAAGGCTGAATTCTTAAATGCAGATAACCTTCCATTACAATTTGTCCCGCCAAAGTTCCGGTTACAGTAGAACTCTGTCCAGCGGCAATCAGTGCGACGGCAAATAAGATTGGCGCCCATTTGTTTCCTAAAAGCGGTTCTAAGAATTTATGTGCATCTTGAATTTCAGCAACTTCAAACATTCCGTTTTTATGGAATGTGGCGGCAGCAAGAATCAAAATCGCAGCATTTACAAAAAAGGCAAGATTTAATGCAATGGTCGAATCGATGAAGTTGTATTTTAAAGCCTGTTTGATTCCCGCTGGCGTTCTGTCAAATTTTCTAGTTTGCACTAAAGACGAATGCAGATATAGGTTGTGCGGCATTACCGTTGCTCCAATAATTCCGATCGCAATATACAAAGCAGCTGAATTAGGAATAGAAGGAACCAGTCCGCCAATGATTTTATGAATTTCTGGTTCGGCAAAAATCATTTCGAAAATGAAAGAAAACCCAATAATTGCCACCAAAGCAATAATGAAAGCTTCCATTTTTCGAATCCCTTTATTAATCAAAAATAGAAGGATAAAAGTATCTAAAACCGTAATCAAAACTCCCTCAAGAAGTGGAATCCCGAATAAAAGGTTAATACCAATCGCCATTCCGAGAACTTCTGCTAAATCGCAGGCGGCAATCGCAATTTCGGCTAGAAAATATAAAATGTAGTTAATGTATTTAGAGTACGTTTCTCTCGATGCCTGCGCAAGGTCACGCTGTGTTACAATTCCGAGACGGGCACTTAGACTCTGCAGCAGCAAAGCCATTAAATTACTCATTAGTAAAACCCAAACCAAAGTGTAGCCAAACTGGCTTCCGCCGGCGATATCGGTGGCCCAGTTCCCTGGATCCATATATCCTACGCTGACTAAATATGCTGGGCCTAAAAAGGCTAAAATTTTTCTGAAACCTGTTTTTTTATGTTCTGTAGAGACAGATTCGTGTACCTCTTCTAAAGATTTACCCATTGTAAAAGTATTGTTTTCACAAATATAAAGAAAAATTATATTCGCGAAACAATATTTTTAGACGAGTCTAAATGTTAAATGTTAGAATTTAAACATTTTGGACACAATCCAGAAAGTGTAAAGTTGATTTCGTTTACTTTGTAATTGTGTGGCATAATATAGCTAGGTTTTACACTTTCCAGACAAGTAATTTCATGACAGTTTTCGCAGCTAAAGTGAGCATGGTTGTGAATGTGTACGCGTTGGTGCGAATGATTGCACTTGGCATACTTTACCGTTCCGTCAAGATTCGAAATTTTATGAATAACATCTTCATTAATTAATCGATCCAAAATTCTATAAATAGTAACGCGATCGCATAAATCATTTAATTGTTTATGGATTTCGGTGTGCGAAAGAGCGGTTTTAGATTTTTCAAACACTTCTAAAACAGCGGTCTTTGCGGCGGTATTACGTGTCGTTTTCATTTGTACAGCATTAAAAATTAAACGCAACAATGTTGCAATTGATAAAAATATGTATATTTGCAACATAATTGCATTAAAGCAAAAGTACACAGAATGAAGAAAATAAGCACCTCTTTTTACGATATTTTAGGAATTTCAAGCGCAACGATTTGTTTGGTTCACTGTTTGATTTTCCCTCTTTTAACGATACTTCCTTTAGGTTTGAGTCACAATCCAATTATAGATTTACTATTTGCTTCGATAGGTTTATTTGCAATTCTCAAAATTATAAAAAAATCAGCTCTTTTGGTGTCGTCTATTTTAGTTGTTTCAATGGCGCTAATTTGGATCAGTGTTTTGACGGATCTCTTTTTCGAAATTCATTTGGATCTGATTTATTTCGGAGGAATCGGAATGGTCATCGGACATTTAATTAATTACAGATTACACAAAAAACAAAATCATTAAATAACCCATTGGATGAAAGTAAAACTTAATTTAAACACATAGAAACATAGATTTTATTGTTTCGTTTTAAGAGTATAGAAAAAGCTAGCTTTAACACATAGTTCTATGTCTATTATTCTAAGTGAAACGCCTTTTGTAAAATCCTAAAGGCTATGTTTCTATGTGTTAAAAATAATTTCGCCCAATAGATTTAAAAATTAGCAATATGGAAAAGAAAAATTTTGAAGTGATTATCATTGGCGGAAGCTACAGCGGATTATCGGCTGCCATGAGTTTGGGACGTGCTTTGCGTCAAGTTTTGGTTATTGACAGCGGATTGCCTTGCAATAAACAGACACCGCATTCTCATAATTTTATTACGCAAGATGGTGAAAAGCCTGCAGTTATTTCGGCGAAAGCCAAACTTCAAGTTGAATTTTACAAAACAGTTGAATTCTACAACGGACTTGCAGTGAAAGCTTCGAAAATTGAAAATGGTTTTGAAGTTATAACAAAATCTGGAGATGTTTTTACAGCTAGAAAAGTATTGTTTGCCACTGGCGTTAAAGATTTGCTTCCAAAAATTGAAGGCTTTGCAGCATGTTGGGGAATTTCGGTTTTACATTGTCCGTATTGTCACGGTTATGAAGTTAAAAACGAAAAAACCGCGATTATTGCCAATGGAGAAATGGGTTTCGAATTTGCCAAACTAATTTCGAATTGGACAAAAGATCTTCGTTTATGTACAAATGGAAAATCAGAATTGACTTTAGAACAGACTGAAATCTTGAAGAAAAAAGGTGTTTTAATTTTAGAAGAAGAAATAGCTTCTTTTGAACATAATGCTGGATATATTTCGAATATCATTTTTAAAAATGGAGAAAAAGTCGATGTAAAAGCAATTTACGCCAGAGTGCCATTTGAGCAACATTGTTCTTTGCCAAAAGATTTAGGCTGTGAAATTAATGAAATGGGGTATCTAAAAGTCGACTTCATGCAGAAAACAAATATTCCAGGAATTTATGCCAGTGGAGACGCAACGACTCAAATGCGTTCTGTAGCCTTGGCGGTTTCTACAGGTTCTTTCGCAGGAGCTGTAATCAACAAAGAACTTATCGACGAAGATTTTTCGTAGTTTTTTTTGAACCATATAAGTATATAAGTTCATTTAAAAAATTTACTTATATGACTTATATGGTTCAAAAATTTTTTAACGGATTGAAATTGAAATGTTTTAAAAATTTGTTTTAAGAATAATCATTTGTCGAATTTAATTTTTAGATTTGTCTAAATTTAATTTTAAAAAAATGAAATATTTATTTTTGACAATATTAATATTAACTGCTAAAAACATTTACTCTCAAAATATTTCTGGAAAAGTAGAAACAGGAGTTCCTAATCTTCAAGAAATTAAAGTCTCTTTGTTAAATACCAACTTTAAAACTCAAACCGATTCTTTAGGATTTTATAAACTAGAAAATGTCCCAAAGGGGAATTACAGAATTCAGGTAATCGCAGAAGGATTCAAACCTCAAACCCAGAAAATTTCAGTTTTAGGAGACGAAAATCTGAATTTGGATTTTGAATTGGAAGAAGACAATAACGAATTGAACGAAGTCGTAGTTTCTGGAACTTTAAAACCTGTAAAACGATTAGAAAGTGCTGTTCCTGTTGAGGTTTATTCTCCAACTTTTTTTAAGAAAAACCCAACTCCAAGTATTTACGATGCGCTTCAAAACATAAATGGCGTTCGTCCGCAACTCAATTGTGGGGTTTGTAACACTGGAGATATTCACATAAACGGACTCGAAGGTCCGTACACTTTGGTTATGATCGACGGAATGCCAATTGTAAGCAGTCTTTCGACAGTTTACGGTTTGTCTGGAATTCCGAATTCTTTGGTGGAAAGAATCGAAATCGTGAAAGGCCCAGCTTCGTCACTTTACGGGAGTGAAGCTGTTGGTGGTTTAATTAATATTATTACTAAAAACCCAACGAATGCGCCGACTTTTTCTGCCGATTATTTCACGACTTCTTATTTTGAAAGCAATCTCGATTTAGGTGCAAAGTTTAATGTCGGTAAAAAAGCTACTTCTATAATAGGAGTCAATTATTTCAATTATGATCAGGTTATTGATAAAGACCACGATAATTTTACAGATGTTACGCTTTCTGAACGAATTTCGGTTTTTAATAAATGGAGTTTTAAACGAAATTATAATCGCCTTTTTACGATTGCAGCCCGCGGAATGTACGAAGACCGCTGGGGTGGAGATATTCGCTGGGAAAAGAAATACCGTGGAGGCGATGAAATCTACGGTGAAAGTATTTATACAAAAAGAGCGGAACTGATTGGAAGCTATCAATTGCCGTTTGAAGAAAAATTGATGCTTTCGTTCTCTGGAAATGTGCATTATCAGGACAGCCGATACGGAACGACATCGTATATCGCCAATCAGAAAATTGGATTTTTGCAATTGACTTGGGATAAAAAAATCGGAGCAAACGATCTTTTGGCCGGAATCGCAAGCCGATATACGTATTACGACGACAATACGCCAGCAACCAAAGAAGCTGAAAACACTTGGCTTCCGGGAATTTTTGTTCAGGACGAAATCACGTTTTCTCCAAAAAGTCAGATTTTGTTAGGAATGCGATACGATTACAACTCGATTCACGGATCGATTTTTACACCCAGATTTGCATATCGATTTAAAGCCAATGAAAATACGATTTTCCGCTTGAACGCTGGAACTGGATTCAGAGTTGTGAATTTATTTACCGAAGATCATGCAGCTTTAACGGGATCTAGAGATGTTATTATTGAAAGCGACTTGAAACCAGAGAAATCGGTAAACGTCAATTTAAATTATATCCAGAAAATCAATTTCGGAAACGGAACTTTTATGGGAATTGAAACTACGGCTTTCTACACGAGATTTAGCAATAAAATCATTTCAGATTATGAGACTAATCCAAACGAAATTATCTACAGCAATATTGATGGTTATGCGATAAGTCAAGGAATTAGCACAAATGTGGATCTTAATTTTCCGTCGGGATTAAAATTTATTGTTGGAGCAACAGTTTTAGACAATAAAAATGTGGAAAACGGAATTTCGGAAAGACCCTATTTGACGGAGAATTTTACTGGAACTTGGAGTATATCTTATAAAATCCAACCTTGGGATTTGTCATTAGATTATACCGGAAATGTTTACAGTCCGATGAAACTGCCTTTGTTGAGCGAAACCGATCCAAGAAGCCCAAAATCGCCTTGGTACAGTATTCAGAATATCCAGTTTACATATTCAGGATGGAAAGATTTTGAAGTCTACGGTGGAATTAAGAATCTGCTTAACTTTACACCAAAACAAAATAATCCGTTTTTGATTTCGAGAACGAATGATCCTTTTGATAAAAATGTGCAGTACGATTCGGCTGGGAAAGTTTTAGTTACGCCTGATAATCCGTACGGTTTGACATTTGATACGACTTATGTTTACGGGCAGAATCAGACTATTCGAGGTTTTTTGGGATTGCGATATACGTTTAGGTAAGGTTTTTTGTTTGCCACAAATTTCAAGAATTTCCGCTAATTTTTTGCCACAGATTAAAAGGATTAGAAAAGATTTGTTTGTTGCCATTTGTCAGGCTGAGCGGAGTCGAAGCCCGCGGCCAATTGGAACGCCCTTCGACTCCGCTCAGCCTGACAAATGGCAATAAATAAAATCATTTTAATTCTTTTAATCTGTGAAAATCTGTGGCAAAAAAAATTAGCGGAAATTCGTGAAATTCGTGGCTAAAACAACAACAACAACAACAACAACACAAATGAAAAAGCTATTTCTACTTATTCTTTTCTTCGGAATAACTTCAACGGGATTCTGCCAATTAAAAAGCAAATCTTTTGAAGAAGTAGATAGCTTACAACAAATTCAAAAACGAAAAACCGTCATTTTTATCCATACCGATTGGTGCCAGTTTTGCCAGCGAATGAAAGCAACGACTTTTAAAAATCAGGAAATTATCGAGAAGCTGGATTCCGATTTTTACTTTATTGATTTCAATGCAGAAGAAAAGCGAGAGATTACTTTTCAAAACCAAACATTTAAATTTCAGCCAACGGGAAACAATGTTGGTGTTCACGAACTGGCTTTGCAGTTGGGAACTATCAATAACCAAATCACTTATCCGATTTTGTGTGTCTTGAATGAGAAGAACGAGATTATCTTTCAATATAATTATTATCTCAGCCAAAAAGACTTTAAAGTTCTTTTGGAAAAATTGAAAGAATAAATTTTCTTGCAGAACTTTAGTAGTGTTTTTTCTTATGTGTTTTTTTGATGTGATTTTTTCGTTTATTTGACCAATTAAAAATAAATCGAAATAAAACTACAAAAATGAAAAGCTTTTTTTACTCACTGTTTATACTGACAGCATTAAATTCTTTTGCTCAATCGAATGTTTTTACAGAAGCAACAAATGAAGGAGGATCTGTAATTTTAGAAAATCCATTGAAAACGGGAACAAATTCTTATCGTTGGACTCTATACAATATGACAAATGCGTATGGTAATTCTCTTCAATTTTGGAATTATAATCAAGATTGGACTAATTATGGAGCGAGATTAATAATATCAGATAATGGAAATGTTGAAATTGGGAGTAGAAGAAATCCTGTCGCGAAACTAACATTAGATATGAATAGTAATGATTCTAATGGAGGTATTAAAATGTATGGCTATACTTATCCTGGAGACACTAGTTATTGGTCAGAAAATCAATTTGCAATGCAATATAATGGAGTATTTGCAAATGTAATAGCGAGCAATGGGGATAGTTATTTTAATGGAGGAAATGTAGGTATTGGTACATCAGCTCCAAGAGAAAAACTTTCAGTAAATGGAAACATCCGCTCAAAAGAAGTAAAAGTAGAAGCTGTTAATTGGCCTGATTATGTTTTTGAAGAGGATTATAAAATCAAATCATTAGAAAGTCTGGAGAAATATATTAAAGAGAATAAACATCTTCCAGAAGTTCCATCTGCAAAAGAGATTGCTGATAATGGTTTGGAATTGGGAGAAATGAATAAAACACTTCTAAAGAAAGTGGAAGAACTTACTTTGTATTTAATTGAGCAAAATAAAACTTTAGCAGAACAAAAAGATCTGATTTTAAATCAGCAAAAAATGCTTCAAGAACAACAAAAAGATATTAATGAATTGAAAAGAGCTAAATAAGTTTTAGAAGAAACAGTTTAAAATCCTTTAGAGATGTAATTTCTTTAAAGGATTTTGAATTTTAATATAGAATAGAGAAAGAATAAATTTTCTTATTTTTGAGAATGAATTCTTCGCAAATCCCACATTTCGATTACATTTTTACAGGAACTGGACTCGCATCTCTGATGACGGTTTATAAAATGATTTTGTCTGGAAAATTCGCAGATAAATCTATTTTATTTCTGGATAAAGATGCAAAGAAAACCAATGACAGAACTTGGTGTTTTTGGGAAAAAGAAGAAAGTGCTTGGAATTCGATTGTTTCTAAAAAATGGGATTCTGCACTTTTTGCCAATGCCGATTTTAATCGTGATTTGGCGTTGAAGCCGTATCAATACAATCAAATTCACGGTTTAGATTTCTACAATTTTGTTTTTGATGAAATTTCGAAACATCAGAATATTACTTTCTTAAACGAAAAAGTAACCGACATTAATGAACTGGAAACACATGTTTTCGTCGGAACAGAAGAAAATAGATACACTTGTCATTATCTTTTCAATAGTATTTACACTAAAGCTTTCGCCGAAAGGCAAAACAAATATCCTGTTTTACAGCAGCATTTTGTGGGCTGGTTTGTGAAAACGGAAAATGAAGTTTTCAATCCGGAACAAGTGACCTTCATGGATTTTTCGGTAGAGCAAAGGGGAAATACAAGATTTATGTATGTTTTGCCCATTTCTAAAACAGAAGCTTTGGTAGAATATACTTTGTTTTCGGAAAAGCTTCTTAAAAAAGAAGAATATGAAAATGAGATTGAAAGCTATCTGACGAAATTAGGTGCTGGAAACTACGAAATTCTCGAAAAAGAGGAGGGAAGCATACCGATGACTTGTTATCCTTTTTGGGAAAAGAATACCAAACGTGTTCTGAATATAGGTACGGCAGGAGGGTGGACAAAAGCGAGTACGGGCTATACTTTTAAAAATTCAGATAAAAAATCTTCTGAATTGATTCAGTTTCTTCAGAATGATACTTCGACTCCGCTCAGTATGACATTGTTTCATAAAAAATCAAGATTTTGGTTTTACGATTTGCTCCTTTTGGATATTCTTCATCGAAATAACGAATTGGGAAGTTCGATTTTCTCTTCCTTATTCAAAACAGGAAATCCGAAACTGATTTTTAAGTTTTTAGACGAAGACACCACTTTTTTTGAAGATGTTAAAGTTATTTTAAAGTGTCCCAAAATTCCATTTATTAAAGCGTTATTTAGAGTGATTTTTCTTTCAAATAAATCTAACTAAAAACGTAACCATTGAAAAAAATTACTTTACTATTCAGTTTCTTTTTTACAATCTTTTTGTTCGGACAAGTTTCAACCAACAAAGCGCACGATGCAATTGTGAAAGAATTTTTGACTAATTGTGCCGAAAAACATAATTACATTATAGAAATGAGCGAATGGCAGGCTTGCCTGGATCAAGGTTTGCAGAAGGATAGTACTGTTGCTTACTTATGGCAGCAAAAAGCGATGCCGTATTTTAAATGCAAAAAGTATGAAGTCGGAATGCCATTTTTGGACAAGGCAGTACTTTATGACAAAGCAAGATGGCTTCCTTATCGCGCTTTTATGAAATGCATTTTTTCACATAATTACAAAGACGCTATTGTTGATTTTGATGAAGCTATAAAATTGTATGGTAATAGTTACGTTATGGATCATTCTTTTAATTTTTATAAGGCACTCTGTTATCTTCAGTTAAATGAATATGAAAAAGCAGAAAAGCTTCTGGATGATTATGTGAACGACATTTATAAAAACAGGCAGCAATTGGAACATCCGACGGCTTATTTTTATCAGGGAATCGCAAAGTATGAACTTAAAAAATGGGATGAGGCAATTGCTATTTTTGATAAAGCATTAAAAATATATCCAGAATTCTCAGATGCTAAATATTATAAAGCCGTTTGCTGGCTTAAACAAGGAAAACCGAGAGAAGAAGCTATTGCCTTGGTTGAAATTGCAAGGGCAGATGCGGCAAAAGGATTTTCTATAAATGAAGATAATACGGTTTATGAAACGTATCCGTATCAAAAGAAATTTGGCAAATAGAATTTTATCATCGTCAAAAATAGTTGATAGCCCAAGTTATGGGGTTTATTATTGATAAGCTGAATAAAAAAAACACCTTATTTTTTTATTCTAACGACTTTTAGGGGTACTTATAGATTTACGCAACATTTAGATTTGTGCACTGTCAAAAGACATGATTTGTCTATTATGATAGACGATTAACGATGATGAATTTGTAAATGAATAAGAATGAGCAAGCTTCTAAAATTTGATGAGGAAACTGAAGTAGTTGGCGATATCTGCAAAGCTCTTGGTCATCCTACTAGAGTCCAGATTATGACACTTCTCTGGAAACGAGATAAAAGAACATGTGGCGAAATTGTCGATTTAATTCCGCTGGCACAATCTACAATTTCAAAACATTTATTGGAATTGAAAAAAGCAAATTTGGTTAGTATAAAAAACGTCGGCAAAAAAGTAATTTATTCGGTTGATATTAATAGTATAGAGATACTTAAGAAGTATTTGACCCATTATCTTTCAACAATTGAAATTTCTGAAGAAAATAAAGAAACGGTTTTAACAACCAAACATAAGGTGAGAAACAGAAACAGTTATTTGAAGCAGTATAATTATCAGTTTACCCATAAAAAATCAAAACTGGAAACTTTGGATATGGCTGAAATTTGATTACTGAGAAATAATTCATTCGATATAAAATTTCTTATCAAACTATAACAAAACTTTATACCTCAAATTAACTAGTTGCGAGTAATCTTTGTAACTTTGCAAATCAAAAGTAAAATTTAAAAACATAAAATATGTATCCACTAGACATGGTAAAACCAATGGAGGCTGAATTAACAGCTGCTGGTTTTCAAGATTTACATAGTGCTGAAGCTGTTGAGAATGCTATCAAAGCTGAAGGTACCACTTTAGTTGTTGTAAACTCTGTTTGCGGGTGCGCTGCTAGAAATGCACGTCCGGGAGCAAAAATGAGTTTAGAAGGCGCTAAAAAACCAGATCATTTAATTACTGTTTTTGCAGGTGTTGACAAAGAAGCTGTAGATGCTGCAAGACAGCACATGTTTCCTTTTCCTCCATCATCGCCATCTATGGCTTTGTTCAAAAACGGAGAATTGGTTCACATGTTAGAGCGTCACCATATTGAAGGACGTCCAGCTGAATTAATCGCTGAGAATTTACAAGACGCGTTCAACGAGTTTTGTTAATTTTTTTTAAGCTTCTAAGGTGCTGAGGTACTAAGGTACTAAGTTTTTTAGGGACAAAGATTCAAAGCGACATAGTTACAAAGAATAAAAAAAGCACCTAAAAGGTGCTTTTTTTATTACAATAATGAGAAGAAAGCTTAGAACCTTAGTAGCTCAGAACCTCAGGACCTTAGAGATTCCATCCCCCGCCCAGTGCTTTATACAGCTCAACCATCGAACTTAGTTGTCTTTCAGATAATTGCGCTAGACTTAATTGGGCATTAAAAAGATTGGTTTCTACGTCTAAAACTTCTAAGTAAGAAACATAACCACTGTCATATCTTTCGCGAGATAGTTTAAAATTGATTAAAGCAGCTTGAACTTGTCTGTTGCGTGCTTTCCATTCTTCCTTATAGGTTTTAATATTTTGAATGGACTGTTCTACTTCGCCTACTGCGGTGATGTATGTTTTTTGATAACTTAATTTATCTTGTTCAGCAAGCTGTCTGTTGATTTCAACTCTTCTTTTGTTTTTTCCGAATGCAAAAATAGGTCCTGCGATTCCGCCAGAAGCGTTTTGAATATAAGAGCCTCCTTTAAACAGATTGCTCACATCGGCACTTGCAAATCCAGCAATGGCGGCTAGGTTAATAGAAGGAAAACGCATGGCTTGAGCAACTCCAATTCTTTCATTTGCCGCAGCATATCTTAATTCGGCAGCTTTTACATCGGGTCTGTTTTCTAAAAGAGCAGAAGGAATCGATAAAGGAATTTGGCTGACAATCTGCAATTCGGTATTGCTTTTTCCTCTCGGAATTTGAGATGGAAGCTGACCAGTAAGCAATGCAATTGTGTTTTCTTGATAGGTTATTTGTCTTTGAATGTTAGGAATTGCGGCTTCGGCAATGGCAACCTGCTGTTCAATCTGTACTTTGTCAACTTCAGAAATGTAACCCTTCTCAAATCTCTCGCTTATAATTTTATAGTAGCTTTCTCTGGTTTCGAGTGTCTGTTTGGTTATTTCCAGCTGATCATCTAAATTTCGCATTTGAAAATAGGCAGTCGCAATATTAGCAACGATTTCAGACAGGACTACTTTACGGGCTTCTTCGGTTGCAAGAAGTTCATTTTTAACAGCATTATTTTCATGGCGAAATTTTCCCCAGAAATCAAGTTCCCAAGACATGCTGGCGGTTGCCGTAGAAGGACTGATATATTTCTCATTGCTGTTGATTGTGGCGCCATATTGGACAGAAGGAAATAAATCTGCTTTTGTATAGCCTAACTCAGCACGAAGCTGATCAATTCGTGAAACGGCAATTTTAAGATCATAATTATTCTCGAGGCCTTTTCGTATAAGATCTTTTAATACATCATCATTAAATAAATCAAACCATTTTACATTGGTTACCGAAGCGAGACTGTCTAAATTTCTTTCGTTTATATAAGAATCTGATTTCAGCTGTTCAGGTCTTTTGTATTTTGGTCCAACCATACATCCTGCGGGAAATAAGGAAAGAACCAATACAATAACGATTATTTTATATTTCTTACTCATGGTCTGTAGTGTTTGGTTCTACATTATTTTCTGATGCTGCGATTGTTTCATCTTTCTTCTTCCCGATGTTTTCAATCATAACAAATAGACCAGGTACAATTAATACACCTAATACTGTGGCGATTAACATACCGCTAAATACTGCCATTCCCATTACAATACGCGCTTGAGATCCTGCACCTGTAGCGGTTAGTAGCGGAACAACTCCAAGAATGAAAGCAAAAGCAGTCATCAAAATCGGACGGAAGCGAAGTTTTGCAGCATACATCGCCGATTCGTAAAGAGGTTTTCCTCTCTCATATTCTTCCTTGGCAAATTCAACAATAAGAATAGCATTTTTAGCCACTAATCCGATAAGAAGAACGAATCCGATTTGCGCAAAAACGTTATTGACATAAGCATCACTTCCAAATCGCGCTAGAAAAAGTCCTAAAAGAGCTCCAAATACAGCGAATGGCGCTCCGAGAAGTACACTAAAGGGTAATTTCCAGCTTTCGTATTGTGCGGCTAGGATTAAGAATACAAAAACCAATGCCATAACAAAAACGGATGATCCGCCAGGGGAATGTTTTTCTTGATAGGAAAGGTTGATATAATCGTAACTCATATCTGCAGGCAAGGTCTGTTTGGCCACTTCTTCTAATGCTGTTAAAGCTTGTGCACTACTATAGCCATCGTTTGGACTTCCTCCAATTTCGGCAGATCGGAATAAGTTTAAACGATTTGTAAAATCGGGTCCGGACACTTTGGTTGCCGTAACTAAAGTAGATACTGGAAGCATATCTCCGTTATTATTTTTTACATAAATCAAGTTTAAATCTTCTGGTCTAACACGATTAGCAGCTTCTCCTTGCACATAAACTTTGTATTGGCGTCCGAAACGGTTAAAATCATTTACATAACTTCCTCCCAAAAATGCTCCGAGCGCTTCGGTGACTTTAGAAACTGGAATTCCTAATTTCATTGCTTTATCGTTGTCGATATCCAATTTAATTTGCGGAGTTCCAGCATTAAAAGTGGTGTAAATTCGTTTTATTTCTGGGCGCTGCTGTGCCGCTGCGATAAAGTTCTGTGTTTGTTCGGCTAAATATTGCGGTGTGTTTCCTCCTCGGTCTTGCAGCATTAAACTAAAACCAGCTGACGCACCCAATCCTTGAATCGCTGGCGGGCCAAATGAAAAGCAGGTTGCAGTTGTAATTTGAGTAGCCAGTTTTTTATTGAATCGGTCTACAAACTGCTTAGCCGTTTCTGCTCTTTCTTCCCAAGGTTTTAAAGAAATGAAAACAAAAGCATTATTAGGCTGATAAGAGTTAGTAAGCATACTAAATCCGTTTATTGTGGTGTAGGATAGAATAGATTTTTCTTCTTTAAGGAAACTGTCCACTTTTCTAGAAATTTCATCGGTACGCTGTAAGGACGATGCAGGAGGCAGAGCGATATTTACTAATACATAGCCTTGGTCTTCTTCTGGAATAAATCCTAACGGAATTTTTTTGCCTAAAAGAACAACTGCGGTTAATATAACTGCGAGTAAAACAATAATGCGAATAGCTTTTTTTGCAAAGAATGTTGCTCCGCCGATATATTTTCCGGTTACTTTTTCAAAAATTCTATTGAAGCCAGAAAAGAATTTGGCCAACCATCCTTTTTGCTGGTCAAGAGGTTTTGTGGGTTTTAAGAGCATGGCACAGAGCGCGGGACTTAAAGATAAAGCACTAAATGCCGAGAAGGCGACCGAGACGGCAATGGTTATGGCAAACTGCTGATAAAAACGTCCTGTAATTCCGGGTGTCATGGCAACAGGAATAAAAACGGCACATAAAATTAAAGCAATGGCAATTACAGGTCCAGAAACTTCTTTCATAGCTTGAATAGTTGCTTCTCTCGGATTTTTTCCATGTTCGATATGATGTATTACGGCTTCTACAACCACAATGGCATCATCGACCACAATTCCAATTGCCAATACTAATCCTAAAAGAGAAAGGGTATTGATTGAAAATCCTAACAGCGGGAAAACGGCTATGGTTCCAATGAGCGAAACTGGAACGGTAATTAACGGAATTAATGTAGCGCGCCAGTTTTGAAGAAATATAAAAACCACTAAAATAACTAATAAAATGGCTTCGAAAAGGGTGTGAACAATATCATCGACCCCAGCAGTAATAGCAAGTGTTGTATCTAAAGATTCTTGGTATACAATGTCTTGCGGAAACTTTTCAGACATTTGTTTCATAGTGGCTTTGGCGGTTTCGGCTACATCAAGAGCGTTACTTCCAGGCATTTGATACAACGCCATAACAGCACTCGGTGAGCTGTTTCTTCTGGCGGTTGAGCTGTAATTTTCTGTTCCCAATTCAATACGTGAAATATCGGCCAATAAAACCTGAGCCCCATCTTCTTTACTTCGAACTACAATATTTCCAAATTCTTTTTCGGTGACTAATCGATCTTGAAGCGTTACTCCGTAAGTGAATTCAGTATTAGGTGGTGCCGGTTCTGCTCCAAATTTTCCTCCCGGACTAATCATATTCTGTGCGTTAAGCGCATTTTTTACATCGTCGACAGTTACGCCGAGTTTATTCATTATATCCGCTTTTAGCCAGATACGCATGGCATAGTCACTTCCTCCAAAAAGAGTTACTTCGCCAACTCCTTTTATACGGGCCAGCTGGTCCACAACATTAATGCTCGCATAGTTATTTAAAAACTTAGCATCATATTTCGGATTTGAAGATGTAATTGTAAATAGCATCATCGGGAACGATAAAGATTTTTTTACCACGACACCTTGCTGTTTTACGCTTGACGGCATAAACGGAGCAGACTGGTTTTGTCTGTTTTGGGTCAACATATTGGCATTATCCAGATTGGTTCCTACATCAAAAGTAACTTCGATAGTACAAGCGCCATCAGATGTATTTACCGATTTCATGTATAACATGTTCTCAACACCATTTACCTTTTGTTCAATAGGAGTGGCAACTGCTTGCTCTACATTGAGTGCATTTGCTCCTGTAAAAGAAGTAGTAATTTTTACAACAGGCGGGTTGATATCTGGATATTGTGAAATAGGTGTTTTTTGCAGTGCCAGTAATCCAAGTATCACAATGATAATACTAATTACAATGGCAACAATCGGTCTTCGGACGAAAAATTCTCCCATAATAGTATGTGATTTAGATTACTTTGTAGCTACAGTTTCAGGATTGCCCAATTGCCATTGAACGATTTTAGGAGTAATAACACTTCCGTTTTTCAATAAAGAAGTACCTCCCATGGCTATCTTATCACCAGGTTTTAGACCTTCCTCAATGATATAACCGTTTTTAACGGCTGGACCTGGTTTTACAATTTGCATTTGCACTTTATTATCATTGCCTACTACATAAACTTGATAAATACCCTGAACTTCTATGACAGCGCGTTGCGGAATTACAAGAGCTTCTTTGCGAACGTCTGTCAGCAGTGCCACTTTTACATATTGGCCAGGACGAAGTAATTTATCTGGATTTGGAAAAGCGGCCTCAAAGGTAATTGCACCTGTAGAAGGATCGATCTGTCGGTCTGCAAAACTTATTTTTCCTGTCTGTGGATAGAGAGAACCGTCTGATAGTTTTATAGTAACAGTTGCAGCAGAACCTTTTAAGGAAGAGTTGGGTTTATTAAATTCTCTAAAGAGACGTAAAAATTCCTGTTCACTTATGGTGAATCGAACCCTGACATCTCCGAGATCCGAAATTGTGTTTAAAATAGAGGCTGGTCCCGGTCTTACATAATCGCCGACTCTGACTTTAGATATGCCGATTAATCCTGAAATTGGCGCTATGATTTGACAATAACCCAGTTCGATTTTTGCGTTTTGAACTGAAGCATCTGAAGCTTTAATTTGTGCTAACGAAGCATTATAAGCCGCTTTCGCCGAAATCAATTCACGCTGGCTAACTGCATTCATTTTGGCTAAGGGAGCGATCATGTCCAAATCTGATTTGGTTTTAGATAAACGTGCCTGCGATTCTGCTGCACCTCCTTGCGCTTCATTAAGTTTGGCCTTGTATGGTAAAGGGTCGATGGTGTAAAGTATCTGGCCTTTTTTAACAAAACTCCCTTCTTTGAAATTCATACTTTCAATGGTACCATCAACTCGTGGGTTAATCTGTATATCCGATTGACCAAAAGTCTGTCCAGTATATTCAGATTCTAATTTTACATCTTGCTGTAAAACCGAGGTGACTGAAATTTCTAACGGTTTGGGACTAGGCGGTGTTTCTTTTTTGCAAGAAAAAAATAAAAAACTTAGTAAAATTGCTGAGGAGTAGATTTTGTTCATTGTTAAAATTCTTTTAGGTGAAATTTATTGAATACAACTAATTAAAAATCAGTAAAGTGCGATAGCTAAGTTAGCGTTTTTTTAATTATATGAATATATATTGTCTATATTTTGTTAATTTCAGTTAAAAATTTATTTATCTGAATATCAGCTTGTAATATAAAATGGGATGAAATGATATTTAATCATGATGAACTGCGTTTTTGTAAGAATAATTTATTCGATGCGAATATACATTTAGCTTCTTCCATAATTGATGTTTTAAATCAAATCTATTTGTAGATAAAGAAGTAGGAGAATTTTAAAAGGCCAGTAATTTTATAATCTGATATTCCAAACTTGTTAAAAAAAACAGATAATTAGGTCAAGATCATTTTTAATCTCAAAATAAACCCTAAATTTGCCGCAGATTTTAAATAAAATCTAAAAAACATATATATTCTTAACTTAAAACTGTTTATAGCATGCAACTGTATAACACTTTAAGCGCAGAAGAAAGAGCCATCATGATCGATGATGCAGGTAAACAACGACTTACGTTGTCTTTCTATGCGTATGCCAAAATTCAAGATCCACAAAAATTTCGTAATGATTTATTCTTAGCCTGGAATGCACTCGATGCTTTAGGTAGAATTTACGTTGCCAGCGAAGGAATAAATGCTCAAATGAGTGTTCCTGCCGAAAATTTTGAAGCTTTTAGAGAAACTCTTGAAGCTTATGATTTCATGAAAGGCATACGATTGAATGTTGCTGTAGAACAAGACGATCATTCCTTTTTAAAATTGACCATCAAAGTGCGCCACAAAATCGTTGCCGACGGTTTAAATGATGATACTTTTGATGTTACCAATATAGGCGTTCACTTAAAAGCCAAAGAATTCAATGAAATACTTGACGATCCAAATACAATTGTGGTTGATTTTAGAAATCACTACGAAAGTGAAGTTGGACATTTTAAAGGAGCTATTACTCCAGATGTTGAGACTTTTAGAGAAAGTTTGCCAATCATTAACGAACAGCTGAAAGATCATAAAGAAGATAAAAACCTTGTGATGTATTGTACAGGAGGAATTCGTTGTGAAAAAGCGAGCGCATACTTCAAGCATCAAGGTTTTAAAAATGTTTACCAGTTAGAAGGCGGAATTATTAACTACGCTAAACAGCTGAAAGAAGAAGGTTTAGAAAGTAAATTCATTGGGAAAAACTTCGTATTTGATAATCGTCTGGGCGAAAGAATTACAGATGATATTATTTCGCAATGCCACCAATGCGGAAAACCTTGCGACAATCACACAAATTGTGAAAATGATGGTTGTCATTTATTGTTCATTCAATGCGATGACTGTAAAGCGGCAATGGAAAACTGCTGTTCTACAGAATGTTTGGAAATTATCCACATGCCTTTGGTTGACCAAGTTCGATTAAGAACAGGAAAACAAGTAGGAAACAAAGTGTTCCGAAAAGGAAAATCTGAAAACTTGAAATTCAAGCATTCAGGTGAATTGCCAGAAACTGCTTTGGCAACAGCTCAAAAGCCAGTTGATATTCGTCAGAAAATAAAAATCAAAAAAGTGTTACTTGGAAAAGCGGAACATTATTATGTGAAAGCGCAAGTGGCACAATTTACTATAGAAAACCACGAACTTAATGTGGGAGATAAAATCTTAATTTCTGGACCAACAACTGGAGACCAGGAAATGATTTTAGAAAAATTCATTGTAAACGGAGCAGAGACCACTACTGCTAAAATTGACGATAAGGTTACTTTTGAAGTTCCTTTTCGTGTTCGTTTGTCAGATAAATTGTATAAAATTGTAAATTAGCGTTTTTTAAACGTTAATTTACAATGTCACAACATTCCTTTACTAAGTTATGGGTGCACGCCATTTGGGCCGCAAAACACCGCCAAGAATTAATTGATTTTTCGATTGAAAAAAGAGTTCATGATTATATTCGAGGTGAATTAATTGACCTTGGTTGTCCTGTTAGAATTATTAACGGAATGCCAGATCATGTGCATGTTTTATTTTTACTCAATCCGAAAAAGACTATTGCAGATGTCATTGGTCGAGTAAAAGGAGGTTCTTCTCATTCTATAAATGGAGAAAATCTGATTCTTAAAAAATTTGCTTGGCAAACCGGTTATGCCGCATTTGCTGTAAGCGAATCCCAGCTGGATGTTGTTTATAATTATATCAAAAATCAAAAAAAGCACCATCTTAAAATAGATGGGCAACATGAATTTGATGAGTTTGTAAAACTGCATGGTTTTGAGAATAAAACCAATCCATAAACAAAAAATACCACAATCTAAATAAACATTGCCCACGGTTTCAACCGTGGGTACGCAATGTAAATCCTCAACGGTTCGCAAGCAATACGTTTCCCACGATTGAAACCGTGGGCAATGTTTGAAAATCTATTCGTAAAGATTTGGAGCATAATTAATTTTATATTGAATTAAAAAAAACGGACAAAGAATCTAAAAACCATAGCCCACGGTTTCAACCGCGGGTACTCAAAGAAAATCCCCAACGGTTCGAAAGCAATACGTTTCCCACGATTGAAACCGTGGGCAATTTATGAAAAGCTACATATAAAGATTTGGAGCATAATTAATTTTTATTGAATTAAAAAAACGGACAAAGAATCTAAACCATTGCCCACGCTTTCAACCGTGGGTACGCAAAGAAAATCCTCAACGGTGCGTAAGCATTACTTTCCCACGATTGAAACCGTGGGTATGCAATGTAAATCCTCAACGGTTCGCAAGCAATACGTTTCCCACGATTGAAACCGTGGGCAATGTTTGAAAAGCTATGCGTAAAGAGTTGGAGCATAATGGATTTTAGGTTGGATTAAAAAAGCGGACAAAGAATCTAAAAACCATAGCCCACGGTTTCAACCGTGGGTACGCAATGCAAATCCCCAACGTTACGCAGCAATACGTCTCCCACGATTGAAACCGTGGGCAATGTTTGAAAAACTATGTGCAAAGCTGTTATTAAAATTTATAGGAATAGAATTTAGAAACAAAGCTATTATTTCAACCGTTGCTATGTCTTGAAAATCTATACTACAAATACATTTTTAAAACATAGACTATGATTTTAATCATAGAAATGCAATCTATATTCCCATTATTTTGCAGCTTTTTAATGTTGGTTTAAAAAATCAAGATAAAGAATCTAAAATCATAACCCAAGCTTTCAACCCTGGGTACACAATACAAATCAAAATGACAACAACAAACAAAATCGAACTCATGGCTCCAGCAGGAAGCTTTGACTCATTGCAAGCAGCACTTGATAATGGCTGTGATTCTGTATATTTTGGAGTTGAACAGCTTAACATGCGTGCGCGTTCGACGGTAAATTTTACAATTGAAGATTTAAAAGAAATTGCGAATCGTTGCGAAGCCAAAAATGTTCGAAGCTATTTGACTTTAAACACGATTATTTACGATCATGATTTATCGGTAGTAAAAACACTTTTGAATAAAGCCAAAGAAGCCAATATTACAGCTGTAATTGCTTCTGACCAAGCCGTAATTGCGATGGCGAGGTCTATTGCAATGGAAGTGCATATTTCTACTCAATTAAATATTACCAATATTGAAACTATTAGATTCTATAGTTTGTTTGCCGATACAATGGTTTTAAGCCGTGAATTGAGTTTACGCCAAGTAAAGAAAATTACGGAACAGATTGAAAAAGAACAGATCAAAGGGCCAAACGGAAATTTAGTAGAAATTGAAATCTTTGGACATGGCGCTTTATGTATGGCCGTTTCTGGAAAATGTTATTTGAGTCTACATTCGCATAATTCCTCTGCCAATCGCGGTGCGTGCAAACAAAATTGCCGAAAAAAATATACCGTTATCGATCAGGAAACAGGTTTTGAAATAGAATTGGATAACGAATATATGATGTCGCCAAAAGATTTATGTACTCTCGATTTCTTAGATCAGGTAATCGATTCTGGAATTCAAGTTTTAAAGATTGAAGGCCGCGGACGCGCGCCAGAATATGTGGCAACAGTTACTAAAACCTATCGTGAAGCTATTGATGCGTATTATGAAGGCACTTTCTCAAAAGAAAAAACTGCAGTTTGGATGGAAGCTTTAGATACCGTTTACAATCGCGGATTCTGGTCAGGATATTATCTAGGGCAAGAACTAGGCGAGTGGAGTGATATTCCAGGATCTGCGGCTACTCAGAAAAAGGTTTATGTGGGGAAAGGAATGCATTATTTTCCAAAAGCTGAGGTTGGGCAATTCAAAATTGAAGCTTACGATATTAAAATTGGCGATAAGATTCTAGTTACGGGGCCAAGTACAGGAGCTCAGGAAATGATTATAGACGAAATGTTTGTGAATGACATTGCTGGAGAAAAAGCCACAAAAGGAGACGATTGCAGTTTGAAATTGCCGTTTAGAATTAGAATGTCTGACAAATTATATAAAATTGTTGACGCATAATGGTTATCATCACTTTACAAAGAGACAAATGCATTGGCTGTAATTATTGCGTCGAAATGGATCCTGTACATTTCCAAATGTCAAAAAAAGACGGAAAATCGGTATTGCTTCATTCACAGAATGCTAAAGGATTTTTTACTTTAAAATCACCAAATCATGCGATTGTAGAAAGTTGTGAACTGGCGGCAAAATCTTGTCCAGTTAAGATTATTACGGTTAAGGAAACTTAGAAATAAAAGAAAACCCTATTTTGTATGGTAGCAAAGTAGGGTTTTTGATTTTTCAAGAACGTGTGATTCTTTAAATCCCAATTTTAGCATTAATATTATGCTTGTCTACATAAGCCTGTGCCACAGTCATCAATTTGGTGAACTTTGCATCTATTTCGCTTTGAGTTGAAGCATCAAAATCGGCAATTGCTTTTTGTATTTGTTCAGGAGAAGCTTTTTCATCTTTCAATTTAGCAATTGGCAAATAACCTTCTTTTTGTTTAGCAATAGCATAAGAGAATAAATCCTTTGATGCCTGAAGAAGCTCTTTGTTGTCATCATCTTCAGCGATATCTTTAATAGTTTGAAATCTTGTTTCTAAATTGGAGATATCATATTTGAAAGCATCATAGTACGTAGAAGGAATCATCTTTTTTTGAGTTTCATCATAAACCATAGCTTCTGATTGCAGTTTTTCATTGATTTCTTTACTTCCAAAACGCGATAACAGATTCGAATTTAAAGCTGCTACTTCAAAGGTTTTTTCTGGTGAAAGGTTGGTGCAAGACGTAGAAATCAAACTTCCTGCGATTAATAGTAAAAATAGAGTAGTGGTATTTAAGATTTTTTTCATTTTAAGTTCGTTTATTATTTATCCTTTTAAAATTTTGCTTTTTTCAACATCAAATTCTTCCGAAGTCAAAATGCCAGCATCTAGAAGTTCTTTTAAATCCAAAAGTGCTTTCTTTTTTGCTTCTATAGAATTTCCTGAATCTGTTGGTTGAGGTTCTCTTTTCTGAATTGGAGTTACAACTGTTCCTGAAGGCGCATATTGAAGAATCAGTTCTGTAATCTCATTATAGCCTTTTACGTTTGAGTAATCAATCGCTTTTTGTTCTTTTACGTTGACAATTGAAGCATCTGCTTTATTGTCCAATAAATATTTAACCACATCTTTTCTGCCGTTGGCAGCGCTGTAATGCAAAGGTGTGTTTCCAGATTCATCTTGAATATCAATATTTGCACCGGCTTCAATAAGTAATTTTACCATGCTTAAATTTCCTTTTTTTGTTGCTACATGCAAAAGGCTTTCTCCGCCGTAATTATACGTACTGTTTAGCGTAAAACTAGATTCGTTGCTAAGGCTAGACGCGCTGACAATCCAGTCCAGATAATCATTCATTGACGAGGTGTCGCCTGCTACGGGTTTGCTGTAATTGATATCAACTCCATTTTCCAAAAACAAAGAAACGATCTCTTTTTGATTATTCGCGCAGGCGTACCAAATTGGAGAATATCCATTATTGTTAGAAGTAAATACATTGGCACCTCTTTCGACCAATAATTTAGCCAGCATTCGGTTGGTTTCGTAACACGCGATTAAAAGTGCATTTTCGCCAGCATGATTTACGTGATTTACATCGGCACCATTATCTAAAAGCAAGGTCACCATCGGAATCGATTTGGTATAACAAGCATAAATTAAGGGTGTGTTTCCTTGTTTATCAGTCGTATTGACATCTGCTCCATTATCCAAAAGTAGCTGAATAATTTCTCTGTTTAGTTTTGTAGAGGCCAATAACAACGGCGTTTCTCCATTGTTATTCAGTAAATTAACATCAACTCCATCTTGTAGCAACTTTGTTGCAATTTCAGTTTGAGCCGTCTGAGCGACTAAATGTAAAAGACTATTTCCGTACTTATCGTTTTTGGTAATTTCTGCATCATTTTGTAAAAGATATAACGCTGTTTGTTTCTGTTTTTGAAGACAGGCAAAGTACAAAGGTGTTTCACCTTGATGGTCTTCGTAATTGATGTCGGCTCCATCTTCGGTTAATATTTTAACGATATCTAAATATCCTCTGTGTGCTGCGTAGTGAAGTGCAGTTCTTCCTTTTTCATCGGTATATTTTACATCAACTTCTTTATTTTGAAGCAGTAATTCGGCTATTTTTCTGTTGCCGTTTTCACAGGCAACTATAAATGACATTGACATGTTTGTATTTTTTAATGATTATTTATTGTTTCATCAAAAGCTCGACTGTTTTGATTTTCAGATTGTCTCCAGAGGCAAGCATTAAAGCGGTTTCGTCTTTATCGTTGGTGATTTCTTTATCAGCGCCATTTTCAAGAAGCAGTTTTACTTTTCGATAGGTTTCCTTTGCCATTTCAGCATCATAATTGACATTGTACTCGCAGACTTTATGCAAAATAGTATTTCCATGATTGTCTTGTTCGTTAACATCAATTGATCCGCTGTCGAGAACCGATTTTAAAATGCCCGATTTTTTCTCCACAACATAATCTACACCCGATTTCGGATTTCCGTAATATTCAGCGCAGTGATTTAAATCGGCTCCATCAGACAATAATCTTTGTAGTGAATTCAGATCATATTCAGAATCAGACATCATTCGGATGAACTCTGTAAGCAAAGTTTTTCCATTTTTATTGATACTATTGAAATTGGCTGACGATGATTCTGCTAAAAGTTCGTACATCGGAATAGAGAATTGTTCCGCCGCAGCGTAATAAAAAGCATTGTTTTCCTGATTGTCGGTTTCATTCGGGTCTGCTCCATTTTCTAATAAAAATGGCAAAATGTCTTTTCGATTTCTCTTAACCGCACATATTAACGGGGTGGTTCCGACAATGTTTTTCTCGTTAATGTCAACGCCATTATCAGTCAAAATACGGATATATTCTTTTACTTTTTCGGCATCAAGACCGTAAGTGTTTAGAACAGTATAGATAAAATTTTCTCCTGCATTATTCTTATATTGGGTGTTAGCATTAAAATCCTCAACTAAAACTTTAATTGTTTTTGGCGAAATCCCTTTTTCAAGAAAATAGCCCAGTAAAGTTTTATCGCTGATTTCGTCGTTAAGATTATCCATTTTCGACATCAATTCTTTGAAGAAAGCAATGGATTCGTCATCATCTTTCAAATATGAAGTCAGCGGTTTAAAAATCGATTGGTCAAAACTGTCCAATTCATAAATATCCGTTTCGATAAAGCCAGCTTTTATCAGTTTTTCTATAAAATCAACTTCTTTGGCTTCAATAATTTTTGCTGTTATTTGAGAAAAATTGTTTTTCAGATATTGTTCATTAAATTTTTCTCCGTTATTTAGGCATTCTCTGGCCTCGTCAAATTTTCCCTGAAAAAGGAAATTTTCAATCTGGTTTTGTGTTTGCATTTGAAATGTTTTAAGATGAGAAATAATGCCTTATTTGGCAAGGCTTTTGAAATTATGTGTAAGATAAAACATAAAAATGACAAATATATTTTAGAAGGAAAATTTAAAATTGCTTTTGACAAAACAAAACCCACAGAAATTTTCGCAGATCATCAATAGAGAAACTTGTAAAGCAATATTCTTCCAAAAACAGCCAAAACAAAAAAATCAAAAAAAAAATCCTGTCTTTAAACAGGATTTTAAAAATTCGAAGATTTAGTAATAAACATAATCGGCTATTCTTTCTATAACCTGCCATTTTCCATCTACTTTTTTCATTACTATGACTTGATGTACATAGGTACCGCTAATGTCATTTGTATTGCCACGGTCAAAATAAAACATAATGTATTCTTTATTTTTATAAAATAGAGGCTCAGATAAAAAATAAACATCGAGCGGTGAAGCTTCATATTTGTCTAGAAAACTGGTGTTCCACAATCCTAATTTGTTTTCGAAGATCAAATTCAGCTTGGGGAAATCATTTGGAGTCCATGGTTTTTGAATTGAATCAGTGGCATATTGATTATACATTGTCTCATAATCTTTCTGGTTAAAAAGACGACTTCTGTATTTTTCTTCAATTTCCATGTTACCATCTCCTCTAAAAAAAATACGCAAAGTGTTTTTGTTACTAGATTTATCTTTTACAAGTATTGCTTTCTGATCTTTTTTTAATTCAGTTTCTAAAAAGACGTTTAGTGGCTCATATTTTTGATAAGAACCACATGACGCTACTATCATTTGAATTAAAAGAAGAATTACTATTCTGTTTTTCATAAATAATTTAGTTACATGGTTTTCCTTCTGGATTTTGATTGCCTCTAGGCTTATTTCGAGCCTCAACAGTTTTTCTTTGAGCTATTCTGTCTTTATCAGCTGAAGAAAGTTTTGCGTCATAAATAGGTGTACCTTGTAAAGTACTCCAAGCTAAATCTTTGTAAAGTTGTTGTGCAGCTCCAGAAGCAACAGGTGTTCCAGTATTGAATTCTTGTAATACCGAAGCCATAATATCAACATATTGATTTGCTATTTCTGCATGATGAGCATCTGCAAGATCATTTGAAGTTCCTCCAGGGTTTGTGCTTCTAACATAAGCTTCAAAAAGGGTTGGGAAATCTGTCAATGAAGAACTTCCAGTGTTTGCATATTGATCAATAAGGCTTAAAAAGTACGCATGTATAATTTCATGGGATAGTGTTGTTGCAACAGACAAACTGGTAGGAGGTGAATTTGGCTCTGAATCGATTATTCCGTTAAGATAATCTTGGTTAATGGTGATTTGGTAATTGTTATTAGATAACTTAATTGTTTGACCAAAAACAGACGGCCCACCCAATACAGGACCTTTTTGTATTGTAACATCATACTGTGATATCGGACCTCCAAAGCGTTGTAGCATTTTTTTGATATCATTCTGTTGCAGATTTTTAAGTTTGTCAAGTGCAGATTTTCCACAAGGATCTAAATTACCATCATTAATTTGTTCAACCCTATTCCAGTTTGCTGAACCACTAGATCCGCCACCGCCTATTATTGTAGGCATAGTAGGGAAAGTTGGCGTTGTAATAGGATCTAGCCATGGATTTCCTCCAGGGCCAGTTACTACAACTTCGTCTAGTTTGATAGCCCCTTCATCTCCAACTAAGTGGCATCTGTCACAAACTCCAGCCCCATTAGTTTTTGAAAATAGATTATTATGTGAGATACCTTGATCGTATGTGTCATTTCTAGCTTCCATCGTCTCTAAATTAATAATTTTCAGCTGTCCAGTAAAAGATTGTAATATTTGATGTGTTGAAGCCGTTAGTAATTCTTCTGTTTCTTGAGGATTCTTAAAATAAAAAGACCATAATTTTCCAGTTATGTTATAGTCATTAATGTCAACAACAATTTTTTGTAATAAAAGTTGATCTGAAGACTTTACAGGGATAATAGCTATAAATGACGATGAGTTACTTTGCTGATAAAATTTAGCTGAATACCACATTACGTTTTCTTCGTCCACTACTTGCTTTGATTTTAACCATTCTTGGGTTTTTGATAAAAGATTGGATTCTTGATCTTGTAGGTTCAAATAGTCATCTTCTTTGGAACAATTGAAGAATAGAATACTAATAATGATAATTACGATTAAATTGAATTTGTATTTCTTTTGCATATAATTTTTATTAAAACTAAATTAATATAGATCAAAATTAGAAAGAATTTTTTTATAAGAAAAAAATATAAATTTGGAATTTCAAAATAATATTGTAAGGAAAAACTTTTAAAACTTGTACAGAAATATAATTGATGAAAGTTGTATGCCGTAAAAAATAGATGTAACAGAAAATTTCTTTATTCTGCTTTTAACATGCCTTAACTTTTAATACTTTATAAAGAAAAATAAAAAATACTATCTTTACCGATCAAACGTTTATGAACTTAAGCTGCATTCTGGCAGCACTACATATATAATTATGGCATGTACAAGTTGTTCAACCTCAGATGGTGGCGCACCAAAAGGTTGTAAAAATAATGGGACTTGCGGCACCGATAGCTGCAATAAATTGACGGTTTTTGACTGGCTTTCTAACATGAGTCCGTCTAATGGAGAGGCGATTTTTGATTGTGTTGAGGTTCGTTTTAAGAACGGACGCAAGGAATTTTTTAGAAATTCAGAAAAATTAACTTTAAGTATTGGTGATATCGTAGCAACTGTTGCTTCGCCAGGACATGATATTGGAATTGTGACTCTTACTGGAGAGTTGGTAAAGATTCAAATGAAGAAAAAAGGAGTGAATTACGAAAGTAATGATGTTCCAAAAATTTACAGAAAAGCATCTCAAAAAGATATCGATATCTGGTCTGTGGCTCGTGATCGTGAAGAACCAATGAAAGTTCGTGCGCGTGAATTGGCGATTCAGCATAAATTGGAAATGAAAATTTCGGATATCGAATTTCAAGGAGACGGATCTAAAGCGACGTTTTATTATACCGCAAACGATCGTGTCGATTTTAGAATGCTGATTAAGGATTTTGCCAAAGAATTCAGCACCAGAGTAGAAATGAAACAAGTTGGTTTCCGTCAGGAAGCGGCTCGTTTGGGTGGGGTTGGTTCTTGCGGACGTGAACTTTGCTGCTCAACTTGGTTGACAGATTTTAGAAGTGTAAATACATCTGCGGCACGTTATCAGCAATTATCATTGAATCCGCAAAAATTAGCGGGACAATGCGGAAAATTAAAATGCTGTCTGAACTATGAGTTAGATACTTACATGGACGCTTTAAAAGATTTTCCAGATTATGATACCAAACTGATCACGGAAAAAGGCGATGCAGTTTGTCAGAAACAGGATATTTTTAAAGGATTAATGTGGTTTGCTTATACGAATAACTTCGCAAACTGGCACGTTTTAAAAATTGATCAGGTAAAAGAAATTATTGCCGAAAATAAGCAGAAAAACAAAGTTTCTTCTTTAGAAGATTTTGCTGTTGAGGTGGTTGCAGAACCAGAAAAAGACTTCAATAACGCAATGGGTCAAGAAAGTTTAACTCGTTTTGACCAGCCAAAAAGAAAGAAAAAACCAAATCGCAAGCGTAAGCCAAATGCAGAAGCGGCTGGTGTTGTGGCTCCAGTAAAACCACAGCAGGAAAAGAATACCAACATCGCTAAACCAGCAGGAAACAATAATCCGAACAATGGTAATGCGAATAATGGCAATCCAAATAAGCCGAACAATCCAAATAAGCCAAATCATAAGAAAAAGCCTAATTCGAATAAAAACAATCCGAATAAGCAAAATTCAAATGAAAATAAACCTGCTGAACCTAGAAAACCAATAACGAATACTAAAAATGAGAATAAAAAATAGCGGAATTCTTCTTTTGGCAGCAATACTTCTTTTTTCTTGCGATAAAAAAAGAGTATTTGATGAGTATAAATCTGTTGGAAGTGCTTGGCACAAAGACAGTATTATAAGCTTCGATCTGCCGGTTTTAGATTCTACGAAAAAATACAATCTTTTTGTAAACATAAGAGACAACGACAATTATCCGTTTAATAATTTGTTTTTGATTGTTGCTATTGAAACGCCAAGCGGATTTACAAAAGTAGATACATTAGAATACCAAATGGCAGAGCCAGACGGAACATTGCTAGGAAACGGTTTTTCTGACATAAAAGAGAGCAAGCTTTATTACAAAGAAGATGTAAAGTTTACAGGAAAGTACAAAGTTCACATCAAACAGGCTGTTAGACAGTCGGGTAAAATTCCAGGTGTTGAAGCTTTACAAGGAATTACAGACGTGGGTTTTAGAATAGAACAAAAAGATTAGATAAATAATTATGGCTGCTAAAAAAAACAATCAATCCAATAGCGTTAAGGATATTAATTATTACAAAAAGAAATTCTGGAGAATATTTGCCTATTTTCTAGTAGGAATTTTGGCTTTCTTTTTATTTGCTTCATGGGGACTTTTTGGTTCTATGCCTTCATTTGAAGATTTAGAAAATCCAGACTCAAATCTTGCTACAGAAATTATCTCTTCTGATGGAGTTGTAATTGGTAAATATTTCAAAACCAATAGATCACAGCTTAAATATTCTGACTTGCCTAAAAATTTAGTTGAGGCGCTTGTTGCAACTGAAGATGCACGTTTTTACGAACATTCAGGAATTGACGGACGCGGAACTTTAAGAGCTGTTTTTAGTCTTGGAACAAATGGTGGAGCGAGTACATTGACACAGCAATTAGCTAAACAATTGTTTCATGGTGAAGGGTCTAAGTTTTTGCCTTTCAGGATTGTACAGAAAATAAAAGAATGGATTATTGCTATTCGGTTGGAAAGGCAATATACCAAAAATGAAATCTTAGCAATGTACTGCAACGTGTATGATTTCGGAAATTATTCTGTTGGAGTAAGTTCTGCGGCACAAACGTATTTTTCTAAAGAGCCAAAAGATTTGACAGTTGACGAATCGGCTATTTTGGTTGGAATGTTCAAAAACTCAGGATTATACAATCCAGTAAGAAATCCAGAAGGAGTAAAAAACCGCCGTAATGTGGTTTTGTCTCAAATGGCAAAAGCAAAAATGATTTCTGAATCTGAAAAAGAAAGACTTCAGAAATTACCGATTACGTTGAAGTTTAAGCTGGAAAGCCACCGTGAAGGTATGGCAACTTATTTTAGAGAATATCTTCGTGATTACATGAAAAAATGGGTAGCAGATAACAAAAAACCAGACGGTTCTGATTATGATATTTACAAAGATGGTCTAAAGATCTATACTACAATCGATTCAAGAATGCAGGGTTATGCTGAAGAAGCAGTTGCTGCACACATGAAAAATTTGCAGGAACAGTTTTTTATTGAAATGAAAACCAATAAAAATGCGCCTTTCGTAAATATTACACAGCAAGAAACAGACCGCATCATGATGCAAGCGATGAAAAATTCAGTTCGTTGGGCTCAGATGAAAGAAATGGATAAAAGCGAAGATGATATCATTGCTTCATTCAAAGTAAAAACAAAAATGCGCGTCTTTACTTGGAAAGGAGAACGCGATACGGTAATGACACCTTTAGATTCTATTCGTTATTACAAACACTTTTTACAATCTGGTTTAATGGCAATGGAGCCTCAGACTGGAGCGATTAAAGCTTGGGTTGGAGGAATTAATTACAAATACTTCCAATACGACCACGTAGGTCAAGGAGCTAGACAAGTAGGTTCTACTTTTAAACCTTTCGTTTACGCAACTGCAATTGAAGAATTAAACATGTCTCCTTGCGATTCTATTCTAGACGGACCTTTTATGATTCATAAAGGACGCCACCACGTTACAGAAGACTGGGAACCAAGAAACTCCAATCATACTTACCGCGGAATGGTAACTTTGAAACAAGCTTTGGCTGGTTCGATCAACACCGTTTCGGCTAAATTGATTGACAGAACAGGTCCAGAAGCTGTTGTAGAATTGACTAAGAAATTAGGAGTAAAAACAGAAATTCCAGTTCAGCCTTCTATTGCTTTAGGAGCGGTAGATATTACAGTTGAAGACATGGTTGCGGCGTATAGCACATTTGCCAACCAAGGAGTTTATGTAAAACCTCAGTTTTTAAGCAGAATTGAGAACAAAAGTGGAGAAGTTATCTATGAGCCAATTCCGGAATCTCATGACGTTTTAAATAAAGATATTGCCTTTGCGGTAATCAAATTGTTGCAAGGGGTAACAGAAAGTGGTTCTGGATCACGTTTACGTACCGAAGGCGGTGGTAGCGGAGATAACCGTTGGACAGGATATCCATACATGTTTAGAAACCCGATTGCTGGTAAAACAGGAACAACACAAAACCAGTCTGATGGTTGGTTTATGGGAATGGTTCCGAATTTAGTAACTGGAGTTTGGGTTGGATGCGAAGACCGTTCGGCTCGTTTCAAGAGTTTGACTTATGGTCAAGGAGCAACTGCAGCACTTCCAGTTTGGGGTTATTTCATGAAATTGTGTTATGCAGATAAAGATCTTCAGGTTTCTAAAGCAGAATTTGAGCGTCCAGCAAACCTTTCGATTAAAGTAGATTGCTATCAAAGGCCAGCTGTGGTAAAAGATACTACACAGACCGAACAAAATACAGACGAGTTCGAGTTATAGTCTAGATAAAAATTTTACCGCAAAGAGCGCTAAGATATATGCAAAGTCCGCAAAGTTTAATTTAAACTTTGCGGACTTTTTGTTTTTAGATATAGATTTTACAAAAAAAGGGCGCAAAGATTTTACACAAAGAACAATAATACAAAGCTTTTGCCAACCTTGCGTTTTGAGAGAAACTTACATATTAAAAATCTTAGCGTGCTCTGCGGTTAATTAATATTTAGATGAATATATTATTTTACGAAATCGTTATAATTTCATCTAAAAATCTTATTTTTATCAAAAATATTCAGCAATAAAGATAGTTTGTTATGATAACAAAAAAAGTAAATAACGTTCAGGAAGCCATTAGCGGAATTGAAAGCAACATGACCATTATGTTTGGCGGTTTCGGATTGTGCGGAATTCCTGAAAATACGATTGCGGCTTTGGTAAACACATCGATTTCAGATTTAACTTGTATTTCTAACAATGCAGGTGTAGATGATTTTGGTTTGGGATTATTGTTGCAAAAAAAGCAGATTAAGAAAATGATTTCTTCTTATGTGGGAGAAAATGCCGAATTTGAGCGTCAGATGCTTTCAGGAGAATTAGAAGTTGAATTAACGCCACAGGGAACTTTAGCAGAGCGTTGTCGTGCGGCTCAGGCTGGAATTCCGGCTTTCTTTACGCCAGCAGGTTATGGAACTGAAGTTGCAGAAGGAAAAGAAGCACGCGAATTCAACGGAAAAATGCACATTATGGAAGAAGCCTTCAAAGCTGATTTTGCAATCGTAAAAGCTTGGAAAGGTGATGAAGCTGGAAATCTAATTTTCAAAGGAACTGCTAGAAACTTCAATGCGTGTATGGCGGGTGCCGGAAAAATCACCATTGCCGAAGTCGAAGAATTAGTTCCAGTTGGAAGTTTAGATCCAAATCAGATTCATATTCCAGGAATTATGGTGCAGCGTATTTTTCAAGGAGAGAAATTTGAGAAAAGAATTGAGCAACGCACAGTACGTCAGAGGTAATTAGATAATGAGATAATTTGTCAATTAGATAATGTTTTAAATTGAGTAGAAAATTATCTAATTATCAAATTGACTAATTGGCACATTGAAATAATTGAGATAATTTGAAAATGTGACAATTAGATAATGCTTTGAGCAGTTTACAAAATTATCTAATTATCAAATTGACTAATTGACACATTGGGAAAAAATGAGAAAACTTTTTTATGCGACATTATTTTCATTGGTTTCGTTTCAGACATTTGCTCAAACGATAAATGAACTTAGGCAGGAATTAAACCAGATTATAAAAACAAAAAATGCGACAGTCGGTATTTCTATTAAGGGAATTGAAGATAAAGATACATTAAGCATTAATGGAAATTTGAAAGCGCCAATGATGAGTGTTTTTAAATTTCATATCGCTTTAACGGTTTTGAATAAAGTTGATGAAGGCAAACTTTCATTAGAGCAAAAAATATTCATCAAAAAGAAAGAGCTAAAGGAAGATACATGGAGTCCGATGAGAGAAGATTATCCTGAAGGAAATATGTATTTAACTCTGGATAAATTGCTTAGATATACTGTTTCTCATAGTGATAATAATGGATGCGATATTTTGATCGATTTAGTTGGCGGTGCTAAAGAGGTTCAGAAATTTATAAACAAACAAGGAATCAAAGACTTCGTTATTAAAGTGAATGAAGATCAAATGAAAACTTGGAAAAACTTGTATGTAAACACCACAACCCCTTTAGCAACAACAGATTTGCTAGAGAAATTCTATAACGGGCAAGTTTTAAAAGAAACAACGACAAAATATTTGTATCAAATCATGGTCGAAACATCAAGAGGATTAACCTGGATGAAAGCCGGACTTCCTGAAAATACCGAATTGGCACACAGAACAGGGATTTCTGGAACCAACGATGCTAATCTGAGAGTTGCCATGAATGATATCGGAATTGCAAAACTTCCAAACGGAAAACATTTTATTCTTTCGGTTTATTTAAAAGAAATCACAGAAAGTCAAAAAGATACAGAAAAGATAATCGCAGATATTGCCAAAGCAACTTGGGATTATTTCGTTGCAAAAAAATAGATAATTGAGATAATTAGTCAATTAGATAATGCCTTCAACGAAGGAGAAATTATCTAATTATCAAATTACCTAATTGGCACATTAAAATAAATTGACACATTAAAAACTATGGCACTGAATAAAGAAGATATAGCAAAACGAATTGCAAAAGAAGTTAAAGACCGATATTTTGTAAACCTTGGAATCGGAATTCCAACTTTGGTTGCGAATTATGTACGTGAAGACATAGCGGTTGAATTTCAAAGTGAAAATGGCGTTCTCGGAATGGGGCCTTTTCCATTTGCTGGAGAAGAAGATGCCGATATTATTAACGCAGGAAAACAAACCATTACAACGCTTCCGGGAGCTAGTTTCTTTGATTCGGCTTTCAGTTTCGGAATGATTCGCAGTCAGAAAGTAGATTTAACGATTTTGGGCGCAATGGAAGTTTCTGAAAATGGAGACATTGCCAACTGGAAGATTCCGGGAAAAATGGTAAAAGGAATGGGAGGAGCAATGGATTTGGTGGCTTCCGCCGAAAATATAATCGTTGCCATGATGCATGTGAACAAAGCAGGAGAGTCAAAAATCTTAAAAAGATGCACTTTGCCGCTTACGGGCGTAGGATGCGTTAAAAAAGTCGTAACGGAGCTTGCGGTTCTCGAAGTAACAGAAAAAGGTTTTAAGCTCTTAGAACGAGCACCAGGTGTCTCAGTCGAGCACATCATCGCCTCAACCGAAGCCGATTTGATCATTGAAGGCGAAATTCCTGAAATGGTGATTTAAATGTCTTTGCCACGAAGGCGCTAAGTCGCAAAGGATTTTCAAGTAAAAAAAATATATTAAACCGCCTAATCTGGCGGTTTTTTATTTTCATACGCACTTATTAAGTAATCTTTTATTTACATTTGTTCGGATTTTAAAAACGCATCATTTGGAAAAGTTTGAAATAGACATTAAGTGGGGAAGTTACTTGTTTGTCGTAAATTTGATTGTTTCGACAATTATCACGTTATTTATGTTTCTAATCGACGGACAAAGTCTGCGATATTTTGACAATGTTATTGTGATAGTTCTTATAATTCTGCTCTTTTATTTTACTAATAAGGCAATTAGAGAAAACAAAAAATATGGTTTAAGTCGAGGTTATCGAAAGTTTTTTGTTTTTATAAGGCTTTTGACTTTCTTTTTTCTTTTAGCATCATTTTTAAATGGAAGTGCAATTACAAGTACCAGTAGTTGGTATTTATCCTTGTTTGTGCCGTACAGAGAAAAAGATATTTCAGAATTATTAGAAGATGATTCACACGAATATAACGGAGTTACAATTAAAGAGTTTGTGGTAGCATTAAAAAGAAAATTTGCTAGAGCATAAATTTATCATGATATAAAAGAAAAAAACCGCCCAATTAGGCGGTTTTTTTCTTTTTGAACTTAGAAGCTTAGGGTCTTAGAGCCTTAGCAGCTAAATATTATTGTAAATTAAACGAAGCTCCTAAACTGAAAGTAGCCTGATTATTTAAATGATAGAATGGATCATTGTTTGAACCATATTTTGCGATTGGAAAACCAATTTCTGTGAAAACACCGAATCCGTCAGTAAAGAAATAACGACCACCAACGTGACCGCCAAAGTTGTGTAAACCTAAGCTTAATCCAGGGTAAATGTCTAATTGCTGAACACCAATTACGCTAGATAAGTTAGCATTGATTCTTGCTTTTGCATCAAAACGATCTCCAAAATCTGGATCAGCATCATTATAAGCAACATTGCTTCCGTGGTAAAAACCGGTAAAATTATCAACTCCTAATAAATAATTTGCGACAAATCCGAAAGAGAAATTTTCTCCTAAACCAAAATCAATAGAACCCTGAATTCCAGATCCGCCATCTTGTAAATTTGCACCTACGTTTACTCTCATGTCACCTTTTCCTGTAAACGCACTTTGCGCATTAATAAATCCGAATGATACCAAAAACAGGAGTGTAAAAACCTTTTTCATAAAAATTTAATATTAATTATTTTGAATGGCAAAAGTAACTCATTTAAATAAATTAATTCCTACCTTTTTCGTTAAAATATAATTCGTTTAACGGCTCACTTTGCCAGTATTCCTTGGTGTCGACGTCTAAAATCGTAAGCGGACCTCTAAATGCAGCTCCAGTATCGACATTCCAGACACAAGCTCTGTTTACAGGAACCGTTTCGCCGATTCGAGTAACCGGAGTGTGGCCAATATAAACTTCCTTATAAACGGTAAATCTTTTAGGATAGTGTAAGTCGTCTTCCTTTAATTTTGGGTCTAATGATAGAGCTGTTTCCCAAAGTGTTCTATCCCAGTAAAATAGCTTCGAGAAATATTCCCATTTTACACCATTCAAATTGGTAAAACCAGCATGAACAAACAAACGATTTTGATCGTCAAGATAATAATCCTGAAGATTTTCCAGAAATTCGATATGAGCTCTTTTTTTGTCTTCAGAAATTTTGGCGTAACCTTCAACAGTGGCTTTACCGCCATGTTTGTACCACATTTCTTCATCAAAATCGTCGTTTCTCTCTTCTAGCCAGTCCAAAGCAAGCTGGTCGTGGTTTCCTCTTATGCAGATGCAGTTTTGTTTGCTTTTTAAATCAATCAAATAGTCAATTACTTCAACAGACTGACTCCAGCCGTCAACGTAATCGCCCAAAAAAATTAGAGTATCTTCAGTAGTAACTTTGGCTCTAGTTAAAACTTGCTCAAGTGCAAGTAATCCGCCGTGTATGTCACCTATAACAAATGTTCGCATTATTTAATTTTTCGAGTAGAAGAACAAAAATAAAAAGAATAATTGGTTTGAACTCATCGAATTCATATTCTTTAAAAATTGATATGATTTATAACTATTTACAGCGCTTTTTTATTGTTTTTCCTCTGTAAATTTGCAATATGTCTGAAACGCCAACATATCGTAAAATTATTCATATTGATATGGATGCATTTTATGCGTCGGTAGAGCAGATGGACAATCCAGAATTAAGAGGAAAACCAGTAGCCGTTGGAGGTTCAGAGAATCGGGGCGTGGTTTCGGCGGCAAGTTACGAAGCCAGAAAGTTTGGTGTTCGAAGTGCTCTCAGCGGAGCTTTAGCCAAAAAATATTGTCCTGAAATTATCTTCGTTCGACCAAGATTTGATCGTTATAAAGAGATTTCATCCAAAATCCATAAAATTTTTCACGATTATACCGATTTGGTTGAGCCACTTTCGCTTGACGAAGCTTATTTGGATGTTACTAACAATAAAAAAGGAAATCCGAGCGCAAGTCTTTTGGCGCAGGAAATTAGACAGCGAATTTTGAATGAAGTAGGATTGACGGCATCTGCTGGGATTTCGATCAATAAATTTGTGGCTAAAATTGCCAGCGATTACAACAAGCCAAACGGACAGAAAACGGTAAATCCTGATGAAGTAGAAGCTTTTTTAGAAGATCTTCCGATTCGAAAGTTTTATGGAGTTGGAAAAGTGACTACAGAAAAAATGTATCAGCTCGGAATTTTTACTGGAACCGATTTGAAAAGCAAGTCTTTGGAGTTTTTAGAAAAGCATTTCGGAAAATCGGGGACGTTTTATTATCACGTAGTTCGAGGCATTCACAATAGTGAAGTAAAACCTTCCCGAATTACCAAATCGGTTGCTGCAGAACATACCTTTAATGTGAATTTGTCTTCTGAAATTTTTATGATGGAGCAATTGGAACGCATTGCAACTTCGCTCGAAAAACGGTTGCAAAGGCATAATATCTCTGGAAAAACCATTACACTCAAGATTAAATACAGCGATTTTTCGCAACAGACAAGAAGCAAAACGCTGCCTTATTTTATTTCTGATAAAAGTCTTATTATGGAAAATGTGGAGGAATTATTGTATCAGGAAAAAATGAAAGATTCGGTTCGACTGCTTGGAATTTCATTGAGTAATTTGAATACCGAAGTAAAAAAGGCAGTTGTGGTACAGTTAAAGTTTACGTTTTAATAACAATTTTTAAAAATTCAAAATAAGATGTTGACTGTGAATAGCAAGATTTTTCTCCTATCTTTGAGAAAAAAGATTTATCTATCTCATTGTTTTATATGAAAAGTAAAAATTCTGATGATGTGCAGCAGCGAAATTCAGTTCCAATTCTAGCTTGGGATTTTCATTACGAATACCTTAATGAACTAAAAGCCCTAAACGCTGATTTGAAAAGAGTAAGTAAAATCTCTGACGAATTTACTTGGGATGAAAAGAAGCTTAACATTCAAGAAAGAATTAAAAATGAAGTAGTTGTCGTAACCGATTTGAATCTGAAAATAGTTTTCGCGTCAAGCGGAATAAAAAAAATGACGGGTTACAGAGAAGAAGAAATCTTAGGCAAAACCCCAAAAATGTTTCAGGGCCCGGCAACTTCTCAAAAAGATTTAAAGGAAATTAGAGAAGCATTAAAAAAGAAAATCCCTTTTGAAAAAACACTCGAAAACTATAGAAAAAACGGGAATACGTACAAATGTAAAATCGATGCCTCTCCAGTTTACAATCTCAAAGGAGAAATTTCGCATTTTATAGCCTTCGAAAAACAGGACATGAGCGCATAAGTTTTGCCACGAAGGCACTAAGACGCAAAGAATTTTTTAAAGATATGCTAAAAAAAAGCAAAAACCGCCTTTTGGGCGGTTTTGCTTTTTTATAAAAACTTTGTGACTTTGTGCCTTCGTGGCAAATGCTTATAGATTGGCAAAGAAATCATTTCCTTTGTCGTCTGTGATAATGAACGCTGGGAAATCTTTAACAGTGATTTTACGAACCGCTTCCATTCCTAATTCTTCAAAATCAACCACTTCAACTTTAAGAATGTTGTCTTGCGCCAGAATTGCAGCAGGACCTCCGATAGAACCCAAGTAGAATCCGCCGTATTTATTGCAGGCATCAGTAACTTGTTTAGTACGGTTTCCTTTTGCCAACATGATCATACTTCCGCCATTTTTCTGGAATTCATCCACATAGACATCCATACGTCCAGCAGTTGTTGGTCCGAAACTTCCAGAAGCCATTCCGTCTGGAGTTTTTGCAGGACCAGCATAGTACACTGGGTGATTTTTGAAATATTCTGGCATTGGTTTTCCAGCGTCTAACATTTCTTTAATTTTTGCGTGAGCAATATCTCTCGCCACAATTACAGTTCCGTTTAGTTTTAAACGCGTTTTAACCGGATATTTAGAAAGCTGAGCCAACATATCTGCCATTGGCTGATTTAGATCAATTTCTACAGGAGCTTCTAAATGTGGAGCTGTTTCTGGTAAAAATTGTTTTGGATTTACTTCTAACTGCTCAACAAAGATTCCGTCTTTCGTAATTTTTCCTTTGATGTTTCTATCTGCAGAACAAGAAACTCCTAATCCAACTGGACAAGAAGCCGCGTGACGAGGCAGACGGATTACACGAACGTCGTGCGTGAAATATTTTCCTCCAAACTGCGCTCCAATTGCACTTTCCTGACAGATTTTCTGAACTCTTTCTTCCCATTCGTGATCGCGGAAAGCCTGACCAGCCATGTTTCCAGTTGTTGGAAGATTGTCGTAATATCCAGCAGAAGCTTTTTTAACAGCACTTAAGTTTGCTTCAGCAGAAGTTCCGCCAATTACCAGAGCTAAGTGGTAAGGAGGACAAGCAGAAGTTCCTAAATCTTTAATTTTAGTGCGAATGAATTCATCTAAAGATTTTTCATTCAACAATGACTTCGTTTGTTGATATAAGTAAGTTTTATTTGCAGATCCACCACCTTTTGCCATGAACAAAAAGTCGTAAGAAGTTCCTTTTTTAGCATAAATATCAATTTGCGCCGGAAGATTTGATCCTGAATTTTTCTCTTCAAACATCGAAATCGGAACAATTTGCGAATAACGTAAATTTCTTTTTTGATAAGTATTGAAAATTCCGCGGCTTAACCATTCTGCATCATCAACACCAGTAAAAATGCTTTCGCCTTTTTTAGCCATCACAATTGCAGTTCCAGTATCCTGGCAGCTTGGTAACTGTCCTTCCGCAGCTACAGATGCATTTTGAAGTAAATTGTAAGCCACAAAACGATCATTGTCTGTCGCTTCTGGATCGTCTAGAATTTTTCTTAGCTTTTGCAAATGTGTCGTTCTCAACATAAACGAAACATCTGTTAAAGCTTCTTCAGCCAATAATTCTAAACCTTTTGGGTCAACCGTTAAAACTTCACGTTCTCCAAATTGCTCCACTTTTACAAAATCAGAAGTGATTTTGCGGTACTGCGTATCATCCTTTAAGATCGGATAAGGATCTTGGTATATAAAATCAATCATTAGTTTTGTTTTTTTACAAATTTAGAAATTATTTACCTAAGAAAGAATTTGAATAAGGACTCTGTAGCTAGTTTTTATTCTATGGTGTTAAATTGATCAAACGTCATCTTTTTTTCGAAGTAAGGTTTATCCTTCGCAGAAAGAAGCATCTTTTTCCATTTGTTGTCTTTTAATTCGAAAGCAATAGAATCAGAATATCTTAGAATTCCCATGTCTTGATTTTCGTTTTCATCATCTGGAACAAATGCAACAGTTTTGCAATAAAAAGATTTTGGTTCAGAATTCTTTTCTGGATTAATGATTTCCAGCCAATTACCCCAACCACTGTCCGACATCGTATTCCATTGATGCACTAATTGAAGATTTTTGTTTTTGATATAATATAAATAATTTTCATGCGAATAGCCACATGCCGGATAGCCGACAGAAATCTGTAAAAAAGGAGAATTTGTAAAATTTTCGGATGTTAATCCGTAAGAAGCAATCCATTCAGAACCTTTTTCGAAACCTTTAATTGCAATTTTTGAAGAAGCTGTTTTGGTTTTATTCTGATAAAAATCTAATCGGTATTTTACAGAAACGATACTGTCTTTATCTGCCTGCTGTTCTACCAAATGGGCTAGAATATAATCTGTTGCAGATTCTGTTCCGTCCATATAAATGGCAACGGTATCAGTTTTAATGATTTTCTCATCATTTGTAACCGGCAAGGTTTCGTGGTTTTCCAGTATTTCTGCAATTGGTGGTGCAGCATCTGTAGGTTTTGTTTTCTGGCATCCGATTAAGAGCAATACGAAGAAGAGGGGGGCTATTTTCATAATGTTTATGTTAGATTTTCAAATATAAATTTTTCATCGTAATCAACATTAAATTTATTTAGAAAATTTAGATATTCATCATTAAAACTTTGTTTCTTGTGATGTTCTTTTTGATTTTGAATGTATTTATAAACAGAATCAATTTGAGATTGACTATAAGAGAAAACACCATAACCAACCTGCCACGAAAATTGAGATTTCGTTAGTTTATTGTCATTGAAATATTTTGAAGATTTTGCTTTGACATTTTTCATGAGATCAGATATGGTAATTGTTGGTTTTAGCGCAACCAAACAATGTACATGATCTTCAACACCATTTACAATAATGCTTTTGCAACCATTTTCGTTAATTAAATTGCCAATTACGGCAAGTAATTCAGATCTCCAGCTTTCTTCAATTAAAGCATTTCTATATTTAACTGCAAAAACTACTTGAATGTAGACTTGATGATAGGTATTTGCCATGTTTTTTTCTGGCAAAAATAAATGCTATAAACATATTTTTGTAATATTTAACTTTCTTTTTTTATTGATTGGCATATTTCGTTATCTCCACGGATTAAAATCCGGGGCTACAATATGTAACGTTCCTACGGAACTCTTGAATTGCTGTCATTTATGATCAACGGATTAAAATCCGTTGCTACAATATTTAAACGTTCCGATGGAACTTTTGTAAATTGTTTGCGCAAATAAAAAGAGCCGTCGGCTCGAACAATTTTGTAGCCCCGGATTTTAATCCGGGGAAGCGTTCCAACAATCTTTAAATCTGGATTTTAATTCGGGAAACGTTAGAAAAATTTTGTAATCTGGATTTTAATCTGGTATGACGAAATGTTTATATTTCCAAAATTAAAATTTGACAATAGCTAAAATGCTAAAAAAACCAAGTCGCAACAAAAATTGCCGTAATCACGCAGATCAAATCTACCAAAAGCATTGTGCCTAGTGCATAACGCGTGTTTTTGATATTAACAGAACCAAAATAAACCGCAATTACATAAAAAGTGCTTTCGGCGCTGCATTGGAAAATACTGCTCAATCTAGCGGTTAAAGAATCGGCTCCAAAAGTATTCATGGAATCAATTAAGAATCCTCTTGAACCTGCAGAACTAAACGGACGAAGCATGGCAACAGGAAGCGCATTCGTAATTTCTTTGCTTACGCCTAAATTCGAAAAGATAAATCCGATGGCGTCGCTGATAATTTCGAATAAACCGCTATTTCTGAATAATGAAATCGCAACTAGCATTCCTAAAACATAAGGGAAAATCGTAACTCCAGTTTTCACGCCGTTATTGGCACCAACAACGAAAGTATCAAAAACCGTTGTTTCTGCTTCTTTGAATTTTTTCTCATGTACAAATGAGAAAATTAAAGTAAAAGCAATAATCGCAATTAAGATTAATCCAGAAAGGTTAGAAGTAAAGTAATTTTTTCCGATCAGATCCAAATAATTCACATACATCAGCAGACTCACAATAGCCGCAATCAAAACCATTAAACCTATAAGAAGTGAAGCACTTTTAAAATTGATTTTTTGTTTGATTCCAACAATTAAAAATGCTGCAATAGTTCCGATAAATGAAGTTATGATACAAGGCAGCATCACATCGGCCGGATTACTTGCGTTTGCCGCCGCGCGATAACCAATAATTGAAGTCGCAATTAAAGTTAATCCAGAAGCGTGAAGGCACATAAACATAATTTGCGCATCGCTCGCTTTGTCTTTTTCGGGATTTATCTCCTGTAAACTTTCCATGGCTTTCAGTCCAAATGGCGTCGCAGCCGAATCTAATCCCAAGAAATTGGCAGCAAAATTTAAAGTCATATAGGAAATCGAAGGGTGATTTTTTGGAATGCTTGGAAACACTTTTACAAATACCGGACTTAAAGCTTTAGCTAATTTTCCTGAAGCTCCAGAAACAATTAAAAGTTCCATCAAACCACAGAAAAAGGCTAAATACGCAATAAGAGGCAGAATTAAATCGACCAAAGTGCTTTTACAAGTTGGCAATAAACCGTCAGATTTTTGAAGTCCACTATAGATTTTTACCGTTTTGTTTTTGTAAACGTAAGTCGTGTCAGCATTTAGCGTATCACGATTGATAATCATGGTCTGATCTGGCGCTTTTTTTATACTATCTTTTAAGAAAGCAGGAAGTTCTTCGACGTATTTTTCAGAAACTAAAACAGGATCGTCTTTCTTTCCATTTAAAATAGAATCAATAGTATACGTATTGGCAGTAAACAAACTGACTACAATAAAAACAATCGAAGAAATGAAAATCGCTAACCAAAATCTGCTTAATACCATAATTGTAATTTTTTGTAAATGTAATTATTTAGCAATAATAAGCATAAAGATTCTGTTTCAGAAGAATAATTTGATGCTTAGGATTGAAATAATTTATTTGAAAACTTGAATTTTGGTGTCGCTCCGCTGGAGCTTCTGTTAGAGAACGGATTTAATTTCTATAAATATGTCGCTCTTCCAGGCTTAGTTTCAGAATATAAATAGCTCTGGAAGAGCGGCATATTTATAGAAAAGGTTTAGTCACAGAAGAAAAAGCTCCAGCGGAGCGACACATTAGCACTGCTTTCAGATCAAGATATAACAGCTTTAGTTTCCAAATACGTTTCAAAAGATTTAATTCCTTCCAAAAGAACCTGTTTTTTGTTTACTTCTATTTCATTGAAAAAATCTGTTTCTATTTTGACATGATCCTTTTTGATGGTTCTTTTCCAGATGCCAATTACTTTTCCGTTTTCTAAAATAATAGGTTTGAAAATCCCATTATTAGTGAAAACTTTCGATTGATGTTCTGTATTAAATGAAGCTTCGCGTGTTTTATACGAAATTAGAATCTCATCAAAAGAGGGAAGAAAATGTACGCTTTCGCGAAAGTTATCCTCATCAGTAATCTCTTTTTTAAACCAATATTGCTGATTATCAATGGTGATTTGGTTTAATTGCAACTCAATTGCGTTAATTGTTTTTTGACAAATTGTAGGCGGAAAACCTGACCACCAAGAGAAATCGAGTACTGTTGCTGGACCGTGACTTTCAAAATAACGTAAAGCGAGTTTTGCTAAGGCTTCTTCTTTATTTAATTTGATTTTTGGTTTCGGAACTCTTTCTTCGAGTAAAGCATAAGTAATTTGTTTGCCTTTCATTTTTCCATTGCAGACCAAACCGTCCAATTCGGCATTCATCATAATCGCAGCACTCAGGAAATCGTCGCTGGAAGTTTTCTTGATTCCAAGTTCCTGCATGATTTCATCTCGAGTCAAATGATTGTTTCCTGACAAGAGTTTTTCGATAGAAGAATTCGCCTGATTCAACTTTTTCTCATCATAACCAAATTTTTTAGCTCCAGAAGCCGTAAAACGTTTTACTTGTGGAGCAGAAAGATCCAACATCCAATAAATGTCATCTGGAGAAACAAAATGCCAAGTCGGACGCAGAATATGGGTTCGAATAATTTTACCTGAATCTATAGCTTCTTGAATCTCTTTTTCTGAGGAATCACAACGCGAACCAATTGCCCATTTTGCCATGGCATAATCCTGAGCCTGCATGGCGCCAAAATGCTTTACAATTTCTTGCGGCGAACAAGAACTTGTTTTATAAAGCTTTTGAGCAACCAAACGATAATGTGAAATTTCCTCGTGTGTCATTTTTTTAAACCATATAAGTTATATAAGTCATTTTAGCTAAATCTTATTTCAGAAGCACATAAAAAGCTTAGTCCCTTAGAACCTTAGCATCTTAGCACCTCAAAAATAACTATACATGAATAATTTCATCTTCAATCAATAAATCTTCTCGGCGTAAGCGCAAGAAAATCTGAGCTACAGCAATCGTATCTTTTTCGCAATAAGTAATAATTCGATCGATATCTTTTTCGACATAATAAACATGAGCAACCTGGCTTCCGTCGATATCGCCTTTTGGCGATGGTACGCCTAAAATCTTGGTGAGCAGTTTTAAAGAAGTAAAATGTTTATAATCTCCAAACTTCCATAATTCTAAAGTATCCAAATGCGGAATCTCCCAAGGCTTTTTTCCGAATAAATTCAGTTTGTCTGGAATAGGCAGTTGATTGATAATCATTCTTCGTGCAATAAACGGAATATCAAATTCTTTCGAATTATGTCCGCAAAGTAAATGTTGTGGCTGATTGAAATGATTATTAACCAAATTGCTGAAGTCTTTTAGAATTTTCTTTTCTTCACCAAAAAACGAAGTCACTCTAAAATTTCTAACATCTCCTTTGATCGTAAAAAAGCCGACCGAAATGCAGATTATCTTTCCAAATTCAGCCCAAATTCCGGCGCGTTCGTAAAATTCTTCTGGAGTAAATTCATCTTTACGCTGATATTGTGTTTTTAAATCCCAAAGTGACTGCATTTCCGCGTCAAGCGAATTGAAATTCTCTTCTTCAGGAACGGTTTCTATATCAAGAAATAAAATGTTATTGAGGTTTACTTTTTCAATCATAATTTTGCTGTGGGTTTTCGCCACGAATTCACGAAAATTATACTATTTTTTATTTGATATAAATGTACACAAATTTGATCTCAATATTTTTTGAAAGTACAAATTGAATGTATCTTCTTATTTATAAATTTTTAGAACAATAATTAATATGCTATGATTAAAAAGAAAATTCGTGAATTGCTTTCGCCTATTCGCTATCGCTCGGGTCGTGGCTAAAAACTAAAATAAACTTTGCTGTTGAGACGGACTTTCATGTTCTAAAAGCCATTTTTTGCGGGAGAGTCCGCCGGCGTAACCCGTTAAAGATCCGTTTGTGCCAATAACTCGATGGCAAGGAACCACAATCCAAAGCGGATTTTTACCATTTGCCGATGCTACGGCGCGAATTGCTTTTACGTCGCCCATTTTTTTGGTCTGGTCCATATAACTAATCGTTTTTCCGTACGGAATTTCTAACAATGCTCTCCATACTTTTTGCTGAAACTCGGTTCCCTGCGGATTCAGTTTAAGATCAAAATCGGTTCTTTTGCCTTCAAAATATTCGTTTAACTGGAAAACAGCATCTTGCAAAACTTCAGGAATAGTTTCTGAAACATCATTGGTGCCAACATCTGAAACAGAAATTATAGCAATACCATTTTCATCTCCAACAATTCTGGTGATTCCTAAAGGCGAGTTGATGAATGCTGTTTCCATAAATTTCTCGGTTTCCAAAACCATATAAGTTATATAAGCAAATTTAAGTTTTTCTAAACTCTTTTCATAAACTTACATGGCTTATATGGTTTAATATTGATCCAGCTTAAATTTATGATCTAAGAGTGTTTCAATTTTTATACTTGAAATTTCCTTTTTAATATTTGATTTTTCAGAATTGAATTTCGGTTCTGGCAAATTCATTATAATCGACTTTTGGGAATAATACTCCTCTCTTGTTGGATGAAATGGCGCAGCAGCATTAAAAACCTCATTCCATTTAGATTGATTTATAATTTCTTCTATGATTTCGATGCAATCGTTTCTGTGAATCAAATTTATTGGAGCATCTGGATTTTCTAGGTTTTCCTTCCCGGCTAAAAACGTAACAGGATGACGATCTTCACCAATTAATCCGGCGAAACGGAGAATGGTAGTTTCGAAGTTTTGATTTTCTTGAAGAAGCTTTTCTGCTACAACTAATTGTTTACCACTTTCAGTATCTGGATTTGGAATAGTTTCTTCGGTTACAATACCGTTATCATCTCCATAAACGGAAGTTGAACTTATAAATAGAACTTTCTTAACCGTTGATTTTTCTATAAATGGAATTAGATTCTTGATTTTTTCTGCAAAAGCTTTTTTCTCAGCATTAGGATCGACAGCTCTCAATTTTGGCGGAATGTCGATAATTAGAATTTTGCTTTCCGCTAAAAAAACGTTGATATTTTCAGAAACTGAATCACTTTCAACGGTTACCAAAAATGGATTTATTCCAGCATCTTTTAAAAGCGAAAGTTTATTTTCTGAAGTTGTAGAGCCGTTTACGGAATGTCCTTTTGCAATTAAGTTTTTTGCTAAAGGAAGACCGAGCCAGCCACAACCTAATATGCTTATTTGTTTCATTTTTTTGTTTTGAGGTGCAAAGATACAAAGGGACAGAGGTTCAAAGTCTTTTGTTTCACACAGATTTAAAAAGATTTTTGCAGATTTATTTAAATTATGATCTGCGTCTATCAGCTTAAATCTTTTTAAATCTGCGTGAAATAAAATAGCGACTTTGCGAGATTAAATTTCTCACAAAGTTAAAGTAAATCACACTTTGTCTTTTCTTTTTATGCCTAATTTGAGAAATAGAGTGTTGTAAGTTTGGTGGTTATACAACTGAAAGCATAAAAGGAAAGGTAGAAGTTTTAAAATTTGAATGTGCCTGCTAAAAATAAAAAAGCAGACTTTGATTTCGAAAGTCTGCTTTTTTATTATTTTCTGATTGATATATATCTATTCTTGAATAGGTGCAGGTTTTATAGTGTCTTTTGATACAGCCAAACTATCTTTTACCACAACTGGCTCAATAGGTTGTACAGGTGGCGTATATCTTTTTATTTTCTGCTGAATAAGAACAGCGTCATTTAAAACAAAAGGCGTCGGCATCATCCAGTTTTGTCTTGGTTTGACGTTTAATAACGGATTGGTCATTAAATCGAACGAACTTTCGATTAAATCCATATCAAAAATAGATGATTTATTGATGTAAAATTCCATTTCAAGCGGTTCATTTCCTACAACATAGTAACATAAAATTTTACTGTCCTCTCTTTGAAGACGATTTCCTTTTTCGCCAGAAGTTGCCACTCCATTTGCTTTAAAGTTGTAAAACGTCATTTTCGGATTAGCATAAACGTCGTAACGGTTTACTTTTCTGTTTGGAGTGATTTTAATTTTTAAATATCTATTATTTCCAATAACACTGTCTCTTAAAAACTGAATTGTCGGTTTTGGAACTTCAACGACAGGAGCAATAGCGCTATACGTAAATGTCGTGTTATATTTGCTTGACAGCGGCAACGTATTTAAACCAACGGCTTTTTGATTGCTTTCGCCTAAATAAGATTTGGTCCATTCGTCCAAATTAGTATCATACGTTGTCCAAACAGCAGAATTGTTGTCGGCATTGTAAACGTATAATAAACTATTTGATTTGGCTTTGCCATATTCGTAGCCAGAATGATAGCCAGCGTAAATGAAAAACGAAATAGAAGCAATAAAGAAAACAATAATCCAAGTTCCTTTTTTGGCAAAGGCACCGAATATTGGCAATAATAATCCGAATAGTAAAACGGTTAAAATTGCGCTTCCAAAAAGTATTTTAAGTCCTAATCCGATTGGGAACATTACAATAAAAGGCGCAACAATTGCTAGAGCCGGAATACTGAAAAGTAAATTCATTCCTAAGCTGTAATGCTGTGTGAAAACAAAGATTCCGAATAATAGAATTCCGAAATAAACAGGAATAATCAAGAAACCAGCTCCTGTTAGACTATTAGCTAAAAACGCATTAATAATAATCCAAAGCAATAAAGGAGCTACAAAATGGTTCATTGTAATTTTAGCTTCAGAAAAATGATGGTAGAAAGCAAAACAAATAGCAATGCTCAATGTAACAAACGCGCCAATATACGCATGTCCATTATACGTAAATCCGTTTAGAAGATCAGAATATTGCGGATAAATTTCAAGAATAAGTTTCCATCCTAAAAATGTTACCAATCCAGCAATTATAATAGATCCTAAAAGAGGAATAAAACCTTTGAAAATTTCTGTGAAAGTGATGATTCTCTTTACTTTTCCAACAAAAATGAAGATAAATAATAAACCAAAAGCAATTAGCGTCATTGGCATTACCCAAGTAAACGGATAACTGATGAATGAAAAAGGAGCGCTGAAATAAACATCGTCTTCAGTGGACCCTGTTTGGTTTAAATCAATATTAGAAAAGTATTTCAGCAAAGGCATAATGTAAGTGCCTTGATGCGCTAATGTCGTTTTGTTTAAATGCTGAATATCGTCTTGCTGCGTATGGTAGTTGAAGTGACCATCGATAAACGCGAAATTGAATCCCTGAATGTTAGCTTGCTCTCTAAAAACGGTCAAATCAGTATCATTAGGAAGCATTTTGTAAATACTATACATCAAAGAATTTGAAACTGGGTGAGAAGGTTTTGCTTTTGTAAATTCCTTAACCAAAGCTTCATTTCCTTTATTGGTTTCCATCAGCATGTAGCTTGGGCCAGAAGTTCCTCTTGCTTCAAAGTTTAAAACCAGACCTACATCTTTTGCCCATGGGTGTTGGTTTACGAATAAAGCAGCTCCGTTTAATCCTAATTCTTCTGCATCAGAGAATAAGATGATAATATCGTTTTTTTGAGGATTTTTGGAATATAAAAAAGCACGTACACCTTCTAAAATTGTGGCAATTCCCGAAGCATCGTCGCTAGCACCTTTTGAGAAAGAATGCGGTGCACTGTCATAATGAGAAAGAAGTAAAAGCGCTTTGGTATTGTTTGTTCCTTTAATTCGAGCCAAAATATTTTTTGACTTAACCAAAAGACCTTTATCATTTAGAGTAAAACCTTCCTGAACACTCGTTTCTAAACCAATTCTGTTTAATTCCAGTTTTAGATAATTGGCAACAAGTTCATGATTTGTCGATCCGACATAGTGCGGTTTCTGCGCAATAATCTCAACCTGATGGAAGGCTCTTTCAGTCGAAAACTCCGCAAGCGCTTCGTCGTCTTTAGAGATTCCTTGCGGCATCATCGTGGCGTATATAATGCCAAGCAAAGCTAAAACGCAGGTTATGGCTAGAATTGAGGTTTGGTTTTTTCTCATGGTAAAATAATACTAACTATATTTCTTTTTTAACAAGCATAAAATAATCATTGTCCAAGGAACGATAGCCCTGATCGTACAAGAAGTAATATGTATTTCCTGTCTTGGTTTGCAAAATGTTTGTAAAGAACTCAAAATCAAAGCCTTTTGTTAATAATTTATCTCGTGAAGCTTTCGATTTTCCTTCTACATTTAGCTCTGCCAAAATACGGTAATTTTTGCGTAACTTGTTGTTTATATTTCGCATGAAATTCGTACTATCTTTATTTATTTTGTTATTGTACGCATTTCGACAACTGTCGGAACAGAATTTTTTGTCTTCACGTCCGAAAATTTTAGCGGAACATTCCAGGCATGTTTTCATGAATTCAATTTTTTAATTTCATAAAGGTCAGATCTACGGTCTTTTAATGTTTTTACGCTTCCATGTTCATGAAGCTCTTTCAGTAAATTCAAATCAACATCTACAATTAGCGTCATTTCGGTGTTTGGAGTAGCTTCTGCTTTGATTCCATTACTTGGAAAAGCAAAATCTGAAGGCGTAAATACAGAAGACTGCGCATATTGAATGTCCATATTGTTCACTTTTGGAAGATTTCCGACGCAACCTGCTATGGCTACATAACATTCATTTTCGATGGCGCGTGCTTGCGAACAATGTTTCACACGTGTATATCCATTTTGAGTATCTGTTAAAAAGGGTACGAAGAGAATATTCATTCCTTCATCTGCCAAAAGTCTCGAAAGTTCTGGAAACTCCACATCATAACAGATTAAAATTCCAATTTTACCGCAATCGGTGTCAAAGGTTTTAAATTGCGATCCGCCTTTCATTCCCCAATGAATAACCTCGTTTGGCGTGATATGAATTTTGGTGTACATCTCTGAAGTTCCGTCTCTTTTGCATAAAAAACCAACATTGTAGAGATTTCCACTTTCCATGTATGGCATACTTCCGGTGATAATGTTGATATTGTATGAAATAGCAAATTCTTGAAACTTCTTTCTGATAGGATCAGAGTGACGGGCCAGTTCACGAATAGCTTCTGCTTCAGATAAATGATTATAATCGGCCATTAGCGGCGCGATAAACAATTCGGGAAAAAGTGCAAAATCAGATCCGTAACCCGAAACGGCATCAATGAAAAATTCGGCTTGTTCAAAAAGCGCTTCTACGTTATTCAGCGGACGCATTTGCCATTGAATTAATCCTAAACGAATGATATTTTTCTTCAGATTTATCAGTTTAGGACTATCATCGTAATAAATATTATTCCATTCGAGCAAAACTGCAAATTCTTTCGATTCTTCATCGCCTTCCAAATAATTTTTGATAACTCTTAAAACATGAAAATCATTGCTTAACTGGAAAGAAAGCACAGGATCGTACAATTCCTTAGTACGAACTTTTTCGATATAGGCTTTTGGAGACATCTTTTTGGCATGTTCCCTGTAATTCGGAATTCTTCCTGCAAAAACAATTGCTTTTAAATTCAGCTGTTCGCAAAGTTCTTTCCTGGCATCGTATAATCGGCGGCCTAAACGCAGACCGCGATAATTTGGATGAATAAAAACATCTATTCCGTATAAAATTTCAGCATTCGGATTATGAGTAGAGAAGGTGTAGTCACCACTAATCTGCTGGTAATTGTGTCTTTTTTCCACCAATTTTTCATCGACAATAAGCGATAATGCAGAGCCCACCACCTTTCCGTCAACTAAAATCACCAACTGTCCTTCTGGAAAAATAGAAAGTAATCTTTCTATATCATCAGATCCCCAATATGAATCGGCCATTTCTGGATACGATTCAATCATTGATTTTTTTAATTGTTTATAGTCCTCAATTTCAAGATTTCTTAACTCTACTTTTTTAATTTTTGTCTGCATATCGTAAGATTTATCTCAAATATACAAAAAACAATTTCCATTTACAAACGCTTACAAATAGTTACAGTCGATAGTAAACAGTTAACAACCGACTGCCGATGCTGAGGTTTCTCATCTTTGCACTGTTGAATTTGAAGAACAATTCAATTTATTAATAACACTAAAATATTATACGCCATGAAAAACAGAGTACAGCTAATTGGGAATGTAGGAAACGATCCAGAAGTTAAAACATTAGAAAACGGAAGAAAACTAGCGCACATTACAATTGCAACAAAAGATTATTACAAAAATGATAAAGGTGAACGTGTAGAACAAACCGAATGGCATCGCATTACTGCTTGGGGAAAGACAGCAGAAATTATTGAAAAGTTTGTGGTAAAAGGAAAAGAAATTGGGATTGAAGGAAAACTAACGAATCGAAGCTACGATGATAAGAACGGTGAAAAACGCTATATCACCGAAGTAGTGGCAAATGAAGTTTTGCTACTAGGGAAATAATGTTTTTACGATAATGAGATAATTTGCTAAACCCGACAGGTATTTGAAACCTGTTGGGTTTAGTTATTGATATTTTTTGTCAGGCTGAGCGGAGTCGAAGCCCACGTGTCAATTGGAATAAAGAACGAATTCATTCAGTAGGAATGTCTGTTCGTTATATCATAGAACCGAAACCCCATTAGCATCTGTTGTGAGCACTTCGCTCATATAGTCAAAAAATGGACGCATGTTTTTGAAAGCGTCCAAAGCGAGTTCTAAAAATTGCGGACTCAAAACTTCTTTGTCTGTAAAACGTTTTATAACCAAAAATTGTTTGAAACGAAGCAAATCAATAGCAGGATGATCGATATCAAAACCTTTTGGTTTAGTTATGAGCTGTTCTCCTTGCAAAGTTCCAAAATTGGTAACGAATGATTTTGAATTTAAGATTTTCTGAAAAGTCTCTGGATCGTTGGCAAATTCGGTTCTTATTCGTTTTAAATCTGCAGCATTTGGTCCCCAGAAACCACCTGCAAAAAAAGTGTTTCCCTTTTCCAGATGAAAATAATAACCGCCACGTCGCGCGGCTGTTGCACGCGTATAGCTGCCGCCCCAAAATGTTTTGAAAGGAGTTTTATCTTTAGAAAAACGTATATCACGATAGATTCTGTAAACACTTTTTTTGCCTGAAGCATTTTCTAAAACATCGGTTTTGGAAAGCTCTTTAAGTAATGCACCAGCAAAATTTTCGATATGATTGAGTTCGATTAAATATTGTGCTTTATTGGCTTCAAACCAAGGTTTGTTGTTGTTTTCTTTTAGCTCGACCAAAAAGTCAAGACTAGATTTAGGGATTGTAAAATCGTTTTTCATAATGGAATTTAAAAATCGAAAGTGGACTGCAATTTAAAACTAAAAAACCCACCAGAGAAATCTGATGGGTCTTTCTATATGTTGTTAAGCAGTTTTTTTGAATAAATCAAACATAGGACAGCGTGAGCAGCGTTTCTTTTCACTCTTTTTATATTTCTCACAGCAAGAAGATTTACAGTTTTCAATCTTCTTAATCTTATCAAGGATAGCCGAATTTTTCTTTTTCTTTTTATCCTTTTTCTTTTCCTTGTCTTTTTCTTTCTTGCCCAATTTTCCTCTGTATTATAAAAACAGAGACAAATATAAACGAAAAAAGTTATTTTTAAATGTTCTAAATAAACTTTAACTTTTTTATTTTGGATTGATGGCGATTGAACTTGTAACTGTTAACTGCTGAATATCACGGTCGAACAAGTAAAGTCCGCCTTTATCATCACCAATCAAGTTGATTTTATCTAAAATAGATTTAGCTGTAGCTTCTTCTTCGATTTGTTCAGAAACATACCATTGTAAGAAATTGTGTGTAGCATAATCTCTGTCTTCAAAAGTAATGTGTACCAATTCGTTGATAGATTTCGAAACAAAAAGTTCATGATTATAAAGTTCCTCAAACATTTCTTTAAATGTAGTATAAGTCGTTTTTGGCGCTTTTAAATCTGTAACCTGAGCGTGACCTCCGCGTTCGTTTACATACTTAACCAATTTAAGCATGTGTGCACGCTCTTCATCTGACTGTGTGTACATAAATTGAGCAATTCCCTCTAAACCTTGTACTTCTGCCCAACAAGCCATAGAAAGATACGTTTGCGAAGATTCTGCTTCTATGCGGATTTGCTTGTTTAAAGCCGATTCAATATTTTTTGATAGCATAATAGATGTCTTTTTTGTAAAATTAAGAAAAATTATTCATTTCATTTTTCTAAACCTTGAAAACATTGGATTTGTCCAACTCTCAATAAACTTATCGAGGTGCAATTGTGCCAAAAGAAAACGGCTTTGAGAAGTTAGACTTGCTCATAATAGGATTTTCATTGTCTTCCATCATAAAACCGTCGGTAAATTTGCGTATGATAAATTGTTTGGAAGCACTATCATAATAGCTTAAAATGTAATAATCCTTTAATCTTAGCGCATCGTATAATTTGATTGTTTTATTGCTATTTAGATAATAAAATAGATTTTCAATTGCCAATGGTCTTGTCTGATAGTCTGGCGTAAAATTTAAGTTCTCATTTAACATTGCATCAAAATAAACTACTTTGCTTAATGAGTAGGAAACGCGTTCTCCAAAATCAGTATCACTATCAAAAGAAAAATAAAAATCGGAATATTCTCCAAGGCCGCTAAAGGTAATAAAGCTGTCTTTGTTGTTTTGAAAAACGGATACACCAGCCGTAAGGCCATTTATATTTTTTATAAATTTTTCAGTCGTTTTCAATTGACGCGGTTTGCGGTTGTCAATTTGCATAAGAAAGGGAGAGTTTTTAAATGGGATAGTATCATTTTTTGAAAACGAATAATTCTTAATGATTTCACCCGAATCAAAATCTTTAATTTCAAACAAAAAAGACTCTCTACTTGCTTTTATCTGGAATAGTTTATTATTGCTATAAAAAGAATTTGATGTTCTGGACGGAGTTTCATGAGCTGGGAAGTTAAATGTTTTTTCTTTTACACCGCCAGTTTTAATGTTAAGATCAAATGCTTGTGTTTTTATAAAATCAGTATCGAATGTTAGAATAATATGATCACGAACCACAAACATTTTACTTGTGCTTGAAGCCAAATCTATTGGGGCATAAATATCGGGGTCTAATTGATTTAATGGGTTTTGCTTAATAAACTTATCAAAAGAGATTTGTACATTTTTTTTATTCTTGAATGTAAAGTTGGAAAAATCAAATGTTCTAATGCTGCATTTTTCGTTTTCAAATTTGTAAAGCAGAAGGTGGTCTAGATCTTTCTCTTTAGCAAGAATATAAAAAGTATTCTGTTGCTGGAAACTGCTGATTACATATTCATGATTTTGCGGAAAATCGAAGTTTAATAATTCCGAAGTTTTGTCATCTGGATTATAGACCGTAATTAGGACGTCTCTATAATTATTTGAAGTCCAATATAGCGCTGGTTTTTTATCCTCACTGATGCTGTAGCCAATTAAATTTCGGCTTCTTTCGTGTTTCAACGAATCTGTAAATTGATTCGAAAGAAATAAAGAAGCATTGTATTTAAGAATATTTATATTTTTGTCATCCCAAGTAAAAACATAAATATCATTGGTGTTTTCATCTTTGGCATTTAAAACCTGAGTTTTTCCTAGAAAGTTTAGATCTAGTGGTAAAGAATTTAAGACTGTTTGACTGAACAAAACTGTTTTAGAAAACAAAAGAAAAAGGAGTAGTAGTTTCTTCATAAATGTGTTTCTTGAGATATCACAGATTTGTTTCAAATTTTATGCCGTCTTCTTATCATTTTAATTATAAAATAAAAAAGTCCTTAAGATAATTGTCTTAAGGACTTCGATTTACATTTAAAAAAAGGAATTATTTAACAATGAAAGTAACTCTTCTAGCTAATCTTCTAGCTTCATCAGAATCTTTTTGAATTGTTGTATCTGCACCATTTGCAATAACATTTAAACGAGAAGAAGCAATTCCAGCTTTTTCAAAAATAGTTTTAACGTTTGTTGCTCTAGCGTAAGATAGTTTATCGTTATAGTCCGCTTTTCCAACTTGATCAGCATAGCCAACAAGATCAAGTGTAGCAGAAGGATTTTTTCTTAAGTAAGTTAATACTACATCAATTGCTGCAGTAGAGTTTTCGATTGGAGTTGTTTTGTTGAAATCAAAATACACACTGTAGTATTTGTCATTGATCATTTTTCTTATCAAATCATTATCTGTCAACTGTGCATTGTTTGTTTGCTTCTCTACGACAACTTCTTTCGTTGCAGGTATTTTCTTGATTTGCGCTTCAAGGTCTGATACTTTGTTTTCTAAAGCAGAAATATCAGTATAGCCGTTGTTTTCTGTTACAACCCAGTCAGCATGTTTTGCGTTTTTACCTAAGTAAACGTTTAAACCAACTGTTCCGTTAAAAATTAATCCAGAGAAACCTCTGTTTCCAGGAACATAAGCTCCATCAAACGTATGGTCTTGTGTTGCATTTAAAATGGTAGAGAAATCACCTGTTAAAGCAATTCTGTTTGATAATCTTATCTGTCCAGTTACACCAGCAATGAAGTTTCCTATTTCATCTGTTTTCTTAATATTATCTGCTCTTAGTTGAGCATAACCAAAACCAGCATGTCCTAATAAGCCAAAAGTGTTGGTCCAAGTTTCAAAATTCATGATGCGCCCTAAGTTGGCAACAGCTTGTAAATCTACTCTGTAGTATTTTGAATCAAAGTCGATAGAGCTGCCTTTTGCAGTAAAACTGTTGTATCCAAAGTCTGCCTTCAAACCAAATTTATTGTTTAACATATAACGAACACCTAAATCTCCAGTCCAAGGACTTAAGGTGTTAGTAGCATATCCATTACTAAATGGGCGTTGAGGTTTATTAACTCCCGCGCCTAAATCGATAGACCATTTATTAAAACTGCTATTGTTTTCTGTTTGCGCATGTACTCCAGTTAACGCCAGGGCAAATGCAAGAGTCATTACAACTTTTTTCATTATTTCTTATTTTTAAATTTTTGCCCAAAACAACAAAAAAATGTAAGTAAAAACCTTCTTTAAAAGTCAAAAAAGTATTAGAATAAGGTCACTTTCAAAATTTAAAAACAGATAATGCTAAAAAGAAAAATTAAAAAATGTGCTGAATTTGTTTAAGTTGCTGATTACGAATTCTTAATCCAAGCCGTCGGTAAATTTTCGGAGAACAAATTGTCTGGCAATAATGTCGTAATAGCTTAAAATTGTGTAGTTATTTAGCTTAAGAGTATTATAGAGAACGGCTTCTTTATGTGTATCTAAAAAATAGAAGATTTTATCGCTAGCAAATGGCTCATGCGTTTCTTGCGTCAATTCCAGTTTTTTGGTCCAAATACTTTCAAAAAACACGGAATAATTGCTTTCAATATTATAATAATTGTTGGAAGGGAAATCTCCAAACGGATCATTAAAAGCGTTTATAGATATTGTTTTGAAATTACTTCCCGTTGCGCCTAAAGTAATAAAGAGATTCTTTTGGTTTTTATATGCCGAAAGTCCAGCATCAAGAGCAGATAATGCTTTTAAAAATTTAGCGGTATTCTTTAATTTTCTAGGTTCGCGATCCTCAATCTGCATTAGCAAAGGCGAATTGCTAAAACGGATGGTATCTTTTTTGGAAACCGAAAATGTTTTTATCGATTGGCCAGATTCATAGTTTTTAATATCAAACAAAAGTTCGTCTGCGTTGACATTGATTTGATATAGCTTGTTTTCGTGGTAAAAAGAGTTGGACGTTTTTGGATTTTTTTCTCCAACTGGTTTCGAAAATGTCTTTTCTTTTATTTCCAAACTTTCTAAATCAATATCAAATAATTGCGTTTTTCTAAAGCTTTGGTCTAAAGTCAGAATCAAACGGTTTGGAAGCGTATAAATTTTACTTTTGGCCGAAACTTTATACAACGGATTGTATTCTCCGGCATCCATTTTTTCAATCGGGTTTTCATTCAAAATTTGATTGAATGTTCTAGGCTGGGTTTTTCTATCTATAAATTTGAAAGAACTAAAATCTAGAAACTTTTCTTGTGCCATTCCGTTTTTAAAGATAAAAGCCGTTAGTGCTTGTTTGGTTTTTTCCTGCATCAGCAGATAGAAATTATTATCTTTTTGATAATGCGCCAAAATAGCTTTGTCTTCAAGCGGAACTTGAAATTTTAGTGCTCTAGAAGTTTTGCTTTCCAGATAATATTTAATCAGAATGATGGTTTTTTCTTCTTTCGAAAACCAGTACAAAGTAGGATTTCCGTCTTCGCTAAAACTATATCCCATCAGAGATCTGTTTTCGGTATACTGACGGTTGGTGACCAATTTATCTCTTAAAAATAAAGCGCTATTGTATTTTAATATCGAAAGACTGTCTGCGCTTGCGGCAAAAACAAACACGTCATGAGTAACGGTATTTTCGCCAGCTACAATTTCCGACTGGCCAATTTTGTTTTTTAAATCGATGGCATAAGTAGTCAGCACCGTTTGACCAAGCAAAGCGGTGGAGGAGATTAAAAACAAAAAAAGAAAAATTCGTTTCATGTGTTTTTGGGCGCAAAAATCATTCCCTTATTTTATTGATTCATAAGCTCTTGAAAAAGATCTACAAACTGACCAACATGCATTCCGTCCATTAAACCGTGATGCACATAGACTGCCATAGACATTGTTCTTTTTCCTGTTTCGGAAACTATCATTTTCCCGAATGAAATTTTCGGACAGCTGTCAGGATAGGTAAAACTGCGTGCGTGGGTTATGGAACTAAAATTCAACCACGGAATTGCCGAGAAATGAATCAGATTGTCATCATCAAAAGATCGGGTAAAAAGTCCGGTTGTGTTTTGAATGCGTTCGATTTCCGTTAAAGCAATTTTTTCGAATGTTTTAAAATCCGGATCGTATTCAATTAAAGAAAAACCAAAAGTGCCATCTTCACGCCCAATTGTGGCTGATGCGTCAATACGGTCGTTAATGTATATTTGGTCTTCTGAAATTCGGTATCTAAAATTTTCAATGGCATTTACCGCAGCCAGCGTTTTATGTAAGTAGAAAATGAAAAAAGAAGCATTTATACTTTTTGCGGTTTGATACGCTTTGGTACAATCAATTTCTACAGTAGCGCCAAAAAAGGGTTCTTCCATCTGTTTGAAATGCGCAAAATGCTCTTTTCTATTCCAATTTTCTAAGTCTAAAAGTGTTTTCATTATAATAAATTCGGAACCACTTCTGCAATAGTGCCAAAAGAACTAAAATGCTCGTGTTCTATAGTGTGATTAATTTTTTCGTGTTCCCAGGTTGTGTGAAACGGAATATGTACGGCATAACCGCCAATTCCTAAAACTGGTAGCACATCTGATTTTAATGAGTTTCCGATCATCAAGAACTCATGCGCTTGAATGTCTAAACGGCCTAAAAGTTTTTGATAATCTATTTCTTGTTTGTCTGACATTACTTCGATATGATGAAAATAATGTCCCAAGCCAGAACGGTGCAGTTTGCTGTGCTGATCTTTCAAATCGCCTTTTGTAGCAACGACCAATTTGTATTTTCCTTTTAAGGCTTGGAGCGTTTCTTCTATTCCGTCTAACAATTCGATTGGTTTTTCGAGTAATTCTTTTCCGTATTGAATGATTTTTTCAATGACTTCAATTGGAATGGTATTGTTCGAAATGTTCATAGCCGCTTCGATCATCGAAAGAATGTAGCCTTTGATTCCGTAACCGTACAAAGGTAGATTGGCAATTTCGATTTTGAATAATTCCTGTGAAATGCCTTGATGCGAAAGATAATCTTCCATCAAAGCACAGAATTTATGTTCGGTTTCCTGAAAGTAAGGTTCGTTTACAAACAAAGTGTCATCGGCATCAAAGGCGATTACTTTTAAGTTTGGGATTTTAGTTTTATGTAACATAATGTTTTGTTTCAAAGTTTTGTTAGCCACGAATTCACGAATTTTATATCAAATAATTATTTGAGATAAATAATTTCGAAAACTGTAGAAGCAATTGCACTAATTTACACTAATTTTTTTATAAAGATTGGTAAAAAATCTGTTCAATCTGCAGAATCTGCGGGAGATATTTTGCCACAGATTAAAAGATTTAAAAAAGTAAAATCTGTTTGATCTGCTTAAATCATTTGGAATGTGCGTGAAAGATTAATTCTTAGAAAAAAGCCTTTTTAGAGAAATCGTCTTATCGTAAAAAGTAATTCGAATTCCGCAAAGCAGAATGATTCCTCCGAAAATCATTTGTAAAGTTATTTTTTCTTCCAAAAACAGCCAAGCCAAAATCGATGTAATTACAGCTTGACTTAGCAAACTCAATGAAACTCTGGTTGCGCGCATGTGCTGTGTGGCATAACTGATCGAAAGCCAAGCACACAATTGGCAAATTACAGCTTGAAGCACTAGAACAAACCAGCCTGCATCTGAAAATCCTGTGAAAGGTTCGTCTAGCGAATAGCATAAAATGCCCAAATAAATGCTCGAAGCAGTTAAGCTGATAGTCATAAACGAAAGAACATCAACCTGCGAAAGCACATTTTTACTGACCAAAAGATAAATCGAATATAGTATTCCCGATAAAACTGCAAATAGAAATGCCTGATCGAAGTTTAAATCGATAAAAAACTCAAAGCCGACTAAAGTGATCATTCCGAGTAAAGCGACCAACGTACCAATCCAGAAATTTGTTGCTGGTTTTGTTTTCAAAAAGAAAAAAGAACCGACCCCGACCCAAACAGGAGATAAATTTGTCAGCAAAGAAGCCTGAGTCGCGCTTGATTCCTGAATGGCGATATTCCAAACGGCAACATCTGAAGCAAATAAAATACCGCAAAGTGCAGCTAAAAGCAGAAATTTTGGTTTCGGTAATTTGAAATTTCCTGAAATGATAACGTAGGGTAAAAGCAGGGTCACAGCAAAAAACATTCGGTAAAATGCCGAAATCAAGCCTGGAGTTAAACGTAATTTTACCAATATCGGAAAAATGGATATGCAAAGTATACCGCAGATTAAGGCTAATCTTGGTTTGGTGAGTTTCATTTAATGTATTTTGTTCTTGAATTATTTTTTCAAAGATAATCTAGAAAGGGAGTATTTTGAAAGCGAAAAACGCGAATCAATTAAAAATTTTAATCCATTCACGCTTTATAATTCTGACTTTTGAAAATTATTCGCTAAAACTAAAAAATTGATACTTTTGGTTGTCTTTATTATAATTTCCTAAATACAAAGAAGTGTTTAATTTAAAGAGAATTAAATCTTTATATAAGGTTTTATTAAAAAGAGTACGGCCATCTTTTATGTTTTCATTTTCTTCCAAAAACATTCTTATTTTTTCAAATGCAGAGATTTTGACTGGTTCTTTCAAATGATTAAAATTAGAATCAAACAAACATGTTGTGTAAACCACGTTTTTATCTTTATAGGAAATCAGGTTTTCTATAGTGTATCCATAAGACATTCCAAGTGGAGCACTTGAAAATCCGCCACTCATTCCCATTCCCATTCCCATACTTCCACTGCGCACAATATCTTGCGAACTTCCAATAACGGTATAATATAAACCATCTAATTTATAACACGATATGCCAGGAGTAGAGTTATTAATCTTGCGTATAAATTGTTTTGGTTTTTCTAATATTTTTTTATTAGAAAATGTGCCTGATTCCTGAAAAACATCCGTATTTTTAAAAGGGATTTCTTCATCTCGCAATGCTTTGTAAGTATTAATTCTCATGCCATCTAAATCGCTTATGGTTAAATATAGAACTTCAGGATTTGTTTTAATCTGAATGAGTTTGTCATCGATTAAAAAAGAATTGGATTCAAATAAAAATCCATCATATTCATGACTTATTGTGCGTTGCTGTTTAATTGCCTTTAAAGAAGCAGTAAAGTCGTTTAGATTTATTCTTAAAATATCTGTAGCATGTGGACCAGTATCTAGTGTGAAAATAATCTCGTCATTTTTATAAGTATAGATTTTATTTTTTCTAGTACTCAACGCCAGTGAAGGAGGGCTTTCGTTATTAATATTTTGAAAAAAGAAATTGGAAGATTCCCAAGTTAATACAGTATGTAAATTTACAGGATTTCCTTCTTTGTTGTTGAATTCAAACTTCGACAAATCCACCGTTTTAGTGTCTAATTCACCTGAAGGATCAAAAACATAAAATTTTAAATTTCCGATATTTTTGACAAGAGTGATTATATAAAAAACATTGTTGATAGTAAGTTCTTTAACAATCTTTTCTTTTTTCAGTTCTAAATCAAAAAATTTAATATTGATTTGCTTTGTTGCAAAATCAAAAGATTGTGCAAATATTTTTTTTCTGTCTTTTGAACCCCAGAAAATGTTATAACTTTCATCTTTCTGAGTATATCCAAGAATTTCTTCGTAAGTGCTTTCCGGCCTTACAGCAGAAATCGAATCTTTAATATTAAAAGTGGAATCAAATCTTATTGAAGAAACTTTTTCCTTATCGTTTGAAAATAACACAATTTCATTTTTGGTCTTATTTGTTACCTGATAGAAATCTCTTTTTCTTTCTAATTTGAGATCAAATTCTTTTATCATTTCCTGTGCAAAGGTGTTAATAGTCAGAAAAAGAAAGCAGGCAAGGAGTGATTTTTTTAGCATAGATTAAGTTGGCAGTTTTTGGTTGGGTGAAGATCTAATTTTTTCTGTATAAAGGTTTGAATACTTTTCTTTATTAAATTAAACAAGCGTGAAACTAAAGATTTCACGCTTGTTTAATTTATTTAAAAGCTCTTAGATTCACATTAATCTGCAAACTTTCGAATTGTATATTCTTTTGTTTTATTATCGTAGTAGCCTAGATAATATGCCGCTTCTATATTAAATAAAATTTGAGACGACACATCTTTGTAGTCATCAAAGAAAGTGCGTATTTTATCAAATGCCAAAGGCTGTAAATCGCCTTTTATATGATTGTCTTGATTATCAAAAAGACCTTCAATTTTAACTACTTTTCTATTCGCATAAGAATTAAAATTCTCCATCGTAGGGCTTAAGAATGCAACACTTACCAAAGCTCCAATTAAGCCAAATTGATTTGCAACAGTTTGTCCTGTAGATGGTCCTGTAGAAGAAATACCTCCAAAAGTAATAAGCGTATTTTGACCAATATGATAGCAAGAAAGACCAGCATTCAAATTGACAATTTTTCTTAAAAATTGAGAGCTGTTTGTTAAGGTTCTTTTTCCTCCAAAATCTCCGCCTTCAAGATAAATGTCTGAGTTTTTAAAATCAATTGGAGTTTCAGATGTGGCTGAAAATTCTTTCAACGTATTATCTTCTAAGTCTTTTACAGTAAAGAAAAATTGATCTTCAGACGATTTTAAGATGTAAAATTTATTGTCAAAATAAAATGAATTCGAAGTTATAGCGATTTTATATCCTGTAGAAGTTACATTAGAAATACCTGGAGATCGGATTATCTTTTCAGTAGCCGAAAAATTCTGTGTATCAATTATAATTGCCTGTGTGTAATCTGAATTTGTATCAATAGTTAAAACAAGCGTTTTGCCATCAAAATAACATTTTCTTTTTCTAGCAGCGTCTGTTAATGAAGTCGGATTTTCAACATTGATGTTTTTTAATGAAAATGGAGCTTCAAACGGAAGCAGATTTTCTCCTAAAATTCCATAGATATCTGATTTTGTATAATTAGATTTGAAGAAATGGAATCCGTCCAAATTGATAATTTTTGCTGAATAAACACCATTTTTGTCGAAAACATGTAATTTTAAAGAATTGCCTTTTTTAGGAACAGTTAAAATGTAAAATTTCTCGCTTTCGCTGAATTTCTGAAGCACTTTTTCTTCTTTAAGATCAAGAGTATATTGCTGTGTTGCAACTTTTTTGTTCGAAACATCATACAATTGAGAAAAGATGTTTTCGTAATCGTTAGACGCCCAAAACAAACGCGGATTGTTATTATTGCTGTTATAGCCAATCATCATGTCGTATGTTTTAGTATTTGGTCTTTCGGCAGAAATACTATCTACTATTTTCATATTGCTGTCAAGATGAATCGCTTTTACTTTTATTTTATCACTAACAAATAAAGTAACATCTTTCTTCTCATTATTTACAACCTGAAATATATCACGATTCTTTTTTAATTCGATAGGCACAGAGCTTACAATTTCTTGCGAAAATGATGTCAAAGCGCTTAATATTAAGCAGAAGCCAAATATTTTTTTCTTCATACAGCTAATTTGTTTTTGGTTAGATAATTTTTGGGCTAATATCTTAATTTTTTGGATATGGAGAATTTATCAAATAATATTTTTTAAAAGCAAAAAGCATGAATCGATAAAAGTTAACCGATTCATGCTTTTTTATTTTCTAAAATGAAGATTTTTACTCTTTTGTCTCTTCTACTTGGATAATTGGAGAAACTTCTGGAGTGTCTTCACCTTTTAGGTAAGTCGGTAAATTTAATCCAGCCATATTGAATAAATCATTTAATGGCGGAACAGTTTTCATCATACCAGAAACAAAATTGGCTGTTGATCCATTTTCGCCCTGACCATTACCCGAATCCCAAACCGTAATTTTATCAATTTTGATATTCTTAACCGCTTCAACCTGAGTTTTTACCAATTCTGGAAGTTTTTCCAATAATAAAAGCTGGAATGCTTTGCTTGGATCTCCACCTGCAGCAGCTACAACATCTTTATAACCTTCAGCTTGTTTGGTTAAGATTTCGAATAAACCTTTTGCTTCTGCTTCCATTTTAGCGAAAATTGCATCAGCTTCTCCTTTTGCATTCTCTCTGATAGTTTCTGCAGCAGCTTGTGCTTCGATAATTGCTCTTTGTTTAGCAATTTCGGCAGGAACGACAATGTTGGCAATTTGTGTTGAACGCTCTCTTTCAGAACGCGCCAGCTCGGCTTTCTGTTCTGCAATATAAGATTCTTCTAATGCTTTTGCTTGTTGTACTTTTTCTGCGGCTATTGCAACACGTAATGATTCTGCTTCTTTTTCTCTACGAAGTGCTTCTGAATTGGCAATGGCAATTTTTGCTTCGTTTTCCCCTTGAATAGCAATGGCATTGGCTTCAGAAGTTTTTACCCTTGTATCTCTTTCTGCTTCTGCTTTACCAATTGTTTCGTCTTTAGAAGCAGTTGCGATACTAATTTCTTTATCTTTCTGAGTAATCGCAATTTTTACGTCACGATCTCTATGTGTTTCTGCAATTTGAGTATCTTTTTCTCTATCGGCAAGGGCTTTACCAATTTCCCCGATTTTTTCTTGTTCAGCAACACTAATTTTTGCTTCGTTGATGGCTTTTGCAGCAGCTTCTTTTCCTAAAGCTTCGATATAACCCGATTCATCTCTAATATCGGTAACGTTTACGTTGATTAACTTTAAACCAATCTTTTTCAATTCGCTGTCTACGTTTTTAGAAATATTGTCTAAGAATTTATCACGATCAGAGTTAATTTCTTCAATAGTCATTGTTGCAATAACCAGACGCAACTGACCAAATAAAATGTCTTTTGCCAGTTCCTGAACTTGTTCTGATGATAAACCTAATAACCTTTCAGCAGCAGTATTCATACTGTCTGATTCTGTAGAAATTGCAATTGTAAAACGGCAAGGTACATCAACTCGAATGTTCTGACGGCTCAATGCATTAGTTAAATTGGCTTCGATAGAAAGCGGTTTTAAATCCAGAAAAGAATAATCTTGAATTACTGGCCAAATAAAAGCTCCTCCACCATGTACACAACGTGCTGAGGTACCACCAGTACGTCCGTAGATTACTAAAATTTTATCTGAAGGACATCGTTTGTACCTTGAGATTAATGCTGAAATGGTTACGAATAGAACGATTGCCGCAACTGCAATCAAAATAATTGGGTTCATTATCATTATAGTTTATGTTATAGGGTTTCTACGATGAGGAGGTTGTTTTCTATTTTAACAACTTTTACAGCTGTTCCAGAAGCAATTCTGGCATTTTCGGTCATGGCTTCCAATTCATGAAAAGCGCCGTTTACGCTAATCATAATTTTGCCTTTTCCAGTTTTGTTTTCTGGAATTGTTAAATAAACTTCTGCAGTTTTATCAAGTGTATTAGAAAGTTTAAACGAATTATCTTCGGCTAATTTTTGAACTTGTTTGATTACGAAGAAAAATAAAAGCACAAATAAAACCCCCACAACAAAAGAAAGTACAATCAAAAACCAAGTATGTTCACCAATTGTAGAGTAAAAAGAAATTCCTGTCCAGCTGAAACCTAACAGAAAATTGATCAAATTTCTTAAAGAGAATAATTGAAAATCGCCGCCATCGTGCATATCAGCATTAAAATCGGTATCGAAACCATCGGCAATATCAAGACCTGAAAAGGTAATAATAGTTTGAATAAGAAAAATTAAACTTGATGGAATAGCGATATACCAAAAAGATTTAAGCAGAGTAGGCAAGCTTTCTAATAGTTCCATAATTATAAGTTTTTTGAATAACTCTTGGCGCTAATATCTAATTTTTTTTGTAAGAAAACTAATTTGGATGAAAAATGTGTTTACAAGTATTTGTAGAATGAAAAAACGTGAACCAATTGAGGAATTCAATCGATTCACGTTTAGTATAGTAATGTGTGAGACTTAGTTCACAGTCGCTCCATTCGGCGCATCAGCATCTGGATTTACAAAAACCAGTTTTCCTTCTGCGTTTGTTGTCATCAAGATCATTCCTTGACTTTCAACACCACGTAAAGCTCTTGGAGCAAGGTTTGCCAAAACAGAAACGCGTTTCCCGATGATTTCTTCTGGAGAGAAACTTTCAGCAATTCCCGAAACAATTGTACGAACATCGATTCCTGTATCTACTTTAAGAACTAGAAGTTTGTTTGCTTTTGGCATTTTTTCAGCTTCTAAAATAGTTCCGATACGAATATCCATTTTCGCGAAATCCTCAAACTGAATTAAGTCTTTTTGCGGTTCTGCTTGTTTGCTTTCAGCCAAATTAGCTGTTTTTGTTGCTTCCAATTTATCTATTTGTTTTTGTATTTCTTCGTCTTCGATTTTAGCGAAAAGCAATTCTGCTTCTCCAATTTTATGTCCTGCAGGCAACAAATCGGAATGCTCAGAAATGTCATTCCAACCTAATACTTTATCCAAAACAACATCTGTAGCGCCAGGATGATTTTCTTTCAAAAATTTACTGAATCCTTTAAAATGCTCTTTTAGATCCTTTAGGTTTAAAATTTTTGACAATTTAGCCGCTGTAAACGGTAAAAATGGCTTAGCTAAAACACTCAACGCAGCAGCAATTTGCAACGCCACATACATTTGAGTTTTTACACGCTCTGGATTGTCTTTCATTACTTTCCAAGGCTCTTCGTCTGCCAAATATTTGTTTCCTAAACGGGCAACATTCATCAACTCGCCTAAAGCTTCACGGAATCTGTAACGCTCAACCGAACTTGAAATCACAGCTGGATACGCTTTTAATTCTGCTAAAGTCTGTTCGTCAACTTCTGTAAATTCGTTTGGCGTCGGGATAATTCCATCGTAATATTTATTGGTTAAAACCACAACACGATTAATGAAGTTTCCGAAAACGGCAACCAATTCGTTGTTATTTCTAGCTTGGAAATCTTTCCAAGTAAAGTCATTATCTTTTGTCTCAGGCGCGTTTGATGTTAAAGCATAACGTAAAACATCTTGCTTGTCTGGGAATTCTTCTAAGTATTCGTGCAACCAAACCGCCCAGTTTTTAGAAGTCGAAAGTTTATTTCCTTCTAAGTTCAAAAACTCATTTGCCGGAACGTTATCTGGTAAAATGTAGCTTCCTTCCGATTTTAACATCGCAGGGAAAATAATACAGTGGAAAACAATATTGTCTTTTCCGATAAAGTGAACCAATTTTGTTTCTTCATCTTTCCAATACGGTTCCCAATCTTTTCCTTCGCGCGCGGCCCATTCTTTTGTAGAAGAAATGTATCCAATAGGCGCATCAAACCAAACGTATAATTTTTTGCCTTCGGCACCTTCAACAGGAACGTCAATTCCCCAATCAAGGTCACGTGTTACGGCACGAGGTTCTAAACCTGCATCAATCCAAGATTTAACTTGTCCGTAAACATTCGTTTTCCAGTCGTTTTTATGTCCGACTAAAATCCATTCAGTTAAAAAATCAGTATATCGGTCTAAAGGTAAAAACCAGTGTTTTGTTTCTTTAAGAATTGGAGTTTCTCCAGTAATTGTCGATTTTGGATTGATCAAATCGGTTGCGTTCAAAGTAGATCCACAACTTTCGCACTGATCTCCGTAAGCACCGTCATTACCACATTTCGGACAAGTTCCCACAACAAAACGGTCTGCTAAAAACTGATTTGCTTTTGCGTCATACAATTGTTCAGTAACTTCTTCTATAAAATCTCCTTTATCATATAATGTTCTAAAGAATTCAGAAGCCGTTTCATGATGAATTTTTGCCGAAGTTCTCGAGTAATTGTTGAATGAAATTCCGAAATCAGCAAACGATTTACGGATGATTCCGTCATATTTATCAATAACTTCTTGCGGAGTAACACCTTCTTTTTTGGCTTTCATAGAGATTGCAACGCCGTGTTCATCGCTTCCGCAGATAAATGCTACATCTTTTCCTTGCAATCTTAAATATCTAGAATATATATCTGCAGGCACGTAAACTCCAGCCAAATGTCCAATATGAATAGGTCCATTGGTGTAAGGCAAGGCAGCTGTGATCGTATATCTTTTTGGATTCTGTGTCATTATATGAATTTTATGAGTGCAAAAATAAGCAATAGAATTGAGATTTTACAATTCCGCAGAGATTCACAAAGAAAACACAGAGAATCACTAAGATTTTTTTTGAGTTTAGCTCTCGCAAAGACGCAGAGCCGCAAAGCTTTTGTTAAAGTTTGTCAGGCTGAGCGGAGTCGAAGCCCCGCACAGTGATTCAGCAAACGTGGCTTTGACTCCGCTCAGCCTCACAAAACATAAGGAAAAACTTCGTGCCTTCACGACTTTCCGAGATTTAAAAAATTCGTGCCTTAGCGCCTTTGTGGCAAAAACATAATAAAAAAACTTTGCGCATCTCTGAGAAATTCTTCGTGCATCTCTGTGGAACAATCATCTTATAGTCTTTTTGACTATATTTGAAAAAAAAATATCAAAATGAACAAAATATACCTCTCCGTTTTATTTCTATTACTAACACTTTCAGTCAATTCTCAATCGCAATCCGAGAAGATTTTAAAAGAAAATAAATTCAATAATCCGATTTTTGCAGGAGATTATCCCGATCCGAGTTTGCTTCGAGATGGAAAAGATTATTACGTTGTACATTCTTCATTCGATTATTACCCTGGACTTTTAATTTGGCATTCGACCGATTTAATGAATTGGGAACCTGTAACCAATGCGCTTCATAAATATGTTGGAGCTGTTTGGGCGCCAGATTTAATTAAATACAACAATAAGTATTACATCTATTTTCCGGCGAATAACACCAATTTTGTCGTAACAGCAAATTCTATAAACGGTCCGTGGAGTGAACCTGTAGATTTGAAAATCGGAAATATTGATCCTGGACATGTTGCAGACGAAAAAGGAAATCGATTCTTGTATTTTAGCAACGGCGGATATGTCGCACTTTCAAAAGATGGACTTTCGGTAACGAGCGAATTAAAGCATGTTTATGATGGTTGGAAAATTCCGCGCGAATGGAGTATTGAATGTTTTTGTATGGAAGGCCCAAAATTATTCAAAAGAGGAGAATATTATTATTTAACCGTTGCCGAAGGTGGAACTGCAGGACCCGCAACAAGTCATATGGTGATTTCGGCACGATCAAAATCGCCACTTGGACCTTGGGAAAACTCGCCGCATAATCCAGTTGTTCGAACAAACAGCAGTTCTGAAACTTGGTGGTCAAAAGGACATAGCACCGTTTTTGAAGATGCAAACGGAAAATGGTGGATGATTTTTCACGGTTATGAAAACGGATATTACAACTTAGGGCGCCAAACTTTATTGCAGCCTGTAGAATGGACAAAAGACGGCTGGTACAAAATTCCAAATGGAATTGAAACGGACAAACCGATTGCAAAGCCTGAAGGAAAAAAGCTTCCTGAATTTTCTTTGAGTGATAATTTCGATGGTTCGGCTCTAAAACCACAATGGAAGTTTTATAATGGAGTAGAAAGTTCGAGATTTAAGGTTGCCGACAATACTTTGACAATTGAAGGTAAAGGAGATGGTGTTGGAAATAGTTCGCCTCTTGTTGTCGTTCCGGGAGGGCATTCCTATTCAGCTGAAGTCGAAATGGAAATAGAAGGCGATGCTGTAGGCGGACTTGTTTTGTTTTATGACAAACAATATTATTCAGGAATTTTGGCCGATCAAAACAATATTTTAGCCAATTTGAGAGGATGGCAATTTCCAACAGAAAAAGATACGCATAAACGAAAAGTCTTTCTTAAACTTAAAAACATTAAAAACACCGTAGATATGTTTTATAGTCTCGATGGAAAAGACTGGAAAAAGATTGAAAATTCGGTAGAAGTTTCAGGTTACAATCATAATGTTTTAAGCGGTTTTCTTGGTTTAAGAATTGGACTTTGCTCGATCGGAAAAGGAAACGTGAAGTTTAAGAATTTTGTTTATAAAGCGCTTTAAGGTTTTAGCCACTAAAGCGCTAAGGCACGAAGTTTTTTAATTTCGCAAAGGCGCGGAGTTTTTTGTTATGTTTTGCCACGAAGACGCTAAGACACGAAGTTTTTTAATCTCGCAAAGGCGCAGAGTTTTTGTTGTTTTGTCAGGCTGAGCGGAGTCGAAGCCACGTTTGCTGAATCACTGTGCGGGGCTTCTCTCGAATTCTCGGGACGCTCAGCCTGACAATCTTTGTGAATTATATACATTACGCGTTAAAATAAAAACTTAGAGCCTTTGAGTCTTCGTGGCAAAAACATCATAATACTTATCTTTGTACTATTCAAAATTGATAGTTATGGCAAAAGGACCTCAAAAAGATTCAAAAAATAAAGCTTTGCATACCAAATTGCTAAAACGTAAAAAAGCTAAAGTTCAAGAAGAGAAAAAAGAAAGAGCTTTACGATTGAAAGAGATAATCACAAAAATGAATCAGCAAAAAAAAGATGACGAGTCTGATACACAAAGCGTATAGACAAAATTTTTCGCTTTCGTGGCAAAATCGTAGAATCACTTTGCGGGCTTCGACTCCGCTCAGCCAGACAAAACACAAAACAACTTTGCGCCTTCGCGACTTTGCGAGATTAAAAAAAACTTTGCGAATCTCAGCGGAATTCTTCATAAAATAGAACCAGTTTAAACTACGTTCACCGCTTATAAATGCCAATATATTTCGCAACCTTTGCAGCCGAAAAAACAAATTTATGAGCAAGACGAAATTAATCATCAATAAAAACGGATCAATCAAAATTGAAGGAGATTTTGAAATCATGGATCCAGAAGGAGCACTTTACGGTTTACAAGGAAGATCTGCATTGGGACTTTGCCGTTGCGGACATTCTGCTAACAAACCATTTTGCGATGGAGCACACAGAAATAACTTCGAACACGATTCAAAAGCGTTTGATTTACCGCCAATGAAAACGAACTAAGAAGTTCTCTAGTTTTAAATAATTAAACCGCATTCTGCCAAGATGCGGTTTTTATTTTTACAAAAGAATATTTTTTTACTATTTCCTAATATATTTTGTAATAAAATTCTTTCTATATTTGCTCATTAATTTAATAAAAGCCAATTATGAAAAATTTAAAAAGAATCTTGTTTTTTGCTATTGCTATTTTTGCATTAGCATTATCGTCGTCATGTAGCAGTAATGATTCAGAAGAGAATACACCACAAAGTGATTTTGTGAAATTCAAATACGAAGGGAAAAATTACTCCTTTGAACCCGATATTCTCATTTCTAGCTCTATGAATATAATGGTTAGTGAGGGAATTGATGATAATTATAAAAAACTTTCCTTATGGCTGCCACTAAATGCAGAAGTTGGAAGTCATCCTGTGGTATATGATTTGTCAAATCTTACGACAACGTATCGTATCAATTTTAGCTTCATGCCTGAACTTAATAATGTGGATATAAAGTCAGGAACTATAAACATAACAGTAAATAATGATAAAAAAATTGAAGGAACATTTAATTTTTCACACACTAAAAATGAAAAAAATTATGAAGTAACTGATGGAAGTTTCAGTATTTCTAAATTTTAAAGACAAAAAATATTTTAGACACGGCCCATTTTTTGGGCCGTCCTTTTTTAAAGTTATTTATAAGTTTACGACAATTAAGAAAGTTGCACTATATTTATATATTGCAGCTTTTTTGTTTTTGAATTATTCTTGAAAGTTAAGTGCAAATTATTGTAATTGAATTAATTAATTTAATTTTAAGTCAATAAAAGTAATTTGTGTATGGAAGAACTAACCCACGTCAAATCGATTATCGGAATTATTCTAGGCTTAAGTTTAACACATCTTATAAAAGGATCGGTTATTTTTATTCAGCATCCCGGGCGGAAAAAGATCTACTTTGTTCATTCGCTTTGGGTGTTTTATGTTTTCTTATTAATTATCCATTTCTGGTGGTGGGAGTTTAACTTGAAATTGATTCAGGAATGGTATTTTGCCGATTATTTTTTTATCATCTGTTATATTCTCATTTTCTATTTGCTGTGTGCGATTCTTTATCCTGATGATTTACGTGATTATAATGGTTACGAAGACTATTTTTATTCCAGAAAAAACTGGTTTTTTGCCATTCTGGCCATTAGCTTTGGTGCCGATTTGATTGACACAGCAATAAAGGGTGGTAATTATTTTTTATACAATCAAGAAGAATATTATGTACGCATCATCAGTCACATTGTTTTGTGTCTGGTTGCGATAAAAATTCATAATAAAGTTTTTCATACTGTTTTGATAACACTCTTTATAGTTTATGAACTTTCGTATATTTTGAGATTGTTTAATGTCGAATAAAAATTAAATATACAATTCCCCTTTCATGGTAATAATCGATGAGCCACCAACCAAAATATCTTCTTCACGATTCATAACTTCAATGATTGAGGCCTGTTTTAATTTCACACCTTGAAGGATTTTATACTCTTTGTCTGATTTAGTAAATTTCTTCTGCGTTAAAAAACCAATTAAAGGTCCAGCCGCGGTTCCTGTTGCAGGGTCTTCATTTATTCCAATTATTGGGTTGAAAAATCTCGTTTCAACGATATGATCCTGATCTTCATCTGCTGGAGCGAAACAGTAAAAACCTTCAGAATTGTATTCTTTTGAGATTTGAATTAAAAGCTGGTTGTCTGGAACAAAGCTATTTAATATTTGACTGTTTTTGATAGGAACCATCGTATGCGCTACTTCAGTTTTTACAATAGTTGGCACAAAAGAATTTACATCTAAATCTTCAATCTTTAAGCCAAGAGCCACCGCAATTTTGTATGTTGGGATTTCTTGTTTAATGACTGCCGATTTTTGATGCATTTGAACAACGGGATACAAAGTAATGGGATCTAAACTTGTAGTTACAGGAATTGCCGAATGATTCATAATTACAAAAGGTTCACTTTCATTTTGTTCATCAAATATAGGAATGCCTTTTAGGAGCGCACCGCAGACCGCGCCTAATAGATTATGTCCTGCGCCATCAATTTCGATTCCAGTTGGAGTAAACGAACGAACTACAAGTGCTTTTTCTCTTGTGGAATAATAGACAAAAGAGGTTTCAGAATAGCCAAACTCTTTCGAAATGTCCTGATAGGTTTCTAGTTTTAAATTACCATCTGTAAAAACAACCGAAAGCGGATTTCCTCTATAACTTTCGTTTGAGAATACATCTAAAACATAATATTCTAATGCTTTTCTTCCATCCATATTTTTCTATTTTGCTGCTAAATCCATTTTGGATGGAATAAAATTACGGTTTATTCTTGTAATTGGTGACAGCTTTTATTTTTCGGGGGTTATTTTAATATTACTTTTTGATTAAAGATTTGTTTTCGAATCAAATGGAACTTGAAGAAAAAGAAATGTTATTGCTGACTATTAAAAAATAATTGCCTCCAGCTGAAAAAACTGGAGGCAATTAAAAATATTTTAAAAGTGGTAGGTTTTTATTTTGATCAGGCTATTGTTCAAAAATGACCTTTTTATCTGTCCTGTCTGTTTTAATAATATCGTAAGGTCTTGATAATTTTAAAGTGCTATTGCCATTTTTTAGTTTTTCGACTTTTACAATTATGGTATTTCGATTTTCTGAAATTTCAACAATATCTATCGAATGGCCGCTTGTATTTTGAGTTTTGTCTATAACGGCAATAACTTGATATCGGCTAAAATCAATATTAATTTCTTTAAAATCTTTAGATAAATCAGTAGAAACATTCATTTCTGTAATTAAATTATCCCAAGCTTTCTGATCTTTAATGATTAAATGTCTTGGTGCAAGACTTTCATCACTAGGAAAAGAATCTCCCTTTGCAATTAACGAATATTGCACATCAGAATTTGGCAAATCATCGTTTTCACAACTTGTTAAAGCTAGCAGAATGCTAAATATTAGGACAATCCGTTTCATGGTTTTGGTTTTGGTTGCGAAAACTTTATATAAAGTTTTCTATATAATAGATGCATTTCTTTCCAAATAGTTGCGTTAAAAGCATTCAGTTTTAGCTGCATCTTTATATTAGATAAAGATAACGCTAATTTTGATTAAAGATTGTGATAAACGGCGGAAATCTGTCAAAAACTTTAATTTCTTCCAAATCGTATTATTATTTACCCCAACTTTGCAAAACAATTTTTAAATAAAACTCAAATGGAATTCGGTAAAATCATCATTTCAGAAACGGCGGCGAATAGTGAAAATCCGCAAGACATTGTAAATTCGAATATTTCGGTAATTAATTTAATGCGCGAAGAAAAAATAGACGACGACTTGATTCACGAAGATGCTTTGATGAGTTACTATTTGGATTTTTATGCTTCTAAATATGCAGAAGGAAATTTTTCGAAGTTTGTACATGATTCGGGATGGAATAAAGAATTGAATGAATTAATCGAAGAAGGATTAGCTTTAATCGGAGCAGAAAAACATTTAGAATTGTTTAAAGAACAATGCCGTAAACTGCGTTTGCAGAGCAATATCAAATTAGGGAAATTTCTAAAAGAAAAATTCGATACTCCTAATGCTTTCAAGGATTTGCTAAACAACAATGCGTACTTTGAGTTAGACCAAAATCTAGCTGAATTGAATGCTTCTTTTCTAAAATCTCACCCTGACACAGAAGTGCTTTCGGTTGAAGAAATGTTTAAAACACTGGAAGAGTTTGTAGGTCACGAAATTAAGAGAGATTAGTTTTTATTTTTTTGCTTGTGGTTTGTAAGAAAATTATATATTTGAGACGCCCTAAATTTCTAACAAACCAAAGCCTATGAAAAAAACAATTCTTTTAAGCGGTGTTTTGATGTTGTTGTTTTCCTGCGGGAAAAATGAAAAAGTTCAGAATGAAGCAGAAGCTCAGTATCAAGAACTTCTTTCGCAAACTCAAGCCGATATTGGTTTTAATAAAAAACCACTAAAGAAACTCATTTTTAAAAATCTCGATGAAATTGAAGATTCAAAAGAAATGAATCTGCAGCTGCTCTCCAAAGTGGCAACAAACCTCAAAATCAAATATTCAGATATTAAAATTAAAGAATCAAGTTCGATCAATTATGACGATCAAACTACTTTTTTTGTGCTCACAACCGTTGCGCACGATAAAAAAGCTTTTAGAACAAACGATGACGATGAAGAACTTGGAGATTATTTTCAGCGAAAGTATCTATTTGTAAATCGGGAAGACGGAAGCATAATTGCTGAAGAATTTGATGAGAATCTGGGTTATTACGATAATGAAGCCATTCAGTTTTCGAAATCGCATATTTTAAAAGATTTGTTTTTTCTAAATGAAAAAACACCAGCCATTGCTTTTTATACAGAAGCCCGCGCAAGCAGCCGAATTGTGTTGTATTCGGAGCAAAAATTTACGCTGATTACTTTAGGTGATAAAGAAATTAGAAAAGTTTTATACGAATATCCAGTTCAATTAACTAACGGCGATTCTAACGGAACCGGAACTTTTCAAATCGAAACTTTAGAAACCGGAATGAGTTTTTCTGACCATAAAACCAATGGATATTTTGATCTGATTATTACCAAAAAGTTTTCTTACGAAGAAGCGGTCGAAGATGATTTAGAAAATGGAATTGAAGAAAAAAGCGACCTGAAAACAAAAAAAGAAATCGAAAAGATAAAGTTTAACGGAAGAGATTATGCTTTTCATAGAGATGATAGGCATCGTTTTTTGGAGTAAAACATTATAAATTTTTAAAATATAGCAAGAGCACTTTTAGGGTGCTTTTGCTGTTTATACGAGATTTCGGTTTTCCTGAAAAAGTTTGTCCTTTTGTTAACAAACATTTCCTTAAATTTGCTTCCGTTATAAAAATACAATAGTTATAAAAAACAAGCTATGTTACAAATCGCATTTATTAGAGAAAATCAAGAGAAAGTAATCAAAGCTTTAGCAAAACGAAATATCGATGCTAAAAGCGTTGTTGAAGAAGTGGTTCAATTGGACGAAAATCGTCGTGCTGCACAAGTAGAATTAGACAATACTTTATCAGAATCTAATAAATTGTCCAAAGATATTGGTGAATTGATGAAAGCTGGTGAGAAAGCTAAAGCAGCAATCTTAAAAGAAAAAACAGTTTCACTAAAAGAAAAAAGTAAAGAACTGAGCGAAAAAGCAGAAGCTTTGGCTGTTGAGTTAACCAATAAATTATATACGTTACCAAACCTTCCGGCAGATATTGTTCCTGAAGGAAAAACACCAGATGATAACTTGAATGTTTTCCAAGAAGGAGATATTCCAGTTTTGCACGAAGGCGCACAGCCTCACTGGGAATTGGTGAAGAAATACGATATTATCGATTTTGAATTGGGAGTAAAAATTACTGGAGCAGGATTTCCTGTTTACAAAGGAAAAGGAGCTCGTTTACAGCGTGCTTTAATCAATTACTTTTTAGACAAAAATACGGCTGCAGGTTATAATGAAGTTCAGGTTCCTCATTTGGTAAACGAAGCTTCAGGTTACGGAACAGGACAATTGCCAGACAAAGAAGGGCAGATGTACCACGCAGGAGTCGACGATTTATATTTGATTCCAACGGCTGAGGTTCCAGTAACGAATTTATTCCGCGATGTTATTTTGAGCGAAAGCGAATTGCCAGTTTTGCATACGGCTTATACGCCATGTTTCCGTCGTGAAGCAGGTTCTTACGGAGCACACGTGCGCGGATTAAACCGTTTGCACCAGTTTGATAAAGTAGAAATCGTTCGTATCGAGCACCCCGACAATTCTTATGCTGCATTGGACGGAATGGTAGAACACGTAAAAAATATTCTTCAGGAATTGAAATTGCCTTATAGAATTTTACGTCTTTGCGGTGGCGATATGGGATTCACATCTGCTTTGACTTACGATTTTGAGGTGTTTTCTACAGCACAAGACCGCTGGTTAGAAATCAGTTCTGTTTCTAACTTTGAAACTTTCCAGGCAAACCGCTTGAAATTGCGTTTTAAAGACAAAGACGGAAAAAATCAATTAGCGCATACACTTAACGGAAGTTCATTGGCGCTTCCTAGAGTTTTGGCGGGAATTATTGAAAACTACCAAACTCCAGAAGGAATCGTAATTCCAGAAGTTTTACGTCCTTACTGCGGATTTGATATTATAAATTAAAAATTTAGTTTATTAGTTAAACCTGACGGTTTTTAAATCCGTCAGGTTTCTTTAAACATTATACTGCAACAAATGAAAAACGGTATCTTAAACTGGAACGTTGATCCCGTTATATTTTGGATCACAGATACTTTTCCTCTTAAATATTACGGAGCTCTTTTTGCCTGCGGACTTCTTCTCGGGTTTTATATCGTCAGAAACATTTATAAAAAAGAAAATCTTTCGTTAGACAATCTGGATTCTTTATTGATTTATGTCATCGTCGGGACTGTTTTAGGCGCTAGACTTGGACATTGTTTCTTCTACGAACCGGAATATTTTTTCAAACATCCGATAGAAATTCTTTTACCAATTCAAAAGATAAAAGGAGCTTACCAGTTTGTAGGTTATCAAGGCTTGGCAAGTCACGGAGGTTCGATCGGAGTGATTACGGCAATGATTTTATACTGCCGAAAATATAAAGTGCAATTCTTAGGACTTCTGGATAAAATGGCTGTTGCAGTTCCTGTAACGGGCGCTTTTATTAGAATGGGGAATTTTATGAATTCTGAAATTTATGGAAAGCCAACTAATGAAAATTGGGGAGTTGTTTTTCAAAGAGACGATTTGATTCCGAGACATCCAACTCAATTATACGAAGCATTTGCTTACGTGTTGATTTTTGTAATTCTGTTTTATATGTACAAGTCAGAAAAAATCAGAAATGCACAGGGATTAATCTTCGGAACTTTCTTAACTTTATTATTTACAGCCCGTTTTATAATAGAATTTTTCAAAGAAAATCAAGAAGCCTTCGAGAATGATATGCTGATTAATATGGGACAGATTTTAAGTATTCCGTTTATTTTAATTGGTTTGGGATTGATTTTTTGGAAATCTAAAAAGCAATTGGCAATTTAGTATAGTCTCAATCACAGTTTTCATTGCTTTAATCGTAAATTAAAAAACTGCAATATGAAAAACATATTGATTTGTATCGTTTTGTTATTTTCTGGTTTTGCATTTGGGCAAAACGAGCAGTTGGCGCAATATTACTACGACAAAGGCGATTTCGAAAAAGCAAAAATCAGTTATGAGGAGCTTTTAAGAGCCGCACCATCCAACACTCAGTATTTTTTAAGAACAGTCGATTGTTACCAGCAATTGCAGCAATTTTCAAATGCCGAGAAAGCCATTCAAGAGCGTTACAATCGTTATAAACAAGGCGTTTTTCTAGTTGAATTAGGATATAACTTTCAATTGCAGAAAAATGATTCGAAAGCTAAAAATTACTATGAACAGGCAATCGAAAAAATAAAAGTAAATCCGAATGATGTTTACGGAATTGCCAGTTCTTTTGAGAAGAAAGTATTGCTCGAATATGCTTTAAAAGCCTATCAGACGGCAATGCAAGTTCAGCCGAACTTCAATTTCAATTTCCAAATCGGAATGCTTTACGGTCAGTTAGGAAAAACCGATTTAATGATCGATTTATTATTGACAGAATCTTTCACAAATCCGCAAAACACCAATTTGATTCAGACACAATTGTCTCGATTTATGAATGGCGAAACCGACAATACGGCTTTTAAAGATGCGATGCGTAAAGCCTTAATCTTAAAAACCCAAAAAGATCAAGATGTTTTTTGGAATCATTATCTGAGCTGGTTTTATGTGCAGCAGAAAGAATTCGGTAAAGCATTTATCCAGGAAAAAGCCATTTACAAACGCGAGCCAGAATCGTTGATGAGTATTGTTAATCTGAGTCAATTTGCTATGAATGAAGGAGACGATGATACAGCAGAAGAAATTCTGAATTTCATTCTTCAAAACACCAAAGATTTAGATTTATTGATTCAGTCGAATGCGTATTTAATGCAGATTAAAATCGATAAAGCACAAGAAAAAGATTATCCAGCCATTAGCCAAGAATTACAGCAATTGCTTGCAACTTACGAAATCAGTCCGTTTACCCTATCTTTGCAAATTATTCAAGCCCATTTTCTGGCTTTTAATTTGAAAAAGACAGAAGAAGGAAAAGCGGTAATCAAAAAGGCCTTAGAATTAAATCTAAACGAATACCAAAAAGCCGATGCTAAAATGGAATTGGCTGATATTTTGCTTTTGGAAGAAAAGTACAATCAGGCGCTTATTTACTATTCGCAAATTCAATTGGATTTGAAGAACGATGTAATGGCGCACGAAGCGAGTTTGAAAGCGGCCAAAACAAGTTATTATAAAGGCGATTTTGAATGGGCAAACAAACAGTTTAAAGAGTTAAAAGCGGCAAATACACAATTAATTGCCAACGACGCTCTGGAATATTTTTTATTGATTAATGACAATACGGCTGCTGATTCGACTCAGGTGGCGCTGAAAGCATTTGCAAAAGGTGATTTTTTAATTTATCAGAATAAAAAACAAGAAGCTATAACCCAGTTTCAAAATATCTTAAAAACATATAAAGGTCAGGAAATAGAAGCGGTGACTTTATTGCGTTTGGGTAAAGTTTATGAAAGCCAGAAAGATTTTGCTTCGGCTTTAAGCCAATATCAGCAAATCATTGATCACCACAGCGACGGAATTTATGTAGACGAAGCGCTGTTCTTTTCAGCCGAAATCTACAACGACGAACTAAAAGACGTAGAAAAAGCCAAACCGTTATACGAAAAAGTAATTTTCAATCATCAGGATAGTATTTATTTTGTTGATGCGAGAAAAAAATATAGAGAATTAAGAGGGGATAAGAATTTATAAATTTCAATATTTAAATTCCAAATTCCAAAAAGAAAAACTTAGAAGCTTAGTATCTCAGAACCTTAGAACCTTAAAAAAAAATGATTATATACAACGTTACCACCAATATACACGAAAGCGTTCACGACCAATGGTTAAAATGGATGCAGGAAAAACACATACCAGAAATTCTGGCAACTCAGAAATTTTCTTCAGCACGAATTGTAAAAGTTTTGGTTGAAGAAGAAATGGGCGGAATTACCTATTCGGTACAATATGTAACAGACAGCAAAGAAACTTTAGATAAGTTTTATATCGAAGATGAACCAGAATTTCACAGAGAAGCTTTGGGTTTATTTGCAGATAAAATGCTTTCATTTAGAACAGAATTAGAGGTTATTTCGGAACACTGATTTTTTTAGTGTTCAGTGATCAGGAATTAGTGTTCAGTTAAAATTTGAGGCAAAGACAATTTCTTGATTGTAATTGATTGAAAAAAATAAACCTTTGCGCCTTTGAGTCTTCGTGGCAAAAAAAATGGCGTCTTCGTGCCTTTATAGCAAAATAATTCAGTAGATGTAGAGCCTTTCGATAAAAAAAGAATACTTTTGCAGCCTTCTGGCAAACAAGTAAGAAAATGGAAAAAGTAAAAGCCAAAAAACATTTAGGACAGCACTTTCTTAAAGATGAAAGTATTGCAAAAGCAATTGCAGATACTTTGACTTTTAAGGGATACAATGAGGTTTTAGAAATAGGACCAGGAATGGGTGTGCTTACTAAATACTTACTTGAAAAGCCAATTACTACACACGTTATTGAGATCGATACCGAATCTGTAGCGTATTTGGATGCTAATTATCCAAAATTAAAAGATAAAATTATCTCTCAGGATTTCCTGAAATACAATATAAACGAAGTTTACAAGGACAAACAGTTTGCCATTATTGGTAACTTTCCGTATAATATTTCTTCTCAGATTGTTTTTAGAACATTAGATCTAAAACATCAGATTCCAGAGTTTTCTGGAATGTTTCAGAAAGAAGTAGCCGAACGCATCTGCGAAAAGAAAGGTTCGAAAACATACGGAATTTTATCAGTTTTAGCGCAGGCTTTCTATGATACTGAGTATCTGTTTACGGTTGATGAAAACGTTTTTATTCCTCCGCCCAAGGTCAAATCGGGTGTGATGAGAATGACCCGAAAGGAAGATTACAGTCTTCCTTGTAGCGAAAAGTTGTTTTTTACGGTTGTAAAAACCGCTTTTCAGCAGAGACGAAAAACATTACGTAACAGTTTGAAAACATTAAATTTATCTGATAAACTGCGAGAAGACACTATCTTTGATAAACGTCCGGAACAGCTAAGTACAGCCGAATTTATTGAACTAACTCAAAAAATAGAAGCCGATGGAGTTCAAAGTTAGTAAAGAATTTATACTTCAATTAGAAGAACTGATTATTAGTAAAAACGACAATGAACTTGAAGTTTTACTGAATGATCTGCACCACGCTGATATTGCCGAAATCTTAGATGAATTAGATTTTGACGAAGCAACCTACATCTTTAAGGTTTTAGATAGTGATAAAACAGCTGAAATTCTTCTTGAATTAGAAGAAGATCTGCGTGAAAATATCTTAAGCCGACTTTCGCCAAAGGAAATTGCAGAAGAGCTTGACGAGCTTGAAACCAACGATGCTGCCGATATTATCGCGGAACTTTCGCAGGAAATAAAAGCGGAAGTAATCTCGGAAATGGTCGATGTGGAGCACGCCAAAGACATTGTTGATCTTTTGCGTTACGACGAGAACACAGCCGGTGGTTTGATGGGGAAAGAGCTTGTAAAAGTAAATGAAAACTGGAATGTCTTAACCTGCGTTAAAGAAATGCGAATTCAGGCAGAAAATGTATCCAGAGTACATTCTATTTATGTAGTTGATGATGAAAACCGACTTAAAGGAAGATTATCACTTAAAGATTTACTAACTTCTTCTACTAAAACGCAGATCGGTGAGGTTTATATCAGGAAATTAAATTTCGTAAACGTAGATACCGAAGATGTTGAGGTGGCTCGTATCATGCAGAAATACGATTTAGAGGCAATTCCTGTTGTTGACGAACTCGGCCGTTTGGTGGGAAGAATTACTATTGACGACATTGTTGACGTTATCAAGGAAGAAGCCGATAAGGATTACCAGTTAGCTGCGGGTATTACACAAGACGTTGAATCGAATGACAGTGTTTACGAATTGACAAAAGCGCGTTTGCCATGGCTTTTAATCGGGATGGTGATCGAGATTGTGGCTTCTTTTGTCTTAAAAGGTAACGAAAGTACTTTTCAAAAATATTCGACGTTAATCATATTTGTGCCGTTATTATCTGCAACTGCAGGAAATATCGGTGTTCAGGCTTCGGCAATTGTTGTGCAAGGTTTGGCAAATGGAACGTTAAAAGATTTTAGCCGCGGTTATTTTACAAAAGAAATTACCGTTTCTATGATATCAGGAAGCATTATCTCTTTGCTTTTATTGTGCTATCATTCTATCATGTACCAGCAGTATTTGGTCGGATTTGCAATTTCGATTTCTATGATTGTGGTGATTCTTTTTGCGGCAACTTTAGGAACTTTAGTGCCACTTTTTCTTAACAAAAACAAAATTGATCCCGCAATTGCTACGGGTCCGTTTATCACAACAACCAATGATGTTTTTGGAATTATGCTCTACTTTGGAGTAGCTAATTTGATTCTTGGATTCTAGATTTTTGCCACAAATTAGTATATTACAGTGATTTAAGATCTCTAAAATCTGCGTAATTTACAGGCGCAAAAAAAGCTGTTAATCAGCCAGAAATAAATTAAAGCCAACCAGAATGAAAGTACACATTATTGGAGGAGGAAACCTTGGGGTTTCTATTGCCTTGGGAATTGCTAAATTCTCGAAAAACAACCAAGTTACTGTTACAAGAAGAAACATTGCAAGTATTCAATATTTATCAGAATATGGCATTACTGTTTCTAACGATAATAAACACAACATCGAGGAAGCTGATGTTGTTATTTTAACCATAAAACCGTATCAGGTAGATACAGTTTTGGCTGAAATTCTGCCCGTTATTCAAAACAAAACTATTGCTTCTGCAGTAAGCGGATTGTCTTTGGACGTGCTTCAAACTAAAACCAACTACGAATATCCGGTAGTTCGCATTATGCCAAATATTGCGGCTCAGTTTGGAGAATCGGCGACTTGTATTTCTTTCCCAGAAAAGTATGCAGCAAATGCTTCGCCAATTGTCGATTTGTTCCAAGATTTAGGAACCGCTCCAGTAATTGATGAAAAACTAATGGATGCAGCGACAGTTTTAGGCGCATGTGGAACAGCTTATGCTTTACGTTATATTCGCGCTTCTATGCAAGCCGGAATCGAAATAGGATTTGATTCTAATACTGCTTTAGCAATTGCCGCGCAAACGGTAAAAGGAGCTGCGAAAATGCTTCTAGAAGAACGAGTGCACCCAGAACAATTAATCGACCGTGTAACAACGCCTCAAGGCTGTACAATTGTCGGTCTGAACGAAATGGAGCACAATGGTTTCAGTTCGTCATTAATTAAAGGAATCAAGACTTCTTTGAAACAGATTAAAGGTTAGGTTTTAAAGAAATTCCAATATTTTAAATTCCAAATTCCAATTTTATTATTGGAGTTTGGAATTTTTTTTGCGAAATAGAATATTTTGTTATTCTGAAGAACGAGGCGCGAACATGCGAAGCAAATCGCACTAGAATTCGACAAAGATTATCAAACATAGCCCAAGGTTTCAACCTTGGGAACGCATTGCAAATCACTTTACGTTTACGTTGTGTGCCCAAGGTTGAAACCTTGGGCTATGTTTAATAAAAATGAGAATAAAATTATAGTTTGTAATTCCAAGGAACATGGAATCTTTGCAAAGTTTTAAATTGGAATTTGGAATTTTTTCAATTGGAATTTAAAAAATAAGTTTCATTTTTTACTAAGAGTGTATTTCAAATAAACAAATCCCATAAGTCCAGCTAAGAAAGAAGCAATAAGAATTGCTATTTTAGAAAAGACAATAATTTCAGGATTTTTGAATGCCAAAACGGTAATGAAAATCGACATTGTAAAACCAATTCCACCGAGCATTCCCGCGCCTAAAATATGTGTCCATTTTAGATTTTTCGGTAAAATGCACAAACCAGAAGTAACCCCCACTGAAGAAAAAAGTAAAATTCCAAGCGGTTTTCCCACTACAAGTCCAAGAATGATTCCGTAGGTATTGACATGGCTTAAGCCTTCATGCCAGTTTTCGGTAATTGGTAAAGCAGTATTCGCAACTGCAAAAAGAGGCAGGATAAAAAAAGCGACTGGCTGATGCAGAAAATGTTGAAGTCTATACGAAGAGGTTTTTTCGCCTCCATCGCCAAACGGAATAACAAATGCCAGAATCACACCTGTTATGGTGGCGTGAACTCCAGAATTAAGCATAAAATACCACATTATGACACCGCCAATTAAGTACGGAATTAGATTGTGAATTTTCATTCGATTTAAAACAAAAAGCAAACACCAGATTCCAAGTGCGATTCCAAGATTTAAAAAAGAGATTGACGTGGTGTAAAAAATGGCAATAACGATAATTGCGCCCAAATCGTCAATAACGGCAAGAGCTGTTAGAAAAACTTTTAATGAAGCAGGAACTCTATTTCCTAAAAGAGATAAAATTCCAATGGCAAATGCGATATCGGTCGCCATCGGAATTCCGGCACCGTTTTGTGTAGTTGTTCCGTAATTTAAAGCTAAGAATATTGCGGCAGGAACTAGCATTCCTCCAAAAGCAGCCATGATGGGCAGCGATGCGTTTTTAATATTTGATAATTCACCGTGATAAATTTCTCGTTCCAACTCCAAACCAATCAAAAGAAAGAAAATTGTCATTAACCCATCATTGATCCAATGTGTGATCGAATGCCCTGCAATATTATCTTTTTCCCAAAACGCAACATATGGAACCTGAAAAGATGAGTTGGCAAGAAATAAGGATAAAAGCGTGACAAAGAGCAAGATAATTCCTCCTGATTTTTCGTTCTTAAAAAAGGCTTTAAAAGTCTTGGTTAATTTCATATAAAAATTTTGTGAAGTATTAATGAATAGGATATGAAAAAATCCCAATATCTTCAAAGTTAGAAAAAATCTACGAAGTGGAAAAGGAATAAACCAGATAAGGCTTATAACTGCATAAAGTAGACTTAAAGAAACTTATATGGCTTGCATTTCAAAAAAATGGTATCTCAACTCTAAACTACAAGTAAAAAAACAAATGATCTACGCAGAATTTAAAATAAACTTATATCACTTATATGGTTCAAAAACTTTTCATTTAAGATAATCTTGAAGAATTACTGTATTTTTGTTAGATCATAAAATCAATAAAAATGAGTGTAAAAATTCTTCATATCGATAGTAATAATCCAATTCTTTGGAACCAATTGGAAGAAGCGGGCTTTGAAAACCACGCCGATTTTAAATCTTCAAAAGAAGAAATCGAAGCCAAAATCCATGATTATAACGGAATTGTAATTCGAAGCCGTTTCAAGATTGATAAAACCTTTTTAGATAAAGCAGCAAAGTTGCAATTTATCGCGAGAGTTGGCGCAGGTCTGGAAAGTATTGATTGTGAGTATGCTTCTGCAAAAGGAATTCATCTCATTGCGGCTCCAGAAGGTAATCGCAACGCTGTTGCAGAACATTCCTTGGGCGTTATTTTATCTTTGTTTAATAATTTAAACCAAGCCGATGCCGAAGTAAAAGCAGGACAATGGAATCGTGAAAGCAATCGTGGTCATGAACTGGATTTAAAAACAGTCGGAATTATTGGTTACGGAAATATGGGTAAAGCTTTCGCTAAAAAACTAAGAGGTTTTGAGACAGAAGTTTTATGTTATGATATTTTAGACAATGTAGGAGACGAAAATGCCAAACAAGTCTCTTTGGCAGAACTTCAAGAAAAAGCAGATGTTTTGAGTCTTCACTTGCCTTGGACACCCGAAACAGATAAAATGGTAAATGCAGCATTTATAAATGCATTTAAAAAGCCATTTTGGATCATAAACACTTCGCGAGGTAAAAATATAGTTACAGCCGATTTGGTTGAAGCTATGAAGTCGAAAAAGGTTTTAGGTGCTGGTCTAGATGTTTTGGAGTATGAAAAACTTTCGTTTGAAACGCTTTTTCAAGATAAAAACACCCCAGAAGCTTTTCAATATCTTCTCGAAGCAAAAAATGTCTTACTGACGCCTCACATTGCAGGTTGGACTTTTGAAAGTCATGAACGTCTGGCTCAAGTAATTGTAGATAAAATTAAAGCAGTTTACGGCAAATAATAGCCTACAGCCTTTAGGTTTTAATAACGAGTTTTTTCCTGTGAATTTTATTTGGCAAGATTAGTTTTATTTGTTAATTTTTAATAATATTGTTTCCGAATTTTAAAGAATGAGTCTAAATAGGACGATTTTTTGAAATTCGGAGAAAACCGAAAATCCCAAGAGTAGGCCAAAAACAAATGATTAAAAATTATGATTGAATGGTATAAAACAGCCATGTTTCAGAACTATGCAAACTTTAACGGAAGAGCTAGAAGAAGTGAATACTGGTATTTTCGTCTTGCTACATCGCTTCTTATGTTTGCATTTATTTTTTTAGGGCTAATGTTATCTGCGGTTTTAGGTACAGAAATCGGTCTTCCAATTGCAGTAGGATTATTTTTTCTTTATTTGATTGCTTCTATAATTCCATCTTTGGCTGTTACAGTTAGAAGAATGCACGATTTAGGAAAAAGCGGATGGACTATTTTAGTTTCTTTTATTCCGTTGGCTGGACCTATCTGGATGTTGGTTTTATTAGTAACTGAAGGAGAGCATGGAGAAAACTATTACGGTTTGGATCCAAAAAGTACCATTGAAGAAATTGATGAAATAGGAATTAATAATTAACTAAATATTATAAAAAATGGAAACTACAAAACCAGAAAGCTGGAATACTCCATCTCAACCAAGACAAGAGAACAAAAAAGTATTAGCAGGAATTATGGGAATAATTTTTGGATATCTAGGTGTTCATAAATTTATCTTAGGATACACTCAAGAGGGAATTATCCAAATCGTAATTACAATCGTGACTTGCGGAGTAGGAAGTATAATTGGCTTCATCGAAGGAATTATCTACTTGACAAAATCAGATGAAGATTTTTACCAAACTTACCAAGTTGGTAAAAAAGGCTGGTTCTAAAAGAAAAACATATATTGTCTAAATCCCATTCAAATTTTTGAATGGGATTTTTTTATGCTTTACTATTTTGTCTTTTTGTGTTACAATAAAACCTTTTAAGTACATTTTGAAATTTTCAAAGGAAGTACCCTTGCAATCTGTAAAAAAAACAGGGATGGAGGAACTGAAAATCCAAAAGAGTAGGGAAAAATTAAATGGTTTTATTATGTTAGAAATGTACAAAAAAGTAGTTTTTGAGAATTATGCAAATTTTAAAGGAAGAGCAAGAAGAAGAGAATTTTGGCTTTTTACGTTGTTAAATATTATTATTTCATATGGTTTGCTTTTTCTTTTTATGGCATTAGCGCCAAAACTATCAATTATAAGTACTTTGTATAGTTTCGCAGTTTTACTGCCTTCAATTGCAGTAGGTGTAAGGAGAATGCATGATGTTGGTAAAAGTGGCTGGTATTTACTTATTCCTTTTTATAGTTTGATTTTAGCTTGTACCGAAGGAGAAAAGAAATCAAATCAATACGGAAGTGATCCTAAAAATGAATTAGAAGAAATTGACGAAATTGGTAAAGAATAAATCTTCCAATTCTAATACAAATCCCATTTTAATATGGGATTTTTTTATGTCCAATAATATTCAAGAATTGTATTTCTTCATCTTATCTTCATTTAAAGATCGTAGTATTGGAGGTTATTTCAGGTACTAAATAATGTCTGAAAATAATCGAAGTAAGGATTTTAAAGAATGAATATGTTGAAGATTTACAAAAGTGTTTTTTTTGAAAACTATGCCAATTTTAAAGGAAGATCTAGAAGAAAAGAATTTTGGATGTTTTTCTTAGTAAATTGGGCTATAAGTTTTCTTCTAAGTTTAATTTCTCCTGAATCAGATTTATTCCTGACCATTTATTGGATCGCTATTTTTATCCCTTCAATTGCAGTTGCCATAAGGAGAATGCACGACATCAATAAAAAATGGTGGTATGTATTAGTGCCGTTTTATAATGTGTATTTGTGGACTGTTATAGGCGATGAAGGAGAAAATAAATATGGTCCCGATCCAATTAGTGAATTGGAATATTTGACAGAACTAGGAAAAGATCTTAATTAAAAAAAGTCCCATTTACAATTCGTAAATGGGACTTTTGATTTTTATAGGAAAGAGTTTTAATCTTCTTTTTCAGATAATTTTTTTTCCAATTCAATTTGAAACTCTTCTATAACAGGTTTCATTGTGCTTTCTGGAATATCTGCAATTCGAATGTACATTAAACCATCAATAGCATTGTTGAATAAAGGATCGACGTTGAAAGCTACAACTCTTGCATTTTGTTTGATGTATTTTTTAATTAAAACTGGCAAACGTAAGTTTCCTGGTTCCAATTCGTCAATGATTTTATCAAACTTATTCAAATCAGATTCTGCTTCATCGAAGATAAAATCTTTGTCGGCGTCTTTTAATTTTACTTTATAAGCCTTTTTCGGGTGAATGTACTGCGCAATATACGGATCGTAATAGTTTGACTTCATAAACTCAATCATAAGCGATTTAGAGAAGTCAGAAAACTGATTGCTGATACTTACACCACCAACCAAATATTTGTGCTCAGGATGGCGTAAAGTAGTATGGATAATACCTTTCCATAATAAGAATAAAGGCATTGGTTTTTGCTGATATTCTTTTACGATAAATGCACGTCCCATTTCGATCGATTTATGCATCATATCATGCAATTCTGGCTCAAATCTAAAAAGATCTGTTAGATAGAAACCTTCAATTCCGTATTTTGGATAAATCTCAGAACCTAATCCCATACGATACGCACCAGCAATTTTTTTGGTTTCATCATCCCATAAAAACATGTGGTGATAATATTGATCGTATTCGTCTAAGTCAATAGATTCATTCGTTCCTTCGCCAACTTCACGGAAAGTGATTTCGCGCAGACGGCCAATTTCGTGTAAAATATTCGGAATTTGTTTTGCGCTCGCAAAGAAAACTTCATAGTTTTTGCTTTGCAAAAATCTGCTGTCGCTATCTCGTAAAGCCTGAACTTCATCGATCAATTTTGATTCGTTGGCTGCAGTAACGATTTTTTTAGGCGCTTTTGTAATTTTCAAACTAGCGGTGTCAATCAGTTTGGTGTCTTTTTCAAACGGATTGGCAAGCATATAGGTTTTCTTTCTTAAGAATTCTGAGTATTCTTCAAAAGATTCGATTTCATTTTGCTCGTTTACAGAAATTGGTTTTCCAATACGAACTTTAATGACGCGGTCTTTTTGCGTTAAAAGTTCAGACGGAAGTTTTGCAGTTCGTAAAGTGTCGTCAATTTTAGAAAGCCAGTAGAATAATTTACTGTTTTTGGCATGAAAGTAAATCGGTACAACAGGAACTTTAGCTTTTCTGATTAGTTTAATCGCACCTTCTTCCCACGGTTTGTCAACTACCAATTTACCGTCTTTATAAGTCGAAACTTCACCAGCAGGGAAAATTCCCAAAGGTTTTCCGTCGCTTAAATGGCGCAATGTTTCTTTAATACCAATTACGCTCGATTTTGCATCCTTATGATTTTCAAAAGGATTAACCGGCATAATGTATTTTTTCATCGGAACAATTCTATGTAATAAGAAATTGGCAATGATTTTGAAATTTGGCTCTCTTTCAAGCATCAATTTTAAAAGCAAAATTCCGTCAATTCCTCCAAGCGGATGATTAGAAATGGTAATATACGCACCATCTTTTGGCAGACGCTTTAAATCTTCTTCAGGGATTTCGAACTTAATTTCCATTTCGTCCAAAATTCCATTCAAAAACGCAAGGTCTTCCAAATGTTTATTACGATCGTAAATTTTATTAAGGGTAGAGATCTTAAGAACCTTCATAAGAATCCAGCCAGAAAAGGTACCGAAAACTCCGTACTTTTCAACATTTATTGCTTTTGCAACTTCTTTCGCGGTAACTAAACCCATGTAGTACTTTTAATTTATTAGAACAGCGAACAAAGATAACAAAAAAGTCTACTTTTCGTTGTTTCCAAGACAAACTTTGCACTTTTTTATTACATTTGAAATCCTAAAAAAATCACTGATGAAAATTATTTCTTATAATGTAAACGGAATTAGAGCGGCAATAAACAAAGGGTTTATCGAGTGGCTACAGCAAGCAAATCCTGATGTAATATGTCTTCAGGAAATAAAAGCAACACAGGATCAAATTCCGGTAGATGACATTACAGCAGCAGGTTATCCATTTCAATATTATTATCCAGCAAACAAAAAAGGATATAGCGGAGTGGCGATTCTGTCTAAAACCAAACCGAATAATATTGCTTATGGAACAGGAATTCATCACATGGATTTTGAAGGCAGAAATCTTCGTGCAGACTTTGACGATGTTTCGGTTATGAGCTTGTATCTTCCATCTGGAACAAACATTGAAAGACTCGATCATAAGTTTATGTTTATGGATGATTTTCAAACTTATATTAACGAATTGAAATTAACGATTCCAAATCTGATTATCTGCGGAGATTACAATATTTGTCACGAAGCGATTGATATTCACGATCCTGTTCGCAACAAAACCGTTTCAGGATTTCTTCCAGCAGAACGTGCTTGGTTGGATGCTTTTATGAAATCGGGTTTTATTGATAGTTTCCGTCATTTCAACAAAGATCCGCATCATTATTCTTGGTGGAGTTACCGTGCGGGAGCAAGAGGAAATAACAAAGGCTGGCGTATCGATTATAATTTGGTAAGCAACGCTTTAGAAGACAGATTAAAAAGAGCGGTTATACTTCCAGATGCTATGCATTCAGATCATTGTCCAGTTTTAGTCGAAATTGACTAAACTTTGGTATTGTTCTTGTTAAGTAAAATGCAGTTTAAATTTTAAGTGTGAATTCAAATTCTTGAATTTGGAATTTAAAACTTGGGATTTGACTAGTTTAGATTTTTAAATGCCAAAAAAACGAATTAAAGATGATTAAAAAAGCCTCTATCGGATTGCTAGCATTAGCTTTGTCCACAACGTCATGTGTTTCTAAGAAAATTTATAATGATTTAGAAACAAAATATTCAGACTTGAAGAAAGAGAACCGTTCTATTGCGGATGAAAATGAAAACTTGAAGAAAGCGAAGAACCAGTTGGAAATCGATCGTGATAAACTGACGAAAGATTTGGCAACTGCTAATGATGATTTGGCAAAACAAAAAGCAAATTTAGTTGCAGAGCAGAAGAAATATAAAGTATTACAAGATTCGTATAATGCATTAGAGAAAAACAGCAACGATGCATTGGAGAAAAACTTAGCTAAAAACCGTGAATTGCTAGCGCAATTGGAAGCAAAAGGTAAAGCTCTTGCAGACGAACAAGCTCGTTTGGACAAAACAGCAAACCGTTTGAAAGAATTGGAAGATATGATTGCAGCCAAAGAAGAAGCAATGCGAAAACTGAAAGAAACTTTATCTAAAGCATTAAATGGTTTCGAAGGTAAAGGTCTGACAGTAGAGCAAAAAAATGGAAAAGTTTACGTTTCTATGGAAAACAAATTGCTTTTCAATTCTGGAAGCTGGGCAGTTGGAACAGAAGGTAGAAAAGCGGTTACAGAACTTGGAAAAGTTTTAGGAGACAATCCTGATCTTTCTGTTTTAATAGAAGGACATACAGATGACGATCCATACGCTGGTTCTGGACCAATTGCAAACAACTGGGATTTGTCAACAAAGAGAGCAACGGCAATCGTAGCGATTTTGAGCGAAAACCCAAAAATCAATAAACAAAAACTAACAGCTGCCGGAAGGAGTGAGTTTTCTCCTCTTGCAAGTAATGCAACTCCAGAAGGAAAAGCTAAAAATAGAAGAATCGAAATTATCTTAACTCCAAGATTGGATGAAATTGCGGAGATGCTTAATAGCATTAATTAAGGGACAAAGGTTCAAAGTTACAAAGGCTCAAAGGTTTTTACTTTTGAGCCTTTTTTTTAAATTCCAATAATGAAATTCCAAATTTCCCCGTAATTGGAATTTTAAATATTGGATTTTAAATTTTTGTAACTTTGATTTTTATAAAAATAAAATTATGGGACTTCCAGAATTAAAAGAAAAAATTAGACATCAAATGGATTTGGCTGATGAAAGGGTTTTGCGAATTGTTTCTTCGGTTTTTGATAATTATCTGAATGATGTTGTTTCTTATGACGCATCTGGGAATCCATTAACATTATCGGAATATCACAATAAAGTGGAAGAAGGTCTTGCTGACATTAAATACAATCGAATAACTTCACAGGAAGATTTGGAAAAAGAGATGAAAGATTGGGATAATGAATAAGCTTAAAATTTTTTGGAGTGCGAATGCCAAAGCAGATTTAAAGGATATTTATTTTCAATTAAAAGAAAAGTATTCAAAAGAAACGGCTCTAAAAATTAGAACAGAAGTACTTCAAGAAATAAATAAAATTGTTTTTCCAGAGCAATTTCAAACAGATGAATATCGATTAGATTGTAGAAGAATTATTGTTAGAAATTATAAAGTTCTATATCAGAATACAGAAGATTCGATTTACGTAGTGAGGATTTTTAATAGTTTTCAAAATCCTGAAAAGAGTTTAAGATAAAAGTTGCTGAGATGCTAAGGTTCTGAGTTGCTAAGCTTCTAAGATTTAAAAAGGGTTCAAAGTTTTTGCTTTGAACCCTTTTTTTAAATTTCAATAATGAAATTCCAAATTCCAATTTATCATGCATGCAAATTGGAATTTGGAATTTTTAGTTTGGAATTTATGTTATCATTATTTTAACCTTTGCTGCATTTTCATTTGAAAAATCCCTTTGTATCTTTGAAACTTTAATAAAACAAATAATAAAAAAGCTTAGAACCTTAGCATCTCAGCGACTCAGAATCTTAGAAAATGAAATACACTACATTACCCAACACCGATATAAAAGTCTCAAAAATATGTCTCGGAACAATGACTTTCGGGCAGCAGAATACAGAAGCAGAAGGACATGAACAAATGGATTATGCGCTTGAAAGAGGCGTAAACTTTTTTGACACAGCCGAAATGTATTCCGTTCCAGCAAGTGAAGCGACTTACGGAAGCACCGAAAAAATAATCGGAACTTGGTTTAAGAAATCAGGAAATAGAGATAAAGTTGTTTTAGCTTCTAAAATTGCGGGTCCGAATCCGAATTTTGGATACATGCGTGAGAAACTGGATTTTTCCCCAGCGAGTATCAAATTTGCTGTTGAGCAAAGTTTAAAAAGACTTCAAACGGATTATATCGATTTATACCAAATGCACTGGCCAGAAAGAAAAACAAACAATTTCGGACAACGTGCCTTTCACGGACATGATGATGTTTGGGAAGATAATTTTAGAGAAATCTTAGAAACTTTCGACGGATTAATTAAAGAAGGGAAAATCAAACACATCGGAGTTTCTAATGAAAACGCTTGGGGAATGATGCGCCTTTTGGAAGAAAGCAAATACAACAATCTGCCAAGAATTAAAACCGTTCAAAATCCGTATTCTTTGTTGAATAGATTATTTGAAGTAAATTCTGCTGAAGTTTCAAAATATGAAAATGTTGGTTTATTAGGATACTCGCCTTTAGCTTTCGGAGTTTTGACTGGAAAGTTTTTAACTGGAGAAAGTCACCCAAAAGCGAGAATTAACCTTTTTCCGCAATACAAACGTTACAATAGCGAACAATGTACCGAAGCGACTAAATTATACTTAGAAATCGCTAAAAAACATGGTTTAACACTAACGCAACTCGCAATGGGATTTGTGTTAGCACAACCATTTTTGACAAGCGCGATTATCGGAGCTACAACTATGGAACAATTAAAAGAAAATATCGACACAAATGATGTAGTTCTTTCTAAACAAATCTTAGCAGAAATTGATGCAGTTCAGGCTATAATTCCTGATCCTGCGCCTTAATTTTTTTTTAGCCACTAAGACGCTAAGGCACAAATAGATAAAGCTTTTTAGCCAAAGTAACCGAGCCTTTTTGTCATCCTGAGGAACGAAGGATCTCCACAAGTAACTCCTGGTAGTGAATCAATCTTTGGCGAGCTTCTCACGGAGATCCTTCGTTCCTCAGGATGACAAACTACACGATTATTTTTGATATGATATAAATAACAAAGCCACAAAGTTTTTTGTATTAAACTTTGTGGCTTTGTGCCTTCGTGGCAAAACTAAACTTTATAAGTCAAATTCATCATCAACCGCTAAAGAATCGGCTTTGATTGCAGTTGAATCTGGAGCTTTAATACGAATTAAAGAACGTGCATTTCCAGAAATATAAACAGGCAATAATCCGATTGTATCTTCAGGAACCAAAAGTCCTCTTCTAAACATCAAGTTTTTCAAGAATTTCTGGTTTTTAATGGCGTAATCTTTCAAATTACCTTCGTCATTAAACTGATACATGAATTTTCTTGGTTTCGGAATAATGGTTGCCAAATACAAGCATTCGTCAACATTTAAAGCTGATGGGCTTTTTTGGAAATAATAATGGCTCGCTTCTCCAATTCCGTAAACATTTGGCCCCCATTCAATAATGTTGAAATAAACTTCCAGCATTCTTTCTTTGCTTACAATTCGGTTGTTTTCTAGAATGTAAACTAAAAGGATTTCTTCTAGCTTTCGCGAAAGCGTTTTTTCACGAGTCAGAAACACATTTTTAATCAGCTGCATGCTGATGGTACTTGCGCCGCGTGAGAATTTTTTTGTTCGAATGTTTTTCAGAATCGATTGTTTGAAAGCTTCATTTATAAAACCGCGATGTGAGAAAAACGATGGATCTTCTGTCGTTAAAACAGATTTTCTCAAATAAGGAGAAATTTGATCCAAAGGAGTATAATTCGGATTCGCATTTCCGACCAAAATAGGTCTTTGCAAAACATTCTGAATAATCGCGCGATAAACAAATTCACCGTTTAGCTTATTCAAATCGGCTTCGCCATATTTGGTTATGCGTAAATCTTCTTTGTTGAGTTTGCTGTCGAAAACAAGTGTATTCGGTTTATTTTTATTGAATTTGAAATCCAGTTTATAATCGAAATTTCCAGTGGCCTGCATTCCTTGAAAATGCGTAAACAATCCGTCGGGAAGCGAAACGATAAAATCCTGCGCTTTCATTTTCGGGATGTCAACTTTCAGCGTATAAATCGTGTCTTTTTCTGTGTCATAAGAAATATACGGACGTACTTTTATTTTATTCAACTGCATAGTCGAAGTGCTGTCAATCGAAATAAAGCTATCTCCGAGTAAAAAGCGGTAATCAAAACGGGCATTTTTAATTACAACATCTTTGCTGGCAATTTTTGGGTGATTAATCGTAAGATTAGCAATGGAAGTATAACCGTCAATATGCAGTTCGCTACCGCTTTTATCAATATTTTGGACGTTTAATCGAATCGAATCGAAACTAGCCTTAAGATTGTATCTTTCGTCTAAATACGGCACACGAATCGCTCCAGTGTCGAGATTAAAAAATCGAATATCAGCTTTTTTATTTCTCGGATCGGCAAAACCTTTAATGTTCCAGCGCTGATCAAAATCTTTTGCCTGAACATGCAAATTGGTTTCTAATTGTTTATTGGCTAAAACTAATTTGTTGACATCGATAAAAGTTTCTTTTCCGTTATCATTGATTTTGAATTGAAAATTTTTCAAATCCATATCGGTTGGAACGAGATTTAAAAGCTTCGAAATAATATTATAAGCAAATGAAGCATATTTGCGTTTTTCGTTCGGCTCCGTTTCGTCTTTTTCTCTTTTTAAGAAAGCATCAAAATTTCTTTTTTTTCCCTTTTTGACTAATTGAATATAGCCGTTATCAATTTTTAAAGTTCCAACTTGAACATCTCCAATTAGTAAACTGCTCAAACTGATGCTCGTTTCTACATTTTTGATTTTACAAAGAGTGTCAGCATTTATTGGTGCCAGAACTATATCGGTCAATTTTATAGTCGACAAACCGTCAAAGGAAGCCGATTTTACAGAAAAATTACTGTTGTATTGTACGGCCATTTTGTGCTCTACTTTGGCAATGGCTTGTTTTAAAAGAGAATCACGGAAATAATATAGTCCGATGCAGAGCAAAATTACAATTACTCCAAGTATTTTTAGCGCTTTGAATATTTTTTGTTTTGGAAAATTCATAGAGTTGAATTTACAATATTTTTATAATGTTTGGTTAGCCACGAATTCACGAATTTGTTTTTTTTCTTTTGCCACAGATTAAAATGATTAAAAAGATTAATCTGTGGAAATCCTTTTAATCTGTGGCGAAAAATTCGTGGCTAAAAAAATCTAACCAAAAAGAATACTTGCAACGTCTTCAATTTTTGCAACCAATTCAATTTTGATTCCAGTATTTTTTAAAGCGATTTTATTGTATTTAGAAACAAAGATGGTGTCAAAACCTAATTTTTCAGCTTCTTGAATACGTTGATCCACTCGGTTTACAGGACGAATTTCGCCAGAAAGACCGACTTCGCCCGCAAAACAAAAACCTTTTCCAACCGGAATATCTTCGTTAGAAGATAAAATTGCGGCAACAACTGCCAAGTCAATTGCAGGATCATCTACAGAAATTCCGCCAGTTACATTCAGGAAAACATCTTTTGCGCCTAAACGGAATCCAGCTCTTTTTTCTAAAACAGCTAAAATCATATTTAAACGTTTAGCATTATATCCTGTTGTACTTCGTTGCGGTGTTCCGTAAACTGCGGTAGAAACCAAAGATTGAATTTCGATCATTAACGGACGCATGCCTTCAAGTGTAGTGGCAATAGCTGTTCCTGATAATTCTTCGTCTTTATGTGAAATCAATATTTCAGACGGATTTGAAACTTCTCTCAAACCGCTTCCTAGCATTTCATAAATTCCAAGTTCTGCAGTAGAACCAAAACGGTTTTTTAGCGAACGCAAAATTCTATAAACATGGTTTCTGTCGCCTTCAAACTGAAGAACGGTATCAACCATGTGTTCTAAGATTTTGGGTCCGGCAATATTTCCGTCTTTCGTAATATGTCCGATAAGAATAACTGGCGTGTTGCTTTCTTTCGCAAATTTGATTAATTCGGCGGTTGTTTCTCGAATCTGCGAAATACTTCCAGCAGTAGATTCGATATAATCGGTATGCAAAGTCTGAATCGAATCGATAATTACCACTTCTGGTTGCATCGTTTCGATCTGCTTGAAAATGTTTTGTGTTTTAGTTTCCGTCAGAATGTAGCAGTTGTCGCTATTTGGTGTGATTCTTTCGGCACGCATTTTTATTTGTTTCTGACTTTCTTCCCCAGAAACATATAGCGTTTTATAAGGTAATTTTAGTGAAATCTGCAGTAAAAGTGTACTTTTTCCGATGCCGGGTTCTCCGCCCAAAAGCGTTAAAGAACCAGGAACTAGTCCGCCGCCTAAAACACGATTTAATTCGCTGTCGGTCGTGTCCATTCGAACTTCCTGAGCCGAATCAATTTCGGTAATTTTTAAAGGTCTTGGTGCTTTGCTTGTAGAAGTGGGTTCGCTTTTCCAAGCCACTTTTTCCTGTTTCTGGATAATTTCCTCGGCAATCGTGTTCCATTCTTTGCAGGCATTGCATTGCCCTTGCCATTTGGAATATTGGGTTCCGCAGTTCTGACAAAAAAAGGAAGTTTTAACTTTTGACATTATTTACTTTTTTTAGCAAGCGTATTCATTTCGTCGATTTTCTCGTACATCAAATCTTTGTTCAAATCGCCAATCGGTTCCATTTGAGAAGCATTTTGGTATTTTTTAGACGCATGTTTCGGATCTCCTTGTTTTTCATACATTAATCCTAACTCATATTCTCCTAACATGGCTTTTGGGTAATTTACATTTCCAATTTCGGCCATTTTTGCTAATTCACTGTAAGCATTCTTTTTTAAAATGATATTTTCTATTACTTTAAAATCGGTCATTCTTACTGGAATTTGAACTCCCATAACTTCAGACATGGTATTGTACTTTTGTTCCAAATATTCTGCGTAACCCGATTCAAGAACCGCGATTTTTTCGTTGTATTCTGCCGAATTTATTGGTCGGTATACTTCAAAAATCTGATACAATGCGCTCGGTATAGAATGCAATACTTCCGTATAATGCGTTGCACCTTTGAAAACATCGTATTTATAATTCACTAACGGATTATTTGCGATTTTAATATTGCTGTTTAATTTTTCTATCGGTTCTTTTATTTTTTTGATATCACCTTCTCCAGCAGAAAGATAATAGTAAACAGGGCTTTTTATTTTAGCAAACTTTTCTGCAATACGCACTTCCATTTTTGGAGCCAATTCTGGACTTAAACAGATGTATGCATTGAAAAGCGGAATTTCTTTATACAAATAAAAATTAGCAAAACTCGCTGTTAAATCGTGACCTGCAATAAGTCTGAAAGGCGATGTGCGGTATTTTTTCTCAATATATGGAACTAATTCTGCTCCGATAAATTCGAAAAATTTTGCTCCTTTTTCAAAAGGAAGTCCTTCATTTTGGTCGATTGTTGTATCATCAAAGCGCTCTCCGTCTTTATTTTGATGAATTCCGATGATAATCATTTCTGGGATATCATCCCAATAAGAGCCGTAACTTATAGCTCCAGAAAACGGATCGAATAAATAATCTCCATCCAATAAATAAAGAACTGGATATTTTTTGTCTTTGTTGGCTTCGTAAGAAGCTGGAAGTCCGATCGTAATTCTACGCTCTTCTCCGAGTTTCTCCGATTTAATGTTGTCGAACGTTTTTTGGGCAAACGACGAAAATGAAATTAAAAATAATAGTAGGTAAACTTTTTTCATGATTGGTGGCATTTCAGTGAATTGAAAAGTATTAAATATAGTATGGCAATATAATACTTTATTTGTTTCTTTTTATGAGAGAAAAAAGGAAAAAGGGTGTCAATACAAAGGTTGTGGAAAATATTTTTTTATGTTATGTTTTTTTAACCGCAATCCCGATAGCTATCGGGAGCAAAGGTTTCTTTTGTGAGATTTTAATAGTAAAGAATAAAGTTCGCAAAGCTTTACCTTTACTGCTTTGCGAACTTTATTAATTTCTTAGATACATGTCGCGTAAAAAATCTTTGCTCCCGATAGCTATCGGGATTGCGGTAAAAAAACGATTAGTGTGTAAATCTTTTCTGATTTATACAAATGCAAAAAACTTTGTGCAAAAAGAGATTTGACAAAGTTGTTGATTTTTAAAATTAAAAAGAAAATCTTAGGTTAAAGAATTGTCATTTTCATTCGGGAAAATAATCCATGGCTTGAAGGTTTTTGCCTCTTCAAAATCCAATGTTGCATAAGAAATGATAATGATGATATCATCTTTCTGTACTTTTCTTGCTGCAGGACCATTTAAAGTAATTTCTCCTGAATTTTTTTCACCTTTAATAGCGTAAGTTTCAAAACGTTCGCCATTATTAATGTTAACAATAGACACTTTTTCGCCTTCAATAATATTTGAAGCTTCTAGTAGCGTTTCATCAATAGTAATACTGCCAATATAATTTAAATCGGCTCCGGTTACTTTAACTCGATGAATTTTTGATTTTATAACTTGAATTTGCATGCTGCAAAGTTAGATTAATTTAATGAAATGGTGTCAATCAGTCTGATAGAATTAACAAATACAGCTATAAATGCGCGGTATTTTTTGCCATTCTCTTTTTGATTGATAGATAAAAGTGTTGATTCGTCAGCAATAACAAAATACTCTAATTCAAACTCTTTGTTGTCTTTGAAAGAATTTTCTACAAATTCGATTGTTTCTTCTGGACTTTGATTCTGGAAAATTTCTTTTGCCTCGCTTAAAGTTTTAAAAATAATCGAAGCGTCTTTTCTTTCCTGTGCTGTTAGACGCTCATTTCGAGAACTCATGGCAAGCTGGTTTTCTTCTCTAAAAATCGGACAGCCTACAACATTAACGGGTAATTCAGTTTTCTCAACCAATTTTTTAACAATTTGAAGCTGCTGAAAATCTTTTTCTCCGAAATAAGCATTTGTCGGAGTTACGATTTCAAATAAGCGTTTCACAATTGTTCCGACACCGTTAAAATGACCAGGTCTGAATTTTCCCTCCATCTGGTTTTCTAGTCCGTCAAAATCAAAAGTCTGCGAAACCGTATTTCCTTCATAAATATCTTCGACAGAAGGAGCATATAAAATGATTTTATCACTTAATGTACGCATTTTCTTAATATCTTCTTCGAGAGTTCTCGGATATTTTGCTAAATCTTCTGGATTATTAAATTGAGTTGGATTGACAAAAATGCTCACTACTGTGTCGTCGTTTTCTTTTAGCGAACGTTGCATTAAAGCCAAATGTCCTTGGTGTAAAGCGCCCATGGTTGGTACAAATCCGATGGTTGAATTTGCCGTTTTGATAGTTTTAAGATAGGCTATCAAGGCTGCTTTACTGTAGAAAATATGCATTGAGGTATTATTAAAATTTAGTGCAAACATAATATATTAGTTATAAACTGCATAAATTTTTGTAATTTTGCGACGTTTTTATTACCAAAATTAAGTAAAATACTATTATGAAAGATAAGAGGATATTATATGTATCATCTGAAGTCGTGCCTTATTTGGCTGAAAATGAGGTTTCTTTAATGTCTTATGACGTTCCGAAAATGATTAATGACCAAGGCGGTCAGATAAGAATTTTCATGCCAAGATATGGGAATATAAATGAGAGAAGACATCAATTGCATGAAGTGATTAGACTTTCAGGGATGAATTTGGTAGTGAATGACTTAGATATGCCATTGATTATTAAAGTAGCATCGATTCCGAAAGAAAGAATCCAGGTTTATTTTATTGATAATGATGAATATTTCAAACGTAAAGCAACCTTTACTGATGAAGAGGGCGCTTTATATCCAGATAATGACGAAAGAGCAATTTTCTTTGCAAAAGGCGTTGTAGAGACGGTAAAAAAGTTGAACTGGGTTCCTGATATTATACATGTTCATGGATGGTTGGCTGCAATGCTTCCAATTTATATGAAACATTACTATAAACATGAAGCCTTGTTTTCTGAAACTAAAATTATTACTTCTGTTTACGGTCAATCATTTGATGAAAACCTAGATTTAGAAATGATCAATAAAGTTAAGTTTGATGGTGTTCCTCATGAAGCGGTTTCAGACTTAGAAGTTCCAAATTACGAGAATGTTTTAAAAGCCAGTATTTTACATTCAGACGGTGTGATTATTGCGTCAGAAAATGTTTCTCCAAGTTTAACAAAATTTATAGAATCTTCAGGAAAACCTTTTTTACCTTTCGCCGGGAAAGATGGGTTTGCTGATGCTTACACCAACTTCTATAGAACATTTGGACTTTAAATTTTAATTTTTATTATTAGACATGTATAAAACTTCTTTTATTAAGAAAGCTTTTTTAGCTGTAATTGCTATTTCTCTATATTCTTGCGACAAAGATTTTAATGCGATTGGTGATGGTTTGGTTGGTGATGATCATTTTGGACTTGAGGCTGAAAAATATGATGTTTTAGCATTTAATCAAGAAGTGACTCCAGTTCAGTCAAATAGCATGACGCCAAATGCTCTTGGTATTTTTGATAATCCGCTTTTTGGAACTACAACTGCAAATTTTGTAACTCAGGTAGGGCTTGAATCCTATGCTCCAACAATTGGAGAGTCTCCTGTTGTTGACAGTGTTAAAATAGAGATTCCTTATTTTAGTCATGTTCTCTCTACTGATGCACAAGGAAACAGAACCTTTGAGTTAGATTCTATTTATGGTGATAAAAATGGAAAGCTAAAGCTAAGTGTTTACGAGTCTGGAATTCAGATGAGAAGTAGTTACTTTAGCGGAGGAGGCCAACTGCCACAGTATTACTATACAGATCAAAATACTGAATTTTTTAACCAAAAAAAGGGCGATAGATTAAATAATGGTGGGGCTTTAGAAAATGATGAGTTTTATTTTGATGCAAGAGAAATTGTAATAAAAACAAAAGATGCTAGTACTAATGTAGTTACGACAACAAGAAAAGAACCTCAGATGACATTGCATCTTAAGAAAGAGTTCTTTCAAGATAAAATATTAAATGCAGCAGCTTCCAAGTTTTCTACAGAAGATGTTTTTCAGGAATACTTTAGAGGTTTGTACTTTAATGTCGAAAGGTCTGGATCAAACCCAAGCAATATGGCGCTTATAGATTTTAGTGCTGGGAAAATTACAATTTATTACAAAGCTAAAACAGCATCTACAGCAGATGATGCGACTGCTACAGAAAATAAGACTATAGCTTTAAATTTGAAAGGTGTTTCTTCAGCTACATCTGGGACAGTTAATTTCCTTGAAGATGCTCGAAACCCAGATTATGCAAGCGCTATAACGACCAATGTAAATAAGACAGAAGGAGACGAAAAATTGTATTTAAAAGGAGGTCAGGGATCTGTTGCAGTTATAAAACTTTTTAATCCAACAGATGTATTAAGCTATAATGCTGCAGGTGAACCAGTAAGTGGAGCAAATGGCGTTCCTGATCAATTGGATGAGATAAGAAGTAATGCTGTTGTCAAGAATTGGAAAGTTAACGAAGCCAATTTAGTTTTTAATATTGATGCTGAGAAAATGGCAAATACGGAAGAGCCTAATAGAGTGTATTTGTATGATTTGACAAATAATGCTGTTTTGGTAGATTATTCTACAGATCCAACTTCTACTTATGGAGGATTAATTAGCGTAGGTTCTGATAAAAGAGGAAAAAGTTATAAAATTAGAATTACAAACCATTTCCGTAATCTGATAAAAGATGCTACGGCTAAAAATGTAGATTTAGGACTGGTTGTTTCTCAAAGCCCAATTGCTGTAGCATTTAATCCGTTGAAGAACAAAAATGAGATTATATCTGCAGCGCCAAGAACATCAGTTATGAGTCCTTTGGGTACAGTCATTTATGGCGGAAAATCTTCAGTTCCAGTTGATAAAAGATTGCAACTTGAAGTTTACTACACGAAACCAAATTAATAAATATATATGTGTGGAATTGTTGGATATATCGGTCACCGAGATGCCTATCCTATTGTAATAAAAGGATTAAAGCGTCTTGAGTACAGAGGATATGATAGTGCCGGCGTTATGTTGTATGATAACGAGTCGAGCATTAAAGTTTGCAAAACAAAAGGTAAGGTTTCTGATCTTGAAGCTAAAGCAAATGAAGGCTTTACAACAAACGGAAATATTGGAATTGGACACACTCGTTGGGCAACTCACGGGGTTCCAAATGACGTGAATTCGCATCCCCATCTTTCGAATTCTGGAGATTTAGCAATCATTCATAACGGAATTATTGAAAATTATGCGCCTTTAAAAGAGGAGCTTATCAAAAGAGGTTATACTTTTAAGTCAGATACAGATACTGAGGTTTTAGTTAATTTAATAGAAGAAGTTCAAAAGAAAGAAAATATTAAATTAGGTAAAGCGGTTCAAATTGCATTAAACCAAGTTGTTGGAGCGTATGCAATTGCTGTTTTTGATAAAAAAAATCCAAACGAAATTGTAGCGGCAAGATTAGGAAGTCCGTTAGCAATTGGAGTTGGGGAAGGGGAGTACTTTATTGCTTCTGATGCTTCTCCATTTATTGAATATACTTCTAATGCGGTATATTTAGAAGATGGCGAAATGGCTAATATCAGATTGCATAAGCCAATTAAAATTAGAAAAATTCAGGATGACTCTTTAGTAGATCCTTATATTCAAGAACTTCAAATGAATTTGGAGCAGATTGAAAAAGGTGGGTATGATCATTTCATGCTTAAAGAAATCTACGAACAGCCAAGTGTAATTAAAGACACTTACAGAGGAAGACTTCATGCAAATGAAGGAATCGTTCAAATGGCTGGTGTTGAGGATAATCTAGAGAAATTCTTAAATGCAAAAAGAATCCTTATCGTTGCGTGTGGAACTTCTTGGCACGCAGGTTTAGTTGCAGAATATATCTTTGAGGAATTTACCCGTATTCCTGTAGAGGTAGAATATGCATCTGAATTTAGATACAGAAATCCAATTATCAATAAAGATGACGTAGTTATTGCTATTTCTCAATCTGGAGAAACTGCAGATACTATGGCGGCTATTAAATTGGCAAAAGAAAACGGAGCTTTTGTATTTGGAGTTTGTAATGTAGTAGGTTCTTCTATTTCTAGAGAAAGTCATGCAGGTGCTTACACGCACGCTGGACCAGAAATTGGAGTAGCTTCAACAAAAGCATTTACGACTCAAATCACAGTTTTAACGATGATTGCTTTGAGATTAGGAAAAGCAAAAGGAACGTTATCAAATACAGACTTCCATACTTATCTTCAAGAATTAGAAATTATTCCTGAGAAAGTATCTGAAGCCTTAGAAACTGATGCTAGAGCCAAAGAAATTGCGGCAACCTTTAAAGATGCTCCAAACTGTCTTTATTTAGGTCGCGGATATAATTTTCCAGTTGCATTAGAAGGTGCTTTAAAGCTAAAGGAGATTTCATATATCCATGCTGAAGGATACCCTGCTGCGGAAATGAAACACGGTCCGATTGCTTTAATTGACGAATTTATGCCGGTTATTGTTATTGCTCCTAAACAAGGGCATTACGATAAAATTGTAAGTAATATTCAAGAAATTAAATCAAGAAGCGGTAAAATTATTGCTGTTGTGACAAAAGGAGATGTTCAAGTTCGTGAATTAGCAGATTATGTAATCGAAATTCCAGAAACTTCAGATGCATTATCGCCATTAGTAACGACAATTCCATTACAATTGCTTTCTTATTACATTGCTGTAATGAGAGGTTGTAATGTAGATCAGCCACGTAACTTAGCAAAGTCTGTTACGGTAGAATAAGTTATTTTTAAAATACAAATATGTTAAAAAAGCGAGATTTTCATCTCGCTTTTTTTTATTGTCAATAATTTTTTTGAAGGGATGTATTTTTATGAAATTTTCAGTTTTTTAGTGAAAATTTATATGTATGCATAGTGTATTGGTTTTTCTTCTTGATTTCTTTGTTTTTATTCTAATAAATTCAATTACCAAATAGTTAAAATATTGTAAAAAATCATGATAAATATGAATTTTATTTAACGTTTTTTTATACATATTAAAATATTTGCTTATTTTGGCTACATATACTAATCCAAAAACTAACCCTAATGAGAATCTATTTGCTAATTATGTTGTTATTCAGCGGAGTAACTTTTGCGCAGAATACAATTACAGGTTCGGTTACAGACAGTAACAAACAATCTATTCCAGGTGCTAATGTTGTCGTGGTCGGAGAAAATAGTGGTGCTTCTACTGATTTCGACGGATCGTTTAAATTGACTACCAATTCTAAGCTGCCTTTTTCTGTAAAGGTTTCTGCAGTAGGATTTGAGTCTAAAACGATAAACGTAACAGCTGCTAATCAAAAATTAAATGTTATTTTAAAAGATGAAGAAACTAAATTGGATGAGATTGTAGTTTCTGCATCAAGAACGCCTGAAAGGGTAATTGAATCTCCTGTTACAATTGAGAGAATGGGAATTCAGGAGATAAAAAATACTACGGCGGCCACTTTTTATGATGGTTTGGAAAATTTAAAAGAAGTAAATTTCAATACGAGCAGTATTTCTTTTAAATCAGTAAACACACGTGGTTTTGCTACTGTTGCCAATACTCGTTTTATGCAGCTGGTTGATGGTATGGATAACTCTTCTCCTGCTTTGAACTTTGTATTGGGTAACTTAATTGGGGTTTCAGACATAGACGTTGCAAGTGTTGAGCTTTTGCCAGGTGCTTCTTCTGCGCTTTATGGAGCAAACGCTTTTAACGGAATTATGTTTATGACTAGTAAAAGTCCGTTTACAAATGAAGGGATAACGGCTTACTATAAATATGGTCAAACTAGTCAGGATGCTGCTGGAACAAATGATTACAATGATTTTGGAATTAGAGCGGCAAAAGCATTTACAAAACACTTTGCGATGAAAGCTAATTTTACTTACATGGAAGCAAGTGAGTGGATTGCAAACGATACAAGAAGTATGACTGGTGGTTCTGTTGGTCATGCTATGAATCAGAATTATGACGGATTAAATATTTATGGTGACGAGGTTACTACTTTTATTCCGAATGTGGGTCAGGTTAGTAGAACGGGTTACCGTGAGCAAGACTTAACGGATAATAAAGTGCAAAGTATGAAGGCTGATTTCAGCGCGCACATTAAACCATGGGCAGACGATACAGAATTTATACTGCAATATAAAATTGGTACAGGAAGTACTATTTATCAAGGAGCAAATAGATATGCATTAAAAGATTTCTTGATGCAGCAAGGTAAATTTGAAGTTAAGGGTAAAAACTTTTTTGGTAGAATATATTTTACAAGTGAAGATGCAGGAAACTCTTATGATATGAGATTTGCTGCATGGAACGTAAACAGAGCTGCGAAATCAGACCAAGAATGGTTTACAAACTATGCAACTGCTTATCAGTATTCGGGTGCGGTTATGGGAACAGATGCAAATCAATCTGCTGCTATCGCTAGAAATTTTGCCGATTATAATGTTTTGCCGGCGCAAATTTCATTTCTTCCAAAACCAACTGGTTCTGCAAGATTTGAGCCAGGAAGTGCGCAGTTTGATCAGGCTTTGAAAACAGTTGTGGCAAATCCAGATTTAACTCAAGGAGCAAAATTTATTGATCATTCAAAATTATACCATTCAGATGTAAATTATAATTTTAGAGATATCATCAAATGGGCGGAAGTTCAGGTTGGAGGTTCTTGGAGAAAGTATGTAATGGATTCTGAAGGAACGATTTTTACAGATTATGACGGTCCAATTGAATATAAAGAATATGGTGCTTATGCGCAGCTTCAGAAAAAATTCTTAGAAGACAGATTGAAATTTACAGGGTCTTTACGTTACGATAAAAGCCAGAACTTTGATGGTAATGTTTCTCCAAGAGTATCTTTTGTTTATTCAGCGGGTGCAAGCAAAAACCATAATTTCAGATTGTCTTATCAGACAGGTTTCCGTAATCCAACTACACAAGATCAGTATATTGGTTTAGACTTAGGGCCATTTGCTTTAATTGGTTCTGCACCAGAAAATTTAGATCGTTTTCAGGAAACTGTAAATGTGAGTGCGGCGGGACAAGCAGCGGGTCAGCCTGCTACAATTGGAATGTCAGGGCAAAATGCTTATCGTAATGCGTATACAGTAGCTTCTGTTCAGGCATTTGCAGCTTCTGCAAATCCAGGAGATCTTCAAGTTGCTGATATTGGATTGGTAAAACCAGAGCAAGTTCAGGCTTTTGAAGTTGGATATCGTACAGTAGTTCAAAACGATTTGTCGGTAGATTTAAATGCTTATTATAACATTTACAATGATTTCATGAATACAGCAAGAGTTATTTCTCCATATTATGGAACAGTAGGTACAGATCCGACAAATCCAGCGGTACAGCAAACGTATCAGGCACTTGCTTTTGGAGACAGAAGAGTGTATCAGGTATATACTAATACGACAGCTCAGATTTCTTCTTTTGGTTTTGGAGCAGGTTTAAATAAAAAAGTATACAAAGATTTTGAAGTAGGAGTTAATTATAACTATTCTCAATTTAACTTTGATCAGTCAGAAGATCCAGATTTCGTAGCTGGATTCAATACGCCAAAGCACAGAATTAAAGCTTCTTTTGGAAATGCAAAAGTGACTAAAAACTTAGGCTTTAATGTGAATGTAAGATGGAATTCTGAGTATTTATGGGAGTCTTCTTTTGGGGATGGTATGATTCCAGAAAACACAGTGCTAGATGCTCAGGTAAATTATGCACTTCCAAAATGGAAATCAGTTATTAAAGTAGGAGCAACAAATCTTTTTGGATCAGATTATCTTCAAGTAATTGGAGCAGGAGCAATTGGTCAGATGTGGTTTGCTTCATGGACAATTAATCCGTAAGTGATTGCTGGGTTGTAATGAAAGAGATAATAATTTAAAAAGTACTACAATGAAAAAAAATATAAAATGGCTGTTTTTGGTTTCGTTAACCGTCTTGGCAGCATGTAATAATGATGATAATGATGCTCCGGCAGAAGTTCCTGTAACTTCAGGTTCTGCAGTTTTTACTAAATATATTGCGCTTGGGGATTCTTTTGCCGCAGGATATAGTGATAATGCTCTTTTCAAAAAAGGACAGGAGAATTCCTATGTGAATATTTTGTCACAGCAATTTGTTGAAGCTGGCGGAGGCGCATTTGCTCAGCCGTTAATGAACGACAATATTGGCGGATTGCTTTTGGGAGGAAATGTTGTGGCTGGAACAAGATTGTATTTTAACGGTCAAGCTCCTGTGAATGTTTCTGGTAAACCAACTACAGAAATTACAAATCATCTAACAGGAACATTTAATAATATGGGAGTTCCAGGGGCAAAATCTTATCATTTGATTGCTCCGGGTTATGGAAATGTTGCCGGAGTGGCAACAGGAGCAGCAAATCCTTATTTTGCTAGATTTTCAAGTTCGGCTACTGCTACAGTTTTAGGAGATGCTGTGGCTCAGGCTCCAACTTTCTTTTCTCTTTTTATTGGAGGAAATGATGTGCTAGCTTATGCAACTTCTGGCGGAATCGGTAAAGATCAGACAGGAAACATGAATCCAGCAACTTATGGCGGTAATGATATTACAGATCCAACAGTGTTCAAAAATATTTACTCTAATTTGGTAACGACTTTAACTGCAAATGGAGCAAAGGGAGTAGTGGCTAATCTTCCTTATATTACTACACTTCCTTATTTTACAACAGTTCCTTACAATCCTGCACCACTTTCTGCTGCTTTAGCAACGCAATTAAATGCGGGTTATGCTGTATATAATGCAGGTCTGCAACAATTGGTAGCGGCTAAAATGCTTTCTGCAGAAGAGGCTACAAGAAGAACAATTACATTTAAAGCAGGAAATAATGCAGTAGTAATTGTGGATAGCTATTTGACAAATCTTTCAGCAGCGGGACTTCCGTCTTACAGACAAGCAACAAAAGAAGACTTAGTAGTATTGTCGGCAAGAACTTTTATAGGAACAACAGTTGGAGGTGATGCAACAAAAGTAAATGGACTTTCTGTTCCGTTAGCAGACAACTGGGTTTTGACAAAAGACGAGGTTGCAGAGGTTAAAAAAGCGACAGATGCTTATAATGTTGCAATAAAAGCTATTGCAGATGAAAAAGGTTTGGCATTTGTTAACACAGTAACAACAATGACACAGTTGTCAAGTGGCGGTGTGAAATTTGGAAATTTTGTAATGTCTTCTACTTATGTAACAGGTGGCGCTTTCTCTTTAGACGGAGTTCATCCAAGTGCGAGAGGATATGGGTTAATTGCGAATATCTTTATTGATGCCATTAATGAAAAGTACGGTTCGACACTTCGTCATGTAGATTTGGCTAAATATCCAATTCAATATCCAGCTACACTTCCGTAATTGGATATATGCTTAAAATATTACAAAAAAACCGCTCATTTTTAGCAATGCAGCGGTTTTTTCTTTTAATAAAAAAAATGCCGTTTTTGTTGTTTTTTGGTCAAGTTTTATGAATCAAACAAAATGATGCTATTTTTTATGAAAAAAAAATTGATTTTATATTTTAAAAAATTATCTTTGCGCTCTGAAAAAAGAGGTATTTTCGATAAACCTAAATAGCTATTTAATAAATACATAAGTAATGTCAAAAGTAATAGGAAAAGTTGCTCAAATCATTGGACCAGTAGTAGACGTAGTTTTCAACGGTAAAGATGTTGAACTTCCAAAAATTTATGATTCACTAGAAGTCACTAAAAAAGACGGAACTATTTTAGTTCTTGAAGTACAATCTCACATTGGAGAAAACACTGTTCGTACAATCTCTATGGACTCTACAGACGGTTTGTCAAGAGGATATGAAGTAGTTGGAACTGGTAATCCAATCCAAATGCCAATCGGTCCAGACGTATATGGACGTTTATTTAATGTTGTTGGAGATGCCATTGATGGTTTAGGTGATTTGCCTAAAACTGGAGAAAACGGTTTGCCTATTCACAGACAAGCTCCTAAATTTGAAGATTTGTCAACTTCATCTGAAGTTTTATTTACAGGTATCAAAGTAATCGATTTGATCGAGCCTTACGCAAAAGGGGGTAAAATTGGATTGTTTGGTGGTGCAGGTGTTGGTAAAACAGTATTGATTCAGGAGTTGATCAACAATATCGCAAAAGGTCACGGTGGACTTTCAGTATTCGCTGGAGTAGGTGAAAGAACACGTGAAGGAAATGACTTGCTTCGTGAGATGTTAGAGTCAGGAATTATTAAATATGGTGATGATTTCATGCACTCTATGGAAAATGGAGGATGGGATTTATCTAAAGTAGATATGCCAGGAATGAGAGAGTCTAAAGCTACTTTCGTTTTCGGACAAATGAATGAGCCACCTGGAGCTCGTGCTCGTGTAGCACTTTCAGGATTGTCTATCGCTGAATATTTCCGTGATGGAGCTGGATCAGACCAAGGAAAAGATGTATTATTCTTCGTTGATAACATCTTCCGTTTTACACAAGCAGGTTCTGAGGTATCAGCACTTTTAGGACGTATGCCTTCTGCAGTAGGTTACCAGCCAACTCTAGCAACAGAGATGGGTGCTATGCAAGAGCGTATTACATCTACAAACAAAGGATCTATTACATCTGTACAGGCTGTTTACGTTCCTGCGGATGACTTAACTGACCCGGCGCCGGCAACAACTTTCGCGCACTTAGATGCAACAACAGTATTGTCTCGTAAAATTGCTGAGTTAGGTATCTATCCTGCGGTTGACCCGTTAGATTCAACTTCAAGAATTTTGACTCCACACATCTTAGGTGATGAGCACTACAACTGTGCACAAAGAGTTAAAGAGATTCTTCAAAAATACAAACAATTACAAGATATCATCGCTATCTTAGGTATGGAAGAGTTATCTGAAGAAGATAAACTTGCAGTATCTAGAGCACGTCGTGTACAACGTTTCTTGTCTCAGCCATTCCACGTAGCAGAGCAATTTACAGGTATTCCAGGTGTATTAGTTGATATTAAAGATACTATCAAAGGATTTAACATGATCATCGACGGTGAGTTAGATCACCTTCCAGAAGCTGCTTTCAACTTGAAAGGTTCTATTCAAGATGCAATCGAAGCTGGAGAGAAAATGTTGGCAGAAGCTTAATATAATTATGAATTATGAGTTATAAATTATGAGTTTCTACTCACTTATAACTCATAACTTATAACTCATAACTCAAAAAAAATGATTTTAGAAATAGTATCACCAGAGGCAAAATTATTTTCAGGAGAAGTTACTTCGGTTACTTTGCCAGGAGTTAATGGAAGCTTTCAGATTTTAAATCATCACGCCCCAATTGTTTCTATTCTAGAAGAAGGAACAATTAAAATTGCAGCTCCAAGCTTCAGTTTTTCTAAAGAGGCTGCTGATAAATTTACGAGAGTTAATGACCAAACTTATACTTTAGAGATTAAGTCAGGAACAATCGAAATGAAAAACAATAAGATAATTGTTTTAGTTGACTAAGACGATTTCAAAATAAGCAGAAAAGCCAGACATTCTTGTCTGGCTTTTTTTATTTTATTACTTTTGAATTATTAGAATCTCTTTATAAAATATTTGATCAAATGTAAAAGCTCAGTAAGCTTTTGCGCTTTTGCTTCATCTTGAATGACGAAGCATAATTTACTTATGTCAAATTTTATAAAGAAAAGATATGAAAAATATATCAAAAGTTGCCGTTTTGGGCGGTGGCGGAAGAACTGGAAAATACCTTGTAAACCAGTTATTAGAAAACGGATTTAGTGTAAAACTTCTTCTAAGAAATCCGAATAATTTTACCATTCAGAGTTCAAAAATAGAAATCATTAAAGGCGATGCCATTGATGAAGAATCGATAAATGTGTTGCTGAAAGATTGTCAAGCAGTGTTAAGCACTATTGGTCAACGACCGGGAGAGCCAATGGTGGCGAGTCAGGCAACAAAGAACATTTTGAAAGCTATGAAGAATTATGATATTCAGAGATATGTTTTACTGGCCGGACTCAATATTGATACCCCTTTCGATAAAAAAAGTCCAAAAACGATTATGGCAACCGACTGGATGAAAACGAAATTTCCAGAAATTCAAAAAGACAGACAATTCACTTTTGATCTTTTGGTAAATAGCGACGTCGATTGGACACAAGTTCGTGTTCCATTAATTATTTTTTCTGATGAAAGTTCTGAAATCTCGGTAAACCTTGAAGATTGTTTAGGAGATAAAATTACAGCATTGGATATTTCGAAATTTATGGTAAAGGAAATGTTGAAGTCAAATTACAGTAGACAATCACCTTTTATTAGTGCGATTTAAATTTAGAAAAACAGCGGGTTGACTACAATCCGCTGTTTATTTTATTATAGAATGAATTGCCTAACTTTGTTTTTATGGAATTGCCAGAAAATCTTAATCGGAAATTAGAAAGTTGTAAACAGGATAATTTGTTTAAGAAGTTGCCTGTGTTTAATAATCTGATTGATTTTTCTTCTAATGATTACATCGGGTTCTCTAAATCGGAAACTTTATTCAAACATACTCATGCTTATTTATTGGAAAATGAGATTTTTCAAAATGGGGCTACAGGTTCTAGATTGCTTACAGGAAATCATTCTCTTTATCAAATTGCAGAAAGTTATATAGCTGAATTTCATGAGGCAGAAGCGGCTTTAATTTTCAATTCGGGATACAATGCCAATTTAGGTTTTTTTAGTGCTGTACCGCAGGAAAATGATGTTGTTTTGTATGATGAATTATGCCATGCTTCAATAAAAGATGGAATTGCAATGTCGCGAGCAAGATCGCATCATTTTATTCACAACGATATTGAAGATTTAGAAAACCATATCCTTAAATTTCATGATGCCACAATTTACATTGTAACAGAAACTGTTTTTTCTATGGATGGCGATTGTCCGAATTTGGAAGAACTCATACAGCTTTCAGAAAAGTACAATTGTTATCTCGTTGTCGATGAAGCTCATGCTTTGGGTGTTTTTGGCGAAAAAGGAGAGGGACTGGCCCAATATCTGCAATTGCATAATAAAATTTTTGCCCGAATCGTAAGTTTTGGAAAAGGATTAGGGTGTCAAGGTGCCGCAATTTTAGGAAGTATTAGTCTTAAAGATTATCTAATCAATTTTGCGAGAAGCTTTATTTATACTACTGCTTTATCTCCTCATGCGGTTGCCACAATTTTTACAGCTTATCAGCAATTGGAAATAGAAAAAGAAGCTATTGAAAAGCTTCGTCAAAATATTGTGTTTTTTAATCAGCAGAAAAATTTGCTGGGATTAAAACCAATGTTTGTTCACAGTAAATCACCCATACATTCTGCTATTGTTCCAGGAAATGAGAATGTAAAAAAGCTGACACAGCAACTTCACGACAAGGGTTTTGATATCCAATCTGTACTTTCTCCAATAGTTCCAGAAGGTCAGGAGCGTCTTCGCTTTTGCATTCACAGTTATAATTCTCAGGAAGAAATTAATGAGGTTTTGGAATTGGTTAGAGATTTTGTTTTTTAATTATGAAAGAAGATTTTAATCTAGATAAACAATAAAAACAAGAAACCCATCTTTACGATGGGTTTTTGCTATTAATTAAAAATGATTTTCTTCGTGACTGTGTGACCATTTTCTAAAATTACTTTTACCAATAAAACCTGATTGCTAGAATGTAAGTTTTCAATTCTTAATTCTTTTGCTTCAATTTTATTTTTGCTATAAAGGGTTTGGCCACCGATAGTATAGATCTGTACTTCTTTAATGTTTTCAATTCCGCTAGTGAGATTTATTACTTTTGATTTTACAGCAACTAAAACGCTGTTTCCTATGTTTTCAAAATCATCTGTGCCTAATGTTTTGTTAGTGTAACGCAATATGAAACGAGTTGTAGAGGTTCCAATGGCAGTTTTGAAAGTATAATTTTCTTTTCGTAAATCTATTATTTTACCTGTTAACTTATCTTCTAAATAAATTTCTTGAGTATCAAAGAATCCATCTGCATGGTCAATTGAGATTGTAAGTTCGCCTTCAATGGTGCTCTTATAACCAAGAGGCACTGTATCAGTATTGTCAAAAGGCAATGCTCGGCCTTGAACGGTTAGTCTTTTAGATTCGTTAATACTATAAAAATCAACGTACGAGTTGCTATTCATTGTAGTAGCGTCATAATTATGATCGAGACCATTAGTAGCACCAGTGGCGTATCCGATAAGGATCTGTTTGAATGCATCTCCTGTATTGGTTAAATTTAACCATAAGCGATTTTTTTCTATTCCGCTAGTTTTCTCAGTTGTCTTAAAAAATGCATTGTTGTTGGCTTTTATTCTTTGGGAGTTTGTAAATAAAACAGAGCTTACTTTTGGCTGTACAAAGAATCCTTGCCCAGTAGCAATATAGCCGTTAGGAACTTGCCCTTTTGGGGATGGTTGGGTCTGTCCCGTCAAGGTAAAAACAGCAAAATCTGCACTGTCATAAGAATATGTGTTGGTTCCTTCTATCTTCTTCGGCGGTGTATTATGCGACCAAAAATATAGAGGTCCTATATCTCCATTATCAGTAATGAATTTTTCAGCATCAAGAGAAGATGGATATGGATTGCCTAATAAATTCAAATTTCCGCTTACAAGTGAGATTGGGATATCTCCATTGTTTGGTTTTCCTATAAATTTTGCTGTAAAATCTGCGGGAGTGGTAAGGTCATATGGTTGGGGCGCTCTAATGCTGTATCCTTTTCCTGCTTCCATTTTCTCTATTCCATTAATGCTATAAAGCCATTTGTTGGTTGCAGGGTTCCAATAATGATATTTGTCGTATAAAGTTTCTGGAGATAAATCGTGCATTGTGAAATTGCCTACGGGTGATGACCAGTATGTTACATCGTAACGAACGACATTGATTGTTCTCTGTGCTTCAAAAGTGTTTGTGCCTCCAGTAAACAGATCTTTACTTGTTGATGTTTGAAGCAATGATCCTCCATCTAAAATTAGCAATTTACCTGAACCAATAACAGTTATGTTTTCGTCGACAGTTAGGGTAACATCTTTTGGAACTGTGAGTGTAATATTTGGATTAATGGTACAAGAACAAACAGTAAGGTCTGTGCTCAGTACAGTATTATTATTAATAACAACACTACCGCCGCTCGGAATAGTACCGGTTCCGTTATAAATAACATCCGTTTTTGTAAAGTTAATTGCAAGATTGGCATCACCACCATCTTCTCTTAGGCGTATTTCTACTCTAGAATTGTTATTTAAAGGGTAAAGTTGTCCGTTATTGATTAAAAACGATGCATTGTTCCATCCATTTTGAGAAGCGATCAAAACATCATCAATGTAAAGTTCATAAGCATCATCATGATTTACATGTCGTAATTGATATAGTCCGCAATCAAATCCTTTACGTTTGTAAACTACCGTAAAGTTGTTGTCTGGTATTTGAGAACCTTGCCAGATTGTTGCAGAAGATGGCGATTTATCTCTTGACCAAAAATTGGCTGAGTCGGGGCTTAAATTAGGGTCAACGTAATAACCCGCATACCTTACATTGTTTAATGTGATGTCATTATTGACATAGCCATACACATTCCACACTTTATTTCCATATTCAGTAGGATTTCCTTTTGGCAGACCGTAGAAGAAAGAAACCCTTGAGGCTCCTCCATCTTCATAATATTCAAGAACAAATTTATGTGTGCCAACGCTTAAATTTTGCGAAACATAGTCTGCCGTATATCCGTGACCGTTCCATCTTGAGATTACCGGTGTTGCTACGTCATCGATATAAAGTCTTACTCCATCATCACTTCCAAGATCAAAACTGTATACACCAGCTTCGGTAATAGTTGCCAGCATTTTGTATCTTACAAAGAAACGTTCTGCTGGAGCGGTCACGCAGGGAATATTTGTAGTTGCACCAGAAACAGCGCCATCTCCAACATTTCTATCAAAGTTTTTGTTCTCTGTTACAGTTCCAATATAGGTTGCAATAGTTGTATTTGGTAAAGCTGGATATGAAACATTTGGAGGCATTGCAGCATTATCTGCCATTTTATATACATAGCCAATCCATGCATCAGATCCAAAAGTAGTTTGATCACCTGGAGTTGTACATACTGGAGCTGTCGCATTTACAATTACAGTTGCAGATGAATAATCTGAAGGAGAATTAGTGTTGCGAAGTGTGTATGTAAACGTTGCAGATCCGGTAAAATTCGCATTTGGGGTAAAAGTAATTTTATTGGTAGCATCTATGGTTACAGTTCCGTTTGAAGGCTGTGTAAAGCTAATAGAATTTAGAGGATAAGTGCTTCCTACCACATCATTTGCCAAAACATCAATCTCGATTGGTTTGTTTGATGGTGTCGAAACATAATCATTATTGGCTGTCAGAGTATAAACATCATCTACAGTTCCTGTAATAACTGGTCCTTCGCTATTTCCATTTCCGTTTTTTATCTCAAAATTATTATTACTACTGTAAGAATATATTCTGATGTATAAAGTTTCGTTAGGCAATATCGGATTGACACTTGGATTAATATTGTTGGTCAGTGATGTCCAATTAGATGCTGTTGGTGTATCGGGTATCATAGTTAATACTCCAGCAGTAAAGTTTGGATCTTTAGAATATTTAACTAAAAATCTTTGCCCATTTGCTCTATAGGTGAAATTAAATTGTTTAAGAGTCAATTTGTGCTTGGAATCAGGGTTTATTTTAAACTGTACATATTTTCCAAGATCTTCCATTCCTCCATTTTGGTTTGGTCTTGGCCAGTTACCAGTTTCGAAAAATGCGTTATCTGTATTGTAAAAAGTATATTTTAAAGTCGCACCAACTGAAGTTACTGGTGAATTTGGATTAACGTAACTATTTGTAACTGGATTAAAGCTATCCCCTGCTCCATTCCAAAGTGAAAGCACGTTATCTGGATTGTTTGAGACTGTCACTTTCACAGTAGAGGTAGAAGTTTCAGTTCCGTTAGAAATAGTGTAGCTAAATGTTGATGTTCCAACAAAATCTTTAGCAGGATTAAATGTTATGCTTTTGTCAGGATTTATTATTGCGGTTCCTTCTAATGCATTTGGAGGAGTCGATAAAGTTAAGGTTGTAACATTTTGTTTTTGAATGTCGTTGGCAAGTAAATTGATATTTGCAGCCACGTTAATTTTGGTGTCTGTAAAATCCTTAACTGCCATTATTTTTGAAGAATCATATGGACTAACAGAACCATTGATTACAGGAATAACATTTGTCGCGAGAGTCCCCGTTTTTATTTCGAAAGTGTTATTAGTGCTATAAGAATAAATTCTAATGTAAATATACTCATTTTCAAGAACAGGATTAAAATCAGGAGATAACGTAGTAGTGTACGTTGTCCAATTGCCAGGTGTCGTAGTTTCTAAAATTAAATCTTTGACTCCAGTTTCGAAATTAGCATTTTTTGAATATCTAACTTTAAATTTTCCCGATCCAGATCGACATTGAAACGTAAAAGTATTTACATCAATTTTATATTTGTCAGCTGGTTTAATTCTAAATTGTATGTACTTATTGACATCGTAGGCGCTCCCGATTTGCTGCGGAACGGGCCAGTTTCCTGTCTGAAAAAATGTTGATTCACTATTATTTGAGATATAGGTAATGTTAACCCCTCCATTTGTCGTAATATCTAATGGAGTGACATTTGCAACTACGGCAGGTGTGTAGCGAGATGAAGTCGCGGCATTCCATCGCACTAAATCAGTTTGTGCAAATCCAAAAAAAGGCAACAGTAAAAATAAAAGTAAAGTTTTTTTCATGTTAAATGTTTTCTATCAGTTTGTTATGCTGGCATAGGACTTTCGAACCGCGGCAAAGATAGATACATCTACGTGCTGGAAATTGTTAGGGTTTTGCGAACCGCTATTTAATCGATGAATTGTTGAAATAGTCGATGAACTACATTAAGAATTTTAATGTTCGATAAATATTCTTATAAAATGTTAAAAAATATTATAAGAATAATCGTAAAATATTAAGATTTTTGAGGATGTTTTTTGCGTTTTTAGACTGAAAAACGTCAGGTTTGCTATAAATTCTTCAAAAATGGAATATTTTATAACTTGAAGTTGTGTTGGTTTTGACACTGGTTTAATGGAGTTTGCAACCGGATTTAAAATTCTACAAAAGGGATAGAAATTGGTCATTTTGGGGGGAAGAAAGGAAATCTAATTTTCTTCCAATTCTTTTACTTTTTCATAAACCAAATTACTTTCAAAACCTCTGCGAAGCATATAGTCGCAAAATTTTTTACGTTTTTTGAGAAGATTAGTTTCTGAAATACTATTCCAAGATCTTTCAGCCAAGTTTTCAAAAGTTTCAAAATATTCTTCCGCTGAAATTTCTTTCAAAGCCAAAGAAATATTGGCTGATGAAATATTTCTCATTTTTAGCTCATTTGTAATCCTAATTTTCCCCCAATGTTTTATTCTGTGTTTGCCTCGGGCGAAGCTGCACGCAAAACGCGTTTCGTTTAAAAAATTCCCCTCAATAAGTTGAACCACAATATAGTCGATTTCGTCACGAGTCATTTTTAGGCTATATAATTTATCAACAACTTCGTTATGACAGCGCTCTTGATAAGCACAAAAATGCTCTAACTTTTGTAAAGCTTCTTTGATGGTAAAAGTGCTGTTCGTCGGGTTTTTCATGCGTTTTAACGTTTAAATTCAGTTATGCTCAATTAGTTATAAAATAATTCTGAAATTTGTTAATATTTTTCAAAAAGAAATAAATTATAACCTTGTGTATTAGGCTAATTTAAATATTTTTGTACGGAATTTTAACAATTTTAGATTTTGGCTAAAAGCCCAAAATTTAACATTTTAAGATTCAGAGATTTACCAAAAGAACTAATGTTTTTTTTGGAAGAAATGCCTTTTTTGCTTTAAGCAAACCAAAAACAAATTTAAAACAAATACCTACTGTTATATGATGAGAAAATTACTTTACTCGTTTTTATTCTTCATTTCCTCTAAATCTATATCTAAAAGATTGTGTACACCAAGTTTATTGCTTTGTGTAGGGATGTTTTTTGTGGTTTCTTTTGCTCATGCGGTGACTTATTATTCTAGAGTGACTACTGGTTTCTTTGCTATTAATGGAACTTGGTCAGTTAATCGAAATGGAAATCCAACAAATAATTCTAATCTTGCTAATGGAGATAATTTCATAATCCAAAATGGGCATACTATTACTGTTAATGCTAATGAAAGGCTTAATAATATAACTGTTGAAGCAGGAGGAACATTAATTGTTGGGGGATACGATTTTAGAGTTGATGGTACAACGACTATTGCAGGAACTTTGATACATAATAGTACAGCAGGTACAAAAAGTTATTATGAATTAGTGACTATAAATCTAGGTGGTATATGGAATAATACTGGTAATTCTGCAATAAATTTTAGAAGGGGAATTACAAACAGTGGAACATTTAATGCAGGAACAGGTTCTCATACTTTTACAAATAATATTCAATCAATAAGTGGAACATTATCAATTCCCAATATCTCAATAAGCCAAAATTTAACAAATTTAGGGGTTCTTACAGTTTCTAGTTCATTAGCTGGAGGGGCAACTTTTATAAATTCTACGAATGCTACGTTAAATTATGGAGGGACTGTTATTAATCCGACGCTTACAGCAACAGCTTCAGGAAATGTAGTAAATTATAATGGATCTATTAATCAAACTATAAAATCAGCAACTTATAATAATCTAGAAGTCTCTGGGACAAATACTAAATCATTAAGTGCTAATACTACAATAAATAGTAGTTTAAGTATAGGATTAGGAAGTACATTAGATGTATCAACAAATAGTTATGCGCTTAATATAGGAGCCAGTTTTACGAATAACGGAACTTTTATTCCAAGATCAGGAACAGTAACACTGAATGGTTCAGGAATACAATCTTTCAATACTTCAAATTTTTATAATCTGACATTGTCTGGAAGTGGCACAAAAAGCTTTACGGGGACAACTTCTATAACAGGGGCTCTGGTTGTAAATTCGGGAGTAAAGGCAGATTTAGGAACAGTAACACATAGCGCAAGTACTCTAACTCTAAACGGAAATCAAGTTGCTCCAACTTCTTGGGGTAGCTCAAGTTCTTCAGCACAAAATAAAGATGATCTTTATTTTACAGCAACTACAGGTCAAATAAATGTTGGATCTAGTGCTTGTACAACTTTTTCATCAGTTACAGCCATTACTAATGTTCTATTTGGCTCGATCAATAATGCAACTTCAGCTTCGTCTACAGCACCTTATATTTACTATTCAAATGTGCCAGCAGCTAATGTGTCAAAGGGACAATATTACGAATTAACAGTAAAAGGAAATACCAATGGCGGTGTTAACAGTTATTACACTGCTTTTTTTGATTGGAATGGAGATGGCGATTTTGCAGACACAGATGAAGGACCTCACAAAATAGGAACAATAAATAATTCTAACGGAACTGATGCAAAAGCAACTTCTATCTATCTGCAGATTCCTGCTGGCGCAACGGCAGGATTAACCAAAATGAGAATTATGAGCCGTCGTACTACTGATTATAATACTAATTCTTGTGCAATATCTGGAAGTACTGGACAGATTCAGGATTATAATATTACTATTTTAGAAGCTTGTGTAGGAAATGCTCCTGGCAATACATTAACTACTGCTGCGACAGTTTGTCCTAATGCGCCTTTTACTTTATCATTGCAAAATACAATGGCTGAAGGTACATCTTACGTTTGGCAAACTTCTCCTGACGGCAATGCTCCTTGGACAAGTGCAACACCTACTCCAACAGCTTTTTTTAGTAGTGCTTTTGCAACAAATCAATCAGCGAATACTAATGTAGGAGAGATCAGTCTTTACGGTAATAACACTTCTATATCTGGTGGGGAGCTATTTTTGACAACACTAGGTACTGGTTATACTGGAGGTTTTGTAATTCAAAAAACACCAGGGACAAATATTAATACATTTTCGGCATCTTTCGATTATAAAATTTATGGAGGTAATGGTGCTGATGGTATTAGTTTAAGTTATGCTTCAAACATTGCGAATAATATTGGTGGAGGAGAAAGTGGTGAAGGTTCGGGAATTGTTTTGCAACTTGATACTTATGACAATGAAGGGGTTGAGGCAGGTAGCCGAGTTAGAATTACATACAATGGAAGCAGCATTTTTAATAGTGCTATAAATGCACCATTTAATCTAAGAACAAGTTCACTCAGAAATGTTGTTATGAGTGTTAGTGATAAAGGATATTTAACTCTTACTATAGGAGGGAATGTTGTTGTGGCTAACCTGGCCTTACCTGCGGCCTACTTGTCTTCTGATAAATCAAATTGGAAATTCAAATTTTCAGGCCGTACAGGAGATGTAAATGATTATCATGTTATTGACAATGTTAATATATACTATTTAGATACTGCAAATTCTAAATCAACATTTACAACTACTCAAACGGTAAAAACATATTATCGTGTTGCAGCAAGTTGTGGTGGTGCGACAGTTTATTCAACACCAGTTATGGTTGATGTAACATCAGCGACAATTAATACAATGACAAGTAATGCATGTACAGGAGTAGCTTTTTCTGTTACACCAGTAAATGTTACAAATGGGACAGTACCAAATAACACTACTTATACATGGACTATGCCACTTGTTACAGGTGGGATGTTAGGAGCAGCAGCAAATACTATTGCAGTATCTAACATAACAGGCAGATTAACAAATAGTACAACAACTGCTCAAACGGCGACTTATACCGTAACGCCAATAACAGGATCTTGTACAGGCGTTCCTTTTACACTTACTGTTACTGTAAACCCAATACCTACGGCTCCATCAACTTCACATACCAATGTATCTTGTGGTAATTCAGGAACCATTACACTCACTGGTTTGCCATCAGCAGACTGGACAGTTAATCAAACAGGTCAGATGGGATCGCATTCGTATAGTCGTGTAACTAATGAAACGACACTGACTATTGAAAATTTAGAAGCAGGAACATATCATTTCACGGTTACAAATAATAGCTCATCTTGTATTTCAAGCACAGCAGATGTTACCATATCAGATCTCAGATCTATTACAATATGGAACGGTTCAGGATGGTCAAACGGTAATCCAAAAGATGATCTAACAGGAAATAAAACCGCTAGAATCTCTTCGGTTACGCCAAGCCAGCCTTTTTCAGTAGCTACGGTAAATTTGACTGTATGTTCTTTAGAAATCACGGTTCCAGGTACAGATCAAGTTATAATTCCATCTAATATGACTTTGACTGTTACCAATGGTATAACAAGTAATGGTAATTTATCATTTGAAAGTGGTTCAAGTTTATTACAAGGTGAAAATGCCGTAAATTCTGGTAATGTTTTTTACAAAAGACAGGTCAGTTTGACTCGTTATGATGTGGTCTACTGGGCGACGCCGTTAATTAAGGCAGATTTTAAAATGCGTAATTTTTCTCCAAATACTTTGTATGATAAATATCATTACTGGGATGCTAATAATACAAAATGGATTTATAGTATTGATGGTGAGGAATTTATGGAAGTAGGGAAGGGTTACAGTATAAGAGCTCCACAGAATTTTGATTTAGTGACTCCTAGTACATTTGAAGGTGTATTTGTTGGAGTGCCGAACAATGGAGATGTGACTGTTACCACAGTACCAAATAAATTGAACTTGATAGGTAACCCTTATCCTTCTGCAGTAGATGCTGAAGAGTTAATTCTGAATACTAATAAAGATGTTTTAGGTTCTATATATTTATGGACACATAATCAGCCTCCGCAAATTGCTCCAGGAACTAATACTTATAAATATTTAAGTTCAGATTTTATTGTTTATAATGGAGTAGGAACAACAAGAGTAAATAATGATCCTGTCAATCCTGCAGATGAATTTAATGGTAATATTGCAGCAGGTCAAAGTTTTTTTGCATCACCAACTGTATCTGAAATTTACTTTAATAATGATCTTCGCAGAGGAAGTTCAGAGAATACTCAATTTTATAAAACAGCTAAAACAAGTAAAATTCAGAAAAATCGTCTTTGGCTGAATATTGCAAATACGCAAGGTGCTTTCAAACAGATGTTGATTGGTTATATCGATGGAGCAACAAATAGTAATGATTTGAGTTATGACGCTACCACAATGAATAGCAACTCTTCTGTTGATTTTTATAGTATTAACGAATCTAAAAGATTAACTATTCAAGGACGCGCCCTTCCTTTTGATAATACAGAAGTAATTCCTTTAGGATATAAAAGTACGGTTGATGCTACTGGTGATCGTAATTTTACGATTTCTATTGACCACGCAGACGGATTTTTTGATACTCAGGAAATTTATTTAGAAGATAAAGCAACTGGAAAAATAATTGATTTAAGAAAAGAAAATTATACTTTCTTTAGTGCAGCGGGAACCAATACTACTCGTTTTGCTCTTCGTTATACCAATAAAACATTAGGAACAGGTGATTTTGAAAATCTTGAGAATACAGTTTTAGTTTCGGTAAAAGACAAAGCTGTAAAAATTACTTCGTCAAAAGAAACGATAAAAGAGGTAAATATTTATAATGTTGGAGCACAGTTATTATATAGTAATGATAAAGTGAATGCTTCAGAATTGCAAACCACAAATTTACATTCTTCTGATCAGGTTATACTGGTAAAAATAACTTTAGAAAACGGACATACTTTTACTAAGAAAGTTATTTTTTCTAATTTATAATTAAGTAAAAATCCGAGATAATAAGAAGTCCATTCTGTAAAAAGAATGGACTTTTTTTATGGACTAAAAATCCCTAAATCTTGGTATTGTAGACTTCAATCCAACTTTATAATTTTAAATTAATTCTTACAAGATTAACTTTAATTATATTATTTTGATTAGAAATTTACTTTATTATCTGATTTTACTTCTTTTTATTCCTTGCTCAAATCTTCTAGCGCAGCAGGGAAAAGTAGATGCCACTTTTAATGTATTGGATAATGGCCAAATCGGAGATGGTTTTAATGGGGCAGTAAGAACCCTTCTTTTGCAAAAAAGCGGGAATCTGATTGTTGGAGGTGATTACCTCAGTTTAAATGGATTTCCAGTTTCTTATCTTACATGTTTGACACCCAATGGAACAGTCGATGAAAACTTTAATACCGGCAACGGTTTTAATGGAAAAATCTATGCATCCTATTTACAAGCAGACGGTAAAATTATTTTGGGTGGAAGTTTTACCATGTATAACGGGATTAACGTTGGGAGACTTATCCGCTTAAATCCAGATGGTACTCACGACACTACTTTCAACACTACAATAGGAGCGACAACAGGAATTGTATACGATATTGCAATGCAGTCTGATGGTAAAATAATAATTGTCGGAAGTTTTACTAAATATGCCAATACTACGGTAAATCGCGTTGCACGTTTGCTTCCCAATGGTGCACTCGATTCTTCTTTTTTGACTGGAAAGGGTTCGGCATTAAATATTACTCATGTTAAGATTACTGCAGATGAAAAAATAATTCTTACAGGAAATTTTAATACGTTTAATGAAAATCCAGCATATAGAATTATCCGTTTAAATAGTAACGGAAGTCTCGATTCTACTTTTAAAAGCGAAAATGGTTTTAATGATGATATCAATGCGATCGCAGTACAGTCTGATGGCAAAATGATAATAGGGGGTAATTTTACAGCTTTTAACGATCTTTCTGCTAATCGTATTATTCGCTTGAATACTGATGGAACAAAGGATGAAAGTTTTGTAACAGGGACAGGTTTTAGCAAAGAAGGTGTTCAGACAATTAAAATTGACTCACAAGGAGATTTGATGGTAGGCGGATCTTTTACAGGTTTTTATAATAATATTGAGGTTAATAGAGTTGTTTTTCTAAATAATGACGGAACACTAAAATCAGATTTTGATATTGGATCAGGACCAGCTTCAGCTTCCGTATTAGCTCTAGAATTTGATGATGAAGGATCTTGGTTTATTGGAGGTACTTTTTCTGTTTTTGATGGGCAAAATCAGGGTCGGTTAGCTAAAATTGACAGTGAAGGAGAACATGATATTGCTTATTTGTCTTCGGGAATTGGTTTTGATAACTCTGTTTTTAGCGTATTGCCTCTTCCGAGTCAAAAAACAATTGTTGGTGGCAATTTTAATAAATTTAATGGAAGATTGGTTTCCAAAATAACATGTCTTTTAGAGGATGGTTCTATGGATGCATCTTTCAATGCTGGAAATTCGGGAGCAAATAATGTAATAAAAACAATAGTACTACAAGCCGATGGGAAAGTAGTTGTTGGGGGTAATTTTACGAAATACAATGATGTAATTAGCAATAGGATTGTTAGGATTTTACCTAATGGAGAAATTGATGATTCTTTTGGTAATGGAGATCGATTTAATGCACAGGTTTATACTCTTGCGATTCAGCCTGATCAAAAAATAATTGCCACAGGTGCATTTACAAAATACAACGGATCAAGTTTAAATAGCAATAGAATTATTAGACTTCTTCCAGACGGAACCAAAGACAATGATTTCAATATTGGTTCTGGTGCCGATGGAATTGTTGAAGTGGTACTAATACAGCCTGATGGGAAAATTCTTTTGGGAGGACGTTTTAAAAAATTTAATGAAAAACCTTATTCGGGTTTAGTTCGTTTAAATATTGATGGAAGTATTGATTCGAGTTTTGATATCCAAAAAGGGTTTGATAAGAACGTATATGCTATCGCGCTACAATCAGATGGGAAGATCGTTGTGGGAGGATCATTTTTAAGCTTTGATGATATCTCTGAAAAAAGAATTTTACGCTTAAACAATAACGGAAGTCTTGATACAACATTTGATTCTGGAGCAGGTTTTAGCAAAGGTGATGTTCGATCTATTTTGGTGCAGCCCGATGATAGGATTTTGGTAGGAGGTTCTTTTTCGGGAACTTATAAAGGTACAGGATCTTTAAGGCTTATTAGATTGATGTCGTCAGGAGCTTTTGATGATTCGTTTACTGCACCATTAAATAATACGCTTTTCGATATGAAATTTTCGGAGGATTATAAATTACTAATTGGAGGTAATTTTAATTCCGTTGCAGGTATTTCAAAACACAGAATTGCTCGTTTAAAGCTTTGTATAAATACTACAGTTTGGAATGGCGTTTCTTGGACAAATGGACCACCTTCAGCAGGAAAAGATGTATATTTTAAAGAAAATTTTCCGCGATTGACCACCACTGCTGTTTGTGGATGTAACATTGACCAAGGTAAGACTGTCACTTTATTGGAGAATAATACTCTAGCAATAGAATTTGCATACACTGGTTCTGGAACTTTAATCTTAGAAGATTCAGCAAGTTTATATCAATCAGATGATGATATGGTAAATACTGGAATTATTCATTTAATAAGAAAAACAAAACCAGTAATTCGTTATGATATGACGTATTGGTCTTCGCCTGTTGATGAGCAAAAAATGTTTGATTTTTCTCCTTATACTCTTGGAGATAAATATTACTGGCAAGATCCAATTTCTGGTTGGAATATAAATTACAACGGAACTATGAATATGATTCCCGGGCAAGGTTACTGTATTAGGACTCCGCAATATTATTCCCTTACAGAACGAGAAGTGTTTGAAGGTGTTTTTAAGGGAATACCAAATAATGGAAAAATTGAAGCTGAACTTAAAGTTAAAGATGCTGGCTATTTGATTGGAAATCCATATCCGTCTGCTATAAGTGCAGATCTTTTTATAAAAGCAAACGCTTCTAAAATAAAGGGCGCCCTTTATTTTTGGACACATGCTACACCACCATCTAATGGTAAATATTCGGCAACTGATTGTGTCGCATATAATCTTTTAGGAGGCGTTGGAATAACTTCTTCCCTAAATTCAGATTACAGTACTATTCCAGACGGCACTATAGCTTCAGGGCAAGGATTTTTTATAAAGAGTAATTCAGAAGGTCTTGTAGAATTTAATAATAGTATGAGGATTAGAGCTGGCAACAGTGCTTTTTTTAAGCCAAGTAAAAACTCTTATACTGAAATGGAAGATGAAAAACTTCGATTCTGGCTTAATCTCCATAACGGCAATGGTGCACTAAAACAGATTTTGCTAGGTTATGCCAAAGAGGCTTCCGATTCATTAGATTATTATGACGCACTGGCATTCAGCTCAAGTCAAGAGATTGATTTTTATAGCATTTTAGAAAATAAAAAATTGGTAATTCAAGGAAAAGCGATGCCGTTGGAAGAAAGCGACATGATTAAATTGGGATATAAAACAGACGTAAAGGCAACTTTGAATATAGAGATTGACCATCAAGATAATTTGTTTCAAGATATTAATATTTTTCTAGTAGATAAAATATTAGATAAATACCATAATCTCTCTGAAAGTCCGTATAAGTTTGATTCTGAAGCGGGAACTTTTAATAATCGCTTCTCAATAATTTACACTAATAAAACTTTAGGGGAAAAAAAATTTGAAGACAATTCTAATGGCATTTTAATATCTGTTAGAAATCATATCATAAATGTTGAATCTTTTAGAGAGAATATAAAAGAGGTTATAATTTTTGATATTTCTGGGAATCAGTTATACAAAAAAGATAAGCTTGAAAGTAAAAAAGCAGTTATTGAAGACCTGCACACTTCACACGAGGTTTTTGTCGTAAAAGTTGTTTTTCAAGATGGAAAATCAACTTCTAAAAAGGCCATTTTTTAAAAGCTAGCTAATCAGCAACGGTAATCATAATTCTATTTATTTAATTATTTATAAATCAACATGTTATGTGTTGTTATTTTTTATTTTAACAGTTTTTTCTTATTTTTTGTGATTTTGGAATTTCAGGTGTTAAAATTATGGGTTTAATACTACGTTATGAATTTCAGTGTAAATAAAATCGTACCTTGTAGTTAAGTTTAATCGATTAAATGCGTTTTAAATCGATTAAATACTCTCTTATAAGCCTTTTTAAATTAAACTTTTCTTAAAAAAACATTTAAATAAAGTCTTTTATCTGCCTTAGTTGATTGTAAAAAATTGGAATGCTTTTTAATTCGATATAAAAATACGTCCTGTTTTTCGGTATTCTAAAAACTACCGGCCTTCCAATCTTACAATTAATCTTGTTTGAGTTTGAATTTATTTTTCAATTACTAAAATGCCACAAGATGAAAAAAGATTTACTTATAATGCTGAATTTCTTCAGCTTTTCAACTTTAGTAACTTATATTGAAAAACAGCTAAAATTTGGCTGGAGTTCTAAAATCCTTGTTGTTTTAATTTTACTATTTTCCCATACAGCTTTAAAAGCACAAATTATAACACGTTCAGTTGCTGTTAGCGATCCTTCTTTTCTCTTACCTGCTGGTATTGATGTTGTTACTGTTGAAGCTTGGGGTGCCGGAGGTGCTGGAGGTGCTGCAAGGGTGACTCCATTAGTCGGAAGAAGTGGCGGCGGCGGCGGCGGCGGTGCTTATGCAAGAGGAACAATCACAACAACAGGATTGTCAAGTTTGAACGTTGTAGTTGGACCAGCTACCGCAGGAGGAACTAGTGATGGAGCATCAGGAGGAGCTTCATACATAACAGGATTTACAGGTTCTTTTAATGCGCCTGGTGGTTTCGGTGGTAATGCTAATATTGCAACGACCTCTAATCCAACCGGAGGAAATGGCGGTGTTGGAGTTGGGAATTTAGCAACAGGAACGGGAGGAAATGGCACAAATGGTAGTAATTCAGCATTAAGCGCATTTGCATCTACAGGCGCAGGTGGTAATGGAGCTAATTTTGGTTCAGGTGGAGGAGCTGGTGGGCCTTCGCAGAGCGCCGTAATATTAACAGACTTGACAGGGACTAATGGTTCAACTTATGGCGGAGGCGGTGGAGGAGCGATGAGCGCTAATGCATTAAGAAATGGAGGAAGTGGTGCAAGAGGGCATGTTAATATTACTTATACTTGTAAAACATATAGTTTAACCGGTATATCGGCCCCAAATGTTTGTACAGGAACAACTACACAAGTACAGTTAACAGGTACAGCAGCAAGTCTTCCCGTTGGTACATATACGGTAAGATATAATACAAGTCGGCCAAATGCGGTAGGACTAACAGCAAATATGGTGGTTACAACCGCAGGATCTGGAAGTTTTACTGCAACAGGATTGAATTCTTTAGGGAATAGTACTATTACGGTTACTTCTTTGACTTCGGTAGATTGTGTTTCTACTCTTACTGCAAATAATGTTGTGAATATAATAGTGAGTGCTTTACCAACGATAACTTTAGGAACAGTTACACCTGTATGCGCAAGCGCAAGTCTTCAAAATGTAACATTACCTTATACTGCAGTAACTAATGATCCAACAAACTATAGTATTACATGGAATGCCAGCCCTACAAATAGTTTTTTGCCAGTTACAAATGCTGCATTAACAGCCAGTCCAGTCACTATTGCAGTTCCGGCAGGAACAGCTCCAGGCACTTACACAGGATCGCTAACAGTACGAAATGCTGCTGGATGCGTATCTGCTGCACCAAGTAATTTCACCATAACTGTGAATCCGTTACCGACCATAACATTAGGTGCGACTACAGCAGTGTGCGTAAGTTCAAGTGCGCAAAGTACAACATTGCCTTATACTGCTGTTGCAAACTCTCCAACAACTTACAGCATAACTTGGAATGCATCACCTGTGAATAGCTTTGTAGCAATTACAAATGTGGCTTTACCTGCTAGTCCGATCAATATTTCTATTCCTGCGGGAACGGCAGCGGGAACATACACGGGAACTTTAACAGTACGAAATGCAAATGGCTGTGTGTCTTCTGGCAATAATTTTACCATTACTGTAAATCCGCTTCCAACTATTACACTCGGTACTGCGGCAGTGTGTTTTAATGCGTCATCGCAAACCGCAAGCCTGAGTTATAGCGCCGCAACGAATTCACCAACTACATACAGTATAACTTGGAATGCCAGTCCAGCAAATAGTTTTGCGACAGTTACAAATGCTGCACTAACAGCAAGTCCAATTAGTATTACAGTTCCTGCTGGAACAGCTGTTGGAACATATTCAGGAACATTAACAGTAAGGAATGCGAATGGATGTGTGTCTGCAGCAAACAATTTTACGGTGACTGTAAATCCTTTACCGACCATAACATTAGGAACGGCAGCTTCGGTATGCACAAGTGCAAATGCCCAAAACACAGCATTGCCCTATACAGCTGTAACGAATTCACCAACCATGTACAGTATAACTTGGAATGCCAGTCCAGCAAATAGCTTTGTAGCAATTACAAATGTGGCTTTACCTGCTAGTCCAATTAATATTGCAGTTCCTGCTGGAACTCCAGCGGGAGCATATACAGGAATTTTAACGGTAAGAAATGCCAATGGCTGTGTTTCTTCAGCAAACAATTTTATGGTGACTGTAAATCCTTTGCCGACCATAACATTAGGGACGGCCGCAGCAGTATGTACAAGTACAAATGCCCAAAACACAGCATTGCCCTATACAGCTGTAACCAATTCTCCAACCACCTACAGTATAACTTGGAATGCCAGTCCAGCAAATAGTTTTGCGGCAGTAACAAACGTAGCGTTACCGGCAAGTCCAATTAATATTGCAGTTCCTGCTGGAACTCCAGCGGGAGCATATACAGGAGTTTTAACAGTAAGAAATGCCAATGGCTGTGTTTCTTCAGCAAACAATTTTACAGTAACTGTAAATCCTTTACCGACGATAACATTAGGAACAGCCACTGCAGTATGCACAAGCACGAGTGCGCAGAATACGTTATTACCTTATGGCGCCGTAAGCAATTCACCAACGACATATAGCATAACTTGGAATGCTAGCCCAACAAATAGTTTTGTACCAGTTACAGAGGCAGCATTAACAGGAAGTCCAATCAATATAGCAATTCCTGCTGGTACAACTGCTGATACTTACACAGGAACTTTAACGGTTAAAAATGCTAATGGCTGTATTTCTTCTGGCAATAATTTTGCGGTAACGGTAAATCCGCTTCCAACAATTACTTTGGGGACTGCTGGTGCGGTATGTTTTAATAATGCGGCTCAGAATACAAATTTAAGTTACAATGCGGTAACAAATTCACCGACGACATATAGCATAACTTGGAACGCGAGTCCAGCAAATAGTTTTGTGCCAGTTACAGATGCAGCATTAACAGCAAGTCCAATCAATATTGCAATTCCTGCTGGTACAACCGCGGGGACTTATACAGGAACCTTAACAGTAAAGAACGCAAACGGCTGTTTGTCTGCTCCAAATAATTTTACAGTGACAGTTAACCCGCTTCCAGTTGCACCAACAGCTTCAGCGACTCAACAGCCAACTTGTGTAAACAATACAGGAATCATTACGGTTACTTCACCAGCTTCTGGTACTGGATATACTTACAGTATAGATGGAGTAGATTTTAGTAACTCTACAGGAATATTTATTGGTTTATCTTCTGGACTTTACAATGTGCAAGTGAAAAATAGTGCAACAGGCTGTGAATCGCTAGGAACACAAATTACAATAAATGCTTCTGTTACAAAAGTATGGAATGGTAGTGCTAACGCCAATTGGGGAAATCCTGCCAATTGGACACCTACAGGAGTTCCAATTGCTACAGATTGTATAGACATTCCAGACGTTGGTGTTGATCCAGTTATTTCTGGTACAAACGCAAGTTTTTTTGCCAGTAGGTTAACGATTCAAAACAATGGATCTTTAATTGTAAATGGAACTAATACTATAACCGTAACAAATGAAGTAAATGTACTTGGTAATGGAGTTCTGATTTTTGAAAATAATTCAAGCTTAGTTCAAATTGCGGATGTATCCAACACGGGAAATATTATTTATAAAAGAAATACAACTCCGGTAAGACGTTACGATGTAACCTATTGGTCTTCGCCTGTTACCCGTGATCCAGTATTCACTTTGTATGATTTGTCACCTAATACGCTTGGAGATAAATTTCATAAATTCAATCCGGTAAATCAGAAATGGATAGTAATTGGTAGTGGAGCAGAAGAAATGGTAAAAGGAAATGGTTATAGTATTAGAGCACCTCAATTCTACGATTTAAACTCTACTCAGATTTTTGGAGGGGAGTTTAAAGGGGTGCCAAATAACGGAACAATTTTGGGACCAGAAGCAGTTGCTGAAAATTTAACCTTTTTGGGAAATCCGTATCCTTCGGCGATTTATGCTGATGAATTTATTGCTGATAATTCAGCTCGTCTTTATGGAACATTGTACTTTTGGACCCATAATAGTCTTCCTATTATAATTCCAGGCACGAATACTTTTGCTTATACTAGCAGTGATTTTGCTTATTACAATTTGTCTGGAGAAACAGAAGTAGGACAAATGGAAGGGACTCCAGCGCCAACTCCAGGAAATCAATCCACACCTGCAGGATATATTGCTGCAGGGCAAGGTTTTTTTGCCAAATCGTTGACAGGAGAGCGCGTTGTCTTTACCAATTCTATGCGTGTACCAAATCTTAATAGTCAATTTTATAAAGCATCTTCTTCAGCGATTATAGAAAAACATCGTGTGTGGTTAAATTTAACAAATACAGAAGCGGCTTTTAAGCAATTGCTTATTGGTTATGTAACTGGTGCAACCAACTCTTGGGATAATAGTTATGATGCAACTACAATGAATGCAAACCCATATGTTGATTTTTATAGTGTTAATGATGGAAAAAAATTGGTCATTCAAGGACGCGCAGTGCCTTTTGTTGTAACAGACACCATTCCGTTAGGTTATAAGTCGACTATTCCAGAAGGTAATTTTACCATTGCAATAGATCGTGCCGACGGAGATTTAAGTAATCAGAATATTTATCTGCAAGACAATTTGACCAATACTATTCATAACTTAAAAACAGGAGGTTATACTTTTACCTCAGCGCCAGGAACATTTCTTAATCGGTTTGTATTGCGATATACAAGTTCAGATGACGATAAAACATTAGGGAATGAGGATTTTGAAAATCAAGATCAGAAAATTTTTGTTTCAGTGAAAGACAAAAACATTAAACTACAGTCTATTTCGGAGCAGGAAAATCTTGAAGAAGCGGCAATTTATGATACGGGAGGAAAATTGCTATATCGTAAAAAGGAAATTGGAAATCGGGAATGGATTGTGACAAATTTCCAATCAGGACCGCAAGTTTTGTTAGTTAAAGTAACTCTGGACAGCGGTAAAACGATAACGAAAAAAATAGTATTTCAGTAAAATAAAAAGCGGTTGAGAATTTAAAACTCAACTGCTTTTTTATTTTTATTAAGCACTACGCTGTAAATTTTCGTGTGTATTGGTAATTGCCTTTTCGTTTTTATAATCGATCCATTTCTGGCCTTGAATTTTTCGCATCATAATATCAAAATGACGCATGATAAATACATTGTATGCCGCTTTAGATAAATTGACAATATTTTTTGGAAACGATCTTAAGCTCATCGAAAATCCAGGCGTTAGATATTTCATATAATGCCAATATCCCTCAGGCATATAAAGCATTTCGCCGTGTTTTAGATTGGTAATATACCCTTCGGCATTTTTGAGTGCTGGAAATTTTTCATAATCCGGATTATCAAAATCAATATCTTCTCTTGAAATTAAGGCATGAGGTACCTTGTACATGAATTTTGACTGACTTGGGGGGAAAATCATACATTGTTTTTCTCCATGAAAATGAAAATGAAGAATATTAGAATAGTCAATATCGTAATGCATAAAAACTTTCGAATTTTCTCCTCCAAAAAATAACATCGGCATTTGCTTGACTAGTTTTAAGCCAATATCGGGCCATAAGAAGTCATTCTTTAATGAAGGAACTTCTTTCATTAAATTGTAAAGAAATATACGGTAATTGGTAGGCTTTTCTTCCAATAAGTCGATATAATCACTCATTTTCATTGTAGTGTGCGCCTCGTTGAATCCGTCTTCATGATTTACAGGTCTATCATCGTACAAGGGAACGACCGAATCTCCTGCTATTTCTTTCATATAAGATAATTTCCATTTGCTATAAGCTGGCCAGTCTTCGGTCAATTCTTCAATAACAACAGGAATTTGTTTTTTTACATATTGGGAAACAAAATCCTCTCTTGAGATTTTTTTTACCCTTTCAATTTGTTTTAACTTCATTTTTATAAATAAAAAAATTGCTTATAACTCTCTGCTATAAGCAATTTAAAAATATTTCTCGAGATTTTAGCTCTCTTTCGACTAAAAAATTGATCGGATCGATGCTCAAAAAGCATTATTTAGAAAGGTATTTCTTTAAAATTTATTGTAAGGATTTTTAAAGTTAATCGGCTGCATATTTGTTGTTCCAATACAGCATCATCATCAAAGTAACAATTACAGAAGAGGCAAGCCCTTCAAATAATAGGCAAATACAGTAAGTTGGAACTGATGGATTTCCGCCGAACATAAAAGTTTCAGAGAGACCTCTTACATATGCATCTCCGCCTCGGGCGTAACTGTAAACCAATAAACCAAAAACACTCATACATACACCAACCACAGAAGTTGTCATCGCAGAAATAGCGTTTGATAGAAAATCGGTTTCTCCCTCATGAAAATTCATTTGCATGGTCCTATTAACACCGTAGAATATAATGAAAACGTTGAGTGTTCTCAAATAAAACAAATCTGCTAAACCTAGTACATTCATTAATAAAAAATAAATGCCAATTCCGAGGAAAATCAAAAAACCGTTGGTAATTTCTTTAGGTAATTTCATAGTGGTTATTTTTTAGAAGTTAATAGTAAATATTTGAAAAACAGTGGTCTATCAAATTTACTAAAAAAATAACTACGATGATTTAAAAACAGGAAAAACTATGCGGTTTGGTTTTTTAATGAAGAATTTATAAAATCAAGAGATTCAATTCTATCTTGATTAAGCTGTTCTTTTAATGCGTCTACTGAACTGAATTTTTGCTCTTCGCGAATGTAATGCAATAACGAAACTTCAATATTTTGATCGTAAATGTCTTTGTCAAAATTAAACAAATGCACTTCAATGGTCTGTTTCTCGCCATTAACAGTCGGATTGAAACCAATATTCATCATGCCAAAAACAGTTTCACCGTTTACAGTTGCCTTAACAACATAAACGCCAATTTTTGGAATAAGTTTATAATCTTCTTCAATGTGAATATTTGCAGTCGGAAAACCAATTGTTCTTCCGAGCTGTTTTCCTTTTACAATAGTTCCGTTCAAGAAATAGTTGTAGCCTAAATATTCGTTGGCAAGTGCCATGTTGCCTTCATTTAAAGCTTTTCTAATTTTGGTTGAACTAACCGAAACATCTTGGATTTCTTCAGCAGAAATTTGCTCTACTTCAAATCCGTATTCGAGTCCAAAAGCAATCAGATCATCAATATTTGCAGTTCTATTGCGGCCAAAACGATGATCGTGTCCAATAATGATTTTTTGAATCTGGAATTTTTCGACCAAAATGGTACGAACAAATTCTTCGGCAGTTAATCTTGAGAAACTTTCGTTAAAAGGATGAACAATTAAATTCTCAATTCCAGTAGCTTCCAAAAGTTTTATTTTTTCACTAATGGTATTCAGCAATCGTATCTCCGATTTTTCTTGAAGAACCATTCGCGGATGCGGAAAAAAGGTCAGAACCAAACTTTCGTATTTCCCATTTTCAGTATGCTGCGTAATTCGATCTAGAATTTTTTTATGACCAATATGCACACCATCAAAGGTACCAAGAGTTAAGATTGTTTTCTTGGTTGACTGAAAATCGTTTATAGAATGAAAGAGCTTCAAAACAAATTATTTAAGATGCTGCAAATTTATACTATTCTCTTTTAAATTTAATACTATGCCAAATCGAATTTTAACGTATAACAGATCTTTTTGTGTAAATAAGCCAACTCGTCGATTAAAAAGCAATAATTGTCGTATAGATAATATGATTTCAAATTAATTGAAGTAATTTTGATATTATATTTTAAGAAGATGAAAAAACAACTACTTTGTATATTTTTAATTTTTTGTTTTGCCAATGTGAATGCACAGGATGTTTTGTGGCAAAAAGTAACTTCTTCATCGCTTTCGCGAAAAGCAGATGGGGTAAGCTCGGGCAAATTATATTTTAAATTAAATAGCAATCTTCTTAATTCTAAGCTGGCTTCAGCGTCTAATAAAACAGCAAAAAATACAGTTTCAGAAATTACGATTCCAAATACTGATGGAAATTTAGAACGTTTTTCGGTTTGGGAATCTTCGAATTTTGATCCGGAATTACAGGCAAAATATCCAGAAATCAAAGCTTATGAAGGCCGTGGAATAGATGATAAAAATGCTAAAATCCATTTTAGCGTTGCGCCGATCGGAATGCAGACAATGGTTTTTAGAACAGCAAAACCAACAGAATATATTGAACAGAATCCTGATAATAAATCGGAATATGTTTTGTTTAAAGCACAAGACAACGCAGAGTCAAGGAAATTTTTAGACTGTAAAACAATTGATGTAGCTACTGAAAGTAAATTGTCAACAACAGCAAAAACAACTTCTGATGCCAAACAATTTAAAACACTTCGATTGGCATTATCTTGCACAGGAGAATATGCGGCTTATTTTGGTGGAACAAAATCGGGGGCTTTAGCAGGAATGAACGCGACTTTAACTCGTGTAAACGGTATTTTTGAAAGAGACCTTGCTGTAAGAGTAGTTTTAATTGCTAATAACACCGATGTTATTTATACTGATGCGGCTGCAGATCCTTATTCTGTTCCTTCACAAGGAGCTGTCGATGGAGGAACTTGGCCAAAACAAGTTCAAACTACATTAACCAATGTTATTGGTGAGGCCAATTATGATATTGGTCATTTGTTTGGGGGTTCTGGAGGCGGAGGAAATGCAAGCTGTATTGGTTGCGTATGTGTGAGCCCAACTGCCAATGATCCTGTCGGAAAAGGTAGTGCATTTACTTCTCCAGCAGATGCAAAACCAGAAGGCGATAATTTTGATATTGATTTTGTTGCTCACGAAATGGGGCATCAGCTCGGCGGATCGCATACTTTTTCGTATGCAAATGAAGGAATGGGAACATGTTACGAACCAGGAAGCGGATCAACCATTATGGGATATGCCGGAGTAACAAAAGGCTATAATGTTCAAGATCATTCTGACGATTATTTTTCGTATGCAAGCATTAGTCAGATACAGAATAATTTGGCAGGAAAAACTTGTCCTGTTTCAACGCCAATAACGGATAATAATCCGCCTGAGATAATTGCAGGTCAAGATTATACAATTCCAATTAGTACGCCATTTGTTTTAACAGGAACAGGTTCTGATCCTGAAGGAAATTCAATAACTTATACTTGGGAACAATACGATAGCGCCACCACGGCTTTTGCAGGAAATAGTTTTGCTTCTCCAACAAAACCAGATGGTCCAATGTTTAGATCTTTTCCGCCTACAGATTCTCCAGTTCGCTACATGCCGGCTTTAAGTTCTGTACTCAATAACCAGCTGACTACAAGTTGGGAATCTGTTTCTTCTATTGCAAAAACAATGAATTTTACTCTTACAGGACGTGATAATGCAGCTTCAGGAAAAGCGCAAACCAGCACAGATGCAATGGTTGTCACAGTAAGCGCTGCTGCGGGACCATTTGCAGTAACTTCGCAAAAAGAGGATAATATTGGATGGGCACAAGGATCTGCGCAAACAATAACTTGGAGTGTTAACAATACAAACACACTTCCAGGATCATCAAATGTTAATATAAAATTATCTATTGACGGAGGTACAACATTTCCAATTGTTTTGGCAGCTAATACTCCAAATGATGGAACAGAAACAATATTAGTTCCATCGGATGTTGAGGTTTCTACAAATTGCAGACTTTTAATAGAACCAGTTGGAAATATTTATTATGCTTTAAATAGTATACCTTTTGCTGTAGGATATACGGTTTCTACATCTTGCTCATCTTATAGTTTTGGAGGAGGATATTCAACAGGAGATGGTGCAAACGTTAACAAAACAGTTGCTGTGCCAGCTTCTACCGGATCTATTTCAGATGTCAATGTTTCTGTAAACGTGACACATGGAAGATTTTCAGATTTGACGATGCAGATTATTAGTCCGTTAGGGACAGTTGTAACTTTATTTAATAAAAATTGTGATAATACAAGTTCGACTTTTGCTTTACAATTTGACGATAGCGGATCTGCTTTAAACTGCAATACGACTACAAGCCAAATTGTGATTCCGTCAACGGCCTTAAGTGCTTTTAATGGAGAAAATTCTCAAGGAACTTGGACTTTTAGAGTTTACGATGATAAGGTGGGAGCATTAGGAACCATAAATTCTGCTTCAGTAAATATCTGTAACAAAACCTATACTTTAGGAAATGATGATTTTGAAAATGCTGAATTTATTGCCTATCCCAATCCAAACAAAGGAAGTTTTACGGTACAATTTGAGAGAGATTCAATAAGCGAAATTAAAGTTTATGTCAATGATATTAATGGAAAATATGTTTATGACAGAACTTTCCAAGGTTCAGGATATTTTATTCAAGATATTCAATTGCCAGATGTACCTTCAGGTCTTTATTTTGTGACGGTTACTGATGGACAAAAGAAAGTAATAAAAAAGATATTGGTAAATTAAACCTAGAATCTTTAAAAGCTTAATGCGCCATAGCCATACAAATTACACTGATTTTTACGCCAGGGATTTTTAATAAAGCTAGCGAACAAGCCTCAATTGTTGCGCCCGTTGTAAGTACGTCGTCAACAATTAGGAAATGTTTGTTGTGATTGGCTTCTGTAAATTCTACATCAAAAATATTCTCGATATTTTCAGATCTTCCTAAAAGATTCTTTTTAGATTGTGTTTTAGAATAGATCTTTCGACTTAAAATATTTTCCTCAAAAGGAATATTAAAATTAGATGCGATTGCTTTTCCAAAAGTCGTAACCTGATTATAACCGCGTTCTTTAAATTTTCTTTTATGAAGCGGAACAGGAATTACGGCATCAAAAGGAATTTCAAGTTGAATTTCCTTTAAATCTTCGGCGTACCAGCTTCCCAGTATAACGCCGATTTCCTGATGGCCTTTGTATTTTAAATTATGGATTAATTCCTGAACCATTCCCTTTTTATTAAAATACAAAAAAGCCGATGCAAATTGAACGTCAACTTTGCCATAAAACTTTTTTACAGCTTCATTTTTTGAATCTAAATGATATTGAGTCAGAGGCATTTCATGACGGCACGATGTACAGAAAACATTTTCATTTTGAAGTAAAAGAGCGCGGCATCCGCTGCAGACTTTCGGGAAAAACAAATTTATCAAGTAATTAATCACAAAAAGAAAGTTTTTATTTACAAAAATAACAAAATCAATACTTCAATCTTTATAATTTTTCTTTTTTATATAGGGAGTTTTTATATTTTTGCATCACTATGGCAAAACAAGAAGATTTATTTAAGAATGTGGTTTCGCACGCAAAAGAGTACGGATTTATTTTTCCGTCAAGCGAAGTTTACGACGGGTTAAGTGCTGTATATGATTATGCACAAAATGGTGTCGAATTAAAAAAGAATATCCGTGAATATTGGTGGAAATCAATGGTTCAAATGAACGAAAATATTGTCGGCCTTGATGCTGCAATATTGATGCATCCAACAACTTGGAAAGCTTCTGGTCACGTTGATGCTTTCAATGATCCATTAATTGATAATAAAGATTCTAAAAAGAGATATAGAGCTGACGTTTTGGTTGAAGACCATGCGGAAAAAATTCATCAGAAAGCTCAAAAGGAAATCGAAAAAGCAAAAGCTCGTTTTGGCGATGCATTCAACGAACAAGAATTTGTTACGACAAATGCTCGTGTAGTTGAATATTTGGCTAAAGAAAAAGAAATCAGAGAGCGTTTAGGGCGTTCTTTAGGAGCTGGAGATTTAGCTGATGTTAAAGCTTTAATTGAAGAATTAGAAATTGCTGATCCTGAAACAGGTTCTAAAAACTGGACAGAGGTAAAACAATTCAATTTGATGTTCGGGACAAAATTAGGTGCATCTGCAGAAAATGCAATGGATTTATATTTGCGTCCAGAGACGGCTCAAGGTATTTTTGTTAACTTTTTGAATGTTCAGAAATCGGGCCGTATGAAAGTTCCTTTCGGAATTGCTCAAACAGGTAAAGCATTTAGAAATGAAATTGTAGCAAGACAATTTATTTTCCGTATGCGTGAGTTTGAACAAATGGAAATGCAGTTTTTTGTGCGTCCGGGAGAAGAAATGCAATGGTACGAGCACTGGAAAACAACTCGTTTAAACTGGCATTTATCTTTAGGATTAGGAAAAGAAAATTACCGTTTTCACGATCACGAAAAATTAGCACACTACGCAAATGCTGCAGCAGATATCGAATTTAATTTCCCATTCGGATTTAAAGAATTGGAAGGAATTCACTCTCGTACCGATTTTGACTTAAAAGCACACGAAGAATATTCTGGAAGAAAATTACAATATTTTGATCCAGAACTTAACGAAAACTATGTTCCATACGTAGTAGAAACTTCTGTTGGTTTAGATCGTATGTTCTTGGCTGTTTTTGCCACTTCATTACAAGAAGAGACATTAGAAGACGGTTCTACGAGAACAGTTTTAAAATTGCCAGCAGTTTTAGCGCCAACTAAAGCAACCGTTTTGCCATTGGTTAAAAAAGATGGTTTGCCAGAAGTGGCTAAAAAAATCATTGAAGATTTGAAATGGGACTTCAATGTGGCTTACGATGAGAAAGATGCTGTAGGACGCCGTTACAGAAGAGCAGATGCTTTAGGAACGCCATTCTGTATCACAGTAGACCACCAGACGCTTGAAGACGAAACAGTAACTATTCGTCATAGAGATACAATGAAACAAGATCGTGTAAAAATTACGGAATTAAGAGCTATTATCGAAAACGAAGTTTCGATGAAAAACTGGCTCATGAAAATGTAAGCTTTACCGTTTATTCTATAGATCCCAAATTCCGTTAAGGAGTTTGGGATTTTTATTTTAAAAAAGGCATTTTATCGGCTTTTTTTGCATTTCATCTTTATGTATCAACATTCAGCTTTAATGTGTTAACAATGAAGTGTTTAAAAAGTTTAAATCCGTAATTTTAAATTTGTGTTACACCAAGATCAAATTTTTTCTTCATTAACATCAATTAAAAGCTATTTTTTGATTATGATTGCGTAGTGAGAAAACCAATAGAACCGAAATTGAAAAAGCATTCGTATATTATAATTGATGATGACGCTGAGAGTATTTTGAAAACCCAAACAGCTGCTTCAGGTTTTTCAGAATTATCTTTTGCAGGATCGGCATCAAATTTTCAGGACGGTTTAGACTTGGTTTTAGAACATAAACCCGATCTAATTTTTCTCGAAATCGAGCCTAATAATTTATCAAGTCATTTGTCTTTGACTTTTATTAGCGAACTTCATCGATTTTTGCATCAGATTCCTAAAATTATTGTAACCACAAAAGAAAAAGAAAAAGCTTTTGATGCTATTCAATATGGCGTTTTCGATTACCTTTTAAAGCCAGTTGCGCAAAATGATTTCTTAAAATCAGTTTTAAAACTTAACAGAGCCAATTTAGAGACTCAAATAGCTCCGTTTAGAGAAGAACCTGCAACTATTACAATTGAGAGGGGAACAATTCCTCAAAACATCCAGAAACCATTAACGATCTGTATAAAATCGTATGGAGATTATCGGTATTTAAATGCTGAAGATATTTGTTATTTTCAAGCCGATAATAACTCGACAGATATTTATTTAAATACTGGTGAAATGATTACGGCATTTAAAACGTTAAAGCATTTTGAAAGTGTTTTGACGTATCCTTTTATCCGTATTCACAACAGTTATGTAATCAATCGAAATTACATTTCAAGAATTCATAGCGGAAACTCAACCTGTTACATAAAAAACTCTTCAAAAAAGATTCCTTTTTCTAAAACTTACAGATCAAATGTCGAGCAAATTATTGCCGATTTTTCTGCAGGAAATTACCTAGAAGTCTAAAAATTAGACGGTTACATTAATTTGCTATCCATTGACTATCAATTGGGTACGATCTACCACAAACTCAATTTTTCGTATAAATTTTTTTCGATCTCGGTGTTAGTTTTACACTCTGATTCGCAAGCAAACAGCGAGTCATCTCCAAAAATTAAAACAAAACATTAAAACCCTCAGATCATGAAAAAGACAGCTTTAACATTCGGATTATTTTCTTTAGTAGCAGTAGCAACTTCTTTTGCAAATCCTACAGCAACTAATTCTTCAACAGATAAAGGTATAGATATTTTTGATACAGATGGAACTGGCCACGGTACAAGTGGTAGACGTAAAGGTGATGAGTTTGCTCAATCAAAAAACGTCGCAAACAGTTTTAACGCAGATCGTCAATTTACAAGAGTTACTGTAAAAGTAGACTAATTAGAAAATCAAAATATTAAGGAAAGGCTGTTCAATTTATTGGCAGCCTTTTTTTTCGTCAATAGTTTTAGTATTTTTGGTGAAACTCCAAAAAGCTATTGAAAAGTAAGCACTTAATATTATTCTTTTTATCTATTGCTTTTTTTGGCTGTACCAAGAAAATCGAAGGAAATAAGGATTTGCATTTATCAAAAGATAGCCTGTCTTCTTATCTATCATTAGCAAATGATATTAGTCTTCCATTTAAATATAAGCAGCGATATAATCAAAAAGCATTTCTTATTATAATAAGGCAAAAAGACGATTCACTTAATAAAGTGAACCTTTTTAAAATTGCCAATCGATATTATAATATGAATGACTGGAAGTCTTATAAAGAAACAACAAAATTAATTTTAGAGAGAGCAAAAAAATCGAAAGATTCTTTGCACATGGCAAAAGCCTATAGTTATTTGGGGGATTATTATGAAAGTAAATCAATCTCAGACAGTGCTTTCCTAAATTATTTTAAAGCAGAAAAAATTTATCTACAAATTAATGATAAACTAAATCTAGCTAAAACTTTTGTAAGCAAAGGAAACCTGCAATATAATGAAGGAGATTACTTTGAAAGTGAAATAAGCGTTTTTAAAGCTCTACGGATTCTAAAGAAAGAAAAAAATGTAAATAATCAACTTTATGATTGTTACAACTTATTAGGAATACTTTATAATGAACAAGAAGAGTTTGATAAAGCTCTTGATTTTCATGAATTAGCATTGAATATTTTATCGGATAATTCGATTCCTGCAGATTATCAGCTAAAGTCAACATCATTAAATAATATTGGATTTGTCTACTTGAGGATGCATAATTATAATAAAGCTAAACTGTATTTTCAGAAAAGTATAGAGCAAAAAAATTTGTATGAAGAAAATACGACTTTGTATGCTATTGTATTAGATAATTTGGCCTACTCAAAATTTAAACTAAAAGAATCTAAAGGGTTGCCGAAATTGTTTTATGACGCCTTAAAGATTAGAGATAGTTTAGGATTAAAATCGGGTGTTGTATTGAATAAAATACATCTGTCAGAATATTATGCTTTTAAAAAAGATACTTCAAGAGCAATTCAATTTTCAAAAGAAGCTTTAAGCCTATCTAGGCGTACAGATAAATTAGCAAATACATTAGATGCTCTTAAGCAAACTGCTGCTGTTGATCCCAAAAACGCTTTAATTTATTCAAAAGAGTATATCAAGATTAATGATAAAATGCTAAAAGCAGAACGCAAAATGGGAGAGAAATTCTCCCGTATCGAGTACGAAACCAACGAAATAAAAGACCAAAACTCCAATCTTCAGGAAAAAAATAAAACTTTGGTTTATGTATTTAGTATTTGTACATTGCTCGGGTTGTTTTTTTATGTTTATAAAACCCAGCAAGCCAAAAACCGTGAGCTTCTCTTTAAACAGCAACAGCAGATTGCAAATGAAGACATCTACAATTTGATGATTTCACAACAAAATGAAATTGAGCTTACGCGAATAAAAGAAAAGAAAAACGTTGCCCAAGAATTGCATGATGGCGTTTTAGGACGAATGTTCGGTATTAGGATAAGTTTGGATAGTTTGGATAAATTAGATGAAGCCGAAGCGAGTTTGAAAAGAAAAAAATACCTGAACGAACTCAAAAATGTGGAGCAGGATATTCGAGAAATTTCGCATGATTTAAATAGAGAAAAATCAGAATTAATTAATAATTTTGTTTCGATTTTAAATAAACTATTTGAAGATCAGCGAAATACGTACAGTTCGAAATTAATTACCGTTTTTGATCCTGAAATTAAATGGGATTTGATAAGTAATATTAACAAAATCAATCTGTATAGAATTGTTCAGGAAGGGCTTCAAAACTGTAATAAATATGCGAAGGCAGATATTATTAAAGTGCAATTTCAAAAAGAAGACGACAATTTGGTTTTAACTATCGAAGATGACGGAATTGGATTCAATACCAGTAAAACCAAAAACGGAATTGGTTTGCATAATATTGAATATAGAGCGAAAGAATGTAAGGGTACAGTTACGATAAAATCTGCCTCAGGAGAAGGAACAATCCTAATTATAAAAATCCCAATAGACCCAAATAATAACCTGCATAATGACATTTGATTTAACCGCCTCAGTTCCGCCACTTATAAAAAAGAATATTCTAATAGTAGACGATCATCCGTTTATTATTGAAGGATATAAAAATGCTATAACTCGTTATAATCCAAAACAATATGAGTTTTTTATTTCTCAAGCGCATGATTGCAAGTCAGGTTATGATATAATTGAAGATGCCAACACTCCTCATTTTGATATTGCTTTTTTAGATATCAGCATGCCTCCTTATGAAGAAAAAGAGATTTTTTCGGGCGAAGATTTGGCAAAATTGCTTTTGAAAAAAATGCCATCGTGCAAGATTATTCTCTTGACAATGTATACCGAATTGCTCAAAATTAAAACCATCATCAGAACAATTCAGCCCAACGGATTGATCATTAAAAACGATCTTACTTTTGACGAATTGCTTTTGGCTTTTGATAAAGTAATGAAAAACGAAAAATATTACAGCCAGTCGGTTGTAAAAATGTTAAATCAAACCACTCATAATGCAATCGAAATTGATCAATATGATAAGCAGATTTTGATTCATTTAGGAAAAGGAGCTTCAATTGAGGAAATGCTCCAAAATATTCCGATTTCTTTGAATGCCATCGAAAAACGAAAAAAACATTTGAAAGAATTATTAAAAATCAAAAACGATTCTGATCTGGATTTGATTAAAGAAGCAAAAAGTAAAGGACTTTTTTAAAGATAAATTTCAAATAAAAAATTCCAAATTCCAATGTTGGTTGAGCCAATTGGAATTTGGAATTTTTTTATTGGAGTTTCTTAAAATTTATTCACTCAAAGCATCCCATCCGCGTGCTTTTAAAGCAATTTTTGTATTGGCACGGGTAACAAGATGGATTCCTTCGTTTTCTTCTGCCATGTGTCCGATAACAGAGAAATTCGGATTTCCTTTTATTTTGTCAAAATCATTAATGTCGATTGTAAATAAAAGTTCGTAATCTTCGCCGCCATTAATAGCAACTGTGGTGCTGTCGATATTAAACTCTTCGCAAGTCGAAATAAATTGCGGATCTAGTGGCAGTTTATCTTCATATAAATTACAGCCCACTTTAGATTGTTTGCAGATATGCATAATTTCAGAAGATAATCCGTCTGAAATATCGATCATTGCCGTTGGTTTTATTTCTAACGCATGAAGCAAAGCTCGAACATCTTTTCTGGCTTCAGGTTTCAATTGGCGTTCTACCAAATAAGTATAAGGATCTAAATCGGGCTGATTGTTTGGGTTAACTTGGAAAACTTGTTTCTCGCGTTCCAAAACTTGTAATCCCATATAAGCAGCACCAAGATCTCCAGTTACAACCAACAAATCTGTTTTTTGTGCTCCGTTTCTGTAAACCAATTCATTTTCATCAGCTTCACCAATTGCCGTAATGCTGATAATTAGTCCTTTTTGAGATGAGGTTGTATCACCGCCAATAACGTCAACTTTATATTCTTTCGCGGCAAGCGTAATTCCGGCAAACAATTCTTCTAAAGCCTCAAGCGGAAAACGATTTGAAACGGCAACCGAAACCGTAATTTGGGTCGGTTTGGCATTCATCGCACAAATATCAGAAACATTTACTACGACCGCTTTGTAGCCTAAATGCTTTAAAGGCATATAAGCCAAATCAAAGTGAACTCCTTCAATCAGTAAATCTGTCGAAACAACTACTTTTTTGTCTTTAAAATCAAGAACGGCAGCATCGTCACCAATACTTTTTAAAGTAGACTCTTGAGTAACATCAAAGTTTTTGGTTAAATGCTCAATTAAACCGAATTCGCCCAATTGTGCTATGCTAGTTCTCTGCTGATTTTTATCTTCAATCATTTCTGTTAAGTTCCAAAGTTATTAAGGTGCAAAGGTACAAAGTTGAGAGGTTAATAACTACAAACTAAGTTGGATTATCTATTTGAAGTATAAAGATTTGGCTTTTTGGTTTAAAAACAGATTATTTTTCTTTTAATAATATTCTAAAACACGCTTTTGGGTTTCTGTTTTATTTTTGGAAGTACTTATCGATTTTATCCAATTGTTTTTGTCATCTAAAGTGTATACTGTACTATGAGTTATGTCTAATATCCTTGTGCCGATTTTCATTTTTTGAACAGATTTGAGAAGATTACCATAACGATCATATATGAAATCTAAGAGATAAACCATTTGTTGATTTTTGTTGAGACATAGTGAGGAGTTTTGATTTCCCATTGCATCATAAGTATAAAGAATCTTTGTGTCGATGTCTTTAAAGTCTATTGTACGGTTTTCAATTAGTTGTTTTTTGAGATTATATTTATTGGTGCTTTCAGCTACTATTTTATTTTGGTTATCAAAATTGGTTTTTTTCAAAAGTAAACCATTACTATTATAAGTTTTGGTGCTTTTGTTTCCTAAAGTATTGTTATAGATGAAGTATGCAATTTCAATTTGTTGATTTTTTTGATTGTATTTGTATTGAAACTGACTTTCGATAGTGTCATTGTCATAATTTACTTCTTTTTCTCTTAGGTTTTTTTCATTGAAAAAAAATACAGTTTCAGAAACTTTATGATTCGAATTAATAAAATGTTCAAATTTTACTACTGAATCATTCATATTATAATAATATTTAGAAGAAGTATTTAATTTGCCATTTTCGTAAGAATCTTGTTGAGTAAGCCTTCCTTTTTCATCAAAAAAATCTTTTTGCGTTTTATTTGATTCTTCTGGTTTTTCATCGTTTTTGATAGAATGAACAGTAACACTTTTGACTTTTCCGTACAATTTGTAATCTTTTAAAGTGTTGTGTAGACCACTCATTTGTGCAGAACCTATGAATGCATTAAAGAATATTAATAAGGCGTAAAATTTATTTTTTGTCATATATTTTTATATAAAATTTTTGCTTCAAATATAGAAAAATAATGATCTCAAACTTGTGAAAAAGTTCTGGCAACACTGGGCAAAAAACGAGCAAATGGAGATTTTAAAAATTTTTTTTTTGCTGCTGACAAACTGTTGTCACCAGCCCATTTTAATTTTGACATATAGAAATTTTAAAACTTTAAAACCATGAAAACATTAGCAGCACAAGTTATTACACCAGAAGATTTATTGAAACATTGGCAAGGTCATAGAGCTTTAACGCGTCGTGTAATTGAAGCTTTTCCAGAAAAAGATTTCTTCGAATTTTCGATTGGAGGAATGCGACCTTTTGCAAAACTAGTTGACGAACTTTTAGCAATTGCGGCTCCTGCATTGAAAGGAATCGTTAATCGCGACAGTAAGCCGTATACAGAAGGTGAAGAAAAGTTAATTTTTAAGGCGCAATATCTTGAAAAATGGGATGAAGCAACAGAAGAAATCAACAAATACTGGGAACAATTGTCTATTGAAGATTTTAGCGAAACTTTTAATTTATTTGGTCAGTATGAATTTCCTATTATCCATAATATTTTGTATTTTGTTGATAATGAAGTGCATCATCGTGGACAAGCTTATGTATATTTAAGAGCTTTAAACATTGAGCCTCCATTTTTCTGGGAAAGACCATAATTTTATTTAACTAAAATTAAAATTTTCGACTATGAGTTTAAAAAGAATAATGTCCAATTATGCAGATTATAATTTATGGGTAAATCAGCAATTTGTGAATTGGCTTTCGCCTAAATCAGATGAACTGCTTTATACCGAAATGCCGTCAAGTTTTTCGACTATTATAAAAACACTCGATCATATCTGGTCTACTGAAGAATATTGGTTTTCTGTCATTTCCGAATCTTCATTATTAGAAAAGAAAGAAGAGAGCGAATTGTCAAAAGAAGAAATATTTGCTGGATTATTAAATTCCTCTACAAAATTGAAACATCTTATTAATTCATTGTCGGATGAAGATTTAGAAAAAGAAGTAAAAATTGTAAATCCGTGGTTTGAGTGCGAAATGCCCATTTCTGAATATTTACTCCAAGTTATAAATCACGGGACTTACCATCGAGGCCAGATTGTAACAATGGGAAGAAATATTGGAATTACAGATGCCACAAATACCGATTATAATTTTTATAATGTTGTAAAACAGCAATAAATCTATAAAAAAACTCCTGAGATTTTCTCAGGAGTTTTTTTATAAAAGTCTTTTTTTGTTGATTTCTAGTAATTCTAAAACTCTCGCTTTGAGAGATTCAGGTTCTAGAATTTTGGCATAATCGCCAAACATCAAAAACCAGCGCGGAAAACCGTCTTGCAAACTATGAGACATAAACGTCATTTCGATTTCGTCGCCTATTTCTTTTTGAGAAATAAATCCGTGGTATTTCCTTTCGGTAACCAGATATCGTGCGATTTTCTTTTGAACTAAAATTCGAACCTTTGTGGTCGGAATCGTTTCGTTTTTGGTTAAATAAGTTTCCAAAGAATCGTGTTCGATCGTGAAATCAAATTCTGTTTTTTTAAGTTCCAAAATTCTATCCGTTCGAAACTGACGGTAATCTTTTCTGAGGTGGCAATATCCTAAAAAATACCAGCTATTATGATCGTGAAAAACGCCGACAGGTTCTATATTTCGCTGAGTAGTTTCGTCTTTATCAAAAGTTTTATACGTTAAAAGAATTTGCTTTTTCTCGGCAATACTTTCAAACAAAACCGCCAAAGTATTCGGCGAATTATCATTAAACATCGGTTCTCCATCCTGCATTACAATTCTCGATTCGATATTCGAAAGATAATCTTTATCGTTACTTCTCAAAACCGATTTTAGTTTGTACATCGCCGACGCATAATGCGTTCCTAAAGAAGGATCAGTAAATTTCTGCATCAGTTTTTCGGCAGCAATAAAACTACTCACTTCTTCGCGCGTGAACATAACGGGCGGAAGTCGGTAACCTTCCATCAAAGCATAACCAACTCCGGCTTCACTATAAATAGGAACTCCCGAAGCCTCAAGCGTTCTAATATCTCTGTAAATGGTTCTTAAACTGCACTCAAAACGATCGGCTAATTCCTGGGCTTTCACAATCTTTTTAGATTGCAACTGAATGAGAATAGCAACTATGCGGTCAAATCGTTTTGGAGTTTCGTCCATTTTTTAAAGTTTTAAGATTCTGAGATGCTAAGTTACTAAGGTTTGGTATTTATAGAACTAAAAAAGCTGTTCCAAATTGAAACAGCTTTTCGACTTTAAATCGCAAAAAAAAAAAATTAAAATCTATACAATAAGCCAAATTGCGGCTGATCGAAGATATTTTCAAATAAATTGATGTTTAATTGGAAAGTATCTGAAGAAGGACCATTTTCAGGAGATACACTGTTGTACGCCAAAACATTAGCCAAAACAAAAGTGACAGCAACATTTTTGGTAATAAAATAGTTTAGTCCCACATTAATATCAGCGGTTAAACTATTATCGGTATCACTGCCAACAAGTGGTGTTTCGGTTTTGTTTCTTCCAAAACCTAAACCAGCTTCTGCGTAAGCTTTGAAACGTTTTTTATCCAATTCTAAAAAGTAGTAACGGGCAAAAGCACCAACTCCAAATACATTGGTTTTTACACCTGTTGCTTCCTCTTCATTACTTGAGTAATCTAATTTTGCACCAACTGCGAATTTATCATTTAGTAAATAGCCAAATTTAGGACTAAAGCCATAATAATCATTTTCGCCACCTGTACTAATTTTGATCGAACCTTCAAGGAACATATCGCCTTTTTCGAAAGTCACGCCTTTTGCAGAATTCATTTCAGAATCAACTTGGTCTTGCTGTGCATTTGCGAAACAAAAGGTAAAAAGTGCTACAATAACTGATAATTTGGTTTTCATAATCTTACATATTTTTAAATTGTTTGTAAGATTAAAAATACAATAGGCGTTTTTAAAAGCCTTAAAGTTTAGTCGAACGCGTTAATATTGAATCGTTCAAGTTAAAATTTGGATAAATTTGTAGGTTTAGTCTTTGTAATTTTAGAAGCAAATACAAATAAAAAACCCAATAACTTTCGCCATTGGGTTCCTCTATATTCTATATTCTTTCCTCTATATTCTAAAAAAAAGAACTAGTCATTCAATTTCAAAACAGCCATAAATGCCTCTTGCGGAATCTCTACGTTTCCTACTTGACGCATACGTTTTTTACCTTTTTTCTGTTTTTCAAGAAGTTTACGCTTACGGGAAATATCTCCACCGTAACATTTTGCGGTAACGTCTTTACGAAGTGCTTTAATCGTTTCACGAGCGATAATCTTAGCTCCAATTGCAGCCTGAATCGGAATATCAAATTGCTGTCTTGGAATTAATTCGCGTAATTTCTCGGTCATTTTTTTACCGATGTTGTATGCGTTGTCTTCGTGAATCAATGCAGAAAGTGCATCTACAGTTTGAGCATTCAAAAGAACGTCCAGTTTAACCAATTTAGAAGTACGCATTCCGATTGGTGAATAATCGAAAGAAGCATAACCTTTAGAAACTGTTTTTAAACGATCGTAAAAATCGAATACAATTTCGGCCAAAGGCATGTCGAAGTTTAATTCAACACGTTCTGTTGTCAAATAGGTTTGGTTGGTAATTAAACCACGTTTTTCTATACATAAACTCATTACGTTTCCAACGAAATCGGCTTTTGTAATGATGGTAGCTTTAATAAAAGGCTCTTCAACTCTGTCTAATTTTGAAGGCTCTGGTAAATCTGATGGATTGTTTACTACTAAAGGTGTTTCTGGATTTTTCTTAGTATAAGCCAAATACGAAACGTTAGGAACTGTAGTAATTACCGTCATATCGAACTCACGCTCTAAACGTTCTTGGATAATTTCCATGTGAAGCATTCCTAAGAATCCGCAACGGAAACCGAAACCTAAAGCGGCAGAACTTTCTGGAGCAAAAACCAATGAAGCATCGTTCAATTGTAATTTTTCCATAGAAGAACGTAAATCTTCGTAATCTTCAGTATCAACAGGATAAATTCCGGCAAATACCATTGGTTTTACATCCTCAAAACCAGTAATCATATTGGTTGTCGGCACTTTTGCATCTGTAATGGTATCACCCACTTTTACTTCGCGAGCTTCTTTAATTCCAGAAATTAAGTAACCAACGTCTCCTGCAGAAACCACATTTTTAGGAACTTGATTTAATTTTAAAGTTCCAATTTCGTCTGCAAAATATTCGTTGTCTGTAGCCATAAATTTAATTTTCTGGCCTTTTTTGATTTCTCCATTTACAACTCTAAAGATAACCTCAATTCCACGGAATGGATTGTAAACCGAGTCAAAAATCAAAGCTTGCAATGGCTCTTCTGGATTTCCTTTTGGAGCAGGAATTTTTTCGATAATGGCAGCAAGAATGTTCTCAACACCAAAACCAGTTTTTCCAGAGGCATGAATAATATCTTCCAATTTACATCCAAGTAAATCGATAATATCGTCACTAACTTCTTCCGGATTCGCACTTGGCAAGTCAACTTTATTTAAAACTGGAATAATTTCCAAGTCGTTTTCAAGCGCTAAATATAAGTTTGAAATCGTTTGTGCCTGAATACTTTGTGCAGCATCAACAATTAATAACGCTCCTTCGCAAGCTGCGATAGATCTCGAAACTTCGTATGAAAAGTCAACGTGTCCAGGAGTGTCAATTAAGTTTAAGATATATTCTTCGCCCTTGTATTTGTATTCCATCTGAATGGCATGACTCTTAATGGTAATTCCACGCTCGCGCTCCAAGTCCATGTTGTCAAGCAATTGTGCTTTTTCTTCACGAGCTGTAACGGTTTGTGTAGCGCCCAAAAGCCTGTCTGCTAATGTACTTTTACCGTGGTCAATGTGTGCAATAATGCAAAAATTACGTATCTTCTTCATTTGTATATATCAGTTCTCTAAAACGAGTTTTAAGTATTTTTTGGGTTCAAAAACAGACTAAAGCAATTGCTTTAAGCATGTTATTAAGGCGCAAAGATAGCGCAAAGTTTTGGATTCTGGAATCTAGTTGAAGGATAGTTGAGCGTAAAGAATTAAAAATGGCATTAAAATTCAAAATTGAATCCTTTTTCTGTTAATTTCTTGTACATTTCGGGGTCAAATTTATAAAGTTTGGCCGCTCTATGCGAAACATCTTTTTGCTTTTCATCCAATGCGGTAAGCAATTTCATGTGAAGCACTTTTCTTCTGAAATTCGATTTGTCCAATTCGATTCCTAAAATTTCTTCGTACAGATGCATCAGCTGCAATAAAGTGAATTTTTCGGGCAGAAGATTAAAACCAATTGGCGCTTGGCGCACGCGGTTTCTTAACTGCAATAAACTAAAATCCAGAATTTCGTTATGGTCAAAAATCAGTTCCGGAATTTCATTGATTTTGTACCATTTTGCTTCGATAACTTTTAAACTCGCTTTGATATTATAATCTTCGCGATTCACCAGCGTATAATAACCAATGGTAACAACACGTCTTTCCAGAACACGCTGCGGATTTGTAAATGCTTTCAGCTGTTCCAGATAAATATCTTCAAGTCCTGTAAGCTCGTGCAAAATACGCTGTGCGGCATTGTCGGCACTTTCATCTATTTGAAGCCATCCGCCAAGCAAACCCCATTTACCCATACTTTCGCCTTGAGCGTGCTGAACCAAGAGAACCTCGAGACTCTCTTTGTTAAATCCGAAGAAAACACAGTCAATTGTGATTCCGTCAACGGCTGGTTTATGATGATTAGTAGTTATTTCAGTCAATTTGTTGTTGTCGTGTTATTAATTTGTATTGAAAAATCAGAATTCAAAATTGAATCCTTTTTCAGTTAGTTTTTCATAGATTTCTGGATCAAACTTGTACAATTGTGCCGCTCTGTGCGATACATCCTGCTGTTTTTCGTCTAATGCCACCAGAAGTTTCATGTGAAGAATTTTTCTTCTAAAGTTTGGTTTGTCCATTTCGATTCCTAAAATTTCTCCATACAAGTGCATCAATTGCAATAAGGTAAATTTCTCTGGCAGTAAATTAAAACCAATTGGCGTTTGTCGAACTTTATTTCTAAGATGCTTTATACTGTAATCTAAAATTTCATTGTGATCGTAAATCAGATCTGGAATTTCATTGATTTTATACCATTTCGCATCCGAAGCGGTAAAACCTGCCTTAATGTTATAATCTTCTCTTTTTACAAGAGCATAATATCCGATTGTGATAACGCGTCGCAGCGGAAAACGGTCTGGATCTCCAAATGCTTTCAGCTGTTCCAGATAAATATTATCAAGACCTGTAAGCTCATTCAATAAACGATGAGCGGCATTGTCTGTGCTTTCTTTTTTATAAATCCATCCACCTGGAAGTCCCCACTTTCCTTTACTGATACCCTCGGCATGTTGCACCAAAAGTACTTCAAGACTGCCTTTGTCAAAACCGAAAATAACACAGTCAATCGTGATGGCATTCATCGCACTGTTTTCATTTTTCTGAGCAGTTTTGTCGTCTACATTTTCAACCATATATGAGATAAATTTTGACAAATTAAATAAATAAAATCATTATTAACCTTTTTGAAAGCCTTATATTTTTTTTAACGAAACAAAATTTTGAAAATCAAGCATTTAAAAATGTGCTAAAAAACTGCTTTGTTTATGAGTATTCTTAAACGGCTGATTGTCAATTTTATAAAACGTTGTTTTTTCTTTAATAATTATTTCAATTCTTGTTTAGATTTTACAACATTAATAAAAATGAATTAGGATTAATCAGAATCGAAAAAAAATAACCCTAATATTTTGTTAATATAGAAAATTTGTTTTACACTTGTAGTCAAATTTACCATAAGATAAATTCAAATTGACTATAAGTTTAAAAGGCAAAGATAAAACTTAACTTAAACTTACCACAATTGTTTTTTTAAAAGTTGGTTTCGATTGGTTTTTGGATGTTGACAACAACAGCAAAAAGTAAAATTTAAATCGGCTTTGATAGGATGAAGATTTAGTTTTCAAAATATCTGCATATAGTCGTTGCAAGTACTAAATGTTAGAAATGAGATTCAGGCCCTCATTTTTGGCATGACCTGCTTGGGAAGTTTTCCAGATTTCTCTTAGGGTAAAGATTACTAACTATAACTTAAACTTAATCAATTCTTATTATGAAAAGCAAAAATTGTATTAAAACAACAAAGCTTCCATATTTTATGGCGGTGCTGCTTAGCGTATTTATGATGCAGTTTGGATTTGCGCAAGAATCCAAAACTGTAAGTGGGACAATCACCTCTTCCGAAGACGGATTTGGGGTTCCCGGAGCAACTGTACAAGTACAGGGAACAAAGTCGAGTACTGTTACCGATTTTGATGGAAAATATAAAGTGGAGGCTAAAACAGGAGATGTTTTAGTAATCACTTTTGTGGGGTTCAAAACACAGAATATTACGGTTGGAACTCAAAAAGTTGTGAATGTAGTTTTGAATCCAGAAACTGCGGAACTTAAAGAAATTGTAGTAATTGGTTACGGTACTCAAAAGAAGAAAGTAAACACTGCTGCAACTTCATTGGTATCTGGAAAAGATATCCAGCAAGTTGCCAGTCTTGATGTTGTAAATGCTTTACAAGGTCAGGCTTCTGGGGTTTCTGTAACTTCATCTTCTGGTCAGCCGGGAGCGAATATGGTGGTAAATATTCGTGGAGCAGGTACAGCAGGAAACAGCGATCCTCTTTATGTGGTTGATGGTGTAGTGGTAGATAACGGAATTGGATATCTTGATCCGTCTGTTATTGAAAGGGTTGACGTTTTGAAAGATGCTTCTGCAGCTTCTATCTACGGAGCAAGAGCGGCAAACGGAGTTATCTTGGTTACAACTAAAAAAGGAAAAGATGGTAAAATGAATGTGTCTTTCAGCTCTTATACAGGTTTTCAGCAAATTGCTAAAAAACTAGATTTGATGAATACACAAGAGTATACAACAATCATGAACGAAGCTCGTGTAAATTCTGGATATGCTCCATTATATTCGAAAGAGCAAATTGCTGGATTTCCAAATCATGATTGGCAAAAAGATCTTTTTAACGAAGGTGCAATGAAACAAAATCACTCGCTTTTGATTACAGGCGGTGACGAAAAATCTACTATTGCAACTGGTTTGTCTTACTACGGACAAGAAGGTATGATTGGAGGTTCTACCAATCAATCTCAATACGATCGTGTTACTTTTTCTGTAAATTCTACTTCAGAAGTAATTAAAGGTTATTTGAAAATTGGTGAAAACTTCACTTTATCAAACATCAAATCAAGCGGTGTTGCAGATGACGGAATCTACAGCAATGCAATTAGAAGTTTCTTAAACGCTGCGCCAATTGATCAGGCGTATGACGAAAATGGAGATTTTGCTCGTTCTATCATTTCTCAAGATATTAGCAACCCTGTTGGATCTTTATATTACAACAACTTCAATCAGACTAAAACAAATCGTTATGTAGGTAACATTTTTGCTGAATTGAAATTTGCAAAAAACTTTACTTTCAGAACCAGTTATGGTGTTGATATGACAGATAGCAACTACCGTTCTTTCAGACCTGTTTATTCTCTTTCATCAAATGATAATAACACGGTTTCGAGCGTAACGCAAAGTGCTACAAAATCTTTAGGATGGATTTTTGAAAACACACTTCAATACAAATTTGATATTGCAGGTTCTCATAATTTTGATGTTTTAGTTGGTACTTCTGCTAAAAAGAACACTTCAGATTATATGGAAGGTCAAGGAAGAAACTTGATTTTTGATGATTTTGAGCATGCTTATTTAGATAACGCAAAAGACCCAACATCAAATGTGGTAAAAGGAAATCGTAAAGATTATGCGATTCAGTCATACTTCGGACGTTTATTGTACGATTACAACAATAAATACTTATTCTCTGCAACAGTTCGTCGTGACGGTTCATCAGAATTTGGTCCAGACAACAAATATGCTATTTTCCCATCGTTCTCTGCGGGATGGAATTTAGATAAAGAAGCTTTCTTCAAAGAAAACAAAGTTTTAAATACATTCAAATTAAGAGCAAGCTGGGGACAAAATGGTAACGACCAATTTGGTAGAAGATTTGCTTATTTGTCAACAGTAAATTCAACAGACAAAACGTACCATTTCGGAACGGGTGACGAAACTTTATTAGTAGGTTCAAGCCCAGATCAGTTAGCAAACCGTAACCTTAGATGGGAAACTTCTGAGCAGTTAGACTTAGGTTTTGATGCTACATTATTCACAAACTTTACTTTGACTTTCGATTACTATGACAAGAAAACTAAAGATTGGTTAGTATTGGCATCTATCCCAACTTATGCGGGAGCAACTGCACCTTACATTAATGGTGGAGACGTAAGCAATAAAGGTTTTGAAATTGGATTATCTTACCGCACACGTTTTGGAAAAGATTGGAATTTTGCAGTAAACGCAAACCTTTCTCGTAACCAAAATGAAGTGTTGAGAATTGCAAATAACGAAGGAATCATTCATGGAGAATCTAACGTATTATTCCAAGGTTTAGACGAAATGAACCGTGTTGAGGTTGGAAAACCAATGGGTTATTTCTACGGATTAAAAACAGATGGACTTTTCCAAAATGCAGCTGAAGTTGCGGCGGGCGTTCAGCCAAATGCACAGCCAGGAGACGTTCGTTTCGTAGATTTAAACAATGACGGAAAAATCGATGCTAATGATAAAACACAAATTGGTGATCCGAATCCAGATATTAACTACGGTGTTAATTTAGAATTATCATACAAAGCTTTTGATTTCTCTATTAATACTTACGGTATCGCTGGTGGACAAAACGTTTTTGGAGTTCATGATTACACTCGTGCTTACACAAACAACACTACAGAAGTATTAGGCAGATGGACAACTGAAGGAACTTCTAACAGAATTCCAAGAGTAACTTACGGAACAGACGATAACGGGAACTATACTAAATTCTCTGATTTGTATATTCAGGATTCAGATTTCTTCAGAATTAAAAATGCTACAATCGGATGTGATTTGACGAAGTTAACAAACAAATTAAGTTTCTTCTCTAAATTCAGATTGTATGTGGCAGGAAACAACATTTATACTTTCACGAAGTACAAAGGAATGGATCCAGAAATTGGTTTCGGAAACGTAAATCAATCTTGGGCTAAAGGAATTGATGTTGGATATTATCCGCAGCCAAGAACCTATATGATGGGTGTAAATGTTAACTTTTAAATTTTGAAAATCATGAAAACATATATAAAATTATTTGCCCTTTCAAGCTTACTTGTTTTGGGTTCTTGTTCGGAAGATTTTTTAGAAAATGAACCATACACTGATAAAGTAACGGAGAATTTTTATAAAACTCCTTCTGACGCTTTTGAAGGCTTAGTAGCGGTTTACGATATTTTGCAAAGAGAAGCTTACGGTACACAATTGATCGTAAGTGAGCAAGCTTCTGACAACTGTTTCGGTGGATTTGGAATTGCAGATCCAACAGTAGATTTGCAATGGGATCGCTTTCAATACAATACAGATAAAGATATGAACGCTTTAACGTGGACAAACTCTTATCTTGGAATTTACCGAGCTAACATTTTGTTAGAAAATCTTGATAAAGTAAATTGGGGAGCAGACACTGCTTTGAAAACTCGTTACGAAGCTGAAGCGCGTTTCTTAAGAGCACACTTTCATTTCCAAGCTGCAAAAATGTTCGGAGATATTGTTCCGTTAGATCATACTGTAACTACAAGTGAGTTCGAATTGCCAAGACAAGCACCAGAAGTGACTTATGCTTTAATTGCAAACGATTTAAAATTTGCTGCAGACAATTTAGGACCAGAAAATTACTCGCAAGCAGGAAATGCAAACTACGGACGCATTACAAAATGGGCGGCTGAAGCTTATTTGGCTAGAACATTTTTATTCTACACTGGAGCTTACAGCAAAACAGATTTGGCTGGTGTAGTAACAAAAGCACAAGTCATAACTTATATTAATGATGCTGTAAATAATAGTGGTCACGGATTAGTGGCTGATTTTGCTAATCTTTGGTTAGCAGCTTCTTTCGAAAATTTTGCTGGAGAAGACAATACAGAAATGGTTTGGGCAGTTCGTTTTAACGGATCTGGAAAAGGAAACTGGGATCTTCATGAAGGAAACCGTTTTCAAGTAAACATTGCGCCTCGTGGCGGTTCAATCGGAAGATATGCAACAGGATGGGGAGGAGCAACGGTTAACCCTAAATTGGTAAATGCTTACGAAACGGGAGATTCTAGAAAAGCAGCTTCGTTTATTGATTACGCAGGAGAAAATTTAAATTTTGATGCTCAGGCGAGAGAACAGCGCCAGTACACTGGATATTCTTGGAAAAAATATTGTCCGATTACCAATGCAGCTGGAACAGCAGTTGTTGAGGCAAACGGAGGAAATTTCCAAATTGACAACTATCAAGATTATGCAATTATTCGTTTTGCAGATGTTTTATTAATGGCAGCTGAATTGAATTTGGGTACGAATGATGCATTAGCGCAAACAGATTTAGACAGAGTTCGTGATCGTGCTTTCAAAAACACAACACATAGAATTCCGGTAACTAAAACTGCTATTATGGAAGAGCGTCGTTTAGAATTGGCATTGGAAGGATTACGTTATTTTGATTTAATCAGACAAGGAATGCCAGCAATGAAAGCTGCGATTGATAACAATACTGGAGACTCTCAGTTTGCAGTAACCTTTAGACCAGAAACTTTAGGATGGTTTGCTTTGCCACAGTCTCAGATTGTACTTTCGAACAATACTATTCAGCAAAATCCAGGTTGGAATTAATTTAAAACAAAATGACTATGAAACGTATATTATATATTTTAATAGCAGCTGTTACGATTGGTTCGCTGTTATTTTCATGTGAAGCAATTGATGATCGCGAAAGCCTTCCAGCAGTTACTTTGACACCAGAAACCCTTAAGTTTTCTATCACTCAAGATGCTACAAACAAAAATCTTGTAAATTTTAAAAGTGATGACCCAACTGTTATTGCATTTTGGAAATATGTAGATGCATCAGGAAATGAATTAGGATATTCGAACAAAAGCACAGACCAAGTAATCTTGCCTTTTGCAGGAAAATATAAAATCTATTACACAGCCTACACAAGAGGAGGTTTTGTAGAAGCGGCTCCGGTTGAAGTAAATGTTCCCGAAAATGATGAATCTTATTTTAGAGATCCAAAATGGGAAATGCTGACAAATGGTGTTGCTGGTAAAACTTGGGTTTTAGATTTCGTTGATCCAGTAGGATGGGCAGGTTTAGATTACCCAGCTGCATCTGGAGATAACTGGAGCTGGCTGCCAGACTATGCAAGCAATTCTTGGGTAATGGCAAATAAAGATTGGGGACAAATGTATTTTGATTTGAACGGAAATTACAATACTTCTGTTACGCAAACAGCGATTGCAAACAACAATCAAACAACAAAAAAAGGAACTTATTCATTTGATATTGCAAATAATAAATTAGTTTTTAATGGTGGAGTAGAAATGCTTTATGGTGGAGACTATTATGGAGACTGCAGCAACTGGATCAGTGTAAAAGTAGTTGAGCTTACAGCAACTTCTATGAGACTTGCTGTTATACGAGACAAAAGTAGAACTGGTGAAGGAGTTTGCTTAATTGTATTCCACTACAAGCCAAAATCATAAGTTAGTTAGTTTTGAAGTCTCAGTTTTAAACATGTTTCTAATATGCTTTAAGACTGAGACTTAAATTATTTTATGAAGAAATAAATGAAATCGTTTTTTATTTCTATCTTCAAATTCCAAAAAATAAAAAGTACCTATGCATATTAGAAAAAACATAAAAAATATACGTTTATGGGCAATTGCAGCTGGAGTTCTTTTCTTGAATTCTTGCGCTAAAAAAGAAGATGCATTTGTAAACAGAAAAGTTTCTTTTAATGCAGATTGGAGTTTTCATCTTAATGACAGTATAATTGATAAAGACACTATCGGAACTGCAACCAAATGGAGAACTTTAAACGTACCTCACGATTGGAGCATCGAAGGAAAATTTGATGAAAAAAGTCCTGGCGGTTACGGTGGAGGATCGCTTAACGGAGGTTTAGGCTGGTACAAAAAAACATTTAAAGTTGCTGCACAAGACAGCACAAAAGTAACTTCAATTACTTTTGATGGCGTTTACAGAAACAGTGAAGTTTGGGTAAACGGTCATTATTTAGGAAAACGTCCAAATGGCTATATTGGCTTTCAATATGAAATCTCTAAGTTTTTAAATTATGGAGAAAAAAACAACGAAATAATTGTTAAGGTTGACAATTCAAAACAGCCTAATTCACGCTGGTATTCGGGTTCTGGAATTTTTAGAAATGTCTGGATCGAAACCACAGATAAATTGCACGTTGGATTATGGGGGACTTATATTACAACTCCAAAAGTTACAGCCGAAAAAGCTTCAGTTAATTTTGAAACAACAATTAAAAATCAATATGCTGAAAACAAAAAGGCAACTGTAATTACCACTATTTTTAAAGAAGACAAAGAAGTAACATCGGTTACTCAAGATATAACGATCAATGCTGGCGAAAATCAAACTTTAAACCAATCAGCTGAGGTTGAGAATCCATCTTTATGGTCGGATGAAAAACCAGAATTGTATACAGCAGTTACCGAAATTTCGCTTGACGATAAAATAATCGATCAATACAAAACGATTTTCGGAATCAGAGATTTTAAATTTGATTTGAACAAAGGTTTTATTTTGAATGGAAAGCAAGTCAAAATAAAGGGAGTTTGTATGCATCATGATTTAGGTCCATTAGGTTCAGCAATCAACACGCGCGCTATCGAACGTCAGTTAGAGATTTTGAAAGAAATGGGTGTAAACGGAATCAGAACTTCTCATAATCCTCCCGCTCCGGAACTTTTAGAACTTTGTGATAAAATGGGTTTCATCGTGATGGATGAAGCGTTTGACATGTGGAAACAAACGAAAACCAAATACGATTACGGAAACGATTGGGACAAATGGCACAAACAAGATCTAATTGATCAATTACTGCGCGACCGAAATCACGCCAGTATTTTTATGTGGAGTATTGGAAATGAAATTCCAGAACAATGGAGCCAAACAGGTGTTGAAATTGCAAAAGAATTAGCAGCCATCACTCGCGAGTACGATAAAACCCGTCCACTTACTGCAGGAATGAATCCGCCAGTAAATATGAATATCGATGCCGTGACTTTGCAATTTGAGAAAAAAGATGTTTCTATTAATCCGCTTGCAGGATCAGGAGTTTTAGATTTGATTGGCTACAATTACGCGCATCAGACATTTGAACACCATTTGAAAAATTTCCCAAAAACGCCTTTCATTGCAACTGAAACGACTTCAGGTTTACAGACAAGAGGATATTATGATGCCGTTTCAGATACCATAAAAAAATGGCCGGTAAGATGGGATCTTAAATTTACAGAAGGAAATCCTGGAAATACCGTTTCAGCTTACGACCAAGTGCAGACTCCTTGGGGTTCAACGCACGAAGCAACTTGGAAAATCATTAAAAAACACGATTTCTTAGCAGGAATGTATGTTTGGACCGGTTTTGATTATATCGGAGAACCAACGCCGTACGAATGGCCATCGGTTAGTTCGTATTTCGGAATTGTCGATTTAGCCGGTTTCCCGAAAGACGTTTATTATATGTACCAAAGTGAATGGACAACAAAAGATGTTCTTCACATTTTCCCACATTGGAACTGGAAAGTCGGACAAACCGTTGATGTTTGGGCCTATTACAATAATGCCGATGAAGTCGAACTTTTCGTAAACGGAAAATCAGTTGGAAAAAGAGCTAAAAAAGGTGATGATTTACATGTAATGTGGAGAATTCCTTTTGAAGCAGGAACGCTTAAAGCCGTTTCTCGTAAAGGCGGAAAAGTAGTTTTAGAAAAAGAAATCAAAACTGCTGGAAATCCTTCGCAATTAAAATTAACTGCAGACAGAGCTTCAATAAAAGCTGATGAAAATGATTTGTCTTTTGTAACAGTTGATATTTTAGACGATAAAGGAACATTAGCGCCAAATGCGAATAACGAAATTAATTTCTCTTTAAAAGGAGACGGAAAAATCGTTGGTGTTTGTAGCGGTGATCCAGTAAGTCACGAACCGTATAAAGGAACAAAACATACGGCGTTGGCTGGAAAATGTTTGGTGATAATTCAATCTTCAAATAAAACAGGAAGATTAGAATTAACCGCAAAAGCAAACGGATTAAAACAAGCAGCAATTGTAATCACAGCAGAATAATAACTTGGCTCTCCTGCAATCCCGAAGCGTCGGGAAAAACCTTGTAGGTATGAATTTAACGAACAGATTTTAAAAAGAAAATATAACCACAAATTACACAAATTACCGCGAATTATAATTTGTGAAAATTTGCGCAATTTGTGGTTAAAAACACATACAGCTATGTGCTTTTAAACAAATGAAATGCCTTTTTAACGCAAAGAAAAGCTATGATTCTATGTGTTAAAAATTAGTAAAAGTTTAAACCTACAAGGTTTTGAAAACCTTGCAGGATGGAAAATAAAAAAAACAACCAATGAAAAAATCACATTTAAAAACCCTGTTCTCGATTTGTGCTTTCGGACTTCTAACCGTTCCAAATGCTTCAGCACAAATTCAGAATGCAGACGTATTAAACGCACCGATCGATATCAGTAAAGATTTTCAGAACTACCTGAACACCTTTTATTTTGCAGATGAACTAGCTTCTTTTGACCCGGCAACAGGAAAAGGAACTATTAAATATTTGAGATACAATTACAAAACACGTCAGGCTTTCAACAATATGATGATGAAACCAGATGTGGAAAAAGCCAACGAATTCCCAACAACAGAATACGCAGAATCTCCAGTTTTGCCTTTTGAAATTCAGTTTGTTTCTGATAGAACAATTAGAATCAAAACCACTTCTGGACCGCAATTTCATCCTCAAAAAGAATCTTTAATGTTGGTTGACGGTGTGGCACCAAATCATCCTGAATTATGGAAATATGCTAAAATCGAAGGAGGTCACAGCTACACTAGCAAACACGGAAAAGTCGAAATTTTGACAAAACCTTGGCACGTAAAAATCTACGATGAAAAAGGAAAATTATTGACAAGCACACTTCACGATACCGATTTTAAAAATACCTATACGCCGACACTTCCATTTTCTTATGTTCGCAGAAACAGCGATTACTCAAGAAGTATGGGTGCTGCGTTCAGTTTAGAACCGGACGAAAAAATATTTGGTTGTGGAGAATCATTCACACAATTCAACAAACGCGGACAAAAAGTAGTTTTATGGACAGATGACGCCAACGGAATCCAAAATGAAACGATGTACAAACCGATTCCGTTTTATATGAGCAGCCGTGGTTACGGAGTTTTCATGCATCATTCAACACCAATTACAGTTGATTTTGGAAAGTACTTTTCTAGTGCAAACGAAATGTACATTGGCGATGACGAAGCCGATTTGTTTTTCTTTATCGGAGAACCAAAAGACGTGTTAGACCAATATACCAATTTGACGGGAAAAGCAGCTATGCCGCCACTTTGGTCATTTGGATTCTGGATGAGTCGTATTACGTATTTCTCAGAAAAAGAAGGACGTGACGTTGCCAGAGATTTAAGAAAATACAAAATTCCAACAGACGTAATTCACTTCGATACTGGTTGGTTTGATGTAGATTGGAGAAACAATTACGAGTTTGCAAAATCCCGTTTCCCAGACGCGACAAAAATGATGTCTGATTTAAAGAAAGACGGGTTCCAAGTTTGTCTTTGGCAATTGCCGTATTTCACTCCAAAGAATACATTGTTTCCAGAAATAATGGACAAGAATTTGGCAGTAAGAGACAGAAAAGGAAATCTTCCTTACGAAGATGCAGTTTTAGATTTCTCAAACCCAGAAACGATTTCTTGGTACCAAGGCAAACTGAAAAAATTATTTGACGAAGGTGTTGCCGTTTTCAAAGTAGATTTTGGTGAAGCTGCACCGCCAGATGGAATTTATCATTCTGGAAGAACAGGTTTCTACGAACATAATTTATACCCATTACGTTACAACAAAGCCGTTGCTGAAATCACGCAGAAAGAAAAAGGGTATACTTTAATCTGGGCGAGAAGTACTTGGGCTGGATCGCAGCGTTACCCGTTACATTGGGGAGGAGATTCTGAAACTACAAACGGCGCTATGTCGGCAGAATTACGCGGCGGACTTTCATTAGGTCTTTCTGGATTCAGTTTCTGGAGTCATGATGTTGGAGGTTTCGCAACTAAATCTCCTGAGAATATTTACAGAAGATGGACGCCATTCGGCATGTTAACTTCTCACGTAAGAAGCCATGGGGAACCACCACGCGAACCTTGGTTGTACAGCAAAGATTTCTTGGAAGGATTCAGAAAAGCTGATAATATGCGTTACGAATTAATGCCATATATCTACGCACAAGCCAAAGAAAGTTCAGAAAAAGGATTGCCAATGATGCGTGCTTTATTCGTAGAATATCCAAACGATCCAGGAGCTTGGTTGGTTGATAATCAATATTTATTCGGTTCAAGTATGTTGGTTGCACCGCTTTTTGAAGAGGTTGAAGAAAGAGACGTGTACCTTCCAGAAGGAACGTGGATCGATTACCAAACTAAAAAAGTATACCAATCAGGATGGCATAAAATCAAAGCGGGTGAAATTCCGATTATTGTTTTGGTAAAAGACGGAACAGCAATTCCGCACATCGGTTTAGCGCAGTCTACAAAAGATATGGATTGGAGCAAACTGACGCTTAAAGTTTTTGCTAGTGATAAAACAAATGCCGCTTCCGCGAAAGTGTATCTGCCAAACGGAGACGCCTTACAAGAAATCAAAGTAACCAAAAACGGAAATAATTTCGAAGTAAACGCAAATCCATTAAACGGAAAAACCACTTTCAAAACGGAGTGGGTAAAATAAAGTTATAGCCACGAATTCACGAATTTAATTTTTTTTATAATTCGTGAATTCGTGGCAAAAAAAAACATAACCACAAATTACACAAATTACCGCCAATTAAAATTTGTGATAATTTGTGCAATTTGTGGTAAAAAAACAAACACACAGAAACATAAATTTTTTGTTTTGTTAACTATGATTCTATGTGTTTAAAATAATCTAGCCAAAGATTTATTAATAAAATTCGTGAATTCGTGGCTAAAAAAACATAATTCCAAAAAACATGAAAAACTATCTAATTCTCCCAGCGGTACTGCTTTCGATCACAATCGGATACAGTCAGAAAACAAAAAATGCTTACGAACTGGCTTCGCCAAACGGCCAAAATAAAATCAAATTTGAGTTAGTAAAGAATGCTCCAAAATATGGCGTTTCACACGGAAAAACCGAAGTGATCTCACCATCAGAAATGGGATTTTTACTAAAAGGAAATGAAGATTTAAGTACCAATTTCGAAATCAAAGGAGCCAAAACTTCAACCTTCGATGAAACTTGGGAACAAGCTTGGGGAGAAAAGAAAAATATTCGAAATCACTACAACCAATTGGTAGTTGATTTACAGCAAAAAACTGGAAACAAAAGAAAACTACAGATTCAATTCAGAGCTTTTGATGACGGAGTTGCTTTTAGATATGTTTATCCAAAACAAAATGTGAAAGACAGCATTTTCATCATGGATGAAAAAACTACTTTCAACCTAAAAGAAGACGGAAAAGCATGGTGGATTCCAGCAAACCGCCCAGACCGTGATGAATATTTATTTAAAGATGCTCCAGTAAGTACTTTAGATACAGTTCTAACACCGCTTACAATCGAAAGTAAAAGCGGATTGGCGTTAAGTTTTCACGAAGCCAACTTGTATGATTTTGCAAGTATGACTTTGGTAAATACAAAAGGAACAGAACTAAAATCAGATTTAGTGCCTTGGGCTGACGGAGTAAAGGTTCGTGTAAAAGATTCATTTACTTCTTCATGGAGAACCATTCAAATTGGAGAAAATCCAGGAGAATTGATTACTTCTTATTTGATTTTAAATCTGAACGAACCAGACAAACTAAAAAACACAGCATCTTATTTCAAACCATACAAATATTTAGGAATTTGGTGGGGAATGCACATCGGAAAATATACTTTCTGGGAAAGCGATAAACAAGGCGCAACAACTAAAAATGCTGAAACTTACATTGACTTTACAGCAAAAGAAGGTTTCAACCATTTATTAATCGAAGGATGGAACAAAGGATGGACACCGGCTTGGTATGAAAATCGCATGCACATGTTCAGCTTCACGAAAAGTGCGGATAATTTTGATTTAGAAAAAGTAGTCGCTTACGGAAAAAGCAAAAACGTAGAATTAATTGGATACCACGAAACAGGTTCTAACTTAATCAACTATTTAAAAGAAGTTGACGAAGGTTTTGCTTTATACAAAAAACTAGGAATTCATACCGTAAAAATCGGTCACGTTGGTTCGAAGTTGAATATGAAACAAATGCACTTCGGACAATTTGGAGTGAATTATTTCAGATACATTTTAGAGAAAGCAGCGCAATATGATTTAGCCGTTTTATACCACGAATCTATTAAAGATACCGGAGAAAGAAGAACATATCCAAATATGGTTTCGAGAGAAGCGGCGCGCGGACAAGAATATAACGCTTGGAGCGAAGGGAATCCGCCAAACCATTTGAGTATTATTCCGTTTACAAGATTACTTTCTGGACCAATGGATTTCACACCAGGAATTTTTGACGTTGAGGTAAAACAAGGTTATCCAGGAAAAAGAATTCAAGGAACCGTTGGGCAGCAATTGGCATTGTACGTAGTGCTTTATTCTCCGATTCAAATGTTGGCAGATCTTCCAGAAAACTACGAAGGAAAACCAGCTTTGCAATTCTTAAAAGACGTTCCAACAGATTGGGAAGACACTAAAATCGTAGAAGGAAAAATTGGTGAATACATCACTACAGCAAGAAAAGACAGAAAAAGTGCCGATTGGTATTTAGGAACTTTAACGAATGAAAAACCAAGAAAAGTAGACGTTTCATTATCATTCTTAGATCCAAACGCAACTTACGAAGCGCAGATTTATGTAGATGCCGAAGGAACAGATCAAAAAAATAATCCGGAAGCAGTTGCCATTTCGAAGAAAACAGTAAAAGCATCAGATAAATTACAATTGAATTTAGGCGGTGCCGGCGGTGGAGCAGTAAGATTTAAAAAGTTATAATTCGTAGAGACGCACAGCAGTGCGTCTAACATATAATTAGACAATAAAATATTTAGCCACAGATTAAAAATCATTAAAAGATTTATGCTCTCGCAGATTTAGCAGATCAAACAGATTTTTTAATATTGAATTCTGTGTAAGAAATATAACCGCAAATTTCACAAATTTTCGCTAATTAAATTTGTGATAATTTGTGCAATTTGTGGTTAAAAAAACCATTTCCAAATGAAAAAACTTTTAATAGCAACAGTTTTAATTAGTTCAGTCCATTTGATGGCACAAAACCGAACGATAAAAGTTGATTACAATAAATCGGCTGGAAAATTAAACACCATGTTTAAAGAATGCATCGGAGCGGGAAGAGCAAACGAAGGACTTCGCGCCGACTGGCAACAGCAATTGGCATTGGCAAAGAAAGAATGCGATTTTAAATACATTCGTTTTCATGGTTTATTGTCTGATGATATGGCAGTGTATCGTGAAGATTCGAAAGGAAATCCAGAATACAATTACCAATACGTTGACGTTTTGTTCGATTATATTTTGAGTTTAAAAATGAAACCATTTGTCGAATTAGGCTTTATGCCGAATGCACTGGCAAGCGGAAAAGAAACTATTTTTTGGTGGAAAGGAAATGTTACACCTCCAAAAGATTATAAAAAATGGGAAGATCTAATTAAAAATCTAACCCAGCATTTTACTGAAAGATACGGAGTTGAAGAAGTGAAAACTTGGTATTTTGAAGTTTGGAACGAGCCAAATCTTTCACCAGGTTTCTGGTCAGGAACTCAGGCCGAATATTTCAAATTATACGATTATGCAGCGCGTGGTGTAAAAGATGTAAACAAAGACTATAAAGTTGGCGGGCCAGCAACAGCAGGCGCAGGATGGGTTCCAGAAACTATTGAGTTTTGCGAAAAAAACAATGTTCCGATGGATTTTGTATCAACACATACCTATGGCGTAAATCAAGGTTATTTGGACGAATTTGGAACTTCGGGAACCGTTTTGAGTCCAGACGAAAACAGCATTAGCGGTGACGTTATCAATTCGCGTAAGCAAATCACCAATTCGGCCAAACCCAATTTAGAATTGCATTATACAGAATGGAGTTCGTCTTATACGCCAGCAGATCCAATTCACGACAGTTATCATTCGGCAGCTTATATTTTGCAGAAATTAAAACAAGTTGGCAATGCAGCCAACTCCATGTCCTACTGGGTTTTTACCGATATTTTTGAAGAACCGGGACCAAGATTCACACCTTTTCACGGAGGTTTCGGATTGTTGAATACGCAGGGAATCAAGAAGCCGGCTTATTTCTCGTATCAGTTTTTAAATAAATTAGGAGAAACAGAACTTCAAAATTCGGATAAAACTTCATGGACGACTAAAAATGCAAAAGGTGATGTGCAAATTTTGCTTTGGGATTTTACTAATACGCATCCAGGCGAAAAAATGTGGAATCAAACCTATTATGTTAAAGATCTTCCATCAAAAGAAAAAGGAACTGTAAAAGTTGAAGTTGATGGATTGCAGAAAGGAAAATATACTTTAGAAATTTATAAAGTAGGCTACAAAGTAAATGACGTTTATGCAGATTATTTGGCTTTAAATAAACCTAGCCAGTTAACGCGTGAGCAGGTCAATTCGATGAAAAAGAAAAATAACGGCGATCCAATTGCAACAGAAAAAATTACAATCGACGCAAAAGGAACTTTTTCTAAAGAATTAAAAATTAATGAAAATGATGTTGTTTTTCTAAATTTGGTAAAACAATAAATGAAAAACAAAAAACCACAAACATATAATATTAACTGGATTTACAGATCGCGCGTGAGGAATCAAAATCTTTAAATCTAAAAACATCTAACTATCTATGAAAAACAAAATGATAATGTTGTCAGCGGTTGTTTTTGCCTTATTTGCTTCTTGTAAAAATGATGCACAGACAGCAGCTTCAAATTCGGCACAAACCGAAGAATACGCAGGAAAAGAAATTGGAACAGAGCATGACGCAGAAATCGACAAATTGATTTCGCAGATGACTTTAGAAGAAAAAATCGGAATGCTTCACGGGAACAGTATGTTTGCTAACGCAGGCGTAAAACGTTTAGGAATTCCGGAATTAAAAATGGCCGATGGACCGCTAGGAGTTCGTGAGGAAATTTCACGTGACAATTGGGCGCCAGCAGGATGGACAAACGATTTTGCGACGTATTATCCAGCGGGCGGAGCATTAGCAGCGACTTTTAATGCAGAAATGGCTCACAAATTCGGAAGCAGTTTAGGAGAAGAATTACGCGCAAGAGACAAAGACATGTTACTTTCGCCAGCAATTAATATTGTGAGAACACCACTTGGAGGAAGAACGTATGAATATATGTCTGAAGATCCGTTTTTGAACAAGAAAATTGCGGTGCCGTTGGTAGTTGGTTTACAAGAAAAAGATGTTATGGCCTGCGTAAAACATTATGCGGCAAACAATCAAGAAACAAATCGTGATTTTGTAGATGTACAGATTGACGAGCGTACACTTCGCGAAATTTACCTTCCAGCTTTTGAAGCGACTGTGAAAGAAGGAAAAGCATATAGTATAATGGGCGCTTACAATAAATTTAGAGGAGAATATTTATGTGAAAACGATTATATGCTAAACAAAATCCTTCGTGACGAATGGGGATTCAAAGGAGTTGTAGTTTCGGATTGGGCTGCGGTTCATTCTACAGCAAAATCTCTTAAAAGCGGTTTAGATATCGAAATGGGAACTCCAAAACCATTCAACGAATTTTGGTTAGCAGAGAAATTAATTGCCGCAGTAAAATCGGGAGAAGTTTCAGAAAAAGAAATTGATCTTCATGTAAAACGTATTTTACGCGGTTTATTCCATATCAAAGCAATGGGCGGCGGAACACGTGCAAAAGGAAGCATCGCAACAGAAGCACATTACAAAGACGCTTACGAAATTGCTGCTGAAGCTATTGTTTTATTGAAAAACGAAAATAATGCGCTTCCGCTAAAATTAGACGGAGTAAAATCTATTGCCGTAATCGGAAACAACGCGACAAAGAAAAATGCCCTTGGCGGATTTGGAGCGGGTGTAAAAACAAAAAGAGAAGTTACGCCACTTGAAGGTCTAAAAAACAGACTTCCTTCATCAGTAAAAATTAATTATGCTGAAGGATATTTAGAGCGTTACGACGAAAAAAATAAAGGAAATTTAGGAAATATCACTTCTACAGGACCTGTTACAATTGATAAAGTTGATCCAGCGAAAATTAAAGAAGCAGTAGAAGCAGCTAAAAATTCTGATGTTGCGATCATTTTTGCAGGTTCAAACCGTGATTATGAAACTGAGGCTTCTGACCGTAGAGATTTACACTTGCCATTCGGACAAGAAGAATTAATCAAACAAGTAGTAGCCGCTAATCCTAAAACTATTGTGGTAATGATTGCCGGTGCTCCATTTGATATTAATGAAGTAAGCGCAAAATCATCAGCTTTGGTTTGGAGCTGGTTTAATGGTTCTGAAGGCGGAAATGCTTTAGCAGATGTTATTTTAGGAAAAGTAAATCCGTCAGGAAAATTACCTTGGACAATGCCTAAAAACATCATGGATTCTCCAGCGCACGCAACAAAAAGTTTCCCTGGAGACAAAACCGTAAATTATGCGGAAGGTCTTTTAGTAGGATACCGTTGGTTTGACACTAAAAATGTAGCGCCGTTATATCCTTTCGGTTACGGATTATCATACACTACTTTTGCTTTAGAAAATGCAAAAACAAACAAAACCGATTACGCACAAAACGATGTTATTGAAGTTTCGGTTGATGTTAAAAACACAGGAAAAGCAGACGGAAAAGAAGTAGTTCAGGTATATACTTCTAAATCGGATTCTAAAGTAACACGTGCTTCAAAAGAACTGAAAGGTTTCAAAAAAGCAGCAGTTAATGCAGGAAGTTCAGAAACAGTAACAATCAAAGTTCCTGTTAAAGAATTAGCTTATTACGATGTTACTTCAAAAAAATGGGTAGTAGAACCAGGAAAATATACTATTAAAGTAGGAACGTCTTCAAGAGACATCAAAAAAGAAATCGCAGTAACAGTTAAATAAACCAGTTATTCTTCTTCTTTATTATAAATGAAATTGACGCCAGCCTATTTAAAGCTGGCGTTGATTTTAAAACTTACACTTAACTTAAACCAAACCAAATAAAATGAAAAAAGCCATCAAAGATTACCTCTTGAGTCTAGTTTTATGTTTTGCTTTTTTGGGAGTTTTAGCCTGCAGTTCAGACAAGGAAGAAAATCCTCCAGTAAGTATAAAATCGTTAGGAGCCAGTACAGATAAAATTGATTTTGAAAGCAAAGAAAAAACTATTGAAGTAACTGTTAATTCTAATGGAATTGCATGGACTATGACGAGTCCTGTAAGTTGGATAAAATTAAGCCAAAGCGCTGGAAGTTCAGGAAGTACAATCGTAAAAATTACCGCTTTAGAAAATACAGCAGCATCGATAAGAAATGCGGTGGTCACATTAACAGGAAGTCAAGTTCCGTCTGTGGCAATTTCAATTTCGCAGGCAGCGGCTGAAGCAACAGCCTTATATCCAAGTTACAATACCAATCCGATTGCGGCAGACGCTTCGGGCATGGGAAGTTCGGCAGTTGAATTGGCGGCCAAAATCAAACTGGGTTGGAATATCGGAAATACTTTGGAAGCAACGGGCGGAGAAACCGCTTGGGGAAATCCGAAAGTAACAAAAGCTTTAATCGACGCTGTAAAAGCAAACGGATTTAATGCTATTCGAATTCCGTGTTCATGGAATCAGAATTTAGAAAACGCTGCAACAGCAAAAATCAAAACCGATTGGTTAAATCGTGTAAAAGAAGTGGTTCAGTATTGTGTTGATAATGATATGTACGTTGTAGTGAATATTCACTGGGACGGTGGCTGGCTGGAAAACAATATTACCGAAGCTAAAAGAGTAGAAAATAATGCCAAACAAAAAGCATTTTGGGAACAAATTGCCACACATTTACGCGGATTCGACGAGCATTTGCTTTTTGCAAGTGCCAACGAGCCAGCTGTTGAAGATGCCGCACAAATGGCCGTTTTAAATTCGTATCACCAAACTTTTATTGATGCGGTTCGCTCAACTGGAGGAAAAAATGCGACTCGTGTTTTAGTTGTTCAGGGCCCAACAACCGATATCGAAAAAACAAACAAATTAATGACTACATTGCCTGTTGATAAAGTTACAGGAAGAATGATGGTCGAAGTGCATTATTATTCTCCTTGGAATTTTGCTGGTTTAACCAAAGACGAAACTTGGGGTAAAATGTTCTACTATTGGGGAGCTGGTTTTCACTCCACAACCGATACGGAACGAAATGCAACTTGGGGCGAAGAAGCCGATCTAGAAAAGAATTTCAAACTAATGAAAACGCAATTTGTAGATAAAGGAATTCCAGTTTTGTTAGGAGAATTTGGAGCAATTCGCAGAACAACTTTGACTGGAGACGCTTTGACTTTACATTTAAATTCGAGAGCGTATTATTTAAAAACGGTGGTCAAAACAGCAAAAGCAAACGGACTTCTTCCTTTTTATTGGGACGAAGGAAGCATCGGAAATAACGGTTTTGGAATCTTCAACAGAACCGATAATTCTGTCTTCGATACAAAAGTTTTAACCGCTTTAAAAGAAGGTTTACAATAGAAAAAATTGTTATAAACCATATAAGTAATATAAGGCATTTTAAGTTTCTGCTCAGTTTGTGTTTAAATTTACTTATATCACTTATATGGTTTAAAAACATTAAAATTAGAAAGAATGAAAAAAAGAATTGTTTTTATTTTATTGATAATTAGTGTTATAGCGAATGCTAATGTTAGAATGCCTTTAATCTTTTCTGATGGAATGGTATTGCAACGCAACAAACAAATTCCGATTTGGGGTTTTGCTGATGCTAATGAAAGTATCGAAGTGCATTTTAACAAACAAATTAAAAAAACAACAGCCGATAAAAACGGAAAATGGACACTAAATTTAACTGCAGAAAAAGCGGGCGGACCATTTGAATTAATCATTATCGGAAAAAATAAAATCACCATCAAAAATGTTTTGGTTGGAGAAGTTTGGATTTGCAGCGGACAATCGAATATGGAATTTCAGGTTTTCAAAACCATGAATTCAGAAAAAGAAATTGCAGATGCCAATTATCCAATGATTCGTCATTTTGGCGTGGCACAAGATTTAAACGGAACTCCGAAAGACGATTTAAAGCAAGGAAAATGGGAAGAAGCCGATCCAGCAAATGTTGGTAGTTTTACGGCAGTTGGCTATTATTTCGCCAGAAAATTATATTCAGAATTAAAAATTCCAATCGGTATCATCAATACTTCTTGGGGTGGAACCAATGTTGAAACATGGACAAGCCGTGAAGCTTTCGAAAAAAGCGACGAATTTAAATCGATGATTGCCAATGTTCCAACGGTAGATATCAATGCTATTTTTGAAACGTATAAAAAATCGGTTTTAGACAATTTGAAAAAAGTGCAGGGTTTTGAAGTTTCGATGGAAAACGAAGAGCAGTTTAAAAATGCAAATTTTCAAGATAAAAACTGGCCTGAAATAAAAGCGCCTTCACTTTGGGAAAACCAGCAAATCGGAAACATTGACGGAATTGTCTGGATGCGTAAAACCATTGTTTTAACCGCTGAACAAGCCAAAAAAGAAGCCATTTTACATTTAGCCAAAGTAGACGACGAAGACAAAACCTATGTAAACGGAGTAGAAGTGGGAACCAATAATCTTTGGGATGCAAAAAGAATTTACAAAATTCCGGCAAATGTACTGAAAGAAGGAACAAACGTAATAGCAGTTAGAATTACAGATTACAGTGGCGGTGGCGGAATCTACGGCGATCCATCCGATTTAAAAATCGATTTTAAGGATTCAAATTTACCATTAGAAGGATTTTGGAAATTTAACGTGATAAAAGTTAGAATCGAAGTTTCGCCAAACAGTTATCCATCATTATTGTACAACGCAATGGTAAATCCGCTGGTTCCGTATGCGATTCAAGGCGCTTTATGGTATCAGGGCGAAGCCAATGTTTGGCGCGCGAAACAATACAAAAAAGCATTTCCTTTAATGATCAACGATTGGAGAAGCAAATTCAAACAAGGCGATTTTCCTTTCTATTTTGTGCAGTTATCCACTTTCGACGAATTTGGAGGCAACAGCCAAAAAGGAAGCCGTTGGGCAGAACTTCGCGAAGCACAATCTGAAACTTTAAAATTGCCCAATACCGGAATGGCCGTGACAACCGATATCGGAAACGCAAAAGACATTCACCCAACCAACAAACAAGATATTGGTTTGCGTTTGGCAGCGATCGCGATGAACAATATTTACGGCAAAAAACAAGTTCACAGCGGACCAACTTATAAATCTCAGGAAATAAAAGGAAATCAAATCATCCTAACTTTCGATAACATCGGCAGCGGACTTTCAACGCCAAATAACGATGAATTAAAAGGTTTCGAAATCGCAGGCGCAGACAAAGTTTTTCATTCCGCGAAAGCGATAATAAAAGACAACAAAATCATAGTTTCGAGCGAAAAAGTTCAAAATCCAGTTGCCGTGCATTACGGTTGGGCAGACGACGATACGAATATCAATTTGTTCAACAAAGAAAAATTCCCCGCATCGCCATTCAGAACTGATAATTGGGAAATGGTTACAGAAAATGAAGTTTATAAAGTTAGTAAATAAGTTCTTAGTTTTTAGTCCTTAGTTCTTAGAAATGAATAATATTTGGGCGTGACCCTACCGAGATAAGAAGGCAAACATACTTTACGAAAATACGCCTTCTTATCTCGGTAGGGTCGGGCTATCCGCTCCGCCGCGGCGGATTCTCCTATCCCTCACGCAAGCAAAGCATTAATGGACGTTTTGTTTGTCATTCCGAGGAACGAGGAATCACACTAGGAATTCCGCAAAGAGAATTATCAATCTTTGTAGATTTACGAGTGTGATTCCTCGTTCCTCGGAATGACAAAATAGGAGACGATAAATAAAAACCAAAACAACAAAGCCTATGAATTCAAAAATCATAAAAAAAACATTTTACATTTTACTTCTAACATCTTTCTACGGAAAAGCACAATCCACTCATAAATTGTGGTACAAACAACCCGCAGAATTCTTTGAAGAAAGTCTGGTTTTAGGAAACGGAAAAATGGGTGCAACGGTTTTTGGAGGCGTGAATTCAGATAAAATTTATTTGAATGATATTACGCTTTGGTCGGGCGAACCCGTAAATGCTAATATGAGTCCGGAAGCTTACAAAAATATTCCGGCAATTCGCGAAGCATTAAAAAACGAAAACTATAAACTTGCTGAAGAACTGAACAAAAAAGTTCAAGGAAAGAACTCTGAATCGTATGCACCTTTAGTAACCTTAGAAATAAGCAATGCAGAAAAAGGAAAAGCGACGAATTATTATAGAGAATTGGATATTTCTAATGCAGTAACAAAAGTAAGTTACGAATTAGATGGCGTAAAATATACACGAGAATATTTTGTGTCAGCACCCGATCAGATTATGGCTGTCAAATTTACAAGCAGTCAGAAAGGCGCTTTAAATTTTGATGTTAATTTGAAAAGCCTTTTAAAATCAAATTTAGAAATTCGAAACAATACCATGATGATGACAGGTACCGCGCCAATTCATGAAAATGCAGGTTATACTGTACAGCCAAAATATTTGCAGATACCAGAACGAGGAACACGATTTACTACTTTACTTCAAGTCAAAAATATAGAAGGAAAAGTGAGCAATAACAGTTCGACTTTGACGGTAAAAAATGCTTCAGAAGTTATAATTTATATTTCGGTTGCTACAAGTTTTAATGGTTTCGATAAAAATCCTGCAACAGAAGGTTTGGATGATGTTACAATAGCAATGCAAAATCTTAACAAAGCAACTTTAAAATCTTTCGATAAATTAAAACAAAGCCACATTGCCGATTTTGAGAAATTCTATAATCGTGTCAATTTAAATCTAGGAAAAACTACGGCTCAAGATTTACCAACAGACGAACGTTTACTGCGTTACGCCGACGGAAAAGAAGATAAAAATCTCGAAATTCTGTATTTCAATTACGGACGTTATTTACTAATTAGTTCATCCCGAACCTTGGGTGTTCCTGCCAATTTACAAGGATTATGGAATCCTTATTTAAATCCGCCTTGGAGCAGTAATTATACGATGAATATTAATCTGGAAGAAAATTACTGGCTGGCAGAAAACACCAATCTTTCAGAAATGCACGAATCGCTTTTGAGTTTTATCAAAAACCTTTCGGTAACGGGAAAAGTCACAGCCAAAACTTTTTATGGAGTAAACGAAGGCTGGGCAGCGGCGCACAATTCAGACATTTGGGCAATGACCAATCCCGTTGGACAATTCGGAAAAGAAGATCCGATGTGGGCGTGTTGGCCAATGGCGGGAGCTTGGTTAAGCACTCATGTTTGGGAACATTACACTTTTACACAAGATCAAAATTATTTAAAAAAAGAAGGTTATCCGTTAATGAAAGGCGCAGCAGAATTTTGCTTAGGCTGGTTGGTTACCGATAAAAACGGAAATTTAATCACATCGCCTTCAACTTCGCCAGAAAATCAGTATAAATTGGCAGACGGATTTGTTGGAGCTACTTTTTACGGAGGAACAGCTGATTTAGCCATGATTCGCGAATGTTTTGATAAAACGATAAAAGCTTCAAAAGTGCTAAATACCGATGTTGCTTTTAGAGATAAATTAGAAAAAGCATTGGCAAAACTTTATCCGTATCAAATTGGTAAAAAAGGAAATCTACAAGAATGGTATTTTGATTGGGAAGATAATGACCCGAAACACCGTCACCAATCGCAATTGTTCGGACTTTTTCCTGGGAATCATATCACTCCAGTTAAAACTCCAGATTTGGCGGAAGCCTCAAAGAAAACTTTAGAAATAAAAGGGGACGAAACCACGGGTTGGTCAAAAGGTTGGAGAATCAATCTTTGGGCAAGACTTTGGGATGGAAACCGTGCTTATAAAATGTTCCGCGAGTTATTACGCTACGTTGATCCTGACGGAAAGAAAACCGAAAAACCAAGACGAGGCGGAGGAACCTATCCGAATTTATTCGACGCGCATCCGCCATTTCAAATTGATGGTAATTTTGGTGGCGCTGCAGCTGTTGCAGAAATGTTAGTGCAATCTGATGAAAATGAAATTAGATTATTGCCTGCTTTGCCAGACGCTTGGGAAGAAGGTTCTGTAAAAGGAATCTGTGCTCGCGGCGGATTCGAAATCGAAATGAATTGGAGCAATAAAAAATTGCAAAAAATTATTGTTTCTTCCAAAAAAGGAGGTAAGACAACTTTGATTTTTGGAGATAAAAACCAAGAAATTGTTTTGAAAAAAGGAGAAAGTAAAGAGATTATTTTTTAAATACATTTGTCACCCTGAGCGAAGTCGAAGGGCGTGCCAATTGGGGCGTGGCTTCGACTCCGCTCAGCCTGACAAACGATATGATAAACCCGACAGGTTTCTAAAACCTGTTGGAATTTGTTGTTAAAAATGCTTCGGAGAAGCGTCATATTTATAGAAAACAAATGTTCAAAAATGTAAAGCTCCAGCGGAGCGACATATTATTAATTAGAAATAAATTTATATGTCGCTCCGCTGGAGCTCTTTTATAATGGCATGATTTAATTTCTATAAATATTTCACTCCTCCGGAGTTTTCTTCTTATTACTTCTGACCTTGAAAAGGTCAAATATTTATAGAAAGTGACATTGTCTAGACGTACGACCCCGAAGGGGTCGAATAATTAGGTGCGTAAATTTTTCCTATAAACATATAATCTCTTCAGGATTAACTGTAAGTCGAGTAAACCCGACAGGTTTTTAAAACCTGTTGGGTTTAAACTTTGTATCGAATCAATTAATTAATCCAATTTATAATTATATCCTAATTGCACATAAAACGGAATCATAGGCGTGGTTTTAAAATCTTGTGTCATTACTTTTCCGGCTCTTAAAGTGAGATCGCTTTTGCCGAAAGAATAACCGCCTTGAACTCCGAAATTAAAATTCCCTCCCGTTGTGGGTTCGTACCAGCCATTTTTAACTTCTGGATAAACATCTTTATAAATTTCAGAATGTTTGAAATGGGTTACAATAGCTTTATCAAAACCGAATTCTCCTGCGACAAACCATTTCGGTTTATAATAGCCCATTGTAATCGAAGCATCGGCACCAAAATTTTGTAAAGTCACAATCGGATTTCCGTAACGTCTGTAAATTCCGTGAACTGCTGCGTTAAAACGGAAATTTTCAATTTTATAAACATTGACCTGTCCGCCGATTTTGGTTTTAAAATCATCGAAAATAATTTCGCCTGATGCAAAAGAAATTGAACTTTCGAGAATAATTGGCATTTTGGTTTTTAGATGATAACCGTAACTTAGTCCGTAAACAAAACTATAATCCCAACCAGCATTGACATTCAAGATATGTCTTTCTTCACTTTTCAAATTTTCCCAATTAATGGTTTGCGATTGTAAAATGTTGGAAGTGAGAAATGAAAGGAGAAACGTGATTAATGCTACTATTGCTTTCATGGCTGTTCTTTTAGATTATTTAAATAATTCAATACTAAAGGCTCGACATTTTCCCATTTGAAATAAATCATTTCATGGCCAGTTCCTTTTACTTCTTCAATTTCAGAAACAGGAAAATAAGCGGCTTCTTTTTGTGCAAAACTCAATCCGTAAGATTCATTTAATTCGCCATATAAAAACAAAACATTAGTCTGATATTGATCGAGATTAGTGGTGAAATCAAAACCATCATTTTCTGAAATATCGATAAAACTTTCTAAAACCGTGGTTCCGATTCTCCAAAACGGAGAAGGTCCCAGAATTCCTTCGGTATTGCCTTTTGCATAAGAAAAACTCGATGAGATTCCGTATTTATAATCTAAAATAGCATGCTGATTTTCTTTTCCGGTTATAAATTGATCGACATACAAAAGATTACTTGTCACTTCAGAAAAAATGTTGATTTTCCGGCTCATTTCGCCATATTCGTCTAGCAGATTTTTGTTGAGTCCGCCTGGTTCTGCCAAGATTAAGCCATCAATTTTATCAGGATACGAATTCACATATGCCGTTCCGAGCATGGCGCCCCAAGAATGTCCAAACAGAAATACTTTCTGATTGGGAGAAGTTCTGTAATATTCGATAACCGCAGTTAAATCATCTAAAACCAGTTGAATCGAATAACTTTTTTTATTGTGACGTTTGGATAATCCCGAACCACGCTGATCGTAAAAAATGACGTAATAACCGTCATCGGCAAGTTCTTGTACGTTTAATCCGTTTCGGTAATCAGAACCTGGACCGCCGTGTAAAAAGATGAGCATCGGATTATTTGAGTTTCCGAAAGTTTCAGCATGCAGTTGTGTCCCGTTTACAAAAATCGAAGGAATCGAAGGATCTTCATCGACGGTTTTCGGAACTAAATATCCCGATTCATTAATGTTATTTTCATTTTCACATCCAATAAAAAAGAAAATTAAAACAGCTATTACAGCTGAGTAAAGTAAGTTGGTTTTCATTGCAAGAATTGATTAAAATTTCTGCAAAGATGCGCTCCAGTACTATGCTGGTCGCCCCAACTTGTAAGGTGGGGCTTTTTTTTTAAGGTTCTAAGATGCTAAGGGGCTAAGCTTCTAAGTTTTTTCACTACCGAAATTTGCTCGCAATCCCGATAACTATCGGGAGCGAAGTCGCAAAATTTTTTCTAACCATATAAGTCATGTAAGTTCATTTTAGCAAAACTTAAATTATCTTATACGACTTATATGGTTTAGTCATTTTAAATATTCAGAAGGAGAAAGTCCGGTCACTTTTTTGAAGTTTCGGTTAAAAGCCGTTTTTGAATTGAAGCCACATTCAAAAGCAACCGAAAGTAGAGTATATTTTTCGTTTTCAGGAAGAAGAATCAGCTTTTTAAATTCTTCAACTCGTTGTGAATTGATGTAATCATAAAAGTTTTTTCCCTCCGCCGAATTGATAACCTGTGACAAAATGTTAGGATGAATATTTAGCTTTTGAGACAATTCGGCTAAAGTCAGATCAGGGTTTTTATAGAGTTTTTCATCCTTCATAATCTGCGTTAATTTTTGATGAATGGATTGAAGTTTAACGTTGCTTAAACCTGATTTTTCATATTTAATTTTTTCAGCGGCATTTTCGATTTCGATGCTTTCGTTAGAAGAAATATTCAAAACTAAATTTTCGGCGATTGTTTGATTGGTAAAAATCCCAACTTGTTTGATTCCGAAATAGCCAATAAACATCAGATAAAAAACGACAAAAGAAAAGATGTATTTGTCTTCAAAAAAAATAACCACACACCAAATAATACTCGAACCTAAAATTAAGTACTGTAGCCAGCGAAGATTGATTTTTTCGCTTGACGAAAATTGATCAGAAATATTTTTCTGGTGTTTGGAAAGCTTTCTTAGCGAAAGCAAAGCATAGGTTATTCCAGAAAGTAGAATGAAACCGTACAAAACCAAAATCAGATTTTCGTAGCCTTTGCCTTCATTTTCGAAGACCTTTAATTTTTCAGAAAAAGGAAGTGTGAAAAACGGCATCAGAAATAAAACAGCAATGAGAAAAGGAAGAAAATGCAAAAGATTGTATTTTTTGTACAAATTCTGATTCGTTAAAGCTGAAGTATACAAATACAAAAATGGGCCTTGTAGCAACGGCATTGGAAGTTCAAAACCTAAAAGAAAAGGAAACGAAGCAAAATCTTTTTGATAATGCAGGTAATACAAAAACAAATGAAAACCGGTGCAAAATAACCAAATTGCCAAAATTTTATCGGCTTCACTTTTGTTTCGTTTGCTTGCGAGAATAACAACCAGAAAAAAGGTAATTATAATGCCCGTTAAGTACAACATATTGGTTTTTGATTTTAGATTAAATCGGTTGTTGGAAATACGGAGCAAGATAAAATATTTCCTGCAAATATTTGAAAATGAAATGTTTTGGATTTGTTATTTTAGAAATCTTGGTAGAATCAAGATAAAAATGCTTCGGAGAAGCTAAATATTTATAGAAGTCAAATCATCTAACAGAAAAAGCTCCAGCGGAGCGACATATTTAAATCTTGTAAAAATCTAAATATGTCGCTCCGCTGGAGCTCTCTTTCGTTTACGTAATTAATTTCTATAAATATTTCACCTCCTTTGGAGGTTTAGAAAAACATCTTCAAAGTGTACGGCTCAGTTGACCTTGAAAAGGTCAAATGTTTATAGAAAAAAAATATCGAGGAGACTTACGACCCCTTCGGGGTCGAATAATTTCGGGTGGATTTTTTTCTATAAACATTTAACCCCGTTGGGGTTTTATTCGTTCTCAGAATTTTCTTTTTCTTCTGGTTTTTGAGAATGCTCTTTTTTAAAACTTTCATACCATTTTTCAATCGACGGATAAACAAAAGCAGCCACTTTTTTCACGGGATTATAAAAAACATAAGAATCCAAAGTTTCCTTTTTGGCAAAAGTGTTATTGAAGTTTATTTTTTCGAATAAAGCAATGAAAATACTCAAGATCAGAATCGTTTTTAAAACCCTGAAAAATCCGCCCCCTAGTTTGTTCATCCAGCCTAACATCGCAAAATCGGCAATTCCGGTTAAGATTTTCGCTAAAAAATAAACGCCGATTACAACGAGAATAAAAGTCAGGATAAAAGCGGTGATTTGAATATTAGTCGGATTCCAAGACACGTGTTTTGAAATCATTCCCGTCATTAAGGAAGAAAATTTAATGGCAAGGTAAATTCCTAAAAGCAACGAAATAAAAGAAGCGACTTCTACAAAAAGTCCGTTTTTGATGCCTTTGTATAAACTATAACATAAAAGAACGGCAACGATAATATCAAAAAAACTCATGTTCTGGTTTGGTGTTTAATGTGGTGCAAAGATAGATTTTTTTAGTGACAGAGGTTCAAAGTGGCAAAGTGGCAAAGGGTTTTTCTTTGAGATGGATTTTTTTTCAGGGACAGAGGTTCAGAGGGCAAAGTGACAAAGGTTTTTTGGGATGGAATTTTAAACACATAGCTATGTTTGTTTTAAAATAAGTGAAACGCCTTTTTGGGCATGCTAAATCCTATGATTCTATGTGTTTAAAAACAACTACAACGCATATATATGCATTATATGTAAAGAGTATGTATCTTTGCGACTTCATATTTTAGAGTTCAGATTGCAGTTTCGATATTTTTAGAAATATTCAAATCACTTCGCAATCTAAAATCTACAATCAAAAATCATAAATTAAAATGTCCAGAGATACACAATTAAAAGAGCGATGGGAAAAGCTCGTTGATATACTTTCTAATCAATTTTCGCAAGGCGAAGATTTAGATTTAGATGCCATAATTTACCTAATCGGCGTTCAGGAATACGGAAAAGTACACCGTGAATACAAAAAAGACGAAAAACTGAACTTAATGCACATCGCAATCTGTCGATTATTAGAACCATACGGATTTTACGAATTCGAATATTTTGATGAAGAAGGCTGGCCACATTATAGAGTAAAAGAAGAACTGCCGCCTTTAAAAGCTGGTGAACAATCGGTTTTGATGAAAGAAGCGATTGTAAATTATTTTTTAGAAAGAAAATTAATAGATTAGTGTTCAGAAATCAGTTTTTTAGTGTTCAGTATTTTGAACTAAATAACTAATGCAAACTGAATTTAACTTCTGCCTGTTTTAATTGTTGAAAAACATTTAAAGAAGGAAACTTTGAACTTTAAACATTAAACTTTAAACAAAATACTTAAATTTGTATTCTCAAGCATTGGAGGAAAATGATAGACAAGATAAAACAACACATAGAGGAAGCAAAAGCCTTTAATGAAAAAAACAAAGAATCTTTAGAGAAGTTCCGTATTAAATATTTAGGAAGTAAAGGTTTAGTAAAAGAACTTTTCAATGAGTTTAAAAATATTCCGAACGACCAGAAAAAAGATTTTGGACAAGTAATGAATACTTTGAAAGCGGTTGCTGAAGAAAGAGTAAAATCGATTCAGGAAGAGCTTGAAAGTAAAGAAGAATCAAAAGGAATTTTTGGAGATTTAACGCGTGCGGCAGAACCGGTAATTATTGGTTCTCGTCACCCGATTTCTATCGTTAAAAATCAGATTATTGATATTTTTGCGAATATCGGATTCAACGTTTCTGAAGGTCCAGAAATCGAAGACGACTGGCATAACTTTACGGCATTAAACTTGCCAGAATATCACCCAGCGCGTGATATGCAGGATACGTTTTTCATTCAGACAAACCCTGACGTGTTGTTGCGCACGCATACATCCTCTGTTCAGGTGCGTTATATGGAAAATCACAAACCGCCGATTCGTACCATTTCTCCAGGACGTGTTTTCCGTAACGAAGCGATTTCGTCTCGTTCGCACTGTATTTTCCATCAAGTGGAAGGATTGTACATTGACAAAGATGTTTCTTTCGCAGATTTGAAACAAACGTTGCTTTATTTCACTAAAGAAATGTTCGGAAAATCTAAGATTCGTCTTCGTCCGTCTTATTTCCCGTTTACAGAACCAAGTGCCGAAATTGATATTTATTGGGGACTAAAAACAGAAACCGATTATAGAATCACTAAAGGAACGGGCTGGTTGGAAATTGGAGGTTGCGGAATGGTAGATCCAAACGTTTTGAAAAACTGTGACATTAATCCAGACGAATACAACGGATTTGCTTTCGGAATGGGTGTAGAGCGTATCGCAATGCTTTTATACCAAATTGGCGATATCCGTATGTTCTACGAAAATGATGTTCGTTTCTTAGAGCAGTTTAAAGCCAACATATAATTTTAGATTTCTGATTTTAGATTATTCTAAATCTTTAATCATTTATAATAACAAACCTTTGTTGAAGTCTAGGCTTTGACAAAGGTTTTTAAAATTTAATAAAAATGAAAAAAGATATAATTATTCCAGAAGTTGAAAACGTATTTCTTGCTGCAGTGCAGGAATGGAGTGACGATTTTATGGAAAAAGTGTGGTACGCATATTTAGTAAACGACAGCGACTTTAATCTAGACAGCGTAATGGTAGTTTCGAAAGCTTTCGGAACTATAGACGGCGAAATGAAAAAAACATCGATTCTGCGTCACGCTTTTGTTGAGGTTCCGTCTGTTTCGGTTGTAAAAATCGAATTGGTTGAAAAAAGCCTTTTAGCATTAAATAACGAATTCATGGTGACTTTCTTTATCGGAAATACTTTGTACGACAAGAAGTTTACTTTTAAAGCCAATTCGCTTGACGAAAACAATACAGAAGAAGTTCCGATTTTGTTTGTTGAGGGGGTAATGGTTAAGTAGTGTTTTGGAAGAAGCAAGAAGCAAGAAAAAAGACTTTTTAGAAATAGAGTAAAAAAGAGGCAAGACTGAAATTCGGTTTGGCTCTTTTTTTATTTCAACGTAAAAGTCTTTTTTCTTGCTTCTTGTTTCTATTTTATAAAGAAAACTTAATCCAAAGACTCCGTTAATTTTCTAAACACAGATTTTGCATCTTTACCTTCATATAAAACTGCATAAACCGCATCGATAATTGGCGTTTTAGCACCATAACCCTGATTTAATTTATAAGCACTTTTTGTAGCATAGTAACCTTCAGCAACCATGCTCATCTCCATCATAGCAGATTTTACGGTGTAGCCTTTTCCAATCATATTTCCGAACATTCTATTTCTCGAGAAAACCGAATATCCTGTAACCAATAAATCGCCCAGATAAGCTGAATCATTGATGTTACGTTTCATTTTATGCACTTTTCTAATGAATTTCTTCATTTCGCGAATCGCATTACTCATTAAAACCGACTGAAAGTTATCTCCATAACCCAAACCGTGAGCAATTCCTGCCGCAATAGAATAAATGTTTTTCAGCATTGCCGCATATTCAGTTCCGATAATATCGTCTGAAATTTTAGCTTTAATGTAATTTCCAGAAAGTGTTTTAGCGACCGTTTTAGCTTTGTCAGGATCACCGCAGGCAATTGTTAAGTATGAAAGTCTCTCAAGAGCAACTTCTTCTGCGTGACAAGGTCCTGTAATTACGCCAATATTGTAATAAGGAATGTCGTATTGAATGTGGAAATGTTCACCAACAATTAAGCTAGTTTCAGGAACAATTCCTTTAATCGCAGAAAAAATGATTTTATCAGCCAAAGAAACCGTCATGTTTTTTAATTCAGCATCAAGGAAAGCAGACGGAATTGCAAAGATGATATAATCTGCATATTCTATCGCCTCGTTTATATTGTTGGTTAATTTGAGTTTTTTAGTATCAAATTCAACAGAACTTAAGTAGTTTGGATTGTGTTTGTACTTCTGAAGGTGCTCTATAGCAGCATCATTGCGCATGTACCACGAAATTTCGGAAAGATTTACACACAACATTTTCGCAATTGCCGTTGCCCAACTTCCACCACCAATCACTGCAAATTTTAAATTTTCGCTCATTATTTTAATAATTTAAAACAAAAGTACTTAATAATGTGCTAATAAAGCAAAATCTGTTTTAAGAAATTTTGAAAAATGGCTTTAATTGCAATGACTTTCAAGAAGTTTAAGAATAAAATATTTTTTTTGAATAGCCAACAATAAAACCATTTAGCTCACGTTATAAAAGATTATAAATTAGAATTTTAATGAATTTAAAAAAAATTGAGTTAGTTAGTTTTGTTTTAGTATTTTGAAAAGGCGTTCCTAAACTTGTTAAGAACGCCTTTTTTATTGAAATTCCAATTTTGAAATTCCAAATACCAATTTGAAATCCCAAGTTTATTCAAAATAAAAAAATCCCAAATTCCAAAATGTAGATAATCTTGGAATTTGGAATTTTTAAAATTTGGAATTTATATTTTAGTAGCTAAGCTCGACAATAGATCTTACTTTATCTAAAGTTACCAATTGATTTTCTCCTAAACCTTTCCAACCTCTTTCTTCAAAACGATTTACGATAAAATCGGCTGTTTTTGAATAGTCTTCTGTGTATTGAGAAAGTTTAGTGTCCATTCCCATTGTATGGAAAAATTCTACGGTTTTATTGATCGCTTCTTTTGCAACTTCTTCGTCAGAACCTGTTAGATTAAAAATTCGTCTTCCGTATTGTGCTAATTTCGCTTTTTTAGTTTCGAACATTACGTGATATAAACTAGGCCCGATAATCGCTAAAGTTCTTGCGTGATCAATTTCGTAAAGTGCTGTTAATTCGTGGCCAATCATGTGTGTTGCCCAATCGCTTGGAACACCTTTCTGGATTAATCCGTTAAGAGCCATCGTACAGCTCCACATAAAGTTGGAAGCCAAAGTATAATCGGTTGGATTTTCTACAACGCCTGGACCAACTTCAATCAAAGTCTGTAAAATTCCTTCGGCGATTCTGTCTTGAAGAAAAGCATCAGTTGGATACGTTAAATATTGTTCCATAACGTGTGTATAAGCATCTACAACACCATTTTGGATTTGTCTTTTTGGTAAAGAAGCAATTACTGCCGGGTCGCAAATAGAGAATTTTGGAAACAAAGCGCTTCCGCCAGAAGATAATTTTTCCTGCGTTGCTTCGATTGTTACCACATATCCAGAATTCATTTCGCTTCCTGTTGCTGGAAGTGTCAGAACAGTTCCGAATGGCATTGCATTGTCTTTGATCAGGATTCTTTTTTGAAGAATATCAATCGGATTTCCTTCAAAGTTAACAGCTGCTGAGATAAATTTCACACCATCAATTACAGATCCACCACCAACGGCCAAAATAAAGTCGATTTTTTCTGCTTTAATTACATCAACAGCTTTCATTAAAGTTTCAAATCTCGGATTTGGCTCAATTCCGCCAAATTCAACAATTTCAAAACCTTTTAAATTTGCGATCACCTGATCGTAAATTCCGTTTTTAAAAATACTTCCGCCACCATAAGCCAAAAGCACTTTTGCGTTTTTTGGGACTAAAGTCGAAAGTTTTTCTATTTGTCCTTTTCCGAAAACTAAATTTGTCGGATTGTATAATTCAAAGTTGAGCATTTTTTTTTAAGGTTCTAAGCTGCTAAGTTTCTGAGGTTCTAAGTTTTTTTCTCTTTGAACTTAGTAGCAATGTTGTTTGATTTTTTTAAGATTCTAAGATGGTTAAAGTTCCGAGAAGAAAGCTTAGAAGCTTAGCAACTCAGAACCTTAGTACCTTTTATTTATTCAATTTAGCGAGCAATTTTCCAGCTACCAATTTAGACGATGCTGGATTTTGGCCTGTAATTAAAAGCCCGTCTTCAACAGCGTAGGGAGCCCAGTTTGGTCCTTTAGAGAAAACCCCTCCGTTTGAAGCTAAAGCATCTTCTAATAAAAACGGAACTACTTTGGTTAAACCAACTGCTTCTTCTTCATCGTTTGTAAAACCAGTTATTTTTTTGCCTTTTACTAAATATTCACCGTTTACTTTTACGTTTTTCAAAACTGCTGGTGCGTGACAAACAAAAGCTACGGGCTTATTATGGGTATAAAAAGATTCAATTAAATTGATTGAATTTCTGTCTTCAACCAAATCCCAAAGCGGACCGTGGCCTCCTGGATAAAAAACAGCATCGTAATCTTTTTGATCAACAGAAGATAGCTTTAAAGTATTTTTTAATTTTTCCTGTAAAACTTTATCAGTGTCAAAGCGTTTGGTGTCTTCTGTCGCCGATGCTGGATCAGCACTCTTCGGATCAATCGGCGGTTGTCCTCCAAGCGGAGAAGCAATGGTAATTTCGACTCCTTGATCTAATAATTCGTAATAAGGTGCAGCAAATTCTTCTGACCAAAATCCTGTTTTTTCTCCTGTATTGCCCAGTTTATCATTGCTGGTAACAACAAATAATACTTTTTTCATACTCTTCTTTTTTGATTTTTGAGCCTCTGCCGAAATGCTTACGGCTGTAAATGCAGTTATTGCGAATAGCGCTAATTTTTTCATGAATATTAAATTTTGAACAAATTTACGGCTAATGTGATATCAGTAAAAATAAATTAAACTATGTTTGTTATAAATATATTTATATCATGGTAAATCTAGAATGGTACAGAACTTTTAAAGCAGTTTACAAAAACGGTAATTTTTCAGTGGCGGCGAAGGAATTATTTATGAGTCAGCCTGCGGTTAGTCAGCAGATTTCAATGCTTGAAGCGCACGTTGGTAATAAATTATTTAATCGGAAATCAAAAGGCGTTGAACCAACGGAGTACGCTAAGTTACTGAATAATTTGATAATAGATGCACTCGATCGTCTTGAAAGTGTTGAAACTGGTTTTCGTGCAAAAGCAGAAGATGCGAACCGATTAATTTCGGTTGGAATTTCAAAACATCTTTTCGATTGCGTTGGAAATCTGCTGATTTCGAAATTTGATATGATCGATTTTACTTTTGCAGAAAACGATGAACTTTTTGCCTTGGTGGATTCTAAAAAATTGGATTTTGCCATAACGACTAAAAGGTTTGATACTTTTGATACGACTTATGAAATAGTGGGAAAGATTAAACTTATTATGGTTGCTCCATCAAGTTTAGACATTACAGAATTCCGCAATCGCTTAAAAGCAGATAATTATACTGGAATTGAACAATGGCTCAACGAGCAAAAATGGTACAGTCATGACGCAAGAATTCCGCACATAAAATTATTCTGGCTGCATGCATTTAATAAAAAGAGACCTTCAATGGTGCCTAATTATATTATTCCTTCAGAATCTGAAATGCTTAGGCTTTTAGCTAAAAATGAAGGCGTTGCAGTAACATGGAATTGTAATGCACGAAATTATATTAAAGAAAATAAGCTCCAGTTAGTTTGGAACAGCTTTCATGTTCCAGAGGAATTTGTGTATTTGTTGGCGCCAAAAAATAATAATGTGAAATCAATATTCGATTCAATAGAAAAAGAACTTAAACTGTTTTTTGGAAATCGATTATAGTTTTTTAGCCACTAATTACACAAATTCGCACGAATTGATTTTTAGATATTCTAAAGAAAAAATTAGTGAAATTCGTGGCAAACCTTTTTGATTATGGAAAATCTACAAAATATTAGAGTTGCAGTTGATGCCATTGTTTTTGGGTATCAAAACGGTCAATTGTATGTGCTTTTAATTCAGCAGAAATTTGGTTCGGCAGAATCGTATTGGGCATTGCCAGGCGGATTAGTAAAGAATGATGAATCACTGAACGATGCTGTAAAACGGGAACTCAAAGAAGAAACCAATGTCGAAGTAAACTATTTCGAACAATTGTTTACGTTTGGCGATGATATAACACGAGATCCAAGAAACCGTGTGATTTCTGTGGCTTATTTTGCATTGGTTGATCCTTCGAAACTTGAAATAAAAGCAGATTCAGATGTTGATAAAGTGCAATGGTTTCAAATAAATGAAATTCCGAAACTGGCTTTTGATCATAATTTAATCCTTAAAAAAGCGATTGAAAGATTGAAAGCAAAATTAAGTTACGAGCCAATTGGTTTCGATTTACTTCCAAAAGAGTTCCTTTTTTCAGAACTCGAAAATCTATATTGCACCATTTTAGAAAAAGAAATCGAGCGTAGAAACTTCCGAAAAAAAATCCTCAGTTTCGGAATCGTGGAAGAAACAGAAAATTATTCTCCAATAAAAACAGGCCGTCCAGCAAAATTATTTCGATTTAATAAGCTGAAATATAAAGAGTTAATTAAAGAAGGTATTCACTTCGAAATAAAGTTTGCGTAATTTTTACACAAAATAAATTGTTTATTTAAAATTAAATTCTACATTTGCGTATAATTAACGCAAACTATAAAACTATGATACTAAACCTCGACCCAAAATTCGCTCCTTTTCAAAATCAGGAACAAATCAAATTTCAAAGTTTTACTTTTTCTGGAGGAGAACCGCACATCAAAATTGCTCCAGATTTTGATCCAAATCGAAAAGTAACTATTACACATCGATTAAATTCATTCAACGATTTAGGATTATTGTGTGTTACTGTTGATGCATTAAGAAGAATGGATGTGAAGATCATCGATCTTTTTATTCCGTATTTTCCAGCAGCAAGACAAGATCGTGTTATGATTCCAGGCGAACCGTTGTCTGTAAAAGTATATGCAGATATCATCAATGCGATGCAGTTAAATAAAGTTTTTGTTTTTGATGCGCATTCTGAAGTGACACCAGCGCTTTTAAATAACAGTACCGTAATTCCGAACTACACTTTTATTAAAGAAGTTTTAAATAGAATAGGAGAAAATGTAAAATTGATTTCTCCAGACGGAGGCGCTTTGAAAAAAATCTACAAAGTTTCTGAATTTTTAGGTGGAGTTGAAGTGGTAGAATGCAGCAAAAGTCGTGATGTAAAAACAGGAAAATTATCTGGCTTTAAAGTTTACAATGACGATTTAGAAGGAATGGATTGTTTAATTGTTGATGATATTTGCGACGGAGGTGGAACTTTCGTAGGATTAGCCGAAGAACTAAAAAAGAAAAACGCTGGAAAATTATACTTAGCAGTAAGCCACGGAATCTTCAATAAAGGTTTTGAAGTTTTAAACTGCTTCGACGGAATTTTCACAACGAATTCTTTTAAAGATTTTGAGGGAGAAAACGTCGGGGTTGTAAAATTAGAATTATGAATAAAAATTATAGAGTAGAAATAGCAAATAAAACCTTAGAAATCATTAAAAATGGTTTTTATGAATACAAAGAAAAAAAGATAGTCATAGAGCGAGAGCTCGAAGAATCTAAAAAAAATACGTTCACTATTGCACCAAACGATTGGAATGCAATCTTAAAAATACCGATTGAAAATACGTTTGAAACAGAAATTGTAACCAAAAACTGTTCAACTATTGAAGCGATTGTTGAAGAAGAAAATGGTAAAATCGGAGTTTTAAATTTCGCTTCAGCGAAAAATCCAGGAGGAGGATTTCTTGGCGGTGCTTCGGCTCAGGAAGAAAGTCTGGCAAGATCATCTAATCTTTATGAAACGCAGATTAAAGACAAGACAATGTATGACTTTAATAGAAATCAATCTTCGTTTTTATATTCAGATTACATGATTTACAGTCCAAATGTTTTGTTTTGGAATGATGATAACGGAAGTTATTTTGAAAAACCATTTGTTGTAGACATGATTACTGCACCAGCACCAAACAAAGGTGCAATGTTGCAGCATAACAGAAAAGAAGAAATTGCAGCAATAGGAGAGGTTTTCAAAAGTAGAATGGATAAAGTATTGGCAATTGCTGCAAAACAAAATATAGATACCTTGATTTTGGGAGCTTGGGGATGCGGGGTTTTTAGAAATGAGACCAAAGATGTAGCGGAGATGTTCAAAGAAATCATTGCAGAAAAATATGCAGGTGCTTTTAAAAAGATCGTTTTTGCAGTATTTGATAGTTCTGAAAAGAAAGAAAACTTTAAACAGTTTCAAAAAGTGTTTAATTAATTTAAAGTTTCAAGTTAAATGCCGATTCTAAAAAAACAAATCTATTAACCGTTTCAAGTTTAAAACCAATTTCCAAGTCAAGTACACAACTTGAAACCTGAAACTTGAAACAAAATTTAAACAACCAAAAGTTATGAGCGACGATTTAAAACCAAGATTTATTGAATCTTTGAAAAGAAACAATGATCAGATTAGAGAAGACAGAGCCAAAGTTATTGGCGAAGATTCTGAATTAATTTACAGAAGAAGAGTCGAAGATATCGAATTAAAAATCAAAAGACTCGAAAGAGAACAAGAAGGATTGATAGATATTAGTCCGTTGGATAAAAACAGTTTGACCTTTGCCGATTTTCAGCCGGAATCCTTTGTTCAAAAAGACATGGAACTTTCGCTGACGATCAGAAATTTAAACATTCAGTTTGAAGTAACAAAAAAGAGATTTGAATATTTATTTGGTAAAAAATATTAGTTATGGGAGGTACAAGATATGATTTCAGTGCTCGCGAAAGCAGAGCAAAAAAAGTAGGTTATGCTAGTAAATCAGCTGCTGAAATTTTTACACAGAATGCGTTACACATGGCTCACGAATCGATGAATCCAAACGGAGTGCTTTTTAGAGAAGCCAGAGATTCTGATGTTCATCCAAATACAGTTCCAATCATTTTAGGTTTGGACGTTACAGGAAGTATGGGACATATTCCGCACGAACTGATCAAAGACGGATTGCCAAAATTAATGGGAGGAATCATCCAAGGTGGTGTTCCAGATCCAGCACTTTTATTCTTAGGAATCGGAGACCACGAATGCGACAGATTTCCGCTTCAAGTTGGACAGTTTGAGTCTGGCGACGAAGAATTGGATATGTGGTTAACGAGAACCTACATCGAAGGTGGAGGCGGAGGAAATGCTGGCGAAAGTTATCTTTTAGCATGGTATTTCGCTGCTTTCCATACCAAAACAGATGCATTCGAAAAAAGAGGTCAAAAAGGATTGCTGTTTACTGTTGGTGACGAACCAGGATTGAAAACGCTTCCAGCTTCTGCGATCAAAGAAATTATGGGTCAGGGACAACAGACGTATACGCATCTTGAATTATTAGCAGAAGCGCAAAAACGTTACGATGTATATCACATTAGCGTTTTGCACTCAGGACAAGCTATTAATGCCGATGTGGAATGGAAGGAATTGTTAGGTCAGAATTGTTTATCAATTGAAGATCACAGAGAAATTCCGAACGTAATTAAAAAAATTATCTGCGATAAACATAAAAATTCTGGATTAGGAACTATGCCAGTTTCTGATTCAACGGACAGTAGTTTAGATAATATCGAAATGCTTTAAAAATTTTGCGACTCTGTGTCTTTGCGAGATTAACAAATAAAGTTTTTTTAGCGAAAGAAAATTTGCTCGCAAAGACGCGAAGTCGCAAAGATTATTAAAATAAAAACTTAAAAAATACTTTGCGCCTTCGTGCCTTTGCGGCATAAAAAAACAACAAAATGAAAACAGCACAAATAGTTATAGGTTTAGGATTTGGTGATGAAGGAAAAGGCATAACAACAGATTTTCTGGCAAAGCAAAACACTGAATCTATAGTTATTCGCTTTTCGGGAGGACAGCAGGCGGCACATACGGTTATGATCGAGGACAGAAAACACGTGCACTCGAGTTTTGCAAGTGGAGCGCTTCGTGGACTTCCGTCTTATTACAGCGAGCACTGCACGATTCATCCGCTTTTTTTATTCAACGAAAGAGAAGAATTAAAAGAGAAAAAGGCTAATCTGAATTTGTATATTCATCCGTTAGCAAAAGTTACAACCCCTTTTGATGTCTGGCACAACAGAGAAAATGTGCGAAACATCGAAAACGGAACCTGTGGAAAAGGTATTGGTTCAACCATGAAGAGAAACGAAGGTCCGTACAAATTATTCGCCATCGATTTGATTGCACCGCGCGAAATGCTTTTAGAAAAACTAAATCAAATCGCTTATTATTATGGTTTTTTAAACGAAAGCGGAATTGATGAAGAAGTGGAACGCTATCTGGAAGCAATCGATAATTTACAATGGAATATCGAAGATTATACATTCTTAAATAAGTATGAAAATCTAATTTTTGAAGGAAGCCAGGGAATTCTATTAGACATGGATCACGGTGTTTTTCCGAATGTGACGTATGCGAATACCACTTCAAAAAATGCAATTGAAATTTGTAATAAACTGAAAATCGAAGACGTAGAAATATATTATGCCACTAGAAGTTACACCACACGACACGGAAATGGCTGGATGCCAAATGAAGGAGAATTACAATTAAAAAACAACGAAGAAGAAACCTGTGTTTTTAACGAATTCCAAAAAGATTTGCGATTTGGAGCTCTGGATTATAAATTGTTGAATTACGCTCTAAAACTCGATGCAGCTTACAGCCCAATGGCAAAACGAAATTTGGTTGTAACCTGTATGGATCAGCTGGAAGAGCAAAATTATGAGTTCGAAAGTCTCACAACAGAGTTTGCAGCAATCTACGGATCATTTTCACCCGATTCAAAAGATTTCAAAAACATCACTTCTTTGTATCAATAAATAGAAAATATGAAATACAATATAGATAACATAATTCCAGAAAGTAAGTTTTTATTTTTCTGGGGACATCAGCCCAATAAAGACGGAAGCATTTCTAAGACCTGTTTTAGCCAATGGTGGTTAAGTTCTTTTGAAGTAGAGAATGTGGTTTACAAAACAGCCGAACATTGGATGATGGCAAAGAAAGCGGAACTGTTTAACGATCAGGAAATTTTAGCTAAAATAATAGATTGTAAATCTCCAGCTGAAGCTAAAAAACTAGGTAGAAAAGTGAGAAATTACGATGATAAAGTTTGGTTAGAAAATCGATTTGAAATCGTAAAACTAGGAAATTATCATAAATTCAGTCAAAACAAAGATTTAAGAGAATTTCTAATTAATACAAATGAAAGAGTTATTGTAGAAGCTAGTCCCGTAGATCCAATTTGGGGAATCGGAATGGCAAGCGATCATACTGATGCTAGTCATCCTGAAAAATGGAAAGGATTGAATTTGCTAGGTTTTGCGTTGATGGAGGTGAGGGATGAATTGAAATAATTTGATTCGAATTTATCAAAGTTGTTCCGTTAGGAACAATTCATCGGTAGAAAAAATATTGATAAATTGGATTAACGTTCCATCGGAACGTTTGATTAAAATGAATAAAAACGCATTGCAAGGTTTATTTGAAAAATTATCGATAAAATTTAAAATCGAATAACTAGCAAAACAATAAACCATAGAGTTTACTTTATAGTTTTTGAGTTTTTCTCATTGCAACACACTAAAAAAAGAAATAAAAATTAAACGAATTATAGAATCCCAAAGATGTTCCATTGGAACATTTGATTGGTAAGAAGAGAAAAAATGAATGAAAAAATAGCAAAAAGCGTCAGCAAGTTTTTGAGTCTGGTGCTGCGACATTCGCCTGAAACTATCGGATTAAAATTAGACGAAAATGGATGGGCAGATGTCGATGAATTAATTGTAAAATGTAATAAAAAAGGAAACCAACTTGATGTAGATCTTTTGAATTACGTTGTAGAAAATAATGACAAAAAGCGTTTCGCTTTTAACGAAGATAAAACCAAAATCCGTGCAAGTCAGGGGCATTCGATTTCTGTCGAATTAAATTTAGCAGAAGCAGAACCTTTAGAATATCTATATCACGGAACGGTAGGCAAATTCATGGAAAACATTCGAAAAGAAGGTTTGAAAAAAATGAGCCGTCAGCACGTGCATTTGAGCAAAGACAAAGAAACGGCAACAAAAGTAGGAAGCCGAAGAGGAGTGCCACAAATCTTAACCATAAGAAGTGGAGCTATGCATAAAGATGGATTTATATTTTATTTATCCGAGAATAATGTCTGGCTTACAGATGAGGTTCCTGCGAAATATATTGAATTTTAAAAATGAAAAAAACACTTGTTTTTGGAGATATCCACGGAGGTTTAAAAGCCTTGATTCAGTTATTGGAAAGAATTGATTTATCTGAAAATAACCGATTAATTTTCCTTGGCGATTATGTAGACGGCTGGAGCGAATCGGCACAGGTTATTGATTTTTTAATTGAATTATGCCAAAAACAAGAATGCATTTTTATAAGAGGAAATCACGATGTTTGGTGTCACGAATGGCTGATGAACGATGTTTTAAACGAAATTTGGTTTATGCACGGAGGCGAATCAACCATAAAAAGTTATCAGAATATGGATCTTTCGCGAAAGCAGAAACATCTTGATTTCTTTGTAAATATGAAAGATTACTTCGTCGATGAAAAGAACAATTTGTTCATCCATGCTGGTTTTTCATCTATGCATGGACCAGAAAAAGAACATTATCAAAGCAACTTTTCTTGGGATAGAACACTTTGGGAAATGGCTTTAACAATGGATAAAAGAATCAAGAAGGATTCGGTTTTATATCCAAAAAGATTATTGCTTTTTAATGAAATTTATATTGGTCATACGCCAACGCTTCATTACAATATAGAAATCCCAATGCAGGGTTGCAATGTTTGGAATGTTGATACGGGGGCTGGTTTTTATGGAAAACTTACTTGTGTGGATATTGAATCAAAAGTTTTTTGGCAAAGTGATGTTGTGCAGACATTTTATCCGAACGAAAAAGGAAGAAATAAATGATAAAAAATAAAATACAATCAGGTTTACTTGGAGTTGCAATTGGCGACGCTTTAGGAGTTCCGGTTGAGTTTAAATCTAGAGCTTATTTAAAAGAAAACCCAGTTACTGAAATGTTTGGTTTTGGAACGCATCATCAGCCTTTAGGAACTTGGAGTGATGACAGTTCACTTGCTTTTTGTTTAGCCGAAAGTTTAAGTAAAGGTTTTGATTTAAATGACATCGCTAAAAACTTTGTGAGATGGTATAATGCAGATTTATGGACACCGCATGGAAAAGTTTTTGATATCGGAATAGCCACAACGCATGCCATTCTTAATATTTCGAAAGGCCATCAGCCCGATTTATGCGGTGGTTTTTCTGAACAAGACAACGGAAATGGTTCGTTAATGCGTATTTTGCCTTTGGTTTTTTATCTTCAAAACGAAAAAGATGTTGAAGTAATTTACCAAAAAGTCAAAGCGGTTTCTTCGATAACTCACGCACATTTTAGATCAGTATTTGCTTGTTTTATTTACGTGATTTATTGCTTGGAAATTCTAAAAGAAAAAGATAAGTTCGATGCTTATAAAGGCATGCAGAATGTTCTTTCGAATTTTTTAGAAAATAAAAGTTTTAATCCTCAAGAAATTCAGTTATTTGATAAAGTTTTAAAAACTGATATTTCGAAATATGACGAAAGTGAAATACAATCTTCGGGTTATGTTTTGCATAGTTTAGAAGCCAGTATTTGGTGTTTTTTAAATTCAGATTCTTACGAAGAAACAGTTTTAAAAGCCGTAAACTTAGGAGAAGATACAGATACGACAGGAGCAATTGCTGGAGGTTTGGCAGGAGTTTATTATGGAATCGATGGAATTCCGAAAAAATGGATAGAAAATTTAGTCAGAGTTGACGATATAAAAGATTTGGCAGAACGATTGGCGAAAAAATTAATGTAGAAAACAGAGTTATACGAACATTTAAAATAATACCACAAATATATGAACCCATTATTATTAACCGACGGTTACAAAGTTGACCACAGAAGACAATATCCAGACGGAACTACAATTGTATATTCTAACTGGACGCCAAGAAAATCAAGAATTGAAACAGTTGATGAAGTCGTTTTCTTCGGATTGCAGTATTTTATCAAAAAATATATTATTCATGATTTCGAAGAATATTTTTTCAAAAAGCCAAAAGAAGAAGTGGTTAAGAAATATGCTCGCAGAATCAATAATTATTTGGGTGAAAACCAAGTAGGAACCAAGCATATAGAAGATTTACACGACTTAGGATATATTCCGATGGTATTTAAAGCATTGCCAGAAGGAGCGAGCGTTCCATTGAGAGTGCCAATGTTTACGATGTACAATACAATTTCAGAATTTTTCTGGCTGACGAATTATTTCGAAACTTTACTTTCTGCGGTAGTTTGGTTGCCTTGTAATTCTGCTACAATTGCAAAAGAGTATAGAAAAGTATTAGACAAATATGCAGCAGAAACTTCATCTGTACCAGAATTTGTAGATTGGCAGGCGCACGATTTCTCTATGAGAGGAATGGGCGGAATCGAAGCAGCTTTGACTTCTGCAGCAGGACATTTATTAAGTTTTACAGGATCAGATACGATTCCAGTAATTGATTTCTTAGAAGAATATTACAATGCCAATTCAGACCTAGAATTGGTTGCAGGATCAGTTGCGGCTACAGAACATTCTGTAATGTGTATGGGAACAACAGAAGGCGAGTACGAAACTTTCAAAAGATTAATTACAGAAGTTTATCCAAAAGGAATTGTTTCTATAGTTTCTGATACTTGGGATTTATGGAAAGTTTTAACGGATTATCTTCCAAGGTTAAAAAATGAAATTGTTTCTAGGGAAGGAAAAGTAGTAATTCGTCCTGATAGCGGTGACCCAGTAGATATCATCTGCGGAAATCCAAACGGAAAAACTGAACAAGAGAAAAAAGGTGTTATCGAATTGCTTTGGGATGTTTTTGGCGGAACCACAAACGATAAAGGATTTAAAGAATTGGTTCCGCAAATTGGAGCAATTTATGGAGACAGTATTACCGTGGCAAGAGCAACTCAAATCTGCGAAAGATTAAAAGAAAAAGGATTTGCTTCTACAAATGTGGTTTTAGGAATCGGTTCTTTTACATACCAATACAATACTAGAGATACTTTTGGTTTTGCCATGAAAGCAACTTACGGAGAAGTGAACGGAGAGGGAAGAGCTATCTTCAAAGATCCAATTACAGACGACGGAACTAAAAAATCGGCTAAAGGATTAATGAAAATTGATTTAATCGATGGCAAGTATCATCTAACGGATAATGTTTCGTGGGAAGAAGAAAAACAAGGAGAATTAAAGGAGGTTTTCAGAGATGGAAAACTTCTCGTTAATCAAACGCTGAGTGAGATTAGAACAAGAGTAAAAAGCGACGTGAGTATCGAAGCTTAATTATAAACGAAAGCCTGAATTTTTGGATTCAGGCTTTTTTATTTAATTTAAAAAAGAGCCATCGGCTCGAAACATATTGTAGGGCCGGATTTTAATCCGGTCAAAATAATGAGATAAGTTTTTTTGTGAGAGCCATAGGCTCGAATTATGTTGAAGAATATACGTCGTTCCTGTGGAACTCTAGATGGCGGTACTTCTAAATCGACGGATTAAAATCCGTCGCTACAATATAAATCGTTTCTCCGAAACTTTTCTCGATAAAATTTATTGCTATATGTAATTTTTGATAAAGATTGATTCAAAAATCAATTGCCTCCAGCTTTAGCTGGAGGTGAATAAATGTATGGGCAAAAATGGCTTTAGCCAAAATTGCGAGTTTTTGGCTAAAGCCATGTATTGTTGAAAATAAAAACCTCCAGCTAAAGCTGGAGGCAATTGAAATCAAAAAAATGTTGTTTCTATTTTTTATAAAAATTATTATGATCAATATATTCCCAAACCTTCGGCGGTAATAATGGCTGAATATTTTTTCCTTCTTTTATATTATTTCGAATAAAAGTCGAAGAAATCTCTACAATTGGCGCATCGATGACATGAATTTTTGGATGCGATTTTAATTCCACATTTTCAGGTTCGTCAGAAATTCTAGGATACACATAAATATCATGGTTTTCGAGAATCACCTCATAGTTTCTCCATTTATGAAGCGTTTTTAAATTGTCTTCACCCATAATCAAAGAAAACTCGTGATTTGGATATTTTTCTTGTAAATGCGCGAGCGTGATTACCGTATAACTCGGCTGAGGCAATTTAAATTCGATATCAGACGGTTTTATCTTCGGATAATCTTCTGTTGCCAGAAAAACCATTTGCAAGCGCTGTTGGTCGTCTAATAAAGTCGATTTCTTTTTTAACGGATTATGTGGCGTAACCACCATCCAAATCTGATCTAAATCGGCATATTCTGCCATATGATTGGCAATAATCAAATGCCCGACATGAATTGGGTTATATGTGCCGAAATAAAGACCTATTTTCATTTTTTGTTGTTTCGCAAAGAGTCGCTAAGATAACACAAAGATTCGCAAAGTTTTATTTCAACTTGGCGAATCTTTGCGTTTTTTCTTTGTGAATCTCTGTGGAATAAAATTACTTGCTTATGAAATCTTTTACCAGTTGATGCGCTTCTTCAAGAGCAACTTCTAAATCATAATTTTTGATAATAACATCGAACTGAGGTGCCGTTGCCAATTCTACAGAAGCTTTTGCAATTCGCATATTGATTTTATCTTCACTTTCTGTAGAACGCTGTTTTAATCGGCGTTTTAATTCGTCAACACTTGGAGGTTTCACGAAAACCGCTAAAGTTTCTTCTGGAAATTTATGTTTGATACGAAGACCGCCAACCACGTCAATATCAAAAATTACATTTTTTCCTAAAGCCCAGATTCTTTCAATTTCCGATTTTAAAGTTCCGTAGAAATTATCTCGGTACACTTCTTCCCATTCTAAGAAATCTTCTGCTTTAATGTGTTTTTTAAATTCTTCTAACGAGATAAAATAATAATCTTTTCCGTGCACTTCTTCACCGCGTGGTGCGCGCGAAGCAGCCGAAATCGAAAATTCAAGATTTAAATCTTCTTGTCCTAATAAGTGTTTTACGATAGTTGTTTTTCCTGATCCTGATGGTGCAGAAAAAACAATTAGTTTTCCTTTGTTCATTGTGTATGCTTTAGGCTTTAAGCAATAGGCTGAAAGCTTTAATTTTTTGTAGTAGTATTACAAGACGTTCAGAACCTGCTCCTTAATTTTCTCCAATTCATCCTTCATCATCACGACCAATTTCTGCATTTGGGCATGATTCGATTTAGAACCCATAGTATTGATTTCGCGACCCATTTCTTGAGTGATAAAACCCAGTTTTCGACCGTTAGCTTCAGAACCGTTTAAAGTTTCTAAAAAGTAATCCAAATGGTTTCCTAAACGAACTTTCTCTTCTGTGATATCTAATTTCTCTAAATAATAGATTAATTCTTGTTCAAAACGATTTTCGTCAACGTTCACTTGTAATTCTGAAATTGCAGTTTGCAAACGATCTTTAATAGCCTGTACGCGTTCTGGATCAAGCGCCAAAGTATCATTCATGTATTGACGAATATTTGAAATTCTGAAATTGAATTCTTTTTCAAGTGAACCGCCTTCATCTTTTCTGAAGGTTAAGATGTTTTGAAGCGCCTCGTCAATAATAACCTGAATTTGTTCCCAGTCATTTTCGTCGATTTCTTCACGTTCTGTTTTCAATGTGTCTGGCATACGAACAGCCATTTTCATTAATTCAGTTTCGTCTGCATCAGGATTAACCTCTTTTAGTTGTGCAATATAATTTTTTACAACAGGCACATTTACTTTAGTTGAAGTTTGCTCGGCAGTGCTTTCCACGTAGATTGCAAAATCGATTTTTCCTCTTTCTAGTTTGGTCGAAATAAGAGTTCGTAATCCAAGTTCCATTTCACGGTAAAGCGATGGCATTCTTACATTCAAATCTAAACCTTTACTGTTTAGGGATTTTACTTCAACGGTAATTTTTTTTGTAGGCAATTGCAAAGAAGCTTTGCCAAACCCTGTCATAGATTGTATCATATAATTGAGTATAAAGGCGCAAAGATACTAAAAAACTTTACAGCCTAATATTTTAAAAAGGTTTTGGGCGTTCCCTACGGTCGGGCTATCCGCTCCCAATCTTTTTTAGGGCAGAAAAAGCCCTAAAAAAGGATTTCCGCTTCTATCCCTAACGCATCAGAATTCAAGAAAACGTTCTGTGGAATTATTTTGCTAAAACCTTAATAACTTCAGCAACATTTTTCTGACTGTTACCTATGTAAATTTTGCCATCAATAATAAAAACAGGACGGCTTAAGAAAGTATAATGTTCTAAAATGTATTTTTTAAAATCGGCTTCTGTAAGCGATTTGTTTTTCAAGTCCATTGATTTGTACAATTGCGCTTTCTTACTGAATAACGCTTCGTAACTTCCTGCAAGTTTGTACATTTCTTCTAGCTGTTCTTCTGTAATTGGGTCTTGGCGAATGTCTTGAAAAACCAAATCGTTTTCTGGTAGACTTTTAATAATTTTTCTGCAGGTATCGCAAGAGGCTAAATAATATATTTTGTTCATTGTTTTATGAATTTGTTAGAATGCAAAGAAAATCCATTTGAAACTTAAAAATGACTAATTTTAGAAAAAAAATAAAATTATGAGTTCAGTTTTTGATGTACAAAAAACAATTAGAGAAATTCTTTTAAAAATTTTAGATGGTCATTCGTTAGAACAATTAAACAAGATTCCAGATGGTTTTAGCAACAATATTATTTGGAATATTGGTCATTGTATTTCTTCTCAGCAAGTTTTGGTTTATAAATTATCAGGTCTTCCGACAGTAGTTTCTGAGGATTTTATTGCCAAATATAAAAAAGGAACCAAGCCAGAAGGCGACGTTTCTCAAGCTGAGGTAGACGAGATTAGAACATTGCTTTCGGCAACATTAGAAAAAACGAAAAATGATTTTGAAAGTGGTCTTTTTGTAGATTACCATGAATATACTACAAGTGTAGGTTTCACGCTTCGCCATGTTCAAGGTGCTTTAGATTTTAATAATTATCATGAAGGACTTCATACGGGAATAGCAATGGCCATTAGAAAATTGGTTTAAACAAAAAGTCCCGCTTCAAGCGGGACTTTTTTTATTCTATTATAGTTTCAATTGTGACTTTCATAGCTCCAGCACCTTTGTGTTTGGTGATGTCCATAAAAGCTCTTTTAGACAAATCGATTTCGCGGGTTTTTACAAAAGGACCGCGGTCTGTAATTTTTACGATAACAAATTTGCCATTGGCTTCATTGGTTACCTTTACTCTTGTTCCAAAAGGAAGTTTTTTGTGAGCTGCTGTATAAGCGTTGTTGTTAAATCTGCTTCCGTTAGCGGTTCTTTTTCCATTAAAGCGATCTGCATAGTAGGAGGCATGAGCGTTTTTTTTGTATGGTCTAAGTTTTAAACCTTTATCTGTAAAAACCGAATCTGGCAATGGAATGATAGTTGGTTTTAGATTTTTAACAGTATCTTGAATGATTTTAGGTTCTGTTGTAGGTTTGGTTTGGCTTATGACATAAGTAAAGCCGCTAATTAAAGTTAAAGCGATTGTGGCGAATAAAATATTTTTTTTATTTCTCATGGGTTATTTCTTTTCAGACTTGGGGGGAGTTTGTACAAATAATATGCCGAGATAAAAAAAGCCCTGTAGGAGGGCTTTTAAATGGTTTTTTTAGAACCAAAGATTCCAAGGAATTCTGCTTAAAATAAGCAATAATCCTAATCCGTAAAAAATAGCAAAGGTTTTAAATTTAGCTTCACTATTGATTAATTTTTTATGTTTAGACCATCCAATAGTAATTAAAATGATGGCAATAATATTAATTAGAGGGTGCTCCAATGATGTTAATCTTAATTCTGCATTAGACATTTGTCCAAATGCTGCTTTTCCAAGAGGAGAAACAAAATATAAGATTAAACCAATCAATAATTGGGTGTGAGTTCCAATTAAAGCAAATAAAGCGATTTTACGATCTTTACCTGTAAACTCTTTTTTTGATGTTACTCCGATGATAGCGTTAACAACTGCAACAACTAAAAGAAGCAATGCTAAATACGCCCAGCCAGAGTGAAATTTTTGTAGAAAATTATACATAAAGGGTGTTTTTTGTTTAAAAACAAATATAACAAAAAAGGCTATAAAAAAACGGCATTAAACTTAAAAGTCAATGCCGTTTTTATTATTTATTTAGATTCTAAATTTTAGAAATCGTAACGTAATGCGAAGTTCCATGTTCTACCAAAACCAAAGAATACTTGGTTGTTTGTAGCAATTCCTTTGTACGTTGGCTGAGTTGGAACATCTGCAGCAAAAATATTTGTTTTTGCTTCAGCGATGTAAGTGTAATCAAAAACGTTGTTTACGTTTAATCTGAAACCTACAGAGTTGTTTTTAGTTTTACCAACTAACCATTTGTAAGATAAACCAGCGTCAGCAGTACCATAAGATGGTAATTGTAAAGCACCTCTGTTATCTTCTTTAGTAAAGTTTCCTGCAGAAATCTGAGCATACAATTTATCAATATAGTTGTAATTTGCATCAACAGTAAAACGAGGCAAGATTTCGTAAGTTGCTCCTAAAGCAGCAGTTGTTTGAGCAGCATCTCCAACTCTTACACCGTCAAGGAATAATGTTGAACCAGTTCCAATAGGATTGTTGGCTGAATCGTAACGGTTACTTGTACTTGTTCCTTCATATTGCCAATCTCCAAGAGATAACATTGCAGTAAGAGTAAGTTTGTCAAGTACTTTTGCAGTACCATCAATCTCGATACCTGAGTGAATTTCTGTGATTCCAGCGAAATCAAAGTAACCACCTGGGTTGTCTGCAGCATTATCAGTTTGTCTTTGGTATCTGTCTTTCCAAGAAGTTCTGTATAAGTTTACGTTTGCAGTATATTTACTTGAACGGAAACCGTATCCAGCTTCAACAGCAAAGATTTTTTCGTTTGTTAAGTTACCAGCTACAATAGAACTGTTGTTTGGATAAACTGCATTAAAGAATGGCTGTTTTGAGTAGTATCCAGAGTTAACAAAAACGTTATGGTGCTCGTTGATGTTGTAGTTTACACCACCTTTTACGTTACCACCTAAGATGTTTTCGTAATCTGTACTAGCTAACTCGCTTCCAGCTGGATATTTAAAATAATCCACTCTTTTGAATCCTTGTTGAGAAAGTGCACCTTGAACGAATGCAGTGAATTTATCTGAAGTATACTCTAATTGAGTAAAACCACCATACCATCTTACGTCACCATCATTGTTGAAGTTGATTTTTTCTTCTTTGTCAGTATCTTTAAATACATTCCAAGAAGCGTATGTAGAATATGTACCGTATAAAACTCTATTTGGGTTATTTACGTCAAGGTTATCAATATATGAGTCTGCACCCAATCTATTGTTTACGTTTTGGTAGTGAAGACCTTTGTATCCTCTTACGTCAACTCCAAGATCCCATGTTAAGTTGTCTGTGAATTTTTTGTTGAAGTTAACAATCGCACCATACCAGTTGTGAGAGTTAACAGATGAAATCTGAGAGATACCAGATGTAGAGGTTGTTAAACTTCCCGTAGAAGAACTGTTTTGGAATTCTCCACTTGTACCGTTAGTTGTACGAGTGTAATTAGTGCCATTGATGCTTACTGTTTGTCCTGAGTTGTAAGCAACAATTTTATCATAATCAACTAAGCCGTTTGCAGTTCTGAATGCGTTATTAGCATAGTTAAAGCCTCTAATACCACCTGCTCCTCTAGATCCTCCTCCACGTCCGAAAGAAGCGTAAGCTACAGCAGATAATTTAGATGTTTCATTAATTTGGAAATCATAGTTTAATGAAGTTACAGGTTTGTGGTAGTAGTTTCTTACCATGTTGAAAGCCTGTCCATCTTTGTAACCCCAATCAGAGTTGTATTTGATGTTTGGGTCAGATACAGTACCATATTGTTGATACTGTGCTATAGTGATAAATGTAGATCTCTGATCGTGCCATTGTGGAGCACCAGTAACTGTAAATTGGAAATCGTGTTTGTTATCTTTTGTAGCATAACCAAGAGCGATGTAGTAGTTGTCTCCGTTAAATTTAGTTCCATCTACGTACCCATCACCTTGAGTGTGGCTGTATAAAACAGAAGCAGAGAATCCGCTATCTAATTTTCCTGTGTTGTAAGCAACATTAGATTTGAAGAAGTTGTCGTTACCAAAAGAAGTACCAACTGTACCACCTTGTTTCAAATCTGAAGCTTTAGTTACGTAGTTCATAGTACCCCCAACAGAAGCAATTGCTAATTTTGAAGATCCTAAACCTCTTTGAACTTGAATGAAAGAAGTTACATCAGATAAACCAGCCCAGTTACTCCAGTAAACAGCTCCGTTTTCCATGTCGTTCACAGGCATACCGTTAACCATTACCGCAACGTTGTTTTGGCTAAATCCACGAATAGTAATTCTTGAATCTCCAAATCCACCACCAGATTTAGTTACATAAACAGATGGAGTGCTTTTTAACATTTCAGGAAGTTCTTGGTTTCCTAATTTTGCCTGAATTTCAGCAGCTTTAATTGTAGAAACAGCAACCGGAGTTTTTCTGTCCTTTGCAATATCTACTGTGCTACTTTTTACTACGATCTCGCTCAATTCGTTTGAGTTAGAAACCAAAGTGATAGTTCCTAAGTTTGTAGTTGCGCCATTTGACACATTAAATTTCACAGTTTGGTTGTCATAACCTAAGAAAGAGATAACAATCTCTCCTGTGCTTGATGGTGAAGTAAGAGTAAATTTACCATCAAAATCTGTTGAAGTTGCTGTAGTAGATCCTTTGATCACCACATTTGCTCCTGGTAATCCACCTGTTCCGTCGGTAATTTTACCAGTAACTTTTCCTTGAGAAAATACGGTTGAAACTATCATAAAGAATAGTCCGGTCAGTAACCAATTTTTCATTTTCTTCATTTTGTTATTGAGTTTATTGTTTTTGGCAAAATTATAACAAATAAATCAGTTAATGTTATCGAAATGTTAAGAAAAGTACGTTTTGTTTTTTCTGTTGTATATTAAAATGATTTTTTCTTTTTTTCTTAAATATTATATTGAATTTTTTAATTTACAGAGGTGTTTTTTGTTAAAAACGCAATAATTCTATTTGTTTTGTAAGTGAAAAGGTCTAGATAAATGCTTTTTTTGTGCTTTTTGTCGGTTTTTTATGTAAAAAACGCCTTAATTTAATGAAAATTAAGGCGTTTTATAGTGTTACGGAATTCTTAAATTTCGGGTTTCTTATTTATTCTTCAAGAAGTGGTTTAGTAAAAATGAAGTCGAACTGTCGTGGTTTTTAACAGTCTTAGAATTGATTTCATCTAAGATAGAATTGGCCAATTGCTTACCTAATTCAACTCCCCATTGGTCAAAACTGAAAATGTTCCAAATAACTCCCTGAACAAAAATCTTGTGTTCGTATAAGGCAATTAAAGATCCTAAACTTTTTGGAGTCAATTTTTGAATCAAAATGGTATTGGTTGGTTTGTTTCCTGTGAAAACTTTAAATGGTTTTAAGTAAGACGCTTTGTCTGCTGCAAGACCTTGTTTGTCAAATTCTGCTTGAACCTGCTCAGCAGTTTTTCCATTCATTAAAGCTTCAGTTTGTGCAAAAAAGTTTGACATCAATTTATCATGATGATCTTCGTTTCCGTATAAAGGCTTAACAAATCCAACAAAATCTGTTGGAATTAATTTAGTCCCTTGGTGAATTAACTGAAAGAAAGCATGTTGTGAGTTTGTTCCTGGTTCTCCCCAGATAATTGTTCCAGTTTGATAGTTAACAGGTTTTCCGTCACGTCCAACACTTTTTCCATTACTTTCCATAAATGCTTGCTGTAAATAAGGAGCAAGTTTGTGTAGATATTGAGTATACGGAATCAAAGCTTCGCTTTCTGCGCCATAAAAATTATTGTACCAAATACTTAATAAAGCTAAAATAACGGGAATGTTTTCGTCAAATTCTGCCGATTTGAAGTGCTCGTCCATTTCGTGCGCACCGCTTAATAAATCATTATAATTGTCAAAACCAACTGCCAAAGCAATGCTTAAACCAACAGCGCTCCAAAGAGAAAATCTTCCTCCAACCCAGTCCCACATTGGGAAAACATTCGCTGGATTAATTCCGAATTCGGTTACTTTCTGAATGTTTGTAGAAACGGCAACAAAATGTTTTGCAATATCTTCCTGAGAAGCCGATTTTAAAAACCATTCTTTAATAGTTTCAGAATTCGAAAGTGTTTCCTGAGTAGTAAAGGTTTTAGAAACAATTACAAAAAGAGTTGTTTCTGGATTTAATTTTTTGATGATTTCGTTTACATGATCGCCATCAACGTTTGAAACGAAATGTGTATTTAAATGATTTTTGTAAAATTGTAAAGCTTCAACAGCCATAACAGGACCAAGGTCAGAACCTCCAATTCCAATATTTACGATGTCAGTAAAAGCTTTTCCTGTGAATCCTTTTCTTTCTCCTGAAATAACTTCTTGAGTAAAACTTTTAATTTTATTTTTTACTTCGTAAACTTCTGGAATTACATTTTCTCCATCAACTTTAATAACAGCCGATTCTGGAGCACGCAATGCAGTATGCAAAACAGCACGGTTTTCTGTCTGATTGATTAATGCACCGCCAAAATATTGTGCGATTGCATCTTTAAGTCCGATTGAATTTGCTAATTCTAATAAAAGAGAAACAGTTTCCTGACTGATATTATTTTTAGAATAATCTACTAAAAAGTCATTCCATTGCAAATTGAATTTTTCGGCACGTGCACTATCTTGTTGAAACAATTCTTGTATTGTGGTTTCGTGAATTGCGTTATAGTGGTTTTGTAGATTTTTCCACGCTTCAGTCCCAGTTGGGTTTGTTGTGTTTAAAGCCATTTTTATCTATAATTGAGTTTGTTCTTTGAAACACAAAAATACTGAAATAACTTTTAAAAGGGTAGCGGTTTGCGATTATATAACAATTAGTTACGAAAACGTTTTATGGATTGAAAAACCATATAACGTGTGTTTGTATTTAATTGCAAAAATCCCGGAGGGATTATATGTTTATAGAAAATTGTTGATTAAATGTAGTACGACCCCGAAGGGGTCGAATAAATAACACGTAAAATATTTGGTTCTATAAATATTTGACTTCTCCGAAGTCATTTTTTTTTAAATGAATGTTTTTTTATAACCGAAATCTACCAAAACTTCCACCAAGGCTTTTTGTTGATATGAATAATTTTCTTTTCAGTGTCGACTTCGATTCTTTTTAATTCTTCAATTTTAATTTTAGAATCATCAAAAAACAATTCGCCATTTTCGGTCATTCCGAGTGGAGATTTTGTTCTTTCTCTCCATTCTTCAGTTTGTAATTCTGGAATTAAGTTAGCATCGATTTTTTCGCGAAAGCGTTTTTGAGCTTTTTCAATAATTTCTTCTTCTAGATTTGAAGTTGAATTTTTGAAAAGTGAAATTGAATTGTCTGGAATATTTAAAAGGAAAACCTGTGTTTTATCTCCAATTTTCTGAATATCTAAAACTTTAAAATAGGTAATTGAATCTAAAAGAAAATGACCAATTTTTGCAGAATCAGGATTGAATTTTGATAAATCTTTTGGATGAGCACTTGCAATCAAATATCTGAGATTTCCTGAAAGCCCTCCGCCAATAGAAGTCATGTCGGTAAAACCTTTTTCTTGAATAATTTGTCCGATTTTATATTTCGAAATTAAATTTTCTGGAAGAATGGTGTCTCTGTAAAATAATTTTAAACCAGAAAAAGTTTCATTGTAAATGGTTTTAAGGCGTTCTTTTTTCATGATTCAAAAATATTTCAAAATGGATTCTTACAAATTGCCAATACTGTCCAATTCTCTTTTCAAAGGTTCGATCTGATTCATGAAACGAGTTCTGTCATTTCCAGTAAGCGATTCTCCTGTTGGAAGATTCAGTCTGAGCGCATCTACTTGAACTCCATTTTTCCAGAAGCGGTAACAAACGTGCGGACCAGAAGCTAAACCTGTACTTCCCACTAATCCAATTGTCTGTCCTTGTGTAACGCGCTGTCCGCGGCGAACCAAAATTTTAGACATGTGCAAGTATTGCGTAGAGTAGGTTCCGTTGTGTTTTACTTTTACAAAGTTTCCGTTTCCTGCTGTATATCCTGTTGCTTCTACAACTCCAGAGGCAGTAGTCGAAATTGGTGTCCCAGTTGGAGCTGCATAATCGGTTCCTTTGTGGGCTTTCCAAGTATGCTGTACCGGATGGTATCTGTTCATGGTGAATCTAGAAGTGATTCGGCTGAATTTAATCGGAGTTTTTAAGAAAAAGTTTTTAAGTGTTTTTCCTTGATCGTCATAATATTCAATTTTTCCAGAAGTAGTGTCTCTTTCAAAAGGAAAAGCATAGATGATTTTTCCTTTATACTCAAAAAATGCAGCTTCAAGATCTTCAACGCCATCGTAAGTTTTTCCGTTAATGAAGCGTTCTGTAAAAATTAACCCGTAACGATCTCCTTTTTTAAGTTTAAAGAAGTCAATCGACCAAGAAAATACTTTTGTAATTCTGCTGGCCAATGCTGTTTCGACACTTTCGTTTCCTAAAGTTTCAGATAAAGAACTTTTTAAAACTCCACCAATCATTTTTCTTTTGAAAGTGACAGGTTTAATTTTTTTATAAGCTTTTGCAATGCTATCTCTTAAGTCAATAACATAATAGCTAAGTGCGTCTGGCTGATAAATAAAAACTTGAAGATTGTTGGTTTTATTTTTAGAACGAAGTAAGGTAAAAGGTTTGCCGTAACGAATACTTCTCACATTGAAAGAATCTTTTACCTGCTCGACAATATCGTGTACTTTTTTGTCTCCGATATTTTGACTTTGTAGGATCGAGCCAAAAGAATCTCCTTTTGAAATAGTATCATTAACAATATTAAAATCTGCGTAATTAAAACCGAATTCTATTTTTTTGGTTGCTGGTTTAGTAATTTTTGCTTCTACTTTTTCTTCTGCTTTTTTACATGAAAAAATAGAAAACAAGACAATTAAAATTACGACTGCTTTTTTCAAACTTTTTGGATTTTTGTGGAGAGATTATTCTTCGTTTTCATTTCCCCAATTGGACAATTCTTCTTCGGTCCACAATTTAGGAAAAAAGATGCGTCTTTGGTATTTTGGATGCATATATTTTTGCCAGTCACTTCCGCCCGTTGCTTCACCGTTACCTTTTCCGCTTTCCAAAATATATTTTCTAGCCGTATTAAGGTGCTGCATTACCCAAGTAATATTTACAGTTTTATCGTAATGACGCATAGCATCGATCAATTCTGCATTTTGCTGATCTTCAATAGGTAATTGCGTGAATTTCTGCCAGATATTTTTTGTTTTAAAGTCTGACATCTGTCTTAAAAACTGAACTTTATATTTTTTCTCAAACTCATTGAGCAAATATGATTTTTCGCCAGTGTGATAATCTTTTCCGGCAGCTTGCCAATATAAATGTTCGAATGAAGTTTCTAAATCGGTGTTTTCGTCGAAGTTTGCTTTGTATCTGCGGTCTGTTAAATTGATAACGTCAGTCGAAGCAAATTCGATCATGCGATATTGCGCGCTCTGAAAACCACTTGCAGGAGTAAGTGTATTTCTAAATTTCATGTATTGATCTACTTCCATTCCGTTTTCCATAATGCTGAACGAATTGGTAAGCATGTCAAAATATCTTGTAATCCTTGATAATCTTTCGCTGAAAAAATCAACCTGAATATTTTCTGTATCGGCAATCTGATCAATTTCCCACAAAATCATTTTAAATATTAATTCATTTACCTGATGGTACATAATAAAAACCATTTCGTCAGGAAGTGTGGTGCGCTGAGTCTGTAGGCTTAAAAGAGCATCAGTCTGAATGTAGTCCCAATAGGTAATAGGTTTAGACCAAAGCAATCCTTCTAATTGAACATCAGTTTTTTGATTTATGGCTTGAAATTTTAGGTCAATTTCTTTTAAAATCGCTTCAGAATTATCTGTAGGGTTCATTATTTTTTTACTTTAAGTGGACTTTGTAATCCTTTATATTCGTCGAGATCAGCTTTAAGAGAACCTACGGCTAAATCTGCTTTTATTCTAATAGGAACTTTGTTTACATCATCTGTTATCCAGAGGGTTAAGCTCTCTTTTTCTTTAAATACTCTGCCTTTCTGTACCAATGGTTTGAAGACCATCGTAGAAACGGTTCCAAATTTAGTCGTAATATCTTGACGGCCTACATATTTTAACTTAAATTTTGTGATTTCATCATCAAAAAACATGTCGACTGTAATGGCTTCACCAGATTTCAGTTTGTCGATGTTTGGATGGTTTCTTAAAAAATAAAAAGCAGAAACAATATCTTGTACCTCTTCTGTTACAATAATCGTTTTTTCTGATTTGCGTTTATAGTCTTTTACTAAAACTCTATTTTCATTTTGATTGAAAAAACCTTCTTGATTTTTAGTGTAACCGCCTTCGTCAATTTTTCTAACATAACGATATGGTTTACCCGTTTCTTTGTCAAAATAGCTCTCGTATAGATCTTCTACTTTAAAGAAAAATTTGGACATTCCGGTTGTGTAACCTTTTCCAACAGAGTGAAATACCTTTTTGTTGTTTATTGTCGCATCTTTAATTTCAAGAGTGGCGTAACCGGCATTTACAATTCCATAATGTATTCTAAATTTGAAATATTCTCCAGTATCGAAAGCAGTTTCCTTTTGCGGCGCAAAGGCAAGTGTTGTTAGTGCTAATATAGTGAGGATGAGCTTTTTCATAGTACATTCTTTACGTTTTATTATAAAGATAGATAAATGCAAATTCTATTCCAAATGTATGAAAACAAAAAAACTCAGTCAAAGATGACTGAGTTTTTATGCTATTAACTAACCAAAAAACTATAAATTATGAAATTTATATCAATTCGGAAGGAAACCACCCCTTCCTGATTTGCGAGTGCAAAGATAGATAGAAAGTTCAAAAAACAAATAGCCAAAGTCAAGTTTAACATAACATTTGCAAAAAAAGCATCGTTTTTTAAAGAATTATGCTGTTTTGCATATGAAAATTAACATTTTACAGTGTTCCTCTCAATTCTTGCTCTCTTTCAATCGACTCAAAAAGGGCTTTAAAGTTACCTGCACCAAATCCTTTTGCACCCATTCTTTGGATAATTTCGAAGAAAAGTGTTGGTCTGTCTTGAACGGGCTTTGTAAAAATCTGTAATAAATATCCATCTTCGTCAGCGTCTACCATGATAGCAAGCTTCTCAATTTCGTTCAAATCTTCTTTCATCATATCCATATGAACACCCAATCTTTCTGGAATTGCTTCATAATAAGTATGAGGAGGAGCAGATAAAAATTCAACACCACGTGCTCTAAGTTGTGATACGGTTTTAATAATATCATCTGTTGCAATAGCAATGTGCTGAATTCCAGGTCCACCGTAGAAATCTAAATATTCTTCGATCTGAGATTTTTTCTTTCCTTCTGCCGGTTCATTGATTGGAAATTTAATTCTTCCGTTTCCGTTTGACATTACTTTACTCATCAAAGCTGAATATTCGGTAGTAATTTGTTTATCATCAAAAGATAGGAAGTTTACAAATCCCATAACTTCTTCGTAGAATTTTACCCAAGTGTTCATTTCGTTCCATCCCACATTTCCAACCATGTGGTCAATGTATTTTAATCCAGTTGGTTCTGGGTTAAAATCAGATTTCCATTCTCTATAACCAGGCAAGAAAACGCCATTGTAATTTTTTCTTTCTACAAAAATGTGAACCGTTTCGCCGTAAGTGTAAATTCCAGAACGAACCACTTGACCAAATTCGTCTTCTTCTATAGTTGGTTCCATAAAAGAACGCGCGCCACGTTTCATCGTTTCTTCGTAAGATTTTGTAGCGTCTTCAACCCAAAGTGCTGCTACTTTTACTCCGTCACCATGTTTTTTCAAATGTTCATTTATTGGAGAATCTGCTTTTAAAGGCGTTGTCAGAACAATTCTAATTTTGTCTTGTTTTAAAACATAAGATGCTCTATCTCTAACTCCAGTTTCCAATCCGGCGTAAGCCAAAGACTGATATCCAAATGCAGATTTATAATAATGTGCAGCTTGTTTAGCATTTCCCACATAAAATTCTACATAATCTGTTCCTAATAAGGGAAGGAAATCTTGTGCTCCTTCAAATATTTTCTCTAATCCGTATTCTACTGATTTTACTTCTTTTGACATAATGTTTATTTTTTAAATCGATTTTTTGATGAATCGAAAGTGTTGTTTTTTTGATTGTGTTTTTTTACCGCAAAGAGCGCAAAGTTTTGTTTGAGCTAGATTTTGTAAAATCGAAAAAGAACGCAAAGCTTTGCGGACTTAGTTTGATAAAACTTAACTAGAAAATCTTTGTGAACTTTGCGAAAATCCTTTGCGGACTTTGCGGTTAAATTCGGCTAGCTACTCCGTCCAGGATTTGTAATATTTCCCATCATCAAGACCCATTGCTTCTTCAGTAACCATAAGCGGTCTGAAAGTGTCAACCATAACGGCTAATTCCTGAGTTTCTTTATGACCAATACTACGTTCCATTGCGCCTGGCGCTGGTCCGTGCGGAATTCCTTTTGGGTGTAAAGTAATATGGCCTTGCTCAATATTATTGCGGCTCATAAAATCGCCATCTACATAATATAGTACTTCGTCAGAATCTATATTGCTGTGATTGTATGGCGCTGGAATCGCTTTTGGGTGATAATCGTAAAGTCTTGGGCAGAATGAGCAAACTACAAAAGCAGCTGTTTCAAAAGTTTGGTGTACCGGAGGCGGTTGGTGAACACGTCCCGTTATAGGTTCAAAGTTATGAATTGAAAATCCGTAAGGGAAATTGTAGCCGTCCCAGCCTACAACGTCAAACGGATGTGTGGCATAAACCACTTCATGGATCATTCCTTCTTTTTTGATTTTAATTAAAAAATCACCTTTTTCGTCATGTGTTTCCAATTCGTTTGGCAGAATAAAATCGCGTTCGCAAAATGGCGAATGTTCTAAATGCTGACCCGACTGGTTTTTATAACGTTTTGGAGTATAAAAAGGAGAGTACGATTCTACATAAAAAAGCCTGTTATCTTCCGTCTCAAAGTCTATTTGATAAATAATACCGCGCGGAATAATTAGGTAATCGCCATATTCAAAAGGAATGTTTCCTAACATGGTTCTTAATTTTCCTTTTCCTTTATGAATGAAAAGCATTTCATCGGCATCGGCATTTTTGTAGAAATAATTTCGAAGCGATTCTTTAGGCGCAGCCAAACCAATAATACAGTCTTTGTTAACCAACATTGCTTTGCGGCTGTCTAAAAAGTCATTTTCAGGTTTTAATTCAAAACCTTTAAAAAGAAGTGATTTTATGTTTTTTTCGATTGCTATTTTAGGTTCAACCGAATAAGAGTTCAAAATTTCTTTAACCTGTGTTGGTCTGTGTACATGATAAGACAATGACGAATGACCATGAAAACCCTCTGTTCCGAACAATTGTTCATAGTAAAAACCTCCGTTTGGTTTTTCAAATTGGGTGTGTCGCTTTTGCGGAAAGTCTCCGAGTTTATGATATAATGGCATGGCTTTTTCAATTAGATAATTTATAAATTAGATAATTAGAAAATGTAAATTGTGAACAGATAATCAGCTCATTTTCTAAGTTGGCTAATTATTCAATTCATAGTATTACTCAGGATTTCTCTTGATGAGGAATTGAAGATACTCTAATAAACCTGTCCATTTTGTTTTCATTATAACAAATGTCGTAATTTTTTCGAAGTAAAAATAAAAATTATATTATTTATAACTAAAAAATGTTCTGATTTTTTTGATTTAATTTTTACTAAGCAAAAAAATAGCTTGATTTTGTTGAAGTATTCTCTGTCATACTACTAAAATAAGAATCCGATGCTAAACCATGTAAAGCTTTTTGACATTTCTGGAGACCAAGATTGTTTTACTTCTATCGGGCCAATAATAGTTTCTAAACCGTAACCAACTGCATAACCCGTATATTTTGGCATAGAAACCCAGTCAACGGTAGAAAAAATGTCGTTTCCGAGATTGGCAAAATTCGCAGATAAATTAATATGGTTTTTTCTAAGAATTTCGTAATCCAGTGTAATTCCAGTTTTGATATAGCTGTTACCCGCAATACTTAAAAAGTCATAACCGTAAAAATAATTGAAGTTGTTGATTTTGTTATAACCGTAGCCACCTAAAATAAAGTCGAAAAACGGAACACTAGTATTTCCAAAAGTAAAACCTGCATCGGCATCAATCTTAAAAGTGGCTTTTCTAAATAAAGTATTGACAAAAGAAACTTCAGCTTTTGCAATCGAAAATGGTTTAAAAGTATTGGTGTAATCTGAAGATGCCATATAAGTCTGCAGATCGGTAGAAAAATACAATCCAGAACTTGGGTAATATTTTTCGTCAAGCGAATCGTATTTTAAATAAGCAAAGGCGCTAAAATAACTGCTTTTGTCAATTATATTATCCTGATTGGAAAGTGTCGGCGAATTGATTTTTAGGTATTTGTATTCTAAACCTCCGCCCATTAAAAACTTCTGGACAAAAATAGTCTGAAAATAAGCTTGATTGTTGACGTCCATAAAATCAACATTAATAAGGTTGACATTTGGAGTTTCATTTAGAATGTTGCTCAAACTTGTCGTTACATTTCGATTAAACTGGCTTAGTCTAGAACGAAAACCAAAGCTGATATTAAAACCATTTTCGACATAATAATTAAAATCATATCTGAAATTATCTCCTAAAATAATATCTAGAGAAGTAACATCATTTTTTAAAAAGGTCTTTTTATGCGTAAGATTTAACAAAATACCACTTTTATAAAGTCCGTCATAGTGAAGTCCAAGTTTTAAATACGTCTGCGTTGGATTTTCTTTTAAAACCAAATCAAGATCGTCCTTTTCGCCATTTGGCTGAAGACAATACGAAATGGTGCTAAAGTTTTGTGTTGCATTTAAGTTGTTTATTCCGGCTTTTAGCCCATCATAAGTTATGGTACTTCCCGGTTTGAAACGAAGTTTACCGCGAATATATTCTTTCGTATAATTTTCTAATTTGTCTGTATTTATGTTTTGAATTTGAATGGTATCTGATGCAATTTTTAACTTTGGTTTTTTATAAAAGTTATTTTCATCGGTCAAAGATTTTATTTTTTCATAAACAGCAAAAGCGGCTTCTTCTCCTTTTCTAATGATTTCTTCTCCTCGGTCAAATGAAATAACACCAAAATCACGAATATCGGGTTTGATATAAATATCAGTTTCCTGTCTTTTGCCTTTCATTTTTTCAATCGACTGGAGATTGGTAATTTGGACCAAAATTCGGGTTGCGTTTTTTAAGCCTTTTCTATTTTGCAAATCATCTTGCACATCTACACCAATAATAATGTCTGCACCGAGATTTTTCACTTCTTGAATAGGGTAATTGTTGACTACACCACCATCGACCAAAAGTTTTCCGTCAATTTCAACGGGTGTAAATAAGGATGGAAAAGCAGCGCTCGCCATCATGGCCTGAACCAAATTGCCCTTATTGAGCAGTACTTCTTCGCCAGTTTCAATATTGGTTGCAATACATAAAAATGGAATTGGCAAGTTGTTGAAATCTCTAACGTGACGTACGTTTCGAGTCAAACTGCTTAAAAGATTGTAATTGTACATTCCTTTTGAAAGCGCTTCTGGAATTCCAATTCTGAAATTGCTGAAAGGCAGAGATATGGCATATAATTCGTCATTTTTTTTGCCGTAAAAGTTTTTTGACGAACGTGGAATATAATCGTTTATTAATTCGTCGAAATTGGTTTGTTTGAAAATGGAATCAATTTGCGAAGCATTGTAACCAGAAGCATAAAGTCCGCCAATTACAGACCCCATACTGGTTCCGCCGATATAATCAATTTTGATTCCGGCTTCTTCCAAAACTTTCAAAACTCCGATATGTGCAAAACCTTTGGCGCCGCCACCACTTAAAACTAATCCTATTTTGGGTCTTTTTACACTGTCTTTTTTAATTTCTTGAGCATTTATTTCCTGTGAAAGTAAAAATGTGCTGATGAAAAAGAGTGTTGACACGCCCCAGATGGAAATGGAAAACTGCGAGAGGCAAAAGGTTATTTTTTCCTGCCAAAAAAGAGCGACCCAAGAAGCTCCTTTTTTGGTATTGGAAAAAAAAGCTTTTGACCGAGTATTTGAAATGGACAGCTGGAATGGGCGCATACAAATTTTAATTGGTTTTGTAAAAGTCGACAATTTTTTTGGCTTTAGAAACCCCTATCACTGCTGAAATTTCCTTTTCTGTTGCTAATTTTAATCTTTTAACACTCTTGAAATGTTGAATTAACGTTGTCATGGTTTTTTCTCCGATTCCCGGAATGCTTTCGACAGAAGAATTAAGCGCGGCTTTACTTCTTTTATCACGGTGAAATGTGATTCCGAATCGGTGCGCTTCATTTCTTAACTGCTGAATGACTTTTAAAGTTTCTGATCTTTTATCTAAATAAAGCGGAATTGAATCGCCAGGATAGAAAAGTTCTTCGAGGCGTTTTGCGATACCGATAATAGTAACTTTTCCGCGAAGTCCAAGTTCGTCAATACTTTTTAAAGCTGCAGAAAGCTGCCCTTTTCCACCGTCAATAATTATTAATTGCGGTAAAGGCTCGTTTTCTTCTAATAATCTTTTATAACGTCGGCCAACAATTTCGGTCATCGAAGCAAAATCGTCTGGACCTTCAACAGTTTTTACGTTAAAATGGCGGTAATCTTTTTTGCTTGGTTTTCCGTCTTTAAAAACCACGCAAGCCGCAACAGGATTAGTTCCCTGAATGTTCGAGTTATCAAAACATTCTATATGTCGAGGCTCAACAGGAAGACGTAAATCTTTCTGCATCTGAGCCATAATTCGGTTTACGTGACGATCTGGATCTACAATTTGCAATTGTTTCAATTGTTCGATTCGGTAGAATTTGGCATTTCGAATGGATAAATCTAAAATCTGTTTTTTGTCACCAAGCTGCGGAACAGTGATTTTGATATTTTCGCCCAAATCCAATTCAAAAGGAACAATAATTTCTTTTGATAATAACTGGAAACGTTCACGAAGTTCTACAATAGCTAATTCTAATAATTCTTCATCGCTTTCGTCCAGTTTTTTCTTCATTTCTAAAGTATGCGAACGAATAATCGAACCATGAGAAATCTGCAAAAAGTTAACATAAGCGGCACTTTCGTCAGAAACAATTGAAAAGACATCAATATTAGTAATCTTCGGATTTATAATTGTCGATTTGGATTGGTAATTCTCCAGAATATCAATTTTTTCTTTAATTTTTTGCGCTTCTTCAAACTGAAGATTCTGCGCATAATTGGTCATTAACTTCTTGAAGTCTTTTAAACTTTCTTTGAAGTTTCCTTTCAGGATTTCGCGAATCGCATTGACCTGTCTTTGATATTCTTCCAAAGGTTCTAAACCTTCACAAGGACCCTTGCAATTGCCAATATGATATTCTAAACAAACTTTAAATTTTCCTGAATTAATATTCGATTCGCTCAAATCGTAAGTGCAAGTTCGAAGCGGATATAATTCTTTAATCAAATCCAAAATCGTGTACACCATTTTGAAATTGGTGTACGGGCCAAAATATTCTGAGCCATCTTTGACCATTCTTCTAGTTAGAAATATTCTAGAAAAAGGTTCTTTTTTAATGCAGATCCACGGATAACTTTTGTCATCACGCAGTAAAACATTATATCGCGGCTGAAGTGTTTTAATTAAATTGTTTTCTAATAAAAGCGCATCGGTTTCGGTTGGAACTACGATGTGTTTTATAGTCACGATTTTTTTTACCAAAACATTCGTTTTCGCAGTATCGTGAATTTTATTGAAATAGGATGAAACCCTTTTTTTTAAATTTTTGGCTTTGCCGACATACAAGATTTTCCCATCTTTATCGTAATATTGATAGACACCGGGATTATCAGGCAAAGTTAAAATTTGAAGATCTAAGGCTGGTTTTTGCATTCTATTTTGTTTCTGAAGATTGTTCGAAAAGCTTTTCAAAAATCATTCCGATTTCCAAAAGAAGCTTAACATTGAATTAGTTTCAAATTTACAAAATCAAAAGAATAATTTCTATATTTAGATTTTATAATTCTACATGAAAAATAGTACTCCATTGGTTATTTTTGGCGAATCGATTTTGCCGGGAGAACACCGAACGATAAACGTCGAAATTGCTCGGCTGCATACTACAACAAAGTTGAATATTCCTGTAATTGTGCGCCGTTCCAAACATGAAGGCCCAACCATTTTATTTTCAGCAGGAATTCATGGCGACGAAATTAATGGTGTTGAAGTTGTTCGTCAGATCATCAGTAAAAAAATAAACAGACCTGCTCGCGGTACAATAATCTGCATTCCGGTTATCAATATGTACGGATTTGTCAACAAATCTCGAGAGTTTCCAGACGGACGCGACTTAAATCGTGTTTTTCCGGGAAGCAAAAAAGGTTCTCTTGCCAGCCGATTTGCCTATCATATTGTCGAAGAAATTTTGCCCATTTTAGATTATGCAGTCGATTTTCATGCAGGTGGAGCAAGCCGTTTTAATGCACCGCAAATCAGAATCACAGAAAATAATCCTGAATTGAAAGTTCTGGCCGATATTTTTAATGCACCTTTTACACTTTATTCTAAAAATATAAGCGGTTCTTTTAGAAAGACTTCTGAGAGTGCCAATGTAAAAATGCTTCTTTTTGAAGGCGGAAAATCTTTAGATATCAATAATGAAATTGCAAATCAAGGTGTTTTAGGCACAAAACGTTTGCTTCACTATTTAGGGATGCTCGATTCTAAACAAATTATGGAACCAGCATTAACACCAACTATTTACATTAAACAATCGGTTTGGCTTCGAGCAAAATGTTCTGGTTTGCTGCATGATTTTAATCTAGTTGGGAAATTTGTAACCAAAGGAACTATCTTGGCCATAATTACAGATCCGTTTGGGAAATTTGAGCAAAAAGTTAAAGCGCCTCATGATGGATATGTAATTAATGCCAATCATTCGCCAATTGTTTACGAAGGCGATGCTATTTATCATTTATCTAAAACACCCGATAATGTCGACGAGTAAAAAAGAACTTCGAATTGAATATAAAAATTTCCGTAAAGCGCTTTCTTTTGATGAAATAGAAGAGAAGAGTCTGGCAATTGCGAATCAATTAATTCAAATGCTGATTTGGGATAAAATCTATTATCATGTTTTTCTTCCAATTGAAGAACAAAAAGAAATAAACACCGAATATATTCTGCATTTACTTTCTGGAAAAGACAAAGAAATCCTGATCTCAAAAAGTGATTTCGATACCAGAAAAATGACTCATTTTCTTTTAACAGATAATACGAAAATCAAAAAAAACGAATACAATATTCCTGAACCTGTTGACGGAATTGAAGTTCCTTCTTCTAAAGTGGAAGTGGTTTTTGTGCCGCTTTTGGCTTTTGATGTTTTCGGAAACCGTATTGGTTACGGAAAAGGTTTCTATGATAAATTCTTAGCCGAATGCAAACCAGAAACAATCAAAATCGGACTTTCTTTTTTTGAATCAGTAAGCCAAATTGATGATGTTTTTGAATCTGATATCAAATTAGATTTCTGTGTAACGCCAGAGAAAATTTACGATTTCCGTTGATGGTTTTTTTCGCCAGAGATTAAATGGATTGTAATGATTTTTCTTTTAGCCACGAATTACACGAATTACACTAATTTTTAGAATTTTTGTCGAAAAACTTTGTGTTGATTTTTTGCCACGAATTACACGAATTCGCATGAATTAGTTTTTACAATTCCAAAATAAAAAATTTGTGAAATTTGTGTAATTCGTGGCGAAAAAAAATCTACGCTACATACCCTTTAAAATCTAGGTTTCTCAGTTTTTGTTTCCTGTAAGAAAAACGTTTGTAATTTTTTGGCACGATTTTTAGCCTTCGAAAATTACAAATAATCGCCTCTAGTAAATCCGGAATGCTAGTCCTTATTTGAAGCCAATAACCCATTTATTAATTTTTAAAAATTTACTTTATGAGAAATCTTAATTTCTTTATGATGGCATTCCTCGTACTTACTATTTTCAGTTGTAAGAAAGCTTACGCTCCAGACGAGGCCGCAGAAGCAATGGACATGACAGTTGTTGCAACCGATGAAATTCCAGCAGAAAATTATGCCGCCGATCCTAATACAGAAAGCTACGCAGCGTTAGAAGAAAATCCGTTTGAATCTCCGCTAAAAGAACCGCTTTCTACTTTTTCTATCGATGTTGATAATGCATCGTATACCAATATCCGCCGATTTATAAACGAAGGACAGAAAGTTCCAAAAGACGCTGTTCGAGTAGAAGAAATGATTAATTTTTTCAAATACAAATATCCGCAGCCAGAAGGCGAACATCCGTTTGCTATAAATACAGAATACAGCGATTGCCCGTGGAATAAAAATAGCCGACTGCTAAAAATTGGCTTGCAGGGAAAAAACATTCCAATGGCAAATTTACCAGCTACTAATCTGGTTTTTTTAGTTGACGTTTCAGGCTCAATGGATGAACAGAACAAATTGCCATTGCTGAAAGAATCGATGAAAGTTCTGGTAAAAGAACTTCGACCGATTGATAAAGTTTCGATTGTAGTATACGCTGGTTCTGCGGGAGTGGTTTTAGAGCCGACTTCTGGTGATAATAAAGATGAAATTATAGAGGCTTTTGACGATTTGCATGCAGGTGGAAGCACAGCTGGAGGAGAAGGAATTGAACTTGCGTATAAACTAGCGCAACAAAATTTTATTAAAGAAGGAAACAATAGAGTGGTAATTGCTACTGATGGTGATTTTAATGTTGGCGCTTCTTCTGATGATGATATGCTGAAATTGATTGAACAAAAAAGAGAATCTGGTGTTTTCTTGACCGTTTTAGGTTTTGGAATGGGCAACTACAAAGACAGCAAAATGGAAATTCTTGCCGATAAAGGAAATGGAAATTATGCTTATATCGATAACATTCAAGAAGCGAATCGTTTTCTTGGAAAAGAATTTAAGGGGTCAATGTTTGCTATCGCGAAAGATGTAAAAATCCAAATCGAGTTTAATCCGTATCATGTTCAAGCCTATCGATTGATTGGTTATGAAAACAGAAAATTAAATGCAGAAGATTTTAAAAATGATAAAATTGATGCGGGAGAATTAGGTAGCGGACATTCGGTTACGGCACTTTATGAAATTGTTCCGATTGGTGTAGAAAGTGATTATGTTCCGTCGGATCTAAAATATACCAAAACACATAAAACTACTGAAAATCATAGTGATGAGTTGGCTACGGTGAAATTTAGATATAAAAAACCTGATGGCAATAAAAGCATTGAAATAGTTAATGTAATCGCAGATAAGAAAACGGACCTAGAAAACAGTTCTCAAGATTTCAAATTCACAACAGCAGTTTCTTGGTTCGGATTAAAATTGCGCGAATCAAAATATATTGCCAACAGTTCAAGTTCTGATATTAAAAGATTGGCAAAATCGGGTTTGTCAAACGATGAAGAAGGGTATAGATCTGAATTTTTAAGATTGGTTGATGCGGTGAATTAATTATTAAATTCCAAAAAGAAAAATTCCAAATTCCAATTGTTTTGGAGTTTGGAATTTTCTTTTTCAATGAAGTTTTAAGAAAAGAATCCGAAGGATTCAAATGTTTATAGAAATTCATTTTAGAGCGTTCAATACGACCCCTTCGGGGTCGAATATTCTTTGAAGATACTATTTCTATAAACATTTGAATCCTTCGGATTCTGTGAATAACAAATTCCAAATTCCAAAATTCAAATCCCAAATCCCAAATCCCGAAATCTAAAATACTTGGAATTTGAGATTTCTTTTTGAATGAAGTTTTAAAAATGAATCCGGAGGATTTAAATGTTTATAGAAATTCATTTTAGAGCGTTCAATACGACCCCTTCGGGGTCGAATATCCTTTGAAGATATTATTTCTATAAATATTTGAATCCTTCGGATTCTTTGAACAGCAAATTTCAAATCCAAAAATAATTGGAGTTTGGAATTTCATTTGAATGAACCTTTAAGAAAAGAATCCGGAGGATTCAAATATTTATAGAAATCAATTTAGCAGTCTGTAATGCGACCCCGACGGGGTCGTATTTCTTTCGCAAAATCAAGAGCTATAAATATTTGAATCCTTCGGATTCTTTATAAAACAAATCCCAAACTCAAGCTATTTTGGGATTTCTATATTTAAATATTTTAAAATTTTACTTTACTTCTTTGATAGTCGATGAATCTATCCAACCTTGAGTTCCATCTGTCAATTCGATTTTTTTCCATCCTGCAATACTTTCCAGTACATACACTTTTGCTCCTTCATGTAAAAGGATAATGCCATTTCCAGATTTTTGAGGTTCGTTTCTAACTTGACTTAATTCAGAAAAAACAATAGCAACACGATCGTTGTCAAAATGGCTTTTCTCAGACATTCCAGCAGAAATGCTTAAAGCAAAAGCAATTAAAATAACAAACATTCCGACAAAATAAATTCTTTTTGCAAGTGTAGCGTTGGAGAAATAATAACCAATAAAACTCAATAAAAACACAAAACCGAGCACAACAGAAATCTTTGCCCAGGTATTATAATCAAAAATAGAAGTAAAGTTTTGGATCATTTTTGCAAAACCCACTTTCGGAACTTCTTTGATTTCGTCAATCGTCAGTTTTTTAGCAAATTTCAAGTTGTTTAATGTCTCTGGATCGTTTGGTTTAAGTACCAAAGCTTTTTCGTAATTATAAATCGAAGGCGCAACCTGATTTAATTTATAATAACAGTTTCCGAGATTAAAATACAATTCAGCAGAATGTAATTTATCTTCTTTTATGATGTTCTCATAAACTTGTGCAGCTTCTTTGTATTGCCCTTTTTGATACAATGAATTAGCCGATTCAAAGCGACCTTGCGCAAAGAAAACCTGCGAGATTAATAAAAAGAGATATAGTATGTTTTTCATTTTTTTATAATAAGATTTTCAACTTTGCGAACTTAAATTCGACTCAATCTAAATCAATTTTCTATTGCTCCCGATAGCTATCGGGATTGCTATAAAAATTAAACAATCTGTTTTTCTAATTCAGAAATAATCATAACCGCCTTATCATAATCCTGCTGAATTGAAGCGCTTGATGCTGGTGCATAACGCGCAAATTCGCAGTTTTCAGTCAGAGCAATAAAATTCTGAACCGTTTCTGGATTTGCATTTCTAGACAATAATAATTCTCTGATATTGTCTTTGCTCATTTCTGAGGTTTCAATATGCAGTTTTGCTTTCAAGAAATTATGCATTGCTTTCTCAAGTGCAATATAGAAAGGCTCTTTGTTGTTAAGATGTTTCTTCGCTTGCGATAAATATTTCTTCGCCAGCTTATTGTTCATTCTAATTCTATTTCCAGTAACATCACTATCCATAGCTTCTTTTTTCTTTCTAGCTAAAATGATAATCGGAATAATGATAAAAGGCGCAAATAGCAATCCTAAATACAATTTAGAATCATAAAAATCATTTTTAGCAATAGGAATTAATGCTGTTCTAGATTTTATGTTTTTGAATTGATCTGCTTTTTCTGCGATATTTTTAGAAGCAGATGCTCCTGTATTTGCTTCTGCAGGTGTTGGTCCGTCCAAAACATCAATCATAATTTCTTTTGAAGTGATGGTTTTGTAAGTACCCGTACTCAAATCAAAATACGAGAATTGCATTGGTTTTATCGCATATTTTCCTCTGTATTGTGGTACGATAGTATATTTGTCTGTGATTCTTCCAGACATACCGCTTAGTGAAGTCGTTACTTGTTCATCGTGAACAGGATCGTACATTTCTAATGCATTCGGAACAACTGGTTTTGGAAGCGTAAATAATTTCATGTTTCCAGTTCCCTGCGCACTTACGATTAAGTCAAGCCCTTCACCATTTTTAAGTGTTGTTTTTGATGGAGTAACCGTAAAATTCAATCTTCCGACACCACCTGTAAATCCTTCTGGTTTACTGCTTTCAGGAAGCGGTCTTACATTAATAGTTTTGGCTCCGGCAGAAACTACTTTATTGTCTTCAGTAATAATCATTTGACCAAACATATCACGACGATTTGTTGGTAACTGCACCCCAATATCTAGTGAAAGAGGTTCAATGGTAAGTTTTCCTGCTTTTTGAGGATATAAGATTGTCTTTTTCAGGATAACATAATAACATCTCTGACCTTGGAAACTTCCTTCCTCGATTGCCAATTGTTTGATTTCAATGTTCTGATTCCAGAAATCATTGTATTTAGGTTTTGCCAATTCTTTAAAACCAGTAACACCAATGTTATTGAAATACAATTTGTAAACCACAGTAATTGGTTCGTTTAAGTATGGATTAGTTTTTGAGATTTCGGCAACTAAAGTCAATAGTTCATTGCCATTTCCGCCTTGTGGCCTGTCGTTAGGATCTCTTTCTTGTGCAACTGCATTGGTAACCGTAACTTTAATTGGAGAAGTTTTATAAACTTGTCCGTTATATTCTATAGCCGCTTGTTTGATCGTAAGCGCTCCTTTTCTTTGTGGCTGAAGAATATAAGAATATATTTTTTGAAAAGAACTGCGTCCATTTACCCATGACTGGCTGATTTGCTGACTTGGTCCTGCAACCATACTGAATCCTTCAAAAGAAGGCTGTTCGAAATTGTCGCCGTCGACATTCATGATGAAATCGATGCGAAGTCTTTCGTTAACTCCAAGTGTGTTTTTGCTGACTCTGGCTTCAAATTGCACCTGAGCCATTAGTCCTTGAAAAGTGAGTAGAAATAGAATTAAATATCTTTTCATTACTTGTTTAGTCGTTGTTTATTTTAACTGTTTAATCGTTTAGCCGTTTTTGAATATTTCTTTTAATAAACAATTAACGACTAAACGATTTAAATTATTTTACCAGTCTTTTTCTGTTTTCTTAGGATTACCTTTTACTTTTTGAGCGTTTACTTTGTCCTGAATTTTCTTCTCTTCATTATTTACCGCATCTAACAAATTCTGAACACGTTCTTTTGATATTCCTCCAGGCTGCGGTTTTGGCTCTCCTTTATTGTCAGACTTGTCATCTTTTTTAGGATCGTTTTGACCATCTTTTTTGTCTTTGTCCTGGTCGCCTTTATCGTCTTTTTTATCCTTGTCCTTATCTTTATTTTTGTCTTTGTCCTTGTCTTTATTTTTATCCTTATCCTTGTCTTTGTCCTTATTTTTGTCTTTCTGATCGTTTTTAGGAGGATTCTCTTTTAGTTTTTGTTTTGCATAAGCATAGTTGTAACGCGTTTCATCATCAGTCGGATCATTGCGAAGCGCTTGTTTGTAAGCTTCAACTGCTTGAGTATAATCTTTCTCTTTCATGAAAACGTTTCCAAGATTATGATAGGCTTTATGCTTTTCAGGTCTTGTTTTAGCATTTTTTATTGCTTTCGCGTAAGCAAATTTAGCTTCCGAAATCTGATTTTGTCTGTAAATACTATTTCCTAAATTGTATGGAGCAGCGGCGCGTTTAGAAAATTTAGATTCCGAAATTCTATAGTTTGCCTCTGCATCAACAAATTTATTCTGTTTATATTCTTCGTTGGCTGCAGGCAATGTTTTGTCTTTCTCTTGAGCAGAAACTGCAAAAGAAACCGTTAGTAAAATATAAAGGAGAAAATTTTTCATTCTAATTTTGTTTTTTGTTTGCCACGAATTTGCTTCGCCTGTTCACTATCGTTCGGGTCACCAATTGGCACTAATTAATTTATTTTGTCTGAATTTCACAAAACTTTGTAATTTTCTTTCGTGTAAATTCGAGCAATTAGTGGCTAACTTTTTTATTTCTTTTCATTAAATAAATCCAACTCTTTGATCCAGCTTGTTTTTCTTTCTAATAAGAAAATATCTAGGAAAAGCAATAAAAATGCAAACCCGATAAACCATTGAAATTGCGATTGAAATTCGGCCATTTGTGTGGCTTCAAATTCTGTTTTCTGAATATTATTCAGTGCATTTTTTACGTAGTCTAAAACTTCTTTAGTGCTTCCGCCATAAACGTATCCGCCTTTTGTAGCTTTAGCAATAGTTTTTAAACCTTCCTGATTCAGTTTTGTTGTTACCGTTTCGCCATTTTGATCTTTCTGATAACCTCTTAAAACGCCATTTTCTTTTAACGGAATTGTTGCTCCTCTTTCTGTTCCAACTCCGATAGTAATGATTTTCATTCCAATTTTGTTGGCTTCTTCAGCAGCAGTAGAAGCTCCTTCAGAATGATCTTCTCCATCAGAAATTAAAATCAATAACTTGCTTGTCTTGCTTTTTTCATCAAAATAAGTTGTCGATAATCGAATTGCTTCATCAAGAGAAGTTCCTTGAGAAGAAACCATATCGGGATTCATACTTTGCAAGTACATTTTTGCAACACCATAATCTGATGTTATAGGCAAAACTGGAAAAGCACTTCCGGCATACGCTACAATTCCAATTCGATCGCTTCCAAGATTATTGATAATCTGAGAAACCAATTGTTTACTCTTTGCCAAACGGCTTGGAGCAACGTCTTCTGCAAGCATACTTTTAGAAACATCGACTGCAAAAACAATATCGATTCCTTCTCTTTTTACCGTTTCCATCTTGGTTCCAATCTTCGGATTTACCAAACCGATAATCAAACAGGTTAACGCTAGAAGAATCACTACAATTTTTAAAACGGGTTTAAAAACTGATTTTTCAGGACTCAATCTTTTCACCATTTCAAGATCACCAAATTCTCGCTGCGTTCTTCTTTTCCAATACATATTGAAAAGGAAAATACAGACCACAATTGGGATCAGTAATAAGAGATATAAATATTTTTTTTCGTCTAATTCCATAAATGTTTTTAAATTCCAATTTTAAAAATTCCAAATTCCAATTTGTTATTTGGAGTTTTATTGTTGGAATTTTTTAATTTTTTCAAAATTAAATGAAGCTTCTATAAACTGTGTTTCTTAATCCAACTTCTAGTAATAATAACAAGCCAGCAAATAAAACAAAACCTCTGTATTTTTCGTCATAATCATAGAATTTCAATTCCTGAATTTCTGTTGTTTCCAGTTTGTTAATTGCATTATATATTTCGGCTAATCTATCATTGCTTGTTGCTCTAAAATAAGTTCCGTCGGTTTTGCGCGCAATACTTTTCATTAATCGCTCATCGATTTCTACTTTTTGCATTTTGAATAGAAATCCTCCGTTTGGCCCGTAAGCGTATGGAGATGAAGCCATACCGTTTGTTCCTAAACCAATCGTATAAACTTTTATTCCGTATTGTTTTGCAATGTCGGCCGCAGTTTCTGGCTCAATAAAACCAGCATTATTTACACCATCTGTCAAAAGAATAATAACTCGGCTTTTTGCTTTGCTGTCTTTCAAACGATTTACAGCAGTTGCCAATCCCATTCCGATTCCGGTTCCGTCTTGGAGCACATTATCGTATTTAATTTCTTTTATTGCTTCAAGAATTATCGCTTTATCACTTGTAACAGGAGTTTTAGTATAAGCTTCAGAAGCGTATAAAACCAATCCGATACGGTCATTTGGTCTTTCTTCAACGAAATCGGCGGCAACTCTTTTTAGAGCTTCCATACGATTCGGTTTCAAATCTTTTGCCAGCATAGAACCAGAAACGTCAATTGCCATTACAATATCAATTCCTTTTGTGGTTTTAGTCTGATTGCTTATGTCTACAGTTCTTGGTCGAGCCAAGGCGATAATTAATGAACTTAACGCCAAAACTCTAAACACATAAAGACAAGGTTTGAATTTTGTCCAAAAAGATTCGCTGTTTTTGAAACCCGCTGTCGAACTCATTTTTAAAGTAGCCGACTGCTGGTTGCGTTTCCAGAAAAACCAGATTACTGCAATCGGAATTAATAGAAACAACCAAAGAAACTCTGGATTTAAAAAAGTGATCTTATTCATTAGTTGCTTGCTCTTTGAAGTTCAACAGAATTTAATATTCGGGTCGTGATTTCATTTGCATACGTATCGCCTTCTTCGTGTAAAATCAGGATTTGCTGTAAACCTTGATCTTGTTTGAAAAGCAATAACTCATAATATGCCTTTGTACTCGTTTTAGTTGCAGGATTCAGAACAGTCATTGTTCCGTAGCCTTTTACACCCTGAATGCCTTCATTAGTTTGAAAATCTTCTTGTTTTACAATAATATTTTGTCCGCCTTGAGCCTCAATAATTTTAATAGTGCCTTCTAAGGTTTTATTTAAATCAATCTCGGTTGGCTGTTTAAATTTAGATGTTGAAACGGTTACATAAAAATTGTCAATCATGCTTCCGTATGCGAAAAGTTGCATTTCTTTAATAAGTGCCATTGCTTCTTTCGGAAGTGTTTTTTGCGCGTCCATTCTTTTTAAAACCTTTGGAGTTTCAATAAGAACTGCAGGACTTCCGTAAGCGCTTTTTACCCATTCACCTTCTAATAATTCTTTCGAAGGATGTCCAATTATATTATCTTTTACATAATTGAATCCTTTGGTAACAACAAAGAAAGTCGTTGTAGCAAATAATAAAAGTATGGTAGCCGCAACAGCGTAGCCAATTCTAGCATTACGTTTTTTGCGAAGTTGTTCCTTAATTTGTTTTTGTCTTTGCGCTTCGTTCAATAACTGATCTTCAATTTCTTCTGGAACTTCAGTCGGAATGGCGTTATCAAGCGTTAAAATTACTTTCTGAATTTTATTTCTATCATCCGTAATTTCAAAATCAAGCGGTTTTGATTTCGCAAATTTTACCAAATCGGCCTGACGTAAAACGCGCTCTAGATTCTCTACAGTCTCTGGAGTTAGCGTCATTTTCTTTTTGGTAGAAGCTTCTCTAATTGCCGTAATTAATTCAGAAGTAGTACTTTCCATTGCTGGAATATGAATGGCTTCTTCGATATAATTTCTAGCAATATCTGTCAGTTCACTATAGTATTCTTTGATTTCGCCTTTTTGAACCAGTTCTTTCTGCTCTAGATTGTTTAATAAACTAGTCGCTTTTTCAATTGGCGTTTTATAAACCTCTTCTTCGATTTTTTTCAGCTGACGTTTTTTAACGTACCAATAAACGAAAGCACCAATTCCTAGAATTGCTAAAACAATTAAAGCGTAAATCCACCAAGTTCCCATTCCTTCATCAGCGGAAGTAATATCTTTGATGTCGTACATTTTCTGCTGTAAAGTATCCACTTTTACAGGCGCTACTTCAACTTTGATAGAATCAGAAAAGAATGGTTTTTTGTCGATTAAAATCTTGATGCTTGGAATAGTGTAACGGCCAGAATCAAATTGCGTTAAACCATATTTTTTTACCAGCTCATAAGTGTCGTCTTTCTTAACCGTGTCAATTGGATAAGATTGAATGACTTCTAACGGACCAATATTTTTAAGTTTTGGAAATTCAACTTTAGATTTAGAGCTTACAACCGTTTTTAGCGTCAGCTTGAACTCAGCACCAATCTTATTTTTGGTGGTATCAATACTCGTTTCTACCTGTTTTTGCTGGGCAAAAATCATAGTAGAAAAAAGCAATAAAAATATATAAAGTCTAAATTTCATTTGTTTTGAGCTTTCAGATTTTGGTCTAAAATGATGTTTAAAAAATAAATTTGCATCTACAGATTTAAACGTTTTTTTGTTTTTTGATAGAAGCAGAAATTACTTTTTTTCGATTTTCAAATCTAAAATGTAAAATCCACAATCTAAAATATATTTATCTTGATTTGAAATAGCCTAATAATTTCGTTACGTAATTTTCGTCAACTCTGGTGTTGACAATTCCAGCGCCCGATTTACGAAAAGTATCTTTAAAGTAATTCAGTTTTTCCTGATAATGTTTTTCGTAATTCAGGCGAACAGTTTTCGAACTTGTATCTACCAACTGTATTTGACCTGTTTCGGCATCTAGCATGTGCACCATTCCTAAATTTGGAATTTTTTCTTCGCGAATGTCATAGACACGAACCCCTGTAATGTCATGTTTTTTAGAGGCAATTTTTAAAGTATGCTCATAAGCATCAGACATAAAATCGGAAATCATGAAAATGATGGCTTTCTTTTTTTGAGTTCCAGACAGAAACTTTAAAGCTTGTGCGATATCGGTTTTGTGGCTTTTTGGTTCAAATTCAATCAATTCACGAATGATGCGAAGTACGTGCGAACGTCCTTTTTTTGGCGGAATATATAATTCTATAGTATCAGAAAATAAGATCAAACCAATTTTATCATTATTTTGTGTAGCCGAAAAAGCCATCGTTGCCGCAATTTCGGTTACGATGTCTTTTTTGAATTGATTTTTAGAACCAAAGGATTCAGAACCCGAAATATCGACCATTAAAACCATGGTTAATTCGCGTTCTTCTTCAAATACTTTAACGTGAGCTTCGTTATAGCGTGCGGTCACATTCCAATCGATGTTACGAATATCATCTCCGTATTGGTATTGACGCACCTCGCTAAACGTCATTCCTCGTCCTTTAAATGAAGAGTGGTATTCTCCCGAAAAGATATGATTACTCAGTCTTTTCGTTTTGATTTCTATTTTCCGTACTTTTTTTAAAAGCTCTTTTGTATCCATTTTTTTGGATTGCAGATTGTAGATTTTAGATTTTAGATTTTCGAGTTACAAAACAACTAAAATTAATTATTGAGTATTTTTTAGAGCACAGATTTAAAAATCTAAAATCTGAACTCTAAAATCTAAAATTTAGGGAACTTCAATCTCGTTAACGATTTTGTTGATAATGTCTACAGAAGTAATGTTTTCTGCTTCTGCTTCATATGTGATTCCAACTCTGTGACGTAATACATCGTGAACAACGGCACGAACGTCTTCTGGAATTACATAACCGCGACGTTTGATAAAAGCGTAGCATTTTGCAGCATTAGCCAAATTGATACTTCCACGAGGAGAAGCTCCAAAGCTGATAAGCGGTTTTAAATCGGCTAATTTGTATTTTTCTGGGTAACGTGTAGCAAAAATAATATCAAGAATATATTTCTCGATTTTTTCATCCATATAAACTTCACGAACTGCTTCTTGCGCACGTAAAATCTGATCTACAGAAACTACAGGATTTACTTTTTCATAAGATCCTTTTAAGTTTTGGCGAATTACAAAACGCTCTTCGTCAATTTTTGGATAATCAATTACAGTTTTTAGCATAAAACGGTCAACCTGCGCTTCTGGCAATTGGTATGTTCCTTCTTGCTCCACTGGGTTTTGAGTTGCTAATACTAAAAACGGACGATCTAGTTTAAAAGTAGTGTCTCCAATTGTAACTTGTTTCTCCTGCATGGCCTCCAAAAGTGCAGACTGAACTTTTGCAGGAGCACGGTTAATCTCATCGGCAAGTACGAAATTGGCGAAAATTGGTCCTTTTTTAATAGAGAACTCGTTTGCTTTAATGTTGTAAATCATGGTTCCGATAACATCGGCAGGTAATAAATCTGGTGTAAACTGGATACGGCTGAAAGATCCTTGAACCGCTTGAGAAAGCGTGTTGATGGCTAAAGTTTTTGCCAAACCAGGAACTCCTTCCAATAAAATATGCCCTTGTCCAAGTAATCCGATCAATAGACGCTCGACCATATGTTTCTGACCCACAATAACTTTGTTCATTTCCATTGTAAGAAGGTCTATAAAAGCACTTTCTCTTTCAATTTTTTCATTTATCGCTCTAATGTCTAAAGTCGTTGTATTTTCTTCCATATAAATATTTTTAAAACCTTGATTTTTACGCCTAATTTTTGAGAGTGCAAATTGAATATTTTTTGAGAAGTAAGATGTTAAAGAATGGTTAAAACTTCGACCAATGACCTAATTTTAAGGACTAATTGTGAATCTATTTTTATATTTTTAAGAACTTTGATGAATATGTTTTTACAAAGCATATTTATTACCAAAAATAACGCATAACTATTATGAGCAAAACAGTCTTATCGCCTATAATTTCGGGCACTATGAATTGGGGAGTTTGGGATAAAAACCTTACAACCAAAGAAATGGAAAATATGATACAAGTAAGTATCGAAAACAAAATTACGACTTTTGATCACGCGGATATTTACGGTTCGTATACGACCGAAGCCGATTTTGGAAAAGCCTTTCACGCTAGTAAAATAGATCGTGAAAAATTACAATTAATTACCAAGTGCGGTATTCAGATGATTGCTGACAAGCGTCCTGAAAACAAAGTTAAACATTACGATTATTCTAAAGACTATATTATTAAGTCTGTAGAAAAATCTTTGAAAAATTTAAAAACAGATTATGTAGATGTTTTTCTTTTACATAGACCGAGTCCGTTAATGCAGGCTGATGAAATTGCTGAAGCAGTTGAGAAATTAAAAGGAGAAGGAAAAATTATTGATTTCGGACTTTCAAACTTTACAAGTTCACAAACTGATTTAATTCGCAGTAAAACAGAAGTTAGCTACAATCAAGTGCAATTTTCTGCAACTCATTATGAACCAATGACAGATGGAAGTTTGGATTATATGCAAACACACGGCATTCGTCCGTTGTCTTGGAATCCGCTTGGGACTGTTTTTAGAGAAGATACTAAAAAAACACGCCGTTTAAAAAAGCTGTTTTCTGAATTAGTAGAAAAATATCATTTAGGTTCTGATACTTTATTATTGGCTTGGATTTTAAAACATCCAGCAAAAATAATTCCGATTGCGGGAACTGTTAATATTGCTAGAATCCAATCTTTAATGAAAGCTGTAGAATTGGATATGGATACTCAAGACTGGTTTACGATCTGGACAGAAAGTATGGGCGACGATGTGCCTTAATTTAATGTTCTGAAAAATGATACGCTTAGAAAAATTTGAGAAAAAGCATTATTCTGAATTGATCGATTCTGTTAAAAATGCAAAAGATTTAATGCAATTTGGTGGACCAGAATTCACTTTTCCGTTGACAGAGGAGCAAATCGATAAAACACTTTCTGATAAAAATAGAATTGCTTTTAGAGTTGCCAATACTTCTAATGCCAATACTATCGGGCATTGCGAAATTTATTTTTATGACGGTTTTGCAAAATTGGGTCGAATCTTAATTATGGATAAAAACCTGAGAGGTAAAGGTATTGGTGAGCAAATGGTAGCTTTATTGTTGCAATATATTTTTGAAAACAGAAAGGAAAGAAATATTGAATTGAATGTTTTCGACTTTAATGTCGGAGCTCAAAAGTGCTATGAAAAAGTTGGGTTTATTTTAAATCCCGATAAAAAATATTCAAGAGTAGTAGACGGAGAAGTTTGGACAGCTCTTAATATGGTGTTGAATTTGGAGGAATGGAAAAATAATAATTAAAAATATTTTACCACAGATTAAAAGAATTAGCACAGATTAGAAAATCATTTTAATCCTTTTAATCTGTGGCAAAAAAATAATTCAACAATGAAAAAAACAGCTTTAATTACTGGAGCAACCAGCGGAATCGGGAAAGCAACAGCACAGATTCTAGCCAAAAATAATTATAAAGTAGTGCTTTGCGGAAGACGTCAAGACCGTTTAGAAGAACTGCAAAAAGAACTATCCGCTTTTACAGAAGTTCATTCTTTACAATTTGATGTTCGTGATAAAGAAGAAGTTCTGAAAAAAATAAGTACTTTACCAACAGATTTTTCCGTTATAGATATATTGATTAATAATGCAGGGAATGCCCACGGTTTAGATCCTATTCAAAATGGAGATTTGGACGATTGGGATGCGATGATTGATATTAATGTGAAAGGGCTTTTGTATGTTTCAAAAGCGATAATTCCGCAAATGGTCGAAAGACAATCGGGTCATATTATTAACATTGGTTCGACGGCAGCAAAAGAAGTTTATCCGAACGGAAATGTGTATTGCGGTTCTAAACATGCGGTTGATGCGATTACTGCTGGAATGCGAATCGATTTGAATCCGTTTGGAATTAGAGTTGGAGGCATTCATCCTGGAATGGTAGCAACCGAGTTTAGCGAAGTGCGTTTTAAAGGCGATGCCGATAGAGCAGCAAATGTGTATAAAGGATTCACTCCGTTAATAGCAGAAGATATTGCCGATATCATTCATTTTGTGGTCTCAAGACCATATCATGTAAATATTGCCGATTTGGTTGTAATGAGTACCGCGCAGGCTTCTTCGACGATTGTCAAGAAGAATGTCTAGTTGATGTTTCGCGCAAAGACGCAAAGGCGCAAAGTTTTTTAAACACATAGAAACATAGATTTTCTTTGTGTTGAAAGGCATTTCATTTAGCATGAATTCACATAGCTATGTTTGTTGTGATAAGTGAAACGCCTTTTTATAGATTTCAACAATCTATGATTCTATGTGTTTTAAAAAATAAAATTTGTGGAATTAGTGTAATTAGTGGCAAACAAAAAAAGAGAGAATGATCAATAAACGCCTTTTAATTAAAAATCTCCTCGCTCATAATGACGAGAGCAGTTTTTATGATAAAAAAAGGCAATTGAATCTTCATTCAAGAGAAGGAAAAGGCAAATTCTTAAAACACATTTGCGCATTATCCAATTCTAACCCCAATAATAACTCTTATATCGTAGTTGGAGTCGAAGATCAGGATAATGAAATTGTTGGCGATGATTTCTTTGATGATAGCCGAATCCAAAATCTTGTAAATGCTTTTCTGGAAAATCCACCAAAAATTCAATACGAAAATGTCCCTTTTCCTAATCTTCCAAAAGATAAAGTAATTGGTTTGGTTACGATAAAGCCTAAAAGCAAAATTTCTTATTTTAAAAAAGGAATTCATACCATTTTGGCCAATAGTATTTTTGTGAGACGTGGGAGTAATTCGATTCCGTTAGAAGAATATGAGGAAGTTGAAAAAAACAATCAGAATACAGAAACGGTAATTGGAATTGAAAATAGCTCTAGAAACAGCATTCAGTATACTCTAGACGGTGTTATCGATTTTATGAATTTCAGGCATAAAGATATGTCTCCAAAATATCGTGTTTTTAAAGAATTATTTGTCATTTGTTGGGCTGGAGTTCCTAAAAAATTACGGGATAAAACTTATTTATCAAGGGTTGACATTGAGTTGATAAACGAACAGATTAAACTTTTTTATTCGGCTCAAGATGTTGTTACTATTTTCTATAATGAAGATAGTTTTACCATTACCGAATATGTTCCTTTAGGATTAAATGATAAAACAAGTTATTATCCGTTAGAAGAACAAACCATTCATTTTTTTGACAACGGTTACTATAAGATTGATCGTCAGATGCTTTTTCAGCCTCCAGAATTTAACCGAAAAATGCTGTATCATATTTATAATTCTAATATGGCTTTACTAGGGAAACTTCAAAAGGAAATCGCTTTGTCTGATCGCGAAATGAAAGATTTAGAAAATCTGCCTTCTACTTTTATGATCTGTTATTTAAATGGTTTTGAAGACGCAAGACAGAAATTAATTGACGCAAAATTATATTTGAAACCGTATAAAAATGTGTATTCTTCTTTTAAAGAAGCTTTAAGGGTGTTGCGTAAAATGAAATATGATGTACAGTGAGGAAAGGTGCTGAGATTCTAAGCTACTAAGGTTCTGAGGTTTTTGTAGAGACGGACTGTTGTGTGTCTTAGCTGTAATTTTCAATGAAAACATTTTGAATTTTTTTCAAACTGTCATTTTCTTCAAATTGCAGATGATTCATTTCTTTCATGTAAAATTTTTCAATAAAAAGTTTTATAATATACATTACTTCAGGTCTATTATCGCTATTTGTCAGAAGTTCTTGAACCAAATAATTACTTAGTTTTAATTTCTGATTTTTATACTGATCAAGCATCAATGTTGAATCAGAATCAAGATGCATAAGAATCATTTTATCAACCTTATCTATTTCTTCAATTAGATCTAAAATGTGATATAATTTATTGTCTTTCATTTGATAAAAATTTTTAAAAAAAACGTTCTTCTTTTATTATTGAAAATTCAAATATTTATTTACTTCTTCATACGAAAATAAAAGTTCTTTTGGACCGTCTGCATAAGATGCGGCTTCATACGAATTGTAAAATAAAAGCAAGCCGTCAGAAGTATAGAAGATGTTTTGAGGCAGTTGAAATTTATCGTTTTCAAACATTAAACCTGTTGCATTGATATTCGCTTTTTCAGGTATTTTGTATTTGGCTCTGAATGTCTTTTCGGCGAAAGCCTTAAATTCGTTTTCGTTTTTAAATAACTGCTTATTGAAAATCGTTTTTCCAGTTTTTCGATCAAATAATAAAGAGCGATAGCCTTGATATCCGTGAGCACCGCCTGTAAAAGTGTAATGATCAATTTTCAGATTTAAAATCTGTTCCGATTGAAATTCAACATTTCCAATTATTTTGGCTTCCCAGCCAAAAGTGTCCTCAGGAAATTTCTGGTGCATTTCTTCGTAAGAAGTAATAAAAGATTTTGACAATGACTTGTAATCATTAACCTTCGTTGAATCTTCGCCAAAAAAGACAATTTCTTTAATTACATTAAAAACCTTTTTATTAATGCTGTCTGCTACCGTTTTCTTAGTTTTTGCAATTGGAATTTCCATTGTAATTACAGGACAGTCTTTCTCGCATGGAAGATTTGATTTCTCTTCAAATGTCTCTTTTTCAAATGAAAGTTCTTTATTGCAACCCGAAATTAAAAGCAGTAAAAAGATATAAAATGGATATTGTTTCATGTCACGAAATGTTAATTATATAAAAAGAAAAAGAAGAGGAGCTGGAACAAATTAAATTAAAAGGTAAATTTGTATTCTAAAATTACGATTTTTAAAACATAAATCAAAAAAATCGCGAATATCAACAAATTTGTTGAGAACAAATATTTAAAATAAATTTTATTTATATGAAATTCAATACCAAAGTTATACACGGAGGACAGCATCATGATCCGTCTACTGGGGCAGTTATGCCACCGGTGTATCAAACATCAACATTTGTACAAACAAGTCCAGGAAAACCCTTGGCAGATTATGAATACAGTAGGGCTTCGAACCCGACTCGTACCGCGTTGGAAGACGCTTTGGCAAGTATTGAAAACGGAACTCGCGGACTAGCATTTTCATCTGGTCTTGCGGCTACAGACTGCGTTTTGAGATCTTTCAAAGCAGGAGACGAAATCATTGCTATGGATGATTTGTATGGCGGAACGTACAGAATGTTTTCTCGTGTTTATAAAGATTCGGGCATTAAATTTCATTTTGTTGATATGACGAATATCGAAAAATTGAAAAGCCTAATCAACGAAAACACGAAGTTAATCTGGGTAGAAACACCAACAAATCCGTTAATGAAATTGGCGGATATTCAGGAAATCGCAAAAATTACTCAAGAGAAAAAAATTCTTCTTGCCGTAGATAATACTTTTGCAACGCCTTATTTGCAGAAACCTTTAGATTTAGGAGCTGATATCGTAATGCATTCGGCAACAAAATATCTAGGAGGACATTCAGACGTTATTGCTGGAGCACTTATCGTAAAAGATGAAGCACTTGGAGAGCAATTGCATTTCCAGCAATTCGCAACAGGTGCAACTCTTGGTCCAATGGATAGTTTCTTGGTTTTAAGAGGAATCAAGACTTTAGCATTAAGAGTTCAGAGACATTGTGAAAATGGAGAAAAAGTGGTTGAATATTTAAGCAATCATCCAAAGATAAAAACGGTTTATTACCCAGGTTTAGAGAATCATCCGTTTCACGAAATCGCCAAAAAACAAATGAAAGCTTTTGGTGGAATGGTTTCTTTTGATTTTAAATCAGGAAAGAAAGAAGATTCTATTGCATTTTTAGAAAAGCTGAAAGTATTTACATTGGCAGAATCTCTTGGCGGAGTAGAATCATTAGCGAATCATCCGGCTTTAATGACGCATGCTTCTATTCCTGCAGACAAAAGAGCCGAAGTTGGTATTACCGACGATTTGGTTCGATTAAGTGTTGGTATTGAAGATGCAGAAGATTTAATTGCAGATTTAGAACAAGCGCTTTCTTAACGAAAGAAATTCCAATAAGAAAATCCCAAATTCCAAGATTAAACTGGAGTTTGGGATTTATTATTTGAGAGCAGGAACCTGAAAGGTTCAAATGTTTATAGAAATTAATATTCGTTACGTTGATACGACCCCATCGGGGTCGCACCTATCTTTGAGAAACAGATGCTATAAATATTTGAATCCTTCGGATTCTATTTGTCAATTTGATTTCAAACAAAAATCCCAAATTCCAATTTAATCTTGGAATTTGGGATTTTTTATATTGTAATTTATTTAGGTTTAGAACTCTAAATAGTAAATGTATCCAAAGTTAAACCAAACCTGCCAATCGTTAGATTTGTTTTCTGTGTAAATATCTTTGTTCGGATTTAATCCGTCGATCCAGTCTGAGTTGTACATTTGAAAACGAGTTTCAAACATTAAATCGCTCATTGTTGTTAGCTTGTAATGAACTCCAATAGCAGCTGTTGCAGATAAAGCAATGCCCGTTTCTGTAGAAAATCCATGAGCACGTCCATCAGATGGAGTTAAATATTTTCCTGGAGTAACATTAGGTAGTGTAATGTCTCCTAAATGAGATCCAACTTTTGTTGAATAATAGCTCACTTGAAATCCTAAAGCACCATACGGACTGAAGCTACCAATTGTATTTTCGAAATCGTGAATTTTCATGAAAGGAGAAAATTCAATCTGTGCACCCAGATTTACAAGACTAGAACTTGCGTGCATATTTCTCAATTGTGTCGCAAATACTCCGTTAGGCTTATATTCAACCCATTGACCGTGATGTTTTAAAGTGGTTCTGCTATAAGAAAGATCAGATCTTACTTTAAAATGTTCTGTGAAAAAGTTTTCTCTATTGTTATTAGCAGAAAAGTTTATAAAGTGCATGATTCCAATGCCAAAGCCTGTGTTTCCGACATTATTATCAAAGTTGTTCCTTTCTCCAAAATCGGACTGTAAAGTTACGGGTCCGGCGTAGATTCCGATCTCTTGAGCTAGTCCTTGTGCTGATACGGCAGTGGTGATGCCAAACAAGGCAAGTAATGTGATAAATAGGGGTTTAGACATTTTTGAGGGCTTACAAATCATGGCAAATATATAAAAAACATAATCGATTCAAAATATAAAATTACTGTATTGAAAAATAAGTAGCAAAATACTTAATTTACTAACTTTTAAAAGGTGATTTGCATGTAAACACCTACATGTAAAATGTGTTTTTTTGTAATGTTTGAAAAAAACACAAATCGCTTCAAAAAAGTGAAAATTGTAACATCGAATCATTATTTGATATATCTTTGTCTGTTAAAACGAAAACGTTTTCTTAAACATGATTTCTTATTTTTATAAGAGTAAAAATTAAAGCTAAATTATCTGAAAAATTTATTTCAAAGATGGAACAAAAAATAAATGAATTTATGGCTCTGGTTGAGTCAAAAAATCCAAATGAGCCAGAATTTCTTCAAGCAGTTAGAGAATTTGCAGAAACTGTAATTCCTTTTATATCTGAGCGTAAAAAGTATGATGGCAAGAATATACTTCTAAGAATTGCAGAACCAGAACGTTCTATCATTTTTAGAGTTCCGTGGGTAGACGATAAAGGAGAAATCATTGTAAATAGAGGTTTCAGAATTCAAATGAACTCTGCTATCGGGCCTTACAAAGGAGGGATTAGATTCCATCATTCTGTGAACTTGTCTGTTTTGAAATTCCTAGCATTCGAACAAGTATTCAAAAACAGTTTGACAACACTTCCTATGGGAGGTGGAAAAGGAGGTTCTGACTTTGATCCAGAAGGAAAATCTGATGCTGAAATTATGCGTTTCTGCCAGTCATTCATGACAGAATTATGCCGTCATATTGGCCCAGATCTTGACGTTCCTGCTGGAGATATCGGTGTGGGAGCAAGAGAAATTGGTTACTTATTCGGACAGTACAAAAGAATCAGAAATGAATTTACGGGAGTTTTAACTGGAAAAGGTTTGGCTTACGGAGGTTCATTAATCAGACCAGAAGCTACTGGATATGGAGTAGTTTACTTTACAGATCAAATGCTTCGTACAATTGGTCACGAAATTAAAGGTAAAAGGGTTGCAATTTCTGGATTTGGAAATGTGGCTTGGGGAGTAGCTTTAAAAGTAAATGAATTAGGCGGAAAAGTAGTTACTATTTCTGGTCCTGACGGATACATTTATGATGAAGAAGGAATTTCTGGAGAAAAAATCGACCACATGCTTGAAATGAGAGCTACTGGAGATAATAAAGCAGAAAGATACTTAGAGAAATATCCAAATGCTATTTTTCATAAAGGAAAAAGCCCTTGGGAAGTAAAAGTAGATATCGCAATTCCTTGTGCTACTCAAAATGAATTGAATGGCGAAGATGCTCAAAAGTTAATTGATAATGGCGTTTTATGTGTGACTGAAGCTGCAAATATGCCTTCTACACTAGATGCTATTAAACTTTTCTTAGACAATAAAGTATTATTTGCACCAGGAAAAGCTGCAAATGCTGGTGGTGTTGCTGCTTCTGGATTAGAAATGACACAAAACTCAATCCGTTTAAACTGGACTAGTGAAGAGGTAGACTTGAGATTGAAAGAAATCATGATCGGAATTCACAACCAATGTAAAAAATACGGTGCTGAAGAAGACGGATATGTGAACTACGTAAAAGGAGCAAACATTGCCGGATTTGTAAAAGTTGCCGACGCTATGCTTGCACAAGGTGTAGTTTAAGATTAGATTACAATAATTAGAAATACCCTCGTTATCTACGTAAGATATCGAGGGTATTTTATTTGGACTAAAAATTAAATAAAATCTCGTTTGTAGTATATTTGTCTATTCGAATACATTAAATGATGAAAAAAGTATCTTTCTGCGGTTTCTTTTTACTTCTTATTCAGTTTTGCGGGGCGCAAAGCAAACTGTCTTGGCAGGGATATTTTTCATTTAATGAAATAAAAGATGTTTCAGAATCGACTACAGCTGTTTTTGCCGCTTCAGAAAATGCATTGTTTTCGAGAAATACAGCAACAAACGTGCTCAAATCGACCACTACCGTTGATGGATTATCAGGTCAGACCATTTCTGTAGTTTATTATAGTGAAGCATTCAAAAAAACAATCATTGGCTACGAAAATGGTTTGATGATTTTGATTAATGATGCCGACGGAAGCATTTTAAAAGTGGTTGATATAATTAATAAGCAATTGCCAGCAAATACTAAAAAAATCAACCATTTTATGGAAAATAATGGGTTGGTATATGTTTCTTGCGATTTCGGAATTGTTCAGTTCAATCTTAAAACTTCGCAATTTGGCGATACTTATTTTATTGGTGATAATGGTGCCGAAATAAGTGTAAAACAAACTACGTTGTTTAACGGCTTTATTTTTGCCGCAACATCAAGCGGTATTAGAAAAGCAGATAGCGCTAGTGTAAATCTTATTGACTACAATCAATGGTCGGTTGTAAATGCGGGAGATTGGTCTAGTGTTGAGGCTTTAGATACAGAACTTATTGCGGTAAACACTTCTGGATACATTCATAGATTTAATTCAAATACTTTTGTAGGTTTCTCGCAATTGCCTCAAGCAACTGTCGATACAAGAGCCAAAAATCATAATTTGTTCGTTACAACTGCCAATACCGTTTATGTGTACAATAATCAAATGGTTTTGAATCGACAAATAACAAATTCGCAGGTTTTGGATAATACTTTGAATTTTAGCTGCGCAACTGCAGTTGGGAATCAGATTTTTATTGGAACAAAAGAAAAAGGACTGTTTTTTTCTGATTTGAATAATGCCGCCGCTTTTGAAAATAGTACACCTGCCGGTCCAGTACGAAATAACATTTTTGCTATCGATACTGGTTCAAATGTTTTGTGGACAGTTTATGGCGATTATGATGTTACCTATAATCCTTATCCGTTAGATAATTACGGAATTAGTCGTTACAATGCATCAGGTTGGCTGAATATCCCGTATTCTGAAGTTTATGATGCAAAATCAATTACAAGAGTTTTAGTTAATCCGAATAATGAGAAGCAGGTTTATGCAAGTTCTTTCTTTTCAGGATTATTAAAAGTCGAAAATGATGTGCCTAGTTTTTTATATAATGAAAAAAATAGCGGTTTAGAATCCATTACAACTGAAGGCCCAAATTATATCGATGTCCGCATCAATGCCACGGCTTTTGATAAAACGGGAAATCTCTGGGTTACAAACAGCCGTATCAAAAACGGATTAAAGGTTTTAAAAACAAACGGACAATGGGGTAGCTATGCCATGACTTCTATTTTAGACGATGCAGAAGAAGAGAACTACTCAAGTATAGCCATAGATCGTAATAATGTAAAATGGATTGGAACTCTAAAAAGCGGAGTTGTTGGATTTAATGAGAGCACCAATACATTCAAAAAAATGACTTTTGGCGTAGATGCTGGTAATCTACCAATAGCAGATGTTAGAACAGTAGCTTTAGATACAAAAAATCAGCTTTGGATAGGTACGACAAAAGGTTTGAGAGTTTTGTCTAATGTTTCGAGTTTTCAATCGGAAAGTCAGTTAAAAGCAAATCCAATTATTATCACCGAAGATGATTTGGCTCAAGAACTATTGTACGAGCAGTTTGTCACTTCTATAGCTGTAGATGGTGCAAATAATAAATGGATCGGAACAGCAGATTCTGGTGTGTTTATGGTTTCGCCAAATGGTCAGGAAACGAAATATCATTTTACAATAAATAATTCGCCATTGCCGAGTAATTATGTAAATGATATCAAAATAAATGCTAAAACAGGAGAAGTTTTTATCGCAACCAATAAAGGATTGGTTTCTTTTAATGGAATTGCAACAGAAGCTAACGACGATTTAAGCAATGTTTATGTTTATCCAAATCCTGTGCGTCCAACATACTCAGGAACCGTTAAAGTTGCTGGATTAATTGACAAAGCAAATGTCAAAATCACAGATATCGAAGGCAATCTGGTTTACGAAATAAACTCTTCTGGAGGAACAATCGAATGGGATACAACTGCTTTTGGAAAATATAAAGTAGCATCTGGAGTTTACATGGTTTTTATTTCTGCAGAAGATGGAGGAGAAACTAAAGTTAAAAAAGTGATGATAATTAGATAATATGGCAATTAGAAAATTAGAGAATTGCCAAAATCTAAAATCCACAATCTAAAATCTAAAATCTAAAAGTAAAAGTGCTCGTCAAAACCAAAGCCATAGTAATCTCCTCTTTAAAATTTCAGGAAAAAAGCTTGATTGTAAAATGCTTTACACTTTCGAGCGGACTGAAGTCTTATTTTGTGCGCGATGCTTTTTCTAGTAGAAAGGCAAGTCAGAAAATTGCGTACTTTCAGCCTTTTTCGATTTTAGAGATAGAAGCTGTTCATAAGAATAAAGGAACTTTAGAGAATTTTAAAGAAATCAGAAGCGCTGTTCCGTTTCAGACGATTCATACAGATATCGTGAAAAGTACGATGGTTATGTTTCTTTCAGAAATGTTGCATCATTCCATTCAAGAAGAAGAAAAAAATGAACAGCTTTTTTTGTTTTTAGAAACGGCGCTTACTTGGCTAGATCATCATGATGAAATTTCAAATTTTCACTTAATCTTGCTTTTAGAAATCACAAAATATCTGGGCTTTTATCCTGATACTTCCGATATAGATTTGCCTTTTTTTGAAATAAATGAAGGAATTTTTACGGTTTTCCACACTTCAACCGCACTTTCTGAGCATGAAACGACTTTATTTAAAAAACTATTAGAACTAAAATTTGATAACGATCAAAAAGTATTTCATGTACTTGAAAGACAAATATTGTTAAAAGTTCTGATTAGCTATTATTCATCTCATTTAGAAGGGTTTAAGAGTCCAAAATCGCTTGATATTTTGAAAGAAATTTTTTCATAACTGCATTTCTATTTTTATATATTTGCTCAGTATTTTTTTACTAAAGGATTATGTCTTTTTGGTAAAAAGTAAATTTCAAAAATATCTAAACCAACTAATTTAAAAAAAAATTCTACCATGAAGAAAATTACTTTTTCGATTATTTTTCTTCTGTCGGTAACGGTTTCATCAATTGCCCAAAGAAAATATGATGAAATAGTTACAACAGAAAATGCTGTCCAAGATTTGGTGCAGAATGGGGTTACTGGAGTTGTTGTCTTTAAAGAAGGCTCATCTATTAAAGGACTTGATCCTGAAACAAAAAAAATTGTATGGACTTTAACTAAAGAAGATTTTGGAGGTAGGTCAGTATTGGATATCGCAGGTGATACAGATCTTACAAAACTTTTCGCGGATAAAAGTACTTTAACTAATGTGCCTGGAAGCCCATATGTGGAAGCCTATCTTGAAAGTAAATACCTTATTATCAATACTGATACAGGTAAAGTAGTTTATAATTCTGCAAAAGAGTCTTTCTGGGTTACCCAATCAGATTTTATTCCTGAAACAAACGAGTATTTGCTTACTTTGAAAAAAGATGGCGATATGGCAATTGCTTTATTGGATATGACAACTGGTGAATTGAAATGGAATACAGCTGTTGATAAAGCAAAATCATTGTTTAGTTTTTCTTTTAAAGAATCTGCAAACACAAACATCGCTACAGTACACGGATCAGTAATTTACTATTTATTGTACGGAAAATTATATTCTTTTGACAGAGCTACAGGAAAGTTAAACTGGAAAGGGGAAGAAGATTATTCTAAATTCTTTTTAACTCAAAACGATAAAAATATTGTCGTAGTAAATAATGCAGGAACTTTCTCTTCAAAACAGTATTTAAATGTATTGAATACAGAAACTGGAAAAAGTATTTGGAAAGAATCAATCAAAACTAAGAGAGTAGTTTACCTTGAAGATTGGGGAACAAAAATCTTAGTGGCGCACTACAGCGGATTTAACTTTTATGACTTAACTTCTGGAGAGAAAATCTGGAAAAAAGACGCTCGTGGAGATGGTTTGAAAAGAGTAATTCCGATCGACCAAGATTTCTTATATGTTGCTGAAAACGAAATGATGTTGATCAACAAAGATGGAGAAAAGCTTTGGAAAAAATTCATCGAAATTTCTGATGACAAAGAAGATCCAATCTACTACTTAGGAAAAGTGGGTGAAAAAGTAATGTACCTTACAGGAACTTACGGAAACATGGTAGATTATAAAACAGGAGTTAAGCTTTGGAAACGTAATATTAAGTTTGAAAAAGACCGTCCAGTTTTACCAACTTACGATGAAGCTACAAATTCTTACTTAGTGTATAATGATGAGAAATTATACAAATTTGATCCAAGCATTAGCGATAAGCCAGAGCCATTTGCTAAAGTAAATATCAAAAAAGAAAAAGAATTAAACAGTATCGAACAATTTCCTTGGGGAGTTGTGCTTTCAGGACCACTTGAAGTTATGGGAGTAAATATGGATGGTACTATAAAATATCACCATACTTATTCACAGCCAGGGGAAGGAACAAGACGTCTTTTAAAAAGTGCTGCAATTGCGGGAAGTATTGGTTTAGGAATTGGTTCAGGAGTAAGTTCAGTTAAAGGTGCTGATTTGACTATGACATATCGTGATGCTGATGGTAACATGAGAACCGTGGTTGCAAAAGGAGATCAGCATAATAAGGATCAGGCAAAAACTTATGCGGCTGGATCAGCGGCTCTAGGTGTAGTAGCGGCTAAATTTGACAAGCGTTTCAACGCAATGAAACAAAACAGAGACTTCTCTTATATTTTTGCAAAAGCAGATTCTGGAGAAAAAATTCTTGTAAAAGTGAGTAAAGTTGATGGTGTTGAAGTTGATAAAATTATTTTCAACAACAACAAGCCAATTTATGAAGTGGATCCTGCGACTCAGAACATTTTTTATGTTTCTGATAAGTCAATTCAGATTTTCAACAAGAAAGAAAAATAAAAAAAGACAAGGCCATCAGGATCTGATTCTGATGGTTTTTTTTTGCCTATGAAAAAAATACTACTCCTTATTGCTTTGCTTGTAATTGGTTCAATTCAAGCACAAGAAAAAATAAGCTCTAAAAAAAAGAAATTTTATATTCCGGTAATTAAGTATTCAGAATTTCCTGCGCTTGATAATGTATTGACACAAACTGCTTTTTATCAGATAGACAGATCATTGCAAGAAGAAGAATCTAAACTGAAAAAGCATTTTTTTAATATCAACGGATTTATAAAAGATCCTGTAAATGGAAAGCTGAAAATCTATTTGACTTTTGCACTTCCTAGGTACACTGAAACACAAGTGGATAGTGCCTTCAATAAAAAAGAAAACAGGTGGGTTTACAGTGCACATTCTAACTATGTCACAAGCGTAAAATTAGATGTTAGGCATGGGGATAAGCTGTTGCTGACCAAAGATTTTGGAGGATCAGAATCGTATTCAATAAGTGTTGGAAATAGTCTGGGATCTATGAAAATAGCAGCTTCAGAACACGATAAAAAAATCAGGGCAGCGGTTAGTGATTCAGATTATACAGATGATGGTTTTGAAAATGTTATTTATAAAGCTGCAGGCAGAGTTCAGGATTTCCTAAATTATAAATTTGGATATACAACTGATGAATCTAAAGAAAGATTTGAATTTGTAACTTCAAAAGGGCATTCAGAATATAAACAAATGCTGGCTTTCGAAACAGAGATTACAGCTCAAATGGAGAAAGTAACGCTTGAAAAAGGTCTAGATGAGAAATTGCTGGCGCCGCATTTGCAATATCTAGAAAGTCTTTTGGTTAAATATCCCCCTTCACCTGCAAACGTAAACATTCGATTTATTGTTACAAATAACTTAGCAGAGACTTATTTTTTACTTGAAAACAAAGAGAAAGCATTGCTTTATGCTAATTTATTAATTGAAAACGATAAACTGGATTCGAGAGGATCTTCAATTATTGAAAGGGTAAATAACGCTAATTTCGCTGATAAGAAAATTAGAAGCCATACCAATCGTTTTGCTGAACTTCAAAAATTAGGGCTTAAAATAGCAGAAGAAAAAGAAGAGAAAAGGTTGGCGTTTTTCGAAAAAATACACCAGCAGGATGCCGAATGGGAAATCGAAAAATCTAATCGTGAAGCTTATTTGGAAAAGATTAAAATGCAAAGACATAATTTGCTTGATTCAATAGCGTATCAATTAAATGCAAATCTTTTAGCAAAAGTAATCGATAATCTTGGTGGAAGCCAGGCCTTGAAAAAAATAGAAAAAACACATTTGCTTTCTAAGATTTCGATAGAAGGAACTAATATTCCTCAAACAGAAGAAAAATGGGCTACAACTTCGCATTATCTTCTAAAGAAAAAAATGCCTGAAGCTTATTACGAAATAGTAAATGGACCAGAAGCATGGAGCCATGACGATCGTGAAACAGGTATAAATGCTAAATGGGCAAAGTTAACCGCATACGATTATAGCAATTTGTCTAAGAATGTTGATCCAGTAAACTTTTTGACAGACTTAAGACTTGATCTGTGGAATAATTTTGAGATTTTAGGAGAAGAAATGTACGAAGGAAAATTGTGCTATCATTTAAATTATTTTGAAAAAACGTTGAGTTCTGGAAACAGAACAATTCCGAAAACAGATTATCATGTTTTTATTGATAAAGAAAACTTCAATATTGTTTCTACAGAGAAAACAGAATTTGATAACGGAAATAAAAGTTTTTTCGAGAGAAAATTATTTGGTGATTACCGCCCTGTAACAGGATTAAATTCTGGAAAAATCCCTCATAAGATTAATTATGAAATTGAAGATTTTAACGGTGAAACCTTGTATCAGGAAACTCGTGAAAAAGTAGAAATAAATCCTGTTTTTGGAAATAGAATTTTTATGAAAGAAGTCTATTTCGGAGGGTTTAAATAAGATATAAGCTTGCAGAAAGCTATTTTTAGAATTGGTTATTTTTTGATTTTATTGTCTCAGAAAAATGAGAATAATGTCAGAAAGTAACCAATTCTTGTGTTTTTGTATCTATTCTCTCAACAAAACTTTGTGAAATTTAATGAAATTGGCGGTCAATAGTTCAAAATTTCTTACTTTCGCACCTCGTTTAAGAAAAGGATAAAATGAGTACAAAATTTACTGAATACAAAGGACTTGACTTACCAACTGTAGCGTCTGAAGTTCTTGATTTTTGGAAGAAAGAAAATATATTTGAAAAGAGTGTAACAACTCGCGAAGGTGCAGAGCCTTTCGTATTTTTTGAAGGTCCGCCTTCAGCAAACGGATTACCTGGAATTCACCACGTAATGGCACGTGCGATTAAAGATATTTTTTGCAGATATAAAACTCAAAAAGGTTTTCAAGTAAAAAGAAAAGCCGGTTGGGATACTCACGGTTTGCCTGTAGAATTGGGAACCGAAAAAGAATTAGGAATTACAAAAGAAGATATTGGTAAAACGATTTCTATCGAAGAATATAACGAAGCGTGTAAAAAAACCGTTATGCGTTATACCGACGTATGGAATGATTTGACCGAAAAAATGGGGTATTGGGTAGATATGGAAGATCCGTATGTGACTTATAAACCAAAATATATGGAATCTGTTTGGTGGCTTTTGAAACAAATCTACGATAAAGGTTTGTTGTACAAAGGATACACGATTCAGCCGTATTCTCCAAAAGCAGGAACTGGATTGTCTTCTCACGAAGTAAACCAGCCCGGAGCTTACCGCGATGTGACTGATACTACAATTGTAGCGCAGTTTAAAACATTGCCACAAACATTGCCTTCGTTTTTACAAGGTTTTGGAGATATCCACATTTTAGCTTGGACGACAACTCCTTGGACACTTCCTTCAAACACTGCTTTAACAGTTGGTCCAAAAATCGATTATGTTTTAGTAAAAACTTTCAATCAATATACTTTTGAGCCAATCAATGTGGTTTTGGCTAAAAACTTAGTTGGAAAACAATTCGGAAAAGGCTATTTCTTAAGTGAAGACGATGCTGATTTTGACAATGTGAAAAACGGCGACAAAAAATTGCCGTACAAAATCTTAACCGAAGCAAAAGGAGCAGATTTAGTAGAAATCCGTTATGAGCAATTATTGCCTTATGTGTTACCATATGAAAACGCTGAAAATGCATTTAGAGTAATTTCTGGAGATTTCGTAACAACAGAAGACGGAACGGGAATTGTACATACAGCTCCAACTTTTGGTGCAGATGATGCTAAAGTAGCAAAAGAAGCAAAACCAGAAGTGCCGCCAATGTTGGTTCTGGATGCAGATGGAAATGCAGTTCCTTTAGTAGATTTACAAGGAAAATTCACTTCACATGTTGGTGATTTAGCTGGAAAATATGTTAAAAACGAATATTACGATGCAGGACAAGCTCCAGAGAAATCTGTAGATGTTGAAATCGCTATTCGATTAAAAGAAGAAAACAAAGCTTTTAAAGTTGAAAAATACGTGCACAGTTACCCACACAGCTGGAGAACTGATGAGCCGTTATTATACTATCCATTAGATTCGTGGTTTATTAAAGTAACCGACGTAAAAGATAGAATGTTCGACCTGAACGAAACTATCAATTGGAAACCCAAATCTACTGGTGAAGGACGTTTTGGAAATTGGCTTAAAAATGCCAACGACTGGAACTTATCTCGTTCTAGATATTGGGGAATTCCGTTACCAATCTGGAGAACAGAAGATAAAAAAGAAGAAATTATTATCGGTTCTGTTGAAGAATTGTGCCATGCAATCGAGAAATCGATCGAAGCAGGTTTCCAAAAAGAAAATCCGTTTAAAGGATTTGAAATCGGAAATATGGACGAATCAAATTATGATTTAATCGATTTGCATAAAAATGTCGTAGATCAAATAACATTAGTTTCTGCTTCTGGCCAGCCAATGAAGCGCGAAAGCGATTTGATCGACGTTTGGTTTGATTCTGGAGCAATGCCGTATGCACAATGGCATTATCCTTTTGAAAACAAAGAAAAAATTGATGAAAACAAAGATTTTCCAGCAAACTTTATTGCAGAAGGAGTAGACCAGACACGTGGATGGTTTTACACGCTTCACGCAATCGGAACTCTAGTTTTTGATAAAATTGCATACAAAAACGTAGTTTCAAACGGTCTTGTTTTAGATAAAAATGGAGTTAAAATGTCTAAGAGTAAAGGAAATACCATAGACCCATTTAAAACCATTGCAGAAAACGGTCCAGATGCTACGCGTTGGTATATGATTATGAATGCAAATCCGTGGGATAACTTGAAGTTTGACCTTGAGGGAATTGCTGAGGTTAAGCGTAAGTTCTTTGGAACATTATACAATACGTATTCTTTCTTCTCGTTATATGCTAACATCGACGGATTTAAATACGAAGAAGCTGAAATTCCGTTAAACGAAAGACCGGAAATTGATCAATGGATTATTTCTGAATTGCATTCCTTAATAAAATTTGTTGACGAATGCTACGAAGATTACGAGCCAACAAAAGCGACAAGAGCTATTTCAGATTTCGTTCAGGAGAATTTAAGTAACTGGTACGTTCGTTTATGCCGTCGCCGTTTCTGGAAAGGAGAATATGCAAAAGATAAAATTGCAGCTTACCAAACGCTTTATACTTGTTTGCTTACTATCAGTAAACTAAGCGCTCCAGTGGCTCCATTTTTTATGGATAAATTGTACCGCGATTTAACAACTTCTACGGGAACCGAGGGTTTTGCTAGTGTTCACTTGGCAGAATTCCCAAAATTTGTCGAAAACTTTGTTAATAAAACGTTGGAAAGCAAAATGCAGAAGGCGCAGACGATCTCATCTTTGGTGTTATCACTTCGTAAAAAAGAGATGATCAAAGTACGTCAACCTCTGCAAAAGGTAATGATTCCAGTACTTGACGAGAATCAGCGTGCTGAAATCGAAGCTATTTCTGACTTGGTAAAAGCTGAGGTAAACGTTAAAGAAATTGAACTTTTAGACGATGCTTCAGGTATTTTGGTAAAACAGATTAAGCCTAATTTTAAGGCTCTTGGACCACGTTTTGGTAAAGATATGGGGTTGATTTCTAAGGAGATACAAAGTTTTTCTCCAGATCAGATCAATCAGTTGGACAAGCAAGGAACGCTAGATATTGTTATTGCAGGAAATAGTGTAACTTTATCATTAGAAGATGTGGAAATTACATCACAAGATATCGAAGGATGGTTGGTTGCTAATTCAAACGGAATAACAGTTGCGCTTGATATTACAATCTCCGAAGAATTAAAAAATGAAGGTATCGCGAGAGAATTAGTAAATAGAATACAAAACATTCGTAAAGATTCAGGATTTGAGGTTACGGATAAGATTAAAGTTCAAATAAAACGAAACGGCATTTTAGAAGAAGCAGTTTCAAAAAATGAAGACTATATTAAGTCTGAGACATTAACAGATGATTTGGTTTTTGCTGACGCGTTAGAAAACGGCACAGAAATTGAGTTTGATGACATTAGAACCATTATATTAATTTCAAAATAGTAGAAAATGATAGATGAAATTACAAGATACTCTGATGCTGATTTAGCAGAGTTCAAAGAAATAATCCAAGCAAAAATTAAGAAAGCACAAGAAGATCTTGATTTGATCAAAAGTGCGTATATGAACGATTTGAATAACGGAACTGACGATACTTCTCCAACTTTTAAAGCTTTTGAAGAAGGAAGTGAGACCATGTCAAAAGAAGCAAACTCTCAGTTGGCTATCAGACAAGAGAAATTCATTCGTGACTTAAAAAACGCTTTATTCCGTGTAGAAAACAAAACATACGGTATCTGCAAAGTGACAGGTAAATTAATTAGCAAGGAAAGGCTTAAAATCGTTCCTCATGCAACAATGAGTATCGAGGCTAAAAACCTGCAAAGATAATCGCGTAGAAATACGTAAGAAAAAAGCGCTCCTTTTAAGGGGCGCTTTTTTTGTTTAATGTTTAGCTATGAGCGAGTTTGTTACTAAATCTAAGCTTTGAAAGAAATTATTTATAATTAATCAAAATAGAATTGAATATCTCCTATAAGTTTTTGTAAGAACAAAATTGAATGCGAGTTCTCTTCATTTTGAGTTTTCTAAATAAAAAAACCGCCTTAGAATTAAGACGGTTTGTAATAAATTGAAATCAAGAAATTAAGCTAGGTTTTTTTCAACTTCAGCTTTGTGTTTTCTTAAAATAGCTCTAGTCATTCCTAAATTAGCTTTTGAAGCATCAGCAGCTAGATAGATCATGAATTTTTTGTTTGGAGAAATGTCGATAATGTGGATTTGATTAGAAAGTGTGATCAAAATATCTTCGATGTCCTGATTTAATCCTAAAGCTTTTACAGCGCTTAATTTAGCTTTTACTACTTCTAAGTTATAAGCTGCGGCAAGTTCTGGGTCAAAACCTGGGTCAATAGTTAAATTTCCGAAACTTAATCCAGATTCAATTTCTGTTACTGCTACAGCGATAAAGCCGTTTACGTTAGTTTTCATTTCGTTTAAAAACACGTTTAAAAAGTCATTGCTCATAGTTCATTTGGGTTATTTGTTAATAGAATTGTATGTTATTTCAATAAAGAATTTTTACTTAATTCGGCAGAAACTTCTTCTGTAGAACGCATCAATAATGCTAGATTGCTTCCTTCTTTAGAAAAAGCAACAATAAAGTTGGAGCCGCTTATTTTGTTTCCAACAATAACGCCTTCTGCACTTTTTAGATATAACTGTTTTAAAGAGCCTTTTTCTAAATCAATTAAGAATTTTTCGCTCATAGATAAAATTGCTGCGCTCATTGCGGCAATACTGTCTCCGTAATCAAGATTCAGTGAAGTAATTAATTTGCCTTTACCATTTAAAATTAACGCTGCGGTAGATTTTGTGCTGACAAGAAAGTCATTTAGAGTAGTTGTAATTTCATTCATGATTTGTAGGATTTTGGGAGGAATGTTAAATTCAGTTCGTTTTGGTGTTGTTTTTAGAAAATAATTCAACTTGTGCTAAACAAGTGTTAATTTTTATTAACAAATATAAATTAAATTATGTATCATTGTAGTACCAAATCAGTAATAATTTAAATTATTTACTACAAAAAACTTACATTATGGCTAAAGTATTGAAATTCAAAGAAGTAAACTCTGATGTGGAGCGCAGAATGAAAGAATTTGAAAAACTGCGTGTTAAGTTTAAAGCTGATGTAAAAAAAGGGGAAGCTAAGAAATTGGCGGCCGGAAAAGAAAGTAAAGGTATCTTTAAGTCAATCTCTGAATTCTTTTCCGACAGTCCGAAAACACCAGCAAAAGCTGCTGTTAAAAAGTAAACTTTACCGGGTTTAGATTAGCAGATAAACTTGTTTAGTTTGTTACAAAAGAATTAACGCTCCTTTGGGAGCGTTTTTTTTGATTTAATTGTTATTTTTGCCCATCAAAAAATCATAAAATGTCATTACGAAAAGCGTATTTCCTTATATTCTTAGTTTTAATTGTTGATCAGCTTTCCAAAATCTATGTCAAAACAAATTTCGTTCTTGGTGAAGAAGTTGTAATTGCAGATTGGTTTAGAATTCATTTTATTGAAAATGAAGGAATGGCTTGGGGAACAAAAATACCAGGCGAATACGGTAAATTAATTTTGACAGTGTTCAGAATCTTTGCTGTTGTCGGAATTGGCTGGTGGCTTTCTGATTCGGTAAAAAAACGTCATTCTACTTATTTAATAGCGGCTATTGCATTAATCTTTGCAGGAGCGGCAGGAAATATTATAGATTCTGTTTTCTACGGAGTTATTTTTGATGACAGTACGCATAACTTGGCGACTATTTTCTCGCCAGCTCCATACGGAACTTGGTTTCACGGTTTGGTTGTAGATATGTTCTATTTTCCTATCTGGGAAGGCGAACTTCCAACTTGGCTTCCGATTTTTGGCGGAAAACATTTTGCTTTCTTTAATGCTATTTTTAATGTAGCCGATGTAGCAATTTCTACGGGTGTGGGTATACTTTTGGTTTTCAACAAAAGAGCTTTTCCAAAACACTAAATATTTAAAATTCCAAATAGATAAAAATTCCAAATTCCAATATCTATAATGCTCCTCGCTGTAGATATTGGAATTTGGAATTTTTAATTATTGGGATTTAATTTTTTATTATCTTATTTTTACGATATAAAAAATCAAAATTATGCAAAGTCCGTCTTTTTCTATTTATGATGCTTCTGCGGGATCAGGAAAGACGTATACTTTGGTAAAAGAATATTTAAAAATTATTCTTTCTTCTCCAAAAAACGATGCATATCGAAATATTCTAGCTATTACGTTTACCAACAAAGCGGTTCATGAAATGAAAAGCCGTATTGTTGGAAATCTATCTGAATTTGCAAAAGACGATCCGTCTTCAAAAGCAGTCGATTTAATGGAGGATTTGTCTCGAGAAACAGGACTTTCCATTATTAAAATTAAAACCAAATCGCAACAAATCATTAAGCACTTAATTCATAATTATGCTGCTTTTGATATTTCTACCATTGATAAATTTACTCATAAAGTTATCCGTGCTTTTGCGCACGATTTAAATCTGCCAATGACTTTTGAGGTTACTTTGGATACTGAAAATTTATTGGTCGAAGCTGTTGATGCGATTATTGCGCAGGCAGGTGAGGATGAAACGCTGACAAAACTGCTCATCGATTTTACGATGGAGAAAACCGATGATGATAAAAGTTGGGATGTTTCGCGAGAAATCCTAGATACTGGTAGATTGGTTTTGAATGAAAATAACCGAAATGAAATTCTCCATTTTCAAAACAAAACAATCGAAGAGTTTGTAGAGATCAAAAAGAAAATGCAGGCGCTTTGCAAAGAGCTGGAAGAAACTAATGAAGGTCTTGCGGTCAAAGCAATTGAATTGATTGATGAAAATGGAATTGACCCAAAATCATTTTCTAGAGGAACTTTTCCAAATCATTTGCAAAGTATTCGAGAAGGTAAATTCAATCCGAAAAATAAAACCTTTCATGAATTTGATGATATTGCGATTAATAAAACAGCAAAAGATCGTGCTTTAATCGAAAATATTATTCCAGAACTTCTTCAGATATTAAAGGAGGTTTATCAAAATTTTGAAAAAAGGGATTTTTATAAAGCCTTTTTAAAAAATATTACGCCACTTTCTTTGTTGAATACTGTGAGTAATGAGCTTGCAAAAATTCAGTCGGAACAAAATGTTTTGTCGATTTCAGAATTCAATGCTATAATTCACCGCGAAATTCAGAATCAGCCGGCGCCTTTTATTTATGAGCGTTTAGGCGAGCGTTATCGAAATTTCTTTATTGACGAATTTCAAGATACATCAGAAATGCAATGGCAGAATCTGATTCCGCTGATTGACAACTCGCTTTCTGGTTTAGATGATTTGGGAAATAAAGGAACTCTGATGATTGTTGGAGATCCGAAACAATCTATTTATCGCTGGCGCGGAGGAAAAGCAGAACAATTTATTGAATTAAGTAAAGAAGAAGTGACTTTTTTTCATCATGAAAAAAAAGTGAAGCATTTAGATACAAACTATAGAAGTTATAGCGAGGTTATTGAATTTAATAATGCTTTTTTTAAACTCATTTCTTCAGAATTTACAAATGAAGACTATAAGAATTTATACGAAAATCATAGTTTTCAAAATACAAATTCCAAAAAAGGCGGTTATGTAAATATTTCTTTTCTTCCGATTGCTGATAAAAATGAATCTGCCGATGAAGAAGAAGTTGTAGAGAAATCTGATTTGTATGTTTTAGCCACTTTAAATACAATTCAAGAAGTAGTAAGGCAAGGTTTCGAATATAAAGATATTGTAATTCTGACCAGAAAAAGAGATCAAGGAATTGCGGTGGCAAATTATTTGACAGAGCAAGGCATTCCGTTGCTGTCTTCAGAAACTCTGATGATTCAAAATGCATCAGAAGTCCGTTTGGTTATTCATCTTTTAAGATATTTAAACAATAACGCTGATTTAGAATCGAAAGCTAATTTTTTGCATTTCTTGGCTTCAAGCAGAGATTTGACAATGCCTATCCACGATTTTATCGCAATGGGAATGAGCTATAAATTTGAAAAAGAATTTGAAGAATGGCTTATGACTTTTGATGTTTCTTTTTCTTTTGAGGATGTAAGGAAGAAATCTTTGTATGAAGCTGTGGAAATTATCATTTCTAAATTTATTCTTTCCTCCGAAGGAAATGCTTATGTGCAGTTTTTTCTGGATATTGTTTTAGAAAGAGATATTAGGAATCAATCGGGAGTTTCAGACTTTTTAATTTTCTGGGATAAGAATTCGGAGAAATTTAGTATTCCGTCGCCAGAAGGAAATAATGCTGTTCGAATTATGACAATCCATAAATCTAAAGGATTAGAATTTCCAGTCGTAATTATGCCTTTTGCAGATGAAGATTATAATCGAAAACCAAAAGATAAATTGTGGCTAGATACCGAGGAAATAGATTTGGGAGTTCCAAAAGCTTTGGTTGATAATAGCAGTGCGGTTGAAAGTTTTGGTGAAAGCGCATCAGCAGTTTTTAATTTAAAAAAACAAGAAGAGCTTTTAGATAACATAAATGTGCTTTATGTTGCTTTGACTCGCGCAGAAGAGCAATTGTATGTGATTTCGCAATCATTAAAAGCAAAAAATGATGGTGAATATCCGAATAATATGGCTTCTTTTTTTATTAAATTCTTAATTAACCAAGGAGTTTATGATGAAGAAAAATTGAATTACGAATTTGGAAATAAAACCAAACTGTCAAAAACGACCAAAACAGTTGACACTGTTAAATCAATTCCGATTGTCAGAGAGGTTTTAAATCCGAAAAATATTAAAATAGCCCAGCGTGAAGCTTTGATGTGGGGAACGCATCAGCAAGAAGCTATTTCGTATGGAAATATTGTTCATGAGATTTTGGCTTTCGTTAAAGATAAATCAGATGTTGATTTGGCAGTAACAAAGTCAATTGAGAATGGTTTGATAACTTATGATCAGCTCGACAAAGTGCTTAAAACTTTGAATGAAATTGTAAATCATCCAGAACTGAATGTTTGTTTTAATGGAAAACATACAGTTTTAAATGAGCAAACTATTGTTCAAAAAGAAGGGAGAATTTTGAAGCCAGATAGAGTTGTGTTTTTAGAAAATAAAGAAGCTTATCTGTTGGATTATAAAACTGGAGCTGTAAATGCTAAATACCAACAGCAAATTCAGGAATATCAAGATGCAATACAAGATTTGGGATACACGGTTTTGAAAAAAGCTCTTGTTTACATCGGAACTGAAATTGAAGTGGTAAATTTGTGAAAAAATTAATCAGATGTTAAAGAAAAAGCGAAGCTATATTATGGTTAAGTTGTTAATTTTTAACGTTTTAAATAAATAAAAAATGTACGGTAAAATAAAAGAACATCTGCAAAATGAGCTGCAGACAATCGAAGAAAATGGAATTTTTAAAAAGGAGCGTGTTATTACTTCTCCACAAGGTGCGGAAATCACAATTTCAACAGGAGAGACAGTATTGAATTTTTGTGCTAATAACTATTTAGGACTTTCGTCACATCCAGAAGTCGTGCAAGCTGCAAAAGATGCAATGGATACTCATGGTTTCGGAATGTCATCTGTTCGTTTCATATGTGGGACACAGGATATTCATAAAACATTGGAGAAAAAAATTGCAGATTTTTATGGTACAGAAGATACTATTTTATACGCTGCTGCTTTTGATGCCAATGGAGGAGTTTTTGAACCTTTATTAGGAGAGAATGATGCAATTATTTCAGATAGTTTAAATCATGCTTCTATTATAGATGGTGTTCGTTTGTGTAAAGCGGCACGTTACCGTTATGAAAATAACAATATGGAAGATTTGGAACAGCAATTAATAAAAGCAAATGAAGCAGGAGCTCGTTTTAAATTAATTGTTACTGATGGAGTTTTTTCTATGGACGGATTAGTAGCGCCTTTAGATAAAATCTGTGATCTTGCCGACAAGTATGATGCCATGGTAATGGTAGACGAGTGTCATGCTGCTGGTTTTATCGGAGCTACAGGAAAAGGAACTCTAGAAGCAAAAGGAGTGATGGGAAGAGTAGATATTATAACAGGTACTCTTGGTAAAGCTTTAGGAGGAGCAATGGGAGGGTATACTACTGCTAAAAAAGAAATAATTGAGTTGTTACGTCAAAGATCTAGACCGTATTTGTTTTCAAATTCTTTGGCGCCAGCAATTGTTGGGGCTTCAATTAAGGTGTTTGAATTATTGGAAAAAGATACTACACTTCGAGATAAATTAGAATGGAATACCAATTACTTTAAAGAAGGTATGAAAAAAGCAGGTTTTGATATCATCGATGGTGATTCTGCAATTGTTCCAGTTATGTTGTATGATGCAAAATTGTCTCAGACAATGGCAAATGAACTTTTGAAACAAGGAATTTATGTAATTGGCTTTTTCTTTCCGGTAGTTCCAAAAGATAAAGCCAGAATACGTGTTCAGCTGTCTGCAGCGCATGAAAAAGAGCACTTGGATAAAGCTATAAATGCCTTCACAGTTGTCGGTAAAATGTTAAAAGTTATATAATTACCACTTTGGTCAAATTTTTGTAGGTTTTTTTTAACATTTCATTTTGTATTTAAAAAATTTGGTGTTACTTTTGCTTGTAATTAACTAAATTGTAATTAAAAAAATTAAGTATGAAACATCTTAACAAACTTTTAGTTGCTGTATTGATGGCGATGGGTTTAAATGCTCACGCGCAAGACAGTAACAATCCATGGGCTATCTCTTTTGGAGTTAATGCCGTGGATACTAGAACAAGTTCGGGTTCAGGAAGTGGATTTTTCGATCAGCACTTCTCTCAGCCATTCGCAGTAAAAGATAACTGGAATATCCTTCCTTCTCTATCTTACATTGGAGTAAACAGATATGTAGGTAGCGGTTTCTCTGTAGGTTTACAAGGATCTGTAAACAAAATTGATAAATTGGTTACTTTTGCTCCAGGATCTGCTGGTCAAGATGCGAGAGGTAACGTAGTTACTAATCCTGGTGATTTAATGTACTACGGAATTGATGCTACTATCAAATACAGCTTCCAAGAATTAATCAAATCTAAAGTGATTGATCCTTCGTTATCTGTTGGTGGTGGTTATACTTTCTTCGGAGATAACAGTTTTGGTACTGTTAACCCAGGTGCAGGTGTTACTTTCTGGTTTACAGATGCTATTGGTCTTGAGTTAGCTACAAGGTACAAATGGGCTGTTGCTGCTAATGAGGATAAACCTCTTGACAGATCTGTGTTCCAACACACTGCAGGTTTAGTTTTCAAATTCGGAGGTAAAGATACTGATGGAGACGGAATCTATGACAAAGATGATGCTTGTCCAGATGTTGCTGGTTTAAAACAATTCAACGGATGTCCTGATACTGATGGTGACGGAATCGTTGATGCTTCTGACGCTTGTCCAGATGTATTTGGTTTAGCTGCATTAAACGGATGTCCTGATACTGACGGAGACGGAATTGCTGATAAAGATGATGCTTGTCCAGATGTTGCTGGTTTAGCTGCTTTAAAAGGTTGTCCTGATACTGACGGTGACGGAATCGCTGATAAAGATGACAAATGTCCTACAGTTGCTGGTCCTAAAGAAAATGGTGGATGTCCATTCTTAGACGCTGACAAAGATGGTGTTGCTGACAAAGATGACGACTGTCCTACAGTTGCTGGTCCTGCTAGTAACAGAGGATGTCCAGAAGTAACTTCTGAGGCATTAGAAGATCTTAAAGTTCAAGCTAGAGCGGTATACTTCAACTCAGGAAAAGCTACTTTCAAAACTGGAGACAAAGAAACTCAAGCTAGATTAGATGCTATTAAAGAAATCCTTAAAAACTATCCAAACGCGAAATTCTCTATCGAAGGACACACAGATAGTACAGGTTCTGCTAAAATCAACCAAAAACTTTCTGAGGACAGAGCTAAAGCTGTTCTTGATGCATTAGTTCAAAGAGGTGTAAACCCAGAGAACTTAGAGTCTAAAGGATTTGGTGCTTCTCAACCAGTTGCTAGTAACAAAACTGCTGCAGGTAAAGCTCAAAACAGAAGAACTGAAATTAGACACATTGGTTCTAAATACCAAGGTAAACTATAATTAGTTTTCTAAATAAATATGAAAAGCCATTCTTAATTGAATGGCTTTTTTTATTTTTATCCTATGGTAAATACTTCTTTTCTTCAAAAAATTGCCTCCGTTGTAATTCAGGATTATGCAGATAAACTTTCTGAGATAACAATAATACTTCCGAATAAAAGGGCAAAAGTTTTTTTGATTGAAGCTCTGAAAAAAGAGACTTCAAAAACTATCGTTGCACCCGAAATTACAAGTATAGAAGATTTTGTTCAAAATGTAGCCTCAATACGGTCAGTTGATTCTATTGAGCTTTTGTTTGAGTTTTACGAAGTTTATTTGTCCGTTACTGAAAAAAAACACCAACAGTCTTTTGAGTTATTTGCAAATTGGGCAAAAACTCTATTGCAAGACTTCAATGAAATTGACAGATATCTTTTAGATCCTTTACATGTTTTGTCTTATCTAAAAGATATTGAAGACATAAAAAAATGGGGGCTTGAAGTCGATCAAAAAACAAAACTTCTAGAAAATTATATTGACTTTTGGAAATTACTTCCATTGTACTACGAGTCATTATATAACCATTTGCTGTTTAAATCAATCGGATATCAAGGGTTGATTTATAGAGAAGCTGTAAATAATCTTAATCATTTTTCGAATACTATTGGAAACCGCACTTTTATTTTTGCAGGATTTAATGCTTTAAATGCTGCTGAGGAAAAAATAGTGCAACATTTGCTTGCTTTGGATCAAGCTAGGATTTATTGGGATGCTGATCAAGCTTTTATTAACGATCCATATCACGATGCGGGGCTTTTTTTGAGACGTTTTAAAGAAAGCTGGAAACACTATAAGTCTAATATCTTTGAGTGGATTGTAGATGATTTTTCTCAGTCAAAAAATATTCAAATTATTGGAACTCCAAAAACGATTGGGCAAGCAAAATTGGCGGGTAGCATTATTGAAAATTTAATAGATCAAAATCCCGATGCTTCGTTAGATAAAGTTGCAGTCGTTCTTGGTGAAGAGAATCTGTTGGTTCCTGTTTTGTATTCGCTGCCATCTTCTGTTGGAGCTTTAAACATTACAATGGGATATTCTGGAAAGAATAATCCGTCGCAGATTTTTGTTGCTAAATTATTTAAAATGCATACAAATGCACTTTCTCGAAAAGGTGGTAGTTATGTATTCTATTACAAAGATGTGTTGGATGTTTTGACACATCCTTTGGTTGAGCCTTATGCAAATGCACAGAGATTGGTAAGAATAATAAAAGAGAATAATTATACTTTCATTACTCATTATAAAATTTTAGAACTTCATCCTGAGCCGTCAAGCTTTTTTAATTTATTATTTGAAAAATGGGAAAGTGGTTCAATTGCGGTTTTAAAAAATATTTCTGCTTTATTAATTGCAATTAAAGAGCATTTCAGCAACGATAACGAAGAAGAAAAGATTGCAAAAGCTTTTGTTTATGGCGTCTTTAAAGTGATAAATAAGCTTATAAATTATTATTCTAAACACCATCATATTGATAATATCGATACCCTTCATTCGATTTATAAGCAAATTATAGATTTGGCAGAAGTGTCTTTTGAAGGTGAACCATTGCGTGGACTGCAGATTATGGGAGTTTTAGAAAGTCGTGTTTTGGACTTTGAAACTGTGATTATAACGTCTATGAATGAAGGAAAATTTCCGGCCGGAAAATCACAGAATTCATTTATTCCTTATGATGTGAAAAAAGAACTTGGGCTTCCAACTTTCAAGGAAAAAGATGCTATTTATACCTATCATTTTTATCATTTATTGCAAAGAGCAAAAAATATTTATCTGATTTACAATACTGAAAATGACGGATTGGATGCTGGAGAAAGAAGCCGTTTTATCACGCAGCTTGAGGTCGAAAAACAGCGAAATCATAATCTTACTTTTGATATTTATAATCCCGTTTTACCAACAACGGCATACGAACCTATTTCTGTTCCGAAATCTGAGATGGTTATGGAGCGTTTGAAGGAAATTGCTGTTAACGGTTTTTCACCATCGGCATTGACCAGCTATATTCGAAATCCTATTGAGTTTTATTTTCAAAAGATATTGAGAATTCGTGAAGTTGAAGAAGTTGAAGAAAATATCGCTTTGAATACTCTTGGAACGATTATTCACGAAACGTTGAAAGCGCTTTATGAGCCTTTTATTGGAAAATTTATTTCTGAAGGCGATCTTTTAAATTGTTATAAATTATTGGACGATGAAGTTCTCAAGCAGTTTAAGTTGGTTTATAAAGAAGGTGAAATCAAAAAAGGGAGAAATCTTTTGGCTTTTGAAGTAGCAAAACGAAATGTTTCTAATTTCCTAAGAATGGAATTAGAGTCTGTAAAAAATAACGAAGCGATTCAAATTGTTGCATTAGAGCAGACTTTTGAACGAGAATTTGTTCACCCAAAACTGCCGTTTCCAGTTTTAATAAAAGGAAATGTAGATAGAATCGAACTTAGAGACGGAAAAATTAGAATTATCGATTATAAGACGGGAAAGGTTGAGAAATCGAATGTGATATTGAAAAGTTGGAACGGATTAACTCAGGAGCTTAAAAACGATAAAATCATTCAGGTTTTGGCGTATGCTTTTATGTTTGAAAAAGAAGCTGGAAACCTTCCGATAGAAGTTGGTATTATTTCATTCAAAAATTTAAAATCTGGATTTTTGCCTTTTGGTTTTAAGGAAGAGAAAGATTTAAATGTTATCGTAACGCCTCAAATATTAAATTCTTACTTAGAAGAAATTGCCAATTTGCTCAGTGAGATTTTTGATATGAATATTCCTTTTGAGGAAAAAATCTAGAAGTTCTTATCAGGAAATTTAGAAACATATTTGAGTTTTATAAGACGACTTTGGTCATGAATTTGGCTATCTCTACTACTGTATTTCTTTTTAGTGGACTTAACAATTTTTTATTGATGATAGCTACACTAGGTTTTGCATTAAGTATCGGATTTAAAGAGATGTATCGTCAGAACGAATATTTGTTTTACATGAACAATGGTTTTTCTAAAGGAAGACTTTTGTTTTACACTTTCTTGCTGAATTTTGTTTTTGTATTTCTGTTTGCGACGGTGCTAATTATAATTCAAAAAGCATTTTGAATAAGCATATTCTAGAAATAAGTGGAATTCAAAAAAGTTTTAATAATAAATTATTACTTTCAGATATTTATTTGAAATTGGAAACGGGACAAATAATCGGTTTGTTTGGCAGAAATGGTTCTGGTAAATCTACATTATTAAAGGTTATATTTGGAATAGTTCCAGCATCAGATAAAAGTATTTTTGTTAACGGAATTTCAAAAAACAATTCATCTTTGTTGTTAAATGAAATTAGTTATCTACATCAAAACCAATTTATTCCAAATCATTTTTCAGTTTTACAAACTGTTTTGTTGGCTGTCGATAAACAAAAAGCACACCTGGTTTGTGAAGATGAATTTTTAAAATCTCTTTTAAATCAAAAAATTAGGAATTTGTCTTTTGGAGAATTAAGATATCTTCAGGTTAAATTAGTACTTTCTAATGAATCAAAATTTGTATTATTAGATGAACCGTTTAGTGGTTTGTCTCCTAAAATGATTGAGATTGTAAGTTTATTAATTAAAGCAAATTCTCAGAAAAAAGGAATCATTATTACTGATCACAATTATAGAAGTGTAGTAGGAATTGCAACAGATTTAAGAATGTTAAGCGGAAGTAAGTTGCAGATAATCAGTAAAAAAGCCGAACTCATTCAAGAAGGTTATCTGACAAGTTCGGCAAATTTTTAGATGCTTTTAGCTAAATATTTTTTTAAAGAAACCTTTTTTAGATTTTTCTCCAGAAGCAGTAGTGTTAATGTGTCCGTTCTCAATACGAAATCTTCTAAACTTTTCCAGTTTTACATTTAGGTCAAAGCGTAATTCGTCAACTGTTTTCATTTAATAAAATTTTTTGCAAAGCTATATAAAAACTTTTGTCAAACACAACATTCTGCAAATGTTAATTTTAGAAATGAGTTTTGTTAAGTGAAATGTTATGTTTTTGATATTATTTGCTTTTTATGTTAATTTTTTTTGCAGATTTTTTGCAAAAAAATAGGATTAATTAAGTGATAAACAAAAGTGACTCAGTACGTTATATTACATCTTTTTTTAACAAGTGTTTATCGCGCAATTGTTAATATTAAAATATCTTTGGCGCTCCAAAAACATGACAAATAAAAGAAAATGATTGATTTACAAACACTAGTAGAAGAGACTGGCGCAGAGTCTGGACTCAGTTTTAATATTGATGGGATCTTAAACGAGTCTGTTAATTTAGAATACGACGGAAATGTTGCAGCAATGATCGGAATGATCTTAAAGATGTGCCTAGAAATGTCAGAAGACGTTAACAATGGAGATCTTAAACAGGTCATGATTAAAAATAACGACGGAATTGTTGTAGCAAGCAAAAATCAAGATGATAATTGTATTGCGTTGCTTTCTAAAGATTTAAGTAAAATGGGTCTATTGCTAAGAAAAATGGATTCTATTTTTAACAACTAATTTAAAACCAAATATTTTAATAACATGTCAGATTTTTTACAAAATTTTCAAAACGATTTAAAAGAAAATGTTAACGGATTTATTGCTGTTTCAGTTACAGAAGTGGAAACAGGAATGTCTTATTGCTCATTAACAGTAAAGCCTGATTTTGATCCAGAATTGGCTTCGGCTTATAATTTAGAAGTTGTAAAAGCTAAATTAAACGCACTTAGAGCTTTAGGGTTAAATCAGAAAATTAATGACATTTTAATTACACTGACAGATCAGATTCATATTATTGATGTTTCTGAAGATGGAAGATATTTTATCTACCTAGCAGTAGATTCTACTAAAGCAAATCTTGGCTTAACAAGAGCGACTCTATCGAAATACAAAAAAGATATTACATCAAAGTTATAATGATATTTTGCCCCCAAGAATGAGAAAAAGGCTGTTTCAACTCTAAGTTAGAAATGGCCTTTTTCGATTTTAATAGTTTTAGTTTTTACTGGAAGAACTCTTGTAAAACGGTTTTGAGTTCTTCTTTGTTTTCAATTTGACTCATATGTCCATCTTCAAAAGAAACTAATTCTGCAGTGGTGTCTTCAATTTGAGAAAGACTTTCTTCGTAATTTAAAACAGGATCTTTTTTTCCTAATATCAATAAAGCTGGAAATCTATTTTCTTTCAAAAGCCATTCTCTATCTTTTCTGATTTTCATTCCTTCCAAAGAAGCAACGATTCCCTGTAAAGGTGCTTTTAAGGCTTCCGTTTTTACTTTCTCAATTTCTTCTGCTAATCGGGTTCGATTATTTTCGCTAAATAAATTTGCAATTGCCAAACTTACAAAGCTTACATAGTTTTGTTTTACAGCTTTAATGGCGCGAGTTCTGTTTAACTTTTTTTCTTCGTTATCTTCTTTTGAAGTAGAATTTTGTAGAACTAATTTTTGAATTTTCTGCGGATATAATTCGGCGAAAGCCAAACCAACATAACCGCCCATAGAATGCCCGTGAATTATTGCTTTTTCGATTTCTAAATTTTCCAAAACTTCATTGACTGCGTAGGCATTTTCTTCCATTGTATGAACATATCCTAAACAATCCGATTCGCCATGACCTAACAAGTCGATTGTAATTACGCGGTATTTCTCTGAAAAAAGCGAGACATATTCTGCCCACATTTTTTTGTTTTCTAAGAAACCATGAAGAAAAACAATCGCATTGCCTTCTCCTGAGTCAGTAAAAGAGATTTTAGTGTTTTTATATAAGATAGTTTTCAAAATAATAGTTTTGATTTAAAACACAAAGTTAGTAATTGATCATACCATATAAGTCATGTAAGTTCATTTCAGTCAAAAAAAAATGAATCGAGTTAATTTTAAATATTTAATATTAGATATAAGGTTTAAAAAGAAACGGCTCTCATTCTGAAAGCCGTTCTATAAATTAAAAACGATTGTCTCCATCTAGAAGATTACCTAATCCGCCGAGCAGACTTCCTTCATCACGACTGTTTCCACCAGATCGTGGTGCCGATGCAATAATTCGATCGGCCAATCTTGAGAATGGTAATGACTGGATATAAACCGTTCCTGGGCCTTTTAAAGTAGCATAAAACAATCCCTCACCTCCAAAAATTGAATTCTTGATACCGCCAATAAATTCAATATCGTAGTCTACATCTTTGGTAAAACCAATAATACAGCCTGTGTCTACTTTTAAAACTTCGCCATGGGCTAATTGCTTTTTGGCCATTGTTCCTCCAGAATGAACAAATGCCATCCCGTCTCCTTCAATTTTCTGCATAATAAAACCTTCACCGCCAAATAAGCCTCGGCCTAATTTCTGAGAGAATTCGATTCCAACAGAAACGCCTTTGGCAGCGCACAAGAAAGAGCTTTTCTGGCAGATAAATTTTCCTTGAAATTCTGTTAAATCAATCGGAAGGATTTTTCCAGGATAAGGCGATGCAAATGAAACTTTACTTTTGGTGTTGCCCTGATTTAAAAAAGCAGTCATGAATAAACTTTCTCCAGTAAGAACTCTTTTTCCTGCATTCAAAAGTTTGCCAAACAAACCAGATCCTTGCTGTTGAGAACCATCGCCAAAAATGGTTTCCATCTGGATATTGTTTTCCATCATCATAAAACTGCCAGCTTCGGCAATTACAATTTCTTGCGGGTCCAATTCTATCTCGACATACTGCATTTCTTCTCCAAAAATCTGATAATCTATTTCGTGTGATTGCATAATTTCTAAGTTATTTGTTTTTAAAATTAGTCGAAAACCACTCTAGAATGTTACAGATTTTAGTGTTCTAAACATCTTTTTCAAAACAAAACATGATTTTGTTATTTTAAATTAGTCTTAATTATGTTTTTATTTGCTTTAAATTATATATTTTTGCATCGTTAATAATTTTTTTAGAATGGCATTAGTTAGTGATTCGACCAACCAAGTATTATTTGAAACCGAAAAAGGATACAGTTATCAATGTGATTTGACCAATACTATCGTTATCAATTTTGTTGATACCGTGTCAAGTTATAAAATTCATGATTTTTTGATTTTTCAAAGAAAGGTTAATAATGTCGATATTTTGAATATGCTTTATGACTTGTCTGATAAGTCAGATGCACAGCTGATTGAGACTACTAAAAGAAATTTTTCCAGAAATCTTACCATCTGCGAAATAGTGCAGCTTAGAGAATTATTGAACGGAACTAAATTTACGCTCAACCTTCATTCTATGCTTTGTAATGTTTTAAAAGCGGAGCTTATTTAGATTCTTACTTAGATTAAATCCAAATTTTCAGACATTTACGGCACTTCGGTCTAATTTTAGTAATTTTACATTATTAAAATTTAAGACTATGAAAGATTTACTAAGAACAAGCACTTCATTAACTGAAGGGATTGAAAATATATTGAACTTACAGGCAAAATTAGAAAGCGACGCTTCAAACAAATATTTAGCTATGGCAGCATGGTTGGATAGAAATGGCTATGCTAATACAGCATCTTACTTGTATAAGCAAGCCGAAGAAGAAAGAGAGCATTTTCTAAAAGTTTTCAAATATATTACAGATATGGGAGGGATTGCAGTTACGCCATCTAATCCAGAAGTACAGCAGGAATTTGCTTCTTTGAGAGAAGTATTTGAAATTGCTTTACAAAATGAAATTGCAGTTACTCAAGCGGTTAATAAAGTAATTGCAAAATGTAGAGCTGAAAACGACTACGCTACAGAAGATTTCATGATGTGGTATGTTGCTGAGCAAAGAGAAGAAGAGAAAAACGCAAGAAGAGCATTAGAGCTTTTTGAGTTGATCGACGAAAATGAAGCTGCTGGTAAATTCCAATTGGATGTACAGATAGCAAAAATCGGATAATTAAAACTGATTTTTATAAAAATAAAAAGCCCTTAATAATTCAATATTAAGGGCTTCTTTTATTTATTCATTCATCAAAGTTTCAATCTCATCAGCTTCAACAGGAATGTTTCGCATTAAGTTGAAAGGTTCTCCTTTTTCCTGAACCACAACATTATCTTCAAGACGGATTCCGAATTTTTCTGCTGGAATGTAAATTCCTGGTTCTACCGTGAAAACCATATTCGGTTTCATTGGTTCGTGAAGCAATCCGTAATCGTGAGTGTCTAGTCCCATGTGGTGAGACGTTCCGTGCATGAAATATTTTTTGTAAGCTGGCCATTCTGGATTTTCGTTCTGAACATCAGCTTTATCTAATAAGCCTAAACCAAGCAATTCAGAAGTCATAATTTTACCTACTTCAATATGGTATTGTTTCCAAAGCGTTCCAGGAGTAAGCATTTTTGTAGCTTCATTTTTAACTCTTAAAACCGCGTTGTAAACCGCTTTTTGGCGATCTGTAAAACGTCCAGAAACTGGAATTGTTCTTGTCATATCGCTTGAATAATTAGCGTATTCTGCAGCAACATCCAATAATAGTAAATCTCCTGCTTTACATTGCTGATTATTTTCGATGTAATGCAAAACATTCGCATTGTTTCCAGAAGCAATAATTGGCGTGTAAGCAAAACCTTTTGAGCGGTTACGGATAAATTCGTGTGCCAATTCAGCTTCTACTTCATATTCTGTAACATTTGGTCTTACAAAACCTAATAATCTGCGGAAACCTTTTTCTGTAATATCACAAGCGTGCTGAATCAAATCGATTTCTTCGCTTTCTTTTACAGAACGAAGTCTTTGTAAAATTGGGTTGCTTTTTGCCACATTGTGTGCTGGATAACGCTCTTTCCACCATTTTACAAAACGAGCTTCACGAGTTTCTGTTTCAACAGTTGCACGATAATGTTCGTTGGTGTTGATGTACATCGTATCAGCGTACGTCATCATTTCGTTCAAAACTTTATGAAAATCCTGTAACCAATAAACAGTTCTGATTCCCGAAACCTGAAAAGCGCGTTCTTTAGTCAGTTTTTCACCTTCCCAAACTGCAATATGATCATTCGTTTCTCTCAAGAAAAGAATTTCTCTCTGATGCTCATAAGGCGCATCTGGAAATAAAAGCAAAACACTTTCTTCCTGATCGACACCGCTCAGATAAAAAATATCTCTGTGCTGCGCAAAAGGAAGTGTACTGTCGGCACTAATTGGGTAAATGTCATTTGAATTGAACACGGCAACAGAATTAGGTTTCATTTCTGCCATGAACTTTCTGCGGTTTTTTACAAAAAGACCACTGTTTATTTGATGATATTTCATAATTATTTCATTTTTGAACTTCGAATTTCAAAATTACATATTTTAAGGATTTTAAGCGAAATAGATTTATTAAAGTTTTCTTATTTGTTTTGGTTCTAGAGTTTTTGCCACGAAGGCGTAAAGGCGCAAAGTTATTTTTAACCTTTGAAAGGGCGTTGCATTATTTTGCTCGCAAAGTCGCTAAGACGCAAAGTTTCGACTTCTTTTGTCCTCCTGAGCAAATCGAAAGATCAGCGTAAAGTGTTTTGTTATTATCATTAAAAATAAGCCTAATTTTTTTCAGGCTTGGTAATTAAAATAATCCTAATACGGTTTCCCGTAAAAAACTTTATCAATTATTATTAATATTTGCGTACAGAAAAAAATAAAAACAAACTTACCTATGAAATTGAAAAAATACTATTTAACCACATTATTTCTTGTGTCACTTTTAGTGCAATCGTGTGCAACAGTTGAAGATGTTGCATTGAGTGCTGAAAATGAAATTCAATCTTTTACAATAACGAGAGGCGAGCTTTCAAAAGAGTTTGAAATTTCTGATGATTCTATTACTGGAATAGTAGAAAGTAATTTTGAATTAAACGATTTGACTCTCAAAGTTTTAATCTCTAAAGGAGCAAAAATAAATCCTGACCCAGCTACAATCAAATCAATTACTGCTCCATTTGCTTTGACAGTTATAGCTGAAAATGGTGAAGATAGAGTTTATAATGTAGATATTAAAAGAGAACCTAGTGTTGAGAATTCTGTTTTAGAATTTAATTTGACTAATGAAGCTTTTACAACTACAGCCAAAATAAATTTAGAAAACGGAGAGATTACAAAAAGAATTCCTGAATTTGTTGATTTGAAAAATTTAAGCATCGATTTGAAATTTTCAAAATATGCTACAATTTCACCAGATCCAAAAACGATAAAAGATTATTCTTCGCCAGTGAGTTTTACCGTTAAGTCAGAATCTGGATTAGAAAAAGTTTATCAGGTTAAGTTTGAATATATGAATAATGATAGATTTCAATCCTGTACAGATGCAAATTCAGACAAATGGTTTGGAGGAGATGATAGAACAAATGTTCCCGATATTTTGCCTTTTGATAGAAATGTAGGAACTGGTCAGACTATTATAGTTGATAAAGATTTAGTTCCTTCAGTTTTTAGTGTCGATTTAAAGGGTGGTTTTAGATATTTTCAAGGAAATACTAACTATGACAAAGCAGTTACCTTAAAATTGGTTGTAAGAGATGAAAATTCTAAAATTTTAGCAACAACTACTACAGATGTTCCAGCTGGTTTTAGCGGTGGTATGATTCCTTTTGACTTAACCCAACACAATATTTTTATGGAAGCTGGAAAAAAATATAAGATGTTTTGGTATGTTGTTAATGGAGATGTAATTGGTGTAAATTCTGGAAGTAATGCTAACTCCAGTAATGGCTCAGGATTTTGTTTCAATTCTGGATGGGCTGGAGAATCTAAAAAAAGTAAAAATACGACACTAGAAGATTTAAGTGTTTGGTATGAGCACTGGTGGCACTTTAATATTGAATTGGAAGGAAAAGAATAAAAACCGAAAACCGAAGCTTATGCTTCGGTTTTTTATTTGCTGTCTAGTTTGTGTTTGGTTTTAAAATTAGAAATGTGTAATCTTGATGTAGAGAAGATTATAATTATGAAGCCAAACATCAACATAAGAAAAATCCAAACCCAAGATCTAGATTTCGTCTACAAATCAATATGCGAGCTCGAAAATGAAGTTTTTGATTTCGAAACTTTCAATGATATTTTCATTGAAAACATTTCAAACCCAAATCATCTTTATTTAATCGCCGAAAGCGGAAATGAAAGTTTAGGTTTCATAACATTTCATGTTCAAAATTTAATGCATCATTGCGGTTTGGTTGGTGAAATTCAAGAATTTTTTATCGACAGAAATCACCGTGGAAAAGGCGTTGGAAGAAAATTAGTTGATGAAATAATTCTCTATTCAAAGCAAAATAATCTAAAAAGTATTGAAGTTACTACAAACAAAAAGCGAGTTGAGAATGTGGCAATTTATGAAAATCTGGGTTTTACTTTGAGCCATAATAAGTTTACTATTTTAAAATAAAAAAAACTTTGCGAACCTTGCGTAGTTCCTTGCGTTCTTTGCGGTTAAACAAAATTCTGCATCTTAAGAAATGAACAAACTAAATCCATCCATAAAACACCATTTAATAGTTGGAATGCTCATTAGTGTTTGGCTTTTCGTTTTTGCATTCATTATAAGACCTTTTGACGACGGAACTATAAATTTTCAATCTTGGCTTTTAATAAGTGTTGGCTTTAGTTTACTGGCTTTTTTATGTTATGGAATTCTCGCAATCATTCAAAAAATGATTTACAAGAAACTTTCAACTTGGAATATTACATTAGAAATTAGCGGAATAGTCTTTTTTTATCTGATTTATTTACTCGGAGTTTACACTTATTACAAAAGTCCAGTTCTAAACGGCGGATATAATTTTACTGAATTCCTCACTATAATTTTCATCAAAGTTGCACTAATTCTAACTCCAGTAATTATTCTCGCAAGAAGATATTTAATTAAGCTGATTCCGGTAAAAGAAGATGTTCTGATTTTTAAAGGAGAAAATAAACACGACATTTTAAAAATCAAAAAAGCCGATTTGGTTTGTATTTCGAATGCGCAAAATTATGTCGAGATTTTTTATATCGAAAATGATAAACTTCACTCTAAACTTATTCGGTCTTCGCTTAAAAAGATACAGGATGATTTTACTTTTTTATTGCAAATTCATCGTTCACATTTAATAAATCCGCTCCATTTTAAGTCTTGGAAAGATTCAAATACAATTGTTTTGACACAAATTGAACTTCCTGTTTCTAAAAATTATAAAGAAGTTGTGTTGGCTTTGTAAATTTCGTACCTAAAAAGATATGTTTTATACCTAAGCTTGTAAAATCAGTAGTTTAGAGGTTTTCTTGTTCTAGTTTTGTTTTTCAATTTTAAAACAATTATATGAAAACAAAGCATCTTTGCCTTCTCGGATTATTATTTTTTCTTCTCAGTTATCTCTTATTTTCCAAAGTTCTCCCAGATTTTAATATACCAATAGATTTGCCTCATTTATTTAATATAATTGGGGCTTGTCTATTGTTGTCTTTTAATGATGTCTTTTCGAAAAACAGATTGAATTCTATTGCTTCTTTTATAACATCTTTAGGTGTTGTTGCTCACATCGGACTTTGTACAATTGATTTTATTATGTTCAGTTTTGGGAATGATGATCTTGCTAAAGCCGAATTGAGTAATCATATTAATAATTCGCCCTTTATTTTATATCCTTTTATAATAGTTGGGCCTTCTTTGCTTTTTATTGGGTTGTCTTTGCATGCATTACGATTCATTAAAACAAATGCAATCAATTCTATTATGGTTTTCCTGTCTTCAGTGGCAATTGGTTTTTCATTTTTTATATTGAAAAATGGAGTTTATATGTTGTTGAGCTGTTTGATTTTTGTTTTAGGATTGGGATTTTTGTTGTTTAGAAAGGAAGAAAAGTTAATTAGATAATTTGTCAATTTGATAATTAGATAATTCCCCGATTTTGCGCATGACCTTTGTCAAAGTTTTAAACTTTGATAAAGGATTTTTTACTTGTCATTCTGAGGAACGAAGAATCTCACAAGGAATTCCGCAAACAAATTCACTAATCTTTGACGAAATACTAATGCGATTCTTCGTTCCTCAGAATGACAAAAATGTGTATAAAAAAACCGAAACAATTAAGTTTCGGTTTCTATTTGGAATTTGGAATTTTTTATTGGAATTTTAATCTATTCCACCCATTTATAATATCTTGCTCCAATCAAAACAGGAATTTCCTTTTCGATTCTGTCTAAAACCCATTCTTGTTTTGGAGTTCTTACGCTTTGCTTTAGTTCTTTTTTATGAAGACCTTCATAAGTATTGAAATCAATTTCTACGCTTTCTGTTAAATTTTTAAAAAGCTTCACATTTGCTAAAGCTGATTTCCATTCTGGCTGAATTGTTCCTTCAAAAACTTTCGATTTCGATCCGCTTCCGTAAGCTAAGAAGCCGAATTTTTCTCCGGCAACTTCTTTATTAGTATCATAAAAATGAGCCAAAGTCGATAACAATCCCATGAAAATAGAACCTGTATAAAGGTTTCCTATTAACGAAGAAGCCAATTCTGCAGGCTGTAATTTTTGAGTTACAAAACTTCTGTAATCATCAGATTTTGCCACTTCTTTGATTTTGGTTTGATAATCTGCAGGTGCAATATCATCAGCAATAATTTTCTCAGTATTGTCTAAAGCGTAGATTTCAGACAACATTCTGCGACCTTGAAAAGAATAAGGTAAGTGCATTACAATGCTGTGCCAAGTATTGTATAAAGTTTCGGTAGTATTTTTTAATTTTTTGAATGAAAAGTAAGCATTTCGCGTACGATCCATATAACATTGATTCGAATATTGACCGTCAAATACCGGCTGATCTTTATGGATTTCGATTTCGGCTTCTAAATTGTCAAACCAAGAATCGTTGTTTGTATTTTTGGTAATTTCTTCTTTTGAAATCGTTCTGTAAGGCTTAAAGAAATCGAAAACCCCTTTTGTGCTTGTTGCCCAATTCTCATCAAAAGCAATAATTTTTGGGTTTGCAGCAATTAACATTGCGACAGCTCCAGCACCTTGAGTATATTCTCCGCCAGAATTTAAATCGTATTTAGCAAAATCACTTGTAACTACAATCGCTTTTTTCGTCGGGTTTAATTTTACAAAATCCAAACAGTTTTGCATCGCATCGACACCTCCGATACAAGCGAAAGTAAAATCGACAACATCGCATTCAGCCAAAGCATCTTCGCCAAATTTTTGCTCCATTAAGCTAATTAAATAAGAAGCAATTGGCTTAGAACTGTCAACACCGCTTTCGGTACCAACATAAATACGGCTGATTTCGTTAAGGTTTATATTGTTGTTATGAATCAATTTGGTTAAAGCATTTGCTCCAAAAACAACAGCGTCTTGGTGAACGTCTGGAAAAGTCATTTTTAGTAATCCAAGACCTTTTTCTAATTTTTCTGGTTCAATATTTCTGGCAACAGCCAAAGTTTTTATGGGTAAATGTATGTTTGCTACATCAAATGAGATAGCATCAATTCCTGTTTTCATTCTTAATTTTTTGAGCCGCTAAAGGTAAAACTATGTTGTGGAATGACAATTTTTTACTTAGACAAAATTTCTGCTGAACATCACTTTTAAAGAAAACAAATCAAAACTTTGAATAAAATAACAATATGATAAATTTTTGGTAATCTACTTAGAGGGTAATTTTTTCTTTAAGTCTTAAAAAGCAGTGTCTTGACGTTTTCCATAGTGAATTATTTTTTAGCAGCTTCATTTTTGTACGTAAAAATACGTAGAAAGGGGCTATTTTAAAATCATTATAAATAACAGCGAAATGGTTGTAGTTCTTTTGTAATTGAGTTATTTTTGTCTAATTTTTTAAAACAAACTACTTAACACTTATGGCACAATCTGCACAGTTGAATGCTTCCATCTTAAAGAAAGTAGCAATGGCTCTTTCGGGAATATTCTTAATCACGTTTTTAGCGCTGCATGTTACCTTAAATTTTATTTCTATTTTGAGTGAACCCGTTTTTAACGAAGTTTCTCATTTTATGGGTTACAATCCGCTAATACAATATGTAATGCAGCCAGTTTTGGCATTCGGAGTAATTTTGCACTTCGTAATGGGATTTGTTCTTACTGCTCAAAACAGCGCGGCAAGACCAATTTCGTACGCAAAGTACAATGGAGCAGCAAACGCTTCTTGGAGTTCTAGAAATATGATTATTTCTGGATTGGTTATTTTGGCATTCTTAGTATTGCACTTTTATGATTTCTGGTTTCCTGAATTAAGCTATAAATATGTAGCAGGTACAGCTCCAGACGCTACAAGATATTATGGTGAGTTAGTTCACAAATTTCACAGTCCAGTTCGTACAGGATTATACTGTATTTCTTTTATCCTTTTAGGATTTCACTTATGGCACGGATTTGCATCTTCTCTTCAATCAATGGGAATGCACAATAAATATTCAAGATTTTTGGCAAAAGTAGGTTACTGGTTTGCAGTTGTTGTACCAGCAGCTTTTGTAATTATCGCACTTTTTCATCATTTCAACCAATAATTAATATCAATTATAATGGCATTAGATTCAAAAATTCCAAATGGTCCTATAGCGGACAAATGGACAAATTATAAAGATCATATTAATTTAGTAAACCCAGCTAACAAACGTAATTTAGATATTATTGTTGTTGGTACAGGTTTGGCTGGAGGTTCGGCTGCGGCTACTCTAGCAGAGTTAGGATATAACGTAAAAGCATTCTGCTTCCAAGATTCTCCACGTCGTGCGCACTCTATTGCAGCACAAGGGGGTATCAACGCGGCAAAAAACTATAAAGGAGACGGTGACTCTGTTTACAGATTATTTTACGATACTGTAAAAGGAGGAGATTACCGTGCTCGTGAAGCAAACGTTCACCGTTTGGCTGAAGTTTCTGCAAACATCATCGACCAGTGTGTGGCTCAAGGGGTGCCATTGGCTCGTGAGTACGGCGGACTTCTTGACAACCGTTCTTTTGGAGGAACTTTGGTTTCTCGTACATTCTACGCACAAGGACAAACTGGACAACAATTATTGTTAGGAGCTTATTCTGCAATGAACCGTCAGATTGGTCGTGGAAAAATCAAAATGTACAACCGTCACGAAATGCTTGACATTGTAATCGTGAACGGAAAAGCGAGAGGTATTATCGCTCGTAACTTAATCACTGGAGAAATAGAAAGACATTCTGCTCACGCTGTAGTAATTGGTTCTGGAGGATACGGAAACGTATTTTTCCTTTCAACAAATGCTATGGGATCAAACGCAACAGCAGCTTGGAAAATTCATAAAAAAGGAGCGTTCTTCGCAAATCCTTGCTACACACAAATTCACCCAACATGTATTCCCGTTTCTGGAGATCACCAGTCAAAATTGACTTTGATGTCTGAATCATTACGTAATGACGGTCGTATTTGGGTTCCTGCAAAATTAGAAGATGCTCAGGCAATTCGTGAAGGAAGAAAAAAAGCAACTGATTTATCTGAAGCAGAAAGAGATTATTTCTTAGAAAGAAGATATCCTGCTTTTGGTAACCTTGTACCTCGTGACGTTGCGTCTCGTGCGGCTAAAGAAAGATGTGATGCTGGTTTTGGAGTTAACAAAACGGGAGAAGCAGTTTACTTAGATTTCGCAGCAGCGATCAAACGTTACGGAACTGAAGAAGCTTACGTAAAAGGTTTAGATGCTAATGATTCAGCTTTAGTAACTAAATTAGGAACTGCAATCGTAAAAAGTAAATACGGAAACTTATTCCAAATGTACTTGAAAATTGTAGACGAAGATCCTTATGTAACGCCAATGATGATTTACCCAGCGGTTCACTACACAATGGGTGGAACTTGGGTTGATTACAACTTAATGACTACAATTCCTGGATGTTTCTCAATTGGAGAATCTAACTTCTCTGACCACGGAGCAAACAGACTTGGAGCTTCTGCTTTAATGCAAGGTTTAGCTGATGGATATTTCGTATTGCCTTATACTATCGGAGATTATTTAGCTCCAGATATTAAAATGGGTGAAATTTCTACAGATTTGCCAGAATTCGTTGAAGCGGAGAAAGCGGTAAAAGATCAAATCGAGAAATTTATCAATAACAACGGTAAACATTCTGTAGATTATTTCCACAAAAAATTAGGGAAAATCATGTGGGATAAAGTAGGTATGGCTCGTAATGCTAAAGGTTTAACTGAAGCTATCGAAGAAATTGCTGCTTTACGTGAAGAGTTTTATAGAGATGTAAAAGTGCCAGGAAGCGCTAACGAATTTAATCAGGAATTAGAAAAAGCAACTCGTGTTGCCGATTTCTTAGAATTAGGAGAATTGTTCGCGAAAGATGCTTTACACCGTAATGAATCTTGTGGAGGTCACTTCCGTGAGGAATACCAGACAGAAGAAGGAGAAGCACTTCGTGATGACGATAACTTTGCTTACGTTGCAGCTTGGGAATACAAAGGAAAACCAAGTGATGCGGTATTACACAAAGAACCTCTGAATTACGAAAACATTAAATTAGTTCAAAGAAGCTACAAATAGTATTTGAATATTGATTCAATACTTAAAACTGATACAAAATGAAACTTACATTAAAAATATGGCGTCAGAAAAACGCCCAAGATAAAGGAGGGATTGTAGAATATCCTATCGATGGAATCGAACCAGATATGTCTTTCCTTGAAATGCTTGATGTTCTTAACGAACAATTAATCAACAAAGGAGACGAGCCAGTTGCATTTGACCACGATTGTCGTGAGGGAATCTGCGGAATGTGTTCTTTATTCATCAACGGTGAAGCACACGGACCAGACAGAGGAGTAACAACTTGCCAATTGCACATGCGTATGTTTAAAGATGGTGACACGATTTTTATCGAGCCATTTAGAGCAAAAGCTTTCCCAGTAATTAAAGATTTAGTTGTTGACAGAAGTTCTTTTGATAGAATTCAACATGCAGGAGGATTTATTTCTGTAAACACTTCAGGAAATACAATCGACGCGAATACTATTCCAATTCCAAAAGACGACGCAGATAAATCATTTGATGCTGCTGCTTGTATTGGTTGCGGAGCTTGTGTTGCAACTTGTAAAAACTCTTCAGCAATGTTATTCGTTTCTGCAAAAGTTTCTCAATATGCATTACTGCCACAAGGAAAAGTTGAAGCAACTGACCGTGTATTAAACATGGTTCACCAAATGGATTTAGAAGGTTTCGGAAACTGTACAAATACAGGAGCTTGTGAAATCGAATGTCCAAAAGGAATTTCGCTTGAAAATATCGCACGTATGAACCGTGAGTATTTAGCAGCAAGCTTAAAAGGATAAAGAATACAATTTAGTATATTTGAAAAACGCTTCCGTTACGACGGAAGCGTTTTTTGTTTTTACTCGTAATACAATTGCGAAGCACTTATTTCTTGTTTTTCTTTTCCTTCTGGCTGAATGAAACAGTTTAAAATCGTTCCGCCAGTTAAATCAAAATAACTGATATTGATCTTATGGAATCCTTTTTCTAGTTTAACTGCCCCATAAGCTTCATTTGCCCAATGAATTTTATCGTTATCTACAATTAATTCATCACTAATAAAAAGCTTTGATCCGTCGTCTGAAAGTGTCGAAAACGTATAATTTCCAGTTTCTGGAATAAAGATATATCCGTTAAGTTTTAAACCAATGTAACGCTCTAATTTCGTCTTCCATTTTTCAGCGCTGATTTTGCCTTCTAAAATTCCAGAGTTTATTGGTTTTGCCAATTCTAAATCCTGAGTTTGTTGAAATAATTTTCCAGTGAAATATTGATACTGCAAACCATTTTTTTTGGGTTGAATTGCCAAAGCAGGTTTTAAATCAGGATTTCGCACAATGATTTTATTGATAGAACTTCTTTTACCGCTTTCGCTAATTTGAATCGTTTTAATAATTCGATATTCACCTTTTGGAATATTGATTTTTACGGGATTTTGATACAGATTTACTGTTTCATCAGGATTATAGCCATCAATCGTGTAGAAGATTTTTTCGTTTTTGATGGTTGGCTTTAAGTCTAAAATATATGTTGAAGCAATTAAAGCTGTTTCATCAGCACCAAAAGGAGTTGGGACTTTATACAATCTTTTTTGTTGTTCTAATTTTTCTAAATGATATGGCAATTGATTTTGTACAAAATGATTGTAATTTTTGTTTTGAGGTGCTGTCCACGCAATTTCTGCTAAAGCAAACATTCGCGGGTACAACATATAATTCAGTTTTGCTTCGCTTGTCAAATATTCCGACCAAAGATTAGCCTGTACACCCAGAATATATTTTTGTTCTTCAATCGTTAAACTGTCAACCGGCGTTGGATTATAATGGTAGATTTTTTCTAAAGTGCTCAATCGCCCAACTGTCAACGGTTCGTTTGGTGAATAACCTTGATTGTAATCAAAATAAACCGTTCCTTCTGGAGTCATTACGACGGGATGTTTCAATTTTGCAGCATGAATTCCACCCGATTCTCCTCGCCAAGACATAACAGTAGCGTTTGGTGCTAAGCCGCCTTCCAAGATTTCATCCCAACCGAAAATCTGTCTTCCATTGGCATTCAAAAACTTTTCAATTCTTTTAATGAAATAACTCTGCAATTCATGTTCGTCTTTTAAACCTAAATCTTTGATTCTTTTTTGACAATTCGGGCAGACTTTCCATCTTGTTTTTGGGCACTCGTCTCCGCCAACATGAATATAATTACTTGGAAATAATTCCATAACTTCTTTTAAAACATCTTCCAAAAAAGTAAAAGTTTCCTCTTTTCCGGCGCAAAAAACGTCTTCAAAAACACCCCAAGATTCTACGACTTTATAATTTCGATCTGGAAAACAAGCCAAATTTGGATAAGCTGTAACAGCCGCCGAAGCATGTCCAGGCATTTCGATTTCGGGAATAATATTGATATAATTCTCTTCGGCAAATTTTACAACTTCTTTAATTTCTTCTTGAGTGTAAAATCCGCCGTAAGGATTTCCGTCGAAAAAAAACGGAGATCTTTCGAATTTATTGCCAACTAAAGTCTGCGCTCTTTTTGAACCAATTTCGGTTAGTTTTGGATATTTTTTGATCTCAATTCGCCATCCCTGATCGTCTGTTAAGTGCCAATGAAAGGTGTTTAGCTTATAGCTAGACATTTGTCTGATAAAATCTTTTATAACATTAACAGAGAAAAAATGACGGCAAACATCTAGGTGTAAACCGCGATACCCGTATCGTGGTTGGTCTCGAACGATTACGCATGGAAATTTTAGCTCTTTTTTGGAAGGATCATTTGGTAAAAATTGCAATAATGTCTGAACAGCATAAAATAATCCTTCTTCTTGACCGCTTACTAAAATTTTATTCTTAGAAATTTCGATTTTATAAGCTTCTTTTGATGCCAATTTTTCATTCGTATCGAACTCAATTTTGATATTTGATTTTTTGGAATCTGAAAATGAATTAACAGCCGATTCAAAAATTTTAGCCGATTTCAATTCCTTTTGGCTGTAATTTTTGTTTTTAAAAGTAACTTGAACTTTTCCATTTATTTGAATGCTGTCTCCAGTCAATTTATAAAAATTTGGAGCCGGAATAATAGAAATGTTCTGTTGTGAATTTTGTGCTTTTCCATTTAAAAAAGAAAGAACAAAAAATATAAAAAGGAATTTTTTCATAAGAGAAAAACTTTAGATTTTATTAAAAACAGTTTTAAAGATATTGAAATGCTTTTAAAACTAAATTATTGAAAATTTTTATTGCCAATACGGCTTTTGGTTTCGATGAATTATTTAACGAATTGTTTATTTTTGTAAATAGAAAAAATCAATCGGCATGAGCACTGAAAATGAAGTTTTAAATTACAGTAAAGAAGAACGTAAAAACCATATTCTAAAAGAGATCAACTTGCACACGCGTGTCAGTTTTGAAACGCTGTCGGCTAAACTTGGTGTTTCAGAAGATACAATTCGCCGTGATATTAATGAATTGGACGCTGAAGCACTTATTATCAAAGTAAAAGGCGGTGCGATGACCAAAGGATATCACTATTCTTCGTCGAATCAGACTTATGCGGTAGAAGCGAAACAAGTTATTGCACAAAAAGCAGTTAGTCTTCTTCATGACGGAATGGTGATTATTGTTGACGGAGGAACTACGATTCGAGAATTCATCCGATTAATTCCAAACGATCTTAATCTCACTGTTTTTACGATTACCGCTTTAACAGCAGTTCAGCTTTTAGATAAACCAAATATTAAAACTATCATGATTGGCGGAAGCATTTCTTCTTACAGTCAGATGTGTGTGAGTGGCGAAGTTTTTCATCAATTGGCCAATATAAAAGCAGATCTTCTAGTATTAGGAACAAATGCATTAGACGTAGATGGCGGATATTCTGATTCTGACTGGGAAACCGTTCAGGTAAAAAAAGCAATGATTCACGCTTCTAAAAAAACTGCAGTTTTAACTATTACCGAAAAACTGAATACAGTTCTAAAAATGAAAATTGCTAGTTTGTCTGAGATAAATTACGTTATTACCGAAGAAGAGCCAAATCACAAAAAACTACAGCCATACAAAAGCGCTGTTCCGAGTTTGGTTGTGATCTAATCCCAATTTTTAACTAAAAAATCAATCCAGTTCTGATGAAAGATTCCTTTTAAATCTTCATCAGAATACCCCTTGTTTTTAAAAATCAAAACCAATTTCTGTAAATCTGCAATCGTATCTAAATCGTACGGACATTGTTCGGTTCCAAAAGCGCCGTCAAGATCAGAACCGATTCCGATATGTTTAGCATTTCCGGCAAGCTGGCAAATGTGATCCATGTGCTGAAACGCAGTTTCCAGACTGCAATTCATTTTTTTAGGATCAGAAATTCCTCTCTCCCAATTCGGAACCATCATCCAAGCATCCAAAGCGCCACCGATAACAGCACCTCTTTCGATTAAAGCTTTAATCATTTCGTCGCTATATTGACGATTGTGATTTACCAAAGCCCTACAATTGTTATGGCTTGCCCAAACTGCACCATTAAAATTGTCTAATGCCTGCCAGAAAGCATCGTCGCATAAATGCGTTGCATCTAGAATTACGTTTAAACGCTCCATTTCTTTTAATAATTCGATGCCGTTTGCGTTCATTTTTCCTGTTGCATCGGTTCCGTTGGCGTACCTTCCCAGGCCGTAATGCGCAGGTCCAACAGCACGCAATCCGTAATTATAAGCTCTTTCTAAATAGGAAATGTCTACAAAAGAATCTGCGCCTTCTAGACTTAAAATGTAGCCAATTGGTTTTTTATCGTTTGGCGTTCCGTCATTCCATAAATTGAAATGTTTTAATAACGAATTTTTATCTGTAATCTGTGTCATTTCACCCGCTTCTTCCATGCTTTTATACCAAGCCAGCTGTCCCTGAGTCTGCGCCCAAGCTTGTTCTGGAGAATTCCATCCTGGAATAATACTGTTGGGTTTTACAAAACGTGCTATTTGAGTGGCAACTACAATTCCGATATTTCCTCTTCGTAGATCAGGAAAAGAAACAGTTGCGCGTTCGCGATCTGGTTTGTCGGTCATTCCTTTTTCTAAATGACGAAGGGTAGGAACATCATTTCTTAAATCGCGGTTCCATTCCATCGCATTCATGCTGAGGTCTAAATGGGCGTCTAGTATAAACATAATCTTGTTTTAAAAATTGATTTTACGCGTTCTCGCGCTAACAGGCCAAACCGAGTAAATTTGATGCTTTTTATTAATTGCCTGCACATTGTCGTAAAGTGCAACGGTTGGACAGACATGATAGGGTTTAGCATAAATAATATCTCCAATTTGATAGTCGTTTTCGCCTTTATTTTCGATAACCAAATGTTCTTCTGAATGTGAAATCGGAATCAGATTTTCGTCATTTAAAATTACTAATCGTTTATCAATCGGATTCTCTGAGGAAACAGCTTTATAGCCAATATCGATACAGAAAGTATTTTTTGTTGGTTTAGAAATAATAGTACCCACAATAACCAAAGCAGGTTTAAAATCCTGCTCGGGCAGATTGATTTGATAATTCGAATCCCAAAAAACAAAAGTTCCCGGACTGCATTCTACATTTTCTTGTTCGGCGTAAAAAGGAAAAGTATTCGAACCTCCGGCGACAATTTTTACATTTTCATTTATTTTCGATTGAATCAAATCAAAAGCTTTTGAGGCTTCTTGTTTTCGTTCTTCAACAGTTCCTTTTATATGTCCGTCGTAAATGTGAATTCCTTCAAATTTGATGTTTTCTAATTTCTGAATTTCACTAATTAAACCTATCCAGTTTTCTGAAAGCGGAAAACCTGTTCGATTCATTCCGGTATTCAAATCTAAATAGAGGCTTAAGATCAGCTGATTTTCTTTCGCGAAAGCGTTTAAATTATTAGCGGTTTCTAGATTATCTACAATTGTAGAAAAATGCAGATCAGGATGTTTTTTTAGTAATGAAAAATATCTTTCGGCTTTTAATCCGACGGGCTGATAAGAAAGAAGAATATCGGGAATTTGATGAATTGCGGCCAATTCTGCTTCTGCAATTGTGGCGCATTTTACTTTTTTAATGTTGTAAATTTTGAACAATTCCAGAATCTCACCGTTTTTATGTGTTTTAATATGCGGACGAAGTTTTTGCGTATCGCCTTTTACATAAGAAATCAGCTTTTCGATATTCTGTCGCACGCGATCTTCATACACCGCCAGAAAAGGAGTGTCTATTAAAGTTTCGGAGTTTATTTTCCACCAGTTCTTCTGCATAAATCTTAATTTTTTGCCACGAATTGCGCGAATTTCCAGTAATTAAATTGTGCAATTTGTGGTTGTATTTTTTCAACACATAGAATCATAGTTTTTATTTGTGTTGAAAAAGGCGTTTTACTTGTTTAAATACACATAGTAATTATGTGTATTTTTATTTTTTTTAACCACAACCCGAGGGATAGCGAACAGGCGAAGCAATTGCACAAAATTTCCGCAAATTAAATTCGTGTAATTTGTGTAATTCGTGGCTATATAAAAGGCTTTTAGTACAATTCAAAAAGCGCTTCAACTTCAACGGGAATATTATCAGGAAGCGATCCGAAACCTACTGCACTTCTCACGCCAATTCCGTTTTCTTGTCCCCAAACTTCTGCAAATAATTCGCTGCAACCATTTATTACATAAGGATGTTTAAGAAAATCTGAAGTACAGTTTACCATTCCTAGAACTTTGATTACTCTTTTTATTTTACTCAGACTTCCAAAATTGGTAACGATTGTTGAAAGCATTGTTAAGCCTACTTGTCTTGCTGCCAATTTTCCAGCTTCGATATCCATATCTTCTCCGATTCTGCCGATAATTAAAGATTTATCGTCTTGAACAGGTCCGTGTCCAGACAAATACAAATATTTTCCGTCTACCAAATACGGTTTGTATATTCCTAACGGCTGTGGAGCAGGAGGAAGTGACAAACCTAGACTTTCGAATTTTTCTTGCGGATTTAAACTCATGATTTTAATGTATTAAAGCGTTTAAAATAAATATAAATACAATTCCTAAAACAGAAACTAGAGATTCCATTACTGTCCAGGATCTAAAAGTGTCTTTTAGACTAATATTGAAATATTCTTTGAACATCCAGAAACTCGGATCGTTTACGTGCGAACACATTAAACTTCCTGCTCCGACAGAAAGTACAAAGAGATTAGGGTCAAGATCGTTAATTTGTAATAAAGGTACTAAAACACTCGCGGTCATTAAACCAGCCGCAGTTGCAGAACCAACGCAGACGCGAATAATGGCAGCCATCATCCAAGCCAATAAATACGGATGAATATTTACTTGGTTTAAAGTCGAAACAATGGTTTCGTTTACACCGCTTACAATCATTACTTCTTTTAAACAGCCGGCGCCACCAACAATCAAAACAATCAAAGCAACATCTTTGATGGCTTGCGTGTAATCATCCATTACAGAAGACATTGTTCTGTTCATTCTAATTCCTAACGTATAGGTGCAGAGCAAAAGCGATAAAAGCATTATCATACTTGGATCTCCGATAATTTTGCAGATTGCAATCAGTTTTTCATTATCTGAAATTAAAGGAAGCAAAGATGTAATTGTCAATCCAAAAACGGGAAATAGGGCAGAAAATAAACTTAAGCCAAAGCTTGGCAATTTGCCTTCATTTTTTACTTCTTCTACATTTAAAATTTCATGTTCCGATTCGGTTTTAATATTCTTAAATAGAGTTGAAAACCGTAAACCAGCAATTAAAATGGTTGGAATCGCGATTATAATTCCATAAATTAGTACAAGTCCAATGTCTGCTTTTAGAATACTGCTCAATGCCATTGGCGAAGGATGCGGCGGAAGAAAACCATGCGCTACAGAAAGTGACGCCAGCATAGGAATTCCTAAATATACTTTTGATAATTTGAATTGATGTGCTACAGAGAATATCAGCGGAACTAATAGCACAAACCCAACACTGTAAAAAAGCGGAATTCCAATTATGAATCCGGTAATCATTAAACCCAAGCGAACATATTTTCTACCTGTCCAGCTCATAACGGTTTTGGCAATTACATTTGCTGCTCCAGAAGAGACAGCGAGTTTTCCGATACAAGTTCCGAAAACGATAATTAAAGTAATGGAGCCTAACATTTCGCCAAGGCCTTTTTGAAGAACAGGGGAAATGTTCTCAATTGGCAATCCAAGGAAAAGTGCTGCTAAAAGCGAAGTAATAATAAAGGCTATAAACGGATTAATTTTAAACCAAGCAATCTGTAAAATCAAGAAAATAATGCAAGCTGTGAGTATAAGAATGCTCATGGTTTGTGGTTGGTTTTTAGTTAGTTGTAATTGTGGTTGGAAATTCAAATATATAAAATAATTTCAAGTATCGCATTTTTTTTGCAAAAACTGCATTTTTTTTGCAATCCAAGTGTTAAAATTATGGAGTAATAAATGAAGTATACACTGATGTTTTCTACCTTTATATAAAATTATAAAAATGAAAATTGCTTTAATCCAAACCGATCTTTTTTGGCAGAACGCCGATAAAAACCGAGAGAATTTTGATTCAAAAATTAATGAAATCGAGTCGGACGTAAATCTGATTGTACTTCCAGAAATGTTTTCTACCGGATTTACAATGAATGCTTCTGAAGTTGCAGAAACAATGCAAGGAGAAACGATTGCTTGGATGAAATTAAAAGCAAAACAGAAAAATACTGCTATAACAGGAAGCATTGTCATTACAGAAAATGGAAAATATTACAATCGAATGCTTTTTGTTTTTCCGTCTGGCGAAATTCAATATTATGATAAAAGGCATTCATTTTCTCTAGCCGGCGAAGACAAAGTTTATACACGAGGAAACCAAAAAGTTATTGTTGATTATCTAGACTGGAAAATTTGTCTTCAGATTTGTTACGATTTGAGATTTCCGGTTTTTGCTCGAAATGTAGAAAATTACGACCTTATTCTATATGTTGCCAATTGGCCAAAAGTGCGCACCAACGCTTGGGATACTTTACTAAAAGCCCGCGCCATAGAAAATCTTTCTTATGTTGTTGGAGTAAATAGAATTGGAAACGATGCTCACGATTATGAACATGTGGGGCACTCGCAGGCAATAGATTTTTTAGGCAATTATATTTTAGAGCCACAAGAAAAAAATGGTGTCTTTGTCATAGAATTGGACAAAAACACCATGTATGAAACGCGTAAAAAACTGGATTTTTTAAGCGATAAAGATCAGTTTGAAATTAAACTTTAAAACGCTTTTCGTTTCTTTTCTGCTTCTTTTTTCTTTTTATCGTCTTGTTTTTTCTCGACTTCTGGATTAAACGGAATACTCAAATCGATTGTTTCGTTCCGATCCCAATTGGCGCGCACATCAAACTCTTGCTGATTGTAGAATACTTCTTCGGCATATTTCTTCTCTAAGAAACTACCAGTGTCATATTGTTTGTTTTTGTTGTCATCGTAAATAACACGCACGGTAAAAAGGTCAGGTTGGAGTAGATTGAATTCTAATGTGGTTGCGCCTTCAGAATAGCCTTCAGCCAAAACAACATCTCCTTTTTTATTGGTCAATTCAACAATAATAGGAAAACGTTTTACATTTTTTAAATTCAAGATAATATTTCCGTAATCGGCATATTCTTTAGTGTTGAGTTTATACGATAAAGTATCATTTGTCTTTTCATAAAAATCAGTCAAAGCGCCTGGTAAGAAAGTGAAATTGTATTTTTCTAAAGGTTCTTTTTTGAAATCGATATACAGTTTTTGGTCAAATTCATCATATTCTGTTGTGTAAGGAACGGCAACGGAATCTTTATTCACCAAATTGATTTTAGACTTGTCAAATTTCACCAATGGGGTTTCGGTTTCCAATGTAAAACGTTCTCTAAAATTAATTTGGCCGTTTTGTACCGCCTTAATATTTAGGGTGTCTTTTTTCAAAGCTTTAATTTTAAAAGAAAACTTTTTGTTGTAGCTCCCTTTCTCCACTTCCATAGATAATGAATCGGCCTTTAAAGGTTTGTACCAGACCTGAAGTGAATCTTTTTTAGGGAATTGCGTTATAATAGTTTCTAGAACTTCATCGCCGTTTTTAAGAACAATTTTTGGTTTTGAATTTTTGAAATTCTGTTTTCCGTCATACGGAAGATACAAACGGTTTCCAGAGGCTTGAATAGGTTTGAACGTTTTTAATGGCAATGTTTCTTTAAATAATTCTAATTCATAAACAGTATCTGTCGGAATAGTGATGTAGTTTTTTAAGAAACCGATTTTATCATCTTTCGGATTAAATTTATTGTTTGATCCTTTGTCTTTTAAAGCCACTAAAAGATATTTTCCTTCTTTTAAATTTTCGAATTGGAAAGTTCGCATACTATCCAAAGTGTTGGTAATGTAGCGCGGAAATTCTTTGTAAATAGTAGAATCTTTGTATTTGTCATTTATTTCATATAGCATTACAGAAACGAAATTATCGACATATTTTCCGTAAGAATCTTTAATTCTTCCGTTTAATTTAAGCGAGTCAATGTGTGATCCTGTAGAGAAAATATATTTAAATTGGTTTAAAGCATTTCCTTCATTATTGTCAGTAATCGCTTGTCCAAAATTAAAACTATAAGTGGTATTTGGCTGTAAGGTATCTCGAATTTCAATCTTTAAAAATTTACTCACCGTTGAAGGCGTGATTAAAGGTTCATTTTTTAAAGGAGGAGAAATAATCAGCTGTTTATTGGTGTTTTTAAGCTTGACATATTCGTCGAAATTTAAAAGGATCGTATTTCCTTTAAAATCTGTAGAATAATTTTCGGGAAAACTAGAGACCAAAACGGGAGCTAATGTATCTTTTAAACCGCCGGTAATACTGCCTCGCTTAGCGCAGCTTATCATTGATATTAAAATTATAAAGGCAATATATTTTAAAGTGTTTTTCAACATAACGGTTTTTCAATTTGATTGCACAAAATAACAATTATATTTGCTTTAATTGAAATTTTTTGGGCAATTATTAGGATTTCGAACTTTTGGAATTCTTCTAAAATTTTAACCTTTCGAGTATTTTAAAACGGCATAATTTCTTACTTTTGAATTAAAATGTAATCTTCTAAGTTTTGTTCAAACGAATTTTTCCAGTTTTGTTTCTCTTTTTAATGTTGTCTTGCACTAAAAGCGAAAAACCTGTAATCTCCTTTTATTACTGGAAAACGATATTTAAATTCTCAAAAACAGAAAGAGAAGTTTTGAATGAAAATAACGTCCAGAAACTTTATGTGAGATATTTTGATATCGGACTTCATCCAGAATCAAACTTTCCAATTCCTGTGAGTCCTGTTCGGTTTTTAGAAAATCCAAAAGAATATATTATTGTTCCAGTTGTTTTTATCCAGAACAAAGTTATGTTGCAGCCTCATCTCGATGTGAATGATTTGGCTCAGAAAACTTTTGATTTTATAGAACAGATCAATTCCAAAAATCAAATTTCGTGTCAGGAAATTCAAATTGATTGCGATTGGACATTAAAAAGTAAAGGGAATTATTTGAAATTTATAGAGGTTTTTAAAAAGCTTTCGAAGAAGAAACTTTCAGCTACAATTCGATTGCATCAAGTGAAATACTTCAAAAAAACGAAAATTCCAAATGTGGATTCAGGAGTTTTGATGTATTATAATATGGGATCGATTGCGCCCGATTCGCTAAATTCTATTTATGATAAAAAAGTAGCAGCACGATATCTTAAAAGTTTGAAAAGATATCCGCTACATCTTGATTTTGCGTTCCCAATTTATTCGTGGGGAGTTCATATTAGAAACAATAAAGTGATCGGACTACGTTCTAAAATGAACAGTGTAGCATTAGAAAAAGATTCTAATTTTGAAAAAATAAGTCCAATTTTTTTCAGAGTAAAAAAGGCCAATTATAAAAATGGTGTTTTTTATGAAGAAAATGATCTCTTAAAAATAGAAGAAATTAAAACAGAAGATTTAAAAGAAATGGCAGAAGATTTGCAAGATAATCTTGTGGAAAAGCCAAACGAAATTATATTTTACGATTTAGACGAATTCAATTTAAATAATTATGAAAAGAATATTTTTGAGCAAGTTATTTCTTGTTTCTAGTGCCGTTTTGCTTTCTGCAATCGGAATATACGCCTGTGCAGATGGAGATTGGGACTATTTAGGATCTTATAATTCAAATTTTACTCCAGAAACTTTTGCTGATAAATCGTATTCGCCATTGTTTTTGTCAGGCGGAATTTTCTACGGAATTGGTTTTGACACTCAGCACAATTCTCGTTTTAATAAAAACATAAAGTCGGATTGGGCAGATTACTTAAAAGGAAAAGCCGATACAACAACAGTTAATTATTTTTTGATTGGTGACGAAAAGCCTAGATATTATTCTGATGAAAAAAATGTGATCAAAAACAAAGAAGAAATAACCGATTTGCATGTTTTTTATAAAACAAAAAAGGAAAATAAAAGCTCTCAGAAATGGGGCAAAAAGCTTAATTTGAAAGATGAGAAAGTTAAAAACTTTGTCGAATTTTTGTATTTGGCACAGAAAATAGAAACCGTTTCTATTGGAGAAGATTATTGGAGTTACGATCCCGTGGTGGCCAAAACGTTCAATGATGCCAAAATGATTCAGTCAATAGAAAATGTCTACAACACGCTGTCTGATCCGTTTTTGAAAAACAGATATTGGTTCTTGACTATGAAAGCGCGTTTTTATAGTAATGATAAGCAAAAAGCAATTGACTTTTTTAATAAAACGGAAAGCTCAGTTGCAAAAAACACTTTATATTATCGCGCTTTGGCGTATGTTGCGGGAATTAATTTCAAGCAGAAAAAATATGCGACTTCGAACTATTTATATGCTCAAGTTTTTGATAAATGTCCAGAATTACGAGTTGTGACGGCTTACAGTTTTCATCCAAAAAATGAATCAGATTGGGCTAAAGCTTTGGCGATGGCAAAAAATAATAAAGAAAAAGCGGCGCTTTGGGCAATTCACGGCTATTATAAAGATGAAAAACAGGCAATTGAAAAAATCTACGAATTAGATCCGAAGAGTGAACATTTAAATTATCTCGGGACAAGATTGGTTAATTCGCTAGAGCAAAAAATAAATAATTCGTTTCAGCTGGACGGGCAAGGAGAAAATCAGAAACCAAAACCGCAGACAGTTGCAGAAAATAAAACAGAAAACAAAGCAAAAGTTGATAATAGCTCTATTGATTTAATTGCAAAAATTTCTGCGGCAGGAAATACCGATAAACCCTATTTGTGGGACATGGCACTTGGATATCTTCAAACTTTAAAGGGGGATTATGCTAATGCAGATAAAAATTATGCTAAAGCAGAAAAAAACCTTCCAAAAACACAATTGGCTGGAATGCAGCTTCGTTTATTGCGTTTTGTAAATAATTTAAGCAAGATTGATAAGCTGACAGATAAAAATGAAAAAACAATTCTTGCCGATTTGAATTGGCTGTATTACGAGCTTCCTAAAAATTATAAAGGAGAGGAATTTCGTTATCAAAATGCTTCTTCGTGGAGCAGAAGCTATTTGTCGCATTTGTATAAAGAAAGCGGCAATTTTGTGATGGCTGAGATTTATGGTGAATCGCGTTATAGTTATTGGAATGACGGAAATGCTTTTTATGACAACGAAAAGAATTTGTTGGCGATAAAATCTTTCTTAGAAAAATCTAATAAGTCGGAAATTGAGAAAATCGGAGCAGGAATTTATAGTTTGAAGCTGAAAGATATTAATCAGTTTCAGGCAGTTCAGGCGACTTTCAAAAACAAGATTCCAGAAGCAATTGCCTTTATGCAGCAAACCGATTCTGTTCAGTATTATAAATTCTTAGGAAATCCGTTTAACGGAAACATCAAAGATTGCCATGATTGCGAGCATGCGGCGTATCAGAAAAGAAAATATACACAGTTAGATTTTCTAAATACAATTAAAGAAATGCAGGATAAACTAGCGCAAAAAGAAGATGTTTATACCAATAGTCTTTTGCTAGGAAATGCATTTTATAATATCTCTCATTTTGGAAATGGAAGAACTTTTTACGAAATCAGTATTGTAGGTTACGGTTCAAGTCCGTATTCGTTTAGAGATTCGATGAAAGAAATGATTACCAATAATTCGGTTTCTAAAATGTATTATCAGAAAGCTTTTGAAGCTGCTTCAAACAAAGAACAAAAAGCAAAATGTCTGTACTTGATTTCGAAATGCGAACGAAACGATTATTACAATAAAAAATACAGTGCAATAAACAGTTATTGGCAAATTCAAGATGATAAAGTTAATTTTATTGCTTGGAACTCATTCAAAGCTTTAAGAAAAGACTATTCGGATACGAAATATTATCAGGACGTAATTGCCGAATGCGGTTATTTTAATACGTACACAAATCAATAAACCGAAAAAGATGGTAAACAAAATAGAACATATCGGGATTGCAGTAAAAAATATGGATGATGCCAATATTTTGTTCGAAAAAATGCTTGGTGTTCCGTCTTATAAAATGGAAGCCGTAGAAAGCGAAGGTGTCTTAACGTCTTTTTTTCAAACAGGAAATAACAAAATTGAGCTTTTGGTTGCGACAAATCCCGAAAGTCCGATTGCTAAATTTTTGGAGAAAAAAGGAGAAGGGATTCATCATATCGCTTTTGACGTTGATGATATCGAAGCAGAAATTGTTCGCTTAAAAAACGAAGGTTTTGTCTTGATTAACGAAGTTCCAAAGAAAGGCGCCGATAATAAATTGGTTGTTTTTCTTCATCCGAAGAACACAAATGGCGTTTTGATGGAGCTTTGCCAAGAAATTAAATAAAAAAAAGTGATTTTAATTTTTGAATAAGAGGTTGAAAATCAATTTCGTTTTTGAGATTCGAAGAAACTTTTAAAATTAAATTAAAATGATGTCTTAAAATATTTGGAGTGAATGAAAAATAGTAGTAATATTGCATCCTCTAAACCGGTCCTATAGCTCAGCTGGTTAGAGCACCTGACTCATAATCAGGTGGTCCCTGGTTCGAGCCCAGGTGGGACCACTTCTTTAGAATAGAAAGCCTTTACAGAAATGTAGAGGCTTTTTTGTTTTTCAATACTTTTTAGGATGTGAAATTTGAAATATTCTGCATCAAAAATTAAACTTTCCTTTCTATAAAATCTCTTAACTTTATCCATCCGAAACAAATTTAATCTTAAGATGGATAGATTAACTCCCGAACAGAGGAGGAAAACTATGCAGGCGATAAAAAGCACTGCTACAAAAGGCGAAGTAAGGCTTGCTAAAGCTTTATGGAAATTGGGTCACAGGTATCGAAAGAATAACAAAAAGATATTTGGAAGGCCAGATCTTACTTTTGCCAAATATAAATTGGCCATTTTTGTGGATAGTGAATTTTTTCACGGAAAAGATTGGGAAACGGAGCAAATGAGGATTAAAACAAATCGGGAATATTGGATTCCTAAAATTGAAAGAAATATTCAAAGAGATGATGAAGTCAACAATTTTCTGGTTTCTGAAAATTGGACAGTTTTAAGGTTTTGGAGCAAAGAGATAGAAAAGAATCTCGAAGTTTGTTTGGCAAAAATTGAAGGAACAATAATGCTTTTAAGTATTTAAACTTTTTCAGTTTTTAATTTTCTAGCTTCGGCTTTTTCTAGGCATTTGAAAATTTCGGAAGCGAGTCTCTGTATCACGGGCATACTTACCGAATTTCCAGCTTGTTTGTAAAGACTAGAATTCGAAATTTTAGGTAGTTTATAATGGTCTGGAAAACCTTGAAAACGAAAACATTCTCTTGGAGTTAGTTTTCTAAAGCCAAATTCGGTTGTAATAATTGGAACATTGTGGCCGCCAGTTCCCATATTGGCGGTTAAAGTAGGGCAGACTTCTTTTTTATTTTCTCGTACATATTGTCTTCTAAACTGATAAATTCGGTCTTCGCGCACAACAGTTTCTTTGAGCATGTTGTACATATATTTATCTTCGGTGTAATAGAACTTTTTGTCGACTTTTTCTTTTGTGATTAAATCGGCAACCTTTTTTGTTAATTCTTCTTTTTCTGGGAAATTAAATTTAAAGCCTTTTTTTACGAAGTCCTTATCGAAAGCAATCATGAAAATTCGCTCTCGATTGTGCGGAATGTTCCCGAAATTTTTGGTGTTCAAAATAGCGCTGTCAAAAGTATAATTCCGTTTTTTGATTTCACGCTGAATTACTTTCATGGTATTTCCTTTGTCGTGACCTTTTAGATTTTTCACATTTTCAAGAAATACCACTTTTGGCCTCATTTCGTCAATAAAATCCAATATTTTAAAGAAATGATTTCCTCTACTGTCTTTAAAACCTTTTCTATGGCCAGCAAGAGAGAAAGGTTGGCATGGAAATCCGGCAGTAAGAATATCAATTTTGTTGAGTTTTTTTACATCCAATTCCATTACATCACCCTCAATAAGAGAGTGCTCGAAATTGTTCCTGTAAGTAACGCAAGCTTTTTTATCAAATTCATTCGCCCATTCTAATTTGAACCCCGCATTTTCAAAACCCAAACAAATACCGCCGACGCCTGCGTATAAACTTCCGACTGTATATTGGTTTTTCATTTGCTTGATTAGAGGTTTTGGAAATAGATTTGAATTTGAAAGCCCAAATTTAACTGTACAAATATATTAATTTGAAAACATTCTCTTAAAAGTAATTAGAGTTGAATCCAAACTTCTTTTTTTGACGTAAATTTTTAGTAACAGGATTTTTTTTCTCATAGTAAAAAATCAAATTCGGCTAAAATCAGGAAATTCTTATAAGCTTATAAGTCTTATAAATAATAGCAAAAAAGACTGATTGTTCTCTAGAGCGTTTTCTGAAAAGGATTAGCAGAATTTTGAAAAAAAATGTTAAAATTTGTTTTGTGTTTTTTGGTTTAAAAGTTGATTTTGTGCAAAAAACTTATACTTTTGTCCAAGATTTTGGAAGTAGAAATGCGTTTGTGCGAAATTTCTACAGAAGAATATTTATCAATAATTATCTAGAGTTGCTGATTTGCAATCGCTTGAATTTATGAAAAATCTAAAAGCCCCATTTTTAGTAATTGCCTTATTGTTTTTAAATGTTTTATTGGCTGCGCCGAAGAATCTGCCTCCTCCTGGGAATGTGCAGAGTACGAGTAACGCAGGTGAGATGACTATAGAAGATGAACCTTGCTTCGGATGTCCTGAGCAGTTTCCAATAGATGAAAATATAGTTTTTCTTTTAACTTCTGGCTTAATTTTAGGGGTCGTAGTAATATATAAAAAAAATCAAACAAAAAAAGCTTCAATTTAAATTGAAGCTTTTTTTGTAGAAAATAGCAAAACTTTATTTGTTGATTGAATAAAGGCGAGAAATGTATTTTCCAACTACATCAAACTCAAGGTTGATTTTTGTGCTAACTTTGAAATCTTTAAAATTAGTGTGTTCGTAAGTGTACGGAATAATTGAGACACTAAACTCATTTGTTTTCGAATTTACAACTGTAAGACTCACACCATTTACTGTAATCGAACCTTTTTCGATTGTAATATTGTTTAAGTTTTTATCGTATTCAAAAGTGTAGTTCCAGCTTCCATTTGCTTCTTCAATTTTGATGCAAGTGCCTGTTTGATCTACGTGACCTTGTACAATATGTCCGTCTAAGCGGTCGCCAAGCTTCATTCCTCTTTCCAGATTTACAATATCGCCAGTTTTCCAATCTCCAATATTGGTTTTCAAGATGGTTTCGTCAATTGCGGTTACCGTATAAAAAGATTCTTTTATGGCAACAACTGTAAGGCATATTCCGTTATGCGAAACGCTTTGGTCTATTTTTAATTCATGTGTAATTGAAGAGTCAACTGTTATATGAAGATTGTTTTGGTCTTTTTGAATTTCGTGAATCCTGCCGAGTGTTTCTATAATTCCTGTGAACATTGTGGTTTTATTTTACTAAATTTGCACATCAAAATTAGTAATAAATAAACTGAGCTCATGAATAAAAAAGCAGAAAATATAATTGTTGGAATTTCAGTGGGAGATTTAAACGGTATTGGAAGCGAAGTTATACTTAAGACATTCGAAGATTCTCGTATGTTGGAATTGTGTACGCCGGTTATTTTTGCAAATGCTAAAATTCTTTCATTCGTTAGAAAAAGCTTTACATCGACAGTCCAATTTCACGGAGTTGACAAATTGGATCAGGTTATACCTGGAAAAGTAAATGTCTTAAATCTTTGGAGAGAAGGAGTTGATCTGAATTTTGGAGTTAATGATTCTAAAATAGGAGAGTATGCGATTAAATCTTTTACAGCAGCAACAAAAGCTTTGAAAGATGGCGAAATTGATGTTTTGGTTACGGCTCCTATTAATAAATACAATATACAGTCTGAGGATTTTAAATTTCCTGGACATACAGATTATTTAGATCAGCAATTAGAAGGCGATGCACTAATGATGATGGTGCAGGATAATTTAAGAGTAGGTTTAATTACCGATCATGTGCCTCTTAACGAAGTTGCTTCACATTTGACAGAAGAATTAATTGCAAAAAAAATAGAAACAGTCAGAAAATCTTTGGTTCAGGATTTTAGCATCGTAAAGCCAAAAATTGCAGTTTTAGGGTTGAATCCACATGCAGGTGATGGCGGTGTAATTGGTAAAGAAGATGATTTGATTTTGAAACCTGTTTTGAAAAAAATATTTGAAGCAGGAACAATGGTTTTTGGTCCTTTTCCGGCAGATGGTTTTTTTGGAAGCGGTCAATATGAAAAATATGATGCTATTGTAGCCATGTATCACGATCAAGGATTAATTCCATTTAAAACTTTATCTTTTGGTAAAGGAGTTAATTATACAGCAGGTTTAAATAGAGTTAGAACTTCTCCAGATCATGGCACAGCTTACGATATTGCTGGGAAAGATATGGCAGATTACAATTCTTTTAAAGAAGCAGTCTATCTTGCAATCGATATTTTTCGCTCGCGTAATCAGTATGAGGAGATTAGCCAAAAACCTCTTAAAATAAAAGAAAAACAGTTATAAACAAAAAAAGGTGAATAAGATTATTAGATTTATAATAATTTTATATCTTTGCACCCCAATTCAGATATCTAGTTTTAGAGTTGAATTGATCAAATTGATGTTGAAATGAGCAAAACAAAAGAATTTTTAATTCCTTTCGTAGGATTAAAACTAGGAAAACACCATTTTGAGTATCAGATAAATAACGAGTTCTTTAAGAATTTTGAATACGATGAGTTTCAAAGTTCAGACATTAAAGTCAATTTGCTTTTTGATAAAAAAAGTACAATGTTAGAGTTAGAATTCAAACACAAAGGAACCGTAAACGTGCCTTGTGATCTAACAGGCGAAGATTTTGATTTACCTATAAAAGGGAAAATGAAGTTAATAGTTCGCTTTGGAGATGAATTTAATAATGATAACGAAGAATTATTGATTTTACCACATGGTGAACACGAGATAGATGTTGCGCAGTATATTTATGAAATGATCGCGCTTTCAGTACCTCAAAAAAGAATTCATCCAGGTGTTAAAGATGGAAGTCTACAGACAGAAACTTTAATAAAACTAAATGAATTAAGTGTAAAAGAACAAAAGGAAGAGAGTAATAAAGAAGAAGATATTGACCCGCGTTGGGAAAAATTAAAGAAACTATTAACGGATAAATAATATAGTAAAATGGCACATCCTAAGAGAAAAACCTCGAAAACAAGAAGAGATAAGAGAAGAACACATTATAAAGCTACTGTAGCTCAAATCGCTACATGTCCTATTACAGGTGAGGCGCATTTATACCACAGAGCTTACTGGCATGAAGGTAAAATGTACTACAGAGGGCAAGTTGTTATCGATAAATCTGAAGCGGTTGCTTAATACGTTTTTGTAAATTATACTAGAACTCTCACATAGTGAGAGTTTTTTTTGTTGGTCATAATTTTCGTTTTTTAGGAAAATATAGACAAATTCGTTACGTTTTTTTTTGTAATTTTCAAGTCTTTTAAAAATTTTTCAAATTAATCATAATTTGAAAAGAAAATAATAGAATATAATGAATACAATCACAGCCGCAATTACCGCTGTTGGAGCTTATGTTCCTGACTTCGTTCTTTCGAACAAAGTACTAGAAACAATGGTTGATACCAATGATGAGTGGATTACCACTCGAACAGGAATTAAAGAAAGAAGAATTCTTAAAGATGCTGATAAAGGTACGTCGTACCTTGCGATAAAAGCAGCACAGGATTTAATTGCAAAAGCAAATATTGATCCGCTTGAGATTGATATGATTATAATGGCAACTGCAACACCAGATATGATGGTGGCTTCTACAGGAGTATTTGTTGCAACAGAAATTGGAGCGACAAATGCATTTGCATACGATTTGCAAGCTGCATGCTCAAGTTTCTTATACGGAATGTCTACTGCTGCGGCTTATGTTCAGTCAGGACGTTACAAAAAAGTACTTTTAATTGGTGCAGATAAAATGTCATCAATTGTAGATTATACAGATAGAGCAACTTGTATTATTTTTGGAGATGGGGCTGGTGCAGTTCTTTTTGAGCCAAATTATGAAGGTCTTGGTTTACAGGATGAATATTTAAGAAGCGACGGTGTAGGACGCGATTTTCTTAAAATTCCTGCAGGAGGTTCTTTGATTCCGCCTTCAGAAGATACTGTAAAAAATAGACAGCACAATATTATGCAAGACGGTAAAACTGTTTTCAAATATGCTGTAACTAATATGGCAGATGCTAGCGAATTGATTTTGCAACGAAATAATTTGACAAATCAAGATGTTGACTGGTTAGTGCCACACCAAGCTAATAAACGTATTATTGATGCTACTGCCGGAAGATTAGAATTGGACGATTCTAAAGTTTTGGTAAACATCGAAAGATATGGTAATACTACTTCTGGAACTTTACCATTAGTATTAGCTGATTTTGAAAATAAGCTTAAAAAAGGAGATAATGTTATCTTTGCCGCTTTTGGTGGAGGATTCACTTGGGGATCTATCTATTTAAAATGGGCTTACGATACAAAATAAATTAAAACTAAAAACGAATCATTATGGATTTAAAAGAAATTCAAAACCTAATCAAATTTGTTGCAAATTCGGGCGTTGCAGAAGTGAAGTTAGAAATGGATGATGTAAAAATCACGATCAGAACAACTTTAGAAACAAATGTAACAGAGGCAACTTACGTACAGCAATTACCAGCTCAGGCAGCTTTACCTCAAGCGGCAGTTCCACAAGTTACAGCTCCAACAGTTGTAAGTGTAACTCCAGAAGCTCCAGCAGCAGCTAACGATTCTAAATATATTACTATAAAATCTCCAATCATTGGAACATTCTATAGAAAACCATCTCCAGACAAACCAGTTTTCACAGAAGTTGGAAGCACAGTTTCTAAAGGGGATGTTCTTTGTGTAATTGAAGCAATGAAATTATTCAACGAAATCGAATCTGAAGTTTCTGGTAAAATTGTAAAAATTCTTGTAGACGATATGTCTCCAGTAGAATTTGACCAACCTTTATTCTTAGTAGATCCATCATAAATAAATTTAGATTTTAGATTTTAGATTTTAGAATGGTTCGAAGCAATTTTGTTAACCATCTAAAATTATCTAATTATCAAATTGTCTAATTAATTAAAATAAGATGTTTAAAAAAATATTAATTGCGAATAGAGGAGAAATTGCACTACGTGTAATTCGTACATGTAAGGAAATGGGAATCAAAACTGTTGCAGTTTACTCTACAGCCGACGCAGAAAGTTTACATGTTAAATTTGCTGACGAAGCGGTTTGTATTGGCCCTCCTCCGAGTAACTTATCGTATTTGAAAATGTCAAATATTATTGCAGCTGCTGAAATTACAAATGCAGATGCAATTCACCCAGGTTATGGATTTCTTTCTGAGAATGCTAAATTCTCAAAAATCTGTCAAGAGCACGGAATTAAATTTATCGGTGCTGCTCCAGAAATGATCGACCGTATGGGAGATAAAGCTTCTGCAAAAGCTACAATGAAAGCAGCAGGAGTTCCTTGTGTACCAGGTTCAGATGGATTATTAGAATCTTACGAACATGCACAAAAAACAGCAGCAGAAATTGGATATCCAGTTATGATGAAAGCTACTGCTGGTGGTGGTGGTAAAGGAATGCGTGCCATCTGGAAAGAAGAAGAGCTTTTAAAAGCTTGGGAAAGTGCACGTCAGGAAGCTGCTGCTGCGTTTGGAAATGACGGAATGTACATGGAAAAACTTATCGAAGAACCACGTCATATCGAAATTCAAGTTGTTGGAGATGCATACGGAAAAGCTTGTCACCTTTCTGAAAGAGATTGTTCTGTACAGCGTCGTCACCAAAAACTTACTGAAGAAACACCTTCACCTTTCATGACAGACGAACTTCGTGCAAGAATGGGAGAAGCTGCTGTAAAAGCTGCTGAATTCATTAAATACGAAGGAGCTGGAACAGTAGAGTTTTTAGTAGACAAACACAGAAACTTCTACTTCATGGAAATGAATACTCGTATTCAAGTAGAGCATCCGATTACAGAACAAGTTATTGATTATGATTTGATCCGTGAGCAAATTATGGTTGCTGCTGGAATTCCGATTTCAGGTAAAAACTACCTTCCACAATTACACGCTATAGAATGCCGTATTAATGCTGAAGATCCATATAACGATTTTCGTCCTTCACCAGGAAAAATTACTACGCTTCATATGCCAGGAGGACACGGAGTACGTTTAGATACTCACGTATACTCAGGATATAGCATTCCGCCAAATTACGATTCTATGATTGCTAAGTTAATTACAACAGCGCAGTCTCGTGAAGAAGCTATCAGCAAAATGCGTAGAGCTTTGGATGAGTTCGTAATCGAAGGTGTGAAAACTACAATACCTTTCCACAGACAATTAATGGATGATCCACAATATATTGCAGGAGATTATACAACTGCATTTATGGATACATTTAAAATGAAATCTATCGAGGAATAATATTAAAGGCTGTCAATTTTGACAGCCTTTCTTTTTTATATACTTCCTCTTAAATTAAATTCCAATTTTTTAAATTGCTTCGCCTGTTCGCTATTCCAAACTAGAGATGAGCTATTTAAAATTTTAGATCTTATATCTTGATCACATTGGGATTTGGGATTTAAAAAATTGGAATTTCCTAAGCTTGCAATTGGAATTTGGAATTTCAGCCAAGGTTACACTTAAAGTGTTTACTTATTACACACTTCTTTTCTCTTTTACACACCTTTTAAGTTTTATCTTTTTTTGCTATATTTGACTTAAAGCCTTTAAAAACAGGTTTTTATGATCTTTGGCACGGCTCTTTTCTTTTACGGCATAATAATTTCATTATCTAAAGCGTAAACAACTATTAATTTAAAATATATACGTTATGAAAAATTTATTTTTATCAGCCGCAATTGTCTTAGGAGGTTTAACTTCATTCGCTTCAACTACACAAGTAAATAATACAATCGTAAAAACGATTTCTATTGAAGACGAATACACTGAAATTAAATTAGAAGAATTACCAGCAGCAATTACAGAATCTTTGAAAAAAGCTTATCCTACTGCAGTAATCACTAAAGCTTACAAAAACGAAAAGTCAGAGTACAAACTTGATGTTACTGTTGGTGACAAAGTTGGAAATCTTTTTGCTAATGCAGACGGAACCTGGATTCAAAAATAATTCAAAATTCTAAAGTATTCGTATTATGAAAATTCAAATAAAGAATACTAAAATCAAATTAACTACATTAAAATATAATTATCATGAAAAATTTATTTCTATCAGCCGCAATCGTTTTGGGAGGTTTAACATCATTTGCTTCAACTTCGCCAATTTCAAATACAATCGTTAAAACAATTTCTATTCAAGACGAATATACAGAAATTAAAGTAGTAGAAGTTCCAACAGCGGTAACTGACGCTCTTAAAAAAGCATATCCAGATGCAGTTTTGACTAAAGCATTCAAAAATGAAAAGTCAGAATATAAACTAGAAGTTACTGTTGGTGACAAAACAGGAAATCTTTTTGCTAACGCAGATGGTACTTGGATTAAAAAATAATTAAGTCTAACCCTTAAAAACTATTACTATGAAAAAGTTAATCTTATCGGCAGCAATTGTTTTAGGCAGTTTGTCGATGTACGCAGAGACCCCTGTTGCAACTACTCCAATAGTGCATACAGTAAATGATCAGGATGGATATAAAGAAGTGGACGGAGTTCCGGCAGCCGTAAAAAAAGGTTTAGATGACGCTTATCCTGGTGTAGTGCTTGAAAAAGCATGGGTTAATGATAAAAAGGAGTACAAAATTGAGATAACCGTTCGAGGCGAAAAATCGATCGTTTATACAGATGCTTCTGGTAAAATCCTTAAAAAATAATTTAAACCACTAAATATTATGAAAAAGTTAATCTTATCAGCAGCGATTGTTTTAGGAAGTCTTTCAGTAAACGCTACAGTTCTTCCAGCGATTTCGATTTCTCAATCAGTACTTGTTCAGGATGGATATACTGAAGTTGCTTTAGATGCTGTTCCGGCAGCTGTCAAGTCTACAGTTGAAAAATCTTTTCCAAATACTAAGCTTGAGAAAGCTTATAAAAATGATAAAAACGAGTTTAAGCTTGAAATTTCAAGTGGAGACAAGAAGTATACTATTTTCACAGATGCTTCTGGGAATATCATTAAAAAATAATTTAAAATCAGCATCATGAAAAAACTAATCTTATTAGCTATGGTAGTTTTAGGAACAATGTCAATTCATGCCAATGTATTGCCTGTTTCTCAAAACACTAAAGCGACTGTAACTGTTCAGTCAGAATACACTGAAGTTACGGCAGATGCTGTTCCTGCAGCAGTAAAAACTGCTCTGCAGACTGCTTATCCAGGAGCAAAACTGGAGAAAGCATTTGTAAACGAAAAAAAAGAGTATAAACTCGAAATATCAGTTGGAGACCAGAAGGCTACTGTTTATTCAGATGTCAATGGTAACTGGTTGAAGATATAATTAGGTGAATTTAGATTTATGTTTTTGGTGAAAAAGAGATTGCGTCGTGCAATCTCTTTTTTTTTACATATTTTACATAAATTTATGAAATAACAAGTTTAATAATGTTATTTTAGCAAAAAAGTCCCTCAAACCAAATGCCGAAGATATTACTGATAGAAGATGATATTGCGTTTTGCAAATTATTAGAGAAATTTCTAATCAAAAAAGCGTACAACGTAACGATAGCTTTCTCTGCAGCAGAAGCACGTGAAGCGGTTAAAAACGAATCTTTCGATTTGATTTTGACAGATCTTCGCTTGCCTGATTCTGACGGTATCGGACTTATGTCTGAATTTAAAAATTCTCATCCTCATATTCCTGTTATTTTGATGACGGGCTATTCTGATGTAAACACTGCGGTAAAAGCCATCAAAAACGGTGCTGCAGATTATATTTCAAAACCATTTAATCCAGATGAGGTTCTTCTTGTTATTACCAATGCGCTTCAAGCGCCAAAAGTGGAAGAAGAAGAAACTCCTGTAAAAGAAAAAAAGACTGCAAAAAAGCAGTCTCCATCAGGAGAAAATGAATTTGTTAAAGGAATTTCTGTTGCATCCAAAAAACTTTTAGATCACATTCAGCTGGTAAGTCCAACCGATATGTCGGTTTTAATAATTGGAGAAAGCGGAACAGGAAAAGAAATCATTGCAAAAAGCATTCATCAGCAAAGCAGAAGAAAAGACAGTAATTTTATTGCAGTCGATTGCGGTGCGATTCCGAAAGAATTGGCGGCTAGCGAATTTTTCGGACATTTAAAAGGATCTTTCACAGGAGCCATCAACGATAAAAAAGGATATTTTGAAGCTGCAAATGGCGGAACTTTATTTTTGGATGAAATTGGAAATCTTTCTTACGAAAATCAAATTCAGCTTTTAAGAGCGCTTCAGGAAAGAAAAATTAAACCCGTAGGAAGCAATAAAGAAATAAACGTCGATATACGCATTATTACAGCTACAAACGAAGATTTGCGCGAGGCAGTAAAAAACGGCGATTTTAGAGAAGATTTATACCATAGAATCAACGAGTTTTCGATTCAGTCACCATCTTTAAAAGATCGTGGTGAAGATTTAATGGTTTTTGCCGATTATTTCTTAGAAAAAGCCAATCAGCAATTGCATAAAGAAGTCATCGGATTTTCGCCAGAAGTGGTTTCTATTTTTCAGAATTACAACTGGCCTGGAAACTTGCGAGAATTGCAAAACTGTGTAAAACGTGCTACGCTTTTAACTCGAGGAGATTTTATTGAAAGCGATGTTCTCCCAGCAGAATTTTTTCAGATTCAAACACAGCAGACACCAGCAAATGAAGTTTTTTCTTTATCTGAAAATGAAAAAGAAACGATCATACATGCGTTGTCTAAAACGCAGAATAATAAATCTGAAGCAGCAAAATTGCTGAAAATTACCAGAAAAACACTTTACAATAAATTGAAACAATATAATATTGAATAAAAAAAGCAGTCTAAACAGACTGCTTTTTTTATGAATTTCATTAAAGATTAAATTTCTTGTTTCAATTCCTCAAAAAGGACTTTTATTTTTTCTTTTAAATCGGCGTAGGTAGCCTTTATGTCAATCGTATTTAAATCTTCTTTTTCTAAATCTTTTAAAATATCTCCAATTTCATTCGCTTGAATTTGTTTGAACATTGGAGCAATACGATGCGCGATAGATTTTATTTCGTCATGATTTTGTTCCTCAATGGCAACTTTCAAAAAACCTAAATTTTCTATAGTGGTTTCCAAAAAAGACTTTAAAACCTCTTTCAAAGCCGATTCGTCCTGACCCAGAAAATCCTTTAAGGTTTCTAGAGAATATATTTGAGAAGTATTTTGTGTTGTATTCTCGGTATATTCCGTTATGGGCACTTCTTCATGATCCAAAATATGCTGAATCGTTTCTAGTAAAATTTTTGGAGAATATGGTTTTTTAACAACAGTTGTAAAACCAGCCTTTTTATATACAGTAAGATCAAGATCGGTACGGCCTGTCAATGCAATTACAGGCTGATTTTTGAAAATGGTTTCAGGAAGTTCTCGAAGTTTTTCTAAAAATAAAAATCCGTCTATTTCGGGCATTTGAATATCGGTAATTACAAAATCAAACGGAGTGGTTTTAATTGTTTCTAAAGCTTTGGCAGGATTAGTAAACGAAAACACCTGATGCTGTTCTTGTTTTAAAACACCGCTCGTTAAATTCAGAAGATTAATATCGTCGTCTACAACAATAAAAGTTTGTTTTTTACTGTTTTTTGCAGTCTTTGGTTTAATTTCGTTTACAGGAATATTTTGGCTATTATCAAATAATAAAGGCAGTCGAATAAGGAAAGTACTTCCTTTTCCGAAGATGCTTTCTAAGGTTAAATTACCGCCCAAAATAGAAATAATCTTTTGGCAGATCGATAAACCTAAACCTGTTCCTCCGTATTTCTTTTCAATGCTTTCATTCGCTTGGGCAAATTCTTCAAAAACCAATTTTTGATTGGCTTTTTCAATTCCGATTCCAGTATCTTGAATCGAAATGGTGAAAAACTGATCTTCATTCGCGTAAGCGGCAATTCGAATATGGCCTTCTTCGGTAAACTTATAAGCATTTCCGATAATGTTGGTCAAGATTTGTTTTAAACGAAACGGATCACCAACAATGCGTTTTTGAAACTGCTCGTCTATATTGATAATAAGATCAATATCTTTCTGTTTGTAAACCGTTTGTATATTTCGGGCAACATCTTCAATAATTTCTGGTAATGAAAACGGAACTTTTTCTATCGAAATTTTTCCAGCTTCAATCTGCGAAAAATCCAATAAATCCTGAACAAGCTGTGAAATATATTCAGATGAGTTTTTAATGTTTTTAACGAAATAAGACTGCTTGGTGTTGATGTCTGAATTTCCTAAAAGTTCAGAATATCCTACAATCGTACTCAAAGGTGTTTTTAAATCGTGGCTTACGGTTGAAATCAATTGTTCTCGACTCTTAAGCAGGTTTTTTGTTTTGAAATTGGCAATTTCCAGCTGTTTTTTATACAATTGAGATTTGGAATAATCGCTCACAATTAGAATCGAAAAAAAGACCGTCAGCAACAAACCGATAACCGCAGAAGCTGTCACAATTTCGTTGACTCTTTTTAATGATTTTTCTTTTAATGAATTGCTTTTGATCGAATTGATGATAATTTCTCGCTCAATAATTCGAAGTATTTTTCTAAGCTGATCCGAAATCGCTATTTCGTTTTGAAGCAATTTGTTTTCTTCAAAATTTAGAGATTCTTTCTTCTTTTCGGCTTTTAATTTTACAGAACTTAAAAGTTTTTTAGAATTGGCCAAAATAGAATCAGAGGCTTTTTTGCTCAGTGTATTGGTGCTATCGTCTGGAATATTTGAATTTAAATAATCCACATATCGCTGTAAAACGCCGCGCTGATAACTTCCTAACTGGTTTGGGTTTTTAGTGAAATCCTGAAGCTCCAATTTTCTCAGGTTAAATTCCATTTTTGTGATTTCATCGATCGCATTATTTACAGAGGTTTCATCATCAGCTTTATTTTTAATTTCTCTTAATTGCTGGATGTTTTCTGTCTTTTCAGACAAAAAATAAGTAACGCTATCCAAAAGTGTTTTTTGATATTCTGTCGTAACAACTTGCTTTAAAGTATCGATACGTTTGCGAAGAGAATCGGTTTCGATCAGATAATTTTTAAAATCTTTTTCAGAATTATTTTGAATGGTTTGTCGAGCTAAACTTTCAGTTTTATAAACATTAGAATACAATCTGCTGACTCTAAGAATTTTTATTTTTTCTAAAGCAATCTTGTCTTCCAGCTTGTTGTAAACTACATTTTCAGAATAAAGAAACCATCCAACGGTGACAACCAAAGCCAATAATGCAACGTAGCTGAATAAAACCTTGATTGCGGTGTAACTTTTTTTGGTCTCCATATTTGCTGAAAGATTTGGGAATTTCGGAATTATTAAAACATTGCAATTTATCTAAAAAAATCTGTTTTAGAAAGTGGCAAAATAATCATTATGTTACATAATTGTAAGGTCTCCAAAGAAAAACAGCCGTAGATTATGTAAATCTACGGCTGTTTTAATATTGTTTTTATGGATTATAAAGTTTCATCTAACCATTTGAAGAATTCGCCCTGCCAAACCTGTGCATTTTGAGGTTTTAAAACCCAGTGATTTTCGTCTGGGAAATAAACAAATCTACTTTTGATTCCTCTTAACTGAGCCGCTTGAAAAGCTTCTTGCCCTTGTCCGATTGGCACACGGAAATCTTTTCCTCCTTGGAAAATCAAAATCGGCTTATTCCAATTCTGAACTAAAGCTGCCGGATTAAAAGTAGTATATGCTTTTTGTGCAACAGCATTATCTTTTTCCCAATATGGTCCGCCAAAATCCCAGTTGTTAAAGAAAACTTCTTCTGTTGTTCCTAACATCGAAACGGTATTGAAAACACCATCGTGAGCGATAAAAGTTTTGAAACGGTTTTTGTGAATTCCAGCTAAATAAAATACAGAATATCCACCGTAACTTGCACCAACACAACCTAAACGGCTTTTGTCAACATACGATTCTTTAGCAACATCATCAATTGCAGAAAGATAATCATCCATAACTTGTCCGCCCCAATCTTTACTAATCTGCTCGTTCCATTCAACTCCATGACCTGGCATTCCGCGACGGTTTGGCGCTACAACCACATAACCTTTAGCAGCCATTAAAGAAAAATTCCAACGGAAAGAATACGATTGTGTCAACGGACTTTGCGGTCCTCCTTGACAGAATAATAAAGTTGGGTATTTTTTTGAAGCATCAAAATTTGGAGGTAAAATTACCCAAACCAGCATTTTTTTGCCGTCGGTTGTTGTAACGTAACGTTTTTCTGTTTTGCTTAACGCTAAAGTTTTATACGTATCTGTATTTACGTTTGAGATTTGTTTCCAAGTATTTTTCTTCAAGTTAAAAGAATAAATCTCAGCTGCATGATTCATGTCTGTTCTTGTCACGATAATATCGTCTCCAGCAAAACCAACTAAATCATTTACGTCAAAATCGCCGTTTGTTAACTGGCGCACGTTGATCGCAATTCTCGTTAAACCAGGAAAATTAACAGAGAAAAGCTGTTTTGTTCCATCAACAGGTGCAACAAAAAATACTGTTTTTCCGTCTTTGCTCCAGATAAAATTATCTACAGTTCCGTCCCAATTTGCAGTTAAGTTTTGTTTGATTCCTTTAAACTCAACAATAATATCGTTTTTATCAGACTCATAACCATCGCGTTTCATTTGCAGCCAAGAAAGATTTCCTGTTGGAGAAAATTGCGGTGCTGTGTCGTAACCTAAATTACCTTCCGTTTTATTGGTCGTTTTTTGAGTCTCTAAATTGTACTCATAAATATCTGTATTTGTCGAAATCGCATAAGCAGTTCCCGCTTTTTTCTTGCAAACGTAAAAAATGCTTTTGCTGTCTGGCGACCAGATATAATCTTCGTCACCGCCAAAAGGTTTTTGCGGAGAATCGAAAGTTTCACCTTTCAAAATATCAACTCCTTTTGCGCCGTCTTTGTTTTCTTTATAAAAAACGTGATTAAATTTTCCTTCGTTCCAAGTATCCCAGTGGCGATAATCTAATCCGTTGTAAATTTGAGCGTCCGATTTAGTAAGTTCTGGGTAAAAATCTTTACCTAAAACGCTCTCGATTTTTACTTCATCATTATAAACAACAAATTTTCCGTCTGGCGAAATATTTTTGTCTTTTAAAACATCTTTGGTGTCCTTAATTTCAGTGGCATTACCTCCGTTTACAGGAATAATATAAAGTTTAGAAGTCGATTTGTTATCGGCTACAGAAGGCGTTGAAACCTTATAAACAATATTTTTTTCATCTTTTGAAAGTCCAAGTGGAGTTACTCGTCCTAATTTCCATAACAATTCTGGCGACATTACATTTTGTCCGATAGCGTTTAAACTCATCATTATTAAAGTTGTTACTACTACTTTTTTCATAATAAAAATTCTATTTTTTGTGGTGCCTAAAATACAACATTTTAATCCCATTTAGTTAAATCCTTAATCCCAAATATTGTTAAAGTTTAGATACTAAAATTCCAATTTTCTAAATTCCAAATTCCAACTGTCACCCTGAGCGGAGTCGAAGGGCGCACCAATTGGAACGCATGCTTCGACTCCGCTCAGCAAGACAAATGGGGGACAGGCTCAAAAGTAAAGTTTTGGAATTTGGAATTTAAAATTTGATTTTTTCTCTCTTGTCACCCTGAGCGGAGTCGAAGGGCGCACCAATTGGAACGCATGCTTCGACTCCGCTCAGCAAGACAAATGAGAGAGAGGCTCAAAAGTAAAGTTTTGCAATTTGGAGTTTATCTAAAGTTTAGAATTTAAAAAAATTGTAATTTAACCCAAGATTGAAATTTGGAATTTAAAATATTGGAATTTATTTTTTAGAATAAAAAATCATGGAACTAAGCTACTGGGAACTAAAAAACTGGTTTTCAAACATAGATTACACAATTGTCGGAAGCGGAATTGTCGGACTGCATACTGCATTACGCTTACGCGAAAGATTTCCTGCGGCTAAAATTCTGGTTTTAGAACGCGGCATGTTACCTCAAGGCGCCAGTACTAAAAATGCGGGTTTTGCCTGCTTTGGAAGTCTGTCTGAAATTATGGATGATTTGAAAACACATTCAGAAGATGACGTTGTGGCTTTAATCGAAAAACGCTGGAAAGGTTTGCAATTGCTTCGAAAAAAACTAGGAGATCAGGCGATTGATTTTAAACCTCACGGCGGATATGAATTATTTTTGGCAGCAGACGAATCAGGATTCAACGAATGCGTTTCTAAAATTCCGTTTGTCAATGAAGTTTTAAAACCGCTTTTTAAAGCTGATGTTTTTTCGAAAGAAGTAGACCGATTTGGTTTCGGTAATATCCACGAGTATTTAATTTTTAATCCGTTTGAAGGACAGATCGATACCGGAAATATGATGCAGGAATTGCTGAAACAAGCAATTGCAACAGATATTTTTATTTTAAATCAGCAGACCGTAAAATCGTATGCTGATGCAGGAAATCATGTCGAAATTGTGGTAAACGATTTTAGCTTTAAAACCAAAAAACTGCTTTTTGCGACCAATGGTTTTGCAGGCGAATTGACAAATGGCGCTGTTAAACCAGCAAGAGCGCAAGTGCTTATTACAGAGCCAATTCACAATTTAGACATCAAAGGAACGTTTCATTTAGATCGCGGTTATTATTATTTTAGAAATATTAATAACCGAATTTTATTAGGCGGAGGCCGAAACCTTGATTTTGAAGGTGAAACGACAACCGAATTTGGACAGACGAAAATTATTCAAAATAAATTGGAAGAATTACTGAAAAATGTAATTTTACCAAATCAGGATTTCCAGATTGCGCATCGATGGAGTGGCATTATGGGAGTCGGAAATAGTAAGAATCCTGTTGTAACCCAGCTTTCTGAAAACGTATTCTGCGGAGTGCGTTTAGGCGGAATGGGAGTGGCGATAGGAAGTTTAATAGGAACAGAATTAGCAGATTTAATAGAATAGCATGGCAGCACCCAAGAAACCAGCACCCAAAAAAACAACAACTACAAATAAGCCCAAACCGGCGGCAAAGAAAAAAACGAATCGCAGTTTTGGCGAAAAAGTAAAATGGTTTTTTATTAAAGCGGCTTTATGGTTTTTTGGAATATCCATCGGATCGGTGATTTTTTTCAAATATGTTCCGGTGCCATTTACGCCTTTAATGCTCATTCGTGCCATCGAAAATAAAATGGCTGGAAAAGAAGTTTATTTTGATCACGATTGGGAACCGATTGAAAAAATCTCAATGAATTTGCAAAAAGCGGTTATTGCCAGTGAAGATGGAACTTTTTTAACTCACAATGGTTTCGATTTCAAAGCACTTCAAAAAGCATATAAAAGCAACGAACGCGGACGCAGAATTCGAGGCGGAAGCACCATTTCACAGCAAACGGCCAAAAATGTTTTTCTATGGCAAGGAAAAAGTTATTTCCGTAAAGGCCTTGAAGCTTATTTTACCATTTTAATTGAAATTATCTGGGGCAAAGAACGCATCATGGAAGTTTATCTAAACAGCATCGAAATGGGCGATGGAGTTTACGGTGCTTATGCCGCGACAGAACATTGGTACAGAAGAGATGCGTCGAGTTTAACGCCAATGCAGGCGGCAGGAATCGCTGCAATATTGCCAAACCCAAGAAAATTTAAAGCGACAGGTTCATCAAGTTATATTAATAGAAGAAAAGAGAGAATCGTGCGTGAGATGCGTTACGTTGGAAAAATCAATTACAATGGAAAAGAGGAAAAGAAGTAAAAAAGCACTTTTTGCTTTTCTGATTTTGACTGTAACGTTAACTTTTGGACAAGGAAAAACTAAAGAAATAGGTTTTATAACAGATAATGATTTGTACACTTCGTCTAAATACGATATGTATTACACCAATGGTTTGGAGCTTTTTTTTCGATTTTTATCTAAAAACGATAACCCGAAAATAAATAAAGAAATCACCGAATTTAGAATTGGGCAATATCTTTATAATCCGAGGTTTTTAAATAAGGAAGCGGTTACTGTAAACGATCGTCCTTTTGCCGGTTATATTTTTGCCGAAGTTGGGAAAAACTTTTTTTACCAAAGCGAATCGGTTTTAAAGACCGATTTCCAAATTGGTTTTCTTGGTCCGAATGCGTTTGGCGAGGAATTGCAAGAAGGATTTCATAAGATCATTGGTTACAAAAAAGTATACGGCTGGGAAAATCAGATTCATAATGCTTTAGGAGTACAGGCTCATGCTATTTATTCTAAAAAAATGTTTCCTTCAAAACATAATGATTTTGTAGATTTTCATTGGCAGTCGGAAGCAAATTTGGGAACGATTTTTTCTGGAGTCTCAACAGGATTTATGGCGCGATTCGGATTTAAAAAACTAATTCCGATTTACGATTCTAATATACACGATGCGTCGATAAGTGCAGAAGCGCAACCGAATATTCGAGAGTTTTACTTCTATGCGGCGCCAAGCGTCAATTATCAGTTTTATGATGCCACTATAGAAGGAAGCATGTTTAATGATACAAGTCCGATTACTTTCGATTTAGAACCGCTTCGTTTCAATGCCGAAGCAGGTTTAAAATACCGATACAACAACTTCAATATTTCGTATTCTTTCCTTTATCGAGGAAGAGAATTGAAGGATCCAGGAATTGATACTAATTCTGGATATTTCTATGGCTCTATTCGAATGGGGTTTTTGTTGAGGTAAAATACTGCTCTAAATAATTAGTTTATTTTTTAGGATTTCTTTTATAAATGAATTTTTTAAGATTAATCTAAATTCATTTCTTTGGAATACTGATCCCATTTTTTATTAAGATAATCGGTTGTTTGTTGCATTATTTTCGAATTTACATCTGAGGTATTTTGTACGGTTGAACTTAGTGTCGCTTTGCCATTTTCAAAATAGATATAAGCACTAACATCTTGATCTCCCCAAAAGAAAGGAAATACAATTGCCCTATTTTCTGCGCTTTCAGTTATATATTTTTCCATACTGATTATAAAGGAAAACATCGGTAGCATTTCCACGAAGTTTTCACTAAAAAATAGCATGCCCCAATGCCATTCTTCGGTCGCTTCGTCGTAATCTGAAAAAGCCATTGCTTGATCGTATTTGAGCCAGCTATTAATGACTTCCTGATTGTTTTCGTCATTATAAGGACGAAGTAATTCTGAAGTCAAATCCATTTTTGAATACATTTTAAGGCTGTCCCACCATTCGATCCAGTTTCTATTTAGTTCTGGTGTTTCAACGGGATTGCTTAAAAATTTTTCTAAGTTAGATTTTGAAATTTTGACTTTACAATATAAGGAGCTTAATTCAGACATAATTTGATGTTTTATTGTACAGTGTTTTATAGAGATTTATAATAGCCCCAATAGAAACGACATCCTTTTATGGTCTCAAAAAAAACGAGAATCATAAAAGATGCAATGAATATCGGAACGGATCGTCTTTTGAAAACGAAACTTCCTGCTACTTATTTTCTAATAAAACTTATTTTCGACGATTGTCGCACTGCAGATAAATTTCTTCATTTGATTTGTCGATAATTGAAATTACTGGACAACCAAAAGAAGCATTTTCAAAACCAAAAACAACGGCTGGTTTGTTTTTAAAAAGTTTACCCGTCCATTGATTTACATTCTTGCCTTCAGAATAATTTAAAGGAGAAAGAGAAATGCCTTCTTTTTGGTAAAAAAGCTTATCTATGATAATTTCGTTGGTTTCGTTTTGCGGAGTTTTGACATCGGTGACAATAAGACGTCTGGCATAAATTATTTTATTGCTGTTCGTATATTCTTGTAAAAAATACTGATAGGTTTTGGTTTCAAAAAAATAAGAACTTCCTGTAAGTGCGTTAGTTATTACTTTTTTGTATTCTTTCTTTAATTTTTCGTCTGGATACTCTTTTGCAGTGATTTTTTTCCAGACAATAGGCATCATTTGTTTCTCCACAAACGGATTTTCTTTGCCAACATACACTAAAGCGTTTTTATAATCTTGGCTAAAGTCTTTTAAGTTTTTAGTATTGACTTCAAAGCCAATTCTATAATCCGTAGATTGGTAAGGCCAGTTTTTAGTCGAAGCGTCACCATTCAACATTGCGGAGGTTTTTAAGTTTTTAATTAAAAAAGAAGCCAGTTTGTCTTTCGCATAATCGTAAACGAACAAAGAATCGGTTTCAGAAATTTCTATTTTGGATAAGAATCGCGTTCTATAATTTTTGTCGAAAGTAAAATATAAGGCAGTTTTTTTATCCATTTTTTCTATCTGCGGTAAAGAAAGCGTATCATTAGTTGCAGCTGGGTAAAGGTCAGAAAGTGAAAGAAAGGCAATATCACTTCCTTTTTTTGGAGTGAGCGTAAATAAATTAATGCTTTCTTTTTTTGAAGATTTTTCTTTAATCGCAAGTGTATCCGCAGGAGCATTTTCAGGAGGAGCGACGTCATCGTTTTTAACTTCGTACTTTTTATTACAAGAGACTAAAAAAAGAAACGAAATCAGCAGTATGATTTGATTTGTTTTCATAATGATTTTTAAGTTATAGTTTTTAAATGTCTTTAAGTTTCTGACAGTAAATAGCATTAAGTAAAAATATAATTATTAAATGTAAGGAAATATTTTATAATAAAGTGCTGATTTTGAAACTAATAAAGCTGATTTCCATTTTAGGAATTAGCTTAAGAAGACTTTTAACCTTTTGATAATGTGTACTATTATCAAAAAGTTTATTTTTAATCAAAACTTAACTGTATGGACATTAATTGGAATATAATAGGCATTGTAGCAATTTTGATTGTCATTTTGGTTGTATTGACCATCAGAAAAAATTTGCGAGAAAAAAAGAAACTGGAGAATTTGCTGAATAACGATTTTAAAAAAGCAAAGAAAGATGATGTTGAGGCCGATGATGCGGCAAATGAGAAATAATATTAGTTTAATGTTTAATGCGATAGACCCGACAGGTTTTTAAAACCTGTCGGGTCTAAGGTTGAAGATATAAAAAATAAAACCCTTGTAAAAATACATTTACAAGGGTTTTTCGTTTTTAGTGGAGAATACCGGATTCGAACCGGTCACCCCTTGCCTGCCAGGCAAGTACTCTAGCCAAATGAGCTAATCCCCCGTGTTTTTGAGATTATCGTATTCGAACCATCACCTTCCCGATTTTTCATCGGGATACTCTAGCCAAATGAGCTAATCCCCCAAAGCGTTAACAAATAAAGTCAATTAATTTTCAAAAAACAAATTTCAAATCGCTTAGTCAGAATTATTTTTCAAAAGCGTAACTTTACGTTAAATCCTATTTTTATGAGTTTAGAAAATACAAACGGAAGTTTAGAAACTTCTTTTCAAAATACTATTGCAATTGTACAATTTGGGCATCCTGCAAGTAATTCTTTTCCGCGCGAATTGCTGGATCGTCTTACTGCCGAAATAAATTCTTTGAGTAGAAATGAAAATGTTTCGGTAATTATTTTAAAAAGCGAAGGAAATAAAACTTTTTGCTCTGGAGCTTCTTTTGACGAACTTTTGAAGGTTGAAAATGAAGAACAAGGAATTGAATTCTTTTCTGGTTTTGCCCATTTGCTAAATGCAATGCGAAATTGCAATAAAATCATAATCGGCCGCGTGCAGGGAAAAGCAGTTGGCGGCGGTGTCGGAATAATTTCGGCTTGCGATTACGTTTTTGCAACGCATCAAAGCGATATTAAATTATCAGAATTAGCGATCGGAATCGGACCGTTTGTGATTGAGCCAGCTGTTTCTAGAAAAATCGGGAAAACCGCAATGACCGCGATGACCTTGGCGGCTCACGAATGGAAATCGGCAGATTGGGCATTCGAAAAAGGATTGTTTTCTGTTCTATGTGAAGCTGAAAATCTTGATGCAGAAGTCGAAAGTTTTGCGTTAAAATTAAGTTCGTACAATCCTGAAGCTTTGCACGAAATGAAAAAGATTATTTGGGAAGGAACAGAAATTTGGGAATCGCTTCTTTTTGAGCGCGCAGCAATTACAGGTAAATTGGTTTTATCTGATTTTACGAAATCGGCGTTACTTCAGTTTAAAAAATGAAAAAATTAAACACATAGAAACATAGTTTGTTGAAACGTAAAAAAGTCGTTTCACTCAAAATTAATACACATGACTATGTGTTAATGGTAAGTCATTTTTTTATCTTCTATTTAGAGAGAAAAATCTATGTTTCTATCTGTTTAAAATTTTAGTCTTGTTTGCTAATAATTATCATATTATAACTCTATTCGGTTATGGATCTTTGTCAAAGTTTTAAACTTTGACAAAGATTGATTCACATCATAATTAAATAAAAATATTTCAAATGAAACTCATTTCTTTATTCCAAAAAGTAGATGTTGCCGAAAAAATAAAGAACGCTCCAGACAGCAGTTATGAAATCGGCGTGGTGATTGGAACTTTTATTCCGTTCCTAGTTTTGGTCGGAATTGCCTTTTGGATGTATAACAGAGCTAAAAAAAGAGACAAAAACGGTTATTAATTTGTAAATTTGCAAGCTTAAAATTAAAAATCGATGAGTAATATCAGAATTACAAAACAATTTAGCTTCGAAACTGGCCACGCTTTGTACGGTTACGACGGAAAATGCAAGAACGTTCACGGACACAGTTACAAATTATCGGTAACCGTTATTGGTTCGCCAATTACAGACCGATCGAATGTAAAGTACGGAATGGTAATTGATTTTTCTGATCTAAAGAAAATTGTAAAAGAAGAAATCGTCGATCAGTTTGATCATGCGACTGTTTTCAATCAGACGACACCGCATATCGAATTGGCAAATGAATTGAAAAACCGTGGACATCATGTTATTTTAGTAGATTATCAGCCAACTAGCGAAAATATGGTGGTAGATTTTGCTGAAAGAATTGGAGCAAGATTGCCAGAAGGAATTTCTCTTTTCTCTCTAAAACTTCAAGAAACAGAATCTTCTTTTGCAGAATGGTATGCAAGTGATAATATCTAAAAATTCCAATTTTTAAATTCCAAATTCCAATCTTTAAGGAATCTAAAATCTAAAGTCTAAAATCTAAAATTCTTCGATGAAAAAAATATATTTCGCTTCAGATCAGCATTTTGGTGCGCCGACTCCCGAATTGAGTTTACCGCGCGAAAAGAAATTTGTTGCCTGGTTGGATGAGGTTAAAGAAGATGCAGAAGCTATTTTTCTTTTGGGAGATTTATTTGACTTTTGGTTCGAATATAAAACGGTTGTCCCTAAAGGTTTTGTTCGAATTTTGGGCAAGCTGGCTGAAATTCGCGACAGCGGAATTCCGATATATTTTTTTGTTGGAAATCATGATCTTTGGATGAATGATTATTTCGAAACCGAGTTAAATATTCCGGTTTATCACGATAATAAGGAATTTACTTTTAACGGAAAGACCTTTTTAATTGGTCACGGCGACGGAAAAGGGCCTGGCGATAAAGGGTATAAACGAATGAAAAAGGTATTTACGAATCCGTTTTCAAAATGGCTTTTCCGCTGGCTTCATCCAGATGTTGGCGTTAGTTTAGCACAATATTTATCGGTTAAAAACAAACTGATTTCTGGCGATGAAGATGTAAAGTTTTTGGGTGAAGAAAACGAATGGCTGGTTTTATATGCCAAACGAAAATTGGAAACCAAACATTACAATTACTTCATCTTCGGACACCGCCATTTACCAATGATTATTCCTGTTGGCGAAGATTCTAATTATGTAAATCTTGGCGATTGGATTGGTTATTTTACCTACGGTGTTTTTGACGGCGAAAAATTTGAATTAAAGAAATTTGAAAAATAATCACTTTTTTGCATTCGGATAAATTCCGATTTTGTGCGTTCGCAGAATATATTCCGAAAGCTGTTTGCTATTTGAAAGCTGAAATTTAATTGCTCCAGATGCTTGTTTCGGCATGTGGCATTCAACACAATTGTTAGCCAATAATTTTTCAGGCATCTTTTTTAAAGTAGTTTCGTTATGCTTTAAACCCTGATGGCAACTCATGCAGATTTTAGAGTAGGAAACCATATTTTTAGAAGCATTTTCATGAGGATTATGACAGGTAATGCAATCCATTTTTTGGCTGTTGAAACATTTGCTTTGCGCCATTAAACGGTACTGATTACCGTGAACATCAAATTTTGCTGTATCGGTGATGCTTTTAGTTTCACGAAAGTATTCCGATAAATTATCTCCAGGCTTAAAATCAAAACGAGATTTTAATTTCATTCCGTCATTTCCTGCATGACATAATGCACAGGCATCTAATTTTTGCTGTCTGCTTAAGGTTTTTAAACTGGTAATGCTGTTGGCAACTTTTACACTTGGATTTTTTAAATGAAATTCAACATGTTTTTTGGCTGGACCGTGGCAGCGTTCGCAGTCAATTCCGTAAACAATCGTTTTTTTATTGATTACATCTTCGACATCCATAGACATAAAATTTCTGTCTGCAGAACTTTGGTTAACAGTTCTCGAACTAATATTAGAACTGTGGCAAGAATAACAGTCTTTTACCACCATTCGGTCAAAATACGGTTTATCGGCAGGGAAGCCCGGACTTGTTGCCCAATTGTTTATCGAATGATAAAAAGAAACTGGCAATTCATAAGTATTATTGTCTTTCCAGTAAACAGAAGTCTGTGCGTGTTTGGTTCCAAAAACGATTTCAAACTTATATTTGGCTGTTTCTTTACCGTTTTTATATAAAACCTGATACAAACTGTCGCCACGTTTTTCCATGACCAGTTTGGTGTTTTTATCATAAATGAAAGTATGATTTTTAGAATCAAAATCACCAGAAACATTTCCTAAAATAGCTGGAGCTGTTGCTTTAAAATGCGAACTTTTAAATGCCATTTCAGATTGTACTTTATGGCATTGTACGCAGCTTTCAGAACCCGCATAATCAGTTCCGCGCGGATCAATATATTCCTCTGATTTGTTATTGCATCCGACAAAGAGAATGGTCAGAAGGGTAAAGGTTAGTAGAAATACAGCTTTTTTCATTGCTGTAAATATACTTTTTTTTGAATTGAATCAAAATATATTTCAATAATGAAAAAATGCTGTTAAAATATTTAGAATGCTTCTTAATTCATGCCGACTCCGTAAACATATTCATCTAGTTCAATTTTGAACAAAGAACCTTCAACCAAATCTTTAATCGATTTTAATTCGGTCATATTTACAGCTAAATCTATCGAATTGCATGGTGTTTTCAATAAAAACTTATGGCAAGAATATTTCATTTCGCAGGCTTCACAACAAGTGTTTTCAATCATACTGTCTTCAATCAAATCGCAGAAAAGATTCAATTCCTGAACGGTAAAATAAAAACCAGTTTCTTTAAAAACCAATTGCACTTTATCTGAAATCGTAGTGTTATGATCTTTCCAGTAAAATGCTATTCCAAAGTTATTATGATATATCTGTTCAATTTCTCTCATCGTAAATCCTTTTAATTCAACAAATATAAATATTATTTATATTAATTCTAAATAAAAAATTCATAAAAATTTGAAAATGTTTTTTGAACCATATAAGTCATATAAGTTTATATTAAAGTTTTTTTTTGATGCTACTATTAAAAAAAAGACATAAAAAAACTCCAAAATATGGAGCCTTTAATTTTTTTAAATTTAGTTTTTAAATGAACTTATATGACTTATATGGTTCAAAAAAAACCTAATAAAATTTTAATTCATTCCTGCACCGTGGATATATTCATTAAGATGAAGTCGAAATAAAGAACCATCAACTAAATCTTTTATACAATCTAATTCAATCGGTGATATTTCTAAATCTAATGCAACGTAAGGTGTTTTCAATAAAAATTTATCGAAGGCACGTTTTACGCCACGTGTATCATTATGATCGGTTACGCAGTCTTCAATTAAATCATGAAATTCATTTAATTCTTCAATTGAAAAATAGAATCCCATTTGTTTAAAAAGCAATTGAATTTTATCTGATATAATTTCGTTGCCTTCTTTCCAATAAAATGAAATTCCAAAGTCGTTACGATATATTTGCTCGATGTCTTTCATGGCAATTTTTTTAGGCCACAAAGGTACATACAGTTTGCATTAATCTGGACTAAAAAAAGCATAAAAAAAAGCTAAAAAATATTATTAATTATTGACTGTAAGTTGTTTAGCTTTTCGTTTTTTGAGTTTTACTTTTAAAATGAACTTATGAATTATATGGTTTAAAAATCTATTTCAGCCATTTATTGATGTTTGATAGAAATGCTGCTTGCTGGTCAACAAATAAATAATGCGAGCAATTATCAAGTAAAGCAAAATGATTTTCTCCAGTTATCGCTTTGAGCGAATTAATTTGTGCCAATGAAAAAACGCCATCATCTTTTCCGTAAATTCCATAAATAGGAACGCCAGCAGATTTGATTTTCTTTAAAAGAAGTCTAGTGTCGATGTTGTTTTGTTTTTCATTTTGATAAAAAACTAACGGAGCATTTTTATTTCGAATATTGGTTTTATAAAATTCTCCAGCTTCATAATCAGCGAATAATTTTTTAGATTCTGCAGTTGGGTTTGGCATTTTAAAAAAGCCATTTTCTCCCGCAAGTTCGTAACATCCTTTTCTATATTCGGCAGAATTTTTATTTAGATTTTCTACAATATTAATTTTCTTAAGCTGTTCAGAATCGGTACTGAATTTTTTCTTCAGCGTATTTAAAATATGATCGTAAGTTTCCTGTTGAGAAAACAAAGCGCCAGCCAAAACCAAAGCGCTCACATTTTGCGGATACTTATTAGTATAAAGCGTCGCAACTATACCGCCAAAACTGTGGCTAAGAAGAATCACTTTCTTTAAATGATATTTTTTATAAATCGAATTTAAATCCTGAAAAGATTCTTCAAAAGTAAATTTTGCATTTGGGTCTGCAGATCTTCCTTCGCCTCTACGATCATAAGCAATTACATAAAAACCTAAATCAGCTAGATTTTGTGCTGTAGTTCCTTCAAATAAAGTCGCATTACCGCTTGGTCCGCCGTGGATGAAAATTATAGTTTTGTCTTTTGAGTTTCCGTAGGTTTTGATGTAGAGATTCTGTCCTTTAGCTAAAAAGGAAAATGTCAAAAATAAAACGATTGGGAATAATCTCATTTATTGATTTCAAAGTTTAATGAAATTAACTTACATGACTTATATGGTTAAAAAATGTTATTCCAACTTTTGATGTTCATCCATATCTCTTTTCAAATCTAAATTTCTAAAAGTTGGTGATTTTAATGCAGTGAAAATAACAGTCAAAAGCGTTACACTTCCTCCAAAAACAACTGAGGTTACAGCGCCCATCAATTTAGCTGTTGCGCCACTTTCAAAAGCACCTAATTCGTTTGAAGATCCAACAAAAATTGAGTTTACTGCACCAACGCGTCCGCGCATGTGATCTGGAGTTTTAAGCTGCAAAATAGTCTGACGGATAACTACGGAAATTCCGTCTGCCAATCCGCTTAAAAATAAGGCGAAAACAGAAAGCCAGAAGTAAGTAGAAAGTCCAAACAGGATAATCGATAAACCGAAAACAAAAATGGCGATTAAAAGTTTTTTTCCTGCATTTTCATACAAAGGAACGTAAGCCGAAACCAGCATCGTAATGAACGCGCCCACAGCAGGAGCAGCCCTTAAAATTCCGAAACCTTCAGAACCCACTTTTAAAATGTCTTGTGCGAAAACGGGCAATAATGCAACTGCGCCTCCAAAAAGTACAGCAATCATATCCAAAGAAAGTGCTCCTAGAACAATTTTATTTTTGAATACGAAAGTTATACCTTCCATAAGACTGTCTTTCATAGATTCTCCCATTTTCGGATTTATAATTGGTTTCTGGCTGATTTGAGATAAGGCAATTAACGAAAGAATTGAGAATCCGAAAACCAGACACATTGACCAGTGAACGCCAATCCAGTTTATTGAAAATCCAGCCAGTGCTGGCCCCATAACGGCTCCAATTTGCCAAACCGAACTGCTCCAAGTTGCAGCATTTGGATATACTTTTTTAGGAATGATTAGTGATAAAAGAGAGAAAATAGTTGGCCCCATAAATGAACGAACGATTCCGCCAAAAAATACTAAAGCGTAAATCGAATACAAAATCAGATGCGTAGACCAGCCTCCAACTACTTTTGGCCAAGTCAATAAGAAAAGCCCAAAACTGATTACTGAAAATCCTAGAATACATTTTACCAATAGGCTTTTCTTTTCTCTTTGGTCTACAATATGTCCAGCAAATAAAGACATTGAAACCGCAGGAATAATTTCCATTAAACCAATAATTCCTAAAGAAAGCGGATTTTTAGTTAAACTATAAACTTCCCACTCAATTACAATAAACTGCATTGACCAGGCAAAAACTATGGCAAAACGCAGCAATAAAAAAACGTTGAATTCTCTATATCGAAGCGCCTGATAAGGATCGCGCTTAGTTGATTTAATTTCTTCCATTTGTTCTAATGTCTTTTAGCATAAGCTGAGTGGAAACCGTTCCGTTCCACTCGTTTTCAGCAATGCAGTATGCCAGCTGAAATGTATTCTGATTTTTAGTTATATCTAATTTTTTTCCCAATCCGAAACCAATTGCTGCGATTCCGTCGGAATTATATTGTTTGGCAAAAAGTCTCAAATGTTCTTCTTCTGCTCCCAAAGTTTTGGCGTAACCTGTATCTTTTACTTCTTTGGTCATAAAAACTGGTGTCATGTTTTGAGGACCAAAAGGTTCGAATTGTTTTAAGATTCGAATTAATTTTGGAGTAATGTCTGAGAAATTAATTTCAGCATCAATCTCAATTTCTGGCGTAAGCATTTCGGGCTGAATAGTTTCTGAGACGCATTTTTCAAAAGCATTTTTAAAGGCTTCATAATTTTCTGCTTTCAAAGTCATTCCGGCAGCATACATGTGACCTCCAAATTGTTCCAAATGTTCAGCGCACGCATCGAGTGCATTATAAACATCAAAACCTTTTACAGATCGGGCAGAAGCGGCATATTTGTCACCACTTTTAGTAAAAACCAAAGTCGGACGATAATAGGTCTCGATCAGTCTTGAAGCTACAATTCCGATCACGCCTTTATGCCAGTCTTCTTGAAAAACTACGGTTGAAAAACGTTCTTCTTCGTTGTTCTCTATAATCTGCTGAAAAGCTTCTTTGGTAATTTTTTTATCTAAATCTTTTCGATCTGCATTGTATTGTTCAATTTCTGAAGCAAATTGCTGTGCTTGCTCAAAATTGAATTCAGTAAGAAGTTCTACAGCGTGATTCCCGTGTTTGATTCTTCCTGCAGCATTAATTCTTGGCGAAATAATAAAAACAACATCAGTAATATCTAAAGTTTTCTTTTTTACCTGATGCGTCAAAGCTTTGATTCCTGGTCGCGGTTCGCTGTTAATGACTTTCAATCCGAAATAAGCTAAAACACGATTTTCTCCCGTAATCGGAACAATATCGGCAGCAATTGCAGTAGCAACTAAATCCAGATACGGAACTAAATCTTCAATCGTTTCATTTCGATTCTGACCTAAAGCTTGAATCAACTTAAATCCAACGCCACAACCGCACAATTCGTCGTAAGGATAAGAGCAATCTTCTCTCTTTGGATCTAAAACGGCAACCGCATCAGGAAGAATGTCTCCTGGACGGTGGTGATCGCAAACGATAAAATCAATGTTTCTGGCTTTCGCGTAGGCGATATGATCAATTGATTTTATTCCGCAGTCGAGCGCAATAATTAAAGAAATTCCGTTGTCGTCTGCATAATCAATTCCTTTGTATGAAATGCCATAACCTTCGGCATAACGATCGGGAATATAAGTGGCAACATTTGGATAATGAGATTTTAAATACGAAGAAACCAAAGAAACGGCTGTTGTTCCGTCAACATCATAATCTCCAAAAACGAGAATGTTTTCTTCATTTTGAATGGCTTGTTCAATTCTTTCAACCGCTTTGTCCATATCTTTCATCAGATACGGATCATGAAGATGCTCTAAAGACGGACGAAAGAAATTCTTCGCATCATCAAAAGTTTCAATTCCTCGCTGAATCAAAAGTGTGGCTACAAAATCTTCTACATTTAAGGCCTGAGCCAAATGTTTGATCTTTTCTTCAGAAGGTTTTGGTTTTAAGGTCCAGCGCATTTTTTAATTGTAGATTGTAGATTTTAGATTTTAGATTGAGAAAATCTAAAAACGTTTAATCTGGATGTGTATTTTTTTAGCCAAAGATTAGAAGGATTCGAAAGGATCTTTTTAACCGCAAATTTCACAAATTTTCACAAATTGAATTAGCGGAATTTGTGAAATTTGCGGTTCATTTTTTAAATAATCATTCAAATCCTTTTATCCCGATAGCTATCGGGAGTGACAGAATATTAGGTTTCAACTATGTCAAAGTTTTAAGAGTTGAAGATGTAGTATTTAAGAATCTAAAATCTACACTCTAAAATCTAAAATTACTTTGCTTCAAGTGCATTTCCTTCAAACTGAATTCCGTCCCAGCCTAAGTTGATGAAATTTCTAATGTTTTGGTGATTGGTTCCGTTTGGATCGCCTAACACTTCTTCAAAATAAAAAGCTCCAAAGCAAGCTAATGTTTCTTCTTTGTTTAAATTCTGCAATTTCGCAAAAGAAAACAATTTGCAAGAACCAGAATTTTCGCCTGCTGCGTTATGTTGTGTTCCGTTTTGAAAAGCAGTTGGAGTAAAGTTGTAATTTTCTTCGATTACTGCAATTGTTTCAGGAAATGTTATTTGTGTTGGTGTTTGTTTTACTTTTTCTAAAAAGGCTTGAATGCTCATGTATGTATTCTTTTTGTTCTTAATTCTTCTTTATATAGTTTTTGATGAAATTTTCTACTTTTCTTCCATCAAATTTTGTTATCAATTTCAAAATATATTTCATCATCATTACTTTGTTTTAAAGTAAAGGTTGTTTTGTTTCCATTTTCTTCTAAAATATAAATGTCCAACCATTGTTCAGGTCTTATATTTTCAATATATTTTGCATTTGAAGAATTTGCTATTTTACAAAAATCAATAATTTCATTTTGTGTTAAGGAAAAATAATATTCTTTATAGAAATCATATTCTTTTCCATTCCAATTCCAACTTCCGTCGCCATTGGAGATTTTGCTTATTGTTTTTGGATTTAACTTTGTTTTTTCTGTAATATCAAAGGATTGTTTTTTGTAATAAAAGACATTATATAAAGCTAAAACAAATGATAAATTTGAAATAATAATTATTATTGTAATAAGTATCTTTTTTCTAGTCATTCACAATACTATATTATTCTTCCTCGTCTTTCGAATATTTACTTTTCTTAGCTTCTTTTTCTATTGTTTTTCCGGCAACAACCACAACGATTTCTCCTCTTGGTGCAGTTTTTTCAAAATGAGCTAAAACTTCTTTTGCAGTTCCGCGGACGTTTTCTTCGTGGAGTTTTGATAATTCACGCGAAACACAAACTTGTCTATCTTCTCCGAAATACTGAACAAACTCCGCTAGAGTTTTAACCAATTTATGTGGAGAAACATACAGAATCATGGTTCTAGTTTCTTCAGCTAAAGCCAAAAAACGAGTTTGGCGTCCTTTTTTCTCCGGAAGGAAACCTTCAAAAATAAAGCGGTCATTTGGGAGTCCGCTGTTTACGAGAGCGGGAACAAAAGCCGTTGCTCCAGGAAGACATTCGACAGGAATATTATTTTCAACACAAGCACGAGTCAGTAAAAATCCCGGATCTGAAATCGCAGGAGTTCCGGCGTCTGAAATTAAAGCGATAGTTTCGCCAGCTTTCAAACGTGCAATTAAATTCTCTGTTGTTTTGTGTTCGTTGTGCATATGATGGCTGTGCATGTGCGTGCCAATTTCAAAATGCTTCAACAGTTTTCCGCTTGTGCGTGTATCTTCCGCCAAAATCAAATCGACTTCTTTCAAAACCCGAATGGCTCTAAAAGTCATGTCTTCAAGATTGCCAATTGGCGTTGGAACGATATATAATTTGGACATAAATTTTTATATTATAACACGAATTGCACTAATTAGCACAAATTCTAAAACTTTAAAAAATTGCACAAAGAAAAATTTGTGTTAATTCGTGCAATCTGTGTTTTTATTTTTTTAAGAAAATTTCTTCTCGATAATTCCCAGAAAACGTTCTGCATAGTCGTCTTTTCCTTCCCAGTTGTTGTAATCTGGTTTAACCATATTTTCGATAAATTCCTTTGCTTCATTAAACGAATCAAAAGTTAAAAGCTGGTTTAAAACACGACTGTAATCTTCTGTACTGTTTCCGAAAAGATTTTTAGTAAAAGCAATTCTGTCATTCAAATCAATATGAAAACCTCTTGCCAGTTTTTCATTTAAGGTTACAGGTTTTTGTTGTGCAGGAGTTTCTAAAATCGCAGTTTCCACTTTTTTAGGCTCTTTAAAATCACTTATAGAAGGAGCTGGAGTTGGAGGAACAGCTTCAAAACTATCTACTTTTACAAACTGTGCATCGGCATAATTAATGCCAAAATCCTCAAACTGAATAGTTGGCTGCGAAGGAGTTTCTGCCTTTGGCTCTATTTTAATATCCTCTTTAACTTCTTCTTTGATTGGTTCTGTTTCCAATTCAAAAGCAGGCTTAAAATCTGGAATTGGTTTCAGTTCATTTACAGTTGTGAATGAAAGATCGTCAATCGGTTTTTTAATTTCTTCTGTTTTTTCAGCAACTGGCTCAACAATTTCTTCAACAACTGGTTTTTCAACTTCAGCAGCGATTGGTTCAATAGTTTCTTCGATTACTGGTTCTTCAACTTCAGCAATTATTGGTTCAACAGTTTCAACAACTTCTGCTGGTTTTTCTTCTGAAATTTCAGGCTCGTAAGATTCTTCAAGCGCAATTACTTTTTCTGCAGTTGGAGTTTCAATTTCAATTATAGCTGGAATTATTTCTTCTTGTTTATCGAAAATAGTTTCCAACTCAGAAGTAATATCATTTTGTCCGATTGTTGGTTTTGCAGCATCGAAATTCTCTTCTACAAATTTTAATACCGCTAATTTCTCGTATAATTTCTGAGTTTCAAGATACAATTGATTGATATCGGATTTGTTTTTTAATTTTAAAATTCGATGTGCAATGCTAATTAAATCAGCTTCCAATTTTTTTTTCATAACTGTTGAAATTATAGTGAATAAGGTATTTTAGTGTATTTAATGTCTGAATGTCTCTATTATCAAGGAAATTCAAAAGATATTTTTTTATTTCTGTTAATACGCTTTCGCGAATCTACGGTTTGATAAAAATTTTCTACTTTTGAAAAAATGTAAAACAGCACATTTTTACATCAATTTATTGCCAGTACAAAGTAATAAAAACTATTCATTTTTAAAGGTAGAAAAATACAAAATGTTTCTCGAAAATACAGTAAATCACAAAGAACAATTTGGTTGGATTGAAGTTATTTGTGGATCAATGTTTTCGGGTAAAACCGAAGAGCTGATCCGAAGATTAAAGCGCGCCCAATTTGCCAAACAAAGAGTCGAAATCTTTAAACCTGCTATTGATACCCGTTATCATGACGAAATGGTGGTGTCTCATGATGCCAACGAAATTCGTTCTACGCCCGTTCCTGCAGCAGCTAACATATTGATTTTAGCTCAAGGATGCGACGTAATCGGAATTGATGAAGCACAGTTTTTTGATGATGAAATTATTACCGTTTGCAACGATTTGGCCAATCAAGGAATTCGTGTAATTGTTGCAGGACTGGATATGGATTTTAAAGGAAATCCGTTTGGGCCAATGCCTGGATTAATGGCAACTGCCGAATATGTAACAAAAGTTCACGCCGTTTGTACGCGAACAGGAAATTTGGCCAATTACAGTTTTAGAAAAACAGCAAATGATAAATTGGTCATGCTGGGAGAAACAGAAGAGTACGAACCGCTTAGCCGTGCAGCGTATTTTAATGCGATGAAGAAAAGTCAGGAAAAATAAATTTAAATTTCCCTAAATAAAAAAAATACAAAATATGAGAAAGTCGACTGCTTTATTATTGGTACTGATCGGAATTGCAGTGGCTTTTGTGGTTTATTTTCAGTTTTATCTCGCCAAAAATGCAGATGAGGTAAATACTGAAGTAGTAGAATTGGTTGCAAAATATAATAAAAGCTGTCCGCTAAATATTCAGGAAGGAATGAGATTAGACAGTGTAAGCCTTCCAGAAGAAAGATTTGTTCAGTACAATTTGACTCTGCTAAATGTTGAAAAAGAAACCGCTGAAGTAAATGTTATTCAAGAAGAACTAAAGAAAAGCTTAACAAGCACCGCAAAAGAAAATCCTGGACTTCAAGTTTTTAGAGATAATGATTATACTCTAATTTACCATTATACTGATAAAAAGAAATCTTTTTTATTTGATGTAAAGATTTTGCCGGATGAGTATAAATAGTTAAAAATATACATTAATTGATATTATAAAACCCGACAGATTTTTAAAACCTGTCGGGTTTTATTTTGTGCGGATTTATTTTTTAAATTTGTACGTATAAAATAAATGATCATGGACGCAAAATTGACATTGAAGTTAGATAAAGATGTAATTGAAAAAGCAAAAATCTATGCTGCCGAGCATAAACACAGTTTGTCGCTTTTGATTGAGAATTATTTAAAAACAATTATTCAGCTTGAAAAAATGGATAAAAGAGAAGAGAATGAAATTAGTTCTTTTGTAAAAAGTCTTGCCGTTGGAAAAGGGAAAATTGCCAATGATTTTGATTATAAAAAAGACAGGGAAAATTATTTATCTGAAAAACATAAATAATGATATTATTTCTGGATACAAATGTTCTAATTGATTTAATTGGAGAACGCGAACCTTATTTTAATGAGATTGCAATTATTGCATCTCTGGCAGAAAACAAACAGCTCAAATTAGTGACTTCTTCCTTGTCATTTGTAAATACTGTATATGTTGTTTCTAAAGAAATTGAAAAAAAAGTAGTGCTGGAAGCATTAAAAAAATTGCGTTTTATCTGTGAAGTTTCTACTACAGATGAAATTGTAATTGACAAGAGCTTAATTTCAAATTTTAATGATTTTGAAGATGCAGTACAATATTTTAGTGCCTTACATCATAAAAGCGATGTTATTTTAACGCGAAATAAGAAAGATTTTCAAAATTCTGAAATTTCGGTAATGAGTCCAGCAGAATTTTTAGCTTCAATGAAATAAAAACAAACCCCAACAGATTTTCTAAAATCTGCTGGAGTTTGTTTTTTTAAATAAGCTTATATTTCTTATATGGTTAAAAAAAGAAAAAAACTAAATCTTCTTTCTCATTCTCGCTACCGGTATATCAAGCTGTTCGCGATACTTAGCAATCGTTCTTCTCGCAATCGGATATCCTTTTTCTTTTAAGATTTCGGCCAATTGATCGTCTGGAAGCGGTTTTCTCTTGTCTTCTTCTTCAATAGTATTCTGAAGGATCTTTTTGATTTCTAAAGTCGAAACATCTTCTCCCTGATCATTTTTCATCGCTTCAGAGAAGAATTCTTTAATTAGTTTTGTTCCGTATGGCGTTTCCACATATTTGCTGTTGGCTACACGCGAAATCGTCGAAATATCCAAACCAACCATATCTGCAATATCTTTTAAGATCATTGGTTTTAGTTTGGTTTCGTCACCGTCTAAGAAATATTCTTCCTGATAATGCATAATCGCATTCATGGTAACAAAAAGCGTTTCCTGGCGCTGTCTGATCGCATCGATAAACCATTTTGCAGAATCTAGTTTTTGTTTGATAAACTGAACCGCATCTTTCTGCGCAGTCGATTTATCACGAGATTCTTTATAGGTCTGCATCATTTCTTGATAATCTTTAGAAACGTGCAGAGAAGGAGCGTTACGGCCGTTTAAAGTCAATTCCAATTCGCCGTCTACAATTCTGATGGCAAAATCGGGAACTATATTCTCGGTTACTTTATTATTTCCAGTAAAAGAACCGCCTGGTTTCGGATTCAAACGTTCAATTTCGTGAATCGCTTTTTTAAGCTGTTCGTTAGAAACGCTATATTTCTGTAATAACTTATCGTAATGTTTCTTCGTAAAAGCATCAAACTGATTTTCGATAATGTCAATCGCTAAATCAACATATTCAGTTGGTGTTTTATGTTTTAATTGAAGCAACAAACATTCTTGTAAATCACGTGCACCGACACCAGAAGGTTCCAGTTCGTGAATTACCGTCATCATTTTTTCGACCATTGCTTCATCAGTATAGATTCCCTGAGTGAAAGCCATGTCGTCTACAATATCTGGAATGCTTCTCCGGATGTATCCCATATCATCAATACTTCCTACTAAGAACTCAGCGATTTCGCGCTCTTCATCATTCAAAATAAAAGTATTCAACTGATTAATCAAATCCTGATGAAAACTTATCGGAGCCGCAAAAGGAGTTTCGCGTTCTTCATCATCGCTGTAATTGTTGACCTGAGTTTTGTAATCAGGCGTATCGTCGTCGCTTAAGTATTCGTCAATGTTAATGTCGTCTGCTTCGATTCTGTCCGATTCGTTATCATCGTAATCGTCGTAGTCGTCATTAGCATATTCATCAGCTTCGTAATCGTCTTCTTTTCCAGCTTCAAGTGCCGGATTTTCGTTCATTTCTTCCAATAAACGCTGTTCAAAAGCTTGCGTAGGCAATTGAATTAACTTCATCAGCTGAATTTGCTGTGGAGATAATTTTTGAGATAATTTTAAATTTAAAAATTGCTTTAGCATAAGTAAGGCGCTATTTTTTTAGCCACTAAGGCGCAAAGGCACAAAGTTTTTTTTGTTTTATATATTTTGCCTAAAAAGGCGCTAACTTTTATTACTTTTTTAATACAATATGTTTGTATTAATGAATCTTTTAATGCCGCTCTTAATCAAAGGAACATTGAAATTAATTAGAAAGCCTAAATCTTTATTTGAAAGTTTCAAATGACTTATGATTTGTGCGCTCCAAACTGGATTTATTTGTTCGACTGCTTTGATTTCTATAATTATTGAATCTTCAACTAATAAATCTAGTCTTAAGCCTTCGCTAAATTCAATTTCATCATAAACAATCGGAATTTCAACCTGTCGTTTTACATCTAAACCTGCTTTGGCAATTTCATGTGCTAAACAAACTTCATAAACTCTTTCTAATAATCCTGGGCCAAGTTGTTTATGAACTTTAAATGCAGAGTTTACAATAATTTTTCCAATTTCTTCTGTTCTTTCAGAGAGCATATTTTATGGGTTTGCCACGAAGGCACAAAGGCTCAAAGTTTTTTAACAAAAATCCAAGATGACTTTCTTTGTGTCTTCGTGGTATTATTATTTTAATTTATAAAAACTTCGTGACTTTGTGTCTTTGTGACAACCTATATCGCCAGCAAAAGCAAACAAAAACTTAGCGCCTTTGTGCCTTCGTGGCAAAACTTATTTCTTAGAATTCCGCACTACCTGGAGTTCTTGGGAAAGGAATTACGTCTCTAATGTTTGTCATTCCTGTAACAAACAATACCAAACGCTCAAATCCTAAACCGAAACCTGCGTGTGTTGCAGAACCAAATCTTCTGGTGTCTAAATACCAGTATAATTCTTCTTTGTCAATTCCAAGAGCTTCCATTTTCTGAACCAGAACATCGTAACGCTCTTCTCTTTCAGAACCACCAACGATTTCTCCAATTCCAGGGAAAAGGATGTCCATTGCACGAACCGTTTCTCTTCCTGGTTCTGTGTTATCATTCAAACGCATGTAAAACGCTTTAATGTTTGCTGGGTAATCGTATAAAATTACTGGGCATTTAAAGTGTTTTTCTACTAAATAACGCTCGTGTTCCGACTGTAAATCTGCTCCCCATTCGTTGATTAGGTAACTGAATTTCTTCTTTTTATTTGGAGTTGAATCTCTCAAAATGTCAATTGCTTCTGTATACGAAACACGTTTGAAGTTGTTTTCTAAAACAAAGTTTAGTTTCTCCAACAAACTCATTTCGCTTCTGTCTGCCTGCGGTTTCGATTTTTCTTCTTCCAAAAGTCTTCCTTCTAAGAATTTCAAATCGTCTTTACAGTTGTCTAAAGCATATTTAATAACGTACTGAATAAAATCTTCAGCCAAATCCATGTTGTCGTCCAAGTCGTTGAAAGCAACTTCTGGCTCAATCATCCAGAATTCTGCTAAGTGACGAGAAGTGTTTGAGTTTTCTGCTCTAAACGTTGGTCCAAAAGTATAAATCTGACCCAAAGCCATTGCAAAAGTTTCACCTTCTAATTGTCCAGAAACCGTTAAGTTCGTATGTTTTCCAAAGAAATCTTGTTTAAAATCAATGTTTCCTTCTTCGTTTTTCGGCAAATTATCCAACGGTAAAGAAGTAACTTGGAACATTTCTCCAGCACCTTCAGCATCAGCTCCAGTAATAATTGGCGTATTTACATAAACAAAACCTTTATCCTGAAAATATTTATGAACTGCATAAGACAATACCGAACGCACACGCATAATCGCACCAAAAGCATTTGTACGTACACGTAAGTGAGCGTTTTCACGTAAAAATTCTAAAGAGTGTTTTTTAGGCTGCATTGGGAATTTTTCAGCATCAGAATCTCCAAGAATTTCAAGTTTGTTTACCTGAATTTCATATTTCTGACCCGCACCTTTACTTTCTACTAAAGTTCCAATTACAGAAACAGAAGCTCCAGTCGTGATTCTTTTTAAAGTCTCTTCTGGCGTATTTTCAAAATCAACAACACATTGAATATTATTAATGGTAGAACCGTCATTTAGCGCGATGAACTGATTATTTCTAAAAGTTCTCACCCATCCTTTTGCATTTACTTCCTGTAACGTCGTCGTACTGTTTAATAAGTCTCTAACTTTTGTGTGTTTCATTGTTATTTAAGATTTTAGATTTCTGACTTAAGCTTAAAACCAAATCAGTGTTTTTATATCGAATTGCAAATATAAACGATAATAATTAATTTTTTGAAGTTGATTGTTGTTCTTCAAATTATTTGTTCAAGTAATTTCTCTCACCAGTGGTGAGAGTTTTGGCAAATCTTTATAAGCTTTTTAAAATTCGATAAACATTTTAAAAATCAGGTATTATTCCATAAAGAAAATAGAAAGTCATCTCCAAAAATCAGCATTGCTGCAATTGTTATTAAGAATGCGATAGAAAATGCCTTAAGCGTCTGGTTCTTTATAAACAGCTTGTTTTTCTGTAAAATAAACTTCACAATTATTCCTCCAAACATTGTAAATGCAAGAATCCAAAAGCAAATAAACAAAAGCTGTATAAAGTTCATAAATCGCGCTAACCCATATTGTCCTTCTGCAAAACAAATACTTGTATATGAAAAAAGTAATACAATTAGTGCGATTCTTTTCTTTGCCATTTCGATGTTTCGATTCTTAATATTAAAGCATTCGTTTCAACAATTACGAATGTTTCGTATTTTTTGTCATTTCGAGGAACGAGAAATCTCCGCGACAATATTCTACAAAGATTGGAAATACTTTGTCGAGTTTCTTGCGTAGATTTCTCGTTCCTCGAAATGACAGACTTTGTGGGAATTTTTATTTTAAAAAATCATATAATCTAAAAATAAAAACGAATGCGCCTGCAATAATAATAAATAGCTAATATTTTTTTAAAGGTTTTAAGTCCTCGTTATTTGAATATTTTAAGATTATTCCGAAACCAATTAAAATCAGAGGTATAAACAATCTAAATATTTCCATTCTCGTTTTAGTTGTATTAGAAAAATAGTTACTTATCCAAATTCTCCAATTCCTCTTTCTTAGTTTTCTTTTTTTCGAAAGTTAAAACCAAAGAAGGCAAAACAACCAAATTCGCAAACATTGCAAAAACCAAAGTACAAGAAATTAATCCACCAAGCGCAATAGTTCCGCTGAAACTTGATAAAGTGAAAGTCGCAAAACCTAAAATTAAAACCACAGAAGTATAGAAAGTACTTACTCCAGTTTCTCGCAAGGCACTGAAAACCGATTTCTTCACTTTTCCTTTATTTTGAATCAAGTCGTGTTTGTATTTCGCCATAAACTGAATCGCATTATCAACCGAGATTCCGAAAGCAATACTAAATACCAAAATCGTTGAAGGCTTTAATGGAATTCCGAAATAACCCATTAATCCTGAAGTAATGCAAAGCGGTAAAATATTCGTAATTAAAGAAGCCGCTACCATTTTGAATGATCTAAACAAATAAAGCATCAAAATTGCAATCGTTGCAATGGCAAAAAGAAGCGACTCAATTAAGTTGTGCGCCAAATAAGTTGTTCCTTTCTGGAAAACCAATGCTTTTCCTGTAATTGTAACTTCATAACGATCTTTCGGAAAAATTTCATCAATTTTCTTGCGGATTTTCCCTTCTACTTTTGCCATTTCATCCGTTCCAATATCTTTCATGAAAGTTGTGATTCTGGCATATTGTCCAGTCGAATCGACGTAAGCTTTCATTAGATTTTCTTTGCTGTTTTTAGTCGCATTTTTAGCATAACTCAAAATAAAAGTCTGCTCTTGCGAAGTCGGCAATTGGTAATATTCTGGGTTTCCATTGTAGAAAGCCTGTTTAGAATATTTCACCAAATTCACTACAGAAACCGGTTTTGCCAATTCTGGAATTTCTGCAATTGTATTTTGCAGTTCATCCATTTTACGAATCGTCGAAGCTTTCATAACACCTTTTTTCTTTTTGGTGTCAATCATAATTTCAAGAGGCATTACACCATTAAATTCTTTTTCGTAAAATAAAATATCTTTAAAGAAAGAAGCTGTTTTTGGCATTTCACCAATTAAACTTCCCGAAACTTTCATTTGTCTTACACCATTCAAACTCACGATAAAAAGTACCGCATAAATAATATAGACAATTGTCTTTTTGCCTTTAACAATTGTAGCAACAGAATTTAAAAGCGTCGAAATATACGTTTTGTCTAAATGGTATAAATGTTTTGCTTTCGGCAATGGCATAAAACTGTAAATAATTGGCACAATAAAAAGCGTCAGAGTATATACAGAAAGCACGTTGATAGAAGTGACCAAACCGAATTCAAACAGCAATTCGTTTCCTGTAATCATCAGCGTTGCAAAACCAATGGCTGCGGTTAAATTGGTCATCAAAGTTGATGATCCAATTTTTGAAATTACACGCTGTAATGCTTTTGCCTGATTGTTGTGTATTTTAATTTCCTGCTGATATTTATTAATCAAGAAAATACAGTTTGTAATTCCGATTACGATAATCAGCGGTGGAATAATAGCTGTTAAAATGGTGATTTTATAACCCAATAATCCAAGCATTCCAAATGACCAAGTTACACCGACAATTAAAATACAGATAGAAATAAATGTAGCTCTAAACGAACGGAAAAAGAAAAAGAAAATCAATGAAACGGTCAGTAAAGACGCACCAATGAAAAGTCCAATTTCGCCTTTCATGTTGTCGGCGTTAATCGTTCTGATGTATGGCATTCCAGAAACTTTCAAATCGATTCCAGTTGTTTTTTCGAATTTATCAATCTTCGGAACCAGAGTTTTCAGAATAAAAGTTTTTCTTTCAGCGGTGTTTACCAAAGCTTTATTCATGTAAATCGCCGAGCGTACGCTTCCGCTTTTTTTGTTGAATAAAAGGCCTTCGTAAAAAGGCAGATTGTTAAACAATTCGTCTTGAGCGCTTTTTAAATACGCAGGGTCCAAAACTTTGCTTTGATCGATAAAAGGCGTTAAAACAAATTTTTCATTAACCGTATCTTTTTCCAGTTTTTTCAAATCATTCAAAGAAACGACTAAATCAACTTCTTTAGATTTTTTCAAGCCTGTCATTAATTCATTCCAAGCGGCGTAATTTTTAGGCGTAAAAAAGTTTTTATCCTGAAAACCAATCACAATTAGGTTTCCTTCTTCACCAAATTTGTCTAAGAATTTTTGATAATCTTTATTGGCAATATGATCTTTAGGAAGCAGGTTTGCTTCAGTGTAAGTCATAGATAGATTTTTCCACTGATAACCAAAGAAAATAGTTAAAGCAGAAAGTATAACCAGAATCGTAATTCTGTTTTTAAGTATGATTCGGGCCAATTTTTCCCAAAATCCAACTTGAATAGCGTTTTTCATAACATCTTTAAAAAATGGTTGCAAATGTAGTGAAAAGTGCTCGAAATCATAAACAATCGCCTCTATTTTACTTTATGTTAACACAAACCATAACATCTTAAAAATAGGATAATTTACTTGCTTTTTGCTTTTTAGTCGTCTGCTTTTGCCATATTTGCAATTAATTTTGCAATAAAAAAAATCGGTTATTGTAATTTGTACTTAAAAATAGATTAACAGCGATGCAGCAAAACAATACAACAACTTTTATTTTTCTGGCAATTCTTCTGCTTCTCATCATCATTATTTGTTTTATGGTTTATCAATTAATGCAAACCAAAAAAGCCAAAGAAGATGCCGAGAAAAGTTTCTATGCTTTAGAATCAAAAGTTAACGATTTGCAATTGGAGAATTTAGAATCAAAACTAAATCCGCATTTGTTTAAAAATATTTTAAATTCGATTCAGTCGCATGCTTACCAAACTTACTTTGCATTGGACAAATTGGCTAATGTGTTGGATTATATTTTGTATGAAAGCAAAAAGAAATTTGTAACAGCCAAAGAAGAAATAGATTTTGCTCTGAATTTAATCGAAATCAATAAAATTAAAATCAGTCCGCTTTTTGAGCTCAAAGTCAAAACCAATATTAACCAAGAAGATAAATTGTACGATCAGCCTTTGCTGGCACCTTTAATTTCGATCGATTTAATTGAAAATGCTTTTAAACATGCCGATCTTCAAAGTCCCGATGCTTTTATTACGGTAGTTTTTGAGTTTAAAGACAATGCTTTTTTTATGACGGTTTCGAATAAAATCTCTGATAAAAAAGTGCTGAAAAAAGAACGAAGCGGTTTTGGCCATGCCACACTAGAACATCGTCTTCGCATTATTTACAAAAACAATTTCAAACTCGATAAGTTTATAGAAAACGACGTTTATATTGCTCATCTAAAAATTGATTTACTTGAATACAAAACTGAAATGCTTGCTTCTGGACGATGAACTTCCGGGATTAACATACCTAAAAATGCTTTGCGAACAGATTCCTGAACTGGAAATCGTAAAAACATTTAATAATCCTGAGAAACTTTTGTCTGATATTTCGGATCTGGATTTCGATCTGCTAATCTCAGACATCGAAATGCCAGGAATCGACGGATTGCATCTGGCTGAAAAGCTGCAGGATAAATTAGTCATTTTCTGCACAGCGTACAAAGAATATGCGGCCGAAGCGTTTAACATAGATGCGGTAGATTACATTACAAAACCTGTAAAATTGGAGCGTTTAGAAAAAGCGATTTCAAAGGCTCTTGAACGTTTTGAAAAATCAAATTCAGATAAAAAATTCATTCAGCTCAATACTGACAAAGGGAAGACGCTGCTGTATTTTAATAAAATCCAGTACATTACAACTGCATTAAGCGACAGTCGAGACAAAACGGTGCTTCTTACTGACGGAAGTTTTTTGAATTTGAAAAATGTAAAATTCGACACGCTTTTAAAAGAATTGCCAGATGCCGATTTCTGCCGAATTAATAAAAAGGAAATCGTAGCTGTAAAAGCGATAAAATTCTTTAACCATAACGAAATTGTCTTGCATCATTTGGACGAAAACAATAAAAATACAGCCTTAATTTTAAGTGAAACCTATCGTTCTGATTTTTTGAAAAAGGTAAAATTATAACTTATTACAAAGTTTTTCCGACTTGTTACATACATTGAAAATTAGCTGGAAATTTGCTTTTTCACGTAAAACTCAGTTCTGATATTTGCGCAAATAAATCTAAAGAACGAGTTATGAATAACATTAAGAACTCTATATTCTATGTTACAATTATTGGTGGTTTTACAGCGCTAATATATTGGGTAATTTCTAAAGGCGCCTCATTAGAAGTGGGCCGTAATATTGTAAAGAAAAGTGTTGAAAGCAATCATTGGAAAGACTTTCTTCATTCGATGGTCGAAAATCTGCAGCATCCACTAGCTATTTTACTAGCGCAGATCGTAACCATTATTTTGGTCGCTCGTCTGTTTGGATGGATTTTTAGAAAAATAGGACAACCGTCGGTAATCGGAGAGATGATTGCCGGAATTGTGTTAGGGCCATCTTTAGTCGGAATGTATTTTCCAGAGTTTTCTGCAGCTTTATTCCCAGCAGCATCTTTAGGAAACTTACAGTTTTTAAGCCAGATCGGTTTAATTCTTTTCATGTTTGTGATCGGAATGGAATTGGACTTGAAAGTCCTAAAAAATAAAGCGCATGATGCTGTTGTTATTAGCCATGCCAGTATCGTAATTCCGTTTGCTTTAGGTTTGTCATTGGCCTATTTTATATACGAGACTTTTGCGCCAGAAGGAGTGGAGTTTTCTTCTTTTGGATTGTTTATGGGTATTGCCATGAGTATTACCGCTTTCCCCGTTTTAGCTCGAATTGTGCAAGAACGCGGTATGCAGAAAACAAAATTAGGAACGATTGCCATTACTTGTGCCGCTGCAGATGATATTACAGCGTGGTGTATTTTGGCGGTTGTTATTGCTATTGTAAAAGCAGGCTCGCTTTCGAGTTCGCTTTATGTTATCGGAATGGCGATTTTGTATGTTATTATTATGCTAAAAATCGTTCGTCCGTTCTTGAAAAGGGTAGGAGATTTGAATGCAACTCGCGAAAGCTTGAATAAACCAGTTGTTGCGATTTTCTTTATCACACTTTTAATTTCTTCCTATGCTTCTGAATTAATTGGAATTCATGCTTTATTTGGAGCTTTTTTAGCGGGAGTAATCATGCCTGAAAACAATAAATTCAGAAATATATTTATTGAAAAGGTTGAAGACGTTGCCATTATTGTTCTATTGCCACTATTCTTCGTGTTTACTGGTTTGCGTACACAAATCGGATTGCTGAATGATCCTGAATTATGGAAAATTACAGGTTTGATCATTCTGGTTGCCGTTGTAGGTAAATTTTTCGGAAGCGCCTTTGCGGCCAAATTTATGGGGCAGAACTGGAAAGACAGTTTGGCCATTGGTGCCTTGATGAACACGAGAGGTTTAATGGAACTGGTGGTTTTAAATATCGGTTATGATCTTGGCGTATTGTCTACAGAAATCTTTACGATGATGGTTATTATGGCATTGATCACTACTTTTATGACGGGACCAGCATTAGATTTCATCGGATTTATTTTTAAAGATAAGGTCACGGCTGTTCCTCAGGAAATAGGAAGCAAAAGTAAATTTAAAATCCTTCTTTCGTTTGCAACTCCAGAAAAAGGGAAAAAACTGCTCAAGATTGCCAACAGTTTGGTGAAAAAACAAGCAGACAATTCAATCGTAACAGCGATGCATATTTCATTAAGTACAGAAGTGCACTCTTTTGATGTAAAAGAATATGAGCGCAAAATGCTGGTTCCGGTTATTGAAGAATCGCATGCGCTGAATCAGGATATGTTGAGTTTGTTTAAAGTTTCTAATGATATTGATTCTGATATAATTGATACGGCAAATCATGGCGAATATGATTTGTTATTGGTTGGTTTAGGTCAGTCTATTTTTGACGGAACTTTACTCGGAAAAATACTTGGTTTTACGACCAGAATGGTAAATCCAGATCGTTTGATTGATAAGTTTACAGGAAAAGAAGGTTTGTTTGAAAATTCTCCTTTCGATGAAAGAACACGTCACATTATTACAAAATCTAGAATGCCGGTCGGAATTTTTATCGATAAAAACTTAGAAGACGTCAATCGCGTTTTGATGCCTGTTTTTAGTAAAGAAGATGCTTTTTTAATTGAATATGCTAAAAAGCTAATCAATAATAACGGTTCTCAGATTACGGTTTTAGACGCTGGCGGAGAAGTGAAAAACACAAGAGAAATTCAGGAAACCATTCGTTCTATCGAGCAGATTGCACCAAATCATATTATGATTATGAATGATAGAACGCTGAAGAAAGAATTTTTAGAAAGTCAGGATTTAATGATTATCAGTCTGGAAAGCTGGAAAAAGCTAATAGAATCTCAAAGCATTTGGCTGAATAATTCGCCATCGGTTTTGATTTTTAAACCATAGTACTTTAGAAAATTCCAATATTTTAAAATTCCAAATTCCAATTTTTGTTGGGGTTTGGGATTTTTGTTTTCTGCCACAGAGATTCGCAAAGAATTTCCACAAAGATGCACGAAGATTTTTAAGTATTGTGAATTGTAGAGGCGCACCGCAGTGCGTCTAACGCAAAGTAACCATAAAGTTATTTGGATAAAGTTTTATAATAATACAATTGGAATTTGGAATTTAAAAAGATTGGAATTTAAAACTATTTACAATCCAAGATCAAGTACATAAGAAATCTTAACCGCAATATTATCTTCAAATCGTAATAACTGATTTGGGCCATATCTATAGAAGCCTCCTAAACCAAAACCTTTAAAGATTCTGTTCAATTCAATTCCCGATTCAAAAAAGCCTCGATCAAGTGTTTTGTAAGTTGGACCCACATGCTGTTCTGGATTTTCCATGCTTCCCCAAGCCATTCTCGTTACCAAGACTAACGAAGGGCGAACCTTTTTCATGATTCTGATTCGGTCAAAACCATGTTTGATTTGAAACATCAGATATTGGCTCGAGAAGAATTCGTTAAAATACATCGTTTCAAAAGCATTTCTACCTGCAAAAGTGATACGCTGTATAACGGTTTCTTTAGTCAAGTTGTTTGGAGAGGTATTGTACAAATGCGTAATCGGAACATCGCCCATTGCATAACCTGCCTGTAAAAGCAAGCTTGTTTTCTGGCGGTTCAAATACTGTTTTTCGTATTCGGCCTTAAAATCTATTTTGCTAAAAGTAAAATCATTATCGAAAACGCTCGGAAGAGATTGCGTGTATTGAAAAGTAAATCTCGGAAATCTTTTATCGCTTTCATTTCTTCCTGTCGGAGTCTGCATATAATTGCTGAAAGGCGCCCAGACAACAGAAAGCATTGCTGTGGTCATAATATAACTCGAATACAACTTTCCGTTGAGATTAAAAAGATAATCAAATTTTGGTTCGATCAAATTTCTCGAAACCTCCAAAACAGCTTCCGTTTTCGGAATAAATTTAGTCTGCACATTGGCACGCCATCCCGTATATTCGTAAAAAGTACTAATGTTTATCGGGCGCGGATCGTAGATTTTAAATACACGTTTATCTACCGCAAATACAGTACTTGCGATTTCGCGGACATCATCTGCATAATAGGCATTAAACCAAGTATTGGTATGTTTGTCTAGCAAAACCCCGCCACCCGCACTGTATTTAAAAACACCGTCTTTTGTTCCGTAAGCCGTGTAACTTTCAAGACGGAAATTTTTTGAAAAACGGTCGTTTGTAATACCGCCCAAACCAAGTCTGAAACCTTCGTAATTGTTGTAGCTGATAATTTTCTTTAAATCCAAATCAATCGGGCCAATCGGGTAGAAGCCATTAATGATTTTTCGGCCAATTCCTAAACGTTTTTCAATCCTGTTTCGAATAGAAAGACTGTCTAAGAGTAAATACGTTTTCTGGCTTTTTAAATCCAAATTTTCCTTTCGATAGGCTTCCCAGAAACTTTCTGGTTTTTTGGCCGCATCGTCATTGATTTCGATATAAAGGGAAGGATTTTTTATCGGATTATTGTTGTTTACACGAATATCAAAACTATTGCTTTCTGAAAGCAGATAGGTAAAATCTGAAGCCACTTTTTTTCTTGGTTCGGAACTCTCTTCAATATCCCCGTCAAACTGAATGGTGCCGCCTAATATTCTAATATCATCATCATTTTTTCCTTTTACGATTTTAAAAGTGGTATTGCTCTGAAACCAAATTTTTTCTTTCGGAATATATTCAAATTCATGAACACCGCTGATATCCAAAACGCCTTTAATTCGCATTACGGCTTTCGCGACAGCAAAATTTTCTTTGTCAATATATAAAACGCCTTCTAGCCCAGAAACTCTATGTCTAGATTTGTTTTTGAAATAAATCATATACGTATCGCGGCCTTTTATACTGACAGTATCTAACAATTTATAATTGTAATTAGAAGGCGCATTTCTCGAAATCGGATTTTCGTATTTGGTTTCGAACAATTCGTAGTTAGAATCGTAAATCGAGATAGATTGAAGGTTGAAAGCCAAAACTTCGTAAATAGGCTGTTTGAAACCAGCTATTTTTGTTCCTAAAACAGTTTCTTTCAATTTGTTATTCCCAAACTGATATTGAGAAACTTTTTCCGTTTGAAACAAATGCTGTTTGCTGACAATTTCTTTAAACTTATAATCGGAAGAATCGATGTTAACGATTTTTTTGTCGAAATCTTTGTACGCCGCCGAAGTGTCAATACGTCCGTCAATAGAATCAGGGTTTGCAGTTACAATAAGTTTATTATAGGTTTTGTATTCAAAGTTATTTAGTTTTTTCTGCGGATCGTTTGTCGATTTACTAGCAATAACTTTCTTTATTATCGTTAAGGCGGGATTTTCATTAGAAACCACAACTTCTTTTAAGTCATCGGTTTGCTGTAAAAGCGATATAGAGTAAAAGGTTTTGCTGCTGATTAGGGCAATCGTTTTGGTTTTAAAACCAATATAAGAAACCGTAAGCGATGTGGCTGAATTGCTAATTTTGAAAATAAATTTTCCGTCAACATCTGTAATAGTGTTATTGTTTTCTGAGGTGGTAATGGTAGCAAACGGAAGAGGTTTGTTGTTTGAATCGGTTACGATTCCGTTTATTTGAATTTGCGCCTGAAGGGTAAGCGTAAAAAACAAAGTCAAAAAACAAAATAGCTTCATACAGAATGATATAGTTTCAAAAACGAAAAGAATTTAATTTTCGTATGCAAAAATAACAATAAAAAAATCCGTCTGATGCAATTCACCAGACGGATTTTCTATTTTATCGCAAAACTAATTACACTTTCATGATTTCAGCTTCTTTTAAAGCCAATAATTCATCAATTTTTTTAATGTAAGCGTTTGTCAAGTTTTGAACTTCTTCTTCTGCAGATTTGCAGATATCTTCAGAAGTTCCTTCTTTTTCTAATTTTTTAATATCAGTATTAGCATCTTTACGAGAGTTACGAATACCAATTTTAGCATCTTCAGCTTCAGATTTTGCTTGTTTTGCCAAATCACGACGGCGCTCTTCTGTCAAAGGCGGTACGCTGATGATGATAACGTCTCCGTTATTCATTGGGTTAAAACCAATGTTAGCAATCAAAATAGCTTTTTCAATAACAGACAGCATATTTTTTTCAAATGGCTGTAATGTAATTGTTCTCGCATCTGGAACGCTAATTTTAGATACTTGAGAAAGCGGTGTTGCAGATCCGTAATAATCAACAAAAACACCTCCAAGCATAGCCGGAGAAGCTTTTCCTGCACGAATATTAAGAAATTCTTTCTCTAAGTGTGCAATAGTACCGTTCATAGATTCCTCAGTACTTTCTAAAATAAAGTCTATTTCTTCAGTCATTTTTTTAAATTTTAGATTTTAGATGTATGATTTTAGATTTAAAATAAATGCATCTAAAATTTACTAACTAATATAATTTAATTTTTAAGATTGCTTTTTAATAATTATAGAAAATCAGAAAGTTCTAACTTGTCTAAAATTCTAATAATCTAAGCAACCTAGATATTTACTACAGTTCCGATGTTTTGGCCTTCGCAGATTTTCAAAAGGTTTCCGATTTTATTCATATCAAAAACAACAATTGGCAATTTGTTTTCCTGGCTCAAAGTAAATGCAGTAGTGTCCATCACATTTAATCCTTTTTTAAGAACATCATCAAAAGTGATATAGTCAAATTTCACTGCAGAAGCATTTTTTTCTGGATCAGAATCGTACACACCATCAACGCGAGTTCCTTTTAGGATAACATCAGCATTGATTTCGATACCTCTTAAAACGGCAGCAGTATCAGTTGTAAAATATGGATTTCCAGTTCCAGCACCAAAAATTACAATTCTGCCTTTTTCAAGGTGGCGATCTGCTCTTCTTTTAATGTATGGTTCTGCAATAGATTCCATTTTCAAAGCTGTTTGCAAACGTGTTTTCATTCCTTTATCTTCAAGAGCGCCTTGCAAAGCCATTCCGTTAATAACAGTTGCAAGCATTCCCATGTAATCTCCTTGCACTCTGTCCATTCCTGAGCTTGCACCGGCAACGCCTCTAAAAATATTTCCTCCTCCAATAACAATAGCAATTTCTACTCCTTTGTCGTGAATCTGCTTGATTTCATCTGCATATTCGCCTAATCTTTTTGGGTCTATACCGTATTGTAAATCACCCATTAAGGCCTCGCCGCTAAGTTTTAGAAGAATTCTTTTATATTTCATGTGTGTGTTGCGTTAATTTGTGCAAATATAGACATATTCTGATTTTTAAAAATAATGTTTGCAAAAAATTAATTAGTACCTCAATTTTAGATTTAAAACGGCTTTACAGTTGTTTCATTTTAAATGTGACAAATGTCATTTCTCGGTGTTTCGAAAATTTGTATTTTTATTGTATCCTAAAAAATAAAATAATATGAAAAGCATCGTAGCCAAAGCATTATTCAATAGTCATTCTTATGCTGAATACAGAAAAATAGTAACCGATTTGCTGACTGAAGGAAAATCGACGGGAAACGAGCAATCGGAAAGTCTTACCAATTATTCCAAATTGAATGAAGCCCGAATGAATAGGCTCGAGAAAACGATCACTATTTCAGAAGCTATAGCAGATAAACTTCAACACTTAGATAATCATTATATTTGGCTGGTACTTTCAGAAGGCTGGTGTGGAGATGCAGCGCAGATACTTCCAATTTTAAATAAAATGGCTTTGGCTTCTAATAAAAAAATCGATTTGAGAATTGCTTTGCGCGATGAAAACGAGGATTTAATGAGCCATTATTTAACGAATGGCGGAAGAGCAATTCCGAAAGTAATTATTATTTGCAAAGAAGCGGGAATTGTGCGTGCCGATTGGGGACCAAGACCCAAAGGTGCAGCCGAATTAATGGCAAAACACAAAAGAGAGGTTGGCCCTATAGACGAAAAAATAAAGACAGATCTACAATTATGGTACTTAGCAGATAAAGGAATTTCGGTTCAAGAAGAATTGGTCGAAATTATGGAGAATATCAAATATAATAGGCTTTAAGAGGTTAATGTGTTGATAAGCAGAATATTTGGTTAATAAAATTGTCTTAAACTATTTTTAATTTATAAGAAATTTTGTAACTTAGTAAAACTAATCCCACATCTATTATAACTTTCAGATTTACTCTTTTTATTGGTGTTATTTAATTTTTATCTATTAACTATTAAAAAAATACACTATTATGAAAAAGTTATTCGAAAGATTTTATGATTTCTTTTCTACATTTTTATTTGGAGGGAAGAATGTGCCTCACTATTAAATGAGATAAGTATGAAGTAATAATACTTATTTTAGGAGCTTGGCACATTACTTTTCAAATAAATGTAATGTGCTTTTTTATTTATTACTTAAAGCTTTCTTCAAACAAAGTAATATCGATCGCATTTTTTACATCGTAATCGCCAATTTTTGTTCGGCGCAAAACGGTTAAATGCGAACCAGAATTCATTGCTTTTCCAAAATCGTAAGCTAGAGAGCGAATGTAAGTTCCTTTAGAACAAACCACTCTAAAATCTACTTCTGGCAATGCAATTCTCGTAATTTCAAATTCGTGAATCGTAGTTTTTCTGCTTTCAATTTCGATAGATTCTCCTGCGCGTGCATGCTCGTACAAACGAACGCCATCTTTTTTGATAGCCGAAAAAATAGGCGGTTTCTGGTCGATTTCGCCCAAAAATTGTTTTACGGTTTCATGAATCAGCGCTTCGTCAATATGTGCTGTTGGGAAAGTCTGATCGATTTCGGTTTCTAAATCGTATGATGGAGTAGTGGCTCCAATGTAAAAAGTTCCCGTATATTCTTTTGCCTGACCTTGAAGTTCTGAAATTCTTTTGGTGAATTTTCCGGTACAGATCAATAACAAACCTGTAGCCAAAGGATCTAAAGTTCCGGCGTGGCCAATTTTGAATTTTTTTGGAAGCCCAACTTTATTGATCAAAAGGTATTTTAATTTATTGACAGCCTGAAATGAACTCCATTTTAAAGGTTTGTCAATCAATAAAACCTGGCCTTCTAAATATTCTTCGGGTGTCATTATATGATGGTAAGCGGATGAATGAAAAAGTGAATCAATAATAAAATGATTCCAGCGATAATTCGGTAATAACCAAAAACTTTAAAACCGTTTTTAGTCAAAAAGCCGATAAAAGTTTTGATAGCTAAAAGCGCTACAGCAAAAGCAACAATGTTTCCGATAACCAGCATGTTTACCTGATCGTGCGAAAGTTCAAATCCAGCTTTATAATAATCGTAACATTTTTTTGCAGTTGCGCCCAACATAGTTGGAACAGCTAAGAAAAATGAAAATTCTGCAGCAGAAGTTCTGGTTAGCTTTTGTGCCATACCTCCAACAATACTTGCACCGCTTCGAGAAACTCCAGGAATCATAGCAAGACATTGAAATAATCCAATTTTAAAAGCTTTGGCATAAGTAATTTCGGTAGAAACTTCTGGATCGTTTGGTTTGTTAAACCATTCGTCTACTTTTAATAAAATTACACCTCCAATTAAAAGTGAAATTGCCACGGTTACTGGGTTTTCTAATAAGCCATCAATAAAATCGCTTAATAATAATCCTAAAACAACGGCTGGTATAAAAGCAACTAAAAGTTTAAAATAGAAATCAAAAGTTTGAAAGAAACGTTTGAAGTATAAAATCACAACCGAAAGTATCGCGCCAAGCTGAATTACAATGGTAAAAAGTTTAGTAAAATCGTCATGCGCAATTCCGAAAAAAGAAGACGCAATAATCATGTGACCTGTTGAAGAAACAGGCAAAAACTCTGTAATTCCTTCAATAATGGCAAGAACAATAGCTTGTAATGTGTTCATTTAAAATTTTAGATTTTAGATTTTGGATTTTAGATTGTTCTTTCGCTACGCTCAAGTTTTCAATTAAAATCTTAAAACTGATTTATTTTGATTTTTTGAATATAGAATAAATCGTGATTCCGAAACCGATTAAAACAGTTGTTGGCGCTAAACGAATACGTCTAAAGCTGAAAATATCCTCATTAAAAACATTTGGATCTGTACTTCCTCCACCAGACATTAAGATAAATCCAAGTGCTATAACCGCAATTCCGATTAATAAGATTTTATAATTAATGCTGTCAAAAAGAAATTCTTGTTTTGGCTGCTGTTCTGCGTTATTGTTGTTTTTCATTTTTATATATTTTGTAAACCCTGAAGCGTAGCCGAAGGGCATTTTTTTAATTGTAACCCTGAGCGGAGTCGAAGGGCAATCTAAAATCTAAAATCAGAAATCTAAAATTAATAAAGATCGTCAGTTCTTAAATTTAAGAAACGTTGTGTTGCAAAATGCGTGCTTACCCAAGTAATTAAAACTCCTAATCCGAAAACCGCAACTAGAACCAAACCAGTTAAAGCTTTGTCTTCTAGAATTCCTAAACCTGGGAAATTAGTGTCTACATAAATTAAAAGTGCGATTAAAGCAATAATAGCAAGACCTGCGCCCAGCATTCCAAGTTTTACGCTTCGCATTACAAACGGTTTACGAATAAATGCTTTTGTTGCTCCAACCATCTGCATGGTTTTAATAATAAAACGGTTAGAATGTATAGATAAACGAAGTGAACTGTTGATTAATAAAACGGCGATTACAGTCAAGAAACCACTGATAATCAAAATCCACATACTTACTTTTCTGATGTTATCATTGACAAGATTTACCAATTGTTTGTCATAAACAATGTCTGAAATCATAGTGTTTTGACGAAGACGGCTTTCGATTTTGGCGATGCTGTCTCTCTCTACATAATCTGCTTTTAAGTGAATATCGTATGAATTCAATAATGGGTTTTCTCCCAAAAAGGTTAAGAAATCCTCTCCAATAATGTCAGTGTGTTCTTTTGCTGCTTTTTCTTTGGTTACATAAACAAAAGATTTCGCAAAAGGCGCCCTTTTAAGTTCAGTATTAAAAGCTTTGATGATACTGTCGTTTGCTTCATTTTTAAAGAAAACTGTCATGGCGATTTTTTCTTTAAAATCGTCAGCTAGCTGTTTAGAATTAATAATGAATAATCCCAGTACTCCCAAAAGGAATAAAACCAAGAATACACTTAATACTACCGAAAAATAAGAGGAAATTAACCTGCGCTTTTGAAATTTATCAAAGTTAGAACTCATAGTCTGCTTAAATTATGTGGTAAAAATAGTAAACAATTTTTTTATTTAGGTTAATAACGTTCAAAGTTTTGACTTTATTAGCATAAATATACAATAACAGATTGAGATTTTTTCCGCTTAAGTTTTTTTTAACCGCAAAGGGCGGAAAGATTTTGTTCTAAGTCTTAAGAAAAAATCTCGCAAAGTCGCAAAGACGCAAAGTTTGATTAATCTTTGCGACTTTGCGTCTTTGCGAGCAAATTTTATGTTCTTTTCAAAACATAGCCCACGGTTTCAACCGTGGGAGACGTATTGTGAATTCTATCAAACGTATCGTGAATTCGTTGTGTACCCACGGTTGAAACCGTGGGCTATGTTCAAATCTTTGTCTTTTTGTCTCTTTGTCCCTCTGTTTCTCTGTCTCTCTGTCTCTTTACGTCTTTATCGAACCTTAAAAACTTCGATACTTTTTAGCCAATAAACATGCCTTGGTCCGGTGCTGATATCATTTTTAGAAATCAAAATCATGTCTCCATTTTTAACTGGTTTGCCATTTTCTTCAAAAAGAACAAAAACATTTTCTCCGGTCGGATTATTAAAAAGTTCTGCCCATGAAAATGTTGCTTTATAATCGTCTGAAGCTCTTGCTACGATATAGAAGTTTCGGTCTTTGTGATCGGTTTGTTTGATTTTGGCTTTTTCTAAAATATCTTTTAAGAGAACACCTTTACAAACTTTGACTTCCCTTTTAAGAACACCATTTTTTCCAGTTATCTTAAGATTATCAATCGTCACGACTTTCATTTTCTGAAGAGAATCGACACTTAATTGCAGCGGAAATTCAACTTCGCCTTTTACATCAATTTGATGATTGACCAATTTCAAACTGTCCTCTGCCGAAAGTGCGTGATGATGTTCTTCTTTTGGAACAACTTTTTCTACAACAACTTTTTCTTCTTTTTTAGAAGAATTGCACATCGTGAAAGTTAGAATGATAAACGGAATTAAAACGAAGATTTTTGTTTTCATAAATATGATTTTTAAAGTTTTTTGGTCTCCCAAACCAATGATAAATAATATAATCCGCCAATTGATGGTCCGCCAAGAATTGAAGAGTAAGGCTTATTAAGAATATTTGTTCCGCCTAATTTTGTTGAAATACCTTTTTTGAAACTGTAATTTAGCTGAGCGTCCATTGACCAATAGGCAGGAACCGTTCCGCTGACTAAAAAAGAAACATAATCAAAGTTGTTCTGATAACGCGCCGTAACACTTGCGCCCAGATTTTTCCAGATATTTTGAGCGATCAGCGTTCCGTTTGCATTAAATTCAGGCGTATTGAAACCGTCTTCCAATCCGTCTTTGTCATCTGTTCTGTCCAATTTTGTGTAAGTTAAATTGGTTAAAGCGGTAAACATTTCATCAATACGATATCTCAAACCAAAACTTCCTCCGTAATTGTAAATTTTACTTTTCGAATTCGTCCATAAACGATAACGGTTTTGAGTGTTTTTTGAATATAAAGCAGTCGGAATCAAATTTGGATCGGTAGTATTGGGAATGCTGGCTTCGACTTGCGCGATAAAATTTTTATACGAATTGTAATAGAAATCAGCATCAATAAAAAGACTTTGGTTTAAAGCAATTCCTCTAAAACCAATTTCAAAAGATTTAACAAATTCAGGTTGCAGATAAGTGTACGGATTTTTCTGAATCGTGTTTTTGTTTTTTTCAATGGCCTGCGCCTGAGTCAAACCAAGCGTATTAACGTCGCTGTTTACTTGTGCTTGAAATTTATCAATAGAAGCTTTAGTATAGGAATTTTCAAAAATACCATCAGACATAATTCTCAAACCTCCAACACGTTTTACACCGCCCGAATTTACATTAGAAAATCCTTCAAAAATACTCGGAAAACGATAACCATTTTGATAAGATGCTCTAAAACTCAAACTTTGTTTTGGGGAATAAACCGCTGTAAACTGCGGCGTAAATTTCGCATCAAAATAATCAGCTTTGTCCATTCTTAAAGTGGCTCCCAAACGTAATTTGCTTTCGAATAAATCTTTGGTTAACTGCGTAAAACCTCCGAATTTCTGATACGTTAAATTTCCGCCGTCATTTTTTGGATTGATAAAATAATTTCCGTCGGGTACAATAATGTAATTTCTATAATCTAGACCGCTCAGCAATTTAGCATCGATTTTTTCGAAGAAATTAGAAAAAGCTTTGTCCCAATTAAACAAACCTTCGCCATGAACCAAAGTCGATTTCACGCGTAAAGCGGCACCAATATCCCAATTATTGATGTTGATTAATTCGTTTTTCTTCGCTTCATAAGCTTCCGTTCCAGGTTCAAAACGGCCTTGATCAGAAGCTGTTCTGGCAATATGATGCGCATCGGCAACAGCCGAACCATTATTGATAGCATTGTTGTAAGCCGTTGTGTAATCCTTAAACCATTGATCGTCTGACTTAAAAGCGCGATCCATATTTTCGGCAAGTGAACGTAAATTGAATGAGTTTCCCGTATTTTCAGTTGTAGCATAGGCTTTTACCTGAAAAACTGGAGTATGATAATCAGCCGCAAATTGATTTAAAGTATAATTGTCTAATGTAAATCGGTTCGAACGCTGATAAATAGTATTAATTAAAGCGGTTTTATAGGTTAAAGCGAGTTCGTTATCTTTTTTTGGACGAAAAAATAATCCGAAATCAGCCTTGTAATTGTTGATATTGTAATCTGAAATATCCGTTTCGCGATATCCCGTTCTGGCAACGACATAATTTTTCCCGTTCAGATTTAAGGTTTTTCGGTTTGCCGATTCATTTCCGTAACCGTTGACTTCGTCATAAGCGGGATTATCAGCTCCGAATAAATTGGTTGAAGTATTGGCGTTTGGAGCCAAATCGGTTCGGTCGTCTGCAACCCAATCTGTTCCTCCGGTTGTGGAAGCATTTATTTTGAAAGCCCATTTTTCGTTAAAAGCTTTTGCCAATCTCAAATTAAACTGTGAATATACTTTCGGTGAAAACCGATCCACATTTCCAACATGATTCACGCCTGTTAATTGCTGAATGCTAATTCCCTGATGTTCAAAAGGATTTTTGGTTTGAATATTCGCCAAACCATTAATCGCATTCATTCCGTACAAAGCGGCAGCCGTTCCCGGAATAATTTCGATTTTATCTATATCCAAATCATTTGCGCCCAAAGCGTTTGCAATTGGCGCACCCAAATGTGGCGCCTGATTGTCGATTCCGTCAACCAATTGTGCAAAACGAACGTTGGTTGAATTGGCAAAACCTCTCGTATTGATCACTTTAAAACCTAAACTTGGCGTAATAATCTGTACGCCTTTTACATTTTCTAAAGCTTCATAAATACTTGGCGAACCCATTTTTTTGGCTTCCGCCGATTTTAACTGTTCAATGGTGGTGGGAGAATGCATCAATTTTTCTAAACGTCGCGACGCTGTAATTACAATTTCATTCAGTTCTTCCTTAATAGTGTCTTGCGTTTTTTTGTTTTCCGTTTGAGAAAAGCTTTTTAGGCTTATAAAAAGAAATAATAGATATAGTTTTTGGTTCATAATCTTGTTTTGTTTCAGTATGTTTTAAAATGAATACTGATGGATTTGAAAAATGGTTTTTGGTTGGTTTTTTTAAAATTGAATTTGATTGATTTTTTTAACACATAGAAACATAGATTTTTTTATTCGAAAAGGCAATTAAAAGAAACTAGTTTCTAACACATAGCTATGTGTGAAATGACGAGTCATTTTTTTATAATCTCAGTGAAAGAAAAAATCTATGTTTCTATGTGTTTAAATTTCTCCCGCAGATTTTACAGATTAAGCTGATTTATTTTTCTAAAGGCTGAATATATTTTTTAAAACTTTAAACTCTGTGTTTCTTTCAACGCAAAATCTTTAATACGTTTTTCGACTTCATAAAATACTTCAATCGCACGTTCGCCTGCCTCGGTCAATTTTGCGCCGCCGCCGCCTTTTCCACCTAAAAGTTTTTCAACTAAAGGACTTTCAGCACGCTGATTCATTTCTTCAACCAATTGCCACGCCTGACGATACGCCATTTTCATTTCTTTTGCGGCATTGGTAATTGATCCCGTTTTCCGGATATTTTCCAGAAGCCAGATTTTTCCAATTCCAAGAAACGCACCTTCAGCTTCTTCAATCCAAACACGAACTTCCACATTATATTTCTTATTTTCTGACATTTATTTCCGAATAAATAAGTACTAGAGTCTTGCAATAATACGTATTTTTACTTAATTATGAATACGTAATTTGTTATTTTATTTGTTTGTCAATGAAATAGCTTTGGAACAAACAACAATAAATGTAAATTTGCGGATTAAATTAAGCGGCAAAATAGAGAAACTCAGAACCTTTGCCTCTTAGAACCTTAGTATCTTTAAAAAAATGAAATACAATCCAAACGAAATAGAAGCCAAATGGCAGAAATATTGGGCAGAAAATCAAACTTTTGCAGCAAAGAATAACTCTGAAAAACCGAAGCATTACGTTCTCGATATGTTTCCTTATCCATCAGGAGCAGGATTACACGTGGGGCATCCGCTGGGGTATATTGCATCAGATGTGTATTCGCGTTTCAAAAGGCATCAAGGTTTCAATGTTTTGCACCCAATGGGTTATGATAGTTTCGGATTGCCAGCTGAGCAATATGCGATTCAGACAGGACAGCGTCCAGAAGATACAACTCGTGTAAATATTGATGGTGGAGTTGACAAAGAAGGAAAACAAATTGCCGGATACAGAAAACAATTAGATAAAATCGGATTCTCATTTGACTGGGCGCGTGAAGTGCGTACGTCAAATCCTGATTATTACAAACATACACAGTGGATTTTTATTCAATTATTTAATTCTTGGTATTGCAGAAAACAAGGACAGGCTTTTGATATTTCAGAGTTGGTTACTGTTTTTGAAGAATCAGGAAATGCTTTGGTTGAAGCCGTTTGCGATGACAACGTAGCGATTTTTACTGCTGACGAATGGAACTCGTATTCTGAAGAACAAAAAGAAAAAATCTTATTGCAATACAGATTGACTTATTTGGCAGAAACTGAAGTAAACTGGTGTCCGGGCTTAGGAACGGTTTTGGCAAATGACGAAATTGTAAACGGTGTTTCGGAGCGAGGAGGCTTTCCTGTTATAAGAAAAAAAATGACACAATGGAGTATGCGAATTTCTGCTTATGCCGAACGCTTGCTTGAAGGTCTAAATGATATTGATTGGAGTGAGTCAATTAAAGAATCTCAAAGAAACTGGATAGGGAAATCAGTAGGAGCGATGGTTACTTTTAAAGTGAAAAATCACGATGAAGTAATTGACGTTTTTACCACTCGTCCTGATACTATTTTCGGAGTTACTTTTATGACTTTGGCACCAGAACATGATTTGGTGGCTAAAATTACAACTCCAGAACAAAAAGCAGAAGTTGAAGCATATATCGAAAAAACATCTAAACGTTCAGAGCGTGAGCGTATGGCCGATGTAAAAACCATTTCTGGTGTTTTCACTGGAGCTTATGCAGAACATCCTTTTACAAAAGAACCAATTCCGGTTTGGATTGGAGATTATGTTTTAGCAGGTTATGGAACTGGTGCTGTAATGGCGGTTCCTTGCGGAGACGAAAGAGATTACGCTTTTGCGAATTTCTTTAAAGGTCAAAACGGAATGCAGGAAATTAAAAATATCTTCGCAAATGTTGATATTTCTGAAGCAGCTTACGGATCTAAAGACAACGTTGAAATCGCAAATTCTGATTTCTTAAACGGATTAAATTATAAAGAGGGAACTAAAAAAGCCATCGAAAAATTAGAAGAAATTGGTCAGGGAACTGGTAAAACTAATTATAGATTGCGTGATGCGGTTTTCTCTCGTCAGCGTTATTGGGGTGAACCGTTTCCAGTTTATTATGTAAACGGATTGCCAAAAATGATTGACGCACAGCATTTGCCAATTATTTTACCAGAAGTAGAGAAATACTTGCCAACTGAAGACGGTTTGCCTCCATTAGGAAACGCAGCTGTTTGGGCTTGGGACACGAAACAAAATAAAGTTGTTGATACTGATTTGGTTGACAATGTTTCGATTTTTCCTTTAGAATTAAACACAATGCCAGGTTGGGCGGGAAGTTCTTGGTATTGGATGCGTTACATGGACGCGCATAATGAAAATGAATTTGCTTCTAAAGAAGCATTGAAATATTGGGAAAATGTAGATTTATACATTGGTGGAAGCGAGCACGCTACAGGTCACTTATTGTATTCTCGTTTCTGGAACAAATTCTTAAAAGACAGAGGTTATGCTCCAACTGAAGAGCCTTTCAAAAAACTGATTAATCAGGGAATGATTTTGGGTACGACAGCTTATGTTTACAGATTGGAAGGAACAAATACTTTTGTATCTAAAAACAAAATCGGAGATCAAAATGTACAGCCAATTCGTGTGGATGTTAAGTTTGTGAATTCTTCAGATGAATTGGATATTGAAAAATTCAAAAAATGGAGAGAAGATTTCAATTCAGCTGAATTTATTTTTGACGAAAACGGAAAATACATCGTTGGCCGTGAAGTTGAAAAAATGTCGAAATCATACTATAATGTAGTAACCCCAGACGATATTTGTGCAGAATACGGAGCAGATACATTACGTTTATACGAAATGTTCTTAGGTCCGTTGGAGCAGGCAAAACCTTGGAATACGGCTGGAATTTCAGGAGTTTTTGGTTTCCTTAAAAAATTATGGAGATTGTATTTTGATGACAACGGTTTAATCGTAAACAACGACGAACCAACAAAAGATAACTTAAAATCGTTACATAAAACGATCAAAAAAGTAGCAGATGATATTGAGAATTTCTCTTTCAATACTTCGGTTTCTCAGTTTATGATTTGTGTAAATGAGTTGTCTTCTCAAAACTGTCATTCAAGAGCAATTTTAGAACCTTTAGCGATTTTGGTTTCGCCTTATGCACCTCATATCGCTGAAGAATTATGGGCAAAATTAGGACATACAACTTCTATTTCTGAAGTTCCGTTCCCAATTTTTGAAGAGAAACATTTGGTTGAAACCAATAAAGAATACCCAGTTTCTTTCAACGGAAAAATGCGTTTCACAATCGAATTGCCTTTGGATTTAACCAAAGAACAAATCGAAGAAATCGTTATGAAAGACGAAAGAACTCAAAAACAATTAGACGGTAGAACTCCAAATAAAGTGATTATCGTTCCTGGAAAGATAATTAACCTTGTGGGATAATTATTTTTAAATTCCAATATAAAAAATTCCAAATTCCAATTTTCTTGGGGTTTGGGATTTTTTTTTGTTTTTTTTTTTCGCCACGAATTCACGAATTTTTTTGCAATTAATTCGTGAATTCGTGGCGGAAAATTACCCGAATCAGTTTGGAATTAAGTCTAGTTTGTCAGTCTGAGCGGAGTCGAAGACCACGCGAGCAACTCTAATAAGATTGGCTTTTTTTTGCCACAGATTAAAAAAATTTCCACTGATTTTTTTGTTTCACGCAGATTTTAAATGATTTAAGCAGATCTAGAGATTTCAATAAATAAAAAATCATATTAAATCTGCTCTAATCTGTAGAATCTGCGTGAAAAAAAAATCGTTTCGACTTTCCTTTGTCGAGCTTCTTACGTGGTCTTCGACTCCGCTCAGACAGACAAAAAAAGCTGACAAAAAACTTTGCTTCTTAGCGCCTTCGTGGCAAAAAAAACTTGCGTCCTTTGCGAAAAACCTTTGCGCACCTTGCGGTTAAACCCCGCACCAACATTGGAATTTGGAATTTAATAATTGGAGTTTTAAAAAGTTTTGTAACATTTTAATAGTTCTCGTATCCAAAGCATGGATCCGATTATTTATAAACTTAAAAACTATTAAAATGAAAAAGTATATCATCTTAGTTATAGCATTCTTATTTTCAGCATTATGTTTAAATGTTTTTGGACAGACAAAATCATATCCGTTTGAAGTGGTTAAAACGGGAAACGGAAAAAAATCAATAATCTTCATTCCTGGTTTTGCTTCTTCTGGAGAAGTTTGGAATGAAACCAAAACTGCATTCGAGAAAAATTTTACGTGTTATACGTTAACAATGGCGGGTTTCGCAGGAGTAAAACCGCAACCGAATCCTTCATTTGAAAATTGGAAAAACGGAATTGCTAATTATATCAAAGACAATAAAATTGAAAAACCAATTGTAATCGGTCACAGTATGGGTGGCGGACTGGCACTGGCAATTGCGGCAGATTATCCAGAATTGGTTGGGAAAATTGTTGTGGTAGATGCGCTTCCTTGTCTGGCGGCTTTGAGTGATCCTTCATTTCAATCAAAAGAAAATAATGATTGTTCGGCAATGGTTACACAAATGACTGCAATGAACGAAAAGCAGTTTTATGATATGCAAAAGCAAACAATGCCGAGACTTCTGGCAGATCAGTCAAAACTGGAAATGGTTGTCGACTGGAGTGTAAAATCAGACAGAACGACTTTTGGTCAGATGTATTGCGACTTTTTCAATGTTGATTTAAGAGAAAGAATCTCAAACATAAAATGTCCTTCGCTAATTTTATTAGAGTCTTATTTTATAAATTTAAAACCTGTAATCGACGAACAATATAAAAATTTGAAAACAGCCGATTTTAAGTACGCCAATAAAGGCCTGCATTTTATTATGTATGACGATACAGCTTGGTATTTGGAGCAGTTAAACAATTTTATAAAAGCTTAAAATGGAATTCGAAGAAATATATAAAACCTATTGGGATCGAATTTTCAGGCTTTGCATGGGTTTTGTCAACGATCACAATGCCGCGCAAGATTTAACTCAGGAAACGTTTATCATTGTCTGGCAGAAACTGGAAACGTTTAGAAACGAATCGGCTATTGGGACTTGGATTTTTAGAATTGCTTCTAATAATTGTTTAAGGCAGATCGAAAAGCAAAAGCGTTTTCCAAAATCAGAGCTTCCGGTTCATCTTTCAGAAGAAAAACAACAATCAATAGAACCTCAGATTCAATTTTTGTATAAATGTATTGCTGAGCTTCCAGAAACCGACCGTATTATTATTTCATTAGAATTAGAAGAAATAAAACAAGCAGAAATTGCAACAATCGTCGGACTTTCAGAAGCTAATGTTAGAGTGAAAATTCACAGAATAAAAGAAAAACTGACTCAAAAATTTAAAGAAAATGGACAACGATAATACTATAGACTTCAAAGATTTATGGAAAAAACAAACCGTAAGTCAGCCCGATATGAAAGATTTGTTGGTACGATTAAGTAAATTTAAAAAAACGGCTTTACGCTGTTTGTGGTTGACCAATATTACGCTTTTGGCAACGAGTGCTTTTATTGCTTTTATCTGGATATATTATCAGCCACAATTTATTTCGACCAAAATAGGAATTGTGATTACCATTCTGGCTATGGTAGTTTATGTGTTTGTTTATAATAAATTATTGAACGATTACAGAAACATTGATTCTACACAAACCAATCAGGAATATTTGCAGAAATTGATTTTGATAAAAAAGAAACAGCAGTTTCTGCAAACCAAAATGATGACTTTTTACTTTCTGTTTCTCACAATCGGAATTTGTTTGTATATGTACGAATACGCCAGCAGAATGAGTGTTTTAGCCGCGAGTTTAACTTATGGAATCACTTTGTTTTGGATGCTTTTCAATTGGTTTTACCTTCGTCCGAAACAAATTAAAAAACAGCAGGATAAAATAAATGGTTTGATTGGGAAATTTGAAGAGGTTAATCGTCAATTAGAATTATAAAAAAGTAAAGCTTCGCAATTTGCGAAGCTTTTTCTTTACCAAAAACAAAAATCTAAATTCTAAATTTTATAGTGGAAAAACGTATGGAGTAAGAGATAGAACAATTATTCCGTCACTATTTGCTGTAGCAGTTAGTTCGTTTTCTAATTTTCCTCCAATATAAATTTTTCCAGTCAATGTCTGTCCAGCTACACCTCCGTATCCGCTCGCACTCAATGTTGCTCCCATAGATTTTGCTTCAGCAGTGAACTCTTTCGTCCAAGGAAGTTTTGTAATATCTTCATTTAATGCATTTCCTCCTTTTTCAAAATAAGTTGTAGAAAGAGTTCCTGTGTAGTTTCCAGTGATTTCGTATCTAACATCTCTTGAGTTGTTTGAACCTCCATTATCGTCGTTATCGCTGCTGCAAGAAACTGCTGTAAAAGCAAGGGTCAATACAATTGCTAAAGTTTTCAAAATTGATTTCATAATAAAATTCTTTAATTAAAATTCATAGTCAAACAAAATTAGTCCCTTATAAAAGAGTTATCAATACCTGATAAAATGTATTTTTTTTTACCTGATATCAGGTAAAAGCTGCTGTTTTCTTTTTGAAAGTCGTTAAGCTTTAATAACTTTGAGTAAATGCCATATTTATGAAGAAAATCTACGCCTTTTTATTTTTCTTGTTTTTCACTGCAATTTCTCATTCACAAGTAATTCTTTCCTTAGATGACGATACTGTTTATATTGACAGTATTGTTAAAATCACAAAAAACACAAAATCTGACAGTGTCAAAAGTTTGAATAGTTTCAGGTTGTCAAAGCTTTTTTTAATGACTCAGAATGCTAAAAAATCAAAGGAATATTTGGAACAGGCAAATCGATTGAAGGTTAAGTTTCCATTTTTGAAAGATGCTTCTGTTTTTTATAATGCGTACAGTTTTATAGAAAAAGGCGATTTGGAGGGTTTTGAAAAAGCTTTGCTCGAAGCCAATACGAAACTCAAAAAATATCGCAATAAAGAAGCCTATAAACTTCGTGCCGTGATACTTCAGAATTACGGTATTATGCAGCAGCGCAAGAATAACGAAAATGCCTATATGAAATTATTGGTCAATGAAGCTATTCCGATTGCTAAAAGAAGTGGCGACTACGAATTGATTAGTGCGCTTAATAAGGCTGTTGCAATTATTTTCATGAACAATGACGAGCGCGAAAAAGCTGCCGAATATCTCGATCAGGCACAGAAATATATTGAAAGTACCACTAAAAAATCGGCCACTTTAGCCGAGTCTAAAATGGAAACCTATATTATAAATGCAGAAAATTTAGTAGAACTCAAACATTTTTATGACGCTAAAGAAATTCTGGATAAAGCGTATTCGACCTTAGAGAAATATCCAGAATCCAACTTAAATGATTCGTATTTTTATTCGGAAGGAATTTATTATGCAAAACAAAACAAGCATGCCGAAGCCTTAGCCAGTTTTGATAAAGGAATTAAATCGGCTCAAAGCCATCATAATGCAATTGCCGTAAACCGATTGAAATTTGCTGAATATGAAGTGCTTTTTAAGCTTAAAAATTATGATAAAGCAAAAAGCAATTTAGAATATTTAGTAGAAAACACGCCTTTTATTGTAGACAAGAAAAACTATTATAAAGAGCTGTCGAAGGTTTATAATGCAACTAAAGAATATCCGAAAGCGTATTATTATTCTAATAAATACAACGTTATTAACGATAGTCTAAATGATGCGAAATTAAAGAACGAAATTGTTGAGCTTGAGGCCAAATATAAAAAAGCAGAAAGCGAAAAGAAAATCGGATTGCTTCAGTCTGAAAATGAAAAAGCCGTGTTGCAGGTAAACAACAATCGTTTGAATATGATGCTTTTTGCGGTGCTTTCATTTGTTTTGTTTTTAATTGTTTTGTTTTTGTGGAGCTGGAATAACTATCAGAAAAAGATCAGTTTTCAAAAAGAAGTCAATCATAAACAAGAACTCGAAGCATTAGAAAACCAGCAGAAATTATCTGTTTCAAATGCGTTGATTGAAGGAGAAGAAATTGAGCGAAAAAGAATTGCTAGAGATTTGCACGACGGACTCGGAAGTATGCTTTCTGGCCTGAAAATTCATTTGAATCTTGCTGAACGCGAAAACAATGAAAATGCTCCAAACATTAACGGAATGCTGAATGATTCGATAAAAGAGCTTCGTAATATTTCTCAGAATTTAATGCCTGAAAGTCTGATGAAACTTGGACTGGAACATGCGCTGAGAGATTTATGCGCTTCGCATTCAACAGCCGAAACTACAATTGAATTTCAGTATCTGATTAAAAAAACGACTTTGCCACAGCATTTTAAAATTATGATTTTTAGAATTATTCAGGAACTTTTAAATAATGCCTTAAAATATGCCAAAGCTTCTCAGATTCTAGTTTCGTGTTCGCAGAATAAAGATGTTTTTTTTATAACGGTTGAAGATAACGGAATCGGATTTAATGTTGAATATGCAGAAAAGAGAGACGGAATGGGCTTGCGGAATATCAAAAACCGTGTGGCTTTTTTAAACGGAAAATTAGAAATAGATTCTGTTATTGATAAAGGAACTTCGACTTACATCGAATTAAAATATAATCCAAATCATAAGTATGAAATATAAAACGGTAATAGTTGACGATCATCCGATTGTAATTTCTGGAATAGCGGGCCTATTGTCGGATTTAAATGATATAGAAATAGTAGAAAAATTCGAATCGGGAATTGCACTTTTAAACTATATAGAAGACAATAAAGTAGATTTGATTTTAATGGATATTTTTCTGCCCGTTATAAATGGGGTTGATTTGTGTAAAACAATCAAACAGAAACATCCTAAAATCGTAATTCTCGGTATGAGCAGCCAGTCTGAAAGAAGTTTGGTTATGCAGTTTATTCAGAATGGTGGAAACGGATATATTCTTAAAAATGCTTCTTTTGATGAGTTTAAAGAATGCATTTATAAAGCAATTGATGGCGAAATTGTTTTTAGCGAAGAAGTAAAAACCATAATCAGTCAGCCCTTGTCTGAAGATTTAGAGCGAATTCCAGGTTTAAGTAGGAGAGAGCGTGATATTGCTTTATTGCTTTCGCAAGGAAAATCGACTCAAGAAATTGCAGATGATTTGTTTTTAAGTTTCCTAACCGTCCAAACGCATCGTCGTAATATTCTACAAAAGTATAAAATGAAAAATGTGGCAGAATTAATTGCTTTTTTAATCAAAAACAACATGCTGAATTAAGTCAAAAGTGGTAGAAAAATGCCAAAATGACATTTTGTTAAAATGGTTCGCAATTTGCAGTTTGTTTTGTAAATTTAAAAATCAATCTAAAAACACAAAAAAAATGGGATCAGGATATTTAATTATTGCTGGAGCTATCATGTTGTTCAGCTGGCTAGTAAGCTCACAGCTGAAGAGTAAATTTGAATTGTATTCGAAATTACAGCTAAGAAACGGAATGAGCGGACGTGAAATTGCAGAGAAAATGCTGGCTGATAACGGAATTACAGATGTTCGTGTTATTTCAACACCGGGTCAGTTAACAGATCATTATAATCCATCAGATAAAACAGTAAACTTAAGCGAAGCAGTTTACAATCATAGAAATGCCGCCGCGGCAGCAGTTGCAGCACACGAATGCGGTCACGCCGTACAGCACGCAATTGGTTACGAATGGCTTACCATGCGTTCTAAATTGGTGCCGATTGTAAGCGTTGCATCCAATTATGTACAATGGATTTTAATTGCAGGAATCTTAATGATTAAAGTTTTTCCTGGATTATTATTAATCGGAATTATCATTTTTGCAGCAACGACTTTGTTTTCTGTTATTACGCTTCCAGTAGAATACGATGCGAGTAACAGAGCGTTGGCCTGGTTAGAAAACAAACACATGCTGACGCAAGAAGAGCAAGCAGGAGCAAAAGATGCTTTAAAATGGGCTGCAAGAACCTATGTAGTAGCTGCAATTGGTTCGATCGCAACGTTATTGTACTATATCTCGATTTATTCCGGAAGTAGAAGAAACTAATTAGATAATGTGCCAATTTGGTAATTAGTCAATTAGATAAATTATACAAACCCCACAGATTTCAAAATCTGTGGGGTTTTGTTTTTTTTTTATTTATTATGTCAGGCTGAGCGTAGTCGAAGCACTTCTAACAGGTTTTCAAAAATTATCTAATTATCAAATCGGCACATTGTCTAATTACACGATTATCTAATTATCAAATTGGCACATTATCTAATTTATAATTGAATCTGCCTATCAATCTGCTGATCCAGTGAAATAAAAGTTTCAGTTCTCGAAACCCCTTCAATTGCTTGGATTTTTGTATTCAAAAGTTGCATTAAATGTTCGTTATCGCGACAAATGATTTTAATTAAAACCGACCAGTTTCCTGTGGTATAATGGCATTCTAAAACTTCGGGTATTTTTCTAAGTTCTTTTACTGCTTCAGAGTTTCTGGAAGCTTTGTCCAAATAAACTCCAACAAAAGCCATGGTATTGTAACCCAAAACTTTTGGATTTACTGTAAACTTAGACCCAGAGATAACTCCAGATTGTTCCAGTTTTTTTAATCGCTGGTGAATTGCAGCGCCAGAAATTCCGATTTTATTAGCGATTTGCAAGATTGGTTTTCGGGCATCGTCCATTAGATATCGAAGGATTTCTTTGTCGATTCCGTCAATTTCAATTAAAAGGGAGTTGATTTTCATAACTTATAATTTGAAACTATTTTTTGAGATTTGGGTTTTGAATAGCAATCAAATGTAGTTAAAATGCTCAATAAATGGAAATTCGAATATTTAATAAATGAAAAATCCCAATTTTTAAATTCCAAATTCCAATTTTATGGATGGTGTGAATTTAACCGCCACGAATTCTTGAATTTTTTTTGCAATTAATTCGTGAATTGCTTCGCCTGTTCGCTATCGCTCGAGTCGTGGTGGAAAATTACCCGAATTAGTTGTGATTAATTCTAGTTTGTCAGTCTGAGCGGAGTCGAAGACCACGCTAGTAACTCTACAAAGATTGGCTATTTAGATTGCTGAGCTCCTTACGTGGTCTTCGACTCCGCTCAGACTGACAAAAAATGAGAAAAAAGCCTTGCGTTCTTTGCGGTTAAAAAAACTGCTTTAAAACAAAAATTCCAAATCCCAAGTGATTAGTTTGGAATTTGGAATTTTAAATATTGTAATTTCTTAGGTTTATTTTCCTTTGTTGGCTTCTGCAACGTATTTTTCTAAAGCCATTGTCATAGAAGGAGTTTCAGGAGTTGGAGCAAGAATATCAATTCTTAATCCGTGGTCTAAAGCCTCTTTCTGCGTTGTGCTTCCGAATACGGCAATTCTGGTATCGTTTTGTTTAAAATCTGGGAAATTTTTAAACAATGATTTAATTCCTGTTGGACTGAAAAAAGCTAAAACGTCGTAATAAACATCAGCTAAATCAGATAAATCACTCATTACAGTTCTGTAAAAAATAGCTTGTGCCCAATCTACTTTTAGACCGTTTAGGGTAACAGGAGCATCTGCATTTAATTGGTCAGATGCAGGAAGCAAAAACTTCTCGTCTTTGTACTTCTTGATTAACGGAGATAAATCTGCAAAATCTTTTGCTCCAACGTAAATTTTACGTTTTCTGTATACAACATACTTTTGAAGGTAAAACGCAACAGCCTCAGATTGACAAAAATACTTCAATCCTTCAGGAACTTTGTAACGCATTTCATCAGCCACTCTAAAAAAATGATCTACAGCATTTCGACTTGTTAAAATGATCGCAGTGTAATGATTAAGATCGATTTTTTGTAATCGAATCTCTTTTGCGCTAACCCCTTCTACATGAATAAATGGTCTGAAATCAATTTTTATTTTGTGTTTTTGTTGGAGCTCAAAGTAAGGAGAATTCTCCACTTTAGGTTCAGGCTGTGACACCAAAATTGTTTTCACTTTCATATTATAAATATTTTCTAAGCACTCCCTTTTGTTATCCAATAATAAAGAAAATAATAAGGGGCTATTTCAAGAGCGCAAAGATATAAAATAAAATAAAATAATTTGCCGATTATTACGTTTTGATACGTTTTGATCGAAATAAAGTAAGAGTATACGCTAATACACAGCGAAATACCTATGATTGCTAGCGGAATTATTTGCGGAATATTGTTGTAATAAAACAAAACAGCATTGATTGGAAGGATTAAAACGCCAATATACGTCCTGTAAGTTACTTTTTGTAGGTTAAATAGTTCTACAAATTCGTCAATGTTGAATGAAGTTGCTACAATTTTTTCGATCAAATACTTTCCTAAAATGAAATAAAGCAGAAAAGTAGCAATCTGTATAAATAGAATCCAGTCGGTCTTTTTAATGCTGCTGTCAAAAATATTCATTGCAAGAAGAATAAAAAAAGCAAACGATATGATCTGCACAAAAAATAGCCCCACAGTAAAGCTATTTTTCATGTGGCTGTTGTCTCGGTAAATTTTAGCGTATTTGTCAGAAAAAATAAGTTTACTAAATTCACTAAATCTTGTTTCGTAAGCAGATTTTGTCATGGCAACAACGGCAAAGGTCACCACAAATAAAAGTGTTGCCCAGTCTTTGTTTTCAATAATTCGAGGGTGAAGTTGTTCAATCATAGCGTTACAAAATTAGTAATTTTTTGATGCAATACTTTTATTATATATTTATTATGAATCAAATGCTATAAAAAGTTTACTTTTGCGGTGAAATTACCGAGAAAAAATGAATGATAGTATTGTCATAATTCCCACATATAACGAAATTGAAAATATAGAAAGTATAGTAAGAGCTGTACTTTCGCAGCATAAATCTTTTCATCTGCTGATTATTGATGATAATTCTCCCGATCATACTGCTAAAAAAGTGATCGCTTTACAGGAAGAATTTCCAGGGAAACTTTTTTTAGAACAAAGAACCAAAAAATCAGGATTAGGAACCGCGTATGTTCACGGCTTTAAATGGGCTTTGGAACGTGACTATCAATTTGTTTTTGAGATGGATGCCGATTTTTCGCATAATCCAAATGATTTAGAGAAATTGTATGATGCTTGCCATTTTGGTGGAGCAGATCTTGCTATTGGATCTCGTTACGTAACGGGAGTAAATGTGGTAAACTGGCCTTTAAGTCGAGTTTTGATGTCTTATTTTGCATCTGTTTACGTGAAGTTTATCACCGGAATGAAGATTCACGACGCTACCGCGGGTTTTGTTTGCTATAAAAGAGAGGTTTTAGAAAAAATCAATCTGAACAAAATAAAATTTGTCGGCTACGCGTTTCAAATTGAGATGAAGTACAGAACTTATTGTGCTAAATTTCAAATTACCGAAGTCCCAATTATTTTTACAGATAGAACAAAAGGAGTTTCTAAAATGAGCAATGCTATTATTAAAGAAGCTATACTTGGAGTGATTTCACTTCGATTAAGAAAATTAGTCAATTCATTATAAACCACTAAGATGAACAGGATTTTAATAAAAAATGCCAAAATTGTAAACGAAGGGACAATTTTTGAAGGTGATGTTTTAATTGAAAACGATTTGATTGTTGAAATTGCAGATAGCATTTCATTAAAAACTTCAGATTGTATCGTAATCGATGCTGAAGGAAATTATTTGATGCCGGGCGCCATAGATGACCAAGTGCATTTTAGAGAACCAGGATTGACTCACAAAGGAGATATCGAATCAGAATCTCGCGCGGCGGTTGCGGGGGGAATCACTTCTTTTATCGAACAACCGAATACAGTTCCTAATGCGGTTACACAAGAAATCTTAGAAGATAAATATCAGATTGCATCTCAGAAATCATTTGCGAATTATTCGTTTATGATGGGAGCAACCAATGATAATTTGGAAGAAGTTTTAAAAACGAATCCGAAAAATGTTGCTGGAATTAAAATTTTCTTGGGTTCATCAACAGGAAATATGCTGGTTGACAATGAAGCGGTTTTGGAGAAGATTTTTTCTAGCACGCCAATGTTAATTGCGGTTCACTGCGAAGACGAAACTACAATTAAAAATAATCTTGCTGCTTTTAAAGAGCAATACGGAGAAGATGTTCCAGTAACAGCGCACAACTTAATAAGAAGTGAAGAAGCTTGTTATATTTCGTCTTCAAAAGCTGTGGCGCTGGCAAAACGTACTGGGGCGAGATTGCATATTTTCCATCTTTCAACTGCGAAAGAAATGGAATTGTTTACGAATAAAATTCCTTTAGAAGAAAAGAAAATCACCGCTGAGGTTTGCGTGCACCACCTTTGGTTTACTGATGAAGATTATAAAACAAAAGGAAATTTCATTAAATGGAATCCAGCTGTTAAAACAGCAGAAGATCGTGCAGAACTTTGGAAAGCATTAAATGACGGAAGAATTGACGTAATTGCAACCGATCATGCTCCTCATACCAAAGAAGAAAAACAGCAGTCTTACTTAAACGCTCCTTCTGGCGGTCCGCTAGTGCAGCATGCCGTTGTGGCGATGTTTGAAGCGCATCACCAAGGAAAAATCAGCGTGGAGAAAATTGTAGAGAAAATGTGCCATAATCCGGCTAAACTTTTCAAGATCGAAAAAAGAGGTTTTATTAAAGAAGGTTATTATGCCGATTTAGTTATTGTAAATCCAAGTTTGCCTTGGAGTGTAAATCAAGACAATATTTTAGCAAAATGCGGTTGGTCTCCTTTTGAAGGTTATACTTTTAGGTCGAGAATTACGCATACTTTCGTAAATGGAGAGTTGCTTTATAATAACTTCAAAGTAAAAGATTCTAAAGCTGGAAAAAGATTATTATTTGACAGATAAAAAACGATTATGAAGAATCTTATAGTAATACTATTGGTTTTATTTCTTTCTATCAGCTGTAAAAAAGAGGTTGTAAAACAGCCTGCAAAGCTTATTGAGAAAGAGAAGATGATCGATATTATGTATGATTTATCTCTTTTGGAAGCAATGAGATATCAGAAACCATTGTCTTTGGATTCGATAGAAAATGATCCGACTAAGTTTATTTTGAAAAAATACAAAGTAGACAGTCTTCAATTTGCTCAAAACAATATGTATTATGCCTCTGATTATGATAATTATAAAGACATGTTTGATGAGGTAAATAAAAGAATTTCTGTAAACCAGAGAGCGGCAGATTCTTTAGCTAAAATTGATGAGAAAAAAGCAGCTAAGGAAAATAAAAAGAAAGCCGCAGCAGTCTCCAAAGATTCTGTGAAAAAGACAATTCCTAAGGTAAATATCGATTCTATAAAAAGAGCTCAGATGGAAAACAGAAAGAAGAAACTATAGTTTAGAGCTTTCTTTAATATAATGATGAATATCAGTAAAAACCGTTCCTAGAGCGGTTTTTATTTTTTCGTTACTATACAGATTCTTTGAGTAAGAAGCTTTTGCCGTTGCTTTTGTAATACTTCTTTTTCTAAAAAATAAAGTAGAAAATATTCCGTCAGTAATCCATAATACATTCATCAGGAAAGGCTTGGCGTGAATGTGTGGTCGCTTTACTTTTAAAACATCTGAAATTGTGTCCAAAAGATTTTTAAAAACGATATTATCCGCGATAAGGGTAAAGCGTTCGTTTTTAATTTCGCTTTTCATCAGTTCATAACTTGTTTTTACTATATCATCAATAGAAATAAAACCAGTACTTCCTAGCGTATAGAACGAAAGTCCATTAGAAACCTTTCGATAGATTTCGCTACTTCCTTCGTCAAAAATATCCATCATTTTAGGCGGACCCAAAATAACGCCCGGATTTACAATAATGACATTTAATCCTTCCTGATGTGCGCGCCAGACCTCCATTTCGGCACCGTATTTAGAAATAGCGTAATCGCTATGCGGTTTCTCTGGGTTCCAATCTGTTTCTTCGGTAATGTGTGTTTCGTGAGGAGCAATATCGCCTAAAGCGGCAATCGAACTGATATAGCAAAATTTTTCTATTTCTTTCGCAATAGCAAAATTGACCATATTGGCAGTTCCTTCGATATTGGTTTTTCTAAGGTTTTCTTCGTCTTTTGGTTCAAACGAAATAAAAGCAGCGCAATGGTATACCTGTTTGATATCGATAAAAGCGGTTTCAAGTGAAGGTACATCTAGAATATCGGCTTCAAGCCAATTGATTTTTTCAAATAAGTGTCCTTTTTTATAAAAATCAAAAACCGATTTTGTTTTCTGAATATTGTTTTGGGTTCTGTAAATTGCCCGAACATTTTCTCCATTTTCAATTAAATGAAGCAATAAATGTGCGCCTACTAAACCAGTTCCTCCAGTTACTAATATCATGTTGTAAAGATAAGTTTTTGGTTGGAAGGTGCAAAGTTGCAGAGAGACAAAGTTGCAAAGGTTTTTTTGTTTTTTTTGCCACGAAGGCGTAAAGACTCGAAGTTTTGTTTTTTTAGCCACGAATTACACAAATTACCCCGATTTTCCTTTTAATAAAATGAAATTACAATTCGAGAAATTTGTGTAATTCGTGGCGAATATTTGTGTCTTTGCGTCTTTGTGCCAATTTTTAAGTCCCTTAAAAGAAAGTATATCCGAAAACAAAATCAATTGCTCCGTATTTAGCAGAAAAACTGTCGTAGTCAGATAATAATTCTTTTTTGCTATTTGCTCTGATTTCTATACTAAATTTATCTTTGAAGTTGTAACCGACTCCAAAAGCAAAATTAGAATCTGTGTTGCTTTCCTGCTCTAAATTGTTGTCAAATGAAATGCTGGCTTTTCCGTTTATTTCTAAGGAATAAGCGGCGTTGATAAAGATTTTTGAATTATTATTTAAGAAAAAATAATGACGTAAACCAATAGGAAGTTGAACGCTTGAGTACTTTATCTCGACATAACGAACTTTCTCTGGAGAACCCGCAAAAGTACCTGGTCTGCTATAGGTTATATTATTTTCATATTTCTGATAAGCCGGATTTATAAACAGGCTCCATTTGTTTTTGTTGAATGGCATTACGTATTCTAATTCTGCACCTATTTTAAAATTGGTTTTATTATCCAGATCAACATCTTTTGAAGGTACATCTCCGTCATTCATCGTCATGGAAATTAAGCTAACTTGCGGTGTTATTTTTAAGTGTAATTTACCGTTTCGTGTTTTTAATTCGTCATTGTTTTCGGTATTGGCATCTATATTATTGTATTTTATGAAATACTTTACAAGTTGAGGTTTTTTATATTGCAGGCTTTCAATGTCTCTGTCTGATGTATTAGATGCTCGTACATTATTATTTAATTGTTGTTTGTAATAATTGTTTTCCTGTAAGTTTCCTGTTGACATTCCATCTTTTGATTCAATATATTTTAAATGAACCAACTGTTCTAGCGGAATTTTTGGTGTTTCATAAAAATAACGAATCAGATTATCTTCTCTGAAGGAATATAATTTGGCTTCGCCCTGAACCAATATTTTTAGAAAAAGTGTATTTTCTTCCCACACTGGTTTTCCTGTTTGGGAAATTGTTTCAAAATTATCGCTTGAACGATCCATTTTTACTTTGGCTCTTTTGAATGCTGTGTTGTTGTCTATTCCAAATTCCTGAACATTTGCGATGGTTTCTGTTTTTGAATCGTTATCAGTAATATGAATTTTATATCTGAAATCTGTTGGGTTGTTTTTCCAGTCTAAATTTTTGATAAAACATTCTGTTCTTTTCCCGTCGTTAGAAATGAAATATCCTTTTTCAAATGAAATTTGGGCATTAATAAATGTGCAATAAAATAATAAAGTGGTTAGTAAAAATTTTGTCATAGGTAGGTTTCTGGTTTTTTTCAGGCCAAAAGTAAATAATCAGCTGTTAAGATTTTTACGGCTTCCCGTAAATTTTTTTCAATGTATTTTATTTTTGCCACCAAGGGACAAAGACGCAAAGGTTTTTGTTTTTGCTGCCAAGACCCAAAGACTCGAAGTTTTTGTTTTTTTGCCATGAATTACGCGAATTGCGCTATTTTTTTTTGATGCAATTCTTGGGTAAAACTTAGTGTCTTTGCGTCTTTGTGGCATAACATTTTTTTATTGCAATTGACAATCCTTATATTTGCGCAAAATATTTAAAAAAAATGAAGAATCTAGTTGAAGAATTAAAATGGCGCGGGTTATATCATGATAGTATGCCTGGAACGGAAGAGCAATTACTAAAAGAAGCTACCACTGCGTATATCGGTTTTGATCCAACGGCAGATTCACTGCACATCGGAAGCATGGTTCAGATCATTTTATTGGTTCACTTAAAGAATTTCGGGCATAGACCGGTAGCTTTAGTAGGTGGGGCAACAGGAATGATTGGAGATCCTTCTGGTAAATCTGATGAAAGAAACTTGCTTGACGAAGAGGCTTTGGCTAAAAACGTAGCTGGAATCAAGAGCGTTTTGTCTCGTTTCTTAGATTTTAATTCAACCGAAGCAAATGCACCAGTAATGGTAAATAACTACGATTGGATGAAAGAGTTTTCTTTTATCGATTTTGCACGTGAAGTTGGAAAAAGAATCACCGTAAATTATATGATGGCTAAAGATTCTGTAAAAAAGAGATTTAGCGGAGAAGGTGAGGGAATGTCTTTTACAGAGTTTACATATCAATTAATTCAAGGTTACGATTTTTATCATTTATATAAAAACAACAATTGTATTCTGCAAATGGGAGGTTCTGACCAATGGGGTAATATTACCACAGGTACAGAATTAGTTCGTAGAATGGGAGGTGAAAATGCTAAAGCTTACGCTTTAACAACGCCTTTAATCACAAAAGCAGACGGATCTAAATTCGGAAAATCTGAAGGTGGAAATGTTTGGTTAGATGCTGATAAAACTTCGGTTTACAAATTCTACCAATTTTGGGTAAACACTACAGATGCTGACGCTGAGAAATATATTAAAATCTTTACTTTCTTAGATAAAGAAACTATTGACGCCTTAATTGCTGAGCACCAAACGGCTCCGCATTTGAGAGTTTTACAAAAGAAATTGGCAGAAGAAATTACTGTTTTTGTTCACAATCGTGAGGAATTAGAAAAAGCGATTCAGGCTTCGAATATTTTGTTTGGAAATTCTACTGCTGAAGATTTGAAAAAACTGGATGAAGTAACTTTCTTAGAAGTTTTTGACGGAGTTCCGCAAGCTGAAATCGCAAAAGCTGATCTAGAAAACGGATTGGATATTGTTACTGTTTTAAACGAAAAAACAGGTTTCTTTAAATCAAACGGAGAAGCGAGACGCGCTTTAACAGCAAACTCAATTTCTGTAAACAGAGAAAAGATAAAAGAAGATTTTGTTTTAACAGCAAATGATTTAATTAATAATCAGTTTGTGTTGTTGCAGAGCGGAAAGAAAAATTACTTTGTGATTCGCGTTGTTTAATTGTATCGATTAAATAATTAAGCTAAATAAACTAATCCCAATGTTCGAAAGAATATTGGTTTTTTTTATTTTTTAAAATACTGATATTTAAAAGGTAATAGTTTTTTTATTAAGTTTATTCCCTAAAAACTAACTCAACCGATATGATTGGAATTTTACTTATTTACTGGATTTGGAAAGGATTTGCCAATTTGGCTCTTGAATATGATAAGAACAAATGGGGTTATTTTGCTATTGGAATTGTCTCTTATTACGGAGGCACTCTTGTCTCAGGATTTATTGTTGGACTTTTAGCCGTTTTTATTAGTGGTGTGGACAGCGTAAACGATGATAGTTTTACAAATCCAGGCTGGAATATACTTTTTGTGCTTTTCGGTGCTTTGGCTTGCTATGGAGTTTACAGGCTATTGGAAAATAAATGCGAAAAAGAAAAAGAGCTTCAGAAAAAAGAAGGTATTGATAGTATTGGTGTAATTGAGGAGAATTAAGTTTTTAAATTACTTTAAAGAACCATCAAATTACACCCGCGAATATCAGAATTATCAAAACGTCCCAAAACTTCAAAAGAGTTGTTGGGATTTTTTTTACCTAAATCCTGCGTAGCGATAAAAGAACACGAATTGATATTGGCTAAATCGATCACATTGATTCCGCCAGTTTTCCCGTCTTTTACATACGTTAGAGCATCTTCTGGATCGCGAACTAAAATGTTCATCCAAGAAGGGCATTCAAAAACACCTTCGCCTAAAGAATACGCTTGCGCTAAAAGTTCGGTCATGCCATATTCGGAATGAATAGAGGAAACGCCAAAACCTTTGCATAAAATTTCGTGCAATTCTTCCCGAATCATTTCTTTACGCTTTCCTTTCATTCCTCCCGTTTCCATAATAATGGTGTTTTGAAGGTTGAATTGATGCTTTTCGATCAAATCTAATAAAGCGTATGTAACTCCAATTAAGATTACATTTTGGCCCGCTTCGTCTAGTTCAAGAAGTTTTTTGATTAGGTCATCATGGTTGTGCAAATAAAACCCGCTTTCAGGCTGATTGGAGAGTTTTATTAAATCTTCTACCATATAAATTAACGAAGAGCCTTCGCGTTCTAAATAAGACGGCAAAAGGGCTAAAACAACGTAATCTTCGATGTTACCATAAAATTGCGAAAATCCTTTGCGGTAACTTTCCTCATATAGGGAAACATCGGTCACTAAATGTCTGCTGGTAATCATTCCGGTTGTACCGCTGCTGGTAAAAGTTACCTGTGCAGGATCGGTAGTAGAAACTACATCATGACTTTTGAAAAACTGAATGGGTAAAAAAGGAATTTGCTGCAGTGATTTTACCTGCTGCGGATTGACTTTTAAAAAATCACAGAAATCGCGATAGACTTTATTGTTCTCGTGCTGAAAACGAAACACTTTTAGTGCTATTTTTTCAAATTGTTTCTGACTTGAAATGGTAAAGATATCGTTGGCTGTAATCAAAACTTTTTTTTGCAAAGATATTGTTTTTTAGTGTTCAGTGTTCAGTTTTTTGCTTTGAGGTTCAGTGTTCAGTAAGAGCAAAATTTATAGAAATTTAAATTAACTGAACACTAAAGCCTGAACACTGAACACCAAAAAAAAGCTCCCAATAAAAGGAGCTTTTTTCTATATTTTACCGAATAATGAGTTTTCGAGTTGCCGATGCATTCTGTTCGCTTATTTTAATGATGTAAACACCTGGAGGTAGTTCTGAAACACTTAATTCTTTAGAGGCTAAATGCGCTTGCAGTACTTTTTTGCCTAAGATGTCAAATACAATAACTTCCTTCTCTAAATCGTTCTTAGATGATATATAGACTTTTCCGTTTGTTACTGGATTAGGATACAAGCTAAGACCCTCGATAGAAGTAGATTCTTGAGTTTTTGGTAGTTGCTTGGTATCTTGCGCCGAAACGCTTAGAGTAAAGAAAAATGCCAATAAGAAAGTAATATAAAAGTAGTTTTTTGCCATCGCGTATATTTGATTACTGTAAATATACAAAAAAAATTACAAAAAGTACGCCAAAAAAAAACATCCTAAATATTTAGGATGTTTTTAACATTATGTGTTCGAAGTGATTAGAATTCTCTTGACTAAAAGTATATTTTTTAAATATAAACTTTATTAAAATGAAAAAAGCTGTCTGAAATCTTCAGACAGCTTTTTGTATATGGTATTAGAACTTTATTATTTAGTCCAGTTAGCCCAAGTTGGCAAGTCAGCACCAGCACCAGCACCTAGAGCACCAGTAGTTGTTCCTGCTAATTTAGGACCTGTAAAATCTGTTACAGAAGCTCCAAAAGTATAGTTTGTGATAGTAAAGTTACCAGCAGCAAGATTTGCAGTAACACCAGCATCAGCAGATAATTTAGTAAGAGCAGCAGGCATTCCGTTAGCTACATATACGTTTGTGTAAGCTTGTTTTCCACCACCTTCTTTGTAGTTGATTGCTTTTTCGTCAGCTAAGAAAGTAGCACCACCTTTAACGATAGAGATGTTGTTGATTTTAGCGTTAGTCATTGGAACAGCTCCACTTGGATCTTTAGCGTTAGTAGATCCTTCAACACCAGCTTTAGAAACACCGCTAATGTAAACATTAGTAGCAGTACCTTGCCATCCGTCAGCGAAATCTAATGAATCATCATAAGAGTTAATGATTACTAAGTTGTTAGCATTTACAGCTCCACCGAAGAATTCGATACCGTCATCACCACTTTCGAAAGCATAGATGTCAGAAACTACAGTTCCAGAACCAACTCCGAAGAAAGAAACTCCGTTGTATTCTTTTTCAGCAGTATATTTAGATCCTGTGTAAGAAATTTTCAAGAAGTTGATGTTTCCAGAAGAATCTGCATTATCATTACCCCCGTAGCTTAATCCACCTACTTCAGAAGTACCATTGTCTCCAGTGTTTACTTTACCGTTACCAGCGATGATCAATCCACCCCAGTCACTTTGAGCAGGAGTTGCTTTTCCAGATGTCATGATAACTGGTTTAGCAGCAGTACCGTTGATGTTGATTTTAGCATTTCTTTCTACAGCGATATATAAAGAAGTTGCTTCAGCAGTAGCAGAACTTTTGATTACTGTTCCAGCAGGAATTACTAAAGTAGCTCCACCTTTAACAACTAAACCTCCAGTTAATGTATAAGTTTGAGTAGGATCTAAAGTTACTGTACCGTCTTTAATTTCTCCTTTTAAATCGTCAACTTTTAAAACAAAAGAACTGTTGTTCGTGTTTTTGTTATCATCAGAACTACAGCTTGTTAAAGCAAGTCCTAATATTGCAGCCATTGCAAATAAACTTTTTTTCATTTTTGTTGTGTTTTATTGTTTTATTTATTCAAGGCAAAGTAAATGAACATATGTTTTTGCTGAGTTAAGACGATATTAACAATCTATTAAGTATATCGAGGTAAAAACGTCTTGTCTTAATATAAAATTTACATTGCAGTTTTGGACAAAAAAAGGTGATTAGTATATTACCTAATCACCTTTGTAATTTATTGAAAAGCTATTTCTTAGAAAGTATAGTTTAAAGTAAGTCTAAGATCTGAACCTGCTTTGTATGAAGTTACAGTAATATCTCCAACAGATTCTTTTCCTGGAACTTCTCCCTGCTCTTGTACACGTTTAAAAGTTGGGTTCAAAATGTTATTGTAAATAAGACCAATTTTTAAGTTTTTAGTTAAGCTTGAGTTTACGATAAAGTCTAGTTTGTTTACTGCTTTATCTACCATGTTTCCAACTCTTGATGTTCCAATTACTGCTAGTTTATCTGAAAAATAAGAGTAAGATACCGTTGCTGAAATATCTGAGTTTTCTGTAAATTGATTTAAGAATGATAAGTTAGCGTTGGCAAGGAAATTAGAAGCTCCTGTTAGTTTACTTTCTGTAAAAGTAAAGTTAGCTCCAAAATCATTTTCATTGTTTACTTTATCGTTGCTTAGATCTTGGTTTGTGTATAAGTAAGATCCGTTTGCGTCAAAAGTAACTTTTGTTTTTAAATTGTTTTCTTTTTCAATTTCAAAAAGATCTTTTCTGTATTCAAGTTCAACTCCAGCTACTGTTCCTTTGTCTCCTGTATTTGCATAAGAAATATCATTTGAAGAAGAGTTTAAGAACATCTCGTTGATTGGATTTTGAATGATTTTACCAAATGCAGTTACAGAGATTAACTCACTTGCTTTTGGGAAAAATTCCCATCCTAAATCGAAGTTGTAATTTGTTGAAGCATATAATCTTGGGTTTCCTTGGTACGCTTGTGCAACATCTTCGTAAATAATTGGCACTTTTTCTTTAAACTGAGGAAGTGTATAAGTTTTACTTGCAGAGAATTTTAAATTCTGCTTTTCATTTAACGAATACTTAGAAATTAAACTAGGTAAAATGTTAAACTTCGAATCGTTAGAATTTCCACCGCCTGGAACTGTTGTTGTGATAAAGAAAACATCTTGATTTAATTGCTCTAATCTAGCGCCTAAGATTACACTCAATCTTTCAGTTAAAGAATATTGAACATTAACAAATGCAGCATTAATATCTAAATTACCATTGTAAGTTTGGTGAATTCTGTTTGAGTAAGAAGAACCCCAATGTGCTGGATCTAAATAGTTATCTACATGATGGATGTCTTCTTTAGGGAAAGAAATTGTCGTTCTATTTGGGAAGAATGAAAATTGTTGCATGTCATAATCCACATCTTTAAATTTTCCTGAATATCCAACCGTTAATTTTCCTTTGTAAGTATCGTCACTAGCTTTTTTGAAGTTATAAGAAAGTGCAATATTTGCAGCAATTTCATTTTCTTTTAAGTCTTGAAAAAATCTGTGGTTGTTGATATTTGAATTGGTAAAGAAAGTATAGTCAATAGCGTTAGGAGCATATACGAAAGAGTTTTGCATACGATCTGGAATTGCGCTATTAGAAGTACTGTATCCTACTCCCCAGTTAAGATTCAATCTGTCGTTGAATTTAGTTTTTCCTGTTAATTGGTTAACAATTAATTGAGTTCTTTCAAAAGTTCCACGTTTGATGAAACCGCTAATTTGTTGTTGAGCATCTCCACCACCATCAAAATTGATGTTAGTTCCTTCGTATTCGCTATAATCTTGATCACTAGAGTTTAAGAATAAAGAAGTAAAGAAGATAGAGTTTTTGTTATTGATTTTATAATCAGCAGTACCCATAACAGTTGTTGTAGTGTTATGTTTGTAAGCCGTTCTGATAAAATCAGAATAAATATCTCCGTCAGAAGTAATTCCTCCTCTGCTGTAACCTTCAGTAAATTTATTTTTTGCACTAAAAGATCCTGTAACAAAAGCACCAATTGAACTTTCGTCATTTATTTTAAATCTTTTTCCTCCAGATAATGTGTAAAATGCATTCAATACATTTTTGTTTTCTTGTCTATCCCAGCTTGTAGAATAGCTATATGGCAATAATGGAGAGTCTGGAACACCAACTTTTTTAAACCCAGTGTAAGTAGGTCCATCTTGTAGGTAAAAATGATCTTGCGCTAAAACATTTGTGTTTGCGCCAGTACCAATTGAAAAGCTGATAAAAGGTTTTCCGCTGAATTTCTTTGCGCTAATATCGATATTAGCTCCTCCGAAATCCGCATAGTTTTGAGCTTCAAAAGTTTTGCTAATTCCAATATTGTCTACAATGTTTGTAGAGAAAATCTCTAAAAGGATATTTTTGTTTGCTGGGTTGTTTGATGGTAACGGAAGACCATTTAAAGTAGTTACATTGTAACGGTCACCTAATCCTCTTACGAAAACATTTCCAGAATCGTCTTGTTTAGAAACTCCGCTCACTTTCGCAACAGCGTTGGCAACATCGTTAACCCCTTTTCTTGCAATTTCTTCGGCACCAATAGCAGCTTTAAACTGAACGGCATTTTTTTGGTCTAACAATAATGCTGATTCTTTTTGTTTGTTTGCTGCAGCCGATTTTACCACCACATCTTTAAGTGTATAACTTCCTGATGAAAGCCCTTGATTAACCGTTACAGTTTCGTTTGCTTTTACAGCAACAGGAGCTTCTACAGATTCATATCCTAAAAAACTAAAAATTAAAGTATAATTTCCAGGATTAACGCTTAAGGAATATTTTCCATCTACGTCGGTATTTACGCTAATATTTGTACCTTTAACTAAAACATTAGCAAATGGCAGAGCTGCGTTGTTTGAATCTTTATCAGATAAAACGCCAGAAATCGTACCTTTGTTTTGCGCGATCGAAATCGTACAGATAAATAATGCAATAAAGAGAAATCTTAAATTGAATTTCATTTTTTTCAGTGTTGTGTTTGTGTCTTAAATATTTTGGTGCAAAGAAAGAACCACTCTGTGAAGTCCATGTTACCGACTTGTTATGTTTTTGTGTTGTTAAGATTATCAAATTGTTACGAGATTAAATTACGGTTAACACCATTTTTTAAAGGTTCTTTTGTTAGTATATTTACCCTGTGAAATAAGAAATATCGAATGTTTAATGAAGAAGTTTCGATATAAAAATCTCAATTTTTGCTATTTATGAAAAAAACACAAACTAAGATTTTATTAGTTGACGACGAACCAGATATCTTAGAAATCGTTGGCTATAACCTTGCTCAGGAAGGCTACCAGATTGTTACAGCATCAAATGGAAAAGATGCTATAGCAAAGGCGCAGAAAGAGCTGCCAGAATTAATCATTATGGACGTGATGATGGCAGAAATGGACGGAATGGAGGCTTGCGAGCATATTAGAAAAATTCCAGAATTAAATAATGTTATCATAACATTCCTTACAGCAAGAAGTGAAGATTATTCTCAAGTAGCTGGTTTTGACGCCGGTGCAGATGACTACATTACCAAGCCAATTAAGCCAAAATTATTGGTATCTAAAGTAAAGGCTTTGTTAAGAAGATTAAAAGAACAAGAAGTTGTTACAGATACTCTAAATGTAGGCGGAATCGAGATTAATCGTGAGGAATACAAAATCATAAAAGGCAATGTAGAAATTGCTTTGCCAAGAAAAGAGTTCGAATTATTTTATCTATTGGCTTCAAAACCAGGAAAAGTTTTTAAAAGAGACGAAATCTTAGATAAAGTTTGGGGTAACGAAGTTGTAGTTGGAGGAAGAACAATCGATGTTCATATCAGAAAACTGCGCGAGAAAATTGGCGAAGACCTTTTCAAAACAATAAAAGGAGTAGGATATAAATTTGAAGTGTAGTTTTTTTTAAAGCTTCTAAGGTTCTGAGTTACTAAGCTGCTGAGGTTTTGTAGCTTGAATTTTAAGAAAGATTAAATACATTCCAATTATTTTAAAATCTTCTATAAATATTTGAACCATATAAGTCATATAAGTTCATTTAATTATAGTATCGATAATTAATAATTTAAGATCATCTTTGTCAAAGTTTTTAACTTTGACAAAGATTTCCTTTTTTATGTCATAAAGTAATTTTTTAGTTTTCTACTTTAAATGAACTTATATGACTTATATGGTTCAAAATATAATTTTAAATATTTCAATGAAGATTAATTTTAAAAAAACATACAAATTTGCTATTAAATCGGCATTGTATATCAGTCTGTTTACCACAGGATTTGTGCTCATACTGATGTCTTTGTTTTACAAAAACCAATTAAAACATCAAGTAGCATTTGGAATAATCTTTATTATTGCCATTTATATTTTCTCTTTTTTGGTTTTGCAATATCGTGTAGAGCGATTTATTTACAGAAGAGTAAAGAAAATTTACGATGAGGTTTCCTTATTAGAATCGACAACACTTATCAATCAGCCGATTAATACCGATATGGAAACGCTTTCGCGCGAAGTGAAAAAGTTTGCGACCGATAAAAAACTCGAAATCGAAATGCTCGAAATTCGTGAACAATATAGAAGAGAGTTTCTTGGAAACGTTTCGCACGAATTAAAAACGCCTTTGTTTACCGTTCAAGGTTACGTTTCTACTTTGCTTGATGGTGCAATGGACGATAAAAACATTAGAAAGAAATATTTGAAACGCGCCGAAAAAGGAGTGGAGCGACTTATATATATAGTAGAAGATTTGGACATGATTACCAAATTAGAATCGGGAGATTTAGATTTGAATATGACTGATTTTGATATTGTCGAATTGATTGAGAATGTTTTTGAATTGCTGGAAATGAAAGCAGACAAAAAGAAAATCAAACTATCTTTTGAAAGTAAAAATGTGAAGTCGGTTATGATTAGAGGCGATCAGGACAGAATTCAGCAAGTGTTGGAAAACCTGATTGTCAATTCTATAAAATATGGAAAAGAAGGCGGTCTGACGGAAGTTGGCGTGGTAAACTTAACGAAGAAAAAAGTCTTAATCCGTATTAGCGACAATGGAGAAGGGGTTGAAAAACAAAACATTCCGAGACTTTTTGAACGTTTCTATCGTGTTGACAAAAGCGGAACGCGATCTGAAGGGGGTTCTGGTTTAGGATTGGCGATTGTAAAGCATATTATTGAAGCACACAAAGAGAAAGTTTACGTAGAAAGTGAGTTCGGAATTGGCTCTGAGTTCTCTTTTACACTCGAAAAAGCAAATAAATCGGCAAAAACTGAGGTTAAATAAGTTCAAGCCAACAGGAGTTAAAAGCCCTGAAACAGGGGTGTTTAACAATAAATCAACATACGGATTTCGGCCGTAACATTAAATTTTTATTATAGTAACATCTGGTTAATGATTTCTTAACATAGGTGGGTCATCTTTGCATCCTGAAATTAAGGGCATTAGAAAAAATGATAAAAAAAATAATATTAGCCGTTGCATTAATAGCTGTTTCTGTTGCAAATGCACAGGAACCAAACAAGCAGGAATTGAATAAACAGGATGTAAAAAACGAGGTAATGCGTATTTTAGATTCTATAAATAAAGCCAAACTTCCGGAAACTAAATCGGGATCAGGTGTTGAAGAACATTGGTACGATAGAATTTCGCTAAGAGGTTACGCTCAAATCAGATACAATGGTTTGCTTTCTACAAACGATAAAGTATCCTGCGATCAATGTGATAGATCTTGGGGAACAACTTCTACAGCTCCAGATGCAAAAGCAAACAACGGACTTTTTATTCGCCGTGCACGTTTAGTGTTTTCTGGACAAGTGCACCCTAATTTATTCTTCTATTTTCAGCCCGATTTTGCTAGTTCTCCAAGCACTGGAGTTCAGAACTTTGTACAAATTCGTGATTTGTATTTTGATGTTTCTTTCGATAAGAAAAAAGAATATCGCGTGCGTGTGGGACAAAGTAAAATTCCATACGGATTTGAAAATATGCAGTCAAGTTCTCAACGTTTAACGTTAGACCGTGCTGATGGAATCAACTCTTCGATTTTAAATGAGCGTGATTTAGGAATCTTCTTTTATTGGGCTCCAGCCGAAATTAGAAAACGTTTTGCGATGCTGGTTGATGAAGGTTATAAAGGTTCTGGAGATTATGGAGTTTTTGCTTTTGGAGTTTACAACGGTCAGATTGCAAATAAACTAGACGGAAACAGAGATCTAAATGTGGTAACTAGAGTAACTTATCCGTTTGTTATTGGAAGCCAGATTATAGAACCAGGAATTCAGGCTTACACTGGGAAATGGGCATTTACAGGAGAAGTTTCTCCAGGTGTTACAGTCAATGATCCTCAATATGTAAAAGATCAGCGAGTGGGTGCAACTTTCGTTTTGTATCCAAGACCATTCGGAATCCAGACCGAATACAACATCGGAACTGGACCTCGTTACAATACCCTTACCAATACAATAGAACAAACTGATTTGAACGGAGGTTACGTTTTATTAAACTACAAATGGGATATTAAAAAACAGCATATTTATCCTTTCGCCAAATTCCAATATTATGACGGAGGAAAAAAATACGAAAGAGATGCTAGAAGCTACGTAGTTAGAGATCTCGAATTTGGTGTGGAATGGCAAATTTTCAAAGCATTGGAGTTTACAGCCGAGTACGTAATTGCAGATAGAACTTTTGAAGATAGCGTATTGCCAATAAACAGACAGAAAGGAAATGTGCTTAGAATGCAAGTGCAGTTTAACTTCTAAAAAATAGTACGCGGATAAAGCAGATTCGCTTTCGCGAAGACGCGGATAAAAACGGATTTCTTTATAAAAAAAATATGAATTGCCTCCAGCTTTAGCTGGAGGTTTTTTTATGATAATCTATAAGGCTTTAGCTAAATAGAAATTTTAAAAATAGAAGAAGATAAATAAAAAAAATCTGTTTTTATCCGCGTTTTGCTTTAGCAACCCGTTTCATCCGCGTTCAATAATTAAGCTGTTTTTTCCTCGAAAACTTTAAATAAAGAATCCCAGTCAATATTATTTTCAAATTGAGACAATCCTTTATAAGATTGTACTTTTGATAAATCTTCAATTGTAAAATCATCTTGCATGGCATACGGCACAAGATTTTCTTCCTGAAGTTTTATTGCCAAATATTCCTGTTCGTACTGTCCAGGTGTTGGAATAAAAAAAGCTTTTTTGCCCAATTTTGCCAAATCCATTACAGTTGTGTAGCCAGAACGGCACAACACAAATTCACTTTCGTTAAAAGTCTGTTCCAGCTGTTTGGAATTCATGAAGTTATAATAAGTAACATTTCCTGCCTGCCATTTTTCTTGCGATTTTTCTACAATTCCTTGCACAAAAACTACTTTTCCAGGAAAGTTTGCTGCTTCTTTCTGCAGTTTTTCATCCAAGAAAGTGCGCTGCGGTTCAGGTCCAGATAATATAATCATAAGATCATATATTTTTGGAGTGTCCTTTTTTTTCATTCGACTCAGCGGGCCAATATATTTTAGGTTTAGTTCATCATTTTTTAAATGCCCCAAATCTCCAGTTAGATTTATTTCTTCGTTGGTATCAGGAACCCAGCATTCATCATACTTTTTAATAAAATGCTGATGACATTTACTCGTAAACCAAGTTGTATTTCCTGTCATTACATTCAATTGATGCGTAATAAAAACAGAAGGTACCTTTTTGCTGAAAACTCCCAATCTGTTGTCTGAGATAATACCATCAATGCCATGTTTTTTTATCCAATGATTGATCATTTTCTTCTCATCCAAAATGGCAGTAATCATTTTCGGAAGATTTTTAATCAGTTTCCATTTAAAGTTTTTCCCATTCTTTGCATATTCAATATGATAAGAAGGAAGTTCTAAAGTCTGTATGTAAGGAAATTCTTTTCGTAATAACGACAGCGCCACTCCATCAGAAGCAATGATCGGAATATAATTATTCTCTTGAAGCGCCTTAATAATAGGAATGCATCTCGTTGCATGTCCAAGTCCCCAATTTAATGGAGCAATTAAAATAGTTTTATTCGCAGAATAATCAATACTCATTTTTAGCACGTTTTAAAAACGAAGATAGAAAAATATGTTTTCTATGTTATTTCGAGTTTATTACTAAATTATTAATTTAAGGTTCTAAGCTTTTGAGGTGCTAAGTTTTTTTATAGATAATATATAGATTTAGAGGAATCCTTGCAAGGCTTAATATTCACAAACAAATGAAACATCTCAAAATAAAAGTATTACAGCAGCGACGAAATTGAAATGCAATAGAGATTGTCGCTCCGCTGGAGCTATTTTATGATGGGGTTATTAATCTCTATAAATATTATACTCCGCTGGAGTATTTTAGATTTTATAGATGTAGAGTAGTCCCAGCGGGACTTAATATTTATAGTGAAATAAATCGTTTCAATATAAAAGCCTCGGAGAGGCGACATTAAATCGGAATGCATAGGTACGCGTTCTAATGAGATAATTGTTTAGAATTAATGTTTTTAAATATTATTCTCTGTTATTATAAATAAAAAAACCGAACTGAAAGTTCGGTTTTGAGTAAAGCCTTAGGAGCTTACAAGCTTAGCACCTTAGCACCTCAGAAGCTTAATCCTGAATATACGTCTTATTACCATTTTTGTTAATATAGTATTTTCCGCCTCTTGGACCAGTATATACTTTTTTACCATTGTATTCGCCCGTAACTTTATCTGGAACAGATGGCGCTTTTTCGTTAGTTTCTTTTAAAGTTTTAGTTGCCGATTTTTTGGCAGCTGTAGCATCTTTCTTAGCAGCGTCAGCTTTTGCGGTCGATTTTTTAGCTTCGGCTTTGGTTTTGTCTGCAGTGCTTTTAGCTTTGTCAGAAGCTGCAGTAGCTTTTTTGGCATCAGCTTTAGCTTTTGCAGCTTCTTTGTCGGCCGTCTTTTTTGCAGCGTCAGCAGATTCTTTCTTTGCTTTAGACGAAGCTGCTTTTGCGTCATCTGCCGCTTTTTTAGATTTTGTGGCTTCTTTTTTGGCATCAGCCGAAGCTTTGTCGGCACTAGCTTTAGCTTTTTTTGCCGAAGTTTCTGTTTTGCTTTTCGTAGTTTTTGCAGTTGTTTCTTGTGCGTAAAAATTAGAAGAGAAAACAACTAATAAACAGATTAATACTAATTTTTTCATAAGGTTATACGTTTAAATTTCAATTAAAATTAAACAATTTATTGTCATCTTTTTCGAGACACATTAAAAATATGCACGCAGCTGAACGTTTCCTGTATGAATGGTAGATCCCGTCTCGCTTTTACGTCCTTGATAGTTTAAATTGACATCCAAAAAAGACGTAAGGTTCTTTTGCAGAAGCAGTTTCCAAACCAAATTCGATCCAGCTTGAAGCCCTTCCAGCATCTGAAAACCTACAGATGAAAATTCGTTTCCGTTAAATTTATTTTCATAAAAAGAAAATTCTCCATTTACGGTTACTTTCTTTTCGCCTGCATAAGAAAAAGAAGTTCCGATTCTGTTTTGGTCTAAAGTTTCGAGATTTCCAATCTGATTTTTCTTATTCTGAAGCTCATAAAAGAAATCCAATTTGGTGTTTTTTGAAAATAAATAACTGATCTTTGGCGCGATCTGCCAGCCGTTGATATCATAATTTTTTTCGACAAAATCTTCAGAAACCAAATCGGTTTTTATGGTTTTGGTAAAGAAATTAAACAGCCAGCTTTTTTGATATAAATGCGTGTATTGAATTTGATGCGAATAATTCTTCACCTGCTGCGACCCAACAGAAAGTAGACTTTTACCTTTGTTGACCAAATAAGAATAGGTAACAGAATGTTTTTGCTTACCTCGGTTGTAGAATAAACTGTTTCTAAAACTCGAATTCAGGCCTAAAATATTCTCTTCTGACGAAGCAAACGGATTAAGTTCTAATTTTTCGCCATCGCTTTTCACCTTTCGATCCATTATAAAAGAAGTCTGATTGTAAAAATAAGACAGCAGTTTTTTAAACCCTTTTTCATTCTGCCATTGCAGCGGATTTAGCGTTAAAGATTGCGAAAACTTATTTTGGTTGGTTTTAATGTAAACTTGATTCGGCAAAAAGATCCTTACATAACGCGCCTGATCTTGGTAAATCGCAACTTCAAATTCCTCCAATTCCTGAATCCCATTTCCGTTATAATCGTTCCAAGTGTAAACTCCTTGTCCCGTTGGAACTTCTACATACGTAAATTCTTGTTGGGCTATAGTTCCAGAACTGGTTTCGTACGCCGTTCCAATCTGCATTAACTGGTTAAAAAAACGGTCGTTGTATAAAACTCTCGAATTTAGTGAAGGTTCATTTTGCCTCGATTTATCCGTAAAATCCAAATTTCGATAACTTGCATAAACGGCTAAATCGGTCTTTTTGGTCTGGATTAATTTCGACTTTAAATAATACGTTTGCGAATTATTCACATGCTGCAATAAGCCGTTTTGTAAACTGTCGTTGCGTCTTTGCAGAAAGCCAACTTCAACAAAAACTTTGGTGCTGTCGCCTCGTCCTGTAAATATGCCATATTGTGAAAATCTTTGGCTTAAAGCCGAAAACTGATTGGTAATTTTATCTTTTTCCTGATTGTTTTCTAACTGCATGCTGCCGCCAATCCAGTTTTTGCCAAAATGATATTTGGCTCTAGTCTGATTTCTAATAAATTTTGAAGTCGAAGCAGTTGCATCAGAATTCAGAAAGCTTCCATTATTTTCGATTGTCCATCTTTTTAATTTGAACAGTGCATTGGTAGTATGTCTGGCTCCAGTATAGCTTTCGCTAAAATCTAATTTCTCAAATTGATACGTTAGCAACCCAATATTTGAAGTTTTATTTTTCGAAAATAAATCAAAATTCAAACCCGTAACCAAAAGACTTTGATTGCCCAGAAGAGTTCCAGTTAAATTCCAGTCGCGATTAAATTCGATATTGTACAAACGTTCGATAGATTTAAAATCCTGCTGCACGAATTGATAATTCGCGAAAGCGTCTAAACTCCACGCTCTAGAAAAAAGACGTTTTTTAAGATTGGTTTTAAAAGCAACTCCTTGATTGTTAGAATCATCAATTCCAGAAAATAAATTCTGATCGTTATTGCTGATAGCCACTTCAAAATCGACCAATGTTTTCTCATTCGGATTGTATTTTCCTAAAAAAGTCGCCACTTGAAGTTTCATTGGCGCCACAAGCTGTACAATAGGTTCGTAATTTCCTTGTAAAACTCCATTCACGGGTTCAGCATATTGATAAATGCGCTCAATCGAATTATTATTTTGAATGATATAATTTCCAGCGTTTGCACCAACCTGACTGAATCTGACGTTATACAAAACATCAGCAGGATTGTTCGAATATTCGTAAACTTCAACCGAGTTGACCAATATTTTTCGATACAAAATTTTATTCTCGGCATAAGAATCTTCATAAGCAGAAGGCGCTTTCATCAAATTGACATCATCTCCAGCTTCACTTAAAATTTGAACTTGTTCTGGAGAAAGATTTTGCTGTAATGGTTGATTTTTCATATCATTTTCAGAATATAAATAACCGCCAAAACTCCAGTTTTTGTTCTCGTGCGTTGCGCCCGCGTAGGTAACCAATCGGTTGTAATTTCGTTCAGAATATTGGTATTCTACATTAATACGCATTTCAGAAGTAATGGTAAAAAGAGAGGTAAAAACAATTTCACCTGCATTGTAATCAATAACATAATCGTTGTTTTCGCCGCGTTTCAGCAGAACGCCATTGACATAAACACGCTCAGAACCCGAAATTACGAGAACGTACAATTCGCCGTTCTGGCCTTTTAATTTGTACGGCCCTTGATTTCCTTCCTGTCCAATAAAAGTACTTTTGGCATATTGACCTCTAACAAAAGCGACCGAAGCAAAAACATTAGTCTTGCTTTTTTCGGTATCAAAATCAAAACTTGCCGAAAGCCCTTGAACTTTTTTATTGAAACTCAAAAATTGGGTTTTCCTGTTTTCTAAAAAGACATCGCCGGCGCGAATGTTCCAATCATCGCTGAAAAGTTCTATGAAAATATTATCAAACTGATCGAGTTTCTGCGAGTAACCACCGTCTTGTAACGGAATATTACTGTCTTGTAGTGAAGCTCTCAAACTCACTTTGTCTGAAAGTTTTCCTGTAATCTGCAGATCTAGATTAGAATTTAAAACCGTACTCTGATTATTACCGACAGTAATGCCGCGGGTAATGCTTCCAGAAGTTTCCAGTCCGTCAAAAGGAGTTACTTTTTTGGCATTTGAATTATTATCTATTCGATACAATTTGTCTGTTCCAACATCGCCACTCACAATCTGATCCGATTTGTAAAGGCTGTATTCTTTAGTTAAAAGCTCGGGATAATTAAGATAATTGACAATTAAAGTATCTGAAACCGATTGGAATTTTTCATTTAAAAGCAAATATCCTTTTTCAAAATTCACGTTATAAAAAGTTGAATCAATCAGCTCGTTTTTAGTATTCAGAATTTGAAAAAAACCAGAGTTGATGGACATTTTTTCCAAATGAATGGTATCTTTTGAAACGATTACTTTTTTGGTTTTGTACAAAGATTCAGTTTCCTGAGCCTGAAGCGCAGAAAACCAGAACAAAACCGTCAAAAACAGTAATTTTTTCAACATAAATACTTTAACTCTAAAAAGCCAAAAGTAGTATTTATAATCAAGAAATTACGACGCTTTTATTTATTGAAAAACGAAGCCCTTTTGTGCTGATTTTCTGTTTTTTATGATATGAAACAAAAAATAATTGCAGAAAAATTCTCCTGATAAGCCAATCTTTTTTTTAGCTTTGTTTACGATATAACTAACTTAAATTATGGATACTAGCAAAGAACTTTTATTCTTTTTTAGTGCTTTGGGAGCTTTTAACGGAATTATTCTCGGAGTTTATTTCTTCTTTTTTACTAAGAAAAAATACCTGACGAATTATTTTCTGGGCGCGCTTTTGTTTGCTCTGAGTATCCGAATCGGGAAATCTGTATTTGTATATTTTCATCCAGAATTGCCAAAAATGTATCTCCAGTTTGGCTTGACAGCTTGTTTCTTTATCGGACCATGTTTGTATTATTTCATCAAATCGGCGGTGGATGAAGTTCAGATAATGCCCAAATCATGGAAATTGATATTAGCATTTTGGGGCACTTTAATTGTTGCAGTCGGCGTTTTTTATCCGTATGAATTGTATCCAAAACTTTGGAGCGGTTATTTTATAAGGATTATTTATTTGCAATGGTTTGTTTATATTCTATTTGCTGGTTTTGAACTTCGTACTGTTTTGAAAAAAATCCTGAGTAGAAAAGAAAAAACAGCCCCTGCCGAAATGTGGTTTGGTATGCTTTTTTTGGGAAATTTTCTATTGTTTCTATTTTATTTCTTATCCATTATTGGAGCGCCAGGAGCAACGTATATCAGTGGAGCAGTAGTTTTTTCATTCATTTTGTATTTGGGAATTTCGATTCTTTTGTACAGAAAAAAAACAGACGATCTCTTTTTGTTGAATGGAAAGATTTCGAATAAAAAAATCGACTCAGCAGAAGCTGTAATGTGGTCTGAAAAACTCGAAAATGCCATGCACGAAAAGAGTTTGTATAAAAACCCGAATCTGACTCTTCAAGATTTGTCTCAAGAAATTAATATTTCGAGCCATCAGTTATCGCAGTTTTTAAACAATAATCTGGGGAAGAATTTTACCAGTTTTGTAAACGAATTTAGAGTAGCCGAAGCTTGTAAAATTATAGCTTCCAACAACAAACTGACTTTAGAATCTGTTGGCTATGATGTTGGATTTAATTCCAAATCGACTTTTTTTGCTGCTTTTAAAAAACATACCGGAACAACACCGTTAAACTATCAGCTTCAAGCTTTATAAAATTTAGATTATGAGTATTGGTAAAGAAATAGTATTCTTCTTGGGAGCTTTAGGCGCTTTTAACGGATTTATTCTAAGTCTGTATTTTTTGTTCTTTGCCAAGAAAAAATATGTTTCTAATTTATTTCTTGGGGCACTTTTATTGGTTTTAAGCATCAGAATTGCGGTTACGGTTTTCGTATATTTTAACAACGATCTTCCCAAAACATATTTGCAGATTGGGCTTTCGGCTTGTTTGCTAATTGGGCCGTTTTTGTATTACGTTTTAAAATCGGCGATTCATAATACAGTTTCAAAACAATGGAAATGGCATTTAGGAATTTGGTTTTTGACAGTTTCGACTATCGGATTTTTTCTTCCGTATGAAAATTATCCTGTTTTATGGAATTATTATTTTGTGGCTTTTATTTTCTTCCAATGGTTTTCGTACCTCTTTGTTTCTGGTTATGAAAGCCGTTTGCTACTTCAAAAAATAATCTGGAATTATGAAAGTTCTTCTCCCGCAGAAAGATGGTTTACGGCTATTTTCTTTGGTAATGCAGCCGTATTCATTGCTTACTTTTTAGGATTTTCACGAGTTCCTTTTGTTTCCTGCATTACAGGGGCAATAGCTTTTACCTTTATTTTATATCTGATTATTTTGGTTCTGTTGCATCGAAAAAAAACCGATGATTTGTTCTTGATCAATAATCAGAAAAGCAAAAAAATAAGCGATGCAGATGCTGTCGTTATTTCTCAAAAACTAGAGAAAATTATGAATGAAAAAGCATTGTACAGAAATCCGAATTTGAGTTTAAAAGATTTATCGGAAGAAATTAATATGCCGAGCCATCAATTGTCTCAGTTTTTAAACAACAATTTAGGCAAGAACTTTACGAGCTATGTTAATGAATTTAGAATTGAAACCGCTTGCAGAATTATTTCGTCAAACAATAAACTGACTCTAGAATCTGTTGGTTATGATGTGGGATTTAATTCGAAATCCACTTTCTTCGCAGCATTCAAAAAACATACAGGAACAACTCCTTTAAATTATCAGCTACAAGAATTATCGCTTAGATAAATTACAAAAATTATATTATTGACTCAAAGAAAGACAACGAGAATTAAACTTTGCGTCTTAGCGCCTTTGCGCGATTATAATATGGCAAAAACCTTAGCAACTTAGAATCTCAGAACCTTAGCCCCTCCAAAAAAAGTCCTAATTTATAAATCCGTACTCCTGATTTCACTTTCGACGACCTTATAACGCGATTTAGAACTGACTTTTGTTCCATCAAAGTCAAACTTAATCGCTAGAATTTTATGAGGTTTTTAATTTTAATTTTCGTTTTTATTTATTTCCTGATTTTTTCATCAATGGAAATAAAAGCACAAGCTGTAAAAAAAGTCACAGACAAATCCTATGTTAAAGAAAAGGATCTAATCATCAAAACAGTTCCAATAGCTGTTCCCGATACGATAATTCCCAACGATCAAGAACACAATAAATTAAATGAAGTAGTTATAAAAAGCCAGCCTTCATTATTAAAATACGGAGCCAATGGAAATATTGATGTCAATGTAAACGGAACGGTTCTGGCAACGAGCAGTTCTGTAAACGAATTATTGTCTAGGGTTCCAAACGTTGTGGTTGCCGATGGAGAAATCAGCGTACTCGGAAAGGGCGAGGCGATTATCTATCTTAACGGAATTTTGATTAATTACGAAAGATTTGCTGCGATTCCCGTTTCACAGATTCAGAAAATCGAAGTGATTTCGAATCCTTCTGCCAGGTACGATGCCGAAGGGAAAGCGGTTATCAATATTATCACCAAACAAAACAAAGAAAGTGGTATGATGGGAACTGCCAATCAGCACACATCGGTTTCTAAATTTGGCGGAACGAGCTACAATACGCTTCTTGATTTTAGTTATTCTAAAGGAAAATTTTCTTTTATAACCAATTATGGTTTGCAGTTGGGAAGAAACCGCGAATTATTGTACACCACGAGAACGCGCCCAGATCCGGAGGATTATATGAAATCGGAATTGACGACCGACTGGAAAAGAAGGTTTAATAATTATTCTAATTTCGGATTCGGGCTTCAGTATAGTTTTTCTCCAGACAATTATATTTCACTGGCCTACAGCGGAAACGTAAATGATTTGGGCGGAATTACAGAAAGTCGAAATTCGATAACGAATAATTCTGGGAGCAGTTTTTACGCAACAGATGTAGACCGAAATGATGTTTTGCTGAATCAGTTTGTCAATTTAAATTATAATATGAAAACCGATCCCAAAGGGTCAACACTATTTATTGGTTCGCAATATTCTAATTATAATCAGACTATTGGTGATTTTATTGAAGAAAATAGCTGGGCAGACGAAACAGCTGATAAAAGATATTTGAAGAATAATGTAGGAAGCCGAATTAATATCATTGCCATTCAAACGGATTATTCGAAGAAAATAAATGAAAAAACAAAGCTAGAAATAGGAGCAAAGTTCAGTCATGCTACAATAAAATCGGGAACAGATTTCCTGATTGCCGATGCAGATGATATGGATTATGAATTGGACGACGAACTTTCGAGTGATTTTGAATACAATGAAAAAATTACAGCGGCTTATTTAAATTATGTTGGATCTTGGGGAGAAAAAGTCAATTTTTCAGTTGGAGCAAGGGCAGAACGAACCAGTTATAATCTGTTTACAAACGCCAACGGAATTCAGGAATTTGAAAAAGCGTACGGCAATTTTTTTCCCAACATGCTTTTAAATTTTAATTTTTCAGAAGATTGGAAAGGTCATTTCTCGTACGCTGCCAGAATAACCAGACCGAGATATCAGGCTTTAAATCCGTATGTGATTTACCAAGATCCGTTTACGACCATTGAAGGGAATCCGAATCTGCTTCCAGAAAAAACGCATGCTTTTGAAATAGGCACGATGTACAAAAAATTCGATTTTAAAATTGGCTATACTTATAAAATTGACCCGATTTCTGCGGCAGCTTTACGTGGCGACACGCCAAACAGCTATATTCTGAGAGCTTTAAATCTCGAAAAAGGACATGTGTTTTTTACATCGCTTTCGAGATCCTTCAATCTCAAATGGTGGAATTCTACCAATACCATAAGCATGAACTTAACCAAATCGGTTGACAATTTTTATGAATTTGAATTCAGTCCAGTAAGACCGCAGTTTTATTTGTATTCGAATAACACCTTTACGATTCCGAAATTTTTTAAACTCCAGCTTTTGGCTTGGTACTTAGGAGATCGCAGCTACGGATTAGGAAGCGAAAACAGCCGTTCGACCGTGACTTTAGGAATTGAGAGAAACTTTTTCAGAGATGCGTTAAAACTCAATTTTTCTGCCAATGATATTTTTCACAAGTTTATGGTTTCAGGAGATTACAATGTCGGACAAACCCAGATTTATTATCACCGAACGTATACAAGTAATTACTTTAAACTGATAGCAACCTACAATTTTGGAGATTCAAAAAAGACAACCTATAAAAAATCTGAAATTGAGCAGTCGGAGAATAATAGGGCGAGGTAATATTTATTTAAAGCTTTCTGATAAAATCATTAAAGCAAGAATTATGACAACACAAATTAAAACCGAATTAGCATTGGCAAAATTGATTGTCCAGTCCAATTCTTTTATTTTCTTTGGAGGAAACATTCTTTTGTCTTTTGGATTAAAATAAAAGATTCCCCAAACCCAGTTATTAGGGTCTTCATGCCAATTGTTTTTTTCTTCTTCTGAGGGTTCTTGATTGTAAGACATTTTTTAAAGATATAAATTTAGTTTTAAAAAAATCAAAAATTATATTTTCATCATCTAAGTATAAAATTAATGCTGATGCCATTGAGAAAAAGAAACTTACTAATCCATGAGTTATAAGAATGCTAAAATGAAAGAGTAATCCTGTTAGGAGAAAAGTTTTTTTAAGTTTTATGTTTGTAGCTAAAATACAAGCAAATAATCCTAATTCTAAGATAATAACTGACCAAGTTATTAAAGGCGTAAAAGAGCTTAAAGTTATTATATTATATAGTTTTTGTAGATGCATAGGAGCTCCAAAGATGTTATTTGTAAACCAATAATAAGCACATGTTCCGTCTCTCCATTCATTAATGTATAATTTGCCTATGCCTGCATGTAAGTATATTATAGCAACTTGTAATAATATCAAAAAATAGTAAACATTAAAGAAAACATTGATTGCTTTTCTAAGTTTTGTGTTAACGCTTTTGCTGCTATTCCATTGATTTAGTCGATTATCAAATATGCAAATTGGAATTAGCAATATACTTAAATTTGAAGCTATTTGATCTCCGCCATCAACTCCTAAAAATGAATTACAAATACTTAAATGAACCCATGCATGTAAAAAACATGTTAATTGAGGAAGATAACCAGTTGTAATAATTAATAAGATTATAATGGAAATAGCTTTAGCGATTAAGGGATGAAATAGTGTGAAGATACTAAATTGTTTAAAAAAAATTATCGCGGCAAATTTTGTTTCATCGTTCAACACTAAATCAAAATTAGTAATGTATTCAATATTGTTAAAAGTAATAGTTAGTAAAGCACCTATTGCTAACAATAGCCGTACAAGCATTAATCTTTCAGTGAAAATTTTTTTTTGTTCTAATGATGAAATAAATTGATTCATTTTTCAGTGATTTCAATTGGATATACTATAAATGATGAAGGATAGTCAGTTTTTCTTTTTATTATATTCCAAGGAAGCATTATTTGAGAAACAAATAAATATTTTCCTTTGAAGTTAGGAGCACTCCCTTTTTTTAATATTATCTTTTTGTAGTGAATTTTTTTCCTTTTAATTTCTTCATTGACAGAATAGATATTAGTTGACTTAATGTAGAGTGGTTTAACTGAATCAGTAACTATTTTTTGAAAAATAGTATTCATCTCAATGTTTAAAACTCTATTTTTTCTTGATATACCGAAATAATACTCGCTTGTAAAGCTTTTTAGATTTTTCAATTTTGGCTCTAGAGAATTACAATCAAATATATGGAGTTGAGATTCTCTAGAGCTTTTAGTGAAAAAAGCCCATCCTTGCGGAAACATTGATGTTAATTGGGATTTGGAAGTATACTGTTTATTTAGAGGATTATTCCCAAAATATATTGCTGTTATTTTAAAAAAAATTAAGAGAACAATAAGGATAGCTAAGAAAAAAGAAAAAAAGGATAATTTGGACATTTTGCTCATTGTTGTTTTCTTAAGATAGAATTTAAATACCCTCTAATTCAAATGTTATTTCGGATTGATAATCATCCATTAAATATCTCTTTTCAGATGATAATTGTGAATTTGCATCATCAGGAAAAGGCTCGAATGGTTCAAATTCATCCACTGGCAGTAAAGGGGCTTCCTGTGCAACAATTACAATAATTAATACTGCGGCAGCTGCTATCCAAACCGCTGCCCATTTATAGTAGTAATCAGGCATTACAATTTTTGAAGTTTGTTTTCCAGAATTGATGTCATTTAATGCTTTTATAAGGTCTTCTTTGGAAGATTTTTCATCAACATTATAATTGTGCTTTAAATTAGAGCTGAATTTTTTTGCTACTATAGAAACCTCATTTTTGTTGAGATTTGAAATTTCATAAATGATATTTGCTACTTTAGTTGAGGCATCAGAAAAAGTTGCTTTAATTAAATAATAATTTCCTGACCCAATTTTTTTTCTAAAATCGGATAAGTAATTCGGATCAATGAATTTTATTCTGTTTATAATTTCATTTTGAAAGTTTATTATTTCTTCAACCTGTGATTTATCGGCAATAAATGACCTAAAGTTTAAATCTTTGAAATCGCTCATTTTATTTGCAACTGGTCCCTCTAAAAACATCACGCCTTTAAAAACTTCTTCGTCAGTGAATCTCGTGTTACTCATTTCCTGTCCATCATTTAGAATTTCATCTTTTGTACAACTAAACAAGAGAAATATTACTCCAATTATTGTTGGAATACGATATTTTATTGAAATTGATTTAATTTTTTTCATAATTATTTTTTCAAAAGTTGATTAATACAAACTTATTATGAATTGTATTTCGGTCTAAGTCGAATATCGGTTATTAAAAACCTAAATTCGAATAATTGTAAAACAATTCTTATATTTACATTTGCTTTTAAAAATGTTAATTATGAATAAAATTGTAGGAGATAATCTAAAAGTTTTAAGAAAATCAAAGAATATGTCACAAGAAGAGGCAGCTGATCACTTACAAATCTCACAATCTACTTATGCCAGAATGGAGCGAGGAGAAAGTACTTCTTGGACTATTCATTTTAAGAAAATCTGCCAAATTTTCGAAATTAGTCCAGAAGAATTGGTTAGAAAAGGATTGGGAAATTCTGCCTGTGAAAGTTTAATAAATACAGAGCGCCAAACACAAATCGCATTGCAGGGTGTTTATATGAAAATTATAAAAAAGTATGAGTTGGAAATTGAAGATCTGAAAACAATTATAAAACACTTAAATAAAGGAAAAAACTAATTTTTTCTTCTTTTCAGTTGCGTATAGGTTATAAGAATTCCAACTGTCGATAAAAAAGGGCCAATTACCAATTTAAAATCTGAATAAGAAATGTCTTGTCTATCTCTTGTTAGCAATGGACTCAAAGATATACCAATGTATAAGAAACCAAGAATAATAAAAACGAGTAAAAAAGCTTTTTTTGTCATTTCAAATTATAATTGTAGAATGAAAACCGTAATCGTTTCATAATTAATGAGTTTTGAAAAGGGTTTTCAGAAATTAAAAAGTAAATATAAGCAAAAAACAAATTAATTAGGGAAAATTCTTTCGAAATAAAAAAGGCTCCACTTTATTAAGTGAAGCCCTTCCAATAATTTGTGAATTAAATAATTACCTTTTATAAAGCAATATTAGTTTAATTCTTTAGTCACAATCTGCATTGTTTCACGGCTAACTTGTTTCAATAAAACTGCTTTGTTTTTCTCAACCGTTTCTGCCGCTTCTTCTGTAAAGTGACGGATTGTATATAAGGTTACATTTTCGCTGTATTCTACTTTGAATTTTTTAGAAAGAATGGCATTCAATTCTGGGAAATTTCCAAATTTATCTTCCACACAAACAGAGAAACTAATTGCAGAGTTCTGAATTAAGTTTACTTTGATTTTAAATTCGTGGAATAATCCAAAAATCTCGCTGATGTTTTCTTCCATAATGAAAGAGAAATCAATTGAAGAAAGAGAAATTAAAAGCTGTTCTCTTTTTACAATAAAACATGGATACTGTGGCTCCAAATCGACACCTTTAGAAACGCAAGTTCCTTTTAAAAGCGGATTAATAAACGATTTTACGTATAATGGAATTTCTTTTTTCTGTAAAGGCTGCAATGTTTTTGGGTGAATAACCGTTGCTCCGTAAAATGCCAATTCGATTGCTTCACGATAAGAAATCTGATTTAAAAGACTTGCATTTTCAAAATAACGCGGGTCTGCGTTCATCACTCCTGGAACGTCTTTCCAGATCGTTACACTTTCTGCATTTAAACAATATGCAAATATACCAGCAGTATAATCTGAACCTTCACGACCCAAAGTTGTTGTAAAGTTGTTTTCGTCTGCTCCTAAGAAACCTTGTGTAATATTCAAAACTTTTCTTGGTACATTTTTACTGATGTTTTGCTGCGTAACTTCCCAGTCCACTCCAGCGTCTCTATAGTTTGCATCAGTTTTAATGAAGTTGCGAACGTCAAGCCATTGCGTCTGAATTCCCATGAAATTCATAAAATAACTTAAGATATTAGTCGAAATCAATTCACCAAAACTTACCACCTGATCGTAAACAAAGTTGTAATTTGGAGATTTATTATGCGCTAAAAAATATTCTAATTCAGCAAACTGTGCATTTACAGCTGCGAAAACTTCGTGCTTTTCATCTTCAAACAAATCCAATAAGATTTGATTGTGGTATTTTTTGATTTCTTGAACAGAAGAATTTAGTTCTGTCGATTTTTCAAAATAATTCTTGATTACAACTTCAAGAGCATTTGTTGTTTTTCCCATAGCCGAAACTACAAGAATTACGTCTTCGTAACCTACTTTTTGTAAAACGTCGTATACGTTTTTAATTCCATCTGCATCTTTTACCGATGCTCCTCCAAATTTAAATACTCTCATTTTTTAATTATAGATTTTTAGATTTTAGATTTCAGATTGGGGCGAAATCATATGATTTTTTTCGCCACGAATTCACGAATTATCTTTTTAAATCTTTGCGAATAAAAATTCGTGAATTCGTGGCGAACATTTTTTTTATAATTTTTCTAAGAACGCATTAACTCCCGCTTCATCCATTTGTACAACTTGCCAGTCGTCTAAGATTTTGGCGCCAGAATTTTTGTAGAAATTCACTGCTGGTGTATTCCAAGCCAGCACATTCCATTCAACTCTTCTTACGTTATCTCTTTTTCCTTGTTTCATGATTTCAGCGTAAAGAGCAGAACCTAATCCAGTACCGCGCATTTTCTCTTTTACAATCAAATCTTCAAGGTGAATTGTTTTTCCTTTCCAAGTAGAATAGCGATAATAATACAAAGCTATTCCAACAATTTCTTTCTGTTTTTCTTCGTTTTCAATCTCTGCCACAAAAACGTGAAACAATGGTTTTTCTCCAAAACCGTCACGTATTAAATCTTCTTCTGTAATAACGACTGCATCAGGTTCTTTTTCGAATATTGCCAGCTCCTGAATAAGCCCTAACACCGATTTCATGTCTTCAGGATTTCCTTTTCTAATATTCATGTATTCGTATTTTTAATTATTTATTATCTAAAAAAGCGCCGTTTTATCCATTGCTTTTTGCAGATAATTAGCAAATATACAATAGTAGCAAACTAACAAAATAATTTTTAAATCATTCTCACAAAATAGACGATATTTGTGACTTAAAAATAAAACTATAACGATTTAGAAATGGAAGAACGCAATAAAACACTGGGAGAGTTTATTATTGAGAACCAAAAAGCATTTCAGTATTCGTCGGGAGAACTCTCGCGAATTATTAACTCTATTCGATTGGCTGCCAAGGTGGTCAACCATAAAGTTAATCAAGCAGGTTTAGTAGATATTGTTGGCGCCGCTGGCGAACAGAATATCCAAGGAGAAGACCAGCAAAAATTAGATGTCTATGCAAACGAAGTATTTATCCAGACGTTAATAAACCGTGAGATTGTCTGTGGTATTGCTTCAGAAGAAAACGACGATTTTATAACAGTTCAGGGGAGCGACAACTGTCATAATAATAAGTACGTGATCTTAATGGATCCGCTAGACGGATCTTCAAACATTGATGTGAATGTTTCTGTGGGAACTATCTTTTCTGTTTTCAGAAGAGTGACGCCAATAGGAACCCCGGTAACTAGCGAGGATTTTTTACAGCCGGGAATCAATCAAGTTGCAGCAGGCTATGTAATTTATGGAACTTCAACTATGCTTGTGTATACTACTGGACATGGGGTGAATGGTTTTACACTAAATCCGGCGATAGGTACATTTTACCTTTCGCATCCAAACATGAAATTTCCAGAAAATGGAAATATTTACTCGGTAAATGAGGGCAATTATGTTCATTTTCCGCAAGGAGTAAAAAATTACATTAAATATTGCCAGCGCGAAGAAGGAGACAGACCGTATACTTCTAGATATATTGGAAGTCTGGTAGCCGATTTTCATCGAAATATGATTAAAGGCGGTATCTACATTTATCCGACAAGTTCAAAAGCGCCAAAAGGGAAATTACGTTTGCTTTACGAATGTAATCCGATGGCATTTTTAGCAGAACAGGCGGGAGGAAAAGCAACTGACGGTTTTGGAAGAATTATGGAAATCCAGCCGACAGAACTGCACCAAAGAGTTCCTTTCTTCTGCGGAAGTTATAATATGGTAGAAAAAGCTGAGGAATTTATGGCAGCTGAATAAAAGTGTTCAGTATTCAGGTTTTTAGTGTTCAGTAACAGTTTATAGTTTACAGTCACAATAAAACCCGACAGGTTTTAAAAACCTGTCGGGTTTAGAATGGTTAAAATACAATTCACTATATCACAGCAACTTGTTCCGCGAAATACAATTAGTTGGTAGCATTTCAGTAAAAACAAAAACCCGATAGATTTTCGAATCTATCGGGTTTATAATTTAATTTTTTAGATTTCAATTCAGGAATCAGTATATAGCTGAACACTAAAAAACTGAACACTGAATACTAAAATTATTTATTCATATTCTCCATTTCGAAAAGGAAAGTATCCAAATCTACTTTTTTGTCTACAAGAGAAAGTGCTTTAGAAACAATATAGTTTACGTTTCCTGGTGTAAAACCTAATGCAAGTCCCATACGGGTTAACATTACTTCCTGCAAATCTCCTAAATGGTGGTCAACGTGAACCATTCTTGCTAAGTCATACAGGCGCTCTAAACGCTGCGTGTATAAATAAGGAGGATTTATTGGGTGTTTCCAAGGATCTGCAAGAATCTCTTTGTATTCTTCTTCAGAGATTTGTAAAGTCGAAGCAATTTTATCCAAGAACTCTTGTTCTTCTGTACTTATTTTTCCGTCAGCAAAAGCAACGCGCACAATTGCAGAGAAATGACCTCTGTTTCTTTGTTTAAATTCGTTATCAAATAATTCTGAAAATGGCATAATTAGTTAATTTTATATCAAACAAATATAGCCCAAATTTTAAATTATTGATTTTAAAATTCTCATAAAATTTAACTTATTTTTATTGAAGGATTTGCTGGCCTAAATCTTTAATTTTGAAAATTAATCGTAAGTTTACAGCCCCTAATTATTTAATTACAAATACCTATGTCACAATTTTGGATTTATTTTCAAATAGGATTAAAACACGTTTTAGATATCAATGCTTACGATCACGTTCTTTTTTTAATCGCCTTAACCGTTCCGTATTTATTTAAAGACTGGAAAAGAATTTTCTTATTGGTTTCTCTGTTTACAATTGGTCATACTTTGGCTTTAATTCTTTCTGTTTATGGAATTATAACCATAAAAGTAGATCTTGTAGAATTCCTGATTCCGATAACAATTTTAGTAACCGCTCTTTATCATTTGTTTACGGCTGGAAAGACCTCAAAAAATGATGGCGTAAATCTGGTATTTTTCATAACTTTATTCTTTGGAATTATTCACGGACTAGGTTTTTCTAATTATTTCAAAACAATTTTAGGAGGTTCTGCAACCTCAAAATTGTTACCTTTGGGAGAGTTTGCCTTAGGAATCGAAGCTGCACAGTTAGTAGTAGTTTTTGTTGTTCTGGTAATTTCATATATAGTGCAGACAGTTTTCCGTTTTTCAAAACGCGACTGGGCACTTGTAATGTCGGCTTTCATTATTGGAGTTGTAATTCCGATGATTATTGAAAGTCCAATTTGGAACAGATAAAATTAAATGGAAGTAAAAAAACGGAATAAATACGATAGAGCTTATCTGCGAATTGCAAAAGAGTGGAGCCTGCTTTCTTACTGTAAACGTAAACAAGTTGGCGCGATTATCGTAAAAGATAGAATGATCATTTCTGATGGTTACAACGGAACACCGTCCGGATTTGACAATTGCTGCGAAGACGAAGAAGGATTAACACGCTGGGACGTTTTACACGCCGAAGCAAATGCAATCCTGAAAGTAGCAAGATCAACACAGTCTTGCGAAGGAGCGACTTTGTATATTACGCTTTCGCCTTGCAAAGAATGCAGCAAATTAATACATCAGTCTGGAATAAAAAGAGTGGTGTATAAAGATGGATATCGAGACGATTCCGGAATTCAATTTTTAATAAAAGCAGGCGTAGAGGTTGAACATATTCCTGTTTTAGAAGAGTAATGAAATTTAATTCAAAATATCTGCCAATAGTTATCGGAGCTACTTTTGCTCTCGGAACAATAGTGGGAAGCTTAATGAACGCTCCAGCTAGTGACCAGCTTTTGGCTAAAAATTACTCCAAAACCAAGCTCAATAAACTCATTGATTTTATCAATACAGAATATGTAGATAGCGTCAATACCGATTCGATTGTAAACCTTACGGTCGATAATATTCTATCCAAACTAGATCCGCATTCTGTTTATATTCCGCCAAGCGAACAAGCTGAGGTTGCCGAGAGCATGAAAGGTGATTTCGTCGGAATCGGAATCAATTTCTACATGTATAAAGATTCGGTTGCCATTATAAAACCGATTGAAAACGGACCTTCAGCAAAAGCAGGATTAAAATCTGGCGACCGTATTTTATTCGCAGGAAAAAGCAAATTATACGGACGAAAATTGCCTTCAGACAGTTTGTTCTCAAAATTAAAAGGCCTTCAAGGTTCTGAAATCGAATTGACGGTTTTTAGAAAATCAGAACAAAAGAAACTTAAATTTAAAGTCAAAAGAGATATTATCCCAATCAAAAGTGTCGATGCGTCGATTATGATTGGAAATAAAATTGGTTATATCAAAATCAACCGTTTTGCTGAAACTACTTTTAATGAGTTTAAAACGGGTTTGGCAAGATTAAAACAAAAAGGAGTTGAGTCGCTTGTAATTGACCTTCGGGATAATGGTGGCGGTTATATGGAAGAAGCGATTGCTATTGCTGACGAATTTTTAAAAGACAAGCAATTAATCGTTTTCACGAAAAGTAAAAACGGTTCGACTGAAAAAACATACGCCACTAAAGCGGGAAGTTTTGAAAGCGGAAAAGTATATGTTTTGATTAATGAAAACAGTGCTTCTGCCAGCGAAATTTTAGCGGGAGCGATTCAAGATAATGATCGAGGAACTATTGTTGGAAGACGTTCCTTCGGAAAAGGTTTGGTTCAAAGAGAAATGGATTTTAATGACGGATCGGCAGTAAGATTGACCGTAGCCCGTTATTATACTCCGACAGGAAGATCAATTCAAAAACCGTATAAAAAAGGAAACGAAGCCTATTTTAAAGAATCTGAGTCTCGAATTGCGACGGGAGAATTGTACGCAAAAGACAGCATAAAAGTAGCTGATTCTTTAAAATTTAAAACTCCGAAAGGTAAAATCGTATACGGCGGCGGCGGAATCGTTCCTGATGTTTTTGTGCCGATGGAAGCAGAGCACGGAAATGAAAATGTAGCTTACTTGTTGCAAACTGGAATTGTCGGACATTTTGTTTTTGAAGAATTGGATAAAAATAGAAATGCTTTTGCAGGTGATAGCTTCGCTGAATTTTTAGCTAAAATGAAAAACTCAGATGTATATTTCAAAAAATTCAAGAATTACATTCTGATGACAGGTTTAGATTTAAAATTGGATAAAACCAAAGCGCTCGTAAATCGTCATATCACGGCCGAATTTGCGCGTCAGCTGTATGGAGAATTGTATTTTTATGATGTGATTCTGAAAGATGACGCGATGATTAAAACAATTCTGACTCCGAAGAAATAAGATAAAAAGGTTTAAAAAATCAATAAATAATAATCAGTCAAATCTGCTAAATCTGCGAGAAGTATTTTAAGCTTGCAGATTTAGCAGATTTTAAATGATTTAGTAAACCTTTGAGATTTGATCTAATAGTAACTTCAATCTTTATATCATGAAAATAGAAACCGTTGTTGATGCAGAAATCGAACTTCTAACTGCAATTAAAAAATCGGATGTTATGGCTTTGGATACCATCCTTCATGATGATTTATTGTTCAACATGCCCGACGGACAAACGATAACCAAAGAATTTGACTTGCAAGCGTACCGTTCTGGAAAAATGAAAATCGATTCGCTAGAAGCCTCAGACCAGATTGTAAATATAATTGAGAATACCGCTGTAGTCGCTGTTACGGTTTCATTAAAAGGAACTTACGATACTACTGCAATAAATGGCGTTTTCAAATACATTAGAGTTTGGAAAAAATCGGGTAAAAATTTAAAAGTTATTGCAGGAAGTTGCGTTCAGCTGGCATAAAGTTTGAAGCAGGAAAAATAATATTAACTTAAAGCGTAATTCCGAAATCTAAACATAAATCAGTGTTTAATTTGCGGTCTAAACTAAATGATATGAAAAATTTAAAAAGAATAAGTCTTTTAGCAATTCTAATGGCTTTTGTAATCTCTTGTACTTCTATGAAAAATGATGCAAATAATCCAGTTACAGGAAAAGTAGAATCAATTGAAGGAGGAAAAGACGGTTATACAGCAAAAATTACAACAGACAGTAAAGAAGTCTATTTTGCAACTATCAGTATTGTAAACGTTGGAGGACCTCAAAACTACAAACAAGTAAAAATCGGCGATGTAATTTCTGTAAAAGGAGAAAAATGGAAATCTGAAGATGAAAACCACATCAAAGTAACCCAAATCGTTTCGGTTAAATAAAAAAGATAAACCATATAAGTCATATAAGTTCATTTAATTTATACGCAAAGTATAATATGAACTTATATGACTTATATGGTTTAATAAATTTTATGAGATTTTATCGAATACTATCGTGAGCGTGAGTTTGTGTTCCGTTATTCCATAAAGTAAGAATATCTGTTGCAACGGCAGCGCCACTTCCGGCAGCAATTGCCAATTGGCTTCTCCAACCTGCTAAAGTCCCAATTACATAAATGCCGTCAGCAACTTTATGGTCTTCGTTTTTAAGCTGAATGCGCTGTTTTTCTGGAAGCGCTTTTTTGTGAGGTTCAACAAATTGCATCAAACCTTCGATGTCGAAAGTATTGGCAGAACCAATTCCCACTACGATATTTCTTGTTTTGTATGAATTTTTGTTGGTCACTACGGTAAATTCAGGGTAACTACCCTCAATTTTTATCACTTTTTCATTAGGAATCTGAGTAATGTGCGGATAAGTTGCCGCTAAGTCTTCTGTGCTTTCAGTTAAAAGTTCAGAACCTAATTTTCCTGGAGTAATTCCGTAAGCGTTATAAAATATAGCCTCTTGTAAAGAAGAATTTTTCTGATGCGTAAAAATTCCGATTTTTTTGTCAGTAACAAAAGTTTTGTTTTTTGCGGAACCTAAGACAAGAGCACAAGACATTCCTGATACTCCTCCGCCAATAATTAAAACATCAAACATATTATCTGTTGTCATTCATTTTTTCTTCAATTCTTTTTGAAATTCTAAAAATCAAAAGAATCAAAACAGCGCAAAATGAAGCGGCGATTCCAATAAAAGCTACCATACTATCTCCTTGAAAAGGGTTTTTAAAGTCTAATAGCGTAATATTAAAAACGATTAAAGCTAATGCCAAAAGCACTAAGATTGAAGTGAAAATTTTCATAGATTGTTTTTGTTTTTGTCTAAAATAATAAAGTAGAACTTTATGGAGGGTATGCCTTAAAGTTGTATTTTAGAAATTTTACGGGGTAAATTTATAAAAATAAATTTTAGACAAACAAACCTTTAACATTAGCAGCGAATAATTTAACAGCAATTGCTAAAAGTATCACTCCAAATGTCTTGCGAACCACGCCAAGTCCGTTTTCTCCTAACAAATTTTCGATTTTTTTAGAAGATTTTAAAACGATATAAACCAGTATAATATTAAGGACAATCGCAATGATGATATTGATGGTGTGAAATTGAGATCGAAGAGATAATAAAGTAGTCATGGTTCCTGCTCCAGCAATTAAAGGAAACGCTAAAGGTACAATAGAAGCCGAACCTGGTTCTTCGTCACGATAAATTCTGATTCCTAAAATCATTTCCAGAGCAAGAAAGAAAAGTACAAAAGATCCGGCAACAGCAAACGAATGTACATCGATTCCAATAAGATTTAAAAGTCCTTCTCCAACAAAAAGAAAAACAATCATAATAGCTCCAGCAACGATAGAAGCTTTTTCAGATTCGATATGGCCGACTTTTGCTCTTAAATTCACAATAATCGGAATAGAACCAACAATATCAATCACGGCAAAAAGCACCATACTAACGGTAATGATTTCTTTAAAATCGATTTCTAACATATCAATTTGATTTTGAGGAATTAAAATTTGCTGCAAAAGTAAATAATAAAGTTAGGTGATTTTTCGATAGCTTGTATTTTTGTTATAAAAACATGTTTTATATGTTAAAAAAGTGATATTTGTAACAATTGTGTTTTTCTTTTACATAATAATAAAGAGTAGAGGAGATTTTACCGCAAAGCACGCAAAGCTATTTCGCAAAGTTCGCAAGCATAAATATATAGATTTGTATTTTTTAAGACAAAGCTTTAAAAACTTTGCGAACCTTGCGTAAAATCTCTGCGACTTTGCGGTTAATTTTTTTAGGAGAGAATTTCTGCTTTCTTTGACTATCTTTGCACTTTATTAAAATACAGTATACTATCATGTTTCAGTTAGGTAAAACTATTATTTCAGAAGATATTCTGGAAAAAGAATTTGTGTGCAACTTGTCGGCTTGTAAAGGAGCTTGTTGCGTGGATGGAGATGCGGGCGCGCCTTTGAGCGAGGCTGAAACGAAAATCTTAGAAGAAATTTATCCTAAAGTAAAACCTTTTTTAAGAAAAGAAGGAGTAGAAGCTATCGAAGCGCAAGGGACTTGGTTAACCGGAACTGACGGCGATCTTGAAACGCCGCTTATTGATAATAAGGATTGCGCTTATGTAATTTTTGACGGCAAAACAGCGCTTTGCGGAATAGAGCAAGCGTACAATCAAGGAATTGTCGATTGGAAAAAACCGGTTTCTTGCCATTTGTATCCAATTCGTGTAAAAGACTTCACAGAATTTGCAGCGGTTAATTACGACAAATGGGATATTTGCGATGATGCCTGTTCTTTAGGAAAAGAATTGGAAGTTCCAGTTTACAAATTTGTCAAAGAAGCATTAATAAGACGCTTTGGCGAGGATTGGTATATGGAATTGGAAAAGGTTGCTGAAGAGCTCAAAAATTCATAAAAAACAACTATCCGTTATATAGTCTTTTTGACTACATATTTTAACTCAAAAAAATAAAGTTTTGACGCTAAAAAACTTTTTTAAAAACTATTCAAAATAACTTGCATTTTATATTTAAAAGTCTATATTTTACGGCTGTTTCCAAGAATTTAGTACTTTTAAATGTCTCATTTACAAATAATTAATTATTGTCTGAAAAATATCGCAATTTTGGGTCGTTGTTAAAAACTACGTCCGATTGTGAATAAGTTTGACTTTTATTTTTGGCGTTAATTAACAATCTTTGTACTGCTTGTTTAAGCACAAAATTTCAATACAAAAATTAACAGAATCTGTCATGTCACAAATCGAACCAATATTACAAGAAAATAAAAATCGCTTCGTTATTTTTCCGATTAAACATCATGATATTTGGGAGTGGTATAAAAAGATGGAAGCTAGTTTTTGGACTGCAGAAGAAATCGACTTACACCAAGATTTGACAGACTGGAATAATAAATTGAATGATGATGAAAGATATTTCATCAAACATATCCTAGCATTCTTTGCTGCTTCTGATGGAATCGTAAATGAAAATCTGGCTGAGAACTTTGTAAACGAAGTTCAATATGCTGAAGCGAAGTTTTTCTACGGATTTCAAATCATGATGGAGAATATTCATAGCGAAACGTATTCTTTATTAATTGATACTTATGTAAAAGACGAAGCAGAAAAAACAGAGTTGTTTAATGCTTTGGAAGTTTTTCCTGCAATTGCTAAAAAAGGAGAATGGGCTTTAAAATGGATCGAGTCAGATTCGTTTGCTGAAAGACTTATTGCTTTTGCTGCAGTTGAAGGAATCTTTTTCTCAGGAGCTTTCTGTTCAATTTATTGGTTGAAAAAACGTGGTTTAATGCCAGGTTTGACTTTCTCTAATGAATTGATTTCTCGTGACGAAGGCGTACACTGTGATTTTGCAGTTCACTTGCACAATCATCATTTGGTAAACAAAGTGCCAAAAGAAAGAATTAAAGAAATTATTGTTGATGCATTAGATATCGAAAGACAATTTGTGACTGAATCTCTTCCGGTAAGTTTAATTGGTATGAATGCTGGTTTAATGACACAGTATTTAGAGTTTGTTGCCGATAGACTTTTGGTTGAACTAGGTTGCGAGCGTGTTTACGGATCGGCAAATCCATTCGATTTCATGGACATGATTTCACTTCAAGGAAAAACTAATTTCTTTGAAAAACGTGTTGCAGAGTATCAAAAGTCAGGTGTGATGAACAATGACAGTGACGCTCAAAAAATTTCATTTGATGCAGATTTTTAGACAACAAAAATACTTTTAGCGTCTTATATCCTCAAGAGGCGCTAAAAAAAGATTACAAGGAATATTTTAAGGTTGAATCTCTTTCCCAAATCGCAGATTCAATAGCAATTTTAGGCGCATTTAAATTCGATTTTCGAATTTGAAACGAGTAACTATTGAGAATTTGGTAATTCTCTAAAATTAATTTTAAAACACGCAATGTTTAAGTGCTGGAGTTCGTTCTCTAGGTACTTTCATTTTTTCAATAACTATAAAAGGTAAGCTTATGTATGTAGTAAAAAGAGATGGCCACAGAGAGCCCGTAATGTTTGATAAGATTACAGAAAGAATCAAAAAATTGTGTTACGGCTTAAATGAGCTCGTAGATCCGGTTAAGGTAGCCATGAGAGTTATCGAAGGATTGTATGATGGGGTTTCGACTTCTGAATTGGATAATCTTGCGGCAGAAACAGCGGCTTCTATGACAATTGCGCATCCAGATTATGCTCAATTGGCAGCACGTGTGGCAATTTCTAACCTGCATTCAAATACCAAAAAATCTTTCTCAGAAACGATGAAAGATATGTATCACTACGTAAATCCAAGAAACGGGCAAGATGCGCCATTAATTGCTGATGACGTATACAAAGTGATTCAGGAAAATGCTGCTTTTTTAGATTCTCATATTATCTATACAAGAGATTTTAATTACGATTACTTTGGTTTCAAAACTTTAGAGCGTTCTTATCTTCTTAAAATAAACGGAAAAATCGTTGAGCGTCCGCAGCACATGTTAATGCGTGTATCTGTTGGTATTCACTTAGACGATTTAAAATCGGTTATTGAAACTTATGATTTAATGTCTAAAAAGTTCTTTACGCATGCAACGCCAACGTTGTTCAATGCAGGAACTCCAAAACCTCAAATGTCTTCTTGCTTCCTTTTGGCAATGCAAGATGATAGTATTGATGGAATCTACGATACATTAAAACAAACAGCTAAAATTTCGCAGTCAGCGGGTGGAATCGGACTTTCTATTCATAACGTTCGTGCAACTGGATCTTACATTCGCGGTACAAACGGAACTTCAAATGGAATTGTTCCAATGTTGAGAGTTTTTAACGATACAGCACGTTACGTAGATCAAGGAGGCGGAAAACGTAAAGGAAGTTTTGCGATTTACATCGAAACTTGGCATGCTGATATTTTCGATTTCTTGGATTTAAAGAAAAATACAGGAAAAGAAGAAATGCGTGCAAGAGATTTATTCTTCGCAATGTGGACTTCAGATTTGTTTATGAAACGTGTTCAGGAAGATTCAACTTGGACTTTAATGTGTCCTAACGAATGTCCAGGATTATATGATGTTTACGGAGACGAATTCGAAAAATTATATACAGATTACGAATTCCAAAATAAAGGAAGAAAAACAATCCGTGCTCGTGAATTGTGGGAGAAAATCCTAGAATCTCAGATCGAGACTGGAACGCCATATATGTTGTACAAAGATGCAGCAAACCGTAAATCGAACCATAAGAATTTAGGAACTATTCGTTCTTCTAACTTGTGTACAGAGATTATGGAGTTTACGTCTAAAGACGAAATCGCTGTTTGTAACTTAGCTTCGATCTCATTGCCAATGTTTATTGATAATGGAAAATTTGATCACGACGCACTTTACAATGTTACAAAACGTGTAACTCGTAACTTGAATAAAGTAATCGACAGAAACTATTACCCTGTAAAAGAAGCAGAAAACTCAAACATGCGCCACCGTCCGGTTGGATTAGGAGTGCAAGGTTTAGCAGATGCTTTCATCATGTTGCGTATGCCATTTACAAGTGACGAAGCAAAACAATTGAACCAAGAGATTTTCGAAACATTATACTTTGCGGCTGTAACGGCTTCTATGGAAATGGCAAAAGAAGAAGGTCCATATTCTACATTTGCAGGTTCGCCAATGTCGCAAGGAGAATTCCAATACAATATGTGGGGAATGAAAGATGAGGAATTATCAGGACGTTGGGACTGGGCTTCTTTAAGAAAAGAAGTTATGGAACATGGAGTTCGTAACTCATTGTTAGTTGCGCCAATGCCAACCGCTTCAACTTCTCAGATTCTTGGAAACAACGAAGCTTTCGAACCGTATACTTCAAACATTTATACACGTCGTGTATTGTCTGGAGAGTTTATCGTAGTAAACAAACATTTACTAGAAGACTTGGTAAAACTAGGTTTATGGAACGAGACATTGAAACAGGAAATTATGCGTCATAACGGATCTATTCAAAACATTGATATTATTCCGCAAGACCTAAAAGACCTTTACAAAACAGTTTGGGAAATGTCAATGAAAGATATTATCGATATGTCTCGTCAAAGAGGTTACTTTATCGATCAGTCTCAATCGTTAAACTTGTTCATGCAAGATGCTAACTATTCTAAACTTACGTCAATGCACTTCTACGCTTGGCAATCTGGTTTAAAAACAGGAATGTATTACCTAAGAACAAAAGCGGCTGTAGATGCGATTAAATTCACATTAAACAACGATAAAAAAGAAGAAACAGCACCAAGCTTAGTTGCAGAAACAGAAGCTATCTCTGTTGAAGATTATAAAGCAATGTTGTTAAAAGCACAAGCAGCAGATCCAGAGGATTGTGAGATGTGTGGATCTTAATCTTTTTTAGAAGAAAGAAAATAGAATAAAGAAGCAAGATTTATTCTTAAATTTATAAAGCAGTTGTCATTTGATAACTGCTTTTTTGCTTAAATATGAATTTAATTTATGATGAATAGAATTTTATCTTTAGTTTTTTTAATATGCCTTTTTTCATGTAAGCAAAAGGCAGAGAAAGTGCAAGTACAGAAAGGAGTCTCAAAAGAAGTTAATTTAAAAGAAATTGATTCAGAAGAAGTGAGAACAATAAGCACTATGGTAACTGATTACGATACATTAATTAATCGAGTTAAAAAGCGTGGCGATGTAGAGGCGTATTATGAACTTTTTTATAGTTTTAAAGATTGTTGCTTTCGCGAAAGCACAGATAGCGTGATGGTGTACTCGAAAATTATGGCGGAAAAGTTTAATTATGAAAGAGCTTATTGGGATTACTATTCGGCCTTTTTAGAGAAATATCATATTGATTATTCCAATTTCCCTCAAATTGACATTAGTAAAATAGATAAAAAGGAAAAAGGGAAATTGGAAAACTGGTTTAAAATGATGATTAGAAAAAAACTAATGACACAACAGGCTTTTGATTCTATTAAAAGATAGTAACGAACTGCTTTTTTATTATTTCTAATTACGTCAAATTTTAAACATAGCCCAAGGTTTCAACCTTGGGTACATGCAGGAAGAATCGTTACGTACCCAAGGTTGAAACCTTGGGCTATGATTGGTTATGATTGTCTAATGACAATATCCCCAAAAATCCTCCGTTTAAAAATATTACCAAACACATTCAAATCTCAGCACCTTAGAACCTCAGAGACTTAGTCCCTTAAAAAATTAAACCTTTTAAAGAGAATCGAGTCTTATAGTAATAATTTCCAAATTATGAAAAAGAGCAGTCTTTGGTCCTTACGCTTGGGTTTCTCCGGAAAAGAAGCCGAAAAGATAGAAAAACTCGGATTAGAAAAATTTCTAAAGCATTCTTATGACTCAAAATTCGACAAAGAGCTTCCTGCTTTTTTGCAAGACGATCCTAAAACTTTGGCAGAATTAAAAGAACTTCGCGAGTCGATCAAAAATGCCGATTCAGAATTCAAAAAGAAAACTTTAAAGAAAGAAGTCTACTCTAATCTTGAACTCAAGAAATGGTGGATTCAAAAAATGCGAACTGATGAATTTCCGCTTCGGGAAAATATGGTCTGCTTTTGGCACAATCACTTCGTGTCGACTTCGCAGAAAGTAAAAGTCAATTACTGGATTTATCAGCATAATATGATTTTAAGAGAAAATGCCTTTGGCAATTTTAAAGAACTGACCAAACGGATTCTGAAATCAAACGCGATGGTGAGATATCTCGATAATGGCGATAATAAAAAAGGAAAAGTCAACGAGAATTTGAGCCGCGAATTATTGGAATTATTCACGATCGGAATTGGAAATTATTCGGAAGAAGATATTAAAAACGGCGCAAAAGCTTTGGCAGGTTTAAATGTTGGGGATGATGGCGCGGTTTATAGAAAAAATATCGAAGACAATAGCGATAAAACCTATTTTGGAAAAACTGGAAATTGGAAAGCTGATGATTTAGTCGATATCATTTTCGAACAGAAAAATATTCCGTATCTCATTACCCGAAAAATTTTAAAATGGTTTGTTTATGATAATCCGCCAGAAAAATTGGTAACTTATTATGGCGATTATCTCCGAAAAGCAAAGTTTGAAATTGAGCCTTTGCTAACCAAGATTTTTACCGAAGAATATGCGAAAGAAAACGCCGGAAGTAAAATTAAAAATCCGCTGGTTTATATTTTGCAATTGACAAATGAATTGCAAATGGAAGATTTTGACAACGGAATGGTGCAATATTTCTTGAAACAACAAGGAATGGATTTGTACAATCAAACCAATGTGAAGGGCTGGGACGGAGGAAATTCCTGGCTGACTTCGCAGATTTATTTACAGCGAAACAATACTTCAGATCTACTTTGTAAAGGCCGAACTATTAGAGGGAAATTTCTAAATAAAATGAATTCGGAAGCTGAAAAGCCTGTTGTAGAAATCAATAAAGTGAAAGTAAAAGTGCAGTTTGAAGATAGCGGAAGCAACAAAACCATTATTTCTGAATTATCAGATCGATTGCTTTTTAAAACAAACGAATCGATTCAAAAAGATATGGAAAACCTTTTGAAATATGACTTCGACCCAAAAGAGCCCAATGCAGATGCAGCCGTAATTCGGTTATTCAATTACATTACCAAACTGCCCGAATATCAATTAATTTAAAAGTTTGAAATCATGAACAGAAGAACTTTTTTAACGTTAACAGGAACTTTTACTGGTGGAATGCTTGTGCTTCCAGATTTTCTGCACGCCTTTGGAACACAGCAAAATGTAATTGTGGGCGAGCAATGCGTTGTTTTTGTACAATTGAACGGAGGTAACGACGGACTGAATACTTTTATTCCTTACGACGATCCGTTGTATTATGATTTGCGAACAAAAATTGCTTTAAATAAAGATTTGGTAGTTGGTAAAAACCGCGGAATGGCATTTCATCCGTCTTTAAAAGATTTTGCCCAAATGCAGCAAAACGGAGATTTAACTGTGATTCAAAATGTGGGTTATCCAGAACCTGTTCGTTCGCATTTTAGAAGTCAGGAAATTTGGCAGACGGCTGTAGATTCTAATAAGTATGTAAACGAAGGCTGGTTGGGGCGTTATTTGGATTTGCAATGCAACGGACATCAGCCAACGGCGGGCGTAAATCTAGATTCGATTGATAATCTGGCTTTGAAAGGAATTGAACCGAATTCGATTACGGTAAAAGATCCGAATCGTTTTAAAGTGAAAGGTGGTATGGAAGATTCAAAATTATCTGATAATCCACAATTGGATTTTGTTCGAAAAATCGCCAATTCGGTTACCGAAGGTTCAGATGAAATTCAGAAGGCATTGTTGAAGTCAAAATCAGAAAATAGTTATACCAAAACCGAACTTTCTAAAAATCTAGAATGGATTGCGCGTTTGATAAAAGGAAATTTAAACTCAAAAGTATATTATACGTCTTTAAACGGATTTGATACGCACGACAATCAGTTGGCCATTCACGAAAGAAAATTGACAGATTTAAATGATTCAATATTTAGTTTCTACAAAGATTTAAAACACGCCAATCTTCTACAAAATGTTACAATAGTAGTTTTTTCAGAATTCGGACGCCGCGTAAAAGACAACGGAAACGGCACCGATCATGGAACTGCCGCGCCAATGTTCATTATTGGCGGAAATAATAAAGGAACTATTTTAGGCAAAAATCCAAACTTAGCAGACTTAGATAACGGCGATTTAAAATACGAAACCGATTTTAGGAGTGTATATGCTTCTTTATTAAAAGAAAAACTCGATTTTGATTACACGAAGATTGGGATTAAGAATAAAACGGTTTCTGGATTGTTTTAAAGTGTTTTTTTCGCCACGAATTCACGAATTTTTTTTGAAAATCTAGTCGTTTAATTTGTGCAATTTGTATAAATAGCCACAAAGATTTGCGCTAATTCGTGAATTCGTGGCGAAAAAAACTAATCCTAGATCATGATTATTTTTCGTTATTAAATTTGCGTAAATTTGTAATCAATAAATTTTATTAATCATGGAAATTAAAAACTTGTCTCAATACAGTAATGCTGAAAAAATAATTCTGGCCGAACAATTGTGGGATAGTGTGTCTAAAGAAGAATTGAGCATTTCCAGTGAAGTTGAAAAAGAACTTGATATTCGACTAAAAAATTTAGAAGAAGGTAAAACCGAATTATATTCATGGGATGAGATAAAAGCTCATTTAAAATCTATTAGGTAGTGACTAATATTCGTTTTACAAAAGAAGCTTTGTTCGATATCGAGGACATTGTGCTGTGGTACGAAGAGAAAAGAATCGGATTATCGTATGATTTTGAGTTGTGTCTCGAGGCTGGATTAGATACTCTTGTACGAAATCCAGATGCATTTCAAAAAAGATATAAAACAGTAAAAGTTCGTTTCATTTCAAGATTTCCATATGGAATACATTATAAATTTGAAAAGAACGAAATAATAGTGATAGGTGTTTTTCATACTTCCCGTTCACCTAAAAATTGGTCAAAGAGATTAGGTTTAAAATAAACATGAATCTTTTTTAATCTGTTTGAAATTAGAGAAATTGATTATAAAATCACAAAGATTTGCGCTAATTCGTGAATTCGTGGCGAAAAAAATCTCAGAACCTTAGCAACTTACCATCTCAGTACCTTCAAAAAAAAGCCGTTTTTTTTACATTATCATACAAATCATCCTAAATTTGTTAAGAAATTCCTTTTTGTTTCACAAAATGCAATCTTTTTTTTGGTGCACTAAAAATAATTTATACATTCGCAGAGAATTTAAACAATAAGACAAACAAAATGGCAAGTAACCGTTTTTATTTTAGCAACAATTTTTATTTCTTCTTTAGTAGAAGTCAGGATTGTGCTATGGTTATTTGAGATAAATTTTAAGACAAATAAAACTAATATACAATCCTGATGCAAATCAGGATTTTTTTTTGACTATATGACAACGAAAATTGCAATACAAGGTATTAAAGGATCATTTCATCATCAGGTTGTGAAAGAGTATTTCTCTGAAAATGTGGATATTGATGAATGTTTGTCTTTTGAAGAATTGATCGACAGCCTTATTGCCGGAAAATCTGATCAGGCTGTAATGGCGATTGAAAACTCTATTGCAGGTCCAATTATTCCGAATTATGCTTTGATTGACAAGAATAATTTGCACATTATTGGAGAGCATTATTTAAATATTCAGCAGAATTTAATGGCTTTAAAAGGTCAGAAAATTGAAGATATTAGAGAAGTTCATTCGCATCCAATGGCACTTTTACAGTGTATGGATTTCTTGAAACAATATCCAAATATCAAATTGGTTGAGGATAAAGATACAGCAGAAACGGCGAGAAGAATTCAGGAAAAAAAATTAACTGGAATTGCAGCAATTGCAAGCCAAACGGCAGCTGAAATGTATGATCTTGATATTATTGCGCCAGCGATTCAAACGATTAAAAATAATATGACTCGTTTTGTAATCATCAAAAAGCAAAATTCATTTTTGCCAGAAAGCGAAATCAACAGAGCTTCTGTAAAATTTGAATTGGATCATAAAAGGGGAAGCTTAGCAGCAGTTTTGAATGTAATGAGCGACTGCAAATTGAATTTGACAAAAATTCAATCGCTTCCAAAAATCGAAACGCCTTGGAAATATTCGTTTTTCGTAGACGTAACATTCGAGAAATACGAAGATTATGCAAAAGCAAAAGCCTTATTAACGATAATGGCAGAATATTTTAAAGTGTTGGGAGAATATAGAAACACAAGGCCATAAAAAAGGAAATTCCAAAATTTAAAAATTCCAAATTCCAATTGTTTGGGATTAAAAAATAAAAAACTCTAAAAGAGAATAAATAAGAATCATGATAACAACAGCAAAACGATTAGACACAGTTGAAGAATACTACTTCTCATCAAAATTAAGAGAAGTGAGACAGCTGATGTCTGAAGGAAAACCGATCATCAATATGGGAATTGGAAGCCCAGATTTGAGTCCGTCGAAAGCAGTAATTGAAGCAGTAGCTTCAGCAATTCAGGACGAGAATGGGCATGGTTATCAAAGCTATCAGGGTTTGCCAGAAATGAGACAGGCGATGGCGGATTTCTATAAAGATCAGTTTGGTGTTGAAGTGAATCCGAATAATGAGATTTTACCATTAATGGGTTCGAAAGAAGGAATTATGCACATTTCGCTGGCTTTTTTAAATGAAGGCGATCACGTTTTAATTCCGAATCCAGGTTATCCGACTTATACTTCGGTAACCAATTTGGTAGGAGCGGTTCCAGTTTATTATGATTTGAAAGAAGCAAATCAATGGGAACCAGATTTTGAAGCTTTAGAAAAATTAGATCTTTCGAAAGTAAAATTAATGTGGCTGGGTTATCCGCACATGCCAACAGGAGCGAGAGGAAGTTTAGCGTTATTTGAAAAATTGGTTGCTTTTGCTAAAAAACACAATATATTATTGATCAACGACAATCCGTATAGTTTTGTTTTGAATGATAATCCGATGAGTTTATTGCAGGTTGAAGGTGCGAAAGATGTAGCTTTAGAATTAAATTCATTAAGTAAAACATTCAACATGGCAGGCTGGAGAGTCGGAATGGTTTTAGGAAATCCTGAAATTATTGATGCGGTTCTAAAAGTAAAAAGCAACATGGACAGCGGAATGTATTACGGAATTCAAAAAGGTGCAATCGCGGCATTGAAATGTGATAAATCTTGGTTTGAAGATAACAACAAAATTTACAGACGAAGAAGAGAATTAACCGAAAAGCTGGCAGAAAAGTTAAACTGCAAAGTATATAAAGAAGGAGTTGGATTGTTCGTATGGGCAAAACTTCCTGGAGGAATCGAATCATCAGAAAAGTTCATTGACGAAATATTATATGAGAAACATATTTTCATCACACCGGGAACCATTTTCGGAAGCAACGGTGAAGGATATATTAGATTCTCATTGTGTGTAAAAGAAGAAAAAGTACAGGAAGCGATTGATCGATTTTAGAGTTTCATGTTAAGATAAACGGATAATGACCAGTTAATATTTTAAAACAAAAACAAACAAAAACAAACAAAATGAAAAAACTTCAATTATTTTACTTATTTGTATCAATTTTATTTATCGCATGCGAGGGTGATGAAGGGCCCGTTGGAGAACAAGGCTCAAAAGGAATTAACACTTTAGTAAATATGTCTGTTATAAACCCAGGAGTGGATTGTGAAAATGGTGGAATAAAAGTTGAAACTGGATTGGATAGTAATTTTAACGGGGTACTAGATAGTAGTGAAGTTCAAAATACAAAATATGTGTGTAATGGAGTAGATGGAAAAAATACTCTTACAGCAGTTGTAAAAGAACCTGCGGGAGCTAGTTGTGAAAATGGTGGGATAAAAATAAATTCTGGTTTAGATTTAAATAGAAACGGTATTTTAGAAGAAAGCGAAATAACTTCTACAGCTTATGTTTGTAATGGAGTAGATGGTAATTCTAGCTTAACAAGAACTACCAATGAAAATTCTGGTGGTAATTGTGGAAATGGCGGTTTAAAAGTAGAGTACGGATTAGATGTGAACAATGATGGAGTGTTAAATGACAATGAAGTAAAATATACAACTTATGTGTGTAATGGTCTAAATGGTAATTTAAGTCTTGTAAATATTACTGATGAGACTACAGGTGGAGTTTGTGGGAATGGTGGAATAAAAATAGAATCGGGTATTGACTTAAACAATAATAAAATATTAGATAATTCTGAAATTCAGACAACGAAGTATGTTTGTAATGAAAAAGAGGGGATTATAAGTGAAGAAATTCGTATTCAAGCAAATTATATTCAAGCTTATTCAAATAGTTCAACGATTCCTAGGTTTATTGAAGGTATTGAATTTGACATTACAAAATATAAGAATGTAGATTCAATAATTTTTGAATCTAATCCCAATGTTACATTTTCGAGTAATTATGCATTGCTTGAACTTTATAATTTTACTGATAATGTAGTAATACCAAATTCTCTAATTAGAACAAACAATGATTTTACTAATGTGATTTACTTGCAGACAAATAATATTATTAATGGTTTTCCTCAAAAAAAGATTAGAATAGGATTAAAATTGAGATCAGAAATTGATGGGCAGGCCGCACAAAGTGGGATTGGTTATATTATTTTAAAAACGAAGAAATAATTTTTAGTCTGTTTTGAATCAGTTTATAGTGTGATATGTTGATGTAGTTTAAGCTGATTTTATGTTTTTAAAATCGATAAATTTCTAATTGTGAAATAGTTCACAATAAAAATAAATATGAAAGTATACGTAATAGGAATAGGGTTAATAGGCGGCTCAATGGTGTTAGACATCAAAGGGCGTTATCCTGATGCGACTATTTTAGGAATCGATAGCAACGAACAGCATTTGCAGGAAGCAATTGAATTAGGCGTTATTGACGAAGCGGGAAGCTTTGAAGATTTGCAAAAAGCAGATTTTGTAATCGTATCAGTTCCAGTAGATGTAGCGTTGACGGTTTTGCCTAAGGTTTTGGATGCAGTTGGGGATAAAACGATTGTTTTTGAAGTAGGATCGACTAAAAAACCAATTTGTGAAGCAGTAGCCAATCATCCGAAAAGAAGAAATTTTATTGCTACACATCCGATAGCGGGAACAGAGTTTTCTGGACCATCAGCAGCAATAAGAGGTTTGTTTCAAGGAAAAACAAATATTATTTGTGAAGTCGAAAAGACGGCTTTTAAATTACAAGAGAAAGCATTAAATCTTTTTACTTCAATCGGAATGAGAATCCGATATATGGATCCGACTTCGCACGATAGACACATTGCTTACGTTTCGCATTTGTCGCACATTAGTTCGTTTATGCTCGGAAAAACGGTGATGAATAAGGAGAAAGACGAACAGGATATTTTTGACATGGCGGGCAGTGGATTTGAAAGTACGGTGCGTCTCGCAAAAAGTTCGCCGGCGATGTGGACGCCGATTTTCAAACAAAACAAAGAGCACGTTCTCGAAACATTAGAAGAATATATTTCAAATCTCAGTCGGTTTAGAGATTTGCTGAAAGACGAAAATTACAATGCCATTTTTGAAGAAATGGAAAGCACAAATAAAATAAAAGAAATACTAAACGGATTAACAACAACTAAAAAGTAAATTAAAATTAAGATGGAAAATAAGAAAGAAATGAGAAAGTGGTTAGAAGATTTCAATTTAAATCACCCACTTGTGATAGCTGGACCTTGTAGTGCAGAAACGGAAGATCAAGTTTTGAAAATTGCTCACGAATTGAAAGATTCTAAAGTAAGCGTTTTCAGAGCTGGAATCTGGAAACCAAGAACGCGTCCAGGAGGATTTGAAGGTGTTGGTGAAATCGGATTAAAATGGTTACAAAAAGCTAAAGCTGAAACTGGTTTATTAATGGGAACTGAAGTTGCAACTGCAGCTCACTGTAAATTAGCTTTAGAACACGATATCGACGTATTATGGGTTGGTGCTCGTACAACAGCAAACCCTTTCGCAGTTCAAGAAATTGCTGATACTTTGAAAGGAACGGATAAAATTGTTTTGGTGAAAAACCCTGTAAATCCAGATTTAGCTTTATGGTTAGGTGGTGTTGAACGTTTACACATGGCAGGTATCGAGAAATTAGGTGTTATCCACAGAGGTTTCTCTACTTACGAAAAAACAAAATACAGAAACATTCCAGAATGGCAGATTGCTATCGAATTACAAAATAAATTCCCTGATTTACCATTAATCATCGATCCATCTCACATTACTGGAGATCGTAAAATGATTTTCGAAGTAACTCAAGAGGCTTTAGATTTGAATTATGACGGTATGATCATCGAAACACACTTCGATCCAGACAACGCTTGGTCAGATGCTGCACAGCAAGTTACTCCAGATTCTTTGAAACAAATCATCAAAGATTTGACTATCAGAAAAACGGATGATACTACAGATGAGTACAGCCAAAAAATGACAAAACTAAGAGCTAACATCGACGTTCTAGATGCTAACTTATTAGAATTGTTAGGAAAACGTATGAAAGTAGCTGACGAAATCGGTCAGGTGAAAAAAGATGCTAACGTTGCCATTCTTCAAAACAACCGTTGGAACGAAATCTTAGGAAAAATGATTTTAGAAGGTGAGAAAAAAGGTCTTACTGAAGAGTTTGTTTTGAGAATGTTCAAAGCAATTCACCAAGAAAGTATCGGTCACCAAGAGAAAATTTTCAACGCATAATTTTTTCTAAAACCATATAAGTGATATAAGATAATTTTAGATTTTAAAAATCTTGATTTAAAGTTTTCTTATAGCATTCATTAAAAGTAGATTGTTTTTTAAGAATCCTCAACACTTTGAAAAAAGAGTTGGGGATTTTTTTTGGGTTTAAACCATATAAGATATATAAGTTTGAAAAGGTTTTTCTTCGCTAGATAACCATAGCCCACGGTTTTAACCGTGGGTACGCAATGTATGTTTGCAATGGTTGATGCAATATACAATCTTTGCACAATGCGTAATTCCAATCTTTGTCCCCACGGTTGAAACCGTGGGCTATGTTTGTGCATATTGTGTTTCAATCTTTGAGAAACATTTTCTTATATGATTTTTTTTTTCGTTTTCAACTCTAATATTTTCTTATATGACTTATATGGTTTAAAAGTTTTTTATCTCGGAGGAGTCTTTTTGTGTTCTGTTTTTCGAGATGAAAACTGTGAGTTATGTTTAAAATTATTCATTTATCTTTGCAGAGATTTAGAGGAATCTAAAATCTAAAATCAGAAATCAACAATTGAATTGAATGACAGGAACCGTTTATAAATCTACAGGAAGCTGGTATACCGTAAAATCTGAAAATGGAGATTTTGTGGAATGCCGTATGAAAGGGAAATTCAGAATTAAAGGAATCAAAAGTACCAACCCCATTGCTGTAGGCGATATAGTCGATTATGAATTGGATGAAACTTCAGATGCTGTTACGGGAACTATTCATAACATTCACGAAAGAAAAAATTATATTGTTCGTAAATCGGTTAACTTGTCTAAACAGATTCATATTATTGCTTCCAATATTGACCAGGTTTTTTTACTGATTACAATTGATAATCCGCCGACAACGACTAGTTTTATTGACCGTTTTTTGGTTACTGCCGAAGCTTACGGAATCGAAGCAATTCTTGTTTTTAATAAAATCGATACTTTAACAGAACAGACTTTAGACGATCAGTTGTATTTACAGCACATCTATTCTGAAATTGGTTATAAATGTCTTCGCATTTCTTCGACAGAAAATAAAGGAGTTGACAAACTAAAAGAAATGATGATTGGCAAAGTAAGCATGTTTTCTGGACATTCAGGAGTGGGGAAATCAACTTTGGTTAATGCTTTAGAACCAAGTCTTCATTTAAAAACTTCCGTAATTTCAGAGCAGAGCAAACAAGGACAGCACACAACTACTTTTGCCGAAATGTACGATTTGTCTTTTGATGCTCGAATTATCGATACACCAGGAATCAAAGGTTTTGGAATTGTAGATATGGAGCCTTCAGAAATTAGCGGTTATTTTCCAGAATTCTTCCGATTAAAAGATCAATGTAAGTTTAACAACTGTTTACACAAAGAAGAACCACATTGTGCCATAAAAGCGGCTTTAGAAAGAGACGAAATTGCTTGGTCGCGCTACAATAGTTACCTGAAAATCCTCGAAGGTGACGAAGAGCATTATCGTACCGATACTTACGGCGAAGACCGTGCGGCAAGTGATGAAACCCGAAAATAAATTTAAAATTCCAATTTTTTAAATCCCAAATTCCAAACTATCGATGCAATGTATTGCGTCTAACAAGTAATTTATAATTCATAATTTGCAATTTATAATTTCATGAAAGTAGTCATCCAAAGAGTTTCTCAAGCTTCAGTAACTGTAGATCAAAAAATAACAGCCGAAATTCAAAAAGGGTTATTAGTTTTAGTCGGAATCGAAGATGCCGATACACAGGAAGATATGGACTGGCTGGCTGGTAAAATTGTGAAAATGAGAATTTTTGGAGACGAAAATGATGTGATGAACTGCTCGGTTCAGGATATTGACGGCGATATTATTGTGGTAAGCCAATTTACACTTCATGCTTCAACGAAAAAAGGAAATCGTCCTTCTTATATAAAAGCTTCAAAACCAGATTTTGCAATTCCGACCTACGAAAAATTTGTTCAAGCAGTAGAAAAAGAGTTGGGAAAGAAAGTTCAAACGGGAATTTTTGGTGCCGATATGAAAGTCAGTCTACTAAACGACGGACCAGTTACAATTGTAATGGACAGCAAAAACAGGGAATAAAATATTATTAAACATTTGTTAAGGATTTCTGAAAAAAATATATATTTGACGAAAATCCCTATTAATGAAAAACCTTTTTCTTGCGTTATTTTTATTCTTAATTAACCTCACTGCGTTTGCTCAAAAGAGCACTTATCCTATATTTTCTATTCCCGATAGTTTAACACAAAATGCTAATGCTGTCCTTCGTTTGGACCAAATGGATATTGTGATTGCTTCGCAAAGAAGCATGACTATAAAAACGCAAAGAATCGTTTCTGTTTTTAATGAAAAAGGGTTAAGAGATATCGATGCCTATAGCCATTATGATAAAACTACTTCAGTCAAAACTATTGAAGCTGTGGTTTATGATGCATTAGGAAATGAGATAAAAAAAATTAAAAGAAAAGACTTTAGAGATCAGAGTGCCGTAAGCGGAAGCACTCTTTTTTCAGATAACAGAATACTTTACTTAGACTATACGCCAATTTCGTATCCTTTTACAATTGCTTTTACTTCTGAAGTCGAAACTTCAAATACTGCCTTTATACCAAAATGGTATTTTATTGGAGGCTATAATTTAAGTGTAGAAAAATGTATTTTGAATGTTACTTATCCAAAAGGATTAGGTTTTAAAAAGAAAGAGTTCCAATTTGATCTTTTTGATATAAAAAAAACAGCTGATACAGATACCAATTTAAGTTATCTAGCAACGAATATTCCTGCTCAAAAACAAGAAGATCTTAGTCCTTCTCCTTCAGATCTTTTTCCAAAAGTCATGATGGGATTAGAAAATTTCCACTTAGAAGGAGTAGATGGAAATGCAACTACTTGGGAGGCATTCGGAAAATGGTATAGCGATAAAATCTTAACCGGAACTACGGTCTTGCCAGAAGAAACAAAAGCCAAAATCAAAGCTTTGGTTGGAGATGAAAAAGATCCGATTAAGAAGGCAAAAATCATTTACGATTATGTGCAGAAAAAATCTCGATATGTCAATATTGCCGTTGGCATCGGTGGCTGGAAACCTATGCTGGCCAACGATGTGGATCGATTAGGATACGGAGATTGCAAGGCTTTATCCAATTATACCAAAGCGCTTTTGCAGGCTGTAGATGTTCCTTCTTATAACACTATTTTATATGGCGATCGTTATAAAGAAGATATTCAATCTGATTTTGTTTCGATGCAGGGAAATCACATGATTCTTGCGATTCCGAATAAAGATAATTATGTGTGGCTAGAATGTACAAGTCAGGATGATCCGTTTGGCTATCAGGGTACATTTACAGATGATCGTGATGTTTTGGTTGTGAAACCTGATGGTGGAGAAATTGTACGAACTAAAATCTATGATGACAAAGGAAATATACAGGAAGGTAAAGGAGTGTACACAATCGATCAAGCTGGAAATTTTTCTGGAGTTTTAAAGATAGCTTCTCAAGGAAGTGTTTATGCATCTAAATCTCAAGTAGAAACGATGCAGCCAAATGAGAAAGAGGAACATTATAAAAATTACTGGGATAATATTAATAACCTGAAATTGGGTAAAATTACTTTTACTAACGATAAAGAAAATATTCGTTTTACCGAAGATGTCCAGTTAAGCGCTACAAATTATGGAGCACTTTCGGGCAACAAAATGATTTTTGTAGTTGATGCTTTTAATCAATATACGGGAAGTGTGAAACGAATTAGAAATCGCAAAAATCCATTTCAAATTCAGAGGGGTTATTTGGATACCGATGAAATTGAGATTAATCTTCCAGAAGGTTTTAGTATCGAATTTCTGCCTTCAAATTATGAATTAAAAGGAAAGTTTGGAGAATATAAAACTGAAATCATTAAAAAAGACAATAACAAACTAACTTATAAAAGATCGATGTTCTTAAACAAAGGAAAATATTCAAACAAAGAATACGATGAATACCGCTTGTTTATGGAGCAAGTTTCTAGAAACGATAACGCCAAAATAATATTGACAAAGAACTAACCCATTATAACCTAACAAACCAAAAATTACCAATGAAAATTATTAAACTACTTAGCCTGTCTGTGATTTTATTGATCGCTCCCAAAGCGATTTCACAGGAATTTAAACTCGGAAAGGTCTCTGTTGCAGAATTGGAACAGAAAGTACATCCAAAAGATACTGCAGCTGTTGCGGCAATTCTTTATAAAAAAGGAGTTTCAAGAATGGAGTATGATCAAAATGATGGTTTTTACATGGCAACCGATGTAGAGACCCGTATTAAGATTTATAAAAAAGAGGGTTACGAATGGGCAAATCAGCAAGTTTGGTATCGTAACACTACAAATTTAAAAGAAAGAGTATTTTTTGCAGATGCCGTGACCTATAATCTTGTGAACGGGAAAATAGAAAAAACCAAATTGAAAAGTGATGGTTCATTTGATGAAGTTATTTCGAAATACAGAGGGCAAAAAAAGATCACAATGCCAAACGTAAAAGAAGGTTCTGTAATCGAATTTCGTTACACTATAAAATGTCCAAATGCAGGTATAATTCGTGATTGGGATTTTCAGGCTTCGATTCCTGTAAACTATTCAGAGTTTAAAGTTGCTTATCCGGAATATTATGTTTTTAAACCAAGACAAAAAGGTTATATTTTTCCGAAAGTGACAACATCAAAAAATTCAAAATCTATTACGATTAATAGTAAAGAAAGAAGTGGTGGACGTGTTTCCAGCACTAATTTTTCTTCTGATAATATTGATTATATAGAAACAGAAACTATTTATGTGGCTCAGGATTTTCCAGCGATGAAAGATGAAAGTTTTGTGAATAATATTGACAACTATACATCAAGCGTTCAGCATGAATTGTCTTTAGTTCATTTTCCAAATAGCCCAATGAAGGAATATTCTACAGACTGGAATTCTGTTGTAAAAACAATTTACGAATATGACGATTTTGGTCCAGAGCTTAATAAAACAGGATATTTTGAAGAGGATTTGAAAAAACTGCTGACAGGAATTGATGGTCAGGATGAAAGAATCTGGGCAATTTTAAACTATGTAAAAGCAAATGTAAAGTGGAATAACTATACAGGTTATAGCTGTGATAATGGTGTGAAAAAAGCTTACAAAGAAAAAACAGGAAATATTGCCGATATCAATTTAATGCTTACGGCGATGTTGCGTTCGTCAGGGTTAACTGCAAATCCAGTTTTAGTAAGCACACGTGATAACGGAATTGCATTATTTCCAAACAGAAATGCTTTTGACTATGTTGTTGCTGCAGTTGAAACTCCTAATGGATATATTTTGCTGGACGCAACTGACAAATATTCAACTCCAAATGTTCTTCCGTATAGAACATTAAACTGGTTTGGAAGACTGATAAGAAAAGACGGTTCTTCTGAAGAAATAGATTTAATGCCTAAAAAGGCATCGAATGATTTTGTTTTCCTGAATTATGATATTGATGCTAATGGGAAAATCACGGGAAAAACTAGAAGACAATGTACCGACTACAATGCAATGATCAGTAGAGCAAACTTCGAAAAATTGAAGGAGGAGGAATACCTTGAAAAATTAGAAAATAATAATAGAAAGATTGAAATAAGTGATTATTCAAGAACAAACGAAAAAGAGCTTTTGTCTCCAACAATTGAGACTTATTCATTTACAGGAAATGATTTGTGTGAAGTGATTGGGGGTAAAATTTATGTAAATCCGCTGTTATTCTTTACTCAGGATAAAAATCCATTCAAACAGGAAGTGCGTGAATACCCAGTAGATTTTGGTTATCCATTTTCAGATAAATTTAATATTTCTATCAAAATTCCAGAAGGCTATACTGTAGAAACTTTGCCCGCAGCAGTTGCTTACAATATGGAAAACAATTTGGGAAGCTTTAAGTTTAATATTGCCCAAAACGAGAATGTTTTACAAATAATGGTAACCAATCAAATCAATGAAGCAATTGTTTCGACAGAACAGTATGAAATGTTGAAAGAATACTACAAAGGCATGATTGCGAAGCAAACCGAAAAAATCGTTTTAAAACGTATTTAGTAAGATGAGAAATTTTATAATTTCTATCTTTTTGTTTTGTGCATTTCTGAAAGGAATTGCACAAAATGCTTCTTTAGGAAATGTTACAATAGCACAGCTGGAAGAAAAAAGGCATCCAAAAGATTCAACTTCGGCGGCGGCTATTTTGTATAGTAATATCGCTTTAAATCTTAGTAGTAATGGAAACTCTCAAAAGACGACCACTAAGAAAATTAAGATTTATAAAAGCGAAGGCTATTATTTGTCAAATATTGCAATTTATTTTGCGGCAGGAAAACTAAGTTATGTACATATAGTGAGTGCCTTTACTTATAATTTAGTTGACGGAAAAATTGTAAAGACAAAACTCAAACCTGAAAATGAGTTTATCGAAAAAAACAATACCAGTTACTGGATTAAAAAAATAGCTTTTCCAGAAGTAAAAGAAGGTTCCATTATTGAATTTCAGTACACCGAAGAAGGTGGTTTCTCTACTCTTTACAATTGGAATTTTCAAGAAAATATCCCAGTCAATTATTCTGAGCTTAAAACCATTTTTCCAGATGCTTTTGTGTTTAAAAAAAATCTGAAAGGTTTTTTTGCGCCCAAAATAACTTCGAAAGTGGCTAACACTTACAATTATATTGCTACAGAAACAAGTTATGTTTTTCAGAATCTGCCAGCAATGAAAGAAGAAGCTTTTGTAAATAATATTGACAATTACAGAACAGGAATTACTATTGAGTTAGAAAGAATTTCTGTTCCTGGACAGTTTTATAAGACATTGTCATCAGACTGGACAAGTGTTGCCAAAACTATTTATGATTTTGATTCCTTCGGGACAGAATTAAATAAATCGGGCTATTTTGAAGAAGATCTTAAAGTATTATTGGAAGGAAAAACAGCAGCTAATGCGAAAATTACTGCGATTTTAGAATATGTGAAATCAAATGTAAAATGGAATCAGCATGCTGGCTATTCTTGCGAAAAAGGAGTTCGTAAAGCTTACAAAGAAAAAATAGGAAATAGTGCAGATATTAATTTAATGCTTACCGCAATGCTTCGAGAGGCGAAACTTAAAGCAAATCCTGTTTTGATTAGTACCCGTTCAAACGGAATTGCTTTTTTTCCGAATCTAAATGCTTTCAATTATGTGATTGCAGCTGTTGAATCAGGAGACGAAATGATACTGCTCGATGCGACAGATCCTTTCTCTGCTCCAAACGTACTTCCTTTAAGAGATTTAAATTGGATAGGAAGATTAATTCGTAAAGACGGAACTTCAGAAAGCATTGATTTGGCTCCTAAAAAGTTTGCAGCAGATAATGTTGCAATAGATTATACTATCGAAGCTGGAGGCAGAATAAAAGGAAAAGTAAGATGCCAGTACACAGAGCACAAAGCAATGGACTGCAGAAATAATTTTGAAAAAACGAAAGAAGACGCCTATCTCGACGATCTCGAAAATAAATATGGTAAAATCGAAATAAGCGATTATAGCAGATCAAATGAAAAAGATGTTTTGTTGCCAGCTGTAGAAAGCTTTTCGTTTACAAGCACCAATTTTTGTGAATTAATAGGAGACAAAATATATATTAAGCCAATGCTCTTTTTTGCTAATACAAAAAATCCTTTTAAGCAGGAAACAAGAGAATATCCTGTCGATTTTGGATTTCCTTTTTTAGAAAAATACAATATTAGCATACGAATTCCTGAAGGTTATGCGCTAGAAACAATTCCTGTTGGAGGAGTAGTCGCGATGGACGAAGATTTAGGAGTTTTTAGATATAACATTGCAGTCATTGATAATACGCTACAATTATTAGTGTCACATCAAATTAATTCGCCTATAGTGTCTAAAGAACAATACGTAATTCTAAAAGATTACTACAAAGAAATGATCGCAAAACAAACCGAAAAAATCGTTTTAAAACGTATTTAAATTATGTTGAGATTTCTCCTAATTTGTACTGCCCTTTTGGGAAGTACAATAACTATTCAAGCTCAAAAATATGAATTGGGCAAAGTAACAATTTCAGAATTAAATGAGAAAGTTCATCCTAAAGATAGCAGCGCGCCCGCTGCTATCTTATTTAAAAAGGGAAGGACTTATTTTGGTTATAACAAGGATGTTGGATTTTATGCCAACCATGTCTGCGAGGTAAAAATCAAAATTTACAAGAAAGAAGGTTTGAGCTGGGCAGACCAGAGAGTGCGTTTTTATATTGGATACGAAAAGTTAAATGAAGACCGTTTAGAGTTTTCAGATGCGGTTACGTATAATTTGGAAAACGGAAACATTGTAAAAACTAAACTAAATAATCAAGGAGAATTTAAAACCAAAATCAATAAATACTGGAAAGAAAAGACCATTACATTGCCAAATGTAAAAGTGGGTTCTATTATTGAGTACAAATATGTTTTAAAATCGGAAAATCTTATAAAATTTCCAGATTTTGATATTCAGTTTGACATTCCTGTCGACTATTTTTATTACAAGACACAAATTCCAGAATTTTTTATTTATAAGCCAATTTTAATTGGAGAAATTCCGCTTACAACGGAATCTAAATTTACAAGTGCTAGTCAGAGTTTTGACAATGCTTACAGTCAGACCAGTTCCTTTAGCTACAAACAAATTGAAACCTTTTATGAAGGAAAAGATGTTCCTGCGTTAAAAGAGGAACCGTATATCAATAATCTTGAAAATTATCGAGGCAGTATTCAGCAGGAACTAGAAAGAGTTCGTATGCCAGATCAGCCTGTTAAAGATTACAGTTTGACATGGGAGGGCGTTGCACAAACAATTTTTAAAGACGAGAGTTTTGGCAAACAGCTTAATGAAGCCTCTTTGTTTACAGATGATCTCAATAAATTATTGACAAACGTAGAAGATAAAAATGAAAGATTGAATCTGATTTTTACGTATGTTAAGAATCGAATGAACTGGAATGAAATTAATAGCTGTCATACAGAAAAAGGAGTTGTAAAAGCTTATAAAGATCAAACGGGGAATGTTGCAGAAATTAATTTTATTTTGATCAATATGCTTCGTGCGGCTGGTATAGAAGCAAATCCTGTTTTGGTAAGTACAATCCAGAACGGACTTCCGGTTTATCCCACAAGAACAGGATTTAATTATGTAATAGTTGCAGCAGATATTGATGGAAAAAGAATCCTTTTGGATGCAACGCATAAACTTACTTCTCCTAACATTTTACCATTAAATGTATTAAACTGGAAAGGAAGATTGGTTAAGAAAGATGGCAGTTCGCAAGAAATAGAATTAGATCCTGCATCACAATCTAAAGAAATTTATACTCTTATGGTTAAAGTGGATCCTGACGGAAAAATGAATGGTCAGGCGAGGGTGCAGCGAACAGATTATGATGCGTACAGCTTTAGAGAAGAAAACAATGCTAAAACGGAGGATTCTTATCTGGAAAAATTTGAGAATAAATTGGGAGGATTGACGATTTCAAATTATAAAATAGAGAATCAGAAATCAAATTTAGATCAGTCGGTTATAGAAACTTTTACTTTTGCTTCAGACAGCCGTTCAGATATTATTGGAGGAAAGATCTTTGTAAATCCGTTATTGTTTTTCACACAAACGAAAAATCCATTCAATCAGGAAAATAGAGTTATGCCAGTTTATTTTGGGTATAAAAATTTGGAAAGATTTACTTTTAATGTCGAAATTCCACAAGGTTATACAGTAGAATCGATGCCAAAACCGGTTAAAATCTCTTCAGAAGACAAAAAGATGTCGTTTATTTTAAATTTTTCAGTTTCAGAAAACAAAATTCAAATTATAAGCCAAAAAGAAATCAACAATAGTATTTTTGCAGCTGAGGATTACGGAATGATAAAAGAGTTTTTTCAGAAAATGATTGTAAGCCAAAATGAAAAAATTGTTCTAAAAAAAATATGATAAAATGAATTTTCGTCCGCTTGCCATTTTTCTTTTTCTGATTCTTTTTACTTCTGGAATTAACGCTCAAAATTTTGAATTGGGAAAAGTAACCATTCAGGAATTACAGGAAAAAGAAAACCCTAAAGATACTTTTGCGCCAGCGGCCATTTTATTTAAAAAAGGAAGAACCTATTTTACTTATACAGAAGAAAATGGTTTTATTGCCAATCATGTTTACGAATTCAGAATTAAAATTTATAAAAAAGAAGGATTAAGCTGGGCAACTCAAAAAGTATCTTATTACGTAGGATACGAGAACTTAAGAGACGATAAAGTCTCCTTTTCAGACGCTGTAACATACAATCTCGTAAACGGAGAAATCGTAAAAACAAAAATGAAAAGCGATGGCAATTTTAATAATAAAGTAAATCAATATTGGAACGTTGCCTCAATCACGCTTCCTAATGTAAAAGAAGGATCTGTTATAGAATTTAAATATGTTTTAAAATCTGAAAACTTGGTTCGTCTTCCTGATTTTGAATTTCAGTATGATATTCCAGTCAATTATTTTGAATATAAATCTGAAATTCCAGAATTCTTTATTTATAAAACGCTTATTGTTGGCAACATAAAACCAGAAATGAGCGGAGAGGTAGAGAATATCAAACAGATTTACGCTAGCAATTACAAGCAAATTCGAAGCTTATATACCGGAAAAGACGTTCCTGCATTAAAAGAAGAAAGCTTTATTGATAATATAGACAACTATAGAGGTTCAATTCAAAATGAACTAGAACTAAAAAGATTTCCAGATAAGCCAGTCGTAGATTATACTAAAACCTGGGAAGGACTGGCATCCACTACTTACAAAGACGCTGAATTTGGAAAGGAATTATCCGAAAGAAGTTTTTTTGAAGAAGATTTGAAGAAACTCCTGCAAAACACAAATTCTCCAAAACAACGTATGGATACCATTTTTAAATTTGTTCAGAACAGAATGAATTGGGATAAAAAGAGAGGTTATTATACGGTTAAGGGAGTTAAAAAAGCTTACCAAGAACAAGCAGGGAATGTGGCTGAAATAAATCTATTGCTGATTGCCATGTTAAAGTCGGCCAAAATTGAAGCAAATCCTGTTTTGGTAAGCACGACCGAAAATGGAATTCCGTTATTTCCTAACCGTACCGTTTTTAATTATGTAATTGCTGCAGCCGAAATTGACGGAGAGCAGATTTTAATGGATGCATCTAATAAATTTACTATTCCAAATATTCTTCCGTTAAACGTTTTAAACTGGAAAGGTCGACTAATTAAAAGCGATGGTTTTTCTAAAGAAATTGAATTGATTCCGACAAGTTTTTCAAAACGCATCAATACCATAAAAGTGTCATTGTCGCCAGAAACAGCTCAGCTTAACGGAACTTTATCTCTACAGAAAACAGATTATCAAGCACTTTCTTTTAGAGAAAATTATGGAGGTAAAGCCAATGAAAGCAACATCGAAAGATTGGAAAATGATTTTGGAGGAATTGAAATAGAAGATTATAAAATTGAAAATCAAAACAGCAATTTATCGAAACCTGTTTTTGAAAAAATCACATTTAGTTCCAATAAAGCCTATGACATAATTGGAGACAAAATAGTGCTCAATCCACTGCTGTTTTTTACTTACGGAAGCAATCCTTTTAAATTAGAAAAAAGGCAAATGCCAATTTACTTTGGTTATCCAGAACAAAGAAAGTATAATCTATTTTTGAAAATACCAGATGGTTATAAGGTAGAATCGGTGCCAACTCCATTAAGAATTGTAATGGAAGATAAAGCGGCTTCGTACACCATGAACACGATGGCAGATGAAAGCCAGATACAAATTATAGTTACTCAGGAAATCAGCAAAGCTATTTTTCCGACCGATGATTACGATATGATTAGAGATTTTTTTCAGAAAATAATCGAAATTCAAAACAATAAAATAATTCTAAAAAAGACATAGAAGATGAACTTGAAAAATGCACAACTTGACGTAGATACTTGGATAAAAGAACACGGCGTTCGTTATTTTAACGAATTGACCAATATGGCACAACTAACAGAAGAAGTTGGAGAAGTGGCAAGGATTATTGCCCGCCGTTACGGAGAACAATCTGAAAAAGAAAGCGATAAAAACAAAGATTTAGGAGAAGAATTGGCGGATGTTGTTTTCGTAGTTTTATGTTTGGCAAATCAGACAGGAATCGATTTGCAAGCTGCTTTTGATAAAAAAATGGATCTAAAATCGGTTAGAGATAAAGATCGTCACAAAAACAATGATAAATTGAAATAATTGTGAAATATCACTCATAAGTTTTGAATTATGAGTTTTGAATTTTGAATTATGAATGGGGATTGGTAAATTGCGGGGCTGAATTATGCTTCTAATCATTCATAATTCATAATTCACAACTTACAATTAAAAAAATGAATTTAAAATTAAGCACGAATTCACCATTCACCATTGATGATTCGCAACTAAATATTACCGGTTCTAAAAGTGAAACGAACCGTTTATTGTTACTAAAAGCATTATTCCCAAATATTACTTTAGCCAATACATCAAACTCAGATGATAGCGAAGTAATGCAGAAAGCTCTTGCTGGAAATGATGAAATTGTAGACATTCACCACGCAGGAACGGCAATGCGTTTTCTTACGGCTTATTTTTCGGTTAACGAAGGCAGAGAAGTGGTTCTGACAGGTTCGAGCAGAATGCAGGAACGTCCGATTAAAATTTTGGTTGAAGCTTTAGCACAATTAGGTGTTGAGATTTCATACGAAAAAAATGAAGGTTACCCGCCAATTAGAATTAAAGGAAAAAAAGTTACTGCTTCAAAAGTAACTCTGGCAGCAAATGTGAGCAGCCAATATATTTCAGCACTTTTACTAGTAGCTTCAAAATTAGACAATGGTTTAGAGCTAACTTTAGAAGGCGAAATTACTTCAATTCCGTATATCAAAATGACTTTAGCTTTGCTAGCTGATTTAGATATTCAGACTAGTTTTGAAGGAAACGTAATTAAAGTTTATCCAAAAACTTCAGTTGAAACCAAAGAGATGGTAGTCGAATCAGATTGGAGTTCTGCCTCTTATTTCTTCAGTCTTGTAGCTTTATCAGATGCGGCAAAAATCACTTTGAGCAGTTATAAAGAAAACAGTCTTCAGGGAGATTCTGAATTGGTTTCGCTTTACGCGAAAATGGGAGTAAAGACCACTTTCGAAAACAATAAAATGACTTTGAAAAAAGTTTCTGGATTCAATTACGAAGATGTAAATTTTGAATTGAATAATACGCCAGATATTGCTCAGACTATTGTAGTAACGTGTTTAGGTTTAGGAATCGGATGCCATTTAACAGGGCTTCATACTTTAAAAATTAAAGAAACAGATCGTTTAGAAGCTCTAAGAAATGAGCTTACTAAATTGGGCGCTAATATTTCGGTGACTAATGACAGTTTGACTTTAGTGCGTTCAGAAAATATTAATCACGACATTCATATTGCAACTTATAATGATCACCGTATGGCAATGGCATTTGCGCCGCTTGCGATTAAAGTACCTATTATCATTGACGATGCAGAAGTGGTTTCAAAATCATACCCAGATTTCTGGAATGACTTAAAAGCATTAAATTTTCAAATTGAAGAAATTTAATTTTTTTTTGAACCATATAAGCCATATAAGTTCATTTTTAGCTTAACTGGCTGAATAAGCTTAATATCAATTGCCTCCAGTTTTAACTGGAGGTATTTTTTTAGCATCATTTTTTGGCTTTAGCCGAATTATAGTTCTAGTTTAAAATGAACTTATATCACTTATATGGTTTAAAAAAGTCAATCTGAAACCTCAGTAAATCAAGGACTTTTGAAAATAAAAGGCAAAACACTTGACAACGCCTATCTCACAATCGTATATTTGCAACCGATTTAAAATTTTAGATATACAAATCTAAAATCTACACGCTAAAATCTATAATTCAAATATGAAATTATCACACTTCAATTTCAACTTACCGAAAGAACTTTTGGCTGAATTCCCAGCAGAAAACAGAGACGAATCTCGCTTAATGGTAATTGACCGTAAAAAAAACACTATCGAACATAAAATGTTTAAAGACGTTATCAACTATTTTGATGACGGAGACGTTTTAATTCTTAATAATACAAAAGTTTTCCCTGCGCGTTTGTATGGAAACAAAGAAAAAACAGGAGCTAGAATTGAGGTTTTCTTATTAAGAGAATTAAATTCTGAGCAAAGACTTTGGGACGTTTTAGTAGACCCAGCTAGAAAAATCCGTATTGGTAACAAACTTTATTTTGGTGATGACGATTCGTTAGTTGCTGAGGTAATCGACAATACAACTTCTCGTGGTAGAACTTTACGTTTCTTATATGACGGATCTTACGAAGAATTCAGAAACAAATTGACAGAACTTGGAGAGACTCCAATTCCTAAATACATCAACAGAGAAGTAACTGCTGAAGATGCTGAAAGATACCAAACTATTTATGCAAAAGAAGAAGGAGCAGTAGCAGCGCCAACTGCAGGTTTACACTTCTCTAAACACCTTTTGAAAAAATTAGAAATCAAAGGAGTAAATTTTGCTGAGGTAACTTTACACGTAGGTTTAGGAACTTTTAACCCAGTTGAGGTAGAAGATTTATCAAAACACAAAATGGATTCTGAGGAATTGATCATTACTCAAAAAGCTTGTGATATCGTAAACGAAGGAAAAGCAAAGAAAAAACGTATTTGTGCTGTAGGAACAACTTCTATGCGTGCAATTGAAAGTTCGGTTTCTTCTGCAAACACTTTAAATCCATACGAAGGATGGACAAATAAATTCATTTTCCCTCCTCACGATTTCAGTATTGCAAACTGTATGATTACAAACTTCCACACACCAAAATCAACATTGTTAATGATGATTTCTGCTTTCTGTGGACACGATTTAATGAAAAAAGCATACGAAGAAGCGATCAAAGAAGGATACAAATTCTATTCTTACGGAGACGCAATGTTGATTCTATAATTAGCATTTATCATAAAAAAAGACCCGACAAGTTTTCAAGACCTGTCGGGTTTTTTCGTTTTTATTTGTTTCAAGTTCGTTGTGAAATTTAACCGCAAAGTTCGCAAGGATTTTTTTTACTCGGTTTGTGTTTGCAAAATGAAAAAGAACGCAAAGCTTTGCGAACTTATTAACGTTTGTAAACGTTCAGTTTGATAAAAAATCCTTGCGGACTTTGCGGTAAAAAACACAAAGCATTTCAACTTGAAACATTAAACCTGAAACAAAACAAACAAAATTTGTTATTTTAGCACACAAAACAAAAAACAATGACTTTTCAAAATACACGCGAATTTGCACGAGAGCTTGATTCGCAAGACGCATTAAATAAGTATCAAGACGAATTTATTTTCCCTAAAGTAAATGATAAAAGAGTAATTTATTTTACAGGAAACTCTCTAGGATTACAGCCAAAACGCACCAAAGCCTACATTGACGAAGTAATGAACGACTGGGCAGAACTAGCTGTTGAAGGTCATTTTTATGCTGAAAAACCGTGGTGGGATTATCAGGAAAGATTTGCAGAACCGTTGAGTAAAATCGTAGGTGCGCTTCCATCAGAAGTTACGGTTATGAATACTTTGACGGTAAATCTTCACTTGTTGATGGTTTCTTTTTATCAGCCAAAAGGAAAACGTTACAAAATTATCTGCGAAGAAAAAGCTTTCCCGTCAGATCAGTATATGTTTCAGAGTCAGGTGAATTTTCACGGATACAAAGCTGAAGATGCTATTGTAGAAATTAAGCGCAGAGAAGGAGAACACAATATTCGTTTAGAAGATGTTTTAGCCAAAATCGAAGAAGTTGGCGATGAATTGGCTTTAGTATTAATAGGTGGAGTAAATTATTATACAGGGCAAGTTTTTGATATTAAAACCATAACTGCTGCTGGACAAAAAGCTGGAGCAAAAGTGGGCTGGGATTTAGCGCACGCAGCTGGAAATATCAAATTAGAACTGCACGATTGGAATGTCGATTTTGCTGCTTGGTGCAGTTACAAATATATGAATTCAGGTCCAGGAAATGCTTCGGGCTGTTTTGTTCACGAAAAACATCATAATTCAGATCTTCCAAGATTTGCGGGATGGTGGGGACACAATAAAGAACGTCGTTTTAAAATGGAACCTACTTTTGATCCCGTTCATGGAGCAGACGGATGGCAGATTAGTAATCTTCCCGTTCTTTCGCTGGCGCCTTATTTAGCTTCTGTAGAAATGTTTGCCGAAGTTGGAATGGATGCTTTAATCAAAAAGCGTGATCATATTACTTCTTATCTGGAATTTATTCTTCATGAAATTGATAAAGAAGTCGATAGTACTTTTGAAATTATAACGCCTACAAATCCAGAAGAAAGAGCTTCTCAGTTATCTGTATTTTTACACGGAGAAGGAAGAGCTTTGTTTGACTATTTAATGAAAAATGGAGTTATTACTGATTGGCGCGAACCAAACGTAATTCGCTTGGCTCCAGTTCCGTTGTATTGCTCTTATGAAGACATGTACGATTTCGGACAAATTCTGAAAAAAGGAATTTTAGGAAAGTAAGTTTTTTAAGTTGCAAAGTTGCAGAGTTGCAAAGGAACAAAGTTTTTTTGCCACTCCCGATTGCTACCGGGATAAAAGGATTAAAAGGATTTTTTTTGATCTGAGAATTTTTATAAAGATATCAATTGCCTCCAGCTTTAGCTGGAGGTTTTTTTTATGTTACAAATCAGGCTTTAGCCCAAACAGCAAAGTTTGGCTAAAGCCTTTTCGGTATTTCTTAATTTTACCTCCAGCTAAAGCAGGAGGCAATTCAAATTAAAACTTTGCGACTTAGCGTCTTTGCGAGATTATTATCTAGAAAAACAAAAATCTGCGAGAAATAATTTCTCCCGCAGATTTAGCAGATTCAGCAGAAAAAAAATCCTTTTAATCTTTTCAATCTGTGGCATAAAAAGTCTAGGGATAAAACTTTGCACCTTTGTCACTTTGCCACTCTGTCCCCTCAAATTTTATAATCTTTCAAAAAAATTCTGTAACAACTGTTATAGCAGATATTTCGTAATTTGTAATGTGTAATTTTTAAAATTTAGATCATGAAAGGCTTATATATATTATTGACCGTGATATTTTTAACTTCTTGCCAGCAACAAAGCAAAGAAGATATAAATAAAGCTAAACAAGCCAGCATTGATTCAATGAAAGTTGAGATTAACAAACAGCGTGTTATCGATTCGATGAAGACTGAAATGGCTAAAATAAATGCAGAAAAGATCGAGGCTCAGAAAGAAGCTCAGAAAGAGAAAGTTGTTGTAGTGCATCAGCAAGACGGAACAACAGCTGCGCCAGCCGCAACAGCTAAAAAGAAAGGTTGGAGTGCAACCGCTAAAGGTGCCGTAATTGGTGCTGGAGTTGGTGCTGCAACAGGAGCAATTGTCAGTAAGAAAAAAGGTGAAGGCGCTATTATTGGCGGATTAGCCGGAGCTGCGGTAGGAACTGGAACTGGAGCTGTTATTGACAGCAAGAATAAAAAGAAAGAATAGTATATCTATAAAATAAAAACAAACCCCAAATGTGACCACATTTGGGGTTTTCAATTTTAAACCAACTCTGAAACGGGAATTTTAATACCAACTAATTCTGATTTACAAGAATCGAGTTGATTTAGGTCACCTTTAAAGGGCATCGTCGATTCAAATAAATTTTTATAATACTCAATTCCATCCAACAGATTCGATTTAAAAGTATTCCATTTTTTTAGCTGAGCAGCTGTAAGTTCTCCAGAAAGAGATTGAATTTCATTTCTAAAATACTCCACATACATTTTAAGCTCTTTTATAAATAAGTTTGGACGTTCTGTTCTAATAACCGATTTGCCTTGATAAATATGCTGGATCATGTCTTTTAAAGAGACTTCTTGATCAAAATAAGCTAAGTTTGGTCCAGGGCAAATGACTACGCCTTGTGCCTGACCTTTTATTTTAATATCATTTTCCAGATAAGAAGCATTGGCTAAACCAACACACAAACATGACTTTTCGGTAATTTTGATTTTACATTTTTCAAATTCATCGGCAGATAAAGCATCTTTTTTTGCTTCTAATTCTTCCAATTTAATATCCTGATATTTTTTTGAAGCTGTACAAATTCCGTGTGGATCGTATTCTTTGCTTAAGGCTAAAAATTTCTTTGGGCAGGAACTTCCTGCTTTATTTTCATGAATTCGCTTTTGCTTAAAAAATTCATTCGTGGTTCCTTTCAACGTATTAAACGGAACTCCCAAAGGTGAAATATTACTTAGGTAAAAATCATCTTCTTTGGCATTCATCAATAAATTACGGGTTTCTTGGTCTACAGAAGTAGCTTCGGGAACCAATAAAAAAGGAGAACCCCAACCAATAGAATCAACATTGTATTTATCTAATAAAAATTCATGTTCTGCTGCTGTTCCAACTCCGCCTTGAACGGTAATTTTCAATTCTAAAGGTTTTTCAGGACAAGCCATATTTTTTGCCTGTAAAGCCTTAATCATTAATTCGTGGGCAGATTGTATCAATTGCTCTTTTTTCTCCTTGAATTCCTCTAAAATACTGCCCAATAAAAGGCCATCGGTAGCAAAGGCATGTCCGCCGCAGTTCAATCCTGACTCAATTCGGTATTCTGAAACCCAAAGCCCTTTTTTTGCTAAAAAATTTCCTTGAATCATTGCCGATCTAAAATCGCTTACTTTTAGGATAATTTTTTTTCTCAGAAAATTATTTTCATCTGGGAAAAAATCTTTGAAGTTTTCGAAATAACCGAACAATCTCGGATTCATTCCAGCAGAAAGCACCACCGAAGATTCCAGATTACTATTGGCAAAACCTCTTAAAGCGGCATGAGCATCATTAAATTCGGTAGGAAGCTGTTCGTTTTTGATAAAATTATCTTTGTCTAATTTCGTCATGATATTGACGTCAATCTCTCCAGGAAAAAGATGCGATTCAATATAATTCTGAATGTTTTCCTTAAAAGCAATTCCATCGTCCAGTAAATTCTGAAATCCTTTTTTAATATCAGAAGTATTAGGCAACATTGACATAAAGTTTTCTAAAGACGTTTTGCTTTCTGCCAATTCTGTTTTAAAATTTTCGAATTTCTCTTTTACAATTTTATCGACTAAATTTAAATAAGAGGTAATTCTTTCAGCACGATAATCGTGAAATTTTTGAGTGATTTCTTCGTATGGAATGTTGAATTTAGTGCTGTAAAAATTACGCATCTTTTCAATCAAATCATCATCGGCCAAAGCAACAACTGATGAAATTCCGTACTGCGCGACTCTTATTGGGCTGTCTATCGTATAGGCCAATCCCATTACCGGAATATGAAAAGTATGCAGATTTTTTTTTGTCATTTGTATTCGGATTAAAATAGAGACAAATGAAAAAAAATATTTCCTGCCAAAACCTGATAAATGTCAGGTTTGAAAGTAAGTGGCCTCTTTTTAATCTCATTTTTGTCATTCCGAGGAACGAGGAATCTTCGTAAGTAGCTCCGTAAAGCAAAAGCGCCCATTAGCCGCAGTCTTGTCATTCTGAGGAACGAAGAATCTTCGTAAGTAGCTCAACAAAGTATTTCGCCAATTTTAAGAAAATAAATAATTTAAAAAATCTAAATCAGGATTAATAGTTTTAATTAATTCTAATTTTTTATCTCTAGACCAACCCTTTATTTCTTTCTCACGTTTAATAGCTTCTTGAATCCAAGTAAATTTTTCATAGTATAAAAGAAATTCTGTTTTATATTTTGAAGCAAACGTTTTATTGCTAGCAGTTATGTTTTCAGCATGTTGGCTTAAACGAAGCCTTAAATTATTTGTTACTCCTGTATAAAATACAGTTTTGTACTTGTTTGTGATGATATAGATGTAATATGTATGATAACCTTCTGAAAATTGCATTTCGCTAAAGTAAATGTTTTTTAACAAAAGTAAGATTTTTCTTTTATTGCGAATACTTCATACTTTGTGGAGTTACTTGCGAAGATTCCTCCTCCGTCGGAATTGTAAAAGTCATTTATTTCGGTAACAGATTTTTCATATCAATTGGTGTTTTTCCATCAATTCCCTGATGCGGTCTTTCATGATTGTAATAGTATAGATATTGCAATAATTCTTCTTTTAATTCCTCTTGAGAGTCAAA
>NZ_JAVAMB010000019.1 GCF_030730925.1 Flavobacterium sp. DG2-3 | reverse complement strand
AATACAGGAAATGTTACGTTAACAAATGTTGTAATTGATGATGCGAAAACCGGAAGCACTGCATTGGCGGTAAGCCCGTCAACAATCGCGCCTGGAGCATCAGGAACTATTACAGCTACATATACGATCACGCAAGCTGACCTGAATGCAGGAAGCGTAACCAATTCGGCTACTGCAACAGGAACAGCTCCGAATTCAGCAACGGTAAGCGATACTTCGGGAACTGCATTGACTAATGATGACGATACGGTAACCACACTTACGCAAAGCCCAGCGATTGCAGTTGTGAAAACAGCATCAGTAGGCGGAACGGGAGCAGTTGGAGATCAGATCACTTATACTTTTGATGTGACCAATACAGGAAATGTAACTTTGACCAACGTTGTAATTGACGATGCGAAGACAGCAAGCACAGCATTGGCGGTAAGCCCGTCAACTATTGCGCCTGGAGGAACTGGAACTATTACGGCAACTTACACGATCACGCAGGCTGACCTGAATGCAGGAAGTGTGACTAACACAGCGACTGTAACAGGAACAGCTCCGAATGCATCGACTGTGAGTGACACTTCTGGAACTGCGCTTAATAATGATGATGATACGGTAACTAATCTTACGCAAAGCCCTGCAATCGCAGTTGTAAAAACAGCAGCAGTAGGCGGAACGGGAGCGGTTGGCGATCAGATCACCTATACTTTTGATGTGACCAATACAGGAAATGTTACGTTAAGCAATGTTGTAATCGACGATGCCAAAACAGGAAGCGCAGCATTGGCGGTAAGCCCGTCAACAATTGCGCCTGGAGCAACTGGAGCTATTACGGCAACTTACACGATAACCCAAGCTGACTTAAATGCAGGAAGCGTGACTAACACAGCGACTGCAACAGGAACAGCTCCGAATGCAGCAACGGTAAGCGACACTTCTGGAACTGCATTAACGAATGATGATGACACGGTAACTAATCTTACGCAAAGTCCAGCAATCGCAGTTGTAAAAACAGCAGCAGTAGGTGGAGCGGGAGCAGTTGGAGATCAGATCACGTATACTTTTGATGTGACCAATACAGGAAATGTAACCTTAAGCAATGTTGTGATTGACGATGCGAAAACAGGAAGCGTAGCATTGGCGGTAAGCCCGTCAACTATTGCGCCTGGAGCAACGGGAACTATTACCGCTACATACACGATCACGCAAGCTGACCTGAATGCAGGAAGCGTAACCAATTCAGCGACTGCAACAGGAACAGCTCCGAATGCAGCGACAGTAAGCGATACGTCAGGAACTGCAACAAATAATGATGACGATACAGTAACGAATCTTACGCAAAGCCCAGCGATTGCAGTTGTAAAAACAGCATCAGTAGGCGGAACGGGAGCAGTTGGCGATCAGATCACCTATACATTTGATGTGACCAATACAGGAAATGTTACGTTAACAAATGTTGTAATTGACGATGCCAAAACAGGAAGCGCAGCATTGGCGGTAAGCCCGTCAACAATTGCGCCTGGAGCATCAGGAACCATTACAGCTACTTATACGATTACGCAGGCTGACTTAAACGCAGGAAGCGTAAGTAATACGGCAACAGTTACAGGAACGGCTCCTAATAATACACCGATAACGGATATTTCAGGAACGGCATTAAATAATGATACTCCAACAGTAAGTACGCTTACTCAGAGTCCAAGTATGAGACTGCTAAAAACAGGATTGTACCAAGATGCCAATACCAACGGAACTGTAGATGCTGGAGATCGTATTAATTACACTTTCAGAGTTGTAAATACAGGAAATGTTACAATCAAAGACATTGTAGTTACAGATCCAATGGTAACGGTGAATGGAGGGCCAATTGCATCATTGATTCCTTCAGCTGTTGACGAAACGACTTTCACAGCTAGTTATGTTTTAACTCAAGCAGATATTGATCTTGGAGCAGTATATAACTTGGCTTTAGTTGCAGGAAAAGATCCGAACGGAAATACTATAGAGGCAGATTCTGAAGATCCATCTCCGCTAGGAACAAATGATCCATTTTATGAGCCAACTTGCCCTAGCTGTAGTGTGACTGTTTTACAGCAAAAATCTAGCATAGCTTTAATTAAAAATGCTGTTTTCAATGATGAAAACAACAATAATAATGCTGATGCTGGGGAAACAATAACGTACAGTTTTGTGGTAACCAATACCGGAAATGTGAGATTGACTAATATTAAAATTGAAGATCCGCTTCCAGGAATTGTGATGACTGGCGGACCGATAGCTTTAGCTCCGGGAGAAAGCGATAACAGCACTTTTAGAGGAATCTATACGATAAAACAAAGCGATATCAATGCAGAAAGTGTTTCTAATCAGGCATTCGTTACGGGACAAACACCTTTGGGAGTTACGGTAAAAGATGCTTCTGATAATAGTGGCAACGAAGGCGATAATCCAACGGTGTTGTCATTGAGTGGCTGTAACATAAAAGTATTCAATGTATTGTCTCCAAATGGAGATTCGCTAAACGATAATTTCTTCATTCAAGGAATAGAATGTTATCCAGACAACACAGTGGAAATTTACAATCGTTGGGGAGTTTTAGTATTTGAACGCAGTCAGTACAATAATCAGGATCGTGCCTTTACTGGAGTTTCTGAAGGGCGTACGACGATCAAAAAATCGGAAAGCTTGCCTGTTGGAACATACTTTTATGTTCTAAAATATAAGGATAGCGATTCAAATGTTCATCAGAAATCAGGATACCTATACCTTACGAAATAACAGTTAAAGCAAAATTTAAAATGGCTTAGCTTTTTATAGCTAAGCCATCATAAAAAGAAAAAATAAATGAGAAAATTAGTCTTCGTTTTTATATTTTTTTGCATTGCGGGTTTTGCACAGCAGGATTCGCAGTTTACCCAATATATGTACAATACCATTAATATCAATCCAGCCTACGCGGGTTCGCGCGGAGCATTGAGTGTTTTTGGATTATACAGAACACAATGGGTTGGTCTTGAAGGAGCGCCAGAAACCAGCAGCTTTTCGGTAAATACGCCATTAAGTAACAGCAATCTCGGATTGGGAGTTTCTGTTGTAAATGACAAAATTGGCCCAACAAATGAGAATACTTTCTCGGCTGATTTATCTTATACAGTTCCAGTTTCAGCAACTTCTAAACTTTCGTTTGGTATTAAAGGAACTGCAAATCTGTTCAATCTAGACATTAATAAACTAGATGTAAAAGATCAGGGCGATCCGCAGTTACAGGACTTAAACAGCAAATTTACGCCAAATGTTGGAGCGGGAATTTATTGGCATTCAGACAAAGCTTACGTTGGTTTATCGATTCCTAATTTTATTGAAAGTAATCGATACGATAATGCAGATGTTGCCATTTTCAAAGAAAAAATCAATTATTACTTGATTGCAGGTTATGTGTTTAATTTGGATAAGTACGAATATATCAAATTCAAACCTGCCCTTTTGACCAAAATGGTCGAAGGAGCGCCATTGCAAGTTGATCTTTCTGCCAACTTCCTGTTCTATGATAAATTTACGGTTGGTGCCTCTTACAGATGGAGTGCTTCTTTAAGCGCTATGGTCGGATTTCAAATCACAGACGGACTTTTTGCAGGTTATGCCTACGATCGTGAAACGACAAGATTGAACAATTTTAATTCAGGATCGCATGAGATATTCCTTCGATTCGATTTGTTCAATAATTATGACCAAATAACTTCACCAAGATTCTTCTAAATCAATTGAAAGATGAAAATTAAAAATATAGCTGTTGCTGCCTTTCTTTTGCTATCGGCATTAGAAGGAAATGCACAAGTTCAAAAACAGAACAAAGCAGATAAAGAATATGCTCATTTAGCTTATATCGATGCTATTGACACGTATGAAAAGGTTGCCAATAAAGGGTATAAAAATGAAGAAATGTTTCAAAGGTTAGGAAATGCCTATTACTTTAATGGCGAATTGGTTAAAGCGGTAAAATGGTATAATGAACTTTTTGAAATGAACAAAGAGCAAGAGCCAGAATATCTGTATCGTTATGCTCAAACCTTAAAAGCGGTGGGCGAATATGCTAAAGCAGATGAAATTCTAAAAGCTTTTCACAACAAAATAAACAGCGACAAGAGAGGAATTTTATTTGAAAATAATAAAAACTACTTAGAACAGATTAATGTTAATTCTGGAAGATTTGAAATAAAAGAAGCTGGAATCAACTCTACTCAAACCGATTACGGAAGTGCTTTTTTAGATAATAAATTGGTATTTGCTTCTGCAAGAGATACGGGAGGCATTGCCAAAAAGAAATTTAAATGGACCAACAAATCTTTTACCAATTTATACCGTGCAGAATTAGCGCCAGATGGAACGGTTGGAAAACCAGAACGATTCGAAAAGAAAATTAATTCTAAATTTAACGAATCGACTCCTGTTTTTACAAAGGACGGAAAGACAATGTATTTCACCAGAAACAATTTCTTAGGCGGAAAAAGAAAAAGAGACGATCAAAGAAATACGTTACTTAAATTATATAAAGCAGATTTCGTAAACGGAAAATGGACGAATATAATCGAGTTGCCATTCAATAGCGATCAGTATAGCACGGCACATCCAGCATTAAGCAGCGACGAAAAGAAGCTCTTTTTTGCATCAGACATGCCGGGAACTTTGGGACAATCTGATTTGTACAGCGTGACAATTAATGGTGACAATACTTTTGGGAAACCAGAAAATTTAGGTTCAGCAATCAATACAGAGGGAAGAGAAACTTTTCCGTTTATTTCGGCTGAAAACGAATTGTATTTTGCCAGCGATGGAAGGCCAGGATTAGGCGGACTGGATGTTTATGTTTCTCAAATGAATTCAGACGGTACTTTTACAACGGTTCAAAACGTTGGCGCACCTGTAAATGGCAAACAAGACGATTTTGCTTTTATCATTGACAGTAAAACCAGAAATGGATTCTTTTCTTCAAACCGAGAAGGAGGAGTAGGAAATGATGATATTTACAAATTTGCCGAAACTCGCAAATTGACTTGCGAACAAACGCTTTCAGGGACAATTGTCGATTCAGAAAATAATGCGCCATTAGACAATGCTAAAGTAGTGTTATTGGATGAAGAATTTAAAACGATCAACGAAGCAACTACAAATGCAGACGGAACTTATAGTTTTAAGGTTGATTGTAATAAGAAGTATCATGTTCGAACTATAAAAGAGAATTACGAAACGAAAGAAATTCCTGTTACAACGAAAGAAACTGCTGGAAAAACAGAAGTTGCAGTTCCATTAGAAAAACGAATCAAGCCAATTGATGTAGGAACCGATTTAGCAAAAACGCTAAATATTCCGATTATCTATTTTGATTTAGATAAATCTACTATCACGAAACAAGCCGCTTTCGAATTAGAAAAAATCATTGCCGTAATGCAACAATATCCAAAAATCAAAATTGATGTTCGTTCTCATACGGATAGCCGACAAACAGCAAAATACAATTTGGATTTATCAAATAGAAGAGCAAAATCGACTATGCAATGGTTAATCAAAAGCGGAATTAACAAAAACAGATTAACAGGAAAAGGATATGGAGAAAGCCAATTAGTAAATAAATGCGCTGACAATGTTCCTTGTACCGAAGCAGAACACCAGTTAAACCGCCGCAGCGAGTTTATTATCGTTTCGATGGAATAATCAAAAAAAAGAGCCTTTTCTAAATTTAGAAAAGGCTCTTTTTTTTGACAATAAAATTAATTTTTATCTTCTTTAAACAAATCAAGTATTGAATTTCATAAAAAAATGGGCTTTGTTGAATGTGGTTTTTTTCAAAACATTGGTACAATTAAAGAACATGAAATTAGTATGGTTTGGATGCAAAAGAAAATATAGAAGAAAATTAGCTAATGGTTTTTTAGTGGTTGTATTTAATTGTCAACCAAAAAACAAAAAGCCTGTAAACAAATTGTTTACAGGCCTTTTTTTGTGGAGTCGCTGGGATTACAGCCGAACACCTTGAAGAGCAATGAAAGTAAGCTTTCGTATTGATTCTATTCTTTCTTTTTAAATCTGTTTTTCAATAATGTACTTGAACATTGGCGATAAAGATAAGAGTGAATTTTGCATCCTTAATTATTTTTAAAAAATCTCCTTTTTAAAGATGCGGATGAGCTTTACATTTCGCCATAACTTTTTATCGCAAAAAAGATGAAGTTCAATCTTATATTGTCATGGTAATGCTTTTGTAAATAAAATATCCTTACAATTTCTTATCTACTCGAAAATAATTTTGCGACTTGTTTTCTCGTGGCCTTTTGTTAGAGTAAGAAAATATAATCCTTTGGCAAAATGGTTTGTATTGATACTTGTTTTAAAAGATCTAACTGTCTGTCTGTGCACTATCCTTCCCAATACATCAGTTAAGGTAATCTCTGCGTCCGTGTCCATATCTTCAAGCTCGATATTCAGAACTGAGGCAGTCGGATTAGGATAAGCTTTTAATAGGAAATCAGCCTTACTGTATGTCTCAGTCCCAAGCGTGCCTTGGGTGATTTTTCGTATTCTGCCATTGCCTGAGTCTGCCACATAAAGATTTCCTGCTGCATCGGAGCAGATTCCAAATGGATTGTTAAATTGTGCTACAGCTGCCGGACCATCCTTAAAACCTATAGTAGAACCTGCTACAGTGCTTACCATACCTGCCGGAGTAATTTTTCTGATTAGAAAATCGGTGTTGGAATAATCGGAAACATATAGATTGTCCTGAAGGTCAATTCCTATCCTTTCCGGATAAGAGAACTGTGCTGTTGCTGCAGGGCCGTCGGTGTAACCATCGGTTGATCCTGCAAAAGTGCTTACTACACCTGAAGGTGTTATTTTTCTGATCTTCTGGTTAATACGGTCAACTACATACAGATTATCATTGCTATCAATGCACATTCCTTTAGGCTGCCAGATCTTAGCGCTGCTTCCCGTACCGTCGGCAAAACCGAACGTGGAGCCGGCAAGGGTGCTGACGGTTCCGTCAGGGGTGATTTTTCTTATTCTGTAATTGTCATTGTCAGCAACATAAATATTGCCGTTTTTATCAGCGCAGATGCCATTGATCCCATTGCTGAATTTTGCTGTTGCTCCAGGGCCGTCTTGATAGCCCTGTGTAGAACCGGCCAGAGTGCTTACCGTTCCGCTGGGTGTTATCTTTCTGATTTTAAAATTGTAGGCATCGGTAATGTACAGATTTCCATCCTTATCCAAACAGATTCCCGTTGGGCCGTCAAATCGGGCAGCACTGCCAGGAAGATCTGCGTATCCGTGTCTGGTGCTGTTGCCTGAAAAATCAGAAGGACCAGCAATGGTGCTGGTAATGCCGTCGGGAGTGATCTTGCGGATTCTGTTTCCCCCAGTTTCGGCAACAAACAGATTTCCGTTTTTATCGATGCAGATGCCTTCAGGCAGGCTGAATCGGGCCACTTTTCTTAAACCGTCCGCAAAACCGAGAACCGAGCCTGCATAAGTGCTTACTGTGCCATTCTTTGTGATCTTTCTAATGGTGTGGCCCCAGGTGTCCGCAACATACATGATCCCATCGGCGGCGATATGGATACCTTGAGGAACGTCAAGACCTGCCTTAGTGCCAATGTCGTCAAAGCCTGCACTGTAGCCGGTTCCGGCAAAGGTACTCACAGTACCTGAGGGAGTTATTTTTCTGATTCTGTTGTTTTGTGAATCGGCGGTAAACAGATTACCCTCACTGTCAATGTCAATTCCGTACAGTTCATCGAACATGGCCGCTGCTCCTGTTCCGTCCGCATAGCCTTCGATTGATCCGGCAATATTGGACACTACATTGGATGTGCTGATTTTTTTGATCGAATATGCTGTTGTCACATATAGATTTCCTGTCTGATCCATGCAGATGCCTCTAGGGAAATCGATTTTTTCTGAAAGTGCAACTGTGGTAACAGCACCTGCAGGTGAAATTTTTCTTATTTTGCTGTTGCCACGGTCTGCAACGTACAGATTGCCGCTATTGTCCAGGCATAAATCAGACAGATTATCAAAGCTGGCTGCAGTTCCCAGACCGTCCTGAGATCCTTGAACGGAACCTGCTAGAGTACTTACCATGCCGTCAGGGGTTATTTTTCTGATTCTTCTGTTCTCTGAGTCGGCTACGTAGAGTATGCCGTTTTTGTCGATGCAGATACCTGACGGACTGTTAAAAAGAGCCGCTATGCCTTGTCCATCGGCGAAGCCTTTAGCTCCTCCTGCTATGGTGCTTACTATACCGCTCGAACTTATTTTTCGGATTCTGTGGTTTTCTGTATCAGCTACATAGATGTTTCCTGATACATCGGAACAGAGGCCTCCCGGGCGGTTGAATTTAGATTCTGTGCCCACTGCGACGCCTTCAATGGCATCTGCCGCACCGCCTCCGGAAAAAGTGCTTACCGTCTGTGCGCTGATGATCATCGGAAAAGATAAAATAAATAATAAGAGTAGAGTTTTCTTCATAAAATGTACTGTTTTTAAGTAGTATTTAAAGTTGGATAAAAGTAGTTTTTTTTTTATTAAATTAAAAAGTTACAAGATTTTTTAATTTTTATAAAGTAGGGATACACAATAATAATAAGGCTATAGTTTTAGTGTTTTTTTAATTAGTATCGTACGATGACGAAGGTATGAGCTATTGATAAAAAAAAATGAAATTGAAAATAAAGCATTAGTAGATATCTTTCAAATGTTTTCTGAATTTGAAATGGGACTTATGGGTATAAAAAAAGGAGACAACTTAACTAGTCGTCTCCTTAAGTGGAGTCGCCGGGAATCGAACCCGGGTCCAAACAAGCAACTAAAGAGCTTTCTACACGTTTATTTCCTGATTAGATTTTCGATGTTGAGCTAGGCCAGAAACAACCACCCAACACTTATCTTCTTAAATTTCGAAATCCACCCGAAGCTCATGGAAATCTAGGTTTATTTTTACGGTTCCCCTGAACGGAACGCCACAAACCAAGGCTTTCCAGGAGAATCCAGCTTCTCTACCTTGTAGAGACGTGGCGCAATCTTACTATGATTCGGATTATGCAGCTAAAGCGTAATTATTTTCGCCGTGTAAAAGTGTGAGATCTTATATTTACGAGCAAGGTCTCAATGCTCGACGTGCTTACTGTTCAATTCGACTTGCTGTCAAAACCAGTCGACCCCAAAAATAAGTCTGCAAATTTAGAGTATTTGAAATTACTTTCTGCTAAAATTTTCAGAAAAATTAATGTAGTTTTTAAAGTCCTTAGTTCTTAGTCCAAAGTTGAAAATGTAAAGTTTTAAAGATCAGTGTTTAAATTGTTTTTGCTTTTCTTTACTCAGTTTATGTAATCTAAAAGAGCAAATAGTGGCAAAAGCTCTATAATTTTAGCTAAGGACTATGGACTTTAATACTAATGACTTAACAAGACAACAAACTTACTCTTCGTCTTTAAAATTAAAAGGATAATCTCCAAAGACTGGAGCTAATTTACGAACCGCATAAGTGTTTCTGGTCATCTTATTAGACAACGCAATAATCGTTACGCCTTCTTTCATCAAAGTAATGTAAGATGAGGTATTTCCGTGCCACCAACCGTTATGAAAATAGAAATTCTGTCCTGTTTCCCAGTTAATCATTCTAATTCCAAGACCATAATTTTTAGTACCTTTACGCTCATTGCTGTAACCCACATAAACCTGTTTTAACAATTCAGGTTTTAAAAATTTAGGAGATTGTCTCGCTCTGTCAAATTTTAAAAGATCTCTAGCAGTAGAGAAAATATTTTTGTCTCCGTAAACATTGTCTAAATAATCAAAACCAATTTCAACACCGTTTCCTTTGTATGATGGCACAATTTTTTTTCTGTCTTTATCATCATCAAAAACGTAGGTGTTTTTCATTCCAAGAGGTTTGAAAATCATTTCAGACATGGCTTCTTTATAACTCAAGCCTGTGATTTTTTCGATAATAAGCGCCAACATTGCATAATTGGTATTGCAATAACTGAAACGAGTTCCTACTCGAGATTCAAGACCGACATCTTTTGTAGCCAAAATATCCAAAATGTCTTTATTAGTCAATTGGTTATGTCTGTCCCAAACTGATTTATCGCGATCAGTAAAATAAGCGTAGTTGCGCATTCCTGTACGATGATCTAATAACATTCTAATCGTACATTCTTCGTATGGAAAAGTTTTTAGAATCGTATTTACTTTTTGGTCCAATTCAATTTTACCTGCATTTACCAATTTTAAAACCGCTGTTGCAGTCAAAACTTTACTTACTGAGGCAATTTGCACAGGAGTTTCAGGTGTTATTTTGGTTCCTTCATTTTTATTGGCAAAACCATTATAGCGTTCAAATAAAATCTGTCCATTTTTGGCCACTAAGAAGCTTCCATTCATAGTATTATTAGGCCAGTTTTTATTGTAAAAGTGATTTATTCTGCCGACAACCGAATTTTTGTAAGCCTGCGAAACTTTTGGTTCTGCTCCTAACGGCTTCATTCTAGGTAATGTATCTTCGACTTCTGGAGTAGTATCTGTTTGTGTTTTTTTGTTTTGACCGCAAGAACTTAAAACTAGTATAGAAAAAAGTATTTGTGGTATCTTTGTTTTTTTAAGGAAAATCATTTGCATCGTTCTTTAAAAACAAATATATCGAATTCAATTTTGTTGTATTCTTAATTCTGAGGCTTAAAATTGTGTTTTTTAACATAATTTTAAGAATGTAAAATTTTAGTGCTTTGTTTTTCAGCTTATAACGGTTTTGAAGCATTCTAAATAGAATTTTTAAAACAAAATTTTAACTAAATTTGTTATATTTGAAACAAATACTGTTTGAAAAGTTATATTTTAAAATATTAAAAAATCAGTTTACATGAAATTTGGAATCATAAAAGAAAGAAAAAATCCGCCGGATAGAAGAGTTGTATTCTCACCAAATGAATTGACAAAATTAAAACAGCTTTATCACGACGCTTCTGTAAAAGTGGAAAGTTCTGATATAAGAATCTTTTCTGATGATGATTATAAAAATATGGGAATCACCGTTGCAGATGATGTTTCGGATTGTGATGTTTTATTTGGCGTAAAAGAAGTTCCTGTAGAAAATCTGATTCCGAATAAATCTTATTTCTTTTTTTCTCATACTATTAAAAAACAGCCTCATAATAGAAAATTACTTCAAGCCGTTTTAGAAAAAAACATTGATTTGTACGATCACGAAACCATTGTCGACGAACAAGACCGCCGTTTAATTGGTTTTGGAAAATATGCTGGAATGGTTGGAGTCTATAACGGAATTCGAGCTTTCGGAATTAAATTCGAATTGTTTAAACTTCCAAAAGCAGAAACACTTTCTGGAAAAGAAGATCTGATCAAGCATTTGAAACGCATCACAATGCCAGCCCTAAAATTTGTAGTTACCGGAACTGGAAAGGTTGGGAGCGGAGCAAAAGAAATTCTGGATGCTATAAAAGTGAAGGAAATTACAATAGATAATTACTTGACCAAAAAATACGCTCAGGCAGTTTACGTGCAGTTGGATGTTTTAGAATACAACAAAAGAAAAGACGGACAGGTTTTAGATTTTGTAGATTTTGTGAATCATCCCGAAGAATACGAATCAGATTTTGAAAGATTTACTAAAGTGTCTGATATTTATTTTGCTGGGCATTTTCATGCAAATAATGCACCGATGATCTTAACAAAAGAAATGCTGAATGCAAGCGACTGCAAATTGAAAGTTGTAGCCGATATTTCTTGTGATGTTAATGGTCCAATTGCTTGTACAGTCCGTTCTTCAACTATTGCAGAACCTTTATATGGTTATTTTCCTTTAGAAGACAAAGAAGTCGATTTTTTTCACCCTGCAGCAGTTGCGGTAATGGCGGTAGATAATCTGCCATGTGAAATTCCAAAAGATGCCAGCGAAGGTTTTGGAGAACAATTTATGGAACATGTAATTCCCGCTTTCTTCAACGGCGATAAAGACGGAATCTTAAAACGTGCTAAAATCACTGAAAACGGAAAACTAACCCCAAGATTCAGTTATCTTCAGGATTATGTAGATGGGGAATAAGCTGCTAAGGTTCTAAGGAGCTAAGCTTCTAAGTTTTTAAGCATTTTTAGCTTAGTTCCTTAGAAGCTTAGCGCCTCAGAAGCTTAGCCTAAACCATATCCTCGGGTTTCACCCAAGCATCAAAATCTTCTGACGTAACATAACCCAAACGAACGGCTTCTTCTTTTAGAGTTGTTCCGTTTTTATGAGCCGTTTGAGCGATTTCTGCGGCTTTGTAATATCCAATTTTAGTATTTAAAGCGGTAACCAGCATTAGAGAATTGTCTACTAATTCTTTGATTCTTTTATGATTTGGTTCAATTCCTTGTGCGCAATGTTCGTCAAAAGAAACACAAGCATCGCCTAATAATTGTGCTGACTGTAAAAAGTTAGCCGCCATTACTGGTTTAAAAACATTCAATTCATAATGTCCTTGCATTCCGCCAACAGCAATTGCCATATCGTTTCCTATCACTTGTGCGCAAACCATTGTTAAAGCTTCGCATTGTGTCGGATTTACTTTTCCTGGCATGATAGAAGAACCTGGTTCGTTTTCAGGAATATGAATTTCTCCAATTCCAGAACGTGGTCCAGAAGCCAGCATTCTGACATCATTTGCAATTTTATTTAATGAAACAGCCAATTGTTTCAAAGCTCCGTGCGTTTCTACAATCGCATCGTGTGCTGCAAGTGCTTCAAATTTATTTTCTGCTGTTACAAAAGGATGATTGGTAAATTGAGCAATATATTCAGCCACTTTTACATCATAACCTTTTGGCGTATTTAATCCCGTTCCGACTGCAGTTCCTCCAAGAGCAATTTCAGATAAATGCGCTAAAGTATTTTTTAGAGCTTTTAATCCGAAAGCTAATTGAGCGGCATATCCAGAAATTTCCTGACCCAAAGTTAAAGGTGTCGCATCCATTAAGTGTGTGCGGCCGATTTTTACCACGTCTTTGTATTCGGCTGCTTTTTTTGATAATGTAGCATGAAGTTTTTCTACGCCAGGAATTGTAGTTTCTACAACCATTTTGTAAGCCGCGATGTGCATTCCGGTTGGGAAAGTATCGTTTGACGATTGCGATTTGTTTACATCGTCATTGGCTTTGATAAATTGTTCACCTTCGCCAATTTTAAAACCTTTAAGAACCTGAGCGCGGTTAGCGATTACTTCGTTAACATTCATATTGCTTTGCGTACCAGAACCCGTCTGCCAGATTACTAGCGGAAACTGATCGTCTAGTTTTCCTTCTAGAATTTCGTCGCAAACTGCAGCAATCGCATCTCTTTTTTCGATTGGCAAAACGCCTAAATCGTAATTGGCATACGCAGCAGCTTTTTTTAGATAGGCAAATCCTTCAACAATTTCTTTGGGCATAGACCCTGAGGGGCCGATTTTGAAGTTGTTTCTAGAACGTTCTGTTTGTGCACCCCAATATTTATCGGCTGGGACTTGTACTTCGCCCATAGTGTCTTTTTCTATTCTGTATTCCATTATGTTGTTTGTAAAAAGTTATATGTAAAATGTGAAATGTTTCTTGGAACTTAAAAAATGAAACTTCTTTTGAAAATGAGTGCCCTAGCCCTGCTGTCCGCTGTATCTTTTTGTTTTTTCTTTAAAAACAAAAAGATACAGCGGACAGCAGGGAATAGCTCCTGAAAATTATTATGTTTTCTTAAACTCCATATTTTAAAAGGCTTTCGGCTTCAAAAAAAGCTTATTTAAAATGAGTATAAATATACGGATAAATGTTATTTAACGAAAATTGATTTAGATTTTATTGCTGAGAAAAAATATAAGCCCTACATTTGTCGTAACATTCAAAAATTCCGGAAAACATGTTTGAATTTTCACAGTACTTAGGTTTTTTACTTTTCTTAACCATACTAACTATAGGGTTTTGGTTAATGTTTTTCTTAGTTGGTTTCGTATCTTACTGGGTTACGGGAGCAAGCTGGGAAATGCTTAAAGAAAAAAGAGCCAGAAAAAGACAAGAAGAACAATCTATTTAATTTTAGATTGATGTCATAAGAAAAGAACCCAATGGGTTCTTTTTTTTTATCTGTAAATCTGCGATTTTGGATAAAAAAAAAGAAAAATTCCAAAATTTTAGAAATTCCAAATTCCAAATTTGGCGTATTAAACCCGACAGGTTTTTGAAACCTGTCGGGTTTCGTTATAAATACAAAAAATCCAAATTCCAATTGTTTTGAGTTTAGAACTTTGTCAAAGTTTTAAACTTTGACAAAGTTGGGCAGTGCTTAGAAAACTAGAAATAAAAAATCCCAAATTTCAAATCAAATTGAAATTTGGGATTTTTTATTTAAGTCCAGTATTGGAATTTGGAATTTCTAGAATTTGGAATTTTAGAAGTTTTATCCTGGAAATTCTCCGCCGCCTTCGCCGCCGCCGTCATTGTTTTTAGGCATGTTTTTATCTCTTTCTCCTTTTGGTTTGTTGAAACGGTAAGTGAAAGATAAATTAAACTGACGTTTACGGAATTGGAATTCGCTATACGAACTTACATTGTCTAAATATGTGTAAGATCTCATTTTTCTTGAATTGAAAACGTCGCTAATGTTAAAAGCAATTGTTGCTTTGTCTTTTAAAACGTCTTTACTGAAAGCAGTATTCATTCCGAATTGGCCTAAGTTTTTACCTTGAGCTGTTTTTTGCTCTCCGTTGTACATTGCAGTTAACTGCCAGTCAATTTTGTACGGAAGTGTAACTTTAGAGTTCACTCTTGCAAACCAAGAATTAGCCTGGTTATCTAAATTCTGAACGACTACATTTCCTTGTGTGTCTGTATAGCTATTTTCTCCGGTAGTTTTTACGTTGAAGAAGTTGAAGTTACTGTTTAGTTTCCACCATTTGTATGGAGTATAATTGAATGTAAATTCGAAACCAAATTTTTGCTCTTTTCCTAAATTGATAGGAGAACTTTTAATTACAGGAATCCCGTTCACTTCATCTCCTGTAGGAGATCGTACAAAGCTGAAAACATCTTTTGTGTCTTCAAAATAAGCTGATGTATTAAAAGTTACTTTATCCCATCTTTTGATATAACCAATGTCATATTTGTCTGTTAAAGAGGGATCTAAATCTGGATTTCCTTGAAAGATGTTAATGTTACTTGCGTAGTTTACAGCAGGATTCATAAAACGTCCTCTTGGTCGAGATAAACGTTTACTGTAGCTTGCCGAGAAGTTGCTTTGATCTGAGATTTCGTAACTAATAAAAGCACTTGGAAATAAGTTGTTGTATTTTTTAGTATTGAAATCGCTGTTATCTAATAGATTAACTTGAATGTTTGTGTCTTCCCATCTTAATCCAAATAAATAAGAGAATTTATTTTTCTTGAAGCCATATTGCGTGTAAAGCGCGTTGATGTTTTCTTTATACTCTAAAGTGTTAGATAAATTAGGATTTACGATTCCAGCGTCGTCAGTTACATTATAAACGTTGTTTAAGTCCCCAAAACTTCCTTTGTATCCCGCTTCAAATTGGCTTCCTTCTCCTAAAGGCAATACATAATCTGCTTGAAAAAGAACTTGTTTTTGAATTTGATCATTTAACGTTGTGTCAAATCTTGGTGAATCTTCAATTCTGCTATTGCTGTCGTCTGTATTTCTTGAAATAGAAAAGTCAGCAGTAAGTTTGTGTCCTTTGTCGTTGAAATTTTTAATTAAGTTTGAAGTAAACTCAACATTTTCGCTACCAGTGTCTGCGTTGTTTAAACGGTAGGTTGTTCCTGTATAATTACCACTTGCATCATAATTATAGTAATTGATCAAATCTCGGTCGTCACCATTATTTTTTTGGTAATTGATGGCGTTTGTCCAGAAAGTTGTTGGAGTAAGCGTCCATTCGACACCAGCTCTTCCGTTAAATCCGTTTCTAACACGTTTGGTATCACGAGTTTCGTCTAAGAAGCTTGTTGTGTTTCCGTTAGTATCAAAATATTCAGAATTTGTTTTACCGGCTCCTTCGTTTGTTCTGTAATTGTATCCAGCTGTTGTGAAGTAATTTAATTTTTCTGTTTTATAATTTAAATTACCACTTAAACCGTATGTTTCAGGCAAACCTGTCGAAGCGATTAAGGTTCCGTTAAAACCTTGGTTTTTACCTTTTTTAAGAACAATATTGATGATTCCAGATCCTCCTTCCGCATCATAGCGCGCAGATGGATTTGTAATAACTTCTACTTTGTCAATTGCATCAGCAGGAAGTTGTCTCAACGCTTCGGCTACGTTAATCGCTTGCGAAGGTCTTCCGTCAATTAAAATACGAATATTATCGCTTCCTCTTAAACTTACATTTCCTTCAGTATCAACAGAAACAGATGGCACGTTATCTAAAACATCGCTCACGCTTCCGCCTTTTACAATCATATCCTGACCAACGTTGTACACTTTTTTGTCCAGTTTGATCTCAACAGTCGATTTTTCGGCACGAACTACAACTTCGTTCAATTGCGCCGCATCTTCAGATAAATTTACAACACCTAAATTAGTGTCGTCTTGAATGCTTTTTCCTTTTATTTCAGTTGATTTAAACGAAATAAATTCGACTTTTATATCGTAAGTTCCAGGTGCAACAGCAACTTCGAATTCTCCTTTTGGGTTTGTAATACCTCCAGCAACCACTTTTGTGTCATTTGGGGCAGTAATCGAAATAGTAGCATATTCTAAAGGTTGTTTGCTTATTTTCTCGAAAACTTTTCCAGTGACTTTTACTTTGTTTTTGCCGCCTGGGCTTCCTTGTTGAGAGTAATTGTAAAAACTTGTCAACAAGAATACAAGCAATACAGCAAATTTGATTTTTTTCATTTTCTGGTTTTTCTTTCTTTAGACGGCAAATGTAGTTTTTGGTTTAAAGAGAGAAATCACAAAAAAATGTTAATAGGATATTTTAGAATCAATCTAAAAAAGAAGCAACCAAATCTGGATCTCTTCCAATTATAGCTTTTCCGTCTTTTACAACAATCGGGCGTTCGATTAAGATCGGATTTTCAACCATTGCGTTAATGATCTCATCATCACTCAAAGTTTTGCCTTTAAAATTTTCGATCCAGATTTTTTCTTTGGTTCTGATAAGCTGAATTGGTTCAAGATTTAACTGGCCTAATAATGTTTTCAGCTGTTCAAAAGATGGCGTTTCGGTCAAGTAAGGAATAATTTCAAAATCTTGTTTCGATTCTTCAATAAAAGCAAGACAATTTCTCGATTTTCCGCATCTCGGATTATGGTAAATTTGTATCATTTTGTTATATTTAGGTGTTTCAAATTTTTGTAAGATAAAAAGGGGTATTTTCGCATACCAAAAGTAAGATTAACTTATCGAATTTGAATTCTCATTTTTTAAAATTTTAAATTTATGTTTTTAGAACAAGGAATTAAACCTGAAAATAAATTTTGGAAATATCTTTTAGGATCTGTCTTTATTATTTCAGCGTCTTTTGTCGGGCAAATTCCAATTACTGCAGCTGTATTTTATAAAACATATATGGAACATGTCGCTTTTCCAACTACGAATGAAGGCATTATGAAAATGTTTGAATCGAATACGACTCTTTTTCTAGTAATGATTTCCTTTATTTTTGCTTTTGCCGGAATTTATTTTGTTGTAAAATTTATTCATCATCAAACATTATTGTCAATTACCACTTCTAGACCGAAAGTGGATTGGAAACGAATTTGGTTTTCGTTCTTTCTATGGGCTTTTTTTTCAGTGCTTAGCTTTCTATTTGTGTATTTAAGAGCTCCAGAGCAATTTGTATTGCAGTTCAAATTGGTGCCGTTTTTAATATTAGCTGTTTTAGGATGCGTTTTAATTCCGATTCAAACGAGTACAGAAGAATATATTTTTAGAGGCTATCTTATGCAGGGATTTGCCAATTTGGCGCGAAACAGATGGTTTCCGTTGCTAATGACTTCTCTTATATTTGGTTCGATGCATTGGACCAATCCTGAAGTTGCCAAAATGGGAAATATTATCATGATTTATTATATAGGAACCGGATTGTTTTTAGGTGTAATTACCTTGATGGATGAAGGAATGGAACTGGCACTTGGATTTCATGCTGCAAACAATCTTGTCGGAGCGCTATTGGTTACCTCAGATTGGACTGTTTTTCAGACTAATTCTATATTTAAAGATCTTTCAGAACCTTCGGCAGGAATAGATGTAATTCTGCCTGTTGTTGTTATTTATCCTATCCTGCTTTTTATTTTCAGTAAAAAATATGGTTGGACAAATTGGAAAGAGAAACTAGCGGGAAATATTACGAATGTCGAATTAAAAGCTTAAAGAATATGCTAAACTTAACTCAAAATAAAGTGCACAATTATTTTAAATTAAATGGTTATCATTTAAATGCAAAAGATGTGTGTCAAGTTGCTTACAGTTATGTAAAAGAGGGAGATGCTTATGAAAGAGCAATCGGGGAATTCTTTTTGGATTGGTTTGATAAAAAAGATTATATCGAAATGACTACTTCTGGAACAACAGGGCTTCCAAAATTAGTCAGATTGAAAAAACAAGCCATGATACAGTCGGCACTGGCAACGGGTGACTTTTTTGGTTTAAAGCCAGGAGACAAAGCTTTATTGTGTCTTCCGACGCAGTTTATTGCAGGAAAAATGATGCTCGTGAGGAGTTTAATTTTAGGATTAGAATTGGATGTTGTTTCGCCAAGTCTCAATCCGTTAGAATTAAATAAAACGACTTACGATTTTGTAGCAATGGTGCCGCTTCAAGTTCAAAATTCAATAGAAAAACTTTCTAAAGTGCGTAAGTTGATTATTGGAGGCGCTAAATTAGATTCGGCTCTTGAAGAAAAATTATTGCCGCTTAAAACAGAAATCTATGAAACGTATGGAATGACCGAAACTATTACGCATATTGCGGCGAAACGTTTGGGTGATTCGGTTTTCTCTATTCTTCCGAACGTGAAAATAAGTCAAGATGATCGTCAATGCTTGGTTATTCATGTTGCTACAATTTCTGACGAACCAATTGTGACCAATGATTTGGTCGAATTGCTAAATGAGCAGCAATTTAAATTTTTAGGACGAATTGATAACGTAATCAATAGTGGAGGAGTGAAGCTGATTCCAGAACAGATTGAAGCTAAACTGATTGGAAAAATTGTGAACAGATTTTTTGTGACGGGACTTCCAGACACCACTTTAGGAGAAAAATTGGTTTTGGTTATCGAAGGAGAAAAACAAGAATTCGAACCTGATTTCTTTGATGTTTTAGGGAAGTATGAAAAACCAAAAGAAATTGTTTTTGTTGCAAAATTCAAAGAAAACGAGAATGGCAAACTACTGAGAAAAGCAACTGTTGCTATTTAAAATTCCAAATTAGAAATTCCAAATTCCAATGCTCCGCGTTTAAAACTTTCACAAAGTTGAGCTGTAAGGAAATTTCAATATTAAAATTCTAAAGCTAAAGTTTTAGCAATTTTGTCATTTCGACGTAAGGAGAAATCTTCACGAGAAGCTCGACAAAGATTGGCTTATTGGAGCGGAGCTACTTACGAAGATTTCTCCTTACGTCGAAATGACAAAACAATGCATAAAAAATCCCAAATTTCAATAATTAGGTTGAAATTTGGGATTTTAAATATTAAGTAATTCCAAGAAGATTGGAATTTGGAATTTAAATATTGGAATTTATTTTTTACGTTCCATAAGCGCCATATAGAATCCATCAAAACCAGATTCTGAAGCGAGCATTTTACGATCTTCAATAAAAGTAAACTGCTGTCCGATTTCTGTCTTTAAGAATTTTTCCACCTGCTCTTGATTTTCTGATGGTAAAACAGAACAAGTTGCGTAAACTAATTTTCCGCCTGGTTTTACAATTTTAGAATAGCTTTCTAAAACTTCACTCTGAACTTTACGAATGTTATCGATAAATTCTGGCTGTAATTTCCATTTTGAATCTGGATTTCTTTTTAAAACACCTAATCCGCTACAAGGTGCATCGATTAAAACACGATCTGCTTTTTCGTGCAGTTTTTTAATCACTTTTGTGCTGTCGATAATGCGGTATTCTATATTAAAAGCTCCGTTTCTTTTAGCTCTTAATTTTAATTGCTTCAATTTGCTTTCGTACAAATCCATTGCAATCAATTGTCCTTTGTTTTCCATCAAAGAAGCCATGTGCAATGTTTTTCCTCCTGCACCTGCACAAGTATCTACTACGCGCATTCCTGGTTTTACATCAAGAAAACCTGCAACCAATTGAGAATTGGCATCTTGAACTTCAAACAAACCTTGTTTAAAAGCGTCTGTTAAAAATACATTCGCTCTTTCTTTTAAAACAAGAGCTTCTGGCTGGTCTTTTAAATATTCTGTTTCAATATTTAAATCCATTAACGTATTTCTAAGGCTTTCTTTTGTTCCTTTTAAAGTGTTAGTTCGCAAAATAACTTTTGCAGGCTGATTTTGAGCCGCAATTTCTTTCGACCAAACTTGTTCGCCTAATTCTTTTACTCCCAATTCATCCATCCAATCTGGAATAGATTCTTTTAAAGCTCTATTTTTAGATAATTCGTCAAAACGGCCTTTGATTTTTCTTTCAGGAGTTCCTTCCAGCTGTCTCCAATCTGGAATTGGATAACCGCGTAAAACAGCCCAAACGGCAAACATTCTCCACAAATTATCTCTATCGTAAGGTTCTTTAACTTCTGCAATTTCAGCGTACAAGCGTTTCCAACGAACAATTTCGTATATCGTTTCAGCAACAAACTTCCTGTCTGAGCTTCCCCAGCGTTTGTCTTTTTTTAATGCTCTAGCTACCACTTTATCTGCATATTCTCCTTCGTTAAAAATAGCATTTAACGAATCTATGGTAGTATAAACTAAATTTCTGTGTAATCTCATTTTCTTTATTTGAAGTGCAAAGGTACTATTAATTGATTGAAAGTTAAATTTTTAATATCGAATCTTATTCTGACTCTCATTAAAAGAAAAAAAACACTCTAAGTAAGAGTGTTTTTTATGAATATATCTAGAAGTTTATTCTTTAGGAATGATTCTCGTTAATCCAATATTTTCTGGAGCATGAAGCACCATTGGGAATTTCTCTACTTTAACAGAACTGCTGTCGAGGCCAAAAGCTCTTTCTTCAGACAAACTCAGTTTCTTAATAAAGAAATACGAATTCATAATAATATTTTCATGCCATCTTAAATCATTGTCGTTAGATAAGAATTTCTCAGACAATACAAATTTGAAGTCGCCAATAATATTGTTTTTGTTCAACGATTCGTAACGGCTGGTAATATCTACCTCGCCACGTTTTACCATGTCTTTGATAACTTCTCTAAACATCAAATTGATTTTAGTAGGTTCTCTAAAACCTAAGTTAAAGTCAATTCTGTAGATATCGTCTTTAGCAATTTCAGTTACTTTATATTGTGTTTTATAAGGTTCAGTCAAAATATTAACGTGAACAAACCAATAAATATCAGCTCTTTTTGGGCGTTTTTGAAGGATAGAGTAGATTACTTTTTCCTCCAATTCGTCAACACGATTTGCATTAGTCATATAAACTAAGTGCGTAGCATATTTCGGAATAGATAAATCTTGGCTTAATTCTACTAACACTTGTTTGTAATCATCAATTTTAACCACTTTAGTGTAGTTTTTGTTGATTTTCTTAGCCAGATACCAGATTGTCATTACAGAAATCAATAAACTCGCAATGATTAAAGTTACATAACCGCCTTCGGCAAATTTGGTAATGTTGGCAAAAAGAAAACTAAACTCAATCAATAAATAAATGGTGATAAGCGGTACCATGAAGTACAGTTTTACACGTTTCATGATTAAGTAATAGTTTAGCAAAATGGTTGTCATAATCATACACAAAATAATGGCAAGACCATAAGCATGCTCCATATTTCCTGATTTCTCGAAATGTAAAACGATTCCAACACAGCCAAAAAACAACAACCAGTTGATCGACGGAATGTACAATTGACCTTTTACTTCTGTTGGATATTTGATTTTTACTTTTGGCCAGAAATTCAGACGCATTGCTTCGTTAATCAAAGTAAACGAACCAGAAATAAGTGCTTGAGACGCAATTACAGCCGCAAGAGTTGCAACTACGATTCCGAATGGTAAAAACCAGTGCGGCATAATTAAGTAAAACGGATTCCCATTTTCTCCGCCTAATTGCTGTAATGTGCTTCCTTCGTGGTGAATTAAATAAGCCGCCTGACCGAAGTAGTTTAAAACCAATGTAGTTTTTACAAACATCCAGCTAATTCTGATATTTTTTCTTCCACAGTGTCCCATGTCAGAATACAAGGCTTCAGCTCCAGTTGTACATAAGAAAACAAAACCAAGAACGAAGAAACCATCAGGATGTATAGATAATAAATGATAAGCATAATACGGATTAATTGCTTTAATTACTTCAGGATAATTAACCACTTGAATGGCTCCTAAAGTTCCTAACATAGCAAACCAGATTAACATCATCGGGGCAAAGAATTTACCAACCAATTTAGTTCCGAACTGCTGAATTGTAAATAAGACAAATAATATACTAATTACAATGTAAACAATAGTCTGCGTCTGCATAGTCGGATAGAATGCCCTAATTCCTTCAACTGCAGATGAAATAGAAATTGGTGGCGTAATAATTCCGTCGGCAAGCAGGGCGCTTCCCCCAATAATAGCGGGTACTATGAGCCATTGAATTTTTGTTTTCTTGACTAAAGCATATAAGGCAAAAATTCCTCCTTCACCGTGGTTGTCTGCACTTAAAGTAATAAGTACATATTTAATTGTAGTTTGTAATGTCAGCGTCCAAAACACACAAGAAATACCTCCTAAAACAATATCAGCATTTATCGTGTGATCGCCTAATATAGCCTTCATTACGTACAATGGAGAAGTACCAATATCTCCATAAATAATCCCTAAAGTAATCAATAAACCCCCAATAGACAACTTACTATGTAAGTTTTTATGCGATGCGCTCATGTATAGTTTTATAAAAAGACGGTTGCAAATTTACTGTTTTAAAACAAATTAGCAGCAATTATAATTAAAAAGATAAAAAAAAGCACAATCGTAAAAATTGTGCTTTCCTTTTTGAATATTATTTATTTCTAAAATTAACCTCTTCTACCGCCACCTCTAGAACTTGAACTGTTTTCTCTCTGGCTTTGTCCGCCTCTAGATTCTTGACTTCCTCTAGAAGATTCCTGGCTCATTCTTGGAGATTCTGAACGCTGGCTTTGTTGTGGTCTAGCAGAATAATCTCTGTTTGAACTGCTAGATTGGTTTCCAGAATAACTTCCTGAACTTCTTTCGGCTCTTGGAGCAGACATTTCACGATTAGAACTGCTTCTAGATGTGTTAGAAGAATTACCATTTCCGTAATCTGCTCTTGGAGTAGTTTGTACTCTAGTAGTGTTTTCTGCTCTTTGAGTGTTAGTAGTTCTAGGAGAATAATCACGATTTGTGCTTCTACCAGTATTTACACTTTCCGTGCTTCTGCCTGTAGAGTTGTAACCTCTATTAGAATTTCCGTTTGAAGTATTGCTTCTATCTACAGAAGTTCTGTTTGTTGCGCTTCTATTTTCAGCATACGTTCTATTTGAAGCTCTATTATCAGTTGAAGTTGTTCTTCCAGTGTAATTTCTGTTCGTGTTATACGTGTTTCTATTCGTTTCTCTGCTCGCCACACGTCTTTGATCTAATTCGTAACGGTTTGAAGTGTTAGCATGTCTTTCAGCAAAACTATAGTTCGGACGCATTCTTTCGTAACCATAAGAACGTCTTGTTTCATAGATTGCAGGAGCTCTGTAACTTCTTCTTACATTAACATAGTTGTAATGGTTGTTTACATTAATATAAACATTTACATTGTTTCTATATCTGTAAATAGGATATGGCGCCCATGCATTGTAATAGGTTGGGTAATAACCCCAATACCAAGTTGAGTAATAAGGTCTGTAATTGGTAACCCAGAACGAAGTATAGATAACAGGAACTACACTATAAACTGGCTCATAAATATAATTTGCCCCGTACAAATAGGTGTTACCCACAACTTGCACACTTACCTTGTTATAATTATCTCGCTCGACATCAATCGTAGCAATGTCTTGATAAACATCACGATCTAAAACCGCTTGGATAATAATAACGTGAGTTCTGTTTTCAACACTTTCGATTACACGTAAGTAGTCTACTTCATCATCACCATTAAGGTCAAGGTTAGAAATTTGATATTTAGGATCATTTAAACGTCTTTCAAAATCTTGAAGATTAGCTGATTCTCCAAACATCGAAGCAACAGCTCTTAAATCTAAGTTATCGCTTATATCTGAGTTTTTTGCGTAAACAGTAGTTTGACCTTGCGCTGCGCAAGAACCAAAAACTAAGGCTGATATTGCTATTAAAAGTAAATTCGCTTTCATGGCTAATTTGTATTAAATTATTTTGTACTATGAGATATCCAATTACTGTGCCATAAAATTAAATTGCTAAAAACAGGTATTTAAATGGTTGATTATTAATGTTTTGAATTTGTGTTAAAATAGATTTTGGTTTTCTGGGTATAAAGGATTGAAAATGAAAGAGTAAATTGTTCTTGTAGAAAAAAACCGAAAATTAATTCTCCATGTGGGAATTAATTGTATTTTAGCAATACCCTAAATTTTATTTATATGAGAAAAGTATCGCTGTTTTTTTGCATGTTTGTTTTGTTTGTATCCTTTAAAACATTCACAAATAAGAATAAAGCAAATTATGAAAATGGTTTTATAGCAATTCAAGTTGATACTTTATTTCAGGATAAAATTAGTATTCGTGCCATCGTAATAGACAAAAATAAAGTTTGGTACGGCGGAGACAATTCTCGTTTTGGATGTTTTGATTTAGACAAAAAACAGAAATTCGAAGAACATATTTACAAAGACACTTTAAAATTAGAATTTAGAAGTATTGCTCAAAATTCAAAAAACATTTTTCTATTAAGTGTTGGAAATCCCGCCTTATTGTATCAGGTTTCTAAAAAGACCAATAAAGTGAAATTGGTTTACAAAGAAGTAAATCCAAAAGTATTTTACGATAGCATGCAGTTTTGGAATGATAAAGAAGGCATTGCAATTGGAGATCCGACAGAAGATACTTTCTCAGTTATCATAACAAGAGACGGAGGAGAAACTTGGACAAAAGTGCTCTCTCATAAACTTCCAACTAATGCGCAAGGCGAAGCGGCTTTTGCGGCAAGCAATTCAAACATCGTAATAAAGGGAAATGATACTTGGCTAGTTTCTGGAGGAAAAAGATCTCGCGTTTTTTATTCTGGAGATAAAGGCAAAACATGGAAAGCTGTAGAAACTCCAATCGTACAAGGAGAGGCAATGACGGGTATTTTTACGGCAGATTTCTACGATTCTAAACACGGTTTTGCTGCAGGCGGTAATTATGAATTGCCAATGGAAAAAAAGGATAATAAAATTTTTACCAAAGACGGCGGAAAAACTTGGGAACTGATTGGGCAGAATCAAGGTTTTGGATATGCTTCTTGTGTGCAATACGTGCCAGGCGGTGGTGCAAAAGAATTGGTTTGTGTGGGATCGGGCGGACTTCAGTATTCGCAGAATGGAGGAGAAACGTGGACGATGCTGTCAAAAGACACTAAACTTTTTACTATTCGTTTTATCAATAGAAATACGGCAATTGCGGCTGGACATAATAAGCTGGTTCGCATTCACTTTAAATAAAAAAATAAGAACCCTAAATAATAAAGTAAGTATTATTATATAGGGTTCTTATCGCTGTTGTTTCGTTAAGTTTAATCTTTATTGCCTTTGTCGCGATATTGCTGTAAAAGCTTTCGATTAAAATCGTCTTCCGATTTTTTAAGCAGTAATATTTTCTTTGCAGGAAGTACTTTTTTCAAATTGTTCATGTATTTCTCACGAAGCTGGTATATTTCTTTATCTGTACTTTCTATTTGAGATAATAATGTTGCTGCGTCTTTATCTGAAAGATTTTTAAGATTGTCATCTTTTAGCTTTCTCAGATACGTTTTCATTTTTAAATACTTCAATTCGTATTGCTTGTCATCATAAGCGTTATAAATAGGCCAGAATTTTTCAGCTTCGGTCGAAGTCAATTCTAATTCTGTTGTTAAAAATGACACTTTAAAAGCTTTAATTTTTTCTCGCTTTTCATCAATTTTTCCATTTTGTGCAAAAATTGAAAAACTTGTCAGAAATAGCAATAGCGGTAAAATGTTTTTTATTTTCATTGTTAAGCTAAGTTATTGAGTTGTTGAGTTAAGTTGATTTAATTTTGTTCTGAAATTAGGTGTTCAATATTTGGACTTGAAGCTAAAATATCTTCCAATGTTTCCTCTTCTAAAGTTACATCGTTGCCTAATTTTTCAATATCATTGTCATCTAAGTTTTGTATTAAATCGTATTGGCTGATATTGGAATGATAGGATAAATAAGTTTCTAAAGTAGCTTCGTCCAGTTCGTTAGAATTGGCTCTATAATTATTTACAATCGGAATTAATAATGCAAAACCAATTACTGCAGCGGCCGCCAGAGAAATGATTTTTTTGCGTTTATAAAAAGGAATTACCTTAACTTCTTTTTCATTTAATTGCTGTAAAACCTTTTCTTGAAAAGTATCAAAATAATTTTCTGGAGTTTTAAAGCCAGATTTTATTTTGGGTTCGTTTTCTAATTTAAATGTTTTCATAATACTTATAAGATAGTTTTAGTTACAAAAGGTTTAATTTGATGTAACATATAATTCAATTTTTTTTACTGCGTGATGGTAAGAGGCTTTTAAAGCTCCAACAGATGTTCCTAAAATATCTGCGATTTCTTCGTATTTTAATTCTTCAAAATATTTCATTTTGAAAACCAATTGCTGTTTTTCTGGAAGTGTAACAATTGCTTTTTGAAGTTTGATCTGAATATCATCTCCGTCAAAATAAAGATCGGCTTTTAAATTGTCGATTGTTTTATTTTGAAGGTCTTCAGATGTAATGCCTTTTAATTTAGCTTTTTGCGATAAAAAGGTCAGAGCTTCATTCGTAGCAATACGGTACATCCAGGAAAAAAGTTTACTTTCTCCTTTAAAGTTTTTAAGATTTTGAAAGACTTTTACAAAAGTGTTCTGTAATACATCGTCGGCATCATCATGATTCAAAACAATGTTTCGAATATGAGAATACAAAGGTTTCTGATAATCAGACAGGAGTTTTTGAAACGCAGTATTTTGCGTCTCAGGCGTTAATAATTGTTTTATAAATTCTTTCTCGTCTATCAAACTTTTTGTTTTGTAAACTTTCTTTAATAGAAGTTAGACAGAATTTAAAGCAAAAGGTTTAATGCCGTTTTGAAATTATTTAAAATTCTGAATCTTCTTCTTGTGTAGCAGGTGTTTGCGCAGGAGCAGGCGTTGGTGCTGCAGGTTTGCGTTTTACAGGCTCTGTGCGTGGTTGTTCGGTATGTGGTTCACTAGGAGTTTCGCCCGTACTTTGTGGTGTATAAGCAGGCTCGGCAGTAACAGGAACTACTTTTGGTTTTATTGGGAAATAAATTTCAGTAACCAATTTTGAAGAAGCTTTTACATCCAATTTGCTTAACGTCAGGATTTCAAGATGTGACCAGCTTAAATCTGGAATAATCTTTTCGTTGTTAATGTAAGCTGTTGTTTTTGCAATTGCTTCGTTTCTATGAGAGTAGTCTCCGTTAAGAGTTGTTTTAACAGCATCAAAACCATTTAACTTTCCTGCTAAGATATCACTTCCAGAACTGGTTGAAATTTCTTTATTAATAGGTAAACAGATCGAAATTTTGGCTAAACCAGTTTTAGTATCATAAGTATGGTAGATAATGAACGGTTTTCCCATTGCAGACAATCCGTTAGTTTCGCTAAACTGAATAAGCTTCGGAATTACAATTCTAGCATTTTTATTTACTTTGGCAATTTCGCTAGTAAAAGTCTGTTTGATATAAGGAGTTTCTGTTTTCTTAACCACTCCATCTACTTTAACCGCATAAGTTTTAGTTTCGTAATCTAAATTCTTGTCAATATTAGCCAAACTTTTTTCATAAATGGTTCCGATAACTCTGTCAGAACCTCCATGAAGTGCAGTGTATATTTTAAATAGAAAACTCATCGTTCCTTTTCCTTTCCAAGTAACTTTTGTTTTTCCGTTAAGAGTATCTTTTAAAGTCCAATTTACATCAGCTTCAGTGCCGTCAAATTGCATTTTTTGGTCAATGCTTTCTCCTTCTTTTGTTTTAAGAATAATAGCATTTCCTTTACCATCAGTACCGTCCCAATAAAATGAAGCGCCATTTCCGCTAGTTTTATTAGCGTATGTCATTTTGATAGAAGGATCTTCTACAGACCATGATTCAAAATCTTCATAATTTCTAAAGTCATTCAAGTAGTTATAAACCGTTGTGCGCGGCGAATTGATAACTTTACTTCTTTCTACAGAAAAATCTCCTTTTTGTGTAGCAACAAAAACAGTAAGGGCGACAAAACTTAATAAGGCGAAAAGAAATAAATACTTTAGAATTTTCATGGCAGATTGTTTGGTTTCGGTAAAGTTATAAATTTTATCATGAGTCTTACTAATAACCCATAATTATTAGGTTTTATTTTGTTGCAACCAGAATAATTTATCTTTTTAGAAATATTTTAATTACAAACAAAAGGACAATAAAAAGAAGGAAAGCAAGGAGTACTTTGTAATTTCCTTTGTAGAAGACTTTGTGTAATTTCAGATCTTTTCGATAAGCAAAAATCATAATGATTACAAATGCAATAAAAAAACACACTCCAAATAGTATTTGTCCTTGACTAAACATAGTTATAAAAATTTTCAGCAAATTTAAAGATTTGTAAACGATTTGCTGCTAAATTGCCTTTTCATTTCGTTTAATAAATTTTCATATTTATGCGAAAGTGACTTAAATTAGCCAAAAAAAAGAAAACTACTATATGAAAAAACAACTTGACGCCGTAACCGAATTTCACACTGCTTTTAAAATTGGCCACAGCACTACGCCAAAGGCTGATGTAGGAGCAGAGAAGAAATTACTTCGCTACAATTTAATGAAAGAAGAAAATGAAGAGTATTACGAAGCGGTTCAAAATAATGATTTAGTTGAAATTGCAGATGCACTTGGAGATATGATGTATATTTTGTGCGGAACAATTATCGAGCACGGTCTTCAAGACAAAATTGAAGCTGTTTTTGATGAAATTCAGCGCAGTAATATGAGTAAATTGGGTGAAGACGGAAAACCAATTTATCGCGAAGATGGAAAAGTAATGAAAGGTCCGAATTATTTTAAACCTGATTTTTCTAAATTATTATAAAAAAAAATAATTTTTAAACACATAGAAACATAGTTTGGAAATTGCGTAAAAGGCGTTTCACTTGCATAAATACACATAGCTATGTGTTAAAAACAAGTTTCTTTTGGACTCTTTTATGGATCAAAAAAAACTGTGTTTCTATGTGTTAAATATTATCTTACGATTAGAATAGCAAATAAAAAACCCGATAAAACTAAATTTATCGGGTTTCTCTTTTATTATCGGGTTTTGGATTATTGAACTTTAACTGTCCATCCGTAAGTATCTTCAGAAAGTTTATTTTGAAGACTTGTTAATTTCTCTTTTAAGAAAGAAGCATACGAATTTTCAATTGGAGCCATTTCAAAATATTCGTCTTTATAAGAGAATCCTTTGATAACGCTGATAACTGCTGCAGTTCCAGCTCCGAAGATTTCTTTCAGAGATCCGTTTTTAGCTGCTTCAACCAATTCTGAAACAATTACTGGACGAACTTCTACTTTTAAACCTTCTTTTTCAGCCATTGCAATCAAACTTTTTCTAGTAACACCATCCAAAATTCTTTCGCTTGTTGGAGCTGTTAGTAAAGTGTCGTTAATTCTGAAGAAAACGTTCATTGTTCCCGCTTCTTCAAGTTTGGTGTGCGTTGCATCATCTGTCCAAATAACTTGTTGAAAACCATCTTTGTTTGCCAAGTTAGTTGGGTAAAACTGCGCAGCGTAGTTTCCGGCAGCTTTTGCCGCTCCGATTCCACCATTTGCAGCTCTACTGTAATGTTCAGCAATAATTACTTTTACTTCGCCTCCATAATATGCTTTTGCAGGAGAAAGTAAAATCATAAATTTATATTCGTCAGAAGGATTTGCGATAACTCCAGGACCTGTCGCAATCATAAAAGGACGGATGTACATACTAGCTCCATTTCCTCTCTGAATCCATTCTTGGTCAATTTTCAATAATTCATTTAAACCATCCATAAAAATAGCTTCTGGAATTTCTGGCATTGCCATACGAACAGCAGAACTATTAAAACGTTTGTAGTTTTCATCTGGTCTAAACAACCAAATGTCATTGCTTTCGTCTTTATAAGCTTTCATTCCTTCAAAAATAGCTTGTCCGTAATGGAAGACTTTTGAAGATGGATCCATCAAAATAGGAGCATAAGGCTTAATGACAGGATTTTGCCATTGCCCGTTTTTAAAATCGCATTCGAATAAATGGTCTGTAAATACAGCACCAAAACTTAAGTTGTCAAAATCTACCTCGTTGATTTTTGTAGAAGTAGCTTTAATGATTTCAATTTTGCTCGTTTGAGTTGTACTCATAGTTATGTAAGTTTTTTGTGAGATATCTTTCACTATCAAAGATTTAAAGTGATGATATCGTGTAAAATGGAATTTATTGAATGCAAAATTACGTAAAAATATGTAAAATACTTAGCGAAAATTCATTATTTGCTTGATTTGACTGAGATTTATTTATCCTATAATAAACTCAAATATTTAATTGATTTTTATAAAGATTTTATGAAAAAAGTATCGATTTTTAAGGCTTTACGCATTTGTTTTGACTAAATTTGAATATTAAAATGGCTTGAAAATCAATAAAAAGCCGTTGTTAAATTCTTAAAAAGGTGAAAAGAGAAATAATTAAAACGCTAGACGGCTCAACAACAATTCGTTTGCCAGAATGGGACGAATGTTATCATTCTAAACATGGTGCAATTCAGGAAGCAAAGCATGTTTTTATAAAAAATGGGCTTTCATTATTTGAGAATCCTTTAAGCATATTAGAAATAGGTTTTGGAACTGGATTAAATGCTTTTATTACCTTTTTAGAATCGGTTAGAAAAGAGCAAAATATAGATTATGTTGGGGTTGAAGCGTATCCTGTTGATCCGAATGAAATTTTAGAAATGAATTATGCCGAAGAACTAGAAGCATTGGAATATCATAACATTTTTGAAAAAATGCATAAAACGGCATGGGATGAAAAAGCAGAAATTAGCAGCCGTTTCTCGTTAACCAAAAGGAAACAATTTTTTCACGAAATAAACGATTTAGAAATTTTTGATTTGATTTACTTTGACGCCTTCGGATATAGAGTGCAACCGGAGCTATGGAGTACCGAAATTTTTCAGAAAATGTACAATAGTTTAAAGCCGAATGGAGTTCTTGTTACTTATGCAGCACGCGGAGTTGTTAAAAGAAGCATGATCGAAGTCGGTTTTACTGTGGAAAAGTTAGCGGGGCCTCCTGGAAAACGAGAAATGTTTCGAGCTTTTAAAAACGTTTAAAATGAACTGTTTAGAACGATTCTAGATTGATTTATATGTTTTAAGAAAACGTATTCGTTGCTAAAGTTTTTAAAATAATAAGTTAAAAATAGAATTTATGTTAGTTATTTTTTTAAATTTGGCTCGAGTTTAAAAAATAGATAACCCCCGAAAATCTTATTTTATTATGTCAAAAATGATGTTTGATTACACGAAATCAATACTTGAAAGAGTTAGTTTCGATCCGATACTTTTCTGCAAAGAGCTAGAAAAAGCTATCAAAACACTGTTACCATACGAAATGGAACAATTGCAAGAGTGGTTACTGAATTTCGTAGTCGGAAAACCAGAATTAAAACAAAGTCTACAGCTAATTAAAGTATAAAAAAAGGAGCCAATTTGGCTCCTTTTTTATTGTGCTTTGTTTTTTGTTTTGTGTAAAAGTTTAACCGCAAAGGTCGCAAAGTTTTTTTCGCAAAGGTCGCGAAGTTTTTTTTTTGAGTTATCATTAAAATGAAAGTTCGCAAAGCTTTGAGAATAAGGTTGTTTGTGAATTTGCTCGCAAAGTCGCAAAGTCGCAGAGTTTTTTTTTACGCTCCCGATAGCTATCGGGATACAGATCTAAAAGGATTTTATAAATAATCTTTTCAAATCTGCGTGAAATTTATTTATATTCCTGAAAAAACTTTGCGCCTTCGCGACTTTGCGAGATTAAAAACGTACTGCAAAATTGTCCGCGTACTCTGCGGTCAAAAATAAACCCACAGCTTTGTGAACTTAAAATACACTCAAAGTATATAAAAGAACCTTAGAGCACTTTGCGTTAAAAAACTAACCGCAAAGAGCGCAAAGTTTTTTTGAGTTATCATTAAAATGAAAAAAGTTCGCAAAGCTTTGTTTAGATATCGCTTTGCGAACTTAATATATAGATCCTGCTTGGGCTACTAATAAAATATCTTAGCGTGCTTTGCGCTAATAAAAATAATCGCAAAGGGTTATTTCTTCTGCAGAGGACTAATAATTTGAACGTTCTGAAAAACAATTGCACCTTTTACAACGCCAGCAATTGTAGATCGTAGAGCGTCAATGATTTGCATTTTTAATTCGCTTTTTGGGTAAATCAAGCTTACTTCTCGAGCTGGTTTTGGTTCCTTAAAATTACGAAGTTTCAGTTTGTCAGATTCTTTTAAATCTAAGGTGTGCAAGTACGGAAGTAACGTTGTGCCTAAACCTTCGTCGGCTAATTTTATAAGAGTTTCAAAGCTTCCGCTTTCAATCTGAAAATTAGTTTGGTCAGATTCTGAAACTGTCTTGCAAAGATTTAAAATTCCGTCTCTAAAGCAGTGTCCGTCTTGTAATAAAAGAATCTCATTTAGATTTAAATCGGCAACTTCAATTTCTTCTTTCTGGAAACTAGAGTGGTTTTCAGGTATATACGCTACAAAAGGTTCGAAATACAAAACAATCTCTTTGATTTTCTCGTCTTCAAGCGGTGTTGCAGCGATGGCAGCATCCAAATGCCCGTTTTTAAGTTTCAGGATAATTTCTTCAGTATTCAACTCTTCAATTAAGAGTTTTACTTTTGGATATTTCTTAATGAAATTATTTAAGAACATTGGTAAAAGTGTTGGCATAATAGTCGGAATAATTCCTAAACGAAATTCTCCACCAATAAAACCTTTCTGCTGTTCTACAATATCTTTAATACGATCGGCTTCGTTTACGATATTTTTTGCCTGGCTTACAATTTTTTGACCAATATCAGTAAGCTGAATCGGTTTTTTGCTTCTGTCGAAAATTAAAATATTAAGTTCTTCTTCAATTTTTTGTATTTGCATACTTAAAGTCGGCTGTGTTACGAAGCATTTTTCAGCAGCAAGTGTGAAGTTTTTATGCTCAGCAACCGCTAACACATATTGCAATTGAGTTATAGTCATGTTGATAGTAATTTGTGATGCAAAAATAAGAAAATATAATTTTTATTTATGTTTATTTTAGTAAAGTTACTCTAAATTTGTAGTAAATTAGTGTAAAAAAATAGATTATGAAGACAAATATTTTAGGATTGCCTGTAAAAGAATCAGAATTGTTAGTAAAAGAACTGAATGTATTATTATCAAATTTTCAAGTTTATTACCAAAACTTAAGAGGTATCCACTGGAACATTCGCGGAAAGCGTTTCTTTGACTTACACGTAAAATTCGAAGAATTATATACAGATGCACAATTAAAAATAGATATGATAGCCGAAAGAGTTTTAACAATTGGTGGAACTCCTCTGCATACTTTTGAAGATTATATTCAAAACAATAAATTAACGGTTGGAAAAAATATTTCTAACGATGAAAAGGCAGTTCATTTAATCGTTCATTCTTTATCAGATTTATTAAAAATTGAAAGAGAAATATTGAACAAATCGGATGAAATTAATGATGAAGGAACCAATTCTATGATGAGTGACTTCATTTCTGAGCAAGAAAAAACAATTTGGATGATGAATGCTTGGTTAGAAGAAACGTTATAAACTATTGTTTTTTAATAAATTATAAGCAGAATGGGGTAAAAATTCCATTCTGCTTTTTTGTTTGTGTTAAATTTCTATAAAAATCTCTTTGATTTTATTTGTTTAACGCTATTTTTGCTTTGATGAAATTTGTAGCCCGCATATTATTATTCATATTTATTGCCTTCTTATCGACCCCGACAATTGTTCAGGCGATAAAGAAAGGGAACAATACGGCTATATCTTTTAGCATTGCTGAAGAAGAAGTGCACAAAGAACTTAAAAATGTAGTTCATCCCACTATTTTAGAACATGAAGTTTTGATTCCGGTTTACATCGAGAAAAAAACGATCATTTCTGAAAACATTGTCAAATTAGATAATATCTCTCCGAGCATATTTGCTCCACCACCTAACGTAGCATAATACTTCCGATTATTTCGAACTTTGGCCTCATTTCTATCGAGATGGGGTAAATCTTTAATGAATAATTTTTTTAGTATTATATTATGACAAAAAAAATCAATCTTTTTGCCAACCTTAAATCTGATTTTGCTTCAGGTTTAGTGGTTTTCTTGGTGGCTCTTCCGTTGTGTTTAGGTATTGCAATGGCTTCTGGAGCACCATTATTTTCTGGAATTATTGCTGGTATAGTGGGTGGTATCGTTGTAGGATATTTAAGCCAGTCACATATTAGTGTATCAGGTCCAGCTGCTGGGTTAACAGCTATTATTTTAACCGCTATTACCGATTTAGGAGCTTTCGATGTATTTTTAATGTCTGTTTTTATTGCTGGATTAATTCAATTAGCATTAGGATTTTTAAAAGCTGGAAGTATATCGAATTATTTTCCGACAAACGTAATTGAGGGAATGTTAGCTGGTATCGGAATCATTATCATCTTAAAGCAAATACCGCACGCTTTTGGTTATGATGCTGATTTCGAAGGAGATCAAGCTTTTGTTCAAAACGATGGAAGTAATACTTTTTCGTTTCTGTTTGATATTTTAAATCATATCCACTTAGGAGCTGTAGTAGTATCTGCGGTTTCATTGGTCATTTTATTAGCTTGGGATAAAGTTCCATTTTTAAAAAGAATAAAATTGGTTCCGGGAGCACTTGTTGCTGTTATTGCTGGTGTCATTTTGAATGAGATATTTTTATCTACAGGAAGCACTTTGGCAATTGCAAAAGAACATTTGGTTTCTTTGCCAGTTCCAAAATCTTTTGATGATTTTAAATCGATTATAATTACCCCAGACTTCACTGCTGTTACAAATCCGCAAGTTTGGGTAGTGGGTGTTACGATTGCCATTGTCGCTTCTATTGAAACGCTTTTATGTATTGAAGCTACTGATAGAATGGATGTGCAAAAGCGTTACACGAATACCAATGTAGAGCTTAGAGCACAAGGTGTTGGTAATATTATAAGCTCTCTTTTAGGAGGCTTGCCAATGACATCTGTAGTTGTAAGATCTTCTGCCAACAATAATGCAGGTGCAAAATCTAAATTGTCTGCTATTATTCACGGTATTCTTTTATTAATAAGTGTATTGTCGATTCCAGTTATTCTGAACAAAATTCCATTGGCAACATTGGCGACTGTTTTGATTTTGGTCGGATATAAATTAGCAAAACCAGCAGCCTTTATGCATTTCTGGAAAAAGGGGAAATACCAGTTTGTCCCTTTTATTGCAACTTTGGTCTTTGTCGTTGCGACAGATTTGCTAAAAGGTGTTGCGTTGGGAATTGTTATCAGTATTATTTTCGTTTTGAGAGGAAACTTAAAAAGAGCTTATATTTTCAAGAAAGAGGAATATGAAGATGGCGACATCATTCATATTGATTTAGCGCAAGAAGTTTCGTTTTTAAATAAAGCGGCAATCAAACAAACTTTGGCTGAAATTCCAGAAAATTCTAAAGTTATCATTAATGCTCATGATACGGAATACATTTCGCATGACGTTTTAGATTTGATTCGCGAATTTAAAGAAACACGTGCTCTTGATGAAAATATCAAAGTGAAGCTTAAAGGCTTTAAAGAAGCTTACGAACTTGAAAATACACCCGAAAATCACAATCATGTTACTATTGAACATTATTATGATGTTGCCAAAAGAGAAGTGGTTAAAAAAGAAGTTGTTAGAGAAGAATAATTAAAATTAGGTATTTTTAAGGCCTTAGAAATGTCAAAATTTAGGTAACTTTACATCAAGTTCTTTATTTGAGACATTCTTAAGAAGGAGAATTACCAAACAAAAAATAAAAAAAATGAGAAAATTTTATGAGCAGTTATTAGAAAACAATAAAAAGTGGGTTGAAACTTCATTAGCAAAAGATCCTAATTATTTTGCTGATTTGGCAAAAGGGCAGCAGCCACCATTATTATGGATTGGATGTTCTGATAGCCGTGTTCCTGCAAACGAAATTGTTGGTGCAAAGCCAGGTGAAGTTTTTGTTCACCGTAATATCGCAAACATGGTGGTGCACTCTGATATGAACATGTTAAGTGTTTTGGATTATGCTGTAAACGTTTTAAAAGTAAAACATGTTATTGTATGCGGACACTACGGATGTGGTGGTGTAAAAGCAGCAATGGGGCATCAATCTGTTGGAATTATCGACAACTGGCTTCGTCATATTAAAGATGAATATCGTTTGCATGATAAATATTTAAATTCAATCGAAGATGAAACAGAACGTTTTAATGCTTTTGTTGAAATTAATACCAAAGAACAAGTTTACAACTTAGCCAAAACATCTATCGTGCAGAATGCTTGGAAAAATGGTCAAGATTTAATGCTTCACGGATGGGTTTACGGATTAAATTCTGGTTTTGTAACAGACTTAAATGTGAATATTGCTTCTAATGATGAGCTTGATGAAGTTTACCAATTAGATCTTTAATAGTTTAGATAAAAAAATCGCCCTCTATAAAGGGCGATTTTTTTTATTCATTTTCGTCTAAATTCTCATTAAATGCCGATGGCAGCATTGTTGGGATAAACTTAATTAATATCGGCAGCAGCAAACTTCCGCCTGGAAGCAAAAATATCGTTAACGACGGAATGGTTTTACAAATGTCCAAAAGCTGTTTTTTGACTTTCTTCTTTTCTTTTGCATCCAAATCTCTCGTTGTAGAATAAGCCAGCAAAACCATTAATTCTTTACTTTGAACAATTTCTTTAATCAATCTGTTTTTGTTTCTAATAATCAGTTTGACAACGCTATGCGTCATTTGATCATAGAAATGCTTGACAGGATTCGAATAATTAAAATACGGAATCTTTTTTTTATGTGTTGTAATAAAAGTATTGGTCGTATCCATGCTTTTAGTTACAAAATCGTCAGAAACGCCCATAGTCGAGCCTAAGGAATATAAGAAATATGATTCTTCATTTTCGACAACTCCATCACTCCATAAAGCCATTCCGGCCATATCAAGTAAATAAAATTGTTCAAGTTTATTGGTAAAGTAACCTAGATTTAGCGTTTCTAAAGTTTCAACGGTAACTTTTGAAAATTTTGAATAACGTATAGAAGCTTCAAAAAGTTTGATTAAAAGATCGTCATGCTGAGATTTAGATGTTTTGGTTTTTAAAGCCAGACCCACAATTCCTAGAACAGTTTCTTCAATTCTCTTTAAATATTTTTCAGGAATTTCTCCATGTTCCAAATATTGTCTGAAAGCCAAAACATCAATAAACAATAAAGCATTGGTTACTAAATGCGAAAAATTCTTGCTGATGATACTGTCATTGGTTTGAACCCTCTGGTCAATAATATTTTCCAGTGATAGAGAAGGAGTGTCTTTCGGCAATAAAATCTTGAACAAATTAAATCCTTCTGGATTCATCTGTTTGTAAAACTTTAAAACTTCTGAAATAAAATTTTTGGGTTCCGAATTTCTTTTCTCTAAACAAAAGACATGATAGAGTGTGTTAAGTAAGGCTACTTTAGAAATTTCGGTTTTAAACCAGCCGTTTATCGAAATCGGAATTTGAGAATCTATAGCAATAATATGCCCGTAGATAAATCCCGTTTCTCTTACTTTATAGTAAAACGAATCTACAGTTTCAAAAGGAATAGCTTCTGAAAACTTCTGTTCACTAAAAAACTTATCGATCCAGCCTGGTGCTGATGGGTTAATCATGGACTTAATTTTGCTGATGCAAAGCTATGCCTTTTTCTTGTTTTAGAATTCATTTTAAAATGAAATAACCACTAGATTTTGTTAAAAATAGTGGTTATCTCAGTTTTTCTTATTTAATGATTCCTGCGCAAGCAACTCTTCCACCGGCATTTCCAGTTGGCTGAGTGGTAAAATCATCTGCACCTGAATGTACAATTAAACCTTTGCCAAGAACGTCTTTGTTAGAATCTCCACAACCTACGCACCATTCGTCTGTTGTCAAAGTTATCGTTCCGTTACCTTTTGCATCAGCGGTAAAGTTTCCGATATCACCTTTATGATATTCTGCAACTCCCCATTTTCCATGTTTTTTGAAAGTTGGATTCCAGTGACCTCCAGCAGAACTTCCGTCGGCAGCAGTACAATCTGCTTTTTCGTGAATGTGGATGGCATGAACTCCAGGTTCTAATCCTGTTATTTTTGCTGTAAAAGTTACTTTACCGTTTTTCTCAACAAAAGTAGCGGTTCCGGCAACTTTACTATTGCTTTTTGGTTCTAATGCAACAGTTAATGTTTTTGCATCGTTTGATTTTGTATTGGTCTTACAGCCAATTATTAAGGCTGAGATTATAGCGAAAGAAACAATTAGTTTTTTCATGTCTACGGGCATTTTAGTTAAAGATTAAGTAAATTTAACATAAAATAACCGAATTGATTGACTCAAAAAGTTAAAAAAAAGTCAAACTATACGTTATAATTTGATACCGATTGAGTTAAAAACCGAAAATATTGTTTAAATTCGTAAAGGTTTTTAACGAATAATTTCTGAAAACCATTTATCTAATTCGTTCACATTTAATCCTTAATGTTATGATGAAAAAGATTCTTACCCTCGTATTTTTTAGTTTGTTTTTAATTTCCTGTAAGTGTAAAAAAGTAGATTCAGTTTCGAAACTGGATGGAACTTGGGAGCTGAATTATATTTCGGGCCCGCGAATTGCTTTTGATGGATTGTATCCGAATAAAAAACCTAATATAACTTTTGATACAAAAGAAAATAGGGTTTCTGGTAACAACAGCTGTAACTCATACACAGGAAAACTGAATGTTACAGGAAACAAAATCGACTTTACACAGCCTATGGCAGTAACTAAAATGATGTGTCTTAATGGTCAGGGCGAACAGATTTATATGAGTACACTGCAGAAAATTACCTCATACGATATTACTGATGATGGAAAAACGCTCAATTTTATTTCTGGCGACATTGCAATGATGCGTTTTACTAAAAAGTGACATTATGAAAACGGTAGCATCTCTTTTGGTATTTTTAGTAAGTGTCTTTAATTTTTCAATTACGGCACAGGAAAAAACAAAAAAAGAACTCAAGCAAGAAAGAGAGCTAAAAAAGCAAAATGAAATTAAAGCACTTCTAGATGCTCAGAATTTTGTTTTTGAAGCTCAAAAAACAACTCCACAAGGCGGAAGATTGATACAGCTGGATTATAATACTTATTTTTTAAAGTTTAAAGCGGATACTGTAACATGCGATCTGCCATTTTTCGGGCGAGGTTATAATATTGGATATAGCACCGATGGCGGAATAAAATTTGAAGGCAAACCACAAAACATTAAGGTTGAAAATAAAAAGAATAGTACAATGCTGAAAGCAACCGTAAGAGGAAAAACGGATGTTTACGATTTAATGTTTTCTATTTTTTATAACGGAAGCGCTACCCTTTCTGTCAATAGCAATAATAGGGCGCCAATTAATTACGATGGAATAATTTATGCCCCAAAAACTAAAGAATAAAATGTAGAACTGTTTATTTGTTTGATGTCTAATTATTTCCCTTCATATGCAAAAAAAGATTTCTAGGTTAAATTATAGTATGTTGCAATTTGTTTTAGTTTTCTTTTTAGGGATTTTTTTAAATTACGGTCAGGATTTAGAACCGAGAGTGTATGCAAATGTGGTAAAAGATTTGAATGTTGTCGCGGCCGGATATGTTTTTATGAATGGCAATGTGTTAACAGACCCTTCGCTTCCAATTACAGATTTTACCCTTCATAGCCATAATTTTGCAGTCAATTATATTCGAACATTTGGTTTAGCCAATAAACTGGCGCGTGTGCAGATTGTACTTCCTTATTCTTTTATGGATGGCTCGCAGACCAGAACAAATGGAGATGTTCTAACAGGATCGAGAACAGGTTTTGCAGATATGAAAATTCGTTTTGGAATAAATTTACTGGGTTCTCCAGCACTTGATAAAGCTGAATTTAGGAGTTTTGAACAAAAGACTATTTTAGGAGTCAGTCTAGTGACTTCTATTCCCACAGGAAAATATTATGATGACAAGCAGGTTAATATAGGTACAAACCGTTGGGGATTTAAACCAGAAATTGGAGTTTCTAAACGATTTACGCATGTATATGCCGAAGCTTATGCTGGAGTTTGGTTTTATACCGATAATAACGACTTCATGGGGAAAAAGTTAGAGCAGAAATCTACCTATAGTTTGCAAGGCCATGCAAGTTATTATTTTAAAAATCATATGTGGATTGGATTTAATACTACTTGGTTTTTTGGAGGAAAAACAATTACTGACGGCGTCGAAGAAGACAGTCAAATCGATAACTGGCGTGTAGGAGGAACTTTTTCTACTCCAATTGCAAAAGGCCAGTCAGTTAGATTGCAATATCATATCGGGGCTTATACCAATAACGGATTAAACTATTATGCCTTGTCTGCCGTTTATCAATATTCATTTTTTTAAAATTTGCTAGTGGGTTAATGTGTTTAAAATCAGTATATTTGAGTATGCATATATTTTTAAAAACAAATTTAAAATTAAAACTATGAAAAAATTAAGTCTTATTCTTATCATGGCGGCAGCCTCGTTTTCATCTTATGCGCAGTCTTCTTATAAAGAAGATTTAGAAGTGGTACAAAGTGTGTATGGAAAATCTAAAAGCGAACTGGTAAAACAGTACATGAATTTATCTGACGCACAAGCCACAGCTTTTACTAAAGTTTATGATAATTACGAAACCTCTCGTAAAGCTTTAGGCCAGACGAAGTTTCAACTGATAAATGATTATGCAGCAAATTACGAAACGCTAACCGATGCAAAAGCGGACGAATTGGCTAAAGCTACTCTAAAAAATCATATTGATTATGAGAAGCTTTATTCTAAAACGTATAATCAGGCAAAAAAAGCAATTGGTTCTATAAATGCTGCGAAGTTTATCCAGCTTGAAGTGTATCTTCAGACGATCATTAGAAGCGAAATTTTAGAAGCCATTCCGTTTATTGGAGAAATGGATAAGAGTAAGGTACAATAATCAGATAGTATCTATAAAATAAAACGGGAATCAAAATGATTCCCGTTTTTTTATTACTTCTCTGTTTTTACTTTGTAAATCTCATTTACCATTCCGTCGTGGAAACTGTCTAAAGTAAGTTCCCAGAACATGATTCCGCCTAGTTTTTTAGCTTTAACATATTCTGCTTTAGCTTTAATCGATCTTAAGTCATCTGATGTTGCAAAAGTTTTTGTGCTAGCATTGTACCAATATGGAGCTTGTGCTTTTTCGTCGTAAAAATATTTCCAGCCGTTTGCTTCTGTATAGGTTGTAGCATAGTTTTTAAAGTCAACACCTTGGAAGTGTTCACCAGCTTGATACAATCCATTGTTGATGTTTTCTACATTTTTCCATTGTCTAGTATAAAATGCACCTCCAATAACTAATTTCTCAGCAGGAACACCTGCTTTTAATAAAAACTCAACAGCTCTATTTGTAGACTCTTCTTTTGGATTTGTGCTGTATAATGGAGTATGATGTCCTGTAACTTTTGAATATCCGTTTACTAAATCGTAACTCATAATATTAATAAGATTTACAAAAGGAGCAACCGCTTTCCAGTCGATAGATTCGTCTAAACATTTTTGGAAACCTCCTGCAGCAAAACTCAATTCATATTTTTTGCCTAAAGTAGAACGTAATATTTTGATCAATTCAGTAAAGTTAGGTTTGTCAGCAGGTTGGTATAAATGCCCAGGAAGTCCCTCAATTGATGGATATTCCCAGTCTAAATCTAAACCATCAACTTTATAAGAATCACTTAATGCTTTTACTGATTTTGCAAATTTCAAACGTCCTTCAGCAGTAGAAAAAGCTTGAGAACATGGTTCGCAGCCACCCCATCCGCCAAGAGAAACGATAATTTTTAATTGTGGATTTTTCGCTTTAAGCGAAACTAATTTTTTAATCGTAATAGAATCTTTAGGAGAATCTACCGTTAGTTTTCCGTCTTTTAAATGGCAAAAGCTAAATATGATCTGGTTTAACTTATTGACTTCATATTTGTCAATTAAATCAGCATCACCTGTGTAATAAGCAATAATGTCCATTTTTTTGTTTTTCTGTGCAAAAATATTGCAGCTTGCCAGACACAAAAAGAAAAGAGCAATTAGGTTAATTTTTTTCATATTATGTTGTTTTTAGTTTTTTAGAATGCTAAAAGTAAAGTATAAATTTGATATTCGCTATTACAGATAACCTTAAAATACAATTTTAACGAATTTTTTGCAAATCGATGCAAAAATATTGCGGACTGAATTTTAAACCATATAAGTGATATAAGTTTTTTTTTACCGCAAAGAGTGCAAAGTATTTTTACTTATAGATTTTATGTAGGCGCATAAAGTATACCCTAAACAAAAAAATCCTTTGCGCCCTTTGCGGTTAAAATAGACCTAGCAATTTAATCGACACACAAACTTTAATATTAACTTACATCACTTATATGGTTTAAAAAAAAAGAAAAAAAAATAAGCCCGCACAGTTTCGGACTTGCGCGGGCTTAAACAAATTAAAAGCTAAAAACTATTTTTACGTTAGAAGCAGTATGAATTTTCTGCAACTAATTTTTCTGCGATTTTTTCTCTCAATGCCACAACATTTGGCAGGTTAGTGTATTTAGTGAAACGTTTAAGTCCCATTAACATCATACGCTGTTCGTCTCCTTCAGAGAAAGAAGCAATTCCTTCTTTTCCTCTCAAGTTTACAATATCAACTGCTTTGTACAAGTATAATTTTGCCATAGCAATTTGCTCTTGAACTTTATCTTCACCTTGAGATTTAGCTAATTTCTCTGTTCTCAAGATTGTACTTTCAGCCATGTAGATTTCGATTAAGATATCAGCAGCAGCCATTAATAACTGTTGGTGAGAATCTAAATCCGGTCCGTATTTTTGAACAGCGCTTCCAGCAACCATTAAGAAAACTTTTTTCAAGTTAGCCACGATTACTTTTTCTTCTGAGAATAATTCAGAGAAATCTGGAGTATCAAAAGATGGAATTCCCATTAATTCTTCCTGAACTTTCATTGCTGGTCCAAGTAAATCAACGTGTCCTTTCATTGCTTTTTTGATCAACATACCTACAGAAAGCATTCTGTTGATTTCGTTTGTTCCTTCGTAAATACGAGCGATACGAGCATCTCTCCAAGCACTTTCCATTGGAGTGTCTTCAGAGAATCCCATTCCACCAAAAACTTGAATTCCTTCGTCAGAACAGTTTTGAACGTCCTCAGAAACCGCAACTTTCAAGATAGAACACTCGATTGCATATTCTTCAACACCTTTTAATTCAGCTTCTTGGTGAGAAGTTCCTTCCGCTTCACGAGCAGCGATTCTGTCTTCGATGTCTTTTGCAGCACGGTAAGAAGCACTTTCTCCAGCGTATGCATTTGTAGCCATTTCAGCTAATTTAGAACGGATAGCTCCAAAAGATGCAATAGAAGTATTGAACTGAATTCTTTCGTTAGCGTATTTTACAGCTCCAGAAGTAACTCTTCTTTGTGCATCTAAACAAGCCGCAGCCAGTTTAATACGACCAACATTCAAAGCATTCATAGCGATTTTGAAACCGTTTCCTCTTTCAGATAACATGTTTTCAACTGGAACTTTTGTTTCGTTGAAGAAAACCTGACGAGTAGAAGAAGCACGGATTCCTAATTTATGCTCTTCTTCATTCATAGAAATTCCGTTTGAAGGATCGTTTTCTACGATGAAACCTGTAATGTTTTTATCATCTCCAATTCTGGCAAAAACAATGAAAACGCTGCAGAAACCTGCATTCGAAATCCACATTTTCTGACCAGTGATTAAATAATGCGTTCCGTCTTCAGACAAAACCGCTTTTGTTTTTCCTGAGTTGGCATCAGATCCTGCACCTGGTTCCGTTAAGCAATAAGCTCCAAACCATTCTCCAGAAGCCAATTTCGGAACGTATTTTTTCTTTTGCTCTTCAGTACCGTAAAGTGTAATTGGCATTGTACCAATTCCTGTGTGTGCACCAAAAGCCGTTGAGAAAGAACCAGTTGCGCCAGAAATGTAGTCACAAACCAACATGGTTGATACGAATCCCATTCCTAATCCACCGTATTCTTCTGGAACTGCAACTCCAAGAAGTCCTAATTCACCCGCTTTACGCATAGATGATTCTGTATACGCATAATCTTTTTTCTCAAAACGATCTTTATGTGCCCATAATTCTTTGTCTACGAACTCTTTTACAGAGTCACGCATCATTAACTGCTCTTCCGAGAAATCTTCTGGAGTGAAGATGTCTTCGCATTTTGTTTCTTTTACTAGGAATTGACCTCCTCTTGTTTTGTCGCTCATGACTTATGTTTTTTTTTGTTTAGCTAAAAGATGCAAGAAGCAAGAAGCAAGATTTTAATCTAACTTATTTATAAAACCTGTTGTCATCTTTTGAAATTCAATTATTTTGTTTTCTATTTCTTCTGTTTTTTCTTTTGTTAAATAGGAATTTTGACAAGCTATCAACAGTTGTGTCTGTAATTCAAATGAAGATCCTAAACTGATATTCAAATAATGTTGAAAATGTTTATTTCCTCTATTAGATCCTTCTGCAATATTAGAAGGCATCGAGACAGAGCATCGATTCATTTGATTTGATAAACTGTAAATTTCTGATTTAGGAAAAGTTGCTGTTAGTTTATAGATGTCATTTGTAATTTCCATAGCTAAAAGCCAAATTTTTAAATTCTTAAAATTGTGTCTCATGTTTTTGACGCAAGTTAAGAAAAATAAATAAAAGTAAGTTTTTTACTACTTTATTATTCGTTTCCCAAATACCAATATTCAAAAAGTTAAATCTTGTCTCTTGTCTCTTTCCTCTAAAAAAGTCTTAAAGAACCTCGTAAATACCAGCACTTCCTTGTCCAGTTCCAACACACATACTTACGATTCCGTATTTGTTTCCACGACGTTTCATCTCATCAAATAACTGAACTGAAAGTTTCGCACCTGTACATCCCAGAGGGTGACCTAACGAAATTGCGCCACCGTTTACGTTTACGATATCTGGGTTTAAACCTAACTCACGAGTAACGGCTAAAGCCTGAGAAGCAAATGCCTCGTTTAACTCAATTAGCTCGATATCATTTAAAGTTAATCCAGCTTGTTTCAATGCTTTTGGAATAGCTTTTACTGGACCTATACCCATAATTCTTGGTTCCACTCCAGAAGAAGCAAAGTTTACTAATCTAGCGATTGGCTCAAGGTTTAATTCTTTTACCATGTCTTCGCTCATGATTAAAACGAAAGCTGCACCGTCACTCATTTGAGAAGAGTTACCAGCCGTTACGCTTCCGTCAGCAGCGAAAACCGGTTTTAAACCTGCTAATGCTTCAATAGAAGTCCCGGCTCTTGGTCCTTCGTCTTTATTTACTACGTATGATTTCGTTTCTTTTTTACCATTTTCATTGATAAAAGTCTGCTCAACAGTAATTGGAACGATTTGTTTGTCAAATTTTCCTTCTGCTTGCGCTTTCAAAGCTTTCATATGAGAATTGTAAGCAAACTCATCCTGATCTGCTCTCGAAACGTTGTATTGTTTTGCTACCGCTTCGGCAGTTAAACCCATTCCCCAATAGTAATCTTCGTGACCTGCAGCCGCAACTTTATAATCCGGAGTTGGTTTGTAACCTCCCATCGGAATATAACTCATACTTTCTGCACCACCAGCGATGATACAATCTGCCATTCCAGACTGGATTTTAGCAGTCGCCATTCCGATTGTTTCCAATCCAGAAGCACAGTAACGATTTACAGTAACTCCGGGAACGTCTTCAACTTTTAATCCCATCAAAGAGATTAAACGACCAACGTTAAGTCCTTGTTCTGCCTCAGGCATTGCATTTCCAACCATAACGTCGTCGATGCGTTTTTTGTCAAAATCAGGCAGTTCATTCATCATAAACTGAATGGTTTCTGCAGCTAATTCATCAGGACGTTTGAATCTAAAAACTCCTTTTGGTGCTTTTCCTACCGCTGTACGGTAAGCTTTAACTATATATGCTGTTTTCATTTGTTTTTGTTTTTTAAGATTTAGTAGAAGCAAGAAGCAAGATAAAAGACAAAACTCTGTTTTGAAATCTTGCTTCTTGCATCTTTCATCTATTTTCTAATTACGAAGCGGTTTTCCTTTAGTTAACATATATTGGATTCTCTCCAAAGTCTTACGTTCTGTACATAAACTCAAGAAAGCTTCTCTTTCGATATCTAATAAATATTGTTCAGAAACTAAAGTCGCTTCAGATAAATCACCACCAGCCATTACGTAAGCCAGTTTGTTAGCGATTTTCTTATCGTGCTCAGAGATGTATTTTCCAGCTTCCATTTGATCGGTTCCAACTAAGAACATTCCTAAAGCTTGTTTTCCAAGAACTTTAATATCTGTTCTTCTAATTGGCTGTGTATATCCAGCTTCTGCCATTAACAACGCATGCTTTTTAGCTTCAGCAATCTGACGATCTTTGTTTACTACGATAATATCTTTTCCGTGCTGTAATAATCCAGTATCAAAAGCTTCGTAACCAGAAGTCGAAACTTTAGCCATGGCGATAGTTAAGAAATACTCTTGAAGAACATTCAGCTCCACATCGTTTTTGCGGAATAAGTCAGAAGCTCTTAAAGTCAATTCTTTAGAACCACCACCACCAGGAATTACACCAACTCCAAATTCAACCAATCCCATATAAGTTTCTGCTGCAGCTACAACTTTATCAGCATGTAAGCTCATTTCGCATCCACCACCGAAAGTCATTCCGTGAGGCGCAACAACAACTGGAATTGAAGAGTAACGAACACGCATCATAGTGTCTTGGAACAATTTAATTGCCATATTCAATTCGTCATATTCCTGCTCAACAGCCATCATGAAAATCATTCCGATATTAGCTCCAACAGAGAAATTAGCTGCTTGGTTTCCTATAACTAAACCTTGGTGCTCTTTTTCAGCTAATTCAATTGCTTTATTGATCGCAGAAAGTACATCACCGCCAATAGTATTCATTTTAGATTGGAATTCTAAGTTTAAGATTCCGTCTCCTAAATCCTGAATGACTGCTCCGGAATTACTCCAGACTTTTTTGCTTTCACGAATGTTGTTCAGAATAATGAATGAATCTTGTCCAGGAACTTTAGTTTGAGATTTTGTCGGAATATTGTAGAAATACGTAGCACCTTCTTTAACCGTATAGAAACTGTCGCTTCCAGAAGCCAGCATTTCATTTACCCATGCAGCAGGCTCTAAACCTTCAGCTTTCATGATTTCAATTCCTTTGGCAACGCCGATAGCATCCCAGATTTCGAATGGACCATTTTCCCATCCAAAACCAGCTTTCATGGCATCGTCAATTTTGTATAATTCGTCTGATATTTCAGGAATTCTGTTTGAAACATAAGCAAACATTCCAGCGAAGCTTTTTCTGTAGAATTCTCCCGCTTTGTCTGTTCCTTTTACTAAAACTTTAAAACGATTAATTGGTTTATCGATAGTTTTAGTTAATTCAAGCGTTGCAAAATTTGCTTTTTTTGCAGCGCGGTATTCTAATGTATCTAAGTCTAAAGAAAGAATATCTTTATCTACTTTTTTATAAAATCCCTGACCAGTTTTAGAACCAAGCCAGTTGTTTTCCATCATTTTGTTGATGAAATCCGGAAGTTTGAATAATTCATGTTGCTCGTCGTTCGGGCAGTTTTCATAAATACCGTTGGCAACGTGTACCAAAGTATCCAATCCAACAACGTCAACCGTACGGAAAGTAGCCGATTTTGGACGACCAATTACCGGACCAGTCAATTTATCCACTTCTTCAATCGTTAATCCCATTTCTTTAACTAAATGGAATAAACTCTGAATTCCGTAAATACCAATTCTGTTTCCGATAAACGCTGGAGTATCTTTAGCAACAACCGAAGTTTTTCCTAAGAATTTAGATCCGTAATCGGTTAAGAAATCTAATACTTCTTTTGAAGTTTTTGGTCCCGGAATAATTTCAAATAATTTTAAGTAACGCGCAGGGTTAAAAAAGTGTGTTCCGCAGAAGTGTTGTTGGAAATCTTCGCTTCTTCCTTCACTCATAAAGTGAATCGGAATACCAGAAGTATTTGAAGTAACCAAAGTTCCCGGTTTACGGAATTTGTCGATTTGTTCGAAAACTAATTTCTTAACATCCAAACGTTCAACTACAACTTCAATAATCCAATCTACATTGGCAATTTTTGCCATATCGTCTGTTGTATTTCCAGTCGTAATTCTGCTAGCAAATTTCTGACTGTAAATAGGAGAGGGTTTCGATTTTAATGAGTTCGCCAAATGGTCATTTACCAAACGGTTGCGAACGGCTTTGCTTTCAAGCGTTAATCCTTTTTTAGCTTCAGCTTCTGTCAACTCGCGCGGTACGATGTCAAGCAGTAAAACTTCAACACCAATATTGGCAAAATGACAAGCTATACCTGAACCCATAATTCCGGATCCAATTACAGCAACTTTTTTAATTGTGCGTTTCATATTTGTTACTTGTTTGTTTGTGGTAGAAAGTGAACAGCTTTAAAAACTATTCCTTTTCTGCGTTTTCTGTTTGATTAAAAATATTTTTATCGTGAATCAATTCATTAATGATTTCAGAAACCTCAATAAAATGATTTAACTTTTCGTCTGATACGTGTTTTCTAACGGTCTCATTAAACTTCAAAACCGTGTTTTTAGAAAGCTCTCTTTTTTCTTTTCCAAATTCAGTCAGATAGATTAAAACGCCTCTTCCGTCGCTTGGATTTTTTTTGCGAACAATCAAACCTTTGTCTTCCATAGATTTTAATGTTCTCGTAAGGCTTGTAGCTTCCATTCCCATTCGTGGTCCCAAAGCCGTTGACGGAGTTCCTTCTTCTTTGTCAATACTTAACAGAGCAAATCCCGTTGCCATTGTCGCATCGTATTTTGCAGCCTCTTCATTATACATTCTTGAAACAGCCTGCCATGTTGCTCTCAAAATATAATCTATCGTTTTGTCTTTCATAGGTAACTATATCGATTTCAAATATAATCAAAAAATACTATGCATGCATATTATTTTTTCATAAATTTTTGGTTAGTTAAAAAATCCCTTTGATTTATAGGGGTTTGTGGTTTATTTATTTTGAAATATACTATTCTTTTTTGAAATTTTAACAATTTAAACAGCTTAAAAATATCTTTGCAGTATTTATATTGGTTTTAATTCTGGATAATTCAAAAAATCATGTATTTAATTCAGTATTGTCTTTTGGTTCGTATCTCAAAATTGCGTTTTGAAGAATCTTTCGCATACGATTTCGTAAATATTCAGGACGCAAAATTTCAATGGAATCGCCAAAACCCAGTAACAATCTTTCCATTTCATAATTAGGAGAAATAAAAAGCTGTACAATAATACTGTGATCCTCATTTTCTTTAATTAATTTCTGCGAATGATGCAGTGGCTTCGTAATTACATAAGGTGCATTTGAAGCGTCAATCCAAAGTTCGATGCGTCTCGGCTGTAAACCAGAATTTACCGTTACACCTATAATATCTTGATAATAAGTATCGGCATCAAAATCTTCTTCTATATAAGGAAGGTTAAAATCGTAATCGATAGAAACGATTCTATCCAAAGCCAAATTTGTAATAGGTTGTGATGCTTTTTTCTTTCCGATTAAAAACCAGCGGTTGTTGAATTCCTTTAAAATAAAAGGATGAAAATGAAATTTGGTTTCTTCTCTCGATTTAAACGATTTATAGGTAATAATCAAAACCATTTTTTTGATGATCGCCTGATAGATTTCGTCCAGATAATGAAGACCTTTTAAGTTTTCGTTTTTATCCAGATAAATAACAGGTTTGGTATGCGATTTCTCCGAATAGATTTTATCTTCCAGTCGTTGTAAAATATCCGAAACATCGCTAAACAATGAGAAGTCTTTAAACTGTTTCAGCATCGAAACCGTTTCGGTCAAAACATTCATATCCGTTTCGGTCAGCGGAATATCAGTTATCGAAAAATCTTCATCGTCGTATTTATAATATTTTTTATCGTAAACTACGATTGGTGCATTATAACCCAGTTTCTCGCTGCGCATCATCTGAATATCCATCTGAATGGTTCGCTTGCTAATCGGAATTTTGCGTCCTTCATATTCTTCTAAAGCCTGAGAACAGCATTCGATTAAATCTTCCAATGTCCATTGCCTGTATTTATTCTGCAGACATTTGTCGATGGTTTTGTAGCGGATTAGGGCGTTTTTGTTTTGTGACATACGTTGTGTTGTTTTTGCTCGCAAAGTCGCGAAGGCGCAATTTTTTTTGTTTCACGCAGATTAAAAAAGATTTATGCAGATTTAGCAGAATTAATAAAAAAAATCTTTTTAGATCTGCTCAAATCTGTAAAATCTGCGTGAAACAAATCTTAATACTCTTTGAATTAAAAAAACTTTGCGCCTTAGCGTCTTTGCGAGATTAATTTCTCCTAGTATATTATGGGCGTGTCCCTCCGGGTCGGGCTGTCCACTATATCTTTTGTGGTCTCGTAAAAAAAACGAGACCACAAAAGGATGCCGTTCCCATCCCTCACGCGTTTACGTTGTTAATAAAGAAATCTCTTTTTCAATATTTGCTCTAGCTTGATCTTCATATAAACTTCGGAATTGATCCGTTTGAAAAATAAATTCGTATTCCAGAAAATGTTTCAAAGCTTTTGCGCGTCCAGGTTTGTATAGAAAATCAGGATAAATGCGATATTCTTTTCTGATTTGATCAAAATAGATTTTATACTCTTCCCAGTCTTTGGCGAGAATTTTCAAATCAAAATCAATTAGCCAATTAATGTCTTCATTTGCATTATACGCGTGATGTTGTGTCGCGCAAATGGCATCAAAAACTAATTGTTTATTGAGATTGCTTTTTTCACCCAAAACACTCAAAGCATATTCAGCACTTTTAAGTTCGTTATCTTTTTTCGAAGCCGAATACACAAAATCGTGATAAAAAATTGAAAATAATATTTCGTTCGGATTTTGAAGCTGATCTCGATACTTTTCAAAACTGGCAATCATTTCTTGTAGATGCGTCAGATTATGATAATGTCTTGATTTTTTGGAATATGCCTTTTCTAAATCCAACCAATTCTGCTGAATTTCATTTTCTGAAAAGCCAATAGTGCGAAGTAAATCGGCGTAGATTTTATTGAGATTCATATTTTGTTTTTTTGTTTAAATCGAATAAAAAGCTCTGGAAGAGCGCAATATTTATAGCCAATTTATCACGAAAGGATCAAAAGCTCCAGCGGAGCGACACTTCAGCTTTTATGCTTATCATAAAATATGTCACCCCGCTGGGGTCCTTGAAATAGAATTCGCAATAACTACAAATATGCCTTCCCTCTGGGACTTATTCGCTTTTGCTATCAATTGTTTTACTCAAATTTAAAATTCTTTTTTTACTGCGCAAAATAATTGCGTAGTGGTTTTGAAATCTTTGTTCTATCAAAATGAAACAATTATGAGAACTATAAAAATTTACTGTATAGAATGTGAAGTTGAGTTAACTCAAGAATTATTGGAAATTCCTGAAAAGGATTTATGTTGGGATGAGAATAAGGATATAATGCCGAAAAACAATTTTAGTATTGTTATTAATGGTCAATCTAAAAACAAATCTATTATGGTTTCTATTGATAATTATAATTTAAAAGACCATTCCGATAAATCAAGATTTCTTGGATGTTGTGGAAGTTCAAATTTCAATAGTTTAAATAAAGTATGTGTATGTGGTAATGAAGTTGCTTCAGAGATTTCAGATTGTTGGTTGAGTCATTATATAGAATTCAATTTAAATAAAGTAATCATTAAAGAAAAAACACAGGAAAACTATTTTAGAAAAATTATATTGTAAGATTTAAATTTCACTACGCAAAATAACTGCGCACTAGTTTAGAAATCTTTGTTCAGAAATAAAAAACAAACGTTCATAGAAATAAAAAATTAAATAAAGCAGGTCAAGTTTAAGTTACTTCTAGAAACCTTTCCACGATTTATACTTATGCCATTATCTCTTTATATAAATTGAAGCAGTAGCTCAGCGGTAGAGCAGGTAGTTTTGAAATTATCCTTCAAAGGTCAATCCAAACTTACTTCGTACACTTCTAATGTCCATGTCATGGGTTCGAATCCCATCTGCTTCACTAAAACGAGGGTCAAGATTAACTTACTTCTTCGGGGAAACCCACCAGATATTATTAGTTGGTCAATTACACTCCAATTTTAGGTCAAGTGTTTCTTACTTCAAAACTCTTTTAGGTAGAAATCAGAAACGCAATTATCTAAATTTTAAAAAATTAAAAAAATGAAAACGCAAGAATTATTAAAAATCAGTTTACGTCAAAATGCCATTTTTATTCCATCAGAAATGATTGTGAATGAAAACAAGAATTTATCAGGAACAACTTCGGTTTTAGCAGCTAATGTTGCAAAATTAGGATTTACGTTTTCTGAAACATTATTGCAGGCGCTAAATAATATAAACCTAAAATATAAAATTGAAGTTTTAGAAGTCTTAAGAGAAGTTTTAGGAACTGATAAAAACTGGACACCATTGGTTAGAGAATGGAATGTGCCAACAAATGAATCTGTTTTAGATCATATTATCACGTATTTTTCAAATATTTTCCAAACAAAAAACGGAACAACTTTGCAATGCGGACATATAATTCCAGATAATACTTTTCCTTTAGAAAGATACAATGGTTGTCCGTTCTGCGGAACTCCGTTTGAATTTGGTAAACTGGAAAATATCGGTCAAGGAAGCAAATTAAAAGTGTTGGAATTGTGGAATGAGAAAGACTTAAATGATTTCTATATTTCGTTATTGCAATCTAAAACCGCTTTAGACGCAACTCAGGTTGATAGTTTAAAAATAGCGATGAAATATTTGGCTTTGCCAAAAACAGATGTTGCCATGAAGGAAACTTTAATGCTGGTAATCGATCTTTTGATTGAAAACGGTAATGAAGATTTGGCATCTCAATTTTTAAAAACACCAACAGATATCTTGCGTTATTTGTGGTATAAAAATACTGGTTTATTGCAGATTATTGAGCCAAAAACGATTATTAAAAGAGCGTCTAAAAACAATCAGCATTTTCATTATGCATTAGATACAAGCGCGCAGGCAAAAGTTGCATCTCCAAAAGATTTGAAACTTAAATATTCTCGAAAAGAATGTTTGATGGTGGCAAATTGGTTAAATGATATGGAAATGGAGGTTGAGGCGATGTGCGAAATCATGCATCCGAAACGCGGAATGTGGGTTCGGCTTATCCGTGCGTTGCGTTTGGCAGAATACAGCAAAAGAAAAGGATTTGAGAAATTGAATTTTTTAATGGATGTATTCTACAACAAAGTGTATGATGTTTGGCAAAGCAAAGTAAATTCGTCAAGATTAAAATTTGATGCCGATAAAACATTTGCTTTATTGAAACAGCGTCCAGGATTATTTGCCCGTTCTTTATTCTCGAATATGCTTTGGTTTGGAGCTGATGAAACAATTGGGCATTTCGAAGAAGTGATCGATAAAGTTCCGGCAAGATTGGTGTTTACTTTAAATATGTATGCACAAAACTACTTTGATGTAAACATGCAGCGAAGCGTGAAGCCTTTGGGCGGAACAAACAAACGTGTTGGATCAAACCAATTGTTGAAGTTGTACGATGATGTGCAGTTGGAAACAATGAAAAATCAAATCGAAGAATTGACTATTTTGGCTATGAAAAAACGATTTGCGTCGGTTTCAAATCCAAATAAGACAATCTATATCGATCCGCAATTGTACAATATGCCAGTTTCAATTGGCGATAGAAGTGAGACTGTTCAAGATTTGCCAGTTGCTTTAATGGGAACACGTTTCCCAGTTGAAGGAAACGAAGTGCGATTGTTTATGCAATGGGGTAAAGACTTGCCAGCGCAACATTTAGATATGGATTTAAGCTGTCATGTCGCTTACGAAGACCGTTCAGATATGTGTTCTTTCAGCCGATTGACGACTACGGGTTGTCAGCATAGCGGTGATATCAGAAGCATTCCGAATAAAATTGGAACAGCTGAATACATCAATATCAACATCGACGAATTAGCGAAAGCGAAGGCAAAATTTGTAACTTTTACTTGTAATGCATACAGCAACGGAAGTATCACGCCAAATTTGGTTGTAGGTTGGATGAATAGCAAATATCCGATGAAAATTTCGGAGCGAACAGGTGTTGCGTACGATCCGTCGTGTGTAGATCATCAGGTTCGTGTGACGCAAAATGTTGCCAAAGGTTTGGTGTTTGGGGCGTTGGATGTAGCCAAAAGAGAAATCGTTTGGTTAGAGATGACTTTCGGAGGTCAGGTCGTAGGAGGTTTGGATTTCAAAGGAGTTCAGGCTTTATTGGCAAAATTGAGCAGCAAATTGAATATCGGTAATTTATTAGAACTAAAAGCGGAAGCTCAAGGTTTAACGATTATTGATAGTGAAAATGCTGATGAGGTGTACAACGCGCAATGGGCAATGAATGCTGCTCTTGTTACACAGTTATTAATTGATTAGAAAAAGTGACAGAGGTTCAAAGGAGCAAAGTGCCAAAGGTTTTGTAGAGGCGCAACTGCTGTGCGTCTCTTTACTGTGCAGTAAAATATTTCACGCAGATCTAAAAAGATTTAAGCAGATTTTGCAGATTATTTGATAAATCTGTGAAATCAAAAAAATATCACAAAGATTTATTTAAAAAAAATCCTTTTAGATCTGCTCAAATCAGCAAAATCTGCGTGAAACTAAAAACTACGCAAAATAACTGCGCAGTAGTAAAAGACCTTTGGCACTATGAAACTTTGACCCTTTGTCACTAAAAAAGAAAAAAATGAAAACACAAATAAACGGTACAGATATATTAGAATTAGGATTCCCTGAAGGAAAAATAATTGGGATTGCCTTAAAAATAAATAGCAAAAGAAACGGATTCACTCGAGAAGAAATGATCGAAAAATATAAAAACGTTTTAGAAGCTCCAGAAAATTATATAGACGATAAAGTATTCAGCAAACTGGCTGTGGCTTTAATCGAAAAATCGAATGAAAAGCCAGAAGATTTTATTGCTTTAAATCAGAATCCGAATGCGTATTCTGCTTACGGATTGGATCATATCGAAGACGGTGCCAGAAAACAAATGGAAATCGCAATGAAACTTCCTGTTACGGTTGCAGGCGCTTTAATGCCAGACGCACACCAAGGTTACGGATTACCGATTGGAGGAGTTTTAGCCACTAAAAATGCCATTATTCCGTATGGTGTTGGTGTTGATATTGGGTGTAGAATGGCATTGTCGGTTTACGATATTCCAGAAGATTTTTACTTTGAAAACGAAGCTAAATTCAAAAAAGAATTAATCGCCAATTCTATTTTTGGAGCAGGTCACGGATTTCACGGTCAGTACAAATCAGATCATGCGGTTTTGGAGAATGAAAATTTCAATATGAATCCGTTTGTGAAGAACCTGAAAGATAAAGCCTGGTCGCAATTAGGATCTTCGGGTGGTGGAAACCATTTCGTTGAATTCGGAATTATGGAATTTGCAAAAGACGATGCGGTTCTGAATATCCCAAAAGGAAAATATGTCGCTTTGTTAACGCATTCCGGTTCACGCGGAATGGGCGCAACAATTGCTGGACATTATACTAAAATTGCTAAAGATGAATGTAAACTTCCAGAAGTGGCGAGAAATTTAGCGTATTTGGATATGAACTCGCAATTGGGTCAGGAATACTGGATGGCGATGAATCTGGCGGGAGATTACGCATCGGCTTGTCACGAGATTATCCATAACAAAATGGAACGTGCGTTGGGAGCGACAATTTTAGCCAAAGTCGAAAACCATCATAATTTTGCGTGGAAAGAAATCTGGAACGGCGAAGAAGTGATAGTACATAGAAAAGGAGCCACTCCAGCGGGAAAAGGCGTTATGGGAATCATTCCGGGATCTATGACCGCACCAGGATTTTTGGTGAGAGGAAAAGGCGAGGAGAACGCCATTAATTCCGCTTCGCATGGAGCAGGAAGACAAATGAGCAGAACTCAAGCCATCAAAAACATTACACAAACCGAAATGAAATCGATCCTGAGAGATCATGGCGTTACGCTAATCGGTGCAGGTCTGGACGAAGCACCAATGGCGTATAAAGATATCAATCAGGTTATGGAAGCACAACAGGATTTGGTTGACGTTGTAGCCAAGTTTACACCAAAATTAGTGCGAATGGCAGATGATGGAAGTAAGGAGGACTAGTGGTCAGTAGTCAGTTTTTTAGTGTTCAGTGTAGAGGCGCACTGCAGTGCGTCTCACGCAAAGTATGTTTCACACAAAATGAATAAAATAAAAAATCTCGCAATCCCGATAGCTATCGGGAGCAGAGACGCAAAGTTTTTTTGCCACAAATTGCGCAAATTGCGCAAATTTTTTGCCACAGATTAAAGGATTATAATGATTTTTTAAAATCTGCTTAATCTGCATGATCCGCGAGAGAAAACTTTGCGCCTTCGTGAGATTTTTACCTGCGAATCTGAGAGAAGATATTTCACGCAGATTCGACAGATTTTAGCAGATTTAATTAGATTTTTTAATAAATATCTGCGCGTATCTTTTGATTCTACAGATTTTTTATAAAATAATCTGCACCATCTGCTTAAATCTTTTTAAATCTGCGTGAAACATTTTTAAAATCTGCTATAAAAAACTCTGCGCAAAATTTGTTTCACGCAGATTCGACAGATTCATGCAGATTTGTTTAGATTTTTTTTAAAATAATCTGCGCCATCTGCTTAAATCTTTTTAAATCTGCGTGAAACAAAAAAAACTTTGCGCCTCTGCGACTTTGCGAGATTAATTCAACACAACGAAAAAATAAAAACTTCGTGCCTTAGTCCCGATAGTTATCGGGATGGCAAATAAAAAATAACCGTTCCAAGAGGAAAAAAAGCTTAGCAGCTTAGCCTCTAAGAACCTTAGAATCTTAAAAAAATGACATATATAGACATAGGAATTAATTTGACCAACAAACAATTCCAAAACTACATAGACGATGTCGTACAAGACGCGGTACATGCCGACGTTACCCAAATGATTCTCACGGGTACAAGTGTGAGAAACAGCGAAGAATCTGCAAAGATTACCAGACAATATCCAGACGTTTTATATGCCACGGCAGGAATACATCCGCATGATGCGAAGAGTTTTGACAATCAGAGTATTTCGAGGCTTCGGAAATTATTAGAATTGAAACATGTGGTTTCGGTAGGCGAGTGCGGACTCGATTTTGACCGTGATTTTTCGCCCCGAAACAAACAGGAAGAATGTTACAGAGCCCAGCTCGAATTGGCGATAGAAGTACAGAAACCGTTGTTTTTGCACGAAAGAGCCGCTTTTAGTTCCTTTATGAATATCACAAAAGACTATCTGCCGAAACTGCCCAAAGCCGTTGTGCATTGTTTTACGGGAACTTTGCCAGAAGCCAAAACCTATCTCGATAACGGATTTTATCTCGGTTTTACGGGAGCGATTTCAGACAGCAAACGTTTCGCACATTTAAAAGAAGTCATTCAGTACGTACCGCTCGACAAAATGATGATCGAAACCGATGCGCCGTTTATGCTTCCGAAAAATGTACCTAACAGCCTTTTGAAGAAATACCACGAACGCCGTTGCGAACCTGCTTTTCTGCCTTACGTTGCGGAAACTATTGCACAGTTTAAAGGAATTGCTTTGGATAAAGTTGCAGAGGAAACGACGAGGAATGCTAAGAGCTTTTTTGGGATATAGCCACTAAGTCGCAAAGCCACAAAGTTTTCCACTTTTTTGTCATTTCGAGGAACGAGAAATCTCATGCGGGATTCGACAAAGATTGGAAACTTACTTTGCGGAGCTTCTAGTGTGATTCTTCGTTCCTCAGAATGACAAAAATCACGCTTAAATAAAAAAACGTAACGCCTTTGTGGCAAAAAAAATGTTGGCTTTTAAATCAGGGGTTTGTACTTGGTTTGAAGGCTTATTGTTTATATATATTTGAGAGATATTCAATTTCTATATTTACGGAAAACCGTAAACTATCTTATGAAATTTTATGCATTTTTGATGCTAGATTTTAAAAACAGAAGATAAGCTAAGTAACCAACATAAAACTAAAATAATTATGATTAATAGAGGTTCAGAATGGAGAAAATGGGACTTGCACGTTCATACAAAGGAAACAAATAAAAACGATCAGTTTAGTTCTGATTCACTAGAAAGTTTCTTTGAATTTTTCTTTAAAAAAGCGATTGAAAATAACATACATGCTATCGGAATAACGGATTATTTTACTATTGATAATTACCTAAAAGCTAAAGAATATGTCAAGTCAATTGAAAGTAAAGTTAATCATTTAAATGAAAAAATTTTTAATGACGTGGATATTGATTTTATTAAAAATATTTTCATTTTTCCTAACATTGAATTAAGAATGATGCCATCAACAAGTGTTGAAAAGCTTATTAATATTCATTGTATTTTTAATCCTGATTACGTTTCAGAGTTAGATAATGATTTCTTTGGTACAATTGAAAATCAAGATAGATTTAAAATGAATCGTCAAGGTTTCATTAATTATGGTAAATCATTGAAACCTGCATTAATTGATGAAAAGCAATTATTTAAAGAAGGTATAAATAATTTTGTAATCGACCCAAAAAGTGTAAAAGAATTAATTGATAAAAATTTAAATTTTAAGAATAATACAATAATAGTAGTTAGTAATTCAAGCAATGATGGAAATTCTGGTTTACAAAAGCATTATGACTTATTTGAAGGAGATCAAAGTTCATTGGATGGTGTTAGAAGAACAATTTACAATATTTCAAATTCAATTTTTTCAACCAATACAAAGGATATTAAATATTTTCTTGGTAAAAGATTGGATGATAAGGAAGGCGTAACAAATCAGGAAAAAGAAGATGAACGAGAATTAGTTATTCAGCAACGAGGATCTTTAAAAGCTTGTTTAGTTGGAAGTGATGCTCATGAAGAAAAAGATTTGTTTAATAGATTTACTTGGATAAAAGCTGATTTAACTTTTCAAGGTTTAAAACAGATTTGTTATGAGCCAGAAGAAAGAGTTAAAATTCAAAAAGAACAACCTGAGTCTGAGAAATTAGACAACTTGATGATTGAAAAAATTACTTTCACATCTTCAGATGAAAGATTTACCAAACAACCTATTTATTTTAATAAAAATCTTAATGTTATAATTGGTGGTAAATCTTCTGGTAAGTCGATACTCCTATATGAAATTGCTAGAACTCTTTATTCAAATGTTTCTGATAAAGTTTTAAAATACACAGATATAGAAGATTCTAATAAAGAAAAGGATTTGTATGATTTAACTTTTGTTTCAAAAGATATTGTTGATGAAGATTATAATTTTAATATAGAGTTATTTTCAAAAAGTAGTCAATCGTTAAAAGACCGTATTTCCCAATCAAGTATTTTGCCAAGCATAAAATACATTTCCCAAAATCATCTTGCAAACCTTGTAGATAAAAGTAGAAAAAATGGCGCTACATTAAAAAAATTAATACGAGATTTAATATTGGAAGATCCTGATTATAAATCTAAATATGATGATTTTGTGACTCAAGCGCAGAGAAATGACGAGAAACGAAGTCAAGATATAGATTATTATTTTACATTAAAAAATGATTTAAAGAAGAAAGAAGAAGATTTGCTTACTAAAGGAGATACAAAAGCTTTAAAAGAAGGTATTGAATTTAATAAGAAAAAAATTGCAGAACTTAATAAAGATTTCTTGCCTGAAGAGCTGATTAAGTATAATGAACTTACTGAAAAGTTAAGTTTATTAAATATAAAAGAAAATGAGATTAGTTCAGATTTTGAAAAATTAGATATTTTCAATGCAGAACTGACACGCTTTCTAATTGAATTTTCTAACAAAAAGCGGGTAGTTATAGATTCTTTGCAAAATGAGAATATCAAAAATGAGTATATAAGTAAATTCCAATTTATCGATGATGCATTGACAAGTATAAATGAAATTTCTAAACAATTTGTAAAAGATGCTGATAATAAATTTAATGAAGTTTCTACTTTCGCAAAGGAAACAATAGATATAAGTAAAGAAAAAGAAAAGACTAATGTTGAATTGAAATTTTTTAATGATAAAATAGAAAATCAAAAACAAGTTATAGCTCTTCAAAAAAGTATTGGTGAAGATGAAGCAAAAATTGCCTCTGTGGAGCAGTTTTTAAAAGAAATAGAAACTACAAAAAACTCAATAGTTTCTCAAAAAGAAAAAATATTTCACGATTTTGCTGCTAATTTAAAATTATATGAAAATATAATTGAAAATCTAAAACCTCGAATTTCAGATATTCAAAATGAAACTGATAAAATTGAAATTTTGCCTGTCGTGAAATATAACTTCCCTAAATTTAGAAAGTTAGCAGATGAAATTTTCGACAGAAGAGGTTTTAATAATAATGGATTTGAATATTTGTATCAATATTTTAATGATAATCCAAAGTCAGCTCTTGCAGATATTACATATGAAGAAATTGAAAAAGCTCTCAAAGTGATATTTGAGAAAATCGAAAATAAGCAATTATTGCCAAAGGGAGGAAATTCAGAAAAAGATGCATGCGAAAAAATATTTACAGATTATTTTTTTGATCATTGGGATGTTAAATCACAAGGAGACGATATACATAAAATGTCTACTGGAAAAGCTAGTTTCGTACTATTAAAATTAATTATTAAATTAAGTAAAGAAGATGGACCTATTTTAATTGATCAACCTGAGGACAATCTGGATAATCGTTCAGTTTCTAATGAATTAGTTAAATTTTTAAAAGAAAAGAAACGAGAACGACAAATTATTTTGGTAACTCATAATCCAAATATTGTTGTGAATGCTGATGCGGAAAATGTAATAATAGCTAACCAAAAAGGACAAAACAATTTTGAAAGCGAAAGCCCTTATAAATTTGATTATGTAAATGGAGCATTAGAGAATTCCTTTCCTTTAATTAAAGATGAAAAAGATTTATTGAAAAGTATGGGAATTAGAGAGCATATTGCTGAGATAGTTGAAGGCGGTAAGGAAGCTTTTAAAAAACGTGAAGAAAAATATGGTTTTTAATTATTCAAATTAGAGAAGAACTTTATAAATAATATCTTTTCTCTCAATTTTTTATACTTTTATGTAATCTTTTAAAATCAATATAATTTGTAGGTAAATACGTATTTTTAGTTCAAAAAACTATATCTTTGCTTTGCTAAAATACCTAGGATATTATCCTATAAACTTTATAAGTTAACATAAGCGATTCCCTCGCCATGATGTACCTGCGGAAACAATGGTAAATCTATCCTATTAGGGTATTTTAGCACATCTAAAGCGAGGGTTTCGTGCATCTAATATTTTCGATTATGCTAAAAGAAAATCAAAAAACACAACAAGAAGTAATGCCTTCCGTGGCAAGATTCCTTTCAGACGTTTGGTTTGAGGGAGAATTTCAAAATCAGCCTTTGTATCTGCAGGAAATCTTCGAGCTTGTACTCGAAACAGAAAGCGGTAATAATCTCGATTTAAGGCTCAAAATGTTAAGCTGTCTCAGAACAAGCAGAAATCTGGCCAAGACTTTGTCGCCGTTTTCAAATACAGAAATTGTAAATGCGTGCAACACTATAGCGGTTGCAAAAATAAACCAATAAAACCCATACCCCGCAACTACCCATTTGCGGGGTATTTTTTTGTCTTCAAATTGTACTTTTATTTCGTACCATTTTTTAACATTTAAAACACATTCGTTTAAGTGAAAATAGCGGTAAAATTCTTATTTTACAGCTTCAAAATAAAAGCCGTAAAGATGAATATAAGCATCTCAGTTAAACAATTAGGAAAAAAGCATCCGTTGCTTCAGGAAAAAAGTATCGCTTTGGCCATAGAAAATCCTGTCATTACTACACAAAAACTCATCGAATCGATTGTCGATCATCAGGTACAGTTGTTCCGTTCTTCTTCGTTTGAGTTTGAAGACGAAGACAAAATCCATCTTCCCAAAGAAAATTACCTTCCCATTCTGACCGATACCGGAAAAGTAGGTTTCGGCGCAATTTACAATCACAATCAAGTCGATTTAGCGAAAGCGCAGGAAAATGCCATCGTAGCGTTTGAAGATGGTCTATATGCCGTTTTCTACGGAGACGATCAGCTGGAAACGCTTTCAGAGGAAATAGATTTATCTCAAAATAAAAATCTCATGTTTATCAGGCTGACTTTTTTGGCGGGGAGCTATTGGTGATTAAATTCCAATTTTTAAATCCCAAATTCCAAAATCTTTGTGTGAAATCCTTCGACTTCGCTCAGGAGGACAACAAGGGGTTAAATTCCAAATTCCAAATTCCAAATTCCAATTGCAATATCAATATCAAAAATCAATTGCAATATTAAATCAAAAAATTGAGCTCCATCAAAATAATCTAAAATCTACAATCAACAATCTAAAATAAAAAGTATGACGATAGAAGATCTTTTAAAAAGTAAAGTAATCGAAAATCCGATTAAGAGATTTAAAAAAGAACTGGAAGAAATTGTAAACAGCAATCTGCTTTCGAAATTGTTTTCTGGAACAAAACTGAAAAAAGAAGTGGCCGAGTTTGGTTTGGAACTTCTGAAACTTCAGGACAATTATTACAGTAATTATATTTCGCTGGGTTCTACACAAGCCGAAACCTTTGCCACTTTGGTCAAAGAGAATATGTGGGACGATAAAAACTATTACGATCTGCTGGTTTATTTCTTTGGCGAAGAAAACGCGGCGTACGTAAAAGAGGCTTGGAACAGACTGCCTCAAAAAATGTATCAGCACGGTTATGCGAGACGCTCTTTTAGAGCGCCTAATCATAAGAGTTATTTGCTAGTTAATCAGATCAATTTTCTGCGTTCGCTGCTCAACGGACCGTACAAATACAATTATCAAGACAGCAGCACTTTTTATTATGATTTAAGTATCGAAGACCAGATTCGTTACGATACCGAGATTTCCAATTCGGTTAATCAGTTTATGGTTTGGTCGTCGGCGATTGATTTGGGCAAGAAAGGTCTTTTTCAATTGTTTGAAGACATTATTTTCAATAAAGATACACACGGAAAAGTGTCGCGAAATATTATTAAAGCACTGTTAAACAGCGAAAAAAAAGAAAGTTGGGAACTGGTCGAAAAATTGCTTTTGGCGGCTCAGCGTCAGGAAGGTTTGCGCCAGACGGTTTTAGAAGCGTTGGACGAAACGAGTATCGGCGCTTTGCAATACATGATTCGAGTAATTATCGATAATAAACTGACGCGTTTTTCATCTGTCGTAAGAGCGATCGATACGTGGACAGGTTTAGGTTGGGAATCGGAGAAAGAAACAACCGTTCGAAATATTATCGATTTGGCTTCGGGTTATTTTTCGAATCCAGAAACGATTCCAACTGGCGTTAAAAGCAAAAACAACAATGAAGTTTATATGGCGCTTTGGGTTCAGGGCGTTTTGGATGTGGAGAAAACGGTTCCTTATCTGCATGAATTGTTAGAAAAAGGTTCGGTAGAAAAGAAATCTCTGGCGTTAAAATTTGCGGGAGAAACCAACGATCCGTACATCGAAATGCCGTTGTATTTTAAAGCCTTAGACGACGAAAATTTACAGGTTTTGGCCTTTGCCGTTCCGAGAATGAATGCATTGCTGGAAGCCAATACCAGATCGAAATTTTATATAGAAAATGCCGATTATGCGAACTTCTTTAACAAGGTATTTGACCTTGCTCAGAAAATATCCGAAAAGGAAAAAACTTTTGAAGGAAAAGTATTTTCGTGGCTTAATATCAAGTTTGAACGTGACACGCTTTTCGCAGCAGCGATAAATTTAGTTGGCGATAACAACGAAAGATTGGAAGCTGTTTTAGAACATTTTGAAGGATTTTCTATCAACTTAAGAGAAAAACTGACAAGGAATTTATTGGGTGGTTTTTACCAATATTCGTTTTACAGTTCCAATCAGCAGAAAAAGCAGGATAAAGTTCCAACCGATTTTCAGCGAAATTTTGCTTTACGAATTTTAAAAGACAGGGGAGAATCTCTAGTAGCTTCGGCGATCTGTGTTTTACAAAACGAGAGTTTAACCGAAAACGAATTGGCTGTTTTTCAGGAATTATATAAACGTAAGAATTCTAATTTAAAGAAAAATCTAACGGCAATTTTAGTCAAACAGGAAGAAGGGAAAATCACCAATTTTGTCGATCAGACTATAGAAAAAGGCGATTTAGAACAGCGTATGTCTATGTTAGACGTAATGCTTCAGCTTCAGAAAAATAACAAACTGACGGATAAAGTAAACGACTGGGTTCAGGATTATCTAAAAAGACCAAAAATTACCGAAAAAGAAACCAAATTTATTGAGCAGTTAGAACCTTCGCAAAAGAAAAATATATTAAGCGAAGAAAACGGTTATGGTTTTTATACTCCCAATACAGTTTCTGCTTACAAACTTCCAAAACCAGAAGCCGATTCGCTGTATGCTAAATCGGTAAAAGCAAAACAATATGGTTTTTCAAAATCGATGTCTCATATTAAAGCTGAAATTGCAAAGCTTTATCAATTGTATGAAGAAAACAGAAATTACGAATACGAAATCGAGAATTACGATAATAGTAAATCGACTGTTTTGCTTGGCAATACTTTTAGAACCTTAAAAAATCTGAAAGACGAAAAAGATTCTGAAGCTGCAGCCGTAAATTATCCGTTGTATGAAGTTTGGGAAAACTGGTTTAAAAATTCAGGTTTAACCGAAAGAGATTTGTTCTTGATGACTTTGGTGAGCAATTGCGATCGAAAAATTTGGCGAGATTTTCTAGAAGAGTATGTTTTCTACTATAAAGAATTATTGCCGCACCAAAACAAAAGAGGTAATGATTGGGACAATGCGATTCTGAATATTTTGAATGCGTTACAATTAAAATATGCTTTTGAAGAAAAAGTTGATTTCTTAATCGACGCTTGTAGCAATTTGTATGCAAATCTTCCAGAATCTGTAAAAGAGTTTGAATACCTGCCTGGTAAAAATGAATATTATTATAACAACAACAGCGGAAACGGCTGGCAAAATCAGCACTTTTTTGATGTCTATCTAAACAGAATCGACTTAGGAAATGTAACTACAGAACAAGAAATTAAGATTTGGAATCTGTATAGATGGCGACAGTTGAATGGACTGGAAAGAAATATTTCGTACTGCAAACCTTTTGTTCAATTATATATTGCTGCATTTGAGCAAAAGTTAATTACCGAAGGCGAATTTTACGAAGGTATTTTGGTTCCAGAAAGAATTTCATTTTTAACGGGTGGAAACAGAAATTACAGAAATCAAGGAAGCGAATACTTATTGGAGAGAATTCCATTCCTAGTTTCGATGGTAGATAAAATCCGAGAAACATTTTTGGATATCGAAGTTAAAAGGGGAGATTCTAATACTACAGTAACGCATTTGGTTCAGAATTTCCAGAAGATTTTTGGCGCAAACCGTTTGGTCGAATTGATTACAGCACTTGGCAAAGCAAGTTTGTACAAAGGTTATATCTATTCGTGGAGTTACACCGATTTAACAAAACAGAAATTATTTAGTTTCTTATTAAAAAGATGTTATCCGCTAGAGACAGATACACAAGAAAGCTTTAATGCTTTAATTAAAAAAGCTAAAATCTCTGAAGAAAGACTGATTCAGACTGCGATTTATGCGCCTCAATGGCAAAAGTTTATCAGCAGTTATTTGGATTGGAATGGATTGGACGAAGGAATCTGGTGGTTTCATGCGCATACCAAAACAGCATCTTATAGCGCTACCAATTCAGAATTAGAAAGTGAAGCAGCAAGATTTTCAACTTTAGATTTGCAGGATTTTAAAGATGGTGCTGTCGATAAAGATTGGTTTACATCGGCTTACAAAAAATTAGGAAAAGCAAAATGGGAACTTTTATACGAATCTGCCAAATATGTAACAGACGGAAACGGTCACAGACGTGCGAGATTATACGCTGATACCATTACAGGCGATTTGAAAATTAGAGAAGTAACGGCAAAAGTAAAAGACAAACGCGATCAGGATTATTTAAGAGTTTACGGTTTGGTTCCGTTAAGCAAAACGAGTCCAGAAAAAGATATTTTGGCGCGTTACGAATATTTACAGCAGTTTAAAAAAGAAAGTAAAGAATTCGGTTCGATGAAGCAGGCGAGCGAGGCTTTGGCGATTCGCGTGGCGTTAGAAAACTTAGCGAGAAATGCAGGTTATCCAGATCCAGTTCGTTTGACTTGGGCAATGGAAACCAAACAGGTTCAGAATATTTTATCGAAAGAAACAGAAGTAAAACTGGATGATATTACGGTAAGTCTGGTTATTAATAAAGAAGGAAAAGCCGATCTGGTTACTTTTAAAGGTGATAAAGAAATAAAAGCAATTCCAGCAAAATACAAAAAAGACAAAGGCATTCTGGAATTAACCGCTTACAGAAAAACGATGCGTGAACAATGGACACGTTCGAGAAAAGGTTTGGAAGAAAGTATGATTCGCGGAGATGAGTTTTTATTCGCAGAAATGCAAAATCTTTTTGAGCATCCGATTATCTCGAAACATTTAGAAAAATTGGTTTTTATTTCTAATGACAATCAGATTGGTTTTTATGTAGATGGAAATCTGATTTCGGCTTTGGGAGAAATGATTTCGCTAAACGAAAATCAGACTTTTAGAATTGCACATTGTTTCGATTTACATAAAAACGGCGTTTGGGTGGATTTTCAATCGTATTGTTTTGATAATAAAGTGCAGCAGCCGTTTAAACAGATTTTCAGAGAATTGTATGTTCCAACACCAGACGAGTTGAAAGAAAAATCAATTTCAAGACGTTATGCCGGACATCAAGTTCAGCCAACGCAAACTTTGGCTTTATTGAAAACTAGAGGCTGGAAAGTAGATTACGAAGAAGGATTGCAGAAAGTTTTCCATAAAGAAGGCTATCAAGTAAAAATGTATGCCATGGCCGACTGGTTCTCGCCAGCAGACGTTGAAAGTCCGACTTTAGAAACCATTGAATTCCATTCGTTAAAAGATTATAAAAACATTGCTTTTGAAGACGTAAATCCGAGGATTTTCTCAGAAGTAATGCGTGACATTGATTTGGTTGTAAGTGTGGCTCATGTGGGAGGTGTCGATCCAGAAGCAAGTCATTCTTCTATCGAAATGAGAGCTGTTTTATTGAGAGAAACGCTGAGATTGTTTAAAATCAAAAATGTGGAGATCACAGGAAATCATGCGATCATTAAAGGAAACATGGCAGAATACAGTGTACATTTAGGAAGTGCAGTTGTGCATCAAGTTCCAGGCAGGTATTTATCGGTTCTTCCGATTCATTCGCAACATAGAGGACGTCTGTTCTTGCCGTTTGCAGATGATGATCCGAAATCGGCTGAGGTGATGTCTAAAGTTTTATTGTTTGCCAAAGATGATGAAATTCAAGACCCGACTATTTTGAGTCAGATTGATAAAACTTATGCTTAAAATGAAGTTTTATAATTGTGTTGTTTTTAACTTTTTTAACATAAAATGTTAAATTAAGAAACAAATTACTACATTTGTACTTCAAATAAAAGCGAAAGAAATGCGTACTAGTTTAATAAAAGCGGAATATAATGATCGTCTGGCAGGATTTGCCTCGACGCAAAATTATGGATGCAGTATGTATTTTTTCGAAGAGAAAAGCAAGTAGCAATATCAAATTCGAAATTAAGATATAGAAAAAGCGTCCTTTTATTTGGGTCGCTTTTTTTGTTTAAAAGCATTTTGATATTGCCTAAATAATAAAAATAAATTATAAGAATTAACGTATAAATTGTAAAATTTTAAAAAAAAGTGAATGAAAAAATATTTATTAATTAACCCAAATAGCGAAAACTAGTCTTGGAGAGTAATTGGATGAATGACAATTAATTAATATAAAATAGAAATCTGCACGAATAAGCGGACAGGAATTTCTTTGCTTAAATTTAGGGGTTAATCAATTGATAATCAGAAAATTATGTTAAAAATAAATTTGGAGAATTGATTTTTTCGATATTATCTTTGCTGAACAAAATCACAACAATGATTTTAAAAAAATGATTTAAAAATATAACAAGTAATAAAATGGATTTAAGTTTTGAATATAAAAGAGAATTAGTACTGCCTGGGTCGGCCTTTGGAAGTATTACAATGCAAGTGCATCATTATAAGCAGTAGGATACGTATGTATCTTATAACTTTGATGAGCACCTTTAATTGGGTGCTTTTTTTATGCTCGTTTGCGACTAAGACACTAAGATTTTTAAAAAGTAAAAAATAAATAATGAATCAAAAAATAGCCATTAAGACAGATCATCATTTTGATCAAAAAATAGGTCGATTTAGGGAAAGTTCTTTTTCTCCTGCCGGGGAAATTGAGTCGAAACTTATGAAACTATGGAATACTGGTGAATTTTTGGGAAAAGTAATGTCACTTACGTGAAATTGCTCTGATACTGTAGAGGTGCATGCAAACCTTTGAAGTTATTGGATTCCCTGAAATACTAGTTTTCCTGAGATTCCAATAACCAAATAAAATATATAACCATGCACAACAACACATTAAAACAGTACAAAAAAGAGATTAAAAAGAAATACGAAATAGCTAAAGAAGGACAACACTTCGATTACTTGTACAAACCGTCTCGTGGAAAACTACGTGATTTCTGTTGGATGATTTTCGAAGAGAATCCGACTCCAGATGATTTGAATGTTTTTAGAAACTTCTTTTCTATGGATTTTGAGCCAACGAAGAAGAACAAGTTCAAGGAGAAAAAAGATAAATTCAGACCTATTGAAACCTTCTTTAAGGGAGAAACAGATTTGACAAACATAGATGCTATAAACATGGCTGCGATTTTGGTTGATTTTCAACCGCGTCCTTTTAAGAAATTTAGAAGTGAAGAAATGAAGCAGTTCGAAAGCATCGAAGTAGTTAAAGCTAAAAAAGCGGACAAAGCGAAGAAAGAAAGTTTGGAAAAAAACAGCCCTGAAAAAAAGAAAAAATCAGGCAAAAAAGCTAAACATGAAAATCTTTTCGCAAGTTTTAGAAATATGTTTTCTAGAAGCATAATGTCTTTGTCAAGCGGCTAGCGCGAGTTGATCAAATTAAAGTAAATCTTCGTGAAATAGAAACTGCCAGTATTACGCTGGCAGTATTCTTTTCAACTATTCAAAAAGAGTTTAATTATAAAATTTTATACTACGCAAAATGATTGCGTAGTATAATTTGAATATTTGCTCAAGAAATAAATAAGTTCTTTTAGAAAATGAAAAGCATCAAAGTTTGGCTTTGATTAAAAATATCAAACAAGTCCAGTTGCGTGTTTCTGTATAGCACCATTGTAGGGAACTTTCCGCGAAAGCGAATTATGTTTTTCTATGCAACTTGATTTGGAGGTTTTGATGGTTTTCCAAAAAACTGTCTCCTATCGGTCGTGGGTTCGAATCCCACTCACAGCAATGTGATAGTTCAGTCTGGTTAGAACAATAGAAATTTGCAGGTTCGAATCCTGCATCAACTTAGGTTGATTGGACGAAGTGGTAAGTCAACAGACTCAAAATCTGTATTTCCAGAGACCATCACTCTTAAAAGATGACCATTAGAAAAAAGCTGATTTGTCTTTGTCAGTGAAATTAAGGTTTCAAATCTGAAGTTTCACACTCATGATAAAGCCAGTGCGAAAAGCAATGTTTTTTGAAATGCCTGTTTTCTTCTCGATTTGATTGCTTAAATGATTTGGGGATCATCTTTGCAAAACACAGTCGAAAACAACTCGGGCAAACAAATTACAAACTCTTCATCCGTTTTTTTCGGAGGAGAAAGGCAAAGAGGTTTTTTATTTAGAAAAGAGAATAGAATAAAGAGAATAGAATAAAGAGAAGTTTACAGATTTCAGAACTTGAAACTTTAAACTTGAAAAATAAACAAAAAGTTAAAAAAATATAACCATGATTAAAAGAATTAAAATTGAAGGTTACCAAGTAGGTTTGGTTTTCGAAAATAGAAAATTAGTTAAAGTAGCTGAAGAAGGGTCGCACTGGATTTTTGGTGAGAAAAATGTATTGATTTATGATATGAATGCAATTTTTCAAGCGCCTTTTGAATTGAATATTTTATTGCAAAATGAAGTTTTAGCGTCAATGCTTGAAGTTGTTGAGGTTGCTGATAATGAAATTGCTCTTCATTTCGTTAACGGAAACTTTAAAGGTACGTTAACTCCAGGCAGACATACTTTTTGGAAAGGAATTGTAAAAAACGAATTCAAAAAAGCAGATCTTTCAAAAATTGAAATTACAGAAGATATCTCAGTAAACTTATTGGAAAATAACCAATTGAAGTACTTTGTCAGAAAGTTTATTGTGACAAGCAATGACAAAGCTTTGTTGTTTGTTAATGGAAGTTTTTCTAAAGAATTAAAATCTGGAACTCATTATTTTTGGAATAATGCGATTACAATCGAAGTTAAGACAATCGATACAAGACAGCAGCAAGTTGAGATTTCTGGACAGGAATTGTTGACCAAAGATAAAGCGGGATTAAGGATTAACTTTTTTGTGAGATACCAAGTGGTTGATATTATGAAAGCTTTGATCGAAAACAAAGACTTTGAAAAACAATTGTATGTTGCGATGCAATTGGCTTTAAGAGCTTTTGTGGGCGGATTGACTTTAGATGAATTATTGGCTAAAAAAGATACTATAGCCGAAGCAATTTTGGCAGAAGTAACAACCAAAATTGAGGACTTAGGTTTAACAATTTCTGATGCCGGAATTAGAGATGTAATCTTGCCAGGCGATATGAAAGAAATCATGAATCAGGTTTTGGTTGCTGAGAAAAAAGCGCAGGCAAACAGTATTATGAGAAGAGAAGAAACCGCTGCAACAAGAAGTTTGCTTAACACAGCAAAGCTGATGGAAGAAAACGAAATGTTGTGGAAATTGAAAGAGATGGAGTACGTCGAGAAAATTGCTGATAAAATTGGGGAAATCACGATTTCTGGAGGCGGAAACGTAATTGGTCAATTGAAGGAAATCTTCGTGAAATAAAGAAAACCATCAACGGAAACGCTGATGGTTTTTAATTTAAAAATTTAAAAAAATGAATACTACAGATAAAATTATTATTATCGATTTAGAAGCCACATGCTGGCAGGGTGAAGTCCCGAAAGGGCAAGAAAATGAAATTATTGAAATTGGTCTCGCGGTTTTGGATACCCAAACAGGAGAAATTTCAAAAAATAAAGGAATATTAATCAAACCGTCACGATCAACAGTCAGTCCGTTTTGTACGGAACTCACGACAATTACGCAAGATTTGCTGGATGAAAACGGAGTGAGTTTTGAAGAAGCAATCAATCAACTTGTTGATGAGTATCATCCCGATTTGTACACTTGGGCAAGTTACGGCCAGTACGACTTGAATATGCTTAAAAAACAGTGCAAATCATTCGGAGTTGCTTACCCAATGGGAGACGAACACATCAATGTCAAAACTTGGTTTGCAGAAAAGTTTGGTTTAGTAAAACCAACGGGAATGAATGGAGCTTTAGCGCTATTGAATATTCCTTTAGAAGGAACGCATCACAGAGGTATTGACGATGCCAAAAACATCGCGAAGATTTTGAATTGGTGTCTTAAAAATTAGAATTTAATTTGTTTTCCAGTTATCAAAGTATAATTGGTAACTGAAGAAAACTGTAGGCATGTTATGTTTGCAGTTTTCGTGTTTATATTAAATCCATTCTCCTGCAGCATTGTAATCATCAGGAAGATAAGTCAGGTATTGAACCATTCGCGGTTTCTCTCCATTATTGGGTGTTGCACAGTGCGGAAGCGTGTTGTGCCAGATGATAAAATCGCCTGCATTGCCAATAATTGGTTTGGACTGCAAGGTTTGTAAAGCTTTGCTTCTTGGATTTTCATCAGGCTCAAGTTCGTCCAACCATTGATTAATTTGGTTGTGAAAACCTGGAACGCAGTGAAAAGCGCCATCTTCTGGCCCGCAGTCCGTTAAATAAAGCATGCCTTGAAGTGCGTAAGTCAGCGGTTTTTTTAAACTCATATCCCAATGCAACGGACTTCCAAGAAAATTGAAATCAGACGTCTCAGGCGGATTAAAACTTACTTTATCAATTGTTTTGTAAATCTTATCGGTTTCATAAAGCTGTTCATAAGCCTTTTTTACTCTTGGCGAAAAGCGGTTGCGATTTAAAGTTTCATGATCCGAAAAATTAAGCATTAGTCCCTTTTGGTCTTCATGGCGCTTGTACCAGCTTTCTTTTTTATTCGGATCCATTTTTAAATATTCCCAAATCGCTTTTTGTGTAGCTTCGCAATCTTCTTTAGAAATGGCATTTTTTACTACGATATAACCGTTTTCATTCCAGAATTCAAGATCTTGTTCAGACAATACATTTTCGGTCAAATCTTCGGTTTCGTAAATGGTATCTCGTTTTCTGCCGCTTATCCAATTTTTGAAATTTTCAAAATTGGGTTTTTCAGCATATAAAAAGAGTAATGTATCTTCCATGCCAATGCCGAGTTTATACAATTCTTTAACTTCGTTATCCCAATTTGAGTGATCTGAATTTGTTTCATTAGGATTTACAACACGTTTCCATAATTGTTCGAGAACTGTCCAAGGCATAAGTTTTTGGTTTAGTTGAAAGAAAACTTAAAAATACGGGATTTATGTTTTGGAGGTTAAGGTAGAAATACCTGTTTTTTTATACTAAAAACGGCCGTCTTTTCAGACAGCCGTTTTCAACTTTTTGGTTATATTATTTTGATTTAATTATTCCCGTAGATTTTACCGTAAAGATCTTTGTAGATTTCCTTAATGATTTTACGTTTTAATTTTAGAGTAGGAGTAAGCTGTCCGCCATCAATAGACCAAACATCTGGAGTTAATTCAAAACGTTTGATTTGCTCCCAGTGACCGAATTTTTTATTGATTTCTTCCACTTCGTTATCAATACGTTTAATCACATCTGCATTTTCGCTTATTTCCTTATCAGTTGATCCTAAAGTTATTTTATGGATTTTAGCCCATTCTTTTACAAATTCAAAATTAGGCTGAATAAAAGCTCCAGGCATTTTTTCGCCTTCGCCAATAACCATAATCTGCTCAATAAAACGAGATTGTTTCATTGCATTTTCGATCATTTGCGGAGCAATATATTTTCCTCCAGAAGTTTTAAACATTTCTTTTTTACGATCGGTAATTTTTAGGAAACCTTCGCTGTCAATTTCTCCAATGTCTCCCGTATGGAAATAACCGTCAATTAAAGCCTCGGCTGTTTTTTCGGGATCTTTGTAATAGCCTAACATTACGTTTGGACCTTTACATAAGATTTCGCCATCCTCGGCAATTTTAACTTCGATATTACGAATTGGTTTTCCGACAGTTCCAATTTTAAAACCTCTGTTTCTCTGGTCGTTTACAGCAATTACAGGAGAAGTTTCAGATAATCCGTAACCTTCCATAACTGGAATTTCTGCTGCAGCAAAAACTCTCGTCAAACGTGGCTGAAGTGCAGCACTTCCAGAAACCATTAAATCTAAATTTCCGCCCAAACCTTCTTTCCATTTGCTGAAAATTAGTTTGCGGGCAATCTTTAATTGGAATTCATACCAAGCACCGTTGGCTCCGTATGGTTCGTATCTTAAACCTAAATCAATAGCCCAGAAGAAAAGTTTTTTCTTAATGCCAGTTAATTCAGCTCCTTTAGCATAAATTTTATCGTATACTTTTTCTAAAAGTCTTGGCACAGCAGTAATAACTGTTGGACGGACTTCTTTTAAGTTGTCGCTGATTTTGTCAATTGATTCTCCAAAATATACCGAAACACCATAATATTGATAGATATACAAAATCATTCTTTCAAAAATATGGCAGATTGGCAAGAAACTCAATGCCGTGCTTTTTCCTGGATCAAACGGAATTCTTGGCGCGCTGTCCAATACGTTCGAAACTATATTTTTATGCGAAAGCATTACACCTTTTGGTTTTCCTGTAGTCCCAGAAGTATAAATAATAGTAGCCAAATCATCCGTTTTGATGCTGTCTTTTCTAGCTTCTACTTCGTTTTGATTGCTTTCGTCTTCACCAGCCAAAAGAAGATCTGACCAGTGCTTGCAACCTGGAATTTCGTTAAAAGAATAAACCTCTTTTAAAGTTGGCACATTCGCTTTAATAGCATTTACTTTCTGTAGAACTTCTTCATCAGAAACAAAACAGTAGATACTGCCGCTATGATTTAAAATATATTCGTAATCTTCTTCGGCAATTGTTGGATAAATCGGAACATTTTGAGCACCTGTCTGCAAAATACCAATATCCATTATATTCCACTCCGTTCTGTTGTTCGAAGTAATTAAAGCAATTTTATCATCTTTCTGAACGCCCATGCGCAATAATGCTCTCGAAACAGCATTTGCTTTTGCAATATATTCCTGGCTAGATGTTTTTTCCCAGGCTCCATTTTTTTTGGTTGCAAGAGCAACTGGAAGGTTGTAAGTTTCTTGTTGATAATAGGGAAAATCAAAAAGGCGTGTGATTGAAACCATGTTTAATATATTGAATTTTATTGCAAATTAAATAAAATTTAGGTATGATTTTCAGTTTTATAAAATTTTATGGGAAAATTTATATACACTATTAAAAATCAACGAAAACGTTTTCTTTTTTGCGGTAAAATTTCTAAGAAATCAAGAAAAATTTAATTTGAAAATGGTTTTAACAGGCTATTGTACGTTATAATCTTCATATACTTTTACTCTTTCGCCCATCAAAAACATTTTTTTCTTGGCAAAATGAATAGAAAATTGAGAGTAATACCATTCTTCTCCGTCAGTTGGTCTGTACCAAAAAGTGTAAGAAGCACTGTTGAATCCTTCTTTAAAAACGGGAACACCTTCTTCTGTGCATTCTATGCCCCAATTAATCTTTTGTTTGCTTAAATCTTCGGCCTGAATAAAGCCTGTTCCGTCTGGATTTAAAACTGTAATAGGCTCTTTTTGATTTAATGGAGCGTAAGTTCCAGGTACTGGATAACCAATTGTTGTGGTTATAAATCGATCTTTTGAATTGTGTTTGATCTGATCAACCTGAACTTGTGAATGGGATTGAAAGGCAGTGAAAAATAATGTTATCAATAATAAATGTAAAAATTTCATTCTATGTAGGATTAAGTGTTTTGGGCTGAAAAAATCGATAGAACCGATTTCTCTCGGCGAATATAATTCAATTTTTTAATAGAATTGAGCTTAAAAATACAAGAATGAAATTTTTCTTTTTTAAAGATTTTAAGTAAGTTTTTACTCCGTTGAAAACTGGTTTTCTAGTAACTTTTCTTTAAAATCAGATCTAAATGTATAGGCAAATGTAACCATCAAAGCTCTAGTATCAGACTTAGAAATTCTGTTATTTTTAAATAATAACGTGTTGTTTTTATAACCGCTTTCTAACGTGTTAAACATATCGGTTACGACTAATCCAAGTCGGGCATTTCCTTTTCCTAACTTTTGCTGAAATCCCATATCGACATTATAAACCGGAATTCTTTTTCCTTGTGGAGTTGCAACGGCAGAATTATAATTTCCTATTAATTGAAGTTTTCCGCCTTTCCACGGAACAAAATTGTTGATTATTTTTCCATACCAGCTAAAGGCACTGTTTACAATATCTTCTGATTGTGGCAGATTGCCTCCGCTAATGTTTTGCTGAAAGGCCGTTAAACTAACATTAGCATCATAAAAAGAAAATGGTTTCAAGCTAAAAAGGCCTTCGAGTCCGTAAGTAACCATGTTTCCAATATTTTGAGGTTGAAGCAAAACCGCACCATTCTCTTGAAGTATAGAATATTGTCTAATGGTATTATTGGCATTTCTATAAAAAGCATTTCCAGAAAGTGAATAGTTGTCCCAGTCTTTATTATAGTTTAATTCGATAATATGAATAATTTCAGGTTTTAAATACGGATTACCTCCATGCGGATTTAAAGCGTCTGTAATATCAATAAACGGATTCAGATCATCTAAATCTGGACGATTGATGCGTTTGCTATAGCCAAATTTTAAGGATTCGTCAGATTGTAATTTCAGTTGAACAGAAGCAGAAGGGAAAAGTTTTACGTAGTTATTCGAAAAACGATCACTGCCATTTTCTGTTTTTCCACTATTTGAAACTTGTTCCGCACGAAGTCCCAAATAATATTTCCATTTCTGATTTTCCTTAGAACCAGAATAAGAATTCAAGACTCCATAGAAAGCATTTATTTGTTCGTTGAAATCAAAAATATTGCTCGTTAGCGGATTTATGACATAATCTCCATTAACTAAATCAGCACTTTGAAAATCAGAATTAAAGAATCTAAAAGTTCCTTTGTAGCCTGTTTCAACTGTTGATTTTTGTGAAAAAGGAAAAGTATAATTCAGAATAGCATTTGATATATTTTCTTTTCCGTAATTATGTGTCTTCTGCCAAAAAGTATCGCCAACTTGTGCACCGCTTTCGTCATAATTATTGGTGTCAATATGTGTGTTTTCTCTGCCAAAATTGAATGAAGTTGTAATATTAGCATTTAAGTTTTTTCGGTCATCAGAAAATTTTCGATCATAATTGAACGCCATTTCTGCAGCTTTCGCTTTTTGTATTTCTAAGGAATTACGCTGGTTGGCAGAGAAAAATTGATTAGAATTATTGAAAATAGCTGTATTTAAAGTTTCGTCATTGTCTTTACTTTCAAGATTTCCTAAAGCTTCAAACGAAAATAAGTTTCTTTCATTTGGAGAAAAATCAAGATTGAATTTTAAATTCTGTAAACCTTCTGTACGTTCATCATGTCTTATTTGACTAATATAATGTTCATCAGCGATGAAGTAATTGGTTCTATCGCCTTTTATACTTTTAGTTCTTCCTGCAAAACGATTATCATATGCAAGACCAATATTCCATTTGTCATTTTTGTAATTTAGAAGTGCAGAACTGCTTAATCTTCCTTTAGCTCCAAAACCGGCGCCTAGAACCGCGGCTCCATTTATTCCGTTTAAATTATTCTTTTTTAGTTTAATATTGATAATCCCGCTTTCGGCATTGGCATCGTATTTTGCAGTTGGACTTGTAATGATTTCAATGCTTTCAATACTGCTTGCTGGAATCTGATTCATATTGGTAATAGCAGAATTTTTTCCATTAATCAAAATCAAAGGAGTTTTCCCGCGCAGCGAAATGGCATCATCGGCATCAACTGAAACGGTTGGGATATTTTTTAGCATATCAATTGCAGTTCCTCCCGACTGCGAAATATTCGAAATGGCATTAAAAACAAAACCTTCAGATGTTTTCTGTATTTGTTTTTTCTGCGAATTCACAACAACGGTATTCAAAAGATTAGCATCTTCCTCTAAGACAATATTATGGAGTGAAATAGGTGTGCCTGTAAATTTTATTTTCTGATTATAGGATTTAAAACCAATCAGACGAAATTTTAAAATATATTCTGCTGGATTTATATTTTCAAGAATGAATATTCCAGAAGAATCGGTTGTAGCATACGCTGAAATTTTGGTTGTATCGTTAACAGGTTTTAAAACCACATCGACAAACTCGATCGGATTTTTTCCGTCAGATACAATTCCGTTAATCGAATTTGTTTTTTGGCCAAAAGAGTATTGGCTAAAAGCGAATAAGATAATTGCAACGACTAAATTTTGTTTCCAGTTTTTCATGAGGCAAAGTTATTTATCCGATAAAAAAAAGGAATAATAAAGCACCTTAAGATAGTATTAAATTAAACTTAGGAAGATTAATTAACTTAAGAAAAGGAAATTGAAAGGAGTAAAAAAAGGTGTTTTTCCCCGTTTAAAAACAGGAATTTATATTGATCCTTTGTGAGTTGTGTCTGCTAATTTTATCCTATTAAAAATGCGGAAGCCGAAAAGCAGATGAGTAGGCATTATTTAAAACATAAATAAAATGGAAACAGCTTTCTTTTTAGCAATGGGATGGTGCGGAACTAAATATCCGGGATGGTGGAAACGCTTTTTTAAAAATCCGCCACTGCCGCCAGACCCAGAACCTTGGTGGATAATCGGAACAATCGGTTTGGGATTAATTGCTGGCCTTGCAGGCGGAACATTCTTTAGTGATGCGATTCGTGACAGCCAATTTTTCTCTGGACAAAATGCAGTAGCATCAGGTCTATTTGCCTTTGGTGCCGCAAGTGTGGTAACAGGAGTGGCAACAGCGTTTAAACGTTAAAAAAAATGCCTCGACTTTAGGGATAGCGTCGAGGCATTTTTTGTTTTTTTATTTTTAAAATAAGTTGCTATAGATAATTTTAAGACCGAAAATGATACATATTACAGAAGAAATGATAATGAGATAATACTGCAGTTTTTCAGATTTCAATATAGTTTTGGTAAAAGGTATGCTGAAAAGTCCCGCAGCAATGAACATTCCTAAAATCGATCCTAAACCAAAAATTAATATGTACAATAATCCTTCTAAAGGTGTTTTCATCTGTGAAATCACTAAAATAACCAACGAACCACTTCCGGCTAATCCGTGAATTAAACCCACTCCAAAAGCTGTTTTGTAATTTTTGTTGCCCGAATGATCGTGCGGAAAAGCAGCTATAGGATGTGAATGAGTATAAGTGTGGGCATGCATGTGAGTATGCGTAACTCCATTGCTGTGCGTATGCTCGTGACTGTGATAATAAGTATGCGAATGTTCTTTTTTATAAAAAACTTTAGACAAACGATAAAGTCCAAGCATAATGAGCATTAAGCCAACTACAGCCTCTAGATAACTGAAGATATTTTCGCTGATCGAAATTTTAAACCCAATCATAATAATACCTACAATAAAAATAGTTGAGGTATGGCCAACTCCCCAATACATTCCATCTTTTAAAGCATCTTTAATTTTACTTCTATTGGTGACCAAAATATTTACGGCCAATAAATGGTCTGCTTCAAAAGCATGCTCTAAACCTGCATAGATGGTAATTAAAAATCCAATCATTACAAATTATAAATAGTTGAAATAGGCTGCGCATGCTCCTTCAGAAGAAACCATCGGAGCTCCCAGCGGATTGGATGGTTTGCATTTCTTTCCAAACTCAGGACATTCATGAGGCCTTTTATTTCCAGTTAGAATTTGTCCGGCAATACACGATTGATTTGCTTTTTTATTGTTTGTTGGAATCAAAAACTTTTGATTCGCATCATATGTTTTGTATTCTTCTCGAATTACAAGTCCACTGTTTTCGATAGCGCCAATGCCTCGCCATTCTTGAGTTCCAATTGTAAAAACAGTATCCACAACTTCTTTTGCCCGAATGTTTCCTTCTTCTTTTACCAATCTTGTATATTGGTTTTCTACTTTGTATTCGCCTTTTTCAAGTTGCAGAATAGTATGATAAATGGCCTGAACCATATCAGCAGGCTCGAATCCAGAAACAACAATCGGAATTTTATATTTTTCAGCAATTGGATAATATTCTTCAAGGCCAACAATGGTACACACATGGCCGGCTCCTAAAAAAGCATTAATAGTGCAAAACTCATCAGACAAAATAGCTTCCATGGCAGGCGGCACCAAGACATGAGAAACTAATAAACTAAAATTGGTCAAACCCAGTTTTTGGGCATATTGTACCGCTAAAGCATTGCTTGGAGCAGTAGTCTCAAAACCTACGGCAAAAAAAACGACTTCTTTATCAGGATTTTTAGAAGCAATATTTACAGCTTCGAGTGGCGAATATAAAATACGCAATTCGCCACCTTCTGCTTTTGCCTGAAGCAAGCTCTTAACAGAACCAGGAACACGAATCATATCTCCAAAAGAACACATGATTACTCCTTGATTCATTAATTCGATGGCTTTGTCAATTAATGAAATTGGAGTAACACAGACAGGACAACCTGGTCCGTGAATCATTCGGATATTTTTTGGCAATAAATCGAGTAAGCCATTTTTTACTAGTGAATGTGTCTGTCCGCCACAAATCTCCATTATATTCCAGGGCTTTGTCGTTATTTTATGAATTTCGCTTATATAATGTTTTACCAACTCTGGATTTCGGTATTCAGAAAGATATTTCATTTTAGATAATATTTAAAAGCTTAATGGTAAAAACCAAAGTAGAATTGGGTTGAATCATTGGCGGAGCACCAATTTCTGCGTATGCCAAATCATGCGGAATATAAATTTTCCAACTCGATCCTACTGGCATTAATTGTAAAGCTTCCTGCCAGCCTTTGATAGTTTGCGAAATCTGTATTTTTTGTGGGCCAGAATCTTTAGTAGAATCGAAAACATTTTTGTTTAATAAATAACCTTCATAAATAACACTTACGGTATCTGAGTGCTTCGGAATTTCGCCAGTTCCTTTTTCTAAGATCTCATACTGAAGACCGCTTGGTAGTGTGATGATATTTTCCTTTAAAGCATTTTTTGTTAGAAAAGCACTTCCGATTTCGGCATTTTTCACTTTTAATTCTTCTTGTAGAAGTGCCACATAATTATTAAAAATTTCAATAGAACGTTTGGGTGAAATTTTTTCAGTAGACTTTTCAAAAACAGATTTCATTCCGTCTGCAAAATCCTCATACATGACTTCTTCAAAACCAATATCTTTTAAGCTTAACGCCATAACAACTCCAGCAGAATACGAAATTTTATCCTTCTCTTCGGTCTTACCAATATGTCCTAATAATTCTAAAATATCCATATTTTAATTTTTTAAATGTAAATAATGATTAAGCTGTCCAAAGGATATGTTTTCATCATTTGGAGATAACATTTCATGAAAATGTAATTTGTATTTTGGTTTTAAATGATCAATAATTAAATCGACGAAAACACTATTTTGAAATACACCGCCACTAAAAGCAATTTCTTTTGATTTTGAAAAAAGAGCGATTTTTTCGATGCACTTCACTAAGGTGTAGTGAAAATTTAGAGAGGCAGTTTCCCAATTTGTCTCACTCTTCGAAGCTTTAATAAGTTGTGTCAGCAATTTTTTTGTTGGGATTGTATTGCTGATGTTTTCATCCCGTAGATAATCTTTTAATTTAACGTGCGGTTTGTTGTAAGCTTCTTGCGCTAATTTCTCCAAATACATTGCAGCTTCACCTTCAAACAAGATCGGATTATGAAAACCTAAAACAAATGCAACGGCATCAATTAATCTTCCCATTGATGAAGATTTAATCGTTTTATTTTTAATGAGATTTGAATAAATTTTTATTTCGTTTGAATTAAAATATTTCCAAAAATGGTTGTTGCAATTGCTTATAGATAGAGCTGCAATCTTTGGATTTTTAGCCATTTTATCTCCCGCTATCCAAGAAAAATACCCCAAATGAGCAATTCTTTTTATTGGTTTTTGACGGAGATATTCAAAAAATTCTCCGCCAAAAATTTCTGTCTCGCTTCCGTACCCAGTTCCATCCCAGATTACGCCTAATATTTTAGATTTATTCCACAATTTTTTTTCAGCCAGAATTGCTGAAAAGTGAGCCTCGTGATGCTGAATTTTAAAATTTTCCAGTGTCTCATTTTTAATCTTAAAATCACTAATTTTTTTATTGTTTTCGTAATTAGGATGCTGGTCATGAAGGACTATATCGGGAGAAAAATTGAAGAAATTTGCATAACTACGTACTTTGTTTTCAAATCTGTTATAAGTTTCATAATGTGATAAATCGCCAATATATTCACTAGTATAAACTTGTTGATTTTGGGTAAAAGTGAGCGTGTTTTTTAGATCGGCTCCTAAAGCGAGCACTTTTTTATCTGTGCTTTTCGATAAAGGAACATCAAGGTTAGGAGCAAAACCTCTAGATCGGCGTAAGATTATTTTTTGTTTGTGCTTATTCGAAAACTTAATTACAGAATCATCCTGAGAATGTTGAATTTCTAAATTATGATGTAAAAAATAATCAGCGACTGTATGTAATGATTTTGTAGCTTCAATAGTGGTAGAACAGATAGAGGAGCCATTAAAATTACCACTCGTAGCAATTAGAGGTTTGTGAAACAATTTAGAAATTAAAAACAGCGTTCCAGAGTTTGGCAGCATAGCACCAACGGTATTGACATTTGGCGTTATTTGTTGTAGAGCCAAATCTAATTTTTCTTTTATGGATAAAATGACAATTGGAGCTTGGACAGAAAGAAGCATATTCTTTTCTGTTTTGTCATAGTGTAAATAATTTTCAATTTGAGGCAGATCTGTAAATAAAACCGCGAAGGGTTTAGTTTGCCTTTTTTTTCGATTGCGAAGTTCTTGAACAGCATCAGGGTTTGTTGCATCGCAAAGAAGCAGATATCCACTGTTATTTTTGACAGCTATTATTTTACCTTCATGCAACTTTTGGGAAACAGTTTTAAAAATTTCTTTATTACTGCCAAAAATTATATTTCCAGCATTATCTGTCAGTGAAATTTGTACACCACAGTCAGGGCATGAATTGGTTTGAGAATGAAAACGGATATCTTTTGGACTGTGATATTCCTCTAGACATTTTTTACACATTTTAAAAGACTGTAAAGTAGTGTTTTCTCTTTCAAAAGGAAATTTAGTTGCAATAGCATATCTTGGTCCGCATTCCGTACAGCTTATAAAAGGATAATAAAATCGACGGTTTTTGGAATCTAAAATTTCTTTCTTGCAGTTTTCACAAATTGCAAAATCTGGTGTAAGTAGAGAATTCACCGCTATGTTTTCTGCTGTCGGTTTGATCGAAAAGGTATCGAATTTTTCTGCAACTAAAATTTCTGAAATTGCAATATGTTGAACTGTCGAATTTTTAGGATATCTTCTTTTTAATTCATTATAAAACCTTATTATAGCCGCTTCTTTTTCTTGCGCAACTATAAGAACTCCAAATTGATTATTAGATACATAACCTTTCAGATCATGTTTTATAGCCAAATTGTATACAAAAGGTCGGAAACCAACGCCTTGTACAATGCCAGAAATTACTATTTGAAAGGAGGGAATCAAAAAAAAGGGAATTATTAGTTTTTAAAATTTGCTATTTGTGTCACAATTTGATCGGTAACTTTTTGAATGGCTTCATCTACTTTTGGAGAGAGTGTCATAGACATCGGTTCCATTTTCAGTATCGTGATTGTATATAAATAAATTTCGGGCATGGTATCGAGCATCGATAAAATATCGACCATGTCTTTAAGCCCGAAATTGTGTCCGCTCAACGAAACTGGAAAATCTTCAGAAAAGCGCGGTTTTAAAAGTGTTATTGTTCCTTCTTCTTTACCGTCCATTGTAGCATCTACAATAATCACTTTTCTATGATTTTCTATGTAAGGAATTAACGTAAAACCACCAGTACCGCCATCTATAAAAGAAATATTCTCTGAGAATTTTGTTTTGTCAATTCGATTTATAAAATGAACTCCAACACCTTCATCTCCCATAAGATAATTGCCAATTCCTAGTACTAGAATTTCATTTCCATCAGTATGGAAATGATCTATCTTTTTTTCAATAACATCTTCTTGCATATTTCTTTGGTATCAAAATTAGAAAGCAGTTTACCATGGTAAATCCTGCTCAATATTTTCATCTGTATTATTGATGTTCTCCTCTGTTTTTACTCTTTCAGTACGTACAAATTTGTAACCGCTTACCATTGCAGATGTTTCACCCAAGCCTTCCAGCCAATCGTGGAAGAATACTAAGTAGATATGAACTATAGCAAAGAGGATAAATGTCCAAGTGGTAAAATGATGTATCGTTCTAACATTGAGATCACCGCCTGCTAAATCAGTAACCCAACCAAACATTTTTGGAAAAAACCATGTCGAAGTTGGCGCATACATAGCAAAACCTGTAAAAACCATTATTAATGCCATGATAAACATCACCAGATAAGATGCTGCAGCCACACTATTGTGACCTACAGCACCGCTCGGGGCTCCGTTTGTTTCTTCATTTTGTAAAAAAATGTCATATTTTACAACATGCCACATTCTTTTAAAACCTTCTTTTTTAAATGGAAAAAAGACACGCCAATTCGCGTATTTGTTTCCTTTAAAAGCAAAATATACCCTCAAGATCATGACCGCAACTAATAAATAGGCACATGCAAAATGGATTTCTCGAATGTAACCAAGCCAAAATTGATTGGTTGCTTCTTGTTTGGAGATTATACCCGGCGGATTACCTATGATAAAACCTGTTGCAACTAATCCCGTAATTGCCCAAGCATTTATCCAATGAAAAATACGTATCGGTAACTGCCAGATATAAGCTCTTTTATAATCGTTAGTTTTTGTTGGCATGTTGTAAATTTTATATTAAATAGTGCAAATTGAAATATCGTTTACTTCTTTAATAATGTTGCCGTTTTCATCGTATAAGTGAACTGCACAAGCAATACAAGGATCAAAAGAGTGAATAGTTCTAATGATTTCTAATGGCAAATCTGGATTTGCAACTGGCGTATTCAATAAACTGCTTTCATAAGGAGATCGCTGTCCTTTTGGATCTCTAGGTGAAGCATTCCATGTTGAAGGAACTACTTGCTGATAGTTGGCAACTTTTCCATTTTTGATAACAATCCAATGGCTTAAAGCACCTCTAGGAGCTTCTACAAGCCCGACTCCTTGAGATTCTTTTGGCCATGTTGAGGTTTCCCATTTCTCCATATTGGCCATTTTTGTATCTCCATTTTTGATATTCTGAATTAAAGCATCAAAGAATTCCAGATTCCATTCTGCTACTAATTTTGATTCTAAAGCTCTGGCAGCAGTTCTTCCTAAAGTTGAAAATAAGGCTGCAGCAGGAATTTGTAAAGTCGATAATGTCGAGTCTATGATATCTTTAAATTCTTCCCTTCCTGATGCGTAACCAACCAGCATTCGCGCTAGCGGACCAGCTTCCATCGCATGACCTTTCCATCTAGGGGTTTTGATAAAACTGTATTTCTGATCTACATTTAAATGCGTATATGGAGGTTTTGGACCAGTGTAATTAATCTTCGTTTCGCCGCTCCAAGGCTGTCTTCCTGTATTTCCTTCACCTTCATAATCGTACCAAGAGTTGTTTACGTATTCTTCAACCGTTTTTAAATCTCTTAGGTCTAAGTCATGAACTTTTGTTAGATCTTTATTTAAAATAACACCAGAAGGGAATTTGAAAGTATTCATGTTGGTATTATTATATCCCTGAGTTGGAAAATCTCCAAAAGACATAAAATTATGAAAGCCTCCAATAGCTCCCCAATCTTTATAAAAACCTGCAATTGCTAAAACATCTGGTACATAAACTTGTTCAACAAATCGTTTTCCGTCTTCTAACAGTTGTCTAACAAATGCCAATCTTTCTGCGTTTAATCCACTGGCATCATCTAGATTTATCGAGCAGGCCATTCCGCCCACTAAGAAATTGGGATGCGGATTTTTACCTCCAAAAATAGCGTGCACTTTTACAATTTCTTTTTGCCATTCTAAAGCTTCGAGATAATGAGCTGTAGCCATTAAATTGGCTTCAGGAGGCAGTTTCATTTGAGGATGTCCCCAATAACCATTGGCAAAAATGCCTAACTGACCGCTGGCAACAAATTTTTTAAGTCGTTTTTGTAAATCTGAGAAATAGCCTGGAGAACTTTTAGGCCAGTTAGAAATGGACTGTGCTAATTGAGATGTTTTCACAGGATCTGCATTTAGACCACTTAAAACATCTACCCAATCAAAAGCATGCAGGTGATAAAAATGCACTACGTGATCGTGTAAGTACAAAGCACCAAGCATAATGTTTCTTACAATTTCTGCATTTGGCGGGACAACAATTCCCAATGCATCTTCTACTGATCTCACTGATGCTGTAGCATGTGTCGCAGTACAAACACCGCAAGTTCTTTGTACAAATGCCCAAACATCTTTTGGATTTCTATCTTTTACAATATTTTCTAAGCCTCTAACCATTGTAGAAGATAAAAAAGCTTCTTTTATCGTTCCATCTGAGATTTCTACTTCGGCTCTCAAATGTCCTTCAATACGTGTAATAGGGTCTACTACGATTCTCTCTGCCATGTTTATTTTTTATAGATTATAAATCCTCTAAATGTTTTTCGTTTTCAGTTCCCTGATTAATTCTATGAGTAAGTTCTTTTCTTTTAGATATATTAGAAATAATGGCATGTGCACCAATTCCAGCCGCAACTCCTCCAAGAGCTATTTTGCCTAAAGTGTCAGCATTTGCTTCAATATTGCCCGGATTCACTGCTGCATCTCTAGAATAGAAACTTCCTGCATCCCAGAAATCATTGGCACTACAGCCAATGCATCCATGTCCAGATTGAATAGGATAACTTACACCACCATTCCATTTCATGTTACCGCAAGCGTTGTATGTACTTGGTCCTTTACAGCCGACTTTATATAAGCAGTATCCTTTTTTGGCATTTTCATCATCAAAGCTCTCTGCAAAAAGTCCTGCGTCAAAATAAGGTCTGCGATAACAGCTGTCATGAACTCTTTTTGAATAAAAAGCTTTCGGACGCCCAGAACTGTCTAATTCTGGAAGTTTTCCAAATGCAACCACGTGCACAATGATTCCAGCCATAACTTCTCCAATAGGAGGACAGCCAGGAACATTAATAATAGGTTTATCTGTAATGATTTTGTGAATTGGTACTGCACCCGTTGGATTTGGTTTTGCAGCCTGTACACAGCCAGACGTTGCGCAGCTTCCCCAAGCAATAATTGCTTTTGCTCCAGCAGCAGCTTCTTTTAAAATTTCAACAGCACTTCTTCCACCAATACAGCAATAATTTCCGTCAGCTCCCATCGGAATAGAACCTTCTACACAAAGGATATATTCTCCTTTATATTTATCCATTGTTGCTTTTTTAGCTGCCTCAGCCTGATGTCCAGAAGCCGCCATGAGCGTAAGAGTGTAGTCTAAAGAAATTTTGTCCAGAATAATATCAGCAACGATAGGATGGTCCGATCGAATGAATGATTCGCTGCAGCAAGTGCATTCTTGAAAGTGTTCCCAAATTACGGGTAATCGAGGAGTAGTTTCTAAAGCTTTAGTAATTTGGCCAATTGCCGAACTTTGAACACCCATGTAAGCACCTATATAGGCAACAAACTTTAAAAAATCCCTTCTACTGTAGCCTTGCCTTTCTATACTATTATAATAGGTCTCGTTGCTTTTTTCTTTTTCCTCCATACTGATACTGTTTAATAAAAATGCAGTTTTAGAAACTTTGTTTACATTTTTTGCGGGGCTAAAATTATCTAAACATTTATTTCGCAAAACTGATAATTGTCAGTTTTTACTTTCTTTTTTGTTTTTACCTTGCGAGGTTGAAAAAATATTTGTAATAAAAAGAAATCATGCATGAGCTTTCTGTAGTTACCTCAATTGTAAAAATTGCCGAGCAAGAAGTACATAAAATAAAAGGGAAAAAAGTCTTAGAACTTTATTTAGAAATTGGAAAATTATCGGGAGTAGAAATAAGTTCTTTTCATTTCGTCTGGCCGCAATGTATTAGCGGAAGCGTTTTGCATGACTCCTTATTATATGTTGAAGAACCAATTGGAAGAGCCAAATGTGCCGAATGTGAAACGGAGTTTCCGATAGAAAAAAGTTTTGACAGCTGTCCAAAATGCAATAGTCCATTTAAAGAGATACTGTCAGGAAAGGAATTAAAAATAAAAAAGATAATTATTAAATAAATTTATATATGTGTACGACTTGCGGCTGCAGTTCTGATGAAAATGAAATACGATTCACCAAGATAGGCGATAAAAACTTCTATTCTCATTATCATTCCGGACATTATCACCATCATCATCACGAAGACCATCATCATGAACATCATTTCGATCACGACCACGATAATGATAGTCACGACCATGACCACGACCATATTCATGATCATCATCACTCGCATGAAATTAATATTGTGCAGCTTGAAAAAGATATTTTGTACAAAAATCAATTGACAGCCGAGCGAAATAGAGGCTTTTTTGAAGCCTTAAACATTTTTTCAATTAATCTTGTCAGTTCTCCAGGCTCGGGAAAAACTTCTTTGTTGGAGCGAACGATTTCAGATTTAAAAAGTAAAATGGCATTTTCGGTTATAGAAGGTGATCAGCAGACTACCAACGATGCCGACAGAATTCACAAATTAAATGTTCCTGTGATACAAATCAATACTGGAAAAGGCTGTCATTTAGATAGCGAGATGATTGCGAAAGCAGTTAAGGAATTAAAGCCAGTTCAAGATTCGGTATTGATGATTGAAAACGTTGGTAATCTGGTTTGTCCTGCGATGTTTGATTTGGGCGAACTGAAACGAGTTGTAATTATCTCGGTTACAGAAGGTGAGGACAAACCGCTTAAATACCCAGATATGTTTTTAGGTTCACAAATCTGTATTATCAACAAAATAGATTTGCTGCCCTATTTAAAATTTGACTTAGAAAAATTAAAAGAATATGCTAAAAAAGTCAATCCGCATTTGACCTTTTTTGAGGTTTCGACAACTTCAGGAGAAGGGTTATCTGCATGGTATGAGTTTTTAGCGCAATCTATAAAACGATAAATATGTGTTTAGCAGTTCCTGGTTTATTAGAAAAAGTAGTAATAGAACTTGATGAAACTTTCAGAATTGGAAATGTTTCTTTTGAAGGTATTATTAAAGAAGTTAATCTGGCGCTCGTTCCTGAAGCAAAAGTGGGCGATTATCTTTTAGTGCATGTTGGCGCGGCTATTGGAATCATTGATGAAATTGAAGCTAAAAGAACGATGGAAGTCCTGAAAGAATTGGGCGAAGAAATTTAATTTTTAGCGAAATGAATAAAAATAAAGAAGTCATTCATTTACATCACGGAAGTGGCGGTGAACATATGACTAAATTACTGAATGAAGTAATTTTTAAGATTTTGAAAAATGATATTTTAGAAGTGCGTCATGACGGCGCATTTTTAAATATTCAAGGAAATTTGGCATTTTCTACCGATAGTTATGTTGTGTCTCCTATATTTTTTAAAGGTGGAAATATTGGAGAACTTGCCGTAAATGGTACTGTTAATGATCTTTCAATGTGTGGTGCGGTTCCTAAATTTTTATCTCTGGCATTAATTATAGAAGAAGGTTTTAGTCTGGATAAATTTACAGAAATCATTAAATCTATAAAAATTGCGGCAGATAAGGCTAATGTGCAAATCGTTACAGGTGATACTAAAGTTGTAGAGAAAGGAAAAGGAGATCAAATTTATATCAATACTTCTGGAATTGGAGTAATTCATGAAAGGGCAGCTATAAAAATTCAAAACATTCGAGAGAATGATGCAATTATTATAAATGGACCGATCGCTTCGCATGGAATGGCTATTATGTCTCAACGCGAGGGTCTGGAATTTGAAAGTGATATTTTGAGTGATACTACCAATTTAAATCACGTTGTGGCAAATTTAATAGAGAGATTTGGAGGTAAAATTCACTTTTTAAGAGATGCTACACGAGGCGGACTTGCTTCGGTTTTACACGAAATAACAACAGAAATTAATTTTGGCATTTCCATTTTTGAAGAAAAAATAAAGGTACAGAATCAGGTGAGAAGTGCCTGCGAATTGCTAGGTTTAGATCCTTTATATGTTGCCAATGAAGGAATTTTTGTCTGCATCGCTGCGCCTGAAATCAAGACAGAAGTTTTAGAAATTTTACAAAAAGAAAATTCAAATGCTTCAGAGATAGGTTTTATTACAGCTGAGCATCCTTCAAAAATAGTTATTGAAAGCAGTTTTGGAGGAAAAAGAGTTGTGAATCCTTTGGTTGGTGAGCAATTGCCGAGAATTTGTTAATATTGTATAGCCACGAATTCACGAATTTTATTAGCAAAAATTGAATTAATGAAATTCGTGAATTCGTGGCTATAAAAAAACGCTCGATAAAATTCGAGCGTTTTAGTTATAAATATATTTTTAGTTTTTTTCAATCCATTTTCTGGCGTTGACAAACGCTTCATGCCAAGGAGTGTATTCGTCATTTCTATCTTTTGGATAATGTGCCCAGTTCCATTGGAAAGTAGAACGCTCAATATGAGGCATTGTAACCAAATGTCTTCCTGTTTTGTCGCACATCATAGCTACATCATAATGAGAACCGTTCGGGTTTGCTGGATATCCTTCGTAAGCATATTTAGAAACAATGTTGTAGTTTTCTTCACCCATTGGTAAATTAAATTTACCTTCTCCGTGAGAAACCCAAACTCCTAAAGTGCTTCCTGCCAATGTTGATAACATTACAGAGTTGTTTTCCTGAATTTTTACAGAAGTAAAAATACTTTCGTGTTTGTTACTGTCATTATGAAGCATTTTTCCGTGCACTTCATGCTCTGGATTAATTACTTCCAATTCCATAAACAATTGGCATCCATTACAGATTCCGACAGATAAAGTATCTTCTCTTTTAAAGAAATTATCTAAAGCTGTTTTTGCTTTTTCGTTGTATAAGAAAGCTCCAGCCCATCCTTTAGCAGAACCTAAAACATCTGAGTTAGAGAAACCTCCAACAGCACCAATAAACTGAATATCTTCTAACGTTTCGCGACCTGAAATTAAATCGGTCATGTGAACGTCTTTTACATCAAATCCAGCCAAGTACATAGCGTTTGCCATTTCACGCTCAGAATTACTTCCTTTTTCGCGGATAATAGCTGCTTTTGGACGAGGTTTAGAAGCATCAATTACTGGCGCTTTACCTGTAAAATGACTTGGGAAAGTGTAATTTAAAGCTTGATTTTTATAGTTTTCAAAACGTGCTTTAGCAGTTCCGTTTTTAGATTGTTTTTGATCTAATAAATAAGAAGTTTCGAACCAAATGTCTCTGTATGTAGGAATATCCAATTTATAAATTCCAAATTCCAAAACAGCTGTGTTTTGAACTTCTCCAATTTTGAAAAATTCAATATCATTAGCTTTTAATCTAGCTTCAACTGCTTCGTTTGAGTTGGCTTGGAACACGATTCCGATGTTTTCTGCGAAAAGGATTTTCAATAAGTCTTTTTCCGCGAAAGCGCTGAAATCAATTTTTGCTCCCAAATTCACATCAGCAAAACACATTTCTAATAAAGTGGTGATTAAACCACCGCTTCCGATATCGTGTCCAGCTAAAATTTGATTTTCAACGATTAATTCCTGAATCGTATTAAATGCATTTTTGAAGAAAGCCGAATCTTTAATAGTAGAAGTTTCGTTTCCAATTGCATTTCTAATTTGTGCAAAAGATGAACCTCCAAGTTTGAAATCATCTTGAGACAAATTGATATAATAGATTGAATCTCCGTCTTTTTGTAAAACAGGCTCTACTACTTTTTTAATATCTGTACAGTTTCCAGCAGCAGAAATAATTACCGTTCCCGGTGCAATTACTTCATCATTTGGATATTTTTGTTTCATCGAAAGTGAATCTTTTCCAGTTGGAATATTGATTCCTAATTCGATTGCAAATTCAGAACAAGCTTCAACAGCAGCGTATAAACGAGCATCTTCACCTTCGTTTTTACAAGCCCACATCCAGTTTGCAGAAAGAGAAACCCCTTTTATTCCGTTGATAATTGGAGCCCAAACTAAGTTTGATAACGATTCTGCAATAGCATTTCTAGAACCAGCAGCAGGATCAATCAAAGCAGCGATAGGAGCATGCCCGATAGAAGTTGCAATTCCTTCTTTTCCTAAATAGTCCAATGCCATTACACCAACGTTGTTCAAAGGCAATTGTAATGGACCCGCAGTTTGCTGTTTTGCTACTTTTCCTCCAACACAACGGTCTACTTTGTTAGTTAACCAGTCTTTAGATGCAACCGCTTCTAAACGTAAAACGTCTTTTAAATACGATTCGAAATCTGCTGCATTGTAAGCAACTTCAGCATATTTTCTATCAACAGTTTTATCTGTCATAATCGTTTTTGGAGAACTTCCGAAGAAATCTTCCAAAGCATAATCCATTGGTTTTGAACCGTTAGATTGTGATTGGAATGTAAAACGGTGATCGCCTGTAACATCTCCAACTTCGTACATTGGCGAACGCTCTCTATCAGCAATTCTTTGCAATGTATCGATATCTTTTTTACCAATAACCAATCCCATTCTTTCTTGAGATTCGTTACCGATAATTTCTTTTGCAGAAAGAGTAGGGTCTCCAACCGGTAATTTATCTAAATCGATCAAACCTCCAGTTTCTTCCACCAATTCAGAAAGACAGTTTAAGTGTCCACCCGCTCCGTGATCGTGAATCGAAACAATTGGATTATTGTCGCTTTCTACTAAACCACGAATGGCGTTTGCAGCACGTTTCTGCATTTCTGGGTTAGAACGCTGAATCGCATTTAACTCAATTCCTGAACCGAAAGCTCCTGTATCTGCAGAAGAAACCGCAGCACCACCCATTCCGATTCTATAATTTTCACCACCCAAAATAACGATTTTATCGCCTTCTTTTGGTTTGTGTTTAATTGATTGATCTACTTTTCCGTAACCAATTCCACCCGCTTGCATGATTACTTTATCGTAACCAATTTTTCTATTTTCTTCTTCATGTTCGAAAGTTAAAACAGAACCTGTAATAAGCGGCTGGCCAAATTTATTTCCAAAATCAGAAGCTCCGTTTGAAGCTTTGATTAAAATATCCATTGGAGTCTGGTACAACCATTTTCTTTCTTCAACTGCATTTTCCCATTTTCTTTCGTTGTTTAAACGAGAGTAAGAAGTCATGTAAACTGCAGTTCCAGCCAATGGCAATGAACCTTGACCACCAGCTAAACGGTCACGAATTTCTCCTCCAGATCCTGTTGCAGCTCCGTTGAAAGGCTCAACAGTTGTTGGGAAATTGTGTGTTTCTGCTTTTAAAGAGATAACCGAATCAAATTCTTTTACTTCATAAAAATCTGGTTTGTCAGCAGATTTTGGTGCAAATTGCTGCACTTTTGGTCCTTTTACAAAAGCAACGTTGTCTTTGTAAGCAGACACAATATCGTTAGGGTTTTCCTGAGATGTTTTTTTGATTAATTTAAAAAGAGAAGTTTCTTTTTCTTCGCCATCAATTACAAATGTTCCGTTGAAAATTTTGTGACGGCAGTGCTCTGAATTTGCCTGAGAAAAAGCAAAAATCTCAGAGTCAGTTAATTTTCTTCCAAGTTTTGCTGAAAGATTGTTTAAGTAATCAACTTCTTCTTCGCTTAAAGCTAAACCTTCAGCTTTGTTGTAAGTTGCAATATCTTCAATCTCCAGAATTGGTTCTGGCTGAATGTTGATAGTGAAGATTTCTTGATCTAATTCATTGAATTTTTGGAATAACATTGGATCAAAATCAGTGAAATCTTCTGTTGCAGGATGAAATTCTTCGATTCTGATGATGCCGTCAATACCCATGTTTTGAGTAATTTCTACAGCATTTGTACTCCAAGGTGTGATCATTGTGGCGCGTGGACCAACAAAAAAGCCTGCCAGTGCAGATTTTTCGATCTTGTTTGCATCGGCAAAAAGCCAGTTTAATTTTGAAATGTCTTGAGCTGAAATTTCGTTTTGCGTTTGTACGGCAAAAACAGTTTTGCTTTGGTTTTCAAAGAAATGGATCATTTGTGTAGTTTGTTGTATTGAGCTGCAAATTTAATGTAAATAAATAGTAAGCGCAAATTTGGAAACTGTTCTTTAAAAAAAAGTTGAAATTGCTTTTTTCTTGCAGAATTATTTTTTTCTGCCACGAAGGCGCTAAGGCGCAAAGTTTTTTTATTCTAAACAGGTGAAGGTTTTTATTTTTAATGGATTGTCGTGATTTTACCTTTTTTTTGTGAACTGGAATTTTATTAATACTGCTAAATCATGACTCTCGCAGATTTTGCAGATTTTGCGGATTTTTTTCATTTGGAAGGGCTGGAAAAGTTTTATTTCACGCAGATTTGCTCAGATTTTAGCAGATTTTGATAGATTTTTATTTTAAAATCTGCTAAATCTGCGTGGAAAAATCTTTAATGGTATTTTATGAAATGATTAAAAAAGTTTCACGCAGATTTATAAAGATTTTAGCAGATTTTATAGATTTTTATTTTAAAATCTGCTTAGATCTTTAATTGATAAATTAATCTGCCTTATCTGCTAAATCTGCGTGAAAAACATTAATGGATTTTAAGGAAGTGATTAATAAAGTTTCATGCAGATTTATAAAGATTTTAGCAGATTTTAATGGATTCTATTTTAAAAATCTGCGCAGATCTTTACTCACGAAGCTAATCTGCTTTATCTGCTAAATCTGCGAGAAAAAATATTAATGGTATTTTACGAATGATTAAAAAAGTTTCACGCAGATTTATAAAGATTTTAGCAGATTTTAATGGATTCTATTTTAAAAATCTGCGCAGATCTTTACTCACGAAGCTA
>NZ_JAVAMB010000018.1 GCF_030730925.1 Flavobacterium sp. DG2-3 | reverse complement strand
TTTAGATTTTAGATTTTAGATTTTAGATTTTAGATTTTAGATTTTAGATTTTAGATTTTAGATTTTAGATTTTACCAAAAAAAATCGCTGCGCTCTTTTTTTTGGAATTTGGGATTTCAAAAATTGGAATTTAATTAATAATTATACAATAAAATGCACATTCAACCTATACAAAACAAGTACGAAAATGAAATCGTAGATTTGATTTTAAACATTCAGCAAAAAGAATTTAATGTTCCCGTTACTTTAGAAGATCAGCCGGATTTATTGGACATCGAGAACTTTTACTATAAGCCGGGCGGAATCTTTCTTGGCGCTTTTATAGACGATAAATTGGTTGGTACAATTGCTTTGGTGAAATTTAATGCTGAAGCTGGAGCCATCAGAAAAATGTTTGTCAAGAGAGAATTTAGAGGTAAAGAATTTCAAATTGCCCAACAATTATTAGAGCAATTAATTGCCTACAGCAAAGAAAAAGGAATAAAAGACTTATATTTAGGAACGGTTACGCTGTTGCAGGCGGCTTTGCGTTTTTATGAAAAAAATGATTTTGTAACGATTCCGAAAGAAGCACTTCCAATCGATTTTCCGTTAATGAGACCCGATAATGTTTTCTGCCATTTAAAACTAAATCAATAGAAATGAATATAATTGACGAAATCGGCATACTGGCCATATCAACGCGATTGCAGCGTCTGAGCGAGCAATTGCGCAAAGACGGCGCTTTAATCTATAAGTCTTTTGACATTGATTTTGAACCGAAATGGTTTCCTGTAATCTATACGCTGCACATTAAAGAAATGCTAAGCGTTGTCGAAATTGCAAGTGAAATTGGCTATAGCCATCCGTCAACAATTAGTTTATTGAAGGAATTGGAAAAGCAAAAATTAATCAGTTCTAAAAAAGACAAACTAGACGAACGCAAAAGACTAATTGTTTTGACAGCTAAAGGAAAAGAACTTGTCGTAAAAATGCAGCCTGTTTGGGCGGTGATGAAAAAAACGCTCAACGAAATTACCGATAATCAGAACAATCTTCTGAAAGCCATTGAAGAAACCGAGCAAAAATTGGCAACTCAAGGCTTTTTTCAGCGAGCTGCAGAGCTTAAAATTTAGATTTTTGTCCTTCGGCTCAGAGTAAAAAATTGTAATTTGGAATTTGATTTTTGGTTTTTAATTCCTTTATTCTTTGCCAGTAATTTTCTTTCTGTGGTTATGCCCCCACTTTGCCAAAGAATCTATTACTTCTTTTAAAGTATGGCCGTATTCTGTTAATTGATATTCAACTGTTATGGGCTGTGTTTTTAGAACAGTTCGCGTAACTAATTGGTTTTCTTCAAGGTTTTTCAATTCTCTGCTCAGCATTTTTCCTGAAATGCCTTCGACTTCACGCAACAAATCAGAAAATCGCAAAGTATTAAAACAAAGCGATGCAATTATAGAGATTTTCCATCTTCCGTTTAAAATATACATCGCATCATGCACCGCCATAATTCGCTGATTGCATTGTTGAGGATCGTGTTTAGGTTCTTTTATCATGTCGTGTTAGTAGGTTACCTCGATGTTACAGTTACTTTTGGTAATCTGATGACAAAAATACACTTAAACTTTTTACCTTTGAATACAATTTTAATCAATTAGAAAAAAAATGGCCTTAATAGATGCACTAAAGTGGCGTTATGCTACAAAAAAAATGAACGGACAAGCTGTTCCGCAAGAAAAAGTAGATTATATTCTTGAAGCTGCAAAATTAGCTCCTTCTTCTTCAGGATTACAGCCTTACAAGGTTTTTGTAATCACAAACAAAGAATTAAAAGAAAAACTTAGAGCGGTAAGTTTTGACCAAAGTCAAGTTACAGATGCTTCTCACGTTTTGGTTTGGGCTGCTTGGGACGGTTACAGTTTAGAAAAAATTTCTGCTGTATTTGACCGAACAATTGCAGAAAGAGGAATTCCTACTGATGCAATGGACGAGTACAAACAGAGACTTTGGGGAATGTACGAGCCTCTTGGACAAGAATGGCACGCTAACCATGCTGCAAAACAAGCTTATATTTCGTTTGGTGTAGCAATCGCTGCGGCTGCAGAACAGCAAGTAGATGCAACTCCAATGGAAGGTTTTATTCCTGCTGAAGTGGACAAACTTTTAGGATTGGAAGAACTTGGACTTAAAAGTGTTTTAGTTTTACCTTTAGGATACAGAGATGATTCTGGCGACTGGCTGGTAAACTTGAAAAAAGTGAGAACTCCGCACGATGAATTTATAACAGAAATCAAGTAATTTTTTTTTTGCTTTAATGAAAATGCTTTTGAAATGGTGCAACAACACTTTTTCAGAAGCATTTTTAGTTTAAATATTTCATTTTCAAACCAATTCAAAAGAACAGAAAAAACTGATTTTTTCAGACTTATGTTATTTTTTAATATTGCTTAAAAATAGGTACGTAATGCGGATAATTAAATAATATCGTATAACTAATTTTGCTTTATCCAAAACAATTCATTCTTATTCACAACAAATTAAATTCTAAGAACTATGTCTGATTTCTTAACGCAATTTGGGGAAGACCTAAAAAAGAACGTCCCAGGTTTCATCGCAGTTTCTGTGGCTGAAATCGCTAGCGGTATGTCATACTATTCACAGTCTGCTGCTGCAGATTTTGACCCAGAATTGGCATCTGCCTACAACCTTGAAGTAGTTAAAGCAAAAATGAACGCTATTAAAGCGCTGAATTTAAATGGTCAGGTTATTGACAATATCATGATTACATTAAGTTCTCAAATTCACATTATTGATGTTTCTGACAATCAGGATTACTTTATTTACCTGGCTGTAGATTCTACAAAAGCTAATTTAGGTATGACCAAATCGATCCTAAATAAGTACAAAAAAGAAATAGTAGCTAAATTATAACACAATTTTGCCCCTTTTAAAAAGGAATATTCGCTTTTGAGTATTCCTTTTTATTTTTCTATAAATTGCTATTCGTTTCTTTTAAAATATTTTTATATTTCGAAAAGTAAATTAAGGAATTGCACCAATGGAATTACGCGCTTATTTTGAAAAATACTCTGATGAAGCCACTTGTATTGAAGAGCTCAAAAACAAACGTTTAGAAAACGGGCTTTTGTGCAGAAAATGTGGCCATAATGAGCATTCTTTCCGTCAGAATGATTTGAAATTCCAATGCCGTAAGTGCGGCAGCCGTATGAGTCTCCGTTCTGGAACTGTAATGGAAAATTCCAATCTTCCTATTCGCTACTGGATGATTTGCATCGAATTGATGACGCTTTCGCACAGAAGAATATCCATACTCAAAATTCAATATTTATTAGGTCATAAGCGATACGAACCAATCTGGCTGATGGCGCAGAAAATTCGTCTGGTCATGAAAATTCGAGATGAAAAATACCGCTTAAGAGCGTATTCTGAATTTGATCCTGAATTTCTACAGAAAATCGACAAGCTGACTTTGGAAAAGAAAACCAAAACTAAACATGAAAGCTGATTTAAGAGCACATATCGAAAAAAACATTCCTTTAACTGACGACGAATTTGCTTTTGTCATCTCACATTTCAGCACCAAAAAATTCAAAAAACATCAATTTCTTATCCAGAAAGACGAAGCCGTATCGTATTCTTATTTTATAATTAGCGGGCTTGTCAAATTAGTTTTTACTGATGAATCGGGAAAAGAACATATTGTTTCTTTTGCTATGGAAGACTGGTGGGAAAGTGATTTTTATGCTTATTACACGCAAACAAAGGCAACTATGTCTCTTGAATGTCTTGAAGATACCGAAGTGCTTTGCTGCACACTCGAAGATTATAGAAAGCTATGCGATGGTTTGCAAAAAATGGAACGTTTTTTTCTGGAGAAAGCTACTTTTGGTTTTTTAGGTTCGCAGCGCCGTATTATTTCCTGGCTCACTTCAAACTCAAAAGAACGATACGAACAGCTATTAAAACAATATCCGACACTTTTTCAACGGGTTTCTAAAAGTCAAATTGCTTCTTATTTGGGAGTATCGCGCGAAACACTGAGCCGGCTTTCTTCCTGATGTGACATACATCACTTTTTATTTGTGAGGAATGTCAACGGCTTAAATCGGCGATAAGTCTGAATTTTGTCTTTATAATTTTAAACAAAATAAAGATGGAAAAAAGAGTTATAAATCCGTGGAAATGGCAAGACGAACGCAGCTACGCACAAGCAGTTGAAGTAAAAAATCCTGAAGGAACATTATATGTATCTGGACAAACGGCTATAAGCGCAGATGGAATTTCGAGCAATGAGAACATGGAATCTCAAATTATTCAAACCCTAAAAAATTTAGAACAAGTTATTACAGAAGCAGGATATGAATGCAACGGAATCGTGCGTTTAAATATTTACACCACTTCTACAGCAGAACTGTGGCCTCATTTCAACATTTTACAAGACTGGATCAACAAACATAATATTGTACAGGCCACGACATTGCTGGAAGTAAAAAGCCTTTTCGAAACCTTAAAAGTAGAATTGGAAGCAACCGTTGTAAAATAATTTGGGTTAAAATAAAAAATGCTGTACGGCTATCCTTTTGTACAGCATTTTTTATAAAATTTCAATTGCAAAATCAATTATCTAATTATCTAATTGACCAATTATCTAATTAAAAGATTATTTCTTTTTACTATTCTTTTTAGCTTTAGATCTTTTTGCTTTCTTTTTTGCGATTTTTTTCGCTTTCGCTTTATCTTTCGCTTTTTTCGCTTTTTTCGCTTTTGCTTTCTTTTTTGCTTGCGCTTTTTGTTTTGCTTTTTTCGCTTTCTCTTTCTTTTTATCTTTTGCTTTTGCTTTTTTCTTCGCTACTTTTTTCTTTTTCTCTTCTTTTTCTTTTTCTTTCATTTTTTTATTCTTTTTAGATTTCGATTTTTCTTGGTTCTCCTCAGCTGCTGCTTCTTCAGTTTCAGATACTGTCTCCTCTCCTGCTTCAGTTTCTGTAGTCTCTTCAACGATTTCTTCTGTTGACACTTCTTTTACTGCTGCTTTTCTTGGAGCTCTTTTAGGTTTTGATTTAGATTCTGAAGTTTCAGTTTCAGCCGATTCTGTTTCAGAAGCTGGAACGTCCTGCTGTACGTTTTCTTCGTTAGAAATAACTGGAACAGCCTCTACCTCCTGATCGATTTCATTAGTAAGCACTTCTTTTGCCATTATTCTGTTAATTTTAAGAAATTGATTAAATTTATTTTGGATTAAACTAATTTTGAATGTTATTAAATCATTAAATTAACATCAAAAAATAATAAACAAATATAGACCTAAAAAGCTATTCGCCAATGTTAAGTTTTTCATTGTTAACAAAAACAGCTTTTATTTAACTAAAAATCAAACACTTATCCAATGTTAAGTTTTTCGTTGCGATTTTTTTGATTTTTGAAACGTCTTTACAGCCATTTTAAAGCAGCACAGATTTTACATAAACAACTAACAAATTGCATAATTTCGCTTTAAATTTGATAAAATGATCAACGATTTAGAATATCAGACCATAAAACCCAGCAAAAACCTTTCGGATTTTGTAGATAGTTTTTGGTGTATGGAGAATAAATCGGATCAAACATTAGAAACAATCGGTCTTCCCGACGGGCGAATCGATCTGTCGCTAATAAAAACTGCCGAAACTTCTTTTCAAATCAGACTTTTGGGTCTAGGTACACAGCAATACGAAAAAGGAACAATTCCGGCTAATAGTAAAACCTTTACCATTAGCTTTAAACTTCCTGCTGTAGAATATATTTTTCATGAAAGCATTGCCGAAATTTTAAATTCTGGGAGATTATTAGAAAATGACTTTTGGAATTTTAATGAAACAGATTTGAAAGATTTCGAATTGTTTAGCGAAAAAGCTGCTGCAAAAATTCATTCCTTATTACTAAAGGAAGTCGATAATCGGAAACAAAAACTCTTTCGACTTATTTACGAAAGCAATGGCGCAATGTCCGTAAAAGAATTATCGGAGCAATCGAATTGGAGCAGCCGCCAGATTAATCGCTATTTCAATCAGTATTTTGGACTTTCGCTGAAGGCGTATTGTTCTATTCTTCGTTTCCGAACTTCTTTGGAACATATTGCAAAAGGCAAACTTTTTCCAGAAGAGAATTTTTCAGATCAAACGCATTTCATTAAAGAAATCAAGAAAATATCAGGTTCGGTTCCTAAAGCTCTTTTTCAAAATAAAAACGACCGATTTATACTATTATCTGCTCTTTCGTCTCAATAATTTTGCAACATAGATTTTAAACACAAAACTATGTTACTAGAAAATAAACACGTTGCCATCGTTGGCGGCGGAATGGGCGGTTTACTATTAGCCCGCCTTTTGCAGCTTCACAATATAAAGGTAAAAGTATACGAAAGAGACCTCAACGCAGACGTTCGTGTACAAGGTTCGCCTTTAGATTTACACGAAGATTCGGGTTTACTGGCTATGAGTAAAGCCGATTTATTAGATGAATTCTATAAAAATGTCCGTCCGAATGCCAGTAAAGCTCGAATTGTAGATCAAAATTTTGAATTGAAATTTGATGAGCATGCTATTATTGAAACTTCTTCTCAAGAAATTTCAAATTCAAATTCAGATTCCCTTCAAGACATTTCAAAACCTCGTCCAGAGATAGACCGTTCTAATCTTCGAACTGTTTTATTGAATTCGCTTTTGCCCGAAAACATCGTTTGGGACAGCCATTTTCTTTCTATGGAAAAAGAAAATGAAGGCTGGCGTCTGTTCTTTAACAATGGAAAAAACGTTTATGCTGATTTGGTTATTGGTGCAGACGGGGCAAATTCTAAAATTCGTCCTTATATAAATAATCAAAAACCAATTTATTCTGGCATTACTATGATTGAAGGCACTATTTATAATGCCAAAGAAAATGCTCCAAAGCTTTTTGAATTTTCGAAAGGCGGAAAAGTTTTGGCTTTTGGAAAGGAACAAACCATTATGTACGGCACCAAAGGAGACGGTTCGTTACTATTTCTGCTCAGCAGTAAAATACCCGAAAATTGGATTTTAGAAAACAATCTGGATTTTAAAGACAATGCTCAAATTTTCGACTGGTTTAAAAAAGTGTATCAAGATTGGAGTCCAAAATGGCATGAACTTTTTGTGAGCAACGAACTGTTCTTTATACCGCGTCCGCAATATTGTTTTCCCCAAAATCAAACTTGGGAAACGCAGGAAAATATAACTGTCATTGGAGATGCCGCACACCGCATGCCTCCTTTTGCTGGAAAAGGCGCTAATCTGGCGATGCTTGACGCTCTTGAACTTTCAGACTTTTTGACCAACAATGAATTTTTGGATTTGAAAACAGCGCTTTCTCATTTTGAAAAGCGCATGCTGGAACGAGCTGCAGAAGCATTAGAAAACACCTTAAAAAATGGCGAACAGCTTCATGCCGCCAATGCTTTAGAAAAACTGCTTTCTATCTTTAATAAAACAGCCAAATCTTAATCGTTTTTATTTCAATTACTTACATATTTTATTTAAATTTACAAGAACCCGAAAAATGTTATTTAGTAATTATACCCCACGATAAGTTTCACTAAACCATTCCAACCATGAGGCATTTTCTAATCCTATTATTGTTTACAGGTTTTGTTTATTCTTCTTTCGGACAAAAAATAGCTGATTCTACTTCGAAAAAAACAAAAGACAAGAAAATTGAACTGAGAGTAATGCCTTATCTGAGTTACAACAGAAATCTCGATTTTATGTTTGGCGCCATCCCGATGATGATGTATAGAGTTAATGAAGCAGATACTATTTCGCCAAAATCATTATCTGGAATGTCGGCTATTTATACCACAAATAAATCGTATGCTTTGGCACTTTTTAATAAATGGTATTTGAATGAAGACAAATGGCGTTTGAAGTTTTTCTTTTTTACCGGAAATCAGAATTCGCAGTTTTATGTCGATGATATTGATCAGCCTGATTTTTATGATTACGGAACCAAAACTACGGTATTGGGAATTGGAGGCCAGCGAAAAATCGTAGGAAAGTTCTATGGCGGACTTTCTTATACTTATGCGCATTATAATACCATTTATGAAGATGATATTTCGCCTTCTTCGATTTCGCACAGCAATGCATTAGTTTTCAATTTATTGTACGACACCAGAGATGCTGTTTATTATCCTACTATAGGTTATAAAATTAGATTGGACTGGTCTACGTATCCGAAATTTCTAGATAATCAACTGGCATCGAATAGAATTTCTTTCCAAGCGAATAAATATTTCCAAAATCGCGAAGCCAAAGATGTAATTGCGGTTCGTTTTTATGGCAAGTTTGGTCTTGGAAACGTTGCATTTGAACAGCAAAGCACTATTGGCGGAACTGATATTCGCGGTTATTCGGACGGGAAATATAGAGGTTCGGGATTAATGGACATTCAAGGTGAGTACCGTTACAATTTCGCCAAAAAAATGGGCTTGGTCGGATTTTTTGGAATTGCAACCATTTACGGTTCTGACACTCCAAGCTTTGACTGGAAAATGTATCCTGGCGGAGGTGTTGGTTATCGGTACAATCCTTTTAAAAAATCAAAATTTAATGTTGGCCTAGACGGTGCAGTCGGTAAAGGAGATTGGGGAATTTATTTCAGAATCGGCGAAGCATTTTAAATTTCAGAAAGCATAAAAAAGCTCTAAATCAAAAATTTAGAGCTTTTTTGTTTTAAAAATCTCTTTTCGAATGTTGCACATACGTCTTTTTTGTTTCATTTTATAATATGCAACATCGAAAAAAATATTCCATAGCCATCTTTCTTTAAATTTGAGTATCCCCAAATTACACTAAAACCTTAATTGCAAAATGCTTAAAACAATTTATTAATTTAAGGTGGTTTTAAATTTCCTGTGCCGCCTCTTTATTCCCAATTGCTTATGGCACATTTTTACTTTTCCTGGAGAATTTATACTTTATCTAAAAAACTGGCTTTTACTGCATTATTCATTTTTCTTGCTGCTTTTCAAGCAAATGCACAAAACTGTACAGTAAATGCTGGAGTTCTGAATGTAACCCTTTGCGAAACAGATGCTTTGGTTTTAACAGGAAACACACCTTCTCCGATAATTGGAACGGTTTTATGGACACAGATTTCTGGACCGGCGGTGGTTATCAACTCACCAAATAGTCCTTCTACAACCGTATCAGGTTACACCGGCGGAAATACTTATATTTTTAGATACAGCGCGACTTGTGGAGATGGCATTGTATCGTATCAGGATAAAGTGGTAAATGTAAAGCCTATAACTATGGCTAATGCTGGAGTAAATATTGCCAGCTGCCCAAACAGTTCGGGGACTTTAACCATATCTGCAAATGCGCCTCAAAATACTGGAGAAACGGCACATTGGGAGATTGTAGGCGCTAATGACGCGGGAGTTGTGATCAATTTTCCAAATTTGCCAACCTCAACCATCACACTTCCAGCAGTAAGATGCGGCGTGTCTACACTTCAATGGGTTATTGAAGGCCCAGAATTTGCACCAGGACAGCGCTGCAGAACAACATCTCAAATTACGGTTACCAATTATGGAGGTGTTAAACCCGTAAATGCAGGTCCTGATCAAACATTGAGCAATTGTTATACTACAACTCAAACTGCTAACCTTACTGCAACTTATGGAGGCTGTGGCTTAAACGGACAATCGGGCCAATGGACATTTGTAAGCGGGCCAAGCACTCCGACAATTAGCAATTCTAATTCTAATAACACGCAAGTTTCTAATCTTACGCAAGGTACTTATACTTTTAGATGGACCGTTACTGGACCATGTGCTGCTGGCAATGATACTGTAAATATAATAGTTCCCGCGGCAACCCAAGATGTAACAACACTTCCAGGCGGTGATGAAGTGATCAATTTTTGCGACAATACTATTACACAAGCAACTCTTGTAGCGCAAACGCCATTATACGCTGGAGAAACCGTTCAATGGACTCAAGTTTCTGGAGGTGCTGGAGCTGTGATTGTTTCTCCTACTAACCCTACTACCTTGATAACCAATATTTCCAGTACTGGAGCTCCTTACAGATTTCGCTATACTTTAACCAATAGTAATACAGGATGTATTTTTAGCAAAGATTACATTATACAATATAATGGTCCTACGCGAACCATTAGCGCCAATAATGGCGATGATATCGTAGGAAGCTGTAACGCGACTGTTTTTACTATTCCGCTTACGGTAACGGGTGCTGGGATCAATCAATATAGAATTGTGAGCGGGCCAGATAGTTCTCCTCTTGGGCCTTTTCCAACTGCTTTGCAAACCATAGGAAATTCGGTTACACTTACGCTAACTGCTTCTGGAGATTATACAGTAGAATTTATAAGAAGTGAAAATGGCTCATTAAACGTAGGTTGCGATTACGGATTTGATACCTTAAATATTTTAGTTTCAGGAGATCCGACGCCATCTAATGCGGGTACAGATGTAAGTCTTCCTTGCGGAGATACGACTACTATACTTTCTGGAGTCAGCACTGAAGAAGGAATGCACTTTTGGAGTCAGCTTTCTGGTCCAAATCAGGCAGTTATTGCAGATAATTTTGCTATAGACACACCTGTTTCCGGCCTTATTCCTGGAACCTATGTTTTTCAATATATAACAAAAGGTGGCGGAGCGACATGCGGTTTTTCTGTTTCGACAGTTACCGTTTATGTATCGGAAACCTCATTAAGTCCAACAGATGCTGGTACAGATCAGGTTGTTTGTATAAACTCGCAGGTACCGCTTTCCGCCACTCCTCCGCAAAGCGGTGAACAAGGAGAATGGAGCCAAATTTCGGGGCCAAATACCATTACTTTTTCTGATATTCATGATCCAAATGCGGTTGCCACCGGTTTCAGTACAGGAGCATCATCTTATGAATTGCAATGGACCATCTCGTATCTTCATCCAGGACCTTCCTGTAGCCTTTCGGTTTCAGATACTGTAACCGTTCTTACCAATACAAGCACTGCACCATCCAACGCAGATGCAGGACCAGATACTTGTTATTCTTCTGGTGTAAATTCATTTAACTTGGCTGGAAACACACCAACTTTGTTAGAAACTGGAGAATGGACGGTAACACCTTCTGCTGGAGTTATTATCACAGACAATACTGATCCCAATACTTTGGTTACTGTTCCTGGAAACGGTACTTATGTATTTACTTGGACTTTAAACCCTTTAATACGAAACTGTTTAGCAAGTTCAAGCAGTGTTTCGGTAACTATTGCAGATACTCCTCCTACTGCCGATGCAGGTCCAGATCAAGAAACTTGCGGTGATACCATTAATATGGCAGCCACAAGCAGCGGTGGTGGTATTGGCACGTGGACAAGAATTTCTGGAGTAGGACAATATACCATTAGCGATATACATGATCCTAATGCGGTATTTACCTTTAGTTATAGCGGTTATTACATTTTTAGATGGACAGTAGATGCTAACGTCTGCGGTCAGGCATTTGATGATATTGAACTTACAGTCGGAATTCCGCCGAAACCAGCAGTAGCAGGACCCGACCAAAACGTATGTAATAGTACCAGCGTTACAATGGCTGGAAACTCTTACGATAGTTTCTTCGAATTAGGACAATGGTCTGTACTTACCGGTGCGCCAAATCAGCCGACTATTGTTGATCCTTCAAATCCAAATACCGTGATTAACGGATTGGTTGCTGGAACTTACACCTTTAGATGGACCATCACAGCCAAAAGTATCTTTTTATGCGATGGCAGTTTTGACGACGTAACTGTTGTTGTAACCCCTACAGCCAATGCAGGAGCTGACCAATCTTATTGTGATGTAACTAGTATTCAACTTGTTGCCAATGAAAATTCTACAGGAACATGGACCCTTACAAGTACAACTGGAAATACTGGCGATGTTCTCATTACACAGTCTCCTTCTAACAGTTATATTGCCAATGCAACTGTTGTTCCGGGCAATGATTATGTTTTTACTTATACTACAACTACAACAACTTTTCCAGATGGAAGCAATTGTCCAGGGTCTGCAGATTCTGTAAATGTTACCATTTTTGATGGCCCAAGCCTTGATCCAAACGCAGGACCAGATCAAACTTTATGTATTAATGATGTAGGCGGCACTGCTACAATGAGCGGAAATGTGCCTAATCCAGACGTGACTTTATTTGAATGGCGATTTGTTTATCAGCCTCCTGGAAGCGTAGCCGTAATTACTACTCCATCTGCCCCGCTAACAACGGTTACAAACCTGACTGTTCCTGGTCTTTATATTTTAGAATGGGTATTTGAAAGCAATAATTGCCGTTCCCTTTCTGATATTGTCAGAATAGAAATGAATGCTCCGCCAAGCACGGCCGACGCAGGTCCCGACGATGCTGTAGCTTGTCAGACGACATACAAAACTGCTGCGGTTCCTCCTACAGTTGGTATCGGAACTTGGACATTCGCTTCACAACCTTCTGGAGCCAATGCTGTAATCGACAATCCAAATAGTCCTGTAACTACTTTGTCAAATGTAGATGTTTTAGGCACTTATGTATTAACATGGACTGTGACCAATGGACCTTTTACCAGTCCATCATTATGCCAGCCATCATCTGATACAGTTTCTATAACATTTACCGATATCCCGCCATCAATTGCAAATGCAGGGCCTGATCAGGAATTATGTAATGTGACTACTACCACTATGGCTGCTGAAATCGTAACTTCAGGAAATGGCGCATGGACGCAGGTTTCAGGTCCCAATACCGCTATCATCGGGTCTCCAGATGAAGAAAATTCCCCTATGCTTGGCCTTATTCCGGGAACGTATGAATTTCTCTGGACAGTTACCAGTACAAATAGCTGTATATCTGAAGACTCTGTTTTAGTTACCATATATGCTCCTCCATCTACTGCAAATGCAGGACCAAATCAAGTTGTACCTCAATTTACAGCAGTTAATATGAATGCCGTAACACCAAGTGTGGGTACGGGAACTTGGACACAAATTTCTGGGCCTAGTACTGTGGGATTTGCTGACAATACTTCACCAACTACAGCTATTGCAGGAACTGTTTCAGGAACCTATGTTTTAGAATGGACTGTAACAAATGGTAATTGTGCTGTCTCATCAGATACTATGACCCTTGTTATATTGTCTGTTGCCGATTTAGAATTAACTAAATCCGTTACACCAGTTACGGGAAGCGCCGGGGATGTTGTGACATTTAGCCTTCAGGTTTACAATAACAATTCATTGGGAGGAACCGTAAATGCTACGGGTGTTGCAGTTCGAGATTATATTCCGACCGGTTATACCATTGTACCAGGATCTGCCAATTTTGCTGGACAGTATAATGCTGGAGACAATACAATAACTTGGAGCAATCTTACAGTTCCAAACGGCGGAACAAGAAATCTCACTTATAAGGCTACGATTCGATCAACAGGTTCTTATACCAATGTAGCCGAAGTTATTGCTTCAGATCAATATGATCCGGATAGTACTCCCAATAATCAAATTGCAACTGAAGACGATCAGGACGATGCAACAGTTATATTAGATGTAGCCGATTTATCGCTTCAAAAAACCGTATCTCCATCTACAGTAAGTATTGGCGATAATGTAATCTTCACAATTCGAGTGACAAACAGCGGACCAAATAATGCTTCAGGAATTACAGTTTCAGAACAATTGCCTTCTGGCTATACGTATGTCAGCGACAATGGCGGAGGCAAATACAATCGAACAACGGGCGTATGGACAATAGGAAATTTAAATAACGGAAACTCGATAGCACTTCAGATTACGGCTAAAGTAAATGTATCTACAGCTGCCAATTATGTCAATACTTCTGAAATCAGAACAGCCAACCAAATTGACCCTGACAGTACACCTGGAAATGGGCTTCCTGAAGATGATATGAGCAGCGCAACGGTCAATCTGAAACTTGCCGATTTAGAACTTACAAAATCAGTTTTACCATTGTCTGCAAAAGCTGGTGATGTAGTCGATTTTACACTTAATTTACGCAATAATGGCCCTGGAAATGCAACTGGAGTAGCAGTTCAAGATATAATTCCTGTAGGTTATACGCTGCTGCCTGGTTCCGTTTCAAACGGAGGAACGTATCAAGTCGCAAATGCCGCAGTAGACTGGAAAAACCTTTCTTTGGCTAATGGAGCAAACTTAAATCTTACTTTTAAAGCCACTGTAAACCCTACAGGAAGTTATCTCAATACCGCTCAAGTTACCGCAAGTGATTTATTAGATCCAGATTCAACACCAAATAATGATGACGGCGACCAAAGCGAAGATGATGAATCGAATGCGCAGATTACTTTTATTGGCCCTTCTGCCGATTTATCTTTAACAAAAAGTGTAGTGGGCGGCAATACTTCACCTGTAATAGGAAGCGAAATTGCTTTTGAACTGATTGTTAGAAACGACGGTCCAAACAATGTCTCCTTGGCAGAAATTACAGACTTACTGCCTTCAGGGTATCAGTTTATTAATTACAGCTCAACAGATGGTATTTATGACAATACTACAGGAATATGGAAAGTAAGTCCGCTGAATAATGGAGCCTCTGCATCTCTTATTCTTATTGTAAAAGTTCTGCCGACTGGCGATTATTTCAACATTGCACAAGTTTCTGCAAGTGATCTTCCCGATCCAGATTCGACACCAAATAATGATGACGGAGATCAAAGCGAAGATGATGAGGACAACGCAACAATTACCCCAACCCAGCCGTCTGCCGATTTATCTGTAACAAAAACGGTTGATAATCCGACGCCGTTGGTTGGTTCTACTGTCGTCTTTAAAATAATTGCTACAAATGATGGCCCACAAGATACTGCAAACGTCACCGTAACAGATTTACTGCCTTCTGGATATACTTTGAGCAGTTTTAATGCAACTAGCGGTACTTATGATAGTACAACTGGAGTATGGTCTTTGGATATTTTGCGTCATACAGAATCTGAAACTTTACAGTTAATAGCAACTGTAAATGCCACCGGAAATTACACAAACACTGCCGAAGTAACCAGTAGTGACACGCCAGACCCTGATTCGACTCCAAACAACGGAGTAACGACAGAAGATGATTATGCTGAGGCCAGTACCACTCCTATTCCGCTTTCATCCGATTTATCATTAACTAAAACAGTCAATAACACAACTCCATTAGTTGGTTCTAGAGTTACTTTTGAAATTGCCGTAACCAACAATGGCCCTCAGAATAATCCTGGAGTTCTGGTAACAGATTTATTGCCTTCAGGATATACGTACAGCGAATATAATGCTTCAACTGGAATTTATAATCCTGTTACTGGGGTATGGAATATCGGTATTATCCCTAATGGAAAAACGGAAGCTCTTCAAATAATAGCAACCGTAAACGCAACAGGGGATTATTTAAATATAGCTGAAATAACAGCAGCCGATCTTCCTGACCCAAATTCTACACCAAATAACGGAGTGACAACAGAAGACGATTATGCTACCGCAGCCGTAACGCCAGTTCCGCTTTCATCCGATTTATCATTGACTAAAAAAGTAGACAATCCAACTCCGTTTGTAGGTTCTCAGGTAACTTTTGAAATTGTTATCACCAATAACGGGCCGCAAGACAATACAAATGTTGAATTAACAGATTTATTGCCTTCGGGATATACCTACAACAGTTTTACGATTTCAACAGGAACTTACGACCCTGTAACTGGAGTTTGGTCACTGGCCAATATCGTTAATCAAAAATCTGAAACTTTACAGCTTACTGCAACTGTAAACGCGACAGGAGATTATTTGAATATTGCCGAAATAACAGCCGCTGATCTTACTGACCCGAATTCTACTCCAAACAACGGAGTTCCCACAGAAGATGATTATGCTACTGCTATAACAACGCCAACACTGCAATATGCCGATTTATCGTTAACCAAAACCGTTAATAATGCAACACCGATTTTGGGTTCTGTAGTTACTTTTGAAGTTGTGGTAACTAATAATGGCCCGCAAGATACAGCTGGAGTAACCGTAACCGACTTACTGCCTTCTGGATACACCTACTCCAACTTTACGATCTCAACCGGAACATACAATCCGACAACAGGAATTTGGGCTGTAGGGAATTTAGAAAATGGAAAATCAGAAACACTGCAAATTCTAGCAACGGTAAACGCAACTGGAGATTATCTGAATGTGGCAGAAGTGACCGCCAGCAATCTTCCTGACCCGAATTCTACTCCAAATAACGGAATTACGACAGAGAATGATTATGCATCGGTTTCAACCACTCCAACAGCACAATCTTCAGATCTTTCTTTAACTAAAACAGTAAACAATGCAACTCCTTTAGTTGGGTCGATTGTTAATTTTGAAATTGTAGTTAAAAATAATGGCCCAAATGATAATACTGGACTTGCGGTAACCGATTTACTGCCGTCTGGATATACTTTTTCGTCATTTACCACTTCAAAAGGAACTTATGATCCTATAACTGGAGTATGGACAATAGGCAATTTATTAAATGCAAATTCAGAAACTTTACAGATTTCAGCAATTGTAAACGCTTCTGGAGATTATTTGAATATTGCCGAAGTTACAGCAGCCGATCTTCCTGACCCGAATTCTACTCCAAATAACGGAATTACGACAGAGAATGATTATGCATCAGCAACTACAGTTCCAAACCAATTATCTGCCGATTTGGCTTTAACAAAAACCGTTAATAATCCAACCCCTTTAACCGGTTCTACTGTTGTTTTTGAAATTATAGTTGAAAATTACGGCCCTCAAAATACAACAGGTGTAACCGTAACCGACTTACTGCCTTCTGGATATACTTTTAGCAGCTACAATACTTCAAAAGGCAGTTACAACCCAGCAACAGGAATTTGGAATATCGGTTCGTTTGCTAATGGCGACAACCACGTATTGCAAATTACAGCAGTTGTAAATCCAACTGGCGACTATGAAAATATTGCTGAAGTAACTTCTAGCGCCCTGCCAGATCCAAATTCTACAACAGGTAACGGAATTAGTGGTGAAAATGATTACGATACAGCAACAACTAATCCTTTAGTTCAATCTGCTGATTTATCATTGACTAAAACAGTCAATAATCCGACGCCTTTAATTGGAACCCCGGTAACTTTTGAAATTATCATTAAAAATGATGGTCCAGAAAATACTGCCGGTGTAGAAGTTACAGATCTTCTTCCAAATGGCTACACTTTTAGCAGTTTCTCCGCTACAAAAGGAACTTACAACAGTACAACCGGTAAATGGACAATTGGTTCGTTAATCAGCGGAGATTCACAAACCTTACAGTTGGCCGCTATTGTAAACGGAACTGGAAATTATCTCAATATTGCAGAAGTAACCGCAAGTACACTTCCTGATCCTGATTCGACTCCAAATAATGGTGTCACAACTGAGGACGATTACGCGGCTGTGGGAACAGTTCCAGTTGCTTCTCAAGCCGATTTATCTCTAACGAAAGAATTAGTTGGCGGTAATCTTAGTCCGATTTTTGGCGCCACAGTGACATTCGAAATTACAGTTAAAAATGATGGCCCACAAAATGCAACAGGAGTGCAAATACTGGATTTATTGCCAAGTGGTTATGACTATTTAGTTTACAGCTCAACCGCTGGAAATTACGCCAATGCGTCGGGAATATGGAATATCGGCACTATTCTAGCCGGAGATTCGGAAACCTTATTGGTATCAGCAATTGTAAATCCGGCAGGAAATTATCAAAATATAGCAGAAGTATATTCTTCAGACCAATCTGATCCAGATAGTACGCCAAACAACGGAGTTGCAGGCGAAGACGATATGGATTCTGAAACGCTCACTCCTGTTGTGGCTGTTGCCGATCTTTCTTTAGAAAAAGAAGTCGTTAATAATATATTGACGCCAGATGTAGGCGCTCCAATATCATTCTCCATTACGGTGCGAAATTCGGGTCCGAGCGCTGCCACAGGCGTGACAATCAAAGATGTTCTGCCTCCAGGATATGATTATATATTCTATAATGCTACTTCTGGAAGTTATAACCAAATTACGGGCGAATGGACTCCGGGAATTATTCTTCCTGGAAACAGTCACACATTATTGTTAAATGTATTTGTAAAAACGCCTACAGGTGCTGCAAACGAATATTTAAACATTGCAGAAATTATGACATCTGATCAGCATGATCCAGACAGTACACCTGGAAATGGTATATCGACAGAAGACGATTATGACAGTATTGCTGTGACACCAGTAATTGTTCAGGCAGATTTGTCTATCGAAAAAAGAACGCTCAGCGGAAATACTTCTTTTGATGTTGGCGCCAACATTATATTCGAAGTAACCGTTAGTAATGATGGGCCAGGAAATGCCAGCGGTGTTATGGTAAAAGACTTGCTTCCAAAAGGATTTACCTATCTTACCTATACGGCTACAAGCGGTATTTACAACTTTGTTACCGGAAACTGGAATACGGGAATTGTAAATGCTGGCGCTACACAGACTCTGCAAGTATACGTTCGTGTAAATCCGCCTTCTGGTCAAAGCGGAGAATACACCAATATTACAGAAATCACCGCCAGTAACCTGCCCGATCCAGATTCGACGCCAAATAACGGTGTCACTACAGAAGATGATTACGACAGTCTTACTATAAATGTTAACGTAGCCGATTTAAGCCTCAACAAAACAGTTAATAATCAAAATGCGAATGTTGGCGAAACGGTTAATTTCACTCTTCAAATTGGCAATGAAGGCCCTGCAGAAGCAACTGGTGTAAGTATTGAAGATGTAATGCCTGTTGGCTACAAAAACATTTCAAACATCAGCAATGGCGGTATTTTAAGTCTGAGCAGCATCAAATGGACTGGCTTAACTGTTCCTATTGGCGGTATCACCCTGACCTACTCAGCAGTTGTCGGAGATCCTCACGGACTGCAACATACCGATTATGTAAACATCGCGCAAGTTACCGCGAGCAATCAGTTTGATCCTGATTCAACGCCAAATAACGATAAAGGAGATCAGAGTGAAGACGATGAAGATTCAGAATTCATCAATATTCCATCAACTGATGTAGCCATCAATAAAACTGTTGACAAAACAGATGTGCCAATGAACAGCGAAGTCACTTTTACCATTACGGCAGATAATTTAGGCAGTCTCGCAGCGACAAATGTTGAAGTTCAAGATGTTCTTCCAAAAGGATATTCATTTGTAGGCGCAACCGTTACATCAGGAAGCTACAATGCTTCAACAGGAATTTGGTCCATACCTTCTATTAATCCTGGTTCTGCACAAACTCTAACATTGATTGTAAAAGTGGTAGATTTTAACGACTATGTAAATACCGCTACTTTAACCAAACTAGACCAGATCGATACCAATTCTAGCAACAATCAAGACAGCGCCAGCGTAAAAGCAGACTGCTTTAAGATTTACAATGAATTTTCGCCAAACGATGACGGACAAAACGATACGTTCTACATTGACTGTATCGAACGCTATCCAGACAATCAGCTCGAAATATTCAACCGCTGGGGTAATTTGGTTTACTATAAAAAAGGTTACGACAATACGTGGGACGGAAAAGCAGATGGCTCTGCCAAAACACTCCCTGAAGGCACCTATTTCTATATTCTCGATTTAGGCGACGGTTCTAAAAAAACCTCTGGATGGCTTTATCTAAAATAAAACAGTAGGGCACTACAAATTAAGAAATAGGATTAACCAAAATTCAAATTGGCTATGATTAAAAATATAAAAAAGGTTTTCGCCATCATCACATTGCTTTCGGTTTCTGGAGCAATGGCACAGCAAGATCCGCAGTACACGCAGTATATGTATAATACCATGACCGTAAACTCAGCCTATGCAGGTTCATTAGGACATTTAACTGTTACCGGACTTATAAGAACGCAGTGGGTCGGAATTGAAGGCGCGCCAGATACGCAGAGCTTTTCATTAGACACTCCAGTCGCCAAAAATCTGGGATTAGGAATTTCGATCGTCAATGAAGAAATTGGTCCTTCAGAAGAACAATATCTCGACGCCAACTTCTCTTATACCATTCAATCGGGAGAAACGCACAAACTTTCTTTTGGTATTAAAGGAGGCGGACGCGTCATCAATATTGACTGGACAAAAGGAAGTTACCGAGACCCAGATGCCGAGTTTAGAGAAAATATTACCAATAAATTTCTTCCTGTTGTTGGTGCTGGATTGTACTGGCATGGAGAAAGAGATTATATAGGACTTTCGGTTCCTAATTTCATGACCAGAGAACGCTATACCTATGATGATATCAGTGATGATCTCGTTAACCAAAGAATACATGTTTATCTGATTGGAGGAATTGTTTTTGATCTTTCGGCGCATACCAAATTCAAACCGGCGGTTTTATTTAAATATGTTTCCGGAGCGCCAATAATTGCCGATTTCTCAGCCAATTTCATGTTTAATAATGCTTTTACGCTTGGTGCTTCTTATCGAACTTCAGATTCGGTAAGTGCTTTGGCAGGAATACAGATTTCGCCCATGTTTATGGTTGGATATTCTTATGATTACACCACGACACAGCTGAATAACTACAACAACGGAACTCACGAAATCGTGCTTCGTTTTGAATTGGTTAACCGCAAAAAAGGACTAAAATCACCAAGATTCTTTTAATACGACCGTCTATGAAAAGAAGAATTACTATACTCGTACTGCTCATCATTCAGATGGCATTTTCGCAGACCAAAAACAAGGCCGCCGATGCGTTGTTTGACAAAATGTACTATGTCGAAGCAGCAAAATCGTATGAAATGTCTATAAACAGCGGCGACAACTCCAGAGAAATACTGCAACGTATTGGCGATGCGCACTATTTTAATACGCAAATGCGAAGAGCCAGCAATTGGTACGGAAAATTGATTGCTGAATATCCGAATGAAGTGGCTCCGGAATATCTATTTCGTTACGCCCAGTCATTGCAGGGAATTCAAAATTACGAATTGGCTAAAAAATGGATGAAAGCTTTTGCCGCTAAACAAAAAACTACCGATGTTCGAGCGCAGAATTATTCGCTTAAAAATGTGACAATTGAAGATATTGAGAACATTAAACCTTCATTTGTATTAGAAAATCTTGAAATTAATTCCGCATATTCTGATTTTGGGCCAATGTTTTACAAAGGAGATTTGGTTTATTCCACCACAATCGATTCTTCGTATGTAAAAACAAGCAAATACGGCTGGAACGATCAGCCTTATCTCAACATGCAATTGGGAAAAATTAGCGAAACGCAATCAAATGTTACTTTTAAAGAAAAATTCGGAAAAGACATTACGACACAGTATCACGAGGCCTGCGTGGCATTTTCGCCTGACGAAAAAACAATTTATTTTACCAGAAACAATTATAACGGCAAATTAAAACGCGACAGTAAAGGAATTAATAACCTCAAGATTTTCTCAGCCACAGCGGTAGAAAACAGTAATGGAACCGTTTCGTGGAAAGAGGTGAAAGAACTTCCTTTTAACAGCGACAATTATTCAGTTGGGCAGCCTACAGTAAGCAAAGATGGCAAAAAACTATATTTTGTGTCTGATATGCCTGGAACTATTGGTTCGACCGATATTTTTGTAGTGGACATTCTAGGCAATAATCAATTTTCTAATCCGAGAAATTTGGGCGAAAAAGTCAATACAACTGGACGTGAAATGTTTCCGTACATTACCGATCAAGCCTTGTATTTTGCTTCTGATGGATTTTTAGGTCTGGGCGGACTTGATGTTTTTGAAAGCCGTATAGCAGATGGCAATTTTGATTCTCCTTCCAATCTTGGAGCGCCTTTAAACAGCAATCTTGACGATTTTGCTTTTATTGTAAATGAAGAAACCAATCGCGGTTTTGTCTGTTCGAATAGGAAAACAGGAAAAGGCGACGACGATATTTATTCGTTTGAGCGCTTTTGCAATCAATCGATCAATGGTTATGTTTTTGATGCCATTTCAAACAGTAAAATTGCAGGCGCTATAGTAATTCTTAAAAACCAAAATGGCGAAAAAATAGCAGAAACGGTTTCTCAGATTGATGGAAAATATCAATTCAGCACCACTTTAAATTGTAATTCGACTTATACAATTGAAGTTTCAAAAGACAATTTCAAAAGCAGTAATAAGTCCGTTATAATGCCAAATTACTCTGGAATAACAGAAGTCCCGATTGGTTTAGACCCCGCCTTGATTGTTCGTGAAAACGGACTTTTAAAAATAAAAATCGGAATTATTTTCTTTGATTTAAACAAATCCGATATCCGTTATGATGCTGCAATAGAATTAAATAAAGTAGTTCTCTTAATGCATCAGTATAACTCTGTAGTCATTAAAATAGAATCACACACCGATTCCCGCGCAGACGACCAATACAACTTAGAACTCTCTGACCGAAGAGCCAAAGCAACGAGAGATTATCTAATTTCTCAAGGCGTAGCACCCGAACGAATCGAAAGCGCCATTGGTTACGGCGAAACCCAATTAATCAATAACTGCTCCAACGGAGTTCCCTGCACAGAAGCACAGCATCAAATCAATCGCCGAAGCGAATTCATCATCACCAAAATGTAAAAAAGCGTCCTAGATAATTCTAGGACGCTTTTTTCTTTTATCTAAATCTTGCAGAAGTCTTGCTTCTTGTCTCTTTTCTCTATACTCTATTTTCTATTTTCTATAATCTTGACTCTTACTGAAGCTTCACACACATCCATTCCCCCTTCATAATCAGCCTATCTTCATCAAAAGCCTCGCCAGATTGTTTGATTATTTTTTCGCTTGTGCGAATGTTTTTCACGACAAATTTAACCAGTTTATTAAACTCCACACCACCAAAAAACTCCACATTATCCATACTCACTAACCCAAAAACACCATCTGCGATTCCTAAAAGTTTAATTCCAGCACCGCCACACTGCGCCATTGCTTCGATTAAAATAGTTCCAGGCACAAAATTAAAATCTGGAAAACTGCCCTGAAGCCAGGCATCTTTTTCTGTAAATGTCTTTAAACCAATGATTGATTCCGTTGTGTAAGAAATAATTTCATCAACAAAGAGAAACGGAGCTCTATGCGGAATTAAATCTTCTATTTTTTTAGTCATGTTTCTGTAATTTGCAACAATGTACGAATCTGACCCGAAATAAGCAACGTTTTAAATTATATCTCTGTTTAAAAATTATTAAGCATTGTCCAATTTTATAAATTCTCTCTTTTAACCGCTTCCTCAATATCTTCTTTAATAAATTCCCAGTATTTGTTTTTAAGACATATAGGATCTAAATCTTCATCTGCAGAACCAAAATCAACAAAATTACTTAAAATAGCTACTTCATCGTGAGTAAATTCACAGTTGTTTATGCAGTGTAATCATATTTGAAATCGTGTAATCTGGCAACAATTCGTGAAGATCCCAAAAATCTTTCTTCCTACCTCCATATAAAACAACATCAAGTTTCATTGCAATAATATCTTCTACGGTCGCCAGTCTTATTCCATTTGTTAAGATAGGGTTATAAATAAACTTGTCATTACTGTAATAAACATCAAGTTTGATAGTATTCTCCTTGTCAGTTCCTATAACAAATGATTTTCCCATTCCGACAATACCTCCAAAACCTGGATCTACATAACCAAAGTTTTTAAATAGATACTTTTCAATTGATTCAAAATCTACAGATCCGTAGTCTTCATCTGTAAAAAGGTCAATATCGATAGACATCCTATGACCTCTATGAAGACTCAGCGCGGTTCCGCCTACCAAACGGAAATCTTTGAATTCTTCAGCCTTCATTAACTGTAGAAGACTCTCTTTAAGCAAATCATTAACTGTCTCCCAATGAATCATCCTTTTTCATTTTAGTATTTCGAACTTCTTTTTCACCCATCATTTTATCCAGCACTGGTCTTATTTTGGAAGCACCATAAAACCTAACCATTTCTTTTTTCTCGCTAATATTTCCTCTCTCAAAAACCCTTTTGATAACAGCATTAGACTGCTTTGTCCATTCTATTTTATTAATATCTGTATCCCAAAACAAACTTTTTCTTAAAACTTTTACATTAGGATAATAATGCAAAACTGTCTGTTTCTTCTTTTCTTTTTCAATATCAAAATATACCTGAAGAATCATTAGTGTTCCCTCTTCAAGATGAAGAGCATTTTCTATTTTAAGTGCCGTACTGGTAGTTAAATTTCGTCTGCCCTGAATAATAGCGTTGAGTGTCTGCGGGTATTCACCAACAGATTGCGCAAATGGGCGCTGTGCCAGATTGCGTTTATCTAATTCACGCTTAAGAACAGCTCCTGGATGGATTCCTTTATATTTTTCAAACTTTTTTTCCATAGTACAAATATAAACAAATTTGTTTACACTCAAATTAAAGATTCACTAACAATATAACCCCAAAACTTTACAAATCAACGAATTATTAATTACAAAAAAAAGAGACACCGAAGCATCTCTTTTCACGTTACCAAACTCTAAAATCACAAGTTTCACTCTTTTAGCAAGACAAAACTTTTAGCATTCGCTTTGATTTTATTTCCTTCAAAATCAATGTCAATGATTCCTGCTTTTCTCGGGGAAACCCCACTATTGCTGTAATGCGTGTGCAGGACATATTTCATTTTTCCATTTTTATCATAAAAAACATCTCCGTGCCCAATTCCATTTATTCCAACATCCTTACGGCTGATTATCGGACTATCCGCAGCTTTTTCCCAAGGCCCATACGGACTTTTTGCCGTTGCATAGCCAACAGCATAGTCGGGATTTCTAAAATCGTTTGCCGAATAAATCAGGTAATACAAATCGCCATGTTTTAAAACTGTTGGGCCTTCTGTTACTGGCCAAGGCACGTTTTGCGTATTCTCCCAAGGAAGCACGCCAGAAATGCATTCTTTTAGCGTTTCTTCTTTTATTCCAGACAAATCATCTTTTAGTTCTGCAACGAAAATTCGGTTCCCATTAGTCAAACGCACGTGATAAAGGTATTTTTTACCATTCTGATCAACAAAAACAAACGGATCGATCTGTTTGCCCGAATTAAACATTGGAGCCTTAGAATCGTTTTTAAATGGCCCCAACGGACTATCACTACTTGCAATCGCGATATTTTCGTCAGCCGTATAAATAATTTGATATTTTCCATTGAATTTAAAAATCTGAGGCGCCCAAAAGCCTTTCGTTCCAAAAGCATCGCCTTTTTTTAAAGCCAAACCATTTTGCGCTCCAACTGGACCTTTCCATTTTTTAAGATCAGTCGAAGTGTAAACTTGAAATCCTTCTCCGTTAGGAAAATTTCCAGTTGTGGTTCCGTACAAATAATAAACTCCATTTTCATAAAAAATGGTCGGATCCGCCAACAAGATTGAGCTGACTTTTGAAGCCTTTTTTTTGTCATTTTCTTTCTCTTGCGAACAGCAAACAAAGAAAAACAGCAGACTTATAATGCTAAAATATTTTTTCATTTTAAGTTAATTTTTTAATTGAATTAAAATTATTTTAATTACTAACAATTAAATAGTTAAGTTTTCAATATAGATAAAAACTATAGCGATTTTTTTACCCTTTTCAGTTGATTTTTGCTCGTAATTATAGCAGAAATTGTTTTATGAAATTCGGAAAACTATTTCCGTATTCTCTTTGATAAAAATCTGATTTTGTTTCTTCAAAAATTGACAATCTGCACGCTCCTATTCTTTCATTTTTTTGCGATCTAAAAGGCAATTTATTTCTACAATTACATTTGCGGATTTACTTTGCGTGAGACGCATTGCGGTGCGCTTCTACATAACCTTCAATAAACAAAAATCTTTGCGGAAACCACTGCAGTACGCCTCGACATTGTCTTTGCGACCTTCATTAAACAAAAAACTTTGCGAATCTTTGCGTAATCCTTAGCGAACTCTGCGGTAAAATTAATCGCTGCGTTAGACGCACTACAGTGCGCCTCTACATCGAAACAGAAAACTTATACAAAGAAACCGTATGATATTTCGCTCCCGGTTTCAAATCAATCGAAGCAAATTTCGGCTGATTTGGAGCATCTGGAAAGTGCTGTGTTTCTAAAGCAAAAGCAGTTCTAAAATCATCCTTAGCACCTGACTTAAAGACATTTTTACTCTGCATAAAATTTCCACTATAAAACTGTAATCCAGGTTCTTCTGTGTAAATATCTAAAGTAATACCTGAAATATCGCCTTTTATCGTTGCAGCATGAACAAAACCGTCTTTTTTATTGGCATTCAGCACGTAATTATGGTCATAACCTTTTCCAAATTTCAGCTGTTCGTCTTTCGTTTCGATTTTTTCTCCAATGGTATGTTTTGATTTAAAATCAAACGGAGTATTTTTTACCGCTTTTAATTCTCCCGTCGGAATCAAACCTTCGTCAACTGGCGTAAATTGATCTGCGTAAATCTGTAATTCGTGATTTAAAATTGTTCCGCTTCCTTCTCCATTCAAATTGAAAAAAGCGTGATTGGTCAGGTTTACAATGGTAGTTTTATCTGTTGTCGCTTCATATTCCATTTTTACGGTTTTGTCCTCTGTAAGCGTATACGTCACTTTTACATTCAGGTTTCCGGGGAAACCTTGTTCCCCATCTGGAGAAACATAAGTAAAAACCAAAGTCTTTCCATCTGTCTTTTCTGCATTCCAAACTACGTCTTGAAAGCCTTTTACACCACCATGCAAAGCATTTTTTCCATTGTTTAGCGGAATCTGATATTGCTTTCCATCCAACGTAAATTTACCTAATGCAACTCTGTTGCCTACTCTTCCAATTGTAGCGCCAAAATAAGGTTCGGTTGAGTTTTTAAAGCCTTTTACGCTATTCATTCCGACTACTACATCGGTTTGTTTTCCATTTTTATCAGCAATCCATAAACCTACTAATCGCCCGCCATAATTGGTGAAAGCAGCTTTTATGCCTTTATTTTCGATCCAATACAAACTGACTTTTTTGCCATCGATAATCGTATCAAAATTTTTAGCATCTAAAACCGTTTTTATCGAATCTGATTTGATTTCAACAGTTTCTTTTGAAATTTCATTTTCTTTTTTGCCGTCTTTACAGCTAAACTGAAAAACTGTCAGCAACAAAACTGCAGCTATTTGGATATTTTTCATTTTTTATGTCATTGCGAGGAACGAAGCAATCCTCTGATTAATTATTTTGAAGGAATTCCCAAGCGAGTTCCTTCGCTTACTGGTTCGCCCAAAACTGGAAATCCGTTGGCATCCCAGCTGATTTTCTGCATTCTCGGCGATCTTTTATTTCCACAGCCCTCTCCCGGATTTGAATTGGCGTGATACAAAATCCAATCTTCTTTTCCGTCAGGCGATTTAAAAAAGGAATTATGGCCTGGAGCATATACTTTGTTTTTTTCTGATTGTTTAAAGATCGGTTCTGGCGCTTTTACCCATGCTTTTGGATCTAATAAATTATCATCGCCATTAAACGATAATAAGCCTAAAGCATAGAAATCTGTCCAACATCCACTGGCAGAAAAGACAATAAAGATTTTGCCGTTTCTTTCTAAAAACTGAGGCCCTTCATTCACATTTACCTGCGGCGGATTTACCTCATCGTGCAATGCTCCGTGAGTTTCCCAATCGTATGTCGGTGCAGAAATCATCACGCGATCGCCATCAATTTCAAGCGGATTTTTCATTTTAGCAATGTAAATGTTCTGCTGTCCGTTGGTATCTCCTTCCCAGCCTGCCCAAATCATGTACAATTGTTTTTTATGCTCGAATACATTTCCGTCAATGGCCCATTTATCAGTTTTAGCCGCTATTTTTCCTTTAAATTCAAAATTGCCTTTAAACGGATCTGATGATTTATTTTCTAAAACATACATGCGGTGATTGTTGTTATCGCCATTATCTGCAGCAAAATAGCAATACCATTTTCCGTTGATGATATGAAATTCCGGCGCCCAAATCTCAGCGGAATAATTAGTGTTCTTTGGCGGAGTCCAAATGACTTTGCTTTCTGCATTTTTGATATCTGAAAGGTCTTTTGTTTTCCACAAAGTCAATTTATTGCCAAGCGTATTGGTGTAGTAATAATAGCCTTTGTAATATGTGCTGTAAGGATCTGCTCCCGATGGCAAAATTGGATTTGTGAAGGTTTTCTGCTGCGCAAAACTCAGGGTTGTGAGTAGCAGAAGGATTAGGTGTTTTTTCATTTTAATATTTTTTGGCTTGATTTTTTTTAACAAATAGAGGCATAGCTTTTCTTTGTCTGCAAAAGGCGTTTCACTTGTTTAAAATTAACATAGCGTTGCGACCACCCTTTGCGGTAAGCTTTGTCAAAGTTTAAAACTTTGACAAAGCTGTCAATTGTATAATCGCTAATCTTGCGTACCCAAGGTTGAAACTTGGGCTATGTTCTTCAATACTATGTGTTAGAAACTAGTTTCTTTCTACACTCTTTTTTACGCTTTAAAAATCTATGTATCTATGTGTTTAATTTTTCTCCCGCAGATTTAGCAAATCATGCAGATTTTTTTTCTGCTAAATCTTTTTAAATCTGCGTGAAACAAAAAATTATTTTTAATTCAAAGCATTAATAACTTCTGTATTAATCTTGTTCACGGCTTTAAAATCCATTTTATCGACTTTTCTATCGTAAGTCATAAAACCGTTTACTTCACCTTCCACATCTGTTGTTTGAGTGTAGACCGCAGCCGAGAATCCTGTTTTAACGTATTTTCGAAGCATTTCAGCGTACTTTATGTATTCAGCGGTAACTTCCCCTTGATTTTTAAATTTGATGTATCCCCAGTTGTCATTTGCTCTCCACAAATGTCCTTCCAACGGAAGACCAATTCCGCCATATTCTCCCAATACGGTTACTCTTCTAGCATCATACAGATACATTTCTGGTCCTGGGTAATTGTGCAGGTCTAAAATATCGCCAGTTTGAAAATGGTTTCCACCGCTTGCAGAATTCGTTAATCGGCTTGGATCGTGGTTTTTAGTCCATTCTGTAATTTCAACCGTTTTAAATTGTCCCCAAGCTTCGTTAAACGGAACCCAAACTACGATACTTGGATAAGAATACAGATGATCCATGATCTCTTTCCATTCTTTTCTATAAATTTCTTCAGATTTTGGCGAACGCTGTAATTCTGTTCCGTCAAAATATTTTCTGTTTTGCCAAATCGGCTGGTCGTCTCCGCTTGGCATATCTTGCCAAACCAGAATTCCCAACTGATCGCAGTGTGTGTACCAGCGCTCCGGCTCTACTTTTACGTGTTTGCGAATCATATTAAAACCTAATTCTTTCGTTTTAACGATATCGTATTTCAAAGCTTCATCAGTTGGCGCGGTGTACAGTCCGTCTGGCCACCAGCCTTGATCTAAAGGCCCGAATTGAAAATAATCTTTGTTGTTCAGCTGCATTCTCATAATCCCGTTTTCATCTCTTTTGGATGAAATTTTACGCATAGCGAAATAACTCTTTACCTCATCAACGATTTTATTTTTGCTGATTAAGCGAATTTTAGTCTGATACAAAAACGGATTCTCAGGCGACCATAATTTTGGCGCATTCAAAACAATGTCATTGCTTTCGCCTATAACCGCTTTTTGTTTGGCGATTTCTTTTCCGTTATCCAAAACGGTGATTTCTACCAAATCACCTTTTTCCGCTCCCGAAACAGCTGCTTTTATGCTAATGGTGTTTTGATCAATATTGGGAGTGATTTGTAATGAAGTAATGTTTTTAGCATTTACAGGTTCGATCCAAACCGTCTGCCAAATTCCTGTAACTGGAGTATACCAGATTCCTTCTGGATTTTTAACTTGTTTTCCTCTTGGCTGAGGCCCATCGTTTGAAGGATCCCAAACTTTTACAACCAATTTCTGATTGCTTCCTTTTTTGATAAATGGTGTAATATCAAACGAAAAAGGCGTATATCCGCCAGTATGCGAACCGACTTTTACATCATTGATAAAAACTTCTGTTTTCCAATCTACAGCACCAAAATGAAGCAGAATGTTTTTGCCATTCCAACCTGATTCAATCGAAAAATGGGTTTCATACCAAAGTTCATTTTTAGCTCCTACTTCTTTCATTACGCCAGACAAACTGGATTCTGCCGCGAACGGAACCAGAATCTGACCGTCATATTTTGAAGGCGCTGCTTTTCCTGCTTCCTGAATACTGTAATTCCACAAACCATTCAGGTTTTTCCATTGGCTTCGCTCCATAATCGGACGCGGATATTCTTGCAACACTTTCGCAGGATTAACCTCCGAAGCCCATTTTGTTTTGATTTTATCTCCTTGCGCTTTCCATTGCGCATTGGCAATAAAAACAGAAAACAAGGCTACAAATAGTATATTTTTTCTTTTCATCTTTTTATTTTTTTTTAACCATATAAGTTATATAAGTTCATTTTAGTTTATGCTGTAGCTTGAAACTGTGGCAAGAGCATATAAGTTTTCATTTGTCACGCCAACTAAAAAACTTTAATATGAACTTACATGACTTATATGGTAAATATTTTTTTTTTAAACCATGTAAGTCATATAAGTTCATTTTAGTTTAAGCTGATGTTTGAAACTGTGTCAAGAGCATATAAGTTTTGATTTTTAAGCAAAAAAACTTAATATGAACTTCCATTTAAGTTGCTTTAAAAGCATTTCCTCAATAAAATTAAATGAACTTATATAACTTATATGGTTCAAAATATTTACTGTGATGCTTTTTAATCTAAAATGAATTACCGGGCTCATCTCCACATAAGCCCGATAATTGCAGAACTAAACTAACTTAACTAACCAATTCTTTTATTTTTTTGAACCATATAAGTCATATAAGTTCATTTTAATTTAAGCTGCTGCTTGAAACTATGTCAAGAGCATATAAGTTTTTTATTTATCATGCCAATTAAAAAACTTTAATATGAACTTACATGACTTATATGGTTCAAAACTTTTATTTTTTCTCAGTCAAGCCAAATTTCTTAACCAAACTGTCGTATTCTTTTTTAGAAATTGTAATCATACAGCCGTGGCGTACTTTTTCTGGGAGACTGTATTTGTCCCAATCAGAGAAAAAAGTGTAGCCTGAGGCTTGATACCAAGGTCCGTTTAGGTTATCTGCGATTGATAAGCCGTATGAAACTCCTGGATATTGTTCGTAATACATATACCATATTTTATCATCTGGAGAAGGAATCAGCATTGGTGCTTCTCTAAAGTTCGGACTAATAGATTGCTGGGGCAAAGAATAAGGTCCTAAAAGGGATTTTGATTTGGCAATTCGGATGGTTTTTCCAGTTGTCCAATACAGAGTTGGGTAGGTTTCGTCTTTAATCACGGCGTAGTAGGAATCGCCGACTTTACGAATAAAAACATCAATGGTTCCCATATCCCAATCGAATAAGCGTTTTGGTGTTCCTTCGAATGTTTTTAAATCTTTAGCCAAAACATATAATGTTCGCTGACTCGCCCAATAACGCTCGCCATCTTCCTTAGTTCCTTCTAAATGCGGTGTGTGCCAAGTCATAATGAATTTTCCCGAAGGTTCATCATAATATAGTTTTGGAGCGCCAATTCGCTGTAAAGCGTTTGAATAGTCTGGTGTGCTTTTTAAATCTGGCGTATAATCAGCATGTTTTTTCCACGTAATCAAATCATCAGAAACCCAGATATTGATCGCTTTAGCGTCGTCTCCAGTATTTCCTGCGATGTAATATTTTCCGTCTGGACCTTTACAAATATCAGGATGACCTTTGTATTCTTCAAAAACGCGTTTTCCGCTGTTTAGGTTTTGCCAATGAAGTCCGTCCAGACTTACCGAATAATACAATCTGCCATAATCGCTGTGCGTCATATGCGCAAACAAATAGGCTTCATTTTTAGCTTTTTCGTTTCCTTTTACCTGCCCCGGCGGATCTGGCTGCTGGGCATTCGCAGAAAAACCGATCACTATTGTTGCTAGAAAAAATATGTTTTTTAATGTTTTCATAAGCTTGTTTTTTTAATGTCCAATTAGTCAATTTGATAATTAGATAATGTGGCAATTAGAAAATTAGTCAATTAGTGCATTCCGAAAATTATCTAATTATCTAATTGGCACATTTTCTAATTGCCACATACATTATCTAATTGTTTTTATCTTTTTTTCAAACATAGCCCAAGGTTTCAACCTTGGAAAACGTATTGTAAATCACGTTATGTTTACGTTGCGTACCCAAGGTTGAAACCTTGGGCTATGTTTTTATAGCTTGAGAAAAAAAATCCATTTAATCATTTTATCCCGATAGCCATCGGGAGTGGGTAAATAATTTTCTAATTGGCACATTTTTTTATTATCTAATTATCAAATTGCCACATTATCTAACTACTTCTTCGGATTCGCTTCTGCCGTCATTTTCTTAATCAAATCCGTTTCAGCTTTTATGTATGGCGTTCCGTCTGTATGAAGCACTTCGTGAAACCATACTTTTGGCTCTGCAGTGTATATTTTCGTCCAGCTGTCCCAAGCATATTTGGTTTGTGTTTTTCCGTCAACAAATCCCCAGTTGATCATGCCTACATTGTATTTTCTAGCAATTGGCAAGAATCCTTCAAAAGTGCTTCCGTTTGGTCTTGCCATGTATTCTGTACAGATTAATGGTTTTCCGTAACGCTGTAATTGTTTGATAACTCTTTCAAAATCCTGTGGCTTGTCATAATTATGAAAAGAAACAATATCCGATTGCTCGATCTGCATTTTGTGCATTGGTTTCATTTTAGCTTCATCACTCCAATCGCCAACCCAAACGCCAGAAGTTAATGGCTGCGACGGATTGCTTTCTCTCGCCCAAGCAAAAACATCTTTTAAAAGTGGCAAAACCAAATCCGCTTTGTTTTTAATTTCCACTTTTTCGTAAGATGGCCCCGTCATATTATCTGGTTCGTTCCAAACGTCCCAACCTAAAATACGGTTATCGTCTTTGAATTTTGCTACCGTTTCTTTTACATATTTCTCTAAACGAGGATATTGTGTTTTATCCTGCAATGCTTTTTGCCCTGGACTCTGCATCCAGCCTGAATTGTGTGTATGCGGTTTTGGAGCACGCTGTTTTCCTAATGCAGGAAACGGATCCCAACAAGAATCAAACAATACAAAAAGCGTTTTAATGTGGTGTTTATCTGCAATTCCTAAAAAAGTATCCATTCTTTTGTAAAGACCTTCCGCATCTTGCTCATGCAATAAATCGTGCAAATACACACGCATTACATTCATACCCAAATTTTCTGCCCAGCCCAATTCCTGATCAATTCTTTTTGGATCAAAAGTATCTTCCTGCCACATCTCTAACTGATTTATAGCTGTGCTAGGAGAATAATTTGCCCCTACTAACCAAGGCTGTTCTGCGTACCATTTATTGGCTTGATCTTTAGTCCAGATTTCTCTTTTTTCTACAGAAGTAGTTTCGCTTTTCTTTTCTTCGGGATTACTTTTTTTGTTGTTGCAGCCAAGCAATGCGAGCCCTGCCAACACAAGTGTCAGATACAATTTTACTTTTCTCATTATAGGTTTATTATTTTAGAACATATGTTCTTTGGTGATTAAAGGAATCGGAATTTGGTGATTTTCCGATTCCTTAATAAATAGCTTTTAATTTGCTGAGTGTTTTTTTTAAACACATAGAATCATAGTTTTTCTTTGTCTGTAAAAAGGCGTTTCACTTTGTTTTAATTCACATAGATTTCTTTGTGTTGAATTCACATAGTTTAGCTATGTGTGAAAAGCGAGCTTTTTTCTAATTCCTTTAACAGTAAAATAAAATCTATGTTTCTATGTGTTTAAATTTTCACACTATCAGATTATTAATATCCAGAATTCTGTTCTAGATTTGGATTATTATCTACATCGCTTTGCGGAATTGGCATTCTGTGATTTTTACCAACTGTAAAGTTTTTAAAATCTGAATCACGAAGTGCAATTTTATCTACAGCAGCTTGAGTATCTAAATCTCCCCAACGTTTTAAATCTTCCCAGCGAACACTTTCTCCTGCCAACTCTAGAACTCTTTCTGTTTTTAGACGCTCTAAGAATTTATCGTGATCGTTTCCAATTTCAGGATGTGTCGTCGCTAATGTATTCATGTTTACACGAGCTCTCACCATATCTACATATTGGTACGCCGCAGCTGTATTTCCAGTTTCGTTTAAAACTTCTGCGTAGCGCAATAAAATATCAGCATAACGAACCAGTCTGTAGTTTACCTGACTGTAGTAATCTTCATTGTTTCTGTAATAATCGCGGCTTCCTTTTCTAAACCAAGCTTCGTCATTGTTCCATTCCCAGTTTCTGTCGTAGGTTTTGTCGCCAAAGTCGGCCAATAATTGCGGATAATATAAAGTCCATCTTAAACGGATATCCAGATTGCCGTCTTTGTTTTTTTCTTCTTTAAAAGCATTTACCAACCACAAACGCGCTTGTCCGTCTGACCAGCCGATTCCTCTTGGCGCAAAAAACTGAGAACGATTGCTAGAAACTGCTGCATTTTGCGCTTCGTCTGTCCCTCCTTTTCTTTGGTCTCCAAATTGGATTTCAAAAACAGATTCTCCGTTGTTTTCGTTTACATCTGTAAAGTTGTCTCTGTAATTAGAAACCAAAGAATATTTAGCTCCAGCACCTGTAATCAAGTATTCCAAAGCCGTTTTAGCTTCTGGCCATTTGCGTTGCTGCATATATGTTTTTGCAAGAAAAGCTTTTGCCGCACCTTTATCTGGTCTTCCCAACTGGTCTGCGGTCCAATCTCTTGGTAGATCTTCAAAGGCTTCGTTCAAATCTTTTTCCACTTGAGCCCAGATTTCAGCTACTTTTTTCTGCTGAGGCAAATCTGCTGGCGTAGACGGATCTAAAACCAATGGAACATCTTCCCAAATCACTGCTGCATAGTAATAGTGTAAGGCTCTGAAAAATTTAGCCTGTGCTATAACTTTCTTTTTATCGTCTTCATTTTGAAAAGTAATATTTGGAACATTGGCTAAAACCTGATTGCATCTAAAAATAGCCTTATAAGTATCTCTCCACGTTACGGCATTTCCTTCCCAAAAATTATAATTGATGTAGTTGAATCTCGTCCAATCTGCCAATTCTGTCCATGGGCTCACGCTATAACCTTCATCAGAAGTAAGATCTAAACGGAAATACATCCATCGTGCCCACAATCCATCTTTGTAAAACATGGCATAAATCGAGTTTACACCTGCTTGCGCATCACTTTCCGTTTTCCAATATTGGTCAACTGTGATATCATTTGGGCTGTTCAGATCCAATTCGTTTTCACAAGCGGTAAAAACAAGACCTAGAAAAGCGGCTGTTATTATGATTATTTTTTTCATTACGCTGTTTTATTTAATTAAAAGCTAAATTCTACACCAAAAGAATACGTCTTAAGATTCGGGAAAGAACCATTGTCAACACCTCTTTCAAAAATTCTGTTATCGCCCGTGTTGCTAAACTCAGGATCTAAACCTTTGTATTTAGTAATCGTAATAACATTTTGTGCAGACAAAGTCAATCTTGCTCTTGTAATTCCTGATTTTTCTAAAACACTGCTTGGCAAGTTATATCCAAAACCAATGTATTTTAGTCTAATGAAATTGCCGCTTTCTAAGAAACGGTCACTATCTCCTCTTGAATTTAAAGTAGAACCTTTTGTTACTCTAGGAAAATCGGTATTTGGATTCTCTGGTGTCCAAGGCTGAATGCCTTTTCTGTAGTTACTGTTATCGTCAAAACGATCAACCACACTTCTAAATCCGTTATAAACTGTAGCGCCGTTGGCTGCAATCCAGTTCATAGAAAAATCAAAACCTTTATATTCAGCACCAGCGTTTAAACCCATTTCAAATTCTGGCCACGGACTTCCCACAATTGTTTTGTCTTCGTTTGTAATTTGTCCGTCTCCATTATTGTCTTTAAAACGAATATCTCCAGGAACCGCATTTGGCATAATCACTTTACCTTCAGCATTTTTGTAGTCGTTAATTTCCTGCTGATTTTGAAATAATCCATCTGTTTGCAATACATACCACATTCCAACCGGACTTCCGCTGCGAGTCATGGTGTTTCCAATAATGTTTTCGTTTTGACCGTTTCCTAAAGAAACCAGTTTGTTGTTTACTTTTGTAAAGTTTACAGAAGCATTAAAAGAAAAGTCATTGATTTTTTTGCTGTAAGCCAATTCCAATTCAAAACCTTTATTTTCTACCGTTGCAGCGTTCGAAATTGGGTTTCCGCCGTCATTTCCTGTAGTCAATAAAATTGGGAAACCGAATAATACATCTTCCGTACGTGCAATAAAGTAATCTGCAGTAAGACGTAAATCATTATTCAAAACACCTAAATCCAATCCGATATTGGTTTGTTTTAGTTTTTCCCAACGCAATTGCGAGTTTGATAATTTTACTTGAGCCGCAGAAGGATATAAAGTCTGGTCTTTTCCTAAAACAATTTGTCCGAAATTATTAATGAAGCTTTTAGATTCGTATTCTCTAATATTTCCAGAACCCAATTCTCCATAACTTGCTCTAATTTTTAAATCTTTAATAAATTCTGATTTAAAGAATGATTCATTGCTGATTCTCCATCCCGCAGAAAGAGAAGGGAAATTGCCCCATTTATTGCCATCGCTGAATTTTGACGAACCGTCACGTCTGATTACAGCATTAAACAAATAGCGATTGTCGTAATTGTACTCTAACCTTCCTAAATATGACGTTAAAGCCGCTTCGTTGATGAAACCTCCAACAACTGGCGAATCTCCTTGATTTAAAACTTCGTAATATTCACCCGTTCCAGAGTTCATCGGAAGGTTTCTTTTTGTTCCGTAAATTTGGTCGTAATTGTCTTTTTGATACGTTTGACCAACTAAAAGCGTGATATCATGTTTTCCAAATTCTTTTTTGAAAGTTAGCGTGTTTTCAAACAACAAAGTTTCTGACCTTCCTTTGTTTTGGTCTGTTTGAGAAGGATCTTGTGGCTGGTTTAATGTCCAACTTCCTTTTTTTCTCATGTATTTGTACGAATCGAAACTGGTTTCATAACCAAAATTGAAACGGTATTTCAACCAAGGCACAAATTTTAATTCTGACCAGATATTTCCTCTAATTCTGAAGTTTTCATTATTCACATTAGAAAAATCAGCCAACGCCAAAGGGTTTGTACCAAAAGTATCGGCAACTCCCTGTTTTCCGTAGCCATATCCGCCTGGATTAGCTGGATCGTAAAGCGGAATTGTTGGCGTCATTCTGTACACGTCAATAATTGGATTTCCAGACATTTCATCTGTTTTCGAATTACTGATCGCTAAGTTTTCTCCAATACTGAAAATTCCTTTTGTACCGCTAGAATTGACACGAAATGAAATTCTGTCAAAATCAGTTCCGATAACTGTTCCTTCATTTCCAAAATAGTTTCCAGACATAAAGAAACTTGAATTCTCACTTCCTCCAGAAAAACTCGCATTATAATCCTGAATCATTCCTGTTTGAAAAACCGCATCCTGCCAGTCTGTATCTACTGCCATATTCAAGTTTTGTCTCGTAAATCCAGCATTATCGTATGCCATATTGTTGTATTTAGCAAACTCTTCAGTTCCCATTAAGTCATAGCGAGGCATAACGGTAAAACTGCTTTTTGCAGACACTTCAACTTGAAGCGGTCCTTTTTTACCTTTTTTAGTTGTAATGATAATAACTCCATTTGCCGCTCTAGAACCATAGATTGCCGCTGCAGAAGCATCTTTTAAAACCTGAATCGATTCGATATCATTCGGGTTAAAATCTCTATTTGCAGAAGTCACTAAACCGTCTATTACGTATAACGGATTTGTATTTTGAAGATTCTTAAGACCACGAATCTCAACATTCGCTTCTTGTCCTGGGCGTCCGCCTCCGCGAACTTTAACACCCGTCACTAAACCTTGAAGTCCGTCTGCTACTGTGGTTACTTGTCTCTTCTGAATTTCATCAGGTTTAACTAAAGCAACGGCTCCTGTAAGGTCTTTTTTCTGTTGCGACCCATAACCTACAACAACTATTTCCTCCAGTTTCATGGCGTCTTCTGCCATGGTAACATTTACAGCTGTACGGTTATTAATAGCAACTTCTACTGTTTTATAGCCTTGCGAACTAAAAACTAAGGTCTGGCTCCCACTGGCTGTAATTTTATAGCTCCCGTCAAAATCGGTAACAGCACCATTCTGGGATCCTTTTATTAAAACATTCGCAAAAGGAACTGCCTGTCCATCTGCGGTAGTCACTTTTCCCGTAACAGTTATTTGCTGGGCAAAAGCGGACTGCAGTAATAAACTAAAGAAAACCAAGAGGTAATATCTCTTCGTTAAAAAGTGAGTGAACTTTGTTTTCATTGATTTTTGCATTTTAGATAGTTTTATTTCTTTTTGTGGTTTGGTTAAATGAAATATTGAATTATTTAATCGTCCGGAACGCGGACAAAAAAAGAACTAATATTCTTTAGTTGTAATAAATTGTTCATTTTGTTTCAAAATTAGTAATGGTTGATTTTTTCAAACTTAATTTTATTGATAGTATATTTTTATACTTAAAATTTTATCAATATATCTTATTTGAAAATTCAAAGTAGACGCTTTTTATTCAAAATAAAATGCTTCATTTGTGTCAATATCTCTCTCAAATGATTCAAATTGTATTAAAAACAGCCCAATTTCATTCAGCTGCAACATTTTGTAGAATATTGAGACGATTTGCAGAAAATTAGATTTTAGCCTAAAAAACACAACTATGCGTAAATTCTTTCTTTTTTTATGTGCCAGCATTTTTTCGATACATTTTTCGAATGCGCAAGACTATTATTTCAAACATTATCAGGTTGAAGAAGGACTTTCAAACAATACCGTTTTGACCTCCATACAAGATAATGACGGTTTTATGTGGTTTGGAACCAAAGATGGACTGAACCGTTTTGATGGCTATCGATTTAAAACATATAGAAATAATGGAGATCCCGTTCATAGTTTAGGGAGCAATTATATACAATCGCTACACGAACATAATGGCACTATTTGGGTCGGAACCGATAAAGGTTTGTATCATTATGATAAAAAATTGGATCGTTTTACGATTTTGAATGAAGCTATAAACGATCGTATCAACGACATCAATCACGACCAAAAAGACAACATTTGGTTTGTTTCGGGCAACATTTTGTATAAGTATGCACCCAAAAAGAAAGAAACGACCACTTTTAACCCCAACAAATATTTTGTTACCACCTCGATTACCAAAGATTATAAAGGAGAAATCTGGGCTTCTTCTCTCAATAAAATCTATCATTATTCTGAAGAAAACTTTTCTTTTGAAAATATTCCGCTAAATCCGCCTTCAGATAAAATCAATTTTAGAATTACAGTTATTTATGCTGTAGATCAGGAAAATATTGTGATCGGAACGCAAGATCACGGCGTGCTCCTATATAATAGAAAAAACAAAACTACGTCTGAACTGCAATTTGGAATAAAAGAGCCTGTTTTTGTGCGCCAGTTTAGAAAAAAAGGAAACGACGAACTTTGGATTGCGAGCGAATCTGGGGTTTATGTTTATAATTTGAAAACTAAAACGGCTATTAATCTTAAAAAGAACTATAACGATCCGTATGCGATTTCAGACAATGCCGCCTACTCTATTACCATTGACAAAGAAAACGGAATCTGGATTGGAACTTATTTTGGCGGTGTCAATTACCATCAGAAACAATATACACAGTTTAAAAAGTATTTCCCAAAGAACAATCAAAACTCCATTAGCGGAAGCGCAGTCAGAGAAATACATAAAGACGATTACGGCGATTTATGGATCGGAACAGAAGATGCAGGTTTGAATCGTTTTAATCCGAAAACGCAAAAATTCACTTCTTATAATGTTTCGTATTACAACATTCACGCTTTAATGCCGAGAAAAGACAAAATCTGGGTCGGAACTTTTGAGCATGGCTTGGATGTTTTAGATCGAAATTCGGGTGCTGTTCTCAAACATTATAGCGCCAACGATGGCAGAAGCGGACTGCACAGCAATTTTATTTTTTCTTTTTACGAAATGAAAAATGGCGACCTGATTGTAGTGACCACTTTTGGTTTGTATCGTTATAATGAACAGGCAGATAATTTTGAAATACTGAAATTCTTTCCAGAAACGTATCATTACACCAATGTGAGGGAAGACAGCGACGGAAATCTTTGGGCAGGAAGTTACCGCGACGGATTGCTTTTTTATAATCCGAAAACCAAGAAAAAAGAGGTTTTTACGTATGATTATAAAAATCCGAAAGGCATTAGCAATAATACGATTAACGCCATTTTTGAAGATTCGTCACGAAATTTATGGATTGCGACTGAAAACGGCTTGAATCTCGTTGACCGAAAAACCCATACTTTCACGAAATTCACAACCAAAAACGGAATGCCAAGCAATGTTTTCTATTCTATTTTAGAAGACGATGCCAAAAATCTGTGGCTGACGACTTCTAAAGGTTTGGTAAAATTTGGTCCCGATCATAAATCGATCAAGATTTTTACCACTGCAAACGGACTATTGAGCGATCAGTTCAATTACAATTCGGCTTTTAAAGATGCAAACGGCGATATGTATTTTGGAAACCTGAACGGAATGATCAGTTTTAACCCGAAGCATTTCAGTAAAAACAAATACACGCCTTTTATTTACATCACCAATCTTCAGATTAATAATAAGGATATTGAGGTAAATAGCCCAGAATCGCCTATTGCGCAGTCTATTTCTTTTTTGGACGAATTGGAATTGAACAACAGCCAGTCGTCTTTTAATCTCGAATTTGCGTCTTTAAATTATACTGCACCAGAATTGACGGAATATTGGTTTCAGCTAGAAAACGTAAATAGCGATTGGGTTTATTTAGGAAGAAACAACAAAGTTTTCTTTACCGAACTGGCGCCAGGCGATTATGTTTTTAAAGTAAAATCGCTAAATAGCTTTGGGGTTTGGAGCAAAGAAGTAAAACTGAAAATTAGAATTCTTCCGCCTTGGTACGCTAGCACTTATGCTTATCTACTCTATTTTATATTGATTTGCGCTGGTTTTTATTATGTTATTCGTTATTCTCAAAATCTAACTCAGATCAAGAATAACCGCAAAATCAAGCATTTGAATGACGAAAAAGAAAAAGAAATCTATCAGGCTAAAATTGACTTCTTTACAAATGTAGCGCACGAAATTAGAACGCCTCTGACTTTGATTAAAGGGCCGCTGGAAAAGCTTTTGGGAATGAAATACGAATCGGAAGAAGTACCACAGCATCTTTCGATTATGAAGAAAAATACTTCTCGGTTATTGAAATTGGTGAATGAATTGCTGGATTTTAGAAAATCGGAAATTGGCGGTTTGAAATTGACTTTCGTCGAAGCGAATATTTCTTCGATGGTTCGAAATTTCCATTTGAGATTCAGCCAGTTAATTGAAGAACGTAAACTGGAATTTGATTTGGAATTAGGAGAAAAAGACATTCACGCTTTTGTCGACAAAGAAGCTTTCAAAAAGATTTTGAGTAATTTGATTAATAACGCAATCAAATATTCGAACAAAAAAGTATCCATTTCTTTATTTAGAGACGAAAAGAAACTGACTTTGATTGTAAAAAATGACGGAAATGTGATCCCAATTCATTTAAAAGACAAAATTTTTGAGCCTTTCTTTAGGGTTGACAACAGCAGTACGGCTTCAGGCACAGGAATCGGACTTTCGCTGGCGCATTCTCTCGCACAATTGCATAACGGAAGTTTGGATTTAGTCGAAGATCCAAATTATAATATTTTCGAACTAATCTTGCCTTTGCATCAAGAAGAAGAATTTATGCTTTACGCCGATGCTGAAAAAGAACAGACGGAAAACGAAAAGCCAAAAGAGCCGGTTGAAATAAAAAACGAAAAAGCACAGATTTTAGTAGTTGAAGACAATGAAGATCTTTTGCAGTTTATTACAACAGAATTGGCGGGAACGTATGCTATTTTAAAAGCAGAAAATGGCGAAGAAGCTTTGAAAATCATTCATAACGAAAACATTCAGCTTGTAATTTCAGATGTTACAATGCCAATTATGGACGGAATTGAGATGTGCAAAAAAATCAAAACCAATCTGGAAACGAGCCATATTCCTGTAATTTTATTGACCGCTAAAAACTCTCTAAAATCACAAATCGACGGACTTGAAGTCGGCGCCGATGCTTATGTTGCAAAACCTTTTTCAATGGATTATCTGAAAGTGCAAGCCAATAATCTGATTGAAAACCGAAGACAGATTATGAATTACTATGCCAGTTCTCCGCTTTCGCACATTAAAAGCATTGCGCACAATAAAACAGATGAAAAATTCTTGAAAAAACTCGACGATGAAATCCTTAAAAACATTACCGATCAGGATTTAAGTGTAGAATCGCTTGCCGAAATCATGAATATGAGCCGTTCGACTTTATATCGAAAAATTAAAGACATTACGAATTTAAGTCCAAACGAATTAATCAATATCGTACGCCTTAAACGTGCTGCAGAATTGCTGTTAAACGAGAACTTTAAAATGTATGAAATCGCAGAAATGGTAGGCTATAAATCGCAAACGAGTTTTGGCCGAAACTTCCAAAAACATTTTAATATGTCGCCAACGGATTATATCAATGCGAATCGCTGATGTAATGATAATTAGTTAATTCAAATCATAAAATAACTTGAAGCTGAAAGATAATTTCCCAACGCCCCACATAGTCTGGTTTTATAGCGTTGTAAAAAAGCTGTGCCGTGCCGCAGTAAAACTTTTTGCTTTGCCCCAGCTTAAACGTTTTTCCGGCTCCACCTCCTACCGGCACCAGCCATCGCTGATCTGAAGGCGCTAGCCAATCGGCTTCGATTGTGCTATTGGCAGATGCAAACCAGCCTTTTGAGAAATTATAATATCCCATATATTGCACACTAAAAAGATCTACTTTGTTGGCGCCCGTTCCTCCCAATGACCAATAATTCTGCACAACAGCACCGCCAGAAATTTTATCTCCAGCATAATATAGTAATAATGATGGCCCTAAACTTACGGTATTCGAACCCAAATTGGCATCTGTCCGAGTCGGAATTTGAATTGCTGGCCCTGCACCATAAACAAATTTGCCTTTCTTTTCTACAGGAGTGAAAAATCCGTTAAAAAGAATATTTCCTAAACCAAATGCAGATTCGCCTGCGGGTTCTAATTTTGGGATGTATTGAAGCGGAATAATAGTGTATGTCATTAACTTGACATGTTCAGAAACTTTAAATGGCCAAACAGGCTGAATACTATACGATTGCGCCGTTCCGCCCTCGCCTGTGTCTGGAATTAAAACACTTTGAAGGAAAAAACTCCTAAGTCCTTCAACAGGATTTTGACGTTTTTTATTCATTTCTTCTACAGTCAATTCTTGATTATCATCAGACTGTGCATTTGCAAAATGAAAGCTAAAAAAGAAAACAAGGCATAAACAATAATTTCTCATAATGTAGGACTTGAAATAACAATCTCAAATTTACCAAATAAGAAAATCCCGAAGTTGCCAATGATGTTTCAAATTATAATTTGAAACATCATTTTTACTGAATTGGATCATTTTATTCCTAACAGCTGATACAATTCGTCTTTTTTATTAAGAGCTGCCGAAATAGTTTTTCCGTCAGTCAATTCGACCATATTTCCGTTTAAGCTTCTGACCGATTCAAGATTTAGAATAAAAGAACGCTGAACGCGAAAGAACATTGGGAGTTTCAATACTTCTTCCATAGACTTTAAAGTTCCGAGAGTTGTGTACGAAGCGCCATTAATGACAAATTTCAGATAATCGCCCTGCGCTTCTACATACAGAACTTCGTTTAGGAGAATCTTAATTAATTTTCCTTCCGATTTTATAAAAATACGATCCGAATTGATTTGATGGACAGAAGTTGTTTTCTTTAACGAAAGATATTCTTTGGCGCGATTGACCGCCTTCAGAAAACGATCAAAACGAACCGGTTTTAAAAGATAATCTGCAGCTCCGGTTTCAAAACCTTCCAAAGCAAAATTACGGTGAGCGGTTATAAATATAATAACGGGAGCATTGGTAAGCGATTGCGCCAGTTCTAAACCATTAAACTTAGGCATTTCGATGTCGCTGAAAATAATATCAATTTCATTTTCCTGCAAGAATAACAAAGCTTTTGAGGCTTCTCCAAACGAGGCTTTCAATTCCAAAAACGGAATTTCAGCAATAAAAGATTCGATAATATCTCTTGCAATTGGTTCATCGTCAACGACAATGCATTTCAACTTTTCCATTATTTTCGTAAAACTATTTTTAAATCGACTTTAAACGAATTTTCAAGTCTTTTAATTTCTAATTCATATTGATTCGGATATAACAATTCTAGGCGTTTTCGGGCGTTCTCTACTCCTATTCCACCAAAATTCGAATCATTTGTCTTGTCTTCCGAATCGTTTTCCAAACTAAACCAAAATGTATTGTTTTCAATTTTGATATCTAGTTTTATAAAGGCGTTTTTGCTTTTTAAACCATATTTAAAAGCATTTTCTATAAAAGTAAAAGTCAAAAGCGGCGCAATAAAAAGTCCTGCGGTTTGCCCTTCCATAATAACTTGAATATCTGTCTCATCATCATAACGCATTTTTTCTAAAGCGATATAATTTTTAATGAAATCCAATTCTTTCTCCAAACGTACAATTTCAGTATTCGATTCGTAGAGCGTATAACTCATGATATCCGAAAGATTCAAGATTACTTCTGGAGCTAGATTGTCTTTTCGAACCGTCAGTCCGTACAGATTATTCAATGTATTAAACAAAAAATGCGGATTTAACTGCGCTTTCAAAAAGTCCTTCTCAATTTGAATGTTCTGAATTTCTAAAGCCGCTTTTTCTCTTTCGATTTGAAATTTCTTATTATAAAGCTTTGTGATTTTAACTAAAATTTTAGCAAAGCAGAAAGGCGAAAGAAGCGAAATTATGATAATCGTCTGCGAAAGCATTCTTTTGGGAGAAACTGCTTCTAGAAACGTCTGTTGCGCACTCATTTTAATAACGCCTTTTAATTCTCCGAAAGTAATTTCGAGACCTAAAGCGTAATAAACCAATGAAATAAAGTACGTTGCAGCCATCCAAACGAAAATCGAAATTGGAAAAACAAGCAGTAATAGGATTATGATTCTGCTCTTACTTCCTGCAAATATCTTTGGCAACAAAAGATAAAACAGCATATAAAATACGATCATGTTGACCAATGCCATTCTTATCGTTAGTAAAACGCCATCAAAATATAGGAGTTTATAACCTATTACATAACTCAAAAAAAGCAGTATTGAAAACACTGACCACATAAAAACGTGCAGTAAAATTCGATTTCTTCTGGTAAAAAAGTGATCAAAATTCAGCGAAGCGATTTTATCTAAAAAATATCCTGAAGTCGTTGCAGTATTTGGCATTTAGTTGAGTGATAAAGCAGTTTCAAATATAACTTTAATTTGGCAAGTTTTATAGAATTCTGATAACAGCATTGATCAAATTAATGGTGTTATGCCCCAGAATAGAATAAATAAGATTTCCAGAAAACATTCTTAAAACTCCGACGCTAAATGAGGAGATTAAAGTCAGATAAACCATCGTCATGATATCAAATTTTAAATGCAGATCTGGATCTAAAACAGCACCGTGAGAAACGCCAAATAAAACCGTTACAATTACAAACGCCCAGCCAAATCGTATGCCACGGTAGCTCCATTTTGGCGCAAAAGCCTTATCTAAAAGCCATAAAGAGATTCCTCTAAAAAGGATTTCTTCTGTTAATCCCGGCATTGTAGCTTGAAAAAGAAAGGTTTCTAAATGAAATGGTGCTCCTTTTGGAAATAAAATCAGTTTGAAAATAATATCGAAAAAAGTAAATCCGAAGAAAACCAATAATCCGAATTTTACATTGCTTTTGGAATTGGTTTGAGAAGTAAATCCGATTTTGATTCTTTCTTCTTTAGAAACGGAAAAAATGATTATTAGTCCCAAAAGTAAACTCAAGACTTTTCCAACCCAATTGAACTTTAAATCAAGATCAATCAATTGTTTTCCTGAGGCCTGCAAAAACACATCGCCCAAAAAGTATAAAATGAAAAATCCTAAATATTTCAGATTTGTTTTTTCTGATTTGAAATAAGCTGCAACAATTAGCGGAGCAATTAATAAAATCCACAGAAGAGGCGTAAATAGTGACATAATTTTGATTTTAAAGTTTTAATTTGAATCAAAAGTATATCTACAGTATATCAATTTAAAGTTCAGTCGGTAGAACTCGTGCTTTTATCTGTGAAAGTGTTGTTTTATCCGATAAGCGTAATTAGTTAATGTGGCAATTTGCCAATTAGAAAATTAGATAATGGAATGATTGGCTAACTAAAGAAAGAAAAAATCTTCTAACTTTAATTCAGTGATTCCATCAATCAAAATTATTTTGAAGTTAAATAATTAATTCACTGTGACAGTTCTTTTCGGAATTGAGGTGCATTCAGACCCATCTACTTTAACCGTTACTTCAGCTGTAGCTGTGTACTCCCCAGCAGCGGTATAAGTATGGGTAACCGCAGCTCCTGTCCCTGTAGTTCCATCTCCAAAATTCCATTTTACTGAAGTCAACGTTCCTGTCCCAGAATATTCAACGGAATAATTCATTAATTTTGGATTAGCAGCGTCAGTAGAATTATGCAATTTAATATAAACAGATTCCGCAAAGCAATTTATAATTACCTCGTCATCATGCTTGCTGCAAGAGTAATTTATGAACAATGCAACTGTAAACATTAAAAACATTCCAATCTTTTTCATATTGAAGAAATTTTAGCATTTATAATCTTAAAATTACTTCAAAAAATCAATTCAACAAAGTGAAAAAAGAAAATTCTTGTCAAATCAGATCATAATTTCACATAATCAAACTAGTTATCTAATTGACTAATTATCAAATTGACACATTAAAAATTACCAGCTGTATTTCAAAATCAATCTCGCATTAAAAGGTGTTCCTGCTGTAAAATGAATTTCTTCAACAGAATCGGTTTCGTTTGCCAGTCTAGATTCGGTTAAGAATTGGGTTTCTTTCCATTTTGTATTGAAAATGTTGTCTATGTTTACGCCGATAGAAACTTTTTTAATCTGATAATTCACAGAAAAATCGGTTATGCAATAGCCTTTGGCAACAACCGAATTGTCTTCGTTTGCAGGTCTGTCGCCTAAGAAACGAGTTCTCAAACTACCCGAAAAACCTTTTAAATCTTTTACCGAAAGTCCGCTCATTAAAGTGTTTTTCGGAGCAAGAGGTAAATAGTCTTCGCCTTTTGGTTCGTCTATTGCTCTAGCGTGCGTATATGTATAATCGGTATTCCAAAACAACCAGTTGGTCAATTGGTATCTAAAACCAAAATCGAAGCCTTTTCTTTCTGTTTTACCGCTTGGTTCTACTACCGCTTCGTCGCCTACATACACAAATTCCTGCGCTAAATACAAATACCAAAGAGCCGAATTGATAATCATTCTTGGAAAGGGTTTCCAATTAATTCCTAAATCTGCTCCATAGGTTTCTGGCAGAATTTTTTCTCCTTTTTGAGCCACAACTACGCGGGTATCATTGCTATGAAATCCTTTCCCTAACTTTAAGAAATATTGCAGTTTATCATTTTGCGTATATAAAAAGTTCAATTTCGGGCTCACAATCGCTTTTGTCTGTGTCTGATTGGCATAAGTCTCTAACAATTGATCTTCATATCCAAATTTGAAATAATCCAAACGCAAGCCTGTATTGATAAGCCATTTGCCTGATGTAAAATCAAAACTAGTATAAGTAAAAAGATTGGTTTGGTTCACATTTCCTAAACTCAAATACTCTAAAACCGTTTTTCTGTTTACCGTATGCGATAATTCTACATCTTTATTATTATCATTTCTTAATCCAGCTCCAAGTTTAAAACGCCATTTATCGTTCAGTTTCTGGTCGTATTCTGACTGAAAACCAACAATAGTTCTGTTTTCTTTCTGCTTAATCTGATCTCCATTAACAGGATCATTTAAGAAAAAAGTAAAGTTAGAGTACAGTTCAAAATCATATTTGCTTAAATAAGCACTACTTTTTATATGTGTATTTTCATCAATTTTGGCATCATACTGCAAATTGAAGTTGGTTCTATCGGTATTTCCTCCTTCATTAGAATCAATTGCTCCGTAATGCGAAATCGTTCCATCATTTACAGCACGATCTGGAATTTGTCCGCTGGCATCCCATTGACTTTTAAAATGCGAAACCGATAACGCCAAACGATCTCCATTATCCATTTTAGCACTATATTTTCCAAACAAATTGATTCGGTTAAAATTTTGAGGCGCATCAAAATAACCATCAGTCATCATGTATTCTCCCGCAAAATAAGCCGACTGGTTTTCTTTATTCAATAAATTAAACATGGCAACAGTACGGAAAGTATCAAATTGCCCGCCTTCGAAGGAAATAGAGCTGTTTTGCAACGCATTTTTGGTATTAAAACCAACATATCCCGCAGTTGTAAAATCTCCTTTGTCGGCAAAATAAGCTCCTTTATCAAAATCAATATTATCAACCGTTTCAGGAATTACAAAATGCAGATCAGAATAACCTTGTCCGTGTGCGTGAGATACCATATTTACAGGCATTCCGTCTACGGTGATATTTATATCCGTTCCGTGGTCGCAGTCAAAACCTCTTAAGAAAATCTGTTCTGCCTTGCCACCGCCCGCGTGCTGACCTATAAAAAGTCCAGGAATTTTTCGCAATAAGTCCTGAGAATTCGAAATCGGTTGAATTTCCAAATCAATTTTAGAAATGGTATTCAAGTATTTTAAATTGTTACTAATCTTAACTTCTTCTAGCAAAAATGGTTTTTCGTCTATCGAAATTGTAAGAAAATTAAAAGAAGCCAATTTTATCTTTTGAGGTGCAAATCCTTTTTTAGTGATTTCTAAACTGTCATTAACCTGCACTCCTTCTAATGTAAATTTTCCGTCTCCATCGGTATGTGCGTGTGTTTTTGAAGTTAAATCACGAATTAATACTTCTGAGACAGATTTTCCGTCTGCGTCATTAACAATACCATTTACAGATTGCGCTTGAGTAGAAAAAGAAAGAACAAAAAGAATAAGTGCGAATACAGATTTCATTGCTATTTTGATAACCGATTGAATAATTTGAGCGCAAACATAGCATAAAAAAGTATTTTTTCCTGTTAATTTTACAAAATCTTTATTTTTAGAAGATTTACCTCTCTTTCGGATTATAAAGCATCGCAGTGCACAAACAGTTTTTTCTTTCCTTACTTACTAAAATTGGACAATTGATACAGCTTTTGCAGTTTTCCCAAAATTGCTCATCTTTAGGCAACTCAGCATATGTAACGGGTTCAAAACCGAGTTCATGATTCATTTTCATAACGGCAAGACCCGTTGTTAAACTAAATATGAATGCTTCCGGGTATTTTTTACGGCTAAGTTCAAAAACCTTTCTCTTGATTTTTTTAGCTAGACCTGTGTGTCTAAACTCAGGCGCGACAATTAGTCCTGAATTAGAAACATAACGGCCGTTTTCCCACGACGATATAAAAGCAAAACCCGCCCATTTGCCATCTGGCGTAAAAGCAATAACGGCTTCGCCTTCTTTCATCTTTTTTGCCAAAAGTTCAGGTGGACGTCCAGAAATTCCTGTTCCGCGGACTGCTGCAGACAATAGCGTTTCTTTACAGATTTCATTTATATAAAAAACATGTTCGACGCTAGTTTCCTCAATAATAAAATCATGAGTTTCTGTACTCTTTTCATCAGAAGGAAAAACGACTGTTTCCATTCTAAGCTGAGCGGTTTTCATAGTAAAAGCTAAACTATTTTAGCAATTATCATAATAGTAATAAAAAGAACGGTAGTAAATACCATTAAATTGACAAACCGATCTTTATTTCGTCTTGATTTGTTTGATAAATAGGTCTTACTGATTTCTTTGCTTCTTCTGTTATTCGTTTTCATATTGCTTATATTTTTTATGTTAACTGTAAAAAACAAAAGGCATGCCAGAGCAATATATCATTCGTAAAAACCTTATTATAAAGCAAATAAATAAATAAATAAATCATATTTTAATTCATTTTATAAAAGCTTATCAAAATGATAGGACCAGCTATCAAAATGAAAGGAATGAAAACAAAAAAGCTCTAAATCGAAATTTAGAGCTTTCTAATAATTTATATTATGAACCTTAAATTAGTCCCATTGATTGTTTTTAGAAACGGCATATTTACCAGCTCCAGTAAAAAACAAAGCAAGAGCGCCAAAAAAGTACAGTCCTAATAATTCTAAAGCATAACCTCCGTGCTCGCTAATTGAGAAAATTTCTTGAGAATGCGCCGTTGCAACTGCTACTACACAAGTGATAGCCAAAAGAATTGCAGCAATTCTAGTTCTGAATCCTAATAAAATAGCAATTGGAGCTAGAACTTCTCCAATATAAACCGCATATCCAAATGCGCCCATGTTTTCTACTAAGAACGAAATTCCGTGAATCAGTTTAGAAACACCGTGAAAAAGCATTAATCCGCCAGTACTGATGCGCAATAGCAATAATCCGAGGTCTGTGTTTTTTGAAATCATAAATAATTTTGTTTAGGTTAAAAAAATGAAATACAAATTTGGCTTGTAAGTGGACTAAAATACAAAATTTTCTTATCTAACAATAATATTATTTAAATCAATTCCAAATAACCTTTCTACAGCTATCACAGACTGGTTTTATGCTTAAAATTTTATCGCAATTTTCCCAATGGTTTTTCCAGATTCCAGAAGTTCGTGCGCTTTTTTCAAGTTTTCGGCTGTAAGTCCGTTTAATGTTGTATTTAAAGTGGTTTTTAGAATACCATCATCCAATAAATCGGCTACAATATTTAGAATATTATGCTGTTCGATCATGTCTTCGGTCTGATACATCGAACGTGTGTACATCAATTCCCAAGAAAAAGAAACACTTTTACTTTTCAGTTTTGTTAACGCAACAGGATCGCTGCTTCCTGTAATAGAAGCAATATGTCCTTGAGGTTTGATCAATTCTACCATAATATCCCAATAGGCGTTGGTGTCTACAAAATCTAGAATAAAGTCAACATGCTCAAAACCAGCTTCTCGAACTGACGAAATTAGGTCTTTATGATCGACTACAAAATCTGCTCCTTGCGCTTTGCACCAATCAATTGTTTCTGGGCGCGACGCGGTTGCAATTACCGTTAAACCCGCAATCTTCTTGGCCAATTGAATGGCAATCGAACCTACTCCACCAGCTCCTCCGATAATTAAAATCGATTTTCCTTTGTCTTTATCGGCACTAATTCTAATTCTGTCAAATAAAATCTCCCAAGCCGTTAAAGCAGTTAGCGGAATTACAGCTGACTCTTCAATGCTCAATGATTTTGGTTTCCTGCCGACAATTCTTTCATCGATAATCTGATATTCGGCATTGCTTCCTTGTTTGGTAATATCTCCCGCGTAATAAACGGGATCGCCGACTTCAAATAAAGTAACATTTTGTCCGACAGCCTGCACAATGCCCACAGCGTCCCAGCCAATGATTTTAGGCCTTTCTAAAACGGTATCTTTTGCACTATTCTGGCGAATTTTAAAATCGACTGGATTTACCGAAATCGCATCAATTTTAACTAATAAATCGTGTGGTCCCGGAATTGGTTTTACGGTTTCAAATTCGATAAAACTTTCTGGGTTCTCTATGGGGAATGAGGTTTTAAATCCTATTGCTTTCATTTTCTTTTTTAATGTTTAAATTAAAATTATACTACAAATATAAGCGTAGTTAAAATCTCTTGATTGGTATATATTGAGTGTATATTGGTAGATATTCGGCAGATGCTTTTGTTTCACGCAGATTTTGCTGATTGGAGCAGATTTAAATAATATTTTTATTTGCCACAGATTAGATTGATTAAAAAGGATTATCAATTAGAAAAAATCTGCTTGATCTGCCAAATCTGCGAGAGAATAAAAAAATCTTTATTAAATCTGCTCTTATCTGTTTAATCTGCGTGAAAAATATTTAAAGTAAATTTGCTAAAAAACACTTCAAAATGAATATCAGAAAAGCAGAAAAAACAGACGCAGTATATATCGCTCCTATATTATTATTGGCGATGGAAGATATCATCTACAAATTTATTGCGAAGGAAGATTACGCTTGCGCGAAAGATTTTCTGCAATACTTTGTTGAGAGGGAAAACAACCAATATTCGTATGAAAACTGTTTTGTTGCGGAGGAAAATAACGAAATTATTGGCGCCGTAAATATTTATAACGGAGGAGACATTGAGAAATTACGAAATCCGATTATTGAATACGTGAGAAAACATTATAATCCAGAGTTCGATCCAGAATTTGAAACGCGTGAAGGAGAATATTATATCGATTCATTGGGCGTAAATCCGAAATATCAAGGAAAAGGAATTGGTTCTCAATTATTGCAATTTTTAATTGATAAATACGTTCATAAAAATAAAGAGGTTTTAGGACTATTGGTTGAAGAAGACAATCCGAGTGCTAAAAAACTCTACTTAAAACTTGGTTTTAAAGTAGTTGGAAACAAAACCTTGGTCAAAAAAAACCTCGAACACCTCCAAATAAAAAATTAATTATAGAATGAAAAATATCACAATACTAGAAGCAGGTTTAATTTTAAGAATAGTTTTAGGAATCACAATGTTATCGGCCGTAGCAGACCGATTTGGAGTTTGGGGCGCACCGGGATCTAACGCCGTTGCTTGGGGAAATTGGGAAAATTTTGTAATCTACACACAATCTCTTAATCCATGGGCAAACAAATCCACAGCAGAAATTCTAGGCGGAATTGCCACTTTCTTCGAAGTTTTACTAAGCTTGTTATTGTTATTTGGTTTTAAAACGCGTCTTGCCGCTATTGGAACTACATTCTTAATGTGCGCTTTTGCATTTGCCATGTCAGTTTCTGTTTCGGTAAAAGCTCCTCTAGACTATTCGGTTTGGACAAGCGCCGCAGCTGCTTTACTGCTTGCTAATATTGGAAAAACCTCTTTTGCGGTTGATAATAGAATATAGGCTTAGTGGCCAGTGGTCAGTTCTTTAGTGTTCAGTTGCATTCTTTATGGTTAATGTTCGCTAAGCTTTGTCAAAGTTTGAAACTTTGACAAAACTTCTAGATTTAGATTAAACTGAACACTAAAAAACTGACCACTGACTACTAAAAACTTACTTTTTCATTTCTTTTCGAAAATAAATTCGTTCTGGAAATTGATCTTCAGCACTTTCTGTCCAGTCAAATTCTTCGTAATCTAATGATCGTAATTTTTCGATCAAGCCAGTATCTGCGGGGAAAACTTTCACCCAAACTAAATCATGTTTTCGCTGAAAAGCAATTTCTTCTGCTCTTTTAATAAGTGCTGTTAAATCTTCTTCATCAAAATAAATAATCTCACCCAGATTGATTGCTTTTGATGCGCCAAGGTTTTCATTTAGTATTCTCGATGAATCCAGCTTTAAATACGCTTGCGGAGTTTCACCGAGATATGCCATCAGAATTTCGATCGAAAAATCATTCTGAATTCTGAACAATTCTTTTTGAGACAAATGCTTCTCGGCATATTTTTCTCCTAAATCCTTTCCAAATAAATTGGTATAAAACTGAACAGCTTTGTCTTCCATCCAAAAGACATTATCGTTAATAATGACAACAAATTTTGCAATTTTACTCATTTCTTTTCTTTAATAATAAAAAGCAAAATTGAAGAGATTCGCAATCTAAAAAAAGAGCGATACGGCTTGAATTTTGTGCAAAATGTCCGTTGATGTTTTAGTCTATCTGCTTTTTTCGATATTCTAAAGGCGAAATGCCTTCTGAGTTTTTGAAAAATCTTCCAAAAATAGATTGATCAGAAAAATGAAGCATATCGCTAATCTGATTGATTGACATATTTTTATTCTGCAGTAAAACTTTGGCTTCCAAAATTACCATTTCGTTAATCCAGTCACTTGCCGTTTTACCACTGTTCTTTTTTATGACTTCAGACAAGTATTTTCGGCTGACGTTTAATTGGTCAGCATAATGCTGTACGTTTCTAAAATTCAGAAAGTCTTTAAAAAGAAGTTCTTTAAACTTTTCAAATAAAGGATTTTGCAATTCTGAAGAACCTTTTTCTTTTTGGATTGCATCAATCTCATAAATTAAAATGTAAAGATAACTTCTCAAAATAGCCGACTGATGTTTAGACTGCTTTTCTGATACTTCTTGAATTAAACTAAAAATGCGTTCAAACTTGCTTTCTTCTTTTTTAGTAAGCTGAGAAAAATGATTAGAACTATTTTCGAAAAAATCGTATTGTGCTAGAAAAAACACATTGGCCTGATTTTCTAGAAAGAATTGCGGTTTAAAAAATAGAATATCGATTAAAATTTCTTCTTCATTTTTAGAAAAACTCCTAATAACCGACGGAGCTAAAGTGATAATGGCTGGAGCTTGAACCAATTTCTTTTCAAGTCCCGTATGCATCACTATACTTCCTTTTCTTAGAAACTCAATCGCATAACTTTCTGCACGATACGGTTCGCTTATATAAGGATGCTCACTCGTCTGAATATAGAAATATTCCTTCTGATCGGCATGAGAAAACAAACTCTTATGATGCGTTAAGGAATAAGTCAGGATTTGATTCTTCATTTTTTAACCATTGAATTTTCAAATATAAACACTTTTTGAGTGTTCAGTGTACAGTTTTTTAGTAGTCAGTAAATACAAACTTTGTCAAAGTTTGAAACTTTGACAAAGCTTCTAGTTCTAGAGTCCAAGATAAACTGTATACTAAAGAACTGACCACTGACCACTAAAAATAATTTTTAAGCTTTTATTAAGCCCCTAATTTTTCTCAAAACAGATATGTATTCGTAAATTAGCAATTACAAAAACATCTCTTAAATGACAATACTTACCTTTACGCTGATCATGATTCTCGGTGCCTTTTTAGCAGGCTTTATTGGTTCATTATCAGGCTTAGGAGGCGGTATCATTATTATTCCGCTTCTTACTATTCTTCTCGGTGTCGATATTCATTATGCAATTGGAGCCGCTTTAGTCTCTGTTATCGCTACTTCTTCAGGTTCTGCCGCTGCTTATGTTAAAGAAGGAATTACCAATATGCGAATGGGAATTTTCCTCGAAATCGCTACTACTATCGGAGCAGTTTGCGGCGCTTTACTTTCCACTATTGCCCCTACTTCTTTTATCGCCGTTTTATTCGGTTTAACCTTGATTTTTTCGGCTATTAATTCGCTTCGAAAAAAAGAAGAACATATCGTTTTAGAATCGAGTCCGCTGGCTAAAAAATTAAAATTAGAAGGAACTTATCCAACACACGACGGCGAAGTTGTAAAATACGGAACCAAAAATGTAATTGGCGGTTTTAGTATGATGGGCGTTGCCGGAATGATGTCTGGTTTGCTCGGAATTGGTTCCGGTGCTTTTAAAGTTATTGCAATGGATAATATTATGAGAGTTCCCTTTAAAGTATCTACCACAACCAGTAATTTCATGATGGGTGTTACGGCAATGGCGAGTTCTGTAATTTATATTCAGAAAGGATATATCGAACCAGGAATCTGTATGCCAGTTGTTATTGGCGTTTTGTTCGGAGCAATGGCTGGAGCTAAAATTTTAGTACGAACAAATCCGAAGAAATTGAGAATATTTTTTGCCTGCCTGATTTTTGTTTTGGCAATTAACATGATTTATAACGGACTAAATGGAAAAATCTAATATGGTACAGGAAGAAAAATTTGGAGAAAAAGATTTTCAAACCATTATCGGAAACTTGCTTCGCTATGGCGTTTGGATTTCATTATCAGTAGCCTTTCTTGGCGGAATTGTTTATTTGCTTCATAACGGAAATCAGATTGAAGATTATTCTGTCTTCAAAGAAAACGACCGAAATATATTTGAAGTTATCGCCGCAATCTACAACGGAGCAATTCAAGGGAACGGTGAATCGCTAATTTTTACAGGAATTATTTTCTTGTTTTTAACGCCTGTTTTAAGGGTTTTACTTTCGCTTTTCTCATTTTTATTAGAGAAAGATTATCTATATGTCTGCATTACTTTAATTGTAATAATGATTATCATTACGAGTATTTCGTTCGGATTCTCGCATTAGTGATTTTAGATTGAAGATTTTAGATTTTAGATTGAAAATTTGGAATTTGGAATTTGAGATTAACGAATTGCAATTTTTAACACATAGAAACATAGATTTAGGTTTCTGAAAGAGTAAATTTTAAAAAATCTAGATTTTAACACATAGCTATGTGCATTCAAATAAGTGAAACGCCTTTGTACACATCAATAATTCTATGTTTCTATGTGTTGAAAAATAATTACATATCAGGTAATTTTAGATTTTTGGAACTTGGGATTTGGAATTTGAGATTAACGAATTGCAATTTTTAACACATAGAAACATAGATTTAAATTTCGAAAAAGTAAATTAAAAAAAATCTAGATTTTAACACATAGCTATGTGGATTCAAATAAGTGAAACGCCTTTGTAAGCATCACTAATTCTATGTTTCTATGTGTTGAAAAATAATTATATATTAGATAAATTTAGATTTTTGGAATTTGGAATTTATAAATTGGAATTTATAAAATTGAAAATTTTATGGAAATAGGAATAGACAGTTTTGCTTCGGCAATGTACGGCGATAACAACACTTTGAGTAGTGTTGATGCCATGGAGCAGTTACTGCAGCGAATTGAATTTGCAGATCAGGCTGGTCTTGATGTTTTCGGAATTGGTGAACATCATAAAAAAGAGTTTTTAGATTCTGCTACAGCAGTTATTTTAAGTGCGGCGGCGGCAAGAACCAAAAATATCCGACTCGCAAGTGCTGTTTCGGTTTTGAGTGCTGCAGATCCTGTTCGTGTTTATCAGAGTTTTGCAACTTTAGATTTGATTTCTAAAGGAAGAGCCGAAATCGTAGCGGGACGTGGTTCTGCAATAGAAGCTTATCCTCTTTTCGGATATAATCTTAGAGATTATGATGCGCTTTTCAGCGAAAAATTAGAATTGCTATTACAAATTCGCGATAATGAATTCATAACTTGGGAAGGAAAATTTCGTCCAGCTTTAGACAATCAGCCGGTTTATCCGAGAGCTTTACAGGAAAAAATGCCGATTTGGCTTGGAGTCGGCGGAACACCAGAATCTTTTGTTAGAGCAGGTTCTCTTGGACTTCCGTTAATGGTGGCTGTTATTGGCGGGCAAACACATCGTTTTAAACCTTTAGTCGATTTATATCGTGAAGCTGGGAAAGCGGCAGGTTTTTCGCCTGACGAATTAAAAGTTGGTTTGCATTCGCCTGGTTATGTAGGAACTTCAACTGAAAGTGCCGTTGCCGATTATTACCCAGGTTATGCCGAATTATGGACTAAATTAGGATACGAAAGAGGCTGGCCTCCTGTTACCAAAGGTAAATTTGACGGCTTAATTGATGATTTAGGCGTTTTAATTGTCGGAAGCCCGGAACGTGCAGCAGAGAAAATCCTTCGTCACAGCGAAGCACTTGGTGGCGTCGACCGTTTTACTTTCCAAATGGATAATGCTGGATTGACTCATAAACAATTAATGAGCGCCATTGAATTGATTGGAACAAAATTGATTCCGTTGATTAAAAAAGGATAGCTTTTTAAAGGTTCTAAGATACTGAGACGCTAAGGTCATATGTTTTTTTGACATAAACAGGCAATTTTGTTTTACGCATTTTTACGCATAGTTTGTCATCCCGAGGAACGAGGGATCTCCACAAGAAACTCCACAATCTAAATCGACAATCTTTGCCGAGCTACTCATGGAGATCCCTCGTTCCTCGGGATGACAAAAAAGAGGAAAAAACCTTAGCATCTTAGAATCTCAGCACCTTAGAACCTCAAAAAAAAAGCACCTGAATTAACAGATGCTTTTTTTTTGTGATTTGTAATTTTTCAACGAAAACAAACCATATTAGAATTTGTAAGATACACCAACTCTGAAGTTTGTTCCTGGTTCTGCTTGCCAGTAGTAAGCACTTAACCAAGAATAGTATGAACCGCTGTATAAGTATTTGTCTAAAATATTAAATACGTTTGCTGTAACTTTCACTTTACCAATTTCATAAGATAAACCTCCGTCAAGTCTGAAGTAAGAAGGCAATCTTTGAAGTCCTTCGCTCCAAGTATCTGTTTGGCGTCCGTCAAGGAAAGTTCCACCGATAGAAGCTCCAAAACCTTTAATTTTTCCAGACTGCACGGTATAGTTTAACCATGCATTTGCAACATGTTTAGAATATCCTGGAACAATATCTCCTTCATTAATTCCTGTTGCAGCAGATACTGCAGGATCAACTTTGTTTACAATAGATTCTGTAAATGCGTAGTTAGCAATAAGATTCATTCCGTCAAAAAGTTTTCCTCTTAAATCAAGCTCTATTCCTTGTGCTCTTTTTTCTCCCAAAACAACGCTATATTGTTCTCCCGGAGTATTTGCAGGATCAGATGTTAATTCGTTTTTCTTTAAAATGCTGTAAGCTGCTAAAGTAGTACTCCAAGATCCGTCAAACCAGTCTTTTTTAATACCAAATTCAACATTATTTCCAGTAAGCGGTTTTACTTTATCGCCGTTTTTAATAATTCCAGCTTGAGGCGTAAAAGCTTGATCGTACAATCCGTAAATTGCTGTGCTTTCGTTAATAGAGAAACTTAAACCAACACGAGGCGTAACATGGCTGTCTGAGATTGGATCTCCACCCCAGCTTGCTTGGCTCAACCAAGTGTAACGAGCAGCAAGAGTTAATCTCAATTTGTTTTCGAAGAAACCTAATTCATCCTGAATATATCCAGCTGCATATTCTGAACTCATTAAACCTCCTGCATTTTTTGCTCTAATAGAAAGCGGCGTTGTATGATCAAATTGTGGGAAACCGTTTGAAGGCGTTCCGTAATTTGGATTGTATACGTTAAAAGGATTGTCAACAGTATCTAAATCATGAGATTGTCCCCAATCTGCAGCATAATCTTTGCTTCCTAAATCTACTCCTCCTAATAATTTGTGGCTTACAGATCCTGTATTGAATTTTCCGTTTACGAAAATCTGTCCTAAATACATATTACTTTCAGCATCCCAGATTCCAACGTTTCTAATGATTTCTCCATAAGCAAGATTTCCTTCAGGAACACCATCAAAATCTCTGTCAGCAGGCCCTGGACCTACAACCCCAGGCCAAGAGCTGTACCCTTGCTGAATATATTTGAAATAAGAAGTTTGTGCAGTCAATTTCCAGTTATCATCGAACTTATGTTCAAATTGCAAGTAACCGCTATGATCCTGAATATTAGTATCTGGCAATCCAGGAGCTGTCATTGTAAAACTGCGTGGCAATGTAGCATATCCGCCCGCTTCAGGTCCAAAAACATAGTAAGAACCAACTTCAGTCATATTTGCATATTGGAAATTGTACTCAAATGTTAATTTTGTTTTGTCATCAAACTGATATGAAATTACTGGAGCAATTACATAACGGTCATTGTGTTCAAACGGACGTACAGCACCTTTTTTCTGAGCCGCTCCGTTAAATCTGTATAATAATTTTCCTTTTTTATCTAATTTTCCGTCAAGGTCTATACTTACTCTGTAGAAATCGTAGCTTCCTACCAAAGCACTAACTTCTCCTTTTGTAACTCCCGTTGGTTTTTTAGTCACCACATTGTATAATCCCGCTGGGTCACCGCTTGAAAGCATAAATCCAGCTGGTCCTTTTACAAATTCGATGTGATCTACAAAACTCATATCTTCTGTTAAAGGTCCCCAGAAAGAAGAAACAACATTAAATCCGTTTCTAAAAGCCTGAATTTGAGAGCCTCTCATTGTAATATTAGTATACAAATCTCCCCAGTGCTCCAAACGTACAGCACCACTCACGTTACGGATTACACCATCACTCATACTTGTAATCTGCTGGTCTTTTAAAGTTTGAGCACTTACAATTTGAATGTTTTGTGGAATCTCAAGTACTGGTGTCTGCAAACGTAAAGACATGGAAGGCTTGTCTTGCTTGTATTTATTTTTTGTAATGACAACTTCTTGAAGATCTTCCTGACTTTCGTTTAATGAAAAATTCTTAGTTGTAGTCTGTTTTGCTGTTACAACAACTTTATCTTCTATTGGTGCAATACCAACTGCACGAACCACAATTGTATAAGTTCCTGGTTTTACTCTTGTAATTTCATATTGTCCTGAAACTGTAGTAACGTCAGAATATTTGGTTCCTTTCAACGTCACTGAGATATTCTCGGCAGCAGTATTACCGCTTAACGAAATTTTTCCAGCTACTTTCCCAAAATCCTGCTGTGCCATCATTTGCAATGAACTTAAAAGCAGCACTAAAAAGTAAGCTTTGGTATTAAAAATTATTTTCATTTTGGATTGATTTTTATAATTGTTCGGCAAAAGTAATTTCAAATATTGGGTTTTCCAAATTATTTTTATTCGTTCTAAATAAATCTAACAATTTGTAATACTTTAACAAAGAAATAAATTTAAAAACCCCTATTTTTTAAGTTATTTCTTTCCAATATTAATCTACATTAAGTTTTAAACCGAATTCTATTTCTATCTTTATCATTCCAAAAATTCAAAATATATCCACTTAAAAACACTTTGTATGAAATCAAATACCATAAGAAAAGTTGCCATTGTAGGCTATAACAGAATTCCTTTTGCACGAGCTAATACTGCTTATTCTAATGTCGGAAACAAAGAAATGATGACCGCAGCGCTCAATGGTCTTATTGATAAATACAATTTGAACGGAAAGCTTTTAGGCGAAGTTGCGGGTGGTGCCGTGATAAAGCATTCGTACGATATGAATCTTATTAGAGAATGTGTTCTAAAAACTTCTCTAGATCCTGCTACTCCCGCTTGCGATTTACAGCAGGCTTGCGACACAGGAATTGAAAGCGCTCTTTATATTGCCAACAAAATTGCATTAGGACAAATTGATTCTGGAATTGCTGGAGGTGTTGATTCTATTAGCGATATGCCAATTGCGGTAAGCGAGAAATTGAGAAAAACGTTATTAGAAGCCAGACAGGCCAAATCGTTGGGGGCAAAAATTAAAACGTTTTTGAAACTTCGTCCAAAAGATTTTACGCCTTTGGTTCCTAGAAATGAAGAATCTCAAACTGGACTTTCTATGGGCGGACATACCGAAATTACTGCAAAATACTATAAAATACCTCGCGAAGAACAAGATGAATTGGCATTAAAAAGTCATTTGAATATGGCAAAAGCCTACGATGAAGGTTTCTTTGATGATATGGTTACTCCTTTTAACGGTCTTGCAAAAGACAACAATCTACGACCCGATTCTACTCTAGAAAAACTGGCAAAGCTTAAACCTGCTTTTGATAAAGTAAACGGAACATTGACAGCAGGAAACTCGACTCCGCTTACCGATGGCGCTTCTTGTGTTCTTCTGGCAAGCGAAGAATGGGCAAAAGAACAAGGACTTCCTATATTGGCTTACATCACTTTTGGTGAAATTGCTGCCATAGAATACGTTAAAAATCAGCAGAATCTTTTATTGGCGCCGTTATTTGCGGTTTCTAGAATGTTGGAAAAAGCAGAACTAAATCTTCAGGATTTTGATTATTACGAAATTCACGAAGCTTTTGCAGCTCAGACTTTAGCCACTTTAAAAATTTGGGAAAGTCCAGAATTGAGTGCAGAAATCGGTTTAAAGAAAGCTTTAGGAGCAATTGACAGGAATAAATTAAATGTAAAAGGAAGCAGTTTAGCAGCCGCGCATCCTTTTGCTGCAACTGGCGGAAGAATTATTGGTGTAATGGCCAAATTGCTCAACGAAAAAGGTTCTGGAAGAGGATTAATTTCGATTTGCGCTGCAGGTGGACAAGGGGTTACGATGATTATTGAGAAATAGTTTTTTTAAGGTGCTAAGGTTCTGAGATGCTAAGTTTTTTCTTGCCACGAAGGCACTAAGACGCTAAGGTTTTTAATTTGTAAAGAATTGAGATAAAATTATAATCGCGCAAAGTCGCAAAGTTTTTTTTTGAAGGTGGTAAGTTTTTTGCCACGAAGACACTAAGGCACAAAGTTTTTTTTGATTTTCGAAGATGCTAAGTTTAATTCTCTCGCTGATTTTGGAGATCTTGTAAATTAAATTAACATAACGTTTGTCATCCTGAGGAACGAAGGATCTCCGCAAGTAGCTCGACATAGCATATCATTAGCCATAATAAACCTGACAGGTTTTTAAAACCTGTCAGGTTTAATTTGTAATCTTAATAAAAAAAAAACTTCGCGACTTTGCGTCTTTGCGAGATTATTAACTTCCCACACATCTTTAGAACTTAATGCCTTACAAATAAAAAAACTTCGCGTCTTTGCGTCTTTGCGAGATTTAAACCATTCAGGTACTTGCTCTCGTTGCGTAGACGCACTGCAGCGCGTCTCCTACAATACAATGTCTACAATAAAATCTTCGTGTCTTAGCGTCTTTGTGGCAAAAACATTAGCATCTCAGCATCTTAGAACCTTAGCACCTTCAAAAAAACTAAACCGTAAAATAAGGAGACAAAATATCTTCAAAATTGTAAAGGCCTTTTTCTTTTTCTTTTAGATTTTCGGCAACAAAAATAACACCGTTTCCAAAAGCTTCTCTCGAAATAGATTCATGTATTAAACGCACAGTCTGAAAAGGAAAACCAAAAATAACTTCATGTTTTCCGACAATTCCTCCTGCCCTAACCGAATTAATATTTTCTTTGTCAACATCGAGTGCTTCGGCTATTTTTACTGCTGTTCCAGACGTTCCTTGTTTGGTTTTAAAATGTTCTTCATTCACTTCGATATCAACCCACGGCGCAATTTTCTTTAAAAATTTCGCAGCAAATAAAAGATAATTTACACCCAACGTAATATTTGGCGACCAAAATACAGTAGTTTTTTTAGCCAATTTTTTAAGAAATGCCAGCTCTTTCTCTTTATAATGCGAAATCGCCGAAATAATTTTCACCTCTTTTTTTGCCGCAGCCTCTCCATACGTATAAATTCCCTGATGAGACGAAAAATCGATAATAACGTCAACAGGATGCTTTTCTAATAATTCTTCTATTGAAGTTTTTGAACTAGAATAGATTAAGCCGGGTTCTTCTGACTCCACTCCAAAAAATTCTGGAACCGATCTGTGTTCTAAAACAGTACTTTGTCTTAAAACCCACTCTAAACAGAATTTGTTATTTTCTAATAATATTGAAGCTACTGATTTTCCAGTCTTTCCGAATCCGATTAATCCTATTTTCATAAGCATTTATTTTTTTATAGGCGAAGTATGCCCGGTTGAAAATATTGATATTGTAAAGAGGTCAATATCATCCTAATTTTATTTTTTGCGACAGTTGTAAAAACGTCTGTCCATAAAAATAGGAAAATCATAACAGAACAGACAACAAAAACTTTGTTTTATAACAATAAAAACCATTATTAATACTACTTTTTCTGTTAATACAAAATTCCGACATGCTATTTTGCATCTAATCATCCTTTTAAATTATTCCGTCGAAAATGTTAAAAAATGACTTTAAAAAAAAGATTTCATCACATACAAGTAAACATATTTTAACTAGATTTATCACCTGATATCCCCAAATTAATATCGTAAATAATGGCTTACAATAACAATGAATTACTTCGTTTTTTAGATGCTCAAAACAAATTGTATTTAACAGCTCTGGACGAAATCAAAAATGGCAAAAAAGAATCTCCTTGGATGTGGTTTATTTTTCCGCAGATAAAAGGAATGGGTTCAAGCGATACATCCAAATTTTACGAAATCAAAAATGCCGACGAAGCAATTGCTTTTCTAGAACACCCTATTTTAGGAAAGCATCTGGTAGAAATCACTTCAGAACTTATTAAAAAAGAAGAAAATGTTTCTGATATTTTCGAAAGTCTTGATGTAGAAAGATTGCAATCTTGCATGACTTTGTTTGCAAGCGTACAAAATTCAGAGTCTATTTTTCAGGAAGTCCTTCATAAACATTTTGACGGTTCATCCGATTTTCATACCCTTCAATTATTATACAATAACCTGTAAAGTGGGCGTAGAATAAGGCTTTGCAATGTTATCAAATTTAAAATTATCGCCTATTTTTTAGGTTTTAAAATTTAGATCGCTACCTTTGCAACACTGTTGCGTTTTAATATAATAAAAAACGGATAGAAAAATCTGGAATGAAAAAAAGAATTATCGCTGTTAATTTTTTAATGTCTTTAATAGTATTGGCCTCAATGCTGTTTCAGACCGTACATTCCTATGAGCATGTTATTAAACAGTTTTCAGAAAAACCTTGTGAACATCATACCAGCGAAAATCAAAAGGAAATAACGCACAGCCACGCGACAGATACGCAATGCCATATTTGTCATTTTGCTTTTAGCACTTATATTCCGAATGCTTTTCAAACGGTAGTTTTTCAAAAAATAGAAATAACCATTAAGCCGATCTATGTTTTTACGCAGTCGGTTTCCACATTCTTCAAAGGCAGTTTATTTGCTTTAAGGGCACCTCCTGCTCTATTCTAGTCACTTGATTATCTTTTTTTAGAAACTTTCGCTTTGAGTGCAAAGAGTAGGAAGCATTTTGTGTTTTCTTATTTCGCTTTCGCGGATAATCAACTGTAGACTTTCCCTTTCATTTCAAAAAAAAGAATTTCAGGCATGCTAATCTGTATGTTCTGAAGTCTGAATTATTATTTCCAAATATTTAATCCAAATAAAATACCACTATGCTTACAGCTGAAAATCTGACCAAGAAATATGGCGATCATACTGCTTTGAATGCTTTAAATTTAACGATTAAAGAAGGCGAAATATTCGCGCTTTTAGGTCAAAACGGTGCTGGAAAAACCACTACAATTAATCTCTTTTTAGGTTTCATAGAGCCAACCGATGGAACTTTAACCATCAACGATATAACGGTTACATTAAATGCCAAAACAACGAAAGAATTTGTTGCCTACATTCCAGAAACGGTAATACTTTACCCAAATCTGACCGGATTGGAAAACCTAAAATTTTTCTCTTCTCTCGCAGGTTTTAAATACACTACAGGAGAACTTACTTATTTTTTAAACAAAGCAGGATTGCAACCTAAAGCACACGATCAGAATTTGGGTGGTTATTCTAAAGGAATGCGCCAGAAGGTCGGAATTGCGATTGCTATTGCCAAAAAAGCAAAAGTGCTTTTGCTGGACGAACCTACAAGCGGTTTAGATCCTAAGGCTTCTAACGAATTTTCTCAAATCTTAAAAGAGCTTTCTGCAGACGGAACAGCGATTTTAATGGCAACTCATGACATTTTCAGAGCGCGCGAAGTGGCTTCTCATATCGGAATTATGAAACAAGGAAATTTGGTAACCGTAATTGAAGCGGAAAAAATTTCGGCAAACGAATTAGAAAATTTGTATTTACAAACGGTTTAAAGGAAACCTAGATTTCCATTCCATACCATGAAACATGTTTTTTCCTTACTATTTTTAGTAAGCAGTTTTTCTTTTCTAAATGCTCAAAACAGCAGCGGAAAAATTATTGATGCAGAAACTAAAGAACCGATTCCGAATGCTTTTATTCAGTTATTAAATTCGAATAAAGAAACTACAACCGATCATAATGGAGCTTTTTCATTGGACGGACAAGGAACGCTTCAAATTTCTGCTGCGGGTTTTAAAACCATTCAGCTAAAATCGAGTTCCGATTTCTTAAACATTGAATTAAATATTGACCGAAATGAATTGCAAACGGTTGAAATTGTTGGTCGCTCGACGCGAAAGTACAACAGCGATTATTCGTTTTCGGCAACCAAAACAGCTTCTTTAAATAAAGATATTCCGCAATCTATTTCGAGCATTACAAAAGAGCTAATTGCCGATAAAGGCGCTATTTATCTGGCCGATGTTGTTAAAATGGCAAGCGGGGTTATTCCTTCAAGTTTTTACAATCAATATACAATTCGAGGAATTAGTCAAAATGAAGAAGGCCAGATTATTAACGGAATGCGAACCCGTCAATATTATTTCTTACAGCCTTTAACAAGCAATATCGAGCGTGTCGAAGTTATAAAAGGGCCTTCTAGTGCTACGTTTTCTTCTGTCGATCCAGGAGGAAGCATTAATATGGTGACCAAAAAACCTTTGGCAACCGACCGAAAAGAAGTAAGTCTGATGGTTGGGAGTTTCAGTACGATTCGTGGTACTTTAGATTTTACAGGCCCTTTAAACGAATCCAAAACACTTTTATACCGAGTAAACGGAGCATATCAGGAAGCGAAATCATTTCGAGATCTTGTAAATAATAAGTCTTTTCTAATTTCTCCATCGTTCAGTTATGTTCCAAATGAGAAAACAGCAATTAACACCGAACTGATTCTGAGCGACATGACTGGAACACTAGATCGCGGACAGCCTATTTTTGGCGCTGTTGCTGGTGTAACCAACTTAAAACAAACGCCAATAAGCTTAAATCTGGCTGCTTCTGGCGATTATTTTAAGTCGAAAGAAATGATTTTCATGACGAATTTAGCGCATAAATTTTCGTCAAAAATTGGTTTCAATGCCTCGTATATGAAACAAACTTGGACAGAAGATCTTCAAGAGCACCGCACCACAAACGGCTTTGCGGTAGATATGAACAATCAGCCTGTTACAAGTCTGGCGATGATGCAGTACGTACAACGCAAACAATATTGGGATATTGATAATTTGAGCGCTTATTTCAACTTTGACTTTAAGACAGGAAAACTCAATCATAAACTATTGATAGGTTACGATTTAAGCAGTTGGAATAAAAATCTAGGAGGCGGACAAAATGCCGCGAGAGGCTATTTATTGAATGATGGCACTGTAGCCAGTTCTTTTGTTCCTGCAAATGCTTCCAACTATCAGACCGTTACAGTAAACGGCGTTGTTTTGCCAAAACCAAATGTCAATTTCTTTGACTTGAATAATCCTTCGTACGCTTTAAGAGATACAGAATCTTATGTTTTAAATGTCCGTACAGCGCTTCCTTCTGCTCTTACAACAACCAATGCGGTTTATATTCAGGATGAGATTCAATGGGAAAAATTCCGTTTTTTATTGGGATTAAGAAGCGAATGGTTTGAGGATGTTACTAATTATGAAACCAATAATGAATTGACCGTTAAAAAATCAGCTTTATTGCCAAGAATTGGCGTTACTTATGCCATAAACAACGAGATAAACGTTTACACGACTTATCTAGAAGGCTATCAGCCACAATCGAACACCACTACTTTGATGCCGCAAACGGGAAGTCTGCCTGCCGGAAGTCTTTTTAAACCTTTAGAAAGTGATTTAAAAGAATTTGGGATGAAAGCTGTTTTCTTCAATAATAGCGTAAGTTTTAATGCTGCGGTTTACGAAATCAATCAGCGTAATATTTTGATGAATGCCAATGATCCTGTAAATCCAGATTTATTGGTAACGAGAGGTTCAGAAAGAAGCCGTGGTTTCGAATGTGATTTAGCTGGATATATTACTCCAGATTGGCAAATTAACGTTTCGTACAGCTATATCGATGCTAAAATTACCAATGATGCAGATGCTTCATTAATAGGACAGCGAAAACAAAACACGCCAAAAAACAGCGCCAATTTATGGACGCGATACAACTTTGCTTCAGATTCTGTTCTAGACGATTTCGGAATTGGATTCGGAATGCAGTACCAAAGCAGTAAAGTGCCTTGGTTTACTAGAGATTTCACTCTTCCTGACTTTACCATTTTTGATGCTGCTCTTTATTACAAACCCAATAATAGCGATATACAAATTGCTGTAAATGCAGGAAACCTGCTTAATAAAACCTATTGGTTAGGCGCTCAAAACTATTTGAGATTATTTCCTGGAAGTCCAAGAAATGCGAGCCTTACCGTAACTTATAAATTCTAATTTATATGAAAATATTACATTCAGAACTTTTAATTGCCAAACATTTAAGGCATTCTGTTTTTAAAAACTCCGCTGTTTTTATCATCACGATTTTTATAGGCATTTTGCTTTTATACGCCACATTTTCGGGTTGGGAAAACTACAAAAGCCAAAACGAAACGAGCGAAAAATACCAGCACGAATCGAGAGAAGACTGGTTGAAAAATCCAGATAAGAATCCGCATAGAATGGCGCATTACGGGAATTTTGCTTTCAGAAAAAGCACGCCTTTAAGTGTTTTTGAATTCGGAATGGAACCTTTTTTTGGAAATGCCATTTTTCTGGAAGCGCACAAGCAAAATACAGCCAATTTTTCTGAAGCTGGCTTTTCTAACAGCATGCTCCGATTTGGTGAAATCAGCATAGCTTTGGTATTGCAGATTTTACTACCCTTGCTAATCTTTTTTCTAGGTTTTAATTCGATTGCTTACGAACGCGAAAATGGTACTTTAAAAATACTTTTAATGCAGGGAATCAACTGGAAACAGCTTTTAATTGGAAAAACATTAGGAATTGCAAGTATTATTGTGATGCTTTTTGTTCCTGCTATCGTTATTTTAATATTCGTTTGGCTACTGCTTCAAGACTTTTCTATCACGGTAGATCAAACCTTTAAAATGCTTTTATTTGTCCTTTTTCATTTGGTTTATCTCCTATTTTTCTGTGTTATTGCCGTTTTAGTTTCCGCGATTAGCAAAACTTCCAAAAAAGCACTTATCACGCTTATTGGCATCTGGCTTCTTTTTACGATTATTCTTCCAAGAACCACACAAGCCATTGGAGCTTATATTTATCAAGCGCCTTCAAAAATCCAGTTTACTAGCGATATTGAGAAAGATATTTTAAAACAAGGCGATAGTCATAATCCGAATGATCCGCATTATAAAGCGATAAAAGATTCGCTTCTAAGCGTTTATAAAGTCGATTCTGTACAGAAACTTCCATTCAATTATTCTGGTTTTATTATGACCGAAGGCGAAAAAATAAGTTCTAGAATTTACAATGAACATTTAGCCGAATTGCTTCAGATTTACAAAAAACAGAATAGTTTTTCTAAAACGGTTTCTTTTTTGAATCCTTACATCGCAATGAAAAATCTATCTATGGGACTTTCGAATACTGATTATGAATCTTATGTTGATTTTCAGCAGCAAGCGGAAGATTATCGTTATATGATGGCTCAGAAAATGAATGCTTTGCAAATCAAATACATCAGCAATAAAAAGCCTTCAGCAACAGACAAACCGTATTCTATCAGTAAGGAACATTGGGCAGACGTTGAGGATTTTCATTATGAACCTAAAAAAATTGGAACAGTTCTGGAAAACGAAATCATTTCGATCATCTCTATTTTTTTATGGATTACACTTCTTTTCATTTTAATTCGAATTGCAGCACAAAAACTTAAAGCCATTTAATATGTTATCATTAATATTCAAAAATTTCATTCGATCAAAAGGCACTAAGATTGGTTTGCTTTTCTTACTCTTCATTGGTTTTATCAGCTTATTAATCGGAAAACAGTTTCAGGATAAACAGCTCCAGACTATCGAACAGGCATCGGTTTATCAGAAAGAACATATTGCCCGAAATGCGGCATTTCATAAAGACGAAATCGGACTTTTGTTGTATTACATCAAATTTTCGCTAGTCAATATAACATTGCCTATAAACAGTTTAGCCATTGGACAGCGCGATGTTAATCCATCCATTCAAAATGTAACGATTCGCGGTTTAGAAGGCCAGAAATATGATTCTGAGCTTAATAATCCGAATAATCTTTTGGCTGGAAATATTGATTTTAGTTTTGTTCTTATTTATCTTTTTCCACTTTTGATTATTGCTTTCTCTTACAATCTTATTTCTGAGGAAAAAGAAAGCGGCACTTGGAAAATTGTAGCAACGCAAAGCCAGAATACTTTTTTCTATATCTTAAAACTATTCTATGTCAGGATTTTAAGTCTTATCGCACTACTTAGTATTTTGCTTTTTATAGCGGTTTTATTCTTAAATATTCCATTCGATACCTCTTTGTTTATCTTTTACGGACTTGCCATTTTGTATATTCTATTCTGGTTTGCCGTTTGTTTCTTTATTGTTTCTCTGCAAAAGCATTCCAATTTTAATGCGGTCATTTTGCTAACGATATGGCTGTTTCTAATTATTATTGTTCCTGCTGGAATTAATGCTTATATCGTTACGAAATATAAAGTTCCAGAAGCTTTGGAACTGACTTTGAAACAGCGAAATGCGTATCATGAAAAATGGGATACGGACAAAAATGAGACAATGGAGAAGTTTTACAAACATTATCCGCAGTTTAGATCGTATAAAATTCCGGCAGACAAAGAATTCACCTGGCTTTGGTATTATGCCATGCAGCAAATGGGTGACGACGAATCGGCTGTGCAATCTCGAGAACTAGAAAGCAAACTTCAACAGCGAAACCTTGCCAGTCAAAACATTGCGCAATTTATCCCAACACTGCACACACAATTGCAACTGAACGAAATTGCTCATGCCGATTTAGGAAATCAGCTTTTATTTTTGAAAGAAACTTCTAAATTTCACGAAAAACTGAGATTGTATTTCTATCCAAAAATATTTGACAATGCAGCTGTAGAAAAGGAAAATTGGGGGAAATTTAAAGTGGAAACTTTTAGCGACAGCACAAAAATAAGTTTTGCAAAAGCGTTTCTTCCATTAATGATATTCAATCTACTTTTGATTGGTTTTGGATGGTTTAATTTTAATCGTAAGACTGTTTAATTTTTTTTTTTAACCATATAAGTGATATAAGTTCATTTTAATTTGGGAGCTGTGAAAGCTTTTTAAAGAAAGTCTTACGACTGCTTAAATTATTTTTTAACCGCAAAGAGCGCAAAGATTTACGCAAGGTTCGCAAAGAAATTTCTCATTGTTTACTTTGCGATAAATTTTTGTTCTTCGCGGTTATTTTTTTACTCTTTATCTAGATTTTTTTTCACGCAGATTTAGCAGATTATGGAGATTTTTATTAAGATGAGGAGATTTACGCAGATTTTTATAACTGCAACAAAATCTGCTTAATCTCCAAAAAATTATTTACTCTGCGTTTATTTAAAAATCTTCGTAAATCTTTCAAAAGCAATAAAATACTCAAAATATTTGCGGTTATTTTTTTACTCTTTATCTAGATTTTTTTTTACGCAGATTTAGCAGATTATGGAGATTTTTATTGAGATGAGAAGATTTGCGCAGATTTTTTTAACTGCAACAAAATCTGCTTGACTCCTAAAATTTATTTGCTCTACCTTTATTTATTGAGCTTAAAAAAATAAAAAGATCCACATAATCTGGGAAAATCTGCGTAAATCTTTCAACCGTAACAAAATCCAAAAATCAGCTAAATCTGCGAGAAAAAAAATTATTCCCAAAGAAAATCACAAAACGTACCCACAAAGCTTTTTGCGAACTTTGCGTTTATTTATAGACCTAGCATATCAAAAATCCTTGCGCCCTTTGCGGTAAAAAAACATTTAAAAACACCTAAACCAAACCTTTTCTGAATAATTTTTCGAGAAACATTCAATAATTTTATTTTATTTAGAATTAATATAAATAAACTTTTATATTTGCCGCTTTCTGAGCAAAATTGAGAATTTTTTAAAATTTACTTTAATATTGCTTTTCCCTTAGTAAATTTCGTTTAATGAATAATAATGCCCGTTTCGAATCAGATCTTTTCCATTCCTTTAAGGAAGGCGACGAAACTGCATTTAAGTTTTTTTACGATAAATATTTCAGAAGAATCCAATCTTTCAGTGTCCAATTCATTTATGATCAGGACGAAGCTGAAAACCTCGCTCAAGAAGCTTTACTACACCTCTGGCAAAGTAAAGAAAATGTGGAATCTGTTAACGGAATCCAAGCTTTCTTATTTACGTATGCCAAATCAAAATGCTTGAATTTAATTCGCCACAATAAAGTAAAGGATAAATTCAAAAATGACCTCTTAAACCACAAAGAAAGAGAATTGGATATCGAAGTTTTAAATTCAATCCAGTTTGACACTTTAGAGCTAACCGAATTAGAACGTATAATTCAGGAATCTATCAGTGATTTGCCACCAAAAACCAGAGAAGTTTTTATAAAAAAACGCTTTGAGAATAAAAAAAATGCAGAAATCGCAGAAGAATTAGGCGTTTCTTTAAAAGCTGTAGAAGCCCATATGACAAAGGCTTTGAAGATTTTAAAGACGAAATTATCCGATTATTTGTTCTTAATTTTTATCCTTATTTATAATAATTAAGAATAAAGGTAGGGTATTTTAATTCTGAAGTGTACTTATAATGGCGAGAAGTTTTAAAACGCATATATGACATCGGAAATAATAACCAAATACCTTTCTAACGAAGCTTCAGAACAAGAAGTTCAGGCACTTTTTGACTGGATCGAAGCATCAGAAGAAAACAAGCAACAATTTATAAAAATGAAGAAGATTTGGGCATTAACCACTCTTACTTCTGATTTATCTATTGAAACTGTTCCAGTAATCCAGATGAAGCCAAAAAACAAAATCAGATCGTATTTACAGTACGCTGCGATTTTTCTAGTGTTTCTGGGTTTAGGAACGACTTTTTACTTATTTAACAGCAAATCTGAAACTCCAAAAGAAATTGTTCTAGAATTAGGCGACGGCCGTATGGAATATTTCTCTGGAAAAACGCAGACTACTTTGTTAAATGACAAAGGCGATTTGGTTGCCAAAAAATTTCCGACTCAAATTATTTATTTTGGTAAAGTTCAGGATGAGAAAGTAATTTACAATACACTTTCGGTTCCATACGGAAAACGTTTCAAACTTAAACTTTCAGATGGTACTGTTGTGAGTTTAAATTCGGGAACAACTTTGCGTTATCCGGAACAATTTGGTTTAAACGGAAACAGAAATGTCTACTTAACCGGTGAAGCATTTTTTGAAGTTGCCAAAGACAAAACCCATCCGTTTATCGTGCATGCGAATCAGGCCGATATTGAAGTTCTCGGGACAACTTTTAATGTGAGCGCTTATCCTGAAAACCCTACAGTTAACAGTACATTAATTGAAGGAAGTATCCGAATGTCTGAAGCTATTAATCCTTCTAACGCTATTTTGCTAGAGCCAAACCAAATGGCGACATGGCAAAATAATTCAAAAAAACTGGTTTTAAAAGAAGTCGATCCTGCCTTTTACGCTGCCTGGACAAAAGGCGAACTTGCTTTTAAAGACACCCCATTTTCTACAATCGCTAAAATTATTCAGCGTACCTACGACGTTGAGATTATCAACGAAAATTCTGATTTGGCCAGACAGAATTTTACGGGTACCATTAAAATTAGCGAATCTAGTGTCGAAAACATTTTAGACCTGCTAAAACGTGACACGCCTTTTAATTATTCTATTAAACAAAAAACAATTACAATTACGCCAATTTTCCATAACTAAATAAAACATGACTTTAATGATACCCAATAACTTAAGAAAAACTTTGTTTTTCTTAACCCTCCTTATATCCGGTTTTAAAGGTTTTTCGCAGAATAAATTAATAACCATACATGTTAAAAATAAACCAATCAGTTCTATCATAAAATCGATTGAAGAACAAAGTGATTTTAGAATTATTTATAACGCAAAAAAAGTAGATACAGAACAATTAGCCGATTTGGATGTTGATAATGCGGCTTTAGAAACTGTTTTAAAGAAGTTATTAAAAGGCACCAATATTTCGTACTATATTCAGAAAAAGCAAGTTTTGCTTACAGATGCTAGTCGTGTTGACAGATCTAATGATGCTGCTCAAGAAACGGAGCGTGTTATAAAAGGAACTGTTTACAGTGCAAAAGATAGACAGCCTCTTCCTGGCGCGACTATTCGCATAAGCGGAACTGGAATGGGCGCTATAACCGATGCTAACGGAAAGTTTGCTTATGAATTGAAAGGAAATAATATTAAAGACCAGATTCTTGAAGTTGCTTATTTAGGAATGGAATCGCAATCGCAAACAGCTGGTTATAAAAAAGATTTTGTATTTTATCTTCAGGAAGTTACAGACGAATTAAATCCAGTAATTATTACTTCTTCTTATGGAACTACAAAACTAAAAGAAGAAATTGTTGGAAGTATTTCGACATTACAAGCAAAAGACATTGCTGTTGAACAAGCTTCTGAAAGTTTTGATAAAATGATAACGGGTCAAATTGCTGGAGTTATGGTAGAAAATACTTCTGGCATTGGCGGTCCCGTAAAAATTAATATTCGCGGTCAAGGTACCTTGTCTTCTTTAAGCGGAGCAATTACTGGAACTTCATCACAACCACTTATTATTGTTGATGGTGTTGTAATGAGCGAAGAATATGCAATTGACAGCAGTTTGTTTAATGGAAGCGGCGATTTTTCTGAAAATCTAGCCAATCCTTTAATGAAAATTGCTCCAGAAAACATTGAAACCATTTCTGTTTTAAAAGATGCTGCTGCCGTAGGTATTTATGGTGCCGACGGAGCAAATGGAGTGATTTTAATTACAACTAAAAAAGGTAAAAAGGGCAAAACGCAATTTGGTTTTTCTAATCAGTTAGGGGTTTCTTCTGCTATTAATCAAATTAAATACTTAAACGGAGAACAATACACAGAATTGCGAAATGAATTCATGAAGAATACTACAAATGGTTATGTTCCTGTTGCTTACAACGGAATAAATACAGATTGGTTTAATATTCTGAACAGAGCGGGAATTTATAACAAATATAATTTCAATGTTTCGGGTTCTACTTCTAAATTCTCTTACCGCACTAACGTTAGTTACACAAAAGTTGATGAACCGCAGATTGGAAACGAGACTAAGCAATTAAATGCAGGAATTAATTTAGGATACAGCTCAGGAAAATGGGATATTAATTTAATGCTTAATCCAAGTTTTGTCCAAAAAGATGCGCCTAACATTTTTTATAATTTTGCCTACCTTCCTACTCTTGCCGTTTATAACGCAGACGGATCATATGCCGATTTAGGCTTAAGCGGTGCAACTAGAGGAAACCCGTTGGCGGCCATTGAACAAAACAAAAACGAAGCGCAGACTTTTGGCCTTTTAGGAAGTTTAAATTTATCTTATAAACTCAACGAAAACATTCGATTCTCGACGCTTTTCGGTATGGATTATACAGATAAAGATCAAGATCGCTATTTTTCTGCGGCGAATGAAAGCGGTCAGTTTAATGGAACTTTTGTTTTGGACGGAATTACGCATTCCGCTTGGGGACGCCGTCTTATAAATGAAAGAAATTCAACTAAATGGAACTGGCAAGGACAAGCTTTATTTAATAAACAACTGAATGAAAACAATGAAATTGACGGTGTTGTAGGTTTTGAATTGGCTGAAGATAAAACCGATTTCAATTATAAATCTGGTGTAGGGTTTTTAGAACCTGATCATATTAATGCTGTTACAGATGCCATAAGAGATGACAATCCGGATACGCCAAAAGATGAATCGAAAGATGGTCAGACTTATAAAAATGAAATCAGTTACAATTCTAGAGTTTCTTTATTCTCACAGGTAAATTACAATTATAAAAAACGCTATTTTTTATTGGCAAATTACCGTCGCGATCAGAGTTCTGTTTTTGGAGACGATACTGATGTAGCTCATAACGGAGGTTTAGGTGCTGGATGGATCATTAGCAATGAAAACTTTTTAGAGTCTAACTCTTGGATTGATTTCTTGAAATTAAAAGCGAGTTATGGTACAACAGGAAATTCTAAAATTGGCTCTTACAGATCAAAAGGTTTGTACAACATTAGCCAAAATGGATATAATGGTTCTATTGGGGCAACTACAGGTTCTGCACCAAATGGAAGATTAAGTTGGGAAAAAAACACAAAATTCAATGCTGGATTTGATTTTAATATTTTCAAGCGAATCGAATTGACATTAGAATATTATTATGACAATAAAAGCAATTTAATTGCTGGAAGAGATATTCCGACAGAAACGGGTTATAGTGCGGTACAATTAAATGCCGCAAGTATGTATAACAAAGGTTTTGAGCTTACTACAAGAATTAAATGGATAAAAACCGACGCTTTTAAATGGACAACAGCATTTAATATTTCGACAATAGACAGTAAAGTAACCGATTTAAAAGGTTTAGGAAGCGATTATTCTGAAGCTAATATTGCATTGGCACAAAAAGTAGGCTACAGTACTACAACATTATGGGGAATAAACTGGGTTGGTGTAGATCCTGCAACTGGAAGAGATTTGGTTCAAAAAAATGGTCAGATTTACGATGCAAAAACCTATAACGAACTCTTCACTGTTGCCGACTGGGAACCAATTGGAGATAAACAAGCCGATGCCTACGGAGGTTTTTACAACACTTTTACTTTCTACAATAATCTTACTTTATCGGTTAGAGGCGATTATCAAATTGGCGGTGACTTCTTGGCTTCAAGTGTTCTTATAGATCAATATAATGTAACAACAAACCGAAATCTTTCTGTAAATGCATATGATTATTGGAGAAATCCTGGAGACAACGTTTCACAATCAGCAGTAACACTTTCGCCAATTCTTAACAACTTAACCAAATATGTTTATGATGCTACGTACATCAGAATCAGTAACATTAATTTAAGCTATAATGTGCCACTGAAAAATACTTTTCTGGATGCTCTTTCTGTTTTTGCCGATGCTACAAATGTGGCGTATTGGTATAAAGAAAAAAGCCCAAAAGGAATGAACGGAATTCGAGAGTATAGTTATATCTATCCGCAGGCAAGAACAATTTCGCTTGGAGTAACTGCTAAATTTTAAGAAAATGAAATATTCAAAATACTTATCTATATTTTTTCTAATGCTTTCATTACAAAGCTGTAGTGACTTTTTAGAACAAGAACCTGGAACACAAACTTCTATAGACGAACTTTTACAGAATAAAACAGGAGTTTTGCAGGCACTTACTGGTCTTTACACCGAAGTAGAAGCTAATGTAAGACCAGACCGTTACGCAGCTTATGCTGATTTGCAAGGCGGTAATATAAAATTTACTCCAACTGCAACGGGAAGTCTTAGGGGACAAATTTCTCCAGCGACAAATCTTCAACAAGTTTATTCTTTTGAAGATGTGGCGCTAACGAGTGATTTCAAATCATTTTACGATAATAGTTATGATATAATAAATCAGGCGAATTTAATTTTAGAATATACTCCTGCCCTAACCGATGCTACCGACGCAGAGAAAAACCAAATAAAAGCAGAAGCTTTGGCTGTAAGGGCATATACACATTTTCTTTTATCTCTTGTTTACAGTCAAGATTATAAATATACTCCAGATGCATCACATTTAGGAATTGTTTACAGCGCAGAATCTATTAAATCTGGTATACAATATCCTGCCAGAAAAACTGCTGCCGAAACGTATTCTTTAATTATTGAGGATTTAAAAACCGCTATCGATAATTATGCAGACTCTTCACTGCTTTCTGGGGCCGATTATTCTTTCTTTAATAGAAAAAATACAAAAGCATTATTGGCTAGAGTTTATCTTCAAAAGGGAGATTGGTCTAATGCTTACGAAATGGCTAATGATGTAATTAGCAATTCTGGCGTTGTGCTAACTAGCAAAGAAACTTTAATTTCAGAATGGGAAAAACCAGATCTTCCAGTGTCTGAAATCTTACTGGAATTTTCAAATCCAAAAGATACTGAAGGAAGTGTTTCTTCATCGATGAGTCAGACTTATGGTTACACCACAGATTCAAATTTTGGAAAATATACAGCTTCAAATGATTTAGTTAATCTTTACGAAAGCACAGATTCAAGAAAGCAATTATTCTTAACAAAATCACTTTTTACATTAGTAAGTGGCGTTCAGACTTATCTTGAGTACAATTTTACCAAGAAATTCCAGAACAATGCTGGTTATGTAGCTTTCAGACTTAGCGAAATGTACTTGATTCGTGCCGAAGCAGCGCTAGAAACCAACAGAGCCGATTTGGCAATGGCAGATATCAACATCATTCGCGCGCGCGCCAATGCATCATTATTGACCAATACAGACAATCTTAAAGAAAACATCTTTTTAGAACGAAGAAAAGAATTATGCTTTGAAGGTTTCTTGTTTTTTGATATTGCTAGAATGCATAAAGATATTTCTAGAAATGACGGTTGTATCGCTACGGTTTGTAGTATGACTTATCCGTCATTAAAATACGTACTGCCAATACCAACATTCAACACTAATCTTAACCCAAACTTGCAGCAAAATGACTCGTATTAAGATATTCAGTATATTATTTACAGCCTTATTATATATTTCATGTTCTAAAGATGATTACAAATTAGGCTCAGATATTGATCCTTTTTTAAGATTTAATTTTTTAGTCAAAAGTGACAATACGCCTCTAGAATACCCTACCGTAAACGGAAATTTAGTTCCGCAGTCTACTTATGAAAACAAATCTGTCAAAACATTAAAAGTTCCTGTAGCTTTAACAGCGCGCGAATTAAAAGGAACTGTTACAGCAAATTTTAGTGCTGAAACAAATGGTGAAAGCGACAGTTTTCGTGTAAATCCTGTCAATCAACTTTCTTTTCAGGGCAGTAGATTAACCGACACTATTTTTGTATCGTTTGATAAAAGATGGACTGAAAGTCAAAATATTACATTAAAATTAGAAACCGTTTCTGATCCTGATATTCATATTGGAAACCTGAATTCTACATATCCAAACAATACTTTCACGATTGATTTAGGAACCATTGCTACTAATTACACTTTTCCGGTAACGCAATACAATATTAAAGGTGAAATAGGAGAAAAAATTGATTTTCAAGTAAATTATCCGAATGGTTTTTTCCCTGAAGAAATTGAAAATGCTTCTATTTTTAAATTCCAAAACGGATTCGAATATTCTTTAACGCATGATGATTATGGTGACAACAGAACTTCGGTAACCTATCATTTAACTCTTTTAGAGGATCTTCAAAATGATGATGTTCGATACGAGTCTAAACTAACACTTGTAAATATTCCGAACTATACTGCAACGGGAAATATCAATTTAACTATTGTAAAACCCATAAAATCTCCAAGAGATGTTCAAGCCTACCCTGCATCAAAATTTACAGATCCGACGAATGCTTTTTATCTGACTTATGGCGAACATTGGTTTAGTAATGCTAGTGGTTGTGCATGGCAGACATTTAATGCTTTAACTTTCCCGATTATTGTCTCAAAAGATAATGAAAATGCTATTCTTTACAGCGACAAAGGAACTGCTAATCCAAATGACGATGTGTACCACGATGCGTTCAAAATTGGTTTTAACGTTGCCAGCGGAACCAATACTGTCAATTCTTTTGGTTTAAAAAGGTGGTTTTCTAACGAAAGCAACTCAGCTGCTATTTCTCCTGGATTTAACATTACCTCAGCTTTAGAATTTTTCCCGGCAAACGGAAACAGCAAAACGGAAGGAACTGTTTTAGTAATTCCGCAAGATTTAACCATCGGAAAAGATAAAGACAACACTTATCAAATTGCAATCTCAGGTGAAGGAACTTATAAAGAAATCAGCAATGGTCTTTTTGAAATTTCATTCGAATTAAAATTGACAAACGACAAACTGTTTGGAGGAACGGTTTCGACACAATACAGAATGTACAACAATAGAGCGTATCCAAAACCTGCAGCTCTTAGCATTCCATGTCCTAAAGAAGTTACGCTTTAGTGGTCAGTGATCAGCTTCTAGTGGTCAGTAGCGGAACTTAAAAGAGCTTTGTCCAAGTTTTAAACTTTGACAAAGCTTTTGGAGGCTCAGAACGTATCAAGTTTCAAATCTAACGTCTGCAGAGCAACGTGAAACTTGAAACCTGAAACAAAAAAAACAAAAAACAAAAACAAAAACAAAATAGAATTGAAAAAACTAATCTTACCCGTCTTATTCCTGCTCGGATTATCGGCTTACAAGGCTTCTGAAGGTCCTGATTATACCGATATTCAGGAACTGAGGAAAGTGTACTCTAGCGGAGACACTTCAAAATGGCCCACTGCAGAATTGCATGAAAATGTCGACAAATCTAAATTTCAAGATATTGGCGTGCTTCCTGCGGTTCCCTATCCTGCTTATAATCCGTATTCGAAGGAAAAAGAAAGTCTGGGAAAAGTATTGTTTTTTGATCCGCGTTTGTCACGAAGCGGGCAAATTGCCTGTGCTTCTTGTCACAATCCAGAGTTGGGCTGGACGGACAATCTAACGCGTTCATTTGGACACGACCGTCAAACGGGAAAACGTAATTCGATGACAATTCTAAACTCAGCCTATGCCACTTCTTTATTTTGGGACGGTCGCGCTTCGAGTCTAGAAGATCAAGCGCAGTTTCCTGTTCAAGATCCGTTGGAAATGAATGAAAAACTAACGATTGCCGTTGATAAGATTGCTAAAATTAAAGGTTACAATTCATTGTTTACAGCGGCTTTTGGAGATAAAAAAGTGACTTTAGAAAGAATTCAATATGCGATTGCCACTTTCGAAAGATCTATTAACAGTCCGAAAAGTAAATTTGATCAGTTTGTAAGCGGAAAATCTGAAGCTTATACCGATCAGCAAGTAAAAGGAATGCATTTGTTTCGAACCAAAGCGCAATGCATTAACTGTCATAATACCCCGTATTTCAGCGATAATCAGTTTCATAATGATGGCCAGACTTTATTCGGAACCAAAAATGAAGATTTCGGACGCTATAATGTGACCAAAGATGTTAAAGATATTGGCAAATTCAGAACACCAACACTTCGCGAAGTCGTAAATACAAAACCTTGGATGCATCACGGCCACTTCCCTACTTTATTGGATGTTGTCGAATTGTACAATTTAGGAAATCCGTCTCCTGTTCAAAAGAAATATTTAGGTACAGCAAGAGATTCTTTGATTCCTAAATCAGATCCAATGTTGAGAAAACTAGATTTGAGTAAAGAAGAAATGGGCGATTTACTAGCCTTTATTGAAACTTTAAGTACTCCAACACGAAGAATTATGGTTCCAGAAATGCCAAAATAAGTTAGTTGATGATTTGCAAATTGCCCCAAAAATCTGCAAATCGCTAAAGTCCGTTTCTTAATTGAAACGGACTTTTTTTGTTTAGCTATTAATTAAATTTTGATTGATAATTCTAATTGACCTCCCAAACCAATTTCAACAATTTTCTGAAGTGTTGAAAATCGTACTTCTTTTACATTATTTTCTATTTTTGAAATATATGATTTTGTGGTTCCGGTTTTCTCAGCAAGCTGCTCCTGTGTCATACCCTTTTGTAATCTCGCCTCAAGTAAGAGCGCTCCAATTTTAAAGCTTTCATAACCTTTCTCTAGAGTATCACGTTTTTTAGAACCAATTTTTCCGTAATGCTTATCTTTAAATTGATCTAAACTTGTGATATTACTTTCTGCATTATTTTTCATTTTCATATTCTTCTCTAATTTTAAGTGCCTTCAGAATTTCTTTCTTTGGTGTCTTTTGAGTTTTCTTTTGAAAACCATTTGCCAACACTATTAATTTACCCTCTTCAAAAAAGCAAAATATTCGAAATATATCACTTCCATACTGAACCCTTATTTCATATAATCCATCAGTACTTTCAATATGCTTAAGATAAGTTTCCGGAATTTTATCTAGCTCTTCTATAAGCTGTAGAGTCCAGATTATCTTTGCCTTAACTTTCTCACCTTGTTTTAAAAAGAATTCTTCAAAATAGTTTTTAAAAAATATAATTTCTCTTCGTTTCTTCATACAAATATAATTAAGTTTCACTAAAGTGAAACTTTTTTAATTTTAAATCCTGATCATTTTCAATGCAAAAATACAAAAAGAAAGAAAATACGTATAAATAAAATATTTCAAAATTATTAGCACTTAGACAACAGTTAGTTTTTTCATGGAATAAAAAAAATGATTGCAAAAGAATCTCGATATAATCTAAATCAATAAAAAATTAGTTTATTTGCATAGAACAAAATAGCTATTAAACATCCCTAAATCAATATTTTAAACTAAAAATTTATGGCAACCTTTAAAACCTGGAAAGAAAAACCAACCGAACTTGAAGCCCAAAAAGCAGTTGAAGATTTTTTTGCTTATTTAAAAAAAGGAGAATTAGACAATGCTAAAAACAGCGTTGATCATTTATATGACGATTGGGAAGAGTCTATTCATGTAATCTGGCGTGATCATTATCTTATTCACGAAATTGCTGAAGATGAATCCTTTGAAGGAAGAGAATGGTTGAAGAACTTAGAATGGCTTGGAAACCTTGATATTCTGGATGATTTTATGTGGGGAGACGAAAACGAAAACGATAAAAGATATTTTGATGTCAGCGTAACTTATATGGGCGAACCTTCTGGATTTGTTGCGCAATTTCAGCTAGAAAAAAATAACGATTATTATGTCGTAAAAAGAGGATTAATCGATATGGCTTAAACCCTTCTTTTTAAAACATTTAAGAATCCGTTTCATTTATCTGAAACGGATTTTTTATTGCTAAATACATTTTAAAATAGTAATTTACTATAATTTCATTGAAGCATAAAATAGCGAAGCTTTCATAATATAAACTGGCATTTTTAAATTTGTTTATCACTCTAGAGAAGTTATTTCTTTTATAAAAAACACCATTATGAAAATAGATCAGATTCAAATCAGCACAAAAGATATTCACAGAACAAAATCATTTTATCAGGAAGTTTTAGAACTATTTATTTTAGAAAATGATAAAAACTCCGTCACCATTCAGGCTGGAGAATCTATTCTAAAATTTGTTGAAGATCCGCAGTTTAATTCTATTTATCACTTTGCCTTTAATATTCCTGAAAACCAGCTTGAAGAAGCTATTGAATGGTGCCAGAACAAAGTGGATTTGATTTTAATTGAAGATAAAAAAGTTATTACCCATTTTGAAAACTGGAATGCACACGCCGTTTATTTTTACGACAACAACGGAAATTTATTAGAATTCATTGCCAGACATGATCTTAATAACGAACAAGTTGGTGAATTTAATTCGGCATCCATTTTAAATATTAGCGAAATCGGAATTGTAAACGAAAATCCGCTTGAACTCGGAAAACAATTAATTGAAGAACACGGACTGCATTTCTTTTCTAAAAATGATAACAGTGAATTTTTCTCTGCTATTGGAGATGATAATGGTTTACTGATTTTAGTTAGACCAAACCGAAACTGGTATCCTACACAAACTCCTGCAGAAAGCAATCCTGTGAAAATATCTTTGGAAAACAATGAAAATTTAGTCGAATTGCATTTTTAAGGTCTACTTTAGAATGTGAATATGTTTTTTAAGAGCTATAAATCAAACATATAAAAATATAATTTTGTATTTTCATCTTCCAAAACCATCAGAAAATGATTTCAAATAATATCAAAGCGTTTGTACTGCTATTATTTAGTTTTTATACTGTTCAGGCACAAACCCATTTGGAATATGAAGCATTAATCGCAGAAGCCTCGTTACTGCATCTTCAAAAAGACTATAAAAAAGCGATTCCGAAACTGGAAAAAGCATTTTCAATTGAGCAACCCGATGCGTTAAATGCCTATAAAGCGGCTGGAATGTATTCTTTAGATGGAAATAAAACACAATCTTTTAAATATCTAAACATTTCTTTGGATAAAGGCTGGACTGAAGCAGAGCAATTAATAATAGATCCGTATTTTGATTTCATTCGAAAAAATTATCGGGAAGAATGGAATGCAATAACGCAAAAAGCACGTTTAAAAGAACAGGAATTCGAAAAGACGCTGTTACTTCCCGAACTTCGAAAACAGGTTAATGCAATGGGAATTGAAGATCAGAAAATCAGATATTTAAAAATTCAGACTTCAGATCCTGCTGAGCTGAATGCTTTACAGCAAAAGATTAACGAACTGGATTATAAAAACCTTTCTGCTGCTAAAGAAATCCTGAAAAATAAGGGCTGGCCCAAAATATCTCAAATAGGAAAAGATGGCGCTCATAATTTCTGGCTTCTTGTTCAGCATGCCGATCAGGATATTCTTTTTCAAAAAGCGGCTTTACGCGAAATGGAAAAATTAAAAGCAACAAAAGAACTCGATCTGGAAAATTATGCTTTTCTGTACGATAGAGTGCAATGCAACTTAAATTATAAACAGCTTTACGGAACGCAAGTAAACTGGACACAAAACGGAGAAGCTTCAGGCTTTAGAGGCATCATTAAAGAAAATGAAGCCGATAAAAGAAGAGTAGCTTTCGGACTTCTTCCCTTAAGAATCTATGCTTTAAATTATGGCTTTAAATATATACTTGCGACAGCTGCAGAAGCTTCAAAAAAGGATAAAAAAGATCAGGAAGATACTTTTAATCTTATTGCTGAAGCCAAAAAATATTACCAAACAAAAGAATTTCAGAAAGTATATGACAACTACAACAATGCCTCGATGATTTTAGGGGGAATGACAAGTGCTCAAAACTTTGAAGCGGCAGCACTTTTTGCTAAAATTTACAATCTGACAAACGAAGAACAATACCGAAGCATTTCTTTAGATTTTTTGAGCCTAAATTATCTTCGCGGTGATTTAAACAAGAAAGTACTTTTATCGAACAAAGAGTTTGAAACTTTCCATTCTGAAAATAGATGGAAAGATATAATCTCCATGATTTAATTTATAGAAAATCTATTTTTTATCTGCACGATCTGCCAAATCTGTGAGAGTATTTACCGCTCGCAGATTGAGCAGATGAGGCAGATTTATTCTTTATTAAAACTTCATCCTCTGAATCCGAACTGCATTCAAAATCGCTAATAAAGCTACTCCAACATCTGCAAAAACCGCTTCCCACATTGTAGCGAGTCCTCCCGCACCAAGGATTAAAACGAAAGCTTTTACGGCAAAAGCCAAAACAATATTCTGCCAGACAATTTTTTTAGTTTGTTTCCCGATATTAATTGCCATTGCAATTTTACTTGGCTTATCGTCCTGAATCACAACATCGGCGGTTTCTATTGCTGCGTCGCTTCCTAAACCTCCCATTGCAATTCCTACTGTACTTAAAGCAATTACAGGCGCATCATTTACTCCGTCGCCCACAAAGGCAATTGTTTCGTTTTTGGCTTTAATTTCGTTGACTTTGTTGACTTTATCTTCTGGAAGCAAATCGCCAAAAGCTTTTGTAATTCCGAGTTTATCAGCCACAAACTGAACCACATTGTTCTTATCGCCGCTCAACATGGTTAGTTTTACGCCTAACGATTTGAGTTTAGAAACCGTTTCTTTGGCATCCTCCTTAATTTCATCAGCAATTGTTAAATAGCCAGCGAATTTTCCATCGTAAGCAATCGCAATTGTGGTGTAAACTATTGTAGAAGGATCAATATCGTATGAAATCAAATATTTATCTAGAAGTTTGAAATTCCCGACATACAATTCTTTTCCGTTATAAACAGCTTTTAAACCATGTCCAGATATTTCCTCAATATTTTTCAATTCAATAGAAGAATCAATTACTCCAACATGATTGTGAATGGCTGTGGCAACAGGATGCGTGCTTCTGCTTTCTAAAGCATTAACAAGTTTCAGGATCTCTTCTTTATTAAATTCAGGTTTTATAATGACTTCCTGAACTTTAAAAACACCTTCTGTCATGGTTCCCGTTTTGTCTACCACAACATTTTGGATTGTCGAAATACTATCCAGAAAATTACTGCCTTTAAACAGGATTCCGTTTTTACTTGCAGCGCCAATTCCGCCGAAATAACCAAGCGGAATACTGATAACCAATGCACAAGGACATGAAATAACTAAGAAAACCAAAGCTCGATATAACCAATCGCTAAAAACATAATTATCAACAAAAAGCATCGGAATCAAACAGATCGCAATTGCTAAATACACTACAATTGGCGTATAAATTTTAGCAAACTTTCTAATAAACAATTCAGCAGGCGCTTTTTTGGTTGTGGCATTCTGTACCAATTCCAGAATTTTAGACAATTTACTGTCATTGTAAGCTGTTGTTACTTTTACTTCGGCAATCGTGTTTCCGTTTATCATTCCTGCCAGAACTGTTTCGCCTTTCTTTTTAGTATCGGGTTTGCTTTCTCCCGTTAAAGCCGCTGTGTTAAACGAAGCAGAATCTGACAGCAATTCACCATCCAAACCCAGTTTTTCTCCAGCTTTAAGCTGAATAATCGCTCCAATCCTCACCTCTTTGGCTTTGACTTTTATTGCAACATTATTTTCTAAAACATGAACCTCATCTGGACGCTGATCCAATAAGCTTTTAATACTTGATTTTGCTTTGTTAACTGCCATCCCTTGAAAGGTTTCTCCAATAGTATAAAACAGCATAACCGCAACACCTTCAGGATATTCGCCAATGGCAAAAGCACCAATTGTGGCGATGCACATTAGAAAAAACTCTGAGAAAACATCTCCTTTTACAATACTTTCATAAGCTTCTCTCAAAACCGGAAGTCCAACCGGAAGATACGCAACAGCATACCAAACGATTCGAACATAACCTGAAAACCATTCTTGCGGGAAATAATTGTCAAACCCAATTCCTATAAGCAGTAAAACGAAAGATATGATGGATGGCAGAAACAGTTTAAAGAAACTTCCTTCGACATTATGCTCATGATCGTGCCCCTCGTGATCGTGACCGTCATTATGGGAATGAACAGGCTCGTCATGCGAACAGCAGCAGGAAGGCTTGGCTTTATTTTTAGTGCTTTTTACTTCTTTATCTTGATGTATCATTTTATAATTTCAGGTTTCAAGTTTCAGGTTTTAGTTTCTCTGAAACTTTGTTTAAAATAATGTCCTAAATTTAAGCATTTTGTGTTGTTTTTTTGTCACGAAGTCGCAAAGACTCTAAGTTTTTTTTCTCCCTCAAAGTTTTTTTGCTACGAAGGCGCGAAGGCACAAAGTTTTTTAAGTTGCGCTGTAAATTGCTCGCAAAGTCGCTAAGACGCAAAGTTTTTGTTCGTTTTTGTCATCCTGACGAAGGAAGGATCTCCGCAAGTAGCTCCGCAAACAAAATCGCCAATCTTTGTAGAGTTTCTTACTTGTCCTTCGACTTCGCTCAGGAAGACAAAAAATGATAAAAAACTTTGCTTCTTAGCGACTTCGTGGCAAAAAAACTTTGCGACTTTGCGAGATTAAAAAATAAAAAAAACTTCGAGTCTTTCCGTCTTTGCGAGATTAAACCAAATGCAACAAAAAAACTTAGAGTCTTAGCGCCTTCGTGGCTAAAAAAACTTTGCGACTTCACTTCTTTGCCAGCATAATACTCAGCATCTTAGTAGCTCAGCATCTTAGCACCTTTAAAAAACTAGTGCGTATGCTCTCCTCCGCCCTTCATCGCTGAAAGCAAATAAAATGCGCCTTTCGTAACAATTTTAGCGTCAGCAGGAACATCATTTACGAACTTAATTTCTGTAAAACCCAAATCGGTTGTTCCTGGAATCACTTCTACGGCTTTAAAATGAATTTCCTCTTCGTGAACTTCTTCTTTTTCCCCTTCCTTGTGTTCGTGTTTTTCTTCTGCGTGATCTTCTTCCTGAATAAAAACGAAATATTTATCGGCGTTTCTCACTACAGCATCTTTTGGCAAAGCAGGAACTGTTGCATTCGTAATATTAATATTGGCCGAAACGTACATTCCTGGAATCAAACCTTTTGCATCAGCAGGATCGATTTTGGCATGAACAGCAACGGTTTTACTTTCGTTAGAAAAAGATTTATTGATTCCGAAAATCTTTCCTTTAATTGATTTATTCGACTGATTTGTCAATACAAAGTCAATTACCTGACCGATCGAAATCGAACCTAAATCTTTCTCATACACATTCAAATCCAAATGCATCTGACTGTTATCAACAACTTCAAAAAGCGAAACTCCTGTATTGGCAAAAGCACCTTTCGCAATATTAATTTTACCCACATAACCATTTATTGGCGAAACAATTGGTACAACCGATGTAGTTCCTTTAGTAGAAACATGCAAAGCATCCAATTTGTTTTTTGCTGCCTGCGCGCGGGCTCTTTCGGCTGCTAATTTTGCTTTTACTTCCTGAAACACTTTTCTCGGATTCACATTTTCATCACTCAACGTTTTTTGGCGATTGTATTCTAACTGTAAATATTCAACATTAGCAACAGCTGACTGGTAATCTTCCTGCATTTCAATTACTTCCAGATTTTGAATGGTTGCCAAAACTTTTCCTTTATTTACAAAAGTGCCTTCCAAAACATAAATATCTTTTACAGTTCCGCCAATTAAAGTCGAAACCTCAGCCGAATTTTGTGGCGGAACGGTCGTATAGCCATTTGCTTTGATGATTTTATTCAGATTTCGATCTTCCACAATTCCTGTTTCAATACCGACTGTTTTGTACTGAGAAACGGTTAAAGCAACTTCTGTTGTTGATTTTTCTTCTTCGTGTGTTTCTTCGGTTTTCTTTTCGTTGCAACTTACTGCCGAAATAACCGCAAAGCACGCAAAGACAAAACGCAAAGCACGCAGGGAAATTAAACTTTGCGCTCTTTGCGTAACCTTAGCGCTCTTTGCGGTTAAATAACTAGATGTATTTTTCATTTTTAGAAATTTTTGATGGTTGGAAATTGAAGCTCGATAGCGCTTTGATTGTAGCTGTGCGTAGCTTCTGCAAATTGCTTTTTAATGTCAATCGCTTGATTTAAAAAACTGATATACGACCAATAACTCATATCGCCATTAGCATAACTTTTCTGAGCCGTTTCAATAATCTGATCGGCATAATGCAAACCTTCATTTTGGAAATAAGCCAAGTTTTGCTGCTGTTTTTTGAAGTTATTCTGTAATTCTTCTCTTTGGAGATTCAGCATCAGTTTGTTTTTATCTAAAGCCATTTGCGACTGCGAAATACCGATTTCAGCTGCTTTTGCTTTGGTGGTATTAACGCCTCCAAACAACGGAATCTGCAATCCTGCCGTAAAACCCTGAAACAGAGACTCGGTATTGATGGTCTGCGCAAAATACCCCAAACCGACTTTTGGCGTACGCAAAGCTTTAAAGGTTCCAGCTTCTTTTTGATAAACTGAAATCTGCTGCTGATACAAATCGGTCATTACCCTTTCCGCTTTTGTATTTTCCTGATTTTCTAGAAAAGTATACTGCAAAGCGGTCTTAGAATCTGGAACAATATTTTCATCAGTCTGAATGAAAAATTGCAATTGTTTCTGATAAATTGCCAAATCGTATTCTAATTGCGCTTTCTGTGTTTCAATCTCTTTTACTTTGGCTTTGGCACTAATTACTTCTATGTTGCCGCTTTCTCCGGTTTTAAAACGTAATTCGGCATTCTTTAAAAATTTGGTATAAATGGCATTGAGTTCTGAATTAAGTTTCTGAATCGAAACGCCGTATAAATATTGATAATAGGCCAAAGTCACGGCTTTTTCAATTTCATAAGCCGACAATGCTTTTCGTTTTTCGGCTAGTTTTGCCAGTTCTTCCTGCAATTGTCTGTTAGCTTTTGTAATATTCCCTAACGGAAAAAACTGCTGCACCGAAACATTATGATCAAAATCAACGCTATTGAATTGTCCGCCCTGATACTGTACTTGTAACGGATCGGGCTGAAAAGCAGCTTTTTTGAGTACGGTTTGTTTTTCGATTTCTTTATCAGCAATTTTTAAGTCGATGTTGTTGGATTTGGCAAGTTCTATTGCTTTTTCAAGGCTGATTGGCTGTTGTGCAAATGTTGCTGTTCCTGCTAATAGAAACGTGCTTAACCGCAAAGTTCGCAAGGTTTTTATCGCTAAGTTCGCAAAGGTTTTATATTGTGTTGTCATTTTATTTATTTTTTGTCTCCCGCAGATTTTGCAGATTAAGCAAATTTTTTTCTTTTCAAATTAATCTGCCAGATCTGCTAAATCTGCGAGAGAAATTATTATGCGCACAGTAATAAATTATCTAATTATCAAATTTTCTCATTAACTAATTCTACCACGATTAAACCTCTCCAATAGTAAATACAAAATCGGCAATACGATTAACGTCAATAAAGTTGCTGAAATTAATCCCCCGATAACTACCGTTGCTAGTGGTTTCTGTACTTCTGCTCCGCCGCTGGTGGACAATGCCATTGGTAGAAATCCTAAAGAAGCTACGGCTGCGGTCATTAAAACTGGACGCAAACGTGTTTTAGTTCCGATTAAGATTCTCTGGAACGGATCTGAAATGCCTTCTGATTTTAATTGATTGAAATACGAAATCAATACAATTCCGTTGAGGACTGCGATTCCGAATAAAGCGATAAAACCAATTCCGGCAGAAATACTAAACGGCATTCCTCTCAGCGAAAGCGCAAAAACACCTCCGATTGCCGATAACGGAATTGCAGTAAAAATCAGTAAAGCCTGTTTTACGCTTTTGAAAGTAAAATACAGCAAGATCAAAATCAATCCTAAAGCGATTGGCAAGGCTACAGAAAGTCTTTTTGAAGCTTCTATCAGATTTTCAAATTGTCCGCCATACGTTACATAATAGCCCGCAGGAAGTTTGAAACTTGTATCGAGTTTAGTCTGAATCTCCTCTACAACACTTTGAATATCTCTTCCGCGGACATTTAAACCAACGGTAATTCTACGTTTTCCGTCTTCGCGAATGACCTGCACAGGACCTTGTTCGTATTCAACAGAAGCAACCTGAGACAACGGAACCTGCTGACCACTCGGAAGCGGAATGAATAAATTGCTGACATCGGTAATATCTCCTCGATTGTTTTCGTCCATTCTGACTACGACATCAAACCTTTTGCTTTCGTCATAAATCTTTCCAGCCACTTCTCCCGCAAAAGAAGAACGGATGATCTGGTTGATATCTGAAATATTCAATCCGTAAAGGGCAATTTTATCGTAATCGTATTTAATTGTAATCTGCGGTAACCCCGTTACTTTATCGGCTTTCAAATCTCCAATTCCTTCGATTCCTTTTATTTTCGAAATTAACTCTGCCGCTTTCGCATCTAGAATTTCCAGATCATCACCAAAAATCTTAATCGCGATATCAGATCGGCTTCCCGTCATTAATTCGTTAAAACGCATCTGAATAGGCTGAGAAATCTCAATATTAGAACCTGGAATTACTTCCATTTCTTCTTTCATAGCATTGGCCAGCGCTTCCCAATTACGGTATTTGCCCTTCCATTCTTTTTTGTCTTTTAAAACAATAATCAAATCGCCGCTTTCAATTGGCATCGGATCGGTTGGAATCTCACCGCTTCCAATTTTAGAAACAATTGTTTTGATCTCTGGAAATTTATCTTTCAAAATCTTTTCCAGTTTTGTGGTTGTTTCTACCATTTGCGTAAGCGAACTTCCTGTCATAATAGTCACATTTATAGCCAAATCTCCTTCTTCGATTGTCGGAATAAATTCGCCTCCCATGTTTTGGAAAGCAATAAATGCCAAAGCAAATAATCCAACGGCAATAGAAAGCACTACTTTTTTAAACTCTAGCGCTTTTTTCAATAAAGGAGTATAACGGCTTTCGAGCCAAGCAATCATGCGATCGCTGAAGTTTTCTTTATGTTCTGTTTTTTTCGAAAGAAACAAAGCACTCATCATTGGAATATAAGTGAGCGAAAGAATAAAAGCGCCAATAATCGCAAAACCGACTGTCATTGCCATTGGTTTGAACATTTTGCCTTCAGTTCCTATTAGTGCTAAAATAGGAAGATATACGATCAGAATAATAATTTCGCCAAAAGCGGCACTGTTCCTGATTTTAGAAGCCGAATTATAAACCTCAGCGTCCATTTCTTCCTGAGTCAATTCTTTTTTGTTTTTGAATTGCTGTAGATGATGCATCGTAGCTTCGACAATAATGACGGCTCCGTCGACTATAATTCCGAAATCTATGGCGCCCAAACTCATCAGGTTTCCGCTTACGCCAAAAGCATTCATTAAAATCACGGCAAACAGCATGGCTAACGGAATTACAGAAGCGACGATTAGTCCCGCACGAAGGTTTCCTAAAAATAAAATCAGAACAAAAATCACAATTAATGCTCCTTCTAATAAATTCTTAGCAACGGTTTTAATAGAATTATCGACCAATTTCCCTCTGTCGATAAAAGCTTCGGCAACCACTCCTTCTGGAAGACTTTTGTTAATTTGTTCCATTTTTTCGTGCACGCGATCTACAACTGCACTGGAGTTTTCGCCTTTCAGCATCAAAACCATTCCCGAAACAATTTCGCCTTTTCCGTCTTTTGTTGATGCACCGTAGCGCAATGCCACGCCTTCGCGAACTTGTGCCACATTTCGAACCAAAACGGGCGAACCATTTCGGTTTTTTACAACTACATTTTCAAGGTCTTTAACGCCTTTTGCCATTCCGACACCGCGAATAAAGTAGGTATATTGATCTTTTTCAATATAAGCGCCTCCTGTATTTTGATTGTTTTTTTCTAAAGCATCAAAAATTTCGGTAATCGTAACGCCAAGACTATTGAGCATATTTGGATTGACGGCGATTTCAAACTGTTTTAGTTTTCCGCCCCAAGTGCTTACTTCGGCAACACCTTTTATGCCCTGCAATTGCGGAATGATAATCCAATCTTGAATGGTTCGCAGTTCTACTGCGCTGTATTTGTTTTCGTAGCCTTTTTTGGCATACACATCATATTGGTATATTTCTCCCAATCCTGTAGAAATTGGTGCCAATTCAGGAGAATTTACATAATCTGGAATGTTTTCTTCGGCTTGCTTTAAGCGCTGGAAAATCTGCTCGCGAGCCCAGTAAATATCAACATCTTCTTCAAAAACGACAGTAACAACCGAAAGTCCAAATCGGGAAATACTGCGGAGTTCTATAACATCAGGAACTGTCTTTACAGCTCTTTCTAAGGGATACGTAATCAATTGCTCGACTTCCTGACTCGCCAGTGTTGGCGCAGTGGTAATTATCTGCACCTGATTGTTGGTTACATCTGGCAGTGCATCGAGCGGTAATTTTTTAAGCGAATAACTTCCCCATGCAATAAGCACGAGGGTAAATAATAGTATAACGAATTTGTTCTTTATACTAAACTGAATGATTTTATCTAACATTTGGATCTATAATGACGTGAGAAATGAGACAATTAAATTGTCTGTAAACGTGTGGAAAGTCCACAACTCTCTCGCCCGTATTCCTAACCAGGAACGGGCACAATCATTATGCTATTTGAGGGGGCTGCCAGATACTTCCGTAGAAATTGGAAATAAAAACAGAATTGTAATTTGGTAAAGGAATAGAAATTTGAGTATAGGCTTTTGGAAACTCAAAACTTATTGCAGTCTGATAACTTAAGACTTGCACGCCACAGCAATTGCAGGCGCAAAACGGAGAACATAAATCGTTGTCTTTATCGTGTGAATGATTGTCTTCTGAAGCAAACTGAGCCGTTTTATGCATAGCGCTATTCACTTCCAAATCTGCGCAAGGCATATTAGAAAGTGCCATCAGGTAAATTGATAATATAATTGCTATCCATTTCACAGCTGTAAAAATACTACTTTATTCTTTTGACATCACAATTATTATTGAAATGAATAAAAAAAGAAAAAAGTTTTCTATTTATCCAAACCAACTGATTTGCTTTTTATTACAATTTCACTTTCTTCAAAAAAAATATAAATGTTAAAAAAAAAGAATTAACTTTAACACTATAAACATGATAAATTTATTCCAAATTCTTTTTCAATTTTAAAATTTCCTATACACCTGTAAAATCAAAATAAGCCCGAATTTCCTCAGAATACATTAGTACAGATTTTATTTACGCAGTTTTATTAATTAATTTTATAACAGTATAATAATGAAATGTAATCCACTAATATCAGCCTTATTATTTTTATGCAGCTTGCAAATTTCCGCACAGGTTTACACCGATAAAATTGTGGGCAAAAAAAATGAAGAATTAAAAGACAGTTTAAAAATTGCCAACTATCCCTACGCTTTACCGATCTGGGGAGAAAAAGTGGCTCAAAAAGGATATAAACTCCCCTATTCTGCGGGACTCTCAATAAATTATTTTTGGCAGGATTCTGAAATTGTAATCAACGATTTGCAAGTTGGTTTTAACAATGGACCACTTTATAATCTGGATGAAATTGTTCGTTTCGATAAATCCTCTGTAGAAGCCGGTGCATTAACGATTCGCCCTGATATTTGGCTGCTTCCATTTTTAAACATCTACGGAATTTTTGGAAAAGCGAATACCGCTACAAAAATTAATGCTGGAATCTATATTCCTGATGCAGACAATAACTGGTCGCAGATTGCACATTTTAGCACAAAAGCCAATTTTAATGCTACCACATTTGGTTTCGGAATGACTCCAACGGTCGGTATTGGCGGTGGCTGGCTGGCTTTGGATATGAATATGGCATGGACAGATATTAGTTCACTCGATAAACCTGCTTTTTCTTATGTTTTTGGTCCGCGTTTAGGAAAGACATTTAAATTACATGATCCTGAAAAAAATATTGCTGTTTGGGTTGGAGCATTCAGAGTGCACATTAATGGTGATACAAACGGAAATATTCCGCTTTCTGAAATTTTTGACTTGACAAATGCCCAGACAAAAGTGGATGATGGTTTAGAAAAAGTTTCTGAAAATCAGCAGAAAGTTGATACTTGGTGGGATGGACTTACGCCGACAGAACAAAAAAATCCAGCAAATGTTGTCAAACATAATACTGCCAATAGAGCTTTAGAAAGCGCTGGAAATTTCCTAGCTACTTTAGATGGCGCTTTAAGTACTGCAGGTAATTCTTCTGTGCAATATTCTCTTCAGAAAAGGCCGAAAGATATGTGGAATTTCATCATCGGATCTCAATTCCAATACAACAAACACATTATGTTTAGGGTTGAAGCTGGTTTCTTAGGAAGCCGTACGCAAGCTTTAGGAGGCATTCAGTATCGTTTTGGACTATAATCGAATGATATGAAAAAAGCTCTATTTGTACTTTTCATGCTGTTTTCGATAAATCAGCTGCAGTCTCAAGTATTGATTTCCTTAATATTTGGAGACAAACTCAATTCGGAGTTTTTGGAATTTGGTCTTGAGGGCGGCGTTAACTTTTCTACCATTTCTAACATGGGTTCTTCTGCGGCCAATCCGGGGTTTAATCTTGGGTTTTATTTTGATATTCGATCAAGAAAAAATCCAGCTTGGATGATTAATACAGGAGTAATTGTAAAATCACCTATGGGAGCGAAAGGTATTCCTGTTTATTCTTTGAATGATGAAAATCTGGACAATACTTTTGCGGGCGGAAGGGTAAATCGTGAAATTCGGTATTTTAATGTTCCGATATTGATTAAATACCAATTTAAAAACAATATTTATCTTAAAGCGGGGCCTCAGTTTGGTTTGCTTGCGAAAGCTTTTGACGAGTTTAAGAACGAAATAAACGATAACGATGTTATTTACAAAAAGAAAATCCGAGACCAGATTCATGTAATTGATGCCGGAATTGCAGTAGGAACTGGTTATCATCTAAACGTTGGAAACGGCTTAAATCTTACCGTTCAGTATTATTATGGGCTTGTAACGGTAATGAAAGGAGATGGTCCAAATAACCAATATAACCGATCACTGTATGTTACTGCGGGAATTCCGATTGGCAAAGGAAAAGCTGCACAGAAAAGAGCCGAAGAAAAGGCGGAATTTAATAAAGTGATTTTGCCTGAAGATGAGAAATAAACTTTAGCTTATTGGAACACGGATAAAACGGATTTGCTTTGCAAAAACGCGGATAAAAACGGATTTTTTAAATCTTAAAAATTAAAACCGCTCATTAGAAGTCCATATATAAAAGAATCCGAAGG
>NZ_JAVAMB010000017.1 GCF_030730925.1 Flavobacterium sp. DG2-3 | reverse complement strand
GATTCTATTTTAAAAATCTGCGCAGATCTTTACTCACGAAGCTAATCTGCTTTATCTGCTAAATCTGCGAGAAAAAAAAATAATGGTATTTTACAGAAATGATTAAAAAAGTTTCACGCAGATTTATAAAAATTTGAGCAGATTTTAATGGATTCAATTTTAAAAATCTGCGCAAATCTTTAATCGATAATTTAATCTGCCTTATCTTGCTAAATCTGCGTGAAAAAATATCCCCATTTCAAAAAATAAAAAAAGCGACAAAATTTGCCGCTTTTTAGTTAACCTAAATTATAATTAGTCGATGATTATTTTTTTAGTCACAGTTTTTTCTGCTGTAGTAATTTGAACTACGTAGATTCCTTTTGGAAGATTTCTTACTGAAATTTCCGAATCTGAAGTGTTCTGTTTTTCGAATACTTTTTGTCCTGTAAACGAAATAATCTCTATAGAATATGATGTTGAACTTCCATAACCAATATTGAAATTCCCATCAGAAGGATTTGGATAAATGGCGATTTCGTCTGTACTAACTTTTTCTTCAATTTCGGCAATTTCAACCATTTTGCTGGCTAGGTTGTTGCAGGTATCTTGAGAGAAAGAATCCCATTGCGCACTTAAATTGAATGTAGTGCTCGGAGACGTTATAGTCGATTTTCGTCTTAGAGTCACATCGATGGCAAAATTTGAAGTTCCGCCATTGAAAGTTCCGATTATATCAATTAAAACACCATTTTTAAATAAACCGACAGCATCATTTCCGTTAAAAGTTAATTCGGTTGCAGTTGTAGAAATATTGGCGGCGCTGGTAGAAAAACAGCTTGATGACATAGAACTGTTTACAATTACAAATTTACTTCCCGTTGTCAAAGTACCGCTCAAAGCCAAACCGGTACTCCAAGAACCCGCGCCATTGGTTTGTTTTTTAATAGTGTACGCGGATAAGTTTACAGAACTTCCAGTATTGTTGGCAATTTCTAATGCTTTATTGTTTCCAGAACCTTCAATGTATTCAGAGAAAAGTAGATCGGTTGCCGTTCCAGTTCCACTGCTGTTCGTTGTAACCGAAATAGTGTTGCTTGATGCCGAAGCATTTCCTGCAGCATCTTTTGCTTTTACATAAATAGAATAACTTGTCGAAGCCGTTAATCCTGTTATTGTTGCTGTAGTTCCTGAAACAGTAGTTTTTAAAGCACTATTTGCATAAACATCATAACCCGTAACAGCTAAATTGTCGGTAGATGCTGTCCAGCTTAAAGAAATCGAGGTGACAGTTTTGGTTGTTAAAGCTAAACTTGCAGGAGCAGTCGGTGCTTGAGTATCTCCAGAAGGTGTTCCGCCCCAAATTTGATTTACATATTCAGGATGATCAATAAACGGATTTCGATTGTTTTGGCGTGCATAAATAGCATTGTTTCTCGCAATTTCTCTTGCGCTTACAGGATCTTGCGCGTGCCAAGCCAATAGCAGATTTAGAAAAGCTGTTGTGAAAACCTGATTGCTAGAACCATTAAACATCGGATAAGAATAACCGGCAACAGTATTTTCATAACGCGTTGCAAAATAAAAATACATTCTGGCAATATCGCCTTTAAAAGCATTGATAGGTTCGAAAACGGTTCCTGAATATCCAGAAACGGCACTTGAGCCTAATTTGCTTCCGTTTTGAGAAGTGTAGGTTGCTGAACTTACATTTCCGTGCGGATAATTGGAGCGTATTCCGTTTACTTTTCCATCAGTTGGCGTAATAAAATGGGCATCGGCAACCATTGGCGACTGCTCATTAAAAACAGATTGCGGAATAATATGCTCTCTATTGTAGCAATCTCCTTCAACCGAATAACTGCCACATCGCTGAGTCGTTCCCGTAGTATAGGTATATGGATCTGATCCCGAAGGATTTTCAGAATACATGTCTAAAATAGTTCCATCGTTTTCGTAAAAACTATCGACATCAGAAGTTAGGTAAGTGGTGTAAAGTCCGGCGTAACCATTATTAGTGTGGTCTTTAATAATGTTATACAATTGTGTTTTCAAAGTATAACCCGTTCCTGTTGCGGTATTGTAATATCCAGATGGGATTTGAGCAAAACCAATTGTAGTAAACAGCAATAACAATAAATAGTAGTTTTTTTTCATAATAATAGTTTTAAAGATTTGGTTGAGAATTGAAATTTTAATCTTTTTAAATGGTTGAATTTTAGAAAGTTAAAATATCGTTTAATCAAATTTACTATTTTAATGAATTCGAAATGTTAAGCGATGTTTAATTTTGGAGATATTTTCTTACGGAGTTTTTTTAGCCACTAAGGCGCCAAGACACGAAGTTTTTTTAGAAAAAAGGAATTAAAAAAATCTCGCAAAGGCGCCAAGTTTTTTCTCGCAGATTCTGCAGATTAAGGAGATTGTTTTATTTTGATAGTGTTTAAAAAATGTTTCCCGCAGATTTGTTTGGATTTGAGCTGATTTTGCAGATTTTTATTTTAAATCTGCGCAAATCTATATGCATTGCGATAATCTGCTTTATCTGCAGAATCTGCGAGAATACTTTTTTGATTGAATAATACTTGACTGATTTACCGCTGATTTGCCACTAAGGCGTCAAGTTTTTTTTCTGTCGCAGATTTAGCAGATTAAGGAGATTTTTTTATTTTGATTGTGTTTAAAAAATGTTTCACGCAGATTTGTTTGGATTTGAGCTGATTTTGTAGATTTTTTTTTAAATCTGCGCAAATCTATATGCATTGCGATAATTTGCTATATCTGCTAAATCTGCGAGAAATAAAAAGTAACATTATCAAAAGAAAAAACTTTGCGTCTTAGCGCCTTCGTGGCAAAAAAAAACTTATTTCGGGAATTCAGCGCTTTGATAAGCACCCAAATCTGGCGGAGAAGTTCTCGTAACTCCCAAAATATCAGTTGGAATGAGGTATGCCTGATTCCCTTTCGCGAAAGCGGCAGAAGTTTTATCGATATTGAATTTATTTTCAGCAGCATTATAAAACTTCGGATTTTCATTCAAAATAATATTGTTATAATGCTCTGTATCCGTTTTGAATTGATACAACGGATTTGTTGTAGAACTGCTGAATTTCAATAAACAATTATTCAATTGATAAACAAAGGCTGCAGTTGTATTTTTATCTAAATTGAGTTCGTTTGTCGCAGAACCATAAATAATGCAGTTATTAAAAGTAGCATTTGTCAGTGGATTGGTTTCTGGAGTTGCGCCTGCCAAAGCATTGCTTAAATTCACTGCAAATTGAACGCCGCCAGACCAATTGTTGTTAAATGTGCAATGCGTAAAGCTGTAATTTCCGCCGTAAACACAAGATAAACTAGCTAGTCCTGCATGATTTATAACAATGTTTTCTCCCGTAATTCGTTCATTTTGAGCTAAAATTCCGTATTCGGCACAATTGTAAATTTGAGTGTTTTTAATTTGAATCGGATTAAGCGCACTTCTGAAATCTAAACCAATAACGGCATTTTTTAAAGTTAGATGATTGATAGCATGATTGGTACTGCCTTTTTCAAAAATAACCGATTTCCACTGTCCAGGAATATCAGAATACATAGATTCTAAACGATCGCCTTCAAAAATAACTTCTTTTTCTAGTTTATCAGTTGCTGAAGCGGCTCCGTTAATTTGAAGCGAAGCTTTATTGCCAACATATAATCCAGAATTGGCATGAAAATGAACTCTGGCGCCAGCTTCAAAAGTTACTGTTTTGTTTTCTGGAACTCCTGCATATCCATAAATAACATACGGTTTTTCATTTGTAAAAACAAATTCATTTCCGTTTGTTGGATCATTTTCACTCAAATAAAATCCGTCAACATCTTTGCCGTCAATTTTAATTTTTTCTTTAGAGCCGTCAGGATTTTGGTTTGGATATAAAAAGACAGCGTCCTGAATTAAAGTTACCAAAGCAACTTCTTGAAGATTGGCGCCGCTGTCAAATTGGATTTCATCGGTATATAAAAAATCGTCTGGATTGGCGTCTGTAATATCTGCTGTGGTTTCTATAAAAATATACAAACTGTCTTTCGCCAAAAGCGTGACATTATTAAAAATCTTTCCATTATTGCCCGTCATTCCGTCAACGGTCATTCTGTATTTAGAGGTTAACCCTTTTTTGAATTGCACAACTGGAATCGAAATGTCATTTTTACTCTGATTGTACACTTTTAATTGATAAGTGCTTGAACCAATATTTTTGAAAACAGTATCTAAATAAACGGTGTCTTTCGAAAACTTTAAATCTCCTGAACTTGCAATAGTATCAAAATCAGTTCTGCAAGAGCTGAAAGCCAGAATTATTCCGAAGATAAAAAGTAAAAAGTATTGACGCATTTAGATAGTTTTTTTGCCACAGATTAAAAGGATTAAAATGATTTTTTGCTTGGTGCATAAAAAAATTAATCTGTGAAAATCTGTGTAATCTGTGGCAAAAAAAAGCCAAAGATTGATTCTGTTTATTTTTGTAAAAATAGCAAAAAACTGACAAGTTTGAAGTTGAATTTTAAATTTTAGAATCTGATTTTAGATTTATGTCTTATCTTTCTTTAATTTTACGATTTTAAAGATTATTTTAATGAATTATACAAAAGAACAGATTTTGGCACGCTGCAATGAGTTTTCTAAAAACACATTGATGGAGACGCTAAAAATTGAATATATCGACGCTGGAGAAGATTTTTTAACTGCAAAAATGCCTGTAAATCCAAGCGTTCACCAGCCAATGGGATTATTGCATGGCGGTGCTTCTGTAGCTTTGGCAGAAAGTGTTGGGAGTGCGGCTTCCTTCTTTTTTATCAATCCGAAAGAGCAGGAGGTAAGAGGTATCGAAATTTCGGCAAATCACCTGAAAAGTATTCGTGAAGGCTACGTTTTTGGTACAGCCAGAATTATTCATAAAGGAAGAAGTCTTCATCTTTGGGAAATCAAAATTACCGATGAAGAAGGAAACTTGATTTCGCTTTGTAAACTGACGAATATGGTTTTGGATAGAAAGAAAAGCGAATAAATCATGAATTCATTTTTCTTAAAAATTAAAAATCATAAAGAACAAAATTTACCCTTTGTACTTTATTCAAAACCCAATACAGTAAACTACGTTGGGATTTTACAACAGAATACTATTTTAAATACCGTTTCGGATTACAGCGAAAAAGGATTTGTTTTTGCTTCTTTTGACGAAAAACAGCTGATTTTAATTCCTGAAAACGAATCGGAAATTATTACCGCAGAAAAAGAAACGACTTCTTTTGAACCAATCGAAATTGATGATTTTAATTTTGATCCTGAAGCTAAGTTTCAGTATGAATATTTAGTAGCGCAGGGAATTCAGGCTATTAAAAACGAAGAATTCAAAAAGGTAGTTTTATCAAGAAGCGAAGAAGTGCCTTTAGCTGAATTTGATTTTATTGAAACTTTTCAGCACTTGGTTCAGCTCTATCCTGCCACTTTTTGTTATTGTTTCTTTCATCCTAAAATTGGACTTTGGATGGGAGCAACACCAGAAAAACTGCTAAAAGCAAACGGAAATGTTTTTGAAACTATGGCTTTGGCAGGAACGCAGAAAGACAATCAGGAAACAGAAATCGTTTGGCAGCAAAAAGAAAAAGACGAACAGCAATTTGTGACTGATTTTATTGTAAAACGCCTTCGCGAATTTACAGCTTCAGTTGTGATTTCTGAACCTTACAGCTTAAAAGCGGGATCGATCTGGCACATAAAAACCGATATTTCTGGGGTTTTAAAAGACAATTCAACTTTAGAAGAAGTGATTGATACTTTGCATCCAACACCAGCTGTTTGCGGACTTCCGAAAAAGAAATCAAAAGTATTTATTTTAGAAAATGAAAACTATGATAGAACTTTTTACACCGGTTTTTTAGGGGAACTAAATAGCACTTTCGTAGGAAATAATTCAAGTTCTGATTTATTTGTAAATTTACGTTGCATGCAGATTCAGGAAGAAAAAGCGATTTTGTATATGGGCTGCGGTATCACAAAAGAAAGTATTCCAGAAAAAGAGTGGGAAGAAAGCGTCAATAAATCGATGACGATGAAGAGAGTTTTGAAGTTATAAGTTATGAATTATGAATGATTGTCTCCCTGAGCGATCCCGAGGCTTCGGGAGAAGGGCACAAAGGTCTTCGACTCCACTCAGCCTGACAATGCGCAGAACTTGAGATAAAATTAATAGCAAAGAAAGCAATGTTCTCTTGATGTAAATCAATCGAACAAGCATAGTTCATAAAGCTTTGCGAACTTTTTTAAACATAATAATAAATAAAAAAAACTTAGCGCACTTTGCGTTAGTTTATATCATTTCAGGATTTAGTTTCCAATTGGCAACTTGAAACATGAAACATGAAACCTGAAACAAAAACAAACAAAAAAACATGAAATTAGATATATTAGCCTTTGGGGCACACCCAGACGATGTAGAATTGGGTTGTGCGGGAACCATTTTAAAAGAAGTTTCCCTTGGAAAAAAAGTAGGGATTGTTGATTTAACGCGTGGCGAATTAGGAACGCGCGGAACGGCAGAAACTAGAGATCAGGAAGCAAAAGATGCTGCGGAAATTTTGGGCGTTGTTGTACGCGAAAATTTGCGCATGCGTGACGGATTTTTCGTTAACGATGAAAAACATCAGCTGGAAGTCATAAAAATGATTCGCAAGTATAAACCAGAAATTGTATTGTGTAATGCTATTGATGATCGCCATATCGATCACGGAAAAGGAAGCAAATTGGTTTCTGATTCTTGTTTTTTATCTGGTTTAATGAAAATCGAAACTACTCTTGATGGAGAAAAACAGGAAGCTTGGCGTCCAAAAGTAGTTTACCATTATATTCAATGGAAAAATCTTACTCCAGATTTTGTGGTAGACATTACTGGATTTGAAAAAAAGAAAGTAGAAGCAATTTCTGCCTATAAAACCCAATTTTACGACCCGAATTCAAAAGAACCAGCAACGCCAATTACGAGTAAAAACTTTTTTGAAAGCTTAAATTATCGTGCGCAGGACTTAGGAAGACTGGTTGGAAAAGATTTTGCAGAAGGTTTTACAGTTGAAAGGTGTTTGGCAGTCAATAGCTTAGAAAATTTGATTTAATTTTTATAAAAATTTTTCATTTTTTTCTTTGTAGAACTGAACCTTTGTTCTATATTTGCACTCGCTAAGCAGAAAAATGGTGGTTGTAGCTCAGCTGGTTAGAGTAGCGGTTTGTGGTGCCGCGGGTCGCCGGTTCGAACCCGGTCAGCCACCCAGATTTAAAGCCTTGAAGAAATTCAAGGCTTTTTTTGTGCTTTTATGTTTTGGGAACCATATAAGTTCATTTAAGTGATTTGAGTTTTGTTTTTTTTAAAGAAGAATCTTTAAGAGAAATGTTTGTAACAATTCATATGTACAGCTTCTAATATGTTCTTTCTCCCGTTTAGGAAAACAACAATATGGCTTCGAAAAAAAACTTATATAACTTATATGGTTTATAAAAAAAAGCACGACGATTAAGTCATGCTTTTCTGGTGGTTATTATATTTGGTTTATGTATTATCGAATTTCTTCAAATGTAGTGCCTTGCGTGATATCTCCGCTTTTAAAACCTTTATTAAACCAATACATTCTTTGTTCTGATGTTCCGTGGGTAAAAGAATCGGGAACGACATGTCCTTGCATTTTGCTCTGAATAGCATCGTCACCAACTGCATTTGCTGCGCTTAGGGCTTCTTCGATATCTCCAGTGTCTAGATTTGCTTGATTATAGTGTGTCCAAACTCCAGCATAAAAATCGGCTTGTAATTCTAATGCTACAGATAATTTATTGGCTTCCGCCTCACTTTTTCCTTGCTGCATTTGACGCATTTTAGAAGACGTCCCGATTAAAGTCTGAATGTGATGTCCAATTTCATGTGCAATAACGTAAGCAATGGCAAAATCGCCCCCTTTTGCACCAAATCTACTTTTTAATTCTTCAAAAAAAGCTAAGTCCATATACACTTTACGATCGCCAGGGCAATAAAAAGGCCCAGAAGCAGATGATGCGCCGCCACAAGCTGTCTGTACAGAACCTTTGAAAAGAACCAATTTTGGTTTTTCGTAGGTCATGCCATGTTCAGCAAAAATTTTGCTCCAAATGTCTTCGTTGTCCGCTAGAACAACTCTAACAAAATTCCCCATTTCTTCATCTTCCTTGCTTAAAGGAGCTGCAGCTTCGGTTTGTTGCTGTCCGCCTTGCATTTGTTCTAAAATTGGGGCTATTTGCTGACCCGTTTCACCACCAAAAACATTCAGCAGTAAAATAATAATCCCAATAACGCCACCGCCGACTAGTGCTTTGCCACCGCCAGAAATTGATCTTCTGTCTTCTACATTGTCACTTTGTCTTCTGCCTTGCCATTTCATATTGAATTGTTTTTTAACTTGTTATTAAAACCTTGTACGAATTTAGAGATTTTTTGTGATAAATTTCACAAACAGGACATTTAGTTTTCAGCCGTTCTTGGAGTTTTGAGCTTGAAGCTATTTTTACAGGAGAAACCAATTATCCTAGCCATTTTACTAAAGCTTCTTCAACAGTTCCTTTCATAATAGGTTTAGAAATATAATCGTCCATTCCAGCAGAAATGCATTTGTTTCGCTCTTCTTTTTCAGCTCCTGCGGTAACTGCAATTATCGGAATGTCTCGCCCTTTTTTGGTGTTTCTAATGGCTTTTGCAGTTTCATAGCCATTCATAATTGGCATTTGGATATCCATAAAAATAATGGTCGGATTGATTTTTTCAAATTGCTGAATGGCTTCGTATCCGTTTTCGCATTCGAAAATAAAAGCATTATTGTAGAGATTTTTTATAATGGTTTTAAGAAGGAGCATGTTCACCTTATTATCTTCAACAATTAAAAAAGTGATGTTGCTGTCGCTTGTTTCAATTTCATTAGAATCGACATTGATATTTAAACTTTTGAGTTCGGCATTGTATTTATCATTAATGCTTTGGTTGCTTGTTTTTAAGTTTAAATCAAAGAAAAAAGTACTTCCTTCGTCAATTTTGCTTTCTAGCTGTAAACGGCTTTCCATCAAAGCAAGCAACTGATTTGATATGGTTAAGCCCAAGCCAGTTCCTCCAAATTTTCTAGTTGTAGAGCTGTCTTCTTGCAAGAAAGCTTTGAATATTTTCTTCTGATTTTTTTCAAGAATACCAATTCCAGTGTCGATTACTGCAAAACGAATAAGACAATTGTTATTTTGTTTTTTTTCTAAAAGAGTGACATTTAATTTTATAGAACCCTCGGTTGTAAATTTCACCGCATTTGAAAGCAGGTTTATCAAAATCTGTTTGATTCGAACCATATCTGTCCAAATATAGTTTGGAACATCGGGATCAATATTCAGTTCAAGTTCCAGATTTTTTCTGTTAGACTCGTAAACAATTAAATCAAAAACTTGTCCTAAGATTTTTTTAATATCGTATAAATCAATAAAAAGTTCGAGTTTTCCGGCTTCAATTTTCGAAAAATCTAAAATATCATTTATAATTTCAAGAAGAGAATGAGCTGACTGGTTAATTGTAGTCATGTATTTTTCTTGAATTTCTTCCAAATCCGTTTTCATTAATAGGTGTGTAAAACCAATAATTCCGTTTAGTGGAGTTCTGATTTCGTGAGACATATTGGCCAAAAAGTCAGATTTTGATTTGTTTGCCGCTTCTGCCAGCTGTTTGGCTTTTATGGCATCTTCGATTTCTTTTTTGCTTGTAATGTCAAAATAAATTCCACCGACAAATTCAATCTCATCATCTCTTTTAATTACGTCTCCAAATTCTTCTATCCAAATAAACTCGCCGCTTTTGCGCTTAATGCGATACACATTATGCAAAGGCATTCCGTTTTGTAAATTATCAATTTGGTTGTTAATTACTTCTTCTTTATCATCAGGATGAATTAACGAGAGAAAAGACAAATTATTTTCGATAAACTCGGATTTTGAATATCCGGTCAGGTTTAAAACTTCGTCGTTTAAGAATATTTTGGTCGAAAAAGCATCAAATTTAGATAGATAAACTGTTCCCGGAATGTTGTTTGCAATCAGTTTGAATTTTTCTTCACTTTCAATGATTTTAGTTTCATTTCGGTTTCGTTCTAAAGCAGACGAAATATTATTTGCTAAGACTTGAAAGATATTAATTTCGTCTTCAGACCATTTTCTTTCCACTGTACAGTCATCAAAACCAATAAAACCACTGAAAATATCGTTAATATAAAGCGGTAAAATTAAAATAGACTGTATTTCGTTAGCAATCAGTAGATTTTTGAAGAAACCGTCAGAAAGATTTCTAGTTAATGTATTAACAATTTTTCTTTGCGATGCGGCCTCGTAAATTTCTTTCAGATTTTCTTCAGACATAAGACGAAGCGGAGTAATCTGATGCGTAACGCCCTCACGAGACCATTTGTATTTTTGGCTCACTACATTATAAATGGCATCTTTTTCGTAGTAATACATGTGGTCAACCTTCGCTGCTTTTCCAATAATGTTGTACGTTTCCTGAAACATTTGGTGCGTGGTTTTGCTCAGCAAGAACTTTTCGGTGCATAAAGAAAGTGCAGACAAAAGCTGACTTTTAAGTTCTAATTTTCTTTCAGCCTCTAAACGCATTTGAGAAGAAATGGCAAGCGAAATTACATCTGAAATAGTTCTGGCGTAATTAATATCTTCATTGTCCCATTCTCTTTTTTGTTCTGTACTTTCAAAACAAGCTACACCAGCCAATTGACCCGTAAGGAAAATTGGCACATCAAGCATTGACTTTATGTTGTTTTTGGTAAAGTAAAGTTTTTCAAATTCAGAGGTTTCCAGTTTATTGAATACATCTGGCGCATTAATGATCGCTTTGTTGTTTAATGTTTCAAAATAAATAGGATACGATTCTTTCTTTAGAATATTCTTATCGTTTAAGCTTTGATTGTCAAGACTGAAGAGATTTTTGCAAGTGATTAAATCATTATCATATTTCCAGAAACTTATACGGTTGACTTGACTTATTGTAGCGGCTTCTTTTAATATTAAATCAATGACCGTGTTTAATTGGTCATACTTGCTAAAGTCGGTCGTTGATAATTTTTTGGTCGAACTATTATAGGCCTCAATTTTTTTAAGACGTCTTTTTTTCTCGTTTTCGATATTTTTTTTCTCTGTAATATCCCTTGCAATTCCAGAAAATCCAATCGTTAATCCTAAGTCATTTTTACGGACAATGATTTTTTGTGAAATCCAGATTTCTTCACCATTTTTTTTCAGAATCGGAATTTCAATAATTGGGTAATTACTTTCATTAAGGACCAGATTTTCATAAAAATCTACGGCGCTGCTGATATAATTTTCGTGTATAAAATTGGAATAATGTTTTGTAATGATTTCGTTTTCGGGATAGCCAAGAGCAGAAATTCCGAATTCATTTATAAAAGTGAAATGACCTTCGGCATCAATTTCAAAAATAATATCGGTCGCTGTCTGAATTAAATTTTTGTACTGATCTTGAACAATTACCTGTTCTGTAACATCTTGCCCAATACTGATAATTAAATCGTCTGAGAACTTTTTATCTTTCCACTGAATGTATTTGTATTCGCCGTTTTCGGTTTTTAATTTTCTAATGTAAAGTTTATTTTCTTGACTTCCGGCTACATTTATATTTCCTTTTGATTCAGGATCTTGGGTCAATTCCCAGAATTTTAAGCCCATAACAGCATCAGGCTGATATCCTAAAATTGGGGTTATGGTTTCGCTACAAAAAAGAATTTCGCCTTTTTGGTTGGATGCAATTGTAAGCGAGTTTCCTTTATGGACAATTTCGCTTGCAAACCTAAAATTGTCACGATTGTTTAATAAAACCGCATATTTTACCTGATTTATAATGAAAATCAGAATGCAGAAATTGAGCAGTAAAATAGAAGATTTTATAGGGATGAGATGCAGGGCTAACGTGACAATTAAAAAAGTAAACGTTAAAGCAACAAAAAGCCAGTAAATTTTTATGGGTTTGAGAATGTTGTACGAAAAGAAAAAAGAAATCAAGAAAACGATGATAGGAACAACATCATTTCTTAAATTAACAATATTGTAGGCAACGTAACTGATATAAATAAAAAAACAGAAGATAAAAATCTGCTGAATTTGATCTCGCAGCCACTTGATTTTGTCTGTTATCGCATAAGTAATAAGAACAAAAACACCTATTAGAACATTTACAACCAATAGGCTTTTTGGTCTAATTTTAAAGATTTCATTTATAATTTCAATAACAATTACCGCAATACCAAAAAACAAAATATAAAGCTGGTATTCTCTGCTAACAGTTTCGTGTTCTTTCTTTTTTTCGATGAAATTTCCAATTTTAGATTTAATTCTAAAAAACTGGTAAATCAGCAGCGAAAGAAAAGCAAAAAGCGATAATCCTAAAACAAAAAGTTTATGATTATTGTAATAAATAATATCGGAATTGAATACATACCATCCGGTCATAATTGATTCAAAGGCATTTCCAGCAGTGGAAATTCCTGAAATAACCGAATTGAAAAAACTATAGTTGGCGACCATAGAATTTGGGGTATGTTGGTTTAGTAAATAGGGTTTTGAAAATTCTTAAAGAGAAGTGGTTAGATTCTCTACGAAATAAGAATTTTCTATTTTAATCTACATCGTATCTTCCAATAGAATCAATTGAATCTTCTTCTTCCGAATCTGTTCCAAAAATGGCAAAATAAGTTGCGTAAATCATAGAGCTATTAAAAACAACGGTAAAAATGATTCCGACACAGCAGCCAATAAAGCCGACCATTGAACCAAGAAAACCTATGATGAAAAAAGCAAATATGTTAATCGGATTTTTTGTAACGATAATAATGCTGGATTTTATAGCATCGAATGCTTTAAGATTTCCGAAAACAATTAACGGAATCGATAGATACATAAAGAAAGAAACGGTAAACGAAATTATATTCCCGACAAATAACACGCCCAGACTATCAATTAAATTGGCAAGAGCCGTTCCTAGCAGTGCAGGAATAAATGCTGCAACAAAAATTTGCCCAAAATAAGGAGATTTGTAATAGCTGAAAATAGTTGAAACATTAAATTCTACATCTTTATCTGCTGAATCTGCCATTTTTAGAAAACCTGCGCCAAAAGGAGCTGTAATTCCTGCAACTACAGAAACAGCAACGGTTTGTATAACAAGCTGAATAGCGGTGAATTCTTGGTTTTCAAAATTCTGAATAAAATCTTTAGTCAAGGCCTCGGCTCCAAAATAGGCAATCATGATGCCCATAAAAGCTATGGCGGCAATAATTGAAAATACTAAGATGATAAGCCCAGAGTAAAGAGCTATTTTTTTATAATTTTCGAAAGCGTGATTAAAAACTGTAGCAAAATCAAGGGAATAGCCATTTTTTTTAATGTCCTCAATTTGGTTAAGTGTAGATTTCATTTTAATGTAAAATTGTTTTATAGACTTGTACTATTTGAAAGGTATCTTGACGTAAATATAGTATTTTTAATCAATTCCGTATCAAAATCTACAAAACATTCCGAAATGTTTTTAACTGATTTATAGCCAGTCTAAAACTCGTTTTATGGAAGCCAATTTATCCTTGTAAGGCGCATAACGCATAGGCAAATCGAGCCAGTTTCCTTTTTTTACAATTGCTTTATGATGAGAAAAAGTGTCGAAGCTTAATTTACCATGATAAGCACCGATTCCGCTGTGGCCGACACCGCCAAAAGGCAGTCTTTTATTAGAAAAATGAACAACAGTATCATTGATACACCCGCCTCCAAAAGAGTATTTTGAAATTAATTGCTGCGAAAATGAATTATTTTCACTAAAAATATAAAATGAAAGAGGTTTCTCATAACGGCTCACGACCTTTTCAATGTCATTTTCATTCTCGTAAACCAGTATCGGCAGAATTGGTCCGAAGATTTCTTCTTTCATAACGGCACTGTCCAAATCGGGTTCTTCAAGAAGGGTAGGAGCAATGTAAAGTGAATTGGCATCACTTTCTCCGCCAAACAAAACATGCTCGTTTTGAATCATATTGGTCAATCGAAACCAGTTTTTGGTATTTATAATTCGAGCAAAATCGGGCGATTTGTCTATTTTTTTTCCGTAAGCCTTAATGATTTCTTCAATTAAATAAGAAATGAAATTGACCTTCATGTTTTTCTGAATGAGAATATAATCGGGAGCAATGCAAGTTTGTCCTGCATTAATAAATTTTCCCCAGACAATTCGTTTGGCAGCAAGTTTTAAGTTGGCCGTTTCATCAACAATACAAGGATTTTTTCCGCCCAATTCTAGAGTTACCGGAGTTAGATTCTCTGCTGCTGCTTTTGCGACAATTTTGCCGACAGCAACGCTTCCCGTAAAAAAGATATAATCCCAGCGCTGAGCCAGTAATTTATTAGAAACTTCGACTCCGCCTTCAAAAACTTCGACGTGATTTACATGAAATGTTTTTTCTATAATTTTTGCAATTATAGCAGATGTATGTGGCGTTAATTCAGAAGGCTTTAAAACAACGCGGTTTCCAGCTGCGACTGCGGCAACTAGCGGACATAAGGCAAGCTGAAAAGGATAGTTCCAAGGAGCAATGATTAATACATCTCCGTAAGGTTCTTTATAAAGATAATCGCTAGAAGGAAAATTAAGCAGTGAAGGAAAAACACGATCGGGTTTTGCCCATTTGCTGATGTTTTTTATGACGTCTTTCAGTTCTGAAATAACGTAATTAGTTTCGGTCAAAACAGCCTCGAACTCTGGTTTTTTAAAGTCATCATATAAAGCTTTTACGATTAAATCTTCACTTTTCTGAATATTGTATAATAACTTTTTTAGAGTTTCCTTTCGATATTTGATGTTGCTTTTATAATCCATTTTCCGATTAGCTTGTTTTTTACTCTATGCAAGTTAATCGATAAAAATTAAAAAATTAACAATTAAATCATAAAATCATACCGCATTCCAAATTGGATCGTCTGGAGTTGGGGCAATAATTGTGATATCTTCTTTTGAAACAGGATGAACAAAAGTAAGTTTTCTAGCATGCAGATGAATTCCGCCATCAGGATTGCTTCGGTCTGCGCCGTATTTTAAATCACCTTTAATTGGCGATCCAATAGCGCTTAACTGAGCACGAATCTGATGATGTCTTCCCGTATGCAAATTGATTTCCAGAGCAGTGTAATTCTGTAGTTCTTTGATTATCGTATAATCTAAACTCGCTAATTTACTGTCCGGAACTTCTTTTAAATGCGCTTTAGAAGTATTGTTTTTTTCGTTTCTTTTTAAATAATGAACCAATTTTGCTTTTGCTTCTTTTGGTTTATTTTTGACAACAGCCCAATAGGTTTTTTTAGTTTCCCGATTGCTAAACAATTCATTCATTCGCGAAAGCGCTTTACTTGTTCGGGCAAAAACTACAATTCCAGTTGTCGGTCGATCCAAACGATGAATAACTCCTAAAAAAACATCTCCAGGTTTATTGTATTTTTCTTTAATATATTCCTTTACAATATCAGAAAGAGGTTTGTCGCCCGTTTTATCTCCCTGCACAATATCACCTACACGTTTGTTAACCACAATAATATGATTGTCTTCGTGTAAAATTTGTAAATTATTTTTATTGGAAACTATTTTCAAAACCGATTTTTAGATTGTTGAATTTTAAAATTTTGAGAACTTTGGCTAAAGCCTTTTCGAAGCTTAAACAAAACCTCCAGCTAAAGCTGGAGGCAATTTATATTCTTAAACATTAAGTTTAAACTTTGCAACTTTGTCACTTTGTCCCTAAGAAACTCAGCACCTTAGAACCTTAGTAGCTTAGCGGCTTTTCTAGTACTGTTCACTAGCATTAGGAAAATCACTAGCCTTAACATCAGCGGCATATTGGCCGATTGCTTTCGTCATTTCTTCGTAAAGATTTAAGTAACGACGTAAGAAACGCGGACTGAATTCATTGTTCATTCCCAACATATCATGAATTACTAATACCTGACCGTCAACACCGCCACCAGCTCCAATTCCGATTACAGGAATAGAAATGCTTTCTGCTACTTTTTTAGCCAAGTCAGCTGGGATTTTTTCAAGAACAACAGCAAAACATCCTATTTTTTCAAGCATTTGAGCATCTTCAATAAGTTTTTCAGCCTCTTCCTCTTCTTTTGCTCGAACGCTGTAAGTTCCGAATTTGTAAATAGATTGAGGAGTTAAACCTAAATGTCCCATTACTGGAATTCCAGCATGCAATATTTTTTTGATCGATTCTTTAATTTCTTTTCCGCCTTCTAATTTTACCGCGTGAGCACCGCTTTCTTTCATAATTCTGATCGAAGAACGCAACGCTTCTTTTGGGTCAGACTGGTAACTTCCAAAAGGCAAATCAACGACAACCAAACCTCTTTCTACTGCGCGAACTACAGAAGAAGCATGGTAAATCATTTGGTCCAAAGTAATTGGCAAAGTCGTTTCGTGACCAGCCATTACGTTTGATGCTGAATCTCCAACTAAAATAACGTCAATACCAGCGGTATCAACAATTTTCGCCATTGTATAATCATACGCAGTAAGCATAGAGATTTTTTCTCCGTTGCTTTTCATTTCAATTAATGACTTTGTTGTGATTCTTTTATAATCTTTTTTTGCTACTGACATTTTCTTGTTTTTTTGATATTGTAAAAGTATTGAATAATTGTAAGATGGGAATCAGCAATAATAGAATATTTCGACAGAAAATAGTTTTCCGTCTTTAAATTCTAAACGAAATTGGCTGTCTTCCATTACAATAGAATAATTGTGCGGTGATTTTAGAGAAGCTTCAATATAAGTTCCATATTTTTCAATGAAAGCTTTTTCAGACAGCGTATGATCTAAAACCGCATTTGAATTTATGATGAATTTATTGTTTTCGTTAATGAAAACTTTGATGATTTCTCCTTGCTTTTGTTTTTCATCAACAGAGACTTCCAAATCTGGATAATAATAAAATAAATCGCTTAGATAAATACCGCATTCATCAGAAATCTTAGCTTTTTTAGAAGGATTTCCCATTGTTTTAATTAAATCAGTTTGCGAAATAGTAACCGATTTTGTTTTAAAACCTTTGAGCGAGTAATGTGATTTTTGTATGAATGCAATAATCTGTTCCGATAATTTGTGATTGGATAATGCTTTCGCTAAAGCCATATTGAGTTCTGTTTCAGCAAGTAATTTTGGATCATTGAGCTGTTTGACAACTTCACAATATCTTTGGTATGCAGGAATTAATTTAGAATAATCGCTATTCCAAGCCAATTCTACAATTCTTTCGCTTACTGTTTTTCGTTCAGAAAGAGCATTTTTATCTAAGGTGTCAAAATCATTTAATAAAGTATCAAAATCAGGTCTCGTACCTAGAAATTTTCTTAGTGTGTATTTTGCAGATTCTTCATTTAGGCTTCCGCTAATATTGACCCATTCGTCAGGATTTAATGGTAGATAATTTACAGCAACAGGATCTCCTGTAAACAGAATTTCTCTAATTTTTGAGTTTTTATCTTGTAAAGCTCTGGCTTTTAATCCGGCAGCGAGAATAAAAAGATGATTTCCGCCGTAATACGCGTCGCCACCTTCAAGAATTGGATTTTTAGGGTCTTTAATTTTTACATCTTTTGCATTCAGGCTTTTCGCAATATATTTCTCCTGCACATATCCTTCGTTCAAATTATCTGCCTGTATTTTGTACCAGCCATTTTCATTTTCAGACAACAATCGAATTTGAGCCCCATATTTAAAATAGCCTAAAAAATCGGCAGTTGTGTTTGGAGCAGTAAAAAGTCTTGTGTCAGAATTTAGAAAATAACGTTCTTGAGAATGCAGTAAAATAGAACAGAAAAAGAGTAAAAAGTAAAGTTTTTTCATGAATCTCGTTTGTGTTTTTTAGCCACGAATTTCACGAATTACACCAATTTTTTAAACTTAAAAAAAATGAATTTGTGTAATTCGTGAAATTCGTGGCAAACTTAAATATTAGCAATCAGCCATATTTACGGCAATTGCAAGACCTCCTTCAGAAGTTTCTTTGTATTTTGAATTCATATCTTTTGCTGTTTCCCACATCGTGTTGATCACTTTGTCTAGAGGAACTTTAGCATTTTTAGAATCAGTTTCAAGAGCCAGTTCGGCTGCATTTATCGCTTTAATGGCACCCATTGTATTTCTTTCAATACAAGGAATCTGAACCAGTCCGCCAATAGGATCGCAGGTTAAACCTAAATGATGTTCCATGGCGATTTCTGCAGCCATTAGAACTTGAGCAGGAGTTCCGCCCATTAATTCACAAAGAGCCGCCGCCGCCATAGAAGACGAAACGCCAATCTCAGCTTGACATCCTCCCATTGCAGCTGAAATAGTAGATCCTTTTTTGAATATACTGCCAATTTCGCCCGCAACCATCAAAAATTGTTTGATTTCTTTTTCGCCTGCATTGTGATTTTCGATCACCATATAATACATTAAAACGGCTGGAATTACTCCAGAACTTCCATTAGTCGGAGCAGTAACTACGCGCCCTAAAGAAGCATTTACTTCATTCACGGCAAGTGCAAAACAGCTTACCCATTTTAAGATCTGGCGAAATTTAACTTCTGTTTTTCTAATTTCTTCCAGCCAGCTTTGCGGATCGGTATAATTTGATAAACCAATTAAGTTTTGGTGCATGTCAAAAGCTCTTCTGCGTACATGAAGTCCACCCGGAAGAATTCCTTCAGAATGGCAGCCAATATACATGCACTCTAGCATTGTGTTCCAGATACGCATTAATTCAGAATGCACTTCGGCTTCTGGACGCATCGAAATTTCATTTTCATATACAATCTCAGAAATCGATTTGTTTTCTTTAATCGTATAATTCAATAATTCAGCTGCGTTTTGAACTGGATATGGAAAGGCGCATTTTATTACTTGTTTTGCTTTGGCATTGGTACGTTCTTCTTTCACTACAAATCCGCCTCCGATAGAATAGAAAGTCGATTCGTATTCAGAATCATCAGATTTGTAAGCTGTAAATTTCAGTCCGTTGGCATGAAAAGGAAGAAAATCTTTATTGAAAACAATGTCTTGAAGAAAAAAGAACGGAATCACTTTCTGGTTGCCCAAATTGATTTGGTTTGTGGTTTCGATTTTTTTAATAATCCCTGCAATATCTTCTACAGGAATATATTCAGGATCTTGCCCGCTCAATCCGAGCATTACGGCAAGATCTGTTGCGTGGCCTTTTCCAGTTAAAGAAAGCGAGCCATATAAATCGACTTTTACTCTTGTGATATCGTCTAAAATTGCTTCATCTTTCAGTTCTTCCAGAAAGCGTTCGGCAGCGCGCCACGGACCTAAAGTATGTGAGCTTGAAGGGCCAACGCCAATTTTAAGCATATCAAAAACAGAGATACATTCTTCCATTGTTCAATTTTTGTTAAGACAAAGATAATCGAATAATGCAATGATGATTTCTTTTTTAATGTTAATCTTGCGTATTTGTTAAAATAAATATTAAAATTTAATAATTCGGCAACGAAATAAATTTAAAGCCTTAATATGCAGTTTGCGTAAAAAGTTCACGTTTTTTAGGTATTTTTGTAAAAGAACGAGTTATATCAAACACTTGATTCTTTAATATTAATACTTCATGGATTTTGTTTTAATTCTGAAAATGTCTTTTTACAAATATTAGTGCCACAAGAAGATAAAGTTACCATATGATAGAATTTTTCAGACATCTATTACAAGAATTCGAATTACCTTTAAGCAACCCTGTATTGATCTTTTCGTTAATACTTTTTATAATTCTGCTTTCGCCAATTTTACTTAAAAAGATTAATATTCCAGGAATTATCGGACTTATTATTTCGGGTGTTATAATTGGACCTCACGGATTAAATATTCTGGCAAAAAACTCCGCTGTTGATCTATTTTCGACAATCGGACTTTTGTATATCATGTTTATTGCGGGACTTGAACTGGATATGAATGAGTTTAAAGCCAACAGAAACAAGAGTTTACTTTTTGGTTTTTTTACTTTTATTCTGCCGCTTTCAATTGGCTTTCCAGTTTGTTTTTATTTGCTTCAATACGATTTTAATGCCAGTTTCTTAACCGCGAGCATGTTTGCAACGCATACTTTGGTTGCGTATCCGATTGTGAGTAAATTAGGAATTGCTAAAAATCAAGCGGTTGCCATTACAGTCGGCGGAACTATTTTGACTGATACAGCGGTTTTGATTATTCTGGCTGTAATTATGGGAAGCAGTCAAGGCAATCTAACTCAGGCATTTTGGGTTAAGCTGATAGTTTCCTTAGCCATTTTTTCAGCTATAATGTTTATCATTATTCCGCGTGTTGCAAAATGGTTTTTTAAAAAATTAGAAAGTGAGAAACATGCGCATTATATATTTGTGCTTTCAGTAGTTTTCTTTGCTGCCTTTTTGGCCGAAGTAGCAGGAGTGGAGCCAATTATTGGAGCTTTCGTTGCTGGTTTGGCGTTAAATCCCTTGATTCCGCATTCTTCAGCTTTAATGAACAGAATTGAGTTTATTGGAAATTCATTATTTATTCCATTCTTCTTGATTTCTGTGGGAATGTTGGTCGATGTTAGCGTTATTTTGAGCGGACCGACAGCTTTAATTGTAGCAGGAACTTTGAGTGTTGTGGCGATATTCGGAAAATGGATTGCAGCATTTTTTACTCAAATTGTTTTTAAATATACTAGAACCGAAAGACAGCTTATTTTCGGATTGAGCAGTGCGCACGCAGCAGCAACTTTAGCAGTAATTTTAGTTGGTTATAAAGCAAAAATTTTAGATGAAAATATCTTAAACGGAACTATTATTCTAATTCTGATTACCTGTATTGTGGCTTCTTTTGCAACAGAAAAAGCGGCTAAGAAAATTGCGATTTGCGAAGAGGAAATTTCACCGCAAGATGCAGGAAAAGATCAGATTTTAGACGAGCATATATTAATTCCGTTAGCAAAAACTTCTGCTGCGGCAAGTTTATTGGATTTTGCACTTTTAATAAAAGACAAAAAATCGTCTAATCCAGTTACTTTATTGACCATTGTTCCGAACAATAATCAAGCAGAAAAGAACATTTTAAAATACAGAAAAGCAGCTGATAAATTTGTAATTCAAGGATCGGCTTCAGAAGTGAAAATAAATACCATTGCCAGAATTGACCATAATCCAGCGAGCGGAATTGCCAGAACTTCAAAGGAAATTATGTCGGATATCGTGATTGTAGGCTGGCCAAGAAAGACTGGATTTATTGATAAAATCTTCGGAGAAAATGTAGATTCGATTATCAATAATGTTGATAAGAATTTGTTTATCTGCAGGTTTCAAAGAAATTTTATAGAAGAAAAAAGATTGGTTTTTATCTGTCCGCCATTTTCAGAAAGAGGAATCGGATTTCATTTATTATTGCAGAAAATGTGCCGTTTGTCTCAGGAATTAAGTATTCCGATTGTAATTTATGCAGAATACAATACCCATCAGATGATTCAGCAAATTGTAACTAATTTAAAGCTTAATGCAAAATTAGGATTCAAAAGCATAATGGACTGGGAAGATTTTGAAGCGATTACAGATGAAATAAAGCCAACAGATTTAGTGGTTTTCAATTTATCAAGAAAAGGTTCGGTTTCGTATCAGTCTATCTTTGATAAATTGCCTTCAAAATTCGAAAAATCATTTAGTGAAAACAATGTGATTTTGGTTTATCCGCACGACGACAGAAAAGAAAGCGCCATGGATGCCTACGAAGATTTTACAGCTTCGCCTTTAACCAAAGGAATTGAAGCGATTGAGCAGATTGGTCGTGGTTTGGGAAGTATTTTGAAGAAGGGATAATTTTTTAAACAAAATGGCATGGTGAAAAATAATAATGAAAACGATAAATTGTTACTTCTAAAAAAAATGATACACGAAGGAATAAGAAGTGGTCGAGCGGAAAATTTCGATCCAAAGAAATATTTGGAAACATTAAAAATGCAAAAAAAGAATAAACCTAATCTTTAATATATTTTTTGATGAATCACAACGCAAAATCAATTCGACCATTTATAGGTTCTAAAAACTTTGAGATTTCAAGAAGTTTTTACCGCGATTTAGGTTTTGAAGAAACCGTTTTAGATTCAAAAATGTCGGTTTTTAAAACAGACGAAATCGCTTTTTATCTTCAGGATTACTACGATAAAAACTGGATTGAAAATACCATGATTTTTCTTGAAGTTGATGATGTTGAAAGATATTACAGTGAACTTCAGAGCTTAATTCTCACAGAAAAATATGGAGTAAAACTAACTCCAATTCGTTACGAAGATTGGGGAAGCGAATGTTTTCTGCATGATCCTTCTGGTGTTTTATGGCATTTTGGTAAATTTAAATAAAGAAAAAATGAATTGGTGAAATTGGTGTAATTCGTGGCAAAAAAACTATCTCAAACCAAAATCACCCAAAACACGCGTGGTACTTTTACGCTGATACCAGTCATTATAAACCAATTCTAAATTTTTGACTTCGAATGTTCCGAAATCATAATCACGGAATCTTTCAGCTATTTCTATTAGTTTTTTCGGATTATGAAGTTTTTCCTGAAAACGCATTACGGTAGCATGCGCTGTTGCTATAGAATAACGGCTGTCTATGCTTTGCTGTAATCCTGAATTTTTGAAATTTTCGCGAAGTCTGTTTCGCAAGTTATTTAAAGTTTCATCACTCGGAAATCCCTGAATCATAAGAGCAGACGGAGAAGCAGTTATTCCTTTAAACTGAATCGAGATTTTCTCAACATCAACAAGACTTCTGCAAATCACTTCAATATATTCGTTTGGCGAAATCTGATTTAAATTGAAATCTGAGGAACAAGAAATAATTGACATAACCGTAATATGAATATCTGAATCTGGATAAAAATACTGTTCAGGCTCCGTTTTTTTCAATTCGCTAATAAAATCTTGAATATTAGCTTTAATTTCATCATTTGGGCGAATAAGCAATGTAATTCCAAAACGGGAATCTGACTCGTTTTTAAGTTCAGAATCAATTGAATATTTTCCTGCCGAAATGATTTCAGAAGATGATTTATAAAGGTCGTTGTAGTGTTCGGTTAAATTCATTTTAAAAATTATTCACTTTCAAAAATTGATTTTAAAAGCTGTTGTAAGTCTGCTTTGTTAATTTCGCCACTGCCTTTCCATTTTCCAATAATTATACCATTTTTATCGATTAAGACTTTATGGGGAATTCCGTATACAAAATAATCAGTAATGATTTTTTTATCGTTTTCTGTAATAAAAATATGTTTCCAATATTCAATTTTTTCTTTTGCAATTGCGTTTTTCCACAAGTCAGATTTGTCATCTTTTGCAATGCTAATAATTTCAAAACCCTGGTCTTTATATTTTTTATATAATTCTTTTATATAGGGTAATTCCTCTCTGCAAGGTCCGCACCAGCTTGCCCAAAAATCAATTAAAACATATTTTTTGTTTTTGAAATCTGAAAGTGAAATTGTTTTATCATCAATATCTTTTAAAGTAAATTCGGGAGCAAAACTCCCAATTTTGCTTTGTTTGAAGTATTTAAGCTTTTCGGCCATCTCTTTTCCTTTTTCAGAATTTTTTATTTCGGGAGTAAAATTTTCAAAGACTTCTACAAAATTGTCGTAAAAATTCATACCAATAAAACGACTAACGTGTAAACGCATTAAGCGTAATGCAGTAAATGAATTCGGATGTTTTTTGGCGAAAATAAAATCAAGTTTTAATTCGTTTATGGCATTTTGATCTTTAGCATTTTCAAGTGTATCTAAACGAAGTATTAATTGTTTTTTAGCAACAGAATCTTTTTCAAATTCAATCTTTGATAAAACTTCTTTTTGCAGTTTAACGATAGAATCCTGAACGATTTTGGTAGGTTGGTGCAGTTCTAAAATTTCTTTTTCTAATGCAGTTTCAACCTGAGCAGTAATCAAGTAACTAATAAAGAAAAGCATCACAGTAAAAGAAAATCGAATCATGAAAAGAGTTTTTTGAATTAATAAATTTATTTCTTTTTTCCTTTTTCCAGATTTTCTTTGACCCTAAATTTAACGATTTCGGCAATTAAATCATAAGGTATTGGATCTTTTAAAGGAAACTGAACGGAGCCTTTTCCAGATTTATATCTAGAAAGTCTTTCCGCAAAAGCTTCGTGCCCGCTTGGGAGAGCATAAAGTCCGATGTGGTTTTTAAAAGCAGCAAAATAAACGACAATTCCATTCTGGTCAAAAGCCGGCATCGAATAACTGATTTTTTCTTTAGCATCTGGAGCCGCTTTTTGAATCGTCATTCTAACTTTCTCCAAAATTTCCTGAACATCATTTGGAAATCCACCAATGTATTCGTCTATATTTTCAGGTTTTTTAATGTCCATGATTTTTTGTTTCAAGTTTAATGTTTCATGTTTCAAGTTGTCTGTGCGTAAAAACTTTGCGTTTAATTTTTTTACCGCAAAGTGCGCAAAGGTATTTTAATTGCTAGGCTAATTGGAATCTATATTTTAAGTTCGCGAAGCGTTATCTAGAGAAAGCTTTGTGATCTTTTCATTATTAATAATACTCAAAACTTCGCGTTCTTTGCGTAAAAACTTTTGCGTTCTTTGCGGTTAAATTTTTACGCAAAGTTCGCTAAGATTATTTTAATTGTTAGACTAAGCAGAATCTACATATTAAGTTCGCAAAGCGTTATGTTGACAAATCTCTGTTTAGTTAAAACTTTTTTTACACAAAGCTTTGCGATCTTTTTCATTTTAATGATCCCCTCAAAAAAACTTTGCGCCCTTTGCGTAAAACCTTTGCGTTCTCTGCGGTTAAATTTTTAACATAAAGTGACACTATTTATATTGACATAGCTTTGCGATCTTTTTCATTTTAATGACTTCTCAAAAAAAACTTCGCGTTCTCTGTGTAAAAACCTTTGCGTGCTCTGCGGTTAAATCACAATCAGGCAAGCCCTTTCGGGAAACGATCCAAAACCAAATTTAACTGCAAATGATGTTCCAAATAAGCTTTAGCACCAGCCAAAACCAAAGTAAAACCTTCAGTCGAATTACGAACCTGATCGATTATTTTATCAGCATCGCCATGAAAACCAGAATTAGTAATACTTACAAAAGTTTCATTTTCGTTTAACGGACTGAAAACCCATTCTACCAAAGTAATTTCATCAGGATTTCCCCATTCAATGACAATCTTTTTATTTTCTTGAACGACAAGCGTCGTAACCGAAAGCGAAAAACCATACATTTCCCAAGTCCATTCCGTTTTCTGATTTTCTTCTAATTTTCCAGATCCTTTAGTAAACCAAAATTTACTCGTAATCTGAGGATCAATAAAAGCCTGAAAAACTTCTGAAACAGGTTTTCGAATCAGCATTTCGGCTTTTGCAAATTTGTTGTTTTCTGTTTTCATTTTGTTTGAAGTTAGAGTTAGAAGTAAGGAGGAAATGTAAATATAAGGCTAAATTTTTTACTGAGCCTTCTGACAATTTACTTATAACGTTTTTTTATCAATCCATTTACCAACTGTTGGAGCAGTGTAATTTTTCATTTGTTCTAATAAATCTTCAATAGTATCGCTTACCAAAAGCATTTTTTGATTGACTTCTTTCAGCAGTCCTTTTTCTGTCATAGTTTGCAGCAATTCGATAAGCGAGTCGTAAAAGCCGTTTATGTTTAAAACTGCAATTGGTTTTTTATGTAATCCTAATTGTGCCCAAGTCAGCATTTCAAAAAGTTCTTCGAGTGTTCCAAAACCGCCTGGAAGCGCAATTACGCCATCGCATAAATCGTTCATTTTGGTTTTTCTTTCGTGCATGCTTTCTACCAAAATTAATTCGGTTAAGCCTAAATGAGCTATTTCTTTCGACCTTAAAAAATTAGGCAATACGCCAATTACTTTTCCGCCCGCGTTCAAAGCTCCGTCTGCAACGGCGCCCATTAAACCGACATTTGCACCGCCATAAATTAATTCTATATTTTGTTCAGCCAACGTTTTACCCAAAGCAGTAGCTTGTTCTTCGTAAATTTTTTCAGTGCCAAAACTTGAAGCACAGAAAACGGTTATTCTTTTCATTTTTTTTAATTATAAGTTATGAATTAGGAGTTATGAATTTTAGAATTGTAAACGAATATCAGTTTGCTTTCTGACTTATAATTCATAATTAATAACTCATAATTTTTATCTGTTTTTCTTCAATTCATATTCAAAATACGGAACGTCTACGCCATTTATGTTAAACGTAAGATCATTTATTTTTTCTGCTCCGAGTTTTAAAACGGCCTTTTGCGAACGGAAATTTTCTGATCCAACATGAAAAAGTACCGAATCAACGTGCTGAAAAGCATAGTCCATCATTAATTTTTTGTTGGATTTATTATACGGGCCGCCCCAATATTTTCTCGTAATAAAAGTGTAGCCAATTCCAACATTCGATTTTTCTGGATTGTAATCGTAGAAACTTGTTGTTCCCATTACTTCATTAGTCTGTTTATCGAGAATCAGAAATGGATTTTTTGTAATTATAATATCGAAAAAAGTTTTAAAACCTTCTTTTGTATATCGGTCTTTAACTGGATTTTGTTCCCAAATTAAGGGATCAGAAGCAGCTTCAAATAACGCTTCAAAATGTTTTTCTTCTAACGGAATTAACTTTGAAATTTCGTTTTCTAAAAAATCTGGCTGTAAATTGAAATTTGATGTTTGCATTTTATGGTTTTTAGTTAAAAGCTAATTTTTTAAATTCTCTTAATCTGTACACAAGAAACATTTTCCATTTTAATCTGTTTTCCTGTTTTTTTCAATAGTCCGGTTTTAGAATCTCTTTTAAAAACAACCACATTTCCAGTTTGAACATTGGATGCTACTAAAAATTTCCCGCTTTCATCAAGAGCAAAAACTCTCGGATGTTTTCCTAAAGTAGATTGATAACCAATGTTTTTCAGCAGTCCGTTTTCGTCAATAGCGAAAATGGCAATATTATTTTCTTTACCGCGGTTGGTTGCATACAGAAACTTTCCATCAGGAGAAATGTGAATATCAGAGCTTTCAAATCCGTCTTTTATTTCATTTGAATGTGTGGCAATTCGCTGAATTTTAGTTAAAATGCCATTTTCATATTTATAAACGCTTATTTGTCCAGCCATTTCTTCAATGCAATATGCCCATTTTTGATTGGGATGAAAAGTAAAATGTCTTGGACCAGCTTCTAAATCAGTTTTCGTAAACGGATTTGCAGTTTCTAATAAAGGCTTTTTTTGATTTTCATCAAAAGCATAACAGCGTATTTTATCGGCTCCTAAATCGGGTAAAAATAAATAATCGCATTGTGGTGAAAATACCGCTGAATGCACATGAGACTTGGTTTGTCGTTCTTTGTTCACACTTCCGTCTGTATACTGAAAATTCTGTGCAATTGAATCGATTTTACCATTTTCTAAAAGGGGAAAAACCGATACGCTTCCTTCTGTGTAATTCGCAGTGGCAAGCCATTTTCCGTTTTTATGTACGCTCACATAAACCGGATTTTCGCCACCGCTTCTCTGACTGTTTAAAAAGGTCAAAGTTTTTGTAGATGGATTAAATTCGAAACTGCTTATACTTCCCGCATTTGGAGTTTTGGTATCAGTACAGGCATAAACATATTTTCCGTTTGGAGAAACCGTCAAATACGACGGATTTACAATATTTTTGACTGAAGTAAATTTGGTTAGTTTTCCGCTTACTGTGTCTAATTGATAAACTTGAATGGCTTCAGCTGTTTTATCACGATTGTAAGATCCTAAAAACACGTAGGTGTTTTGAGAAAATAGGGTTATTGTGAATAAAAGTGCAAGTGCAGAATAGTATATTTTTGGTTTCATTTTTGGTTTCAGGTTTTGCCCTTCGACTTCGCTCAGGGAGACAGTTGGTTTAAAAATTTTAAGTCAGATTTGATATACGTTTCTGGCTGAGCGTCCCGAAACTTCGGGAGAAGCCTAGTGGATTCCTTCCCACCACTTTTTAAACTGCTGATTCTTATTTCTGAGTTCAACTTTTTCACCAATCATAGGAGTAATTAATGGAATCGGGTTTTCAGATAAACTATTCAATTCTGTTACTTTTTTCAAAGGCTCATCCCACGAGTGAAGCGATAAAGCAAATTTTGAAGAATGTACCGGAAATACTCTTTTTGCTTTCAAATCTTTCATAGCTTTTATGACATCTTCGGGTAAATTATGAATATATTTCCAACTCTGGTTGTATTGTCCATTGTCAATTAAAGCAATATCAAAAGGCCCGTATTTTTCGCCAATTTCAGCAAAATGTTTGTCGTAGCCACTGTCTCCGCCTAAATACATCTTAAAATCTTTGCTTTCTAAAATAAAAGAAGTCCAAAGCGTATTACATCGTTTAAATCCTCTGCCCGAAAAATGTCTTGATGGAGCTGTATGAATGGTCAGATTTTCATCTAATTGAACAGTGCTGTACCAGTCTTTTTCGATAATTATTTCTTTTGAGAAACCCCAGAATTCAAAATGCGAACCTACGCCAAGAGCTGTGATTATTTTCCTTGTTTTAGGTTTTAATTTTAAAATCGTTTCATAATCCAAATGATCGTAATGATCGTGTGTAATCAGTAAATAATCAATTTCTGGAAGATCATCAACAGTATAAATATCAGAACCTTTGAAAGATTTTGTGGTTCCTGGAATAGGAGAGGCGTTTCCGCTGAAAACGGGATCGATCAAAAAGCGTTTTCCTTCCAACTGAATGAAATAAGATGAATGTCCAAACCAAACCAAAATATCCTGATCTAAAGCAAGTTCAAGTAAATTGGTTTTTACAGACGGAATTAAATCGGTCGGAATTTTTCTTGCTACTTTTTTAAAGAAAAAATCATAAAAAACTTTAGAATAACTCGCGCCTTCAGCAAGATCTGGCGTAAAACTTTGGTTTTCGAATTTTCCGTTTTTATATTGAGGCGAGTTTTGAATCTGTATCAATCTTTCGCCAGACGGCGCTTTTCCAAATTTAGGATGTTGAAGAAAAAGGTAAACGGCAAGTATTAGTGCAAATATCAGAATTAAGAATGTGATCATTTTATTTGGAAGGATATAAATTTTGGGTGTATTCCATTGAACGTAAAATTATCTTTTTTAAGATTTCGATATCAATGTCAGCTAATTTTTTAATGTAAATGCAGGCTTTAGAAGAGGTATGTTTTCCGAGTTGAGACAAAAGTTCTTCTCTGTTTTCTTCTGGCAGATAAAAATAGACAGTTGTAGCTGCTTTTCTTGGCGAGAATCCAGCCAATGGCGCATCGCCTTCGTGTCCGCTGTCATATTTGTAATGGTAACTTCCAAAACCAATAATGCTCGCCCCCCACATTTTAGGTTCAAAACCTGTGACTTCCTGCATTATTTTTACCAATTCAAAAGCATCATTTCTCTTCGCTTCATTTTCTACAGCGTTTATAAAATCAGTAACGCTGTTGGAGGTTTCGGTTGTTTTATTAGTAGCCATTTTTATTGTTTTTGATTGAATAAATCACTTTTTAAAAGCAGATTTTTGATTGTAATTCCGGCTTTATAAAACAAATCAGAATTTGCATTCATTTCATTTTCTAAAACAATCATACTCACATCGCTTTCAGGGAAATACAAATTTACAGAAGAAAACCCATTGCCTAAACCAGTATGTCCATAATATTTAGGCGATTCTTTATCTACAATTCTAAGTCCGTAGCCATATCCGACTTTTTCTTTTCCAAAAACATTGTGCTGATTTTCAATATTGTATTGAAGCATCAATTGGTAAGTTTCCGGCTTTAAGATTTTTCCTTTGTGCAGATTATTGTTCCAAATCAATAAATCATTTGCGGTTGAAACAATGCCGGCAGACGGAACTTTTTCTGGAGCAATTAGAGTATTTTCAGCTTTTTCTAAATGATTATTGTCATTCATGTATCCTGTAACCAAATTTCGAGTGTTGTCTTTAGCATAACAGAAAGTATTGTTCATTTTGAGTTTCTTAAAAAGAGCGCTTGCCACTTCTGCATACGTTTTTTTAGAAACAGATTCAATAATCAGTCCCAGAAAAGGATAGCCTTCGTTGCCATATTTAAATTGGCTTCCGGGTTTAAAAGCCAAAGGTTTATTGGCGTCTACAATTCCATGCGTATGATTTAATAATTGATGAACTGTAATCGAATCTGCCCAGCTCTGTTTTAGATTTGGCAAATATTTTCTAATGGGAACTTGCAAATCGATTTTTCCTTGTTCCACTTCTTTCATAATCAAGACTGCAGTAATCTGTCTGGTATTCGACATGATTTCAAATTGACTGTCCATTTTTAAAGGTGTTTTTTTGTCAAAATCTGCAAAACCTACAGCTTTACTGTAAATTGATTTTCCATTTTTAGAAATTAAAATTGTCCCATTAAATTTTAGAGAAGAAATGTTTAAAACACTGTCAATCTGTGTAGAAAGATTCGTCTTTTTTTGTGCGAACGAATTGCAATTTGAAAATAAAAAAAGGACAGCTACTAATGGAGAAAATCTAAGAATAGAATTCATTGAAAGGTCTATGGTTTGTTGTTTATAGGTTGTTGTTTTTGATATTTCTGTTTAAATCATTTTTAAAACATTCCATTTTTGTTTACTGAATCTTTGGGAACGGGCTGTCCTAAATCCCAGAGTTCGATGATTTTGTCGCCATCAAATTTGAGAATATGGACGACGGCAAAACCAATATCTGAAGGTGTTTGTTTAAGATGCGAATGTACAGCAACCAAATTGCCGTCTTCTAAAATATGATGAATTTTAAAAAGCTTATTCGGATTTGTTCTGGCAGACTCTTCCATAGCGAGCATTAAAGTTTCTGCATCGCCTTTGAAGTAGGCATTATGATGTTTGAAATTCTTCCCAACATACAATCGAAAGCCTTCGTGAGAATGTCCTTTTGCTGCCAATTTCAGGAAGTTTTTAGCGATTTCTTTCTTAGTCATGATTCAGGATTTAAAAGCAAACTAAGTTATGAAATTAACCGCTATAAATTTTGCAGAAAAGGACGTAATATTTATAAAATTAAATGGCTTCCGATTTTATTTTACAAAAGATCGACAACCAATTTTATCTAACGAATTGACGCAATTTATTCTTTTGCTGACAATTTTCTTTCGGTTTCAATTTGAGGTTTCCCCGTTGCATTTGGCTCACCTTTACCAGTTTCAATTAGTTTTTTTAAACTATTCTCAATATAATTTGTCCAGCCGGCTTTGCAAACGTCAAAACATTCGTATTTTGGAGCCAAACCAACATGGGTAAAAGTGAGTTTTGTTTTGTCATTTTCTTTCGAAATATCAAAAACGGCTGTTGTGTTCGTCCATTCGGTATCGTCTTTTGTAAAGCTGAAATAATTTTCTTCAATCAACCAAACGATTTTCCGATTCGGAATTACTTCAATCAACTTTATTTTACAGCGGTGTACATCTTCGTAATGATATTTAAATTCGTCACCTTGATTGGCTGTTTTTCCTTCAATTTCTTCCGACCACCAGCCACGAACATTTTGTATCGCTTTAAAAACGTCTTCTGGTGATTGATTGACAATTATAGTTGTGGTAAAATCTTGCGGACTCATAATGAATTGATTTTTAAATTGGTAAAGTAAAATTACAATCTAAAGATCAATTATTTACGGTGTTTAAAAGACAATTTTAAGGTGTGTTTCGGACAAGTGCTATTGTAGATTTCTGATTTTAGATTTTAGATTTTAGATTTTAGATTTTTGGAATTTCAAAAACTTGGAATTTAAAATTAAATGACTGTCTTGATTTTTTCTGGAATTTTTTTAATCAAGTCAAAATGTGTTGCCATTACATTTTCAAGCTCTAAAGTTCCGCCAAGAATAATCATTTCTTTATAGGTAAAACGCTTTCCAAGACGGTCTTCGAGCATAATTTTTTCCATGCTTTGCGCCATTTCAATTTCATGCAAGAAAGTATTCGGATGTCCTGCCGTGCAAATTACAAGTCCGTACGGAATGGTTTTCATTTTCCTCGAAGTCTCATTTTGTCCGTAAGCATATCCAACAGAATACACGCGGTCAAACCAACCTTTTAATTTTGCAGGACAATCGCTCCACCAAACAGGATATAGAAAAATAATACAGTCAGCTTTTTCTATTTTTTCTTGTTCGGCTAAAACATCTGTCGGAATCGGAAGTTCTGTTTTGGCAAAACCTTCACGCTCGTATTCTTCTTCAGACATATCGCTGACAAAATTTGATGCGTATAAATCAGAAATAGTAACATTCCAGTTTTCTTTATCTAAGGCAAGTTTTATTCTTTCCAAAACCTGAAAAGTATACGATTTTTTGCTCGGATGCGCGTAAACAATTAAAATATTCATTTCTAGATTTTTTAGATTTTTAGTTATTTTAAAAGTATTTCTGATTTGTTCGAAAATACGAATTAAATCAAAATAAAATTATTCTTCAGAAAATTCTAAAATATCTCCAGGCTGGCAATCCAAAACTTTGCAGATGGCTTCGAGTGTACTGAAACGAATGGCTTTTGCTTTACCTGTTTTTAAGATGGAAAGATTGGATAAAGTGAGGTCTACTTTTTCTGAAAGCTCGTTTAATGACATTTTTCTTTTAGCCATCATGACGTCTAAATTTACTATAATAGGCATAATTTTTCGTTTAAATGGTTAAATCAATTTCAGACTGAATTTCAATTCCTCTTTTGAAAATTTGGCCAATTACAAACATTACAATAGCCATAAAAATCCAAATGCTGTGGCCTTCAAGATTAAGTGATTCTAAAGAAGGAAGCTTTACGCCATTAGTAATCAGCCAATTGTTGAATTTGAAAGCCCAGTAAGAAAATAGCCCGATTCCGAAAGCCAAATAGGAGAGATAAGAGATAAAGCGTCCAGTTTCTGCGGTAAATGGTTTTTCGATATTTAATTTTTTCTCGTGCAGCATTTTGACAATCAGATAAAACATAATTGCTTTTAAAATGGCAACAATGCTGATAAAACATATTTCCTGAATGTAAAAGCTAGGACTGTAATTGTACAAATCAAGCAAATTAAGAAAACGAGCGTTATACGAATTTATCGTCATCGTATAAATTCCGTTAAAAAGATACATTCCGGCTTCTACACATAAGCCGACAAAAATAATCCAAGATAAAACATTCAGGATTTTTAGAATCTGTGGTGTTCCAATTTTAATTTCCATAGCAGTTAAGATTAAAATTTATTGCTGCTAAAATAATAAAAATTTATTGATAAACAATAAATAAATAGTTTTTGTCAAAAAAAAGCTTCAGCATAATATTTGCTGAAGCTTCTGTTTTATATTTAAAAAAAGGATTTTAGCGAAGTACTTTTCGCTCGTTTTCCAGCATTTTTTCGATATTAAAATAAATTCCGTCTACTTTATAAACGCCTTTTTCAAAACTTAGATAATCACAATCGCCAACGAGTGATTGTCCCTTAGATTCAATTTCAAAAAGATTGAGCAAAATATATTCATGATCGACCATTAAGACATGAAAACCAGTTTCGCAATTCTTGCCGTCACCAGAAGAAAGAATCACATTCATAATACTGTGAAATTTAAAATAAGTTGTTTTTGCTGCAGCCTCGTCACCTTTTAAGTGATAAACGTAGGCTAGATAATTTAGCTGTCGCAAGTCAAACGGAAAGTCGGTTAGAGAATTATTGGCCAGTTTGATAATCTCATCATAATCTGAAGTTTCGAGTTTTTCCTTATTGTAATAAGTGCGCAGTTTTTCGTCATCTGGTGCTGTCCAAAAAGCATTGTATTTGGGCTGAAAAACATAACCAAGATACAAATGTCGATATTCTTCAGGATTTAAAAGCGTATCGTTTTTTACTAGCCTTTCCATTAATTTTGGATAATAGAATTTCGAATTTTTATCGGAGATTTCTTTTTCGATTGCTTTATAATCTGGTTTTGTAAAACCAGTATCTTGCGCATTCAATTGGATTCCGAAACAAAAAACAAAAATAAGAAGTAGTTGTTTTAGCATGATTTATAAGGTTTTAGGTTGAAGTTTTGGTCTTATTAAAAATACAAATTATTCCAACACAAAATCTTCTTGTATAATCATGGAAAGAAATGCTTGCTAAAAAAGAAATATTATTCTTCTGGAGTATCCACAATCCATTTTCCTTTTTCTTTGGCAATATCGATTAATTTCTGGCCGTGTTCGGTCATTAAATTTTGCTGAATCATTCGCTCGGCCCTTTCAATATTAGGCTTGCTCCATTTACTGGTTTTCGGATTTCGATGAGAGAAAGTAAGATAATAACTTTCGGCATCGCGTTTTTTGCAGAGACTGTCAATCCAGCCAAAACAAAGCGCTTCTTCTGTTGCTTCGACTAAATTGACGCTTTCTGTTTTACTTTTTTTGTGATACAAGATTAACCAAACCGATTTTTCTGTCTGGCTATTTGCCTCGAGCCAATTGCGCCAATCTTGTCGGGTTGGCGCGTAAACCGCTAATTTTCCGTCTTTAGTTTCCATCTCTTTAGTTTTATTTTATAAAAGTAAAAGGAGTTTGTGACAACAGTGTGTCAGCAATAAAATTAAAACTAAAAAACTGGAAATTAAAATGTTATGAACTTAGATTAATGTCCAAGCTGTTTTCTTAAATCTAAATTAAGGCTGTATTGTTCTTCAACAGGAATCATTTTTCTTTGAACTTTGTTGATGTCGCTTCCTTCTTCAGTCCATAAAAACGGATAAAAATTGAAAACCTGATCGCCTTGTAACGCAGCAAGATCTTTTTTCCAGTTTTCCCAGCGGCTGCCAGAATAATATTTGTCTAAATCATTATTAAAACAAAATTCTAAAAACTCAGAATAAGTAATGTCAAGCTTCTCGTATTCTAAATTGTCTGGCGCAAAATAATATACTTTTCCAAGATCTTCGCCAAGCGCGCCTCCGTTCAAAATATAAAATCCGCCCAAAGCATCATCAGCAATTAGAAAAAATGAAGGGGCTTCGCCATATTCTTTAAAACTTTTTCCTTTGTTCCATTCCGGAAGACTTCGGGTAAGTTTGGTACTTCCAGAACCCAAAATTCTAATCCAGCCATTATCAATTAATATTCCGCCAGTTTTATAAACAATGGCGCCCATTGGTGAACTTGTTGTAACTTGTGTATTATATAAAGCATCTTTTGCTTTTTGAGGATCTGCGGGTAGAATTTCTATTTTATTTTTGGCAGAATCTGTCCATTCTTTTACAAGTTTCCATCCAGAATCTTTCTGATCTATAAGTTCGTCTACTGGTCGCATTTTTGTCTGAGAATAAGAGGTAATAGTTAAAAAAATAAAGGCGGTTAAGGATAAAAATTTCATTTTGGTTGTATGTGTTTTTTGGTTTTTTGGTTGATTATTTCAGTCGGATTAAAACTCCTTTTCGTTTGACAATGTTTTTATAATCCCATTGAATTTCTCTGCCTTTTTCAAGCCAGCGTTTCAAATCTTCTTCGTTTATTTGGTCGGCATTTGTATAACGTTTTTCGGCAGCTTTAAAGGAACCTTCATTTTGAAGTTTTTCTTCTTCAAAAGATTGTCCGCTCCAGAAAAGCAATCTAACAGAATCTTTTAATTTACTGTATCCAACAATCGGATTTCCGTCTAAAAACCAAACGGGATGTGCGTGCCAGATTTTATTTTCGGCTTCAGAAAGATTTTTGCTTATTACAGCATAAAGTCTATCGCAGATTGCTTTGTTTTCTGATGTTTGCAAATCGTTGTAATCTTGAATCGGATTCATTTTATAGCATTTTTTGGTTATACAATCTCTTTTGTTAACTCAAATAAAATATAAGTTCCGTTGCCTGAATAGCCTCTGGATTTTTCTGTAAATCCTTTTTTGATATAAAATTCAATTGCTTTGGTATTGGTTTCAAGGCATTTTAAAGTAATAGGAAATGTAGTTTTCTGTATAGCAGCTTTTAATAATTCGGTACCAATATTTTTTCCCTGAAATGGAGCAGCAACGTAAAGATGATGAATAAAACTAGTTGGTATCCAAATCGAAATGAATCCAACAAGAACATCGTCTAGAAAAGCCGTTAGAATATATTCTCCCTGTGTTTGCTTGTCAAAATCTTCTAATTTGAATTCAGATGTGTCTTGCTCTGCAAAGGTACGCTGTCTTTCACTTAAGAATAGTTTTCTTAAAGGCTGTAAATCGATTTCTCTAAATTCTATTATGCGTATCATTTTAGAATTGAATTAAGCCTTATTTTTTCGGTTCAAATCGGTAATTAATAAAGGATTATTTTCTTTTAATTTATCGACTAATTCTTCTACCGTAATTTGATTTTCAAGAATAGCATTGTATTCTTCTCCAGTTATTCCGACAATTTGTAAAAAGGAAACTTCTCCGTGCGGAGTCTGCTTTTTTTCGATTTCGGGATCATTTATAAATAGGAGTGCGGTAATTTCAGTTTCTGTTCCTAATCGGATTGGTCCATTTGCGGGCATATAATGAAACTCTTCAAACCATTTTCCAGAACTAAAAACATATTTGGCAATGTTTTGCAACAGTGCCACAGCCCAGCTTGGGTTTTCATTATCAGCTTCAAATGGTTTTAGCCTGAAAGTAAGTTCAAATCCCCATTTGCTGAATTCGCCATTGATCTTTTCTTCATCATAATACAATTCAGAAAAACCGTAGGTTATAAAATGATAATGATCTTCTTGCTTTTTACTTTCGTAATAACTCACGCCGTCAAGCGGATTATCGCCGCCCAGCATATAACTTATAGCGGGAGCAAAATGTTTTGGCTCCTGTCCAGGATAAAGGCGATCAAATTCCTTGTCGATTTCTAGCCATCCAACAGCATCTTCTTCTGAAAATTCTTTTTTATACTCTTCTAATGTCATCGTGTGAATTTTTAACAGAGACAAGATATGGATTTTACGATAAAGAGTAAATTAAGTTTTGGTTTAATTTTTCAAAAAAAATCCGACTTCAGAAGAAATCGGATTTTTACTTTTTTAGATGCTGATTTACAATTGTGTAACTTTTCCTGTATGAACATCATATCGCATAGAGATGATATTTACTTTGTGTTCTTTTACAATTGGATTATCCTGAATCATTTTAGTCGAATGTTTGATGTTGGCATCAATTGCTCCCAGATAATTGGTTGCCTTTGGAGTAGTTTTGTCTGCGTCTATCTCTTCTTTTTCGTTGGCAATGGTTTCAACAATATTATCAATGTGATTAAAGTGTTTTTTGTAAGCTCCATCTTTATCATTTATGTAGGCTTTTACAGCCCCACATTCGGTATGCCCAAGAATAACGATAAGTTTAGTGTCTAAATGTTCTACCGCATATTCAATGCTACCCATATCAAGGTCTGAGATTAGATTTCCGGCATTTCGTATTACAAAAAGATCTCCGATTCCTTGGTCAAAAACGATTTCTGGCGAAACCCTGCTGTCTGAGCAAGTTACAACAACAGCAAATGGTTTTTGGCCGTCTTGATTGGCAAGAACAGTTTTCTTGTCTTGGTGCGGATGATTTGATTTTCCGTCTAAGAATCTGTTGTTTCCGTCTAACAATTCTTTTACAGGATCAGATTTAATTTCTTTCGCAGCAGAGGCATTTTGATCTTGGTGATTTTGACAGCTAATTGCGGAAAAAATAAAAATTAGTGCTAGAAATGCAGCTATAATAACTTTTTTCATTTTTCAAGTTTTTAAAAATTTTAATTTGTTTAAATAACTTGGCAAAATTATTTTCATTAGCTTTTTTGATCAGCCTCCAGAAGTTTTTTTTATATTAAATAAAAGTATTTTAAATAAATGAAAAGTTTTAATTGTTTGATTATGAGTTTTTTGCTTGTAAACAATTTACCCCACTTTTTTTATTAGCTGAACTGCTGCTTGCTGTAAACCTTTGTAATAATCTCCTTTTTTCAATTCAGGAATAGAATAAGTCGAAATAATATCTTTCATTTCCTGATCGCTCATTTTGGCACGTATTTTATCAATTCCCTGAACCTGAATTTGTCTAAGTTGTTTGCTTATAACAATTAAAATCGAAGTGTCAATTTTTAATTTTGAAAGCAGATATTTGTCTAAATCCATAGAATAATCGGTTAAATCGGTATACGGATTTATAGAAGAGGTTGTAACAACTAGGAGTTTAATTTTTGTTTTTTCTTCGCTAGATTTTAAAAAATCGTTTAATTCTTTAATTTGACTCGGAGTCAGAATTTTTTCGAAGTCATTTACATAATCATACGATTTTGCAAAAATAGAGGGATCGGCAGGTTTTGTTTGCGCTGAAGAACAATGTGTTAAAAAAAGAGCAATTGTTAAAAAGAATACTAATTTTTTCATGACAGATTTATTTGGGCGCTGCAAAATTAGGGCTTTATTATTTAAAATCGGTCTTTAAATTGTGAAGAAAAATTAATATTTGTTCTGAATGGAAAGTATAAAAAAATCCGATTTACTTACTAAATCGGATTTTTGAATTTTTATTGAAGAAGAGGCAGTAAATGATCCCATTTTAGCTCTTTAGCAAAATCTAAAGCTGTTTTTCCGCTATTGGTTTTGGCATTTTTATCTGCACCATGTTCTAGAATAACCTCGACTGAACTCTGATTTCCTGCAATCGCTTCGCGGTGTAAAAAGGTAAAGCCTAAATCGTCTTGCCCGTTTACTTCTTCTGGATTATTTTTTAAGAATTCGATTAAGCTTTCTTTCATGTTTTTGCTCATTGGGTGTTCAATAAGATTTTCTGGTTTTTCGTTCTGTTCAAAAACGACCTGAATATCATTAAAATCACCAAATTCTAAGCCCCAAGCTTCATCGTGCGCTGCTCTTTCGTCGTCGCTCATTTCAGAACGCATAGCATGAATAGTAAATGCTCCGTAGGTTTTTCCCTGAGAAGCAAATAGCCAATCGCTAATTTGATTAACGGGAATTGCAATTTCGTCGCCGTTATTTACATTCGTCAATACATCTGGATCATTGACTAAAATGCCGTATATATTTTCGCCGTCAAAGTTTACATCATTAATCCACATGTGTTCGACTTCGATTTCACTGTCTATTTCTTGCGTAAAAGCCAGTTTTACACACGCAACATCCAATCCAGGAACGATTCTTCTATATTCCCATGATAATTCTCTCCAGAAATATTTAAAAGTTTCCTGAGCTTTTTTGTAAGCTTCGATCATTTTTGGGTTTTCTCCGTCGGCGTAGAATATTTTTGTATCAGACATGATTTTGAATTTTATATTTCTTGTAAGATAAATAATCCGACTTACTTCTGCAAGCCGGATCAAAATTTAAAATCTGTTTTTACAATTATTTAATTTTAAAGTTCTTTTTCCAATAAAAATATACAGCAGCTATATTTATTGTAGCAAGTATCCATAATAATGGATTGCTGAAGAAATCCTGATAGGTATTGCCTTTCGGAATTTCTACTAACGGAACAAATAGCAAAGCATCCATAAAAACGGCTGTAAAGGACATAATGATGGCAAGTTGAATCCCAGATAAATTATTTTCTTTTTTATAATAAAAGGAAGCTCCGATAAAAGAATAGAAGATAATTAATATACAAATAATGATGGTTTGCATGTTTAATGATTCTTTTACAACTGGCGTATGCTCTAGGATGAAAAAAGATGTTGCGACACAAATCCAGAGTATTAATCCAGATAGAACGGCTCTGAAATATTTCATGACAGCTGATTTACTTCATCCCAAACTTTGGTTTGAGCAGTTTTCTGAACGTATTCTGAGAAAGTTTTGGCTTTTCGTCCCAGAATTTTTTCAATATCATTGGTAATGCTTGAATTTCGACCATCAAGAACTTCAGAAAAAAGATAATTTACCAACCAAATTTCATCTTCTGGAACCTGATATTCGCGAAGCATATTTACGTATTCGTCTAATTCAAGTGGCTGAAAAACAATATTTCTTTCTGTCACTTTTGCTATTTCTGCGACAGCTTGTTCAAAAGTAAGCAATTGCGGGCCAGTTAATTCGTAAGTTTTTCCGTTGTGTTTTTCGTCTAATAATGCTTCTGCAACTACTTCGGCAATATCGTCTGCATCGGTAAAAGGTTCTAGTGTTTCAGCTTTCGGCAATGCCACATATCCAGCTAAAATAGGTTCTAGAAAAAAGCTTTCGCTAAAGTTTTGATTGAACCAGCTTGCTCTTACAATTGTCCATTTTTGCGCAGTTGCTTTTATGATTTCTTCGCAAATTTGGGCTTCTTTTTCGCCTCTTCCAGAAAGAAGTACAATTTTTTCTACTCCGCTTTTCACTGCTTGAATACTAAATTGCTTAATGATTTCTGGCGCTGAAGGAACAGCTAAATCGGGCTGAAAGGTAAGATAGATTGCATTTATGTCTTTTAAAATCTCAGCCCAAGTTTCTGGTTTTTCCCAATCAAATGATGGATTTCCCGAACGCGATGCGATTGTGATTTCAATGTTTTCTTTTTCGTTTAATAATTGTGCTACTCTTTTTCCAGTTTTTCCGTTTCCGCCTATCAGCAGGATTTTTGTTGTTTTCATGATAAATTGTTTTTTGATTATTGATAAAGCAAAGTTGCAATGATCATCACAAAAACATTTGTCGGAAAGGAATTAAGATTTGTTTGAAAGGAATTGTTTTTTGACTTCGTTTGGTCGTGATCCGAATTTTTTCTGAAAGGCGTTGGAGAAAGAACTCAAGCTTTCATAACCTACATCCCAAGCTGCTTCTTGTACTGTTTTCTCGCTGTTGCAAAGCAATTCGTAGGCTTTGTTTAGGCGTTCTTCATGAATGAATTTGTAAACCGGAATACCGAATAATTCTTTGAAGTTCTTTTTTAATTTACTGCTGTTTAAACCAATTAATTTAGAAAGTTCTGTTATAGTTGGCGGTTTAGAATAATTAGTGCTTACGATATCTTTTGCTTGAAAAAGTTTTTCTTTGTCTTTTTCGGTAAGTTCTGTTTTCTTTTCTTCAGATAAAAGTGCAAAATAATGCGCCAGTAATTCGTTTACCTGACTTTTTAAAAATAAAAGCCTTGTATTGCCTGTGTAAGTTGTATTAAAGACCTTTTGAACAGCCAATTGCATTTCTAAACTCATAAATAGAGTAGGGCCCTTTACAAAATGTGCATTCGGATTGACCAATTCGGGCAATTGCTTTTCGAAAATTTCTCTTTCGGTCTGAGGCAAATTTTGAATGGTTTTTAGCTTGGCAAAAATACTAATGGATTGCAACGGTTTTTCTGGAGCTATTTTGTGTGCAAAACCCACTTTCTGATTTCCAAAAAATGAAATCGCTAAGCCAGTTGTATTCATTAAATATTTAGTCTGGTCGTTGTGTTTGATTTCTAATTCGACATTTCCAGAACCGTAAAAAGCAAAACCGACTGTATCGCCATCAATCTCGCATTTTTGCACAAACTCTTTATCAGAATTGGACTGCTCAATCAATACAATGAAATTGTTTACTTCTATGATATCGGTGGTCATTTTTTTGAATTAGATAATATGAGAATGTGCCAATTAGATAATTTGTAAATGCTTAAAATTTAGTCAAATATACAAAAGTAATTTAAGGAGAAAATTGTTGTTTGAACTTAAATATATTTTCAATGTATGTCATCCTGACGAAGGAAGGATCTCCGCAAGTAGCTCGACAAAGATTGATTCTCTATGAGGAATTACTAACGGAGATCCTTCCTTCGTCAGGATGACAAACTTTGAACGAATTAGCAAAGACCACATAAAAAAATCCGATTCACTTTCGCAAATCGGATTTTATAAATTGAAAATTATATATAACTCCGTAAAGACGAATCTTTACTTTGTATATTTTACAAGTGAATTACTTCGCCGTAAGCATCAGCTACAGCTTCCATAACAGCCTCGCTCATTGTTGGGTGAGGGTGGATCGATTTTAAGATTTCGTGACCAGTAGTTTCTAGTTTACGAGCTACAACTGCTTCAGCAATCATATCTGTAACACCAGCACCAATCATGTGGCATCCTAACCATTCTCCGTATTTAGCATCAAAGATTACTTTTACGAATCCGTCAGCAGCTCCAGCAGCTTTAGCTTTTCCAGAAGCTGAGAATGGGAATTTACCAATTTTTAATTCGTATCCTTTTTCTTTTGCTTGTTTTTCTGTTAAACCAACAGAAGCGATTTCTGGAGTTGCATAAGTACAACCAGGAATGTTTCCGTAATCGATTGGGTCAACGTGTAAACCTTTAATTTTTTCTACACAGTTAATTCCTTCAGCAGAAGCAACGTGTGCTAAAGCTTGACCTGGAGTAACGTCTCCAATTGCGTAGTATCCTGGAATATTAGTTTGGTTGTAAGCGTTTACTAAGATTTTATCTCTATCAACAGCGATACCAACTTCTTCTAATCCGATGTTTTCAATGTTTGTTTTGATTCCAACTGCAGAAAGTACGATGTCAGCTTCTAAGATTTCTTCTCCTTTTGCTGTTTTTACAGTTGCTTTTACTCCGTTTCCAGAAGTATCGATTTTTTCTACAGAAGAGTTTGTCATGATTTTTACACCCGCTTTCTTCATAGAACGCTCCATTTGTTTAGAAACGTCTTCGTCTTCTACAGGAACAATGTTTGGCATAAATTCTACAATAGTAACGTCTGTTCCCATTGAGTTGTAGAAGTGAGCAAACTCAACTCCAATTGCTCCAGAACCTACAATGATCATAGATTTTGGCTGAGTTGGTAATGTCATTGCTTGACGGTATCCAATTACTTTTACACCATCTTGAGGTAAGTTTGGCAACTCACGAGAACGAGCACCAGTTGCGATGATAATGTGATCAGCGCTGTATTCTGTAACTTTATTGTCTTTATCAGTAACGTCAAGTTTTTTTCCTGGTTTTAGTTTTCCAAAACCTTCGATAACGTCAATTTTGTTTTTTTTCATTAAGAATTGAACTCCTTTGCTCATTCCTTCTGCAACACCACGGCTACGCTGAATAACTGCAGGGAAATCTTTATCGAATTCAGAAACTTTCAATCCGTAGTCAGAAGCGTGTTTAAGGTAATCAAAAACCTGAGCAGATTTTAAAAGCGCTTTTGTTGGGATACAACCCCAGTTAAGGCAAACTCCACCAAGATTTTCTTTTTCTACTACAGCTACTTTAAAGCCTAATTGAGAAGCTCTAATCGCTGTTACATATCCTCCAGGACCACTTCCTAAAACAATAACGTCGTATTTCATTTTTTTTGTTTTTAGTATTAACTATCGAAAATGAAGTTTGTATTTCCGAAACTCATCTTTCGATTTATTCTTTTGTTATTTGTGATTGCGAATTTAAGGATTTATTTTATATGAACACTTGAAAATTTGATTTTGCAACAGCAGATTTTGATATTTTCACATAGAACAAGGAAATTGTGAATTGCAAATTATGAATTGTGAAGTGTAAATCGAAATTTAGATCATAAAACTGAAAAAAGTTGTGAAATGTCTGCTGTGAATGGAATAAGCCACGAATTTCCCGAATTGTCGCGAATTTTATTTTAATTTAAGGGATTTGCCACAAACTAAATAAGCCACAGATTATTAGGATTAAAAAGATTTTTTTAAATCTGTGTTAATCTGTGGCTATTATATTTTTAATTTGAATGGCTCCTTTCGAAGTGTTGTAACGTTCAATCTGACAGGTGTTTAGGTTAAACTTTTGAAAAAAATCCAACCACAAATTGCACAAATTTTCACAAATTATTAAAAATAGTATTGATTCGTGGATTCGTGGTGAACCAAAAAAGCCACAGATTATTAGGATTAAAAGGATTTTTTTAAATCTGTGTTAATCTGTGTAATCTGTGGCTATTATATTTTCTATGCGAATGGTTTCTCCCGAAGTCTCGAGATGCTCAGCCTGACAACTTGAAACAAATAAACTTGAAACAAAATTTTTAAATCTTAACGTGTCCCCAGTTTTCTCCGCTGGCAATTCTTCTGATTTGCATTTCGCTTACTCCAAATTGTTTTGCAATCATTTTAAGACGTGTTTTTTGTTCTGGTCTTGCAAGGATTTTTTTGATTAACATCACTTTTGTGGTGGTCAATTTTCGTCCGTCTGCTTTCAGATTGTGTTCAATTAAGTTCTTTTTGGCTTGGATAACGCGCGGACTTTTGCGGCTGTGCGCCATCATTTCTTGTTTGGTTGCCCAGCGTAAATTGCGTACGTCATCGTTAGCCCTATTATAATCTAAGTGCAGAACGTATGTCTGGTCTTCAGATTCTTTGGGAATGAAATATTGAGCAACTAATTTGTATAAGAAGAGATATTTATTAACGATTTTATCGTCTTTTTTGACTTTAAAACGGAAAGTTGGGTATCCGTCGCTTAGTCCGCCTTTTAGGATGCGGCCGTTTTCAATTTCGTCTGTAAAACTTATTAATCGACCTCTGTTCGAAATGGCGTATCTTAATTGTAATGAGGCGTTTATTTCTATTTCTTTGAACTTTTCATCAGGATAAAATCTATTTTGTGGCATTTTCTTTTACATTTGATTTCTACATTCTCAAAGATAAATAATAAACCAAAAATTCCTGCTATCTTCCTGATTGTGAAAGGTCAATTTTATGATTTCTATAACGCTAATTTAACGTTTTAAAGTGTTTTTAGCAGTTTTTAGTCGGATTTTAAATCACAATTTGTGAATTCTGCAGTTTTTTAATTTAGGAAACGAAGATTAATTTATAGCTAAATAATGATTAAATTATTGATCTAGCCAGTTTTTGAAATTGTTGATTTCCTTTTTACTGATGAAAATTGCGTCAGATTCTGCTGGCGGAACAGTCAAAATCAATTCGATCTTTTGGTTAGAATGTTTTACAACTTCTTTAATGCTGTTTCTGGTAACAATATACTTTCGGTTTACTTTAAAGAAATTAAAAGGATCTAAGCTATTTATAATATCAGTTAAGGTATTATTGTACAAATAGCTGTTTCCTGATATTATATGAATGAAAAGATGTTTTCCTGTTGCCGAAAAATAAGTGATTTCACTTTCGTTAATAGAAATCATTTTATAGCCGTGATTTACTAAGAAATGACGCTGAATTTTACTGCTTTCGGGATTTTCTATTGCAACTAAAGATTGAAGTGTGGAATTGTTGTTAAAACTATCTTTTATTTTTTTGAATTTTTGAAGCGCTTCCAAAAGTTCGTCTTCTTCAAATGGTTTTAAAAGATAGTCAATTGTAAAATGTTTGAAAACCGAAATAGCATAAGAATCATAAGCGGTGATGAAAATTACTGGACAGGTAATAGTGGTTTTTTCGAAAATTTCGAGACTTTTTCCATCGCCTAAATGAATGTCCATAAAAGCGAGATCGACTTTGTTTTCGCTAAAAAAAACAACCGCTTCTTTTACCGATTTTAAAACGCTGATTGCTGCAATCGATAAAACGTCCTGCTGCTCTAAAATCGATTTTAGATAGCTAGAAGCAAGGTGTTCGTCTTCTATAATGGCAATTTTCATTTTACGGAAATTTTGAACCGGTTATGCTGCAAAGATAATTTCAGTAATTCTTATTCGCAATAAACTGTGCATTTTCTTGTATGGATTTTATAAAAAAAAAGGTTCAGCTGTAAAAACTGAACCTTTAAAAAAAAAACAATAGGTGTATTATAGATTGGGATTGTTCAATCTCGCGTCTGCTGGATAAATAATAGTATAACGCGGATCATTTTGTATCAAAGTATAATTTTCTCCTTTTAAGGTATGAACAATCTGTTTTTGAGTTGTTCTTCTTAAATCAAACCAACGCTGACCTTCAACGACAAATTCGCGCTGTCTTTCTGCTAGAATAAAGTTGGTTAAATCTGCTGCATTCATCGCGTTTACTTCGCTTTCAAGCTGTGCGTATCCTGTTGCAGAATATCTGTTTTTTGCAAAACTTAAAACCGTTGTTTTAGCATCTGCAATATTGTTCAATTTTACAGACGTTTCAGCTTTTGTTAAATATAACTCAGAAGTTCTGATAGTACATTTGTTCTCGTCGAATCTTCCTTTTTTAATTATGTAATTGCTTCCGCTAGTTGAAAAATAAAGAGGAAAACGCAAATCTGTTGTTTTGCTATAAGTATTAATTAAATCTGCTGATGCGAAAGAAGATTCCATAATATCGGTAGTATAGCCAGGTTCTATAGCTAAAATAGATTCTGCAGCATCAAACTTTGTTGGAATAACAGAAGTCGAATTTAGATTAACCAAGTTGCTGTTTATGGCAAGTGCTTTATTGACAGCATCTAGAGATTTTTGCCATTGCTGCTGGTAAAGATAAATTCGGCTTTGAAAGCTATACAAAGCAACTTTAGAAAAACGATAGTTTATGCCTTTAGTTTGAGAATTTACATTTAGTAACTTTTCAGCTTCATTAGTATCTGAAATAATCTGGTTGTAAATAACTTCAACACTTTGCGGAACAAAAGCTTGCTCTAAGTCGATTTCTAAAGCTAGCGGAACTCCTTTGTCTGAAGCTGCTGTTGCCGCATTGTATGGCTTTCCATAAAGATTTACCAAGTCAAAATAAGCTAAGGCTCTTAGTGCATAAGCTTCTCCAATTAATTGGTCTTTCTCAGGAGAATCTTTTACTTTTTTTGAAGCTTCATTGATTACTACATTCGCATAAAAAATAGTAGTGTATAGACCTTGGTACGGAAATGTTTTGGTGAATTGGTCTGGGTTTCCGTCTTTCCAGATATGAATATCTCTGTAACCTACAGTACGATCGCTTTCTTCATTTAAAGTCAATTCGTCTGTACGCATAGATGTCAATGCTTTGTGCTCTGGATATGTTGAATAACCAGTTGTTAAAACCGCACGAAATTGTTCTAAAGTTTCTGGAATCACTTTTCCGACAGGAGTGATATCCAGATATTCGTCGCAACTGCTTACCGCAATTGAAGCAATAAAAAGGAATATATATTTTGAGAATTTTTTCATCTTTAATTGTATTAGAAAGTTACATTACATCCTATAGTAAATGATCTAGGAACTGGCTGTGCATAAATGTTTCCGTATGTCTCAGGATCAAAATATCCTTTGAAATCTGAACCTACTACAAATAGGTTTCTTGCTTCAACATTTAATCTGATGCTTTGAATGTTAATTTGATCTGTGAAAGCTTTAGGGAATGTATAACCTAAACGCATACTGCTCAATCTCATATAGCTCATTTCGCTCACCCATGTATCTAAATAGTTGTATGTTGGAATGTTATTTCCTCCAGCAAACCATAAGTACGCTAAATAAGAATCTCCTGTTCCAGAATCTTTACTTGTAATTCCAGGTAAATTAGAAGATGTATTTGTTGGCGACCAAGCATTTAAAATATCTGTAGTATAGTTTTGTCCTCTATCTACTTGTGTTCCGTTGTAAGGAGGTGTTTTAACTACAGTTTGTTTTAAATTGAAAGCTGCTGCAACTGTAAAATCAAAATTGCTAACTTTAAATGTGTTGGTAATACCTCCAGTAAATTTTGGGTCTTTGTCGCCTAAATAAACAAATAAATCTCTAAATTCTGCAGCCGTTAAACTTGATTGTGCAAATTCTCCAGGGAAAAAGTCTGCATAAGGATCAAATAAACCAAAGAAAGTCTGTGCGTTTACAGTTTCTCCTTTTTTGTTTACAAATAATGGGTAACCATTTTCATCAATTCCGTTTGTTTTAAATCCGAAAACAGCATTTACAGCGTGACCTTGTTGGTTTGGCGTATAAGTGTTGTCACGAATTTCTAAACGGTCAACGTTACTTTTGTTATGAGCAAAGTTGATGTTTGTGGTCCATTTAAAATTAGGATTGTTAATGTTTTTTGTCGCAATAGCGATTTCATACCCTTTGTTGCTTACTTGCGCCCAGTTCATGTTTGTAAACTCAAAACCATTTTCTAATGGTAAAGATCTCATACCAATTAAGTCTGTACTTTTTCTTCCGTAAACATCTGTAACAATGCTGATGCGGTTATTGAATAATCCTAAATCTAAACCAAAGTTGGTATTTTGTGTTTTTTCCCAACGCAATTTATCGTTTGGTGGGCTTATAACAACGATTGTTGGCTCTGTTGTTCCAGGCAAAATAGTTGTTATTTTGTTATTCCCAACTACGAAAGGAGAAGTTCCTTTATCAATATTTCCTTGTAAACCGTAAGAAGAACGAAGTCTTAAATTAGAAATCACTCTGCTGTCTTGAAGGAATTTCTCTTGAGAAACTAACCAAGATCCAGATACAGACCAAAGCGGTAAGTATTTGTATTTAGGATCTACACCAAATAAGTCAGAACCATCATATCTAACACTTCCGAAGAAACTATATTTTCTGTCGTAAGTATAAGAACCAGTTGCGTAGAAAGAAGCAAAAGCATTTTCGTTCTGGTTTTTTGTATATGTTCTGTATTCAGGATTGTTTGCAAAATCTGAATTTGGGAAAATAATCTGTTGTGTTGTCAATGTGTTTTCGTCAAAACCAAAACCTTTTGTAGCAATACTTGTAGCGTAAGTTCTTCTCAACTCATTACCTACCATTGCTTCAATTTCATGTTTTTCACCCAAAGTCTTGCTATAATTAACCATTGTTTTTAGGTTATATTGAAAGAAGTCGGTGTTTGAATTTTGAATAATACCGCCAGTAGGAAGGAAATAATTGTATTTTCCGTCTTTGTAATAACGTGTTTGTTCTTTTGTTCTTCTTGTAAAGTAAGTTTCTTTCCCAGCAAATTTTTCGCTTGAGCTGTTGTCTAACTGTAAACCTAATTGGCTGGTTACTTTTAAGTCTTTTGTAATTTTATATTCAGCGTCTAATATAGCCTTAATTGCTCTAGTTTTTAAATCGTAAGAAGTGTTGTTTCTTTCTTCGATGAAGTTGAAAGGAACATAAATATCAGAATAACCAGCGATGTCTGGATCATATTTGTAGCTTCCGTCAGCATTGTAAGGAGTCAAATAAGGATTTACGTTTCTTGAATAATTAGCAGGATTGGTAAAACCGCTTGTATCTGTGATATAAGAAGTAGTTTTGTTTTCAGAACCAAAAATTCCAACACCAACTTTAAATTTATCAGTTATTTCAAAATTGTTTTTTAAAGTTAAGTTGTAACGTTTTAAGCCCGTTCCAATAGTAGTTCCTTTTTCATCATAGTATCCTAAAGAGAAATAGTAATCTGATCTTTCGCCACCTCCAGATAAGCTTAAACCATGCTGCGTATTAATTGCAGTTTGGTATAATAAGTTACCCCAGTTGGTATTAATTCCTCTTAAACTATTAATTGATTGCTGTGTTTGCGGACTCAAAGAAGAGAATCCACCGGTTCTGTATGCGTCTAATTCATTCGCTCCATTCAGGATACGAGCAACATCACCACCGGTGTCTCTGTAAGTCAAATCAGCACGGCTAGCCAAACCAAGTTCAAAATCAACTTTTTGATTTGAATTCATCAAATTTAATTTTGACATTTCTGGTCTTAACGTAATAAATGTGTTCGTGTTGAAACTAATAGACATTTTACCGCTTTTTCCTTTTTTGGTTGTAACCACAATTACACCATTTGCTGCACGAGCACCATAAATAGCTGTTGCCGCCGCATCTTTTAAGATGGTAATGTCTTTAATATCATCTGGATTTAAACCAGCGATAGAGTAGTTGTTTAGAACATCGATATTGTCTTTATCGTAGTTTTTAGGAACATCATTATTCTCTAATGGAAGTCCGTCTAAAACCCATAAAGGATCTTGAGAGCCGTTTAAAGAAGCTGTACCTCTAATTCTGATTTTTGCAGCTGCTCCAGGCGCTCCTGATGGTGTAGTAACTGCAACTCCAGCAACTTGTCCAACTAACAATTGGTCGATACTAGAAACCCCAGCTTGCTGAATAGAAGCCATATCTACTTTTGTAATCGCAGCTGTCAGTTTTCTCTTTTCAATTTTTTGGTATCCAGTTACCACAATTTCCTGAAGTTTTGCAACCTCAGATTTTAAGTTGATTGTATATTCTTTTTGAGCAGACAATTCAAGGGTATAAGGCTGATATCCCATGAAAGTGATTCTCAAAGCAGAAACTTTTTTTCCTATTTTTAATTGAAACTTTCCATCAAAATCTGTTGTAGTTCCGATGCTTTCACTCTGAATAATTCCTGATTGTGATGTTTTGCTTCCGATAGAATTGTTTTCAACAAAAATCGAAGCTCCAGGAATAGGCTGGTGATCATTTTCATCTAGAATAATTCCCGAGATGGTTCGGGTTTCCTGCGAATATCCTGCGATGGCCAGGAACAGCAGTAAGGCTTGTAAAATTTTCTTCATGTTTTTGGGTTGTGTATTAAAAGGTTGTGTTATTTAGAGCTTTTTCGATTCGTTGGATCAAATCGCGGTAATGGTTTTGGGTAGATTGGTTTCCTGTGTTCTTTTTAGTTTTTAATAATTGAAGCACTTTATTTAATTCTCCTTTTTTATCTGAAGTCACTTCTGTAACTCTTTTTAAAGAAGATTGATTAATGTTTTTTGCCATGTGGGCATTATCTAAATACGTGCACAAATGAGGCATATTTAAAGTCTGCTGAATATCTAATAGTTTCTTAGCATCTGTTTTTTCAAATAATTTATTGGTCGAAACAATTAAAACATCTACGTAATTCTTTTGTGTCATACGCTCCAGAATCGATAATGATTTATTGGCAATTGTTGCAGCAAAAACGCTTTGGTGCATTTTTTTAAGCAAATCATTTACGGTAAAAACGGGATCTTTGGATTTATTTCGCTGATACAATTCATTTTCAGTCATTCTCAGCAAACGATCATCGCTCAATAAATCATACAGAATACTATATTGTAATTCTCTCGAAAGTGTATACGGAGTATATTCGTAAGGTCCAAGAGGAGAATCTTTCAGCGGATTTGTTTTGTCTAAAATGTCATTGAAAAATAGCCATTGCGGAATCGTAAGTACATTTTTAGCTAAATAATCGGCAGCCCTTTTCTGCATCTCAGCAGAAACTGGAATATAGCTTTGTTTGTTATCTCCGTGAACCGTTTCATTCAAATAAACCCCACCAATATTATTCATTACGTGACGATTGTACAATTGCCATTGACCGATCGTGCCGATGTACAATTTTCCTGTTTCATAATAAGACTGATCTTTATCGTAAGTCCAGTTTAAGATATTCTCGACAACACGTTTAAGGTTTTTTAAACCGTATTCGCTTGCTTTTACGGCATCATTTCCTAAATCTTCTGATTGCGAACGCGGATCAACGATATTTTCCTGCTGCTGGCCATAGAAATAAATGGGGTCATTTTGATGTTTTGTAATTAAGGCGTTTAGTTTTGCTGTCTCGTTTTCGTTAGGCGAATACCATCTGTAACCCCATTCAATAGCATATTTATCATATTCTCCAATTTTTGGAGTAATAACCGTTACATTGTCTTCTGGCTGAGCCACATAATTGTAGCGTGCGTAATCCATAATAGACGGAGCAGTTCCGCCCATTTTTGCTGTAAATTCTTTAGAACGCAATGATTCAACATCATAAGCAAAAGAAGAACCCATATTATGTTTCAAACCAAAAGTATGACCAACTTCGTGAGAAGAAACAAAACGAATTGCCTCTCCCATATGTTCGTCACTAAATTTATTTCCGCGAGCTTTCGGATCGATTGGGCCAGTCTGAATACGCATCCAACTTTGAAGCGAAGTCATAACATTATGCCACCAGATAATATCAGATTCGATAATTTCACCGCTTCTTGGGTCAACCACAGAAGGTCCCATAGCGTTTGATTTTGGAGATGCAGCATACGTAATTACAGAATAGCGTACGTCGTCAATATCAAAATCCAAATCTTGTTCAGTAGGTTCTTTTGCGATAATGGCATTTTTAAATCCTGCCTTTTCAAAAGCTGCCTGCCAATCGTGTACGCCATCAATAATATACTTTCTCCATTGTTTTGGAGTAGACGGGTCGATGTAATAAACGATTGGTTTTTTCGGCTCTACTAATTCACCTTTTAAATAACGCTCTTCGTCTTCCTTTTTAGGTTCTAAACGCCAGCGTGTTATTAATTCTTTTTCAAGCATTGCCTGCTGAGAGTCGGCAAAATACCAGTGTTTTTCTGTAAAGAAACCAATTCTATTATCAGAAAAACGAGGTTTCATAGGAGTTTTATCCAATAAAATAATATTGCTTGTAACACCAAGAGTTACAGATAATGCAGGACCGCCTTCGCTAACAGAAGTAGTCAGCTGCGATTTTACCACAATGTTTTTTGGAAAAGATTTTAAACCTTCAATATAAGAAAGCTCAGATTTTACCGAACCGCCAAAACCAATGTTGCTCAAAACATCATTGAAGCTTTTTTGTTTTCCGTCAAAAATCTTATTTACTTTAATTACAACAGCTGTCGAATCATTATTTTTTGTTTCAATATCAAAAACTTCAATAATCGATTCGGCAAAATTATTTTGAACCGATTGTGTAATGGCATCTTCTTTTGGAGAAGAAACTTTTGGCACATACGATTTTACCCAAACTTTCTTTGCAATGGTATCTTTATAAAAACTGATAATCTTGTTTTCATAATTCATTCCTTTATTTAAACCAGCTTCGTTTACTTGAAAAGGAACTTGAGATAATTTGTTTACAACTAAAAACTCTCTTTGGAATAAACTGTCTTGAATTTCAAAATAAACATCGGTTTTAACCTGAATAATATTGAAAAGTCCTTTTTTGACAACGCCCTTTTTTACAAGGTCACCATATTTTTTACCTTTTTTAGAATCGGTAGAATCTTTTTTAATTTCAGTTGTATCTTCTTTTTTGTTCTTCTTTTCCTTTTGAGATTGAACAGTAAGCGGTGATAATAATAATAAAAGTATGCAAATTGTTACCAAATTATGCAGGAATGACTTTTCCTTCATCAGATGTTAAGTTTAGGTTAATTTTCGATCCGAAACTATTTTATTTTAGTTAAGGAAAAAAACAAAAAGGAGTGAGTGGCTTTTTTTTAGGAGTGAATGTTTATTAATGGAAGAATACAAACAAAATAGCCATCTTTTTCTGATGTCTTAAAATCGTTTTTTGAATAATAGTTGTAAATACTCTTTAGGTAGTTTAACCCAAATTTAGTACTCGGTTCTGCAGCCAATTTCTTCTGGAGATTGTTGCTAATGATTACCTGGTTTTCTTGAATCAGGATTTTTGTAGTTAAGGGACTTTCCTGAGTGGCAGTATTATGCTTAATAGCATTTTCTACCGCAATCTGAAAAGATAGATAGGGGATGTGTTTGTTTAAAGCAGTTTCGTTTTCGATTTCTATAGAAAAGAATAATTCGTCTTTAAAACGAGTCTGCTGTAAAAAGATGTATTTTTCGATAAATAAAAGTTCGTCCTTCAGAGGAACAACGTTCTTTTCTGGCGGATCAATTAAATAACGATAAATGCGAGATAAGTTTAATGTAAATTTCTGCGCCACTTTAATATCACTTCCTATAAGCATATAAAGGGAGTTGAGCGAATTAAATAAAAAGTGCGGATTAATCTGCTCTTTTAATTGCTGTAACTGGATTAGCGCTTTTTCTTTGATGATTTTTTCGTTTTCGACCAAGAGCTTATTTTTCTCTTTTATCGCAATACCTTTTTCTCGGTAGGCACGCCTGTTGGCATAAGAGAAAAGATAAAAAATCAATAACAACATTATAGTCGTAATCGAATAGGTTAAAGTCGAATATCTTTTAATAATCGCTACATTTTCGTCTACAAAGATTTTCGGAAAATTAACGGAGATAAACCAATTAGAATTTTTAACATCCAGTTTTTGGGTAAAACGTATTACATCGAGTTTCAAAAACTCAGACATTGTAACTCTTTTTACAAAATCATCTTTTTCTCTAAAAATAGTGTCACAAGGATTAAATGACGAAATCTTAAAAATGTTTTTTCCAATAAAAGCGGCTTCTGGATGATAAAGGCATGTTCCTTTTTTATCAAAAACAAAAGCATAGTTGGAAGCCGTTTTGTCTGTTTTAGAAAAATAAGTATGCAGCAATCTTAAATTAATGTCATAACCATATTTGACAACAGTATTATCATCTGAAATCAGTTTGAAGTAAATACGCCAAACCAATTCTTTTCCCTGACGAACAACAATACTTACATGCTGCGCCTTTTTATTTTGCTGCAGAAGAAAAGCTTTTATATCATTTTTGGTTTCATCTGAGATAGTTTTGTTCCCGTACTGAATAGGGTTTTCATTAATCTGAAACCAAGTATTCTCGACCAATCTGCTGTTGTCTTGCAGCTGAGACATAAGCTGCAGATTATTATCAAGATTATTGGAGTTGCTTATTTTTAGAACATGCGCTATCTTTTTTTCCTGCTCCAGAAATTTTGAAAATTCCTGAGACATGAATTCCTGTTTTTTAACTAAAGTACGCAACGATGCATCTTCATTCGCTTTTTCTGTAAGATCAGTAATAAGATTACTTAAAATATAAACAGATAAAACGGTAATCAGAATCGAAACAATGACGTATATTAAGAACGCGCGTCGAGAAGTAATATTTTTTATTCTAAATTTCAAAAAGTATCATCATGACTTAATTTGCCACGGCAAATTGCGAGTCATATAAATTTTTATAGTACCCATCAGTTTTTTGCAATAATTCCTGATGCGTTCCTTGTTCAACAATTAATCCCTTATCCATCACCACAATTTTATCTGCATTTACAATTGTTGCTAATCTGTGCGCAATAATAATCGAAGTTCTTCCTTTTGTAATCGTTTCTGTTGCGCGCTGAATCATTTCTTCAGAATACGTATCGATAGAAGAAGTCGCTTCGTCCAAAATTAAAATACTCGGATTACTTACATACGAACGTAAAAAAGCAATCAACTGTCTTTGTCCAGACGAAAGCATAACACCGCGCTCTTTTACATCAAAATCATAATTATCGGGCAGATTCATAATAAAATCATGAACGCCAATTTTCTTCGCAGCATCAATTACTCTATCTCTCGTAATTTCTGGATTATGCAAAGTGATATTATTATAAATCGTATCGGCAAACAAAAATACATCTTGCAGAACGACAGCAATCTGTTTTCTTAACGAAGCCAAAGTATAATTTTCGATATTTTCTCCGTCAATGCAAATCGTACCGCTGTTAATTTCGTAAAAACGATTCAGTAAATTAATAATCGTAGATTTTCCTGCACCTGTCGAACCAACAATGGCAATAGTCTGTCCAGCCGAAACCGATAAGTCAATTCCTTTTATAACTTCTTCTTCTGGTATATAACTGAAGCGAACGTCTTTGAAATCAATTTTTCCGTTAAAAACTGGAGCTTCAATTGTTCCTGTATCCTGAATGTGATCTTGAGTGTCGATAATATCAAAAACACGATTGGCCGCAATCATTCCCAATTGCATCTCATTAAATTTATCCGCAATTTGTCTTAATGGATTAAACAGCATTCCGATAAACATCGTATATGAAAACAAATCTCCAAAAGTCGTAAAATGATCACCGTTTAATATTCGGAATCCGCCATAAACCACAACCAAACCTAAAGTAATAGACGAAATAATATCGGCAATCGGGAAGAAGATCGAGTTGTATAAAATGGTTTTAATCCAAGCGACTCTGTGTTTGTTATTGATTTCTTTAAAGTTTTCGGCTTCTATTTTTTCGCGGTTAAAAAGCTGTACGATTTTCATTCCCGTAACACGTTCCTGCACAAACGAGTTCATATTAGCAATCTGTGTTCGTACTTCTTCAAAAGCAACCTGCATTTTACGCTGAAAAATTCTAGTAATGTAAACCAAAATAGGCATTGCAACGATAACAATCCAGGTCAGTTTCCAGTTCATGTAAAACATAAAAATCAAGACTACAACCATTTTCATCAAATCGCTTATAATCATAAACAAACCTTGGCTGAAAATTCGCGCAATCGACTCAATATCCGAAACAGCACGCGTAACAAGTTGTCCAACTGGAACCAAATCAAAATATTTCATTCTGAAACTCAAAATGTGCTTGAAAAGTTTCGTTCTAATATCTTTTACAATATCCTGCCCGAGCCAGTTTGCCCAATAAACAAAATAGAATTGCGAAAAAACCTCCATCAGCAAAACCACGCCCATCAAAATGATGTACATCAACAACCCCATTTTATCATGAGTTTTGATGTAACCATCGACCGTTTCTTTTAATAAATAAGGACGAAGTGCAGCGAAGATAGACAGCGAAATGGCAAATAGGATAACGCCATAATAACGCCATTTATAAGGACGCGTATATTTTAATATTCGTTTGAATAATCCAGTATCGAATGCTTTTGCTTTCATTTATTTTTAGGAGCTGTTTCCTGCTTTCCGTTACAAGTTTTTTTCAAAAATATGTTTTTGTACTGTTTTGCTAAGAGCTTCCGTTGGTCGCTTTATCAAAACACAAAAACTATATTTTTTTCAAAAAAGCTTTTCACTTCAATCAGGGCTATTTATGTAATCATACACTATTTTGGTTAAATATAAACCATGTGCAGGAACCGAAAATCCTGCTTTTTCTCTGCTTTTGCTGGCAATGATATTTTCAAAATCTATTAAAGAAATTTTCTTTAAACCGATATTGATCAAAGTGCCAACAATCGCGCGAACCATATTCCTTAAAAAACGATTTGCTGAAATGGTAAAAACCAGTTTTCCATTTTCTTGTTTCCAGTATGCCTCAAAAATCGTGCAATCAAATGTATTGACATCAGTATGAACTTTCGAAAAACATTCGAAATCAGTATGTTTTAATAAGAGCTGAGCCGCTTCATTCATTAATTCAACATCCAATTTCTGCGTGACATACCAGCTCAATTCCTGTAAAAACGGATTTTTAACGGTATTGATATGATATTCATACGTTCGCTTTGTCGCATCAAATCGGCAATGCGCATCATCGTGAACGAGTATAATGTCAAAAATCGCAATATCTTTTGGTAAATACGAATTCAGTTTATGAATTAAAACCGGAATATCTAAGGTTTTTTCTGTATCAAAATGCCCGTACATTTCGCTTGCATGAACACCACTGTCAGTTCTTCCAGCACCCATAATGCTGATAGTTTCATTTAGTAAAACCGAAAAAGCCTTATTTAAAGTTTCCTGAACTGAAGAAGCGTTTGGCTGTATTTGCCAGCCATGATAATGGGTTCCGTTATAAGCGAATTGAATAAAATATCTCATTTTAAGGGACAGAGGTTCTGAGAGGCAAAGGTACAAAGGTTTTTTTTAAGATGCTAAGATTCTGAGATGCTAAGGTTCTAAGGTTTTTCTTTTAGGTGGCAAAGGTTCAAAGTGACAAAGTAACAAAGGTTTTTTTGTGTTTTGGATTGTAGAGTCGCACCGCAGTGCGTCTCACGCTAGATTGGTTTTGCCACAAAGTCGCGAAGGCACAAAGTTTTTTATTTTTCATTGTAGAGGCACACTGCAGTGTGTCTAACGCTCAGAATGGTTTTGCCACAAAGGCGCAAAGACAAAAAAATATTTACATTAATCGTTTTCCAATCCAAATGTTAGACGCACTGCGGTGCGTCTCTACAAAAAAACTTTGCGACTACGTGCCTTCGTGGCAGAAAAAACTTAGAATCTTAGTATCTTAGCAACTTAGAACCTTAGAATGAAAAAAATCCTACTGCTTTCCGATACTCACAGTCATATCGACGATACCATTTTAAAATATGTTGCTCAGGCAGATGAAGTCTGGCATGCTGGAGATATCGGAGATTTGACGGTAACCGATACCATTAAAAAACTAAAGCCTCTCAGAGCGGTTTACGGAAATATCGATGACGCAAAAGCGAGATTAGAATTTCCGTTAAACAATCGTTTTTCATGTGAAAATGTTTCTGTTTGGATTACGCATATTGGAGGTTATCCAGGAAAATACAATCAAAATGTTAGGGAAGAATTGGCTCTGAATCCGCCTAAATTATTTATTTGCGGACATTCGCATATTTTGAAAGTCATGTTTGATAAAAAGAACAATTTATTGCACATGAACCCAGGTGCGGCGGGAAAAAGCGGTTTTCATAAGGTAAGAACCATGCTTCGCTTTGTAATTGATGACGATAAAATCAAAGATTTAGAAATTGTTGAAATAGGAGTGAAGTAATTAGTGTGGCAGCGGAATCTGGATTTTTATTTTAGTTCCCAGATTTTCTTTGGAAACGATAGATAAAGTTCCTTTATATTTTTTAATTCGGGCTCTAATTCTGTTTAAGCCGAAACCTTCTGCATCGTTTAATTTTTGGGTTTTAAAACCAATTCCGTCATCATGAATGAGCAGGATTAACTGATTTTCTTTTTCGGTCAAAGAAAGTTTTGCCTTTTTTGCATTGCTATGTTTGGTAATGTTGCTGAACAATTCGCTGACAATAAAATAGATCTTCATTTCGAATTTTTCAATATATCTTCTACTAGTTGGAATAGCACTTGAAAACGCAAATTCGATTGCCGAATTGGAGTTCTTTTCGCATAAATCTTCTAACGCATAAATTAATCCAAAACGAACCAAAAGTGACGGAACAAGATCGTGTGACATGTCTCGTAAAAGTTCATGTGCTTCAGACAGAATGGTTTTTGCTTTCTGTATTTCGTTTGATTTTATATCGTGCTGCGCTGTAAAAGTATTTAAATGTAATCCCGCAGAAGATAAGAGCGAATTGATATTGTCATGCAGAAAAGAAGCAATTTTTTTACGCTCTATCTCTTGAGAATCAATGCTAGAATTGATAATGTTGAGAAGGATTTTTTGTTTCGTATCCTTTCTTTTTATTTTTTGTTTTAGTTTATTGTTTTGGTATAAAAAGTAAAATAAAAGAAAAATGATAACGATAAGTATTATAGATAAGCTAACGACTTTTTTATTTCGAAGCTGTTCTGTTTTGCTAATGTGATTTGGTTTGCTTACACTGCTTATCTCTGTCTGTGCCGCCCTTGCGTTTATTCTATCATTTGGCTGTGCAATGCTGGTGCTTTTAACGGCAAAAAGCAATAGCAAAGAGATAAGAAAATTGAAACGAAACATTAGAGGGATTTTTAAGGATTAATCAAATTGTTTTTGAGCGCATATTTTACCAAACCTATTGTGCTTTTAATATTCAGTTTCTTCATAATGTTTTTGCGATGCGTTTCAACAGTATGAGCGCTGATAAAGAGTTTTTCGCTGATTTCCTTTCCGCTGTATTCTAAGGCAATCAAAATAATGATTTCAAGCTCTCGCGGACTCAAAAGCGGATTCTCTATAATGGCATTAGGGTTAAGTTTCGGATTGTCTTTGAAGGTGTTGAAGATTTTTTGTCTTACGGCATCGCTAAAGTATTCCTGACCTTGATAAACAGCTTCGACAGCTTCAATAATGTTTTCGCCAGCACAATTTTTGGTCAAATAGCCTTTTGCGCCTAATTTCATTACCTCTTTAATGATTTTGAGATCATCGTAGCTGGATAAAATAATGACATTGCAAGGCAGTTGTTTTTCGTTAAATTCCTTAAGGGTTTCAATGCCGTCTTTTTTAGGCATGCTGATGTCTAGAATCAAAACATCGGCTTTGTCATTTACAACATCGTCATAAACAGTAGTTCCGTCTAATGAAGTTCCTGCCACCTCAAAGTTTGACACGGTTTGCAGTAGGTTTGAAAGACCATCAATGAGTACCTGATGGTCATCTGCAAGATGAATCCTTATTTTTGGTGTCATGATTGTTTGAATTTGAAAATGCAAATTTATGACGTAAACAGATTTTTATTATGCTCTTTAGGTTTGATTTATAATACAATAGGGCATAAAAAAAACCCGAATATAGATTCGGGTTTTTCTTCGCACAAAATAAACTAAGTTTATAGGTTTACCTCAAACGATCAACAGATTTTACAAGATCTTCGTCCTTTTTGATGGCCTTATTAGCTAAAACTAATAACACGATAGCAACAATCGGCATGAACATCCCAATACCTTTCTCAGAGACTTCTGCCTCTCCAGATAAATTTAGTGATCGATATACAAATAATCCTAATAAAATTAAATTTAATATTATATTCAGTCTGTTTAGCACAAACTGATTTTGTCTCTTTTTAAATGAAATTATACTGATAATACTAAGCATAGTTGTTAAACCTAATATAAAAGCATAAAGCTGATCCTGCATAAAAAAGAATGGCTTTCCTGCACTAGTTGTCCAAAGCGGAACAAAAAGCATTAAAATGCCAGTTGCAGCAAAAGCTAGAAATAAATATACAGTTTGAATTCTTTGTATCATGGCCTAAAAATGTTTTACAAAAATATATTTTCTTTTTTTAAAATACTATTGTATGATAAAATTTTATTCGTATTATTGCATCATAATACCGTAAGCACTTCATACTGCGGTCAATTCAAATTAATTATCTACCTATTCTTTTTACAGTATTCCTTAAAATAATTAAATTCATAGAACATTCATGTTTGATATTTCTGCATTAAAAGAAATGAAGCTTGCTGAGCTTCAAGAAATAGCTAAGTTAGCTAAAACAATAAAGATTACTGGTGTCAAAAAAGAGACTTTAATTAGTCAGATTTTAGCACACCAAGAAGCATCTAATGCACCAGCTGAAGCTCCTCAAACAACAGCAGTTTCTGAAGCCAAAGAAGAAAAACCGAAACGCGCTAGAATCGCGCCAGCAAAACCAAAAGCAGCAAATACCAAAAATACTCCTGTTTTAGAATTTGATAAAGTAGAGGAAACTGTTCAAAATAACGATACTGCTGAAACAGTTCAGCCAATTGCAGAAACGGCAACTGAAGCAGTACAGGAAAATAAAACAGCTGCAAAAAAAGAGCCTAAAGTTGTAAAATTTAACAAACAGGCATACGAAAAGAAAGTAGCGCTGAAAAAGGAGAAAGAAATTGTAAAAGAAGTGGTTGCTAATGAAGAAGTTGCAGAAGCAGCTCCGTCAGAATCAATAGTTTCTGAGCCAACAGCCGAAACAGCTGAAAAAACTCCACAAATTGCTCCTGCAAAAAAGATCAATCCGAATCAGAATAAAAATTCGAGCCAGAACCAAAATCAAAACCCGAATCAGAACCAAAATCAGAGTGGGAATGGCAATGGAAACGGAAATCATAACAATCAAAACCCTAACCACAAGAATAAAAAGAACAATAATAACTTCAGAGATTCAGATTTTGAATTTGACGGAATTATTGAAAGTGAAGGCGTTTTAGAAATGATGCCAGACGGTTACGGATTTTTACGTTCATCAGATTATAATTATTTAGCTTCTCCAGATGATATTTATTTATCAACTTCACAAATCAGATTATTTGGTCTAAAAACCGGAGATACTGTAAAAGGAGTGGTTCGTCCTCCTAAAGAAGGTGAGAAGTTTTTTCCATTGGTTCGTGTGTTAAAAATTAACGGACACGATCCGCAAGTCGTTCGTGACAGAGTTTCTTTCGAACACTTGACACCAGTTTTCCCTTCAGAAAAATTTAAACTAGCCGAAAAAGGCAGTTCTATTTCAACAAGAATTATAGATTTGTTTTCACCAATAGGTAAAGGTCAGCGTGGTATGATCGTTGCACAGCCTAAAACGGGTAAAACAATGTTACTTAAAGATATTGCAAATGCAATTGCTGCCAATCATCCTGAAGTTTATTTGATTGTTCTTCTTATTGACGAGCGTCCAGAGGAGGTTACAGATATGCAAAGAAGTGTTCGCGGTGAAGTTATCGCTTCAACTTTCGACAGAGAGCCGCAAGAACACGTAAAAATTGCCAACATTGTATTAGAAAAAGCAAAACGTTTGGTAGAATGCGGTCACGATGTAGTGATTTTATTAGATTCTATTACTCGTTTAGCAAGAGCTTACAACACCGTTCAGCCAGCATCTGGAAAAGTATTAAGTGGAGGTGTTGATGCGAATGCATTACAAAAACCAAAACGTTTCTTTGGAGCGGCTAGAAATGTAGAAAACGGCGGATCTTTAAGTATCATCGCAACTGCATTAACAGAAACAGGTTCTAAAATGGACGAAGTGATCTTCGAAGAATTTAAAGGAACGGGTAACATGGAATTACAATTAGACCGTAAGATAGCCAATAAACGTATTTTCCCAGCAATCGATCTTACATCTTCTAGTACACGTCGCGACGACCTATTATTAGACGAAAAGACATTGCAAAGAATGTGGATTATGCGTAAATATTTATCAGATATGAACCCAGTAGAATCTATGGACTTCGTAAACGACCGTTTCAAGAAAACGAAGAATAATGAAGAGTTTTTGATTTCGATGAATGATTAATTGAAAGGTTCTAAGATGCTAAGCTTCTGAGCTTCTAAGTTTTTTTAAAGCTGCTAAGAATGTAAGCTTCAAAGTTTATAAAATTAAAAACATAAAAAATGGATGAGATTTATCTCATCCATTTTTTTTTAATCACTAAGAGAAAACTTAGAACCTTAGCAGCTCAGAAGCTTAGCCCCTTAGAATTATTTCTTATCAACCACCGGTCTCTCTGCTCTATTAGCCAAATCCCAAGCTAGTACAAAAGCAAGTTTCGTTCTTTTTGTTAAAGCATCGTATTCAATTTTTTCTGGAGTATCGTCTTTTCCGTGGTAATCTTCGTGAACTCCGTTAAAGAAGAAAACAGATGGAATACCGTGTTTTGCAAAGTTATAGTGGTCAGAACGCTCGTAGAAATGGTTTGGATCTTTCGGATCATTAAATTTAAAATCTAAGTCCATTTTAATGTATTTGTCATTTTGAGAAACGACAGCATTGTGCAAGTCAGAAGATAATCTGTCTGCACCAATAACATACACATAATTGTTTGTGTTTGAATGCTCCACATCGCGACGTCCGATCATGTCAATATTGATATCTGCAATTGTATTTGCGATTGGAAACAATGGATTTTCAGAATAAAAACGCGATCCGTGTAAACCGTGCTCTTCACCAGTTACATGAAGAAACAAGATAGAACGTTTTGGTCCGTGTCCTTGTTTTTTCGCTTTAGCAAAAGCTTTAGCCATTTCCATAACGGCTACAGTTCCAGAGCCATCATCGTCAGCTCCGTTGTAAACTTCGCCATCTTTAATACCTACGTGATCGTAGTGCGCAGAAATTACTAAAACTTCATTTGGTTTTTCTGTACCTTCAATATATGCCCAGATGTTTTCTGAATCTGGAAGGTTCTGATTGCGTTTTGCATTCATAAATGTTGCAGGAACAGGCTGGTAGTAATTTGATGCTCCTTTTGGAAAAGACACGCCACTTTTTTTGTATTGCTCAATCATGTAAAGACCCGCTTTTTTCTGTCCTTGAGAACCTGTTTCGCGGCCTTCCATTTCATCAGAAGCGATAGTATAAAGCATTTTCTTTAAGTCTTTTTCGCTGATAGCTTTAACATATTTCGTTGGATCCGAATTGTCTTTAGATGCTGTTGACTGCGCGGTTTTACAAGAATACGCAGAAACAACTAGTAATAAAAGGAGTAATTTTTTCATTCCTATAGTTAGTGTAAATTAATAAATGTGTAAAGAACGTATAAAGTGAGTAAAAATAGGATAAATAGTGAGTTTATTATAAAAAGCAATACACTTTTAACAAATGACACTATTCTCGATTCGCCATAAAAACGATGATGTGCAGGATAAAAATAATAACACATCCAGATGGTTCCTGCAAAATTGGTAATGGCAGAGATATATAACAACGGACTATCTTTTCCAAAAAGCCCAATACCTCTGTCAATTATAAACATAATGAGAAATATCAAAAGCAGAAACGAAAAATAATGAAGCGTAAAAATGCCGTGATCAAAATAATACCATTTTTTCTTGCTATGAAACAGCCATAAAAAGAATGCGAAAAACGGCATAATTATAAATAGGATTTTGGGTAGATTATGAAAGAACGATTCTATGAATTTTATAATGATTTCTTTTTTGGTATATTTTTCAGTCACATGAACGGCTTTTTCATAGAACCAATACGAGGTTGCATTTAATTTTTCGCTTTCCTTTCCATATTTCTGAATTGAATCGATTTCTTTCATTGGTTTCAATTGAAAATAGGACTTGTCCACTACTTTCGATTTTAAATATGATTTTTCTTTCCAGCTCTCCTTTTCTTTTGCAGTTTCTTTTTCAAAACTGGTTGTAATTTCCTTCTCATTTTTTGTTAGCTCATCCGTTAGATTATTTGGAAATAAAGCAATTAAAAGAAAAGTAATAAAACTGATAAAGATATAAAGACGAACAGGAGCCAGATAAGACAAACGCTTTCCTGAAAGATATTCTTTAGTTAGTGTTGAAGGCTTAAAAAGTAGATTTTTGATGGTTTTCCAAAATGCGTTTTCATAGTGCGTTAAATCTTCAAAAAAGTGTACAAATAAATGATGAAAAGTCTTTCTCGAATCGCTGTTTTCCTGCCCGCAATTAGGACAGAATTTTTGTTCAACAACGTGCCTGCAATTCAGACAGGTTTTATCTTCTCTAATTTTACTGTGTGACATTGGTTTATTTTGGTTTGTTTTCTAGGTAGTTTTTGGTTTATTTTTTCAGAACTTCATTTAAAAAGAGCTGTAAATGATCAAACGATCTTTTTGCTGCAACAGGATTGTAGGCCGCACCTTTAGAATTATCATTTCCAGCTTCAGGATTTGTAAAAGAGTGTACAGAGTTTGCATAATAAATCATTTGCCAATCAGCTTTAGCGTCGCGCATTTCTTGTTGGAATGAAGCAATTTCGTCTTTAGAAACAAACGGATCATCAGCGCCATGACAGATTAAAACTTTTGTATTAATGGTTTCTGTTTTTCTGCTGGCATCTTTTCCTAAACCGCCATGAAATGAAGCGATACCTTTAAGTTTTAAATCGCCTCTAGCAGCTTCTAAAACTCCAGTTCCGCCAAAACAATAGCCAATAGCAACAATGTTATCGGCATTGGCTCCTAGTTTTATAAGTTCATGCAAAGCAATATCAATTCTTTTTTGATAAGCTTCATAATTTTGTTTGTAGTAACCAGCTTGTTTTCCCGCTTCTCCAGTATTTTTAGGATAGTTTCCTTCGCCATAAATGTCTGCGATAAAAACGTGATAACCTAGCTTAGATAATTCTTCAGCGATTCCTTTTGAGGCATTGTCAATTCCGAGCCAAGCTGGCAAAAGCAAGATCCCAGGATTATTGGCACTTTTTTTAGCAGATTTTATAAATAAGCCATTCAACTGCTGACTTCCTTCGGTATATTTTACTGGTTTTAATTGCGCATTCATAAGATTGGAAAATAAGATTGCACTGAATAAAATGATTATGCTATTTTTCATGATTTCTTCAATTTTTAACAAATATCAGAAATATTATGTTACAAAAAAACCTCACAACTAAATTCTTGTGAGGTTTGTAACGAATATTTAAAAGACTGTTTTTCTTCTTTATAACGATATATTTCGCTTAAAGGCGCAGCCCAGTTCTACAATAGAATCGGTTTTGGCAATGCCTGGAATTCCGTCGATTTTTTCGTAAAGAATGCGGCGCATGTGTTCGTGATTTTTGGCAATGATTTTGATGTAAAGCGTAAACGAACCCGTTACATAATAGCATTCTGTGATTTCTGGAATCTCTTTTAGCGCTTCAATAATACGATCAGAATCCGAATCTTTGTTCAAAGTAATTCCTGTGAAAGAAGCCCAATCGTAGCCTATTTTTTTTTCTTGAATAATCGGTTTGATTCCGCCAATTACACCTTGTTCAATCATTCTGTTAATACGCTGATGCACCATCGTATTTGATATTTTTAAATTAGCAGCTATGGCAGAAAAAGCCATTCTTCCGTCTTTTTCTAATTCTTTAATAATGCTAATATCAAATTCGTCTAATAATTCCATGCAGTAAAAAATCGTTTTAAAAATTACGTTTTGTGATTCATAAAAGTAATTATTTTTTTTAATAAACATTCATAAAAGTATATTTCTGTTAAAGGGAATTTATCTTTTTTATGGTTAAAAAATATATGTTTTGACTTGTAATTTGTTATTTATAAGTCAAAATTTAATTCTAATGCCTTTTTTTAATTTAATTTTGATATTTTTGTAGAAATAAAAAGCATATTATGATAAGTACAGAAAAAACACTTTCGTCAAAATCTGAAGTTTTGATTGAAAAAGAAAACAAATATGGAGCTCATAATTATCATCCGCTTCCTGTCGTTTTAGAACGCGGAGAAGGCGTATATGTTTGGGATGTTGACGGAAAGAAATATTACGATTTTTTATCTGCTTATTCTGCAGTTAATCAAGGGCATTGCCATCCAAAAATTGTGAATGCAATGGTGGAACAAGCTCAAAAACTGACTTTGACTTCGCGTGCTTTTTACAATGATAAATTAGGAAACTACGAAGAATACGTAACGAAATATTTTGGTTTCGATAAAGTACTGCCAATGAATACAGGAGCAGAGGCGGTTGAAACAGCTTTAAAGATTTCTAGAAAATGGGCTTATGAAGTAAAAGGAATTCCAGAAAATCAAGCGCAGATTATTGTGTGTGAGAATAATTTTCACGGAAGAACGACAACCATCATTTCATTTTCTAATGATGAAACGGCTCGTAAAAACTTCGGACCTTTTACAGACGGATTTATTAAAATTGAATATGATAATCTGGAAGCGCTAGAAAACGCTTTAAATTCATCTAAAAATATTGCTGGATTTTTGGTTGAGCCAATTCAAGGTGAAGCAGGAGTTTATGTTCCTTCTGAAGGTTATTTAGCGAAAGCGAAAGCACTTTGCGAAAAGCATAATGTATTGTTTATTGCAGATGAAGTTCAGACCGGAATTGCAAGAACAGGAAAATTGTTAGCTGTTCATCACGAAAATGTGCAACCAGATGTTTTAATTTTAGGAAAAGCAATTTCTGGTGGGGTTTACCCAGTTTCTGCAGTTTTATGTAATAACGAAATCATGAATGTTATTAAGCCAGGACAACACGGTTCTACTTTTGGAGGAAATCCTGTTGCGGCGGCTGTTGCGATTGCTGCTTTAGAAGTAGTAAAAGACGAAAAACTGGCTGAAAATGCGGAACGTTTAGGAATTATTTTAAGAAAAGGATTAAACGAAATTGCCGAAAGAAATAACTTGATCACTCTAGTTCGTGGTAAAGGTTTATTAAATGCAATTGTAATCAATAGTGGAGAAGACTCGGATTTAGCGTGGGAAATCTGCTTAAAATTTAGAGACAACGGATTATTGGCAAAACCAACGCACGGAAACAAAATTAGATTCGCGCCGCCTTTGGTAATGACCGAAGCGCAAATTCACGAATGTTTGGAGATTATCAAAAAATCTTTGAATGAATTTAAAAACTAAGAAGTTCTCTTTTGAGATTTAAAATAGAAAAAGCAGCAAATTCAATTGCTGCTTTTTTTGTAGACACCATTTTTTTTAAAAGCGGTTACTTATTCGGTAACCGCTTTTTCATAATTGCTAAAAATATCAAAAAAAGCAATTATTTTTTTGCAGCAGCTCCAGGAATTAATTCTCCTTTTTGCTTGAATTTGCTGTATTCAACAACTCCTGTTTTATCTGCCCAGTCAAAATATTTAGCGGAAAGATCGTTTACAATCCCTGCATTTTGAGCTGCGACGTTTGTTGTTTCGCCTCGGTCTGCTTCAAGATCGTAAAGTTCCCATTGGTAAGAAGGGTAAATAGAAACCAATTTCCATTTTCCTTCCCTTACAGCTCTGTTTCCGGCTCTTTCCCAGAATATAGGTGCACCTCGATTTACTTCAGAAGCATTGTCAAATAAAACTGGCAATAAACTTTTTCCTGCTAACGGATTAGAATTTACACCGTTAAGTGTTTTTGGATATTCAATTCCAGCCAATTCGTAAAAAGTAGGAGCAAGGTCAATAATATGTCCCGTTCCTTTATCGATTCTTCCTGCTTTAATTTTTGAAGGGTACCAAGCGATAAACGGAGAACTGAATCCGCCTTCGTGCATATTGTTTTTATAATCCTGTAACGGAGTATTGGATAAATAAGCCCAGTTTTGTTCCTGATAATCAAAAGATCCAGAAGAACCAATTGGCCCGTCGTTGCGAACTAAACCTCTTTTTAACGGATTGTAAGTATTAAATCCGCCTTGAGCGCCATTGTCGGCAATGAAAACAATCAACGTGTTTTTGTCTTTTTTCAACGCTTTTAGTTTGTCTAAAACTTTACCCACGTTTTGATCCATGTTGTCGACCATTGCGGCGTAAACTTCCATTTTAGCTTTCCAGAATTGTTTTTCGTCATACGTTAATTTGTCCCATTCTGGAACTTCTGGATCGCGTGGAGCGATAGTTTGGTTAGGAAGCAGAATCCCGTTTTCTCTTAATTTTTTAATTCTTTTTTCTCTTAAAACATCCCAGCCTTCATCAAACTTGCCTCTGTATTTGGCAATGTCAACTTGTTTGGCTTGCAATGGCCAGTGTGGCGCCGTAAAAGCCAAATACAAGAAGAAAGGCTTGTTTTCTTTGTTTTGTTCGTCTAAGAAAGTAACCGCATTGTTTCCAATTTCATCTGTAAAATAGTACGAATCATCTTTTGGATGCAATTCTTCGTTATTACGAATCATTTTTACAGGATAAGCCGTTTTTCCGAACGGAAGCGGTTTAGTATCAAAATAATTTGCAGCACCTTTTAAAATTCCGTAAAACTTATCAAAACCTCTCTGATTCGGCCATTGCGCTTGATCTTCAGAACCAACGTGCCATTTTCCAGACATTAAAGTGCTGTAACCTCCAGAACGGAAAACTTCTCCAAGAGTTAGCGATTCTTTGTTTAAATACCCTTGATAAGCAGGTAAACCTAAATTCACATCAAAATAACCCACACCCGCTTTGTGCTGATATTGTCCCGTTAATAAAGAAGCTCTTGTTGGCGCACAAATCGAGTTGTTGTAAAATTCACGAAGACGTGTTCCTTCCTTTGCCAAGCGATCTAGATTTGGGGTTTTAATTTCAGAACCGTAGTTTCCTAAATCTGAATAGCCCATATCATCAACCATAATTAAAATTACGTTTGGTTTTGAAGATGCGTTTTGGGCATCGATTTCAGCAGCACCTATTATTCCCGTCAGCAAGACTGAGAATAAAATGTTTATTTTTTTATTCATCTTATTTTATAATTTACTGTTTGTATATTTTTAATTCGTTAAAATATTTTTGAAACACATAGAGACATAGATTTTTTTGCTTTTGAAAAGAATACAAAAGAGAAATTCATTTCTCCACACATAGTCTATGTTTATTCAAACAAGTGAAACGCCTTTACGCAGCATTATAAACTATGTTTCTATGTGTTTAAATTTGCTCTCGCAGATTTAGCAGATTTTACAGATTTTTTAATCCATTTAATCTTCAATCTATGTGTATTCAAACAAGTGAAACGCCTTTATGCAGCATTATAAACTATGTTTCTATGTGTTTAAATTTGCTCTCGCAGATTTAGCAGATTTAGCAGATTTTTTAATCCATTTAATCCGTGTAATCTGTGGCAAAAAAATTACTGCCTCCAAGCCGGAACCTGCTTCAAATTCGGATTCAAATCCAATTCTCTTTGCGGAATCGGAAAGTGAACGTGTTTGGGCTGTGCATTGGTTTTTCCTGCTGCTTTTAATTTCGCCACAAAATAATCTGGACCTCTTCTAGCCAAATCAAACCAGCGTTGGTATTCATAAACCAATTCTTTTCTTCTTTCTTCAAAAACCGCTTCTCTAAAAGCATCTTGACTTAAAGCTGGCGAAGTTTCAGCTAACAACGCAATTCCTGCTCTTGTTCTCACGCGATCAACCGCTGCATACGCTTCTGCAGTTGGTCCGCTGTTTTGTTCGTTCAAAGCTTCTGCATAAATCAATAGTACTTCTGCAAATCGTATAATTGGCGTATTTTTAGAAGATTGTCCAGGCGAAGTTGGCGTTGCAGGATCAAAATATTTATTGAAATGCGGCGTAACTTTATAGGTTTTACCGTCCGTCGGACTCACAAATTCTACGGCAAAAGTGATATACTTTCTTTTGTCGGTTTCAGCGAAAGCTTCAAAAAGTCCACCTTCTTTATGCAAAGCATCGGCTTGATCACCTGCAATTCCAGGAACCGAAGTTGGCGCGGCGGTTGAAGCCAACATATTTCCGTTCCAGTTCGTTAGACCTTTAAACTGAGCAGAGAAAATATGTTCTTTTCCGTTTTTAGTGGCAACATTAAAAACGTCAGCGTAATTTTCGAATAAATCATACACTTTGCTGTCAATGATTTCTTTGCTTTTTTCGGCTGCTTTCTGCCATTTTTTTTCCGTCAAATACACTTTCGCTAAAATACTTTTTGCAGCGCCAGCAGTTACACGGCCTTTATTTTGCTGCACTGCAGGAAGCGCTTCAGCATCAATCAAATCATTTTCAATTTGTGTGTAGACATCTGCTTCAGGCGTGTTGCTTACATTGATAGCTTCAGCTGACAAAACGGTAGTTTCGTGCAAAACGAGCGGCACATCTCCAAACCATCTTACCAAATTGAAATATAAAAGAGCTCTTAAAAACTTCGCTTCATTAATCAAATCTTTGTCTTTTTGCGAATTTAGATTTGGATTTTTAGCAATATTATCAATCGCAGCATTGGCTCTATTGATTCCGTCATAACTTTGTCTCCATATCTCAATCATACGATCGTTGGAAGCATCATGAGTCAAGTTAGATAAAGCTCTAACATGTGCATTTCTCGCTCGCGGTCCCGCTTCGTAATCGTCGGTCGCCATTTCGGTCGAAATCTGAATTAATCGATTGTATAAAGTGTGCGTGGAACTGTTGATCGCATTATGAATGGCAATAACAGCAGCATCTGCATCTTCGGTTGTTTTATAAAAATTGGTAGACGAAATAAAAGCTTTTGGATCTTCGTCTAAAGAATTGCAGGAACTTATTAAAAAAAGCGCTGCGAAACTGAATATAAGGGTCTTTTTCATGATAAATCTTTTAGAATGTTACGCTTAAACCGCCTGAAATTGTTTTAGATGCCGGATAAATTCCAGTATCTGTTCCTGGCGAAATTGTCGTTCCGTTAGTAACTTCAGGATCGTAGCCTGTGTATTTTGTCCATGTCAATAAGTTTTCTCCAACAACACGGAATTTCACTGCCGTCAATCTTAATTTTTCAGATATTTTTTTCGGAAGGTTATAGCTTAAAGTGATGTTTTTTACACGAACAAATGAACCGTCTTCTACAAATCGGTTAGAGAAAACAGGAGCAGGGTCCAATTTTGCTCTTGGCGTTGTGTTACTCGGATTTGTTGGCGTCCAAGCATCTAAAGCTGAGGTTGAAGCATTTTGCTGTCCGTTGTACAATTCGAGCGCTTGCAAGTTTCCGTTAAGAATTTTATTTCCAACAGAACCATTTACCAAAATCGCTAATTCAAAACCTCTGTAAGTGAAATTATTAGAGAAACCGAAAACGAAGTCTGGCTGTGCATCACCAATGCTTGTTCTGTCTGCCGCAGTGGTAAATGCACCGTCTCCATTGATATCTTTATACAAACGATCACCCGCTTTTGGAGTTGCATTTCCAGTGTAAACACCTTTTGTAGCGACTTCATCAGTTTGAAGAATTCCGTCTGTAACTGCTCCGTAAAAAGTTCCAAGAGATTGACCTACTTTTAAAATATAATTTCCGAAAGTGTAAAATTCGGCACCATTTCCTAGCGCTATAATTTTGTTTTGGTTGAATGCTATATTGAAGTTTGAAGTCCAAGAAAAAGCGGTATTTCCAAGAGAAGCATTCAAACCAAATTCAATTCCCTGATTCTGCACAGAACCAAAATTCTGTAGAGAAGAAGTAAACCCAGTAGTGTACGGAAGCTGAACGTCTAGCAATAAATCTTTAGTCGTTTTACGATACACATCAACGGTTAAATTCAGTTTATCATTAAAAAAGCCAACATCAACTCCAGCATCAAACTGATTGGTTAATTCCCAACCTAAATTGTCGTTTGCAATTCGCGTAGGCGTAAAACCAGTATAAATCTGATCGCCAAAAAGATATTTCACACTTGTCAAAGTAGACAAAGACTGATATTCTCCAATTTCTTGATTTCCTGTTGCTCCCCAACTCGTTCTAATTTTTAAGCTGTTAATGACATCTTTTACAGGAGCAAAGAAATTTTCTGAACTAATTTGCCACGCCGCCGCAACAGAAGGAAAGTAACCCCATTTGTTGTCTTTTCCAAAACGCGAAGAACCATCGGCTCTTAAACTTCCCGTTAAGAAATACTTCGAATCGTAGTTGTAATTTACTCTCGTTAAATAAGAGTTTAGCACCCAAGTGCTTTCTCCAGAAGTTGGCATTAAAGCAATATTACCACTTTGCAAACTGTAATAGCCAGTAATATCATTTACATATTGCTGCGATCCAGATGTAACATATTCTCTGGTAGAGCTTTGCTGTGTATAACCCGCCAAAGCGTTTAAGCGATGTTTCTCGCCAAATACAGTTGTATAGGTTAATGTATTTTCGTTTAGCCAGCTTCTCGAATCGGCAGTTCCAATTTTTCCTTCTCCATTTGTAATCGAACCTTCGTAAATGCTGGACGGCAAATAGCTTTTTTCTTTATTGAAAATCATATCGGTTCCAAAAGAAACTTTCAAAACCAGACTTTTCAAAATATCATACTCGCCATAAATTGTCCCTAAAATACGATCAGTAATAGACTGATTTTGACGCTCGTTTAAAGTTGCAATTGGATTGGCAAAAATATTCTCAAACGGATTTCTTAGCGTGTAACTTCCATCTGGTTCGTAAATCGTTGCCGTTGGAGGCATAACCAATAGTGAAGTTATCAAACCCGTTGGAGCAACTTTCGATTTCGTTTCGGCAATAGTCAAGTTTAACCCGAATCTAGCTTTACTGCTTATTTTTGAATTTAAATTCACGCGTCCGCTAAAACGTTCAAAGCCTGTATTTTTTATAATTCCTTCCTGATTGTAATAGTTTCCAGAAACCGCATATTTAGTCTGATTATTTCCTCCCGAAACACTCAACTGATGATTTTGTGTCAAACCTTTTTGAAAAGCCGCATCTTGCCAATCGGTTCCTTTTCCTAGTTGCGCAATCTGTGCATCAGTTAAATATTGATTTGTTCCTCCCGCAGGATTTGAATCGTACAAAGCGGCATTTCTCAATCTAGAAAAACCTTGAGCATCTAATACATCTACTTTTTTACGAACGGATTGCTGACCGATTGTAAAATCGTAATTTACTGTAGTTGCCGTATTTGAACCTTTTTTGGTTGTAATGATAACCACTCCGTTTGCACCTCTAGAACCATAAATGGCTGTTGAAGAAGCATCTTTTAAAACTGTAATCGATTCAATATCTGACGGATTTATGGTAGAAAGCGGATTGGTCGGCGTACCGCTCAAAACACCAGAAGTAACTTCTGAACTGTATAACGGGAAACCATCGATAACGTACAAAGGTTCGTTTCCGCCTTGAATCGAACTTCCGCCTCGAATACGAATGCTCATTCCAGCGCCCGGCTGTCCAGAAGTCTGAGTTACATTAACTCCCGCTACAGAACCTTGCAGCGAACTTTCGAGTGTTTTTTGTGTTGCTTTTAATGACATTTGAGCAACTGTTTCGGCCGCTCCTGTATAGTCTTTTTTAGAAGTGCTTCCGTATCCAATGATTACAATTTCATTTAATTCTTTTACATCTTCTTTTAATGAAATCTGTACAAAATCTTTGGTTGCGATATGTTCTGCAGTGATATATCCCATATAGCTTACAACTAAAGTGTAAGGGAATATTTGTCCAGTTTGAAAATAGAATTTTCCGTCTAAATCGGTTACTGCTGCGTGCGTAGTTCCTTTAATTTGAACGGTAACTCCTGGAATTGGCTGATTGGTTACCTGATCTACAACGGTACCATTTAAGGTCGAATTGATTAAGGGTTTTGTGTTTTGGGCTTTAATTCCGATCGAAATCAAGAATGCAAAAAGCCACACAAAGGCATGTAATTGCTTGTTCATTACTTTTTGATTTTAAATAATAAAGCGATACGAGAAATTGAGTTTTCAATTCCCGAGGGCTTTCTTTAGTGATAAATGTTCTTTAAGTCTTGCCATTTCTGTTGCCGCAGAAATGCCTTTTTTATGAAAGAATAGGGCAGTGCATCATTGTCATTTTAGAATTTTGATTTAGTTATTATTTTTTTTTAGTTATGGAGTTTTGACATAATTATGCTTAAGATAACAGTCAATAAGAATTTTAGTTTGATTTTCATTTTATGAATTGAAAATGAAAGAAAGGGATTTTAACAGCACATGCACATATAACCAAAGATGTTGTATGTGAATTTTTTAGGAAGAATGTAATGCGATGTGTAAGCTGTTGTTTTCAAAATGTAGTTTTTTAATATTTAAACTCTACTAATCCTATAGACAAAGTTAATTTTATTGTAATAAAAACCAAAAGATTATTTAATTTTTTTGAAGAAATGAAATGAGAATATAAGAGGAAGTACTTTTGATTATGTTTAAATTGCTGGTAATTAATATTTTGTGGTTTGTTTGTAGAAATAAGAAAGCAAGTAAAACTAGTATGGTTTATACAGTTTTTACTTGCTTTTATTGCGTTTTAAACCTGACAGGTTTTTAAAACCTGTCAGGTTTCGTTATAAATGAGTGGAGATTTATTTGAATTGCCTCCAGCTTTAGCTGGAGGTAAAAAATTTGAATATAAAAAAGGCTTTAGCCAAATATGAGTTTGGCTAAAGCCGGTACCCCTTTTCGAAATTAAAACCTCCAGCTAAAGCTGGAGGCAATTGATTGATCTTAGTTTAAAGGGTTTTGAAAAGTAATTACTTCGTTTTAAACCTGACAGGTTTTTAAAACCTGTCAGGTTTCTTTATAAATGATTATGTTTTACAAATCAACATAATACTTCTGTTTTCCAAAGTTGAATTCGTAATAAGTCAAATTTGGCCAAAGCGGTTTAATCAATCCTTTTTCCCAAGTTTGTAAAGCAGTTTCCAATTCTTTTACTTTTTCTGGATTGAGCTGTGAGAGGTCTTTCGTTTCCGATTTATCTTTAGTAAGGTTATAAAGCCATTTTTTATGTGTTTTTCCGCTAATGACCAATTTCCAGTCGCCGCTTCGAACAGCTTTTGCATCGCCTGAGCGCCAGAATAAGTCGTTGTGCGCTATTTTGTTTTCATTTACCGTTTTAACCAAATCAACGCCATCATAAACTCGATCTTTTGGCAAATCTGAACCAATCGCGGCTGCAATAGTTGTAAAAATATCCAAAGTGCTAACAGGTGTTTTATAAACCGTATGAGGCTTAATTTTTCCCTTCCACGAAAGTGCAAAAGGAATATTGATTCCGCCTTCGAAATGAGAAAATTTTCCGCCTTTCAAAGGAGCATTTGTGGTAGCAAAAGTATAATCGGCACCGCCATTGTCGCTGGCAAAAATGATCAGCGTATTTTCTTCCAAACCTTCCTTTTTTACTTTTTCGCGAATTCTGCCAATCGCATCATCCAAAGCGCTGATCATGGCAAAATACACACGTTTGTTTTCGTCTTTTACATTCGGAAAACGATCGTAATATTTTTTACGAACCTGAAATGGCGTGTGTGGCGCATTAAACGGAATGTAAAGAAGAAACGGCTTATTTTTATTTTTGTCAATAAAAGCTTCTGCTTCTTCAGCGAATTTTTCGGTTAAATATTCCTTTTCGTCAATAATGGTAGTGTCTCGGCGAATTTGTCCGATTCCGACGCGGCCTTTACCCCAAATCATTTTATCGGTAAAATCTTTATGATGATGATTGATGATATCTGGATTATCGTCTTCGGGAGCAAAAAGCGAAAAAGCCTGATAAAATCCGTAATGATAATCGAAACCACGGTCTAAAGGAAAAAATCCTTTGTTATGACCCAAATGCCATTTTCCGATTATTCCAGTGCTATAACCTTGTCTTTTGGCCAAATCAGCAAAAGTAATCTCCGATTTTGGAAGACCTTGAGTTGTAATTGAAGCATCATTTGGATATGTGATTTTGTCATTTAATCTCCAGCTATTCGTGTTGATTAAATATTTAAAGGCATAATATTCCAAATTGTTTTTCGGATATCGGTCTCCAGGCTGATATTCGTGCCCAAAACGTTCCTGATATCTTCCTGTAAGTAGTCCCGCTCTTGAAGGCGAGCAAATGGATGCCGAGGCATAACCATCAGTAAAGGTTGCGCCCGAAGCTGCCAGAGAATCTATCTGCGGAGTAGGAGTCGATTTTCCGCCGTAGAGCGAAATATCATATTTTCCTAAATCATCGGCAAGAAGAATGATAATGTTGGTCTTTTTTCCAGAAATAGAATCGGTGGGTTTTGAAGCCAGAAATTCTTTTTTTCCTTCTGCCAATTTTTGATCTTCTTTTATTAAAGTGCCGTCAGTGTTAATGGGCCAGAATAAAAAGGCGAAGAGAAGGAGCAGTATTATTAAAATGGGGATTATAATTTTGGTTATTTTTTTATAGTTTGGCATAATGGTTTTGGTTAATTTTTTAATAGAATTATAAGAAGCTTTGTCAAAGTTCAAAACTTTGACAAAGCTTCATGTTGCTCAAATGCGAAATCCAATCTTTGTAGAGCTACTTGCGTGTCCTTCGACTTCGCTCAGGATGACAATAATTGTCTTATTTCGAAGCTAAAGCAACATCAACTTCATTTTTCAAATCATTGATTCCTTCTTTCTTAAAAACAATCTTTCCGTTTTCATATAAAATTAAAGTCGGAAAAACTTTTACCGTTTTTAAATCGGCAATAACCTGCGGACTGTCTTCTAACTCGATTTCTACGATTTTCAAATTGTTGCCGTATTCAGATCGAATGTTTTCGAGAATCGGTTTGACTTTTTTGCAAGGACCGCAGTATTTGGAACCAATATCAACCAAAACGTTTTTATTTTCGGCAATGATTTTATTGAATTCGGCCAGCGATAATTTGCTTTTTAAATTAGAATAAAACGGTTTGCCATTTCCAATCCAATTCGCGATTCCGCCTTCTAAACTATATGCTTCACTAAATCCGATTTTTAGAAGTTCCTTTTCTAACTGTACACTTCTTCCTGCTCCGATCGAATAAATAAAAACGGGTTTAGATTTATCTAGTTTGGCAATTTGTTGCGAATAGTTTTCAGATTGAAGATTGAAATTTACAGCGCCCTCAATATGGTTCAAAGCAAATTCTTCGGGAGTTCTGGCGTCAACAATCTGTGGATTCGTCTGGTTTTTTATTTTCGAATAAAAAGAATCTAACGATAAAGAACTATGAATTTCATTTTGCGAAAAAGCAGCAACCGCCCACAAAAAGGCAATTGCTGTTAAACTGGTTTTTAAAATTTGATTTTTCATATCCCAAATATTAAACCTGTTCTAAAACTGGCGCAGGAGTTTCTTCGGCAATAACAGCTTTTGGCTTTTGCGGAACTGCTAATACGCCTTCAGCCAAAGCACTTCCTTCCTTTTTAGATTTAAAAATTGGCCAAAGAAACTGTGCGTACCATTCTTCTTGTTTGTATGATTTCATTCCGTAAGATTCTGGATATTTACGAGTAATTAATCCAGTCCCGAAAATCATATCCCAGATAAAAAACATATTTCCGAAGTTTCCTTTAAAATGTCCTACACCGTCTCCGCTTGTATCGGCATGATGTGCATGATGCGTTGCAGGAGTAGAAATTAATCTTTCTAAAACCCAAGCAATCGGATGCAAAACTTTGTATTTGTAAAATGGTTTGTCCCATTTAATACTTGAATGCGCGCCTAATGTGATGAAACTTTTAATAACCAAAACAAACAAAGCTGGCAATCCTAAACCTAAATACGTTAGCGTTGCAGTCAGATAAATTTGAGAAAAGAAAACCGTGTAAATAAAGTTTTGTCGAGAAGCCATCGCCATTCCCATGTATGGAGCAGAATGATGTGTTCTATGAAAACGCCATAAAAACGGAACTTGATGATGCAAACGATGGTACCAATACTGTGTTAAATCATCGGCAATTGCGATTAGGAAAAAGCCTCCCCAAAACGGAACCCATGATAATGAATTTGCCAAATTCGGTATTAAATAAGGCAAAGCGGTTAAACTGAAAAAAGCAATTATTGGAGGTAGAAGCAATTTTGGAGCAAGAAAAGAAACAATGTCAATTTTGCGTTCTTCTCCTGTCCATTCATCGTCATATAAACCTGCTGCAAATTCGATAATTCCTAGTACAATCATAAATACGATTAATCCCCACGATCTAATGTTAGCGAAAGCAGGCTGTAGAAATTGTAAAAATGCAGGTACTGTCAAATGAGATTCGGTTACTGAAGCGCCGCCCAGCTGAAAATAAAGGTAAATTGCCAACACTGGCAATGAATAAATAAAAAGACTAATGGTCAAGTCTCTTGTCAATTTTGAATTTTGAACTGCTGCCATGATTTCTTATTTTAAAAATTGATTAATAATGGTTAATCCTCCGGCCAAAATCGCCAGCGGAACTAAAAACAAGATTATCCCAACGACAATCTTTTTTCCTATAATTTCATAATCTACTCGTTTCATATTGTTTTGTTTTTAGATTTCCTGCATCCCGAAGCTTCGGGACAAAACCTTGTAGGGATAATTTTTAAGACTTAGTTAAACCTACAAGGTTTTGGAAACCTTGCAGGTTGTGATGTATTAATTTGTAGTTCCCCCAGGTTTAGTTGCCTGTTTGATTAAATCAGAAACTGTTTTTCCTTTGTCAGCTCCAGTGTTATGGATTCTTCTGTTGTAAACATCCTGCCAGTCAATCAGCGGGTATACATTGTTTTCTTTGGCCTGTTCGTCAAACAGTTTTTGAAGTTCGGCCAGTTTTTCAGGATATTTTTTCGCCAGATTGTTACGTTCGTTAAAATCTTCGTTTAGATTGTATAATTCCCAAACATCAGTGTCAAAATTGCTTGGCGCAGGTTTTTCACTACTTCCTAAAGATTTTTTCACTGCAAAAGAATCTGGTAAGTGCGCGGCAGAAGCTTTCCATCCGTCTTTATAAATTGCTCTATTTCCGAAGATGTAGTAATACTGCACTTTGTGTAAAGATTCTGCTTTCGGATTATCTAATGAAGCTTTGAAAGTAGAACCCTGAATAATATCTTGTTTTATATTTTTAATATATTCTGGGGCTTTAATTCCAGCAATATCCAAAGTTGTCGGCAAAAGATCGGTTACGTGGCTGTATTGGTTTCTGATGCCACCTTTGTCTTTAATTCCGTTCGGATAAAAAACGATCAACGGATTACGCGTTCCGCCTTCAGACTGTGCATCTTGTTTCCAGTTTTTGAAAGGAGCATTGGTTGCCTGCGCCCATCCCAACGGATAATTGGTATTTAAGCCTTTTGCCGTTCCAATTTCTCCAATGTTTTTCAAGTTACTTTCAAAATTTTCTTCATCAGTTTTTCCTTGAGAAAACAAACTTTGATTGATTGTTCCCTGTAAAGTTCCTTCTTTACTCGCTCCATTATCTCCAATAGCAACAAAAATCAATGTATTATCAAGTTGTCCGCTTTGTTTTAAATAATCGACAACTCTTCCAATTTCATAATCCGTATACGTCAGGAATCCAGCGTAAACTTCCATAAATCTTGCATACACTTTCTTTTGTTCTGGAGTTAATTTTTTCCATTCTGTAATAAGCGTATTACGATCAGGAAGTACAGCATTTTGCGGAATTACGCCTAGTTTCTTTTGGTTTGCCAATACCTTTTCGCGGTAAACATCCCAGCCTTCATCAAATTTTCCTTTATACGGTTCAACCCATTTTTCCGCAACCTGATGAGGTGCATGAACCGCTCCTGGCGCGTAGTACAAGAAAAATGGTTTTCCTGGCGCTGCTTTTTGTTGTTTCTGGATATAACTGATCGCTTTATCAGTAATCAATTCGTTCAAATGGCGTCCGTCTGGTTTAATATGAACTTGATCTTCAACCAAATCTGGATTATATTGATCGGTTTGAGAACCTAAGAATCCATAAAAATGATCGAAACCTTTTCCAGTCGGCCAACGATCAAACGGACCCGCATCTGAAGCTTCTTCATCGGGCGTAACGCCGTATTTTCCAACCGCAAAAGTGTTGTAGCCGTTGTCACGTAAAATTTCTGCGATAGTTCCTTTATCAGATGGAATTCTTCCGTCCCAACCTGGGAAACCGGCAGAAAGAATAGTGTGAGAGAAACCGCTAACGTGAACTCTTCCAGAATTTCTTCCAGTCAACAAAGCCGCTCGGGTAGGGGCGCAAATTGCTGTTGTGTGAAAGTTGGTGTAGCGAAGTCCGTTGTTTGCCAGATTATCAAAAGTCGGAGTATTGATCAAACCTCCAAAAACACTTGCAGCTCCAAATCCGACATCATCCAATAAAATCCAAACCACGTTCGGCGCGCCTTTTGGAGCCTTTACAGGATCTGGCCAATATTCTTTAGAATCGGCTAACGTTTTACCGATTGTACCTTTGAATTCTTCTTTTTCCTGTGCAAATCCCAGTTGTGCCACTAGGAAAGCAGTAACCAAAAGCCTCTTCTTAGAGCTTTTGATTGAAATGCTATTTTTAAAATTTTTCATTTTTTATAGTTTTTTAGTTATATGGTTTTAAATAAAGGTTCTTATTTTTTTTAGGAGCTAATCCCGCTATCCGTTACAATCTTTTGTGGTCTCGTTAAAGAAACGAGACCACAAAAGGATTTCCACTTCTATCGGGGCTAGAAAATCATTTTCATAAAAAGATTTTTGTTCAATTTGTCAGGCTAAGCGAAGTCGAAGCCCACGCAATAATAATCGCCAATCTTTCTTGACAAACTAGTGCGATTTCTCGTTCCTCGAAATGACAAAATCGTATGTTTAAATATTTTAATACCCAGGATTTTGCGGCAATCCATCTGGATTAATATTTCTCTCACTTTGCGGAATTGGATAAAGATTATTTCTTTCTGAAACAGAGTTTTTGGCCGTAACCTTTTTTATTTCTGTAACCAAAGTTCCCCATCTCACTAAGTCAAACCATCTTTGTCCTTCCTGAACAAATTCTTTTTTACGCTCTTCCTGAATCGCGGCTCTAAAAGAAGTTTGGTCTAACCCAGCTATATCTACCGTAGGATCTGGAGTCGTAATGGCTTTTCCGAAAGCTCTTCTTCGTACCTGATTGATTAATTCGTAAGCTTCAGCTGTCGGCCCACTTTGTTCATTTATCGCTTCCGCTAAAGACAAAAGGATGTCGGCATAACGAATAACCGGAAAGTTGATCGCTACGTTTCCAGGAGTTGCCAAATTGGTTAAATCCAGATACTTTTTGAAGATAGGTTTCGGAAATGTGTAAAGTGTTCCTGTTGCTGGGTTAAGCAGCTGTTTAGCGTAACTAACATCTCTTCTTTTGTCTCCGGCTGCATAAATGTCATAAAACAAAGCAACGTCTGAGATAATATCTGCCGGTTCTGTAGCAGTGAATCCGGTAAAAGCGGTTGCTTGAAAAGTGCTTCCGCTAGAACCATTTCCAGCCTGATTTGGTTCAAACTGAACAGAGAAAATATGCTCTTTTCCGTTCTTTTTAGTTTTAGTGAAAATGTCCTGAAAATCTTCAAACAAAGCATATCCGTAACCGCCGTCAATTACTTCTCTTGATTTTGCAATCGCATTTGGCCAATCTTTTCTAGTCAGATAAACTTTTGCTAAGATTGCTTTTGCAGCACCGGAAGTAGCACGTCCAGCATCTGCTGCTGTGTACGTTTTTGGCAAAGCTTCAGCATCTGTCAAATCTTTGATGATTTGATTGTAAACTTCATCCACCGTAGAACGATTAGTTTTTAGATCACCTAAATTGATAGAAGTTGCTTCATGCAACACAATCGGAACACCGCCCCAAAGACGAACTGCTTGGAAATAAAGCAAGCCTCTAATGAATTTCGCTTCATTGATTAATCTGGTTTTAACTACTTCAGAACCAGAAACTTTCTGAATATTATCTATAGAAACATTGGCTCTGTTGATTCCCGCATAAATTTGTCTCCAAGCGACTTGAACACGGTCTGAAGTAGCATCATGGGTCAAACTGCTCAACGCTCGAACTTGCGGATTGGTGGCAGAAACTCCCGCCGCCGCATAATCTGAAGCCATATCGGTTAAGAAATAAAGGTTTCTTCCAAACAGACTCTGTTCGCCTGGATCAAGACTTAAAGAAGCATAAACAGCCGTAACGCTCGCCACAGCATCATCTTGAGTGACAAAATAATTGTCTTCGGTTACAAAAGAGGTAGGCGTTACCTCAAGATCTGCGCACGATGTCAAAATTCCTGCGCTTAGTATAATTGTTAGGATTATCTTTTTCATTGTATTTTGCTTAGAATGTTACGTTAAGGCCAGAAATAAAAGTTTTAGAATTTGGATAAGAACCAAAATCAATTCCTGGATATAAGTTGTTTTGCTCGTATGAACTTACTTCTGGATCGTAGCCCGTATATTTAGTCCATGTAATTAAGTTTTCTGCTGATACGTAGATTTTTACGCTTTTTGTTCCCAGTTTTTTCGAAACGCTTTTAGGTAAAGTATATCCCAAAGTGATTAATTTCAATCGCAAGAAAGAAGCGTCTTCAACGTAGCGTTCCGAAACGATTCCCAACGGAGAACTCGAAGCTCTCGGAATTTCGTTGCTCGGATTCGTTGGTGTCCAACGGTCATTTAAAGTTGCGGCAGCATTGGTTCCAAGTGTTGAAATTTCTAACTGCTGATTTAAAGCATTAAAGATTTTTCCTCCGTAAGCTCCTTGAAAAGAGAAATTCAAATCAAAATCATTGTAGGAAACCGTATTGCTGAAACTTCCAACAAATTTGGGTTGAGAAGTGCCTAAATTTCCTTTATCCAAAGCTGTAATTACGCCGTCGCCATTGCTGTCAACATATTTTCTGTCTCCCACTTTTGTATTAGCTAAACTGTTGATTTTTGGTTGGGTATTCACCTCTTCCTGAGTCTGGAAAATTCCATTGGTTTTGTATCCCCAGAAAGATCCCAAAGGCAGACCAACTTTTACAATAACAGGCTGTTGCTGCAATAAAGAACCGTTTGGAACGACTGGGAAAAATTCATTTACACCATTTCCAATCTCGGTAACTTTATTTCGATTAAGAGAAAATACGATATTCGAATTCCAAGCAAAGTTTTTTGTTTTTACATTTTCAGTTGTTAAACCAATTTCGAGACCTTTATTTTCAACTCCACCAATATTTTGAAGCACTGTAGCATAACCAGAACTCAACGGAACTGGAACATTGATTAATAAATCTTTTGTCTTTTTGTAATACACATCAAAAACAAAATTGATTTTTCGGTCAAGCAATGATAAATCCAATCCAACATTATATTGATTCGTTTTTTCCCATTTCAAATCTGGGTTTGCCAATCGGGTAGGAGCCAGACCTGTGTATAAAGTCCCTCCGAAAGAATAGTTTACAGATCCCATAGAAGCTAGCGGAAGATAATTTCCAATTTCTTGGTTTCCTGTTGTTCCTGCTGTAATTCTTAGTTTGGCTTCGGTTACACCTTTAATGTTGTTTGCGAATTCTTCGTCTGTAATATTCCATGAAAATCCAGCAGAAGGAAAGTAGCCCCAAAGCGATTCAGAACCAAATCTTGAAGAACCGTCAGCACGGCCAGATAAAGTGAAATTATATTTTCCTTTATAAGAATAATTTACCCTAGCCAACCAAGATTTTAATACACTTTCATAAGCGTCGCTGTAAGGTTTTACAGGAACACCATCTTGAATAGCGTTATAAGTATTGGCATCGTTTACAAAAGTTTGGGCTCCAGCATTTGAAACTTCACCTTTTGTGTATTGAAGGGTATAACCTCCTAAAGCAGAAAATTTATGGTTTTCGCCAAAATGGGTGTTATAATTAAGCGTGTTTTCATTTAAAACAGAACTCACTAATCTTTCTCCAATAGAAGCCAGTCCCTTTGTTCCAGCGCCTGTTGTAGTGTTAGACGGAGCGTAGTAATTTTGTTTGGTATTCAATACATCACCGCTTACTGCAACCTTAGCCGTTAATTCTTTATTGAATTTATACTCGCCAAATAAACTGGTTAGAATTCTATTCAATTTCGTTTCATTTGTCGTATTATCCAAATCGTTAATCGGGTTCGGAACATAACCGTTTACAGACGTTGCATACGGATTGTTGGTTACATTGTAGCTCCCGTCTGCATTTTTAATAGGAACCACTGGCGCTGTCAAAACCACACTAACCAACGGGTTCGGATTTCTTCCGGCTCCTGCGCCTCCATTGGTACCCACACCATTTGAAATAGAGTTGGTATAATTAGCGTTTACACCAAATTTGAATTTCTGAGAATAGTTTCTTTCGTAGTTTACTCTAAGCGATATACGTTTAAAATCAGATCCTAAAACAATTCCATCTTGATCAAAATATCCTGCAGAGACTGCATATCTAGATTTTTCGTCTCCACCAGAAAAAGATAAATTATGATTTTGAACTGGAGCAGCTGTAATAAATGCCGCAGATTGCCAATCATAATTTCCAGAAGTTTTTAAAGCTTCAATTTGTGCAGCAGAAAAGGATGGAGCTTGTCCGATACTTGCTTGAACATCATTTCTTAAACTTGCCCATTCGCTGGCATTCATTAATCTTAGTTTTTTCGAAATATTTTGGAATCCGAAATAGCCTTGATACGAAATATTATCCTGTCCTTTTGTTCCTTTTTTAGTCGTAATAATCACAACTCCATTAGCGCCTCGAGAACCGTAAATAGCTGTTGCAGAAGCATCTTTAAGAACTTCCATCGATTCGATATCAGCAGGATTAATAGTAGAAAGAACGTTTACAGTTGCTCCAGCAAAACTTACTCCAGCCGAACTGTTGCTGTTATCATTGTAAATTAAAATGCCATCTACAACATAAAGCGGTTCATTACCAGCCGTAATGGAATTTCCTCCGCGAATGCGGACACTTGAAGAAGCACCAGGACGGCCAGAACTTTGTGTAACTACAACTCCAGCAACAGCACCTCTTAATAGGTTGTCTGCAGAAGAAGTCACCTGCGACAAATTGGCTTTTGGAACCGAAGCGACAGAACCTGTAATGTCTTTTCTTTTCTGAGTTCCGTATCCCACAACAACCAATTCTTCCAGTTCTTGACGCTCTTCTTTAAGATTTATGATTACTGGATTTTTCTCCACAATTATTTCCAGTTTTTTGTATCCGATGTAACTTATAATCAAAGTATAGGGGAATTTTTGTCCTGTCTGAAAATAAAATTTTCCTTCTGCATCTGTCACAACACCGTGAGTAGTTCCTTTAATGGTAACAGAAGCACCGATAATAGGCTGATTTGTAATATCATCTACAACAGTTCCGTCTAGTTTTGATTGTATAAGAGGCGTGGTATTCTGGGCTTGTATTCCTGCCGTTATCAAGAGTAGAAACAGCAGTATGTGTATGTTTAACTTTTTTTTCATTTCTTTGTATTGGTTTTAAGTAATTAACAAGACGCCCTGAGCACTGTTTATACAGCACTCTAAAAAGTGTTCTTGATTTAGTGATAAATGTTCTTTAAGCCTTGCCATTTCTGTTGCCGCAGAAATGGCTTTTTTTATTTACAGCAACACGTTTGCATTGTTTTCATTTTAGTTTTTTTAGTTGTTAGTTATTTAATTTGTTGAAAAACAGGTATAGTTTCAAGAATCTGACCCACACAATTGAATGCATTGGAAAGACCTTTAGTTATAAATTCAGTAAAAATTTAGTGGTGTTTTTAGATTTGCTTAGATTAAATTCTAAAGGCAAATTAAGGTAAGAAGGTTTTTAACAACAGAAACACATATAACAAATAGTGCTATAAGTGTTTTTTTTAGGAAGAATGTAACGCGATATGCTTTCTGTTGTTTTCACAATAATAATTTTTATGGTTTGAAATATTATTTTAAACTCTACTAATCCTATAGACAAAGTTAAATTTTATATAATAAAAACCAAAAGTTTATTGATTTTTTTTTGAAAAACTTTGCTGAATAGGAGCAACTTAGAAAATTTTTTCTTTTAGAAGCCTTAATTTTAAAGGCTTTTCAATAGACAGTAAAAAAATAAGAATGTTAAATTTATTCTTTAATAAACTATAGAAATGTAGTATTATTCTTTTGGTTTAATGAGTTTAAAACTCTAAATAATTAAAGATGAGATGTAAAAAACATCTTTAAAAGCCTTTTTTTTGTCTTAGCTTTAGGTATTTTTTTAAGATCTATATGATTCTTGCATATTTATATCAAATAAAGACAAAATTATCCTTTATATGATATTTGTCATTTTTTGTAAGAATGTATGAAGGTAATTTTGATTCGATAATTGAGGGAATAGTTACTCAGTTAGAATCAAAATTAAAACTATGAGTAATCTATCGCAATCTCACAAAATCTTATTTCTTAATACACTTGCCTTTACCATCTGTTTTGCTTGTTGGACACTAAACGGTGTATTAATTACTTTTCTTGCAGACAAAGGAATATTCAGTTTTTCTGTTGTAGAAATGGGCTGGCTTCTTGGAATTCCTATTCTTTCAGGTTCTATTTTTAGACTTCCAATAGGAATTTTAACAGACAAATATGGAGGTAAAATTGTATTTTCTGCTTTATTAATAGCGTGTTCAATACCGCTTTTTTTACTTCCTTTTGCCGATTCATTCTGGAGCTTTGCTGTTCTAAGTTTTTTCTTCGGGTTAGTAGGAACTAGTTTCGCAGTCGGAATTGGCTATACTTCTGTCTGGTACCCAAAAGAATGGCAGGGTCGAGCACTAGGAATTTTCGGAATGGGAAATGCCGGAGCAGCAATTACGACTTTTGTGGCGCCTACATTATTAAATAATTTATCTGCAAATGACCCGATAAATGGCTGGAAAACACTTCCTATTATATATGCCGCGTCTTTAGTCATAATCGGAATACTTTTTATCGCTTTCGCTAAAAACAAAACTAATCAAGGCGTTTCAAAAAGCATGGGCGAATTGCTATCTCCATTAAAGAAAACCAGAGTCTGGCGTTTTGGAGCCTACTACTTTTTAGTTTTCGGTTTTTTTGTCGCCTATTCGCAATGGCTGCTTCCCAACTTTATGAATGTTTATAACACAACATTAGTAATGGGTGGAATGTTTGCCACAATGTTCAGTCTGCCTTCAGGCGTAATTAGAGCTTTTGGCGGTTATCTCTCAGATAAATTTGGGGCAAGAAAAGTCATGTATTGGGTTTTAGGTTCTTCAGTTGTAATCAGCTTTTTATTGATGTTTCCAAAAATGGAAATCATTACTGCTGGTCCCGGAGTTATGTCACTTACTAATGGAAAAGTAACTGAAATTACTGATAATAAAATAGTTGTAAACGGAAAAACACACCAGATCAGCAATAAAAGAGAGGTAGAAACAAGCAATGAATCCGCAATTTTTCCAGTAAAAAAATCATGGCAGGAAGTTGTTGTTGAACAAAATCAAGAAGTTAAAAAGAAAGAATTATTAGCGCACGGAATAACGCAGATTAATTTCAGCGCCAATCTTTGGGTTTATGTGATTTTGGTAACACTCATTGGAATTTCGTGGGGAATTGGAAAAGCCGCAGTTTACAAACACATTCCAGAATATTTTCCAAATGAAGTCGGTGTAGTCGGCGGAATGGTCGGCCTAATTGGTGGTTTGGGAGGATTTTTAGGGCCAATAATTTTCGGATACCTCCTTAATTATACAGGACTTTGGACGAGTTCGTGGATATTTATCTGCGCCGTTTCTGTAGCATGTTTAATCTGGATGCACAGAACAATTATAAAGGCGATGCACAGTAAATCGCCAAATTTTACAAAACAAATAGAAGATAAACAATAAATTAAATTGAAATAAATGAAAACTTGGTTAGACAAATGGAATCCTGAAGATGACGCGTATTGGAATGCTGACGGAAGTAAAATTGCCTGGAGAACTTTAACAATAACAACGATTACGCTTGTATTGTCTTTTGCCTCTTGGTTCATGATGAGTGTAATTGCTGTAAAATTGCCAGGCTTAGGCTTTAATTTTTCAAAAGATCAGCTTTTTTGGCTAACTGCAATTCCCGGGTTAGCTGCTGGTTTTTTAAGAATCATTCATACTTTTTTATTACCGATTTTTGGCACACGCCACATTATATCTTTCGCAACAGCGATAAAATTAATTCCCGTAATCGGAATTGGATTTGCAATTATGAATGTAAATACACCTTTTTGGGTTTTTGCAGTTTTAGCTTTTACAACAGGTTTTGGCGGAGGAGATTTCTCTTCTTACATGCCAAGCACAAGTCTGTTTTTTCCGCAAAGATTAAAAGGAACAGCATTAGGAATTCAGGCAGGAATTGGAAACTTTGGAGTTTCACTTGCCCAATTTGTAACGCCTTTAGTTATTAGCGTTGGTATTTTTGGAGCTTCAACAGTATTTACAAGTATTGATCCTAAAGAGACTGCAGCCGTTTTTCAAAACACACCAGTCGAAAAACAAAAGGAAGTTTTTGCAACTCTTGATTCCGAAGTGCAAACTAAAATACTTTTGAACGTAAAGAAAACTGTAATTGATTCTGTACAAATAGCTGTAAATTCAAAAGAAAATGTAATCGTATTTACTTCACTTCCGGTTAAGGCAAAAGCAAAAGCCATTGCCAATGCAAATCCGAAATTAGCTGAAAAAATTTTAAATAACATTCAAAGCGAAAACACGGCGGTAAAAAACAAACCAATTTATATGCAGTCAGCTGCATTTTGGTATGCGCCGTTTTTAATTATCATGGCACTAGTTAGCTGGTTTTATTTAAGAAGCATTCCTATGAAAGCTTCTGTAAAAGAACAGTTGGATATTTTTTCTAATAAACATACTTGGTATTGTACCATAACTTACGTAATGACTTTTGGAACTTTTGCGGGCTTATCTGCAGCTTTTCCGTTAATGATTAAATTCTTGTACGGAGATTTTCCAAACGCACCTGATCCTTTAGTTTATGCATTCTACGGTCCATTAATTGGTTCTGCCAGCCGAATTGCTTTCGGTTTTGTGGCAGATAAAGTTGGTGGCGCGATTTTAACGACTATAACAGGTCTAGGAATTTTAGCAGGATCAATACTTTTAATAACTCAAGGGTTAGTTGCTCCAACAAGTATAGATCAATTTCCACTTTTTGTAGCGGTAATTTTAGCCATGTTCTTTTTTACAGGAATTGGAAATGCAGGGACATTTAGACAATATCCAATCATTTTTAAAGAAAATCCTCGTCAAGCAGCAGGAGTAATTGGTTGGACTGCAGCAATTGCAGCTTTTGGACCATTCATTTTTTCTAAGTTAATAGGAAATAATATTTCTGCAAATGGCTCAGTAAATCAGTTTTTTATTGGTCTTGCTTTTTTTGCAATACTAGCGACAGCTATTAATTGGTGGTTTTACAATCGTAAAAATTGTGAGAAGCCAAGTTAATTAAATAATCATAAAATTTTAGTAGAGATGAAAAATAAAACATTTAATACCAAAGCGTTACTAGTAGCAACTCTAGTATCTGTGCTTATGATCGTATTCGTGTTTTTAGGATCAAGACAGCTTCAGAATTTTGATGCAGCATTGGTAACCTATCTGTTCGGAACCATCTTTGCATTCTTCGGAATTGTTTATCGATATACAGTTTGGCTGCAGCGCCCTCCGACTTGGATGTATTTCAAAAGAAGTCTTAAATTTCTTTTTACAGGAAAAGTGTTTTCTCATTTATGGTTTTTAGGAAAAGAATCGGTTCAAAATATAGCTATTCAGAAATTCATTTATCCAAGAGGAAAATACCGCTGGATAGCGCATTTTTGTATTGCCATCGGCTGTTTATCTGCTTTTGCCATTACTTTTCCGTTGACATTTGGATGGATTCATTTTACTTTAGCTCCAAATTCCATTTCTGTTTACGAAGCCCATTTTTTTGGTTTTAAAGTAATGGATTTTGAATTGGGTTCCATAATGGCATTTTTGACTTTTCATGCCTTAAACTGGTCCTCTTATTTGGTTATAATTGGATCTGTTTATTATTTGAGACGCCGCTTAACCAACCCAGGTTTAATTGCGACGCAGACCTTTGAAGGCGATTTGCTGCCACTGATTTTATTGATTGCAATTTCAGTAACAGGTTTGTGCCTGACGTATTCCTATCAGTTCATGAAAGGATTTGCATTTGATTTCCTAGCTGTAATTCATGCTGTGACGGTTATTATGTTTCTGATCTGGATTCCGTTTGGGAAATTCTTCCATATTATTCAGCGTCCGGCTCAGATTGGAGCACACATTTACAAGCAAGAAGGAATTAAAAAAGGAATGGCTGTTTGTCCGCATACAGGAGAAGAATTTGCAACAAAACTTCATATCGACGATTTAAAAATTGTAACCAAACAATTAGGTTTCGATTTTACCCACGAAGACGGAACATCTCATCTTGATCTTAGTCCCGAAGGAAAAAGATCACGATTAGCACAAGCGCACTTAAAAGCTAGAGTAGGTGGCGGAAACTTATTTGGATAATTTTTAAAGTTTCAAGTTTAAGGTTTCAAGTTCCTAACAAAACGTGAAACTTGAAACGTGAAACAAAAATATAACAAAACAAAAAACATGGCAAAACTACCAGTAGAAATAGAAAAAATTATAGACGATTTTGGGCCACACTTAAATTATGCTCCAGTTGACGGTTATGACGGAAGAGACGAACCTGATGATATTGTAAAAACACATTGCTGCTTCTGCGGTATGCAATGTGGCATACAATTATCTGTAAAAGACAATAAAGTAGTGGGTTTTGAACCGTGGATGGAATTTCCTTTCAACGAAGGTCGTCTGTGCCCAAAAGGAGTGCAGCGCTATCTTCAAAACAATCATCCCGACAGACTTTTACATCCGCTTCAAAGAGTAGAAGGGAAAGGCTTTGAAAAAATTTCATGGGATAATGCCATGGATAAAACCGTTTCTGAAATCAAAAGAATTCAGGAAAAATACGGCAAGCATGCTTTCTCGATGTTGTCGGGAGTTTCATTAACCAATGAGAAAAGTTATTTAGTAGGGAAATTTGCTCGTGTCGCTTTAAAAACAAGAAATTTAGATTACAACGGAAGACTTTGTATGGTAAGTGCTGGCGCGGGAAATAAGAAGGCTTTTGGCTTGGATCGCGCATCCAACAATTACTCAGATTTAGAATATGCCGAGGTAATTATTGTGACAGGAGCCAATATCAGTGAGACTTTTCCAACTTTAACCCATTGGATATGGAAGGCCAGAGATCGCGGAGCAAAATTAATTGTAATTGACCCAAGAATGATTCCTTTGGCAAGAACAGCCGATATCCATCTCGATGTCAGACCGGGAACAGATTCTGCTTTATATGGCGCCATGCTGAAATATTTAGTAGATCACGATATGCTCGATCATGATTTTATTGATAATGATACTTCTGGGTTTCAGGAAACGATTGATGCCGTAAAAGACTATACTTTAGAATGGGCAGAAGAAGTTACAGGAATTGATAAAGAAAAAATAAAAGCTGCGGCCGAATTATGGGGTAAAGCAAAAACAAGCTTTTTATTGCACGCAAGAGGAATTGAGCATCACTCAAAAGGTGTTGATAATGTGGTGGGATGTATTAATCTGGTTTTGGCGACAGGCAGAATCGGAAAGCCATATTGTGGCTACGCAACCATTACTGGACAAGGTAATGGTCAGGGAGGAAGAGAGCATGGCCATAAATGCGATCAATTGCCTGGAAACAGAGATATTGAAAACCCTGTGCATCGACAATATATTGCGGATGTTTGGGGAATTAAAGAAGAAGATTTGCCGCACACAGGGCTTACAGCTTATGAAATTATTGAAGCCATTCACAGAGATGAAATAAAAGGGTTGATTTCAATCTGTTTCAATCCGCTGGTTTCGCTTCCAAACAATAATTATGTGCGCTCTGCTCTTGAAAAATTAGAGTTTTACGTCTGTATCGATTTCTTCTTGAATGAAACCGCGCGCCACGCCGATATTATTCTCGCTGGATCTTTACAGGAAGAAGAAGAAGGAACCACAACTTCTGCAGAAGGACGCGTAATTCGAATCAGACAAGCGGTTACGCCTCCGGGAGAAGCGCGAACCGATACTTCTATATTATTGGAAATCGCTGAAAGATTGGGAGAAAAAGACAAATTCACCTATAAGAACAGCGAAGAAATTTTCAATGAATTGCGTGTTGCTTCAAAAGGAGGAACAGCAGATTATTTTGGAATTACCTATAAAAAAGTTGAAGACCATATGGGTGTTTTCTGGCCTTGCCCAACCGAGGATCATCCAGGAACACCAAGATTGTGGGAAGACAGGAAATTTAAAACCCCAGACGGAAAAGCACATTTCAATCCTGCTCCATACAAACTGCCGGGCGAAGTTACCGATGATGAATATCCGATAACCCTAACAACGGGACGTGTGGTTTCGCAATATTTAAGTGGAACACAAACGAGAAGAATAGGAAAACTGGTTGATCAGTTTCCAGAACCAATGGTAGAGATTCATCCCGAAATGGCTTCTAAATACGGAATCAAACAACGCGAATTAGTACGTGTGGCAACGAGAAGAGGAGAAGGAATTTTTCCTGCCAATATTGTAGAAACCATTAGAAAAGATACCGTTTTTATTCCATACCACTGGCCAGGGAAAAAATCGGCCAATCAATTAACGCCTGGAACTTTAGATCCAATTTCTAAAATTCCTGAGTTTAAAGTATGTGCGTGCAAATTGGAGCCACAAGGAACAATTGCCCCACCGGCTAAAGAATCTGAAGCTTACGCAAGTATTTAATCTATAAAAAGAACTTTATGAATTTAACCAATTTTAATACAAGCGAAGAATTTTTTGTAGATATGCAGCGCTGTATTGGCTGTAAAGCCTGTGAAATGGCTTGTGCTGAATGTGAAACAAATGGTCAGCAGACTCTTATTAGTGTAAATTATGTAGATCGTGCATCAACCATTCAAACCACGGTCCAGGTTTGCATGCATTGCGAAGATCCAGTTTGTGCGAATGTTTGTCCAGCCGATGCTATTTCTCAGGACGAATTTGGAGTGGTTCACACTGCAAACACCGAAAGATGCATTGGCTGTTCTAACTGTGTTATGGCATGTCCATTCGGAGTTCCAAAGAAAGTCGAAGAATACGATTTGATGATGAAATGTACAATGTGTTACGACAGAACAAGCGTTGGTAAAAAGCCAATGTGCGCAACAGTTTGCCCAAGTGGTGCTTTATTCTACGGTACTAGAGAACAGATTGAAGAAATGAGGCCGAATAGTACACCGATCAATAATTTCATTTTTGGAAAAGAAAAAGTGAAAACTAAAGTCAATATCATGATGCCAAAAGGCAGTACAGAATTAAGAATTTATTAAAAATGGAGTCATGTCTAAAGAAGATAATTTAAATCAGAACTGGAAAAAAGATTTTCCGATAAAAAAACAAGAATCAACTCAAGTCAGCCGACGCGATTTTGCTAAATTCTTAACTTTTGTTTCAGGAGGACTAATGGTTGGAAGCGGTTTTGTTACCGCCAAAGCTTTTTTAATGCCTAAAGAAGAAGTGGAAGGGGAGCATTTTATTTGTAATAAAGAAGATATTCCTGTTGGCGGAACTAGAGGTTTTGTTTTAGAAGGCAGTACGATTCCGTATATTTTGATTCATTTAGAAAGCGGAGATTTTAGAGCTTATGAACAAAAATGTACGCACCTTTCTTGTTCCGTATTCTACAAACCTGGAACAGGAATTATACATTGCCCTTGCCACGAAGGTTCTTTTGATGCAATGACCGGAGATGTACTAGCTGGACCGCCGCCTCGTGCCTTGCCTCAATTAGAAGTGTTTTTTAAAGAAAATGCTGTTTTTGTAAAATCATTAATTAAAAAGAAAGACAGTTAATTTAATTTTTGAATTATGAGTACGTTTAGAAGAAGTCAGAATAGCGCCAACCCAAATAAACTGAACAATATACTTTCGACATTGATTTTTATTTTAATTCTTAATGTCAGCATTCAGATTTGGCTTTTGTACGCCTCTTTGAATAATGCATTAGATAATAATAAAGAAATTTTAATTCCTGCTTTTATAGCTTCTGCAATTTTATTTTTTATTGGTTTCTCATGGCTATATTATCTTCCTAAGGGAAATTTTAAAAGGAAATAGAACGAATTCTTAATTAAAATAGCTATTTTGTGTTTTTATAAAAGTTTTGAAAATAAATGCATTAAATTTATAATTCTAAAATTAAATTAGAACTAAATAGATTTTAAATAAGTAAAAGTACTTATATTTGTATAAGTATTTTTTGCTTTTAATAAAATAGCATAATGATTAAAGTTGAAGAAGCCATCGCTATTATTGAGGCAAATAGCACGAAAATGCCAACAAAACAGATTGCTGTTAGTAAAGCGCTGGGATATATATTGGCGGATAAAGTAATTTCGCCAATCAATATGCCTCCATTTCGTCAATCAGCGATGGATGGATACGCTTTTACACACAGTATTCGGCATCAATACGATATAGTTGGGACTTCGCAAGCTGGAGATCATTCGAATATAAAATTAAAAGCAAGCGAAGCGATCCGAATTTTTACTGGCGCTTATGTTCCTGACAATGCAGATACAGTTGTAATGCAAGAGCATGTAATGGCAAATGAAAATTCAATTTTGATTGCCACAATGCCAGATAAATTAGCAAATGTGCGTCCTAAAGGGGAGCAAATTGCTAAGAATGATGTAGTTTTTGAAGCTGACACTTTAGTCACTCCAGCAGCAGTTGGATTTTTGGCTTGTTTAGGAATTACTGAAGTTGAGGTTTATAAAAAGCCCAAAGTAGCAATTTTGGTTACTGGAAATGAATTGGTTGCTCCAGGTGAGAAACTTACAAAAGGAAAGATATTCGAAAGTAACTCGATTATGCTTCAGGCTGCGCTTCAAACTATTGGAATTGAAAAAACGAAAGTGTACAGAGTAAAAGATAATTTAAAAGCGACGAAAAAAGCTTTAAAAGAAATCTTAAAAAAAAATGATATTGTTTTGATTTCCGGCGGAATTTCAGTTGGAGATTATGATTTTGTAAAGGAAGCTTTGTTGCAAAATGATGTAAAAGAGCTTTTCTATAAAATCAATCAAAAACCAGGAAAGCCAATGTTTTTTGGTTCTAAAAAGGAAACTCTGGTATTTGCACTTCCAGGAAATCCTGCTTCATCGCTTACAAATTTTTATATTTATGTAGCGCCAGCGGTTAAGTATAGAATGGGTTTTGCAGCAATTCATAGACCAAAAGTAGTTCGAAAATTAAATTCTGATATTAAAAACAATACTGGAAAAACCTTGTTTTTAAAAGCAAAATATGACGAAACCAATGTAACAGTTTTAGACGGTCAAAGTTCTGCAATGCTGAATACATTTGCTGTAGCGAACAGTTTATTAATTGTTCCTGAGAATATTGAAGAGTATAAAAAAGGTCAAGAGGTTGTTTTATTGCCAATTGATTAGATTTTTTAGAGAATAGAATAAAGAAAAGAGAATATAGAGCAAAGAAAATAGATTTTATAGTGGATGATAAAAAGCGCTGTATAAATAAAAACATATAGCTAGTAATTTCCAGATCGATTGGGAAAACTTGAAACCTGAAACTTGAAACAAAAAACAAAGAACAAGAATGAACTTATTAAGCTCAGAAAATATAGTACTATTTAGTTTTGCTTTAATTGTAATTGCATTTTTATATTCAAGTGTAGGACATGGCGGAGCTTCGGGATATTTGGCTTTGATGAGCATTTTTGCATTTCCGATTTCGATTATGAAACCATCGGCTTTATTGTTGAATTTGTTTGTTTCGAGTATTTCATTTTGGTTTTATTACAAGAATAATTATTTCAAACCCAAACTGTTTTATCCATTTGCAATTGCTTCGATTCCAGCAGCATTTATAGGAGGGTTTATAACTCTAGATAATACGATTTACAAAATAATTTTAGGAATTGTATTGGTTTTTGCAGCATTGAGGCTGTTTGGCGTTTTTAATTTTAAAGAAAAAGAAGAAGTAAAAATCAATCTTCCGTTTGCTCTGGCAATTGGTTTTTGCATCGGATTATTGTCTGGAATGCTGGGAATTGGCGGCGGAATTATTTTGAGTCCGATTCTATTGTTTTTAGGATGGGCTTCGGTTAAAGAATCGGCGGCGATTTCAAGTTTATTCATTTTTGTGAATTCTTTCGCAGGAATGTTAGGATTCTTTTTAGGAGGAAAAACAATACCAATGGAAAGTTTTTATTTGGTTCCAATTGCAATTGTTGGAGGAATGTTGGGAGGTTTTTACGGAAGTGGCTCTTTCTCAAACAGAACATTAAAAATGGTTTTGGGAACTGTGATTTTAATGGCAAGCGTTAAATTGATTTTTCCTTAAATAATGAAATGTTGTGGAAAATCTAAAATAAAAATTAACCGCAAAGTACGCAAAGTTCTTTATCTGAAATGATTTTATTGAAGATAGTAAAGTTCGCAAAGCTTTGTGTTGATTTAGCTTTGCGAATTTGAATAAAAATATATTACAACATAATGAACATTGCCTACGGTTTCAACCGTGGAAACGCATTGTAAATCACCTCTGCGAATCATTATGTAACCACGGTTGAAACCGGGGCTAAGGTAAAAAAGAGAAGGGAATGACAAAGATTGGGAAAACTTGAAACTTGAAACCTGAAACAAAAGAAACCTGAAACAAAAGAAACCTGAAATAGAAAAACTATGAAAACACTATCAGTATTTATTCTTTGCGGCGGAAAAAGCACCAGAATGCAATCAGAGAAAGGATTGGTTTTGTTTCAGGATAAGCCATTCATTGAGCATATCATTCAGGCGATTTTACCAATTACAGATCAAATTAAACTGATTACGGCATCAAAGGAATATGATTATTTGCAATATGAAAAGATACCGGATCTAATTGAAGATAAAGGTCCGTTGGGAGGAATTTACACCGCGTTATCACATTCTGAAACTAAGTTCAATCTGATTTTAAGTTGCGATATTCCGTTAATTTCAACCAAATTATTACAAGAATTAATTTCAAAACATACCAAAGAAGCTGGAATCACAGTTTTTGCTTCGGAAAGCAAAACACATCCGTTAATTGGAATTTATTCTAAAAATATTCTTCCAGTTATAAAAGAAGCAATTGATTCTAATGAACTAAAGATGATGGATTTGTTGGCAAAACTGCCTCATCAGATAATCAATATAGAAGAAAGTGAAAACTTTCCTTTAACCAATATTAATTCGGCAGACGAATTAAACGACCTGAATATCAATTTAACTTAAAGACTATGCGAAATTTAAAAACACCAAAATTGACGATTGTAGGCGCAGGTCCAGGCGATGTTGAATTGATTACGCTAAAAGCAATTAAAGCTTTAGAAAGTGCCGATGTAGTTTTGTACGATGCTTTAGTAAACGAAGAATTGCTGGATTATGCGTCAAATGCAGAAATTGTTTTTGTTGGAAAACGATTAGGATGTCACGCTTACACACAAGATCAGATTAACGAATTGATTGTTTCAATGGCAAATCGTTACGGTCATGTGGTACGTTTAAAAGGAGGAGATTCTTTTGTTTTTGGAAGAGGAAGTGAAGAAATTGATTATGCGGTGAAATTTGGTTTGGAAACGGCTGTTGTGCCAGGAATTTCTTCTGCATTGGGCGTTCCGGCATCGGCTGGAATCAGTTTAACACAGCGTAAAACTGCAGAAAGTTTTTGGGTTATTACAGGAACAACTTCGAATCATGAGTTATCAAAAGATATTCATTTGGCCTCAAAATCAGCTGCAACTGTAGTTATTTTGATGGGAATGCATAAATTAGAAGAGATAATTTCAATCTATCAAGAAAATAGAAATGATGATTTACCGATTGCGATTATTCAAAACGGAACAAAAAATTCAGAGCAAAAAGTAATTGGAACTATAAACACAATTACTAAATTGGTGTCCGATAAAAACATTTCATCTCCAGCCATTATTGTGATTGGTGAAGTAGTAAAAAACACATCAAAATTGACGGAATATTTTCAAGAGCATTTTGATGATGAATTCATTTTTCAGAATTTAAATTTATAAAAATGATTGAAGTTAAATATTTTGGAGCTGTCGCTGAAAAAACAAGATGCGAATTCGAAAAATTGTCTTTTTCAGAAGAATTATCACTGCAAAAATTATTGCAGGATTTAGACGAAAAATATCAATTGGAATCGCTTACTTTCAGCGTTGCGGTAAATCAAAAAATAGTTTCAAAAGCAAGTGATTATACATTGCAAACCAGTGATGTTATTGCTTTGTTGCCACCATTTGCTGGAGGTTAAAAATAAATTTATGAGCGGAACGGCACGATATAACAGACAAATCATACTTCCTGAAATAGGAGATGTCGGCCAGTACAAATTGCTGAAATCTAGAGTTTTGGTAATTGGCGCTGGAGGTTTGGGCGCTTCAATTTTACCCTATCTGGCTGGTGCTGGAGTGGGCGAAATCGGGATCGTCGATGATGATGTTATCGAAGTTTCCAATCTGCACAGACAAGTTATTTACAAAACTTCGGCGGTAGGAAAAGGAAAAGCCGCAGAAGCAAAAGTGATGATTTCAGAATTAAATCCGCTTATTCAAGTGAATGTTTTTGCGGAGAAATTGTCGGGAAATAATGCAATTTCCTTATTTGAAAAATATGATATTATAGTTGATGCAACGGATAATATTGCCATTAAATATCTGATTAATGATGCGTGTCTTGTGACCAATAAGCCAATGGTTTATGGGTCTATTTTTAGGTTTCAGGGGCAGGTTTCGGTTTTCAATTACGAAAATGGTCCAACGTACAGATGTTTGTATCCAGATGAAAAAGCAAATGCGCTAAATTGTGAAGATGCTGGAGTTATAGGCGTTTCAGTTGGAATTATCGGAATGTTTCAAGCCAATGAAGTCATAAAAATGATTCTTGGAAACGGAGAAATTTTAAGCGGAAAAATATTGGTTTACAATATGCTGAAAAATGATCAGCAAAAGTATGATTTTGATAAAAGGTCTACTTTAGAAATGACTAAAGAAGATTTTGATAAAAAATACAATTCGACTGAAAATCAAATAGAAGAAATCAAGTTTGAACTTCTTTTGAGTCAAATAGAAAATGATGAGGTTCTTTTTTTAGACGTTCGAAATGAAGACGAACTGCCAAAAATAAAATTGAAAAATAGTATTCAGATTCCGTTAATGAATTTAGAAAATGAAATGGAAAAACTGAATAAAAACCAAACGATTTATGTTTTCTGTCAATCTGGAATTCGAAGTAAAATCGCAACTGAAGCGCTTCATAAAAATCAATTTCAAAAGGTAAAAAGTGTTATTGGCGGAGCTTTGGCAATGAAAAATTTATTAAAAGAAGAAAAAAAGAATAGCCACGAATTCACGAATTAATCCAATACTTTACGCATAGATTTTAAAAAATAAAATTAATGAAATATGAATTACATCAATTTATTACGAAATAATTCGTGAATTCGTGGCGAATAAAAATATAAAAAATGAGTAAAAATGTATTTGTAGAAGGACCGATCTCGCCTGAGTTTATAGCAGAATCGATCGCTAAACACCAATCTAAACATACGATTGGAGCGCATAATATTTTCTTGGGGCAAGTTCGCGCGGACGTGATTCATGACAATATAGTTGTTGCTATCGATTATTCGGCATATAAAGACATGGCAAATGAAGCGTTGTATGCAATTCGAGAAAAAGCTTTCGCTAAGTTTGATTTAACCTGCATGCACATTTATCACAGTTTAGGCGTTGTAAAAGCAGGCGAAATCTGTTTGTTCGTTTTTGTTTCGGCTACACGACGAAAACAAGTTTATGAAGCCACAGAAGCCATTGTAAATTGGATTAAAACCGATGTGCCGATTTTTGGTAAAGAAATGTTTGAAAACGATACATTCACTTGGAAACAAAATACCTAAGTAACTATAATGGTAGATATTACGCATAAAATAAACACTTTAAGGAAAGCAACTGCGACTGCAATCGTAAAAGTCAGCAAACAAGAAACGATTGATGCTGTTGTCAATAACTTGGTGCCAAAGGGGAATGTGTTCGAAATGGCCAAAACGGCGGGATTATTTGCAGTAAAAAACACGCATTTATCCATTCCTGATTGTCATCCGCTTCCGATTGAATTTACTTCTGTTGAATATGTAATTGAAGGTTTAGAAATTCATATTATTTTCAATGTAAAAACCGTTTACAAAACAGGAGTTGAGGTTGAAGCCATGCACGGAGCTTCAATTGTGGCGTTGACGATGTACGATATGCTGAAACCGATTGATAAAGAAATCGAGATTTCGACCATCAAATTAATAAATAAAGAAGGCGGAAAATCTTCGTTTAAAAATAAATTTTCGAATGCAATTAAAGCTGCGGTTTTCGTTTGTTCCGATTCGATTTTTGCGGGAGATAAAGAAGACCGATCTGGAAAAGTTATTGTAGAGAAATTAGATTCATACGGAGTTGAAACTTCTCATTATGAAATTATTCCAGACGAACTGGATATTATTCAGGAAAAAACAAAAGCTTTCGTTAAAGAAAACCAGCTAGTTATTTTTACTGGAGGAACGGGATTGTCTCCGAGAGATGTGACGCCAGAAGCTTTGGAGCCATTGTTGGAAAGCAGAATTCCAGGAATTGAAGAAGCTATTCGCAGTTACGGCCAGCAAAGAATGCCGTATGCAATGCTTTCGAGAACAGTTGCAGGAACTTTAGGTAAAACTGTAATTTTGGCTTTACCAGGTTCTACAAATGGAGCGAGAGAGTCAATGGATGCAGTTTTTCCACATCTTTTGCACGTTTTTCATATTTTAAAAGGAAAAAATCATGACAGCCTCTAACACTATTTTGACGGATGGTTTTGGGCGCAAGCACAATTATCTGCGCATTTCGCTGCTGGAAAAATGCAACCTGCGTTGTACATACTGCATGCCAGCTGACGGAATCGCACTTTCTCCAAAAGCAAGTTTAATGACGGCTGAGGAAATTTTTGCCATTGCCCAGACTTTCGTAAATAATGGTGTTGACAAAATAAGATTAACAGGAGGCGAACCTCTGTTGAGAAAAGATTTTCCTGAGATTGTTTCGAAATTAGCAGCGCTTAATATTTCGCTTTCCATCACAACAAACGGAATTTTAATTGACCGTCATATTGAGGTTTTAAAGCAGTTTAAAATCAAAAAAATCAATTTGAGTTTAGATACTTTAATTGCCTCAAAATTTCATTCTATTACGCTTAGAAATCAGTTTGAGAAAGTAATTGATAATCTGCATCTACTTTTAAATAATGATTTTAAAGTAAAAGTTAATGTCGTTTTGATGAAAGGCTTCAATGACAACGAAATTGTTGATTTTGTAAAACTGACTCAGTTTCTGCCTATTTCTGTACGATTTATCGAGTTTATGCCTTTTGCAGGAAACGAGTGGGATAGAAGCAAAATGGTTTCTCAGAAAGAAGTATTGTCTTTTGTAAATACTCATTTTGATGAGAATCAGGTTGAGAAACTTGAAGATGAAAAAAACTTTACAGCAAGAACGTATAAAATAAAAGGCTTTCAAGGCGATTTTGGAATCATCAGTTCGATTACCAATCCGTTTTGTGACAGCTGCAACCGCATCCGCTTGACGGCAGACGGAAAAATAAAAAACTGCCTTTTCTCCAATTCAGAAACCGATTTGCTGACTCCTTTTAGAAATGGAGAATCTATCACCGATTTGATTTCGGATTCCATTCAAAATAAAAAGAAAGTAAGGGCAGGAATGACTACAATTGCTAAGATAAATGACCCTACGCTTCACTCTGATAATCGCAGCATGATTTCGATTGGGGGGTAGAGTTTTAATATAAAAGCCCTTCGACTTCGCTCAGGGTGACAAGACGATCGTCTGGCTACAAAGTTTGTCATTCCTGTAAAGGTTAGATAATTCGGTAACAAAATTTAACTTTAATAAATTTTGTTACGATGAGACATAATAGCAGAGATTC
>NZ_JAVAMB010000016.1 GCF_030730925.1 Flavobacterium sp. DG2-3 | reverse complement strand
ATTTTAGATTTTAGATTTTAGATTTTAGATTTTAGATTTTAGATTTTAGATTTTAGATTTTAGATTTTAAAAAAGCTTCGCTTTTTTTTGGAATTTGGGATTTCAAAATTGGAATTTATTTTTTTTATTTTGTTTTTGTAAAAATTAGGAAAACCGTATTTTTGCATCACAAAACTAAAAATTAGAAATGGGAAGAGCGTTCGAATTTAGAAAAGGAAGAAAAATGAAACGTTGGTCTGCAATGGCCAAAACATTTACCAGAATTGGTAAAGATATCGTAATGGCTGTTAAAGAAGGCGGACCAAACCCAGATGCCAATTCTAGATTAAGAGCTGTTATACAGAATGCAAAAGCGGCTAACATGCCTAAGGACAATGTGGAGCGCGCGATTAAAAATGCAAGTAATAAAGATACTGCCAACTATAAAGAAATTTTGTTTGAAGGTTATGCGCCTCACGGAATTGCAATCTTAATTGAAACTGCTTCTGATAACAATAACAGAACGGTAGCTAATATTCGTAGTTATTTCAACAAATGTAACGGAACAATGGGAACTCAGGGTTCTGTTGAGTTTATGTTTGACCATACTTGTAACTTCAGAATTGCAAAAGACGGTATTGATCCTGAAGAATTAGAATTGGAACTTATTGATTTTGGTGCCGAGGAAGTTTTTGAAGACGAAGACGGAATCTTGATCTATGCTCCGTTTGGAAGTTTTGGTGCTATCCAAAAAGAATTAGAAAACAGAGGTCTTGAAATTTTATCTTCTGGTTTTGAGCGTATTCCGCAAATCACTAAAGAATTAACTGAAGCACAAATCGCTGACGTTGAGAAACTAATCGAAAAAATTGAAGAGGATGATGACGTAATGAACGTTTATCATACTATGAAAGAAGAATAATCTTTCTATAAAATATTTTAAAAAGCTCTGGATTTTTCTGGAGCTTTTTTTGTTTTAAGTAACTTTTGCTTAATTGAAATTTAAAATTATATTTGTTTACATTAGAAATAAACTAATTTAAATCTTTCATTTATGCAATCATCAAAATTTATGAAATTTGCTGTGATAGCACTTGTAATCTTATTCATTGTGATTAGTGTTATTAGCTAAAAAATACAAGTCTTTTGATTTTTAAAAGGCTTTTTTATTTCATCTATTTCACCTCAGCATCAATTATGTCCAAAATTTCAATTATAAAGAAAATACAATTAGGTGACGAAAGATCGTTCCCTATTAAAACTCCTGATTTTGAATTACCTTTCAATTTTTATTGCGGAAATGGAGGAATAAAACATAAAGCTATTATTTCTTTTAAAAACTCTAACTTTTTAAGCTCACTAATCAAAACTGGTCAGTTAACAAATGATGATTTGGCACAAAATAATATTTTAAAACTAGAAAAATTAGAAGATCCAAACGAAGCACTTTCATATCGATATCAAATTTGTAATTTTAAAGATTGCCAGAATACTTATCTTTTAATTTTTGATATTTATGAAAATAGAGGTTATTATGGTTGTTTTATACATGGGGTTTTAGAGATATAAAATTTCATTTAAGGAGAAACAAAAGATTTTTATTTAAAGAATATTCGAAAAATCATTGTTAGCGTAATAAAAGTTTTTAAAAAACAGAAGCAAGTCTTCTGCATTAAGTGAAGATTTATTTTTGTTTAATGTGTTGCTAACAATATCGTTATCTTCAATTTTTTCAATTTCCCAAATGCTATTTTCATTAACTAATAGTAGAAAGATCGATTCGTTGTGATATTTAGAACAAAAAGTTATTCTCTCCTTTCCGTCTCTCTTTTTCTTATCCATATGAATAAAACCTGTAAATCCAATCATTAAAAATTTTTCTTTTATTGTCATGTTATTTTTTTGAATGTTAAAGAGTTCAAAGCAAAAATAAAAAATGCTCCGATGATTATTTGAACTCATTTTAAACTAATCTCGAATACATCTAAGAGATACATTTCGATTATATTTGCAACACCTCAAATAAAATTTAAACTAAAAATGCAAACATCAAAAATCACCCGAATTGCTGTAATCGTACTAGTTCTTTTGTTCTTAGTATTAAGTGTAATTAGCTGCAGTACACATACTCACACTCATACACCTGCTCCATCTGGTAAAAAAATACCGCCTGGACAAGCTAAAAAAATGAACGGAGACAAAAGTGCAAAAGCTTATGCTCCTGGTCAGCAGAAAAAAAGATAATTTAAAAGCCTTCTGAATTTCAGAAGGCTTATTTTTTTTATTCAATATAATTTTAACTTAGCATTTATAAGATGCTAAGTTATATCTATTGAAAAAAACGGCTTGGTAAATACTAATAATTAGAATTTTCTAAAATGGAAGTAAAAACTCTTCAAAAATATTTAGGGATGGCGGTTCATTTTATTTATTATCATCATCATAGATTGAATAATGAAAGAGTGTTTGAAGATGATTATTGGGAGCATTTATTAGAAATAGGAACCTTGGAATATTGGGAAATGTTATATAAATGTCTTGACTATGCTTTAACTCAAGATGATTATTGTTTATCAATAGTTGATTCCCCTTTTAAAGAGCATTATTCTGAGGCTGATATCAAATTGTTTTTCGAGAAATTTCACAATTATTTAAGAGCAAATTTGCAAGTCAAATTTAATGGCCTTACTCCATAATAAATTATTTTTCTCAAAACGCTGTGCAAAATAGAGCCGGTGGAGACTGGTATAAGATGGAAACTTCTATTTCTGATTTTAAAAGAGCAAATCCTAATAAAAAAATAAAAGTAGAAATGGAATTTTATTTCGATGGAACATCAAAAAGACCAACATCTACTAGAGTAGATGTATATATTGATGGCGTTAAAGATAACACACTAAGTAAAAGAGCAATTACTAATCCATAAAACAAGAGCTAAATGAAAGAACAAGAAATAGTTAAAGCATTCTATGACTACTACAAGGAATTTCCTTACGATACTTTAGAAGTAAAATTTATTTTTACACTTGGGGGAAGTTATGATATTTATACGTTCTATTATAAGGACAATAATAAAAATGAAGGCACTTTAGATGGAAGAGAGCTTTATACTTATGAAAGACAAGTTCATGAATATTTTGAAGCAAAAATTGATTCAATCGATCAATTTAATATAATATTATTTACAATTAAAGAAGATGGTTCATATTCTATCTCCTATAAATGGGAAAGTGAAAATGCAAATCAAAATCTACTAGATTATGCTGAAGTTTTCTATCGTTGGGTAAACGATAGAATGATGTCAATGATTTTTGAATTTGAAAAAGATAACAATCTTGTTCCTACTCAATATGATTCAGATGGCGATTTAGAATATCTAAGTTCATGGGATAGTGGTATATTTACTTTTTTTCATATTAATGAAAAAAATAATTTAGAATACAAAGTGGTTCTCACACAAGACGGGAAAGAAAGAATTCTAGATCTTCCCTTAAAAGATTATTTTCTAGAAGGAATATTAGACCATTATTTAGTAACTAATAATGAACTTTCTAATGAATGGAAACCTTGGAATACTATGATATTAAAATCTAATCATAATGATATTCCTCATGATAAAAGAGGAGAATTTGTAAGCTATATTCTTGAATAATTTTCTAAACATATTAAGCTCATGCTACCAAACAAAGCCTTCCAAAATTATCAGAAGGCTTTGTTGTTTAAAAAACCTAAAAATCTTATTTCTTAGCAGAAGTATTTATAACCTTAATCAAATAAGTCCCCTCTGGTAAATCATCAATATTAGAAGCATTGGCGCTCATTATTTGTCTTCCCTGCGAGAAAACCTCAATTGTTTTACCGCTTTTGCTAATTTCGACTGCAGGTGCAGGTGCAGATGTTTTCATGGGTGCTGTAACCGCTTTTTTCTGAGCATTAGAAGTTGAAACTGGTATTGTCTGCGTTACGGCAACACCATTTGGTTTTGAGCTATTGTAAGCTTCCAAAACCTGTTCGTCTGTCATAGCGACACTGTATAATCGTAAATCATCAATATCGGCATTAATACTTGTTGAGGTATTTAGTTTTCCTAGATTTAAAATATACCCTTTTGCCGAACGCTGAATCCCTTCTACAGACTTTAATAGTACACCATTTCGGTAAATTTTAGAAATATTTCCATCGTAAGTAACACTATAAAAGTACCAAGTTTCTTTTGCTAATGGCACAGAAACTATCACATTATTGGTATCTCCCCACCCTACTAAACTTAAATCTGAATTTCCTCCCGCTACTGGTTGCTGTATTAATCCAAAATATTGTCCGTTTGCAGCAGCGCCATATCCAAAAATATAATTCGGAATATTGACCGCATTAAATTTTACCCAAACTGATATTGTTTTTGGCTTATTATCCTGTGGAAGCTCCCCTACTACTGCTTGATAAGCTTTATTTGTAAGTCGTAAAGCACTTTTGGGACTTCCCATTCTGTCGTTTACAAAAAGCGGTGAGCCTAAAAATGAAATGGTATTATCGGCACTGTTTAGATTTCCGTTGAAATTAAATTCCTGCACTGGGTTTTGTGCATTGGCAGTTAAAAAATTTACAAACAATAAAGTGAGTAATATTTTTTTCATAGGCTTAGCTTTTATCAGAATGTTTAGTTTAAGGCAAATAGAAATCGACTGTTAAATTGAAATACTTTAGATTTTTCAATTCTAAAATTTCGTTTATTATTTTAGAAATTTTGTTAAAACTATAATTTAAATTCATCACGCACAAGCAATTCTTACACACAAATGCATAATTCTCACAAAAATACTTTATTAGTTCCTGTGGCATTCTCTTTGAAATACTCCAAAGCCACTCTAAACTATTTACAGAATGCATCGCATGAAAAGCAATGCTATTTTGAAAATATTTTTAGAATAAAAAAAGCCTTCTGAACACAGAAAGCTTTTCTACTATTCCAAAAACTCAATTGCTTGCGCAATAAAAAAACTAACTAACATTTAAAAACAAACTAAAAAACCATTTATTTTGAGGTAATTTTTTTAGATGGAGTACTGGTAATTTTTAATAAATAAGTCCCTTCAGGAAGATCGCTTATATTCGCAGCATTGCTTCCTACTATTTTTTGTCCTTGCGAATACACTTCAATGCTTTTTGTTGTCCCGCTGACATCGCTTGAAGTAATTATTGTTTCATTTGGCGTTTTTGCCTTAGCCACAGTTTTCGATTTCGTTTCTGCAGGAGCCTTTACTAGCAAATTAACAGCTTTTTCACTTTCATATAATTCTTTTACCTGATCTGGAGTTAAAGCAACATTATAGATCTTTAAATCGTCTATATCAGCATTTATTCCTACCATAGTATTGATCTCTCCCAATCTAAAAATATTTCCGTTAGTAGATCTTGTCATTCCTTCTAGAAACTTTAATAATTTACCGTCTCGATATATTTTAGAGGTAGTGCCTTCGTAGGTGATGGTATAATTGTACCAGATACTTTTTTCAAGCGGTGTAGACACAATAACATCATTAGAGGCTCCCCAAGCAGCCAAACTTAAATCAGAGTTTGAGGAAGTTGTTCCTTGCTGTAATAAACCGCAATATTGCGCATTTAGAGCATTTCCGTAACCCCAGATATAGTTTGCAGTAGCAATATCATTGAATTTTACCCAAATACTAATCGTTCTGGAGCTTTTTCCTTGAGGCAGATTATCAATTACAGCTTCTAGAGCTTTATTATTTAGTCGCTGAGCTCCTTTAATAGCTCCTGCTCTATCCGACACAAAATTGTTGGTGCCAATAAATGATATTGTATTTGCAGTATTGTTTAAAGTGCCATTAAAGTTAAATTCCTGAATCGGTGTTTGTGCATTCACATTCAAAAAACTTACAAACAATACTGTGAGTAGTAATTTTTTCATAATAGTAGATTTTAGGGATTAATAACTATGTTATTTTAATACCGCTAAACTATATTTTTACTACTTGGAGCTAAAATATTTCCGACAACTTACCTAAATACTCGTTAAAAGAACGTTTTTCATGCATTTTACCGGTTAAATAATTTTTATATTTTTCAATGTTATTATTAAATAATTGAATTAAAATTATTCGAACTAATAATTTCTTACGTATAAATACGGTATATTCAATAAAATAATAAATTTTAACTTTTAAAGAAAACCGAAAGGAGAAAAATGTGGAAAATAAAAAAAACTCCATTCGGAATACGAATGGAGTTTCTATATCTTGAAAAGTAGTTTATTACTTTACGAATTCAATTTTTTGAGCTTCTTCTTCATTAACACTGTCAAAGAAACCTTGCTCGTTCATCCAGTCATCGCTGAATACTTTACTCATGTAACGAGAACCATGATCTGGGAAAATAGCAATGATGTTACTGTCTTTTGTAAATTCTCCTTCTTCAGCATATTGCTTAATAGCTTGCATTACTGCTCCAGAAGTATATCCAACAAATAAACCTTCTTTTCTAGTAATCTCTCTTGCAGAGTGAGCACTTTCTTCGTCGGTTACTTTCATGAATTTATCAATAATATCAAAATCTGTAGCAGACGGAATCAAGTTTTTACCAAGACCTTCTATACGGTAAGGATAAATTTCTTTACTATCAAATTCTTTTGTTTCGTGGTATTTTTTCAAAACCGAACCAAAAGCATCAACTCCTAGAATTCTAATATTTGGATTTTTTTCTTTTAAGAATTTTGCAGTTCCAGAGATAGTTCCTCCTGTTCCGCTGCACGCAATTAAGTGCGTAATTTGTCCTTTTGTCTGTTCCCAAATTTCTGGACCTGTAGTGTTGTAGTGGGCATCAATATTTAATTGGTTGAAATATTGATTAATGTAGACCGAACCTTTTGTCTCTTCGTGCAAACGTTTTGCTACATTATAGTAAGATCTTTCATCATCTGCAGAAACGTGAGCCGGACAGACATACACTTTGGCGCCTAAACTTCTCAACATGTCAATTTTGTCTTTAGATGATTTTGAGCTTACCGCTAAAATACAATTGTAACCTTTAATAATGCTTACCATTGCTAAACTAAAACCTGTATTACCAGATGTGGTTTCAATAATGGTATCTCCCGGAGATAGAATTCCTTTTCTCTCGGCTTCTTCAATAATATATAACGCTATTCTATCTTTTGAGGAATGACCTGGGTTGAAAGCTTCTACCTTTGCGTAGAAATTTCCTTCTAACTCTTCGGTAATTTTATTTAGCTTAATAAGGGGGGTGTTTCCTATTAACTCTAAAACATTATTATAAGCAGTTATTTCTTCTTTCATAAAAAAATAGTTAATCAAAGGCATTTTCAAATTAACCTTGATAGGTTGCAAATTTAACAAAAAATTTCTAATTAGCTTTTAATTTTTTCTAAATCTAATAAAAAACTAAATTCTTTTGCTAAGTCTTTTAAAGCCTCAAAACGTCCCGAAGCCCCGCCATGACCTGCATCCATGTTTGTATCTAAAAACAAAAGTTTATTATTTGTTTTTAAATCTCGCAATTTCGCAACCCATTTAGCTGGCTCCCAATACTGTACCTGCGAATCATGCAATCCGGTAGAAACATACATATTAGGATATTCCTGCGCTTTTACGTTATCGTAAGGTGAATACGACAACATATAATCGTAATATTTTTTATTGTTTGGGTTGCCCCATTCGTCATACTCTCCAGTTGTAAGCGGAATACTATCATCCAGCATCGTAGTAATTACGTCTACAAAAGGCACCTGAGCGATGACTCCGTTATACAATTCAGGAGCTTCATTTACGATTACTCCCATTAAAAGTCCTCCAGCAGATCCTCCTTCTGCATACAAATGTTCTGGAGAAGTAAACTTTTGGTCTATTACAAATTTAGAGCAATCGATGAAATCTGTAAAGGTATTTTTCTTTTTTAACAGTTTTCCGTCTTCATACCATTGTCTTCCTAAGTCCTCACCACCTCTAATGTGGGCTATGGCATAAACAAATCCGCGGTCTAAAAGCGATAATCTTGTTGATGAAAAATAAGTATCCATTGTAATTCCGTACGAACCATACGCATAAAGCAGTAACGGATTTTTACCATTTTTCTCTAAACCTTTTCTATAAACCATAGAAATCGGCACTTTTACGCCATCACGAGCTGTTGCCCAAACTCTTTCTTCTATATAATTGTTTTTATCAAACTTTCCACCCAAAACCTCTTGCTCTTTTAAGATCGTTTTGGTTTTATCCCTCATGTTAAAATCAATTATAGAAGACGGCGTTGCCAACGATTGATAGCTGTAACGCAGAATATCGGTATCAAAATCTACATTGGTTGTTGTGTATGCATTATAAGTTTCACTGCCAAAAGGAAGATAATAATCTGGTTCATCACCCCAAGGCATGATTCTAATGTGATTCAATCCGTTTGAACGCTCTTCTACAACTAAATAATTTTTGAAAATCTCGATATCTTCCAACAAAACATCTTCTCTGTGCGGAATAAGATCTACCCAGTTTTTCTTTCCTGTTTTATCTTCAGGCGTTTTCATCAATTTAAAATTAGTCGCCTTGTCTTTATTTGTTAAGATGTAAAAAGAATCTTCGTAGTGAGAAATACTATATTCCAATCCGCGAACACGTGGCTGAAAAACTTCAAATTCGCCATCAGGATTATTAGAATTTAAAATTCTATATTCGGTTGTTAAAGTACTTCCAGAACCAATAACAATATATTTTCTTGATTTTTCTTTGCTTATCGACACATTAAAAGTATCGTCAACTTCATTAAAAACCAAAACATCATTTTCTGAGCTGGTATTTAATTTATGTCTAAAAACTTTATCAGCTCTTAAAGTAGTTTCATCTTGTCTAACATAAAAAATAGTATTGTTGTCATTTGCCCAAACCGAAGCACCTGTCACATTTTCTATTTTATCTGCTAAGATTTCACCCGTTTCTAAGTTTTTAATTTGAATCGTATAAATTCTTCTTCCAACAATATCTACTCCAAAACTGGCAAATTTGTTGTCTGGACTAATACTTAAACCTCCTAATTTGAAATAAGCATGTCCTTTTGCCATTTCGTTACAGTTAAAAAGAATTTCTTCTTCTGCAGAAAGGCTTCCTTTTTTTCTGGCAAAAATTGGATAATCCTGACCTGTTTCGAAACGCGTTATATAAAAATATCCATTGTAGAAATAAGGAACAGAAGAATCGTCTTCTTTGATCCTTGCTTTCATTTCTTCAAACAGACTATTTTGTAAATCTTTAGTGTGAGAAGTCATATTCTCATAATAAGCATTTTCTTGATTTAGGTAATCAATTACTTCAGAATTTTCGCGGTCATTAAGCCAAAAGTAGTTGTCAATCCTAGTTTCTTTATGTTTTTTTAGTGTTTTTGGTATTATGTTAGCCTTTGGGGCCGATATATCATTTTGCATTGATTAAGCATTAATTTTTAAATATGAAGACGCAAAAATAGCACAAACCCAACAGAACAGAATTAATTTTTTCTTAAATTATTCTATTGAATTAACACAGCAATATAGTAATTTTGTGTGAAATAATTTAAAAAATCAACAAAAATGGATTTAATGGGAATGATGGGTAAACTTAAAGAGACCCAGCAAAAAATTGAAGATACAAAAAAGCGTCTTGATACTGTTTTGATTGATGAACAAAGCGCTGACGGATTATTAAAAGTTACTATTACAGCTAGTAGAAAAATAAAATCAATTTCTGTTGACGATTCTTTATTAGAAGATAAAGAGCAGTTAGAAGATTACCTAATAGTAACTTTAAACAAAGCCATAGAAAAAGCTACAAATGTAAACGAAAGAGAATTAGACGCTGTAGCCAGAATGGATATGCCTTCTATTCCTGGAATGGATAATCTTTTTAAATAAGCTACTAAGATTCTAAGGTTCTGAGCTGCTAAGCTTTCTTAAACCTAAAAGGATAAAAGTTAACTCGTATGAGCTACCTTTTATCCCTTTATATTTTTAAAAGCTTATCAGCTTTTAAACTTTCTTTATACTAAATCTTAGAAGCTTAGCAACTCAGAACCTTAGAACCTTCAATTAGAACTTCGAAAGCGTCTCCAACACATAAGTATGCATCACTTCTTTGTAATCTAAATGTGTTACGATACGAAGTTTATTATGTCCTAACGAACTTATTAATATATTTTTCTGTTTTAATTTTTCGATCAATAATTGATCGCTGTAGCCTTCTGCAAGCGAAAAAATCAAAATATTAGTTTCTACAGGCTCAATAGACGCGATCCAAGGTTTTGTGCTTAAGATTTTGGCAATTTCTTTTGCTCTGCGATGATCTTCAGCCAATCTTTCGATATTATGCGCCAAAGCATATAATCCGGCAGCAGCTAAATACCCAACCTGACGCATTCCGCCACCCAATATCTTCCTGATTCTCAACGCTCTGTGAATATCAGCTTTACTTCCAAGCAGTACAGAACCAATTGGAGCACCTAATCCCTTAGAAAGACAAACCGAAATAGTATCGAAAATTGCTCCAAATTCCCTCGGATTCTGTCTTTTAGCTACTAAAGCATTCCAAATTCTAGCTCCATCTAAGTGAAACTTCAAATTATTGGCGTCGCAAACTTTTTTTATTTCTCTTAAATCTTCTAATTCGTAGCATGCGCCGCCTCCTTTATTGGTTGTATTCTCTACACAAACCAAACTTGTAAGCGGACTGTGATAAAATTCAGGATCGTTTATCGCTGCTTTGACTTGTGCTGCCGTTATCATTCCGCGGTTTCCATCTATCAGACAGCAAGAAACACCGCTGTTAAAAGAAACTCCTCCTCCTTCATAATGATAAACATGCGCATATTTATCGGCTATTAATTGTTCTCCAGGCTGTGTATGAAGTTTAATTGCAGTTTGGTTTGCCATAGTTCCAGACGGAAAGAAAAGACCAGCTTCCATACCAAAAAACTCTGCTGTTCTGTTTTCCAATTCAATCACCGTTGGGTCCTGTTTGTATACATCATCGCCGACATGGGCGTTAAACATATACTGCAGCATTTCATAAGTAGGCTTTGTTATGGTATCGCTGATTAAATTTATTTCCATATTCTAAAAACTATATCTTATTTTTGTATGCAAAATTACGTATTACAAATAGTTATTCTTGGCAAGTTTAATAAAATTTAACTCGCTCGTTTCTATAGACCAAATTAACGTAATAATTCTAAAAAACATATAAAAACCTATTAATTAATTTATGACAACAGCCGAACAAGTAAAAGGTATTGTGGAGCGCCTTGGTGCGTTGAGGAGGTATCTTTGACGTCGATGCTAAACTAATCGAAATTGCAAACGAAGAAGAAAAAACGTTTGCTCCTGATTTTTGGAACAATCCAAAAGAAGCAGAACTTATTGTAAAAAATCTTCGAAACAAGAAAAAATGGATTGAAGATTATGACAAAGCTGCAACTCTTACAGAAGAATTACAGCTTGCTTATGATTTTTATAAAGAAGGCGAACTTACTGTAGAGGAGTTAGACGAACAATACGACCTAGCTCAGACTCATATAGAAAACATCGAATTTAAAAACATGCTTTCTGATGAAGCTGACAGTTTAAGTGCTGTCGTTCAGATTACTGCTGGTGCCGGAGGAACAGAAAGCTGTGACTGGGCAGGAATGCTGATGCGTATGTACATGATGTGGGGAGAAAGTTATGGTTACAAAATCAAAGAACTTAACTTTCAAGAAGGCGACGTTGCTGGAATTAAAACCGTAACTTTAGAATTTGAAGGAGATTATTCTTTCGGATACTTAAAAGGAGAAAACGGAGTTCACCGTTTGGTTCGTATTTCACCATTTGACAGTAACGCTAAGCGCCACACTTCTTTCGTTTCTGTTTACGTTTATCCGTTGGTAGATGATAGTATCGAAATCGACATTAACCCTGCCGATATCGAAATTACAACTTCTCGTTCGAGCGGTGCTGGAGGACAGAACGTAAATAAGGTAGAAACTAAAGTTCAGTTAGTTCACAAACCAACTGGAATTCAGATTCAGTGTTCTGAGACACGTTCTCAGCAAGACAACAGACAGCGTGCTATGCAAATGCTTCGTTCTCAGTTGTATGAAATTGAGTTAAAGAAACAGCAAGCACAACGTGCCGATATCGAAGCTGGAAAAATGAAAATCGAATGGGGTTCACAAATTCGTAATTATGTGATGCAACCTTATAAATTGGTTAAGGATGTTCGCACAGGATACGAAACCAGCGATGTTGACGGCGTAATGAACGGAAATATTGATGCTTTCCTAAAAGCCTATCTGATGATGATGGGACAGAAGGAAGAAGAATAGTGTTCAGTCGCAGTTTGCAGTCAACTTGAAACCTGAAGCTTGAAACTTTTTTAAACAAAAAACAAAAGTTATGATAAAATGGGCAGATGTAATTCATTTTACAAATAAAGGAAATCCGACTCCAGACAAAAAAGTGGAGAAAACGGAGGGAGAATGGAAACAGTTATTGACTCCAGAAGAATTTCAGGTAACTCGTTTAAAAGGAACCGAAAGATCTTTCAGCTCTGAAATGTGCAGTTTATTTGAACCAGGAATTTACGAATGCAAATGCTGCGGAACGTTATTATTTGATGCCAGCGAAAAATTCGAATCTGGTACAGGTTGGCCGTCTTTTACACAGCCTGTAAAAGAAAATGCAGTTGGATATCATGCCGACAAATCGCACGGAATGATTCGTGTTGAGGTAACTTGCAATGTTTGCGATTCTCATTTGGGGCATATCTTTCCTGATGGTCCACCGCCAAGCGGTTTGCGTTATTGCATTAATGCATTGTCTTTATCTAAAGTCAAACAGTAAAAAAACAAAATATTTCAAAAGCGATTCCTTTTTAAGTGAATCGCTTTTTTTATTCCTAATAATCAAATACTTACCAATCTCTCTTTCTAATTATGCTTTAATTTGTCAGGAAATAAATATTAAAGAACGCACAAAAATTAAAAGAAACTCATTAATTTAATACACAAAAAGTTAATTTTTCAATATTACAGCCGTTATTTTAAACATATCTCAAAAAAGCATTAGGTTATTAAAATCAAATTCATTTTATTTGGCAAAAATTAAACCTTAAATCTACTTAATTCATTAAATGAAATCCTATTCAATTCACGAGATTAACGAAATAATCAATGGCGTAATTTATGGCGCTACTTCACAATATATTACAGCCACAGAACAACTTGAAAAAGCTAGCATTTCAGAAATTTCGTTTATAGGAAATAAAAAATATGAAAAATACTGGTCGGCCTCAAATGCTTCAGTAGCTGTTGTTAACGAAGACATTTCTATAGAACCAGGTGAAAATCGCGCTTTTATTAAAGTAAAAAATGCCGATCTGGCCATGTCACAAATTTTAACCCTTTTTGCTCCTCCAGCCCCTATCTTCCATTCAAACATTCACAAAACTGCTACTGTAGACGAAACTGCTATTATTGGCGAAGGTGCTAAAATTGGCGCTGGCTGCTATATCGGTCCAAAAGTTGAAATTGGCGCTGGAGCAATACTTTATCCTAATGTGACCATTTTAGACGAATGCACCATCGGGAGAAATACAACTATCTGGTCTGGTACGGTTATACGAGAGCGTTGTCATATCGGGAACGATTGTATAATTCATCCTAATGCTACTATTGGAGCAGATGGCTTTGGGTTTCGACCTTGTTCAGAAAAAGGTTTGGTTAAAATTCCGCAAATAGGAAATGTCATTATTGGCAATTGTGTCGAAATTGGTGCCAATACTTGTATCGATAGAGGAAAATTTAGTTCAACAGTTCTTGGTGATGGATGCAAAATAGACAATCTAGTTCAAATTGGCCACAATAGTAAACTAGGTAAATTTTGTATAATGGCTGGAAATAGTGGTCTTGCGGGATCTGTAACCCTTGGTAACGGCGTAATTATTGGCGGAAGTGCGTCAATAAAAGATCACACCACTATTGGCGATGGCGCAACAATTGGTGCTGGTTCTGGCGTTGTAGGAGATGTTCCTTCAGGCAAAACTATGCTTGGATATCCAGCTGTAGAAGCCCGTGACGCTTTAAAACAATGGGCGCTGTTAAAACAAATGGTTTGTCTTTCTAAAAAATAAATATGAGCTTTTGAGTTGCTAAGCTTCTAAGTTATTTAGGAGCTAAGAAACTTAGAAGCTTAAGAGTTTATTTCAACAGATTTTGTAAATTAGCCAACACTATTTTATAAAATCAATACTTTATTATGGATTTAAACTTCAATAAAAACGAAGATCACAATAAATTACTTCTTTCTGAATTAAAACAAAAATTTGCTAAAGTAAAATTGGGCGGAGGAGAAAAACGAATCGAAAAACTCCACGCTGAGGGCAAAATGACCGCTCGTGAAAGAATTGCTTATTTATTGGATGAAAATTCTAAAAGTATTGAAATTGGCGGTTTCGCTGGCGAAGGAATGTATCCAGAACACGGCGGGTGTCCTTCGGGAGGTGTCGTTGTAAAAATTGGTTACATTAAAGGCAAACAATGTATTGTTGTGGCCAATGATGCAACTGTGAAAGCTGGAGCTTGGTTTCCGATAACTGGAAAGAAAAACCTTCGCGCTCAGGAAATCGCAATGGAAAATAGACTCCCAATTATTTATCTTGTGGACAGCGCAGGAGTTTATCTGCCAATGCAGGATGAAATTTTTCCAGATAAAGAACATTTCGGACGCATTTTTAGAAACAACGCTCAGATGAGCAGTATGGGAATTACTCAAATCGCTGTCGTTATGGGAAGCTGTGTTGCAGGAGGTGCATATCTTCCTATTATGAGTGACGAAGCTTTAATTGTTGACAAAACAGGAAGCATTTTCCTTGCTGGAAGCTATCTGGTAAAAGCAGCAATTGGAGAAACTATAGACAATGAAACTTTAGGCGGCGCGACAACACACTGTGAAATTTCAGGAGTTACCGATTACAAAGCCAAAGATGACAAAGATGCTTTAGATAAAATTAAAAATATTGTAGATAAAATTGGTGATTTTGATAAAGCAGGTTACAGCAGAATCAAAGCCGAAAAACCAGCTTTAGAACCAAATGATATTTACGGCATACTTCCCAAAGCTAGAACTGAACAATATGACATGATGGAAATCATCAAACGTTTGGTCGACAATTCAGAATTTGAAGCATATAAAGAAGGTTACGGACAATCTTTAATTACAGGTTACGCCAGAATTGACGGTTGGGCAGTCGGGATTATTGCCAACCAAAGAAAAGTGGTAAAAACCAAAAAAGGCGAAATGCAATTCGGTGGCGTTATTTATTCTGACAGCGCCGATAAGGCCACTCGTTTTATTGCCAACTGCAATCAGAAAAAAATTCCATTAGTCTTTTTACAAGACGTTACCGGTTTTATGGTGGGTTCAAAATCTGAACATGGTGGCATTATAAAAGATGGTGCTAAAATGGTAAATGCGGTCAGCAATTCTGTTGTTCCAAAATTTACGGTTATTGTTGGAAATTCATACGGAGCTGGAAATTACGCCATGTGCGGAAAAGCGTATGATCCTAGATTAATTTTTGCTTGGCCAAGCGCGGAACTTGCCGTAATGGGTGGAACTCAAGCTGCAAAAGTTTTAGCGCAAATTGAAGCTTCTTCGCTTAAAGCGAAAGGAGAAAAAGTCGATGAAGAGAAAGAAACTGAGCTTTTCAATAAAATAAAAGCACGATACGATGAACAGACTTCTCCTTATTATGCAGCTTCAAGACTTTGGACAGATGCAATTATTGATCCGTTAGAAACACGTAATTGGATTTCTATGGGAATCGAAGCAGCAAATCACGCTCCTATTCAAAAACCATTTAATCTGGGAGTTATTCAAGTTTAACTAGTTTCCAATTAAAAATTATTTAATAACTAATTTAATCGTAGAATACATAATGAACATGAACAAAAAATATTTGATAATCTTTTTATTTTTGTTGCAGAATAATTTTGCTCAAACATCTACTAATATATTTCCTTCTGATGGCAATGTCGGTATTGGAACATTATCACCAGATAATCAACAAAATTGGCAAAAAGTCGTTGATGTTTATGCTTCTGCACATGCTAAATTACTTGTTCGTTCTAATTTATTGAAAACAGGAATATTTTCTGATCAAAGTTGGGGCTCAAAAGTTGTAGGCAGAATAGGTACAGAAAGTAATCATGACCTGTGGCTAATGGCTGGTTATGGAAATTTTGTTATGACACTTGGAACAGATGGAAATGTAGGAATTGGCAATACAAATCCAACTAATAAATTAGATGTCAATGGTACTATTCATTCTAAAGAAGTAAAAGTCGATTTACTAAATTGGCCAGATTATGTTTTTAAAAAAGAATATAATTTGCCAACACTTGAAGAAATAGAACAACATATTATTAAGGAAGGACATTTAGAAAATATCCCAACAGAAAAAGAAGTTTTAAAAGACGGAGTCAATTTAGGAGAAATCAACGCCAAATTACTTCAAAAAATTGAAGAATTAACATTGTACGCAATTGAACAGAATAAAAAAATTAGCAACTTAGAGAAACGATTGGAAAAAATCGAAAAAAAATAATTCACAGCAATACTTTAAATAAAAAGCAAAAAACTTATTTTCAAGGTGTTAAAAATAATTATCTGATTAAAAATTAGTAACTTAGTACATAATTTTTAATCACACAACATCATGGAAAATGTAAAAAGTTTGAATAAATGGGCAAATTCGCACACTTATTTACCAGTTGATTTAGTACGTATTGTTTTGGGTGGATTTTTATTTATGAAAGGTGTCTCTTTCGTCACCAATATTCAATACCTGCATGATTTGATTTCCCCGATTGACAAGTTTGGCGGAGGTATGTTTATGCTGCATTACATTGCTCCAGCCCACATGATTGGTGGTATAATGATTATTTTTGGACTCTTAACAAGATGGGCAATAGCTGCTCAATTACCCATTCTATTCGGTGCCGTTCTTATAAATTTTATGGGACAAATGCATTCCGAAAGTTTAATTTTAGCATTAATCGTTTTGTTTGTCTGCATATTCTTTCTCTTTTATGGAAGCGGCAAACACTCTGCAGACTATTATTTTAAAATGCAACAATAGCCTTATAAGTCCCCAGTTTAACTGAGGACTTTTTTTTGGAGTGTTAATTAATCCTTTAAAATTTCTTTAATTGCGTTTTATGGCTTAAATTCGCCGACATGAATTGGATTCGTAAAACCGTTATTTTTATTGCGCTTTTAATTGCAGGTTTGTTTGCTTATAAAGCAAACCAAGCTTCTGTGCGCTTAATTGAGACGGAAAAATCAGATACTAATTTCTGTAAAGACATTCCTGATTCATCGGCATTTATCCAGCCACAGGGAAATTATCAGTTTGCCGCAAACATCAAAACAAACCCGACTGGAGGAATTATAAAATGTTTTGATACGCTTTTACCACTAATACCACAGCATCAAACTGTTTCAACTGTTACAGCATATACTAAACTCTTTACAACTCAATGTAAAAAGGTTTCAGTCATACTCTATGCTTTCCATTTTTTCTGGTAAATAAATACCTGATTTTATTTAGAAGATTCATTCTTCAGTAATCACTTAGCCGTTTTCATTCAGAAAACTGTTTGCATATCATTTATTTATTTCATTAAAAAACATTATGGAAACTACTACCACAATTATGGGTATTGTGATTCTAATTATAGTCGCTATCCCAGTATATTTTTCTGCACGTTCATCTGCAGCAAGCAAATCAAGAATTTTAAACATCAAAAAAAGATTCAATCCAAATCATCCAGAAGAATTTGATTTGACAGAATCGATCAATAATAAGACCTTAACTATTGATCAAAAAAATAACAAGTTTATTTTAATGAATTTCAATCCAAATCAACAGGAATCAACTTATGTGGATTTAAATACAATTGCATCATGCAAATTAATTCCAACAACAGATGCTGGTTCTGATACAATTATTAAAATTGATTTTGAATTTCAAGAAAAAGGAACTTCTAAAAAAATAATAATTCCATTCTATGATTTTGATGACGATCGCATCAAGCAAATTAGCGTTTATCAAGATCATCAGTTTGCGAAAAAATGGCTTAAAATCATCCAAGATTCTATATCACGTTAGTTATTTAATTCAATAAAAGAGGCTCAATTTTGGGTCTCTTTTTTTTTACAAGTTATATGACATTTGTCATTTTATGTCTTAGCCTGAAGTTTTAATTTTGATGAAAACTAAATCCGTCGTTATGAAAATTTCTTTGACTCAAAAATACAACGTCCCAGGTCCAAGATATACTAGTTATCCGACAGTTCCATATTGGAATGAAGCTGACTTTACAGCAGAAAAATGGATTACTACTCTACAACAGTCATTTTCTGAAAGCAATTCAAAAAACGGAATCAGTTTATACATTCACCTGCCTTTTTGCGAAAGCATGTGTACTTTCTGTGGATGCAATAAGCGTATTACCAAAAATCATTCAGTAGAAGAAAAATATATTCAGGCGGTTCTGAAAGAATGGACTATGTATTGTAACGTTCTGCCTGAAAAACCAATAATTAAAGAAATACATTTGGGCGGAGGAACTCCAACATTCTTTTCTAAAGAAAACTTAGAAAACCTTATTAACGGAATTTTTGATCATGCCGTAAAAGCAGAAAATCATGAATTCAGTTTTGAAGGACATCCAAATAACACCACTTACGAACAGCTTAAAAAATTATATGATTTAGGATTTCGTCGTGTAAGTTTTGGCGTTCAGGATTATTCTGCTACGGTTCAAAAGGCCATTAATAGAATCCAGCCATTTCATAATGTTGCTAAAGTAACTTTTTGGGCAAAAGAAATTGGCTATACTTCTATTGGACACGATATTATCTTTGGACTTCCATTTCAAACCATCGAAGATGTAATTGATACGGTTGAGAAAACAAATTCATTAAAACCAGATCGATTAGCTTTTTACAGTTATGCGCACGTTCCATGGATAAAAGGAAACGGACAACGCGGCTTTAATGAAGAAAACCTTCCAAAGGATGCCGAAAAAAGAAAACTATACGAGACTGGCAAAAAACTGCTTATCCAAAACGGTTATCATGAAATTGGCATGGATCATTTTGCTTTAGCCGATGACAGTTTATACAAAGCCGCTCATAATGGCAATTTGCACCGAAATTTTATGGGTTATAGTGCCTCTAAAACACAAGTGATGATTGGTCTTGGCGTTTCCTCCATAAGTGATAGCTGGTACAGCTTTGCTCAAAATACAAAAAGTCTTGAAGAATATTATGATATTTTAGAAGCAGATAAACTTCCTGTTGTAAAAGGCCATATTTTAAATAATGAAGACCTTATCATTAGAAAACACATTCTTAATTTAACTTGCGAATTAGAAACATCCTGGAGTGCAGAATCACTAAATTTTACTGAACTTCCTGAAGTTTTAATTGCTTTAAAAGAAATCGAAAACGATAATTTAATTGTTATTGAAACTAATAAAATCAAAATTACAGAAGAAGGAAGACCTTTTGTACGTAATATTTGTATGGCTTTTGATTTACATCTAAAAAGAAAGTCACCGGAAACAAATCTGTTTTCGATGACTGTCTAGGGTTAGCTAGTTTTGAATTATTTCTTAATGGCAGTTTGGAGTCTGCTGCACAAATAAACTCATGTTAGAAGGAGAAATATAAGGAATTCCCAATCCCAATCCGCGAAGGATAAATAAAACTCCAATTATAACCGCTACATACGGAATGGCTTTTTGTATTTTATTTCGAAATGGCAATCGCAATAATGTATTCACATAAACAACTATAGTCATCAAAGGAATAGTTCCGATTCCGAATAAAAGCATATACAGAATACCATAACCTGCACTTTGCATCGCAATTGCTCCAAACAAAGCAACATACACCATTCCACATGGCAAAAATCCGTTTAACAAACCAATTGTAAAAAGAGATTTGTAACTTTTATTCTTAAACTGGCTTCCAAGATTGGTTTTAATCTTAGAAATGATTTTATAAACAGGTTTAGAAAAATTATACTGAGCAAATTTCTTTTCTGGAATCAAAACCACAATAATCATAATTACACCGATTATTATCGACATTTTCTGCTGCAATCCTGCAAGAAAAAAACCTCTTCCAAGTAAACCAAAAATCAGTCCGATTGTAGCATAAGCTGTTAAACGTCCGAAATGATAAGTCATAATCTGTGTTACTTTTTTAGCTTCATTTTGCCTGTCTACAGGAAGCATCATAGCAATTGGCCCGCACATTCCAACGCAATGCAGACTGCTAATTAAACCTAAAAAGAAAGCTGAGAATAACATCTTATTTTAGTTTACGTAAATAACTTCTTTAGTAAGATATTTTTTGCCTTCATACTGCCATTCCATATTAACATCCCATCGTCCTTTTAATAATTTTTTCTGCGGAATAATTATTTCTGAATTGGTTAATGCAATTTGAGTATTAAAGTCAAACTTTTTATTGGAAGGTCTATACAATTGAATATTTCCTTTCACCTTATCGCTTTCAAACCCTGCTGGAAAAATTACAGCAACACCGTCTTCTGTATATTTGATTGTTGGTTTATGCTGTAAATCATGCGCATTTTGAATCCTCGCCATTTCTTCCTGAAAATGCGTATCGTGTTTGTAGTATTCTTCGACAACCAAATCGTTATCATATTTAGAATTTGACTGTACTTCAAAAACGAAATATAAAATAAATGTCATAAACAATCCGAATGCAATGACAACACCAGTACCCCAATTAAATTTCATGATAGTATATTTTAATTAAAACTTCGTGGTCCTAAGAAATTTGTTGTTGTTGTTTCCAGAAGTTCAGAACCGTTATAAACTCCTATTTTTAATTTTGTTTTATCACTTTCCAATAAAACCTCATCGATTTCAATAAACAATGTTCCTTGAGAAATTCCTTCTTTAGCAATTTTAAAATGTTTCTTTCCAACATTTTTAATTTCGCCTTTGTGATCCATTAATTCGAAATGAATATCATTGTAATCCTTCATTGTTTTGTTTACAATTTTATAGGTGTAGACATTGCTGATTTTTTCTCCATTATGCTGGAACAACTGACCTGGCAAACGTAAAACTACTGCCTGAACATTTGTTCTCAAGAAAAGCATTCCAACAAAAACACTCAATAAAATAAAGAGAACTGCTGTATAACCTTTCATCCTTGCTGTAAATTTGAAAGGCTCTTTTTTAGCAATTTCGTCCTCAGAAGCGTATCGAATAAGACCTTTTGGCAATCCTACAGATTCCATAATATGATCACATTCGTCTATACAGGCTGTACAGTTTGTACATTCTAATTGCGTTCCGTTTCTAATATCAATTCCCATAGGGCAAACGTGAACACATTGAAGACAATCAATACAATCTCCTTTACCTGTTAATGCTCTATCTTCTTTTTTATTGAATTTTGCACGGCCTTCTTCTTTTTCACCACGAACAAAGTCGTACGCAACATTTATAGATTTATTATCTAAAAGTACTCCTTGCAATCTTCCGTACGGACAAGCAATTATACAAACCTGTTCACGAAACCATACAAAAACAAAATAGAAAACACCTGTAAATATAAGCAATGCTATAAAGTTGCTTGCCTGCTTTATTGGTCCCTGCTCAATCATTAAGAATAATGTATCGCTTCCTACCAAATAAGCTAAAAAGACATTCGCAATAAGGAAAGAGATTAAGAAGAAGATAATCCATTTGGTTACTCTCTTTCTAATTTTCTCGGCATTCCATTCCTGCCTTGCTAAACGAGTCTGAGAACCACGGTCTCCATCAATCCAATATTCTATTCGACGGAAAACCATTTCGAGAAAAATAGTCTGCGGACAGATCCAGCCACAAAAAATCCTTCCAAAAACAACAGTAAATAAGAGTATAAATACAACGCCGATAAGCATTGAAATTACGAAGAGATAAAAATCCTGAGGCCAAAAAGGAAATCCAAAAATATTAAAACGACGTTCCATAATATTGAACATCATAAATTGGTTTCCATTTATTTTGATAAAGGGATTTATGAATAAAATTGCCAATAAAACATAGCTAACAATTTTCCTGTAATCATAAAATTTACCAGACGGTTTTTTAGGAAATATAAATTTTCGTTTACCACCTTCATCTATTGTTCCAATGGTATTTCTAAAAGCTTCGTCTGGTAAATTTGACATGATATTCTAATTATTTTTTAACTTCTGTGGTATCTTTTGCAGTTGCGGCAGCATCGGTTTTAGGAGCACTATCGTCTACCCAAACCTCTCCTTCTGCTTCCTTAGGATCTTTAGGATTACTACCTTGTAAAGACAGAATATAACTAGCCACTTTTTGTATTTCTTTTGGTTTTAGGGTTCCTTTCCAAGCAATCATCCCTTTACCATCTCTACCTCCATTTGTAATGGTATGGAAAAGATTTTTAATTCCTCCCCCTAAAATCCATTTATCATCGGTAAGGTTTGGTCCAATCTGACCTCCCGCATCAGCACGGTGACAAGCGGCGCAATTGGTAGTAAAGATTGTTTTACCTTCATCTAAGCTTGGTGTATCCTTTAGTAAAACAACCGTTTTTTCATCCATTAAATCTGGTGCTGTTTTCATGTATTCAGCAACATCAATTTTTGCTTGAGCCAATTCTTTTTTCAGCTCCATTTCCTGATCATCGGCTCCTAGAACATCATAACGAATAACATAAATTACTCCAAATATGATACAGATATAGAACAGATATACCCACCAAGGCGGTAAATTATTATCTAGCTCTTTGATTCCGTCATAATCATGATCCATCAACAAATCGCCTTCTTTTTCAATTGGTTCCGTTTTTGTCAATTTATGCATTAGGTTTTTAAACCAAGTGCTTTCTTTGAAACTTAAACTTTCCTCAAGTTCTTTTTGTGCTTTTTCTTCAGGTGTCAGCAACTGATACATTACTCTATTTACAGCGCTAAGTGTAATTTCGATAGCAATCAGAATAAACAAAAAGACAAATAAAAAGAGCGCTACCATTGGGTATTTTACAAAAGCTGGCTTGTCGCCTGAATCTATAAAATATTCCATCAAAGCAAATACGATGAAGAAAATCAACGGTACTCTAACATATACTGGGAAAAACTTTTTCATTTTTATCTATCTTTTGTAATTATACTAAGCCCTTCATCTAAAGGTATATTACTCATTTCTTGAATTTTTTCTTTTCTATAAGAGAATACCCAAATTCCTAATCCTACAAAGAATAAGAAGAAAATTAAGAGGGAAATTATCGGGTAAATTTCTATACCCGATATCGTTTCCATATTGTGTTTTATCTGTTCAAACATAATGCTGTTATTTTGAAGTTTCTTTTACTTTAATATCAGTACCAAGTCTTTGAATATAAGCAATCAGCGCTACGATTTCTCTTTCGTTCATCGGAATGAATTTTTCGCCTTTTGCTGCAGCTTTTTTACGGCTGTCTTCATAACTCTTCACAAAATCAGGATCGCTTTCTAAGTTTTTTTCAATTTTAACCGCCTGCTCTCTTAAAGTTTTCTGTGCATTTGCAACATCTTCTGGAGAATATGGCACACCTAATGAAATCATTGCCTGCATTTTCTTCTGTGTCAAAGAAGTATCCATTGGCTTATTGTCAAATAACCATTTATAACCTGGCATAATCGATCCTGCAGATGTACTTTGCGGATTCCACATGTGGTTAAAGTGCCAGTTGTCATTATATTTACCACCTACTCTTAATAAATCTGGACCTGTACGTTTTGATCCCCATAAGAATGGATGATCATAAACAAACTCTCCTGCTTTTGACTGAACTCCATAACGTTCCACTTCACTTCTAAATGGACGAACTGACTGTGAGTGACATCCAACACAACCCTCTCTGATATATAAATCACGTCCTTCAAGTTCTAGCGGTGTATATGGTTTTACACTTGAAATAGTTGGGATATTTGATTTTACCATAATTGTCGGCACAATCTGAATAATACCTCCAATTAAAATTGCGATTGTAGCTAAAATGGTTAATTGAATTGGTTTTCTTTCTAACCATGAGTGGAATTTCTCTCCACTTAATCTACTGCTTTTTATTGTTTGTAAAGCTGGAGCCTGAGCCAATTCATCTTCAATAGTCTGACCTGCTTTTACAGTCTTAATTATGTTGTAAACTAATGTTAGCATACCTATTAGGTATAAACTACCTCCAATAGCTCTCATCCAATACATTGGCATAATAGCTGTTACCGTTTCAAGGAAGTTTCCATAAGTTAAGGTACCATCTGGATTAAATTGTTTCCACATAGAAGCTTGTTGGAAACCAGCTACATATAATGGGATTGTATATACAATAATACCTAAAGTACCAATCCAGAAATGGAAGTTTGCTAATTTTTTAGAGAATAGCTCCGATTTTGTCATTCTTGGAATCAACCAATAAATAATACCAAATGACATAAAACCATTCCAAGCTAAAGCTCCTACGTGTACGTGAGCTACGATCCAGTCCGTATAGTGCGCAATAGCATTTACATTTTTTAAAGATAACATTGGACCTTCAAAAGTTGCCATACCATAACCTGTAATAGCTACTACAAAGAATTTTAAAACTGGTTCTTCACGAACTTTATCCCAAGCACCTCTTAAAGTAAGAAGACCATTGATCATACCTCCCCAAGATGGAGCAATTAGCATAACTGAGAATGCAACTCCTAAGTTCTGTGCCCAGTTTGGTAGAGCAGAATATAATAAGTGGTGTGGCCCTGCCCAGATATAAATAAAGATTAAAGACCAAAAGTGAATAATAGATAATCTATAAGAGTATACAGGTCTGTTTGCAATTTTTGGAACGAAATAATACATCAATCCCAAGAAAGGAGTTGTAAGGAAGAATGCCACCGCATTATGCCCGTACCACCATTGCACAAGTGCATCTTGAACTCCCGCATAGACAGAATAACTTTTTAAAGCCGAAACTGGAATTTCAATATTATTAAAGATATGCAGTACTGCTACCGTTACAAATGTTGCCAAATAGAACCAGATTGCAACATACAAATGACGTTCTCTACGACGCAACATTGTACCAATCATATTAATTCCCATTACAACCCAAATTAAAGCGATTGCAATGTCAATTGGCCACTCTAGCTCTGCATATTCTTTAGAAGAAGTATAACCTAACGGAAGTGTGATTGCGGCGGCTACAATAATTAACTGCCATCCCCAGAAATGAAGATTACTAAGAAAATCACTAAACATTCTGGCTTTTAGCAATCTTTGTAGCGAGTAGTACATGCCGGCAAAAAAGGCATTACCCACAAAGGCAAAAATAACTGCATTAGTGTGTAAAGGTCTTAAACGCCCATAACTAAGCCACGAAATCCCATCTGTCATGTTGGGAAAAAGGTACATTACCGCTAAGGTAAGTCCCACTAACATACCCACAACCCCAAAGAGTATTGTGGCGTAAATGAATTTTTTTACAATTTTGTTGTCGTAATAAAACTGTTCCATTTCCATAATTATACTTGTTTTTCTTCGATTGGTGAATTATTATTTTGGGAATTAATTTTGGTTTCGTCATCGAAAAGAATTCTGACTGAAGGCGTATAATCATCATCATACTGTCCAGATTTGACAGCTGCGATAAAGGCAATAAAGAAACAGATTGCCACAAAAATACTTACTGAAATTAATAGATAAATAACACTCATACCTTAGATTTATATTAACAAAATTACTTCGTTAAGGGCGCATAAAATATGATAATTATCATAAACAAAAAGATATGTTAAATTTATAAAAAATATCTTATGATACAATTTAAATTCATTATAAATTTCTGTTGCTGAAATAGTTAGACATAAAAGTAACAAAGCTCACAATTGTAATTGTACTCAATGGCATGATGATAGCTGCAACTAATGGAAGCAGATTTCCCGTAACTGCAAATGCAAGCCCAACGACGTTGTACAGCAATGACAATCCAAAGCTCATTTTTATAATCGAAATAGCTTTATGAGAAAGTTTTAAAAAGTAATTAAGGCGTGAAAACTCTGAAGCGTCTAAAATTGCATCACAGGCAGGCGAAAAGACATTTACATTTTCTGATATAGAAATACCAACATTACTTTGCGCCAAAGCACCCGCATCATTCAGTCCATCGCCTACCATCATTACGTTCTGGCCTTTTTCTTGAAGCTTTTTGATGTATTCCAATTTTTGCTCTGGTTTTTGATTGAATATCAATTCGGTTCCTTTTGGCAAAATGGCTTCTAGATTTGATCTTTCTCCATCATTATCACCAGAAAGCACTTTGATATTATAATCTTTACTCAGATTTTCAAAAAGCTTTTCTAAACCTTCTCTATATTGATTTTGAAAAGTATATTTCCCGAAGTAAACTTCTCCTATTTTAATATGCAACGCTGTTTTTTCAATTTCCGAACCATCTAGAACTATATCATTGACAAACTGTCCAGAACCAATTTTAATTTCTTTGCCTTCAGCAGTTGCTAAAATCCCTTTTCCAGTAATTTCTTGAAAATTATCTACAGCAATACGTTTAGCTTCTGGAAGAAAATCATAAAGCATTCGGCTTAAAGGATGGTTTGATCCTCGCAATACATTTTTAATCCATACAATATCTTTATCTGAAATAGGAATTCCTTCGTACATTATATTGGATTTTTTATTAGTCGTGATTGTTCCTGTTTTATCAAAAACAATAGTATCGACTTTGGCAAGCTGTTCTATTACGATGGCGTTTTTTAAATAAAATTTCTTTTTACCTAAAATTCGTAATATGTTTCCAAAAGTAAACGGTGCTGTAAGGGCCAAAGCACACGGACAAGCCACAATTAATACCGCTGTAAAAACATTAAAAGCGGTATTGGCATCAATAAAAATCCAATAACCGAAACCAGCAAATGCAATTAATAATAAAATCGGAGTAAAATATCGGCTTATTGCGTCTGTTATGGTTTTGTGTTTCTGATCTACTTTTTTCTGAAAAATTTCGTTACTCCATAACTGCGTTAAATAACTCTGCGAAACCGAATGCAAAACTTCCATTTCGATTACTTTTCCAATCTGCTTTCCTCCTGCAAATACTTTATCTCCAGATTTTTTAGTAATTGGCACTGCTTCTCCTGTTACGAAACTATAATCTATTTCTGCGCTTTCGCTAATTAAAATTCCATCAACAGGTATCAGTTCCTGATTTCTGATTAACAATCGGTCTCCTTTTAAAACATCATAAATGGCAACGTTTTCTTCTGAAGCGTCTTTATTTATTTTGGTAATGGCGATTGGGAAATAAGATTTAAAATCTCTTTCGAAACTTAAGAAACTATAGGTTTTAATCTGAAACATTTTACCCAGAAGCATAAAAAACACTAAACTGGCCAAACTATCAAAAAAACCTGGACCGTGATCCATAACCATATCATAAGTGCTTCGGATAAACATCACAATTATTCCTAAAGCAATCGGAACATCGATATTAAGCATTCTGGTCCTAATGCTGTGATAAGCAGAAATATAATAGCCGCTCGCTGAGTATAAGAAACTTGGTAATGCTAAAAGAAAAATGAGTAACCTAAAAAATGGTTTGTAGCTATCGAGCCAAAATTCTTTCATTTCAAAATACTCTGGAAATGAAAGCAGCATAATATTTCCGAAACAAAAAAATGCAACACCTAATTTATAGGTTAGACTTCTATCTATTTTTGCTTTTTCGGTTCCGTAATTTTCTAAACTAATATAAGGTTCATAGCCTATTGAACTTAAGAGATAAGCGATTTCTTTTAAAGAAACCACATCCGAATTAAAGGTAATTCTAACTCTTTTTTCGTGGAAATTAACTTGAGAAGTACTGATTCCGGGCTGAAGTCGATTTAAATTTTCTAATATCCAGATACAAGAACTGCAATGGATGTGTGGAATATTCAGCGAAACAATTGAAGTATTTCCTTCCTGAAATTCTAAAATTTTTGAAAGTATGGCTTCGTTTTCTAAAAAGTCATATTTTCCTTTAATGTCTTGCGGTGTGGCTCCCGGAGACTTTTCAAAATCATAATAAGAAGTAAGATCGTTGCTGCTGAAAATTTCGTAAACCGTTTTACAGCCTGTGCAACAAAACTTCTTATCGTCAAAATCAATTTCTTCATTTTGTTCAATAGATAAACCACAATGAAAACAACTTTGCTCCCTCATAAACTTGTTTTTATATGCCGCAAATTTCCAATTAAAGCACAATTATTAAGATGATAATTGTCATGTAATTTTGAAATTGAATTCTAATTTACTAAAAATAAAAAGCTGAAATTTAAGCCAATTCTAATTTATAATAATTTTACGATATAATAATGGCTAAAAATCTTAAATATGCTTATTTTTGCAGCAAACAACTATTGTCATGAACAAATGTGATCAATGCATAGTACGCCAGCTAAGTTCTTTAAAAGCACTTAATAAAGACGAAGTTATTAAATTGGCCAGCAGTAAAACCTCTTACAAAATTAAAAAGGGTGAAGCCATTTTTGAAGAAGGCGAAGTGACTAATGGAGTTTTCTGCATAAAAGATGGTGTTGGTAAGCTTTCTAAACTGAGTGCAAACGGAAAAGATCAAATTGTAAAATTGGTAAAATCTGGTGAACTTCTAGGACAGCGTTCTATGATTAGCAACGAACCGGCAAACTTAACTGCAAAAGCGATTGCCGACATGGAGGTTTGTTTTATTCCTAAAACAGAAATCATTAATTTCTTCAACAACAACAATCAGTTTTCTTTGAATCTGATGCAGTCTGTTTGTGAAGATTTGAAAGAATCTGAGAACGAAAAAATTGCTTTAGTTCAAAAAACAGTAAAGCAAAGACTTGCTGAAACTTTACTGCATTTGCATGATGAATTTGGCGAAGACACTGATAAAACGCTTAGAGTTCAACTAACAAGAGAAGAACTTGCTGGCATTATTGGTACTGCAACTGAAAGCTGTATTCGTCTGTTATCTGATTTTAATAAATTGGGATTAATAGAATTAGTTGGTAAAAAAATTATGCTTAAAGACGTTCGCGCTTTAAAGAAATTAGCCGATAACTAGAGTTTTTTAGCTTCGTTCCAGAAAACATCCATTTCTGTTAGCGTCATATCCATTAATGGTTTTCCTAATTCATTTGCTTTACTTTCTAAATACTGAAAGCGTTTAATAAACTTTTTATTGGTTCTTTCTAAAGCATCTTCTGGATTTACATTTAAAAATCTTGCATAATTAATCATAGAAAACAGCACGTCTCCAAACTCGTCTTCAATTTTATCTTGATTTCCTGTTTTTACTTCGTCTTGTAATTCTTGTAATTCTTCTTGCACTTTGTCCCAAACTTGATGAGGTTCTTCCCAGTCAAAGCCCACACCTTTTACTTTGTCTTGAATTCTGCTTGCTTTAACCAAGGCTGGAAGACTTCTTGGAACGCCTTCTAAAACTGATTTTTTCCCTTCTTTCAGTTTAAGTTTTTCCCAGTTTTGTTTTACTTCTTCTTCATTTTCTACTTTTACATCTCCATAAATATGAGGATGACGGTGAATCAGCTTTTCGCAGATTTCATTGCACACATCAGCAATGTCAAAATCATTGGTTTCGCTTCCTATTTTCGCATAAAAAACAATATGAAGCAGTAAATCTCCGAGTTCTTTTTTAACTTCATTTAGATCATTGTCCAAAATAGCATCTCCCAATTCATAGGTTTCTTCGATTGTTAAATGTCTCAACGTCTGCAGAGTTTGTTTTTTATCCCACGGGCATTGCTCACGAAGTTCATCCATTATATTTAATAATCTTTCAAATGCTTTTAACTGGTTTTCTCTGCTCATTTTGAAGTTTCTTTTGATTTAACTCGATTCTGTAAAAGTAAAAAATCCTGTCAAGAAACCATCTCAACAGGATTTTAAATTTTGAATATGTAAAATATTATTCTTCTTTTTTAGTAGCTGCCTTTTTTGCTGGAGCTTTTTTTGCTGCTGGCGCTTTTTTCGGTTTTTCAGCAGCTGCTGGCGCTTCTTCTTTTGGTTCTTCAACTGCAGGAGCTAAATCTGTAACCAAACCTTTTGCTTGAAGCGTGTTGTACCAGTTTAATACTTTTTTGATATCTGATGGATAAACTCTTTCTTCATCATAATCTGGAAGAATTTGTTTGAAATAAGCAGACAAAGTAGCATTATCTTCTTTGTGAGAGATAGCTTGTCCTTTATTTTCTTTAACGGCAATCTGCTGCATTACTTCAGTTAACGGTTTTTCACCTTCATAAGTATAAATCGAAATTTCAGACAATAAACTTACATTGCTTTTTAGATTTACAGTAATCTTCTTCCCATCAATTAATGATTCCGCCACAAAACCTGTACGAGTTTGTACTTTTAATTCGTATAAACCTGGTTTTCCTGAAATGGCTAAAATTTTCGTTAAATTCATTTTTATTAAAATTAGTATTAAGAATTTGATTTATTTTTTTGTTTCTAACTATTTAGAAAACTTATCTTGCTTTTTTAGCTGCGAAAAATTTCATTCTATATTCCTGAAACGTTTTTCCCTCAGTAATATTTTTCAATTTCTTTTGGATTAAACGCTTTTTTAGAGATGAGATTTTATCTGTAAACAAGATTCCTTCAATATGGTCATATTCGTGCTGGATAACCCTTGCGATTAATCCGTCAAATACTTCCGTTTTCATTACGAAATCTTCTTCACAATATTCGATTGTAACAGTTGGCTTTCTGTAAACGTCTTCACGCACATCAGGAATACTCAAACATCCTTCATTAAATCCCCACTCTTCTCCTTCTTCTTTTACGATTTTAGCATTGATAAAAGTCTTTTTAAAACCTTTCAAATCTTTTTGTTCCTCTGAAGGAAGATCCTCATCATCACTAAAAGGTGTTGTATCTATAACAAACAAACGAATTGGCAGTCCAACCTGCGGTGCTGCAAGTCCAACTCCATACGCATTGTACATCGTCTCGTACATGTTTGCGATCGTTTCTTTTAGGTTTGGATATTCTGGTGTAATATCTTGCCCTACTTTTCTTAAAACAGGATCACCGTATCCTACAATTGGTAAAATCATTTGTTTTTATTTATGTTTTTATGTGCTGCAAAAACAGAATTAAAGTTCTGATATTTCAGCTGGCAAAAATAGTAAAAAATACTCAATGAATAATTCTTATACGGTATTATATCATATTTTTTACAAGCTACTAAAAATCTCAGCTATAATTATGCCAAAATCACTCTTACAATTCTTATCTTTGTTAGTAAACCTCTCTTTATGATTGACAAAATTTCAAAATTTACAAACAGCACTTCATTTCTCAACGCCTCTAAAGTAACTATTGCTTCTGTTGTTCCTGTTTTGGTTTTAAATTTTCTAGGTCATTTTGAAATTGGTTTTACCATTGCGCTTGGTGCTTTTTATACTTATCCCAGCGATATTCCGAGTTCTCTTGGCCATAAAATAAAAGGTTTAATTGCCGCTTCTTTTATTGTTTCTGGGGTTAATCTTTTAGTAAATCTCGTTTATCCATTTCCCTTTCTGTTTTACATTTTCTTAGGTTTTCTGCTGTTTTTATGTTCGATGATTTCGGTTTACGGACAAAGAGCAACTTTAATCTCCTTCTCTGCATTATTATCAATATCTCTATCTTTTGGACATTTACATGAAGGTTGGGAAGCTTTTCAATATTCGGGCTTTATTTTTATTGGAGGAATTTTATACCTTATAGTATCTCTTGTTTTTCATTTTGTACAACCTTATAAATATGTAGAATTACAAATTGCTGAAGGAATAAAACTTACTGCGAAATACCTTAAATTAAGAGGTGATTTATGGAGTCCTGAAGCCAACAGAAGAGCCATTATCGAAAAACAATTGGCTTTGCAGGTTGAATTAAATCTGATTCACGAAGATTTAAGAAAAATGCTGATTGGGAATCAGAATTCGTCTGGAATTACGAGCCAGAACCGAAAAATGCTTTTGGTTTTTATTACATTGGTCGAAATTCAAGAACTTGCGCTTTATACGTCTTTTGACCATAGCAAAATTCATGAAAAATTTGCCGGACATCCCGATGTTTTAAGAACCTACCAGAATGTTGCGTACAAACTGGCTTCAACTTTAAAGAAACTTTCAAAAAATGTAAGCCATATTAGTGTTTACGTGGACAAACAGGATCTGAAAAATGAATTGGATGCTCTTGAATTTGCCATTTTTGATTACGAAAAAACATTAGGAAAGGAAGAAGCGGCAGAAGGTGTTCTAATGCTAACCAATATGCTGAAATATGCCAAAAACCAAGTTGGAAAAATCAAAACCATCCAGCGTGCGCTTTCTTTGGCAATGCAGTCTTACAAACTAAAAGATAAAGACAAAGAGCTTGAAAAATTCCTTACGCCGCAATATTATCCAATTCGTACTTTAATTGAGAATCTGAGTTATTCTTCTTCTATTTTCAGGCATTCAATACGATTAACCATTACAATTCTGATTGGTTTTTTTCTCGGACAGGTATTGCCGTTTCAAAACGTATATTGGATTTTGCTGACAATTGTAGTAATAATGCGTCCCGGTTATGGCTTAACCAAAGAGCGATCTTATAACAGAATGTTCGGAACTGTTTTGGGAGGAATTATAGCATTCGGAATCGTTTCTGTTATTCAGAATCACGTTGCGCTGAGTATTTTCTCAATTATCTGTATGCTTCTAGGGATTTCATTTACCCAAATCAATTATAAAATAAGCGCAACATTTGTTACCATGTACGTGGTGTTTATTTACGGAATTTTGACACCAGATATTAATGAGGTAATTCAATACAGAATATTAGATTCTCTTGCTGGAGCCGTTTTAGCCTTTATTGCTAATCAGTTTTTATGGCCGGCTTGGGAATTCATCAATACGCCTATACATATAGAAAATTCGATTCGGGCGAACAGAAATTACCTGAAAGAAATTGCAGACTTTTATAATAAAAAAGGAGAAGTTCCTACTTCTTACCGTCTTGCGCGAAAAAATGCTTTTGTTGAAATAGGAAATTTGATGACTTCTTTTCAGCGTATGATGCAAGAACCAAAATCGAAACAGAAAACAATGCCTTTGGTTAACAAATTGGTTGTTTTAAATCATTCGCTATTGTCTGCTTTAGCTTCGTTGTCGACATATATTCAGTCACATCAAACCACTTCTGCATCTGATTCTTTCAATTATATCATCAAGACTATTCTTGCCAATCTAGATCATTCTATCTCTATTTTAAGAAATGAAGTTATTATACAAGATACTTTTTTTGAAAAAGAAGATGTGACTTTACAATTTGAAGAACTTAAACGAAAACATTTTACACGTTTAGCAGAAGATGACGATCTCGATAAAGAAACCCGTCAAGCGAAAATGCAGGAAGCTCAAATGGTAATTGAACAATTGATTTGGATGAGCAATCTGGCAGAAAAAATTCTAAAAAACACAACCGACCTAAAAGCAACAAATCCAGATTAATTCATCTGGATTTGTTTTTTTATTTAAATAAAGAGAAGCTTATTTTAATTTTAAAACTTCTGCTGTTTGTTTTCTAAGCTCTTGTAAAAGTTCTGGCTTGTCATTTAAAGTCTGACCGTACGAAGGAATCATCGTTTTTAATTTTGCTTGCCATTCTGGTGTTTTAATTTGGCTGGTAAAGCATCTGCTGATCAAGTCAACCATAATTGCTACGGCAGTAGATGCACCTGGAGAAGCACCTAATAAAACCGCTAAAGTTCCATCATGCGTATTGATTACTTCGGTACCAAACTCTAAAACTCCACCTTCTTTTTCATCTTTCTTAATAACCTGAACACGCTGACCTGCTTTTTCTAATTTCCAGTCTTTTGAACGCGCTGTTGGAAGATATTCGCGTAAAGCTTTCATTCTATCTTTTGGAGACTGACGCACCTGCTCGATTAAATATTTCGTTAATGGAATATTATGATATCCTGCAGCCAGCATCGGAATTAAATTGTTAGGCTTGATAGACAAAGGCAAATCTAAGTAAGAACCATTTTTTAAGAAACGAGTTGAGAATCCTGCAAATGGACCAAAAAGAAGTGCTTTCTCGCCATCGATTACACGGGTATCAATATGCGGAACAGACATTGGTGGAGCACCAACACTTGCTTTTCCGTAAACTTTTGCCTGATGTTTAGCAATTACTTCCGGATTTGTACATTTCAACCACTGTCCACTTACTGGGAAACCTCCGTATCCATTACCTTCTGGTACATTTGCTTTTTCTAATAAAGGAAGAGAACCTCCTCCTGCACCAATAAATACAAATTTCGTATACGCTTTACGAGTTTTTCCTGTTGATAGATCTTTGATTTTAATTCTCCAAGATTTATCCTCACGCTGTCTTAGTTTTTTAACTTCGTGGTTAAAGAACAAAGAAACACCGTCTAGTTTTTCTAAATAATTGAACATACTTCTTGTTAAAGCACCAAAATTAACATCGGTACCAATTTCCATATGTGTTGCTGCTAATTTTTCATCAGCATTTCTTCCTTCCATTACCAATGGCATCCATTTTTGAAGCTGCTCAAAATCGGTACTGAAAGTCATATCAGAGAAAATCGGGTTGCTTTGCAACGCTTCAAATCTCTTTTTTAAATAATTTACGTTTTTATCTCCCCACACAAAACTCATATGAGGTACGCTTTTAATAAAATTATCCGGAGACGGCACTTTATTTTGCTGCACTAAGTAAGACCAAAACTGACGAGAAATCTCAAATGATTCGGCAATACTTATTGCTTTTTTAGGATCTATGCTACCGTCTGCCTTTTCTGGAGTATAATTCAATTCACAAAAAGCAGAGTGTCCGGTTCCTGCATTGTTCCAAGCATCAGAACTTTCAGCTGCTGCAACATCTAATCTTTCGTAAATTTCAATTTTTATATCTGGTTGTAATTCTTTCAAAATTACTCCGAGAGTGGCACTCATTATTCCAGCGCCAATGAGTACTACATCACTATTTGAACGTATGGTTTCGTCAGGCATAACAGTATTTTTATTTAAAGTGCAAAGGTACTTTTTTAATTGCAAAAAAAAACTAATTTTTACATGATAAAAGTTAGGATTTTCTAAAAACCATTAAATTATAAATAAAAAATACGACCAACAGCGTTATTTTTTTGCGGAAAGATAATCTTGAAGCAGAATTGTAGCAGAAATTTCGTCTATCAAACTTTTGTTCTGACGCTGCTTTTTACTTAAACCGCTGTCGATCATAGTTTGAAATGCCATTTTTGAAGTAAAACGCTCGTCAACACGAATAACTTTCATGTCTGGAAAAATATTCGAAAAATGAGTCACAAAGCCATTAATTACAGAAGCGCTTTCAGATGGTTGACCGTTCATTTGTTTTGGTTCGCCAATCAAAACCGCTTCGACTTTTTCTTTAGCAAAATAATCTTTTAAAAAGTCAATTAAAGTATGTGTCGGAATGGTTGTTAACCCCGAAGCAATAATTTGCATTTCGTCTGTAACTGCAATTCCTGTACGTTTTTGTCCGTAATCTATTGAAAGGATTCTTGGCATTTTGCTTTGTAAAATATAATAGTAATTTTTGAAAACGTTAACATTAAAGTGAACCTCGGTATTTTATAAAACCAAAAACAGTAACGATATTTTCTTTTGAATTTATCTCATAAATAGCAACATAACCTTTAAAAACATAATCTCTTATATTTTCATTTTCAAAATATATTGATTTTTTAAAATGAAATGGGTGTATTAAATCTTTTTTGATATTCTTCAGCAAATCTTTTCTAAACTTCAAAGCAGCCTTAGGCTTATCTTTATAAATATATTTAACCTGATCTTTTAATAATTCTAAGAATGATTTTGAAATTTTAATTGTCATATTCTGAGAATGTATCGTCTAAGATTGAATCCACTTCATCAATTGAATAAAGTTTTTCATTGCCATTTTTCAACTTAGCATAAGCAACTTCAAGCTTTCTTTTATTCTCTTTAAAATTTGGGTCATAAAAATCATCCTCATCAACAATTCTCAATTCCTCAGACGAAAATCCACTAAGTAGTTTTAGAATTTTCTCTTTAATCTCTGGCTGAAACTCTAATCTTATCGCTTCCATAATTCTGTAAGTTAAAACACAAAGATAAACTTTTCTACATTGATTTCTTGAAGTTTTAACACAGCATAAAAAATCCGCCTTGAAAAATTCAAGACGGACTTTATCCAAATATTCAAACCTAAAAAATAACTCAATTTATCTTCCGAACAGTCGGCCGAAAAAACCTCTATGTTCTTCTTCTCCTGCATCCTCTTCTTCTGTATAAGTAGCAAACTTAGATTGTGATTTTTCGTGTTCTAAAATCAGCTCCTTAATATATTCAACATACGTTCTCTTTCTCTCTTCTAAGAATCCAATTAAGTACTTTTCGCTAAATTCAACTCCGCTCGCAGCTTCAATCTGCAATAACTTTTTATACAAAGGCTCAATATGCATCGCAATTACTTCTTGCGGCACAGCTTGTCTTCTTCCGAAATAATTTACAATAACGTCGTTTTCGTCGCGGGCGATTTCAAAATCTGTAATTACCCAATAGTATCTTCCAGACTTTGCAAGATTTTTTACAATAGCGTGAAAGTTTTTCCCGTTTTTAAGATTCTCCCAAAGCACTTTAAAAATTACTTTTGGCATATCTGGGTGACGTATAATATTATGGGGCTGGCCCATTAACTCATAGTCTTCGTAACCACAAACATCTACAAATACTTCGTTGGCATATTCTATAATACCATAAGCATTGGTTTTACTCATAATAACCTGAGTTTTATCCCAGCTTACTTCTTTGTCTATAATTACTCTATTTTGAAGGTGATTTTCTTGATTCATATTTTACTGCTTATATGATTTATTTATGGAATGGAATGTTGATCAACACTGCGAAATTAAACCGAAGAAAAAACACAAAGCCTGACTTTTGTCATATTTTGACATAAAAAAAACTTTTAGTGGTTATTTCTAAATAGTCATTTCAAGCATTTGAATTGTTTTACAAATAAGAAACAAAAAGTTAAATCTGTAACATTTTCAATCCGTTTTGCTTTTCAGCATTTCTACAAATACGTTATCTTTGCCAAAAAATTAAACGTATGAATTCTTTACAGACTATAATTGAACAAGCTTGGGAAAACAGAGCTTTATTGCAAGAAACTACAACTACTGATGCCATTAGAGAAGTTATCGAATTGGTAGACTCAGGAAAACTGCGTACTGCTGAACCAGTTGGAGACAAATGGCAGGTAAACGAATGGGTTAAGAAAGCGGTTGTAATGTATTTCCCGATTCAGAAAATGGAAACATGGGAATCTGGTATTTTTGAATACCACGATAAAATGTTGCTAAAAAGAAATTATGCTGAAAAAGGAATCCGTGTGGTGCCAAATGCTGTTGCTCGTTACGGTGCTTATATTTCTAGCGGTGTAATCTTAATGCCAAGTTATGTAAATATTGGTGCTTATGTTGACGAAGGAACAATGGTTGACACTTGGGCAACTGTAGGAAGCTGTGCTCAAATTGGTAAAAATGTACACTTAAGCGGTGGTGTTGGTATTGGTGGTGTATTAGAGCCATTACAAGCTTCTCCAGTTATTATTGAAGACGGTGCTTTTATTGGTTCTCGTTGTATCGTTGTTGAAGGTGTTCACGTTGGAAAAGAAGCAGTTCTTGGAGCTAACGTATGCTTGACAGCTTCTACAAAAATTATCGATGTTACAGGTGATGAGCCAGTTGAAATGAAAGGTTATGTACCTGCTCGTTCTGTAGTTATTCCTGGAAGCTACACTAAAAAATTCGCAGCTGGAGAATACCAAGTTCCTTGCGCTTTAATCATTGGAACTCGTAAACCATCTACAGATTTAAAAACTTCTTTAAACAATGCGCTTCGTGAATACGATGTTGCTGTTTAATCAGATATAAATTTCAATATGAGAGGGCGGTATTTTACCGCCCTTTTTTATGCTTATTAATCAAAATAAAAATCTTACAAATAATAAAAAGTAAGAAAATTATATTATTTTAGCATCGAAAAATAACCGCTTTTAATTATTCAAAAGCGTATTCTTTCTCCCCAGTATTTTACAAAAATCAAATATTTTTTTGATTCTATTTTTCTTGTAAAACATAATAATACCACGCTTTTACAATCAAAATATTATTAATTAAATTACAAATAATGATTCCAAAAAAAATACATTTTTGTTGGTATGGAAGAGGTGCGTATAATGATGTTATAAAAAATTGCATTCAATCTTGGAGCAAAAATCTTCCGGGTTATGAAATAAAAAAATGGGATGAAACAAATACTCCTTTTGACAAGCTTCCTTTTTTAAAAATATTATATAAACAAAAAAAATGGTCGTTCATATCAGATTATATGAGATTGTACTCCATTTACACCGAAGGAGGAATTTATCTAGACACTGATATAGAAATTATTAAAGATTTCGAAGAACTTCTTAATGAGGATTCTTTCGTAGGTTTTCAGACAAATTTAGAAAACAAATATCCTCTGAACTCAGCAGTAATTGGAGCAGTAAAAAAAAGTTCTTTTATACTGGATTGTATTAAAGCTACTGAACGTAAACAAAGATTACATTTTAATGCAATGGGCGGACCTCCAATTGTAACCAGCGTTTTGTATAAATATGGTTTGAATAAATATAAAAGACAACATATTAAAAAAGTTCTCTTACTTCCAACCGAGTATTTCTATCCGTTTGCTTGGTTTGAAAAATTCTCTTCAGATTGCATTACAAAAAACACAATCTGTATTCATTGGTGGGAAGATTCTTGGGTAAACAAAAAGAAAGACTTGGCTTATTTTCTAAACAGTATTAAACGGAAAATGGAAAAAACTCCCCTAATTATTCTTAATCGAATAAGATTTGCTTTTAATGAAGAGAAATTTTATCATATAAATAATGACATTTGAATAATCAAATAATAAAAAGAACACATGAGCTTCTCCTAAATCTAAAGCTTCATGTGTTCTAAATTTTTACTTAAATTTTCAAGTAAGCAATTAAAAACCCTAGTTTCCTTTTTTTACTTTTTGAAGCTTAATAAGTTTAGCGTATTTCATATAAGAGAAAAAAGCCTGAATCATTGCAATTGATAATCCGTCAAGTCCATTAAAGATTCCTTTTTTGAAGAAATAACAGCGAATAAAAGCTACAGTTCCGTTAAGGACAGGTTTGAAAGCATTAATTCTTTTTCCTTGATCAAACAATTGTTGTGCATGCCAACCAGAATATTGATTCTTTTTAGCAATAATCTGATCGAAAGAATCCCATCCGTAATGCAGAATGTGTACTGAAACCTTTTTTTCATTCTTAGTTACGATTTTCTGATGCACTTTAGAATCTGAAGGATGAGCCGTTTGCTTATTGAAAAAACGAACTTTATGATCTGGATACCATCCTGAAAAATCAATTAATTTATCTGCTAAAAAGTTTTTAACTCTAAAGCTGAAAGCATCATAATTTCCTTCCAGATACTTTTTCTTCAAAATAAATTCCTCAGCATCTTTATCTAAAAATTCGTCTGCATCGAGATTTAAAATCCAGTCATTTTTACAAAAAGGCAATCCGTGTGTACGCTGCGGACCATCTCCTAAAAATGCCTGCTGAACAACCTGCGCTCCTTTTTCTTTCGCTATTTCGACTGTACGATCTTTACTGAAAGAGTCTACAATAATAACTTCGTCACAAACTTTAAATAAGGCATCTATACATTTTCCAATGTTTTTTTCTTCATTAAAAGTAATAACCAAACCGCTAATTCCCATTGTAAATTTTAATTTGTTGAGCACAAAAATATAACTTTTTAATTTAGTTTAATCTTAATTAATGCCATCACTTGTACACTTCATAAAATAGTTTGTACTTTAGCCTTGAAAATTGATACCACAAAAACAAATGAGAATATTAGTTATCCAACAAAAAAGAATTGGAGACGTTTTGACGAGCACAATTATTTGTAATAATTTAAAAGCCAAGTTCCCTGACTCTACAATTGACTATATGTGTTATCCTAATTCGATTGATGTTCTGAAAGAAAATCCGAATATTGATAACATTATTCCGGTAACTAATAAAATCCGAAAATCGACTTTTGGGTTTATTAAATTCATTTTTGAAATTCGAAGAAAAAAATATGATGCTGTAATAGATGTATACAGCAAATTAGGAACGAATCTGATCACTTTTTTCTCTGGAGCAAAATATAAAGTTTCGTACCACAAATGGTATTCTAATATTTTTTACAATTACAGCTACGAGCGTTTTGATGCCATAAAATCAGAATACGGTTTGGCGATTGAAAACCGATTGTTGCTTTTGAAACCATTTTTTACTGAAAAAATAACGAATGTAAAGCCAAAAATCTTTTTAAAAGATTCTGAAATTGCAGAAGCAAAACAGCTTTTAAATAGCTACAATATTGATCATGAAAAGCCGCTTATTATGTTTGGAATTTTAGGAAGCGAGCATTACAAAACCTATCCGCTTGAAGGAATGGCAAAAATTATTGATTTTACAGTAGCCAAGACAAACGCTACTATTCTCTTTAATTATATTCCAAACCAAAAAGAGCAAGCTTTGGAGGTTTACAATTATTGTTCTGGAGAAACTAAAAAGCATATTATTTTTGATTTATACGCTACTGATTTACGTCAGTTTTTAGCAATATTGTCTCAATGTGAAATGCTGATAGGAAACGAAGGAGGCGCTGTAAATATGGCAAAAGCCTTAGAAATTCCGACTTTTTCTATTTTTACGCCTTCTGTTCGAAAAGAAACTTGGCAATTATTCGAAAATGAAGCCAAAAATGTTTCGGTTCACTTAAAAGATTTAAAACCTGAAATCTACGAAAAGCATACCGAACAATACATTAAAGATCATACTTTTGAATATTATGCTGAATATCCGTTGGAACTTATGCTTAAAAAATTAGAGACTTATTTTCAAGAATATAAAAATTGAGAAAATAAAGACCGCACCAATGAATAATGAAAAGCAAAAATTATCAGTATTGATTATTACGCTTAATGAAGAACAGCATATAAAATCGCTTCTAGAAGATATTGATTTTGCTGACGAAATCATTGTTGTTGATTCTTATAGTACCGACAAAACGATTAGTATTGTTGACTCTTTTAAAAATGTAAAACTCATTCAGAATACTTTTATTGATTATACTTCTCAGCGAAATTTTGCTTTAGATCAAGCTAAAAATCCATGGGTTTTATTTATTGATGCTGACGAGAGATTGACATCTGAATTAAAATCTGAAATTATTACAGCCATTGATTCTGAAAACGCCGCAAGCGCCTATTTTATCTATCGCATTTTTATGTTTAAAGAGAGTAGACTGAATTTCAGCGGCTGGCAGACTGATAAAATTTTCAGACTTTTTAACAAATCAAAATGTCGATATAATGAAGAAAGAACCGTTCATGAAAAATTAATCGTAAATGGACCAATTTCTACTTTAAAAAACAAAATAATACATTTTTCGTATTCTTCTTATTCAGATTATAAATCGAAAATGTATAATTATGGAATCCTGAAAGCGAATGAAAAATTTGCAAAAGGAATAAAACCATATTTCTTACTACAGATTTTACATCCTTTCTATACTTTTTTGTACCAATTTCTAATCCGTTTTGGTTTTCTTGACGGAGGAAAAGGCGTTACTATATGTTATTTGAATGCTTATAGCGTTTTTATTCGCTATAAAGAATTAAGAAGACTTACTTCTTCCAGAATTTAAGTTTCTTTTTCAGTCGTTTTTTTCTGTAAAACTTCTCTTGAAAATCGGAAGTATCTTTCCATAAAGTTTCGAAAATCTTCTCTTCCGGTTGCGCGTTATAATATTTAGCATATTCGTTACTCATTGTCGCCACCATTTCTTTCAACGGAGTTAGTCGGCATAAGTTTTTCATACGCATTTCAAAAGACATAGCATCATGAAATTCCATTCTGTTCAAATCTACCAGAAAGAAATCATAATTTCCGCTGGCATTCTTTTTTATTAAAGTATTTCCTGGCGAATGGTCTAAGAATTCAATTCCTTTTTCGTGAAGATCAAAACTAAATTTGGTGAATTGTCTCAAAATATTGTCGCGATCTGGAAAATCGGGAATTTCTACCAATTCTCTATAGGTAAGATCGCATTCCAACTGTTCGCTTGCATAAAAGCTTTTTTCTAAACCTATAAAAGACGAAAACTCAGCAAATGCAATTGGTTTTGGAGTTCCAACGCCTAACTCTAACAATTTATTTGCAAACTCAAAAGAGCGCTTTGCTTTTGATTTTCTGAAGTATTTATATGCAATTTTATTGATAAGATGCGGAACTTTAAACGATTTGATATTGATTTTTTTATCGTCTAAATCAAAAAGTTTTATCTGATTGCGCTGGCCAATTACAAAGTCTTCTCCTTTAGTATTGAAAAAACGAATATATTCAAGAAGAATATTTTCAAATTTTTCATATCCGCGATTTAATCTTAAAATCATAAAAATTGTTTCAGCAAATTTAGCTAGTTTTACCAACTAATAAAAACTATTTTCAAGATAATGCATATTACTCTTATAAGTTTAGACAACTGGGGACTCAACAAACATATCGCTACTGACTTAGAAAAACAGGGCCATATTGTTCGTCATATTGACTTCAACACTTTCAAATACAAATATCCTTCTGTATTTCATAAAGCGTACAATGTGATCTTAAAAGCGTTCTTCAAAACAAACTTAAAACATCAGCATTACGGAAAAGAAATCGTCAATGAATTAAAGAAAAATGATCAGGTTCAAGATGTGATTTTAACAATAAAAGGCGATTTTATAACACCAAAAAGCATTTTAGAATTTAAAAATTACACTAAAAAATCGATTGGCTTTTTTAATGATAATATTTATCGCTGTCCAAAAATTAAAAGGGTTTTGCATTGTTTTGATGAAGTTTATTCTTTTGAAAAAGAAGACTGCGAAAATTTCAATTTAAAATTTGCTCCAAACTGGATTTACAATTCAGAAAACGCAATTCATACCGATCAATTCGAATACGATGTTTTTAACATTAGCTCGATCGACAAAAGACTTCCGATATTAAAAAGAATTGCAGCAAATTTGGCTTCGCAAAATGCAAAATTCAAATTCATTGTTTACGATAAAAAACAACAGGACAATGACGAAAATATTACTTACATACGAAGCCATATGCCTTTGAGCGAAGTGAATGATTACATCAACCGCTCAAAAGTCCTTTTAGACATTAACCGACTTTGTCAAAACGGACTTACTTTTAGAGTTTTTGAAAGTTTAGGTTTAGAAAAAAAACTTATCACCACCAATGCGGATATTAAAAATTACGATTTTTATAACCCTAATAACATTTTAATTATTGATGAAAAAAATCCGTTCATTCCAATGGATTTTTTCAAAAACGAATATGAAAAAATTCCAGATGTGATTTTAAATCAATACACTTTAAAAGGCTGGACAAATCATGTTATACTAGAGAATAATACTCTATAATATTAGGCTCAAAAGTTTGTCTTGTAAGATTCAATTTATTTAAGATAATTTTAACCGTAATATTTTTGCATGCAAAATCGGTTCACTATGTTTGCAAAAGTTTAAAAACTGTTAAAAAAATCCACAAATAAATTTATTTCCAAAAATGACATTTACTATTTATTTAGTTTTCATCCTATTTGCCTTAATTATTTCTGTACTGCTAACAAACAAATTGGTAAAAATAGATGTAGTAGATGTGCGTTATCCTGAAATTGATGGCTTAAGAGGTTATCTCGCTTTTTTTGTTTTCTTGCACCATAGCTATATCTGGAGATTTTTTCTTCAAAGCGGCGAATGGAATGAACCAAAATCCAATTTATTTAATCATTTTGGACAAACTACTGTTGCTTTTTTCTTTGTAATCACTGCTTTTTTATTCACTTTAAAATTAATAAACAGTAAAAACAAAAAAATCAATTGGAGAGCTTACATCAGTGCGCGTGCATATAGACTTTTCCCAATGTATCTCGTTTCTGTTGGCATTATCTTTTTTATTGCCGGCTATTTAACCAATTTCACCTCAAAAATTCCTTTATTTGAAAACATAAAAAGCATACTTTCATGGCTGTTTTTTAATGTTAAAAAAGGATTAAACATTAACGGATTAGAAGATAGCTACTTGCTAAACGCTGGCGTAACTTGGACATTGCCTTACGAATGGGCTTTTTACTTTTTACTGCCTCTTATCGCACTATTTTTTAAAATCAAAACAAATTACAAGACATTAATACTATTTACTGCAACAGCTGCTCTTATCATGATTATAAACGGATCTTCTTTAAGGCACTTCTTCCCTTTTTTGGGCGGTATTATTGCAGCTGTATTAATTAATAAAAATATATTTGGAAGTGTTTTAAAACAGAAAAAATATACTTTTCTAGCTATTATTCTAATTGCATGCTCTATTTATTTCTTCAATAGCGGCAGAAAACCAATCCCGATCATTATCACTTCGATAGTATTTATCATAATTGCATCTGGAAATAATTTCTTCGGAATTCTATCAAGTGCTTTTTCGCGCAAATTTGGACAAATTACGTATAGTATTTATTTGCTCCACGGAACTTTATTATTTGTGGTTTTCTATTTTATTATCGGATTTGAAAGAGCTAAAAAATTAACTGATTTGGAATTTTGGTCTATTATAGCATGCTGTGTTTTTCCGTTAATTTTTATCAGCCAATTGGCATTCAAATACATTGAGCACCCGATGATGGAATTGGCTAAAACAAAACTAAAATCTTCAGCCAAAAAACCATAAACATCTCTTTTTTTATTAGAGTAATAGATTTTCTATTTACAAATACGATCAAAAGCAATTACAAGTAAAATTTATAACTTTGTAATCTTAAAAATAATTTGTCAAATGAACGAGGAAATCATCAACGCATACGAAGTAATTAAAAATGGAGGTATAATTTTGTACCCGACAGATACGGTTTGGGGAATTGGCTGTGATGCCACCAATGCTGAAGCTGTTGCTAAAATCTACAAATTGAAACAGCGCGCCGAAACACAAAGCATGATTGTTTTAATGAATGGCGAAAAGATGATGTACAACGTATTTAAAAACATTCCTGAAGTGGCTTGGCAAATCTGGGAGCTCTCTGATAAACCTACTACTTTAATTCTGGATGATGCTAGAAATGTTGCTCCAAATATTATTGCAGCAGACAAATCTCTGGGAGTTCGTTTAGTAAAAGAACCTTTCTGCTACAAATTAATGGAAAGAATGAAAAAGCCTTTGGTTTCTACTTCAGCCAATATTTCAGGACAGCCTACACCAATTGCTTTCAAAGACATTAGCCCAGAAATCATCAATGGAGTTGATTATGTGGTAAAACTAAACCAAGATAAAATAAACGGAAAATCTTCTACGATAATTAAATTAACCAACGATTCGCAAGTAAAAGTCATTAGAAAATAATGACTTCGACTCCGCTCAGTCTGACACAAACGTAGTTGATATTTAATAAGATCTTAGGAACTTAGCAACTTAGAACCTTAGTAGCTTAGCATCAAACAGAACTCAAACTCTCAATCAGCCAATCGATATCTTCTTTGGTGTTGTAATGACTAAATGAAATTCGGAGATTTGGTAATTTTAAATCCGTCTCCGAAAGCATTTCGTTTAAAACATGAGAAGGTTTTATACTTCCAGATTGGCACGCGCTTCCTCTAGAAACCGCAATTCCTTTCATATCCAAACTAAAAAGCAGCATCGAAGTTTTGTCTGAAGAAAAAGGCAATATGATATTGATGATATTATAGAAATCGTCTTTTTTTCCATTAATTCTAAAATCTGGAAAATGAATTTCTAATTGTTCAATCAAATAGTTTTTTAATTCTGAAATATAGGCTCTTTCTTCATCTAGCTTTTCATACGAAATAGCCAAAGCTTTTGCCATTCCGGCAATCTGATGCACCGCTTCGGTTCCAGCACGAAGACCTTTTTCTTGTTCGCCTCCAAAAAGTAATGGCTGCAAACCCGAATTTTTTCGAACAAAAGCAAATCCGATGCCTTTTGGTCCATGAAATTTATGAGCGCTCGCTAAAATAAAATCAACAGGAGTCTTTTGCAGGTCGATTTCTGTTTTCCCGATAGACTGAACGGTGTCTGAATGAAACAAAGCGTTATATTGCTTGCAAATCACGCTTACACGATCTAAATCTAAAATAGCTCCTGTTTCGTTATTTACATGCATTAAACTTACCAAAGTCTTTTTTTCGTCGGCCAATAAATTAGACAAATGCGTTAAATCTAGACTTCCGTCTGCATTTACCTTAACATAATCGACTTGAATATTATATTCTTCCTGAAGCACCCAAACGGTATGCAAAACGGCATGATGCTCGATTTTGGAAGTAATAATTCTTTCTACTTTTAAATCTTCAACAGCAGAGCGCAGAATCCAATTATCGGCTTCCGTTCCACCAGAAGTAAAAATAATTTCTTGAGCCGTGCAATTTAAGTGCTTTGCAATACTCTTTCTTGAAAGTTCTAATATTGTCTTACCATTTCGTCCAAAACTATGCGTAGACGACGGATTTCCGTAATCCTCAAGCATTATTTTTGTCATTTCCTGAATTACTTCGGGACGCATGGCAGTTGTTGAGGCATTATCTAGATATACTTTTTTCATTGTTGCAAAGTTAAGAAATATCAATTGTCAAATCTTAAATATCATTTGGCAATTTTTTCACTATTTTTGACCCAAATAATTTTTACGATGAAAAAATATGCTGCCCTCCTATTATTTGCTCTTTTCTTGAATGGATGCGATGATGGAGATTTAACTGTAGACCAAATAGATTTTGCAGATGTTGAAAATTCTCAAGCCTGCGATCCTACAACAAATACTTTGATTTATAAATTAAAATCTCAAGAAGCATTATTGCTTCAAATGCCAGAAGGAGCAATTAAAAATGAGCCTGGAACAAACATTTATACAATTGACTCAAAAGGTAGCGGTTCCTATCGTGTAGTGTATAGAGCCTATGACGGAACCGTTGCAACAACTAATATTTGCGGTGCAATTCCGCCAACTACTCCAAGAGTAACAGAAGAATGGAATGGAATCGATGGTTTAATTGAAATTGTAACGAGTCAACTTCCAGTGGCTGGTCCAATAGAAGGAAGTACAAGAATAAATGGTTATGAGCACAGTATTATTTTTAAAAATATAACATTTGCAAAACCATCTGGAAACCAAACAGAGGCAGAGTTTGCATTTGGAAAATATACTGTTAACGTTGATCAAGCCAATTTAAATTTCTTAACGGATCCGAACAATGCTGCTCATGAGTGTACCGATATAAAAAGGGTTTACAATTATAATGTTGATTTCTATTTATCTATTGATGATATTGACCCAGCATTACTTGTCAATGAAGTTACCCCTAGTAACCAACCACGTACAAGTTTAATAACCGCTACACAAAACAAAGTTTTTTATAAAGTTGCCAAAGATGAAACAGGCACTATTACTCCAGCCTTTATTTGTGCTACACCACAGCCAAGTGCTCCTGCAATTGAAGAGACTTGGACAGGTCAGCTTGGCAAACCAAATGAAAGCGGAATTATTGAAGTGACAACGACTCTTACCGCACAAACATACACGCACACAATCGTACTTAGAAATGTAATTTTAGAAAAAGGAAAGAGCAATTTTCAACTTGGAACTAGTTTTCTTCTTGGAAAAATTACTCGAACTGTAACCAACTAAAAGCATCTCTTTCTAAAAGAAATCGGCAGAAATAATTCTTACAAAAAAACGTCTGTTTTTTGAAATGATTTTACAACGAAATCAGGACAAAAAACAGACGTTTTTTATGCTTTAAAATGAAGCTTGTGCAGTTAAGAAATACCTCTTTATTTATTGTTTTGCCTTATATAAACTTCGGTCGCTCCAAGACCATATTTTTGATAATTGGCATCTTGAAAATCAATTCCGTCATAACGGCCCAATAAAAAATCAAGTTCTGCTTTTAAAATTCCTTCACCAACACCATGAATAAAAACGATTTTCGGAATGCGGTTTCTTATCGCAAATTCGATATGTCTTTTTGCCGTTTCGGTCTGCAGTGTCAAAATATCGTAGTTGGACATTCCGCGTTTATTAGGAACCAATTTTTCGATATGCAAATCAAATTCTGGAACACCAACATCGCGTTTTTCTTTCTTTTCTTTTACAAAACTTCTCGGTTTTGGCTCGATTTTATCTTTTGAAGCTTCATCTAAATCAATTCTTTTAATAGAATTCATTAAATCACTGGTTTCTTGAAATTTAATCAACTCATTGACTAAAAATGTCATCATAAATCCATCCTCTGTTTCAATTAAAACTTCATTATTTTTAACCGAAACAACGATTCCGTTTATGGCTTCGTCGAGTACCGAAACCTTATCTCCTTTTGTCAGCATCCTACTCTTCTTTATCGTTATGTTTACTTGGTGTTTTTGCACTCAGTTGCATCATTCCAAACATAAAAACCACAATTGCACCAATCATGATATAGATGTTTTTTTCTTCCGAAACCTGTTCGTATAACGCAACCGAAATCGCAAGAATCATTATTATTATTTTAAAAGTTTTCATCTATTCCTTATTTTAAGATTTCAAAAGTATGAAACTTTCAAGTACTACTTCTATACCCCTCTAAACGTTTGTCATATTTTTTTAGTAAAATTGCAAAAAAGATCTGCCATGAGTTTAGAGAAATATATGCTTCCCTGCCTGTTCAAAACCGTCTTTGGTTTTGACTGTTTAGGATGCGGATTTCAGCGATCTTTATTCTTACTTTTTCAAGGCGAATTTTCAGCCGCTTTTAAAATGTATCCAGCGATCTACACCTGCCTTTTACTCAGCATTTTTATCGCATTTCATTTCTTAGACAAATCCAGAAATTACAAAAAAATGATCTGGAAAATAGCAGTCGTAAATTTCATTTTCATGATTGCCGGTTATTATTTCAAACACTTTTATTTTTGATTTTAGATTTTAGATTTTAGATTTTAGATTTTAGATTTTAGATTTTCCAAAAATCGCTACGCTCTTTGGAATTTGGAATTTCAAAAATTGGAATTTCAAAACCTTTATTTCTTAATCTGATCCAGAATATCATTCATCATCTCGATTTGAACTTTCTGGATTTCGATTAATTCTTGCTGCTGATGCATAATTAAATGATCAATTTTGTCATGAATTAATCTAATTTCCAATTCCGATTTCAGATTGATCATGTAGTCTTTTTTTGCTCGATTGCGGTCTTTTTCTTCCTGACGGTTTTGGCTCATCATGATAACAGGCGCCTGCAAAGCGGCAACGCAAGACAGAATCAAGTTTAAAAGAATAAACGGGTACGGGTCAAAACCTTTGTTTAGAAAAATATAAACATTCGAGACAATCCAAATCGAAATAAAGATTACGAAAGAAATGATAAAAGTCCAGCTTCCTCCAAAATCCGCTACTTTATCAGCTACTTTTTGGCCTAGGTTTCGAGTTTCTTCCTCATCTTCAACAATACTTACGATCGATTTATCTTCTTTTAATGATGAAATAACGTTTTTCTCCATGGCAGAAAGCGCTCCAATTTCAGTAGAAAGATAATTGGAAATGTATTTTTGGCGATACACATTCAGCTCGTTTATAGAAATGCAATCTTCTGGGCTAAAATCAGGGTATTCTTTTTTTATTAATCCCAAAATAGGATCATGTATTGCTCGTCCGTAAATTTTCTCATTTTCGCTTAAAGAAAGCCCAGAAATAGCACTTTTGGATGTTTCGTTTTTTTCCATTTTAAAATGTTTTGAAAGCTAATTTACGCAATTAACTTCTTAAGAATTGCATAAAAAAGAATGGTTTGAAATTCATTTTTTATCACAAATCTAACTTTGCAAAGAAAATTTCTTTAGTTAAATCGTGATTTTATTTCCAAAAAACGCCTTACTTTTAACGTTCCAAAATTATTCATTCATTTTTACCATTGTGACAAAAGACACTATCATACAAAATATAAGAGCTTTAAAGAGCCATTCACACATAAATTACGGCATTAAAACCAAAACAGAAGACTTTACAGAAAAGCTTTTTTACACGCTTTTTGACTCTAATGCGGCGCTGGATGAAAGCATTGACGAACTAGAATTTCGTTTTAAAGAAATTGCTGTTTTAGCCTGCAAAAAGCCTCAAAATTTATGCGAATCTATTTGGGACCGATTTCTAGAAAAACTTCCTGGAGTTTTAGAAAAACTAAATCAGGATGCCGAATATATTCTTGAAAATGACCCCGCTTCAAACAGTATCGATGAAGTATATCTAGGATATCCTGGATTTTATGCCATCGCTATTTATAGATTGAGCCACGAACTATACCATCTTGATTTATTACTTTTTTCTCGATTAATGAGCGAATATGCGCATAGAATTACGGGTACCGATATTCATGCCGGTGCTGATATTGCATCGCCATTTTTTATCGATCACGCAACGGGAATTGTTATTGGTGAGACTACGGTTATAAAAAAACACGTAAAAATTTATCAAGGTGTTACGCTTGGCGCTTTAAGTGTAAGCAAAGAGATGAAAAACGCAAAAAGACACCCAACTGTTGAAGCGAATGTCTGCATTTATGCCAATGCTACTATTCTAGGCGGCGAAACCGTAATTGGCAAAAATAGTATTGTTGGAGGAAATGCATGGATTACAAAATCGATTCCAGAAAATTCTATTGTGATGAACACCACTACCACTGAAGTTAAAATAAAAGAAAAAAAAATAACATGAATTCACATAAATTATTAAACCTAATTGGCAACACTCCATTAATGGAAACGGTCAATCTAGTTAAAAATAAAAATGTAAAACTTTTACTGAAACTGGAAGGAAATAATCCTGGAGGAAGTGTAAAAGATAGAGCAGCATACAATATGATTGCCGCAGCATTGGAAAGAGGCGACATCAAAAAAGGAGATAAATTAATTGAAGCAACTAGCGGAAATACCGGAATTGCTCTTGCTATGATTGCGCAATTATTTGGCATCGAAATCGAATTGGTTTTACCTGAAGATTCCACAAAAGAGCGTACTCAAACTATGCGTGCTTATGGCGCTACAGTGATTCTTACGCCTGCGAGCGAAGGAATTATCGGATCTAGAGATTATGCAGATAAAAAAATAGCACAAGGCGGTTATTTGATGTTGAACCAGTTTGCAAATGATGACAACTGGAAAGCGCACTACAAAACAACAGGCCCTGAAATATGGAACGACACTGACGGAACGGTAACTCATTTCGTTTCGGCTATGGGAACAACAGGAACCATTATCGGAACTTCTACTTATTTAAAAGAAAAGAATCCAAATGTACAGATTGTTGGCGCACAGCCAAGCGATGGTTCTCAGATTCCAGGAATCCGCAAATGGCCACAAGAATATCTTCCTAAAATATTTGATGCTTCTAAAGTGGATACGGTGGTAGATGTGAGCGAAGAAGAAGCACGCGCCATGACCAAAAGATTAGCGCTTGAAGAAGGCGTTTTTGCAGGAATGAGCAGCGGAGGCTCTGTTGCCGTTGCCCTAAAAATCGCCGAACAATTAGAATCTGGAGTTGTAGTTGCCGTTATCTGCGATAGAGGCGACAGATATTTGTCTTCGGATTTATTTGACTGAGAAAGAGACAAAGGTACAAAGTGACAAAGATCCAAAGTTCTAATCTTTGTCACTTTGCCTCTTTGTCACTTTGAACCTTAAAAGAAAAAAACATGCACTACAGAAAACTAGGAAAAACAAACTTTAATATATCTGAAATTTCACTTGGGACTTGGCAGGTTGGCGGGAAATGGGGATCGGGTTTTGATGATAAAACAGCCGACGAACTTTTGAATACTGCCATCGATAACGGTGTAAACTTTATTGATACTGCCGACGTTTATGAAAACGGATTAAGCGAAACTGCTGTTGGAAGAGTCGTTCGCTCTCGTTCTGAACGAATTTTTGTAGCTACAAAATGTGGACGCCAGATTAATCCGCATGTTAATGAAGGCTATACGCCAAAAGTGCTTCAAAAATTTGTTGAAGACAGTTTAAAAAGAACTGGATTAGAAACGCTTGATTTAATTCAATTGCATTGTCCTCCGACAGAAGTTTACTATCGTCCGGAAATATTTGAACTTTTTGACCGATTAAAAGATCAGGGAAAAATCCTTAATCTTGGCGTAAGTGTGGAAAAAGTCGAAGAAGCTTTAAAAGCGATTGAGTATTCAAATGTAACTACTGTTCAGATTATTTTCAATTTGTTTCGTCAGCGTCCTTCTAAATTATTTTTCGCGGAAGCAAAAAAGAAAGACATTGGAATCATAGCGAGAGTTCCACTAGCAAGCGGGCTTTTAACTGGTAAATTTGATTCGAAAACCACTTTTGACTCTCAGGATCACCGTAATTTTAATCGTAACGGAGAAGCTTTCGATAAAGGCGAAACATTCTCTGGAATTGATTACGAATTAGGTTTAAAAGCTGTTGAAGAATTAAAAGCTTTATTTCCAGAATCAAAAAACCTGGCAGCAATTGCACTTCAGTGGATTTTAAGTTTTGATGAAATTAGCTGTATTATTCCAGGCGCTTCAAAAGTTGAGCATGTTCTTTCTAATTTATCGGTTTATGATACTCCAAAATTAACTTCGGAGCAGATTAGTGCAATGAACAAAATTTATACTGATCTCATCAAACCTTCTGTTCATCAGCTTTGGTAGTTTTTTTTAAAGGTTCTAAGCTACTAAGATGCTGAGCTTCTAAGCTCTTTAGTTTCTTCTTAGTAGCTTAGAAGCTCAGAACCTTACCATCTCTTAGGCGTTTTTTTTCTTACAACTTCTACGCAACCTTTTCTTTATCAGCATATCTAATAATAAAACTAATCATAAATCATTAACCATGAAAAAACTAAGTTTTATTTTATTAGCTGCTGCGCTCGCCTGCTTTTCTTGCAGCAATGATGACGGTACAACACAAGAAGAAGACAACGCAAAACTTGAAAGTTTGTACAACGACATTATTACCTATTCAAAAGTTGACACCGAACCCTGCTCCAATCCTGAAGAATGGGGTTTTGTAAAAATGTATGACACCCCTTGTTCGCCAACTGGAGGATTTATTTTATATTCCAAAAAAGTAGATTTGGCTGTTTTGGAGAAAAAAATTAAAGAGTATAATGCATATAAAGCATACATTAATAAGAAATGGGGCTTTTATGCAGACGTAATGCCTCCTTGCACAGACCCAAAGGTTCCGACAGGTGTAAAATGCATTGATAATAAACCGCAATTATATTTCGGTTTTGTTTTATATTAAAATGAAAAAGCTGCTAAGAAAATATCTTAGCAGCTTTTTTATAAGAATTAGACATCAAATTCAATTTTAAATTCAGCTCCTTTATTTTTCCCTTCACTTGATGCAGTCAGTCGTCCATTATTTCTTTCAATAATCTTCTTGCACAAATACAGTCCAATTCCGGTAGAACCTTCACTTGCGGTTCCGAGTCGGCTCATTTTTGTGAATTTTTTAAACAGTTCTTCAATCTGGTTTTTATCAAATCCAATTCCGCTGTCCTTAACTGTAAAAATCAATTTTGAATTTTGAGAAAAGATTCTGACTTTGATTTCACTATCAAAATAAGAAAACTTAACGGCATTGCTTATTAAATTTACCAATACCTGAACCAGAAGCCCTTCGTCTATTTTCAGCTTTGCTTCGGCACATTCTACGGCCAAATCAAGTTTTATATTTTTATCAAATAAACGCTGTTCTACTTGTTCGTTTATAAAAGGAATAATAGTAGAAAATGAGATTTTTTTAACCTCATGATTTACTTTTGCAATTTCGTCTTGTTCTTTCAGCAATTTGATAAAATTTTCGATGTATCTAAACTGAAGATCAGTCGATTCGCAAATTAATTCGGCTAGATTTTTAATAGATTCAGACGGATTTTCACTTATAATTAGCTTGGCTAAACCTTGCGGATTTCCTGCAAAATTCTTCAAATCATGCGAAAGCATGTAGATAAGATCCTGTTTTTCGTTAATAAAATTCTCGGCTTCATCAATAGATTCCTGTATGTTGCACAAAAGCAATCCAGCTTCGTCTGTGTATCCCGTAGGCAATGCAGAAAGTTTTCTTGAACTTCTGTAATCATCTAAAGCTTTTGAGGCTGTTGCAATTGGTTTTATAAGCCTGTTTAAAACCAAAAGCGTTACTGCCGTTGCCAGCAATGTCATAATTAAAGAAAAAACAAGAATGGATGCCGATGATATCTTATGTTCGAAAAATAAAACAAAAAACAAGATTCCGATTAAAGGAATATGGATACCGATAAAAGCAACAAATAAAAATTTAAAAGCATAACTTTTTTTAAGAAAGCTGATTTGTGAGAGTTTATGATACAACTTCATAAAAAGAAATGGATGTGTAGGTTAATATGCAATTTTATTGGGGTTATTACGAAAACAAAATTAAGTTTTATACCCAATTAAACTAATATTTTGAAGAATTTCTAAATTTTTTCTAAAATTAAATTTGTAAAAGTTTTCAAAGGCTTATTTTTGCGCTATGGGAAGAAAAAATACAGACAAAATTGTCTTTCATCAAATTCAAGTTCTTGATGCTGGTGCTAAAGGAGTTTCAGTAGCCAAAGCACCTGACGGAAAAGTAATCTTTATTCCGAATGTGGTACCTGGAGATGTTGTAGACGTGCAGACATTAAAAAAAAGAAAGGCTTATTACGAAGGTAAAGCTGTAAAATTTCATGAATTATCTGAATATAGAGTAGATCCAATCTGCGAACATTTTGGAGTGTGTGGAGGATGCAAATGGCAAAATATGAAATACAGCCAGCAGCTTGCATTTAAACAAAATGAAGTTAAAAATCACTTACAAAGAATAGGAAAAATTGAACTTCCAGAATTTGAAGATATTTTAGGTTCTGAGAAACAGTTTTTCTATAGAAATAAAATGGAATTCTCTTTTTCTAACAGCCGTTGGCTTACTGAAAAAGAAATTGGAAGCACAGAAGATTTAGGCAATAGAAATGCTTTAGGTTTTCATATCCCTAGAATGTGGGACAAAATTCTTGACATTAACAAATGCCATTTACAAGAAGATCCTTCAAATGCTATTCGTAACGAAATCAGAGCTTTTGCAAACGAACATAATTTAGCGTTTTTTAATCCGAGAGAACATTCTGGATTATTAAGAACGGTAATGATTCGTACCGTTTCTACTGGAGAAATTATGGTTCTGATTCAGTTTTTTGAAGAAGATAAAGAAAATAGAGAATTAATCCTAGATCATTTATACGAGAAATTCCCTCAGATTACTTCATTGCAATATGTTGTAAACGGAAAGCCAAATGATACGATTTACGATCAAGATGTTGTGCTTTATAAAGGAAGAAACTACATTCTGGAAGAAATGGAAGGTTTAAAATTTAGCATTAATGCAAAATCTTTCTACCAAACCAATTCTGACCAAGCTTATGAATTGTACAAAATAACTCGAGATTTTGCTGGTCTTACAGGAAATGAAGTCGTTTATGATTTGTATACTGGAACAGGAACTATTGCTCAGTTCGTTTCTAAAAAAGCGAAAAAAGTAATTGGAGTAGAAAGTGTTCCTGAAGCAATTATTGATGCTAAAGCTAATGCAGAACGCAATAATATTACAAATTGTGAGTTTTTTGTTGGTGATATGAAAGTGGTCTTTAATGAAGCTTTTATTGCTCAGCACGGAAAACCAGACGTAATTATTACAGATCCGCCTCGTGACGGAATGCATAAAGACGTGGTGGAACAGATTTTAAAAATTGCTCCAGAAAAAGTCGTTTATGTAAGCTGCAATTCTGCAACTCAGGCGCGTGATTTGGCTTTAATGGACGAAAAATACAAAGTAACTCGTGTGAGACCTGTAGATATGTTTCCGCAGACACATCATGTTGAAAATGTTGTACTTTTAGAACTTCGATAAAAAATACATGAAAAAAATAATCGCTATTTTACTGCTCTTTACTTTTGGCTTATCCAGCTGTGAGAAAGATGATATCTGTGATGCTAACACACCAACTACACCAAGATTGGTGATTACGTTTTATGATAGTGCCAATCCGACAAAAACTAAAAACGTTACCAACTTACAAGTTATTGGCGAGGGAATGGAGCAGGGAATTGTTTTTAACGAAAACCTTGCTGCTGATGACACGTTAAGATATGTAACCAACGGAAGCCAAGTATTACTGCCATTAAAAGTAAATGATAGCACCACAACTTTCAAGCTTACTTTTGATTCTTTAAACACAAATCCTGCTGCGGTTAATACTGATGTGCTTAAATTTAACTATAGTACACAAAATGTATATGTTTCAAGGGCTTGCGGCTTTAAAACTATTTTCCAGTTAAATAACACCGATCCTTTTATTCGTACTGATCCTGATGGAGATACTGTCTGGATGACTAGAATTGATTTAGAAAACCCTAACATTGAATCTGAAAATGAAACACACATTAAAGTTTATTTCTAGCATTTCATTATTGTTTTCAATGTTTTTAGGTTATGCTCAGGATGTGCCTGAGATTTCTAAAAATTTGGATTCAACAGTGACCCAAAAACCAAAGACAGAAAAGGTAAAAACGGCTAAACCTGAAATTAAGGAAGCTCCAAAGGAAATTTTAAAAGACAGCGTTGTAAAGACAGATCGATACGGACTTCGTGTTGGTGTTGATCTATACAAACTTACTCGCGGACTATATGACAAAGATTATAAAGGAATCGAGTTTGTTGGAGACTGGCGATTAACGAAAAAATATTATTTGGCAGCTGAATTGGGTTTTGAAGACAAAACTACAGAAGACGACCGTTTGACTTCTTCCGCTACTGGAACTTATGTAAAAGCAGGTTTTGACTATAATTTTTACCAAAACTGGCTAGATATGGAAAACCTGATCACGATAGGAATGCGTGGCGGATTCAGTACTTTTAGTCAAGAACTGATTAATTATAAAATTTACAATCCAAATCCGTATTGGGGAGAATTACCACCAATAAATGAAGGCCAAAAGTACAGCGGACTTACAGCTGCTTGGATTGAAGTTGCATTAGGATTAAAAGCGAAAGTTTTTAATAATGTATTTGTTGGTTTTGGTGTCCAACTTAAACTTTTGGCTATGAATAAAGAACCTGGCAATTTTGAAAATCTCTATATTCCAGGATTTAATAGAACGTACGACGGAAGTTTTGGAGTTGGATTCAACTACACTGTTTCTTACTTTATTCCGATTTACAAGAAAAAAACAATGGCATCTGAAAATGCCAAAATAGAAGAAGCGAAGAAGAAGAAAAAGTAGTTTTTTTTAGCTACTAAGATACTAAGGTGCTAAGGAACTAAGCAAAAAAGCCTCAAATTCAAGAAATTGAATTTGAGGCTTTTCTGTTTTACGACACTAAAAGAAAACTTAGAACCTTAGCATCTTAGGACCTTATCACCTTTTTTCAAGCTAACTGAAAGTTAATCGCTGCTTTTGTATGTATTAAAGTAGTGTCAAAAATAGGAACAATTAAATCGCCTTCTTTTATTACAAGCGGAATTTCGGTGCATCCTAAAATAATGCCTTCTGCTCCGTTTTTGATTAATTCGTTTGCAATTTCCAGATAGCGTTTTTTCGTTTCCTCGGTTGCAATTCCTCTTCCTAATTCTTCAAAAATAGTGTAGTGAATAAAATCTTTCACTTCTTCACTTTCTGGAATTATAGTTTCAATTCCTTTCTCGGCAAGTTTGTCTTTAAAGAAATCTAATTCCATTGTAAATTTCGTTCCCAGCAAACCTACTTTTTTGATTTCTTTTTTCTGGATTTCTATTGCTGTTTCTTCTGCAATATGAATAAGAGGAATACCAATTTCTTGCTGTAGTCTATCAGCAATTAAATGCATGGTATTGGCACATAAAACAATAGCTTGTGCCCCGCCCGATTTTAAAACTTCTGCAGCTTTGAAAAGCATCGTAAAAGTCGAATCCCAATCGTTGGCATCGTTATTCTTTTTAATATCGGCATAATTAAAAGAGTAAATTAGACACTCAGAGAAATTTAGTCCACCGAGTTTTTCATTGATTCCTTTATTTATTAAAGTATAATAATCTGATGTAGAAACCCAGCTGATTCCGCCAATAAGTCCAATTTTCCTCATATAACCATTTTTATATTATTGAATTTCTTTGATTCCTTTTATAAAAAGCCATTTCATAAAAAGCTTTTCACCATCTTTGGTTCTCACAGCTTGAAATTTAGGCCCAACAATAGTTCCAATTACAAAAGCCGTCAGCGGAATCCAGATTCCAGTTAATCCTGTATAAGCCGCAATTAAAAATCGAAATGCAATAAACAAGATTGCAAAAGCTGCTAATTGATATAAAAAAGCTCGTAGTTGTAGTTTTGACATGTTTTTTATTTTAAGTTGCAAAGTTACAAAGGTTCAAAGAGGCAAAGTTTTTCTTTTGCTTCTTAAACTTTAAACATCTGAACTATTAGTTAATTATATTTTTAAAAATCAAATTTTCAAGACAAAGTTTTCACTTTGCCTCTTTGAACCTTTGTTTCTTTGTCACTATTCAGAAACCTGAAATTTCGTTCTCTTACTTCCTTCGTACATTTCGTATTTTACCAAACGTGCTTCAAGACTTCCGTTGAAAAGTTTGATTTTTCTTGAAGGTTTTAATCCTACGAATTTTAAGGCTTCTAGATTGGCTGTAATAAACCAAGCGTTTGTTCCTGGATAATTTTTCTTTAAAGTGTCTCCAATACTAGCGTAGAATCTTTCCATGTGGATATCTAAACGCTCATCATAAGGCGGATTGAAAACAATATGCAGTTTACCTTCTGTTTCTTTTTCTGTATCAAAGAAATTTTCTTCGTGTATAGAAATATAATCCTCTAAATTGGCATTTCTAATATTGTCTTTGGCTTTACTGACAGCACTTGGCGCTTTGTCATAACCTTTAATCGTATAATGAAACTCTCTCGTTTTTTTCATTAAACTGTCAACAATAGTATCAAAAAGATCATTGTCCCAATCTTTCCATTTTTCAAAAGCAAATTCTTTTCTGTTGATGTTTGCTGGAATGTTGCAGGCAATCATTGCCGCTTCTGCCAAGAAAGTTCCAGAACCGCACATTGGGTCTAGAAAATGAGTTTGTCCGTCCCAGCCTGACAATAAAAGAATTCCAGCCGCCAAAACCTCATTAATAGGCGCAATATTGGTAGCCGTTCTATAACCACGCTGATGAAGTGAAGCTCCAGAAGTATCTAAAGCGACAGAAACCTGATCTCTATCGATATGGATATTAATACGTAAATCTGGATGCTGTTTATCGATACTTGGTCTTTGTCCCGTTCTTTCTCTAAACTGGTCTACAATCGCATCTTTACATTTCTGAGAAACAAATTCAGAATGATTGAAATAAGTAGAATGCACCGTTGCATCGATCACAAAGGTCTGATTGGCATTTAAATATTTCGACCAGTTCATACCCGAAATACCTTTGTACAAAGCCTGCTCATTATTGGCTCTAAAAGAATAAATTGGTTTTAAGACTTTAAGTGCAGTACGCAAAGATAAATTGGCTTTATACATAAAACCTTTATCTCCTTTAAAGCTCACCATTCTCACACCTTTTTCAACATCCTGAGCCCCAAGTGCGCGCAATTCGTTTTCTAATATTTCTTCAAAGCCAAAAAAACATTTGGCAATCATTTTAAAATTTTCTTCCATTTCTTTTCAATTAAAAAAAGCCAATCGCTGTTACCTATGATAGCGAAATAGTTATTTTTCGGCAAAAATACACTAAATTTGCCGGACTTTGAATTAATTGAAATAGAATAAATGTCTCAAAAGCATAACGAATCCATCCCGAATCAAGAAGACGACAATCAAAACTGGTATTCTTCATGGTTTGATACGCCATATTATCACATTCTTTATAAGGATCGAAATTATCGTGAAGCTCAAATTTTCATGGACAATTTAACGCATTATCTTAACTTGCCTGAGAAAGCAAAAGTTTTGGATTTAGCATGCGGAAAAGGCCGTCATTCTATTTATTTAAATCAATTGGGCTACGATGTTTTAGGAGCCGATTTGTCTGAGAACAGTATTGCCGAAGCTAGCAAAAACAGCAACGAAACACTTCATTTTAAAGTGCACGACATGCGCGAGCCTTTTGAAGAAAAATTTGATGCTATTTTCAATCTTTTCACCAGTTTTGGCTATTTCGAAAGTGATGATGACAACCTTACGACTTTAAAAGCAATTAAAGAAAGCTTGTCTGAATATGGGTTTGCCGTTATTGATTTTATGAACGTGGCAAACGTTATTGAAAATCTGGTTCCTGAAGAGATAAAAACCGTTGATGATATCGATTTTCACATCAAAAGATATGTTGAAGACGGACATATTTTAAAAGAAATTGATTTTGAAGACCAAGGCCGAAAATATCATTTTACAGAGAAAGTAAAAGCACTAACTTTGAAAGACTTTCAAGATTTAATGGACGAAGCGGGAATTTTCCTTCTAGACATTTTTGGAGATTACAAACTCAAAAAATTCCATAAAACAGAAAGTGAAAGATTAATCATGATTTTTAAATAGAATTCATTTACACCAAAGAATATTTTAACACATAGAAACTATCTTCTACATGTTAAGAAAATCACTAGTATTTTTATATTTTTATAAAATAATTTCTGTTTTAAACAAAAAGAATGAATTATTTACTACCCTTATTTTCTGTACTTTTAGGATATAGCGTGGCTTTGTTTATAAAACCAAACAACAAAACCAATTTAAAATTACTGCTGGCTTTCAGCGGTTCTTTTTTATTGTCTCTAACCGTAATGCATCTTTTGCCAGAGGTTTACGAATCGCACAATCATAGTATCGGAATTTTTATTATGATAGGAATTTTATTCCAGATTATTCTGGAATTTTTCTCAAAAGGCGCCGAACACGGACACGTTCACGGGCATGCAAAAATGTCTCAGATTCCGTGGCTTTTATTTATCAGTTTGTGCATTCACGCTTTTTTAGAAGGTTTCCCTGTAAGTCACCATCATGGTTTAGCAATCGGAATCGCGATTCACCACTTGCCTATTGCCGTTATCTTAACGACATTTTTCATTAATGCCGATTTAAACAAAAAAGCCATTTTTGCCTTCATGCTGACTTTTGCCATCATGACACCGCTAGGAACTGTGGCTTCTGAATATTTGCCTTTTTTAAACAAATATTATACTGAAATAACAGCCATTGTAATTGGTATTTTATTCCATATTTCATCAACAATCATTTTCGAAAGCAGCGAAGGACATAAATTCAACATTGCTAAGGTCTCGATGATTGTTTTGGGAATTTTACTAGCTTTCTTTTTATAATTAGATAATTAGTCAATTTGATAATTAGATAATTCTCATTGACTCATTATCTCATTGACTCATTATCTAATTGACTAATTATCTAATTGACTAATTTTCTCATTATTGATTTTTCGTGTGAGGGATAGTAGCAATCCGCCGCAGCGGAGCGGATAGCCCGACCGCATTTACGAAAGGCGCACATAAGCGGTTTGTTAAATAGCGCCTTTTGTAAATGTGGTCACACCCAAAATATTCACATTTCAATTATCATTATCTAATTTTCAAATTGACACATTATCTAATTAGAAACCCTCTTTCTCTCTTCTTGATTACCAAAATTACGTTCCTTCACGTTTATCTTTTTATTTCCAAAATTGTAAATTACAGACAAACGCACAAATCGATTGCTTTCGTTATTGCTGTACACTTGCTTTACGCCATTGACAACCGAGGTGAAATCTTTTAAATAAGATGTATTAAAAATATCATTGGCCAGAAGTGCAATTTGAAGCGTTTTATTCAACAAATCCTGTTTGAATCCAATATTAAAACTTGAGGCATAACCTATTTCATACAAACCGCTTTTAAAAGGCGTACTGTAATTAAAATCAATTTGAAGCTTCGTATTTTTTCTTAATACAAAAGTATTATTAGTCGTAAAATCAATTTGCAAACTGTTCGATGGCGTTGCATTGATGTCTTTAATAAAGTCTGTTTTTGCACCTAAAAAATACAATGAATTTTCGCTCTGCCACCACTCTGCAAAACTCGCCGAATAGCTTTCGCCAACACCGTAATTCAAACTTTTAAAATAATTGTCACGTGTAATGATTTGCGTACTTGTTTCTGGGTTTGAAGTAAATAAAACGCCATAACCATCTGTAATCAGGTTTACAAAAACACTTGTTCTTAAAATTTCTTTATACGAATGGGCAAACTCAAAATTATCACTAAAAGAAGGCTTCAAAAACGGATTTCCTTCTGCATAGCTGTTACTGCTAATATAAATTCGGAACGGATTTAGTAAATCAAAACGAGGTCTGTTGATTCTTTTTCCATAATTCAAACTAAAAGTATTATTATCATTCTTTTTGTATGAAGCAAAAAAGGTTGGAAACAATTTCAAATAATTATTTGCCGTTTCTTGATTCAGTGTTTCAGAAAATCCAGTAGTTTCTGTGTTTTCAAGTCGCAATCCCAATTGAAGTTTCCATTTTTCGTTTATTTTTTTATCTCCGTTAATATAAACTGCCTGATTATTTTCGGTGTATTTAAAACGGTTCGACTGATTGGGATCTAATACTGGAGTTCCAGTAATTGTATCATAAAAAAGCACATCGCTTATGCTATTTGTAAAGCTCACTTTAGCTCCATACGATAAATTCATTGACTGAAGCGGATGTTCCATATCTGCCTTAAAACTCAAATTATCAATATCCTGATTCGAAATGTTTCTTCCGGACTGATTCACATCGACAAAAGATCCATCTGCTAAATAATTATTTGCAGTAAACTCACGATCAAATTTTGAGTTGTAGTTAAAATAATCCACATCAAATGATAATTTTCGGTTTAACGTATCCAATTTTGTAATCAAATGCGCATTGTAGGTTTGATTGCCCGATGCCCTGTCTGCAAAACTGTTATTGACAATGTAATTTTGCAATTGATTTTGCGCATTGTACTTTTTAACCACAATATCTGATTGAAAATCAGGATTATTTCTATCATTTAAAATTTGAAAGCCAACCGTAGTTTTTTCAGAAAAATCATAATCCAAAGCCAATTTTCCTGATAAGTTTTCGTTTTTTGCTTTTGTTCTCGCATTCAAATTCGAAAGTCCATCCTCAAAATAAACGTCCGAGATTTCATCTACATTTTTATATCCCGTTTTTCCATTAACGCTTGCCGACAAACGAAATTTATTTTTGCTGTAAAAGAAATTATCTCTCAAAGTAAAAATTCCGTATTTATTCTGATCGTAAGAAACCGTTGTCGAATTCTTCCAAGAATCACGAACGCCTTTTTTCATCACAATATTAATTAGTCCGCCAAATCCATCAGCTTCATATTTTGCAGGCGGATTACTTATAATTTCAATATTCTTAATATCCGCCGCCGAAATTGATTTCAAAAAATTATTCAATTCTTCGCCCGTTAATTCAATAATCCTTCCGTCAATCATAACTCTTGAAGTTCCTTTCCCTAATATATTAATTGTATTATTTTGAACCACAACTCCAGGAGCAGTATTTATCGCACTTAAAGCATCTCCTCCAACATTGGCTACATTGTTTTCCAGATTATAGATCAAACGATCTGTTTTTTGTTCGATAGTTTTCTTTTTAGATTGTACCACAACTTCTACTAAATTTGTTGTGGTTTCTTTGAGAATTACAGTTCCTAAATCGATGTCTTTTTCTACTGAAATCTCTTTTTCAAGATCCGTAAAACCTAAGAGGCTGATTTCTATTCTATACAACCCTTTTTTAAGATCAATTTCAAAAGAGCCATCAGCTTTACTTGTTGTCCCAGTAATAATTTTTCCTTCTTCATTTAAGATTGAAACTTCAGCCCATTCTAAAAACTTTGTTTCGCTGGCTATTTTTCCCTTTAATTTAAATGTCGATTGTGCTAAACAAAATAGTGGCAATACCAAAAAGATTAAAAGAGGTAATTTTTTCATGATTTCTAATTTTACTTGTTTGATTAATTTGAAGCAAAATTGCCTTAGAAAATCCGCGTATGCGACCGACAAAAAAAAGTCGAACCAATTTCTGCTTAAGAAATCGGTTCGACTTTATTTCGTACAACGTTCGACTTTTTACAAACCCTTTATTATGAAGCGTTTCGGTATGCTGTCGGGGTTAAATTTGTATGTTTTTTGAAAGAAGTATTAAATGATGATTTCGAATTAAAACCGACTTCATACAAGATTTCTAAAACCGTGAGATCATTTTGAGCAGGATTTTTTAGAATTTGCATTGCTTTTTTAATGCGATATTCGTTTACAAAATCAAAAAAATGCTGATCCATATGGTGATTGATCAAAACCGAAAGATCTCGAACCGGAATATCAATCTGATTTGCCAATTCCTGAATGGTAAGTGACGGATCCAGATAAGGTTCTTTCTCTTCCATATATTGTTTTAATGTCGCAATTTGAGACGAAATAGCGCTATCCTCAATCTCTACTGTTTTTTCGATTTTATCTTCATTTTCTTTAGAAAGAAACTCTTTTGTTAATTGCAAATTAGAATTGATCCCTCTAAAAAGTTCCGGATGATTTAAGGCCTTCATGACGAACCAGCAGATTACACATAAAGCCATAACGACCATCAACACGTTTCCCCACAGAAAAATATCTCGCGAAGCTGTATAGCGCAATAAATTTTTTGAAGCCGTAATAGAATGCATTACTAAAAAAACACAGTTCATCTGAAAAAGCCATTTGTAGGTCGAAGTACTGGGATTGGTGTAATTTTCTAGATAAATTCTTTTATACTTCCTTAAAATCAAAAAAATGCTGATTATATAAAACCAATATTGAAATTCGATTAAAATCTGAAAAAAATAAATCTCAAACATAGAGTTGTAATTCTCTAAAGCATACATTTTTTCGGGACCCGATTTCAAATATATCCTCGGCATTAAAACCAAATTCATAACCAGAAAAGGAATCGTGTAAATTAAATGCTTCCATTTTAATCTGAAATCAGAATAACAGACTGCCAAAACATACAAATAGATTAAAGGCATTTCGAGCAAACATATTGTACTTCTAAAGAATTCCAGATCCATATATTTTAAAGGAAATGAATAAGCTAAAAGTCCACTGAAATCAATAGCCGAGAAAATAATAAAACAAGCAAATAATCTATTAGCTAATTTATTTTCCGTTTTTACTGTAAGTAAAAAAAGTGCAAGCAATAACGAAATAAAGACAGCAATACGGGCAACGCTATCTAAAAATGCCAATTTATCCATTCCAGTTTTTATTATTGAACAAATATAATGTTTTCGCTTTTGTAACAAAGCTCAATTAAAGTCGTCTTTGTAGAGAAAAAATAGAAGAAAAAAATTGATTTTAAATCTCTGAGACTTTGCAAGATTGAGATAAAAAATATTAATTTTGACCCCGTCTAAATAACATTAAAATGACATTTACGAAAACAACAGAACAATCATCGAAATACGAACATTTAGAAAAAATGTCTGTTCATGAATTGTTATCAAATATAAACCAAGAAGACAAAACTGTGCCTTATGCAGTCGAGAAAGCTTTACCGCAAATAGAAGCTTTAATACCACAGATTGTTGCAAAATTAAAATTGGGCGGGAGATTGTTTTATATCGGAGCTGGAACTTCTGGCCGACTTGGTGTTGTTGATGCTTCTGAATGTCCGCCAACTTTTGGTGTTCCTTTTGATTTAGTAAATGGTATTATTGCAGGCGGCGATACAGCCATACGACGCGCAGTAGAAAATGCAGAAGACAATCCGACGCAAGCTTGGATTGATCTACAAAATCATAATATTGGAGAAAATGACGTTGTAATCGGAATTGCAGCTTCTGGAACTACTCCTTATGTTATAGGCGGTTTAGAAACTTGCAATCAAAACAATATTGTTACAGGATGTATTACTTGTAATGCTGGAAGTCCGCTGGCTTTGACTGCTCAGTTTCCAATTGAAGTTGTGGTTGGACCAGAATTTGTAACGGGAAGTTCGAGAATGAAAGCTGGAACTGCACAGAAACTCGTTTTAAACATGATTTCGACCGCATCTATGATTCAGCTAGGAAAAGTAAGAGGCAATAAAATGGTCGACATGCAGTTAAGCAATATAAAACTGGTTGACCGCGGCGTAAAAATGATTATGGATGAAATTCCGGTTTCTTATGAAGAAGGATCCGAATTATTAAAAAAATACGGCAGCGTGAGAAATGCTGTTGATAATTATTTACAAGGTCCAAAGGTGTAAAGAAACTAAGGTACTAAGGTTTTCCAACTTTGTTATTTTTTTTAAGCTTGAAACCTGAAACAAAAAAACTAAAACCTGAAACAAAAAAGACATGGCAACAAATAAAAAATTATTAGGAAAAGGAATTAAATATTTAAGCGGTGCTTTACCTTTAATGTTTTTAGGGCCAACATTAATTTATAACGCATTTCAAAATCAGCATACCAACTGGCATTATCTGGTTTTAGGAATTGGAATTGTAGCTTGCCTCAGTTCTATGTTTTTGATCTTTTTAGGATTGAAAATTATAATGAAAGGGATATTTAATGACTAATTCTTCAAAATAATAGTAAACCTGAAAGGTTTTAAAAACCTGTCAGGTTTCTTAATAAAAAAACACTCATGGAAAGTCTAATTCACATTCAGAAAACATTTGAGAAAGTTGTTTATATCGACAAAAAAATAAACAATCGTGAGTTTGAAGATTGTGTTTTTAAAAACTGCGACTTTTCTAATAGTAATTTTAATTCTAATACCTTTCTAGATTGCGAATTTATAGACTGCAACCTTTCTATGACAAGTCTAGCGGGAACGAGTTTAAAAAATGTTACTTTCAAAAACTGCAAACTTTTAGGAATCGCTTTTAACGAATGCGACGATTTCCTTTTTCAGGTTTCTTTTGATGAATGTGTTTTAGATTATGCTTTGTTTTCGAATAAAAAAATGCCAAAAACCCAGTTTCTCAATTCTTCTGTTCGCGAAGTGACTTTTATCGGAACCAACTTAACCAATTCTGTTTTTGACAATTGTAATTTGGATGGCGCTATTTTTAACGAAACACAATTGGCTTCGGTAGATTTTAGAACGGCTTACAATTATAAAATTGATCCTGAATTCAATCCGATGAAAAAAGCACGGTTCTCTACTGATGGAATTGTCGGCTTGTTGGATAAATATGACATTAAAATTGTTTAATATTTTTTTGTGCCACGAATTTCACGAATTTTCACTAATTATTTTTTATAAAATTGAATGAATAATTCATGCAATTTGTAGCGTGAAAATTAAACTCAAAAGCCATGAAAGCAGATGAATCTTATCTTGAAAGTGTAAAAAAACAGTTTTTATATTATAAAATGCTTGGTGAAAAAGCAATGGCTCAGCTTGAACCAGAACAGCTTTTTGCTTCTCTAAATGATAATACCAACTCTATTGCGACAATCGTAAAACATATTTCTGGCAACATGCTTTCGCGATGGACAGATTTCTTGACTACTGATGGCGAGAAAGAATGGCGCAACCGCGACTCTGAATTTGAAAATGATCTGCAGTCTAAAGAAGAAGTTCTCGATCTCTGGAATAAAGGCTGGAATTGTCTCGAAAATGCTTTAGAAAATTTAAATCCTGAACAACTTTCAGATATTATTTACATTCGAAATGAAGGCCATACGGTTATTGAGGCCATTAATCGTCAGCTGGCGCATTATCCGTATCATGTTGGGCAGATTGTTTTTTATGCCAAACAACTGAAAAACAGCGAATGGACAAGTTTATCCATTCCGAAGAATAAATCTGGAAATTACAATGCTGAAAAGTTTGCCAAAGAAAAAGAAATCAAGAACTTTACAGACGAAGAATTAAAAAGATTGAAATGATAAATTACTATGCAAATTTTGGCGGAACATGCTGGTGGATCCTAATTAAATTTTGTAGAACAAATTTAACTGAAGAACAAAGTTTTAAAAACAAGAAACGAAATTTAATATTTCTGACTTTTCTAACTTTGGTCGTTTTCTTTTTATTCTTTAATTAAAAAAAGTCCTTTTGAAAACGAATGCCCTAGCCCTGATGGAAGCGGCATCTCCCGATTTAGAAAAACAAGACTTTTTAGTCGTAGTTTTTGTTAATCGGGAATATAGCGGACAGCAGGAATTAGCTCCTAAAAAAACAACTTATCTAAAATGAAAAAAATTATATTCTTATTTCCTCTTCTAGCATTAGTTTCTTGTTACCAAACAGAACATAACTGCAAAGATTTTAAAACTGGAAAATTCAAGTTTGAAACTGAAGTAAATGGCGAGAAAAAAACGACTTATTTTGAGCGTAAAGGCGACATTGAAATCGAAACTTTTGAAGGAAAAACAGATACGGCAACTATTCGCTGGGTAAGCGATTGCGAATATGTTTTACAAAAAAAACATCCTAAAAATATGGCCGAAGAAAAGGCTATTAGCATGAAGATTTTAAACACTTCTAAAGATTCATATACGTTTGAATTTGGCTTAGTTGGCTCTGAAGAAAAACAACGAGGCACGGTTTATAAAGTAGATTAAACGTTAATTACCATACTTTTTTATGCTACAAAGGCACAAAGACACAAAGAATTAAATACTTTGCGACTTTGTGCCTTTGTGGCAAATTATTATAATTGTTTCTTTTACATTTCTGTTTTAAATAGTATTTTAGAACTCTAATCTAACTGACCAATGAAAAATACGATTTCGCAAAGAGTTGCTGACTTCTTAAAGAATTATCCGCCTTTTAATTTTCTTCATCAAAGAGAACTGGAAAAGCTTTCTGAGCAGATTTCTATTATTTACAAAGAAAAAGACAGTGTAATTTTTGCTGAAAATGATAAAACGCACGATTCGTTTTATGTGGTTCATAAAGGTGCGGTTGCCTTGAAAAAAAGTACTAAAAACACTGTTTTAGACATGTGCGATGAAGGAGATATTTTTGGATTGCGTCCGCTTTTGGCGCAGGAAAATTATATTATGGAAGCTGTAGCGCACGAAGAGAGTATTTTGTACGCGATTCCGATTGCGGTTTTTAAACCTTATGCGCTTGAAAACAGAAATATTGGAAATTTCCTTATTGAAAGTTATGCTTCAAACACCCGAAATCCGTATTCAGATATTCATAAAGATAAATTGTACGGTGATGGTATTTTAGATGAAAATCTGCATTCGAGTAATCATTCTTTTGATCTCGCGCCTATCAAATATTCAAAGAAAATTGTAACCTGCAGTCCGTCAACAACGGTAAAAGAGGTTGCAAAAATAATGAGCAAGAAAAAAGTCGGTGCTATTCTGATTGTAGACGAAATGCTTCCTATTGGTATTCTGACGGATAAAGATCTTCGAAATAAAATTGTGACCGGAGATTTTCCAATTACAACAACGGCAGAAACGATAATGACAAAACCGGTTATTACGTATTCTAAAAAAATGACGGTTACCGAGGCGCAAATGGCGATGATGAAAAGTGATATCAGCCATTTATGCTTAACAAAAGACGGAACCGTAAATACAAAAGCGGTTGGAATTTTATCCAAACATGACGTCATGGTCGCTCTTGGAAATAATCCTGCTGTTTTGATTAAAGCTTTGAAAAGAGCTAAAAAAATCAAGGAAATAAAGCCTATTCGCAATCGAATTATGCAGCTGTTGCAAGGTTATCTGGATCAAAATATCCCGATGACTTTGATTACCAAAATCATTACCGAACTTAACGAAGCCTGCACAACGCGAGTAATCGAAATCTGCATTGATAAAATGAGTAGTCCACCGCCCGTAAAATTTGCTTGGCTGGCCATGGGAAGCCAGGGACGAGGCGAACAAATGCTTCATACCGATCAGGACAATGCTATTGTATACGAAAATGTAAATGAGGTTTTTAGAGATGAAACCAGAGTTTATTTTTCAAAATTTGCTGGATTAGTCAATAAAGGCCTTTTCGAAATTGGCTACGATTACTGCCCTGCAGACATGATGGCTTCGAGCCCAAAATGGTGTATGAGTTTGGATGAATGGAAAAATCAGGTGCGTCATTGGATTACCAATCCGGGTAAAAATGAGGTTCTGCTATCGTTTATTTTCTTTGATTACAGCGTGACTTATGGCGATACAGAAGTGGCAAGCCAATTATCTGATTACATTTTTGAAACCATAAAAGCAAATCCGATTTTTTATATGCATTTGGTGAGCGGTGCGCTTCAAAGCCCATCTCCTACTGGTTTCTTTAGACAATTTTTGGTTGAACAAGACGGTGCCAACAAAGATAATTTTGATATTAAAAGACGTGCTTTAATGCCTCTGACAGATGCTGCTCGTGTACTTATTTTATCGCATTCGGTAAAAGGAATTAGCAACACGGCTGAACGTTTTGAAAAACTGGCGGAATTAGAACCGAACAACAGAGAGTTGTATTTATCTTGTTCGTATTCGTTTAAAGCTTTATTGAAATTCAGAACAAAACAGGGTCTTTTGCATCATGATTCGGGTCAGTTTATAGAATTGGAATCGTTGACCAAAATGGAAAAAATCAAACTGAAACGTACTTTTAAAACCATTAAAGAACTTCAGGAACTTATTTCGGTGCGTTTTAATATTTCAAATTTGGTATAATATGAGTTTATTCAATTTTTGGAAAAAAGAGGAAATCAATCTGTTCGATGAAAATATTACGATTGAAGAAACTCCGTTTGTGGTTTTAGATACCGAAACTACAGGCTTTGATTACGACAACGACCGTATTTTATGTATTGGCGCACTGGTACTTCAAAACGGAATTATTTCGGTTCAAGAAAGTTTTGAGGTTTATATAGAACAAGATCATTATGATAAAAGTACGGCTCAGATTCATGGAATCCTGAAAGCTTTTGTTATTCAACGTCCGACAGAATTGGAAGCTTTACAGCAATTTCTAGATTTTTTAGGCGATGCTATAATTATTGCGCATCACACTATTTTTGATGTAACAATGATTAACAAGGCTCTAGAACGTAATGGTCTGCCGCAGTTAACCAATAAAACTTTAGATACGGCTTATTTGTACAAAAAGACTTTAATTCAATCGCATTTGTTTGAAAGAAAAGATCATTATACGCTAGACGATCTTGCCGACAAATTTGATATTTCTAAGAAGGATCGTCATACTGCTTTGGGCGATGCATACATAACTGCCATAGCTTTTCTGAAAATCATCAAGAAATTAAAAGAAAAAAGAGCAACCAATCTAAATCAGCTTTTTAAACCGCTTTAAGTTTTTTTTATGACTATTAAATTTACATTTAGATGTTATAATTTACCTTTTAGTAATACATGACTTATAAAAATTAGCAAAAAGAAAAAATAGGCATAACATGTATTTTGTTTTGTATAGATAGTTTTGATCTAATCAAAAAAACAAAAAACAATTATGAAAGCTAACTTTTTAAAATCTATTGCCGTGCTTGGAATTGCAGGATTTACCGCAATAAGCTGTAATGACGACGACAAGAAAGACGGATCAAATGGTGTTAACGCAAACATCGATTTTACTTCACATTCAAAAGTTCCTGCTTTTGTTTATCCGATGACTGGATTTGAAAATCTAAAAATCAGTACGCTAATCGCGAGTTCAGATGTATTGCCACAATCTCCTTCTTTTGTTTACGGAGCGCAGCCAGACGGTGCTGGATTAATGAAAGATCCAAACGGAGACGGTTATATCATGATTACAAATCACGAGATTCTACAGTCTGTTTCTAGAGTTTATTTAGACAAAACTTTTAAACCTGTAAAAGGTGATTATATCGTTGACGGTGTTGGAGGTTTAACTCGTTTATGTTCTGCAACTTTGGCAACTCCAGAAATCCACGGATTTGGACCAATCTTTTTAACTGCAGGAGAAAGCGGTCAGGAAAGTATGGTTCACGGAATCAATCCGCTAGGACAATCTTCTGACAAAGCAAGAACTGACAGAGTTTTACCAGCTTTAGGAAAAGCTAGTATGGAAAATGCTGTTCCGCTTACAAAAGAGGCTTATCCAGGAAAAACTGTTATTTTAATTGGAGAAGATCAGTCGTATGCAACTTCTCACGCAAGTGCAGGTCAGGTGATTATGTACGTAAGTACGGTTGGTGATTTGTCAAACGGAAAATTATATGCTTTAAAGAGAACAGACGGAAATCAAGTTGAAACGTCTATGACTTTAAACAACTCATATCCAGTAGAGTTTGTTGAAATTCCAAATGCTAAAAACTTAACTGGAGCTGTAATCAATACAACCGTTAATGACTTAAAAGCAATCCGTTTTTCTAGAGTTGAAGACGTAGATTACAGAAAAGGAAGTGCAAGTAATAACAGAGAAGTATACTTTACTGCAACAGGTCAGGCAACAAACAATGCTCCTGTAGAAGGCTACACGATGTGGGGAAGAGTTTATAAACTGAAATTGGATGCTACAAATCCGTTAAAAGGAACTCTTGAACTAGCTGTTGAAGGCGACAGTACTCCTGGAACTGGAATTATCAATCCTGATAACTTATGTGTAACTGAAAACTTCGTTTACATTCAAGAAGACGGTGATAGTTATTATGCTGATGCAAAACACGATTCATATATCTGGCAATACAACATTGCTACGAAACAAAACAAAGCTTGGTTAAATATGAACCACAAAAGAACGGATCCAACTTGGAATACGCTTTACAACCAAACAGGTGAAATGAGATTTGGAAGCTGGGAGTTTGGCGCTATGGAAGACATCTCTGACATCATAGGTGTTCCAGATACTTTTACCGTAAACGTTCACCCGCACACATGGCAGAGCGATGCATTCAAAAATGCAGACGGATCAGGAACTCAAACTAACAAAGAAGGCGGACAAACTGTAATTATTAGAAACGTACAACGATAATAATTACTTCCATAATTTATTGACAACCCTTATTTTTTTCAATAAGGGTTGTTTCTATTAAAATATCATTATGAAATTAAAGCACTTTCCTTTTCTGTTTTTAGCACTTTGCTTCTTCTTTTCGTGTCAGAAAAATGAAACTTCAAAAACCACAATCAAACAGAATCTTCTTATTGATTTAAATAAATTGAATAATGAAATCGTACAATTTCAGAAGCTTGTAAATGATAATGCAGCTCCAAAAGAAATTGTCGAACAATTTAAAAAGTCCCGTTTATTTTATAAAAAAGTTGAATGGGCGATTGAATATTTTATTCCCGAAACGGGCCGTTTTATGAATGGTCCAGCTTTGGACGAAATGGAACTGGAAGAAAACAGATCTTTTGAACCACATGGTTTTCAAGTTATTGAAGAAATGATTTATCCCGAATATAAAATTGAAGACAAAGAAAATGTGATTCGTGAGCTGAATATTTTTCAATCGAATATCAAGCAGTTAAATAGTAATTTTGAAGCTATCACAATAAGTGATGATTATGTTCTGGACGCTCTTGAACAAAATGTTTTTAGAGTAATTGCATTAGGAATTACAGGTTTTGACAGTCCCGTTCTGCAATCTTCTATTCCTGAAGCGGGAGAGAGTTTACTTTCGATTTTAGAGCCTCTTGAAACAATTAATTCCAACAATAAAGGTTTGGTTGATTTAAAGAAGCTAACAGCAAAAGCAAAGCAATATTGCCAAGAAAACAACAATTTCAATGCTTTTGACAGAGCTTTTTTTATAACGGAATATTTAAATCCGATCTCTAAAAAAATTAAAGCTTTTCAGAAAGAAGAGAATATTAAAAACGTAAATAAAACCAGTCCGTTAAAACAAGATATCGAAACTTTATTCGACAAAAATGCTTTTGATGTAAACGCTTTTGTGCTATCTAAAGATTACAATTTTACAGCTGATAAAGCAAAATTGGGTGAAAAGCTTTTTTACGATAACAGTTTATCAAAAGATAATAACAGAAGCTGTGCTACCTGCCATAATCCAGAAAAAGCTTTTACAGACGGATTAAAAACGAATGTTTCGCTAACAGGATCAAACTTAGCGAGAAATACTCCTACCCTTACTTACGCTTCTTTACAGAATGCGCAATTTTGGGATATGCGACAATTAGATCTGGAAAAACAAAGTGTTGATGTAATTCAAAATAAAGATGAAATGCATGGTTCTATGGACGATATTCACGCTAAAATTCTTTTGAATACAGCATATATCAATCTGTTCAAAAAGGCTTATCCAAAAACTCAAAAACCAGAAGCATGGCAGATTCAAAATGCAATCGCTAGCTATGTAAGGTCTTTAAATGCTTTCGATTCTCGATTTGATGAATATATGAGAGGAAATAAAAACAGCTTGACAAAAGAGGAAATAAATGGAATGAACCTTTTTATGGGGAAAGCAAAATGTGCCACTTGCCACTTTACACCTTTGTTTAACGGAACTGTTCCGCCGAGTTATTCCAAAAGCGAACACGAAGTTATTGGTACACCGCAAGATGTTTCAGGTAAAAAATTAAGCTCAGATCAAGGGCGCTATTTATACAACAAAATGCCTCAGTTAGTTGGCGCTTTTAAAACTCCAACAGTTAGAAATGCAGCGGTTACGGCTCCATACATGCACAACGGCGTTTTCAAAACTCTAGAAGAAGTAGTTGATTTCTATAACAAAGGAGGCGGACAAGGTTTAGGTTATGAAGTCGAAAACCAGACACTTCCTTTTGATGAATTGAAACTAACCAAAAATGAAGAAAAAGCCCTTGTCGCTTTTATGAAAACTTTGACTGATAAGAAATACCAGTAAAACCAAAATAAATCCAAAACGATAAAAACGCCGAAAACAGACAGTTTCCGGCGTTTTTTATTTAATTTACAAACATTCGATACGGAAAAACATTCGACGATCTATTTTTTAAGTTTTTCATAAAGCTGTCGCAGAGATAATTCCACTCTACGGTGCTCCTCCTGGATATGTGGGCTATGAAGAAGGCGGATTATTAGTAAACAAAATTCGACAAAAGCCTTACTCTATAGTTCTCTTTGACGAAATTGAAAAAGCACATCCTTCTGTTTTTGATGTTTTTCTACAAATTATGGACGAAGGAAAGCTGCATGATAGATTAGGAAAGGAAGGTGATTTTTCTAATGCCATTATTCTTTTTACCTCAAATATCGGTTCTGATCATATTATTCAAACTTTTGGTAAAGGTGAAATTCCGAATTCAAGTTCTTTAATGGATATTATGGGTAATTATTTTAGACCTGAATTTTTAGGACGACTGACAGAAATTGTACCTTTTGCGCCTATCAGTAAGGAAAATGCTTTGGCGATACTTGATATTCATCTTAAAAAAGAATTCACTGATTTATTAAAGAATATCAATATAAAAGTTGAAATTCCAGTAGAATCTAAACTTTATCTTGCTGAAAATGGCTACAATGCTAAGTATGGTGCAAGACCTATTAAAAGTATTATTCGAAGCCATTTAAGAAGACCTTTGGCAAAAAAAATAATTTCTGGTGAAGTCCAAGATGGCGATACCATTAAAGTGATTATAGAAAATAATGAAGTAAAATGGGTTAAGGAAGAAATAATTTCTGCAGAGAAATAAATTTTTATAGATAAAAAAACCGCTGAAAAACTAATTTCAGCGGTTTTCATTTTTATTCTAAAACCAATCCTATTTGTCCATCGTCATCAAGCTCCGTTTCAACCGAATCATCTTCTGATAGTTCTGGTTTTTCTGGAACTTCTTCCACAGGTTCTTCGTATGGAAGGGGATCTAATAAATTAACTTGTTTCAATTTCTCTGTTGTCAATTGATTTCCAAGAGCTTTAAAACCTTTTACGGCTATAAAGTCCTCCACATCTATATGAAGGTCGTCTTTTTGAACTCCTTTTACTTTTGCAAAAACTAATTGCGCTACCGGACGATAATCTGTAGAAACAATCTCTAATTGAGAATTTGGATGGTCTGTAATAAAGCTTTCCTCCTTACCTTCATTTTCTACAAGAAAACGTTTTAAGAAATAACGTTCTTTTTCACCATCATAATAAATGGCAGAAATTGGTTTCTTTGGCTTCCATTTTTCCAAAACAATCATATCTTCCTCAAAATGAGTAGATAATTCTGGAATAATAACTTTTAGTTTTCCAGATTGACTGATTACCAAAATTTTATCGCTTGGTTTAAATTCGCCTAACAATTCTCCTCTTGCATCTACATTTAGACGTTTTACTGTATCATCAAACCAAACTTTTCTTGGCAATAAAGTGGAAATTCCTTTTTCTTTCAATTCGATTTTCTTGATCGGATATTTGGTTACCAAATTTCCTTTCGAACCACGACCTTTAATTGCTAAAGCAGCAAAGTCAATATCAAATTTTAATTTCTTAATAGTTCCGATCTGACGCAGCAATATTGTTACAACCTCAGCTTCTCCGTTTGGATTATGTGAAAAATAAACCACTTGAGAACCTTTAGTACCATTCGTTAAATCATACGCTTTATCTCTGGTAACTCCAGTAACATTGAAACGTTTGATGTAAGATGGGCCCGATTTTCCATCACGATAAATCATATTGTAAATGGTTCGTTTATCATTCTTATCAAATACAGCGACATGAATAATATCTTTACCTACAAAAGTTTTGGCATCAACTTTTGTAATCATCATGGTACCATCACGCAGAAACACAATTACGTCATCAATATCAGAACAATCTCCTACATATTCGTCTTTCTTTAAACTCGTTCCAACGAAACCTTCATCGCGGTTTACGTACAATTTTGTATTTCGCAAAACTACTTTTGTAGCTTCCACGTTATCGAAAACGCGAAGTTCGGTCTGACGCTGACGTCCTTTTCCGTATTTCTCTTTTAATTTGGTAAAATAAGCAATTGCAAAGTCCGTAAGGTGCTCCAAATTGTATTCAACCTCTTTCATTTCTTCTTCCAACCTAGAAATCAATTCATCGGCTTTATCGGAGTCAAAACGAGTGATACGAATCATTGGAATTTGAGTCAATCTTTGCAAATCATCATCGGTAATTTCTCTTACGAATGATTTTTTGAAAGGCTCAAATCTGTCATACAAATATTTGTATAATGATTCTCTGTCTCCGTATAATTTGAAATCGATGTACATTTCTTCACGAATGAAGATTTTCTCCAAAGTAGAGAAATGCCATTTATTTTTTAATTCTTCTAACTGAATTTCTAATTCCTGACGCAGTAAATCAACTGTTCTTTCTGTTGAAATTTTCAACATTTGAGAAACTCCGATAAATAGCGGTTTGTTATCTTCAATAACACATCCTAAAGGCGCTACAGAAGTTTCACAAGCTGTGAAAGCAAAAAGTGCATCGATTGTTTTATCAGGAGAAACACCTGGAAAAAGGTGAATTAAAATTTCAACATCAGCAGCAGTATTATCTTCAATTTTCTTGATTTTGATTTTACCTTTTTCATTGGCTTTCAAAATACTGTCAATCAAAGTCGAAGTATTGGTAGAAAACGGAATCTGCGTAATCACCAATGTATTCTTGTCTAACTGCGAAATTTTAGCACGTACACGCACACGTCCGCCACGCATTCCATCATTATAATTCGAAACGTCGGCAATACCAGCTGTCATAAAATCTGGATAAAGCGTAAACGGTTTTCCTTTTAAGATTTTAATCGAAGCATCAATTAATTCGTTGAAGTTATGAGGCAAAACTTTCGTCGAAAGTCCAACCGCAATACCTTCTGCTCCCTGTGCCAAAAGCAATGGAAATTTAACCGGAAGATTGTTTGGTTCTGCGCGACGTCCGTCATACGAAACTCCCCAATCAGTAATTTTTGGAGAATACAAAACCTCCAGAGCAAACTTAGATAAACGTGCCTCGATATAACGCGAAGCTGCCGCACCGTCGCCTGTTAATATATTTCCCCAGTTTCCCTGGCAGTCAATCAATAAATCTTTTTGACCAATCTGCACCATAGCATCACCGATACTCGCATCTCCGTGTGGGTGATACTGCATGGTGTGTCCAACAACGTTTGCAACTTTATTGTAACGACCATCGTCTAGTTCTTTAAGCGAGTGCATAATACGACGCTGAACCGGTTTAAATCCGTCCTCGATTGCAGGTACAGCACGTTCCAGAATTACGTACGAAGCATAATCCAAGAACCAGTCTTTATACATTCCGGTTACTTTGGTTATAACATCTTCGCCTTCTTCTTCCTGATTTTCGTAAAAATGCTGTCCTTCAAAATGTTTGGCATCTACATCGACAATCTCATCGTCATCTCCATTTTGATTGTCATCAAGCTGGTTTTCGTCCTGACTATTTTCGTCGTCGTTTGGAATTATGTTATCGTCTTCTTCGTCTTTCATTATTTATATTCGAAATTATAAATTTGATGTTATATGTTTTCGATAAGTCTTTTTAAATCAGACTCACTTGGTAAAACCGTTTTATATTTACTGGCAAAAATCTGTTCATTATCTTCTGGTAAAGTATATCGAACTACTGCTTCACTTTTATTTTGACAAAGAACAATTCCAATCGTTTTGTTTTCGTCCTCCAAACGCATTTCTCTGTCATAATAATTGACATACATTTGCATTTGTCCTAAATCTTGATGCTTTAATTCTCCAATTTTCAGATCAATCAGAACAAAACATTTTAATATTCTGTTGTAAAAAACTAAATCAATTCTAAAATGCTTATCATCAAAAGTAATTCTTTGCTGTCTGCCAACAAAAGTAAAACCGTGACCTAGCTCTAATAGAAAATGCTCCAGTTTGTTGATGATTTCTTCTTCTAATTCTGATTCAGAATATTGATTCAATTCAGGCAATCCTAAAAACTCAAGAATATAGGGATCTTTAATAATGTCTTTTGGCTTTTCTATAATTTGCCCTTTTTCTGAAAGTTTTAAAACACCTTCTTTATCCCGACTTAAAGCTAATCTTGTATAGAGAGCTGTATCGTACTGGCGTTTCAATTCGCGAACACTCCAATTGTGCTTTTCAGATTCTATTTTGTAAAAACGTCTTTCATTATCATCATCAATTCGCATTAAAAAAGTATAATGTGACCATGATAACTTAAAATTTTTATTAAATCTTAGCGGTTGTTCAGCAACCATTGAAAGCTCTTGTGGAACTGAATTATTCAATTTCGTAGACAGTGTCGACGAAATTGAGTATATCTTATAAAACTTTCGCATCCGATCAAGATTTTCAACAGAAAATCCTTTTCCAAACTCTTTCGTCAATTGCTGAGAAAGCCCTTTTAGCAATTGCTTTCCATACTCAGCACGATCTTTTCCATTCTGCTCTTCTTCAACAATAATTCTTCCAATTTCAAAATACGTTATGGTCATGGTTGAATTTACGGTACGCAAAACCTGTTGTCGGGCATTTTGCAATAACTCGGCAACTTGTTGAAAAATAACTTTATTTTGAAGATCGTTTGACACTGTTAATTTTATTTAAAATATTAAGCCTCTTCAAGCTCATCAATCTCCACCTTCAGATTATTGATAATAAAATCCTGTCTGTCTGGCGTGTTTTTCCCCATATAGAAAGACAGCAACTGCTCGATTGACGTATGTTTATCCATCATAACTGGATCAAGGCGAATTGTGTCTCCAATAAAATTTTTGAACTCGTCTGGCGAAATCTCTCCCAAACCTTTAAATCGTGTGATTTCTGGTTTTGGTTTCAGTTTTTCAATCGCGTCTTTTCTTTCTTCTTCAGAATAGCAGTAAATTGTTTCTTTTTTATTTCGAACCCTGAAAAGCGGTGTTTGAAGAATATACAAATGCCCCTCTTTGATTAATTCTGGAAAAAACTGCAAAAAGAACGTAATCAACAGCAAACGAATGTGCATTCCGTCGACATCGGCATCGGTTGCGATTACGATGTTGTTGTAACGTAGTTTTTCTAAACCATCTTCGATATCAAGTGCAGCCTGCAATAAATTGAATTCTTCGTTTTCATACACAATTTTTTTTGTCATTCCGTATGAATTCAAAGGCTTACCACGCAAACTGAAAACGGCTTGTGTATTTACGTCGCGCGACTTCGTGATCGATCCAGAAGCCGAATCTCCCTCGGTAATAAAAAGCGTACTTTCTAAGTTTCTAGGGTTTTTAGTATCAGGAAGATGCGCGCGGCAGTCTCTTAATTTTTTATTGTGCAGATTGGCTTTTTTAGCACGATCTGTTGCCAATTTTCTAATTCCCGATAATTCTTTTCTTTCGCGTTCTGCCTGAAGAATTTTACGCAATAAAGCTTCGGCTGTAGGCGGGTTTTTATGTAAATAATTATCTAATTTGGTTTTGATAAAATCGTTTACAAAAGTACGAACAGAAACTGGTGGCGTTCCGTCATCTGAACCCATGTCGGTAGAACCCAATTTGGTTTTGGTCTGAGACTCAAATACAGGTTCCATCACTTTAATACTAATCGCACTCACGATTGATTTACGAACGTCTGATGCTTCGAAGTTTTTATTGTAAAATTCACGAATCGTTTTTACAACTGCCTCACGATAAGCAGCTAAGTGCGTTCCTCCCTGTGTGGTATTCTGACCGTTTACAAAAGAGTGATATTCTTCGCTGTACTGCGTTTTACTATGCGTTAACGCCACTTCAATATCATGATCTTTCAAGTGAATGATCGGATATTCTAAATCTTCTTCGTTGATTGTTTCTTCTAATAAATCGCGAAGACCGTTTTCTGAATAGTATTTTTCACCATTAAAAATAATCGTCAAACCATTGTTCAAATAACAATAGTTTTTGACCATTTTGATCACATATTCTAAACGGAATTTATAGTTCTTGAAAATAGATTCGTCCGGCGTAAAAGTTACTTTTGTTCCTTTACGTTTTGTCGTATCGATTATATCTTCTTCTAAAACTAAATTTCCAGCAGAAAACTCTGCCCCTTTTTGTTTTTCATCACGAACTGATTCTACACGGAAATAATTCGATAAAGCATTTACTGCTTTTGTTCCGACTCCGTTCAAACCTACAGATTTCTGGAAAGCTTTGGAATCATACTTTCCTCCGGTATTCATTTTCGAAACTACGTCGACTACTTTTCCTAACGGAATTCCACGTCCGTAATCACGAACCGAAACCGTCTTATCTTTTATGGTTATTTCAATAGTTTTTCCGGCACCCATAACGAATTCATCGATACAGTTGTCCATAACCTCTTTTAAAAGAATATAAATACCATCATCCGGTGATGATCCGTCCCCTAATTTCCCGATGTACATACCCGGACGCATACGAATATGTTCCTTCCAATCGAGTGAACGAATATTATCTTCGTTGTATTGATTTTGCTCTAGCATAAATGAATTTAGGATTTTTGGCTAATGTACCATTTATCGGTAAAAAATAAAAGCGTATTTCTTTTTTGTTATGAATAATAACAGTTTAAAATGTATTTAAATTGATTTTAAAATAAAACGGGTGCTAAAATCACGTGAAAATTGCTTTTTCAGCAAAAACAAATCTATTTGATTCCCAACACTTCTTTCGCCAGCGCAATCATTTCGGGCGTTCCCGTATTTTTATTTTTTTCGTCAGACAATTTTACAACTCCTTGCCAATGTGTATTATCGGGTTTTGTATCGGTTAATTTGATCACCATATTCATTGCTGGAAGCTCTACATCATTTGTGAAATTCGTCCCGATTCCGAATGACATTTTTATTTTATCGTGACAGAAATCTACAATCGTTTTTACTTTTTCATAATTGAGCGAATCCGAAAATACAATGGCTTTTGATTTTGGATCAATTCCCATTTTGGTATAGTGAGAAATTACTTTTTGAGCAAATTCAATCGGATCTCCGCTATCGTGGCGAACCCCATCAAAAAGTTTGGAATATTTTTTATCGAATTGATTGAAAAATATTTCGGTAGTATAAGTATCTGTTAAGGCAATTCCAAGATCTCCGCCATAAACCTGCGTCCAATGTTCTAAACTTATCAAATTAGCCATTTTAAAGCCATATTGTGCGGCATGAAACATGAACCACTCATGGGCATGAGTTCCTAACGGACGTTTATTATTGACCATCGCAAAATGTACATTGCTTGTACCAATAAAACTTTGTCCGCCATATGTTTTCAAAGTTTCATTTATTAAATCATGCACTTCATAAGAATGACGTCGTCTAGTACCAAATTCTAAAACTGAAACTCCTAACTTATTATAGTTTTCTATTTTTTCTTTGGTAAGATTTTTAATGGATTCATCATTCAAGCGAATTAAATGATTTGCTTTATAAAACAGCTCCGAAATCAGAGCCATCAAAGGCACTTCCCATAAAATAGTTCTGTACCAGAATCCTTCAACTTTAACGGTAATTTCTGAACCTTCTTGGCTGATTTCTACTTCAGAAGGATCAAAACGATATCCTTGCAGAAAATCTAAATAAGTAGGATCTAAATAAGGGCAATAATGTGCCAGGTAACTTTTTTCTTCTTTTGTTAAACGAAGATCTGCCATGGCGTCAACAGAATGGCGAAGTAATGCCGCAAATCCTTCTGGAAAAATATGCTTACCGCGATTTATAAATCCGTAACGGACTTTTGCTTTTGGAAAAAGTTTTATTACAGCATGCTGCATCGTAAATTTGTAGAAATCATTGTCTAAAATTGATTTCAAAAAAGTAGTTTCCATAGCATTCAAATTCTTTCATTTCCTGCTAAGATACGGCAATTTTGCAAAAGACAAAAATGTAGATTTTCTTAATTTACTACGAAACAATTTTAAAAGAAACCACACTATCAGTATCTATAAAAATAGTGACATAATCTCCAATATTGCTATCAATCAAAATTTGAAACTCTAAGCCTCCTCGCTTCTCTTTTGGATTGAGAACTTTAACTGGCTGGTTCTTTTTATTCAAATAAAAAACCTGATTAGATTTTGAGACATTTTTAATCTCGACAGTAATCTTATCTCCGTTTTTAGCTTCAATTATTCCTGAATTTGGAGTTTTTATTCTATAATCCTTTTCGATTGTTTTGTTATAAATTAAAGGGCCGTTTAAAAAATCACTTTTACTGATTCTTTCTCCTAGAAAAGTTCCTGAATCTGGATAATGTTTCGCAAAGAAATAATCTGGATCGGTGTCAAAATACGCGGGATTAAAATCGTTAACCATACGGCCTTTTCGGCTGTCGTAGTAACCTTGTCCCCAAGTTACATCAACCAAAATCCATTTTCTTCCAATTAAAACGGTATTCCAAGCATGATTAGATGAAGTGTTTTTACGTCCGATATCTCGCAAACTGGTTTTTGAATCACCGCGAATTATTTCACATTTTAAACCGACCGATTCTGCCAAATTCTGATATAAAGCTGTAAATCCTTCACAAACTCCTTTTTGCGATTTAAAAGTTTTTTGAATAAGATTATCATTTAGCTGTTTTATTTTTCTTTGTTTTTCAGCTTCAGAAGAATAACTAAATCCCTGCACTCTTGGCGGATTCAAATAGGCATTATAATCGTATTTTATATTGAAAGCAATCCAGCTGTAAATAGCTCGCGCGCGTTCAGCATCAGAGTCAAAATCCTTTTCGATTCTTTCGGCTAATTTTTCGGTAGTGCTAAAGCTTTTCGGATATTTTGCAACAATTTTATCAACTTCATTTATCTTTTGTGAAAAAGTAAAGTTGAAAGAAATAAAATGAAATAATAGAAGTAAAAATGAAATCTTTTTTTGTGGCATTTAAAAATTTGATTTAATAATATTTCTCAATTCAGAATCTAACTCAACGTTAGAGATCTTATTTTGTTCTGAATCAAAATTCGAGCCAAATGCTGGTAATGAGAAAGTTCCTTTTATTTCAGCTCCGTAACGAGGAAACAGATTTTGAGCAATTCCTAAAACTGATGCTCCGCCTCTTCCTCCTGGAGAAGTTGCTAATAACAACATTGGCTTGTGCTGGAAAACATCTTTTTCGATTCTCGAACTCCAGTCGAAAACATTTTTGAAAGCAACAGAATAATTTCCATTATTTTCTGCCATTGAAACCACTAAAATATCAGCTTCTTTTAATTTGTTTAAAAAAGATTGAGCCACTTCATGCTGACCTACTTCTTTTTCAAGATCTACACTAAAAACCGGCATTGCATAATCATTAAGATCTAAAACTTCAACATCGGCATTTTCAAATAAACTAGATGCGTAAGTTGCTAAACGTTTATTGATTGACTGTTTACTGTTACTTCCTCCAAAAGCTATTATTTTCATGGTTTCTCGTTTGTTAATCTTTGTTGTGTTGATTCTTGTGTTACATTTTCGATCTCGTAAACTTCTTTTGCAATCTCTACTGAGTACTCATTTGGATAAATTTTCCCTCCATATGATTTTGCATAGACTTTCGTAAATTCTGCTCCAAAGTAAAGAATAATTGCCGAATAATAAACCCAAACTAAAATAATGATTACAGATCCTGCAGCACCATAAACTGAAGCAACAGTCGAATTACCCAAATACAAACCAATGGCAAATTTTCCAATCATAAAGAGAATTGCAGTAACTGCAGAACCAATAATAGCATCTTTCCATCTAATTTTTCCGTCTGGCAATGTTCTGAAAATGATAGTAAATAGAAGGGTAATACTAGATAGCACAATTATAATATTGATCACATAAAATAAATAGACTGTACTTTCTGGAAAGTATAATTTTAACCTGGCGCTCATTAAATCTAATATCGTATTAACAAACAAGCTGACTATCATTAAGAAACCTACAGAAGCAATCATTGAAAATGACATTAATCTGTTCTGAATGAATTTCTTAACACCTTTATCTGGCTTTGCACGCAGACCCCAAATAAAATTGATAGAACTCTGAATTTCTGCAAATACCCCTGAGGCTCCAATCAGCAACATAACCACTCCAAATACAGTTGCAAAAACATTGCTTCCTGATAACTCCACATTTTTGATGGCTTCTTGGATTTGCGTTGCAGCTCCATTTCCTACTAGTCCATTTATTTGTCCGTACAATTGTCCTGTTACTGCATCTTCACCAAAGAAAAAACCACAAATAGTGATAACAATTATTAATAAAGGAGGTAAGGCAAAAATGGTATAATAAGATAACGCCGCGCTCAATTTGATTGCATTATCATCGTTAAATTCCAGAAAGGTATTCTTCAATAGAAACCAGGTTTTTGATAGAATAGTTTTGATTCTCATTTTGCTGATTTTAGATATTCACTCAAATTTAAGCATTAATGAGATTTTTTGGATTTTTGGATTTTAGTCGAATTTTATATTTTTTCCATGTTTATTTTAGAGACCATTTTATATTCTGTATCATAGCCTAAATCTTTAATTTTCAATATTTTTTTGAATTCACTTCTTGTTGGCTTAATTAAATAAGAAATTGAGTCAAGCATTTTTCCTTTTATTTTAGTTACAGAATCAAGCTTTTTAAGATCTTTTCTATCATTGAAGTGCTTAAATTTAAGGATATTTTTATCAATTGAAACGAATTGGACATTCCAAAATATTGAATCTTTTCTGCTTAAAATTAATTGTCCATCAATGCGTTTTGCTTTCTCAAAAAGTGAAAATCGGAATAATGTATCTATATTTTTTTGAATTAATTCTACCGAATCCCCTTTAGACAGCATATCATATTTATACTTAGTATCTTTTGCTATCAGTTTACCATCAACAATATCGTATTTCGCTTTTGTAGAGTCTAATGTGAGTTTATGAACTTTGATTTTATTATAATATTCTCGTAAAATTCGATCCTCTTCAATTCTAATAAAAGTAGAATCAGGATTTACATACAATCCTCTAAATTTATTTGGAAATCGATTTAATTCTGAATCATTATCAGGCTGTGGATTATCAAAATAAAAAATCACACATCCTAATACACATTCTGCAGCTGCATCTGCTTTTTTACACGAAGAAATTAATATAATTATTGCTAAAATTAAGACTAACTTTTTCATGGCAAGATCATTTGTAATGACAAAAAATTCCTTTATCATAAACTGTCCATAAACTTGCTTTTTGATTGGCCGCTTTCAAAGCATTATTTGCCCAAGTATTGCAGGTATAAAATAAACTGTAACTTCCTTTTGCTTCATAAAATGCATCTTTCTTTCCGTAACTGTGACCTTCAATCCATTGCGGATGAAGAGGATCGCTAAAACTGTCTGAAATATACGTTACTAGTTTTTGATAATTCTCTTTTGAAATCAAAATACGCTTGCAGTCCTCTCCTTCTCTTAACTGTTTGAAAAATGTTGCATGAACTGCCGATGAACTGACTCCGAATGCGGCTTTAAATGCTGTGCTAGCTTTTAGGTCTGACCATTCTGGCGTTTCGAGATAAAAACCTTTGTCTCCCCAGCCAAAAGCAATATAATTCATCAACGAATCTTTTGATTTTGTCTGGCTGAATTGAATTTCGTTTCTCCAATCTTTGATTTCGTTTTTAATTGGAACCACAATATCGGTATGTACTCCGTTCGAAAGTATATAAATCGGAATCGCATTTTGCTCTTCTACTTTTTCAATATCAGAATTGACCGTGATTTTTGAAATAATTAAAACCGATGAAATATAAAGAGCAAGAAAAGCAAAGATTCCAAATAGTGTCCAGCCCAAGAATTTAAAAGATTTTTTTAGCATTTTGATTGGTTGATTTTAGATTAGTAATTGGTTAATTTTCTCTAACCAATTTTTGAGCCAAAAATTCTGCCAGTTGAAAATTGGACGCGGATTTTACGGGTTCGCTTTCGCGAAAGCGCAGATTTAAATGGATTTTTTGTTTCTTTTTTTGTCTTCCTGAGCGAAGTCGAAGGACACGCTAGAAACTCGACAAAGCAAATCGACAATCTTTGCGGGGCTTCGACTCCGCTCAGCCTGACAAATCGCAATGAACATAATAGAATAATTTTTACTCATTTTTTGTCTTCCTGAGCGGAGTCGAAGGACACGTTAGAAATTCCTCAAAGAGAATCGACAATCTTTACGTAGACGCACTGCAGTGCGCCTCTACAGAAAATCTTTGTAAAAATTCTTTGCGCCTTTGTGGCTTTGTGGCAAACCTTTGTGTAGACGCACTGCAGTGCGTCTCTACAGAAAATTTTTGTGAATAAAATCCTTAGTGTGTCTTTGCGAAAACTCTCTGCGATAAAAAACAAAAAACCACTGAATTTCTCCAGCGGTTCCTTCTATTTTCTTTATTCTATTTTCTAACTTCTATTCTCTTAAAAAAGAATTAAACGTTAAAACGGAAGTGCATTACATCACCATCTTTTACCACGTATTCTTTTCCTTCTACTCTGAATTTTCCAGCTTCTTTTGCTTTTGCTTCAGAACCGTATTGTACGTAATCGTCGTATGAGATTACCTCTGCACGGATAAATCCTTTTTCAAAATCAGTGTGGATAACTCCTGCCGCTTGCGGTGCAGTAGCTCCAATGTTAATTGTCCAAGCACGAACTTCTTTTACTCCAGCTGTAAAATAAGTCTGCTGTTTTAAAAGTTTGTAAGCCGCACGAATTAAAACTGATGCTCCTGGCTCTTCTAATCCCATATCTTCAAGGAAAACCTGACGCTCTTCGTAGCTTTCTAATTCAGTAATATCAGCCTCAGCTCCTACTGAAAGCACGATAACTTCAGCATCTTCGTCTTTTACTAATTCACGAACTTGATCCACATATTTGTTTCCGTTTACAGCAGAGCTTTCGTCAACGTTACAAACGTATAAAACTGGTTTTGCAGTAATCAATTGGAAAGCTTCCATCAAAACTTCTTCGTCATTATTTTGAGGAACGATTGTTCTTGCAGATTTTGCTTGTAACAATGCCTCTCTAATCCTGTTTAATAAAGCTTCTTCTGTCTGCGCTTCTTTATTTCCTGTTTTTGCAGCACGTTTTACTTTTTCTAAACGTTTATCGATTGTTTCTAAATCTTTTAACTGCAATTCGATGTCAATAGTTTCTTTATCACGAATTGGGTTTACATTTCCATCAACGTGTACGATATTATCATTGTCAAAACAACGTAAAACGTGAATGATAGCATTACACTCTCTAATGTTTCCTAAAAACTGGTTTCCAAGACCTTCCCCTTTACTTGCACCTTTTACCAAACCTGCAATATCTACAATATCAACAGTTGCCATTTGAACGCGCTCTGGTTTTACCAATTCTTCCAATTTATTAATTCTTGGATCTGGAACGTTTACAACACCAATATTAGGTTCGATTGTACAAAAAGGAAAGTTGGCACTTTGCGCTTTTGCATTAGATAAACAATTAAATAATGTTGATTTTCCAACATTTGGTAATCCTACAATTCCTGCTTTCATCTGTTTGTTTGTATATTATTTATTCGATCTTATTTAAGATCTCAAACATTAAACCTTGTTGTTTAATGCATTATGTTTTACGTGTTTTTCTTTATTTCTGCCAAAATAACATTTTTCGGCTTTAAAATTTTGCAAATATAAGATTTAATAGCTCTTGCACGAAGTAAAAATGTTCAATAATATAATTTTAGAGCTATTTCTGAAAATTTTTAAACATTTTATTAAATTTTTGTTAAAAAACATTACTTTTATAACACTAGTCAACAAAAAACAAACTAAAAAACCAGTTACCATGAAAAAGATTGCATTATTAATATTCCTGCTGCATTCAGCATTTCTCTTTGCCCAAAAAGAAGTCTCGGGCCATGTAAAAGACAAAACAGGCAATCCGCTGCCTGGTGTTAATGTTACTGAAAAAGGAACTTCAAACGGAGTCTCAACTGATTTTGAAGGCGGCTTTAGAATCAAAGTAAAAGAAGGCGCCACATTAATTTTTAGTTATGTCGGATTTACGACAGTTGAAAAATCAGCTTCAAGCGAAAAAATAGAAATTGCTTTAAGCGAAAACGATGGTCAGATTCTGAATGATGTTGTAGTGGTAGGCTCCAGAAACACAAAAAGAACAGTCGTCAATTCGGCCGTTCCTATTGATGTCATTAATGTAAAGGATGTTACAACTCAAAGCGGAAAAATAGAGATTAACCAACTCTTGCAATATGTAGCTCCCTCGTTTAATGCGAATAAACAATCTGGTTCTGATGGAGCCGATCACGTAGATCCAGCTTCTTTGAGAGGTATGGGACCAGATCAGACTTTGGTTTTGATTAACGGGAAAAGGAGACATCAATCTTCCTTAATCAATTTGTTTGGAACGCGCGGACGCGGAAACACGGGAACAGATTTAAATGCCATTCCAGCAGCTTCTATTAAAAGAATTGAGATCTTACGCGATGGCGCTTCTGCACAATACGGTTCTGATGCTATTTCTGGCGTAATTAATATTGTTACCAATGATACTGTTGATGAATTAACGGGATCTATAACTTATGGTGTTTTTAATACCGATGCAAAAGGCGATTTTTTACCTGGAACTCCAAATACAAAAGGCTATAGATTGGATAAAAATGGCAATGGAAATTCATACGGAAAAGATCAGGATTTTGATGGAGGTTCGGTAAGAGTAGCTGCAAACTACGGTACGGGAATTGGATCAAAAGGCGGATATGTAAATGTTACGGGAGAATTCCTAAATAAAAACAAAACATTAAGACCTGCTTATGATTTTAGAAAAGGTTTTGGTGATGCTGAAATGACAGGCGTAAACTTATTTGCAAATCTTGCTATTCCGATTTCAGATAAAACGGAATTTTATGCTTTTGGCGGAAGCAATTTTAGAGATACAGACGCTTATGCTTTTACCAGAAATGATGGCGAAAGAGTCGTAGAATCGGTTTATCCTGGAGGATATACGCCAAGAATTACTTCCAAAATAAATGATAATTCTATAGCTGCGGGAATTCGAACAGAATCTGCTGGAGGATGGAAATTTGATTTAAGTAATACTTTCGGAAAAAATAAATTTCAATATGATATTAAAGGAACAATAAATGCTTCGCTTGAAGAAAATTCTCCTCATGAATTTGACGCTGGAGGCCACAGCTTGCTTCAAAACACGACCAATTTTGATATTTCAAAAAATTATGGAGACATTTTAGGCGGTTTAAATATTGCTTTTGGAGCAGAATTTAGAGTCGAACAATTTGAGATTTTTGCAGGAGAAGAAGGTTCTTATACTACTTATGATACCAACGGACAGCCTATTACGGATCCGACAACTCAAAGTGCACCTACGATTCCAAATCCAGATTATGATCCTACAGATCCTGATTCTTCTCCAACTATTCCAAGGCCGGGAAGTTCTCAAGGTTTCCCAGGTTATAGTCCAGCAAATGAAGTTAATAAAGACCGCACCAACTTTTCTCTTTACACCGATGCCGAGTTGGATATTACAGAAGCCTTAATGGTAAGCGGCGCGGTTCGTTTTGAAAATTACAGCGATTTTGGAAGCACTTTAAACGGAAAGTTAGCTTCACGCCTTAAAATTACAGATCATATTAATTTAAGAGGTTCTGTAAGTACAGGTTTTCGTGCGCCATCATTAGCTCAGATATACTATAATTTGCGTTTTACCAATTTTAACGCCAGCGGTGCTACTGAAGTTTTACTGGCTCCAAATGACAGTCCGGTAACAAGAGCTTTCGGAATCCAGAAATTAAATGAAGAAAAAGCGGTAAATGCTTCTTTGGGACTTACGGCTTCTTTTGGCGATTTTACTGCTACAGTAGACGGTTATTATATTCAAGTAAAAGACCGTATCGTTCTTACAGGTTATTTTGACGCTTCGTCTTTAGATCTTGGTGTTTCTGAGGCTCAGTTTTTTGTTAACGGCGTAGACACAAGCACTCACGGTCTAGATTTGGTTTTATCTTGGAAAAAGAGATTTGGAGAATCACAATTTGGAGCAACTTTGGTTGGAAATATCAATGACATGAAAATTGACAAAGTGCAAAATGGCACTTTAGACGAAGCGACTTTCTTCGGAAAACGCGAAAGAGCATTTTTATTAGCTTCTGCGCCAGATAATAAATTTGCTTTAAACTTAACTTACAACAGAAAGAAATTTGATGCAGGTTTGGCTTTTACCAGATTTAGTAAAGTAGTTCTGGTAGATTATGCCGACGAAGATGATGTTTACAACCCAAGAGTTGTTACTGACTTAACGCTTGGATATCAATTTACTAAAAGTTTAAAACTAACAATTGGAAGTAATAACTTGTTTAATGTGTATCCTACTAAGCAAGACGAACAAGGCAATACAGAAGCTGGTGGTTATTGGGATGCTGTACAAATGGGTTTCAGCGGAGCGTATTATTATGCAAGACTTGGGTTTAATTTCTAGACTTCGACTCCGCTCAGCCTGACAAACAGCATAAACTTTGGACAATATATTATCTCATTTTATGTCTTCCTGAGCGGAGTCGAAGGACACGCCAGAAATTAGTTAAAGAGAATCTGCCAATCTTTGCGGGGGCTTCGACTCCGCTCAGCCTGACAATAACAAACAAAAAATCCTGAACTTCGCAGCTCAGGATTTTTCTTTTCTATTTATTAATTACAATTTAAACTCTAAAGATGCGATGATGGCTTTTTCTTCATCGGTTGCGGTAAAACCTGAAATATCCCAATAATTGGTCAGGATTTTGTTCTTTTTATTGAAAAGAGACTTTTCTTTAAAAACATCACTTTCATTGTATGTAAAATTCTGTTTATTAAAACCTGTCGTTACAAAACTGTTTCGAACCTGAATGTTTTTTGGTTTTTCTTTTTGAATTATGCTGTAACCAATTTCTTCATTAGAACTCAAAACATAATAATCTGTTCCGTCCCAGCGGTAATTTACTTTCACAAAAGATTTGGTCATATTCTTTTCGCCTTCTTTTGTTTTTTCTTCAATTTTATCAAGACTTAAAGGAGTTACCGAAATCGTAAATTCCATAATAAGTTTCTTTAGCGGATCATAAATTATCTGAAAATTATCAATTGCTTCTTTCGCTTTATCCAAAGGACTTACAGACATCACATAATAATCTTTATTTGTAGAATGTCCTTTTATGGTAAAATCATATTCTTTTCTTGACTTCGAATCTAAAAGCGGATCAAAATATTTAAAGTTTGAATAATTCTCCATGATATTATTCAAATTATAGCCTCTCAAATCGGCACTTATATCGGTTTCTAGAAGTCCGTAAGATCTATTTTGTTCTACAAGCAAAGTGGTCGCATTGTTGTTTTTATCAAACTGAAAATTTACCAATCCGTCATTATAATACGAATATTGATTGTCGAGCATAAAAAACTCTCGCACATATACTTTTTGCCTATGCGAAATGCTGATTTTTTTTATAGAATTGTTGACTAATTTCTGCAGTATTTTGTCTGGAGCTTCTTTAGACAAAACCACTTCGTCTAGTTTGTTATCTTTACTTTTAAGATAAATAACAAATTTCTGATCTCCGTTTAAAGAAGTCCAGCGCACGGTTATATCTTCATAATTCGTTTCAGAAACTTGAACATTAGAACCGCCAGTTAGCATAAAGGTTACCTTACCTTCTTCATTGCTCAATAAAATTTGCTTGGTTTTCATTATTACCACTGTTGCATTCTCAATAGGAAGCTGCGTTTCTATATCTTTTACGACAATAGAATATTCTTCACTTTGCGCAAAAACGCTCATATTTAATAATAATACAGCAAATAAAAGTAGCAATCTCTTCATAGGCGTTTGTTAAATTTTCAACTAAAGTATTATTTTTTTAACAATAAAGCAACAGTCAAAAAAAACAAAACATTCGTTATCAAGAAACTAACTTTTAAAATTACCTGATAACAGGGTAAAAAAAATCCTGAGTAAAAACTCAGGATTGTATATTTTAAAGTACACGAGCCATTACTCTCCGTGTAAAAACGATTGTCTTTCTAATAACGTTTCTTCATCTTCAACGTGATCGTCATCTGGCACACAACAGTCAACAGGACAAACAGCAGCACATTGCGGCTCATCGTGGAAACCTTTACATTCTGTACATTTTCCAGGTACTATATAGTAGATTTCGTCAGAAATTGGAGTTTGCGCATCATCAGCGTCAACTTCAGTTCCATCAGGTAATACGATCTTTCCAGAAAGACTTGTTCCGTCTTTATATCTCCAATCATCCGCTCCTTCATATATTGCTGTATTAGGGCATTCTGGTTCGCAAGCCCCACAATTGATACATTCGTCAGTTATAATAATTGCCATCTTTTTCTTCGTTTTGTTAAAAGTTATATAGGTTTTGTAGATTAAAGATTGAAAGATTCAAAACTACTTTGCCTTATAACGTAATATAGCTTATTTTTGTGCAAAATTACAATCAAAACAATTCATAAACAAACATTATGACATTAGAAACAAAAAAAAGTGTTTTTGTTGAATTAGGAAAATTTCTAAGTCAGTTTTCTGAGGGTGCTTCAGCGCCAAAATCTGACGTTTTATATAATGATATTTTCTTTGATGATTTCGAAAATCTGATTCGTTTATCACAATCTCATAATGGATGGTATACGCCAGAACAGGTTTATTTTTCCATACAGTCATGGGCAGAAGCCTTAACAGCTGAAAATATTGACAAATGGCTTTCTGCTTATTCTTTCGACTCCGCTCAATCGGGCAAAACGGTTGCTTTAATTTTAGCCGGAAATATTCCGCTTGTAGGCTTTCATGATTTTTTATCTGTTTTAATTACAGGCAATAAAGCTTTAATCAAAACTTCGTCAAACGACCAGCATTTATTGCCTTTTTTGGCTAAATATTTAATTGCTGTTGATGAAAATTTAAAAGACAGCATCACTTTCGTAGAAGGAAAACTAGAAAACTTCGATGCAGTAATTGCTACAGGAAGTAACAACACAGCTCGTTATTTTGAATATTATTTTAAAGATAAACCATCGATTATTCGAAAAAACAGAAACTCAGCTGCGATTTTGACGGGAAAAGAAACTAACGAAGAATTAGAAGCTTTAGGTGAAGATATTTTTAGATATTTTGGTTTAGGATGCCGAAATGTCTCTAAACTTTTCATTCCGAAAGAGTATTCTTTTGATGCTTTTTTTCAAGCGATGTTTAAATATCAAGATGTTATTCATTACGAAAAATACGCTAATAATTATGACTATAATAAAGCAGTATTTTTAATGAGTAATTTCAAATTATTAGATAACGGATTTTTGACTTTAAAAGAAGATTCAAGCTACGCCTCGCCTATTTCGAGTGTTTTTTATGAGTATTACGACAACCTTGAAGAACTTAAAAAACGTCTTCAGGAAAATGCAGATCAAATTCAATGCATTGTCAGCAGCAATTTAACTGCAAATAGTATTGCATTTGGAGAAACGCAAAAACCTCAATTGTGGGATTACGCAGATAATGTCGATACTATAACGTTTTTGTTAACAACAAAGTAATAATTTGTTTAATTATTTCGAATATTTTAACGCTTTTTCGGCTCTTATTGCCGAAATTTGCGTCTTTAAAATTTTCGACTATTAACAACAACCATGAAAAAACACAACTACAGCGCAGGACCAAGTATTTTACCTCAGGAAGTTTTTGAGAAGGCATCAAAAGCAATTTTAAATTTTAATGATTCAGGGTTATCTATCCTTGAAATCTCGCACCGAAGCAAAGATTTCGTTGCTGTTATGGAGGAAGCTCGTTCCCTTGCTTTAGAATTATTAGGACTTCAGGGAAAAGGTTATCAGGCTTTATTTTTACAAGGTGGTGCCAGCACAGCATTCTTAATGGCTCCATATAACTTAATGAAAGAAAACGGAAAAGCAGCTTATTTAGATTCAGGAACGTGGGCAACTGCGGCGATCAAAGAAGCTAAACTTTTCGGTGAAACTGTTGTCGTAGCTTCTTCAAAAGAAGACAATTATACTTATGTTCCAAAAGGATACGAAATTCCAGCTGATGCTGATTATTTCCACTGCACTAGCAACAATACGATCTTTGGAACTCAAATGAAAGAATTCCCATCAACTAATGTTCCAGTTGTATGCGATATGAGTTCTGACATTTTTTCTCGTGAATTAGATTTTTCTAAATTCGATATCATCTATGCTGGAGCTCAAAAAAATATGGGACCTGCAGGAACTACATTAGTGGTAATAAAAGAAGAAATCTTAGGCAAAAACGGAAGAACAATTCCTAGTATGCTAGATTACGCTAAACACATCAAAGGAGAAAGTATGTACAATACTCCACCTGTATTTGCTGTTTACGTTTCTCTTTTAACTTTACAATGGATTAAAGAAAAAGGCGGAATTGCTGCTGTTGAGAAATTAAACAACGCTAAAGCAGAATTACTTTACGCTGAAATCGACAGAAACCCATTGTTTAAAGGTGCTGCAAAAGTAGAAGACCGTTCTAACATGAACGTAACTTTCTTATTGAACAACCCAGAGCACACAGAAACTTTTGACGCTTTATGGAAAGCAGCAAACATTTCTGGATTGCCAGGACACCGTTCTGTTGGTGGTTACAGAGCTTCTATCTACAACGCTATGCCAATTGAAAGCGTTCAGGTTTTAGTTGATGTAATGAAAGCTTTAGAAACTAAAGTTTAGTTTTCAGCTTACACAAAAACAGCAACCGAAGACAGGTGCCCTAGCCCCGATAGAAGTGGAAATCCTTTTTTGTTTTTTCTTTAAAAACAAAAAAGATTGTAACGGATAGCGGGATTAGCTCCTAATAAAAAAAAGAAAAATTAAAATTGAGGATGAGATTGCTTCGTTCCTCGCAAAGACATAACACAACAATGAAAGTATTAGCAAATGACGGAATTTCTAAAAGTGGAATTCTAGCCTTAGAAAAAGGTGGTTTTGAAGTTATCACTACAAAAGTAGCTCAAGAACAAGTAGCTAACTATATAAATGAAAACAACATTGACGTAATTTTAGTTCGTAGTGCTACTAAAGTTCGTAAAGATATTATCGATGCTTGTCCAGGTATCAAAATCATCGGTCGTGGTGGTGTTGGTATGGATAATATCGATGTGGATTATGCAAAAGGCAAAGGAATTCACGTAATTAATACTCCTGCTTCATCTTCAGAATCTGTTGCAGAATTAGTATTTGGACACTTATTTTCTGGTGTGCGTTTTTTACATGATTCTAACAGAAACATGCCTCTAGAAGGAGATTCAAACTTTGACGGTTTGAAAAAAGCTTACGCTAACGGAACTGAATTAAGAGGTAAAACTTTAGGTATTGTTGGTATTGGTCGTATCGGACAAGCTACTGCAAAAATGGCTCTTGGTTTAGGAATGAAAGTTATCGCTGCTGATAGCTTTATTCCAGAGGTTGACATTAAAGTTGAATTTTTCGATGGACAATCAATCACAACTAAAATCGTTTCTCAATCTTTAGAATCTTTATTTAAAGAAGCAGATTTCATTACATTGCACGTTCCAGCTCAAAATGGTTACATCATTGGAGAAAAAGAACTTGAAATCATGAAAGACGGAGTTGGTATCGTAAACTGTGCTCGTGGTGGAGTTATCGACGAAGTTGCTTTAGTTAAAGCTTTAGATTCAGGAAAAGTTGCTTTTGCTGGTTTAGACGTTTTTGAAAGCGAACCAAAACCAGAAATGGCAATCTTAATGCACTCTAAAATCTCTTTGACTCCTCACATTGGAGCAGCTACAGGAGAAGCACAAGATAGAATTGGTACAGAACTGGCTTCACAAATTATTACTTTATTAAGCTAAGTAATAAAAAAATAGATTACCTTTAGAGGGATTTACTACTTATTTGTAGTAAATCCCTTTCTTTTTTTATTAAATTTGGCGTGTAATTTTAAACCTTATATATTATGTTTGAACAATTGACCCAATTAGTACAGCAATATGGAGGCGATGCTGTTGTAAACAATAACGCTGTCCCAAATGAGCATAATGAAGCCGTAATAAGTGAAACAAGCAATTCTATTTTTGAAGGATTAAAAAAGATTGTTTCTGAAGGCGGAACCGATCAGATTGCTGGCTTATTTAATGGAAATACAGCAATTGACAGTTCTAATCCGGTAGTACAACAAATTCAGCAGCAATTAAGCGGCAGTCTTGGCCAAAAATTCGGATTAAGCAGTGCAGACTCAAACGGAGTTGCCTCTAATTTGATTCCGCAGATTTTAGGCTCTTTAGTGAATAAAGCAAAAGATCCAAACGATAGCAGTTTTCAAATTTCAGATATAATAAGTGCTATTTCCGGAAACAGCGGACAAGCTTCTGGAATAATGGATACCATCTCTAAATACGGAATGCAATTTGGACTTGACCAAAACAACGACGGAAAAGTAGACGTTGCAGATGTACTTGTAGTTACCAAAAGCAAAGGCGGAATCGCTGGGTTCATCGGGAAGCTGTTTGGGAGTAAGTAAAGGTGCTGAGCTGCTAAGGTTCTAAGCTACTGAGCTACTAAGGCCCTAAGCTTCTAAGTCCATGAGATTTTAAGTAAAATATTTAAAGCTGTTTGCAATGCAAACAGCTTTTTCTATATAAAAAACTTAAGTTTCGATAAGCATAGCAACTCAGAACCTTAGTAGCTCAGTAGCTTAGTAGCTTAGTAGCTTAGCATCTTATTAGTTAGATTCTTGTTAAACCCTATTCTCCTCTCGTCAAATATTCGTAAATTTAAAACATGAAAAAATGCATTTCCATATTAATTGCTTTACTTACTATTGTCGCGTGTTCTACGGCTTCGAAGAATATTGCCAGTTCTGATAGTGCTACATCAATTAAAAAAGGAAATGATACCGTGAGAATTGCAAATGATTCATTAGAATACGAAGTCATTATAATCGACAACGGCTTCACAAACTGGCTTGCATCTCGAGCTTATCCTAGAAACTATCATTCATTATCTTATCTTGAAAATAAAAACAATTTGTATGTAACAGAATGGAATAATCGTGTTTTACAGCCACAGCGTTATAATCCAAATTTATACGAAATGTCAATTGACTACCGTCCAGACATTCATTACGGCTATGAGGTAAATTACTTAATTTACAATTACATGATTTATTTTCAAAATACTTACAAACAAAAGCTTTGGGGCTATGTTCCATCAAGATAATAATACTATATTTGTAATCATTACAAATAGCAATGAATAGATTAAAAAAGCGTTGGGGAATCACCTCCAATTTACAAGCCGTCATTATACTTATCGTTTTTGCCATCACAGGATCGGCATCTGCTTGGCTGTCTAAACCTTTTTGCATTTGGCTCGGAATTACGAAAGAAGATTTCGGAGGCTGGTTCACACTCATTCGCCTTATTATTATTTTCCCTATTTATCAGGTTTTATTAGTTGCTATCGGAACTATTTTTGGGCAGTATAAATTCTTTTGGAACTTCGAAAAGAAAATGCTTAAAAACATGGGACTTGGATTTTTATTAGACTAATTTTACTTTATTTCTTTCTTTTTAATTAAAACCGTTCTGGTAAGATTTTCCTTTAATCTTAAATTTTCGATTTAATTTATATTTTTTCTCGAAACGCACTTTTATCGAATGCATTTTTATCAATCCTAGCATTTACTAGATATTGAGTCTCTAAAAAATTAGCATTAAAAAAACATATTACATTTTTTAAACACCTTTTCTATAACAATTCAGCAAGCAGAACAGGATGGTGCAGGATAGTTTTATTTGACGTAATAACAAACTTTACAATAGTTAGCGAGACTACTTAAAACTGATAATCAGTTGTTTAGTTTTTCTAATTAAAGTTATTACTTACTAACCAAACCACAATTTGACATGCTGAAAAATTACTTTAAAATCTCCGTAATGGCGACGATAATTTGTCTCATTGCGCCAGTCAACAAGATTTTTGCCCAAAATCCGATTGTAAAAATTGACTTTGATCAGTCAGCACGACCTAAAGCCGAAGTAAACGACCCTGATTATACTGCTTGGGTAATCGCTTCTGGCAACACCAACACTTATACCGAAAATGGAGTTACTTTTACAGTTAATCGTGTTGGAAACAACGGAGATAACTTAGGAACCAATTGGTACAAAGCCGGAATTCAAGCTCCTTACTACGCCCGATTAGTCTGCGACGGACTTACGGTAAAAGGTTCAACCGCAAATCTCGGTGCTCAAATTGAAATTAGAATAAGCGGATTAGCAGCGGGAGAACATACCTTATTAGCCTTTTTTAATAACGTAGACAGCCCAACAACAAATACTTTCAGTCCAATTGATATTTCTGTTGACGGAAATTTAGTGGTTGATAATTTGATTCCAACTGTAAGAGCAACCAAAACTGCCGATGCCAAATCTGCTTATTTAAAATTTGAAGCTACTGCAGGAACCGATGTTGTGATTCTAATGGCAGCAGAAACTTCAGGAACAGAAAACATTAAAAACTTTGTATTAAATGGTTTTGAATTAAACACGCCTAATATTTTTTATCAGGCAACAAATCCAAATCCGAAGCAAAATGACGAGCATGTCGAATTAACATCTGGCGGAAAATTACTGCAATGGACTGCTGCCGCAAATGCGGTTTCACATAATGTTTATTTTGGAACTGACCAAGCAGCCGTTGATAACGCAACGACATCTTCACCCGAATTTAAAGGAAACCAAACTTTAGCCAATACTTCTTATCAAGTAAACGGATTGTACACTGGCGAAACCTATTTTTGGCGAGTTGATGAAGTTTTAGCAAATGGCGTTGAAAAAGGAAATGTTTGGCGTTTTCGTCCTGCACAGCTCGCTTTTCCAGAGGCTGAAGGCTACGGCCGTTTTGCACGTGGCGGACGAGGCGGAAAAGTGGTAGCGGTTACCAATTTAAATGACAGCGGACCAGGAAGTTTCCGAGAAGCTGTTACCAATGATATCGGTCCAAGAACCATTGTTTTTAATACTTCAGGAGTAATTCAGCTGCAATCTCGTTTAGTTCTGAGCCAGCCTTATGTCACTGTTGCGGGACAAACCGCTCCTGGAAAAGGAATTACAATTCGATCGGCTCCATTTGGCGTAACAGGAAATGACGCGATTGTACAAAATTTAAGAGTTAGACTCGGAGCTGGACCGACTTATGACGGAATGGGATTAACAGGCGCAGACAATAGTATTATTGACCACTGCTCAATAAGCTGGACGATTGATGAATCTTTCAGTTCACGATCTGGCAAAAACATTACGCTACAAAGAACTCTTATATCTGAAGCATTAAACGCAGCAAACCATCAAAATTATCCAGCAGGAACAGAACATGGTTATGCGGCTACAATTGGCGGAGATATCGGAAGTTTCCATCATAATTTATTGGCACATTGCTACGGCCGAAACTGGAGTCTTGGCGGCGGACTAGACGGAAGCGGCGCTTATACAGGAAAAATGGACATCACCAACAATGTCGTTTACAACTGGGGCGGAAGAACAACCGACGGCGGAACTAAAGAAGTGAACTTTGTAAATAATTATTACAAACCTGGCGCTGGATCTAAAATATTTGTTGCTTTTAATCAGCAAAACGAAGGAGTTGGAACTGGAATGCAAAGATGCTATTTTAACGGAAATGTAATGCCGGGCTATTTCGACGAATCGAATCAGACTTTAGGAAGAAAAGCTTCGGGCAATACCGTTCCTTACAACAACTTCGTAGACGCACCGTTTTTCCCATCGTACGTGACGACGCAATCGGCAAAAAATGCGTATAAAATTGTACTTTCTGATGTTGGATGCACGCAACCTGAATTTGACGATCACGATCAGCGAATTATTTCAGAAACACTAAACGGCACTTATTCTGCAGTTGGAAGCGTAACAGGAAAACCTGGATTCCCAGATAATGAAGCGGACGTTGGAGGTTTTGAAGATTATCCAACTGTAGTTAGACCTCAAAACTGGGACAGCGATCAAGATGGATTGCCAAACTGGTGGGAAAATATAATTGGAACCAATGTAAATTCTGGAATTGGAGATTTCTCAGATGCCAATGCAGATCCTGATTTAGACGGATACACCAATCTGGACAAATATTTACAATGGATGTCTGAACCTCATTATGATGCTGTTTTAGGAAACAAAGTATACATTGATATTCAAAAATTATCTAGAGGTTTTACAAGCGGAGTATCTTATTCTCTATCTCAAGTAGTTAACGGAAATGCAACATTATCTGGAAATACGGTAGAATTTAAGCCAAATGTAAAAGGTTTATGCTCATTTAAATTCACCGTTACAGATTCTGAAGGCGGAACGATGACACGAAAAGTGAATGTGTTGAGCGGTTATTCAACCTCTCCTATTAATGAGGTAATCAAAGATCTGATCGATAGCTTTAAAGTATGGCCAGTACCAAACACAGGAAATTTCTCGATTTTACTAGATGTTGATGTAGATGAGGCTGAACTTAGAATTTACGATATTTTTGGAAGAGAAATTCAAAAACGTACTATAAGCGGACAAACGCAGGAAAATATTTCCATAAATAAAAAAGGGGTTTATATCTTAAAAGTGACAGATCCAGACACCAGAAAAATTTTATACCTCAAAAAAGTTATTATTCAATAAGTTTCAAACAAAAAGGCAGCTAAAAAATTTAGCTGCCTTTGTTTTATTGTTCCTTAAATTCTTTGGGCTGTCGCGTAAAGAAATAAGTATAAAGCCAAGTTAAGGTAAAAGACGGAATCACATCTGTAAAAGGAATAATCTCTTCCAGAAAAGTCAGCACACTCGCAACCTTCCCTACTCGTCCTTTATACATTTTTGCCATAATTATCGCGGCAATGGGCGCCCAGACCACATCTGAAAATTCACCCAAAAACGGAATTGAGAAAGAAATCATTCCAATTCCATCCAAAGCCAATCCGATTAGGAGTTTTGACATTCTGTTATCTTCTACAACTTCTAAATCTTGCATAACACATTCATTTTTAAGTTAATCGAAATTAAAAAATTATTTACGAAACTGTATTATTTCTTTCCTAAATTTAATTTCCATTATTCCCATATCAATTTGCGTACCGATTTTAGATTTTAGATTTTAGATTTTAGATTTTAGATTTTAGATTTTAGATTTTAGATTTTAGATTTTAGATTTTA
>NZ_JAVAMB010000015.1 GCF_030730925.1 Flavobacterium sp. DG2-3 | reverse complement strand
CTTGCTGCAAACACTGCATCTGGAACATACTCGCTTACGTATACAATCTGCGAAACGGGTGCAAACCCTTCAAACTGTAAAACTGCGGTTGCAGAAGTTAAGGTTGTGAATGCAATAGATGCAGTAGTAGATAACATTGATCCGATTAATGGAAACATTGGAGGAACAACTGTATCATTAATTGGTAACGATACTTTTAAAGGTAATCCGGCGGTAATTGGAACTGATTCTGGAAAAGTTACAATAGATATTATTGGTGCTTTACCATCAGGATTAACATTAAATGCTAATGGTACTATTACGGTAAATCCAGGAACTCCAAAAGGAGATTATAATATAAAATATGAGATTTGTGAAGTAGGTGCAGTTCCTGCAAACTGCGATTCAGTTATTATAACTGTGCCGGTAACAGCAGGAGATCTTGTAGCAAACGAAGATATTATTCCTTCAGTTTTAGGTTCGAATGTATCTCAGACATTAGGTGAAAATGTTTTTGATAATGATACTAAAAACGGAAAGCCATTAGTGCCATCAGATGTAAATCTGAATGTGACTAAAGCTGATCCGAAAGGATATTTAAGTGTAGATGCAAACGGAAACATTGTTTTAGGCGCCAATCCGCCAGCTGGAGAATATGAGCTGACTTATGAAATCTGCGAGAAATTAAATCCAGACAACTGCAGTTCAAATACGGTTAAAGTAACGGTAGGTCTTCCTGTAATCGATGCGGTTGATGATGTGATTGCATCAATAAACGGAAATATTGGAGGAACAACTATTTCATTAATTGGAAATGATAAATTAAATGGAAATCCGATTAAAGTTGGAACAGCAGCAGGAGAAGTTAAATTTGAAATTATAGGAATACTTCCGACAGGACTTACGTTAAATTCAGATTATACCATTACTGTTTCGCCAAATACGCCAGCTTCAGATTATAAAGTTGAGTATAAAATTTGCGAAAACAATAATCCGTTAAACTGCGATTCAGTTATTATAACTGTACCAGTAACGGCGGGAGATCTTGTTGCAAATGAAGATGTTATTCCTTCAGTTTTAGGTTCGAATGTGCCTCAGACATTAGGAGAAAATGTTTTTGATAATGATACTAAAAACGGAAAGCCATTAGTGCCATCAGATGTAAATCTTAATGTGACTAAAACGGATCCAAAAGGATATTTAACTGTAGATGCAAACGGAAACATTGTTTTAGGCGCCAATCTGCCAGCTGGAGAATATGAGCTGACTTATGAAATCTGCGAGAAATTAAATCCAGACAACTGCAGTTCAAATACGGTTAAAGTGACAGTTGGAATTCCAGCAATCGATGCGGTTGATGATGTGATTGCATCAATAAACGGAAATATCGGAGGAACAACCATTTCATTAATTGCAAATGATAAATTAAACGGAAATCCGATTGCAGTTGGAACAGCAGCAGGAGAAGTTAAATTTGAAATTATCGGAACACTTCCGACAGGACTTACGTTAAATTCAGATTATACCATTACTGTTGCGCCAAATACACCGGCAGCAGATTATAAAGTTGAGTATAAAATCTGCGAAAACAATAATCCGTTAAACTGCGATTCAGTTATTATAACTGTACCAGTAACGGCGGGAGATCTTGTTGCAAATGAAGATCTAGTACCTTCAGCAGTTGGAGTAAATGTTCCGCAAAAAGTGATTAATGTTTTTGATAATGACACTAAAAATGGAAATGCATTAGTGCCTTCAGATGTAAAACTTGATGTGACTAAAGATGATCCAAAAGGGTATCTAACAGTAGATGCAAACGGAAATGTTATACTAGCACCAAACGCACCTGCTGGAGAATATGAACTTACATATACAATTTGCGAGAAATTAAATACAGACAACTGTAAATCAAATGTTGTAAAGGTAACGGTAACAGAACCTAAAATGTCAATAGTTGCAAATAGCTATTGTTCAAACAATGTTCCTTATGTTAATTATACTGTAACGCCAGATAATTTTACAACCAATAATTTATTGACTGTGAAATGGATTGACAGCAACAATAATGTTGTAGCAACTCAGACAGATTTACCATTGAGTGGCAATCTTTTATGGCCAGGAGCAGAAGTTGATAGTAATGGAAAAGGAATTGATTGGCCAGGATGGATTTTAAACAATGGTGTATGGACAGAAGGAGCTGATGGATTTGAAGTTACCAGAAATGGAGTGAAAATCGAATTTTCATTAAATCCTACAGTTACAGTTTCTGTTGCTTATCCACAAGCTACTGCAGATTGTAATGCACGTCCAACATTTGCTATAAAAGCAAATAATGACGAAACTGGACCAATAAATGTGAAGAAAGGTGCAACTGCTACAGTAAATATTTTTGAAAATGATGTATTGAATGGAGCAAAAATCAATCCTTCAGATGTTGTGTTATCGGTTCCTGTAGTAAATCCGAATATTACATTGAGTGCAGACGGTTTAATTAATATTTCAGCGAATACGCCAGATGGAGTTTACGAATTGACTTATCAGGTTTGTGAAGCAGCAAATACATCAAACTGTAGTCAGGCGGTAATTAAGGTTATTGTTAATAATGTTGCAGACCCAGCGCCTCCAACAATAAATCAGATTACTTTAAATAATGACAATGATGTTAGCGCAGATGGAATTAATGGTTCATTAGAATTTGTAAATGTTTTAGAAAATGATTTAATAAACGGACAGCCAATAAATCCTGCAGATGTTGAAGTTAAACCTGTAACAGAAAGTCCATATTTTGAATGGAATGCAGACGGAACTGTAAATGTGAAGCCAAACACACCAGGAGGAAATTATCCGTTGACTTATCAAGTTTGCGAAAAAGCAAATTCAACAAACTGTGCTACGGCTGTATTAAATGTATTTGTAGAAGTTCCTGCTATTTCGGTGATCAAAACAGCCGTTTTCAATGACGAAAATAAAAGCGGTTTTGCAAATGCAGGAGAAACGATTACATACAAATTTACAGTAACCAATACAGGAAATGTGCCTCTTGTTGGCATCACGATAAACGATCCATTACCAGGAGTTGTAGTTTCAGGACAAGCAATTAATCTGGGAGTAAATGAATCTAACGAAACTAATTTTACAGCGGTTTACAAAATCACGCAAGAAGATATTAATCGAGGTAGCGTAAGTAATCAAGCAACTGTAAAAGGTAGCAGTTCAAGAGGAGTTGTAGTAGAAGACCAGTCAGACGATTCAAGCAATAGCGGAGACAGTCCTACAGTTTTAGACTTAAACGGATGTTCTATTAAAGTAATGAATGCTTTCTCTCCAAACGGAGACAGCAAGAATGCAAGATTCTACATTAGAGGAATAGAATGTTATCCAGATAATACGGTTGAAATTTACAACCGTTGGGGGGTTTTAGTTTTCAATATTGATCAGTATAACAATAATGATCGTGTTTTTGTTGGATATTCTAACGGACGCTCTACAGTGAAACAAGCGGAAGGTCTGCCAGTTGGAACGTATTTCTATATTTTGAAATACAACGACAGTTCAAAAACTTCTCACCAAGAATCTGGTTACTTATACCTTAATAAATAAAATGGATTACGGCTTAGCTAAACACTAAGCCGTTCTAAAGCTTAATAAATGAAAAAATTAATTTTAGTTTTTATGTTTTTTTCGATTGTGTCAAATGCGCAGCAAGATGCGCAGTACACACAATATATGTACAACACAATCGAAGTCAATCCAGCGTATGCAGGTTCGCGAGGAGCTTTAAGCGTTTTTGGTTTATATCGTACACAATGGATTGGGTTAGATGGAGCGCCAGAAACAAGTACATTTTCTGTTAATACACCTTTGCCAAATAGTGATTTAGGACTTGGAGTTTCTTTGGTAAATGATAAAATCGGACCAACTGTAGAGAATACTTTATCAGCAGATTTGTCTTATACAATTCCGACTTCAGAAATGTGGAATTTATCTTTCGGAATAAAAGGAACAGCCAATCTTTTTAACATCGATATTAATAAATTAAGTTTTGAAGATCAGGATGATCCGCAGTTTCAGAATCTTAAAAACAAGTTTTCGCCAAATGTTGGAGCCGGAATCTATTACCATTCAGACAGAGCTTACATCGGATTGTCGGTTCCTAATTTTATAGAAACAAACCGTTATGATTCAGACGACGTGGCTATTTTCAAAGATAAAATCAACTATTACTTAATAGCAGGTTATGTATTTAATTTGGACCGTTTAGAATACGTAAAATTCAAACCAGCTGTTATGGCCAAAATGGTAGAAGGAGCTCCATTGCAAGTTGATGTTTCTGGAAATTTTATGTTTAACGACAAATTTGTTTTGGGACTTGCTTATCGTTGGAGTGCTTCTGTTAGTGCAATGGCAGGATTTCAAGTTACAAAAGGAATGTATATAGGTTATGGTTACGATCATGAAACGACGCGATTGAGAAAATACAATTCTGGATCTCATGAGATTTTCTTAAGATTCGAATTCTTTAATAATTACAATAAAATGATAGCCCCAAGATTCTTTTAATACAACCTATGAAAGCTAGAAAATTAATTTTGATCTTTTTACTGTGTAGTTTTGTTTCAAATGTAAGTGCGCAAAGTCCATTTACAACTATGAACATCAAATATGCAGATAAAAAATACGAAGAGTACGCTTACGCAGATGCAATAAAAGTATACGAGAGTTTAGTAAATGATCAGACTACAAATGAAGGCGTGATTCAGCGTTTGGCAAATTCCTATTATTTTAATGGAGAATTGAAAAATGCATTAAAATGGTATGAACAATTATTTGTAATCAACCCAAACCAAGAAGCAGAATATTTATATCGCTATGGACAATCTTTAAAATCAGCAGGAGACTATCGTAAGTCTGATGAGATTTTACAGAAATTCAATCAGAAAGCAACATCAGAAAAAAGAGCCGATTTAATTAGAAGCGATAAAAATTATTTAGAAGAAATAAAAGAAAACTCAGGCCGATTTCAAATTGCCGATGCCGGAGTAAATTCTCGCTATTCAGATTACGGAAGCGTTATTTACAACAATAAAATCGTTTTTACTTCTGCACGAGATACAGGTGGAGTTGTTAAATCCAATTTTCAATGGACAAATAGATCTTTCTCTAGACTTTATACCGCCGATTTAATGCCAGACGGAAGTGTTGGAAAAACAGAACTTTTGGTAAAAAGAAAAAAAGATAAATTCAATGAGTCAAGTCCGATTTTTACAAAAGACGGACGTACTATGTATTTTACTAGAAATAATTTTACAGATGGAAAAAGAGGAAGCAATGACAAAAATGTTACTCTTTTAAAATTATACAAAGCAGAATTTATCGATAACGAATGGAAAAATGTTGCAGAACTTCCGTTCAACAGCAACCAGTACAGCACGGCGCATCCAGCTTTAAGTGTAGACGAAAAAACGCTTTATTTTGCTTCAGACATGCCAGGAACTTTGGGGCAGTCTGATATTTACAAAGTAACAATAAATGAAGATGGTACGTTTGGTACACCAGAAAATCTTGGGCCAGCTATTAATACAGAAGGAAGAGAAACTTTTCCGTTTATTTCTGGAGAAAACGAATTGTATTTTGCCTCTGACGGACGTCCAGGTTTAGGCGGATTGGATATTTTTGCTTCTCGAATAAAAACAAGCGGAACTTACGATGACGTCTTAAATGTAGGAGAACCAGTAAACAGTAAGCAAGATGACTTTGCCTTCAGCATTGACAGCAAAAGCAGAAGCGGTTATTTTTCTTCAAATAGAGAAAACGGACAAGGTTTAGATGATATTTATAGATTTACAGAAACCAGAAGATTAATCTGCGAACAAAACTTATCAGGAACTGTTACCGATGCAGAATCAAACGAGATTTTAGCGAATACTTCTCTGACTCTGTTTAACGAAAAATTTGATCCAGTCGGAACAATCACTACAGATGAAAAAGGAAACTATGTTTTTTCAGATTTAAGATGTGGTAAAAAATACACAATCAGAACTGCTAAAAACGATTACAATGCAAAAGAAGTTGCAGTAACGATTCTTAAAGAAAAAGGAGAAACGACTCAAATGATTGCATTAAATAAAGTGTTTGTACCTCTTGCCTCAAAAACGGTAGCCATCAAAAAAGTAGCTATCAGTCCAGTGAAAATAGGTTCTATACGAGTAGGGGTAGATATTGCAAAACTGCTAAATCTTCCAATGAATTTCTTTGATTTGGGTAAAGCGACTATTAAAAAGACATCTGAACCACAATTGATGAAAGTGGTCAATCTTTTAAACGAATATCCAACAATGAAACTTGATATTCGCTCACATACAGACAGCCGTTCGTCTTCAGAAAGCAACCAGATTCTTTCAGAAAAAAGAGCACAATCAACAAAAAAGTGGCTGATTCAAAAAGGAATAAGCGAAGACAGATTAACTGCCAAAGGTTTCGGAGAAACACAATTAGTGAACAAATGTGCCGATGGAGTAAAATGTTCAGAAAAACAGCATATGCAAAATAGACGAAGCGAGTTTATTATTGTAGCAATTTAAATAAATGACCAACCAATGTGAAAAACCTTTTCTAGATTTTTAGAAAAGGTTTTTTATGTTTTAAATAACTTCCGCTAGGAGTTACTTGTTGGTTGTTAAAAAAACAAATTTTCATCAAAAAACAATTCGAAATCATTTCATTATTTACAGTATCAATTTAGAAATGTAAAATTCAATGTATAATATTTAAAATGAATTAGTTATGTTTTTAAAAAATCGATTTCGCTGTAGATTGTGTTTCTTTTTGTTATAACTTTATTGATCTAAAAATTTTTCATTATGACTGTAGATCAAATACTTAAAGCAAAGGGAAGAAATGTATATTCTATTTTCTCCAATTTAACGGTTTATGATGCGTTAAAAGTTATGGGAGAAAAAAACATTGGGGCAATTTTGGTTATCGACGATAATAATCTAAAAGGAATATTGTCTGAAAGAGATTATGCCAGAAAAATTGTTCTAAAGGATAAATCTTCCAAAGAAACTTTTGTTCATGAGATTATGGAAAGTAATGTTTTTACAGTAAAACTTTCAAATAATATCGAAGATTGTATGGAACTTATGAGCGAAAAAAGAATAAGACACCTGCCTGTCATGGAAGATGGAGTAGTGATTGGAATAATTTCAATCAGTGATGTGGTTAAGGCAATTATAGAAATTCAGAAAGACACAATCAACCATTTGAATTCTTATATTTCTCAATAAAGGTTATCTAAAAAAGATAAAAATTCAAAACGAGTCCAATTTCTATTGGACTTTTTTTATTTATCTAAATAGATTTTCGGAAAAGAAAACGCTAAAAAGACGCCATTTTAAAACAAGACTTATATCTTTGTAAGCTAGAATAAAAGCTAAAAAAATGAACAAAGAGAGTAAAAAAAGAGAAGCGTTACTGTACCACGCAGAGCCAACTCCAGGAAAAATTCAGGTAGTTCCAACAAAAAAATACGCAACCCAGAGAGACTTATCATTGGCCTATTCGCCAGGAGTTGCAGAGCCATGTTTAGCAATTGCAGAAAACGTAGAAGACGTTTATAAATATACAGCAAAAGGAAATTTAGTAGCCGTAATTTCAAACGGTACAGCTGTTTTAGGACTTGGAGATATTGGTCCAGAAGCAGGAAAACCAGTAATGGAAGGAAAAGGTTTATTGTTTAAAATATTCTCTGATATTGATGTTTTTGATATCGAAATCGATACTAAAAATGTAGAAGAATTTATTCAGACTGTAAAAAATATTGCTCCAACTTTTGGAGGAATCAATTTAGAAGATATCAAAGCTCCAGAATCTTTTGAAATAGAAAGAAGACTTATTGAAGAATTGGATATTCCGGTAATGCACGACGATCAGCACGGAACGGCAATTATTTCTTCTGCAGCTTTAATCAATGCGCTTGAATTGGCTGGGAAAAAAGCGGAAGATGTAAAAATGGTTGTTTCAGGAGCAGGTTCGGCTGCAATCGCTTGTACCGATTTATACGTTTCTTTAGGAGTAAAAGTAGAGAACATTTTAATGTTCAATAGTAAAGGTCTTTTAACAAAAGATAATCCTGCACTTTCAGATTTACAGTTAAAATACGCTATCGACGGAGCAAAAATTTCGTTGGCAGAAGCAGTAAAAGACGCTGATGTTTTCATCGGACTATCTTCTGGTGATATTCTTTCACCAGAAATGTTATTAACTATGAAAGAAAATCCGATTGTTTTTGCAATGGCAAATCCAAACCCGGAAATCGATTATAATTTAGCCGTAGAAACGAGAAAAGACGTTATTATGGCGACAGGACGTTCAGATTTTCCTAATCAGGTAAATAACGTATTAGGGTTTCCTTACATTTTTAGAGGTGCGCTAGACGTAAGAGCGACAAAAATCAACGAAGAAATGAAAATGGCGGCTGTAAAAGCTTTAGCTATTTTGGCAAAAGAACCAGTTCCAGAGCAAGTAAACGTAGCTTATGGTGCAACAAAACTTGGTTTTGGTCAAGAATATATCATTCCTAAACCATTCGATCCTAGATTGATCACTGTTGTAGCTCCTGCGGTTGCAAAAGCAGCAATGGAATCTGGAGTGGCAAAAAATCCTATTACAGACTGGGCAGCTTATGAAGAAAAGCTTATGGAACGTATGGGTAACGACAATAAAATGGTGCGTTTGATTACCAACCGCGCTAAAGTAAATCCTAAGCGTGTTGTTTTCGCAGAAGCAGATCAGTTGAATGTTTTAAAAGCAGCTCAAATTGTGTACGAAGACGGAATCGGATTCCCAATCTTACTTGGAAATAAAGAAGCAATTTTAGATTTGAAAAAAGAACTTGGTTTTGATGCCGATCTAGAAATTATCGACCCAAAAACGGATGAGGAAGCCGCAAGACGTGATAAGTTTGCAAAATCATTCTGGGAGACAAGAGGAAGAAGAGGCGTTTCTAAATTGGATGCTGAAAAATTCATGCGCGAAAGAAACTATTTTGCTGCAATGATGGTGAATGAAGGAGAAGCTGATGCGGTCGTTACAGGACATTCAAGAAGTTATCCTTCGGTTGTAAAACCAATGATGCAATTGATTCCAAAAGCACAGAATGCATCTTTAATTGCAACTACTAACATGATGCTTACGTCTCGCGGACCAATGTTCTTGTCAGACACGGCAATCAATATTAATCCGTCTGCTCAAGACCTTGTTAATATTGCCATTATGACGGCTAAGACGGCTAAAATGTTTGGTGTTGAGCCTGTTATTGCAATGGTTTCATTCTCAAACTTTGGTTCTTCAACAAGCGAGAGCGCTTCAAAAGTTAGAGAAGCAGTAGCTTATCTGCATAAAAATCATCCAGAAATGATTGTTGACGGAGAAATTCAAGCAGATTTTGCATTGAATCCAGAATTGCTTCAAGAGAAATTCCCATTCTCTAAATTAGCAGGAAAAAAAGTAAATACATTAGTTTTCCCTAATTTAGAATCAGCAAATATCACGTACAAATTGTTAAAAGAATTGTACAAAGTGAATTCAATTGGGCCAATTATGATGGGTATGGGTAAACCAGTTCACATTTTCCAATTGGGTGCAAGCGTTGAAGAAATGGTCAATATGGCGGCAATTGCTGTAATTGATGCACAGGAAAAAGAAATTAAAAAGAATAAAATAACACAATAAACGTTCTTAACAAGGATTGAACAAATTTGTCGTAGTTTTATGGCATTTTTGTTATATTTGATACTAATAAATTAGATCTATGATAGCACATTTGCAGGGAAGATTAGTAGAAAAGAATCCTACAGAAGTTGTAATTGATTGTGGAGGAGTTGGTTATCAGGTAAATATATCACTGCATACCTTCTCTTTAATTCCAAATTCTGAAAATATAAAATTGTATACGCATCTTCAAATTAAAGAAGATGCGCATACTTTATACGGTTTTGCCGAGAAATCGGAACGTGAAATTTTTAGAATGCTGCTTTCTGTTTCAGGAATCGGAGCTGGAATCGCAAGAACAATGCTTTCGTCAATTGAACCAAAGCAAATTATAAATGCCATTGCATCTGGAGATGTTGGTGTAATCCAGTCTATCAAAGGGATTGGGAACAAAACAGCACAAAGGGTTATACTTGATTTAAAGGAAAAAGTTGTTAAATTGTACGATATAGATGAAGTTTTTGCTGTTCAAAACAATAGAAACCGAGATGAAGCGTTATCTGCTCTAGAAGTGTTAGGTTTTGTCCGAAAAGCTTCTGAAAAAGTAGTGGAAAAAATCGTAAAAGAAGATCCTGAAGCTACTGTTGAAACAATTATCAAAAAGGCTTTAAAAAGCTTATAAATTTCATTTTATATAAAAGAATTCTATGCGTAAAATTTGTATTTTGTTGCTGGTATTACTCTGCGGTAATGTTTTGCGGGCACAGGTCACACCGGCAGCACAAGATACAACTAAAACTCAGTTTTCTGTAGGTAAAATAGAGCTTGAAGATCCTCCAAGCGTACTCTCTGCCTATAGATACGATCCTATTACCGATCGTTATATTTACACCAATTCAGTTGATGGTTTCTCTATCAATTACCCTTTAATTTTAACTCCGCGAGAATACGAAGATCTAGTCCTAAAAGAATCCAGAAGGAATTATTTTAGACAAAAAATGGATGCCATTGACGGTAAAAAAGCCGGCGCAGAAGCAGCCAAAAAAGATTTATTGCCAAGATATTATATCAATTCTAGCTTATTCGAAAGTATTTTTGGTAGTAATACAATAGATGTAAAGCCCACAGGGTCAGTTGAGATGGACTTGGGAATGCGCTACACCAAACAAGACAATCCATCATTTTCACCAAGAAACAGATCCAGCTTGACTTTTGATTTCGATCAGAGAATCAGTATGAGTTTAATGGGAAAAATTGGAACACGTTTAGAAGTAAACGCCAATTACGATACGCAATCTACATTTGCTTTTCAGAATTTATTTAAACTAGCTTACACGCCTTCAGAAGATGATATTGTTCAGAAAGTTGAGGTGGGTAACGTAAGCATGCCTTTAAATAGTACCTTGATTCGAGGTGCACAAAGTTTATTTGGGGTCAAAGCGCAGCTGCAATTTGGAAAGACTACAGTTACTGGAGTTTTCTCAGAACAGAAGTCTCAAACCAAAAGTATAGTCGCAGAAGGTGGAGGAACAGTACAGAACTTCGATTTGTTTGCATTAGATTACGATAATGACCGACATTTCTTCTTATCGCAATACTTTAGAAATAAATACGATGCTTCTCTTCGAAATTATCCATTAATTGACAGCCGTGTACAAGTGACAAGGATTGAAGTTTGGGTAACCAATAAACAGAATAGAGTTACAACATCAAATAATAACTTAAGAAATATTATTGCGCTTCAGGATTTAGGAGAAGGGCAGGTTTCTGGTGTGCCAGATAACGAAGTTGTGGTTATTACAGATCCAACAGGCTTCTTTAACAAACCGATCGATTCTCCAACTGATAATACCAATAACAAATACGATCCAGCGACAATTGGAAGAGCTGGAAGTTATTTAAATTCTAATATTAGAGAAATTGTAACAGCAAAATCTGGATTTAATAATACCAACGTAAATGAAGGTACAGATTACTCTGTTCTAGAAAATGCTAGAAAATTAACGACAAACGAGTTTACTTTTAATCCGCAGTTAGGTTATATCTCGTTGCAACAGCGTTTGGCTAATGACGAAATTTTAGCCGTTGCGTTTGAGTATACGGTTGGTGGACAAACATACCAAGTCGGAGAGTTCGGAAGTGATGGTGTAGATGCTACTGTAGTTACAGGAAACAACAATGCCAATCAGGCCATTGTAACACAGAGTTTGGTTTTGAAAATGCTGAAAAGCAGTTTAACAAATGTGCAAAATCCAGTTTGGAATTTGATGATGAAAAACGTGTACCAAATTCCACAAGCGTATCAAATCAAACAAGAAGATTTCAGACTTAACATTCTTTATACCGATCCTTCGCCAATAAATTATATTACGCCAGTGCAAGGAAGTACTTTTCCGCCAAATCCTGCACCAGACGATAAAGTAGAACAAACACCATTATTAAATGTATTTAATCTAGACCGTTTAAATTACAATAATGACCCGCAAACTGGTGGAGATGGATTCTTTGATTATGTTCCTGGAGTAACTGTTGATGTGCAGAATGCTCGAATTATTTTTACAACAAAAGAGCCTTTTGGAGAACTTTTGTTTAGAAAATTAAACACCAATTCTGGTGAAAGCTATAATGATCCAACTACCTATAACCCGAATCAGAGGAAATATGTATTTAGAAACATGTATAGAAATACTCAGGCCGGTGCATTACAGGATAGTGATAAAAACAAATTCTTATTAAGAGGAAAATATAAATCTTCAGGAAGTAACGGTATTCCAATCGGTGCATTCAACGTGCCGCAGGGATCTGTTGTGGTAACAGCCGCAGGAAGAGTTTTAGTAGAAGGTATCGATTATAGTGTAGATTACCAATTAGGAAGAGTACAGATATTAGATCCTTCACTTCAGGCTTCTAATACTCCAATTGAAGTTTCGTTGGAGAATAATTCAATCTTTGGTCAGCAGACAAGAAGATTTATGGGATTCAATGTTGAGCATAAAATTTCTGAAAAATTTGTTGTAGGTGGTACTTTCTTAAAAATGACAGAACGTCCTTTTACTCAAAAATCAAGTTATGGACAAGAATCGGTAAATAATACTATTTTTGGTTTCAACGGAAATTATGCAACAGAAGTTCCATTCTTAACAAGGTTAGCCAATAAATTGCCGAATATTGATACAGATGTTCCTTCTAATCTTTCGATTCGTGGAGAAGTAGCATTTTTAAAACCAGATGCTCCAAAAGCAAGTGATTTTGAAGGTGAAGCTACTATTTATATCGATGACTTTGAAGGTACTCAGACTACGATCGATATGAGATCGGCTTATGCTTGGAGTTTGGCTTCAACACCGTTTATCACTTCTGCTACAGACAATACTTTCAATGCCAGTTCAAATACATTAGAATATGGCTTCAAACGTGCTAAGTTGGCATGGTATACTATTGATCCAATTTTCTACACTTCAAAACCATCTGGGATTTCAAACGATGATTTATCTTTAAATACAACGAGAAGAATTTACAGTAGAGAGCTTTATCCAAATACAGATATTGCGCAAGGTCAGATTCAGGTTATTAATACACTGGATTTAACCTATTATCCATCAGATAGAGGGCCTTATAACAATAATCCTAATTTTGGAGCCAGCAGTCCTTCATCTAATTTTGGTGGAATTATGCGTGCGCTGAACTCTACGAACTTTGAGCAAGGAAATGTTGAATACATTCAGTTCTGGGTACTAGATCCTTATGTAGGTAATGGGCAAGCTCCAGGAACGAATAGCGGAAAAATTTATTTCAATTTAGGAGAAGTTTCGGAAGACGTTCTGAAAGACGGAAGAAAACAATATGAAAATGGTTTAGGGCCAGATCAGATAATGGTAAATCCGCAGCCAATTTGGGGAGACGTGCCAGCATCTCAATCCTTAATTTATGCGTTTGATACCAATGCAGACAATCGTAAAAATCAGGACGTTGGTTTAGATGGTTTGCCAGATGCAAAAGAAGGATCAATTTATACGAACTATGCCGGCGAAGAAGATCCTGCAGCAGATAATTATAAGTATTTCTTAAATACAGATGGAGGGGTTTTAAATCGTTATAAAAAATACAATGGAACAGAAGGAAACTCTGCTGTAAGTGTAGACGATCCAAATCGAGGTTCTACAACGCTTCCAGATGTTGAGGACATCAATCGTGATAATACCATGAGTACAATCAATGCCTATTATGAATATAGTATTGATGTAAGACCAGGTATGCAGGTTGGAGAAAATTATATTACAGATATTAGAGAAGTTCAAAATGTAGAACTTCCTAATGGAGGTTCAACCAATGCAAGATGGATTCAGTTTAAAATTCCTGTTTCAAAACCTCAAAATACTATCGGAAATATTAGCGATTTTAGATCAATCCGTTTCATGCGTATGTTCATGACAGGATTTAATGATCAAATGACAGTTCGTTTTGGAGCTTTAGATTTAGTAAGAGGAGAGTGGAGAAAATATACTGGAACATTAGATGCAAATGATACGGATCCAGATAATGACGGAACTCAATTTGATGTTGCAGCCGTAAATATTCAAGAAAACGGTACAAAATGTCCTGTAAATTATGTTATTCCACCAGGCGTTCAAAGAGAACAACTTTACAATAACAATACAATTATTAACCAAAATGAGCAGTCTTTAGCAGTACGAATTGGTGGTAATGGATTAGAATATCAAGATTCTAGAGCGGTTTTCAAAAATGTAAGTGTTGATATGCGTCAATACAAAAAACTGAAAATGTTCCTTCACGCAGAATCACTTCCTAATGAAATGCCACTTTTAGATGATGAGATGATTGGATTTATTCGTTTTGGTAATGACTTTACACAAAACTTCTATCAAGTAGAGATTCCGTTAAAAGTAACAAGAACGGGCGGATCTTGTACAATTAGTGCAGATCAGGTATGGCTAGAAGAAAATAATATTGATTTAGTTTTGTCATTACTGACAAGAATGAAAATTTTGGGAATGAATATCGATATAAACTCACCAAAAAGAGATATAAACGGTATTTATTATCCAGACCGAGATCCTGATGTAGAAGGGGGTGACCAGGATGGCAAATTGACTTTAGGTATTAAAGGAAATCCGAATTTTGGTTTAGTTCGAAATTTAATGGTCGGAGTAAAAAGTGCCGCAAACCATAAAGATATTATGGGAGAGGTTTGGTTTAACGAACTTCGTATGTCAGATTTAGAAAACAAAGGCGGTATGGCGGCATTGTTAAATGTTGATACCAATATGGCCGATTTGATGACATTGTCTGCCTCTGGTAAAAAGAGTACAATTGGTTTTGGTTCTTTAGAACAAGGAGCCAACGAAAGAGATCGTGAAGATATTCAGCAGTACAACATTGTAACTAATATTAATTTAGGAAAACTGCTTCCTCCAAAATGGGGTATTAATCTGCCATTCAATTATGCAATTGGCGAAGAAGTTATTACGCCAGAATACGATCCGTTTAATCAGGATATTAAATTGGATCAATTAATAGCAGAAACTACAGATCCAGCAGAAAAAGATAATATTAGAACGCGTGCGGTAGATTATACAAAGCGTAAAAGCATCAACTTTATTGGCGTAAGAAAAGATAGAGCACCAGAACAAAAGCCGCATGTTTATGATGTAGAAAACTTTACATTCTCTCAATCGTACAATCAGGTAGAGCGACACGATTATGAAGTGGAGAGCTATGACGATGAACAATCTAATACTTCTGTTAATTATGCGTATACTTTCCAGCCGAAAGAAGTAGTGCCATTTAAGCAGACCAAATTCATGAAAACAAGTGATTATTGGAAGCTGTTGAGTGATTTTAATATCAATTATCTTCCTTCGAATGTTTCGTTTAACACTAACATTTTAAGACAAAGCAACCGCCAGCAATACAGACAAGTTGATGTTGAGGGTATTGGTCTTGATCCGCTTTACAGAAGAAACTTTGCATTTAATTATCAATATGGTTTCGGATTTAATTTAACAAAATCATTAAAATTAAATTATACGGCAGCGTCTAACAATATCGTAAGAAACTTTTTGAACGACGATAACACGCCTAAAGAAGACTTTAATATTTGGGATGATTATTTTGATATTGGTATACCAAATCAGCATTTACAGCAATTGGTTTTAAACTATGATATTCCAATTAATAAAATTCCAATCTTTAGTTTTGTAAAGGCTACTTATTCGTATACGGCAGATTACAACTGGCAGAGGTCTTCAACGGCACTTTCTCAATACGTTGATGAAAGTGGAGTGTCTTGGGATTTAGGAAATACGGTTCAAAATGCCAATTCGAATACACTTTCGACGACATTAAATATGAATACGCTGTATAAATATTTAGGTCTCGTTCCGGGTGGAAAACCTGCAAAAGCAAAACCAGCAGCACCGCCAAAACCGGGAGAGAAAATTGTAAATACAGCTAAACCAGTTACAAGCAGTAATCCTTTTTATGATGGTTTGATTGGAGTTTTAACGAGCGTTAAAAATGTTCAGATTAACTACACAAAAAACAGTGGTACAGTTTTACCGGGTTATATTCCTGGAGTAGGATTCTTTGGTACGTCTAAACCTTCGTTAGGATTCGTTTTCGGTAGTCAGGACGATGTGCGTTTTGAAGCTGCTAAAAACGGATGGCTGACCAGTTATCAGAACTTTAACCAAAACTTTACGCAAGTAAGCAACAAGCTTTTAAAAGTAACAGCAAATGTCGATTTATTGCCTGACTTGAAAATTGATTTGGCTATGGATAGAGCGTACTCTGAAAATTCATCAGAACAATATAGTGTAGACCAGAGTACAGGTGAGTATATACCATTGTCGCCATATACTTACGGAATGTTTTCTATTTCAACAGTATTGATTAAGACGGCTTTTTCAACAAGTACAGAAACGGTATCGTCAGCATTTGATGATTTCAGAAGTAACCGTCTGGTTATCGCAAACCGTTTGGCTGAACAGCATTATGGAGGAGGACCAATTCCGAGATATGGAGATGCAGAAAATCCGATTCCAGCTGAGACAGATCCAAATTATAAAATTTATGTAGCCAACGAAGGTTATCCTATTGGTTTCTCAAAAAGCAATCAAGCAGTGTTGTTGCCTTCTTTCATGGCAGCGTATACGGGAGCAAATGCTTCAAGCAGTTCAACAAGTATTTTTAGAAGTTTCCCTATTCCAAACTGGAATGTAAAATATAATGGTTTAATGCGTTATAAGTATTTCAAAGATCATTTTAGACGTTTTTCATTACAGCATAATTATAGAGCTTCTTACACGATCAGTCAGTTTAGGTCTAATTTTGATTATTTAGAAAATCCGTTAGGACAGGACGTAAACACGAACTTCTTTAATAAAACGATTATGTCTAACGTTAACTTAGTAGAGCAGTTTAGTCCGCTTCTTCGAGTTGATTTTGAGCTGAAAAATTCATTCCGTTTATTAACAGAGGTTAAAAAAGACCGTGCACTGTCTATGAGCTTTGATAATAATTTATTGACAGAAGTTAGAGGAGTAGAATATGTTGTGGGAGTAGGATATCGTTTTAAAGACGTAATTATTTCGTCAAGATTGGCAGATAATCCAACTGGAATTATTAAAAGTGATATTAACATAAAAGCTGATTTTTCATATAGAAATAATGAAACGTTGGTTCGATATTTAGATTACGATAATAATCAGCTGGCAGCAGGACAGAATATCTGGACTTTAAAATTAACAGCCGATTATGCTTTCAGTAAAAACTTGACAGCCATATTCTATTACGATCATTCGTTCTCGAAAGCAGTTATTTCGACTTCTTTCCCTTTAACGAATATCAGATCAGGTTTCACGCTTCGTTATAATTTCGGAAATTAATTTTTAGTTTCTAAACTGGATTTCATTAGAAGATTATTACATTTGTGGCTATAATTTTAAACAATCAATTTTCAAACACAACGATTATGAGCATACCAGCAAATTTAAAGTACACAAAAGATCACGAATGGGTTAGCATCGAAGGAGATGTTGCGACTGTAGGAATTACTCATTTTGCACAAAAAGAGTTAGGAGATATCGTGTATGTTGAGGTAGAAACTTTAGATCAGACACTTTCAAAAGATGAAGTTTTTGGAACTGTTGAGGCTGTAAAAACAGTTTCTGATTTATTTTTACCATTAACAGGTGAGATCATTGCTTTTAATGAAGATTTAGAAAGTGCTCCTGAAACTGTAAATTCTGATCCTTATGGAGCTGGATGGATGATTAAAATAAAAATTGCTGATGCATCAGAAATCGATTCTTTATTGTCTGATGAAGCTTATAAAGAATTAATCGGTGCCTAAACAACTCTTATTAATTTGGGCAATTATCTGCTCTGGAATCATTGCTTATTTTTGCCTGACAGATTCTAGTAATATACCAGCGGTTAGTTTTCCAAGCATTGATAAAATTGTACATTTCTGTTTTCATTTTGGATTTACAATTTCTTGGATTTTGTTTTTCAAAAAAGAATTAAAAGGAAAAGATGCAGATGATTATAAAGCGTATCTGATTTCGTTTATATTTTCTGTTTTTTTTGGAATTACAATCGAAATTCTCCAAAATGCTCTGACAGTAACGCGAACTGCAGATGTTACAGATATTCTAGCAAATGCGCTTGGAGCCTTTGTAGCAGTTTTTTCTGCAATAGGATTTAAAAAGCAAATCGATAAAATATAATTGAAACCCACTTCGGTGGGTTTTTTATTACAAGAAAATCAAGCCGTTAAAAAGCTTTATTTTATCAATATAAAATGTACTTTTGTGCTGGTTTTCTGCAACTTCAAACAAAATGAATGTAAAGCAATATTTAGATTCGACGTATTTAAAAACTGCATCGCAAGCTGGACTTTCGGAAGCAGAAAATACTATTGTGGTCAAGAATGCAATTGCCGAAGCTATTCAAGAAGGCTTTAAACTGATCATGATTCGGCCAGAATATGTTGCTTTGGCAAAAAAAATGATTGTTGAGGCCAATTCTGTTTTATTAGTAGGAACTGTAATCGATTTTCCAGAAGGGAAGTCAAGTCTTGAAAGCAAAATTAAAGAAGCAAATGAGGCTATTGCAAATGGAGCCGACGATTTGGATTTTGTTTGCAACTACGAAGCATTCAAGAATGGTGACCTCGATTTAGTAAAGCAGGAAATCTTAATTGGAACCCAAATAGGCTTGGCAAATGATAAAACAGTAAAATGGATTATTGAAGTTGCGGCCCTAACAGATAAAGAAATTATTCAGATATCTGCTTTAATAAAACATGTTGTAGTATCTAATTTTAAAGAAGATGATTTTGAATTTGTTTATGTAAAATCTTCTACAGGTTTTTATAAAACAGATGATAATGTCCCAAATGGAGCAACAGTTCCGTCTATAATTATGATGCTCGAAAATGCTTCGCCACTTTCTGTAAAAGCAGCCGGCGGAGTCCGTTCATTTGAAGAAGCAGCAGAAATGATTCGTTTAGGAGTAAAACGCATCGGTACTTCGGCCGCAAAAGCAATTGCAAACGGAGAAATTTCCCCAAATCAATATTAAATAAATACCCAAATCTTAAGTGAATAAGTTTTTTTTGCCCCTTGTTTTAACCTTTTCATTCTTCATTGTTTCTGCTCAGCAAAAGGGCAATTCTTCAGTCCAGCCCGGTTTTACAGCAGAAATGTTTCCCGTTTTTCCTAACTGCGAAAATTTAGAAGGCAAAAAATTAGAAAACTGTTTTTATAAAGAGGTTCAGGATTTTGTGTTTGCAAATTTTCAAGTTCCTCAAAAATTAAAAGAAAACAATTATAAGGGAGCGGTAAAATTGCTTTTTGAAGTAAATGCTGAAGGAGAATTTAAAGTAATTTATGTTTCTGCAGAAACCGAAGAGTTGTCTGAAGAAGCAAAAAGGGTATTTGGACAATTTCCAAAAATAAAACCTTCAACTTATAACGGAAAACCGACGTATTCTAAATATACTATTTCTATTGATATTCCGCTAAAAAGCGCAGCACAGCTTGAGGCTGAAGCTTTGGCGGCGGCAGAAATTTTAAAACCTGTTGAAAAACCAATGACCGAATTGGATAGCATTGTGTATAAAAAATACAATAATCCAGAATTTGAAAGTCATTTAAATATCCCATTTTCTCATAGTTATTACTCCCAGTTTGATGCTGAAATGAATCAAGTGGGGATAAATAACCACACGGCATCTAAGCCTTACACGTATGCTGAGGTTTCCAAATATTATAATTTAAGAGCAGTTAACGAGTCATTGCAGAAAAAAGCTTCGACTTGGCTGGGCAGAAAATGGTGGAATGAAAATCTAGTGCAGATACAAGGAGAAGATTATTGGTTTGCTTTAAATCCGATTGTAGATTTACAATTAGGAAAAGCTTCAGATATTGATGCATCTTACACTTACGTGAATACTAGAGCGTTAAACTTTAGAGGAGGTTTAGGAAAGCAGATCAACTTTACGACTACATTTTTTGAAAGTCAGGGAAGATTTGCAGGATATTTTAACGATTATGCAGAATCTATCAAGCCGTCTGGAGGAAATCCAGCGATAATTCCAGGAGTTGGAATTGCCAAAAGATTCAAAACAGATGCTTACGATTTTCCTTTGGCTGACGCTAATATTACGTTTGCTCCTGGTAAAATCTTTGATTTTCAATTGGGTTATGGCCGAAATTTTATTGGTGATGGTTACCGTTCTTTATTAGAAAGCGATGGAGCAAGTCCGTATCCGTATTTTAAATTGAATACCAAATTTTGGAAAATTAAGTATACTAATACCTATATGTGGATGAAAGACGTTCGTCCAGAAGTAACTGCCGAAAGAACCTACGCCACAAAATTTATGGCTAACCATTATTTGAGCTGGAATGTTTCTAATAGATTGAATTTAGGCTTTTTCGAATCTGTAGTTTGGACAAACACGAACAACAGAGGTTTTGATGCTAATTTTGTGAATCCGATTATTTTTTACAGAGCGGTAGAGTTTGGTTCTTCGTCTAGAAGCGGAAATGCTCTTTTAGGAATTACAGGTAAATACAAATGGAATAATAGCATAAATTTTTATTCGCAATTCTTGATTGATGAATTTTCTGTTTCTGATGTTGGAGCAGGAAATAAAAGCTGGAAGAATAAATTTGGATTTCAGCTTGGAGCAAAATATTTCAATGCGTTTAACGTAAAAGATCTTTTAGTACAGGTCGAATTGAATAGCGTGCGTCCTTATGTATACTCGCACAGTGCTGTTATTACAAATTACGGACATAATAATCAGAGTGTTGGGCACCAGTGGGGCGGAAACTTCCAAGAGCTTATTGCTATTGCAAGATACCACAAAGGGCGTTGGCTTGCCGATGCAAAGCTGACAATGGGAACGCGAGGTTTAGATTTTGACACAGCAGAGGACTCTTATAACTATGGAGGAAATATTTATAAAAGTTATGATGTGAACCGTCCGTATGATACAGGTGTGAAAATTGGACAAGGAAACAAAACCAGTGTTTTTATTGCAGACATTCAAGGAGGATATTTAATTAATCCGATGACAAATTTGAAGCTATTTGGAAGTTTAATCTACAGAAATTTTGACCCAACACAAGAAACAGCAACAACTTTTAAGCAAAGTACGACTTGGTTTAGTATCGGATTACGTTCAGATATTTTTAATTGGTATTTTGATTACTAGTTTTTAATAAGATTTTTCGAAATAATAGTGTTAAAGAATGCTGAGATCTTAATTTGTAAAGGGTTTATTGAAAAAAATCTAATTTTATAGGATTATATTCTACAATCTAATTTGTACATTTGCACCACTCAAAAAAAATACACAAAATACAACGGTATTGAACGCTGCAAAAAATACATTATCAATCAAATCAATATTTCTAGATTTTAAAGAGATTACTAAAGCTGGTCTGGCGATTAGTGTATTGTTTTCGTCTATTGCTGGATATTTATTAGGAGTAGATGCTGATCATCCTTTTAAATGGAGTGTTCTTTTGGTTTTGTCAATTGGAGGCTATTGCATGGTTGGAGCTTCAAATGCTTTTAATCAGGTAATCGAAAAAGATATCGATTCTTTAATGGATCGTACCAAAAACCGTCCGGTTCCCTCTGGACGTATGTCACCTAAAGTGGCTTTATTAGTAGCAAGTCTACTTACTATAATTGGTATTGCGCTTCTTTATACAATAAATGCTAAGTCGGCAATGTTTGCTGCAATTTCTATATTTTTATATACAAGCGTTTATACACCTTTAAAAACAGTTACATCATTATCTGTTTTTGTTGGAGCTTTTCCTGGGGCAATTCCGTTTATGCTGGGCTGGGTAGCAGCAACTGGCGAATTTGGCATTGAAGCGGGAACTTTATTTTTAATTCAATTTTTTTGGCAGTTTCCACATTTTTGGTCAATCGGATGGTTTTTGTATGAAGACTATGAGAAAGCAGGAATTTTTATGCTTCCGACAGGCAAAAAAGATAAAGGAACTGCGTTACAAATCATATTGTATACAATTTGGCTTATAATAGCGTCGTTATTACCAGTATTAGGTTTTACAGGCCAATTATTTATTTCTCCAATTGCAGCCGTTTTAGTGTTTCTATTAGGGATTTGGATGCTTTTTTATGCAGTTCGTCTATATAAGCTAAGAACCGCAAAAGCAGCGAGAACATTAATGTTAGTGAGCGTTTCTTATATTTCGCTTTTACAAATTGTATTTATAGTAGATAAATTTTTAAGATAGTTATGGAAATGATATTGAAAACACAAGAGCAAGTAAGAAAGTCAAAATCAGCAAAACTGATTCTGCTTTTCGCGATGGTTAGTATGACCATGATGTTTGCTGGTTTAACAAGTGCATTTGTAGTAAGTAAATCAAGAGCAGACTGGTTGAAGAATTTTGAGCTTCCTTCGGCTTTCTATTGGAGTACAGCAGTAATTATTGCCTGCAGTGTTACTTTTCATCTGGCAAAAAAAGCCATTCAGAAAGACAATAGAAGCGCAGTTACAGGCTTGCTTCTTGGAACTTTGGCTTTAGGGATTTTATTTGTGGTATTGCAATTTCAAGGATTTGGACAAATCGTTGCAGAAGGGTATTACTTTACAGGAGAAGGTAGTTCAATTACTACAACTTTTCTTTATGTGGTAACAGTTACACACTTGTTGCACTTAGCTGGCGGATTAATTTCACTTTTAATTATAATTTATAATCATTTTAAACAAAAATACAATTCGACTCAAACTCTTGGCATAGAGCTAGGTGCGATGTATTGGCACTTTTTGGATTTATTATGGGTATATTTATTTTTATTTTTATATTTCTTTAAATAAGAAAAAAACGTAAATTTGGGAACTTTTTAACGAATATCTTTTATGGGAGCGACAGTTACTACTGCAAACAACGACGAAAAAACTTGGGGAGGCGGTCACAATGAGCCTTTAGGAGCAAGTTATGGTAAAATGATGATGTGGTTTTTTATCGTATCAGATGCCTTAACATTCTCTGGATTTCTAGGAGCTTATGGTTTTTCTAGATTCAAATTTATTGAAACTTGGCCTTTGGCTGATGAAGTGTTCACTCACTTCCCATTTATGCATGGTGTTGCGGCTCCAATGTATTATGTAGCTTTAATGACTTTTATTTTGATCTTTTCTTCTGTAACAATGGTACTAGCTGTTGATGCAGGTCACCAATTGAAAAAGACAAAAGTTGCAGTTTATATGTTCTTAACTATTATTGGAGGTTTAATTTTCGTTGGTTCTCAAGCTTGGGAATGGAAAAACTTCATTAAAGGTGAGTACGGTGCAGTTGAAACAGCTGGAGGAAGTTTACTTCAGTTTGTGGATAAAGATGGTAAAAGAGTAGCTTTAGCTGATTTTGCTGTTAAATTGCCAGAACAAAGAGAAGCTTTAACAAGAAGCCATTCAACTTGGTTTATGGAAGATGCACAATCTTTACCAACTTACACAGTTGCTGAAGTTCAAGCAGGATTTAAAGCTCATCCAGAAGTTTTAATCAGAACAGAAAAACTTACAGATAAAAAGAAAAAGACAATCTTATCAAGAGAAGAGTCTGAAAAACATTTAGCAACTGCTAAATATGTTGTAGAAGGTGCTAACTTGATCAGAAACGAGTACGGTAATAAATTATTTGCTGATTTCTTCTTCTTTATTACAGGTTTCCACGGATTCCACGTATTCTCTGGAGTTATTATCAATATCATTATTTTCTTTAATGTATTATTAGGTACTTACGAGAAGAGAAGAAGCTACGAAATGGTTGAAAAAGTTGGATTATACTGGCACTTCGTAGATTTAGTTTGGGTATTTGTATTTACAGTTTTCTACCTAGTTTAATTTTAGAATTTAATTATTATGTCACACGAGCACGTATCAAATACAAAAAGAATCTGGTTTGTTTTCGGATTACTTTCATTAGTAACTACGGTTGAAGTTATCTTAGGTATCTACAAACCTGCGTCATTAGAATTTACACATTTTGTTGGTTTGAATTTGTTAAACTGGATTTTCTATATCCTAACAATTTTCAAAGCTTATTATATTGTATGGGCATTTATGCACATGGAAGGTGAAAAAAGCAGCCTTAGATGGTCTGTAGTTTCTCCTGTTATCTTCCTAGTTTTATATTTATTGTTTATTCTGTTAACAGAAGGACATTATATTTATGGGGTTTTTAAAGATTCTACTATTAAATGGAATTTTTAACATGATATTAATTCGAAAAGAGTCCCGATAACATCGGGATTTTTTTATTTTTGTACCTCAATAACTTTCCGTTACTACAATGAAAAAAAATATAGTTCTCTTTGTACTTTTTGTGTTGCCAATTGTAGCATATTTGTTTTTTGCTTCTGGCGTAAATAGTTTTACAACTCTTCCTGTAATAACATCTAAAGTGCCTGATTTTGGAGATTGGAATTCATTAAATGGAAAAAAAATCTCCCTAGATAAAAAGATTACCGTATTAGGTTTTGCCGGCACAAATATTCTGGAAAATAGAGGGAATTATTTTAATCTAAATGAAAAGATCTATAAACGTTATAACGGATTCGAAGATCTTCAGTTTGTGGTTCTGTGTCCGATAGGAACTGAAAAAGAAGCTCAAAAAATAGTTGATGCTTTATCTCCTTTTACGGATGTTAAAAATTGGAATTTCGTATTTGCTTCAAAAGAAGAAATCCAGAAGTTTTATGATGGATTGCATTTGAAAGGTAAATTAAATGAAAATCTTGGAACTTCTAATGTTTACATTATCGATAAAGAAAGAAATCTTAGAGGAAGAAAAGAACAAAAAGATTATAAAGAGGGATATGACACCTTTCACCCGTCTGAGTTGAGTAATGAAATGCTGGATGACTTCAAAATCATTTTATACGAATACCGCGCAGCTTTAAAGAAGAATCACAACGCTACAAAGCAACTTTAAAATCATTTATAATGTTTAAAAACAAATCATATATAGGAATCTCTTTTATCATTCTGATTTTTGGGATTTACGCCATTCCTAAAATTGTTGATCGAGTTAAAAACGGTGACGTTGTAAAAGGAAACCGTTTGGATAATGTGGGAGCCAAATCTTCAAAAGAAGCTAAACTTTTGACAATTGGACCGGCTCCAAAATTCGAATTGACGAATCAGGATAATGTCAAAATTTCAAATGAAACCTATAAAGGAAAGGTATATGTTTTAGAATTCTTCTTTACAACTTGTCCGTCTATTTGTCCAAAGATGAACATGAGTATGTTGGAGATTGAAAAGACTTTTTTTGGAAATCCGAATTTTGGAATTGTTTCTATTACAATCGATCCAAAACATGATACACCTCAGGTTTTAAAAGATCATGCAAAATTGCTTGGGGTTAAATCTTCTAACTGGAATTTCTTGACTGGAGACAGAAACGTAATTATGGATTTGTCAAATAAAGGATTTAATCTATACGCTGGAGAAAATGATAAAGTAAGCGGCGGATTTGAGCATTCTGGTCTTTTTGCTCTTATTGATAAAGACGGGAATATTCGTTGTAGAAAAGACGAATTTGGAAATCCGAGTATCTATTATGATGGTTTAGATAAAAAAGGAGTAAGAGATATTCAGCAAGACATTAAAAATTTATTAGAAGAATAAAAAATGGAAGATAATACCTTAGAAAAAAAATATAATAAATTCATTATTGCGGTTTCAATTGTAATTCCGGTTGTTGTGGCAATTTTGTTTGGAGTTAAACTTAAAGATTTCGGTTATAATGTTGAGCCATTATCAATGTTGCCTCCAATTTATGCTACAATTAACGGTTTTACAGCTGTAGTTTTGGTTGTGGCTGTTTTGGCTATAAAGAATGGAAAACAAAAACTTCACGAGCGATTAATGACTTTGGCTATTGCATTGTCTGTTGCATTTTTGGTAATGTATGTTGCGTATCACATGACTTCAGATTCTACGAAGTTTGGTGGAGAAGGTGCTATACGTTATATCTATTTCTTTATTCTTGTAACACATATTTTATTGTCAATTGCTATTATTCCTCTTGTTTTAATCACGTATGTAAGAGCGCTTGCACAGCGTTTTGATAGACACAGAAAAATAGCTAAAATCACTTTTCCGCTTTGGCTGTATGTGGCTGTAACGGGAGTAGTGGTTTACTTAATGATTTCGCCATATTATGTACACTAAAAATAAAATTCAAAAGGCAAATTCCAAATTACAAAAGATGTTTTTTGGAATTTGTATTTTCTTAATTGGAATTTCTGCAAATGCTCAATGCGCTATGTGCCGTGCGGCTTTAGGAGGAGATTCTAATACTAAAAAGGCTGAAGCAGTAAATGATGGAATTGTTTACTTAATGGTAATTCCGTACTTACTGGTATTAATAATCGGATATTTGATTTATCGAATGTATTCTAAAAAGAAAAAAGCGGTGTAATTACACAGCTTTTTTTTACTTTAGTCCGTTTACCGAAACATTCACCGTCCCGTTTATTTTGATGAATGCAATTATGGCTTGATTGGTCAATTGAATTTTATCAAACTGAATATCTTCCATTTTTCCGTTTACAAATACACCAGGCATTGGGGAGTAATTCTTTAAATAAGAAGCCATGCTTTTTTTGCCTTCTTCCAGATTGGGCTGGATTGAATAACGGCAGCTTTCTTCCATTTTTCTTAAAACATATCCTTGAGCTAGCCAGTTGGCTGTTCGCATCAATTTGCTTTTGGTGTCTAAAACGTAATCTAGTTTTTCGAAATAAATTTCTTTGGTTTGTGCGTTGTATGAAGGAAATCCATTTAAATAAAGCGTTCCGTTTATAGATCCTAAAACATCTAATGCGATAACCATTTTTCCGTCTTTATGCCAAATTGAAACATTTTTAACCGTTACTTTTTTGCTTCCTGAGCCAAATTCTTGGCCTGCAAAATTCTTGGTCATAATTTTAGAAGCATCAACATAACTCGAAATCGCGGCAATATTGGCAGAAATTTGATTTGGGATTTTGGCAACAGGTTTTAAAACAATTTTACTGGCATTGTATTTAGATTCTGGCTGTTTTCCAACGATGGTTTCCATATTGCATTTCATACCCATATCTAACAGGAAAGAATCGTTTTTAAGTTTGGCATTTGTAGAATAAATTTCGACAGGAACAATGCGAAGCCAACTTTCATAAGTGTCGCTCATTTGAAATGGCGTGCAGATTTTTTCGACCGCCTGAAGAACATTCGGTTTAAAATCCATTGATTTTTCTATTGCTTCGTCTATTGTCTTTTCTAGTTTATTTTTAAAAATAGAAATCGCAGGATTTATTAAATAAGTAATCGGCATGTTTTTGCCAAAAACGTTCATAGTCGGTGTTTCACTCCAATCGATCGATTTAAATTCAGTTTTTGTACTGAGTTTCCAGTTGGTCAAAGCTGTTTCGCTGGATAAAGTAATAGTTCCGTTCAAATTAAATTCTCTCACATCGTACAATTCGACTCCTAATTTCTTTGTGCCGATTCTGTATTTGATATTCGCTTTAAGCGGCAAAATGGTTTTAATTCGTTTATCAGGATTAGCAGAATCATTTTGAATTTTGATCGGAGCTTGTTTCCAGATTTTCATTTCAATATCGTCGTCTTCGATATTAGTATCTTCATAAATTAATCCGTTAAGAAAAGCATTGGTCTGATTTTCAATGTCATTTAATTTTATTGTAATAGGAAGATTGATGAACGACGGACTGTTGTCATAAACTAGCGGACTCGCATCATCTGGTTCTGGTTTTAAGGTTTCTAATTTTTGTGTCGAAGAACAGCTTGTGAGTACGGCAAGCACCGAAAACATTGAAATTATAGAAGTAAGCTTCATTTAGTATGAATTTTTAAGACAAGGTAAAATTACGAAAACTATGATATTTTATTAAAAAAGTGTAACAATAAGTAAAAAAGCAAGTCTAATACAAAATAGGTAACAAAATTATTAACTTTTTATTATCATAAATTACTTAATAAAAATGTTATTATTGTCTAAAAAATTTAACAATACCATGATCGAAATTAAAGATTTACACAAATCCTATAAGATGGGAAGTTCAGAATTACACGTGTTAAAAGGAATTAATTTTAATATAGAAGAAGGAGAATTAGTTGCGATCATGGGTTCATCGGGTTCGGGTAAGTCGACACTTCTTAATATTTTAGGGATTTTGGACGAAGCCGATTCTGGAAGTTATATTTTAGACAAAACGCCAATTAAGAAATTAAATGAAACAATTGCTTCAAAATATCGTAACAAATTTTTAGGTTTTGTTTTTCAGTCTTTTAACTTAATAAATTACAAAACTGCATTAGACAATGTTGCTATGCCATTGTATTATCAAGGTGTAAAAAGAAAGGAACGTTACGAGATAGCAATGAAATATTTGGAAAAAGTGGGCTTAGGAACTCACGTTCATCACTTGCCAAATGAACTTTCTGGAGGTCAGAAACAGCGTGTTGCTATTGCAAGAGCATTGGCTTCGAACCCGAAAGTATTGCTTGCCGATGAGCCGACTGGAGCTTTGGATACTAAAACTTCTTATGAAGTTATGGAATTGATTCAAGGAATTAATGATGAAGGAAAAACAATTTTGATTGTTACACACGAACCTGATATTGCTGCAATGTGCAAAAGAAATGTAGTCCTAAAAGATGGATTAATTATCGATGATAAAAAAGTAGAACAAGTTAGAGCTTCGTCTTATGTTTAATATTGAACGCTGGCAGGAAATATTTGAGGCCATTTCTAAAAACCGTTTAAGAACATTCTTAACGGGAATTTCTGTGGCTTCGGGAATTTTTATTTTGGTAATTCTTCTCGGTGCAGGTAAAGGTCTGCAAAACGGAATTGAAAAACAATTTGAACGAGATGCCGCAGGAATCATTGAGGTCTGGTCTGGAACCACTACTAAAGAATACAAAGGATTAAACCCAGGAAGACAAATTCAATTTCGCAATAGCGATTACAATCAATCGGTACAAAAATTTGAAGATAAATTAGATTTGAGAGCTTCAACCAATAATTATTGGGGGCAGCCTTTTGCTTACGGCAAAGAGTCAGGAAGTTACCAGTTTAGAGGTGTAAATCCAGATTATGGTGGAATAGAAAACTTAACCATAGTTCAAGGCCGTTATGTAAATGCTAAGGATATAGAAAGTAATGCAAAAGTGGCGGTTATTGGAATGAAATTGAAAAACGATCTGCTGAAAGACAAGGATGCAATCGGAGAGGAAATTCTAATAAACAACATTAATTTTAAAGTAGTTGGAGTCTTTACAGATCCGGGAGGAGAAAGAGAAGAGACTCGTGCTTATTTGCCGTTAACTACAGTTCAGAAAACTTTTGGTGGAGGCGATAAGATCAGCAACTTGTTTTTTACTTTAAAAAAGACAGACAATTATGATGAAGCTTTGGCGCAGTCAGAAAAATTTACGCAAGATTTAAAAGATTTATTAAAGAGTAAAAATGTGGTGGCTCCTGAAGATGATGGAGGTGTGGGAGTTTATAATTCTGTTAAAGATGCCAAACAATTTTACGATTTGAACTTATATATCAGAATCTTTTTCTGGTGGGTTGGTATCTGTACCATTATTGCAGGTGTGGTAGGTGTGAGTAATATCATGCTTATTATTGTAAAAGAAAGAACCAAAGAAATCGGTATCCGAAAAGCATTGGGAGCTTCACCTTTTTCGATTATTTCGATGATCCTTCACGAGTCTATTTTTATTACGACAATTGCTGGTTTTGTGGGCTTGCTAGGAAGTCTGCTTTTATTAGAATTTGTTGGCCCGATGGTAGAAAGCGAATTTTTCAGAAATCCAGAAGTAGATTTCGGTGTGGCTTTAACCACTTTAATCCTGCTAGTATTTGCGGGAGCTATGGCGGGATTTTTTCCAGCCTACAGAGCAGCCAAAATTAAACCTATTGTAGCACTTAGAGACGAATAATTATGTTTAGTAAAGATAATTGGGACGAAATATTACAGGCTTTAACAGCAAACGTCTTCAGAACGGTTCTAACTGCTTTTGGGGTATTTTGGGGAATATTCATTTTAGTAATATTGCTTGCTGCCGGAAAAGGACTGGAAAACGGTGTGAAAAAAGGTTTTGACGGAATTGCGACAAATACCATGTTTATGTGGAGCCAGACAACATCAAAAGCGTACAAAGGTTTGCCAAAAACACGACGTTATGATTTTAGAAACAGCGATGTGGCTGCACTAAAGCAAGCGATTCCAGATTTATTGTATGTTTCTCCTAGAAATCAGCTGGGAGATTTTAACGGAACCAATAATGTGGTGAGAGGAACCAAAACTTCTGCTTTTACCATTTATGGAGATTATCCAGAATTGATTAAACAACAGCCTATGGATATTATCAAAGGCCGTTTTGTAAATCAGCAGGATATTGAAGGAAGAAGAAAAGTTGCTGTAATTGGTAAAGGTGTAATTAGCGAGCTTTATGGTAAAGAAGAAGAATGTGTAGGGACTTATATCAAAATTAACGGTATCAACTTTATGGTGGTTGGAGTTTATAAATCCAAACAGCAAGGTGGAAATGCAGAACAGGATCAAAAAAATATTTTTATTCCGTTTACTACTTTTCAGCAGGCCTTTAATTATGGCGATAAAGTAGGATGGATGGCTCTGACAGCAAATGATGAATCGTCTATAACGGAATTAAAACCTAAAATATTAGAAATCATTAAAGCACTGCATTCTGTGAATCCTACAGATGATCGTGCCGTAGGAAATTTTGACCTGTACGAACAATTTAATAAAGTGCAAAGTCTGTTTAATATTCTGCAAGTAATTGCTTACTTTGTTGGAACATTAGTTTTGATTTCGGGAGTAATTGGGATTTCTAATATCATGCTGATTGTAGTGAAAGAACGAACAAAAGAAATCGGAATTAGAAGAGCTTTGGGAGCAACTCCTGCGGCAATTAGAGGGCAAATATTATTAGAATCTATATTTTTAACCATTATCTCAGGAATGCTCGGTATTGCTGTTGCAACAGGGATTATAGCGCTTTTAAATATGGCATTAGATTCCATGCCGCCAGGAAGCGACACTATGTTTGCGAATCCTAGCGTAGATTTGAGAGTTGTATTTGTGGCATTATTAATATTAGTAGGTTCAGGACTGCTTGCAGGTTTTATTCCGGCGCAGACTGCTATTAGTGTTAAACCTGTAGATGCATTAAGATCAGAATAAATTATCAATCAAAATAAATCGATTAAACCAAAAACAAATGAAAAAAGGAGTAACCGTAACCATTTTAATATTTATTGCAGTTGTTTTTTTTGGCGCACTTTACTATTTGTATGCTAAAAATCAAGAATCGCCGATTGTATTTAAAACGGAAAAAGCAGAAATTAAAACCATCGTAAAAAATACTATTGCGACGGGGAATATTCAGCCTGACGAAGAGGTTTTAATCAAGCCAAATATTTCAGGTATTATTGAAGAAGTGTATATCAAAGCTGGAGAAAAAATCAAAGCTGGTGATATGATTGCCAAAATTAGAGTGGTGGCAAATGTTTCAAATGTAAGCAGCACACAAAATCAAGTGACGACAGCGAAAATTGCTTTAGACAATCAAGAAAAGCTTTATAAGAGACAGAAAACATTGTTTGAAAAAGATGTAATTTCTGCAAATGATTTTGATGCGGCTCAAGTAGCATATAATCAGGCGAAACAAACTTATTTGGCTGCAAAGCAAAGTTTGGATATTGTTAAAACGGGAACAACTTCATCTTTAGGAAACTATGCTAATACTTTAATTCGTTCTACAGTTAACGGAATGGTGCTAGATGTTCCTGTAAAAGTAGGAAACCAAGTTATCGAAAGTAATAATTTTAATGAAGGAACAACAATTGCAAGTGTTGCCGATGTTGGAAGAATGATTTTTATTGGAAAAATTGATGAATCTGAGGTTGGGAAAATTAAAGAAAAAATGCCGATTGAAATTACAATTGGTGCCATCGAAAATAAAAAGTTTGATGCTGTTTTAAATTATATTGCTCCAAAAGGAGTTACCGAAAATGGTGCAATCCAATTTGAAATAAAAGCGCAAATGGTTAACAGAGGCGATACTTTTATTAGAGCAGGTTTAAGTGCTAATGCTTCAATCATTTTGGAGAAAGCAGAAAAAGTTCTGGCAATAAAAGAATCTCTGGTTCAATTTGACAAAAAAACACAAAAGCCTTATGTAGAAGTTGAAACTGCTCCACAGAAATTTCAAAGAAGAGATTTGGTTCTTGGAGTTAGTGACGGAATCTATGTTCAAGTTAAAAGCGGTGTAAATGATACAGATAAAATTAAAATCTGGAATCAAGGCTTGATTAACGAAGGAGACAAAGAAAAAAAATAATCTAATTTGAAGGTTTAAGGACCTTTTTGGTTTTAAAAATGTTAAATTTGCGTAGTTCGGTTTACTGCGCCTTCATTAAAAGTATATGAAAATAAACAAATATAATAGTCTGGTTATTGCAATGTTATTCGGTTTCGGATTAACTGGACAGGCACAATCAAAGCAATGGACTTTAGAAGAGTGTGTTAGATATGCTCTTGAAAATAATATCACTGTAAAACTATCTGAATTAGATGTAAAAAATGCTGAAATCGATAAAAGAGGTGCTTTAGGAAATTACCTTCCATCTGTAAACGGAAATGCTTCTCACTCTTGGAACATTGGTTTGAACCAGGATGTTACAACAGGTATTTTGCGTAATTCAACTACACAATATTCTTCTGTAGGATTAAATGCTGGAGTAGATATATATAAAGGTTTGCAGAATCAAAATACTATGAGGAGAGCAAAATTAAGCATCATTTCTTCTCAGTATCAGCTGCTAAAAATGCAAGAAGATATTTCTTTAAATGTTGCCAGCGCTTTTTTGCAGATTTTATCTAATAAAGAAGATTTAAAAGTTAAAAAGGAACAGTTGATAATTGATGAAAAACGATTTGCGCGTTCTGAAGAAATGGTAAATGCAGGAACTATTCCGCGTGGAGATTTATTCGATTTGAAAGCAACTGTTGCAACAGACAAACAAAATATTGCAGTCTCTGAAAATAATTTATTGATTTCTAAATTGAGTTTAGCTCAGCTTTTACAATTGAAAGAATTTGCAGATTTTGATGTTGTAGATGATACTAAAGTGGCAGATGAAAACAATATACTGGCACAGACACCAGTAGAAATCTATAATAAGGCTAAAGAAACGAGAACAGAGTTAAAACTAGCCCAGACAAATCTGGAAATTGCAGAAAAAAACGTTGCTATCGCTAAAGGAGCGTATCAGCCAACCTTAAGTGCTTTCTACAACTTTAATACGAGAGCAAGTTATTCTGATATTATAACAGGGTCAACACCAAATACGGCAAATCCAACTTCTCAGATTGGATTTGTTGAAGGAACTAATCAAGCAGTTTTACAGAATAATTTCACGCCTGTTTTAGGAAAAGCAGATCCAATTTTTGACCAATTTAGAGATAATAAAGGACAATCTTTCGGATTTCAGCTTTCAGTGCCTATCTTCAATGGTTTCTCAGTACGAAATAATGTAGAACGTAACAAAGTAAGTTTAGAAAAATCTAAAATAGATTTAGAGCAAAAAAGTTTAGATTTGCAACGTAATGTTTATACAGCTTTTACAGATGCTAAAGCGGCTTTAAATACGTTTGAAGCATCTACAGTAACATTAGAAGCAAGACAGCAGGCTTACAATTACGCAAAAGAAAAATATGATGTTGGTTTAATGAATTCATTCGATTTCACACAAGCTCAAACATTATTGACCAATGCGCAGTCTGATGTTATCAGAACGAAGTACGATTACATGTTCAAAATTAAAATATTAGAGTTTTATTTCGGAATTCCAATTGTTCCAATTATTACAAAATAATCTATTATGTCAAAAAAAACAGTTTATTTCTTATTAGGCGGTGTGTTGATACTTATCATTGCTTTAGTGGCTCTTAAAAATGGTGGAATAATAGGAAGTAAAGATGAAGGAAAAGAAGTAGAAATTGCAAAAGTAACGGCTTCTACAATTGTTGAAACCGTTTCGGCGACAGGTAAAATTCAGCCTGAAATCGAGGTTAAAATTTCACCTGAAGTTTCTGGAGAAATCATATTATTGAATGTAAAAGAAGGGCAAGTTGTAAAAAAAGGAGATTTATTAGTTAAAATCAATCCCGATTTATATACTTCAAGTTACAATCGTTCGGTTTCTAATTTGTCTGGATCTAAAGCTGGATTAACACAGTCTGAGGCTAGTTACAAAGAAGCAAAAGCCAATTACGAACGTAATAAAACCCTTTATGACAAAGGTGTAATTTCGAGATCAGATTGGGACAAAGCAATTGCATCTTTTGAAGTGGCAAAAGCAACGAAACAAAACTCCTATTATAACGTTCAGAGTGCTTCGGCTTCTGTTAGTGAAGCAAGAGATAACTTAGGACGTACAACAATTTATTCTCCTGCAGACGGAACTATTTCTGTCTTAAACGTAGAGTTGGGAGAAAGAGTTTTGGGAACGCAGCAAATGGCCGGAACTGAGCTTCTTCGTGTTGCCAACCTGAATAATATGGAGGTTGAAGTTGACGTAAACGAAAATGACATCGTAAAAATAAAAATAGGCGACGAAGCAAATGTGGAAGTTGATGCTTATTTGAAAAAGAAATTCAAAGGAATTGTAACCAGTATTTCAAATTCTGCAAGCACCACTTTGACTTCAGATCAGGTAACTAATTTTAAAGTTAAGGTTCGTATTTTAAAAGACTCTTATCAAGATTTATTAGAAGGAAAACCAAGTACTTATTCTCCTTTTAGACCAGGAATGACCGCTACGGTTGATATTATTACCACAACAAAAACAAATGTTTTGGCAGTGCCAATTAGTTCTGTTGTAGTGAAATCGGATACTACAGCTGTAAAAGATTTTAAAGTTGAAGATCCAAATGAAGATAAAAAAGCAGCTCCAAAAAGCGATAAAAAATTCGAATGTGTTTTTGTTAAAGTTGGAGACAAAGCTAAAATTAGAGTCATTAAAACTGGAATTCAGGACGATACTAATATCGAAGTAATGTCTGGGTTAAAACCTGGCGATGTCGTGATTACAGGTCCATATACCACAGTTTCTAAAGAACTAAATTCTGGAGATAAGGTAAAACTTAAGAAAGCTGAAACTCCAAAAAAATAATCATATTTTAAGCTAAAAGAAGCCGAAGCTAGTTTTAAAACCTTCGGCTTCTTTTAGTTCATAAAAAAATAATTAATATTTAAAAATTACATATTTTGTCTTTTATTCTCAATATCGAAACGGCTACTAAAAATTGTTCTGTATCTATTGCAAAAGATGGCCAGACCATTGTTTGCAGCGAATTGTCAGATGAAGGATATTCGCATGCCGAAAAACTTCATGTTTTTATTGAAGAAGTAATAGCAAAAGCAGGTATTTCTGTGCATGAATTAAAAGCTGTTGCAGTTAGTCAGGGACCAGGATCGTATACGGGTTTGAGAATTGGTGTTTCGGCAGCAAAAGGTTTGTGCTATGCTTTAAATATTCCGTTAATTGCTGTAGATACCTTGCAGACTTTGGCTTCTGAGGCAGGAGTTGCAGATGGGAAAATCATACCGATGTTAGACGCACGCCGTATGGAAGTTTACAGCGCTATTTTTAATTCAGATTTAACGCTTGAGAGAGCTATTAAAGCGGAGATTATTGACGAAAATTCATTTCAGGAATATACAGACAAGCTTTACTTTGTTGGCGATTGTGCCGATAAATGCAAGCCAGTTTTGATTAAAGACAACTTTGTTTTTTTAGAAAATATAAAATACCCTTCAGCTCAAGCAATGAGTAAAATCAGTTTTGATAAATATCAAAAAAGCGACACTGTAGATGTCGCTTATTTTGAACCTTATTATTTGAAAGATTTTATGATTGCTCCGCCAAAGAAACAATAATAATTTACTTAGACGAAATTGCTTTTAAACACATAGAAACATAGTTTTAGAAACTTAAATAAAGGCGTTTCACTTATTTAAATACACATAGTTGAACTATGTGAAAGAAATATTTTTCTCTTTGTTGTCGTCTTTGTGTTAAAATTAAATTTTCAATTTCAATAACACTGATAAGTACTATTTCTGTATAGTATACGGTTGAACTGAGATTCCAGCTTCATCCAAAGCTATTTTGCAATTTTCTAGAGTTTCAGAAAATACAGCTCCGTAATTGGCATTTTTTGCCCAAGGACGAACAGCAAAATCAATAGAACTTGCCGATAGATTTTTTACGAAAACCTCTGGCGAAGGAGTCTTTAATACTTTAGGATTTTTATCCAGAACCTCCAGAAGAATTTCTTTAGCCTTTCTGATATCTGAATCATAAGAAATTGCAAAAGTCAAATCAGCTCTTCTTTCTCCCTGCATCGAGTAATTGATGATATTTCCGTTAGATAAAGAACCATTAGGAACAAATACAGTCTGATTATTTCCAGTAAGCATTTTGGTTACAAAAATCTGGATTTCAAGAACTGTTGCGATAACACCTTGCGCTTCTATCGTGTCTCCCACTTTAAATGGTTTAAAAACAATAATAAGCATTCCTCCAGCAAAATTAGAAAGTGATCCTTGCAATGACAAACCAACTGCAAGACCCATAGCTCCTAAAATAGCGACGAATGATGAAGTTTCAATTCCTAATTTGGAAATGAAGGTTACAAACAATAATATTCGTAACGCCCACAGTAAAATGTCCGATAAGAATTTTGTCAGCGTCGGATCAAGATCTCGCTTGATCATTATTTTTTTAATAATTCGATTAATCAATCTGATGGCATATAAACCAACAAATAAGATTAAAAAAGCAGAAATTAATTTTGGCGAATAATCTACCAAAATATTAATAAATCTAGTAACGTATTTACTTACTTGTTCGGGATCGAGATTCATAATTTTTAAAATAAAAAAACCTTCTCATAGGGAGAAGGTGGTGTTTGTGCTGCAAATATAAATATATTTTATATTATTAGAAATATCAGTTTATGCTTTGACCTAGTTTTTATTGTTTGTTAAGCCTCTGTAACGGGTTTTTCGCTTACATCGACAACAGTTTCAGAAGAAGTAGTTTCTGCAGGTTCGTTTGCAAAAGAAGCTGTTTTTTCTTTAATAGTATCAACTGCATCATTTACCACTTTGGCCGCTTTGTCTGCATATTCGTTTACCGTTTCTTGTGCTTTTTCAGCATAATCTGCAGCCTGATCGATGATAGGTTCCGAAACTTCTTTTACTTTTTCAATTGTTTCTTCTGCAAAAGCTTCGGCTTTCTCGATATACGGTGCGGCAGCTTCTTTAGCTTGTTCAAAAGTACTTTCGGCATTATTGGCCAATTCAGTTACAGACTCTTTGGTTGAGCCAAATAAATTTTTAAAAAATGAAGATAATCCCATGGTTGTTAATTAATTGGTTAAGAACACAATATTAGTTAAAATTTAGAAGTAACTCATTTTTTAATGATAAATAATTGATTACTAAACTGTAATGTTCAAAAAGTATTAACTAAAAAACGCATCCGATATTAAAAAAAACGAGAAACATGCTATGTCTTATTTTAATACAAAAAAACTTTTAGTAGATAATTGACTCTGAAGCTTTGATCTAAATTTATAAAAAGTAAGAAAACACTTTTGTTTTAAATTCAGAATCAGACTAATTATGAGCAGAATACGATATGTAAAAGGCAACATGACAGAAATAGTTGGTGGCGATTATAATATGTATTCGGAAGAAAATATCGTTTTTACTTCAGCTCTATCCATAACAGAAACCGGAGAAGAAAATGGTGTAACGTATGGAGAACCGCAAGATCCGCCTTTAATTAATGGCATAAAAGAGATTGAGATAATTACCGGTCTTGATGATGGTTCTGCCAACGATTTGAGCGGAGGTCTGCAGAAAGGTTTTATCTACGGTAATTCTTATGAAATCAAGGTAAAAAGTTATATCAGTCATGCGCCGCAAAACAAAGACTGGATAAAATGGATGGTCAAATACCATGATTTGTCTCAAAATAGCTGGGTCGAAATTCGGTTGACAGCAAAAGGAGACTATATAACTTTGACCATTAATAATAATGAATTGTGCGGTCGTTTTGTTTATGTAAGAGCTTATTTAAGATATCCAGAACGAGAAGCAGAACTTAAGGTTTGGATGCATAATAGGTTTAGGTGGTTTGATAGATCTAAAATTGATGATCAGATAAAAACCGTGTTAAAGATCCTTGGAAAATTGATTAAGGAGGCAGTTCGTTATGTGGAATGGCGGCACTCTATTATGCAATGATTAAACGCGACCCACAAGCTTATGAAAAACTTGCTAAAGAACTTTTTAGAACTGGAGAATATGCAATAGGCAGTTATGTGATAGGACCTCACGAAAAAGCTCTAAACATGTATGAGACTAAACCAACAGACTCTGATTATATATCTATGGGAATGTACGAAATAGACTGGATTGTTCTTGCCACAACTCGCAGCAAAGAAAGCTTAAACAGCCAGTTTGTTTACAATGGTTTTGAAAATGGAAATATTGATATGTTGAAAGCTGTAAACTGGCCTGACTTGCTTACCCGAATGTGTAAAGAAGTTGCTGGTTTTACCAATGCTAAAGCGCATGGACTAAGTTTTAATTCTATTAATAACAAAAAGAGAATTATATCCGCAAGAATTCATGACTATTTTTCAAACAGCGATTTGGAAGAATTATTGGAAATAGATAGACTATATAAACTGGGAAAAACTATTTTATTGATGATAGATGCTGAAATGATAGATGATAAATCAAATTATAATTCATTTGTGAGCATTGGAAATAATTCTCACTGGATTGTTTATGAAGGAGGGTTGCAGTTTTTGGATATTAATAAACAAACAACAATTTATTTAGATAACGTAAAACATATCAAATTTAAGATATATACATGGGGAGAAAATCCATTAAAATCTCGATTTATTACAAAACCATTAGTAGATGGACTCAGTGTTAAATCCTTTAAAAGTAATTATTATGGCTATATTGAAGCACAATAGTTTATTTTCAAAATTATTGTTTTTTTTCTTTTCAATAATTTTTATCTCTTGTAAAGAAAAAGTTGATTGTAATAATGATGGACAAATTAGTAATACGTTTTCCTTTCCTAGAGAAAGTAACTATTTGCCTCAAAAAGGGAATCTATATTTTTTTGAGAAAAATTCAGAAAATAAAGATTTTTTTAAAGTGGTCGATTTAAGACATGCTAACATAATAGATGGAAAACTTAATATTTTTTTTAATGATATCCCTGATCATTTAAATGTAAAGTATAATTATAAGATTGTGCTCGATGATTCTTTGGTATTTGAAATTATGAATATGCAAATGAAAGTTGATACTATGGGAAGAACAATGGGGGGATGGGCAATTACTTGCAGGTTAATGTCTTTTGAAGTAAATGGTAAAAAATATAATGCTAATGAAGGCACTCTAGATTTTCCATTTAATTCTGCTAAAAAAATTAAGTAAAAAAAAGCGTCTCAAAGAGACGCTTCATATTATATTTTTAAGGGAATTAAGCATTAACCGCTTCTACTTTAATAGCTTCATCATTTAGCATGCTTTTTAACATGTTTTCGATACCGCTTTTTAAGGTAAAAGTAGATGAAGGGCAACCGCTGCACGCACCTTGAAGCAATACTTTTACTGTTTTATCATCTTCGTTATAAGATTCAAAAGCAATGTTTCCACCATCAGCAGCTACTGCAGGTTTTACATATTCTTCTAAGATATTGATGATTTGCTGAGAAGTAACATCCAGTTTATCAAAAGCTTCATCTTTAGTAACTTCATTTTTTGTAGCAGTCTGGATAAGACTTTCGTCCAAAACAGTTCCTCCGTTTTCGATAAACTGTTTAATAAAAGTTCTTAGTTCTAAAGTGATTTCAGACCAGTCATTGATTTCATATTTAGTAACAGAAATATAGTTTTCGTCAATAAAAATCTCTTTCACGTAAGGGAATTTAAATAATTCCTGAGCTAGCGGAGAAGAAGCAGTCTGATCGATGTTTTTATATTCTACGGCATTACGAGTCAGCATTCTGCTTACTACGAATTTCAACGCAGAAGGATTTGGAGTAGTTTCTCCGTATACTGTAATAGGCTGTTTTTTTGTTTTAGTTTCATCAATTTTGATGATAACGCCACCTTTGTCAACAAAAGCACTTATTTGCTCTGCAACAGCATCTTTTACATCGTCCCAATCTACAATGCTGTATCTTTCGATAGCTATAAAATTTCCAGAGATATAAACGGTCTTAACAAACGGTAAATAGAACAATTGCTGCGCTAGGGGAGAAGCTTGCGCTTCGTCAATATTTTTGAACTCAAAGTTTTGATTTTGAGTAATAAAGTCTTCAAATTCAAACTTTAATATAGTTGGATTTTGGGTCTCTTTTATAGTGATTTTAGTCATGATTATATATTTTTTGCAAATTTACTAAAGTTATTTTCTACTAATGGCTATATTTGATTTTTTAATGAAATAATTAAGACTCTTTTCAAATAAATCGTGTTAAATTGCAAGAGTGAAAATAATATAGAAACAAAATTGCCTTTATGAAATTTAAAATCAAGGTTTTATTAATTTTTCTCATTACTGTTTCTTACTCTTATTCGCAAGAGGGAATACCTGTTTATTCGGATTATTTGTCTGATAATTATTACTTAATACACCCTTCAATGGCAGGTGCTGCAAACTGCGCCAAGATCAGATTAACAGCCAGAAAACAGTGGTTTGGAGAGGAAGATGCTCCAGCATTGCAGACTTTAAGTTTTAACGGAAGATTAGGAGAACGTTCTGGTGCCGGAATTATTCTTTTTAACGATAAAAACGGTTATCATTCTCAAAAAGGGCTAAAGCTTACTTATGCGCATCATATACTTTTTTCGAGAGATGAAATAGACTTGAATCAATTGTCGTTTGGTATTAGCGGAGGCGTAATGCAAAATCAGTTAGACGAAACAAAATTTGGGCCTACTTTAGATCCCCTTATTTCTAATTCTGTCCTTACCGATAGCTATTTTACGATGGATGTCGGCGCATCTTATAATTATTTGGATTTTTATGCACATGCAACGGTTCAGGGCTTGATACAGACTAGAAAAGACTTATATTCAGATTATGAGAATAATAATTTGAGAAAATATTTATTGAGTGCTGGTTATGTGTTTGGTAAAAATACTAATTGGACTTGGGAGCCTTCGATTCTTTTTCAGTTGTTTGACCAAACGAAAGGAAAAACACTCGATTTGAATATGAAAGCCTACAGAAATATGGATTTTGGAAGTCTTTGGGCTGCGTTATCCTACAGAAGAGCTTTTGACGGAGCGCAATATATTTCAGGAAATAGTGTATCAACTCAAAAACTGCAATATTTTACTCCTATTATTGGAGTAAATTTCAAGAATTTTATGTTCGCTTATACGTATTCTCAAGTTATGGGAGATGTGAAGTTTGATACTGGAGGATACCACCAAATTACTTTTGGAGTTAATTTATTCTGCAGAAAAGCACGTTACGACTGTAATTGTCCTGCTATTAACTAAATTTATTTTTATGCTGATTAAATCTGTAAACGGAAAATCGCCTCTTATTCCAGAGGATTGTTATGTGGCTGAAAATGCTACCATTGTTGGAGATGTTACTTTTGGAGCCTCTTGCAGTGTTTGGTTTAATGCTGTTGTAAGGGGAGATGTTCATTTCATTAAAGTCGGAAACAAAGTAAACATACAAGATGGTGCCGTAATTCACTGTACGTACCAAAAACATCCCACAATTATAGGAAATAACGTTTCGATTGGGCATAACGCGATTGTGCACGGTTGTACAATTCACGACAATGTTTTAATCGGAATGGGGGCAATTGTAATGGATAATTGTGTTATAGAAAGTAATTCAATAATTGGCGCAGGCTCTGTAGTGACACAAAATACGGTTGTACCTTCGGGAACAATTTATGCTGGAATTCCTGCCAAAAAAGTAAAAGACATTGACCAGTCTGATTTTGCAGGTGAAATCGAACGCATTTCGAATAATTATGTAATGTATTCGAGCTGGTTCAAAGAAGAATAGATTTTTAAAAATTCCAATAAAAAAAATCCAAATTCCAATGCTCAGCAAGTTTTGGAATTTGGAATTTTTTATTTGGAATTTAAAAAATTAGAGGTTGATTTTTTCGAAGAAAGTATTCTTATAGCTTTCGCTGATTGGGATTCTTTTATCGCTTATTAAAACCTTGTTTTTCTGAATCGATTTTACGTGTTTGATATTGATAATATACGATCTGTGAATTCTAGCAAAACCTTTACTAGAAAGTAAATTTTCCAATTTAATTAAACTGATCAAAGTCAGCGTAAACTTATTGTCGGTGGTGTAAATTTTGACATAGTCTTTTAAACCTTCGATAAAAAGAATATCGGCAAAATTCAATTTTACATTTTCATATTCGGCTCGAACAAACATAAAATCTTGTTGAATTTCGGGTGTATTGTTGTTTTCTGCAATTGTTTGACTTGACACAGAAGGCTGTAAAGCTTGCTGTGCTCTTACAACCGCTTTTAAGAATCGATGAAACGGAATTGGTTTTACCAAATAATCGACTGCGCCAAGATTAAATCCTTCGACAGCATAATCAGAATAGGCGGTTGTAAAAATAACCAGAGGCTTTTTTTCTATAGTATTTAAAAAATCAATTCCAGAAAAATGAGGCATCTGAATATCCAGAAAAACCAGATCAACATTATTCTGATTGATAAATGAAACGGCATCAATAGCATTATTGAAAGTGTTTATCAGCTCGAGAGTATCTACTTTTTTGACAAAATCCTGCAATAATTCTACAGCTAAAGGTTCGTCATCAATAATTACACATTTCATCTTTTCTGAATTAATTTGTTAAAATTTGTTTAGCAGTCAAAAGTAATTTGAAACCAGTAAATTAAGTTTTAAAATTTTCATAAAATACTGGTTTAACTAATCAAAATTATGCGTTTACGGTTATGGTTTTCGTTAGTGTAAAACCATCCGTAAGATTGCCTGTTATGGTTGCCAGTTCATCGGCTAAGCTATCAGCAAAAACATTATCTCTCGTATTTGCAGTATCTGCTTGCCCGTGAGCAGCATAATTGGTGCTGGAATATACCTCGCTTGAAATTGTTTCTGGAAAAGCAATCTGTGTTACCAGTAAAGAATTTCCTGTGCTTGACAGAACTTCTACGTGTACGTGAGGCGCTCTTCCTTGGTACCAGCCTGGATAAATTGATATAAAAGAAACTTCTCCGCTCGTATTGGAAGTTTGTCTTCCTCTCAAGAAATGAACAGACGTATAATCGGTTTGCTGCATTTGTGTTCCACCATATTCTGAATAATTTCCATCTTTGTCGCAATGCCAAATATCTACTAAAGCACCAGAAAGAGGTTCGCAATTGTTATTTTTGTTCTCAATTTTTAAATTAATCAATAAGGCAATTCCAACGCGGTCAGATTTAATGTTTTCTAAAACCAGCTGACTTGGAGTTTTGATCGGAAACGGACCTTTTGTTTCTGAAGGAGAAACGTTGCAGCTTCCGCCTCCAGAATTAGCCGAGTCAGTTTCTTCATTGTCACTTTTAGAACAAGATTCTAAAAATTTGGTAGCTGTTGCCAATGAGGCAATGCCCAAAATACCATTTCGGATAAATTTTTTTCTGTCCATAATCAGTTTTGTTTAATGTAATGCGGTTTTAATTTCGTCTAACTTTAAATTCAAATGAACTCGGTAATATTCGTTATCCTGAGTAATGGTTAGTTCGTGTGCGTTCGGATACAGAAGATCAAGACGGCTTTGGATATTTACCAATCCAATTCCCGAATTTTCTGGATCTTTCACATAATTTTCAATGGTATTTTCGATCCAGAAATCAAGAGTGTTATCCATAATTAGAATTTTGATTTTTACATGCGCTGCGCCTTTGTAATCGGTTCCATATTTAAAGGCATTTTCGACAAAAGAAATCAATAATAGAGGCTCGATAAATTTGTTTCTCGTATCGCCGTGAACATTAATTACAATGTCTTCAATATTGTTTAATCGCAGCTTTTGTAGTTCGATATAATTCTGAATGTAATTAACTTCTTTTTCTAAAGCCACCGTTTTGTTGTCAGTTTCATACAGCATATAGCGCATAAGTTCAGACAAGGTGACGATGGCATCAGGGACCAAATCAGATTTTTTGTGTGCCAAAGAATAAATACTGTTTAAAGAATTAAATAAAAAATGCGGATTGGTTTGTTTGCGCAAGTAAATTAATTCGGTATTTGTTCGATGCGTTTCGGCAATCAGTTTATTTTGCTGATTATTATAAAATTCAGTTAATGTTCTAATAATGGCAGAGATTGTAATAACAAGAATGTAAAAAAATGAAGGCCCAATTTTAAAGAAAAGCGGCTGTTTCATTTCTACTCTTTCTGTCATTCGTTCTCTAGGCATAAACTTTGGGTCAAAAAGCCCATGAGAATTATGAGGGACCAATCTGGCATGTACGATATTCTCGGGTCTTAAATGTCTAATTTCAGGAATAAAATAGTGTAGCCTGATAACCATAAATACAGCAATTAAAACAAAAGCAAACGTAAAATAAAGCCAGTATTTTTTTTGCAGCAAATAATTTGGAACCAAATAAAAATAGTTGAAATAAAACAAAATAATTCCAGTAATCCACTGCGCATAAAAATCGTTATTGATCTTAAATGGACTTTCGTAAAACTGAATTAAAGAAGTCAAAATAAAGAAAATCCATATCGCACAATGGAATAATATTTTGTTATAGCCTGTATTTTTAATGGTATCGATCTGCATTTACAATTTTATTTTTAATAAAATTAATTCATTTTTGGTTACCGTTGGAGATAAGTTTTGTTTGAGTTTCTGCTTAACAAGATATGCAACTTTTAGAGCATCGGTTTCTGTTTCAAAACTTTTAGTGTCGCTTATAACAGGAATAACTGATTGTTTTATTAAAACTTTTTCTTTGTAGGCAATGGTATAGCCCCAGCCAGAATCGGTTTGAAAAGAAGCTGTTGTTAAGATTTCTTTTTTAGCGCAAGCTGTAAAAAGAAGAATGGCAAAAACAATTAAACTCTTCTGGATGCTACTCCAGAAGAATTGTTTATTCTTAATTATCATCGTCACTTTGTTCATCCAATGGTTTAAACTCCCATGCATCATCAAAATAGGTAGAGCCAATTCGTCCTAACATGTAAAATCCGCGATTATTGATGGCGAAACCGACAGCATCTGTTCTTGTAGCGCCTTCCATTGGAGTTCTTTCTGTCCATAAATCAGTTGATGGATTGTATTCCCAAATGGTTTTGATGTTTTCACCTCCTACAACATATCCTAAACCATTCATAGAAAAACTAGAAGCATTAGAACGTACAATAGCATAATCGTCATTGTAGCTGTAATCATCGTCTGTATCTTTATCGATATCACGTTTTCTTGTCCACACATCTGTCGATGGGTCAAATTCCCAGAAATCTTCCTGATAAACGCCATTGTTTACTCCAGTTACTAAATAAGCCTTGTCTGCAATTGTAAAAACTGTCGCATTACGTCTTTTGTTTCCGCTGAAACCATTTACCAAGGTCCAAGTATTGGCCTGATCGTCATATTGATAAAAATCTTTTAAATAATTTCCATCATAACCTGTTCCAAAATACGCTTTTCCGCCGACCTGAAAACCTACGGCAGCATAACGTGCTGTTCCTGCAAAATCTGTTTTTTGTGTCCAACTATTTGCAGTAGGATCGTACTGATAAAAATCTTTCAGTTTGTTTGTTCCGTCGTAACCAAGACCCACATAACCTTTTTCGTTTAAGGCAAAACTAGATGCAGAACTTCTTCCTACGCCTCCAAAATCTGCTTTTTGTTCCCAATAATCTCCAGTTGAGTTATAAACCCATAAATCTTTTAAATAAACATCTCCGGTATAACCGCCAACTACATAAGCAAAATCGCCAATTACAAAGCTTGTAGCACTAGATCTTGCAGGACCGTCAAAAGCCGATTTTTTAATCCAGTTTCCAATCAAATCATCATCATCATTATCATTGCTGCAGCTTATCAAAAAGAGGCTTGAAAAAAGCGCTGTGAATAAAATTCCTTTTTTTAGATTAATCATAGTGTATTTAATATTTATTGTTTGTATTTGATCCCTATTCCTAAAACGTAGCCATTCCCGCTATTGTAGTCGTATATTTTATGGTCGCTGTTATCCAGTAAATTGTATTTTTTGTTGAAATCGTAACCCGCTTTAAAATTTAAAAACCAATTGCCTCCAACATTTCTTTCGTATTCCAGAGCCGATGTCATTTGCGATAAAACTGCTTTTTCGGCATTGTCAGTTGTTTTCGCTGTTTCGTCTAAATGATAAAAGTTTCCGTTAAAACTATTCGTCAGGCTAAATTTGTTTCGTTCATTATTGGAATAAGAAATTCTCGAATCGGGGAATCCAATTCTAAAATCGGTTTTCTCGTTCATTTTATAATCAAAAGCAACCATCGGTATAATTCTTGGCACTCCAAAAATTGAACTTCTTTCAGCTCCAATTCTCACATTGAACTGTGAACCAAACTGCTGTGAAATTGCCAAACTTCCTAAGACTATAATATCTGAAAAATCCAATTTGCTTTGGAAATTTGCCGTAGGAATAATAGAAAACTGCCATTTGGTTTTTTCTGCTATTTCAAATGAATATTCAAACTTGTTTTGAACTTGGTTGAATTGATCTTGATCCGCATAAAAATTATAGGGGTTCAATTCGTAATTCACCTTCAAATTAGAATATTCCAATGTGTTCGCTATTTTGCTTTTTGTTCCTATTTTTTTCTGATAAAGAACTGCAATGTCTGTTTCATTAAAATTTATCTTTTCTGTTGACTCTGTTTTAAAATTTACAGTAGCACTCAAATTTTCCTGAGCTTTTAAACCAAAAAATGAAATCAAAAAAAGCGAACAAATTAAAAACCTTACTTTCATTATTTATTTTATTGGCTCAAAATTAGATGGATGGCGCCCTTAAAAAAAAGAAGATATATATATGACGTGTTTTGATAGACAAAATCGGCGTTTTTCCAGTCGAATTAATATTTGATAATAGAATTCAGGTTATAGATCATTTCGTGCTATTTGTAGCTTAAAAAAGCGCGGTAGTATATGTTATAGTGTGTCGCCAAAGTGCGCAATTTATATTTGCTCAAAAATAAAATTATGCACAAGTTTATATTGATACTGCTTTTTGTACTAACCTTATTTTCATGTGGTACAGATACCGATACGGGAGAATTTACTGTTGGGTCAGATTATCTGGCTTTAAGCAATAAGGTGATTATGATTGATACTGTTACGGTCGATATGTCCACTATAAATTTTGACTCTCTGGCAACTTCAAATCGCGGCAGAATTTTAATTGGAAATTATGAAGATCCCATTTTCGGAAAAGTAAAATCAGATAGTTATTTCCAGCTTTCTACAAGCATTTATGCATTATCCAGCGTTGGTTCAGATACAGAAGCTGTCAATTATGTTTTCGATTCTATTTCGATGATTCTGAAATACGACCGTTATTATTACGGAGATACAACAAAAGTACAGACGTTTAATATTCATCGTTTGTTGCAAAAAGTGAAGCCAAATACCGAGGATGATAATTTTTATAATAACTCAACTTTGGCATACAGTCCAGAAAGCCTTGGTACAATATCATATAGGCCAAGACCTGTGCAAAAAGATTCTATTAATATCAAAATGAGCAAAGAGTTTGGTGAAGCCCTTTTTCAAAAAATCAAAAAAAGAGAGGTTACAGATTTTGATACTTTTACAGAATACTTGAAAGGATTGGTTTTAGTTCCAGAAACTTCAAATTCGTCCAGCGCTATCGGATTTAGTGTTTCTGAAAGTAAGGTTCGAATGTATTATTCCAAATACCAAGCCGACGCAGATGAAGTACCTTTTACAATCGATTTTCAAATTTTGGATGCTACTAAGCAGTTCAATTCTATTTCCTCAGACAAGACAGGGACTATTCTTGAAAACCTTCCCATTTCGACGGGTAAGCTTTCCAGTACACTGACCAACAATCAGGGATATATTCAATCGGGGACAGGTGTGGCCTGTAGGGTTGATTTTCCGAATATAAAGCAGTTTAAAAATATATCAACCAATGGAGCCATTGTCGATGCAGAATTGATTTTGAAACCTGTCAATAATTCTTATTCCGAAAAATATCCTTTAGCAGATTCTCTAACAGTTTATGTGGGAGATAATTTGAATAGAATTAGTTCAACGCTCGTAAATTCTGCTGGAAGCACAGTTTATGGGAAACTGAATCAAAAGAGCGATGAATTTAATGAAAATGTCGGGTATTCTATTTCTATTGGGGCTTTTCTTCAGAAAGAAATGCTAAAAGCATCCGATTCGAGGTCGTCACTTATTTTAACCTTGCCCGGAATAGCCCAGTCTGTTAACCGAATAGTTTTGGGCAATCAAAAACATGCCAACAATAAAATTCAGCTGAAAATTTATTACATCTCTTATTAAATGAAAAATAATATTGTTTTATGGAGCTGCTTCCTTCTACTGTCGCTGACTTCCTTTTCTCAAAGTATTTCAAGTTCTCCGTATTCGCTTTATGGCGTTGGCAGTTTGTATGATGCAGATTTTGGCTATCTGCCTTCAATTGGCGGTTCAGGTATTGCTTTGCCTTCAGATACTTTTATTAATAACCTAAATCCCGCATCGCTAGGATTTATGTATTCGAATCATTTTCTTTTTGATATTGGAGGGAAAGCTATTGCCACAACGTATCAGAGCAGTAGTCGTACAGAAAAACGAAATAATTTTCAATTTTCGCATTTAGCTTTTGCTTTTCCAGTGACTAAAAATTCAGGTTTTAGTTTAGCACTCCGACCTTATTCTAGTTCGGTGTTTAAAATCTCAAATTTAAAGCTTCCAATTGCCGATAGCCAGGAATACTACTATGTAACGGCTCAAGGATCTGGCGGTTTGAATAATTTAGATTTTTCATACGGATATAGATTCGGTAAAAAATTGACATTGGGAGCAACAGGAACAGTGCTGTTTGGAAATACAGTTGATGATCGCGCTTTTTTAATTTCAAATGCCATTACAACAATACATAAGCAAACAGACTATAGGGGAGTTCGTGCTACTTTAGGAGCCCAGTTTAAAATAGATTCTACTTTTACAATCGGAACAACGGTTAAAGTTCCAGCGAGAATAAACGCTTCAAAAGTACAAACGGTAACAAGCATCGCAGACGAAGTAGAATCTGCTATAGAAACCGATCAAGCTACAGATACAGACGATTATTATATGCCTTTAGAAATTGGTTTTGGGGCCAGTAAAAGGTTTAAAAATAATCTGAATGTGACTTTGGATTACGAAAAGAGTTTTTGGAAAAACACAAAGCAGTCTGAACTTTATGGCGAATTTGTAAATCAGGATCGTTTTGCGCTCGGATTTACTTATAGTGCCAAAAAGAATGTCAGGAAATATTGGGATAGAGTAGGGTACGCTGCAGGTGTGAATTTTGACAATGGCTATCTAGAAATCGACAAACAGCGCGTAAACAATGCCTCTATTTCTATTGGGTTAAATCTGCCAATAGACAATACATTTTCTTCACTTAATATTTCTTATTCTTACGGACAGAAAGGCAGAATTGCAAATGATTTAATAAAAGAAAATTACCATAAAATATCACTCAATTTATCGTTGGACGGAATTTGGTTCGTCAAGCGAAAGTTTGAATAATATTCTAAAAGTCTTTTTTGATTACCGGATATTTATGTTCTAAAATCGACTCTAAAACTGTAGGATTTGAGTTGACATAAAATAAAGGATCATGATCTGCACTTTCAGAAAAACCAACTTTATCGCGAAGCAGATTTTTGGTCTGGCGCGCAACAGCTTCTCCTGAATCTATTATTTTAATATGATCTGGGAGAATTTTTTTTATTTGAGGAATTAAATAAGGATAATGGCTACATCCTAAAACCAAATAATCAATATTAGCTTCGATCATAGGCTGTAGGTATGACTCCAGTAATTGTGTCATTTCTGGCGAATACAAATTACCATCTTCAATAAGCTGTACAAGCCCGTGCCCAACTTGCTCAATGATTTTGGTATTCTGAAACATCTCAGCCGTTTTATTAAACAATTCACTGTTAAGAGTTCCTTTTGTAGCTAAGATTCCAATTACCTGCGTCTGCGAATTGTTCGCTGCAGGTTTAATTGCAGGCTCAATTCCAACAAACGGAATATCATAATCTCTACGAAGTTCGAATATGGCATTTGTTGTTGCGGTATTACAGGCCACAACAATTAATTTGCAATTATTCTCTAATAAAAATTCTACATTTTTTTTACTCAATGCAACAATTTCGTCCTTACTTTTTTGTCCATAAGGAGCATTTTTACTGTCAGCCAGATAAATGGTTTTTTCATTTGGAAGAAGATCATGAATAGCGCTCCAGATGGAAGTTCCGCCAATACCAGAATCAAAAACGCCTATAGGATTATTGTTTGTCATAAAGCAAAAGTAGTATTTTTTAAATATAAATTCGTTATTCTAAGTTAAGTCAAATCTATAAATTATGCCAAATATTATGTTTAATTTTTTGTAAAAAAAAACTGCTCAAATTATAAAATTGAGCAGTTTAATTATAGCGATTTAATTTCTTAGAATCCTAAATCTTTTTTAACATCAGCAGTGATGTTTGGACCATCAGCTAATAATAAAGTAGATCCATCTAAAACGTATTGGAAACCTTTAGCTTTTCCAACTTTTTGGATAGAAGCTCTTACTTTTTCCATTAATGGTTTTACGATGTCAGTTTCTTTTTGTTGTAATTCTTTTTGAGCATTGTCTCTGTAATCAACAATTCTCTTTTGCATATCTTGAACCTCTTTAGAACGCTCACCGTTTACAGCATCAGTTACAGTTGCAGCTTCAGCTTCGTACTTTTTGATTTTTACTTGATATTCGTCAACCATCTTTTTGTATTCAGCATCATAAGTTCCACTTAATTTCTGTAATTGATTTTGAGCATCTAGCATAGCAGGCATTTTAGACATGATCTCGCTTACATCAACATGGGCTACCTTCGCTTGCGCGTTCATTGTGTTACTTGCTCCTAAAATTAAAATCGCAGCAATTAGTAAAGTTTTGATTTGTTTCATCATTTTTAAAATATTAATTAATTATTGGTCGTATTTGCTTTTTGTTGTTCGGCTTCTTTTGCTTTTTTAGCCGCTTCTCTTTCTTCTAAAATTTTCTTTCTTCTCTCTTCCAATTCTTTTTTACGCTGTTCGTAAAGTAATTGTCTTTCTTCTGCTTTTGACATTGCAGGCTGTTCTGTGGCAGGTGTTTCTCCTGTTGCCGCAGGCGTTGTTGCAGGTTTAGCAGTTGAATTTGTGTTAACAGCTCCGCTTGTTGCAGCAGGGACCGCTGTTGATGGAACTGTTCCAGAAACCGTGCCATTTTTTTTGGCTTCTCTCTCTGCAGCTGCTGCATTTCTTCGATCTTCGTATTCTTTTCTCTTAGCTTCCTGCTCTAATTTTCGATCTTGAATTAATTTCTCTCTAGCAGCTCTTTTTTCGTCTAGTGCTTTCTGGCGATCTTGCATTGCTGGATTCTCATCAATTGCATTTTCAAGATTTTCTTTAGCTTCTTGCTGTTTCAATTCTTTTTTCGTCAGCTGTTCACGTTTTTCAGTACGGTTTAAAATTCTTAAAACCTGATCGCTGATATCAAATCTTTTATTGCTAAAAAGCATCGTAAGATCTGATGATTTATCAAAAACAAAATCGTAATTTTTTGCTTCTGCTATATCTTGCACAGCAGTAAAAACCTGATCTTGTATAGGCTTTGCCAAAGCTGCTTTTTGTCTCATTAAATTACCGTCAGAACCAAATTGTTTCTGCTGATAATCCATCATTTCCTGCTCAAGAAACTTAATTTCAGTTTCTCTTTCTTCTATTAATTCTTTTGTAAGTAAAGCTTTTTCTGTTTTTAAGCTTTCTTTCAAATTATTTATATTTAATTTTTTAGCCTCAACTTCTTGTTTCCACTTTTGAGCTTTTTGCTCTAATTGTGATTTGGCTTCTTTATAATCGGAAACATTTTCTAAAATATATTCCATGTCGATGTAGCCTATTCTAGTCGTCTTACCTTGTGCCTGACTTGTATTTGCTACAATCAAGGCTAAAAATATAAATAAAAATTGTTTTCTCATAACATAACTTTATTTGATGATTTTTAACCAAACGTTATTTCACTAAAATTGTTGTCCAATGATAAAGTGTGTTTCCCATCCATTCGCTTTTGTTTGTCCTGGAAGAGCGTCAAATCCATAACCAAAGTCGATACCCAATAATCCAAATGCAGGCATGAATACACGTAAACCAGCACCAGCAGAACGGTTTAAGTCAAACGGGTTGTAATCTTTAAACGTTGGATATGATGAACCTGCTTCTAAGAATGTTAATGCAAAAATAGAAGCCGATGCTTTTAATGTAATTGGGTAACGTAATTCCATAGAGAATTTGTTGTAAATCGTTGCTCCAATTGCATCACCATTTATGTTTACTGGAGTTAAAGAGTTATTTGGATAACCTCTCAACTGAATAGTTTCTCTACCATCCATTGAGTAGTTTGCCATACCATCACCTCCTAAATAAAAACGTTCAAACGGAATAACACCTCTTTCTTGGTTATAAGCTCCTAAGAAACCAAACTCTGTTAGCGTTCTTAATACTAATTTTCCATAAACCTTAGTATACCAGTCTCCTTTAAATTTAACTTTATAATATTCTAACCAGTTGTATTTTTTCTGATCGACTTTTGCTACATCTGTGTCAGCGCTTGCGTAGTCTGATCCAACACTCGCATAACCTGTTTGTCCGTTTACAGTTACTGTTTTAACATAATCACCATTGTTAAGCGCTTGTCCGTCTATACCACTTCCTGATGTTCCTGTATATTGTGTTTTGTATTCTTTCTGGTTTTGCAAATCACCATAATCAATTCCGTTAAATAATGAATATGGAGGAGTAACTTTAGCAGAAATACTAAATTCAGAACCATACATTGGGAAGATAGGATTTGTTCCTTTATTACTTCTTGAAAGTCCTATAGTATAAGCTAAGTTTCTTGACGCACCATTACCAAACGTAAACAAACCTGTATTATAATTGTTCAAGTCGTAGTGCTGATAACTTACCGATTGTGATAATACGAAGTAGTCATCTGGCACGGTTAACCTTTTAGCTAAACCAACTTGGACTGTAAAAATATTAAAACTTTTGCTTCTATCAACAGTTCGAGTAATATAATTGTTAAGAAATTGCTTACTATATGAAATAGATGAACTAAACTGTACTGGTTTCTTTCCTCCAAACCAAGGTTCTGAGAATGATAAACTATACGTTTGGAAGTATGTACTTCCTTGTAGACGAAGCGCTACTTTTTGTCCATCTCCCATTGGTAAAGGCTTATAAGCTTCTTTGTCGAACATTTTTCGTGCAGAGAAGTTGTTAAATGAAAGTCCTAATGTACCAATGAAACCTCCACCGCCATAACCTCCTTGAAGTTCGACCTGGCTAGATCCTTTTTCAACTACATTGTATTCGATATCAACAGTTCCAGCTCCAGCGTCTACGTTTTTAAATTTAGGATCGATTGCCTCAGGATCAAAGAATCCTAATTGTCCAATCTCACGAATCGTTCTAACCAATTGTTCTTTACTGTATTTTTCACCTGGTTTTGTTCTTAACTCACGATAAATAACATGATCGTTTGTTTTGTCGTTTCCAACAACCGTAATTTTATTGAAATAAGCGATAGGACCTTCAGTAACTCTAATCTCAAAATCGATAGTGTCATTAACCGTTCTGACCTCTACAGCATTTATGTTTGAAAACAAGTAACCGTTGTTTTGGTACAAGTTGGTAATGTCTTCAGCATCTGGTTTTGTTTTATCAGCAATTCTTTTTTCTAATAAAACTCCATTATAGGTTTCTCCTTTTTTGATTCCTAAATAACGGTTTAAAAGCTGATCTGAATAAACTGTATTTCCTAGGAATTTGATGTTTCCGAAGTAATATTTATTTCCTTCTTCTACGTTAATATTAATAGAAAGAGCCTTTTTTTGTTTGTTGTATTTTACAGAATCGTAAATAATACGAGCATCACGATATCCTTTTTCTTTGTATGCTGCAATTATTTTTTCTAAGTCAGTTTTGTATTTTTCTGGAATAAATTTAGAAGCTTTAAAGACACGAATGAAGTTTTTCTGTTTGGTGTCTTTCATTGCGGCGCGCAATTGCGTATCTGTAAGTTGTTTATTTCCAGTGAAATCAATATTGCTGATTTTCACTTTGTCACCTTTATCTATTCTGACAAGCATATTAACTTGGTGTCCGTTAATAGTATCAGGAGTATTGGTAATAGTAACTTTTGTGTTATAAAAACCTTCTTTTTTATACTTGTTTTCGATGTAGTTTTTAGTGGTTGTAATTAAGTTTTCGTTGACAATTTTGTTTTTTGTCAAGTTGTTATCTTTAATTAAACCTTCGATTTTACTTTTCTTTACACCAACGATTTTAACTTCATTTAGTTTAGGAAGCTCAACAATGTCTAAATCTAAATAGATACTGTCATTTTCTACTTTATTAACATAGAACGCGATTTCATCAAAAAGCCCGAGTTTTCCTAATTTTTTAATTGCGCTACTGATTTCTTCTCCAGGAACAGTAATTTCCTGACCTTTTTGAAGTCCTGAAAAGGTAACAACAGTCTGTTCATTGAAGCTTATTTTACCAACAACAGAGACTTTAGCTAGAATATATTTTTTCCCTTGATCAAAAGGAACTCTTTCTTGTGCTTTAATTTGTGAAAAACTACCCAAAAGTAAAAGGGTAAAGACTATTTGTATTTTTTTTTGCAACACTAAAAAATTATTTAATTTGTTCACTGGTTTTTCCAAATCTACGTTCTCTTTTTTGATAACTAATAATAGCCTCATATAAATCTTGGTCTTTAAAGTCTGGCCACAAGACATTAGTAAAATACAATTCTGCATAGGCGATCTGCCATAGCAAAAAATTACTTATTCTATGTTCTCCACTTGTTCGTATTAATAAATCTACGTCAGGTAAATTTTGCGTGTAAAGATGCTCATTTATAATTGAATCGTCAATAGTGTCTATTGAAATTATATTATTTTTAACTTTATCACTAATTGACTTTACGGCATTTACCAATTCTTCTCTAGAGCCGTAGCTTAAAGCGAGAGTAAGAGTTAAGCGTGTATTATTTTTAGTCTTTTCCATAACATCCAAAAGTTCTTTTTGGGCTGTTTTTGGCAATTTATCAAGATTTCCTATTGCATTAAGTCTGATATTGTTTTCTTGAAGGGTAACGAGTTCTTTTTTTAATGAATTAATCAATATTTTCATTAATGCCTGTACCTCAAGTTTTGGGCGGTTCCAGTTTTCTGTAGAGAAAGCATATAGCGTTAAATATTCAATTCCTAGTTTAGCTGAGGTTTTGATGATGTCTTTTACAGATTTGGTACCATTTTCGTGGCCAAATGCACGCAGAAAGCCTTGTTGTTTAGCCCAACGTCCGTTACCGTCCATAATGATGGCAAGGTGTTTTGGTAAGTTTGTGTGATCTATTGATTCTATTAAATTCATTTTATTCTGCGCAATAGCAAGGTTTTTGTCCAAAGGTATAGGTTAAAGTAATACCTGAAAAAACATACCAGTCATTATTATTTAAATTTCCAAACTTTAAAATGTTTGAACTACTTGTATCAGGGTTGCTTCCGTCAATGTTGTCTGTGAAAGTATAACGTACTCCAGTTTCAAGTCCTAATACGAAACGTGGTGTTATGTTCGATTTTATACCTAGTATAAAAGGTATAGCAAGAGAGCTTGAGTTTTCGGAATATATTATGTTTGGATCTGCTGGTTGGCGATATCGATACAAATTATCATACAGGAAAAAATTTAATCCTGAAAATACATAAGGAGTTATTTTTGTATGATAATCATGCAGATTAAAATCAAAGAAATTAAATTCTAAACCAGCAGAAAACTCTTTTATATCATTGTCAAAGCGATAACCTCTTCCGCTTCTTCCGCTTTCGTCAGATTTGAGGTCATTTCCACTAACATTTGATTGAGTGTAAGAGAATCTCCAGGAATGTCTAGGGCTTCTATTCCATTTATACAGAATACCAAAAGCTAGTTTTTCTGGGTTGATATAAGTTGTTTTACCAACATCTCCAACAAAGTTGCTTCCACCAAGAAAAACACCAATCTCATTGATTTGAGCATTAAGTGTAATAAAGGGGAAAAAACATAACAATAAATTAAAAATTTTCTTCATTTAATTCAAAATTGCGTGCAAATATAATAATTATCAATACGAATCAAAGTTCCTTTGCTTAAATGTGCTTTTTTTTCAATTTACGTTATGATTTTGAGCCATTTAATGATGATTCACTACATGCAGAACGAGAAAATGTGGTATTATCGTATAGTGAAGAATCAGAAAAGAGTTTAATTTCTTTTATCTTCTCCCCAGAGCAGTTTGTTTCTCAAGGTCTTTAAGAAAGTTTCGCCTGGTATTTCAACCATTTTAATTTTGTAATCTGTCTTTTTAATTTTTAAAATAGATTCATTTTTCACAGAGGAAATTCTCGAATCTAAAGAAACTAGGTATTGGTCTTCTCTTCCTGTTACGCGCAGTGTAATTTCGGTATCGTCAGGAATAACAAGAGGTCTGGCAGTTAAATTGTGTGGGGCAATTGGCGTAATAACAAGGCTTTTTACATCTGGCGTTAAAATTGGTCCGCCACAGCTAAGCGAATATCCTGTTGATCCGGTTGGCGTTGAAATGATTAATCCGTCGGCCCAATAAGAATTTAAATATTCATTGTTCAAATAAGTTTCAACCGTAATCATCGAAGTCGTGTCTTTTCTGCTCACTGTAACTTCGTTCATTGCAAAATTAAGTTCTTTGAAAGCCTCGTTATAAGGTTCACAGCTTAATCCTAACAAAGTTCTTTCAGAAGTGGTGTAATTTTGGTCTATTACATATTGTAGTAAACTTTCGATATTCTCTTTCTGAACTTTAGCAAGAAAACCTAATCGGCCTGCATTTATACCTAATAAAGGAACTCCAGAATTACGAACAAAAGCAGCGGCTCTTAAAATAGTACCGTCACCTCCAATACTAATCAGCATTTCAAAACTATTGTCTAAAGCAGTACTTGGAGAAAAAGTTTTGTATTCTTTTTTTACAAGCTGTTTTTCGTAAAGCATTTTCAGGAAATTTTCTTCAATTACCATTTCAACGTTATTGGTATTGAAAAATTTGAAAATGTCTTTTATAATAGGTTCTGTGCTATTCTGATAGTATTGTCCGTAAATGGCTATTTTCATTCTATTTAAATTAGATAATTTGTCAATGTGTCAATTAGATAATTTGCAAATGTGAAAAATGTCTAATTAACTAATTTTCTCATTGGCACATTCAAAATCTATATATTAAGGTATTTGTCTAAATAATCTGATCGCTCTTTTAAGCTGTTAATATAGGTATCTTCCTGATGTTCAGAAATAATTTCGTAACCGTATCTTCTATAGGTCTGGATAATCTCATTAATTGCTCCTAAACCAATTTTTACCGTAATCTGAACATTGTTTTCTGTATCAGCTTCAGAAACAAAACAGCCTAAAACTTTTCCGTTATTGCTTTCTATAATTTGGGTTACCTCACTCATTGAATAATCCAAAAGACCTTTTTGTACAATAATAATAGCGCCTGGTTCTTTTAAAAATGGAGTTTCCTGAAAAAACTTCATAATGTCTACCATTTCATAATAGCCAATATAATTATTGTTTTCGTCAAGAATAGGAAGGATGTTTGTGTGGTTTTTTGCAAAGACCTCTAAGACATCAAGCCAGATCATCGATTTTCTGGCAAAAAAACGTTCTAAAGTATATTTGTAGTCAATTGCTTTTTTGTCAATGTCAAACGTTTCGACATCATCAGAAGAAATGCTTCCAATGAAAGTACCATCTTCTAAAATCGGAAAATGAGAAAAATTTACATCGATAAAAAAGTCCTGAATCGAGGCTATCGTTTCCTGACTGTCAATCGCTCTGAAATCGTTTGTGATATAGTTTGTAATTTCTGTCATAAATCAATTGAGGATATTTGATGCAAAATAATCAAAAAATACCGAAAACCGCTCTGTTTTACTTTGTATTTTTGTCGTAACAAATATAAGGTTACTAGAATTAATATCTATTTATATGACAAAATTAAGTGTAAATATCAATAAAATTGCAACGCTTCGAAATGCTCGCGGCGGAAATGTTCCTGATTTATTAAAAGTGGCTGCAGATATTCAGCGATTTGGCGGGCAAGGAATTACTATTCACCCACGTCCAGATGAGCGCCATATTCGTTATCAGGATGCGCGCGATTTAAAAGCAGTCGTTACAACAGAATATAATATTGAAGGAAATCCGCAGCATAATTTTATTGATTTGGTTTTAGAATGCAAACCAGACCAAGTAACCTTGGTTCCAGACGCAATTGGCGCTATAACTTCTTCTGCAGGTTGGGATACAATAAAAAATCAAGAATATTTGACAGAAGTGATTCAGGAATTTCAAAGAAACGGAATCAGAACTTCGATTTTTGTTGATCCGATTTTGGAAATGATTGAAGGAGCTAAAAAAACGGGTACAGATAGAATTGAATTGTACACAGAATCTTTTGCGCACCAATACGATTTAGGAAACGAAAGAGGGATTGATCCTTATGTTGAAGCCGCTAAATTGGCAAATGAATTAGGTTTAGGAATCAATGCTGGACACGATTTGAGTTTGGATAATATCAAGTTTTTTAAACAAAATATTCCAGGTTTATTAGAGGTTTCTATCGGTCATGCTTTAATTTCAGAAGCGCTCTATTTAGGTTTAGATAATACGGTGAATATGTATCTGAATAAATTGAAATAAGAATTTTAGTTTTTTGAATTTAAATTTTTAGATAATGATAATAAACCAGATTCCATTATTTTCAGAAATTAAAGAAATTATTCTTCAATCTCGTCAACGTGTTTTTAGAATGGCAAATTCAGCATTACTTGAAACATATTGGGAAATTGGGAAGCTGATTGTTGAAGCTGAACAAAAAGGAAAAGATCGTGCAGACTATGGCAAATCAACTTTAAAGAATTTAGCAAATCAGCTTACAGTAGAGTTTGGAAAAGGATTTGATGAAAGAAACTTAAATAATATGCGGGCTTTTTATAAAGCTTTTCCAATTTGGAACGCATTGCGTACTGAATTGAGCTGGACACATTATCGTTTATTATCAAGATTAAATTCTAATGAAAAAATCAAATATTATTTAAATGAAAGTATAGTAAATAATTGGAATAGCAGAACGCTTCAACGACAGATAAACTCATTAGCTTTTGAGCGTGTTTTAGAGCATAAGGATATTGAAGCAAAACCAGAAACAATTCATAGTCTAATAAAAGATCCTTATATATTTGAGTTTTTAGGATTGTCGCCAGAAAGTAAAAATTCTGAGCGAAGTATAGAAACTTCTATTATAGATCATCTGCAACAATTTCTGTTGGAATTTGGAAAAGGATTTGCTTTTGTTGCAAGACAACAACATATAGTTACAGATACCTCTGATTTTTATATTGATTTAGTATTCTATAATTATATTTTAAAGTGCTTTGTTATTATTGATTTAAAAACAGGTTCCTTATCTCATCAGGATATTGGGCAAATCGATATGTATGTTCGTATGTACGATGATTTGAAAAAAGGAGAGTCTGATCAGCCGACAATTGGAATTTTGCTCTGTTCGGAGAAAGATGAAACGATTGTGAAATATTCGGTACTGGCTGATAAGAAAAGTGTTTTTGCAAGTCAATATTTACTTTACATGCCAAAAGAAGAAGAATTAAAAGCATTAATTGAAAACAATATTCAAAGATTTGGATTAGAAAAAGAGAATTAAATCTCAAAAAATAAATATTTAAATATGTTATACTCAAAAATAGAAGGCGAAGGAAAACCATTTGTCATCATGCACGGCTTTCTCGGAATGTCTGACAATTGGAAAACTCTTGCTGGACAATATGTAGAAGCCGGATTTCAAGTTCATATTTTAGATTTAAGAAACCATGGACGCAGTTTTCATTCAGACGAGTGGAGTTATGAGGCAATGGTGCAGGACGTTTATGAATACTGTCAAGCAAATAATCTAACACGAATTGATATTCTAGGACATTCAATGGGAGGAAAAGTTGCGATGCTTTTTGCGACTACGCATCCAGAAATTGTAGATAAGTTGATTGTGGCAGATATTGGTCCGAGATTTTATAAACAACATCATCAAGATATTTTAGCAGGATTAAATGCCGTTGATTTTTCGGTAAAGCCAAGCCGAAATGACGTAGAAGCAACTTTGTCACAATATGTTCCCGATTTTGGAACACGTCAGTTTTTATTGAAAAATTTATATTGGAAAGAACCAGGACAATTAGCTTTTAGATTTAATCTGCCAGCTTTTAATAATAATCTGGATGCGATTGGAAAACCTTTGCCAGATGGTTTAGTTTTTGACCAGCCGACATTGTTTATCCGCGGTGGAAATTCTGGCTATATTCAAGATGCAGATCTTGACGGAATCCGTCAGCATTTTCCAAATTTAAAATTAGAAACGATTCCAAACGCTGGGCATTGGCTTCATGCCGAAAATCCGAAAATGTTTTTCGAAATGACAGCTTCCTTTTTAAAAGAGTAGTTTTTGTGATAAAAATTTTAGTACATTTATTTAAAATTTAAAAGAAAAAGTTATGAAATTAATACTTAGACTTCTTGTTACAGCAGCCTTGGTTTTGTTACTGTCTAACCTTTTAACTGGTGTTCACGTGGCAAGTTTTGGAACAGCTGTAATTGTTGCTTTTGTTCTAGGATTGCTTAATTTGTTTATAAAACCAATATTGGTTATCCTGACATTACCAGTAACAGTAGTTACTCTCGGATTATTTTTATTAGTTATAAACGCCATCATTATTTTGCTTTGTACAAAGATTGTAGGAGGCTTTGCAGTAGATTCGTTCTGGACAGCATTAATATTCAGTGTAATTTTGTCTATTCTGCAATCTATCACCTATAAAATACTGGGAGACGATAAATAAAACATTATGGCAGATTAAAACTGCTTCTAATACAATAGATTAAAAACTTGGTTGGGTTGCAAAAATTTTATAATTTTGCAACCCAATTTTATTATGTAAATTAAAGAAGAAGATGGATATTAAAAGAGTAGCAATAGACGCTGTAAACGAGACAATCGTTATGAACGTTGTTCATATGGATTATAAAGGTCAAGTAGCAAAAAGAATTAACGAAAAAATGCCTTTAGCGCAAGTTAAAGGATTTAGAAAAGGTGCCGTGCCTAAAGATCTTGTTGAAAAACAATACGGAAAAGCTATTAAGCAAGAAGAGATCAAAAAAGTAGTTGATTTGGCTTTAGAGCGTTATATTCAATCTGAAAGATTAAATCTTTTAGGAACTCCTCTTGCTAAAGTAAATGAAGATTTTAACTGGGATGCTGAAGAATTAACTTTCGAATACGAAATTGGTTTAGTGCCAAACTTCGAAATTGATTTAGAAGCTAAAAATGATATCGTAAAATATATCGTTACTGCTGACGATAAATTAATCGACGGACAAGTAGAGCGTATCCAAAAACAATTTGGAAAAGCAATTCCTCAAGAAGTATCTGATGAAAACTCAGACTTAACTGGAACATTCTCAAACGAAGCTGAAGGAATCGACAATACAACTACAATTGCAGTTAGCGCTTTCAGTAAAAAAGCTGGAAAACAATTCGTAGGTAAAAAAGTTGGAGATGTTGTTACAGTAAGCACAAAAGGTTTATTTGAAGACGATCACCAATTAATGGATTACTTAAAAGTTGGTCACGAAGGTGTTCACGGTTTAGATGTTGAAGTAAACTTTACTATCAGCGCTATCAATGGTTCTGAGCCAGCTGAATTAAACCAAGAATTATTTGACAAACTTTTTGGTGAAGGAAAAGTAGCTTCTCTAGAAGATTTAAAAGCTAAAATTAAAGAAGATGCTGAAGCACAATTTGCACAGCAATCAGAGCAAAAATTATTATTAGACGTTCAGGATTTCTTAATCGAAAACACAAAATTTGATTTACCAGCTGAATTCCTTAAAAAATGGTTGCAAACTGTAGGAGAGAAAAAATTAACTGCAGAAGAAGCTGAAGTTGAATACGCAAGATCTGAAAAAGGTTTACGTTTCCAATTAATCGAAGGAAAAGCTTTAGCGCAAAGCAATATCCAAATTACATTTGAAGACTTAAAAGCTTTTACATCAAACGCTATCAGACAGCAAATGGCTCAATTTGGACAAACAAATCCAACTGACGAAGAAGTAGAAGGAATCGTGGCTAGAGTTTTATCTAACCAAGAAGAAGTAAAGAGACTTTCTGAGCAAGTTGTGGCATCAAAAATGTTAGATATCTTCAAAGAAAAAGCTAACCCAACAACTAAAGAGGTTACTTACGAAGAATTTATCGCTGCTTCTTACGGAGAATAATTTCTAAAATAATATTCATATTAAGAGCGTCAGGAAGTTTTTTCCCGACGCTCTTTTGTTTTAATTTATTTTTTGATTACTTTTCAGAAGCTAATCCAGCTATCCGTTGCAAGTTTTTTTATTGTCGCCTTTTTTTGTAAGGTAAAAAAAGAGCTTCCGTTGGTCGCTTTTTTCTACCAACAAAAAATAGTTGTCAATTAAAAAAAGCTTTCCACTGCTATCTGGGCTAGAAATAGGACAAATTGACATTTTTTTGAAAGAGGTACAACCTTTGATGAGAAAATAATATCATTATAACATAAACTTAGAACACTACAATATGAACTACGGTAAAGAATTCAAGAAATTTGCTACAAAGCACCAAGGAGTAAACGCAATGTATTACGATAAAATAGTAGCAGCAATGACTCCAACAAACATGACTCCATATATTATTGAAGAACGCCAGTTGAATATTTCTCAATTAGACGTTTTCTCAAGATTAATGATGGACAGAATCATCTTCTTAGGAACAGGTATCGACGATCAGATCGCCAATATCGTTCAGGCTCAGTTATTATTTTTAGAAAGCGCTGATGCTTCAAAAGATATTCAAATTTATTTAAACTCTCCAGGAGGAAGTGTTTACGCAGGTTTAGGAATTTACGATACAATGCAATACATCAAACCAGATGTAGCAACAATCTGTACAGGAATGGCAGCTTCTATGGGAGCAGTTTTATTATGTGCAGGAGCAGCAGGAAAACGTTCTGCATTGCCTCACTCAAGAGTAATGATTCACCAGCCATCTGGAGGAGCGCAAGGAGTTGCAACAGATATGGAAATCAACTTACGTGAGATGTTAAAATTGAAAGATGAATTATACAACATCATTTCACAACACTCTGGACAGTCATTCGAAAGAGTTCACAAAGACAGTGAGCGTGACTATTGGATGAAAGCTGACGAAGCAAAAGAGTACGGAATGATTGACGAAGTATTAAGAAGAGGATAATTTTCTTAAAGCGTCTAAGTTATTAAGATGCTGAGTTACTGAGGCTCTTTGTAATTTCAAAAATCATAAATAAAGTATAAGATTAAGCTGTAAAGAAGTTAAGTTTTTAAGTTTTAGGTCAAAAAGCTTAGAAACTTAGTATCTTTGCAGCTTAGTAACATAAATAGAATGGCAAAAGTAGTATTAGAATGTTCGTTTTGTGGAAGAAAGAAGCCAGAAACTAATTTATTAATTGCGGGTATCAATGCACATATTTGTGATAAATGTATTGAACAAGCACACGGAATTGTATTAGAAGAATTAAAATCTAGCGGAAGCGCAAAACTAGTTGGGGACTTAATTTTAAAGAAACCAAAAGAAATTAGAGCTTTCCTGGATCAATATGTTATTGGTCAAGATCAGACTAAAAAAGTAATGTCGGTTGCGGTTTACAATCACTACAAACGTTTAATGCAACAGCAATTGGACGACGAAGTGGAGATTGAAAAAAGTAACATCATCATGGTGGGACAAACCGGAACAGGAAAAACATTAGTAGCAAAAACAATTGCAAAAATGTTAGACGTTCCGTTGGCAATTGTTGACGCAACAGTTTTGACAGAAGCAGGTTATGTTGGAGAAGACGTAGAAAGTATTTTGACACGTTTACTTCAAGCTGCAGATTATGATGTGGCTAAAGCCGAAAGAGGAATCGTATTTATTGACGAAATTGATAAAATTGCCCGTAAAAGTGATAATCCGTCAATTACGCGTGACGTTTCTGGAGAAGGTGTTCAGCAGGCATTATTAAAATTATTAGAAGGAACAGTTGTAAACGTACCGCCAAAAGGAGGACGTAAACATCCAGACCAGAAATTTGTTGAGGTAAATACTCAAAACATCTTGTTCATTGCCGGTGGAGCTTTTGATGGTGTAGAACGTATTATTTCAAAACGTTTAAACCGTCAGGCAGTGGGTTACTCAACTTCTAAAAATGTTGACAATATCGACAAAGACAATTTGTTGCAGTATATTATTCCAAAAGACATCAAAGACTTTGGTTTGATTCCTGAAATCATTGGCCGTTTACCGGTCTTAACGCACATGGATCCTTTGGATAAAGAAACGCTTCGTGCTATTTTAACGCAACCTAAAAATGCTTTAATCAAACAATATCAGAAATTGTTCTTAATGGATGATGTTGAATTTACGATTACAGATGAAGCATTAGATTTTATTGTAGATAAAGCTTTAGAATATAAATTAGGAGCTCGTGGATTGCGTTCTTTATGCGAAGCTATCCTGACAGACGCCATGTACGAACTGCCAACTTCAGACGATATCAGTCTGACAATTGACAAAGAATATGCAGAACATACATTAAGCAAAAACTTATTGAAGCGTATGGAAATTGCTTCTTAAGTATTGAAAATATTATTTTCTAAAAACCTGTTCATTTATTTGAACAGGTTTTTTTTATATTTTATTTCATGTTATTTCTTACATTTGTTTTAGCCGATTCGTTTAATCATAAGTTTTAAATATGGATTTTGGAAGTATGGAAATTGGTTTGCTGATATGGCAAATTGTTCTTTTTGTTTTTTATGGTGCTTTTTTTGGAATTATTTTTTATACTTTGTTTTTGGTTATAAAAGCACTTAAAAAGTATTTAAGAGAATAAAAAAATAAGTTGAAACTTAATCTGGTAATTAAATTATGAAGATACTATATTGCTTCATTATTTTTTTTGCGTTGTGGTTTTGTGTCCAAAAGAAAGAGGATAAATCACTTTTGCTTCCAAAAAAGGAAAACAAGTTATTTGAGGCGAAATCAGATTATAGTTCTTATTACAAAGAAGCTTTAGCATTTTGCAAAACCAACAATTACAATCAAAATTTCTTTTTTCTTATTGATTTAGGATTGCATTCTGGCTATAAAAGATTTTTTATTTACGATTTTAAGCAAAACAAAATTGCAAAATCTTATATGGTGAGTCACGGCTGTGGCGATAACCAATGGGGAAGAACTTCTTCTAAAGAAAAACCGCAGATTAGCAACGAGTTCGATTCGCATTGTTCTTCAGTTGGAAAATTCGTTGTTTTAGATCGCGGTGTGAGTCAGTGGGGCATAAAAGTAAATTATGTTTTGCAGGGAAAAGACAAAACAAATTCGAATGCACGAAACCGTGCCATAGTGCTCCATTCTTGGGATGCAATTTCAGATAATGAAGTTTATCCAGAAGGAACGCCAGAAGGTTGGGGCTGTCCAGCAGTTTCAAACGAAAGCATGAAAGAAATCGATGAGCTTTTGAAAAACAATAAAAAAGTCCTGATGTGGATTATCAAGACTTAATATGATATCGCCATCGTGGCTTACTTTGTAATCGTCAAATAAGTGGGCTTAGCAATGACTTGGTCATTAAGCCAAACATTTTTTTTGGTAGTAGAGTTTTTTGTTCTCGAATATTCAACTTTTACAATGTCTTTGTCATTTTCATTCCATTGAATATAAGTTTCGGGAAATTTCTCTTTAGGATTGTGGTTTAAGAAAATTCGAATTGCATATCGATCTGAATTTTGGTAAATCATGAAAAAATTAGGAGAATCTAAATTGGCTTGATATTGTGGAACCAATTTCCCGTCCAATAAAAAAAGTATTTTTATTTTCTTTGGGTCGTAACTATCAGGATTGCTCGGATTCAATAAATCTTCATTTTTAGAATTAACAACACTGAAGTCTATAGAGGCATCAAGATTAAAACCTTCAATAATGTCTTCTTTAAAAGGATCAGAATCACAACCAATAGAAACCAATAGAATTAGTAAAATACCAATAGCTTTTTTCATTATTTTAGGATTTAGAAATTTCAAATAAAAATAAGAAAATTTTTAACAAAACCAACTTTTTTTATTGAACCCTAAACTTCTCTCGATATTCAATAGGTTTCATTCCGACCATTTTATAAAACACTTTCCTAAAAGCTTTCGGATCGTTATACCCCGTTTTTTCTATGATTTCTGAAATCGAAAGTTGGGTTTGTTCCAAATATTTCTTGGAGCTTTCTACTCTAATATTCTGAAGATATTCAATTGGCGGAATTCCCGTTACTTGTTTAAAACGTCGTGTCATGTTTCTTGCACTGGTCGGAATATCTTTGGTAATTTCTTCCAGTTTTTCAATTGTATGATACTGACTTTCTATTTTTTGCTGTAACATGGCAACCAAAGTGTCATTGTGTAAATGATTAGGCCTGAAAGTGCTAAAATAGCTTTGTTTGTATCGATTTAAATCTATCGAAAATATTTTAGCGATTTTTACCGCCATTTCGTTACCACAGAATTTCTGGACTAAAAGTATCAATAGGTGAAAGGTAGAGGTCGAGCCTCCGCTTGTGTACAAACTTCCGTCAGCAGTTAAAGTCTCTTCAGGTTTTAATTTGACCATCGGGAAAGCTTTTGTAAAAGCACTGCAAGCATCTACATGCGTGGTAGCTAATTTTTCGTTTAGCAAACCTGACGCAGCAAACAAAAAAGCTCCTGTACAAAAACTGGCTAATTCAGCTCCAGCTTGATGTTGTTTTTTCAGCCAGGGAATAAAATTTTTATTCTTTTTAATCATCTCGCTCATATTGTCGGTAGTAAAAGCGGGAATTAAAATTAAATCTAAAATACTATCTGAAGACTCAATAGCATTGCTTTTATATCCAAATAAATTTCCTTGATCGGCTTGTTCTTGCGATTGAAAAATCATTATTTCAAATGGTTTTTCGTTTCCCGAGGTAAGTTTGTTTGCGGTTTCAAATACTTCTAATATCGCTGCTATACTTAATAATTTATAGTCGTGAGGTACGATTAAACCTAATTTCTTGCTCATGATATTTATAGTTTTTTGGAGGTTCAGTTTATACAAAAATAAGTAAATTGTCTTAAATGCCCCTAAAAATGACTTTTATTGACATTTTAACTAATCTTAATATTTTAAATTTGTTTTAATTAATTCGTAATTTTATAAAGATGAAAACAAAAATATTCTTAAATCTTGCCGTAAAAGATTTAAAACGTTCAATTGATTTTTTTACACAGTTAGGTTTTTCATTCAATGAAAAATTTACTAACGAAAAAGGAACCTGTTTAGAAATAGGAGAAAATATTAACGCTATGCTTTTGGTAGAAGAGTTTTATCAGACTTTTACAAAAAAGCAAATTTGCGACACAAAAACAACAAGCGAAGTTCTTATTGCGATTTCTGTAGAAAGTCGTGAAAAGGTGGACGAAATTATGGAGAAGGCCGTTAAGGCAGGAGGAACTGATTACAACCAGTCACAAGATTATGGCTGGATGTATCAAAGAACTTTTCTGGATATAGACGGACATCATTGGGAAGTGTTTTATATGGATGAGAATAATATTCCAAATAATCCAGAATGATTTCGGTACAATGCATAATAAATGCATCAATTGCAAAGGTTTGGGAATTATGGACTTTGCCAGAACATATTGTAAATTGGAATTATCCATCAGAAGAATGGCACACAATTGCGGCAGAAAATGATTTAAAAATCAATGGTCAATTTAAATATACCATGCAGGCAAAAGATAAAAGTGCAACATTCGATTTTGAAGGAATATATACAGAGATAAAAGTTCTTTCTTTAATTGAATATATGCTTTCTGATAATAGAAAAGGAACTATTCTCTTTGAAGAGCATAATGGCAACGTAAAACTTACTGAAATATTTGAACCCAATCTTCAGGATTCAGAAGATATGCAGAAACAATGGTGTCAGACAGTAATAGATAATTTTAAGATCTATGCTGAACATATTAAGAACAATAATTAACTAAAAAAATAAAAATGATCACAATACAAACAACCGTTAATGCATCTCTAGACAAAGTTTGGAATTTTTGGAATACACCAGAACATATTACAAAATGGAGCTTTGCTTCTCCAGATTGGCACACACCTTATGCAGAAGTTGATTTAAGAGAAGGGGGCAAATTCAAATCGACTATGGCAGCAAAAGACGGAAGCATGAGTTTTGATTTTGAAGGCGAATTTACTCTGGTAAAAACAAACCAAGCAATTTCTTATGTGATGGCAGACGGAAGAAAGGTTGAAATTACGTTCACAGAAACTCCAAATGGTGTTGAAATAATTGAAAGCTTCGATCCAGAAACTCAAAATCCAGAAGAAATGCAGCGCGCTGGCTGGCAGGCCATTTTGGATAATTTTAAGTCTTATGTTGAGCAAAATTAGATTCAAAGTCTTCAGAAGTTACAAAGTTGCAAAGTGACAAAGCAACAAAGATTTAATGCGATGCGGTAAAAGTGAAGGATTTTATCGTTAAGCAAAAAATAAAAACTTAGCGTCTTAGTGCCTTCGTGGCAAAATGTATTCACAAAAGTTAAAAGATTTACATTTAAAATTTACTTACATAACTTATATGGTTTAAAAAAAAGAAGAAAAAATATCTAACCCAACAAAAAAAAACAAAAAATGACAAAACAAATATGGTTGAATCTTCCTGTAAAGGACGTAGCAAAAGCGAAAGATTTTTTCTGGAAAATAGGTTTTTCGTTTAATGAACAGCATGATACGCCAAGTTCGACGTGCATGATTGTAGGAGAAGGGCATTTTGTAGTAATGCTTTTTGAAGAAATGCTTTTTTCAAGTTTTTCTCAGCACAATCTCACCGATACAAAATCAAGTTCTGAAGTCTTGATTTCGATCGATGCAGAAAGCAGAGAAGAAGTAGATGAATTAGCAGAAAAAGTCAAAGAAGCTGGCGGAACTGTTTTTTCGCCTCCTGCAGAAAGTCAAGGATGGATGTATGGCTGCGGTTTTGCCGATTTGGATGGTCATCGTTGGAATGTTTTATTTATGGACTTTAGTAAATTACCCGGTTAATATGGAAAAATTAGTATTTAACATCGATGTAAAGGCTTCCAAAGAGAAGATTTGGAAAGTCTTATGGGACGACGCAAACTACAGAAAGTGGACAAGCTCTTTTTGTGGAGAAAGTTACGTGCAAACGAATTGGAACGAAGGCGATAAAATTTATTTTTTAGGGTCTGGCGGAGAGGGAATGAACAGTATAATTGAAACTAAAATTCCGAACGAATACATGGCGTTTAAACATATGGGCGAGCTTAAAGATTTTAAAGAAGTTCCGCCAAATGAAGAAACGAAAAAATGGATAGGAGCAATGGAAACCTACAGATTAATTCAAAAAGGAGATGTAGTTGATCTTCACGTAGAAGTTGACGTAATCGAAAAACATATAGATTTCTTCAAAGAAGCTTTCCCAAAAGGATTGGAAACGATTAAAGAGTTAGCAGAGAATTAGTTCTCAGTGTTAAGGACTAGAAACAACAAACAATAAAAAACATCATGGCAGCAGTAAACCCATATTTAATGTTTAACGGGACATGCGAAGAAGCATTCCTATTTTATAAATCAGTTTTTGGCGGAGAATTTCCGTATATCGGAAAATTCAAAGATGCGCCTGCAGAAGAAGGAGAAGTACTTTCAGAAGAAGCTTTAAATCGAATTATGCACGTATCGCTTCCAATTGGGAATACCATTTTAATGGGAAGCGACACGCATCCAAGATACGGAGACGTAGGTTTTGGAGATAATTTCTCTATTTCTATCAATGCAGAAAGCACAGAAGAAGCAGACCGAATTTTCAACGGACTTTCGGCTGGAGGACATGTAGAAATGCCACTGGCAGATACTTTCTGGGGAGCTTATTTCGGAATGTTCAAAGATAAGTTCGGCATCAACTGGATGGTCAATTTTGATAAAAATGAACCAATGAAATAATCAAAAAGTTATGTTATCTTAATAATAAAAGATAATTGTTAAATTACTTGAAAAAGCACATTGATATGTGCTTTTTCTTTTCAAAAAAACAAAGATTATTCTTTTTTATCAACTAGAGATTGCCGATTTTTGTCGCTTCAAATTCAAGAAAGAAAAATGGCAGCAGAAGATAAAGAAATAATTTTATTAAAAGTTTCAGGACACGATAAAATTGGAGTTACAGCAGGCTTAACCGCAGTTTTAGCGGCATACGATGCTAATATTTTAGATATCGGTCAAGCCGATATCCATGACACACTTTCTTTGGGAATTTTGTTCGAAATTGCTGCTGGGTCTTCTTCAGCGCCAGTTTTAAAAGATCTTCTGTTCAAAGCTTACGAACTGGAAATTAAAGTAAAATTTATTCCGATTTCTATAGAAGATTATGAAACATGGGTAAAATCACAATCTAAACAACGTTACATTATCAATATTTTGGGCGAAAAACTGGCGGCTTCACAATTGGCGGCAGTAACCAAAATTATGTCAGATCAAAATCTAAATATCGATTCTATTATCCGATTGACAGGGAGAACTTCTATCGTCGAAAAAGAAGAATATCCGCGTTCTTGCATTCAATTGTCTGTAACGGGCGAAATTGTAAACAAGATTATCATGACGGCCAGTTTTATGGAAATTTCTAGAACGCTAAACGTTGATATTTCTTTTCAAGAAGACAATATCTACAGAAGAAATCGCCGTTTGGTTTGCTTCGATATGGATTCGACTTTAATTCAAACCGAAGTAATCGACGAATTGGCAGAACTAAATGGAGTAGGAGATCAAGTTCGAGCCATTACAGAATCGGCTATGAACGGAGAAATTGATTTCAACGAAAGTTTCAAACAGCGCATGGCCTTGCTTGAAGGATTGAGCGAAGAAGTATTGCAAAACGTTGCTATCAACTTGCCAATAACACAAGGAGCACATCGTTTAATGAAAGCCTTAAAATATTACGGATATAAAACCGCAATTCTTTCTGGAGGATTTACCTATTTCGGAGAATATCTTCAAAAAGAATTAGGAATAGATTATGTTCATGCCAATCAGTTAGAAATAAAAGACGGTAAACTAACCGGAAAATATATCGGCGACATTGTAGATGGACAAAAGAAAGCCGAACACTTAAAAGCAATTGCCGAAAAAGAAGGAATCCACATCAACCAGACCATAGCAGTTGGAGACGGAGCAAACGATTTGCCAATGCTAAACCTAGCAGGTCTAGGAATAGCTTTCCATGCCAAACCAAAAGTAAAAGAAAGTGCTTCAACATCTATTTCAAGTTTAGGTCTCGACGGTGTTTTGTACCTTTTAGGATATCACGATCGCTATATCGATATGATGTAATGCAATTGTCATTCTAAGAATTCACCATATTTTTGTCAATTTCGACGAAGGAGACCCGAGCGATAGCGAACAGGCGAAGCAAATCTCCACAAGAAACTCGACAAAGATTGATAAAACTTATAATTAAATCTTTGCGCCTCCGCGCCTTTGCGAGCAAAAAGACACTCTAGTCACTTAAATTAATCTCGCAAAGACGCAAAGTCGCTAAGTTTTTCAAACTAGATATGTCATCCTGAGCGAAGTCGAAGGACGACAATCATAATAAAAAATAAAACCTCAGTCTTTCATCAAAAAAGAGCTGAGGTTTTTTATTTGGGCATGCCCCGCCAGAAAAAGGCGGGTCGGGCTATCCGTTCCAATCTTTTGTGCCGAACCCCGGCACAAAAGGATTTCCACTTCTATCCCTCATGCGGGTTTAGTGGAATTTCCGTTTTTAAAGACTAATGAAAAATATGAATTGCCTCCAGCTTTAGCTGGAGGTACAGGAAGAAAACAAAAAAAGGCTTTAGCCAAATGTTTAACAGGTTTGGCTAAAGCCTTCAAAGAGTCTTTTTAGAACCACTATCTAAAGCTAGTGGCAATTTATATTTTTTTATAGGACTATTTTATTCTCGAGATTCCAATTCTCTTTTCATTTCTTTTAAATTTCTAATATTTAAAATCAGAATTGGAAGCAATGCAATTGGAACAACATTCATAGCGCTGAAACCTTTCATAAAAACAATGAAAATATTAAGTGCAAACAACATAAATAATACAACGGCAAAAATAGCATTAACCGTCTTCAAAGTCTTCTGATTTTTAATCAGTTCTTCTGTTGTCATTTCGCTAAATTTCGTTGTTTTCATTTTTATAATTTTATTTATAATGACTAATCTTTAAAACTTTGGAATTTCTGGCGTCAATAATAATTACAAAAGTACCGCCAAGCATTCCAATTCGTAAAGTTCCATTAATTACCCAATAATTGTCAATTAAATTGACTTCATAAGGTTTTTGGTCTTTAATATGAGATTCTCCGTAAATTTCAAATAGAATAGGCTCTGCAATTTGGATTGCTGTTTTTTCGTTTTTTATTAATAGCTCTTTATAATCAACAACATTATGTTGTGAACCGCCATTAAGTGCTCCTTTTAATTCATTTATTGCATTTTCTTTTCCTAGTTTTATGTGAGTAACTTCGGAACAACTATAAATATTAAAAATCAAAAATAATAAGATTAGTTTTTTTAAAGAATTAAGTTGTTTATTGAATGTTGTTGAAGTCAAGATCATTAATTAATTTTAATAATTGAAAATTCGTGAATTCGTGGCGGAAAAAAAATCAACACATTTCCTTCAACTGCTCCAAATAATCCCTCTGATTTGAAAGTCTAGGAATCTTATGCTGTCCGCCCAATTTATCCCTTTCCTTTAACCAATCATAAAAAAGGTTTTCCCTCGCAACATTAATCACCAAAGGGTTTAAAGTCATATTGTTGTAGCGTTTTGCTTCGTAGTCTGAGTTTAAAGTTTGCAAAGTTTCATCCAGAACTTTTTGGAAAAGGCCAACATCAGCGGGATGTTTTTTAAATTCAATCATCCATTCGTGAGCGCCTTTTTCTTTGTCTTGCATAAAAATAGGAGCAACCGTATAATCAATCACTTCAGTTTGTGTAACCTGGCACGCTTTAGCAATAGCCTGATCGGTATTTTCGACCATTAATTCTTCGCCAAAAACATTAATATGGTGTTTCGTTCTTCCTGTAACTCTAATTCTATACGGATTTAAAGAAGTAAAACGAACTGTATCTCCAATCAAATAACGCCACAAACCAGAATTGGTCGTAATAACAATTGCGTAGTTTTTATTCAATTCGACATCAGCCAGACGAATCACTTTTTGGTTTGGAGTTCCAAAAGTGTCCATCGGAATAAATTCGTAGAAAATTCCGTAATCGAGCATCAGCAATAAGTCGCTTGAATTATTCAAATCCTGAATAGCAAAAAAACCTTCAGAAGCATTGTATATTTCGTAATATCTAAAATCTTTGCTTGGCAGAATATTTTTGTATTGTTCTTTGTATGGAGAAAAACTCACACCGCCATGAAAATAAACTTCTAGGTTGGGCCAAAGTTCGAATAAATTCTGTTTTCCTGTATTTTCCAATACTCTATTCATCAACACCAACATCCAAGACGGAACACCAGCAAAACTCGTTACGTTTTCGTTTTTAGTTTCATTGATAATGGCAGCCATTTTAGTCTCCCATTCGCTCATCAGCGAAGTTTTGCTGCTTGGTGTGCTGCTAAATTCTGCCCACATTGGCATATTTTCAATCAGAATAGCCGACAAATCTCCAAAGAAAGTATTGTTGTTTTCGTAAATTTGAGAACTTCCGCCTAAGCGAAGACTTTTTCCCAAAAACAATTCAGAATCTTCGTTATTATTCAGATAAAGGCATAACAAATCTTTACTTCCTTTATAATGGCAATCTTCAAGCGCTTCGTTACTTACCGGAATAAATTTACTTTTGGCATTTGTGGTACCGCTCGATTTGGCAAACCATTTAATTGGGGTTTCCCAAAAAACATTTTGCTCGCCCAAACGAGTACGCTCAATTAGAGGCTGTAATTCTTCGTAAGTTGCAATCGGAACTCTTTCTGCAAAAGTCTGATAAGAGTTAATAGTCGAAAATTCATATTGTTTACCAATAACCGTATTTTCAGACGCCATCAATAAGTTGTGCAATAATTCTTCCTGAACTTCATTAGGATATTTTAAAAAAAGCTCTATTTGATGAATCCTTTGTTTTAGGACCCAAGATGCAAACGAATTGATAATTGATAAAGGCATGAATCTGGTTTTTAGTTAACTGATTTTAGGTTTTTAATCTTACAATCTGTGTAAAACAAAAAAACTTAAAATTTGAATATCGAGAGACAAATAGTAACTTTGTCTTCATATCAAAAATAATGTTTTTTTGTAAAAAACAATTCTATTTGAAGTAAAGATTCTACCTAATAAGTCGAATTTTAACACAAAAAACTTTAAATCTTTTGATAAGTCTAAATCAGCAATTATAAATAAAAAAACGAATGCAATATCAAGGTGTACTGACAAAAATGCAAACTGAATTTGGAAGCCCAATTCAATACTATTTAGTTTTCGAGGATAGTTTCTTAAATGTTAATCAGTTATTAGACAAAGAAATTGAAATCAATTTTGTGGGCTGTCAATGCTTGAATTGCGGTAAAAAGAAAAAAATATACCGTCAAGGTTTTTGTTACGAATGTTTTTATTCAAGTCCGGCAGTTGGAGATTGGATTATGAGACCAGAATTGAGTACAGCGCATTTAGGAATTGCAGATCGAGATTTAGAATATGAATCGAAAGCACAGTTACAGCCGCACATTGTATATTTGGCTTCGGCATGCGAAATAAAAGTTGGAGTAACCCGCAAAACGCAAGTCCCAACTCGTTGGATCGATCAAGGTGCTTCTCAGGCAATTGCAATCGTTGAGGTTCCGAATAGATATTTGGCAGGAATAACAGAGGTAGCTTTAAAAGATCATTATACAGACAAAACTAACTGGAGAAAAATGCTCCAGAATTCGGTTGAGACTTTTGATTTAATCGCAGAAAAAGCCAAAATAGAAAGTTTGATTCCAGCAGAAGTTAGAGATTACTTTTATGCACAAAAGAATGATCTTTACGAACTCCAATATCCAGTTTTAAATTATCCGGCAAAAGTGAATAGTTTAAATCTAGATAAAACGCCTTCTTTTACAGGAAAATTGACTGGAATAAAAGGGCAGTATTTATTATTTGAAAACGGAACAGTTTTCAATATTCGAGGTTCAGAAGGTTACGTGGTTACAATAGACGTCTAGAGTTATAGCCCATTCGTCTATTTTTGGCCTATAATGGTATAATTATAATCTTAAAATTAAAATAAAGGTTATATTTTGGCAACTTTCTAGAATAAATGATGTGAATTTTGATACTATATTTTACAATTCTATAATATTTACTTTATTCAAATAATTTATTTTTAAGAAAAATTTAACTTATATTTGGTTTGGTGTACACATTCACAAACCGAATATGGTTAAAGTTTTTTAATTCAAAAAAAACAAATTATTAAATGAGTAACTTAAAGAAAGTTAATGTTTTTAGGCGTTCATTAATGCGAAATCTAACTAAGAATATAGGAAATTCTGGAGTTAGTAATGCAGGGCCTATAGATAAGAGCAAAATTAAAAAAGTCTTGATCTGCAGACCTAATGGGCGATTAGGGAATATGCTTTTAATTACGCCTCTAGTTCAGGAAGTGAGTAAAATTTTTCCAGATTGTAAAATCGATGTGTTCGTAAAAGGAATGCTGGCGCCAATTGTTTTTGAAGAATACGAAAACATCGATAAGATTATCCATCTGCCTAAAAAGCCTTTTAAAGAATTGGTAAAATACTTTAAGGTTTGGACGCTCATTAGAAATCAAAATTATGATATTGCTATAAATGTCGATCAGAATTCTTCTTCGGGAAGGCTCGGAGTAAAGTTTTCGACAGCAAAATATAAGTTTTTTGGAAATCTTCCAGAAGGCGTTACCTTAGAATATCCAGATTACGATCATATTGCAAAATATCCAGTTTATAACTTTAGATATTTTTTAAGCCAAGTAGGAATAGAAGATAAAAATGATCCTATTGCACTTTTGGATTTAAAATTATCTGATGCCGAAATTGCAAACGGAAAACAGATTTTAGATAAAATTATTGATCCAGCTAAAAGAACGATTGCTATTTTTACCTACGCAACAGGAGAAAAATGTTACTGTGTTTCTTGGTGGGAAGAATTTTATACAGCTTTGAAAAAAGAATTTCCAAACGATAATATTTTTGAAGTTTTGCCAGTAGAAAATGTTTCTCAAATAAACTTCGAAGCGCCAACTTTTTACAGTAAAGATGTTCGGGAAATAGGTTCTGTATTGGCCAATGTAGATGTTTTTGTTGGCGCAGACAGCGGAATTATGCATTTGTCAAGTGCTTCAAAAGCTCCAACAGTAGGTTTGTTTTCGGTTTCTAATTTGAAGAAATACGAACCTTACGGAAATGGAAGTGTAGGCTTGGATACCAATACTTTAGCCGTTCCAGATTTTATAAAAGCAATGCACAAAATATTAGATAAATAAAAAAAAGAAAAACCTGTTTTTTAAAACAGGTTTTTCTTTTTAAGGGACTAAGCTACTAAGGTGCTAAGCTCCTAAGTTCTCAAAGTTAAAAACTTAGAAGCTTAGTGTCTTAGCACCTTAGTAGCTTTTACTAGGGATTCTTCTTCTTAAACAATCCATTCAATAAATCACTGGCTTTTTTAGTTACTTCCTGAGTTTTTTGCTCTTTTTCAGTTTTAGCCGCTTGGGTCGTATCTTTTGCTTTTGTGTTTTTATTGATCAAATCTGTAAGCGCTGAAGTTCCTTTTTGAGTCAGTTTTTCTTTTTGCTGGTTTACCAATTGTGTAGTCAAATTGCTCACCGCCGCTTTCATGTCTGTACTGATTTTAGGATTTGAAAAGTTACCAGTCAAAGAAGCATTAATAGGAATATTGTCCAGTTTTGCAGCATCGGCAGGAGATAATTTCGCAATCAAATTATTAGCTTCAGTACCTAGATATTTAGCAGGAACATCAAATTTAAGCGTGTAATTCATAGTTTGGTCAAAACCGTGCGTTCCACCAATCGTAGCTTTAATATCTTGGTATTTAATATCAAATGGTTTTACATTTACTTTTCCGTTATCAAAAGTCAATGCCATTTTCAAATCATTTAAATTCAATTTGTTCAAATCAAGAAACTTAACATTTGAAGTCAACGAATTTAAAACAGTTGAGTTTTTTGCATTTACAGTAGTCGATAACAATTGACCTAACAAATCACCAGAAATAGATTTCAAATCTGGAGTTAATTCTTTTGCATCCAAATTACCATTTAATTTGATGGTCGAATTCAATTTTCCGTTAATGATTCCCGCGATTGGAGCGATTTTTTTCATCATATCCAATTGTGTAAAAGTTTGTGCGATATCAACTTGATTGAATCCTAAATTCATATCAAAAGTCGGCACTTTTTCTTTTGTAGAAACTGCTCCGTTTAGACCGATAGATCCTCCGAAAATATTGGTTTTAAAGTTTTCAAGAGTCGCTTTTTCATCTTTAATAAGCAATCTTCCAGAAACGTCTTTTAGTTTTAAATTATCATATAAAACTGTTGTTGCTTTTGCATTTAAAGAACAGTTTAAGAACGCAGGAATCTTCATTGCCTCAGCAGGTTTTGCTGGAGTTTTTGTTTCTGTTTTCGCAGGTTCGCCAGAAGTCATGAAATCATCAACCGCCAATTGGTTTGAACTCATATTAAAGTTTCCTTTAAGCTCTTGTTTTTTAAACATAAAACCATAGAAATTCTCTAGAACTCCATTTATGCTGATATCACTTTTTCCAGTTGTAGCATCAAATTGTTTTAAGTTGATTGTACTTGTATTAAATTGAACTAATGCAGTACTAATGTTCATCGATTTGTTGTTTTCGTCAGTATATTTAAATCCTGACAAACTCATTGTACCAGCATTTTTGATGTTTTGGTATTGGCTTTTTTCTACAGAAGCCATATCAAAATTAGTGGTAACATCAGCTTTAAGAATACCCGCCAAAGGTTTATCCATCTTGATAGGATACGCTTTTGAAAGATTAGCCAAATTGATTGTTCCTTTTAAAGCCGCATCAATAATTGGATTTACAGTTATGTTTTTGATATTCGCTTTAGCGTTAAAAACATCCTGATCAATTCTAAAAGATAACTTATCTAGGTTAACATAAGTATCATTCAAAATTCCAGTTTCGTTGATGATTTTGGTATCAATTACAATATTCTGAACCGATTTTGGAAGGTTAGGATATTGGAAAGAAGCATTGTTGGATGCAATTGCAATATTGAATTTAGGAACAGTTGTATCTGTAAGTTCTCCTTTTGCAAAACCGTTTACAGTAAAATCTCCAGTTGTTTTTACACCCTCTAAGCTTGAAGAATAAGCAGAAGGAATTAAACCTAAGAAATTGGTAAACGATGAAGTAGGCGTTTTAAACTTTAAATCGTAAATCTGAGCTTTTTCGGCCATTTGAATGAATCCGTCAAACTCTAAAGGCAATTGGTTGATTAAAGCTTTATTTTCTTTGAAAGTATATTTGCTCTTTTCTAAATCAATACCAAGAACAGCGTCTAGCGTTAGCTTCACATTTTTCATGTAATTCATTTTATCCATGTCCAATGAAACTTTTGCAGTAGATTTTGTAGTTAAATCTAATTTAGAATTGGTAAAATCTCCAGTTCCTTCGTGGTTTAAACTGTCAATTACCATTTTAATTTTAGAACCTTGGTCGATATATCTAAAAGTAAAATTCTCAATTTTATAGTTCTGAATTTTTAAAGCAAGCGGTTTGCTTTCCTCGCTTTTTGTTTCTTCTTTTTTATCTTTTAAAGCGATATCAAAGTTTCCGACACCATCTTTATTAAAAATGATATTCACTAATCCGTTTGTAGAGCTAATTCCCTGAATGTTTAAAGGTTCTTCTTTTCCTTTGAAAAGTTCTTTAATGCTCATTTTTAAGTTCAGCTCTCCCAGAGATACTAATGTATCACCTTCAAAAGGAGCTTTGTTTATGATAACTAATTTCTCGATTCCAACTGTAGCATTTGGAAAATTCTTGAATAAACTTAAATCAGCATCTGTAAAACTTACTTTGGCATCAACGCTTTCGTTAATGGCCTCGACAATTTTGGATTTGATTTGGTCTTTAAACAAAAACGGAATGGCAAATAATGCCGCAACAAATACCACAAGTACAATGGCACTTATTTTTAAAACTTTTTTTAGCATATTAATAGATTTGAGGGTTTACATAAATCGACTCCACAAAAATAGTTTTTTTTGCAAGAGTCCAAAATAAAGTTTTCTTAAAAATGTAAGAATTAACTTTATTTTAAAGAATTAAAAAAATCCGCTCTGATATTAGATCAAAACGGATTTTTTAAGGTGTTATTTTATTATTTCTGAATAAATGAAACTATTTTTTCTACTAATGCTTCAGAAATAGGAAGAGTTTCGTTATTGTAGCTCGCTATATTGTCTTCCTGATTGCCATCGATAATTTTCATAATATGATTCATCTTGTCAATAATCTGCAATTCAGCATTTTTATTAGCCTGTTTTAAATTTTCGGCATCTTTAACCGCGATTTGTAGATCATTGTTTCCTTGTGCGATTAAAACCGGAATAGTGAGTTTTTGTATTTCGGTCTGCGGATTGTATTTGAACCACGAAATCAAATAAGGTTGAATACTTGGTCTGAAAAGAGAATTCAGCATCGGATCGACTTTTTTTACCTCAAATCCGTTTTTTAAACTATCGATAATAGGAAAAGTCAAGTCGTTAAGCTGTTTCATGGATTTTGCTCCAATCTGCGTTTTTAAGATTTTATCAGCTGGCTCGCCTGCGCCTGCAATCGAAACAAATTTATCGGCTTTTGCACTCGCAACCATTCCAATCAGAGAACCTTCGCTATGTCCAATTATGATTATTTTAGAAAAACGTTTGTCTAGTTTTAGGTAATTAATCCAGCTTTTTGCGTCTTGAATATAGTTTTCAAAAACAAGACTGCTTTCAGATCCGCCTGCCGCTTTGCTTTCGCCAATCGCTCTTTTATCATAGCGCAATGATGCAATTCCGTTTTTTGCCAACGCTTCAGCCAGCATTTTTAACGAATTGTTTTTCATCATCGGATTATTTCCATTTCTGTCCGTTGGGCCAGAACCAGCAATAATTAAAGCAACAGGATATTTTTTTGTCAAATCTGGCGTTGTCAGCGTACCAAAAATCTGATCGGTATTTATTTTTAATACAGCTGGCGTTTCCTTATAAGTGATTTCTTTTTTGTCTTGAGCATTTATAAAACTCCAAAACAAAACCGTTAAAAAAAGAATTACTTTATTCATTTTTCAATTCAATTAATAAATATTGATTCCGTAAGGCAATATCGCTTGAACTCCTTTTTGTTTTTGGAATTTCTTAACCTGCTCGATCAGAAGGTAGTTTTCTTCGCCGATTTCTTCTTTGATGAAAGCCTCTTTAGATTTTGCAAAAGGAAGTCCAGAAATAAGGTCGTTTAATGTTTTTTCGTATTCAGGATAATTCTGAGTGCTGTATTTTTTTATTTTAGCTATTTTGGCAGCTTCAGCAATTGCATCATTCAATCCGCCGATTTTATCAACTAAACCAATTTTCAACGCTTCTGAACCTGACCAAACTCTTCCTTGCGCAATAGAATCAACTTGTGTAAAAGTCATTTTACGGCCTTCTGCAACATGAGTTACAAAAGTGTTGTAGATTTTTTCAACTCCTTCTAGAGTGAACGCTTTGAATTTTTCATCGACTGGTACAAACGGACTGTAGTTTGCCGAATTCTCATGCGTTTTAACCTGCTCAGAATTGATTCCTAATTTATTGGCTAATGGACTAAAGTTTGGCAGCATTCCGAAAACACCAATAGATCCTGTAATGGTATTGTTTTCAGCAAATATTTTATTGGCGTTGCAAGCAATATAATAACCGCCAGATGCAGCATAATTACCCATAGAAACTACAACTGGTTTTACTTTTTTGGTAATTTCAATTTCTCTCCAAATTAAATCAGAAGTTAGCGCGCTACCGCCTGGACTGTCAATTCTAAGAACGATGGCTTTTACGTCATCATTTTTTCTGGCTTCTTGCAGAGAGCGTCGCATCGAACCTTCGCCAATAGTGTTGACATCTCCTTCGCCACTACCAATTTCGCCTTGAGCGTAAATAATAGCAATCTGATCTGTTGCCGAATTGGCCAAAGCAGTCGTTACATAGTTTTGAGTATAATCTGCAATCGAAATTTTATTATAATCTTCGTCTTTGTCCACTTTTAGCGCTTTTCTGATAGCGTCATGGTAAACATCTTCATAAGCTACAATATCGACTAAATGCTGCTGTTTTGCCATTTCTGGAGTTCTTGCCAAAAGACCATTGGCAATTTCGTTCAATTTAGGAAGCGGAATATTTCTGCTTTTTGCAATATCGCTAGAAACGGTAGCCCAAATGGAGTTTAAAAGAGCCGTAATCTGTTCTCTATTGGCATCGCTCATTTTATTTTCTAAGAAAGGCTCAACGGCACTTTTATATTTTCCGTGGCGAATAACTTCCATACGGATTCCCGATTTGTCCTGAAAATCTTTGAAAAACATCACCTCAGATGAAAGACCTTTAAAATCAAGATCTCCAGCAGGATTTATATAAATGGTGTTGGCAACAGAATTTAGATAATATTCTTTTTGAGAATAAGTATTAGCGTAAGCCCAAACAAATTTTCCTGATTTTTTAAAGCTTTCCAAAGCATTTCTCAAATCTTTATATTGAGCAAGACCAAGAGAAGATTCATCATTTAAGATCGAAATTCCTTTGATGTTGTCATCTGTTTTAGCTGCTTCAATCGCGTTAATGACATCGGTCAAGCCAATGCCTTTTTGCTCAGAAAAACGAGTAACCCAAGGATCTTTATATTTTCCGGCGTAATCGTTTTTGATTTCTTTTAAATTCAATTCGATAACCGAATCCGATTTAAGAGAAACGGTGTCGTCTCCGCCAAAAATAACTCCAAGAAAGATTACTCCAAAGAAGAAGAGCATGATAAAAACAAAAATACCAATAACTGTGGCAATTACATTTCCTAAAAACTTCATATGTATATTTTTTTTATAAGTAGCAAAAAAGAGCAAATTGTTACAAACGAGACATCTAAATTATTGATTGGATTTGAGACGTCGTTTCACAAATATATTGGTTAATTCTAAAATAGTTTTAGTTAATTTGCATTAATTATGAAATTACAGCATCAAGTCGTTTTATCGATAGGCAGCAACCAAGGCAGCAGACTAGAAAACATTCAAAATTGTATTGATTTACTGCATCAAAATGTTGGTACTGTTATCCAAGTTTCCAAACTTTATGAAACTCCTGCTTGGGGTTTTGAAAGTGATGCTTTTTATAATTGTGCATTGCTTTTGCATACCAATTTATCTGCTCATAAAATACTCAATCAAATTTTAAAGGTCGAAAAAGAATTAGGGAGAATTCGCTTGAATCAAGTAGGATATCAATCCAGAATTATTGATGTCGATTTGATTGTTTTTGATGATGAAATAATTGATACGGAAAAGCTTCAGGTTCCGCATCCGCTAATGCAAAATAGGAATTTTGTGCTGCTTCCTATGCGGGATTTAAAACTAAATTGGGAACATCCAATTTTAAAAAAAACAATTTCAGAACTGATTGCAGTTACTCCCGATGAAAGTATTTGTACGGTTGTTCAAAGCTTAGAAAGTCCGATTGATAAAATTCCGCTCAACCGATTTAATTATGTTTCTTTTGAAGGGAATATTGGCGCAGGAAAAACAACTTTAGTACATAAAATTGCGGAAGATTTTAATGGAAAAACTGTTTTGGAAAGATTTGCAGATAATCCGTTTCTGCCAAAGTTTTACAAAGATCAAAACCGATATGCATTTCCTTTAGAAATGTCTTTTTTAGCCGACCGTTATCAGCAATTATCTGATGATTTGGCGCAGTTTGATTTGTTTAAAGATTTTATAGTTGCCGATTATCATATTTTTAAATCGCTGATTTTTGCAAAAATAACGCTTGCTGAAGATGAATATCGTTTGTACAGAAATCTATTCGATATCATTTACAAAGAAATGCCAAAACCAGATTTGTATATTTATTTGTACCAAAATACAGATCGACTTCTTCAAAACATCAAAAAACGCGGACGTGTTTATGAACAGAATATTGAAGCGGTTTATTTAGAAAAAATCAATAACGGCTACTTAGAATATATAAAATCTCAAACCGATTTGAATGTTTTAATCATCGATGTTTCGGATCGCGATTTTGTAAAGAAACACGAAGATTATCTTTATATTTTGAATGAAATTCAGAAGAAGTTAATTGGTTAATGTGCCAATTTGATAATTAGTTAATTAGATAATTCTTAGTTTGTTGCAAATTAACTAGCTAACATTTTGCCTCATAATATAATCGACACATTTTTTCCATTATCAAATTGTCAAATTATCTCATTTTCTAATTGACTAATTGACTACTTGACAAATTAGCTAATTATCCCAAGCTGTTTTCTCAGTTTTACGGATAGTTTCTCCTGAACAAGATTGTAAGACTGCTGAATGTATTTTTCCCATTCTGACTTTTTCATTCGTGTAATATCATCAATTAAAACCCATTTGTATTTTGCAACATAAGGCGCTGGTTTAAATCCAGGTTTATTGCTCATTTCTTCAAATTCTTCGTCCAAAACTTTAAACGAAGCCGATGTAGGATTTTGATCCAATCCTACCACACAATACATTTTAGTGCCTACTGAAAACACAAGATCATGCTCCCATTTAATATCTTCGGTTGTGCCAGTTAATTTTTGGCAGATTTCTCGAATTATTTCTATATCCATTTTATGCTTTTAGTAATTTTTAGAATTAGATGATTAGGCAATGTGTCAATTAGATAATTTAAGCAGAAATCCAAAGTATTATCTAATTTTCTAATTGACACATTATATAATTGATAAACTATCTTTTTAAAGTAAAATGTCCTCTTAAAACAGGCATCGAATCATCGACTTTTAATGCATACCAATAATCGGAAGCTGGAAGCGGAATTTGATTTAAAGTGCCATCCCAACTCATTTTGAAACGGCTTAATTGAGCTACTAGTTTTCCGTAGCGATCAAAAATAGTAACAACTGCCTGAGGGTAATTTTCCATTCCAGTTACTTCCCAATTGTCATTGTAAGTATCATTATTTGGTGTGAAAAATGGAGGAAAAACTAGTACTACAAATTGTTTTTCAGCTTCTCCGCATCGGCTTTTTTCTCGTGCATAAGCGGTCTGAAGCCCTCCAGGAACATCATAAAACACATTAGAATCTTGATAATTGACACCGTCTACAGAATATTCAAAATAATCTTCTGCTTTTACAAGATAAATGATTGCTCTAGTACCTTCAACGTCTATACGGGCAATTTGCGGAACTTTGCGCTCTTCGACAATAATAGTTTTTGTACTCGTACAATTTTCAGGACTTGTAACGTCTACAGTATAGGTTCCGCCTTCAGTAACATCTATAGTTTGAGTAGTTTTGCCATTAGACCATAAATAACTCATGCCAGAAATTCCTGCGTCTAATGTTCTGGTTTGAAACTGGCACAAAGGCAATGTTTCATTTGTAACAGCTGGAGGTGTATAAATAACAATGTTTATTGGAATTCTAGTCGGATTTACGCATCCATTATTTGAAGCCTCAGCATAATAAGTCGTATTTGATGAAATTGTTGGAGTGGTAAAAGCGGGTCCTGTAAAAAGACTTGTTGTTGCAGTTGCTGAATCATACCATTTAATAGAACCAACATTTGAAGTCGCTCTAATGGTTAAAGTACCAGGGCCGCAATTTGTATAGGTCTCTTGTTCTGCAATAGGAGTAGTGGGAGTTGCATTTACAGTTGCCGTTACCAATTTGCGGTTCGATTCGCAGCCAGCATCAACATAGTAAGTTGTGGTTGCAGTTATTATTGGAGTAGTGTAGCTTGGGCCTGTCGCCAATAAATTACCGCCAATAGCAGCATCAAACCATCTTATTGTTGCTCCAGCAGTTGTTGTTGAATTCAAAGTAAAACTTCCAGAATCGCAAACTGCACTAGGAATTAGAGGTTGTGTTGCTACAGGAATAGTAATTTTAGTACTCGCAGCAATTTCTAACGGAGCTTCACCCGGCATTCCGCCATATTCTACAATATATCCTTTTGGCTGATAGTTATCACCCGGAGTTAAAGAACCGGTATTAGATAAATCATTCCAAGAACCTCTTATTCCAACGCCGGGTTGTGTGATGTGCGCATAATCTTCCTCGCCTTGCTGGTTGGGTTCGCCATTGTTCCAAAAAGCAAAATTTGGTGTTGAGCCATTGGCGTTTCCATTCCAAAAAACAGTTCCAGTTTCTGGTCCGGTAACCCATTTCCAAACACCTTCTGTTTCGGCATCGCTTCCGCCAATCCATCCCGTTCCAGAGGCTTGTTCGCCAATTAATTTGGCTTCATCAGCAGATAAAATTGTAGCTAAATATCCTTGAAGTCCATAATAGGTACGTGCCGCTGCTGCATCTCGTGCCGCAGTCCATGTGATGCCAATACTTGAAACGTATTCGTAATAATGCTGTGTAGACGGCAAATAATTTGCTTTACCCATTGTAATAGAAAATGTTCGAATTCCAGAAGCTGTAGCTGATGAATTGGTAAAAACAACATCTTTAATGGCTGCGACAAAATCTGAATATAAAACATCTGCTCCTGTAGGACTTGATAAGGTTAGTTTTCCCGCTATTGCATCCCAGCTTGTAGTAATATTTGGGTGTGATGCAGGATTTGAAAGTTCCAGTTTGTCAAGGCCACTCGAATATCCAGAAGAAATTTGAATGTAAACGGCTTCAGTTCCTGTGTCTGATGGATCATTGTCTATTTTAACATCTTCTACAATTTTAATAGTGCCTTGAGGACAGTATAATTGATCACCTTTGGCTTTGATAGAAGGAGGCGCGGTAGCAGCAACCCTGCTGCAATCGGTAGAATATCTAGACGTATTGTCTCTATAAGATGCCCAGTTGGCATTAGAATAACTTTCGTTATCTACCAGAATGCAGGTTAGAGCTGGATTGGTTTTAAAGTCAACAGCAGTAAGGTTTGAGTTTTGCCCATTTTTTACATTCAGATAAGTCAATTGGTTATTATCACACCAAAAATTTATTAGACTACGATTGGTAGAAATGTCCAAACTGGTTAATTGATTGAAACGGCAATTTAGAACGAACAATTTTGTGTTTTGTGTAACATTTAGTGAGGTCAAACGATTGGAAAGGATATTGAAATAACTAAGGTCAACATTAGAAGAAACATCAATGCTTGATAGGTTGTTAGAAGCACAGCTTAAATCTCGTAATAAAATATTTTTAGACAAATCTAAAGAGCTTATTTGATTTGCAGTACAATTTAAACCTATCAAGGCTAGATTTTTGCCAACATCTAAAGTAGTTAGAAGATTATTACGGCAAAAAAGCGTTTGTAAAAGCAAGTTTTGAGATACGTCTAAACTGCTTATTTTATTGTGATCTACAAATAAAGTTTCTAAAGCCGTATTTTTTGCAATATCAAGAGTGGTTAGCTCATTGTAACCACAATCTAAATGTCTAAGCAGTAAATTTTTTGAAAGATCTAAAGAAGTAATTCTGTTATTGGTATAGGGATTATTATTGTCTGATAATCCCAAGTCTAATTGTTCTAAATTTGTAAAAGATTCAATTCCAGTTAAATTTGAAATGCTTCTGCCGGGAATTGTTAAGATTTTTACATTGACAACATTGGCGGTAAGAACTTGACCATCAATAGTGCCATTGTCAATATTTAAATCGATTAAAGCTTGTTCAAAATTAGGATCAGGAATTTGAGTATATTGTTGTGCAAATCCAATAAAACTGGACAGCAGTAAAGGGAATAAAAAAGACGCTTTTAAAAAGTAATGTTTTTTCATTTTATAAAAGTATCACTTTTATAATAACAAAAAAATATTTTTACATTTCTAACATTTTAAGTCTGAAAAATATTTTAAAATCACATTTTTTTAATAAAAACCTGTGTTAATTTTTATTTGGCCAATTCATTTTTTGAAACAAATCCCAAACTACAATTCCGGCGCTTACAGAAATATTAAGAGAGTGTTTAGTTCCAAGCTGCGGAATTTCAATACATCCATCACAGATAGCAACAGCTTCTTGCGATACGCCGTAAACTTCATTTCCGAAAACTAAAGCATATTTTTGGTCTTTTTCGATTTTAAAATCTTGAAGAAAAATGGAGCTTTCAACTTGTTCAATTGCCATCGTCAGTACGTTTTCTTTCTTTAAGTTTTCAATAACTTCCAAAACATTTTCATGATGTTCCCAAGCAACAGTTTCGGTAGCGCCAAGAGCGGTTTTATGAATTTCTTTGTTTGGAGGAGTTGCAGTAATACCGCATAAAATTATTTTTTCAATCAAAAACGCATCAGCAGTTCTAAATACAGAACCAATATTATGCAGACTTCTAATATCGTCTAAAACTAATATTAAAGGGGTTTTTTCCGATTTTTTGAAATCTTCAATTGATTTGCGGTCTAGTTCGCTGTTTTCGAGTTTTCTCATTGTGTTTAATTCAAGTCATAAAAAAAGCTTCCAAAGATAAGGAAGCTTTTTGATTATTTTAAATGTTTCTCAGATTAGCTTTTTACTGGATCTGGTAAAACTGTACCTTTAATAGTAAGGATTTTTGTTGGCTGTCCTTCTGCGTTAGAAGTTACGGTTACCGTTTTTGTGAAAGCACCAACTCTGTCAGTAGCATATTTTACACCAATAACACCTTTAGCTCCTGGAGCAATTGGTTCTTTTGGAGTAGTTGGAACAGTACATCCGCAAGATCCTGTAGTGTTAGTAATGATTAATGGTTTTGTTCCGTTGTTAACAAAAACAAACTCACGTTTTCCATCAGCATTGTGAGCGATAGTTCCGTAATCAATAGTTTCTGTTTCGAAAAGCATACCTGCTCCTTCAACTTTTGCAGCTTTAGTAGCTTTAGCTTTTTTAGTTGTTTGTGCATTTGTTGCTGTGATACCAGCTACAGCCAACATAGCGAATAAAATTATTTTTTTCATCTTTAAGGGTCTTTTTTTAAATGATAAACAAAGCTATGTAAAATTCTCCAACCGTAAACTAAAAAAATCTTAAAATATTTTAATTTTTGAAGCTTTCGATATGCCGTTAAAAAATCATAAATTCGCTGTCTTAATTTTTTTCATTTAAAACATTACAATTTGGCAGCTAAAGAAAAAGTGGTGAAGGAAACACCTTTAATGAAACAGTACAACGAGATCAAGGCTAAATATCCTGATGCCTGTCTGCTTTTCAGAGTAGGAGATTTTTATGAAACATTTGGAGAAGATGCCATTAGAGCTTCAAAGATTTTAGGAATTACATTAACTAAAAGAGGAGCAGGATCTGATACTGAAACGGCGCTAGCTGGGTTTCCGCATCATTCTGTAAACACTTATTTGCCAAAGTTGGTAAAAGCAGGACTTCGTGTAGCGATCTGTGATCAGCTGGAAGATCCGAAAATGACAAAAACTATTGTAAAAAGGGGAGTGACAGAACTCGTGACTCCAGGGGTTTCTTTGAACGATGAGGTTTTACAGTCAAAATCAAATAACTTCTTAGCATCGGTTTATTTTGCTAATAAAAATATCGGAATTTCATTTTTAGATGTTTCTACAGGAGAGTTTTTAACGGCACAGGGAAATGCAGAATACATCGATAAATTATTGCAGAACTTCAATCCGAGTGAGGTTTTGGTTCCTAAGAATAATAAGAATGATTTTAAAACTGCTTTTGGAGAAGATTTTCATAGTTTCTATCTAGAAGATTGGATTTATAAAGAAGATTATGCTCTTGAAACGCTGACCAAACATTTTCAAACGAACTCCTTAAAAGGATTTGGTGTTGAAGAATTGAAGGAAGGAATTATTGCTTCTGGGGCAATTTTATATTATTTGTCAGAAACGCAACATAACCGCGTACAGCATATTACGGCGATTCAGCGTATTGCAGAAGATGCTTACGTTTGGATGGATCGTTTTACCATTCGAAACTTAGAATTATACCATAGCTATAATCCAAATGCGGTTACACTTTTGGATGTGATCGATAAAACGCTTTCGCCAATGGGAGGGCGTTTATTGAAAAGATGGCTGGCATTGCCTTTAAAGGATGCAAACAAAGTAAAAAGCCGACATGAAGTTGTGGCGTATTTAAAATCGAATCCTGAAATTCTGCATAATATTCAATACCAGATTAAACAGATTTCAGATTTGGAACGATTGATTTCTAAAATTGCGGCAGGGAAAGTTTCGCCAAGAGAAATTGTTTATTTAAAGGAATCTTTAGATGCTATTATTCCAATTAAAACATTGGCGCTTGAAAGTCCACAAGAAGCGGTAAAAGTAATCGGAGATAGTTTGCATGCTTGTGATCTGCTTCGTGAAAAAATTAAAACCACTTTAAATCAGGATGCTCCTGTTGCCATTTCAAAAGGAAATGCAATTGCAAAAGGGATTAATGAAGAGTTGGATGAATTGCGTGCGATTTCAACTTCAGGAAAAGAATTTTTAGAAGGAATTGAAAAAAGAGAATCGGAAAGAACAGGTATTTCTTCGTTGAAAATCTCTTTTAATAATGTTTTCGGATATTACATCGAAGTTCGAAATACACATAAAGATAAAGTTCCAGAAGAATGGATTCGTAAACAGACTTTGGTAAATGCGGAACGCTACATTACTGAAGAATTAAAAGAATACGAAACTAAAATTTTAGGAGCAGAAGAAAAGATTTATAAAATAGAAAGTGAGCTTTTTGAACAATTAGTAGCGTGGATTGGAACTTATATTAAACCAGTTCAAATGAATGCGTATTTAATTGCACAATTAGATTGCTTATGTTCGTTTACGCAGATGGCTGTTGAAAACCAATATGTATGTCCAGAAATCGATGATACTTTCGAATTGGATATCAAAAACGGAAGACACCCTGTAATCGAAAAGCAATTGCCTGTTGGAACGCCATATATTGCCAATGATGTTTTTTTAGATAGAGAAACACAGCAAATTATTATGATCACCGGACCTAACATGTCGGGTAAGTCTGCAATTTTAAGGCAAACAGCTTTGATTGTGCTTTTGGCTCAAATGGGAAGTTTTGTCCCTGCTGATAGTGTTAGAATGGGAATTGTAGATAAGATATTTACCAGAGTTGGAGCTTCAGACAACATCTCGATGGGCGAATCTACATTTATGGTCGAAATGAACGAAACGGCTTCTATTTTGAATAATATTTCAGATAGAAGTTTAGTCTTGTTGGATGAGATTGGAAGAGGAACCAGTACGTATGACGGAATCTCGATTGCTTGGGCAATTGCTGAATTCTTGCATGAACATCCAGGAAGAGCAAAAACGCTTTTTGCAACGCATTATCATGAATTGAATGAAATGACAGAATCGATGCCTAGAATTCAGAATTTCAATGTGGCAGTAAAAGAGCTAAAAGATACTGTTCTGTTTGTTAGAAAACTGGTAAAAGGAGGAAGTGCGCACAGTTTCGGAATTCACGTGGCTAAAATGGCGGGAATGCCACAATTGGTTATTTCGAAAGCGCAAAAGCTGTTGAAGAAATTAGAAAAGAATCATTCGAGTGATGCTCTAAACGGAATAAAATCGGCAAACGAAGAAATGCAGATGAGTTTCTTTAATTTGGATGATCCATTGTTGGAAGAGATAAAAGAAGAAATTCTGAATCTCGATATTAATGCAATCACGCCTGTAGAAGCGTTAATGAAACTGAATGAGATTAAAAGAATGTTGGTTAAAAAATAATTTTAAATAATTTTCAAATTTAAAGTTTAGGTTATCAGAAAGTTATAAAATAAGTCGATTTTTTTTTGAAAAAACGCTTGTGTAATTGAATAAATGTCCTAAATTTGCACTCGCAATACGAAACAAATCAAGTGTTGCAGTTCTTAGTAAAATTTGAAAAATGCGAAAATAGCTCAGTTGGTAGAGCGCGACCTTGCCAAGGTCGAGGTCGCGGGTTCGAGCCCCGTTTTTCGCTCAAAAACCATACAATGCTCGGATGGTGAAATTGGTAGACACGCTGGACTTAAAATCCAGTGAACAGCAATGTTCGTGCGGGTTCAAGTCCCGCTCTGAGTACTAAAGCCTCTTCTTTTGAAGAGGCTTTTTTGTTTCTAGGCTACGCTGGGGGTTCTGAGGTGCTAAGATTCTGAGGTTCTAAGGTTTTTAGGATTTGAGAATTTTTGGCACTAGGTGAGCTTAGGAACTTAGGTACTTAGTAGCTCAGTATCTTAAAAAAAATCAACAATCTAAAATTTATAAATGGGTGCTTTTGTAATTAGCAAGCGATTTAATGATGAATATAAATTTACGTTTACTTCGAGAAGGGGAAAAGTAATTTTTACGAGCCTGAGTTATGAGCTGAGGTTTGAATGTGAAGAAGATATTGAAAAGTTCAAGGCGAATGTCGATCAGGCTAAGTTTTTAAAATTTAAAGGTTCTGGAGGAAAGTATTTTTTTAAATTGATGTTGGGAGAGGTGCACTTTGCTACGAGCCGTAAATATAGTACGGAATTGCTTTTGCAGAAGGGAGTAAAAGAAATTGTAACCTATTCTTCTAGGTCGGAAATTTTAGATTTCTCTTCAAGTGAATCAATTTTTGGAGATGAGGAGTCTGAAGAAGAAGAGGAAGAGGCTGCTGAATAATAATAAAAAAAGCGTCTGCAATTGCGGACGCTTTTTTTGTGTGTGATAGTGATTGTGGAAAAATTAATCACAAAAAAAACCATCTAAAAGATGGTTTTAAAATCGTTAGAACTTAGGATCTAATTATTTTTTTACTTCTTCTACTTTAGCAGCAGCAGAATCAACTTTAGCAGCAGCAGAATCAACAGTTGCAGCAGCAGAATCAACAACAGCAGCAGCTGAATCAACAGCAACAGCAGTAGAATCTACAGCAGGAGCTTCAGCAGCAGCGTCAGCTTTTTTACAAGATACAACAGTTAATACAGCAACAACAGCTAAACTTAAAAATACTTTTTTCATCTTACTTTATTATAAAAGGTTAATTATTAATTCGTGGCAAAGATATAAATTTTTTAATATGTAAAATATTTTTTCACTTTTTTTTTAAAATATTTTCCTTACTCACGATTATCTTATTTATCAAAGAATATGCCAAAATTATAAAAATTTCTTAAATTATTTAATTTATCGCGTAAATAATTTTTTATTAAATATTCTTTATAAAAACCACTTGTTTTATTTTCTGGCTTATGGTTTGTTTTGTTTTTTAAGAGTATTTATTCAAGTGCACTTGCTTAAAAATAGCGCTGTTTTTACTCTTTTTTTTAAATAAATGGCTCTTGTAAGTCTCCAAGGCTATGAAACGAGCTTTATAATCGTATCGGTTGCTCCTTTATTATCTTGAATAAATGATCTGCAGATTTCACTTTTTTCTTTTAGAAAGCTTGGGTCGTTTAATAATCGGTCAAAAATTTCTTTTAATTCTGTGCTTGTGGTTATTGGTGTGCAGCCGCCAATTTCAACTAAAGCAATTGCTTCTGCAAAATTTGAATAATTAGGTCCAATTACAATCGGAATTCCAAATGTGGCCGGTTCCAGAATATTGTGTATTCCAGGATTTCCAAATCCGCCTCCTACATAAGCGATCGTTCCGTAACTATAAATCTTAGTCAAGATTCCGACAATATCAATTATAAAGACATTATAAACAGATAAATCTTTGTTTTCTTTCTCTGAAAATAAAATAGTTGGTTTTGTAATCAGCGATTTAAGGTTTGAAATCTGATCTGGTTTAATATTATGTGGGGCAATTATAAATTTGATATTTTCTGGAGCCTGATTGATGTATTCTGCGATTAAAACTTCGTCTTTTGGCCATGAGCTTCCGATAACAATTGTAGGCTGATTGTTTTTGAAATTTTCAATATAATCCAAACGGTTGTCTCTTTCTAAAATAGCATTTACGCGATCAAAACGGGTATCGCCCGAAACAATTACATTTTTGAAGGCAAGACTCTCTATTTTTTGTTTTGATTTTTCATTTTGAACAAAGAAATAAGTAAAAGCATTTAAAGCTTTTCTATAAAATCCGCCGTACCATTTAAAGAACATTTGGTTGTCTCTAAAAATTCCAGAAATTAAATAAGTTGGAGTCTTATGGTTTTCAAGTTCTTTTAAATAATTCAACCAAAATTCATATTTGATGAAAAAAGCTTTTTCAGGATGAACTATTTTAATGAATTTTTTTGCATTGCTTTTACTGTCTAAAGGAAGGTAAACAGTGGCATCTGCGACTGTGTTATTTTTACGCACTTCGTATCCAGAAGGTGAAAAAAAGGTAACAACAATTTTGTGAGCCGGATATTTTTCTTTGATTTTTTCTATAACAGGAAGTCCTTGCTCGTATTCGCCCAACGATGCAGAATGAAACCAAATGGTCTTGTCTTCAGGTTTTATTTTTTCTTGCAGCGTATCAAAAACATTTTTTCGCCCCTCTACAAAAAGCTTAATTTTCGGACTAAACAAGGCTATGGTTCTTAAGAAAAATCCTGCGATGTGAATGGCTAAATTGTATAAAAAAAGCATGTAATTTTTTTTGCAGCTAAATTACATTTCTTTCGACTATTTTCATTGGTTTGAAGCTATTAATAACTATTTTTGTTCCTCCTTTTAGAGATTTCTGTCTAAAAACAGTGTCTTTAATTTTTAAATACATTCAAAATGAAAAAAATACAAATGGTTGACTTGAAGAGTCAATACGAAAAAATAAAATCTACTGTCGATGCTTCAATTCAGGAAGTTTTAGATACAAATACTTATATTAACGGTCCTTTAGTTCATCAGTTTCAAAAGAATCTTGAAGATTATTTAGGAGCAAAACACGTTATTCCATGCGCAAACGGAACAGATGCTTTGCAGATTGCCATGATGGGATTAGGTCTTCAGCCAGGAGACGAAGTAATTACTGCTGATTTTACTTTTGCAGCAACTGTTGAGGTTATTGCTTTGTTGCAATTAACTCCAGTTTTGGTAGATGTTGATATGGTAAATATGAATATTGATATCGATGCGCTTAAAAAAGCAATTACGCCAAAAACAAAAGCAATTGTTCCAGTTCATTTATTTGGACGCGCTGCCAATATGGATGCGATTATGGAAATTGCAACTCAATACAATTTATATGTAATCGAAGACAATGCTCAAGCAATTGGAGCAGATTATGTTTCTAAATCGGGTTCTAAAGCTAAGGTTGGAACAATCGGTCACGTTGCAGCGACTTCTTTCTTTCCATCTAAAAACTTAGGATGTTACGGAGATGGAGGAGCAATTTTTACAAATGATGATAAACTAGCGCACATCATCCGCGGAATTGTAAATCACGGAATGTACGAGCGTTACCATCACGATGTTGTGGGAGTAAATTCCCGTTTAGACAGTATTCAGGCAGGAGTTTTGAATGCAAAATTGCCTTTATTGGATGAATATAATAAAGCACGCCGTTTAGCAGCGACTAAATATAATGCGGCTTTTGCTGGAAATGCAAAAATCATTACGCCAGAATTTGATGCAAGCGAAAATGATCACGTTTTTCATCAATATGTGTTAAGAATCATCGATGCAGATCGTAATGCTTTAATGCAACATTTATTAGATAAAGGAATTCCATGCGCAATTTACTATCCAATTCCGCTTCACTCTCAAAAAGCGTATTTAGATCCTCGTTATAAAGAAGAACAATTTCCTGTAACAAATCAGTTGGTTCAGGAAGTAATTGCATTGCCAATGCACACCGAATTGGATGACGAGCAGATTAAATTTATTACAGACAGTGTAATTGAGTTTTTAAAATAATACAGCTTAAATATTAGCCAAATATAACCACAAACAACCACAAAATGAAAGTATTAGTAACGGGAGGATTAGGATTTATCGGATCTCACACTGTAGTCGAATTGCAAAATGAAGGCTATGAAGTGGTGATTATTGATAATCTTTCCAATTCTTCAGAAGATGTTTTAAAAGGAATTACAGCCATTACAGGTAAAACGCCTTTATTCGAAAAATTAGATTTAAGAGAAAAAAGTGCTGTTCGGGATTTCTTTAAAAAACACGATGATGTTACAGGTGTAATTCATTTTGCAGCTTCAAAAGCAGTTGGAGAAAGTGTTGAGCAGCCATTGTTGTACTATGAAAACAACATTAGCAGTTTAATTTATCTTTTACAGGAATTACAGCAAAAACCAGAGGCAAGTTTTATTTTCAGCTCTTCTTGTACGGTTTATGGTCAAGCGGAAAAAATGCCAATTACAGAAGATGCTCCAGTTCAAACAGCAATGTCTCCTTACGGAAATACCAAACAAATTGGAGAAGAAATTATTACTGATACTGCAAAGGTTACCAATATCAGCGCTATCTTATTGCGTTATTTTAATCCAGTTGGGGCGCATGAATCAGTAGAAATTGGAGAATTACCATTAGGAGTTCCTCAGAATTTAGTTCCGTTTATTACGCAGACAGGAGTAGGCTTACGTCAGGAATTATCGGTTTTCGGAAACGATTATCCAACGCCAGACGGAACTGCAGTTCGCGATTATATTCACGTTGTTGATTTAGCAAAAGCGCATGTAATTGCGTTACAGCGTTTGTTGAATAAAAAGAATTTAGCAAAAGTGGAAACTTTCAATTTAGGAACAGGAAAAGGAAGTTCTGTTTTGGAGGTCATTCACAGCTTTGAAAAAGTCAGCGATAAAAAGCTGCCGTACAAAATGATGCCTCGCCGTGAAGGAGATATTACCGAAGCGTATGCAAATACAGATAAGGCAAATAATGTGCTAGGATGGAAGGCTGAACTAAGTTTAGACGAAGCTATGGCGAGCGCTTGGAAATGGGAACAAAAAGTGAGGAATAAATAAATTTCTTATCAATTAAAATTATAAAATTTTAACATCCCAAATTATAGCAGTATAATTTGGGATTTTTTTTAGCGTATTGAGTATCATGAAACAAACTATAGATTATAAATTAATATTTGCCTTAATGGCGGTTGGCATTATTTGGGGAACCACCTTTTTAGGAATCAGAGTTGCGGTTGAAACGATTCCACCATGGTTTGTAACTTCAATTCGTCAAGGATTGGCAGGAATAATTATGATGGTTATTTTGCTGTTTAAGAAAGAATTAAAATGGATTGGCTGGGAAAACTTAAAACATCAGCTTGTTGCGTCGGTTTCGATGCTTGTTATTGCAAATGGTTTTACGACAATTGCAGAACAAACTTTGCCAAGCGGATTAGCTTCTGTTATTAGCGCCTTAGCACCGATACTTATTTTTCTGGGCAGTATTTTATTCGGATTGCAAAAAATGAGTTTCAAAGGATTTATGGGGGTAGTTATCGGTTTCTCTGGGGTTGTTTTAATATTCAAAGATGGACTCGGCTCTTTTTTGGACGAAGATTACAGAACCGGAATGATATTCATGGGATTTGCAATCACAGCTTGGGCAGCAGGAACCATTTATACTAAAATTCATGGAAGTAAATCCAAGAATATTATCTTGAATTTATTTTACCAATTTTCAATGGCTTCTTGCATTCAATTGGTTTTGGCTTCTATTTTTTCTCCAAATCCAGATATCAGTTCGTGGAGTCTGACCAGTATAGGTGCAGCTTTGTACTTGTCAATTTTCGGATCGGTAATTGCTTTTTTTAGTTATAATTATGCCTTGAAACATGTTACGCCGGTACAGGTTTCTATTCTGGCCTATATCAATACGATTATTGCGGTATTCTTAGGCTGGCTTCTTTTGAATGAGAGAATAACAGTTGAGTTTATAATTGCAACAATTCTAATTATTTTGGGAGTCTTTATTATTAATTATAAAAAGAAAGAAAAAACTTCCAAATAAATTCATATTCGATCTTTTTGTTGTAAATTTGAGAATTAAGAAAGTGATTATGGATGCAAAGAAAGAAAACGAGAAAAACAACAAGGTCGAAGAACCTGCAGTTGATTATCAGTCGATAAGACCAAAATTTAAAGGCATAGATCATGAGACTTTTGATTTTGATGCGGAATTTGCTAAAGGATTGACTCCCGAAGAATTTAAAGCTGAAATGTCCAAAAGAATAAAAGCGTATCCTTGGAAAAATAAACCTTAAGTATTCGCAGAGATGCACCGCTACGCATTTAGCACAAAATAAAAATCCCGAATTCATAATTTAATGAATTCGGGATTTTAAATTTATATTTTAACTGATCGCTAAAAAACCGACCACTGATCACTTTAAAAATTAAGCATTAGCAGTAACTGCTTCTTTATCAATTTTATTAATCAAACCAGCTAAAACTTTTCCAGGACCAACTTCAGTAAATAAAGTTGCACCGTCAGCGATCATTTGCTGAACAGACTGAGTCCATTTTACAGGAGCTGTTAATTGAATGATTAAGTTCTTTTTAATTTCGTTTGCATCAGAAACTGCATTTGCAGTAACATTTTGATACACTGGACAAATTGGAGTAGAGAAAGTAGTAGCTTCAATTGCAGCAGCCAATTCTTCTCTTGCAGGTTCCATCATTGGCGAGTGGAAAGCGCCTCCAACAGGCAAAATCAAAGCACGTTTTGCTCCGGCAGCTTTCATAGCTTCGCAAGCTTTTTCAACAGCAGTAGTTTCTCCAGAAATTACCAATTGACCAGGACAGTTATAGTTTGCAGCAACCACAATACCATCAATAGAAGCGCAAACTTCTTCAACAACATTATCAGCTAAACCTAAAACCGCGGCCATTGTAGACGGAGTGATTTCGCAAGCTTTCTGCATTGCTTGAGCACGCTGAGAAACTAATTTTAATCCGTCTTCAAAAGATAAAGTTCCGTTCGCAACTAAAGCTGAAAACTCTCCTAATGAGTGACCTGCAACCATTTCCGGTTTAAAATCTTCTAAAGTTTTAGCCAAAATAACAGAATGTAAAAATACAGCTGGTTGTGTAACTTTAGTTTCTTTTAGTTCTTCGGCAGTACCTTCGAACATGATATCTGTAATTCTGAAACCTAGAATTTCATTTGCTTTTTCGAATAATTCTTTGGCTAAAGCCGAATTTTCATAAAGGTCTTTACCCATTCCTGTGAACTGTGCACCCTGACCCGGAAATACGTATGCTTTCATTTGTCTAATTTAATTTTTTATTTTTTTTTTAAAATTGAAAATTAGTTTCAATTGGAAGGCAAAAGTACTATTTTTTTAACTTGTATAACCCTTAAACATGTAAATCCATGCTAATCTTGAAAATCGGAGATTGAAAGGAGTGAGCAAAGTAATGACAACAGCAATGATTGGAAGGATTCTCAAATCGAAGTTGGTTTCAAAAAAATACTGCGCAATACAATACGTCGCAATTCCTTGAGCCACCGTTAATCCGTAATTTACGTACATCGCGCCAAAGAAATAACCAGGCTCTTTTTGGAATTTATAATGGCAATGACTGCAATATTCGTTCATTTTTGGAAAACTGAAGTTCAGAAAAATATTCTTGTCTGTAAAAACTTTTCCTTTGTGACAAACAGGACATTCGTTTTTTAAAATATGAGTTAATGCGCTTGACATGATTTTATTGATTTTTGTTTATACAAAGGTAATTTGTAATGACTTAAAAGTCTTTTTTATATCTTCGCTTATTATAGCACAAAAAAGACATTTTGCATCAGTTTGATCTCCTGCAAGGTTTCCAAAACCTTGTAGGTGTAGATTTTTACGTATCTCAAATACCTACAAGGTTTTGGAAACCTTGCAGGAATAAATAAATCATTTCGAAATGAAAAAATACCCAATTTACAGTGTACAAAATTTCAGCTGCAACGACATTCACCGTGATTTTTATGTCAATACTTTTAAAGAACATTTAAAAAGCCACAGTTTTGTCGAAGAACCGCATCGTCATGATTCCTATTTAATGGTTTTTTTTACGAAAGGTTCAGGATTGCATGAAGTGGATTTTGATCAGTTTGAAATCAAAAGAGGAAGTCTTTTTGTTTTACAGCCTGGACAAATGCATCATTGGAATTTGTCTGAAGACATAGAAGGTTTCGTAATTATCTTTTCTCAGGAATTGTACAATTTGTATTTCGGACAGAAAAAGATCAACGATTATAATTTCTATCATTCCATTCATAACAGACCAGAAATGGTTTTTGAAGAAAATGAGATTCCTAAAATCCTGCCTTTCTTCAATTTATTGATTCAGGAAAATAGTCAAAACAACAAATATCAATTAGATAAACTACTGAATTTATTAGATTGCATTCATATCGAAGTGTCTAGAAAATATAGCGAAACCTATTCGCATCAGACGCATTCGTACAATATCAAAATCAATACTTTCGAATCGCTTTTAGAAGAATATTTCAGAACCGAAAAACTGCCATCTTTTTACGCAGAAAAACTAAACATTACGTTAAAGCATTTAAACAGAATCTGCAACGAAATCCTTCAAAAAACAGCAACAGAAGTCATAACAGACCGCGTAATCTTAGAAATCAAAAGAATGCTGATTGATAAACAATTAGCCGTAAACGAAGTCGCATTCAAAGTCGGTTACGAAGATTACTCATATTTCTCCCGCTTCTTCAAAAAACAAACTGGAATGTCTCCCACAGAATTTAGAAATACGGTACGATAAGTTTTTTAGCCACAAATTACACAAATTTCCGCGAATTTTTTTTTGCCACAGATTAAAAGGATTACTTGGATTTTTTTAATCTGTGAAAATCTTTTTAATCTGTGGCAAAATATAATCGTTTTCGGGAAGAAAAAATTTGTGGAAATTTGTGTAATTTGTGGCTAAAAAAAAGCCTTGCGTTTATGAATGCAAGGCTTTTCACCAACCAATTTTAATCTAAAACCAAAAAGATTAAGCTTGTTTTACGAATTGTAATTCGATATTTAATTTTACTTCTTCACCAACTAAAACTCCTCCAGTTTCAAGAGCAGAGTTCCAGTTTAGTCCCCAATCTTTACGATTGATTTTTCCTTCTATGCTTAAACCAACTTTAGTATTTCCCCAAGGATCAGTCATGATTCCGCTGAATTCAACTGGGAATTTTACTGTTTTAGAAACACCTTTAATGTTTAAATCTCCAGTTAATTCAAATTCACCATCATTGATTTTTTTGAAAGCAGAAGATTTGAAAGTTAATTTTGGATGATTCTCAGCGTCAAAGAAATCACCGCTTCTTAAATGTCCGTCACGGTCAGCATTTGCAGTGTCAACAGAAGCGATATCAGCAGAAAAACTGAAATCTGCATTGTCAAAACTTTCGCCCTCTGTAATAGCAGAAGCTTCATAAGTTCCAAATTTTCCTGATACATTAGTAAACATCATGTGTTTAACTTTAAAACCAATTTCTGAGTGAGTTGGGTCAATTGACCATTTTGTAGTTGCCATAATTTTATTTTTTAAATAATTAATTTGTTTCATTTTGATAGGACAAAGTTACGGTGACAGTTGTCCTGAAGCACTTAACCTAGATTAAGAAATGAAAAATGGGATTTATTTTAGTTAAGCTACAGATTTTTTGTTTGCCACGAATTACACGAATCCTCACGAATTTTATTTGTTTTTAATTTGTGTAATTAGTGAAATTCGTGGCTTAAACTTTAGTAAATTACAAAAAAAAGAAACGGCAACAATCTGATTTATAGATTTATTGCCGTTTCCAAGTACAGGTATTTAATTGTTTTTGTTTGAATTAATAATTCATCGGAACATCCATTAATAAAAATTCAGCATCTGTGTTGGCTTGAATCTTAAAAGTATCAGTTCCTGAAATTCCGGCCGCATCACGGCTGTTCAATTCCTGACCATTGATTGTTACATTTCCTTTTAAAATGAAAGCATAAACTCCGTTTCCTTCTTTTTTGATTTTATATTCCGCAGAAATTCCAGCATCAAAATTTCCCATATTGAACCAAGCATCTTGGTGAATCCAAACCCCTTCATCGTCTGCATTTGGAGATAAAACCTGAGACAATTTATTATGTCTGTCAGCAACATCCAAAGTAATTTGCTGGTAACGAGGCGTAACATTTCTTTTGTTTGGAAACAGCCAAATCTGTAATAACTTAGTCTGCTGATCTGCATTTGGATTAAATTCGCTATGCTGAATTCCAGTTCCGGCACTCATCACCTGAATATCACCATTTTTGATTACTTCAGTATTTCCCATACTGTCTTTGTGAGCCAAATCTCCTTCAAGCGGAATCGTAATGATTTCCATATTATCGTGTGGATGCGTTCCAAAACCCATTCCGGCAGCAATCGTATCATCGTTTAAAACTCTCAAAGCTCCAAACTGAATTCTATCTGGATTGTACCAGCTTGCAAAACTAAAACTGTGATAAGCATTTAGCCATCCGTGATTTGCATTTCCTCTTGATTCTGCTTTGTGTAATACTATATTTTCCATGACTTTGTCGTTTTGTTATTTTTATAGTACAAAGATACCACCATCGTAAAGGAAAAGCACTTAACCTAGATTAAGAAAGATTCTGAGTTATTCTTTCTGTAGTTTTAAAGATTTAGTAAAATTATCTAATTGACACATTTCCAAATTATCTAATTGATTTTTTGAAGCAGAAATTTTAGTTTTCAAAAGAAGTCTAGTCCCGCTATCCGTTTCAATCTTTTGTGCCGAACCCCGGCACAAAAGGATTTCCACTTCTATCGGGGCTAATTTAGAAGTTTTTGTTTTCAGAGGTATTATAGACAAGATTAACCGTTTAGTTTGTCATTCCGAGGAACGAGGAATCTTCGCAAGTAGCTCCGCAAAGTGAATTGCTAATCTTTGTCGAGTTTCTAACGGAGATTCCTCGTTCCTCGGAATGACAAAAATCAGGTGGTAAGAAATTAAAATAAACTATTTAATCTTAATCAATTTCCCTTTTCCAGTCACTTCATCAAGATAATTCGCAGCAGAACTATTCTTATCATGCATATAAAATTCAATAGTATCTTTTTCGATTTGATCTTTTGGAATAGTTATCACTAAGCTAGTATTTATGAAGTTTTCCAACAATATTGCATTGCCATAAGAAACCTTTCCTTTTGGCATGTATTTATTATCAAAAACGAACACACTATCCTTAAAAGTAATTTTATCTTTTTGGATATAAGAATTATCGTCTTCAATTAAATAATTATAACGGCCATTAAGCTTATCTGTTTTCTGACTGAAGTTGATGAAAAACAGAGTTGTTAGTAAAGCAATATATTTCATAAGATTCTAGCTGTATTGATTAATAAATTGCTGCACAACAGCATCGGTATTCTCATGACGTTTCTTTTTCTCCAAAACAATTGGTGGAGCGGCTCTTTCTAAGCAATTTTCAACGGCACAGGTTTCACAAGTTACACCTACAATTCGTTTTATCAAGGGTTTTCCATCAATAAATTTGAATTTCTTTTTCATGGTCGGATTAATTAAAATCCCAACTGATATACTTCTGATATAATTTTCAGCAAAAGGATCTTTTGTTGCCGATGAAAAAACCAAATATTCGTTTCCGCTATTGGCGTAACTAGATATTTGAGCATCAAAAAAATGTGATTTATTTTGACGGATTGCTTCATCAATAGTTTTAACCGAAACCCATCTTCTGCAATAATGTTCGTTGGTCTCATTGGCGTGAGGTTCCTGCTGGTGCGTAATGTGTAATTCTTTATTTATTTGATAAAAATCAGAACCAATTTTGTGAGATAATCTCAGGAAGAAAAGATTCTTCAGCTGAAAATCTTTTGGCAACAAATTCGTCAATCGCTGATAAAATGATTCGGGTGAAACTTGAAAACTTTCAATTAGCGAAACAAATTCTTCTGGTTTTGGATTTTCATTTTCCAGAAAAAGATTGATTTTATCTATAACTAATTTTCTCGGCAGAAGCAAAGCACCAGCAAAATAAGAAGCGTAGAAATTATTCAGAACCTGATCAAAATTTTCAAACTTAATCCAGCTGAACGTCAATAAACGATCAGATATTTTGAGATAATTATAAGCAATTTCTTTGGCTAAAATAAAAGCTTTTTGTGGATCATCCAATTCGGTTGAAAGCAATAATGTTCTGCTCTTCGGAACATAAATCGAACGCAAATCGCCCAAAGCTTCCTGATCGGTAAAAGCAATTTCTTCAATTTTATACTCGTATTCTTCTTTGAGAATCGCTTCCAATTCTTCAACACTAATTTTAGAATCTAAATTAATCTGAAAAGACTTCGAAAAAGCAATTACTTTTTCTTCCAGATCTTCAAAATAATTGCTATGCGCTTCCTGATACGAACGCAATGCGGCCAAAAAGAAACTTTCACGACTCAGATTATAATGCTGTGCAATTTCGATAATCGTACTGATAAACGCATTGACTTTTGCTGGAGCATTCGCAATAATATCAATTAAATCCGCTTCTTGAATTCCAAAAAGTTCCAGTGGAATCTCTTTTAAAATTCCAGATTTCAGGATTTCGCCAATCGGAGCGAGGTTATTATCGAGTTTTAAAGACACCATTTGGTCGTAAGGCACATCTAAATGTTCGCATAAAAGCAAAATTTTATCTGTTTTGGGATATTTTTTTCCCTTTTCAATCTCGTTTAAATACGATTTTGAAAGATTGGTCAGTTTGGCCAAACCAAAAAGGGAGAGATTCTTTTGTGTGCGAACCTGCTTCATTTTTAGCCCAAAAATCAGCTTTATATAGTCTTTTTCGATATCCATAAATCAAATGTAAACAATCTAAAAATAATCGCCAAAAAAATATTTTTTAAATTTAGCGAACGTTCGCTTGTTTTGTAAAAAACTTTTTTATAACATTGTATCGTTGAAACTTGTTAATTATGAATTAGTTATGATTTAGTGATTTTCGGCAAAACCAAAATATTGAAGAGACAATCTCTTTAATGACTTAAAAATTAAAATCTGCAGCTATGAAAAACCAATTAGAGATTACTGAAATGGCTTTAGAAATTCTGGCCGACAAAAAGCTTGCTTATCCAAAAATCTGGACAGAAGAAGCAACTGCTTTTATTATCGAATTACACAAAAGATTCGATTCGCAGCGAAAATTGTTATTGTTACAGCGTGAGCAAAAACAAACTGCTTTTGATAATGGAGTCATGCCGACTTTTATTCCAGAAACAAAAAGCGTCAGAGAAGGCAATTGGACAGCTGAAGAAACTCCGAAAGATTTATTGGATCGCAGAGTTGAAATTACTGGACCGGTTGACCGCAAAATGATTATCAATGCGTTGAATTCAGGAGCGAAAACTTTTATGGCCGATTTTGAAGACAGCACTTCACCGACTTGGCAAAATTTGATGGACGGTCAAATAAATTTAATCGATGCGGTAAACAAAACCATTACCTACACCGATTTGGTGAAACAGAAATCGTATCATTTAAAAGAGAAAACGGCTGTTTTAATTGTTCGTCCTAGAGGTCTGCATCTTCCAGAAAAGCACATTTTGATTGAAGGAAATGAAGCTTCGGGATCTTTGATCGATTTTGGTTTGTACGTTTTTCACAATCATAAAAGGCTTTTAGAAAATCATTCTGGACCATATTTCTACATTCCGAAATTAGAACATTACTTAGAAGCGCGCTGGTGGAATTCGGTAATTGATTTTACTGAGGATTATCTGAAACTAAAAAGAGGAACGATAAAAGTGACGGTTTTAATTGAAACTATTACGGCAAGTTTTCAGCTCGACGAAATTATTTATGAATTGAAAGAACATATCGTTGGCTTAAACTGCGGACGTTGGGATTATATTTTCTCGTACATCAAAAAGTTCAGAAAAAATCCAAAATTTATTGTTCCAGATCGTGATCAGGTAACTATGACTTCGCCTTTTATGAATGCGTATTCTAATTTGGTTATTCAAAGATGTCATAAACGCGGAATCCATGCGATTGGCGGAATGGCAGCGCAGATTCCGATTCGGAATAATGAAGAAGCTAATGCTTTCGCTTTCGCGAAAGTAAGAGCCGATAAAGAGCGTGAAGTTCGAAACGGACATGACGGAACTTGGGTAGCGCATCCGGATTTGGTTTCAATTGCTAAAGAAATTTTTGATAAAGGAATGCCGACGCCAAATCAGATTCATGTAAAAAGAGAAAACAGAAAAATTACAGAAGAAGATTTGATTGAACCGCCAATTGGATTAATTACAGAAAATGGTGTTCGAAAAAACATCAATGTTGGTGTTTTGTATCTCGCTTCGTGGTTAAACGGACAAGGCGCAGCGGCGTTGCATAATTTGATGGAAGATGCTGCCACAGCCGAAATTTCGAGATCACAGTTGTGGCAATGGCTTCAGAATAAAGTGGTTTTGGATAACGGCCGAAAATTAGATTTGGCTTATTATCACGAATTGGCTTTAGATGAATTCCAAAAAATCAAAACCGAATTGGGCGAAGAAAAACACGAAGAACAGCAATTTCCGTTAGCTGAAAAAGTTTTGGAACGCTTAGTTGTAAATCCTGATTTCGTTGACTTTTTGACGATTCCGTGCTACAAATATTTATAAAAAAACTGTTGAGCTAAATTTTTTAAACACATAGAAACATAGATTTTTCTAAGTTTTGAATAAAAGATTTTGAAAAAAAACTAGTTTTTCACACATAGTAGTTTGCGATTAGCTATGTGTATTTACAAAAGTGAAACGCCTCTGTAGACAAAGAAAAACTATGTCTCTATGTGTTTAAAAAATTAAGCACAAATTACATTCCAGTTCAGGCTGAACACTCAAAAACTGAGAACTGAACACAATTACTTACTAACCACTCTTAACTATAACATTTATGAAAACAACAGAAGACAGAATTCAGGAATTGATTAACGATTGGATTACGAACCCGAGATGGAAAGGCGTTGAACGTCCTTATACCGCTGCAGAAGTAGTGACGCTTCAGGGTTCGTATCAAATTGAGCATTCTATTGCTAAAATGGGAGCGCAGAAATTATGGAAAAAGTTAAAAAGTCAGGATTATGTTGCCGGGTTGGGCGCTTTAACTGGAAATCAGGCTATTCAGGAAGTCGATGCTGGTTTAGAAGCGATTTATTTAAGTGGATGGCAAGTTGCTGCCGACGCGAATCTGGCGGGAGAAATGTATCCAGATCAATCGCTTTACCCTGTAAATAGCGTTCCGATGGTGGTTAAAAAAATTAACAATGCTTTATTGCGCGCTGATCAAATTCAGACCGTGAATAATATTGAAGATAAAAAAGATTATTTAGTTCCGATTGTAGCCGATGCCGAAGCTGGTTTTGGAGGAAATTTAAATGCTTTCGAATTAATGAAATCGATGATTGAAGCTGGAGCTTCTGGAGTTCATTTTGAGGATCAATTAAGTTCAGCTAAAAAATGCGGACACTTAGGTGGGAAAGTTTTGGTGCCGACACAAGAAGCAATTAATAAACTGATTGCAGCGCGTTTAGCATCTGACGTTATGGGCGTTCCAACTTTAATCGTTGCGAGAACCGATGCTGATGCAGCTAATTTATTAACCAGCGATGCTGATCCAAGAGATCGAAAATTTATAACAGGTGAGAAAACCAGCGAAGGTTTTTTCTATGTAAACAACGGAATCGAGCAGGGAATTGCCCGCGGATTAAGTTACGCACCGTATGCTGATTTGATTTGGATGGAAACCAGTAATCCTGATTTAGATTATGCAAGAAAGTTTGCAAAAGCGATGAAAAAGGAATTCCCAGATAAAATGTTGGCGTATAATTGTTCGCCTTCTTTCAACTGGGCTGCGAAATTATCTGTTGCCGAAATGGGAACGTTCAGGGAAGATTTGGCTGCAATGGGCTATGCTTTCCAATTCATTACGTTGGCAGGTTTCCATGCTTTAAACACGAGTATGTTTGAATTATCAAGAGCGTACAAAGAACGCGGAATGGCAGGTTATTCTGAATTGCAGGAAAGAGAATTCGCTTTACAAAAAAACGGATTCAGAGCTGTAAAACACCAGGCTTTTGTGGGAACTTCTTATTTTGATGCTGTTCAAAACACAGTTATGCTCGGAAAATCAGCCATAACAGCAATGGAACATTCTACAGAGGTTGAGCAATTTTAATTCATAAAAACACGGTTTTCGAGCCGTGTTTTTTTTGCCACAGATTTCATAAATTAAAAAAGATTTTTTTACCACAAATTACGCAAATTAGCACAAATTTTTTATCCATTTTTGAGTCAAATTAATTTGTGTGAATTTGCGTAATTTGTGGTAACTTTTTTTAAATCATTTTAATCCTTTTAATCTGTGGCAAAAAAACTATTTCTTCAATAATCTTGCTTTCATTTTACTGAAAAATTCTGGTGTTACGCCAATAAAAGAAGCGATTTGTTTTTGAGGCACTTTATGAACCAGCGTTCCATATTTTTTTGTGAATTTTTCAAAACGTTCTTCTGCAGGCAAACTCAAATTGTCCATTAATCTTTGCTGATTGGCAACCAATGAATTTTCAATCAAAATTCTGAAAAAACGTTCCAGTTTTGGGATTTCCAAATACAATTGTTCCTGATTTTCTTTGGATAACGAAACCACTTCAGCTTCTTCTAAAACTTCAATAAAAAGCTGTCCAGGTTTTTGCGAAAAATAACTGTACATATCACTCATCCACCAGCCTTCACACGCAAAAGAAAGAACGTGCTCTACAATATTATCGTTGATATTAAAGCTTCTTAAAATTCCGGAATTCACAAAATACGAATGTTTACAAACTTCTCCAGCATTAAGTAAAAGCGTTTTGGTTTTATAAGTGTTTGTTTCTAATTTAGATAAAAAAAGCGCCTGTTCTTCTGGTGTTAAAGAAACATGTTTGGCAATGTTTTCAAGAATTAATGCCATTATTTTTTATCGTCTATTAAAGTGAATGAAGTCGCTTTAAAACGATTTCCTTTTATTTCTCCTGTTACTAAAGCTTTGTTGATGGCATTGCAAAATCCTTTTTCAGAATGTGCATCACCATGATCGTGAATGGTTGTTCCGTCAACAAAATAGCTTTTTCCGTCAATGCGAACGGCTAAATCACAGCTATTGCCTTTCATACCAAATTGGCATTCTCCGCATGAAGCTTCTACGATTGTTGGTTTGTCAAATTTCTTTTTGTCTTGTGCGTTTACAGCAATACCGATAAATAAAAATGCTGCTAAGATTATATTTTTCATAATTAAGAATTTACTGTTATTAATTTTGCAGTTGCTTTGGCGCGTTCGGTTATTTCTTCGATTGGAGTATTTAAAGAATCTGAGCTTAAAGCAACGCCCATTCTGCGATACGGTCTAGAAGTTGGTTTTCCAAAAATCCTGAAATCAGTTTTTGGTAAAGCGGCTACTTTTTCAATTCCGGTAAAAGTTGGATTTGTCGAATCTTCAGATGCTAAAATTACAGCACTAGCTCCCGCTTTTTCTAAAGTGATTTCGAAAATTGGAAGACTTAAAATGGCTCTTAAATGCAATTCGAATTCGTTGAAATTCTGTGTTCCCGCCAAAGTAACCATTCCAGTATCGTGCGGACGCGGAGAAAGTTCAGAGAAATAAACGCCTTCATTGGTTAAGAAAAATTCAACACCAAAAAGTCCGGCACCGCCAAGCGCTTCGGTAATTTTTTCAGCCATATCCTGAGCTTCGTACAAATCTTTTTCTGAAACTAAAGCCGGCTGCCAGCTTTCCTGATAATCACCTCTTTCTTGTCTGTGACCAATTGGTGCGCAAAAAAGTGTCGGATTGTTATTTTGAGTAATCGTTAAAAGTGTGATTTCTGAATTGAAATTTACAAAAGCTTCTACAATAACTTCAATCACATCGCCACGTGAACCTGCAACGGCATATTCCCAAGCTTTTAGAATATCTTCGTCACTTTTTATTGTCGATTGTCCTTTTCCTGATGAAGACATCAAAGGTTTTACCACACACGGGATTCCGACTTCTGCAACGGCTTTTTGTAATTCTTCGGCAGAAGTAGCGTATTGATATTTGGCGGTTTTTAAACCTAATTCTTTTGCTGCTAAATCACGGATTGCTTTACGATTCATGGTAAAGTTGGCCGCTTTCGCTGAAGGAACAACAGTAATGCCTTGCTTTTCGTAATCGTAAAAACGTTCGGTGCGAATGGCTTCTATTTCGGGTACGATAAAATCGGGTTGGTGTTTGGCTACGATTCGGTCAAGTGCTTCGCCGTCGAGCATGTTGATTACTTCAAATCCGTGTGCGACTTGCATTGCGGGTGCGTTTTCGTAACTGTCAACTGCGATTATGGTTTGTCCGATTCTTTGTGCGGCGATAGTGAATTCTTTGCCTAATTCGCCTGAACCTAGGAGTAGTATTTTCATTTTGGAGTGTTGTAATGTTGGAGAAGTAAAAGTAACGAAAAATGTTTTTAACCGCAAAGTTCGCAAAGAATTACGCTAAGAACGCGAAGTTTTTGTTTTTAATTAGTATGTAGAAGTGTTTCACGCAGATTTTGCAGATAGAGCAGATTTTGTTTGATTTACACATCAAGTAACCGCATTTTTTGTCATTTCTGTAAAAGTCATTTATTTCGGTAACAGATTTTTCATATCAATTGGTGTTTTTCCATCAATTCCCTGATGCGGTCTTT
>NZ_JAVAMB010000014.1 GCF_030730925.1 Flavobacterium sp. DG2-3 | reverse complement strand
TTTGACTCTCAAGAGGAATTAAAAGAAGAATTATTGCAATATCTATACTATTACAATCATGAAAGACCGCATCAGGGCATTGATGGAAAAACACCAATTGATATGAAAAATCTGTTACCGAAATAAATGACTTTTACAATCCTGACGAAGGAAGGATCTCCGTAAGAAACTCTACAAAGATTGGCGAATTTCTATGAGGAGCTACTTGCGGAGATCCTTCCTTCGTCAGGATGACAAAAATGAGAAATGAATAATGATTACTATGTTTGTTTAAACAAGTGAAACGCCTTTTGTAGACAAAGAAAAACTATGTTTCTATGTGTTTTAAAAAAAAACACAATCTGGTCTACCTCATTTTTCAAAACCGGTTGAATCATTTTCTCTGCTAATACTGTACTTTTACAATCCAAAATTCAATTTATGTTATTCCTTATATTAAGTATTCTTTGCAGTGTTATTGTCGGTGTAATTTTCAAGATTTCTAGAAAATACAATGCAAATCCATCACAGATTATTTCGTTCAATTATATAGTTGCGATTGCACTTTGCTATTTTACATTCAGTCCAAATCTTCAGGAGTTTGACGATAAAGCGCCTTGGAATATTTATACTGCAGTCGGAATTTTATTGCCGATTGTTTTCTTGTTTTTGGCTTTTTCAATAAAATATATGGGAATCGCGAAAACCGATGCGGCACAGCGATTATCTCTTTTTATTCCGATTTTAGCTGCTTGGCTGTTGTTTAATGAAGCTTTTAATACCTATAAAACAATAGGAGTGGTAATTGGATTTACAGCCCTTTTATTTATTTTGAAAAAACCTTCAGAAAACCAAGAAAACAAATGGATTTATCCTGCAGCGGTTTTGTTTGGTTTCGGAATAATTGATATTCTTTTCAAGAAGATTGCGTTGTACACGGTTGTTCCTTACACGACTTCATTGTTTTTTGTTTTTATAATTTCCTTTGCCGTTTCGGTATTAATTGTGGTTTATAAAATTATTGCTGAAAAAGAGAGACTGGCTGCGAAGAATTTACTTTTCGGAGCTTTAGTTGGAATTTTCAATTTTAGTAATATTCTTTTTTATTTAAAAGCACATAAAGCATTTGCAGAAAATCCATCAACTGTTTTTGCGGGAATGAATATGGGGGTAATTTTTCTAGGAACTCTTATTGGAGCTTTTTTCTTCAAAGAAAAACTATCTAAAATCAATGTTTTGGGATTGTTTTTAGCACTAATTGCTGTTGTTTTTATATTTTTTTCGCAATTACAGTAATTTTTTTTAGTACGTAATCCTTTAGTTTACAGTTGTTTTAATAAGCTATTGTACTTTTGTTTAAAATAAACTCGACTAATTCTATAGAATTTATAAATATATTTTTGTAGATTTGCTTCAACAATGAAAAACTATAGCCAAAATATAAAGACGTCTTTCACCTGCAGCTTTGCGATGTGCTGTATGATGAATCACGTTTTGAAATGGCGTTAATAGAGAAAGTACTTGTTAGTTATTTTTTTTTTAGCCTTTCATTGCACCATGAAAGGCTTTTTTTTGAATCATTAAAAAATCAAGATATGAGAACCAACAGAAATATGAAAATTTTGATGCGCAACGGTCTGATAAAGATTCCGTGTTGCATCTAATTTGAAGTTCCAGAAAATAGAATGAATAAAATTTTAAACACATAGAAACATAGATTTTTATTGTTTCGTTTAAGAGTAAAGAAAAAGCAAGCTTTAACACATAGCTATGTGTTTTGAAATTAGTGAAACGCCTTTTTTAAGTTTACAAAAGCTATGTTTCTATGTGTTGAAATTAATTTCAATCGGTGAATTAATAAACTAAAAAGATAACCCAAACCTAAAAACTATACAATATGAGTTCAGAAATTATAAAACATAATCCGTTTCAATCAATGATTGATCGCTTTAATATTGCTGCAGACATTTTAAATTTAGACGATTCTATCCGTCAAAAATTGCAGCGTCCTGAAAAACAAATCACGGTAAACTTTTCTATTACTTTAGATAACGGAAACGTTCAGAATTTTGAAGGATACCGTGTCATTCACAACACGGCTTTAGGTCCTTCAAAAGGCGGAATTCGTTACGATACCGCTGTAAATATTGACGAAGTAAAAGCACTTGCCGCCTGGATGACCTGGAAATCTGCTGTAACTGGAATTCCATTTGGTGGAGCAAAAGGCGGCATTATTTGCGATCCGAGAAACCATTCTAAAACAGAATTAGAAAAAATCACAAGAGCCTATACCAAAACACTAGCTGATATTTTCGGACCAGAAAAAGATGTTCCCGCGCCAGACATGGGAACAGGACCAGACGAAATGGGCTGGCTAATGGATGAGTTTTCTATTTTGCACGGAAGACCAATTCATGCTGTGGTAACCGGAAAACACCTTCATTCTGGAGGATCTTTGGGTAGAGTAGAAGCAACGGGAAGAGGAGTAAGCATTATCACGCTTTTGGCACTTCAGAAATTAAAAATCAGACCTGCAAGAGCTACGGCAGCCATTCAAGGATTTGGAAATGTTGGATTACATTCCGCTTTGTTTCTGCACGAAAAAGGAGTTAAAATTGTAGCTGTAAGCGATGTTTCAGAAGCATTTTATAATCCGAACGGAATTAATATTCCAGAACTGATTTTATATTATAATCTGAATAACAAAACGATAAAAGGATACCCGAATTCGGTTGCTATAAAACACGAAGATTTACTGCTTTTAGATGTTGATGTATTAATTCCTGCTGCAAAAGAAGATGTAATTACTCAGAAAAATGCAGGAGATATTCAGGCAAGAATCATAATAGAAGCGGCGAATGGCCCAGTTTCTTCAGACGCAGATCAGATTTTACATGAAAAAAATATATTAGTTGTTCCTGATATTTTGGCCAATGCGGGCGGTGTTACCGTTTCTTATTTCGAATGGCTTCAGAATTCGCTTTTGGAGTCTTGGAGAATTCACCAGATCAACAAACGTCTGGAGGATATTTTAGAAAAAGGTTTTGATACTGTTTTTAGAGTTGCAGTAAAACACGATGTAACGCCTCGTATTGCGGCTTATATTATTGCTTTGAAAAAAGTAGCCGAAACGCAGTCGGTAAAAGAGATTGCGCTAGAAGCACCTCAATATAAGCAGAATTAAAAATCAGGTTTATTTTGCAAAAGATCATTTTCGTTGATTACGTTTTTCTTTAACTCTCTATAAGAACGTAATTGATGGAAATGTCTTTTTCGCTTGAACTTTAAAATATAATTTTTAATCCGTTAGGTGGAATTATTTAACATATAGAAACATAGCTTTTGTAAACGTAGAAAAGGCGTTTTACTTGTTGAAATGCACATAGCAGTTTGAAAAGGTTTGTCATCCTGAACAAAGATCTCCGCAAGTAACTCGACAAAGATGCTGAGTTTTTTTGCCACAAAGTCACGAAGTCGCGAAGTTTTTTAAGACAAAAGTTTGTCATCCTGAGGAACGAAGGATCACACAAGAAACTCCGCAAAGAAATGCTACCAACCTTTGTCGATTCCCGAGTGTGATCCTTCGTTCCTCAGGATGACAAAGCAGAAGCAATCTATGTGTTAGAAACTAGTTTCTTTCAATTCCCTTTACGCATGCAAAAAAAATCTATGTTTCTATGTGTTTAAATAAGTTGCTCATAAATAATTTTTAGAATAAAAAAGTATCATACAAAATGAAAAACATTAATTTCCTGGCATTTGCCATGCCCGCCTTTTTTCTTTTTTTGTTTTTAGAATATAAGCTTGCACAGCGTCGAAAAAGACCAGAAATTTTTAATTATGAAAGCTCTGTTTCGAATATTTCAATTGGAATTGCGGAGCGTTTGATTAACTTATTTATCGCGGCCAGTTTTTATCAGCTATATTATTTGATTTATGATGATTACAGACTATTTGAGATTCCGAGTAATGCATTAGTTTGGTTTGCGCTTATTCTCGCGACCGATTTTGTTTGGTATTGGTATCATCGATTAGGGCACGAAGTCAATTTTTTCTGGGCAGCGCATATTGTGCATCATCATAGCGAAGAGTTTAATTTTACGGCAGCCGCGAGAATTACGACATTTCAAGCCATTATAAGAACGGGATTTTGGTGTGTATTGCCATTTATAGGTTTTCATCCAAAAATGGTGATTACGATGCTGATTGTGCACGGTGCTTATTCGTTCTTTACGCATACACAGCTTATCGGTAAAATAAAATGGCTGGAATATGTATTTGTTACGCCTTCAGTTCACGGCGTTCATCATGCTTCTGACGAAAAATATCTCGATAAAAATTATGGCGACATGTTTACCTTTTGGGATCGCCTTTTTGGAACTTTCCAGACCGAAGAAGAAAAACCAAAATACGGATTAACGCATCCCTTAAAAAGCTACAGTTTCTTGTGGCAACATTTTCATTATTATTTCGAAATCTACGAATTGATGAAACGCTCCAAAGGATTTAAAGCCAAATGGAAAGCCGTTTTTGGAAGCCCTGCCGATATGGATCAAGATATTCGTCCGATTCTAGAAAAGCGTTTTCTCCAAGATAAAGCCGCTCCAAATCAAAGGCTTCGATTTAAAAATTACCTTTACATTCAATTAGGATTTTGCACGCTTATCCTAACCATTTTTACTTATTATTTTGATTATTTAGAAAGTTACGATAAGCTATTTGTACTTTCTTTGGTTATTCTCACTTTAATCAATTGCGGGGCTTTATTAGAACAGCGCAAATGGATTTATTATTTAGAATATGCTCGTTTGGCTTTGATTTCGACTTATTTCTTATACGAAGAAGATTTATTAGCATTTTTCTTTGTGCCTATTGCAGTGATGATCTTTGCAGAGCAATTGTTTTCGTTGAGTAAACGTTATCAAAATGTAGTTCTGCAGTTGGAGGCTTCGGAATGAGAAATAGCCACGAATTCACGAATTATTTTAAAATCTATGCGATAGATATTAAATAAAAAATTCGTGAATTCGTGGCTAAAAAAAACTTAGAACCTTAGCATCTCAGAACCTTAGAAACTTAAATCGTCTTAATCTCCATAATTTTCTGTTCAAAAGTATCTTTAAAATCAGATTTGCTTTTAATTCTGGTTTTGTAGGTATAAATGGTAGCTACAGAAAGTTCTAGGAATTCTGCCATTTGACTGCTGTCTTGAATTCCTAATCTATAGAGCGCAAAAATTCGCAATTCCGTATTCAGAAGTTCGCCTTTTTTAACGATGCATTTATGGTCGTTCGGGAACAATTTGTTGAAATCGGTTACGAATGTTGGGAACAATTTCAGGAAGATTTCATCAAACTGATGGAAAAGATTTTCGCGCTCTTCCTTTACATTATAGCGTTTTAAACTCGCAATAACTTCATCGGTTTTTTTGGTAATGATTTTATGCAACGTACTCTTCTGAATATGATCTATTTTATTAATGAAAGCCGAAGTTGCTTTGATAAAATATGTGATGTATTCTTCTTTAATAGCATTGGCTTCGCTCAAACTCACGTTCATTTCCTGTAGTTGCAGGTACGAATCGGCCATGATCTTTCTTGCTTTATTTTTTTCTTTTAATTGTTTGAAAATGATTCCGAGAAAAACGAAAATAATAACTGTAAGAATCGTCAATAGAATAATAATCTTTTCCAGCTTATCATTTTTATCTTTTACATTATTCAACTGTGCTTTTTCTATAATAGGCAGAATAGACGAAATTTCAATTTTGCGATGTCTTGCATTGTAGAAAGTAGCATCATCCATTGCGATATTGATATATTCGTTGGCTTTATCCAAATAGCCCATTTTAAAGAGTTCATTGGCTAAATTTCGAAGTGCTACCGTTTCTTTTGTTGCATTTTTAACGTCTGCAATTGCGGCAAGAGCCAGATATTGAATCGCTTTTTTAGTGTAACCTCTTTCAGAATAAATATAACCGAGGCTCGAAGTTGCAATTCCGTAATAATCGGGTGGAAGGTTGTAGTTGTTAATCCAATAGCTGAAGGCAAATTCTGCACCGCGCCAATCTTGCTGTTTGAGACGCTTTAAACTTTCTGCAGCCCAATATTCATTTGTATTGGTTCCGATTAATTCTAGAGCTTTTTTTAAGAAATGATTTCCCTGCTGCACATAATGTATATTAAAACGCTGATCACGGTTGTAGTCGGCCAAATCGTAGTATGCACGTGCTTTGATGTTATAATATTCAAATTTGTTTTTCTGATCCAATTTGGTATCATCAATAACATTTAGCGTATCGATTGCTTCTTTAAAAAGACCCGAAGACAAAAGCACAAAACCTTCTTTGATTCTGCTTTTGGATAAAAATTTGGGATCTTTTAGAATTTTAGCCTTGATTTTAGATTGCTCTAAATAGTAGTAAGCCGAGTCGTATTTAAAAGATTTGTATTCGTCAAACAATGCCATATAACAGTTATACAGCTCTTCGTTGTTTTGGTTGAGTGTAAACTTAGATACGTTTTTCTTTAAAGTTTCAATTTTTCGATATTTCTGTTTCAGGTAAATGTCTTTTTTTAAGAGAACCTGATCTAATTCTTCGAGATAAGGATTCGTCTCTTTCGCAGTAAGAGAAAAACCTCCTATGAAGAAAAGCAGCATCAATATTCTTTGCATGATTTTGTTTTGGTTTAAGGAAAAGGTTGGTTGACTGATATAGTTAGTTAATTCGTTTTAAAATTAAGAATAAGTTTGAGATTACGCTAAGTCTGTTTTTCTGGAATTTTATAAAATGTTCAATAACATCGCTTTAAAAGGTGATTTTCAGGGTGAAAATAAGCTGTAAATGTTAAAAATAGGCAATTTATTTGCAATTATACAATAAAAAGTAGTTATATATATGCATAGTGAAAAAAATATACCAAATATTTTACATATTGTCATTTTCACCATATAAAAACTGTCTATTTTCATCTAAACAGCATCTTGATTTTTTAATTGCAAGTTAAATTGTAAAATACTGATAATTAATATATTATGTTTTTCAGTCGTTGAGTTTCATCTTGATTTTTATCAGATTTTTTTTTTAGGATTTATTTAACGTCTAGTTTCGCTGTATCCTTTTGAAGGGGATAACAAACTAACGAAAACCAAAAATTTATGAAATGTAAAAGTCTTTATTGGCTAGCTTTTATGATGTGTTTTTTTGCAATTGGATGCGATAACACAGATGACGGAAGCTACGTAGATCCGATTACCCTTTATGAAAAAGTAAATGGAAATTGGGGATTAACAAATCTGAAAATGGTTGATGAAGTTGCGAAAGCAAATCAGATCGAACCAAACGAAGAAAACTTGAGTACTTATTTTAACTACGAAGATTTTAAAATCAAATTTAACGTAGATGAAAAGAACAATCCAACAAGTTATGAAGTAACGGGAGATGTGCCTCCGTTATTTGCGCCAAAAGGGTATTGGGCACTTAGCTCAGATTTTCAGCAGACCAATGGCGTTGGAACAAAAATCTATTTGTACAGTGATGCGCAAAAAACGCAGAAAACAGATGAACTGAGATTGATTGCAGTTCCTGGTAAAACTAAAGAAATGCAGCTTCAACTGGCGCGTTCTTCTGGCGGTGTAGATTTCTTGTCTTATGTGTTTAAATTAAATGCTATTAATTAAAAAGTAATATGAAAAAGTTTATATATACAATTTTACTTGCCTTATTGATGGCGCCTAATTTTATTACAGCACAGGAAAATGCTGGAGCTGTTGGGCCAATGTCGTCTTTTCCGGTGGTTTACAAATACGATGAAAAAGTTACATGGTATTTTGATATGTCGGCATCTACGTTTGCTGAAACAGAAGATTTATACATTTGGATCTGGTCTCCATCTGAACCAGACGCAGGGAATTGGGAAAACTCTTCTGACTTTGCAAAACTGAAATATGAAGGAAATAAAATCTGGAGTTTTACTCTGACTCCAACAGCTTATTTTTCTAAAACTCCAGAAGAAATTGCTGCGAGTGCAGGATTCTGGTTTCGTTTAAAAAACAAAAACGGATCTAAACAAAGTGATGTTGGAAACATGGCTTATACTGATTTCTCCTCTTTTTACACTTCAGATGAATTATTTAGAGCCTATCCGTCAAAACCATTAATTGACAAACCGGTAAGTATTTTGTTTAATGCCAATCTTAATCCTGCATTTGCTGGAACTCCAAGTGTACACATGCATGCTGGTTTAAATGATTGGGCTATTCAGCAAATGTATGAAGCAGCAAAGCCAGACATTGCTGAAAAAACAAAATTAAAAGACTTAGGCAATGGTTTTTATAAAATGGATTTTATTCCTAAGCAATACTTCAATGCTCCAGATGGTTTTGTTATGGAAAAGATAAATTTCCTAATGGTAGCAGAAAACTGGACGGCAAATTCTGGCGATCAGGTTATTTATGCAGGAGAATTTATTCCGCCACCGCCGCCAAGTTTTGCTTTCTTTCCATCACAAATCAGTCAGAAAGATTTTCTTGGAATGTCAAGAAAAAATAACGAGGTAGGTGTAAACAAATTGATCTACACAATTACAGCTGGAGCAAAAACAATTTCTGGTGAGTTTACTGGAGGAACTGCAGAAATTAAAGGTTTTGTCAATTTAGTTTCAGAACTAAACGGAGTTCCAAACTTAAGCGAAATCCATGTTTTGGTAAAAGACAATAAAGACAAAACGATTTCGGATACTACGATTCCGCTTAAAACTTTAGATAAATAATCACTATTAAATTAAAACACCAATTCTAATGAATAGTAAAAATACAAAAAGCGTCCTGCATCAAATGTGGACTGCTAAAGGAGCGGTATTGATGATTTTTATGCTTTTTCTTTCTGCCAGCACTTTCGCGCAGACGAAAAAACAAATCTCAGGAACCGTTTATGACAATACGGGTACGGTATTGCCAGGAGCTTCTATCATTGAAGTAGGAACAAAAAACGGAACTACAACAGATTTTGATGGTAAATTCAGTCTTCAGGTAGCCGTAGGAGGTGCAATCGAAGTTTCGTTTATCGGATCGACTACACAAAAAATTCAAGTTACGGGAAGTACATCAAATGTTGAGGTTCGTCTGCAAAATGACGGTTATACATTGGCAGAAGTACAGGTAGTTTCTGTAGGTTACGGAAAAGTAAAAAAATCAGATTTGACTGGAGCCATTTCTACAGTTGGAGCAGATGATTTAGTTAAAGGAACTATTTCTTCTACAGAACAGGTTTTGCAAGGAAAAGTAGCTGGATTAAATATCATTCGTCCTTCTGGAGATCCAGCTGCGGGCGCAACCATTCGTCTTCGTGGAGGAACTTCTCTAACAGCAAGCAACAGTCCGTTAATTGTGGTAGACGGTATTGCGGGAGTAGATATTAATGTGGTTCAGCCTTCAGATATTAAATCGGTTGACGTTCTTAAAGATGCTTCGGCAACGGCAATTTACGGTTCTCGTGGAGCAAATGGGGTAATTATGATTACAACAAAATCGGGAACAAAAGGAGTTTCTGTTGTGTACAACGGACAAACGGGAATTGGTTATGTGAATGATAACTTAGATCTTCTTTCAGCAAATCAGTGGAGAGGATATGTTCGCCAAAATCAAATTGCAGATGCGGTAGATTATGGTGCCAATACCAACTGGCAGAAAGCCATCGAGCAGACCTCTGTTTCTCAGTCACATACTTTAAGCATCAATTCTGGAAAAGCAGACAGCGGTTTTAGAACTTCTCTTTCTTACTTAGACAATCAAGGAGTTATTAAAAATTCTGGTTTAGAAAGATTAAGCGGTAATGTAAATGCTTATCAGTTTCTTGGAGATAACAAAGAAGTAAAATTTGATATGGGATTATTTGCCAATATTGACAAATGGCACCCAATTGATTACAGAATTTTTGAAAGAGCATATAACTTAAACCCAACGATTCCAGTTTACACTTCAGATGGAAAATTCAGTGAAGTAACGGGAAATATTTATCAAAATCCAGTTGAGATTTTAACCAATAGAACATTTGATAACGAAAGACACAGACTTTTAGGGTATTTTAAAACCGATGTTAAATTCTTGAATGACTTTACAGCTACAGCAAATATTTCGTTAGAACATAATGCTGTAAAAGGAGGAACTTACAAACCATCTTATGCTGTTATGGAAGGGCAGACTGAAGGCGGTTTTGCACAAAGAACGTATGCAGAATATACCAATGCGCAAGGAGAACTGTATGTAAACTACAGCAAAATTATCGACAAGCATAACATTAGCGCTTTGGCTGGTTATTCTTACCTTGAAAATATCTACGAAGGTTTTGGAGCGCAAAGAGGCGGTTTTGTTACAGATGCTTTTAGCTACAATAATTTAGGAGCTGGTTACAACTACCGTTTAAATGATGTGTATTCATACAAAGGAAAATCAAATTTAGTGTCTTTTTATGCTCGTGCTAACTACGGTTACGATGGCAAATATTTATTGACTGCAACGGTAAGACGTGACGGATCAAGCCGTTTTGGAGAAAACAATAAATGGGGAACTTTCCCATCTGCTTCTGCGGCGTGGAGAATTTCTAACGAAGAATTTATGGAATCTTCAAAAGGCTGGTTAGACAATTTAAAACTTAGAGTGGGTTACGGAGTTACAGGAAATCAAGATGGAATTGGAGAGTACAAATCGCTTTCTATTTTAGGAGTTGGAAGTGACAGTTACTACGATCCAGTTACTAAAACTTGGAGTTTGGCTTATTCTCCAAAACAAAACCCAAATCCTGATTTGAAATGGGAATCTACAGAACAAATTAACGTTGGTTTTGATTTTGGCCTTTTCAACAGAATTACAGGATCTTTTGAATGGTATTCTAAAACAACAAAAGATTTATTATACACTTACGAAGTGCCTCAGCCTCCATATTTAGTAGGTACGATGTTGGCAAACGTTGGAGAAATGTCAAACAAAGGGGTTGAGTTAACCTTGAATGCAGACATTATTAAAGGAGATAAATTCAACTGGAATGCCAATTTAACGCTTGGACACAACGTTCAAAAAATTGAAAAATTGTCTAATCCAACGTATAAAACAGATATTATCTACAGCGGATCTCTTCATGGTTTGGCGGGTATGTCTGGACAATATTCTCAGATTATTGCTGAAGGATATCCTGTTGGAACTTTCTGGGGATTCAAAAATGCTGGTTTAGATGCAGATGGAAAAATTCAATATTACAATGCGGCAGGGCAAGTGGTTGCTGAAAGTGCGTTGGTTGATGAAGACAAAACAGATTTAGGAAACATTCAGCCAGATTTGACTTTAGGTATTGGAATGAATTTTACTTATGGAAATTTTGATCTTGGAGTTTCAGGATATGGAATGTTTGGACAAAAAGCTTTAAATGCTACAAACATGATGCTGAACGATCCAAACAGATTGCCAGCTTTCAATGTGCCAGATTCTTTCTTAAGCAGCGGTATTACTTCTGCGCCTAAGTACTCTGATTACTGGATCGAAGATGCTTCTTTCTTCAGACTTCAGACCTTGACTTTTGGTTATACTTTACCATTGAAATACAAAAAATCTAAAGTGAGAATGTATGTAATGGGAGAAAACTTATTTGTAATTACAGGTTACAAAGGTGTAGATCCAGAGATTGGTTTAAATGCTCAGGACGGAATTAATCAAACTGGAAGAATGGATACAACCGGATTGGCTGCTCCTGGAATTGACAGATACAACAATTATCCTCGACCAACTACAATTTCTGTTGGACTAAATTTTACGCTGAATAACTAAGCGAATTGATAACCATAAAATATTAACAATGAAAATCAAAATAACAGCAGCAATACTTTTAAGCATGCTTTTTACGGTATCATGTACTGATTTGGACGAACAGTTGTATGATCAGGTAGAAGACGGAAATTTTGGAAATACATCCAAAGAAATCGATGCGCTGGTAGGTGGAGCTTATTCTTCTTTAAGAGGATTCTCCGATGCAATCTCAAATAATTTTCCAACTTGCGAATATGTTTTCTTTTTGAATGAAGTAGTTTCAGATGAAGCTACAATTCCGACAAGAGGTACAAACTGGTACGATGGCGGACAATATCAAGATGCGCAAAAACATACTTGGAAAGCAGATAATAGAATGATTCTTTCGGCTTGGCGTTACAACTATACCGGAATTGCTAAAATCAATGCGATCATTTATCAGATCAATAAATCATCTTTGAGCGATAAAGCCAAAGAGCCGATTTTTGCAGAATTAAAAGCGCTTAGAGCTTATTATTACTACAATCTTCTAGATTTATTCGGAAATGTGCCAATTGTAACCAATTTTGAAGACACAGATCTTCCTGCCAATTCTACAAGAAAACAAGTTTATGATTTTGTTGAAAAAGAATTGACAGATGCCATTCCGTATTTAAATCCAACTCCGGTATATTCTAAATTGACTAGAAACGTAGCGTATTCTATTTTGGCTAGATTGTATCTTAATTCAGAAGCCTTTATCGGTCAGCCACGTTGGCAAGATTGTATCGATATGTGCCAGAAAGTTACAGGATACAGTTTAACGCCAGATTTCTTTGCCAATTTTGTAACAGAGAATCAGACTTCGCCAGAAATTATTTTTGCTATTCCTTACGATTCAAAAGCAGGAACAGTTGGAAATTACATGAACTCAATGTCTGCTCATTACAATCAAAAATTAGCGATTTCTGCAATTCCAAACAATTATCCTTGGAGTGCAAACGGAATGTGCGCACAGCCTGGAGTATATTCAGCTTTTGCAGATACAGACAAAAGAAAAAAATGTATGCTTCAAGGCGATCAGATCAATTTGGCAACAGGAAGTGTAATCATGATGGATAACGGAGAACCGTTAACATATACAGAAAACCTAACAAGTTTAGAAGATGCAAAAGAGAATGAAGGAGTTCGTTTGGCAAAATATGAAATGAAAGCAGGAGAGCAATGGGAACGCGATCACGATTTTGTTTTAATCCGTTATTCAGAAATCTTGATGATGCAGGCAGAATGTTACGTTCGTTTAGGATCTCCAGATTTGGCTAGACCATTTGTACAGCAAGTAGCGGCTCGTGCTGGAGAAGAATTGCCAGCAACAATTGATTTGGCATTTATAAATCAAGAATTGTTGAAAGAATTTACATTCGAAGGAAGAAGAAGAACAGACAACATCCGTTTCGGAACATTCTTCGAGCCATGGTGGTCAAAAGGTACAACAGAAAAATACAGAGCGATTTTCCCAATTCCGAGTACTGTTTTAACCACAAATAAAAACTTAAAACAGAATCCTGGATACCCTCAAAGCTAGATTCTTAAATGTCAGTCTTCCATGTTGGTTAGTCGTGGAAGGCTGACATGTTTTTAAAGATTTACAGTTTTTAGCTTAAACATTAAAGTGATTTTGTTTCACGCAGATTTAGCAGATTATTGCAGATTGAAACAGATTTTTTTAGATTAAATAATATTTAATCTTAATAGATCTGCTAAAATCTTTTTTAAATCTGCGTGAAACAAATTTTTTAAATCCTTTAAATATTAAATCAATATGAAAAGATATATCACATCATTGGTTTTTGGTTTGATGAGCATTGTGATGGTTGCTGGATGCAGCAGCGATGACAAAGGCTCAGATCCACCTATAGAACCAGAAGTTACAGCGCCAGTTGCGATTGAGAAAACCAACAGCACCAAAATTTATATGCATTACATGCCTTGGTTTGAAACCAACGAAAGCAGTGCCGATAAAAAATGGGGATATCACTGGACAATGGCAAACAAAAATCCGAATAACGTAGGAGCAAACGGCCGAAGAGAAATTGCATCGCACTATTATCCGCTGATTGGACCTTATCACTCAGGCGATAAAAATGTGATCGAAAATCATTTACTGTTGATGAAATATTCAGGAATTGATGGAATTCTGATCGATTGGTACGGCACTTACGATGTCAACGATTACGGAATGATTAAAGAAAATACAGATCAGCTTATCGAAATGCTCGACAAAGTAGGTTTAGAATATGCTATTGTTTATGAAGACCGATTTTTGACCAATGTTGTAAATGCTGGAAAAGCAATTTCGGTAACTGGCGCCGCCAAAACAGATTTAGCTTATGTACAAAATAATTATTTTTCTGATGCTAATTATATTAAAATTAATGGCAAACCGCTTTTAATGAATTTTGGACCAATCGTTTTGCAGACTCCCGCAGAATGGACCAATGTCTTTAATACGCTGACGGTAAAACCGACTTTCCTAACACTTTGGGATCATTCTGTAAAAGCAGGAGATAATGCTTCTGGCGAATATGCTTGGGTATACAAAGACAATAGCTATCTAACCAATTTCTACACCAATACTAAACCAAAATTGGGTGTTGCAATGGGAAGTGCTTATCCTGGTTTTAAAGATTTTTACGCTCAAGGCGGAGGTGGTGCAGCCATTGGATGGACAATTGAACACAATAACGGAGCAACATTGGACGAAACTTTAGCTTTAGCAAAAAATGCCAATGTAAATTACCTGCAGCTGATTACGTGGAATGATTTCGGAGAAGGAACCATGATTGAACCAACTGTTGAATTTGGATATTCTTTTATCGAAAAAATCAAAACTTTTGCTGGGGTAAAAAGTACAGAAAGCGTTTTTGCAGAAATCAGCAAATTGTATGATTTGCGCGTGCAGAAAAAAGGAAATGCAGAAGCTCAGAAAAAACTCGACCAAGCATTTAACTATTTTGTTTCTATGCAGCCAGCAAAAGCAAAACAAGTAATAAGCGAAATAAAATAGAGCTGTAATTAATACAATTTAAATAATGAAAAACAGAAAATATAGATACTGTCTAATGGCTTTTGCATCGATGCTCGCTATGGCCTGCAGTACTAAAAAAACGTATAAAATCAGTTCTCCTGAAAAGATCTCCGAATTAACTTTTGAATTAACTCCTTCTGGACAGCCTCAATATAGTTTTTCTTCTAACGGAAAATCGGTTATTGAACCTTCTCTTATGGGATTTGAATTTCAAGGATTAGCTAAAATGACCGATGGTTTTGAAGTGGTTTCTACTGAAGAAAAATCGGCAGATGAAACTTGGGAACAGCCTTGGGGCGAATTCAAAAAAGTAAGAGATCATCATAACGAACTGATTGTTCACTTAAAAGAAGCAAAAGGCGAGGAGCGTTTGGTTGATATTATTTTTAGAGTTTTTGACGATGGTATTGGATTCCGTTATGAATTTCCAAAACAGCCGCATTTAGGAAAAGTCAAAATCTCTAATGAGGTTACGCAATTTACTTTTAAAGACAATAACGAAGTTTGGTGGATTCCGGTGCACCGTGAAAATAGTTATTACGAAAGCGAATACCGCAAAACCTTAATGAGTAAAACCGATACCATTAATACACCAGCCACTTTTGAAACGAAAGACAAATTGTATGTTGCGATTCACGAAGCCAATTTAACTGATTTTGCCTCAATGACGTTATTAAAAACTACTGATAAACAATATAAAAGTGATCTAGTGCCGTGGGCTGATGGTGTAAAAGTATATGCAGAAACGCCTTTTAAAACGCCTTGGAGAACGATTGTTGTGGGTAAAAATCCAGGTGAAGTAGCCACTTCTACTATTATGCTAAACCTAAACGAACCATCCAAAATTGAAGATTTATCTTGGATTACACCTTCCAAATATATCGGAATCTGGTGGGGAATGCATTTAGAAAAATATACTTGGGGACAAGGCCCAAAACATGGCGCGACAACCAAAAACACAAAAGAATATATTGATTTTGCTGCGAAAAACAATTTTGACGGCGTTCTAGTAGAAGGCTGGAACGAAGGCTGGGACGGTGACTGGACAGCTGATGGTTCTGCTTTTAGTTTTACAAAAGCGTATCCAGATTTTAATTTGGAAGAAATTACCAAATATGCCGCTATGAAAAATGTTCGTTTAATTGGACATCACGAAACGGCTGGAGCAACCAAAAACTATGAAAACCAGTTGGAAGATGCTTTCAAACTGTATCAGAAAATGGGAGTGAATTCCGTTAAAACGGGTTACGTAAACAAATATCTGGATAAAAAAGAATGGCACGACAGCCAATACGGAGCGCGTCATTACAGAAAAGTAATGGAAACGGCAGCAAAATATCATATCATGATTGATAACCATGAACCAATGAAAGGAACTGGTTTACAGCGTACGTATCCAAACTTTATGTCGCAAGAAGGCGGTAGAGGACAAGAATACAATGCATGGTCTGTAGATGGAGGAAATACGCCAGAGCATTTAACAACTTTGCCTTTTACAAGAATGCTTTCAGGTCCGTTTGATTACACGCCAGGTAACTTCAATTTTGATTACAAAACGCCGTCTGGTGCAAAAGTACAGACCACTTTGGCAAATCAATTGGCGTTGTACGTGATTATTTTCAGTCCGTTGCAAATGGCTTCAGATTTACCTGAAAATTATGAAGGAAAACCAGAGTTTCAATTTGTAAAAGACGTGCCATGCACTTGGTCAGATACCAAAGTTTTGGATTCTAAAATTGGAGAATACACTACAATCGCCCGTAAAGACTGGGAGGAGAAAAACTGGTATTTAGGTTCGATTACCAATAGAAATGCCAGAGAGCTGAAAGTAGCGCTTTCGTTTTTAGATAAAAACAAAGAATACGAAGCAGAAATTTATGCAGACGGAGAAGGAGCAAATTATAAAACAAATCCGTATCCCGTTACAATCTCCAAACAAAAAGTAAACAGCAAAACTGTTTTAGATATCAAATTGGCAGCTGGTGGAGGAACAGCAATAAAATTTTCTCCAATAGAAAAATGATTTTTTAAGATTCTAAGATATTGAGGTTCTGAGCTTCTAAGATTCTATGTTTATAAAGTTTTATTTTGAGTTAAGTTAAGTAAGTTTAAGTTTGGTAATAAACCCGATTTCGTTTACGAGGTCGGGTTTGTTTTTTTGATGCAGATTGTGTTTTTTTTTTAACGCAAAGTGCGCAAAGATGTTTTTTTAAAGCCGATGCAGGTTCTAGAAATTAAGTTCGCAAAGTTTTATCGTTATACTGAATTTTAATCTCGCAAAGACGCAAAGTCGCAAAGCTTTATTGATATGTTTGCGCTGATTTTTTTTTTAGCCAAAAATTTCACAAATTTCACAAATTTTTATTATCGTTGCGGAGTTTCTTGCGTGTCCTTCGACTTCGCTCAGGAAGACAAAAAATGAGGCCATAAATACACGAAAATTAGCGAAAATTTGTGGAATTTGTGGCAAAAAAACTTTGCGCCTTCGCGTCTTTGCGAGAATATTTTGTTTAGTTAGAAAGCTTTGCATAAAAGCTTTGCGAACCTTGCGTAATTCTTTGCATTCTTAGCGGTAAAAAAAACTTAGAACCTTAGCATCTCAGCACCTTAGAACCTCAATGCTTATAAAGCTTCACATGATTTCCAAAGGTATAAACAGCTGTAATCGTTGGTCCATTATAGCCCCATTTTAAATCGCCGTTAAAACGTTTTCCAACAGCATCTACTTTAAAATTTAAACCAGTGTAGCCAGCATTAAGGCTAAAGTTTTGATGCACATTATACAAAACAGAAAGTCCGTAACTTATAATGTGTCCATCTATATTATCAATTTTAGCGGCCAAATAATTAACATTAGCATAAAGCCCTACACGTTTTCCCAAAACAAATTCACCCCAAATACCAAGATCAGGGAGAGGAGCGGTAAAACTGAAATTATCTCTTATTTCTTGGCTAGTTTGTTGAGTATCAAGACGCATACCTAAATCACCAAAAAGCACATGCGCTCCAATAAGTAAACCCGCTTCGTATTTAGGTTTCGAGATAATCGCATATCCATAAGCAATTCTGGCAATTTGTATGTCAAAGAAAGCCGTTACTCTTGCGTTTACATCGTAAGTATGATCTCCAAAATTAATTTCCCTTTCTAAAGTTTTGGTAGAGCTTCTGTTCAAAACAAAATATTCAGCTCCTAATCTGGATCTTCTTGAAATTCTCCAGTCAAAAGTTCCCATAAAAGAAGAACTCGATTTATTAAAACCTAAATCGTCTTCAAGATCGATTTTTGTACCAATGTTACCATTATTGCCATCAACACGAATTTCGGTATTGTTAATAGGAAAAAAAGCACCCGCAGTTACTTTAAATCGTCTTGCATGCCAAGGCAAATCGTCTGCATAGCTGTCTTGAAATTCTTCGTCGGAAGTTTTAGAGATTGTTAAGCTTTCGCTCGAAATATTATCTGCAACATTCTGAGCGTTTACCGGAATCCAAAAAAATGTTAGCATCAAGAGAAATAGGAAATTTTTCATCAGATTGGTTTTTTAAGTTTTATTAGGTAAATTTTAACAATTAAAGTTAGCGAAAATTATCTTTCATTTTTCTTTTTTGTATTGAATTATTTTTGGAAATCATTTGGTTATCAGTAAAATAAGAATTTGTTTTTAAAAATAGTTGACATGTCACTCTTTTTTGTAAATTTGCCTCATGGAAAAAAAACATACCGATACAGCAAGTTTTTCAAATTTTTGGAAAGAAGAAATATCAGATAGTTTCTTCTTTCAGATTAACCGTATAAAACGAGCAATTTTTAGACGGACAAATGCGTTAATGACTGAAGCAGGAATCACATTGCAGCTGGAACAATTACCGTTGCTTATGATTTTGAATCACAAAAGTCTTTCGCAGAGAGAACTATCAGATAAAACGATGCGTGATAAATCGTCTATTTTGAGAAGTATTTCGGCACTCGAAAAAAAGAAATTGGTTGAGGTCGTAAAAGACAAAATGGATAAACGCAAAAACATTGTAAGTCTTACCGAGGAAGGAATCATAATGGCTAAAAACATTCGGTCACTGATGAAAAGGGCAGAAGAAGAAGTAATGTCTGTTTTTTCTCCAAAAGAAAGAATCGAAGCGTTGAATGCAGTAAAGTTTTATGCAGACAAACTAGAAACGCTTTAATTTTTTTTGAACTTTAAAAGTTGATATGTCAACTTATTTTTAAATAATTATTTCGAATAAATGAAAAAAAATGAATTGTTAGAAGGGCCAATCCTTTCTTCATTATTAAAATTAGCAGTTCCAATTATGATTGCTAATTTGTTACAAGCCGCATATCAGTTAGTAGATGCTTTTTGGGTAGGACGCTTGGGCGGAGATGCCGTTGCGGCAGTTTCCATAAGTACGCCTGTCATATTTTTAACCATCGCTTTAGGAACCGGATTGGCTATTGCAGGTTCTATTTTAATTGCACAATATTTTGGAGCAGGAAATCAGAAAATGGTTAATCATGTTGCCGCACAAACTTTGTCGATGGTGATTATAGTTTCTATTGTATTATCCATTATTGGTTATATTTTAAGTCCGTATTTTTTATATCTGCTAAAGGTAGAGCCTGCAGTTTATGTAGATGCTTTAGGATTCATGCGAGTAGGATTTGTCGGTTTGGTTTTTAGTTTTGGATTCATGATTTTCCAATCCATCATGCGTGGAGTTGGACGTGTGACACTTCCTGTTTACATTGTTTTAGGAACTGTTATTTTGAATTTTGCACTAGATCCGCTGTTTATTTACGGATGGAATTTTATTTCCGCTATGGGCGTAAAAGGCGCAGCATTGGCAACTTTATCGACGCAGCTTTTAGCGATTATAATTGGATTTGCAATTCTGTTTAGAGGCAAACACGGAATTCATATTCGTCTTGCCGATTTCAAACCCGATTACAAACACATAAAAAGAGCTTTTGAAATTGGTTTTCCATCTTCTATAGAACAGTCTATGCGTGCCTTAGGAATGATGGCGATTACGTTTTTGATTGTTCGCTTTGGTACCTTAACGGTCGCTTCTTACGGAGCAGGTTCCAATTTAATTCAGCTGATTCTGATTCCCGCTTTGGGATTATCTATGGCGATTGCGACTCTAGTTGGGCAAAATATTGGAGCAGGAAATATCGACCGCGCAACTGAAATTGCAAAACTAGGTGCTTATCTCGGTTTCGGATTATTGACAGGTCTTGGAATTATCGCTTTTATTTTTGCGCCGCATTTAATTGCTTTTTTCGTTCCAAACGACCAGGCCGTTATTGAAGGAGGAACAGAATTATTAAGAATTACATGCCTTTCTTGGGGATTTTTAGGCTTGCAGCTTTGCTTGACTGGAGTTTTCCGCGCCGTTGGAAATACCAAATTGCCAATGGTTTTGACTTTGGTTTCCCAATGGGTAATTCAGTTTCCGTTGGCTTTTATTTTGTCGCACAATACCTCTTTAGGAAAAGTTGGTATTTGGTGGGCTTTCCCGATCGCGTCTGTTGTAACGGCACTTATTACCGTAATTATGTATGTTAAAGGTGATTGGAAAAAAGAACGATTGACAGGCAAAACCAATAAATTGATTGATAAGGTTGAAAGTGAGATTGTTAAAGAGGGGTTTGATTTGACGAAATAAAGGTTCTAAGGTGCTGAGGTTTTGAGGTGCAAAGTGACAAAGAGACAAAGGTTTTTGATTCTGTGAATGTAGAGATGCACTGCAATGCATCTAACCAAAGATTGGCAGATGTCCAAGTAACAAAATTTTTTAAAGACGTGATTTTTTTCACGTCTTTTTTATTTGTAATATTTTTATGCTAAAATAAAATTTCAGTATATTAGAAACTTCAAAAATATACTTCTAGTCTCAGCATCTTAGAACCTTAGCACCTTAAAAAATGAATAAAACTCTACAACGTTATTTTATAAAATCTGTTATTGTACTCGCCTTAATTCACTTAGCTTATTTTTTATACGGTTATTTAACCTTCAAAGGGCTTAAAAATATTAACATCTACACCGAATTTTATCGATTTAAATTTTACGATGATGTTTCGATTTCGCATTTTTTTGTCAGTGGTTTGTTTTTGCTTTTCTTTCTTATTTTTCTGATTCGAAATCATTCTAGAGAAAATTATAAAGGAGGAAATTTGTTTAAGATTGGCGCTTGTCTGCTATTTATTTCCTTTTTGACTTTTTCCTTTTTTGTGAGCTATAGTTTCGGAATGAATGCGAAACTGAAAACAGAATTGTCTGAAAATGATTTTAATAAGGATAAAAAACTGCTGAATGTTTTAAATCCGTTTTTGTATGGATATACGTCATATAGTTCGGAGAAATTGTTCAATTATGAGAATATTTTATACCCAAAACCTTATCCTGTACTAAAAGAAGAAGACACTATTGTTCCGGGTGAATATGCTATTACAGAAACTAATTATTATAGTATAGATACGATAACGGCTTTAACAAGCACTTTTGACAAAACAACAAATACAGCAGACAGCATTTTTGATATTCTGGGTTTTGATAAAGAAGAAATACACAAAAGAGTAATCTCAAAAAGAATTGTAGGAGACAGTACACAAATTATTTTTAAGAGTGTCCCTGTTCATCCAGAACACGATGATGATATTTGTATTTTTCTGGAAAATAAGTCTTTATTTAATCCTGTAAAAGGAGATTCTCTCGATAAACAAAAGTATCAAGCCGCAGTGGATCGTTATAAATTATTGTATAATGCTAAGAAAGATTCGCTAACGTACGCTTTCCAGAAATTGGATACACTTTTGAGAAAATACAATATTGAAACCAATTTGATTCCGAAAGAGCTGACACAAGATGTTTATCATTATAAAGCTAACCGTGACGAACCGCTTAATGCGATCAGAAATAATTTTGACAGGAAAGCTTTAGCAGAAAAATTTACAACTCTGGATAAATTGTTTTACGAACCGAATTACTTACATCCTAATATTATTGGAATTTATTTTGTAGTAATTATTTCAGTTTGGATTATATTATTTCTGTTTTATCTGATTTTCAATAAAAAGAAAAATAAATAGTTGCTAAACTCTATGGTAATCTGCTTTCCAGTGTACGATTGCTTTTTTTATTGCGTCGCCTGTCAAGCTGTTTTTTAAAGCATCTTCTACAAGCGGAACCAATTCATCGTCTGGTGCAAAACGAAGCGCAAATATTTGATCGTCTGTGAATTTATATTCAAATTCTTCGAATCTTTTGCCTGTTAAAGTGAAATAACGGTAACGCATTTCTAAGCGCACAATTCTATTTTGAAGCGTTAAAGCATAGTGCTGGCGCAGCATATAGGCTAATGCAAAAAGAAATATAAAGATTACGCTAATAAATCCCCAAATTAAATAATCTTCTGTTGTAATGCCTAAGTAAATACTAGCGGCTAAGAATAAAATTAAAACAGGATAATAGATAAAATGGTGCGGTGGATAAAACCGTATATGATTGTAATATGTTTGAATTTTCATGTTTTTTTAGATTAAAGGTAGCCTATAAAAACAAAACTACTCTATATTTCTATAGAGTAGCTTTTTCCCAAAAATAAACTAACATAACCAATGTTCTCTTTATAGACTAAACTTTTTACAGTTTGCTTTGTAAATTTTAATAAGAAGAAAGCCTTTTCTTTTCGTTCATCAAATCTTCAATATGGCTTATTTTTCTTTGATGTAAAATTAGATCGAGAGTGGTTGAATTTTGTTATACTTTAAACGAAAAAAGTTACATGATTTCAATATTTGAATTTTTTATTATATAAAACAGATAGGTTTATAAGCTTTTGAGCGTAATTCAAAAACTATAAAATTTCTACGCAGAGTACAGGATTTGTGTGGTTTAGAAGTTTTTTGGTTTCTAAAATGTTGATCCCTTTTAAACAGGAAGCAAAAATAGTTTGCTGTCAAGAATCCGAAGGATTCAAATATTTATAGCAGAAAATTACCTGGCAGTAATGTGACCCCTTCGGGGTCATACTCAAGACAAAGCATAACATTCTATAAATATTTGAATCCTTCGGATTCTTTTTGCATTTTAAAAAACTTTTGATTTTTTCTTTATCCTTTATTAAGTGTGTTACCTAATATAGGTTTAACGGATTCTTTATAATAAGGTTTTAACGATGCTCCATTCCTGTAATTTATCTTGGAAAGTCTTACCAGCATTGGCTGGACTGGTAGAAGGAAGCGTAAAAGTTTTATATTCTTTTGTTAAGTGAACGTATTTCTTAAAAAAAGCCGCCGCTTTTTGTCCGTTAAAAAGAATGCTTTCTATTTGAGGATGAATTTCTAGAAATTCTTCAAAGTCATTCGCAATTTCATTTTTTATGGCACTGTCCAAGCTTCCTATACGATCGCAAAATTGTAAGACATCCCAAAGTGCAATGTTGTTTTTGATTAATAGGTTTTTTCGAGTTTCATAATCAGTAGAAAAATCTTCTCCAAGAATCTGAAACATAAACTTCCAAAAGTTATTCTGATTATGGCCATAATATTGATTGAGTTCTAAAGATTTTGTTCCAGGCATTGTGCCTAAAATCAGAATTTTAGAAGAAGGAGAACTTATTGGGGCAAACGAAAAACTTTTCATACTATATTCTTATACTATTTGATGTACCTTAAATTAAACATTTATAAGGAATTATAAAACAAAACCGAAAAATTATATAACATTCTTGGTGTGTCTTTAAACGAACTTTGAATTTCAGATTTTCGATAGAAATAATCTGTTTTGCAAATTATAATTTAAAATCCGGCGAACCATGAAAATTATTACTATAAATACAGAAAAAACTCAAAATATATTTGATGAACTTCAGACTAGTTTTGGCGGAAAAGTGACTTTTGATTTAGATGAGTATGCACTTCAAGTTGAAAATAGTTTTGCTGAAGGTTCTATAATTGGAGCTTCGTTTAACGACAATATCTCCTATGTTCAGTTTGACATGACATTTTCTGCAGATGTGAGACTGGATTTTCTAAATGTAAAATCGTCACCTATTTATTTTGCTTATTGCTCAAAAGGTAATCTTGCACATAGTTTTGGATTGAATGGAGAAGAGCGAAAGCTAAAAACCTTTCAGACTGCAATTGTAACTTCTAAGCAAAATCAAGATAATGTTTTATACTTTGAAAAAGGAAAGAAAACAAAGTTGACCCTAATTATTGTCGGCACTCAAATTGATCCTGCAAATCAAGTTCATTCATTAAATCAACAAGTGAAAGATACTTTTTTTGAAAACAATCAGGTAACAGATTTCTTTTATATAGGTTCTTATAATTTGCAGATTGCAGAAAAAATTGAACAACTTAACTCTATTACACAAACGGGCATTGTTCGCAATTTACTTAAAGAAGGTATTATGCGAATTATTCTCGCTATGGAAATTCAACAGCATTCAGACGATCTTCATGCTTTTGCAAATGAATCAAACGGATTGACCTTAAGAGAAATGGAAGAAATAAAAGAGCTTTCAGAATTTATAAAATCAAGTCCAGAAGAAGCTTTTTCTATAAAATCATTAAGCAAAAAATCGGGATTGTCCCCAAACAAACTTCAGGAAGGCTTCAAAATGATTCACAACCGCACAGTCAACGATTATATCACACACATGCGTGTTCTAAAAGCCGAAATTCTAATTAGAACATCTGACTTAAATATTTCAGAAATTGTTTACTGCATTGGTTTCACCAGCAGAAGCTATTTCTCTAAAATATTCAAACAAAAATTCAATTGCAGCCCAAAAGAATATAAGTTTAATTTGAATTCTTTGGCGATTACTGCGTAATCTAAGCTGCTAAGTTTCTGAGATGCTAAGCTACTAAGGATATAGCGGAACTTAAAAAATAATGTCGTTAGCTCTAAAGCAAGATATATAAAGTAAAATCCCCAGATTTTGAAGAATTCAAAACCTGGGGATTTTAAGTTTTTATAAGCAAATTTCAATATAAAAAACTTAGCAACTCAGAACCTTAGCACCTTAGCACCTTTCTCAACGCCCAAACCGATAATAATCCAAATCCGTATTTTTTTTGTTATGAATGGAATCCAGAATAGAATTCATTCCGAGTACGCTGAAGGTGATTCCGTTTCCGCCGAAGCCTAGGATATAATGCTCATTTTTTCTAGGATTTGGTTTTCCGAAATAGGGAAGGCCGTCTTTGGTTTCGCCGAAAGTTCCTGCCCAGGAATAATCGATTTTGAAATTTAAGTCTGGAAATCGTTTAAAGAATTGTTTTAAAAGATAGGCTTCTTTTTTAGGAAGCAGTTTATCGCGTTTCGTAGTATCTTTAAAATCCTCGTCGCCGCCGCCCATAATAATGCGATTATCTTCTGTAGTTCTAATGTAATGATAAGGCGCTGCAGTATCCCAAAAAATAGTATTTCTAAAATGCTCCGGAAGATCGTGCTGACTTTCTGATGCAATAACGTAAGTGCTTTTTAAATCGACCACTTTTTCTTTTAGGGTTTCTGTACTTTCATAGCCCGTGCAATGTATAATATGCCCCGCTGTTATGACACATTTAGAATCTGTAGTAGCAATGATTTTGCCTTTTTGATGCTGAATAGAAGCGATATTGGTGCGGTCAAAAATTGGCATTCCTTTTTCATGGCAATGAAACAAAAGATCGCTTGCCAGCTTAAAAGGATCCATAACAGCGGCAGTTTTAGATTCTATGCCCGCAATGGCATTCAGCCCCATTTTTTGCAATTCTGATCGGCTCAGCCAGCTGATTTCAAAACCATGCTGTTTTCTGGCTTTAAATTCATTTTTTAAATACGGGACATCTTTTTTTAAAGTAGTAAAATAAACGCTTTTTTTGAACTCAAAACCGCAGTCACAGCCAACAGCATCAATTATGTTGCGGAGATCAAAAATGGCTTTTTTTCCGTTCTGATAACTGTCTACGGCACATCTCGCACCACGAAGTTTGATGAGTTGATGCAAAGGAACATCAATTTCATATTGGAGTAGAGCAGTACTGCCCGAAGTGCTTCCGCCACAAACATCTCGACGGTCTACAAGCACGATTTTTTTTCCTTCGTTGAGTAATTTATAAGCTATTAAGGCTCCTGTTATGCCTCCACCAATAATTAAAATATCGGTGTGAATATCAGAATCTAGGGAGGGGTAACTTTGTTTTATGGCATTTTTTAAAGGCCAATACGTTTCTGTAGAGCTCAATTTCATTTTTTGGTTATTTTTTTAGTGGTATTCTTGGCAATCTTTTTAGTGTTATCTGGTTTGGTATTTTTTTCTTTTTTACGGCTATGAAGTTCATTTGCTTCTGCAAGAGAATGGGACGTTCTAATGCTTTTATCTTTTTTTGCCAATTGGCTCAAATGGTGATAATATTTCTGAATAATGATCATTTCTTCTTCCGTCATATTTTCGATATCAACAAGGCTGTTGCTTGATAATTCGTTGGAAGCTACGAGCTCGTTTAGTTTTAGCTGAATGGCAAGCGAATCTTTATTCTGCGCTTTCTGAATTAAGAAAACCATCAAAAAAGTAATAATTGTCGTTCCAGTGTTGATGACCAATTGCCAAGTCTCAGAATAATCGAAAATGGGTCCCGAAACTGCCCACGCCAAAACGATAATAAACGCACTGATAAATGCCGTCGTGCTTCCTGCAGCTTTTGAAACTTTAGAAGCAAATTTTTCGAATGCACCGCCGCTATGTGGAGATTTAGAACTCATCATTATTTTTTTTGAGTTTTGCTTACTTTTTCTTTTCGAATAACTTTATTGTTTTTTTCATCATAAACAGCAGGATTAATTTCTTGTCCCGTTTTGCTGAATATTTTAATTTTTGGAGCTTCGTGGGTTCCTGTAATTACAATCGGAAAACCTATGATTCCGAAAAGCGGAAGACCTAAACGCATTCTGAGATCCAAAAGTCCGTCAAAGCTTGTAGTTCCTTTAATTGTTGGCTTAAAACTGGCCACGGTAAAGGTAAATGGCTCAATACTAATAAGATTTTTATCTATAGTCGATTTGATTTCGATTCCTTCCATATCTGGATCGCTCAAACCGTTTTGTCCTGTTTTAGAACTAATTCCATCAAAAAGTTTCAGTCCTTTAATTTTTACATCACGCAAATTAATGGTTCCTCCGCCTTGCATAGATTCATAAATAGGGCCCATATTTCCATTCAGATCTCCTTTTATTTTATAGTCGACAGAGATTATTCCGTGTGCTTTTTCAGCTGCAGTAACCATATCATGAAACATCGGAATTTCTTTGTATGCTCTCTGAACATCAAAATCCTTAGCTGTAAAATGTGCATCAAAATGTGCAGAAGTTGGAGACTCGTCCTTGTACAGCGCATTAACTCCTAAAATGCAGTCAATAATATTAAAGGTAATGTTTTCTAAGTAAAATCCTTCTTTTTTTATTCCAATTTTTCCGTTTAGTTTGTTAAAAACTAATTTATTGTATTCAATTTTGTCTGCACTTGCATCTAAATTGACATTTAAGTTTTTCGGAATAATAACTACGCCGCTCATTTTTGGATGATCTTCTTTGGCGTATTCGACTTCAATATTACGGTCTTTATTTTCGCCAGTTTCAAGCGCCATAAATTCGTCAACATTAATCAGTTTAGATTTTAAGTTGAAATTGCCGCTCAGAGTTCCTTTCGATTCTAAGAAATAATTAATCGTATTGAGCAGATAGCCATTAATGTCAAAATCTGATTTTCCATAAGTAGCATTAAACTTCTCAAACCACATTTTTTCATTTTGAAAACGGAAATTTCCTTGTTTGATAAAGAATGCTTTCGGAAACAATTCTGACGTTGCTTTTATATTTTTAAGCAATAATGTTCCTTTGTTGTCTAGTTTATCGTATTGTCCTGTTGTGGCATAACTTTGTTTTCCTTTTAAAGAAAGATCGGCTTTGGCATAACCCGTTATGTCAACACCTTCTTGCGAGAAAACCTTATAAATTCTGCCCACATTCAGTTCGCCCTTAATTTTGGCATTATAAGCCAAATCACTAAAATCAGATAAAGTGGCATTTACATAAACCGGATTTCCTTCAAAAGTAAAAGAGGCGGGTGCCACGGCAACAATCAGATCCTGATACGTTCCCGCTTTATTGAGCATGTTGGCCACAAAAGTGATATTGGTAATTGGATTAGGATAATAGCTTGTTTTAATCCATCCGTTTCGGAGTGAAATTCCGCCTATCGTTTTTGGAAATAATTTTTTAGAAGTGCTAAAAAGCCCTCGCGCCTGAATATCGGTTTTTAAAATTCCTTTCAGGTCTATTTTTTCTAATCCTAGAGCCGCATCAACAACAGCAAGGTCTAATGCACCTTTCACACTTGCATTAATCGACATTTCGCTTAGACCTTTACTGTGTAGATAAGCATTAAAATAATCTTTTTCGCCCACTTTAAATTTGAATGTTCTCAAATTGACCAATAATTTTTCGGTATCTAAAGATGGAAGCAACGCATTCAAATCCATTTGGAAATCAGTTAAAGGAACTGGGGCATTTTTATAATTTACCGAACCTTCATTAATTTTTAAATTGAATGCCAAGTTTGGTTTTTGGTTTTTCTGAACATTATAATCTCCTTTAAAACTGAGCAATAAATCGCTTCTTCCTGAAATTTCAGTTTTTTCAAGCCAAGTTAGATATTCGGGTGGCATTACAGAAAGTAAATCTTTTACGGTTGTATTTTCTGAAGCGGCTTTGATATTAATTTTATATCCGTCTCTTAAAATACTGAATAAACCAGTAAATTTAAGCGGCAGTTTATTGATATGAAGTTCATTTTTCTGTAAAATAAAAGTAAGGGCGTGCGTATTGATTCGGGTAATTAAATCGGCACTGACTTTTTTTCGTCTTAAATAACCGGTTCGGTCGTAAAAGAAATCCAGATTATCGATTTTCGCATCAGTCGCGAGATCAAAAATGTCCTCGCTCAGATTTCCTTTTCCAACATAATTAAAACCTTTTGCATCGACCAGAATTTTAGCTGAACGGTCGTTATATTTTACATGACAGTTTTGCAGATCAATACGTTCCAATCGAATGGCTGTTCCTTCTTCTGGAGCATTTGGATCTTCTTTTTTATTTCTATCTTCTGGAGCGACATAAATATTATAATTGGCCTGACCTTTTTCGTTGACCATAATATTAATCAGCGCATCAGAAACATACAGTTTGTTTATTTTGACTTCGTTATCAAAAAGCAGTCTCTTGATATCGATTCCGAAAGCAACCTGATTGGCTTTCAATAAAGTATCATTGCTGAAAGGTTTAGAACCCGTCATAGACAAATCATCTAGAGAAACGGTCAGCGACGGAAAATGCGTAAAAAAGGAAAGCTTAGATTTGGTAAAATCCAGCTTGGTGTCCAATCTTTCGTTGGCAATTTTCTTTACTTCCGAAGCAATTTTTCCAGGAAAAAGCAAGGGAATAATAAATAGCAAAAACAAAATTACCGCAATCGAAATTCCAGTAATTTTTAAAACTTTAATGGCGGTATGTTTGAATGTACTAGGCATATACTTTTAATTTGTGGTTCTTGAGAAGTCCCTTACCTTTTAGTCCTTAGTCCTTAGCTGTTAGTTCTTGTCATTCAGCTTTTAAGCTTTGTACTATGGACTATGGACTAACAGCTAAGGACTAAGGACTCTCTAAAAAAAAATCAATTCTTCTTAGCTTCTTCCTGCTTTTGTTCCTCTTTCTTCTCTTTTTTAGCTTCTTCTTTCTGTTCTTTCTCTTTAGCGGCTTTTTCTTTTGCTTCTTCCTGTTTTTCTTTCTTTTCCTCTTGTTTTTCTTTTCTTTCTTCCGCTTTTTTCTCTTTTTCCTTTTCTTTTTTCTTGAAGTAGCCTCTAAAAAGGAAATTGCTTTTTGCAGCTTCCATGTTTTCGCTAAAACCTTTTGTTCCGGTTTCTAGGTTAGAAAGCGTATTCGAAACGCTGTTGGCCATTTTATCATCTTTGACCAATCTTGCCAAAGCACCGTTTCCGTTGTTCATGCTGTGGCTGAAAATGGCTATTTCATCTGAAATCACGCCTATATTATCCACGCTTTTCTTCACGCTTTTCATAATATCGTGCATTTCAATTCCGTCTACAGAAGCAAGCTGTCCGTTGTCTTCGATAACTTTTTGAGATTTTGCCCCTGGAGAAATAGTCAGCACTTTGTCTCCCATTAAACCATCAGAACCAATACTGGCTGTGGCATCGGTTTTAATGAATTTTCGAACTTCTTCTTTCATTACTAAAACCACTACAACTGTGGAGTCATTTTTTAACTGAATTTGTTCTACGGTTCCGACATTAATTCCAGAAAATCGAACGTTATTTCCGACTTCTAAACCGCTTACTGTTTTAAACTGGGATGTTATATGAAAGGTAGATCCGAAAAGGTTTTGCTGTTTCCCGATAAAATATACCGCCATTATAAAAAGCAGTAAGCCTATCGTAACAAACATTCCTAATTTCCAAGTATATCCAGATTGCTTTTCCATGATTTCTATTATTTATTTTGCTTTATTGAAAAAATGAGCGTACCCATTCGTCTTCGTCTTTTTCTAATTCTTCGTATGTTCCTTCGGCGTGAATGACACCGTCTTTTAAAACCACAATTCGATCGGCAGTCATTTTTGCGCAGGCCATATCGTGAGTGATAATGATCGAAGAGGTTTTTTGTTTGTGTTTAATATCTAAAATCAGCTGACTGATTTCTCTTGATGTTATCGTGTCCAGACCTGTTGTGGGCTCATCGTAAAGAATGATTTCTGGTTTTAAAATTAAAGTGCGGGCAAGGCCAATTCTTTTTTTCATACCTCCAGAAAGTTCAGAAGGCATTTTTTCTACGGCTTCAGCAAGTCCCACATTTTCCAGTGCTTCCATTACTTCTTTGTCCACTTCTTCACGGCTTAGATCGCGTTTGTGTTTGGTTAAAGTAAAAGCGAGATTTTCTCTAACAGACATAGAATCGTAAAGTGCCCCACTTTGGAACAAAAATCCGATTCGGACTCTAATTTCATTCAGCTCGCTTTTGGATATATTAAGAACATTTTCGTCAAAGACTTTAATTTCTCCCTTGTCAGGTTCAATCAATCCGACAATGCATTTTATAGTAACCGATTTTCCAGATCCTGAACGTCCTAAAACCACCAAATCTTCGCCTTTATTCAAAGTGAGATTTACGCCTTTTAAAACGGCATTATCTTTTCCAAAAGTTTTATGAAGATCTTTAATCACAATAATCGGAGTCTGATCTTTCTCTTTTGTTTTTTTAGGTTCTTTATGTATTTTTTCCTCCATCATCTTAAAAAAATAAGTCGGTTATTTGAACAGCCACCATATCGATAATAAAAATGCTTAGCGATGCTGTAACTACTGCAGAATTGGCAGCTTGTCCCACACTTTCTGTTCCGTTAGAAGCATTAAAACCTTTGTAACAGCCAATAATTCCGATAAAAAATCCAAAAAAGAAAGTTTTTAGCGTTGCCGGAAGCAAGTCTAAATATTCTAAGGATTGGACGATTTGGGTTAAAAAACGGTAAAAGTTTACGTCTCCATGAATGTTAATGCCCACATAACCGCCAATAATTCCGATAGCATCGGCAAAAAAGACTAGAATTGGAACCATCAAAGTACAGGCGAGAACTCGAGTCACAACCAGATAGTTGTACGGATTTACCGCCGAAACTTCCATAGCGTCGATCTGTTCGGTTACTTTCATTGATCCTAATTCGGCACCGATTCCAGACGAAATTTTTCCTGCACAGATCAAAGCGGTAATTACAGGAGCAATTTCTCTTATTAGCGAAAGCGCGACCATTCCTGGAAGCCAAGATTCTGCACCAAATTTTACCAAAGTAGGACGTGATTGAAGCGTAAGCACCAATCCCATAATAAAACCAGTAATGGCAACCAGCGGCAGAGATTTGTATCCTATAACATAACACTGTTTTAGAAATTCTCTGGTCTCGTAAGGCGGAATAAAAACTTCCTTAAAAAACCTTTTGGCGAATATTGTGGTTTCTCCAATTTCGGCGAATGTATTTTTAATATCGAGAATCAAAATTGTATGTTTTAAGGTGAATGATATAAAATGAAAATAGGAATGGTAAAAAGCCTATTTTCTCTATATGAAATTACTCTTTTTTAAGAGTAAAAATCTTATACAACTTTTTTGGAAGTTTATATAATTTTCATCGGCTTCTGCACAATAAAAAAATAAAAGTGACGTTGCGTCGTTCCTAAAAACAAAAAATCCCTTTTAGTAAAAAGGGATTTTCAGGGTTTAAAAAAAGTGAAGTATTTGGTTAGCTTCAATATGTTTTAAGAATTTATAGCTACTCCAGTTCGTGATTTCATTAAAGGAATAACACGAGACTGTGACATGGCCAATTTTTCCATTAATAATCTTGCAGTTAGAAAGCAAACAGTAGATTCTGCGCCTTGATTTAAATTCACATTATTTTTTTCAAGTCCGTCGTAACCGCCACCGCTTACTGGGTTATACATAATCTGATTTAAATGATTTTTTCCTAAAAACCAGTTGAATGCAGCTTTCATTTTCTTTTTATATTCGGGTGTTTTAAAAGCATTATAAAATGCATTTAAAGTCTGGATTGTATAGGTAACATCAATTGGCTGTTCTCCGTATTGTGCCGGCTCAGATCCTTTGTGATGCCAGCTCTGATTTGAAATGGCTTTAAAATTTCCTTTCACAAATGTTTTAGAAATCAAGAAATCTAAAGAATCCAAAGCTACTTTTTTGTAAACCGGTTTATTGGTAATCAAATAAGCATAAAGCATAGATTCTGGAAGGATTCCGTTACCATAAGTCAGATAATTTTCAAACCATTGCCAGTCTTCTGTAGCTGTGTTTTCATAATTGGCAAGCAGTTTGGCATTTAATTTATTAATGATTGCCGCAACGTACAAATTAGGAATTGTAGAATGGTACAAATACAAACCTTTTGTTGCAAAACCAATTGAACGCGGAGATTGAATGGTTTCTGCCCATTTTAAAGAATTCAATAAACATGTTGTCGCTTTTTTGGTAATTGCTTCAGGAAGAATATCAGACATAGAAACCACAGTTCCTAATGCCCAAAGAGCCCTCGCATTAGAATCTTCTAGATTTACTTCTGCATTTTGTTCTACATGTTCGCGGTTTTCCTGATCGACATAGTTGATGAAGTCTCCTTTTGGTTTTTGGCAGCGCTGAATAAAATCTAAATAGATTAAAATATAAGCCAAATCGTCCTTATCCTGAGTCAGTTTATAGTGCATACAAAATGCGATTAAAGCTCTTGCATTATCATCTAAAGTATATCCTGAATCTAAATCTGGAATAGAAATTTTACTGAACTGAATAATTCCTAATTCGGTAGTCAGTTTTTTGATATGTTTTAACTGAATAGGAGGATAGCTGTATTTGATTTCTGATGGATTTTTAATCAATTTTTTATAGGTATTCATTTGCGTAATTCCGACATTTTCCCAAGATGAAGCTCTCATTTTGGTAAAAGAACTAATTCCCATTTCATGTCTTAGATTTTCATCTTTAATCAATTGAATTGCAGCTGCAGCAAATTGATCAGAATCTCCAATATCACACAAAATTCCAGAATCTGCGGTCAGTACTTCTTTGGTATGCGGAATTTTTGAAGCCACAATAGGACATGCACAGCTCATTGCGTAAGCAAAAGTGCCGCTTACAGCCTGATTTGGATCTTTTGAAGTGAACATATAAATATCCGTAGCTTTTAGATAATCTAAAAGTTCATCGGTGTCTAAATATTGATTTACAAAACGAACATTATCATGAAGATTTAAATCTGCAACGATACTTTCTAGTTTATCTCTATAAGTATCAACTCCGTCTTTAATTAAATTTGGATGGGTTTTTCCAATAATTAAATACAAGGCGTTTGGCGCTTCTTCGATAATTTTTGGTAAAGCCTGTAAACCCGTTTCTATATTTTTACCTTCGCCCAAAAGTCCGAAAGTTGAAAGCACTAATCTGTCCTGAATATTTAATTTTTCTTTTGCCTGCTGTGGAGTTTCGTATATCACAATATGAGTTCCATGAGGTACGCAAGTAATTATTTCTTCATTGATGTCGTAGTCATTAATTAGGATTTCTTTTGATTTATTCGTCATTACAAAAACCGAATTGCTATAACTCAGCAGTAACTTCACGAATGTTCTCAATTCATCATTCGGATTCGGAATTACGCTGTGAAAAGTATACGTAACAGGTGCTTTAATAACATTTAAGAAATCTAAAAGATGATCTCCGTAATTTCCTGAAAACAAACCAAATTCGTGCTGAATATGCACCAATTTTACCGTTTCGTCCTGATTAATTTCCTCGGCGACTTTAGCGTACTCTTCTCTATTTTTTGTGTTTAAAGTAAATGCTTGTGTTGGCTCTTCTTTTGGTTTATCAACAAGTTCACATATTTCGCATTTGATAGATTTACCATAAACATCTGTGATTCCTTTAATGGTATCTTGAGTATAGGTTGCTATGCCACATTGCGTAGGCGGAAAAGTAGATAAAAAAACGATTTTGGATTTATTTGATATTGTTTTCATGTGGATACATTTTTAAGTTCGGTTAATAACTCGTTAAGGTTCAAAGATGCCGCCGCAATCTTATGATCGGCAGCGCAATAATTAAAATAGTATAGTTGATCATCAAAAATGGAAGCTCCTGTAGGGAAGACTACTTACCATGTTTCATAACACTTCCATTGTTCTTTGAAATTTTATGTGAAATTACTTCAGCAATGAAGTCACGATTAATCCAATCGATCAAAAAATTAACTCAAAAGCATTAATATGGTAATTCTGTAAGACTTTGAAATAATAGTGAAAGTCGCACTATGCTTGGCGTGGTTATTAATTTATTGGGATAATAATAAAGCGTATCGAGTTAACAAGATTTGTAGGAATAAAAGAACTTTGAAATAAACAAAAAAGGCTTATAAACAGTCATATTTAAGAACTTAAAAATCAATATTATGTTACGTTGGACAGTTATATTTATCATTCTTGCTATTATAGCCGGAATTTTTGGTTTTGGAGGTATTGCCGCCGGAGCCGCAGGAATCGCAAAAGTTTTATTCTTTATCTTTATAGTATTGTTTGTTATTTCATTAATAACAGGAAGAACGAAGGTCTAAGCTTTAAGGTTCAGAGATTCAAAGTGACAAAGAGACAAAGTTTTTAGTGACTTTGTCACTTTGTACCTTTGTCTCTTTGTCACTTTTTCTCAATACCATTTCGCATAATACTTTCTCGTTATAAACGCAATCGGAATTCCGACGCAGCAAATCACGATGAGAATAGAAAGTAAGAGCGGAAAATCTAAATTCTTTTCGGGTAAAACGGGAAATACGATCGGTAGGACAACGAGATTCATTATGACCCAAATAAAGAATCCGTATGAAACTCCCGAAAGCAAAGTGTTTATTTTAAAAAATGGGATGTAGGGAAAAATTTTAAAATAAAACCAAGCAAAAATAAAAGCGATTAAGAAATGAAGTCCCAAACCCACAAAAGTCATTTCTACTCCACCCGTATAGGCTTGTTTTTTAAAAATGCCACTTGCAATAGACTGTAAAATTTTTTCAGCTGTTGTTTTATGCAGTATTCCCGCGTAAATCAAAATGGCAGCAGTAATATCTAATGTTCCTGCAACTAAACCAGATGAAACAATGGTTTTTACTTTTGATCTCATAAAAATAGTTTTGATTTTAATAGTGATCGATTATTTTTTGATATGTTCGTAAATCGATTTTATCTGACGGGTGTGTCTCTGCGTATGCACGATTGCAAAATGAAGCCATTCATAAATCGTGAAATAATCAAAACCGGGTACTTTGGCATCCAAGCACGTCAGTGTCAAATCGTAAGTTTCTGCAGCTTCAAATAAATCATTTTGTATTTTTTTGACAGAAGCCAGCAGCGTATCTTTTTCATACACTATATCAGGAGGTTTTATGTTTTCGGGCGATTGGTATTTGGTATCAAAATCTAAAAAAATAGCGTCGAGCTGTTTGACATTTTCGTCAGGCTCTCTATTTGTTTTTTCTGTTTTTCCGGCAAAAAGGCTGGTCAGACCAGAGCAGGCTAGAATAATATGCTGTGTAGTTTGTCCCGCAGTCCAGCTCCCTTCAAACGGAACAATATTGATTTCATCTTTTGAGAAAGTTGAAACCAGTTCGTCTAATTTACTGTAGGTTTCTAGTATGGTATTTTGAATAGCACTTTTCATTTTTTTTAATTTTAGAAATTGGAAATTCGATAGCAGATGTTTACCGATTGGTTCAATAAAAACCTCAGTGCATTATCTGTGAAAAATTAAATTTATAGAATTAGGGGAAATGATACTCCTTCAAATATACGATAAAAAATATTAAAACACTATATATCAGTAGTTTGTGAAGTGTTAATTTTTTAAGGAAGGGCTTCGCAGAAATAACCGTGCGAATTTAAAATGTCGATGATTTTGGTATTCGAAAAGTTGGGTGCATGAATACGCAGGATTTTGTCGCAATCTTCTAAGTCGAAGTTGATCGAGCTGCTTGGATAATGCTCAAGAAGCTTCTCAATGATTATCGCACATTGAGATTCTTCTTGAACATTTGTTTTAAAAACTTCAATTATCATAAAGTTTTGGTTTTTAGAGCGCTATGTTTTTATAACGCTGTATTCTGTGATATGTTACATACGATATAATTAAAATCGCCAGAACGATTAAAGGAAAGAAACCTTGAAAATCAATTCCATCTACAGCAAAATGACTGATTGAAGCAAAGATAAAATCAAAAGCAAATCCTGCATAAGCCCATTCTTTTACACGCCCCGGCACTTGCGGAATAATTAAGGCTAAAACTCCAAGAATCTTAAATACAACTAATGCATTTCCGAAATATTCCGGATAGCCTAAATGTCTGATTCCTTCTTTAGCCATTTCAGACTGAGAAGTTAAAGCCGGCATAACGCCTTCAAATAAAAAAATAAGGATTGTAGTAGTCCAGAAAATGATTTTCGTTGTTTTCATTGGGTATTTGTTTTAAATAGTTATTAGTTAATGTATTACAAATGTAACTAATTGTTCTATTGAAACGAAATACACATTTACGACTATTTTAGGGGCATTTGGGACAATTCTTTATTTTAGATTTTAGAGGGTAGATTTTAGATTATTGTTTGTTGTTGTTGTTGTTGTTGTTGTTGTTGTTGTTGTTGTTGTTGTTGTTACGTTAACGTACAGTTTGTCATCCCGAGGAACGAGGGATCTTCGCAAGTAGCTCGACAAAGTTTTGTCTTCCTGAGCGAAGTCGAAGGACTCTCATGCTAAATCCATTCTGTGTGGTTACGGTGTGTGTCCTTCGACTCCGCTCAGGAAGACATAAAATGAGAATAAAAATTGTAGGTTTACATATAAAGAATCCGGAGTATTCAAATATTTATAGAATTCTATTATGCTACGCAAGTATGACCCCTTCGGGGTCACATGTCTGCGATGGGAATTGCGTGCTATAAATATGTGAATCCTCCGGATTCTTTTGGAATTTGAAATTTGGAATTTTTTAATTGAAATTTAGTCCAAAAAGTAATTCGTAATCATAAACAAATCCTCAAACCCTAATCTAGTATAAATGTTTTTTCCTAAAGGAGAAGCTTGCAATTGCGCATATTCGGCATTGGCGTCAATCGCTTTGTTGATGGCAAATTTCATGATTTCTTCTGCAAAACCTCTTTTTCGCATTTCGGGAATAACACCAACGCCATGAATTCCCATAACGTTTCCAGTTTGAAAAAGAGTCAAAGTTCCAATCGGTTTTTCGTTCAAATGAATTAAATAAAATTTAGTATTTTCATAATTATGAGTCAGTGTTTCTTTACTGATCACATAACCAAAAGACAACGGATAAATATCGGTCCATGTTTTGGCATCTTCTCCATTTAAAACTCTTTTGAAAGTTAGATTATTTTCAAGCGGAAATTTTTCTCCCAATTTTAAAGCCATTGCAACGAGTTGAATACGTGTTTTAAACCCATTTTTTTCGAAAATTTCATTAGAACCGCTTCCAAAAATATCCCAATACGGAATTATTATGCCTGGGTTCTTTTCTATAATTTCAAGAATCTGAGGTAGATTTTCTTCTGTAATATCCACTCGAAACCATAATCGGTTAGGCCAGCCAGAGTTTTTTATCTGAATAACTTCAAACGGTTCGTTTTTATGATAAGAAAGGAGTGGAGTGGCAACCGTTTTCCATAGTGCAGTAAGATTGTCTATATTATCTTTTATAAGGTTTGTATTTTCCATTTTTGGTAATTCATTTTAAATAGGAGAACAAAGATAAAATTGACATTTGTAGAAAACCTTTACATATGTTGATTTACATTTTTTTTTCTAAACTTTTTCTGATTCGGCTTAATTGTGTTGGAGTAATACCTAAATGTGATGCAATGTGCAATAACGGAACACGATCTTCAATATTTGGATTTTTTTGAAGCAAACTTAAATATCTTTCAGTTGCGTTTTGCATAACCAGAGCAATCTCATTTTGTTCTTTTTCAATAATCCAGTTTTTTTCCAAATAGGCAATATAGAAGCTTTTAAGATCATTGTTTTCGTTGATCAACGTGATGTATTTTTGGTAATTAAGATTGATTAAAATACAATCTTCCAGAGCTTCAATTGTAAAACTGGAAGGAGTTTGCAACATTGATGAAACTTTAGAACAGGCAAGTCTGTTTTCGAAAAAAAGGTTTTTGTTATAAAAATTTCCTTGTTGATCGGTAATAAAAGTTCGCAGAATTCCTTTTGCAATAAAATAAAGATTTCTGCAGATTTCCCCATTTTCCAATACTATTTCTCCTTTTTTGATTGTCTGGAAATGTGTCAGGTTTTCAATCAATCTCCATGACTTTTCAGAAATAGGAGCGTAACTTTCGAAGTATAATTTTAGATTGTTGAGGTATGTTTCTTTATTTAAAGTCATTGTTTTTTGTTTTGCCACGAAGGCGCTAGGACGCAAAGTTTTTTGCCACAAATTACACAAATTTACACAAATTTCCTTCTCATCCTATGTCCTCCTGAGCGGAGTCGAAGAACACGCAAAGTAGTTCCACAAAGTAAATCGCCAATCTTTGTCGAGTTTCTTGCGGAGATCCTTCGTTCCTCAGGATGACAAAAGCAAGAGTAGATTGTTGTGGTTACTGTACGCGTCCTTCGACTCCGCTCAGGAGGACAAAATGAGAATAAACTTAAAAGAATAATTCGTGAAAATTTGTGCAATTCGTGGCTTTAAAAAAATCCTTTTTAATCCTAACAATCTGTGGCAAAATAAAAACCTCGTGCCTTAGAGCCTTCGTGGCAAAAAAACTTCGTGGTAAAACAAAAAACGCCATGAAACCAAATAGTCTCACAGCGTTTTCATCTCAAAAAATAAATAATTAACGGGTAACGGGTATTATTTCCAGCCTCCTCCTAATGCGCGATACAAATCGGTGTTGGCTGTAAGTTGTTGTCTTTTTATGTCTGCTAATTCTAATTCGCTTTGCAGTAAGTTTGCCTGAGCAGTTAAAACTTCTAGATATTCTGCTAAACCGTTTTGGAATAACAAGTTGGAGTTTTTAATGGCTTGTTGCAACGTTTTTACTTTTTCTTTAAGGAAAGTTTCCTGTTGTTGTAACTTTTCCACTTTCACCAAAGCATCCGAAACTTCGCTTACAGCAATTAAAACCTGTTGTCTAAAAGCTAAAACCGCTTTTTCTCTTTCCGCGACAGCAATATTATATTGCGTTCTAACTTTTTTATTGTTCAGAATCGGTTGAGTTAAACCACCTGCAACGGTTCCGAAAAGAGAAGCTGGAATATTGAACCAGCTGCTCGTTTCGAAAGAGTTTAAACCGCCTTGCGCCGTAATTCTGAGAGCTGGGTATAAATCCGCTTTCGTGATACCGACATTTGCGTTGGCAACTTTAAGCGCTAATTCTGCACTTTTTACATCGGGTCTTCTGCTTACTAATGAAGACGGAATTCCAATAGATGGATTCGTTTTCACTTCAAGTGCAGTTAAAAGAACTGTTCTTTGTTTTGAATTCGGAAAAGAACCAGTCAAAACGCTTAATGCATTTTCTTGAATCGCAATATTCTGTTCCAATAGCGGAATCAACTGTTTTGAGTTTAATTCTTGTGCTTCAGATTGTTGAATTGCCAAAGTAGTTACCTGACCGGCATCGTATTTCAATTTAATGATTTTAGTCGTGCTGTCGTTTAACTTTAAATTTTGCTGAGCAATTTTTAACTGAGCGTCCAGCATCAAAAGATTGTAATATCCTCTAGAAACATTTGCCACAATATTAGTCTGCAACGCTTTTTTTACTTCTTCAGATTGAAGATATCCTGCGTAAGCCCCTTTCTTTTGGTTTCTGATCTTTCCCCAAATATCAGCCTCCCAAGAAAGTGAAGCTCCGGCAGAATAGTCGTCAATATGTTTTTGACCCAATGCCTGATTCAAGTTCATTCCTGTAAAACTATTGTCAGAAGGATTGCTTGTATTGGCATTTACAAATAAATTCACCTGAGGAACATTTCCCCATTTTGATTGTGTAAATCTGTATTGCGCAATTTCGATGTTTTTTTGTGCAATAAGCAGATCGTTATTTCGGGTAACCGCACTGTCGATTAACGTGATAATATCTTTTTCTGTAAAGAAGTTTTTCCACTCGATATCGGCAATACTTGTTGTATCACTCGAAATTGATGCATTCCTGAAATTCTCAGGAAATGCATCTTTTGGAGTTTCAATATCCTTAGAGACTTTACAGGATATTAAAGTCGTGATCAGAATGGCGAAGGTCACGATTTTGGTTATATAATTTTTCATTGTCTTTTTATTAGATTTCTGTACCCTTTGGGCTTAATTTTTTTCAACACATAGAAACATAGTTTTTGTAAACTTTAAAAGGCGTTTCACTAATTTAAATGCACATAGTTTGGCTATGTGTAGAAACTAGTTTCTTTTATTTTCTTTTTTATGAGGTTAAAAACTATGTCTCTATGTGTTAAAATTTATTTTTAAATCTCTGTACAAATATCTTTTTTAGTTTCAAGATCTTTTGAGATTCTGTACGATATATATCCGATGCCCGCTATGATGGCAACTAAAATAGTTGTGATATAGTTTTCCATATTTTATTTTTCTTCATTATGAATGACAGCAACTGGTTTGCCGCTGAATTTTTCTTGTAAATGCTGGAATACGATGAATAATACCGGAATGATAAACAAACCTAGAATTACTCCTGAAAGCATTCCGCCCGCTGCTCCAATACTAATCGAGTGATTTCCCTGAGCCGATGGCCCTTTAGCGCTCATCATTGGTACTAAACCAACTACAAAGGCAAGAGAAGTCATGATAATTGGTCGCAGACGTAATTTTGCAGCTTCAATAGAAGCTTTGACTAAAGCCTGTCCTGATTTTCGTTTCTGCACCGCAAATTCCACAATCAGAATGGCATTTTTGGCGAGAAGTCCGATCAGCATGACTAAGGCAACTTGTACGTAAATGTTGTTTTCGATTCCAGTTAAACCAATCGCCACAAATACTCCAAAAATACCTGCAGGAATTGATAAGATTACAGCCAAAGGCAGAATGTAACTTTCGTACTGTGCAGCAAGTAGGAAATAAACGAATATCAAACACAGTAAAAATATAGTTGCAGACTGTCCTCCAGAAGAAATCTCTTCACGCGTTTGGCCCGAGAATTCAAACCCGTAACCTGCAGGCAATTGTTGAGCTGCTACTTCTTCAATTGCTTTAATGGCATCTCCAGAACTAAATCCAGGTTTCGGAATCGCATTAATAGAAATTGAGTTAAACAGATTGTATCTAGAAGCGGTTTCAGAACCATAAATACGAGTTAGTTTTACTAAAGTATTTATCGGAACCATTTCGCCGTTTTTATTTTTAACAAAAACACGGTCAATCGCAGTTGGATCGGCTCTGTCGGCGATATCAGCCTGAACTACCACTCGGTAATATTTACCAAATCGGTTAAAGTCTGATGCCTGTGCACTACCAAAATAAGCCTGCATAGTCTGTAAAATGTCTTTTACATTTACGCCCAACTGATTCGCTTTTTCATCATTAATATCCAACTGTAATTGAGGATAATCAGCTTTGAAACTGGTAAAAGCAACTGCAATTTCAGGACGTTTCATTAATTCGCCGATGAAATTTTGAGAAATTCCAGAGAATTTATCCAGTTTTCCACCCGTTTTGTCTTGAAGAACTAAGTCCAAAGCTTCAACGTTACTAAATCCAGGAACGGTTGGGAAACTGAAGACGAAGAAACTTCCGCCAGAAATCGAACCTAATTTTCCACGAACCTGATTCATGATCTCGTCAATGTTTTTCACATCGCCACGTTCTTCGTTTGGTTTTAATAAAACGAAAACTACAGCAGAAGATGGACTTGTTGAATTGGTCAATAAGTTGAAACCAGAAATCGCTGTTACGAATCTTGAAGCGTCTAAACCTCTTAAAGTATTTTCGGCTTCGGTCATTACTTTTTGAGTTCCGTCAAGCGAAGTTCCCGATGGCGTGTTTACTGCAATCGCGATAAATCCTTGATCTTCTGTTGGAATAAATCCAGCAGGAGTTGTTTTTACCAATAAAATAGTTGCAAGAGTGATGGCTGCTAATCCGCCTAAACTCAACCATTTTTTTCTGATTAAGAATTTGATTCCGCCTACATAACGATTCGTCAACGATTCGAAACTGCTGTTAAAAGCGGTAAAGAATTTCTCTTTAAATCCTTTTTTCTCATAAGCTGTATCGTGATCGTGAGCTCCGTGATTATCTTTTAAGAACAGAGCAGCAAGCGCCGGACTTAAAGTCAAGGCATTAACAGCCGAAATTACAATTGCAATTGCCATCGTAAAGGCAAACTGACGATAGAAAACTCCTGTTGAGCCTTCCATAAAACCAACCGGCAGGAATACAGCAGCCATTACCAGCGTAATCGAGATAATAGCACCCGTGATTTCGTGCATTGCTTCATGAGTGGCGATTTTTGGAGACAATTTTTTATGCTCCATTTTCGCATGCACGGCTTCTACGACGACAATCGCGTCATCGACCACAATACCAATCGCCAGAATTAATGCGAAAAGCGTTAACAAGTTGATCGAGAATCCGAATAACTGCATGAAGAAGAACGTTCCTAAAATTGCTACAGGTACAGCAATAGCCGGGATTAAAGTTGATCTAAAATCCTGAAGGAAAATAAATACCACAATAAATACCAGAATAAAAGCTTCGACCAAAGTATGTTCCACTTGTTCGATAGATTGATCTAGAGAAACTTTTGTACTGTAAAATATATTGTGTTTTATGCCTTTTGGAAAATCTTTAGAAGCCTTTTCCATCATTTTATTGATCGCAATCTGAATGTCATTGGAGTTAGAACCCGCTAACTGAATCACACCAATTACAATACCTTTTTTACCATTTAAACGCGTTAAACTGTTGTAAGAGTAAGCACCTAATTCTACTCTTGCCACATCTTTTAAACGAAGAACAGAACCGTCTGCGTTAGAACGAATGGCAATATTTTGATAATCTTCTGGTTTGGTAAGTTTACCTTTGTATTTGATAACGTATTCAAAAACTTCTTTACTTCGCTCTCCAAATTTCCCTGGAGCCGCTTCCAAACTTTTATCCTGAATAGCGACCATCACTTCGCTTGGCGTAACATTATGAGTTGCCATTTGCGTTGGATTTAACCAAACACGCATCGAGTAATCTTTTACACCACCAAAAATACTGGCAGAACCTACACCTGGAATACGTTTTAATTCCGGAATAATATTAATCTGCGCATAGTTTGCAACAAAAGTCTGATCGTATTTCGATTCATCATCGGTATACATACCAATCGCCATGATGAAAGAGTTTTGTTGTTTTGCCGTAATAACACCTTGCTGCACAACCTCCGCAGGAAGCTGACTTGTAGCTTGTGCCACACGGTTCTGAACGTTTACCGCGGCTTGATCAGCATCTGTTCCTAATTTAAAGAAAACAGTAATGGCCAAAGTACCATCATTACTCGCAGTAGAACTCATGTACGTCATGTTTTCTACACCATTTATAGACTCTTCTAGAGAAGGGGCCACAGAACGTAAAACCGTTTCTGCGTTAGCTCCTGGATATACCGCCGTTACCAAAACCGATGGAGGCGCAATATCTGGAAACTGTTGTAAAGGCAGTTTAGTTAAACCCAGTACCCCTAAGATCACCAACAGAATGGAGATTACAGTTGCCAGTACCGGTCTTTGTATAAATATTTTGAACATTATTTCTTTTGATTATTTTTTGTTAGTTACTTCGGCAACTTTAGTAGATTTTTCAGGCTGAATCGCTTGTCCGTCCTGTAATTTGTCAATACCGCTCAATACGATTTGATCTCCAGCATGTACACCGTCTTTAATTAAATAATTCGTACCGTTTTTCCCGATAACAGTAATTGGCATTTTGGTTACTTTGTTGTCTTTTCCAACAGTAAACACGAATACTTTATCCTGCATTTCAACTGTAGCCGACTGCGGAACCAAAATCGCATCGTCGTGATTTAATCCTAAACGGATTCTTCCTGTGTTTCCAGAACGTAACGTTCCGTTTGCATTTGGGAAAGTAGCTCTAAGCGTGATGGCACCAGTAGTTTTATCAAACTGACCGTCAACCATATCGATTTTTCCTGTTTTTGGATAATCCGTATTATCAGCTAAAATCAAGTTCACCGGAGGTAATTTTTTGATTTTATCGCCTAAAGAATTTCCAGCGTATTTTGATTTAAAGTTGATGAAATCTGTTTCGCTCAAAGAGAAATAAGCAAAAACTTCGTGAACATCAGACAAAGTTGTCAAAGCTTCAACATCAGATGCCGAAACCAAACTTCCTTGTTTTTTAGGCAATCTTCCGATGTAGCCGCTTACTGGAGCTGTCACATTAGTATATCCTAAATTGATTTTAGCAGAACCCACCATTGCTTTTGCCTGCTCAATATTTGCAGCAGCAATTTTTTGAGTCGCTTTAGCCGTTTTTAACTGATAATCAGAGACCACTTTGTTTTGTACTAATGGAGTCAGTTTGTCCACTTCTAAGTTAGCGTTGATTAAAGCTGCTTCAGCTGCATGAAGACTTGCCAAAGCATTGTTTAACTGCTCACGAAACGGACGCTCATTGATTTTAAATAAAGTCTGTCCTTTGCTTACATAAGCACCTTCATCAACATAAATTCTGTCAAGATTTCCGCTTACTTGTGGGCGAATTTCAACATCAACAGTTCCTTGTATAGAAGCAGGATATTCAGCATCAGTAGTAGTGTTAGCGCTTGTGATTGCTAAAACAGGTAAAACCGGTGGAGGCGGAGCAGCGGGTCCTTGATTTTTATCGGCACAGCTGCTTAAAACTAATGCCAGAATAAAACTGGATATAATTACATTTTTCATTTTCATTGTGGTTTTAATTGGTTGAACATTTTCTCGGGTTATTTGTTTTGGTATTCTGGAATTCTCGGGATTCATATTTAATTGAATTAAATTATCTAACGTTGTTAAGTAAAAGTGCACAAATTTCCATACAGCAAGCCTTTCCAAGTTTGTTTCAAAATCGGTATTAAATTATCTAACATCGTTAAGTAAAAGTCTAAAAAAAGAGCTTTTATTACCTTTATTAAATTTTCTAACAGTGTTAAGTTAATGTTTCAAAAAAAAGGATTTTATATTATCCGATTAAATTATTTTACACCGTTAAGTAAAACTTGAAAAAAATTTTATTGTATTGATTTGATGATACCACCAATGGCATCCTTCAAAATTTGGGCATTAATTGTTTCTAAAATGTCACTTTTGTTAATGATATTAATGGCGATTAAACCATGAATAACAGAAAAGAAAGTGAAGTACTTTTGTTTAATGATATCTTGACTCGGATTACTGTCTTTCATTACTTCAGCAATAACCTGAGTGAATAATTTGTAAGGTCCCTCCTGAGCCGAACATCGCTGTGCGCAACAGGTCATCTGGACACCAAACATCAACTGATACAATTCAGTATTAGTAAAAGCAAAGTCCCAATACGTCATCCACATGGCTTCCAATTGGTCTTCCGGTTTTTCAAACTTGTCGATTGCAGTTTGCAATTCTTTAGTCAGTTTTACAAAACCTTTGCCCGTAAGTTCTTCTAAAATTGCTTCTTTATTCGAGAAATATTCATAAATAATAGGAGCAGTATATTCAATCTTATCGGCAATTTTACGCATACTCAAACCATTCCAGCCTTCTTCTTTTACGATATCATAAGCAGCGCCAAGAATATTATTTCTTGTCTCTTCTTTTTGTCTTAAAATTCGATCTTTGCTAGCCATTTTATTCGAGTATTAAATCGTTTAACACTGTTAGGCAAATGTATGACGGTTTTTCGAATTACAAAATGTTTTTATCATAATATTTTCTTATCGTACAATAAGCGTTTCATAAAAAGCTTGTGAAGTACTTATTTTACTAGAAGTTTTGTTTTGCGAATATTTTTTGGAAGCACAACATTTTTCGTTTTCATCGAGTTTGTCCCGCTCTATACTATATCTTTTTCTGTCTAAAGAAGCCAGAAAAAGGATGCCGTTTCGATCGGGGCTAGGAGAGAAGGTACTATTTTCATAATTTTCTAAAACTATTAAAGATAAAAATTTTCTTACTTTTAATTGTTTTGTTATTACATTTGCTTTTTTGAAAATCTAAATGTTATGATAGTAAAATCACTATCTTTGTAAAACGACGTAAATGAAATCGAGAGAATTTATTAGAGAGGCAGTTCGAAATGGTTGGGTATTCTTGAGACAAGGTAAAGGTAGTCATGAAATCTACGAGAAAGAAGGTAAACAAGTTGTTATTCCCAATCACGGATCTAAAGAGTTAGGAAAAGGATTGGAGATGAAACTAAGAAAAGAAATGGGATTATAATTTGAAACATAATTTGAAAAATGAAAACAATTAAAATTATTATCGAAAGAAATGAAGATGGTTTTTGGGGACATGCCGAAAATGAAGCAGCAATTGTAGGAGGTGGTGAGACAGTTCAAGATTGCAAACAAGACATATTAGATTGTATTGAAACGCTAAAAGAATTGGATGGTGATAATAAACCAGATTTTCTGAATAAAGAATATGAGTTGGTTTATAAATTTGATACAGCTAGTTTATTAAGTTATTACAAAGGTATATTTACAAATTCTGCATTAGAAAGAATAACAGGTATCAATCAAAAGCAGATACAACATTACGCTTCTGGACATAGAAACCCGAAACAAGAACAGCGTTTAAAAATTGAAAATGCTTTGCATGCCTTAGGTAAAGAACTTTTATCTGTAGAATTATAGTTTTTAATAATTTTTACACATTTAGTCAATAAAAATTCCGACAGGAATGGTCAATATTGTAGCAACGGATTTTAATCCGTTGAATCACGAGAATTGCACAACGAATAAGTTCCGTAGGAACGGAACATATAAAACGCCAATATGTTGCGATCCTTATGGATCTTTATTTCGGATTTCGTTTTAAAACCGGGATTAAAATCCCGGCCTACAAAATTAGTCGAGCCGATGGCTCTTTTATGTTTCACATCCAGTTTGTCATGCTGAGCGGAGTCGAAGCATACGCCAGAAACTCCACAAAGATTGACGATTCTGATTGCAGAATTTCTAGTGCGATCCTTCTCCTGAAGTTTCGGGATCAGGATGACAAAAAGCACGATACACATCTCTGTATTCATTTTTTTCGTAACATTACAATAAAAAAATGAAACCACTAACTATCCTCAAAACCACCATTGCAATTTTATTTCTACAACTAGCTTCCGCTCAAGAAACCAAAGAAAAAGCACCAGAAATAAAATACACTATAGAAAACTGCGTCAATCATTTTGAATTAGACAAAGCCACGAAAACCAAAGTCGGTTATCAATATTGGTTTGGTGATAAAAACTTCACTCAGGAAAATACGCTTAAAATGAGCATCGTCGAACCTGGAAAATCTACACATGCTCCACATCACCATCCTGAAGAAGAATTCTTTTATATACTCGAAGGTTCTGCTTCTTTTTTCTTAGACGGAAAAACCGTTGTTGTTGGTCCGAATACCAGTTTATACTGTCCGCCAAATGCCGAACACGGAATTAGCAATGCGGGAAATACCAATTTGAAATATTTGGTGATTAAGAAGGATTTGAGGTAGTTCCTGGGTATCAAAATGATATGATGGGATTTTTTGTGTATTGGTAAATGCGTTTAGTTTGTCATTTCGACCGAAGGGAGAAATCGCACTGGAAACTCCGCAAAGTAATTCTCCAATCTTTGTCGATATACGAGTGCGATTTCTCCCTTCGGTCAAAATGACAAATTGTTGAATTTTAATAGAAACATCTACTTCAAAATCACAACTTCCTCTGGAACTATAAACAATAAAACACAACCCGTTTTCGAATATACAGAATGCGTACTTCCTGGAGGCATATACAAATAATCGCCCTGCTTTAATTCGTCTTTACCCGAACGGACTTCGCCTTCTAAAACGTAAATTTCCTCTCCCGCGGGATGAGTGTGATTTGGATATGAAGCTCCTGCTTCAAACTTGGATAAAAATGCTGTAGGTCTTTTTGCGACTGGATCAAAACATAAAGCTTTTACAGAAATTCCGTCTGTGTTTACGCCTTCTTCTATAAGTGGTTTCCAATTGATTTCGTTTGTTCTTGTGATTTGCTTTTCCATTTTTATTGTTTTTAAATTCTTTTAAATAATAACAATACAAAGATGGAATAGTGGCGAATTTTAAAGAATAGACAATTCTGGAAAAAGCATGTAACTAGTTTTTTTATTTTTCAATGTGTTACACAAAATACACATTAGTAATCAAAACATTTCCTTATACGTTTTAGGAGAAACATTGGTGTGTTTTTTAAAGAAATTCGAAAAGTAAAAAGGATCATTAAACCCCAAAGCATAAGCGGTTTCTTTGACCGAAAGTTTCTCGTAATTTAAAAGACGTTTTGCCTCAGAAATAATCAATCCGTAAATGACATTTTGTGCTGTATTACTGGTATGCAGTTTAGAAAGTTCGTTAAGCTTAGATTCTGTTGTGCCAATCAAACCGGCAATTTCGGCAACAGAAAGATTTTTATCGAAATTCTTTAAAACAGTTTCTAGAAAATGCAGAAACAAAGCCTCCGGTTTATAGATTTCGTCCCCGCGATTAATTTTGGTTCGGTTGATTTCTACCAGAATCAGCTCGATTCTGCTGTGAACCGAAATGAGATATTGATAAGGCTGCTCACTTAATTCTTTTGTGATTTCATTTAGCTGATTGATAACAATTTGGCTGTTGTCTATCAAGATAATTTCATTCATTGCAAAATGACAGAATAACCCGTTATGAAAAATCAACTCCATATCGTAGTCATCTTTGCAAAAGAAATTATAAGTGAATTCTAAAACAAAGCCCTCTGCATTTTTGTTGTCTGTAAAAGAATGAATCTGACCAGAAGTAATCGTTAAAACCGTATTTGGAATCAGTATATATCCTCTTTCATCTACAGAAACCGTGATTTCGCCGGCAGTACAGAAAATCAGAACGTATCTTAAAACACGTCTCGGATTTTGAAGTTCTTCTGCTTCGGCAAAAGTTTTTATCGATATCATTTCCTGCATAGTATCAAATATACGGAATTATTTTTTTGACGCTAAAACGTCAAGGCACAAAGTTTTTAAGCTATAAAATAGTAAACTAAAGTGACTTCAATTTTATATAATTTTGATTTATTCTTTAATAAATACTTGTACTTCAATTAATTAACTTTTAATAAAGAAACCTTTAACACCATCTGTTTTCGCTGGCTTTTTGAAATAAGTAATTTTAGGTAAATCAAAATTAATAACGTTTTTAAATACTTAAATTATGAAAAAGAATATAGCCATATTAGCTACAAACGGATTTGAAGAATCAGAATTAGCATCTCCTAAAGCTTATCTTGAAGAGCAAGGTTGGAATGCAGATATTGTAAGTTTAAAATCAGGAACAATTAAAGCTTGGAAAGACGGAAATTGGAGCAACGAATATAATGTCGATGTCGTATTAGATCAAGCCAATGAAGCCGATTACGATGCTTTGGTTCTTCCAGGTGGAGTTTTAAATCCCGATTCATTAAGAAGAGAGGAAGCCGCAGTAGATTTTGTACGTTCGTTTTTTAAAAGTAAAAAACCGGTAGCAGCAATTTGTCACGGACCACAAATTCTGGTTGATGCCGATGTTTTAGAAGGTCGAAAAGTAACTTCGTTTTTCTCAGTTAAAAATGATTTGAAAAATGCTGGAGCACAATGGGAAGATTCAGAAGTCGTAGTAGACCAAGGATTAGTAACCAGCCGAAACCCTAATGATTTGCCCGCTTTTAATAAAAAAATGGTCGAAGAAATTAAAGAAGGAATACACGAGCGCCAAAGAGTCTAAAAAGTTTTTTTTAGATTTATAAAATTGCAAAAATGCAAGATCAATTTTGGTCTTGCATTTTTTTGTTTCACTTTATCATCATTTTTGTCATCCTGACGAAGGAAGGATCTCCGCAAGTAGCTCTATAAAGATTGGTAATTCACTTTGTGAAATTCTCTCGCAGATTTTGCGGATGATTTTTTTGTTTCACGCAGATTACACAGATTTAGGCTGATTTAATTAGATTTTAGATTCTCAAAGTGATCATGCAGATTTATAATCATTTTTGTCTTCCTGAGCGAAGTCGAAGGACACACAAGAAGCTCTGCAATCTAAATCGACAAAAATTGCGCCCAAAATAATTAAACTCCGATAGCGCCGATTTGCAATCCATGCACACAAAGATTGGCTTCGCATTAATTTTTACTTTTAATATTTGATTATCGTTGCGAAAAAGATCTGCGTTGTCGATTTTTCTTTCTTATTTCTTTGGTTTATAATTTATAAATAAACATTTAAAATTATCTTTTAATGCCATAAGATGAATTGTATCTTTTTCGTATTTTAAAATTTTATATCGAGAATCGCATAATTCTAGAATGCTATCATTTTTAGAATATTTCCAAAAGCAATCTTTATATTGTCCGTCCAATAAAATAAGTTTCTGATTATTTGTTACAGATAGATTTTCAAAATCTCCATTTGTATAAAATTTCATGTACCAATTAATAATAGAATTTTTATCATATTTATTATTATTTATATAGCACCATTTTTTGTCTGGATTAGAAAGTAAATTTTCGAATTCACTTTTTTCGCATGATGAAAAAGTAATAATTATCGAAAGAAAGAAGATTTTTTTAATCATAATTTTTAAGATGCTTATTAAAGAAATCGATAAAAGATGGTTTAAATTTAAGATTACAATTTATAAAAAAATATCTAGTTAAAGCGAAAATAGTAACCCCGATATTAACCCGATAGCGCGGATTTGCAATCCGTGCCCACAAAGATTGGCTTGGCTTGATTTTTTTACTTTTAATATTTGCTTATCGTTACGGGCACGGATTGCAAATCCGCGCTATCGTTGCGTAGAAGAACTGCGCTATCGGGGCTAGCAAATTTTGAAGACAATTATTATTGGCTCAATGAATTGGCGGAGATTTTGAATCCTTATTTGAATGAGGAGTAAGGTTATAAAATGAAAAAACCTCGATTTTTTTGGATCGAGGTTTTTGTTTGTTTTTGTATGAAAATTATTGAGAATGTATAATAACGAGATATTTAATTAACGATTAATTTGATATTATCTGTTTTTCCATTTGATAAAGAAGCTTTAATGAAATAAATACCGTTATTTAATTTGTTAAGATCGTATTTTAATTTTTGATTTAGATCTTTATTCATTTGTTGATCAATCTTTTCTCCCAATAAATTGTATACTTCAAATTTTGCAATTGTATTGTTGAGAGATTCTATCGTAACAAATTTATTTGCTGGATTAGGGTAAATTTTTATTTCTTTTTGATTTTCCTTTTCTGAAAGGTTAGAATCAGGAAGACCTAATGAGCCCAAATTTACTTTTGCAACATATAATTCATTTCCGCTTGTGTTATTTCTTCCATTGAAATACAATGCATTACTGGTTGCTCCCAATTCTTGAATTGAGTCATATTCTTCAAAATTTTTATTGTTTAGTATATTAACATTTAACTGCTCAGGTGTATTCATTTTATCGTTAATCATCCATACGCTTTTTGGAAACATTTCTGCTAAATAAAATAGATTATCATTATAACAAGTTAAATTTCGGATATATAAAAAGTCTTTGGTTTCAGGACCAGCTACTTTTTCTGTAATTTGGTTATTTGTTCTCCATAATTCTTTTGCTGTTCCATAATAATCTTCTACAACAAAATAGACATAATTTCCACAAGGAAAAGGTGCTTCTATGTCAAGGTCTGGCATTGTAGGATGGCTTGCAGCGTCAAATACTAGTTTTGTACCCTCTATAGTTCCATCAGTTTTATAAACTGATTTTCTAAAGCTGTCTGGATTTTTAGCAACAAAATATAGTTGATTGCCCAAAGTTGTGGTATATCGAATGTCACTGTATAAGTTATCTCCAAAGGTTTTTATATGTTTTGTTCCAGAAGAGGTTCCGTCCGATACCCACAAGTCATGTGGTCCATAAGTTGTTCCTGAAGTTTCAGCAATAATTAGTAATTTATTATTTGCGACTTTTAAAACTCGCATGTCATTTAAAGATATAACTTTAGTAGTACCAGATGGCGTTCCGTTAGTTTTCCATAAAGATGTTCCGGAATAATCATTAGCGATAAAATAGATACTATTATTTAGAGAAACAAATTCTCTTGGATCGCTAGCATAATTATAGCCACCTGGATAGATATCTTTTACCATGAAAGTTCCAGCCTCTGTTCCGTCACTTTTCCATAATTCGAAACCATTTACACCGTCATTGGCACTAAAATATAAAGCATCGTTTATAACGGTAAATTCTTGTTTGTCATTATGAGTTCTAAAACTGCCATTATTGCCAGGATTTATATCTTTTACTAGTACAGTTCCATTTTCTGTTCCGTCACTTTTCCAAAGTTCGTATCCATGCACACCATCATTTCCACTAAAAAATAGAGTACCATTTATAGCTCTCATGTCAGAAAGGTTATCAATAGTTTCGTAGGTTGGGTGTATATCCTTAATTAATTTTGTTCCTTCAACAGTTCCATCACTTTTAAATAATTGTGAGCCGTAAGCTGTTCCTCTTGCTTTAAAGAACAGGTTTCCATTGACATTGGTAAATTTACTAGGATTACTGCCATTTGTATGGTTAAGATCTGCAAATATTGATGTTCCTTCTTTTGTCCCATCTGTTTGCCATAATTCAGCTCCATATTTTTCATCTTTACCTGTAAATATGGTTTTATTATTAATAGTAATAAAATTGTCAGGGTATCCATTTGAATGGGTTGATTTTATATCGGTAAGTTCGACCGTTCCATTTGAAGTCCCATCACTAACCCAAATTATTTGTTCACCAGAGCTGTTAGCATTATTGGCAAAAAATAGAAGTTTATTGTTTATTGTATCATTATACAATTTATTAATATATGAAGATGAATTACCATTATTGATGTCTTTTAATAAAATAGTGCCATTTGCTGTCCCATCAGTTTTCCATATTTCATTTCCATATATATCATCATTTGCAAGAAAATATACTTCATTATTAAACGCAATATATTTATTGTTATAATATATACTGCCGAAATTTGTCCCGTTAATGTTTTTAATCATAAATGTTCCCGCTTCTGTTCCATCGCTTTTCCATATTTCGGTACCATTGATTCCATCATTTGCTTCAAAGATGATATTATCGTCCAAAATACAACCTTTTAAAAAGTTGGCGCTGGAATAATAACCGCTAAAAATGTCTTTTACAATAGTAGTCCCTGATTCCGATCCATCACTTTTCCAAAGTTCATAACCTTTTGAGCCATCACTTGCAAAAAAGAAAAACGAATTATTTACAATCAAAAATTGATTTTCATCAATTGGAGAAGGATTGACACTGATGTTTTTTAATATTGCGGTTCCCGCTTCTGTTCCATCAGTTTTCCATAATTTATATCCTGTCTCATTATAGGCTACGAAATACAAATTATTATTAAAAACGAACAATGAATTTGGATTGCTATTTCCAGTTAAGTATATATCTTTAATCATATAAGTTCCAGCTTCTGTACCATCACTAGTCCATAATTCGTAACCGTTTACACCATTACTTGCTGTAAAATATAATTTTCCATTAAATTCTATTAATCCTGAAGGGCCATCGTATTCGCCTTTTTCATTTGGATCTATATCTTTGACGAGTACAGTTCCAGCTTCTGTTCCATCACTTTTCCATAGTTCGGTACCGTGTACAGCATCGTATGCTGTGAAGTAAAGGGTATTATTTATATTTATTAAGTACTTTGGATTTGAAGAAGTGCCCCCAGGAAGAATATCTTTTATCATAAAAGTGCCTTCTTTTGTACCATTCGAATACCATAATTCTCTACCAAAGTATTTGTAATATCCATCTGTAGCTGTAAAACAGAATCCAGATTTAAAAGGTGTTAGATTTTGAGGATAACTATCTTCTTGAAAGTTCAATTCTATTAAAGTCGCATCTATATCTTGAGCTACTCCAGAATTAAAAACAGTAAGAAAAATGAAAAGAATAAAATTATATTTCATGTGTCTCAATTATTTTTTTGTTTGGGTTATATAATATTTTATACTGTTGAGGATAGATTTTTTTTGTAATAAATTATTTGTCAAATATATTTAATTTTAAAAGAAAAACACTTCCAAATCATAAAAGTTAAAAAGCCACTTTTACAATAAAATCACAATTTCTAATACGAATTTTATACATTTGATATATTATAAAGCCGATAAATATAGAAATAATATTGTAAGAAAATATTTATTTTTAAAATGTTTTTTTCTTACGTTTGTAGTTCTTAAATCTTCACATTAAGAACGCATTAAAATTTGCCCTTGTGCTATGTAGTAAAGCTCCGAAAGGACTTTGACGCCGTGAAGAAGCGTAAGACTGCTAAGGCGCGAGGGTTTTTTTCTTAAATTCTTCACTTTATGAAAACCAACACCCTTTCCAAAGAAGCCGAAACAAGGCTGATTGATTTTTTTAACCATATAATCGATCCCGAAGATATGGCTAAAATATTAAGACAAGTAAACTGCATTTTAGCGCTCGGCGTCTCGGGACAACACCAAACCCTCCAAATCGGACTAGCCAATTTTGAAGACAATTATTATTGGCTCAATGAATTGGCGGAGATTTTGAATCCTTATTTGAGTGAGGAGTAAGGTTTATGAAATGGAAAAAACCTCGATTTTTTTAAGGTCGAGGTTAATTAAGTTGCAATGCTAAAATTTTAATTTTGTAGGAAACACTTTGAGCTGTATATTTTTTTTAGTCTTAGGTCCATAAGAACTGTAAGGATCGTATGGTATTGCAGTAATGATTAAATGATCATTTTTGCCATCTTTATCAATATCTCGATCTATAGCGTAAGTCAAAAGTTCAGTAGTTAATGAGATTATTTCATACGTATCAACCTTGTTGCCTGCTCCGAAGTAAAAATTAATATGATTACCAACTGGTTCCCAAGTCAAGACAGTTTGACTACTGCTACAAATGGTATTAAGAAAAGTGGTTTCTTCAAATTGATAGACTTGTTCATTATTATTTCTAAATCTAAAAAAATCACGATAACAATTTGGATTATGATCGTAAGCATAAAGTGTTCCATCCCATAATATGGCATCATATGTCCAGCCTCTTAGTAGCAATTCTGGTTCAAAAGTTAAAGGTTTAGGAGCTGGATTTTCATCACTATTGCAAGAAGCTAGTAGCAACATGAAAAAAGAAACAAATAGTATTTTTTTATGCATTTTAGAATTAAAGGTTAAGCTTATTTATTATAGCGTTCAAAGCTAGGAATAATAGATGATATAATTGCTATTTGATTATTCATGTTAAATACTAAAATATTAAGACAAGTAAACTGCATTTTGGCTGTCGGCGTAACTCGACAACACGAAACCCTACAAATCGGACTAGCAAATTTTGAAGACAATTATTTTTGGCTCAATGAATTGGCGGAGATTTTGAATCCTTATTTGAGTGAGGATTAAGGTTTCTAAAATGGAAAAACCTCGATTTTTTTAGGAATCGAGGTTTTTTGTTAATTCTATTGATTACATTTCGATACTGAACGTTTGCAACTTCAGAGAATACTTCTTAGAGCAGAATGGGAATTATTTCATAGGATTGTCATATGAATAAATATCGAGGTCATATTTTCTTTTTTGGATACTTTGAAATATACCTTTAGCCGTTGGATTAAGATAACCACTGACATACAAGAATGGAGCCAAATGAAAATTCGTATTTTTTCCTTTTCTAATTTTACGGAGTCTAGACGGTTGTAATTCATGAACAAGACCAACAAAACTAGCGACTAATTCTGCAAAAGCTGACATGTGTTTTACCTCTCCAAAACTTATTAGTTGGTCATTTGGCAATGGTTGATCTGTGGAATATAAACTAAGATCATTATCTTCTATAATTGATATATCACAACAGATATTAGCGCTGTGATATAAATTGCTTGCATCAGATTTTGTTGATATTCTTAATTGGTGTCGAATTTGAAATTGGAAATCTTCATGTGAAATTAATGCATAAGAATATTTTGCAGGTGCTCCACGTGTTGAAAACTTTAATTTGAAAACAGATTTACCATCTACTTTTGGATTAACAATCTTTATTGTGAAGCCAAGCGAATTATAATGTTCAATTGCCTTTGCAAAGACGTAAGCTTCAAAGGTTTGGTTTACAGCGCTACCAAAGTCATTTATTTTAGCTTTTTCGTTTTTAAAAAAATCACGCAAGTCAGTTTTTGTTTTTTTTTGATCAAAAAGATACTCTGCCATTCTATTTCTGGGTTATAAATTTACTGTAACGATCTATGATTTGATTTGCATATTTAGAATCATTAATTAAGACTATTAAATCTTCGTCTTCAATAGTTTCCATTAAAGCTTCAGCTAACTTTTGTCCTGCTAAAACGTTTTCATTTCTATCTGAAAAATATTTATTTCCAATTTGAAACCCTTCAACGCCGAATTCAGAAAAAGTATCAACTGCCTTAATAGCAGCCTCGGTACCTTCATTAAAGAATTTTTTCAAGAAAAAAATTAGCACCGCAATAGAAGCTTCGTTAATTATACTCTTTAATCTTTTTAATTCTTCATCTCTCTGTTTTTGAGTTTCTAGTTTTCGGAGATGTTTATTTAAAGTACTTCCTGGAAAAAAAATATTCCAAACATAACTATTAATCGCAGCAAATCTTTGAGATATAAATTTTGGGGCATCTTTAAAAATCGATTCTTCCATTTGAGATTTTTGTTTAAAATTCTGGGTCTACAGCTGGGTTTTTTATAATAGTTTACAATTTTTAAATACTATTTAACTTGTTTTTTTTATAATTTAGATATTCTTCTAATATTATTGGTTTATTATTATCATAATCTCTATTTAATCCTATAATAGTAGAACTAGACAATCCTATTGGCTGATCAGTTATTTTAATTGCTTCAAAATGAAGTTTAATATTATGTTGCGTAATAAGATTAGATATGTGTTTGGGATATTTGGATTTTAATATACTTAAAATTTCAACTATAAAATCTAGTACTTTTTGTCCAAATTCTACTGTTTTTTCGTAAGTTGGGAAATAACCTTTATGAATAATATTATTTCTAAATTCAATTTGATTACTTGATAGTAATGTAGGAGGCTTTCCAAATTCTAGGCAATATAAAAAAATAAAAGCACCAAGTTGTCTTTCAGATTGTTTTGAAAGCAAATTCCATGTTTTATTTAAAACAGTTTCATCTATTTCATTTTTGATGGAAATAAGTTTTATAAAAAATTCATAAAATCTTTCTAGGCTTGCTGCAATTGAAGAAACAGCCTCCCTTAGATACCCATCACGTATTGCATAAACTGATGATTCGAATAATAATTCGAATTTTTGTTCTTGCTGATACAAAGCATTTTTGTGTCCATAAGGGCATTCAAAAATATACAAATTATTATCAGTTATTTGAAGACTTGTGGGTTCGCTTTCTCGTCCATCTTCAAAAGTACATTTCATGCATGCTGCTTTAATTTTCATTATTTGGTAATTTAATTATAAAATTATGTATTGTATTTTTTTTGTGCTTTAGCATAGCCATTGTTTTCTCCAATAGTTATTTTATCTTCTTCTAATTTTATAAAAAACTTTTTATTTTGGTCATCTTTATAAAATTGTGTATATAGTGATAAAGCGTTTTCAGAGTATTCTTTAATTGTCCGAATATCCCATTTTAAATCGAAGTGTTTTGATAATCTTTTCAGTATTACAATAGCTTGTTCTTCTGAATTTAATGCGGTCTCATAGTTTTCAAGAGTTTTTAGAACATCACTTATAAAAGCATCTCTAATTTTTTGATTTTCGAAAGCTGATCTAATTTCTTTATCAAGAATTCTAGGGATTGGAATTCTTTGCCTCTTACTTTCAATTTTAATTGGGTTATCAGAATTAATTGGAATTCTAATTTTCACCTTTTGCCTTTTTCCATCAACAAGGAAATTAGTTTCTTTATCTATATGAACATCATTTTCAGGATTGTCAAAATTTTTAATTTCTCCAGTTCCACGCTTGTGATCATCAATTATTATAGTTTGATTTTTAATTAGATTTTTTAAAGACATAATAATAGTATCTATGAAAATTAAAATTTCATGTATATTTTCCCAAATATATTAATTTTTGGATGTAGCCTTTATAAGTAATTTTACCTGATTTTTTATTCTTAATTTAAAAACAAAAAAAAACAGTCCCTCCAAAAAAGAGGAACTGTCCTTAGGCAAATTTTTAGATTTGCATTCTAACGAATGCGTACAGTTAATGGTAATCTACTAAAAAGGCTAAACGCAGGTTATTCGTTTATGGTGTCGCCTTCTTTAGTTTCTTCGCTGGCAATTTTTACCAATTTATCATTTGGAGTTAAATCGCCAAATATTTCTACTTTATCATCGATTTCTCTTCCTTTTTTAACGTCAATTCTGGTTGCTTTGTGGTTTACTACTTTTACCACATACAGCCCTTCTGCAGAACTTACTAAAGCCGTTTTTGGAATTACGTATGTGCTGTCTTTCGCGTTAAGCGGTAACAAAACTTCGGCAACCATTCCTGGCAGTAAATTTCCTTTGGTGTTGTGAACATCCATTTCGACTCTTTCAGAACGTAGTTTTAAATCTAAAGCGCCAGACATTCTGGTAATTTTTGCCGTAAAAGTATCGGGTAACGATTTTACATTAAAACTCATTTCGTCGCCCGGATGCAGATATCCTGTGTACAATTCCGGAACCGAAACCGCCAAACGCAATTTACTCTGCTCCTGAATCGTCAATAAAGGCAAATCTGAGCCTTTTCCTGCTGGCCCAACAAATGTTCCTAAATTGACATTTCTTGCGGCTACAACACCGTCAAATGGCGCACGAATTTCAAGATAACCTCTCATAATCGAGATTTCTTTGTGTGCTGCAATTGCTGCTTGATATTGTGCGTAATCAGAATTCTTTTTACCGCTTGCCATTTCTAAATCGTTTTTAGAAATTGTTCCTTCAACCTTGCTTGTTTCGTACAAACGGTTGTACGTGCTTTTGCTGGTTGCATAAATCGCTTCCATCGATTTTAATCTCGATTCGGCAGCCGCCAATTGCGAACTGATTTCTGGTGCTTCTAGAACAATCAAAAGCTGTCCTTTTTTTACTTTAGTACCAATATCTACTTTTAAAGTTTTTACGAAACTGCTCACTTTGGCATACAAATCAACTTGTTGAAAACCTGTTAATTCGGCTGGCAAACGCAATTCTGTAGTCAGTTTTTCTTTCGCTAAAAGGAAAGTTTCAACTTTAGGTTCGATTTCTGGTTTCGCAGTTTCTTCTTTTTTCTTTTCGCAACCGCTTAATACAACTAATGCCGTAAATAATAATGCAGATGATTTTATAATGTTACTTTTCATTTTTTGGTTTTATATAATGAATATGTTTTAATCTGTTCGTGTAATTTTTAACACATAGAAACATAGTTTTTCTTTGCGTATAGAAGGCGTTTCACTAATCTAAGTGCACATAGTTTGGCTATGTGTGAAAACTAGTTTTTTCTTTTACCTCTTTTTATTTAAAACTCAAATCTATGTTTCTACGTGTTTAAAAAAATATACTCAACAGGTTACTTTCCAACTTTCGACTTACTTATTGATGAAATATAATGGATGCTTTCTGGATCTTCAGGATCTAAAGAAACAGATTGTGTCGATGTTTTTTCTTGTGCCCACGCAAAAATCTGCGGAAGGATTAATAATACGGCAAATGTAGAAAATAATAATCCGCCTATTACTGCTCTTCCTAACGGAGAAACCTGATCGCCTCCTTCGCCGTGTCCGATCGCCATTGGCAACATACCCGCAATCATCGCCACAGAAGTCATGATAATTGGACGAAGACGCAACGCCGCCGCTTCACGAGCCGATTCTAGGGCATTTCCGTTTATTTTGCGCAATTGCTCGGCATTCGTGACCAAAAGAACGGCATTGGCAATAGAAACTCCGACCGACATAATGATTCCCATATACGATTGTAAATTCAGTGTAGAGCCTGTAAGTGTCAGCATTAATAAGGAACCTAAAACTACCGCAGGAACTGTCGTTAAGATTACTAGCGAAACTTTGAACGATTGGAAATTAGCAGCCAACATTAAGAAGATTACAAAAACGGCAACCAATAATCCTGTTTGTAAACTACTTAATGTTTCGGTCAATACAGTACTTAGTCCAATTGGCGTAATAAACAAACCACGAGGCAATTCGCCCAATGAACTAATTGTTGACGACACATCTTTTGATGCCGTACCTAAATCGGTTTGGTAGATGTTGGCCGTAACGGTAATGTATGGCATGGCTCCTAAATTGTCGTTTTCACCGCTTACAAAGCCTGGTGTAATTTTGGCAACGTCGCTTAAAACAGGACGAAGCGAGTTCTTTAAAACCGGAATTTCTCCGATATCGGTTTTGCTTTTCATTTTATTCAACGGAACCTGAACTTGTACCGCGTATGATAATCCTGCTCTTTCGTCAACCCAGTTGTTTTTTTCGGTGTAACGAGAAGAAGAAGTCGATGCTACCAACGAACGTGAAATGTCGTTCATATCAACGCCTAATTCGGCAGCACGAGTTCTGTCAATATCAATATTCATTGCTGGATAATGAATTGGCTGTCCAATTTGTACGTCTCTGAAATATGAAATCGCTTTTAGTTTGTCTACAATTTGAGTCGCGTACAATTCGTTTCGTTTTTTGTCTTTTCCTGCCACTCGAATTTCGATTGGAGTAGGAGAACCTTGGCTCAACACTTTATCCGTTAATTCGATTGGTTCGAAAGAAAGTTTCGTGTCTGGTAAAACCTTTTTCAAACGCGCTCTAAACTCGTCTTTAAAGTCGTCCATATCTTCATGGTAATCTTTTAAACTTACCTGAAAAACCGCTTCATGTGAACCCGCCATGAACAAATAAATCGGGTTAATCGAGAATAGAGAAGGGTGCTGACCCACATAAACAGAAGTGATTCCGATATGCTCTTTGCCCACCATTTTTTCTAATTCTTTCAATACGACTCTGGCTTGTTCTTCAGTTCTTTCCAAACGCGTTCCGTCAACGGCGCGCATTCTTAACTGAAACTGACTTGAATTGGTTCTCGGGAAAACGTCTTTTCCGATGAAAGTCAAGAATACTATTGCTAGAACAGTTGCCACAACTAAATACGTAATACTCGTTATTTTTTTATGAACAAACAATCGGTCTAAAGTGCGCATAAAACGGTTTCTGAATTTTTCGAAACCACTCACTTTTCCGTCGTTGTTAAAATCTTCCCTTTCGACCATTTCCTTTTTCTGTGCAATTAAATCTTGCTCAGATTCTGGAGTTAATCCGCAGGCGTTAAACTCTGCTTCGTCGTCGGTAATATTTGGTTCGTGTGCGTGTTTTGTGTGCGCTTTCATCATCCAGTTGGCCATTACGGGAACAAAAGTCTGAGAAAGTAAAAACGAAATCACCATTGAAAATCCAATTGCTAAAGCCAAAGGCAAGAACAATGCTCCCGGAATTCCGACCATTGTAAATGCTGGAGCAAATACCGCCAGAATACAAAGTAAGATCAATAATTTTGGCAAAGCAATTTCCTGACAGGCATCCCAAATGGCGAGTGCCTTGGGTTTTCCCATGTCGAGATGCTGGTGAATATTTTCGATCGTTACGGTACTTTCATCCACCAAAATACCAATTGCAAGCGCTAATCCTGACAATGACATCAAGTTGATCGTCTGCCCGAATAATTTCAGGAATAAAACTCCAGAAATTACCGAAATCGGAATCGTCATAATTACGATTAACGCTGCACGTCTATCTCCCAAGAATAATAAAACCATTAATCCTGTTAAGACCGCACCAATAATTCCCTCTGTAATCAAACTTTTTACCGAGTTGATTACATAAACCGACTGGTCAAATTCGTACGTAATGTTTACATCTTCAGGAAGCGTGCTCTGAATTTTAGGCAGTTCTTTTTTCAATTTCTGAACCACATCCCAAGTTGAAGCATCTCCTGCTTTTGCAATACTAATATAAACCGAACGTTTTCCGTTTACCAAAGCATAACCCGCTGTGATATCGGCACCGTCTTTTACCTGAGCAACATCGCCCAGTTTTAAGTTTTGAACACCGCCTTTGAATAACGGAATCTGCTCAAAATCTGCAATTTCTTTAATGGTATTATTCGTTGGCGTAATATAGTTTTTGTCGCCCATACGCACGTTTCCAGAAGGAGCCGTTTGGTTGTTCAAACGTATTGCTTCTACAATCTGGTCTGGCGTCATATTATGCGAACGCAATAAATCTGGATCTACGTTAACCTCAATTGTTCTTGGGCTTCCGCCGAAGGGAGCCGGAGATAATAAACCAGGAATAGAAGTAAACGAAGCACGAACATAAACGTTGGCTAAATCCTGCAATTCGTTATTAGATCTAACTTTAGAACTCAAAACCAATTGACCAATCGGCAATGAAGAAGCATCAAAACGAATGATAAACGGAGGCTGTGTCCCGGGAGGAAATGCCGCCTGAATCCTGTTCGAAAGTGCACTTAACTCGGCAGCTGCCTGCGCCATGTTGGTTCCTTCGTAATAGGTTAATTTCATAATCATTAACCCCTGAATATTTTTGGTTTCTACCGATTTGATACCGTTCGAAAAAGGCAAAACGTTCACGTAGTTTTTGGCAAAATAAGCTTCCATCTGGTCTGGCGTATAACCTCCAAATGGGTGCGCGATGTAGATAACCGGCAAATTCATTTTCGGTAAAATATCTACCTTAATGTCTTTGATGGCACCGATTCCGAAGAAAAATAGACCCGCAACCAATACTAAGATCGATATGGGTTTGCGGAGTGCAAAACGTATTAAATTCATTTGGCTCTATAATTAAAATTCATTTATAAATAAGTCAAAATTTCCTGTTGCTGCGACTTTCAATAAGTACGACTGCCACACATTATTATTGACAATATCACGATCGATTTCGGCGCGGTTTAAAACATACATCGTCTGCGTTAAATCAGTCAAATCGGTTAAGCCGTTTTTGTATAAAGTCGATTTCTGAATGTACGCTCTTTTGGCTGCATCAACCTGAATTGGCGCTTCGGCGTAGTTTTCTAGAGTGATTCTGATTTTATCTTCAGCAAAATTCAACTGCGATTTCAATTCGCGATCTGCCTGATTGTATTCTTCCTGAATCGCCTGCGAAACAAATTTCTGAGCGCTAACTTGTTTGCTCGAACGGAAAGGCGTGGTTAGATTCCACGTAATTCCAACGCCAATTAAATAGTTAGAACGATCTGGATTTACACCGTCCCAATAGTTTCTGCTGAAAGCGGTTTGATCTGTCGCGTATGAATTTTCAAATCCTGAAGCTCTGGTTTGCAATACGCCAAAAGCAGTCATTGTTGGATAATAAAATCTTTTGTACAGTTTCACCTGTTGATTGCTGTAATCAATTCTCGTTTTGTACAATTGTAACAACGGATGAAGACTGTCTGTCGAAGCTTCCGTTTTAATTAAATCTTTCGGAATCTGCGTTACAAAAAGTGTATCGGCAACAAAATCCTGCGGTGCAACGCCCATCAAATCAACCAATTTGTTGTTTTGCTCTTTAACGAAGTTTCGAGCCAAATTCAAAGCGATTTTAGCTTTAGAAACTTCAGCTGTTGCTAAAGTAGAATCTACTCCAGCCAATAATCCGTTTTTCACTCTCGCGGAAGCTGTCTTCTTAAAAACTTCTGCGCGGGAAAGATTTTTTTGCTGTGAAATCAGTAATCGCTGGCTTGCCAAAAGATTTAAATAAGCAGCCGAAATTTTAATTTCCTGTTGGAATTTTTCCTGCTGTAAATCTTTTTCTTTAGCCTGAACATCAATTTTAGAAAGGTTGATTTTTTCTTTCGTTTTTCCGAAGGTGAAAAAATCCCAATTCATGTTGACTAAATACAGCGCTCCAAACGCCGAATTCCAGTTTTGTTCAGGAAGAGGTAAACCTGACGAAGCAACTCCTAAACCTCCAAATCCGTAAAGCGGTCCGTTTTGTCCGTTCACAGTTCCGTAATCCTGCTGCGCCGATAAATTTAAGTTGGGCAGATAATCACGACGGGATTGTTTTAGAGTCTCTTTTGATGCATTGGTGTAATTGCTTTTTGCTCGGATAGAACCGTAGTTTTCAAGACCTATCTTTACAGCTTCTTTTAAAGATAGGGTTTGAGCATAACCGATTGAGGCAAAAATCAATAAAAATAAAAAGGTAATTTTTTTGAAATACATAAACTCAAGGTGTGAAATAAAATGTTTTTGATGAAACAAATTTATTTCTCTTATGCTGATAAAAGTCAGGTTAAGTGATGTACTGCACTAGTAAATGACGAATTGAATTTGTCATTTTTTGAAAAAAATAATTAAATATTTGTTCGTACTTTGTAAACTATTTCAAAATTAAGAATGAACAAAAGAATTGATAACATACTGGATAACAAATGGTGGCAGGAGGTTGCCGTTGTCCTTTTCTCCTTTACAATTTATACCTTAAAAAATGATTGGATGTTATTCAGTTCTTTCATTTCTATTTTAATGGGTATATTTTTCTATTGCATTTTGTACATGCACGCCCAATTTAACCGCTTTTTTTTACTGCCAATTTTATTCAAATCCAATAAACCTTTTACGTATATCATTTTAACGCTTTTTGGAGTTTTTGTCTTTTCGGTCATTTTGTACGAAATCACAATGTTGGATATGTTTGCCAAATGCCATTTGTATCAAAACTCGCATCAGAGAAGTTATGCGTACCAATTGGCGAGCGTTTTAGGAACTTTGGTCTGCATTCTGAGTCCAATTATTGTATTTAAGTTTTATCGTATTCACAGAAAACAAACCGATGCGGCTTTATTGTTCAATCAAATGCAATTGAATTCATTGAAAGGACAATTAAATCCGCATTTTTTATTTAATACTTTTAATACACTTTACGGAATCAGTCTTCAGTTTCCAGACAGAACTCCCGATTTGATTATGAAAGTTTCGCAGCTAATGCGCTATCAATTAGAAAGCAACAGCAAACAATGTGTTTCTTTAGAAGACGAATTGGAGTTTATAAACAGTTATGTGCAGCTCGAAAAAGAACGTGTTGGGTATCGTTGTGATATTACTTTTGAAAGTCAGGTAGACAACGAATATACCTATAAAATTTCTCCCATGCTTTTAATTGCTTTTATCGAAAATGCCTTTAAACATGGCACTTGCGCGATTGAAAGATGTTTTGTTAAAATTACGATTACAGTTGAAAATGGTTTGTTGAAATTGCATGTTTCGAATTCGATTCCGAAGAAAAACGATGTGATTTCGACCAAAATAGGCTTAAAAAATACGATCGAACGTTTGAATTTAATTTATGGAAAAGACTATAAATTGAATATTAACGATGACAAACAAACCTACATTGTTGATTTAGAAATTCAGCTAAAAAAGTTTGTAGGATGAAAGAAACAAAGAAATGTATCATTGTAGATGACGAACCCGCAGCGCATTATGTTCTAGCGAATTATATCAAACAGAATCCGCAGTTAGAATTGGTTTTTCAAGGTTATAACGGCATCGAAGCGATGAATTATCTCCGTGAAAATACAGTCGATTTAATGTTTTTGGATATCAACATGCCCGAAATTTCAGGAATGGAATTATTAAAGATTATTCCGAATCATCCTAAAACGATTTTAACAACGGCTTATTCTGAATTTGCTTTAGAAAGTTACGATTACGGCGTAATTGATTATCTGCTGAAACCAATTTATTTCCCGAGATTTTTAAAAGCTATAGATCGTTTTTTTTCAACAGAAAATGGAAAAGCAAAAGAAGAAGAAACCATTGTGAATACCGTAAGCGTAAAGGTTGACGGTTATATTATGGATATAGAACTGGATCAGCTTTTGTTTGCGCAAAGTTTCGGAAATTATGTGAAACTTCATACTACTAAACGAACTTATTTGGCTTCTATAACGACCACAGAATTTGAAAAATGCCTTCCAGAAAAGAATTTTATGCGCATTCATAAATCGTATATCGTGGCTTTAGATAAAATTGATGCGACAGAAAAAGATTTTGTTGTCATTAAAAATGAAAGAATCCCAATAGGAATTACTTATAAAAGAGAATTGACGGATAGGATTAAGAAAAATTAGTGTTCAGTGGTCAGTCCCGAAGTTTCGGGATAGTGTTCAGTTTTAATTAATAGTAAGAAGGCTGAATATTAAAAAAACCGACCATTTGCCACTAAAAAATATTTATTTTTCATAATAAAAAAAGTAGTACTTTTAATACGTTACTTAAAGTTCAACTTAAAAGAGAAATTATGAAAAATGCATTTTTGATTTTTACTTTTTTATGCAGTAGTTTTTTAATTGCGCAAGAAGGAACTAACATGAAAAAAGTAATTACACCGCCAGAAAAGGTACGGTTTACTTTTGAAAAAGAATATCCCGGAAAGGTTCCAGTTTGGTCTGAAGAATATGTGGGTGACGATGCAGACGAAGTTAGGTATGAAGCACGATATAATGTAAACGATACCACCAAAGCGGTAGCAATTTATGACAATCTAGGAATCATGAAAGCTTTTGAATTGGAGATCGCTTTTAGAGATCTTCCGATAAAAGCACAGTCCTATTTAAAGAAGAATTACAAAGCGAAAGCGATTCAAGAAATTGCAAAAGTAGTAGACGATAAAAACAAAACAACTTACGAAGTCGGCGTAATAAAAGACACTAAGTTTTATGATGTTGTTTTTGATAAAGACGGCGGTTTTGAAGTCTCAATCGAAAAGAATTAAAGATTTTACTAATTCAAATATTATTTGAAATGACAAACCCGATAAAGTTTTTAAAGCTTATCGGGTTTTGTTTTTGGATTTTGTTTCAAGTTTCAAGTTGATATTCTTTGTGTGTTTTTAACCGCAAAGAGCGCAAGTTTTTTAAACTATACGAATAGAAATGCAAGGTTCGCAAAGCTTTATGTGAAAAACTTTGCGAACTTTGCGAACCTTGCGTAAATCTTTGCGTGCCTTGCGGTTAAACCTGAAACCTCTTTACAACATCATTCCACCAGAAACTTCAATTCTTTGTGCATTTACCCAGCGAGATTCTTCACTGCATAAAAAGGCAACAACACCGCCAATATCGTCTGGCAAACCAACTCTTCCTAAAGCGGTTACAGAAGCGATTTGCTGATTCATTTGCTCGTTATCACGAACGACACCACCTCCAAAATCTGTTTCTATGGCACCAGGAGCTACAATATTCACTTTTATTTTTCTAGCGCCCAATTCTTTTGCCTGATATTTTGTCAAAGTTTCCATTGCACCTTTCATAGAAGCATAAGCTGCATAACCTGGAAACGAAAATCTTGCTAAACCAGTTGAGATGTTCACGATTCCTCCGCCATCATTCATTTCGTTTAAAGCTTTTTGAGTCAAGAAGAACGGACCTTTAAATTGGATATTAGTTAATAAATCGAAGTCGGCTTCTGTAGTTTCGATAAATGATTTATGGATTCCGATTCCAGCATTATTTACTAAAAAGTCAAATTTGTCTGTTTTGAAAGTGTTTTTTAAAGTTGTTTTTACAGCTTCGAAAAAAGAATCAAAAGTTCCCGAATCAGCGACATTTAATTGTAGGGCAGCTGCTTTTTGACCCAAGCTTTCAATTTCTGAAACTACTGCATCAGCTTCTTCTTTTTTGCTGTTGTAGGTTATAATTACATCTAATCCTTTTTTTGCAATTGCAATTGCCATGTTTTTTCCTAAACCTCTGCTACCACCTGTAACAAGAGCTATTTTTGTATTTACTGCCATGATGTTTATTGTTAATTGTTTGTTGTTTGTTGTTTGTTGTTGTCTGTCTGAGCGGAGTCGAAGACTTTTACGAGTTTTGCTGGTTAATAATTTTAAACACATAGAAACATAGGTTTTTTGTTTTCGTTAAAAGAGAGCTGAAAGAAACTAGTTTCTCACACATAGCTGGAAGTGTAATTCTAGACGCTAGCTATGTTTTTTTAAACAAGTGAAACGCCTTTTATAAATTTCTAAATCTATGTTTCTATGTGTTTAATAAATTAGTTAGAATGCAATGCCTCAAATGATGCCTTCAATTCTGGTACGCTTGCGTTCAATCTCGTTTCGCTGGTTCCGAAAGTAAGTTCTTGTCTGCCTTCTTTCAACTGTTCAAAAATCGACTCAATAAAACTGCTTACGCTTGGGTGAGCGTCGTGAAGTCCGATTCCGCCTAAATCGGTGTTTAGTGCTGGTGGAATAATCTCGACTACTTCAATGTTTTTTTCTTTTAATAAATGACGAAGTGAAATCGTAAACGAACGGAAAAATGCTTTTGTAGCCGAATAAACTGGAACTTTTGCAAAAGGTGAAAATGCCAATCCAGAAGTTACATTCATTACAGTTGTAAGTGATTTCAATTGAATGAAAAGCGAAGTTAAATGTAACGGAGCTTCTATATTTGTTGCTAATTCCGATTTCATACTTTCGTAAAAATCAGCATCGGTTACAGATTTCCAGTTTTGAATTCCAGCGTTGTTTATTAATACATTCAAATCAGAATGATTTTCTTTGATCCATTCGTAAAGTTCAGTTCGTTCTTCCTCTTTAGAAAGATCACATACTTTGGTAATGACATCTGGAAATTTAGCTTTTGCTTCCTCTAAAAGAGAAGCTCTTCTTCCGCAAATAATCAAGGTATTGTTTTCTTTCAGAAATCTTTCGGTAAGCCCAAGTCCGATGCCGCTTGCGCCACCGGTTATTAAAATTTTGTTGTTTGATAAATTCATAATTTTAATCTTTTAATTTGATGAGACAAAGGTATAGCCAAAGCAGATTGGAGAGTTTGTAAATATCAAACCGATGTTTGCGAAATTCAAATCAGAGGAATGAAATTCCAATTTTTTAAATTCCAAATTCCAATTCTCATTTTATGTCTTCCTGAGCGGAGTCGAAGGACACGCAAAGTATATCCACGATGCGGATGTAGCATGAGAACCTTCTCCCGAAGCGTCGTGGCGTTTAGGAGAAAAAGAATACGGAATTGCTTATTCTAAAAAAGAATCCGAAGGATTCAAATGTTTATAGAGTACATATCACCCACGAATTATATGACCCCTTCGGGGTCAAACCCAACTGACTAATTATTATGCTATAAACATTTGAATCCTTCGGATTCTCTACAATCTAAGCTCTACAATTTAATTCTAAAATCAATAATTTAAAATCAATAATTTAAAATCAATAATTTAAAATCAATAATTTAAAATCTACAATCTAAAATCTGCAATCTAAAATCTGCAATCTAAAATCTGCAATCTAAAATCTGCAATCTAAAATCTGCAATCTAAAATCTAAAATCAGCTTCTAAAAGCAATCGGCGTAAAGGTGGTCTGTTTTTTAAAGAAATTAGAAAAATGTGCTAATTCTTCAAAACCAAGTGAATAAGCAATCTCAGAGATGTTCCAATCGGTTTGTTTTAAAAGGATTTTTGCTTCGTTGGTTAATCTGTTGCTGATTAATTCGGTGGTTGTTTTTCCTGTGTTTTCCTTTAAAACTTTATTTAAATGGTTGACATGAACTGATAATCTTTCAGCAAAATCTTTAGCGGTTCTTAATTCTAATCGCTGATTTGGCGATTCAATTGGAAATTGTCTTTCTAATAATTCAGCAAATAAAGAAGAAACTCTCGCAGCCGAATTGTGCTTAGAGTATAATGCTGTAATGGGTTGTAACTTTTGTCCGAAGTGAATTAATTCGGCAACATAATTTCGGATTAAGTCGTACTTATATATATAATCAGAATTGATTTCTTTTTGTATTTTATTGAATATCAGTTCTACTTCTAAAACTTCTTCGTCTGAAAGCTGAAAGATTGGATAACCATCTGAGGCAAAAATAGGCAGTTCGTCCAAGTCGATTCCACTTTTACTTTTAGAGAGAAATTCACTTGTGAAAACGCAAAATTGTCCTCCTTGATTAGTATCCTGCGGAAGGTAATTGTATGGAATTTTGGGAGTTGCAAATAACAATCCCTGTTTTTCTATTTCGATTACTTTATTGGCATATTCTGCTTTATTGTGTCCTCTAATCAAACTTATTTTATAATACGCTCTGCGGTCATAAGGCATTCCAGGTTTTCCTTTCATACGCTCTAGAAGTTCTTTTATGTCAAAAACATTAAAGTGTCCGATTTCTTTCTGAATGTCATTTGGAAGCAGTGAATTTGGATCTACAGTAGATCCTTCGGTAATGTCTTTGTAAAATGAGTCAAGAGATTTCATAGCATTCGAATTTGCGAAAATCAAATATACGAAAAAAGTTTTTTATGCCACGAAGACGCTAAGGCACGAAGTTTTTTGTTTAACCGCAAAGGGCGCTAAGAATTACGCAAAGGACGCAAGTTTTATTTATGTAAGAATTAGAAAGTTCGCAAAGCTTTGTGCATTTTGCTAGAACATAGCCCAAGGTTTCAACCTTGGGTACATTTAGGGATGAATTCGTTGTGTACCCAAGGTTGAAACCTTGGGCTATGGTTGAAATGGAGAAATTAGAATATTTAAAAAACTTTGCGCCTTTGTGCCTTTGTGGCAAAACCAATTAAAACAAACTTCCCTGTACAAATTCTGGTTGGGGATTATTGCCAAAAGGAAAAGCATCAATTACAAAAAACTGTTTTACAACAGGATCAAATTCTCTTAAAACAATTGAATCGCAAAGAAAATTAAGGTCAATTGTGGTAAATAATTCAGTGGCTTTTTTAAGATTTTCAGGAGTTAATCTTCGACCGATTGACATGTGCGGATCGTCACTTTTTTTGAGTTTTAAAGATTTCAGGGTTTCGTGAATCTTTTTCATTATTGGTATTAGATTCATTTTAGATTCATCGTTGACACCAATGTAAAACGCGCCAGCATTCTCATAAAATCCAAAATGATCTAAATGTACTTGGGAAGAGGTAAAATTATCAGCAATTTTAATAAGTTTCTTTTTAGCGGAATCCAGTTGAGAGTCGTCAATTTTAAATTCACAGATAGTAATATGAGCTTCTGAATTGCAGCTGCTGTACCATTTTTCAGGCACATTGCTTTTCAAATCATCTTTCATTTTTTTGACTGGACCCACAATGTCTTTCGAATAAAATACAACTGAATATGTTTTTTCCATTTTGGATATTTTAAAGAAAACAAATTTAAAGCTTTCCTTTCAAATGCAGCCTATGCAGGATTTCCGATTTCAATAAACCGCTTCCGCCTCCAAAATGTTCAATAACTTCGACGTCGGGCTGATGTTTTAAGCAGAAAGAAGTGAACTCTTTTTCGACATGATCTTCAATTGCAGAACTTAAAAGTACAATATCTATTTTGTTATTTTGAAAGTATTCTTGAGCTTCTTTTTCGTTATTAAAAGCAACTCCATTCCAGTTTTCATCTGCGTTAACTAGACGAAGCAAAATAGCTAAAATAGCTTCGTTTTTTCCGAGTAATAAAAATTGTAGCTTCATTTTTTTTGAGATTCTGAGTTATTAAGGTACTAAGCTTCTAAGAAATTGTCTAATTATCTAATTGCATTCGCAAATGTAGTCAGGGATTTAGAAAAATAAACTTAATCTAGGACAAGAAATGTATTTTTAAGAAGTTTTTCGGAAGGAATCTAGTATTTTCTTTTACAAAATTTAGTTAAAGTTGATTTTGGCAATATTTTGCTGCACAATCATTTAAGCTTTTTGGTTTGTTATAATGATGTTAATTTTTTGTTGAATGAGGAAAACCGTAAGGGAATCTCTGTTGAGCCTTTTAATTTTGGGCTGTTGAAATTTAATAACAATGCTGTTTTTACCTTTTTTAGAATATCATTTTAAGTTTTAACAATTCATGTTTTTTGGAGAAACATTTTTTTTGAATTAAATTTTGACATATTCATTTGATCGTGGGTACTTGTATAAGAGTTTGCACTATACATTAATGTCTAATTTTTTTTAGGGTTTTAAAAGGAAGTCGACGGACTGAATTTTAGAACCCTTTTTTTATACGGCAAACGAAAAAGCTAATAAGAAAAACTGAATAATATCGGTGTTGATTTTAAATTTTTGAGGCGAAAATCCGTAATAGCTTTTGAAAGCTGCCGAAAAATGCGAAACGTCTTTATAGCCACATTTGTAAGCTGTTTCGCTTACCGTAACCGTTTTGCTTTGAAATAATTCTTTTGCATGTTCCATTCTCAGTTTGATGATATAGCTCCTAACAGTCGTTCCGAAACAAGCTTTAAAACCTTTTTTAAGTTTGAATTCGTTTAACGAAATAAGTCTGGAAAGTTCCGGTAGAGTAGGGGTGTTTCTATAATCGTTTTCTAATATTTTTTTTGCTTCTAAAAGCTTGCTAAAATCTTCTTCGCTAATTTTTTCTGAAGCTAAAGGTTTTGTATCTACTGTTTCAAGCTGATAAATAAGGAGTTCTTTAATTTTACTTTCGATATAAATTCTTTTTAAAACGCCTTCTCTCGTACAGTTTTTTATTTCTGATGTTACCCACTGAATTGCTGGCGTAAAAGGAAGATATTTTGTTGTTAAATAAGAAGATTGCTTTCCCAGAATTTTTTTCGAAAATTTCTCATGCAGCTGCCAGTCTTCGTTTATAATGTTGTAATAGAATTCCTTAGAAAGTATAATCGACATGTAATTTATCTGCTTATGGGCCGGAATTTTAAAAGAGCCTTTAAAATTATTGGTATAAAATATATTGTGTGTATTTTCTTTAGAAAACTTCTCACTTTCCAATTGGTCAATATAAGTTTCTACATTACTGCTGTAAATAAAATTCATAACAATAGACTCTTCATCAATTTCAAAGAGAACAGTTTTAGAACTTGAGAAATATAACTGAGTATCAAGTAGAACCAGTCCGTCGGTTATGAGATGTCTGCTAATTATTTGTTCTGAATCTTCATTCTGTATATTGACATTTTCTTCGGTTAAAATACTTTTTGGATAATAGTTAGCTCCAATTTGAATTTTAATTATAGGCGTTTCAGAAGTTAAAATAGTGGCGTTGATTTTCAAAATTTAATCCGTTTTTACAAAATAATAATCCGTTTTTCCCTATCTTTTTTCAAGACGTTGATGGTACTTTTGCAGCAAAGTTATTTATAATTAGTCTAATTAAAGATATGTCAGCTCAAAAATTTTTATTTACCAGTTTATTTTTTCTAACCACGTTCTTATCCTTTTCCCAGCAAAATCAAGGTTTTACAGTGTCAGGAAAAGTTGTTGAAAATTCTGGAGAAACCGTTCCGTTTGCAACCGTTATCATCGAAAAAACAGGTTTAAGTGTAATGTCAGATGAAAAAGGGAACTATGTTTTAAAAAATGTTCCATCAGGAAAACACACTATAAAAATCTCTGCAATGGGATTTTCAGTTCAAAAAAAACAAATTCAAGTTTCAGGCAATTTAGATCTTTCGATTAAAATGGAAAGTGAATTGCAAGAATTAGAAAACGTATCTGTAATAGGGCGTTCGGCAGTTGATAAGGTAAATAAACAAGCTTATAATGTAACTGCTCTTGATGCAAAAAAACTGCACAACTCTACTTTGGATCTGGCACATGCCTTAGATCGAGTGTCAGGCGTACGTTTTCGTGAAGCTGGAGGTGTAGGATCTCGATCAGAATTATCGATTAATGGATTTTCTGGAAACCAAATTAAAATTTTTATTGACGGCGTACCGATGGATAATTTTGGTTCCTCTTTTCAAATCAATAATATTCCAATTAATCTGGCTGATCGTGTAGAGGTTTACAAAGGTGTTGTGCCTATTTGGTTGGGTGGAGATGCTTTGGGTGGAGCTGTTAATATTGTAACGAATAGCAAACCTCGAACTTATGTGGATGCTTCTTATTCTTTTGGATCATTCAACACATTTAAAACTGCTATAAACGCAGGTTATACTTCAAAAAGTGGTTTTACTACAGAGATTAACGCATTTCAAAATTATTCGGATAATAATTACTGGGTAAATGTTGAAACTAATGATTTAGAAACTGGTAAATATTATCCTGAAACTCGAGTAAGAAGATTTCATGATAATTACCATAACGAAACGGTAATCTTTAAAATTGGAATTACTGGTAAAAAATATGCCGATAAATTGATGGTGGGTTTTACAGCTGGACAAAATAAGGCCGATATTCAAACTGGAGCCAGAATGGTAGCAGTATTTGGCGAAAGGTATAGACGCGGGAATACTTTGATGCCTACTTTGAAATACCAGGTAAAAGATCTATTTACAAAAGGGTTGAATGTGGATGTAACGGGAAATTTTAATTTTGGTTATGAACAAACTGTAGATACAGTAAATAGACGATACAATTGGTTTGGGCAATATACACAAAATGAAGGCCCAGGCGGAGAAGCTGGCAGATCCTTGTATAAATTTAAAAACAACAATGGAGTAGCTACTTTTAATGCTAATTATGCTATAGGAGAACGTCACTCATTGTTGCTAAACAATACATTTAACACATTTGACCGTAAAGGAAGCGATGAACTTTATCCTGAGTCTGTAACGTATCAGCAACCTGAAAAGCTACAAAAGAATATTTTGGCATTTGGCTATAAATTTGACTACAATCAAAAATGGAGCACCTCATTATTTGTAAAGAATTATGATTTAAAAACTACTCTCACCAGAAGTTACAATCCTTCTGGAAACTGGGGAGATGTTGCCTATCAGGAGTTAAATGATAAATCATCTTCTTTAGGTTATGGAGGAGCAAGCAATTATTATTTAAGGCAAAATTTACAAGTAAAAGCTTCTTATGAAAAAACCTATCGATTACCTACACCAAATGAAATTTTTGGTAATCCTAATGATAATTTGCAGGGTAATAATAATTTAAAACCAGAATCGAGTAACAATGTCAATGTAGGTCTTAGTTATCAAACTAGTTTTAATGAAATTAATGCCTTAACATTTGATGTAAATGGTATATATCGTAATGCTACTGATTTTATTCGGACTGAATTTAATAACAATCAGAACAAAACGGTAACAGTTAATCAAGGAAGTGTAAGAACAAAAGGTATTGATGGAGAGATTCGATACTCTTATAAAAACCGATTTACTTCTGGTATTAATATGACGTATCAGGATATACGCAATATGACCAAATATGAGCCAGAGCAAAATTATGTTTCCTACTATTATAAAGACAGAGTGCCCAATATCCCTTATTTATTTGGTAATCTAGATGCAACAGTTTTTTTTAACGATGTATTTAAGAAAGGAAATAATTTATCTGTAGGTTATAATCTTCTTTATGTGCATGCTTATTATCTGTATTGGCCAAGTAGAGGAGGATCAAATGGTAAACACGATATTCCTACACAGCTTAAGCATGATTTAAACTTGGTTTACACGATGGCCAATGGAAAATACAACGTTGCCTTAGAATGCCAGAACTTATTGGATAATGAACTTGTAGATAATTTTTCACTTCAAAAACCTAGTCGTGCTTTTTATCTAAAATTTAGATACTTCTTTAACAAATCGAACAAATAATTTTAATATAAATTTTTAATACTTATGAAAACAATTAGCAAATTACCTTTATTATTGGCTGCATTTGCTTTCACTTTTATTTCATGCGAAAGTAATGATGATAAAAATGAGGGAGCTAGTGGAGAAACAGGAAAATCAAAATATATAGTTACCGTTTCTACAGGAGCAACTGGAGTAGCAGATTATTTATTAACTGCAGACGACGTTTCAAAGGGATTAATTACCACAGCAGGAAACGGACTAGAACAAGACGGTACATATCGTTATTACCTATCTACTCAAAACAAATTTTTTAGTTTCCTTTACGGTCAAGGAAATCCAGGAGCTGTTACTACTTATGGATTAACTGCGGATGGAAATTTAACTAAAACTTCAAATTTCCAAGCAGAGACAGTACAAGTTTTTGCACCAGTTAATAAAGATATTTTAATGGTAAAAGTACCAAGAAGTGGCGCTTCAATTTCTTATATGTATAAAGTTGATGCAGAACAATCTGTACTTACAGGAACAGTATCACAAGATACTAGACTTTTAATTGGAAATAAAAATGCAGATTTAGCTGAAAGAGCTCACTTTACTTGGGCAACTCAAGTAGGAGATAAAGTATTTATGCCTTATATGAAAATTAATGGTATTGCTCCAGATACTTTTGGAACAAGACATCCTGATAGTACTTGGGTAGCTGTTTATAGTTATCCAGATCTAAAATTAGAAAAAGTAATCAAAGATAACCGTACTAGTTATTTAGGAGCTTATTTTACTAATGGATTGTTCCAAGATGAAAAAGGAGACGCTTATGGATTTTCTGGAGCTATTGCAACAGCTAATAATGTTGTAAGCTCTACAAAACCTTCAGCTATTGTTAGAATTAATAAAGGTACTACAGAATTTGACAAATCTTACTTCTTTAATGTTCAGGAAAAATCTGGAGGATACAAGATTTCTTCAACAAGTTATATCTCAAATGGTAAGTTCTTATTATTAATGTACGGAACTCCAGGAACTAATTCAGGAGCTGTTAAGTTAGCTGTTGCTGATGTGTACAACCAAACTTTTAAATGGGTTACTGGTATGCCTGCTGTATTATCAAATGCTACTACTCGTTATAATATTACAACAGAAGATGGAAATTCAGCTGTTCTTGGTGTAAATACTCCTGATGGAAACTGGATTTACGCTATCAATGGAACAACTGGTGTAGCGACACAAGGTATGAAAGTTGAAGGTGGACAAATTACTGCAATCCAGAAATTAAAATACTAATAATTTTTTGCCGTAAGTCCTTATTTTTTATGAGGACTTGCGGTTTTTCTATTTATCCTATTTATCTATCCGAATATGTTTTCTTCTTCAAAACCAAATAATAAGAAAAAAAGTAAAAAGTCGCTTTTTAAGCGTATCATGGCTTGGCTGCATCTGTGGCTTGGTTTGGCATCTGGAATTATTGTAGTTATTGTCAGTCTTACAGGCTGTATTTATGTTTTCGAAAATGAAATAAAAGATTTTATTGAAGACTGGCGTTTTGTAAAACCTCAGAAAGAAGCATTTTTACTGCCCTCTCAATTGGTTACCATTGCAGATAAAAAAATGAAAGACAAGAAAGCTACAAGTGTAACTTTTGGTGCAAAAGACGAAGCAGCAATTGTAGGTTATTTTGTGGAGAAAAAAGAAGAAGGCGAAGGGAGAAGAGGTGAAAAAGGAGGAAATAAAAGAGGTGAACATAAAAGGGGAGAACGTAAAAAAGATTTTGCTCAAAATCAATCAGAAAAAGCAAAATCGGAACTGAAACCTGGTGAAAAAGGTAAGGAAAAAGGAAAAGGTGAAAAACGTAAAGGCGGAAGAAGATCTGGAACTTTTATAAGCGTTTATATGAATCCGTATACGGGAGAAGTATTAAATGTAAAAACTTTTTCGAGAGGAGATTCTCCAGATTTTTTCAGATGGATTTTAAACGGACACCGAGCATTATGGCTTCCTTACGATATTGGAAGGCCAATTGTTGGAGTTGCAGTTTTAATTTTTGTCGTGTTATTAATTTCAGGTATCGTTTTGTGGTGGCCTACAAAATGGATAAAATCTATTATAGATAAAAGTTTTAAAATTAAATGGGATGCCAGCTTTAAACGTGTCAATTATGATATGCATAATGTGTTTGGTTTTTACAGCTGTATTTTCCTGTTTTTTATAGCCGTAACAGGCTTAGTATGGAGTTTTGGATGGTGGAGTAAATCATTGTATTGGGTAACATCTGGAGGTAAACCGCTTACTGAAAACCGCGAATCTCCAAAATCTGACACAACTCATGTAAAAGAATTCAATATTACAACAGCCGATAAAGTTTTATTGAATCTAAGAAAAGAAAATCCTCAGGCAGCGGGAATTTTAATTAGTATTCCAGCGAAACCTGCAGATCCTATTGGTGCTTTTGTTTACAAACAAAAACACACTTTTTATAATATGGACCGATATAGTTATGATCAGCAGAGTTTGAAAGAAATCTCGATTAAAACGCCTTTCTCAGGAAAGTATGTCGAAGCCAACATTCCAGACAAAATCCGACGTATGAATTATGATATTCACGTAGGAAGTGTTCTCGGACTTACAGGAAAAATTATAGCCTTTTTAGCTAGTTTAATTTCTGCCAGCTTACCAATTACAGGATTTATTATCTGGTGGGGAAAACAGAAATTTGGTAAAAAGAAACCTGCTGCAAAACCAAAAGTAGCAAGTAAAGGAATTCCTGTTCCTAAATTGAAAAATACAGCAGAACAAGAGGTTACTGCTTAAGGATATTAAAAATGTTTTTTTTAATTCCTTTTTTGTTTTTTTTTTTTTTTTTTTTGATAAAGGGCAAAACTTGTAAAAGTTTTGCCCTTCTTTTTTTTAATTATATCCGTTTGCTTTTAACCATTCTTCGCAGTCTCTTGTCCAAAATTTGCTAGTGTCTGCAACGCCTAAACCAAATCCGTGGCCTCCTTTTTCATAGATATGAAGTTCTGCCGAAACTCCATTTTTCTTTAAAGCCAAATAGTAATTGATGCTGTTTTCTGGTATCACGACAGTATCGTCTGTGGCATGAATTAAGAAAGTAGGTGGTGTTTTAGAAGTTACTTTCTTTTCATTCGAAAAAGAATCTATTAATTCTTTTGAAGGATTGTTTCCAAGCAAATTGGTTTGCGAACCTTTATGAGTAATTTCGTTTTCCATTGAAATTACAGGATAAATCAAAAGCGAAAAATCGGGACGTGCACTTACTTTAAAAGCAGATTCGTAAACTTTATCATCGTAATGAGTTGATGCGGTAGAAGCCAAATGACCTCCAGCAGAAAAACCTAAAATTCCAATTTTATTTGGGTCTATATTCCATTTTGATGCATTTTGCCTTACGTAACGAATCGCTTCTTGAGCATCTTGTAACGGACCGACATTTTTGTTTTTCATTGTTAAATCTGTCGGCATTCGGTATTTTAATACAAAAGCGGCAATTCCTAAACTATTAAACCATTCTGCAACTTTTGTTCCTTCTTTTTCAAAGGCCAAATGAGTATAGCCGCCACCTGGGCAAATTACAACAGCTGTCTGGTTCGGTTTTGCTTCTTTCGGAATGAAAATGCTTAAAGTAGGAACAGAAACCTGACTTGTGCTCTGCATTTTTCCATCTTTCACGACTTCTTTTTCTTTGTAGTCAGAAGCTTTTACTTCGTCAGGAATTTTACTCCAAAGCGGAATAATTTGATTTTGAGCGTTAACAGTAAATATTCCTGAAAAAAGAAGAAAAGTAAGCGCTGCTCCTCTTAAAGATCGTGTTTTTGTAGTTTTCAATTTGAATTTTAATTAATTGTTGTACAATTGTTTATTTGGTTTTATCGAAAGAAATTCAATAGCATTATTCGAAAAGGGAAATTAAAATGAAACAAACTTCCAAAATATAAATTTCAGGACAATTTTACCCCTTAAAAAGGATGAAATTCACCTATTGGCTTTTAACAAATATATTGTTTAATGTGTAATTTTGTATTCTTTTTTTTATGTAATATGTTTATTTAATGACTTAAAATAATTTTTCATACAATATTATTTGGATTGTACAGATTAAAAACTATATTTGTGCAATCGATTACATTAATTTTCTTTAAAGGTGCTAATTTATTGATTTTAATATTTTTAGAAAGCAGTAAATATAGTCTTTTAAGATTACCAAAATTATAAAAACTATAATACCCACTTACTATGAATCAAACCGAAACTGTTGCAGTAAATGAAAGCATCAAATCTACAGGAAAATACCGTTGGAGCATTTGTGCCTTGCTATTCTTTGCAACCACAATCAATTATCTAGATAGACAAGTTCTTTCTTTAACCTGGAAAGATTTTATTGCGCCTGAATTTCACTGGACGAATAACGATTACGGAAACATTACCGCTTTATTTTCTATTTTTTATGCAGTTTCTCTTTTGTTTGCGGGCCGATTTGTAGATTGGTTGGATACTAAAAAAGGATTTCTTTGGGCAATCGGAATTTGGTCTGTAGGAGCTTGTCTTCATGCATTCTGCGGAATCGCCACATCTGGAATTATTACTGGAGAATGGTTTGTAGGTTTTCATGGTTCAAAAGAAATAATCGGTACAATAAGCGATACAGCGTTAGTAATCAATGTGAGTGTGGCTTTATTTATTTTTGCTCGTTTTGTTTTGGCAGTTGGAGAAGCGGGAAACTTTCCGGCAGCTATTAAAACAACAGCAGAATATTTTCCTAAAAAAGACAGAGCTTTTGCAACAAGTATTTTCAATGCGGGAGCAACAGTTGGAGCTTTAGCGGCACCAATTACAATTCCTTTTATTGCAGAATCTTTCGGATGGGAAATGTCTTTTATTATTATAGGAGCTTTAGGGTTTGTATGGATGGGATTCTGGATGTTTATGTACGATAAACCAGAAAAGCACGCAAGAGTAACGCCAGAAGAATTAGCTTATATTCAGCAAGATGATATTGCAGATAGTAAAATCGAAGGTTATAAGCCAGAAACTACGACTAAAGTTTCTTTAAAGGATTGTTTTAAATACAAACAGACATGGGCTTTTGCATTTGGTAAATTTATGACAGATGGTGTTTGGTGGTTCTTTTTATTCTGGACACCAGCATATTTAAGCTCAGTTTACGGAATGGATTCTACGCAAGCAGCTTTCCCATTGTTTATTTTATACATGATCACTTTACTGTCTATTATTGGCGGATGGCTTCCAACTTATTTTGTAGAGAAAAAAGGAATGAACCCGTATGAAGGCAGAATGAGAGCGATGTTAATTTTTGCCTTTTTTCCTCTGTTGGCTTTAGCGGCTCAGCCTTTAGGATATATTAGTTATTGGGTTCCCGTAATCATTATCGGTATTGCAGGTGCAGCACACCAGTCTTGGTCAGCAAATATTTTTACTACAGTAGGAGATATGTTTCCTAAGAAAGCAATTGCTACGATTACCGGTATCGGTGGATTAGCGGGCGGTGTTGGTTCAACATTGATCAACAAAGGTTCAGGTGTATTATTTGATTTTACACAAAGAAATTGGAGTACGGTAAACGGTCAGCCATTATTGGAAAAATATCCTCAGTTTCAAGATGCAGTAACAGAAAAGGCTTTTCTTGCTGAAAAAGGAGTAGCAAATTTAGAAGACTTTTTAAAATCGCTTACCGCTGCAGGAGATACTGTTGCAAACGGAATCAATTCAGGTTACATGATTATTTTTTCTATTTGTGCGGTTTGTTATTTGACAGGATGGATAGTAATGAAAACTTTAGTTCCAAAATACCGTCCAATTACCGATCTTTAATAGATTTTTTGATAATTGAAACATTTTTTTTCATTTCAATTATGCTATTTAAATATAAAAATATAATTTTGTGCAATCGATTACATTAATTTAAAATTATGACAAAATATAGTTCAAGATACGCGTCAAGCCCTGAAGCTGTTAAAAAATATGATACACAGCAATTGAGAGAAGAATTCCTGATTGATGACTTAATGCAGGAAGATGAAGTAGTATTGGTTTACTCGCATTACGACAGATACATTGCAGGTTCTGCAGTTCCTGTAAAAGGCGATTTAGCTTTAGAAACTATAGATCCGTTAAAAGCTCCTTATTTTTTAGAAAGAAGAGAATTAGGAATTATTAATGTCGGAGGAAGCGGTTCTGTTGTAGTAGAAGGAACAACGTATGAGTTAGGTTTTAAAGATGCTTTGTACATCGGAGCTGGAAATAAAGAAGTTGTTTTTAAAAGTGATGATAAAAACAATCCTGCGAAGTTTTATTTAAACTCTGCACCAGCACATACCACTTATCCAACTAAAAAAGTAAGTTTAGCTGAAGCTAATAAATTACAGTTGGGAACAATGGAAACTGCAAATCACCGTACTGTAAACCAAATGATTATTGGAAGTGTAGTTACAACTTGCCAATTGCAAATGGGAATGACAGAATTAAAGCCAGGAAGTGTTTGGAATACGATGCCAGCGCACGTACACGATCGCAGAATGGAAGTTTATTTTTACTTAGATATTCCACAAGATCAAGCAGTTTGCCACTTTATGGGACAACCGCAGGAAACAAGACACATCTGGATGAACAATCATCAGGCAGTAATTTCTCCGCCTTGGTCAATTCACTCAGGTTCAGGAACTAGTAATTATACTTTTATCTGGGGAATGGCGGGTGAAAACTTAGATTACGGAGATATGGATGTTTGTAAAATCACTGATTTAAGATAAGAAAATGACAAATTTATTTGATATAAAAGGAAAAGTTGCCCTTATCACAGGTTCTACACACGGACTTGGAATGGCAATGGCAAAAGGATTAGGTCAAGCGGGAGCTACAATTGTAGTAAACGGAAATTCTTCTCAAGAAAAAATTGATAACGCTGTAGCGGAATTAAAAAGTGAAGGCATTAATGCAGTTGGTTACAAATTTAATGTAACGGAAGAGCAGGAAGTTAAAACTGCTGTTCAGAAAATTGAAAGCGAAGTAGGACCAATCGATATCCTGATCAACAATGCTGGGATTATCAAAAGAATTCCGCTTCTAGATATGGAAGTTTCAGATTTCAGAGAAGTAGTAGATATTGACTTGGTAAGTCCGTTTATTGTTTCTAAGCATGTTGCTAAAGGAATGATTTCAAGAAGACAAGGAAAAATCATCAACATTTGCTCAATGATGAGTGAATTGGGAAGAAATACAGTTTCTGCTTACGCTGCTGCGAAAGGAGGCTTGAAAATGCTGACTAAAAACATGGCAACAGAATGGGCAAAGTATAACGTTCAAATCAACGGAATTGGTCCTGGATATTTTGCTACAGAACAGACAAAGCCAATCCGCGTAGACGGACATCCTTTTAATGATTTTATTATTAGTAGAACGCCAGCGGCTAAATGGGGAGATCCAAGTGATTTAGCTGGAGCAGCGATATTTTTATCATCAAAAGCAAGTGATTTTGTAAACGGTCACATTTTGTATGTTGACGGAGGAATCCTTGCGACAATCGGAAAACCTTCAAACGAAGAATAATTTTCAAATTATATTTTAAAAGACATGAGCCAGACTTTCATCAACGATAATTTTTTATTAGAAAATAAATATGCTGAAGAGTTGTATCACAATTACTCTAAAAATCAGCCAATCATAGATTACCATAATCACTTAAATCCGCAGTTTATTGCAGAAGATAAAATCTTTGACAATATCACTCAGGTTTGGATTAACGGTGACCACTACAAATGGCGTGCAATGCGTACATTAGGAATCAACGAGCAGTTTGTAACTGGAAACGGTTCAGATAAAGATAAATTCTTAAACTGGGGAAGAACAGTTCCGTACACAATGCGTAATCCGTTGTACCACTGGACGCACTTAGAATTGGCTCGTTATTTTGATATTTATGATTTATTGAATGAAAAGTCAGCTGAGAAAATTTATTTAGAAACTTCAGAAAAAGTAAATTCTCCAGCATACAGCACGCAAAATCTTCTTAAAAAAGTAAACGCTGAATTGGTTTGTACTACAGAAGATCCAATCGATACATTAGAATTTCACCAGAAATTCGCAAACAATTCGACTGGAATCAAAATGAGTACAGCTTTCAGACCTGATAAAGCCATCTTAATTGCTAATGATGGATATAATGCATATCTGGACACATTAGGGGATGTGTCCGGAGTTGCAATTAACACGTATGCTGATTTACAGTCTGCATTAAGAAAAAGAATTGAATTCTTTAATGCAAACGGATGTAAATTAAGTGACCACGGTTTAAATCAAATTGATTTTGAAAACTTTACAGAAAGTGAAGTAAATGCTATTTTCAAAAAGAAAAGAGAAAACGGCGAATTGTCTCCAGAAGAAGTTTTAAAATTCCATAGTGCTATTTTAGTTTTCTTATCAGAGACGTACCATGAGTTTGGATGGGTACAGCAGTTTCACTTAGGTGCATTGCGTAACAATAATGCTCGTATGCACAGAATTTTAGGCCCAGATACAGGATGGGATTCTATCGGAGATTATCCTCAAGCTCAAAAATTATCTGCTTTCTTAAATGCTTTAGACAGTAAAGATAAATTGACTAAAACGATCATTTACAACCTAAATCCTGCAGATAACGAAGTTATGGCAACAATGATTGGAAACTTCAACGACGGAAGCGTTCGCGGAAAAGTACAATTTGGTTCTGGATGGTGGTTCTTAGATCAGAAAGATGGAATGACAAAACAATTGAATGCTTTGTCTAATATGGGATTAATCAGCTGTTTTGTTGGAATGTTAACAGATTCTAGAAGTTTCCTATCATTCCCAAGACACGAATATTTCAGACGTATTTTGTGTAATCTTTTGGGAGACGAAATCAAAAGAGGAGAATTGCCAAACGATATGGAATGGATCGGAAAATTAGTTTCTGACATCTCATACAATAACGCAAAAGAGTATTTCAAATTTTAAGAAAAGTTTTTTGAACCATTAAGACATTAAGAGATTAAGTTTTTTTTTGGAATCTGATTTTAGAAGCTGAAAGCTTCACATGTTTATAGCAAATGAATAATTTTAGCCACGTTCGACTCCTACGGAGTCGTATGTTTGAGAATATTTTAGATCTATAAACATATGAACCTTTCAGGTTCAGAATTGGAAAATCTCTAACTTATTTTGGATTTTCTTTCAATAAAGAAAACTTAATTTCCTTAATTTCTTAATGGTAAAAATACCTTTAATGGTAAAATAAAAATATAATATGAGTAGAGTAGTTGCATTTGGAGAAATCATGCTTCGTCTTTCGACAGAGAGACATTTACGTTTTTCACAGTCTACAGCATTTGGTGCTACTTATGGAGGCGGTGAATTTAATGTTTGTGTTTCTTTGGCAAATTATGGTGTAAATGCCGAATTTGTTACCAGACTGCCAGAAAACGAAATTGGTTTTTCGGCATTAAAAGAAATGAGAAAAATGAACGTGGAGTCGAAAAACATTGTTTACGGCGGAGAACGTTTAGGAATTTATTTCTTGGAAACTGGAGCAGGAACACGTGGCAGTAATGTAGTTTACGACCGTGCACATAGTGCGATGTCGACTATTCAAAAAGGGCAAGTTGACTGGGAAACAGTTTTGGAAGGAGCAGAGTGGTTTCACTGGAGCGGAATTACACCAGCAATTTCTCAAAGTGCTGCCGAAGCTTGTTTAGAAGCAATTCAAGTGGCTCATAAAAAAGGAATTAAAATTTCTTGCGACTTAAATTACAGATCAAAATTGTGGCAATATGGTAAAACGCCAAGCGAAGTAATGCCAGAAATGCTACAATACAGCAATGTGATTTTGGGAGATATTGATACTGCTTATTTCATGTTAGGAATTCCGAAAATGAATCCGAATTATCAGGATGAGAAAACGCTTCCTGCGGTATATGATAAATTGTTTCAATTAATTCCGAATTTGAAGATTGCTGCAACAACGCTTCGTTATTCTGTAAGCGCTTCTCACCAAAGAATTGGCGGAATTTTATATGACGGAAAAGCAATTCACAGCGCTGCTGTAAAAGAAGTTACTCCAGTTGTAGATCGCGTAGGAAGCGGTGATGCTTTTATGGGCGGATTAATCTACGGTTTATTGGAATATGATAATAACCAAAGAGCGTTGGATTTTGCAGTTGCGGCTTGTTGCTTAAAACATACCATTGCTGGAGATTACAACTTGGTTACCTTAAAAGAAGTGGAAAATATGATTGATGGTGATGGTTCTGCATTAGTATCAAGATAATTTTAAAATAAAAAATGGCAAAATATTCAAGAATAGAAGTCGCTTCTCAAATGAAAGAAAACGGAATGGTTCCGCTTTTTTTTCATTCGGATATCGAATTAAGTAAGAAAGTTTTAAAGGCCTGTTACGACGGAGGTTCTAGATTAATGGAATTTACAAGCCGTGGTGATTTTGCTCATGAAATTTTTGGAGCTTTAAACAAATATGCTTTAGCAGAACTTCCAGGAATGATTTTAGGAGTGGGTTCTGTAACAGATGCAGCTTCGGCTTCATTATATATGAGTTTAGGGGCGAATTTTATTGTAACTCCGGTTTTTAGAGAAGATATAGCTATAGCTTGTAATCGCAAAAAAGTGCTTTGGTCGCCAGGTTGCGGAACTTTGACAGAGATTGCAAGAGCAGAAGAATTAGGCTGTGAGATTGTAAAATTATTTCCAGCAGATATTTACGGACCAGAATTCATTAAAGCTATAAAAGGCCCTTGTCCATGGACAAACATTATGCCTACAGGAGGTGTTTATCCAACGGTTGAAAGTTTGAGTTCTTGGCTAAATGCAGGTGCTACTTGCGTTGGTTTAGGTTCGCAGCTAATTTCAAAAGACATATTAGAGAATAAAGATTTCGAAGGACTGACTGCAAAAGTGAAACAGGTTCTTGACATTATAAAAGATATTAGAAAATAGATTAAGGGGTAATCATGCCGAACTCCTTATTTTATAAGTTTTTTTTAGATTTTTAGAGATTGTAATTGAGCATTACGCTTGAAAAATTTGGTTTGCCATTCCTCACAGCAGACTTTATTTTACCCAATCGAGTGTAATGTTTCATTTACAGTTTTAAAAAAAGGACATAAACAATAGGGATTTATAGTGGTTATTTAAAACACTTTAAAGAAAAATTTAAAATGAAAAAATTAAATAGAATAAATACAGGATTAGAAAAGTTACAGCCAATTAAGGTTGTTCAGTTTGGAGAAGGGAACTTTTTAAGAGCTTTTGTAGATTACGCTTTTCACAAACTAAATACTGAAGTTGATTTTAATGCCGGTATTGCAATAGTTCAGCCTTTGAAAGACGGTATGGTCAACATGATTAATGATCAGGACGGTTTGTATACTTTGTTTATGAACGGAATCAAAAAAGGTGAAAAAATACAAAATATTGAGTTAATTTCTAATATTGTAAAAACTGTAAACCCTTATACTGAATTTTCAAATTATTTGGCTTTGGCTAAAGAAGAAGAACTTCAGTTTATTGTTTCTAATACTACTGAAGCTGGAATTGAATTCATTGGAAGTGATACTCCAGACATGCAGCCACCCGTGTCGTTTCCTGCAAAGCTGACGGTTTTATTATATGAAAGATTTAAACATTTTAATGGTGATGCTTCTAAAGGAGTAACAATTATTCCATGTGAATTGATTGATTATAACTCAGAGACACTGAAAAAATATATTTTGCAATATGTTGATTTATGGAAATTAGAAGATGCATTTAAAACTTGGGTATCTGATGCTTGTACCTATCACAGTACTTTGGTTGACAGAATTGTTCCTGGATACCCAAGAGCTGAAATTGAAGAATACAATAGTAAATTAGATTATCAGGACAATTTAATTGTTGCTGCTGAACCTTTTTTCCTTTGGGCTATTGAAGGTGGAGATGATTTAAAAGCAAAATTGCCTTTTGATAAAACAGATTTGAATGTAAAAATTGTTGATGATATACGTCCTTTTAAAATGATTAAAGTTCGTATTTTAAACGGTTCTCACACGGCAATGGTTCCTTTTTCACTTTTGTATGGTAATAAATTAGTGATGGAAACTGTTAACGGAGATTTTACAGGAAAATTTGTAAATAGCGTTATTGGTGAAATTAGTGAAACGCTTGATATGGATAAAAATGAAATTACTGCCTATTGTGAGGAAGTGATGGACCGATTTAAAAATCCATTTATCAAACATGCACTTGCTGATATTGCGTTAAATTCTATTTCGAAATTCAAAGTAAGAGTTTTGCCTAGTTTATTAGGATATTATAATGCTAACAAAAAATTACCAGTTAATTTGACTTTCTCATTAGCGAGTTTAATTCGCTTTTATAAAGGAACATGGAACGGACAAGAATTACCGGTTAAAGATGGTGAAGATATTATAACGTTTTTTAGCGGACTTTGGAAATCTGATGATTACGAGAAAATCGCTCGTTTGACATTACAAAATAAATCTTTCTGGGATGAAGACTTAACAGAAATTCCAGGATTAACAAGAGCAATTACAATAGCTTTAGAAGAAATTGATTCAAACGGAATTGAAGCTGGTTTTGCTAAGTTTCAAGAAAGAATAAAATAAAGAGGATCTAAGATTAAAATCTAATTTGATCTGCTGAAATCTTTTATAATCTGCGTGAAATATTTTTCACGCAGATTTACACAGATTAAAGCAGATTTATGGAGATTTAAATTTAAGATTGTGAGTAAGATTGAGAAAAAGTGAATTATACTCAATTGCTTGAAAATAAAAGAAAAACAAAAAGAACAAAGAACAAAGGTTAATTATGGCAACGCAGAAAAAATTAATAAAAGTACATCCTACTGATAACGTAGCGGTGGCTTTGGTAAATCTGTCAGCTGGCGAAGTGATTGATTTTGAAGGACAATCAATTGCTGTTGAGTCTGATGTGAAAATGAAACATAAGATTGCAATGGTTCCTTTTAATGTAGGAGACAGAATCATTATGTATGGTGTTTTGGTTGGAAAAGCAAGTGCAAGAATCGAAAAAGGAGGATTGCTTTCTACTGCAAACGTAAAACACGAGAGTGATAAAGTTACAGGTAAAACGGAAACTATTGGCTGGACAGCTCCAAATGTGGATAAATGGAAAGACAGAACGTGGCAGGGCTATCATAGAGAAGACGGGCAGGTTGGAACAGAAAATGTGTGGTTGTTTTTTCCATTGGTTTTTTGTGAAAACAGAAACATCGAAATCTTAAAAGACATTTTTGAGAAAGAGTTGATGAAACCTAAAGAAAACGACTATCAATTATTGTTGCGTTCTTTGGTGAAATCAGAAACGGGTGGAGCAGGAAATCAAGAAGCTTCAAACGACGCTAACTTGTTCAATAATATCGAAGTAAAATTCATTACGCACCAAGGAGGTTGTGGTGGAATTCGTCAGGATTCTCATAGTTTAGCTAAGCTTTTAGCTGGTTATGTAAACAATCCAAACGTAGCTGGAGCGACTGTATTGAGTTTAGGATGTCAAAATCTTCAGATTTCAATTTTTAAAGAAGCTTTAGATGCTATTAATCCAGACAGTAAAAAGCCTGTTTTAATTTACGATCAGCAGTCTATCGGAACTATTGAAACGATGTTGAGCAGTGTGGTAAAAGATACTTTTGAAGCGATTAAAAAAGCAAACGAAATTAAGAGAGAACCAGCTCCATTATCTAAGCTTAGAATTGGTTTAGAATGCGGTGGATCTGACGGATTCTCTGGAATTTCTGCTAACCCAACTTTAGGAGTTTTGTCTGATAAATTGGCAGCATTAGGAGGAACGACAATTCTTTCTGAATTCCCAGAATTATGTGGTGTAGAGCAAGAATTGGTAAACCGTTGTGTGGATGACGAAGACGGAAAACGTTTCTTAGATTTGATGAAGTGGTACGAAAAAACAGTTGTTGATGCTGGTTCAGGATTTGATATGAATCCATCTCCAGGTAACATCAAAGACGGTTTGATTACGGATGCTATGAAATCTGCAGGAGCGGCTAAAAAAGGAGGAACATCTCCAATTGCTGGTGTTTACGATTATGGTGAGTATATTAACGAGCCAGGATTAACATTGTTATGTACGCCAGGAAATGATGTGGAGTGTACAACTGCAATGGTAGGCTCGGGAGCGAATATGGTATTGTTTACAACAGGTTTAGGAACTCCGACAGGAAATCCAATTGCGCCAGTAGTAAAAATATCTTCTAACTCAGAGTTGGCGGCAAAAATGTCTGACATTATCGATATTGACACTGGTGGAATCATCAAAGGAGAAAAATCTATCGAAGAAATGGCTGATGAAATGCTTGAAACTATTATCGATATTGCGAGTGGTACGGTAAAAACTAAAGCGGCGATATTAAATCAGAACGATTTTATTCCTTGGAAAAGAGGAGTCTCGTTGTAGGTTTTTAAACCATATAAGTTATATAAGTCCATTTAAAAGATACTTTTAGATGGACTTTTTTTTGCAGCAAAAAAAAATAACATTTAAGTGTATTGATTTCCTGCAAGGTTTCCAAAACCTTGTAGGTCTCCTGCGCTCAGCGGTTGAAAATGCGAAATAGAATAATGAAATTTTGTTTTACTATAAAAGTAAATACCTACAAGGTTTTGGAAACCTTGCAGGAAAGCTTAAAATGAACTTATATCACTTATATGGTTTAAAAACTAATTAGAAATTAGTTCTAGTAGAAGATTTACGAATGTGTAATTCTGGGGCAAGGACAACCTTTTTTTCGATTTTGATTGTATCGGTTTTGTCGACCTGTTCTAAGAAAACGCGAGCAGACATTTTTCCCATTTCTAAAGGCGACTGATCTACAGAAGTGATCGATAATTCCATGAATTTAGTAAAAGGCTCATTACTAAAACCAGCTACGCAAAACTCATTTGGAATACTGATATTTCTGTTTTGAAGTTCTTGAATTGCGCCTAGAGCGGCGAAATCACTAGAAGAGAATATCGCGTCTGGCGGAGTTTGTAAACCCAATAATGCAGTCGCAGCTTCTTTACCTGCTTCAACACTACTTTTTACGTAAATAACATATTCTTCGTTAAATTGAAGTCCGTTGTCTAGTAAAGCTTGTTTATAGCCTAAAAACCTGTTTTTAAAGATATCTAAAGACTGATCTCCAGAAAAATGTGCAATATGTCGGCAACCTTCATCGATTAAATGTTTGGTGGCTAAATAGCCTCCTTTAAAGTCATTAATGGTTACAGAACTTACGCCATCAATATGTTTGCTTCTATCGAAAAATATCAGAGGGACATTTTTTTCTAAAACATTTCTGAAAGCGCTATCATTTTCATCTGAAATACCAGTAACCGACATCATGATACCGTCTACCTGTGCATCTACCAGCGTATGAAGGTTTTCATTTTCTCTTTTAATGCTTTCATGCGTTTGGCAGATGATAACCTGATAACCGTGAGGATAAAGTTCTTCTTCGATTCCTCGAATAACCGAAGCGAAAAAGTTACTGTCAATACGCGGAACAATAACTCCGATATTATTGCTTCGACCGCTCTTTAAAGCTAGTGCCAATTTGTTTTGCTTGTAGTTCATCGCAGCAGCTGTCTTGATAACCAACTCACGCGTCGCTTCCTTTATTTTAGGATTATTGTTTAACGCTCTGGAAACTGTTGCAGCTGTGATGTTTAATTTTTCAGCAATATCGTAAATAGTTACTTTTTCACTCATTCAAAAAAAAGTTTTCGGATTATTTTTAGACAAAAGTACATTTTTTTTCATTATGTAATAAAAATTGTTATCGATTACCATATCGAAAAGCTAAAACGTTTTAGATTCTACAATGATAATAAATTATCTAATTTTTTGCATTAAATGTAATTAAATTTTGCAATAAAAATTAAATATATAATTTTTTTCTAAATTAATTTGGTCTCTTAGAACAATTTTTCTACTTTCGTGTAATCGATTACATAAATCTTAAGATTTTTGGCGTCCAAACAAGAAATATCTATACAAATGATTACAAATAAGATAGTCACATTTAAAAAGATTCTTTTTTTCGCTGCTTTGGGGCTGTCATTGGCATCTTGCACAAGACATTCTTCTTCAATCTCATCAGATAATCCATGGCAGAGAATGGATTTGGTCGTAAAAAGTATTCCGCAAACAGATTTCTCACATAAAATATATAACATAAATGATTTTGGTGCTGTTGCTGATGGAAAAACATTAAACACGGTAGCTTTCCAAAAAGCAATACAAAAATGTGCAGCAAATGGAGGCGGTCGAGTTTTGGTTCCAAACGGAAAATATTTGACAGGAGCGATTCATTTAGAAAGCAATGTCAACTTGCATTTAGAAGATAATGCTGAGATTCTTTTTAGTATAAACCCGAAAGATTATCCTATTGTGCATACTTCTTGGGAAGGTACAGAAGTAATGAACTTTTCGCCACTTATTTATGCTAAAAACAAAACCAATATTGCAGTTACAGGAAAAGGGACTTTAAACGGTCAGGCTGACAGCACCAATTGGTGGATTTGGTCTGGAGGAAAAAATTATGGCTGGAAAAAAGGAATTCCATCTCAAAATGATCCAACAAATCGTGAGGTTTTGGTGGATATGGCAGAAAAAGGGATTCCGGTAGCAGAAAGAGTTTTTGGAGAAGGACGTTATTTAAGACCAAACTTTATCGAGTTTTTTGAATGCAACACAGCCTTGATAAAAGATGTAACCATTATTAATTCTCCTTTTTGGATTTTACATCCGATAAAAACCAATAACATGATTATTGACGGAGTAACGGTCAATAGCCATGGCCCGAATAATGACGGCTGTGATCCAGAATATTCGCAGAACATTTTAATCAAAAACTGCACTTTTAATACTGGGGATGATTGTATTGCTATTAAAGCAGGACGAGATGGCGACGGAAGGAGAGTGGCAATACCAAGTAAAAATATAATTGTGCAAAACTGCAAAATGATTGATGGACACGGCGGTGTTGTAATTGGAAGTGAAATTTCAGCAGGAGTAAATAATGTTTTTGTTGAAAACTGTGTGATGGACAGTCCAAATTTAGATCGTGCCATTCGCATTAAAACAAATTCAAAAAGAGGAGGAATTATAGAAGATGTCTATGTTCGAAATCTTGAAGTGGGCACGGTGAAAGAATGTGTTTTAAAACTAAACATGTTTTACAACGTATACGGATCTCAGATAGGAAATTTTATTCCGACGATCAGAAATATAAGCTTAGAGAATGTCACGGTGAAAAACGGTGGAAAATACAGCGTTTGGGCAGAAGGTTACGCGGAGTCTCCAGTTGAGAATATTACGCTGAAAAATGTAAAAATCCAAAAAGTAGATTCGGTCTACTTATTAAAAAATGTAAAAAATATAAACTTTATAAATACCTATATCAATGAGAAAAAAGTAGAATCTATTAAAAACTAAACACTATCAATTAACCAAACTTTAAACCACATGAGTATTAAACAATTATCTGAGAGAAAAGATAAGTACTTTGTATTTTTCTTTTTCCTGAATTTTTTACTGTGCAGTTCTATTAACGCACAGTCAACCACAATAGAGGGAAAGATTACCGACGCTACGGGTATGTCACTGCCAGGGGTAAACATTAATGAAAAGGGGACTAAAAACGGAACTTCGACAGATTTTGAAGGAAGTTTTAAAATTAATGTATCAAACAGTAAAGCAATTTTAATAATTAGCTATTTAGGATTTCAGACACAGGAGGTAAGTGTTGCTGGAAAAACTAAAATCAATGTAAGTTTAGCAGAACAGTCAAATGCATTGACTGAAGTAGTTGTAGTAGGATATGGTTCTGTAAAAAAGACAGATCTTACCGGATCTGTTAGTACGATCAGTGCGGCTACTATTACAGAAAGAAACACAATCAGTCCGCTAGAAGCGATTCAAGGAAGCACGCCAGGGGTCCAGATCTCATCTTCTACAGGTCGTGCAGGAGACGGATTTAAAGTTGTTATTAGAGGAAACAACTCTTTGATTGCTGATTCTAGTAATTCGACTATGGTAGGTTCTTCACCTTTATACGTTGTAGATGGCGTTCCGATGGATGGAATTGATTTCTTAAATCCGCAGGATATTGCTCGAATGGACGTTCTAAAAGACGCTTCATCTGCAGCAATCTACGGTTCTAGAGGTTCTAATGGAGTTATCATTGTAACTACAAAAAGCGGAACAAGTGCAAAAGCAGGTATCAGTGTAACTTTTGATACTTCTTACGGAAATAAAACGGCGACAAGATTGCCAAATATGATGACAGGAGAGCAGTGGTGGAAATTTCACCAAGTGGCTTACATGAGTGCAACTCCTGCAACACAAACTCCAGCGCAATTGGCTGCTTTGGCAGGAAACCAAAGTCCGTTATTAGTATCTCGTGCTAACAGCGGTTACAATTTTGACTGGTATGATGCAGTACTAAAATCTGGAATGACAGAGAATAATTATTTAAATATTACAGGCCGTTCAGATTCTGGTTTAAGCTATAATTTAGGCTTCGGAATCCAGAGTGATCGTGGTTTAATTGAAAATGATTCAACAGATAAATATTCATTCAAATTAGGATTAAATCACAAAATAAATGATAAGTTTTCTACAGGTGTAAACGTTACGATTGCTAGATTAGACAATCAGTTAGGTAGTGATTTAGCCATGCAGGACGCATTTAGATTGAGTCCTTTAATGTCTCCGTGGGCAATTGATGCAGCAGGAAACGAGCAAGTTGGAACATTGTTTTTTCTTCCAGGTAAGTTAACTTATCCTAATGGAGCTTGGGCAATCAATAAAACTTCAACTGTAAATCCATTAATGGAAATTGCTAATTCTTCTCAAACAGAAAAAACTTGGCAAACAGTTGGTAATGCTTATTTCCAGTATCAGCCGTTAAAATGGCTTTCGTTTAAAACAACTTTTGCGGCGGGAATTATGGATTCGCAAAATTCAAAAGCGTATACAGCACAGACGAATGCAGGGGTAACATTAAACGGAAAAAATTCTGCAACTCTAGAAAATTCAAACAACTTCAATTATACTTGGGATAATCAGATTGATTTGAAACATACTTTTAATGATGTTCATGATTTTAGTTTATTATTGCTTCAGAGTTTATATTCAAATACAGATGAATTTTCTTCATTATATTCTAACAACCAGCCTTTTGATGTAGGTACAGATAATATGGGTTCTGGTGTTCAGACAAGTTATGTGGTAAAATCATCTTTTGCAAAAAACACTTTAAACTCCTATGCAGTTCGTTTAAACTATGCGTTTAAAGACAAATATTTAATTACTGCTTCTACAAGATGGGATGGATCTTCTGTGCTTTCTGAAGGAAATAAATGGCAAAGTTTCCCTTCTGTAGCTTTAGGATGGAAATTAAGCAAAGAATCGTTTTTAGAAAATAGTTCTTTCGTTTCTGATTTAAAACTGCGTGCGAGTTTAGGTTACACAGGAAATGACAACGTAGCTCCTTATACTTCTCAGGCCTTATTAAACCAGCAGACATTTTATGCAGCAGGTCCAAATGTGGTTTCAGGATGGCAATCAGAGAATTTAGCAAACCCTGATTTAACTTGGGAAAAAACAAGAGAATATAATTTAGGTATTGATTTTGGATTTCTAAAAAATAGAATTTCAGGTTCTGTTGACGTGTACGACAGATTATCTGATGACTTGATTTACAAACAGCAATTACCATCAGAATCAGGATGGAAAAATACTTTTGCTAACGTTGGTTCTGTAAGTAATAAAGGGGTAGAGGTTTTATTGACTACTAAAAACATCAAATCTCGTTTGGTAACTTGGGAAACTACTTTCACATTCACTAAAAACGTAAATAAATTAGAGTCTATTTACAATCAAGATAAAGTAAGTGATATTGGTAATAAATTGATTCTTGGTGCGCCTCTTAACCCGAACTACAATTATGTTTATGATGGCGTTTGGCAGGAAAGCGAAGCGGCAGCAGCGGCTTCTTATGGAATGGCTCCAGGGCAGGCAAGACCAAAAGATTTAAATGGTGACGGTAAATTTAACCAAGATGATAGAACTGTAATTGGTAATCCAAATCCAGAATGGCAAGGAAGTTTTTATTCTAAATTAAATGTAGGTCAATTCGATTTTAACTTCTCAGTAATTACAAGTCAAGGACAAACAGTTTTGAGTACTTTTCACCAAAACTTTGCTGACGTCAGTGATAGAGGACGCCAGAAATTAGCAATGGATTATTTTATTCCTACTAATGGAACAGGAATTGAAGCAAACGCAAATAATACCAATCCAAGACCAGGACCTGTTGCAACTGGAGCTGGAGCTTATTGGACTTCTTTATTCGGATATTATAGAGATGCTTCTTATGTGAAAATTAAAAATATATCTTTAGGTTATACACTAGATTCTGAATTATTGAAAAAACTGAAAATTTCTAATTTCAGAATTTATGTAAACGTTTTAGATCCATTTGTGTTTACAAATTTTGATGGATATGATCCAGAGTGGGCCGCTTCACCTTTTGGTGTAAACCGTCCGGCAGCTGTAACTACACAATTGGGATTAAGTGTTAAATTTTAATAAAGATATCAAATGAAAAAAATATTAGTAATGATAGGAATAATTGCAGCAGCGGTAAGCTCTTGCAGTGATTATATTGAAGAAGATAGCCGCTCGTATGTGCCAGCGGATGAAACATATAAAACAGCCTCAGGATTTCAGTTATTAGTCAATACAAATTATGCGTGGCTAAAAGGAATTTATGGAAAAAATCCGTGGCTTTTTGAAGCTGGAACCGATATGTATGCCGAAGGAAGAACTCCAGAACCAGCAGGTTTGAGCCAGTATACGCTTTTAATACCATCTTCTACAAATGTTGAAGATTTATATGTTTCCTGTTATCAGCTGATTCAGTCTGTAAATAAAACGATTTATTATTCTACAATTACAGAACAGACACCCAATCTGAATACATTAGTAGGTGAGGCAAGATTTTTACGAGCAAATGCCTATTTCTTATTGGTTCAGACTTATGGCGGTGTGCCAATTGTAAATGATAATATTACAAGTCCAGTTTTATTTTTTACAAGAAACAGTGCAGAAGAAGTATATGCTCAAATCATATCAGATTTAGATTTTGCTTTGGCTAATGCAGGAACTGCTGCTTACAGTACCGCTGGAAAAGTAAATAAGAGAGCCGTAAACGATTTATTAGCAAAAGTTTACTTAACTAGAGGATACGAAAGTTTTGCAAAACCAGATGATTTTTCAAAAGCGGCTACCTATGCAGATGCTGCAATTGCAGGGCAGGCACTAAACATTCCTTTTGGCCAATTATTTGTTACAACGGCAGCTGGTACTGATAACGATTTGAATGCTGAAACGATTTTTTCTGTACAATATGATAAAGCTTCAGTAAGCACAAATCCAACAGAGTTGGGTAACAATCAGTTTTACTATTTCAGTTCTTATTTAGGAGGAGCAGAAACAGGAGCGCCATTAAGAAGTTACAATTTATGTCCTACAGATTATGCTTTAGGTTTATATGAAAAAGGTGATGCAAGATGGAATGCCACTTTTATGACCGAAATTTTAGAAGGGCCAGAAACAGTAAACGGAGTTACAAAAACAATTTTATATTACCCGTATTACAGAAGTTCAAATCCAGCTTCATTAAAAGTGAGACATTTTTACGAACCAAAATGGTTTACACCTGCAGACAAAACGGCTTATATGACAACTAATGCTTCAAGATTAGCTTCGACATTTGTATACCACCCTTGGGGAGAATATTCGGCAGCACATACATTAATCAAAAACTTAGACTGTTACACAATTCCAGTTAAGAAGTTTGATGATGCAAATCCGACTACGCCATCAAGCACAGGACCTGTGAGCACAAGAGATATCATTATTTCTAGACTTGGAGAAACGTATCTTATTGCTGCAGAAGCGTATTTAAAAGCAGGAAATCCAGGAACAGGATTAGATCGTTTAAACGAAGTAAGAAGAAGAGCAGGTGTTGCTAATGCGACTTTGGCTCAGTTTAATATCGATTATATCTTAGACGAAAGAGGAAGAGAGTTATTGGGAGAATACAAGCGTTGGTTCGACTTAAAACGTACAGGAACTTTGGTTGCAAGAGCTTCTGCTCATAATTATAGAATAAAAGAAGCAAACTTTGTTGGTATAGACGGTCAACTTAAAATTTTAAGACCAATACCGCAATCAGCTTTAGATTTGAATCAGAATAAAGATTTTCCTCAAAATCCTGGTTATTAGTAATTTGTTAGTTTTTTGAGAACTATGTTTTTTGAAGTAGTTAAAAAGGAGTTTGACTATCGGTCGAACTCCTTTCTTAACTAAATAGTAAAGATTAAAAATGCGAAAATTTAAATTAATCTTAGCGTTATTTTTTAATGTCATTGTAATGCAAAGCCAGCAGTACAAGGTAGATACGTCGTATACCATTAAAAGCACTTATGCTAAATTAATTAAGAAATATCCGTTTATTACCATTCCTGAAATAAAAGCAAATCCAGACGTAACAGAAACATTCGATTTAGTTTACAATAAAAAGCAAGATCGTACTTTACATTTTGATGCATTTATTCATACAAAAAAGAAAAAAAATCCAGCTGTTATCCTAATTCACGGTGGCGGATGGAGATCAGGAAATAAAAGCCAAATGCAGTTTATAGGAAAAGAAATTGCAACAAAAGGCTATTCTTGTTTTGCAATCGAATACCGATTATCATTAGAAGCAAAATATCCAGAAGGAGTTATTGATGTCAAGAATGCAATAAAATTTATCAAAGACAATGCAGTAAAGTTTAATGTAGATCCAAATAAAATTGCGGTTTTAGGCTGTTCTTCGGGAGGGCAAATGGCAGCTTTAATTGGTACAACAAACAACAATCCGCTTTTTGAAGATACAAATTTTAAAAGCCGTTCTTCTTCAAAAGTCCATGCCATAATTGATGTAGATGGAGTTCTGGCATTCAAACATCCAGAATCGTCAGAAGGAGATATGGCAGCATTTTGGTTAGGAGGAAAATCAGATGAAATACCTGAAAATTGGAAAAATGCTTCGGCGCTAAGCCATACTGACCAAAACACACCGCCGGTGTTATACATCTGCAGCAGTATTCCGAGATTTCATGCGGGGAGAGACGATATGATTAAGATTTTGAATGAAAATAAAATTTATAGTGAAGTGCAGACTATTCCAGATTCTCCACATTCATTTTGGTTTTACGATCCTTGGTTTACACAGACAATTTCGTACAGCGTACGATTTCTAGATACAATTTTTAAATAATTTTAGCATACAAATGAAAGCAAAAATCACCACAGCAGTTTTATTTTTCGCAGGTTTAACGGCCATAAACGCGCAGAAATACGATATTAAAACCAATAAAACCTACGCCGAAATATCTGCAAAAACAGACGGAAAATGGGAAGGAAGAAAGTATAAAGGCGGAACTGTTTTTAAAAATGTGGACCGATTAAAACTGGCTCCAGAACATACCGATCATTCTTTTGACATTCGTTACGAAGGACCAGGATGGGAGAACAACAGAATTGGTTACCGTTTGTATTTAGATTGGAGAAATGCGATTGATATTTTCGGGAAAAAGACATCAGAAAATATTCTTCCGCTTGTAGGACAAGACGGATTTGATTCTTACCATAACATGAGCGATTGGGGAGCTGATATCTTGAAAGCAGGAAAAGGAATCGGAATTGGTTCTATCGACCGTTATTTAAACAATGAAAAATTACACTTCCGTGAAGTAGATTCGACTATCGCAACTGTGGCTAATAAATCGAATGAATCTTCGGTAAAAGTAAATTATTACGGATGGAAAACCGCTTCAGACAAAATTGATTTTATTTCTGAACTGACAATTAAACCAGACCAATTATACACACAGCATACCATTAAAGCGTCTCAGGCAATAAAAGGAATCTGTACTGGAATTGTAAAACAAAAAACGGCTGAGCTTCTTAAAAAAGAAAGCAAAAATAAAAAATGGGCGTATTTGGCAACTTACGGAGAACAATCTTTGGTTCCAGATAAGCTAGGAATGGCAATTTTTTATGAAATTAGTACTATCGAAAATATCGCAGATACAGATTTAGATTATCTTTTAGTTTTTAAACCAACTACAAAAGCGGTGACTTTTTATCTTTTGGGAGCTTGGGAACAAGAAGTAAACGGAATTAAAACCAAAGAAGAATTTGCTAAATATTTAGATAAACAATTGGAAGTACTGAATAAAAAAGGGAAGATGTAAGTTGTTTTTGCCACAGATTAAATGATTAAAAAGATTTGCAAATTAGAAATTTTAAATCTGCTGGATCTGCTAAATCTGCGTGAAAAATATTTAGCACATTGAAAACAAAAGAGTATAAAAAAAGTTAGCAAAGAATAATCCAAGTAATCCATTAATCTGTGGCAAAAAAAATATAAATATGAAGTATAAAAAAACAGCCATATTATTATTTCTGCTTTTCAATGTTTTTGCAATTGGGCAAAATCAAGCCGATGCAGCTGTTATTTCTTATGATTTAAAATGGTCAGAACGTACAGCGCTTTCTATTTTAAATAAATATCCAAATGCGTGGCAGCTCGACGGAAACGACAAACCAAAATGGGATTATAAAATGGGTTTTGTTTTGTCTGGTTTTGAAAAATTGTACCAAAAGACAAACAATCCAAAATACCTGAACTATATCAAAGAGTATGTTGACGGAATGATTGACAGTACCGGAAATATCAAAAAATACGATCTTAAAGAATACAATATCGATTATTTGAATCCAGGGAAACTGCTGTTTAATTTATATGATGTCACAAAAGATTCGCGCTATCTGCAGATTATCGGAAGACTAAGAAATCAGTTAGAAAGTCAGCCAAGAACGCCAAGCGGAGGATTTTGGCACAAACAGATTTACCCAAATCAAATGTGGATTGATGGTTTGTATATGGCAGAACCTTTTTACACGCAATTTACGGTTAAGTACGAAAAAGGAAAAAATCTGGATGATATTGCCAAACAGTTCGAACTCGTTCAAAATCATATTGTAGATAAAAAAACAGGTTTGGTTTATCAGGCTTGGGACGAAAGCAAAGAGATTGCGTGGGCAGATAAACAGACAGGAACTTCGCCTACCATTTGGGGAAGAGGAATTGGCTGGTATATGGTCGCATTGGTAGAAACGTTAGATTATTTCCCGAAATCGCATCCAAAATATAAAGTTTTGGTGGGGTATTTGAATCAGATTGCAAATAATGTGAATAAATACAAAAGTGAAACAGGTTTATGGTATCAAGTGGCCGATAAACCAGAATTGTATGGAAATTACGTAGAGCCATCAGCTTCTGGTATGATTATTTACGCTTTCGCGAAAGGAGCCAATAAAGGTTATTTAGCGGCAAGCTATAAAGCTACAGCCAAAAAATCATTTGACAGTTTTGTAAAAGAATTTGTGAAAGTAGATAAAAAAGGAGAAGTAAATGTTTTGAATGTTTCTTCAAATGTTGGTTTGGGCGGAAAGCCATTTCGAGACGGAACAAATAATTATTATCTGACTTCCAAAACAAAAGAAAATGGTGCAATAGGCCTTGGAGCATTTTTATTGGCATCAATTGAATTGGATAAATAAGCGTTTTTGATGGATAGAAAAATAAAATATTGTAGTTCGATACCAGTTATAATTTTTCTGTTATGTTCAATTTTGAATGTAACAGCTCAAGAAAAGGCAATTGTTATTTCTAAAGATTTGAAATGGTCTGAAAGAATGGCGCTTTCTATAATGAAACGTCATCCAAAAGCTTGGCAGATTGATAACAACGAAAAACCAAAATGGGATTATAAAATAGGTTTAGCCATGCTGTCTTTTGAAAAATTATATCAAAAAACAAACAATGCGGTTTATTTTGAATATGCAAAAGGATACGCAGAATCGACGATTAATGAGTCTGGAGAAATCTTGAATTACAAATTGGAAGATTACAATATTGATAATATCAACGCAGGAAAAATACTTTTTGATCTTTACGATTCAACTAAAGACAAACGTTATCTGACAGCCTTGCAGACACTGAGAAAGCAGTTAGAAACGCATCCAAGAACCAATTCAGGAGGATTTTGGCACAAAAAGATTTATCCGTATCAAATGTGGCTTGACGGATTGTATATGGGCGAGCCGTTTTATGCGCGTTACACAGCGGATTTTGAGAACAATAAAGCCTTTGACGATATTGCAAAACAGTTTGAAGAAATCCACAAACATACTTTAGATCCTAAAACAGGACTACTTTTTCACGCTTGGGACGAAAGTAAACAAATGGCTTGGGCGAACAAAACAACAGGAGCTTCACCCAATTTTTGGTCTCGATCTATCGGCTGGTACATGATGGCTTTAGTTGATGTTTTGGATTATATGCCAAAAGAACATCCAAAAAGAAAAGAACTAATCCAGTACTTGAATCAGATTTCGAAAGCTGTGGAAAAATTTCAAGACAAATCAGGATTGTGGTATCAAGTTACGGATGCCGGAAATAAAAAAGGAAATTATCTTGAAGCATCTGGTTCTGAAATGTTTGTTTACGCTTTCGCTAAAGGAGCAAACAAAGGATATTTACCAGAAAGCTATAAAAATTTAGCAGAAAAAGGATTTGACGGTATTGTAAAAAAGCTAGTTACCGTAGATCCAGATGGAGAAATACATATTACGCAAGTTTGTGCGAGCGCGGGGCTAGGAGGAAATCCTTATCGCGATGGCTCTTATGAATATTATATAGGCGAAAAAATAAAAGTCGATAACTCACACGGATTAGGGCCTTTTATTTTAGCCGCATTGGAATTAGATAATTAGTCAAATAGAAAATTAGATAATTTGAGAATTAGAAAAAATAGATTATAGTAGAATTAAATATATTTTGAAATGAAGAATAGTAGAAAGCAAAGTTACCTAATGTCAGTTTTACTGATTTGTGTAATGACGATTACGAGTTGTAAAGTAACCTCACAAGAGCCAGCGAAGAAAGATATCGTGATTGGAAAGAATCTGAAGTGGTCTGATAAAATGGCTTTAACTTTGATGAAACGCCATCCAGAAGCCTACATGCTGGATGATGCCAAAAAGCCAAAGTGGGATTATGTTCACGCTTTAGTTTTACATTCTATTGAAGAATTGTACAAAAAAAATCCTGACCCTAGATACAAAGCTTACATAAGAGGATATGTTGATGAATTGGTTCAAGCAGATGGTGAAATCAAAACCTATGAATTTGATAAATTTAATATCGATTTGGTAGTGCCTGGGCGTCTTTTATTTGATATTTATGCAGAATCTAAACAAGATAAATACTTAAAAGCGTTACAGCAAATACGCAAACAATTGGCAGAACAGCCAAGAACGGCAAGTGGCGGATTCTGGCACAAACAAATTTATCCAAACCAAATGTGGTTAGACGGTTTGTACATGGGAGAACCATTCTATGCACAATACACCGTAACGTTTGAAAATGGAAAAAGTCTGGATGATATTGCAAAACAATTTGAGCTAATCCAGCTACATGCAACAGATCCTAAAACAGGATTATTGTACCACGGTTGGGATGAAAGCAAGCAAATGCCTTGGGCAAATAAAGAAACAGGAAACTCACCAAATTTCTGGTCTAGAGCATTAGGCTGGTATGTAATGGCATTGGTTGACGTTTTAGATTATTACCCAAAAGAGCATCCAAAGCAAAAAGAATTAGTTAAATATCTAAATAATGCTTCTGAGGCTTTACTTAAATACCAAGATAAATCATCTGGGTTATGGTACCAAGTTACAGACAAAGCAGGTGAAAAAGGAAACTATTTAGAAGCATCTGGTTCGGCTATGTTTGCGTATGCGTATGCAAAAGGAGCAAACAAAGGGTATTTGCCAGCTAAATTTAAAAAAGCAGCCAACAAAGCTTTTGACGGATTAACGACAGTATTAATCAAAAAAGTAGATCAAGATGGCGGAATCACTTTAACAAACTGCTGTCAAGTAGCAGGATTAGGTGGAAATCCATACCGTGACGGTTCTTACGAATATTACGTAAACGAAAGAAAAAAAGACAACGACCCAAAAGCAACAGGACCATTCATTCTAGCTGCTTTAGAGCTAAATAGATAATAAAGTTTAGCCACGAATTGCACGAATTTCCACAAATTAGTATTCGACTTCGTAAAAAAAATTAGTGCAATTAGTGTAATTCGTGGCAAAAAAACTTTACGTCTTAGCGACTTTGCAACAAAAAACAAACAAAAAAACTTTGTGTCTTAGCGCCTTAGCGGCAAAAAAACTTTGCGGTAAAAAACAATACAACAATGAATAATATAAAAATCATCCTTTTTCTTCTTTCCATTTTCTGTTTTCAGAAGAATACAGCACAAGTCTGGACATCAGATAATGGAGACGGAACCTACACAAACCCAATCCTTCACGCCGATTATTCAGATCCAGATGTCGTTCGCGTAGGCGATGATTATTATATGACCGCTTCTTCTTTTAATTGTATTCCAGGATTGCCTATTCTGCATTCTAAAGATTTGGTAAACTGGAAAATTATCGGACACGCTTTGGTCAAACAGCCGCCGTTTGAAACGTACAATAAAGTACAGCACGGAAACGGAGTTTGGGCGCCAAGCATCACCTATCATAAAAATGAATTTTACATCTATTATCCAGATCCCGATTTCGGAATTTATATGATAAAAGCAAAAAAAGCAGAAGGACCATGGTCTGAACCGCTTTTAGTAAAAGCAGGAAAAGGCTTGATAGACCCTAGTCCGCTTTGGGATACAGATGGAAAAGCGTACCTGACTCATGCCTTTGCTGGAAGCCGCGCACAGATTAAAAGTTTACTGGTAGTCTGCACCATGAATCCAGAAGGAACTATTGTAAACAATGACGAAGTAATGGTTATTGACGGACATAAAGGCGAAGAAACTATCGAAGGCCCTAAATTTTACAAACGAAACGGCTATTACTACATTTTTGCCCCTGCAGGAGGAGTACCGACTGGATGGCAGACTATTTTAAGATCGAAAAATGCTTTCGGCCCTTACGAAAAGAAAAAGGTTATAGAACAAGGTTCGACCGCTATAAATGGTCCGCATCAAGGCGCTTGGGTTACGACTCAAACAGGAGAAGATTGGTTTTTCCATTTTCAGGACAAAGGCGCTTACGGACGAATTGTACATCTGCAGCCGATGAAATGGGTAAACGACTGGCCTGTAATGGGAGAAGATTTTGATAAAAACGGAATTGGCGAACCAGTTACGACTTATAAAAAACCAAACGTTGGTAAAAAATATCCAATCGAAACTCCAGCAGAATCAGACGAATTTAATTCGCCAAAATTAGGATTGCAGTGGCAATGGCAGGCAAACAGACAAATCAATTGGGGATTTCCGACCAGTTTAGGTTATCTGAATTTGTTTTGCAATACCACTTCTCAGAACATCTTTAATGCTCCAAACTTATTATTGCAGAAATTCCCAGCAGAAGAATTTACAGCTACCACAAAACTGACTTTTAATCCGAGATTAAACAAAGAATCTACAGGTTTAATCGTAATGGGGTTAGATTATAGTTTTTTATGTTTTAAAAATGTTGACGGGAAATTATATCTAAATCAGAAAACAGGAACTTTTGATAAAACAGTTTCAGAAACTGAAACTGCACCTATAAAAATAGAAAACAATACGATTTACCTTAGAGTGCAAATTACTAAAGCAGGCATGTGCAGTTTCTTTTACAGCTTAGACGATAAAAATTATCAAAAAGTTGGAACCGATTTTAAAGCCAAAGAAGGAAAATGGATTGGTGCCAAAGTCGGACTTTTCGCTTTAGGCGAAGAAGTAAAAAATGATTCTGGAAATGTTGAAATAGATTGGTTTAGAATAACAAAATAAAAAGTAAGCGATGCAGTTTAAAAAACAAATAATCCTTTTTTTATGTCTTTGCAGTTTTGCAGTAAAATCTCAAAACACCTATAAAAGATGGCCAGATGTTATTCGTAAGAACGATGCAGCTTGGTTTGCTTCGGCGGAAGCCAAAAAAATAGCAGACAATGTATTGCTGTATCAAAGAGATATAGGAGGATGGCCAAAAAACATCCAGATGCAGGAGGAGCTTACAGAGAAACAGAAAGAGGATTTAATTGCACTCAAAAAAACGGCTGTAGAAACCACAACAGACAACGGAGCAACTTGTCAGGAAATGCTTTTTATGTCGAGAATGTATGCTCAGGTTAAAGACGAACGTTACGCTGCATCTTTTTTAAAAGGATTAAATTATTTGCTGGAAGCGCAATATGACAACGGTGGGTGGCCACAGTTTTATCCGTTAAAGAAAGGCTATTACACGCATATTACCTACAACGACGATTCGATGGTAAATATCTTGAATGTAATTAAAAACGTTGCAGAGGAAACCGATTATTACAGCATAAAACCTTCAAAAGAAATTGTAGAAAAATGTAAAAAAGCTTTTGACAAGGGAGTTGACTGCATTTTAAAAACACAATACAAGCAAAACGGAATTTTAACCGCTTGGTGCGCACAGCATGACGAGATTACGTTGCAGCCTGCAAACGCAAGAGCTTTTGAATTGGCATCACTAAGCGGATACGAATCAGCAAAAATAGTATTGCTATTAATGGCAATTGATAAACCTTCGCCAGAAATTGTTACCGCTGTAAAAAGTGCAGTAGCTTGGTTTGAAAAAACAAAAATCACGAATCTGGAAGAAAAAAGAGTGCTCAACGATGCTGGAAAAATTATAGACAAAAAAATGATTCCAACTCAAAATGCTGCACCCCTTTGGGCAAGATTTATGGATTTAGAATCCAATGAACCTTTCTTTTGTGATCGCGATGGAATTAAAAAGAAATCTATTGCAGAAATTGGTTCCGAAAGAAGAAATGGTTATTCGTGGTATACGGATGCGCCAAAAGAAGCTTTGAAAAAATTTCCAGACTGGGCCGTTAAAAACGGTACAAAGGTAGGAGCAGCCGAAAAGAAAAATGTAAACTTCATTACAGTAGCGCAAGATGGTTCTGGTGACTTTACTAAAATACAAGATGCTGTATACGCAACACCTGCATTTCCGTATGAAAAAGTGACCATTTATGTAAAAAATGGAATTTATAATGAAAAAGTCAGAATTCCAGAATGGAACAATAATGTAATTTTAAAAGGAGAAAGCAAAGAGAACACTATTATTACCTTTGATGATAACTTTTCTAAAATTGGTTTAGGAAGAAACAGTACTTTTTACACGTACACTGTTTTAATAGAAGGGGATGATTGCTCTGTTTCAAATTTAACGATTAAAAATGCCTCGGGAGATCGCGGTCAGGCAATTGCCTTATCGGTTGTAGCAAATCGTGTAAAAGTTTCAAACTGCAATCTTCTAGGAAATCAAGATACCTTATACCTGTCTGGAAAAGAAGCCAAACAATACTTTAAAGACTGTTATATAGAAGGAACAACCGATTTTATTTTTGGAGGTGCGACAGTGCTGTTTGAAAATTGTATTATTCACAGCATTAAAAGCTCTTATATTACCGCGGCTTCAACGCCAGAAGGAACAGCTTTTGGCTTTGTATTTAAAAACTGTAAAATTACTTCCAATCCAGAAGCATCACAAGTATATCTCGGAAGACCTTGGCGTATTTATGCCAAAACCGTTTACATTGAATGTGAATTAGGAAAACAAATAAAACCAGAAGGCTGGGAAAACTGGTCGAAACCAGAAGCAGAAAAAAATAGCTTTTATGCCGAATACAATTGTAAAGGAGAGGGATCCCAAACCAATAAAAGAGTAAATTGGTCGCATCAGCTTACAAAAAAAGAAGCTGTTCAATATTCTATAGAAAACATTCTTAAAGACAAAATTACAAATTGGTATTTTTTATAAAGGACTAAGATTCTGAGGAGCTAAGAGGCTAAGCTTTTTCGTAATGCTTCTCTAAAGAAAACCTCAGAACCTTAGTATCTCAGAACCTTAGAACCTATAAAAAAATGAATATTAAAAATTTTATTTTCTTTTTTATTTCGGTCACTGCTTTTGCGCAACAAACTCAGTTTCCGACTGCCAAAGCCGATTCGATTGTAAAAAATATACAGCTGCTTGTAATTCCGGCTTATCAAATAGATGTTGTAAAATTGGGAGCTAAAGGCGATTCAATTACCAATAATAAAAAGGCTTTTGATAAAGCCATGGCATTATGCAAAAAGAATAATGGCGGAACGATTATCGTTCCAAAAGGAATTTATAAAATTAATGGGCCAATCCACTTTGTAAGCAACGTCAATTTAAAGATCGAAAAAGGAGCCAAGATTAAATTCAGTGATAATCCGCGAGATTATTTACCAATGGTTTTAACAAGTTGGGAAGGTACAATGCTGTATAATTACAGTCCGCTAATTTATGCCAATAATTGCAATAATATTGCTATTTCTGGTGAAGGAACAATTGATGGAGAAGGAGGAAAAATATGGAAAACCTTTAAGGCAAAAGAAGGCGAAGGCAAAAACCGAAGCCGCGAAATGAATCATAACAATACTCCATTAAACGAAAGAAAATTTGGAGAAGGTTATTTTTTAAGACCCCAAATGATTCAGTTTCTCAATTGTAAAAATATTTTGGTCGAAAATATCAGAATAGAAAATTCGCCATTCTGGTGTCTTCATCTTTTAAAATCAGAAAGCATAACCGTTCGAGGCATCAGTTATAAATCCTTAAATCACAACAACGACGGAATCGATCCAGAATATGCAAAAGATATCTTAATTGAAAATGTCACTTTTGACAACGGAGACGATAATGTAGCCATAAAAGCAGGAAGAGATCACGAAGGAAGAGCCAATACAGCAACACCAAGTCAAAATATTGTCATCAGAAACTGTAATTTTAAAGGACTTCACGGCGTAGTTATCGGCAGCGAAATGTCAGCAGGAGTGCAGAATGTCTTTGTTGAAAACTGCAAAACCGTTGGTTATTTAAAGAGAGGTATTTATTTAAAAACAAATGCAGACCGAGGCGGTTATATCAAAAATATATTTGTTAGAAACATTCAATTAGATCAGGTTGAAGACTGTCTCTATATAACAGCCAATTATCACGGAGAAGGAAAAGGCTATCAATCGGATATATCCAATATACATTTTTCAAATATTACTTGTAATAAAGCATCAGAATCAGGAATTGTAATTCAAGGATTTCCAGATAAAAAAATCAAAAACATAACCTTAAACAACATAGAGATTAAACAAGCCAAAAACGCCCTGTCAAACGAAAATGCAGAAAACGTATTAATGACAGATGTTTTTATAGGACAAAGAGCAAGCGTGCCAACAGCAGTTTCGAAACATTAGTTTTTTAGGTTCAAAGAGACAGAGGGACAAAGGGACAAAGGTTTTTACGAACCGAATTGTAGAGACGCACCGCAGTGCATTTAACACAAAGATTTGAGCTTAAAACAAACTTTGCGCCTTAGTGTCTTTGTAGCAAAAACAAAAAAACTTAGCGCCTTTGCGTCTTTGCGCGATTAAATAAAAATAATCATTGCGCAATTTCAATTTCAGGAACAGAAAATGCTCAGATAAACTTAAAATAAAACTTTGCGCCTTTGCGTCTTTGCGCGATTAAATAAAAATAATCATCGCACAATTTCAGTTCAGGAATAGAAAATGTGCAGTTAAGCTTAAAATAAAACTTTGCATCTTTGCGTCTTTGCGCGATTAAATAAAAAATAATCGTAGCGCAATTCTAGTTTCAGAAACAGAAAATGTGCAGTTAAGCTTAAAATAAAACTTTGCGCCTTTGCGTCTTTGTGGCAAAAGGAATTAAACAAAAAACCTTGCGTGCTCTGCGTAATCCTTTGCGAACTTTGCGGTAAAAAAAACAATGCATTTAAACTCATTAAAAAAATGAAAAAATATATAATCCTAACACTTCTGATCACCACAGCAGCCGTAGCCCAAAAAACAAACCTATATTGCATTGGCGACTCCACAATGGCGAACAAAAAAGATCCAGAGAAAAATCCAGAACACGGTTGGGCACAAGTTCTACAGCCATTTTTTACAGATAATATATTAGTAGTAAACAAAGCAGTAAACGGCCGCAGCACCAAAAGTTTTATTGCAGAAAAACGTTGGGACTCTATATATAAGGTATTAAAAAAAGGAGACTACGTACTCATTGAATTTGGGCATAATGACCAAAAAATAGAAGACCCATCACGATATACCAATCCGCATACTGCTTACAGATACAACCTTATAAAATTTGTAAAAGAAAGCCGTGAAAAAGGAGCAATTCCTATTTTGCTGACCTCTATCAGCAGACGCAATTTTAATGAAAAAGGAGTACTGGTGCCTACGCATGGCGATTATCCTTTAGAAACCAGATTGGTGGCACAAGAATATAATGTACCTTTTATAGACTTAGAATATTATACAGAATTACTGGAGCAGTCGTACGGGCCAGAAAACTCTAAACTTTTGCACTTGCATTTTAAAGGAGGCGAAAACCCATTTTACGATAAAGACAAAGAAGACGATACACATCTTTCCTTAAAAGGAGCAACAGAAATAGCACAGATTTTTATAAGCCAGCTTAAACTTTTAAAGAATCCCTCACTTCAAAAACTTCAAAAAGAAATTAAATAAGCCTTTATTTAATTAATCCGAAATAACCTTAATACTGTACAAAACGTGTTTTTTGTACAGTATTTTTTTTGCCTATACCTAAAAATAAGGCCGTTAATTTTACCGGACGTACTTCCCCGCGCTGTATTTTAACTCATCAGAAAATAAAAATTGATCCCTACTTATCTGCTTTCTTTTGCAGGACATATCTATATCTATAAAGGAAGTATAAAAAGTCCCTTTAACTTATATAGTTGTATCTAATCATACTTCATAAAGGGTAATCTCTTCTAATTGAGATTTTTAAAATTATAATCAAACCATCTTTTGCTAGAGCTGTTTTTTAAAACATATAAAATGCAAGTGTCTGACACGTAGTGTTTTATTGTTTGTTTTGGAAATATCAAGTATGTCTTAATCTATTAATATAAAAACTTTTACAGGTTAAGAAAGGAGGCATTTGTCTGGAACTTTGCACCTTCAAATTGATAGTAAATATACTTTCAAGTTAGTAGTAACGAAATAAACTACAATGCATATAATAAAAAAAACAGTAAGCACAGCAGAAATTTCAGAATGGCAGCAAATCACTTCTCTAAACTTTAAAGAGACAAAAAAACTGAATTCGATATTTATTAGTACTAGTGAGCATTTTATGCATTTAGAAATATTTCTTATTTCTAATCAGAGCTTAAAAATTAATTAATAATTCATAAAGATCAAATCTCATGAAAAATAAATTACTTCCTTTATTTTTTGTTTTAGGTGCTTTTTCTGCTTATTCGCAAGTAGGTATTGGAAAGCTAAATCCGAGTCCTTCGACGCAGTTAGAGGTGTATTCTAAAGATGGAAATAAAGGTATCTTGATTCCGAGTGTAAAACTGAAAAGTTCGACTGACAAAACCACAGTAACACTGGATAATGGTGGATACGCAAACAGTTTATTGGTTTTTAATACAGAGGCTACTGCAGATGTTATTCCTGGGTACTACTACTGGTATGTAGACAAATGGGTAAGATTAGCTGTTTCTGGAGAAACAGTTTCTGGAAAAGATGGTATTGCCGGAGGTAATGGAGCACCAGGTAAACGATAATAGAGGGCTTTTTTTAAGAATGTTTAAAAGAAAGCTTAAAGATGATTTTGAACTTTCTGAATGTCTATTTTTTGATGAAAAGGATGGAGACAAAAAACAATACGACAAAATTGTATTTGTAATATATGATAAATTGGAATTGCTTGGTTTCTTAAAAAAGGAACATCGAAACGCTAATACTTTAGTCTGTTTATTTGACAAGCAATTTTATTCAGCCTTGTCAGTTCTGGAAGAAATAAATGGTTTAGTTCTTTTTGATGAGTCAAAAACCAGAAAAGAAGTTTTTAAGGAATTGAAGCAGCATTTTATGGAAAAACCAGTTGCAAAAATTAAAAAAACGCCTTTTGATAAAAAAGTAAATAGAGAAACAAAGTTTCAGGATTATTATAAAGCTATGTATTTTTTAATATAGTTTTTTTTCGTTCATAATTTTTTAGAAGTTGTGGTTCAAGTGCAGGATAATTGTTGTTCGTTATCCTGCATTTTTTTTGAATGAAGTTTTATGTTTTAAGTGTGATAATAACAATTAATTTCATAAATTGTTCGGAAAAAATATAAAGATTAAAAAAGAATGAAAAAAATAATCCCATTTTATATTTCAATTGCTTTTACTGCATTATGTTACACAAGCACTAACGCCCAAAAAACTGCAGAAAATACTATAGTTGTAAAAAACACAAGCACTTTAAAATTATCTCAAAAAGCAGTTTCTATAAAAAGAGAAAAGCGATTTGAAAATAAAGCAAATTACCCGATTTTGCTTTTTAAAAACGATACGATTCCAGCACAAATTAATGATCTTGATGGAGATGGAAAATGGGATGAACTATTTTTTGTGACCGATTTTGCGCCAAATGAAGAAAAAAAGATTGTATGGAAGTGGTCAGATAAAGATCCTAAATTTACAATTAAGACAAGTGTTCGATTTGGAAAAAGGGAAGGCAAAGATTTACCAGTTCATCCAGATACACAAGAAGTTTTGCTTGCCAATCAAGTGCATAAAAAATTAGGCTATCAAAAATATCAGACTGATGGGCCAACTTGGGAGAATGATAAAGTGGGTTTTAGACATTATCTGGACGGAAGAAACTGTAAAGATGTGTTTGGTAAAAAACTTCCGGGAATAACACCAGAAGATGTTGGAATAAACAGCAAAGGTGCCGTTGAAGACAATTATCATGTCATGCTGGATTGGGGAAGAGATGTTTTTCCTGTGGGAAGTTCTGCCGGTTTAGGCGGTTTTGCATTATTGGCTGATAATAAAATCACTAGGCTTGGTATTTTAGGAAATGATACGATTAATAATGTAGAGAAAACGACTTTCAAAATTGTAGCAGAAGGACCTGTAAAGTCAGTTTTAAGTTATCACTACGAAAATTGGAAAGCTTCTGACAACTTATATCAGGCGCAAGAAACAACATCGATTTGGCCAGGAATGTATGCCTATAAAAATACGGTGTCTATCAATGGCATTAAAGGAAAAGAAACTTTTCTCGCGGCGCTTTCAAACATCAACAATAAAAATCCGCTTCAAGTTATAGAAGCTGGCGAATGGGTGTGTTTGATTCTACATGACCGCCTTACGTACGAACGCCAATGGATTTTAGGATCGGCGATTTTAGTTCCGAAAAATATTTATCAAGGCTATATGGAAGCTCCTAAAACAGGACAGCTAACAGATTCGTATTTGGCAAAATTGAAAATTGAAAACAATAAAGAAATTAGTTATTATGCTGTTGCAGCTTGGGAATTAAGTGCAGATAAAGGATTTGAAGATTCTGCTTTCTTCACCAATTATGTGACGAATTTAGCGAAACAGCTTTCTGCTAAAGTTACCGTTAAAATTAAATAATCTTGAAACTTGAGACTGCTATACAAATGAGAAAGCTTTTTCTTGTTTTAACTTTTATATGTTGCCTAAATTCTTCTTTTGCACAGAAAGATTCGGAATTTTTTCCTGATGGAAGTCCGATTAGCAGCTGGTTTAAAAATGATCAGAAGTTGCAGCTGAAAGATTTAGGGAAACAATATCGTATAACAGATTTCGGAGTTAAGCAGGACAGCACGTTAATTCAGACTAAGAGCATTCAATCTGTAATTGACCAAGCATCATTAAATGGTGGTGGCGTAATTGTGTTTCCAAAAGGCGTTTTCTTGAGTGGTGCTTTATTCTTTAAACCCAAAACAGCTTTGTATTTAGAGAAAGGAGCAGTTTTAAAAGGGTCAGATGCAATTGCTGATTATCCGATTAGGGCTTCAAGAATAGAAGGGCAGAATTTGGATTATTTTCCTGCTTTGGTGAATGCTTATGGAGTAGATCGTTTTTCTATTTCTGGCGAAGGAACTATAAACGGAAATGGTAAAAAGTTTTGGGAAGCTTTCTGGAAAAGACGAAGTGAAAATCCAAACTGTACGAATCTAGAAGTTTCACGCCCAAGATTAGTATTTGTATGGAACTGCAATGATGTTCAATTTCAGGATGTAAAATTGATTAATTCTGGTTTTTGGACGAATCATTTTTATAAGTGCAAGAATGTAAAACTGCTGAATCTTTATATTTTCTCTCCGCATATCGGAATTAAAGCGCCTAGCACAGATGCGGTTGATCTGGATGTCTGCGAAAATGTTTTAATAAAAAACTGCTACATGTCGGTTAATGATGATGCAGTAGCTCTAAAAGGCGGTAAAGGCCCTTATGCAGACCAAGACGAGAATAACGGCTCTAATAAAAATATCATCATTGAGGATTGTACTTTTGGGTTTTGCCATTCGGCATTGACCAATGGGAGCGAAGCAATCCACAACCGTAATGTAATTTTTAGAGACAGTAAAATAGAAGGTGCTTCTCGGCTGCTTTGGCTAAAAATGAGACCAGATACGCCGCAACGGTACGAATATATTTTGGTTGAAAATATTCAAGGTGAAGCGGAAACGGGTTTGGCTATTTTTGCGTGGCGGCAGTTTTATGATCTAAAAAATCGTAAAGATATCCCGCTGTCTTATGGAGATCATATTACTTTGAGAAATATCAATCTCAAATGCACTAATTTTTATGGTGTGGAAAAAGATCCGAATGTGCGATTAAGCAATTTTGAATTTAAAAATCTAAATATAGAATCTGTAAAAACGAAGATTGATAAGAGTATTGTAGATGGTATTATTTTCAAGAATGTTTACCTAAATAAGGCTCTAATCGACTAATTTTTTCCTTTTTGGAGCAATTTTTTCCTGTAAAAATTAACAAATAGAAGGATTTCAGACGCCAAATTCTGATAAAATTGTTTGAACTGAGATACTTTCTACAAAGCATTAAAATAAGCGTAACTAGAATATTTTATTAATAAGTCTTTGATTGTTAATACATTGTGTTTGCTGGGTTTTTGAAAACAAAGCAAGTCAATTTATTGTAAAGAAAATGCATGAAAAACTGCATTAAATTTAACAGCAAAATTGTTGTAACTATCACACAAACTTTTATTTTTGTGGCTTAATTTAACAATATATAAGCATGAAAGATTTATTAGTAAAAATCAACGCCGAAATTGACACATTCAAAGCAGAAGCTGAATCTTTAACTGAGAAAGGTATCAAGGCTGCAGGACCAAGAGCACGTAAAGCTACTTTAGAAATTGAAAAACTTTTAAAAGAGTTCAGAAAAGTTTCTATCGAAGAATCAAAAAAATAATACAACTAAAACCTCGTCAATCGGCGAGGTTTTTTTATGCTTTATTTTGCCGTGAATTATTGCGTTTGTCAGGCTGAGCGGAGTCGAAGTCCTTTGCGGTTAGTTTTTCTGCCACTAATTCACGAATTTTATTGGATTGGTTTTTACCAGAAATTACACAAATTATCGCAAATTTTATTGAATAGTTTTTTACTAAGCCTGTCTGTCTGAGCGGAGTCGAAGCCCTTTGCGGTTAGTTTTTCTGCCACGAATTCACGAATTTTATTGGATTGGTTTTTACCAGAAATTACACAAATTATCGCAAATTTTATTGAATAGTTTTTTAC
>NZ_JAVAMB010000013.1 GCF_030730925.1 Flavobacterium sp. DG2-3 | reverse complement strand
CCCAAATCCCAAATCCCAAATCCCAAATCCCAAATCCCAAATCCCAAATCCCAAATCCCAAATCCCAAATCCCAAATTCCAATCTTTGTCAAAGCCATAAACTTTTGGGAAGGTCAAGTGGGATAAAAAAATAAAAATTCCAAACCCCAATTCATGTCGTAAATTGGAATTTGGAATTTTTGAGCTTTGGAATTTAATGTATTTAAGATTTGAATTTGGAATTTGGGGTTTTAAATTTGTGTATTTAAGATTGGAATTTGGACTCGAGCGACAGCGAACAGGCGAAGCAATTTAAAAATTGGAATTTTAAATATTTATCTCCCCAATTTCTGATGTGCTGCAGTAAATTGTCCCGAAGACATTGCTGCAAAAATAGAAAGTTCGCCAGTTAAACATAATGCAATTGCAATTTCGGCAAGTTTGCCACTTTTTCCAGCGCCGTAACACCCTAAAAGTTCGAGGCACTCTCTTTGAGTAGGAAACGATGTTCCGCCGCCAACTGTTCCAACAATCATGTTAGACATGGTGATAGCAAAATAAATATCATTGTTTTCGGTGATTTCCATTCTGGTAACTGCGACAGAAGCTTCACCTGTACAGGCAACATCTTGTCCGCAGGCAATAAATAAAGCTGCAAGTCCATTAGAAGGATGCATGCCGCCGCCGACTACGCCCGCTTTTTTGGCTCCAGAAACGCATATTTTCCATTGTTCGTATAATAAGGCCGGAGTTGTCTTTAAAACCGATTTAACGACCTCATTTTTTATTACTATTTCGGCAGTAACTTTTCTTCCGCGAACTCGAGTGTTTAACGGACTGATTTTTTTATCTCCAGAAAAATTGCCTTCAATAGTCCAGAATACAGGTTTTATTGGACAGTGTTCGAGAATATACTTGCATATTCTATCTGAGCAGATTGTTACCATATTTTGGCCAGAAGCATCCCCAGAAGTAAATTCAAATTTTAAAATCAGAATATTTCCTTCGATATTGATGCCTACGTCATTTAAAATGGCATAATTGCTAGTTTCTCTTGTTAATGCTGAAAATGTTTCGGTATGGTCTAATACCCAAGAAACAAATTTGCCCAATTCAATTACAGTTTTAAACTTGAAAGTAGGAGTTCTTTGCACACCTTCTTGAAGCGTAACAACTGTTATTGGTCCAGATTCCCTACAGGCTTTTGCGCCTCTGTTGTAAGATGCAAGTAATGCGCCTTCGGTTGTGGCGAGAGGAACGTAAAAAGGGCCTTGGGCAACGCTTCCGTTTATTACAAGTGGGCCAATAATTCCAGTAGGAATCTGGCTCATGCCGATGTAATTTTCGATATTGCCTTTTAAGCTTTCGTTATTAGTAAAAACTTTTTCGCCAGAGAGAAAATCTAAGTCTAAATTTAATTGGCTGCGAATAAAATTCAGACGTAATTTTTGTCCACTTTGAGTGTAGGGATCTTGGTCGGGAATTTTTTCTGCTTGAGAATGTTTTGGATTATAAGATTCTAATTTGTGAAAAACTGACGAATCAATGTAATCATACTTAGGTCGACTGATGTTGCTGGTTAAATTTTCCATAAATATAGTTTTTGAAATTTGAAGCTAAGGTATTACAAATTGGAATTGTATTTATGTAAATTCTGACAATTTAACAGTTAATTATTTAATTATCAGTTATTTATGATAATTAAAAATAATGCTGAAAAAAAGACATAAAAAAAATCCTGTTCTTTTAAAAAACAGGATTGATCAAAAGGTCAAAAAGTGTAAATTTTAAAATTTAACTTGTTGATTTTTATTGTTTTATGTTTATTTTGTCGCTTTTCTTTGCTAATTTAGGTAGCATATTTTGTTAGTTTCTTCGATAAAAAAAATGCCCTGAAAAATTCAGGGCATTTTTTGCTATAATGAAGTAAATTATTTTTCTGTTTCAGTTGTTGCGGCTTCAGTTTCAGTTTTAGCTACAGGAGCCTTTTGTTCTTCTTTCTTAATTTCTGCAACATATTTTGTTAGTTTCTTTCCGTAAAGCGATTTTGCTACTTTTGGGGTCATCGATTTTTGAATTGTATCCAAAAATTTGATATTGATATCGTAAATCTCAGCTAAAGCAATATAAGGTGCTACTTCATGATCTTTATTGTTTATAGCAAAGTTTGTAGCGTATAAATATTTTCTTTTGATGTTTGATTGCTGTTTGGCTTCAATGCTGTCAATCGCTTTTTGATCTTGTCTTTTTAAAGCTTTAAATCTTGCTTCAACCATTGACAGGTTTTCGTCAATAAAACGAGAATTTACTTTTTGATACTGCTCGTATAATTCTTGATTTTTTGAACCTGTAATCTTCGCGCTTGAAATGAAGTTGTCTAAGTTGGTTTCGATATTGATGTTTCCTGGTTCAGCAAAAAACAAAATGTTATTGTCTAAAGAATTACTTACGCCTCGGTCTAGAAATAAGTAAAGCATTTCTGGAGATTCTAATTTGATGTCTCTTTCAAAAGCTGCATTTCCGTCAATTTTAATGCTGTCAATAGCAACAAGAGAAGTATCAACAAAACGTTGGATATATAATGTTCCGGTTTTTAAACCTTTAATGTTTCCTGTAATGTGTAAATTATCAGCAGCAGTTTCTTTTTTGCTGCAAGATGCTAAGACTGCAAGAGTAACAAAAGCAATTAATGTTTTTTTCATTGGTTTTTGAGATTTTGGTGCAAAATAAAGAAAATAGTTTAAATGTAAAGAGGTGGATGTTTTATTTTTATAAAAAAATAAATCCCAATCTATTTCTAAATTGGGATTTGAAATCATTGCAGGAAAAGGTCTTACATTGTCAAATTGAATGAAGTGCCATTTTCGTGGGTATAAGTGTAAAGTGCATCGCAGTCATTATTTCCGTAATCTATTACGCCGTTTAAAATACCGCCTTGAACTTTTAATTGTCCTTTAGAAATAAAAAGGCAAGAATATTTTTTAATTAACGGCTCTTTTACTGTCAAAGTAAGTGTTCCGCCAGCTGTTGCTGTTACCGTATGCGTACCTTCTGTTATTTCATAAACATTATCAGATAAAATAAAAGGAGTATCTACACCTGCAGTTTGTTTAGTAGTATACGTTCCAGAATTAGTATAAACGCCTCCTTGTAAATCGGTTAATTTACCGTTGGTCACTTTTCTAGTCCATTGCGGTACAGTAGGGGTAGTTGTCGTATTGGTGTATTCGATAGTTCCTTCTAATTTGATTCCGTTGATAGAGTAGTTAATTCTTTCAATTGTCATTTTGCTTCCTGTTGCAGTAATTGCTCCAGAAAGCGTTACTTTCAATTGTCCTTTTCTTGTAAGGTTGTTTGCGTCTTTGCATCCTGCTGTTCCAAAATCTGCTAGAAAGACTTTTGGATATTCTCCTCCGTTTGGAGTAGTAATTGTAATTGTTGCGCAAATCCCAGGTAGTGGTGCTGTTTCTGTAGTTTTACCAGTAGTTGAGGTAGCTGTGCTAATTAAAAGACTGGTGTTAAGATCCATTTCGTTAGAAGTGTCAACCGCAACTGAAGCTCCAATAGTTGTTAGGTCTGTTGTAACTGTCGGTTCGTTATTGTCGCTTGAACAAGAAACGTATAAAAGTGCTGAAGCACAAATAGTTGTTAGTAAAATGGCTGTTTTTTTCATAGTGGTATTTGTTTTGGATTAGATTAATAAGGCAGTCAAATGTAATAAAAAAACGAATTACAATTAAAAAATCCTGTAGAGGTATTTACAGGATATTATAACGAATTTTTGAAGTAAAAATTATGTGTAAACTGTTAAGAAATGACTTTAAACCGATTTGTAATAATTGCTTTTTGCCTTTCTGATTTTTTTATATTCTTCCCAATTAAATCTATTTAAGAAATCGGCTGCATTTTGGGCGCCTCTTATAAAGAGATCAATTTTAGCATCGTCTGTCAGATTGAAGTTGAGCCAATTGTGGCTTCCAGTGTCGATGTACCCAATTAAATTTTTAAAATCTGGATTTTTTTGGAGAAATTCAGAATCGTAGCCATAACGCGCAGTGTCAAATAACGAACTTATTAAATTGGAAAATTTTTCATTTTTATTGATTTCGTTTTTATCGTAGCCTAGTTTAATTCCGAAAGTTGGAGAAGCGGGAACATTCATGTTTTCGTGAAAAATGTCTATCGGAAAATTGGAGATAATGCCGCCGTCCATAAACATCACTTCTGACGGAACAGATGTTCTAAGGCAGGTAGCGTCATTCCATTTGTTCCAACAATCGACTCCGGTTGGAATATTTTTAATTTTAAAAGGTGTAAAAAACAACGGAATTGACATCGAAGCGCGAACAAAATCGGCTGGATTCTGAACATCTGGATTGGAGTAAAACAAATCAATCATTTGTGGGAAAATAATTTTGCTTTCAGTAGTGATATCTGCGGTAATTATGGCCATTTGGCTCCAATGATCTACTCGTGTATATTCTTCTTTATCACCTTGATTTAAGCGATTTACTCGATATAATTTGTTTTTATCTGAAATTCCTTTTTCTCTTAAAGCTTTCAAATCGGCATAATTTTTTATTCCTTTTTGCGAAAGCAGATTGGTCATCCATTGATGGAAATTATTTCCAGGATTTAATCCTAAATCGTCTTTGAAATTATCAACTACCTGACAGCCTTTCATTATTAATTTCAGATTTCCAGCATCACTCAGCAAGGCATCAATAAATTCGCGGGCATCGTGATCGCCATCCACAAAATCGTATAAATTTTTATTGCAAAGGCAATCTAATATCCATTCCGATTTTTCGATATCGCAAGTTCCCGCGGCCGCCATCAGCATGGTGTTAATACTTCCTGCTGATGTTCCGGCAAGGCTTAAAAAACGAATTCCCATTTTTTCTAAAACATAAACATAGCCAACAAGCGCAATTCCGAGAACGCCGCCGCCTTCTTGTACAAGATCAACATATTGGTAATTATTGTTGTCTATGATATCAGAGAATTTTTTGTTTTTAATCTGGGTTTTCAAATCCTTTATAATTGCTAGAATTTCTCCATTTTCTGTAAACTTTCTTTTATCCATGATTTCTAGAATTTAGATTTATTTAATTTGTTGGTAATCAAAATTATAGAAATGATTTTTTTGAGAAAAGGGGAGAATGACCCTTTTTTAACGGGTAATTATAGGGCAAAAAAAATCCTGCAAAACTTAATTTGCAGGATTTTAAAAATTTATTTTAGAATGCTTATTTAATCATTTCAAAACTTCTTTTTACGAAAGCGGTAAGCGCTTCACCTTTCAAAAGGTTTTGAGATAATTTAGCTAAATCTAAAGCTTGTTTTACCAAATGCTCTTGATGTGTTTTGTCTTCAGTATTTAAAATGCTTGAAGCCAAATCAGAATTAGTATTAACAACCAAGTTGTACATTTCTGGCATATTGCCCATTCCGAACATTCCGCCGCCGCCAGTCTGGCTCATTTCTTTCATTCTACGCATAAATTCTGGTTGCGTAATAATGAATGGAGCAGCCTGAGAATCCATAGCTTCCAATTGAACAGAGTATGCTTTTGGAATATAAGCTTCCAAAGAAGTTTTTAAAGCTGCTTTTTCATCTTCAGATAATTTAGAAATAGCATTTTCTTCTTTTTTGATTAAGTTGTCAATATGATCAGAGTCAACACGTACAAAAGTTAGGTCGCTGTTATCATTTTCGATTTTCTGAATTAAATGCGAGATAATCGGAGAATCTAAAAGCAATACTTCGTAACCTTTCTCTTTTGCTGATTCAATATAAGAGTGCTGTGCGTCTTTGTTTCCAGCATAAAGAACAACTAATTTACCGTCTTTGTCAGTTTGGTTTTCTTTTAAGTTTTCTTTTAATTCTTCTAAAGTATAGTATTTGTCATCTACAGTTGGGTATAAAACAAATGCGCCCGCTTTTTCGTAGAATTTATCTTCAGAAAGCATTCCGTACTCTAAAACGATTTTAATATCGTTCCATTTTGCTTCAAAATCAGCACGGTTTTCGTTAAATAAAGCTTTTAATTTATCTGCTACTTTACGAGTAATATAGTTTGAGATTTTCTTAACTGCTCCATCTGCCTGTAAACCAGAACGAGAAACGTTTAACGGAATATCTGGAGAATCGATTACACCTTTTAACATTGTCAAGAATTCAGGTACAATTCCTTCTACGTTATCAGTAACGTAAACTTGGTTTTGGTACAACTGAATTTTATCTTTCTGGATCTGCATGTCTGAACCCAATTTTGGGAAATACAAAATACCAGTTAAGTTAAACGGATAATCTACATTTAAATGAATGTTGAATAACGGCTCTTCAAATTGCATTGGATACAATTCTCTGTAGAAGTTTTTGTAATCTTCATCAGATAATTCAGAAGGCTGTTTAGTCCAAGCTGGATTAGGGTTGTTGATGATGTTGTCAGTTTCAACAGTTTCATTAACGTAATCTTCTGGAGCGTCTTCTGGTTTTGGAAGCGTTTCTGTTCGTGTTCCAAATTTAATCGGAATAGGCATAAACTTGTTATACTTATTCAATAAACCGCTGATTTTAGAATCGTCTAAGAACTCAAGAGAATCTTCTGCAATGTGAAGGATAATTTCAGTTCCGCGTGAAGTTTTGTCAGCAGGCTCCAAAGTGAATTCTGGACTTCCGTCGCATGTCCAATGTGCAGCTGGCTCATCTTTGTATGATTTTGTAATGATTTCAACTTTCTCAGCTACCATAAAAGCAGAGTAGAAACCAAGACCAAAATGTCCGATAATACCAGAATCTTTTGCAGAATCTTTGTATTTGTCCAAAAATTCCTCAGCACCAGAAAATGCTACTTGGTTGATGTATTTTTCAACTTCATCAGCAGTCATACCCAAACCTTGATCGATGATGTGGATTTTTTTGCCTTCTTTGTCCACTTTCACCTCAATAATTGGGTTTCCGTATTCTACTTTAGCCTCGCCAATACTGATAAGATGTTTTAATTTTAAAGTAGCATCAGTACCATTAGAAACAAGCTCGCGCAAGAAAATTTCGTGGTCGCTGTATAAGAACTTTTTAATTAAGGGAAAAATGTTTTCTACTGAAACATTAATTTTACCTGTTGCCATATTTTTTAATTTTTGATTTAGTTTGATGATTTTCACTTATTCAAATAGAATACCAATTGTTTTTTGGGTGACAAAATGGCGGAAATGTTAATTTTGAAAGAAAATAAATAGATTCTAAAACGGATAATATCCCGACGAATCGTATATTTGTGGTACAATAATTGTTAAAAAGGCAAGTATTAATCTAAAAAAATTGTACAAAATGAAGAAGAGTATTTTTATATGCTTGATTGCCGCTATGTTTTTTGCGTGTAAATCAGCTTCGTCAACAGCAGCTTCGTCTTCAGAAGCAACGACACTATCAAATAAGCTTGATAGAAAAACTCAAGTAGCTTTTAAAGGAAACTGGGTCCTTACTAATGTTTCTTACCCAGGTTCTGATTATATCAAAGTAAATTCTTTTGATTTAGCTGATTCAAAATGCTTTATTGGTAGTACTTGGAGCTTTATTTCAAACAATAACAAAGGAACAATGGCTTTGACATCGCCAAGCTGTACCTCTTTCTCTTCTCCAATTGTATGGAGTATAAATGATCAAGGGATGTTTATACTTAAAATTTTGGATGCTGGAGAAAAAGCTAAGAAAGTAAGAGATGGTTATTTGCTTAAAGTAGGCAGTGTTACAGAATCTTCATTTCAATTAATTGATAATATCAATGTTGGAGGTCAGGTAAAAGATGTGGTTTACCAATTTCAAAGAGCTAATTAATATTTTAAAGAGATAAAAAATGAGAAAGATAACGGTTTTAGGTTTAAGCAGTTTAATGGTTATAGCTAGTTTTTTTACTAGTTGTGATTCAGTAAAAAACGCAAATAATACGCAAAAAGGAGCCGGAATTGGTGCTGTTGCAGGTGGTGTTATTGGTGCCGTTTTAGGAAACAATATCGGACGAGGCGGAAACGCTGCTTTAGGAGCTGCAATTGGAGCTGCTGTTGGTGGTGGTACAGGAGCTTTGATCGGAAACAAAATGGATAAACAAGCTCGTGAAATTGATCAGGCTTTACCAGGTGCGTCTGTAGAAAGAGTTGGAGAAGGAATTCACTTGACATTGAATGAAAATGCAGTGCGTTTTGATACTAATAAGTCAACTTTGACTTCTCAAGCAAAAGCTAATTTAGATAAATTAGTTCCTGTATTTAATGAGTATGGAGATACAGATATTCAAATTTTTGGTTACACAGACAATACTGGAAAACCAGAATATAACTTAACACTTTCAGGACAAAGAGCTGCTTCTGTGCAAGCTTATTTAGTTTCAAAAGGATTAAAATCTAGCCGTTTCAAAACTTCAGGTCTAGGAATTGCAGATCCAATTGCAACAAATGATACTCCAGAAGGTAGAGCGCAAAACCGTCGTGTAGAATTCTCAATTACTGCAAACGACAAAATGGTAAATGACGCAAAAGCAGAAGCTGGAAAATAATTTCAGATAAAATAAAATATAAAAAAAGCTGTTTCATAATTGAAGCAGCTTTTTTTTGACTTTAGAAATTGAAGTTCAAGATCATATTATTAATATAGATTAATATTTATTTGAGGACAATCATGTTCATTTGCGTAGATAAGTTTTAATTGCTTATTTCATGGAATTATAATTTAAATCGTTTTCATTTCCATTTAAAGTTTTTGATATTCAATCTATGTTTTATTTTTTTGATTTTGTTTCGCAAATCATATATGAACATAAATCTTCTTCGCTGCTTACGAAATGAATCATATTTTTAGCTATAAAATCTCGATCTTCAATTACAGATAAATTATAGAAAGCTCTATATTTATTGATTTTGTCGACATAAGCATCGATAATTTTTCTGTCAATTTCACACACTTGATTTTTGTCAAAATTGTATATTCCTAAAACATATATGTCTGTAAAATCTTGCTTAGGTTTTTTAGAAAAAATTTTAGAAATTAAAGTTTTTACTCTTTCAAAGTTTTGATTGTTTGTAATAAAAATTTGAAATGGTCTTGAGCTATAGTCGCTTTGAACATAATGGTATGTAGAATATTTTTTCTCTTCATTTGTTACTGAATAATAAGTTTCTTCCGCTTTTATAATTTGAGAAGAAACGAAATTATGCAGTAGTATAAAAAGTGCTATTATTATTTTTCGCATTATTTTTAATTTAAGTTTCTTGTTGAGATAGATAAAATATTACTATGAGTACCACGTTTAATTCAATATTTATAAAAGAATTTAAGTCTGAAGGAATAGGAAGTCGTTCGGACGAAAATGTAAAATTATTGACTTTCGATACTATTTCTATATTTTTTAAATTCTTTTAAAACAATACCTCCATTTTTCTTCTGAGTAAATATTCTAATAATCGAATCAGTTTGTAAAAAATTGTCATATCCGTTTAGGAATATTTCAGTAGTGATTATATTTTTATTAGCAATATCATATTTAAATTTCCCAATTGTGAAGATGGAATCTTTTTCAGTTTCAAAATCAAGTTTTTGAGCTTTAACTGTGTACCCAAAAAGAAATGTGTCCTTTATGGGGCTATAATAGCTTTTTATGTTTTTTATTAAACCATTAAATTCTCCTGTATTTATTCTTTCATAACTTACTTTGTACTTAAAATCGCCAATTTTTTCATATGAATTACAACTTATAAATAAGACGGCTGACACCACTATATAAAATTTAGTTTTCATTTTAGTTTGTTTCTGAAATTTAGTAAGCTTTAAAAAATAAATTTCGGTTGTTAGTTAAAAATAGCACCTAGAAAGTCAGTCTTTTAGTAAAAAAATGATTTTTCATTTTAAATAGTTTTTCGTTTAATTAAGTAGTGCTAGAAATTAATGCAATATTAGTTTCTATTGATTGACTTTTCCATTTTTAAATGATTTCTATAAGCTTTTTTTGCAATTGAATCTAACTCTTTGCTGATGTAATAGTGTAAACAATTTGCCATGTAGTAATTGTCTCCTTCTTTGCAGTTTTCACATAAAATAGGTTTGGATATATTCGTGCTTAATGTAACCCCCAATTCTCTGGCTCTTCTTAAATCATCTAAACTTAAACCATCATAAGGATTAAGAGCGTCTCTTTGCTCAATTATTTTGAAAATGCTATCATTTTTATAGCTTTCTCTTAAGCAAGAGAAAAAAACATTGTCTTTATAAGCTGCAATCCAAGGATTCACGGAATAATTGTAGTTAAATTTTTGATAAATACTTTTACTACATGAGCAAAAGAAACATAAAATTAGAAAGGTGCTTATGTTTTTCATGGACGAAATTAATTTAAAATCCAGGATTTTTTGCATTTATGATTGAATCAATGTTTTTTATATTTTTCCATTTTCTATAATTTACCTTTGTGATAGAATCTAATTTTTTACTATTATAAAAATTTAGACAGTGTAGCTGTATTTTTTTTCCTGTCAATGCTTCTGAGGCAATTGTAATTGACTTAATTGAATCTTTTTTCATAATTTTTGCCTCTTCAATTCCAATTTCTCGTAACTCATCATAAAGTACACTATTTATTACAGGTGAATAGAAAGATTTATCAATAAGTGTCATTTGTGAAGTTAGATTTTTATTGCCGTATCCTTCCAGAAGACAACTGCAATATGCATCAAACTTAAAATCTTTTTTAAAATTTTGAGTGTGTTTTTTATTATGTGTAACATTGCATGACATTAATAATAAGGAGCTTAAAAGTAAACAGATAGTTTTCATATAAATCTGATTAAAAAGCTGTTTTATAATCAAAACAGCTTTTTATTTATGTTATTTTGTTTTTAGATATTTTTTATAAGCTTTTTTTGCAATAGAATCTAATTCTTTACTAGCATAATAATTTAAGCAGGTAGCACAGATATAATTCTTTTTTAAAATTTCATTTTTTTCTTTTTCAGTGCAGTCATCACAATGCGGATAAATCGGTTTTGTTATGTTTTTAATTACTTTATCAGCAAGCGTGTCTATATTGTTGTATTCCGTGTAAATTGGCTCGTAAGGAACAAAAAGATCTTTTTTTTCTATTAAATCAAAGATGCTTTTTTCATTATACCCTTTATTTATACAGGAGAAAAAGACTTCTGTCTTGTACATATTAATCCATTCATTATCTTTTTTCCCAAAGTGATATTCAAATTTATTTCTTTTGTATGTGTCGCAAGAACACATAAAACATATAATGACAAAAAAAAATATATTTTTCATATTTGTTTGATTTTTAAGTGTTTAGTGTGTTGAATGTAGGGGGCAAATTGATGTTACTTGCTCGTTTAAAATACTCCAGTACGAACATTTTCCTAGTTACTTAAACATATTATTCCTATAAATTTTATCTCTTTCTCCTCCGTGTATCCATTCAAAACTTGACAACTCAGCAGGCTGAAACTCAATACCTATACAGCCTGCATCATCAATTTCTTTTTTTAGTTTTTCAGAAATATAATACATACTTCCAATTTATTTTTATTAGGGATAAGTAAATTATAGTTTTTATATAATCATTTGAACCACGTATTTTTTTGTTCATCGTAAAAAGCTGTTTCATAATTGAAGCAGCTTTTTTTTTGACTTTAGAAATTGAAGTTCAAGATCATATTATTCATATAGATAAATATTTATTGGAGGACAATCATGTTCATTTGCATAGATATGTAACGGAAATTTAATTGAAAGTTTTTCAAATTCTTGTATGTTAATGCTTTCGAAAGCTTTATTTAAAAGTTGATACGTTTTATATTTATAACATTCTGTTAGGTGTTCATAAAATGCTGTTTCCATAATAAAATTATCAATTTCCATTTCTTCCAAGAGTAGATCGAAAGAGAATAGCTTAGAACTTATTGTCGAATAATTAATAAGGTCAATGTGATTATAAATTGATTTTTTATAATCAAAAGAGAAACCACTAGGCTCTTTTAAGATTGGAAAACTTCCTTCTCCATAACAATACAGACCAGCAGAAAGTAATTGGTCATGAATGATAAAAATTAACTGAATATTAAATTTATCTTGTTGGGATTGCGCATTTTGCTTTAAATCAATGATGGCATTTTTGATTCCAGAAATCAAATCATCTTTTATGATCGCTTCGTTAAAATCTATTTTTATAACTTCATCAAAAGCTTTTTGCAATCGTTTATTCTTAGAAACTTTATTTAATAGAAGAACTTCTTCATCCTGAAGATAATTTGTGATTCCCATACTTTTGTAGTATAGGTCTGTTTCAATTATGTAATCTTTAATTATGTTTTCTAAGCTTTCATCTCTTACATGTTTATAGTTTTCGATAAATAATCTTTCAAGATTTTGTTTTATTTCATCATTCTTTTTCATAGCAATATATTTTTATAAAAACAATTAAATAGCCTTGCCATAAATTTTTTCTCGTTCTCCTCCATGCAGCCATTCTGATAATGATAGTTCTATTGGTTGAAACTCAATGCCTGTACATTCTGCATCTTCTATTTCTTTTTTTAGTTTTTCAGACACAACATATTTTAAGCCGCCTTCAACATTTTTTAGCATAAAAAAATCTTCCTGTATATTTTCTTTTAACTTAATTTTTTCAATGTAGAAAAGTTCATTATTATCAAGAGCTTTATGTAAAGCTTCACTAAAAATTTCATAATTGTCAAAAAATAAATGTTCAGTTTCGGTTTTAAAAGTGAATTTGTAATCATCTGATTTTTTGTCATATCTGATTTTACTATTTTTTATATCAATTAAATTATTCTCGTTTTGATACATATTTAAAACGAAATAATCGTCGATAAGATTTTCTTTGAAGATTATTGGAGATTTAAAGAATTGAAGCCCTTTTTCTTTACTATTTTCTAATATGTTTTTAAATTTCTGACTTACAAGAGGTTTTAATGTAAAGCCTACGCCTCCTGCATCTATTAGATCAGTTACTTTTGATTTCGTGTGTAATATTGCATTTGCGGTAATTGGTTCAAAATCAACTTGAGTATTTTGAACTTGTTCTATAAATTTTGGGTCATTCCATATGTCGCAATGATATTTGTAGCTTTTAACTTGAGGATAATGGCCTAAAATCTTGGAATTGAGAGAATGTTGTATTGAAAAATATTTCATAGGATTAAAAAATTAATTGAAGAACTAAGACCGTTATCATATTTTTCTACAAAGAATTTTGTTAAGCTTTTCCATAAATTTTTTCTCGTTCTCCTCCATGGCTCCATTCAATGCTTGATAATTCAGCTGGTTGAAACTCAATACCTGTACAGCCGGCATCTTCAATTTCTTTTTTTAGCTTTTCAGAAACATAATACATACTTCCAAAAACATATTTTAAAGCAAAGAAATCATCGGGAATTTCTGATTTAAGACATAATTTTTCAATGTAAATATTTTCGAGTTTAATTTTTGCCATTTCGATATATTCCATAAACTCTGATATGTTTTTTACTTTCAAAAGTGTCTTTTCTATTTTGTATGATATTTTAAAATCTGCATTTTGTTTTTCATAATAGATTAAACTGTTTCCAAAATCAATGTAAGTATGACTAAATTCATACATGTTTAACAACCAATAATTTTTATGTTTTTGATAAGCATCGATCAAACTAATATTAAAAAACTGCATTCCATGATTTCTGTATTTTTCAATCAATTCTTTTAATTTCTCACTTACAATGAGATAATTCGCTACGGGACCTCCTTCGAGGATCAAATCATGAACTTTAGATTTTTTAAAAAGCTCTATTTCTAAAAGATAAGGAATGAAATCTATTTTTGTATGATTAATATTGCCAATAAATTTTGGTTCCTCGAAATATAATTTATTTTTATTAGGGATAAGTAAATTATAGTTTTTTATATAATCATTTGAACCACGTATTTTTTTGTCGATCGTAAAATGTATACTGTAATATCTCATAATTAAAAGATTAGATCATTGATGTGTAAATTTGGATTGTCAATTATTGCCTTTTTAGCTTGATTCAAAATGAGTGTTAGTTGATCGTAACATTGATTTAATGTCGCATTCGGATTGTTTTTTTGAAAGACGTTCAGTTTATCAAGAATTAAATTATTATATTTATTATGATTGTATTGATTTCTCCATGCCTCGACTGCTATACCATTGAGTTCTTCATTCATATGAAATGCGCTTCCTGATTTTGCTGCTTTTTGCACCACTGGATGGCTAGAAATATCTTTTGCCCAAGGTATTATATGATGTGCTTGTCTAGCATCAAGTGCTATAGGGCCTAATCCTAAAACAACTCTCAGTTGACTGCTTGATCCAAATGTAATAGTATTTCCTGAAACCTTCCAAACCAATTTTGTTTTGTTTGAAATTGTATAAACCGTCTTAGGAACAACTTTAAGTTTAAAGGCATACTTAGTAGAAACTGCTGCCCATCCTGCTACAGGAACTGCACTGGCTAGGCTTATTGTGGCATTTAAACCGTCGCCTTCAATAACATATAATGCACCATTTGTAATATCAGCCAGTTCTCCTACTACAGGCACCGTACCAAAAACATCAAGTGTAATATGTACTACTTCTTTACTGGCTTCCCAATAACATTTTAAAAAACTCCATTGAGGATTCAGTTTTTTTAAGCGACACATTTTGGTTATATGGTGCGCTCCAAAATATATTATTAAATCAGGATCAGTATTATTTATGGCATTCATATCTTCGTCCATGTATCGATCCATGGCTAGTAAAAAGGCATCATCTAAACCACCTATAGTTTTATTGTTGCTCAATGCTTTTAAAGTAAAATTGAAAGCATTAAGATCAAGTGAAGGGTCGGCTTTTATTATTTCAAATAATTCTTTCCCAAAAACTATAGAATCATCTGAAAATTTATTCGCGACTAGGTAATCGTATAGGGCAAAAGCGATTTCCCCATTATTATGGATAAATGTTTTACCAGGTATTGTATTAATGTGCAAGTATTTTTTGACCGCTTCAATTTTGATAATCTCTGGTTCATCATACATAGAAAATAAAGGAGATGTGGCAATGCTTCCTCCACCAGTGCCCCCAGAATTGGGGTTGATGTAACCATTTGAAGTGTAAGATCCTGTTCCTGTTTGATAGTTTGTTGTGTTGGTATCTTCTTCTATCACATTTGCATATACCACAGAGCACGATGCTGCAACTAAAGTCCAATATTGTTTAACATTATCGGCTCCTACTAAATCTCCCGATCCTACAAGTTCATAATCGTATTTACAAATCCATAGTGCAGCTCCCTTTCCTGTTATAGAACTTATATTAAGATCGATTGGTTCAATTTTAGCCGCACCCGGTTTGTTTTTAGCATTGAAACTTTCTAATTCTTTTTTATTATAATCGTATTCAACTATATAAGAATCATAACCGCCATTTTCATTTAGAGAAAAAAGGATGTTTTTTATTTTTTCATTCTCATTTTGTTGAGTAGAGAAGGTATATGAATGATAGTTTCCATTCTCAATATAAATCGCATTATCGGTATTAACAATTAAACCAAGATCATTTAAAAGTATGTTTTTTGATGTCGATGAATTTTTTGCTTCATTTATTTTTTGAAGTTTATTTGCAATTTTAGTATTTAATTCAATCTCATCTTTTGAAATTTTCTTTAAATTATAATTGCTTTGAGGAATATTAGTAACAATGTTTTCTTCGGCTGAACAGCTCGAAAGTAAAAAACTAAGTATGGCAAAGCATATTATTGCCAAATGGAGTGATGTTTGTTTCATGGTATATAGTTTATTTTGGTTTTTTAAGGTTTTGCTAATGATCTTTCATAGAATTTAAATAGTTGATTACTGTTTTCAATTACGTTTTCTAAATTGTGGTCTCTTAAAAACTGCTCCGTTTCGGTTATATCTTTTTGGGTTCCTTTAGTAGCTAAATACTTTAAAAACCAATACTGATAATCATTTAATTCGTTAATTTCTTCTGCTTTTATTGCTGAAATTTTTTTGTTGAGCTTTTCAAAATCAAAGCGATATGCTAATTCGTACAGGACTAAAAGCTCAAGTTTTTGTTTCTTTTGCAAATAGTTTTCATCGCTTTTCTTTAATTCATCTTTAGCGTCTTTTAAGTATTCATTAGCAACACGAACTATTCTTCCTTTAATATTATTATTTACTAATAGAGAATAATTGTAATATTTCTGTGCTATCCGAATAGCTGTATTGTATTTTTGAGTTTGGTAAAAACCAATTAATTCTGTGGCTAAATATTCTGTAGATAAACTATATTGTATTAATTCTCTTTTTAAATCAGAAGCAGTTTGATAACCTGTAAATTGATGAATAATTTTTCCGTTAGGATCAATAATAAAAATACTGGGAAGAAGCCTAATCTGGTATTTAAAAGCAATGTCCCGATGCACATCGACATCTATCTTAAGGTTACAAAATTTTCAAGAATGGTTTGAATCTGGACATCATTCCAAGAACTTAAATCCATTTGCTTGCAAGGGCCGCACCATTTTGCAGTAAAATCTACAAGTATTAGTTTGTTTGTGCTTAAAGCTACTTTTTGTGCATCTTCTATAGAAGTAAACCACGCTGCTTCAACTTTATATGATGCAAAAAACAATACTATTAACGGGAGCAATTTTTTCATAATGCAATTTATTAATTCTAGGCAAATAAAGTAAAAAAAAGATTACAAATAAAATTATAATGTTAATTTTTAAATTATTTTTCTGACAATAAACTTACTTAGGAAGAGTTTCATAATTGAAGCAGCTTTTTTTTGACTTTAGAAATTAAACATTGTAAATTTGACGTCTCATATTACAACTCATGCTCGACATACAAAATATATCTTTTTCGTACACCGAAAGCCCCGTTATAAAAAACATCTCTTTTTCTATTGAAAAAGGCCAGAATATTGCCATTATCGGCGAGAGTGGCTGCGGAAAAAGCACGCTGCTCAAGCTTATATATGGGCTTTACGATCTGGACGAGGGAAAGATTTTCTATGAGAACAAGCCAGTTTTGGGGCCAAAGTTTAATTTGATTCCAGGAATGCCCTATATGAAATATTTGGCGCAAGATTTTGATTTGTCTCCTTATGAAACGGTTGCAGAAAACGTAGGTAAGTTTCTATCCAATGGTTTTGCCAACATGAAAAAACTTCGTGTTCAGGAATTATTAGAAATGGTAGAAATGGATCAGTTTTCAAATGTTAAGACCAAATTCTTAAGTGGAGGACAGCAGCAGAGAGTGGCTTTGGTAAGAGTTTTAGCTTTAGAACCAGAAGTGATTTTGCTAGACGAGCCTTTCAGTCAGATTGATGCTTTCAGAAAAAATGCGCTTCGTCGTAATTTGTTTCGTTACTTAAAACAAAAGGGGATTACGTGTATTATTGCAACGCACGATAGTACAGATGCTTTGTCTTTTGCAGATCAGGCAATCGTGATGCGAAATGGGGAAGTATTAGTAAAAGATGATCCGAATAAAATATATGAAGATCCAAAAATAAAATATGTTGCTTCTTTGTTTGGAGAAGTAAATGAAATTCCGACGCATTTATTATTAGACTATCAAGACGAAACCCATAAAACTTTGGTTTATCCGCATCAGTTTAAAATGGTTTCAGAGTCTCGATTAATGGTTAAAATCAGAAGAACTTATTTTAGAGGAAGCCATTATTTAATTGAAACTGTTTATAAAAGGCAATTAATTTTCTTTGAAAGTGAAATAGATTTACCGCTTGAGCAGGAAGTGTTTCTGGCTTTGAATTATCTATAATTAGAAAATGTGCCAATTAGATAATTAAGATAATTGCTGGCGTTAAATAATAAACCCGACAGGTTTTTGAAACTTGTCGGGTTTGCTTTTGAAAATAAAATGAAATTAATTTTTCAGATATTTTTCTAAAAATTGATCTTGTTCCCAAAGCAAATGAAGAATGTTTTCTTTGGCAACATAACTATGCGATTCTTTTGGCAGAATAACCATTCTTGCTGGCGCTCCCAAACCTTTCAATGCTTGAAAATAACGTTCTGTCTGCAAAGTAAAAGTTCCAGGATTGTTATCTGCTTCTCCGTGAACTAATAACATTGGAGTTTTCATTTTTTCTGCATTCATAAAAGGAGACATGGTATTGTAGACTTCTGGAGCTTCCCAATAATTTCTTTGTTCAGATTGAAATCCGAATGGCGTTAAAGTTCTGTTGTAAGCGCCACTTCTTGCAATTCCGCAGGCAAAAAGATTAGAATGCGTTAATAAGTTAGCCGTCATAAATGCTCCATACGAATGTCCTCCAACAGCCACTTTTTTGCGATTAATATAACCTAAAGCATCAACAGCGTCAATCGCCGCTGCTGCATTATCAACTAATTGCGAAACAAAGTTGTCATTTGGTTCTGTAGTTCCTTCTCCAATAATTGGAAATGCTGCGTCGTCTAAAACCACATATCCTTTTGTAACCCAGTACACAAATGATCCATAATAAGGAAATGTAAATTCGTTAGAATTTTGCGTCGATTGCGAAGCACTGTTTCTGTCTTTATATTCTGCAGGATAAGCCCAGATCAATAGCGGCAATTTTTCTTTTTTTGCTTTATCATAACCAGCAGGAAGATATAAAGTTCCTGAAAGTTCCAAGCCATCTTTACGTTTATATTTAATAACTTCTTTGCTTACATTTTTAATGCTTTCAAACGGATTTTTGAAATCGGTAACTTGTGTTAAGCTGTTTTGTTTTTTGATATTTCTGAAATAGTAATTCGGATATTCTGTTTTAGATTGTATCTGAACCAAGACTTTTCCGGTTTTAAAATCTTCAATTTCTAAAATATCTTCTTTTTTGTCTTTATAAGAAGACGTATAAATGCGTTTAGATTTTAAAGTTTCCAGATTGAATTCATCCACAAAAGGGAATTGCCCAGTTTTAGTATAACCTTCGCCAATTCTGTAAAGATTGTTTTTTTCGATTGCTAAAACATATTTATTGTAAGCATTTTTTCTCGTTTCAAAAACTCCAGGGTCTGAATAAACATCTTGCGAATTTCTATCTGTAATCAGTTTCGGCTGCTGACTTGGGTTTGAAGGATTTATCAAAAATGTTTTAGTGTTTCTAGTGTCGTACCATTCTTCTGAAAGAATAGCTAAATCGTCATTCCCCCAAATAATATCACTAAAACGCTGTGGTGTTTTTGCTAAAGATGTCGCTTCTTTGTCAAAAGGTGCATCCCAAAGAAAAATCTCATCTCTAAAATCAACTTTATTTGCAGGATCTCCTTCATCTAAAGCTACAACATAAGACAATGTTGCAGGTTTGTCATTTCTCCAAGCCATTTCTCTTTTTCCTTTGCGAACAGCCATAAAACCTTTTGGCATAATTTCGTTTAGAGGAACATCGTTTACCGTTTTAATTTCTCTTCCGCTTAAATCGTAAACAATAGTTTTAGACGGAAATCTATATAAAGGCACTACATAAGAAAACGGTTTTTGAATTGTAGTCAGCATAATGTAATTGCCATCTGGCGAGATTTTCTCTCCAAAATACATCGCAGCTGCTTTATATAAAGAAGCGTCGCCGTTTAATTTTACTTTGTATAATTCAGAAGTGATGCAGTTTTCAAAATTAACTTCGTCATTTTTATTTTTAAGCATATCAGGATACGTTCTGTTTTGAGATTTTTCTCCCGAAGTGTTTGAAATAATTGGCCCAGTTGGCAGATCTTTTTTAGAATCTAAAAGAGGCTGTCTGTTTTTAGGAAGCATTTTTACTAAGATGGTTTCGCTATCTAAAAACCAGCTAAACGGATTTCCAAGATTGGCATTTACTCTGGCCTCTGTAAGTTTTGTAGCTTGTGCTGTAGCCACATCTAAAACCCAAAGTTCAACACCAGAATTGGTAGTGTGCGAGAAAAGGATTTTTTTGTCATTTGGCGACCAAAGAATGTTTGTTATTTTTGGATTATCAGGCAATCCTTTAATTTGGATTTCTTCTTTACCGCTTATTTTTCGTAGTTTAAGGTTAGTTAGATAAGTTACTGTGCTCGAAATATTAGTAACGGGATTAATTCTTAAACCTGCCAAACGAACCTCGTCTTGATTTAGGTCATCTAACGTTTTATAAGTATTGCGGTACATTAAAAGCATATTTTCTTTTTTTGTATCCATAGATACGGAAGGAGCTCTTTGGTAATCTGCCAAATCTAAAATAGATTTTGAAGGTTTTTGATAAGTTAGATTCTCTTGTGCGAAAGAGAAAAAGCTTATATTTAAAAATAAAAACAGTGTAACCTTTAATTTCATAGTTTGAATTTTATGGGTTTGTAAAATTGGTATTCAAAATGTTTGTCTAAGATAGTTTTGTCTTGTTACATCTTGAGCCTGATTTTTAATTTTTTTCAATGTTTGCGTATTAAAATTGCCTTTTCGAGAAGTAAATGATGATAAGTCACCGTAGAATTAAAATATATTAAATTGCTAATAACGAAAAAAATAGTATTTTGTGTACGTATATTTTAAAGTATGCGTAAATTTGCAATCCAATTTTTTAATAAATAATAATAGATTATGTATCATTCAAAAATAGCTGGTTTAGGATATTATGTGCCTTCAAATGTGGTGACTAACGATGATTTGTCTAAGATAATGGATACCAATGATGAATGGATTCAGGAAAGAACTGGAATTCAGGAAAGAAGACACATTATCCGTGGAGAAGACACTACTACTTCAATGGGAGTAAAAGCAGCTAAAATTGCAATCGAGCGTTCTGGCGTTGCCAAAGAAGATATTGATTTTGTAGTTTTTGCTACATTAAGTCCAGATTATTATTTTCCAGGACCAGGTGTTTTGGTTCAAAGAGATTTGGGTTTAAGAACAGTTGGAGCATTAGATGTTAGAAACCAATGTTCTGGTTTTGTTTATGCAATTTCTGTTGCAGATCAATATATTAAAACTGGAATGTATAAAAACATTTTAGTTATTGGTTCTGAAGTTCATTCTACTGGATTGGACATGACAACTCGCGGACGTGGAGTTTCTGTAATTTTCGGAGATGGAGCAGGAGCTGCAGTTTTAAGCCGTGAAGAAGATTTGACGAAAGGAATTTTATCTACACATTTGCATTCAGAAGGAGAACACGCAGAAGAATTGGCTTTGCAAGCGCCAGGAATGGGAGCGCGCTGGGTGACAGATATTATTGCTGATAATGATCCGAACGACGAAAGTTATTATCCTTACATGAATGGACAATTTGTATTTAAAAATGCTGTAGTTCGTTTTGCTGAAGTAATCAATGAAGGATTGGAAGCAAATGGTCTTCAGGTTTCAGATATCGACATGCTAATTCCGCATCAAGCGAATTTGAGAATTTCGCAATTCATTCAAAATAAATTCAAATTAACAGACGACCAAGTTCATAACAATATTCAGAAATACGGAAACACGACAGCAGCGTCTATTCCGATTGCTTTGACTGAAGCTTGGGAACAAGGAAAAATCAAATCTGGAGATACTGTAGTTCTAGCAGCTTTCGGTAGCGGATTCACTTGGGCAAGTGCTATTATTAAATGGTAAAATAATCATCTTACATTATATATTTTTTTTAACCTGCTTCTTATTTGGAGCAGGTTTTTTTTTATAAATTGCGGTGTAGACCTGACAGGTTTCTAAAACCTGTCAGGTCTCTGAGAATAAACTTATTTCAATAAAAATGAAAAAAAATCAATTAGAAATAGCTTGTTTTAATTATGAATCGGCATTAATTGCTCAAGCAAACGGCGCGGACAGAATTGAACTTTGTGAAAATATGAAATTGGGAGGAACTACTCCAAACTCAATTTTGGTGGTGAAAGTTCGCGAAAGCCTAAATATAAAAATGCATGTAATCATCAGACCTCGTGGCGGTGATTTTGTTTATTCTGATGAAGAGCTTACAGAAATGAAACAAGATATTAAGCAATATAAAAAACTTGGCGTAGATGGTTTTGTTTTCGGAATTCTGAAGGAAAATGGAAAAATAAATAAAAAGCAAAATAAAGAATTAGTGCATTTAGCGCATCCGCTTTCATGTACATTTCATCGTGCTTTTGATGTAGTTAAAAATCCTGAAAAATCGCTCGAATCAATTATTGACTGCGGTTTCAAAACAATTTTAACTTCTGGCCAAGGAGTGAATGTTGAAGAAGGAATTTTAGCTTTAGAAAGAATTCAGGAATTGGCTGGCGACAGAATAGAAATTATGCCGGGCGGAGGGCTGAGATCTTCGAATATCAAATTACTGCAAGAAAAATTAGATTTGACTTTTTATCATTCGTCTGCAATTACAGACGATTCAGAAACGGCAAATCCAGAAGAAATAAAGGAATTGCGTAATTTTTTATAATTACATAAAAATAAAAAATCCTGGAGTTGGCATACTCCAGGATTTTTTTTTCTACAAGAACTATTAAAATCTGCTAATAAAAGCGGTATTAAAACATTCCGCCGCCACCTTTATTAGTGTTATCTTCTCTTTGTTTACGCTGTAAATTTTTGATTTTTGCACCTCCAAAGTTATACGTTAAACCAACATATACAGTTTGGCTTTCCCACTTAAACTGACCCGCTTGCGGATAAGGATACATCGTGTCAAAAGCATATTTCATAGTATTGAAAACATCATTAAAACGAACACTTAAATTCATTTTATTGTCTAGCAATGTATAACGTGTACCAATATCCATTTTATACATTTCATGGCTATTGTTTTGAAGACCGTCTGTAGCACCTCTATAGAATCCGAAAGCTAAGAAACTTAAACGTTTATTTACTTTAAAGTTAGAGTTCATACGTCCGTTGAAAGCAGCAACTGTAATTTTACGATCAACAGGATTACTTGTATTAGTTGCAGGATCATATAAGAACACAATACCTTGCTGATTAATGCTTGAAAAATCAATAGACGGCTGAATATCCCACCATTTTGTAATTTTATAATTGAATGAAAGTTCAAATCCGTAAGCAGTATTATGATCGTAGTTTGTAAACGTCATAATCTGTTTTTCTTTGTTAGGATCTGCTGGATCAGGATATAAAATTCTGCTAATTTGATCGTTGATGCTTCTCACAAAAACACCAGCTGTAAAACTTCCTTTTTCAAGAGTTTTAGTATAATTTACTTCAACAGAGTTTGTAAACTGAGGTCTTAATTCTGGATTTCCTAAAGAAGTAACCAACGGAGTGGCAAATTCACGAATAGGTTTTGTCTGCTCTAAACTCGGACGGTCTACACGACGGCTGTAGCTGAATTGCAGAGTATTTTTTTCATTCAAGTTATACGTTAAGTAAGCAGATGGATACAAGGTAATGTAATCATCGTCAAATGTAGTTTGGCCGTAATTTAAGTTTGCCTGAGCTTTATAACTTTCAAAACGAGCTCCTAATTGATAGCTGAATTTTTTAAATTTTTGCCCAAAAGTTACATAAGCAGAATAAATGTCTGTGTCATAAGTATAATGAGAAGTTTGATCTGCAACAGGAAGTAACGGGTTTCCAGTTGTGTAGTCGTTTCCTGTTCTCGTGATTCTTGCTTCTGCTCCAGCTTCAAGAGTCGTTTTTTCGTTTAACGGATTAACATAATCAACGTTTATGGTGCTTAATTTTCTAGTTCCTTCTAAGAAATCATTGTAGGCAACATCTGAAGAGGTGTTGTCAGTATTGGTCGTTTGAGTATCAAAAGAAGCATGTTGCGTTTCTTTGTTGTCGCTATAATTGGCTTCAAAATCTAAAGTATGTCCTTCTTTTTTGAAAATGTGTTTGTATGCCAAATTATAAGTTCCAACTCGATCTGGCCCCCAATATTTAGATTTTTGAAAGATATTAGAAATATCAGAATTTGCTACATTATTGTAATCAATATCAGTATCTACAAAGCCTTCGCCGTCAGATCTGTTTTGGTTCGTATAAATAGATAAAGTGTTATGGTCATCAATTAAGTAATCCATTCCAATTTTGTATAAATACGATTCGTTGTCATTCAAAACATCAATATTTTGAGTGATATCTTGATCAAATCTTTGGATAAATCCATCATTTTGGTACTTTCCAAAATTCTGTCCTACGTTTCCAAAGAAATTTACTTTACCAGTTTTATAGTTTAAATCTAAAGACTGATTGTATTTTGCCGTTTTTCCAAAAGTAATACCACCGCTATATGTTCCGTTAAAACCAGTATTTGCATTTTTATGCAAAATAATGTTGATAATTCCAGACATTCCTTCTGGATTATACTTCGCACTTGGATTGGTAATCAGCTCAATTTTTTTGATAGAAGTTGACGGAATCTGTTTCAGTAATTGAGCAGGATCAATATTAGAAGGACGACCGTCAATAAGTACACGAACATTGTCATTTCCGCGAAGCGAAAGTTTTCCGTCCTGATCCACATTCACAGAAGGAATATTATTCATAATATCCGATGCTGAAGCTCCGGCAGTTGTTAAATCTTTTCCAACGTTCACTACCTTTCTATCAATTTTTTGTTCAATTGTCGAACGTTCTGCGATAACGTTTACCCCTTTTAACTGCGTTGCTTCTTCTTCTAGAGAAACATTTACAGTTGCCGTTTTTTTGTTTTCGCTTAAAAGGACAGAACCAATATATTTTCTAAATCCAATATATTGAATTTCGATCGTATAACTTTTTAAAGCAACATTTTTAAATGAAAAATCTCCATTATCGTCTGTATTTACTCCGGTAATTACTTTTCCATTTTCTTTAAGTGAAACCGTAGCGTAAGAAATCGGCGCATTGTTTGACTTTTCTGTAATTTTTCCAGAAATACTTCCCGTATTCTGGGCCTGTGCTGTTGCGATTATCCCCAATAATGCAAACAGAAAGAATTTTAATTTCATGATTTTTTTAATGATTATTTTTGATTTGATTGATGATGATTTTGTTTTGTTAGTTTTTCTTTTTTTTGTTTTTTCTTGACCTCAATAAAAATTGAAGTCACTAAGTAAGACTCGATTGTATTTGATATGTTACAAGAAATTCTAGAAAAAAGAATAAATTTTTTCTCATTGGCTGTTTTGTAAGAGATTAGGCTTTTGATTTTTTGATAATTTTAACAATTAAAAAATGTGCTTTTTTATCAAATTGAAACTCTTTTCTTGAATTTAATATGTTTTTGATTTTCTCTAATTGATGAATAAGCAGTATCTTTGCTCACTTTAAAATAAGTTTACATGTCATTACAACAAATTCTTACACCTTCTATACAAAAAGCAATACAAGCATTATTTGATGTTACTGTTGATAAAATCGAGTTTCAAACTACTAGAAAAGAGTTTGAAGGCGATATTACAATGGTAATTTTTCCTTTATTGAAAGTGATTAAAAGTAATCCGGCCGAACTGGGAAATAAAATTGGAAACTATCTCGTTGAAAATGTTTCTGAAGTGGCTCGCTTTAATGTAGTTTCTGGTTTCTTGAATATTGTAATTTCAGATAGCTACTATGTAAATTTCTTTAACGGAATAAAAGACCAAATACCATTCGGATTTGTTGAGCCAAATCCTGCTGAAAAAGCGGTAATGGTAGAATATTCTTCTCCAAACACCAATAAACCTTTGCACTTAGGGCATGTTCGTAACAATTTGTTAGGATATTCTGTTGCAGAGATTTTAAAAGCTTCGGGTAAAAAAGTATACAAAACTCAAATTATCAACGATAGAGGAATCCATATCTGTAAATCGATGCTGGCTTGGGAGAAATTCGGACACGGAGAAACCCCTGAAACTTCTGGTTTAAAAGGAGATAAACTGGTTGGTAAATATTATGTAGAGTTTGATAAAGCTTACAAGAGTGAAATTAATGGTTTAATCGAAACGGGTAAAACAGAAGAAGAAGCAAAAAAACAAGCGCCAATCATTATCGAAGCACAAGACATGCTTAAGAAATGGGAAGCTGGCGACGAAAAAGTAATTGCACTTTGGAAAAAAATGAACGAATGGGTTTATGAAGGTTTTGCTACAACTTATACTAATCTTGGAGTTAATTTTGATAAATATTACTACGAAAGCAACACTTATTTATTAGGTAAAGATGTTGTGCAAGTAGGTTTGGATAAAGGTGTTTTTGAAAAAGATCCAGACGGTTCTGTTTGGATTGATTTGACTGACGAAGGTTTAGACCGTAAAATTGTTTTGCGTTCTGACGGTACTGCAGTTTATATGACACAAGATATCGGAACAGCAATTCAGCGTGTAAAAGACATGCCAGATGTTGGAGGAATGGTTTACACGGTTGGAAATGAACAAGATTATCACTTTAAAGTATTATTCTTAATCTTGAAAAAGCTAGGTTTTGACTGGGCTTCAAGTCTATATCATTTGTCTTACGGAATGGTTGATCTTCCGTCTGGAAAAATGAAAAGCCGTGAGGGAACAGTTGTAGATGCTGACGATTTGATGCAAGACATGACGGATACAGCAAGACAAATTTCAGAAGATTTAGGGAAATTGGATAGCTATTCTGATGAAGAAAAAGCAAAACTGTACAAAACAATTGGTTTAGGGGCTTTGAAATATTACATTTTAAAAGTTGATCCTAAAAAACGTATTTTGTTCAATCCAGAAGAATCTGTAGATTTTGCAGGAAATACAGGACCATTTATTCAGTATACATACGCTAGAATTCGATCGATAATTCGTAAAGCAGATTTTGATTTTGATACTAAAATTGAAATTGATGAATTGCACGAAAAAGAAAAAGAATTGCTAAAACAAACCGAGCTTTTCCCAGAAATAATTCAAAATGCAGCTCAAAATCATAGTCCGGCATTAATTGCAAATTATACTTATGATTTAGTAAAAGAATACAACTCTTTTTATCAGTCAGTACACATTTTAGGTGAAGTTGATTTAACTAAAAAAATATTCAGAGTGCAGCTTTCTCAAAAAGTTGCCGAAGTAATTAAATCTGCATTGCAATTGTTAGGAATTGAAGTTCCTGAGAGAATGTAAGAGTTTAAAATACCAGAGAAAGTAAAGCCAATAGTTTAATGACTATTGGCTTTTTTTATTGTTTTTTTGGCTCGTAGACCCTTTTTACACTATAATTTGAAAGTAATTTTGCACCGGCTTTTGTAAGAATTACGATAATAGGTGATAGATTTTTTAAGTCAGTTCTACTGTTCATTTTTAACTATTTTGAATTAGTAATCTCTTAGTTGAAAAATGATACAGAATAAAAGAAAAACCGTCTATTATAGATGGTTTTTATTCTTAAGCCTCACCTTTACTTGTTTCGTTTTTAAACGTAGTGGCTTCTCTTTTAAGTCTTCTAAATTTTATTTGTAATATTAATTGTATATTTTATTTAGTTAAAAGTAATTTAACACTTGTTAAAATTATTTTAATTTTTTAAGTTCGCCCCGTAATTAAAAAACAAAAAATAATGAAACAAAAATTAAAAGGATTTATGATGCTTTTTTTTATTCTGATTTTGCAGTCTAGCATTGCTCAGGAGAAAAAAGTTACGGGAGTGGTTTCAGATGCAAACGGACCAATTCCGGGTGTAAACGTAATGATTAAAGGCACCAAAAATGGAGTTCAATCGGATTTGGATGGTAAATATATCATAACAGCAAAAACTGGTGATGTTTTAACCTTTTCTTACATGGGATTCAAAGATGTTAGTTTAACTGTCGGTTCTGGTTCTGTTCTAAATGCTAAAATGCAAGAAGACGGAAAAGAATTAGATGAGGTTGTGGTTGTCGCATATGGGACGGCAAAAAAGACTTCTTATGTCGGATCAGCTACTCAAATAAAATCCGAACAACTCGAAAATAGACCTTTGACAAATGCATTGTCTGTTTTGGAAGGTTCAACATCAGGAGTTCAAATTCAAAGTTCTGCGGGACAACCAGGTGCTGCTCCCGAAATTAGAATTAGAGGTTTTAGCTCGATTAATGGATCAAATACTCCTTTATACATTGTAGATGGTGTTCCTTATGCTGGCGACATCAGTAATTTAAATTCAAGCGATATTGAAAGTTTAAGCGTTTTAAAAGATGCTTCTTCTACATCTTTATATGGCTCAAAAGCAGCAAATGGAGTAATTATTATTACTACAAAATCAGGGAAATCACAAAAGGATAAATTCTCACTTAATTTAAGTACAGGAATGACCTCCCGATCTATTAAAGATTATAAAAGAGTAAATGCCCTAGATTATTATCCATTAGAATGGGAAGCTATTAGAAATAGTCGTCCGATGGGTAATCAAACAGAAATTGATGCAGCAAATGCTTATGCATCTTCTAGAGTTCCAGTCGTTTTAGTTACAAACCCATTTAATGTTCCAAGCGGGAGTATAGTTGGAACAGACGGAAAATTAAATCCTGATGCAAAGTTGTTGTATCCTCAAGATCTTGATTGGGCTAAACAATTGGAAAGAGCGGGAGTTCGTAAAAATGTAGATTTTTCTTATCAAGGAAAATCTGAAAGATCCAACTATTTTGCATCATTAGGCTATTTGGATGAAGAAGGATATATACAAAAATCTGGCTTCGAAAGAACAACGGGAAGATTAAACCTAAATACAAGTTTAAAAGAATGGTTTAAAACAGGCGTAAACATATCGGGAACTTTAACCAATTCAAAATTAGGAACTGATGGAGTCGAAAATACAAGCTCATTTAAGAATCCATTTAGAACAATAAGAACAATGGGGCCAATTTATCCTGTTTTCGATCATGCATCAAATGGCGATTATGTTTTAGATGTTAATGGTAATCGCGTTTATTCTACTGTTCGTGGATCAGGAGCTTCAAACGGACGTAATGTTGTTTACGAAACTTTAAATGATACCGATGTCGTAAAAGGATTAGCTCTTTCGGCTAGAACTTTTTTTGAAATTTCATTTACTAAGGATTTAAAATTTACAACAAATGCATCTATCGACAAAACATATAGAAATAGAACCTATTCTTATAATACTGAAATTGGAGACGGAGCACCAACTGGCTTGATGGCAAAAGAAGATAAAATCCTAACAGGAATTACATATAATCAATTATTGAATTATTCGAAGAAAATTGGAGAACATTCATTCAATATATTATTGGGACATGAAAGTTTCGATTATGAAACAAACTGGACCAGCAGTAGTAAAACAGGTCAAGTGGCTCCAGATATCATAGAGTTTGTCAATTATGCAACAACTACTGGTTTAACTTCTTTTACAAGAAATTATGCAACAGAATCATACTTTTCAAGAGCAGGTTATGATTATATGAGTAAGTATATTTTTTCAGCATCATTAAGAAGAGATGGATCTTCAAAATTTGCTAAAGATAATCGTTGGGGTAATTTCTGGTCTTTAGGTGGAGCGTGGGTAATTTCTAAAGAAAATTTTTTAAAAGATTATTCTTGGATTAGTGATTTAAAACTAAGAGCCTCAATTGGGCAAGTTGGAAATGACTCTCATATAATTGGCAATACGAATGATGCTGGTTCAAAAATTAATGGCTTAAATTATTATGTCAGCCAGCCTACTTATAGTTTAGGTAATGATAATGGAAGTGAGGGCGGTATTATAACTTATGCTGCGGCTGCAACCGATTTAAAATGGGAGGTAAATACTCAAAAGGATATTGCAATAGGGTTTGGTTTATTCAAAAACAGATTAAAAGGGAGTGTCGAGTATTATAATAGAAATACTGACGGGTTGATTTTTTCTGTGCCTAATCCATTGTCTTCTGGTTTAGATAATAGAGTGGAAAATATTGGTTCTATGGTCAATAAAGGATTTGAAATTTCATTAGATGGTGTCATCGTTAAAACAAATGATTTTTCCTGGAGCCTGAATATTAATGCGTCAACAATTAATAATAAAATTACAAAACTTCCTCAAGGAGAAATTATTGATGGGACTAAAAAACTCTCAGTAGGTCATTCAATATATGATTATTGGTTAAGAGACTGGTATGGTGTAGATCCTTCAGACGGATATGCGCTATTTGTAGCGGATCCAAAATTTGTAAATACAAGCGATGCTTCAATGAGAGTTGTAAATGGTGTAAATGTTACTACAGATCAAAATAAAGCACTGTACCATTATGCAGGTTCAGCTATTCCAGATTTATTTGGAAGTTTTGGAAATACATTTAAATATAAAGGACTTCAATTGGATGTTGTATGCGCGTATCAAATAGGAGGTAAAATGTACGATACTAATTATTCAGTTTTAATGCATACGGGAAATAATTATGGATCTGCTTTAAGTACGGATATCTTTAGAAGATGGCAAAATCCTGGCGATATAACTGATGTTCCTCGATTGGATGTTAATAGAAATACTCCATCAAGCGCGGCTTCTGACAGATGGTTAATAGGTTCTGATTATTTATCGTTAAGACAAGTTAATTTATCTTATAAAATGCCTTCGGAGTTTATATCAAAATTCGAAATTGATAATGCTTCAATATATATCAACGGTGAAAATTTAATGCTGTTTACAAAACGTCAAGGAATGGATCCAACTCAAACTTTCAATGGAACGACTCAAAATAGATATATACCATCGAGAGTAATTTCATTAGGACTGAATTTAAATTTTTAATATTATGAAATCAAATTATATAAAATTACTATTCGCATTTATAGTCTTAACTTTTTTAGGCTCTTGTTCTGACGATTTTTTAGATAAAAAGCCAACCGAATTTGTGGACTATGAGGGAGCAACAAATACAACTACTGATTTAATGACTCTTTTGAATGGGATTCATCGATCTTTATATATTAGTTATGAAGATCAGAGTCAGGGAGGCTTGGGAGGTCTTATGGAACAAACTGATATTGCTGGTGATGATGTTGTCTTCCCAATTACAAATGGATGGTTTTTGACAATGTATAATTGGAGCGCAATGAACAATGAGAATTCTACAGAAATTCGTTTTGCTTATAGAACCTATTATAGAATCATTAGAAATGCCAATACAATAATAAATGCGACTGATTCAGCAATTGGATCTAATGCTGATAAGAAGATTGTAAAAGGACAAGCTTTACTTTACAGAGCGTTTTGCCATTATCAATTGGTGCAGTTGTTTGGTAAAAGATATGAAAGTGGTAGTGTAAATTCTCAACTTGGTGTGCCAATTATCTTAACTGTTGGGAATGATAAATTTCCGCGTTCAACTGTTGAAGAAGTATATGCTCAAATTAACAAAGATTTGGACGAAGCAAATGTTTTATTAGCGGGTTATACAAAACCAAATAATTCGCATTTGGATTTGGCAGTAGCACAAGGTTTAAAAGCTAGAGTAGCTTTGACTCAAGGAAATTGGTCAATTGCGGCTGATTATGCCAATAAAGCCAGAACAGGAAAGACTCTAATGCCAGTGGCAGAATATGGTCTAGGTTTTAATGATTATAATAATAGAGAATGGATGTGGGGAAGTCATATTAATGAAGTTCAAACAGCATATTTTGCAAATTTTGGTGCTTATATGTCTAGAAATTTCAGTTCAACTGTTATTCGCTCTTGTCCAAAGGCAATCAATAGCAAATTGTATGATTTGATTCCTTCTACTGATGTTCGTTCTACAATATTTGACAAAACAGGAAAGCATACAGCGTTGGGATTGCCTTCAAACTTTGCTAAGTTTCCTTATACCAGCCAGAAATTTTTAGCCGTAAGTGCAGGAGACAGCAGATGCGATGTGCCATATATGCGTGTTGCTGAAATGTATTTAATAGAAGCAGAATCAAAAGCAAGATTAGGAAATGCAGATGCAGCTACTGTGCTTTTTGAATTTGAAAAAACAAGAAACCCTTCTTACACCTTATCTACAAATTCAGGGCAGGCTCTAGTTGATGAAATTTTACTTCAAAGAAGAATTGAATTGTGGGGAGAAGGTTTTAGATTTTATGATTTAAAAAGAACTAATTCCCCATTGAATAGAACTAATTCAAATCATGATTTAGGAATTACAAATGGAGTGGTTGCTGTAGCGCCTTCAGATAAAAGATGGCAATGGTTGATTCCAAAAGTTGAAATTGATGCAAATCCTTTGGTTATTCAAAATGAATTGTAAACTTTTATAATAAGCCTAAAAGAATAAGAAGTTTAAATCTTAACACATATAAAATAAACGTTGCTAAAATGCCAAAAAAAAAGCCGGAAGTCTCAAAACTTCCGGCTTTTTTATAACAACTAATTCTAATTACTTAACAAATTTGTCAATGATTTTATCTGTTTCTGCTTTTGCAGTATCTGGTTTTAAATCAAATAATAAAGAGTAAAGTGCTTTTCTATCTACTTTAGCCTCTAAGTTTAAGTCTTTATGTCTGTCAAATAAAGTTTGCCATTTATCACGAACATTTTTCCATAAAGCATTGTTTGCAACCCACCATTTTTGAGCAGCCTGACATTTAATGTCTGGAACTTTAGTGTAAACGTCAAATCCTTTTTCTTGAGCTAACAATACATCTTTTCCAGCATCGTCACGAACCAATTTGTCGTTGTCTTGCTCGTGGTTCCATCCTGTAGCAGTGATTTCGTGAATGTTTCTTCTTTTCAAAACATTGTAATCGTTACGTTTTGTCTGCTCTCTTCTTGGAAGCGGTGCATCTGCAACATTTTCCCAATAATCTTTTCCGTCAACATGTACCCATGTAGAAGAACCTTCGTAACGAGGACTATCATCTACTTGGTAAACTTTTTGAGTCCATTGACCTTTAACGGCTTTTTTATCTAATTTTTTGTATTTCCAAGAAGTTCCTTTGTCGAAAGAATATAAGTCTGTGTTTTCATATAACCAATCTTGTCTCCAGTGTTTGATAATCATATCGTCACTTACAATCAATAAGTGCTGCATTACAATTTTGTTTGGAGTATCTTCTAATAATTCTACCCATTCTAAAGCAGATTCATGTTTAGTTTCAGAAGGTTTGTAAGTAAGAGTATCTTTTGGATAAGAGAAAGTTTCTGTGAAATTAAACTTTACCTCGTAACAACCACACATCGATTTAATTGACTTAATGTCTTGTTGTTTCTTGTCCTGACTGAATCCAAGACTACATGTTAAAGCCAAAGCGGCTGACATAAAAAGGCTTTTTGAAATCATAACTTATTGTTTTGTTTTTAAATTTTTCGCAAATATATAAATTTAATTTAGAACAATTAAAAATAATCATATATTTGCACCGATTATTAAGATTGAATAAAAATAATGAAAATTAAAATTACCCTTTTTGCTGGATTTCTATTTTGTACTTATGCTTTCGGACAGCAAAAAGATACCATTAAAACAGCTGAAAAATTGTCTGAGGTTGTTGTGACCGGGCAATTCGAACCACAATCGATTAAAAAGTCGGTTTTTAATGTTCGTGTTATTTCTAGTAAGGATATTCAGAATCTAGCTGCGAATAATTTAGCCGATGTGTTGAATCAGTATTTAAATATTACAGTTAGACCAAGTGGAACAAGCGGAAGATCAACAGTTTCCTTGTTTGGGTTGGATGCACAGTATTTTAAAATTCTGGTGGATAACATTCCATTAGTAAATGAAGCGGGTTTAGGAAATAATACAGATTTATCGCAGATCAACTTAAATGATGTTGAACGAATTGAAATCGTAGAGGGATCGATGGGGGTGGTTTATGGAGCAAATGCAGTAAGTGGTGTTTTAAATATCATTACCAAAAAATCTTCTCAAAATAAATGGAATATAAATGCCTATATTCAAGAAGAAACGGTTAAAGATGAGTATGCACTTTTTGATGAAGGTCGTCATATTCAATCACTAAGAGCAGCTCATACTTTTAATGATAATTGGTTTGCCAGTATTGGTGCAACTCGTAATGATTTTCAAGGTTTCTTGGATGATAAAAACGGAAAAGACTACGAAATAAACGATCAGACCCGTGGATATAGATGGCTTCCAAAAGATCAATTGAATGGAAATGCATTAATTGCTTATAATAAAGGTAATTTTAAAATTTTCTACAAATTCGAATATTTAGATGAGGATGTTGATTATTATAATGCGACAGTGCAATCAGGATTTAATCCTGTTTTAGGATCATATACTTATGCAGATGATATGCGATATATGACTAATAGATATTTTCATAATCTTAATGCTTCTGGAAAACTTTTTACTAAATTAAACTATAATGTTTCTCTTTCGCATCAAAAACAAGAACGTAATGTAGAAAATTTCAAATACTATTTTCAGAACAAAAATGAGAAAGAAAATGTTACTGTGAAAGACCAGTCAATGGAAGTTCTTTATTCAACAGGAACTTTGAGCAATTTTTTTACAAATAAAAAATATGATCTTCAAATAGGTTATGAATTTGTAAATAATCAAGGGTATTCATTGATTCAAGAAGGAAACAATTTATTTGTTCCTGTTAGAAAAACTCTTGAAAACTATGATTTTTTTGCTTCTTCTGAAATTATGGCAACAGACAGGTTTTCAGTCCGCCCAGGGTTAAGATTTTCTGCTCAGTCAAGATTTAAAGACCAATACGCTTCTTCTCTTAATTTAAGATATTTATTTGATAGAGGAATAGAGTTAAGAGGATCAGTTGGTACATCATTTAGAACTCCAACTTTTGAGGAGTTATATTCAAAATTAATCTTCGATGGACACTTTTTTACAGGAAATGAAAATCTTATTCCAGAAACAAGTACTTCATATGAAGCAAGTTTTAAAAAGTCAACTTCTTTAAGTTCTGGATTGAGGATTTCAAACACATTTGCAGGAAGCTTTTTAAATGTAAATGACAGAATCGATATGGCTTTAATTCAATTTAACCCAGATACGGGAAATCCAGAATATCAATATATCAATATTAGTAAATACCAAATGTGGAATTTTTCAACAATGAATCAATTCAACATTGGCAATCTAAATTTTAATCTTGGAGCCGCGGTTGTTGGAATTTCAAGAAAAATAGAAAATCAAGTCTTTAGTTCTGATGACAAATTTTTGTATTCGTTTAATTTGAATAGTAGCGTTTCTTATCAACTTCCAAAATGGAAAACTATTTTTTCAGCCTATTATAAATATAACGGAAAAACACAGCAGTTTATAGAAGGGTCTTCGTCGTATGTTCTTTCGGATATAGACCCAAGCAATTGGCTAGACGCTTCTATTCGTCAGGGATTTTTTAAAAACCAATTGGAAGCTACAATTGGAGCTAGAAACATCTGTAATGTTACTAATGTTACACAAACCAACACCAATCAGAGTGCAGGACATGCAGGTTCATCAGACTTAATGCTGGCTTATGGACGCTCTTATTTTATTAAACTTTCATATAATCTTAATCTTTAAACATAAACTACAATAAAATGAAAAAACTATTATTTTTATCACTTTTTGTGTTGTCATTAGCATCATGCTCAAGTGATGATAACAACACAGCTGAAGTTAATGCTGTTGCTTTTGCATCTGCTTCACTAAATCTGACTGCCGCTGAAACACCAGTTGTAATTAATTTTGCAGCACCAACTTCATCAGCGGGATCTTTGACTTTAAGTTATACTGAAAATGCTGTTGTTGAAGGAACTGATTTTTCAACAGTCCCAGCTGTAGCTGCCAAAACAATCGTAGTACCTTTTGCACAAGGAGTTTCTTCTGTTAGCTTTACTTTCAAAAAATTGAAAGAAGCTGTTGAAGGACAGGTTAAAAATGTAGTTTTCACAATTAGCAGTAATTCTATTAATGCAATACTAGGTGAAAACAAAACAATTCAGGTTAACTTTAATGAAACTGCATATACAGGCGGTACTTTAGCTGCAAGTGTTGGTGGACCAAATCAGCCAAATCAACTTTACCTTGATTTAAGTTCAGGTATTTCAACATCTGTAAATAGAGCTGCTTGGGATTTTGGTTTCTATTCAGGAAGTGATTTTAGAGTTATAATAAACGGATCAGTTAAAATGGCTGTTAAAAAACTAGAAACATCAGATATTACTTTACCACAAGAAATTGATAGTAATGTAACTGTTGGAGCAGGAACAACAGCAGCTTCAAATGGTTTTGTAGATAACCCAACTGGTGTTTTAACTGGAGCTGGTGCAGGACTTGGAACAGCTATTGCAGAAATTTCAGCTACAGACGCAGATAATAAAGTTTACTTAGTGAATATGGGAGCAGCAGTAAGCACAAAAGTAGCAGGTACTGGTGGAGTAGAAGTTGATGGTGATTCTAGAGGATGGAAAAAAGTTAGAATATTAAGAAATGGTGCAGGTTATAAAATTCAATATGCAGAATTAGGAGCTACTACATTTACGGAAAAAACAATTTCTAAAGATGCAACTTATAACTTTACATTTTTTAGTATAGCTTCTGGAAATACTGTTTCAGTTGAACCAGCAAAAGCAAAATGGGATTTAAACTTCACTGTATTTACAAATTATTTAAATATGGGTAGTGGAGATGTAACTTATGGATATGCTGATTTTATTACTACAAATTCAAGAGGAGGATCTAAAGTTTATCAAGTTTTAGTTTCTACTGGTGGATCTTATGCTGATTTTACAAAAGCAAAAGTTGTTGAAGATAACTTTAAAGTTTCTGAAACAGATCAAAGAATAATTGGTGCAAACTGGAGAAACGGAGGAGGTCCTACTACTTTGCCAAGCATCAGAACAGATCGTTTTTATGTAGTTAAAGATGCAGCAGGTAACTATTACAAAGTAAGATTCCTTACTATGCTAAATGAAAAAAGCGAAAGAGGAAATGTTACTCTGGAGTCTGCTATCTTAAAATAAATTCATAAATGAAAAATCTAAAAAATATAAAGATTATTTCATTCTAAAATAAATGCTTTGCATTCAAAATTTAGTTAATCATTAGCTTTGTTTTTTTTATTTTTTTTTGATTTAAGAGGTTAGATTTTCTAACCTCTTTTTTTTGTTCTACTTTCCTGTTAAAATGAAATAGAAACAAAATGTTATTCTATCTTTGCACAAAATTTTCTGCAATAAGTTAACAATTATTTAATTGGTTTAATTTTTGAATGCAGTCCCTCATATTTTTATAATTATTAAGTGAATACAAAATCTTATTTTTTTCAGTCTTTTGCGATCGTTGCTTTAGCGCTGGTTGCTTTTATTGGGTTTAAGCAAATCCTTCCAGACAAAATATTTTCGGAGAGTAAGTTAGATTCTAAAAATATATTAATTGACAGTTTGCTTTTGGAGTCTGTAGCCGAAGATTCTCTTTCTTTGGATAAGGATAGTATTGCCGAAAGCGAACGAGAACTAAATCAGCAGAAAATTGTTTTTGACGAAACGGAAGGAATCGAGTTTCCCGCAGAAACATTCGAAAATTATAAAGGATATCAATACCTGATTTCTTTCTATGAGAAATTGTACCAATTAGAAAAAAATCCTCAAAGCAAAGTTAGAATCGCTTATTATGGAGATTCTATGACCGATGGAGATTTAATCGTTCAAGACGTTCGTACGAATTATCAGGAACGTTTTGGTGGAAACGGTGTTGGTTTTGTTCCTATTACTTCAGAATCTGCTGCTTCGAGAGGTTCTGTAAAATCAACTTATTCTAAAAACTGGAAAACGCAGTCTTATTTAAATGTAAAAAGACCAACTAGCCCGTTTGGAGTTAACGGACACGTGTTTTTTGCAAATGACAAATCCAATTTAACTTGGGTACAGTATGAAGCTGGGCGTAACAAATATTCTACTTCTTTAGACAATGCCACTTTATTTTATGGACGTTCGTCTAAAGCTGGAAAAGTAAATTTCATTATAGGAAAAGATACTCTAAAGAAAAGTCTATCTCCAAATAATCTAGTAAACACGCTGAAAGTTTCATCTGGAAGTTTAAAAGCTTTTAAAGCAAATTTCGTACAAGCAGATTCTATTCCGATTTACGGATTTAATTTTGATAACGGAGCTGGAGTTCATGTCGATAATTTCTCGCAGAGAGGAAATTCTGGACTTCCAATTTCGATGTTCAATGCCGATGTCATGAGAGCTTTTAATAACAATTTAAAATACGATCTGATAATTCTACATTACGGAACAAACGTTTTAAATTATGGTACGAAAAATTATTCTTGGTATGAAAAAGGAATGACGAAGACCGTAAATAAAATCAAAGAATCTTTCCCTGGAGTTTCAATTTTGATTGTTTCTACAGCTGATAAATCAACAAAATATGATTTAGAAATGAAAACAGATTCTGCAGTAGTGCCATTAATGAAAGCACAAAAACACTATGCACTTGAAACGCAGGCTGGTTTTGTAAATTTATATACTTTGATGGGAGGAGACGGCTCTATGATTAAATGGGTTGACGAAGTTCCTGCAAAAGCCAATAAGGATTACACGCACTTTAACCAGCGCGGGGCAAAAGCAATTGGTAATTTGCTTTACGGACAATTAAATAAGGGTTACGAAGAATATAAAGCACTCAGACAAAAAAGAGATGCTGAAGGGACTAAGCCAAAACCAGTAAGGAAAGCCAGACCCGATTCCGTTTCGGTAACAAAAGATAGCGTATGATAAATAAACTTATTTTTTTCTTTTGTTGTCTCTTTTTTACAACAAATGAAAAACCTCCAAAAACAGCCGTACATCCAATACAAAAAAGTATGATTCAAAAAACAGATTCTGCAGTAATTGATGCGCCTTCTGACGGACAGATTTATAATGCAAAAGCGTTAAGTGATTTTTTTAAGAAACTGGAAAAAAACGAAGACCAAAAAAATCAAAAAATCAATATTGTACATATTGGAGATTCGCATATTCAGGGTGATTTAATGACCAATGAAATCAGAAAGAAGCTTCAGCAGAAATTTGGTAATGCAGGACGCGGTTTAGTATTTCCGTATCAATTGGCCAGAACAAACGGATCGTACAACGAGCGTTTTAAATCCAACAGAACTTGGGAAAGTTATAGAAATATTTACCCAGCTAAAAATAGTCCGGTGGGGTTAAGCGGAATTGGACTTTGGAGAGATACAGGCGGATTTGTAGTAGAGATGAATGTAAAAGATCCTTCGTATAAATTCAATACCATAAAAATTATTACGCCTCAGAATCAGAATATGTTTGATTTGGCGGTTTCGTCAAAAATCAATTCTATTCAGACTACAGAACGAAGGGTTATAACACACAAAATTAAAAAAGGTGAAGTTCTGGGTACAATAGCAGATAAATACAATGTTTCGATTGCTGAAATTAAAAGAGACAACCGCTTAAAATCGAATAATATCCGAGCGGGAAGAACGTTAAAAATAGCAACAAACGAAACAAGAGCGAAAACTGTTTCAATGTCTGAATTTGTTCCGTTGGAGATAGAGTCAGATTCCTATTCGCATTATTATAATTCGGAGAATGCTTTGAGCCGAATTTTCTTGATTCCGAATAAAGAAGCAAAGGATTATGAGCTAAACGGAATTGTTTTAGAAAAAGATGCTCCAGGCGTTATTTATAGTGGAATTGGAGTGAACGGAGCGAAATATTCAGATTACAATAAATATCCGCTCTTTTTTGAACAATTGAAATCCCTGCATCCAGATTTACTGGTTTTTTCGTTAGGGACAAATGAAAGCTACGATCACTTAGATGCAGAAAAGTATATTAGTGAATTGCGAGAATTTATTAGTAAGATAAGAGCGCAGAAAATAGAGGCACCGATAATTGTAATGACGCCACCGCCATCTTTGCTAAGAAGAAAACCAAATACCTATGTTGATAATTATGCAAGACAAATTATTGATATAGCCCAAAAAGATGATCTTGCTGTTTGGGATTTATACAATGAGTTTGGCGGAATGAGCGGAATCAAACAATTAAAGGTACAGGGATTAATTGGCCCAGACTGGGTTCATTATTCCAAAAAAGGATATGAGAAACAAGGAAATTTGTTTGCTCAGGCATTTTTAAGATCATACGATAATTTTAAATTAAAGAAGTAAATTGACAACGATAGAGAGCATTAATAATTGGTTTATTCAAAACTTTGGTGCAATTACAATAGAACAAGTTAAGAGTTGGTTTGTTTACGATCCCGACGAAAAACTTTTATTCAATACCGGTTTATTCCTAGGTTTATTTCTGGTTTTCTATTTTGTGTATGGTTTTTTACGCAAAACATTTTATTTGAGATTAACGTATGTTATTCTCTTCTCGCTTTTCTTTTATTATAAGTCAAGCGGAATTTACTTTTTGCTGTTATTGCTTTCATCGGTAGTAGATTATGGCTTGAGTCAGATTATTTACAAGGAAAGTAGAGACGGCGTTAAGAAATTGTATTTGGTAATTAGTGTGATTTTGAATTTGGCACTTTTGGGCTATTTCAAATACATGAACTTTTTGATTGTTACGTACAATGATATGTTCAGCGGAAATTTTGCATTGCATAATGTGTTCCTTCCTGTTGGAATTTCATTTTACACTTTCCAATCGATGAGTTATATTATTGAGATTTATCGTGAAGAAATTAAGCCGACCAAAAATTACATCGAATATTTATTTTTCGTTTCATTTTTTCCGCAGTTAGTCGCTGGGCCAATTGTTCGCGCAAAAGATTTCCTTCCGCAGATTTATCAAAAATTAAACCTGACCAAGCAAGATGTAAACAATGCTCTATTTTTGATTATTGGAGGTTTAATTAAGAAAACCGTAATTTCAAATTATATATCGGTAAACTTTGTAGATCGTGTTTTTGATACACCTTTGAGTTATACTTCGTTTGAAAACTTAATGGCTTCTTACGGATATGCGATTCAAATCTATTGCGATTTCTCCGGATATTCAGATATGGCAATTGGTATTGCATTATTATTAGGATTTAAATTGCCAGCCAACTTTAGAACACCGTATAAATCAACTTCGATTACCGATTTCTGGAGAAGATGGCATATTTCACTTTCGACTTGGTTAAAAGACTTTTTATACATTTCGATAGGAGGAAACAGATCGGGTTCTTTCGCAGGATATTTATTCCCGAGTTTATTCTTCTTCGGATTATTGCTTTGGGGAATGTCTTGTTACAATGAAAGTATAATTCCGCTTATCATTGCAGGAAGCAGTATTTTGATTTTCTGCTTGTCATTTTTACTTTCAAGCAAAATCAAACAAACATTAGTAACAAACTTCAACTTGTTTACGACAATGCTTTTGGGCGGTTTGTGGCATGGAGCAGGAGCGCAGTTTATAGTTTGGGGAGCACTTCACGGATTAGCTTTGGCAGTTCATAAAATTTTTATGGAATTCTTTCCGTCTAAAAAAGATAAAAGTCCGAATTTCGTTTGGCGCTTTTTCTCTATCGTAATCACATTTCATTTTGTAGTTTTCTGCTGGATCTTTTTCCGCGCAAGAGATTTCGAAACTGCTCTACAAGTAATTAATAATATCGGCCAGTTAACATTCGAACCAGAACTTTGGAAAACAATTGTATTAGGTTATAAAAATGTTTTCGGATTAATGCTTTTCGGTTACGTTTGGCATTTCTTACCAGAAACTTTCACAAACGGAATGAAATCTGTTTTTGACAAAACTCCATTATTAGTAAAAGCAATAATCTTAGGATTTGTTTACTGGATTGTCTACGCAACAGCCGTTGCAGGATCACAACCGTTTATTTACTTCCAATTTTAGTCAGAGTTACAAAGGCGCAAAGGTTTTTTCTTTTGCGCCTTTTTTTTGGGGTATGCCACGAAGGCGCTAAGACGCGAAGTTTTTTTGTTTCACGCAGATTTTACAGATTTTAGCAGATTTTATTTTAGATTTTTTGAAATATAAATCTGCGTGAAATAAACTTTGCGTCTCTGCGTCTTTGCGCGATTTTTTATTTTAGAGAAGTTTTTTGTTTCTCGCAGATTTGGCAGATAATGCAGATTTGTCTCGTAATATCTATTTTGTAGATTTTCAATTTTTATATTAAAAAATAAATCAGCTTAATCTGCGGGAGAAAAAATTCGAGAAATTAGTGTAATTCGTGGCAAAAAAATAGGCGTAAAAATAATTCGAGCAATCAGTGTAATTCGTGGCTAAAAAACTTTGCACCTTGAGCCTTTGTAACTCTGTCACTTTGTGCCTTTGAACCTTAAAATAAAAATTGCCTGAAATATCTAATTAGATTATCTTTGCACTTCATATAAAGAAAATGATATGTTTGATAATTTAAGTGATAAGTTAGATAAAGCGTTCCATATATTAAAAGGACACGGTAAAATTACAGAAGTAAACGTTGCCGATACCTTAAAAGAAGTTCGTCGTGCCTTATTAGACGCCGACGTTAACTTTAAAATTGCCAAAGATTTTACAGCTAAAGTAAAAGAAAAAGCAATTGGTCAGGATGTATTAACTACACTTCAGCCAGGACAATTATTGGTGAAGTTAGTAAAAGACGAACTTACCGAATTAATGGGTGGAGATGTTGCAGGAGTAAACCTTTCAGGAAATCCGACAGTAATCTTGATGTCTGGACTTCAAGGTTCTGGTAAAACAACTTTTTCTGGAAAACTAGCGAACTTCTTAAAAACAAAGAAAAATAAAAAGCCACTACTTGTAGCGTGTGATATCTACCGTCCGGCGGCGATTAATCAATTGCATGTTGTTGGAGACCAAATAGGTGTTGAGGTTTACTCAGAACCAGAAAATAAAAATCCTGTAGAAATTGCTCAAAATGCAATCAAACATGCTAAAGCAAACGGATTCAATGTTGTAATCGTCGATACAGCAGGACGTTTAGCAGTAGATCAGGAAATGATGGACGAAATTGCACGTGTACACAAAGCAATTGAGCCGCAAGAAACATTGTTTGTTGTCGACTCTATGACAGGACAAGACGCTGTAAACACAGCAAAAGCTTTCAATGATATCTTAAACTTTGATGGAGTTATCTTAACGAAGTTAGATGGTGATACTCGTGGTGGAGCTGCGCTTTCTATCAAAACGATTGTAAACAAGCCAATTAAATTTGTTGGTACTGGAGAAAAAATGGAAGCAATTGATGTTTTCTATCCAGAACGTATGGCAGAGCGTATCTTAGGAATGGGAGACGTTGTGTCTCTTGTTGAAAGAGCTCAAGAACAGTTTGACGAAGAAGAAGCAAGAAAACTTCAAAAGAAAATCGCTAAAAACGAATTTGGTTTTGATGATTTCTTAACGCAGATTCAGCAAGTGAAAAAAATGGGTAATATGAAAGATCTTGTCGGAATGATCCCAGGAGCTTCAAAAGCCATGAAAGATGTAGAGATCGAAGATGACGCTTTCAAACATATCGAAGCGATTATCTACTCGATGACACCAGCAGAAAGAAGTAAACCAGCCTTAATCGACGTAAAAAGAAAAGCCAGAATCGCAAAAGGTTCGGGAACTAAAGTCGAGCAGGTAAACCAACTGATGAAGCAGTTTGACCAAATGAGCAAGATGATGAAAATGATGCAGGGGCCAGGCGGAAAAAATCTGATGAAAATGATGGGCGGTATGAAAGGAATGCCAGGTGGAATGCCAGGAATGCCAAAATAAAAAAAATAAAAGTTTCAAGTTTCAGGTTTCAAGTTATGAGACAGAAATTTGAAACTTTTTTCAATAATAAACAGGGAATGTTTTTAAAACAAAACCTGAAAATAAAAAGGACAGCAAACAACAAACAACAAACAAAACAACATGCAGTTACTAGACGGTAAAAAAACATCTAACGACATTAAAAACGAAATTGCAGTAGAAGTTCAATCTATAAAAGATGCAGGAGGAAAAGTACCTCATTTAGCAGCGGTTTTAGTTGGAAATAATGGAGCAAGTTTAACTTATGTAGGAAGTAAAGTAAAATCATGCCAAGAAATAGGGTTTGATTCAACTTTGGTTTCTTTACCAGAAACAATTACAGAAGAGGAACTTTTGGCAAAAATTAAAGAATTAAATGAAGATGATAATCTTGATGGATACATCGTTCAGTTGCCTTTGCCAAAACACATCGACGAGCAGAAAATTTTATTAGCAATCGATCCAGATAAAGACGTTGATGGTTTCCACCCAACCAACTTTGGTAGAATGGCTCTTGAAATGGAAAGCTTTATTCCGGCAACACCATTCGGAATTATGGAATTGTTAGAGCGTTACAAAGTAGAAACTGCAGGAAAACACACAGTAGTTATCGGAAGAAGCCATATCGTAGGCCGTCCGATGAGTATCTTAATGAGCCGTAAAGGAAATCCTGGAGATTCAACAGTAACTTTGACTCATAGCCGTACTAAAAACTTAGCAGAATTTACTAAAAATGCCGATATCATTATCACTGCTTTAGGAGTTCCGGAATTCTTAAAAGCAGATATGGTAAAAGACGGAGTAACCGTTATCGACGTTGGAATCACTCGTGTAGATGACGCATCAAACCCAAAAGGATATGTGATCAAAGGTGACGTTGATTTTGACGGTGTAAGCAAGAAAGCAGCATTCATTACGCCAGTTCCAGGTGGAGTAGGGCCAATGACCATTGCCATGCTTTTGAAAAACACTCTTTTAGCACGTAAAATGAGAAGCGCAAGAAATCAATAATATTGGTTCAAAAACATATATTGTAAAGTCTAATTAACCGCAAAGTTCGCAAAGATTTTTAAATTTAAGTTTTATAAATATAAGTTCGCAAAGCTAAATCAATAAAGCTTTGCGAACTTTCTGCTTTTACGGGGCTTCCCTAAAAAAATCTTTGCGCACTTTGCGGTTAAAATTATTTGCATTTTCTAGGATCTCTATTTAAACTGAACACTAAAAGCTGAACACTGGATACTTTCTATGTGTTTAAAAAACTTAAACGCCTGTTTTAATATATTATTAATACTTTAAACTTTTTCCTTCTAAAAATAAAGGATACTTTTGCAACACTTTAAAAAACACTTCTCCAAAATGGACGATTATTATTCGTTAGTATTTAATTAAAAGCAGCAATTGAAATTTCAAGGTGCTGCAATAAACACGTAGTTACTAGAAATGAAAGCCTTTTACACAAACAACAACGGATTGGTAGAAATTCAAAAATGGATTTCAAATTGCTGGATTCACATCGAATCGCCTACAGAATCAGAAAAAAAATATCTATTAGAAGAACTTCAGATTCCCGAAGCATTTTACAACGACATCGAAGATATTGACGAAAGACCACGTATCGAAATCGAACACGGCTGGACGCTTATCATCATGCGCATCCCAATAAAAAGTAGCGATGTCAAACTCCCTTTTCAAACTGCACCGCTCGGAGTTATTTTTAAAGACGATATCTGCGTCACCATCAGTTTTTACAAAACAGAAATCATAGCCGATTTTGTGCAATATTCAAGACGCAAAAACATCGAAATCGAAGACAATTTCAATTTAGTTCTAAGACTGCTTTTGTCTTCAAGCGTTTGGTATTTGAAGTACCTAAAACAAATCAACCAAAAAATCAAATTGGCCGAAGATAATTTAGAGAAATCAATCAAAAATGAAGAATTGCAAGCCTTGCTTCAGATCGAAAAATGTTTCGTATTCTTCATCACTTCCTTAAAAGCCAACGACGTTTTATTCCAAAGAATCAAGAATCTAAAAGCGCACAAAGCCAGTTATGATCCAGAATTGCTAGAAGACGTAGAAATCGAGCTTAATCAGGCACAAGATACCGCCAATATTTACAGCAACATCTTGACCGGAATGATGGACGCGTACGCCTCTGTAATTTCAAATAATATGAATAATATTATGAAGCAAATGACCTCGATTTCCATCATTTTAATGATTCCAACACTAATCGCCAGTTTATACGGAATGAATGTCCCAAATGGCCTCGAAGAAAGCAAATACGGAATCTGGATTCTGCTTTTCGTTTCCATTATTCTTTCTGTTGGTGGCGTTATGCTGTTCAAACGCAGAAAATGGTTTTAAATAGAAATTAAAAATAATGTGAAAGTCCGTTCTTGATGAATGGACTTTTTCGTTTTTATTATTTGGGCGTGACCCCGATGCGTCGAGAGGGCAAACATACTTTGTCTTTATACGCCCTCTCAACGCATCGGGGTCGGGCTATCCGCGCTACTTCGGTAGCTAGCTCCTATCCCTCACGCGGTCAGACGTAGTATTCCTGCAAGGTTTCCAAAACCTTGTAGGTATATGTAAAGACTATCATGAAAAAATAGTTTGCTAAACTTTCAGACCTACAGGGTTTTGGAAACCTTGCAGGAATTAAAAATATTTTCACTTTTTTATTTGCCAATTCAAAATAAATAATAACTTTGTACTGCAAAGTACTTTAATTATGAATCAAAAGCACCAAGAAGATTTAGCACATATTCGTTCCATGATGGAGCGCTCTTCAAGATTTATATCATTAAGCGGACTTTCAGGAGTTTTCGCTGGTCTTTCGGCTTTAATTGGCGGAATCTATGTTTACCAGCTGTTCAAAGCAAACGGCATGGATTATCTAAACGATGAACATAGATTATACACAACCAATTTAGTTTCAGAATTATTCTGGATCGGAATCACAATTTTAGTATTTGCATTTGCATTTGGAATCTTTTTCACCATTAGAAAAAGCCGAAAATACAATCTGCCAATTTGGACTTCGGCAACAAAAAAAATGCTGTTCAATCTTGCAGTGCCGCTATTTACAGGTGGAATATTCTGTTTGGCAATGATGCACCACGGCTACTTTGGTTTAGTCGCGCCATCAACCTTAATATTTTACGGACTGGCGGTTTTAAACGCAGAAAAATATACATTTTCAGACATTAAATATCTTGGTTTTTCGGAACTGATTTTAGGATGTATTGCACTCTTTTATATAGGGTATGGATTAATTTTCTGGATTTTAGGATTCGGAATCCTGCATATCGTATATGGATTAGTGATGTTCAAAAAATACAAATAACCCAATGGGAATTATTGATAAACTAAATAAAGATTTTGAAAGCCGTGTTAGACTGGGCATTATGTCCGTTCTGATGGTTAACGACTGGGTAGATTTTACCGAGATGAAAGCGCTTTTAAACATCACCGATGGTAATTTAGCGAGTCATTCCTCAGCGCTTGAAAAAGCAGGTTATATAGAAGTAAAAAAAGAGTTTGTGGGCAAAAAGCCAAAAACATCTTACCAAGTTACCGATTTAGGGCGCGCTGCTTTTAAAGAGCATTTATCATATCTAGAAAAATTAATGAAATCTTAAAACTAAAATTTTTTATCTAAAAACTTTGAAATGCAAAGTACTTTTAAATTCTAAAATCATGAAAAAACATCAAATTATCTTTGCTTGTACAGCAGTTTTTATCCTGCTTTTTTACAACGAATCTGTTGGAATTAATCTTTCTATTTTTGGCGTTTTACTGACGCTTTTAATTAGTTATTTCTTCCAAGAAAAGTTTGTCGACCGATCGCATCTTGTTCTTGTAGTTACATCTATATTGTCTTGTTTCGCCTTTGCGTGGTACGGAGACGCAGCTTCATTCTTCGCTTTAGCATTATCAATACTGTTTTTGCAATTCAAAACACAAGATGGCGAACTCAAAACAATTCAGGTTTTTCCTTTAATAATCTTAAACGGATTTACTTCTATAGGGAGAATTTTCATGTTTAGCCAATGGCTTCCAGAGCGAAAAATCCATAATGATTTTGCTAAAAAACTAGTAGCCTTTGTTCTCATTCCAATAATCTTTCTCGGATTGTTTTTTATCGTTTATTCTTTCGGAAGCGATCATTTCTCTTCATTGTTTACCGATTATGAATTAGATATCAATATGCCGCAGCTAATCGCAATGTGCATTTTAGGTTTTTATATTTCGTTCAGTTTTTGGAATTATTGGGTTCCAGATGTCTGTTATCAATACAATCCAAAATTGAATAATGAATTCACTAATATTTCAGAAGTCAAAAATCAAAATACCTTTTCATTTTTAGATCTTGACTTCGAACGAAAAAGTGGCGAGATCACCTTGGTTCTTTTAAATATTATGCTTTTAGTTTTCATCGGAACGTATAATTATGAGCAGTTTTTTGAAATGAAAGACACAGCCGTAAAAATGTCAGAGTTAAGTGCTGCTACGCATGAAAGAGTAAATTCAGTTATTTTTTCAATTTTGATGGCTGTGGGTGTAATCTTATTTTATTTCAAAGGAGGGTTTAATTTCGATAAAAATGCCACTCTTCTTAAAACGCTGGCCAAAATCTGGATCTTTCTAAACGGAATTTTAATAGTAAGTACATTCGTAAAAAATTCAGAATATATTTCTTCTTTTGGTTTAACCTATAAACGTTTAGGAGTTTATGCTTTTCTAATTCTTTCGCTTATCGGGCTGGTTTATACTTTTTTAAAAATAAAGAAACAAAAAACAAATGCCTATTTAGTCAACCAAATGGTTTGGTATTTCTACGGAACGGTTCTTTTGTGCAGTTATGTAAATTGGGGAAATTTAGTGACTAATTATAATATTTCTGTAAACAAAGGTCTGGAGCCAACCTTTTTAAGCGGCTTGAATTTTAATGATGAAGCTCGAAGAGCATATTTTGTAAAGAATAATTTGAGTGGAGGATATAATGAAGAAATGAGAGAAAAATTAATTTCAAATTATCAGAACGAAAAATTTTTATCTAAAGCTTTGTATTATGAGTTTTTGGATAAAAAGAAATAGTCTTAAAGCAGAAATCCCATTCAAACGAATGGGATTTCTGCTTATTTATTATCCCCTCTTTTTTTAAATCGAGGATCATGTTTTGAAATAAATGCTTTTCTTCGAGTTGGAGTGGAAGCAGAAGTTGGAGCTTCAACTTTTGGAAAACTTGCTTCTTCCGTTTTACTAGAAGGCTCAATCAGCTGGTTCAGTTCTTTGATTTCATCGTCTGTTAATTCTCTGTAACGGCCAACAGGAACATCCAAAGAAATATTAATAATTCGGATACGTTTAAGCGCTGTAACTTCGTAACCCAAATATTCAGACATTCTTCTAATTTGGCGGTTTAATCCCTGCGTTAGAATAATTTTAAAAGTGAATTTGCTAATCTGTTCTACTTTACACTTTTTAGTAACCGTATCCAGAATCGGAACTCCATTTCCCATTCGCTGAATAAAACGCTCTGTGATTGGTTTGTTTACCGTAACGGTATATTCTTTTTCGTGATTGTTTCTTGCGCGAAGAATTTTGTTGACAATATCTCCGTCATTCGTCATAAAAATCAATCCTTCACTGGCTTTATCCAACCTTCCGATCGGGAAAATACGTTTAGGATAATTGATATAATCAACAATATTGTTTTTGACTTCAAGATTGGTAGTACATTCAATTCCGACAGGTTTATTGAATGCTAGATAAATCATTTTTTCGTTTTTTTCAACGATCAATTTACCGTTTATACGTACTTCATCATCTGGCGAAACTTTAGTTCCCATTTCGGCCGCAGCACCATTTATTGTCACTCGTCCTTCTTCAATCAATTTATCGGCTTCACGACGCGAGCAGTAACCCGTTTCTCCAATAAATTTATTAAGACGTTTTAAATTTTCTTCCATACTGCAAAAGTAGGGAAAATTTAAATTTTAGACTTGAGATTTTAGATTTTAGATTGCTCAAAAGCTTTGTCCCTTTGAACCTCTGAACCTTTGCATGTTTTAAGAATGATATTCCTTGCTGTCTTCAGGAGTTTCTTTGCGCTCAAACATTCCGTAATCGCGAACTACGGTTGCAATTCGCAAATGGTAATCTTTAAAAACTTCATTTCTGCCTTTTGCCTGCGCATGGCGATGCATTTCAAGATTTCGCCATTGCTGAATACTTTCTTCATCTCTCCAAAAAGAAAGAGATAAAATTTTCCCAGGATCAGCTAAACTCTGGAATCTTTCTATGGAAATAAATCCGTCGATATGACTCAACTCCGGTTTTAGACTGGCTGCAATATCCAGATATTCTTCTTTTTTCCCTTCGTTCGGAATGACTTCAAAAATTACGGCGATCATCTTTTGGAATTATGAATTATAAATTATGAGTTATAAGTTGAATTAAATGCAGAAAAACTTTGTGTCTTTGTCACTCTGTTACTTTGTCCCTTCAGAAAAAAGAAACTCAATCACTTTGTCATACAATTCGTCATCATGCATTCCGTGACCTAAACCACTTGTTTCTACAAACTGGCTGTTTTTCCAATTGCTGGCGATTTTTTGCCCTTCGGCGAAAGCCACAATTTTATCAGAAGTATCGTGAGCGATAAATCCAGATACATTAAATTGAGAAGCAAATTTCTGTCCTGAAAAATCTTCCAGTTTAAAATTGAATCGGTCCATGAATTTGCTTTCTAAAAGTGAAAACATTTTGGTGTTCAGACTCAACATGGAAACATAATTATCAATCAAAGTTTTTAATTCAGATGGAGCGCCTAAAATCACCATTTTATTGATGCTCGTATTCGGAAATAAATATTGATGATAAACGCAGGCAGCACCGCCAATAGAATGTCCGATGATGATTTCTGGCTGGTATTTTTCTACCGCTTTATTGATAAATTCGGCATAAAGAGGAACGTTGAATTCTTTTCCGCTGCTCTGCCCGTGTGCGGGAGCATCAAGCGCGATGATTGTGCTTCCTGATTTCTGCAGATGCGGTAAAGTTTTTTTCCAGCGTGACGAATTGCTTTCCCAGCCGTGAACTAAAAGAATTTTGGTTTCATTTCCTTTCCAGATATAGGTTTGAAAATGATGTTCATTATGATGGAAAATTTCTGTTTCGGTATTTTTTAAAACTTTAGGAAGTTTTTCTTTGTGCAATCTGCCAATTCGTGGCTGACTGAAAAGTGCATAAGAAAGTTCAACAGCTTTTTGCGGACGCACATAACTCAGAAAGTTAATATAAGTTCCAACAGATTTTAATGTAATGAAACGAATTCCTTTTTTAATTCCCAAAACGTAATTTTTTTAAAGATAAAAACTTGCTAAAAAAGTTAGCCACGAATTACACGAATTTACACTAATTTCTATTCCGATTAGAAATAAATTAAAAATTAGTGCAATTAGTGTAATTCGTGGCAAAAAAAATATTTTCAAAAAAAAATCCCGATTTTAATCGGGACTTGATATTTAGAATTTTGCGAACAATTGTTCCATTTTTTCTTTTTCTTCTTCAGCTAACTGAGTGTCAACTAAAATTCTTCCAGAGTGCTCATCAGTGATGATTTTCTTTCTTGAAGCAATTTCAACCTGAGTTTGTGGTGGAATTGTAAAGAAAGATCCAGCAGAAGCTCCTCTTTCGATAGAAACAACAGCTAAACCATTACGAACACTGCTTCTGATTCTGTTGTAAGCAGCCAATAATCTGTCTTCGATTTGTGCAGCATACTCAGCAGATTTCTCTGTTAAGAAAGTTTCTTCTTTCTGAGTTTCAGCCATAATAGCGTCCAATTCAGATTTTTTATGTTTTAAATGAGAGCTTTTAGCGTCAAGTTTTTCTTTTAAGTTAGAAATAACTTCTTTTTTGTGCTCGATAGAAGCTTTCATTTCTTTGATTTGCTTTTCAGCCAATTGAATTTCTAATTCTTGAAATTCAACTTCTTTTGTCAAAGAATTAAATTCTCTGTTGTTACGAACAGATTCTTGTTGTTTTGTGTACTTCTTGATAACCTCTTTATGCTCCTCAATAGCAATTTTCTTTGCTTTGATTTGCTCTTCAATCACTTCAAGTTCACCTTTCAGTTTCTCTGAACGAGTGCTCAAACCTGCAACTTCATCTTCCAAATCTTCAACCTCTAAAGGAAGTTCTCCTCTAACGTTTCTGATTTCGTCAATTCTAGAGTCAATAAGCTGTAAATCGTATATTGCTCTTAACTTGTCCTCAACACTTAATTCTTTCGTATTCGTCATATTCTATAAGTACTTAACTGGATTTGTATTTTCTTCCGATAAAATGATTGCAAAATTAAGAATTTTTTTTCGAAGATAATCAACAATATAATTTTTTGTATAGCGTTCGCTCTCAAAATGACCAATATCGGCCAAAAGTAGCTTATTTTCAGCTTCATAAAACTGGTGATACTTCAAATCGGCAGTCAAAAAAGCGTCGGCTCCAGCCTGAATTGCATTTTTTATAGCAAAACTTCCTGAACCGCCCAAAACGGCAACTTTTTTGATTTTTTTGCCTAAAAATTCAGAATGACGAATTCCGTCAGAAATCATTTTTTCTTTCACAAAATGAAGAAATTCTTTTTCATCCATTTCATTTTCAAATTCGCCAATCATTCCTAAACCAATATTTTGATGCACATTTTTCAAATCATAAATTTCATAAGCTACTTCTTCGTAAATATGATTGGCAAAAAGCGCTTTTAAAATTCGAGATTGAAGATGTTTTTCAAACACCACTTCGATCTTGATTTCTTCTCCTGTATGAAGTTTTCCTTTTTCGCCAATTACCGGATTGCTATCTTCATTTCCCTGAAAAGTAAAAAATCCCTGTGTATTAAAACTACAGTTGTCATAATTTCCAATAGTTCCGGCTCCAGCTTCAAACATTGCATTTCGAACTTTATCGGCATTGTCAGGAACTGTAAAAGTGACTAATTTTTGAATGAAATTATTTTTAGGAACTAAAACTTTAGTATTGATTAATCCTAAAGCATCGCAGAAAATTTTATTTACACCTTGCGAATGGTTATCAAGCGCGGTATGAACGGCATAAATAGCAATATCATTTTTTATTGCTTTTAGAATAGCGCGTTCCACATAATTTTTGCCCGTAATTTTTTTGATTCCAGAAAATAAAATAGGATGGAAGCAAACCACCAAATTGCAGTTTTTAGAAACGGCTTCGTCAATTACATTTTCCAAAGCGTCGTGACAAACCAAAACACCTGTGCTTTCAGTTTCAGAATTTCCTACTAAGAGCCCGACATTATCAAAATCTTCGGCATAAGCCAAAGGAGCCATTTCTTCAAGAACCGAGATAATTTCTTTTATTTTCATTTTTTTGTTTCAAGTTTAAGGTTTAACGTTTCAAGTCTTTATTAGAAAATTTAGAAACCTTGATAAGTTTAACAAAATAACGAATAATCAGGTCAATTTAAAATCCTAGATAGCGTTTTTATAGAATAACACGAGTAACATTGGTAACACAATGTTACTCGTGTTACTTTTCGTATATTTGTAGTTCTAAATTAAAAGTCATGGCTATAATAAAAATAAACGAACATACTAAGACAGGCAAAGCTTTTATGGCGATGTTTGAAGCTTTTTTTAAGGGAGTTGAGGGTATTGAAATTGTTGAAGACAATTATAATCAGGTTAATGAGGAAGAAGTTATTTATAGCGCTGAATTTGTTGAGAAAGTAAGAAAAGCAGAAGAAAATATTAAAAATGGCGAAACTACAACGCTGAATCCAGAGGATATATGGGGAAGTTTAGGGTTGAAGTAACTAAAATGGCAAACCAAGACATTGAGAAACATAAGAAATCAGGAAATAAAATCTCTATTAAAAATATTGCCAAAATTTTAATAGATCTTACAGAAACCCCATATGAAGGTTTTGGAAGTCCCGAGCCTTTAAAATATGAGTATTCAGGATTATGGTCGAGACGCATTAATCAAAAAGACCGGCTAATTTATCGTGTAGATGATGAAGTCGTAACGGTATTTGTGATTTCTGCAATGGGTCATTATTCAGACAAATAACATTTATGAAATTACTCCGCTACATACTTTTCCCTTTCGCCGTTTTATACGGTTTCATTACTTCAATTCGTAATATTCTTTTTGATAAAGGAATTTTAAAATCAACTTCATTTGATCTTCCAGTTATTGCAGTTGGAAATCTTAGCGTGGGCGGAACTGGAAAAACGCCACAAATAGAATACTTGATTCGATTATTATCTGATAAATATAAAATTGCCACTTTAAGCCGAGGTTACAAAAGAAAATCTGAAGGTTTTGTTCTGGCTGATGAAAATTCGAATGCCGAAATTCTAGGTGATGAACCCTTTCAATTTTATCAAAAATTCCCAAATATAATGGTGGCAGTTGATGCTAATCGTACAAACGGAATTCAGCAATTGCTTTCGCAAAATGAAAAACCTGAAATTATTTTGCTTGATGATGCCTACCAGCACAGAAAAGTAAAGGCAGGTTTTTATATTTTATTGACTTCTTATGGGGATTTATATGCAGATGATTTTATGCTGCCAACGGGAAATTTACGTGAAAGTAGGAGTGGGGCAGAAAGAGCAAATATTGTAGTTGTCACCAAATGCCCTAAAATTTTAACCGAAGAAGAACAAGCTGAAATTAAATCAAAATTGAAGTTGAAAGCTGCACAACAGGTCTTTTTTACTTTTATAGATTATGATTTGGTTGTTTTCGGCAAAAACGAAAAAATTGCAGTGAGCGAAATCAAATCAGAATCAAAACTCCTTTTGGCTGGAATTGCAAAACCAAAGCCATTTTTTGATTATTTAAAGAATGAAAGCGACGAATGTCTGACTTTTCCAGACCATCATCATTTTTCTGATGCAGATTTGGATGCCATTCGAAATAAAGCAAACGGAAGAAAAATAATTACTACAGAAAAAGATTATGTGCGCTTAAAAGATTCCGAGTTGGTGGATCAATTGTATTATCTGCCCATAAAAAGCTCTTTTATCAATCATCAGCAAGACTTTGACGCAACGATTTTAGAATACGTAAAGAAAACTTAGAGCCTTAGTATCTCAGCATCTTAGAAGCTTAGTTGAAAAACTTCGCAATAGTAGTGTAGAAATCGTCTGGAACAAAAGGTTTTGTAATCACATCGTCCATTCCGAAAGATAAAAGCATGTCTCGGTTTTCGTCAAGCGAAATAGCTGTCAAAGCAATAATTGGAGTCGCTTTATCAAATTCACGAATCAATTTAGTGGCTGTTGTTCCGTTAATTCCTGGAAGATGAACATCCATTAAAATCATATCGAATCGCTTGATTTTCAAAAGTTCGACAGCATCTTCTCCATTATCAACAATCTCGCACGTAATGTTTTTGTTTTCCAACATTTTACGAGTAATCATCTGATTGATTTTGTTGTCCTCAATCAATAAAATAGATTTGTTTTTCAATTGGTTGTCGTTATATGGTTTTACTTCTTCGATTACTTCCAATGGTTCGTTGTTAATTTTGAAATTTAACTTGAAGGTAAATGTAGAACCTTTACCCACTTCACTTTTTAATTTTATTTCGCCTCCTAAAAGTTCGATCAATTTTTTTACAATAGTCAAACCAAGGCCAGTTCCACCGTATTTTCTATTTACTTCGATAGAACCTTGAGAAAAGCTTTCAAAAACAGATTGCAGTTTGTCTTCTGGTATTCCAATTCCAGTATCAACAATTTCAAAATATATCGTAGCTTCTTCACCTTCTTGTGAATACAATTTTGCAATCACATTTACATGTCCGTTCTGAGTAAATTTTAAAGCATTGTTGATTAAGTTCAGTATAATCTGAGACAGTTTTGTTGGATCTCCAATTAAATTATCAGGAATCGCTTTGTCTATTTCTAAGTTGAAGTAGTTTTTGTTGGCGGTTGCCAATTCTTTTAATGAACTTTGAATATTAAAAAGCAGTTCTTTCAAATTAAAGCTGATATTTTCAACTTCAACTTTAGTCGAATCTATTTTATTAATTTCTAAAATTTCATTGATAAAAGTAGTTAAATAGTTACCGGAGAATTTCAGTGACTCTAAATATTTCAATTGCTTTTTCTTCGGCTTATCTTCGAGAAGGATATGGGTAATTCCGTTAATCGCATTCAACGGTGTCCGGAGTTCATGGCTCACAGTCGACAAAAATTCAGATCGTGCTTTAGATGCTTTTTCTGCTTTATTTTTAGCCAAAATCAATTCTTTATTTTTTTCCCGAAGCAGTAAATTATTCTGGTTTCTAATAATATTGTTTTTGTATAAAGCCAAACTCAACAGCGATAAAATCGAAATTAAAGCAATTGCTAAAATACTCACTAACTTAGAATAGCGATAGGTTTTGAGCTGAAATTTCTCTTCGTTTTCTTTTTTAATAGTATTATTTAAAGATTGATTTTTTTTGAATTTTTCGAATTCGTCCAAATCAACTTTATCATTTTTTAATTTTAAAAGATAATTTTCCAGCTGATAATGTTCGTCTAAATAAGAATACGCCAGATCATAATTTTTGTTTTGTTTGTAGTATTGGCTTATCGCTAAAACGATTTTCGATTTCTTTGGAAGATCATTGATTTTAGAATTGTATTCTAAAGCTTTGTCAAAATAGATAATAGCAGAATCATTTCTTTTAAGCTGTCCTTCAATCAAGCCAAGCTGATAATAGGCATCTACTTTGGTTTTTGTGATTGTAGGATTATCAGGTTTTTTTGTTATTGCTTTGAAGGTTTTTGCTGCTAATTTGAGATCTTTATTAGACTTAAAAGCCAAAGCTTTCTGGTAATCTAAAACTTCCGCATTATCATTGATATTCAGCTCCTTTAATAAATCCTTCGCTTTGGTGTAGTAAACGGTTGCTGTTTTGTAGTCGCCTTTAGCAGTATTCGTTACGCCAATATAATGCAAGGCTAAAGCTTTTGTACAGCTGGGTTTTATGGTGTCGAATAAAGAAACTGTTTTGTGGAAGTTTTTTAAAGCATCTTCAAACTTTCCCTGATTGTAATAAATTTTACCAAGCTTAAAAGTCTGATTGGCCAGATTTTCTTTTTTGCCATTTTCTTCGCAAAAATTAATCGACTTTTCGGTGTAATATACCGCCTGATTGAACTTTTTATTGTTAAGGTTTAAATTGGCAAGCTTGTTATAATAGCTCACGCTATCCGTATTCTTTTTAGCTTGAGAATACAAAAACGAGTTAAAAAAACAAACAACAATAAAAAGATAGTATTTCATGTATGGCAATGCATTTACAATGAACCTTATTTTTCTCTTATTAGTAAAATTAAATCGATCAATCTTGATGAATAGCCAATTTCGTTATCGTACCAGCCTACCACTTTTACCATTTTATCGATAACTGAAGTTAGCTGAGCATCAAATAAACAAGAATGTGTGTTGCCAATTACATCAACCGAAACAATCGGATCTTCGGTATAATCTAATATTCCTTTTAAATTTGTTTTTGAGGCTTGTTCGAATGCTTTATTTATTTCTTCAATGCTTACAGCACGTTTTACATTGAAGGTTATGTCTGTTAATGAACCGTCTGGAACTGGGACTCTTATGCCACAGCCACCCATTTTATTGTGCAATTTAGGAAAAATTTTTGTTAATGCCTTAGCTGCGCCAGTAGTTGTTGGAACAATTGACTGGCTGGCACCTCTCGCACGGCGTAAATCCTTATGTGGCTGGTCATGAAGACTTTGGTCTGTCGTGAAAGAATGTATAGTTGTAATGTAAGCCTGCTCAATTCCGCACAATTCTTCGATTATTTTAATCATCGGAGCGGCGTTATTTGTCGTACAGCTTGCATTCGAAACGATGTCTTCAGTACCGTCCAAAATATGTTCGTTTACACCAAGAACTACTGTTTTTATAGTGTCAACTTCAGATGGAGCCGAAAGAATTACTTTTTTTGCTCCAGCTTCTAAATGCGCATTTAATTCTTCATGAGTCTTGTACTTTCCTGTCGATTCGATTACGATATCAATCGAATGCGATTTCCAGTCTATGTTTGAAATGTTTTTTTCGTGAAAAAAGAAAAAATGCTTTCCGTCTACAATAATACTATTTTCGTCATGACTTACTTGCGCAGGCAAAACACCGTGAATACTGTCATATTTTATTAAATGAGACATGGTTTTGTTATCTGCAATGTCATTTATAGCAACGACTTCAATTTCAGGGTGATTTAAAAGCAATCGGAATAAATTTCGTCCAATTCTTCCAAATCCATTAATAGCAATTCTTGTTTTCAATTTTTTCTTTATTCGTTGAACTGTTTAATCGTTTAATCGGTTTTACAATTAAACGATCAAACAATTAAACTTTTTATAAAATATGTTTTTGTGCTTTGTAAGATGAACGAACAAGAGGTCCGCTTTCTACGTGTCTAAAGCCTAATTCAAGACCAAATTTTTCATATCTGGCAAATTGTTCAGGCGTGATAAATTCTTTTACAGGAAGATGTTTTTTACTTGGCTGCAAATATTGCCCAATTGTAACCACGTCAACATTTGCATTTCTTAAATCGGTCATAGTTTGGAAAACTTCTTCTTCAGTTTCTCCAAGCCCAAGCATAATTCCAGATTTTGTTCTGTTAATTCCCTTTTCCTTTAAATAACGAAGCACTTCTAAACTTCTGTCATATTTAGCTTGAATACGAACTTCACGAGTCAAACGTCGTACGGTTTCCATATTATGAGAAACCACTTCAGGATTTGCTTCTACAATACGATCTAAATTTCTTTCAATTCCTTGAAAGTCTGGGATCAAAGTTTCTAGAGTAGTTTGAGGATTCATTCTTCTAATAGCTCTCACGGTTTCCATCCAAATAATAGAGCCACCGTCTTTAATATCGTCTCTGTCAACACTTGTAATAACAGCATGTTTGATATTCATGATTTTAATAGAACGAGCTACTTTTTCAGGTTCGTCCCAATCTACCGTTTCTGGTCTTCCGGTTTTAACACCGCAGAAACCGCAAGAACGGGTACAAACGTTTCCTAAAATCATAAAAGTCGCTGTTCCTTCACCCCAGCACTCTCCCATATTTGGGCAGCTTCCAGAGGTACAAATGGTATTTAAACTATATTTATCAACTAAACCTCTAAGTTCAGTATATTTTTGTCCGATAGGTAATTTTACTTTTAACCACTTTGGTTTTGTGGCAGGTATATTTTCAGCGACTGTTTCCATATATCAATGTTCAAAGTACAAAGATACGGAATGTTGTTTATTTGAAGATTTGTTTAAGGTTTAATTTAGCAATTAGATGCTAAAAATGAGTAGATGTGCGCTTTAATTATGTGTAATAAAACAGTTAAATGTTTGTGTTAAAATCATTATTTGTTGCTGTATAAGTGTTTTTCTTTTTGTGAATATTTATTTTGAGCATAATTATAGCAACGGGTTGTGTTTTAGTACTTTAAAATTTATACCTTTAAATGTTAAAAAAACTAGATTTCTCATAGATATAAGAAGATGTTTTTGTAGTATATTTGTTATTAAATTAATAAAAGTAAAAATGAAAAAGAAATTTATTGTATTAGGAGTTTTATTGGCAGTTTTTGGTTCTACCAAAACAAATGCACAAATTAATTTTGGAGATAAAGCAATTGGAGCAGTTCAGAAGGGGGTTAGCGGTTTTACTTTTAGTAATGCCGATGCGGCAAAACTATCTAAAGAAGCGGTTGATAAATTAGATGCAGAGCACGAAATTGCAGGACCGACTGATGGTTATGCAATACGATTAAACCGTGTTTTTGGGAAACATGCATCTGGAGACGGATTTACTTTAAATTATAAAGTGTATAAATTGAAAGAAGTAAATGCTTTTGCAACAGCAGATGGAAGCGTTCGAGTATATTCTGGATTAATGGATATCATGGATGATAACGAATTAATTGCTGTAATCGGTCACGAGATTGGACACGTAGCCAATAACGATTCTAGAGACGCTATTCGTGCGGCTTACCAGAAAGAAGCTTTAATGGACGGAGTAGCTTCTCAATCGGCGACTGTGGCAACAGTTACAGACAGCCAGCTTGGAAAAATCGGAAGCGCAATTATTGACAGTAAATATAGCCGTAAACAAGAATCGGAAGCCGATTTGTTTGCTTACAATTTCATGAAGAAAAACGGCTATGATGTGAATGCTGAAGAATCTGCTTTTAGAATTTTAGCCAAAATGAGCGAAGGATCTGAAGCTTCATTTATTGACCAAATGATGAGTTCTCACCCTGATTCTAAGAAAAGGGCAGATGATGCGAAAAAAAGAGCAGAAAAAGATGGTTTGTATAAACCGTATGTGCAGCAGAAAATTGTAAATACTGTTCCTGTAACTACAACTAAAAAAGCTACAACTACAAAGAAAACAACAACAAAAAAGAAATAAAAGTTGTTTCTTAAAATTATAAACCCCGTCAGATTTTATGATTTGACGGGGTTGTTTTTTTATCCTAAAACATGAAAGGCAAGAATCTTTTGCACTTCATAAACATTAACCGATTTGTTGAATTGTTTTACAATGCTTGGCTGTTGTTCGCTAGAAATCCAGATTTTTAATTCAGCATCCAGATCGAAAGTTCCAGCAGTTTCTACACTGAATCTTGTAATGTTTTTGTAGGCAATAGATTTGTATTCTGTTTTGCTTCCTGTAATTCCTTGCACATCAACTAAGATTAATCTTTTGTTAGTAAAAATGAAAGTATCGCGAATAAGTTTAAAACCCATTTCGATTTCTTCATTTGCTGTCAAAAGCTGTCCGTATTTTTTAATTAAATCTTCCTGACTTACAGAACCTGCATTGCCAAGAATAGCTGAAAATATTCCCATTATTTTGTTTTTAATTCGTTAAAATAAAATCCGTTTTTGAAGTAGTAAATGTAGTAGATTTTTGAATTAAAAATAAACAAAAAAGCAGAACCTAAAGTTCTGCTTTTTCACTTTTCAAAATATCTATTTTTTATTCAACCTCTGTTTTAATTGTAATCGGAAGATTGTATGCTGTTCTTACAGCTTGTCCGTTAAGAATTCCAGGAGTCCATTTTGTTTTTAATGATTTTAAAACTCTAACAGCTTCTTTTCCCATTCCGAAACCAGGATCATTTTTAACCATAATGTCAGTAAGCGATCCATCTTTTTCAACTACAAACGAAACATACACTCTTAATGTTTTTTCTGCATCAAGCTCTGGTCTGCGGAAATTGTTTCCCACATATTTGTAAAACTGAGCAATTCCGCCTGGAAATTCTGGAAGTTTATCCAAAACTGCAACAGAAACAGGATCGTTAGTTGGTGGTGCAACCGAAGCAGTGTCTCCATTTCCTCCTCCGCCTCCAGTTGTAGGCAAAGTATTGGTTGCCGTTCCTGTTCCAGTGGTGTTTTCTACAACTGGACCATTGTCAACATTTGGTGCAATTTCTTGAACCGCATCTTGTGTTCTAGTTACTACAGGATTCGTTAATTGAACTGCATCTGTTTGACTTGCGGCAGTTTGTTCTACTACCGGTGCTGGTGGCGCTGGTGGCGGTGGCACAACAGTAGGGTCAATGTTTACAATCGTTGGCGGTTCGTAAATCATTGGCTCTGGCTCAGGTTCAATTACTGACGAATTAAATTTGCTAATAAGTGCAGATGCACTTCCTATAGCTGTTAATAACAATAAACCCATAAAGAGAGCTGTTACAGAATTTTTAGAATTCTCTTGACGTAATTGGTATGCGCCGTACTCTTTGTTTTTGTTCTCGAAAACAAGATCGGTCCACTTGTTTTCATAAATACTTAATTTAGACATAATTTTTGGGTTTTAAGGTTAAGTAACTTTAAATCATACGCAGAAAAGGTTTAGGTTTGAGCTAACAACGTAAAAGTTGTAGTTTTAGTGTTGTGGAAATCTATTTATTTTAAGAATAAAAGTGATAATAATTTATTCTTTATTTAAAGATAATAAATTATCTGTTACGTTCGATAATTTCTGCCAATAATTTTTTAGCACGTAAAAGCTTTACTTTAACGCTGCTTAAAGGCTCATCAATCTTAGCCGCAATTTCCTGATAAGACATTTCTTGAAAATAACGAAGCTGAATTACTTCTTGGTAGTGGGGTTTGAGTTCTTTGATGCATAAGAGCAGACGAGAAAGATTCTGTTCTTTAATTAAAGCATCTTCTGCAGATGGAGTAGGGTCAGCAATGTTGTATGCCTGCTGGTCTTCGTTGTCTGTGATTTCTATAAAAAGATTGGTTTTCTTTTTTCGAAGTAAATCAATATAGACATTTTTTGCAATCGCTATGAGCCAGGTATTAAACTGAAATTCTGGATTATAAGAGGCTATTTTGTCAAAAGCTTTAGAGAAAGTTTCAATGGTAATATCTTCTGCCGTGGTTTCATTTTCGGTACGTTTGAGCATAAAAGCATACACCTCATTCCAATAATGATCTAATAAAAAAGTAAAGGCGATCTGATCGCCTTTTTTTGCTTTTTCTATTTTAGAATTTATTTCCAATATACCGGTTTTGAAAAGATATTAGTTATAAAGATATTAATTTGCGTTAATATAAGCGCTATCTCAACAACTGGAAACCAAATTTTAATATCTTTTTCTTTTAATTTTCCTGCCGAACATCCAATTACTGTCCATACAACAGTATAGCGTGTTGCTAAAATGGCTAATACCGCAATCCATTGAAATTGGAATGCTAATAAAATAATAACTAATAAAAAGAAAAATAATTGTGAAAGGAAGAATAATCCTAACTGCATTTTGTCAAAAAACTTGTAATGCTCTGCAGTCGAAATGTGTCTTCTTTTCTGAGTAAACCATTCTTTGTAAGTTGTTTTAGGTTTTGAATACGTAAAACTTTCTGGTGTATAAGAGATGGTAGTATTTTCTTTATTCGCAGCCTGATTAATAAACAAATCGTCATCGCCAGAGCGAATCTGAATGTGATCAATAAAGCCGTTTACATTAAAAAACTCTTCTTTTTTATAGGCAAGATTTCTGCCGACTCCCATATATGGAAGTCCCATTTTTGCCCATGAAAAATATTGCATTGCAGTAAGGACAGTTTCAAAGCGAATAACTTTGTTTAGAAATGAACGCTCTACTTTTTCGTAACCTCCATAGCCCAAAACGATTGTTTTGTTCATAGTAAATTGCGAAGTCATCGATGTAATCCAGTCTTTCGAATTTGGAAAACAGTCAGCATCTGTAAATAATAAATAATCTTTCTTTGCGGCTTTTATTCCAAGCGTTAAAGCGTATTTTTTATTTCCCCAAAAAGCTTCATTATTCTCCACTTTTACCAAACGGATATTAGAAAATTCTTTTTCAAATTCTTCAAAAACTTCAAGAGTTTCATCGCTAGAAGCGTCGTCAATTAAAACAATTTCAAAATCAGGGTAATCTTGCTGTGCCAAAAGCGGAATGAATTTTTTAACATTCTCTTCTTCATTTTTTGCGCATACAATTACAGAAACAGGAAGATTTTTAGGTTTTACATGCTGCGGTTTGGCAAAAGCAAATTTTCCAAAAATTCCGAGATAATAAAAAAGTTGAACTACAACAATAGCAATAAAAAAGTAAAATATGTATATAAGCATCTGATTTATTAGGTTCTATTAATTTCACGTTCTGCGACTGCAAATGTACTTATCAATTCGCTAAATTCAATAGCCAAAACCGATTTACTTTCGGCATTTTGACATTTCTTTTGCAACAGCAATAGACTGAGGGTTTTCGGTTTTTTCTAGTTCCGAAATTATGTTTGTATAATTATGATCGTCGCGGTTTTGCGAAAGTTTTTTGGTTGCCTGAATTTCTTCAATTTCAATTTCAAAACCAAAGATTCCGCGCGCTTCACGCATTGTTTTTTGAGATAAATCTTCAACACGAACTGGTTTTGCAGAATTTACTTCATACTTATCTACAAGCTTTTTCAGTTGCTCTACAGAAGTTTCGTAATCTACGATCTTGATTTTTCCGTAAACATGTACGGCTATATAATTCCACGTTGGAACATTTTCATGATCGTACCAAGAAGAAGAAATATAACTGTGCGGACCCGTAAAAACAGCCAAAACCTGATCGTTTTCTTTAAAACCTTCAGCCTGCGGATTCAGTTTTGAAATATGTCCTTGCAGAACTTCTTTTCCATCAGCATTCAATTCCAATTCTATCGGAATATGTGTAGCGGTCAATTTCCCGTTTGTCTGATTTATCAAGATTCCAAAACTATTTTCTTTCAAAAAAGCTCTAATTTCTTCCTGATTTTCGTTTTTGTATAAGTCTGGAGTGTACATATTCTTGTTGTTTATGCAATTTGTCACATTGAGCGATGCCGAGTCTTCAAGAAAAATGTTTTTCATTAGGCTTCGACTCCGCTCAGCCTGACAAAAAAGTTAATTCGTGAAAATTAGTGAAATTCGTGTTTTAAATTACATTCACTTCCGCTTCAATTTGGATCCCAAATTTTTCAAAAACCGTTTTCTGCACTTCTTTCGAAACAGCCAAAATTTCTTGACCTGTTGCGTTTCCGTAATTTACCAAAACTAACGCTTGATTTTTATGAACTCCAGCATCGCCAAAACGTTTTCCTTTAAAACCAGCTTGTTCAATTAGCCAGCCTGCAGGAACTTTAACTTCAGTTTCAGAAACTTCATAAAACTTCATTTCTGGGAATTTTTGATGGATTTTCTCAAAATCAGATTTTGCTATAATCGGATTTTTGAAGAAGCTTCCGCTGTTTCCTAATTCTTTCGGATCGGGTAATTTACTTTGTCTAATGGCAATTACAGCATTGCTGACATCTTTTAAAGTTGGTTCTGTAATATTGTTTTTAGCCAATTCTGCCAAAATATCTCCGTAAGAAGTATTGATTTTGTGATTGCGTTTGGTTAGTTTAAAAATGACCGAAGTAATAATATATTGGTCTTTTACTTCGTGTTTGAAAATGCTTTCGCGGTAGCCAAAATTACATGCTGCATTATCGAAAGTTTTCATTTCTTGAGTGGCAATATTCATCGCTTCGCAAGAAACAAAGGTGTCTTTAATCTCAGTTCCGTAAGCGCCGATGTTCTGAACTGGAGTTGTGCCAACATTTCCAGGAATAAGCGACATGTTTTCTAAGCCTCCAAAATTATTTTCAATGGTCCAAAGAACAAAATCATGCCAAGTTTCTCCCGCCTGACTTTCGACCCAAACAAAATCGTCGTCTTCTTTTATGATTTTTTTACCTTTTAAATCGATATGAATAACCAGCGCCTCAATGTCTTTGGTTAAAAGCATATTGCTTCCACCACCCAAAATAAATTTTTTCTCGTTTTTGTTTTCTTGTAAAACTGTCTTTAGTTCAGCAATAGAATGAACGGCAACGAATTGTTTTGCATTGGCTTCAATGCCGAAAGTATTATATTTTTTTAAAGAAAAATTGGATTGGATTTCCATAAATAAAAGGCTTTTTAATATAGTTCAAAAGTATGAATTATAATTTTTGGTTTGACTGGAAAGAACACAAAGTTTAATTTTAACGCAAAGCACGCAAAGATTTTTATTTTAGTTTGTGCTTATAGAAAGGTAAGTTCGCAAAGCTTTATGGAAAATTGCTTAGCGAACCTTGCGTAAATCTTTGTGTGCTTTGCGGTTAAATTATTTTCGCATAGTCAATAACTCATGATATTTCTCTGAGATAACCTTCATATTAATATCATAATTAGCATTTTCCTCCACAAATTTTCTATTTCGAATAATGGCTTCATTTCGTAAATCTGGATTTTCAAAAGACCAGATCAATTCTTTCGCTAACATTTGGATATTGTCAATTTCAATCAACTGTCCGTTTTCACGATGTGTAATCCAGCTTTGATTTCCTGGAATGTCAGAAACTATAGGGAAGCAATTAGAAGCCATTGCTTCAAATAAAGATGCAGAAACGCCTTCTGTAATTGGCATACTGATATAAATGTTCGATTGTTGCAATAATTTTGGGAGTTCTGTGTTCGGAATTCTTCCTGTAAAAATTACTTTGTTTTCGATTTGAAGTTCTTTAGCTAAATCTTTTAAAAACTGCAATCTTGTTCCGTCGCCGACAATTGTCAGTGAGAAATCAATTCCTTTCTGATTTAAAATTCCTAAAGATTTTAAAATAGAATCATGTCGGTATTCTGGTTGAAGCGAACGCGTTACTATCGCTTCAATTTTATTTGAATTATTAGTCGAAGGACTAAAAAGTGATAGATCAATTCCTTTAGGGAGAACCAAAACTTTATTCATATCTACACCCGTTGCCTTCATATGAATTGCCATTACTGGACCCCAAGCATGAATTAAATGTGCTTTTTTGAAGGCGTATTTCTGAATAAATTTTTTAAATGGGTATAAAAGAGAACTTTCTGGCCATAAATCGGTTCGGCCTTGCTGTGCGATGGCAATGGTTTTAGATCCTGATATTGCTGCAAGAAAACCGTAACTGGTCGTTCTTTCTGCAATTACCATATCTGGCTTTTCTTTTTTAATGATTTTTCGAATAGAAAGAGGAGCAGAGAAATACTCTAAAATACGCTTCAATCTATGATTATTTGAAGTTTGAAGTTCCCAAGTTCTGATTTCAAAATCGCCAAATTCCTTTAGACCTTTCATCCAAGTTATAGCATCGGCGCGGTAAGATTCTCCAAGAAAAAGTATTTTCCTTTTCATTATAAAAGTTTTTCGCTGCGAATTCACGAATTAATTTTGAATAATTCGTGAATTCGTGGCGTTTTTTTTTTCTCTAAAATTCGTCAGTTTCCAAAGCGCGGTTGATGAATTCGTTTAATGGTTTCAACGCGATTAGCTTTTTACTCATTTTAGAAACGAAATCTTTCTGGGTAACTTCAGAAATATCATAAGGCTGAGTTGCTGTAAAGCTTTTTAATTTCAAAAACTCAATTGCCGGATGGTCTTTTTCGTAACCGCGCGGCATGCTTTTAAGCGAATTGTTTTCGTTTATGTCTAAACTTCCAAATTCTTTTTTGAAGTTTTTATCGTTTAAGATTTCCTGTAAATCGTCATAGAAAAAAGCAATTTCTTTACGGACTTTCTTTAAATCTTCCGCTTCAGGCGAATAGAATCCGCCAGCAATAAAACTCGCGCCTTTTTCGATGTGAACGTAATAACCAGAACGATTTGCGCCTTTTGCACCCGCTGACATCCAAACGCCCAAATGTGCCTTATAAGGTGATTTGTCTTTAGAAAAACGGATATCGCGATTAATTCTGAAAGTACAGTTTTTAACTTCGAGCAATTCCAATGAAGGATCAAGCGGTTTCATAACATCAAGAAAGTTAGAAACCAATTGATGGTAATCTTTCTTAAAAACTTCGTATCGTTTTTTATTTTCTTGAAACCATTCTCGATTGTTGTTCTTTTTTAAATCGTCTAAAAATTGCAATGATTCTTTGGTTAGCATATACTTTTTATATATTATTTATTGCAGTTAATGTTTTTGCTAATTTACTGATTTCTTAAAAGAAAGTTTGCCACGAATTGTTTTTTGCCACGAATTTCACAAATTACACAAATTTGCGCAAATTAATTTCTAACCAGTGTATCTTCAGATTTCATAGATGCGCACAGATTTTTAATCATTACAATCCTCTATTCTGAGCCAAAAAATAATTTGTGAAAATTTGTGTAATTTGTGGTAAAACCTCTCAATCTGTGGCTAAAATAAAATGCGTAAAGTTAATTAGCGAAAATTCGTGTAATTCGTGGCAAACAAAAACTTTATAGATTAAATATCTTATAACTCTGGTGCGTCGATTTTACAATCGCTTCGGTTCTTTCAGGATGAGTGTCAGAAATAAAAAGTTGTCCGAACGTTTCGCTGTTTACCATTTCTATGATTTTGGCAACACGTGTTTCGTCCAGTTTGTCAAAAATATCATCAAACAGAAGAATTGGTTTTACGCCGCTCTGTTTTTTGAGGAATTCAAATTGAGCCAATTTTAAAGCAATCAGGAAAGATTTCTGCTGCCCCTGAGATCCGAATTTTTTTATCGGATGCGAATCAATTTCAAAAGATAAATCGTCTTTATGAATTCCGACCGTTGTATAATGAAGTACGCGATCTTTGTTTATACTTTCCTGTAAAAGTGTCAAAAGATCTTTTTCGAACAAATGACTTTCATAAACCAGCTGCACACTTTCTTCAGAACCTGTTATTTCGTGATGATGTTTATTAAATATAGGTATAAACTGCTCGAGGAAATCTTTTCGCTTTTCAAAAATCGATTTTCCGTAACCTTGCAATTGCTCATTATATATAGATAAGGTGTCGTTGTCAAAAACATGGTTCAGAGCAAAATATTTTAAAAGGGCATTTCGCTGTGTAATTACCTTTTGGTATTGTATTAATTCGTGCAGATAAGTGGCGTCTAACTGCGAAATCACACTATCCATAAATTTACGGCGTGTTTCACTGCCTTCAATAATCAAATCGCGATCTGCCGGCGAAATAATAACTAGCGGAATAAATCCGATATGATCTGAGAATTTATCGTAAGGTTTTCCGTTTCGTTTTAAAACTTTTTTCTGGCCTTTTTTTAAACTGCAAACAATCTGCTCGGTTCTCTCATTTTTTTCTAGTTCGGCATCAATCACAAAAAACTCTTCGCCGTGTTTGATGTTTTGAACAGCAAGAGGATTAAAATAACTTTTTCCATAAGCCAAATGGTAAATGGCATCAAGCACATTGGTTTTTCCAATGCCATTTTTACCCACAAAACAGTTGATTTTGATGTCGAAATCAAAATTTGCTTCAGAAAAGTTTTTGTAATTAAATAAAGAGATTTTGTTTAAATGCATTTTTGAAAGAAAGCACAAAGGTACAAAAAGGAAGATTCTTAAAGAAGTTTAATAGTTTTAGAAATTCAATTCAAAATCTTCCGTTTCTTACATACAAAAAGAGGATTGTAATTTAGTGCTACAATTATCCCAAAAGTGCTGTTGTAAATGGGTATGCCGTGGTTTTGAGTTGATTTGTTTTTTACGCTTTCGCGGAAGCAAAAAAGCAATTGCAAAATATTTCTTTTAAAATAGTGATAAAATTGAAATTTTTTACGTCAATTTCAATAAAAATTTTATTTTTGCCGTTCACTAAATAAATTTTAAATGGCAACTTACAATAAAAGAGGATATAAGACACCAAAAGAAAAGGAAGTTAAAGAAGTTACTGAAGAGCAACAAGTAGTTATTGATGAAAAAGATAGCACAACAGCTGGAGTTTTCTCAAAATTAGACGAAACTGCTTCAAAAACTGAGGATTGGGTGGCTAAAAATCAAAAAATCATTATTGGTTTAGTTGCTGGTATTGCAGTTGCTACAATTGGATATTTGGCTTACCAAAAATTTATTGCTACTCCAAAACAAGAAGAAGCTGCAAGCGAAATGTTTGTTGCTCAGCAAAACTTTGAAAAAGCTGTAAACGGTGTTTCTAGCGATTCATTATTCAAATTATCATTGAATGGTTCTGAAGGTAAATTCGGATTTATTAAAATCGCTGACGAATATTCTGGAACAGATGCTGGAAACTTAGCAAATTACTATGCTGGTATTGCTTACTTAAATACTGGTAAATTTGATGAGGCAATTAAATATTTAGGTGAATTCAAATCGGAAGATGTAGTCTTAACTGCTTTAGCTAAAGGTGCTACAGGAGATGCTTACTCTCAAAAAAATCAGCAAAAAGAAGCTTTAGATTTTTATGTAAAAGCTGCTGAGTCTAACAAAAACGATTTTACAACGCCTCGTTTCTTGCTAAAAGCTGGAAAAACGGCTTTAGCTTTAGGACAGAAAGAAGATGCATTGAAATATTTCAATGACATTAAAGATAATTACGACAGTACTCCAGAAGCAGCACAAGTTGATGCTTTGATCGGATTAGCGCAATAATATTATTGTAGAGTTAAGATTTTAGATTTTAGATTCGTATTTTAGCAATCTGAAATTTAATATCTAAAATCTAAAATATACAGATGGCTACTGAAAATAAAAATCTATCAGAATACGATAAAAACACAATCCCAAACGCGAAAGACTTTCGGTTTGGGATTGTTGTTTCTGAATGGAATGATACTATAACAGAAGGACTTTATGATGGCGCTTTTGACGCTTTAGTTGATTGTGATGTTCCTGCTCAGCAAATTATCCGTTGGAATGTTCCGGGAAGTTTTGAGCTGATTTACGGAGCTAAAAAAATGCTTCAGACACAAAACGTTGATGCCGTTATCGTAATTGGATGCGTAATTCAAGGAGAAACAAAACACTTCGACTTTGTTTGTGAAGGTGTGACACAAGGAATTAAAGACCTAAATGTTCAAACTGATATTCCAGTTATTTTCTGTGTTTTAACAGATAATAATATGCAGCAGTCAATTGACAGAAGCGGAGGAGTTCATGGAAACAAAGGAACAGAAGCAGCAATTGCAGCAATCAAAATGGCGTACATTCGTCAGCAAGCTTCAATAGCTCACGTTTATAATCAGCCATTGTTGGCTTCAGGTGCGCTTCAAATTGAAGATTCTCCAAGAAAAATAGAAAACGAATAAGGCACATTTGTTTTAATAAGATTAAAACCTATACTGTGTAATAACGGTATAGGTTTTTTTGTTTTTTTTATGATTATTCTTATTCTAAAAGCCAACCAAAATTCACTAAATTTGTACTTCTTGGTTTATAAAAACCGAATCTAAACTTTAAAATTATTTTTGCTTAATGTCGAGTATTATTCAATTGCTTCCTGATCACGTTGCTAACCAAATTGCTGCTGGAGAGGTGGTTCAAAGACCAGCTTCAGTCGTAAAAGAATTGTTAGAAAATGCTGTTGATGCCAAAGCAACTGATATTAAATTAATTATAAAAGATGCTGGTAAATCACTAGTTCAAGTTATCGATAATGGTGTCGGAATGACTGTTACCGATGCGCGTTTGTGTTTTGCCCGTCACGCTACTTCCAAAATCCGTCAGGCCGAAGATTTATTTTCGCTAGGAACAAAAGGTTTTCGTGGAGAGGCTCTCGCTTCAATTGCGGCGATTGCTCACATGGAAATGAAAACCAAACAAGATCAGGACGAACTTGGTACGCATATTATAATTGAGGGAAGTAAATTTGTTTCGCAAGAAGTGGCAGTTTTGCCAAAAGGAACTTCATTTGCGGTTAAAAACTTGTTTTTTAATATTCCAGCTCGCCGTAATTTCTTAAAGTCAGATACGGTTGAATTTCGACATGTTATGGATGAGTTTCAGCGTGTAGCATTGGCGCATCCTAACATTCATTTTAGTTTTTACCATAACGGCAGCGAGATGTATAATCTTCCGTCAGCAGGATACCGCCAGAGAATTGTTGGTATTATGTCTGGAAAAACAAATGAAAAATTAGTTCCGGTAAACGAAGACACAGAAATTATAAATGTTCAAGGTTTTGTTTGCAAGCCTGAATTTGCTAAGAAAAATAGGGGAGAACAATTCTTTTTTGTAAACGATCGATTTATAAAAAGCAGTTTTTTGCACCATGCGGTAATGTCTGCTTACGACGGATTGCTGAAAGATGGTTCACAGCCAAGTTATTTCTTGTATCTTCAAGTTCCGCCAAATACAATTGATATCAATATCCATCCAACTAAAACTGAAATTAAGTTTGATGACGAACAGGCTTTATATGCTATTTTAAGAGCCTCTATCAAGCATAGTTTAGGGCAGTTTAACGTTGCTCCTGTTTTAGATTTTGATAGAGATGCCAATTTAGATACGCCATACCATTATAAAGATGTAGAAGCAGAAGTGCCAACTATTCAGGTAGATGGGACTTTTAATCCTTTTACAGATGATAAAACGAATCAGCATTATAGCAAAGGCTCTTCGGGATCTTCAGGATATAGTTCTGGTTCCTCTTTTTCGTCTTCATCAGGATCTTCCTCTTCTGGATCATCTTATTCGGGTTATTCTAAGAGAGTAGAACCAACTGCAAGTTGGGAAAGTTTATATGTTGGTTTAGATGTCGAAAATCCAGAAAGCATAGAAAGTTCGCCATTTACATTCGAAAACGAGGAAGTAACCTCTTCTTTATTTGATGATGAAGAAGTGGAACAAGCAACTCAGAAAACGTATCAGATTCATAAGAAATATATTGTTTCGCCAATAAAATCAGGAATGATAATTGTCGACCAGCAGCGTGCACATCAGCGTATTTTGTACGAACAATTTTTGCTTAACATGACCGTAAATCAAGCTTCTAGCCAGCAATTGCTGTTTCCGTTAGATTTGTTTTATTCGTCAAGCGAAATGAAATTGATTGAAGAATTAAAGCCTTCTCTGGCAACAACAGGATTTGTTTTTGATGAAAGTAAAACTGATCATGTTGTGATTTCTGGAATTCCAGTAAATATTACAGAAAGTGAAGTCTCTCAAGTTATAGAACAATTATTGAGCGATTTGCAAGACGGAATTCCAGCAAACAGTTACAGCCAAAACGATACAATTGCCAAGTCGATGGCCAAAAGTTTAGCGGTTAAAACAGGATCTTATTTAACCGAAAAAGAACAAGATAACTTAGTAAACGGTTTGTTTGCTTGTAAAGATCCAAATATTTCACCTTTTCAAAAACCTACCTTTATCACTATGCGTGTTGAAGATATAGATAAAAAGTTTGCTTTATGATGAATATGACTCCAGTAGTTAAACAACTGCTAATTATAAATATAATATTCTTTATTGGATCTCAGATAGTTCCAATTTCATATGACTATTTGATGCTGTATTATCCTGAAAGTGATCATTTCAGAATCTGGCAGATTATTACGCATATGTTTATGCACGCGCCACTGCCAAACTTTGCACATATTTTATTTAATATGTTTGCTTTGTACAGTTTTGGTTCGGCATTGGAACATTTCTGGGGCGGAAAAAAATTCTTGTTTTTCTATATTTCTTGCGGACTTGGTGCGGCATTGCTTCATACAGGAGTAAATTATTTTCAGATTCAATCGCTATTAAGTTCTGTTTCTGATTTGAATTTGTCAAAAGCTGAAATGCATATGATCTTGAATGCAGACTATTCAGCGTTATTTGATGCAAACGGAAAAATGATTCAAGGCGAAATAGCTACTATTTTAAACAAAGCACATTGCACGCAAGAGCAATTCAATTCATTAGCACAGGCGAGTTCCATTATGCAATCTCCTGTTTTAGGGGCTTCTGGAGCAATATATGGATTGCTAACCGCTTTTGCATTTATGTTTCCAAACGCAGGATTGGCATTATTATTTATTCCTGTTCCAATTAAAGCAAAATATTTTGTTCCTGGAATTTTAGCAATTGACTTATTTTTAGGTTTTAAAGGAAGTTCTTTATTTGGAAGCGGAGGAACCGGAATTGCGCATTTCGCACACGTTGGTGGTGCAATTGCAGGTTTTTTAATGATGTTATACTGGAAAAAAAATCAGTTTAATAACAACCGTTGGAATTAATTTTTAACTTTAAAGTACAAATTCTAAAACAAAAGAGTTTCTATGAATATTCTTGATGATTTAAAATTGCAGTATAGATTGGGCGGTATTGCCATGCGAGTGATGTACTGGAATATTGCCTGTTTTATTGTCTCGCTTATTTTCTTCTATAATTATTCAAATGGTCAGTTTGCTTTTCCAAGTTGGCTGGCATTGTCATCAGATCCTCAGGTTTTTATGTTTAAGCCTTGGACTTTTTTAACGTACGCTTTTTTTCACGACGGATTTTTTCATCTGTTGTTCAATATGATGGTGCTTAATTTTGCCAGCACTTTGTTTTTAACCTATTTCACCCAAAAACAATATTTAGGTTTATATCTTTTAAGCGCTCTTTTTGCTGGAGTAGCTTTTGCGCTGAGTTTTTATTTTTCTAATATAAGCGGTTCAATTGTTGGCGCATCTGCTGCTATAATGGCTATTTTGGTGGCAGCAACGACCTATTCTCCTTTGATGAACGTTCGTTTGTTTCTGTTCGGAAATGTAAAGCTTTGGCATATCACAGCGGTTATTATAATTTTAGATTTAATGCAGTTCCGTATCGGAAATATGGGCGGACATATTTCGCATTTAGCGGGAGCATTTTTCGGATTTGCCTATATAAAACTGCTTCAAAACGGTACTGATTTAAGTATCATTGTTTCTAAAACCCTAGATTTCTTTGTAAATCTTTTTAGAAAATCTCCTAAGACCCCATTCACAAAAGTTCATAAAAATTACAAAAAACCTACAGAAAAAACGACATCAAGAATTGTTACGAAAGATAAAACGCAACAGCAGATTGATGAAATTTTAGACAAAATAAGCCAGTCGGGATACGATTGTCTGACAAAAGAAGAAAAAGAGTTTTTATTTAAAGCTGGAAAATAAACTTGTAGGAAATAAATATGAAAAACCTTTCTTGGTTTAATAAAATAATGTTCTTTTTGAACATAGTGCTGACTGTGCTTACATTTAGTGTCTATGTTTTACCTTTTTTAGCACCCAAAAGCTTTCCGCTTTTATCGGTGCTTACGCTGTTTATGCCAGCATTTTTTGTGGCAAACATATTGTTTTTTGTCTATTGGGGAATTCAGTTTAAAAAACGCCTTATTTTGTCTGGTTTGGTTTTGCTGACCGGAATTACATTCATTAGTAAATTCTATAAATTTTCTGCCAAAGAGTATATTAAAGACGAAAAAGACTTTTCTGTAATGAGTTATAATGTCCGACTTTTTAATGTTTTTAAGTGGCTGGACCGTGATGATATTCCAGAAAATATTAAAGGATTTATTGACGAAAAAGATCCTGATATTTTGTGTATTCAAGAATATTCTAATTCTGCACATTTAGATTTAAAAGTGTATCCGCACCGCTATATTTTTATTGACGGTAAAAAGGTTAAAACAGGGCAGGCTATTTTTTCAAAATTTCCTATAATAAATGAGGGTAAAATTATTTTTCCAAAGTCGGATAATAATGTAGTATATGCTGATATAAAGCGTGGAAAAGATGTTATTCGCGTTTATAATATGCACTTGCAGTCTATTAAAATATCTCCCGATGTGAGTGAGATTTCTGATGATATTGATAATGTAAACCAAAAGAAATCGCAACGTATCTATGCTAGAATAAGTAAAGGATTCAAGCAGCAGCAAGAACAGGCTGAAATTTTTAAAGAAAATATTAAGCAGTGTAAAACTCCCTTTATTATATGCGGCGATATGAACAACAGTCCGTTTTCGTATGTATACCGAAGTATTAAAGGAAAGCAAAAAGATGCTTTTGAAGAAGCGGGAGAAGGTTTTGGAGCTACTTATAAATTCAAATATTATCCAGCAAGAATTGACTTCATTTTTACAGACAGTAAAATGAAAGTAAAACAATTTGAAAGCTTTTCTGATTTCGAAAATTCAGATCACTATCCGATTATGACAAGGCTTTCGATGGAATGATTTTTTATATTAGTTAACATTTAAAAAATCAATTTATCAAAAAATAAGGTTTTTCTTAATATGTTCAAAATCATATATTTGTAAGTTTTTTTTGTTTTTAGTTGAAATTTCTTAAAGTTTTTTCTTGTTTTTTATCTTTTGCTTACATATGTTTGTTGCGAAAAATAGAAAAATATTTACAAATAATATTGTTAGATGATTAAAGAAACTGTTAAAACTCAAATTAAGATAGCTGAATTATTTTATTACTTTTTAGTGTTTTTTCTATGCTACACAGCATCGAATAAATTGATTAAATTACAATCTTTTAGGACGAATTTGATTAAAACCACACTTTTTACTCCAGATTTTGCAGATGTATTTTCCATTTGTGTAATCATTTTAGAAATAGCTTTAATCTTGCTTTTAATTTTTTACAGAAAAAATGGGTTGTTGCTCAGTTGTATAACTTTTTTAGCATTTACATTATACATATCAGTTTTGAATTTCAAGGGATTATATGAAGTATGTGGTTGTGGTGGAGTTTTAAATGGCTTACAATATTCTTATCATTTAGTAATTAATATTACATTAATTATTGCTTCTATATTTTCTTTTTTAACATTCCATTCCCTTAATAATGAAAAATAAGTATTTTACGGGACTGATTACAGTTTTTGTAGCGATTATAGTTTGTATAACAATTTTGAATCTAGCAAATTCAAGTTCAAAAAAGAATTATTATTTTGAAAGAGCTTTTGTTAAGAATGATTTTTTGAAATTTTCCAAAACCATTTCTAAACTCAATGATAAAAGTGATTTTTTAATGAACGTCAATTCAGATAGTTTATTAGTTGAGAAAGAACTTTTAGAGAATGTAAATTCTACTGTTTTTTATAAATTGTATTTGTCGGATTTAAATTTTGAGAAAAAAAACAGTAAAGATGTAGATTTACCTTCAAACGCAGATATGAAGTTATGTACTAATAATAGTTTGTTTTATATTCAAAAATTTAAACTATATAATTATAATTTAATTTCTAAAAATAGAAAAGAAATAAATTTAGAAAATTTTAAAATTGTTTCACTTTTACCTTTGAAGGATTCAAATAACAAATTTATTTCTTTTGGTGAATTATTAAAAAATGAAGTTTATTACACGGGTTTTTTTATTATAGATACAAAATTTTCAACGGTTGATTTATTGAAAACCTTGAGCGAATCTAAGGAAAGCAATGTAATAAGTGCATCATTACAGTATTCAGGAAGTTTCTCTTATAATAGTGATAATGGTCTTTTAGCATACTTCTGTAATAAATATTCCAAAATTTATTTTTTCTCCTCTCAAACAGGGTCTTATAAAAAAGTTTTAACAACAAAAGAGGATGTTCCTTTACCTAAAATATTAAAAAATAACAAAGGAGATAGTTTTTATGCGAGAGGAACAACTAGAAATACAAATATGGGTTTTTTTTTGAAAAACGGAAATGTATTTGTTTTTTCAGCAAGATCTCCCCTTGAAAGTGAAATATTAGTTGATATTTATTCTTCTGATTCATTTAAGTATGAGAAAAGCATCAAATTTTTTTATAAAAATTTTGATTCGAAAAGTATTGAAATTGTTATGCTTAAAGATAATAAAATAGTAATGGGATTTAGTACAGATTATGCGGTCTTTAATTTGTTATAAGTTGTACTAGGAAGAAATAAAAAGATTTCTTGTGTCCATAATTTTCAATGTTAATGTTCAATTTATAAATTGAATTGTTTCAAAGTATTCTATTAATTAATTTAAATACACTAAAAAAATGAAAAATTATTTAAAATTTGTTGTTGCTGTTTTTGGAGTTGTAATTTCTTTGTGTGCATCTGGCGTTGTAAGTGCTCAAAAAGACAAGAAAGATCCTTCAGGTACATGTACGTTAAATAGCCAAATCTGTGGAAGAACAGGTGATGGTAATATAATCAGTGGAACTTATAATGAGTAAAAGTATGAACAGTTATTTAAAATTTGTTGTTGCTGTTTTTGGTATTACAATTTCTTTGTATTCGTCGGGAGTGATAAATGCTCAAAAAGATAAACAAGATCCAACCGATTGTTCACCAGGGAATGGAGAGTGTGGCATAACTGCAGATGGTAATCGTATCACTGGGAAATGTGGGTGTAACTAAATATTATTAATTATTATAAATAAAAAATTATGAGAACAAAATTAAGATTTATCATTGCAATTATGGGAATAACAGTTGCTTCTTTAAGTTCGTCAATTAGTACGGCTCAGAAAGATAAAAAAGATGATGGTGGCTGCTCTGGTGCACGAGGAGAATGTGGTAAAACAGATAGTGGTCAAGTGATTGTAGGTGTCTATAACACGTAAAAAATCAGAAAATTATTGTTTGGCTTTCCTAACTTATTAGTTAGGAAAGTTTTTTTTAAGATTTTTACTAATATTATTTATGCGATTTATAATTATTTCTTTCTTTTTTTTATGTACTGTTAGTCTTTTTTCTCAAGAAAAACATGCTATTTCCGGTAAAGTGTTAAATGATAATGTCGCTTTACAAGATGTATTAGTCGAGTTAAAAATGGGGCAAACTTCGAAATTCTCTATAACTAATAAGAATGGAGAGTATAAATTTGATTATAATACTCGTGATACTGTTTTTATTAAAGTGAAAAGTTATGGTTATAAAGAATTTGATTCTTTTGTAGAAATTAAAGGTAAAAATACTTTATTTAATATCGAGCTTGTTAAGTTAGAACCAGAATTGTTAAATGAAGTAGTTATTAAATCGGGTGAAAAAATAATCACAAGTGCAAAAAAAGCAATTTACCAGATAAATCATAAAGATTATTTAAAAAATGCAAAAGCAAGTGATGTGCTTCAGTCAGTACCTAATGTTTATTTTAATGAATTCGATGGTAAAACATTAGTTGATGGAGTGTTAACAGGTAAAATCTTTATTGATGGATTGGAAGCGGATGCCAGCGAGCTTAAAGGACTTAAAGTGGAAGATATAAAAAGTGTTGAAATAATTAATAATCCTTCGGTAGCTTATTTTAAATCGGAATTTTTAGGTGCAATTATTAATGTTATAACAAAAACTAGAGCAGAGGGTTTTTTTAAAGGTAGTTTAGATGGTACAGTTGGGGCTGTAAATAATTATTGGTCAATTAGTCCTAATTTCTCCTTTAAAAAAGATTTTTTTCTTTTAAGAACGAGTTTTCAATATTTAAATAATGATCAAGTAATTGATTTTACATCTAGACGGATTGATGAAAATGGTCTTTTCTATCAATCTAACATTAATCATTCTAATGGCAAACAATTAAATTCTAATACAAGAGTAGCCATAAAATTAAATGATAAGAGTAATTTTACTATTTCAAATAATATCAACGAATATAGTTTTTCTGGGAAAGCAAATGGCTTTACTGTTTTAAATGAAGAAGAAGTTAATCTTTTTTCTAAAATTGGTAAAGAAAGTATGGTTAACTGGAATATTGCATCAGTTTTTAATTATAAAATTGCTGAAAATAAGGCGTTTTTTTTTAAAAGCTCATATTCAATTTTTAATAACATAAATAAAAGTCAATTTCAGTTTGATAATACTTCTGAAATAGACTATTACGATGTTCAATCAAAAAATAATGAACTTTCGTTACAAGCCGATTATGAATTTGAAGAAATGCGTGTTTTTGGAAAAAAAATGGATTTTTATACTGATATTAAATACATAAATAGAAAGTATCGTTTTTCTCATGATAATTTTTACGTTTATCAGAATGTGTTTGATGGTTCAGTAGAATTAGACTCTGAATGGTCAAATAAATTTTCATCTGAAGTAAGTTTAACATATGAATTTACAAATAATTCAAATCAATTATTGAGGCAAAGTTATAACTTAGTATTGCCGACAATTAATAGCTTATATCATTTTGAGAATAAATTGGATTTAAAAGTAGGTTATTCGCGTAAAGTACTAAGACCAAGTGCAAGCGATTTAAATGATGATGTGCTTATTTTATATCCTGGTGTTGCGAAACAAGGGAATTCAGAACTTGATCCGCAGCTAAGAAATTACTATTTTGCAATGTTGACTAAGTTTTATACATCAGATAGTTTTTCTCTCAAAATTTATAATGAATCTATAAATAATGCTATCACACCTGTGTACAGAAATGACGGAAATTTATTAATTCAGACTCTTGAAAATGCAGCTAGATATAATTCTACTGGAATGAATATTGGTTTTAAAACAAAGGTGCTTAAGAAAATCACTGCAAATATAAATTCAGGCTTTGATTATAATGTTTTTGAAGATAATAGTCAAGATGCTATAATTGGAAAAAATAGTGGCTACACATTTAGGGGGAATTTTAATCTAAATGGAATATTTTTTAAAGATAGGTTGTCAATTTCTATTTCTGGAAGGCAAGATGGCCCTAATTATTCATTATTGTCAAAAAGGATTACCAATCCTTACTTAGATTTTACAATTTCAACAAATATTTTTAAGGGTAAATTAAATTTGAGTCTTTATGGACGAAACCTTCTTGGAAGAGTTTCTAGTGGATTTACAGACATTAGTGAATATAATAATTTTTATCAAAAAATTGAAACAAAGAATAATTCGCGAAATTTGCTTTTAACTCTGACTTATAATTTTGGTAAAAAATTTAGTGATAGGATAGAGTCTCAAGATATTAACAATAATGATGTCAGGCGTTAATGGAAATTATTTTTTGCGTTTTTAAATAATCCATTGCAAATTTACCTTCGTTAAAAAGTAAATCTAAAACACTTAAATTGTTGATAAAGCCATGTTTGTCATCAAAGACTTGAGTGTATTTCTCAAAAGAATTGGCGTCTTTTTTACCATTTGCTAAATATCTGAAATCGGTAAAATCAGCCACTTCGTGAAAATATTCAGTCGTTTTTCCAAAATCAAATTTCATTCGAAGGCATTTAGTAACAATGTCTAAAACTTCGAAATTTAAATCCATTAAAAATTGGTGTTTTTTCTCGAAAATAGGAACAATATCATCTTCAAAGTACTCAAAGAACGGAGAACTTCTATAAGCGGCCTCAAGCGATTTAAAATGCTGTTTCTGCCAGTCAAATTCGTTCTCGATCAAAATGTCTTTAGTCTTTTGATGCGCTTCTTTAGAATGCTTAACAGGAATATTTAATAATTGAATTCCGTTTGGACTATAGATATATGTTCTGTTTCTATTGGTCTGTTTCTGAAAATTATCTTCCATTTCAAAAGTAATGCTTTCAGATTGCGCTATTACAGCAAAATGACTGATAGATGGGAAATAAGTTGGCAGTATTAAGGAATTCATGAGTATTTGTGTTTAAAAAGTTTCAGGTTTCAGATTTCAGGTTCTATGCGAACTTGAAACGTGAAACCTGAAACAAAAATAACATTATTTTTTATGCTTTATTCTCTCTTCTTTTTTTCCAGATAAAATCTCCTACGAAATAAATAGCAAGAAGTATTAAGAAGTATTTAAAGTATGAGTGAGGCTGACCTTCGCCATCTACAGTTGTAAATACTCGGTTCCAGCGAATTTTATTGATGCCTTTTCCGTTAGTGTCCCAGCTCATCCAAATGAATACTGGTTTTCCAACAATATGATTTTCTGGAACATAACCCCAGTAACGGCTATCTTCTGAGTTATGACGGTTATCTCCCATCATCCAGTAATAGTTTTGTTTGAAAGTGTATGTAGTGGTTGGTTTTCCGTTAATCAAGAATTTTGAACCTTGCAACTCTAACGTATTTCCTTCATAATTTGTGATGATCTCTTTATAAAAAGGAAGTGATTCGTTTGTTAATGCAACTGTTTTTCCAGCTTCTGGAATGTAAATAGGCCCCATATTGTCTTGGCTCCATTTATTGATATGCGGGAATATTCTATCGTCATCCTGTGTATCAATTTTACGTATTACTGCAGTAACTCCAGGAGTGTTTTTAAATCTTTCAGCTCCAGCTTCTGTTAAAGCGCCTAAGTAAAGTGTATCTCTTTTTTCGGTTCTGAAACCTGCAGGATCTGTAATGTCTAATTCTTTGAAAATAGTTTCAAAGTCAATCGGTGTTTTTCCGTCTAATGCTACAGCGTAAGAATATTGCGGTTTAGCTCTTTCTGGTAAAACTAATTTTTTTCCGTTAATGAAAACAAAGCCATCTTTAATAGCTAAACTGTCTCCAGGAATACCCACACATCTTTTTACATAATTTGATTTTTTGTCAATTGGTTTGATAACCCCTGGTCTTCCTTTAGGTTCAAAGAAGTAATGAACCGTATCGACAGGCCAGTTAAAGACGACAATATCGCAGCGTTTTATTTTCTGGATAGCTGGAAGTCTCAAATAAGGTAATTGTGGCCAGCTTAAATATGATTTGCTTTTTGTTAATGGAATAGAGTCATGAACCATTGGCAATGCAACCGTTGTCATTGGAACTCTAGGACCGTAGTTTAATTTACTCACAAATAAGAAATCACCAATCAATAAAGATTTTTCTAAAGATGATGTTGGAATAGTATAAGGCTGTACAACATAAGTATGCACTAATGTAGCTACTATAATCGCAAACAATAAAGAACTGATAGTGTCAGCTGTTTTATTTTCAGGAGTTAAGCTGCGATCTTTACGATACTCTAATTTTTGGGTATAGTTTACATAGTAAATGTAAAATCCTAAAGTAAAAAGACCAAGAATAGTGTCTAAAGTAGATCTTTTGCCAAATGTTCTTAAGGTTTCTACCCAAACAACAGGAAACATGATCAAGTTGATAATCGGAATAAAAAGCAAAATGGTCCACCACGTTGGACGGCCAATAATTTTCATTAATACGATAGAATTGTAAACCGGAACAGCGGCTTCCCAGCTTTTTCTTCCAGCTGCTTGATATAATTTCCAAGTTCCTAAGAAATGGATAATTTGTACTGCTAAGAAAAATACGAACCAAGAGTATAGTGACATAATATTGTATTTTAAGTTTCAAATTCAGGATTTAGTCATCCAGAATTTTAGTCGATTTATTGTAAGTTTAAAACGTCTTTCATAGAGAAAATTCCCTTCTTTCCTGCCAGCCATTCTGCAGCGATAACAGCGCCAAGAGCAAAGCCTTCGCGGTTATGGGCAGTGTGTTTGATTTCGATACTGTCAATTGCAGAATCGTAATTTACAGTGTGAGTTCCAGGCACTTCTCCAATTCTTTTTGCTTCAATACGAATCTCGTTTGCTTTAGCGTCATCTAAAGTCCAGTTTTTGTAATTGCTGTTTTCAATTACACCCTGAGCCAAAGAAATTGCTGTTCCGCTTGGAGCGTCCAATTTGTGAATGTGGTGAATTTCTTCCATCGAAACTTTATAAGAATCGAATTGTTTCATGATTTTAGCTAAATATTCATTTAGTCCGAAGAAAATATTTACTCCTAAGCTGAAATTTGAACTAGAAATGAATCCTCCTTTTTTCTCATTGCAAAGCGCAATCATCTCGTCATAATGTTCTAGCCATCCAGTTGTTCCTGATACTACAGGTACATTAGCATTAAAAGATGCAGAAATATTGCTAACCGCTGCTGATGGAACGCTGAAATCGATCGCAACATCGGCTGTTGCAAGTCCGTCATAGGTGTTAAATTCATCTTTCTTTAAAACTATTTCGTGACCTCTTTCTAAAGCAATTCTTTCGATTACTTTACCCATTTTTCCGTATCCTAAAAGCGCAATTTTCATTATGATTTGTTTTTGATTTTTTAAATAGAAATTAATCTATTAAAACTTATAGTTAAAAGTTAGTCCGACATTTGGTTTAAATGTTACATCGGCTGGATAAATTTCTGGACGCATTGAAAGCCTTTCGTTTACGTTAAACTGTATCAAAGCGGCGTCAACATTGGCATCGATTATATTCAAGACATAAAATCCGACAACAAATAAAGCCGATAAATCTCTGTTTCTCTGGTAGAATTTCTGTCCCGCAATAAGTCGGTCGTCGTCCAAAAATTGGTAGTTGTCATCGTTATAACCTTCCAATCTTCGTTTGTAGGCGTCACGATAATCGTGGTATTTTTTGTTATTGTCTATGTAGAAATATAAACTGGTTCCGATTGCTCCGTAGACCAATGGAATTTTCCAGTACTTTTTGTTGTATGCTTGACCTAAACCAGGTAAAATAGCCGAATAAAAAGCGGCTTTTGCTGGTGTAAGCGGGTCTATTTCTTGTAATGCAGTAGTGTCTTTTACGACCAAAACCGTGTCTTTTTTTACCTGGGCAAAAAGAGAAACGGTTCCTGTTAGAAAGAACAACAGACCAATGGGGACAATCTTATTCACTATCCGTTTATTAATTTTATAATTCTGTTAAAGTCGGCTTCAGAATTAAATGGAATTGTAATTTTTCCTTTTCCGTTACCAGCGACTTTTATATCAACTTTCGAACCAAAATAATCGTTGAAAGTATTTTTCTGTGTTTCTCTTACCACAAACGCAGACTCTGCTTTCGGTTTTCCGTCTGCTTTTGGCTGTAAACCTTCGTGATAATTTTTAACCAAAGCTTCTGTTTCGCGAACAGATAAATTTTGGCTTACAATTTTTTGATAAATATCAGTCTGAACGTCTAAATCTTCAATGTTGATAATTGCTCTACCGTGTCCCATGCTAATAAAACCATCACGAATACCAGTCTGGATAATCGGATCTAATTTTAAAAGACGTAAATAGTTGGCAATTGTCGAACGTTTTTTACCCACTCTTTCACTCATTTGTTCTTGAGTTAATTGAATTTCGTCAATTAAACGTTGGTATGATAAAGCAATCTCAATTGGATCTAAGTCATGACGCTGGATGTTTTCAACCAAAGCCATAACCAAAGATTCGTTGTCGTTTGCAATACGAATATAAGCCGGAACATGAGTCAGGCCTACTAATTTAGATGCACGAAGACGACGCTCTCCTGAGATTAACTGGTATTTATTAAAATCTAATTTACGAACAGTAATAGGTTGAATTACACCGAGTTCTTTAATAGAAGTGGCTAATTCGCGTAATGATTCTTCATTAAAATTGCTTCTAGGCTGAAACGGATTTATTTCAATCGCACTTATTTCAAGCTCAATGATGTTTCCAACAACCTTGTCAGCATTTTTATCTTCTACTGATTTAATGTCGTTTTCAGGATCTTTTAATAAGGCAGATAATCCTCTTCCTAAGGCTTGTTTTTTAATTACTTTTGTCATAAAAACTATTTACTGTTTTTCTTTATAATTTCTTGTGCTAAATGAATATAATTTACGGCGCCTTTGCTTGTTGCATCATAATTAATGATACTTTCTCCAAAACTCGGAGCCTCACTTAATTTTACATTTCGCTGAATTACAGTGTCAAAAACCATATCGTTAAAGTGTTTTTGAACCTCTTCTACAACCTGATTAGATAAACGCAATCTTGAATCGTACATCGTTAATAATAAACCTTCAATGTCAAGATCTGGGTTGTGTATTTTTTGAATGCTCTTAATAGTGTTCAATAATTTTCCTAATCCTTCAAGTGCAAAATATTCACATTGAATAGGAATAACTACAGAATCTGCAGCTGTTAAAGCATTCAAGGTTAACAAACCTAGAGAAGGCGCGCAGTCGATAATGATATAATCATATTCTTCTTTTGCCTCTTCCAATGCTTTTTTAAGCATGTATTCACGGTTTTCTTTGTCAACCAATTCAATTTCGATAGCAACAAGGTCAATGTGAGCTGGGATCACATCTACGTTTGGAGCTGTACATTTTAAAACGGCTTCTTTTGGTGTTACAGTATGCTCAAGTATTTGGTAGGTTCCAGTTTCAACTGTTTCTACATCAATTCCAAGACCAGATGTAGCATTGGCCTGTGGATCAGCGTCGATCAACAATACTTTTTTTTCTAAAACACCTAATGAGGCAGCAAGATTTACAGATGTAGTAGTCTTTCCAACGCCTCCTTTTTGATTAGCAATAGCAATGATTTTGCCCATTTATTTTCTGAATTTTGAACCGTAAAAATACAATTATTTATGGTTTCTGAAAATCTATTTTGTTAACATTTGTGAAAGTTTGATTAATCGGGGTTTCATGGGTGTTTGGCAGAAAATTATTTTAGATATGAATAGAATTGTCAATAAAATTTGAAGATAATTTAGTCGTTGTTCTTACTTAAAAAGGCAGGAATCAAAATTTAGCCAGAAAAAGAATTATTTCAAAATCTCAATAGTGACATAAACCAAACCGCTTTTTTTATTGGAAGCAATTTTCATAAAGGCTCTCTTGCTGAGATCAATTTCTCTTCCTTTAATAAATGGACCCCGATCTGTAACTTCTACTATTGTAGATTTTTTGTTGGCTTCGTTGGTTACTCTTAATAAGGTGCCAAAAGGAAATTTCTTATGCGCTGCGGTAAGATCGTTGTTGTTAAATTTTCTGCCGCTCGCTGTTTTCCTTCCGTTAAATTTATCATGATAATAAGAAGCGTGGACATTTTTCTTGTGCAACACAATTTCTCTGGCAATGGAGTTAATAAAAATGATATTTTTTTGCTGTGCGATAGCAAGGACAGAAAACGCCAAGATTATAAATAGTGTAATTTTTTTCATTTCATTTTCTCTTTCTATTTGTGGACAAAAAAAAGTGATTAACGAAAAACAGATAGGTGCAATAAGGTTTATTTATGGTATAAAAAGGCAAAATTTCTAGATTTTGTAGTGTTTTTGATGAGAAAATTGAGAGCAAAAACGGACTTTCAGCTTACAGATTATTGCTATTTTGTGATCCCTAAAAACTACAATAATTACAAACTATCAAACCACAAAAAGCAACATTCTTATGAGTAAAAAAACAATCTCATTATTTACACTATTCGCGTCTATGCTGTTTTTATGCAGTTTTGTTTCGCCTTATTCTACAGATGAAAAAATAGAGGGAAATAAAAAAATAGAACGTAAAATTGTTTATAACAAAAAGAAACATTCTATAACATTATCATGGTTGGCTTTTGGCTCTTCTGGAAATTATATGATTACTAGAGGAGGAAGTCGCTTGGCATCAAATTTTGTATCAGTTGGGTCAACTTCTAAATTGACATTTACAGACAATAAGCCCAATACAGATAAATACGAGAACTATTATAAAATTACTCGTAATGATATTACTATTGTGATTTCTCTCGAAAATCAAATTTTTGGAGACAATATGTACTTCTATGATAGAAAATATGAAAAAGCTGAAATGGCACGAAATGAAATTAACTCGCAATTTAGCAGTATTGGTTTAGGCGGTGCAAATGGTGAATGGACAACAAAACGTCAGGCTTATTATTTTAAACCAAATGTTAATGGCGAAACGTATGATGTTGGCGGCTCTGGTTCTGCATCGTCAGCAGAAGCAAATGCAATAGAATTAGGATTTTATTCTCATATTGGAGGTTTAGGAAAAGTGCCGTCTGATGTTAAATTGGGAGCGATATTTACTAGACCTCACCTTTCTGGCGGAGCAAATGCAACTTGTACTTTTTGGCGTTCGGTTGAAAATGTAGAAATAATGCGCGATTTTTCGTGGACGGTTTCTCAGTCAACAAGTGCGAGAAGATTACTTATTGAAAGCACTTCGAAATATATTTCGGATATCGGAAACACGAATTTTTGGGGTAGCGGTGGTTTTATTGCCGATTCTCACTACACCACATCAAGGCCAAATTGGGGCGGACAGCAGCAATGGTATACCAGAAATACCGTTTTTCCTTCAGGCTCTGGAGCGATGGGAGGCTCGTATAATATGGTTTGGCAGGGTTGTGTAAATCCGCCGAAAGCAGATGATAGCAATTCTCCAATTTCGACTACACCTATTATTAGAGAAAAACCTTTTCTTTTTATTGATAAAGATGGAGAATATAAAGTATTTGTTCCGGCATGGCAAAAGGACAGAGTTGGAGTTTCTTGGTCTGCAAAAGATATGGGGCAAGGAAAAATTCAAGATTTGATTACGAGTTGGTATGTTACTAAAGAAGGAGATACCGATGTGGAAATAAACGCCGCGTTGAAAGCGGGTAAAAATATATTTTTCATTCCAGGACATTATGCCTTAAATGCTCCGATTCAGGTAAACAGAAAAGATGCAATTCTTTTAGGAGCTGGTATTGCGTCGGTAACGCTTGAACCGACGGAGAAAAATACGTGGGGATGCATTTATGCCGATGATAAAGACGGGATTATCATTGCTGGACTTTTGATGGATTCTTTTAATAGTACAACGTATCAGGTTAGAATTGGTAACGAAGGTGCGAATGCCGATCATTCTTCAAATCCTATTTTGCTAACAGATATTACTTGTAGAGTAGGTGGAGTTCAGTCAAAAAATATTCAGATTCAGGCTTCTATGCAAATAAACAGTAATAATGTGGTAGGAGATCATTTCTGGCTTTGGCGTGCTGATCATGGTTCGCAGAAAGGCGGAGATGCGCGCTGGATAAGAGACAGATGCAAAAACGGACTTATCGTGACAGGAGATGATGTTACGCTTTATGCTTTGTTTGTAGAACATTTTCAGGAATATGAAGTAGTATGGCTTGGAGAGCGAGGCAGAACTTTTTTCTTTCAAAACGAACCGCCTTACGATGCTCCGAATCAGGCGACCTGGAGCAGTCAGGGCGGAAGAGTTGATGGCTACGCGGCATTTAAAGTAGCGAATTCGGTAAAAGAACATCATACAATAGGAATGGGATCTTATGCTGTTTTTACAGGAACTGATGGAAATGTAAATAAGAAAAACGGTTTTGAAGTGCCAAATAGTCCAAATGTGAAGTTGGAGAAAATGTGCATTACTCGTTTTGCAGGTCCTGGTAATATTCAAAATGTTATCAATGGAACAGGAGGAAGTACGGCAACGGGCGCCAAACGTGTAGCATTGTATAATAATGGAGATGGCATACAGCCTTTTGATGAAGAATTTGTGTTGCCGAGTAAAGAATCTTATCCTGCTTATATTAAAAGTATAGAATAATTATACAGATTGTATAAAAAAAAATAAAACTCTGAAGATTAGCAATCTTCAGAGTTTTTTATTTTTAAAATCAGCACGTAATTCTATAGCAGTCAAAAAGTTATTTCAGTTATTAAAATCAATTGAAGATGTCTCGTTTTTAAGGAAAAGCTTTTCTAAGAAAACATGAAAATTTATTTTCTTATTTTTTTCTTTTTCAAATCAAATTTATTTATATCTTTGCATCCGCTTTCGGGCACTACAACAAATATACATCTTCGGGGTGTAGCGTAGCCCGGTTATCGCGCCTGCTTTGGGAGCAGGAGGCCGCAGGTTCGAATCCTGCCACCCCGACAAAAAGCCGAACAGAAATGTTCGGCTTTTTTCTTTTTAGGATTATTTTATAATATCTCCTTTGCCAAAATTAAAAAATGAGCTCAAAAATTTTGCGTCTCTGCGACTTTGCGAGATTCAAACGACCTGACAAACGTTAGACGCACTGCAGTGCGTCTCTACATACAATCTTTGCGCTTAAAATAATCAGCTATTTAATTTTTATACTTTGCATCAACATCGGCAGTTAATGTTTTTAAGAAAGCAGCCATGTTTTTAGCATCCTCATCAGAAATATCTTTGTTAAGCTGTAATTTCCCCATCATTTTTATGGCTTCATTCAATGATGAAACGGAACCATCATGAAAATAAGGTGCCGTTTTTTCTACATTACGTAAACCGGGAACTTTGAACATATATAAATCTCCATCTTTTTTTGTTAGATTGTAAAGTCCTTTGTCGACTTTTTTGCTGCCGGTAAGTTTTGCATAATCACCATAAACGCCAAATTTCTGAAACATTTGGCCTCCTAATGCAGGACCGCTATGGCAGGTAATGCAACCATTCTCGATAAAAGAACTTAAACCCTTTTTTTCCTGATCATTTAGAGCCGATTCATTTCCATCCAGATAATCGTCAAATTTACTTTTCGGATTAAGTTTGCGTTCAAAAGCACCAATTGCATTGGCTAGATTATCAAAAGTAATAGGTTCTTTATCTTTTGGATATACCTTTTTAAACAGAGCTTGATATTCTGGTATTGCTCTTAGTTTTTTCTCTAAAAATGCAGCGTCTGGAATACTGTGTTCTACAGGATTTAGTAAAGGTCCTTTGGCTTGTTCTTCTACATTTTTGGCACGGCCATCCCAAAATTGCATAGAATGCAGCGAAGCATAAATTACGGTAGGCGAGTTACGGTCTCCCAATTGTTTTGTGTCTCCTTCAGACAAAGATTTGTTGTCAACTCCATAAGTGGCAAGATTGTGACAGGAATTACAGCTGATTGTTCCATTTTTTGACAATGCTTTATCGTAATAAAGTTTTTTTCCCAAATCAATTTTTTCCTGCGATATGTTTTCTTCAGGCAATGCTGAAACAGATTTAAAGAAAGTAGAAGCTTTCGCTAATAATTCTGATTTAGGAGTTTCTGGAGTTTTTACGACATCGAATTCACCCGATTCTTTCTTGCACGAAGTCAATGACAAACCTGCAAGCAGTAAAATTACTTTTTTCATTTCGATTTTAGTTAAGTTTTTTATTGGAACAATGTAGGATAAAACCTATTTTTAAGAAATGATTTTTATCATGTATTCCTTGTTTCTGGCGAATAACTATTACAATTGTTTAAATTTTTAATTTGCGAAAGCAATAATGCGCAGACATAAGCTTGACATATTCATTATTTGTTATTTGAGAATAACAAAAACTGATTAGCCGAGTTCTTTTTTCCAACAATAAAAACTTACTTTTGCACCATCAATTATTAATGAAAACATAACTATGTCAAATACAATCGAAAAAATTAAATGCCTTATTATAGGTTCTGGTCCTGCCGGATATACTGCGGCTATTTATGCAGCCAGAGCTAATATGAATCCAGTATTATATCAAGGAATGCAGCCTGGCGGTCAATTAACGACTACTAATGAAGTTGAAAATTTTCCAGGTTATGTTGATGGAGTAACAGGACCAGAAATGATGATTCAGTTACAAGAACAAGCAAAACGTTTTGGTGCAGATATTCGTGACGGATGGGCAACAAAAGTTGATTTTTCTGGAGGTGTTCATAAAGTTTGGATTAACGATTCTATCGAATTGCACTGCGAAACTGTAATTATTTCTACAGGTGCTTCGGCTAAATATTTAGGATTGCCATCAGAACAACATTACCTAAATATGGGTGGTGGAGTTTCTGCTTGTGCGGTTTGCGACGGATTCTTCTACAGAAATCAAGATGTTGTAATTGTTGGTGCGGGAGATTCTGCTTGCGAAGAAGCACATTACTTGTCTAAACTTTGTAAAAAAGTAACGATGCTAGTTAGAAGCGAGAAATTTAGAGCTTCTAAAATTATGGAAGAGCGTGTTCGTAAAACAGAAAATATCGAAATCTTAATGAATCACGATACAGTTGAAGTTCTTGGAGATAATAATGTAGTTCATGCTATTAAAGCTTTAAACAAAACTACTGGAGAAGTTATCGAAATTCCAGCAACTGGTTTCTTCGTAGCAATTGGACACAAACCAAACACAGATATCTTTAAAGATTATATTACACTAGACGAAACAGGTTATATCGTAAATACTCCAGGGACATCTAAAACGAATGTAGAAGGTGTTTTTGTTGCGGGTGATGCTGCAGATCATGTTTACCGTCAAGCAATTACTGCTGCAGGTACAGGATGTATGGCTGCGCTAGATGCTGAAAGATATTTAGCTTCAAAGGAATAAATTTTTTGTTTCAAGTTAATCTGAACTTGTTATAAATATAAAAGTCCCTTTCTTTCGGAAGGGACTTTTTCATTATATTTTTAAATTCTAAATAATTTAGAAATTTACAATGTCGATGTTTTTGGTTTTGGTGCGCCTGGTTTTTTTATCAGTTTTGCCTCTTCGCTAAAACGTGTAAGCTCTATTTTTGGATCACCAGATAGTGAAATTTCAGACTTGTCTCCAGCTGCAATTGTGATAGTGTTTTCTGCTAAAATGCTTGCAACAGAAGAACCTTCAGCAGTAATATTCGCATCTTTCAAAGTAAATTTTACTCCGGTGAAAATAGAATTATTATCTAGTCTAATTGTAGCTTTTTCAGCAATACCTTCAATTGCAGCAGTTGATCTCTGGTATAAATCGCATTTGAATTTTATAGCAGAAACTAATGTTTTAACTGAAGCATTTTTGCTCAATTGCAAATTTCCATCTTCAGCTTTTAAGTTTAACTCTGTTTTAGTTTTATCATCGGCAATTAGGGAGAATCTCTTTGAATTTACATTTAAAAATAATTTAGAAAAATCAAGACAATTCATTGTGATATCATCCAATTGCAATTCTTGAATGGCATAAACTATAGCTTCATTTTTTGTAATGACCTTATTTAAAGATTTAGTATACGTTACTTTTACAGCTAACTTCTTGAAAATAGTAGATTCTTTATTAGTGTATAAACGAAGCGTTTTTTCTCTTAAATCCATTCCGATAATGTCATGAAGATTATCATCGGCTTCAATTTTAATTTCGTTTTTTTCTCCTTGCTCCAAATAAACTTCCAGATTATCATCGACTTCAAGAGCGTCAAAACTTCCAACTTCTTTTATCGAGGTCGTTACAATTTTAGAACCTTTAATTTTTTCTCTTTTTTGTGCAAAAGTGAAAGTTGTAACAAATAATAATAAGAGCAGCGCTGTACTTTTTTTCATTAATTCTAGATTTGATTTTGACAAATATAAAAAAATCATCCACTTTCGGTGAATGATTTCTTTTATATTTAACAGTTGCACTTTTAGCTTTTGCTAACGGTTCCTCCAGAAGTTGCCGATTTTTCAACCGTTTTTGGATTACCGCTGTAGTTGATATTTCCTCCGCTAGAAGCATCTGCTTTTAAGCTTAAGATTGGACGTACAGAAACAGTTCCTCCGCTAGAAGCATCAGCATGAACTTCATTTGCCATAAGTTTTTCGGCATCTATACTTCCTCCGCTTGACGCTGAAGTAGTAAGACTTAGCGCTTTACCTATAATATCTACAGAACTTCCGCTTCCGGCATCAATTGCAATTCTGTCCGATTCGATATTAACATCCATCGATGCTGCGCTTGAAACGTCCAAAGTAATATCTTCACTTTGAATTGTACCATTAGTTTCAACAGTTGACGCACTCGAAGCTTCTATTTTATGAACAGCAGGCATTTTTACCGTTACCGTTTTTGATGTAATGTTGCGGAAAGAGCTGTATTTGCATTCAATAATAAGCGTTCCATTTTCTACTCTAGTAACGATTTCTTTTTGAAGATTATCATCGGCCTCGACAGTAATTTCTGTTGCGTCAGACTGCTCAATAACCAAATCGATGGCATTGCTTACAGAGATATTTTTAAACTCTCCGTCAACGGTTCTTTTTTCAGTTGTAACATTTCCGCTTCCTTCAATAGAATTCATGTTAAAATTACATGAAGCAAACAGTAAAGCAGTAATAGTTATAATTATAAATTTCGTAATATGGATGATTATTTTTATCATGGTTTAGTTAGTTTTGATTATCACTCCGTTTTTATCTGTAGTTAGTCTTCCTTTAGTTTTTTTTCCGTTTATAACTTCTTTTCCGTTAATTTTAACCGAAACTTCTTTTATCGTGTCTGCAGCTTCAACGGCAGCTTCATTAACGTCTTCATTAATATTCTCGTAATCATTTTCATAGTTATTCTCGTAATTGTTATCATTGTCCTCATCAGCAGGGCAGTTCAAACATCTTACTTTAGACCCGATAACTTTATAATTGTAATCTCCATTATAATTTAATTCAAAGAAATTATCGTCTGAATTATAGTAATCTCTAACAGAAGAATCGGGTTTAATCAGTTGCCCTTCTGGTACATAAAGATAAACATCAACTTCTTGTCCTCTGAATTTGTTTTTTACATCTGTCAGAAAATAGTTATCCAAAATTAAATGATTTCCGTTAATTTGAAACTTATAATTAATTTTTTCTGCTCTTTTCTTTGCATTTGTAAAAGAGTTGCCTCTTGCACTTTTTTCGATCTGAATAAACGGAGCCGATTCATCTGTGCGCAATACGTGTAAACGCACGTCATTAGAATAAATCAATTCGTTGTTTGCAGAGTCCTGTACAAATTCAAATTCTCTGTAATGGTTCAAACTTTTTGTGTAATAATCATTGTACTTAAACTTGATGTACAAAGTATCAGCCGGTTTGATGGCAAAAACTTTTTTCTCTACTATCTTATTGTCGTATGAAATTTCAGTTGCCTGTTTAATTCCGATACTTGTAAGAATCGCGATAGAAATAATCCAAAGAGCCAAAAGCGTATATTTTGTAATATTTCCGATTGATTTTAAGTTTGGAGATAACAATTTAAATCCTAAAAGTGTCAGGAAGAAAAACGGAATTCCAACGGCAAAGAACATTAGCAATCCAAATGACCAAAGCGGATATTCTGTAAAGTTTCCTGCTTCAATAAAATTCTGCCAAGGGAAATCAATAAAAATGTTAGTTCCCAAAGTAAAAACACCAATCAGCAACATGATTAAAGTTGAAATCCCAGATATAATTAGAATCACTCCTAAAAATTTAGCAAAGATTTTAAAAACCGTCATCACAAAGTCTCCAAATGAACTACTTATTCTCCCAGCTCCCGACTTTACCTGGTTTCCCATTTTGTCATAATCTGCATTTTTAAATTTATCAGATAATGAGTCAATTTCTTCGCGAACTTTTTTTTCGATGTTTGAAATTGTTACAGGCTCTCCAGTCATTTCTAATTTTTCTGAAGTCGTAACCGCTTCAGGAGTTACGATCCAAAGAACGAAGTAAGCTAGAATACCAGTTCCAAAACCTGCAAAAACAAAGATTAAGAATACAATTTTGATCCAAACAGCGTCAATTCCAAAATAATGTCCTAAACCTGTCGCCACACCTCCAATCATACCTTTTTCTTTATCGCGGTATAATTTTTTGTGTTTTCTTGCATAATTATTAAAAGATTGAGCCGTTTCCTCATCTTCAATTCGGTAATCTTCTGGCTGTCCCATTACCGCAATCACTTCGTCAACATCTTTCAGTCCAACAACATGTTTTTCGCTTTTTTGTTTTTCTGTCAACAATTCAGAAACACGCATTTCGATGTCTTTAATAATTTCATCCTGACCAGATGAGTTGTTAAGTGATCGTTTTATAGCGTCAAAGTAGCGTGTCAATTTTAAGTATGCATCTTCATCGATGTGAAAAAACATCCCGCCTAAGTTAATATTTACTGTTTTGTTCATGACTTATTGATTTTGATTGGTGATTAGATTTACGGCGTCGGATAATTCTGTCCAAGTGCCGCTAAGTTCGTTTAAAAATGTTTGTCCTATCTCGGTTAATCCATAATATTTTCGAGGTGGCCCAGAGGTCGATTCTTCCCAGCGGTAATTTAGCAAACCGTCATTTTTCAGTCTCGTTAACAACGGGTAAACGGTTCCTTCTACAACTAGTAATTTTGCGTTTTTTAAAGTGTCTAATATTTCAGAGGTATAAGCATCTTTTTCTTTTAGAACTGATAAGATGCAAAACTCAAGAACACCTTTGCGCATCTGTGCTTTTGTGTTTTCAATGTTCATAATTTCATTTTGTTTTTTTTTGATTGAACAATTCGTTTTTTGATTGATGATGATTTGATTGATGATTGATTTTTGGAGCTATTTCCTGCTATCCGTTTCAATCTTTTGTGTCTCGTTAAAGAAACGAGACACATAAGGATTTCCACTTCTATCAGGGCTAAAACTCCCGTATGTATAAGAACTTTTAATCTTTAACGTCTAATTACTTTATAAAAGGAATCGTAAGCGGATATTTGTATAATTCTCCGTTTGAAGCTTTTATAGAAGCATAAATCACTAAAAAGAATTCAACAAATTTTAATAATCCGAAAAGGATAACAGCTGTAATTCCTACACTTAACATTCCAATGTTTGCCTGAAAGTTAAAGTTTCTAATTACATAATCGTCGTCATTAAAAACAGCTTCTATTGGAAGATTCTGTAAAAAGACAGTTACGAAAATCGGAATAGCAATAAGTGCTAAAATCAAAGAGTAAAGCAAAATGCTTAACTGAAAATTCAAAGCCTGTTTTCCGTGGTGATCTGCAAATTCAGATTTGTCTTTATAGTTCGTCCAAATGATTAGCGGAAAAATATAGTTCCCAAACGGAATTATATATTGGCTTAAAGTACTCAAATGAGTAAATGCTGCTGTATTCTTTTCTGATGTTTTTTCCATGATGAGTGGTGTTGATTGTTCCATGATTAAAAGTATATAGTAATTTCTTATGCAAATATATGTCTAAAAAACAGTATCTTGTTTTGCATAGTACTAATTATTAACAAAAATTTAACAAATATAAGATTGTGAATTATCCTTTAAATTGCTGAAAATCATTCGAAAGTGCCGTTTTTAAAGGCTTTCTATTCCTGTTAAAAGAATTTATTGTGCGTGCATAGTTTTTTTGTATTTTTACATAAAAAATATATTCTATGGCACTTTCGGTATCAAAACTTAATAAATTCGTCTTATTCAAATTGCCTTCAGCATACTTTTGCGGAGTTCGTGTAAAAGATATAAACGATAGCAGCTGTACAGTAACAGTAAAACACAGATGGATCAATCAGAATCCGTTTAACTCGATGTATTTTGCAGTTCAGGCAATGGCGGCAGAGCTGACAACTGGAGCTTTAGTGATTTCGCAGATTCAGCAAAGTGGCAAAAAAATCTCTATGTTAGTAGCCAACAACAAAGGAAACTTTACTAAAAAAGCAACAGGAAGAATTACATTTGTCTGCAAAGACGGACATTTAATTGCCGATGCCATCAAGAAAACCATAGAAACTGGAGAAGGGCAGACGTTCTGGATGAAATCTATAGGAACAAATGAAGAAGGAGTTCAAGTTTCTGAAATGGATTTTGAATGGAGTATTCGCGTGAAATAGATTTTTTAATAGCCACGAATTCACGAATTTTATTTTCTTAAACTTTACTTTTAATAGAATAATTCGTTAATTGCTTCGCCAGTTCGCTATCGCTCGAGTTGTGGCTGAAAATAAAAAAGACCTCGTTTTTGGCGAGGTCTTTCTGTTGAAATTGAATTTCGTTTATTTCTTAGTACAACAAGATTTTTTATCTTTTTTCTCCGTTGTCTTTTTGCAGCAAGATTCTTTTTTTGCTTTTTCTTTTGTTGCAGGTTTCGTTTCTTGCGCTGTTACTCCAATTGAAAATAGAGCGACAGTTAAAGCTGTAATTACTTTTGTCATTGTTCGTTTTTTGATGGTTTAGATTTTATTTTTGATGAATCAAATATAGCAGGAATTCTTATAGCTGATTCTTACAAATTGTTAATGTTTTTGTAAACTTTAAGATGAACTTAAATAACTTATATGGTTCAAAAAAGATCAATAATTCAAGTTTAATCCAAATCCAATTCCCATATCGCTGTCATAATGCGTTGTGATTCCGAAGTTTCTGCCAACGACATATTTTAGTCCCGCCATATATTCTTTATCCGTATTCCACATTAAATTCATTCGCAAACGTCTCGAAAGCGGAATGTCTTTTCGTTCAAATTGTAAACGAATATTTCCATCTGTATAAACTTCAACCTGGGCTTTTATCAGCATTGGCAAAGTATATTCTAAACCTGCACTAAAAACAGAACGATTGTCTTTGGTGTTTTTCTGTCCGAAAATATTCTGTTCCTGTTCGTCCATTCCCATTTTTCGGTAACGCCAGTCAAAACCGATGAAAGGCATCAGCCATTGATTTTTACCAATGTATCTTCCAATATGCGTTTCCGTTTCATAACCATGTTTGTCGTTGTAACCCAAACGCCATTCCGTGCCTATGCTCCAGCGCGTGTTGCTGTACATGGCTTCACCGTCGTTTCCATTCGTGGCAAAATCATTCTCGGCCATAAAATGAAACATTCGATCGTCCATTTTCAGCATTTTAAAAGCCATTTCGGGATGATGAATCAACGGATTCGGAGCTGAATTTTCGTAACTAAAAATTCGTCCCATTCCCGCCATCATATGATATAAAATATGACAGTGAAAAAACCAGTCGCCATCGGCATTGGCTTCAAATTCAATCGTGTCGGTTTCCATTGGCATAATATCCAGAACATTTTTTAGAGGAGAATAATCTCCATGTTCGTTTAAAACCCTAAAATCATGTCCGTGCAAATGCATCGGATGGCGCATCATCGAACCATTATATAAGGTAATGCGAACAATTTCTCCTTTTTTAATTAAGATTTTATCCGTTTCAGAAACTACTTTATTATCTAAACTCCAAACATAACGGTTCATATTTCCAGACAATTCGAAACGCAATTCTTTTACGGGAGCATCTTTTGGAAGCGTAGTTTTAAAAGGCGATTTCAGCATATCATAATTTAAAGTAACAATTTCTGGAGTTTCAGTGCTGTCACTTTCCATTTTCATTCCTTCCATATTATGTTGAGAATGGTCCATTGCAGGTTTTGTATTTTCGTCTTCTCCCGAAATTTCAGGATACATTACGGCATTCATATCCATTTTGTTGAGAGACATATTCATACCCATGTCGTTCATTTCGCCGTTCATCTTCATCATATCGTTCATCATTTTCATACCTTCAAAATATTTTAATTTCGAAAGATGATGAACAGGTTGTTTTTCTCCATTTCCTAAAAACAAAGAAGCAGATCCCGTTCTGTCTTCGGCTGTAGCCAAAAAAGCAAAAGCTTTATTATCTTCTGGAATCGTGACTACAACATCATACGTTTCAGAAACGGCAATAATCAAACGATCAACTTCTACGGGTTCGACATCATTTCCGTCGCTGGCTACAACGGTTATTTTTCCTCCGCCATACGTCAGCCAAAAATAACTTGATGCGCCTCCGTTGGCAATTCTCAAACGGACTTTCGAACCTGGTTTTAAATCAGAAAACTGCAACTCATTTTTGCCATTTATTAGAAATTTTTCATAATAAACATCGCTGACATCCATAGCATTCATTCGTTTCCATTCGTTGGTCACTTTGGTCGAAAAATGTCCTTGTTTAATGGCTTCGGCATAACTTTGCGTTGTTCCTTTTTTGATCGCAAACCAATCGTTGGCATTATGCAGCATTCGCTGAATATTCTCAGGTTTCAAATCGGACCATTCGCTCAGAATAACTGGAATCGTCGGCAAATCGTCAATTCCTTTTCGGATTGTTGAATCGTCTTTCTTTTTGTTGATGATGAAAAGCCCGTACAAACCAATTTGTTCCTGCAAACCAGAATGGCTGTGATACCAGTACGTTCCATTCTGAATAATTGGAAAAGTATATTTATGAGTTGTTCCTGGCTTAATTGGCATTTGCGTCAAATACGGAACTCCATCTTCTTTATTGGGAAGAAATAATCCGTGCCAGTGCATTGCAGTGTCTTCGTTTTCAAGATCGTTGTGCACGTAAATTTCAGCAATATCGCCTTCGGTAAAAGTCAAAGTCGGCATCGGAATTTGACCGTTTACAGCAATAGCACGTTTTTCTTTACCAGAAAAATTGACAATTGTATCTCGAACGTGCAAATCGTAACGCACGACTTTTTGTGCCTTTAGCTGAAAAGCAATTAGAAATAAAAGAAGAATATATTTGATTTTCATATCAGATTGTTAGTTTGTTTTTTGCGCGAAATTGAACGTAGTTTAATTTTAACACATAGAAACATAGATTTGTATTTTTAAAAAAGAGAATAAAAGAAACTAGTTTCCACACATAGCGCTATGTGTATTAATGTAAGTGAAACGTCTTTACACACAATACAAAACTATGTTTCTATTAAATAATTCGCCCCAACCTATAATTTTAGATTTCGCAATCTTAAAGCATTAACAATTACAGAAACAGAACTTAAACTCATCGCAACCGCTGCCAACATTGGCGAAAGCAGAATTCCGAAAAACGGATATAAAATTCCCGCTGCAATTGGTACGCCCAGTGTATTATAAATAAAGGCAAAGAATAAATTTTGTTTGATATTTGACATTACAGCGTGACTCAAGTTTTTAGCTTTTACAATTCCGTGCAAATCGCCTTTTACCAAAGTTATTTTGGCACTTTCGATCGCTACGTCAGTTCCCGTTCCCATCGCAACTCCGATATTGGATTGCGCCAAAGCCGGAGCATCGTTGATTCCGTCACCCGCCATTGCCACAATTTTTCCTTCAGCTTGAAGACGTTCTATTTCTTTTAGTTTATCTTCTGGAAGACAATCGGCTTTAAACGAACTCAAATGCAACTGATCGGCAACGGCTTTTGCTGTGTTTTTGTTATCACCCGTTAGCATAATGACTTCAACGCCCTGAGCGATCAATTCTTTTATGGCTCTTACGCTATTTTCTTTAATTGCATCGGTAATCGTTACATAACCTAAAACCATTTTTTCAATAGAAATATAAGAAACCGTTTTTCCTAGATTTTGCTCGGCAATAACTTTAGTTTCTAAATCTTCAGAAATAGAAGCACCAATTTCATCCATCAGCTTTTTATTTCCTAAAGCGATTTTTTTGTTTTCGATTGTTCCTAAAACACCTTTTCCGGCAATAGTTTCAAAGTTTTGAACTTCTTTTGTCGAAATATTTTTAGCTTTCGCGAAATTGACAATGGCCTGCGCCAAAGGATGTTCGCTATGCTGATTTAGCGAAGCAATGTTTTGAAGCAGCAAATCTTCGTCATTATTTGAACCGAATATTTTTTCAACAGAAGGTTTTCCTTCCGTAATAGTTCCAGTTTTATCGGTAATTAAAACATCGATTTTATTCATGTTTTCCAATGCTTCAGCATTTTTGATTAAAATTCCCTGTTGCGCACCTTTTCCAACTCCAACCATAACCGACATTGGAGTTGCTAATCCTAAAGCGCAAGGACAAGCGATAATTAAAACGGCAATCGCATTAATTAATCCGTAAACGTAAGCTGGTTCTGGACCAAATTTTGCCCAAAGGAAAAAGGTTAAAACCGAAATAATTACAACAGTCGGAACAAAATATTTAGAAACGCGATCGGCTAATTTCTGAATTGGAGCGCGAGATCTGCTCGCATCGTTTACCATTTGGATAATTTGTGATAGCATGGTTTCTGAACCTACTTTCTCGGCAATCATCACAAAAGATTTGGTTCCGTTGATTGTTCCAGAAATTACAGCATCTCCTGTTTTTTTATCTGCAGGAATTGGCTCTCCTGTAATCATCGATTCATCTATACTGCTTTCGCCAGAAGTTATTTTTCCGTCAACTGGGATTTTTTCTCCAGGTTTTACACGAAGCGAGTCGCCTTTTTTAATGTTGTGAATAGAAATCGTCTTGTCAACTCCATTTTCTACTAAAGTAGCTTCGGTGGGAGCAAGTTTCAATAATTCTTTTATCGCGCCGTTAGTTTGTCCGTGCGCTTTAGCTTCCAGTAATTGTCCCAATAAAACCAAAGTAATAATTACCGTTGCCGCTTCAAAATACAAATGAATCGTTCCGTGGTGCGATTTGAATTCAGGCGGAAAAATATCTGGAAAAAACATTCCGACCAAACTAAAAATAAAAGCCACGCTCGTTCCAATTCCAATTAATGTAAACATGTTTAAGTTCCAAGTTACAATCGATTTGTAGGCGCGAACAAAAAACATCCACCCTGAATAAAATAACACGGGAAGAGAAAACAGAAATTGAACCCAATTCCATTTTCCAATCGACATTATATTATATAAAGGATTATTCGGAATCATTTCTGACATTGAAATAATAAAAATTGGAATTGTAAACAAGATCGCAATTTTCATTTTTTTCAATAAGTCGGTATACGTTTTATTTTCTTCGTCTGAAGCTTGCATCGGAACCAAATCCATTCCGCAAATTGGACAATCACCTGGTTCATCTGAAACAATTTCAGGGTGCATCGGACAAGTATATTGCGCCGCAGAAACAGTAACCTGCGGCACTAAATCCATTCCGCATACTGGACAATCTCCTGGTTTGTTATAGGTTTTATCGCCTTCGCAATGCATCGGACAGTAATAAACACCGTTTGCACTGTGCTGATATACTTTTTTTGTTTCTGTTTTATGATGTGAATGCTCTTCTTTTTTATGACCTGAACAGCAAGATTTAGCTGCTTCGCCGTGATTTTTGGGAGAATCCATTTCAATTGTATAATTTCCCGCAGCAGCTAAAACTTCCTGAAATTTTTCTGTTGGGATATGTTCGTCCATTGTAATGGTCGCTGTTGGCGGATTTAATGTTACTTCTGCCTGAACGCCTTCGACTTCATTTAAAGTCTTTTCTACTTTGGTTCGGCATCCGTTGCACGACATTCCTGAAATTATATATTTATGTTTCATTGCTTTGTTCTTTTTGGTTTACAATGCAAATTTCCGAACTATTAGCGGGTTCGGTTTGTATAATTTTGGGGATGATTTGTAAGATTTACTAAGATAGTGATTTTTTAAACGCGGATGTTTTTAACCGCAAAGCACGCAGAGAGTTACGCAAAGAGCGCTAAGATTTTTATTTATTGAAGAAATTAAAAAACTCCCAAAGTTTTTACTGGATTGAATTAATCGCGCAAAGACGCGAAGTCGCAAAGTTTTGTTTCACGCAGATTTAAAATGATTTAAGCAAATAAGAATAGATTTTAAAAATAAAGATCAAATTAAATCTGCTGTAATTTGCGAAATCTGCGTGAAACAAAACTTTGCGCTTTTGCGGCTTTGAGAGAAGGCCATGGTCCAAGGTTTCAACCTTGGGTACACAACGATTTCGTCATAACGAATGTCCTACCTGCACGTACCCAAGGTTGAAACCTTGGGGTATGGTTATAATTTTTGTGTTTAATTAAAAATGTAAAATAAAAGGTTAGCAAAAGCTTAAAAAAATCTTTGCGAACCTTGCATAAACCTTTGCGATTAAAATTTATTGTAATAAAAACAGCACGATTTTTGTATCTTTGTTTCATAAATAAAAGATTATGACAACAATAACGATAAACGAGCGTACAAAAGCAGGAAAGACATTGCTTGAACTTGCAAAGTTGTTAGCTGTAACAAATAAAGGTGTAAAAATTGAGGAAGAAGAAAGTCCATACAATCCTGAATTTGTTGCTGAAATTCAGAAAAGATATGCCGATTATAAAAGCGGAAAATCTAAAGCTACAGTAATTGATCCAAATGATATATGGGGAAGTTTAGGATTGAAATAATTCCCGAGGCACAATTAGAAATTGCAAAACATCTTAAGTCGGGTAATCAAGCGAGCATTAAGAAAATTGCAAAAATATTAGAAGAATTGGCGGAGCATCCTTTTGAAGGAATTGGAAAGCCTGAGGCTCTTAAATATCAATTTTCAGGATTTTGGTCTAGAGAAATAAATAAAAAAGATAGACTAATTTATAGTGTTGAGGAAGAAATTGTAACTGTTGTAGTAATTTCTGCAATGGGACATTATAATGATAAATAGAAAAACGTGCTAATTATTAGCACGTTTTTTTATTTATTTTTTGAGAATTTCGTTTATGAATATAGCCCAAGGTTTCAACCTTGGGTACGTAACGAATTTCTACTCTGTATGTACCCACGGTTGAAACCGTGAGCTATAGTTATAATCTTTGCGTTGAAAAATATAAAAATAAAAAGGTTCGCAAAGCTTAAAAAACTTTGCTCCCGATAGCTATCGGGATTGCGTAACTCTCTGCGTTCTTTACGGTTAAAAAACTTTTATAAATTCTCCAACTGAATACGGTTTTTATCTTTTAATTGCTTAAAACCAGTAGGAGTATAACCCGTAATTTTTTTGAATTGATTACTCAAATGTGCGACGTTGCTATAGTTGAGAATATCTGCAATTTCGCTTAACGAATGTTCATCATAAATCAATAATTCTTTTACTTTTTCAATTTTCTGGCTGATGAAATATTTTTCGATCGTAGTGTTTTCAACTTCAGAAAATAAATTGCTTAATGAATTATAATCTTGGTTGAGGTTTTCAGCCAAATATTCTGAAAGATTAATTTTTAGATCATTGTTTTTGTGGTGAACTAAATCGACAATCAGGTTTTTTATTTTCTCGATGGTTTTTGTTTTTTTATCGTCGATTAAATCAAAACCAATAGATTGAAGATTCTTCAATAAAATATCTTTCTGATTTTCATTGATTTCTTCTTCAATTTCAGCTTCTCCCAAATTAACAGAAATAGGATGAAGTCCGAGTTGTTCTAACTCAGACTTCACCACCATTATGCATCGGCTGCACACCATATTTTTGATGTATAGTTTCATATGTTTTTACTTATGAAATGATGATTAAACACATAGAAACATAGATTTTTTCTTTATAAAAGGGATTTAAAAAAACTAGTTTTTCACACATAGCTTTAGGTAAAGCCTATGATTATTGATGCAAGTGAAACGCCTTTTTTCAGCATTCAGAACTATGATTCTATGTGTTTAAAAAATCTTCAAAGAATTATTTAATAGTTTCTACCACATTTCCGCAAGTCAGCATAGAAGAACCGTAATATGGGTTTTTTACCGATTTTTCTTTGCTTAACCAATCAGCATCAGCCATTGGGCAGTATTGTTTGTAAATTGGCTGATCTGGATTAGAAACTTTTATCAAATCATAAGTGTTTTTAGATAGTGATTTGAAGGTTTCGCGCTGTTTTTTAAGATCTGTTGTTGCTGAAATACTTTTAGCATCAGCAGTTAATTTTTTAACCACTTTCATCCAAACGGTATGTTCGTTGCTTTTTAATTTATCCATTTTTACAGCGGTAATGGCAGTCAATAAAGTTGCAGCTTTCGCCGAAGTCAATTTGCTGTCGCTTTTTATAAGTGCATCTTTTACGGCAAAATAAGAATCATAAACCGATTGAAGCTGACTTGCATCAACGATTTCGGTTATTCCAGATTCTGATTTTGTGGTGTTTGCTTGAATAGTATTGGCGCTAAATAATACTGTTAAGACTGTTGCTAAAGCTATGATTGATTTTTTCATTGTATATAATATTAGGTAAAGGATTTAATTTCCCTTTAAAATTAATTAAAAAAGTTGATTTCAAAAAGACCCAATATGGGCTGTCACAAATGCAATAATTATATTTTCGGCTTTAGCCAAATAGAAGTAAATCCAGAAGAAATAGTTGAATTACTGTAGGATGAAATAGTGTTTTTTAAAAAAAAGTTGAAAACATCTTTTTGTAAATCAAAATCATTTGAAGTTAAAATGACAAATTGCAAGGCAGAGGCAGTACAGCCCGAATGACGGCATTTTCCATCGCAATTGTGTTTTTCTTGTTTCGAAGTTTTCTTTTCACAGCATTTTTTAGAACAGCTGTTTTCTTCTTTTGTGCTAATTTCTTTTTGATGTCCGCTATTGCATGCATGGCTGTAACCGGGGTTCCAAAAGAAACTCAGTGTTAGAAAAAGCATTACTATGTGGATTCTTTTGGTCAAAGAAATTATTTTTAGAAGTACAAATTTAGTTAAAAAATACTCGAAGAAACTTTTTTTAAGATTTCGCTAACTAGAGTTTCTTAAAATCAGTAGGTTTCATGTTTTTACGTTTCTTGAAATAATTCGTCAAGTGACTTTCGTCTGTAAAACCAAATTCGTACGCAATTTGTTTAATCGGCAATTGATTGTTGTGAAATCTTTTTTCGATTAAAGCCATTCTCAAATTATGGATATATTCGCGATAACTAATGCTGAAAGTTCTCTTGAAATAAGCACTAAAATAAGTTTGAGCAATATTAAAATGTTCTGCAATTACTTTTACCTGAATCAATTTTGGCTGATAAATATTCTGGTGAATATAATTGGCAATTTGCTCATTATCTAAATGGGTCGATTTCATTTGCAGATTCATGCCTCGAATTGTTTCTTTAATTAATCCAAAAATGGAAAGAATCTGATAGAAAACAATTGGAGAAGATGTAACATCAATATAATGATTATAGGTTACGATGTTTTCGACTGTGTTTCTTAAAATTGTTTTGCAAGGTTCATCAAATTTTAAAACTGTTTCTTTTAAGATTTTATCTCTCATGAAACTTTCAGGAGTATTCACCAAAAACTCATCGCAGGTTAGATTCTGTTTGGAGTTGAAATAATTGTCAGTGAATTTGATAAAAATAAAACGGGTGCTTTTCTTTATATCAAAATAATGTTCATCGTCTGGCGAAATAACAAATAAGTCTCCTGCTTTGTAGGGTAATAAGTTGTTATTCAAATGATGAATGCCACTTCCTTTTTTAATATAGATAATTTCGTAATACGTATGAGTATGCGGAGGAAGATGAAATTTCTCTTCTTCAAATTCATCAAGGACAAGAGTTTTAAACTGATTTAATTTTGGCATAACTTAAATGTACAATTTTATATCACAAATTTACAATTTATTTTCAGGTTAACGGCGTTAAATTTGCATCGTAGAAATCTATTCCTTTCTATAGTAAATCAAAATGAAAAAAAGTCTTATTGCACTCTCTTTAGGAGGGTTAACTATTGGAATTACAGAATTTGTAATGATGGGATTACTCCCAGATATTGCTTCAGATATGAAAGTCTCTATTCCCGTTGCTGGATATTTAATTTCAGCTTACGCGCTTGGAGTTGTTATTGGAGCGCCTTTATTAGTAATCGCAGGAAGAAATTATGCGCCTAAAAAAATGCTTTTAATTTTGGCTTTAATGCTGGCCGTTTTTAATGCTTTGTCCATTATTGCTCCTGATTATAATGTATTATTTGCTTCTCGATTTTTATCTGGATTGCCACACGGAGCATTCTTCGGAGTGGGTGCTGTAGTCGCAAGCCGTTTGGCAGATAAAGGAAAAGAAGCGCAGGCAATTTCGATAATGTTTGCAGGATTAACCATTGCTAATTTAATAGGAGTGCCAATTGGTACCTATATTGGCCACCATTTTATCTGGCGTTATACTTTTGTATTAATTGCTATTGTTGGTTTATTGACCTTTTTAGCCATTTATTTATGGATGCCAAATCTTGAAAAGGGAGAAAGCGTAAATATGAAAACACAACTTCAATTTTTTAAGAAAACAGAAGCTTGGTTAATCATCGGAATCACGGCAATTGGTTTTGGAGGTTTATTTGCTTGGATCAGTTATATTGCTCCCTTATTAATTAATGTCTCCAAATTTTCGCCAGAAGATGTTTCATCAATCTTGATTCTAGCGGGATTAGGAATGGTTGTCGGTAATTTTGTTGGAGGAAAACTAGCAGATCGTTTTTCACCGGCTCCTACAACTCTGGCGCTCTTACTTGTTATGTCGACCGATTTGGTTTTAGTTTATTTCTTCTCGTTCAATCAATATATGTCTTTATTCCTGACTTTCTTAACTGGAGCTATTTCATTCTCGGTTATTGCGCCAATTCAGATGCTGATGATTCGTACAGCAAAAGGAGCAGAGATGATTGCTTCGGCGTCATTGCAGGGAAGCTTCAATATAGGTAATGCATTAGGAGCATTTTTAGGCGGGTTACCATTGGCGGCTGGATTTAGCTATTCTTCTCCAAATCTTATAGGAGTTGTAATGTCTGTGATCGGAATGATTATTACTTTCATCTTGATGAGGTTACATCAAAAACAGGTTCGAGTACAGCCTATCTAACTCTAAAAATTACATTCTTTTTAGCCCTTAACGTTTGTTTAAGGGCTTTTTTTTGTTTTGAAAATAACGAAACTTATAGTCAAAATTACTTTTTCCCTCTCCATTAAATCTTTTTTATAGGTAAAATCACTATAAAATTTTACTGATATTTCCAGTTCGCAAAAACTTTTTTAGTACTATTTTAACTTTTTAAGTGTGAAATTAACACCTAAAAATTTCGTAATTAATATTCATGTAATCGATTGTTTTTTTTGCAAAAATCGAATCAAATGAACGATTAATAATAATATATTTAATATTTTATATTCGTATAAATTATATATGTAACATAAAAAGCGGATATAATTTTTAATTTGTAATTTTTTTTATGAAATTTTTGGGAATTTTTATTTTTCATTTCGAAAAAATATCTATGTTTGTGTAATCGATTACAACTTTTTTTCTTTGTTTCGAAATCGATTAAGTAAAAAAGGCTGAAAATGTACTAACCGTAAAGCTTTAATACAGTTATAAATAAAGTATTGTTAAAATAAAACCACAAAAATTAACTAAAAAATGAATTGAAAGTAACCACAAAAAACCACTTAAACCAAAAAGAAAAAACATTAATAACTTAAACAATCAACCATGAACTTTAAAGAACTATTAAACAAAGGAGCAAATTTTTGCTTTAAACTTGTTTTCTTACTGTGCTTATTGATCGGTAGTCAAGTACACGCACAGGGCACAACGATAGAGGGAACCGTGAAGGATGCCGCGGGACTTTCTCTTCCTGGGGTAAACGTCTTAGAGAAAGGAACTAAGAACGGAACTTCTACCGATTTTGACGGACATTATAAAATAAAGCTTACCAACCCTAAAGCGGTCTTAAGTTTTTCTTTTATAGGATTTAAAACCATTGACATTTCAGCTGACGGAAAAACAAAAGTAAATGCAACGATGTCTGAAGATTCTAATAGCTTAAATGAAGTTGTTGTAATTGGGTATGGAACTTCTAAGAAATCTGATTTGACTGGAGCTGTTTCTACGATTTCTGGTACTGATCTTAAAAAAGTGCCTGTAGCCAATGTCGCTGAAGCGTTAACGGGTAGAATTGCGGGTGTGCAGGTAACGGCATCAGAAGGTTCTCCAGATGCAGATATTAAAATTAGAGTTCGTGGAGGAGGATCTCTTACTCAAGATGCTTCGCCATTAATTATTGTAGACGGATTTCCGATCAACAATATGAATGATATTTCTTCTTCTGATATTGACTCAATGACGGTTTTAAAAGATGCTGCTTCAACTGCAATCTACGGATCTCGTGGTGCAAATGGAGTAATTCTTATTACAACAAAAAGAGGTAAAGACGGAAAAATGGCAGTAAACTTCAATATGTTCTATGGTATGAAAACTATGGCGAAAGAAATTGATGTTTTGTCGCCTGAAGATTATACTAAATGGCAATACGAATATGCATTACTTTCTCAAAGCGGAACAAAAGTGCCTTCTGACCCAGATTCATATACTAAGTATTTTGGAAATTGGCAGGATCAGGATATGTACAAAGGTTTAAAAGGAGATAATTGGCAAAAGCAGATTTTTGGACGCACAGGTGAAGTGCAAAGCCGTGATTTAGGAATTAGAGGCGGAACAGATAAGCTTAATTATAATTTTAATTACGCTCATTATGATGAAAAGGCAATCATGATAGGTTCAAATTATAAAAGAAACAACCTTTCGTTAGCTTTAAATAGTAAACTAAGTGATAAAATTGATGTCGGTTTTACGGTACGTTATTCAGATACTGAGATTGATGGTGGTGGTGTGAATGAGCAAAATGAAAAATCGTCTGCAGATTCACGTATGAGAACAATTGTAGGATATGCTCCAATTCCAGTATCAGGATTGACTTCTGAGGATGTAGCCGGAGATGGATCGGATGTGTTAATTAATCCTTTTTCATCTGTTTCGGATAATGAGCGTCAGCAGTTTCGTAAAAACTTTAATATGTTAGGAACTTTCGGTTGGGAAATTGTAGACAACTTAAAGTTGAAAGTAGATTTAGGTCTTGATAATTATAACAATTTAGATTATCGTTTCTACGGGCTAACTACTTATTACGTAGCAAACTCTCCAATAGCAACTTTGCAAGATATGCCTGCTATGATTATGGGGGATAGTAAAGAAAGACGTTTTAGAAACGCTAATACGTTGAATTACGATTTCAAAAAAATAATGGGAGAAGACCATCATTTGACTGCGCTTCTTGGTCAAGAAAGTATTGAATACAAATCAAATACTGTAACAACTACTATTCATGGATATCCAACGTTTTTTGATTTTGAAAAAGCAAAAACACTTACAAGTCAGGGAACACCGCAATTAGTAGATAATTACTATAATCCAGATGATAAATTATTATCATTTTTTGGACGTGCAAACTATGATTACAAAAATCGTTACATATTCTCTGCTACTTTTCGTGCAGACGGATCTAGTAAATTCTTAGATGGAAACCGTTGGGGATATTTCCCAGCTTTTGCAGCAGGATGGAAAATTTCAGAAGAAAATTTCTTGAAAAATAAATCTTGGCTAAGTCTTTTAAAAGTAAGAGCAAGTTATGGTGAAGCAGGAAATAATAATATACCTGTTGGGCAGCAAATTCAAATTTTTCAATCTACAGGTACTACATGGATAAACGGTGTTACGAGTGTTTGGGCGCCTTCTAAAACAATGCCTAACCCTGACTTGAAATGGGAAACAACAGTAACTCAAAACTTTGGTTTAGATTTCGGATTTTTCAAAAACCGTTTAAGTGGTAATTTTGATGTCTACAAAAATGTTACCAGCGACTTGTTAATTAATTTCCCAGTTCCAGGATCTGGATACGATTATCAATACCGTAATATGGGAGAAACACAAAATACAGGTTTCGAAGCAACTGTAAATGTTGTAGCTATTGAAAAAGCGAAATACGGTTTGAATTTTTCATTGAATATGGCGGTAAACAAAAATCGTATTAACTCGCTAGGTGTTATGAGCGATTTCGGACAGGCAACGGGTTGGGCTTCTTCACAAATCGGAGATGACTACCTTATATCAGTCGGTTCTTCGTTAGGTGCTATGTATGGGTATAAAAATGATGGAAGATATGAGGTTTCTGATTTTGATTATGTAGGTGGAAAATATGTTCTGAAAAGCGGAGTAATTCCTACTGCTGGTACTTTAGTAGGAGACAATAACGGTCTTAAACCTGGAGACATGAAATTGAAAGATGTTAACGGAGATGGTAAAGTAGATATAAATGATAAAACAATTATCGGAAACGTTAATCCTAAAAGCTCAGGAGGTTTTGTAATCAATGGAAATGCTTATGGATTTGATTTAATGGCAGCTTTTAACTGGAGCATTGGTAATGAAGTGTATAATGCTGATAAAATCGAATTTTCGACAGCTACAGCTTCAGGAAAATATAAAAACCTTAATTCTGAAATGGCAGATGGAAAAAGATGGACGAATTTAGATCCAACGACAGGTCAATTAGTAACAGATAATCCTGAAGCTTTAGCAGCTCTTAATGCTAATACAACAATGTGGTCTCCATACATGAGAACTGCAATATTTACAGATTGGGCAGTTGAAGACGCATCATTTTTAAGATTGAATACTTTAACATTAGGATATACAACTCCTGAAATGTTTACATCTAAACTAGGAATTTCTAAATTAAGATTCTATTTGACGGCAAGCAATGTTTTTGTTTGGACGAACTACTCAGGTTCTGATCCTGAAGTTTCAACCAGAAGAAAAAACCCGCTGACACCAGGGGTTGATTCAAGTCCTTATCCAAGAAGCAGACAAATGATTTTTGGAATGAATCTTAATTTCTAATTTAAAAGACAACAAAATGAAACATAAAATAATAATAGCGGGATTGATAATTTGTAGTCTATTTAGTTCTTGCCAGCAATTTGAAGACGATTATTTAGATACAGATGCACCATCAACATTAGATCCATCATTGATCTTTTCTGAACCAGATCTTGCAAAGGGAGCCGTTGACGGAATAAAAGTGCCATTTGCAGAGACTAACTCTTATAGAGGAAGATTTTTACCATATTACGGATTAAATACAGATACAGAATGGTACAACACTTCGCAAACAGCAGGTGATAAAGCAGATTTATGTGTTTACGATGCTAAGCCAAGTAATACAGAGATGAATACAACGAATAATGCGTATTCAATGATGTTTTCAGGTATTGAACGTGCGAATGTTTGCATTACTGGTATGCGTCAATATGGAGATCCTAAACCTGGAACAGAAATGGGGCAGTTATTAGGAGAGGCTTTAACATTGAGAGCTATTTATTATGCTGATTTGCTTAAAGCATGGGGAGATGTTCCTGCTCGATTTGAACCTATTACTACTGCAACTTTATATTTGCCAAAAACAAGCAGAGATGTTATTTATAAGCAATTAATTGCAGATTTGGGAGAAGCATCAACATTGGTTGCATGGCCAAATGAAACTTCTTATACAAGCACTGTTGAACATGTAAATAAAGCTTTTGTAAAAGCATTTAGAGCACGTTTGGCTTTGGTAGCAAGTGGTTATCAGCAATATCCTGACGGAGTAAGAAGAAGTACTGATCCAGAACTTTCAGTTGCTAATATGTACGCATTGGCATTAAAAGAGTCTCGTGAAGTGATTCAAAGCGGTTCTGCTCATTTAGAAACTACTTTTGAAGGATTATGGAGAAAATACAATCAAGAAATTACTACTGCTGGAGGAGAATCTCTTTGGGAACTTCCTTTTGCTGATGGTCGTGGCCGTATGTTGTTTACGTTTGCAGTAAAACATACTTCTGTAAGTGATCAATTCCAGCAAAATGGAGCAAATCGTGGAGGTGTAGCAGGTCCTTTGCCATTTGTTTTCTATGATTATGACCAAACAGATTTACGTAGAGATGTTACTTGCGTGCCTTACAAATGGGGTACTGCTGTGCCTGCAAGTCCATATCCTATTGCTAAACAGGAGTTAGTTGCATTAGACACTTGGTGTTTTGGTAAATACCGTTACGAGTGGATGAATCGTAGAGTAACTTCAGATAATGATGATGGTGTTAATAAAATGTACATGCGTTATGCTGAAGTGCTTCTTATTGCAGCTGAAACAGCAAATGAGTTAGAAGGTCCTGGTGCTGCGATGCCTTATTTAAAAGAAATTAGAAGAAGATCATTTTCTTCAGCAGATCAAGCTGTGAAAGTAGAAAACTATGTAAATAATTTAAGCAGTAAAGAAGCAATGTTTAATGCTCTTGTTGAAGAAAATAAATTTGAGTTTACAGGAGAAATGGAACGTAAACAAGCTCTTATTCGTTGGAATTTGCTTAAAACAAACTTAGACAAGGCTAAAGAAAAAATGGTAAACTTATCTGCTCGTACTGGCGAATATGCTGACGTGCCTGCAACTTTATACTATAAATATAAATCAGATAATGTAAGCTTAGACATTTACGGATTGAATAGAGGAGAAACTTCAAATCCTGGAGCATCATATACATCTTTTGATTGGAAATGGACAGGCACAGCTGCTGATGCAAAGATAAGTTCATTGTATAAAGCGGGTGTTAATCCTGATAACAGACAATATTGGCCAATTTGGCAAGTATTTCTTGATGGAAGTAATGGCCAGTTAAAAAATGATTTTGGTTATTAAAATCTTTAATAAATTAATTAAGTTATTATGATGAAAACAAAATATATATTTAGAGGACTAATAACCCTATTATTACTTGCAATTTCAGTTTCTGGCTGCGAAAGTTATAATGAAGAGTTGTTAGACGGTATAGGTAATACAAGAGAATTTTCTCCAATTGGACTTACATCCAAAATTAGAAATTCGACTACAGTTGAATTAAACTGGAACGTTAAAACGGATGAAAATGTAGATCATTATGTGGTAGAATTTAGTCCAGATGATCCAGAGTTTAAGACCATTTTTAAATCATTAAATGTTTCGCCAGACCAACTTCCAATTCAAGTAGCTTTAGAAGGAGAAACAACCTATTCGATCAGAGTAAAAGCGGTAAGCGCTGCTGGTCTTGAAGATTCTAAATGGTCGGTTACAACTGCAACGACATTATCTGAGCAGATTTTCTTCCCTATTAAAGCAGAAGAAATCCAAGGAGAGTCTGTTACAGTACGATGGACACCAAACAGCAATGTAACTCAAATTTTAGTTCAGCCAGGTAATATAACGCATACTATAACGGCAGAAGAAAAAACGGCTGGAGTAGCAATCGTTACAGGATTAACCCCAGAAACTGATTATACTGCTACTTTAAAAAATGGAACTAAAACTAGAGGAATACTAACTTTTACGAGTGGTGTTGATCTTAAAAATGGTATTATAGTAAATCCAGGAGACGACTTAAATGCAAAAATAGCTCAAGCGTCAGCAGGATCTAGATTATTGCTTATGCCGGGTATTTATCAAACAACAGGAGAGGTGATTCTAAATAAAACACTTATCATTAGAGGGGTAAGACCAGAAAACAAACCAAAACTGAATGTTAAATTCACTGTAAATGCAGGTCTTGTTAATCTTTCTCTGGTAGATTTAGAATTACACGGAACAGCGTTAACTAATGCAGCAGTGGTAACTATTTCAGGAGCATCTAATTATGGAGATATTTTAATCAGTAAATGTAATGTTCATGATTATACACGTGCTTTAATGGCGGCGAGTGTATCAAATTCAAAATTAAATTCATTTACGGTTGACAATAGTATTGTGAAATCTGTAAATACAAATGCAGGAGCTGATTTTATCGATTTTAGAAATACATATGTTGCAAGTATACTGCTTAAAAACAGTACGTTTGATTCTTGTTCTACAGGACGTGATTTTGTTAGGGTAGATGCAGTTCTTCCTGCTAATGGAGGTTTTTCTGGTACCGGTTTAAAAACTACAACTTCAATACAAAGCTGTACACTTTATAATGTTTCAAGTACAGCAGCACCGAAAAGAATTTTGTATGTGAGATTCTTAGATAACAGCTCGACTGTAATGAATACATTGATCGTGTCAACAACGGCTATCTATACAAATCAGGCAGCTACAGAGACACCAACATTTAGTAAAAATTACTATTATGCAGCGCCAAGTTTTATGGATGCTTCAATTGCCTTAAATAAAGTTGATGCATCAGGAGTAACGGCAAATCCACAGTTTGTTGACCCTGCAACAGGTAATTTCAAAGTTCAAAACCAAACATTGATTGATAATAATATTGGAGATCCTCGTTGGTTAAAATAAAAAATCGTGGTTGATTAAATAGAAAAAGCGGGACACAATTTAGTTTGTGATCCCGCTTTTTTACTTTTAATATCGGTTTCAGTTTCCTTATGTAAACGAACAATTATTCGATGGAAAAATCAAATTTTTGGAGCAAACCCGCAAGTGCTGTATGAGAAACCTTTGTGCCTTTAATTTTATTTTCTGACGGATCAAAAGCATAATTTCTGGAGGTTCTAAAATCGGTTTTTTCTAGAATGCTATCTGCGAAAGTGGCACCAGAAAGATCACAATTTTTAAAAACCGCTAAAGATAAATCAGTATTCGAGAAATCGGTTTCTTTTAGAGAGCAATCTATAAAATTGGTTTTCTTTAGTTTTTTATAAATGAAAGTGGAATATTCCAAAATGCAATCATCAAAATTCATTGAAAATAAAAAACTGTTGCAGGCGCTAAAGTCCAATCCCATTAATTTACACCCAATAAATTTGATGTTTTTTAATCCAGTATTTCGTAATGTGGCTAAAGAAATATTGCAGTTTTTGAAAGTGCAATCTAGAAAGTCGTTATGGCTTAAATCGCTTTTAGAAAAATTACAGTTAAGGAACTCGCAGTTTACAAATTCGGTATTTGCTAGACTTTGTTCCGAATAATCGATGGTTTCGAAAGTTCGGTTTTGGTATAATTTTGATTCCATATAATGATAAGAAGGCGTGTGTATTTTATTCCAATTCGATGCATTCAAAAACCGTATTGTTTTGAAGCAGGTCTGCGACATTTAATTCGCTGTCAACTCTTAAGATATTATCACAGTCTTCAAGGTCGAAATTCCATTGAGACTCTGGTAATAATTGATTTAGCAATGCAGAAGCCGATTCGAATTTGCTCTGAGTATCAACGGAAGTTTTAAAAACATAAATCATAGTTTGCATTTTTGAGGAAGCAAATTTCTGAAAAACAAAGACATATTTGTTAGGATTCTATAATCAATAATTAGGACTTATCAATCATTTTTCGATATCGGATAGGAGAGATTCCTTCTGCTTTTTTAAAAAAACGGCTAAAGTAAGATTGATCTTCAAACCCGACTTGCGTTGCGATTTCACCTACAGAAAGAGTCGTTTGGAACAATAAATATTTTGCTTCCAATAATATGTTTTCGTCAATCCATTTGACAGCAGATTTTCCTGTTACGGTTTTAATACATTTATTCAAATGGTTTGGGGTGACATTTAATAAAGAAGAATAATAATTAACCTGATGTTGGGTTTTGATATGGTCATGAATCAATTCTTTGAATTTTGCTGTAATGGCTTCCGCTGCCGAAATGCTTTTAGAAGTTTTTACCGCATTTTTATTCATTTCATAAAACAAAGTAATCAGATATGATTGCACAATATTGAAATCGGTAACAGTAGTTTCAGAATATTCCTTTTTCAATCGTTCTAAAATATTGGTAATTGGCGCAATATCTTCTGCTGCAAGTTTGATTTTAGGATTTCCTGAAATTTTTAAAAAATCAAAATCATTCAGCAGTTCGCGACTGCCGTATTTTCGAATTAAAATATCGGGATGAAACTGGCAAATATATCCTTTATGAATATTATTGACATTATCTAGCGAAAAAATCTGACCAGCGGGAACGATTATCATTTCGTTATCAGTCGTGATATATTCCTGATAACCCAACTTCATAGTATGCTGGCCCGAAGAAATAAAAATAACCGTATGACAGGAATGTTTAGAAGGCGGCACCGGATGCTGCATGTGCATGATTTCTTCGATTTCCAGACAAAAAAAATGATCAGAATTCGATTTGAAAAGCAAATGGATAGGATTGTCTTCTCCTAAAAACTTCTCACGAAATCCCTTTGGACTATAGGTCTTTATTTTCTCTGCCTGCTTCTTTTCCATTTTTAATAATATAATCTAAAATCAAGCAGTTTGCACAAATTGTAATGTTTGGCATAAAGATCTTCAACAACCTCAATCAGATTGTCATTTTCCTGATATAAACTAAAAAAAGCCTTGTCAATAGTACTGCAGCTGGCAATTTTATTGTAAGTCGAACCATAGCCAGAAATTGCTCTAGCGCCAGTAATGTCTAAGAAATACTGCGCTTCTTCTTCGTTTAAATCTAAGACTTTCAGATTGGCAAAATGAATAATTTTACCTTTCATTTTTCCTTCAAACAATTCGGCAATTTCTTCAATACTGTAATAATAATCGTGAAGGCAGATATTGTTTTGCTGTCCAGGCATGGCAAGATAAATGATTTCATAATCCTTAAAATTATGATCTTCATAAAGAAGAATATTCAAACTTTCTTCAAGCCCCTCGATCGTGTCGCAGGTTTTATGAATACTAGAAATACCTTGGTCAATTGCCAATTCTTCCAGACATTTTACCACATGAGTAGGTGTGTGATCGTCTATATCTTTGACGCCTTCAAGGCAGAAAATAAATTTTTCATTATCCATTCAGTCTCTCTTTCTGTTATTTAAAGATTGAAATTATTTTTATACTGATTCTAACAAAAGTATTTTTTCTAAAACAAAATCCCGCATCCAGAACAGATTTTAACGTCTTTTTTGGATTTTATATAATTGCTTCAGCCTCATAAAATTTTAAACGTATTTTTGTAAACCGAAAATTAAATTATTCATGATACAGATTAACCAAACAGCATCATTTGCTGTTGAAGATATAGTATTCTGCTTTGCACTTCCATCTGAAGCGGCGGAAGTTTTTAAAGGACAAAACGTTTTATTTACCGGAATCGGAAAAGTAAATGCCGCTTACGAATTGACAAAACAGATTCAAAAGAAAAAACCTGCCGTTATTATCAATCTAGGATCGGCGGGAAGCAGTTGTTTTCAAAAAGGCGACGTAATCTGCTGCACTAAATTTGTACAAAGAGATATGGACGTTCGAGGCTTAGGTTTTGAATTATATGAAACGCCACTTTCTGGTTTACCGCCCGTTTTAGAATATGGTTTATTGATGGATAATCTTCGAGAAGGAATCTGCGGAACCGGTGACAATTTCGAAATGGGACATTGTTCTGATGCGTATAATGTGGTTGATATGGAAGCGTATGCTTTAGCCATGATCGCCATGAAAGAAAATATTCCATTTTTATGCTTAAAGTATATTTCTGATGGAGCCGATGATAATGCTGCAGAAGATTGGACGATTCAGGTACATAAAGCCGCGATTACTTACGGTAAAATTTTAGGATTGATTGAAGAAGAAGCAAAAACAGTATGATTCGGTCGATTTTAGTATGAAATTTAATTCGCTTATTTGATAGTAAATTCAATTGTTTTTTTCGGTATAATATGAACCTGAAAGGTTCAAACATTTATAGCATATAATTTCACCATTGTTGGTACGACCCCTTCGGGGTCGCATTGCGTTTTGTATTTCTTAGTTCTATAAATATGTAAATCCTCCGGATTTTGAAAACTTCTCAATAAAATCAGCCAATAAAGTACATCTACACCCCTTAAAAAGAAAAAACTCCCACCCTAAATTTTCGCATAAACATTATTTTGCAGTCAATTCCATTGATTTTTTTTCATAGGTTTATTGACGTTAAATCTTTCGGATTTTATTAAATTTCGTTTATGCAGCATATCAGAATCTACTTTTTAAGTTTAATTGTATTTCTTTCCATTTCTTTCGAGGCAAAGGCGCAGCGATCCGATTTGTATTTTGACCATATCGATTACGATGTGAGTTTTTCGCAAAGTATGATTTCCAGTATCCATCAAACCCAAAAAGGATTTATATGGATTGGTACGGCAAACGGATTAATCAGTTACGATGGTTATGATTTTCTAAGATACGTTTACAACAAAGACATTCTCAACAGTATTAGCAACAATCACGTCAATGTGATTTTGGAAGACAACGAAAGACAGCTTTGGATTGGAACCAACAACGGACTGAATCTATTTAACAAAAACGAAAGAACTTTTCTTCGTGTCGATGTTCAGAAAATAAAAGGCGGAAGAAATTATATTTCGTCACTAATTCAGGACGACGAAAACCGAATCTGGATTGGAACTTTTGGCGGAATCAAAAAATTAAACAAACAGAAATATTTACTTGAAGAAATCTCAAACGATCATAATTCGCCATTTAGAAAAAGCAGGGTTTTGTCTTTGTTTTATGATAAAAATTATGGCGTTTTGGTCGGAACTGCAAAAGGTTTGGAATGTTTTGATCCTAAAAATGGTTCGAAAAAAGCGCTTCCAAATGCTTTGGCTGAAAACCAAGATTTACTAAAATCGAAAGTCTGGAAAATCATTAAAGAAAAAAACGACGATTTATGGTTTGCTACCGAAGCCAACGGCGTTTTTAAATTTGATATAGATAAAAATACCGTAAAAAATTACTTGGTTAATTCACCTGGGAAAACTAGTTTATGTTCCAATTGGGTAAATGATATTACAGCAGTTGACAACAACACGATTTGGTTTGCGACCAAAAACGGTTTGTGTGTTTATAAAAAAGACCGAAACGAATTTACCAAATACGGTCACAATCCGCTGCAGAGTTACAGTCTTTCAGACGATGACGTAAAGTGTTTTTTAAAAGACCGTCATAACGATATTTGGATCGGGACAAATGGAGGCGGAGTCAACTTTTTTCAGAAAACCAATACCAATTTTACCAATATACGAGAAGTTGTAAAACCCAATTTTGGTTTAAATACCGCTTTTGTAAATGCTGTTGCTAGAGAAAATGACGGTTCGGTTTGGGTGGGAACGAACGGTGGAGGTCTGAATTATCTTGATTTTAAAAACAATACAAATGCTTCCTATCAGATTGAAGGTTATGATTTTGACAAAAGTGTCAATATGATTACGGCTTTGGTGAATCAGGACGCGCAAAATTTGTATTGCGGAACTTTCAACGGACTTTTCAAATTCAATAAAAGCAGTAAGTCTTTTCAGTTTATCTCGCTTTCGCGAAAGGATTCCAAAGAGAGAGAACGCCCAATTACTTCGTTACTAATGGATAACGGCGATTTATGGGTTGGTACCAACGGAAACGGACTGAAAAAAGTTATGCCCGACGGAACAGTCGAAATTTACATGGCCGATGGAAGCTCAAATTCGCTTAGCGATAACTTCATCACTTTTATCGAAAACAGAAAAGATGGACTCTGGATTGCCACACAATACGGTTTGAATTATTTCGATAAAAAAATGAAACAGGTTACAAGAGTTTTCAAAACAGGTTCAAAAAGCGGACTTTCGAATAATAGTCTCACTGTAATGTTTACCGATTCTAAAGGTCGATTCTGGGTTGGCGCAGAAAGCGGAGGTGTTACTATTTTTGATGAAAAGAAAGGGCGATTTTTCGAAATTAACCGTTCGATGGGTTTTACAGACGAAACTATCAAAAGTATTTTGGAAGATTCAGAAGGAAATATCTGGATCAGCGACAACAATCTGTTGTATAAAATTAGAACCAAAAATGTAAAACCAGTTTTAAATATCAGAGATTTTGAAATCACTTCTTTTTCTTCTAAAGATGGTTTGAAAGTAAAACAGTTCTCTAATAATTGCAGTACAAAACTCAATGCGAAACAATTGGTTTTTGGCTCTTCAAACGGATTAATTGTTTTTAAACCACATAAATTAATTAAGACCGAAGACAAATTGCCAATCGTTCTCACCAAACTTATTGTAAACAACGAAGAAATTAGACCCGGAAATAAAGAGGTTTCGATGGAAAAACGCATTAGTGAAACTTCCGAAATCACGTTGAAACACGATCAAGGTTACATCGGATTGGAATTTAGTGCTATGAATTTTATTTCTCCAGAAAAAAATGAATATGCCTATAAATTGGAAAGTTCGTTCAATAAAGACGAATGGCATATTATTGGTTCGCAGCATTATATCAATTTGACCAATTTAAATTCGGGAACTTATACGCTTCAAATTAAAACCTCAAATGGAGGTGGAGAATGGAATCCGAATATTAAAACTTTAAAAATTACCATGCTGCCGCCGTGGTGGAGAACTTGGTGGGCTTACATTTTCTATTTGGGATTATTAATTGCAGGTTCTGTTTTATTATTCCGTTTTTTAAGAAATCGAGAATTGTTAAAACAAGCCTATTATTTGGATCAAGTCGAAAAGGAAAGACAAGAAGAATTGTATAAAATGAAACTGGATTTCTTTACGAATGTTTCGCATGAAATCAGAACGCCTTTAACTTTAATTAGCGGGCCAGTTGAAGAACTTTTAAGCGGTGCAGAAAAGGGTTCGAATATGGAGCATAAACTCAAAACCATTAAAAACAATTCGGATCGATTATTGAAATTGGTCAACGAATTAATGGATTTTAGAAAAGCCGAAAAAGGGAGCATGAAAATCTATTGCGAACAGCAGGATATTGTTTCGTTTTGTTTTGATATTTACGAATCGTTTCGGGGTATTGCCGTTGAGAAAAAAATCGATTATAAATTCGTTCTCAATATCAATACAGCGCTGATTTATTTTGATAAAAACCAAATGGAAAAAGTGATTTACAACTTGCTCTCAAATGCGTTTAAATTCACAAGCAAAGGCGGAAAAATCACTTTGGCGGTTGAACAAAAAGACAATTCAGATTTTATCGAAATCAAAGTAAAAGACAACGGTATTGGAATTCCAGATAACAGAAAAAAGAAAATCTTCAAAAACTTTTTCCAATTGGACGATCGCGGAAGTGCAAATCTCGGAAGCGGAATTGGCTTGGCATTAAGCAAAAGTATTGTTGAACTGCATCACGGTGAAATTAAGGTTCAGACAGAAGAAGACCCTAACTTTACTACCATTTTCTCGATTAAGCTGAAAAAAGGAAAAGAACATTTTAAAAAATCTCAAATCGTTGAAAATTCAGTTAAAATAGAAGAAAATGCCAATCCGATTTCTGATGTGAAAACTGAAATTGAAGTTTATGACAGAGATTTTACGGAAGAATTGGACAGCAGTAAAAAAACAGTTTTAGTTATTGATGACAATGAAGAAGTGCTTTCGTTTGTTTATGATGTTTTGTATACAGATTACAGAGTGCTGAAATTTACAAGCGGATCGAGTGCGTTGGAATTTATGGAAAAAGAAATTCCGGATCTCATTGTAACCGATGTCATGATGCCTGAAATGGATGGTTTTGAATTGTGTACGATTTTAAAAACAAACCTCAACACCAATCATATTCCGGTAATTATGCTTACGGCAAAATCTTCGACTTTAAACAAAATCGAAGGACTTTCAACTGGAGCCGATGCCTATATTTCGAAACCTTTTAGCATTGAAGAATTAAAATTGACAATTGCGAATCTATTATCGGCTAAAGAAATTATGCGCCAGAAATTTGGCGAAGGCTTTATTACAGATGTTCAGGAAGAAAATCTAAATACTCCCGAAGGTTTGTTTTTAAAGAAACTAACACAAATTATAGAAAACAATCTGGACAATACCGACTTTGATGTAAACGATCTGGTAAACGAAATCGGAATGAGCCGAACGGTGCTGTATAAAAAAGTGCAATCCTTAACAGATCAATCGGTAGCAGGTTTTATAAAAAATATGAGATTGAAGAAAGCTGCCAGTTTATTGGCCAATACCAGTTATTCGGTTGCCGAGGTTACGTATATGGTAGGTTTTAATGACAGAAAACATTTTAGTAAAGAATTTAAAAAGTGCTACAATCTTTCTCCGACTGAATATAAAAGTTCTCAGGGACGTATTTAACCGCAAAGGGCGCTAAGATTTACGCAAAGTCCGCAAAGTTTATTTTAAGCTTTGCGGACTTTGCGCTTTTTTCTTTATGTGCTTTGCGGTTAAATTTTAGCCACAGATTATACAGATTAGCACAGATTTTTCTTTTTAATTTTTGTCAATAATTTTTCTCTCGCAGATTTGGCAGATTTGGGGGATTTTCTGCTTGAGTAAAGATCTCCGCAGATTTTTTATAAATAAAGCTAAAAGCTAAATCTGCATGATCTGCCAAATCTGCGGGAGAAAAAAACATATTTCATGCTGATTGATAATAAATCTTTTTTAATTCTTTTAATCTGTGGCAAATAAGCTTTGCGGACTTTGCGCTTTTTTCTTTGTGTGCTTTGCGGTTAAATTTTAGCCACAGATTATGCAGATTAGCACAGATTTTTCTTTTTAATTTTTGTCAATAATTTTTCTCTCGCAGATTTGGCAGATTTGGGGGATTTT
>NZ_JAVAMB010000012.1 GCF_030730925.1 Flavobacterium sp. DG2-3 | reverse complement strand
CTCGCAGATTTGGCAGATTTGGGGGATTTTCTGCTTGAGTAAAGATCTCCGCAGATTTTTTATAAATAAAGCTAAAAACTAAATCTGCATGATCTGCCAAATCTGCGGGAGAAAAAATGAAAAAAATATTAATCCTGTATTTCCATAGTTATTAGACAATTAAGATTTTGCATTATTGCCAATTAAAGTTACTTTTTTTACAACCTGCATAATTTTTAAGTTTTTTATTACGAATACCATAGAATAAGGCTTAAAAACCCATAAAAAAACACATTAGTACCCCTAAATGGGAATATTTTCCTCCCCTTAAAACATCATTTATTAGTCACATTTGCAACATAAATCATGACTGATTTCTATCTAACTAACCAATAAATTACTTATGAAAAAAAACAAACATGCAAAGATGTTTTTTCTTGAAGGAAACTATCTCAAACTAGTTTTATTGTTTTTGATGTGTATTACAAGTTTAAACTTGCAGGCACAGGAAACTCCAATTTCAGGAAAAGTAGTCGACAATGCAGGCCTCCCATTACCAGGAGTAAATGTACATGTCAAAGGATCTACAAAAGGAACTCAAACCGATTTCGACGGTAACTTTACCATTAGTACAGCGCCAAAAAGTACACTCGTTTTTTCTTTTATCGGAATGGACGAAATTGCTGTTGATACAGAAAACAAGAAAACCTTAAAAGTAACTATGAAAGCCAGTTCTCAGGCTTTGGACGAAATTATCGTGGTAGGTTACGGAACCAAAAAGAAAAGCGATGTTATCAGTTCGGTGGCTTCTGTAAAACCGGGCGATCTGACCAAAGTAGCAACTTCAGATGTTGGAGAAATGCTTCGAGGAAAAGCAGCTGGAGTTCAGGTAAGTTTAGCCGACGGCGGTCCAGGAAGTTCTTCTTCCATTCAGATTAGAGGAAAAAAATCCATTAACGGTAGTAACGAGCCAATCGTAATTGCAGACGGAATTGTTATCGGAAACATCAACGATATTAATGCCAACGATATTGCTTCTCTTGAAATCTTAAAAGATGCTGCAGCACAATCTATTTATGGAGCACGAGCTGCAAACGGTGTTATTTTGATTACTACAAAAAGAGGAAAAACAGGAAAAGCAAAAGTGTCTTACAATGGTTTCTCAGGAGTACAGACTATTAATAGAAACTTTGACGTGTACAGTGGAGAAGAATTTGCCCAGCTAAAAAGAGAAGCCTACAGAACTAGTAACGGTGGCGTTTACAGACCAGACGAGCAGGTTTTTACTCCGTTGGAATTAGAATCTGTTCAATCTGGAAAATATATTGATTGGGAAAAAGAAGTTTTAAGAACGGGCGTAACCAATAACCACAGTATCAGCATTTCGTCTGGAACAGATAAAATGAGTGTTTTTTCGAGTATCAACTACATTAATACTTCAGGTGTAGTTCCGAATTCGGATTATGAAAAAGTGGCGATGAGAGTTAATGTCGATCAAAGAGTTACTGATTGGCTGAAAGTGGGAATGAATGTTTCGCTTCAATTCTCAGAAACCAACAGACCAAATATTGGTAATATTTTAAATAATGCGATTAATACTTCTCCGCTTGGACAAATTTATAATGATGATGGTTCGTTCCGTTATCTGCCGGGCGGAATTCAAGAAACGCCAAATCCGCTGATTGATGTTTACGAAACCAGAACCAATGAGCTGAACCGAAATGATATCATGAATGTATTTTTGGATATTAATCTGGCAAAAGGTTTTACCTATAAATTAAATGCCAGCCGCAGATCGTGGAATTACAAAGCAATGTCTTTTAATAGTTCAAAATCTCTTTCAGGAATTGCCAATTCAGGACAAGGAAGCGGTTACATCGAGTATAAAGATAATGTAGAATATCAGTTGAGTAATATTTTGCATTACAATTTCAATTTAGCCGAAAAAAATCATTTCAATGCGACGGGAGTTTACGAATTAACTTCATCAGAATATAATGATTTTAGAAACTCAGCAAGTCGAATTCCGAGTGATATTTTAGGAATTTACGGTTTAGAAAGTGCATTCTTAAATACGCCTTTAATTGGCGGAAACGAAAGATCGCTAATTTCTTTCGCAGGAAAATTAGAATACGATTTTGACAGTAAATATTATTTTACCGTTTCAGGTAGAGCAGATGGATCTTCAGTTTTTGGTGCTAACAATAAATGGGGATTCTTTCCAGCGGTAAACGCAGCGTGGAATGTTTCGAATGAAGAATTTATGAAAGAACACGTTCCTGTTTTGAGTAATCTGAAATTAAGAGCGAGTTATGGTAAAGTAGGGAATCAACCTCAAAACCCATATCAAAGTATGGCAACCGCTACACAGCGTGATTATATTATTAACGGTGTAAAAGTTTCAGGATATGTTCCAGGTTCTCAATTATCAAATCCAGATTTAAGATGGGAAACTTCAACACAATTAAACCTTGCAGCAGATTTTGGCTTATTCAAAAACAGATTAAACGGAACCGTTGAGGTTTATAATACTGATACTTCAGACTTATTGATTTACGAAACGCTTAACGCGAATACAGGTTACACCACCAAACTTTCAAACATTGGTAAAGTAAACAATAAAGGTATTGAGGTGACGCTGAACGGTGATGTAATCAAAAAGAAAGATTTCAGACTGAATCTGGGTGCAACTTTCACTAAAAACAAAAATAGCATTGTGAGCATTTACGGAAAAGACGCAGATGGCGACGGAAAAGAAGATAATTCGGTTGGAAATCTTTGGTTTATCGGACAGCCAATCGATGTCTATTACCGTTACAAAGCTGTTGGAATTTATCAAGAAGGCGAAAATATTCCGTTGGTTACAGGAACAACTTTATATCCTGGAGATATAAAATTGTGGGATGCAGATCCGTCAAACGGTGCCAATCCAAATCCGGATCAGGACAGAGTGATCACTTCCAAAATGCCGGATTGGTTTGGGACTTTCTCAGTGGCTTTAGAATACAAACAATTTGATTTTTCTGCCGATATCTATACCGTTCAAGGTGTTACGAGAGATAATTTGTTTTTATACGATTATGTACGCGGAGGTTCTTTAAGAGGAGTTAAAAACGGAATCAAACAAGATTACTGGACACCAGAAAATCCGGGAGGAAACTGGCCGAGACCAAGAGACGGAAATGATCCGCCTTACATCAACACTTTGGGACTTCAGGATGCTTCATACATTCGTTTGCAAAACGTTTCTGTCGGATTTAAATTCCCTGAAAATACATTGAAATCTTTAGGATTAAGCAATATGAGATTGTACGTAACGGGAAGCAATCTGGTTACGATTACAGATTACCAGTCCTATAGTCCGGAAAAAGAGATAAGCGATTATCCTGAACCTGTAACTTGTGTTATTGGCTTGCAAGTAGGTTTCTAATAGCGAAGTTTAAGACATTCAATAAAACAAAAAAATAACAAGATTATGAAAAATATAAATTTTCTATTTCTTTTACTATTCGGACTTTCTCTTGGACTTACTTCGTGTGAAGATTTTCTGGAAGAAACCGTAAAAGATCAGGTATCGGTAGATTATATCTACAATTCACCGGCGGGACTTGAAGTCGGTGTCAATGCACTTTACAATCAAATGCGTTACTACAATGCGCCATCTGGAGACAACAGCGATTTGTGGGCCAATGTGTTTTTTATGGTAGCAACCGATTTAGGTTTGCACAGAACTTGGAATACACCTTACGGAACAGGTCATAATCCGCAGTCGTTTACAGGTTCAAAATGGATTCAGGGTTACAAAATTATCGACAGATGTTCGGCAATTATTACTTCGGCAAGAAACATCCAAATGGATGAAACGGCTAAGAAAAGATTAGTGGCTCAGGCGCGCGTTATCAGAGGTGAATTGTATCTGGATTTAAAACAAATGTATGGCGGAATTTTAATTGACACGATTCCGACAACGCCACAAAATATCAACGATCCTGTAGAATACAAAGTAGCCAGCGATGCAGATGTCTACAAATTGATCGATGGAGATTTAGATTATGCAATCGCTAATCTTCCTTTTAAAGTAGATGCAGGGCGTTACGGTCAGGGCGTGGCAAGACACATTCGCGGAAAAAGTGCTTTATGGCAGCAGGATTGGGCAGAAGCAGCCGCACAATTTGATGCCATTATCAACGACGGAACTCACGGTTTAGTAGCGCTTATTGATGTTTGGGGACAAAATGCCAATCATAAAGAATCGCTTTTTACCTATCAAAAAGATTATCTGTTAGGACCAGACGACAACTTAGCAGGCGGTGGAGGTTTCTGGCTGGGAAGTGTTTTTACACATAGAACATACGAGTTGAATACTAGCGAATTGGTTCAAGATGTGGCGTACGGCGGACAATCTTTAGGATGGTTTTATCCAAACAATTACCTGAAATCACTTTACGACCAGACCAACGATTTGCGTTTCAAAACCTATTACTATTCCGATAATTATCAGGATTATAAAATCAATGTTCCAGGAAATCCAAAATTCGGACAACCGATTACCAATCCGGCAATTGCAGCGCCGAACGGAAATTACAGAGCGTGGCACTGGAGTTTAAAAAAATATCATGATACCGAAAAACTGCCAATGACTTCTAATAGTTACAAAGATTATATGTATTACAGATTGGCTGAAACTTATTTACTGGCATCTGAAGCGTATCATAATTTAGGAAATGATGCAAAAGCATTGCAGTATTTAAACAAAATAAGAAGAAGAGGTTACACCGGAAATCCTGAAAGCACCGTTACAACTTACGATTTAACGGCTTGGACTTTAAATAATTATTTAGACGAATCGGCAAGAGAATTAGCTTTCGAAAACAACAGATGGTTCTTGTTGAAAAGACTTGGACTTTTGGTAGAAAGACAGAATTTATATTTCCGTTCAAGTCCGTCTGGAACACTTGGCGGAGAAGTACCGTTAAAAATGACTCCTGCAATGGTCAATATGCCGATTCCGCAGAGCCAGATCGATTTGATGGGAAAACCAGAAGGATTTAATGTGGGATATTAATTGATTTCTTTTTTAACACATAGAAACATAGATTTTTATTTGATTTAAAAAAGAGTTTTAAAGAGAAACATATTTCTTTCACATAGCTGAACGTTCACGGCTTTGTCAAAGTTTCAAACTTTGACAAAGTTTACACAAAGAATCACGCATTTACTATGTGCATTCATGCAAGTGAAACGCCTTTTAAGACAAAGTAAAATCTATGATTCTATGTGTTTAAAAAAAAATATAGCTGAACGTTTGCAGCTTTGACAAAGTTTACACAGAGAATGGCGCATTTACTATGTGCATTCATGCAAGTGAAACGCCTTATAAACGTAAAGAATCCCGAAGCTTCGGGACTATGTGTTTAAAAAACAAAAAAAAGTTAAGGTTAAAAAGTTAGTAATTAACCAATCTGGGAATCAAAGTAATATTTGATTCTCAGATTAAATCAAAAGACAAAATGATAAACAAAAAATATATTCTAGGTGTATTAACCGCTTTGTTGTTTGCTTCCTGCAGTGACGACGAAAAAGTAGTTTTTATAAATGCAGACGAAGACGGAGGAACAAATCCGAATCCGGTTACGCAGACTCTAAAAGAAAAAGCCAAATTTAAAATTGGAGCCGCTGTAAAAATGAAAGATTTACAGGGAGAAGCCAATTATAAAAATGCAGTAATAAAACATTACAGTCAGATTACAGCTGAATTTGAAATGAAAATGGCTAGCATCTGGACTTCTTCAACAGCTTACAATTACATGGCGGCGGACTATCTGGTAGATTTTGCCAAAACAAATAACATGGAAGTTCACGGACATACGTTGGTTTGGTACGACTCTTTTCCAGAATGGTTTAAAAAAGCCCAATACGATTCGATTGCTTTTGAAGCAAAAGTGAAAGTCTATATAACTGATGTTGTAGGACGCTACAAAGGGAAAGTAAAAAGCTGGGATGTAGTGAATGAAGTTTTTGCAGATGGCGGTGCTATGAGAAACGAAACCGTAATCAATTCACTCTTTAAAGATCCGATTGGTTTTTATGGAAGATGTTTCAGATATGCAAAAGCAGCAGATCCAGATGCGAAATTATTCTACAATGATTACAGCGTGGTGCTGGATGGCGGAAAAAGAGCAGCGATCAAAAAAATGGTAGCCAGATTTAAAGCCAACGGAGTGCCGATTGACGGTTTGGGAGATCAGTATCATTACGCAACCGATACCAACAGGCAAACCATGAAAACCGGATTTACCGATATGGCTTCTACAGGATTGTTAATGCATATTTCAGAATTGGATATCAAAGTAAATACATCAAAATCGGATTCGTATGTATTTAACGATACAGAAAATCAGAAACAAGCAGAGACTTATAAATATATAGTTTCGATGTATGAAGAATTGCCTCAAACCCAAAAGTTTGCCATTTCTACCTGGGGTGTAACCGACAAATACACTTGGCTGACCGCTTTCTGGCATTCAAAAGAATATCCGTTGCTTCTTGATGCTGATTATAATAAAAAGCCAGCGTATCAAGGATTTTTAGACGGATTGAAATAGAGAGTTAGTCCTTAGTTATTAGTTTTTAGTCCTTAGTCCTTAGCCCTAAGTTTTAAGAAACTAGAAGCTAAAAATCTAAGAACTAAGTGCTAGGGACTAGGGACTAAAAACTAAGGACTAAAAAAAACTAAAACATCAAAATCATGACCAAAAAACTAAACCATATATTTCGATTAAAATATTTCTTTTTAATTCTTGCAGCAGGTTTATTTTCCTGCGAAGAAGATGTACGAGAAGTATATTTATATAAAAAGGGAGAATTGAGCGCGACCTCAACCAACACAGCTGTTAAAGCTGGAGAAACGGTTACCTATACCGATTCCTCAACAAAAGTAAGAGCCATAAAATGGACTTTCCAAGGCGGTTCGCCAGGCGCTTCGATCGAGCCAAATGTTGAAGTGAAATATACTAAAGGAGGAAGTTTTACGACTACCTTAGAAATTACTTTTGTAGATAATACAGTTCAAAAGAAAACCTTTGCCGTTGAGGTAGAAGCACCAGCAATTCCGCCAATCGTTATTCCTGCCGATGCGTTGAAAATCTATTCTGAAAATCCTGATTTTACGAAAACAGCTCCGGTTCTAAACTGGGTTTCTAGCAATCAGTTTGTTATTAAAGAAGTAGCAACAGACGGATATGAAGGCGCTTACAGAAACTTCTCTCTTCCGGCAACCCCGCCTGCAGCAGAAGCTAAATGGGCAATGGCAATTCTGTCATTTGTAAATTTCACAGATATTTCGTCTTACACTCATATCAATATGGCAGTGCGAACAACAAGCACAGGAAAAATCAGATTTAGAATGAAAGATGCTTCTAACACAGGTTATGTAGAATTCGACGCTACAAGCAATTTGTACGGTTTAAAAAGAGACGGAAGCTGGAATATGGTAAAAATCCCAATTGCTGACTATAAGAAACAAAATGCGGCATTAGACTTAACAAAAATCAAAGATATTTTGGTTTTAAGAAGCGTTGATCCAGAAGACGTAAGAGCTTTAAACAATTACATTTTTGATATTGATCATATCTATTTGTCGAAATAAATTTTTCTAACACATAGCTAAACGTTCACAGCTTTGTCAAAGTTTCAAACTTTGACAAAGCTTACACAAAGAATCACACAAGTTACTATGTGCATTCATGCAAGTGAAACGCCTTCTAAGCGCAAACAAAAACTATGTCTCTATGTGTTAAGAAAAAAAAACGCCCCAAATTTTCTCAAAAAACAATTAAAATGAATTAAATGAAACATTCAATTTATGTCTTGCTCTCCATTATAAGCCTGACTTCAATACAAGCCCAAACTAAAATTGCCTATCAAAAAGTCGAAGCCAGACAAAATGCCTTAGACCCGAAATGGGTGGCGTATGATGCTAAAACAATTGATAAACTGCCGGGGTTTAAAATCCAAAAAAAGGAATCGCCGGGTTCGATTTACGGCGCTTCCAAAATGTTGCAGAAAGAAGCGACAGGATTTTTTAGAACCCAAAAAGTAGACAACAGATGGTGGATTATTGATCCAGAAGGTTATCCGTATATTTTTAAAGGTGTTGCCGTTTTTAATCCAGGACGTTCTGTCAATCAGCAAAAAGCATTTGATGCCAAATACGGGAGCAAAGAAAATTGGGTAAAACAAGAATCCAAATTACTTCGCGATAACGGATTCAATGGCGTAGGAGCGTGGTCGAATGTTGATTTGGTTCGAAATGCCGAAAATCCGCTGGTTTATACCGTGATTATTTCGCCAATGGGAATGTATCATTCCGATCATATTAAAAAATATGGCGGAAAATACAAAGAAGCGAGTTGGCAGAATTACCGTTTTGATTTGGTAATGGTTTTTGATAAAGAATTTGATTCTTACATTGAAAAAGCCATGAAAGAAGTTTCGCAATACAAAAATGATAAGTATTTGATGGGTTATTTTACTGATAATGAGCTTCCGTGGTATAACGACGCATTAGATAAACATTTAACTTTATTGGCCAAAGACGAACAGGGATATTTGGCGGCAAAAGAATGGTTAGACAAGAGAAAAGGGTTTAATGCTTCCATAACAGACATTACTCAAGAAGACCGAATGGCATTTACCGCTTTTTATTTTGAAACGTACATGAAAAAAGTTACCGAAGCATTGAGAAAAGCAGACCCGAACCACATGTATTTAGGATGCCGTTTCAATCAGGATAAAGAGCAGGAATTGACGAATCCGGAGATTTTTAAAGTGGCTGGAAAGTATATGGATATTATTTCAATAAACCATTACAGAAAATGGGAGCCAAGTCAGGAACTGATGAACAGTTGGGGTGAATGGTCAGGAAAACCGTTTTTGATTACCGAATGGTACACCAAAGGTGAAGATTCTGGTTTGCCAAATAATACAGGCGCAGGCTGGCTGGTGCGAACGCAGAAAGAACGAGGACTTTTTTATCAGAATTTCACTTTGGAATTATTAAAAAATAAAAACTCAGTCGGCTGGCATTGGTTCAAATACATGGACAACGATCCCGCAGATTTAAGCACCGATTATTCGAACAGAGATTCCAACAAAGGAATTGTAAACAGCAATTTTGAACCGTATCAGCCTTTATTAAAAGAAATGAAAACAATCAATGACAATGCTTACGAGCTGACGCGTTATTTTGATAAAAGATAATTTTTTAAACACATAGAAACATTCCCGATAGTAATCGGGATTGCGTAAAAAGAGTACAAAAAGAAACTAATTTCTAACACATAGCTAAACGCAAGAAGCTTTGTCAAAGTTTCAAACTTTGACAAAGTTTACACAAACTTGCTATGTGCATTGATGCAAGTGAAACGCCTTTTACGCGCAAAGCAAAACTATGTTTCTATGTGTTAAAAAAATCTGCACAATCTGCACAATCTGCGGGAGATTTTTTTTAGCTCGCAGATTTGGCAGATTCAGCAGATAAAATTTAAGCCTATAATTAAAAATGATTTAACTATGAAAAAAATTGTAATGCTGTGCTGTACTTTTCTGCTGATGGGGAAAGCAATGGCACAGGAAATTCCGTTAGTTTCCAACATTTCTTCGAGGAACAATATTACTTTAAACGGAAAATGGAGTTATATCGTAGATCCACTTGAGAATGGGTATTATGATTATCGTTTAATGCCTTTCAAAAACAACGGATTTTTCGAAAATAAAAAATGGAACACCACAGATTTAACCGAATATAATTTCGCGACTTCTGCCACAATGGACATTCCGTCTGACTGGAATTCGAAAGACGAAAGACTGTTTTTTTATGAAGGAACGGTTTGGTTTCAGAAAGACTTTAATTATAAAAAAGATGCTAAAACCAAAGGGATTCTGCATTTTGGAGCAGTCAATTACGATGCGAAAGTCTACGTAAACGGAAAAATGGCAGGAACGCACGTTGGCGGTTACACGCCATTCAATTTTGATGTAACCGATTTATTAGTCGACGGAAATAATTTCGTAGTCGTAAAAGTCGACAACAAACGCCACAAAGACAATGTGCCAACAGTAAATATGGATTGGTGGAACTACGGCGGAATCACAAGAGACGTAACTCTAGCTTCTGTTCCAAACACTTATATCGAAGATTATCTGGTTCAATTGGATAAAAAAGAAAAAGGAAAAATTACAGGATTTATAAAACTGAACAGCGAAACCGCCAATCAATCCGTTTCGGTTTCGATTCCAGAATTGAAAATCAAAAAGAACGTTACGACGGATGCTAAAGGAATAGCGTATTTTGAAATCAAAGCCAATCCCGTTCTATGGACGCCAGAAAAACCAAAATTATACGACGTTACGATCAGCAAAGCAGACGAAAATATTGCCGATCAAATTGGTTTTAGAACCATTGAAGCCAAAGGCAAAGAAATTCTTTTAAACGGAAAAAAAGTCTTTTTACGCGGAATCAGCATTCATGAAGAAGCGCCTTTCAGATCGGGAAGAGCGTGGTCTGAAGATGATGCCAAAACCCTATTGAATTGGGCAAAAGAATTAGGCTGTAATTATGTTCGTTTGGCGCATTATCCGCACAACGAAAACATGGTCAAAGAAGCTGAAAAAATGGGAATCATGATCTGGTCAGAAGTTCCCGTTTATTGGACCATTTCATGGACAAATCCTGATACTTATGCTAATGCAGAGCGTCAATTGCACGATATGATTTACCGTGATAAAAACCGTTGCGGAATCGTAATCTGGTCTATTGCCAACGAAACGCCACATAGCGACGAAAGAGATGTTTTCCTGAGCAAACTGGCAAAATACGCACGTACGCAGGACAATACCCGTTTGATAAGTATGGCGATGGAAGTGACCAAAAGTCCGAACAATGTGAATACACTTCATGATAATATGAATGAGTTTGTAGATATTGTAAGTTTCAACCAATATTTGGGCTGGTACAGAGGAACGAACGAATCGTGTAAAGACATGCAATGGGTGATTCCGTACAACAAACCCGTTATCATCAGCGAGTTTGGAGGCGAGGCTTTACAAGGTCGTCACGGCGATAAAAAAGAACGCTGGAACGAAGAATATCAGGAAGAATTATACATTCAAAACACCCAGATGTTCAATAGAATTGAAGGTTTAGCTGGAGTTTCTCCGTGGATTTTAGTTGATTTCAGATCGCCAAGAAGACAATTGCCGGACATTCAGGATTTCTTTAACCGTAAAGGTTTAATCTCCGATCAGGGAATTAAAAAGAAGGCTTTTTATGTGATGAAAGATTGGTATAAGAAGAAGGAAGCCGAATATAAATAAGAGTTTTAGATAAAGTGAAAAACCTTCAAAGTCAAGTTTTTGATTTTGGAGGTTTTTTGGTTTTTGTTGAATTTTATTTTCACTTTTTTTGAGTTGTTATCATATGTGATAACCTTTATTTCAAAATAATAATTCAATTTTGACTTATCAAAAAACGTTATTTATAAATATGGAAACACAACAAAAAGCCGTAACAGAATTATTAGAAATAATGAATAAAGGAAACTATTTTAATAAACTCAAACCTAATAATGATTCTTTTTCCGCAAATCTGAATGTATCTTGTTACAATGAATTAAATATTATGATTATTGCTTTATTAAAGGCAAGTGTTACTATGCTCCAAAGCGAAAATTCTACCAAACCTTTTTCTGATGCCATGATTTTGGTTGAAATGGCTTTGCAACTTTTGCCTAACGATGAAATGGAGTTGTTGGATGAGTTACATAGGGTTGGTTTGCCTACTAATCAATAATTTATTTATAAAAAAGTTTTTTAAAGTGTAATGTAATTAATAATACTCTTTAATATATTCATAAGCCCTATCAAACAAAACTTGTTCTTTATGCAATTTATATTTCAATAAAGCTTGGCGCAATGATTTTTGAACTTCACGTTCTCCAGAAGCCGTTTTTTGCCATCCTGGAAAGCGAACTTGTCGCACAATTGCATCAATATCATTGACAATTCTTTCTACAACAGCTGGTGTTTGATCAGTTTTTAGTTCTAAAAATAATTCAGTTAAAGCAGCTTGCGGTGTCTTTTCTATAAATTGAGCTTCTAACTCTTTTTCAGCCAAAAGAGTTTCTTTGGCCAATTTGCATAATTCTTTTACAAATTCTATGGAAGTAATTAAACCTTGTTCTGCTTTATCTCTTAAAGCTTCTAATAATTCACTTAGTTTTTTGAATTTAGGATTTCCAGCATTTTTCTTAAATCGTTTGACTAAAATCTTTTCTAATTTCTTAGCGTTTCTTGGATCCGGATTATTAAAAATATCTTCAATAACATCCGCATCCAGAACAAATTCTTCGAGTTGATGAACTTCACCAACATGGATATTTTCGTGAATTAATTTTGTTGTTTGAGCTCCTAATGAAAACCAAAGTAATTTACCAACATGATCTGATGATGGACGAACAGATTCAAAAACTTGAGATAACCATCTATAATCTTCTTCATATTGGTTTAAAATTGAGTCGGGCGACAATGATTCCCAAAGTTTAGACAATTGCTTAAAATCTTTTGCAAATGCATCTTTCTTCTCATCTGTATTGATTGCATTTTGAGCCAATTCCAAACCTTCAAAACCTGAAACTTTTTTATCTACTCCTTCAAAATGATCCAAAGCTTTTTTCATTGCTGATGGCAATTGCTCTTTTAGTTCATTTAAATTAGTAATAATTTGTTTTACACTTTCTTCATCAAATTCCAACGCTTTAGCAGCATCATCAAAAACACCGAAATAATCCACAATGCGTCCAAAATTTTTCCCTGGATACAATCTATTTGTTCTACAAATTGCCTGTAATAAAGTATGATCTTTTATTGATTTGTCTAAATACAAAGTCTGTAAAATAGGAGCATCAAAACCAGTCAATAATTTAGCTGTAACAATTAAAAACTTAAGTTCCGAATTAGCATTATTAAAATCGTCAACTATTTTTTCTTGCTGACTTTTATCTATCGCCCATTTTTGTTTAAACTCAAAATCGTCATTTGCAGATGTTGAAATAACAATTTTACTTGATTCTACAGAAAAGTATTTATCTAATTCTTCTTTATATTGAACGCAAGCATAACGATCTGGTGTTACAATCATAGCTTTATAACCATGTGGCAATACTTTTTCGTTAAAATGTTTCGCGATATCTTCTACAATTTTTGCTACACGTTCAGGAGATTTTAAAAATGCAGCCATTTTAGCTGACTTTTTATTTAATGCATCCGCTTCTTCATCTGATAAAGCCGCTTCTTCTTTAAATTCTTTAAACGATTTGTCTATTGTTTCTTTATCCACATGAACATCTACCAATCTTGGCTCAAAATGTAGTGGAAGAGTTGCGCCATCTCTAATTGAATCATGAAATGTATAACGAGATAAATAACCTCCTTGATCTTCTTCTGCTCCAAAAGCCCAAAATGTATTCTTATCAGCTTTATTTACAGGAGTTCCCGTTAAACCGAAAAGAAAAGCATTAGGTAAAGCTGCTCTCATTTGTCTGGCTAATTCTCCTTCCTGTGTACGATGTGCCTCGTCAACTAACACTATGATATTATCTCTACTATTCATATTTGGTTTCGCATCTCGAAACTTATGAATCATAGAAATAATTATTTTTCTTGTATCTCTTTCTAAGAAAGTCTGAAGTTCTGTAATACTTTCTGTAGTTATTACATTTGCAATATCTGCCGCATTAAAAGTTCCCGTAATTTGTGTATCTAAATCGGTACGATCTACTAATACAATTACCGTTGGACTTTTTAGTTCTTGGATTCTTCTCAATTTTTGCGCAGCAAAAACCATTAATAAAGACTTTCCAGAACCTTGAAAATGCCAAATCAAACCTTTTTTTATTTTCCCTTCTAAAACACGATCTACGATTTTATTGGCACCTTCATACTGTTGATAGCGACATAGTACTTTTATTCGCTGTTTCTTTTTGTTGGTGGTAAACAAAGAGAAATTTTGTAATATGTCTAATAGTCTTTTGGGTTGCAATAAATCTGATAATTCTTTTCCGATTTCATTTAATCCTAATTTTTTAGCTAAATTATCATCATCATTTTCTAAACGCCATGGAGCCCAAAATTCTAATGGTGTTCTAATTCCGCCATAATAGAAAGTTTTGCCTTCTGTAGCAAAAGAAAGAATGTTAGGTACAAATAATTGTGGAACAGCATTCTCATATATATCATGAATTTCATGCGCTCCATCTAACCAACTTACAGATGGACGAATTGGAGTTTTAGCTTCACCAATTACAACCGCAATTCCATTGATTAATAAAACGATATCTGGAATTTTAGTTTCTCGATGATGAACACGAAATTGATTGGTTATTAGATAGCTATTATTATGAATATCTTCAAAGTCTATTAAACGAATAGGAACATGACGATTATTCTCTCCAAATGGCATGGTCTTATCACCGCACATCCATTTAAAAAACTCTTCGTTTGCTCTAACTAAACCTTCTGTATTTACAGATATTAATATTGCTCGTAGCTTATAAATTACTTCATCCGCTAATTCATTATTTTCAGCTATTTCAGGATTTAGACGAATTAATGCCGTTTTTAAAACATCTTCTAAAAGTACTTCATTAACACTTCTATTAAGTTCTGATGATGAAATATACTTCCATTGAGCACCATATTCAGTTTTAGGTTCTTCAAATCCTAAAACTGAATTAAGATTTTTACCACTCAATTGATGAATGATATAATTTTCTACACTGTTTAATTCGTTGAAGGCCATAATACTATACTGATTTAAAAGCTTCTAATACAATCTTTTTTAATTTATTAGGAAAAAAAGGAATTACAATTTTTTCAAAATTAGTAACATCTTTCACAATATATTTTCTTAATAATGTATGTGTGGATTTTTCGTTTTTAGAACGACTAATCAACATTTTCACTTGCAAAACAACATGATTTACTAATTCGTTATCTGTAAATTCTCCATTATCATATAAGATTAATAAACATTCAATTGAATTTTTAAAATCATTTATGACATTCTCTACTCTCTCAATTGTTAATTCTTGTCTATTTAATAAACAAATTTTAATTGTTTTTTCACCGCGACCATCTTTATCAATCCCTTTTATCTTTATACCTTCTCCAATAGGATCTATTTCAAATTCAAAAAAATCTTCTGGTTTATCTATTTCAGGATGTAATAAATAAGGCCTTTCAATTTTTAATGGTTTATTTTTGGCTTTATTGTTATCTAAATTTAAATTGCCATCTTTTAAAAATTTTGGAGTATAAATTCTCCTTCCAATAATTGGAAAATAATTATGTTTTCCTCCATCCCTATTGCATTTTACACATGATGGTAACAAATTAGTCCATTCATAACATAGCCAATAATACCCCTCATGTTTATCATCTCCACTAACCTTTTTTTTGGGACGATAATGTTCTACATCTGCTTTACAAAGCCGTTCACAATAAGCACATTTGTTATGATAACTTAATGCTAATTTATCTTCTACTTTTGATCTAATTTCATCTGCAGTATCATAAGAATCTCTGTAAATTGAATCTTTAATATTATCCTTATTTTTCGTTTTGGCAATATCCAGCAACTCATTATATGTGTTTGGACTTGACAATTTAACCGTTTTATCAGTATCAGGCTTAACTACAAATCTCATTTTCTCCTAGATTCAAAAAGTTTTATCAATTCCTCTTCCTTTTCATTCGTCATAAATTCATTTATTTTTGACTCTAGTCTGTCAACAAACTTTAATTCTTCAAATGTTTTTTCAGTTCTCACCATTCTGCCCTTTTCTCTATTCTCATTTGTAATGTCATCCATATTAAAAATAGGAGACGTTAGAATAGTATTTGGCAATAAATCTTGAAAATAAATTTTATCATCAATACGTTCTAAATAAGTGCCTTTTTCTACACTTCTTTTTACAACACAAATCACACTATTTTTAGGTGCTCCTAATAATGGTATTGGACTATGAGTTGTTGCGATAAACTGTACTTTTGGAAAAGCAGCTGTTAGTTGTTCAACTAGATGCTTTTGAAATTTAGGATGCAAGTGTATATCTATTTCATCAATAAAAACGACTCCTTTTAATTCACCTAAATCAATAATATCAGGCTGTTGCCTGTAGAGTCTTACCAATAGATCACTCATCATGGCATACAGACTCAGATATCCAGATGATAATTTTTCAATAGTTACCGGCTTAAACAAATTAGAATCACCATCTTTTTCTCGAAATAATGGCATAGATACCACATCGTCACTAATATCAAAAATAACTTCCCCAACATTTAACAAAAGGCCTTCAAGGAATTCTTTAATAGGATATAATCTATTAACAAATATTTCATTATCCGGATAATTACACCACTCACTTAATTCTGTTTCTAAATCTAAAAGGTATGCATTATTACTGAATAATGTATTTGAATGGCCTTTTTTCCCCCTTAGTCTTTTTAAATTTTCTTTGTTTAGTCCCCTAAAACCTGCATTCATTCTAAGGGCACCATAAGCTGCAAATCCTAAAAATAATGGTTTATTATGATCAATATCAATATTACCCTGTCTATGAAAAAAATCATTTCCCGTAATGCTTTTATATTCAGATATTTTACAATCAAATGAATTAATGTTTTCCGATTCTTTTATTTCAATCTTTCCAAATCCAATTGCTCTTGCTAACGCTTTTATTATATTACTTTTACCAATACCATTTTCCCCCGTTAAAAAGATCCAATGTGAACCTGTTGGGATATTTTCCAACTCTACTTTCTTTATTGATCTATAGTTTTCAATACAAAAACTACCAATTGTATAAAGTTTTTTATCATCATGTTTCTTTACTAATTGGTAATTTTTATAATACAATATATTCTCTATATCTTTTTTAAAAATATGATCATCTATAAGATCTATAAAATAATTTTGGCCTTTTTTTCTTATAATTTCGTCGATTGAGCCCCAATATTGAGCTAAAAATTCATTTAGACAATCAAATAAATTGTTATGATTAAATCTTAAATTATATTCACATCCTGCCTCTAAAAAATCCTTTTCCCTAATGTTAATTTCTAATAATGGAAAAATTTCATTTACAATAAAATCAAACTTTTTATCGGTATCAGCCGCACTAAAATTCAACCTGCAAGTTCCCTCATAATCAATTATAAAAGAAATATTTGGCAATTTCTTTCTCCAATCGTCACCTGTCCAAAAACCTATTACTAGACGTTCTTCATCACCTAAAAACCATAAACCTTCACTTAAACGATTCGACCGATTTGTTTTTCGTGTTCTAAATTTAAAATCAGGATTTTCATATGAACGTTCCAGTAAAAAATCGAACAATTTATCTTGTAACTCGAAAAAGTCGTTAAATTGAAATCTATTTTCTTGTTTACTAACATTATCTTTAACAATTTTTTCAAAAATCGGATTATTATTGTTTATTTCCTTTAGTTTCTTTAATCCAAATTCATCATTAACCGTTTTCACAGTGCCATACTGTCCACCTCCAATTGTAGCATTTTGAATACCATAATTTGAAACACCTCTCTTTGGATTTGCCGAATCATACATAATCCATTCTTGCACTTCTACTCGTAACGCAAAATCTTTAGAATCATTAACGTACTTACGTACAACAATACCATATGCAACCAGAGAATGCTTATACTTTAAAATTAAAACATCACCTTCTTTGATTGAATAATAAGTACCTTTTTGTTGCGTGTTTTGATGTAATGCAAATTCTCTTGTATCAATGATATCAAAAAAATTATCCTCAATATAATCTGATCCAGGTTCGCCAGCACTAACTATAAAAAAATTCATATTTTCTTTTTTAGAAGATTTGATTAATTATACTTTTTTGTAAAGATTGAGAACTCTCTATTTTTATTTGAAATGATATCAAATTATCTTCAAATTTTTCTAATTTTAAAACGATCTCTTTTTGCTCGTTAATTTTGGGTAGTCGTACTTTCAACTTAGTTCTCACAATTGTTTTAGATAAATTAAATCTTGTTGATCCTTGAGCTCTCAAAGACATAAAAGTTCTTACTTCATTTCCTCTCATTAGGTATCTAGCATATTCAGGTAACAAGGTTTTAAAATCATGCAATCTAAAGCCAAAACAAAATGAATTTAAATAAAATCCTTTTAAATTATCAAGAACAACAGATGACATACCAACTTCATGCGGTGTTTCTGATGACCCTGTTAATAATATGTCCCCATATCTTAACTCATTTTGATTTTCACCTTTATCGATTTTAACATATTCAACTTGATTTGGATTTATTTTAGTGTTTGAAAACACATTCATATAAGTAACAAATGGCGCTCCAATACCAAAATCATCTTTTGTCTTACCTGTTAATCCTCCAAAAGTGTTTCCAAGTTCCCCAAACACATACTCTCTCCAACGGTTTTTTGAAACTTTACCAGATACTGTATCAAATAAATATCTCTGATAAAAAATATTATACTTATCTCTATTCTCTTTCTCCTTTTCAATAACCTCATCCATCGCCCAAAGTAATTTTGCAATTTCTTTCTGTTCTTCTTTAGATGGTAAAAGAAATTTGTATTCTTCTAAATCACGAAATTTAACACGAGGCGAAAGCCCTCCTGCAGAATGCTTAACTGCGTAATCAAAGAAATTGTCGTTATTAACTATAAATGGCAATATTTCAGGAAGTACATTTTCTTTTGCCCTAAAAACAGTAATGTCTCCTGAACAAATTCCATCAAAAGAAGCTTGTGCCGCTTTTTTTAAATATGCCCTCCTTCTTCCAAAAAGGACATCAAATTTTTTAAATTTTTTAGTAAAAGTGGTGCTGTCTTCTATGCTTGCTGATTTTCTTAAGTGAATATCTCCAGAATCAATATGCTCTAAACCTACAACATGTAAAATACCCTCAGCGGAAGCATCTTTCATATTTTCTTTTGGCTCAAATACCACATCACCAAATTTAACTAAAGCCCAATTGGACTTATCTATATTCATTTTTTGCAATAATTCTGTCGTCATTTATTTTTCTAATATTTGAAAAAGTTCGTTCATTGATTGTTTAAGATTATTGGAAGTTTCCTCCCAATTAGAATAGACATCTTCAAAAAGTTCAGTTGCTTGAGAATTTAAATCATTTGTGCGAACATATAAATTTATAGACATATTACCTTTGTTATCTAAAACCTCTGAATTACGTTTTACAACAGATAAATTATCAATATCCTTAAATAAATTATAGGCGTTGAATATAGTTTCAATATGAGATTGCAATAAATATCCAATTGTTTTCTCCTGCTTTACTTGATCTACGGCATTTATAAAAAGTATTTTTCCTTTCTTATGTTTTGCTTTTTTATTATTTGTAATTAACAAACAAGCTTCCATTGGGGAATTATAAAACAAGTTCGGTCCTAAACCAATAACACATTCTACCAGATCTTCTTCAATCATTTTACGACGTATTTCAGCTTCAGAATCCCTAAATAGAATTCCGTGTGGCCATAATGAAATAGAACGTCCATTATTTACATCTAAGCTCTTTTGTATGTGTTGCTGAAATGCATAATCTGCACAACCTTGAGGCGGTGTTCCCCAAAGATTACGCCCATAAGGATCGCTTTCAAAACTTTTTCGATCCCAGGCTTTTATAGAATATGGAGGATTAGCCAAAATTACATTGAACTTTTTAAGTTCGTCATTTTCTAATAGACTCGGTTGCGCTAAAGTATCTCCACGAACTATTTGAAACTCCTCAATTCCGTGCATGAACATATTCATTCGTGCAATTGCAGAAGTAATCAAATTAATTTCTTGTCCGTATAATTTCAACGTTCTGTATTCTTTTCCTTCTTCTTTTAAATGTAAAGCGCAGTTCAACAATAAACCTCCAGAACCACAGGTTGGATCATAAACACTTTCTCCTGGCTGAGGATCCATAATCATCGTCATCAGTTTCACAACTGTGCGATTGGTATAAAACTCTGCTGCCGTATGACCGCTATCATCAGCAAACTCTTTAATTAAATATTCATAAGCGTTACCTAATTTATCATCAGGAACATTTTTAATGTTTAAAGTATGCTGTGAAAAGTGTTCTACTAAATTGGTTAAAGTAGCATCTGAAAGTCTATCCTTATTAGTCCAGCTTGCATCTCCAAATATTCCAAATAACGTTTCAGGGTTAGCTTTTTCAATTTCGCGCATTGCTTCTTGAATTGCTAATCCAATATTGACAGTTGTTTCTCTAACCTTTTTCCAGTGCGCCTTTTTTGGTACTAAAAAATGATGGTGTTCTGCAAAAGATGCGTATTCTAAATCTCCGTTACTTTCTTTTAATGCTTTTTCAAATTCTTCATCATATACATCACAAATACGCTTGAAAAAAAGTAAAGGAAAAATATATTGTTTATAATCTCCAGCGTCAATTGTACCGCGTAAAGCGGTAGCTGCTCCCCAGAGATATTTTTCTAATTGTTGTTGGGTCATTATGATAATTCTTCTTCTATTAATTCAGCCTCTTCAATAACAGGAAGTTTTGAGTCGACTTTCAATAATTGCATTAATTTGTTTTTAAGTATTTCTCTTCTTGAAGTAAAGAAATTCAAATAATTGATAATTGATAAATCATTATCATTTGGAATAAAATGTAAGTTTTTATAATTTAATAAATCTTCATCTTTATAATTCTTATTTAACCAATCAACAAAAGGAGTTGCATTTTTCTCTAAGTTTTCAGTTTCTTGAATTAACTGTAAATTTGAAATTGAATTAAATGAACTTAAATATTGGTTTCTTAAATTTTCATCTTCTATTCCAAATTTTATTAAATCACGGTGATTAAAATACTTTTTAGGATGGATATGATCCTGATGAAATTTATAATTATGATTTAGTGGATAAACTAAATTTAAAACCATGTATGCAAACGCACTTCCATATTGCGTATTTAATAAATGCTCAATCGTCTCTTCATCAAAACTTAAAGATTTATTAGTTCCCTTATATTTATCAATTAAAATTTGGAGTGGAAACTTACCTAAATTTTCTGAAATAATATTTCTGTAAACTGGATAAAGATTATCAGGTGTTCCTCCAAAAACTCTTTTCAATAAAGCACGAATTAACCATTCTTTTATTAATTTTCTATTTTCGACATGATTACTTGAATGTAAAATCTCGTCGCCTAAATTGTTCTTTTTTATAAAATAGGCAATAGGAATTATTGCATTATAAGCAGTTAATGTTTTATCATTAAATCCAAAAGATGCTATTAATTGTATTGAAAGATTTAATGCTTTAGCAATGTTATCCCATTCAGACTCAATTAAAGTCATATTTTCAGAAGAGAAATTATCCACTTTAAACTTGATGTCTTTTATATCAGTTAGAACAAGACAAGATTTTAATACTAAATCTTTATTTATATTAAATCCTGGATCAATTGCATTAATTTGATCAACAAATCTGTGTATAATCTCTCGAGCATCTTTATCTTTCCATTGTGCCGTCGCAATTGATAATAATAAATCCGAATAACTCAATTGAGTCCCTCCACTATTTACACGAATGAAAATATGCAAAACCTTATCTAATTCGTCTGATTTTTCTAAATAAAAATTAATGATCTCATTTTTGTTAAAATATTGAAACAATTTAGATAATGTATCAGAAGCAAACTTTGCTTGTTCAGCACTAAATTTAGAAGTATCCATTAAAGAATGGTCCGCTATATATTTGAATATATCAGGGAAATCAGTAAAATCTAATATTTGACCAACCTTAAACCAATGATATTTTTCTGAATGAAATTCTTTAGCTTTAGAATATTCATCATCCGATAAAAACTTAAAATCATAAATTGAATCTATATCTTCTGAATGGCTTAAAAGATTTACATACAATTGACGTTTAGGAAATGCATCATTATTTTTCCAACCGTATTTTGATAGTTTGTATGCATAACTGCCTTTTAATCCTAAATATAAAGAAGTTAATCTCTGTTGACCATCTAAAATAGCAAATCTATCTTTTTCGCCAGATAATTCAGCAAGCTCGTTATGCCTTTTATCTCGCTGATGGTAATATGGAAGAAATCTGTAAAACTTAAATTTTTCAACATTTTCAGCTTTAACTTTCCAAAATAAAAAAGTACTTATTGGATAGTCTCTTAAAATAGAATCAAACAGTAATTCAATTTGTTTTGTATTCCACACAAACTCTCTTTGTATAGCAGGCAAAATATATTCTTGATTTTGAATTGAGGATATTGCCTCTCTAATTGTAATCGGTTTTTCGTAAGCCATTATATGAACTGTTTTAGTATGTTTTTAAATTTTTCTTCTGCTTTCAAACTCTCGTCCCATGCAATTTTAAGATCTGTTAAAGCTTCTTCTACAGATGGTAAATTATCTTCTATTATTTTTTCTACATAAAGCGGAATATTTAAATTATAATCATTCTCTTTTATTTCATCATCAGAAACAACTTTTACATAATTTTCGACATCAGAAAATTGAGAATACCATTCGTAAAGCTTTTCTACATTATGTTTCTCAAGAAAATTTTGAGCTCTTCCTACACGTATTTGCTCAGAACCATCTATAAAAAGAACTTTCCCTTTCTTATGCTTCTCTTTATTTTGCTTAAACACGAGTACACAAGCGGCTAACTGAGTACCATAAAAAATATTTTGCCCTAAGCCGATTACTGCTTCTAAAAGATCTTTTTTCAATAAGGCTTCACGAATTTTACCTTCAGAAGCTTTTCTAAACAAAGCCCCATGCGGCAAAACAACGGTCATTCGACCATTAGTATTCATTGACTTAATCATATGCTGAACCCAGGCCATATCACCATTTCCTTGTGGTGGCACACCTGCAATATTTCTTCCAAATGGGTCATTTACCCAAATATCTGCCCCCCAATCTTTTAGTGAAAATGGAGGATTAGCAATAACACAATCAAAAGTTTTTAATTCATCTGATTCAAAAAAAACTGGATTTCTTAATGTATCGCCACGAGCAATTTGAAAATCTTCAATCCCATGAAGAAACATATTCATACGTGCAATTGAACTAGAAGTTAAGTTCTTTTCTTGTCCATATAATTGTAGTGTTCTATAATCTTCGTTGTTGTGCTTTAAATGATCTACACATTCTAAAAGCATTCCACCTGTACCACATGCTGGATCATAAATCGTTTCACCTTCATGAGGATCTAATATTAAGCCTAATAAATGTACAACTGAGCGAGGAGTATAAAATTCTCCAGCTTTCTTATTGGTTAAATCAGCAAAATGCTTAATTAAATATTCATAAGCCTGACCCAAAATGTCTGGATCTACTAAAGAATTTGATAATGAATATTGTGAAAAATGTTCTATCAAATCTACCAATAATCGATCGGATAGTTTGTTTTTATTACTCCATTGCGCATCTCCAAAGATTCCATACAGAAATTCTTGATTAGCCTGCTCAATTCCTCTTAAAGCTTTTTCAATTGCTAATCCCATATTTGATGTAGTTTCTCTAACATCTTTCCAATGGCAACCATCAGGAATTATAAATCTGTGAAATTCTGGTAACAAAGCATAATCTACATCACCTTCAGATTCTTCTAATGCAATTTGATATTCTTCATCAAAAACATCAGATAATCTTTTGAAAAATAAAAGAGGGAATATATATATTTTAAAATCAGAAGCATCAACCGGTCCTTTGAGGATCCAAGCTGCTTTTGAAAGATATTGTTCTAATTGAGAAAGATTAATTTTGGGTGTGTTCATAATGCTTAAAATGAGGCATTTATAATGTAGAGGTTGTAATTAAATTTCTATAATAATTACAAAAATAGTTTCTCCAAACTTACTATTTTAAAAGTAATGATTAAAATATGTTTGGGTTTAATTTGTTTGTTAGAGACTAACTTATTTCTTTATAATTATTTCACAAACATAAATAAATGATTTAAAAGAAAAATATGGAAAACCGTAAGTGCTATAAATAATTTAGAATAAAAATTGAGTAAAATATAAAAGTTTTAACAATAAGAAAAACCTTTAGAATAATAAAGATATGAGATAACTACAGTTTCGCATCTCTTTGTTATAGTGTAATTGTTTAATATTATTTGAGATATCTGATAAAACTGAAGTATTTTATATCTTATTGTAAAAAATTATTTGACACTATTTTTGTATTTGCTTTTTAGTGCTGTTGTATCTTAAAAATTTAGAGTTTTAATTATTTCCTAACCTTAGGCTTTTCCATCAAAACACCAAAAATAAGAAGTGCTAAAAGCCAAAAGACTTTTGTACCCAACCAAATGCGCAATCTGGCTCGAAGTATATTCCTTACTGTCCAAAAATCAATAAAGTAAAACCTCCAAAGTCAGTTTTTGATTTTGAAGGGTTTTCTATGTTTTTTCCTTAATTTTAAAATCAAAAAAACAAAAACAATGGCTTTCAATCTACAACCCGTTTTAGAAAATGATCTTTGCATTCTATCACCCTTAGAAAAAAAAGATTTTGATGTTTTATACAAGGCAGCTTCCGATCCTAAAATCTGGGAACAGCATCCTAACAAAGACCGATGGAAGAAAGAAGTTTTTGAGAATTTTTTTCAAGGTGCTATCAAAAGCAAAGGCGCTTTTAAAATTATAAATAAAGCAACTGGAGAAGTTATAGGGAGTACAAGATTTTACGATTTCAATCAAGAAGAAGACTGTATTTTTATTGGTTATACTTTTTATGCCGTTTCCTGCTGGGGAAAAGGTTTTAATCTAAGCGTAAAAAAGACAATGCTGGATTATCTTTTTGAATATGTGTCAAAAGTTAGGTTTCATATTGGTTCAGAAAATATTCGATCTCAAATTGCAATCTCAAGAGTGGGAGCCGAAAAAATTGCCGAAGAAGAAGTAGCTTACTTCGGAGAAAAACCAAAATTGAATTTTGTGTATCAGATTGACAAAGCAAATTGGATAAAAGAAAAGCCTTAAACGTAATGTTTAAGGCTTTTCTCTTTTTATAAAAACGTTTTTATTGTACCAAATAAGGAACCTGATCAGCTTCGCAAAGTCTAAAATATCCGAATGCAAAATTATTGGCATCAGTACTATTCACAATATTTCCTCTAATGGTTCCCGGAGGAACAGAAAACGGATTAGAGTTTGAAGCTTCCAAAATTAATTTCCAATAATTAAAGAAATTTTTAGAAACGCCTCTGTGCGTAATCGTAACGGTGTTTCCAGGTTTCATTTTGTCTTCATCAGAAAATCTCGTGCTGATTTCGTTTCCGTTATAAAATTCATCATTTGTGATTTCATATTCCGGATAAATCAAAAATGAGCTTTGATAATCGGTTACATAAAAATTAGTCTGATCTGCTGGATCGTTATAATAAAAAGTCAGTTCGATGATATCTTTTCCATCAAAATCAGGAACAATTTTCTGTTCTACTTTATTAATTGGACTTACAGAAGTCAGTTTTTCAGTCGCCGTGAAACTTTGCCCTTCAGCATCTACAAATAATTTATAATCGGCATCAATTACAGGAACAAAATTGGTGCATTTGTAAACTCCGGCTTCCGTTTCGTTAAAAGTAAAAATGTCGCCATTGCTGTTTTCTATTCGGACTTGCGCGCCCGAAACTTTTGGTGTAGAACCGCTGTAATAAGGAGCCGTTTTACTGATTTTTATCGTTTGTTCTTTCCCGTCAGTTCCTTTTTTCCAGATAATTTCAGCATCGATGACCAGTTTGGTTTCGCCAGTTGGCAAATCAAGATTTACAACATCTTCGCATGAAGCGAAAGAAAAAACAAAAAGAAGAGTTATTAATGCCAGTGCTCTGTTCATTACCGTATATTTTTTCAATTTATTCATAGCATTAAAATTTAAAATTATAAGAAACTCCAGGAACAATTCCGAAAATCGAAAGCCTTCTGGTTTCATTTGCTCCCGTATCTTCATTGGTTGTAAAACTCATAGAAGCCGCATTTTTTCTGTTGTACACATTGTATAAACTAAATACCCAATAGCTTTGCCATCCTTTCTTTTTGTCTGGTTTTGGCGTATATGTCGCCGCAAGATCTAAGTGGTGGAAAAGAGGCAGTCTGTTTTCGTTTCTTAAAGAATAATTCGGAACGTGAATACCGCCCATTTCATAATAACCATTTGCATACGTTACTGGCTGACCCGACTGTAAAGTGAAATTTCCATTAAAAGACCATTTCGGATTCAGTTCATAACTTCCCACAATGCTCAAATTATGCATTTTGTCATAACCCGACAAATACCAGTCGCCGTTTGCAATTCCTGGTTCTTCAGGAGTTCTTCCCGGTGTTTTTTGTTCTGCGCGAGATAAGGTGTAAGAAACCCATCCGGTGAAAACGCCTCTATTTTTTCTGAACAGTAATTCCATTCCGTAAGATCTGGCTTTTCCAGTTAAAATAACCTGCTCAATGTTGTTGTTAGCCAAAACATCAGCACCGTCAATATAGTCAATACGATTTTGAACATTTTTGTAGAATAATTCGGTTTCTAAAGAGTAATCGCCGTCTTTGAAATTTCTGAAATAACCCATCGCATACTGATCCAAAAGCTGAGGTTTTGTAAAAGGGCCGCTTGGAGTCCAGATGCTCATTGGTAACGGAGACTGCGTGTTGGATAAAATATGAATGTACTGCGCCATTCTGTTGTAACTTGCTTTTACAGAAGTTTCGTCGTTAAAAGCATAAGACAAGGCTGCACGCGGCTCAAAATTGTCGAATTTGCTGATGGTTTTTCCTTTTCCGTAGGAGATGCTTCCTGTTGGTGTTCCTTCTTCGTAAATATTATATAATGGATTATAAACTACAGCTTGACCATTTTCGTAAGTGCTGATTGCTTCATCTCCTAAACGGTAAAACATGCTGTAGCGAAGTCCGTAACGGAAATTCAGTTTTTCTGTAATCTGATTTTCAAAATCGACAAAAGCAGAAGCTTCTAAAGCGTATTTTTTATCCAGCTGCATATAATTAAACTGAGAATCTGAAGAAGTCGGCTTTACAACTCCAGGATTGAAATTATAATACAAGCCATCTATACCATAATTGATTTTAAATTTCTCCGACTGCTGAAAGTTCCAGTTGTATTTCAAACCATAACTCTGAATATTGCTGTCCCATTGAAAACTTTCAATCGGAATTTCTAGATTAAATCTGTAATCACTATAGAAAGTAGATAAATTACTGTTTAAGCGATCAGAAAATTTATGTTTCCAGTTTAAAATTCCCATTGTGCTTCCGTACGTACTTGCAAAACGGTCGTTAATGTCGAATAAATCGTTTCCGAAATAACCAGAAAAAGACAGCGTATTCTTCGCATTAAAACGATAATTTAATTTCGCATTCAAATCGTAAAACATGGCAGAGTTATTATTGTCAGCCAATTTCATAAATAAATGTGCATAAGAAGCACGCCCAGAAAGAATAAAAGAACCTTTTTCTTTTTCCAGCGGACCTTGAACCAAAAGTCGGCTTGAGATAATCCCGATTCCTCCATTTACTTTATATTCTTCAAAATCTCCAGTTTGCTGCGTAACATCAAGAACAGAAGAAACGCGTCCTCCAAATCTTGACGGAATTCCACCTTTGTATAAATCTAAACCGCTAACTACATCAGCGTTGAAAATAGAAAAGAAACCAAACATGTGCGAGTCTGCATAAACAGGAGCGCCATCCAAAAGAATCAAATTCTGATCTGCAGCACCACCGCGGACATTAAAACCCGAAGAAGCTTCTCCCGCATTGGTAACACCTGGCAAAGTCAAAATCGATTTTAGAGGATCGGCTTCGCCCATTGCAACCGGAATTTTCTTGATTTCCTGCATCGAAAGCCTGTTCACACTCATTTGTGTGGTTTTGATGTCGACCGCTTTATTGGCTACCACAATAACTTCTCCCAATTGCTGGCTATCAGAATCGATGTTGAAATTAACTCTGTTATCATCAGAGACAGAAACACGTTTTTCTTCATTTTTAAACCCCACATAACTCACCTGAACGGTATAGTTTCCGTTTGGAACTTCAATACTGTATTTTCCGTTTGCATCTGTTACAACGCCCGTTTCCAGTTCTTTAACGTAAATATTAGCACCAATTACAGGCTGTCTTTCATCATCATAAACGGTTCCGCTTAGCTTGCTTTTTTTTTTGGCAGGCTTTTGCGTTTGAGCTTTCTGCTTCACAAAAATATTGTTGCCCACTATAGAAAATTGTACAGACGAAATCTGGTTTAATTCGGTAATAAGCTTGCTGATTTCGATACTTTTAAAAGTTTTATTTTGTGTAAAATACTTTTTATTGGTATCGATCTGATCTGTAAAAGCAAATTTAAAGTCGGTTTGGCTTTCAATCTGTTTGAAGAATTCTTTTAAAGTTACATTTTGATCTACAGTTACCGTAACGCCTTGAGCAGACATACCTAAGCTGAATAAAAAAAAGCATGCTGAAATTATATGCTTCATGAAATTTTGTATTTTTGAATATTATTAAATGGAATAACCTCGTGTTATCCTGAATATTAGGAGGATGTGGAGTTTCGCGGCTTACATCCTTTTTGTTTTTATTGAAAATTAATCTGCTTTAAATCTTCATTTATTTCAAAGTTTAGGTTATACATTTCTGATATTAGTTGGACAATTGTTTTTAAATCTTCTTTTTTATTGATTCGAATGGTAATTTTCTGATTTAGATTTTCTTTCGGAATAGTGACTTTATAGCCGTAATTTTCTTCAATATACTGACTGATAACAGAGAGTTTTTCGTCATCAAAATCTACAAATCGGCTGAATTCTGTTACCGAAGCAATTTCGTTTCCGTAAGTGAATTTATCGCCAGGTTTCAAGATCCATTTCTGGTCTTTGCCTTTTACGCTCATTTCTACGCTTCCTTCAAAAAGCTCAACAGTTATTTCTTCATTTTCAGATTCTTTAACAGTAAAAGAAGTTCCTAAAACTGTTGTGGTAGTTTCGTCGCAGAAAACCTGAAACGGATGCTGTTTGTCTTTTTTAACTTTAAAATACGCTTGACCGTCAATTTCGATTTTTCTATTTGAAGCAAAATTCTGTCCGAACTTAATTTTTGAATTTGGACTCAGTTCCACTTTTGAGCCGTCTGGCAATACAATATTTTTTATTGTTGAAGTTGTATTTTCGATTACAGTTTCAGCTAGAACTACATTTTCGGCAGAAGATTCTCCGTTAAAATAAATTCCAGTTCCAATTAAAACAAAAAGTAAAACAGCGGCAGCAGAACAATAGTGCCATGGTCTTAAGGAGCGTTTCTTTTGAGTAAAAGTTTTGGCGCGAAATTCTTCCCACGAAGTTTCTTTTTCTTCATTTGAATGAGAATGGGAGGTTTCGTTCCAAAGCTTTTCGAATTCCTTGTCAAATTTTTCGTTATCCATTTTTTAGATTTTTAAATAAGTTGACAATGAAAGCCTTGTTTGGTAAAAACGCCGTAAACCATTTCGTGAATTTCTCTGTTGGTTTCGATTTTGAGAATATTATCGCGTCCCTGCTTATCAAAATTTATGATGCAGTCGGAAATAACGAACTGTAAAAGAGCAATGAGTAGAGTTGCATCTTTTTTGGTTCTAACATTAGTTTTATACGCTTCGATATGCATTTTTTAGTTCTTTGTTTTTTAGTATAACAAACGAGAACTAAAAAGTTCCTAATGGTTTTCGATTTTTTTTCGAATAAATTTACTGGCAAGATAAATATGATTGGCAATGGTCTTCTCAGAAAGATCCGTTATTTCTGCAATCTCCTTATAGCTAAGGTTTTCCAGTTTGTGTAAAGTGAATATTTTTTGCTGCTGTTCTGGCAGCTGATTGATGAAGTTCTGTAATTTTTCTTGTCTTTCTTCAAAAATTCCTGATTCTGATTCTTCTTGAGGAACATCAATTTGAACAGGATCCAACGGAATTACTTTGTTTTCTCTATTAACATGATTAATGATAATATTCTTGCAGATCACAAATATTTGTTTGTCGAACAAAACTTCTTCGTTTAAGAGTTCTCTTTTATTATAAAGTCTAATGAAAGTTTCCTGAACGAAGTCTTCGGGAGTAAAGACAGAAGAATTAAATCGTTTGGCAATATTGATAAGTTTGTCGTAGTAGCTGAAGTATACTTCTTTGAAAGCTGCTTCATTACCTTTTTTTAAACTTAAAATAAATTTTTTATTGTCCATAACGAAAATATCGTGACTAGCTTCCTAGTCTAAACTCATTGGTGTCAATATTATTGTATTCGGAAATTGAGTAATCTCAAAATGTAATTAGTTACAAAGAACCGTAATTTAATTTAAGATTGGACGCTTTTATTGGAGAAATGTTACAGTTGATTTCAAATAAAAACCCTTAAACATTTGTCTAAGGGTTTGTTTTTATTGTTCGTTTGAAATTTTAACTTTTATAAGCAGCGGTAAGTTTATCTAGAAACTGAAAAAGTTTTTCATTCATTTCGCTAAAATCGTGCGAAAGAATTTCTTCTGGATTTTGAACGAATTGGTGTTTTTTGCTTTTCGCTAATAAATCAGTTTCGCTCTCAATTAAAAGAGAAACAACCTCAGCGGTTAATTCCATGTGGCACTGAAAACCGTATACAAGATTAGAATACGAAACAATCTGGATAGGGCAGCCTTCGCTAAAAGCCAGCACTTTACTTTCTTTTGTTAAACCCGGCATATCGTTGTGCCAGTGCCCGACATTTAGAACAGAACCAAAATGATTTATTTTTTCATCTTTAATTCCGTCTTCGGTTAAAGTGATTGGGAAAACTCCAATTTCTTTTTCTGGACTATGGCCGACTTTTGCGCCTAAAGCTTCGCCAATTAATTGCGAACCCAAGCAAACTCCAACAACAGCTTTTCCAGCAGCAATACATTTCTGAATTAAGGATATTTCATCTTCAGCATTAAAATGCGGACATTCTTCTAGAGTCGTATTGGGACTTTGAGGTCCGCCCATTACAATTAACAGATCTATAAAATCAGCAGAATCTGGTAGTGCATCATTTTCATAAACTTTAGAAAAAGAAATTTTGTGCTTTCTGCTTTCTGCCCAATTTAGATACGCTCCCGGAGCTTCGTATGTTTCGTGTTGTATAAAGTGTATGTTCATCTTCTATGGAATTTAAAGCAAATTTATTTTGAAAAAGAACAATACCAATAGTCCACTTTTTCTTTTACTAAAATAGTCCAGCTTTAAGAATTCAGCAAGAGCATCATCTGGATATCTACTCTGTCATAGGTTGAAGAAATTCCAGTTATTTCTTTAAATCCTAATTTCTCATACAATTTAATGGCAGGCTGCAGTTTGGTGTTGCTTTCCAGATAAAGTCGAGTTGCACCTTTTTCTTTAGCCCATTTTATAGCTGTTTCTGCCAATAATAATCCAACGCCTTTTCCTTGTGCTTTCGGACTTACCGCCATTTTTGCCAATTCATAATCGTAATCTTTTCCGTCACTTTTAATTAAAGCGCAAACGCCTAAAACTTCATCATTTAAAATAGCAGAAAAAATTTCCCCGCCTTTATTTATAATATATTCTTCGGCGTGGTCAAGCGCTTTTACATCATTTGGTTCCACTACAAAATACTTCGAAATCCATTCTATATTTAAATCCTTAAAACTTTTTTTATATTCTGGTTTATAGGTAACTATTTCTATTTGTTCTTTATTTTTCATACTAAAATTAAATACTGTTTTTTATTATACTGCCTAATTTTTCCAAATCAGATTCGACGCGCTCATTCCATTCCAAAGCGTATGTAAGTCTCATACAATTGTTGTACTGATTGTATTGCGAAAAGATTCTTCCGGGCGCAAAATTGATTTTTTGGGCAAGAGCCGTATTGTACAATTCGGTTGTCGAAATTCTTTCGTCCAACTCCAGCCATAACATAAAACCTCCTTTTGGCTGTGCAATTTTGGTATTGTCTGGAAAATAAGATTCTACCGCACGATTGATTTGCAAATAATTAGTGTAAAGTTTATTTCTAAATGTTCTCAGATGGTGATCGTAACGCCCGTGTTCTAAAAAATCTGTAATCACATCAGAATATAAAGGAGAATTACAAACCGTCTGAATTAGTTTTTGCCTTATAATTTGATCTTTAAATTTCCCGGGCGCAATCCATCCCACGCGATACCCGGGCGCAAGAGTTTTCGAGACAGAACCAATCCATAAAACTAAACCAGCTTCATCGTAAAATTTGCAAGGTTTAGGCCGTTCAGATCCAAAATAAAGATTGCCATACAGATCATCTTCAATTAAAGGAACATTGTATTCGGTTATCAGCCTCACCAATTCTTTTTTATTTTCGTCAGGCATTTGAAACCCCATCGGATTATTAAAATTGGTGATGAAACAGCAGGCTTTTATTTCGGGAAGCACTTTTTTGAAAGCATCTAAATCTAAACCATATAAAGGATGCGTCGGAATTTCGACTGCCTTTAAACCCAAAGCTTTAATCGCCTGCAATATCCCAAAATAGGCTGGACTTTCAACCGCTACGCTATCTCCTGGAGAAGTAACTGCCATAAGCGCATTATAAATGGCATGCATGGCACCAGAAGTAATGACCAGATCATCTTCGGTAATTTTTCCTTCCATGACCAGCGCCCATTTAGCAATGGCACGACGAAGTTCCTCAGAACCTTGAACGGGTTCGTATGGAGTTCCAGCATCGTTTCTGTTGCGAACAGCATTGATAATTCCCTTATTAAGTTTGGCAATAGGCAGAAAATTTTTTCCAGGTAATCCAAGCGCAAACTGAGTAATGTCTGGCTTATTGAGCGTACCAAAAACTTTGTCAATAAGATCTTCGGGAGTATTTTCTGTTTCGTGATTGTCTATATTGGCAATCGTTGGAAGTGCTGTTGTGCGCTGCGAACTTTTACTAACATAATATCCTGTTTTTGGACGGGATTCAATTAAGGAACGGCTTTCCAGTTCAAGATAAGCTTGTTTAACGGTATTGAGACTAACATTATACAATTTTTGAGCACTTCGAACAGAAGGCAGTTTGTCGCCAAGCATCAGGGTTTCATTGTGAATCTGATCTTCTATAATTTTGGCTATTTTTAGATATAATGTTTCGTTATTCTTCATTTTGCTAATTTGCTGTATCTAAAAACTTAGACATTGAAAAATTTGTTCGGCACTTTGTTTTAACTGTTCAGGATTGTTAAAGTTATCACTCTTTTTTTTCTTTAGAAAATTTGAGATACAATCCTGAAACGCAATCTTATTTTCTGCGGTTAAACTGCCATCATCATAGATCTGATAATCGATTAAATTGTTTTGATCTACAATCAAGCTCGCGAAAGCTATAATTTTTCCTGCCTTTTCTGCAAGCAAAAACGGAATTCCAAAAGATGTTTCATTTTCATCATTAAGAGGTGTATTTTGACAGAAGATGTTTTGCAAAATCTCCATGTCAAAGATGTAAACTTCTCTAAATGTTATGCTATCTTTTTTTGATACCTGCGATTCCATACTCTTTTTTAGCAAAATTAAAGCTATTCAAGACTTGGGTACAGATACAGAAAATAGTTTTTTTAAGGGTACAGATTGGAATTAGAAAAAAAGAGATTAAATAGAACGAAGCGCGTTCATAGCACGTTCTGTATCTTTTTCGTCAATAAAAACATGATCGTGATAATAAGCGGCCACAACATTACAGCTAATGTTTGCGTCGCCTAATACTTTTGAAAATGCAGCGGTCATTCCAACGGCTTCTAGTGAAGAATGAACTTTAAAAGTAATCCAAGCCGCAACATAAGAATAATCAAGATTGACTTCGTCTGCATCTTCTTTTTTTAGAATCACGGTAATTCCTTCACTTTCTTTAAATAGGAACAAAATTTTGGAGAAAGGAATTTTGTCAATATTGGTTACAGAGCAATAAACATATTGCCCTTCATTTAAAACAGGATTTAGATTTTTTAAGAGGATATCGAGATTTTTTTCTCCAGACATTTTAATTGTTTTTTAAGAAAATAAATTTAAGAAGACCAATAAAACAAAATGGAATTATTCTTCAGATTCCAAATTATCGGTAGCTGCAGAAATCTGATCTAATATATTAGTCTGATTTGGCGAAATGTAGTTTTTGTTTTCGCTAATCTGTTCTTTCTTAAAAAGAAGATCTAGCGCATTGTATAGTTTTAATAAAACATCTCGGTCTGCTTTTTCGATTTCTAAAGCAGAATTAAAATTAAAAACATAATTATTCGAATTGCGTACTTCGACTTTTATCGTTTTTGATGTGATCTTAAATTTAACTATATCCATGTTGTAAAATTATCTCTTCTGCAAAATAACTATTTTAATAGAAGTTTTGGAATGTTCTGTTAAAGATTTTTTCTAAAATATTCTTCAATTAGAATTTATAAAGTCCTAAAGGTGAAAAATAAGAAACCAGAATTTTTTTATCGGAATTTTTTTAGATAATTTATTTTTTTATGAGAAATCAGTATAAAAATATATTCTCTAGACTATTTTATCCCCAAAAACGGATTTTATTTTTCCTTCCTAAAGTCACTATTAATCAAATTTGCATCCCAGATTACGAATTGATTTGATGTGAATCGATCTGGAGTAATTTTTTCAAAACTAACTATTTAATTAACCAAATTACCAATCAAATGACAAATTTTATTAGGATTAAAAAAAGTCCTAATGGCGTGTCTAAATTTAATTTGAAGAAGAAAATGATAATGCTCTGCGCGTTGTTTTCTTTATCTCAAATTGATGGCTACGCGATTAGTTCCACGACAGCACTGTCTCAAAATGCGAAACTCCAAAAAAGCATTAAAGGGCAGGTAAATGATGAAAACGGCATGCCGATGCCGGGTGTTTCAGTTTTAGAAAAAGGAAGTAAAAATGCAACAACAACAGATTTTGACGGAAAATTTACTTTAAACTTAGGCAACGATAATTCTGTATTAGTCGTGTCTTATTTAGGCTACGTAACTAGCGAAGTTGCTGTAAAGGGCCAAACTTCAATTACAATTAAAATGCAGAAAACGACCACTTCACTAGAAGAAGTTGTGGTTGTAGGTTATGGTAAAATGAAGAAAAAGGATTTAACGGGTGCAGTTGTTCAGGTAACGCCTGACAGGCTGGTAAACCAGAATCCGCAGACGGTTCAGGATATCTTGAGAGGTACTCCTGGGGTGCGAGTAGGGTACGATCCTTCTGCAAAAGGAGGTGGTAACATACAGATTCGCGGACAGACTTCTGTGTACACGGGGAATTCAGATAAGAATCAGAAAACGGGAGGCCCACATAATTCGCCGCTTATTATTTTAGACGGAATGCAGTTTTACGGTGAGCTTTCAGAAATCAATCCTGATGATATCGCACAGCTTGATATTTTAAAAGATGCATCGGCAGCATCAGTATACGGATCGAGAGCGGCGGCAGGAGTTATTTTGATTTCGACCAAAAAAGGTAAAACGGGCAAACCGATGATTAGTTTTACGACCAACACGACCATTAGCAATAAGAGCGCTTATCGCGGTGTGTATTCTCCTGAGGGATATTTAAAATATCGTGAAGATTGGGAAACTGCTCAAACTTATGGTGTGAATACAGCAACAGGACAATACGAAGCATTTATATCAGGAACAGTTGCTCCTAATAAGCCAGGGTATTTTTCAAACCCGAATGATTTAGGCAAATGGGGAATTACAGAAGCACAATGGTTAGCATATCAGCCCGCTGCGCAAACGGTAGGAAAAAGTTCTAAAGAAGTTTGGGGAGCACGTTTAGGTTTAAACTTTGACCCTTCGTTAATGGCTAATTTCTTGGCAGATAAAACGCACGATTGGAGTGACAGTTCTTTTAGAACTGGAATTAATCATGATAATAACTTGAGTATTTCGGGTGCAAGCGACAAGGTTAATTATTACATGTCCTTTGGCTACTTAACTTCTGAAGGGGCTATTGTGGGTAATGATTATAAAGCAGCACGTTCTAATATGAAAGTGGATGCGAAAATTACCGACTGGCTGGATTTTGGAGCAAACGTTAATTTTCAAGACCGTTCAGATGGAGATGTAACGCCTTCTTTAGGTACCAATGCGGGAGATAATAATATGATGAGAACCAGTCCGTTTGGAACTTTCATTGATGCAAATGGCAAATATGAAAGACAGCCGATGGGGAAAAATGTTTCTGGGCAGAATTACAACTATTACTATGAGCGCCAGTTTATTGAAAAAGAGACAGGATATACAACATTGAATACTATTTTCAATACAAAAATTACTTTGCCTTTGGGTATTACGTATACGTTTAACATTGCGCCTCGCTACCAGTTTTTTAACGATCGTTATTTTAGATCGACACAGAATCCGAACTGGCCTGCTGCGACCACTGGAGTAACTAGAAAAAATTCGAAAAGATTTGATTATAACTTGAATAATACCATAACATGGGATTATACCATTGCTGAAAAACACCACTTTATTGCCACTTTTGTTCAAGAAGCTGAAGAACGACAATATTGGTCAGATGAAATGGATGCCTTTAATATTCAGCCTTCAGATGCTTTAGGATTTCATTTGGTGAATACGGCAACAATGGCCAATAGCGCACTGAGATCAAATGATACGCATGAAACTGCAGACGCCTTGATGGCAAGACTATTCTATTCGTTTGATAATCGATATATGCTGACAGCGACTGTTCGTCGTGACGGATATTCGGCATTTGGAGCTTCAAATCCGTATGCAACTTTCCCTTCATTTGGTGTAGCGTGGAGCTTTAAAAACGAAAGCTGGTTCAATTGGGAGGCCATGTCTACAGGTAAATTGCGTTTGTCTTGGGGTAAAAACGGAAACAGATCGCTTGAAGATCCGTACGTTTCTTTGGCAAACTTAGTAAATACGGGAACTATGGGATATTTAGATCCTTCTGGAAAAGCGCTTGAAATAAAGTATTTGTCGCTTGACCGAATGGCAAATCCAAATCTAGTATGGGAAAAAACTACCTCAACCAATATTGGTCTTGATTTAGGTTTCTTGCGCGATCGCATTACAGCTACTTTAGATCTTTATAGAGCCTCTACTAATGATATGATTATGAGTCAGTCTCTGCCTGGTTTTACTGGTTTTTCAGCCATTGCCACCAATCTAGGAGAGATTCAAAATCAGGGTGTTGAGTTGAGCATCAATACGCTTAATTTTAAAAAGCCAAATTTTGAATGGCGCACTTCATTGGGAATTTCTTATAACGAAAATAAAATCATTTCGCTATATGGAAATATGGTTGATATTAAAGATCCTAGCGGAAATGTTATTGGAAAAAAAGAAGGAGATGATTCTGCTAACGGATGGTTTATAGGAAGACCAATTACTCAAATTTGGGATTATAAAATAACTGGAATCTGGCAAAAAGATGAATGGAAAGAGGCTCAAAAATACGGGCAACGTCCTGGAGATCCAAAAGTAGCCAATAGCTATACAGCAGACGATGTAGATGCAGTGGACTCAGACGGGAATTCATATAAAAAAGCGGTTTACAATGAAAAGGATAAACAGTTTTTAGGAAATAGCAATTCACCTGTACAGTGGTCGATGCGTAATGATTTTAAAATATTTAGAAATTGGGATTTAGGAATTAGCATGTATTCTAATATGGGAGGAAAATCACTTAATTCCAACTACATGAATACGTTTAACGATGCCAGTTTATACAAATTCAACTTTAATCCTTATGTAAATCCATATTGGACATTGGACAACCCAACCAATAAATGGGCGCGTCTGGATGCAAAAGGTCCTGCTGGAACTCCAGTTGCACCAGGAAGATTGTACGACCGCAGCTTTGTTCGTTTAGACAACATTTCATTGGCTTATACCCTTCCTAAAGATCTTTTAGACCGATTGAATATTAAAACCATAAAAATTTATGCTTCGGTTCAGAATGTAACCACGTGGGCTGCTTCTAAAGAATGGAAATATTACGGAGATCCAGAAACAGGCGGATTGGCTACACGACAGTTTAATTTAGGTTTTAATTTCCAACTTTAAAAAATATTCAAAAATGAAAAGATATATAAAAAATAAAATTTTAAGACTGGCACCTGTCGTAGCATTTGCTGCGCTGGCTAGTTCTTGCTCAAAAGATTTTCTCGAAGCAGACCCGCTTTCGTTTTACGAACCAGAAACAACCTTTTCTACAGAAGCTGGATTACAGGCTACTTTGGCATTGTGCGATAAACAGCTGCGTAATAATTATATCCACTTTGGTTATTCTGGTGTAAGTGTGCCAATTGGTACAGAATATTTATTTTCTGATATGGCACAATATGGAAAAACAGATACCGGCAGTAATATTGCTGATTATGCGGCTAATATCGTTCCGACTGGAGATTTTAGAAGAGATGCAGGTGGTGAAGCGCTTTATCTTGGTTTTATGTGGACAGAAGCTTATACAGGAATTAAGAATGCCAATACGGTATTAACTTATATTGGTAATGTGACAAGTTTATCTCCAGAGGTTAAAAATAAATATATCGGTCAGGCTTATTTTCATAGATCGTACCGTTACCTGAATCTGGTGTATCAATTCGGAAACATACCATTGATTACCAAAATTTTGGAAGTTCCGAAGCAGAGTTATTATTCTACTAAAAAAGAAGCCATTATCGAAATGATTACGGCAGATATGGAAAAAGCTGTGGAGTGGGTGCCAGAACAATCTAAAATTGGATATGTGGGTATGATTAGTAAAGGCGCGTGTCGTCAGCTTTTGATAAAATGTTATTTGGCATCTGGCAGATTTGCTGATGCAGAAGCTCAAGCCAATATTCTAATTAACCAATCAGGCTATTCTTTAGTGCAAGGTAATTTAGGGATTTTTGATCCAGGAGGAAATCCGACGGCATGGCCAATAACTAGAAATGTAATCTGGGATTTGCACCGACCAGAGAATAAAGTAATTGCTAATAATACAGAAGCAATTTTGGTCGCACCAAATGGAGGAGCACAATCCTTTTTAGCTTTTTCTTCAATGAGAATTTTTGGACCAAACTGGAACGATGCCAATTTAATTACGCCTGACGGAAAAACAGCAGCACCGCGTTTTCCATTAACGGATAAAACCAATTATAATGCAAAATATGATTATCAAAGAGCCTTAGGACGCGGAATTGGAACAATCAGCGGTTCTTATTATTCACAACATCCTATGTGGAAAGTAAATGGTATTGAGGATAAGGTAGATCTTAGACACAATAGCACTGTTGGGAACTGGGTAAATATGGAAGATCTTAAATATGCTCCCGGAGCGGGCGGAAGCGCAACATGGGCAGGGCAAAATTTTAGGATGAAGGATGCAACTGGAAAATTATTAGCGCAAGATTCTATTCGCGATTGGTATGATTTTCCGCATTATAAAATCTATTATCACGATGTTGTAGCAGAAGGTAATCCAGCGGCAAATGATTTTCAGGGAGCTACTGCGGGAGCTAGTGCACATATGTACATCTATCGTTTGGCAGAGACTTATCTATTGCGTGCAGAAGCACGTTTTTATCAAGGAAACGTTTCTGGAGCTGCTCAAGATGTGAATGTAGTAAGAGCTAGAGCAAAAGCATCACAAATGTATACAACGGTAACAATTGGCGATATTTGTGCAGAAAGAGGAAGAGAGCTTTATATGGAAGAATGGAGAAACGTAGAATTAAAACGCATCTCGCACTGTTTGGCTTTAAGTGGAAAAGCAGATGAATGGGGAAATACGTATAGCAAAGACAATTGGGACAAGCAATCTGGGAAAGATGCCACTGGAGGAAGTTATTGGTGGCAGCGTATTGTGCATTATACGCTTTACAACAAATATCCAGCGGGTATTTCTTTAAAACCGGGTGTGAAGTTTTACACTATGGATAAGCGTAATAATTACTGGCCAATTCCGTTCAGGCTTGCTATAGAACCAAATATTAAAGGACAATTAAGTCAGAACTTTGGTTATGATGGTTACGATGCAGGTGTCAAAATCTGGGACAAATGGCAAGATGCTGTTGAAGACGAAAGCAAAATTTAAAATCAGAATAAATTTAAAGCAAAAACGAGTTAATTAATATTAACTCGTTTTTTATATTTTATAATAAATCTATTCCAGATTATCAGCATCAGAAATCTGATCTAAAATATTGGTTTGATTTGGCGAAATGTAATTTTTGTTTTCAATATTCTGCTCTTTCTTAAAAAGAAGATCGAGTGCATGATATAGTTTTAATAAAACATCTTTGTCTTCTTTTTTTATATCTAAAGCAGTATTAAAATTGAAAACATAATTGTTCGAATTGCGCACTTCGACTTTTATCGTTTTAGATGTGATCTTAAATTTGACTATATCCATGTTGTTAATGAATTGCTTGTTGCAACTTGCTTTTTAAAGTTGAATTCCTTTTTGGAAGCTCTTTACAAGAGTTCTAAGATAACAATTTTAAAGATTCCTCTTTTGGAATTTTCATTCGATGAGGTATAATTTAAACAAAAAACCCTTAAACATTTCTGTTTAAGGGTTTTACTTTTCTAGTAGCGAGGACGGGAGTTGAACCCGTGACCTCAGGGTTATGAATCCTGCGCTCTAACCAACTGAGCTACCTCGCCTGGACTGCTATCATGAATTCCTGATTGCGGGTGCAAAGATATAAATAATATTAAAGCATACAAGCATAAAATGAAGAAAAAAAAATATTTTTAAAAATGCTTTGTTTTTGGACATATATTCTTATATTTCGAAAAAAATTAAAGTAGCACATGGATTCAAAAATACGTTACGAAATCGAGTTTCCGATCAATTCTTCGCCGCAATTATTGTATCAATATATATCAACGCCGTCAGGTTTACAAGAATGGTTTGCTGACAATGTTAATTCAAGAGGGGAGTTTTTTACATTCATCTGGAATGACTCACAAGAAAAAGCACGTCTAGCTTCAAAAAAATCTGGCGAAAAAGTAAAATTTAAATGGGTTGACGAAAGCAGTAAAGATACTGAGTACTTTTTTGAACTTCATATTTTAGTAGACGAACTGACGAAAGACGTTTCGCTTATGGTGGTTGATTTTGCTGATAAGGAAGAAATAGGCGAGGCTAAACAATTGTGGGAGAATCAAATATCAGACCTAAAACATCTTATCGGATCTGTTTAGAAAAGTCTTTAAATATACCGTATATTTGCCCTGAACAAAATTCAGGGTTTTTTTATGATTAATTTTAACGGAAACATAGCGCAGGAAGAAATTATTTTAACTCAAAATCGCGCTTTTTTATATGGAGATGGTATTTTTGAGACAGTAAAAATTAGTAACGGAAAAATCTTGTTTCTTGAGGATCATTATTTTAGACTAATGGCATCTATGCGAGTAGTGCGAATGATGATTCCGATGAACTTTACAATGGAATATTTTGAAGAGCAGATTCTTAATTTGGTGAAAGAACAAGGAATTGAATCTTCGGCAAGAGCAAGAATTACCGTTTTTAGAAATGATGGCGGTTTATATCTTCCACAAACTAATGATATTTCATTTTTAATTAAAGCAACTCCGCTTGAAAACACTTCTTACAGCATAAATCTAAGCGAATACGAAGTGGATTTGTATAAAGACTTCTACGTTACAAAACAATTATTATCGTCTCTTAAAACGACTAATAAGATGATTCATATTACAGGAAGTATTTATGCGCACGAAAATGATCTAGCCAACTGTATTTTGCTAAACGACAGTAAGAATGTTGTAGAAGCGCTTCAGGGAAATATTTTTATGGTAATGGGCAAAAAGCTTATTACACCTCCAGTTTCAGAAGGTGCTTTAAACGGAATTATGCGTAAGCAAATTTTAGCGATGGCTAAAAAAGTTGAGGGCATAGAAGTAGTAGAAGAAATAATATCGCCTTTTGATCTTCAAAAAGCAGACGAATTATTTCTGACTAATGTAATCATGGGAATACAGCCGATAACTAAATATCGAAAAAAGGAGTTTACAACAAATTTGGCGCATTTATTAGTGCAGAAACTAAATGAATCCATTTCTGAAAATTAATTCAGATATGGATTTTCGGGTGCATTAGACCAAATAAGATAATCACCACCAAGCTCAATAATCTGCTCTTTCCAAAAATGGGTAGTAGATTTTCCGATAATTTTATTTTTATAATTATTATCGGCAATAATCCAAGAGTTTCCTTGCATCTCATTCTCAAGCTGATTTTCTTCCCAACCAGTGTATCCTAAGAAAAAACGAATGTTATTTTTACTAATAGATCCGTTGTTTATTAGGTCCTTGGTGGACTCAAAATCGCCTCCCCAATAAATTCCATTTGAAATCTCCACACTATTTGGGATTAACTCAGGAATATTGTGAATAAAATAAAGGTTGTCTTGTTCTACAGGGCCTCCGTTATATATCTTAAAGTTAGCATCAATCTCAGGTATTAAGTCATTAATAGTATATTTTAATGGCTTATTGATAATAAAACCTATTGATCCTTCTTTGTTATGGTCTGCTAATAAAATTACCGATCTGTTAAATGATAAATCTCCAATTATTGAAGGCTCGGCAATAAGCAGGTGTCCTTTTTTTAATTTTTCTGAAATCATACGGTTACAATTTTTATTAAATTTAATCATAAAAAAATTAAAATCACAAAAAAAATCGATAAACCGTATAAAAAAACCTTCCATGAGGAAGGTTTTAATTATATTATAAGTTTAGAGAACTTTCTTACTTAGTTCACTGCACCTTCTAATTCAGCTCCAGCTTTGAATTTTACAACGTTTTTAGCTGCGATTTTGATTGTTTTTCCTGTTTGAGGGTTTCTACCGTCTCTAGCAGCTCTAGAAGAAACTGACCATGATCCAAAACCTACTAATGAAACTCTTCCACCTTTTTTCAAAGTAGTTCCTACATTACCTAAAAAAGACTCTAAAGCTAATTTTGCCGCAGCTTTTGTAATTCCTGCATCAGCAGCGATAGCATCGATTAATTCTGATTTGTTCATAATAATTAGTTATTAATTGTTGGTTAAAAAAAATTGTTAATACACAAATTTAGTAGGAAATCCGTTGCGTGCAAGTGTTTTCTTTATTTTTAGCAAAAATTGTTGATAACTTGCTTTTTTTGTTCATAAACGATGTTGTTTATCGATAAAAAACAGGTACAAACCCTTGTTTTACTGACCTTAATACACTTTTGCAACGTCAGAAAAACTTACTCCATTTAATAATTCAGAAGCAAGCATTCTCTTTTTTCCTGGAAATTGTAGACTTAATAACTGAATAAAGCCGTCTTTTATTGCAATCTTGATTTCTTTTTTATTGCTAATTAGCTTTCCAACCTCGTAAGAGTGTGATTCTGAGATTAGTTTAGCTTCGTAAATTTTAATGTTTAATTCTTCATTTTGATCTTTCAAAAAACACCAAGAAGCAGGATAAGGACTTAAACCTCTAATTAGATTGTTAATTTCTGCACCCGATTTTGTCCAGTCAATTTTACAGTTTTCTTTATTTAGTTTGTAAGCTGTTTTAATATCGTCGTTATCTTCTTGAATTGTCGTAGTAACATTTCCGCTTTCAATAACCTTCAAAGTGTCAATTACAGTTGTGCTTCCTAAATGCATTAAACGATCGTGCAATTGCCCTGCGGTCTCTTCTGGTTCGATGTTGATTTCAGAATTTAAAATCATCGCGCCAGTATCAATTTTATCATCAATAAAGAAAGTAGTAACTCCAGTTTTGGTTTCTCCATTAATAATAGCCCAGTTTATAGGAGCAGCCCCGCGGTAATTTGGAAGCAATGAAGCGTGAAGATTAAAAGTTCCTAATGATGGCATTTCCCAAACTACTTTTGGCAGCATTCTAAAAGCAACAACAATTTGTAAATTGGCGTTTAAAGCTTTTAATTCGGCTAAGAAACTTTCGTCTTTTAAATTGGTTGGCTGCAATAAAGTAAGGTTGTTTGCAAGCGCATATTCTTTTACAGCCGAATATTTTATTTTTTGTCCGCGTCCAGCCGGTTTATCAGCAGCTGTAATTACGCCGACAACCTCGTAGTTATTTTTAATAATGGTGTCCAAAATGCCAACAGCAAATTCTGGCGTTCCCATAAATATAATTCTCAATTTCTCCATTATGATTTTAAAGTGTATTTATTATTCGCTTGTATAATGATATGATTGTTTTCGAGTAATTCCTGAAGAACCGATAAAATATCTTTGGTGTCCATTTTTATCTGACTTTCAATTTCTCTAGAAGTTAGTGAAGCCGTTTTAAGTAAAGATAAAATCTTATCTGCAATCGAATCGGCTTCTGTAATTTTTCCTTTTAGAGTAATGCAGTACGAACAAATGCCGCAGTTTTCTTTTGTCTCTTCTCCAAAATAATCCAAAACCAATCTGTTTTTGCAGGTTTTGTTGTCTTTTATATAATGTAAAACAGATAAAAGCTGTTCTTTTTTAACTTCATTTTGTTTTTCTAAATATTTCGAAACCCTATTTATAGTAAGATCGTCTTCACGAATTTCATTAAATAATATAGTGGAGTCGTTATTTTTAGATTTATATTCTATAATTTCTTTTTCTTTCAGTTTTTCCAAAAGAGCAATAATCTGTTCTTCTGTACGGTTGGATTTTTTTGCAAGCAAAGCCAAATTAAGATTGGCTTTTACATCATAAATACCAGGATAAGTTCTCAAAATCGCCAGCAAAATTTCTTCGTCGTTCGGATTCAGGCTCATGTATCGAATCACTTCTTTTGATTCTATCAAAAATTGAACGCTGATTTTTTCTGAGAATTCCTGAGACATGGTAATGATTCCTTGCTGATTCAAAAACTGCAAAGCATTGTATGTTTTCAAAGTCGGAAAGTCGTATTTATTGCAAAAATGATTCAATTTAAATGAAAAAGTTTCATCCATGCCTTCTCCATAAGCAATCTGAAAATAATTGCACAACTTAACATACATTGTTTTTAAAAACTTCTTATCGGGAAGAATATTCAAAAATTGCTGTTCTGTCTGAATTGCGTCTGAATTATTATAAAGTAACACCGAAAACGCTTTTGCGCCATTTCTTCCTGCGCGTCCAGATTCCTGATAATAATTTTCTAAATTTTCTGGAAGCTGTGTATGAATAACCGTTTTTACATTGTCTTTGTCAATTCCCATTCCGAACGCATTCGTAGCGACAATAACTTGTGTCTGTTCGGACATCCAGAGCTGCATATTTTTGTCTTTTTCTTTGGTCGAAAGTCCGCCATGATAATAGGTTGATGTAAAACCTAACGATTGCAATTGAGAAGACATGTTCAAACACGCTTTTCGATTTCGTACATATAGTATAGAAGGCTGTGGATTTTTTTTCAAGATTTGCTCTACACGATACAGTTTATCCTCCACTTCAAAAACCATGTAAGCAATATTTTTTCGCTCAAACGATTGCTGAAAGTGATTCGGATTTTTTAATTCCAACTGCGTTCTAATATCTTCAATAACTCTCGGAGTTGCCGTTGCTGTTAAAGCCAAAAACGGAATTTTTGGAAAAAACTTTTTCAGTTCCGAAATTTTAAGATACGCAGGTCTAAAATCGTGACCCCATTGCGAAACGCAGTGTGCTTCGTCGACAGCAATTAAATTGATGGGTAAGTTTTTGATACGCTCAAGAATCCAATCTGATTGTAGACGTTCTGGCGAAAGATATAAGAATTTGTAATTTCCGTACTGGCAGTTGTCCAATAAATCGATAATTTCTTCGGTATGAATTCCTCCAGTAAGAGCAATGGCTTTAATATCTCTTTTCTGAAGATTCATCACCTGATCTTTCATCAGAGCAATTAAAGGAGAAATGACTAAACAAATGCCTTCTTGCATCATCGCGGGGACCTGAAAGCAAATCGATTTTCCGCCACCCGTAGGAAGTACGGCAAAAGTATCCTGCCCATCCAGAACAGAATCGATAATTTCTTTTTGCAACGGTCTAAAACTGTCGTGTTTCCAGTATTTTAGAAGAATATCCTGCGCTCCGAGCATTGCGTTTGTTTTAAAGTTAAAAATTTAGAAAAACAGTTTCTAGTTTTGCAACTTTAAACCATGCTGCTAAATTTTGTCTAAGATATAAAGAATTCTGTTTTCAACTGTATCTTTTGGAACCTCAATCAGTTCGTAACCATATTTTTTATAAGTCTCAACAAGATGCTCCTGAATTTTTACTGCCTGATCAAAATTTTCATAACGCTCAGCATCACTTTGGTAAATTTCTTCCCAAGGCGGTAAAATAAAGGTTTTAGAATATTTGAAATCTTCGCAAGCTTTCGTAAAATGCTCTGGATATTCATCGCCAATATAATCCATATAAGCTACAACATCAGGAATTCCACGGTCGATAAAAACCACTTGATCAGGTTCTTCAAGAGCATTTTTGTATTGTTCAATACGTCCTTCCAACAACATTTCGCTAAACAAAAGAGGCTGTTCCAGAAACAGCTGCTCAATGCCTTGTTCTTGCGCTTTCATGGTAACCTGTCTAGAGATTTCAGGATAGCAGCAAAAGCCACGAGCTACCAATTCGTTAATAAGAGTCGATTTTCCAGTACCAGGTCCGCCAAGCAAGACAATAATTTCTTTTTGCACTATTCTAAAAATAAAGCGCAAATTTACCTAAACTTATTTGTAATTAAAAAGAATATTTATCAGAAACGAAAGATTTGATATTTTGATAAACAAAGTTTTTGTTTTAAAGTCCCAGTAGGGACGAAATATTTATAGAAAAAATTGCAGACAATAAATATAAAGCTCCAGCGGAGCGACATATTTTTAGTAATTTATATGCCGCTCCGCTGGAGCTTTTGCTTTGGGTGAATTGATTGTGCTATAAATATTTTGCTCCGCTGGAGCAGATTTTTGAAACTTAAAAAACGCTATTATTCACAAAACAAATATTTGCCAGAAGAAACTCCTTTTTTATTAGAAGGAACAATCAAATGCGACTGAAACTTTTTTCCTTTCAAAACATCATTTACAAAATCTAAAACGTATTGTTTTCCATCATGAAAAAGATAACCTGAAAACTCGTGTCCGCCACCGCAGAAAGTAATCAGTTGAATATCTTTATGAAGGTCGTTCATTTGATTGTAAACTGCATAAGAACCAAAAAGAATTAGCCAGCCAGAAGCGTTGGTCGGGCAGGAGCGGTGCGAACCCGCAGCGTACGGAACTGTATCGTCATTGCTCCCGTGTGCCAGTAACATCGGAATCGCTTTTTCTTTCGTAATCAAATTAATATCTTGAATTGCTCCCGAACCTCCAATGAAACCTTTGTATTTGAAGTTTTCTGGCAGATTGCTTTTGTATAAATTCATCAGTTTATAATCCCAAAAAGAAGCGTGGAAACCAATTTCTCCTCCAGCGCTAATTCCAGAAATAAAGAATTTTGAAGTATCCAAATTGTATTTATTAGCATTTTCAATTAAAAATCCAGTTGCTTGCCACATATCGCTCACGCCGATTTGGATCGCTTTTATTTTTTCGGTTAAAGTCCCTTTACAGCCAAAATCTTTTCCTTTCATGTATAAACTGTATGAAATGCTTGCAACAGCATAGCCATTCTGCGCCATAAATTTTCCGAAATCTTTTTCGCTCGTACGTTCTCCACCAGAAAATCCGCCTCCGAAAGCAAAGAGAATCAACGGAATTTTTTCGCCAGCTTTTACTTTTGGCAGGTATAAATCTAGATCTAGTTTTAAGGTGTCGTTTTGGAAATAAGTAAGGGTTTTAATTTCTTGGGCATTGCTGTTGTAAAAAGTGCAAAATGTAAAAAGTAAGAAGATGATTTTTTTCATTTCATTGTGTTTTTAATCTCGCAAAGTCGCGAAGTCGCAGAGTTTTTCGCAATATTGTCATTTCGACGAAGGAGAAATCTTCGCGAGGAGCTCGACAAAGATTGGTTAAATTCAGTGAGGAGTTACTTGTGGAGATTTCTCCTTCGTCGAAATAACAAACAGTACGATGTAATATTTGCTTCTAGATGATTTTGCGAGAAATATTTGAAGTATTGTTTTTTCAAATATAATATGAAAATTTACAAAGAAATAATCTTCCAAAGCTTTTTTCTATGCACCTTTGTCACTTTGTAACTTTGCACCTTTTTTCAAAATAAAAAATCTAAAAAATCTGAAATCAAAACCGTATATTTGCGTTTATTTTTAATTACGAATGGAGAACGATAAAGAAAAAAATACAGCCGAATTTTACGAAAGATTAAAATTAGAGCTAGATAACGCAAATACTTGGCCAGCAGAATACTTGTACAAATTTATTGTGCCTTCTGTAGCAGATAATGTAGAGCGTGTCGAAAAAGCTTTTGACAGAATGGGAGCAGTTATTAAAACAACAAAATCTAAAACAGGTAAATTTACCAGTGTTTCTGTAGATGTTACTATGCACAGCTCAGATGATGTAATCAGTAAATACAAAGAAGTTTCTACAATAGAAGGTATAGTTTCATTATAAACTTATGATCGAAAAATATAAAAGAGAAGCCGCAAGCGATGTTGTCTACAATTTAGAATACAATTCTGAAAGACAGCGTTTAATTATCCCAGAATATGGTCGTCATTTACAAAAACTGATTGATCAGGCCACTGCTATTGAAGATGATGAAACGCGTAACAAAGCCGCAAAATATATCATTCAGGTTATGGGAAGTCTAAATCCGCATTTGCGAGATGTTCCAGATTTTCAGCATAAACTTTGGGATCAGCTTTTTATCATGTCTGATTTCAAATTGAATGTAGAATCGCCATATCCGATTCCTTCTAAAGAGGTTTTAGAGCTAAAACCAGACGTTTTGCAGTATCCGCAGAATTTCCCGAAATACAGATTTTACGGCAACAACATCAAATATATGATTGATGTTGCGAATAAATGGGAAGAAGGCGAAATGAAAAATGCACTGATAATGGTCATTGCCAATCACATGAAAAAATCGTTCTTAAGCTGGAACAAAGACACTGTAAAAGACGATGTGATTTTTGAGCATTTATATGAATTGTCTGGTGGCAAAATCAATTTACTGCACAGCACAGAAGAACTTTTGAATACGACAGATTTAATGCGTACAAACAAACGCATGTCTAACAAAACAGCTTCTGGCGCACAGCCAAAAATTCAGAATAACAAAAACAATAACAATAAGGGAGGTCAGAAAAAGACATTTCAAAAAAACAATAATCAGAAATAAAAAGCTGCTAAGTGTCTAAGCTACTAAGCTGCTAAGCTTTTTTTGCAAAAAGAAAAAACTTAGAACCTTAGAACCTCAGTAACTCAGAACCTAAACAAGATCTATGGGAATTTTTAAAATCGAAGGAGGAACTCCTTTAAAAGGAGAAATCACTCCGCAAGGAGCAAAAAATGAGGCGTTACAAATTTTATGTGCCGTGCTTCTAACAGGAGAGAAAGTAAAAATTAATAACATTCCTGATATTATAGACATCAATAAATTAATCACTTTGTTGGGTAATTTAGGGGTGAAAATTCAACGTAATGAACCAGGTTCTATTACATTTCAAGCTGACGAAGTTAATGTTGGCTATTTAGAAACTGAAGCTTTCAAAAAAGAAGGTGGAGCGCTTCGTGGTTCTATTATGATTGTTGGTCCGCTTTTGGCTCGTTTTGGAAAAGGATATATTCCAAAACCAGGAGGAGACAAAATCGGACGTCGTAGATTAGATACACACTTTGAAGGTTTTATTAACCTTGGAGCAAAATTTAGATATAACAGAGAAGATCATTTCTACGGAGTAGAATCTCCAGAAGAAGGACTTCAAGGAACAGATATGCTTCTTGACGAGGCTTCTGTAACTGGAACTGCAAACATTGTAATGGCTGCCGTTTTAGCAAAAGGAAAAACTACAGTTTACAATGCTGCTTGTGAGCCTTATTTACAGCAGTTATGTAAAATGTTAAACTCTATGGGAGCAAAAATTACTGGAGTTGGTTCAAACTTATTGACTATTGAAGGAGTTGAAAGCCTTGGCGGATGCGAGCACAGAATTCTTCCAGATATGATCGAAATCGGTTCTTGGATTGGTCTTGCGGCTATGACAAAAAGCGAAATCACAATCAAAAATGTTAGCTGGGAAAATTTAGGATTGATTCCGAATACCTTCAGAAAATTAGGTATTACAATCGAAAAACGTAACGACGATATTTATATTCCGGCTCACAAAGACGGATATGAAGTGAAAACGGATATCGACGGTTCTATTTTAACTATTGCCGATGCACCTTGGCCAGGATTTACTCCTGACTTATTAAGTATCGTTTTAGTTGTGGCAACACAAGCAAAAGGAGATGTTTTGATTCACCAAAAAATGTTCGAAAGCCGTTTATTCTTCGTGGATAAATTAATCGATATGGGGGCAAAAATTATGTTATGTGATCCGCACAGAGCTGTGGTTATGGGGCATAATTTCGAATCTCAATTGAAAGCAACTACAATGTCTTCTCCTGATATTCGTGCGGGAATCTCATTGTTGATTGCAGCGCTTTCAGCAAAAGGAACTAGTACAATCCAAAATATTGAGCAAATCGACCGTGGATACGAGCGTATCGATGAGCGTTTGAGAGCAATTGGAGCAAAAATCGTGAGAGCGTAAATTGTTAGCCACGAATTACACGAATTGCACTAATTTTTAATTTTGAATTTCAATTATACGAATTTGATTTAAAAATTAGTGTAATAAAACGCAAAGTAAATCTTCGTGTAATTTGTGAAATTCGTGGCGAAAAAAAATATAGTCGTAAATGACAAACGAACAAAAAGCTGTAAAAGCTACTATTTTTAGTATAGCCGGAAACACCTGCTTAGCCTTGACAAAAGGTTTAGCGGGTTTTTTTGGCAATTCTTATGCCTTGATTGCCGATGCGATCGAATCGACGACGGATATATTTTCGTCTTGTTTGGTTTTGTTCGGAATCAAGTATTCTAATAAACCTGCAGACGAAAACCATCCTTACGGACATGGTCGCGCAGAACCTTTAATTACTTTTTTGGTTGTTGGATTTTTAATTACTTCGGCAACTATCATTGGTTACGAAAGTATTGCAAATATTAATACTTCACATGATTTGCCTAAATCTTGGACTTTGTATGTTTTAGGTGCGATTATTATTTGGAAAGAATATTCTTTTCGTGTGGTAATGAAACGTAGTAAGCAAACCAACAGTTCGTCTTTAGCAGCTGATGCATGGCATCATCGTAGTGACGCAATAACATCTGTAGCAGCGTTTATCGGAATTTCTTTTGCGCTTATTATGGGTAAAGGATATGAATCTGCAGATGATTGGGCAGCACTTTTTGCAGCTTGTTTTATTCTTTACAATAGTTATAAAATCTTCAGACCCGCGCTAGGCGAAATCATGGATGAAAATCTTAATGATGATTTGGTAGAAGAAATTCGCGTAGTTTCTTTAACTGTGACGGGAATATTAGGAACTGAAAAATGTTATATTAGAAAAGCTGGAATGCGTTATCATGTGGATCTTCATGCCATTGTTTCGGCAAAAATTTCTGTAAAAGAAGGCCACGATTTATCGCATAAACTTCAAGATACCTTAAAAGAAGAAATTCCTCAATTGGGAAATGTTTTGATTCATATTGAGCCAGATGATTATCACTGTTGAAAAAAAGCTACTAAGGTTCTGAGATGCTGAGCTTCTAAGGTTTTTAGTCTTTGTCAGGCTGAGCGAAGTCGAAGCCCACGCAAAGTTTAACTAATTGATATATTGAAAATCCGCTTAAATTGTAGTCTGATTTCACGCAGATTTTACAGATTTAAGCGGATTTTTTAATATTCAAGATTATCGGATTCTAAGAGAAAACTTAGCATCTTAGTTCCTCAGTACCTTAGCACCTTTAATCCAATACATTCAAAATCTTCAATCCAAACACAACACCGTTTTGTTGGATTCCACTTTGGTAAGAATGCACATAATCGATTCTGAATAATTTGAATTTTCCGAAGCCTAAATTATCTAAACCAACTGTAAACTCGGTATACGGATTTCTATCAGGAAGTGCCAAAGAATGAAATCCAAGATTCATTGTTGATTTTAAAAGATTCAATAACGGAATTTTATTCATAATAAAACCAGTATCGTTATATTCTGTATGCATTTCAAAGTAGCTGTCGTTGGTGCTGTTCGAATAGTATGGCATCATGTTGAAAACATTCAAATAACGCTCACTTGTGCCAATATGAGTTTGGTTTCCGTTAAAATGTCTGTAATCAACAAACGATATGTTTTTGGCATTAAAGAATTTTCCGGCTCTAAAATTTGTTCCTAAAACACCTTTGTTTCCCAATGATAAATCGTATTGAACAGAAGCGCCGATTCTTTCATATTCGTATTTTTTTTCGCTTGCCGCGAATGCCTTTTCGAATGCTAAATAAATCGTCGGATATTTATCATCTTTAAAATTAAATCGTCCGTCTGGGCGTGAAATATATTTGTTCCCAAAATTTATTCTCGTTGTTACCAAAGCCTTAAACAAATGATGCTCATCAAAAGCAGGAGTAATAAAATCATTTGGAGCCAACGGATTATTTGACGAATAAAGATCATCTTTCTTAAAGAAGGAATAATCAGTCGTGTTGAAAAGCGGTTTGCGTTGTTCGTAGCCTATTTTTCCAGTAAGATTAATTCCGTTTGCAATATCCTGGCCGTAATTTATTTCAGCAAATTCCAAGTTGTACAGCTTCATATAATTATCTTTAAAAAATAAAGAACTTATAGAATTGACAAATTTACTGATTGGCTCAGCGCTATTAAACTGAGCTGTTTTTACCCCTCCAGAACCCCAAATTGTAGCATAATTGATCGTATTAAATCTATGGCTGAATTGTCCAATAGCACGAAAACGCTCATCTGAAAATCCGTAATTAAAAGTGGTGCTTATCGAAGTGCTTTTTCCTTCCTCTTCATTCCATTTTTTAAAAGAAAAACCAGAATCCAGATTAAAACCCTGAACGGTATTAAAACTCAAAGAAGCAATATTGAGCAAGCCTTTATAATCGAAAGAATATTTTTTATACGTGTTTTTATAATCGTACCCCATTAAAATATCCCAAACCTTAAATTTATTGTTTTTTGCATCAATAGAATCGGTGTATTTTTTAGATTTTCGAATGATTTGCAGGCTGTCTTTTTTGGCGTAATCACTACTTTCTTCAATAGTTAGCGGAATTGGACGAATTTCATTCCAAAAGGCATCATCTTTTTTGTTCGCATTAAGCTCAAAAGCCACGAGTTCATTTCCAAAAGTTTTCTTGTCAAAGGAGGCTGGAAATTCATAATTCGAATACACGTAATTAAAATTTCCAGAAAACTTTACACCAAAAATACCCGCATTAAAAGAAAGTGTCTGTGCGTTTTTTGACCAGATTTTGTTCTTTGTGTTGTAGCTGAAACTCTGTTTTAATTTCATTATTTCTGTAAACTCATTTTTCATTCTGTAGCCTTTAATTTCGAGATCAATGGCATAAATAGCAAAACTGTCGTCTACGATATAAATATAGCCTTCAAAAACAGGCTCCTTATCACGTTTCGGAATTACTTTAATTTTGTTAATCTGTTGATTATTATCGTCATAAAAAGTACTTTCCAATTTATATTTGTAATAATAGAAAGCATTGTCCGCGATTGGTGAAATCAGCTTGACGTCAAAATCTAAAGCATTGTCGTAAAAGTCATAATTGGATAATGCGGCTGTGTTGTAGCTGTAACCACGGTTGTTTCCAGAAACTTTGGAGGCAATAATGTTTTCTTTAAAGTTGTTTGGTTTCTCATAACTAACTTTAGAAATGGTTTCAGATAAATATAAAATCCCAGTTCCTGTAGAATCTAAGTTGGAAGACATATCGTCACCCAATTCTACTTTTTTGCCTAGAATTTTTTTAGGAAGATCTTTAACCTTAAACATTCCTTTCGAATAAAAATCGACGGTGTATCTTTCGGTTTTATCTGAGTTTTCCTTTTTGTTTGCAATGGCACTTCTTATAATTGCATTGGCTGGATTGTTTTTAGGATCGATTACAACTTCATTCAATGCAAAACTTTCTTCCTGAAGCTTAACATCCAAAGTAAACATTTTTGTTCCTGACGCAACGCTTATTTTTTGAGTTTTAAAACCTAAATATTGAAAAGTAATTTTGTTCTTTCCAATTTCTTTTACATTCAGCTGATATTTTCCCTGTTCATTTGAAGTAGTTCCAGCATACGTATTCTCTTCAAAAACGGATACAAACGGAAGCGGATTTCCTTTGTCATCTGTAATTGTTCCTTTAATTTGAGAAAAAGCTGTAATCGAAAAAAATAGGAAGGCAAATAAAGTAATGTTTCTCATGTAGTGTGGCTTATCTTACAAAAAATATAACAAGTTAAATCTGAGCTTATTAATAATTTGTTAAATTCCAAAAACTACAAAAGATACTTGGTCAGGCTGAGCGAAGTCGAAGCCCTATAAAAATGATTGAATTGCCAGTTCGTAACTTTTTAGTCCGAAACCTAAAATAACCCCTTTTGCATTTCCTGATAAATAAGACTGGTGCCTAAAACTTTCTCTGGCATAAGTATTAGAAATATGAACTTCGATTACGGGAGTTGTGACCGCTTTCATAGCATCTCCTAAACCAATTGAAGTATGTGTGTACGCCCCGGCATTCAAAATAATTCCGTCAAAAGTAAAACCGCATTCCTGAATTTTGCCAATCAATTCGCCTTCAATATTGCTTTGATAATATGAAAGTTCGATGTTTGGAAATTTTTGTTTCAACGTTTCAAAATAATCTTCAAAAGTTTGGCTACCGTAAACTTCAGGTTCTCTTTTTCCTAAAAGATTCAAATTAGGTCCGTTGATGATGCAGATTTTCATAAAATAAAAAATTTAATAGTGATGCGAAGGCATTTTATAAGTAAGCGTAAAAATAAAAAAACCGCACTAATAAATAGAGCGGTTTTTGTAAAAGTATGTGATATTCTTTTAGAACATGTATCCAGCAGAAAGTTGGAATACAGAGTTTTTAAAGTCAGCTTCTTCTGAAATTTCAGTTAGACCAATTCCGTAACGAGCTTGAACAAAAAGACCTCCAACTACTTTTAATCCTAGACCAGCATTAAGAGAGAAGTCAAATGTATTTGGATCTGCTGCATCAAATTCTTTTTTATTGCTAACAAGGAATGATGCCTGTGGACCAAGTTCTAAGCTAAGAGATTTAGTCATGTAGATTTTTGCCATTACCGGAATAGCAATATAACCCATTTCGTTTTTAAATTCTGAAATAGCATTTTTATACGTTGCTCCTTGAGTAGTATACAAAAGCTCTGGCTGAATTGAGAATTTTTCTAATAATTTAAGTTCTGCTACAAGACCTGCGTGGTAACTTGTAATACCTTCTTTGTCAACAGAAATTCCTTCAAAGTCAGAACCTCCTGTTTGGTTAGCAAAGTTAACCCCTGCCTTAACCCCGATTTGTACAAATTGTGCGTTTACTGCTGCTGATGTTGCAAGGAACATAACAGCTACTAAAAGTATTTTTTTCATAAAAAGGTTTTTAAAAATTGGTATTTTAAATGTTATTTATAGATCAAAACTACATATTTAGGGTTTTATTGCATTATATTTTGGATTAAATAATTAATAAAATTCCCACTGAATTTGAATTTCCTTATTCGAAAATGTTCTCGAAGTCTTTTAAAATTCTGATTTTCAATGCGTCATTACAGATTTATTTTGGTCTTATTTTAGTTGATTCTAAACGCTAACCGCTATACTTATTGTAGGTTTAATCTTTATTTTTTAATTGAAATATGGTTAAAACGAATTTTTCTATTTCTGAAAATTTTAATTTTAAAACTGACTTAATCAAAAATTAACAATTATAGCTATAGATACTATTTTATTTGTTAAATTCCTAATATGCATTTATGAAGAATATTTTTATATTTGATCTATTAATTTAACCCAAAACAAATTAGAATGAAAAAAATAATTTTATCTGCCATTGCAATAATGGCTTTTGCATTTACAAATGCTCAGTCGACAAGATTTGGAATAAAAGGAGGTCTTAACATTTCAAATGTAGTTGGAGGAGATGTAGAAGATAATAAATCACTGGTAGGATTCCATGTTGGTGGTTTTGCAGAAATTCATGTAGTTGAAAAGTTTTTTATTCAGCCAGAGCTATTGTACTCTGCTCAAGGAGCTAAATTTGATGGTCCTTTTGGAGCTGATGGAGACTTGAAATTAAATTATTTGAACATTCCTGTATTAGCGAAATATTACGTTGTTGATAATAAATTTAGTGTAGAAGCTGGTCCTCAACTGGGTATTTTATTATCAGCTAAGGCAGAAGGTGAAGACGTTAAGGACTTTACAAGATCAACAGATTTTGGATTTAATTTAGGAGCTGGATATAATTTTACAGAAAACTTTTCTGTAGGTCTTCGCTACACTATTGGTTTATCGCCTATTACTGATAATGATATTGATGATTCAGAAGAGTATTACGACAGTGCAAAAAACAGTAATTTACAGCTTTCTTTAGCTTATAAATTCTAATCTGAGTTTTAAAGTATTTGTAAAACCTTCCTTTTTAGGAAGGTTTTTTTGTGTATGAGATGAATTTTTAAAGAATAAAAACCTATTTTTTTATAAGTATTTTAACCCTAACCCAAAAATAAATGAAGAAAATTATCTTATCTGCCATTGCAGTTATGGCTTTTACATTCTCAAATGCACAGAGCGGACAGTTTAAAATTGGAGCGCACGCTGGTGTTGTTTTTGGAGATTTAAAAGATTCCTATTCCGCTAATTTTGGTATCGATGCGGCATATCTATGGAATGTTACTGATGAATTTAGCGTTGGAGCAACAACGGGTTATACAGCATATATTCCAAAATCTTATGATTATTATGATGGAGGTATGCCATACAGAGTTGAAAGTTCTGAGGCGGGTTTTGTTCCAATAGCAGCAACTGCACAATATTCGATAACTGATTATTTATTTGCTGGAGCTGATTTGGGATATGCAATTTATGTAGCAAGCGGCAACGGAGACGGAGGAGTTTTATATCAACCAAAATTTGGCTATCAAAGCAAGAAAGTTGAATTGTTTGTTTCTTATAAAGGAATATCTGCTGATGCAACGCTGTCTTCTTTAAATATCGGATTCAATTATAAATTATAAATTTATAGCGCAATAATTTTGTAAAACCTTCCTTCAACGGGAAGGTTTTTTTATGCCAAAAAATCATTTACTTTGTAAATATGAATTGGAGCAGATATATTAAAGATTATCAGTCGTATTTGAGGATTGAGAGGGGTTTGTCTAAAAATACGATCGAAAACTACGGCTTTGATATTGAGCGTTTGTGTCTTTTTTTAGAAACCAACAAGATTGATGTTTCGCCTATAAAAATTTCAGATGAAACGTTGCAACAATTTATTTATACAGTAGCAAAAGAAGTAAATCCGAGGTCGCAGGCAAGGATTATTTCTGGACTTAAAAGTTTTTTCAATTATTTGGTTTTTGAAGATTACAGAAACGATAATCCTTTAGAATTGATAGAAGCTCCAAAAACAGGTCGTAAATTACCCGATACTTTATCGCTTCAGGAAATCGATGCTTTGATAGAAACAATCGACTTAAGCACCAATGAAGGCGAGAGAAACAGAGCGATGCTAGAAACTTTATACGGCTGCGGATTGCGTGTCTCTGAATTGATTTCGCTAAAAATTTCAGATCTTTTTTTTGATGAAGGTTTTATTAAAATTACGGGTAAAGGAAACAAGGAAAGATTTGTTCCGATTGGGCCATTAACTCAAAAATATATTGATATTTATAGAAATGCGGTGCGATGTAATCTCACGATTAAAAAAGGAGCCGAAGATACTTTATTTTTAAACAGAAGAGGAAATCAGTTAACTCGAGCTATGGTTTTTACAATTATCAAAGATCTTGCGCAAAAAATGGGGCTGAAGAAAAGTATAAGTCCGCATACCTTGCGTCATTCTTTTGCAACACATCTACTTGAGAACGGTGCAGATTTAAGATCAATTCAATTAATGCTTGGCCACGAATCTATCACAACAACAGAAATTTATGTGCATTTAGATCGCAGTTTTTTAAAAGAAGTAATGCATAGTTTTCATCCTAGGAAATAATTTTTTGCAGTATTGTGTGTTTTTGTTTTGAAAATTTATATATTGTGTTAAAATTTTAATTTAATAGGAATAAAAAGCATTAAAACGAGTTGGTTTGTTTGCTTTTTCCGAGTAAGTTCTGAATATCTTATTTACATAAAGAAGTAGTATATGGTTTTTGATTTATATGGAAATGACGATTGCTTAGAGCTAAATAATTTTTACAAAAAATTGTTGGCCGAAATGCCCGACCTGCTTTTTCAATTTGTTATTGATTCCGATAATAATTACACTTTTCCCCTTGTCAGTAAATCGGCAGACGAAATATTTGAACTTTCTGCAGCCGATTTTAAAAATGATATAAAGTATATAATCTACGATCGAATTTTACCTCAAGATCGCGATCATTTTTTTCAATCGTTAGTTGCGGCTAGAAAAGAAATAAAGCCGTGGGAAATTGAGTTCAGAGCCATGCTTCCTAAAAAAGGAATCCGCTGGTTTAAGATTTCTTCCAAAACAGAATCTTCAGCAAATGGAAATGTAATTTTTTACGGACATGTTTCAGATATTACCGAATTAAAAGATAAAGAAGAAAAGCTTAGAATTTCAGAAGAACGATTTCAGTTTGCTCTTGATGCTTCTACGGTAGGAATTTGGGATTGGGACATGGTTACCAACAGGGTTTTTTATTCCTCCTTGTCTCTTAAAATTTTAGAATTAGAATCTACCGACGTTTTTGATGATCCAGAGCGTTGGGATAAAATCGTGCATCCAGACGATCTTCCAAAATATTACTCTGATATTCATGAGCATTTTGATAACAAGATTCCGTTTTACGAAAATTACCATCGTGTAATGACTTCCAGCGGTAATTACAAGTGGATTTTAGACCGTGGAAAAGTGATCAAACGGGATGAAAACGGAAAGCCTTTGCGTGTAATTGGAACTCATACCGATGTTTCTGCTCAAAAAGAAAAAGAACTTGAGCTTATAAAAACAATGAAATTATACAGCGATCAAAATAGCCGATTGTTGAACTTTTCGCATATTGTTTCGCATAATTTAAATACACAAGCTGGGAATATAAAATCGATTTTAGATTTTATTGATGCCGATGTCAATAAACAGACCGTGGCTGAAATGCTGGAACATTTGCGTACTGTTTCTAATGATTTGAATGAAACGATTTCGAATCTTACTCAGATTGTGAAAACGCAAAGCAATATTAATATAGCCGTAGTGCCGCTAAAACTTTGTGAATATGTCGAAAAGACAATTTCGACGATTAAAGGTTATGATAAACAGCGTAAAGTGACTATTGTAAACAACGTTCCGAAGTATTTAACGATTAATTTTAATCCCGCGTATATGGAAAGTGTTTTGCTGAATTTTACAACAAATGCTATTAAATATGCGCATCCAGATCGAGATCCTGTAATTACTTTTGATTTTGCAATAGAGCCTGAAGGTTTTAAATCGCTTAAGATTACAGATAATGGCCTCGGAATCGATTTGAAAGTTTATGGCGATTTATTGTTCGGAATGTATAAAACTTTTCATAAGCATGAAGAGGCCCGCGGAATTGGATTATATATTACAAGGAATCAAATTGAAGCGATGAAAGGAACTGTGGAAGTGGAAAGTGAAGTAGGAGTAGGGACAAGCTTTAAAATTGTTTTTAATGATATGTAGGTTTTGAGGCTTCTTTTGTGAAGAATGTTTTAGAAAATAGAAATAGAATAAAGAGAATAGAATAAAGAAAATAGATTGTATAAATAAAAATAAAGGCTGTCAATTGACAGCCTTTATTTTTATTTATGTTTACTTGGATTATTTAGCAATGTTTACAGCTCTAGTTTCTCTAATAACTGTAACTTTTACCTGTCCAGGATAAGTCATTTCTGTTTGAATTTTTTGTGAAATTTCGAAAGATAAGTTTGCTGCGTTATCATCAGAAACTTTTTCGCTTTCTACAATTACACGAAGCTCTCTACCAGCTTGAATTGCATACGCATTTTTCACACCGCTGAATCCGTAAGCTACATCTTCAAGATCTTTCAGACGCTGAATGTAAGAATCTAAAACCTGACGTCTTGCACCTGGTCTAGCTCCAGAAATAGCATCACAAACCTGAATAATTGGAGAAAGTAAAGATTTCATTTCAATCTCGTCGTGGTGTGCTCCAATCGCGTTGCAAACCTCTTCTTTTTCACCATATTTTTCAGCCCACTGCATACCTAAAAGTGCGTGTGGTAAATCACTTTCTGTATCAGGCACTTTTCCGATATCGTGTAATAAACCAGCCCTTTTTGCCAATTTCACGTTTAGTCCTAATTCTGCTGCCATAATACCGCAAAGTTTAGAAACCTCTCTCGAGTGCTGTAATAAGTTTTGTCCGTACGAAGAACGGTATTTCATTCTACCCACAACTTTAATTAATTCTGGGTGTAAACCATGAATTCCTAAGTCAATAACAGTACGTTTTCCAACCTCGATAATTTCGTCATCAATCTGTTTTGCTGTTTTAGCAACAACTTCTTCGATTCTTGCAGGGTGAATACGTCCGTCAGTTACTAATTTGTGTAAAGACAAACGAGCAATCTCTCTACGAACAGGATCAAAACAAGAAAGGATAATTGCTTCTGGCGTATCATCAACAATGATTTCAACTCCCGTAGCCGCTTCAAGAGCTCTAATATTACGACCTTCACGACCGATAATTCTACCTTTTACATCGTCAGATTCAATGTTGAAAACAGATACACAGTTTTCAACCGCTTCTTCCGTTCCAACTCTTTGAATAGTGTTGATGATGATTTTTTTAGCTTCTTGCTGTGCTGTAAGCTTAGCCTCTTCAATAGTTTCCTGAATGTGAGACATTGCTTTTGTTTTAGCTTCAGCTTTTAAACCTTCAACCAATTGTTCTTTTGCTTCTTCGGCAGAAAGACCAGAAATTACTTCTAATTGCTGTAATTGACTTTTGTGAAGTTTGTCAACTTCAGCTTGTTTTTTGTCTAAAACTTCAATTTTATTATTGAATTCAGCTGTTTTAGCTTCAAATTCGTCATTTACTTTTTTAGCTTTAGAAAGTTCATTAGAAACTTGAGATTCTTTATCACGTACACGTTTTTCTACTTCAGCCACTTTTTTATCGCGTGCTAAAATAACTTGTTCGTGTTCTGATTTTAATTCGATAAAACGCTCTTTTGCTTGAAGGATTTTATCTTTTTTAATGTTTTCTGCTTCTAAATTAGCGTCTTTTAAGATAGAAGCGGCTTCTTTTTTAGCGTTTTTGATTAGGTTTGAAATATTACTTTTCTCGATAATTTTAGCTATTGCAAATCCTGCTGCAATACCTACAATACCAATAATGATCGTTATGATGTCCATGTTTGTTAGGGTTTATATATAAAAAAAGCCTACATTAATTGCTTGTATAAACTCGTAAAGACAAGTTTTGAGCTAACTCACTGTTCAAGTTTCCCAGCCAAAAGGAGGGCATACTATAGTAGCGACGATTTGCTCATTCTAAATTGTTAGTGTTGAGTTTACCAATTGTGAACTAATGTAGGCAGTATCTTAGTTTCTGTAAAGAACGTTTAATTTTCGAGATATTGATCTAAAAGCGTGTTTAATCTTTTAATTCTTTCGATGGTTTCTTCTCCGTCGATTGCATTATCAATCTGTTTTTGTTCTACTTGCGATGCAAATTGTAATGCACACATGGCTAGAACGTCTTGTTTGTCACGAACCGCGTAGTTTTCTTCGAACTGCTTTATCATAGCATCAATTTTTTTAGAAGCACTTCTAAGTCCTTCTTCCTGAGCGGGTTCAACCGTAAGTGGGTAAACGCGGTCGGCAATTGATATTTTAATTCTAAGCTTTCCGTCCATACTGTTAATCTGATAGTTGCGCTATACAGTAATCAATTTCGCGAATTAATGAATTTATTTTAAGCTTTGTCTCTCTCTTGTTATTGTCGCTGCCAAGCAACGAATTGGCTATCTTAAGTGTTTCATTTTGCTTCTTCAAAGCTTCCATTTCCTCAGATTGTTTCTGGATAATTTGCGCAGCTTTGGCTAGTTCTAATCGTAATACTTGATTGTTTTGTTCGAAAGCTTTTGATTTTTCAAAAAGCTTTTCGACTTTATATTCAAGAGTATCAATTATTTCTGCAATTACACTCATTATACATCCTATTCATTACTTAATCATACAAAGTTAGTATTCCTTTTTATTAATGCAATTTTTTCTCGATTTTTTTGCGTTAAAATTAATCAAATTAATGAATTTCAGTTAATTGTATTTTTTGTGGTCTTTTTCTTGCTTTTATTGGTTAATTTTTCGCTATCTTAGCAAAAATGTTGCTTATGAGATTTCCTGTACTTGCCCTTTTGATTTGTAATTCTATATTTGCTCAAACGCAATATCCTAAAGACTATTTCCGTCCTCCGCTTGATATTCCAATGCAACTTTCTGGTAATTTTGGAGAGTTAAGACCTAATCATTTTCATGCTGGTTTTGATTTGAAAACCAATCAGAGAGAAGGGTTGACCGTGCATGCCATTGCTGATGGTTACGTTTCTAGAATTAAAATTTCAACTTATGGAAACGGAAAATGCATTTATATTACACATCCAAACGGATATACGTCTGTTTATGGGCATTTGCAAACGCCAACTGGAGCAATTCTTGACTATGTAAAGAATACGCATTACAAAGAAAAGGCGTATGAAATCGAAATGTTTCCAAAACCAGATGAACTTCCTGTTGCAAAAGGAGACATAATTGGTCTTTCTGGAAATACAGGTTCTTCTGAAGGACCGCATCTTCATTTTGAAATTAGAGATACAAAAACAGAATTTGTAATCAATCCGATTTTCTTTGGCTTTGACCAAAATATAAAAGATACTAAAAAGCCTACTTTATCCAGTTTGTATGTTTATCCGCTAGATAATGCAACGGTAAATCAGTCAAAACAGCCTTTGCTGGTTAATATGACACTTCAAAAAGATGGAAATTATCTGGCTTCTAAAGTTAAAGCTAACGGTAAAATTGGTTTCGGAATCAATGCCATTGATACTGATGATGTGTCTTATAATAAAAATGGGGTTTTTAATGTTTCGACTTTTTTAAACGGAAATCCGAATTATAACTATCAGTTCGATACGTATTCTTTTGACGAAATGCGCTATATCAATGCTTTTATCGATTATCAGCGATATAAAAAAAGCGGACAGCGTGTGCAGAAACTTTTTATGAAAACGCCTTTTGCTTTAAGCATTATTAATACAGATGCGCTTAGAGGTGTAATTACGGCAGAAGCCAATTTGGAATCAAATTACAGAATTGAGGTTTCCGATTATTTTGGAAACCAAAGAACGGTTACGGTTCCTATCGAATACGATACTGCAACTCCACTTGTTGAAGCTGAACCTGTAATTTCTAAATACTTTGTAAAATACGACAAAGATGCAATTTTTGAAAAAGATAATATGTCTGTTTTCTTTCCTGCAGGTACATTCTACGAAGATTTTAATATGAATTTTGATGTGAGAAATAACAAAGTTTATATTCACGATGACACGGTTCCAGCGCATTCAAATTTTACGATTACGATAAAAGATGCCTCTTATCCAGAATCTTTGAGAGATAAACTATACATCGGTAAAGGAACAAGTTTTAACGGAACGATTAGAAAAGATGACGTTTTTACTGCCAAAGCAAAAGTCTTGGGTGTATACGGTTTGGTTCTGGATACAATTCCGCCAGTTATTAAAATTGCCAAACCTGTTGAAGGAAAATGGATTAGCGATCAAAAGAAAATTGATTTTACGATAAGTGATTCTTTGTCGGGAATAAAATCTTATAATGGTTATTTAAATGGAACTTGGGTATTGTTTGAATACGAAAATAAAGCTAGAAGAATTACGCATACTTTTGATGAGCAATATTTGGCAGATGGAGAAAACGTTTTAAAAATCGAGGTAGTTGATAATGTAGGAAATACTACTATCTTTGAAACACGTTTTCTTAGAAGTCAAAAAAAATAAAACCCAAAATCTTTGAGTAACAACAGGTTTACATTCGCTTTTCTTTTTCTCTTTTTCAGCTGTAGCGCATTAGCTCAAAACGCTCGTATTAAAGGGCTGATTTTAGATGCCGAAAAACATCCTGTTTCGGGTGTAAATGTTTCTTCTCAGGATATTGCTGTACAGTCCGATTCAAATGGATTTTATGAAATTGTAATTCCGTCAAACAAAAAAGTTTCTTTGATCTTTACTCACGTTTCCTTAAAAATGATGAGTCTGACGGTTAGTTTAAAAACAAATGAAGTTTTTGTTTTTAATCCGATCATGAATAATTCTGAGGAGCAAATGGGCGAAGTGTTTGTTTCTTCTGGAAATAGAAAACGAGTTCAGGGAATTACATCAGTTGATACTGAAACCATAAAGAAAATTCCAGGCGCCAATGCGGGAATAGAAAATATTTTGAAAACACTTCCAGGCGTTAATTCAAATAACGAATTGAGCACACAATATATGGTTAGAGGTGGAAATTATGACGAAAATCTAGTTTATGTAAATGAAGTAGAAGTATACCGTCCGTTTTTAATTCGCTCGGGACAGCAAGAAGGACTTAGTTTTACCAATACAGATTTAGTCCAAAATGTTGAATTTTCAGCAGGTGGATTTCAAGCTAAATTTGGAGATAAATTGTCTTCTGTTTTAGATATTACGTATCGCAAACCAACTCAATTTGGTGCAGCTTTTGAAGCCAGTTTTTTAGGAGGAAGTGCGACTGTCGATTTGGTTTCTAAAAATAAAAAATGGTCTGCTGTAACGGGAGTTCGCTATAGAAATAATAGCCTTTTGGTGAATAGTCAAGATACGGACACCAATTATAAGCCGACTTTTGCAGATATTCAAACCAATGTAAATTATGATATTTCTGAAAAATGGCAAATGAGCTTTTTAGGAAATATTTCTCAAAATAAATATTCGTATGAACCTTTGGTGCGCCAAACTAATTTTGGAACAGCAGACCAGCCAATGGCACTTGCAGTTTATTATGACGGACAAGAAAAAGATCAGTACGATACTTATTTTGGAGCTTTGAAAACTACTTGCAAAGCTTCGCCTACGCTTACTTTAAAATTAATTGGATCTTTATTTCATACGACAGAAAAAGAGCATTTTGATATTTTGGCTCAATACCGTTTAGGAAATGTAAATGCTGAAGATCCAGAAAATGCTTCTGGAGTAGATTTTACACGCGGAATCGGTTCTCAGCTCAATCACGCTCGAAACGATTTGGATGCTTTGATTGCGAACATCGAATTGAAAGGAATTAAAAACTGGAAGGAAAGCCAATTGGAATTTGGTTTAAAATATACAAGAGAATCTATTCGAGATCGAGTAGTGGAGTGGGAAGTAATCGATTCTGCAGGGTTTTCTATAAATCCGCCAGTAGCAATTTTGCCAGAAAACAATCAGCCTTATACACCTTATGCAGGTCCGCTTTTACCTTATAAGAATATACGAGCGACGAATTTTAATACTGTAAACCGTTTTTCTGGTTATGCACAATGGAACAAACAATCAGAATTAGGATCAAGTCAGATTTGGTATCATTTGGGAGCGCGTTTCCAAGGATGGAATGTTGAAGGCGCTTTAGAAGAAGGAAAAACGCAGTTTGTGGTAAGTCCGCGTGCGCAATTTGCGATAAAACCAGATTGGGATCGCGATATGGTTTTTAGAATTTCTGGAGGGTTGTATCATCAGCCACCATTTTATAGGGAATTGCGTGATCTGGATGGAGTGGTGAATCCGAATGTGAAAGCGCAGGAAGCGGTTCATGTCGTTTTGGGTAACGATTATAATTTTAAAATGTGGAATCGCCCTTTTAAATGGGTAACGGAATTGTATTATAAATCACTTTCAGATGTAAATGTATATTCGATTGATAATGTCCGAATTCGTTATGTGGCGAATAACGATGCCAAGGCATACGCTCAAGGTTTAGATTTTAGATTAAATGGCGAATTTGTGCCTGGAACAGAATCTTGGGTAAGTTTTGGCTATATGAAAACCGAAGAGAATTATGAAAACAAAGGTTATATCGCTCGTCCGACAGATCAGCGTTTAAAATTTGCAATGCTATTTCAGGATTATATGCCTAATATTCCAAGTGTAAAAGTATATTTGAATTTGGTTTATAATACGGGATTGCCAGGAGGCGCACCAGCCTACACAGATCCGTATTTGTATCAAAATAGATTGAATGATTACCGAAGAGCCGATATTGGTTTTGCAAAAGTTTTTGTTGATAGTAGTACGCAGAATACTAAAAAAGGCTGGCTGAAAAACTTTAAAGAGCTGTCTCTTGGACTAGAAATTTTTAATCTCTTTAATAATCAAAACGCGATTACAAATACTTGGGTTCGCGATGTGTATTCAAAAAATCAATATGCGATTCCAAATTATATGACTTCGAGGGTTTTTAACGTTAAGTTAAATGCGAGGTTATGAGAAATGCTATTTAAAAATAAATAGTAATCTTTTTTTAATGTGTAATGTTTATATCAGACTTTTATTTATTGCGGTGGAAAATGGTAATGAATTTTTATAAGCATGGATTATTCTAAACTGTATCAATTTTTAAAAAAGCAAACTGGGAAATTCTTTAATGACCAATCTCCAAATTATTGGATTGAAAAAGATTTAGGGATTTATGGAGATGAAGCAGTGGACTTTTTGGTCCAATTTTCTAGTGATTTTGATGTAAACATATCAGATTTTAATTTTGCAGAACATTTTAATTCTGAGTCAGATAAAATCAGTCTCTTTGTATCTTATTTTTTTTAAAGAAAAAACAAAAAAGATTTAACAATACAAGATTTAAAGGATGCTTTAATTAAAAGAAGATTGGAATAAGAAGATAATTTAGTGTCATCTTTATTGGTAAAATCCAAAAATACAATCAAAAATAGTATATTTGATAATCGTATATAACCATTATAGATGAAAAAGTATTTTAAATATATCGCCCTAATACTTGTCGGGACAGTAATTAGCTGTCGAGAAGAAGTTCAAAAGCCAAAAGTAAGTTATGGCGCTTCAAACAAAGTAAGCGTTGCCAAAACAGATTCTACACAAATTGAAATTGCCGATCTTCCTATCCAAATGGAAGGAACAAATTATTTAATTCATCCCGTAGGTGATTTAAGAGTGTATGAAAGAGGTTCTAAAGCAAGATTTGGTTCGTCTAGCGTAAACGATGTGAGTTTTACGATTTCGAATTTAGGCGAATATGAAATTACAGGTTACCTGCAGAATTTAAAATTTCAAAAAGTAGATTCAGATTCTATCCGACCTTTATCGGATAAACCAGTTTTAATTTTAACGGCTACTTATCTGAAAACTGTTGCAGACAGAACGCATAATAATGTTATGGTTTACACCCTGACAGATTCAGATACTAATAAAGACGGAAAAATTGATACCAGCGATATCAAAACGTTATACCTAAGTGACATCAGCGGAGAAAACTTCACAAAAGTCTCAGCAGATTTAGAAGAATTAATCGACTGGAATTTAATTGATTCTAAAAACCGTCTATATTTTAGAACTATTGAAGATACCAACCAAAATGGTCAGTTTGATAAAAATGATGTGCTGCACTATAATTATATTGATTTAGCTTCTAAAAAGTGGGAAGTTAAGGGGTATAAGCCTATTTAAGGTGATGAGGTTCTGAGCTTCTAAGTTTTGCGCACTCTCGTAAAAAAAACGTCTAGAAATTTTAAATTTCTAGACGTTTTTTTTATTTAGGTTAAAGGAAAATCTCTTCTAATCCTCTTAATCTGTGGCTAAAAAAAAACTCAGAAGCTTAGAACCTCAGCACCTTAGAAGCTTTAAATCAATATATCACTCTCCAAATCAGACTTCTCGATTTCAAAACCAAAATCTAAGCGTTCAACCAATTCTATTACCAGTTTTTTATACCAATTTTCAGACTTTGGATGAATGTATATCTTTTCAATTAATTGGTTAATATCGACATTTATTTTTAAACCGTCATTTAGTTTGATATCACTTTTTGAAGTATCAGTCAAAATGCGGACTTCACGTTCGTATTGAAAGCTTTTTCTTTTGAATAAAAACGGAAAAAACAAATCGTCAAACGGAATGTATTCTTTTCGATAGTCGATATAATTGACTTCTCCGATAAATTGATCGAAATTGTTCTCGGGTTTTAATGCTTTCTGCAAACGTCCAATGGTCGATTGAATGGCTAATCCTTCGCTATTTTGAGTAAAAATCTGCCACATGGCAAAAGACTCATATTCGTTAATATGCCAGCTGCTTATGGCAACTTGTTCGCGATGTGTTTTATAGTATTTTAAAAAATCAGGATTGTCAGTAGCGAGTTTTTTAATCTCCTCGTAAGTTGGTTCGCTAAAAGTGCCTTCGTATTGATCTTCAAATTTGTCTGAACGAGACATGAAAAGCTTTTTTGAAAGCAGCAGATCAAGAAATTTAGATAAGTCCAGATATTTCCAAACGACAGTGTTAGGATCTTCAGGAAGTGTAATGTTTGGGTTGTTAAGATACATTTTCGTGAGATTAACGATTTATTCTTTAACTCACCTAAAGTTATAAAATAAAACACAGATTAAAGAAATTAAACTGAGTTTTAATATTTCCTTAATCTGTGTAAAATAATTGGGTTATGCTGTTTTTTTTTAAGATTCGAAAGACTGCATAGTAACCAATTTATTGTAAGTTCCGTTGAGTGCGATTAGCTCTTCGTGAGTTCCTTGTTCAACGATTTTTCCTTTTTGCATTACGACAATCACATCTGCTTTTTGAATAGTAGAAAGACGGTGCGCAATTACAATCGAAGTTCTGTTTTGCATCATGTTTTCAAGCGCCACCTGAACAAATTTTTCGCTTTCGGTATCCAATGCTGATGTTGCTTCGTCTAAAATCATAATCGGCGGGTTTTTCAATACGGCACGAGCAATTGATAAACGCTGTTTTTGTCCGCCAGAAAGTTTGTTTCCGCTGTCTCCGATATTAGTATAAATTCCTTGCTGCAGCTCTTTTACAAATTCGTAAGCATTAGCAATTTTTAGTGCTTCGATAATCTCGTCATCAGTTGCATCTAATTTTCCTAAAGAAATATTTGCCTTAATAGTGTCATTAAATAAAATGCTGTCTTGCGTAACCAATCCCATTAAACTGCGAAGCGATTGCAAATTCATATCTTTAATGTTGGTTCCGTCAATCGAAATTGTTCCATCATTCACATCATAAAAACGAGTCAGTAAATTGGCAATAGTACTTTTTCCGCTTCCAGATTGTCCAACCAAAGCAACAGTTTGGCCTTTTTTAATTTGAAGAGAAAAGTCCCTTAAAACGGTTTCTTCTTCATATTTGAAGTTTACATTTTGAACGCTGATATTGTCATCAAAAGTTGTTTTTTCAATAGCTTTTTCTTTAGAAGTAATAGGATTTTCCTGCTCCAGAATTTCTAAAACACGTTCTGCAGCAGCATTTCCTCTTTTTACTCCATAAGAAGCTTTAGAAATTGCTTTTGCTGGAGTCAAAATGTTATAAGCCAATCCCATATAAGCAATGAAAGAAGCGCCGTCAAGGGTTTTATCAATTAAAACCATTTGGCCTCCGTACCATAATAAAATTGCGATTACCGTAATTCCCATAAATTCGCTTGCAGGTGAAGCTAGATTCTGGCGATTTCCAATGCTGTTTGATAATTTGAAGAATCTTTCGGTTGAATTTTGAAAAACGGTATTAAAGTAATTTTCAGAATTATATCCTTTTACCACTTTTAATCCTCCGATAGTTTCTTCGATAGTAGAAAGAAAATGACCTTGTTCCTGTTGCGCTTTCGAAGATTGTTTTTTAAGCTGTTTTCCAATTAAAGAAATAATGTAGCCAGAAACGGGGATAAAAATAAATACAAATAAAGTTAGCTTTGGGCTTATGAAAAGCATGGCTGCAATTGTAAAAAGAATCGTTAGAGGTTCTTTTACGATAAGCTCCAAAATGGCTAAAAATGAAGTTTGAACTTCGTTAACGTCTGCAGAAATTCTAGAAATTACGTCACCTTTTCTTTTTTCAGAATAAAATGACAACGGCAGTTCCAGCGTTTTTTTGTACATCGCATTACGCATGTCTCTTAAAACTCCATTTCTTAAAAAGTTAATAAAGAACATAGCCAGATAGTCAACTAGGTTTTTTAGTAAAAAGATACTGATAATTCCGGCTACCATAATTGATAATGTACGGCCAACACCATATTGATCGGTAGTAGTCGTTACGTAATAGCTTAAATAATTTTCTGCGTATGTTTTAATGTGCAAAATTCCTTCGTAAACTGGTTCAACAGTCTTTCTTTTGGTTTGATCAAATAAAACTTGAATCATCGGGATCAACGACATAAAAGAAAGTGTGCTGAAAAGCGCGTATAAAACATTAAAGAAGATGTTTAAATAGGCATATCTTTTATACGGATATATAAAAGGAACTATTTTTTTGAAAGTACTCATTTATTTTTTGGGTGTTATTTTTGGTGCTTTAGAATCTCTCACAAAGTTTTGAGATTTTCGGTGTTTATTTTTGTAGGGACAAAATTAATCCAATTGAGGTGTTTTCAATTTCTTTTTAGTTTTTTTTATAAAAAAAAACTCTGATCTATATTGTAAAATACAAATCAGAGTTCTAGAATTTCAAAGTATGTCAAGAATGAACGTACTTATTTTATTAGTTTAACTGCATATCAGCAATAATATTCTTGATTTTTCCGTCTAAGAATTCTTCGGCTGCGTCAAAATCTGAAACCGATTCTAATTCTGCATTTACGCTGATGTAGAATTTAATTTTAGGTTCTGTTCCACTTGGTCTTGCGCAGATTTTAGATCCGTCTGCCGTGTAATAAATCAACACATTAGATTTCGGAATATCCATTGTAGATTCTTCGCCTGTCAATAAGTTTAAAGCAATAGACGATTGATAATCCTCAACCATAATTACTCTTTCACCGTTGATTTCTTTTAGAGGATTCTCACGCAAATCAATCATCATTTGGTTGATTTCCTGTAAGCCTTCCATTCCTTTTTTAGTCAGAGAAACTAAAAATTCTTTGTAGAAGCCATTTTCTACATAAAGCTGTAAAAGTTCTTTGTAAACAGAACTTCCGGCTGCTTTAGCTTGAGCGGCAACTTCGCAGATTAATAGGGTTGCGGCAACAGCATCTTTATCTCTTACGGCATCGCCAACCATAAATCCGAAACTTTCTTCACCGCCTCCGATAAATTCTAGTTCAGGAAAATCTTTGATCATTTTAGCGATCCATTTAAAGCCGGTTAATCCAACTTTGCACTCAACGCCGTAGCTTGTAGCCAATTCCATCATCATTGGAGTGGAAACAATTGTAGAACCAACAAATTGTTTTCCGTTTAGTTTGCCTGCTTTTTTCCATTGTTTCAATAAGAAAGAAGTCATTAAAACCATAGTCTGGTTTCCGTTCAATAAAATCATTTTGCCTTCATTGTTACGAACGGCAACTCCTAAACGGTCGCAGTCAGGATCTGTACCTACTACGATGTCAGAATTTGTTTTATCAGCAAGAGCCAAAGCCATTGTTAAAGCTTCTGGTTCTTCTGGATTTGGAGATTTTACAGTTGGGAAATTTCCGTCTGGAACAGCTTGTTCTGGAACAATATGAACATTTTTATATCCAGCTTGTGATAAAGTATCTGGAATTGATTTTATAGAAGTTCCGTGCAATGAAGTAAATACAATATGAAGATTGTCTTTGGCTTCAGCCGGAGTATTAAAACTTGCGTTTTCGATAGACGATTTTATAAAAGCTTTGTCTATTTCAGTATCGATATATTGAATCAAGCTTTCGTTTGCATTGAATTTGATTTTGTCATAGCTCAAACTTTCAATTACATTGACAATTTCTTTGTCTTGCGGAGGAACAATCTGTCCACCGTCTTGCCAATATACTTTGTAGCCATTATATTCTGGCGGATTGTGAGAAGCTGTTAAAACAATTCCGCATTGGCATTTTAAATATTTAAGAGCAAAAGACAATTCTGGAGTTGGTCTTAAGTCAGAAAACAAATACACCTGAATTCCGTTTGCAGAGAAAACATCAGCAACCACTTTTGCCAGCGTGTTACTGTTATGACGGCAATCGTACGCAATAGCAACTTTTAAAGTTTCGTTTGGAAAAACTTGGTGCAAGTAATCAGATAATCCCTGAGTATTTTTTCCAAGCGTATATTTATTGATTCTGTTGTTTCCAATACCCATAACGCCACGCATACCACCAGTTCCGAATTCTAAGTTTTTGTAAAAACTCTCTTCCAGTTCTTTTGGCGAAGTTGTCATTAATTCCTTAACTGCAGCTTGCGTTTCTTGGTCAAATGTTGGTGTTAGCCATTCGTTTACAGCGTTTAATATATTAGGTGCTATATTCATTTAAATTTCGTTTTATGTTTATTCTAAAAATAATTTTTTATCAAGGACTGCAGGTGCTGTATGCAATAATTTTGTGCCTTAATTAAAAAAATAGAAAAAAAATATAATGTTCAGGTTGATGTGTTTTAGAAATTAACCTCTCTCGCTACTTTATAACGTGCTTCGTTGCTTTTGGTTCTTAGAATTATTTCTCCCAAGAAACCTGCTAAAAATAATTGAGTTCCAAGAATCATAGTCGTTAAAGCAATATAAAACCACGGATTATTGGTAACCAGACTGTACTTCATTCCAGTATACATATGGTAAAGTTTAGAAACTCCAATATATCCTGCGGCCAAAAAACCGATGATAAACATTAAAGAACCCATGGCGCCAAATAAGTGCATAGGTCTTTTTCCGAATCGTGATAAAAACCAGATGGTAATTAAATCTAGAAATCCGTTTATAAAACGTTCCATTCCGAATTTTGTTTCACCATATTTTCTGGCTTGGTGAATTACTACTTTTTCGCCAATTTTTCCGAATCCGGCATTTTTTGCCAAAACAGGAATGTAGCGGTGCATTTCTCCAGAAACTTCGATGTTTTTTACCACCACATTTTTGTATGCTTTCAATCCGCAGTTAAAATCATTTAACTCAACGCCAGAAGTTTTTCTAGCTGCCCAGTTAAATAGTTTTGAAGGAAGATTTTTTGCCACAACAGAATCGTAACGTTTCTTTTTCCAGCCCGAAACCAAATCAAATTTCTGATTGGTGATCATTTCGTACAATTCAGGAATTTCGTCTGGACTGTCTTGCAAGTCAGCATCCATAGTAATGATAACATCACCTTTCGCTTTTGCAAAACCAGCATGTAACGCTTGAGATTTTCCGAAGTTTTTCATGAAACGAATCCCTTTGACATTTGGGTTTTCGTTAGAAAAGCCTTCAATAATCTGCCAAGAATTATCTGTACTACCATCATCTACAAAAATGATTTCATAAGAGTAATTGTTAGACTGCATCACTTTAATGATCCAAGTATAAAGTTCTTTAAGTGATTCCTCCTCGTTTAGAAGCGGTATAAGTATAGATAAATTCATTTATATTTTTATTCTTGTGTAGATTTGCTTTTAAAAAATGCTGCGAAAATTAATCCGAAAATAGCACTGACAACAATTGCGAAAACAGATCCTTTTAATAATTCGAAAGTAGAATATGGATTGCTTTCTTTCATTTTAGCAATAGTTTCGTTAATTGCTGAGGCTGGTGTGCCAAATTTCTGCAGCATGCCAACAGTATATTTGATCATAATTTCGCTCAAAGTATCTTTTGCGCCTGGATCAATAACATTAAATAATACGATGTTGAAAGTTGTAGATATTAAAATACCAATTACTGCAGCTATAAAATAAGTAGTAAAAGCATCTTTAAAAGGAAAAACGCCGTTTAATTCTTTCTTGGTTTTAGAAAGTAAGATAATACTAATTGTAAGGCTTATTACGATTGTAAGTATTCCCATCCACCAAGCTGTAAATAAGTTTAAATCAACAGCATAGATTGTAGCGGTAACCAAAGCCGATGCAATTCCGATAATTACACCATAAGTAACTCCATTCTTTTTTATAACTTCATTAATCATATTTCGATATGTTTAAAATTAATCCACAAATATAGTAATTCCCACTATAAACGGATATAAAAAAAGCTTTTCGAAATAAACTAAAAAAAAGTAAGCTAACTGTTTGTTTATTAAAAAAGAATTGTAAATTTGCACACTCAAAAATAATTAAATTTTTAAACAAAAAAGAGTAGTGCTTGTTTATACCTTTTTCTAACCATGAAAAAGCTTCAAAATAAAAATGCTCTAAAACAATAAATAAAAGAAAAGATGAAAAAAGGAGTTCACCCAGAAAATTACAGATTAGTTGCATTTAAAGACATGTCTAATGATGACGTTTTTATCACTAAATCTACTGCAGATACAAAAGAAACAATTGAAGTTGACGGAGTTGAGTATCCAGTTGTAAAAATGGAGATTTCTAGAACATCTCACCCTTTTTATACTGGTAAATCTAAACTTATCGATACTGCAGGACGTATTGATAAATTCAAAACTAAATACGCTAAACACGCTAAAAAATAATAGCTGTTTTAAATTATATAGAAAGCCTTCCAATTCGGGAGGCTTTTTTTATTGTTGATTTTAACCGCAAAGAGCACTAAGATTTACGCAAAGTTCGCAAAGGTTTTTATTATAAGCTTTGCGAACTTTGCGTTTTGCCATTGCGTTCTTTGCGTTTAAATCTTCGTCCAAAGTTATTTTTATATTAAAAATATACTCTTTTTTCAGAATAGGATAATACGCGACAAATACTACAATTAAAATATTTGTAACTTTGACCCTAGGTAACCAAACTAATTTTTAATAAACACTCAATTATTTATGAACTACATTCTTTTCGACGGTCCCGTTCGGAATGCTTTATTACCCTTTACTTTTACTAGACCTGTAGCTGATATTTTAGTCGGAATTATGACCATTCGCCAAAAATGGGAAAAATATTTAGGTTCGACTATAACGACTATCACCGAGGAATATTTGTCGGAAAAATTTCCAATGGTCGAAATGGAAGAAAACGTAATGATCAATGCAGCGTATTTGCCAAATGATACTCTTGCAGAGATGGTTTCTAATTTGACAGAAAATCAGGCAATCTTTAAAGGTGAAGATGTAATTGCTTTTTTTGCAAGCGAAAACCAAGAAGAAGTCGATTTTGATTCTTATGAAATTATTCCATACAACGAAGATTGTATCACTATTGAACATACTTGGGATATTTTCTCAAAAAATGATGCTGCTATTCGTCAGGATTTTAAATTTCTTACGGAAGATCGCACATCGCAACCAATTCCTAAAAGCGTTAACGTAATTTCTCCAGAAAACATTTTTATAGAAGAAGGAGCAAAATTAGAGTTTGTAACTTTAAATGCTTCAACTGGACCTATATATATAGGTAAAAATGCCGAAATTATGGAAGGAACTGCAATTCGAGGACCTTTTGCTCTATGCGAAAATGCTATGGTTAAAATGTCGGCAAAAGTGTATGGCGCAACAACTGTAGGGCCTGGATCTAGAATAGGCGGCGAGGTTAAAAACTCGGTTCTTTTTGCGAATTCAAATAAAGGGCATGAAGGCTTTTTAGGTGATTCTGTTTTGGGTGAATGGTGTAATATTGGAGCAGATTCTAATAACTCGAACCTAAAAAATAATTACGAAGAAGTAAAACTTTGGAGTTATGAAACAGAAGGGTTTGCCAAAACTGGACTTCAGTTTTGTGGTTTAATGATGGGAGATCACAGTAAATGTGGTATCAATACGATGTTTAACACTGGAACTGTTGTTGGTGTAAGCGCTAATATTTTCGGATCTGGTTTTCCTCGCAATTTTGTGCCAAGTTTTTCTTGGGGCGGTGCGGCAGGTTTTACAACCTATGTAACTAAAAAAGCTTTTGAAACAGCGCGTTTAGTTTTGTCAAGACGAAATATAGATTTTGATGCAACAGAACAAGCAATCTTAGAACACGTTTTTGAAGAAACTAAAAAGTGGAGAAAAGATTAATTAGATAATTAGTCAATTTGATAATTAGATAATTTTTCTAAGCATTTTTTAATAGTTAAACCCGACAGGTTTTTAAAACCTGTCGGGTTTTGTTGTGTTTAAAGTTTTGAGAATTTTCCAATTATCTAATTTTCTAATTGTCACATTTCCTAATTTGCCTTATCTGTCGATTTTAACGAAATTTTCTTTTAAATTGAATTTTAATTCTAAGCCATTGGTAAGTTTTGTTTCATAACCAGAACTTCCAATTTCTATTTTAGTTACTTTTTCTTTTGGAAAATTGGTTTTGATGTAAGAAGCGATTTTTTTAGGAACGATAGATTTCGGAATAGCAGTATTTTTGCCATCAACTTCTTTCCAGTTTCCTTTCTTGTCGAATTCAATCTCAATTTCGTTGTTAAATTTAACTTGGTATTCTGTAGATAGAATTTCTTTGTCTTCTAAAATATAAGTCGGCTTTTTTGAACCAAAATGAGTCTTTAAAAAAGCTTGTGCATTTGCAGGTAAAGCCTCTTTTTTTATTACCGTTTTTTGCGCATTTGCAGAAAGTCCAAACATTAACCCTGCAATCAAGTAAATAGTCAGTTTTAATTTCGTTTTCATATTTTGCTGATTTTTAAAATTATAGTACAAGATAAGGCTAAATTTTTTAAATTTTTCAAAACCATTTGAGTTTCGTTTATTACAATTGAGGCATTATTTAAATTAGCAATTATCTAATTGACACATTCTCAAAATTATCTAATTATCTCATTGGCACATTCTCTAATTAAATATATCTTTGCAGCACGAAAAAAATGGGTAGTCAGATAAACGATTAACCGATTAAACAAATTAACAAAGACAAATGATTACAGTTAACGATATTTCGGTTCAGTTTGGCGGAACTACACTTTTTAGCGATGTCTCTTTTGCTATTAATGAAAATGATAAAATTGCCCTTATGGGTAAAAATGGTGCGGGAAAATCTACGCTTTTGAAGATAATTGCTGGAGCAAACAAACCTTCTACAGGAAGCATTTCTGCTCCAAAAGAAGCTGTAATTGCATACTTGCCTCAGCATTTGCTTACTGAAGATGGTGCAACTGTAATGGAAGAAGCATCAAAAGCTTTCAGTGAGATTTTTACAATGAAAGCTGAAATTGATCAAATCAATGAGCAACTGACAGTTCGTACCGATTATGAAAGTGATGAATACATGAAGCTGATTGAAAGAGTTTCGGACTTAAGCGAGAAATTCTATGCTATTGAAGAAGTAAATTACGAAGCTGAAGTTGAGAAAATTCTAGTAGGTTTAGGTTTTGAGCGTGAAGATTTTACGCGTCAGACTTCTGAGTTTTCGGGAGGATGGAGAATGCGTATCGAGCTTGCTAAAATCTTATTAAGAAAACCAGATTTAATTTTGCTAGATGAGCCAACCAACCACATGGATATTGAAAGTATTCAATGGTTAGAAGATTTCTTGTTGAATCAGGCAAAAGCAGTTGTGGTAATTTCGCACGATAGGGCGTTTGTAGATAATATTACCAATCGTACAATCGAAGTGACGATGGGAAGAATCTACGATTATAAAGCAAAATATTCTCATTATTTAGAATTAAGAAAAGACCGTAGAATTCATCAGCAGAAAGCATACGACGAACAGCAAAAAATGATCGCTGACAATAGAGCTTTTATCGACCGTTTCAAAGGGACTTTCTCTAAAACAGATGCGGTTCAATCTCGTGTAAAAATGCTTGAAAAACTGGAAATTGTTCAGGTTGATGAAGTAGATACTTCTGCATTACGATTAAAATTTCCGCCAGCAGCACGTTCTGGTCAATATCCGGTTATTGTAAAGGACATGTCTAAGGCGTACGGAGATCATGTTGTGTTTAAAGACGCAAACATCGTAATCGAGCGAGGACAGAAAGTGGCTTTTGTCGGAAAGAATGGTGAAGGGAAATCGACTATGATTAAAGCGATTATGAAAGAAATCGGCGTGGATTCTGGAAGCGTTGAAATTGGACATAATGCACAAATTGGATATTTTGCTCAAAATCAGGCTGCATTGCTAGATGAAAATGCAACGATTTTTGAAACAATTGATGGTATTGCAGTTGGAGATATTAGAACGCAAATCAAAAATATATTAGGAGCTTTCATGTTTCAGGGGGATGATATTACTAAAAAAGTAAAAGTGCTTTCTGGAGGAGAAAAAACGCGTCTAGCGATGATTAAACTATTGCTGGAGCCAGTTAACTTATTGATTCTGGATGAGCCTTCAAATCACCTTGATATGAAGACTAAAGATATTATTAAAGATGCTTTAAGGGATTTTGACGGAACTTTAATTTTGGTTTCTCACGACCGTGATTTCCTTGACGGATTGGCTACTAAAGTTTTCGAATTCGGAAACAAAAGAGTAAAAGAGCATTTTGAAGATGTTGCAGGTTTCCTAGCTCATAAAAAAATGGATTCTATGAGAGAGATCGAAAAATAGATCCTAAGTAAATATATATAGTAAAAGCACAAGAGTTACCTTGTGCTTTTTTTATTTCTTTATAATTATTAAGATTCCGTATTATCGGCGATTTTTAGATTCTGATTCCCGGAGGAAGTAATTCTTTGTATCTAGGATTTTTTTTGAAAAAAGAAACAATTTTCGGGTGGATAGGAACTACTCTGTAATTTTTTTCAGAACTTAATTCTAAAATATTTTTTAGCAAATTGTTGATTGCTTCTTCGTTCTCGTAAGAATCGGGCTTGTTGATTTTGGTTAAAAAGATCTTTTTTTCTTGAAATGAATACTCAACTGCTAACATTCCTTCAGGGATGACAGTTTCGAATTGGCGTGCAAATGTGTTGTCTTTGATTTCCATAGTTACAGATGTTTCCATAGTAATTTCTTGTTAGGTTATTGGTAAATAGCGAATTTGGGATTTCAAAACATTTTTGAAAGAAAACTCTTTATAAGATTTAAAATCAATAAATATTTCGAAATGCAAAGGTAATCATTTGATTTTCAATATTAAATAAAATTTTAAAGAAGCGTTGCGATTCGTTTCTTTTTTTTGGAATCGATTACACAATTAAGGCTTGAATTTTGATTAAGATTACAGTAAAAAAGCTAATTTTAGTTTTAGAAATAATAATTGTAATCGTAATCTCTTTTGGTGCTATGAGTAAAATTCCAGTTTATTTTATGCCAGGTTTGGCAGCAAGTTCATCTATTTTTGAAAGGATAAAATTGGATGAAGATGTTTTTGATATGTATCTTTTGGAGTGGGAAATTCCGAATACGAAAGAATCGTTGTCAGATTATGCGCTTCGAATTAGTGAAAAAATACAGCATGAGAATCCAGTTTTAATTGGAGTTTCTTTTGGCGGAATTCTAGTTCAGGAAATTTCTAAACATATAAAAACAAGAAAAGTAATTATTATATCGAGTGTTAGAAGTAATCTTGAGTTTCCGCGAAGAATGAAAATAGGGAAGAGAACGAAAGCTTATAAACTTATCCCGATGCAGTTAATTCTTAATATTGAGAAGTTAGCTAAGTTTTCTTTTGGCGAAAAAGTCAATAAGAGAATTAAATTATATGAGAAATTTTTATCGGTTCGTGATCTAGGTTATCTGCAATGGGCGGTAGAAAGCGTGATTTTATGGGATAGAGATAAAATTGATGAGAATGTAATTCACATTCACGGCGATCAAGATGAAGTTTTTCCAATAAAATATATAGACAAATGCATTCTGGTAAAAGGAGGAACTCATATCATGATATTAAATAAGTATAAATGGCTGAATGAGAATTTGCCTTCGATAATATTAGAAGATTAAAATATGAAAATTTCAATTTATGAAATTCCAAATTCCAAGCCTAGACAGAGTTTGCGCAAAGTAAACCTGACAGGTTTCTAATTCCAGCTCTCTTTTTTATCGACAGTTTAGAGCTCAACTTTGTCAAAGGTCAAAAATTTTGACAAAGATCAAGAAACAAAGTTATCCGCAATATTGTTATCTCATTCAAGATAATTTTGTTAAATAAATAAAAAGTAAGATTTTATTTATTTTTTCTATAAAGTATTCAAGAAAATAATTTAGAAAAAAGACCCTTTTTTAGGGAATCTTAGTGAGAAAAATATAAATAAGTTTATATTTTTGAAAGAAACAAGGCATTATTCTAGTCTAATTACTCCAGTTACAATCGCAACAGACAGTATTTCAGATTTGGCCAATTCGAACGAATCATACTCTTTATTATCGCTGACAATTGTGATAAAATCTGGGTTATTGGATTTGCAAATCCTTTTCACCAGAATGCCCTGTGCTGTATTTACTACATATACTTTATTCCATTGAAAAAAAGTAGTCTGCGATAGATGTTTACAGGCAACGATGTCGCCATTATTATATTTTGGATACATAGTATTGCCTATCACGGTAATCAAATAATCAGATCCTTTAAAAGTTGGAATAACAAAATCTTTTCTAAGTTGCGTTGTAATATCTTTGTTTCCAGAATTGTACTCAATCATAGTTTCGGGAGAAATTAAAGATAATCCCTGGTTTTTTAGATATGTACTATCGCTGTAATTTGTATTTATAGTAATATTCTCTCCATTATAACTTTTGTTAGTGCTGTTGTTATTTTCCAGAATATTGCCTTTTCCTGTTTTAATCCATTCTTTATTAATTGCTGAATTTAGATGGCATAATCTGTCTACAAAATCAGCAGGCAGGTTAACAATACCATTGATTACTTGAGAAAAAGATGACTTATTTGAGTATCCTAATAACCTTCCAATCTCTTCCTGGTTTTTTGCAACACCTAAACTTATTAATGTTTTTAAGCTTATTTTAATTCTCTGTAACTCAGTCATCTATGTATCAATTGTAGGAATTTTAGTTTTTTTTCTTGTTTTATTGTAAACTAGTTTATATCTTTGCTACGTTTTAACAAATAAAGCTATGGGTAAAAGTAAGACAAAAATTTACAAATCCTATGATTCTAATATTTTGGAAGCCCTGTTTATAAAGTATGGCGTGTCAAAGTATTACATACGCAAAAGTATTAATGGATCTGTGCAGGGGATGACGGCAAATAAGATCAAAGAAGATTATTTGATAATGGAGGAAGTAAACAAGGATACAGTTTTCAATCTTATTAGAAGATCAAGTAAGCAAAATTATTAAAGATATAATTATGAAATTTTAATTAAAAAAATATCGGTAACCATTACATAGTATGGTGCACTATTGAAATTCGTTTAAAAAATTATTAATCTTTGTTTCAAAGCGTAAATTTTATACAATAGCAGTCACAAATAGGAGTGATAGCAGTAAAATATAATACTGCGGCCAAACAAGATAAAAAAGGGTATAGATAATATTAATACTATTTGTTTTGTGCAAATGCTAAAAAATCAGAACCTGCAATTAAGTCTAAAAACAGGCATACAAATTACTATTACTGCGGCAATACCACACCGCTGCACTAATATATTTAGACTCTAATATAGCACCCAAGTTTTATTAGGGGTTTTACAAACTAAACGCCTTATAAGAAAAGCACTACTTGCTTTTTTTGCGATTTATTAAAATTTTCAGACCATCATCATTCTGCTTTGTAAGGTTTTTTTTCTTATAGGGCAAAACCCTATGTAGTATTAAATGAACGGAATGAAGAGGGATGAAAATAGTAATACATTAAAAGTGTTACTAGCAATTATTTGAAAATATACTGAGGCAGATGCTTAAAAGATAATGATAAAATTGAAAACAGTACCTGAATCTTTTGGAATAAAAAAGAATTTCAAAATAAACAGGAATAACATACAGGCTGGTAATGCATCAGCTATAATTTAATCGAATTTTATTTAAGATAAAACGCAATGAAAAAGAATACTACAATAAAAAGAAATGACAGCTCTTACAACAATAGCCTGTTATTTCTTCCTTATAGTTGAATGATAAATAAAACTAAAAAAAAAGAAGTTTAAAAATGGTTTGCCAATAGTTGATTAACAGCACTGTATATTTTGTAATCTGTTATTTTTTTTACTATTTAAAAAAGCTTCAATTTAAAACAATTTAATAATTAGATAATGAAGAAAAATCTATTTTCGATGTGGCTGATGCTTCTGGCCATATTATTTTCGGTAAACATGGAGGCTCAGATGACGATAGGAGGAAAAAAAGAGCCCGAGGCTTTCTCTGTTCTGGAACTGCTGAATAAAGGCGGACTTAGACTGCCTCAAATGACCACTGCAGAGCGCAATGCATTTGCCGTAAGAGGGAATGATAAAGGGGAAGGTCTTACGATCTATAATAAAACAACAGGCTGTGTAGAGTATTGGAACAAAGCACGCTGGGTGAGTTTGTGTGAAGGAACATCACAAACTAGCATTAGCCCAGATCCCTGTGTAAATGTACCGGCTAACGGTACGGGCTGCGATAGCACTTTTAACATTACTGATCCAGACTGTCCAAATGGGCCTTTCTCAATTGCTATTACGGCGGGAAGCCAATATGCATCGTTGTATGATGTAGATGAGAGCAACGGAAGTTTTAAAATTGCTTTCATGCCAAACGAAACGGTAAGCACACATACGGTTTTAGTGCGTGTAACAAGCACATGTACAAGTCTGTATAAAGAATTTTTATTCTCACAAAATGGAGTAGAGTGTAATTCTATGTCATATACTGCACCGGCAATTTCGCCATCGAGTGCATCATCTTTAACATTATGTGCAGGAGGTTCTGTGTATTTATCAGTGCCTTCAAATACAGCAAATCTGGATAAATTAATCTGGACACGCAACGGTATTGAGGTAGCGCGCGGAGTATCATATTATATTGCGAACCAGAAAGGGAAATACAATATTTCTATGGGTGCTGTAGGATGTAACACCAATGCAGCAAACGAACGCAATGTAACAGAATCTTCAACAGCAGCACCGGGAAGCATCAGTATAATGGCTTCTAATAACGGAGTAATCTGCGGAACCAATGCTGTGAAACTTTCGGCAACTGGAGCAGGTAGCGGTACTGTTGTATGGTTTCATAATGGAGTAGAAGGACAAACAGGTGCGAACATAGATATTTCTGGAGACAGTAATGTGGGCGAATGGTTTGCAGCCGTAAAAGATGGCAGCTGTTATTCTAAACAGTCTAATATCCTGACAATAACAAAAAGTGCAGCAACAGGACAAGTAAATGTTGCAGCGGGAGATGTATTGGTAAATGGTGTAGCGTTAAATACGTTCAGTTCTTTCTGTGCCGGAGGATCTTTAAATTTAAGCATTGCCAACAAATTAGATGGTGTTACCTATACATGGTATAATGGTAATGATGTTATTACGACAAACCCATATATAGTGCCAAGCGGACAGGCTACCATGTCACTGCGTATGGTTGCTACAGATAACAGCGGTTCTAAATGTCCAGCAGAGGCTAGTGTAATCGAAAAAAACATTGTAAGCGGCAGCACGCCGCAGCAGCCTAATATTACAGGAAATGCAACTCTTTGCGATGGAAGCACCGATTTAACATTAGTGCCGGCTACACCGGGAACGTATACATATACTTGGTACAAGGATAATGTAAAAATGGCCGAAACAGCAGCTACCATTACGGTAACTACGCCAGGTTCAGTATACAGCGGAACAGTAACAAATACTACTGGCTGTACCAGTACGCTGGCAACAAAAACGATCTCTAGCACGCTTTCCAGCTTACCGGTAGTTTCTTTTGTAACCAAGCCAGCTACAGCAGTATTTGGAGCAAAAGTAACCTTGCAGACCGCTATTGAATTTGGTCCGGCAACATCATACACTTGGACAGCAGATAACGGAGCGGTTGTAACAGGTTCTGGCGCAAGCGTTTCGGTGCAGCTTCCGGCTAGCGGAACGGATGGCTTAACAGTTACCATTAAAGTAACAGCAATAAACAGCTGTGGTACTTCAGTGCCAGCAGAACTTGCGATCATATTAAACAATGACTGTCCTACGCCAGTAGTAACAGCACAGTCTGCTATATCGCAAAATACAGTAGCAAACAAATCGGTAGATTTAAAAGTGACTGCCTCAAGCGCTGTTAGTGCAACTTACCAATGGTACAGCAACACGAGCGCAAGCACTACTGGAGGAACAGCTATAAGCGGAGCTACAACAGCTGCTTACACTTATACGCCAACCGCAGTTGGTACTTCTTATCTATATTGTGTGGTAACGAATGGCTGTGCAGGAAATAAAACAGGAACTTCACCAGTGTTTACAGTAGTAGCGGCACAAAATCCTGCTTCTATACCAACAGGAACTGGTTCTTTGAGCGGTAAAACCTGTTTTGATATTGCAGAAAGCAATGACGGAGTTTCTTGCGGTGCATTGGCAAGCCGTCTGTCTAATAAATCAGATTTTAACTTAACAGCAACCAATACACAGACTTATATGTTTACCCCAAGCGGTACAGTAAGTAAAGTGCGTTTTGTATATGTAGAATCGTATAGCGGTCATATAGTACAGTCTCTGACCCCAACAGTTGACAAATCACAAGCGACTAACGTAACAGGTGCACAAACGGCAGTGTTGGTTTATAAGTCAACATTAAGCAGTGGTAGCGCAGGAACAGGAGATGCTAAAGGAAAAGACGCGACAAGTGCACTTTCTGTAGATATCTATGCGATTTATAATGATAATGCATCAGGTACAGGTACAGATAAAACCGTAAAACTAACCGCTAAGATCAAAGACTGTGCGTGCTGTGGTGCACTTATCAGCGCTACAAAGTGGAAAGAATTTATGTGCCATAATTTAGGAGCAGACCAATCTTTAGATCCTTTTACACCGGTACCAGGTTTGTTGGGGGATAATTATTCACAGGGGGCAAAAACACCGACTGCAACATACGTAAGTAGAGGATGGTATGATACTACTGGTGCCAAAACGGCTTCTGACCCTTGTCCTGATGGTTATAGAGTGCCAACTTATGAGGAATGGGATGGAGTTGCAAGAAATAATAAGCTAAGTTTCGTGGGCACCAAAGACTTTAGTGGATACGGAGGTACTATGCTGGGCAACAATTTGATGTTTCCTAATGCTTCGCAATTCAATGCAAATAATGTGGATCGTGGGTTTAATTATCCTATTATGTTGTGGAGTACTTATGCTAATTATACGATTCATGTCGCTAGTTTTAATTCTACCGCTGCTTCTTTGCCTGTTAGTTGTACTGATTGCAAAACAAAAATTCGTTGTATCTCAATAAATTAACAGAATACTTTACTTAAAACATTTTATTTAAAGAATGAAAAAGTAAAACCTATGAGAATAACTTAAAATAAGTACGGAAAAAGAAACTACGCTTTTCATATACTGTCTACGGGCAGTTATGAAAGGCGTATTTCTAATTTATGAAAACAACTACTATAGTGTAAATCTTATAATAATGTCATGAATAAGCTACTATTAAAAATGGTGGCCATTTTGGGTTTTACCAACGTTATGCAGGCGCACACGATAAACCTTACTTTTACGCATTATGCAGGTAAACAATATGTGTATGTCACCACAGGCAAGCTAGATGGAGAAGGAAAAGCGGTTCTAGCGGTGCCACTTAAAAATAATTATGCCGGGATATCTAATTTTATACTTACCGATGACGGCGGAATGGATTTTGTGGTAAACAAAGAAAATTTCCTTATTTCCTGCACCGAAGAACAGCCTAACTTTGACAATACCAAATATATTGTTTCTGCAGAAAACGACTATTTAAACAATAGAGCAAAAACGCAGCGCAGTCTTTTAGAAAAAGCAGGAATGATTAGATGTGGGCTTCAAGTTTATAAAAAAGAAGATGCGCTGTATTCGGCATTAGAGAAAGAACAGCAAACTGAGATTGATGTAATGCTGTTACTTGAGCTTGCATATAATTACTTCCTGAAGATGAAATGGAATTGTTGGATGAAGTTTATAAATTTATCACAACTCTCAAATGTAGTCATGGCTTATTAATAGAAATCAAAAAAAAAATCCCAAATTCGTCCCGACGCTTCGGGGGAATTTGGGATTTTAAATATTTGGAATTTTAAAAAATCTTTAGATTTTCTTCATTTGCTCTTTCATCATAGTAATCTGTTCTTTCAGCATTCCTTGTTTATCTAGCTTTTTAGCTTCGTTTAACAGATTAGTTGCCTCAAGCTTTCTTCTGCGTGACATTGCAACTCCGGCAAGGTTTAATTTAGCTACAGCTAAATCCATATCCATTGATAGTCCAAGTTCGATTGCTTTTTTGAAATGTTTCTCTGCTTGGTTGATATTGGTTTGAGATAACATGATGCCTTGTAAATAATTTAAGTAACCTTGTTGTTTTCTTACTAATGCACCTTCAGGATTTTTAATATATGATAACCATTTATTAGCGCCTTCAAAGTCTTGTTTTCTTAATTTAAGGAAAGCTAAAAGGATAAATTCGTTTTTAAAATAAAGAAAAATTGGAATCGCAGTCAATAATATAAGAAAAATTCCATTTCCGATATTACTTTCTGTAAATTGCCAAATGCCCGCCACCACTAGAAGTCCGGCCAAAATAAGTTTAATATTTTTGTGAAACATAATTGTTGTAAATTTGTGATTGCAAATATAGTAAAATGAATTAAAAATATTTTTATAAAAGTGCTTGCCAGAAAAAAAAAGCTTTGTATATTTGCACTCGGTTTTTGAATAACGATATCCAAAGCCAAAATAAAGAGTTAATAGATACCATTTTTAAAGATACAAAGCAATGAGCAAAAGAACATTTCAACCATCGAAAAGAAAAAGAAGAAATAAGCACGGATTTATGGACAGAATGGCTTCTGCGAATGGAAGAAAAGTTCTAGCGCGTAGAAGAGCAAAAGGAAGACATAAATTAACTGTTTCTAGCGAGCCTAGACACAAAAAATAATGTTTGTATAAACATACATAAGGCGATTACTTTTTTAGTATCGCCTTTTTTTATACCTTGTCGGTAATAATTTTCCCAACATTCTAGTTTAGAATAGACTACGAATGTTTTTTAGAAGACTTTTTATAACTACACAATACATACAAAATGCCTAAAGACACATCAATTAAATCCGTTTTAATAATAGGTTCAGGACCTATTGTTATTGGTCAAGCTTGCGAATTCGATTATGCAGGATCTCAATCTGCACGTTCGATTCGTGAAGAAGGGATTGAAGTTATCTTGATTAACTCAAATCCAGCGACGATTATGACCGACCCATCTATGGCCGATCATATTTATTTGAAACCATTAACTACAAAATCGATTATTGAAATTCTTAAGGAGCATCCACAAATTGACGCTGTTTTGCCAACAATGGGAGGGCAGACAGCCTTAAACTTGTGTTTGGAAGCTGAAGAAAAAGGAATCTGGCAAGATTTCGGAGTAAGATTGATCGGTGTTGATGTTAACGCAATCAATATTACAGAAGACAGAGAGCAGTTTAAACAGCTTTTAGAAAAAATTAAAGTGCCAACTGCACCAGCAAAAACAGCTACTTCTTACTTAGAAGGAAAAGAAATCGCTCAAGAATTTGGTTTCCCGCTTGTAATTCGCCCTTCGTTTACACTTGGAGGAACTGGAGCAGCTGTGGTTTACAAAAAAGAAGATTTTGATGAGCTTTTAACAAGAGGTCTTGAAGCTTCTCCAATTCACGAAGTTTTAATTGACAAAGCTTTGATGGGATGGAAAGAATACGAATTAGAGCTTTTAAGAGATAAAAATGACAACGTTGTAATTATTTGTTCTATCGAAAACATGGACCCAATGGGAATCCATACTGGAGATTCGATTACAGTTGCGCCAGCGATGACATTATCAGATACAACTTTCCAAAAATTACGTGACTATGCTATCTTAATGATGAGAAGCATCGGAAACTTTGCGGGAGGATGTAACGTACAATTTGCAGTTTCGCCAGACGAAAAAGAAGATATCGTAGCTATCGAGATTAACCCTCGTGTATCTCGTTCTTCTGCTTTAGCATCAAAAGCTACAGGTTATCCAATTGCTAAAATCGCTTCGAAATTAGCTTTAGGATATAACTTAGATGAATTGCAAAACCAAATTACAAAATCTACTTCGGCTCTTTTCGAACCAACTCTAGATTATGTTATCGTAAAAATACCACGTTGGAACTTCGATAAATTTGAAGGTTCAGACAGAACTTTAGGTCTTCAGATGAAATCTGTAGGTGAGGTTATGGGAATCGGACGTTCTTTTCAAGAAGCGCTTCACAAAGCAACTCAATCTTTAGAAATTAAGAGAAATGGTTTAGGAGCTGACGGAAAAGGATACAAAGATTACGAGTTGATTATCGACAAACTGACTCACGCAAGCTGGGATCGTGTTTTCGTAATCTACGATGCAATCGCAATGGGAATTCCGTTGAGTACTATTCACGAAATTACAAGAATCGATATGTGGTTCTTGAAACAATACGAAGAGCTTTACACTTTAGAAAAAGAAATTTCTAACTATAAAGTTTCAGATCTTCCAAAAGAATTATTGTTGGAAGCGAAACAAAAAGGTTTTGCTGACAGACAATTGGCACACATGATGAATTGCTTAGAAAGTGAAGTTCATACTTTACGTATGGAGCAAAAAATCAACCGTGTATTCAAATTGGTTGATACTTGTGCGGCTGAGTTTAAAGCGCAGACTCCTTATTACTACTCTACTTTTGAAGCTGAAATCGAAAAAGCAAACGGAGAACGTTTTGTAGACAACGAAAGTATCGTTACAGAGAAAAAGAAAGTAATTGTTTTAGGTTCTGGACCAAATAGAATCGGACAAGGAATCGAGTTTGATTACTCTTGTGTACATGGAGTTTTGGCTGCAAAAGAATGCGGTTACGAAACCATCATGATCAACTGTAATCCTGAAACGGTTTCAACTGACTTTGATACGGCTGATAAATTATACTTCGAACCAGTTTTCTGGGAGCATATTTATGATATCATTCAGCACGAAAAACCAGAAGGGGTAATCGTTCAGTTAGGTGGGCAAACAGCTTTGAAATTGGCTGATAAATTGTCTAAATACGGAGTAAAAATCATCGGAACTAGTTTTGATGCGCTTGATTTAGCAGAAGATAGAGGACGTTTTTCTGACTTATTGACTGAATTGCACATTCCTTTTCCAAGATTCGGAATCGCAGAAACGGCTGATGAAGCTTCTAAATTAGCAGATACTTTAGATTTCCCACTTTTAATTCGTCCTTCTTATGTACTAGGAGGTCAGGGAATGAAAATTGTAATCAACAAAAAAGAATTAGAGGAGCACGTAATCGACTTGTTGAAAGCTATTCCAGGAAACAAATTATTACTGGATCACTACTTAGCTGGAGCAATCGAAGCAGAAGCTGATGCAATCTGTGATGCTGATGGAAATGTTTACATCATCGGAATTATGGAGCATATCGAGCCATGTGGAGTTCACTCTGGAGATAGTAACGCGACATTGCCTCCTTTCAACTTGGGAGAATTTGTAATGCAGCAAATTAAAGATCATACGCATAAAATTGCTAGAGCTTTAAAAACGGTTGGTTTAATCAACATTCAGTTCGCAATTAAAGATGATACAGTTTATATCATCGAAGCAAACCCTAGAGCTTCTAGAACGGTTCCGTTCATCGCGAAAGCTTACGGAGAGCCTTACGTAAACTACGCTACAAAAGTAATGTTAGGACACAATAAAGTAACAGATTTTGATTTCAACCCGCAATTAAACGGATATGCGATCAAACAGCCAGTTTTCTCTTTCAGCAAATTCCCGAACGTAAACAAAGCGTTAGGGCCAGAAATGAAATCGACAGGAGAAAGCATCTTGTTTATTGATGACTTAAAAGACGATCAATTCTACGAATTGTACTCTAGAAGAAAAATGTATTTGAGTAAATAATCTCAGATTCTATTATATAAAAAAAAGGAGCAGTCTAATTAGACTGCTCCTTTTTTTTATAATGTTGTTCCGTAGGAACATTTCATTGGTAGAAAATTATGTTTTTATCATTGTTTACGTTCCGTAGGAACGTTTGATTTAGGTATCGTTTTAATAATTGACAAACAAACGTTCCTACGGAACGTAAATGTGTCTGATTTTCTATTTTTTTTACCAATGAGACATTCCTAATGGAATGATAACGAATTAAAGTTCTTTTCCTGCAAGGTTTTCAAAACCTTGTAGGTATTTTGAGTTTTATATTTTATACCCTGTGTATAATGTAAACCTACAAGGTTTTGGAAACCTTGCAGGAACGTATATTTTATAGTTTCATCTAAAAAAGAAAAGCCCCAATAATGGAGCTTTCTTAAATTATAAAAAAGTAAGGGTAATTATTTTTTAAGCAATTGTTCTAAAGGTTTTAACTGTTCCATATCTATTTTAGATTTCTGTAAAACAGACATCAAAGTCATAATGTTATTGGGGTTCATATCTTGGCCTAAAACTCGAACTACAGCAAAGCCATTTTCTTTTTTATTGGCAAAAATGATAAACTCTTTAATATTATCGTCACTTCCAACATAGCTTACAGAAGCACCTTCTTTACCAGAACCAAATTTCATTAATTCCTGATATTTCGGATCTTTTAATATGGCTTTTACTTTATTTCTTTCTGTCTCAAACTGCGTCTGATTGCTTTCATTGGCTTTAAAAGCGATAATATTCATTTTCTCGAAAGAATTTACAGCTTCAGTCTGTTCTGCTGACAGTTTAGTTTTTTCAAGATTTAAAATGCTTGGCGAAATATCTAAAGCAATGAAATCTTTTTTCTCCGAATTCTCAACAAAATACTTTTGCAGTGTTGGTTCAGAATTACAGCTCCCTAAAGTTAGAAGAGCTGTAAGTGCTAGTATGAAGATTTTTGTTTTCATTTTTATTTTTTGCTTTTAGAAGCTTTTTTTAAGTCAGTACCTCCTGGAAGCTGCATTTTATCTGTTAGAACTGAGATTTCGTTTAAATCAAAATTACCAGTTAAAGATAGCAAAACAGTTTCGTCGTTTTTGGCACCGTCAACATACATTAAAAGTTCTCTTATTTGCGTGTCTGTAGCTCCAGATTTAACCATTATTCTAACATTTTTTCCGCTGTCATTTACGCGCATTAACTCTTCTAGACCGGCAGTTTTTACATATTTGTCAGCAGTAGCTTTCATATCGGCTTCGACTTTTGGGTTTTTAGTGGTAAACACTTTTAAGTAATCCAATTTTTTGATTAGAGCAATGTATTGCTGTGTTTCTTTATCAGAAGCATCAACTTTTACTTTACTCATTAAATCAAACATTTTTTTGTTTACAATTACTGAGGTTACATCGTCTTGACCATCAAATTTATCAAAAGCACCTTGTGCGTAAAAAGTTGTGGTAACGAATGCGAATACTAAAGTTATGATGAAATTTTTCATTTTGATTGAATTTAATTACCGTTTAAAAATTTTGTTTTTTGATTGTTCATATTCTTTAATGTACTGTACACTTTCAATACCTACATTAACATTGTTTGATAATAAAGCCAAAGCCTTTTGAGTTGCTTTTAAAGCTTCTTCGGGATTATCGTAAGTTCCTAATTCTGTTTGCGAAGCCACTGCAGTTGTATTGTTTTGTTCGCTCACAAAAAAGTAAGTTCCGATGCCCAGTAAAAGAACAGCTGATGCCGCAATCGATAACCACGCTAAGTTACGTTTCTTAGATTGTAGTGGAATTTCATACGTTGATTTCTGTTCTTTTGCTTGAGAGAAATAGCCAAACATAGGTTTGTACTGCTCCAAATGCTGCGCAACATCTGGTGAAGAAAAATATTTTTTTAATTGATTTTCTTCGGCAATAGAAGTTTCTCCCTGAAAGTATTTTGCTAATAAATCTTCTATTTTATTTAGTTCCATAAAGGTGTGTATTTGTAATTGATTCTCTAATTTTTTTTCTTGCTCTCGAAAGCGCCACTCGTATAGCGGTTTCGTTCATGTTTACGATTTTGGCTATTTCTTCAAATTCATATTGCTCTACATCTCGAAGCTGAATTAATAGTTGCATTTGTTCGGGCATCTCATTTATAATTTTTTCGACCCATTCTAGAGTATTTTCATCTTCTAGTTTTTTATCCAATTGCGGCTGCCTATCGGTAAAGTTGTTATGAACAATCTGCAGATTGCTGGCTCTTTTGGATTTTAACTGATCCAGACAATAATTTTTGGTCATTGTCATGGCTAAGGCCTCAACACTATTATAACTATCCAGATTATCTTTTTTATTCCATAATTTTACCATTACTTCCTGAGTGGCATCTTCGGCCTCTTCAGTACTTGTAAGCAATCTTTTTGCCAGACGAAAAACTTTGTCTTTAAAAGGATTTACTAATTCTATAAATACAACTTGGTTCATTAATTGGATGGTTAATCGTTAGCTTATATATTCAAGACGAGGTACAATTATATTTGTTACAACAAAAGCGCAAAGTTTTTTTTAAACCATTTAAGTTATATAAGTTCATTTTAGAATAATTAATTTATCTTATATACTTTAATTCTCTTAGCTCAAGACGAGTGGCAATTATATTTGTTACCGCAAAAGCACAAAGTTTTTTTAAACCATTTAAGTTATATAAGTTCATTTTAGAATAATTTAATTTATCTTATATACTTTAATTCTCAGCTCAAGACGAGTGGCAATTATATTTGTTACCGCAAAAGCGAAAAGTTTTTTTAAACCATATAAGTTATAAGCTTATTTTAAAATAGCTTAAATTATCTGATATTACTTATATGGTTTAATTGTCTTAGTGACTCTGCGCTTTTTTATGTAAAAAAAATACTGCTTTAATGATAAAGCTAAAACTAAAGATACTACTTTTACGTTTATTCAGAATATAGAAACCTACACGATATGAAAACAACTTTCAAGAGCATTCTTTTACTCTTTTTGTTCGCTTTTTCTTTGCAGTCTTGTGAAGATCAGGACGATATTGCTGCTCCAGCAGATACACAAATTAATAATTTCATTTGGAGAGGATTGAATGAAGTTTACTTATGGCAGGCCGATGTGCCAAATCTAGCCGATGGACGAAATCTGCAACCCGATTTTAATCAATTTTTAAAGGGGTATTCTAAACCTGAAGACTTGTTTGAAGATTTATTGTACAAGCCAGAAAGTAAATATCCAAATGACGCCATTGATCGTTTCAGCTGGATTGTTGACGATTATACTGTTCTAGAACAGGAGTTAAGCGGAGTTACAAAAAATAATGGTGTCGATTTCAGATTGAGCCGTGTTGCTGCAGGTTCAAATGATGTGGTAGGTTATGTGCGCTACATTATTCCAAATTCGGATGCTTCTACAAAAGCAATTAAACGTGGAGACTTGTTTACAAGTGTGAATGGCGTAAAATTGACTGTTTCAAATTATCAGGAACTATTATTAAATTCTGATAATTATACGCTAAACTTGGCAGATTATAATGGAAGTGGATACGTTTTGAATGGAAAATCGGTTGCGTTGACTAAAACTGTTTTAGAAGAAAATCCTATTTTGATTAATAAAGTGATTACTTCTGGAAGCCATAAAATTGGTTATTTAATGTATAATGGATTTTACCCAGGATATGATGATAAATTAAATCAAGCATTTGGTGAGTTGAAAGCTCAGGGTGTAACAGATTTAGTTTTAGATCTTCGATATAATGGAGGAGGAGCTATTACTTCTTCAATTAGACTTTCTAGTATGATTACTGGTCAGTTTGATGATCAGGTTTTTGCTAAAACGCAGTTTAATACAAAGCTGATGAAAGAATTTACAGCTGAAGATTTAGAAGATTTGAATTACAGATTTGTAAATAATATTGACGGTAAAGCGTTGAACAGTTTAAATTTAAATACAGTTTATATTATTACGACGGAAAGTACCGCTTCTGCGAGCGAATTGGTTATTAACGGATTAAAGCCTTATATTAATGTAGTTCAAATTGGGGAAACGACAACAGGTAAAAATGTGGGTTCGTATACAATTTATGACTCTGAGACACTTTTTTCTAAAAAAGGAATCAATCCAAATCATAAATACGCGATGCAGCCTTTGGTTTTAAAAATTTCTAATTCTGTAGGTTTTGGAGATTATACTCAAGGTTTACAGCCTACATATCAGCAAACAGAATATATAGATACTTTTGGTGTTTTAGGAGAAACCTCTGAACCTTTGCTTAGTCTGGCTATTTCAAAAATTACAGGATCTGCGGCGAAAAGAATTCTTACTTCTGGACCAGAGCTTCCCTATTTAACAGATTCAAAAATCATTAATGGATTAAGACACGGAATGTATTTTCAAACCGCTCCTCCAGTAAAGGGGTTATAATAAAATTCCAATATTTAAATTCCAAATTCCAATATTGAATTGGAATTTGGAATTTGAATATTAGGATTTAAAAAGAAAATAGAAAAGGCTTTCATCACTGAAAGCCTTTTCCATAAAAAAAAACAAAAACTAATTCTAAGGATAAAATTAATCGTTAAAGTAGAATCCGTTTGGACCTACACCAACCGTTAATTCTTTTAATAAGCTTCCTGCGAAGTTGTAAATATATGCTTTACTGTCTGTTTTGAAGTTTCCTCCATCTGAAAGATAAACGCGGTTGTCTTTTACAGCAAATCCGTAAAGGTATCCAATATCTGAAGTAGCTGTGAAAAGTGGGCTAATAGAAGCTGTTGTTGCAGCTGAATTAATTGAATATATTGAGTTTCCTACTGTATAATAAATCTGGTTATTTTCGATATCTAAATATCCAGCAACTCCTTGAGATTCTGGAATTTCAATTTTAGAAACTGATTTGTCAGAGATTTTAACTTTTATAATTTCACTACTTTGTGTGTAAGAAGGACGTAAGATAAAAAGAGTTCCGTTTTCTTCTCCAATAGAATCTGAACCAGAACCAATTGTTATCGGATCTTCTAAAGATTTTGTATTGATGTTGTAAATAGAAAGCTTGTCACTACCCATAGGATCTGTAATGTATAATTTTCCGCTTTCTTCAATAATTCTATTTCCGGTCGTGTTTAAGTTAATTTTAGATTCAACAAGGTTTGTTGCCAAATTAATAACAGCAATATAATCATCTGTAACAGAATCGTAAGAGTTTGCATTTGTTACATAAGCTTTACCGTCTTTAACAACACCATATCTTGGGTTAACCAATCCGCTGTCAACTTTAGCAATTAGCTTAAAAGTATAACGGTTTACAATGCTTATTACATTTGATCCTCCTGCGATAATATACGCTCTGTCTCCACTAAAAAAGATGTTTTGAACAAATTTTCCAAGTACATCAGATCCGTTTTCTGCTTTGTAAGCATCTTTTGTGAAAATACTGAAATCATTACTAGAGAATGATACAGTTCCAGCATCTGTCGATCCTTCATTCAAAATGAAAAAACCATTGTCGTAAGCACCTTTCGGAGAATCGTCATCATCGCTTGAACAAGAAGCGAATAACGAAATGCTTAACGCTATTAAAAGTAATTTACTAAACTTCATATATTAAAATTTTAAGGTTAAATACACATTGAAATTGCGACCAGGCATCGGTCTGTTTTCTAAACTTTCATAATCTTTATTCAAAAGATTCAAAACTTGAAAGCCTACTTTGAAAGAATCTAAAAACTTCAGATCATAATCGATTCCGATATTAGAAATCGTATAATCATTAATAATTTCGTCCGGATTATTGTCGGCTCTTGTATAGACAAATCCGTTATAAAGCACTTGATAATAAGCGCTTATTTTATTTCGAGAATAAGATAATGCTCCAGTTGCTTTATGAAACGGAACAAAAAAGATCTGGTTTTTTGTTTCCTCATCTTGAGAAACCGTGTAAGCATAAGTAGCATTTACAGCAAAAATGTTTTTGCCATAGCTTTTTTTCCATCCCAATAGCGTCTCGGTTCCGTAGCTGTTTACTTTATCTTGATTTTGTGGAGTCCAAATACCGCCTGAACCAGGAACCCATTGTAGCATATCGGTAATTTTCATGTAATAGAAATTCTGCGTCCAAGTCAGATTTTTGAAGGTAAAGACATTGCCAATTTCTCCTTGATAAGAACTTTCAGGTTTTAAATCTGGATTTCCTCCTTGATCCCAATACAAATCGTTGTAAGTTGGAATTCTGAAATTTCTAGAAATATTTAGTTTTAAATTGTACCAGTTACTGAATTTATACGAAGATCCTAAATTGAATAAAACAGGCGATTTGTAATTACTTGTAAATTCTTTTCTAACGCCGAATTCATTCTTCCAGTCAGCACCAATATCTTGTCTGATCAATAAAGCAGCCGAACTTATTTCTCGAATATGACTCCCAAAACTGGTTCCGTAACCATTTGTTCTGCTGTAATCAGCAATTCCGTTTATATGAGTTGATTTGAATAAATGATAATCGACATCCAACTTGGTAATCAAGTTTTCTGTCTTTCCGTAGGTATAATATTTTGAAGCATTATCAGCAAAATATTGATAGTTCTCGAAAATATAAGCCGTTTTGAAATTGGTTTTCAGTTTACCGAAAGTTCCATCATACTCCAAGAGATTTCGATTAAAACCATTTACATATTTACTTTTTGTCTCAGATTCTGTCACCAAAGAAGTATTGCGATCGGTGTTTGAAGTCTGACTGTAAAGTTTTAAAATATGATTTTCATTGATTTTATATCCAGCATTGGCGCTTACTGTAATAATATCATATTGCCCGTTTTGATTCCAGCGCTGTTCGCCTCTCCAAGTATATCGATTTAAATATTTGTAATCGTTTGTCGAACTATTTTTCGAAAGTCCGATTTGAGCACTCCATTTTTTGTTAGAAATGGAAGTTTTATAATTAATCCCAATCGTATTAAAACTGCCGTAATCCAGTCTTAAATTATTCTCAAAACGATTAAAAAACAACAGATCGTTATTTAAATGCACAGTTCCTCCAACTGCGCCACTTCCGTAAATGACACTTCCGCCACCGGCTTTTACGCTTATCGAATTATAATCGGAACCTGAAATTGTATTAAAATCGGTACTTCCGTTCATTTGGGAATTAATATTTATTCCGTTCCAAATGACAGCTGTCTGAGAAGAAGTTGTTCCTCTAAAAGAAACTGTAGAAAGCATTCCGCGTCCGTATTCTTTAAAATATAAAGTCGAATTAAAGTTTAATAGATCGGTTAGAAGCGCTTCATTTTTATTGATTATAGAATCGTTTAATTTTAAAACAGACTGTGAAGCGGAGTAAGTTTTTAAATTTTTGTCTGAAACAAAAACCTCTTTTAGACTGGTAATAGAATCGCTCTGCGCCGAAATAATCTGGCACATTACACATAAACAAAAAGTAAAAAGTCTTTTTAAAGTCATAACTTCTACACTCTTTTTCCCGAGAGCTCGATAATTGTTACAAAGGCAGGTCTCCTGGCTTGCGTCTTGCTGTTTACCTTCCCATCACGCAGGGGCGTGGCAGTGGTTTGTAGATAACAGCAAGCATTCATTTTTTTGAACGTAGCTTACAGTTGCGGGTACAGCTCAAGAATTTACTTGATTCCCTTTTAATGTATTTTTTAAATTAAAAACACAACCTTAATTTGCTGCAAAGATAAAGTTAAAAATATTGATTATTCAAATTTCTTTTGCGTTTCATGAAAAATTATAAATAATTTGCTTTAAAAATCAATTTTTATAACTTCTCCGAAATCTACTTTATTATCAAAAGCATCTTTTAGCGGAAGCGAAGTTTGATGGCATAAAATACTTCTGATGATTCCGGCGTGTGCAACAATGATGACAGGCTGATCTATTTTTGATATTTTTTCAGATAAAAATTTTCCAACTCTTTTGTGCAATTCAACAAAAGATTCCCCGTTGGAAACTTTGATGTTTACAAAATCTTCCATCCACGGATTGAGTTGTTCGGGCGGAATTTCATTCCAAGTTTTTAATTCCCAATCTCCAAAATTCATTTCTTTTAAGCGTTCGTCTTCCTGATATGAAATAGCTTTAATATTGTTTTGAATGTGTTTAGCTAAAACCACACAACGCTTTAAAGGACTAGAAAAGATAACTGCTTCTGAAGGTAATTCTGAAATAATTTTGCTGAAGATTTCATTAAACGGTTCAGCAATATCCACATCAGATTGTCCATAGCAGATTCCTTTTTCGCAAATGGTTTCGGTATGGCGAACTAAATAAATTTCCATAAAAATAAGATACCTAAGTAAAAGACCACTTCACAAACCTGTTGTGTCGCGCCAAGACAATCTCCAGTATATCCATCGATCCATTTTTGAAAATATCGGGCAAGAAAATATCTTGTTATAAAAACGGGAATAATGGCTAAAAGGAATTTTAAATTAAAAGTAGAAAACACAATCATTGGAATTAAACCAAAAAAGAAAGAACCAAAAACTTCTTTCCAAGTATATTGTTTGGCAATAGGTTTGCTTTTGCTCGAAGCATCTTCTCGAGAATATTCATGTGTAAAAATAATGCTGATTGCCGCGAGACGACTCAAAGAATGAGCAGAAATAAATAAAAGGAAAATTTTTAAAACTGCTTCAGAATCATAAACTTGAAATAGCAGAATAGATTCTGAAAGCAATTTGTATTTTAATAAAAAAAGCAAAACCAATCCGATGGCTCCGTAAGCACCAATGGCGCTGTCTTTCATAATCATTAATATTTTTTCTTTGGTCCATCCTCCTCCAAAACCGTCACAGACATCGGCAAAACCGTCTTCATGGAAAGCGCCCGTTGTTAAAATAGAAGCAATGATCGCTACTATTGCAGCTGCTTCTGTAGAGAGAAATAGGGCAAATGCAGAATAAACAAAAAATGAAATGCTCCCAACAATCCATCCAATAAAAGGAAAATATCTTGTGGCTTTATTTAAATAATCTGGATGATGTGTAATGTTTTTTGGGCATGGAATTCTGGTGTAAAACATTAAACAGGTAAAGAAAATATGTAGTTCTTTTTTCATTGATTTATAATTATTTGGCTAAAGCCCTCTTAGGAGCAAATTTATGACCTCCAGATAAATCTGGAGGCAATTCAAAAATAAAATTTTAAAAAATTGTTTTGATGAACTGCCAACATCTTTAGATGTTGGTTTTTATATTGCTGTTTAAGAAAGGCTTTAGCCAAATTTATTTCTATTAAAGTCGTGTGTGTTTGGCTAAAGCCTTTTGGAATGCCAATATTTTGTTCCAACATCTAAAGATGTTGGCAATTCATTTTTTTAATTTTTCATTGATTGGAATTAAAAACTCAACAGATGTAAAAACTATTTCTTAAATTAAAATTATGGAATAAATTTGAATTGCCTCCAGATTTATCTGGAGGTCGAGATTGTGTCAAAGAATTAGGCTTTAGCCAAACTTTGAAGATTTGCTAAATCCAAATTTGATAATAAATTCTTCATATTCTTCTTGAAATGTTTTCTTTTTATGATGCTCTTCCTGATTTTGATATAATCTCGAACTTTATCTACAATAGATTCTGAAACTGAGACAGCAAAATACTCATCCTGTCATTCAAATTTATCTATCGTTAATTGATTTTTATTAATCCAATATGAAGATTCTCCTTTTAAAAGTTGTATTGTTTTTTGAATAGTTTGATCTGTTCCTAAAGAAATCAAACAATGAAAATGGTCAGTATATCCGTTAATAAAGTCAAGATAAATATCTTTTTTCAGTGCATTCTCTTTTATATGTTGCCATACTTTTTGCCGGAGGTCGATTGAATTTAGAAATGGAAATCTGTTTTTTGTGCTCCAAACACAATGAATATAGACTTTGGTAAATGGCATGTATAATATATTTTAATAATTTTGATTTTGTCAATCAAAGGTATTAAAATTAAACACAAAAGTAATTTATTTCCTACTAATCCCCGCGCTTTCAAAACTAGCCATTTCATTCAAAAAAGCCTCAGCCGATTTCAAAATTGGGAAAGCAACAGCGCAGCCAGTACCTTCTCCTAATCGCAAATCTAAATTTAAAATTGGTTTTGCTTCTAAATAATGTAATAATTGCGAATGTGCTTTTTCCGCAGAACAGTGGCAGAAAACAGCATTTTGCTTGATGTTCGGATTCATTTTATACGCAATTAAATAAGCAACCGTACAAATAAAACCATCAACCAGAATCAATATTTTATTTTCAAAAGCTTCAAGCATAGCGCCAGCCATTTGAAGAATTTCAAAACCTCCAAAATAAGAAAGTTGCGATAGTATTTCGGCTTGATCGGAATAATTATCAATTGCTTTTTTGAGCAAGTTTTGTTTCAGAAGCAGTTTTTCGTTTTCAACTCCAGTTCCCTTTCCGATGCATTCTTCAAGAGGAAAACCAGTTAAAAGGCTCATTAAAACAGAAGCGGTTGAAGTATTTCCAATTCCCATTTCTCCAAAGCCAATACAATTGGAACCCGATTTTGCAATATTTTCAACAACTGATTTTCCTTTTTCGAAACACAATTGAACTTCAGATTCGCTCATTGCGGGAACATGCAGAAAAGACTGCGTTCCTTTAGCAATTTTAGCATCGATTAATTTTGCATTTGTTGGGAAATCATAATTCACTCCAGCATCTACAATGGATAATTGTATGTTGTTTTGTTTGCAGAATACGTTTATGGCAGCGCCGCCTTCTAGAAAATTAGTCACCATTTGCCGCGTAACATCTTGCGGATAGTCGCTTACGCCATGATTTGCAATTCCGTGATCGGCAGCAAAAACGACAATGTTTGGCTTGGTAATTTTCGGATTTAAAGTTTCAAAAACCGATGCCATCTTAAAAGCCAAAGATTCTAAAGTGCCCAAAGAACCAACAGGTTTAGTTTTAGAATCTATTTTTTCCTGTAAAAGAGAATGAAAATCAGATTTGTTTTGGATCTTTTTTTCTGCTTTTACATCCAGATTGGGAATATGTATTTGATTGATTTCTTTAATTTCAGAACAAATAGGAGCTTCAGATTTTTGTTTCCAATGCAATTGCTGCAGCATTGGCTGATTGTTATAATTAGTAGCTGGTTTTCCAATGCAGAAATAACCAAGTGGCTCTATATTTTCGGGTAAATCGAGGATTTTTTTAAACTGATAATAATTTAAAATCGAAACCCAGCCCATTCCGTAACCTTGTTCTGTCAGCGAAAGCCAGATATTCTGCGCCGCACAAACCGAACTAAATTTCACTGCTTCGTTACTCCCAATGGTTCCAATCGTAAACTGATTTAAAACAGAACGGTCATAAGCAATTATAAGTCCGATTGGTGCTTCTTCGATTGCTTCTAGTTTCAGCGATCTGTAAAGTTCTTTTTGTTCTGGATTGTCGGTTAGTTCCTCCGCTTTTTTATTGTAATCTAAAAAGAGCTTTTTGATAGACGTTTTAACCTCATCCGATTTAATAAGATAATATCTTGTAGCATCAGTCAGTCCGACCGACGGAGCCCAATGTCCAGCTTGCAGTGCTTTCTGAATTACTTCGTCGGGCACTTCATCGGCAGTAAAATGTCTGGTGTCGCGGCGTGATTTTAAGATATCGTCTAGGTTGCTCATTTTTTATAAATTCCAATTTCGTTTAAATCTCAAATCCCAAATCCCAAATCCCAAATTCCAAATTGAGAAATTAAAAACATTCTAGTAAAGGTAAAGCTTAGCTTTGGAATTTGAAATTTAAAATTTTATCCTTTTATTTTAACCGGAATTCCGGAAACCATCAACACAACCTGATCGGCATTTGCGGCAATAAATTGATTCATCCAACCTTGAAGTTCAACAAATTTTCTTCCGATGTGAGTTTCAGCATGAACGCCCATTCCGATTTCATTTGTTACAATTATGATATTGGCATTTTGGTGTTTAGCAATGGCAAGAAATTCTTTTTTTGCTTCTTCTAAACTTAAAGCCACATCGTTTTTAGTGTCAACAAAAAAATTAGTCAGCCAAAGCGTTACGCAATCAATCAAGGCCGTTTTTCCAGAAAAATCAATTTCGCTTAAAAATTTCTCTTTTTCAATATTAGTCCAATGCTCGTCTCTTTCTTGCTGATGGCGATCAATTCGATTCTGAAAATCGGCATCCCATTTTCTGGCAGTTGCAACATATAAAGGAGAATTTGAAAGTTCTAAAGCCAATTTCTGAGCATAACTGCTTTTTCCAGAACGTTCGCCGCCGGTTATCAAGTAAATCATTTTGATTAATTATAAGTTTTGAATTATGAATTATGAGTTCTGCCAAGTTATAAATTAATTATGAAGGCCAACTCATAATTCATAATTAATAAGGACAATGTCGGCAGTTATTTCCGCAGCAAGTTCCTCTTTTTAGATGAAACCACGCTTTAAAAACATAATTGCCATTTTCGATATAATAATCGATTCCTTCAATTAAATTATCAGATTTAGGCAAAAACATAGCCTTATTATTAAGAGCCTTTTTGGGAGTTACAGTTTCGACATAAGCATCAATTTTATCTTCGCAGGCTTCCTTAAAGCAGGCGGGACAAAGACAATCGCCTCCGTCTGAAAGATTGAAAATAGGTGGGAAATCATTACACCAGCACTTATTTTCGGGTGAAGTGTCGCCGCAGGAAAAAGCAGTTTCACAACTGGAGCAGATTTTTGTTTTTGGTACATTCATCAAATAAAAGGCTATTTGTTTAAATTTGTAGGAATAAAGGTAAACAAAAAAAATAGAAATTGATTTACCTTTGTGACCACACAAAATATAAAACATGAAATATTTTTTCCATAAATTACAAGTCGTTTTTTTACTTTTTATTGTAATCAGCTGTAAAAAAAATGAAACGCAAGATACTGTAAAATCTATCGCTGCCAAAGAAAGTATCGAATTTGCATCGGGACTTTCCATTGTAAAAAACGAAGGTTATTCGATTGTGAAAGTTAGCAATCCATGGCCAAATGCTAAGGGAAAATTCACTTATATTTTAGAAGAAAAAGAGGCGCAAATTCCAGACAGTTTAAAAAAATATCCTTCTATAAAAGTTCCTCTAGAAACCATTGTGGTAACTTCAACAACCAATATTCCTTTTTTAGAAATGCTGGAAGTGGAGAATAAATTGGTCGGATTTCCGCATACTGATTATATTTCTTCTGAAAAAACCAGGGCGTTAATTGATAAAGGTTCTGTGAAAAACGTTGGACAAAATGAAAAATTGAATATTGAACAATTAATCGAATTGTCACCCAATTTGATTGTTACTTTTGGTATTGATAACAATAATCCGATGCTGGATAATCTTAAAAAAAGCGGATTGAATGTGCTAATTCAAGGCGATTGGATGGAACAATCTCCACTTGGAAAAGCAGAATGGATTAAACTTTATGGCGCTTTGTTCGGAAAAGAAGCTAAAGCGAAAGAGCTGTTTGATAAAATAGTAGACAGTTACAATCAAGCAAAAAAACTGGTTCATGAGAAACCTGCAACTTCAAAAGTTTTATATGGTACGATGTACGAAGATGTATGGTATGTTGCAAAAGGAAATAGCTGGGTTGCGCAGTTTATGAAAGATGCGAAATCTAATTATTTATGGGCTGATCTAGAGGGAACAGGAAGCGAAGGTTTGTCTTTTGAAAAAGTTTTGGACAAAGCAAAAGATGCCAATGTGTGGATTGCTTCGGGCTCTTTTAGAAGTTTGGACGAATTGCAAAAAGCAAATCCGCATTATGCTGAATTTGATGCTTTTAAAAATAAAAGTGTTTACAATTTTGAAGGAAAACTGGGAGCAACTGGAGGAACGGTTTATTATGAATTGGCGCCAAGCCGACCAGATTTGGTTTTGAAAGATTATATTAAGATTTTCCATCCTGATTTATTGACGAGCTACGAATTTACTTTTGCTTCTAAACTGAATTAATTTTGGTAAGTAAAACTCGAAATACCATTTTATTTGCCGTTTTGGCATTAAGTCTTTTAGTAATGTTTTTTGCCAGCATTAGTTTAGGATCGGTTACTATTCCGCTAAAAGATGTTTTTGCCAGTTTAACGGGAGGGCATGCGGCAAAATCAACTTGGGAATATATTATTATCAATTACCGTTTGCCAAAAGCAATTACAGCCGTTTTAGTCGGAACGGGACTTTCAATGAGCGGACTTTTGATGCAGACTTTATTTCGTAATCCGCTTGCTGGGCCTTATGTTTTAGGACTCAGTTCTGGCGCGAGTCTAGGCGTTGCTTTTGTGATTTTAGGAGCTGGATTTCTGCCTTCTTTTTTAAGCGTAATTGCATTGTCTTCTTACGGAATCGTTTTGGCTTCTACTTTAGGAAGCACTTTAGTTTTATTTCTAGTTTTAGTCGTTTCGCAACGTTTACGCGATACAATGGCAATTTTAATTGTCGGATTGATGTTTGGAAGTTTTACAACCGCCATTGTAAGTGTTCTAACTTATTTTAGCACCGCAGAACAGCTGCAGAAATTTACTTTCTGGTCAATGGGAAATCTCGGAAACCTTTCTTGGACAACCATTGTGGTTTTGACATTCTGTGTTGGAATCGGATTGCTATTAAGTGCCAAAAGTATCAAACCTTTAAATGCATTGCTTCTTGGCGAAAACTATGCGAAAAGCATGGGATTAAATTTTAAACAGGCAAGGCTAATAATTATTTTCGCAACTAGTATTTTATCTGGAGCCATTACCGCATTTGCTGGACCGATCGCTTTTGTTGGTTTAGCAGTTCCCCATATCGCAAAACTGACTTTTCAGACCAGCAATCATACCATATTATTCTGGAGCACTTTATTTTTCGGATCTATCATAATGCTATTTTGTGATATCGTCTCTCAAATGCCGGGCTTTGACGTGACACTTCCAATTAATGCTGTTACCTCTATAATTGGCGCACCGGTTGTGGTTTGGCTTTTAGTTAGAAAAAGAAATATTTAGGTAAAAACTTACAAAATTTATTATCTTTAATTTTTAAACACATAGAGACATAGATTTAGAAAGCTTAGTAAAGGCGTTTCACTTTTTTGAAATAAACATAGCCTTTGCGGTAATTTAGAAAGTGTCATTAAAATTGAAGGTAATGATTACACAGAAATATTTAGATGAATTAAGTTTTAATGTAATTGGTGCATGTATTGAAGTGCATAAAGCTATTGGAAAAGGATTGCTAGAAAGTGTTTATCACGAATGTTTGAAAGAAGAACTGAGTTATCGCAGAATAAATTTTTTTACAGAAATGAATGTGCCATTAATTTACAGAGATAAAGAATTAAGTGCGAATTTAAAATGTGATTTATTTATTGAAAACTGTTTAGTTCTAGAATTGAAAGCCTCATCAGAACTAAATCCTATATATGAAGCACAATTAATGACTTATATGAAACTTTTAAAAGCGCCAAAGGGAGTTCTAATTAACTTTAATTGCTTTAATATCTTCAAAGAAGGCCAGAAGGCATTTGTAAATGAATATTTTAAATTATTGCCAAAGTTTTAAGCTCAAAGGCTATGTGTTAATTTACAAGTAAATTTTCAGTTTAACTTTCAGAGAAAAAAATAAAATCTATGTTTCTATGTGTTAAAAAATATCCGCAATGAAAACAATTCTATCGACTTCAAATTTAACGATTGGATATAAATCCAAGAAAGGTATTACGACTATTGCTGAGAACCTCAATCTAAATTTAGCTTCGGGGAAATTAATTACTTTAATAGGAGCAAACGGAATTGGAAAGTCAACGTTGCTGAGAACCATCACCGGAATTCAAAAGCCATTATCTGGAAATGTTTATTTGAATGAAAAAAAGATTTCCGATTATCAGCCTTTAGAATTGGCGCAGAATCTGAGTTTGGTTTTAACCGAAAAACTGCCGCCAAGTAATCTTTCTGTTTTTGAATTGGTTGCTCTTGGTCGCCAGCCTTATACCAATTGGGTTGATAAATTGTCTGATGAAGATATCACGAAAGTTCAGGATGCAATGGGGTTAACTCAAATCGAACATTTGGCTTCAAAAAAGCATTTTCAGATTAGCGACGGACAATTGCAGAAAGCTTTAATTGCACGAGCTTTGGCGCAAGATACACCATTAATTATTCTAGACGAACCAACAACGCATTTAGATTTGCTGCACAAAGTTTCTTTATTCAAACTATTGAAGAAACTGACTCAAGAAACGCAAAAATGTATTTTGTTTTCAACGCATGATATCGATCTGGCGATTCAGCTAAGCGATGAAATGATTATGATGACGCCAGAAAGTATCGTACAAAATGAACCTTGTAATTTAATTTCGAATGGAAGTTTCAGCAATTTATTCAAAGATGAACATATTATTTTTGATGCTGAAAAAGGAAAGTTTATTGTGAGTTAGGAATTTTTTGTTGACCTTCAAGGTTTTCGAAACAGTTATTTTTTCAATCCAATTTGTCTCTTTGCTTCTCCAATTACAAACGCAACAGAATTAGCAATATTAAAACTGCGAATAAGCGGAGACATCGGGATTGTTAAATGATTTTCGAATTTCTCCATAAACTCCTTGCTCAACCCCACACTTTCTTTTCCAAAAACCAGCCAGTCGCCATCTTGAAATTCATTTTCTAAATAGGACTTTTCAGAATGTGAACTCATTAAAAATACGCGCGAATGATCTGGAATCTGCGCGATCCATTCTTCCACATTTTGATATTCGGTAACATCAAGATGAACCCAATAATCCAATCCCGAACGTTTCAGGTTTTTGTCGTTAATTACAAATCCGAACGGATGGATTAAATGAAGTCGGCTTTCTGTACCAACGCACAATCTTCCGATATTTCCGGTATTATTTGGTATTTCTGGTTCTACAAGAACTACGTTTAACATCTTTTTGAGTTATGAATTATGAGTTATGAATTATGAGTTATGAATTGAAATTATCTAATTATCAAATTGACACATTATCTAATTAATTATCTAATTCAAAATCGGAAACTTCACGCACTTCACCTGCTTTTAGGTTTTGCAAATATACGTTTCCTATTCGAACGCGGACAAGACGAAGAGTCGGAAAACCAACTGCAGCGGTCATTTTTCGAACCTGGCGAAATTTACCTTCACGAACTGTAATAGAAGCCCAAGAAGTCGGGCCGTGGCGTTCGTCTCTGATTTTTTTTGCTCTAGGACCAAAATCAGGAATCTCGGTTACCATAGAAGCTTTACAGCGTTTGGTTTTGTATTTTCCGCCGTCAAGGCCGATTTCAACACCATTTTGCAATTTTTCTATGGCTTCGGGAGTAATTATTCCATCAACTTGAACATAATATTCTTTGTCTACTTTTTTGCTGCGAACCAATTCGCTCATATTGCCATCAGTAGTCAGCAAAAGCAAACCTTCAGAATCTTCATCCAATCTTCCAATTGCCATAGTTCCTTCAGGAAAATCATGCAGTTCGCCCAAAAGCTTCTTCTTTCTTTTTAATTCATAAATAAATTGACTTAAATAGCCGTAAGGTTTAAAAAGAATGAAGTGTCGGTGCATTTTTAATTTTTTGCAAAGATAGTTCCTTTATTAAAATTAAATCCTATTGCGGTGTTTGTGATTTCATTTTTTTCAGCCATTGGTAGACAAACCAAATTACAGTGAAGCCAAATACAATGAATAATATGTTATAGTAATCTTGAAAAAAGTTATGGAAATAACTTCCGATAAAAAGATATGCAGAACCCATACAAAGTTTGATTAAGATAAATTCGGCGTTAGACCAGCTGGTTTTGATCGTAAAGAAATTCATAAGTCAGGATTTAGTTTAATTGTAAAATGTTGTAAATAAAGATAGTAAAATAAAAAGCAGATGGCAATTATAAAAGAAAAGTACTCTGAAGTCATAATTTTTTCAGAGTAAGAATTCGTAATATTATAAATTAAATTTAAAATGAAATTGTTATGGAAACGAATAATTTAGGAACCAAAAAGATAAACGGAACGCAGAAAAATATTGACGAATCTAAAGGAAAAAACGTTTCGCACGATGATGAATTAAAAGATGCAAAATTGAACAGAGAATTGATAACAGATAGAGACGGCGATAAAAAGATTGTTGAAAGAGCTAGAAATGAAAATGAAGATATTCATAAAGCCGTGCATCAGACTAATTCTGATAATCCAAATTCGAATCGTGGAGTAAAAACAGATGAAGAGGCTGAGAAAACCGTAGAGAATAAAGATCGAAATTCAGATATAACTGCAAACCGATATCCAAACTCACATCCCGATAATCATAAGGATCGCGGGAATATGAAATTGGATGAAGACGAATAAGACAATACGAAATTTTCAGCAAAATCGAGTCAATTTAGTATCAAATAACATAACATTAGCGGTAAGCGTTAATGTTATTGTAAACTCTTTTTAAAGCTTCGGTATACTTTGAGTTCTTCGTAAATTAGAGGAATCAATTTAAAATATATAATAAAATGGCACTTTTAGAAAATAAAGTAGCTTTTGTATCTGGCGGAGGTTCAGGAATCGGTCGCGCAGTTGCAGAAGCGTACGCTCGAGAAGGAGCAAAAGTTGTAGTATCTGATATAAATGTAGAGCACGGTGAAGAAACCGTAAATAAAATAAAAGAAAAGGGCGGAGAAGCTTTTTTTGTAAAAGGAGATTCGTCGAGTGCTAGCGACAATAAACATATGGTTGAGGTTACGGTTTCAAAATACGGTCGTTTGGATATTGCCTGCAACAATGCAGGAATGGGAGGGCCGGCTAAACCAACAGGAGAATATGAGCCTGAAGCTTGGGACAAAGTTATTGCGCTAAACTTAAACGGTGTTTTTTATGCCTGTCGTTACCAATTAGAGCAAATGGAGAAAAACGGAGGAGGAAGCATCGTAAATATCGCTTCGATTCACGGACAAGTCGCGGCTCCGCTTAGTCCAGCGTATACAGCTTCTAAACATGCAGTTGTTGGTTTAACGAAAAATATAGCGGTAGAATATGCGCAGAAAAATATTCGATGCAATGCTGTTGGGCCAGGTTATATCGAGACAGCGCTTTTAAAAGATAATTTAAATAAAGAAATGATGCAGGCCGTGGCAGCAAAATCTGCAATGAACCGTTTAGGAACTGCAGAAGAAATTGCCGAATTGGTGACATTTTTAAGTTCTGAAAAATCTTCTTTCACGACAGGAAGTTATATTATAGCCGATGGAGGTTATACAGCAGTTTAGTATTTATTAGAGTAAATAACATAAACAATTGGAAAAGCAGTAAGCGAAAGTTTACTGCTTTTTTTAGTTTAAAATCCTGCTGTATTTGTAGGAAGTACAGTGTTTGCTAGTGTTTTTTGGTTTTGAATAATGTTTTGTAATAGCTGTTTTTTGTTGATTTTATTTTATTATCTTTAATAATGTGTTAGGCTTTATTGAATTATATTGATAAATAAGTAAACGTTAAATTTATGGTTTTGTAATATTGGCTTAACTTTAAAGACTCTAAATTTGACTTCTAAAAACTCTATTTTTTAACGTATGAAAAAACTTTACCTTTCGCGCCATCTTTTGGCTCTTTTATGTTTTTTTAGTTGCATTTCTGGGAATCTTTTTGCTCAGACAATGCCAGCGGCTCAGTCTTTACCTTATAAACAAAAATTTGAAGGATTAGTAGATAATCCTACTACTTATCCTGATGGTATTCAAGGTTGGAATGCTAGTACACCTTCAAGTTCAAGCTTAACAACGCCTTCAAATTTTACCACTACCGTAACATCTGATAAACCATTAACAGCAGGTGGTTCAGCTAGTTCTAATGGAGGAAATATTTATAATTATAATCAAAAAATCGGTTTTTTAAATGCTGGAAGCTTCCTTGATCAAACAATAGCTCTTGCTATAAATACAAGTGAAAATACAAAAGTGCGAGTACAATATGATGTAATGGTAGTTCGTAATCCATATGTTGCAGGAACTACTACTAACCGTATTAATGAGATGGCTTTGCAATATCGAGTTGGTGAGACAGGGAATTTTATAACCTTGAATGAAACGTTATTTCAAAATAACACAACTACACGTACAAGTGAAACCGCTGGAGTTCCGATGCAAACGAAGCATTTTTCTTTAACATTGCCGACAGAATGTGATGATAAACCTATTGTTCAAATTCGTTGGATAACAAGACAAGTTTCTGGATCAGGCGCTCGTCCAGCTTTTGCGATTGCTGATATTGATGTTAGAAGTGATAATGTTGCTCCAATTTCTGATGCAGGTTATCCTAAAGTGGCTAATATCTTGTCTGCTGGTTTTGATTTTGTTAATAAAATAAATGAAGGAGGAAAAACATATTATGTGTTAGTACCTGTCGGAAGTGCTGAACCAACAATTGCACAAATAAAAGCAGGGCAGGATGCAACAGGAAATGCTGCTTTACAATCTGGTTTTTTCAATATCACAGATCCAGCATTAGAATACTCAAAAAGTTTTACTGCTTTAGATCTAAATACAACGTATTCTGTTTTTTCTATATCAGAAGATCTTTATGATAATACGCAAACAGTTGTAAGTAAAGTTGACGCAACAACTTTAAGTGTTGCAAGTCCAGAAATATCTACAACAATTGCTTCTTTAGATTTAGGAATTGCAGAATTTAATTATGCTTCAAATACTTTAAGTTATCAAGTTCAGGCTTCAAACCTTACTGATAATATGGTTTTAACTTCTTCTGCAAATTTTACTATTTCTAAAGATAATATTGCATTTGCATCTTCAATAACATTTGTTCCTTCAGAATTTGCTTCAAATGCAACTCCAACAGTATATGTAAAATTTACACCAGATGCAGTTTCTGCTTTTAGCGGACAAATAACACATGAAACAAACGGGGCAGTAACAAAAACAGTTACTTTGACTGGATATGGAATTAATGCTTACGAGCAAGATTTTAATGATCCTAATGTTTTAACTAACAGTGGTTGGAAACAATACGATGAAGCAGGTCCTTTAAATAAATGGGCTTATACTAATGTCGTGAGAAATGTGAATTCTGGAGCTGGAGCAGTTTTAGTTAATGGATATTCAGATGCTGGCGCTAGTAAAGATTGGTTGATTTCGCCTAAATTACGTTTAAATAATTTTGGAGAATTTCCATTATTATCTTTTTATTCTCGCAAATTCTATGCAGGACCATCTCTTAAACTAATGGTTTCTACTAACTATGATGGAGTTAGCGATCCAAATACTGCTATATGGACAGAAATTGATGGTAAATTCCCAACAACTACAGGAAGTTATGTACAATCACAATATATAAAATTGACAGACTATAAAACAGATCATACTTATTTGGCTTGGGTTTATGAGACAACAAAAGGAGGTACAAACTTTGCCTCTGAATGGTCGTTTGATGATTTTGTTGTAAAAGACGAGACAGGTTATGTAGATTTAAATCCTTTTTTAGATTTTGGTGTAATTAATGAAAATACACTGTCAGATGCTCAGTCTTTTAATTTTAAAGCAGAAGGTTACGGAGACATTACAATTACAGCTCCAGCATCATACAAAATTTCAGCAGATAATATTTCGTTTACATCAAGTATCGTAATAACTTCTACAGATGCTTCAGCAGGTAAAACACTTTATGCTAAGTTTGCGCCAATTGTAAAACAATTTAAGATATCTGGTTCTTTAACAGTAACGGGAACATCATTAAGCAAACAAGTTGGATTTCTTACAGGTTCTTCTTTGCCAAAATCAGAAACTTTTGATGTTGTTACTTATAATTTAGAGTTTTTTGGTTCTGATAATCCTAGTAATGGACCATCAGATAATGCGTTGCAAATTGAAAACGTTGCAAAAGTAATGAATAAACTAGATGCTGACGTATATGTTGTTCAGGAAGTTTCTAGTGATACAGCAATAGATGATTTAATTCAGAAATTGAATATAAATGGGAAGACGTTCGATAAAACTATTTCGCCAATTTGGTCATATTCATGGGATCCAACTTCAGACCCAAATTTTCCGCCTCAAAAGCTAGTAGTTATTTATAATACTCAAACTGCTACATTGAAAAAAACTCGAGTAATGTTCAAGGAGTTTTATGATGAATTAGTCGCAGGAACTAAAACTTTAGCTAATTATCCTTTACCTGCAAGTAATCCGCCAGTGCATCCAAGTTCAGGATTCTTCTCTTCAGGACGTTTGCCTTATATCGTAACTTTAGAAACAAATCTTAACGGAGTTAAAAATGAAATTAAGTTTATAGATGTTCATGCTCGTGCAAATAGCGGAACTGATATGACGACATATACGAGACGTAAATATGATACTCAGATTTTTAAAGACAGTTTAGATGCGCATTACCCAAATGATAATTTAATTATTTTAGGGGATTATAATGATGATGTGAAAAAATCTGTTTTTGGGACTAACAATCCGTCAACTTATGAGAACTTTGTTACAGACACGAGTAATTATAAAGCGCTTACATTAGAGATAAGCCAAGCAGGTGCTTTTAGCTTTTTGACTTCGGGTGGATTCTTAGATCATATTATGATTTCTAATGAATTATTTGATCAATATATAAACGAGTCAACAACTGTTTATGATCCAAGAAATGACATTGCAAATTACACGACAACAACATCAGATCACGGACCCGTAATTGCTCGTTTTGACTTAAAGCAAGATGTGCTTTCTACACCTGATTTTGGAAAAAACAAATATTTCGTAAAAGCCTATCCAAATCCTGCTACAGATGTTTTGAATTTTGATATCAAAACAACAGAAGGAAGAGATTTAAAAATTAGATTATACGATTTTAACGGACGCGCCATTGGAAACCCAATTAGCGTTAAAAACGAATCTGAAGTAAGTACTGCCGTTGTTGCGGTTAATAATCTAGTTTCTGGAGTTTATTTCTATACTGTGACGGAAAACAATAAAGTGATTTTTAAAGATAAAGTCATTAAAAAATAAGAGTTTTTATAAAGCACAAAAGGCAGTCATTTTACGACTGCCTTTTTTTATGCAAATATTTTTTTGAATTCTTTAAAATCAATATTGCTTTGATCGGTAAAGAGAAAGAAATACTCTAACTGCCATTTCTGAGTTTTCTGCGCCTGTTTACTTGTAGTTTCATTCCAAGGCGGATAAACTCTTGTAGCTCGAATTCCTTCTTTATTTGGAGTAGAAAAAATGCCTTTTTCTAATAGTATTTTCTTCGGAAAAACAAATTGTCCCCAATTTTCGTCTTTTCGAACATTAACAATCACAAAATCAATGTTGTCAGAATAATCAAAAGGTTCAATAATTCCAGTTTTATTTCGTTTCCATAACGTCACAAACTGTCCTGTTTTGGTTGGCGTAATTTTCGCTTCACGATAACAAATATTTTTGCTGTTTAGCACAAAACGAAAAGCGCTATATTCTTCACTTTCGGTTTCTTTTTGTAAAGAAGCCAACTGCAATTCGGCTTTGTCAAAAATGATTTCTTTACTTAATACTAAATCAGCTGAAGCAGTAGTAATACTCATAGAAAGGAATTCTGAATTTTTTCTGAAAAGTACTGCAAATTCATTTAGAAAGAAAAATTCAAACCAAAATTTAACCCCCATTGAAACTGGTTGAAAGACTGGCTGTTTAACGGATTGATATAATAATTTACCGCAGGCTCAACAAAAACATTGGTTTTTTTGTACACACGATATTGAACCGTACTGCTCAAAGTCGAACCATAAACGTAATCATTCGCATCGATGTTTTCTCCAATCGAATGTCCGTCTAGGGCAACATTATTAGAAATCAATTTACCTACAAAACCTCCCGTATTCAAATTAATGCTAGCTTTATTTTTATTGAAAATAGAGTAAGAAACCTCCAGCGGCATTTCTATATATCTTAAACTTTGATCCAAACTTCCACTCTGTACATTATCACTTTTCAAAGCTTCTTTTGTGCTGTTAGATACAAAAAGGTATTCTGAACTATTTCCTACCGGAGCCGCATCACTCACTAATGAAGAAGCACCAGGAACAAAAAGAGCATTGTTTTTAGCATTTACATACGAAACATTGGCAACGCTTTGTCCTAACTCATTAAATTTCAGCCCAGAGCTTACAGCCCATTTTTTATTGATGTTGTATTTTGTTTTAACACCGTACGTACTAGACTGTTTAGAATCGTTTACGTTTCCTAAAGTTTTCTCGTTTTTGGTGTTTTCAGAACTAGCGACACCGGCAAAAACAGCAAGATTCCATCTTTCTTTTGGATCAATTTTTTTATCCTTTTTCTCTTTCTTGTCTTTCTCCACTTCTGGAGTTGAAATTCCTTTTTCTAAATTCTGAAGTTCTGCCAATTGTGCCGAATCAACTTTTGTTAAGGCATTACTATTAAACTTCGAATTATCTTTGAAGCCGTCGTTCAAGTTATTCTTTAAATTGTTTTTCAAATTATCTTTAGAATCGCCTTTAAATGCTAACTCTGCAGAAGTATTTTCGTAGACTGCTTTCGTTTTCGCTGTATTTTGTTTCGAAATATTGGCGTTTACATCTGAAACTGAAGTATTAAAAGCAATATTTGAATTGTTTTTAGCATTCAATTTTTCTTCAAAAATAGAGTTCGAAAGCTGTTTTTCTGTTTTCGAATTAAATTGGTTTGTTTTGCCAAATGCCACTCTTTCTTCAGAAACTCCTTTATAAGAAGATCTGTTAGAAGATTTAGCACTGTTTTCTAAAACAGATTTTTTAGAAGATTTCACAGCAGCTTTTTCTTCTGATGAGACAGAGTTCTCAAATGCAATAGATTCGTTCGGAACATTAGCAGTACTTGGCGTACTGTATTTAGAATCTTTTTTATTGTTTTTGTTTGTAGAATTGGAATGCGCTACAGAAGTTTCTTCAACTTGGATTCCTGATCCTGTATTGAATTGATTTTTTATAGCAGAATTTTCGTTTAAAGAATCAGCTGTTTTGCTGCTATTTCTATTTTGATCTAGATTTTTGTCGTTAGCATCATTTGTCTTTTTGTCAAGAACAACACTATTTGTACTATTCTGTAAAACGCCGTTGTTAAGATTGATATTCTCAGGCGAAGCAGTAAAATGTAAAATTGTAGGCAGAAGCAACCCTAATAATAAGCATGCAGCAGCCGACCACCAAAGAACAACTCTCTTCTTCTTTTTAGGTTTGTCTAGTTTTTCTTCAATCTGACTCCATAATTCCGGTGGCGGAACAGTGGAAAAGTCTTCCATTGATGAAAAAATATCTTCTATTTTATGCTTCTTCATGCTGTTTTAAAATTTTTTATGCTCAAAATTCGCTTTTGTAATATATGTTTGGCGCGATTTAAATTTGATTTTGATGTTCCTTCGGAGATTTTTAATAGTTCGGCGATTTCCCGATGTTTCATTTTTTCAAATACATACAAGTTAAAAACCGTCCGATATTGATCTGGTAAATCCCGAATGTACTCTAGCAGTTTTTCCTGTTCTATTGGTATCGCTTCGAGTTCCTCTTCTTCGACAAAATCGGTGTCGGGATCAAAAACATCTAAAAAGAAACTCTCTTTTTTCTTTTTATTTAAAGTTTCGATGAGTTTGTTTATAAAAATCCGTTTCAGCCAGCCTTCAAAACTTCCTTCAAACTTATACTGGCTTATTTTCTGAAACGCAATTACAAAAGCTTCCTGAAAAACGTCCTTCGCGTCATCTTCATTCTTCATATACTTCAAACAGATACCATACAAAACAGGAGAGAACAGCTGATAAATTTTCAGCTGTCCCTCCCTGTCATTTTTCATGCACAGTTTGATGTATTTTTCTAACTCGTCTTTCAAGAAATGGTTCAAATTTGATTTTGCAAAAATAGTTTTAAATAGCTTACAAAACTATCTTTTAAAAATAGTTCGACTACCTTCCTGATTGTTGCTTACAATTGTTAGGTTTTGATTGTCAAGGTTTTCTATCACGTAAGTTTTGCCTTCAAACGTAATTAGGTCATGTTCTGACTGGTCAAAATATCCCTTTCCTTTTTCAATTTGATAAGCGCTATTTCTTATTTCTACATTGTTTTTATACGTAATAACCCTTCCATTTTCTGTAAAGACAATTTTCTTGGTAAATCCAATTGTTTTTGGCGTTGCCACATAAGGATTAGTAGAACCTCCTATAGATTTTTCCCAAATCCAAGTGTTTACTATAGATCCTGCTGCAGCCTCTTTAGAAGCGTCTACAGGCATCATCGATGTTAAAAGAAAACAGACAGTAAAAGACAATAAAAGTTTCTTCATGATGGTATTATTTTAAACTTGTAATTTTTTCTTGAATTGCTTTTTTGAAAAGTTTGATATCCGCACTTTGATCTTGCGTATCATTATTATCGATAAAAACTTTTGTTACGCTTGCTCCTTGGCGTAGCTCAAAATAAATTCCGCCTTGATCTGCAGCATCTGGAGAACCGTAAGTTTTAGTTTGGCCTTTTAAAGCTAAAATTTCAGCAGGAACGCTTTTTAGGAATAAAGTATATTCACCTTTTTTAATTGTTGGAGTGTATTTGTACTGATTAAAATCATACTGTCCAGCTGCAACATTTAAGAATTTTAAAGTATTGTAATCGTTAATCTGGAAGAATTTTTGGCAGTCGCCACCAGTACAATTGCTGTTAAAGCTTCCGATAACAATGTTGTCTGAAGTTTCTGTTGTTTTATTAAAAATCATTCCTTTTGATGTTTTCGGAATCAAAACAAAATCATAAGGATAGGTAGGAGAAGGTGTAACCACTTCGCCTGTAGCAGGAGCTTTTTCGTGGTAGTTCACTACAATTTCGCAATTATTTTCAACAATCGAACTAATTACGATATCATAACCGCTTGTAGGTTTAGCGCCAGCAAAAATTCCAACTAAATATTGTTTGGTAAAATCAATGTTAGGATCACTTGCAACAGGACAGCTGTTAGCATGTTTTGAAAAGAACTCATCCATTTTTTCCTGAGAAGCAATAACTGCTACAGCAGGATTATTTGGCATATTTTTTACACTATAGTTACATGCGAAAGGAAAACCAGTAAAATTTACAACAGTATTGGCACCACAGTCTACATAGTTATTTCCATCATTAAGAGAACAGGCGCTGAATCCGAAGGCTACAAACAAGCCAAGCATTAATTTTTTCATAATTATTTAAATAGGTTTATATCTTGTAGATAGCCGTTTAAAAGAATGGTTGCGTTGAGGTGCAATTTTTTTTAAAAAAAATTAAAATGTTGGTTTAGTTTGGATTAAAAATGAATTAGTGAAATTTCTGTTTTTAAAACTAAGTACTACGTATTATTGCGTACTTTTACGTAAAATAAACTTAGTTATGTCTGATTATATACCGTTTTTATTAGGTTTTGTTGTAGCGCTTTTTATAGGCATCTACGTAGGCAGAATGCTTTCTGGATCCAAATTTCAGTCTGAAAAAGTCATTTCAGAAGAACGATTGAATGCGTTAAACGGTCAATTGAAGATGCAGAAAGAGCAGTTTGAAAACGAAAAAAATAATTTGCAAAAACAATTGCAGCTAAACAATGCTGAGAAAGAAAACATTCGAACAGAAAAAGACAGTCTGGCGATTCAGCTTTCTAAAAAAGAAGTTGATTTTGAAAATTTATGGGAACGCCATAAAGAACAGAAAAACGAAATCAGCGAACTTCAAGAAAAATTTACCAAAGAGTTTGAAAATCTCGCCAATAAAATCTTAGAAGAAAAATCGGCTAAGTTTACCGAACAAAATACCGTTAATATGAAAAATATCCTGACGCCTCTGCAGGATAAAATTTTGGTGTTTGAACAAAAAGTAGAACAGACCCACAAAGAAAGTATTGATTATCATGCGGCGCTTCGTCAGCAAATTATTGGTTTGAGCGAAATGAACGCGCAAATGAGCAAAGAAACCTTAAACCTGACCAAAGCCTTAAAAGGTGACAGCAAAATGCAGGGAAATTGGGGCGAATTGGTTTTGGAACGTGTTTTAGAAAAATCAGGATTAGAAAAAGGAAGAGAATACGAAGTACAGCAGAGTTTTACCAACGCAGAAGGAAACCGCGTTTTTCCAGACGTTATTATAAATCTTCCAGACGGCAAGAAAATGATTGTCGATTCTAAAGTTTCGCTAGCAGCGTATGAAAAATGGGTCAATGAAGAGTCGGAACTTTTAAAAATAGAATTCCTTAAAGAACATGTCATTTCCATCAAAAGACATGTGGACCAATTGGGCAGTAAAAATTATCATGATTTATATCAAATGGAAAGTCCAGATTTTGTACTGCTTTTTATTCCGATGGAACCTGCCTTTGCGATTGCTTTAAACGAAGATCCGTCTTTGTACACCAAAGCCTTTGACCGAAATATTGTGATTGTAACCCCAAGCACGCTTTTAGCAACTTTACGAACAATAGACAGCATGTGGACCAATCAGAAACAGCAAGAAAATGCCTTAGAGATTGCAAGACAGGCAGGCGCGTTATACGATAAATTTGAAGGTTTTGTATCTGATTTAGTTCGAATTGGAAATAAAATAAAAGACACCAAAACAGAATACGAAAGTGCGATGAACAAATTGGTAGAAGGAAAAGGAAACCTGATTTCAAGCGTAGAAAGACTGAAAAAAATGGGAGCAAAAGCCAAGAAATCACTTCCTGATGCGATTATCACGAGAGCCAGTTCAGAGGAAAATGAATTGCTGAATTAAAAAAATAAACCATATAAGTCATATAAGTTTATTTAATGCGATGTCTGACTAAGCGACGAAGGGCATATGAGAAGGCGATGCAACAAAGGGCTTCGACTCCGCTCAGCCTGACAAAATGTGATTAATGCGATTGTCTCTCTGAGCGTCCCGAGAATTCGGGAGAAGGGCATCTCATGTCACTCAAACTGAAAAAAAATTAAAATAAATAATTTAAACACATAGACACATAGAAATTGAGATTGGAGGAAAAGGCGTTTCACTTGCATAAATACACATAGCGCTGTGTTTAAAAAAATAAACCATATAAGTCATATAAGTTCACTTAATCCAAAACTTACTTTTTCTTATATGACTTATATGGTGAGAATAAACACATAGTTCTATGTGTTAGAAACTAGTTTCTTTCTTTTACTCTTTTCAAGAAAAACAAAATCTATGTTCCTATGTGTTTAAAAAAATATACAGCTAATCAAAAAACAAAAAAACAAACCATATAAGTTTATTCAGTTCAAAACTTAAAAATATCTTATATAACTTATATGGTTTAAAATAAAAACACCAAAAACAAAAACATGAGTACAGATTTTAAGCCCGTTTCTTCATCAAAAGTGAGCATATCAGAATTGATGCTTCCTTCGCATACCAACTTTAGCGGAAAAATTCACGGAGGATATATTTTACAATTATTAGATCAGATTGCATTTGCATCGGCATCAAAATTCAGCGGCAATTACTGCGTGACTGCTTCTGTAGATACCGTAAACTTTCTAAAACCCATTGAAGTTGGAGAATTGGTAACCATGAAAGCTTCTGTAAATTATGTCGGAAGAAGTTCTATGGTAGTCGGAATTCGCGTTGAAGCAGAAAATATTCAGACAGGTGTTATCAAACATTGTAATTCGTCTTATTTTACAATGGTTGCTAAAGACAAAGAAGGAAAAAGCGTTCAAGTTCCAGGATTGATTTTGTCTAATTTGCAAGAAATACGCCGTTTTAGAAAAGCAATAAAACATATCGAAGTTAGAAAAGAAGTCGAAGAACACGAAAAATTGGCCAACATCAATTCGATAGAAGATTTGGCAAGCCTAGAAAAATACAATGTTCTTTTAGAAATCAGCTAAATTTTCTTATATTTATTTCACACATTAAATACTAGAAAATATGGTCAAGTTTGGATATACAATATTATACGTTGAAAATGTCGAAGAATCTATTTCGTTTTATGAAAACGCATTTGGATTTTCGAGAAAATTTGTCTCGCCAGAAAATGATTATGGCGAATTAATTACGGGAGAAACAACACTTTCTTTTGCTTCTAAAAAACTAGCGGCAAAAAATCTGCCTGATGGTTTTATCGAAAGCAGTTTAGAAGATAAACCTTTTGCTATCGAAATTGGTTTTATAACAGAAAATGTACCCGAAGTTCTGCAGAAAGCCACTTCTTTTGGTGCCATTATGGTTTCAGAACCGGTTGAAAAACCGTGGGGACAAATTGTGGCCTACGCAAGAGATTTAAACGGATTTTTGATTGAGATTTGTACAGAGGTAAAAGGGTAATTTTTGAAATGAACTACATACAAAGAAAACCGTATCTTTTATTTTTAGCGCTAATAGTCTTTCTTTTAAGTTTTGGCTTTTATAAAGGAGATGAAACACTTGATGTTAATATTCACGATACTTATTTTATCATTTCGTGGAAACATTTCATGATTCTTGTGTCATTGTTTTTGTTTTTTATCTATGGAATTTACTCTATGGTAAAAAGAAGATTTTAAAAACATTTCACATCTGCCAATTCTCATTTTACAAGAGAAAAACATTCACAAATATTTAGCATAAGTTCCAAAACTTTGCGTGCAAAAATTCCGTAACTTTAAGTGTAATTATTGGGTTACGGAATTTTTTCACTGAGTATTGCCGTTCAATTTTTCAGATTAATTTAGAATCTGATTTCCTTTTTTTTCTTAGTCAGAATAAATTGAATGACATAATTGTTTAAATGCAGACGATTATGAAAACAACTACTTTATTATTTTTACTTTTTACCGCCTTTACTGTCATTGCCCAAGACAAATTTTTTACGAGTACAGGGACAATAAACTTTGAAGCGTCTGTTCCGCTGTACGAAGAAGTGACCGCTGTAAATAGACAAGTTGCCATACTTTTAGAGCCTAAAACTAGTACTTTTATCTGTACTGTTGTAATCAAAGATTTTCGTTTTAAATTGAATCTTATGCAAGAGCATTTCAATGACAATTACATGGAAAGCAATCGTTATCCTAAAGCCGTATTTAAAGGAAAGATTGAAAAATTTGATTTGAAAGATATCAATGAAACCGAAAAGCAATATCAGATAAAAGGAAAATTGAATTTACGAGGCAAATCAAAAGAGATTATCGTAAATGCTTTGATTAAAAGAGTTCCAGAAGGCATTCAGGTTATCTCCGATTTTCCTATTGCGGTATCCGATTTTAATATTCGCATTCCGAATTCTATTGCGTCAAAAATTGCTAAAACGGCCAATACAGAACTGACGGGAATAGTACGCAGCGATGAAACCATGCTGACTTTAAAATAATTTTTTTTCGGGTTGCGTAAATGGAACGCAGATGACACGGATTTGCTATCGCAAAGACGCAGATTTATACTGATTTTATTTAAAAAAAATCCGTTTTTATCCGCGTTTTCGCAAAGCGAATCCGTGTCATCCGCGTTTCATGAAGAAGCTATTTTATACAGCTAATTAAAGTTTTTTCTAAATCGGTAGATTGAAATTCAAAACCTGTTTTCTGAATTTTCTCTGACGAAACACGCTGTCCCGTTAAGACTGCAATGCTCATTTCACCAAGTAAAATCTTTAATACAAACGGCGGAACTTTAGGCAGCCATATCGTATAATCGTACAGTTTAGCCATAATTTTAGAAAATCGGGAATTGGTCGTATTGTCTGTTACACAAGCGTTGTAGGCGCCTTTTAGTTTGGTGTCTACAATGCTTTTTAAATAAATCTGGCACAAATCTTCAATATGGATCCAAGGCAAGTATTGTTTGCCCGAACCCAGAACCGCACCAAAACCAGATTTAAAGGTCGGAATCATTTTTTTTAAGAAACCTTCGTTTTTTCCTAAAACAATACCCGTTCTAATTTTGACCGTTCTAATGTTTAACGAACCAATTTTATCTGCGGCCTCTTCCCATTTTTGGCAAGTTATGCCAAGGAAATCATCAGCTGGTGGCGTGTTCTCGGTACAGATTTTATGACTCGTAACGGCACCATAAATTCCGATTCCAGAAGCAGAAACAAACGCTTCCAGTTTTTTATTATTCATTTCCAAAACCGAATAAATCATTTCTACAGGACGTACGCGGCTTTCTATAATGGCTTTTTTGCGTCTTTTGGTCCATCTTTTTTCGACAATTCCTTCGCCTGCAAGATGAATAATATAATCGGCATTGAGAATCGCATTTTTGTCAATATAATTTTTCTTTATATCCCATTTGTAATACGAAACCCTTGGCGTATTTTCTCTATCAGAACGGCTCAAAACCGATACAGTAAAACCTGCTTCGATCAGTACATCTGTCAAATGTTTTCCGATAAAACCGCTTCCGCCCGTTAGTAGAACATTTTGAGCCATAATAGTTTATAATATATTTAACAGTGTATAATGTTTAAGGAAGAGTAAAGGTACTTAAACAATGTTTACCTTTATGGCAAATTCTAAATTTTAATAAGATGGCGACTAAAAAGAAGGTAATTACCAAAGACGATATCGTTTCAAAATATATGGAAGAAGTTCTGGAAAAAGGACAAAAACCGAAATCGGTTTATCATTTTGCTAAAGAAAATGATTTTACAGAAGCCGAATTTTATGCATTTTTTGGAACATTAGAAGGTTTAGAAAAAGAAATATTCCGACTGTTTTTTGAAAACACGGTGAATCTACTTCACAAGAATGAAGAATACCAGCAATATGACATGAAGAATAAAATGCTGAGCTTTTATTTTACTTTCTTCGAAATCCTGACAGCAAACAGAAGTTATGTTTTGCAATCGCTTAAAATAGATAAAAACCCGATTAAGAATTTAGTGCAGCTAACAACGCTTCGCAATAGCTTTAAGGAATATGTTTCTGAAATTTTAACCGACGATTATAGATTAGAACAAGAAAGATTTCAGAAGTTTCAGGAAAAAGCCATTGAAGAATCGTCTTGGCTGCAATTAATGCTGACGATCAAATTCTGGATGGAAGACGAATCTCCTGCTTTTGAGAAAACGGATATTTTTATTGAAAAATCGGTTAATGCTTCATTTGAATTGATGAATGTGGCACCGATGAATCATCTGATTGATTTCGGAAAATTTTTGTTCAAAGAAAAAGTACACAGCAGATAATGAAAACGATAGATTATATTCCGACTTCAAAAATTGAAAGAGCGGGAAAACTGGTTCAGACTGGAGCTAAAATTGGCGTAAACTATGTAAAACATTATGCCGAGAAAATAGTAAATCCTGACCTGACTCGCGATAAATTGAATGAAAACAACGCCGAAGATATTTACGACGGACTAAAAAGCCTTAAAGGAAGCGCCTTAAAAGTGGCTCAAATGCTGAGCATGGACAAGAACTTTTTGCCTCAGGCTTATGTAGAGAAATTTTCTTTGTCACAATTTTCTGTTCCGCCGCTTTCTGCGCCATTGGTTTTAAAAACCTTTAAAAGCAATTTCGGAAAAACACCTTATGAAATTTTTGACGAATTCAACCCAAATTCTGTAAATGCAGCTAGTATTGGTCAGGTGCATTTGGCAAAGAAAAATGATAAAAAACTGGCGGTTAAAATTCAGTATCCTGGAGTTGCCAATAGTATATCCTCAGATTTGGCTTTGGTAAAACCCATTGCGATTAGAATGTTTAATCTTCAAGGAAAAGATTCTGATAAATATTTTAAAGAAGTTGAAGACAAACTGATTGAGGAAACAAACTATTTGCTGGAATTGAAACAAAGTCAAGAAGTGGTTGATGCTTGCGGTAAAATAGAAAACATTAAATTTCCGAATTACTACCCAGAGTTTTCTTCAGAGAAAATCATAACCATGGATTGGATGACGGGAATTCACCTTTCTGAATTCACCGCCCAAAATACCGATCAGGAAGTAGGCGATAAAATAGGGCAGGCGCTTTGGGATTTTTATATGTATCAAATCCATGTTTTACGAAAAGTACATGCAGATCCGCATCCAGGAAATTTTTTGGTCGACAATCAAAACCAATTGATAGCTTTGGATTTTGGCTGTATGAAACAGATTCCAGAAGATTTTTATGTTCCGTATTTCGAATTAATCAATAAAAATGTAATTACAGACGAGAAACTTTTCAACGAAAAATTATTCGAATTAGAAATTCTGCGTCAAGATGATACACCTGCAGAAATTGAATATTTCACCGAAATGTTTCATGATTTATTATCGCTTTTTACAAAACCTTTCCAAAACGAAACTTTCGATTTTGCCGATGAAAAATTCTTTAACGCGATCGCCGAATTAGGAAAACGTTTCTCAGAAGATACCAATCTTAAAAAAATGAACGGAAATCGTGGCTCTAAGCACTTTATTTACATGAATCGTACTTTCTTTGGTTTGTATAATTTAATGTTCGATTTGAAAGCTAAAATTGTAGTAGATAATTATTTGAAATATTAAAGTTTAAAATTCCAAAATAAAAAAATCCAAATTCCAATCTTCTTAGAACTGGAATTTGGATTTTTTTTATTTGTTTAGCCTTAAAATTATATACTGTGTGTGTCTTTTTGAGCGATCTTTAAGTTTCAGGAGAAGAATCGCACATATGCACAATGCGAGCGATCCTTTTTCTTCAATTATAAAAATCTAAATTACAAATCTGCCAAATCAGCAAAGCCTGCTAGAGAATAAAATAATTATTTGATTTGAAAAAAGTAAAAAGGCTACATTATGTAAGATACACAATGCAACCTTTTTTATCCAAATTATAGTTGAAGATTCATTTTAATCTCTAATGGAAAGATAACTTTTAAAGATCATTTGATTAATTAATTTTTTGCCTCATCTCATAAACTCTATTTACGTTTCCATTATTGGTAATTATAAGTTTACCAGTTTGTTTTAATATTGTGACATCAAATTGTGTACTATTACCTCCATCTTGGCAAGTCGTAGCAGAACCTGTAAATTTTAAACCTGTGGCGTAACCGTTAGTATTAGTTACTGTATAGGGATTTCCAGCTCCAGAACCTCCTGTGTAGGCCATACCATTATAATATGTGGCAAGATTTATAATCATCGGTACAGTACAGCCATCTGCACTGCTAATAGTGAAATTTGAGAATTTTGGATCAGCAGTAAGATTAAATGTGTAAGAAGCACCAGGAGCCACGGTGGCACTAGTGTATACTATAGCGCCAAAATCTTCCAGTTTTGTCCAGATCACATTACCTGAAGCGTCTGCAGATGTTGCCACATCTCCTGCTTGAGGTGCTTTATTATTTGTTCCCAATTTAATTTGCGCTGTATTTGTCGTTGTTTTTCCTGTAGCGGTTATATTTGTAGCGGCTGTAATGTTTTTAGTCGCCATATTTAAATCCTGCGTTGCAGTATGGTTACCTAGGTTATCACCAGCTCCAATAGAGGCAGCAGATTTCCAAATTATGTTACCATTAGCATCTGCAGCTGTTGCAATAGAACCAGCAGCAGGAGCGGTGCCGTCTGTACCTTTAGAGATTGCTAAATTATTAACTGTAGTTTTGCGGGTTGCTTCTTCAATTGTCAAATCGTTTGCGCTATTTTTGCTAGAGTAAATACCAAAATTGCCTGATTCTTTGTACAATATATAAGTGTTGTCGTTATTTGTTGATCGGTCTTTGAAGTAAGCATCGTAAATATTATCAATTCTATTTCTGTTTAGATTAAGCGTTGTAGTAGCGGTATGATTACCCAAATTATCACCAGCTCCAATAGAAGTTGCAGATTTCCAAATTATGTTACCGTTAGCATCTGCAGAAGTTGCAATAGAACCAGCTACAGGAGCAGTGCCGTCTGTACCTTTTGCTATTTGTGCTTGTTGTGCATTTAGTTTGTTAGAAATAGTAAGAGTACCGCTATTGTCAAGAGCCATACGTTGTACCCATGCTTTATTAGCATCAATGGTTTTCCAAGTAAACTGACCTGAGTTGGCCCAAGCAACGTCACCAGAATGATTTACCAAGTTGTATGCACCCTCTGTTGCAATTTTAGTCATGTCTTTACTTCCATAAATCCATATTTTGTCTCCAGTTACTACTTGGTCAAAAGAAAGCTGTCCATTTGCAATGCTTACCTTCTTGCTGGCATTGATATTTGTCGCATTATTTATGTCTTTAGTAGACATGTTTAAATCCTGCGTTGCGGTATGGTTACCCAGATTATCACCTGCTCCAATAGAGGCAGCAGACTTCCAGATTATGTTACCGTTAGCATCTGCAGCAGTTGCGATAGAACCAGTAGCAGGAGCAGTGCCGTCTGTGCCTTTAGAAATTGCTAAATTGTTAACCGTAGTCTTACGGGTATTTTCATTAATGGTTAAATCGTTTCCGCTATTTTTACTAGAGTAAATTCCAAAAACACCTGCGTTTTTGTACAATCCATACGTGCTATTATTGTCAGTTACCTGATCTTTAAAGTAACTATCGTAAATATTATTAATTCTGTTTCCGTTTAGATTAAGAGTTGTAGTTGCGGTATGGTTACCCAGGTTATCGCCAGTTGCATCGGCACCTGTAATTAATTTATTCCAAGTGGTTCCGTTCCAAAAGTAAAATCCTGCTCCTCCTGTAAGGGCGGTATTGGTATTATAAACCAGTAAACTGTTTACAGGGTTTCCTCCGTTAATAATGCTTTTGTCTGTAAGACTAGGTATACTTATCCTAGGTACTAATAGTCCTCTGTTTGTGGAGTTAAGATCTAATATAGAGGAGTCATCTGGGGCTTTTTTTCCAGGTATTGCCATTTGGGCATTTACTTGGCTTAAGGATAAAATTCCTGTTAATAAAATAAAGATAAAATTCTTTTTCATGATGAATGTTATTTTGTTACTAAAATTAAAATATAAGCGGTTGCTTATCAGGTTTAATTACAGCGCAAAATTACTTCGGCAATGAAAGTTGAATAACCTTTAAAAGTTTTTATACTATTAAAATAAGATAATTATCTTCTTCATGTTGATAATTATACAAAATGGCAATTTTTTTATTTCTGTATCGGATATAAAAATGTCGTACCTCTCTTATGGAAATAGCGTGTAGGATTGAATTTTATTAGATATTGAAGAGAAACTAAAAACAGCGTCTGTTGAAATGGAAAATAGAAAACGGAAATATTGTTTTGTATGCTTGCTGTTTATTTTGTTTGAAAAAATATGTTAATTCTGAGAAAAGCTATTCTGATACATTCCTTAAAAGGTTAGCAATGGTCTGTTCGTTGGCTTTAACCATCTTAGCATAATCTCTTTTAATGTTATCGGGTTTAATACCACTAACTGCTCCGCTAATAGATTGACGGATATAGTACTTAGAAACTTTATATTTTAAAAACAACGCTTCTAAAATATTTGAATCATAAGATTTGTAAATTTTGTTCTTATTAGTATTCATCACTTTATTGTTTTAAAAATCGTTACAAAGTTAGTTGATAATTTTAATCTGTCAAATTTTTTAGATGATAATTTCTTACTTTTTGGTGTTTAATTATAATTTTAACGTGGCTAAATTATTGGAATTACCAAGTAAAAATGGCTGTTTTAGCAGATTTGCTTTTATTAGATTTTTAATAGAATTATAATTCAGTTTATAATAATTTTACTATAGTTGTAAATTATATCCTGTTTTGGATTTTTAAATAATCATTTTCAATAAATATTTATAAAAGCTTATGCGTAAATAAATTCCGACATAAAACTTTTTATTGTACTTTTGTGTGTTTATTCATTGGTTTAAAATTTTGCAACTAAAAAAAAGTATCTTTTTATATAAATAATTTTATTGGAGGGTAATTTTGTATAATGAATCCTATTTTAGAGCGCCTTAAATTATTGGCGAAGAATGAAGGTATTACAATCACTAAGCTCGAGCTGACAATCGGAGCTAGTAAGGGTGTGCTGTCACGGGCTATAGCGCACAATAGTGACATACAATCAAAATGGCTTTTAAACCTTGTAGAAAATTTTCCTGCCTACAGCTGCGAATGGCTTATAAAAGGTATTGAGCCCATGATAAGGGCTGAAATTGATTCTTTGCAAAACATGCCAGAATCTGACCTTGCCTATAAAGATCTCGCAGAATCCCGAAAAGAAACCATAGAAAGTTTAAAAAAGATTATTGTGCTGATGGAAGATAAAATTGCCTATAGCGAAAGCGAAAAGGTTTAGTTTTATTTTCTGTTTATTGGCACGCGGATGAGACAGATTCGCTTTCGCGAAAACGCTGATTTAGACTGATTTTTTCTTTAGTCCAAACTTTCATACACGTATGTCTTCCTGAGCGTCCCGAGTCTTCGGGAGAAGGAGCGCGCGCATTATCTGAACTGTGCGTCCTCTCTTTGCGGTCCTTCGACTCCGCTCAGGAAGACATACGTTGAGCTAAAAAAACTGACAGGTTTACTTGGAATTTGGAATTTAAAAAATTTGGAATTTATTTCAATATTTTCTGAAATCCAGCCACTTGGATTTGGAATTTTAAAAATTTGGAATTTATTTCAAGATTCCCTTCTTATAAGTTGCAATCGCGCGATCTCTGGCAAAAGCATGATCCACCATTGGTTCGTTGTAACCCAAATCAAACTCTGGAATCCATTTTCGGATGTATTCGCCTTTTTCGTCAAATTTCTTTTGTTGAATTTCCGGATTGAAAACTCTGAAATACGGCGCGGCGTCGCAGCCAGTTCCCGCTGCCCATTGCCAGTTGCCAACGTTGGATGCCAATTCGAAATCTAACAATTTTTCGGCAAAATAAGCTTCGCCCCATTGCCAATTGATGAGTAAATGTTTGCACAAAAAACTAGCCACGACCATACGCACGCGATTGTGCATATATCCCGTTTCGTTGAGCTGGCGCATTCCGGCATCAACCATTGGGTATCCAGTTGTTCCGGAACACCAGCGTTTGAAATCTTCTTCGTTATTGCGCCATTGAATTCCGTCGTAATTGGATTTGAAATTATGATTGACGCAATTTGGGAAACTAAACAGAATCTGAATAAAGAATTCTCTCCAGATTAATTCGCTTAAAAAAGTCTGATTTTTTCGGTTGGCCCAATTTACTAATTTTCGAATGCTAACGGTTCCAAAACGCAAATGCGGAGAAAGATAAGAGGTGCTGTCTAAGGCAGGAAAATCTCTGGTTTCTTTATAATTGGCAATTTGAGTTAAATTATGAGGCTGTACTTTTATGGTGCTTCTTTCGAAACCAATTGCGTCTAATTTTGGAAATTGGAATTTGTTTTTTGAAAAGTTCGATTGAAATGGAACAGAATCATATTCTGGAGCAGAACCAGAAAGATGGTATTTTTCTAGCCATTTATTTTTATAAGGTGTGTAAACGGTATAGGGAAGTCCGTCTGCTTTTGTGATTTCTTTTTCTTCGAAAATTACATGGTCTTTATACGAGAAAGATTCGATATTATTTTCTTTTAATAAAGTTGTGATAGCAGTATCACGTTTGATGGCAAACGGCTCATAATCTTTATTGAAGAAAACCGATTGAATGTCAAATTCTTCAATAAGTGATTTCCAGACTTCTTTTGTTTTTCCTTTTTTGATTAAAATAGAAGAATCTAGTTTTTGTAATTCGGAGTTTATTTTTTCGAGTGTATCGTAAATAAAAGTTACTCTGGCGTCATTTTTTGGAAGGTGTTCTAAAATTTCATCATCGAAAATGAATAAAGGAACAACAGGAAAATCGGATTGTAAAGCGTGAAATAATCCTGTGTTGTCTTCTAGACGCAAATCACGTCTAAACCAGAAAAGGGTAACTTTTTGTTTTGTCATTGTTTTGTTTTTTTTCTTTTGCCACGAATTTCACGAATTACACTAATTTTTTTGATATGCTGTGTGTGTTGCCACAAATTCACGAATTTTTTTTGATATGCTTTGTGTATTTTTTGCCACAGATTAAAAGGATTGGAAAGGATTTTTTTCTTTTTCTTTTGCCACGAATTGCACTAATTTCTCGAATTTTTATTATCTAGCGCACAAATAATTAGTGAAATTGCTTCGCCCGTTCCTATCGCTCGGGTAGTAGCAGCATTTTTTTCATTTCCCAAGAATTCACGTTTTTTTTGTCTCAGTTTGGAAAAAATTAGTGTAATTCGTGAAATTCGTGGCTTATAAACACACAGCATATAAAAAAAAATTCGTGAATTGCTTCGCCTGTTCGCTATCGCTCGGGTCGTGGCTATAAAATTTTGCTAATAAACTTTTTTGGAATTAAATAATTCTTCGATTTTGTTGTGTCTGTATTCGAATATGCTTTTGAGTTTGTTTTGTACGACTAGCTTATTCATGATTCTGCCTAAAATTCCGAAGGGAAGGGCGTAATGCACAATGTCTGTCATTTTTGTTCCACCATCTGGAACTGGTTCGAAAAAGTGTTTGTGATGCCAGAGTTTATAAGGTCCGAATTGCTGAATGTCGACAAAATATTCGTTTTCTTGACAAGCCGTGATTTCGGTAACCCAAGACATTTTAATTCCGAAAAGCGGTTTTAAAGTGTAGGTAATGATCTGTCCCTGATACATTCGCTTGCCGTCATAATCTTGAATTTGGAAATTCATGTTATCCAAAGTGATCGTCTGAAGGTTTTTTGGACTTGAGAAAAAATCCCAACATTCTTCTATGCTGGCGTTTATATGCTGTACGGTTACTATTTTGTATAATTTCATAAACTTTATAAATTCCAAATTTTTTAAATTCCAAATCCCAAACTGTGTATTTATTCTCACCATATAAGTCATATAAGAAAATCAAGTTTTGAATTAAATGAACTTATATGACTTATATGGTTTTTAAATATAGAATATGCAAGTGAACGCCTTTTTCGCTGTCTTTATTTCTATGTTCTATGTGTTTAAAAATTACGCTCAAATAATGCTACATTTTATAATATTTAAAAGGCACGAACAGCATTCCGAAACATTCTCCTTTTTCTTTTTGAAGGTGTTTGTGATGGATTTTGTGTGCTTTTCTGAGTCCGATGAGGTATTTGTTTTTGGTGTTTTTAAACCATTTAAAACGCTGATGAATCAAGACATCGTGAATTAGGAAATAGCAGGCTCCATAAAGCGTGATTCCGCAGGCGACAAAAAACAGATAATTGAACCCGCCTTGAACGCCAAAATAAAACAGCACAATACTCGGAATGGCAAAAATGACAAAGAAAATATCATTGCGCTCGAAGGTGTTTTCATATTTCGGCTGGTGATGATCGGCGTGAAAATACCACATAAAACCGTGCATTACGTATTTGTGTGTTAGCCAAGTAACACATTCCATAAACAGAAAAACGCCTAAAAAGATTAAAAAAGAAATCATTTTTTTATTGTTGATGTTATTATTTTGTTCAATGTTTTTTGTCAATCCGACGAAGGAGCAATCACACTAGTGATTCGACAAAGATTGCGGAGCTTCTTGCGTGCCCTTCGACTCCGCTCAGGGTGACAAAACTGTATGTTTAATTTTTTTATAAATTTATTTTATTGACTCTTTTCGTGTTTTTTGTCATTCCGACGAAGGAGGAATCGCACTAGTGATTCGACAAAGATTGCGGAGCTTCTTGCGTGCCCTTCGACTCCGCTCAGGGTGACAAAGCTTTACGTTTAATTTTTTTATAAATTTATTTTATTGACTCTTTTCGTGTTTTTTGTCATTCCGACGAAGGAGGAATCGCACTA
>NZ_JAVAMB010000011.1 GCF_030730925.1 Flavobacterium sp. DG2-3 | reverse complement strand
GGCTTTCAATAGTTGTAACTTTAGGAAATCTATAACTTGTTATTGATGTGCAATTGTAGAAAGCCGACTCGCCTATCGATTCTACGCTGTCTGCAGTAAAATCCAACAAGGAAGTACAGTTGTAGAATGACCTTGTTCCTAATGAATTTACATATCCTTCGGAATCATTAAAATACGTAATATTAGTATTTCCATTAAAAGCATTAGAAGGTATTTGATAAATTATATTTATTTTAAAATGAATATCATTACCAACTACTTTAAAATCTTTAATTTGACTAGCAGCTACACCTATTTTTGTGGCTAACAATGTTGGGGTATTTATTGTTCCTGCAATGCCTCCAATAAAAGTGTTAGGCTTTGATTTTACTCTTCCAAATATTGTTTTTCGTAATCCCATAATTATATGCCTAAAATCATTATTGAATGCTGACCTTCATTTTGCATGAATGTAAATATCTGTTTTTCCCCTACTGTAGGAGGAGCACCAAATTCAAATGTTTTTGGAGCTGTAATAGACCAGTTTAATGATGTTCCTATTTTTGTGATTCCTTCGAAGCACATTCCTGAATTAACAAAAGAACTTGGAATTGTCAATGTTCCTGTACCAGTAAATTTTACTGTTTTTCCATGCCATATATTTTGAACAGTTGCTGGCAATGTTACACTAATTTGATTTGAAATATCTTGTTTGTTCGTAAAATCGATATCTCCGCTTCCGAGAATGGATTCTCCATTGATTGTTTTAAAATCTAATGCAGAGGTTATGTCAGCAAACTCCAGTTCACCACTGGAGTTTGTTCTTAAAATTTTATCAGGTTGCTGATTTGTTTCCAAATCAGCGACTTTTATTCTATTGTGATTTGTACTCATTTTTTTGGTATTTTTTTAGTTATGTAGTAAGATGTTTGTTTAAAAGAGCCTTTAAACAAATTTTAGAGAATGCTTTTATATTCCTCCATCAGTAATTACCCAGTTATTTGGAGAACCTGTCAATATAGCTCTTCCTGAGCTAGAAGCTGAAGTATAGTTGGCTGTTCCAAATGATATTGTTAAATCAGGTTTTATAGGTCTAGAACTCCATCCGTTGTAAATAGCATCTAAGTTGGATGATGAAAAATTACTAGGGTTTTTTGCAAACATAAAATTTGAAAAATTAATAACGTTGGAAACGTTCCATGAGCCTATATTTTGGTTGAATGCGAACGCTCTATAAAACATTTGACTCATATTTACTGCATTTGAAGTGTTCCAAGAGCTTATATTTTGATTAAAATTGACTGCACTTAAAAACATATCCCTAAAATCTGTCACATTTGATACATTCCAAGAACCTATGTTTTGATTGAATGCTGAAAAAGAAAAAGTTGCATTCATACTAGTTACAGCAGAGGTGTTCCAACTTGTGATGTTTCTGTTAAATTGAGTATTGTTAAACATGTAGTTCATATTGACAGGAGAAGATGAATTAATAATCCAATTGTTTATGGAATCACTTCCCCCATTATTATATGCTGAAGCTAATACAAACATTGAAGAAAAATTCGTTACACTTGATACGTTCCAAGAACCAATATCTTGATTGAAATTTGTGGCACTTTGAAATATAGACTGCATATTCGTTACATTTGACACATCCCAAGAACCTATTGGCTGATTGAAAGCTGTTGCGTTATTAAACATTTGCTGCATATTAGTAACATTAGAAGTAATCCAAGAATCAATATTTTGATTGAATGCAGTAGCTAACCTAAGCATGCTTTGCGTTGTTGTGACCTTTGACATATTCCAGTTACCTATCGGTTGATTAAAAACTGTTGCACCGTTAAATACTCCAAACATGGAAATACTAGATACTGTACTTAACACCCAATTATTTATTGTGATACTTCCTCCATTATTAAAAGATGTATTACTAGCAAACATTGATGAAAAATCAATGCTTTTTGAGACGTTCCATGAGCCAATATTTTGATTGAATGAATTTGCTCCTTGAAACATTGATGCAAAAGTTGTCACATTGCTAACATCCCAAGAACCAATATTCTGGTTAAAAGTTGCTGCTCCTGCAAACATACTTACAAGAGTAGTAGCGTTTGAGACATTCCAAGAGCCAATAGGTTTATTAAAATCTTTAGCGCCTTGAAAAAATCCGTAAAAACTTGTACCGCCTATTGTATTTAGATTATCTAAATTTTGATTAAATCTTGGACTGTTCAGTAAAAATTGTGACCAATTAGAAACGTTTCCTGTATTAGTTAAGTAAAGTTCCGAATTAAAAAGGGTCATTCCGGATAGCATTAGATTGACATCTGTTGCAGATGCCATATTTATTGATATACTAGAATTAAAACTTGTAGCACCTAATAAAAAATTACTAAATAACGTTACATTATTCATTGTTGTTATATTTAAAGGCATATTCAAACTAGTACATCCAGCCAGTAAAAGATTGCAACTAGTTACAAGTGAAAAATTCCATTCATTAAATTTATTAATAGTAGTTAGCGATGTACAATTTCTAAAAAATTGATTGCAACTACTTAAATTACCTAAATCTAATACATCAGATACTGCATTTAAATTTAAATTAGCACACCCAAAAAAACATGAGTGTATTCCTGCTGACATTTTTAAAGTCCCCCATCTTGATACAGATAATATTTTCAATCTATCTCCCATATTATTAAATTGCCATCCTGTACAAGTTCCTTTTATCTTTATTGTATAATCGCCTGCTAGAGCATAAGTGTGAGTAACCTGCGCCTGATTCCATGCGGTAATTGTATTAGAAGTTCCATCTCCCCAATCTACTGTGAAATTATACGTTCCTGATGCAACTAAAGGCAGTTTTATTTGTGTAGCTGTACTAGATCCAGTAGAGGTATTAGAAGTTCGCCAAGTAGATACAAAAGAGTTTTTACTTTTTCCGAAAATAGTATTTTGAAGTAAAGCTCCCATAACTACACTCCCAATAATAAAATACTATTTGTAGCTCCTCTTTTTGTAAAAGTAAAAATCTGTTTTTCGGCTGTTACAGAAGGAGTTCCAAACAACCAAGTATGTGGCGCAGTAATTACCCAAGTTACAGTTGCTCCCGGCAATGTGATTCCGTTAAAAATAAAACTTTGAGGTAAAGAAGCGGGAACTGTAATTGTACAGCTAGATGTAAAGAGAACAGTCTTACCATGCCAATTGGTAGGAATAGTTTGATTTGAATTTACTTCTATTTGATTCGAAATATCCTGTTTATTTGTAAAATCAATATCTCCGCTTCCGAGAATGGATTCTCCATTGATTGTTTTAAAATCTAAGACAGAAGTTACATCTGCAAACTCCAGTTCACCACTGGAGTTTGTTTTTAAAATTTTATCAGACTGCTGATTTGTTTCTAAATCAGCGACTTTTATTCTGTTGTGGTTTGTGCTCATCTTTTGTTTTATAAAGTTGCCTAGCCAATTATCCATTAAAAAATGTAAAATTTGTATTTAGGAATTTTACTTTTACTAATATTTGTTAAAAAATCAGCAATTAGTAATTAATCTATAATAGCTTTGTTGTATTGATTCAAAGTGTTTTCAAGTATGTCTAATTTGGTTCTCGGAAATTTTCCATTTGTATATAGAATGGCTTTTTTTAAATCTATCCATGGTTTATTTGAAGTTATTAAACCAAAATTTGATACTAAATTAAAATTGTCTTCTAATCCTAACCCCAAGACAAAACAATTTCCCTGAAATTCTAGAATTGGTTTTAGATAAGTATAATTTATGTTATTGTTATCAATTGAAAGAAAATAGCTAGTTACATTTATTGTGCTATTAACTATTTTTATAGTACCTTCTTGTCTTCCACCAGCAAATCCTTTAGTTGTAATAACTGCATTATTTAAAATTACATTAGAATAATTTACACTATGGAATAACACCTCAGTATTGGTGTAAGATACTGTACCACTTAAAAAAAGTATTGCATTATTATTAAATCTATGAAATCCAACATTAGAAGAAATAACTGCTCCTGTCTTATAATTTATATTTGCATTAGAGTTAAAGAGAGGACAGTAAGAGACCCAGTTTGGAAATGAATTAGGACTGGATATATTACCATGATTGATATTAAATTTATTAACCCAACAACTTATTGAAAAAGTATTATCATGGGTTATATTGTCAAAATCCAAGAGCCATTCACCAGCAGAGTTATAACCGGCAGCAAACAATGAAGCTCCTGCTCCTAAAAATGAAATGTTTTTTGCTTTTATATAATGCGATAATTGCATTACACAGGCTCCTACTAATCCTTCAGATCCTGTAACTGATAAGTTATCACAATCTAATCTAAACCCTCCAATAATACCATTTCCAAATGATGCATTTTTAGTGACATTTTTTGCTTTAATAATTATATTGGTTCTATTTGCATTGTTACCAAAAGATGCCGATGTTGTAGGCGATAAATTTAGAGTACCATTATTTAAGGTAAATATCAACTGTTGTGTTGATATACCATATAGGCCATTAAATGTAATATTAACTGTTGGAGAAACTTCGGAATGTAATTGAAATGTCCTTGTGGTGCCATCATTTAAGCTTCTTGATATAGTAAAAGATGTACTTGATAAGATCTCTATTTTAAATATGTTTTGATATGAAAAAAAGGCATTAATTGCAGCATTTAAAGTTAGGTAGGGTTTATTCCTGTTTTCTGGCTCGGCTGTAGAGTCATTTCCTGTACTAGAGACAAATATTACGCCGCTAACCAATGGATTAACTTCTACTTGTTTATCAGTTACATTAAAAGAAGCTCCTTTAAATCTTATAAAATCTGACGTCTTAAATTTTTCAACCCCTAAAGAGTCTTGAATAGATATATGATTTGTTGAAGAAATAGGATTACTAAATTCCAATTCTCCATTTTCATTTGTCTTTAAAATTTTATCAGGCGCATTTGTTTCCAAATCAGCGACTTTTATTCTGTTGTGGTTTGTACTCATTTTGTGTGGTATTTAAAATTGTAATTTATTATTCACTTTCTAGGATCAAGCAATTTTAAAACTCACATTCTAAAAATACTTCGCCTGTTGCATTTGCTACAGAAAGTGTAGGTCTGTTGTTTGTTTCAGGAGATGAATTGTTTTTATCCTCATTAGAAATAAGGAAAAAGTTATAGGCTTGCTGAGAGACTAATAAATCTAGTTGAGCAGAAGTTAAAGTTATTTCGTTTTCTCCTGTTGAATTGGAAGGAACAGAAACACTACTTATAAATGTAGCAGGATCCCAATCATCCCAATCGTTTAACTGAAAGTTTTGATTAAGAGGAATCTGTATGTTAGCTCCATACAGATTAAAAGTGAGCGCATTACCAACTGTATTTTGAGAAAGCCTGAATTTTATTTTAGCAGTTTTAGGTTTTGTCGTGATAGATGAAGTATCAATAACACCTCTGTGTCTGCTTAGATAAAATTGAGAACCATTAGTGCCTCCTCCAATTTCACGATTTGTAGTATTTTGTGAGTCTGCAGAAATAGCATTTTTACATTCATTCCATGTTGCAGCACTTTTTTCAAATACTACAGATTTGGCTGCTTTAAGAATTAATAAAACAGGTGAGGTAGGATCAATTGTACATGTTCCAACATTATTAGCATAAGTTTGTGCATTATTTTCCAACCAGTTTAGAGCTTTATTATTTGCGTCTCTAATACTTTCATTCGAAACAAATTGATTAGCATAAGCCGTAAGAGTTACCGAAGTTCCAGTTTGTCCAGCACCACAATTATCTTTTGTTACTGTTTTTGTCAGAGTCATATTGTAAAATCTTTCAATAGGAGGACATTCTAACAAATCTTGAACGGGAGCAATATAATCTGGATCTGTAACAATATTTGGCTTAGTTTCTCCCGTTGAAGTACCATCGTCTGTAAAATATCTTTCTAAAGTTTCAAAAGATTTATATCCTGTGTTTTCCATATTTAATAAGTTATTACAACCTTCGCTGTAGAAGAGTTTTTATCGTACGTTATATATCCAATGTTTGTTACCAGATCAATATTATTTACCCAAGTAGGTGGTTTTGGAATGTTTTTAGAGAAAGTAAGTTGCTGAACTTGAGAGCCACCTATGTTGATGAAATCATATTCGGCATCTACTTTTTGCATTGTTCCTCCGGAATAAGTTATAATTTCAATATCAATATTACCTGTGCCAATTTCTCCGTACCAAGCTCCAGCCATTCTAATAGGAATAGATTGTAAAGAAGCATAATCAGAAACCAGTTTATTGAAATTGATTAAGCAAGATTCGACTCCATTATCTTTTTGATTGTCTCCAGCATGCATAAGATACGATTGCATAGCAGTACTATTATTTGGCAATTCAGTTCCATGATTGTGACCATATCCCAAATATTTATTATCCCACTCTGTTCCCGTACTGACAAATCCTGTAAATGTGTCAAAATCATGACCTGCACCCAATGCCCATTTGTATTTAATAAGCATAAAATCAAATGGAAGCAGCGTTGTTAATGGTTCCAGTACACAAGAAGAATTTTCTCCTCGCCATGCGGTTGGTCTAATATTGCAAATTCCGATATTATTGGCATGAGCTTGCGCATTTGCATTTAGCCAGGATTGCGCCTGTTCGTCTGCATCTGCTACACTTTCTGTTGAAACAAATTTATTAGCAGGAGCAGTTAGAGTTACTTGATTTCCAGCTGTTCCATACGTGCAATCATTCTTTTTTACGGCTAAATTCTTTTCAGTATTATAGTAAACCGTTTCACCTTCCGCTGGAATATAGTGATCTAAGTAAGCGAAAGGTTTGTATGTTATATTTTCTTCCATATTTATTTAATAAAGAATGGTGATTTTTAAATTTTCGAAGATCAAAAAATGGCGATTGAATTATACTGGTGCATTTGGCCAGATAACATTTACCACATCTTCCAAATCAGTTAAATCTCTTAGTTCTTGTCGGTAATTTTTCCAAGCCATTTTTTTCTCTTCAGAAAGAGGAGCATCTTCTACTTGTGTCCAATCACTTTCTGTTAAAAGAGCATTTCGTGTAGTTCTAAGATTTGATAAAAGATTTTCTTTATTTTGAACAAAAGGAACATGAGTATGCTTGCCTTCAATTACTTTATAATTTTTTGACAATGCTTCCTGCCATTCTTTTTCAGTTAATTCAATATTAGGTTCAGGAATATTTTCATGAATTTCTTCCACATAAAAACCTGTGTATTCTCCGTTTTCGTTATAGGTTCCCTTATACATAATTTTTTATTTTTTAAGTTTATAATTAATAGCCAATTGCGAACATATAACCAATACTGCTGTCAATAAGAGCATAGTAGCTACTCTGTGTAATATTTCCAACGTGGTTGTATCCTCTGCTTCCTGAGCTTGTTCTTATAGTAGAAACCATAACACTCAAAGCACGATTAGGCCAAGTTAAAGGAAAGCTATACGTGTTGGCATTATTTATCAAATAGGCCCATTGCAAAATAAGTCCGTTACTGAATTTTTGATAGCCTCCATTTCCAAATGCAAGAACACCAAAACCGGCATGCCCAGCATCATAATCAGAACCAGGAGAAGTTGAAACCGAACCATCGGCCATTAAAAATTGACTGGAAGTTCCGCCGGTTTTGATAAACCCTTTCGCTTCAACTGCTTCAGTAAAGGTTTTATTTCCTCCTATGCTTTGAGGAGTTGTTAAGTCAACATATTTGGTTTTTAAATCTAAATCGGATAAAGTGACAGCGCTTTTAAACCAGTAATCTACTTCGATATTACGGTTGCTTACTACAGCAGAAAAAGTAATGATTCCGTTATCATAATTTACAACATAATCTTTACCCGTTCCTTCTCTAAGCAGCTGGCCATTTTTATAGATTCGAACACTATCTTTAATAGGAAGTTCGGTTAAAGTAATTTTATCGCTATTAAAAGTATCTCCTTCAAAATTTTCTTTAAACGGCACAGATAAACTTCCAAGAATTGGGTCAGCATTTGGATCATTTGATTCTTCATTACTATTTTTAGCCCAATAGTTTACTTCGATATTTCGATTAGTGACTGTGTCCGAAAAAGTAAGTACTCCACTGTCGTAGTTTATAGTATAATCTTCAATTTCTTTTAATAATTGTCCATTTTTATAGACTTTGGCGCTGTCTTCAATAGGAGCTGGATCTAGCTGAATCGATAGTCCAGTAAAACTATCCTGAAAATTTTTGAATGGAACATAACAATTGCCAGCAATAATTCCAGCGTTTTGAAAAGCGGCTTTTAAAAGTGCTGGAGTGATATAACGCGAATTATCTGTTCCTGTTTCGACCATTTCGAAAGTGGCCCTGTCGTCATTTTTATGAACGAAATTGTCAAAAATTTCAACAAAGTCTGAGTGTGATGGAACATCTCCATTATTGAATTTGTTGTGAAAGTCATTTCTTGTTACCATTTTATTTAGTTTTATTTCTTTGCTTAAATAGTTTTTTAATTGAGATTCTGATATAAATACCAATGAGGTATTCTCATTGGTATTTATTAGTTTTAAAGAGTTAGGATTTTTTCTTCACTGCTTAGCATTCCCGATGAATTTTCAGAGATTACTTTGAAATGATGATAAATTCTTTCGCCGTTTTCATCTTTAATAATCAGTTCATCGGTTTTTGATTTTGTCGCTAGTAAAGGCAGTACAACTTGATCTAGATTCGAAGAAATCTCATGAATTTTTTCCCAGTTGCCCTGATTATTCATTTTGTATAAATGATATTTACCTTTATAAGCCGTTTTTTCCCAATTGAAAATGACAGGTTTTAAAATCTCGCCATTAGTTCCTGTAGGAGCTCCCGAAGCTTCTAGAGTTGGAGACTCAGGAGAAACCGTATCAACAATTGCTGTTGCCGTAATTTTTGAAGGCTGAGATGGAGCATAATCAATATGTGGTTTTTCAGTTGTTGATTCTGAATCTGCATATTCAATTTCTTTCGAAACTGTAATTCTGTAAAAAAGACCATCACCAAAAGGAACATATTCTAAATCTTCAAAATCGTCGTAAACCGTCCAGACATTTTCAAAATTGGCAGACAAAGTATTTTCATCTATAACAATCTCTTTTGCCAGCTTCATGGTTCTTATTGATTGTGCTTCCAGCATTGTTTCAGCACGGTAAATATTGATTTTTTTGATTTTATATTGTGGCTGATACGCATTTAATTCAATCTGAACAGCAGGCTTAATTCCGAGAACCTGATTTTCAAGAATTGGCATAATTCTTTTAATTTCTGGTGTTTTAGGCGGAGTGGAAGCAACTAGTTTTACAGGTCCTATAAAATCACTGAACAATCCAAAATTCATCTTGATGTCCATTTCGCGAACAGCGTAGAAATAAACATTCTGCGAATTTCCATCCAAATTAAAATCGGTGAATTGCACTTTGTTTTCGCTATCGCTAATGACTTTCATCATTGGAGCAATGTCAAAATCGGAATCGGTTGGTTTTAAGGCGTTTCCATTTTTATCCTTAATCGTTTGTTTTTTATTAATTGGGATATAATCATTCCCTTTAATATGCTCATAAACGACAGGAACTTCTGTCAAAGGAACAAACGCAGCCTGAATGGCTTCTTGAACAAAATGAATTGCCAATAGAGGCTGTTGAACTCCTTCGTCTACAGAAATTAAAACTTGGTTAAGCGATTCTAACGAAATAATTTTTTCTGCCTTTTTAGTTGTTTTGTCTAAAGTGCTGTTATGCCATTTAATAAAATCATTAACTAATTTTATAAACTCTTCGTTGTTTGGCAATGGAAATTGATAGTTTTTGTCGGGATCATTTTCTGGCAAAGTTTTATAATGTCCTCTTTGTGCAAGAGCATCAAAATCTAAAAAGTCGTTCCATCTTTCTTTAAAACTAACTTCATCATTTCCGCCTAGTTTATCCAATTCTTCACGAATTGTACTTACTGTTTCAGGCTTGTATAAAATATTCAGAAAATCTTCATCATTGGCTCTGTAATGTAATAATCCATAAGGTTTACGGCCAGATTCTGCTGCGTACTCTGTTGTAAACGTGTACGAAGAACGATTGTAAAAATCAGGACGAGTTGCATAGAGACTTCCTCCGATAATTTCTTTAGGTTTTTCAGTTTTCTCCACTTTAACAGCATACATCGGACAGGGAATGCTAATTTTTGATTTGTATTCAAATTTAGGCTGTATGGCATGCGTACTAATTCCGAAAATAGAGTAGTGCGTACTTTCATTTTCTCTTGGCTGAATATTTTGTGCTGTGATTCCAGATGCGGGATCTGCATACAAATAAACTTTGTAGCTTGGATAATAATTTACACTCTGAGAAACATAATCTTCATCAGGGATTGTATTTACAGCGCCTAAAATTTCATCATAGTTTTCATCCATTGTTTGAGCAATGTAATCGCCAAGTTTAAAATCAGGATCGTCAATGTACAAGACTAAATCTCCAGTTGTTCCAATGTTTTCTGTTTTATAAACTTTAAATTCTTTTCTCGATTTTACCGGAACAGTATTTCCTAGCTGCATAGCGCTTTTTGTAAACAATCGTACGACTCCGTTAGACCATTCAACAGAATTTTCTTTTTCCGATTTGAATTGAGTATGTTGAGGTAAATTAAAACCGGGAAAAGTGATTTTATATAACCCTAAATGTTTTTCGTCATCTAGTTTAATTGGATCTTTCTCTTGATTCAATTTGTAGGAGCCATCTGCGTTCATTTCATAAGAAACTTCCAATACTCTTTCAATTACAGCATCTTGCCAAATTCCTCTTGTTTTTTCTAATTGCAAATTATTACCATTTTCATTCGAATGATCAATAGCTTCTCTATGAATAACATTTAAATTGGCTGGATACTGAACATCAAAAGCCATTTCTGGCTGATGCCAATTAGCAGCTGTTTGCATATTTTGCACCAGCGTACATAACTTGCTTTCTGGCATTTTAATGCTTTTAATTTGCTCAGAATCTATTGTTGCATCTCCGTCAGCATGAAGTTTGTCGGTTACTTCTTTTTTCAATACTTCGACTAAAGCATAATCAAAAACATCATTGTTTTTATCGTCCTTTTTAAACTCAACTTGAATATTTTGAATTAAATAGTTTTCGTCTCCAATGGTTAAAATTCCGGCATTAAATCTAGCTTTATTGGTATTGTCAAGACCAATTTTTACTTGCTGACCGCTGCTGGTGATTTTGTATTCTCTTATCTTAACGATTGAAGTCAGATTGTCTGCGGAGCTGTCTACAATATCATCAATTTGACCGTATTCAACCTCTGGAAGTCCATCTTTATAATACAGTTTAAAATGGTCCGCAAATATTTCTTTATCATCAGGAAAAATAGAGTTTTTGTCTATTTCTGCATCTTGAGCAGTCATTTCTTCAGGAATAGGATAACTGATAAGTTCTTGAGAAGAATTATAATCGAACATCATTCTAACCAATGTTTTATCACTTCCTGTAATTTTGCTTAACAATTGCTGTTCAGAAAGCGAAGTAAACATCAGAGGTTTTTCTTCCGTAACTAAAAGTGCATTAATATTGCTCGGCGGCATTAAATTATTAGCAGGTTTAATATCAGATCTAATGCTGATCTGACGCCCTGCTGAAGCTCTCGAAAAAATATTAATTCCGTATCCTTGATAGATGTAAAGATTATCTCCTGTTTTTTCTTGAATAGCATTTAAAATTGATTTTCCAGACTCAGGAATAATAATCGGAACGGTTTCGTAATTAGATTCTTTTAAATTTTGATTGACACTTTTGTATTCAACATCATAGGATAACTCTGTCCATGTTGTTTCTGTAGCAATTTTATAGTCAATTCCTAAATAGACAGGGAATGTAAAAGAGCTTCCATCGTATTCTAAAGAAGATTGGAAGAAGTCATTTTTGGATTTCGGATCTATAACATCATAATCCATCACGTCATCCATAAATAAGCTTACAAATCTTTTCTTTCCATCAAAACTATAACCGTTAGCATCTGTAATTCGAGCATTCGGATTTTCGTCTGCATCTACATTTAACCCAGGAACAATTTTACTTAACTGTACCGGAAGAGGCATACGCTCTGTGTTTATGGAAGTCGGAATACTCATAGAAAGATGCTGTACTTCTTCTCCAATAATGCCGTCTTCCAAACTACCAAAAGTGGTATATTCTGTTAAGTAAATATATTCTCCGTCATAAACTTCTTCATCAAGATCTAGACAGCCTAATCCTAGCATACGCGCAACGTGATAGTCGTTTGCCGCAATGTTCAAAAGATCGAGATAAGATACTTTGGTTAAATTTTCCGCATAAACTTGTTGTTCTCCTTCTTTTGGTTCGTTTACAGGAATCTTATCTCCAAAAGGAATCTCTTTTTCTGCAGTTGGATTCTCTGGTTTTTCACTTAAAGAAATATATTTAGAAACAATGCTTTTAATGTTTTCGTCACTAATATCATTTTCGACAGTTGGTCTGTTCCATTTTGTGTGGTAATTTTTAATGTTGACATATTCGCCATCGTTAAACTTTAGCCATTTTCCATGAACCGCATTTAGTTTTGGCTCCAGCTGTTCAAAAACCTTAAAATCATCTTTGGTTAATCCGTATTTGCCTTTTAAAAACCAATCTCCATTAGCATTGGCATTTGTAATAAAATCAGAATAAAATTCCAGCTGAACTGATTTTAAAAGACAATTGCTTGCTTTAAATCGAATGCTTCTTCCATTTTCAGCCACCAAACGAATAGGATTGTTTAATTGTGCTGAAGTATACGTTTTACGATTGGTTACGCATTTGGCAGCGGTGATTTTATTTTCGGCAACTGACAGTGTTTCGAGCTTAACATTTTTTGAATTATTTGAGGAAGAAAAATCTAATTCTGCAGCAAAAAACAAATCTGTTTTGGTTTCAATTTCGACCAGACTGTTTCCGTAAAGCTGCATAAAGGCAGTTGGATTTGTCAGCGGATCGATGGTAACTCTAATCGTTTTATATTTTTTGGTGTCTAGAAAGTTAACATAAACAGATCTTTGCGGATTTGCCGTTTTGTAAATCCAAAGTGCTTTCTTATTATCAACAACATTCGGATTCTGAGTTAAATCTATGTTTTGACTAATTTTAGTATAAGGCGCTCTGTATACTTTGACAAAGTCCTCAGGTTTGTTGAAACTTAAATTAGAACTTTCACCAGTGTATAATTCTCCTTTTGGAAGGTGATTTTGTCCCAATTTGCCAGCCAGCGTCCAGCGAAGATGAATTCCTTTTGTACTGTCAATTCCTCTTGAACCTGCCGCTGCAATTTGCAAATAAGTCGATTGCAGATTGGTTTTGTCTGAAGAAATATCGATTACCGACGACTCTCTGCCAATATTAAAATTAATGCTGATACCTAAAGGATTATAAACATCACTGAGCGATACAGGAGCCGTAAAACGACCAAGAGCTAGAGCTTTTCCTTCAACTCGAATTGGAACTTCAACTTCAGATTTTCCAGGAATGGTAACCGAATTTTCGAGCTTAAAAATAAGTCCGTTTAGGCTTTTTTCGCTATGAATTTTTGTTCCAGCATTTAAAGTTAGCGGAACACGACTTTTATTTTTAAGAACCAAAGTGCCGCATGGTTTGCTAACTCTAATACCTTTTTTTAATGTTGGATAAACCAAATGATCCGCAGTAATGCTTACATTTGGAAAACAGCCAATTTGTAAAAGAGATAAATCGTCAGCCAATTTGTTTAATTCCATTCCTAGAGTACTGAAGTCAGGAACTCTAACATAATCTGAATCTAAAACAGAAGTCTGGTCATTTTTGAAAATTGGTGTTCTTCCTAAAAAGTTAGTAAGAGGCGTAGTTAGTTCTTGCATAGTATCAAAAGAACTTGTCACTCCGTATACAAAAACTTTTGAGGTAAGGTTCAAATCGGCAAACAGATTTTTTAATAATTCAGAATTATTAACCTGCATACCGTCTGTAATTATAAAAACGATGTCTGGAGTAACAGGCAGATTTTTAGCAACATTTAAACCAGATGCCCAATAGTCCGATTGTATGTAAGCCCTACCATTTCCATATAAATTAATCCAATCTATAAAAGAGCCTTTATTGCTTGAAATTCTTTTTTCGATTACGTTATCGGGTCTAACAGCAGTATCGCTGTTAGACATTCCGATTAACGAAAGTGTGATTTTACTTTGTGACTGAGAATTGATAAATAAAGCTAGCCCTTCACGAATCTGCTGCGCTTCATCGCCATTGATAGAACCCGATTCGTCTACTACAATTGCAACATAAGTTTCACAGCCAGAAAGTTGGCTTTCTTGAAGATTTATAGAACTCATTTTTCTTGTTTTTTTAAAGATTTATATTGTTTAATGGTAGTATTTGTGTATCAACAGTATTCGTTAGAGAAGTTCCGTTTCCTTCCGTATTCCACATTTTGTATTTAAACTTGATTTTCAATTTTTCTACATCCAAAATGGTTTTGTCGCGATGCATAATCAATGCCTGAGAATAATCTTTCGAATGCAATACCTCAAATCCAGATATTGGATTTCCTAATTGGTCTAAAACCGAAATGGTATCCTGAATTTCTTCTAAAGGCATTTTCGGAATATTGAATGGCTCAGGATTACGAACTAAAAGCGCAATTGTGGCTCCTGTATTGGTATCAATAATTTTATTAACCTCAGTGCTTTGAGCTGGATCTAGAGGAGATAATTTTAAAATTCCTTCAAAAGCGCGATCAAACAAATGCTGATATTTTGATGCTATAGAATCACTTAAAGCGTTTGTACTATTAGCAACTTTTGGAGCAATTAAATAATATAAAGCATCAATGCGTTCTTGATTCAGATTTACATTTACTTCATACAAAGCTCCTTTCGTTTTTTCTGGATCAGCAAAATAACTTTCAATCTGTTCTTTGAAATCTTTGTAACGAGAAGTCTGGAATCCGAATTGGTGAACCAAAACATTTTTGCTTTCACTGGTAACTCCGATTTCTGCCCCATCAAAAAAGTTATTGACTAAAACCGTATACAGTTTTGAAGGTTTTAAATTGGTTAATGTTGCTTTGTATTTTAACGATTTTGGCTTTAAAGGATCTCCTAAATTTAAATCGCATATTTCACGATTATCGCCAATAAAATTGTTTAAAACTCTAAGACCTAATGGAAGTCTTGGATCATTGTCATCAGTCCATTTTAAGCTTTCGTCAGCTGTTTCTTCTGTTTTCGCATACTTTATTTCTTCGCCATCTACTATTATTGTTTTTGGCGGATATTCAATAACTACATCAGTCTGCGGATCTTTTATATAAAGATTCAATGCACCCTTAATTTCTGGTCTGCTAGAGTCATAATTTTCCCATTTCTTAAACATATGAGAAGTGTAAGTGTTGGTAAAGAATAAAGAAATCTTACACTGTTCAGCACCGTAGAATGAAGGCTTAGACTGCAGCAAACTTCCATCGGCATTTGGATAAGAACGATCGTAATCCAAGTAACTTCTTAATGAGGTTAAAGTCGATTTAGATAAAGCTGTCAATTCATTTTTCACTTCTGGATTTTGATTTTCTGGATACGGAACTGGGTAATGCCCAATTGGGCCGTATGTTTTAAATCCGTAGTAATATTTAAATTCAGTCGGACGTTTTTTATTATCATCGACCGTATCTGTTAAAGTAAAATCTAAACAATAAGTCGTATTTGGTCTCCAGATTGGTTGAACAGTTGTTTGCACGGCGTCTTTCATAGCTTGAAATTGCTCGCCAACAGCTGGAATATCCAAAATGGTTTTATTGTGATAATAATCTTCTTTGCTAAGCCATTCTACACTCTGAATATAAGTTGCGTAATCTAGTTCTGGATCTTCAGCACTTTCGAAACTTGAACAAATAACAGCATCTGTTACAATAATTTTTGAATTTTTAAGACTTCTTCTAAAGTCTAATCCACTAATAAGGCTTAATGCTGTAAAATCGATATTTCCGTTGGTTAAAGCTGTTGCTGATGATGTAACCGTAACTGTTGCAGCAGGATGTAAAGAGCAATTATCAAAAGCATCACTAAACAATGAAAAATAAATTCCTTTTTCTTTTGGCTTGCTAGAAAGCATTACGATTTCATTTACAGATGGTTCATTTTGAACCTTAAGAATGGAAGCGTCTTTAATTTCAGTTTCTCGTTTAACTAATTTCTTAAGTTCTAATGTTTCGCTAATTACAAACAGAAACTGCGTGTTGTAAGCAAGAACAGAATTATCACTTAAAGCATTATTAGACAAATAAACAGGCGATTCAAAAATGGCATCATTCTTCATCAGATTAATGGCATTTCCATTAATTTGAACTAAACCGAATTTATTGTTCGAAAGTTTGACTGAAACCCAAGTTTTGCCATTGACAATAATAGCATCAATGATTTCAACAATTTCAGTATCAGAAAGCACTTTTGTATCAGCTACAGAAATTACTTTCGTTGTGTTATTGATATTCAGACGGACGATTTTTTTGTCTTTAGTAATCAAAGTAAACTCAGCATCATTTTGCTTTAAAACTTTTATTGCTTCACTATTTATTTTAGAATGATAAACTACCGTTTTATCGCTTCCTTTAATCCAGCTGATTTGAGTTTCATTTGATAGTGTATTAACCCAAAGCAAATCATTATTTGCTAACGGAAGAACTTCATTAAAACCTAAAGAATAGGCATTTAGATATTGCGTTCCTGAAATAGGACTTAATTCGTCGTCCATTTCTACAATTGCTGTTGCAGCGATAGGAGAGACACATCCTATAATAAAATCAAGATCAATAGTCGCTTCACCAATTCCTTTACATTGTTCTGCGTTTAAAGCTTGAGTTACGACTAAATTTCCATTTACAACTTGCAAAGAAGTCACGATTCCGTTAATCAAACGTTCTCTAATAATACTTCCATCAAAATCAACTTGTAGGAGAATCGTAGTTTTAGTATTTTCTTTTGGATGAAATGTTATAACATACGAATCATTGAATTTGATGACCTGATCAAAATCATACAGAACTCTTCCGTTATAACCATAATAATGAGTAAAAGTCAGTGCATCTTGATTTCCTCCAGAATTTACATTGTCATTTCCTGCAGCTATTTTTAAACTTTCCAATTCAGCTATAAGCGAATTGTATTTCGTAATTTTTGCAGGATCAGTTAAGATAATTTCAATTTCACCAGTTAAATCTTTAGAAGTAGCATCAAATAATTGGGCAATTTCATGTTTAATTTCTTTAATGCGTTTTGCCTTTGCTGAAACGGGACTAATTACAATTTTGTCAATCTTTATTTTCTGATTTTCAACTTCTTCACTAAATAAGGTTATGGCGGTTAAAAATTCTGCTTTGGTATAAAGATGCTCTTTAGCAAATTCATTTTCATTCTCTTTTCTAAAATTAATAGGCTCATAGGAAACTAATTTATCGCCATTTTTAAAAGTGGCTGTATAAGCTGCGATCTTTACCTCTTTTGCTTGAGTTGTAAGCTGTAATGTTGGATCAATAGCCGATTCTGGGAAAATAATTTCTAACTCATTTTCGTTTTTAAATGAAAGTGATTTACTATAACCATGCGGATTTCTGTCTGTCGTAATGCTCATGAAATCTCCGCCTTCCATTGTGTAATTGCCAGTAATTACAGGAAGTTCTCCATTTAATCTAAAAAACAATCCATTGATTTTATCTGCTTCATACTGCATTGGCACATAATAGCGCTGGCCAATTTGTTTATTAAGAAAATCAGTATGATGGGGTTCTATTTGAGCTGATGCACAGAATAGTCTGGAAGCCGTAATACCTAATTGTTCTGGAACATGCCACCCTGGCTCTCCAGCACTTAAAAACGAAAACGGATCTGTTGCCAAGACACGAATAGAATCATACTGGTCAATAGCTTTTTGCCAATGCGCCCAACGTAATTTCTTTAATGCATCGGTTCTTTCTCCATCTTTTACAACCGCTTCAAAAGGATGATAATCTACCCAATCAGAACCATTCCAAGATTTTATATTGATCGATTTAATTCCGTATTCATGTTTAACCTGACGTAACTTTCTTCCTGCTTGAGTACTTACAGGAGGCATCATATCGGTATAGTTTTTAGCATCAGCAGTATAACCACCCACTTTTTTAGAGAGCTCTGGATTTGGCAATACACCTTTAGCCATTTTTATATCGATATACGTATCCAAAGGAATTTTTTGGGTAATGTCATTACCATTTGGAACATCTCTGAAAAAATCGAGAGCAAATGCTTCATTTGTAAGCATATGAACTCCTTTTACATTTTCTAAGGTTCGATTATCCTGTCCATCTCCCTCAGTTCCCATCGGAATTGGGCTATATGGCGTACGGTCGACAACTCGATTAATATCCCATTGCAGTTCAACCGTAAAGTTTTTACGCACCCTTACAAGGGCAATTTTTATGCGAACGCTTAGTTCTAATTTGGCATAAATTAAAAACGGTTTAAAAGATTCGACAGAGAATATCGTATCTAGAGCGATTTCAACATTTATAATCAAAAGTTTAATCTGGATTCCTCCACCAGCAGAAATGTAACCACCCATTTGAGGACGTTTGAACGAAATCTTTCCGCCCATTTCCAGATAAGCCCACAATTTCACTTTGGCTGGGCCAAAACTCTGCTGTAATTTAAAATCCAATCTTGCTCCAGCCTCGATTCCCTGAGCAGAAATCATAATAAAAGATTTTGCCGTAAATAAGGTTAAGACTTCTGCTGTAATCGGATCTTTTTTAGAACCTAGATTGACATACCAAGGTTTCTGGTTTTTAAAGAAAAACCCAGCTTCTAGTAAGGCATGAAGTTTAATAATTTGTCCGCTATCTTTTGGAATGCTAAAGTCGGCTCCAGCAGCTAATTCTAATGAGTCGTCTCCAAAAGCAACCATGGCAAAAAATGGAGGGTTGCTAGGATCTTCTTCAATAAGACCCAATCGTCCCGAAATAACATTCAGTCCAGCTTCAATATAAAATAGAGTAGGCAGAGATAATAACAGCATCGCACGCAATGACAATACATGACCACCATCGGCAACGGTTCCAAAAGTCGCACCCGCTCCGATAGAAAACGGAGCATCGTATTGCATCGAATCTGGTGGCCCGCTGAATTTTTTAATGTTGATACCTGGTTTTGGATGTTTGTAATAATCATACCATTTATCTTCTTTGGTTAATCCTACAGCTTCTTTGGTTGCCACATATCTAAAACCTAATAAACCTCTAAAGGCATTAATTGCTAAGAATCCAAGAGGAATAGGGACAGGCAGTTCAATACTGGCATCGATTAAAAAGGCTGGATATTTTGGCATAAATCGCATTCCAACACTTCCAGAAATTTTTGCTTTTGGCAGTTTTAAACTCACCTCACCAATAAATTCTTTAGATTTTCCTGGTTCTGGAAGTGTAACCATGCCATGAATAATTGCCATTGCAGAAGCTTCAGTTGCGGTTCCTGGAATTGTCAAATCGACCTCAATAGTCTGAATTCTGATGAAAGAATCATGACCGCCGTCAGTAGGATAATAGTATTTTACACCTTCACCGCGGGCATCAACTCCAAGCGGGTTAATACTGATTGCGCCGTCAAACCCCCAGAAATTAAATTTACGTCCGTTAATTTGAGTCGAACCAAAATTGATATTGGTAACCGCCATTTGGACAGGTCCAAGATTGACCGATAAACTAACCGGAATCGGAATAGATCCTCCTTCAACTTCAATATTTCCGTCGCTGTAAACGCGTAGTTTTTCAACCTCAAAGCCTTTTCCTTTCAATAAGCTACCCATTAAAGTGGTTTCAGGAAAAGAAACAGAACATGATGTACCTAAATAATAATCATCATCTTGTCTTCCAAGTTCGAAACTGTTAAATTTAAGGTCTACCAGACCAAATAAATTGGCTTCGGGTTTATTTTCTTTATTGAATGAAGCGGTAAGGTTGAAATCGCCGTCGTCTTGTAAATGCCCTTCAAGATTAACTTTTAAAGGAGCGTCGTTTTTTTCTTTAAGTTTCGGAATTTCTAAAGCTCCTTTAATGTTGGAGTTTACAACTTTATTTTGTTTGAAAGTAATGTCAAACTTGTTAAAACCAACCTTGAATCCTTTTTTAGCAGATCCAATGGTTTTCCAAAGCATGTTTTCTTCCAGTTGCGATAAAAATTCTTGATAAACTAGAGCATTGTCAAAAGAGTAGTCTGTGTTTGCACTTACAGTTGAAGATCCTGCTTTTGTTTTTAATGCTAATGGAAATTTAAAAGTATAAGGAAGCTTAGCGGTATATAATTTTTGCAAATAGACAAGCAAGGCAGGATAATCTGCAATTTCCTTTTCGTTTACCACACCATTTACTTCGTCTTTTTCGAACATTGTAATAGGGTAGTAGAAGTCGAATTTGTCATTAAAATAATTAAACGAACCGCCTTTCGGTTCAGGGACAGTCTCCAGATAAATATTTCCAGAAAGACCTCCAGATCCCACTAATAAGTCAGAAGCTCCGATTTTTATTGTTGGCTTAGGGCTTGTTTCTTCGCCATCTTTTGGCTCATCATTAAACCATTTAGAAGGCAATGTAACTGATGCTGCACGAGCATAAACCCCAACAAAATCATTTGGGCGTCCGTCTGCATCAGCTTCTGGAATATTAGTTTTTTTGCTTAAATCTACTTTTAAAGTATCTAATTCTAGCATTAAACCTGTATTGCCAATCATGGCATTTGCAGGATATAAAGAACCGCCTAACTCTGCCTGATAACCAATTCCAGCTTCTGTATCGGCATACAATTGTGCTTGAGCAAATACAAAAGTTGATTTAGCCGCAGGATCATGAAAATCAGCACCATTTGGCTCAACAGGCTTTAGAATACTATGCGGAAATTCGATACCAGCACTTAATTCTAATGTTGCTTTGGCTTTTGGAGTTATGATTTTTTTAATGTGAGCTTCAATTCCGTCTGGAGCTACAATATTGTAAAAATCTTGTAATTTTTGTTTGATTTCGTTTGCACTAAAACCATCTCTGGCAATATAAATTCCAAATAATAATAACGGAATCGATTTTGTAATAAGTGGGCTGTTATTAATAACATCAATGACGCTTTGAATAGATTGCTCCACATTTTCAGGAAATTCTAATTCCTGATAAGTAGGATCATTAGCTACTTCGTCAAAAGTATTGATGTCGAATAATAACTGTTCGTATTTTGTTCTTCCTTCTTGGGCTTCAACAAACATATTCATCATGTGCGCAATTACCTGTTCTTCGCTAATGCGGAAAACCTGTAAACCGACAGCATAAAAATCTTTTATAGAAAAAGAAAAACTGCTAGAGCTAAATGTTTTTAGGAAAGCTAAAATTTCCCATTGATATTCCAGTGTAATAGGAAATGATGAAATAGACTGGTCGCCATCTTTTAAATCTGGATTGAAGACCAATTTGAGATCAAATGGTAACGGAAGCGCAAGCGGACTGCTTGTAACAATGTCGAGACTGTAAAAAGCAGAATCGCCACGATACCCTTTTGAATATTGCAGGTTTTTATAATGGATTTTATCAAAAATGGAGTTCAAGCCATCTTCAACAAACGATAAAAACTCAGGCAAATCGTCTACAGTAATTACCTCAGACAATCGAGGGTAATATCTTGGCGTAGGAATTGGAACCGCTGTTATGGTATTACTTGGCATATTCTAATTTGTTTTTGACTTTAATTTTGTTCGTATTCGGAATGATTAATAGATTAAACAATGCTTAATCTTGAGTAGATTTTAGGTGTGCATTCAGCTGCAATTTGATTTGGATTTTTTATCTGTTTTAGAAAAGGATTGTTTAAGGTTTTTTCCTTTTGACAGTGTAAAGATGAGCTTAAAAAAGAGCTTTAAGAAACAGCTGCTTAGTGCTTTAACATTGGTGTTCTAGGGCTGTACAGGGTTGTAAAGAGAGTGGATGAAGTGGATTTATTTTGATGGAAAAAAAGGAACTGAATTGTGAGAAGAATTTAGAATTTAAAAAAGTCAAAAAGGAACTTCTCATTTCAGTTCCTTTTTGATTTTAATTTTGTTTTCAATTACTTTTATTTAAAATATCTTATCTTATTGTTTCTATGTAAAGAGCATAGTTATTAGCTCTTAATTGAATATTTGTATTAAGGCCATTGGCATTTGTTGCATCTTCAAAATCTAATGTGTTTACAAAAGCAAAACTAAAAGATGCTTCAGAAGCCCCTAATGTTCTTGTATTTAAAGCGTCTCTTAAGTAATAAGATTTATCAGTCCTTGTAGTAATTCCTTCTCTAAAAATTTGTTCAGGAAAAGTGATAGTAGACCACTGTGCCGTTAATGGGTCAGAATTTTGGATATTAAATAATAAAAGCTCTTGATAATTTTTATATCCAGAGAGATTTCCTGAATATTCCATTACCTTGATTTGGTTAACTGGGTTTGATCCCGACCAATGAGTTGCAAATAAGCCATTATTGATTTTTAAAAAAACCTCAATTTTGGAAGTGGTTGGTAATTTAGGATTTGAATTCCAAGATGTACGATTCGTTAAAGTTGTTGCATTAAGTCTTTGAATTGAAATATTTGCGATTTTACCAATCTCAGTATTTGATGTGATAGCTTGTTTTGTTTCTGATATAGAGGTTTGCAAATAAACTTCTAGATTGTTTTGAAATTTATAAGCTAGTAAAATTAAAGGGTCCGAACTTGTAATTAATCGAGATCGCAAAGAACTATATGTTGTCCATAGTTTTCCACTACTATCACGTTCGATAGCTCCGTTTAAAGGAGTAGTAGTCAAAGTACCATTAGGTATAACTAATGGTGGAGAAGTTGTGCTTCCAGTTGCTAAAGTAACCTTATTAATGAAATTCCAAGTTCCTGAAATATTCTGAGTTTGTGTTTTAATCCAATTCCACCAGTTAAATAATTTTACACGACTTACGACTTTATTATCTTCTGCAGCTGAAGAAGAAATTTGAGTTTCAGCATCTGTAGCAAGAGAAGCAGTAAGTTTTGTGTTTTCGAGAGTTTTTCCCATTTCTGCAGTTAGAGCCTTAGCAGTTCCTCCTGTTGTTAAGTCATTGACTAAAGAAGGAGGTGATGTACTGATATTGCTAATCATATCTTTCAAAACCTTTCCTTGTCTGGCATCTAGCGCTTTGCCCTCAGTCGTAGCATCTAGTGCATTATACGTTTCGATCTTCGTGTTCTCATTGCTAAACTCAAGTTCACCTTTTACATTGGTTTTTAAAATTTTGTTTGGCTGATTGGTTTCTAAATCTGCCACTTTGATTCTGTTGTGATTGGTACTCATTTTTAATTAATTATTACGGGTTTAAAATATTTATAGACTTTTAATTAGGCTATGGAGGCTTACCGTAATTCATTCAGATAAAACACTTACAAACAGTTGTTGATTTTGGATGATTATAAGTTGTCTGAATGGTTAAAAATTGTGTTAGTGGCGTCACAATAAGGGTTTCATTCTACAAGAATAGACTTGTAGAATAAGAAATAAGAGTTGGGCTATTGTCTTAAAATAAAGGCAGTAGTGAGGTAAGGGAAACTTATTATTTTAAGTTTCCAGATTGGGTTTTAAAAGGTGATTTTAGGTATTCTTGAGAGAAGATTTAGTTTTAAAAACAACTCAAAGAATTTTGCCTTTGAGTTGTTTTTATATAAACTTATTTTAGAACAAGAAAGTTGTTGTTGCTTTGTATTTTGTTGACACGATCTTTTTTCCTATAAAAATAAAAAGTAAAGTATAAAACAGTACTTTTTATTTTTTTAAGATATTGAAGGAAATACTTTGCGGGCACAGATTGCAAATCTGCGCTATCGTCGCGGAAAATAGATCTGCGCTATCGGGGTCGGAAATAAGTATTTTAAAAAGGATTTTCACCTCTTTTTATTCGTTCAATACCATTATCGACTAGATTTTTTATTGTCAAATTATTTAAACGACTGATCCAACTATCATTATTGCTATAAGGATGAGCTTCGTAAATTGACGGGTTATCACCTTCGTCTAAATAAATAAATAAAAACTGGCTTCCTCCATATACATCAAAAGCATAAAACGGTCTCGAAATTGTTCTTTCGTTCTCTAACAGATCTTCTCTAACCCATTCTTGCAATTCCTGCTGAGTTTTATTTATTCCATAATCACAAACAAAACAATTAGTTCCAGCAAGAATCAACAATTCTTTTAAAACTTTAGGAAATGGATTTCCATTATTGTAGAATTGTTCTAGAGATTTAATTTCTGCTTCTGTAATCCCTTTAATAGAACTAAAGTAACCAGAATTATTAATTTCCAATGAAGGATTCGTTTCTAATTTCTTTAAATATTGTATATTCATAAATTTATAGATTTTCTATTGCTGTTTCTATTTCATTGGTACTAGTTGCACCTTTATGCGATATAACTGTTATATCAATAATTTTTCCCTCCTGTCTAGCTAATTCTTTCAAATATACCAAATAACTTTGACAGCTTGTGCAGGTATATAAAGTTGATTCCATATTTATCACAAAGCGATTTCCTTTATTCCAGTGTTCTTCTAAAAAGTTAAATATAAATTTTAACTCAGTGTCATCAAGCCTTGTTCTACCGTTTATATCAATTGCTTTTGTTTTAAAAATATCGTAATTTTCATAATTTAGAGGTTCTCTAAAGAATTCAGGAAGATTGTTACCAAAAATTTGTTTTATTTTTTTTTGTTCACCTGACAAATATCTTTCTTTTATAATTTGACCTATCGGATTATCATCAAAATATATTTGCATTTCTACAAGTAATTTATTTGAGCCCTTAAATTTGTCTTTTAATCGCCTATTAAAATTTTGAAAGAAAGGAAAAACATCTCCATTGTGCAAGCTTTTTAATCTACTAATTGATATTGCTTCATCTTTTATTTCTTTTAAATATCTTATAGTTAATTCATCTAATAAACTTTGTGCTTTAATTCTTAATAAATCAATATGTATACTTTTTAGATCTGAATTAATAAATTTTAATATTTCTAATCTTGTAAACTCATCAAATTGGTTTAATTTTAATTTTTTCTGAAAATCTAAAATTAATTCGAGTTTATTTGGATTTTCAATAAGTTTTTTAAATTCATTTTGAGTAAGTCTAAATTCATCAAATAATTTTTGCCTTGTAGCGACATCTAATCCTTCTAAAATACTTTTGAGTTCGGCTTGTTTATAATAATTAATAATGGTATTAACTGAATATGTATCTTTTAAAAAATCTATACTTTTTCTCTCAAAAACTATTCCTTGAGAAAACAACTCACTCCATCGTTCCAAAAGTATGCCGTCAGAAGAATTTAGCGCGTTTAAAACATCAGCCTTGGCTGATTGAAAATCAAACATACAGGCAAATTTCTTTTCATCATTGGCAAAAGAAATGATTTTTGTATATAGATTGGGATGTGAAGATTGAAGAGAACTTAACCATTGAGCTAGAATATTATCAATCTCATCCAAAGAATTTATAGCAGTTCTTAATTCATTATATTCTGCTCCATTTGGTATTGATTGTTGTAGTTTTTTAGTAGCTCTTTTAAATGCTCTTCGAGATAAAAGATCTCCTGAAAGTGATAACATTTCTAAAGCAAATAACCAAGTGTCAATATTTTTGCAGAATTCAAATTTTTGATATTCGGGATCATTTTCGTCGGGTGGATTTCCCTGACTATTGTAGTATATGGTACACCCAGCAGTTGCAAAGCGTTGAATTAGTCCTGCGATACCTAATATTATTTGCGCATTATTTGTTAAAACTCCTAATGCTCTGCTAAAGCTGGCTATTTCGGCAAGCGATAATTCTCCAGCAACGAAATATTTTCTTATCAAAGATAAATCTTTTAGGTGGCTTAGCTTTCCCAGACCTGTTAGTCCAGAGAATGTCAACATTACATCTGCAGCAGTTCCTATTGTCTCTTTTGTATCGCTATAATCACCAAGATCGTCAACATATTGTAAGTAAAATATAGGAAAACAATTATTGATAAAATTAAGAATATTTCCATTATCACTTATTCCCTTCACTGGCATTTTGATAATAGTGTCAGTTGCATTAGTTGCTTTTAATGCAATAGGTTGAAAGATTTTATAAACGCCATAAGGTTGATCTCCATAGTCTCTGACTTTTTCTTTAGCAAGTATTTTATTCTCATAAAATGTGAAGCTAAAATTATCAATATACCATAATAATATTTTTTCGGATTCATAGTTAATAATCATCGGTGCTGCATTTTCATCTAAAAGAGGAAAAAGTATTTCAGGATCATTTGAGTCAAATTGCCATCGACAATTGTATGGAGTGTATTCGAAATGACTTAAGGCATTCTGAGCAATTGATGGGACAAGGTGCTGAGGATTGAATTTACTTTCACTCCAAAGATTATATACTACTTTTACTAATTGGCCTTTATTTCCTTTTCCATCATCACTTAATAAGGTTGAATCATTTATTCTGCTGTATAATACTTCATACAATGTCAGTTTTTTATTGTAATCAAAAATGGTATTAAGAAGATCCATGAAATCATCTATCTCTGAATAATTTAACGCTCCAGTTGATTCCTCTCTAGCAATAGCACGAATTATTTTTAATATTGCTTCTTCATCATTTAATTTATTAAACCCCCAATTTCCAATTATCCAGAAATTATCTCTTAGGATTTTATCTAATAAATTAATTTTTGTTTTATAAGGCAAGTAGCTTAGTTCGATTGGATCAAATAAGTTAACGATATAGACAATTAAATCATTTACATTAATTTTTGAATAATCATCATTATATTGAATTAACCAATATTTGAATTGTATTAGACCTAATCTTAATCTTGCAAAATATTCATCATTATACAATGCATGATATTTTGAATCAATAATTCCATAATCGTGATTATATCTATTGGGTAAGTTAATTACTTGGTTAAATGGTTCGACTAGTTTCAACGCAATTAGAAGATTCAAAAATTCAGTTTGACTAAAAATCCAATCAAAGACTTGAATTACATCAGTTAAAATATCTAATTCGTAATCATGCAGATTTCTTAATTGATTATTAACTTCAAGGTACTTTTTATCTATTATGAAATTATAATATGGAGTTAAAAAAGGTATTATCTTTTTTGATCCTGCATGAATAATTTTATAATCCGAAAGTATAGGTGATGTACTTTGTAAGACATTTATTTGTCGTTTTGGGTCTATTGAATTATATAAATGATAAGGAATAGATCTGTAAATTGTTTCTGTTTCTATTTCTGATGTTTCTAAACTTTCAGGGTATAGCATCTCATGTGCAAAAATGACATTATCATTTCCATTAATTTTTGGAGGAAGGACATCGAGAATGCTAAAGATACCTCCAAGCGCTCCAAAAGAAGCAACAGTATAAGTTTTACTTTCGTTAATTTTATTATTATTCCAGAAATTTATTTCAGACCTATAACTGTCAAATTGGTCATTTGATTCGTCAAAAATAGCCATATAAAAAATGCCATTTTTTTTAAATCTTCGTACCCAACCATTGCTAAAAAACAACAGATCATTATTTAATGGATCAAAAGTTTCATCATCACTGATACTTGATAGGTAAACTATATCTCCAGAGGCTAGTACTACTAAATCTTTCATGTATTTTAAAGGGTTAAGTCAATAATTTGTTTAAAAAGTTTATCAGGTGTTGTCACATATTCACTATATCCTTGGCTAAAATGATGTTTGCGATCAAGTGAATAAACAAAAACAGGATTGCTGGGCTCTTCTAGCTTATTATTACCTTCAGCATCTTCGACTACAATTGCCACTTTGTATTTCTGATATGTGATATTTTCAGGAGAAATTAGATTAGTGACATCTTTAAAAAGATCCATTAAAAACAAACGAGGATTCTTTTTGTCTTCGGTAATTAGAGTTTTTATAGAATCGTTTTCTTCTTTAGTAAGTCCTAAAATAATTTTGTTAGGAGTAGAGCCATCCAAAGTTTTAAGTTCCAATCCAGTAATGGTTTCAGTACTATCTGTAAATAGTTTTAAACTATAATAGTAAGGATCGGGTAGTTGATAGGTTTTACTGCTGCCAACAGCACCTCCTGCAGAAGGAGAAGTATAAGTTGTTGAGGTTGTGCTTCCAGTAGCAGAAACAGCATTGTTCATAACATCTACAGCTTCTGTAATGTAGGTTACGCGCGCAAGATTGGGTGTTTCTTCAATTCCTGTTTCGATGAGGTCGTGCACGGTAAGCGTTTGTACAATCGAAATTCCTTGTTGTTTTTTATCGTAAAACTCATTGATAAGATTCAGTTTTTCAGAAGTCATTCTGGAGTAACTGTCATCAGTCCCTAAATTCAATAATGGACTGGCTTTTATTAAATTAAAAACATTATCAAAAAAGTTGGCTTGTCTATAGGTAATTATAGGGTTTCCCTCTTCATCAGGAATTTCTTCGCCAGTATACATATTCACTTTTCCTTGATAAAGTAAAATACTTAGCGAAGCAATGTTTTTGCCTTCCAAAGCAGGAGTTGTCAACTGAATGGTTGAGGTAAAATCAGCATAATTTCCTTCTTCATCAGGTGGTAAGCGTAAGCCATCAGCATTGATAAAAGTATCTTTTTGAGCGTTTGCGACATTGGCAATCTGTCCGTAAAAAGCTGTATTGTTATTGTTGTCTGTTGGAAATTGTAAGTACAAATTATTTGTGGTAACTGTATTTGCCTGTTCTTGAGTGTTAACTAAAACTGGCCAGCCAGAATTTCCATACGTCATGGCAGTCATAGGCACTTCTTTAGTAACAGGATTTTCTAATAATCCTGTTTTTAGATTTTCAGGACCTTCACCAATTTTATAGTTTCCATAAAAATCATAACTGCGGGTGCGATCGCTTTGGATGTAGATGTACCAATTGTTTTTAGTCGCAAAATTGTTAATGACATCACTATAAATAGCGTTTCCAGTTTTCTTTGTTTTAATTCCAGAAGCATCTACTGTTACTGTACTATCGGCAGTATGCAACCCATAAAAAGCAGCAATATCAATAAACTGCGTACTTTGTTCACGCTGTAATTTTTTTGCAAATTCAGTAGAAGAACTGTTTACTATAATTTCTGCAAAGGGTTTTCGTGCATATTCTAAATTGAAAGCAAACTCAGAATTGTCAAAATCATGTTTGTAATCGCCATAGTTTAAAACGACATCAATTCCGCATACACCTTCTGCAAAGCTTCCTAACGTTTCACCGCTATCAATTAGTGGAAGTTCAAAAGGATGCTGTTCTTCTTCGGTGTTATCTTTCGTTTCAAACTTCGATTCTTTAAAAAAGAAATCAGATAAAGGAGTTGATAGTAGTAGAGCAAGGTTGTTTGGATCGGGATCCTGCGCAGGTTCATTGTAACCAATAAATCCGCTTTTAAATAGAGGTTTTTCAATTGAAGTGTTTTCGTTATAAAAGTCTTCAAAATCATCGTTTATTTTAGTAATAAAATCAGAAGATGAGGAAGTCTTTTGGGTAACCAAATTGTTGTCATTTGAGTCTTTATGAAAAAAATCACTTTTTTTCAATCCTCTATAAACAAAATATTTAATGTTTAATCCAGGAAAAGGCTGTTTGTAAGGGCGAAGAATAAGATTTACTTTATCATCATTGCCTGTTTGAGGCTGTACTAAAACTACTCCTTTGCAGATGGAGAATGCTTTTTTTGGAGTATCCAATGTAAATCGAGAAGTCAGGTTGAAAACAGTTTCAGACTTAGGACCAAAACCCTGAGCTGGCTGCTGTTGCGGAAATCCCCCTGACTCTATAAAAAAATGAGACTGTGCGGACATATTTTAAGTGTTATTTAATAAAATTTTTATTTGAACCCAAAAGGCTTGTAGAGTTTATAGACGAATTGTCCAATTAGAAAAAGCAGTAAAACAAGAAGGATTCTCCCTAGCCAAATCTGTACTTTTTGCCAAAAAGTCAAATAGTTGATAAATTTGGTAATGGTGATGGTTTTTTCTTGAACGTCTTTAACCTGTTTCGATTTCCAGGCAGCGTAGAGTTCCTGTTCTTTTAAGTTGCAGTCAACGCTTAATGTATTGTTATCCAGTCGAACCCTTGGGCTTTTTAATGTGCGCCCTGGTTCGGCTTGAATAACATTTTTAAGAATGACTTTTCCATTCAAGCATTCCAGTAATGCATTGTAAGAACTGCTGTCTTTCGCAATCTTAAAAATGGTGTCGTGTAGAGTTTCGGTAACAGTTATCGTCTGAATTCTATTTTCGTTTTGCACCGGTTTCGGACTTCGGCATGAAATCACCACTAAGAAAATGGCAATTGAAAAAATCAGAGCTTTTAAGTTTTTTATCATCATTATTTCGGGTTTATAAATTTTGTTTTTAAAGGCGCAAAAAACCTTTAATGCTTTTGATATCTCGTTTTCTTCGAGCGACTTTATAGCCTTCTCGTCCTCCAGAATCATTGGTGTTGCCTTCAATAGTATAAAGAGTGTTTCCTACTATTTTTTCTACAAATCCAGCGTGGCCTGTACCGTTGTTAAAGTCCATAATAAAAACATCTCCAGGCTGAGGTATTTTTTTTGCCAAAAGAGGTCTGGAATTGTACTGGTCTAAAACGCCACCAGTTTTCTTTAAAGGGTTTTTTGTGTTAACGTGAGCCGAAGCTCTTTGTGTGCACCAGTAAATAAAAGCCATGCACCAGGCATAACCTTTGCCAAGACCTACGCTTTTTAAATAGATTTCTACTTCTGGGCCAGCGTTGCTGTTTCTCGGAATCTCTTCCACGCCAATCTGGGCAGTGGCGATTTCTAAAGTTTTTTGAGCAAGTGTCATGATGTTTTTCCGTTTAGCTGTTTAAATTTTTGTAATTCGTCAACCAATTGCTGATTGATGAGCATGAGTTCTTTGTGTTGTATTTCCATTTTTTTGATGGTTTCGGTGGCAGCGGTAAGGCGAGCCGTAATGTCATCTAGCAGATCACGGTAATATTTTACGGCACTTACAGCATTGTCTAGTTCGGCGGCACGATCTTGTGCCAATGATTTTCGCATAGAGAAAAACCAAGTAATAAAGGCGGCAAAAAAAGCCGTCAGCGAGGGGTATAGAAATTGTTCCATTTTGTGTTATTGCGATTTGAGTGTGTGATTAAATTGTCTTTGGCAAACAGCCTGGAAGCCATTTTTTGGAGAAACAAAACCAGAAATTTGCTCCCGTTTTTGGAGTGAGCTGTTTCCTTTTGAGATTGCAAAGATTGGGTGAAAAAAGCCCTAAAAAAAATGATTGCAAGGTCTGCGAACATTTGTATTCTAGGGCTTTACAGAGTTGTAAGGAAAGCGAACAGAAGTCGTTTTAGATAGAGTAAATGACTCATCTTTGCATAGCAAAAAGGATGTTTTTGAAGATTAAAAAAAGAATAATTTTTCTTTTGTATTAATTATGAAATTCGATTCTGATTGCTCAGAAGTTCTTCGATTTTTTTTAGTTCAGAAGTGATAGGTGTACACAGAATTTCATATAAAGTGGTTCTAGAAATCGGGTATACTGGATACACATATTTGCGCCACACCACAGTAGTGGGAATGTCTTCTGTTTTGTGTTTTTGATATAGTTCTTTAATGAGTTTATAACGCATTAATTTATTTTTTTGAATTCCGAGGCTTCTGTTTGAAGATATAGGCATGAGAAATATATTTTGAATGATAGAAAAAAGAAAAGTTTTAAGAAGAACGAAGTTTGAAAAAGTGAATTGCTTGTATAAGCGACGACATCATATTTAAGACAGCCAAAACCATTTGATCATTTTTTATGAATGGTTTTACTCCTCAAATGCCATTTTATTGTAAACCTCGTTCTGAGGTATTTGTTAAAGATTTTATTTAACAATTCAGGTCAGCAAACTCCGCATGACAATCCTGTTTCCAAACCTTTATAGGTTTAGATTCCAATAGAAAGAATGCGTTTTGGCTGTTATTTTATTAGGGCAGAAATCGCCCGTTTTTCCGGTTCCTGTTTCGCTTCAGAAAGAAGAAGAAACAGGAACCATTTTTTTACTTGCATTTTAGGCTGCAAGTTAGAAGGTCAGTTTTAGCCTTTGTAAGTGGCTGTTGTATGCTTTTTGAATCTTGGATTTTTTATCACAATCTTTTCGTACTGAAGAAAAGCGCGACGTTCTCTAGTAGATAAATCATTCTCGCAGTTCCAGTTTCCAAGTCTATCTTTAACGATCGTATGTTCATTTACTTGGTAACTTTCATGATCGGTAATTGGCTTTATTTTTACGCTCATTTAAATATTGTTTAAAAGTTGTTTTTAATTTGAAATAAAACCATTCTCTAAATAAAAGTATTGGTTTTAAATTGGTCAATATTAACAAGATAGTGAGCAATAGCGATAAATAAATGTCGTGATTAAGCTGCATGATTTTGTTTGTTTTCGTTAAAGAAATTAAAAGCGTATCCTTGTAAAAAATCGACAGAAGACATCGAAAGCGGAATATTAGTTCTTACGCCATTTTCGTCAATTCTGCTAGCCTCAATAAACCAGCTCGAACGCACAGGTTTAAAAGAAGAAGCAATAATCTCTACACCATCTGTAAATTCTTCGTTATTAAATTCTTTAGTCAGTTTTTGAAGTTCTAGGACTCTAGAACCTTTCAAGTTTCCTTTAGCATCTTTTTTTAAAAGATTGAAAACAATTTTTACCAACGACGCTGTTTCTTTATTCGTAGAAAGTGACGAAATGTAATTCTGAACTTTCTCAATTCCAATAGTTACCGTATCGTCCCAACCTTCATTAATGCGGTAGCCAATGGTAATTTCTTCCTTATCGTTAGAGAAAGTGTGGGACATTTGTTTTTCTTTAAAACCATAAACCTGATTTTTTAAATCCAGAATAGTTTCAAATAATTGAAAAGTTTCCGTTTTGGCATTTCGCATCATTTCAGACGTTTCGTGCAATCTTGAAAGTGCTTTCGGAATCGTTTCTGCGACTAATTTTTTATAAGCATCTCTTTCTTCCAATTTTTTATTTTCAATTTGATTTAAAGCTTCTTTTAACTGTTGAGCAGAAAATTGAGATAAGTCCATAGTTTTAAAATTGTTTGCTGTTGGAGTGTTCATAAGGTTTGTTTTTAGGCGTTTAATAAAATTTCTTCTTTAAAAGGATCTCCGTAATACGGTTTAAAATTGTTCTGTAAGGCGAGTCTCAAGACATCGTTTATTTTATTCTCAATATTTGCTGAAACAGGACGGGGAGTGGCGGCTTCATTATCCAGAATATGCATCCACTGAAAACGTTCTTGATTAATACAGATTCTTTCTCCGGCGGTAAAAGTTTTCTTTTTTTCAGAACAGTATTGAAGTGCCAGATATAATGTTGCAATACGTTCTTCGATTTGTACTTTACTCATGTTTTTTTCTAATTGATTTTTTAATTTTTTAATGTCAGATTCGATTAAACTCCTTTCGGGGCTATTTGGATTTTCAATAAGCCAATTTTCCAGTTCCCGAATTTTTTCTTTGATTTGATTTGTCTCCATTTTCGATTTGGATTAAAGATTAATGCTATTTTTTGATTCTAGTTAAGTATTATTTTAGATGCGTAGTATTTTACATTTTTTTTGGATTTTAAGGTAAAATTTTTACGTATCATGTATTTGTTGTTTTGTTTGTTGTAAATCAATTAATTGTGTTTGTTTTTGGGTTTTGTTTATTTATGTTTCAAATATATTTTCTGGCTTAACCCCTTGTTTTTCAATTTTATTTTTCTTTACTTTGCAAATATAATGTAAAATAATACATTAAAACAAATTTTTAACGTAAAATAATACATCTTTTTTATGGGGTCAACGGAAAGAGTGCGGGAATATCTTGATTATAAAGGGATTACTAAGTATAAGTTTTGTAATGATTTAGGTTTTTCTAATAAGTTTTTAGACAATAGCAGCAATATGGGAACAGATAAAGCGTGTAAAATATTACATCACTATCCGGACCTAAATTCAGAGTGGCTGTTAACAGGAAACGGACCGATGATTAAAGAAGAAAATACTAGCGTGATGATTATGAATAGTGATAGAAAAACAATCGATTCGCTGCATGCAACTCAGGAAATTCCTTTATATGATTTAGAAGCGGTTGCAGGTTTAAGAGAATTGTTTAGCAGTGGAGAACCGCAAAGAATTTTGGATACGATAAAAATTCCGAATCTTCCAAAATGTGACGGCGCAATTTCTGTAACAGGAGATAGTATGTATCCGTTATTGAAATCTGGAGATATTATTCTGTATAAGGAAACAGAATTTGAAAATATCTTTTTTGGCGAAATGTATCTTTTAAGTGTAAAGCTGAACGATTGGGAAGAATATATCACCGTAAAATATGTTCAGAAATCAGATCAAGGCCAGGAATTTGTGAAATTGGTTAGTCAGAATTCGCATCATCAGCCAAAAGATATTCACGTGTCGAAAATATCTGCTTTGGCACTTATAAAAGCAAGTATTCGTATTAATACGATGATGTAGTTGTTTCCTTAAATCTTAAATAAATTATGGACGATTGGTAATTCTTTTAGGAATCTTCCATAATTTATTTTCCTTTCAATAAATTTATACTCACCGTCGCCGTATCAGCATCTGGAAATCGCTTGAAAATAGATTTATCTGGAAACAAACCAGCCTCTGCTGCAATGGCATTAAAAACATCGATTTCAACAATATACTGATCAGAAAAACCGTGAGTTGCATCATAAGCTGTTGCGGGTGTTCGGCCTAAATTGTTGGCAGTCAATTTCGGATTTATGGTATGCAATTCTATTAGAAGCAAACCAAATTTATGCACATAAGGCGACCATTTTTGCAAATGTTCCAAAAGATTGTCTTCAACTTGATTGTTGCTAATTCGTTTTCCTCTGTAAGCAAACGCTCCGGTAGAGCTACTGACTCTATTTGAACTAATATGTTTTGGTTCCTGCCAGATTCTATTGTGGTCTAAAAAAGTCCTTACGTTAAGAAGATCTTTTAGGTCAATGTTATAATTTTCTTTCAGATCGTTGGCAAGTAAATCAGGACGGCCGATGTCGCCCCAGATTACTTTTGCCCAGATATCTGCATTGATAAGATTGGCTCGAGTAACTTTCAAAGCAGTCTGATTGTAATCTACTCCAACTATAAATAACGGATACTCATCGAGCATTTTTCCTCGTAAAGTCTGTCTGTCGACTACCTCAAAAATATGCTGTAGAAAAGCGCCATTTCCGCAGCCCATATCCAGGATTCCTTTAGGCTGTTCTTCAATAGGAAGGTTAAAAAGTTTGATTAGAATTTCGTCCACGACTTTAAAATAAGTGTCGTGAGCGCCGCCGCTTCCCCAAACATTCATTTCACGATCCACATGAATTTCGTTTTCGCCTTCAGCAGTTCGTAAGGCATCCGGATTGCCGAAAATTAATTCTTCAATTTTAGCAAATGTTGGTAAATAAGAAACCGTAACACCATACGCACTGGCTCTTTTAGCAAAAAATAAACCTGCTTCTGTAAACTGATAATTTCCATTTTTTTCTAGAAACCAGCCCAAATGCACAAAAAAATCTAAAATCTTTTTAAAATTTTCAGGAGATTTATGAAATTCTTCGGGTCTAAAAGAAGTTTCCATAAAATATTTATGAAACATTCCGTTCATGGCCAGACGCACAATTGTGGGACCAATTAGATAGCCTTCAATATGTTTTAAAATTTGTTCCTGAATGCTATTGATTAGAGGATCGTTGGAAGGCTCAATTCCGTATCTTTTTTTATATTTTTCAAAAATTACATTAAGTTTTTCAAAAGGCGTATCTTCAAACAAACGCGGATGAAACTGTATAGAGAGCTGAAGTAAGGTAACAACATCTTCGTAGAGATAAAACAGCGAAAAAGCGGTTTCAGTTTTCTCATTTACAGAAATTGTAATAATCTGCGTTTTATTGTCAACTTCATAATCTAAAAAACCTTGAGAAGCCAAAACTCTCAAAGCGACATTCAGATAACCTTCATTGGCATTAAAAGCAGCTGTAAGTTCAGATAATGTTGTCTGCTTTTTGTCTAAGATAAATGGTAATACAAATTTATTTTTTAGCGCAATTGCCACAGGAGCAGTAACCAAGCCGTCAAGATGCCTGAAAATGGAACTTAAGAGTTGTGATTTATCGGTCATAATGCAAAAATGAAGGTTAGTTAAAAATAGTGATTTTTTTCTTTCCTACGCATATTGCTTTTATAGGGTGCAGATTTTATTTTGAATTAGAATCCGAAGGATTCAAATGTGTATAGCAAATGATTCCTGCCGTAGATATTTGACCCCGAAGGGGGCATACCTACGATGAGACATAAAATTCTATAAATATTTGAATCCTTCGGATTCTTTATGGGCGAATTTTATTTTGAAATTTATTGTTTTTGAATTAAGCCTAATGGATTTGGTTTAAATTTTTATATAGAAAAATTGAATAAAAGTGATTTTCGGAAATATACTTTTTCGAAATATTTCAAGCAATTTTGATTATTCTATAAAAAAGAACTTTCGAATGTTTTTTAAACTTTACTCAGCTTTTTTGAATAGAAAAGCGGCGGATTTTTTTAAAAAACAGATTATTTTCCAGTCAAATTGATACAAAAAACATAAAAATCTATATTAAAAGTCAGAATGACAATAACAGGGGTAAATCTAGTAATTACTGAATATTTTGTTATTTTTTAGCTATAAAAAAACATTTTATTGAAAATAAATTTTACTAAAACGTTTTTGTAAGCTGTACTTACATATATTTGCTATGTACTAAAATATGCAACAATAAAATAATTACCCGATGAAAAAGATTACAATTAGAGATATTGCTAAAAAAGCTGAAGTTTCTATTTCTACTGTGTCTTTTGTTATCAACGGAAAGGGTGAAAAAATGGCTATCAGTCCGGCAGTGATCAAAAAAGTTCAGGACGTAGCACAAAAACTGCAATACAAACCAAGTATGATTGCGAGCAGTTTGCGGACAGGAAAAACGAGATCAATTGGACTTATTGTAGAAGATATATCCAATCAGTTTTTTGCAGATTTGGCGAGAGTGATCGAAGACGAGGCAAAAAATATCAACTATAGGGTTTTTTATTGCAGTACAAATGACGATAATGACCGTTCTGAAGAATTGGTGCAAAGTCTTTTGCAGGCAAATGTGGAAGGTTTTATTATTACGCCAACACGAAATTTGGAAAAAACAATAAGCCAGCTTTTAAAACTCCAGAAACCAGTTGTACTTATTGACAGACATTTTGCCAATCAAAAAGTAAGTCATGTTGTGATGGATAATTACGAAGGTTCTTACGCTGCTGCTAAATTTTTGATGAGTAAAGGACGAAAAAATATTGCAGTCGTGAATAATAAGTCTGGAATGATTCAGATGAAATTGAGAGAAAAAGGATATGTTGAAGCCTTAAAAGAAGAAGGAATTTATAACGAAAAATATACGCTCCATTTAGATTATCACGCAAGTGAACAGAGCAGAATTGACGCAATTATAAATTTCTTTACAGAAAATAAAGAGATAGATGCCGTTCTTTTTTTAGCCAATTATCTCGGACTTGCGGGACTTCAAGCTTTTCGAGATTTGAAATACAAAATTCCAGACGACATTTCGGTTATCAGTTTTGATGATCACGACAGCTTCAAACTGCATACGCCCACAATATCTGTAGTTGCCCAACCGATAGAACAGATAGCGGTCAAATCCATACAATTGCTAATGAGTCAAATGACAAACCTGGACGATTTTAAAATTGAAAAAGTTCTCGAAAAAGGCAATTTAATTATAAGAGAATCAATTTAAAAAAATATAAAATGAAAAGTGAGTTTAGGCTTTTTTTTAGTCATTTCACTAAAACGTTTTAGTTAAAAACAAAAACAGCAACCTTAGTAAAAATGGGCGCTGAGACATTGAGACAGAGTACAATTTTTTATTAATTATTTAAAAACAAACAGAGTAGAACAAACACAAAACGAAGTCAAAACCAATAACCAAAAAAGCTTATGAGACAAATATTAGCAGTGTTAGGCGTGATATTGCTTAGCAGTTTAAGTGCTGCCGCGCAAAATCGATTAATAACCGGCATAGTTACAGATGCAGAGAACAAGGGAGTTGTTGCTGCATCAATTGAAGTTCAAGGAAAACCATTTAGTGCTGTTACAGATGCTGAAGGGCGATTTAGAATGAATGTTCCAGAAGGTAAAGTTACCCTTGTTGTTTCTTCTATAGGGTTTCAGTCACAAACCGTTGTGCTTCAGGAAAAAGACACCAGAGTTACTGTTGCACTGGTTGAATCTACACAAGAATTGAAAGATGTTGTGGTAACTTCATTTGGAGTTAAAAAACAAAAGAAAAGTTTAGGTTACGCCGTTGGAGAGTTAAAAGGCGAAGATCTGACAAAAAATAAAGAAATTAATTTAGGAAATGCTTTGCAGGGCAAAATTGCCGGTGTAAATGTTTCGGCGCCAGTTACGGGACCATCAGGTTCAAGTCGTGTCGTGATTCGTGGAGCGACTTCGGCTTCTGGATTGAACCAGCCGCTGTATGTTGTAGACGGAATTCCGATTGATAATACACAGCAGGGAAACGCAGGAATGTGGGGAGGCGCTGATAAAGGAGATGGAATGTCTTCTTTCAACCCAGATGATATTGCTTCGATGTCGGTTTTGAAAGGTAGTGCCGCTTCTGCGCTTTACGGGTACAGAGGTTCAAATGGTGTTATCTTAATTACGACCAAAAAAGGGAAAAGCGGTACAGGAATAGGAGTAGATTTTAGTACAAATTCTACTTTTAATACGCCTGCAAGCCTTTTAAAATGGCAAGATCAGTATGGAGCTGGAGCTCCAAATGCGAGCGGTGTGCCAACGAGATTTACCAATTTGCAAGAACTTAGAGATTCGTACTATTTTGCATGGGGAGATAAATACGACGGAACACCTTCTTTGTCTCTTGACGGTGCTACAAGACCTTATCAGGCATACGGAAAAGACAATGTGGAGAATTTCTATAGAACGGGATATTCTTTCAGTAATACTTTAGCGATTTCTGGTGGAAATGAAACAACAAACTTTAGATTATCTTTCGGAAATACCAAAGATGAATCTATTCTGCCTGAAACTACTTTTGGAAGAAACAATGTGGCTTTAAGCTTAAATTCGGCTCCAAATAAAAAAATCAGCGTAGAAACTAATGCGCAGTATATTTCGGAGAAAAGTCATAACCGTCCATATTTAAACGATTCGCCAAGAAACCCGTCTTTCCCAACTACTTTCATGACTCCGGGAACAGATATTAGATGGTTAAGCAATCCGTATGATGCAAACGGAGGCGAAGAAGATTATTTAGGAGCAAATGTATATCATACCAATCCTTATTTTGCTACAAAATCGCCATTAAATGACGACCTTAGAAAGCGTTTTATCGGATCTGCAAAAGTAAATTATAACATTACAGAAAAAATTTATGCTAAAGCTGTTATTGGTATTGATGATATTAATTATGAGTATACTGAAATTGAACCTACTGGAATAAACTACAGTCCAGGCGGATCTATCGAAAACAGAGTGGAGTCACGTTCAGAATGGAATGCTTCTGGTTTCTTAGGCTACAAAGGAGATATTGTTAAAGATCTTTCGCTAGATGCTTTTATTGGTGCAAACCGTCAGCATAACCGATACAGCGGTATTAAAATGAAAGGAAATAATTTTATTGTTCCGTTCAAATATTTCTACGGAAATACTCAGCCAGATAAAACAGAAAAATTATTCTCAGAAAGCGAAGTAAACTCACTTTTCTATTCTGCCGATATTGGATACAAAGATTATTTATTTCTTAGCTTAACAGGCCGTGAAGATTGGTTTTCTACTTTAGATCCGTCAAACAATAGTACTTTTTATCCTTCTGTAAGTTCAAGTTTTATTTATTCTGAAGTGATCGGTCTTCCAGAATGGATTTCTTACGGTAAGATTAGAGCAGGCTGGGGTAACGTAGGAGGTGCATTGCCAGACGCTTACGCTTTATCTTTAACGTATATCACTCCAGACGGACAGACAGATTCTTTAGGACAGCCAATTTTGGGTGTAAATGGAGAAACAATTCCAAACAGAACTTTAAAACCGTACAACGTAAGTACAATTGAATTTGGTTTTGAAAACACATTTTTCAATAATAGAGTTAGCACAGACTTAACATTCTACAGCAAAAAAACAACAAATGATATTACAGATGCCGATGTTTCTCAAGCTTCTGGATACAGAACGACGAAAATCAATGTTGGGGAAATCCTAAACAAAGGGGTGGAGTTTGCTATTAATGTAAAAGCAGTAAAAACAGAAAGTTTCACTTGGAACGTAGGTTATAATTTTGCTTATAATGATAGTGAAGTGCTGAATCTTTCGGATAAAATTACAACGAAAACATTAGAAGGAAATAGAGACGGAAGAGCTAATGTAGTTTTAGAAAAAGGACAGCCTTTTGGAGTTATTAAAGCTTACGATTATTTAAGAGATACAAACGGAAACATTGTTTTAGATACAAATGGTAAATTTTTAAGAGGAGATTTAATCATTGCAGGACAAGGTGTTGCACCGCTTTCTATGGGATTCTCAAATGATTTCTCTTATAAAAATTTCACTCTTTCTGTTTTTATGGATGCTAAATTTGGAGGAGAAATCTATTCTGCTACCAATCAGTTAGGGACTCGTTACGGATTAAGTGAAATTACGCTTCCAGGTCGTGAAAACGGAGTTGCAGTAAGCGGAACAGATGTAAATGGAGCTCCTGTTAACACAACAGTTTCGGCTTATGATTACTGGAGAAGTTACAGCGATGTAACCTCAAACTTTGTTTACGATGCCGATTTTGTGAAGTTGAGAGCCATTTCTTTTGCGTATAATTTCCCAAAAGCATATTTGAAAAAAACACCATTTCAGTCTGTTAGTTTAGCTTTTTCAGCACATAATTTATGGACTATCTATGACAAAGTTCCAAACATAGATCCAGAATCCAATTACTCAAACAGTAATGCGCAAGGTATGGAGAGAGCTTCTATGCCATTGACAAGAAACTATGGTTTTGCACTTAATGTCAAATTCTAATACTAAAAAAGATGAAAAATAGATATATTAAAATATTTTGTGTCGCAATTGTTAGTGCTATGACATTAGCTTCATGCGATAAAGGATTCGAAGAAATGAATACGAATCCAAACGCTTTAACAGATCCAGCTGTAAAATCGATGTTTACCCTTGCTGAAATTTATGTTGACGGACAAGATTTTTCTAACACAAGAGGAAATAATATTTACGCAGCGCAGATTGTGCAGCAATTTTCGTCACCGAGTGGCGCAGGTTCGAAATACGCCTATTCTTCTGAATATTCGGCTGCTCTTTTTGGAGAAACGTACGGAAAAGGATTAAATCAGATTTTCCAATTATTATCTGTAGTAGAAGATACGCCAGAAAATACAAATATGATTCAAGCTTGCAGAATTATGAAAGTTTTCTTGTTTCAAAAACTGACCGACACTTATGGTGAAGTTCCTTATTTTGAAGCAGGAAAAGGATATAACGGAAACGTTTTTTCTCCAAAATACGATACGCAAGAAGCTATTTATAATGATCTTTTAAAAGAATTGGACGAAGCTGGAACGGCGCTAGACGCAGGAAAGCCTTTCGTTGGAAATGCTGATTTATTTTACCAAAGCGATGTAGCAAGATGGAAAAAACTGGCAAACTCCTTAATGTTAAGAGTAGCCATGCGTTTGTCTAAAGTAAATCCTGCAAAAGCAAAAGAATTTGTAGAAAAAGCTTATGCTAAAGGCGTTTTTACTTCAAATGATGACAGTTTGGTTTTGCGACATGATGCAGGGCCTCCAGGAGTAAAAACAAATCCGATTACTTCTTCATGGGTTAGAAATGATTTGAATGGAGGAGAATCGAATATCAAATTCAGTAAAACTTTTATTGATTTATTGAAAAACACAAACGATCCTCGTTTAAGAATTTATGCAAAACTAGAAGCAACTGGAGATAACAATCCTGCAAATCAGCAAGGTTTGGCAAATGATGCAAAAGAATTTCCAGGAGGAGACAAAAAACTTTTCTCAGATCCAAATACATCAACCGTATTGCGTTATGATGCTCCAACACTAATTATGTCTTATGCTGAGGTTCAATATTTATTGGCAGAAGCTGCAGTAAAAGGATGGAATGTTGGAGGATCTGCTCAAACGTATTATGAAAACGGAGTAAGAGGGGCAATGAATATTTTAGCCATTTTTGGAGACAAAGTGCCTTTGGTTTCACCAGCAGAATATACCACTTACATTACTACTTATCCGTTCAAATCTGCAGGAACAGAAGCAGAAAAAATCGAACAGATTATCACTCAAAAATGGATTTTGTTATTGTTTAATGGTTTTGAAGCATTTTCAGAATACAGAAGAACAGGCTACCCAGTTTTAGTTCCTGTAAATGATCCAACTGGAGAGACAAAAGGAACAATTCCGAGAAGATTAATTTATGATCAGTCAGAGCTTATTACAAACGAGGCTAATTATAAAGAAGCAATTCAACGTCAAGGTTTAGATTTAATGACCACAAGAATCTGGTGGGACAAATAGAATTTTAAATTTGGTTGGTTAGTTAGTTAAAATAAGTCGGGTAATGAGCATACCCGGCTTATTTTTAAACCAAATAAAGAATTGATCTCCAAAGTGTAATTGAAAGTTATTTTGCAGATTCAAATGCTTTTTTTTCGCAGAAAAACAAAATTGTATTCTGCTGAAAAAGATGGATTTATTTTCAGCATTAAAAAAAATATACTTAAAGTTTATTTCATTATTTGAATTTAAACAATACAAATCAAAACCAAAATAAACATAGGCAGTGGTAAAGAAAATATTTCAAGTTGTATTTTAGAGTTACTAACAAAGAATAAATTCTGCAGAGAAGGAATAACACGGTCAGTTCTTTCCTTCTCTAAACTGCCAAATTAGGTGCCTTTTTACTAATTTTAGAAGGTAATAAAATAGTACTCCAAAAATGAATCATCACAAAAAACTTCGCTGGTTAACGAGCTTATGCCTCGCAGGCTTTACATCGATTGCTTTTGCACAGCAAATCGATTTAAAAAACAATTGGACATACCGTGAAGAAAAAACTCAAAAATGGTATCCCGCAACAGTTCCGGGAGAAATTCATACCGATTTGCTGAACAATAAATTAATTCCTGATCCATTTTATAGAGACAACGAAAAAAACTTGCAGTGGATAGAACGTAAAAACTGGGAATATAAAACTGTTTTTCAGGTTACTGCAAAAATGCTGAAAAAGAAAAATACAGAATTAGTTTTTGATGGATTAGACACTTACGCATCCATATATGTAAACAATCAGCTGGTTTTAAAAGCTGATAATATGTTTCGTCAATGGCGTGTTGAGGTTAAAAAAAACTTGAAACCAGGAAATAACGATTTGCGAATCGTATTTCAATCGGCGCAAAATGTAGTCGATTCGTTGGCTAAAAAAGATCAGCCATTTGTAATTCCAGACAATCCGAGAGCTTATGTACGCAAGGCGCAATATCATTTCGGTTGGGATTGGGGACCAAAATACACCACTTGCGGAATATGGAAAACGCCAAGATTAGAAGCTTATGACGAAAAAGCGCCTGAGAAACCGTATGTTTTAAATCGAAAGATTGAATTAATACAAGACAAAGACAGTCTTGGGAAATCTTTTTATTTTAAAATTGATGGAAAGCCAGTGTACATGAAAGGAGCCAATTACATTCCGTCTGATGCTTTTCTTTCGAGAGTAACCAAAAAAGAATATGAAAAAATAGTTTTATCGGCAAAACAAGCCAACATGAATATGCTTCGCGTTTGGGGCGGAGGCATTTATGAAGATGATTATTTCTACGATTTATGCGATAAATACGGAATAAATGTCTGGCAGGATTTTATGTTTGCCGGCACAATGGTTCCTGGAGACGATGCTTTTTTTGATAATGTAAAAAAAGAAGTGCAGTATCAGGTAAAGAGATTGCGCCATCATCCAAGTATCGTTTTATGGTGCGGGAACAACGAATCTGACGAAGCTTTTAAAAATTGGGGTTGGATGAAAAGTTTTAAAATTTCCAAACAAGATTCGATTCGTTTATGGAAAGACTATACGCGTTTATTTCACGACAGTATTCCGAAATGGGTAAAAGAAGTTGACGGAAAACGTCCTTATTTAAGTTCATCGCCATTATATCATTGGTCAAAACCTAAAAGTGTAACAGAAGGAGATAGCCACTATTGGGGCATTTGGTGGGGATTGGAAGATATTGAAGCCGTTACAAAAAAAACGGGACGATTTGTAAGCGAATATGGAATGTTATCGTTGCCTAATTATTCTTCAATTGAAAATTTTACCTCAGAAGAAGATCGTCATTTATATTCAGATATACTAAAAGTACATTTAAAAGCGGGTAAAGGTTTTGAGAAGTTAGACTCCTATCTCGGTAAATATTTTATAGATGCATCTAAAATAAAAAAGATGAATTTGGAAGATTATGCATACTTGAGTCAGTGTCTGCATTATTATTCTATAAAAAATATTGTCGGTACCCATCGTTCAAAAGCGCCGTATAATATGGGAACTTTGGTCTGGCAATTAAACGATTGTTGGCCTGTGGCAAGTTGGAGCATTACCGATTACGAGAACCGACAGCCTAAAGCGGCATGGTATGCTATAAGAGAAGCTTACAGAGACGATATCAAACCAGAAATTGATTTTACTCGTCCGATAAATTTAAAACTGGAAGATCCAAAAATAAACTGGCAGATAAAAGGAAACACAATTATCCTAAAAGCAGAAAAAATAGCTAAATATATTTGCATCTCAGCCAAAGGGTATAACGGAAAATGGAGCGATAATTATTTTGATTTACAAGCGGGAGAAGAAAAAATAATTTCGTTTGAAGGAAAAGTCAAGAAAGAAAATATTAAGATTTATTCTTTATATGAAGTTTTGAGTAGGTACTAAGGTACTGAGATGCTAAGGGTCTAAGTTGCAAAGAGACAAAGAAACAAAGAGACAAAGAAACAAAGAGACAAAGAAACAAAGAGACAAAGTTTTTCCGTAGAGGCGCACCGCAGTGCGTCTCCCTTACGAAGACGATAATCTATCTTTTATTGGGTGTTTTTATAAATTTTTATGTAGAGACGCACCGCAGTGCGTCTCCTTATGAAGACGATAATTTATCCTTTATTGGGTGTTTTTATAAATTTTTCATGTAGAGACGCACCGCAGTGCGTCTCCTTACGAAGACAAGATTTTATTCTATTACTAGGGTTATATAAAAGAAGAAGGGATTCTTTATGAATTCAAAAAAAATAAAAAATTACAAATGATAAACAGCAAACTAATTTTTAGCGGAGTTTTAATTTTTAATCTGTTTTGCGGCGGTATTGCATTTTCTCAAAAAAAGAAAATAGAAAATACGGCAAATTATACGCAATATGTCGATCCAATTATCGGATCTGCTGGTCATGGTCATGTTTTTGTGGGGGCTAATGTTCCTTTTGGAGCGGTTCAACTGGGGCCGGTAAATATTTTTGAAGGCTGGGATTGGTGCAGTGGATATAACTACGCAAGCAATACGATTTTAGGCTTTACGCATACACATTTAAGCGGAACCGGAATTGGCGATTTAAATGATATTTTGGTGCTTCCTGTTAGCGGAAAAGTCGGCTTGACGAAAGGCACAAAAGAAGATATGGTAAACGGTTATGGTTCGTATTTCTCTCATAAAAACGAAGTGGTAAAACCTGGATATTACAGCGTTCTTTTAGATAAATATAAAGTTAAAGCCGAATTAACAGCCAGCGAAAGAGTTGGTTTTCATAAATATACTTTCGAAAATACAAGCGATTCTCATATTTTAATTGATCTTGCCGACGGAATTGGCTGGGACAGACCTGTAAAAACATTCATTAAAAAAATCAGCGAAAATAAAATAGAAGGATATCGTTATTCGGCAGGTTGGGCTTCAGATCAGCGCATTTATTTTGCAATGGAATTCTCTGAACCAATTACCAATATGGCTGTTTATGATAGTACAGCTGTGGTTAAAGGAACAGAAGGTGAAGGCTTAAAAATAAAAGCTGTTTTAGATTTTAAAACCTTAAAAAGCAAACAGATTCTAGTAAAAGTCGGGATTTCTCCAGTAAGTACAGAAAATGCCTCGGCGAATATAAAAGCAGAAATTCCAGATTGGAATTTCGAAGCGATTGTAAAATTAGCAGATTCAAAATGGAATAAAGAACTGAATAAAGTTCAGATCAAAGCCAATGAAAAAACAATGAAAGTTTTCTACACAGCATTGTACCACACGATGTTTGCGCCTTCTATTTTTAATGATGCCAATGGAGATTACAGAGGAACAGATAAAAAAGTGTATGAAAAAGCCAATTTTACCAATTACACCACTTTTTCGCTTTGGGATACTTATAGAGGTTTACATCCTTTATATACTATAGTGCAACCTGAAAAAATCAATGATATTGTAAAATCATTTTTAGCGATTTATCAGCAGCAGGGCAGATTGCCAGTCTGGCATTTAATGGGCAACGAAACCAATACCATGAACGGAAATCATTCTATAGCCGTTATTGTCGATGCGTATTTAAAAGGATATCGTGATTACGATACCAATTTAGCATACGAAGCAATTAAAAAAACGGCAATGCAGACCCGTGACGGAATGGATTATGTTCAAAAACTCGAATATATTCCTGCCGATAAACACTTAGAATCTGTTGGAAATGCTTTAGAATATGCCATTGATGATTATTGTATCGCCTTAATGGCAAAATCTTTAAACAAAACAGACGATTATAATTACTTTACCAAAAGAGCCAATTTATACAAACAGTATTTCGATAAAGAAACCACTTTTATGCGTGGAAAATTGACCAACGGAAATTGGAGAACACCGTTTAATCCGCTTTCATCTGCACATAGAAAAGACGATTATGTAGAAGGAAATGCGTGGCAGTACACTTGGTTGGTTCCTCAAGATCCGTACGGATTGATTGAATTGTTTGGAAATGAAGAAAAATTTATCGCAAAATTAGATTCACTTTTTTTACTAACTGATAAAGTTGAAGGAGAAGATGTTTCACCAGATATCAGCGGTTTAATTGGTCAATACGCACATGGAAACGAACCGAATCATCATATTCCATATTTGTATGCGTATGTTGGGCAGCCTTGGAAAACCGCCAAATTAATTCGCGAAATCGATGAAAAATTTTATTCTACAAAACCAGACGGATTATGCGGTAACGAAGATTTAGGGCAAATGTCGGCTTGGTATATTTTATCTTCTATGGGATTCTATTCGGTTAATCCGGCAAACGGAATTTACGTTTTAGGAAGTCCGTTGGTAAACAGTGCCGTGATTCATCATACAAAAGAGGTTTCTTTTACAATAAATGCGGTTAATAATAGCGCTTCAAATATCTATATTCAAAAAGTAGAATTCAACGGAAAACCTTATACAAAATCATACATTACACAAGATATGATTGTAAATGGGGGAGAACTGAAATTATATATGGGAAACAAACCATCAACGACTTGGGGAGTTAAAAAAGAAGATAGACCTCAATAATTTTAGATTTTAGATTACACGTTCCTGCAAGGTTTCCAAAACCTTGTAGGTATAATTTAAAGTTTAGATAAATGAGATTTAAATTTCGCAAAAAAGATAAATACCTACAAGGTTTTGGAAACCTTGCAGGATAACACATATAATATGAAAATAAAGAGTTTAATTTTTTTAGGAATATTGCAATCCTGCCTTTTCTTAAATGCACAGGTAAAAAACTTAGATCCTGTAGAATATGTAAATCCTTTAATGGGAACACAATCGCTGCATAATCTTTCAAACGGGAATACGTATCCTGCAGTTTGTCGACCGTGGGGAATGAATTTCTGGACGCCTCAAACTGGAAAAATGGGCGATGGTTGGGCCTATACGTATACTGCCGAGAAAATAAAAGGATTTAAGCAAACGCATCAGCCTTCACCGTGGATGAACGATTACGGTCAGTTTTCGATTATGCCGGTTACGGGTAAATTGGCTTTCGCCGAAGACGAACGCGCGAGTTGGTTCAGTCATAAAGCTGAGGTTTCAAAACCCTATTATTACAGCGTTTATTTGGCTGATCATGACGTTACCACCGAAATTACCACAACAGAAAGAGCAGCGCATTTTCAGATTACATTTCCAGAAAACGAAAAATCTTCCATTATAATTGATGCATTCGATAAAGGTTCTTATATCAAAATAATTCCTTCAGAAAATAAAATAATTGGTTATACAACACGCAACAGCGGCGGAGTTCCTCAAAATTTTAAAAACTATTTTGTTTTGTTGTTTGATAAAAAGTTTGAAGCGAATTCAACTTGGCTGAATAAAGATTTAGCCGCTGATAAATTAGAATCAGAAGGGAATCATGTCGGTGCAGTTATTGGATTTAAAACCAAAAAAGGAGAGAAAGTCAATGTGAAAGTGGCTTCTTCTTTTATAAGTTTTGAACAGGCCGAATTAAATTTAAAAGAATTGGGGGAAGCTACTTTTGAAGAAACCGTTGCGCAATCTAAAGCAGAATGGAATAAAGTTTTAGGAAAAATTGCTATAGAAGATACCAATACAGATCAGCTAAAGACTTTTTATTCGTGTTTATACCGAACTGTTTGTTTTCCTCAAAAACAATATGAAATTGATAAAGATGGAAAAATTGTGCACTACAGTCCCTACAACGGAAAAGTGCTGCCGGGATATATGTATGCAGGAACTGGATTTTGGGATACTTTTCGTGCTTTATATCCTTTGCTAAATCTGGTTTATCCGTCTATAAATAAAGAAATGCAGGAAGGATTAATAAACGATTATAAAGAAGGCGGATTCTTGCCAGAATGGTCAAGTCCAGGATTTAGAAATGTAATGGTAGGCAACAATTCTGCTTCTGTAGTTTCTGATGCTTACATAAAAGGATTACGCGGTTATGACATCAATACTTTGTACGGAGCTTTGCTGCACGGAGCGAATAACGAAGGTCCGCTAGAAGCGGTGGGGAGAAAAGGAGTGGAGTATTATAATACTTTAGGATATGTTCCGTATGATGTAAAAATCAACGAAAATGCGGCTCGCACTTTAGAATATGCTTATGATGATTTTACGATTTGGAAATTGGCAAAAGCATTAAATCGCCCGAAAAAAGAAATTAGTTTGTATGAAAAACGAATGCTGAATTATAAAAAACTCTATAATCCAGCAGTAGGTTTAATGAGCGGAAGAAATAAAGACGGCAGTTTCCCAGCGAACTTTAATCCGTTTAAATGGGGAGACGCCTTTACCGAAGGAAACAGCTGGCATTACAGCTGGAGCGTTTTTCATGACATTCAAGGTTTGATTGATTTAATGGGCGGAGAGAAAAATTTCACAGCAAAATTAGATGCAGTATTTACGACTCCTCCAATTTTTGATGACAGTTATTACGGAGCCGTGATTCATGAAATTCGCGAAATGCAGATCATGAACATGGGGCAATATGCCCACGGAAATCAGCCCATTCAACACATGATTTATTTGTACAATTATGCTGGAGAACCTTGGAAAGCGCAATATTGGTCGAGAGAAGTAATGAATCGTTTGTACAAACCAACGCCAGATGGCTATTGCGGAGACGAAGATAACGGTCAGACTTCTGCATGGTATATTTTCTCTGCCATGGGATTTTATCCAGTTTGTCCGGCGACAGACGAATATGTTTTGGGGGCGCCTTTATTTAAGAAAACAACCTTACAATTAGAAAACGGAAAACAGCTTATTATCAACGCGCCAAATAATTCGGAAACCAACAAATATGTAAACGAGTTACAATGGAATAATTCCCTTCATACTAAAAATTATATCAATCATTTTGAGGTGTTAAAAGGCGGGGAATTAAATTTTGATATGACCAATTCGCCTAATTTTAAAAGAGGTACAACAAAAGAAGCATTCCCATATTCTTATTCAAATTCAAAATAAAAAGATATGCAGTCACGTAGAAAATTTATAAAAAACGCAGGCATTTTTTCAGCAGGATTATTGGCAATTCAAACAGAAGCTTTCGGGTTTAATTCAGATATTTTTCAATTTCCTTTAAAAGATTTTGTTTCAAAAAGACCTCCAGTTGCCGAAAGAAAATTTACAAGTAAAGCAATCGAAGCTGCTATCGTTCGTGTAAAAAAACAAATCGCTAATCCAGAATTGGCATGGATTTTCGAAAACTGTTTTCCAAATACACTAGATACCACAGTCGATTTTGAAATTATAGATGGAAAACCAGATACGTATGTCATTACAGGAGATATCGATGCCATGTGGCTTAGAGACAGTACAGCGCAGATTTGGCCGTATATTCCGTTTGTAAAAGAAGATCCAAAATTGGCAGAATTGGTAAAAGGAGTAATTAATCGTCAAGCGAAATGTATTCTGCTCGATCCGTATGCGAATGCTTTTTATAAAGATTTTGCGAAGGAAAGCGAATGGAAAAATGACCTTACCAAAATGCAGCCCGGAATTCATGAAAGAAAATGGGAAATTGACAGTTTGTGTTATCCGGTTCGTTTAGCGCACGGGTATTGGAAAGAAACAGGAGATATCAGTTTATTTGATGCAAAATGGAAAGAAGCTATGCTATTAGTTCTGCAAACTTTTAAAGAACAGCAAAGATTAGACGGAAAAGGAGGACCTTACAGTTTTCAGCGTCAAACGGCGTGGGCAACAGATGGTGTTCCGTTAGGCGGTTACGGATATCCTGTAAAACCGTGCGGATTAATTGTGTCGACTTTTAGACCAAGTGACGATTCTACTTTGTTTGGATACTTGATTCCGAGTAATATGTTCGCCATTGAAATATTAGGATATCTGATTGAGATTTTCTCTCTTCCAGCTTTAAAAGACGATGATTTAGTGGCAAAGGCGACAGAATTAAGAGATCAAGTTCAAAAAGGTCTTAACGAACACGGAATCATCAATCACCCAAAATTCGGAAAAATTATTGCTTTTGAAGTAAACGGATACGGAAGTTTCCATATGATGGACGATGCCAATGTGCCTTCGTTACTATCATTGCCTTATTTAGGCGCAATTGCTCCAAATGACCCTTTGTATTTGAATACAAGAAAAGTAGTGCTATCAGAAAACAATCCATTTTTCTACAAAGGAAAAGCAGGAGAAGGTATTGGAGGTCCACACACGGGAGTCGATACGATCTGGCCTATGAGTATTGTTTTAAGAGCGATTACGAGTGTAGACGAAAAAGAAATAAAAGCCTGTATCAGCAATTTAATTAAAACCAATGCCGATACTGGATTTATGCACGAATCATTTCATAAAGACGATGTGAACAAATTTACTCGTAAATGGTTTGCTTGGGCCAATACATTATTCGGCGAAATGATTGTGCACACCAATATTCATTATCCTCAAATTTTAAAAGATAAAAATATCTAGTACTAAAGCTAAAAAAGTAAAAATGAATACATCACATGCCATTGGGCTAGATATAGGAGGAACGCATATTACTGCCGCGGTTATCAATAAAACCGATATGAAAGTTTTGGACTTTTCGCTCTGCAAAGAATCTTTCGATTCGAATAAGTCCGTATCTGAGGTCATGAATATCTGGAAAAAAGTAATCTGCACTGCAATAGAAAATTCTAAAATTAAAAATATTACGGGAATAGCAGTTTGCATGCCTGGCCCATTTGATTATAAAAACGGCATCTGTTGGATTAAAGACCAGTCCAAATACGAACATTTTTACGCATTAAACATTAGAGAATTGCTTTTAGAAACTCTTGGTTTTAATGCAGATTTTCCGGTTCTTTTTGAAAATGATGCCGTTTGTTTTGGAAAAGGGGAGGTTTTTAAACAGCAAGAAAATCTTTCTAAAAAAGTAATGGCCGTTACCTTAGGCACAGGATTAGGTGCTTGTTTTATTGATAAAGGAGTATCAATCAGTTCAGGCAATTCTGTTCCAGCTGATGGAGAAATATATAATTTGCCTTATAAAGAAGGTATGGCAGAAGATTATGTTTCGGTTAGAGGTCTTTTGTCACATTATAAATCTTTAAGCAATGAAGATCTTAATAATGGTTTAGAATTGTATGCTTTAGCGAAAAGTGGAGATCAGTCGGCCATTTCAGTTTTCGAAAGAATGGGGGAGGATTTAGCCAAAGTTGTTATTCCGTGGATTCAAAAATTCACAGCAGATCATATTATTATCGGCGGAAAAATTGCCAATGCTAGCGATTTGTTTTTAGCATCATTTAATAAAACGATTCAAGAATCAGGATTAAAAGTTGAGGTTTCCATTTCAAACGATAATGAAATTGCCGCCTTACTAGGAGCAGTGAGTTTTCTTTGTGATTAAAATAAAGACGGATGAGAAAATTAACTCATCCGTTTTTGTTTATAATACATTAGATTGAAGTGCTACTAGCTAAAGCTGGAGGCAATTTATATCGAAAAACTTTGTCAAATTTTTAAACTTTGACAAATTATCTACACGTAAATTAGTGAATTCGTGGCTACCCAAAACCATTCTTAATCTCTCCTTAAACCCATAACAAATACTTTTAGATTCAAATTTTAATCCTTACTTTTGAGCCTCATTAATTTTAAACAAAAATCATGGCATCTATCACATTAGGAGGAAATCCAGTTCATACATCAGGCGAATTACCAGCAGTTGGATCGCAATTAGCTGACTTCAAATTAGTACAAAACGATTTATCAGTTGCTTCTTTAAGTAATTTCGCTGGTAAAAAATTAGTTTTAAACATCTTCCCAAGTGTAGATACAGGAACTTGTGCAACATCGGTTAGAACTTTCAATGCAAGCGCAAGCGGATTAGAAAACACAACTGTTCTATGTATCTCTAGAGATTTGCCTTTTGCTCAAAAACGTTTTTGTGGTGCTGAAGGTTTAGAAAATGTAGTAAACTTATCAGATTTCCAAACTGGTGCTTTTGGTAAAGCAAACGGACTTGAAATTGTTGACGGACCATTAGCAGGTTTACATTCAAGAGTAATCATTGTTGTTGATGAAAATGGAAAAGTTCTTCACACAGAACAAGTTGCTGAAATCGCAAACGAACCAAATTACGAAGCTGCTTTAGCTGTACTATAATATTTTCCTTTAAATGGAGTTTCAAAAAGATAATACCTTTGTTACAGGTCGTTTAAAAAGTATGAAATATGCTTTTAATGGAGCTGTAAAATTAATAAAAACCGAACACAGCATTATGGTGCAATTCTCACTGGGAATTATCATGACCATCGCTGGGTTCTATTTTCATATATCACAAACCGAATGGCTATGTCAGACATTAGCCATCGGTTTTGTTTTAAGCATTGAAGGATTAAATACGGCAGTTGAAAAAATAGCCGATTTTATCCACCCCGATTTTAGCAGACGAATCGGTTTTATAAAAGATATCGCTGCAGGGGCAGTATTTTTTGCTGCAATGACTGCAATAGCAATAGGCTTGATTATTTATATTCCAAAATTTATTTAGGCAAAGGAAAACGCAAGAATGGCAAAAAATAAAAAAGAAACTGTAGATAAAAAAAACGATAAACAAGAAGGAAATAAAAGATCTTTTAAGATGTCTAAACAACAGAAATTTGTTTTAGGATGTCTTTTGGTTCTTTTTTCTATTGCTCTTTTGGTAGCATTTATTTCTTTTTACGTTAACGGACAATGGCAAAACGATCAAAGCGTTGTAAACCAGCTTGGCGATCGCACTGAAGTGGCTGAGAATTGGCTTGGCAAATTCGGAGCTTATCTTGCCGATTTGATTATCTATCGAGGTTTCGGACTTGCTTCTTTCATATTCGTGCGTTTATTTTTCCTTACGGGAATGTTCCTTGCATTGGAACTTTCGACCCAAAAACTCAAAAACACTTGGTTCTGGGATATTTTTGCCATCATTATCGTTTCTGTTTTATTTGGCTTCTTTGCAACTTCTGCACCAGAATTAGGAGGTACAATTGGTTACGAATTAAATATATTCCTTCAAGATTATATCGGAAAAACAGGTACTTTGCTTACGCTGCTTTTCGGTTTAATTGTATACTTGATTTTCAAAATCAAATTATCTCCAGAAAAAATCCAGTCTTATTTTGATTCGACTAAAAAAGAATTAAAATCAGAATTAGACACATTAAAACCAGCTGTTGCACAACCAGAAAGTGCTTATAATCTGGAAGAGTTTTCTATTAAAGAAGAAGAGGAAGAAAACGATCCTGAATTGGATAACATTCATATTAAAACTGTAGATTCTCAATTCGAGATCAATAAAGAAGCTTTAAAACCAACTATTTCTCATTCGTCTGAAATTGAATTAAATCCTATTCTAAAACCAATTCAGCCAGCTGTTACGCAAGTTACTGCTACTCCAGATGAAGCTTTTGTTATTGAAAAAGCAGAGGAGGAAGATATAATCGAAGAAAACTTAGCTTCTCGTCTAGTTGCCGATTTCGGACTTTTTGACCCGACTTTGGATTTATCGAATTACAAATTCCCAACCATTGATTTATTAAAAGAATATTCGACTGGCGGAATTACAATCAATCAAGAAGAATTAGAAGAAAATAAAAATAGAATTGTAGACACACTTCGTAACTACAAAATTGAAATTGCACAGATTAAAGCAACTGTTGGTCCATCGGTTACTTTATACGAAATTGTTCCTGAAGCAGGAATTAGAATTTCAAAAATTAAAAGTTTAGAAGATGATATTGCTTTATCATTATCTGCACTAGGTATTCGTATTATTGCACCAATTCCAGGAAAAGGTACTATCGGTATTGAGGTTCCGAACAAAAACCCAACTATGGTTTCTATGAAAAGCGTTATTGGAGCAGCAAAATTCCAAGAAGCTGAAATGGAATTGCCAATTGCATTAGGAAAAACCATTTCTAACGAAACTTTTGTAGTCGATTTGGCAAAAATGCCTCACTTATTGATGGCTGGAGCAACGGGACAAGGTAAATCTGTCGGATTGAATGCGGTTTTAACTTCGCTTTTATACAAAAAACATCCTGCGGAAGTAAAATTTGTTTTGGTTGACCCGAAAAAAGTAGAGCTTACACTTTTCAATAAAATTGAAAGACATTATTTAGCGAAGCTTCCAGACACAGAAGATGCTATTATTACAGACAATGCAAAAGTTGTTAATACTTTAAATTCGCTTTGTACAGAAATGGACAATCGTTATTCTTTATTAAAAGATGCGATGGTTCGTAATATTAAAGAATACAACGAAAAATTTAAGTCTAGAAAATTAAATCCAGAAGCGGGTCACCGATTTTTACCTTACATCGTTTTGGTTGTCGATGAGTTTGCCGATTTGATTATGACTGCAGGAAAAGAAGTCGAAGTTCCGATTGCGCGTCTGGCTCAGTTAGCGCGTGCTATTGGTATTCACTTGATTATTGCCACACAAAGACCTTCTGTAAACGTAATTACAGGTTTAATTAAAGCGAATTTCCCTGCTAGAATTGCCTTTAGAGTAACTTCTAAAATCGATTCGAGAACCATTTTGGATACGCAAGGTGCAGATCAGCTTATTGGACGTGGGGATTTATTATACACTAATGGAAATGATGTTGTGCGTGTTCAGTGCGCGTTTATTGACACTCCAGAGGTGGAAAAAATTACAGATTTTATTGGCGGACAAAAAGCGTATCCTAACGCTTATTTGCTTCCAGAGTTCGTTGGAGAAGAAAGTGGCATCAATCTTGATATAGATATTTCCGAAAGAGATACTTTATTTAGAGAAGCGGCAGAGATAATTGTCAATGCACAGCAAGGTTCTGCTTCTTTATTGCAGCGAAAATTAAAATTAGGATACAACAGAGCTGGTCGTTTGATCGATCAACTTGAGGCAGCAGGTATTGTTGGTCCGTTTGAAGGCAGTAAAGCACGCAGTGTAAACATCTTAGATTTAAATGCTCTTGATCAATTTTTTAATAATGAACAAAATTAATCCAATCATGAAAGCAAAAATTCAAGAAATCAACAACAATTCTATCACAAACATGACTAAAAAGTGTTTTCAAATGGCAGTTATATTGCTTTTGAGCTTCACTTCTAGTCAGGCTCAAGATAAAAAAGCGAAAGATTTATTGAACGAAGTAACTTCTAAAATTAAAAGCTACAACAATATTGTTATCGATTTTAAATATTCTTTGAATAACGCCAAAGAAAACATCAATCAAGACAGTAAAGGAAACGTGACGATGAAAGGAAATCAATATGTTTTGAATTTTATGGGCGTTACCAAAATTTTTGACGGCCAAAAAACGTACACTATTGTTCCTGAAGATGAAGAAGTTACTATTTCTAAAGTAAACGAAAAGGATGATAACGCTATTACTCCTTCTAAAATGCTTACTTTCTTCAATTCTGGCTACAAATACAATATGGATATCGTTCAGAATGTAAAAGGAAGAAAAATTCAATACATCAAATTGGTTCCTACAAGCGGAAAAGATCAAAGAAAAGAGATTCTTTTAGGTATTGACGTTCAGACAAAACACATCTATAATTTGATTGAAACTGGAAAAAACGGAACAAAAACAACATTAACCGTTAATTCTTTTAAAACCAATCAGCCATTATCAAAAAATCAATTTACCTTTGTAGCGAGTAAATACCCGAAATACTACATCAATAAATTAGATTAATCAGAAGGTTGAAAATTCTAGACAAATACTTATTAAAAACATTCTTATTTACATTTACTACGGTATTTGTAATCTTATTTTTCATATTCATACTTCAAACAGTATGGCTATTTATATCAGAACTAGCAGGTAAAGATCTCGACTTAATATTGGTCGTGAAATTCCTGCTTTTTTCTATGCCTCGTATTATCCCGCTTGTGCTACCGCTTTCGGTGTTATTGGCTTCGATTATGACTTTCGGAAATCTAGCCGAAAATTACGAGTTTGCAGCCATGAAATCTTCAGGAATATCATTGCAAAGAGCAATGAGAGTTTTGATTATTTTTATTTTCGTTTTAAGTATTGTGGCATTTTGGTTTGCAAACAATGTTATTCCGTATGCCGAATATAAGTTTGTCAATTTTAGGAAAAACATTGCACAGGCAAAACCTGCAATGGCTATTGCCGAAGGTCAGTTTAACGATGTTGGCACTTACAATATTAAGGTTAACAAAAAATCTGGCGAAAACGGAAATCATCTGGCTGGCGTGACAATTCACGAAAAGGCCAATACTATGGGTGAAAACAAAACCGTAATTAAAGCTAAAACCGGCGAATTGGTCAGCAATGAGAAATCCAGCATTTTGAAACTGGTTTTAAATGACGGTTATTACTATCAGGACGTTACTCCGAAAAAATATGAGGATCGTGCAAAATTGCCTTTTATAAAAGGAAAATTTAAAAAACAGATCATCAATATCGATTTGTCTGAACTTAACAAAGTTGATGACAGTAAAGAAAGTATTGCAGGAACAAATGCAATGCTGAATGTTAATGAGCTAGGCTATACTTTAGACTCATTAAACAAAAATTTAGACAACGAAATCGCTTCTTTTTCTGAAAACATTAATCAGAGAGTTGGAATTAAAAGATTTGCTAAAGATTCTCAGAAAAACATTAAAAAGAAACCGCTTCCAAACGACGTTTTGTCTATTTATTCAAATAAAGATAAAGTAGATATCTTAAAAATGGCTGGAAGCAATATTACGAGTAATATTTATTCGATCGAAACAACTCAGCGAGATCTAAAAGACAAACAGCGAGAAATCAACAAACACTACAATGCATTATATGAGAAATTCGTTATTGCTTTTGCCTGTTTCTTAATGTTCTTTATCGGAGCTCCGCTAGGTGCTATTATTAGAAAAGGAGGACTTGGACTCCCTATTGTATTTGCTGTTTTAATTTTCATTACATTCCATTTCATCAATACTTTCGGAAAAAGGCTGTCTCAAGAAGGCGGAATGGCTCCGTTTTTAGGCTCTTGGATGTCTTCATTCATATTATCGCCGTTAGCTGTATTATTAACCTACCGTGCCACTAACGACAACGGATTGATTAATTTTGATGCGATAACAACGCCGATTTCACTGTTTTTTCAAAAAATTTCTGAGCGGTTTTCACCTGCTCAAAAGCAATAATAATTATGTCAACAATAAAAATACAACTGAATACCATTGAGGAAGCTATAGAAGATATCCGTCAAGGTAAAGTAATCATTGTAGTCGATGATGAAGATCGCGAAAACGAAGGTGATTTTTTGGCTGCTGCCGAAAAAGTAACTCCAGAAATGATCAACTTTATGGCCACCCACGGACGCGGATTAATCTGTACGCCACTTACAGAAAGCCGATGCAAAGAATTAGATCTTCGCGCAATGGTTACAAACAATACAGATCACATGGAAACTGCATTTACAGTTTCTGTTGATTTGAAAGGAAATGGAGTTACAACTGGTATTTCTGCAGCCGACAGATCTAAAACAGTTCAGTCTTTAGTTGATCCCAATACAAAACCTCACGATTTAGCTCGTCCTGGACATATTTTTCCTTTAATTGCAAAACAAGGAGGTGTTTTAAGAAGAACCGGACACACTGAAGCCGCAATTGATTTCGCACGTCTAGCTGGGTTTAAACCTGCTGGAGTAATCTGCGAAATTCTGAACGAAGACGGAACAATGTCTCGTTTGCCAGAATTGATTAAAGTGGCTAAAAAATTCGATTTAAAATTAGTTTCAATCGAAGATTTAGTCGCATATAGAATGCAGCACGATAGTCTGATTGTTAAAAAAGAAGATTTTGATATCGAAACCCGTTTTGGAACTTTTAGATTAAGAGCTTACGAACAGACTACAAATAAACAGATTCATATTGCCTTAACTAAAGGAACTTGGAATTCTGGGGAACCTATTTTAACTAGAATTCACTCTTCTCAAGTAAATAATGATTTACTAGGAACATTGACTAATAATGCAGAACAGCAATTAGACGATATGTTTAAAGTGATTAATGAGAACGGAAAAGGCGCTGTTATATTCATCAATCAAGACATGACAGCTGTTAACCTTTTAAACCGAATTTCTGAGCTTAAAAATTTACAGGCCAACGGAACATTAAAAGCTCCGAAAGTTATTATCGACAGCAAAGATTATGGTATTGGAGCTCAAATTCTTCATGATATAGATATTTCTAAAATCAGATTGGTTTCAAATACAGAGCAAACAAAAAGAGTTGGTATGATTGGATACGGACTTGAAATTACAGAATACGTTAATTATTAATATGGGAACAGTAGAAGAAAGAATTCAAAAATCAGAAACTCGAATTTTTAAAGCAGTTTTCCCTAGCACAACCAATCATTACGACACTTTATTTGGAGGAACAGCCCTTCACCTTATGGATGAAGTTGCTTTTATCTGCGCTACGCGTTTCAGTCGTAAGAAAGTAGTTACGATTTCAACAGGTCAGATTGACTTTAAAAAAGCAATTCCGGCAGGAACACTAATTGAATTAGTAGCAAAAGTGGACAGCGTTGGAAGAACAAGCTGTAAAATTCATGTCGATATTTTTATGGAACAAATGTATTCTGAACTTCGCGAAACGGTAGTTTCTGGAACTTTTTCGTTTGTTGCTGTTGACGAAAACAAAAAACCAACGCCAATTTTGGATGATTTGGATTAATTTTTGAAAAAATCTCATTTTCGGAAATATTGATAACTAGACACTTGAGAATTATTTTAAAAAAGTTCAAAAATAATTCTAAAAAAAGTTTTGATAACCGAAAAACCGTCTTATATTTGCACCCGCAATCAGACAATGAGAGCTACATACTGGAGAAATGGCAGAGCGGTCGAATGCGGCAGTCTTGAAAACTGTTGACTGTAATAGGTCCGGGGGTTCGAATCCCTCTTTCTCCGCAGACTTTAAAACCCTTAACTTAGTTAAGGGTTTTTTCTTTTTTTAATACTTTCTTAAAATTTTGAGTTTGCATTTAATTTCGAATTTTGGATGAAATTTGCCATCGCAAAATAAAGTTTAGGAAAGCTAGGGAAGTAGTTTGAAGAGATAGCTAAATTATCGATTTCGCATTGCTTTTATCAATTTCTCATTGCGTCTGTCCGCTCTTGAATTTTGAAGCGATATCACAGCCCATATTGCAGCCGGCACCCATCCGATTAAAGTAAGTTGTAAAATTAAGCAGAGTAATGCTGTCAAAATTTTACCTCTTAAAACAAAGGAAATACAAGGAAAAAATATTGCTATAAGTGTCATCATTTTATTTTCGGTTTATTTTATATGTCGTAGATCTCATAATTTGTTACTTTAAAATCTCATTGTAAAGTAAAATTATCCATCTAAAAGAAAAAAATAAAGCATTTTGCAAAAAGAAATGTAAGGCTTTTTTATTTCGTTTTATCCGTTTCTGCTTCACTTTGAAACCTTTAGCTTTATCGCAGATTTTCTTTTTTGTACGCACGTAATTTTCTTTGCAAATAGTTTCAAAAAAGTTTTCTCAATCGAAAAAACGCATTATATTTGCACTCGCAATCAGATAACGATTGCGACATACTGGAGAAATGGCAGAGCGGTCGAATGCGGCAGTCTTGAAAACTGTTGACTGTAACAGGTCCGGGGGTTCGAATCCCTCTTTCTCCGCTGAAAATAATTTCAAAGGAAATTAAAAAAAACTAAAGCCTTTTAATCTTGCGATTAAGAGGCTTTTGCTTTTAAAGGCATAGAGATTCACAATCTTGTCATCCTTCCTTTTCAGGATAACACCGAAAAGAAATAAAAATATCTTTTGAAACCGTCCCGCGAGAGGGATAGGAGCAGTCCGCCGCAGCGGAGCGGATAGCCCGACAGCTTCCCGATAAAAAGGGGTATAAGCGCAAAAAGAATTTCCCTTTTTATCGGGATGGTGGCTCGCCCAAATTATTATTTTAGATTTTAGAAGGCAGATTTTAGATTTTGGATTGCGGAGCTACTTTGCGCCCTTCGACTTCGTTCAGGGTGACAAAATAGACTTGCTAAGAACTAACTACTAAGGACCAATTACTAAGGACCAATTACTAAGGACTAATAACTAAGGACTAATAACTAAGGACTAATAACTAATAACTAAGGGCTAGGCACTAAAAAAAGCGTCCCTAAAAGTAGAAACGCTTTCTTAGCCTTGTTTTTTGTATTTAATCTTGGAGGGTGTCGATTACTTATCGATAGAACCTAAAACACGTTTCATGAACGTATTTAAAGCTTCTTTTTTGTCGGTTCCTTGAGCTACTAATTTTTGAACTTCAAGGGCGCCGTACATATTGGAGATCAATTCGCCGATTACGTCCAATTCTTCGTCTTTAAGAGAAGGAATTTCGGTCATCGCTTCTAGAACTTCAATCGTTTCAATGATATAATCCTGATCGTTTTCTTCGATGAATTGTGTTAAATGCTTTATTACTGGTAATTTCATGTTGTGGAGTTTATGAATTAAGCAATTGCGTTTACAAGATCGATTAAAACTTCTTGTTTATTAGTTTGCGTTTCGCCAACCAATTGTCCGTTTACGAAAGTTGCGAAAGTAGGCAGGTTGCTTACGTTTGCTAATTTTCTTGATTCAGGAGAATTTTCTGCATCAACCAAAACAAAAGTGATAGCTTCATTTTCTGTTGCTAATTTTTTGAATTTTGGTTTCATAATACGGCAATTTCCACACCATGAAGCTGAATATTGTACTACTACTTTTTCGTTTTTAGCAACTAAATCTGCTAACGTATCTTCGTTTAAGTCGATTAACATGTTTTTTGTTTTTAAGGTGCTAAGCCGCTGAGGTACTAAGGTTCTAAGTTTTTTAGCCCTTAGCCCATAAAATGACTTAACGTTAAAATTATTTTTTGAGATCTAAAGTCATCCAGGTTCTAAGATTCTAAGTGTTAATCTTAGAACCCAATGACTGTATTGTAGAATTGTATTTTAAGTTTCAAAAGCTTAGCGCCTTAGAGGCTCAGTAGCTTAGAAGCTTAAAAAATTTAGTTTGCGCTTAAGTATTCAGCAGTACTAAGTCTGTCAGCAGACATTGCTTCTTTACCAGCTTCCCAGTTTGCAGGACAAACTTCACCTTTAGTTTGGATGTGTGTGTAAGCGTCAACCATTCTTAAGTATTCGTTTACGTTACGTCCTAATGGCATGTCGTTAACACTTTCGTGGAAGATTTTTCCAGTTTCGTCAATTAGGTAAGTAGCTCTGTAAGTTACGTTTGATCCTTCGATGATAACTGAATCAGTATCTTCGCTGTAGCTTGTAGATTCGATATCTAAAATACCTAAAATGTTAGCTAAGTTACGGTTTGTATCTGCTAAGATTGGGTAAGTTACACCTTCGATACCACCATTGTTTTTTGGAGTGTTTAACCAAGCGAAGTGTACTTCGTTAGTATCACAAGAAGCTCCGATTACGATAGTATTTCTTTTTTCAAATTCTGGTAATGCAGCTTGAAAGGCGTGTAATTCAGTTGGGCAAACAAAAGTAAAATCTTTTGGGTACCAGAACAATAATACTTTTTTGTTGTTGTTTACTGCTTCTTCAAAAATGTTGATTTTTAAATTATCACCCATTTCTGAGATAGCATCTACTGCAATACTTGGGAATTTTTTTCCTACTAAAGACATATTTTTCGTTTTACGTTAAAAATTTATTTCTGGTGCAAAAGTAGGGCAGAAATCCATGTTCTTACAATAAGATGTGATTATAAAAATTTATAAGTTGATAAATTTTGACTATTTAATATTCTAACTTATTGAATTTCAATGTTTACAGGCAAGCCGCCTTCAAGACTATTTTTTTCTAAAAATTGAATTCCTGCAGTTTTTTGAAATTCTTTAAAATCTTGATACGCTTCTACAAGCCCTGTAGCTTTTTTAAGGTTTGGAATTAAAGGCAAAACATACGGATTTCCGAAAACGTAAACGATGCATTTTTTGGTTTGCAATAAGTTTGAAAGCAAATTGAAAACTTCATTGTCAATTTCGAAATTATTCAATGGTTTCGCTTTTGGCGGAAATAAAGCAATCAATATAGTATCGAAATTTTCAAGTTGTCTTTCAGTTTCTTGAATGTTTGAATTTTCAAGATTTTCAATAGCAAATTCTGCTGAAGGCAATTGTGTATTTAAAGTTTTGAAAAATGTATTGTCGGTATTTTTATATAAGCTTAGTTTAGCTAATTTGTTGTTTTTTTGAGATTCAAGTGCTAAATCTGAAATTCCGTTATCGATGACTTTTGTAATGGCATTTTGAGCAATTTCAAGATTTAAATCTGATGTTTTTTCGAAGTTTAACTCGCCCGAAGTAGCAGTATCTCCAGATAGAATTCCTGCTTTTTCCTTAGCTTTAATAATTCTGTTGTAGCTTTCAAAAATACGATCTGGCGAAGCATTTTTGTAAATAGCCTCAATTCCTTCTGGAACATTTTCTGCGAAACATAAAACGTCATTTCCTGCATTAAAAGCTTCCCATTCTAATTGTCCTTTTACATCGTATAATTTCGAAACGCTGTGCATGTTTAAAGCATCAGAAATTACTAAACCATCATAACCTAATTTATCTCTCAATAAATCTTGAATAACAGCTTTTGATAAAGTTGCCGATGTATCTTTTCCATCATTTAAACTCGGAACGGCCAAATGACCGATCATAATCGAATCGACATTGTTTTCAATTCCTTTTATGAACGGAACTAATTCGTTTTCTAATAATTCTTCTAAAGTTTCTTTTAAAACCGGTAATCCCAAATGCGAATCTACATTGGTATTTCCATGTCCGGGAAAGTGTTTCAAACAGCCTAAAACGCCAACTTCTGATTGACCTTTTAAGTATTCAATTGCAAAATCGGCTACTTTTTCTTTGTTTTCACCAAAAGAGCGATATCCAATTACTGGATTGTTCGGATTATTATTGATGTCTGCCAAAGGCGATAAATTGTACTGAATTCCGGCAGCTTTTAAATCTAAACCAATTTGTTTTCCAACTTCGTAAACTAAATTAGATTTGGTTGAAGGTAAAGCGCCAAGCGTAATTGCGTACGGATATTGAGGTGTTTTTTCAATACGCATTGCCAATCCCCATTCGGCATCAATACTGATTAAAAGTGGAGTAGAAGCGGCTTTTTGATAACGAGCAATAAGCGCTTTGATTTTTTCGTAGCTGTCATCATTAAAAACGACTTTTTTCTTGCTTTCGTAATTGGTTGCTGCGCTTGCGCGGCTGTGGAAAAAAGTTAATCCGCCAATATTGTGTTCTTTTATTAAACGTTCGGTTTCCTGAATATTTTCTTCGGTATCGTTGATGAATACGGCAGGAAAAAAGGATTGTCCTATTTTCTGTTTTAATGCTTCGGCTGTAATTTTCATTGTTATAAAGTCTTTTTCATGCAGACACTATTCTCCATCTTTTCGTAAGGCGGATAATTGGGTATGATGGTATAATTTAATTTTTGATATAAGTTGATGGCTTCAGGCTGGTTTTTTCCTGTTTCCAGAATAGTATAAGTATAACCCACTTCTTTTGCCCAGATTTCGAGTTCATTTAAAATGGCAGAAGCGATTCCTTTTTTACGATAGTCTGGATGCACATACATTCGTTTGATTTCTGTAGTTCCGGGTTCTTTTTCACGAAAAGCACCACAGCCTACAGGAACATCATTTTCATAATAAACAATTGTGTGTTTGATCTTGTCGGTTTTATTAAACTGATTGTAAAACGCATGATCTTCACCATCTCTAATTGCTAAATCCTGATCTAATAAAGCAACCAGATTTATAAAATCAATATCGTCGGAATTGGTTCGTTTTATGTTGATCATGATGTACTGTTTATTTGCGCAAAGCTTTGGCAAGCTGCCAATTTTATTTAATCTCGCAAAGTCGCTGAGGCGCAAAGTAATATTTATAAGTCTTTTAATAAACCTTTGCGTCTTTGCGACTTTGCGAGCAAATTTCTTTTATTTCAATTTAGCTTTTTTCTGTTTTGCCAATTGTTTCTTAGTTTCAATAGCTTTTTCTAATCGGTTTTTAAAACGGAAAAGTTTTGGCAATCCTTCCAAACGGTCTTCAATTGTAATTATTTCGTAAACCAAAATTGCTTTTTCTAAAACCCGAATTTCGTTCTCGAGGTCATTTTCGTTTTTGTAAATCGTTGCCAATCGATCGTAAGGATGATTTCCTTTAAAGCCTTCCGCAACATTTTCTTCATACAATTCAATCGCTTTTTCAAGATTTCCATTTTTCTCGAACTCAGCTCCTTTCAGATTTCGTTCGTTCTGCAAATTTTCATTGATTTCCATAGGTTAAAGTTTGATTTGGGGTTTAAACTTCTTCTGATTTCTTCCCAAAATCTTTTGGGAAAGTTAAAAAACGTGATAAAATAAGACCTGGAATTGTAGCTATGAAAACCCAAATAAAGAAGTTTTGATAGCCTAAATATTTTTGTATAAAACCGCTCAACATTCCTGGAAGCATCATTCCTAATGCCATAAAACCAGTTGCAAGTGCATAATGTGCTGTTTTTGATTCTCCTTCGGCAACATGAATTAAATACATCATAAAGGCCGTAAAACCAAAACCATAACCGAATTGTTCTACAATAACAACGGCATAAATATAATAAATTGAGGTTGGATGAAAGAAAGCCAATAATATAAATCCTAAAATTGGAAGGTGCATGGCCAGAAACATCGGAAACATCCATTTGGTTAATCCTTGTTTTGAGATTGCAATTCCGCCTAAAATTCCGCCAATAGTTAAGGCTGCAACGCCACAAGTTCCGTAAATAATTCCAACGGCTTCAGTGTCTAATCCCATTCCGCCAGATGCTTTAGGATCTAATAAAAACGGACTTAACATTTTAAGCAATTGCGATTCTCCTAATCTGAAAATCAGAATAAAAGTCAGAATTAATCCGATTTGTTTTTTCTTAAAGAAACTGATGAAAATTGTACCAAAATCTTGAGAAGGTTTGGCTTCTTTATTAGCAACAGTATTAATTTCGTTTTTTGGTGTAAAAATAAAATTGTAAGCCGTGATGAAAGCCATCAGTAAGCCTACCGAGATCATCGTGTAAGACCAAGCTTTGGTATTATCTCCAAATTTATGTTCTAAATAACCTGCAAAAAGCACCACTAGTCCGTTTCCTGCAAGCATAGAAAGCCTGTAAAAAGTGCTTCTGATACCAATAAAGAAAGATTGTTTGTCTTCTGGCAAAACCAATAAATAAAAGCCATCGCTGGCAATATCATTAGAAGCCGAAGCAAAAGCAGCAACCCAGAAAATCGAAAGCGTCATGATAAAAAATCCATTTGTCGGAATCGTAAATCCAACCAGCAGAAAGGCAATAGAAATGATCAATTGCATTAATAAAAACCATTTTCTTTTAGTTCCAATTAACTCAATAAGGGGACTCCAAAGCGGTTTAATAACCCATGGCAAGTAAAGTAAACTAGTGTAAACGCCAATATCTTCATTAGAAATTCCGAGATTTTTATACATAATTACCGAAACCGAGATAATTATTGCATAAGGCAATCCAGAAGCGAAGTTAAGAAGCGGAATCCAAAACCATGGTTTATTATCTATTTTCATTTGGCTGAGCTGGTATATAGGTTTTTAAAGGCTTTTTTAGATCTATTGCGATTGGCGAACTTTCATTAGCATAATAATCAATAAAAGTTACGGCGCAGGCTTTGTAAAGATTTAGTTTTCCAGCTGCAATCGCAAAATTGATGTTTCCGTCAACTTCTTTTATCGTTACTTTTTCAATAATTTTTGTAGCATCGTTAATATCGATTTTAGAAACATGCTCGCCTCCATAAACCACCATATAGCGAACTTTTGTATTAAGCGGACTTTTGAATGTAAAGTTATATTTAATGCTGTCTTTATTGTATTCCAGAATTTGCGGTTTATCAATAATAACATGTCTTAAATTGGGAACCGCTGCAGGAAGCGCAGGATATTTATATTGGTTTTCTTGTAGCAAACGCACCACATCAAAATTTTTACCGATGAACCATTTGGCACTGAAATAAGCGCTTCCAGATACATTTTTGAAAGTTCTTAAAAAATCTACCTGTGTTGGAATTTCAGTTGCAAAATTCCAGCTTTTGTCGCCATCGCCTCTAATTTTATACGGAGCGTGACCAATATAAATGGCTGTATTATTAGAGTTTTCTGACCACCATTTTACTAATTTAGAATATGAAGCTCTCGGATTATTCATACTCCAATACAATTGAGGCATAATATAATCGATCCATTTTTGGTCCATCCATAAAACTGGATCAGCATAAAGATCGTCGTAATTGGAAGTGGACTGGGTTTCTGAACCTTTTGGATCTTGCGATTTATTTCGCCAAACTCCAAACGGACTAATTCCGAATTGAACCCAAGGTTTGCTTTCTTTTATAGTTACCGAAATAGAATGCACAAAGTTGCTCACATTTGCGCGGCGCCAGTCGGCACGGCTTAAACCTGCGCCATATTTTTGGTAAGAAGCATTATCATTAAATGTTTTTCCTGGAACAGCATACGGATAAAAATAATCATCAAAATGAATCGCATCGATGTCGTATTTGTCTACAACTTCTTTAACGACTTTCGTCAAATGAGCCTGAACTTCTGGTAAAGCCGGATCGTAATACCATTTTCCGCCGTATTCGATCATCCATTCCGGATGTTTGAAAAGATCGTGATTTGGACTTAAAAGGTTTTTATTTAAATCGAAAGTAGCGCGATACGGATTCAGCCAAGCATGAAATTCAAAGCCTCTGTTATGCGCCTGTTCAATCATCCATTCTAAAGCATCATAATAAGGATTTGGTGCCAGCCCTTCTTTTCCTGTCAGAAATCGTGACCAAGGCGCAAATTCTGAAGGATAAATAGCATCACCAACGCTTCTAATTTGTACAATTACAGCATTGTAATTCAGTTTTTTATACGCTTCTAGAATTTCAAGATAATCGGCTTTTTCCTTCTCTACATTATCGATGCTTGCTTTCGGCCAGTCGATATTGACAACCGTTGCAATCCAAACACCTCTAAATTCATTTTTAGGATGCATATTTTTTTCCTGCGCAGTAGAAATCGAAATAGAGAAAAATGAAAATAAAAGAAAGAATATTATGTGCTGATTTTTATGCATTTCAATGTTTTTTAACAGGAATCAAAAATAGTTTGTTTTTGCCACGAATTACACTAATTGCACTAATTTTTGTTTTCAATTATTCTTTTAAAAAATAATTAGTAAAAATTCTTGTAATTCTGAGCTGTTTTTTTAGCCACAGATTAGAAAGATTAAAATGATTAATCCCAAAAATCCTTTAATCTGTGGCATAAATAATAATTCGTGCCATTCGTGTAATTGGTGGCTATTTTTTTAGCCACAGATTAGAAAAATTAAAACGATTAATCCTTAAAATCATTTTAATCTGTGGCAAAAAAAAAATAATTCGTGAATTCGTGGCTATCTTTTTTAATCAGGAAACGAAATTTTCCCCATTGTTACCGATGGAATTCCTTTACTGTTTCCGAAATTATAATCGCCTCCGGCAACCGTTTCGTTTGCTAAAAGTGCAAATAAAACCGCTTCTTTAGCATCGCTTAAAATACCCAAATCGTCACTGGTATGAAATTGGCAAGGCAATAACTCTTTTAACCATTTTACTAGTAACGGGTTATTTGTTCCGCCTCCCGACATATAAATATGAAAATCTTCTGCCCGAACCGTTGTATTTTTTATGGTGAAATAAATCGCTTCAGCAATAGTTTCAGCACTTAAACGTGTTAAAGTCGCCAGCAAATCTGATGCCGAAATGTTTTCTAAATTGCATTTTACTAAAGCCGACTGTACAAAATTGAAATTAAACAATTCCTGACCAATCGATTTTGGAAAGCTTTTCTGGAAGAAATCATCTTTTTTCAGTTCGCTTAAAAGCTCTTGATATATAGTTCCCTGTTGCGCGATTTCTGCATCTTTATCGTAACTTTTTTCAGGGAAATAATGTTTGGTGAAAATGTCGATTAGCGTATTTGCCGTTCCTGTATCGGTTACAAAAACTTCTTCGGCGTTTAGAGAAGCTGGGAGATAGGTATAATTCCCGATTCCGCCCATGTTGAGCATGATTCGGTTTTCGCCTTTTTTTCCGAATAACAGATAATCGCCGTAAACAGCCAAAGGTGCGCCTTCGCCACCCGCAGCAACATGTTTTTGTCTGAAATCTGAAAGGGTAATAATTCCCGTTTTTACCGCAATATGATCGCCGTCGCCAATTTGTAAAGTCGCATTTGGAAATTTTTCCTGCCCGTGCAAAAACTTAGGAGCATGCAAAACCGTCTGTCCGTGAGAAGCAATTAAATCTACTTCGCTTGACGAAATATTCCATTTTTCAAGACAATCGTTAATCATGCCGCTATGCAAAATTCCGATCCATTCATTTAATAAAGCCAAATGCTGAAAATCGATTGTTTTCTGAGCAAATACTTTTCTGATTTCGTTTTTAATGTCTTCCGAATAAGAAATGGTTTCAAATTCTAAGATTTTAACGTCTGTATTTTCACCAGATCCAGAAATAGCACAAAGCGCAATATCAAGTCCGTCGAGAGAAGTTCCAGACATTAAACCTAGTATTTTTCGTGTTTGTTTTTGAGCTATAGTATAGAGTGTGGTTATATTTTTATTCATCTAAAATGAGGGGTTTATGGAAGTCAGTTTATTGATAACGCTAAAATGGGATTAATTTGGATATAAAGTTATAGATTTTGGATAATTTTTATTTTTAACTTTCATTTCAATAAATGAAAATTTGTGATATAAATCTTAAAAATTAAAATTCAAACTTAACGCCTTTTCTATATATTTGCCCATAACCAATTCAAAAAATATAAACCATGTTAGTTATTATAGGACTTTTTGTTTTCCTTTTTATTATCGGAATTGTAATCTACAATTCGCTTATCGGAAAAAGAAATCAGGTTACCAATGCTTTTTCAGCGATTGATGTTATGTTGAAAAAACGTTTCGATTTGATTCCGAATCTTGTTGAAATTGTAAAACAATACACCAACTATGAACAAAGCACTTTAACTAAAATTGTAGAGCTTCGCGCAAGAGCAACTTCAGCAAATTTGACCGATGAAGAAAAAGCGAGTTTGGATACCGAATTAAGCTCTGCTGTAAAAGGTTTAATGGTTACGGTTGAAAATTATCCTGATTTGAAAGCCAATACCAATTTCTTGAACTTACAAACGACTTGGATAGAAAGCGAAGAACAAATTGCTGCTGCGAGAAGAACATACAATGCAGTTGTGACTGATTACAATAATGCAATTATGATGTTTCCTGGTAATATGTTTGCAGGAATGTTAGGTTACACTAAAATTGATGTGCTGGCAACTCCAGAAGAAGAGCGTAAAAATATTAGTGCAAAAGAACTTTTTAATAATTAATGGATTCAGAAATAAATTCGAAAGCCAATCTGCAGGAAGTACTAAATACCTTAGAAGTTGATCGAAAAAAGATAGCCGAAACGTATCAAACCTGTTACATTTTAATTGGACTTGCGGTGTTGATTTTAGTTATTGGACTATTCATCCGATTTGTTCCGTTGGGCATTATTGGTTGTCTGATTCCTTTAATTATTGCCATTGTTATGTATTTCAGAATAGAAGAAGATGCTGTAAAATACAAAGTGGCTTATAAAATGAACGTTGTTGGAGCGGCGCTAAAAGACATTAACCAAACGTTGACTATTACTCCACAAAGTGGACTTCCAGAATATGAGTTTATTAGCTCAGAACTTTTTAAAACAAGACCAGATCGTTATAAAACGCAAGATTTAATTAGCGGAACAGCTGATAAAACTTCTTTTTGGTTTGCCGAAGTCCATGCTGAATATAAAACAGAAACTCGTGACAAAAACGGAACGAAAACAACTTGGCACACCATTTTTAAAGGCATTATTTTCGTAGCTGATTTCAATAAAAACTTCAATGTTTCGACTGTTGTACGTCCAAAAGGTATGGCAGCTGCTATTGGTTCATGGTTTTCAAAAAATGTTTTCAGTTTTGGGAACAGTGAAGTAGTACAGCTAGAAAACACGGAATTTGATGATAAATTTGCAACCTATTCCAAAAATCAAATCGAAGCGCGTTACATTTTAACGCCTGCCATGATGGAAAGAATTCTGGATCTAAACAGTAAATCTGACGATACAATTTCGGTTTCGTTTATACATTCTAAAATGTATATTGCTTTTCCGTTATCTCATAATTACTTCGAAGCGCCAATCCATTCTTCACTTTTAGCTCCAGATTTGCTTACTGGTGATCTTTCTATTGTTCAGTTTATGCATGATATTGTCCATGAAATGGATTTGAATACTAGAATTTGGGGGAAGGAGTAGGTTTTTTCTTTAAAATATTTTAAGTCTTTAATAAATTTTGACTTATTTTTAATGTTAACGATAGAAATGTTTGTTTAAAATATCAATTTAAGATTATGGATATTGAAATTATCCCAAGAAGTGTTTACTCTAAAATAAGTGATAAATTATTAAAAAAAATCGATGTATCGAAATTGCCTTTATTTGGAGAAAAAGAAATATATAAAATAACTGCAGAAAGATATGGCAGAGTTAAAATTAAATTAGATGTAGAAAATGATTTAGACATCATAAAAAAGATAAGAGAATATGATTATCTCGATAACATAAATGATTCAAAATATAATAACTATACTTATAAATGGGAAGTTGAAGAACAAAAATTACCAAAAGGATACGAATATTATATTAAGCCTGAAATTTTAAATTTTATTAAGATTTTATCTGTTTTTAGTAATAACAATGCCGAAATTTTAAGGTTTTCTGTTGTTGATGGTGATTTTAAAGATTCAGAAAGACCTGCGCATACTCTTTGTACAATATTAGCTCTAATTGATTTATTTGATCAAATATAAATAAAATGATTGAAGATTGGTTACTTGATTGATAATTAACAAATACAAATTCGTATATAAAATAAAACCCTCGACTTAAAAAAATCGAGGGTTTTCATCTTTACTTTTACTCCAACTCCAAATAAGGATTTAAAGTTTCTGCTAATTCATTGAGCCAGTAAAAGCTGTCTCTTAATTTGATAATTTCGCTTTGAAATGTTTCGTGTTCGCTCAAAACGCATAAAGCCATTGTAAAATTTACCTGCCTTAGTGTTTTAGCCATTTCAACAGGATCGATTCTGTCGTTGAAGAAATTCAAAAGCTTGATTTCGGTTTCTTTTGAGATTGTGTTTGCATTCATAAATGTTGTAGTTTAAGAATAAAAAACCCTTGCAAATTAGTGTTTCTAACGCCTACAAAAGCGCTTACGGTCGTTTCCGATACCGCACACATAATACAAGGGCAAATCTTATTTCGTTCTTAATGTTGTAGTTTAAGAGTTGTAAATATATTAAAAAAACAACAAAAAGTAAGAAAAATATTATTTTTTTTAAAATAAGTTATTTCTGTGAAGTAAATATAAAACGTTTATTTGAAGAAAAGATAATCTCAGTCCAGTTTCCGTACAGTTTGTCATTTCGACGAAGGAGAAATCTTCGCAAGTAACTCCGCAACAGTGCGTGCTCAGCGAACGAAGATTTCTCCTTCGTCGAAATGACAAGATTGGGGAGTATCTTTGGAAAATAACATTTTTCAATTTAGATTTGAACTCCAAATTATGATCGAAAAAATATTAAAAGACTACGTTACATTTATCAGAAGCTTTGAAGCTTTATTAAAAGATAAATATCAGCAAGACATAAATCCATGTTCATTTTCTCGTACTTTTTTCGAAAGAGTAGGCTCAATTGACAGAATTGAATATCATTTTCATGGAAGTGGATGCACAGCTAAAAAAGACGGTATTATTTATGCTTATGATATTTCATTTTTTGAAAAAGATGTTATCGAGTTTTCGCAATGGAAACTTACAGAGTTTATAAGAACACATCCAGAGTATCAGAAATTAAATTATACTGAAGACTATATTGAATATGAATTGTTTCAGCTTATAAACAAAGGCATTTTAGAATGGTTAACAATTGAAGGAATTGAAGGAACTCCTTTTGGTTGTGTTTTTAAATGCTATAGAGTTGTTCAGGAATCATTTTTAGATTAAAATTATTAGAAGAATGAAATTTGATGACATTAAGCAAATTGATGAAATAAAAGAATATTATCTTTCAAAGGATGATAAAAGCAGTTCATTTAGTTATGAAATACAGATTTTTGACGGTTTAATAGAAAGGATCAAGTGGTCTACACTTTTTGATCAGGAAAAACTAGAACGAAGAAAGAAATCATTACTTATAAAATCTGTTCATAAAGATTTACATTCAGATTTGATTATCTTATATGAACAATCTGTGATTGAACTTTCTGTTTTGATTATGAGGTTTTTAGATGATGTTGGTTTTGTGATTTTTAATATGGGAGAAATGTCTGATCAAGAGTTCTTATTATTTAGATTAAAAAATATGTTGTCTTTTGAGTTATATTCTATTCATCATAAAATAAAACTAGAACATTCTGGACATGTTTTATTTGATTATGTTATGGAACCAATTTTTAAGGACTTAGAAAAAACAGTCTATTATGAGAAATTTCAATTAGAAACTTTAGGAGAAAAGTTGGAACTTGTCTGCCAATTATTTTTGAAAAGACCTTACAGCAAATCATAGTTTTAAAAATGTTGTTTTTCTAATTAAACTTTATGTTGCCAGTAGCGGATTTACATATACTTCGTCGATGACAAGATTGAGGAGATTCTTTGTGTAAATGTAATCCAATTTTCTTCTTATTAAACCAAGTGCTCTAGCCCAGATGGAAGCGGCATCCTTTTGTGGTGGGGTTCACCACAAAAGATATAGCGGACAGCTGGAAATAGCTCCAAAAAGAAAAAAACCTCAGAAGCTTAGCATCTCAGCACTTTAGAACCTCTATTTCAACACAAACTCATTCTCCTTCAGCTTTTTCAAAACCGCAGCAATAATCTTAGAACGGCATTCTGAATTTTCGGTGGTTGATGCGGTTTTGACCCAATATCGAATGTTAAGTTGAATAATTCCGCCAGCAATGACATCGGTAATTACGGCGGCGTTTTCGTGGTCTTTTTTGGTCACTTCTTCGCTGTTTCCAAGAATTTCTTTTACGAGTTCGATGGCGCGGGTATAATCAGAACCATATTCGAGTCCGACGGTGAAAGTCTGGAGCAGAAAACCTTCGCTATTATAGTTAATGAGCGTGTTTTTTATAAGAAGCGCGTTCGGAATATAAATAATCTTAGAATCGCTTTTGACTTCGGTATCGCGAAGGTTGAGGTTGATAACTTCACCTTTTACGCCGTTGCTTTCGATAATATCGCCAATAGAAAAAGGTCTTTTGAAAGCCAGCAGAATTCCGGCGAGAAAATTTTCGCCAATATCTTTCAGCGCAAAACCAATTACAAAAGCCGAGATTCCGGCGCCAGCAAGCATACTTTGTGCCACGCCTTCGAGACCAATAATTCGGAACATAAATAAGATTCCGATAATGATCAAAACCGATTTAATTAAGCGTGCAATAAAAACCGCCAGAAGACGATCGTGCATTTTGGCTTTGAGTCGGTTTCCTGCAAAAATACCCACGCGGCTTGCAATGAACCAGGAAACGAGAATGACCAATATGGCGAGAATGAATTTTGGCGTAAGATCGACAATGCTGTTGTAGTAACCTTCGAGATGGTTGATGACGTCCTGAAAGAAATTTTCCATAATAATTAAGGCGTAAAATGTTTAAACACGTTGAATAAATTTTTTAAACACATAGAATCATAGCTCTTCTATGCGCTTAAAGGCATTTCATTTATTTAAATTCACATAGCTAGTTAGCAATACTATGTGTTAAAATCTAGATTTTTTCAAATATTCTCATGTCTAAGATTTAAAATCTATGTTTCTATGTGTTTAAAAATTTCATTCAACTTCACAAAATTTTAAAATTAGCTTTTTAGTAGATGAAACGCTTTACAGGATTCTCTCAGAATTTTATAAAATCTTTCGGAAGTGTTAGATAAATTCATAAAATAGAACGGTTTTGCCTTGCGATATTTTTATCTTTGTGATCTGAGTTTTTCAGGAAATATTTTTATAAAAAAGCACATTTACATGTTGATCCAATCTCATTTAGAGCAATTAGCCGCTAGTCTCGAAGGCACACTTTTATTCGATGAGCTTCATAAAACGCTTTATTCTACAGATGCTTCGGTGTACCGAATTAAACCGAATGCGGTGGCGTTGCCTAAAACGACTGAAGACATTGCCAAGCTGATCAAATTTGCAGCTGAACATAAGCTGTCGATTACGCCTAGAACTGCGGGAACTTCGCTGGCAGGACAGGCAGTAGGAGACGGATTGGTGATTGATGTGTCGAAGAATTTTACTAAAATTATTTCGTACAATGCCGAACAGAAAACAGTAACCGTTCAGCCAGGCGTAATTCGCGATGAGCTGAATTTATTCTTAAAACCTCACGGCGTATTTTTTGCCCCAATTACATCAACCTCAAACCGCGCGATGATTGGCGGAATGGTGGGGAATAATTCTTCTGGAACAACTTCTATTCGATACGGTGTTACGAGAGATAAAATTGCTGAGGTAAAAGCACTTTTAAGCGACGGTTCTGAAGTGGTTTTTAAAGACCTGACTTCGGCTGAATTTATCGAAAAAACAAAAGGCGATTCTTTAGAAAATAAAATATACAAAACGATTTACGACGAACTTTCGGTTGCACCAGCTCAGGAAGAAATAGTAAAAGAGTTTCCGAAACCAGAAATCCACAGAAGAAATACGGGTTATGCGGTTGATATTCTGCTGAAATCGGAATTATTTGGCGGAACTGAACCAACAATTAATTTAGGAAAATTGCTTTGCGGAAGCGAAGGAACACTCGCTTTTACAACAGAAGTTACGCTAAAAGTTGACGATCTGCCGCCGCCTCACAGCATTATGGTTGTTGGACATTATCACACGATTCAGGAATCTTTAGAATCGGTCGTGGTGGCGATGAAACATCATTTGTACACTTGCGAAATGATCGACGACACGATTTTAGATTGCACGAAAACGAGTCGTGAGCACGTTAAAAACCGTTTCTTTTTGGTTGGAGAACCTAAAGCAATTATGTTGTTTGAAGTCGCTTCGCACACTTTAGAAGATGCTGAAAAACAAGCTGATGCTTTAATTGCCGATTTAGAGAAAAACAATTTTGGTTATGCTAAAGTAAAAATTTATGGAAACGATATTGACAAAGCTAACGAACTGAGAAAAGCGGGTCTTGGACTTTTAGGAAGTATTGTAGGCGATGATAAAGCAGCCGATTCTATTGAAGATACTGCGGTTGAATTGAGCGATTTGCCTGCTTATATTGAAGAATTTTCGGCGATGATGCTGCGTCACGGACAGGAAGCGATTTATTACGCACATGCGGGAGCGGGTGAATTGCACCTTCGTCCGGTTTTGAATTTGAAGAAAACATCCGATTTAAAATTATTCAGAACCATTGCTACAGAAGTAGCGCATTTGGTGAAAAAATATAGAGGTTCGCTGAGCGGTGAACACGGTGACGGAATTGTACGTGGTGAGTTTATTCCGTTTATGATTGGCGAGAAGAATTACGAATTACTGAAAAGAATAAAATTGGCATTCGATCCGAATTCGGTTTTGAATATCGGGAAGATTGTAAATGCTGGCAAAATGGACGAAAACCACCGTGTTGTTTCTGGCAGAATTGAACCAGATATTAAAACGTTTCAGGATTTCTCAGACAGTTTAGGAATTTTGCGTGCGGCCGAAAAATGCAATGGTTCTGGCGATTGTAGAAAATTGCCGTCGGCAGGAGGAGCAATGTGTCCGAGTTATCGTGCGACTAAAAATGAAAAAGAAACAACTCGTGCGAGAGCCAACGCTTTACGCGAATATTTGACTTATTCGGAGAAAGAAAATAAATTTGACCAGAAAGAATTATATGAAGTTTTTGAGTTGTGCGTAAGCTGTAAAGCCTGTGCCAGCGAATGTCCGAGTAATGTAGATGTTGCAACTCTTAAAGCGGAATTTTTATATCAATACCAAAAAGCAAACGGATTTTCGACGCGAAATAAGATTTTTGCCAACAACGCCAAATTGAATAAAATGGGAAGTAAATTCCCGTCGATTACGAATTTTATTTCGAATCAAACTTTGGTTAAAAAAACAATGGGAATTGCACCAGAAAGACAAGTTCCGCTTTTGGCGAAAAAAACGTTTAGAAAATGGTACGCGAGTAATAGACCTTCAACGACAGATTTTCCAAACGGAAGATTGTATTTGTTTGTAGACGAATTCACGAATTATTATGATGTCAATATCGGAATCGATGCTTTTGAATTGTTTACTAAATTAGGTTATCAAGTTTTGGTAATCGATCATGAAGAAAGCGGCAGAACGTATCTTTCAAAAGGATTTTTGGAAGAAGCCAAGAAAATTGCCAATCATAATGTGAATATTTTTAAAGATTTGGTTTTAGCCAATGCGCCTTTAATCGGAATTGAACCTTCGGCGATTCTAACTTTTAGAGATGAATATTTGCGTTTGGCCGATGATAAAGAAGCTGCAGAAAAATTATCTAGAGATTGTTTTACGATTGAAGAATTCTTCAAAAAAGAAATCATAGACGGTAAAATCACAGCTAATTCTTTTTCTGAGGAAACCAAGGAAATTAAAATCCACGGACATTGCCATCAGAAATCTTTAAGTTCTGTTGAAGCGACTTTCGCCATGCTGAATCTTCCTAAAAACAATACGGTTACGATTTACAATTCGGGCTGTTGCGGAATGGCGGGTTCTTTTGGTTACGAAAAAGAACATTATCAGGTGAGCATGCAAATGGGAGAGGATACGCTTTTCCCAAAAGTTAGAAATACAGCCGAAAATGTAAAAATCGCGGCTGCAGGAACTTCATGCCGTCATCAAATTTATGACGGAACGAAGAGAGAAGCACAGCATCCTGTTTCGATTTTGAGAAACTGTTTGAAAGGTTAGCCACGAATTCACGAATTTTAAAAAAAATGTTTCACGCAGATTTTGCTGATTTGAGCAGATTCTACAGATTTAATTTTTAAAGATCTGCGGAAATCTTTTCAGCGCAATCAAAATCTGCACTATCTGCCAAATCTGCGAGAGAAAAATATAAGCCACAGATTAAAATGATTAGAAGATTTAGTTTCCTGCAGATTTTGCTGATTTGAGCAGATTCTACAGATTTAATTTTTAAAGATCTGCGCAAATTTTTTCGGCGCAATCAAAATCTATACTATCTGCTAAATCTGCGTGAAAAAAAAGTATAGCCAAAGATTATAAAAAATAATTCGTGAATTCGTGGCGAAAAAAAACTTATTTCAAGCGTACTTTTTTACCTGTTTCAGCAGCTTTATAAATAGCGTTTATGATTTTCACATCTTTAATCCCTTCTTCACCTGTAATATGATTTGGGAGTTTTTGGTTGGCTAAGATCACTTTACAAATTTCATCCATTTGTGTTTGCTGTTGATTGATAACCGGAAAATTAAACGGTTTTCCGTCAGATCTTTTTCCTATAAAAGGCCCATAACTTACGGCAGGACTCATTTCGAAGAAACCCTCATCGGCAGCAGCATGAAATCGATCGATACCGAAACCATACGAACTACAGCAATTAGCTACAGCGCCACTTGGAAATTCCATTTGCCAGGTAATATTTTCTTCTACTTCTTTAAATCGGTTTTTGTTATTTATAGTCCCAAACTGAGCCGTAACAGCAATTGGTTCTTCTCCCAAAACATAACGCGAAACCTGTATGCAATAAACCCCTAAATTGATTAAAGTTCCTCCCCCTGCAAACTTTTTAGTCAATCTCCATTCGTTGCGAGCGGTTAAATCTACAGGTTTATCAACGTCACGAAAATCATAAGTGCTGTAGCCCAGAGCGGTTTCGATATAACGAACCTGTCCTAAAACTTTTTCCTGTCCCAATCGTTTTACTTCGAGATGATTCGGTTCGTAGTGCAGACGATAACCCATTGCCAATTGTACATTATTATCATTGCAGACTTTGATCATTTCTTCGCAATCTGCAACAGTAATAGCCATTGGTTTTTCGACAATAACATGTTTCCCTGCTTTTGCAGCGCGAACTGTAAACTCTTTGTGCAATGAATTTGGCGTTACCACATAAACCAAATCTATATCTTTATTTTTTACAATTTCATCGAAATTTTCGTAGTTATAAATGTTCTTTTCAGGAATATTATATTGCTTTTTCCATTTTTCTGCTTTAGAAGGCGTTCCTGTAACTATTCCTGAAAGCTGGCAATATTCAGAAACCTGAAGACCTTCGGCCAATAAGGAAGCATAGTTTCCTAAACCGCATAAAGCAATGTTTAATTTTTTTCCAGTGTAAGGAATTCGAACCTTTTCTGTTTCGGTTATAAAAGAAGGAAGCGAAGTCATGACAACCGAAGCTCCAACGCCAAGTCCAAATTTATTTACAAAAGAGCGCCTTGTAATTTTTTCCATAAGTGAATCGTTAAAAAATTAAACATTTTACAGATTAGTAGATTAGTTTTTAGAAATGTTACAATTGATTTGCTGGCTATTTTGTTTCACGCAGATTATAAAGGATTTTTTATGTCTCTCGCAGATTATGGAGATTTAGCAGATTTTTTTTAAATTCTAATTATAAAAAATCTGCTGAAATCTTTTGACGCAATCAAAATCTGCTATATCTGCCAAATCTGCGTGAGAAAAAATATAGCCACAGATTATAAGATTAGAAAGATTTTTGTTTCACGCAGATTTAAATAGATTAAAGCAGATTATAAAGGATTTTTATTTCTCGCACAGATTATGGAGATAATGCAGATTTTTTTTAAATTCTAATTATAAAAAATCTGCGCAAATCTTTTTAGTGCAATCAAAATCTGCTATATCTGCTAAATCTGCGTGAGAAAAAATATAGCCACAGATTAAAAGGATTAAGAAGATTTTTGTTTCACGCAGATTTAAATAGATTTAAGCAGATTTTTTTAAATTCTAATTATAAAAGATCTGCGTAAATCTTTTTAGCGCAATCAAAATCTCCATTATCTGCTAAATCTGCGTGAAAAATAATTTAGACACAGATTAAAAGAATTAAAAAGATTTTTGTTTCACGCAGATTTAAATAGATTGAAGCAGATTAAGCAGATTTTTTTAAATTCTAATTATAAAAGATCTGCGTAAATCTTTTTAGCGCAATCAAAATCTGCTATATCTGCCAAATCTGCGCGAAAAATAATTTAGACATAGATTTTAAAAAAATCTGTGTAATCAGTAGCAAAATAAAAATTAGAGAAAATTAGTGAATTCGTGGCAAAAAAACTTTACGCCTTAGAGTCTTCGTGGCAAACAAAAAAATAGCACCATAAAACAAAATCGTTTTATATATTTGATATGAAGATAATTTTTGCATTATTTGCAAAATAAAAGCATTAAGTCTATATTAAATTAATTTAACCGCAAGGCACTATATGGCATTTTCAAATTTATTCCGAAAAAAGACGGTACAAGATATTTTAAAACAAGTTGCTAAAAATGAGGCAGACGGACATGAGGCGTTGGGAAAGCACTTGACGACTAAAGACTTAACAGCTTTCGGAATCGCGGCTATTGTTGGTGCGGGAATTTTTAGTACTATCGGAAAAGCCAGTGCAGACGGTGGACCAGCCGTAATTTTCTTGTTCTTATTTACTGCTTTAGCCTGTAGTTTTGCCGCTTTTGCTTACGCAGAATTTGCTTCGATGGTTCCAGTTTCAGGAAGTGCTTATACCTATTCTTATGTCGCTTTTGGTGAAATCATTGCTTGGATTATCGGATGGGCTTTAATCATGGAATATGCCGTCGGAAATATAACGGTCGCCATATCGTGGAGTGATTATTTTACGGGGCTGCTCCAGAGTGGCGGAATTCATCTCCCGCAATGGATTCAGATGGATTATTTAACCGCTTCAAACGGATTTAACGATGCAGAAGCCTTAATGCGAGGCGGAAAATCATTCGAAAATTTAAGTACAGCTTTACAGCAAGCGCACACAGCTTGGACAACAGCACCAACAATAGGATCATTTCACTTTGTAACAGATTTGCCAGCTTTATTTATTATTATTCTGATTACGGCTTTGGTTTACAGAGGAATGAAAGAATCTCGTAACGCAAGTAACTTAATGGTTGTGGTAAAACTTTGCGTCGTTCTTTTAGTTATTGCAGTTGGAGTGTTTTATGTAGATACAGCCAATTGGGATCCGTTTGCGCCAAATGGAGTTAGCGGGGTTTTAAAAGGAGTTTCTGCCGTATTCTTTGCTTATATTGGTTTTGATGCCATTTCTACAACAGCAGAAGAATGTAAAAATCCGCAAAGAGATTTACCTCGTGGAATGATGTGGGCAATTATAATTTGTACGATTCTTTATATTGCCATTGCTTTGGTTTTAACTGGAATGGTAAAATATCACGAGCTAAATGTTGGAGATCCTTTAGCATTTGTTTTCGATAAATTAGACTTAAAATGGATGTCTGGAATTATTGCTGTAAGTGCAGTTGTAGCTATGGCAAGCGTTTTATTGGTTTTCCAAATGGGACAGCCTCGTATCTGGATGAGTATGAGTCGTGACGGATTATTGCCAAAGAAATTCTCAACCGTTCACCCAAAATTCAAAACACCATCTTTTGCAACAATTGTAACAGGATTTGTGGTTGCAGTTCCAGCATTATTCTTAAACTTGACGATGGTAACCGATTTATGCAGTATCGGAACTTTATTTGCCTTTGTATTGGTTTGTGCAGGAGTTTTGGTTTTACAGAATAAACCTGAAATTCCAAGAGGAAAATTCAAAACGCCTTATATCAATTCAAAATATATTTTGCCTGTTTTAATGATTGCAGGCTTGTATTATGCCTTTGCTTTCAACAATAAAGCAACAATGGCATTTATCAATAATGAAGCGCAGACTTTTGATGCAACATCAATTGTAACATCATTAAATAAAGAAGAATCAGCAAAAGTTTTCAATTATTTGGAGAGTATCGATGTCGATAATAAAACTGCCGAAACATCAGATTTAGAGCATTTATTAAGCCAATATCAAGACGATGAGGTAAAATATGCTGAAGTTGTAAAAGGACTTCCGATCAGTGATTCATTGAAATATGAAACAGGTTTCAGTTTGTTCAAACACAAAATTCCAATGTGGATTTTCTTATTCGTGTTGGTTGGGTTAGCAGTTTGGGCATTTAGAAAAAACCTTTCTTTAATTCCGCTTTTAGGATTGATTTGCTGTTTGTATATGATGGCCGAATTAAGCGTTTGGAACTGGATTTATTTCACCGTTTGGTTGATAATCGGACTGCTGATTTATTTTGGCTACAGCCGAAAAAATAGTAAACTGAATACTGAAACTTTAGCGTAAAAGTTTAAAAAATATAATAAAAAGGCGTTCTGGGTATCTCTGGAACGGCTTTTTCGTTTCACACAGAGGTCACAGAAGATTTCTAATAAAAAAATCAAATTAATCTGCCCAGATCTGTTTAAATCTGCGTGAAACAAAACATTATATGCGTAACTCATTTACTTCCAATATGTTTTAAAAACCTTACGTTTTTATACAAATAATCTTATGTTTTAAAATAGCTTTTCCTTAAGTTTGTTTTCGGTAAAAATTTAAAATATAGTCGATATACATGGGTTTTCTTGATAAAATATTGGGTAGGGAAGAAGCTCCAATACAATCTTATACTGATTTCTGGAATTGGTTTTTAATGAATGAAAAGAAGTTTTTTAAAACCGTTCAAAATGGAGAAAATATACACCAAGGTTTTTTTGACAGATTAGCTCCAAAGCTGGATGAAGTGCATGAAGGAATTTATTTTCTTACGGGAATGTTTGACGATCAAACAGCCGAATTAGTGCTAACTCCAGACGGTGCAATCAGAAATATTTATGTAATCGAAGAATTGGTTAATAGTGCTCCAAAAATCGACGGTTGGAGATTTACAGCTTTAAAACCCGCTTCAGATATCAATAATGTTAGTATCACGTATCAGGGTTTTGAATTCAGAAAAGAAAACTTAAAGTTTTTCCCGCGTATTCACGAAGCATATCCTGACGAAATAGATTTAGTAATTGTTTACGACCATTTTATTGAAGAAAAAAAAGCAAATGTAACCAACGGCGTATATATTTTCCTAGACAATTATTTGGGCGAACTGCACTCTGTAACTTTAATTGATAATCTTGTAGTTATCGGACCTAATGATACTACTGAAAAATTAATTCCAATCGAAAAATTAAAGGATTATTTAATTTGGAGAGAAAAAGAATTTGTGGAGAAATACGAAGGAACCCGACACAATACAGAAAACGATGGTTATGCCAATTTTGAAGGTAAAAAGGAAGATGGCTCTATTGTTTTGGCTTTAATTAACACGACTATTTTAGAATGGGATAAAAAAGCATCGCATCCGTGGGTTTTTATAGTGGCAGTTCCTTTTGACGACTGCGATAATGGCGGATTGCCAGATGAAAAAACATACAAACTCTTAGACGAGATTGAAGAAGAAATAATATACAGTTTGCCAGATTCTGAAGGCTATTTAAATATAGGTAGAGAAACCGCAAACAACAAAAGAGAAATCTTTTTCACCTGCAAAGATTTTAGAAAACCAGCACAAACTGCTGACGAATTAATTAAAAAATACAGCGGTGTTTTTGAAATAAGCTACGAAATTTATAAAGACAAATACTGGCAGTCGTTCAGACATTTTGAGCCGAGATAAAGTACAAAAGCCGTTCTGGATTCAGAATGGCTTTTTTGTTGAAATTAGAAGAAAAAAATCCGCTTAGAGAAAATCTCTAGCGGATTCAAACAAACTACTAAAAAATCTTGCAAATTTATTTATAGAGAAGTGTTTCTTTTTTTAAGACTCCGAGCTCTGTCATACAATCCTTCATCATTTCGTAAGTGCGCTGAATGTCGTTGTCTAAGCCAATAGAAAAACGAATTAAACCATCTGTCAATCCCATTTCTGCCTGCTCTTCTAACGGAATCTCGCTAGAAGTTGAAGTTCCTGGTGCGCTGAATAATGTTTTATAAAAGCCTAAACTTACCGCTAGATAACCTAAATTTCTTTCCTGCATTAACTCCATTAATTCATTTGCTTTCGCTAAAGTGCCAACATCAATCGTCAGCATTCCGCCAAAGCCATATTCAGGATTTATCATCGTTTTGTACAATTCATGACTCGGGTGACTTTTCAATCCAGGATAAACTGTTTTTAAGCCGTCTTTCTCAAATTGATCAGCCAGAAAATGTGCATTATGGCTGTGCTGTTTAATTCTGATATGCAATGTTCTAAGATTTTTCATCACACTTGCAGAACGCAAACTATCCATAGTTGGTCCCAAAAGCATGCTTGCGCCAGAATTTACATTTTTAAGCGAATTAATAAATTCTTTCGAAGCGCAAGTCACACCACCAACCGTGTCACTGCTTCCGTTAATGTATTTGGTTAAAGAATGAATTACAATATCAGCGCCTAATTTTGCTGGAGAAACCGATAAAGGCGAAAACGTATTATCGACAACCAGTTTTAAATTATGTCTTTTAGCAATTGTTGCCAAACCGCGAATGTCAGCCACTTCCAAAAGCGGATTACTCACCGTTTCACAATACAAAACTTTAGTTTTAGAAGTAATTGCGGCTTCCACAACATCCAATTTAGTGATGTCTACAAAACTCGTTTCAATGCCAAAACGAGGCGTAAAATTTTTCAGAAAAGCATACGTTCCGCCATAAATCGTTCGGCTCGAAACAATATGATCGCCTGTACCACACAACTGCAATAGAGTAGGCGTAATCGCGCCCATTCCCGAAGCCGAAACATTGGCCGTTTCCGTTCCTTCCATCGCCGCCAAAGCCTGATCCAAATACAAATTACTGGGCGAAGAATGGCGCGAATACAAATAACAGCCTTCCATATTGCCCTCAAAAGTATCAAACATAGTTTTAGCCGATAAAAAAGTATAAGTAGAAGAATCAGAAATCGACGGATTCACACCGCCAAATTCGCCAAAGTATTGTAAATCCTGAATTTTATCTGCTGGGTTAAAGTCTTTCATAAGTTTTTTTGTTTTTTGTTGTTTCAGGTTTCAAGTTTCACGTTGTTTGAACTTTAAACCAATTTTTGGAATTTGGACCCGAGCGCTAGCGAATAGGCAAAGCAATTTCATTATTGGAATTTTTTAGAAGCTATTCCTGCTATCCGTTTCAAGTCCTCGCAAAAAAGTCAAAATTTCTAGTGTCCTACAAAGAGCTTCCGCTGGTCGCTTTTTTAGAACAAGAAATTTTTGCCTTTTTTACTCCGGGCTTTCCACTTCTATCAGGGCTAGGGCTCCAGTTTTCAAAATAAAATTTATTCAAAGGAAGGTTTGTTTAGAAAATTAAACAACAGTATAATTAAAAATTAGATTTTAAAACTATAAAAATATGTTTATTAATGATTTTTAATCTAAATTTGATTAATTATATACGATTCTATAGAAGATTTTTCCGATTTGCTACATAACAACAAACAACAAACCAAAAACAACAAACATGACATTAGACGTAATAGATAAAAAACTCCTCGTTTTACTTCAAACCGATAGTAAAAAGACCAACAAAGAATTGTCATTAAAACTTAACTTATCTGTAACGGCAGTTTATGAAAGAATCAAAAAACTGGAACGTGAAGGCATAATAAAAAACTATGCCGCCCTTGTAGATAAATCCAAAATCGAAAAAGGATTTGTGGTTTTCTGCCATTTAAAACTCATTCAGCATACCAAAGAATTCCTTACCAAATTTGAAAGTGAAGTCATCAAACTTCCAGAAGTTTTAGAATGCCATCACGTAAGCGGCGATTACGATTATATCCTGAAAGTTCTAGTGAAAGATATGGAAGCATATAGAGAATTTTTAGTGACCAAACTGACTTCGCTTCAGCATATCGGAAGCACACAAAGTATGTTTATGATTAGCGAAGTGAAGAATTCGACGGTGATTTCTTTCTAAGATGCTGAGATTCTAAGGTTTTTTCTTGTAGTGTTGAACGTATTTTTTGTCATTTCGAGGAACGAGAAATCTTCGCGAGAAACTCTACAAAGATTGGCGAAATTCTGTGAGGAGCTACTCGCGGAGATTTCTCCTTCGTCGAAATGACAGACTTTTGGGATACACTTCGTGCTTTTAGATTAATTAAATTTTTAAATTTGAATCTAAATAGGGATAAAATGGAAGTAAATAATCACGAAAAAGAGTCAGTCATTCCAGATTCACATTATAATTTAATCGCTGAAGTACGAGAAAAATATTTGTCTGGAGAAATTCAGGGAAGCTCTTGGGAAGAAGTAGAACAACGTCTAAATTCGAAATATGATTAGAACAACAAAAGTACGCGGTCATAAAAGGATTCAAAGGAAAATTAAAAAATGGACAGCGTCGAAAAAAAATATAAATATTTCGGATTTTCTAGCAAACCAATATGATTATGTTTATTTAGATATTGAGCCTTATTGTAATATTTCAATAGGAAATACTAATTTTTCAGAACCCAAAGGCAAAACAAGAAAAGATATAATTTGGGGTCTTGAAGAAATTTATAATAATTGGAAAATTGAGCTTGACAAACTTGGCATTGAATATTTTTTGAAAATATATTTATTTGAGTCAAATATATCGAAGTCACAAGTTATTTGCTCAATAGGAGATAAAATCGGGTATTATGAAAATTATTTTAGAAGAATAGATGTGTCGAAAAAGATTTTAAATTTTCATAAGATGTTAAATAGTGATTTTATATGGGAATCCTATTCAGATGATTTTATTTACAGTGAAAAAGAATTGCTCACATCAATAGAATATTATGCGGGTAAGGAAGATTGCAATTATTCGATTAGATTTTTGCAAAAATTAAAAAACAGTAATTATACTAAAATTGAAGTGAATACAGATGATGGTCTGGATAATTTATATTATGTTCCAAAAGGAATAGTGTGGATTGGAGGAAAGTAAATTAGGGAATTCGTGGGTAAAAAACTTTGCGTCTTAGCGCCTTCGTGGCAAAAAAAATCACAATGCAAACAAAAAACTTTGTGAAGCTTCGCGATAAACCTCCGCTAATCTCTGCGCCACAAAACCTCAAAATTTCACACAAAAAACATTGGAATTTAAACTTTAAACAAAACTTTATTCCTTAAATTTGTGACGCTTAAAATAAAATAGATAAACTATGAGTTCATTTGACGTAGTCATTATAGGTTCAGGTCCTGGCGGATATGTATCAGCAATTCGTTGCGCACAATTAGGTTTCAAAACTGCTATTGTAGAAAAATATAATTCATTAGGAGGAACTTGCCTTAACGTAGGTTGTATTCCTTCAAAAGCATTATTATCATCTTCTCATCATTATGCTGAAATTGCTCATTTTGCAGATCACGGAATCGAAGTTTCTGGTGATGTAAAAATCAATTTAGAGAAAATGATTGCGCGTAAGCAAGCCGTTGTAGATCAAACCGTAGGTGGAATCAACTACTTAATGGATAAAAATAAAATTACTGTTTTCAATGGTTTAGGTTCTTTCGTAGACGCAACGCACATCGCTGTTGCAAAAGCTGACGGAACATCAGAAACTATCGAAGCAAAATATACTGTAATTGCTACAGGATCAAAACCATCTTCTTTACCATTCATCAAAATTGATAAAGAAAGAATCATCACTTCTACTGAAGCTTTAGCTTTAAAAGAAGTTCCAAAACACTTAGTTATCATCGGAGGAGGAGTTATCGGAATCGAGCTTGGACAAGTTTACTTGCGTTTAGGAGCTCAGGTTTCTGTGGTTGAATTCATGGACAGAATCATTCCAGGAATGGACGGTTCATTGTCTAAAGAATTGACTAAAGTGTTGAAAAAACAAGGAATGAAATTCTACGTTTCTCACAAAGTAAAATCAGTTGAAAGAAACGGTGATGCTGTTGTTGTTCAAGCTGAAAATGCAAAAGGAGAAAAAATTACTTTAGAAGGAGATTATTCATTAGTTTCTGTTGGTCGTCGTCCGTACACAGACGGGCTAAATGCTGACAAAGCAGGAGTTAAAATTTCAGACAGAGGACAAGTTGAGGTAAACGATCATTTACAAACTAGTGTTCCAAATATCTACGCAATTGGTGATGTTGTTCGTGGAGCAATGTTAGCGCACAAAGCGGAAGAAGAAGGAGTAATGGTTGCTGAAATCTTAGCAGGTCAAAAACCGCATATCGATTATAACTTAATTCCTGGTGTTGTTTACACTTGGCCAGAGGTTGCAGCTGTTGGACAAACAGAAGAGCAATTGAAAGCTGCAGGAGTGAAATACAAATCTGGAAGTTTCCCATTCAAAGCTTTAGGGCGTGCAAGAGCAAGTGCTGACTTAGATGGATTCGTAAAAATCTTGGCTGACGAAAAAACAGACGAAGTTTTAGGAGTTCACATGATTGGAGCGCGTACAGCAGATTTAATTGCTGAAGCAGTTACTGCAATGGAATTTAAAGCTTCTGCTGAAGATATTTCTAGAATGAGCCATGCGCACCCGACTTTCGCGGAAGCGGTAAAAGAAGCAGCATTGGCAGCTACAGAAAATAGAGCTTTACACGTATAATATACGTAGAAATATATAAACCGTCCCGTCTCGTCAGAATTTGACGAGACGGGACGGTTTTTTTTGTGCTTAAAATTTAAGCTTTGGATCTTATAATAATCAAAAATAATTTTGTAAATTAGATGTGTAATTCTGGTGCTATCTTTATGATTATTAAAAAGATAGGATTATGAAAAATAGATATATAGTTCCAATTCTAATTGGAGCAGGTATTGGGATCGCATTAAGCTCATGCGGAGGCGGAATTCCAAAAAATGCAAAAGCTGTAACAAACTTTGACAGCGCGAAATATCTCGGAAAATGGTACGAAATTGCCAGATTAGATTACAAATGGGAAAGAGATTTGAACAATGTAACAGCCGAGTATTCTTTAAATGAAGATAAAACTATAAAAGTCGATAATAAGGGCTATAATGTCAAAAAAGACAAATGGGAACAAAGTGTCGGGAAAGCTAGATTTGTCAAAAAAGACAATATTGGTATGCTGAAAGTCTCATTTTTTGGTCCTTTTTATTCTGGTTACAATGTCGTTGCAATCGATCCTGATTACAAATATGCGCTTGTGGCCGGAGAAAGTTTAAAATACATGTGGATACTTTCTAGAGAAAAAACAATTCCAGAAAGTGTAAAAGCAGATTTTCTTATCAAAGCTCAGGAAATTGGGTATAACGTAACCGATTTGGTTTGGGTGAAACACGATAAGATGAATTAGAAAACAAAAAGTCCGTCCCGTTAATCTATCGGAACGGACTTTTTGTTTTTATTTAAAAATGATTTATGCTGTAAAAACACTTTTATAATTATCCCAGTATCTGTAAATCAAAAATAAATTTCCTAGAAATAAAAGTACGGCAATAGGCAAGCCTTCGGGTGCAAGAAAATAATTGATAAACAAAATATTTACCGTAATAGGTAAGATCAAGACGTTTGCTAAAGTTACATAACGCCCAGTTACAAATGCAATTCCACAAAGCAGCTCAATTGATTTTGCTAAAGGCATCAAATAAGTCGCAGCCATTAAACCTACATTAAAAGCTTTAAAATTTCCTGTAGTTTCAGGTTCAGGCATCAAGTGAAAAAAGTAACTGATAGAGGCAAAAAGCAGCAAAAGGCCAATTAAAACGCGGACAATAATGGTGGCAATTTTCATAATACTTAGGATTTTTTAGGGTTAAAAAATATAATTAAGTTATTGGAAAAGATGCAATCTAAAAGCTCAAAGTAGAATCACAAATTATGTTTTTTGAGGTTCTTTTTTAAGGATTTTACAATCAAATCAAGGCTGTTTTAGGATTAATCTAATTGTATATCAAATATAACGAATTTTTTCTTATAAAAAGTATGTCTTTTTAACAGTTTTGCAATCAGATTCAAATCATTTGATTATTTTTTTTGCTTTCTGCTAATGAAATAATTTTGTCGTAATTTTGACCTTTAAAATTACCATTTTTGAGAGTTTCCATCCATAAAAATATTGCCAATCCGAAACTGTTTAAGGAGCAGCTTTTAAGTTGGGCGCAGCAATTTCGCGAAGTCGTTTTTTTAGACAGCAATTCTTATCCGCAGCAGTATTCGAGTTTTGACTGCATATTGGCAGTAGATGCTTTTACGTCTTTAAAAACCGATTATTACAATGCTTTTGAAGATTTAAAACAATATCAGCAAAATACAAAAGACTGGCTTTTTGGATATCTTTCTTATGATTTAAAGAATGATGTAGAAAAACTTCAATCCAATAATTTTGATGGTTTGAACTTTCCAGATTTGTTTTTCTTTCAGCCTAAAAAGATTTTTATTTTGAAAGGAAATGAACTTGAAATTCAATATTTAATGCTTTGCGATGATGAGGTTGAAGATGATTTTGAGGAAATCGTAAAAACTCAAACTGAAACGTTTGTCACACTGAGCGGAGTCGAAGTGAAACAACGCATTTCCAAAGAATTGTATATTCAGAAAGTAAATAAAATGCTGGAACATATTCACATTGGAGATATGTACGAAGCCAATTTCTGTATGGAATTTTATGCTGAAAATGCCAATATTAATCCGTTAGAAAAGTTTCAAAAATTAAATGAAATTTCGCAGCCTCCTTTTTCGGTTTTCTTTAAAAATTACAAACACTATCTGCTTTCGGCTTCACCAGAACGTTATCTGAAAAAGGAAGGAGAGAAGATTATTTCGCAGCCAATTAAAGGAACTTCGAGACGTTTTGCAGATCCGGTTGAAGATGAAAAATCGAAGAGTACTTTAGCTATAGACGCAAAAGAAAGAGCTGAAAATATCATGATAACCGATTTGGTTCGAAATGATTTGTCGCACACTTCGCAAAAAGGTTCTGTTGAGGTTGAAGAACTCTGCGGCATCTATTCGTTTTTGCAGGTACATCAAATGATTTCTACAATTACATCAAAATTAGATCCACAATATTCTGCTGTAGATGTTTTAAAAACAACATTCCCAATGGGAAGCATGACAGGTGCGCCGAAGATTTCAGTAATGGAAATTGTCGAAAATCTGGAAGAAACCAAAAGGGGATTGTACAGTGGTGCAGTTGGCTATTTTACACCAGATGGAGATTTTGATTTTAATGTTGTAATCAGAAGTATTTTATACAATCAGGAAAATAAATATGTTTCTTTTTCGGTAGGAAGCGCGATTACAGCACAATCTATTCCCGAAAAAGAATATGAAGAATGCTTGCTGAAAGCGAAAGCAATGCATGAAGTTTTGCAGTAAAAAAATAGCCACGAATTCACGAATTATTTTTTTTCGTAGATTGAACATATTTTTTTGCCACAGATTAAAAAGATTTCCACAGATTTTAAATCATTTTAATTCTTTTAATATGTAGCTATTTAGTTGAAGAAATAATTTGTGGGAATTTGTGTAATTTGTGGCAAAAGAAAATATGCGCCATCAGCATAAAAATAATTCGTGAATTCGTGGCTAATAAAAATATCGCGCTTAACATTTCGTTTGAAAAATAAACAAAACTTATTCTTTACTTTTATCAGATGTTTTTAAAATTCCAAACTCATATCGTTTCGAGATTTCCATTTTTAGCCGAAAAAAAACTTTTTCTGGCTGTAAGTGGTGGGTTAGACAGTATGGTTTTATTGCATTTATTGAATAAACTGCCTTATGAAATTGCAGTTCTACATTGCAATTTTCAACTTCGCGGATTGGAAAGTTTTGGCGATCAAGAATTTATTCAGAACTATTGCGAACAAAACAATATTCCGATTTTTACCACTCATTTTGATACTGAAGCTTTCGCTAAAGATTATAAATTATCAACACAAGTTGCTGCGAGAGAACTTCGTTACAGTTGGTTTTACGAGCTTTTAGAAGAAAAAAACTTCGATTATATTCTGACAGCACATCATGCAGATGATAATCTGGAAACGTTTATCATCAATTTAACGCGAGGAACGGGATTGGAAGGCTTGACGGGAATTCCAGAACAAAACGATAAAATTATTCGTCCGCTTTTGCCTTTTTCAAGAGAAGAAATTTTGAAATATGCAGAAGAAAATAAAATAGAATGGCGTGAAGACAGCAGTAATGCTTCGACTAAATATCTTCGAAATAAAATCCGCCATAATTTAGTTCCTGTTTTAAAAGAAATCAATCCTAACTTTTTGGATGCTTTTCAGAAAACGCAATCCTTTCTTCAAGAATCAAAAGAAATGGTTGAAGATGCTTCGATTATGATTTATCAGCAAGTGGCAAAAGAAGCTGGAGATGATATTCATTTCGATTTAAATCAATTAAAAAAACTTCCCAATTATAAATCGTATTTGTACCAATGGCTGAATGAATTTGGCTTTTCGGCTTGGAATGATATTTATGATCTGGTTGAAGGGCAATCGGGAAAACAAGTTCTTTCAGAGGAATTTAGATTGCTAAAAAATAGAGAAACTTTGATTTTGAGTCCGTTTTCTGAAACGTCAGAAAAGGAAGAATATGAAATTAGTGAAAACGATACAGAAGTTAATTTTCCCTTAAAAATGAGTCTTTGTAACGTAGGTCACACAACATTCGGATCAAATAAAGTTATATTTGTTGATTCCGACAAAATCCAGTTTCCTCTGACTTTGCGTAAATGGAAAGAAGGAGATGTTTTTCAGCCTTTTGGAATGAATGGAAAATCTAAAAAAGTAAGCAAGCTTTTTAAAGATGAAAAATTATCATTAATCGAAAAAGAAAAAACTTGGATTTTATGTTCTGAAAATGAGATAGTCTGGGTTGTCGGAATGAGACAGGACGAACGTTTTAAAATAGAAAAAACCACAAATAAAATACTTAAAATAGAAATACAATAATGAACTTTACTCAAAATCTTCAGACAAGTTTGTCAAAAAACGTTTGGACTAAAACCATTTTACTTTTCTTGTTTTTCTTTGCTTTTGCAAAAGGTAATGCGCAAATTTTAGAGCCAGTAAAATGGACTTCTAAAATTGAGAAAAAAGGAAACAATGCCATTTTGATTTTTGATGGAACAATCGAAAAAGACTGGCACATGTATTCGCAGTTTACACCAGACGGCGGACCTTTAGCATTAGAAATCACTTTTAAAAATCAAAAAGGAAATTATGAGCTGGTTGGAAAAGCGAAAGAAGGCAAAACCAGAACCGCTTTTAATGATGTTTTTGGCGTAGATGAAACTTTCTTTGAAGGAAAAGCACACATCGAGCAAGAAATTAAAATCATTAACCCAAACTTAAAAACGGTTGATGTAGATTTTGATTTTCAGGTTTGTAAAGAAGTTTGTATCAATTCGAGTAAGAAATTCTCTATCGCAGTTCCTTCGACTTTTAAAATGAGTGAAGTTCCAGTTGTGACAGAAGTTAAGGCCGATGAAACTAAAGTAGTTGGTTTGGCTGTTGACACAGTTAAAACAGAAGAAGCAGTTCAGCCAAAAGTTGAAAAGACAGCAGAAACAGCAAAAGAAGAAATTCCTGCTCCAGCGCCTGCAAGAAGTTTATGGTCAATCTTTTTTATTGCTTTCTTATCAGGATTTGCGGCATTATTGACACCATGCGTTTTCCCAATGATTCCGATGACAGTAAGTTTCTTTACGAAACAAAGTAAAAGCCGTGCTAAAGGAATTAGAAATGCAATTATTTACGGTTTTTCTATTATTGCTATTTATGTTGTTTTAGGTCTTATTGTGACTAAAATATTTGGCGCCGATGCCTTAAATGCGTTGTCTACAGATGTTTGGTTCAATCTTATTTTCTTCGTAATCTTAATCATTTTTGCTACTTCTTTCTTGGGAGCTTTTGAAATTATGCTTCCAAATTCATGGGCAAACAAAGCCGATCAGCAAGCCGACAAAGGCGGTTTAATCGGAATATTATTCATGGCTTTGGCTTTGGCAATTGTCTCTTTTTCTTGTACAGGGCCAATTGTTGGAACATTATTAGTTGAAGCAGCTTCAAACGGTGGAATAGCTCCAATTGTTGGAATGTTAGGTTTCTCATTAGCATTAGCGCTTCCGTTTATGTTGTTTGCTATGTTCCCAGGTTGGTTAAATTCATTGCCAAAATCGGGTGGATGGTTGAATACGGTTAAAGTCGTTTTAGGATTTTTAGAATTGGCTTTAGCATTCAAATTTTTATCAAATGCCGATTTGGTTTTACAATTGCATTTCTTAGAAAGAGAAGTGTTTATTGCCATCTGGATCGCTATTTTCGGAGCTTTGACTTTATATTTATTCGGAAAAATTACATTGCCTCACGATAGTCCGACAAATCACATCTCAGTTGGAAGACTTTATTTAGGATTATTGACTTTAGTGTTTACTATGTATTTAATTCCAGGGCTTTGGGGAGCACCTTTAAAATTAATCAGTGCATTCCCGCCGCCACCGCAATATAGCGAAAGTCCGTTTGGAGTTGGAGGATCAGGAAACGGAGCAGTTTCAGCTGGATCTATAAAAGGTCTTCCTGAAGGGGCAGAATTAGGTCCGCACGGAATTATGGTTTTCCATGATTACAAAGATGGATTAGCTTACGCAAAAGAAATCAATAAGCCCATTATGCTCGATTTTACAGGTTATGCCTGTGTAAATTGCAGAAAAATGGAAAACAATGTTTGGTCTGAACCAGCAATTTTACCAATTCTAAAAAATGATGTGGTTCTAGTTTCGCTTTATGTTGATGATAAACGTGAATTGCCAAAAGAAGAGCAATTTGTTACTGCGGCAGGTGATAAAATTGAAACTATAGGTGACAAATGGACTGATTTTATGATTTCTAAATATAAAACCAATACACAGCCCTTATATGTGATTACAGATTTAGAAGGAAATAATATGAATGCTTCTAAACCAACAATAAGCTATGTAAGTGCTGATGAATATTTAAAATGGTTGAAAGAAGGGATTGCTAATTTTAAGTAATTGGGTCAATTAGATAATTAGATAATTAGTCAATTAGAAAATTAGAAATAGAATATTAAACACTCTATAGCAATCTGAAATCTACAATCTAAAATTTAAAATAATAATAAAAGGTTAATTCAAACAAAAAACGCTCTAAATATTTAGAGCGTTTTTTTATGGGGGACAAAAAAGGGAACTAACTGTATTACTAGATTTTTTATTATCGCACTAGTAATACTTTTTAAAATGTGTTAAAGGAATCTATTAAAGCAAAAAGCACTCTAAGTCAAATTTAGAGTGCTTTTTTATTTATCAAGTAATGTGAGAAGGGAATTTATTCTTATAAGAATTCTCCGTGTTGAGAGATGTCTAATCCTAGTTCTTCTTTTTCTTCAGAAACTCTTAGTGGTGTAATTTTGTTAACGATGAAAAATAAAGCGTAAGAAGCTACAAAGGCAAAGATTGAAACGATAACCAAAGCAGTTAATTGGTTGATGAATAATGTTGGAGTTCCGAAGATTAAACCTTGGTTATCTCCAACAGCAGGATTGATTGCTTTTGAAGCGAAAACTCCAGTTAAAAGCATACCTACCATACCACCAACACCGTGACAAGCAAATACATCAAGAGCATCGTCGATTTTTCCTTTAGGGAATTTGCTTACTACAATGTTACTTACAATTGCAGAGAATAAACCGATGAAAATAGCGTGAGATATACTTACGAAACCGGCCGCAGGCGTAATAGCAACAAGACCTACAACAGCTCCGATACAAGCTCCAAGAGCAGATAATTTGTGTCCTAAAATTTTATCAAGGAAAACCCAAGCCATTGCAGCGGCAGCGGCAGCAACTGTAGTTGTTCCTAAAGCTTGAGCAGCAAGACCATTTGCACCTAAAGCAGATCCCGCGTTGAAACCAAACCATCCGAACCAAAGTAAACCTGTTCCTAGTAATACATAAGTAATTCTAGCAGGATTTGCTTTTTGAACTTTTCTTTTTCCTAAGAAAATAGCTCCAGCCAATGCAGCCCATCCAGCACTCATGTGTACCACTGTTCCTCCAGCAAAGTCCAAAACTCCCATCTTGAAGAAAACTCCATCAGGATGCCAAGTCATGTGAGCAAGTGGAGTATATATCAATAATATGAATAAAACCATAAATAGCAAATAAGCCCAGAAACGGATACGTTCTGCAAATGCTCCAGTGATTAATGCAGGAGTAATGATGGCGAATTTTGCCTGAAATAATGCGAATAAAATAAATGGAATTGTTGGTGCAAGGCTCCATGCTGTATTCGTTCCAACTCCTTCAAAGAATAAATTATAAGATGGGTTTCCGATAATTCCTCCAATTGTTGGTCCAAAAGCCAATCCAAAAGCAACAACTGTCCATAGAATAGTAACAATTACCATTGCCATAAAACTTTGAAGCATAGTACTAATTACGTTCTTCTTACCTACCATACCTCCGTAGAAAAATCCTAATCCAGGTGTCATTAACAATACAAATGCAGTTGCAACGATCATCCAGGCAGTATCTCCTGTATCAAACTTTACAGCTTCTGCAGGAATTGGGTTGTCTGCAATGATAAAGTTCGAAATAAAGGTTAGTACTAAAATCGTGATAAGAATCACACTTAAAATAATTTTTCGCATAGTTATTTAGTTTTAAATTTTTTATAAAAGTATAAAATGATTTGATACCCCATAAAAAAATGGGGGGTATGTGTTTAATTTTTGTTAAATTTAAAATTTAACCCCTATCATTTTGCGTAGATTTCTTAAAACAAACTTAAAATTTACAATTTAGCAACATTCTTTTTTCACTTAGCGTCATTTTTGATAATTTTTGGGGTAATTGATTGCTATTTTTTGTAGGATAATAGATATTTGTTGTTTAAAAAACGTCTAGAGTTTGTTGTAAAGAATATTTTTTAATCTTTTTAACAATTTTGGTGATTATTATATAAGAATGGAAAATAGAAAAATTAAATGGGGAATTGTGGGACTTGGAAATATTGCAAGACAGTTTGCATCAGATTTGTTATTGATTGAAAATGCTGAATTGACCGCAGTTGCGTCTAGAGATTTTTCTAAAGCAGAGCAGTTTGGCGGAAAATTCAATGCTTTAAGAATGTATAATTCCTATGATTTGCTTTTTGAAGATCCAGAAGTTGAAATTGTTTATATCGCAACTCCTCATAATTCTCATGCCGAATTGTCTATAAAAGCAATGGAAAATGGCAAACACGTTTTATGCGAAAAGCCAATGGCATTATCTTATAACGATGCAGAAAGAATGGTTGAGGCTTCTAAAAAGCACAATACATTTTTTATGGAAGCATTTTGGACACGATTTATACCATCGGTTCAAGATGTTTTGCACAAAATCAATAATGGAGCAATTGGAAACGTCAACTATATAAAAGCCGATTTTGCCTTTCACGGAAGTGAAATAGAAAATAAAAGGCTTTTTGATAAAGAATTGGGTGGCGGCGCTTTATTTGATATTGGTGTTTATCCGTTATTTCTCTCCTATATAGTATTAGGAAATCCAAAACAGATTTTAGCGAGCGCCATCAAACATAAAAACAATATTGATTTGCAGACTTCGATGATTCTGCAATATGAATCGGCACAATCGGTCTTACATGCTTCTATCGTTTCAGATTCTGACATGAAAGCCGTTATTGCTGGAACAGAAGGCCGAATAGAGTTAAACGCGCCGTGGTTTGTTGCAGATGGTTATTCTCTATTTAAAAATGAAGAAAAAGAAGCTGTTTTCACTTTACCAACTCTCGGAAAAGGATATTCTCATGAAATTATCGAATGCCAGAATTGTATATTGAATAATCAAATTGAAAGTGAGTTTTGGTCACATCAGAATTGTTTGGATTTGAGTGGGATTATGGAGGAGGTTAAGAATCAGATTGAGTTACCATTTTAATAATTAAAATTATATGATTGAGAAAACAGAATATCTTGCAAATAAAATAAATGAGTTTGTTGAAAAATATGGAGAAGTACCTCCTCAATGGATTTTCAAAGAAGATTCACATCCATATAGTATTTTTTGGAGAATGGGAAGTGGTGACGAATTTTGCGACTGTCTTTACATTTGGTTTGTAGAGAATCTTAAAACAACGGAACAAAAACTAGATTATTTTAAGAAATATTCTCCTCCGCCAAGATGGCTAGCTACAGTAATTGAAGATACTTGGGAAGTAGAAGGATGGAACGAACCATTTTTTGATTATACTCCTTATTTAAAAAAACTTGAAGAATATGGTTTTGAAGGTACGTCTGAATATGAAAAAGATTTAGAAGATCAAAAATGGCTTGATATAGAAAATGATTTAAATAAAAAGTAATAAAATATTTACAAAAAATGTTTTGTACTCGTATTTAATTAAATACTTTTACTTTTTATAAGAATTTATTTATTTATGTTAACAAAAGTTTACGGAAGTGCTGTATTTGGTGTTGAGGCGACAACGATTACAGTTGAAGTTCATATGGATGCAGGAATTGGATATCATTTAGTTGGTCTTCCAGATAGTGCGATAAAAGAAAGTAGTTTTAGAATTGCGGCGGCGCTCAAAAATAATGGCTATAAGATGCCAGGAAAGCGAATTACTATTAATATGGCTCCGGCAGATCTTCGCAAAGAAGGTTCCTCTTATGATTTGACTTTGACAATGGGAATTCTGGTCGGTTCAGATCAGATCAAAGCTCCTGAAATTGAGCAGTATATCATTATGGGCGAACTTTCTTTAGACGGAAGTCTGCAGCCTATTCGCGGTGCTTTGCCTATTGCCATAAAAGCCAAAGAAGAAGGTTATAAAGGATTTTTTCTTCCGATTCAAAATGTAAAAGAAGCGGCTATTGTAGCAGGTTTAGATGTGTATGGAGTTTCAAATCTCAAAGAAATTATCGATTTTTTCTCGGGAAAAGGAACACTGCAACCCACAGTTATCGATACAAGAGCAGAATTCTACAAAACATTAGACTTTCCAGAATTTGATTTTTCAGATGTTCGCGGACAAGAAAGCATCAAACGGTGCATGGAAATCGCTGCAGCGGGCGGACATAATATTATTTTAATTGGTCCGCCGGGAGCAGGAAAAACCATGTTGGCCAAACGAGTTCCGAGTATTTTGCCACCGATGACTTTGCGTGAAGCTTTGGAAACGACTAAAATTCATAGCGTTGCCGGAAAATTAAAAGAAGTCGGATTGATGAATCAACGGCCATTTAGAAGTCCGCATATACTATTTCGAATGTTGCGTTGGTTGGAGGAGGAAGTTATCCGCAGCCTGGCGAAATCTCAATGGCACATAATGGCGTTTTGTTTTTGGATGAATTGCCAGAATTTAAACGTGATGTTTTAGAAGTGATGCGTCAGCCATTAGAAGACCGTGAAGTAACCATTTCGAGAGCTAAATTTACTATTACCTATCCTTCATCTTTTATGCTCGTGGCGAGTATGAATCCAAGTCCGAGCGGATTCTTTAACGATCCGAGTGCGCCAAATACTTCCTCGCCACACGAAATGCAGCGTTATATGAGTAAAATTTCGGGTCCGTTATTAGATCGAATAGATATTCATATCGAAGTGACGCCAGTTCCGTTTGAGAAATTAGCCGAAGAGCGAAAGGCAGAAAGCAGTGTAGAAATTCGTAAACGCGTCACGGCTGCGAGAGAAATCCAAACCAAAAGATTTGAAACGGTCGAAAATGTACATTACAACGCTCAAATGAGTAGTAAATTGATTCGAGAGTTTTGCGTTTTAGACGAACCTTCAAAGGCATTATTGAAAACCGCAATGGAACGATTAAATCTTTCTGCAAGAGCTTATGACAGGATTTTGAAAGTTTCGAGAACCATCGCCGACTTAGATCATTCAGAAAATATTATTTCGTCTCATATTGCCGAAGCGATTCAATATAGAAGTTTGGATAGAGAAGGGTGGTTGGGGTAAAATTGTAAAATGTAAAATGTGAAATGTAAAATGTGAAAATGGGATCTTTTACTTTTCACATTTTACATTTCACAATAAAAAAATCTATTCTTTAACTGTTGGATAAAAGAACTTAAAAGAATTGGCAACAGCAGGATGCAGAATCGTTCCGTGGTTTTCTTCAGGAAAATAATCAAAATAGACTTTGATGTTTTTACTTTTAGATTCTTTTAGTTTTTCTGTCAGTAAGTTGGCGTCAACTTCCATAACTCGTGGCATTGCGGTTGGAGCTAAACCTTCTTTTCCTACTGCGACATAAATTTCTGTTTTTTGACTAAAATTCGCTTTTAGAATTTCTGAATCCAAATCCAATATTGAACCGTTATTCCACCACAAACTCGGACTCACAATAACATATTTATTAAAAAGAAATGGCTTTTTAAGCAAGATTTCAGTCTCTAATAATCCGCCTAGAGATTGGCCAATTATGGTTTTAGATTCATTGGTTTTATAGTTTTTATCCATAAAAGGCTGTAATTCTTTTTCGATAAAAGCAATAAACTGATCAGAATGGCCAGTAGTTGGAAAACGACTTTTGTCCTTTTCAACAGTTGTTGGAAAAGTAAAATCTCTTCTGCGGTCTACGGTTGCAATACCCACAACAATAGATTTCGGAACCTGATTGATCCATTCAAAACTATTAAACTGAACTAGTCCAGAAATATGGATAAAATCTTCATTGGCAGAACCGTCCAATAAATAAATAACAGGATATTTTGTAGCTTCAGCAGGATTATAACCTTCAGGAAGATAAATGTTTAGAATTCTTTTTTCGTTTAATTCTTTCGATTGAATTTCGTCAATAACGCCTAGTACAAAAGGTTTTGAAGTTTCTACGGTTTTAGTTTTATTCTTTTGGCTGAATAACGTAGTTTGGCAAATAAGCAAAAAGATCAGAGCAAAAAATCTGTTCATTGATAGTAAATAAATATTTTATCTAACGAAAATACAAATTTAATAGCAGTTCAAATTTTTTACACTGACCTTTATTTTTTTGATTTCAGAAATAATTATGCTTTCTCTTCAAAAATTTTATCCAAACCTTCCATAGCAATAGTGAAACCTTCTTTAAAGCCCATTTGTAGGATCGCTTCCAGGTCAGAAAGTTTTTCATGTTTAATTACCACATCAACAAAAGTAGAGCCTTCCTTTTCAGCGAACGTAACATCCCAGTCAGAACGCGGCAACTCGTTGTTTAAATTTCCTTCGCTGTCGCAAAAAGCATCCAACCATTTTACATTTGTTTTCGCATCTATCGAAGTGTAATCTGCAAGTGCCCAATGTTCTTCACCTTCAGGACCAACCATTGCGTATAATCTTCGTCCGCCTTCCTTAAATTCCATGCTTTTTGTTTCCGATTTCCACGGAGCTGGCGCCCACCACAAATCCAGAATTTGAGGTTCTGTCCACGCTGACCAAACTTGAGGCAGCGATGCATTAAATTCGCGTTTTACATGTACCGTATTCGTTTCTTTGTTTACGGTAAAATCCATTAAAAGATTATTTTTCATATTCTTAAGATTTTAATTCGACGTTAATTTTATTTCTTTCTACTTTCAAAAATAGTATCCAAAGTTTTCATAGTTGCCGTCATGCCTTCTTTAAAGCCCATCTCAACTATTTTCAGTAAATCTTCCAGACTGTCTCTGGTTATGGCGATATCAACAATTGTTCTTTCACCTTTTTCAGAAAAATTGATATCCCAATATGAACTTCCAAATTCTGAATTGGGATTTCCGTCAGCGTCACAAAAAGTGGCAGCATATTTAAAGTTTGTTTTTGGCGATATTGAGCTGTAGTCAAAAGTGCTCCAGCGTTTTTGATCTTCTGGTCCAACCATTGCATAAAGTCTTCTGCCGCCTTCTTTAAATTCCATTATTTTGGTTTCAGATTTAAACGGAAGCGGCGCCCACCACTGATCTAATATTTCGGCTTCTGTCCATGCAGACCATACGTCCGAAAGAGGAGCGTCAAATTCTCGTTTAATATTTACCATTTTGTTTTCCTTGTCAATCGAAAAATTCATTAATAGATTACTTTCCATTTTCTTTAGATTTTAAATTCATTAATACTTGATCCAATTGACTAAAACGCTGTTCCCAAATTGCCTTAAATTGTTCCAACCATTGATCGATTTCTTTCATTTTATCAATTTTGAGCTGATAATAAATTTCTCTGCCCAATTTCTTTTCTTCCAATAAATCACATTCATTCAATATTTTAATGTGTTTAGAGACAGCCTGTCTTGTAGTTTGAAACTGCTCCGCAATGGCATTTGGCGTCAATGCACTCGAAGAAATCAAAACTAATATTGCCCTTCTCGTCGGATCGGCAATTGCTTGAAAAATATCTCTTTTCATTTTTTTAAAACATTAATTAGCAACTAATCAGTTGCAAATATACGCAACTTTTTGGTTGCGCAATTTAAAACTGAGATTTTTTTTAATGAAAAGAACTTAAACAAAAAAAGATGCATCAAAAATGCATCTTTTTTATTATAAGCGTGTTATATAATTATCTTCTAAATTTATTTTTTACAATGATGTCTTTTAGCTTGGTTTTCAGGTCTTCACCTGTATCAAAAACCATCTGTTCGTTATTCGGAAACGCAACAGCACGTCTGTCAAAATAAGCTAAATAATTATCGTCGCAAGCACCTCTGTTTCCTTTGTAAGTCGAATAAACATTTTCAAAAACATACTCGCTGCTAATTGGGAAAGTCTGAACTAACTGATTGCTTTTTAAATCTATATAATCAACTTTTGCCGTTACCAAACAAGATTTAAATTGCCTGAATTCATACACCGTTGCACGAAGCGTTTTATAATTATCTACTTTAATTTCTTTGCCTAAACTATCTTTTACAGGCCTTCCGCGACTGTCCAAAAGTGTTTTTACCCCGTCTTTTACCTGTCTTTCTTTAATAAATTCCTTCTCCTTAATCTGTTCTGGCGAAATAGCAATCTGTCTAAAACTCAGAATCAGACTGTAATCGTATGTCACATTTTTTTGTCTAGAACTGTGATAAACTGTCCATTTATCGTTCAATCCGTAGGTTTTAAAATCCAATAAATCTTCTTGAAGGACTTTCGGAATCACCATATTCGTTTCGTTTTTAGCATAAACGTCTACAAAATCAGTCCCTTTAAAAAGCGCATCATCCATCAGCTTTTTTGTGTTTTTGTAGCCTGGATTAATACTTTCCAAATAAGCAAAATCATCGTAAGCTTTTCTAAAATCCATTTTATTATTCGATTTCAAAAGAGCCGAAGCATTCTCGTACAAATATTTAGAAAGAGCATTTTTACTGTTTACAAGCTCATCAGAATAATTTTCAAAAGGAAAATACGCATTTTTCCCCTGCTTCAATAAAGGCAAAGGCAAAATCGGCCTAATTTTTTCCTGACGGTTATTAAGCTGTAAATAAGTAGTATAAATACGCTCAGCATTTGCAGGATTGTTCTCTTTATTCAGCATTTCCAAATTACGAGTGTCTCGATCTTTCGCTTTTGCAAAAGCCTCTTCCAGTAAATAAACATAATCTTGTTTGCCTTTAGAATCCTTTTTGGTGCGAAGCGCTTCAACAGCACGATCAATCGCGCCATCATAATTTCCGTCGCTAAGCATTGATTGTGTTGTTTTTACCCCGCAAGACGAAAAGGCCAAAAACAATATAGAAAATAGAAAAGTAATTTTTTGCATAGTCTGTTTTTTGAAGGTGTAAATATATCTTTTTTAACTTTCAACAACTATGCCTTTTTCTAATTTATTTAAGGAGCAGAAAGGCTGTTTTTCATAGGAAGCACCTGTCCCGCTGTCCGCTATATCTTTTATGGCGAACCCCGCCATAAAAGGATGCCGCTCCCATCGGGGCTAGATTATAAATTTTGTTTTTTATAAGAAACATAACAACGGCTTTCGACAGCTTTAGGCTTTTAGCAATAACTTTTTAATCAAAACAATTTGTCCTAAATGATAATAACTGTGCTCAATCATAGCTTCGATATTTCTTCTGTAAGTTCCATATTTAACATCTACAAAACCTTCATCGAGTTTTTCGTCAGGCATTTTTTCTACCAGCGAAGCAAATTCTTCGGCATCATTCCAAAACTGATTCAGAAAAGCATTCCATTGTTCTTGCGAATGAATTGGCGGAAAATCAAAACTAAATTTGTCTTTAATATCGAGTGTCCCACCTTTAAAAACCTGATTGATCCCGTTGATGTAATAATGAATATGCTGCGCCAAAACCGCAATTGTATTTAAATTCTCAACCGGACTCACCGCAATTTTCCAATCTAGATTTTCAAGCTGATCTTTAAAATTGGTATTTGCAATCCAAGTTCCGTTTAAAATGACTTCTCTGAAACGATTTGCAATTTCTGTTGTGCTTTTCATATTCAAAATAGTTTAAAAGTTTATACCTGCTGAATCCATTTGCATTAAGTTTAAATAAAATTTTATATCGAGATATAAATCTAAACATATTTCAGCCACCAATGTTGATTTTCGGCTTTGTATTTTCCAAACCAGACACAAGGTTTATAAAGTAATGCCACTACGGCTATCCAGATCAAATAAATAGCCAAAAGAGGCAATCCGCTTTCTAAATTTTTAGGTCTGCCAAAAGTTCCCGAAGCAAATTCAAATTGTGACCAATTGAAACCTTGGGCAAAAAGCATGATTAGCGTGAGAATATGAATGACATAAAAATGAATGACGAAATAAAACAAAGGTACTTTTCCGTAAACCAAAGTCACTTTTTTAATGCTGTTTTGAAATTGTTCTGCAAAAGCCAGAAGTAAAAACATTATTCCTAAAGTGGCGAAGCAAAATAGAAGAGAAGGTGGGTATTTGGTAAGGTTCATAAAAGACAAAAAGGTAAAAACCGAATCTTTCTGCGAAGTCCATAATGCGGGATCGCCATAAACATTAATCAATCTGAGGATAACAAATAGCGTCAATGAACTTAGGCCTATTTTGATAAAAAGTCGTTTTCTCTTTTCTGCTTCCAACGCAAAGAATTTTCCTGTTGCAAAACCAATCAGCATAATTCCGAGCCAGGGAATCGGAGGATAGCCCATTATAAAAGCTCTTTCTGAAAAAGGAAAAACTACTGGGGCAAAAAATGGTGATAAAATAGCTTTTACAACCGAGTTTTCGGCAAACGGAATTACAGGCAAAAGGTTATGACAAACAATTATGATTAGGCCAATAATCCCTAATGTTCTGGAACTGATTTTTAGTAACAACCCTAAGATTATAAAACCAAAACCTATCGCGGCGATGACCTCAAATAATAGTGTATGAAAACCAATATCAAAGAACAATCCGAAATTGACAACGGTAAATTCTAGGAAAATTAGCCAAAATCCTCTTTTAATTAAATCCTGTCTTTTCTCAGCAAGATTATTTTTATTTTGAAGCGAAAGATAAACCGAAGTTCCTGCCAGAAAGACAAAAATTGGCGCGCACAGATGTGTAATCCATCTTGTGAAAAATAATAATGGAGAAGTTGTCGCCAAATCGGTCGGACTTTGGGTAATCGAATCGACATGCATCAAATCCCGAACATGATCCAGCGCCATAATAATCATTACAATTCCGCGAACAATGTCTATTGATGGATGTCGTTTCATGAGTTTGATTTTTAAATACTTAAAGTAAAACTAATGAATTATTTTTTAAGTTTATTTAATTCTAATAGAGCGATAAAGTTGTAAATAAAAAAGTGAATTGACTCCAGCTTTAGCTGGAGGTGTGGTTAGTGAAAAAAGAAAAGGCTTTAGCCAAACTTTTAGAGTTTTGGCTAAAGCCTATTTCGTCCTGTATTTTTCCGCCAGCTAAAGCTGTCAGCAATTGAATAAATTATTGTTTTCTTACCTTTATCTGATACAAAATCTCCCAAAAAATAATAGAAAAAACAGCATTGGCAAATATGGCCGTTTTTACCTGATACGGATCGTAATCTATAACCAAATGCAAATTGGTAAACTGCAAAGCCAGAAATAAAGATAAGGCTGCGATTCCGACAGCACAAATTATATTTAAAAGCGGTTTCCATTTCAAACCAAAAAAAGCGTAAATAAGATTTAAAACCGCAAAACCACAACCTAAAGTGATGTAAGGATCTGTTTTTATAACTGCACCCAATGATAATATAAATTGAGTTAGAGTTAAATATAAAAAGAATAAAATAGAGTAAAACAGAATTCGTACTTGTGGTTTCATTTTGAATATTTTTTAAAATTGTAAGATTTTTTTCTTTTATTTACACTTTAGAAAATGAAAACATAAAAAAGATAAAATTATGGATAAATTAATTAATGATTTCAGCTTTAGGTTGTTTATGTGGCAGTTTTTAATGATTGTATTTGGTGTTTTTTTACATTATATACTCTATTTATTATTTAAGTTTTTACGAAAAAATGCTTAAGCCCTTTAGGATATTTTTCTTTATTAAAGAAATAATTGTGAGTGGCTACTTTTGAAGTAATTCTTTATTTCCAAAAATTCTGAAGTTTGTTAAAATCCTCCTCATTGTCTTCAGCGTCAGTATAAACATATAGATTATCCCAATAAATAGTACCTTCAATTTTAACGAAAATTTTATAATAACCTTTGTCAAGAGTTTTTATATCAAGTTTAGGATTGCTTGTAGATAATTCATTGAAAGAAAGTTCGGAACTTGATATAATAGATTGTTCGCTATATAAGTTGTTTTTTAAAATAGTGCTGAAGTCAACACTTTGATAAACTTTTTCTGGAGTTGCAGGAACAAACCATATTTCTGTAATGTCTCCTTGCGCCGAAATATAAAGCATATTATTATTGCGCGCGGGATTAGGATAAATTAAAAACTTTTTGTTTACAAGGGTATTTGGGTTTCCTAGTTTTAATCCCATATCGTCTGTAGTTTGTCTAAAATTAACTCCTGTTACGAGATTTATAGAAGTCTTATCAGTTTCAGGAGTCTTATCGTCATTGGTACAGCTTATTGCCAAAATAGAAATAAAAATAAGAAGTGTTTTTTTCATATTAAATAGTATTTTTTATTTTAAAATTGCTTCAACTTTAGTTTCCGATTTCTCTTTTAGCGGACTATCTGGCTGCAAACTCCAAATAACAAGAAATTTTCCTTTTGCCAGATATTCTTCTGGATGTTCAGCTGTTGGCTCGCCAGTTTTTCCCCATAATAATCCTTGAAGGAATCTATCGCCTTTAAAAACGTGTTCAAACTCAAAATACATAATAGAACCGCGGTCTGCTTTACTTTTAAAACTCTGAATAGATTTACTTTTTACCGTTCCGACAATGTTCGCATAAGTTTCGATATCATTGTAAAAAGTGCAAGCTTGAGGCGTAATGCAAATATTTCCGTCGCTTACCATATAACCGCCTTTCGGAATTTCTTTTGGTTTTAATTTTAAATCAGCGATAGTTTGGCTGAAAGTGTTTATTGTGAATAGTAGGAGTAGAGTTGATAAGGTAATTGTGAATTTCATTTTATTTTGGGGTTTGATTTGGTACTGCTAAAATATATTTTTTAGGAGCTAATTCCGCTATCCTTTACAATCTTTTTTATTTTTAAAGAAAAAATAAAAAAGGATTTGCACTTCTATCGGGGATAGGATAATCATTTTATCATAATATTTTCGTTCAGTTTGTCATTTCGACCGAAGGGAGAAATCGCACTAGTTTGTCGACAAAGATTGGCGATGTTTTTTGTGGAGTTTCTAGTGTGATTTCTCCCTTCGATCGAAATGACAAAGTTGGATGGAAACTTGGATTGACAAACTTTGCGTGGGCTTCGACTTCGCTCAGCCTGACAATCGCAACTCAAAAAATCTAAAATCTAAAATCAGAAATCTACAATAAAAAATCCCGCCTCAATTAAGAAACGGGATTCAATAGATATTCTCTTTTTTTTTATTTAAACTGTTGCAGCAATTTCTTGTGGCAACGGAATTTGATTTTTAAGTAAATCTTCGAATGTTTCGTGAGCACGAATCAAGATTCCCTGTCCGTTCATCCAAAGAACTTCAGCTGGTTTGTATCTTGAATTGTAGTTCGAAGACATTGAGAAACAATATGCTCCGGCGTTACGGAAAGCTAAAATATCACCTTCTGTGATTTCTGGAATTCTGCGGTTGTTTGCAAAAGTATCGGTTTCGCAAATGTAACCTACAACAGAATAGAAACGCTCTTTTCCTTTTGGGTTAGAAATATTTTCGATATGGTGCGAAGATCCGTACAACATTGGACGAATTAAGTGGTTGAAACCACTATCTACTCCAGCAAAAACGGTAGAAGTTGTTTGTTTTACTACGTTTACTTTTACTAAGAAATGACCTGCTTCGCTCACCAAGAATTTTCCTGGTTCGAAAATTAAAGTTAAATCTCTACCGTATTCAGTACAGAAAGCGTTGAATCTTTTTGATAATTTTTTACCTAATTCTTCGATGTCTGTTTCGATATCGTCTTTTTTGTAAGGAACTTTGAATCCGCTTCCGAAATCTAAGAATTGTAAATCTTTGAAGTGTTTTGCGGTATCAAACAAGATTTCGGCAGCATACAAGAATACTTCGATATCTAAGATATCAGATCCTGTGTGCATGTGGATTCCAACGATACTCATTTTTGTGTTTTCAACAATTCGCAAGATATGCGGAATCTGGTGTACAGAAATCCCGAATTTACTATCGATATGTCCAACAGAAATATTAGCATTTCCACCCGCCATTACGTGTGGATTGATACGAATACAAACTGGAATATGTGGATGTTTGGTTCCGAATTGCTCTAGAATTGATAAATTGTCGATATTGATTTGAACACCCATAGCAGCAACTTCTTCGATTTCTTCAAGAGAAACGCCGTTTGGTGTAAAGAAAATTTTGTCAGGATCGTAGCCAGCGTGAAGTCCTAACTGAACTTCCTGAATTGATACAGTATCTAAGCCAGACCCCATGTTCTTTAATAACTGTAGAATCGCAACGTTAGACAATGCCTTCATGGCGTAATTAACTCTTAAGTTTTCTACCTTAGAGAAAGCTTTAGTTAATCTGTTGTACTGAGATTGGATTTTTTCAGCATCGTAAACATACAATGGACTTCCAAATTGGTCTGCTAACTGCAGTAAATCTTTTGCTTGCATTTTTATAAACTATTTTGAGCAAATGTATTACACTTTTGTCTATCCGCAAATAATTTGCAGAAAAATAACAAATTATAACAAATTGTTTTATTTTGAACAAAAAGTTGCTGTTTTTGGAATTTTGTAACCTTTTTTTAAGGTGGTAAGGTTCTGAGATGCTAAGGTACTAAGTTTTTTTGCACTAATTCACGAATTTTTCTAATTGTAAATATTGTTGAAAATTAAATTATGCTACAGATTACACAGATTAACACAGTTTTTTTTCTTTAAAAAATGATTTTCATAATTTTTTAAAGAACATAGCCCACGGTTTCAACCGTGGGAAAAGTATTGTTGCGCATCGTTGAGGATTTGCATTGTGTACCCACGGTTGAAACCGTGGGCTATGTTTGAAATACAATTCGAAATAAGATTTTCAAAAAAAATACCAGAAATCTGTGTAATTGCTTCGTCTATTCGCTATCGCTCGGGTCGTGGCGGAAAAAATTTTTGCAAAAAAACAAAACCCCTGAATATAAATTCAAGGGTTTGTTGTAGTAGTTATGTTGTTATCGGAATAAAGATTTTTAAGATGCTAAAAGAAAAACTAGAAGCTTAGAATCTCAGCACCTTAGTAGCTTTAATTTACAAACTTGGTAAATCTCCTTTTCCTTTAGTAGGCAAGTTTGTAGATCCCATAAGGAATAAATCTACTTCTCTTGCTGCTTCGCGACCTTCTGAAATAGCCCACACGATTAATGATTGTCCACGGCGCATATCTCCAGCTGTGAAGATATGAGGAACATTTGTCTGATAGTTATGAGCTTTGTAATTGCTTCTCATATCAGTTTCAATTCCTAATTGCTCGCTTAACGTTTTCTCAGGACCTGTAAATCCAAGAGCTAATAACGCTAAGTCACAAGGCCAGATTTTCTCAGAACCTTCTTTTTCGATTAGTTCTGGTCTGTTTCCTGGGGTCATTTTCCAAGCAACTTCAACTGTTTTTAATCCAGTTAATTCGCCTTTTTCGTTAGAAATGAATTCTTTAGTATTGATTAACCAGTTTCTGTCGCAACCTTCTTCGTGAGAAGAAGATGTTTTTAACTGTAACGGCCAGAAAGGCCATGGAGTTGATTCGCTTCTTCCAACTGGAGGTTTTGGTAAAATCTCAAAGTTAGTTACCGATTTCGCTCCGTGTCTGTTAGAAGTTCCGATACAGTCAGAACCAGTATCTCCACCACCAATAACGATTACGTCTTTACCAGTAGCTTTAACTTGATCTGGAATAGATTCTCCGAAAAGAACTTTAGTCTGCTGTGTCAAGAAGTCCATTGCCTGAACAACACCTTTGCTTTCGATTCCTTTAGTTGGCAAGCTTCTTCTTTCAGTTGCTCCTCCGCATAAAACGATAGAATCGAATTGGTTTAATTCTTCAACGCTGAAGTTAACACCAACATTTACATTCGTTTTGAAAGTGATTCCTTCTGCTTCTAGAATCGCTACACGACGGTCGATAATTCCTTTTTCTAATTTGAAGTTTGGAATTCCGTAACGTAATAAACCTCCAATTGCGTTGTCTCTTTCAAAAACAGTAACGGTGTGACCCGCTCTGTTTAATTGTTGAGCCGCTGCAAGACCTGCAGGTCCAGAACCAATAACCGCAACTGTTTTTCCAGTTCTAGTTTTTGGTGCTTGTGGTTTAATCCATCCTTCAGCGAAACCTCTTTCTACGATGCTTTTTTCGATGTTTTCGATAGAAACCGGATCTTTGATGATTCCTAATACACATGATTTCTCACATGGAGCAGGGCATAAACGACCTGTAAATTCTGGGAAGTTGTTAGTAGATTGCAAAATTTCTAATGCGCTCTGCCATTCTTCCTGATGTACCATGTCGTTGAAGTCAGGAATTAAATTTCCTAACGGACATCCGCTGTGGCAAAAAGGAATACCACAGTCCATACATCTTGATCCTTGTTCTTTTAATTTATCTTTTGGTACCGGAATAGTAAATTCGTTGTAGTTGGCAACACGTTCTGCAACTGCTAAATTACTTTCGTCGGCTCTATTATATTCTTTAAATCCGCCTATTTTACCCATGACATTTAAATAATTTTCAATTTTAAATTCCAATTTTTTAAATTCCAAATTCCAAAATCCTTCGACTCCGCTCAGGAAGACATAGTGAAGAAATCTAAAATCTGAACTCTAAAATCTAAAATTTAACCTGCTATTAATTCTTCTATTTGTTTTTCTTCTGCAATTCGTTTTAATGCTTTTTTGTAATCTGTCGGCATTACTTTTACGAAGTGCTGTGTTTGATTTTCCCAGTCTGCTAAAATTCTTTTTGCTAATGGACTGCTCGTGTACAATGAATGGTTTTTGATCAGTTTTCTTAGTTTAGTAACGTCCTCTTCTTCCAATGGATCAAATGCAACCATTTCCATGTTACATACTGTTGAATCGAATTTCTTGTTCGGATCGTAAACATAAGCCACACCACCGCTCATACCAGCTGCGAAGTTTCTTCCTGTTTTTCCTAAAACTACTACTGTACCACCTGTCATGTACTCACATCCGTGATCTCCAATTCCTTCTACAACTGCTGTTGCTCCAGAGTTTCTCACACAGAAACGCTCTCCTGCGATACCATTAATATAAGCCTCTCCGGTAATAGCTCCGTAAAGGGCAACGTTTCCGATAATGATGTTGTCTTCAGGTTTGAAAGTTGCAGTAGGAGGTACTTTTACAATTAGTTTTCCTCCAGAAAGACCTTTTCCTAAATAGTCATTACAGTTTCCGTGAATTTTAAATGACAATCCGTTTGTTGCAAATGCACCAAAACTTTGTCCGGCAGAACCTTCAAAATCAACTAAAATAGTGTCATCTGGTAATCCTTGTGCGCCATAAATTTTTGAGATTTCGTTACTCAAAATCGCTCCTACAGAACGATCGGTATTTTTAATTTTGAAGGTAACTCTCGTTTTCTCTTTTCTATAGATAGATGGAATTGCTTCTTTGATGATGTCGAAATCCAATACGTTTTCAAGAGCATGATCTTGAGTTGTTGTATTGTGAATTGGCACATGTTTCGCTTTTTCCGGTTTGTATAGAATAGTTGATAAGTCTAAACCATTTGCTTTATAATGTTTGATCGCTTTGTCTACGTTTAATTTTTGAGACTGACCAACCATTTCTTTTAATGTTCTGAAACCTAACTGAGCCATGATTTCTCTTAACTCCTCAGCAATAAAATACATGAAGTTGATTACGTGCTCTGGAGTTCCTTTGAAATTTTTTCTCAATTCTGGATCCTGAGTTGCAATACCAACTGGACAAGTATTTAAGTGACAAGCTCTCATCATGATACATCCAGAAGCTACAAGCGGAGCCGTAGCAAATCCGAATTCTTCTGCACCAAGTAAAGCAGCTATCGCCACGTCACGTCCTGTTTTTAACTGTCCGTCACATTCTAGAACTACACGGCTTCTTAAGTCGTTCAAGATAAGTGTTTGTTGCGCTTCAGCTAAACCAAGTTCCCATGGAATACCTGTGTGCTGTAATGAAGTTAATGGTGCAGCACCCGTTCCTCCATCATAACCAGAGATTAAGATAACGTCAGCTTTTGCTTTTGCAACACCAGCAGCAATTGTTCCAACTCCAACTTCAGAAACTAGTTTTACGTTGATACGAGCTTCACGGTTTGCATTTTTCAAATCATAAATCAACTGAGATAAATCCTCAATAGAGTAGATATCGTGGTGAGGCGGAGGCGAAATCAAACCTACATAAGGTGTAGAGTTTCTCGTTTCGGCAATCCAAGGCACTACTTTTTCTCCAGGTAACTGTCCACCTTCTCCAGGTTTTGCTCCCTGAGCCATTTTGATTTGGATTTCTCTAGCGTTTGTCAAATAGTTGATCGAAACCCCGAAACGTCCAGAAGCAACTTGTTTGATCGCTGAGTTTCTAGAATCTCCGTTAATTTCTTTCTGGAAACGTCTTGGATCTTCTCCACCTTCTCCAGAGTTACTTTTTCCGCCAATTCTGTTCATTGCAATCGCCAAGTTCTCGTGCGCTTCTTGGCTGATAGAACCGTAAGACATTGCTCCAGTTTTGAATTTCTTAACGATTTCTGTCCATGGTTCTACTTCGTCAATAGAAATTGGATCTAAATTGTTGAATTCAAATAAACCTCTAATCGTCATTAGGTTTGAGCTTTGCTCGTTTACAGCGTTTGCATATTCTTTATAGCTTTCTGGGCTGTTTAAACGAACTGCTTGCTGTAATTTAGAAATCGTCGTTGGGTTAAACATGTGTTTTTCACCACCACGTCTCCATCTGTAAATACCTCCAATTTCAAGAGAAAGCAAGTTTGCAATTTTTGAATTTGGGAAAGCTTTTTGGAAACGTTTCTTCACTTCTTTCTCTACTTCCATTAAACCGATTCCTTCAATTCTTGATGGAGTGTAAGGGAAATATTTAGATGTAAATGTTTTGTTTAATCCTAAAATCTCGAAAATCTGAGCAGCTCTATATGAATGTAAAGTAGAGATACCGATTTTGTTCATGATTTTTACAATTCCTTTTGCGATTGCTTTGTTGTAGTTTACAACAGCATAATCTGCTTTTACTTTCGTAATGAAACCTTTTTCCACTTGATCGTGAATAATTTCATTAACCATGTAAGGATTGATCGCACTTGCGCCGTATCCGAACAATAAAGCAAAATGATGCGGTTCACGTGGTTCAGCAGATTCGATGATGATTCCAAATTTAGAACGAACTTGTAAAATGTTTAAAGAGTGGTGAATGTAAGAACAAGCCAATAACATTGGAATTGGAGCCAACTCTTCGCTAACACCTCTATCTGATAAGATAATGATGTTGCATCCGTCTTCAACCGCTTTAAAAGTCGCTTGAACGCATTTTTCAAGAGCACGCTCCAAACCATTAACTCCTTTTTCTATTTTGTATAAAGTAGAAATGGTAGCCGATTTGAAATCTGCGTGATCAATATTTCTAATTTTATCCAAATCCTCATTAGAAATAACTGGATTTTGGATTTTTAATTTTTTACATTGTTTAGATTCGATTTCGAAAATATTGAAATCTCCTCCAATCGCTAAACTGATATCTGTGATGATTTCTTCGCGAATACCATCCAACGGAGGGTTAGTAACCTGAGCAAACAATTGTTTGAAGTAATTGTACAACAACTGAGGCTGATCTGATAAAACCGCCAAAGGCGTATCGTTACCCATAGAACTGATTGCTTCAGCTCCGTCGCTTCCCATTGGATTAATGATTGTTTTTAAATCTTCAATTGTATAGCCAAACAAACGCTGTCTTGTTAAGAAATCTAATTTTTCAACAGGAGTAGGGTTGTTGGTGTAAGGAACTTTAGCCAATGGCAATAAGTTTTCGTCAACCCATTGCTGGTAAGGACGTTTTGTAACTATCGCTTTCTTAACTTCTTCGTCTTCGATGATACGCCCTTCATTCATATCAACTAAGAACATTTTTCCTGGTTCCAAACGTCCGTGCTGAATTACATCTTCTGGATCGATGTCTAATACACCAATTTCAGATGACATAATTACGAATCCGCTTTTCGTTAAAGTATAACGAGAAGGACGAAGTCCGTTTCTGTCTAGTAAAGCTCCAATTACGTTTCCATCTGTAAACGGAATAGAAGCAGGACCATCCCAAGGCTCCATGATACAAGCATTGTACTCATAGAAAGCTCTTTTCTCAGCAGACATAGTTTGGTGTTTTTCCCAAGCTTCAGGAACAACCATCATCATTGCCTCTGGAAGAGAACGTCCAGTCATTAATAAAAGTTCAACCACCATATCCATAGAAGCAGAATCTGATTTTCCTTCTAAGATAATTGGGAATAATTTTTTGATATCATCGCCAAAAACTTTGCTTTGCATAAGCTCTTCACGAGCACGCATACGGCTTACGTTTCCGCGAAGTGTGTTAATCTCACCATTATGACACATGTATCTAAACGGCTGAGCTAAGTCCCAAGACGGGAAAGTATTTGTTGAGAAACGCTGGTGTACAAGTGCAAGACGAGTTACCAAGTCTGGATCTTTTAAATCTATATAATAACGGCTGATGTCTTCTGGCATCAATAGACCTTTATATATTATAGTAGTTGTCGATAAACTAGTAAAATAAAACATGTGGCTTTCAGAAGTTTTAGATCCTCTTACGGCATGTTCGGCAATTTTTCTAGCTGCAAAAAGTTTTGCATTAAATTCTTGTTCTGTTAAATCCTGTCCGTTTTTAGAAACGAAAACTTGTTTAACAGTTGGTTCTTTTTCTGCGGCGATTTCACCTAAATTTTCAACGTCAACTGGCACATCTCTCCAACCTAAAACTTTTAAGTTTTGATCTTTAATAGTTGCCTCAAATGCATTAATACAGAAAGAAACTTGGTTTTTGCTTTTTGGTAAAAAAACCATTCCTACTGCATACTCACGCGCTTCAGGGATTTCAAAGTCACATACTTTCTTAAAAAAATCATGAGGAATGTCGAATAAAATTCCGGCTCCGTCACCAGTTCTTCCATCAGAACTTACGGCACCACGATGTTCCAATTTAATTAAGATGTCTAATGCTTTGTGAATAATATCATTTGACTTAATACCATTCAAATTACAAATAAATCCTGCACCACAATTGTCGTGTTCAAATTCAGGCAGATAAAGCCCTTGTTCTTTAACTCTCATTCTTGATATTTTTTTTACAAAAATAAAGATTTCGTTAAACATAATGTAGTGAATTTATCTATTCGCTTTCATTTTTATAGGAATATTAGAAAAAGGGTTCTTAAATGATAAAATTATCAGATAAAGCATTGCGAATTATCAAAATCATAATTGCGATTAAAATATATTAAGAAAAATCGTCGCTTAGGTATTGATATCAGTGAAGTTTTTGTTAAATCTCAAACGTTTTAGCGTTTTTGTGTTAACTTTTTAGATACAATTGTTTAATGATTTTTTTTCTTTCGATTTAAATAGGTGAAGAATCAATTAAAGGCTAGTTATTAATTTAAAAAAGATTTTACTTTTAAGTTGAATTTTGCTACTTTTGTCGCACTTTTATTCTGAAATAAATTCAGGACCAGACAAATTCTATATTATGAACATACACGAATATCAAGGAAAAGAAATTTTAGCGAGTTACGGAGTACGCGTGCAACGCGGAATCGTGGCTAATAATGCAGTTGAAGCTGTGGCTGCTGCAAAACAATTAACTGCCGAAACTGGAACAGGATGGCATGTAATTAAAGCACAAATTCACGCAGGTGGTCGTGGAAAAGGTGGTGGAGTTAAGCTGGCAAAAAATTTACAACAAGTAGAAGAGTTAGCAGAACAAATCATCGGAATGCAGTTGATTACGCCTCAAACTCCGCCAGAAGGTAAAAAAGTAAACAAAGTATTAGTTGCTGAAGATGTTTACTATCCTGGAGAAAGCGAAACTTCTGAATTTTATGTTTCTGTTTTATTGAATAGAGGTACAGGACGCAACATGATTATGTATTCTACTGAAGGTGGAATGGATATCGAAGAAGTTGCTGAGCACACTCCACACTTAATCTTTACTGAGGAAATTGATCCTTCTGTAGGATTGCAAGGTTTCCAAGCTAGAAGAGTTGCTTTCAACTTAGGTCTTTCTGGAAACGCTTTCAAAGAAATGGTGAAATTCATCGACGCATTATACAATGCTTACATTGGTTCTGATGCTTCTATGTTCGAAATCAACCCAGTTCTTAAAACTTCTGACAACAAAATATTAGCAGTTGATGCTAAAGTAAATATCGACGATAACGCTTTATACAGACAACCTAAATATGCTGAAATGAGAGATATCCGTGAGGAGAATCCAATCGAAGTTGAAGCTAAAGAAGTTGGTCTTAACTACGTTGACCTTGACGGTACTGTAGGATGTATGGTAAACGGAGCTGGTCTTGCTATGGCAACTATGGACTTAATTAAATACGCTGGTTTTGAGCCTGCTAACTTCCTTGACGTAGGAGGAACTGCAGATGCTAAGCGTGTTGAAACAGCTTTCAGAATTATCTTGAAAGATCCAAACGTAAAAGCGATCTTAATTAACATCTTCGGAGGAATCGTTCGTTGTGACCGTGTTGCTCAAGGTGTTGTTGACGCTTACAAAAACATGGGTGACGCTATCAATGTGCCAATCATTGTACGTTTACAAGGAACAAACGCTGAAATTGCAAAAGAATTAATCGATAATTCTGGTATGCCAATTTTATCAGCTGTTCAATTCCAAGAAGCTGCTGACCAAGTTAAAGCTGCACTTTCTTAATTAAAATAAGAAAATCAATTATATAGAAAACCATTTCGAAAGGAATGGTTTTTTTATGTTCAAAGGATACGTAGAGGCGCACCGCAGTGCGTCTAACACAAAGTTGAGCATTGTGGTTGCATAACGTAAGACGCACTGCGGTGCGCCTCTACAATAAATTTTGTGTAAAAAATATAGCCACGAATTCACGAATTATTTTTACTCTTTATAATAAAAATTCGTGAATTTGTGGCTAAAAACCTTTGCGGTTAAAAAAGCTATTTCAAAACTGTCGACAATTCTACAATTTCAAATGTAGGATCGTGCATTATAAATTCCCGAATAATTGAAGCATGACCAGCGCCGACCAAAACCATTATTTTAGTATCAGTACTTTCAGTTAATTTCTGAATTAAAGAATACATATACAAATTTCTCTTGTACCAATTGGATACTAAAGATGGTCCTGAAAAATCATCCGGATTTCCAGCTCTGTTAGCAACTTCCAAATACCACTGAAGATTTTCGTTTTCGGCTTCTTTTGTATTGTAATATAACATCATTTCTTGTAAAGTGCTTTTTTTGATTTTTTCGTTATGTTGTTTTTCGAAATTTTTTGTTGATTCATCATTTCTTTTTATTAAATCTTTTTGATTTGCTTTTTCCATTGCAATCATTAAACTATCATATCGAAAAGGAGTATAAAGATTCATCCCATACAATTTTTTATGATTTAATTTTTTAGCTGTACGAAGCGCCAGTTGAGTTATTTCGCTTTTGTTAGTTTTTAAAAGACTATCCGTGTTTTTATTGTAAAACTTGTCTAAATCGGCTTGTTTTTTAAATTCCCATTCGACAAATATTTTATCCGGACCAAATTTTTTGATTTTGTCACTCATTGTTTCGAGTTCCTTTTGGCTTTCTTCAGACATGATATTGAAACTATTTATTTGAGCCACATCAAGACCGGGATTGGCATAATGAAAAGTCCCAACCAATAAAATTTGCTTTTTCTTAGTTTGAGAAGAAGCGATGTTAAATGTAATAAGAGCTAATAATAAAATGATTTTTTGCATGATTTTTTGGTTTTAAATTTAGGGCAAATGTATTGTGTCTTTTGAGCTCTATTTTTTGTTTTTGATGAACATAGGATTTCATTTTATAAACACATGAAATTTATGAGGTAATTATTTCGTATAAGATTTTTGTTAGTTCATCCCTAAAAAAGCATGTTTTAAATAAATATAATTTTCTATTAAAGGCTTAATTGTATTTTTGAGCTAATTATCAAAATACTATGAAATCAAAAATTCCTTTTTATTACCATATTGTCTTTTTCTTTTTATTACTTCTAACCTATGTTTTATGGGATATTGGACTTAATGACAGAAGAATAGAAATCGTAATGAACGGAATGTATTATTGGACAACGGTAACGTATATGTTAGCTGTGTTTTGTATTTACCTTCTCAATTTTTATTTCTTTTGTAAATGGTTTTTAAACAAGAAGAAATTACTATTTTACCTACTTAGTATTCCGGTTTCGTTATTGCTTTTTACAGCTGTTCGTTATTTTTTACAGGAAGTAGTAATGTATAATATCACTGGAGAGCACAACTACTACGAAGAAGCAAGAGAAATTACATATTATATAAAAGATAATTTTTTCTTCGGATTGCCAGCTGTAATTTTAAGTGCATTGACTTTTTTGTTTTGGCAATATCAAACGACGCAACATCAAAATCAGGAATTGCTTTTGGAGAATAAAAAAGCCGAATTTCAAATGCTAAAAGCGCAAGTTAGTCCGCATTTTTTGTTTAATACTTTGAATTCTTTTTATAGTCAATTAATTTTGAAAGACGATAAAATGGCTGATGATATTTTGGTGCTTTCTGACTTGCTTCGTTACGTGATTACTGAGACAGATAAAGATGAAGCTATACTTTCAAAAGAGATTCAGTTTATTCAAAACTATATTCATTTACAAAAGAAAAGATTTGAAGATCAGCTGTTTTTAGATTTTTCAGTTGAAGGTGACTATTCAAATGAAAAGATTCTTTCTTCGGCTTTAATTCATTTTGTGGAGAATGTTTTCAAACATGGAAAATTCAATAAAGAAGAAGAAAAGGCTAGTATTTCAATTCGGATAAAAGAAGATTTTTTGGAGATTACAACTTTTAATTATTTTAACGAAGGAGAAAATTATTCTTCAACTGGAATTGGTTTTGATAATTTGACCAAAAGATTAGAATACACGTATAAAGACCAATTTATTCTTGAAAAAACAGAAGAAAATAATACCTTTAAAACTTACTTAAAAATACCGCTAAAGAAGTAATTTATGGCTTTTAAATGCATAATTGTCGACGACGAACCGCCAGCAACTCGAATATTAGAAAACTATATCGGGAAAGTAAATTTTCTCGAAAAAGAGGGCGTTTTTAATGATTCGCTAAAAGCATTAGAATTTCTAAATTCAAAATCTGTAGATGTTATTTTTCTGGATATTCAAATGCCGCAATTGACAGGTTTACAGCTTTCTAAAATCATTTCAAAAAATATAAAAGTGATTTTCACAACTGCTTATCCTGATTTTGCTTTGGAAGGATTTGAATTAAATGCTGTTGATTATTTATTAAAACCAATTTCATTTGAACGTTTTTATCAGGCTGTTTCTAAATTAAATTCTGAACCAAAATCAGAAACTGTAATTGCTCCAAATTCTCGAGATTTTATTTTTATAAAAACCGATGGAAAGAATAAATTTCAAAAAGTGTTTTTGGCTGATATTTTGTATGTAGAAAGTCTGCAGAATTATGTTTGCATTCACACTTCTAAACAGCAGATTATAACACATTCGTCATTAAAAAATGTAATTGAATCGCTTCCGTCAACTGATTTTATTCAGATACATAAATCGTATGTGGTTTCTTTACAGCATATTGAATCAACAGATAATTTTTCTGTTTTTGTAAATGAGAAAGAGCTACCAATTGGAGCGACTTTTAAAGATGCTTTTTTTGATAAGATTGAGGAAAATAAAATTTAGTTTTTTTAACCGCAAAGGACGCAAGTTTTTTTTCTCGTAAGACTAAATATAAACGCAAAGTTCGCAAAGCTTTATCTGTATAGCTTTGCGAACTTTGCGTTTATAAGCGTACGCTGAGTAAAAAAATCTTGCGTCCTTTGCGGTTAAATCACCTAATCAAGATTTTTTCTTATTACCGTTTTTGAAAATTACTTTTTCTACAACCACTGGTTTTCCATTTCCTTTTGGGAATGATTTCTTTTTAGGTTTTCCAGTTGATGAACCTGATTTTGATGGACTTTGATCGCCTCTTGCTCTTTCAGAATCTTTAGGAGCAGGTTTAAATTCCTTTCTCTCAGCAGTATTTTCTTTCTTCGGAATTTCAGCTTTATGCTTCGCTAAAACATCTGTTGGGTTTTTAGGATTTTCTTTCGTTCCTCTCAAATGAATTACCAATCCGTTTAGGAAATTACGTAAAACCTGATCGCCACATTCCATGTAATTTGGATGGTCTTCGGCTCTAAAAAAAGCACCCAATTCTGATTTAGAAATTCTAAAATCTACTAATTCTAAAATTTCAACTATTTGATCATCACGGAGCATCAAAGCCACGCGAAGTTTTTTAAGTATATCGTTATTTGTCATATTATTTGTTTCAAGTTTTTAATGTTTGCTTCGCCAATTCGGCTAAAGCCTCGTGTCAGGTTTCAAGTTCCTGAAAATCTCACTTCCAAATCAAAGGTTTGTTTTGCAAAGATACGTTTAAAAGTGGAGTGTACATTAATTTTTTTTGCCATGAATTGCACGAATTGCCACCAATTATTAGTAACAAAAAATTAAATTTTATTCGCGAAAATTCGTGCAATTCGTGGCAACTTTTATTTATTTAAAACTCCAACCAGTTTATCTAAATCTTCTTTTAAGTGGTTTGCGGTTATTACAATGCGATTTAATGGTTCGGCTTCTTTGGTATATTTAAAACTGGCAATAATGATGTTTTCTTCTTTTAATTTATGAACTAATTCTTTCGATAATAAATAAATTAGCGGATAACTTTTGTCAAACTTAATATTCTCATTTTTGACTAAAATCGAATCTATATAATTTAAATTTTCGAGCAGTTTTTGGTGCTGTTTTTTATAAATTTCTGAAGCATCTGAAAGTGTCTGCACAAAAGCAGGATTCATTCCCGCGGCGCTTGTAAAAGTTTCAATTTCTTTTATTTCTTGAATAAATTCAGTATCTGAGGCAATTACGCCGCCCGTTAATCCGAAAGCTTTTCCTAGAGACGAAACGAGTATTTTTCTTTTTATTGGAAAATTAATTGACGAATAAATTCCAGAGCCATTTTTGCCGATAATTCCTAACGAATGCGATTCATCCACAACCAATGTAATTTCCTTGTGATTTGATATCTGTTTTATGAAAGACAAATCAGCAGGTTTGGTTTGAAACGAAGGTACGCCATCGGTCAAAATCGTTATTTTTTCAAATTTCGAATCTAATAAACGCTCATTTAGTTTTCCATTTACAAATACAGGAAGACTGTTTTCAATCTGGATAGCCGAATGAATTTCATTTAAATGAAAGAAACAATCGGTTTCTTTTTTTAATTTTTCTAAAACCAATTTTCCAGCCAGCATTCCAGAAGAAACCGTAACAGCATCTTCTGAACCAATATGTTGGGCCAAGAATTTTTCGCCCGCAATATATGCGCTTAATTTGATGTTTGCAGTTCTAGAACTTCCGTAAGTGGTTCCCCATTTTAAAATGTTCTGAACGACTAAGTCTTGAAATGCTGCATTTGTAGGAAGTCCTAAGTAAGCTGTACCGCCAAAATACAAAAACTGTTTTTGGTCAATTTCAATGATTCGATCTGGAAATTTTTCGACTATCATTCGGCTTTGTGTTTAAAAAGCAACATATAGAAACATAGAGTTCAATACAAAAAAAAGTGAAAAGAAACTAGTTTCTCACGCATAGCTATGTTTTTTGATGAAAAGTGAAACGCCTTTTAAGATAAACTAGGGCTATGTTTCTATGTGTTTAAATAAAAAATTACAGTAATGTAACGCCCGTTCCGTTTAAATCTGAATAACTTATAACGCCATCTTTTATCGTAACTCCCGTTGCAATATCTTCAGCCAAAAGCAAAGCGCCATCCATATCAACATAATCCAATTGCGGAAGCAAATGTGCAATCGCAGAAATTCCAACGGTAGATTCGGTCATACAGCCTACCATAGTTTTTAAACCTAATTTTTTAGCTTCTTCGATCATGCGTTTTCCAGGAGTAAGTCCGCCGCATTTTACCAATTTTACATTTACGCCATGAAAATGATTGAAACATTTTGCTACATCTTCTTCAATAATACAGCTTTCGTCAGCAATAACAGGAAGTACAGAATGTTTGAATACTTCTTTGTGGGCTTCCCAATTATCAGCTTTCATAGGCTGTTCTAGAAATTCGACGCCTAGTTTTTTTAATTCAACAGCATTATTTATCGTTTCATCAACGCCCCAACCACAGTTGGCATCAATTCTGAAAATGGAGTTTGTGTGTTTTCTAAGTTCTTTTACGATTGCAATGTCTTCCTTTGTGCCTAATTTAATTTTGTAAATCGGCCAAGGCAGTTCTTTCATTTTAAAAACCATTTTTTCGATAGAATCAATTCCGATCGTATAATCAGTCATCGGATTATGATCGGTTTTGTAATTCCATAACTCGTATAATTTTTTGCCTTTTTTGCGAGCATACAAATCATTATAAGCCAAATCTAAAGCGCATAATGCAAACATATCGTCTTTTAAATACGGATGCATTTTTGCCCAAAAAACTTCTGGAGTTTCATTTTCGGTGCTTTCAATAATGGCCCTAATTTTTTCTAAATCCTGAATCATCATTGGAACCGTAATATGATAATACGGGTTAGAAGTGGCTTCTCCAAAACCAGAAAAACCATCGCTTTGCAATTCTACAATTAGAGAAGGCTGTACATCAATAGATTCTCTAGAAATAGTGAAAGTGTGCTTTAGTTTGAGATTATATTCTCGTAAAATAAGTTTCATTTTGGGGTATTTTTTATTTTTTAATTAGTAGCCTAGCCAAAGTAGCGCTTCAGCAAAATGATCGCGCCACAGTTTTTCATTATGTTCTCCGCCTTTTACAATTTTCGTTTTATCCAAATGAAGACAGTAGCAGCGTTTGGTATCTAATAAACGTTTCATTTTGGTTAAATCGTTTACCATATCATCACTTTCTTTGTCGCCACATAAAAAATAGATTTTAGTTTTTATTTTGGATTGTTCTTCCGCGAAAGCGTAAATTTCATTAGAAAACCAAAAAGATGGAGAAAAAACGCCCGCTTTACCAAATACATCAGGATATTTTAAAGCACCATAATACGAAACCAATCCGCCAAGAGAACTTCCGAAAATGATCGTATTTTTAGCTTTTGTTTTGGTTCTGTAATTTTGGTCAATATGAGGTTTTAGAGTTTTTACAATAAATTCTAAATAATTATCGGCATTTCCTCCGCCGTATTTTTCGTTTTTAAAAGGAGTAAGTTCATCGATACGTTTTTCGTTTCCATGCTCAATTCCTACAACAATTACGGAAGCTTTTAAGCTGTCTAATTTTTCGTCAATATTCCATTCGCCAACAAAAGAAGTTTTGGCGTCAAACAGATTCTGTGCATCGTGCATGTAAATGACGCTGTATTTTTTCTTGAGATCTTTTGCATAATTTTCAGGAAGATAAATCCAGATTTTTTTTGAAGTATGGAGCTGAGGCGCTTCAATTGTAAAAGTATAAACATTTTTTGAAGCCGTGCTTTGCGCTTTTCCAATAAGAGTAAACAGAAGTAAAACCGCTAAGAAAATCCTCTTCATTATCTGTGTTTTGTAGTTTTATTTAAAAGCAATATTTTAGCTAAAAATAATAAATTGATGAATACAGAAGCAGAAAAAAGAAGTTTACTTTTAGAAATGATTATGTTCGCCACTGTTGATGGTCATTTGCACAAACGTGAGCTTGATTTTTTAAGACTTGTAGCTTTAGAGTTAAGTATAAGCGAAGCAGAATTTCAAGATTTGTTTCATCAGGAAACCGAAACAATTCCAATAAAATCAGAAATGCAGCGTATCAATCAGTTTTACCGACTGGCTTTATTAATGCATATAGACGGCATTTTACACGAAAGAGAATTTAATGCTATTCAGCAAATTGCTTTAGAAATGGGATTAAACCTTTCGGCGGTAAAACGAGTTCTGGAAATGATGAAAAAAGCGCCAAATACAATGATTAATCCAATTACATTGCTGGAGATTTTTCAGGAACAGCATAATTAAGCAAGCTGTTCCTGTAGTTTTTTAATTTCGTCACGAAGTTTAGCAGCTTGCAAGAAATCCAGTTCTTTTGCTGCTTTTTCCATAGTTTTGCGCTTTTCGCGAATCATTTTCTCCAATTCTGATTTAGACAGATAAGCTGTTTCTGGCTCTGCTGCCACAGGAATTGGATGTCCTAATTCGTATTCTACCAAAGGATTTTTAGTGAAAGCGCTTTCGATTTTCTTATTTAAAGGCTGCGGAACAATATTATTTTCCACATTATAATTCATCTGTTTGGTTCTTCTGTAATTGGTTTCATCGATTGTTCTCTGCATACTTTCTGTAATTTTATCTGCATACATAATCGCTTTACCGTTTACATTTCGAGCTGCACGACCAATAGTTTGCGTAAGCGATTTACGGTTACGTAAGAAACCTTCTTTGTCGGCATCTAGAATGGCAACAAGAGAAACTTCGGGTAAATCTAAACCTTCACGAAGTAAGTTTACTCCAATCAAAACATCAAAAAGTCCCTTTCTTAAATCCTGCATGATTTCGATACGTTCTAAGGTGTCGACTTCAGAATGTATATAACGGCATCGAATGCTTACTTTTGTTAAATATTTAGCCAATTCTTCTGCCATTCTTTTGGTTAAAGTCGTAACCAAAACTCTTTCGTCTAATTCGCATCGAACTTGAATTTCTTCAATCAAATCATCAATCTGGTTCAAACTCGGACGGACTTCAATCACAGGATCTAATAATCCAGTTGGACGAATAATTTGTTCGACATAAATACCATCTGACTTTTGCAATTCATAATCGGCTGGAGTTGCAGAAACATAAATCACCTGATTTTGCAATGCTTCAAATTCTTCAAATTTCAACGGTCGGTTGTCCATTGCGGCAGGCAAACGGAAACCATATTCTACCAAGTTTTCTTTTCTGCTTCGGTCACCTCCGTACATGGCATGAACCTGCGAAACGGTCACGTGACTTTCATCTACAACCATTAAAAAATCACTTGGAAAATAATCTAATAAACAGAAAGGTCTTGTTCCAGCTTCACGTCCGTCAAGATATCTTGAGTAGTTTTCGATTCCAGAGCAATATCCTAATTCGCGAATCATTTCTAAATCGAAATTGGTTCTTTCTTCCAAACGTTTCGCTTCGAGATGTTTTCCAATTTCTTTAAAATAATCGACTTGTTTCACCAAATCCTGCTGAATCTGCCAAATGGCACCTTGCAAAACTTCTGGCGAAGTCACAAACATATTGGCAGGATAAATCGTTAAACGCTGAAATTTTTCTATTACTTGAGAAGTTTTGGCGTCAAACGCTTCGATTTCTTCGATTTCATCTCCAAAAAAATGGATTCTGTAAGCATCATCAGCATAACTCGGATAGACTTCGACAGTGTCTCCTTTAATTCTGAAAGTTCCTGGATTAAAATCGGCTTCTGTTCTGGCATATAAACTCTGAACTAAACTATGCAATAATTTGGTTCTCGAAATTACCTGATCTCTTTTGATTTCGATTACGTTTTTCTGAAATTCAACAGGGTTTCCGATACCGTATAAACAAGAAACGGATGCTACAACCAAAACATCACGTCTTCCCGAAAGGAGAGAAGAAGTAGTGCTCAAACGCATTTTCTCCAATTCTTCATTGATAGATAAATCTTTTTCAATGAAAACTCCCGTTACAGGCATAAAAGCTTCTGGCTGATAGTAGTCGTAGTAAGAAACGAAGTATTCAACAGCATTATTCGGAAAGAATTGTTTGAACTCTGAATACAATTGCGCAGCCAAAGTTTTGTTGTGAGCCAAAACCAAAGTAGGTCTTTGTACTTCCTGAATTACATTGGCAACGGTAAACGTTTTTCCAGAGCCTGTAACTCCTAATAAAGTTTGATATTTATCTCCGTCGATCACTCCTTGTGCCAGTTTTTGTATGGCTTGCGGCTGATCTCCTTTTGGACTATATTCTGAGGAAACTTGAAATTTCATTTGCGTGGGCTGAAAATTTGGATTGTAAATATACGAAGATTAATTGGTTTTGTTTTTGATTTGGTTTGCCACGAATTACACTAATTTCTCGAATTTTTTAAAATTAAATTGCCTCCAGCTTTAGCTGGAGGTTAGCTTAAAAAAAATCACAAGCGGCTTTAGCCAAACTTTTTTAGCGAACAATGATATTAAGATTTGGCTAAAGCCTTGTAGTATCAAACTAAATTAGGACCTCCAGCTAAAGCTGGAGGCAATTCATATTTTAATTTTTAAAGCTAGCTTGACAAATTCTTTTAATCTGTGAATCCCGATAGCTATCGGGAGTGGCTAAAAATTATTCAGCATTAAATAAAATTAGTGTAATTAGTGGCTAAAAAAAAGCATTACTTCAAAAAGTCAACCATAGCATCATTGACTATTTTGGATTGGTCTATAGAAAGAAAATGTCCAGCATCTTTTATGACTCTGGTTTCGCTGTTGACTAAATATTTCTTTGCTCTTTCGATGCTTTCTTCACCATTAATAACATCATGATCGCCAATTAAAATCAAAACGGGATTTTGGATGGATTCTAATTCTTTCTCAGAAAAAGGCATCATTTTCAGCATACTCGAATTTGATTTTGCATATTTATTTGCTAAATAAAATTGTCTTTTGTAAAGCGGGCTTATTTTTTCGGGGTGTGTTGAAAATGTGGTTAAGGTTTTTCCGAATTTCTTTTCGCTTGGAAAAAGTTTTAGCATCAAAGCCGAACTTGTTTTTCCAATTTTATCAATAAATTTAAAAGTCTGCGCGGGACTCAATAAAACAATTCTATTTATCGAATTTCCTTTTTGAGTGGCTAATAAAGTCGCAACCCAGCCTCCGCGGGAAGCGGCAACAATATCAAATTTCTTCAATTGATAATGGTCGAAAATTTCGTTGTACCATTTCACAATTTCGTTAGCAGAAGGAGAGATTCCAGTAAAAATGGAGTTTCTTGTATAAACGGATTTATTAGGTTCCATTAAAAAATCGATAGCATAAACACGATGATTTTTGGCTAAAGCTTTAATGTTTGGATACCACATTGTTGAGCTGGCATCCATTCCGTGAAGTAAAACCAGTTTTTTACCGTTTTTAGGGCCTGCAATAACAACATGAGCAGTTCCTAAATCAGTTTTTACATCTTCTTCGGTGTAGGGAACATCCCAAAGTTTAAGCGCATTATTGTAAGCCTTTGTATAAGATTCTTTGTCTTTTTTGGTTTTAAAGCTGTAATCGCTGAATTTTTGTGTTGAAGAACAACCGACAAATAAAAATAAAACCGCAATTTTTAGAGCAGATTTAAGCATGATAGTGAATTAGATTTATACCTAAAATTACTTCAGATGAAGATTTAAGGCGTCATATAATTTTAGTTTAAACTATCAAAATTTTAAGGTCTATTCCTTTTTCGAAGAGAGATAATAGATCTGCACAAAAGCTAAAATAGCATTCGGAATAATAACTGGCCAAAGCCATTGATTGAAATCTCGATAATCATTTAGAAAAATGCCATAAATGACAAAGCAGATACAGCCAAACATATTAATGAACCGAATTGTTCTAAGGTTTTTGAGCAAGAAACCGCCAACAATAAAAACAGACGCGAGATAACCAATATATTCTGCCATAATCTTGATTTTGAAATGTTTACAATAAATATAACAAAAGGAAATTATAAAATCAAGGTTTGGGTTCAGAAATCAGATATTTTAAAAGGTTTAGTTTATCAAAATATTTCGCCCCGCTGGGGCTTTGAAAAAGAGGGATAATATTCTTCTATAAATATTTCGTCCCGCTGGGACTATATCAACATTGCTTCATTCATTAATGCTAAGGCTCCAGAGGAGCCAAATATTTATAGCGAAATCTAAGCGCATTGACTAAAGCTCCGGAGGAGCGACACATTTTAAATTATTACAAAAATCAAAATGTTTTTAATTCTTAAAATTTCCAACTCTTTGATTCCTGTTCATTCAAAAAACTCCAAGCGACAATGCGACTATTTTTTTGCCCTTGTGCCATATCAATTGTTTTAACAGAAACTGTATTTACTTTCTTCAAAGTTTTATAAATAGCAGGAAGATTTTCTTTTTTTGAGACCAAAGTCGTAAACCAGAGACATTGCGATTTGTAATGTGCACTTTCATAAATCATTTGCGTTATAAAAGCGATTTCACCACCATTGCACCATAATTCGTTGCTTTGTCCTCCAAAATTTAAAACGGGAGCATTGATTTTTTTGTCCTTAGGATTAAGATTTTTGATTTTTCTTAAAGAGCCTTTAGCCGCTTCTTCGGCAGAGGCATGGAAGGGCGGATTACACATAGTAAAAGAAAATCGGTCTTCTGGAATTATAATATTTTTGAAGATGAATCGAGGTTCTGTTTGTTGCTGTAAACTTATAGAATCTATAAGATGCGGATTTGCTTCAATAATTTTACCGCAATTTTCGATTGCTTTTTTATCTATATCGGTAGCAACAAAGCTCCAATTGTATATTGAGTTTCCTAATATCGGATAGATCATATTTACGCCTGTTCCGATATCTAGGCCTAAAACGCTAGCATTATTCGGAATTACACCGTTATTGCTTTCTGCTAATAAATCGGCGATGTAGTGAATATAGTCTGCACGGCCGGGAATAGGAGGGCAGAGATAATGCAAAGGAATATTCCAAAAGCCAATATTATAATAAGTTTTGAGTAAGGCTTTATTTAGGACTTTTACTGCTTTTGGATCGCTAAAATCAATTGTTTCAATTTGGTATTTGTTGATTGAAACATATTCTTTTAACTCAGGACAATTTGAAATAAGAAGCTCAAAATCATAACGGGAACGATGAAGGTTTCTTGGATGTAAATTGCTTTTTTCTAAATTGTCGTTTGCTTTCATTTTCATTGATTTCGATTGCAAAGATAGGTATTCCTTTTTTGGAATTAGAATTCCGTAGGAATGATCTATATTTTGTAGCAACGGATTTTAATCCGTTGAATTTGATTGATGATATTCAGATGAGTTGCATAGGAACGATTCATTTTTGAAGATATGTGCCGAACTTCTGGTTCTCTAAATTGTGGATGTATATCATTATACCTCGGATTAAAATCCGAGCCTACAAAATTATTCGAGCCGATGGTCTTTTTTAATCAAAACATTCCATCAAAAGCAAATCGCCGTCTGAATGAATAATAGAAACAATTCCATCTTTTTCGACGGAATTACTGCTTCCGGTTCTGTAGCCCATAGTGAGCGTATCGTTGTTTAATTGGTATTTTAAATTGGTAGACGAAATTCCGTTTGCAACTCCAATCGGGATAAGAGAAATTGGAGTATTTGCCGTATACCATTTCTCAAATTTTGTTGGCAGAAGGAATATTTTAGAATGATCGTCTAAAATGACGATTTTAAGCAGATTTCGATATCTTACAATATTGGTAAGATTGGTAATGGTATGATCGGCACGTCTTCCGGTTGCCCAAACTACATTTACGGCTGGAATTTTTCTTTCAATTAAATAATCAAAAGCCTTTTCTAAGTCAGTTTTATCTTGATCGGGAGTATGGACAATTTCTATCGGAAATTGAGAAGTTTTGTAAATTTCGGGATCTAAACCGCGATCAAAATCTCCCAACAAAACGTCGACTTTGATGCCTAATTCGATCACTCTTTCTATAGCCGAATCTAAAACCACAACCAACGGAGACCATTCTAACAATTGTCCTAATAATTCAGCATCGCAGGCGGCGCCGTTTGCAATTATTAAAGCGGGTTCTTGATCGTCGCGGACTATATGATGTGATGACATGTACGTTTTTTTGAATGAAGTGCAAAGTTAATGAGATAATTGAGAAATTAGATAATTAGATAATGTAAAGCAATCAAGAATCTAAAATCTAAAATCTACAATCTGCAATCTACAATCTACAATCTGCATTCTAAAATCAGAAATCTAGAAGTCTTCTGTGATAGTTGATTTGTCCTAAATGATAAGCTAAATGTGTTGAAAGATGAATAAGGAAGAAACCAGTTGTCATTTCTTTTTCAAAAACAATCTGCGGGTAAATTTGTTCTAAATCTTTTTCAGTTAGTAAATCTAAGGCATTATTGACGACTTCAATTGTGTTTTCGATTTTAGAAATTAATTCCGTTTTTGGAATGTCTTTTAAAGAAAATTCCAGAGGACGATTTCGCACGTAACCCGTTTTTCCTATTTCTGCGCCAATGTAGGTGTTTAGATTTCCAATTAAATGCAGACATAGATTTCCCGCCGAATTCGAAATGTTTTTATCGACTGCCCAAATTTGTTTTTCGAATTCGTAAGATTCAATTTCAAATTTTAGTTTGTTTAAATCTCTATTAAAAAGTGATTGTAAGGTTTGTATTGACATTGTGATATTTGATTAATTATAAAAAAAGTAGAGGCAGAGAAGTGTTAATACAGTTCCCATAAGCGAACTGATAAAAACAAACGAATTATTTCGCGTTTGTTTGGTTATGAGTTTAATAGTGAGGTAGCAAATAAAATATACGGCTACTATTGGATAGTATATAAATCTTCCAAATAGATTAATTATGAAAGCGTAGAACATCAAGCTGATTATAATTCCTACTGTCATTCCAATTAGACTTCCATAAATTGTTTTTTGATTAATTGCTCTATCGCTTAAAATTGCTTGATACTCATTGAATTTTGAGTTAACTAATTTATCTAATTCGTCGGAATCTAGTATATCTGATTTTATAAATTGTTTTATAAAGTCCAAATCGGAATAATCATAACACAAGTCATAGACTTCTTTTGTTATTCTCTGTATTTCTTTTTTATTGATTTTATTAGATTCTAGCATTGATAAAAAAGCATCAATTCCTCCTCTGTTATCAATTTCAAAAAGAATTTCCTTGCTGGCCTTTCCAGAGTAATCAATCATACTTATGTAGGCTTCCTCAAGATCTTTATCGGAATAATTTTTATAATTCATTCGATATCGGATTTTCTAATTATCTCTCTTTTTTATCGGAATCCAGATTTCTTCTTCAGAATTCGCGTCATCTTTTTTATATTTTTCATTCATAACAGCAAAATGCGGTCTATTGTCTACGGTATATTCAGAATTTGGAAGCCATTCTGCAAAAATGTAATGATAGGTTTTGTGCGCGTCTGAAGCTGGTCCTAAATGAAGAAAAACGGCATATAAACCATCAGGAACAACTAAGGTTTGCATTCCTTCTGGAATACTTTCGTAATCTGAAACTTCTACGGCAGCCCATTTTTGGAAATTGTCATTAGGATCAAAATTATCAAAATGGTCTTCTGCATATACTTCTAAAGAATACAAATTAGCGCCAATTGCATTTTTTATTTCTTTTCGGTGTGGCATAAAACCGCTCCATAATTGAAAAGTTTTATTCTCAATAAAAGACATTTCTATAAAATGCCCAAGGAGTTTTTTCTCGGTTAAGTTTTTGATTATCGGTCGCATGATTATTCGATTTTGTACTTTTTTGTACTGGTTTCGCTTAAGGAAAAATATCCAAGCGGATAATTATCTTTTGTAGTTACATTGACCATATTTCCTTTTACGGTTGCTGGCGGAGACTGAAAAGGTCCTCCAAAATTGCTTCCGGCAATGCTAACTAAGATACTCATATAATTATAATATTGTTTTGAAATTCCGTAATGCGTTATTTCGATTTCATTTCCAATTTCTAAATCTTCATCGTCTGAAATACTGAAGAATTCATTGCCATTAAAAAATTTATCTTCATCTACATAAAAGATCGATTTGACTCTATTAGGATATAAGTATTTATACAAATAGTAATTTTCTGCATCGGCAGGATCATTATAAAACGCTTTTATTTCGATATCTTTTCCAGTAAAACCGCCTTGATTATTTTGGTCTATTCGCGTGATGGGCGCAATTGATTTTAAAGTTTCAGTTCCGATATATCTACTTCCTCTGCTAATTATAGTTAAAGTATATTCTTCGTCGATAACAGGTTTAAAATTGCTGCAGGCATATTGACCAGTCTTTTTAATTTCGATAAAATTAAATCTCTCTTTGTGACTGTCTTCTATATAAATAATGGCGCCAGAAACGGTTGGAATTACGTTTTCAAAATATCCCGTTGTAGTCGTCAGCGTTATGGTCTGCTCATTTCCTTTTGTCCCTTTTTCCCAATTAATAGCAGCTTCGATCACCAATTTTGGAGGCGCTGTGTCTAAATCAACATCGACCACTTCTTCGCAGCTTATGAAGAGTAGCGATGTGAAAAATGCGATTAAAAAAACTAATTTTTTCATATCTGTATTTTTAGTTTTTAATTGATTTTTTAGAATTTGAAATTATAACTAACCGCTGGAACAATTCCGAAAATGGATGTTTTAATGGCTTCATTTACACCTGTATCGACATTTTGACGAAAATTGATTGAGGCAGCATTCATGCGATTGTAAACGTTGTAAATACTGAAAACCCATTCGCCTTTCCAATTTCTATCTTTATTTTTTGTTGGTGTTAAAGTTGCAGAAATATCCAAATGATGATAAGCAGGAAGTCTGTTCTCGTTTCGAAGGCCGTAACTTGGCACCGTGATTCCTAAATATTCATATTGGCCATTCGGATAAGTAACAGGCTGTCCTGACTGCAAAGCAAAGTTAGCGCCAAAAGACCACTTTTCGTTTAAATTATATGCCGATGTAATGGCTAAATTGTGTGTTTTATCGTAAGCTGAGGCGTACCATTGGCCGTTATTAATTCCGATTTCTTCTGGAGTTCTGCCAGGAGTCTGCTGTTCTGATTTGGAAATCGTATATGAAATCCATCCGTTAAATTTGCCTTTATTTTTCTTAATCATCAATTCTAAACCATACGCACGCATTTGACCATTTAAAATGACTTGCTCAATGGCATTATTGGCAATTAAATCGGCTCCGTCAATATAATCTAGCCTGTTTTGTATTTTTTTATAATAGGTTTCGACTTCTAGCGAATAATCACCATTATAAATATTTCTAAAATATCCGATTGCCCCTTGATCTGCAAGCTGAGGTTTGATGTAATTATCGCTCGGCATCCAGACGTCTAAAGGAGTCGGAGATGAAGTATTAGAAATTAATTGAAGATACTGTGCCATTCTATTGTAGCTGGCTTTTATGGCTTGATCTTCATTTAATTGGTAAGAAATAGAAAAACGCGGTTCAAAATTATCGTAGCTTTGAATAACTTTGTTTTTGCTAAAATACTGTGTCGAAGTTGGAGTTCCTTTTTCGTAAATCTGCATATTGCTATTATAGACAACTGCCTGATTATTATCGTAATAATTAATAGTAGAAGCGCCTAATCTATAAAATAAACTGTAACGTAATCCGTAGGCGACGGTAATTTTTTTAGAAAGCTGACTTTCTGCGTCCAAATAAACAGAAGGTTCAAAAGCGTATTTTTTATCCAATTGATCTGGGGTAATTCCTGAATCTTCGCTAGAAGGTTTAATCGTTCCGGGATTGAATTGATAATAAATTCCGTTTACTCCATAATTCAGTTTTAATTTATCTGAAAGATAATGCTTGAAATCGTATTTAATATTGTAGTTTTTAATTCCAGAATCCCATTTAAATCCCACAAAATCAAGGTCTAAGCCATAGTAATAATCGCTGTAGATTAAGGAAAGATTTGAAAACAGTTTATCAGAGTATAAATGATTCCATCTAAAATTTAAAGTAGAGTTTCCGTAAGTATTGGTGAAACTTTTATTTAATCTGAAAACATCTCGGCCGAAATAACCCGATAAGTAGAGACTGTTATTGTCGTTGAGTTTATAGCTTAATTTGGTGTTTAAATCATAAAAATAAGCGGCATTATTTTTATTGTCTTCAGAGAGTTTCAAAAAAAGATGCGCATAAGAAGCTCTTCCGCCAATTAAAAAAGAACCTTTGTCTTTTTCAATCGGACCTTCAGCCAGAAGACGGCTTGAAATTAATCCGATACCGCCATTCATGTGGAAATCTTTACTGCTGCCGTCTTTTTGATAAATTTCTAAAACAGAAGAAGCTCTTCCGCCGTAGCGTGCCGGAATTCCTCCTTTGTATAGTTTTAGATCTTTAATGGCATCGGGATTAAAAACAGAAAAGAATCCGAAAACGTGAGATGAATTAAAAATTGTGGCTTCATCCAAAAGAATCAGGTTCTGATCGGCACCGCCTCCGCGAACATTGAATCCAGAAGCGCCTTCACCTGCATTGGTAACGCCTGGAAGCAATAAGATGGATTTTATAACATCAACTTCTCCTAAAACGACAGGCATTTTTTTTATGGTCGAAATAGACAGTTTGTTCACGCTCATTTCTGGCGATTTGATATTTATTTTGCCTTTATTTTCTGTAATGATTACCTCTTGGAGTTCTTCTCCGCCTTCTTTTATCGAGAAATTGTTTTTTGTATTCTGATTTAAAACAATATTTTTTAGAATGGTTTGGTAACCAACATAGCTGATTTCAATTTCGTATTCTCCCTTTGGAGCAGAAAGAGAATAAAAACCGTATTCGTTTGTTGTGGTTCCTATTTTTAAGGATGGAATAAAGATATTTACTCCAATTAAAGTTTCGTTGTTTTTGCTATCGCTGATTGTTCCGCTTAGAGTGAATTTTTCCTGAGCAAATGAAGTGAAAATCGTTAAAATAAAAAGAAAAAATGTGCAGGTATTTTTTGTAATCATTATATTGATTTTGATTTACATAGTTAACAAATTCTTACTACATATTCTTACGGAACTTTTGTTAAACATAAGTTAAGATAAAAAAAGGACAACCTTGTGAGTTGTCCTTTTGTTTATTTAGAAATACAGTTGTATTCTGAATTATTTGATTTTAGCAACAATAGCGTTGAAAGTTTCACTTGGACGCATTGCTTTGCTTACTAACTCAGGAGTTGGCTGGTAGTAACCTCCAATGTTCTGAGCTTTTCCTTGAGCAGCAATTAATTCTGCATCGATTTTAGCTTCGTTAGCTTCAAATTCAGCAGCAATAGGCGCGAATATCGCTTGTAATTCAGCATCTTTAGTTTGAGCAGCTAATGCTTGAGCCCAGTAGAATGCTAAATAGAAGTGAGAACCACGGTTGTCAATCTGACCAACTTTACGAGCTGGAGATTTATCGTTTGCTAAGAATTTGTCGTTAGCCTGATCTAAAGTTTCAGATAAAACTATTGCTTTAGAATTGTCTAAAGTCTGTCCTAAATGCTCTAAAGAAGCACCAAGAGCTAAAAATTCTCCAAGAGAATCCCAACGTAAATATCCTTCTTCTGTAAATTGCTCAACGTGTTTAGGAGCAGAACCTCCAGCACCAGTTTCGAACAATCCGCCACCGTTCATTAAAGGAACGATAGAAAGCATTTTAGCAGAAGTTCCTAATTCTAAAATTGGGAATAAATCTGTTAAGTAGTCACGTAACACGTTTCCTGTTACAGAGATAGTATCTAAACCTTTGATGATTCTGTCTAAAGTAAATTCTGTAGCGGCAATTGGGTTTAAGATTCTGATGTCTAAGTTAGTTGTATCGTAATCTTTAAGGTATTTTTGAACTTTTACGATCAATTCTCTATCGTGTGCTCTGTTTTCGTCTAACCAGAAAACAGCAGGAGTACTAGATAAACGAGCTCTGTTTACAGCCAATTTAACCCAGTCCTGGATAGGAGCGTCTTTTGCCTGACACATTCTGAAAATATCGTTAGTTTCTACGTTTTGCTCCATTAAAACAGTTCCGTTTGCATCAACTACGCGAACAACTCCGTCTCCTTTAATTTGGAAAGTTTTGTCGTGAGATCCGTATTCTTCTGCTTTTTGAGCCATTAATCCAACGTTAGGAACACTTCCCATTGTTTTAGGATCAAAAGCACCGTGTTTTTTACAGAAGTCAATTGTTGCAGTATAAACTCCAGCGTAAGAACGATCTGGAATAACAGCAAATGTATCTTGAGATTTTCCTTCTTTGTTCCACATTTGTCCAGAAGTACGGATCATTGCTGGCATAGAAGCATCAACAATTACGTCAGATGGAACGTGTAAGTTTGTAATTCCTTTATCAGAATTAACCATTGCTAATGCAGGTCCGTTTGTAATTGCTTGATCAATAGCAGCTTCAACTTCAGCTTGCTCAGGTCTTCCAGCAATTTTAGCGTAGATATCGCCTAAACCGTTTCTAGTGTCAACATTTAATTCTGCGAATAAAGATTCGTATTTTTTGAAAACATCTGCAAAATATACTTCAACGATAGCGCCAAAGATAATTGGGTCAGAAACTTTCATCATTGTAGCTTTCAAGTGCACAGAAAGTAAAACTCCTGCAGCTTTAGCTTCAGCGATTACATCAGCAGCAAAAGCTTTTAATTTGTTTACGCTTAAAACAGAGCTGTCAATAATTTCACCTGCTTTAAGTGGAGTGCTTGCTTTAAGAACAGTTGTAGTTCCGTCTTTAGCAACAAATTCGATTTTTACATCATTTGCTTCGTTTACAGTCAATGATTTTTCACTTCCGTAAAAATCACCATTAGACATAGAAGCCACTTTAGTTTTTGAGTCAGCAGACCAAGCACCCATAGAGTGCGGATTTGCTTTTGCAAAGTTTTTAACTGCTCTAGGAGCTCTACGGTCAGAGTTTCCTTCACGTAAAACTGGGTTTACAGCAGAACCTAAAACTTTTGCATATTTTGCTTTAATTTCCTTTTCAGCATCGTTTTGTGGATCTTCTGGGAAATTTGGTACGTTGTATCCGTGCGATTGTAATTCTGCAATTGCCGCTTTTAATTGCGGTACAGATGCAGAAATGTTTGGTAATTTGATAATGTTTGCTTCTGGCTGCGTTGCTAATTGGCCTAATTCTGCCAATGCATCTCCAGTTTTTTGAGCATCTGTCAAAGAATCTGGGAAGTTTGAAAGGATTCTTCCAGCCAGCGAAATATCTCTGGTTTCGATTTCAATTCCAGCTGTTGCTGTAAAAGCTTGAACAATTGGTAACAAAGAGTAAGTTGCCAATAACGGCGCCTCATCAGTTAAGGTGTAAAAAATTTTTGATTTTGTCATTTTCTTTTTTTTTTATAATCGTATCGTCAGGAGTTAACGATGTAAAAGATATATTCGGCTCAAAATGAGCGGAGCAAATATAATAAAATCACAACGAAAACGGTTGAGTTTTGAAGAGAAAAGATGAAATTAACAGATTGTTATTTCGAGCTTGTTAAATTGCTAAATTGATGATTTTGATATTAAAAAATTACGGTTTTCTTAGTGCTGAAATTAGGGCATAAAAAAAACTCGTTTCAAACGGTATGAAACGAGTTTTTTATAACATTTAGATAAATGATTATCTTTTTCTATAGTTTTTTCAAGAGTAATTTGACTTATTCTTTTATTTTTTCTTCGATAAAATGTTTGTATTTTTCAAGATTAGAAATTGAATCTTCTTTTAATTCAAACTTATATTCGTATTGTGGAATTTTTTTTTGATATCCTTTAATGAATTGAGAGTTAAAAAGAGCTCTTAATTTTACTGCTTTCATTTTTTTTATAGAATCAAGATCTTTAGATAAAGTGAAATTTATACCTTTCATTTTGTTTGAATAGTATACGATCATAGTATCTGGATATGTATGGTCTACTTTAGATTTACATTTATATTTTTCTATTAGTTTATAACCATTTTGATCTTTTTTTGAACTAATCAATTGCATAATAGATGGAATGAAAAAAGTTTGATTATAATACGCTTTTTTACTCAGAATAGAATCTGTACTGACTCTCTTACCGTTTTTGGTATTTAAAAAGTCATAATAGTAGCCATATTTTTCTTTTCCTTTAAGTAGAAAATATCTATTAATTGCTTTCTCAGCTATAATTGCTGAATCGTTTTGAACAGTATGAATATCTTCAAATTCGTACAACGCGTAGTCTCTATAATGAATTACAGCAACGCTATCAAGTATAGGATAAATTGTATCAGATTTAAATAAAGGAAAACTACAACTTAGATAGGTTTTACTAATTTCATCTTTTGATGAAAAGGATGTGGAAATTAACAAAAATGCACCGAATACAAAAATGCTTAATAGCATTTTTGTATTTAGAATTTTAGATGCTTTACTAAGTGATATTGAAATTTCTGGAAGCATCTTAATTATATTGTTTTGAAATAGTTATGCCTCATAATATTCTGAAAAAACAATATTGAAATCTGAATGTTCTTAGTGTAATTTTTCTTAGCAAAACAAATGTAAGTAAGTTTTTATGAATTAAATTTATTTGTAAAAAAAAAATATTTTTCAGCTCTAATAGAAATAAAAATAAAAAAAACTTTATAATTTATTTACCATAAGTTTAAAAAAAAATCCCAAATCTGAAAATATCAGTTTGGGACTTTTGTACTTTAGAAAAAAAAATAAATTATCTTCTTTTATCTTTAATCTTAGCTTTTTTACCAGTAAGTTGTCTGAAGTAGAAAATTCTAGCTCTACGAACAGCACCTTTCTTGTTGATTTCAATTTTTTGTAAAGCTGGTAAGTTAACTGGGAAGATACGCTCAACTCCAATAGCTCCAGACATTTTACGAATAGTAAAAGTTTCTGTGTTACCAGAACCTCTTCTTTGAATAACAACTCCTTTAAAAAACTGAGTTCTTGTTTTTTCACCCTCTTTAATTTCGTAGAAAACAGTGATTGTGTCTCCAGCTCCGAAATCTGGGAAATCTTTTTTAGCAACGAATTCGTCTTGAACGAATTTTAATAAATCTGCCATGATAATTTAAATTATGGTTTTTATATTAGAACAACATTCACGGATCTCGCCAGAGGTTGGTCAAATTCGGGTGCAAATGTAGGTAAAAAAAAGTAAATTCCAATAAAAATAAATTCCAAATTCCATTTTTTTTACATTTAAAATTCCAAGAAAATAAAAATTCCAAATTCCAATTGATCAGTGCATTACAAATTGGAATTTGGAATTTGAAAGATTGGAATTTAGAAAATTTATTCTAAAAGATCCGGTCTTCTATTTTTAGTATGTTCAAAAGCCATGTCTTCGCGCCATTTGTCGATTTTTGCCGCGTGTCCGCTGGTTAAAACTTCTGGCACTTTCCATCCTTTATAGTCTGCTGGTCTTGTATAGATTGGTCCTGATAATAAATTGTCTTGAAAACTATCTGTCAGTGCTGAGGTTTCGTCACTCAAAACACCAGGAATTAATCGGATTAACGCATCAGACAAAACGATGGCGCCCAATTCTCCTCCAGACAAAACATAATCGCCAATTGAAATTTCTTTTGTAATAAAATGATCTCTCACTCTTTGGTCAACACCTTTATAATGCCCGCATAAAATGATAATGTTTTGGTACATCGACATTTTGTTTGCCATTTTCTGGTTTAAAGTTTCGCCGTCTGGTGACATATAAATCACTTCGTCATATTCACGCTGACTTTTCAAATGCGTGATACAATCATCAATAGGCTGAATTGTCATTACCATTCCCGCGCCTCCGCCAAAAGGATAATCGTCTACACTTTTCTGTCTGTTGGTGCTATAGTCACGAAGATTGTGAAAATGCACTTCGACCAAACCTTTATCAATGGCGCGTTTCATAATTGAGGCCTCAAACGGACTTCTTAATAATTCAGGTAAAAGAGTAATAATGTCAATTCGCATCTTTATTCGATAATTTTCTTGCGTGCAAAGATACAAATAATGCCAATCAGTCTTTTGGTAATAATTATATAACATACTTAATAAATTATGTAAAATTTAATGTTCTAACTTTAGGTATTATTACATTGTTAAAAATCAGTCAAATACCACCAAAACACCAACATAAATTTAAATACTGAGTTATGAAAAAAGCAATATTAATTCCTGCATTACTCGCACTTTTTATTTCTTGTGCTAGTACCAGTTCAACCACTGTCGCTGTGGGAGAATCCAAATCTAAAGTGCTTAAAATCTTGGGTAATCCGGTAAGAACGTTAGATAATAATCAAAATGGTGAAATTCTAGTTTATGCAGATCAGGTTTTTACCGACGAAGGCTCGTCATCAATAGCAGGATCAAATTATTGGCGCTATAATTTTGTCTATGTAAATAAAGAAGGCAAAGTCACATCAACACGTCAAGAAAAACAAAATTATCCGCCGCAAGCAATTGATTCGGCAAAGCAATCAGGATTATCAGCTAACTTCTAAATATTTTTCTTAGATATTTTAAACAATTCGTATTTTTAGATTCCATTTAAAAATACGAATTGATTATTTAATGACTTCACCAAAAATAAAAATCCTAGCCATATCTGGCAGTACAAGAAATAATTCTAGTAACTTCAAAATTCTGAAATACATTTCAAATTCCTTAAAACCTGAATTTGAAGTAGAAATATTTGAAGGTTTAGAAATGCTTCCTCATTTTAATCCAGATTTAGATACCGATCATCCTCCGCAAGAAATTCTTTCCTTTAGAGATAAAATCATAAATGCGGATGGCGTTATGATTTGCACGCCCGAATATGTGTTCAGCCTTCCGGGAAGTTTAAAAAATGCTTTAGAATGGTGTGTTTCGACAACCATTTTTTCAAACAAAAAAACGGGTCTGATTACCGCTTCTGCCTCTGGGGAAATGGCTCATGAACAGTTGCTGTTGATTATGAAAACCCTTGAAGCTAAATTTGACGATTCAACACAGCTTCTCATTCAGGGAGTGCGCGGAAAAGTGAATGCAGATGGAGAAATTGTTTCAGAAGAAACGGAAAATGCACTTCAAAATTTTGCCAAAAACTTTAAGAATCAATTTTTATAATATATTTACTTTCTGAAATTTATATCATAAAATGATTAGCAGAAGAAATTTTATCGTAACCACAGGTCTTGCCACGACAGCAGTTTTGGCATCGCCATCATTTGCATTTTCTATGAATAAAAAAGAAATAGGTTTACAGCTGTACACGCTTCGCGACGAACTTCCAAAAGATGTAATAGGAACATTAGAAAAAGTTGCCAAAGCAGGATATACCACTGTCGAGACATACGGTTTTTCGACCAAAGATCAGTTTTGGGGATTAACGCCTCAAGAATTGAAAAAGATTCTGGACGAAAACGGCTTAAAAGCAGTCAGCGGACATTATAATTTGGGAAGTTTTTTGTATGATGGCAACACTACAGAATTAATTGCTTCAATTGAAGCTGCGAAAGTTCTAAAAAGCGAATTTCTAACAGTTCCTTGGGTTGATGAACCTTTTAGAAGAAATATAGAAGATTATAAAAAGATTGCGGCGCGCGTAAATGAAGCTGCAAAAATGTGCAAAAAAGCGGGTTTAAAACTGGCTTATCACAATCATGATTTTGAGTTTCAAAAACACGATGGAGTTACAGGCTTCGAAATTCTATTAAAAGAAACCGACAAAGATCTGGTTTATTTTGAATTGGATTTATATTGGGTAATCCATTCTGGAAATGATCCTTTAAAATTATTTAAAGAAAATCCGGGGCGTTTTAAAATGTGGCACATAAAAGATAAAGACAAAAAGAATAATGATTTAAATACAGAAGTCGGGTCTGGAACAATAGATTTTAAACCCTTATTCGCAGCCGCAAAACAATCTGGAATGATTCATTTTTTTGTAGAACAGGAAAATAATTTTGCGCTGAATTCTTTTGATTCTATAAAATCAAGCTCTGATTTTATTTCGAAAAATTTAATCTAGTTATTCTTTATGAAGAAACTTCTTTTTTTGGTTTTTGTGATTTTTTGTTCTTGTCAATCAGACAAAAAACAAAAATCGGTTTCGAGCTCAAATATAAAGCTCGATTTAACACCCTTGCCGTATTTTGAGGATATTAAAGTCAATGATGTAAAGCTAGAAAAACCCGCTTTTGGCGATTGGTTGTTTTCTCATAACGAAGAAGGACAGAGTTTTGAGCAATTCATAAAAACGAAACACATTGTTCCAACTAAAGAAGAGAATATTATCTATTTACAGCCTATAGGAACTTTTAATTCTTCTCAAATCAAACAGATTGAATTAGTACGCCAGTATTTAGCAATATTCTTTCAGTTAGAAACAAAAGTTTTAGAAGGTGTTTCAAATGATATTATTCCAAATAATGCAAGAAGGATAGGTGATGTAGGGCAGGAACAATTTTTAGCGGGATATATTTTAACTGATGTTCTAAAAAAAGAAAAACCTGAGAAAGGAATTGCTTTAATGGCTATTACAGAAAAAGATTTGTATCCAAAACCAGAATGGAATTATGTTTTTGGTTTGGCATCTTATCGAGATAAAATAGCCGTAAGTTCTATGTACAGAATGCAAAAAGAAGCTGATTTTAATTTAGCTTTAGATCGATTATTGAAAATCTGTTCGCATGAAATAGGTCATATGTTTGGTCTGCATCATTGTATTGAAGCCAATTGTGTTATGAACGGCACTAACAGTATGTCTGAGACCGATCGGCATTGGATTAGATTGTGTTCTCTTTGCCAGAGAAAATTATATTCAGGATTTAAATTTGATAATGTTAAAAGGTTGAAAGAACTAGAAAATTACTTTGAAAAGAATAATCTTGCAGAAGGTTTGGCATTGATGGAAAAAGACCTTGAAAAAATAAAAAATAAATAAAAATGGCGACAAGCAAAGAATTTATAAAAGGAGACGAAATAGAGTGGGAAGTAGTCGGTGAAGGAATCAAACGTAAGATTTTGGCTTTTGACGAAAAAGTAATGCTAGTAAATGTGCATTTTGAAAAAGGCGGAATAGGTACTTTACACGATCATTATCATTCGCAGGTTACGTACATCGCAAGCGGAAAATTTGATGTAACCATAAGTGGCGTAACACAGACTTTAAAAGAAGGAGACAGTTTCTACATTCCGCCGCATGCAGTGCATGGAGTTGTTTGTCTAGAAACTGGAATGTTAACCGATGTTTTCAGCCCTGCACGCGAAGACTTTTTGAACTATTAAGGAATTTTTTTGAACCATATAAGTGATATAAGAAAATAGAAGCAGTGTGTCTGCTAATGTTTTAAAATCATATAAGTTTTTGTTCTGTTTAAATGAACTTACATGACTTATATGGTTTGCAGAAATATTTAGGTTTTCATGAAAGTTATTTTAAATGAACTTACATGACTTATATGGTTTACAAAAACATTTAGGTTTTCACGAAAGCTGTATTTAAATGAACTTAAATCGCTTATATGGTTTAGAAAGCATTTACGT
>NZ_JAVAMB010000010.1 GCF_030730925.1 Flavobacterium sp. DG2-3 | reverse complement strand
TTGCATGTGTTAAGCCTGCCGCTAGCGTTCATCCTGAGCCAGGATCAAACTCTTCATCGTATATTTTAATATTATATAATCGACGCTTTCTATCGGTTCTTTTTCGAATCTTCCGACTCTACTGCTCTTATTCTTTTTGTCCTCATCTTTCGATTCGGACGGCTGTCAATTCAATATGTCTACGAACGTGTCTTCTTTTTAATTTCGCTTGTTTCTCAAAGCGGGTGCAAAACTAAAACTTCTTTTTGTTTCCTGCAAGAAAAATTTAAAGTTTTTTTTGGGGATTTTTTCATCCCATTTCCTTAATTTTTCTTCCAATCCTTCAAAGGGCCTTCCGTGTTTTGCGGGGTGCAAATGTAAAAAGCATTTTCAAATCCTGCAAGCTTTTCCGAATCTTTTTTTTCTTCTTTTTTAAAGAAGAATGATTCCCTTGGCCTGCCAGTATTTCGATGAGCGCTTTTCGCTGTTGCGGGTGCAAAAGTAGCCCCTTTTTCCAGTTATACAAGCTTTTTCGGCAGGTTTTTTTGCCTTTTTTTCAATCTTTTTCTTAACGTGCTGGTAACCTTGTCTTTAATTTTCAAAGTTTTTCAATTCCCTGTGGGGTTTTTCTTCGATTTATTAAAATTTAAGCAATTTCGGCTTCCTTTCTTTCATTATTTATATGGAATTTTCAGTGTTCAGGCTCTTTTGTTAGCCTAAATGAGCATAAATCTTCTTCTGGAAACGGCTCCCCTAGCCCTGATTGGAGCGGCATCCTTTTGCTTTTTCCTTTAAAAAGCAAAAGATACAGCGTAAAGCAGGTATCAGCTCCTCATTATTATTCAAATTCCAAAATCCTTAAATTGCTTCGCCTGTCCGCTATCGCTCGAATCCAAATTCCAAACCAACTAACCAATATAATGTTTCCAGATTGAAAATACTGCCGCAAGACGCACTGCGGTGCGCCTCTACAGAAAATTGGAATCTATACATATATAATAAGCAAACCCGACAGGTTTTGGAAACCTGTCGGGTTGTGAATCTAAAAATCGTTCCTATATATAATAGCGCAAACTACCTTATATATTATTCATTTATCGCATCGATTACTTCTTTGGTAATTTCAATGCTTTTTAATTTTGCTTCATGATCGAAGATTGGACTTGTTACCATTAGCTCGTCGATTCTAGCGTAGTTGATAAACTTTTTGAGATCTGTAATTAATTGATCTTTGTTTCCTGTAAAGGTTCCGGCTGTCATTTGGTTTACGTGAAAACGTTCTGCTTCGTTCATAATATCATCTAATGACGGAACCGGGGGTTGCAATCCTTTGCGGTCGTTTCTTATTAAGTTTAAAAACATTTGATATAGACTTGTAGACAAAAGTTCTGCTTCTTCATTTGTGTCTGCCGCAATAATATTAAGACATGCCATTGTTTTGGGTTTATCTAGAAATTCAGAAGGCTGGAAATTTTCTCTGTAAAATTCAAATGCCTGAATCATTAGTTTTGGCGCAAAGTGTCCTGCAAAAGCATAAGGAAGTCCGTAAGCGGCTGCGAGAGCTGCGCTATCCATACTTGATCCTAAAATCCAGATAGGCACTTTTAAGCCTTCGGCTGGGAACGCGCGGACTTTTCCTGTGGCATTTTCAGATGAAAAGTATTCTTGAAGCTTGCTTACATTCTGTGGGAATCGCTGCGCCTGCTCGAAAAAGTCTTTTCTGATTGCTTCGGCAGTTGGCTGATCTGTTCCCGGCGCTCTTCCTAAACCTAAATCGATTCGGTTTGGATAAAGGGTTTCTAATGTTCCGAATTGTTCTGCCACAACTAATGGCGAATGATTCGGTAACATGATACCGCCAGAACCTACGCGAATGTTTTGTGTTTGACTAGCTATATAACCAATTAATACGACTGTTGCCGTACTGGCAACGTGCGCCATATTGTGGTGTTCTGCGAGCCACATTCTTTTGTATCCGATTTTGTCGGCTAATTGGGCAATATCTTTTGCTTTTTGAAATGTTTCTGTTGCGTTGCTATCTTGGGTGATAATCGCAAGCTCTAATATTGAGACTGAAATTGGGTTTTTCATATATAAATAAGGCTAAAATGCAAAATTAAGTCATTTATGCCAATGCCTTTTTATTTCTAGTGTTAATTGAACTATAATATTATAACCTAAAACTATAATGGCCAAATTTTGATAATTAATTATTGTTTTACGATAATTAATTATACATTTGCAATATCAATTTAACTTTGTGATATATGAAAACAACTCATATCGTTTCCAGAATATTATTTTATCTGACCCGATTTTTAGCTGCGGTTTATTTTTTTCTAGCAGCTTATTCTGTTTTTACTTTACTAACAGGATTGTTTTTAACTTTTAAAGATAACGGAAAGTATTTTCAGGTTTGTTACCCTTTTACAGAACGCCCTTTAATGCTGGGCGATTATAACCTACCTTATATATTGTTTGATTTTCTGGCTCCGTTGAGTCTTTACGGACTTTTCTTTTTGTTGAGCAGTAATGTTTTCAAAGTATTTTTTCAGCCAAAATTATTTACTCCAAACGGGGTTTCGCATTTGAGGCATTTTTATTTAGCGAATTTATTAATTCCGAGTATTGTGATTTTTATTGCATTCTTTTTTGTTCCGCTGGATAATGAAGTCTGGATGTTTATCATATTACACGGAATGCTGGGCGCTTTTGCTTATTTTCTCGCCGCTATTTTTAGACAAGGTTTAAACCTTCAAAACGAACAAGACTTATTTATATAACTATGCCAATAATTGTAAATGTTGATGTAATGCTTGCCAAACGCAAGATGCAGAGTAAAGAGTTGGCAGAAAAACTAGATATAACGCCTGCTAATTTATCGATTCTAAAAACCGGAAAGGCAAAGGGAATTCGTTTTGACACACTCGAAGCGATCTGCAGAATTCTCGACTGTCAGCCCGGAGATATTTTAGAATACGTAAACGAGTAAACTCTATTTTCATTCTGACTTTAAAAAAATCGGTTTTTATGACCGACAGGATTTCTATTGCCTAAATTTTTCAAATCATCATTTCTATAATCATCAAAAATCAATCAAAAAATGAACAGTTTATCCATCAAAAATCTCAGCAAAACGTATGAGAACGGCACAAAGGCGATTAATAATTTATCGCTTGAAATTACAAATGGGATGTTTGGCTTACTTGGGCCGAACGGCGCCGGAAAATCGACTTTAATGCGCACCATTGCTGCATTGCAGGAACCAAGTTCGGGAATTATCGAATTTAACGGAATCAATATTCTGGAAAATCCAATGTTTATCAGAGAAAATCTGGGTTATCTTCCACAGGAGTTTGGCGTTTATCCCAAAATATCAGCTTATCGGTTATTGGATCATTTGGCGATTTTGAAGGGAATTGTCAACAAAAAAGAAAGACACGACCAGATTTTGTATTTATTACAGCAAACCAATTTATTGCAGCATAAAGACAAGGCGGTTCATTCTTTTTCGGGCGGCATGCGTCAGCGTTTTGGAATTGCACAGGCTTTATTAGGAAATCCGAAGATTATTATTGTCGATGAACCAACTGCCGGATTGGATCCTGAAGAACGAAACCGTTTCAACAATCTTTTGAGTGAAATCGGCGAAAGCATTATCGTAATCCTTTCGACACATATTGTAGAAGACGTTCGCGACTTATGCACTAAAATGGCTGTTATTGCCAATGGAAAACTGATTTTGGAAGGAAATCCAAACGAAACGGTTAATTCTCTGAAAGATAAAATCTGGATGAAAGCGATTCAGAAAACGGAATTGGAATCACATAAAGAACATTTCAATATTATTTCCTCCCATTTAAATTCGGGAAAACTCAATATTCATGTCTATTCAGAACAACGACCTGATTCTGGATTTGAATTAGTTTCACCAGACTTAAACGATGTTTACTTCAATGTTTTATCTCAAAACCTAAAAAAATAGTCCTATGCTTTCTAAATTAATTCAATTTGAATGGCATAACAATTCTAGAAACTGGACTTTTTATGCTTCGTATCTTATATATATAGTATTGGGCTTTATGACAAGCGCTTTTGCGAATTTCTCTTTTTCGGGCGCGTACAAAAACGGACCTTTTGTTTTGACGTACGCGATTGGTCTGATTTCGCTGACGGTTATTTTTTCGATTACCATTCAAACCGCTCAGAATTTCTTAAAAGAATATGAAACTAAATTTGATGCTATTCTTTTCGCTGCTCCCATTTCAAAATTCAATTATTTGTTCAGTCGATTTATAACCGCATTTTTAATTGCTACAACTTCTTTCGGAATGTTTGTTATCGGAATGATGATTGGACATTTAATGCCTTGGATTCAGGGAAGCGATATTGGACCTTTTGAAATCATGAATTATCTCTGGCCTTATTTCGTAATAGTGATTCCGAATATTTTATTGTGTCTTTCGATTGTTACGGCGCTGGCGTGGATTACCAGAAGTAAACTTTTTATTTATGTTGGCGGATTATTGGTTTACATTTTATATATCGCGGGTTCGGTTTTTTCAAACTCTCCACTATTTGCAAATGCATCTCCGTCTTCCGCGAAAGCGATGTCTCTGGCCGCGAAAATTGATCCGTTTGGATTGGCTGCATTTTTAGAACAAACCCGATATTGGACTTCTGTTGCGAAAAATACTCAGTTACTTTCGCTTTCGGGAAACTTTTTGTTCAATCGAATTTTATGGATTTCCATTTCTTTGATTTTACTTTTTGTTTCGTATAAATTGTTTTCTTTTCGAAAAACGAAAACTAAAAAGATAAAATCAATCAAAACAATTAAAAAAGAAACCAGCGTGTTTTCTGCTGCAATTCCAAAACAAATCGAAATTAAAACTTTCAGACATAATTGGCTTGTTTTTAAAAGCAATTTGAAAATGGATATTTATTTAATTCTGAAAGGAATTCCGTTTTTACTGATTGTACTTTTATTTTCAGGATTATTGCTAATTGAGATTTCGGACGAAATTGACGGCGGAACACGATTGGCAGAAAACATTACCAATACGGCGTTGATGATTTCTACAATTATGGATCGTTTACCTTTTATTCTGATTCTGATTGTTCTTTTTTATTCGAATGAATTAGTAAACCGTAGCGAAAGTTCTAAGTTTGAAATGCTCGAAAATACCGCGCCTTATTCTCCATTTTCGGTTTTGCTTTCAAAATTGACGTCATTATTTATAATTCCGATGCTGCTTATTGCCATTAATATTTTGATTGGAATTGGTTTTCAATTAATGAATGCCAATGCCCCAATCGAAATTGGTCTTTATCTTTCACTCTTTTATTATATCGGATTTCCGTTATTTCTTATTTCGATTCTCATAATTGCGATTCAGACTTTCATTAAAAACAAATATTTAGGATTGGCGGTTTCGGCTTTTATCGTTCTTTTGTTCTGCACGGGAATTGGCGAACAATTAGGAATTGAACATCCGTTATTGGGATTTGGAGATTCTTTTAAAAGAGAATATTTTGATCTGAATGGTTACGGCAATTATACTTTTCCTTTTCATATTTCGATGTTGTACAATTTTGGATTGGCTTTAATGCTGCTGACAGTGACTGGAATTTTATGGAAACGAAATGCTTCTATTCTAAAAACCATTCAAAGAAATTCATTTCACAACATTCAAAAAACAATTTTTGCTTTCGGTTTTATTCTTTTTATCGGTTTTGGGAGTTTTCTTTTTTATAAAACCAATATCGAATATCCGTATTTGACCAAAGACGATCAGAACAATTGGAGCGAACAATACGAAAAGCAATTTAAAAAATATGAAAATCTTACGCAGCCCACAATTATTGCTGTAAAAAGCAATGTTGATTTGTTTCCAGATGAAAATCGTTATGAAGTAAAAGGGACTTATGAATTGATCAATAATTCTGAAAAACCAATTGATAGTTTACTCCTATATATAGATCGAAATTCGAAACTGACTTCTGTTGAAATTAAAAATGCCAAAAAACTGGACGATGTTTCTAAATTTCTGCATTATTGGTATAGATTGGAAAAGCCTTTGCAACGGCATCAGAAAATGAAAATGAATTTTGCTTTTGCGTCGATATGGTCGCCATTTAAAGGACATACCGCTTTTAATTCGATTATCGAAAATGGATCTTTTATGCGAATAAGCCGTTATTTTCCAGCTTTTGGTTATCAGGATTCTAATGAAATCAGCAGTGAAAAAGAACGCGCTAAAAGACATTTGCCAAATCAGACTCCATTAAAAAAACTGGAAGAGAAATCTAAAACCATAAATGATTTTATAGTTTACGAAACTATAGTTTCAACTTCAAAAAATCAAACCGCAATTGGAATTGGCGATTTGATTGGAAAATGGCGAAAAGACAATCGCAATTATTTTCATTATAGATCATATGGAAAAATTCCGTTTCGATTTGCTTTCGCTTCCGCGGAATATGAAATCAAAAAAACGAAATATAAAGGCATTTCCATTGAAGTTTATTTTGACAAAAGACATTCCAGAAACGTTGCAAAATTGATTCAGGATGTAAAAAACACATTGGATTATTGCCAAAATAATTTTGGAAAATATCCGTACAAAACCATTCGTTATGCCGAAGTCAGCGCTTTCGCGGATGGATTTGCAGCAACTTCTTATCCGTCAACAGTTTTCATGAAAGAGAATTTTGGTTTTTACAGTAATCTCGAAAAAAAGAATAAAGAAGATATTATCAATCAATTGACGGCTCACGAATTGTCACACGAATGGTGGGGAAATGCGCAGATTAGTCCAGAACAAAAAGAAGGAAGCTGGATTTTAACCGAAACTTTAGCGCAATACACAGAATTGATGCTTTATGAAAAAGAACATGGTTTAGAAAAAGCTTTAGAAACTTTAAAAATTCATCTGGATTTGTATTTGAGCAGCAGAAGTTACGAACCCGAAACGCCTTTATATAAAACGAATTACGAAACGCCACATTTGCCTTATGATAAAGGAATGTTGGTTATGCATCAATTACGAATTTTAATTGGGGAAGAAAAAGTAAATCTGGCTTTGAGAAATTTTCTGAATCACTATAAATATCCAAATCCAATTCCGGATTCTGAAGATTTATTGAAAGAAATTTATTTGGTAACTGATCCTAATCTTTATCCAAAACTGGATGAAATGTTTAAAAAGATTATTACCTATTCTTCTAAAATTTCAGCAGTTGAAAGCGTGAAAAAGAATAATTTTTATGAAGTTACTTTTAAAGCTGAATCTTTTAAATACAATGAAGATGCCAGAGGAAACCGAAAACAAATTGCAAACGATCCAACAATTGATATTGGAATTTATGATGAAAACGGAAAATTACTTCGCTATACTTTCCCAATAAAAAACAATCAAATTAACGGAAAAATTAAAATCAAAACCAAACCTCAACGTGTTGTTGTCGATCCGTATTTAATGAATATTGATACGTTTATAAAAGATAACGAAAAGGAAATTGATTAGGTTTTTTATTTAAACACATAGAGACATAGTTAAACTGAATCTATAAAGGCGTTTCACTTGCATCAATTCACATAGCTTTCTATGTGTTAGAAACTAGTTTCTTTTAGTCTCCTTTTATATAAAGAGAAAAAACTATGTTTCTATGTGTTTAAAATTATTTTAGTTTTTCAAATCAATCACAATTAATTTATGTTTTTTACTTCCGTCATTTTGAATAGTAAAATCTGGAGTTTTAGACTCTGTTTCAAATTTTGAGTCAGTATCAACGGAAAGCGAAATTGATTTGTTTCTGAAATTTTTCGGGATTTCAGGAAGCTGAATCGTTACATTTACTTCTTTATTGTTCTGAACGAAATCCACTTGAATTCGGTCTCTCAGCCAAATATATTCGTAGACTTCCTGCCACGGTGCCATCCAGATTGAGTCGTTTCCATTTGCTCCATATTTATTAGCAAGTTTTATCATATAATATTTAAAATCAGGAAAACGCGTACTGAGATTCCACAGGTTCGTATTTCCAGTTCCGTGTGTGAATTCGTTAAACCAAACCGGATCTTTTTGTTTTACAATAGAATCTATCTTTATTAAATAGTTGTCCATTGTTTTAAAACTTGTCGTGTCTTTTGAACTCTGCACAAAAGTTCTGGCCGAAATCAGTTTATCTAAATCAACTTTTTCATTGACTTTATAAACTGGTCCTTTTCCATAATATGAAGCCACAGAAAAATTACCATTTTGAAGCGCTTCTTTTTCATATTCTAAATAATACTTTTCATCGCCTTCTCCACCTGGAACCACAAAATGTGACATTGTGAAGTTCAGATTTTCTTTTATCGATTTTGTATTATCTGTCACTTCTGTCAAATAATTGGTGCCGTGTTTGGTCGCGTGATGAAAACTGTGATTGAGAATATCCCAACCTGCATTGTACATTTCACGAACTTCTTCCCATGAAAGATGTCCACGATTAGGCAAATTATTTAAAGATGCTCCGTTTATTGCCAAAGCCAATTTGAACGGAAGTTTATTCCCCAATCCGTCTGTATAAAAAAGTCCTTTTGATGTTGTTTCGTCTCCACCCTGATCTATTTTCCATCCATTTTTATTTGAAGCACTAATTTTCCCTCCATTTAATAATGGAAATGCTGTCAAATAAGCAGATCTGTAACCGTCGTCAAGCGTAAAACTGTAAGCGAAATGCTTGTTGTATTTTAAAGCAGATGGCTTAATAGCAATTTTTTCGCTTGATTTTAATTTTATTTTGAATGAAATGATTTTTGGCTTTGAAGAATCTTTTTCAATTATTCCGTTTGAATAACCATTGAAACTGCCAAAAATTATAGCAGTTAGTATAAGAAGAATTTGTTTTGGCATAAATTTTTAGTGGTTTATTTTTCGAACTAAAAGTACATTTCTTTTTCAAAAAAATATTTTAAAACTGATTATACTCTTAAAAATAATTTCGACCGAATTAAAAAAGCGAACTGGTTTTACCCCTAAATTTGTACATCAAATATCAAAATTTGATTTAGCTTATCTGCAAATGACACACAAAATTTTAATTATAGACGACGAAGAAAAACTGAGAAGTCTTCTGGTACGTATTGTAAAATCGGAAGGTTTTGAAGTTTTTGAAGCCAAAGATTTAAAATCGGGATTTAAAAAACTCGAGCAAACTGATATTGAAGTCGTCTTGTGTGACGTAAAACTGCCCGACGGAAACGGAGTTGATTTTGTTCAAAATATAAAAAGCAGTTTTCCTTTAACAGAAGTTATTCTGCTCACCGCTTTCGGAAATATTCCAGACGGTGTTCAGGCGATGAAAAATGGCGCTTTCGATTATATTGTAAAAGGTGATGATAACGATAAAATTATTCCGCTTCTATACAAAGCCGTAGAAAAAGTACAATTACAGAAAAAAGTGCAGCAACTTGAAAAGCGCATCAACGATAAATATTCTTTCAATACCATTATTGGTAAATCTAAAGGAATTGAACAAGTCATTGATCTGGCTCAAAAAGTGGCTAAAACCGATTCGACCGTTTTATTAACAGGAGAAACCGGAACCGGAAAAGAGGTTTTTGCACAGGCAATTCATGAAAATAGTAATCGCGTTGGAAAATCTTTTGTGGCGCTTAATTGCAGTACTTTTAGCAAGGAAATTCTCGAAAGCGAACTTTTTGGCCATAAGCAAGGCGCTTTTACGGGAGCTTTAAAAGATAAAAAGGGCTTTATCGAAGAAGCAAATGGTGGGACTTTGTTCTTAGATGAAATTGGTGAAATGCCAATTGATCTTCAGGCAAAATTATTGCGTGTTCTGGAAACGAGCGAATATATTCCCGTTGGAGACACGACTTCAAAAAAATCAAATTTCAGATTGATCGCGGCGACAAACCGTGATTTAAAAGAAGAAAGTGAGGCACATCGTTTCCGTTCTGACTTGTATTTTCGTTTGAATATTTTCGAAATCAAACTTCCTTCGCTTAAAGAAAGAGTGAAAGATATTCCTCTTTTGGTTAATTTTTTTGTGAAACAGTTTTCTGAAAAGACTAATAAAAAGATGTTATCGGTTTCTGATGATTTTATTCAGAAATTAGAAAATTACTCTTGGCCGGGAAATATCCGCGAACTCAAAAATATTATCGAAAGATCGGTTATTTTGAGTAACGGCGATATTTTGACTTCTGATGTTCTTCCGTATGAAATGCAGCAACAAAGTGAAAAATCTTCTAAAAGTATGTCGGCTTTTTCTATGCAGAGTGTTGAAAAACTGCATATTCAAAAGGTTTTGAATTATACGAAAGGGAATAAGGCGGAAACGGCTAGATTGTTGGAAATTGGGATTGCGACTTTGTATAGGAAAATTGAAGAATATGGAATTCAATAGAAAAATTCCAATTTTTAAAATCCCAAATTCCAACACTTAATTTTTCTAACACATAGAAACATAGTTTTTTTTTAATTTAAAAGAATATAAAAGAAACTAGTTTCTACACATAGCTATGTGAATTGGAAATAAGTGAAACGCCTTATCTACACAAAGAAAGACTATGATTCTATGTGTTGAAAAAATCATATCATTTCAATAAAAGCTTATCATTTTGATAGGCTTTTTTTATGCCCAAATTTTGGCACAAAACAATAACCCCTTATTTTACAACACCTTAACTGCATCTCACGATTTTCGGAATATAATTTGGCATAAGGCGGGAAAGAACATTAAAATCCTTTCTCATGAAAAATCAAGTTAATACCATCTACAAACAAGCTGAACGGTTTGCTGAGATTACCAAAAAATCGATTATTTCTGGTAATATCGTTCGGGCTAAAAAATGTTTAGCTCTTGCTGAACGGTTATTTATTAGCGGAAGCTTAGAAACTAAAAATGCTATTTCTAACGTGTATGTTTTCTCTGTTTCTTCTTTTATGGAAATGCGCCATTGCAATATTTCACACCTTTTTCCACAGACTCTAAAAGCAGAGTACATTAAACAAGTTAATGCTTCAGGAGTTTAAAAATCTAAAATCTACACTCTTAAATCTAAAATTATAATGAACACTTTTCTTTTACTTGGACTTGCAGTTATACTGTTTGTCATTTGTTTCCTTTCTGTCGAATTCTTTGAAAAAATCTAAATCATGACTGCACTATTTATTGTTTCAATTGCTGTTTTCTTGTATTTGATTTATGTATTAATCAAACCTGAAAAATTTTAATCAACGTGAAATGTCAAAAGTGAAATGTTAGATGTATCTCATTTTTTCAAATACCATCTCACTTTTTACAGCTTCACTTCTCACAAATAATAAAAAAATTATGAATACAGAGTTACTAGGTGTCATTGGAATTTTTATCCTGACTATTGTTTTGGCAATTCCTTTCGGAAAATATATTGCTAAAGTTTTAAAAGGAGATAAAACACTTCTTGACCCGATTTTCAATCCGCTTGAAAAATTTATTTTTAAAATCAGCGGAATCAATCCGGCTGAAGAAATGAACTGGAAACAGCATCTTAAAGCACTTCTAAGCATCAATATGGTTTGGTTCTTTCTTTGTTTTTTTGTTCTAATGTTTCAAGGTTCGTTATTCTTAAATCCAGATAATAACCCTAATATGTCGCCCGATTTGGCATTTAATACCGCCATTTCATTTGTTGTAAACTGTAACTTACAGCATTATTCTGGCGAAAGCGGGGTTTCGTACCTATCGCAAATGGTATTGATGTTTTTACAATTTGTTTCGGCTGGAGTCGGAATCGCAGCAGCCGCAATGGTTTTTACCGCTATGTGCGAAAGAACTACAGACAAATTGGGGAATTTTTACAACTATTTCGTAAAAAGCTGTACACGTATATTATTACCGCTTTCTGCAATTGTAGCTATTGCTTTAGTTTTCAGCGGAACTCCAATGACTTTTGAAGGAAAAGATGCGATTACCACTTTGCAAGGTGACCAAGTTGAAGTTTCCCGCGGACCTGCTGCTGCGTTTATCGCTATCAAACATATTGGTACCAACGGTGGTGGATTCTTCGGAGCTAACTCTGCACATCCTTTAGAAAACCCAACTTATTTTGCCAATGCTATTGAACTTTGGGCACAGATGATTGTTCCGTTTGCGATGATTTTTGCGCTTGGTTTCTTCCTAAATAAACGAAAATTTGCTTATATCATTTTTGGTGTAATGACAATTGGATTTTTACTATTAGTAGTTCCAACCATTTCAAGTGAATTGAACGGAAATCCTGCCATAGAAAAAATGGGAATTGCGCAAGCAACTGGAGCAATGGAAGGAAAAGAAGTTCGTTTTGGTCCTGCAATTTCAGGATTTTGGAGTATTGCGACAACGGTAATTTCGACGGGATCTGTAAACAGTATGCATGATAGTTCGATGCCAATTTCTGGAGCTATGCAGTTATTAGCCATGATGGTAAATGCTTTCTACGGAGGATGCGGCGTCGGTTACCTGAACTTTTACATCTTTATTATTCTAGCGGTTTTTATTTCTGGATTAATGGTTGGTCGAACTCCTGAATTTTTAGGAAAGAAAATCGAAGCTCGGGAGGTTAAAATTGCTGCTTTTATTGCTATTCTTCATCCTTTATTGATTTTAGCTGGAACTGCTTTGGCTTCTTATTTCGCAGCTCACGATACTGCAATGGGTTATTGGTTTAGCGGAAATGCAACTGGCTGGCTGAACAATCCTGGAAATCACGGATTCTCTGAAATGTTATACGAATATACTTCGAGCGCTGCCAACAACGGTTCTGGTTTTGAAGGTTTAGGCGATAATAATCCGTTTTGGAATATCACTACGGGGATTGTTTTACTGCTAGCTCGTTTCATTCCGATTATTGGGCCTTTGGCAATTGCAGGTTTATTAGCCAATAAAAAATACATTCCGGAAAGTGCAGGAACTTTAAAAACAGATACTTCAATTTTCGGAATTATGATTTTTGCTGTTATCGCGATTATTGCTGCACTTTCTTTCTTTCCTGCTTTAGCACTGGGGCCATTGGCTGAATATTTTACACTTTAATAATGCTGAAGATATTTTAAACACATAGAAACATAGGAATTCAATATCTAAAAAAAGGAATTAGAAAAAACTACTTTTCACACATAGTCCCGATAGCTATCGGGATGAATATATTCTCGAAATGTATTTCAAACATAGCCCACGGTTTCAACCGTGGGAACACAGATTGAGAAAATGCATTGCGTACCCACGGTTGAAACCGTGGGCTATGTTGAAGATTGAAATCTATGCCTCTATGTATTTAAAATCAACGCATAACATTTTTACAAATAACATTTTACACAAAGAAAAATGACAACTAATAAATCTACATCATTGTTTGAGAGCCAGCAGGTAAAAGAAGCTTTGTGGCAGTCTTTTGTGAAGCTGAATCCAAAAATGATGATTAAAAATCCGGTAATGTTTACCGTAGAAATCGGAACTGCAATTATGTTTGTGGTTTGCATTTCGATCTTAATGGGCGCCAATGATCAGGGAAGCTTTATTTACAACTTAATTGTATTCCTAATTTTATTGGCAACTCTTTTATTCGCCAATTTCGCCGAGGCAATTGCCGAAGCACGCGGAAAAGCACAAGCCGACAGTTTAAGAAAAACCCGTGAAGAAACGCCTGCAAAACTAGAAAACGGACAAACGATTTCTTCTTCACAATTAAAAAAAGGAGACATTTTTGTCTGCGTAGCTGGTGATGTTATTGCAACTGACGGTGAAATTATCGAAGGTTTGGCAACGATTGATGAAAGTGCTATTACTGGAGAAAGTGCTCCAGTGATTCGAGAAGCTGGCGGAGACAAATCGTCTGTAACGGGCGGTACAAAAGTCTTGTCTGATAGAATTAAAGTACAGGTAACTTCTGAACCTGGCGAAAGTTTCTTGGATAAAATGATTGCTTTGGTTGAAGGTGCAAGCCGTCAGAAAACGCCAAACGAAATTGCATTGACCATTCTTTTGGCAGCATTTACTTTAATCTTCGTAATTGTCTGCGTGACTTTAAAACCTTTTGCCGACTATGCAAACGCTCCTATTACTATTGCTGCTTTTATTGCTTTATTTGTTTGTTTAATTCCGACCACAATTGGTGGTTTGCTTTCTGCGATCGGGATTGCGGGAATGGACAGAGCTTTGCGTGCCAACGTAATTACCAAATCAGGAAAAGCGGTTGAAACTGCTGGTGATATTGACGTTTTGCTTTTGGATAAAACTGGAACAATCACAATCGGAAATAGAAAAGCAACTAATTTTTATCCAACCAAAGGAATTGCTTTTGATGACTTCGTGAAATCGGCTGTTTTGAGTTCGCTTGCCGATGATACTCCGGAAGGAAAAAGTATTTTGGAATTGAGTGAAATGTTAGAGGTGAAAAATGAAAGCAAACCAAGTGTTTTACAGAATACTTCTGAAATTTCACAAACCATAAAATTTACTGCAGAAACCAGAACTTCTGGAATCATTTTAAAAGACGGAACCAATATTCGAAAAGGTGCACAGGATGCAGCGAAAAAAATCGCAGAACAAGTGGGAAATGCTTTCCCTGAAGATACAGCGCAACAAGTAATTACGATTTCGTCTAACGGAGGAACTCCTTTGGTTGTCCTAAAAAACAATCAAGTTCAAGGGGTTATTGAATTGCAAGATATTATCAAAACGGGAATGAAAGAACGTTTTGAACGCTTACGCCGAATGGGAATTAAAACGGTTATGGTTACAGGAGATAATCCGTTAACAGCGAAATTTATTGCCGAAAAAGCCGGAGTTGATGATTTTATTGCTGAAGCGAAACCTGAGGATAAAATGAATTACATCCGAAAAGAACAGGAAGAAGGCCGTCTGGTCGCTATGATGGGTGACGGTACAAACGACGCTCCTGCCCTTGCCCAAGCTAATGTAGGCGTTGCCATGAACAGCGGAACGCAGGCTGCAAAAGAAGCTGGAAATATGGTGGATTTGGATAATGATCCAACCAAATTAATCGAGATTGTGGAAATCGGAAAACAGCTTTTAATGACTCGAGGTACTTTAACTACTTTTTCTATTGCGAATGACGTAGCTAAATATTTTGCGATTGTTCCAGCACTTTTTATCGCTGCAATTCCAGCTTTACAAGGTTTAAATATCATGCATTTACATAGTCCTGAAAGTGCAATTTTATCAGCTGTAATTTTTAATGCGATTATCATTCCGATTTTGATTCCGCTTGCGCTGAAAGGTGTTGAATATCGACCAATTGGAGCAAGTGCGATCTTAAAACGTAATCTTTTGATTTATGGCCTAGGAGGATTAATTGTTCCTTTTATCGGAATTAAGTTAATTGATATAGTTGTCGCTCTCTTTATGTAAATAAAAGTTACTAAGGCGCTAAGCCGCTAAGATTCTAAGTTTTTTTCTTAGCATCTTAGAACCTTAGTTCCTTAGAACCTTAAAAATAAAAAAAATGAAAAATATATTTTCTATACTAAAACTTACCGCAGTGACTTTAGTTCTGTTTGCGGTTATATATCCTTTATCTATTTATGGAATTGCACAAATTGCTCCAAATCAAGGAAAAGGTGAAACACTTTCTGTTAACGGAAAAGTGGTTGGTTATCAAAAAATCGGACAGAAGTTTGATAAGTCTAATTATTTCTGGGGAAGACCTTCGGCTGTTGATTATAACGCTGCCGGAAGTGCCGGAAGCAACAAAGGTCCGAGTAATGCTGAATATTTGGCTTTGGTTCAAAAACGAATTGATACTTTATTATTGGTTCATCCGTATTTGAAAAAAGCTGAGATTCCGTCAGATATGGTTACAGCTTCGGGGAGTGGTTTGGATCCTAATATTTCTCCGCAAGGCGCTTTGATTCAGGTGAAACGTGTTGCTAAAGAACGAAAACTGGATGAAAGTAAAGTAAAAGCTTTGGTTGAATCTAAAATCAATACGGCTGTTGTTGGACCTGAAACTGTGAATGTTTTGGAGTTGAACATTGCTCTTGATCAGCTTCGCTGATTAAAGGTTCTAAGTTACTGAGATACTATCCCGATAGTTATCGGGACTGAGGTCTCTCCTGCAAGGTTTTCAAAACCTTGTAGGTGTAACTTTCACACAACGTTTGTCATTGCGAGGAACGAAGCAATCTCACTAACAATGAAAAATAACGTTGAACCTGTAAATGTGGTTGCTTCGTTCCTCGCAATGACATATCTAAATGTTGAACTAAATAAATTTAAAAAATTAATACCTACAAGGTTTTGAAAACCTTGCAGGAAGAAAAACGCCTTTTTACCCCAAATCTCCTAGCCCCGATAGTAGTGGAAATCCTTTTTCTGGCTTCTTTAGCCAGGAAAAGATTGAAACGGATAGCGGGATTAGCTCCTAAAAAAATCTACTAAATACTAATTTAATTAAGAGGACGAGATTAGCTAACGCTCAGTTCGCTGGCGCTCGAGTGCTTCGTTCCTCGCAATGACTTATGAAAAAAATAATACTTACTGCTTTAATCGCTTTTGGTTTTAGCAATTTACATGCACAAGAAGAATCTAAAAGTCCGTTTACGTTTTCGGGATATGTTGATGTTTATTATAGTTATGATTTTGGAAAACCTGAAGATCATACGCGGCCAAACTTTTTTTACAGTTATAATAAAAGCAATGAGGTAAACCTTAACCTTGGAATGGCAAAAGTGAATTATTCGAAGGAAAACATTCGGGGAAATTTTGCTTTGATGGCGGGAACTTATGCACAATACAATATGTCGGCTGAGCAGGATTTACTACAAAACGTATATGAAGCAAATGTTGGTGTGAAGATTTCGAAAAACCATAATTTATGGATTGATGCGGGAATTATGCCTTCGCATATTGGTTTTGAAAGTGCGATTGGGAAAGATTGTCAAACGTTGACGAGAAGTATTTTGGCTGAGAATTCGCCTTATTATGAAGCGGGCGTAAAAATTGGCTACACATCTGAATCTGGAAAATGGTATTTGGCGGGAATGTATTTGAACGGCTGGCAGCGAATTGAAAAAGTAGAGGGAAATCAGACTCCGGCTTTTGGAACGCAGGTTACGTATAAACCTTCGGATAATGTGACTTTGAATTGGAGTGCTTACGTTGGAAATGAACAACCAGACGTTGACAAAAAATGGCGTTACTTTAATGATTTTTACGGTCAGTTTAAGTTAAATGAAAAAACAAATATTACAGCTGGTTTTGATATTGGTTCGCAACAATCGGCTAAAAACAGCAACAAATATGATACTTGGTTTTCGCCAATTTTAGTTTTACAATACAAACCGACAGATAAGATTCAGCTTGCAGCACGCGGCGAATATTACAGTGACGAAAAAGGGGTAATTATCACAACAGAAACTCCAAACGGTTTTAAAACTTACGGATTTTCGGCTAACTTTGATTACTTAGTTACTGATAATGTTATGTTTAGAATTGAAGCTAGGAATTTGTCAAGCAAGGATGAAATTTTTACAAAAAACAATTTACCAACAGATACGAATACGTTTGTAACGACTTCTTTGGCGATTTCATTTTAACATAAAAGTTTTTTACCATTAAGATATTAAGTAAATTAAGATTTATAGGGTGAAAGAAAATTAAGCTTAATGTCCTTAAGCCAAAGAAAGCTTAATTTACTTAATTTCTTAATGGTGAATATAAAAACTTAGTGTCTTAGTGCCTTTGTGGCAAAACTTATGAAACAGGAAAAAGAAAATAATGCACAGCACTTTCTCGATTTGATTCAGAAATCACGGAAAGGAAAGTTTAAAATCTACATTGGGATGAGTGCTGGTGTGGGCAAGACTTTCCGTATGTTGCAGGAAGCGCATTCGTTGTTACGAAACGGAATCGATGTGAAAATTGGTTACATCGAAACACACAATCGGAAAGAAACACATGAATTATTAACTGGTTTGCCTCTTATTCCGAGGCGAACCATTTTTTATAAAGGGAAAGAACTCGAAGAACTCGATGTCCAAGCGATTATCAATCTACGTCCCGAAGTCGTAATTGTTGACGAATTGGCGCATACGAATGTTGAAGGAAGCAAAAACGAAAAACGCTGGCAGGATGTTCTGGAGATTCTCGAAGCAGGAATTAATGTGATTTCGGCGGTAAATATCCAGCATATTGAGAGTTTAAATGAAGATGTAAAACGCATTACGGGAATCGATGTTCAGGAAAGAATTCCGGACAATGTTTTGCGAATTGCAGATGAAGTCGTGAATATCGATTTGACTTCGGAAGATTTGATTGCGCGTTTGAAAGAAGGGAAAATCTATACGCCAGATAAAATTCAGACGGCTTTGGCAAACTTTTTTAAATCGGAACAAATTCTGCAATTGCGAGAATTGGCTTTAAAAGAAGTGGCAAGTCAAGTGGTTCGAAAGGTTGAAAATGAGGTTCCTAATCTGCATGCTTTGCGTCACGAAAAACTGTTGGCGTGTATAAGCAGTAATGATAAAACCGCTAAAATTGTGATTCGGAAAGCGGCGCGTCTGGCTAGTTATTACAACGGAATCTGGTATGTTTTGTATGTTGAAACGCCGCAAGAAAGCACGACGAGAATTGCGCTTGATAAACAACGCCATTTAATTAATAACTTTAAACTCGCTGTTCAATTGGGTGCCGAAGTTATAAAAGTGGAAAACGAAAATATTGCCAATGCAATTTTAAAAACGGTAGAAGAAAAACAAATTACAACTGTCTGCATCGGAAAACCGCATTTGAATTTATTTAAAGTAATTTTGTCTACAACAATTTTCAGACGTCTGTTAAACAAACTGTCTTTATCAAACGTCGATCTTGTTATTTTATCTTAAAGGGTAAACCATATAAGTCATATAAGAAAATGTAAGCGGATTGTGTTTTAAAGTTTAAAAAGCTTATCCGTACAGTTTTTTAAATGAACTTATATTACTTATATGGTTCAAAAAAATATGTTTCTATGAGAATTAAAACCAAATTGAATCTGGGTGTCGGATTGTTATTTTTGATGATCATCATCCTTTCGCTGGTGAGCGCTTATTCTGTTTTTTTGATTAAACAGGATACAGAAAATATTCTGAAATCGAATTACAATACGCTAGAATATTCGCGAAATATGATTTTTGCTTTGGATGGAATGAAATCAGATTCTAAAAAAACGATTCAGAATTTTGAAGAAAATCTCGAAAAGCAAACTCGCAATATTACAGAACCAGGTGAAAAACAGGCAACTGAAAAACTTATGGCTAGTTTTGCTCTTTTGGAAAAAAATAATGCTGATGAAAACCTAAAAGCACAGATTCGTCAGGACATTTTTGCGATCATGAAACTGAATCTGGACGCCATAAAACAGAAAAGTGACATTGCGAAACAATCGGCAGAAACAGCTAATTTATCGATTGCAATTGTGGGGACTTTGTGCTTTTTGATTGCTTTTAATCTATTGGTAAATCTGCCTAATAATATTGCTAATCCAATTAAGGAACTGACTTTTAGTATTAAAGAAATTGCTAATAAAAATTATTCAGAGCGTGTGCATTTTACAAGCCACAGCGAATTTGGAGATCTTGCCAAATCGTTTAATACCATGGCACAGAAACTTGAAGAATATCATGACAGCAATGTTTATAAACTTCTGTTTGAGAAAAAACGTCTGGAAACGCTTATCAATAATATGAATGATCCGATTATTGGTCTGGATCATGAGGGAATTGTTTTGTTTGCGAATGATGAAGCGTTGAAAATTATTGGTTTAAAATCGGAAGATGCGATTGGAAAACGGGCTTCGGAATTAGCGACGACGAATGATTTAATCCGTTCTTTAATTTTAAAAGAGACCGAAGAAAATTCAAAGAAACAGCCTTTGAAAATTTTTGCGAATTCTAAAGAGAGTTATTTCGAAAAAGAAATCCTCAACATTACGATAACACCAACTGGCGAAGAAAAAGAAATCAATATTGGCGATGTGATTATTCTGCGAAATATTACTTTGTTTAAAGAACTTGATTTTGCTAAAACTAACTTTATTGCAACGGTTTCCCACGAATTAAAAACACCAATTGCTTCTATAAAATTGAGTTTGCAATTGCTTGAAAACACAAAAACTGGCGAAATGAACGACGACCAGAAACAACTGGTAGAAAGTATAAAGGACGACAGTCAGCGTTTGCTGAAAATTACAGGCGAATTACTCAATTTATCACAATTAGAAACGGGAAATATTCAGCTGAATATTGAAAAAAGCAATCCGTCCAAAATTGCCGATTATGCAGTTGAAGCGGTAAAAGTTCAAGCAGATCAAAAGCAGATTCAATTAATTATTGATGCCGATGAAAATCTAAAAGATGTTAAGGCGGACAGCGAAAAAACAGGCTGGGTTTTGATTAATTATTTATCAAATGCAATTCGGTATTCATCAGAAAAAAGTACGATTCTCATTAAATTAAAAGAAGAAAATAATCAGATTGTTTTTCAGGTTATCGACACCGGAAAAGGAATTGAACCAAGATATAAAGACAAGGTTTTTGATAAATATTTTCAAATTCCGGGAAGTCCAAAAACCGGAACGGGATTAGGTTTAGCGATTAGCAAAGAATTTATCGAAGCGCAGAATGGAACGGTTGGTGTTGAAAGTAATTTGGGATTGGGAAGTACGTTTTGGTTTGCGTTGAAAGTATGAATTATTTAACATGTTTTTAAAAATAAATCTTTAATTTTGAGTATCAAAAGGAACCGACATGGATATGACAGCGCAAATAAAAGAAAATCTGATTTCAAGAATTAGAGATTCAAAAGACATGAACTTTTTAAAAGCTCTTCAGACTATTTTTGATTCTTCTGAACAATCTTTATATGAATTAAATTCTGAACAGCAAACTTCTATTGAAACATCGCGAAATCAAATTAAAGAAGGAAAATTTCATAAAAATGAAGATGTAATTTCAGAAATGAGAGAATGGCTAAAAAAGAAATAATTTGGTCAGAACTTGCTAAGCTAGAATTTTCTAATGTTCTTGAATTTTATTATTACAGAAATGGTAATTCAGATTACAGCTTAAAACTTATTGAAGAAGTAGAAGATCTTCTTGAAACCCTTTCTCAAAGTGAATTTATAGGACGTCTTACTTCCAATAAAATTACTCGTGTTATTCCTATGAAAGTTTATTTGATTTTTCTATGAAATCAATAATGACCGAATAGAAATTGTTTCTTTTTGGGATAATAGACAAGATCAAGAAAAACGAAAAATAAAATAACTTTTGAATCTTTGTTTATAAATCCATCTCCATAATCGGCATAAATCTATTTTTAATTGAAGTTTCAAATTCTCCAATCTTTTTAAATCCTAATTTCTGATAGAATTTCTCTGCGTTTGGTTCAGAATCAAGAATGATTTTTTGGCATTTTTCATTTCGCATTCTTTCCAGAAAATCATTCATTAATAAAGTTCCGAATCCTTTTCCGATGTATTCTGGAAGAAGGAATAAGTTGTCCAATTTTACCTGATTATTTTCTTCTTTTAAATAAGAATAATATCCAATGATTTTATTTTCTTCAATTAAATTAAAAACAGGATTTTTTTTAATATAATCCTCCCTAATGATGAGATGTCTGTCCCAAGCTAAAATTTGCTCTTCAGAATATCCCCAAAATGCTTTTGATTTTTTGGTAATTTCGGTTAAGATTAAATGGTCTTCTGGTTTGGCTTTTTGGATGTTCATTTAAAAGATGCTTTTTAAAAGAGCCATCGGCTCGAATCATTTTGTAGGGCCGGATTTTAATCCGGTCAAAATCGATACGCAGAGAATTCGGAGAACCATAGGTTCGACACATATAAAAACGTCTAAATATGGATCGTTCCTACGGAACTTTTAAATTGACTGTCCAATTTTCAACGGATTAAAATCCGTTGCTACAATATAAATCATTCCTACGGAATTTTAAAATTGAAATTTGACATTGTAATTGATATTGCCTACGTATTCGAAGTATTATTCTTAATTTCCCTAACTTCTCGTTTCAATTCTAAAAGTAAATCTTTCATTGCCCCAGTTTCGGTCGTTTCTTGTTTTTTGTCTGAGCGTCCGATGTTGCATTCGTATTCCCATATTTCGAGAATATCAGAAGCTTTCACTTCATAATTCGGATAAAAACTATTATCGGATTCTAAAACCAAAGCGTTCTTTTTATTTTTATTCAGACGTTTGTAAACCATTCCTTCATTTTTAGTAATCAGGATATAGGTCTTTCCATCCATCACTTCTCCCAGTTTTTCTACATAACGTCCAATAATAATCGAACCATCTTCATGTGGAGGCATCGAGTCACCTTCAACGGGAAATCCGCGATGTTTTCCAGGTCCTAAAAACGGAAGCGTAATTTGCTGCAAACTTTCAATATATTCTGGATCGGCATAACCGTTTAGATATCCTGCTTTTGCTTTTTGAGATACAATTTCAATAAAATTTTCTCCAAAACTATCCACTTGAATTGGTAAAATAAGTCGATTGCCTTCGAGTTTTATCAAATTTTGCACATCAATTTTACGTATATCGACAGATAATATCAAGTCGATACTCATATGAAAATATAATGCAATCTTCTTTAGAATATCATACGGTGCTTCCGAAGTTCCGTCTTCGTATTTCACGTATCTTCCTCTTGTAATGCTAAGGTTTTCAGCTAATTTCTCCTGTGATATTTTATGCTTAACCCTTAACGCTCTGATGTTGTCTGAAAATAAGGACATAATAAATTTGTTATAATTTGGAACAGCAAATATACAAAAAATGTTATTATCTGTACTAATTTTGTTTCATACAAAAACAAGGAAATGGCAAGGGCAATTGTACATATGGATCTGGATACCTTTTTTGTATCCTGCGAACGACTCACAAATTCTGAACTTAACGGAATTCCGCTTATTATAGGCGGTGGTGATCGTGGCGTTGTAGCTTCTTGTTCTTATGAGGCCCGCAAATATGGAGTGCGTTCTGCAATGCCTATCGCAATGGCATTAAAACTTTGCCCACAAGCTAAAGTTATGAAAGGCGATATGGAATTGTATTCCCGATTATCGCATGATGTTACCGAAATTCTTCAAGAAAAAGCACCTGTTTTGGAAAAAGCGAGTGTCGATGAATTTTATCTGGATATTACCGGAATGGACCGTTTTCACGGAAGTTATAAATGGACAGATGAATTGGCGCAAAGAGTAATTAAAGAAACCGGATTGCCAATTAGTTTTTCTCTTTCTGTCAATAAAACTGTTTCTAAAATCGCAACAGGCGAAGGCAAACCGGTAGGAAATCTTGAAATTCCGGAACACAAAGTTCAGACTTTTTTAAATCCGCTTTCGATTCAGAAAATACCAATGGTCGGAACGGTAACTTTTCAGCTTTTGTCCCGAATCGGAGTTCGTAAAATTCAGACTTTAGCCGAAATGCCCGCCGAAGTTTTACAGCAAATGATTGGCAAAAATGGTCTAGATATCTGGAAAAAAGCAAACGGAATCGATCATACACCTGTTGAACCTTATAGCGAAAGAAAATCTATTTCGACCGAGCATACTTTTTCGCAAGACACCATTGATATTGCAAAACTAAAAAGAGTGCTTTTAGGAATGGTCGAGAAACTGGCTTTTCAACTTCGGTCAGAACAATGGTTAACTTCAACGGTTACGGTCAAAATTCGTTATGCCAATTTTGATACCGAAACCAAACAATGCCGTGTTGCGTATACTTCTGCAGATCATATACTGACTAAAAATGTAATGGAACTGTTCGAAAAAGTTTATCAGCGCCGTATGCGTCTTCGATTGATTGGCGTTCGCTTTAGCGGATTGGTGCGCGGTATGTACCAAATCGATCTTTTTGAAGATACTCAAGAAATGCTTTCGCTTTATGAAGCAATGGATAAAATGAAAAGCCGTTACGGTTTTGACGCTGTAATGCGCTGTGCCGGTGCTTCATTTAAACCAAATACTAAAGATGAAATTTTAAAACGTAAAAAATAATGTATCTCAATTGCCATTCTTATCATTCGCTTCGTTACGGCACAATTCCTCTTAAAGAATTGGTTGCTCTGGCTGTTGCGTGTGGTGTAAAAGCAATGGCGCTCACAGATATTAATACCGTAACGGGGATTTATGATTTTATAAAATTATGCGGAGAAAAAGACATTAAACCTCTTATCGGAATGGAATTTCGCTGTAATCATCAACTGCGATATATTGGTTTGGCGAAAAATGCGGATGGTTTAGGAGAAATGAATCGCTTTTTAACAGACCATAATTTCAGCGGAGAAACTTTGCCTTTGCAAGCGCCCGAATTTAAATCGGCTTTTGTGATTTACACGTTAGAAAATGCTCCAGAAATCCTTCATAAAAATGAATTTATCGGTGTTCGCCCAGAAGAAGTTACAGGGCTTTTGACTTCAAAACATAAAAATAAAATCTCCAAAATGGTGGTTTTACAGCCTGTAACTTTTTCATCCAAAAAAGAATACAATTTGCATAAAGTTTTGCGTGCAATTGATACCAATATTATTTTATCGAAACTCACAGAAGCTGATTTTTGCAAAACTTCGGATTTTATGGTTCCGACAGAATCTCTTATCCCTTTCTATGAAAATTATCCTGAGATTTTAGTCAATACACAAAAGATTATTGATGATTGTAATTTCGAATATGATTTTTCAATTAAAAGAAATAAAAAATTCTACACTGAAAGTCGTCAGAAAGATATAGAAATGCTAACAGAATTAGCAGAAAAAGGTTTTGAATGGCGTTACGGAAAAGAAAATACAATCGCCAGAAAACGTGTCGAAAAAGAATTAAAAGTTATTGACGAATTGGAATTCAGCGGTTATTTTTTAATCACTTGGGACATTATTCAATACAGCAACAGCTTAGGTTTTATGCACATCGGTCGCGGAAGCGGTGCCAACAGCATTATTGCCTATTGCCTCGGAATTACAGATATATGTCCTATCGAACTCGATTTGTATTTTGAACGTTTTTTAAATCTTAATCGTAAAAGTCCACCCGATTTTGATATTGACTGGAGCTGGCAGGAACGTGATGTAATTCTGAAATATATCTTTGAAAAATACGGTAAAGGCCATGTGGCTTTCTGCGGAACTAATGTGGAATTTAAATACCGTTCTATTTTCAGAGAAGTCGGAAAAGTGTTTGGTCTTCCAAAAGAAGAATTAGATGTTTTAGCCAAAAATCCAGAAGAACTTCATCCAACAAATAAAATTGTTCGAATGGTTCAAGAGTATGGCAATATGATGGGAAAATATCCCAACCAGCGTAGTATGCACGCCTGTGGAATTATTATTTCTGAAGAACCAATTACCAATTATACGCCACTAGAAATGCCACCAAAAGGTTTTCCAATTGTACTTTTTGACATGCATACTGCCGAAGAAATTGGTTTCGATAAATTCGACATCCTAAGTCAGCGGGGAATTGGACATATTGATGACAGCGTAAAACTGATTCAGAAAAACCGTGGTATAAAAATCGATATTCGAGATACAAAAATTTCTAAAGATGAAGCTTTGTGTAATGTTCATTTAGCACAAGGAAAAACAATTGGCTGTTTTTATATAGAAAGTCCCGCAATGCGCGGTTTACTGCGTCGTTTGAATTGTGATAATTATAAAGTTCTCGTGGCGGCTTCGTCTATCATTCGTCCCGGAGTAGCACAATCGGGAATGATGAAAGAATATATTTTCAGGCATAATAATCCCAATCAGTTTGAATATTTTCATGAAGTTTTTAGAGATCAGCTTGGTGAAACTTACGGAATTATGGTCTATCAGGAAGATGTGATTAAAATTGCTCAATACTATGGCGGGCTTCCCGCTGCAGATGGAGATATTCTACGTCGCGCTATGTCTGGAAAAGGACGTTCTCTAGAAGCTTTACAAAAAGTAAAGAATAATTTCTTTGCCAGCTGTGCTCAAAAAGGGCATCCACTTACACTAAGTCAGGAAATTTATCGCCAGATTGAATCTTTTGCTGGATATTCTTTTTGTAAAGCGCACTCGGCTTCGTATGCCGTTGAGAGTTATCAGAGTTTGTTTTTGAAAGTGTATTATCCTGTCGAATTTATGACAGCGGTAATCAACAACCAAGGCGGATTTTACAGAACTGAGGTTTATGTACACGAAGCAAGAATGTCGGGAGGTACAGTTCATAACCCGTGTGTGAATAAAAGTGAATATCAAACCACTTTGTACGGAACTGATATTTATCTCGGTTTTATGCATTTGCAGAGTTTAGAATCTAAAATTGCACATTTAATTGAATCGGAAAGAAACGAAAACGGCGATTATCTTTCTTTGGAAGATTTCATTAATCGAATTCCGATCGGAATTGAAGGCATTAAAATCCTGATTTTTATTGGCGCTTTCCGCTTTACAGGAAAAACTAAAAATCAGCTTTTGGTCGTTGCAAGTTTGCTTTTGAACAATTATAAACCCGAAAACAGAAATTTAAAATTGTTGCAGGAACCTGCTAAAGAATTTAAGCTTCCCGTTTTGGAACGTTCTATTTTTGAAGATGCTTTTGACGAAATCGAATTGTTGAGTTTTCCCGTTTCCTGTACTGTTTTTGATATTTTACAAACTAAACATCGTGGCGATATTATGGCAAAAGATTTAGTAAAATATCATAAAAAGCAAGTAAGAATGCTGGCGTATCTGATTTCGAGAAAACACGTTCCAACCAAAAAAGGTGCAATGTATTTTGGAACTTGGATCGATCATGAAGGGACTTATTTTGATACGGCACATTTTCCTGATTCTTTAGAAAAAAATCCTTTTCAGGGCGGAGGATGTTATCTTTTGTTAGGAAACGTCGAAGTCGATTACCATTTTCCAACAATTACAATTATTAAAATGGCAAAAATGCCTTTTATTCCAGATCCGCGGTATATGGATTCTAAAGATCAGTATAGAACGCAAAGCCAGATTAAAGAAGATGTGAGTATGACAAATAGACAACCATATCCGCAGGCACATGAAATTAATATGCCGCGACACCGAATGAAGTTTTAAATTTCTTTCAAAGCGAAAAAATTGCTCGCAAAGACGCGAAGGCGCAAAGTTTTATTTTTAAGACTTAAAGAGAAAAAAACTTTGCGACTCTGCGACTTTGCGAGATTAAAAAAGCTTTATAAAAAATTAAATAACAGAAATAGAACATTTTACGTTATATACAAATGAAGAAGCAAGAATATGCCATAGTCGATATTGAAACCACAGGCGGTAATGCCAGTGGAAGCCGTATTACAGAAATTGCCATTATTATTCATGATGGTATAAATGTGCTGGATCGTTACGAAACACTTGTTAATCCTGAACAGGACATTCCTCCTGCTATTTTTGGATTGACGGGAATTAATAACGAAATGGTGGCTCATGCACCGATCTTTGATGATATTTCAGAAAAAGTGCTCGAAATGCTGACTGATCGTGTTTTTGTTGCGCACAATGTCAATTTCGATTATTCGTTTGTCCGTCATCAGCTGGAACAAGCGGGATTTAAGTGGACAGCGAGAAAACTCTGTACTGTGCGCGCCGCCCGAAAAATAAAACCCGGATTAGGCTCCTATAGCTTAGGAAATCTTTGCAATTCTTTAAATATATCTTTAGAAAACAGGCACCGTGCTGGCGGAGATGCTGATGCTACCGCTCTTTTATTTTCTCTTTTATTAGAATGGGACGATGCTGGAGAAATTGATAAAATGATCAAGAAAACAGCTCAAGATCAGCGTTTGCCTCCTAACCTTCCTCCTGAAGATTTTAATGAATTGCCCGAAAAACCTGGAGTTTATTATTTTTATAATCAGGCAAAAAAAGTGATTTATGTGGGTAAGGCCATTAATCTAAAAAAACGCGTTACATCGCATTTTACAGGAAATAATATCAAACCTCAACGGCAGCATTTTTTAAGAGATATTCACGGAATTTCCTTCGAAATCTGTGCTACAGAACTCATGGCACTTCTTTTAGAATGCACCGAAATCAAAAAACTTTGGCCGACTTACAACAGAGCTTTAAAACGTTTTGAAGGCAAATTTGGCATTTATCAATACGAAGCTCGAAATGGCTACAAATATCTCGCAATTGGGAAAATGAGCAAATTTCAGACTTGCATTCATGAATTTAATAACCAGCACACTGGTATTCATCTTTTGCGAAATTTGGCAGAGCAATTTCAAATCGATCATCGTTTTTGTAAATATTCAAGACCTGAAGAAGGTGAATTTTTCTATAACCATGAAATAAAAGAATTACCAGACCCAATACTTCATAATGAACAAGTAGACAATGCAATTGATTTTTTAATAAATAACAGACCCACTTTTGCAATCATAGACAAAGGACGATCTGCAGACGAGAGAAGCTGTATTTGGATTGAAAATGGCCGTTTTCACGGAATGGGCTATATCCCGAGAGATGTAGCGATTAATGATCCCGAAGATGTAAAAAGTTATGTTACACTTTACAAAAGCAATCAATATATCGAGCAGTTAATTTTTGCTTTCGCCGAAAAATATCCAGGTAAAGTATTCTTTAACAAGCACTTTTTAAAGTAAATAAGAAATTATATAAGATTTAAAATTTGAAAAAGCTGTAAATTTAATCATAGAACATTTTAACACATAGAAACATAGATTTTGATTACGATTAGAGATTAGCCAAAAGAAACTCGTTTCTAACACATAGTCCGAGCTATGTGAATTTAAATAAGTGAAACGCCTTTTTTAAGCTTCAAAAAACTCTGTTTCTATGTGTTTAAAATCTGTGCGGAGCGTTTAAGACAACTAATTAAATCTACTATGAAAATAGCGACATATAACGTAAACGGAGTCAATGGAAGGCTGAATGTTTTATTGCGATGGCTCGAAGAAACCAAACCTGATATTGTGTGCCTGCAGGAATTAAAAGCGCCACAGGACAAATTTCCAATAAAAGCCATTAACGACGCAGGATACAATGCTATTTGGCACGGGCAAAAACAATGGAACGGCGTTGCAATCTTAGCTCGAAATATGGAAATTGAAGAAATAACCCGCATACTTCCTGGAGATGAAGACGATGTACAAAGCCGTTATGCAGAAGCTTTGATTGACGGAATTGTAATTGCTTGTCTGTACCTCCCAAATGGAAATCCAGCTCCGGGGCCAAAATTAGAATACAAAATGAAATGGTTTGATCGTCTGGCGCATCGGGCTGAAACGTTATTGAATTTAAAAGTTCCCGTGATATTGGTTGGCGATTACAATGTTATGCCGACAGAATTAGATGTTTATAAACCTGAAAAATGGGTAAAAGACGCGCTTTTTTTACCAGAAGTCAGAAAGGCTTTTGCAGCCATTGTTGCTCAGGGATGGACAGATGCGATTCGGACATTGTATCCTAATGAAAAGATTTATACGTTTTGGGATTATTTCAGAAATGCTTATCAGCGAGATGCCGGACTTCGAATTGATCATTTTTTATTGAGTCCGCAAATTGCTAAAATGTTGCGTTCGGGCGGAGTTGACCGTCATGTGCGCGGTTGGGAAAAAACGAGTGATCACGCGCCTGTTTGGATTGAAATTGACAAAAAATAAATAGAATCATGACATTATTTAACGACACCGAATTGTTTACAACAGGTTTGGGAGGAAAAAAAATATTTGACATCCCAGATTCTGAATTGATTTTAATTGATAATTTCTTCTCCAAAGAAGAGTCTGACAGTTTTTATGAAAGAATACTCCGCAAAACCAAATGGAGAGAACATCAAATGGAGATTTATGATAAAACCTATACCGTTCCTAGAATGATAGCTTGGTACGAAGACAAAGATAATGTTGGAGCAGACCCCAAAGGACCAGATTGGACTTATGAATTATTAAAAATAAGAGGCCGTGTCGAAAAAGAAACGCAACTTGATTTTAATACCGTTCTGCTTAATTTATATCGAGACGGAAATGATGGCGTGGGCTGGCATAGCGACAAAGAGCATAATACAGGACCAAATCCGATTATTGCTTCTGTAACTTTTGGAGAAACTAGAATGTTCAGACTTCGTCATAAATACAGCAAAGAAATTCCGCAAATCGAAATTCCGCTGCATCATGGATCTTTTTTATTAATGGCAGGAACAACTAATAGTTTTTGGCAACATCAAGTTCCAAAAACTGCTCGAGATGTTTTGCCGAGGATCAATCTTACCTTTAGAAGAACCAATCGAAATCTTTGATTTTTATAGAATTGAAACTCCAAAAGAAGCATTTTTTATAAAAACAGACGTAAGATATTACTTGCTCTAAAAGTTAAAACATGCACTGTATGAACGTTTTATTAGGCAAAACCTATCTTTTTTACTATTTTTGCAACCTTTTTTTAAATACAATACCGTAATGGCTTATTCGAACAATGATTTAGCGCGTTTCTTAGACGCACAGAACAAACTTTATCTTACTGCTCTTTCTGAAATCAGCAAAGGGAAAAAAGAAACACATTGGATGTGGTTTATTTTTCCGCAAATAAAAGGCTTAGGAAAAAGCGATACTGCAAATCTTTATGCCATTAATGATTTAAAAGAAGCTACTGATTACTTGGAACATCCTATCTTAGGAAAACATTTAATTGAAATTTCAGAATTATTATTAACCTTTAAAATGAAATCGGCTGACGGGATTTTTGGAGATTTAGATGCTCGAAAATTACGCTCTTGCATGACTTTGTTTTCTTTGGTAGAAAATGCAAATCCGGTATTTCAGGAAATTCTAGATGCATTCTTCTCTGGAGAAACCGATCCGCTTACTTTGTCTATTATTAATTCAACTATAAAATCTGTTGATGAACCGGTTGTATTATAACCCGAGTTTACAGCGATTATTTACATTTAAAAGACACTAATTTTAGTGTCTTTTTTTTGTTGGAAGAATATGCACTTGAATAAAATCTAAACAGTAAAATATTCATTTAAAAAGAATTAACCTTAACTTGCATATTATCAACCTCAAATCACACCCAATCATGACCGAAAAAATCAAAACTTTACAAATTATCCATCTTGCCATTTGTGCAGGAGCCATTATCGCTTATTACATTATGGGAGATCTTTCTTTAGAAAAACTGAATATTCCTGTTATCGATTCAAATTCAATACTATATCTTGCCATTCCAGTTCTGGCTTTTGTTTTAAGCAGTATATTATTTAAAGCACAATTAAAACAGATAGATCCGAAATTAAAACTCGAAGATAAACTGCCTGTTTACCAAGCTGCTTCGATTATGCGATGGGCGGTTCTAGAAGGTGCCGCTTTTTTGATCTTATTTGTAAAGCCAGAATTTATAATCTTCGGAATACTTATCCTCATTTATCTTCTTTTTCTAAGACCTACAGAAGAAAGAATTATTAATGATTTATCTGATCGTTAAACTACGAAGCATAAAAAAAGCATCTTGAGAGAACAAGATGCTTTTTTTATGAAATAGCTTTTCAGTCTAAACCAAAAATATTATTCGCTAGGTTTTGTTAAATAATAAACTGGAATTCCAGTTAACATAATTAATACTCCCCACCCGCAAGTTGAGAATTTTGTAATTAATAACGAAATACAAATCGCTGATGCTACAATAATATACACCATTGGCAAAAATGGATAACCAAATGCTTTATAAGGTCTTTCTGCATCTGGCATCTTTTTTCTTAGAATAAAAATTCCGTAGATAGTCAGGATGTAGAAAATCAATACAATTATAATTACGAAGTCCAGCAAATCGCCATATTTTCCTGTCAGACATAAAGCCGAAGCCCAAATACACTGTGCCCAAAGTGCCCATGCAGGAACACTCGAACTATTTAAAACAGCTGCTTTTTTGAAAAACAAACCGTCTTTTGCCATCGTATAATATACTCTTGCACCCGCCATAATTAGCCCGTTGTTGCAGGCAAAAGTCGAAATCATAATCATAATTGCAATAATCAATGCTCCAATATTTCCGAAAATATAATCGGAAGCAACTACTGCAACACGATCAAACTTTGCTGTTGCCATTTCGTCAAACGGAATTACAGCCAAATACATCAAGTTTGTCAAAACATAAATACAAGTCACGATAAAAGTTCCCAGAAACAAACTAAGACCTACATTTCGTTTCGGATTTTTAATTTCACCTGCAATAAAAGTCACACCATTCCAAGCATCACTCGAAAATAATGAACCAACCATAGCTGCCGAAATTCCAGAAATCAAGGCCGTACCACTAATAGGCAGCCATGAACCACTTTCTTTGTCAAATGTTCTTGTGCTCCATCCGTCTGCCCAGTTTGCATCCCAAATAGAAGCTTTCGCGGCAAGCGCTAATCCAAAAATGACTAATCCGAGGAGCGATAAAATTTTGATTATAGTTAAAACGGTCTGCAGAATTTTCCCGTTTTTGACACCGCGACTGTTGATAAAAGTCAGTATGATAATCGTAAGGATCGAAACCAATTGAGCTGCATTTAGTTTAAAAGCGCCTAACTCGTAAAGAATGTTTTCGTCACTTAACGGCTCATATAAATAAGCCGCAAATTTAGAAAAAGCCACTCCTACAGCCGCAATTGTTCCAGTCTGAATAACCGCAAAAAAACTCCAGCCGTACAAAAAGGCAATCAGTTTGTTGTAGGCTTCTTTTAGGTAAACATATTGTCCTCCAGCTTTAGGAAACATTGCGCTCAACTCGCCATAACTAACGGCTGCGACAACAGTAATAAATCCAGACAAAAGCCAGATCAATGTAAGCCATCCTGCCGACCCTACTTGTCGGGCAATATCTGCACTTACAATAAATATCCCGGATCCGATCATAGAGCCAACCACAAGCATGGTTCCGTCTAAGAGCCCGAGTTCTCTTTTAAAATGTTCTTGGTCGTTTTCTTGCATTTTTATTGGTTTAGGTTGGCTAAAGATATACTTTTTTCTGAAATCTTAATCTTCAAATTATAATTTCTATAAATCCTTAAAAAAGAGATTTTTTTCAGCAGGAAATTCTAAAATTAATAAGTGCGATTACGGTTTTCCATAAAATTCAACTTCTTGAAGACTTTACTTTTGAGTTCAATAAAACTTCTAATTCTAAATCATATGCCACTTATAAACTGTCCAGATTGCAAAACCAAAATTTCTGATAAAGCTGATACATGTCCACAGTGTGCTTATCCTTTAAAATCTAAACAATATAATAATAAAACCAATGAGGGCTGTTTTCTTCAAACCTTAAATTTTGGATGCATGTTTATAGTCATCACTTTCGGGGTTATAATCCTATTCTTTGTTCTTATTAGTATTTTTTCTTAATTAATCACAAAAAACAAATTACTATGAAAAATTTTCTCCTTACTTTACTCTTAATCACATTAAACTCATGTTCTTCAAATTATTATTTTGTAAATATTGATGAAGACACCAATATATACGGCTCTAAAGATTCAAAAGAAATAATTGCTACAATTCCAAAAGGATATGGAGCATATATCAATACTAGCGATAATAAATATCGAAAAGTTAAATGGAAAAAATATAAAGGATGGGCTTTAAATCCTGTTTACAGCAATACTCTTATGAGTTCAACCTCTAAATCAAATTCCAATTATACTAAAACCAATTATACAAATAATCAATCAAGTACTTCAGGAGGATCTGTACACGTAAAAGGTTATACTCGAAAAGATGGAACCTACGTAAGTCCACATACTCGAAGTGCTCCAAGACGTCGATAATTTTTTAATATCGTATTGAAATAGTATCTTTATCTTTCATTTATGAATCAACAGGAATTATTAATCAACAAAATTGCTCAAGATAAAATAGATTTTCATCTTGGCTTACATCTTTTGTTAGAAGACAATTATAACTTCAAAGAGCTTTTTACGACTCTACATAACTATATTATTAATTCGATTCCTAACAAAACAGATTATAATACCGAAGCTTATCAAAGAGCGATAAATACTATTCCGCTAAAATCAACTTATACGCCAATTGTAATCTTAAAAAGTTTTCCCACCAAAATTGCTTTTAATAAATTGGCTTCTCTGCCAGAAGATGAAAATAAAAAAGTGATAACCTCCTTACTTTGGATTTTTAAAATTACGGATACCGAAAGAAGAAATACGGAATGCAAAAATGGATGTGGACATTTTTGGCATGAATTATAATAAAATTCCTAACTTTATCTAAGTCTTTAATTTAATTCTAAAACACATGAAAAAAGTTACTTTGTTGCTATTATTCTTTTTTGCTTCTTTAAATACTTTTGCTCAAGATGCCACAGGTGACTGGAAAGGCGTACTTAAAGTTCCAGGTGCCGAACTTAATCTCGTTTTGCATATCACAAAAACAGATAATGGTTTGAGCGCGACACTTGATAGTGTTGACCAAAAAGCGTTTGGAATTCCTGTAACGACAGTTAGCTTCGAAAATTCGGCACTCAAATTTACTGTTTCCAACTTACAAATTGAATATGAAGGTGTTCTCGGAAAAGACCAAACTATCACGGGAACTTTTAAACAAATGGGACAACCGCTACCATTGGTTTTGAAGCGATAGAAATTTTGCTTATTTTTAAATAAAAACAATATTATGACTTGGGATCCTAAAAAATACAACGAATTTAAAGAAGAGCGTTCTAAACCTTTTGATGATCTTACAAGTCATATTATTGACAAACCCAATCTGAAAGTTATAGATCTCGGATGCGGAACCGGGGAACTTACTAAAAAGCTGTCTCAAAAGCTTACGAATGCATTTGTTCTTGGGATTGATAATTCTGCAGAAATGCTATCAAAAGCTCCAAAACAAGAAAATCTTGAGTTTAAAGAAAGAACCATTTTAGAACAAATCGGTGATGAAACCAAATGGGACTTAATTTTTTCGAACGCTGCACTGCAATGGATTGACAATCACGGCGAACTTTTTCCGAAAATTATTTCACGCATAAATCCGGGTGGGCAGTTGGCAGTTCAGATGCCTCAGCAAAACGAAAACATCCTTAATAAGATACTTTTGCAATTGGTGCAAGAAGAACCTTTTGCATCGCATCTTAAAAATTGGACACGTCCGTCGCCTGTGTTAACTTTAGATGAATATGCTAAAATTCTATTCGAAAATGGCGGTCAAGATTTGGTTCTCTATGAAAAAGTTTATCCTTTAATTTCGAATCAAAAAGATGATTTTTTCGAATTCATTTCTGGCTCTGCTTTAACTGTTTACCAAGAAAGATTAAAAGAAGAAGAATTTACAGCACTTACTACCGAATTTAAGAAAAGAATAAATGCTTATTTTCCTTTAGTTCCATCTATTTATGCATTTAGACGGTTGATTATTTACGCTAAGTTTTAATTAAATTATTCATTAAGAATACATTCCAATCATTAAACAAAAGAGAGCTCGTCATTTTTTAATTTATTGTTTCTTTTAATTCTTTTTTCCTCTCCAAAATTGTTCTTTTGCTTGCTTAAAAATTTTATCAAAAGCAAAAAAAGCCTTCCAATCAAATCACAACAAACTAAACAACAAATAGTTAAACAAACAAACTTGAAATAAAAATATTTTTGTTTGAATATTATTTTTTTTGCGAAATCTATAAGATAAATTTTATTATATTTGAGAGAATCATTTTAAAGGCATTTTTAAATAGCAAAATATATTAACAAGTGTTTAATGTTTAATAATGAATTAATTCCCATATTGTTTATTCATAATTGCTAAAAAACACGCAAAAGACAGTTTATTATTAACCTACTAATTTTAAGATTATGTCTAGATTGCAAGCTTTAAAAAACTTTCGTTTTCCCAATGTTTTTATCCTCATTTTAATAGTTTTTGTTTCATGTGCGTTGTTAATCTGCATCAATTTTTTTACTATTAAAATCTTATCTGCCAACAGAGCTTATGTAAATGGAGAATCACATTATTCGAAAGGACAAAAAGATGCATCAAGACATTTAATCACTTATTTATTTACCAAGAATACCATACAATGGAATTTGTTTCTTGAAGAATTAAAAGTTCCACAGGGTGATGGCATTGCAAGGATCACACTTTTAAAGGCTGGAGATAATGAAGTTGCAAGAAAAGGGTTTCTTATTGGCAGAAATGACGAAGATGATTTAGACGATATTATCTGGCTATTTGAAAATTTCAAAAATGTAAGCTTTTTATCTAAAGCTATAGAAGAATGGGGACAAGGAGACAAACTTATTTTTAATTTGTTTGTTATTGGCCATCAGATCAATGCAAAAATCGAACATAATTTGTTAACCGCAGCAGATCAGAAAAAATTCTTAAAACAAATAAGCTCAATAAGTGATCGATTAACTGTTAATGAACGTAATTTTTCAAACACATTAGGAGAAGGAACCCGAAAAATAAAAGATTTACTAATTATTACAAACATCTTTTTTATCCTGATCATAATCTTAAGTGTCTGTTTTTATTATTCTATAATGGTTAAAAGACTATTGGTTTCGAAAAAAGAGACTGAAGTTAAAAATGAAAATCTTATTCTGGTCAATCGTGAATTAGATCGGTTTGTTTATAGCGCTTCACATGATTTGCGGTCGCCAATTACTTCGCTGAAAGGTCTAATCGAAATAACAGCATTGGAAGACGATGCTCAGCAAGTTCGAAATTATTTGCAAATGATGCACCACAGCCTGGAAAGACAAGACCAGTTTATTAGTGATATTATTGACTATTCTAAAAACAAGAGAAAACAAGTCATCATAGAGCCAGTAAGTTTGAAAGAATTGTGCAATGAAGCTATTTTGCAATTAATGCATATTGAAAATGCAGACAGAATTAAATTTACACAAGAACTTTTGGTTGATCAGATTGAAAGCGATGGATTACGATTAAAAATCATTATCAACAACCTGCTTTCAAACGCTATAAAATATGCAGATTGCAATAAACAGGAAATGTTTATCACGATTAAAACCTATTTTAGCGAAGGTCTGAATAAAATAGAAGTAACAGATAATGGAATCGGAATTCACGACGATCATAAAGCTAATATTTTTGATATGTATTTTGGAACAAATAAAAACAAAGGTTCTGGCTTAGGCCTTTATATTGTAAAAGAAGCTGTCGAAAATATAAGAGGAGATATTTTTGTTTTTTCTGAAAGCAGTGTTGGAAGTAAATTTATAGTAACAATACCTAATTCTTATGCCGTATAGATCTCAATTTATAATTATAGAAGACAATTTGATTGATCAATTTGTAACTAAAAAGCTTCTTAAAAAAGGACTTGACATCAATCCTGCTTATATCGCTAATAATGGAAAAGAAGGAATGAATTGGATCTTGAAAAATCAGAACCAAAATCCATTAATTATTCTTTTAGACATTCAGATGCCTATTATGAATGGGTTTGAATTCTTAGAAGAGTTTGACAAACTGCCAGAAGATGTAAAAGAAAATATAGAAATTTTTGTGCTTTCATCGACTCTCGATATCGACGAAATTAAGAAAGTAAAAGAGAATAAGTACGTATCTGACTTTTGGAATAAACCTTTTAGATTAGAAATATTGCAAAATGCTTTTCTGCATGCTTAATTTAAAACGCGGTTTACCTGAGAAAATGCTCTTGTGTAGTAAGGCTCTTTTGTAGAAGAGATAATTACTCCGCCGTGTGTTGATGAGTGTACGAATTTAATTTCGCCTTCTGCAACTTCAACAATCATCCCAACATGGTTGATATGGCGTCTTCCATTGGTTCTAAAGAAAATTAAATCGCCTTTTTGAGCTTCATCTGTACTTACTTTTGTTCCTACGCGCGATTGTTCAATCGAGCTTCTCGGCAATTTAATATCAAAATTATTAAAGGTGCAAATCATTAAACCCGAACAATCAAAACCTGCTTTTGTAGTTCCTCCAGATCTATAGCGAACTCCGATATTTTCTGTAGCATTTGCAATAAGCTGGTCAATTAATTCGGAGTGATTCCCCGTTCGAACCAATGTAGAATCTCTTTTTATTTCTGATACCGCTTCCACTGTTGGATTTGAAACTGGAGTTGAAGAAGCAATTGTATTATTTTCAGTAGATTCTTGAGAAGCTTTTAATGCTTGAATTGCATCTGCTTTTTCTTTTGGAACTTTAATTTTCAGAAGATATCCAACTGGCACTTTTCCTTTAATCGATGGATTCTGGCGTTCCAATTCTGCAACTGTAATTCCATATTCTTTAGAAATGCCGTATTTTGTTTCTTTAGCTTTAACTTCTCTATAAAGTTCTACATCTGTCGAAACTACCTCTGCCGTACTTTCTACGGGTTTTTCAGCTGCTACAGCTATATTAGAAGGAATGATGATCTGTTGTCCTATTTTTAAACCTTCTGTCTCCAAAAGCGGATTGGCTTTCTTTAAATCATCAACAGAGATATTGTATTTTTTAGAAATTCCCCAAAGTGTTTCTTTAGAGGCTACTTCGTGAGTTCCAGAAGTATTAGGAGAGGTATTATTTACTGCAACTTCAACGTTTTTAGTTTTTGACTTTACAGTTTTATTTTTATTCGGAATTAAAAGTGTCGAATTTAGTTTTAATATTTTAGGAGCATTCGGATTCGCATCTGCAATCTCTTTCACTTTAACTCCATATTTTTTAGCAATAACAGAAAGATTTTCTCCTTGCGAGATTTTGTGCTTAATAAAATTATCTTGCGCAAAAGCTCCAACACTGATAAAAAACAATACTATTATTAACCTGTAAACCATATTTACCTTTTAAGTTCTTAAATCCTGCTTTTATTAAGTTTAGTTACATAATTAAACTTAAAAATTACAAATATATTACCTCAAAGGCGAATTTAACGCTTAAAACAATAAAAACCATAATTTTTAACAATTATTTTACCTCAAATTAACAGCCTAGGCATAGAAATTGTGCCAACTTTTTGAAATGCAGTTTTTTAACTAAAAAGATGTATTTTTATACTAATTTAACCAGAACCAAACCCTAAACATTGTGAAAAAACTACTCTACATCGTCATTTTACTGCCTTTTATAGCAAATGCACAAACAATAAACGGGATCGTTAAATCTCAAACTACAAATTTACCAATCGAAGATGCAAACATATATGCCTTACAAGGTAAAATTGGAACCATAACAAATGATAGAGGAGAATTTTCATTAAATAAAGCAAAAGCAAGCGACACACTTCAGGTATCGCATATTGGCTACATTTCGACAAAAATGGCAATTTCCGATTTTAAAAAATCAAATTTTATCATTTCACTGCAGGAAGATATCGAAACCCTTAATAATGTAGAGATAACAAAACATCACGCGAAATTAAAATCTAAACTTGATTTTACTAAACTTGAATCTTTAAATAATGTTCTGTATTCTTTTGGTTCAACAGTAATAAATGGCAAAATTTATATCACAGGTGGAGACATCAGCGAAGAAGAGAATGTATTAAACATTTTAAAAGAAAGAAGCATAAGCTCTGACAATGATCCTAACTTCGAAAAAAAATATCGAGACTTACTTCAGATGCAAGTGTCTAAAAAGTTTTACAGAGAAGATTTGCTTATTTACGACCCTAAAACAGATGTTTGGAAGAAATCAGATATAAAATTCAAGAGAAGAGCTTATCATAATATAAATTATTACAACAATACACTTTATGTTTTAGGAGGAAAAAGAGTAGCTACAAACCAAAGATTTGAATATTTAGAAAACGAAATTGAAGTTTTTGACTTTACTAAAAACAAGATTACCATTGACAAAACCAATCCTCATACAGCTGCAGACTTTGCTTCTTTTGTCTATAAAGACAACATCATTGTTATGGGCGGTTCGATAAAAAAGACTGAAAAAGGACAAAAAACTTTTACCGACAAAGTGCACATGTACAATATCACTTCTGGTTTATGGTATGAGTTAGAAAAAATGCCGGTTGCCAAAGAAGTAAAAGGAGTTTTGATTGACGATAAAATTTTTACTATTGGAAGCAAAGACAACAAAAGCTTATCTGAGATTCAGAGCTTTGATTTAACAAATGAAACTTGGAAAAATGAAGCAACTTTAATTTCGCACCTAGAAAACCCAGCAATTGCTTACAGCGCTAATGATATTTTCATTTTGGAAGATGGTAAGCTGTCAATTTACAATACAAAATCAAAACAAATTAAAGAATACTTTGTTGATCTTCAACTGAGAGGTGCTACCATGCATTTTATAAATGACAAATTGTATATTATCGGAGGGTATTCATTTGGCTCTTTTATGAAGATTCCTTCATCAAAAGTGTACAGCATTTCTATTGACGAATTTGAAACGACCGCACCAAATCGCATTAGAATTTTATCACAAAATAATGTAGCGCAAGCAAATTAATGCTAATACAAGAAAATGCCTTTTAATGCGGGCATTTTTTGAATATTAAAGAATTGAATCCAAAACCAAATTTCTTTATTATGAAAAAACTACTTTTCATTGCCATTTTACTGCCTTTAATTGCAAACGCACAAACAATAAGTGGAATTGTTAAATCTCAAAACAGTAATTTACCTGTAGAAGATGCAAATATCTACGCAGTACGCACTCAAATTGGAACATTAACCAATAAGAAGGGAGAATTTTCATTAAACAATAAATTAAAACCAAACGACACTCTTCAAGTTTCTCATATTGGCTATATAACAGCAAAAATTGCGGTTACAGATTTTATAAAATCAAACTATATTGTTTCTCTTGAAGAAGATATTGAAACTTTAAAAAATGTAAATATTATTGACAATAGGTGGTCGAAATTAAAATCCAAACTTGATTTCACCAAACTCTCGCCTTTAGATCACGGCATTTATGCTTTTGGTTCTGCAGTAGCAAATGGCAAAATTTATGTTATTGGAGGTGATAATAGCGAGCAATGGAATGTTTTAACCGCCATAAAATCTAAAAATATTGGTGGCGACCCTACTAGATTTAGCGACCCTACCTATTTAAACAGATACCTTCAAGAAATAGGAGGCGATTTAGCTAAAACTTTCTACAAGGAAGATCTGTTAATTTATGATCCGAAAACAGATTTATGGGAGAAATCAAATCAGAAATTTAAAAAGAGAGCTTATCATAATATCAATTTTTACAATAATACACTTTATGTTTTAGGAGGAAAAAAAGCACCTCTCGGCAATAAAAAACATGAATTTCTAGATAACGAAATTGAAGTTTTCGACTTTAACAACAATACCCTTGCAATTGACAAAACCAATCCACATAAAGCCGTAAGCTTTGCTTCTTTCACTTATAAAGATAATATTATCGTTATGGGTGGCTCAATAAAATCGACTGTAAAGGGCGTAAAAACTTTTACCGACAAGGTTCATTTATACAATTTAACTTCTGGTTTATGGTATGAGCTGGCAAAAATGCCAGTAGCGCAAGAAGTACAAGGGGTTTTAATTGGCGATAAGATTTTTATAATTGGCAATCCCGACAAGAGAAGTTTTTCTGAGATCCAGAGTTTCGATTTAACAAATGAAAGCTGGAAACACGAAGCAACATTACTTTGTCGACTTGAAAATCCCGCAGTTACATACAATGACGATACTATTTATATGTTTGAAGATGGAAAACTATTCGTTTACAATACAAAATCGAAATTAATTAAAGAATATTATATTGATCTTGAGCTAAAATCTACTGCGATGCATTTTATTAATGATAAATTATACATCATTGGAGGATATGATTTTACAAATTACTACACATCTCCTTCATCAAAAGTATACAGCGTCGCACTTGATGAATTTGAGACTACTAAACCTTACCGAATTAGAGTTTTATCACAAGATAATGTAGCAAACAAAAACTAATCTCATAGATATATTACTCTTCAAAAACAAAAAGCCCTGTTTTCACAGGGCTTTCTAATATATAAAATCTAAATATTAAGCTTTTCCAGCAGCAATTAAGTTTAATGCAGAACCTGCAACAAACCAGCCAATCTGCCCTTCATTGTATGTATGGTTTGCCAAGATAATATCTTTTGAACCATCTGCGTGAACAAATTCTAATGTTAAAGGCTTACCTGGAGCAAATTCTGTTAAATCTAAGAAATTGATAGTGTCATCTTCTTGAATTTTATCGTAATCAGCTTCGTTTGCAAATGTTAATCCTAAAAGACCTTGTTTCTTAAGGTTGGTTTCATGGATACGCGCAAAAGATTTTACCAATACCGCTTTAACTCCTAAGAAACGTGGTTCCATGGCAGCATGCTCACGAGAAGAACCTTCTCCGTAGTTATGATCTCCAACTACAATAGACGGAACTCCAGCTGCTTTGTATGCACGAGCTACAGCAGGAACAGCATCGTATTCACCTGTTAATTGATTTTTAACAGAGTTTGTTTTTTGGTTGTAAGCATTAACAGCCCCAATCAGCATATTGTTTGAAATATTATCTAAGTGTCCGCGGAAACGCAACCAAGGCCCAGCCATAGAAATGTGGTCTGTAGTACATTTTCCAAATGCTTTGATTAGCAATTTAGCACCTGCAATATTTTTACCATCCCAAGCATTAAAAGGAGCCAATAGCTGCAAACGTTCTGAAGTAGGATTTACGACAACTTGAACTCCTGAACCATCAGCAGCCGGAGCTTGAAATCCTGGGTCTTCAGCATAGAAACCTTTAGAAGGAAGCTCGTCTCCAGTTGGAGCATCAAGTCTTACTTCTTCTCCATCTTCATTGATTAATGTATCTGTTAATGGATTAAAACTCAAATCGCCTGCAATAGCTAAAGCGGTTACTAATTCTGGAGAACCCACAAAAGCTAAAGTGTTTGGATTACCATCTGCACGTTTTGAGAAGTTTCGGTTAAAAGAGTGAACAATTGTATTTCTTTCTTCTTTTTCTGCTCCTTCTCTATCCCACATACCAATACATGGTCCGCAGGCATTAGCAAAAACAGTTGCTCCGATTTTATGAAAAGTATCAATAAATCCGTCTCTTTCAATAGTAGAACGAACCACCTCAGAACCTGGAGTAATTGTAAACTGTGATTTTGTTTTTAAATTTTTATCAGCAACTTGTCTTGCCAATGAAGCTGCACGTGAAATATCTTCGTAAGAAGAGTTCGTACAAGAACCAATTAGACCAACCTGAATTTGTAATGGCCAATTGTTTTTGATTGCTTCTTCTTTCATTTTAGAAATTGGAGTAGCTAAATCTGGTGTAAAAGGCCCATTTAAATGTGGCTCTAATTCAGACAAATTAATTTCGATAACTTGGTCAAAATATTCGTGCGGATTTGCGTATACCTCTGCATCTCCTGTTAAATAAGAAGCAATTTTATCAGCAGCATCAGCCACATCAGCTCTGTTCGTAGAACGAAGGTAACGGCCCATTGAATCATCGTAACCAAAAGTTGAAGTTGTAGCCCCAATTTCAGCTCCCATGTTGCAAATAGTTCCTTTACCAGTACAAGACATTGCCGTAGCACCTTCTCCAAAATATTCTACAATTGCTCCAGTACCACCTTTTACAGTCAAAATACCCGCAACTTTAAGAATAACGTCTTTTGGAGCTGTCCATCCAGATAATTTTCCAGTTAATTTAACTCCGATAAGTTTAGGAAATTTAAGCTCCCATGCCATTCCTGACATAACATCTACAGCATCTGCTCCACCAACACCAATTGCAACCATTCCTAAACCTCCTGCATTTACAGTATGAGAGTCTGTACCAATCATCATTCCACCTGGGAAAGCATAATTTTCAAGTACAACTTGGTGAATAATTCCAGCTCCCGGTTTCCAGAAACCGATTCCGTATTTATTAGAAACAGAAGACAAGAAGTCGAAAACTTCATTGCTTTGTGTTTTTGCTCTAGCCAAATCGGTTACAGCATCTACTTTTGCCTGAATCAAGTGATCACAGTGAACCGTTGTAGGAACTGCCACTTTAGATTTTCCAGCGTGCATAAACTGTAACAATGCCATTTGTGCAGTTGCATCTTGACAAGCTACGCGGTCTGGCGCAAAATCAACATAATCAACTCCTCTTCCAAATGCCTTTGTCGGATTTCCGTCCCAAAGGTGATTGTATAAAATTTTCTCTGTTAAAGTAAGTGGACGTCCAACAATTTCACGCGCTTTATCAACTCGCGCAGGCATGTTTTCGTACACTTTTTTAATCATTTCGATATCAAAAGCCATAGATTTTTTGTTTTTTATTATTCTTTTTTGAACATGACAAGTTACAAAAAATAGAGTAATTATTACTAAAAAAGCCCGAGTTTTATGACTCGGGCTTTGAAAATATTATTAAATAATCTATCGATTACATAACTAATTGTTTGTTAGAAGGTGCGAACTTAGTTAAGTTGATACCATCTACCGCAGCAGTGTATTCTTCCATAGTTGGAGTTCTACCTAAAATTGTAGAAAGAACCACAACTGGCGTAGAAGAAAGCAATGATTCTCCTTTTTTACCTTCTGTATCTTCTACAACTCTACCTTGGAAAAGACGCGTAGAAGTTGCCATTACAGTATCTCCTTTAGCTGCTTTTTCTTGGTTACCCATACAAAGGTTACATCCTGGACGCTCTAAGTAAAGCATGTTTTCGTATTCTGTACGTGCTGCACCTTTTGGAGCATCATCATTAAATTCGAAACCAGAGTATTTTTGTAAAACTGCCCAATCACCTTCAGCTTTAAGCTCATCAACAATGTTATAAGTTGGTGGCGCTACTACAAGCGGCGCATTAAATTGAACTTTACCATTTTGAGCTTCAACGTTTTTCAACATTTGCGCAAGGATTTTCATATCTCCTTTGTGAACCATACAAGAGCCGATAAATCCAAGATCTACTTTTTTCACTCCACCGTAGAAAGATAATGGTCTAATAGTATCGTGAGTATATCTTTTAGAAACATCAATATTATTAACGTCTGGGTCAGCAATCATTGGCTCAGCAATCTGATCTAAGTCAACTACAACTTCAGCATAATATTTAGCGTTTGCGTCTGGAGTTAAAGCTGGTTTTTCTGCAGATTTAATTTCAGCAATACGTTTGTCTGCTTTATTGATTAATCCTTGAAGAACTTGTCTTTCGTTATCCATTCCTTTTTCGATCATGATTTGGATTCTGCCTTTAGCAATTTCCAATGATTCGATCAAAGTATCATCTTCAGAAATACAGATAGAAGCTTTTGCTTTCATTTCTGCAGTCCAGTCTGTAAAGGTAAACGCTTGGTCAGCAGTAAGAGTTCCGATATGAACCTCGATAATTCTACCTTGGAATACGTTTTCTCCACCAAACTGATGTAACATTTGCGCTTGTGTAGCGTGAACCACATCACGGAAATCCATATACCCTTTCATGTCACCTTTAAAAGTTACTTTTACAGATTCTGGAATTGGCATAGAAGCTTCTCCAGTAGCCAATGCAAGTGCAACAGTTCCAGAGTCAGCACCAAAAGCAACACCTTTTGACATTCTTGTATGAGAGTCACCACCAATAATGATTGCCCATTCGTCGATAGTAATATCATTAAGTACTTTATGGATAACGTCTGTCATTGAGTGGTAAACACCTTTAGGGTCACGAGCCGTGATCAAACCAAAGTTGTTCATGAATTTCATCAATTTAGGAATATTAGCCTGCGCTTTTTTATCCCATACAGAAGCTGTGTGACATCCTGACTGGTAAGCACCGTCAACAATTGGAGAAATTACTGTAGCTGCCATAGACTCTAATTCTTGAGCAGTCATTAAACCTGTAGTATCTTGAGAACCTACAATGTTTACTTCTACACGAACGTCTGAACCAGCATGTAAAACTTTTCCTGGAGTGATACCAACAGCATTTTTATTGAAGATTTTCTCTACCGCAGTAAGTCCTTGTCCTTCAATAGAAATTTCTTTTGATGGAGCAAATACTAGCGGAGCTTCAATATCTAAAACTTTTGCTGCGAATGTCTGTAATTTTTTTCCAAATACAATAGCGTAAGATCCTCCAGCTTTAATGAATTCCATTTTTTGCGGAGTGAATGACTTAGACATGTCAATCAATTCTTGATCACCGTTGTATAGTTTTTTTGTTTTTGTATTAATTGTAAGAACTGTTCCTGTAGCAACAGAATACGTTTGCTCAAGGATTGGTTCGTCATTTTCGTTACGAATAACATTTCCTTCTGCGTCCGTTTTTTTAACCCAGTTTTTAAGGTCAACACCAATACCTCCTGTAACGTCAACCGTTGTAAGGAATATTGGAGAAATACCATTTGTACCTCCAACAATTGGAGCAATATTTACAAACGGAACATATTTACTTGCTTGTTTACCAGTCCAAAGCGCCACGTTGTTTACACCTGACATTCTAGAAGAACCAACACCCATTGTACCTTTTTCAGCAATTAACATCACGCTTGCGTCTGGATGTTTTGCCTGTAAAGCTTGAATTTCTGCTTGTGCTTCTGGCGTGATCATACATTTACCGTGAAGCTCACGATCTGAACGTGAGTGAGCTTGGTTTCCTGGAGATAATAAATCTGTAGAAATATCACCTTCTCCAGCAATAAAAGTCACTACTTTAATTTCTTCTGCAACTTCTGGAAGCTTAGTAAAGAATTCAGCTTTTGCATAGCTTTCTAAAATATCTTTAGCAATTACACTTCCATTTTTATATGCTTCCTTCAAACGATCTGTATCTGCATCATAAAGGAAAACTTGTGTTTTAAGTACTTTCGCCGCTTCTTGTGCAATAGCTACATCATTACCTAAAGCTAAATCTAGCAAAACCTCGATTGAAGGCCCACCTTTCATGTGCGATAATAATTCAAAAGCAAAATCAGGAGTAATCTCTTTTACTAAAGATTCACCTAAAATAATTTCTTTTAAAAATTTTGCTTTTTCACCTGCAGCACTTGTCGTACCAGGTAAAGTATTGTAAATAAAAAACTTAAGAGAGTCTTCGCGGTGTGCGTTATCAACATCTTTAATTTGGGCAATGATTTCGCTTAATAACTCAGCTCCATCAATTGGTTTTGGGTGTAACCCTTGATTTTTTCTTTCTTCAATTTCTTGAATGTAATCCTGATAAATATTCATAATAAAGCGGATTTATTTTTTTGAGGCAAATTTAAGCATTAAAGACGATAATTAAAAAAAATTTAATAGAACTAGCGTTTTCAAAAATTATTATTGCTAAAAAACGATTTTCACTGCTTGTTTTTATCAATAAATCAATTTAATATTAAAATAATGAATTATTAACATTTAAAAATCTTTTCTTTAACAAAGTCGAAATTCTATGTTATAATGCAAGTAAGTTTTTACCTCTATTTTAGCTAAGAATCTTTCTAAATAAGTAATTATAACGTTATAGTTAAGATTTTAAACGTCGTTGAGAAAGGTTTTTCTAACTTCTAAAAACAAAAAATCCTGACAATAAATTATCAGGATTTATATAAAAATATTTTTAAATTTTACATTAATTTTTTAATAATAACTTCTTCCGTTATTCCTTCAGCATCTGCTTTGTAATTTTTAATAATTCTATGTCTCAAAATACCCGTTGCAACGGCTTGAACATCTTCAATATCTGGCGAAAATTTCCCATTAAAAGCCGCGTGTGCTTTTGCTGCCAAAATTAAATTCTGCGAAGCTCTTGGTCCTGCTCCCCAATCCAAATAGTTTTTCACAAAATCTGTAGTTAAACTATTATCTGGACGCGTTTTACTTACTAAAGTCACCGCATATTCGATAACATTATCTGCGACAGGAATTCTGCGAATTAAATGCTGAAAATCGATAATTTCTTGCGCACTAAACAAAGGATTAATCTCTGTTTTAACATCAGAAGTTGTTCGTTTTACTACTTGAACTTCTTCTTCAAAAGTTGGATATTCTAATTTAATAGCAAACATAAAACGATCCAATTGCGCTTCTGGCAACGGATAAGTTCCTTCTTGCTCAATTGGGTTCTGAGTTGCTAAAACAAAATAAGGCAAATCTAATTTATGATGTTGTCCCGCAATCGTAACCGATCTTTCCTGCATGGCTTCCAACAAAGCTGCTTGCGTTTTTGGCGGTGTTCTGTTGATCTCGTCAGCCAAAATAATATTAGAAAAAATTGGCCCTTTAATGAATTTGAAATTTCTATTTTCATCCAAAATTTCACTTCCTAAAATATCAGAAGGCATTAAATCTGGTGTAAACTGAATTCTTTTAAAATCTAGCCCCAAAGCCTGAGACAAAGTATTTATCATTAAGGTTTTTGCCAAACCTGGAACTCCAATTAAAAGTGCGTGTCCTCCAGAAAATATACAAAGTAAAATTTGATCTACAACGGCGTCCTGCCCTACAATGATTTTCGCTATTTCTTTTTTTAATTCGTTTCTTTTTTGAACTAAATTGTGAATTGCTGTTACGTCAGACATTTATGAATGTATTTAAAATTAAAAAGAGTTAATTCTATGAATTCATAAAACTAACTCTTTTTATTTATTTATTAAAACTTATTTTTTCAACCAATTGTTTGCAAAAGTACAGTCTTTATATTCTCCAATAATTTTGATGTAAGTATCTTTAATCTTAGTATCAAACCATTTTGCAATTGCGTTAATCTGCTTTTCTTTTAATGCTAATTCTTTAATCTTAGTATAATCTTTAGCGTAGTCTGCAGTATGTTCGTCAATTCTGTTTGTAACGGTAATTAACTTATATGTTTTTTTGCCTTTATCATCTGTATTTAAAAGTGGCTGAGAAATTTCGTCTCCTTTTAAATTTGAAACCTGGCTATACAAAGTCGGATCCATTTTAGTCAATTCGAATCGAGTATCTTGAGTTGTAGGATTAACCAATGTTCCTCCGTTTGCTCTAGTTTCTTTTTCGTCAGACTCTGTTCTTGCTGCTTCAGCAAAAGTAATCTCTTTGTTAACTATCTTATTCCTAATATTGGTAATTCTCTCTTTAGCTTCTTTTAAAGCCGCCTCAGAAACTGTCGGAGCAATCAAAATATGACGAAGCTCTACTTCTTGCCCTTTAATTTTTTCTACCATAATAATATGGTATCCGAAAGTAGTTTCAAATGGTTCTGAAACCTCACCTGCCTGCAAACTAAAAGCAACATCTTTAAACTCTTTTACAAAAGGAGTTTTTCTTGTCATTTTATAATAACCTCCGTTTGGCGAAGATCCTGGATCTTGAGAATACAAAACTGCTTTTGTTGCAAAACTAGAACCTTCAAGAACATCTTTTCTTATAGCATTTAATCTATCAATAACTTTTTGTTTGTCTTCTTTAGAAATTTTAGGCTCTACCACAATTTGTGCTACTTCCATTTCAGCTCCAAAAGTTGGCAATTCATCTTTTGGTATTTTTTTAAAGAAATTACGAACTTCTTCTGGAGTGATTTCAACATCTTTAATAATCTTATCTCTCATTTCAGAAGCTAGCTTTTGCTCCTTTAAGATATCAGCAAAATAAGTTTTAAATTCTTCTACAGAACTTTTTTTATAGTATTCTACTACTTTATTGATATCACCAACTTGCTGCGTCATATAGTTAAGACGATCTTCCATCATACCTCTAACTTCGGCATCACTCACAATAATACTATCCTGAATGGCTTGATGTGCGTATAATTTATCTTCTAGAAGTTTACCAAGCATTTGGCATCTTGTAATATCTTTAATAGATCCGCCTTGTGCAGTAATTTCCAAAAATCCTTTATCGATATCAGAATCTAAAACGATGTAATCTCCAACTGTCGCAATAATTCCGTCAATTTTCAATTTTCCGCCAGAAGGAGTTTCTACTGGTTTTTGAGCAACAACATCAGGAATAATTTCTTGCGCTGAGATAATTGGAGTAAAAAAAAGAAAAAAACAAATTGGTAGTGCAAACTTGAAATCAATTGTTTTTAGCTGTAATTTTTTTAATAGCATTATTTTAATTTTTATTTGAATGTAAGCCTGTTTTAGATAATCCTTCTAAAATTATTGATGCTGAACTTAAACATAAATAATTAAAGTATAGTTCTTTCGTAACTTATAACGAACAAAAATAACAATTCAATTACATAATCCAACTATCCGATATACTATTAACATAAAATTATAGGATAGTTTTATTTCGTTAGATAAAATCATCTATTTTGATTTTCTCAATTCAATGAAATACAACTTTATAGTTGCTTTGAAAATTTAAATTTCAGATAAAATAAAAACCTAATTATAAGCATCATAATAAAAAGTTCTTAACACTACAACGTTTTCGCAACAAACTATTTTCTTACAAATTAAAATTAAATCAAAAAAAAATTACTTTAGATGCGTAATTAATAATTTTCATAATCAAAAAATAGTAATATCTGCATTTTAAAGCTTGAATTTTAACAATTACAAAAACAACTATTTAACTTAACCACATCTATTATGAAAAAACCTATTTTTAAGTTATGCCTTATTACGGCATTTACTGGACTGCTGTATTCGTGTTCTACAAATGAAATCAGCGAATCGGACACAAAAGCTGAAAGTAAACAATTTAAAGTTATTGATGTTACACACCACGACGGAAAACCTTTTAGTACAGGAGTTTCTACTTCTTCTACTGGAAAATATGTAGATAATCCTGGCGGAGGTGTTATGATGCAAGCTTTCTATTGGGATGTTCCTGCTGGGGGAACTTGGTGGAATACTGTTAGCAGCAAAGTAACTGCATGGGGAAATGCTGGAATTGGCTCTATCTGGCTACCTCCTGCTTCAAAAGCGCAAAACGGAGCTTTTTCTATGGGATATGACCCAACAGATTATTTTGATTTTGGAGATTACAACCAGAACGGTACTACAGAAACCCGATTTGGATCTAAAACAGAGTTAGTAAATTTAATTACTGCCGCACATACCGAAAACATAAAAGTATATGCAGATATTGTAATCAACCACAACAGCGGTGGCCAATCTGAAGCGAATCCGTTTACTGGAACAAATACTTGGACTAATTTCACAGGAGTTGCTTCTGGTAAATTTCCTCGTACTTATAATGATTTTTACAAAAATAGTTACGGAAATAATGACGAAGGATCTTTTGGAGGTTTTCCAGATTTATGCCACGCTGCCCCAAATGTTCAAAACTGGCTTTGGCTTAGAGCTGACGGAGTTGGAAAATATTATAAAAACACTATGAAATTTGACGGATGGAGATTTGATTATGTAAAAGGTTTTGGTGCATGGGTAGTAAATGCATGGAATGCAAATGTTGGCGGATTTTCTGTTGGAGAATTATGGGATTCTAATGTGAATGTATTAAATGATTGGGCAAACAATGCAAACAGTTCTGTTTTTGATTTTGCTTGTTATTATAAAATGAATGATGCTTTTGATGGAAATAATCTTGCACTTTTGAATGATGATATGATGTGGAAGCGAAATCCGTATAAAGCGGTAACTTTTGTAACCAATCATGATACAGATGAGATTTACAGTAAAATGTTAGCTTACTCCTATATATTAACTCACGAAGGCTATCCTACTATCTTTTACAGAGATTATGAAGAATGGTTAGACAAAAATAAATTAAACAATCTTATTTGGATTCACAACAATAAAGCAACTGGAACAACTTCTATTTTATATTCTGATAACGACGAGTATGTAGCGAGAAGAAATGGTTATAACGGAAATCCAGGTTTAGTAGTTTACATCAACAATTCAGATGTTTGGCAAGAAAGATGGATTCAGACCAATTGGGCTAACACACAAATTAAAGATTTTACAGGAAACTCCTCTTGGTACCCAACAACTCAAGCAGACAAATGGGTAAAAATACAATGTCCTCCAAAAGGATATTCAGTTTGGTCAATTAATCAGTAATTTAAAATGACTATTTCTAAAAGCTGTTCTTTCGAGAGCAGCTTTTTATTTTTGCCAAGATTGTGTTTTTTTTTAGCCACTAATTGCACGAATTTCACTAATTTTTTTCTCTGTCTAAAATAATTATTAGTACAAATTCTTTACGTTTACTTTTCACTACTAAAGATAGCTATAAAATTCGGATTGATTTTTTTGCAAAACAATAATTAGTGAAATTCGTGCAATTCGTGGCAAAAAACTTTTCCAAATTAGCTGCTACTATTTTCAACATTCAATTTGCGAACTGAATATTTTTATTAAGCCGTAATTAATAGTACTTTTGCAACCTATTTATACAAAATATGAGCTTTTTAAAAGAAATACAACGCAGAAGAACATTTGGAATTATATCGCATCCCGATGCCGGTAAAACAACATTGACCGAGAAATTATTGTTATTTGGAGGTGCAATTCAGGAAGCTGGTGCGGTAAAAAGTAATAAGATTAAAAAAGGAGCAACATCTGATTTCATGGAAATCGAACGCCAAAGAGGTATTTCGGTTTCTACCTCTGTTCTTGCTTTTAATTATAAAGATAAAAAAATCAATATCCTTGATACTCCAGGACACAAGGATTTTGCTGAAGATACATTTAGAACTTTAACAGCCGTTGATAGTGTAATCGTTGTGATTGACGTTGCAAAAGGGGTTGAGGAACAGACTGAAAAACTGGTTTCGGTTTGTAGAATGCGTAATATTCCGATGATTGTTTTCATCAATAAATTAGACCGTGAAGGTAAAGATGCTTTTGATCTAATGGATGAAGTAGAACAAAAACTAGGTTTAAAAGTTACACCATTAAGTTTCCCTATCGGAATGGGTTACGATTTTCAGGGAATTTACAATCTTTGGGAAGAAAACATTAATCTTTTTAGCGGAGACAGCCGTAAAAATATAGAAGAAACAATTGCTTTTTCTGATGTTCAGAATAATCCAGAATTGGATAAAATTGTAGGCGAAAAAGCCGCAGCTAAACTTCGTGAAGAATTAGAATTAATTGATGAAGTATATCCAAAATTTGATCGTCAGGATTATTTAGACGGAAAAATTCAGCCTGTATTTTTTGGTTCTGCATTGAATAACTTTGGAGTTCGCGAGTTGTTAGATTGTTTCATTACAATTGCTCCTTCGCCTAGAGCAAAAGATTCTGAAACTCGTACCGTTGAGCCTACCGAAGAAAAAATGACGGGATTTGTTTTCAAAATCCACGCCAACATGGATCCGAAACACCGTGACCGTTTAGCATTTATTAAAATCGTTTCGGGAACTTTTGAAAGAAACAAACCTTATTACCACGTTCGTCAGAAGAAAAATTTAAAATTCTCAAGCCCGAATGCGTTTTTTGCTGAGAAAAAAGAAATTGTAGACATTTCTTATCCTGGTGATATTGTTGGTTTACACGATACTGGAAACTTTAAAATTGGAGATACTTTAACAGAAGGCGAAATCATGAGCTTTAAAGGAATTCCGAGTTTCTCTCCAGAACACTTTAGATACATTAACAATGCTGACCCGATGAAGGCTAAGCAATTAGAAAAAGGAGTCGATCAGTTAATGGACGAAGGAGTTGCTCAGTTATTTACTTTAGAAATGAACAACCGTAAAGTTATCGGAACAGTTGGAGCACTTCAATACGAGGTAATCCAATATCGTTTAGAGCACGAATATGGGGCAAAATGTACTTACGAGAATTTCCCAGTTCATAAAGCGTGTTGGGTAAAACCAGATGATTCTAAAAATGAAGAGTTCAAAGAATTTAAGCGTATCAAGCAAAAATTCCTTGCTCACGACAAATACGGTCAATTGGTATTCTTAGCCGATTCTGATTTTACAATCCAGATGACACAAAGTAAATACCCAAGTGTGAAATTATATTTTACATCTGAGTTTGATTAATTTTTTCTTTTATAAAAATACAAAGGCTGTTTAATGAATTTTAAACAGCCTTTTTTATTATTGATTCAATCTAAATTTCTTTAGTTCTTTTCTCTTGAATATAATTAATGCCTAATCCTCCAGCGATATAAATCCTTGAAAGTTCATCTGCCGAGATAATTATATTTTTTACCAATACATTATCTTTAATCTTAGTTATATCAAAATCGATTGTTTTTGATAAATAATAATCGTCAGCGGTAATGGTAACTTCAAATGTCTTAGAATCCTTTGCAACTACTATCGGAATTAAAAACTCACCAGTTTTCGAATCCATTTTTATATTACTTTTTGATCCATTAATGGAAATCGAAAGATTTCGATATATTTTTCTGTCGAAAGGTTTGTTGGTTTTGGCTTCAAGTAATTTACCTTTTACAAAGATAGACTGCTCCTCTTCATTTTGAACATAAGCAACTTTCCCAACTGTATAATGAGCTGGCTTTTGAACTCTCATTTCTGTTTCTACAGTTGCTTTTTCTTGTCCACTTACATTTGATGCTAACAAAATAGAAGCCGCAACGGCCGCATATTTCAAATTAGCAATTTTAGACGTTTCATTAAATTGAAATTCTTCTTCTAGCTGTGTTGTTTTCAATCTCGCACAAATGTTTCTGTTTTTGTTTTCTGAAATGAATTTAGCTACTTCAGAATTCGTTTTTTTACTCAAATCAATTACATTTTTCATGCAGGAATTACAAAATGAACCATTTGCATTTGGAATCATTTTATCAAAGTTTTCAGAACATGGGCTTGCTATTTCTAAGGTGAATTTCTTTTTCATGGCGCATCTTTTTAAGTTAAAGATCTTTCGCAGATCATTTACTTATATAGAGTGCATTTTCAATTAAAAGGTTGGGAAGAAAGCAGAAAAAATTTTATACTAAAATTTAAAAGCATAAAAAAAACGCTAACAGAATTAGCGCTTTTTTATAACTTGAATTAAATCAACCTTTACTAAGTCATTATATTTCAAAATTCAATCTTTTTTAGGCAACACCAATTTAAAATAATACTTTACTGAAAAGAAATTTAGTCGATTAAAGTAAATTAAATCAGACAAACTGCATTCTTAACTATGCAGTAGCAAAAAAAAGCCCCTTAAAAAGGGGCTTTAAAATTTATGCTTGTCCAGTTGGACCAAAATTAAGCGGAATTGGTGCTTGTTCCGTTTCTTTGATTTCGCCATGAGCTGCCTCAAATCTGTGGATATTTTCACCTATTGCACGCAATAATCTTTTAGCATGTTGTGGTGTCAAGACAATTCTTGACTTTACCTTGGCCTTAGGAATACCGGGCATAATGCTCACAAAATCTAAAACAAACTCTGATGATGAGTGGTTGATGATCGCAAGATTAGAATAAATTCCTTCTGCGATGCTTTCATCTAACTCAATATTAATTTGCTCTTGCTGTTGTTTCGGATTACTCATAGTTTCCTAATTAATAAATGTATTCTTCTTTATTAGCCATCATTTCGTTATAATCGTCTTTAGATCCTACGATAGTGTTATCGTATTCTCTCATACCAGTTCCCGCAGGAATTCTGTGTCCAACAATTACATTTTCTTTTAATCCTTCTAGATCATCTACTTTACCAGCTACTGCAGCTTCGTTAAGTACTTTCGTTGTCTCCTGGAATGAAGCCGCAGAAATGAATGATTTAGTTTGTAACGAAGCTCTTGTAATACCTTGTAGAACTGGCGTTGCAGTTGCAGTGATTACATCTCTTGCTACAACAAGATTTTTATCTGTACGTTTCAATAATGAATTCTCATCACGTAATTCACGAGGCGTAATAATCTGACCTGGTTTCAATACTGAAGAATCTCCAGCATCTTCAACCACTTTCATACCATATAATTTATCGTTTTGAACGATGAAATCTTTAGTGTGAATTAATTGGTCTTCTAAGAATAAGGTATCACCTGGATCCTGAACTCTTACTTTACGCATCATTTGACGAATAACTACCTCAAAGTGTTTATCATTGATTTTTACTCCTTGAAGACGGTAAACCTCTTGAATCTCATTTACCAAGTACTGTTGTACAGCAGCTGGACCTTGAATTCTTAAGATATCATCTGGTGTAATTGCACCGTCAGACAATGGAACTCCCGCTCTTACGAAGTCATTTTCTTGTACTAAGATTTGGCTAGAAAGTTTAACTAAATACTTTTTAATCTCACCAAATTTAGATTCGATAACGATCTCACGGTTACCTCTTTTGATTTTACCGAAAGATACAACACCATCAATTTCAGATACAACCGCTGGGTTAGAAGGGTTACGAGCCTCAAGAAGCTCAGTAATTCTTGGTAAACCTCCCGTGATATCGCCTGCTTTAGAAGAACGACGTGGGATTTTTACTAATACTTTACCTGCTTTAATTTTCTCACCATTCTCAACCATTAAGTGTGCACCTACTGGTAAGTTGTATGAACGAATCAATTCTCCTTCTTTACCGTAAACCAATAAAGTTGGAATTAATTTTTTGTTTCTAGCTTCAGAAATTACTTTTTCTTGGAAACCAGTCTGCTCATCGATCTCAACCATGAACGATTGTCCTTGCTCTAAATCTTCGTAAGCAATCTTACCAGTAAACTCAGAAACAATTACACCGTTATATGGATCCCATTTACAGATTACAGTTCCTTTAGCAACAGTGTCTCCGTCATTAACAAAAATACTAGATCCGTAAGGAATGTTATGTGTATTTAAAACAATACCAGTTTTCTCGTCAACCAATTTCAACTCAGTTGAACGTGAAACTACGATATCAACAGAATTTCCTTCTCCGTCTTCTCCTTTTACTGTTTTTAAATCTTCAATTTCTAATCTACCGTTGAATCTTGTAACAATACTAGACTCTTCAGAGATACCTCCAGCAACCCCTCCAACGTGGAACGTACGAAGTGTCAACTGTGTACCTGGCTCACCAATAGACTGAGCTGCAATAACTCCGACAGCTTCACCTCTTTGTGTCATCTTACCAGTAGCTAAGTTTCTACCGTAACATTTTGCACAAATACCTTTTGTAGCTTCACAAGTTAATGGAGATCTAACCTCTACTTTTTCAATTGGAGAAGCTTCGATAGTTCTCATAATTGCTTCAGTAATTTGCTGACCAGATTGAACCATTACTTCATTAGTAAGCGGATTAATAACGTCTTGCAATGCAACACGTCCTAAAATTCTCTCTCCTAATGATTCAACGATTTCCTCATTTTTCTTCAATGCAGATACTTCAACACCTCTAAGAGTTCCACAGTCTTCGATGTTTACAATAACATCCTGAGAAACGTCATGAAGCCTTCTTGTCAAGTAACCAGCATCGGCCGTTTTAAGAGCCGTATCCGCAAGACCTTTACGAGCACCGTGAGTAGAAATGAAGTACTCAAGGATCGAAAGACCTTCCTTAAAGTTAGAAAGAATCGGGTTTTCAATAATCTCACCACCACCGGCAGTAGATTTTTTAGGCTTAGCCATCAAACCACGCATACCTGTTAACTGACGAATCTGCTCCTTAGAACCCCTCGCCCCAGAGTCAAGCATCATATATACAGAGTTGAAACCTTGCTGGTCTTCTCTAATATTTTTCATTGCTAACTCTGTTAACTGAGCATTCGCAGAAGTCCATACGTCAATAACTTGGTTGTAACGCTCGTTATTGGTAATAAGACCCATGTTATAGTTGGTTGAGATACCTTCAACTTGTTCTCTAGCATCTGCAATCAATTTAGTTTTTTGTTCTGGAATTCTAATATCACCTAAAGAGAATGATAAACCTCCTCTAAATGCGAATTTATACCCCATATCTTTCATATTATCCAAGAAAGCTGCCGTTGTAGGTACATCAGTCACGCTTAAAATGTGTCCGATAATATCTCTAAGGTTTTTCTTAGTCAATACGTCATTGATATATCCAGCTGCTTCAGGTACTACTTCGTTAAATAATACACGTCCAGCAGTTGTTTGGATAATTTTATACACTAATTCTCCAGCGTCATTAAAATCTTTTGCTCTAATTTTCACACGAGCATTCAATTCTAATCTTCCTTCGTTTAATGCAATGTTTACTTCTTCAGCAGAGTAGAAAGTCAAATCCTGACCAATAATTTTGTGATCTTCTGTAGAAATACGCTCTTTGGTCATATAGTATAGACCCAAGACCATGTCCTGAGAAGGTACGGTAATTGGAGCACCATTTGCAGGGTTCAAGATATTGTGAGAAGCCAACATTAATAATTGCGCCTCTAAAATAGCTTCTGGTCCTAATGGTAAGTGAACCGCCATCTGGTCACCATCGAAATCGGCGTTAAATGCCGTACATACTAATGGGTGCAACTGGATCGCTTTTCCTTCAATTAATTTTGGTTGGAATGCCTGAATACCAAGTCTGTGCAAAGTAGGAGCACGGTTAAGTAATACTGGGTGACCTTTAATTACATTTTCAAGGATATCCCAAACTACTGGCTCTTTTTTGTCAATAATTTTCTTAGCAGATTTTACTGTTTTAACAATACCTCTTTCAATCAATTTACGGATTACGAAAGGTTTGTATAATTCAGAAGCCATATCTTTTGGCAATCCGCACTCATATAATTTTAACTCAGGACCAACGACGATTACCGAACGAGCAGAATAATCCACACGTTTTCCTAAAAGGTTTTGACGGAAACGTCCTTGTTTACCTTTTAATGAGTCAGATAATGATTTTAATGGTCTGTTAGATTCTGTTTTAACAGCAGAAGCTTTACGTGTGTTATCGAATAATGAATCTACAGATTCTTGTAACATACGTTTCTCGTTTCTTAAGATAACTTCTGGAGCTTTAATCTCCATTAATCTTTTCAAACGGTTGTTACGGATGATTACACGACGATATAAATCGTTCAAATCTGAAGTTGCAAAACGACCTCCATCAAGTGGTACAAGTGGACGTAATTCTGGCGGGATAACTGGAACCACTTTCATAATCATCCATTCTGGACGGTTTTCGCGGTTTTCGTTAGACTCACGGAAAGATTCTACAACTTGTAATCTTTTTAAAGCCTCAGTTTTTCTTTGTTTAGATGTTTCGTTGTTAGCGCTGTGTCTCAATTCATAAGATAATGCATCAAGATCAATACGAGCTAATAAATCCATGATACACTCTGCTCCCATTTTGGCAACAAATTTATTTGGATCTAAATCATCTAAATATTGGTTTTCCTGTGGAAGAGTATCTAAAATATTTAAGTATTCTTCTTCAGTTAAGAAATCTAATCTTTGTAATGATTCTCCATCTGCATTTTTAGCAATACCAGCTTGAATTACTACATATCTTTCGTAGTAAATGATCATATCTAATTTCTTAGATGGAAGACCAAGGATATAACCAATTTTGTTTGGAAGAGAACGGAAGTACCAGATGTGAGCAATTGGCACAACAAGGTTGATGTGTCCTACTCTATCACGACGTACTTTTTTCTCAGTAACTTCAACACCACAACGGTCACAGATAATACCTTTGTAACGAATTCTTTTATACTTACCACAAGCACATTCGAAGTCTTTTACTGGTCCGAAGATTCTTTCGCAGAAAAGTCCATCACGCTCTGGTTTGTGAGTTCTATAGTTAATTGTTTCCGGCTTTAAAACCTCTCCTCTTGATTCTTTAAGGATAGATTCTGGTGAAGCCAATCCAATAGAGATTTTGTTAAATCTTTTTACTGGATTTTTATCTTTATTGTTTCTGTTATTCATCATAGTTTTTACTATTGATTTATTTGCAATTAAAAAATTGATTTTAGATTTATAATCTACTCTTTAAAAAATAAAGAGTTAATCATTCAGCTACTACCTCGGGTTACTTCTCTAAACCTCAAATCTAATTTGAAGCGCTAGTCATATAATGTATATGAAAAATCGGAACGGGTTACGGGTATAAATCTTTAAAAACTTATATAAATGAGTAATCAGTCCCGATTTTTATCGGGACCGATTACAAAACTTTTTATTATTCTTCCAAACGAAGATCTAATCCTAGACCTTTCAATTCGTGCATTAATACATTGAATGATTCTGGCAAGCCTGGTTCTGGCATAGTTTCACCCTTAACGATAGCCTCGTAAGTTTTAGCTCTACCAATAACGTCATCAGACTTAACAGTTAAGATTTCACGTAGTGTACTAGAAGCTCCATAAGCCTCAAGTGCCCAAACCTCCATCTCTCCAAAACGCTGACCTCCAAATTGAGCTTTACCTCCAAGTGGCTGTTGAGTAATCAACGAGTATGGTCCGATAGAACGTGCGTGCATCTTATCATCAACCATGTGTCCTAATTTAAGCATGTAAATTACACCCACAGTTGCTTTTTGTGCAAAACGCTCTCCAGTTCCACCATCAAATAGGTAAGTATGTCCAAAACGTGGTACGTTAGCCTCATCAGTCAAAGCATTGATCTCGTCTAGAGAAGCACCGTCGAAAATTGGAGTAGCAAATTTTCTACCCAAGTTCATACCAGCCCATCCAAGAACAGTCTCATAGATCTGACCAATGTTCATACGTGAAGGTACCCCAAGTGGGTTCAACACGATATCAACTGGCGTTCCGTCTTCCAAGAAAGGCATATCTTCATGACGAACGATTCTTGCAACAATACCTTTGTTACCGTGACGTCCTGCCATTTTATCCCCTACTTTCAACTTACGTTTCTTAGCAATATAAATCTTCGCTAATTTTAAGATACCAGATGGCAACTCATCTCCAACTGTAATAGTGAATTTCTCTCTTCTTAAAGCTCCTTGTAAGTCGTTCAGCTTAATTTTATAGTTATGAATTAAATCATTAACCATTTTATTAGTAGCATCATCAGCAACCCATTGACCTTTACTTAAGTGAGCGAAATCTTCTACTGCGTAAAGCATTTTTTGAGTATATTTTTTACCTTTTGGTAAAACTTCTTCACCCAAATCATTCATTACACCTTGAGATGTTTTTCCGTTAACGATCAAGAATAATTTCTCTACTAATCTGTCTTTTAATTCAACAAATTTAGTTTCGAATTCCATTTCAAGAGCTCCTAAAGCATCTTTATCTTGAGTACGTTTACGTTTATCTTTTACGGCTCTTGCAAATAATTTTTTGTCAAGAACTACACCATGTAAAGATGGAGAAGCTTTCAATGAAGCATCTTTTACATCACCAGCTTTATCTCCGAAGATTGCACGAAGCAATTTCTCCTCTGGAGTTGGATCTGATTCTCCTTTTGGTGTAATTTTTCCGATCAAAATGTCGCCAGGCTTAACCTCTGCTCCAATTCTGATCATACCGTTTTCATCTAAATCTTTAGTAGCCTCTTCAGAAACGTTAGGAATATCGTTTGTTAACTCTTCGTTTCCTAACTTAGTATCTCTAACCTCTAATGAATAATCATCAACGTGGATAGAAGTAAAAATATCATCACGAACTACTTTTTCAGAAATTACAATCGCATCCTCGAAGTTGTACCCTTTCCATGGCATGAACGCAACTTTTAAGTTTCTACCTAAAGCTAATTCTCCATTTTGAGTAGCATATCCTTCTGATAATACTTGTCCAGGAACAACTCTGTCACCTCTTCTTACGATTGGTTTCAAGTTGATACTTGTTCCTTGGTTTGTTTTTCTAAATTTAATTAAGTTGTATGTTTTCTCATCAGCATCAAAACTAACCATTCTTTCATCTTCAGTACGGTCGTATTTAATAGTAATGATATTAGCATCAACGTATTCTACAGTACCATGACCCTCAGCATTAATCAATACTCTTGAGTCAGAAGCAACTTGACGCTCTAAACCTGTACCAACAATCGGAGCTTCAGGACGGATCAAAGGAACCGCCTGACGCATCATGTTCGATCCCATCAACGCACGGTTCGCATCATCATGCTCCAAGAAAGGAATCAAAGATGCAGAAATCGAAGCGATCTGGTTCGGTGCAACGTCTGTATAATGAACTACATTTGGCTCAACAACTGGGAAGTCACCCTCCTCACGAGCAATAACGTTGCTAGCTGTAATTTTACCAGTTTCATCCATTTCAATGTTTGCCTGAGCAATCATTTTTCCTTCTTCTTCTTCTGCACTTAAGTAGATTGGAGTACTTTCTAAATCAACTACACCGTTAGTAACTTTACGGTAAGGAGTTTCAATGAATCCCATTCCGTTTACTTTCGCGTAAACACCAAGAGAAGAAATCAAACCAATGTTTGGTCCCTCTGGAGTTTCAATTGGACATAAACGTCCGTAGTGCGTGTAGTGAACGTCACGAACCTCGAAACCAGCTCTTTCTCTAGAAAGTCCACCTGGTCCAAGTGCAGATAATCTTCTTTTGTGTGTAATCTCAGCAAGTGGATTCGTTTGATCCATAAATTGAGATAACTGGTTAGTACCAAAGAAAGAGTTGATAACCGAAGATAATGTTTTAGCATTGATCAAATCGATTGGTGTAAACACCTCGTTATCTCTAACGTTCATTCTCTCACGAATAGTTCTAGCCATACGTGCTAAACCAACACCGAATTGTTGAGACAATTGTTCACCAACTGTTCTAACACGACGGTTTGATAAGTGATCGATATCATCAATCTCTGCTTTAGAGTTGATTAATTCGATCAAATATTTAACGATTGTAATGATATCCTCTTTAGTAAGCACTTGCTTATCCATAGGGATATCTAAATCTAATTTTTTGTTCATTCTGTAACGACCTACTTCACCTAAGTTGTAACGTTGGTCAGAGAAGAACAATTTATCTATAATACCACGAGCAGTTTCCTCATCAGGCGGTTCAGCGTTACGCAACTGACGGTAAATGTGCTCTACAGCTTCTTTTTCAGAGTTAGTTGGATCTTTTTGTAACGTGTTGTGGATAATAGCATAATCTGCTTGGTTATTATCCTCTTTGTGTAACAAAATAGATTTAACGTTAGAATCGATGATCTCTTCAACATTATCTTTGTCGATAATTGTATCACGATCAAGGATGATTTCGTTACGCTCGATAGAAACTACCTCTCCAGTATCTTCATCTACGAAATCCTCGTGCCAAGTGTTCAAAACACGCGCAGCAAGTCTTCTTCCAATATATTTTTTAATTCCTGTTTTAGAAACTTTAATTTCTTCTGCTAAGTCGAAAATTTCTAAGATATCTTTATCTCTTTCGAATCCGATAGCACGGAATAAAGTTGTTACAGGTAATTTTTTCTTTCTATCGATATAAGCGTACATTACGCTGTTAATATCTGTAGAGAATTCTATCCAAGAACCTTTAAAAGGAATTACTCTTGCAGAATAAAGTTTAGTTCCATTTGCGTGGAATGACTGTCCAAAGAAAACTCCTGGAGAACGGTGTAATTGAGATACTACTACACGTTCAGCACCATTGATTACAAAAGTACCGCTTGGAGTCATGTAAGGAATTGTTCCAAGATAAACATCTTGTACAATCGTTTCAAAATCTTCGTGTTCTGGATCTGTACAGTATAGTTTCAACCTAGCTTTTAATGGCACACTATAAGTAAGACCTCTCTCTATACATTCTTGAATTGTATAACGTGGTGGATCAACAAAATAATCTAGGAATTCCAATACAAAGTTGTTTCTTGTATCTGTGATTGGAAAGTTTTCCATGAAGGTGTTGTATAACCCTTCGTTGCCTCTTTCGTCAGATTTCGTTTCTAATTGGAAGAAATCTTTAAAAGATTTAACCTGTACATCCAAGAAGTCTGGATAATCAGGGATATTTTTTGTAGAGGCAAAATTCAATCTTTCAGTCTGATTTGTTATCATCAATGGACAAAATTTTGATTAAAAAAAAGTAATTTTTTTTGTGTAAATACACACTGTTTAATCTATACTTTCTTATTATAATCAATACATCTTTAAAAATTAAAATTTAAATAAAGTTCAATTTTCTTTCTTCGTATTGATCTAAAACTTTTTCGTATTTTAAACTATGGGATAATAAAACTTGATATATATTTTATTATACGAAAAATGGTTTAGGCCTTTGAGTGTTAACCCAAGACCTAAACCTAGTTCTTAAACTGAGTTTAATTATTTAAGCTCAACAGTAGCTCCAGCCTCTTCTAAAGATTTTTTAAGACCTTCAGCCTCTTCTTTAGAAACACCTTCTTTAACGTTGCTTGGAGCACCGTCAACTACATCTTTAGCTTCTTTAAGACCTAAACCAGTTAATTCTTTAACTAATTTTACAACAGCTAATTTAGAAGCTCCTGCATCTTTCAATACAACTGTAAATTCAGTTTGTGCTTCTTCAGCAGCACCGTCTCCACCTCCAGCAGCAACTACTACAGCAGCAGCAGCAGGCTCGATTCCGTACTCATCTTTTAATATTGTTGCTAATTCGTTAACTTCTTTAACTGTTAAGTTAACTAATTGTTCTGCGAATTGTTTCAAATCTGCCATTTTTTCTATCGTTTAAAATGATTTGTGTAAAAAATATAATTTAATTATTGTGCGCTAATTAAGCAATAAGGAAGCAAGCTCCCTTACGTTGATTACTCTGCTCCTTCTTCTTCGCTTCCAGCGAATTTGTTTTGTAAAGCAGAAATAATTCTTTGAGCTGGAGATTGTAATAATCCAATGATTTCTCCAATAAGCTCTTCTTTAGATTTAATTGTAGCTAATGCATCTAACTGATTATCTCCAATATATACTTCAGAATTGATGTAAGCTCCTTTTAAAACTGGTTTATCAGATTTCTTACGGAAATCTTTAATGATTTTTCCAGGTGCGTTAGCAACATCAGAAATGAAGATAGCACTGTTACCAGATAAAACTGTAGGTAAATCACCATAATCATTATCAGAAGCTTCCATTGCTTTTGCAAGCAAAGTGTTCTTTACAACCTCTAATTTGATACCTGCTTTAAAACAAGCTCTACGTAAGTTTGAAGTTGTCTCTGCGTTTAAACCAGAAATATCAGAAATGTAAATGATATTTGTACCAGCTAACTGCGCAGTTAAATTTTCAATCGCGATTGATTTTTCTTCTCTAGTCATACTAAAAATTTTTAACTACCAATTATACTGCTTTTGGGTCTAATGCAATAGCAGGACTCATTGTGCTTGTAAGGTGAATACCTTTAATGTATGTACCTTTAGCAGCAGTTGGTTTAAGTTTTATTAATGTTTGAATAATTTCGTGTGCGTTCTCAACGATTTGCTCAGCTCCGAAAGAAACTTTACCAATACCAGCGTGAACGATACCAGTTTTATCAACTTTAAAGTCAATTTTACCAGCTTTAACTTCTTGAACAGCTTTAGCAACATCCATAGTTACTGTACCTGTTTTAGGGTTTGGCATTAAACCTCTAGGTCCTAAAATACGACCTAATGGACCTAATTTACCCATAACAGCAGGCATAGTAATGATCACATCAACATCTGTCCAACCGTCTTTAATTTTTTGTAAGTAATCGTCAAGACCAACGTGATCTGCTCCTGCTTCTCTAGCTTCCGCTTCTTTGTCTGGAGTAACCAATGCTAATACTTTAACGTCTTTTCCTGTTCCGTGAGGTAATGTAACTACACCTCTAACCATTTGATTCGCTTTTCTTGGATCAACACCCAAACGAACTGCGATATCAACAGACTCATCAAATTTTGCAGAAGCAACAACTTTAATTAATGCCGCAGCATCTTTTAAAGAGTATAATTTGTTCTTTTCAATTTTTGAAGCAGCCTCTTTTTGCTTTTTTGTTAATTTTGCCATTTCTTTTTCTTAATTAAAAAGGAGCATCTCCTGATACAGTTATACCCATAGATCTAGCTGTTCCAGCAACCATACTCATAGCTTTCTCGATTGTGAAAGCGTTTAAGTCAGGCATTTTGTCTTCAGCAATAGTTCTAATTTGTTCCCAAGTAACGCTAGCTACTTTTTTACGATTAGGCTCACCAGAACCAGATTTTAGCTTTGCAGCTTCCATTAACTGAACTGCTGCTGGAGGAGTCTTAACAACAAAATCAAATGATTTGTCTTTGTACACAGTGATTTGCACTGGACAAATTTTGCCAGGTTTATCTTGAGTTCTAGCATTAAATTGCTTACAAAACTCCATGATGTTAACCCCAGCAGCTCCTAAAGCAGGTCCAACCGGTGGCGACGGGTTCGCAGCACCTCCCTTAACTTGTAGTTTAACTACCTTACTAATTTCTTTAGCCATTTTTAAAAAATTTAACACTGTAATCAATGGAAGCGATTACAATGGTTTATTATAGTGTAACAAAAAATTATACTTTTTCTACTTGCATAAAGCTTAACTCTAATGGAGTCTTTCTTCCGAAAATCTTAACCATTACCTCAAGCTTACGCTTTTCTTCATTGATTTTCTCAACAGATCCGTTAAATCCGTTAAATGGTCCATCAATAACCTTAACCGTTTCTCCAACGCTAAATGGAATAGAACGAGTATCTGTATTAACAGCCAACTCATCTACTTTACCTAACATACGGTTTACTTCAGAAAGTCTCAAAGGAACAGGTTCTCCGCCTTTTGTCTCTCCTAAAAATCCAATAACACTAGTAATTGACTTAATAATATGAGGAATCTCACCAACCAAGTTAGCTTCGATCATAACATATCCAGGAAAATACACTTTATCCTTAGATGATTTTTTCCCATCTTTTACAGTAACTACTTTTTCAGTAGGAACCAAAACCTGAGAAACATAATCCTCCATACCTAATCTCGCAATCTCAGTCTCGATATAAGCTTTCACTTTATTCTCTTGACCACTAACCGCTCTAACTACGTACCATTTTTTCACATTATTATCTGCCATCACAAAAAAATTATCCTTTTAACCAGTTAAAAAATCCAGCCAAAGCTTTTGCAAAAAATTCGTCTACTCCCCATGTTGCCAAAGCGAATAAAATCGAAAATACAGCCACAACAATTGTCAATTTTTGAACTTCAGCCCAAGATGGCCAAGTAACATTTGACTTTAACTCTTCGAAAGCCTCTGATAAATAATTAGTAACTTTTGTCATTTGATATATTTTTTATTGCACGGGCGGAGGGATTCGAACCCCCATCAACGGTTTTGGAGACCGCTATTCTACCCTTGAACTACGCCCGTAATTAAAGCCAGTTGTTTCAATTAAGAATCAACTGGCTTTTTATTTATTTTAATAGAATTACTCTACGATTTCAGTTACCTGACCAGCACCAACTGTTCTACCACCCTCACGGATAGCGAAACGTAAACCTACGTTCATAGCGATTGGGCTTAATAAAGCAACCTCGATAGTTAAGTTATCACCTGGCATTACCATCTCTACACCTGCTGGTAAAGAAATAACTCCTGTTACGTCAGTTGTACGTACGTAGAACTGTGGACGGTAGTTATTGTGGAATGGAGTGTGACGTCCACCTTCTTCTTTTTTCAAGATATAAACCTCAGCTTTGAATTTAGCGTGTGGTTTTACTGAACCTGGCTTAATAATAACCATACCTCTTTTGATATCAGCTTTATCAATACCTCTTAACAATAAACCTACGTTATCTCCAGCTTCTCCTCTATCAAGGATTTTACGGAACATCTCAACTCCTGTAATAGTAGAAGTTAATTTTTCAGCTCCCATACCAATGATTTCAACAGGATCTCCAGTGTTAGCAACTCCAGTTTCGATACGACCTGTAGCAACAGTTCCACGACCTGTAATTGTAAATACGTCCTCAACTGGCATCAAGAATGGTTTAGCTACGTCACGTACTGGCTCTTCGATCCAAGCATCAACAGCTTCCATTAATTCGATAATTTTAGGTACCCAGTTTGGATCATTATTTAATCCTCCTAAAGCAGAACCTTGAACTACAGGACCATTATCTCCATCATACTCGTAGAAAGATAATAAATCTCTAATTTCCATTTCAACAAGCTCTAATAACTCAGCATCATCAACCATATCCACTTTGTTCATGAAAACAACGATTCTTGGAATACCAACCTGACGTCCTAAAAGGATGTGCTCACGAGTTTGTGGCATTGGACCATCTGTAGCAGCAACTACTAAGATAGCACCGTCCATTTGAGCAGCACCAGTAACCATGTTCTTTACGTAATCCGCGTGACCTGGACAGTCAACGTGAGCGTAGTGACGGTTAGCAGTTTCGTACTCTACGTGTGATGTATTAATAGTAATACCTCTTTCTTTCTCCTCTGGAGCGTTATCGATTTGATCAAACGATTTTGCTTGACAGTAACCAGCATCTGACAATACTTTTGTAATTGCAGCAGTTAATGTAGTTTTTCCGTGATCTACGTGTCCAATTGTACCTATGTTTAAGTGCGGTTTGGAACGATTAAAATTCTCCTTTGCCATTTTACTTAATTTTTAATCTTAGTTATATATTAATTTTCAATTTCCTACTTACTTGAGCCAATGTCGGGATTTGAACCCGAGACCTCTTCCTTACCAAGGAAGCACTCTACCCCTGAGCTACACCGGCAGAGAGTTCTGATTTTAGATTTTCAGAATTTAGATTTCAGATTTTTCTTCCAAAATCTACAATACCAAATCTCGACTTCTTGTTTTGTGGGGAGAGCAGGATTCGAACCTGCGAAGTTCACACAGCAGATTTACAGTCTGCCCTCGTTGGCCGCTTGAGTATCTCCCCTAATAATTTATGATTCCATTATTTTAAAGAACCAATTTCAAATCGTATTTGAAATTTTCTGAGCCGATAGAGGGACTCGAACCCACGACCTGCTGATTACAAATCAGCTGCTCTAGCCAGCTGAGCTACATCGGCGAATACATTAAAAAAGTCCGCTATTTCTAACGGACTGCAAATGTAGCTATTTTATCTTTTAATCAAAACATTTTTTAAAAAAAATTTCAATTAAATGTGTGCTCTAATTTTTTCCTTCCTTTTTACAAGTAAACGTTCTAACGATTCTGCCGAAAGCTCAACCGCCTCTTCAAATGTTTTACACTGTTTTTTTACCAGAAAATCATCACCAGGAACATTAATCTTTATCTCCACCATCTTATTCTCTTTATCACTCGTTCTTTCCACTTTCAAAAAAACATCTGATGAAACCACTCGATCGTAGTATTTCTCTAGCTTACCCATTCTTTCCTGGATAAAATCGACCAATTTTCTGTCGACAGTAAAATTAACTGCATGAACATCTACCTTCATAATAAAAATTTTAGGGTTAACATTTAGAACTGCTATTTATTTCTTGGATGCGCACCTCTATACACTTTTTTAAGTTCCGCCAAACTATTATGAGTATAAACCTGAGTAGACGCCAAACTAGAATGCCCTAGCAATTCTTTAACTGAATTCAAATCTGCCCCATTGTTTAATAGGTGAGTTGCAAAAGTATGCCGAAGCACATGCGGACTTTTTTTTACCTTTTCTGAGACCCTACTAAAGTATGAATTTATTAAACGATAAACAAAAGATTCACTCAATTTTAACCCTTTTTTCGAAACAAAAAAATAGTCATAATCTGCCACACTTTCCAAACCATCTCTTTCTTTAATATATAAGTCAATTTGATCTGCAATAATTGGCAAGATTGGAATAATGCGTTCTTTATTTCTTTTCCCTAAAACTTTAATTGTATTATTTGAGCGATCTACATTTTTAATCATCAAGTGAATCAGCTCCGCCCGACGCATTCCTGTAACATAAAACATCTCCACAATAAGCTTATCCCGAATTTCTTCAAAACCAACAGGCACATCTATTACTGTAAGCAAATCTTGCAATTCTTTTTCTGAGAAAGGAATCTGAATTACTTTTGGCGTTTTTAAAGATTTATGCTTCAGCATCGGATTAATTTCAATCTGTTTGGTCTTTAAAAGAAATTTATAAAAAGCTTTTAAAGAAGCCATTTTTCTATTAATAGACACATTTGAAATATTCTGATCAACCAAAAAAACAATCCAACTTCTCACCTGACTATAATTTACCAAATCAGCATTTTCCTGATCAAAAGATTCTTTCAGAAACAGCTCAAAGGACATTATATCATTTAAGTAAGCCCCAACCGTATGTGAAGAATACTTCTTTTCTAATAAAAGATAATCTGAAAAAGCTTCTTTGTTCGTTTTCATTGAATCTAAAAATTAAGCATAAAAAAACCGTTAGCATCAAAATTAAAACATTTTGACCACTAACGGTAATTATTTTCGAAAAGCTAATACTAACTTTCTAAACTATCTTTCAAGCCTTGAATGTAAGCCGCTTTTTGGATTTGAGCTCTTTTGATAACAGAAGGCTTAATAAAAGCAGTACGTGCTCTTAATTGACGAACAGTTCCTGTTTTATCAAATTTTCTTTTATAGCGCTTTAATGCTCTATCGATATTTTCTCCGTCTTTAATTGGTATAATTAACATAATATAGACACCTCCTCTCGTTAAGGCTGCAAATGTATGTATTAATTATGAATTATGACTTATAAATTTTGAATTATTTTCACTAAACTCGATTTAACCGAGTATGCGTGAGGGATTGCAACGGAAATCCTTTTTGTTTTTTCTTTAAAAACAAAAAGATTATAGTGGAAAGCCCGACCCTAAAAACAAAAGCTTCTACGCGTTTGCTAAATGCTTTTGTTTTTAGGGGCACGCCCAAAATGATATTTTATTTCAACAAATTTCTAGAAATAACAAGTTTCTGAATTTCGGTTGTTCCTTCTCCTATTGTGCACAATTTAGAGTCTCTGTAGAATTTTTCTACCGGAAAGTCTTTAGTATACCCATATCCTCCATGAATCTGAACGGCTTCATTAGCAATTTTGACACATGCTTCAGAGGCATACATTTTTGCCATAGCGCCTGATGTCGTAACTGGTTTATGTTTTTGTTTCAAGAAAGCGGCTTTATGAAGCAATAATTCCGAAGCCTCAATTTCTGTTGCCATGTCTGCCAACTTAAAAGAGATTCCTTGGAAATTACTAATTGGCTGTCCGAACTGATGTCTTTCTTTTGAATATTTCAATGCAGCTTCATACGCGCCTTTTGCAATTCCTAAAGACAAGGCACCAATAGAGATTCTTCCGCCATCAAGAATTTTCATGGCTTGAACAAAACCTTCGCCAACTTCGCCTAATCTATTTTCATCGGAAACACGGCAATTATCAAAAACCAATTCGGCTGTTTCGCTTGCTCTCATTCCTAATTTATTTTCTTTTTTCCCTGATGAAAAGCCTTTCATGCCTTTTTCGAAAACAAAAGCGGTCATTCCTTTAGAATCGCCTTTTTCACCAGTTCTCACTACAACAACTGCAACATCTCCCGAAATTGCGTGTGTAATAAAATTTTTAGCTCCATTTACAATCCAGTGATCTCCGTCTTTAACTGCCGTAGTATTCATTCCTCCAGCATCAGAGCCTGTATTGTGTTCTGTCAATCCCCAAGCTCCTATATGTTCGGCCGTAGCCAGTTTTGGAAGCCATTTTTTCTTTTGTTCTTCGTTTCCAAAAGTTAAGATATGATTGGTACATAAAGAATTATGAGCCGCAACAGACAATCCGATAGAAGGATCTACTTTTGAAATTTCTTCTATTACTGTAACATATTCATGATAACCCAAACCAGAACCTCCATATTCTTCTGGAACTAAAACGCCCATGAAGCCCATCTCGCCAAGTTGCTTAAACAACGGAATCGGAAAAATTTGCGCTTCATCCCATTCCATTATATAAGGTCTAATATTTTTTTCTGCAAAGTCTTTTATCGACTGTGCGATCATTAGTTGTGTTTCGTTGTAATCAAAGTTCATGAGTTAGTTTCTTTTAGAACTCCAAATATAAACTAATTATTTTTGCTTTTTCAACAGGAAAATCTTTAATTTTTGCTAAATCCTCAATATTATTAAAATTTCCGTTCATACTTCTATATTTTACTATTTCTCTTGCAAGTCCATATTTAAAGTATGAGAATTGAGCTAATTCTTTTAGTGACGCCTCATTTACATTTATTTTCTTCATATTTGAAGGGATTTGAACTTTAAAATGGCTACTCAATTCATTTATGACTTCTGGCGAAAGTCCCCAGATGTCTTTCATTTGTTCCATTGACACAAATGCTCCTAAGATTTCTTTTTGCTTTAGTATTCTAGAAGATAGTCCTTCTCCTATTCCGTAAATTTTCATCAAATCTTCTTGAGTTGCCTGATTAATATCCAAGATTGGGAGCTTTTCTTTTTTCGGAAAGCTTTTTACAGCAAATTCTTTTTTCTCTACAGGGGAATTACTTTTATACTGTTTCCAATCTGGAAACTTAAACAAAGGAGAAATTTTGTTTAATAATGAATCTGAAATTCCTGTAACTTTTTGAAATTCTTCTGCTGAGTTTACATATTTATTTTCTTTGCGAAATGCCATTAAACGGTCAATTTCTTCTACAGACATTCCGAGTTTGTAGCCTTTATAATCTGAAATAAAATTTGGATTGAAAAGATAAACCACCGGCTTTGCGCTTGTAAGACTTAATTTCTCCTGATCGATTTCTGATTGCAGCGCTAGCCACTGCTCTTTTTCTACATTACTGGTTTCTGAAATATTAAAATCAGCGAATAAATAAACCAGCTGCAAACCGATTATTAGAACAAAAAGCATAAAAATGCCTATTCGCTGCTGTTTTGTAAAATGGAAATACTTATTGAGAAACTTAAAATTCATGATAGAAAATACTTTTAAAAAACAATTTAAGAAAAATCTTTCAAATTTATTAAGAAAATTAGTAAGAAAAGTAGTTTTTAAAAAATTATCGAATCTGTTACAAAACCCCAATTAATTTAATGAATATCAATACTTAGAGAATCTTTCTTACGAGTACTGTAAAAAAAAGAAACATTTTATAACTTAAAAGATGATAATTGTTTTTATTTTTTACAAAAAACAATACATTTGGCACTTAATAACAATAAACCAATATTATATAGTATGTCAATAATGAGAGTTAAACCAATATCTGCCTTTGAGGCCGATATGAAAAAAAGTGATTTAAAAAGGGTTTTAGGAAAATGGAGCCTTACTGCAATTGGAGTTGGTGCCATTATTGGCGGAGGAATTTTTGTATTAACGGGTACTGGAGCCTATTACCATGCAGGTCCAGCATTAGCAATTTCGTTTATCATCGCAGGTATTGCTTGTGTTTTTGCGGCTCTTTGCTATTCTGAATTTGCATCAATTTTACCTGTAGAGGGATCTGCTTATGCGTATGCTTATGGTACAATTGGAGAAATTTTTGCCTGGATTATTGGATGGGGACTTATTCTCGAATATGCAATGGGATCCATGACTGTAGCGGTTTCCTGGTCTGGATACTTTAATAAATTGCTAAAATTATTTCACATAAAACTTCCTGATTGGCTTACAACAGATCCTGCAAGTTATACTGGAGAAGGTTTCTCTATGAATCTTCCTGCTTTCTTGATCGTTATTTTAGTTATTTCATTACTTATTAAAGGAACAAAAAGCGCTGCCAAAGCCAATAATGCTATTGTAATCCTTAAAGTTTCGGCAGTAATCTTTGTAATTGTTGCTGGTCTTTTCTTCATCAATACTGCAAACTGGAGCCCATTTATTCCTGAAGCCACTCAAATTATTGAAAAAGAAACTACTCACAATGCTTACGGAATTGGAGGAATCATTTCTGGAGCTGCTGCAATTTTCTTTGCTTATGTTGGTTTTGATGCTGTTTCTACTCAAGCTGGAGAGGCTATCAATCCTAAAAAAGATGTTCCTTTTGCAATCATCGCTTCTTTATTAATCTGTACTACTTTATATATTCTAGTTTCTTTAGTATTAACTGGAATGATGAATTACCAAGATTTTAACCCGCTAGGAAAATATCCTGAAGCTATTAAAGCTCCTGTTGCTTATGCTTTTGATATTGCTGGACAAGGTTGGGCTGGTTCTATTATTACTGTTGCAGCTACTATTGGTTTAGTTTCTGTATTAATGGTAATGATTATGGGACAATCTAGAATTTTCCTTGGAATGTCTAAAGATGGTTTAATTCCACAAGTTTTCTCTAAAGTAAACCCAATTTCTGGAACACCAAAAACGAACTTAATGATTCTTGGTGGTATTATTGCAACGGTTGCTGCTTTTACTCCAATCAACAAATTGGCAGATATGACAAGTTTTGGTACTTTGTTTGCCTTTACTATGGTTTGTATCGCGGTTTGGATTTTAAGAGTAAAACAACCAGGATTAAACAGAACATTTAAAGTTCCTGCTCTTCCGGTTATTGCTGTTTTGGGAATCGCGATCAATTCTTATTTAATTTTCAATTTAAGTTTAGATGCTCAATTATTATCATTTGGATGGCTTATAATTGGTATTTTAGTTTACTTTGGATATAGCAAGAAAAGATCTAAACTTAATAATACAACAAGCGAAGAATAATAAATACATCTTCATAAAAATAAAAAAAAGCTCCAAACGTAAATTTGGAGCCTTTTTTTTTATAAATCGAATACTGAAGTTCTTTTGGAACGGATTAAATCTTTTAGCCTAATCCAGAAAGCCAGAGTCAGGTAAACTCCAAATCCTAAACCGGCTGTGACAAAGGAAATGTAGATAAAAAACAATCGCACGCTTGTTACCCGCATTCCGAGTTTATCTGCTAATCTTGAAGAAACATGGAAACCATATTTTTCGAAGAAGAATTTAAGTTTTAAAATTGCTGACATCTATATTTTAGATTTATGACTTTAGATTTTAGATTTACAAAAATAACAATTATCTAATTATCAAATTTTCTAATTCGCTAATTATTTTTAAGCAACTCTATTCCTATTGCGCATTTTAAGCAAGCTTTACGCTCACAATATTCATTTTTGAGTTCTAATAGGGTTTGGCTTTCAAATGCAGTTTTAGACTTAATTCCGAACGAATTGAACTTATCGATAATGGCATTTTTCTCAGAAGTGACTTCATTCATAAAATCAATTAAGTCCTCAGCAATTGATTCTCCCATAATACTTGAATAGGCAAACTGAAGCGGAATAATTGTATTGATAATCACTAAATCTATAAATGATTTAGAAAGCATTTTTAATTTCTTCGGACTTTCTTTATCAAACATATAATGATTTTGCCAATACAAACTTGCAGAGACATTTAACAAACGATACACAGCAGTAACAGATTTTAAATCAACTATTTTAGAAAACAGGTTTTGGTGTTTATGATATAAAGCCGCCAATTGAGAAAGTCTAATCGTCGGAAAATTATCTGGACGAAGTTTAAAAAATTGAAGTGGATCTGTATACGTTTTTTCTATTTGATATTTATGTAATAGATAAAAGTAACGAAACTTTAAGTCTTTATAATAAACGTCTTCTTTTTCTGCTTCTAATAAATTTGAAGTTCCAAAAAGAAGCGCTTCTAAATTTTCGACTTCAAAGCTTTCTTTTCGAATGACTGAAAAAGGAATTACTTTAGAAATTTGCAAAAAAGTATTTCCATTCATATTTAAACCAAAATTTTTAGCGAGAAGACAAAATAAAACCGCTTCCCAATCTTGATTAGTTTCTTCCAGTAATTGATAAATAAACGTAGATTTTCGCTCTAAACGCTCAAAAAATAATCTTTCCTGCCAGTTTTTGAAAACAAAACCATCAATTTGCTTTAATTCTCTTTCGCAAGAAATCCATGTTTTTGGAGCAATCAATGCGGTATAATTTTCTATTATTTCTTTTGAAACATAATCTTTAAGAACCAAAATAGGTATTTCTGTATTGTTTTCTCTAAAAATAGCAGTATCATTCTCCCAAACCACATGAAGAATAACATTTTTATAGGCAGGGTCTTTCTCATGGTTATGAAGGTACCAGTCTGAAGATTTTAAATGAATCTCGACATTGCCAGCCCATTTTTGATTTCCAATTTCTATGTGAGCATTAAAGAAATCAGGTCCAGAAAGTTCTAAATAATCACCTGTTTTAATAATGGTAATTAGTTCGTTTTGAACAGATTTCAAATTCAACGTATCAAATTTCTTGAATTTCCAGAGATAATGAAGGAAGCCTTCTTTCATTTAGATTTTATAGTATGATTACAAAATCTAAAAGTAATTAAATTTTAATATTATTCTTACAAAATAAAAAAATATTTTAACGAAGCATATACAGCTTTGCGCAAGCTCTTGCATCAGATAAAGCTTCGTGATGATTGAGCTGAATTTCCATCTCACGACAGCAATCGCTCAATTTGGTTGGCTTGATGCCTTTAGCTTTATATATTTTGACTGTGCATTCCCATTTCAAAGCGATATTTAAATCTTCATAATTCAAACCATGCAACAGCATTGTTTTCATCAAAACATTACGATCAAAGCTTTCATTATGTGCTACGACAACTCTGTTTTTTAGTCGTTTTTCAATTTCGGGATAAATTTGAAAGAAAGATTTTGCATTAGCAGTATCTTTTGGATAAATGCCGTGAACGCGAATTGTAAACGGATTATATTCATTGTTCGGCGGTTTTATTAAAGACACATATTCATCAACGATAATTCCATTTTCGACTGTAACAATACCTACCGAACATGGATGATATCCTGTTGCAGTTTCAAAATCAATAGCTGTAAAATTCATATTCTATTTTTAAAAGACAAATCCATAAACCCAATTGAATTACAATAAGGGTTTATGGATTTTTTTATTTGAAATGGCTTATTTTATTGAGCCAATAATATCATATTTCGTGATAATGTGATGATGTCCGTTTCCTAAATCAACCAAAACAGCATCGTTTTCTTTGCTGAAAAGTTTTGAAACTTCTTCAATTGGTGTTCCTAATTTTACAATCGGGAAAGGTTTACCCATTACGTCCTTAATTGGTTTTTCGGCAACGTTTTTATCGGCAACGTAGCTTCTAAATAAATCTGTTTCGTCTACAGAACCAACAAATCCGTTGATATCTACAACCGGAATCTGCGAAATTTTATATTTACGCATACGCTCAATTGCATGCGAAACTAGCTCTTCTGTACGTACAACGATCAATTCTTTATCGATATGATCTTTGATAACGTCTTCGGCTTTTGTTACGTTTTCTTCTAAGAATCCGCGCTCACGCATCCAGTCGTCGTTGAACATTTTTCCAACATAACGGCTTCCAGAATCGTGAAATAATACCACAACAACATCTTCTGGTTTAAAATGCTCTTTCAGCTGTAATAAACCTTTTATACAAGCTCCAGCTGAATTCCCTACAAAAATTCCTTCTTCAAGAGCAATCTTTCTAGTGTAAACGGCAGCGTCTTTATCAGTTACTTTTGTAAATCCATCAATTAAAGAAAAATCAACATTTTTAGGCAAAATATCTTCTCCGATACCTTCTGTTATATAAGAGTAGATTTCGTTTTCGTCGAAGATTCCTGTTTCGTGATATTTTTTAAAAACAGAACCGTAAGTATCAATTCCCCAGATTTTAATATTCGGATTTTTTTCTTTCAAATATTTTCCAACTCCAGAGATCGTTCCTCCTGTTCCCACTCCTACCACAAAATGTGTAATTTTTCCGTCTGTCTGTTTCCAGATTTCCGGTCCAGTTTGCTCATAATGTGCCAAAGAATTTGACATGTTATCATATTGATTCACATACCAAGAATTTGGTGTTTCTTCTGCTAAACGCTTAGAAACTGAATAATAAGAACGTGGATCTGTTGGCTCAACATCTGTAGGACAAACGACAACCTTTGCACCAACAGCACGAAGAATATCCATTTTTTCTTTAGACTGTTTGTCTGAGATCACACAAATTAATTTGTATCCTTTTACGATTGCCACAAGTGCAAGTCCCATTCCTGTATTTCCTGAAGTTCCTTCAATAATAGTTCCTCCAGGTTTTAGTCGGCCATCTGCTTCTGCGTCTTCAATCATTTTTACAGCCATTCTGTCTTTTACAGAATTACCAGGATTAAAGGTTTCGACTTTTGCCAATACTAACGCATCAATTTCAGCAACAATTTTGTTGAGTTTTACAAGCGGCGTGTTACCTATTGTTTCTAAAATATTATTTGAAAAGTCCATTTTGTATTATTTAAATATTTGATTTTATAATAAATCTTCAACTCTTTTTTATTCGAACCAATTCCAAACCAAACCAAAACGCAACACAAAGTCACGATACGGATTATTAGGCGTTGCATAATAATTACTTTGTGAAAATAAAGCATTAAAATGTTCGGCTTTTAAATAAAAACGGGTCTGGCGTATTCTCGCATTCACAAAGAAATCGAATGTTGCAAAACCTCCGATTTTTTTATCCTGCTGCACAAAAAATTCTGCGATTACAGGATTATAATCATCTCCATAATATTTTGTCATATAATTAAAGACAAGTCCCGTTTGCATAAACAATGCCTTTTTAAAGAAATGACCAGAATAATAGAATGTATTTCTAGTTACAAAATCGGGTACATTTAAAATTAAATCTGACTGATCTACTTTCTGATATAAAAGGGTATTATCTAAAGCAAATTTTCCAAATTTAAATTCACGGCTTGCTTTTATTTCTAAATAATTAATTGCATTTCCGTATTGAAAAGGTTTTACAATTTGAATATCAGCTGCTTTCTGCGCAGCTGAGGCATCATCCTTAAAATATAAATGATCGTTTAAAACGGTGTATTGAACTTGACCTGTCAGCCAAGGTGTTGTAATTTCTGCACTTAATGAATTAATTTTTTCATTCTTAAAATCATTCGACCAATTATACTGAATCCAGCTGCTCTGATACAAATTATAATTATTATTCGGCAACTTATTGATATTGCGATATCTAAAATCAAACTTGATTTTTTCGCTCATATCGTAACGCAGTTTAGCATCTAAATCTGAAAGAGATTGATTGGTAATTGATCTTGAATATAAAAATCTACCATTCCATTTGTTTTTTTGGTATTCGTACTGAGCACCAAAATTATTAAACTGCAAAAACAAATTGTCTGGAACTGCATTTCGGGCTGTATCCACGATAATTCGGTTGTACTTATAATTAGATCTGTAATCGTCTATAAAAAATATGAATTTACCTAACAGCGAATTTTCATAAGCTGCACCTACCTTATTATATAGTCTTTCGTATTTAGTCTGATCATTAATATTACTTGCCGCATACGAATCTCCAAATCGCGGTATGCGTTTTGTCGTGCCATCACTACCAGTTACACTTGAAAGTATGGTTGGCTGTTTATATTCGTAAGCTTTATACTCGTAATTAAATTGGTGCGTAATGTATAAATTATTGCTTCCATCATTCGGATTTACTCTGAAAGCATGATCAAAAAACAATCTTCTTCCTTTTAAAAAGGATTCTGCATCAGTTAAATAAACCTGCAATCTTTGTCGGTTTTTATAATCTGGATTATCGCTTTCAAAATCATTATCGTTTGTAATACCTCCATTTTCCTCATTTAAAATATCCTGATTCGCAAAATGTGCGTTTATTGCATATCGTCTGCTAGTTGTAGCATAACTGGTTGTAATTCTTAAATTTCCTGCACTAACCAACTGATTAATATAGTCTCCCTCTGATCTTAATCCTTTGTAAGCAATCGAGAAATTTAGGTTTTTAGAAACGTTTAACGTGATAAAAGAATCTACATTCTGTCCTTTATTAATAGTAGTATTAAAAAACAACTCTGTAAAAGGTGTTGCAACAGAATAATATCTAATTTGATCTGCTTGCATATAAATAGAATGTTTTCCGGTAAAACCAATTTCTGGATACGGAGAAAAACTTGTCAAGCTATATTGTAGCGTATTTAAAGGCTGTCCAATATTAGAAAATTCTTGAAGACCAAAAAGATCTTTCCTAAGATGATTTTGTCTGTAAGCACTTTTAAGAGTCAGCGATGTATCGGCATAAATGGTATCGTGTTCTAAAGTGACAATTTTATATTGGTCTATTGTCGCTATTTTTTTCTTTTTCTTTTTTAGAGTATCCGTAATACTAGAATATTCCGAATTCATATCTAAATTACTTTTAGAAGCTGGTTTTTTTTCTTGCGAAAACAATAATGTTGGAACAACTAATAGATATAAAAAAATGAATATTCTCATTTGATGGCTTTGTATAAATTTATTTTGACAAATTTGCTAAGCAAAGGTAAGATAAAAAGGTATAAACGAAAAAACATAATATATAATATGAAATTGAAATAATTTCGGTCTTTTGGAAACGAAAACCCCGTATACAAAAGTATACGGGGCTTTCAAAAAAAATCAAAATATTTATTTTTCTTATTCCCTTAAGAGGGTATAATTATTTTAAATCTTCAACTTCATTGCTTATGGATTATTCTAAAATTAGAACTTATCCCAGAACAATTTAGTGTTTAATAAATCTCCACCAATATCAGCAGCAGCTTTAGTATAGTTTGCTTTATTGATACTTGTTTCTACTCCTGGATACGTATATCTAACAGGCACTGTAAAAATAAGTTTGTTGATAGCTGCCTGAGGCGCTTTTAAAACTGGGAAATCCAATCTTCTGTAAGACGTCCATGCTTCGTATCCTCTGTTATAAAGAGCAAACCATGCTTGATTACCGATCTTCTCTTTATATGTTGCTCCACTTAAAGCATTGTTATAATCTACTTTTGGACTTGCAATGTAAGCATCAATAGCAGCAGTATTAGTCACTCCCCAGTCTGCCATAGAAGCCTTAATACCTTCCTCGTAGTAAACTTTTGCTTGAGCAGAACCACCTGGAATTAAATTTTTCTCAGCAGCTTCTGCCAATAAGAAATTCAACTCAGCGAAATCAAAGATAGTTCCTGGGAAAACTGGATTGTTTAATGTTGAAGTTATCTGAGAATATGATGTATAAACGTTACCTGCACCATAAGTTCCCCCTACGAAAGTTCTTCCTGAAGGAATAACTGGAGCTGGAGAAGTTAAGTTAGTAAAATATTTAGGCATCCTTGGGTCACCTCCAGGAACAACAGCATCCATTGCAGAAACAAAAGGCTCAGCAGGAATAAAATCAAATCTCTGACTTGTTACTAAGTCAGCATATAATGGGTTTTGATTTCCTGATGTAGTTAAATAAGTCAACTTTGTATTATCTTGATTACCAGCCAAAGCACCAGAAGCAAGAGCTGCTTGAACTTGAGTAGTTGCATAAGCAGGATCAACATCTGACATATTAACTGCCATTCTAATGATTAACGAGTTAGCAAATTTTGCCCATTTAGCATTACTTGCAGCATTACCAGAATAGATAATATCTGCAGAACCAAAGTTAGCTACAGTATTATTTGCTTTTAAAACTGCAGCAGATGCACTTAATCTTTTGATAAGATCTTGATAGATCGTTTTTGCATCATCATAAGCTGGTAAAGGATATTTTTGAATATCAATTGCCTGAGAATAAGGAACGTTTCCAAAAGTATCTACCAATACGCTATAAGCATAAGCTTCTAAAATATCGATAAGGGCTAATTTATTTTGCTTAGTTGCCTCATCTGCAGGAGTTGCTGTAGCTGTTGCTGCAATCATAACTCTTGCATCATGAAAATCTGCTAGAACATCTCTGTACAAAACCAAAAAGTGCGTATCAGGAATTTTTCTGTTTGTAATGTTATACTGGCTTTCATCCGGATAAGTCGTCTCTGTCCATTGCTGTGCAAATAATCTAAAAACATTATTATTCACACTAGTGCTAACCATTTGATCGACTAATTTCTTCTCCGCATTTGTAAACAAAAATTCTGCTTTGGTTGTTGTTGGTCTTTTAGGATCAACATTCATATCTGTAATGTCCTGGCTGCACGAAACCATCATACCCACCACAGACATTAATAAAAGTACTTTTTTCATGATTTAAAATTTTAATGTTAGGTTACAACCAATATTTCTTGTTGTAGGAAGTGAACCTCCTGAATAACCTGCTGATAAGTTACCTGAACTTAGACCACTTTCTGGATCTGCATCTGGAAGATTTTTACTGATGATCCATAAGTTAGAACCTACTAAAGAAAGACGTAAATCATTCAAACCTGCTTTAGCTATAATGTTTTTAGGGAAACTATAAGTAATACTTACCTCTCTTAATTTCACGTAACTTGCATCGTAAACAAATGCTTTTTGTGGGTTATTATTATAACCATAGATACTTCCAGCTACCTCAGGACTTGGAGTTCTTGTAGTATTAGGAGTTCCATCTTCATTTACTCCAGGTAAGATAACACCTCCACCATTAGCAAGTGTGTTTCTTACAGGATTTCCTAACTCATTGTTTCCTGCTGTAGTTGTATATAAACCAGAGCTTTGTCCATAATACTGATCAAGAGAGAAAATATCTCCTCCTTTTTGAACATCAATTAAGAAACCTAGAGAAACTTGTTTATAAGCAAATCTATTACGAATACCACCAATCCAGTCTGGAGTAACATTACCAATTACATTATTGGTAGTTGCTGTCTGTAAATAAACTCCATTTTTAGTTACTCTTTGTCCGTCTTTGTAGACATAATCTTTACCAAGGATGTCTCCATAAGGATTTCCTTTTGTACCCACAATACTAACACCGCCCTGGAATGTACCAATTGTTAATACATCAACACCAGGTGTTAAAGCTACAACTGTATTCTCATTTTTAGACCAGTTTACGTTAATATCCCAAGAAAAGTCATTTGTTTTGATAGGCGTTGCATTGAACATTACCTCGACACCTTTATTCTCAACAGATCCTGCATTCACAAATTTAGAAGAGTAACCTGTTGCAGTAGAATAGTCTACTGGAAAGATTTGATCCTCACTTAAAGTTTTATAAACACTCACATCAAAACCTAATCTTCTGTCAAAGAATTGCATCTCTAAACCAATTTCTTCAGATTTAGTTTTTACAGGGTGCAAATCTGGATTATTTCCAATGTTTGGTCTTGAATAAAGCTGATTTGTACCGTATGGATTAAATTTAGTATAGGCATCTTGCAATGCATAAATCTCAATACTTCCTTGTGGGTTTTCTGCATAACTTGCTCTTAATTTACCAAAAGTTAACCATGGAGCATTAACATGTTTTGTAAAAACATAACTTCCAGAAGCAGAGTATGTATTTACATCATTATTACCTTCTGGCAACATAGAGAATGCATCATTACGTACTGTACCTTCTACGAAAAGGAAATCTCTGAATCCTAATGACGCAGAAGCATAAACACTGTTCACAGCTGAATTCTCTTCAACCTCAATTGGGAACGGAGAAGCATTTACTGAATTTGATAATGCATAGATTCCTGGAATAATAAGTCCGCCATCTGTAGAAGACAATGTAGAAGTACGTCTTGTTCTTAAAGCATTATAACCAGCCAAACCTGTCAAAGAGAAATCTTCAGTCAGTTTTTTATTGAAGTTCAATGTAAACTGATAGTTTTGCTCAGAAAACATCCCAGTATATTTTTGGTATCCTGAACCAACAGCTAAACGGTTAATCCCAAATGTTGCAGCCAAAGATCCTACCGCCTTTCTTTCTTCACGCAATTCTGAATAAGAATCTGTACTGATTTTTCCTGTAGCATTTAACCAATCTGTAATTTTATAATCTAACTGACCATACCCGATGAAACGATTTCTTTCGTCTGTCTGATAATTTCTATATCTTGTAAAATATGGATTATCAGCATATTTAGGATTGGTATTTCCATTAGAAGGGTCTGCCATATTCCAAGAAATATTTTGTCCTCCTGAATTTTGGAAAACTTCTTTCTGAGATTGAATATCTACGTTAGTTCCCCACCATTGACGGAATGTTCCCATGATATTATCACCACCATAACCAGTAGTATTTCTACCCTGTGTATCTTGTGCAAAATAATTTGCAAAAACAGTTGCAGAAAGTTTATCAGTTAATTTGTGGTTGAATTTAATACTTGCATTATTTTTCTTCAATTCACTATTTGGCAAAATACCAGTCTCTTTATAGTTATTATAGTTGATTACGAAGTTACTTTTGTCAGTACCTCCTTCAAAAGAGATTGAGTTATTGAATGTCTGAGCAGTTTGAAAAAATGTAATTGGACCATTTTTAGCCGCTACCCATGGAGATTTTTGTCCAAATTTTGAAGAATATGGAGTATATGATTCCCAAGTGTAAACTGAAAGACTTGGATCAAATGCAACACCGTAAGAAGCGTCATCAGTTGTACTTACCACTTGGTTACCGTTTTTATCGATAACAAAAAATGCACCTGTTGGCCCAACCGGAACACCTTTTGGGTTTCCTGCAGCATCATACGTTGGTCCATACCCTTGTCCGTATTTGTTTTGGTAAACAGGGAACGTTTTTTTATCAACAGTACCAACTCCAAACTCACTTGAGATAGTAACTCCCATCCCTTTTTGAGCTTTTCCTTTTTTAGTAGTAATCATAATTACACCATTACCAGCCTGAAAACCGTACAAAGCAGATGCAGCAGCACCTTTTAACACGTTTACTGACTCGATATCATCAGGATTAATATCCATACCAGCATTACCATAATCGTATGTATTACGTGCACCAGCTGTTTGTGCTCCATTGCTTGAGTTCACGTTCTGGTTATTAATAGGCATACCATCAACAACAATAAGCATTTGGTTATTTCCAGTAAGGTTTTTAACCCCTCTTGAAACTGCGTTTGTAGATCCACCAAAATTTGTGTTTTTTCTAATATATACCCCGGCAGCCTTACCAGAAAGATCATTAAGGAAGTTTGCGCTTGAAACTCCTCCAACTAAATCTTCACCTTTTATTTGCTGAGTAGCATATCCAAGAGATTTTTTCTCTCTTTTAATACCCAAGGCAGTAACTACAACACTCTCTAATTCTTGAGTATTACTAGTCAATTTTACAGTTAAAGCTGTAGAGCTAGCTACAACTTCCTGTGTTTTCATTCCAATGTAAGTAAAAACCAAGACTTCGCTTGACGTTGCTTTGATAGAAAATTTTCCATCAAAATCTGTTTGCGTTCCGCTTTTAGTTCCTTTAACTAATACACTCACACCTGGAAGAGGCATTCCTGCATTATCGGAAACCACACCCGAAACAGTTCTTTCTTGCGCAAAGGTTAGTTGCGTAATCAGCGCCACTAAAAGCACTAAGAATCCATTTAACTTAAGTTTCATTTTAAAAAATTTTGAATTAGTATCCGGCAAACATCTTAATATTTTCTTAAAATAACAACACACCCATTTAACGCTAAAACGTTTTCGCTTTAAAGATACTTCAAGAAAATTACGAAAACTCAGCATTTTTTTAAACAAACTACAACAATATCAGACACATACATAAAATTAGAATGATTCTATTTAATTTAATTTTAACAATTAATTAACATAGTTTTAGTAGAAAACGCTTTTTACTTAACAATAAAAAGCGTATATAGTGGATAAAAAACTGACAAAACAATTTGTTATTTTATTGATTTAAATGATCATTTTGTTTCGCAAATGTTAATTCAGTCGATTTTTAAAAATTTATTTAACAATTTATTAAAGTTTTTTTATCGTTATCGACATTTGCGAATCCGAATAAAAAAACACAATATTTGTATTTATAAAAAAGCATAAATGTTACAACTTAATTATTCAGGATTTGCCTTAGAAACCGGAACAGACGAAGCAGGAAGAGGATGTCTGGCTGGCCCAGTAACAGCCGCTGCCATAATTTTACCTGAACATTTTGAAAATAAAATTCTGAACGACAGTAAACAATTGTCTGAAAAAACCAGAACGCTTTTAAGGCCAATTATAGAAAAAGAAGCTTTGTGTTTTTCTGTAACACATTTGTTTCCAGACGAAATTGACGAAATAAACATTTTAAACGCTTCGATGAAAGGAATGCAGGAATGCATTTTAAAATTAAAGCACGTTCCCGAATTTATAATTGTTGACGGAAATCGCGCCTTGAATGCTAAACTTGGACTAAAAAACACTTTTGGGAAACAGTTTTCTCCAGATGAAATTGCTCTTCTAAAATCGATTCCAAACCAAAGTATTATAAAGGGTGATGGGAAATATTTAAGCATTGCTGCCGCTTCTGTTTTAGCCAAAACGTATCGTGACGAGTACATGGATCAAATTCATGAAGAATTCCCGATGTATAATTGGAAACAAAACAAAGGATATCCAACAAAAGAGCACCGAGAAGCCATTAAAGAATTCGGGACTACAAAATACCATAGAATGAGTTTCAGACTGTTGCCAGAACAGTTGGAACTCGATTTCTTTCAATAAAAAAACGACCTTTATGGTCGTTTTCTTTTATTATTTTTTGCTTTTTAAAAATTCAGCAAATTGTTTGGTATCGTAATAAAACGGTCTCACAGCTGTAATTTTACCGTCCTTCAGATCAAAATGTTCTGAAATGGGGACCGACATTGTTTTCCCCGATTTTTTAGATCTGCAATTTATCGTAAAATACATGATTACTTCATTTTTAGTAGCATCGCTAAAATAAACCGGTTCTTTTTCTATTTGCAGATCAAAAAACTCAGCCGATTTTGCAAACATTTTAGTCCATTCGCTAAAACCAACATAAGTTCCTCCGTAAGGCAAACCTGTAGCTTGATTATAAACTGCGCCGTCTGCAACTACAGTTTCTAAAGCATCCAGATTTCTTATTTTAAATAGACTTTCGTAATATTTCGCTACCACTTTTAGATTGTCTGCTTCTAGGTTTTTCAAAATATCCGCTTCAGACAAAGTTGCTCCTTTATCCCAAAAACCAATAATTTTGCTCACCTGACCTTTTCCATTCAAACGCGCAAAATCTCTTCCTGCCAAAACAAGATTGTTTTTAGAATCCAGAACTTTCCACTCCCAAGTCACATAATTGTCTTTTACAATTTTAGGTCCCGACGTTAGTACAGCATCTGGGTTTTTCTTGTAAAATTCGTTGATAACATTATTAAAAGCCGCAATTCCTTTTATTGAAGCCGAAGGATCTTCAAAAGTACTGTCTTCTAACCAAATCGATTTGATCATCTTTAATCTGGTATCGCTGTTTTTTTCCTGCCACACTTTTTCATAAACTGCAACTGGATATAATTTATCTTTCTTTTGGGCAAAAACACCATTAAGCACAAAAAGAAAACAGAATAGGTAGATTTTTCTCATAAGCAATCAGATATAAAATTTAACTTCTTAATACTAAGTACTCAAATTTAGCATAAATCCCTAATAAAATTACGCTTTTCATCTAAAAAAAGCACGCTGTCTACGATTTTTAAAACTTATAATTAGACACAAATTAGAAACATTTTAAAGGCTATTTATTTTATTGAACGCAAATCGAGGAGCTATCCTAAAAAGAAAATAAAGCAACTTTACTTTAGCAATTCTTATTTCTGTTTGATTTCGAGATATACTTTTTAGCATTTCAGAAACTGCTTTTTGAGGAGAAATGGCAATCTTCGGAGGATTTCCTTTATGCCAAGGCGTATCAACTACAGGAAATAATATTTCGATAATTTTAACTTGCTCTTGTTTCAGTTGTTCTCTCAAAACTTGAGTAAAAGAATGCAATCCCGCTTTTGCAGCATTATAAAACGGATAAGTTGCTCTCGGAACGTAAACCAATCCAGTAGTAATATTGATAATTTTAGGATTCGGATTTTGAATTAAAAAAGGATACAGCAATTTTATCAGTCGTATTGGCGCATTTAAATTGACGGAGAATTCATCAACCATTTTTTCTAAAGAAAAGGGATCGTTCATAAAATGAATTTTATGTACAATAGCTGCATTATTGATCAAAACATTAATATGGGGATAATTAATTCGAAGCCATTCCGCAAAATCTTCGCATTCAGATTCCTTCGCAATATCACATTTGTAAACAACCAAATCGGGCAATTGCTTTTGAGCTTCTTTCAGTTTCTCTAAAGAACGGGAACAAGCAATTACTTTATTTCCTTTCTCTATCAGCTGACGGCACATTTCAAGTCCTAAGCCAGAACTTCCACCAGTAATGACAATGGTGCTATTTGAGATTTCCATAATTTCATTTTTTTAAAATTAGAAATCAAAAATAGTTTGCGTTGTAAAGAATTACATTGACCTATGTTAACTCTTGATTTTTCTTTTGAGTCGGCTAAGAGACTCTGGCTGAATGCCTAAATAAGAAGCTATAATTTGCTGTGAAACTCGATTTTCAACATCTAGAAATTCGGCAGTAAAAATTTCATATCGTTTTTCGGCATCTAGAAGAAGTAATTCTCTTTCTCGCTTTTCTTTTATATAAAATGCTTTTTCGAGAATTTGAATTAAAAAGAGATTCCAAAAAGGATTTCTTTCTTTCATTCCAATCCAATCTGAATATTCAATTTCTAAGATTTCAGAATCTTCTAAAGCTTCTATAGAAAAATAGGAAGGTGTATTATAAATCATAGCCGAATAAGAACTTATAAAATTCCCTTCGGCTATAATATTTTTAGTGAATTCGTTTCCGTTTTCGTGAGTGTAAACATATCGAAACAAACCTTTTACAAGAAAAGCCATTTTACGAGGCACTTGGCCTTCTTTTATAAAATAATCTCCTTTGGCTATTTTGTTAAACTGAGAAATAATCAATAACTCTTGTAATTCTTTTTCTGGAAGAGCTAAATGCTCCAAAAATGATTTTTTATCTTCATTTTCCATACTTGAATTATTTGTTTTTTTTAATGAATTCTGCTTCGAATAGCTCTGTCAAATGTTTGATAATTTTAGCTTTTACTTCGTCTTCATCTACTTTTTCTACACCAAGTTCTACATTCAAAGAAGTAACGCCTTTTCCGCGAATGCCACACGGGATAATATTATCAAAATATCCCAAATCGACATTTACGTTTAAAGCAAATCCGTGCATCGTTACCCATCTTGAAGCGCGAACGCCCATTGCACAAATTTTACGGGCAAACGGAGTTCCTACACCAAGCCAGACTCCAGTTTCGCCTTCGCTTCTGCCCGATTCCAAACCATACTCTGCTAAAGTTAGAATAATCGATTCTTCTAACAATCGCAGGTATTTATGAATATCGGTAAAGAAATTTTCTAAATCAAGAATCGGATAACCGACAATCTGTCCTGGTCCGTGATAAGTAATATCGCCACCGCGGTTGATTTTATAAAAAGTCGCTCCTTTGGCTTCGAGCTGTTTTTCGTTTAATAATAAGTTCTCCAAATCGCCACTTTTTCCTAACGTATAAACATGCGGATGTTCTACAAAAAGTAAATAATTTGGCGTTGGCAGATCTAGTTCTTCTCTTCTGTTCTTGATTTTTAAATCGACTATGTCTTTAAAGATTTCCTCTTGATATTCCCAAGTCGATTTATAGTCTTTTTTGCCAAGATCCTGAAGTTGGATTTTTTTGTTCATTTTAGTTATTTTTCAAACTCAACATCAAAGTTAAGTTTGTCAGGATTCTCCATATAATCCGTAAAAGAATATTGAATTGTAATTGATTTTCGATCGTCGCTAAACAAAGCATTCGGATTAGAGACTTTCTTTATCTTTTTTGGAAAATGATATTTTACAATATAATTAGAAGAAGCAAACATCATTTTTGACATATCGCCAGCCGTATCTTTTGCTTTTGCTGCCAGTTTTTGCTGATCGATTACTGCTTTTCTTGTAAATTTTTTTCCGTCGTACGTATAACTTAATTTACTTCCGTTGTCTCCAAAACCACTGCCAAGCGGCGTAGCATTTGCAGTTCCTTCTAATTTCTGTAATGTTCCTAGAGTTTGTAAAATATCTTGCAACTCATTTACATTTTTAAAATCAGTTCCCATAGTCATTAGAAACTGTTTTTTCTCTGAGCTCATTTTTGTGGCTACTACAAAATTTTCCAGTTTTTTAAGCTCTTTCTGCGTTTCTGGTGACAGCTTAGCAATACTGTCTTTTTTCTCTTCAAATATTTGTTTGAAAGTAAAAGTTGTATCAATATCTTTTTTAGCGTCTCCCATCTGACCGGCAATTTGATCTCCTGCCATTTCCATTAAAGCAGAACCGTCCATGTCTACAGAGAATTTTCCTGTTCCGTTTTCGTTGATCGTAATATTTTCGGTAAAAGTGCAGCTGGTTAATGTCGCTATTAAAAAAGAAAAACTAAGTAATTGATATAATTTCATCGTAGTATATTTTTTACCAAAGATACAAAGAGTATTTTCAATTGTTTTATTATGCCTTAAGTATCTTGATTAATTCTCAAATACTACTTTGAAATCCATATCTTTTTCATCGTCTGGAAGTTCTTTTATTGGAATATCCAGCGTAAAACTTTTTCTATCCTTTGAAATGACTGCATTCTTAAATGAAACCGTTTTTATCCTTTTTGGAAAATGATATTCCAAAGAATACTTACATTCCTTCATATATTCATCCATTTGTTTTGTAAAGATATTGTCTTCCTCTTTCTCCTTTTTCTTTTTTACTTTCTTTGATTTAACAGCATCTCCTTCTACCAATATCTTTTCAAAGACTTTTCCGTCATAGTTATAAGTAAATCTACTTTTTTTCTTTTCATCTTCTGGAACTGCACTTAAAGCTCCTAATTGTTTACCTGGTCCTAATTTTGGCATTGCTTCAAGCCCCTCAAGAGGCGAAACCATATTTTTAAGACTGTCTGATGATGGAAAATTATATTCCATATTAAATTCAAATTGTTTTTTATCTTCATTTACTTTGAATGCAACTTGAAACTTTTCAAGTGCCTTTATTTTTTGCTGATCCTCTTTTGATAGTTTTGCAATACTGTCCTTTGCTTTTGCAAAAACCTCTTTAAAAGTAAAAACAGTATCCAATACCTGCTTCTTTTTTATCGAATCATTGCTTTTAAATCCCATTTTAAACATTGGAGACATGTCAAATCCGTATGAAAAAGTCCCTGATCCATTTTCATTTATGGTCATCTTTTCTTTAAACATGCAGCTTGTCGTACAAATTAATACAATAAAACAGAGTAAATATTTTTTCATATTTTTAGATTTAGGTTGTTCGGGCGAAGATACTAAGTTTTTAGTCGCTACGCTCCAACTAAAACTTGTTCTGAAAACATAAACTTCTAAACTAGCCCCGATAGAAGCGGTATCCTTTTTCTTGCTTCTTTAGCAAGGAAAAGATACAAGCGGATAGCGGGACTAAAGTTGATTGAAACCCAATAATTTGATGCTGCAAAAAATCTAAAATCTGCATTCTAAAATCTACATTCTTTTTTTTATCTTTGCACACTTAAAAAATAAAGCAAAAATGGCATTATCAGAACAAGAAATCATTAGAAGAGAAAAACTTCAGAACTTACGCAACTTGGGTATCAACCCTTATCCGGCAAATCTTTTTCCTGTAGATCATACATCAAAGCAGATAAAGGAAACGTTTGAAGAAGGTAAGAAGGTTATTGTTGCTGGACGTTTGATGAGTGTTCGTGATCAAGGTAAAGCTTGTTTTGCTGAGTTACAAGACAGCGAAGGACGTATTCAATTGTACGTAAACCGCGATGTTTTGTGTGAAGGCGACGATAAAACTTTATACAACCAAGTTTTCAAAAAATTAACTGATTTAGGAGATTTTATTGGTGTTGAAGGTGAATTATTTACTACTCAAGTTGGGGCAAAATGTATTCGTGTAAACGGTTTTACATTTTTGAGCAAAACTTTACGCCCTCTTCCGTTACCAAAAGTGGACGAAGAAGGAAATGTACACGACGCTTTCAACGACGCCGAATTGCGTTACAGAATGCGTTACGTAGATTTAACGGTAAATCCGCAGGTTAAAGAAACTTTTATTAAACGTACAAAGTTATTTACTGCAATGCGTGGTTATTTTAACGACGCTGGATATTTGGAAGTTGATACTCCGGTTTTACAATCAATTCCTGGTGGAGCTTCTGCGCGTCCGTTTATTACGCATCACAACTCGCTTGACATTCCGCTTTACATGCGTATTGCAAACGAATTGTATTTAAAAAGATTAATTGTTGGTGGATTTGAAGGTGTTTATGAGTTCTCTAGAAACTTCCGTAATGAAGGTATGGACAGAACGCATAATCCTGAATTTACTGCAATGGAAATATATGTAGCCTATAAAGACTACAACTGGATGATGGAATTTGCTGAAGGTTTATTAGAGCATTGTGCAATTGCCGTAAATGGAACGAGTGAAGTTACTTTTGGCGAGCACACAATCAACTTTAAAGCGCCTTATGCTCGTGTTACCATGACGGATTCTATCAAGCATTTTACTGGTTTTGATATTTCTGGAAAAACAGAACAGGAATTATTCGAAGCTGCTAGAGGAATGGGAATTGAGGTTGACGAAACAATGGGTAAAGGAAAACTAATTGATGAGATTTTTGGAGCTAAATGCGAAGGAAATTATATTCAGCCAACTTTTATTACCGATTATCCGAAAGAAATGTCTCCGCTTTGTAAAGAGCACCGCGATAATCCAGATTTGACGGAGCGTTTTGAATTAATGGTTTGCGGAAAAGAAATCGCAAATGCATATTCTGAATTGAATGATCCAATTGACCAAAGAGAGCGTTTTGAAGATCAAATGCGTTTGGCTGCAAAAGGTGATGATGAAGCAAATGGAATTATCGACGAAGATTTCTTAAGAGCTCTTGAATACGGTATGCCTCCAACTTCTGGAATGGGAATTGGAATGGATCGTTTGATTATGTATTTAACTAATAATGCTTCTATTCAAGAGGTTTTATTGTTCCCACAAATGCGTCCAGAGAAAAAACAAGCACAAATTGAGTTGACTGAAGAAGAGAAAGTAATTATTACTCTTTTGAAAGGAAATGAAAATAAAATGGATTTATCTCAGCTAAAAGTTTCTGCTAACTTAAGCGGTAAAAAATGGGATGCTTCTATGAAAAATTTATCTAAACACGGTTTGACTAAGGTTGTCGTTGATGGTGAGTTTAAGTTTGTGGAACTAGTTGGGTAAATTCCTTTAAAATCATATAAAATTTAAAAAGGAGCTTTTATTGAAGCTCCTTTTTTTATTACTTGTCTTTTTGATTTTCCAAATAAACAACCAATTCATCTACATTAGTGAATGGATTTAAATTAAAAATTTCTATATCTTCATTATTTTGAACAACAGTTAACCTGCTCTTTTCAGTATTAGATTTTGCAATTGTTATTTTATCTTTTAAAATTGAATAATGTTTGAAATTGTTCTTTTCATAATTCTCCATTCCAGCACATTTCTTTAGTTCTCTTTCCAACTCTGCTTCTGATGCAAAAGCCTTCGTAGAGTTTTTATAATGAAAAAGATACCATAACTCAAAACAAATACTTGAAAAAACAACTTTGATATTTTTATCAGAAGCTAATTTAAAAGCCTCATCTCTCTTTGCTTGATTATCATGATCAAAAACTACAAATATTTCTTCAAAACCATCTCGTTTTGCTTTCTTTATTGCCTCTTCAACAACTCCTTTACAATCAACTTTATTACTTTGAAAAATATTTACTGCAATAGTTTTTGGCAAACCCAAATCTTCTTTAAAAGCGTTAAAGTAATTTTTCTCAGTTAACCCTTCACAAAGGATTAAAACTTTTGAATTGAAATTTCTAATTTTAAAATTATTCTTAGGTCTCTTAGCCATGATTATGAATTTATAAATTCAATTAATTCATGTCTAAAAGTTTCTTTTGCAATATTTGGAACTGCACCTAGCCTTCCTTCAACATACCACTTTTCAAAATTACCCTCTCTAATTCCTTTAATATCAGAAACTGTATATAATTCTGTTTCACCTTTTGAATTTTTCTCTACTAAATTAATCTGATCTCTTCGTAAATTATTTTCAGGGCTTAATAAGATTGTATCATGAGTTGCAAATATAAATTGTGCACCATTTTTATTTACTTCTGGGTCATTAAACAGACTTAATATATATTGCGCTATTTCGGGATGTAAACTTCTTTCAAATTCATCAACCACAATAACATCTCCATATCTTAAAGCCAAAAAAATCAATGGAGAGAAGGATATAGTTCGTTGTGTTCCTGAAGACTCATCTGAAAACTCGAATTCAATTCTCTCATTCTTATCATTCAAATGTATCGTTTTTATGCCCCCATCTTTTTCAACAAAATCAACAACTTGCGTATCTAACTTTTGTATTAAAGATCTTGACAAATCTAAAATTAAACTTTCTCCCTCAAAACTCCTGAATAGATGTCTGTTTGCTGCCTCATTGAATCTTTCTGAATGAAAAAGATCGGTTGTAAATATAAGTAACAAAGAAATTCTTTCATAAACACTTTTAGCTATTTCAACATTTTCAATAGCTGCCTTACCCAAAAACAATTGGTTTTCAGTAGTCCTCTGCTTTATTGTTTCAAAAATACCTTCATACCCATTACCCTTATTAAATGTTTGTTCATTCCTTTCAAAAACTTTAACTTTTAACCCTTTAGGATAAAAGAAAAGCGATTCGTTCATAACTTTTTTTTGAAAAACTTCAACAGAATAAGTATGTAAAACATTTTCAATTAAAATGTCAAGCGAGAAAGAAGATGGTTTTAACATGTTTGCCTCACATAAGTGAAATGGATTAAATAATTTGATAGTATCATTTGGTTTATTATCAGTGGAATTTCTGATATATTCTTTAAACTCATGAAGAGCTCTGATTATATTACTTTTTCCACTTGCATTTGGCCCGTATATAGCAGCAGATGTTAGGCCATAATAGTCTTTATTTTTAGTTGCATCAGGATTTATCTTCTTGATTACGTTTGCTGAATTTTTTAAATCAGCTGGTATCATTGACAATTCTATCATTTCATTTATGGAACGAAAATTAGATACTCTGAAGTTTAACAACATCACTTAAGGGTTTTATTTGTAAATATATTGCAAATATATGCTTTATTTAGACTCTAAGTACTTAACAAACTCTTAATTTCAAAAAGCATTTAAAACGAATACTTCTCCATTTTCTGCTCATAAATATCCAAAACCTTTGTACTTTCTTTTGGAACTTCGCCATTCCATTTTTCTTCTATCGAAGGATTTGAAGGGTATTTTCCGCTTTTCAATTTAACCAAATGATACAATCCTCCACTTTTCATTAAGAGATCAGAAAAATTTTCGGTTGAAGTTGGAGCAATCAAAATCGGAAAATCAGTTACGGAAAATTTATTGATTAAACTTACATTGTTATTTAAAATAAAGCCTGAGCAGCCACCGCTTCCGCAGAAATACGAATTGGAAAAACCGACGAAATATTCCTCTTTCTTGTCATTATTTAAATCGAAAGCATCATAAAAGAAAAAACGCTCTTCTTTTTTTAATGATGGTAGATCGCTTTTTAAAAGAACCAAAAGTTGCTCTCTTATCATATTTACCGTTTCTATATCTTTTACAGGTTTCTCGTTCAAATTTGCTGTGCCTGCAACTGTTTTAGACAATGTATCAAGGGCAATTGCTTTTACTATATTTTCTTTCCTTTTATCCTTATTTTCACAAGAACAAAGCACCAAAAATCCGATTATGGTTACGATTATATTTTTCATAATTTGAAAATTTAAATTTCATTCACTCCTTTTCATTCCTTTAAATTACAAAAAATATTCGACAAAGCGTTTTCTAAACCAAAAGAGCAGCTTTATTTTCAATATCGTTTTCTGCCAATAATGATTTTATATTATTGAAAGTCACTAATGCAATCTGCGTTAAAGCTTCGTTGGTAAAAAATGCCTGATGCGCCGTAACTAAAACATTTGGAAAGCTCATTAAGCGTTGAATGGCATCATCCTGAATAATATCTGCAGAAAGATCTCTGAAGAATAATTTTTCTTCTTGTTCGTAAACGTCAATTCCTAAATAACCAATTTTACTTTCTTTTAAACCTTCAATGACAGATGAAGTTTCTATTAATCCGCCACGGCTAGTATTGATGATCATAACGCTTTCTTTCATAAAAGAAATTGAAGTTGTATTGATTACATGTTTCGTCTGATCGTTTAGTGGACAATGAAGTGAAATAATATCACTCGATTTGAAAATCTCTTCTAAACCAACAAAAGAAATTCCGTCTTTTTTCATTTCTTCACTTTCTACAATATCATACGCCAAAACTTTACAGCCAAAGCCTATTGCTATTTTAGAAAATGCTTTTCCGATATTTCCAGTTCCGATAATTCCGATTGTTTTTCCGAACAAATCAAAACCCAACAATCCATTTAGAGAGAAATTCTGTTCACGAACACGATTATAGGCTTTATGCGTTTTTCTGTTTAAAGTTAAAATCATAGCCATTGCGTGTTCTGCAACTGCTTGCGGAGAATAGGCGGGAACACGGCAGACTTTTATATCATATTTTTTTGCTGCTTCTAAATCAACATTATTAAATCCAGCACAACGTAAAGCAATTATTTTTACCTTTTTTTCGGCCAGTTGTTTTATCACAATTTCGTTCACAATGTCATTTACAAACACACAAACAATTTCGCATTCTTCAATTAAAGCAACTGTTTGCGGGTTAAGCTGTGTTTCAAAAAAAATCAATTGAAAACCAAAATTTTCATTGTATTGATTAAAAAACGTTTTATCGTAAGGCTGGGTCGAGAAAAAAGCAATTTTGTTTGCGCCAAGATTTGAGCTCATAATTTTATGTTTTATTATTTCTAAAATTTCCTTTTGGCAGATAATACAGCCATCCAAAACCAATCAAAAATAAAGTAAGAGAACCTACAAATGCTGGAATTAAAATTTCTTTATTATGATCTAATGCATTATTTAAAGCGGCATACAATAACCAGATTTGAATACTTACATTTAAGATTAAAACAAATATTAAAGTAGACAGAATAACATTCAACTTATTCGGATTTGCCTGATTTTGACTTCTTCTAAATGTACTCATAATTTTTATTTTAAACGATTAACTTTCTTTATTTTCAAAAGCTTTCACAAAAATCTTTTCTCCTTTTAAAACTACTTCTAATTGAGGCAAAGCTCTCGGCGGAGGTCCAGCAATAACATCTCCAGTCAAAGCATCAAAAGAACCTTCATGGCACGGACAATGAATAATTCCCGAATTTGGTTTATAATAAACCGCACACGAAAGATGCGTACATTTTTGCTCGAAAGCTCTAAACATACCGCTCTCCAAATGCACCAAAATATACGGAATAGTGCTTCCTTCAATCACAAAACCTCTTGTTCCGCCTAACGGAATATCTTTTATTTCACATACAAAATGTTCGCCGACAACTTCTTCACCTGGCAATAGATACGCTTTTGCAGCCACCAACCCGCTGCCAACCATTAAACCGCCAGAAACCAGCGTTAGGAATTTGGCAAAATCGCGCCGGCTCACTTGCGTGGATTCTTGTTTTTTATATGGAAAATCCTTCTTCCAGTTTTCTTGTAAATTATCTTCTTTAGACATTGGATTTTAGATTTAGAATATTCGTAATTCCGTACTGCCTTTTGGCATCATGATATTTACTTTTGTATTTACGCGTTCTTTTCCAAAAACAAATGAGTTTACTGGAGTACTATTTGGACGCATTTCTTCTATCTGAGCGCGAGTTCCGTAAAACAATGCGCCACTCGGGCAAACCGTTGCACACATTGGTTTTTTGCCAACACTTGTTCTGTCGTAACACATGGTACATTTCATCATCAAATCGTATTCTTCCATTTTCTTCGGAACTCCAAACGGACAGGCCATTACACAGTTGGAACAGCCAATGCAGCGTTCTGTATTGGCAGTATGAACCACTCCAAATTCGTCTTGCGAAATTGCATCGGCTGGACAAACATTAGCACAAACTGGATCTTCGCAATGCATGCAAACCTGAACCGTGGTCTGAATGGTAACTTCACGTTCTACATAATTGACATGAATCATCGATTCCTGACCGTTGGTTTCACATTCTGCACAAGCCATTTCGCAAGCTTTACAGCCTATGCATCTTTGTAAGTCTACAAAAAACTCTTCGTTTTTATTATAATTGGTTACATTCATAATTACTTGTTTTTATAGATTAAACACTTGCATAAGCATTTGATTTCTCTGATGAATTTTCTATTTCTCCTAATGGTTCCAACTTACAGGCACAGACTTTAAATTCTGGAATTTTAGAAATCGGATCTAAAGTTCCAGGCGTTAACTGATTAGCCGATTTCTTCCCTGGCCAGTGATACGGAATAAAAACGGTATCTTTTCTAATCGTTTCTACAATATTCGCAGGAAAAATTCCTTCTCCTCTTCGAGTTGAAACTTTTACCAATTCTCTCTGCTGAATATTGTATTTCTGAGCCATTTCAGGATGAATTTCTAACATCGGTTCTGGAAACTGATCTACGAGTTTTCCAATTCTTCTAGTTTGAGTTCCGCTTAAATATTGCGAAACCACACGTCCTGTTGTTAAGGTTATCGGATATTCTTCGTCAGTAACTTCGCCCGGCAGTTTGTACGGTGCGGGATTGAAATGCGCTTTTCCGTCTGGAGTTTTAAATTTCCTGTCTTCCCACAATCTCGGTGTTCCTGGATGATCTTCTGTCGGACAGGGCCAAAAAACGCCCATATGATCTTCTACTTTTTTATACGTAATTCCAAAATAATCTGCTGTTCCTCCTTTTGAAGCTACACGAAGTTCATTAAAAATAGCTTCACTATTGGCATAAGTAAACTTGTCTTTTTCTCCCAATCTTTCAGCGATTTCCAATAAAATAGAAGTGTCTGTTCTTGCTTCTCCCGGAGGTGTCACTGCTTGTCTTATCCTAATTACTCTTCCTTCTGCAGAAGTTGTGGTTCCTTCTTCCTCCTCCTGTAAAGATCCAGCGAGAACAATATCGGCGTGGCGCGCGGTTTCATTCAAAAAGAAATCGATACAGACGTAAAACTCTAATTTTTCAAGAGCCGAACGCACATAATTATTGTTTGGAAGCGAAACCAGCGGATTGAAACAAATCGAAATCAATCCCTTAATTTCGTCTCTGTGAATCGCTTCAATAATTTCATAAGCCGTAAGCCCTTTTCCAGGAAGATCTTTTTCATCGATTCCCCAGACCTCAGAAATGTACTTTCTATGTTCCGGATTTTCAATGTCTCTATTTCCCGGCAATTGATCGCATTTGTGTCCATGTTCTCTTCCGCCCTGTCCGTTTCCTTGTCCCGTAATGGTTCCGTAACCGCAATAAGGTTTTCCAATTCTGCCTGTTGCCAAAACCAGATTAATACAGCCTACCACATTGTCTACACCTTTTGAATGGTGCTCAATTCCGCGAGCGTGAAGCAGAAAGCTTGTTTTTGCTTTTCCCCACAACTCGGCTGCAGCTTTTATTTTTTCTTTAGAAATACCTGTAATCTCTTCTGCCCATTCTAAAGTATACTCTTTTACAGCATCAATAGTTTCCTGAAATCCCGAAGTATAATTATCTATAAAATCATGATCGAGCATATCATGATCCACTAAATATTTCAGCATGGCACCGTATAAAGCCGAATCTGTTCCTGGTCTTACATCGAGATGAATATCAGCTGTTCTTGCCAATGGAATAACACGCGGATCGACTACAATAAGTTTTGCACCTCGATCTCTGGCCTTCCAAATCCAATGGGTTAAAGTTGGAAATGTCTCACTAATATTCGCTCCTGCGACAATGATAACCTCAGCATATTCTAAATCTGAATAATTATTAGAAGCGCGATCCAACCCAAATGCTTTTTTATTTCCCGCGCCCGCACTTACCATGCAGAGACGTCCGTTGTAATCTAAATTTCTGGTTTTTAAAGCGACTCTGGCAAATTTTCCAACCAAGTAGCTTTTTTCATTCGTAAGCGAAACTCCTGATAGCATCGAAAAAGCATGTTTTCCGTATTTTTCCTGAATTCTTTTGATTTCAGAAACGGTTTTATCCATCGCATCATCCCAAGACATTTTTTCAAAACCTTTACCTTCCTCTCTTTTTATTGGATGTAAAAGTCTGTCGGGATGATTATTTTGAAGATAGCGCTGAACCCCTTTTGGACACAGACGGCCTTCATTGAAAGGAAATTCCATCCAAGGTTCAAAACCGACCACTTTATTGTCTTTTACCGTTAATTGGATTCCACACTGCATGCCGCAGAAACAGCAATGTGTTTTTACCGTTTTGTCTGGCTCGTCACGCCCAGGGTATCCTTCTTTTGGTGAATAATTCAAATGCGGACCAAAATCTTCGATTATTTTTTCAGTTGATACGGGTAGTTTTGCCATGTCTAATTTTGTTTTTTTTGTTTCAAGTTTCAAGTTTCAGGTTCTGTGCGTGACTTTAAACTTTAAACCTGAAACTTTTTTTTCTATCCAAATAAATTTCCACCTTCTAATCTTGCTTTTAAATGTGCTTTTGCCAAACGGTCTCTTTTTCCTTCCGGACTTAAGTCAAGATGCGAATTGCCTTCATCATCGCTAAAATCAAAACCCAGCTGTTTTGTCACTATTTTTAAGTCATCAATATGAAGCTGTGTGGCAAAAGGTTTTCCTGTTTCGGGACAGATTGCCATTCCTTTTTTCATTCCTTCCTTTTTATATATATGTGCTCCAATCTGAGCTGGACGCTGAATAATGTGGAAGAATTTCCCAAACGGAATCCAGATCAAAAACATAATAACCGTAACGGCGTGAATTACAGCTAGGAAATCATACGCAAATCCTTTCATGAACTGATAGGAATATGTCAGGCATAAACCTGTTACTGAAATTGCTATTAATAAAAGAAGTGGCAGTAAGTCTCCTTCAAAGGTTTGTGTCGCAATTAATCCCGGATTGGTTAAACGGCGTCTTAAATAATAAAGAGAGCCAATAATAACCAAATAAGAAGACCAGTTTAAGGCATGAAAAGTCAAAAATGCCATTATGGAACCCAATTCAAAATCCATCACTTTAAAACCAAAAAAATGGGCTTCGTAAACTGAAATGGAATTTGGAGCCAAAGTAAAATGAATCCATCCAAATGTCAGCGGAAAAGTTATGGCAAAAGCAGATAAACAGCCAATTGCAATACAGAAATGCGCTATCCAACGGTATTTCCCTCTTGGGTAAATAATTTTTTGAAAAGCAATATTCTCAACCGATTCTTTCGTCAGAAACCATAAATGCGAGAATACTTTTCCTGTAAATAGAAAATTGATGCCGCGTTTAAAATACATCCACGTTGGCGGGCGCTGCAGCCAAACGGTATAGCGATAGACAACTCCAAAAAACGCAAATAGAGTTCCGAAGAGATAGGTTACTAGTGCCGCATCAAAATTCTGCAGTTTTCTTGATCCATAAAAAACCAATACAACCATAAAAACCGAAGCTGCCGTCGCAATTAATAACGCTTTCGTATTAAATGTTCTTTCTTTCATCTTAAATTAAAATTTAATGATTGCCTATTAACTTGGCTTCTCGCAATTTTTACGATTGTAAAACCACCAATTGATAGCCGTTGCCAATACTGTATATAAAGCAACGCCAATAAAAAACTGATTTACAGTGCCATTTGCAGAAATATTATTCCCTATCAATTTAGAAAAAATAAAAGGTCCAAAAGCCGCGATTGCCGCTGTCCAACCGATAACTCCTGCAGCTTGGCGCGCATTTTCTTTAAAAATGATTGGATATTGTCTAAAGGTTCCCGCATTTCCAATTCCTGTAAAAAAGAACATGGCTAAAATTACCGTTACAAAAAGAGGAAACTGCTCCATACTTGTAGGCGCAACTAATCCTTCTGTTACTAAAAGTATTGATCCCACTAAAATTCCCAGACCTGTAATGGTCGTTAAAATTGCTCCGCCAACTTTATCTGCAACAAATCCAAACGCAATTCGGCTGGCAGAACCTAATAATGGACCGTAGAATGCATACACTAAAGGATCTGGCGGATTTGGAAAATCTCCATAAAGATATTTTATCATCAAAGGAAAAGCTGCCGATAAACCTGCGAAAGTTCCAAAAGTCATGATATAGGTAATAGTGCAATACCACGTATGTTTATTGGAAAAAATATCCATTTGCTCTTTTACAGACGCCATCATTGGAATACTTTTTAAATAAAACCAGCTTAAAATTGCCATAATTATTAAAAAGGGAACATACCAAAATGCTGCCGACTGCAAGTAGATTTCTGATTTTTTAACTGCCGTATTATCAGGTTTAATATTATCTAAGATTTTTTCAGCCAATTTCGGATTTGCATTGGCAATGGCTTTTGCTTTTGCTTTTATAGGTAAAGCGTTAAAAATAGCTACATTATCAGTAGAGTTTACGGCATTACTTACTGAATCTTTGACATCTTGCTTTATGTTGGCAAGTATTTTTGATTGCATTTCTACATCAAAAGTGGCAAAAACTTCTTTTTGTTTTTCTAAACTTGATGTTTGCAAAAGAGCTAGTGTTTCTTTAGGATCAACGCTTGTAAAAGTAGAGGCCGCGCCATAAATTCCAACACCGATTATGAGAGGTGTTACGAATTGCGCGATTGAAACCCCAAAATTTCCAATTCCGGCCTGTAAACCCAAAGCCGTTCCTTTTAGTCGTTGCGGAAAAAACAGACTTGTACTGGGCATATAGGAAGAGAAATCTCCGCCTCCAAAACCTGTTGTAAAAGCTAAAACTGCAAAAACCCAAAATGGCGTATTTACATTCATAATAGCAAAACCAATTCCGATTACGGGAATTAATTTAAGCAGTGTTGCAAATGATATTACATGTCTTGTACCAAATATGGGTAATATAAAGGTGTGGATGATTCGAAGAAATCCTGCTGCTATCCCTGGAATTGCGGTTAGCCAAAACAGCTGATCTTTAGAAAAATTAAAGCCTAAGCCTGGTAATTTTACAGCAATAACGCTCATCATAAACCAAGAAGCAAATGACAAGGTTAGCGTTGCTGTAGTAATTATCAGCGTCCGCCATGCTATTTTACTTCCGCCATTATTCCAAAAGGTTTCATCTTCTGGTTCCCATTTGTCTAACCAAGTTTTCATTTTTTTCCTTTTTTATAATTAATGATCCTCTATATGTCTTGTAAAATCTGGTGATTTTCTTCTCATAGCCTTAATTATTGTCCTATGCATCCATAAAAGGCAGAGCACAGAAAGTATAAAAATGAAAATCCATGAACTGGTCCAAAGTCCAGTATAATCGAGTAAGTAGCCAAAGATTATCGGTCCAAAAAAACCGCCTAACCCGCCAATAAGACCGACCATTCCGCCCACTACTCCAATTTCATTAGGAAAATATTCGGGAATATGTTTATAGACAGCCGCTTTTCCAATTCCCCACGAAATACCGATAAGTATCACCAAAACAAGATATACCCAAAGATTAGCACTGAAGTTAATCTGGGTAATTCCTCGTGCTAATAATTCTTTCTTTTTAACTTCTTGATTTTGTTTGACAACGATTTCCTGCCAAGAGTTTTTTACGGGAAAAACAGCATTATTTTCTGTATCTGTTTTTTTCTTAGCCGTAATTTGATGGACTTTTCCATTTACAACAATTTTATCAGCAGCAATTTCTGTAACCGTTCCGTTATTTGATGCCAGAACGCCAGGTCCAGCAGTAAATATTTCCATCTTTGGAAACATGAGCAGAAAACTTATAATTATGGAAGATCCGAGTACCCAATACATCACTTTTCTTGCTCCAAATTTATCTGAAAGATAGCCTCCAAAAGCTCTAATGATACCAGAAGGCAGACTGAACATTGTAGCAAACATTCCACCCATTACTAAAGTTGTACCGTAAACATTCATAAAATTAGGAAGCAGCCATTGTGAATAGGCAACAAAAAAACCGAAAACTAAAAAGTAGTACGTTCCAAAACGCCAAACTCTAGTTTTCTTTAATGGAGATAGCAATTCGCCCATTGTTTTTGAAACGCCTTGATTGGTTTTATTTTTAGCAAAAACAATGAATAACAAACCTATAATTACGAGCGAAGCGCCATAAATGATCGGGAGCATTTTCCAGCCATTTACTGGATCTTTTTCTGAAAAATTATTCAATAAGGTAGGTGCAATGAAAGTAGTAATTGCTGCACCAGCGTTTCCCATTCCAAAGATTCCCAAAGCTCTACCTTGCCATTCTTTTGGATACCAAATTGAAGTATAGCCAATTCCTACTGCGAAACTCGTTCCTACTAATCCGAAGAAAAAACTCAGAACGGCAAAACTCCAGAATGAATTAGCAAAAGGCAAAAGAAAAAGCGGAATGGAACACAATAAAAGCAATACAGAAAATATTATTTTTCCTCCGTATTTATCAGTTAAAATTCCTACTGGCAATCTCATAATCGATCCTGTAAGCACAGGAATTCCTAAAAGCCATCCGATCTGCACAACATTCCAGTCAAAAATCTCCTTATCAACTAAAAAAGTGACCAGTACTCCGTTAAGTGTCCAGCAGGCAAAACAAATTGTAAATGCTAAAGTGTTTAAAAAAAGAATACGATGCGATAAGGAAAGATCTGCCATAGAATAAAGTATTAAATTATGTTTTTGAAAATCTATTACTGAAATATGGGATAACCTAAAAAAGCCATTCGTAAATAACTGAATAGCAATAGTTTTCTAAAATTATAAAAAATATCTTAAGTAAAACACTTACAATTCTATATTTAGCTAAATATTAATCTTATTTAAACTCATTCTTAAAAAGAACTGATCTTCAATTTGTTAAATAATCTATAATTTTAAAAGTCAGATTAAACCTGTTTCTATTCCTAAAGTCTAATCGGTATAACAATTAAAAAAACTTAACATGAAAAAATTATTTATCGCGGCTATGTTATTTGTTGGAATAGCAAGTTTTGCACAAGAAACAGATCAGAAACCATCACGTGAGCACAAAGAAAGAATGACTCCGGAACAACGTAATGAAAAACAGCTTCAAAAATTGACAACTGAATTAAGTTTAGATGCTAATCAGCAAGCTCAAGTGAAACAACTTTTGGCTGACAGAAGTGCTAAAGCAGAGAAATTTAAAGAAGCACGCAAAGAAAGAAAAGACAGCAATGTAAAACCTACTGCTGAAGAAAAAGCAGCTTTCAAAAAACAAATGGAAGATGAAGTTGCGGCTAACGATGCTAAAATGAAATCGATCTTAAAAGCTGATCAGTACACAAAATGGAAAAGCTTGCAAGAAGAAAAAAAAGACAAAATGCGAGAAAAAGCAAAAGAACATAGAAAAAGCAATGATTAATTTGCAGCAAAAAAAAGGAGGCTTAAAGCCTCCTTTTTGTATTAAAATGTTTTAGATACTTTATCAATCGCATTGATTGTAAAATCTAAATCTTCATAAGTCAATGCATCTGTAATAAACCACGTTTCGTATGCTGACGGCGCAATGTAAACACCTTCTTGCAATAATCCGTGGAAGAATTTTTTGAAGGTCTCGTTATCTCCTTTTGCTGCAGTTTGAAAATCAATAACTGGATCTGCATCAAAGTGAACCGAAATCATAGAACCCACTCTATTGATTGTAAACACAACATTGTTCGCTTTTAAAACTCTGTCAATTCCTGCTTCTAAATAAGCTGTTTTTTCTTCTAAACGAGTAAAGATTTCTCTATCAGAATCTAGTGCTTTTAACATTGCCAATCCAGCCGCCATTGCCAACGGATTTCCTGATAATGTTCCTGCTTGGTAAACTGGTCCAAGAGGCGCTAACTGATTCATGATTTCTTCGCGTGCAGCAAAAGCTCCTACTGGCAATCCGCCACCGATAACTTTTCCGAAAGTTACGATATCGGCATCAATGCCATATAATTCCTGAACACCGCCGCGAGCTAAACGGAAACCTGTCATGACCTCATCAAAAATCAATAAGATTCCGTTTGCAGTACACAAATCTCTTAAACCTTGCAAGAAACCTTCTTTTGGTACAATACATCCCATATTTCCGGCAACGGCTTCAATAATAATTGCAGCAATTTCTCCTTTATTAGCTTCAACCAATGTTTTTACATTTTCTAAATCATTGTATTTTGCTAACAAAGTATCTTTTGCAGTTCCTTCTGTCACTCCTGGACTGTTTGGCGAACCAAATGTTACAGCGCCACTTCCTGCCTGAATCAAGAATGAATCAGAATGTCCGTGATAACAGCCAGCAAATTTGATGATTTTATCTCTTTTTGTAAATCCGCGAGCCAAACGAATCGCGCTCATACATGCTTCTGTACCTGAATTTACAAAACGAATTTTATCGATATTTGGAACCATAGAAACGGCCAAAGCAGCGATTTCAGTTTCCAACTCAGTTGGCATTCCAAATGAAGTTCCCAACTTCGCTTTTTCAATCACAGCATCAACAACGGGCTGATACGCATGACCTAAAACCATTGGACCCCAAGAGTTGATATAATCGATTAATTTGTTTCCGTCTTCATCATATAAATAAGCACCTTTAGCACTTTTTACAAAAATCGGAGTTCCGCCAACGGCTTTAAATGCTCTTACTGGTGAATTTACTCCTCCTGGAATTACTTTTTCTGCTTCAGCAAAAAGCTGACTACTTCTTTTATATAACATTATAATATTAGATTTCTGATTTTAGATTTTAGATTGATTCAAACTGAATCTGAAAACTGCCACTGATACTGAACACTATCCCTAAGCTTCGGGACTGAACACTTATTTTACTTTCAGCCTCTGTCCTATCGAAATAGCATTATCTGTCAGATTGTTTTTTTTCTTTAAATCTTCAACCAATAAATTGAATTTTTTTGAAATTGAATATAGTGTATCTCCTTTTTGAACTTCGTATAAATTCGGATCATAAGGATTCATATTTATTTTAGGATCAGAAATAGCTACTGAAGATGAACTTCTTGTTGGAGCCGAAGTATTAATTGGCACATAGTTTTTTCCTGTAACCTGACAATCATATTGATGCAAGTTGTAACGCTCAATATAACTAATTAATTTGTCTGGATATTTTGGATCTGTTGCATAACCGCAAGCTCTTAAACCTTTTGCCCAAGCTTTGTAATCGTCTTTTTCATACGTAAAAAGCGATTCATATCTTTTTTTCCCAACTAAAAATAAAGCATGGTCTCTATACGATTCAGATGCCTGAGGGTATTTTCTAAAACATTCCTGAGCCGAATCATCGTCATGACGAACACTTTCGCCCAACCAATCTTTATGGCATTTAATTCCGAAGTGATTGTTAGCTTCAACAGCCAAATCACCGCGTCCTGCACCCGATTCTAAAATTCCCTGCGCTAGAATAATACTTGCCGGAATTCCATAAGTTTTCATGTTTCCTACCGCAATTTCTTTATACTGTAAAATGTAATTATTGATTAAATCGCTAGTTACAACTGTTTTTGAAGTTGACTGAATAACCTCTGTTGTATTATTTGTAGAAGGATAATTTTTACCGATTGGTTTTGCGGGAGTGCCTCTTTTTGTAGCAGCTGTTCTAGATTGAACTGCAGCCGCTTTTTTAGTCGTCGCGATGGCAGGCTTACTAGAAGAGCAGCTTGCTAAAGCTAATATTACGAGAAGTAATACAATTTTTTTAATCATTGGTTGTAAGTATTGGTAATTTCTTCTGCTTCAACTTTATATTCATTCCGTCAATTCCCTGCAATCCGCCTGTGTGAATGAGTAAAATTTTGGAATGTGCAGGAAAATAATTTTTACCGATTAAATCTATAACGCCAAAAACCATCTTTCCTGTATAAATTGGATCTAAAGGCACTTTTGTTTCTTCAAAAAAAGTATTGATAAATTCAATTAATTCTAAATTTATCTTGCCGTAACCTCCAAAATGATAGTCAGAAATTAAATTCCAGTTATCTTTTTTTGCAAAAATACGAATTTCATCTTGTAAAAAGTCACCTTTTAACGCTGGAAAGCCCAAAATTTTCTGATTTGGCAGCGAACTATTAATTAATCCCGAAATCGTTCCGCCTGTTCCAACCGCACAGCAAACGAAATCAAAAACAGAATCTTCGTCGGTCAAAATCTCTTCACAGCCTTTTATTGCCAGTTCGTTTGTACCGCCTTCTGGAACTAAATAGAAATCTCCAAACTTTTCTTTTAGTTTATCTATAAAAGAGTTTTCGCTTTTTAATCGATACTCTTCTCTCGAAACAAATTCAAATTTCATTCCGTTTTCTTGAGCAAATTTTAAGGTTGGATTTTCTTCAATTTTATCTAAAAGTTCATCTCCGCGAATAATTCCGATTGTGTTAAAATCTTGTTCTTTTCCGGCATAAGCAACCGCTGCAATATGATTGGAAAATGCACCGCCAAAAGTCAGCAAAGTGTTTTTATTATCGGCTTTCGCCTGAAGTAAATTGTACTTTAGTTTTCTGAATTTATTTCCCGATACAAACGGATGAATTAAATCTTCGCGCTTTATGGTCAAAGAAATAGCATTCGGAAACTGAATATTTATGAATTGATTGAAAACTGGATTCATTTTGATTTTATGTAATTCAGAAATTGGAAAAAAGATCTGTTTTTCAGATAATTTAAATCCGTTTCTTTAGTATAGGCTTCTCTTTCAAAACTAATATTTCGGTACGCTAAATCTTTGTTTTTGTATTGAATAAGTCGAATAAAAAATTCTAAAATGTACCAGATAAAAAACGGAAGAACTAGCATTTCAAGCTGTTGTCTGAGATGTATTTTTTCATGATTGACGAATGCACCGTTTGCTTTATCAAAATCATATTTAACCAAAACGAAAGGAAACAAAGCCATTCCTCGATATCCTTTCGGAATTAAATATTTAGCAACAATCAGAAACATTGGCTGTAAAATTTATAAATTTGTAGCTATAAAATTGTTCGATTTCAATAAAATCATAATCAAATATTTTTATTTTTGATTTTAGTTATTCGAAAAAGAACGCGAAGCAGATTTATGAAAGAGCAAAGTAATGAAAATAAATTAATCGAAGGCGAAGATTTTTACTATACGCCCGAAGGTTATAAATGCTTTACCGAAAAACACCATCTAAAACGGGGTTACTGCTGTAAAAGCGGCTGCCGACATTGTCCGTATGGATATGATAAAAAAACAGGACGAATAAATAAAAATTAGAATACCACAAAATGAAGGTTTTTATAAATAAAAATATACCCGAAGCCGGAATTAAACTGCTTGAGCAAAAAGGAATCAACCTTACGATAAACCCAACTGAAAATGCTTTGTCAAGAGAAGAATTTATAAAAATCTGTCAGGAAAACGATGCGCTTTTGAATGTTGGAACTAATAAATTGGATGAAGATTTTTTTGAGCAATGCCCGAATTTAAAAGGAATTTCTTTGTTTTCTGTCGGATTTGATTCGGTTCATATTCCGTCAGCGAATAAACGAAAAATTCCTGTTGGCAATACACCCGATGTATTAAGCCGTGCTACTTCTGATGTTGCTTTTTTATTGATGCAAAGTGTGGCAAGAAAATCATTTTTTAATCATAAAAGAATTCTAAATGACGATTGGGGAAGTTTCGATCCGTTAGCCAATTTAGGACAGGAACTTTATGGCAAAACGCTTGGATTTTTTGGTTTAGGAAGAATTGGTTTTGAAATGGCTAAAAAATGCAAAACCGCATTTGGAATGAATATTATTTACCATAATCGTTCTCACAGTGAAAATGCTGAAAAAGAATTGGATGCGAAATTAGTAGATTTTGAAACTTTACTTGCCGAAAGTGATGTTTTGAGCATTCATTCTAACTATAGCGAAGAAAATAATGAGCTTTTCAATAAAGATGCTTTCGCAAAAATGAAAAATAGTGCGATTTTCATCAACACAGCAAGAGGGAAATTTCAAAATGAAGAAGATTTATTCGAAGCTTTAACTAACAATATTATTTGGGGCGCTGGATTGGATGTGACCAATCCCGAACCTATGAAAGCGGATAATCCGTTATTATCGCTTCCGAATTGTTGTGTTTTACCGCATATCGGTTCAGCAACTTACGAAGCTAGAAACGGAATGGCGGTTTGTGCCGCACAAAATATAATTGCGCTTTTTGAAAATAAGAAAATGCCGTTTTGTGTTAATGAGGAAGTTTATTCTTAATTAGAAAATGTGCCAATTTGAGAATTGGATAATTATTTAAAATTCCAATTTTTTAAATTCCAAATTCCAATCTAAAACCAACAATCTAAAACCAACAATCTAAAAATCAACAATCTAAAATCTAAAATATAGACATGGATATTCGTTCAAGAAAGTTTAAGATTACGATTTATAAGTCGTATCACAGGTCGGATATCCGTTATCCCTAGTTTTTTAATTAGAAAAAGTGACAATTTGTGAATTAGATAATTATTGGAAAATTCCAATTTTGAAATTCCAAATCCCAATTAAAAATATAATATTTCGCTCCGCTGGAGCTTTATGTCAATGATTATAATTTCTCTATAAATATTTCGCCTTTCCAAGGCTGAGAAACTTCATTAGGAATTAATTTGCATAGAAGTTATTCACACAAAAAATTCAAGGATAAAAACTCCAGAGGAGTTTAATATTTATAGAATTACAACAGTCACATGTAGAAAAAACCCCAGCGGGGCGACATATTTTCAAACAACAATGAGTTAAGCGACAGTTAGGAAAATCTAAAATCTAAACTCATAAATCTAAAATTTAAAAAAAAATGACTTTCAGAGAACAAATACAACAAGGAATACCTTCTATATTACCGCCAAAGCAAACATTCGATCCCGCAATCAATCATGCTCCGAAACGAAAAGAAATTCTTTCGGCAGAAGAAAAAAAACTGGCTTTAAAAAATGCTTTGCGTTATTTCGATCCAAAACATCATGCCGAATTAATTCCTGAATTCTCAGAAGAATTAGAAACTTACGGGCGTATTTATATGTATCGTCTTCGTCCAGATTATAAAATGTACGCAAGACCAATCGATGAATATCCTGGAAAATCATTGCAAGCAAAAGCGATCATGCACATGATTCAGAACAATCTGGATTATGCCGTTGCGCAACATCCGCACGAATTGATTACGTATGGCGGAAATGGAGCGGTTTTCCAAAACTGGGCACAATATTTATTGACGATGCAATATTTGTCTGAAATGACAGATGAGCAGACTTTAACGATGTATTCTGGACATCCGATGGGATTATTTCCTTCGCATAAAGAAGCACCAAGAGTTGTGGTTACCAACGGAATGGTTATCCCTAATTATTCTAAACCTGACGATTGGGAAAAAATGAATGCATTAGGCGTTTCGCAATACGGACAAATGACAGCGGGAAGTTATATGTACATTGGTCCACAGGGAATCGTACACGGAACAACTATTACCGTTTTGAATGGTTTTAGAAAAATAAAACAAAATCCAGAAGGCAGTTTATTTGTAACTTCAGGTCTTGGCGGAATGTCTGGTGCGCAACCAAAAGCTGGAAATATTGCAGGCTGTATCACGGTTTGTGCTGAGGTAAATCCGAAGATTACTAAAATTCGTCACGAACAAGGATGGATTAATGAAGTGGTAACCTCAACTGAAGAATTGGTTACCAGAGTACATTCGGCGAAAGCCAAAAAAGAAACGGTTTCTATTGCTTATTTAGGAAATGTAGTAGATGTTTGGGAATGTTTCGATAAAGAAAATATCAAAATTGATTTAGGATCAGACCAGACTTCGCTTCATAATCCTTGGGCGGGAGGTTATTATCCGGTCGGAATTTCTTTTGAAGACGCCAACAACATGATGGCTGAAAATCCAGATTTATTCAAAGAAAAAGTTCAGAAATCTCTGCGCCGACATGCCGATGCGATTAACAAACATACTGCAAAAGGAACATACTTCTTTGATTATGGAAATGCCTTTTTATTAGAAGCTTCACGCGCTGGAGCTGATGTTATGGCAGCAAATAATATCGATTTTAAATATCCAAGTTATGTTCAGGATATTATGGGTCCAATGTGTTTCGATTACGGATTTGGGCCTTTCCGCTGGGTTTGTACTTCTGGAAAACCTGAAGATTTATTAAGAACAGATGCTATTGCGTGTGAGGTTTTAGAAGAAATGGCAAAAACGGCTCCAAATGAAATTCAGCAACAAATGCAGGATAACATTAAATGGATTAAAGGTGCGCAGGAAAACAAACTAGTTGTAGGTTCACAAGCTCGTATTTTATATGCTGATGCTGAAGGAAGAATCAAGATGGCCGAAGCTTTTAATCAGGCCATTGCAAAAGGAGAAATTGGTGCTGTGGTTTTAGGACGCGATCATCACGATGTTTCTGGAACCGATTCTCCGTATAGAGAAACTTCAAATATATATGACGGATCTCGCTTTACGGCCGATATGGCAATTCATAACGTAATTGGAGATAGTTTTAGAGGAGCAACTTGGGTTTCTATTCATAACGGCGGCGGAGTTGGCTGGGGAGAGGTTATAAACGGTGGCTTTGGTATGGTTCTTGATGGTTCTACTGAGGCTTCAAAGCGTTTAGCATCAATGCTTTTCTGGGATGTTAACAACGGAATTTCAAGAAGAAGCTGGGCTCGAAATGAAGGTGCTGTTTTTGCTATAAAACGTGCCATGGAAGTTGAGCCTTTATTAAAAGTAACTTTGCCGAATCTAGTCGACGAAAGTTTGCTTTAACTAAAACTGAACATTTAATTTTTGAATATATGAAAACACTAAAGTTAATTCCGATTTTACTGCTGCTGGTACTTACTTCATGCAGTACTGTGACTGTTTATTCTGATTATGACAAAACTGTCGATTTTGCACCTTATAAAACATACGCTTATTTTAAGCCCGGAATTGACAAGGTTGAAATATCAGATTTAGACAAAAGAAGAATTCTACGCGCTATCGATGATCAAATGCAGGCTAAAGGTTTTACGAAAAGCGAAAATCCTGATTTATTGATCAACATTTTTACTAAATCAAGGGAGCAAGTAGATGTAAACCAATTTAGTGCTGGCTGGGGTTACGGCTGGGGCTGGGGTTGGAATCCGTGGATGATGTACGGAGGAAACCAGACAACTGTTTCTACTTCTACTGAAGGGACTTTATACATTGATTTAATCGATGCTAAAAAGAAAGAAATGATCTGGCAAGGTGAAGGAATTGGAACTTTGACAAGAAACATCGATAAAAAAGATGAAAGAATTGCTGAGTTTGTAGGCAAAATTTTAGCACAATACCCGCCAGTAAAAAAATAATTATTTACATTTGCTTTTCAATCAGCTAGAAAAATGAAAAACTATACTAACATTATTATCGCTATTATTAGCATTATTGCAATTCAGCAGTAGTGGCGAGGTGTTATATAAGTATGTAAAATATAATCTATAGAAACCTCCCAATTGGGAGGTTTTTTATTTTTAATGATAAAAAAGTTAGCCACGAATTACACGAATGTTCACTAATTTTTATTCAGTTTGAGAATAAAAAATTCGTGCGTATTCGTGAAATTTGTGGCAAAAGAGAAAAGATATTTAACCACAAATTGCACAAATTTTCGCAAAATTATTTTTCTGCATATGAAAAAAATTAGTGAACATTCGTGCAATTCGTGGCAAAAAAACAATATTATCTGTGGCAAAAAAACCTAAACACTATGAATCTATTTAACGAAGTATTAAACGCAAAAAAGCAGCTCGAGGATGTCGTTGCTGCCACTCCCCTGACACAAAATTTAAATCTTTCAGACGAATTTGAATCGACTATTTTATTAAAAAGAGAAGATTTACAAATTGTTCGTTCGTATAAAATTCGGGGTGCGTACAATAAGATTTCTTCATTGAATGAAAAAGAAAGCACCAACGGAATTGTGTGCGCCAGTGCTGGAAATCATGCTCAAGGCGTTGCTTATTCCTGCAATCTTTTAAAGATTCCTGGTAAAATTTACATGCCAAAAACCACTCCGAAGCAAAAGGTAAAACAAGTACAGCTATTCGGAAAATCATTTGTCGAAATTGTTTTAACAGGAGATACTTTTGATGATGCTTATGCTTCTGCAACGGCAGATGCTATTAAAAACCATAAAACATTCATCCATCCTTTTGATGACGAAAAAGTAATTGCAGGGCAAGGAACTGTTGGCTTAGAAATCTTAGAAAGTTTTAAAGAACCAATCGATTATGTTTTTGTTCCCATCGGCGGCGGCGGACTGGCATCTGGTTTGTCTGAAGTTTTCAGGCATTTAAGTCCGCATACCAAAATAATTGGGGTTGAACCCAAAGGAGCGCCTTCTATGAAAACTTCAATCGAAGAGAATAAAAATACCGCTTTAAAAACAATTGACAAATTTGTCGATGGCGCAGCGGTAAAACAAGTTGGCGATAAAACTTTTGAAATCTGCCGATACAATCTAGAAGATATTATTCTGGTTCCAGAAGGCAAAGTTTGCACTACCATTTTAAGACTGTATAATGAAGAAGCAATGGTTGTGGAACCTGCAGGCGCTTTGACAATTGCTGCTTTGGATTTTTATAAAGAAAAAATTAAAGGCAAAAATGTAGTTTGCATTGTCAGCGGAAGTAATAATGATATTGAAAGAACTGCCGAAATAAAAGAGCGTTCTTTGCTTTACGAAGGCTTGATGCATTATTTTATGATTCAGTTTCCGCAGCGACCTGGAGCATTAAAAGAGTTTGTCAATAATATTTTAGGTCCAGATGATGACATCACTTATTTTCAATTTGCTAAGAAAAACAGCCGCGAAGTAGGTTCTGTTGTGGTTGGTTTAGAATTGAAAAACAAAAATGATATTATGCCAATCAAACTGAAAATGACCGAAAATGGCTTTGAATTTCAATACTTGAACGACAATCAGGATTTGTTTACACAATTAATTGGTTAAAATAAAAAACAAAGGCTGCCAGATGGGATGGCAGCCTTTTCAAATTCAATACAAATTACTAATTGAATTGTGGATGTAATTATTGTTTCAAGATTTTTTTCGAATAAGAGCCTTTACTATCATTCACTTTTACAATGTAAACGCCTTTTGGCAATCTAGAAATTTCGATTTTAGTTTGATTTCCTTTTACAAAATTTACATTCTTCTTTAAAACTGGCTGTCCAGTGATATTGAAAATCTGAACATCAGCATCTCCTTCGTGATTGGTATCAATTTTTAAAGAATCATCTGCTTCATCAACAAAAACCGTCATATCATTTGGACTTGTATTCTCAACTGCAACAGTTTCTACCGCCAAAGCACTTTTTGCAGCCGAAGATTCAACTTGCACCAATTGCCACTGCTGATTTAAACCTCCAGTATAAGCCCAAACCTGAATGTTAGCGCCATTTGCTGTAGAAACATTCTCCACATCTAGCGATTTGCCGCTGTTTACATTTATAATTTTATAATATCCAGTACCAAGACTTGTTACCGTCCATTTAAATTCGTTTGAAGCTGAGAAGCTTTTCTGCTGTACTTTTAAGCCATCGCCAGTTCCATTATTTTCAACAGCCAAATACATTCCTGTTGATTTTACGATGATGTAATAATTGCCGCTTCCGTCAGAAACAAATTTCCAACGCTGGTTACTTCCGCCTCCATTTGTAATATCGTATTGCTGAATTCTGCTTCCACTTGTTGTAGCATTATCGGCAACATCTAAACCTTTGTTACTATTTCTAGAAATAATGTTGTAATAACCTGGAAAACCTGTTGAACCTCCCGTTACAGTTATTGCACTTGTAGCCGTTTTAGCTCCATCAACAGTTGTTGCAGTAATAGTAGCATTTCCTGCGGCAATTGCAGACACCAATCCGTTTGAATTTACTGTTGCTACTGAAGTATTGCTTGAACTCCAATTTACAGCTGTATTCGTTGCATTGCTTGGCGAAACTGTAGCTGTCAATTGTTGTGACTGCCCTGCCGCAATTGTCGCTGAGGTTGGGCTTACACTAACTCCTGTAACTGCTATCGGATTAGAAGCTCCCCAATTAAATGTCACCGCAGAAGAAGCTGGAACCGCATAATTAAATGCTGACGATCCTGAAACCACTTTTATCGTATTGGCTGATCCGGCTGAATTGTAAACTACCAATGCGGTAGATCCATCAGGATTTTTAAAGCCGACAGAAAGAATGCTTCCGCTTGAACTTGAAGCTGCAATTCTAACTGCACCTGGTTTTACAAATTTTGAAATCTGCCCAATAATGTAATACGCCACATTTTTAGTATAACTGGTACTATTGTTTACGGTAATTGCTCCTAAACAAGTAGTGCAGCCTCCAGGTGTTCTCGGCCCCATACTTGGATTATTAGCAGCATTCCATTCTAAAACTGTTTTAGACCAGTTTGTTGTGCTTCCGATAACTACATTTTGCATGTGCCAGCCAAAATCACCGCCAAAGTTTCCTCCAGAACCTGTATATTGTTCTGTAAAATAAACGTTTTTATTAGTAGCATTTTTTACCGTTGACATTGCCGAAATGTTCCCTAAATACAAGTGAAATGCAGCGCCATCAACATAACTGCTGTTATTTAAAACATCAATTGGATAAGCTGTATTATCGCAATTATGATCGAAAGCAATAATTTTTACATTTCCGAAACCAGCTGCCGCCATTTGAGGCCCTAATTGCTGATTGATAAAATTCTTCTGTTCTGTAGAATTCATCAGCATACTCGGCTCGTTGTGCGGATTTTCAGGTTCGTTTTGAGGAGTAATGGCCCAAATCGGAATTCCCTGTGCCTGCATTGCCTGAAGGTATTTTACAAAATATTTTGCATAAGCCGCATAATATTGTGTCTGCAGACTCCCTCCTATCCATGAACCATTCGTTTTCATCCATCTTGGCGCTGACCATGGTGTTGCTAGAATTTTAATGTTTGGATTTATCAGCTGGATTTTTTTAATGATAGGAATTAAATAGGTCAAATCTGGCCCATTTAAACTAAAATTGTTCATATTTGTATCTCCAGAAGTTTCATTGTAACTATAGGAAGAACTGCTTAAGTCTGAAGCAGCGATACTAATACGAACTACACTAGCGTTTAATCCAGTAGTAGGATTGTATAAATCATTCAGTAATTGGTTTTGCTGAGTCGCAGCCATTCCAGCAATGACTTCACAGCTTCCTTCGGTAAGGGTGTATCCGAAGCCGTCCATAGTTTGATAAGTAGTTCCTGCATTTACTGTTACAGTGGAAGGATTGGTTCCTGAATTGGTTCCGAAACTTACTGTTGACTGTTGTTGAAGCAGTTTACTTTGATCTCCTGAGGTTATCCAAGGAGTTACCGTCTGAGCATTTAAGCTGTTCATAAATAAAAGCGTACTGCAACATACAAGTTTCAACGCTTTACATACCCGATCTGTAGGTGTTTTAGTAGTTTTGTGCATTTTTTGTGGTTTTGGTTTGATAATTAGTTTTTTCTTATTTAATCCGTTTTATTTTACTAAAACATCACAATATTAAGAGTATTTTTACAGCATTCTTATTTTTTAAACTTTACAAATACACATCAATTTAAAAAAATTGATATAACAAAAACTCATCGAATTGTTTTTCAAAAGACTGAAAAACAATATTTTAAAAAACAAAAAATCATAAAAAACTTACCCATAAAAACCGAAATAACTCATCATAAAATAAAAAATCTATACAAATCCTTACAAATTGTCATTTTACCAGCAATTAAAGGGTATATGACAATTATCAGTTAAGCAAAAGAAAGATAAATTGTATTTTTGCAGTTTACCTTAAATACAATAAAATGACAGCTTTAAAAGATATTTCTACTATAGAAGACATTCAGCAAATGGTAAACAGCTTTTATGCTAACGTTAGAAAAGACGATTTAATAGGTCCAATCTTTAATGACAAACTGCAAGACCGTTGGGAGCCGCATTTACAAAAAATGTATGGTTTCTGGCAAACCATTTTGTTTGATGTTCGCGCTTATTCTGGAACTCCATTTCCGCCACACAAGCAATTGCCTGTAGACAAAACCCATTTTGACCGCTGGATTGCCATTTTTAATTCTACAATTGATGCCCAGTTTGCAGGGCCAATTACGGAAGAAGCCAAAATGCGCGCAACCAATATGGCTTTTATGTTTAGCCATAAAATTGAATATTTTAGAAATGCAGAGAACGAGCTTAGGAACTCAACAAAAAAATCTTAGAAATTTTCTTTCAAATAACAACCAGAGCTTTATATTTGAATAAATGAATTAACCCAAATCTATATTCTTTTATTTATGAAAAAAGTAATCCTACTTATTATTATCTGTTTCTCTTTTTTAAGTCAATCAAAAGCACAATCTCAAACTCCTGCCTCTAATCTATACAAAGGAACTTTTGACGGAAAAACTCCCATTACATTATATATTCAAACAAGTGAAAACCAATGTAATGCCGAACTAGATTACGCCTCAATGTATCGTTACAAATCAAACAAATGGATTCAGGTTTATATTACTCAGAATAAAAAAATTGAAAATGAATTTGTTATGGTCGAACACGGTTTCAGCGGTGTTTTGATTTTAAAGAAGGTTGGCAATACTTTTTCTGGTTTATGGATTAGTCCCGACACCAAAAAACAGTTAAAAATTGAATTGAAAGAAGTTTCAATGACAAAAAAAGAGATTGAAAAATACACAAGCGAAATGGAAAGAGTAAGTTTTGATAATAACGATTGTTAAAAAGCACTTTACTGCTAAAACTTCAAAATCAATAAAAACGCAACAAAACTCACTTTCGAATAAAAATTTTGTGATAGATGGTAAAAAATCGAGCTGTAAATTCGTAATTTTACAATCTAATCTACATCGTTTGCGAAATGAATCCAAATATTGAAACCAATCCGTTATTAGAGCGATTGCCTAAACATTTACAGCAATTTATTAAACCTCAAGATTATAGCGATTACACTCCTATTAATCAGGCGGTTTGGCGATATGTTATGCGCAAAAATGTAGATTATCTCTCTAAAGTAGCGCATCATTCTTATTTGGAAGGTTTACGCAAAACAGGAATCGAAATTGATTCTATTCCGAGTATGTACGGCATGAACCGAATTCTGAGCGAAATTGGCTGGGCTGCGGTAGCCGTTGACGGATTTATTCCGCCAAATGCTTTTATGGAATTTCAAGCGTATAATGTTTTGGTTATTGCTTCAGACATCAGACAATTAGAACATATTGAATATACTCCAGCTCCAGATATTATTCACGAAGGTGCCGGTCACGCTCCTATTATTGCCAACCCTGAATATGCTGAATATTTGAGACGTTTTGGCGAAATTGGATGCAAAGCGATTTCTTCTCATAAAGATTATCAGATGTACGAAGCGATTCGTCTGCTTTCGATTTTAAAAGAAGCAGAAGATACACCGCAGGAAAAAATCGACGAAGCTGAAAAAGCAGTTGCCGATTTGCAAAATGATATGGGCGAATTATCTGAAATGGCTCAAATTAGAAACCTGCATTGGTGGACGGTTGAATATGGATTGATTGGAACTGTTGAAAATCCGAAAATTTACGGTGCAGGATTGCTTTCTTCAATTGGCGAAAGCGCCCATTGCATGACCGATAATGTGAAGAAAATCCCTTACGATATTTCGGCTGCCAATCAAAATTTTGATATTACGCAATTGCAGCCTCAGCTTTATGTAACGCCTACTTTTTCTTATTTGAGTTTGATTTTGGAAGAATTTGCCAATAAAATGGCTTTACGAACTGGAGGGCTTTCGGGAATTCAGAAATTGATTCAATCGAATGCTTTAGGAACGATTGAGTTAAGCACAGGTTTACAAATTTCAGGAGTTTTTACCAATGTAATTGAAGAAGATCACAAACCGGTTTATATTCAAACAACAGGAAAAACAGCACTTTCTTACCGCGAAAAAGAATTAGTCGGCCACGGAACTCTAACGCATCCACACGGATTTGGTAGTCCGATCGGGAAACTGAAAGGTTTTAATCTGGCTATTGAAGATATGAGTCCGAAAGATTTGCAAGCTTATAGCATTGTTGAAAATGAAACTGTAAAACTGGAATTTGAAGGCAATATTATTGTTGAAGGTGAAATCATTACAGGATCTCGAAATCTACACGGTGAAATCATTTTAATTAGTTTTAGAAATTGTACCGTAACCCATGGAGAAACTATTTTGTTCGAGCCAGAATGGGGCAATTATGATATGGCGATTGGTAAAAAAGTGATTTCTGCTTTTTCTGGCCCAGCCGATATGAATAGTTTTGATTTAATTAATATCGTTCCTTCAACAAAAACGATCAAAGCAAAACATACTGACGAACGCGACGAATTGGAGATTTTATATGCTTCTGTTCGCACCATTCGTGAAAACAAAGAAAACAAAACGGAGCTTCAAAATATCTTTCATAAATTAAAAGAAAATCATAAAAATGACTGGTTGCTTTCTGTCGAAATAGTTGAACTTCTAAGAGATTCTAATGAAACGGAATTATTACAAGAAGTTTTAAATCATTTAGAGCAATTGAAAGCAAAACGCCCTGAAGTCGCTCACTTAATTTCTGGCGGATTAGAATTGATTTTTTCTAAAGAAACGGTGTAAATTATTGCACGCAGATTTTACAGATTTAAGCGGATAAGCGCAGATTTTTTAATCTCACAGAGGCGCTAAAACGCAAAGATTTTATTTTTAGATGCCGTTTATTCGGTCTTTTTGTCATTTCGACGAAGGAGAAATCTTCACGAGAAACTCCACAAAGATTGACGATTCTGATTGTCGAGCTACTGGCGGAGATTTCTCCTTCGTCGAAATGACAAGATTAAGAGAAAACCTTTATAGCTCTGTTACTTTGCCCTTTATCCCTTAAAACTACAATTTAAGATCTTCTGTAAATTCTTTTTCAGATTCGATAGTTTTGCCGTTGTATTGGAGTTTCCAACCCATTGAATTGGTTAGAATTAAAATCTTAGACAACTCGCTGATTAGTCTGTTTTGGGCATTTTTTTTAAGTGTAGAATTTTCGATTTTTTTAGCCAGGTTTGCTTTTACCGATTTGTTGATTTTATTGTAATCGTCTCCCGTAAAAGGGTTCAGTTTGCTTTGTTCTACATCGTAAAACTTAATATCGGGATTGATTTTAATTTCTTCTTTAGGAATATTTAAAATCGTGATGGTTTTGTTTTTCTCATCAATATCATATTTCATTTGATGCAAATCGTAAGCAACTGTAACATCGGCATTGACCACAATTAGCGCTTTCTTTTCAAAAGAAATCATATCTAGAAAATACTTCTGCTGGTTTTTATACGTCACAACTTCAGAGAAATGACCTTCGGTAACTACTAGTTTCCCAACGTTAAGTATCTGCTGCTGAATCAAATTGGTATTATATTCCATATCAGAATCATCTTCTTTTTTGAATTGGCAATATTTAAAAGCCAGAACAATCAATAAAACAATAACACCAACACCTATAATTCTCTTGATCAAGTTTTGCATTCTCTAAAATATTTTAGACCAATTTAGTTATTTTTTAGTTTTTTTCGCCACGAAATTATTTCTTTTTCGCCACGAATTCACGAATTTTCGCTAATCTCTTTGCGATGAATATCTTCTTATTTCACAAAAATAAAATTTGAATAATTCGAATTTACATCTAAACATATTAAAAATAATTCGTGAATTCGTGGCTATAAAAAACCTAAAACGGATATCCAATTGCAATGTTCAAAATGAGATTATCTTTTCTCCAAGAACTGTTTCCAAAATTAATATCATCAATTACCCATCTTTGTCCGTCTGGCAATGCTGGATTTCGAAGCGGGATGGCTAAATCGGTTCTTAAAACTAAAAACGACAAATCGAATCTTAAACCAACTCCAGCTCCAATAGCAATTTCTTTCATAAAATCTTTTGAGATTTCTGCTCCTGGTTTGTCTGGATCGGCATGCAAAAGCCAAATATTTCCTGCATCAAAAAATACTGCACCTCTCACAATACTAAACAATTTAGCTCGATATTCGGTATTGAATTCCAACTTCAAATCGGCAGATTGATCGGGTGTATAATTAATATTTGTACTTTCTGGTATAACATAACTTCCAGGTCCCAATGTTCGCGCTCTAAAGGCACGAATACTGTTGGTTCCTCCTACAACAAATTGTTTGGATGTTGGCAGCGTTCGGGAATTTCCGTATGCAAATCCAGCACCAACAATCAATCTGCTGGCCAATTCACTTTCTTTTCCAAGCTTCATATAATGTCTAAAATCGGATCTTATTTTGACATATTGGCTAAATGGCACATCAAAAATTGTTTTTTGATTATTATTATAATCTGCTCCCGTAACCAAACCTGTAATATTTCCTGCTAAATCCAATTCGCCATTAAAATATATGGTATGCTTTCTTCTTTTCTGCATCGTATTGGTATACGTATAATTGTAAGTTGGGCCAAAAATCAATTGTTTTTCAATCACTTTTCCTAATGCTGGATCGTCATCAATATCTTGCTGATATTCTGGTGTCACATGATTTGGACTAACATAGGTCACATCGATTACATTCAATTGATGTTCTTTTCGAATGTTTTCTTTCCATAGATAACCAAACGAAGTATTAAAAGAATTCAACGCATAAAGCTGTGTTCTTTTTTGATATTCGTAACGAATTGTTGCTTTGGTTCTTGGCACATATTCGCTATTTCCCTCGATATTAAATGGCGTAATAAATCTTGGCCAAGTGAGGCTAACTTCAGCTCCAAGTTTATAAATATTTTTTCCTTTATTTGGTCCTCCAAGCTGGAAATCGGCACCTCCAAAAACTGAAGCTGTAAACACTTCTGCTCCTTTCAGAAAGTTTCTATTATTCCAATTCAGGTTCACTTCCGTTCCCGTATAACTTGCCGAATTTGTTTTCCCTAAAACTTCAACACGAATGAATTTCTTTGGTAAAAGTGTTAGGAAATAATACGAATCTAAAGCATTATCAATACTGTCAGAAGGTTTAAATTCGTTTTTAACAAAACTGAATGTTCCAAGATTGACGAAACGATTCAATGTTAGATTATGATCTTTTCTATTGTATAAATCGCCTTTTTTGAAATAAATGGTTCGGTCAAAAACTCTTGGTTTAAAAGTATCTGCGGTATCAATAATCGTGAAATCTTTGTATTGTTTAATGTCTCTCTGCCTGTAAACCATACTATCGTTTGCCAGCGAATAATTTGGGTACACAAATATTTTATTGATTTTATAAGCTCTGAGTGCTTTTGCAGGCGTTTCATTTTTGATTACGATTTTAATCTTCACTTCATGATCGCCCTTACTGCTGTCAACCTGCGCCAGAAGGTAATCTGGATTAAAATAATAATATCCCTTCTCTTTTAATCTCGCATCAATACGTTCTCTTTCGGCTTTTATTAGATCTAAATCATAAGGTTTTCCAACTTTTAAAAGACTTCTTCGGCTTGAACGACCAATTATTTTTGACATTTTAAGCGAATCATCTGGAAAAGTCACGCTTTTGATAATGTATTGTTTTCTTGGCGTTACAACATATTCTGCGGTTGCTCTTTTGTTTCTAACGGTAGAATCGGCACTGACACGGGTTTTAAAATAGCCTTTGTTTTCAGCATAATTTCGTAAAACCGATGCATTATAATCTAAATCGACTTTACTGAAAAGAACAGGTTCTTCTCCTACTTTATTTTTAAGCCAATATCTAAATCCTTTTTCTTTTTTAGGCGTTCCTGCAATATTATAAAACCATAATTTTGGACGTAAACCTAAGAAGGTTTTATTTGGTTTTGGACGCAATAAACCTTCCAATTCAGTCTCTAGTGCTTTTCTATCTTTCTTTTTAATGGCCGAATCTTTGACTTTTACTGAACCTCCAACATATAAAAAATCACCTTCTGGAAGATATTTTGTGTTGCTGCATCCTAAAACAAAAAATAAGGAAAACAGTGCCACACATTTTGTAAAATAGTTTGTTGAATGTTTATGTTTTTTGCTCATTACCTTCAATTTTGTTTTCTTCCTGATTTTCCTGCAGTTTCTCTTTTTCCTTTGCTTCCTTTTTTTTCTGCTTTTCTTTCTCTTTTCTTATTTTTTCTTCTTTAATCAATTCTTTCTCAGCCTCGGTACGGTGGAAAAGTTCTCTGAATTTATTGTAACTCATCGTGATAATAAATCCGACACCCGTTTCTACCACTTGACCCTCAACGGCAACCTGATATTGGTTTTTTCTGTAGGCACGAACAACATAACGCCCGTCCTTAGTCAACTGATAATCTAGAGCAACGTCGCCGGCAATATTGGTACTTTCTTCATTGGCGCGCTCCTGTCCTTCAACACCAAAACTGCTTCCTACGGTAACTTTCAATCGGTCGTCTAATAATCTTTTAGAAACTTCTACATTTAAATCGGTACGGTTTTCCATAGTTCCCGTTGTATAATCTTCCGTAGATTCTAAATCAAAATTGACTTCAAAACCTGTAATAAGATCACTTGCCAAATTGTTTAATTGCTGCGAAAGTATTTTACTCACACTCTGTCTTGCCAACGTTTCTGCACTTGTACCGCCACTCTCGCTCGCAAACGGATTTTCGCCTACAAATCGGTTTAATAATAAAAGTGCAAAAACCTGTTTGTTTAATTCTGCCGGATCTTGTTCGAGCTGTTTTAACTTGGTTTGCGTAGCTGAGACAACGTCTGAAGAAACATTATAATTTCCATCTGGAAGTTCAATTCCAAAAGAAATTTCTGGTTTCATCAATTCGCCATTCATTTTTAATAAAGTATTAAATGGCAATTTTTGTTTATACGTATTTCGAATTGCAGGTTCTACACTTGCCAATTGATTTCCAAGCAAATCAATTGGAGCTGTTTCTACTTTATAGATTGCCGTAATATTGACATTGGCAAGTGTCGGTTCGCCATTCCAAGTAATATAACTGCCTTTTTGAAGATCGAATTTTCTTTTAATTCCATTAAAGTTCATTTCGTAAGCACCTTCATTGAACTCATATTTCCCTGTCAAAGTAGTTTTACCCGACTGATCGATTCCTCCAACCAATTCTGCTTCACCTTTTAATCTTAGATAGTCACCATTTCCTTTATCGATAATCAAATTCAGTTCGGCTTCTTTGTTGATAGTAATGGCAACGTTCACGTTCATGCCTTTTAGCTCCGACTGATTCAGTTTGTTCTGCATTTCAACAGTTTGTTTCAGATACATATTATCTTCATCCACAAACTCTACAATTCCTTCACGATCTGCAATTGAAGGATCTGACTGAGGCAGCACCACTGTAAATTTGGTCTCTTTATTGATTTTAACTGTTCCGTCTACAACAGGACTGTCCAGATTACCTTTGATGTTTAATTTTGTATCTAAAAATAAATCTCCATAGAACAAATCGTTGTCTTTTGCTTTAGAATTTATCGCTCTAAAATCGTCTGCTTGAACTAATAAATCAAAATTGTATGCTTTAAAATCAGTCGTTTTAATGTCTCCGTCTACAAATAATTCGTTGTCATTTTCATCTAAAAGCGAGAATTTATCAAAAGAAATAGTTCCGTTGTTAATGGCTATTTTTTCTTGTTTTACCTTGAAATAAGAATTCAGCTGAGTCACTCTAAAACCAGCATCATTAAAATTTAATTCTCCATTAACTTGAGGTGCTGACGTATTTCCTGTGACTTTAAAATTTCCAGACAAATAGCCGGTTCCTTCTGTAATATTATCCATACTGAAACCTTGAATGCTTTTGATATTCAACTTATTGATTACTAAATCCAAATCAAAATTTCCTGCATCCAACTGATAATCCCCAGTTAATTTTAAGTCATTTCCTTCGTCACTCAATATTACATTTGCAGCAAGCGTATTGGCCGTTTTATTATCTACTTTTATTTCTAAATCACCAACTTTTGATCCTTTAAAAGTAAAATCATCAATTTTTAAATCTGAAGTAAAAGTCGGGCTCGTCATTACGTTTTCGACTACCGCATTTCCATTCAGCATACCTTGCATTAGTAATTCGTCTTTTTTAACCATGTTCATAATGGTCTCAATTTTGAAGTTTACAAAATCGACTTGCAAAGGTGCATTGTCCTGCGTTCCTTGAGACTGAATTTTTAACTCATTTCCGTCATTACTCAAAATAAATTTATTGACATAAAGTCGTTTATCTCCAATTTCAATTGTGTTTTCTGGATCGACATTCCATTTGTCGTAATTTAGAATAAAGCTCTCAGGATTCAGTTTTACAATGTTTTTAGAATCTTCAGCTTTAAATTCGCCCGCAATAAAATATTGCTGTTTTTGCTTGGCATCTTGAACCTCAAGCGCATAAGTCAAAATATTATTCTGAACTTGCCCGCTCAAACTTGTAAACGGAATTTTTAAAGAACCGCTTTCAATTGTAGCCACAGAAACGGAATATTCTAAAGCATTTTCTTTGGCTTCAATATTGATTTTCCCATCAGAAATAGTGTTGTTGGCATAAACAATTCTCGGAATCGTTCCTTTTACTTCTAAAGAATCTGTCTGATTATTATATTTTCCGCTGATTGTAAATGGTTCTAAACCTGTCAATTTTGGCAGTAATTTAAAAAGCACTGGATCGTTGTCAACCTTCAGCATAAAAGCCAATCTTTGCTCATCAGACTCTGCGTTGACTTTCGGGTTTTTCAAATCAATATATTTCGATAATGATTTTTGAATGGAATTGGCCAAAGTCGTCAATTTATATTTTCCAACCACTTCTGCTTTTAGAAACTGAGACGAAATTTTTATCGAATTGCTGTCCTTATCCGCGAAAGCAAAAACACGGATAGAATCTAAGACAATTGGTTCGGCAGCTTGCAGAATCTGAATATTAGATAGAAACACTTTTCCGTTTAAGAAATCAGGATTGCTATTGGTGATATCGGCGTCAACATTTCCGCGAAGTTTCATCGGGCCGGCATGCAGATTCAGTTTTTCCAAATCGGCAATATCCAAATTCAGTTTTAATTTTACAGTCGGGTATTTCTCTTTTGTATCTCCGCTAGCGGTTAATTCAAAATTCAAGTTTGGATCTTTCATTCCAGATTTTACTGCAAAAGAGCCATTTTCGATATTTCCTTTTAAAGCCAAATCTTTATAAGTATATCGATTAAAAACCGCTTTCTGTACCAAACCATCAATCGCTGCATTTGCGGTTTTTGGATCTAAACCATTTCCTTTAACTTTCGCTTTAAGCGTAATTTTTCCGATCGAATCGTTTTTTATTAAACGTCCTAAATCAAATTCTTGCAGCGAAACCGTTGCATCGTATTTTTCTCTTTTTTTAATGCGCTGATCAAACAAAGCATCGATTTTTGCATTTCCGAAACTGCTGTTTAAAGCTAAATTGGTTTTGAAATTTTGAACCGAACCTTTGAATTTTCCCTGAAGATTTAACTGCGAAGGCAATTGAATGTTTTTCGGAATTGTTCCTGCTGGCACAAACATATTAATGTCTTTTGAAGTACTCGAAATCTTCTCGATATTCAAATCATAATAGGCTTTTTGAGCATCAGGCAGTCCGGCAATCTTCCCCGAAAGGGAAACTTTTGTAGTACCGATTCCGCTCATTTCAAATTTCGAAATATCCAAATTATTTACTTTTCCACTTACGCGGCTATCCACATGCAGAATCGCATTTGGATTGCTTTTAAACGGATTCTGTTTTTGCAAATCTGGAACAAAAAGCAAAATATCTTTAAAACCAATTTTTGACTGTTTTAAATTGGCATCAATGGCAAGATTCCCCAAATCTTTCTGAAGCGATTCCAATGATTTGTATTGCGCCTTAACTTTATCTTGTACAAGCGTTTGTGGCGTTTTCAAATACAAATTCTCCAGCGAAGCATTTTTAGGTCCGTAAAAGAAATTGGTTTTTAAAGCTTGAATCTGCAAACCGCTTTTTTCGTTAGCGGTTAAGGCTTTGATATTTCCAGAAATTGTATCATTTCCGTAATATAATTTCTCTGCTTCGAAGTTGAATTTACTCAAATCCATGTGCGCATAATCAATCCCTTTTGAAACAGGTTTCGATTGCATGTCATCAAATTTGAAAGCAATATTTTCTAAATCAACTTGATTAAGTTTTACTTTCCAGCCTGCTTGTTTTATGGCTGTTGTGTCGAGGTTTGGTGCTTCGATTTGCTTATCTTTTGCACCCAAACGTAGATTTCCTTTAAGATTTTTAACTTCAAAAGTATCAAAATCCAAAAGCTGTTTTGTAAGATCGATTTCATTTACTGTTAAATTTAAGTTTCCTAATTTTATTCCAGAATCTAATCTGGAATCTTTATTATCATAAGCTATATCAATTTTCGACAAAGCAATTTTGTCTAGTTTTAATTTAAAATCTGGGCGTTTTGAAACGGTATCTACCGTTTGAATTGAAACTTCTGCAATTTTCTCGACAACATCTTGGTTTAAAATAACTTTCAGTCCATTCAAGTTGATATTCGGAATATTAAAATCCATTTTATCCAAATCGAATTTCTTGAATTTGGTATCAAAATGGGTCAAGTTTACTCGAATGTCGTTTTTAGAATAATCATCTTTGAAATTAAATTTAACCTGATCGAGATTTACTTTTACCACCGATATTTTAAATGGTTTTGCATCAGGATCTTCCACTTTCGGCTCTTTAGATTCGAATGCTTTTATGATGTAATCGAAATTGAAAACGCCGTCTTTGTTTCTCGAAATATTGGCTTTTACATTTTCTAGCGAAACCGAATTGATTTCCAATTCGCTGCTTACCAATTTAAAAAGGTCAACATCAACTTCTAATCGTTTACCTGCCAGTAAAGTATCTTTTTTTTGATCTTCAAAATAAAAACCTTCTAGCACTACATCTTTTGGAAATTTAATCAAGATTTTATCCAAAGAAACTTTGGTTTTTATCTTGCCTTGAAGATACGTTATGGCTTTGTCCTTAACGAAGTTTTGAACAGAAGGAACCTGAATTAAAATGATAAGAAGTAATAATAATGTAACCACAGAACCCACACACCAAAGCAGTATACGAAGTGTTTTTTTTAAATAATGAATGGATTTCTTATTCATACGTCAATAAAATCGTTTAAGATTAAATTGCTTCTGGAAAAAGCAGGGTTACACATCTTACAAAAATGTAAAATTTAAACCTTAACAATTTACATAATTATGAGGAATTATTCTAAAATTTTATGGAGAAATAGTTGTTTAATACAGCGAAGACGCGAGCGCGCAAAGTTTTTTTGCCATGAATTAGATTGATTAGAAAAATCTTTAGCCACAAATTACACCAATTATCACAAATTTTTTCTAATTAGATAACCATAAATGAATCACTCAACAAGGTATCTTGAAGAGTAAAAATTATTCTATACAGAATAAAAATTAATTTGTGATAATTTGTGTAATTCGTGGTTGAAAAAAAGCAATGGCAAAAAAACTAAAACTTAATATGTGGCAGTTTTTTTCCTAAAGCGTCAATTTTCTGCTGTAATTTGGCTAAGAATTTTTGATGTTGTTCTGAGTCTGGATTGAAGCTTCTGTGGCGTAGGCTTTTCTGGATTTCGTCGACTTCTTTCATTATAGGAAAACTATCTTCAGATATATTATTTTCGCTGAAAAGCTTCCAAATATAATCAACCGCGATTTGGTTAGGATGCAGCATATCTTCTGCATAAAAACGATAGTCGCGAAGTTCATCCATCATGATTTCGTAAGAAGGAAAGTATTCTAATTTTAGATTGTTGATTTTAGATTTTAGATTGGAATGGAGCGCTGTAAACAAATGCGATTTACTAAGCTGATTTTCTGCAAAACCATCTTTTATATGGCGTACAGGCGAAATGGTAAATATAAAATTGATATTTGGATTTAAAGTCTGAATCCACTCAATTGTATTTTGAATGCTTTTCTGAATCGCTTCTGCAGATAACAATTCTTTTGAAAACTGTTTTTGAGGCACTTTGTGGCAATTGGCTACAATTTGATCTTTCTCCAAGTTTCTATAAATCCAAGAAGTTCCAAAAGTGATGATAATATGAGTTGCTTCTTTTACCTGTTTGTAGGTTTCTGCAACTGCTTTGTTAAGTGTTTCTAGCAATTCCTGACGATCTGAATTGCTCAAATCAGAATGCACTTCGTAACTGTGCCAAAGCTCGTTAAAAAAGAAAACGTCTTTTTCTTCAAACCATTCTTGTTTCGAAATTCGATTAAATAATTTCTCAATAGAAACTGGATTGAAAATAATTCCAAATGGATTGGTTTCATTCTGAAATTTAAAATAATCAAACTTGTCCGCCATATTTTCTGCAAAACAAGAACCAAGAGAAAGTACTTTCGAATTGTAATCGATCGGATTGTTACTTTTTGAAATTGGGACTTGGGTTCTGAATTGCATGGATTTTTTATTCAAAAATACAGCTTAATACCCACTTATTCATCAAAAAAAATCCCCAATTAACTCAAAACAGCTAATTGGGGACTTTATTTTATTGAAAACTAATTAATAAGTAATTTGAACTTTGAAAGAATCATTTGCATCTCCAGCAAATATCTCACTTAAGAAATTACTAGAATTGTATTTCAATTTGTAATCTACACTAGCAGTTTGAACTGCTTTTCCGTCAGCATTATAAGTTACGGTTACACTTGTCAATGCATTATTTGCAGAATAGAAATCAAATTCATTGTCTAAGTCTAATAAAAGTTTTAGACCTGTAATGTTCACAAACGGGCTTTTCTTATCGTCATATGTACTAGTTATTTTTTCTTTCACTCCGTCTATAAATTCAGTAGAAATGATATTTCCATTTGCGAATGTGTATAGGGTCGTCGTATCGTATTTAATTTCCTGTCTGTTGATTATTTCTGACTCATTTACATTTACAGTTCCGTTTGCGTTATATACAAAAGTCAATTTTTCTTGAGATGTGGTATTAAAAGCATCTGTAGTAATTTTAGAAACTAGTTTTGTTCCCTCGTAAGCATAAACATCAGTCCATTGTAAAACTCCTGACTTAAAATACTCTACTTTAGTAATAAGATCTCCTGTGTAAGTGTAAACAGATTTTGAAGCATCTGATAGGGAAATTTGCTTTAATTTATTTCCATCATAAGTTAATGTGTAATCAAGAGTTCCAGATTTTCCGTTTTCAACAACTGTTTCGGTAATTTTTGTTGGTAATAATGCTGCAGATCCTTCTTCTGAACCATTATCATCACTAGAACAAGAAGTTAAAGAAAGTGTTAATGCACTAAAAAGGCATAAAAATTTTTTCATTTTGTTTATGGTATTAAATGTTATTACCGCAAACGTACTACAACAAAAAACCAAAACCTTACGTGATTCCGCATTCGCAACAAATATTTTTTTCTTTTTTTTTAGCATTCAATTTTCAAAAAACACCTTTTATAGAAAAAACTATAATCATCAACTTTTACTGCAACTTAACAGCGTTAAAAAATTACATTTTTAATAACAAAAAACGTAATCACAAACCCAAACAATTCCTTATTTTTGCATCTTCCATTATTTTTTAATCTTATATGAAATTATTATATACCTACATCATCAAGCATAAAATGCTTCTATTTTTTGCTTTGATAATGGCTACTATCAACATTTGTTTTAGTTTGTCAGATTCTGTAATTACAGGAAAATTAATGCAGGACTGCGGCGTTGGTCTCGCAAAATACAAAGGAAACGAAATCGGCTTTATTAAATCTCTGGCATTCTGGCTGGGACTTTCACTTGGAGCAGCCATGATTTCGAGAATTACCAAAAACTTTCAGGATTATTTTACCAATGTTGTCATTCAGCGTACTGGCGCCCAGATGTACACAGACGGAATCAAAAAATCTCTCGACCTTCCGTATGCTGAATTTGAAGATCAGCGAAGCGGTGAAACTTTAAGTAAATTAACCAAAGTGAGAATTGATTCTGAAAAACTGATTACGCTTTCGATTTCTTTGATTTTCCAGACCATAATCGGGTTTATTTTTGTTATCGTTTATGTTGCCCGAATTGACTTGAGAATTTCTATTATCTTTTTAATCACGGCTCCAATTATTGCTTTGGTGAGTTTGTATCTGGGAAAAAAGATTAAAATAGTTTCTAGAAAAATCGTAAACCAAACCAATGCTTTGGCCGGTTCTACAACTGAAAGTTTACGAAATATCGAATTGGTAAAAAGTCTTGGATTAACCTATCAGGAAGAAAAGCGTTTAAATCTGAATACATTTAAAATCCTTCAATTAGAATTACAGAAAATCCGATTTATTAGAAGTTTAAGTTTCATACAAGGAACTACTGTTCACTTTTTAAGAACTTGTGTGGTTTTTGCTTTGTATTATTTCTTATTCGGAGGAAAAATCATTGTTGGAGATTTATTGACTATGGTGTTTTTTACCTTCTTCATTTTTGGTCCTTTACAAGAACTTGGAAACTTTATTATTGCTTTGAACGAAACAAAAGTTTCGATGGAGAATTTCAAAAACTTACTGAATGCTCCAAAAGAATTTCGTCCAAAAACACCTAAACATATTGGAGCGATTCAGAAATTATTTTTTGAAAATGTTAGTTTTCAGCATAAAACAGCCAAATTCAAAGCGGTCGAAAATATTAATTTCGAAATTCAACAAGGACAAACTGTTGCTTTTGTCGGTCCGTCGGGATCTGGAAAAACAACTTTGGTAAAATTGTTAGTCGGATTATACACTCCGGCAGAAGGTCAGGTTTTATATAATGACATCGATTCGACAGAAATTGATTTATTAGATTTAAGAAAACAGCTTGGTTTTGTAACTCAGGATGCTCAATTATTCTCAGGAACAATTCGAGAAAACTTATTATTCGTTAAGCCAAATGCAACCGACGAAGATTTGTACGATGCGCTAAAAAGAGCTAGCTGTGACAAACTTTTAAGACGTGCAGAAGATGGTTTAAATACAACAATCGGCGAAGGCGGAATTAAAGTTTCAGGTGGAGAAAAACAGCGTTTGTCTATTGCCAGAGCCATCTTAAGAAATCCGAATTTATTGATTTTTGATGAAGCAACTTCAGCTTTGGATTCGATTACTGAGGAAGAAATTAATGATACAATCAGAAATATCTCCGACAAAAATAGAATTACCGTTTTAATCGCACACCGTTTATCAACTGTTATGCATGCAGATCGAATCTTTGTTTTAGAACAAGGTAAAATCATCGAGCAAGGTAAACATGATGATCTTATTGTGGAGAAAGGATTGTACTATGCTATGTGGCGCCAGCAAATTGGGGAGCGAAAATAGTTTTTTTTTAAGCTACTAAGATGCTAAGGTTCTAAGCTTCTAAGTTTTTCTGCTACTGATTAAAAGATTAATTAATGGCTACATAAAATAACCCGATAGATTTTTAATCTATCGGGTTATTTTTTGAAATAGACTTTACTTTTTGTTTAAAAATCTTTTTTAAACGCATCGTTTTGTCATTTCGACAAAGGAGAAATCTTCGTAAGTAGCTCCGTAAAGCATGTCAAATCTTTGGCGAGTTTCTCGCGAAGATTTCTCCTTCGTCGAAATGACATAAAATGAGGAAAAAACAAAACCCGACAGATTTTTTAAAATCTGTCGGGTTTATTTTTGAATTATAAAAAAACTTAGAACCTTAGTATCTTAGCTTCTTTTTTTTATTTAACAAAATCGGCAGCTTTAGAAAGTGCCTCAGCAATTCCCTCAGCGTTTTTACCTCCTGCAGTTGCGAAGAAAGGCTGACCTCCTCCGCCTCCTTGAATGTATTTACCCAATTCGCGAACTACTTGTCCTGCGTTTAGATTTTTGGTTGCAACAATTTCTTTAGAAACATAACAAGTCAACATTGGTTTTCCGTCGTTAACCGTTCCGAAAACTACAAATAGATTGTTGTATGCGTTTCCTAATTCGTAAGCTAAATCTTTTGCGCCTTCAGGGTTTAAATCAACTTGTTTTGCTAAAAACTGAACTCCGTTAATTTCTTGTAATTCTTTAGCTAAGTCAGCTTTCATATTTTTGGCTTTATCTTTTAACAAAGCTTCCAATTGTTTTTTCAACTGAGCATTCTCGTCTTGCAATGCGTGAATCGCTTTTACAGGATCCGGAGCATTTTTAAGCGCTTCTTTAATTTCGCCAAAAGAAAGCGCTTGAGACTCAAAATATTCTTTTGCCGCTTCGCTTGTAATCGCTTCAATTCTTCTAATTCCAGCTGCAACAGCTCCTTCAGAAACGATTTTAAAGTGCCAGATATCAGATGTATTGGCAACGTGTGTTCCTCCGCATAATTCGACAGAATCACCAAATTTAATCGTACGAACTAAATCTCCGTATTTTTCACCAAACAAAGCAATTGCTCCATCTTCAAGAGCCTGCTCTTTCGGAATTGCTCTTTTTTCGATTAATGGTAAACTTTCACGAATCCTTGCGTTTACAAAGTTTTCCACCTCTAGTAATTCTTCATCCGTAACTTTTGCAAAGTGTGAAAAGTCAAAACGCAATGAAGCGTTACGAACCATCGAACCTTTTTGCTCAATATGAGTTCCTAAAATCTTACGTAAAGCTTGGTGCAACAAGTGCGTAGCCGAGTGATTTGAAGAAGTTTTAGCTCTTTGAATGGCATCAACAACAGCATTAAAAGTTCCTGTAAGATTCTCTGGCAATGATTTCGCCAAATGTATCGTTTGGTTATTTTCTTTCTTAGTGTCAATGATGTAAATAATATCTCCGTTTTGCGCTTCTAAATATCCTTTATCTCCAGTTTGTCCTCCGCTCTCTCCGTAAAATGGAGTTGCATTGAAAACTAATTGGAAAATTTCTCCATCTTTTGCACTTTCAACTCTACGGTATTTTGTAATCTTAACTTGTTGTGATAATCTGTCATAACCAACAAATTCCTGAATATCATCTTCTACGATTACATTCCAGTCTCCAGCAGTTACTTTAGAAGCTGCACGAGATCTTTCTTTTTGTAATTGTAATTGCTCTTGGAAACCAGCTTCATCCAATTTTAATCCTTTTTCAGAAAGAATCAAAGCCGTTAAATCGATTGGGAATCCGTAGGTATCATACAATTCGAAAGCTTTTTTACCATCGATTGTATCGCCAGTATTATTTAAAATTACAGCATCTAAAAGAATCAATCCTTGATCTAATGTTTTTAGGAAAGAGTTTTCTTCTTCACGAATTACATTCGAACAAAGTGCTTTTTGCGTTCTGATTTCTGGGAAAGAATCTCCCATTTGCTCGCTTAGCGTTTCAACCAATTTAAAAATAAACGGTTCTTTAGTTCCTAAGAAAGTAAATCCGTAACGAATTGCACGACGTAAAATTCTACGAATTACATATCCTGCTCCTGTGTTAGAAGGCAACTGACCGTCAGCAATAGCAAAAGCAACCGCACGAACGTGATCTGCTACTACGCGAATCGCAATGTTTACTTTTTCTTCTGCCTCGTTTGAAGCTTTAACTGTATATTGAGCTCCAGTAATCGTTTCGATTTCTCTAATCAAAGGCATGAAAACATCGGTATCATAATTTGATGTTTTTCCTTGTAATGCCATACACAAACGCTCAAATCCCATTCCGGTATCTACGTGTTGTGCAGGAAGTTTTTCTAGAGAACCATCCGCTTTACGGTTGAATTCCATGAATACATTATTCCAGATTTCAACTACTTGCGGGTGATCATTATTCACTAAACTTTTTCCAGAAACCTGAGCTTTTTCTTCTGCAGAACGTAAATCCACATGAATTTCAGAACAAGGTCCGCATGGCCCTTGATCTCCCATTTCCCAAAAATTATCTTTTTTATTTCCTAAAATAATTCGGTCTTCATCGATTAATGTTTTCCAGATATCCCAAGCTTCTTGATCAAACGGAACATTATCTTCCTTACTTCCTTCAAAAACAGAAACGTAAAGATTTTCTTTTGGTATTTTATAAACCTCAGTCAATAATTCCCAAGCCCAGTTGATTGCCTCCTTTTTGAAGTAATCTCCAAAAGACCAGTTTCCTAACATTTCGAACATGGTATGATGATAAGTATCAATACCTACTTCTTCAAGGTCATTATGTTTTCCTGAAACACGAAGACATTTTTGCGTATCGGCTATTCTTGGACTTTTTGGAGTTCCGTTCCCTAAGAAAAATTCTTTAAACTGGGCCATTCCCGAGTTATTGAACATTAAGGTTGGGTCGTCTTTAAGGACAATAGGAGCCGATGGAACAATTGTATGCCCTTTACTCTCAAAAAAATCTAAAAATTGTTTACGTACGTCTTGTGATTTCATATTTTAATTAGAAAATGTGTCTGTTTAATGTGTCAATTTGATAATTAGACAATTAGATAATCTGTGAATTTGATAATGCGTTAATTTCGAAATCGATAATAAAAAACTAATCGTTTAAAACAATAAATTCCTTATTTTGCGCATTATATAATTACCCCAATTATATAATTAACCTATCTTCTTGTAAAAAGCCTTCATGACTGCAACATTTTGCAATATTGTTCGTCTAAGTTATTTTACAAGCTGCAAAAATAGCGTATTTTAAAATATGGCGAAAGTAAAATATTATTACGACTCAGAAAATCTGGCTTATACGAAAATAAAAACCAGAAAAAGAATAAAAATCGGTTACGCATTCCTGTTTTTAGTCGCTTCGGCACTATTTGGTTTTTTAGTTTTTGTCCTTTTAATAAACACTCCTTATTTCGAAACTCCCAAAGATCGTTTGCAAGCCCGAGAGATTGAAAATTTAAAACTGCAATATGCTATTTTGAATAAAAAATTAGACGAAATTGATGAAGCTGCAGATGCTTTAGAAGAACGTGACAATAATATTTACCGCATTTATTTTAATAAAGCCGAAATTCCAGATTCTATTCGAAAAGCAGGTTTTAAAAATTCTGATAGATATAAAATTTTAGAAGGATATAATAACTCGCAATTGGTTCTAAATACCACAAAAAGAATCGATAAGCTTTCGAAGCAATTGGCCATTCAATCCAAATCTTTGGATGAAATTTTAAAATTAGCTGGAGCTAAAGAAAACTTATTATTGGCAATTCCTGCCATTCAGCCTGTTCGAAATGAAAATTTAAAACGTGTTGCGTCAGGTTTTGGATACCGAATTGATCCTTTCACGAAAGTGCGAAAAATGCACAACGGAATGGATTTCACCGCAAATACAGGCGCTCCAATTTACGCAACAGGAGATGGCGTTGTAGAAAGAGCAGACAACACTGCTTCTGGATACGGAAATCATGTTGTGATCAGGCACGGTTTTGGATATGAAAGTTTGTATGCACATTTAAGCAAATACAACTGCCGTCTGGGACAGCGGGTAAAACGCGGCGATGTTATTGGTTATGTCGGAAGTACAGGAAGATCTGAAGGTCCGCATTGTCATTATGAAGTGCATAAAGACGGAAAAGTGGTAAATCCGCTGAATTTTTATTACGGAAATATTTCGGCTGTAGAATATGTGGCAATTTCACAAATGGCAAACCAAGAAAACCAATCATTAGATTAATAGTACAAAAAATACTATTTTTGAAATAAAATAGAAAAAAACGAACCATGCATATTGAACTTTCTAAAGACAAAAGATATTACAGTATTGGCGAAGTTGCCAAAGCTTTTAATGTCAATGCTTCTTTGATACGATTTTGGGACAGCGAATTTGATATTCTGAAACCTAAGAAAAATGCAAAGGGAAATAGAATGTTCACACCAGAAGATATTACCAATCTTCAATTAATCTATCACTTAGTAAAAGAAAGAGGATTTACGTTGGATGGTGCCAAAATACACTTAAAAGAAGGTCAGAAGAAAACGTTAGATAAATTCGAAATAATACGTAAATTAGAGTCGATAAAAACGCAACTGAACGACATCAAAAACGAATTGTAATTAAAAATTGAAATAAACCTAAATTAAACAAATATGAAAAAGTGGTTAATCCCTGTAGGAATTATTGTAGCACTTATTGCTATTATCGCATTTTGGTCGATTGGTATTAAAAATACTGCTTTGCAACACAGCCAAGCTGTAAATAAAGAATGGGGAAATGTTCAAACGGCTTACCAAAGACGTAATGATCTTATCGGGAATTTAGTAAACACTGTAAAAGGTGCTGCAGATTTTGAAAAAGGAACTTTAACGGCAGTAATCGAAGCTCGTGCAAAAGCTACTTCGGTAACTATTGATCCAAGTAATGTAACTCCAGAACAATTAGCAGCATTTAACCAAGCGCAAAGCGGAGTAAGTTCATCTTTATCAAGATTATTGGTTTCCGTTGAGCAATATCCAACTTTAAAAGCAAACGAAAACTTCTTGAAATTACAAGACGAATTGGCAAGTACTGAAAACCAGATTTTAACTGCTAGAACTCGTTTTAACGAAGCTGTACAAGTCTATAACGGATATGTATTGAAAATCCCGAACAACTGGTTCTTGAGCGAATACAAAGAAAAACCATACTTTGAAGCATCGACTGGAGCAGACAAACCTGTTGAAGTAAAATTCTAAAATAAGCATTTCAGATTTAGTGTTTACGTTAAATCTAAAATCTACAATCTAAACTCTAAAATTACCCAAATGTCAAAAGTAGAAGATTTTTTAACCAAAGAAGAAGAGCAAGAAATTGTTGAAGCTATTCGCATGGCCGAAAATAATACTTCTGGCGAAATTAGAGTTCATATAGAAAAAACAACTTCTAAAGTCCATTTTGACAGGGCTTTAGAAGTTTTTCATGAATTGCGAATGGACGAAACGAAACTAAAAAATGGCGTATTGCTCTATTTTGCAGTTGACGACAAAAACTTTGTAATTTGTGGAGACAAAGGAATTAATGATTTGGTAGCCAATGATTTTTGGGATTGTACCAAAGACATTATGACCAACCACTTTAAAGCTGGAAACTTTAAACAAGGAATTGTTGAGGGCATCTTAAATGCCGGTACACAGCTTAAAAAATATTTTCCTTCTCAGGAAGATGATGTAAACGAATTATCTAACGAAATCTCAAAAGGATAAATAATGAAAATTTCTAAAAACAAAATCACAAATTCCAATAGAATTTTTCAGATTACTTTTTTGTTTATCGCATTATTTATCAGCAATGCTATTTTTGCGCAATTTGAGATTCCGCCAAAACCAAGTTTTCAGACTTCTGTTTATGATTATGCCAACATTTTAAGTTCAACAGAAAAAGCACAATTAGAAGAAAAACTAGTTCGCTACTCCGATTCTACAACTACTCAAATTGTGGTAATTACTATTGAAAGTTTAAAAGGAGAAGATGTAAGCCAACTGGCAACAAAATGGGGACAAACTTGGGGAATTGGAGGAACAAAAGAAGACGATAATGGCGTTGTAATTCTTTTAGCTAAAAATGAAAAGAAAATTGCCATCAATCCAGGTTACGGTCTTGAAGATCGTTTAACGGCAGGTATTGGTGGAACTATTATTAGAAATATTATAATACCAGAATTCAAGGCGGGAAGTTTTTACAACGGTCTTGACAAAGGAACTGATGCTATTATTGATGTTTTTAAAGGAAAATTTAAAGGCGAACGCAAAACAACCAATAAAGGACAAGACTTTCCTATTCTTCCTTTTATCGTAATTGTTGTAATTGTTTTAATTCTACTTTCTCGAAATAAACGAGGCGGTGGAGGAAATTCTGGCAACAATGGCGGCGGTGGCCCTAGCCTGCTCGATGTCATCATTCTAAGTAATCTTGGAAGAAGCGGTGGAGGCGGCGGATTTGGAGGATTCGGTGGCGGATCTTCTGGAGGCGGTTTCGGCGGTGGCGGTGGCTTCGGCGGCGGATTTGGCGGTGGAGGTTTCTCTGGCGGAGGATCTAGCGGAGGCTGGTAATTAAATTTTGTTTCATGTTTTAAGTTTTGTTTAAAGTTTCAAGTTATCTTTGAAGATATTTTAAATTCAAAATTTAATTCATAATTTATAATTCATAATTAAAAAATAGATGTTATCACATAAAGCAAAATATGCCCTTAAGGCCTTACTTTATTTAGCAGAACAAGACGAAAATCACATTTCTAGAACAGTAGAAATTGCGGATGGCGCTAATATTCCTAAAAAGTTTTTGGAACAGATTTTATTAGATCTGAAACGCGGTCGTTTTGTAAGCAGTAAGCAGGGAAAATTTGGCGGATACTACCTGATAAAATCTAAAAATGACATTACATTGGCAGAAATTCACAGATTATTTGACGGTGCAATTGCACTTTTGCCATGTGCTTCTCTAAATTTTTACGAGCCTTGCTCTGATTGCAAAACCGAGGACGAATGCAGTCTGCGTCACGGTTTAATGCTGATTAGAGATAAAACTTTGAAGGCTATGGAAGGTATTACAATTGCTTCATTAGTGAAGAAATAAAAAAATATTTTCTAAATCCTAGTAAATCGATAGAATTAATTATATATATTTGCCAAAAATAATTAACTAATCATTTACAAAATTTTAACTCATGAAAGTACCTTCTAGTAAATCAGGTGGAAAAAATCTTTTGCAAAACTATAATAACAAATTCACAACTGTGAATACTGCTTCATTTATGATGTGTATGTGCTGGTAAAAAAAATTTAATTCTAAATTCTACTAATCACATATACTTAATATAAAAATGAAAACATCTATAAAAAATATATTTACAATACTTGCAGTTTTAACGTTCTCAATCTCATTCGCACAAAAAATTGAAGGAGTTGTAACTACAGATCAAAATATTCCTTTAGAAGCAGCCAATGTGGTAATTAAAGGAACAACATTTAGCACAATTACAGATTCTGAAGGACGTTTTTCGATAGAATCTCAAGGGAAATTGCCTATTACACTTTTAGTTCAATATATTGGATACAAAACCAACGAACTTGAAATTACAGCAATTCCTGCTTCTCCTTTATTGGTAACTTTACGCGAGGAAAACCAATTGGTAGAAGTTGTAGTTTCTTCAAGAAGAAGAATCGAAAAAGTACAGGACGTGCCAATTGCCGTTTCTGTTGTAACAGGAAAACAAGCAGAACAAGCGGGAGCGTTTAACGTAAACCGTATAAAAGAATTGGTTCCTTCTGTTCAATTATATTCTTCTAACCCAAGAAATACTGGAATCAACATTAGAAGTTTAGGTTCTCCATTCGGACTTACAAATGATGGTATCGATCCTGGAGTTGGTTTTTACGTTGACGGTGTTTATTATGCACGTCCAGCAGCGACAACTTTAGATTTTATTGACGTTGAACAAATCGAAGTTTTACGTGGACCACAAGGTTCTTTATTTGGAAAAAACACTACTTCTGGAGCTTTTAACATCACCTCTCGCAAACCAAGTTTTACATCGGGTGCCGATTTTGAAGTAAGTTATGGAAATTATGCCTTTTTGCAGGCTAAAGCTTCTATTACTGGAGCATTAGGAAAAAAAGTAGCTGGTCGTTTATCTTTTTCTGGAACTCAGCGTGACGGTTTAATTGATAACGTTGCTACAGGAAGACCAACCAACACTTTGAATAATCAAGGTTTTAGAGGACAACTATTATGGACTCCTACCGAAAATACAAACATTATTTTTGCAGGAGATCTTACAACACAGCGTCCTGACGGATATGCGCAGGTTGTTGCTGGTGTTGCCCCTACTCAAAGGGCTGCATACCGTCAGTTTGATGCTATTATTGCCGACTTAAATTATCAATTGCCAAGTTTAAACGCTTTTGACCGTAAAATAGATCATGATACGCCTTGGCGTTCTGGACAAGATTTAGGAGGAGTTTCATTAAACATTGATACTAAAATTGGCGGTGGAACATTGACTTCTACAACGGCTTGGCGTTTCTGGAACTGGGATCCGTCAAATGACAGAGATTTTACGGGATTGCAGGTTTTAGCTAAATCTCAAAACCCAACCAGACAAACTCAGATTACGCAAGAAGTTCGTTATGCTGGTCAGTTAACTTCAAAAATTAGCGGTGTTGCCGGAGTATTTTTTATCGATCAAACTTCTCAGACAGATGGTACAGAAGAATCTGGAAATGCACAATGGAGATTCTCTCAAAGCACAACAAGTCCATTATGGAAAACTCCTGGTCTTTTTGAAGGTTACGGAATTAAAACTGATGCAAGAATTAGAGCTTCTAGTGCTGCTGTATTCGGACAGATTGATTGGGCGATTACAGAAAGATTCCACATTTTACCAGGTTTGAGATATAATTTTGATAAAAAAGATGCAAGTTATTCTCGTAAAACATACGGAGGTCTTCAGACTACAGATCCAGCCTTATTGGCTTTAAAAAAATCAGTTTACTCCGATCAGGCATTTGATTCTGATACAGATAACACAGACTTTTCTGGAAACTTAACGCTTACTTACAAAGCATCAGACAAAATCAATGTTTATGCAACTTATGCTAAAAGTTACAAACCAGTTGGAGTTAACGTAGCTGGACTTCCAACAAATGCTGCAGGGCAGCCATTAACTGAACTTGCAGTAGTAAAACCAGAAAAAGTAAATCATTATGAAATTGGAGTAAAAACGTCTCCGTTTAAAAACTCAATTTTCAACTTAACGTTCTTTAATACCGATATCAAAGATTTTCAAACTAACGTTCAGGCAGCTGAGTTGGGTGTAAACCGTGGATATCTTGCCAATGCAGATAAAGTTCGTGTAAGAGGTGCAGAATTGGATGCTAGCTTTGTTATCAATTCACACTTGACAATAAATGGAGCTGCAACTTATACAGATGGTAAATATGTGAAATTTACAAATGCACCACTTCCGTTAGAAGAAACTGGAGCACCAGTTGCCTTCAAAGATGTTTCTGGAACTGAATTGCCAGGAGCTTCAAGATGGGCAGGTTCTCTTGGAGGTGAGCTTTCTGACAATGCAAGATTCTTTGGAAATGCTGGAAAAATCTATTTCGCTGCTGATGGTTATGCACGTTCTGAATTCTCGTCAAGTCCTTCAGCTTCAAAATATTTAATCGTACAAGGATATGCAATTTTCAATGCTCGTTTAGGTTTCCGTGCTTCGCAAGGTTTATCTGTTCAGTTTTGGGGACGCAATCTTTTAAATAAAGATTACTACGAGCAATTATTGCCTGCAGGTGGTAACTCAGGACAATATGCTGGAGTTATTGGTGATCAAAGAACTTATGGAGTTACATTGAAGTATTCTCTATAAGCGGTTAGTTAGTTTTAGTATTAAAACGAGATGTATCTTAAAAATACATCTCGTTTTTTTATTTATTTTTTAAACAAACCTTAAACTGTCATTTTAAAAACTTCCAGAGTCTTTTTTTGATTTTTAAAATATTGAAATTTAATGTTCTTTTTAAATTTTCAATAATTTGAACACTACAATACAGACTTACTACAATTTTACTATTTCAGAAAATGAAATTTCATTTGATCCTTATTGGTACAGTAAATCGAACAGCATTATAAATTCCATTTTAGGAATTTTAGTTTTAGCTATTGGCATTCTACTATTGGAATTTACTAATTCAACAATCGGTTTATATACTGCTTTTGTTATTATTTTTCTTTTAATTTCGAATAGTCTTTATTTGTTTTTAATTCGAAACAAAACCACTATCAAATTTGATAAAAAAATAGATTCTTTTTACAAGATTACACCCATCGCTAAAAAGAAAATCTGCAATCTCAGCAGTATTTTAGCCATTTCATCAAAATCGAAATCAAATTCTTTTTATTACCAATTGACTATTAAAAATGGAAAATCAAACAGATACTTACGTTTTACTTCTGTCATAAAAAGCGGTCATGGAAACAATCCAGAAATTCGTTTTTTACAAATGGAAATCATTCCGCAATTAGAATTATTTTTAAACACTAATAAGAATAAAGACCAGCTTTATGGTTTTGAAGATGCTTCGATTTAAGTGAAATAATTTTCAAAGAATAAAACTATCACAAAATCAAACAAAAAGCATCTTAAAAAACAAACCTAAATTCAATTCGTATATTCTGTTTTCTATATATTCGCAGCCTGAATTTATAGTATTGAAAAAGTATCAGAGAATATTTTTTGTTATAATCTTGACGAGTCAGCTTTTAAGCGGACAAAACCAAAGAAAAATCGACCAGCAGACTTTAACCTGGATTCGATACTATAATATTTTTCCGTTAAGCGAAAAATGGGCTATCCATTCTGAATTTGACAATCGAAGTTTTGTAAATCCCGTTCACGAAAATCTTTTTGTCATTCGTTCTCAAGCCCGCTTTAGGGCAAATAAAATGATCGATTTGGGCGTTGGATTTGCTTATTTTAATGTCAATACACAAAATCCGAATGTTGATCCTGATTACTCTGTACCCGAATATAGAGCACAGCAAGATATTACTTTGATTAATGATATTGCCAAAATCACTTTTCACAACCGTTTTCAGCTAGAAGAACGATTCATTCAAAAAGCAGATAAAAATGGACTTTTAGATGAGTTTTCATTTGCTTACAGATTTCGATACCGACTACAGTCTCAATTTATGATTTGGGAAAAGGAAAAACGAAGTATAAAAGGAACGATTTCTGACGAAGTTTTATTCAATTTCGGAAAAGACAATCGCAGAAATACTTTTGACCAAAATCGTATTTACTTTGCTTTACGCTATCATTTTAATCCAAATCTTGGATTAGAATTGGGCTATTTAAAAAACTTTCAAAGACGCGCCAGCGGAGTAGATTTTTACGATCGGGATATTATCAGGTTTACGGTTTACCATAGGATCAATCGAAAATTTTAGATTTTAGATTTTAGATTTTAGATTTTAGATTTTAGATTTTAGATTTTAGATTTTCCAATAAAAAAACCGAAAATCAAAAAATTGATTTTCGGTTTTTTTATTATTCCCTTTGTCTCTTTGTTTCTTTGTTTCTTTGTCACTTAGAAGCTCAGAACCTCAGCTCCTTAGCCCCTCAAAAAAACTACGATCCCCTTTGTCTTTTTCCTCCTTTTTTGCTTTCGGCGAAGTTTCCTATTTTATAAGCTAGAGAAAACATTACATATCGTTTTAAAACGGTGTTTTCTTCGTCTCTAATAGAAGTTGGCGAAATAGTTCTTGTTGCGCTTTGATTCTGATTTAAGACATCGTAGACTTTCACTTTTGCGTATAATTTTTTATCCAAAAATCCGTAAGACAAACTGGTGTTCCAAAGGAAGAAATCTTTTTTGAAATCATCTGAAATATTCGAATTATAAGTATATCCAAAATCATTTCCGAAAATCAAATTGGCTGGCCAGTAAGAAGTCGTCTGCATATTAATTCTATGAATTACGTTTGAAGTCGCATCTCTTGAAAAGTTTTCGTATCTCGTTTCGTTGTACGATAAACTATAAGACGGTGCGATCGAAAGCACTTCTCCATAATCGTACGAAGCATAAACGCTAGGCGTAATTACAACCGATTTGGCATAATACAAAACAGCATTTGTAAATCCTTTATCAAAATTGTAGTTACCGCTTAAACGCAAACCGTATCTAATCGTATGCGCATCTTTCTTAATCTGCTGATTCCAGTTTCCTCCAACCGAAGCCGAATACGTTCCTGAAATATTTACATAAGTAGTATTTCTTTTTCCGCTATCATCATAAATCGAAGTCGAAACGATATCATTATTATAATAATCTCCTTTAAGGAATAAACTATAGCCAGAACGTGTTCTAAAATCAAAATTTTTAAAATCAATTCCTGCTGTATTTTTCTCAATCGGATTCAAATCTGGATTACCAATTACACTATTCAGCGGATTATTCAAATCTGCAACTGGCATTAATTGCGTAGCCGACGGAAGCGCATTAGAATAATCGTATTTAAACGTTAAGTTTTTAGAACGATTAAATTTGTATCGAAGCTGCGCCGTTCCGTATGGAAGCATATATCTTTTATTTAAATCTGTAGCTTGATTTAAGTAAAAAGAATGGTTATCAAACTCTACGATTGAGGTTCTTGAGTTTACATTAAGCGAAAATTTGCTTTTCTGCCAGCTAATCCCAACTTTTGGGGTAATTGAGTTTTGTTTGGATGTTGTATAATTCGTCAGCGATAAATTCAAATCTGAATATTCCTGAGAGGCATCGTCAAAATTGAATGTCTTTTGATCGTTCATCGAACTCTGCCAGTCAAAATCGGTTCCAAAACGCACTCGAAGCGAATCTGTAATAGGTTCCGTATATTCTAAGTCAAGCGAATAAGCATCACTTTTTGAGGTATTTTTTGCATTCTGGTTTCTTTCATCATTTGGTTTTGAATCCTGATAAAAAATAGTCTCCGAAATATTAATTCCGTTCGAATCATTCTTTGTGTTATTGTTATTAAAAACAACACTTAAATTTCGAGATTTCTTTTCGAAAGTTTTGTTGAAATTAATACTGTTGGCAAAACTCGTATTTGAACTTTCTGTATGCGATGTCGCTGTACTTTCGTTCAATGCTTCTCCATTCTCATTTTCAGAAAAAGATGAAGACGAAGAATTACTGTTCGATTCAGACAAATTCAATTTAGGAGCCACAACAATCTGCATCGTAGGATTGATTTTATACTCTAATTCAAAATTGGCTTTATTTCCAGTATTTTCATTTCTAGTTTTAGAATCTGCTTCGGTCAAAATATTTCCTGTCGGCAATAAACTCAACTGATTGGATTTGCTATCGTTTTTGGTCACCGAATTGGTGAAGTTGTAACTGCTCATAAACTCCAAATCCTCTGTCCAATCATCGGAATAATTAATTCCAGCCAAAGTCGACTGTGTAATTCCTTTTCCTCCACTGCTAGCGCCTTGACTTCCTCCTCTTGCATTTCGACCGCCTCCCATATTATCAAACACGTCATCCATAGAAAATCCGGTTGAGTTGATATTATTTGACGACGCGAGAACACTAATTTTTTGTTTGTTTTTGAAGAAGTTCATCATCAAACTGCTTTCGTAGCGTTCGTCTGAACCATATCCGCCAAGGACTTTTCCGAAATATCCTTTATTTTTCTTTTCGTCAATGGTAATATTTATACTCGAATAATCTGAAGTCGATTCTTGTTTGGAAAGCTCTTCTTTTTTGGTTTTAAAATCAGAAACCTGAACTTTTTTAATAATATCGGCAGGAAGATTCTTTATGGCAATAGCGCCATCTTTATCAAAAAATGCTTTTCCATTTACTAAAACCTGATTGACTTCTCGCCCATTTACCGTAATTTTTCCTGTATTATCTACGTCAAATCCTGGAAGCTGTTTCAGTAATGTCTCCACATTGGCATCTGGACGCACTTTGTACGATCCAGCATTAAATTCTAAAGTATCTTTTTTGATCGTAATTGGCGGTGCTTCGCTCTTAATAATTACTTCGTTTAAGACATTTGCATTTTCAAGCATATACAATTTACCAAAATCTTTACTTTCAGTAAGATTTTTTTGCTCTTCGTAATACGCTTGATATCCAGTATAATTTACTTTTAAGAAAACTGGTTTATCATACTTTTTAGTATTGATAATAAAATTTCCGTTTTTATCTGTTGTAGCATATTCAATAATTGTAGAATCTTTTACAGTGGTAAAATAAACGGTTGCGAGTTCAAGAGGAAGCTGCGAATTAATATCTACTACAGTTCCTTTAACGACAATATTGTTTTGGGCATTTGCCGAATAAACAAAGGCTAAAAACAATAGAAATGAATAAATCTTGGTCATAAAATTAGGTTAGTTAGATCAGTAAGACTTAAAAAAATGCAAAAGGTTTAATTGTATTTTTTACATTTATTCAAATATAATGCCAATAAAAAATTGATCTTGTAATTATCTAGACACAAAACATAAAAAAGTCCCCTACTCTAGGGGACTTCTTTTTTTATTTCTCTCTTATATAAATATCGATTGGAACTCCTGCAAAATCCCATTTCTCACGAATTTTATTCTCAAGGTATCGCTTATAAGGCTCTTTAACATACTGGGGTAAATTAGCAAAAAATACAAACTGAGGCGTTTGAGTTGGCAATTGCATGCAATATTTAATTTTTACATATTTCCCTTTTGTAGCTGGTGGCGGATATGCTTCAATTACTTTCAACATATATTCGTTGAATTTTGAAGTCGAAATTCTTTGTTTTCTATTTTCGAAAACCTGAACTGTAGCTTCCAACGCTTTTAATAAACGCTGTTTCGTTAAAGCCGAAACGAAAAGAATTGGCACATCTGTAAATGGCATTAATTCCTTTTTGATTTTCTCTTCATAATCTCTTGTCGACATGGTATCTTTTTCTACCAAATCCCATTTATTCACCAAGATTACAACACCTTTACGGTTTTTCTCTGCCAACCAGAAAATACTCTGATCCTGACCTTCGAATCCGCGGGTTGCATCGATTACCAAAATACAAATATCAGCGTGTTCGATTGCACGCACAGAACGCATTACAGAATAAAACTCTAAATCTTCTTTTACTTTTGCTTTACGGCGAATTCCCGCAGTATCAACCAAGTTAAATTCGAAACCAAAACGGTCAAATTTAGTATCAATTGCATCACGAGTCGTTCCTGCAATATCAGTTACCATAAAACGATCTTGACCAATTAATGCATTGATAAAGCTAGATTTACCAGCATTTGGACGACCAACTACAGCAAAACGAGGCAGAACAACTTCTGGCTGAACTGGTTCTGGTTTTACCGGAAAAGATTCGATTAAAGCATCTAATAAATCTCCAGTTCCGCTTCCAGAAATACTGGCAAAAGTATAATAATCACCTAAACCAAGGTTATAAAACTCTACCGCATCTTTCTCACGCATTGCGTTGTCAACCTTATTTACGGCCAATAAAACTGGTTTTGTTACTTTACGAAGCAATTTTGCAACGGTTTCATCCATTGGCGTAATTCCTTCTTCAACATCAACCACAAAAATAATAACATCGGCTTCGTCAATAGCAAGCTCTACCTGTTTACGAATTTCACCTTCGAAAATGTCATCAGACCCTCGAACGTATCCACCTGTATCAATGACAGAAAATTCTTTTCCGTTCCACTCGCTTTTACCATAGTTTCTATCACGGGTAACCCCAGATACAGAATCTACAATAGCTTCTCTTCTTTGTATCAGCCTATTAAACAGGGTCGATTTCCCCACGTTAGGTCTTCCTACTATCGCAACAATGTTATTATTCATTTTTTTGAATTTTAGATTTTAGACTTCCGATTTCAGATTTCAATTTCCTTGAAATTCTGTCTCTTACCATCTAAAATGCTTATTTGAAATTTTTTGCAAAGGTAGTTAAAAAAAGATGCTAAGCTAGCAAGTTTCTAAGTACCTGAGTTTTTTATTTTTTTAGGAGCTATTTCCTGCTATCCGTTTCAATCTTTTTTATTGTAAAAAAACAATAAAAAAGGATTTCCACTTCTATCAGGGCTAGGGCTTTAAGGTTTCAAGAACATTTTGTTTCTATTTTTTTCTCAACCACCCTAAAATTCTGTCACTCTCGATTTTATAATTTCCTTCTTGAATTTTCAAACCAAAAACTTCTCTTGAACCGCTGAAAGGTCCTGGATTCTGCTGAATGATTTCAATTTCATTTTCTGAAACTTTCGAAATTATGGCCACATGACCAAACCTGTTTAACAGCGAACTAGAGAAAATAACCAAATCTCCTGTTTCTGGTTTTGACGTACTTGGATTTGTATATTGAATTAAATTTCGATTGCCGTTTAAGCTGCCGTCTTTAATTTTAGAATCAAAAAAATCTTTTGCGTGACCATAAGCATCTGGCATTTTATGATTATAATGCTCATAATAATACCTTTTTACAAACTCTACACATTGGTATTTCAGACCTAAATTATAATTGTCTTTGGTAACGTTTCTTCCCTCAACATTATCAACACCGCCATTATAATAAACTTTTACACCATTTAAACTGTCAAGTGCCTGCCCTATTTTGTAATCATTATTGAGATTAACTTTTTTAATAATTGTCATTCCTCCATAAACTAAAGCTAAAATCGTAATTATTAAAATTGTAATCTTTTTAATTTTCATAGAGTCTCATTTTCAAAAATCATTTTCGTTTAACGAATAAACAATTAAACGGTTAAACAAAAATTATTGATTATACCCGAAACGTTTCAGCATATTAGCATTACTTCTCCAGTTTTTGTTCACTTTTACATAAAGTTCAATGTGAATTTGTTTTCCGAAGAATTTCTCCAAATCGGCACGAGCGTCTGTTCCCACTTTCTTCAAAGCAGCACCTTTATGTCCGATAATAATTCCTTTTTGAGTATCGCGCTCGACCATAATTACAGAACGGATTCTGATAATTTTTTCGTCTTCATGAAATTCTTCTGTAACAATTTCAACTGCGTACGGAATCTCTTTACTGTAGTTCAATAAGATTTTCTCACGAATGGTTTCGTTAACAAAGAAACGTTCTGGCTTGTCTGTTAATTGATCTTTAGGATAATAAGCTGGAGATTCTGGCAATAATTCGATAATTCTTCCGAAAACTTCTGGAACGTTGAAATTCTGCAAAGCCGAAATCGGGAAAATTTCTGCATTTGGCACTTTTTCTTTCCAAAAAGAAACTTGCTCTTCTAATTGTTCTTGGTTCGAATTATCAATTTTATTTAGAAGCAATAAAACTGGAATCTTAGCATGAATGATTTTATTAAAGAAAGCTTCATCTTTAAGATCTTGCTCTCCTATTTCGACCATGTAGATTAAAATGTCAGCATCTTCAAAAGCCGATTTCACGAAATTCATCATCGATTCCTGCATTTCGTAAGCAGGTTTAATGATTCCAGGAGTATCCGACAAAACCAACTGAAAGTCTTCTCCGTTTACGATTCCTAAAATTCTATGACGTGTAGTTTGTGCTTTTGATGTAATGATCGACAATCGTTCTCCAACGAAAGCGTTCATCAATGTTGATTTTCCAACATTTGGATTTCCGATGATATTTACGAAACCTGCTTTGTGTGACATTTTATGTAAAATTTATTTTGCAAAGGTAGTCATATCAAGTTAATACAGAAAATAAAACATTTTTTAATATTTTCGTTGGAATTCTCAAAAAACGACGTATCTTTGCATCCGAAACATCGCGGGATAGAGCAGTAGGCAGCTCGTCGGGCTCATAACCCGAAGGTCACAGGTTCGAGTCCTGTTCCCGCTACTAAGTAAAACATCACTTAAGCAAGTGGTGTTTTTTTTTTTGAATAAATTTGAACGAAAGGCTCATATCCGCCGCCGCGGACACAGGTTCGAGTCCTGTTCCCGCTACTAAGACAAAAGCTTCAGAGAAATCTGGAGCTTTTTTGTTTAAAGTATTTTAATAACTCTCGTACTATAGAAAGTTTACTGTTTTCACAATCGAGACGCTCGCGTCAGCAGGGGAATCCTTCCGTAAGCAGATTTACTTCTCTAGCAAATCTTTGTAAGCTTTTCTTTCTAGATAGCTATTAAGCTTTTTTACATCTGCCAAATATGTTTTTAAATCTTCCCCTCCTTTTTTAATTCCTTCTTCTATTCTTGGAATATACATTTGAATAAACTCATTATAGACTTTTTCGTTATTGGCTAATTTTAAGATAACCTTGCCTTCAAATAGGTTTTACCAAATATTTAATCACTCCAGTTTAGCCACTCTTCTTTATTCAATATTTTATTATTTATATCTTCGAATGACTTGATTTCAGAAAAAAAGGGAGAGCGTGTCTTGAATAATGTTTTTTAAAAATATCTCCAACCATTAAAATACTATCTTCTTTAATCTCTTTCTGATTTAAAACCAAAACGCTTATATCTTCTCTTGTTTTTTGTGAGTCATAGCATTATTCTCTTCTAAATCTATTAATATATCTTCTAATTGATTAAAACCAGAATCCAGAAAAGACATTATCACATTGACCTCTGAAGATATAATGCTGAGAAAAAAGTGAAAGTACTATTTTATCAGAAATACTTTTTTCTGGTTTTAAAAATATAGCATAATAGTCATCAAATGAGCTTATGTGAAATCCTAAAGAATCAAGTCTTATTTGATACGATATTTTTTCTAGTACTTTTTTTATCCTTTGTCCATAATGATTTTTTATTTCTCTCCTCGCTGGTGATAGCATTTTTCTGGTGCATAATTATAAAAACATTACTATTTTGTTTCCAAAATCTCAATCAGTTCTTTTAATAAGCTATACTTTGCATTCCATTCGGTATCATTTTTCATTTCATCCTCTTTTTCCTTATAAATATTTAATAACCACTCTTTATAAGTATGATATTTAGGATTACGGCAAATTCTCATGATAATCAACTTTTTAAACGACATTAATCCTACACCAAAATAATCGGCCAAATTCATTTGATCTACTTTATCAACAATCTCATTATTAATGTATTGTATATCACTAAATTTTTCCCAAAACGGAATAAAATGTTTCACAATTACTTCTTTATAATGTTGACATAATGCATCCAGCTTTTCTTTGTCTATTGATAAATCATAACCATTGAATTGTCTAAATGAATCCCATATTTCATTATAATTTTTAATCGTAAATTCACTAAACCAAATAGTTGGAAATAATTGCTGTCGATGCAATCCATGTTTGACTATTAAGTCATACAACATATCTTCAACAATAGTTACTTGTGTCCAACAGTGAAATCCGCCATTTACTATCACTTCATTAGGATAAGTTAAATGCCCCAGACCCATATACAATACTCGTTTGTATCCATTTATACTAGTTTGATAATATAAATTATCCGGATTAATCTCTATCTTGAATCTTGACAACTCCGGAAAGTTATCTGACACATAATTGCTTATATAATCATTTACAAAATCTAACTTCTTACTCATTTATCTGATATTTTAGAACTTTTATATTATCTTCACAATCGAGACGCTCGCGCCAGCAGGGGGAAGCTTTTTTTGTCTTAAATTATCTTTACTTATTTTAAGTAGGGCGCTCATGTTAGCAGGAGATTGAAAAACATTCAATTAGAATCTTTATCGCATTTGCATCAAAATTATTTATCTCTGTAAATTTCAAATCCTCCACTTGCAACTTCTTCTATATACTCTTCTTCTGTTATTTTTTCAGTAGAAATAATCATTTCCCACGTTCCGAAAAATTTTTTCTCAGCTTGATCGTAAAACCCGAGGTATTCTATATTAGGGTGACTCAAATTTTTATCAACTAAAATTTCATCATTTTCGTCTTTATAGTAGTGATATGGATAATTTACTACGAAACTAATTTGATCATTTTCAATAAATCCTTTTACTAGAATCGGTTCTGTGATGATATTTTCAGATTCTGAATCGATTGTGGTTCCCACAAATGAATCACCATCAAAAGTCAAATTCATTTTGAATGACACATTTATATAACTATCAATAATATCATAACCTTCCAAGTATGAAAAGGAACCTTTCCAAGTTTGTTCATTATCGACAATTTTCATATTTTCTTTGTTACTTTTTATAATAAATTATTCCGTCAATTGATTATTATTTTCATTTCAAAAATATAGTTTTTTATCATCAATCATTAAAAGAAATTATTTCTCCGCAGCGATACAGATTCTACTCCTGCTCCCTCTAAAACAATAAAAGCTTCACAGAAATCCGAAGCTTTATTTGTTTACTTTGCTTGTTCACGAGCGAGACGCTCGCGTCAGCGTGTAATTTAACAAGGTTGTAGATTAGTTTGTTTCATCTTTTCTATAAAAAGGTTAATTTCTTTCAAGTTCCTATTCTTCAGCTTGAACGAATAAAATAGTTTTTGCTCTATTATTTTAGAAGACTTAATTGGTGTTTTAATTATTTTTTGTTTTAACTCTTCATCACATAAATATTTAGGAACTATACTAAATCCGCTATTACTTTTTAAAGTTTCTATTGTGTCCAAATAAGAGGGTAAAATATATCTTGGAACTATTCTAGGATTAGTATTAAATCTAGAATCCCAGAACTTTTTTATATCATTTTGGTCATTGTCATATGTAAACCAAGTTTGATTTTGTAGCCACGTGATGAATTGCTTGTCATTTTTTTCAATATTCTCTGGAATAACAATAGAATTGGAGCAAATTAATTCTAACTCTTCATTCTTTAAATATGTGAATTGATGGTCGTAAGTATCGTGTTTTTTTATTCCAACCAATAATTGAATTTTTTCCATTTCAAGAGCTTCAATCAATTCTTTTTCATTTCCAAATTGGGTCACTATATACATATCAAAAGTATAAATGTGATGTATTAATTCTTTCTTGAAAAAGTCTGTGGTACAACCAATTGTTATTGCAGATCGCTGTTTTTTTGTTCTTTGACTCGAATAATATTCTACTTTTTCTAATTCACTTAATGGATTGTTAATTTGTGAATATAAAAATTTCCCATATTCGGTAGGTGCTAATTTCCGAGTAGTTCGCTCAAATAGTTTTTTTCCAACATGACTTTCTAGGGCAGATAAATGTTTACTGACTCCAGGTTGAGTCATATTTAATTTTTTTGAAGCTTCTGTTATATTTTTACATTCATATATAGCGCTAAAAGTTCTCAACCATTCTAAATTAATCATAACATATATTATAAATAGGTAAACAAAAATAATTAAAATTATCAATGTGTTGATTCTATATTTGTAAAAAAAAGACAAATCATTAGTAATAAACTATTTAAATAATAAGAAATGACAAAAACACTAGCAATAAACTACACACCTAGAAAAGGCTCTTACACCCAAATTTTATTTGATGAGTTTGTGGAACTAGCAAAAGGAAAAACAGAAATAAAACATTTAAATTTAGCTGAAACTCCACCAGAATTATTATTAGAGAAAAATTTGAATTTAATAATGGAATGGAATATGGGCAAAAGAGACTTTTCAGAAATGGAACTCTTAACTCTATCTAATCATCATAAACTTATAGATGAAGTTATTGCTGCTGATAATATTGTATTGGCTTTTCCTATTTACAATTTTACAATGCCAGCAACAGTAAAGGCTTGGATAGATGCTATTGTCGTAAGTGATAAGACATTTTCTTTTAGTCCTGAAACAGGGTTTAGTGGTCTTTGTAAAGATAAAAAAGCTTTATCAATAGTGGTTAGTGGATTCGATTATAATAATTCCGACAATATCAAGGAATTTGCTTCACCTACAATAAAACAAAATTTTGATTTTATGGGTATCTATTCAGAACAGATTTCAGCTTTTGGGGTTGACCAAAATAGAGACCAATTAAATTCAATTCTTGAAAATGCGAAATTGGAAATAAAAACTTTGGTTAATAGATGGTACTAACTATTCAGAAAAGAAATACATAATGAATAACACTGGCATCTAAATTTCTTAAGCTTTAAAAGAAGATATTCTGTTCAAACCATATTTAAAGTTTCTGTTGGTTACTTCTTTTTCTAGAATATTAATCACAAAAAAATACCACTTACGAGTGGTGTTTTTTTTGTGATGATTAAAAATTATTCTAAGTTAAATATGTTTTAATAATAAAAACAGAACCATTATATATAGTATGCGCTACCAATGGCAATAATATTGCCTTTTTTTGATTATTGCCTTTTATATATAAAAATGCATACAATAAACCTCCTGTAAAAGCAAACAAAAAATAAAAAACATTATACAGATGGAATGATGCAAAAACAAAAGCAGATATGAAGCAACAATATTTCAATCTCATTTTAAAACTCTTACAAATCTCGATGACAAGGTACTGAAACAATAGAGTTTCAATAAGAGGAGCAACCACAACAAATAGAACTATTTTTTCTTTAATCGTGTAATTATCATCAAATCCTTTGCTTAAAGAAATATCGAAGAGATCTGAAACAACAGAGAATATATAATTATTTAAAAAATTCAGAAGAAGTATAAGCAAAACGAGTTCCCAATCTCTAAGTCCAAGAATACTATTTCTTATTTTTGAAATTGTGTATATATCTTTCATAAAGCAAACTATCGAAGTTGGCAAGTTCTAATGGGTTCAAGCCTTTAGGAACTATCATTACAAATTTTGCAATTATTTTGCCAAGGTGGCTCCCAAAAGTTCTCCTTTTTCAAACACCCATATTGAAACAATTAGACAAAACAACATTAGTCCCAATAGAAACCAAATTTTTCTTTTTTCGCTTTCTTTTATCATATTTAAATAATTTACATTAAACATTAATTTGTTATTAAAAAAGGCTAGTTCAGAATATCCTGAACATTACAATTACTTCAAAAATTGTCCAATTGCATATCCCGACAGATATGCAAATCCCAAAATGTAAATCGCAATCAGTATTGGCTTTAATCCAGAAGGCATTTCCATAAATTTTATTAATTAAAAATCAACTTGTTATTTTCCATTTATCAAAATATAACTCATATACAAATATTAATTATTTGACCGAAAATTCCTTACGTAAAACCACATTTTACAAAATTTAACGTTTGAATAGAAATATAGATGATTAGCAAACAGGAACAAGTAAACATAAATTTCGTTTTATCTATTTCGAAAATTCTACTAGATTTCTACTTATTTATTTATAAGTTTTATCTTTATTGAAATTTCAACGCAACCTTTTATACAACTGACCATCTGCATATTATAACCATAAAACAGCCAAAAAATGAAAAAGCAGATTTTACTTTTATTATGTATCGGAATTTTATTCTCTTGTAGCAATGAAGAGGAGAAATCATCTGAATCTACTGTGATAGGAACTTGGAAATTAATTGAAGTAAATGCTGATCCAGGAGACGGAAGCGGGACTTTTAGAGCAATAGAAAGTAATAAAACAATCGAATTTAAAAGTAATGGAATCATAACAACCAATAGCTCATTGTGTGATCCATATTCTGAAGAGATTAAAAGTTCTGGAAGTTATAGCTTGGCAAATAATTCTATAACTACCAATTGCCAGAACCCAAACATAGCAACGATCTCGTTTGAACTTGAAGACGAATATCTGATTTTAAATTTTATTTCTAATGAAGGATATTCTCAAAAATTTAAACGAGTTAATTAAATTTTTAAATACAATAACTGCAAACTCAATTGAAAACAAAAAAAGCTTCAGACTACCTGAAGCTTTTTGTTTGTTTGCGTACTTTAGATAAAACTTTTTCATTCAGAGAAAACACAAAATATAATGGTGTGAGCATTCAAAAAACACCCACACCATTTAAATAGAAATTAAAAATTTGTTTTGCGTTTCTTTACTTCATCTATGAGCTTTGAAAAAGATTTGTCTTTTTTACGCTTTTCATGATTTGAAGTCGAAAAATGCCATGCTTCCCGTTGAAGTTTCAAGTAACTTTCATATATCTTGCCATCTAACATGCCGTTATTCACTGCTTCTAGAACAGCACATTCAGGTTCATTGGTATGCGTACAATCTTTAAAACGGCACAATTCTGCATAGTCGGATATTTCTAACATTTCGGCAAGCGAATCGGAATTATCAATAGTCAATCCAAATTCGCGAACACCAGGAGTGTCAATTAAAACGCCAGAACCGTCCATCGATATCATTTCACGACGAGTCGAAGTGTGCCGTCCTTTTCCTGTAGATAAACTTATGTCAGACGTAAGCAGTAACGACTTTTCGCAAAGTGCATTAACCAAAGAACTTTTTCCCACACCCGAAGATCCGACAAAGACCACGGTTTCGCCTTCCTTAATAGATTCCCGCAACCGAACAATCGTTTGAGGTTCATGAATACTTGTAAAAAATACTGGTATCTGACGGGCGATATGTTTAATTGATTCATTCACTTTCTCTTCGTCAAAATCTAAATCGGCTTTATTTAGAACCAATACGGGACTAATATTTTCTTCCAATATCTGGATCATGAAGCGTTCTACTCGACGAACATTAAAATTATCGTCCAAACCCTGCACAATAAATGCCTTATCGACATACGACGCAATGACTTGTCTGTCGGCAATAGTTCCGCTTTTCTTGCGATGCAATGTCCGTTCACGAGGCAATAGATCGACTATAATTCCTTTATTCTCATCGAATGGCTGAAAAATAACCCAATCGCCTACGCAAGGCAATTCAAAATCTGATTTTCCAAACATCATATTTCCAGAGAGTTCACATTGAAATAGTCCATTTTCAGAAATAATTTCGTAGCATGTTCTGTGTACGATGGACACGCGACCATGAGAAAGATTTTTATATAAAGATTGTTGTTTGAGCTGGTTTAACTTATCGTTCCAGCCATAAATATGTAAATAATTCATTGTTATAACTTTTTTGTATTGTAAAACACATAGCCACAGCGTTCTTTATACTTAATAGTATAGCTTGGCTTCGTAAGTTCCTCATCAATATTTTCTTAACGTATATAGCATACACGTGAAAGCATAGCAATGCAATCATCGTTGTATGTAGAATTAAAATTTAATTGATATAATAGAGACTATCCTCGAATAGAGTTACCCGAGAATAAACGAAAGGACAATTTGTACATGAAATACAAATTGTTTACAATACAAAATCCGATTTAAATGAAGTATTTAACATCTTGCAAAGATAGTGAATATTTTGTTGAATCATCAATACTGGTTTTGAAATTGATTCATTACGGCTACTAAAAACAAAAGCTTCAGATTCTCTGAAGCTTTTTGTTTAATTATTCTAAAGTTTAGAAAACCCCAAAACTGCACAAGTATGTGACAGTAATGAGGCCCGCTAAAAACTATACATTAGCCGATTCAAATTGTTTAAGATCTCTGGTGTTTTTTTGTACAGCAAGTGCAGAAAATAGGCCCAATACAAATGACATTCCGAAGAATCCCTTTTCGCTTAGTAGTAGTTGGGCATTCCAAAGACCAATTATTAATAATACTATCGAAGCGATCGTACTAAACCAGCTTATACTATAATATAAATCGGTTACGGGTATTCCTTCTAGCCTGTCACGTACGCTTTTTTGGACTGAAATCACTGAGAAAAGACCAAAAAGAAGAATGGTAAAATAATATCCTTTTTCGTTGTAAGCCATATCCGAATTATAAAGTCCAATACAATATGAGGTCATCCCTATAAGTAAAGTCATCCACGATGCGCCCACAAAAGCGACACTCGGCTTTAAAGGATATCCATTGTTTAATCTTGCATTTTTTGATTCTAAATTGTTGTTTAATTCATTTGATTTTAGCGGTTCCATAATTTTATGTTTTATAATTATGAAGCAAATGTCTGAATGAATGAGAAGTTGTGAAAATCAATTTATTTAAAAAACTGACGATATAAAAATACATTTTACTATTTTTATCTTCATAAATCCGCACTTATGAATGCACTGCAAGAAATAGCCAATATGATGAATGAAATAGAAAAAAAGGCATTCATAAGTTATCTATCAAAAAAGAATAAACGTAAAGATACAGGAAATATAGAGTTATTCAATTCTCTAAAAACTGACGATATAAAAATTAAAAATAATTTTCTAGAAGGCAAAAAAAGTCTGGATGCTTATCATGCACTTCGAAAAAGGCTTTACGATAGCATGATTGATTTTATGGCGAATCGAAGTTTTGAAAATGATACTTCGCAAGAAAATGCAGTTCTTCGTCTTATAGTCGTAAGTCGGTTATTTTTTGAACATAAACTCACCAAAACGGCTTTTAAATGTTTGGCAAAAGCCGAAGAGATTGCAGCGAGTATTGAACATTTCAGCCTTCTCAACGAAATCTATCAGACTCAGATACAATTTGCACATTTTAATCTCTCAGAACCAATTGAAAAAATAATACAGAAGTTTAAAGCTAATAAAAAACAGCTCGAATATGAAGAACAGCTCAATTTAGGTTATGCGGTTTTGCGCCGTGAACTTGGAGCGATTTATCACGAAGGCCGAATAGTAGATTTTCAGGCACTTATAAAAAACACCATCGAAACGCATGGAATATCATTAAAACAGGGATTAACTTTTAAATCTCTGTACCAAATATTATTTATTGCTAACGAGTATGCCTCTATAAACAATGATTTTTCTCTCATACAGCCTTTTGTCATTAAAAGCTATCATTTTATCAGTAAAAAAAACGAACTAAAAGACCGACATTTATACTATCACATCTACATCTTGTATTTTATCGCAAACTTTTATTTTCGTAGCGGCCAGTTTACCGAATCTCTGAATTATCTTGATTTGATGTTTAACGAACTTCAGAAACAGTCTGGAAAATATTATCAGCGTTTCTGTCTCAGGCATTTTTTATTACTGGCTTTTAATCAAAATTATCTTGGCAATGCTGAAAAAGCTATAGAAATTGCTGAAAAAGCGCTTTCTTCAAACAAAAAAGCAGATCCTAATGATTTAAATGACATTCGTCTCATGCTTATTGTTTTTTATGTCCAGCAAAATGCAGGAGCTAAAGCTGCTAAAGAAATGGCAAAATTAAACCATACTGACAGTTGGTACGAAAAGAAAATGGGAATGGACTGGGCAATAAAAAAGTGTCTAGTCGAACTGCTTCTGCACATTCAGCAAGAAAATACAGAACTGGCTTTATCGCGAATAAAAAGCTTTAAACGACGCTATAAAAAATATCTTTTAACGGTGAATGAAGAACGTGTCGTACATTATCTTTTATTTGTAGAACAATACGTAATGAAACCCGAAATTATTCGAACTACAAAATTTCAAAAAGCGATAGAAGATTTTATAATTGTAGCACAAAACGGTCCTAAAGACATTTTGATTATGAGTTTCTTATCGTGGCTGGTTGCAAAAGTGAGACTGAAACCGACTTATGAAACAACTTTGAATCTTTTAGAAACATATTTTTTTACCGAGCATTCGTAAACAAAACATTAAAAATCCAAAATAGAAAACTCTGGCAAAATCTGGATTTTTTTTCGTTTTAAAGTAAGTTCTTATTTAACACAAAAAAACTTATTTTAAAGCAAATCTTTTAAATTTAGAAATTAAACACTACATTAGCTATATATCATCCTCTCCTTTAAACATTTGCATATTTATTTCTCAAAAGAAATCAAAACATAATCTTGTTAAGTTGAATGCTAATAGATGAACAAAATAGTACCCGCTTAATTACATTTATTGATACCGAAATTGAACAATTAAGAGGCAAAATTCTTGATTTGGGTGCAATGAAGGAAGACGGCAATTTATTTCATCAGACCTCTTTAGACAATTTTACTCAGTTTTTGAAAGGAAGCGAATATATCTGCGGCCACAACATTTTAAATCATGATATAAAATACATAGGAAACGCAGTTCAGCAAGCAGGCGTTAATCCTTCCAATATAATTGATACTTTACATCTATCTGCATTACTGTTTCCAACAATGCCTTATCATTCCTTAGTAAAAGATGACAAACTTCAAACCGATGAAAGAAACAACCCATTAAACGATTCTATAAAAGCACGTGATTTATTTAATAGCGAAGTTGCTGAATTTTGGCAAACAGATGAAACGCTTAAAGAAATCTTTTGGCTTTTATTAAATCCAACAAAAGAATTTGGCGCGTTTTTTCGGTTTATAAATTATAATAGTGTAAATTCTGAAACAGAAATTATTATTAGATCGAAATTCAGTAACGAAATTTGTGAACATTCAAATTTAACTAGAATAATAGCTGAACACCCTATCGAATTGGCCTATTGTCTTTCGCTGATTAATTCGTTTATAGTTCATAAAAAGCTTCACTCCATTACGCCTCCGTGGGTTCTTAAAAACTATCCCGAAGTAGAACGGATCATGTTATTATTACGAAGCAAACCCTGCTTAACTGGATGCAATTACTGCAACAATTCACTAGATATATTTAAAGGATTAAGTAAATTCTTTGGCTTTAATTCATACCGTACCTATGGTGGTGAACCGCTTCAAGAAAAAGCCGTTAGGGCTGCGGTTAATAATAAATCGGTATTAGCCGTTTTTCCCACTGGTGGCGGAAAATCAATTACATTTCAGGTTCCTGCTCTTATGAGCGCCGAAAACTATAAAGGGCTCACAATTATAATTTCCCCTCTTCAGTCGTTAATGAAAGACCAGGTTGACAATCTTGAAAAAAACGGAATAACCGAGGCGGTAACTATAAACGGACTATTGGACCCGATTGAAAGAGCGAAATCATTGGAAAGAATTGAAAATGGATCTGCTTCTATTCTATATATCTCTCCAGAATCATTGCGTTCCACAACTATCGAAAAACTAATTTTAGGAAGGACAGTTGCCCGATTTGTGATTGATGAAGCGCATTGTTTTTCATCTTGGGGACAAGATTTCAGAGTTGACTATCTCTACATTGGAGATTTTATAAAATTAATTCAAGAAAAGAAAAACCTTGAAGACAGCATACCCGTTTCGTGCTTTACCGCAACAGCAAAACAGAAAGTAATTGAAGATATTCGGGATTATTTTAATGACAAGTTATCGCTAAATCTTGAAGTATTCACTTCAAAAGCAGCGCGCACAAATCTTCATTACAAGGTTTTTAAAAGGCAAAACGAAGACGAAAAATATCTGACCGTCAGAGATTTGATTGAAGAGAAAAAATGTCCGACAATTATCTATGTCTCTAGAACCATCAGAGCTTATAAACTTGCCGAACAGCTGGTAAAAGATGGTTTTAATGCAAAACCATATCACGGCAAAATGGATAAAAAGGATAAAACCGAAAACCAGAATGCATTTTTAAGTGGAGAAACTCAAATTATGGTGGCTACTTCTGCATTTGGTATGGGAGTAGATAAAAAAGACGTGGGTTTGGTTATTCATTACGAAATTTCAGATTCACTCGAAAATTATATTCAGGAAGCGGGTCGCGCTGGTAGAGACGAAAATATTACAGCAGATTGTTTTGTGCTGTTTAATGAAGAAGATCTTAGTAAACACTTTATTCTGCTAAATCAAACCAAACTTTCTATAAGAGAAATTCAACAGGTTTGGAAAGCGATAAAAAATATTACACGATTTCGTTCTAAAATATCTAATTCTGCATTAGAAATAGCCAGAAAAGCTGGCTGGGATGATAGTGTTGTAGAAATAGAAACGCGAGTCACTACAGCAATAGCGGCCCTAGAAGAAGCTGGATATCTTAAACGCGGACAGAATATGCCAAGGATTTTTGCCAGCAGTATTTTATCTGAAAATGCTCAGAAAGCTATTGAAAAAATAAACTCTTCGAAAAAATTTGGAGAAAAACAAAAAGAACAAGGTGCACGAATTATAAAGAAACTTTTTTCAAGCCGAAGCAGAAAAGAGTCTAGCAATGAAACTGCCGAATCAAGGGTAGATTATATTAGCGATCATTTGGGAATTGTAAGAGAAGAAGTTATTAATATAATTAACTTATTACGAGAAGAAAACATTTTAGCCGATGCCAAAGATTTAACAGCTTTTATAAAGAAAACAGAACATAAAAACCGTTCTCTTGCCATTGTAGAAACATACAGTAAAATTGAAAGCTTTTTATTTCCACTCTTTAAGGAAGAAGAATGTAATTTTAATTTGAAAGAATTGAACGAAAATGCTGAAAAATATGGCTGTGAAAATGTAAGCACTAATAAAATAAAAACAATTATTAATTTTTGGTGTATTAAAAACTGGATTAAAAGGAAAAATTTAGAACACACCAAAAACCATATTGCCTTGCTCTGTCTTCAAAACAAGAAAGAGTTAAAAGAGAAGCTTGAAAAACGCCATGAACTCGCCAATTTCATTACTTCTTTCTTCTATGATAATAAAATGAAGAACATTGCAAAAGATCAGGAAGATAAAGAAGAAATTCTAGTTGAGTTCTCGGTTCATGAATTAAAGTCTGCTTATGAAAACAGCGACAACCTTTTCAAAAAAGAAATAAGTATTTATGATATTGAAGATACCCTGTTTTACCTTTCTCGAATCGAGGCAATAAAGATAGAAGGCGGTTTTCTTGTTGTTTACAATGCTTTAACCATTGAACGAACGGAACAAAATAATAAAAAACAATACACAAAAGACGATTATCAAAAGCTTGATCAATTTTACGAAAGTAAAGTGCAGCAAATTCATATTGTGGGCGAGTATGCTCAAAGAATGATTGACGATTACAAAAACGCGCTTCAGTTTGTGGAAGATTATTTCCATCTGAATTATGATTCATTTTTGAACAAATATTTTAAAGGCAGCAGACAAAATGAAATTAAACGGAATATTACTCCCGCAAAATTCAGGCAGCTATTTGGCGAATTATCTCCTACGCAATTGAAGATTATTAATGATAATGAAGCAAGGCATATAGTTGTAGCTGCTGGCCCAGGCAGTGGAAAAACAAAAGTTTTAGTTCACAAACTTGCCTCGCTATTGCTAATGGAAGACGTAAAGCATGAACAGTTGCTCATGCTTACTTTTTCAAGAGCTGCAGCTACCGAATTTAAAAAACGCTTATTAGATCTAATTGGCAATGCTGCAAATTTTATCGAAATCAAAACATTTCATTCTTACTGTTTCGATCTTTTAGGTAAAGTTGGTACTGTAGAAAAATCGACAGCTATTTTAAACACTACTGTTGAAAGAATTAAAAATGGTGATGTTGAAGCCAATAAAATCACCAAGACTGTTTTAGTGATTGATGAAGCTCAGGACATGAATGCAGATGAGTTCGCTCTCATAAACGCATTGATGGAACAGAATGATGAAATGAGAGTTATAGCAGTCGGAGATGATGACCAAAATATTTATGAGTTTAGAGGAGCTAGTTCTAAATATCTGGAACAGTTTATTAACGACAACAATGCCATCAAACATGAATTGGTTGAAAATTACCGTAGCAAGCGTAATTTAGTCGAATTTTCAAATCAATATGTCCGACAAATTCGACACCGTTTAAAAGAAACTCCGATTATTGCCACTCAAACCGATAACGGAAAAATCAAGATTGTTAAGTATCAAAACGCCAATCTGATTACGCCTCTGGTAACTGAGGCCGCCAACACAGATCTTTCTGGAACTACATGTATACTCACAAAAACCAACGAGGAATCTATAAAAGTTGCAGGACTGCTTTTAAAAAATGGCATTAAAGCAAAACTAATACAATCTAATGATGGTTTTAATTTATACAATCTAGTTGAGGTTCGATTTTTTTTAAGCAAAGTTGATTTAGGACCAGATATTTACACCATTAGTGATGATATCTGGAATACTGCCAAACAAGAGCTAAAAAACACTTTCCGAAATAGCAATAAACTAGACGTGTGCCTTAATCTCATTAAAGATTTTGAAAACACTAATCCTAATAAAAAATACAAATCTGATTTAAAAGTTTTAATACAGGAATCTAAACTGGAGGATTTTTATAGTCAAAATGGTGAAACAATGTTTGTATCAACGATCCATAAAGCCAAAGGAAAAGAGTTTGATAATGTATTCCTCTTACTTGAAAATTTTAATCAAGATACCGATGAAGCTAAACGTCAATTGTATGTTGCAATGACTAGAACTAAACGTAATTTACATGTTCATCTCAATGCAAATTATCTTCATCATTTGACCGCCGAAAATCTGGAACAAATAGACGATAATGAAGTGCATACTGCGCCAGATAAAATTGCTGTCCATACCACTCTAAAGGATATTTGGCTGGACTATTTTATTGACAGGCAAAATTTAGTTTCACAACTAATGTCTGGCGATAAACTGCATGTCAGTGGAAACGAATGCTTAAATTCAAATGGACAATCTGTATTAAAGTTTTCAAAACAATTTATTATCAAAATTGAAGAAATGAAAGCTAAAAATTACGAACTCAAAAGTGCAAATGTAAATTTCATATTGTTTTGGTTTAAAGAGGAAACTTCACAGGAATTTAAAATAATTTTGCCAGAACTTTATTTTGAAGTTATTACTAATACTTTAATTTAAATAATTATTTCAATATTTACTATCACTCTGTCTCGCACTTCTCCACACAAATTATTCTATTTCCGACAATAATTTTCAATATTTTGCATATTAGCACCTCTTTTCCTTGATTAAAATAATATTTTCTTAATCAGGAGCTTTCTATTTAGCAGATGTTTTTCATAAATTTGCAGCTTTAAAAATTAGTAGTTTATATTTTACGCCATCTCACCACTGGTAAGCGTATTCTTAAATTAAACGAACTAACAACTGTTGTACATTTTCAATTATTATAACCGCAAATCAATACAATGCAAAACAAACACAACCCCCAAATTTTACTTTTTACCCTTTTAACTTTATTTTTTTCTGTTACTTTATTCTCTCAAAAAAGTGTTTACGCCGGAATCGAAATCGGACGTAGAGCTATAAAAGTTTCTGTTATTGACGTAAGCAACATCAGAAAAGCTGATTATAAAATCCTTTCTTTCTGGACAGAGAGAATTCCTTTTGCTGACCATATTACTGCTAATGGCGAACTTACTCAGGAAGATATTACTAGAACTACTGTTACGGTTACCAACCAATTGCAAAAAATTAAAGCTGAAAACAAAATTCTTGAAGAGAACATTTTTGTTGTGGCCGCTCCTGTTTTTGCTTCTGCACGTAACGTAGATGTTTTAAAGAAAAAAATTGCTCTTTTAACTGGAAAACAATTAGAGATATTAGATGTTAATGAAGAGGCAAAAACGCTTGTTAAAGGTGCTATTCCGCCAGTTGACTTTGCTACCGCTTTCTTGCTTGATATTGGTGCTCAAACTACTAAAGGAGGTTATATCGACGAACTAAAAGACGATAAATTAGAGTTTATTCCTTTAGAACTTAATTTTGGAACAATGACGCTTACTGATGCTGTAGAAAAAACAGTGGTAAATAAAAGTCAGGTAAACGATATGTCAACTTATCAAGAAAAATCTTTTGACTACAATGTGATTCTACGTAAAAAGACCAAAGAATTATTTGATGCCAATCCTCCTTTAGCAAAAAAGAATAAATTATACTTATCTGGTGGAGCTGTTTGGGCGTTTTCTACTCTTTTCTTTGACGAAGAGGTTAACAAAGATCATTATGTTGCTTTAACTCTTCAAGACGTTATTGATTATGATGCTATTCTTAAAAACAACTTCAGTAAGTTTACGACTCTTGCAAAAACAAACAAAGAAGCTGCTAGAGTTTTAAGCACTTACGACCAAAAATACCTGATTTCTGCAAACAACATTCTTGTAACTTGTTTGGAAAGTATTCCAGATTTAGCAACAAAGAAAGTTTACTTTGTAAAAGAAGGACAGGTTATTTGGTTAATCTCTTTTATTGCTGACCGTTCAAAAAAGATCAATACTAATTTCTAAGTATTTTCTTTTCTAAAAATATAATAAAGCTTCAGAGAAATCTGAAGCTTTTGTTTTTTCAAATCAAATTAATCTCTTAAAAAATTTTCTCTTTCAAAACAATATCGTAATATTGCAATATTATAAAAACAAAAAAAATGGGGGCAACTAAGACAGAACATTTTACCGATGCACAAAATCAGATCGCTATTATTGCTAAAGCTTTAGGGCATCCTGCAAGAATTGCTATTATCGAATATTTATTAAAAGTAAACGAATGCATTTGTGGTGATATTGTGAATGAACTGCCTCTTGCCCAACCTACCATTTCTCAGCATTTAAAAGAATTGAAAAATGCTGGAATTATTAAAGGAAGCATTTCTGGAAATACCATTTGCTATTGCATTGATGAAAAAACAATTGATATTTTAAACTCCTATTTCTTAAAAATCACACAAACTATATCAAAATCAAAATGTTGCTAAAACATTTTTTTTGACAAAGTCTATCGTAATATTGCATTTAACCAATAAATAAAAACAAGATGAAATTATCAGAAATAAAACAGATTTTACCAACATTGGACAATGTTGAGTTTCAATTAGAAAATGGAACTTTTGTGCCCGAACATTTTCATGTTACAGAAGTTGGAATTGTCACAAAGCATTTTATTGATTGTGGAGGCGTTATTAGAACTGAAAAAGTTGTAAACTTTCAGCTTTGGAACGCCAATGATTTTGAACATCGATTGAAGCCTTCCAAATTATTACACATTATTAAACTTTCAGAAGACAAGTTAAATATAGAAGATTTTGAAATTGAAGTTGAATATCAAAATGATACAATTGGAAAATATGATTTAGGTTTTAACGGAAAATCGTTTCTCTTAAAAAACAAAACAACGGCTTGCTTAGCACAAGATTCATGCGGAATTCCAGCAGAAAAGCAAAAGCTTAATTTTATTGAATTGAATAATGAAAACGCTTCTTGCTGTACTCCAGATTCAGGATGCTGTTAAAAATGAAAAAGAAAATACTAATACTTTGTACTGGAAATAGCTGCAGAAGTCAGATTGCAGAAGGCTATATGAGATTTTTTGCTCAAAATAAAGCTGACGTATATAGCGCGGGAATCGAAACTCATGGAGTAAACCCAAAAGCTATTTCGATAATGAAAGAAGATGGAATAGACATTTCAAATCATACTTCTAATAATATTGATGAATACGCCAATATTGATTTCGATTTTGTAATTACGGTTTGCGATAATGCTAAAGAGCGCTGTCCATTTTTTCCAACAAAAGCGGCTAAATTTCATTACAACTTTCCTGATCCTGCCAAAGCAACAGGAACAGATGCTGAAATTACAGAACAATTTAGATCCGTTAGAGAATTGATAAAAGACTATTGTAAAAACTTTACTGCAGAGAATTTAGCTGCTTATAATTAAGCCGCTTTCTTTACTGAACGCTTTTTCTTTTCCAATAATTTAAGATGATTTTCGGCACAAAGAATTTTCTCGGTCGTGCCGTTTTTTTGTATTTCAATGAGATAATGAAAATCTCTTTCTTTTGAAGTCGATTTTATTATAAACCCCTTTTTAAAATCCATTTTTCTTTCGATAATGGTACCCTTATAAGATCTCCCACTCAATGCTGTGTAGGAAACATCTTGTCCTTTTACAAATTTCATTGTTTTAGCCGTTTGTTCTTAATTTCTGCTAATACTCCTAAATCTGAAAAACTAATGTTAAGGGGGGAAATCAGTTTTTCGATTGGGGCGAATGTAAATAGTTTTGACAATTTACGACCCCGTATTTATACCTGTTTTTCAGGGTTTTAAATTTAATTAAAATTTTAATACGAAAATGACTTCTTAAAAAAAATTGATACAATTTAGAACAGCCTCTCCAGCTTCTTTTTTAGCATGAATTCCTAGCTTTGAAAGATTGAATTTTCATTTCCAAAACAACTAAAAAAGAGCAAAATGGTACAGGACAGAGTAATGGAAAAATTGGCGATTTTAGCAGATGCAGCCAAATATGATGTTTCTTGTTCATCGGGACAGAGCACGCGCAAAAACAAAAACAAAGGGTTAGGCGACACTGGAGGTGGCATTTGTCATGCCTTTACCGAAGACGGACGCTGCGTTTCTCTGTTGAAAATTCTGCTTACCAATCATTGCATTTTTGACTGCGCTTATTGTGTGAGCCGAAAAAGTAACGACATCAAACGTGCCGCTTTTACTGTAGAGGAAGTTGTAGATTTGACGATTGGTTTTTACCGAAGAAATTATATAGAAGGCTTGTTTCTGAGTTCGGGTATTTTTGACAATCCCGATTATACGATGGAGCGTTTGGTGAGAATTGTAAAAAAACTTCGATTGGAAGAAAATTTTAATGGCTATATCCATTTAAAAGCAATTCCGGGCGCTAGTGAAGAATTGTTGAAAGAAGCAGGATTGTATGCCGATCGCTTAAGCGTAAATGTCGAAATGCCGACAGAACAAAGCCTTAAACTCTTGGCTCCAGATAAAAATCATGCCGACGTTATTAAGCCAATGGAATATCTTAAAAATGAAATCGTTGGCTATCAAGAAGAGAAAAAAGCCAATTATAAGACACCCCTTTTTGCTCCTGCAGGGCAAAGCACTCAAATGGTAATTGGAGCTACAAAAGAAAACGACATGGAAATTCTCGGAATGGCCAATTATTTTTACGAACAAATGAAAATGCGCCGCGTGTATTATTCTGGTTATGTGCCCATAAGCCATGACAATAGACTCCCCGCGATTGGAACTCCTGTTCCGATGATTCGAGAAAACCGTCTGTATCAGGCCGATTGGCTCATACGTTATTACGGATTTAATGTAAAAGAAATTGTGGGTTTTGATCAGCCGAATCTCGATCTGGATATTGATCCTAAATTAGGGTGGGCTTTACGAAATCTAGATCAATTTCCGGTTGATATCAATACGGCAGATTTAGAATTGATTCAGCGTATTCCTGGAATTGGTTTTCTGAGCGCTAAAAAAATAGTTGCGGCCAGAAATTTCAAAAGATTACAGCCCGAAGATTTAAAGAAATTAGGAATTGCCTATAACCGTTCCAAATATTTTTTAGCTTTTTCGTCGCCTTTTTATATGCAGAAAGATTTGACTTCGATCCAGATAAAAAGTCAGATTTTGAATTTGCAGAACAGTAAATACAAGAATGATTTTTCGAACCAGCTTTCTTTATTTTAATTCAAATGACACAGATAATTTACGACGGAAGTTTCGAAGGCTGGCTTACCGCCGTTTTTGAAATCTACGAATACAAACTAAAAGATGTTGTTTTTGCAAAACAAGAGAGCTCCAATTCGTTACTTTTTTCAAACATTCATTTTGTAACAAACGACAGCACTAAAGCAAATCGGGTGTTGAATGGTCTCGAGCAGCGTCTTTCTACAAACGGTTGTAAGAATATTTATTTTGCCTTTTTATCTGAATTGGATAAGATTGAAGAAATCTTATTTCGATTTGTCCAATATGCATTTTCAAGTCCTATTAATATTGAAGGAGATTTAAGCCGAAGCGAAGTTTTGAATGTAAAAAAAGCAGCCCATCTAACCGGAAAAGAAAGCCACAGAATGAAAGCTTTTGTTCGTTTTAAACTAACAAAAGACGATTTGTATTATGCCATTGTAGAACCAGACTGCGATGTTTTACCACTTATTGAACAACATTTTAAAAACCGTTACGCCGATCAGCGCTGGCTCATTTATGACTCCAAACGCCGATACGGAATTTATTATAATCTTGAAAATGTCTCAACAGTCGAAATGCAGTTTGAATCTAATTCTTCCAGTTTTTTAGCTGAAATAAATAATGAAAGCGAGGAATTTTTCCAGAATTTATGGCGCAACTATTTCAGCAGTGTCAATATAGAATCGAGAAAAAACACCAAACTTCATATCAAACACATGCCAAAACGATATTGGAAAAATCTAATTGAAAAAATTCCAAACCTCAACAAAAGGTAATAATACATTTAAACACATAGAAACATAGACTATAGCTCGAAAAAGGAGGCAAAAAGAAACAAATTTCCACACATGGATAAGCTATGTGAATTTAAATTAGTGAAACGCCTTTTTAATCCCGTCCTTTCGCGAATGGACTATGTTTCTATGTGTTTAAATCAAAGACGGTTTACTTACTTTTCTTAAGTGCATCCAGCAATTCTACTAAATCAACTACCGCATAAGTTGAGGAATAATCTGATACGGCATAAGGGAGAATTAAGCTGCTGTTATGAATTATTGCCCCGCAAGAATAAACCACATTTGGCACATAGCCTTCACGCTCATCCTCTAAAGGAGAAAGCAAAGGTTCCGAAAGTCTTCCTATTTCTTTTGAAGGATCGTCGAGATCAAACAGCGATGCACCAATACAATAACGTCTCATCGTTCCTACTCCATGCGAAATTACAAGCCAGCCTTCTTCTGTCCAAAGAGGCGATCCGCAATTTCCTATTTGTGTGAGTTCCCAAGTAAACTTAGGTTTTTGGAGTAAAACAGGCGTATTCCATTGCGTTACCCTATCAGAATACATAATGTAATTATTTACACCATCAATTCTCGCCAGCATGGCATATTTGCCTTTTATTTTTCTAGGAAATAAAGCCAGATTTTTATTCTGTGCTCCTTCTCCATGAAGTGGCATTACTCTAAAACTATAAAAATCTTCGGTAGAAATTAACTTCGGCAAAATCGTATGTCCGTTATATGCCGTATAAGTTGCCATAACTCGAACAGAATCATTATCATCAACAAAACGCACAAAACGAGCATCTTCTATTCCGCGACTTTCGGAGTCTGAAATCGGAAATATAACACGTTCTGTAATATCCGAATCGTGTTTAAACTGCAAATCGTAAAAAGAATTCGCCAGCCACAATATTTCTTGTAGCGCGACCTTTCTTTCTTCACGTATTAAAGGATCTTTTAAAGCTTCAATCAGTGTGTTTTTAAGTACTGCAAATTCAAACTCTTCGGGAAGATCCTGCATAATCTGAGCAATATATTTGTCCGTTGTATGCATTTCATACAATTTGGTTAAAAATCGCTCTTTATTAAATAAGGTTTTATGTTCAATCTCTGCCTGATCAATATGGCTTCCGATTTTCATAATGTGCAGATCATTGTTGCGATCCAAAATTCCTCTTCTAAAAACAATCGACGAAATATGGCCTTCACCAGTTGCTCGAAAAGAAATAATTACTCGTTTTTCTCCTGCTTCCAATCCAGTCTGATCAAAATCTTCTACAATAGAAGGATTAAAAATCGCAGCAGATTCGATTGCATATTCCATTGTGCAATAAGAACCAATCAGCATTTTTCGGTCTAAAGACAATCCATCATAATCAATCTGCATTCCTTCTATTATAGGTCTAATTCGCTCACAGTGTCTAAAAAATACCGCCGAAATATTTCGATGTCTTCTCGCAAATTCGCGAAGCGTCTGTTCCAAAGTCTGCAAGACTTGTTTTTCGTCCAGCATCATAATCCGAACCACCATTTGCTGGGTTCTTTCTTGCCCATTCATAAAATATCGGGCAACAACTCTTCTGGAATCTGGGGCAAATTTTATATTTTTTCGAACAACGGATACTCGCATAATTGGAAAATTTTATGACAATAACATTAAAGGAATAATTTATTTCACAACAAGTTAGTAATTTTTGTTAAAGAAAAAAACTTAATTTTTTATTAAAACTTCGAATTTGCCTGTAATTCCAAGGTTTTATTATGTTGTTTTCATCAAAAGTTTTTTTCATAATTTAGCTTCGATACCACAATTCAGAACAATGAAGAATAACGTTAAATTTTTGAGAGAAGAAAAAAACATGACTCAAAATGAACTTGCCGAAAAATCGGGTCTTTCATTGCGAACTATTCAGAGAATTGAGGCTGGAAACAGTCTAAAAGGTTTTACTCTAAAAACCATCGCCGAAGCGCTAGAAACCAATCCTGAAAATCTCATTTTCAAAAAAGAAAATACTCCAATCGAAAGAGCTAAAATCATTAATCTTTCAGTTTTGTCAGGACTTATTATTCCGTTCGGAAGTATTATTTTTCCTTTAATCTTAACGTATAAAACTACAGATGCTGCAAATAAAGAAATCGGAAAACAAATTGTAAGCATTCAGATTGTTTTAAGTCTGATTCTTTCTCTTTTACTGATTATAAGTCCGTTTCTTCAAAGTGCATTTTCGCTAAAATTTCCATTATTTTTAATTCCTCTGCTTGCTATTCTTTGTTTAAAATTAGTAATTGTAATTGTAAACGGAATCAGTTTAAACCAAAAACAGCAATTAGCTATCAAACTGAAAAACAATTTCTTATAAACACAGTCATAAAAATGGCGTAAAACTGTCGTATTGTTTTTGCACGAAAAACGGAAAGGAAACCCGAATCTTGCAGAAAAATTAGACATGAAATTAGTTAAGAAAATTACAGCCGCATTTTTAATTATTATCGTTTTCCTTTTTTTGGGAGGATATCTTTATTTTCAAAAGAAATTCACACCGCCAGAGAATTATTTGAAAGTTACTGGAATTGCCGAAAAAATTCCGATGAAATGGATTTCTAGCAATGAAAACTCACATTCCGCACTTCTTTTGCCAATAAAAATAAACGGAATCGATCAAACTTTTTACATGCAATTTGACTCGGGTTCGGCAACTACAGTTTTCTACAAAAAGTCATTAGAATCTATTTCTGAAAAATTTCCCAATCAGATTAAAATGAATTCCGAAAAAAATGAGATTTCAACAGCTTTCAAAATTAAAAATATGAATATTGTTTCTGAGACTTTTGAAATTCTGAATTATGGTGAAAAAGTCAATTTTGAGGATTCAAAAGCAGAAAATATAATCGGCACAATCGGAACCGATTTATTAGAAAAACGAATTACAGTTTTAGATTTTAAAAACAATCAATGTTCTTTTGTAAAAAAAATCAAAAAAGAAAATTTTACTGATTTTGAGTTCAAAAAACGTAAAATTTTAATTCCTTCAATTATCGAAAATGAAAATCTAAAATTATTATACGATACCGGAACAAGCGGTTATGAACTGATCACGACAAAAGAAATCTGGCAGAAATACCGCAATAAAAACAGCGTTATTAAAACCGAAAAAGGAAATTCATGGGGAAATACCTTGAGTGTTTATTCCGCTTCCGCGAAAAAGAAAATACAATTCGAAAAAGCAATCTTAGACCTTTCTGAAGTCACTTACATAGAAGGAACTTCAGAATTGCAAAAATTCTTAATGAAACGATCCGGAATGCAGGGAATGATTGGAAACAAACTTTTCCTAAACCACAAATTGATTCTAGATTGTAAAAACGAAAAATTTAAGTTGGAATAAAAGTAAAATTTTACAATAAAAAACTATTTTAAGAATTGATTTTAATAATGTTTTTGACGTTTTCAATAAAACTTTCAGTGTCTTTGATTTCTTGTTTTATCAATTGATGATGATCTGACAAACTATGCTGTTCTAGCATATCTTTTTTCAAATATTTAATCATCGATTCCAAGCTTCGCGTATCGTTTTGATCTTGTCTTTTTAATTCGCGCTGTTTTGTTTCCAGATACTTTAAAGTCTCTTGCAACTTTTGAACGTTTAATTTTCCCAACCTTTTATTTTTAATATTTATATAAAAAAATAGCTGGAAATGCAGTAAGATTCAATATGCTCCAAAAACCAATACCATTTGAATTTACCTCATTTCCCAGCCATTGTTAAGGACACTTACGAACAAATTGATTTTTTGGATTTAAGAAATCATCTTTTTTTTTGAACAATTGTTGTGCAATAATTTAAAATCTAAAATAGAGCCAGAATATTTTTATTTTTTGGTGATGAAAATAAATCATGTAACAAAAACACAACTTTCAGAACATCAAAACGTTATCAAAAATCTGCTAAAATTGTGAATATCTATTTGAAGATTTAACGGTTTATTTTGCTGTAAAATTTATCTTTGGCATCCTTAAAAATTTTAAAGAGATGAGCGCAACTTGGTACGAATGCAAAGTAAAATATAGAAAAACAGATGAAACTGGTGGGCAAAAAGTTTTAACCGAGCCTTATTTGGTTGACGCTTTGTCGTATACAGAAGCTGAAAAAAGAATGACCGAAGAAATGGCCGCTTATACTAGTGAAGAATTTAAAATCACGGCTATTAAAGTGGCAAATTATGCTGAAATTCATCCTTTTGAAAATGCAGACAGATGGTTTAAATCTAAAATCACTTTGATTGCTTATGATGAAGAAAGCGGAAAAGAGAGAAAAACAAGCATGTATATGCTAGTTCAGGCAAATGACGTGCGCGAAGCTTTTGACAACACACTTCATATAATGAAAAATACAATGGGCGAATATTCTATTCCGGCTATTACAGAAACGGCCATTATGGATGTTTTTCCTTATTTCAGCGGTGAAGAAGGCGAAACTGAAATGCTAGAAAGATTTAATGCTTTGAAAGCTTCTAAACCAGAAAAACCAGAGGCAGAAATTGTCGATCACATGGAATTTGAAACTGCTGTAGAGGAATAATTTTCTAAAAAGCATAAAAAAGCAAAAGCTTCAGAATGTTCTGAAGCTTTTTTTATTTCCCTACAATTCATCTGTTTACCTTTAATTCAAAATAAATAATATATTAGCTGTATATTATCAATCTCAATCAAAAAACAGAACCAAATGACCAAAAAGAACCTAATTCTATTCGGATTTATACTTTTAAAATTCATTTTGCAATATGTATTAATTAGTCCCGAATACGATTTGCAGCGCGATGAATATCTACATCTCGATCAAGCGCATCATTTGGCTTGGGGTTATTTATCTGTTCCGCCTGTTACTTCCTGGTTTTCGTATATTATTCTGCAACTTGGAAATTCAGTTTTCTGGATCAAGTTCTTCCCTGCCCTATTTGGTGCACTCACACTTTTAATTGTCTGGAAAACTATAGAACTTTTAAAAGGTAATCTATACGCTTTAATTCTTGGAGGAATATGTGTTTTGCTTTCGTGTCTTTTGCGTTTAAACATGCTTTATCAGCCCAACTCTTTTGACGTTTTATGCTGGACGGCACTTTATTATGTTTTGATTCAATATCTGACTTCCGAAAAAACGAAATGGCTTTATTTTGGAGGGGTAATTTTCGCCTTTGGTTTCCTGAACAAATATAATATTGTGTTTTCACTACTCGGATTAATTCCTGCTGTTTTACTTTCCAAGCAACGAAAAATACTCGCAAAAAAAGAGTTTTATTTTGCCTTGATTTTAGAACTGATACTCATTCTTCCCAATTTGTATTGGCAGTATAGCAATCATTTTCCGATTGTACATCACATGAAGGAATTGGCCGAAACACAATTAGTAAATGTTGATTTAGGTGATTTTCTAAAAGAACAGCTGCTATTCTTTATCGGCGGATTACCCGTTATTTTGTTCGGACTTTACGCAGTTTTATTTTATAAACCTTTCAAAAAATACCAACTCTTTTTTGCTTCATTTGTTTTCACACTTTTAATTTTCATTTATTTTAAAGCAAAAGCGTATTATGCCATCGGACTTTATCCTATTTATATTGCTTTTGGAGCGGTTTATATTGCAGAAATTCTAGATAAGGGATGGAAACGTTTTCTAAAACCTGTTTTTATTCTCATTCCATTGTTGCTTTTTATACCTCTTTACCATGTTGCTTTTCCTAATAAAAGTCCAGAATATATGGTGGCGCATTCAGAGCCTTACCAAAAACTGGGATTGCTTCGCTGGGAAGACGGAAAAGACCATCATTTACCTCAGGATTTTGCCGATATGCTGGGTTGGAAAGAATTGGCTAGAAAAACAGATTCGCTTTATGCTTTAGTGCCAAATCAGAAAGAAACTATTGTGCTTTGCGATAATTATGGACAAGCCGGAGCGATTAATTATTACACTAAAAAAGAAATCAAAGCAGTCTCTTTCAATGCCGATTATCTGAATTGGTTTGACCTCAGCATTCCGTACAAAAACCTTATACGTGTTAAGGATTTTGAAGAAAACGACAAAGAAATGAAAGAAACAAGTCCGTATTTTGAAACGGCTGTTATTGGCGGTCAAGTCACCAATCGATATGCTAGAGGATACCTCGCTACAATTTTCGTTTTCACGAATTCCAAAATCGATATCAATAAAAGATTGGAACAGGAAATAAACGAAGAAAAAAACAGCATTAGAAATGATTAATTTCAAAGATTTATCATATTTACAAACTGGAACACCAAAACAGCAAGCGGCATTTGATGTTTTAACCCATTATAAAGTTCTAGAAAATCTTGCTGAGTTTGATCCTATTTTAGTCGGCACCATTCCGATCAATATTGATATTGAAAACAGTGATTTGGATATTGTCTGCTATTGGAAAAACAAATCTGATTTTATAGAAAAGACAAAACAATTGTTCGAAAATGAAAATCGTTTTACAATTCGCGAAGATTTGATCAATAACCAAGAATCTGTTATTGCAAACTTCTTCATCGACGCTTTTGAAATTGAAATCTTCGGACAAAATATTCCGACAGAACTTCAAAATGGCTACAGACATATGGTGATTGAACACCAAATTTTAAGCTCAAGAGACGAAAACTTCCGATTACAGATTATTAATCTAAAAGAAAAAGGCATAAAAACCGAACCTGCTTTTGGCTTGCTATTAGGCTTAAAAGGAAATGTTTACGAAGAATTATTGGATTATAAAATCTAAGAAAAAACATCTCATTTTAAAATTTAAAAAAATAAAATCCTAAAATAACTTGCAAAACCGTATTTAGTGTGTATCTTTGCACCCGAAACATCGCGGGATAGAGCAGTAGGCAGCTCGTCGGGCTCATAACCCGAAGGTCACAGGTTCGAGTCCTGTTCCCGCTACTAACAGAACACCACTTTAAACAAAGTGGTGTTTTTTTTTTGAATTAATTTGAACGAAAGGCTCATATCCGCCGCAGCGGACACAGGTTCGAGTCCTGTTCCCGCTATTAAAGATAAAAGCTTCAGATCTCTCTGAAGCTTTTTTTGCTTTACTTTTGTTTTACTTGTTTGAAGGGTAAAAACTTGGAGATTTTTGCGAAGTATAAAAAATCATAAAATCCCAACTATTAAAATAAATATTTTTTACAAATAACTAATCTGCAAAGCAACAACCTCCACCAGCTAGAGGATATTCTGGAGGGCATGGTGCTCCATTTTTTAAGATGGCTTGTCCACTTGCAAGTGCTCTAGCACAAACTTCTGTCACTCCGCCTTTTACCGCTTTTAGCTCATTTTTAGTTAATTCTTGAGCTCCGTCTAATTTTAAAATTTTCTTCAACATAAAATAAGGTTTTAATCATTTAGTTAATAACCCAATCATTTAAAGACACTTGGGGGTTTGTCTATCCTTGCGCAAGAATTTTTTCTATATTTTATAAGAACTAAATATCTTTTCTCAAATCTTTCTTTCTCCAGAAATCATTTAAAAAACACTCTAATTCACTTATGTGATTTTTTTAGAAAACTATTAAACCTGTACGAATATACTTAATTCAAAAATCAAATCCTTACGTCTTTCCTCATTTTTAAAATTTTATTTAAGTATTCCCTCCAAACACTAAGAATACGGCAAAAAATTTATTTATCGATTAACGATTCAACAGAAAAACTTAATTAACTAAACTATAAAATAAAAAGCTCCAGATTTCTCTAAAGCTTTTGTTTACATAAATTTTTATTTTTTTTAAGTAATAGGCTTTTTTGCATTCTAAATATTAAATTTAAAACTATTAGGCTCATAATCCCTACATACTGTTGATTTTGTCACAAAGAAGTTGAACCATCAATCGCGTATGCTTTACCTTTAATGGAATCTTCAATAAAAATATTATCTTCATAACTTCTATACTCAAAAAAATCTATCTGATTTGTAATATTTCCAATTTTAACGATATCATTATAAGGAGAATATAATTCTAATTTGCCATTTTTAGTTCGTAAGAAAACACAAAAATAATCTTCACTATCTCCTTTGGGATATACATATGATGATGGCATTGAATCACATTTACCTTTTTCTAATGAAAAATAAACTTTTTCATCACAATGTATTTCATAAAGTTTAATTTGTTTAAAATTATGAATCTTGGTAAAACTATTATCTTTTTTATTGCAGCTAAATATCATTATCGTCGTCAATAGCAAGATTACCACTTTAAATTTACCCTTCATTTTTTAATCGTTAGATTCTTTCCTAGTTTTTAATTTGGTTATACTTTAATGCATCGTTTTTCAAAAACCTATATTTCCATTTTTTGGTGCATATAGTAATTTTAGATCAAGATAATATCTATCAAATTCTTTTTTAGAAATTGCTTCTACATTCAACAACCATTTTAAGTCATTTGCCTGAATCTCATTTAAATTAGGATCAAAATTTAGATATCTATCTATTAAATAGTTATCGCGCTCACTAAATAATGTTTCTATAAAACCATCAACAATCTTTTCATTAGGCTTTTTTTTAAACAAATAAAGATATCCTCCATTATGAGTTTTGATTTTCCATGAATTCTCATTCATCATTAGATACACACTCAACATTACAATAGACATAAAACTGAAAACTATCCACATATCTGGATCTGCGTCCTTTTCGTTTCGAAGAATAAACGAGATTCCTGCCATTCCCAAAATTAGAAATGCTATAACAAGTAAGACAGGATTCGTTGTTTTATGTGTCACCTTTTCTTTTGTTAAATTTTCAAAAGCTACAACACCTTCAGCTTCTCCACCAATATAGGATGTCTTATAGTGCAATTTGTTATCCAGAATATTGTATTCCCTTTTTGTAAATAATCGTCTCTGTTTTATTGTGTGCATGCTTTCTTTATATCTAAACTTATTTATTGATAGAAATTTATTTTCAAATATATTCTTTTTCTGTAATGTTTAAATAAAATCCAGAAGGTCTACAGCTTTTCTATTAAAAAGATTGCATTAGAACTTCAGATAAATCTTAATTTTTATTTTTTTTACAATATATAAACAACAGCTTTTCAGCTTTTTAAAAAATAATCCAAAAAAATCTCAAAAAATCCTTTGCACATCTCAAAAATAGTTGCATTTTTGCACCCGCAATAGCAAAGCAGGTCCGTTCGTCTATCGGTTAGGACGCCAGGTTTTCATCCTGGTAAGGGGGGTTCGATTCCCCCACGGACTACTTAGTAAAGACAAAAGCTTCAGAGAAATCTGGAGCTTTTTTTGTTTATATTTACTTCGTGAAATGTTTGAGAAAAAAGCAATCAAAAAATTCAACCCAAATCTTACAATGAAACAAAATCTAATAGCCCTTTTATTTGTATTCGCCTTTGCCAATATGTCTGGACAAGCACCCGCCAGCAAAACCAATTACACCAACAGCAAATTGCCGCCAGAAGAAGCCGTTACTAATAAATCTATAAAACCGCTTAAAAAAGAGTCTCTGGATGATACTTCAATTTTAATTTACGATTACGACGGTTCTCTTTTTTCATGGGATCTGGAAGTAGAAAGCATTGTTTGGACTTTAAAAACTGCTGATGCTCCTGCTGAAATGTGTGCCAACAAAATAACGATTCATGATGGAGTTGTATATATTCCGTTTGTTAATGGTGAAATTTATGCTGTAGATAACGGAACAGGCAATATTTTTTGGAAATCAAGATTAGGAAACATTACAGATCAGATTGTTTTAAAAGATCAAACTCCGATTATAGCTAACGGAAAATTATTTATTACAGCTCAAAACCAAAACCAAAGCAGTAATTTATATGCTTTAGATTTAAAAGATGGAAGTCTAGCTTGGAACTATAAATTGGACACACCAACCAACGATATTGAACCATTATTTTTCGACAATAAGATTTTTACTCAAAGCGGAAACAATGTCTACTGTTTTGAAGCCAATACTGGAAAATTGCTTAATCAAAAAACTTTTGACGAAACCATGAACGGAAAACCGACTACTGATGGTGAAAGTGTTTTTGTAGCAGGCGATAAAAATTGGCTGTACGCTTTAAAACCAAATAGCCTAGATGTTTTGTGGCAGTTTAAAATTGAAGAAAACCAAGGCAACGTTAAAGAACGCATTGTATGCCATGACAAAAAAATATATTTTGCAGCACAAGGCCCTGAAGTTTCATCGATATACGCTGTTGATTCTAAAACGGGAACGCAGCTTTGGAAAACCGATTTTAAAGCTGACAACGTAGAATACATTGTTAAAGAAGTGGAGAATCTTTGGGGATATACCAAAAAGAAGAAACTTTTTGAATTGGATTTATCAAACGGTGAAATCGCTTTTGAAGAAAAACTAACTACACTTCCGATTTCTAATATCGAATTTCCTGCAGATGAAAACTTGCTTTATTATTATTGTGATGCAGGCTTGATTCAGTTTGATTTAAAAGAAAAAGACGAAAACGTATATTATATGCGAACCTCGCTTAAAGACGATCCTTATAGCGCTTATATAAAGATAATCAGATAAAAGAAAAGAAGCTTCTTCAAATTAAAGAAGCTTCTTTTTTTTTTGAAGCAAGCAAATTAGATAACTTTAAAAATACCGAAATACAGCTATTTCTATAAATATCTTATTACCAAAAACTCATACAAAAAATCATAAAAAACTGTATATTAGATATTTAAAATCCAAAATATTAAGTTTTCATGTATACGATACCGCATACACAGATTTTTTTATTCGCTATTTAGAAAGCCAAAACATAGAAAAAAATCCTAAAAATCTATACAATTCCATTTCATACATGATGTTGCTAGGAGGAAAACGTCTGCGCCCTGTTCTTACCTTAATTGCAACAGAAATTTTTGGCTCCAATTTTAATCTGGCACTTCCTGCTGCTCTAGCTATAGAAACATTTCATAATTCGTCTTTAATTCATGATGACATTATAGATGACGATCCTATCAGAAGAGGAAAACCAACTGTACATAAAAAGTGGAGCACCAATACAGCCATTCTTTCTGGAGACGCAATGATTATCTTAACCTACAAGCACTTAGAAAAATACGCCCCTGACCTCGCTTTGCAATTGATTAAAGCAATTAACAAAATGGCCTTAGAAATCTGCGAAGGGCAGCAATTGGATGTTGATTTTGAAAGCAGACAAAACGTTTCTGTCTCAGAATACCTAAAAATGATAGAATATAAAACTGGTTCGCTTATAGCCACCTCTTTAAAAGTGGGCGCCATTATTGCGCAGGCTTCTCAGAAAAACTGTGATCTAATTTATGATTTCGGACTTAATTTGGGATTAGCATTTCAGCTTCAAGACGATTATCTAGATATTTATGGAGACACTCCTACTTTTGGCAGACGATTGTACGGCGATATTATTTCGAATAAAAAAACTTATTTATACCTGAAAACACTTGAGCTTTTAAACGAAACCGACAAAGAAAAATTGCTAAAACTGTTTGGCGTTCGCCTTGACGATAATACAGAAAAAATAAAAACGGTTAACAAATTGTATTTAGCTTCGGGTATTGCAGATATAACTCAAAAAGAAATTCAAAAATACACTTTCAAAGCTTTCGAATCTTTAGACAAGATCAACATACCAGAAAGCAAAAAAAAGCTACTGAAAGACCTCGGAAAAGAATTAATGAATAGAAGAATTTAACTTAGAGAATAAAAAAAGACCACTTTCAAATGGTCCTTTTTGCTATTTATTTTGAGAAAAATTATGCTCTAAACAAAGCATATTTATTATGGTTGTACAAAACTTTATCATAAGGAACATAAAGCGAAACTATTTTCTCTGTCGATTCATCAAATTTGATTCCGTTATGTTTTCTAAACAAATAAATTTCTTTCAGACAATTAGAAAGACTCTGGTGGATTTCACTTGTAAAAGTTGGCAGTTTTTTATCTCCTACCAAAAGATCAATTTGATAGTTAGAACTGCTTTTTGATAAGTTATTACCAATAATTCTAATTGTAAAAGTTGTCGATTTTCCGTGTTGCTCTCCCTGATATTGCAGTGTCATGATTTCTTCTTATTATTGATTAGTAATACCGCTTATTAATCGGTTTTTGGTTCTCTGGTTACTTCTATTAAAGTTATAAAAATTTTAGACAAACATAAAAAATCCTTTCTAAATTATATGTTATTTTTTTCAAGAAAGCTTTAAGCCTAAAAAAACGAAAACCGTAAGAAATTACGGTTTTAACAATTAACTAAATGTAAAATTCATTCATAAGCAGCGATCATTTTTGGGTAAACTATTGTAATTTATTTTCTTGGTTTATTTCTAATAAAAATGGATTTCCGTTCTCATCCATCATTGTCATATTCAAAGCGTCTAAAAGTGCTATATTTTTTGAAACTTCTCCTGTAAATTTATTGTACGAAAGATTCAATTCTGCCAAATTAGCCAACTTTTCAATTTCCAAAGGAATTGCGCCTGTAAAATCGTTATCAAACAAACTGAAATTTTGAAGTGCGTTCCAATTAATAATTTCACTTGTCAAATTTCCAGACAATTTGTTATGATTCAAAAGCAGTACTTTCAACCCAGCGATTTTATAAATCGAAACAGGCAATTTTCCTTGAATTTCATTATTAAAAACAGCTAGAATTTCCAACTGATGCAATTTTCCAATTTCTGACGGAATTTCTCCTGAAATCTGATTTCTAAAAAGCTCTAAATCTTTCAATTTTACTAATTGACAAATCGAAACCGGAATTGCACCAGATAACTTATTATCGGCAATATTAAGCACTTCCAATTCTTTCAAATTAAGAATTGACGAAGACAAGCTTCCTTCAATTTTATTGTTTTCCAGATTTAGCGATTCTAAATTTACAAGATCATAAAAAGCTTCTGGCAATTCTCCCTGCAGATTATTATCTGACAGATTCAGCGCAACGACTTTTCCGTTTTCGGCTTTAACACCGTACCAGGTAGAAACAGACAGACTTAAGTCCCACTTGTTTTTCCATTGCAAGCCATTTGTTGCGTGGTACAATTTTATAAGCGCTTCTTTTTCTTTATCCGAAACAGTATCTGCCAAAACACTTAGCGAAAACAGCCACGCAAAAAGAAAAGCGAGTAGATTTTTCATATTAGATTTGGGGAATTTAATATGCGACTAAATTATATAATTCATAGTTATAATGCACTATACATCGGCAAACTGTTGATAAAAATTTAATTTGTAAGATTTAATCCTGTATTTTAATTGTTTCCAAAAATCTATATTTTTTGATTACATTTGACTAACTAATTATAAAAACCTCATATTATGCAAATTAACTTCATCGCATTATTTCTTGCAGCAATTGTTTCATTAGTAACTGGATTTATCTGGTACAACCCAAAAGTATTCGGAACGATCTGGATGAGAGAAAATAATCTTACTCCAGAAGAGTTAAAAAAAGGGAATATGCTCAAAATCTTCGGATTAACGTACATTTTTTCTTTAATGATTACAATGACTTTAATGTCGCTAACTATTCACCAATCTGGTGCAGTCGGAATGGTTGGTGGACCGCCGATGCTGGATAGCGCAAAACCTTCTTTTGCTGCGTTTATGGCAGATTATGGAATGGCTTACAGAACTTTTAAACACGGAGCGCTTCACGGTTTTATGTCGGGATTATTTTTTGCTTTTCCTCTAATCGGAATTAATGGATTGTTCGAAAGAAAATCTTGGAAATATATTTTCATCCATAGCGGATACTGGATTCTTACACTGACTCTTATGGGCGGAATCATTTGTGGATTTGCTTAAATAAAACATACAAAAACCCGTTTGAAGAATTGATCTCAAACGGGTTTTTCTTAATAATAACTTAAACGCCATTAGTTATTGTAAATATTATCTAATTTTGAAGAAATTAGTCGACTCTTTTGAATACAACCTATTCTTTCCAGATTTACAAAAGCGCATCCTTACTGCCTTTAGAATGGAATTCGCTCGCATCAAATAATATTTTTTTGACACGAGAATATCTTGAAGTGCTGGAAAATTCTTCTCCAGTAAATATGACTTGCCATTTTATTGGTCTTTTTGAAGAAAAAAAACTAATCGGAATTGTTTTAACGCAATTCTTATTTGCCGAAAAACTAGAATCTTTTGGAGAACGCGATAAATGCTTAAAAACTTCGGTGCGTAATTTTGCTTTAAAGAATTTTGCTTCGCACGTTTTATTCGTAGGAAACAATATGCTTACGGGGCAGAATGCTTTTGTCTTTGATAAAAATATCAAAGAATCAAAAGCTATTAAAACGCTTCATAAAGCAATTAATGAGCTCAAAAAAGAGTTGAAAGAAAACGGAAAAAAAGTTCACATTACGAGCATAAAAGATTTTACTGCAAAAGAGATTGAACCGCTTCAGGCTGAATTCAAAAACAATTATACGTTTTCGACACAGCCGAATATGATTTTCGAAATCCATGAAAACTGGAAAACAGAACAAGATTACATCGACGCTTTATCCAAAAAATACCGCGATCAATACAAACGCGCACGCAAAAAATCGGAAGGAATTACAAAACAGCAATTGTCGCTTTCTGAGATTAAACAATATGAAGATGTTATTTACGATTTGTATTTTCATGTTGCTAAAAATGCCCCCTTCAACACCTTTTTTCTGGTAAGAAATCATTTTAGTTTCTTTAAAGAAATAATGGGAGAAAACTTTCTGCTTTATGGCTATTTCCTAGACGAAAAACTTATAGGTTTCAACACTCTAATCAAAAACGGAAACGTAATGGATACGTACTTTTTAGGTTATGACGAAAGTGTCCAACGCGAAAAAATGTTGTATTTAAACATGCTTTACGATATGATTGCGTATTCTATCAAGAAAGGTTTCCGAGAAATTGTTTTTGCCAGAACTGCGCTCGAAATCAAAAGTTCTGTTGGTGCAAAACCAGTTAAAATGTATGGTTTAATCACTCATAGCAATGCATTGATAAACCATAACATTTCAAGGTTTTTTAATTATCTGGAACCGAAAACAGAATGGCAGGAACGTAATCCGTTTAAATAAAGGTGTCGCTCCGCTGGAGCTTTGATAATTGTCAATCAAATAATTGCTATAAATATTAAGCTCTTCCAGAGCTATTTTACATAATCCCATTTTGATTGCTGCCTAAATAAACATTGCCGAAAAAACTCCATATTTTTAACAATTATTCCTCTATGAATATTAATCTCCGTGGAGCTTATTTTTCTTTATGCTAATTTTTTCTATAAATATTTCGCTCTTCCAGAGCTATTTGTCGCCTCTTATTTTGAATTGATTTCAAATATTTTTGACAATAAATACTAATTAAAAAGCTCTGGAGGAGCTTAATATTTATAGCAATTATTCCAACCTTAGAGTCCCAAAAGCTCCAGCGGAGCGACACATACACAAAGCATTCTTCAGAAAAAAATCTAAGGCACTGCCAATTTCATCTGTTTATGAAGAATATGAATTTCTAGAGAAGTCTGAGCACCACAATATTCTCCATCGATTTGGAAATTAACGGGATAATCGGTTTTGATTTGGGCTTTATCTGTCGAAATGATCACGATGTCATCAGAATCGATTGGCATATTTCCTGTAATTATTTTTCCAATTAAAAGTAGATCTAGGCTTTTTAAAATTACCAATTCAAACTTTCCGTCGTTCATAGTACCATTCGGATTGATGATTACACCCGTTCCGTACTTTTGCGAGTTGGCGATTACGATCATTCTTGCAACATGCTCTACCACTTTATTGTTTGCCGTAATGGTAGCCACAAATGGTTCTTCCGATTCTTTGAGCGTTGTAAAAGCTTGCAATGCATAACCCCAAAATCCGCGAACATCACTTTGTTCGTAATTTTTAACCAGATTGGCATTCAAACCAAGGTCGCTTAAATGAATGCTTTTTTTCCCGTTGATGCAAATCATATCCATTTCGATATAATGGTGCAAAAACGCTATTTTAAGGTTCTCCTCTATTCCTACTGGAAGATTCAAGTCAACAGAAAGTCCGTTGGCAGAACCAGCAGGCAGAATTCCGATAATAATGTCGTGTTCTTCCATAGCTTCGGCAACCATTTTTATAGTTCCGTCGCCACCAGCTACGACAATTCTCTCGGGAATATACTGATCGTATAATTTCTGAATTTCTTTCACATCATTCTTTCCGGTTGTTTCATACACTTCCAGATCAAAATGATTTGTGGCTGCAAATTCCTGAACAGCTTCTATTAAATCTGATTTGTCGAGATCGCCAGAGATAGGATTTACGACAAAGATGACGTTCTTTTTCAAAATTTTATTTTTAAAACCAATTATATTAAGTAAATTACAGTTACATAAATATACGTAATTAATGAAACCAATTTTACAATTATATCGAGGTTATGCAAATGAGCAAGAATTAATTGTAATGGGGCACGTTTTTAAAAGAGAGCATAATTATGATTTTGAAAAAAGGAAATTAAAAAATGCTACTTCAATTCTTAAATTGTTCCGAATAAAGACCATTCAAAATTTTGACGTTTACCTTCATTACAATGATCAAATAATTCACACGAAAACTCTAGACGACGGTTATTTTAAATTTTGTATTCCGTTGGACAAAGAAACTCAATTTGGCTGGATGCCTTACCAAGTAAGTCTTCAATATAATGATAAAACTGCGGTGTGTAAAGGCAGTTTTATTAGACCTCATAAAGGAAAATTAGGAATTATTTCAGATATTGACGACACTTTTCTGATTTCGCACACTAATAATTTCTTCCGGAAACTTTATATCTTACTTTTTAAAAACGTAAATGACCGTAAGGTTTTTAAGGATGTTGTACCTCATTACCAAGCATTAAGTTCGGCAGGCAGAACGAGCACCGAAGAAGTAAATGCTTTTTTCTACATTTCCAGCAGTGAGTGGAATTTGTATCGTTTTATTGCAAAGTTCACACGAATACATAAACTGCCAAAAGCGGTTTTTCTGTTAAAAGATATTAAACGCGGAATTACTGATTTTTTTATGAGCGGAAGAGGAAGCCATGATCATAAATTTGAAAAAATAAAACATGTTGTAGAGTTTTACCCCACTTTAAAATATGTTTTAATGGGCGATGATTCGCAGCACGATCCGATACTGTATGAGAGAATCTGCAAAATATTTCCAGTAACAGTCGTTGCGGTTTACATAAGACAGACTGGCAAAACCCAGAAAACAGAAGTAAAAAAAATCTTGAAGAATTTAGAAAGCTTAAATGTTGCTGTTTGCTATTTTAAAGAAAGCAGTAAAGCGATTGAACATTCTAGGTCGATTGGGATTATTGAATAATTCTTTTTATTTAAAATAAAATTACAATCATTTTTGTCATCCTGAGGAACGAAGGATCACATTCGGAATTCGTCACAGCTCGACAATATACTTTGTGGAGTTTCTAGTGTGATCCTTCGTTCCTCAGGATGACAAACAGAACGCAAAAACTCTTATAACAATTAAACTTTTTTTAGCCCAGATTGAAGTGGAAAGCCCGGAACTATAAACCCTCATTTTTCTTGCCTGAAAACAGCGACCGAAGGAAGCTCGTTTTATGGCTTAGAAAAATGAGGGTTTATAGTGAGGACTTGTAACGGAAAGCTGGATCAGCTCCTGAAAATATTATCCGTTAAAATTATCAATCTCTTCTTGAACTACTTCCCAGTCAATAAGTAATTGATCTAAATCGGCTTTCTTTTTGTTGTAAGCGGTAAAGAAAGAAGCATCTTCAACATGTTTGTCATAGTTGGTTTCTAGCATTTTATCGTCATTCTGAATGTCTTTTTCTAATTGCTGAATCTGACTTTCGATTTTGCTTAAACGGTTTTGAAGCGCTTTTGTTTTCTTCTGGTCTTCGTAAGAAACTTTGCTCGCTTCTTTTACTGGAGCAGCTGTTTTTACAACATCTTTTTTCTCGACTTCGCGCATGTTTTCAAGATTACGCTGTTCTAAGAAAAAGTTGATGTCTCCCAGATATTCTTTGATTTTCTGATCTTTAAATTCGTAAACGATATTTGACATTCCCTGAAGGAAATCCCTGTCGTGAGAAACTAATAATAAAGTTCCGCCGAATTTTTGAAGTGCTGCTTTCAGAACGTTTTTAGATTTAATGTCTAAGTGGTTCGTCGGCTCATCCATCAGCAAAACGTTGATTGGCTGTAGCAGCAATTTACAAAGTGCCAGACGGTTACGCTCGCCTCCAGAAAGTACTTTTACTTTTTTCTCTACATCGTCTCCGCGAAATAAAAACGAACCTAACATATCACGCACTTTCATACGATTGGTGTCGGTCGCCGCGTCTTCCATTGTTTGAAGCAAAGTGATTTCACCATCTAAATATTCGGCCTGATTTTGAGCAAAATATCCTAATTGTACATTGTGCCCTAACTTGATGTTTCCATCGTATTCGAATTCGTTTACCAAAGCTTTGATGAAAGTCGATTTTCCTTGTCCGTTTTGTCCAACGAAAGCAATTTTACTTCCTCTTTCGACCAATAGACTAATGTCTTTTAAAATCGTCTTATCGCCGTAAGCTTTTGTTACATGTTCAGCTTCGATTACTACTTTTCCTGGTTCTTTTGAAACGGGAAACGAAATATTCATTACAGAATTGTCGTCTTCATCAACTTCAATTCTTTCTACTTTATCTAATTTTTTAATCAGCGATTGTGCCATTGAAGCTTTTGAAGCTTTTGCACGGAATTTCTCGATTAATTTTTCTGTTTCTTCAATCTTTTTCTGCTGGTTCTTTTGTGTCGCCAATTGCTTTTCACGAATTTCATGACGCAGTTCTAAATATTGAGAGTAAGGTTTATTGAAATCGTATGCTTTTCCTAAAGAGATTTCGATTGTACGATTTGTAACGTTATCTAAGAACATTTTATCGTGCGATACAATCACTACAACTCCAGGATAATTGCGAAGGAAATTCTCTAGCCAAATGATACTTTCGATATCTAAGTGGTTGGTTGGCTCATCCAGAAGCAATACATCATTGGATTGCAATAGTAATTTAGCCAATTCGATACGCATTCTCCAGCCTCCAGAAAATGTTTCGGTTTGGTTATTGAAAACTTCTCTTTTAAAACCAAGTCCCAAAAGGATTTTTTCTGTGTCTCCAACATAATTATATCCTCCTAGAAGTTCAAAACGATGTGTATAATCAGAAAGGTCTTCAATGATTTGTCCGTATTCTTCGCTTTCATAATCGGTTCTGGTAACCAATTGATGGTTGATTTCTTCCAGCTTTTTTTCTACAACTTTAATTTCGGTAAAAGCCTCGTATGCTTCTTCCAAAACGGTTCTTCCTTGCTCAAAATCGATATCCTGGCGAAGGAATCCCATTCTGATATCTTTCTCTTGAGAAATAACTCCTGAATCTGGTTTAAAATCTCCTGCCAACATTTTTAGCATTGTAGATTTACCCGCTCCGTTTTTACCGACAAGACCTACGCGGTCGCCAGCGCCTAGACGAAAAGTAACTTCTTCAAATAAATAGGTTCCTCCAAAAGAAACGGAAAGATTGTGTATATTAAGCATAATTTTGTGACTGTTGTTACAAGAAATAAAGGCGCAAAAATGTACCTTTGATAAAATTTTTGCAAATGTTAAAAAAAGGATCCAAACTAAATAGCATTTTAACAGGAAGTTGTCCAAAATGCCAAAAAGAAAGCATGTATGAAGACAAAAATCCGCTCCATTTGAGTAAAGTTCTCAAAATGAATGAGCATTGCAGCCACTGCGGATTCAAATACCAGATTGAACCTTCCTTTTTTTACGGCGCCATGTACGTGAGTTACGGATTGAATGTTGCGGTCGGAATTGCTGCTTTTATTGTTTCGTTTGTCTTTTTTGGAGCAACTATCGAGCAGTCTTTTATTGCAATTATCTTGACACTGGTTGTTTTGTTTCCTTTTGTGTTACGACTTTCTAGAAACCTTTACATTAATATGTTTGTTTCCTACGATCCTAATGCCGGTCGGAAATAGATCTAAGATATCTTTTGTGGAAACGCTTAATATCGGCTTCTTTGTCAATTGGAGTCCCGTTTTCGATATGCTCAAATAACATTTTAGCCAAAGCCGGCCCGAGCATAACACCACGCGTTCCTAATCCGTTCAGGAGATGAATAGATTTATAGGCTTCGTGAGTTCCGATAATAGGCCTTCTGTCAGCAACCGTTGGACGAACGCCTGCAAAATGTTTCACTATCTCAAAATCGCACGTAATAATTTCTTTAATACGATCTAAAAGTTCTTTTTTACCTTCTTCGGTTGGCAGATCTGTCTTGTCATGCCAATTGTAAGTAGCACCAACTTTAAACAAATTACCACCTATTGGCAAAATAAAAACACTTGTATTGACAATAACATCCAGTTTTAAATCAGGAGCTTTTATTAAAAACAACTCCCCTTTTGTTCCATCTAAAGGAAGATAGTTAAAGTAAGGATTTTTATGCAGTCCAAAACCTTCTGCAAATATAATGTGGCGTGCTTTAATATTTTTATACTGAATTCCTGAATCAAGAAACTCTAAAAAAGAGCTGTGAAAAGATTCTTCCAATAGTAAATTGTTATCTTTTAAGTATTCTCTGTAGCTTTCTAACAATTGTCCTGTTTTAACGTAGCCTGTATGCAAAACTTCTCCATAATCGTGAGGCGAATCAATGCTCTGGTATTTTTTAGTTATCAGTTTTGTTGAAAGAAAAGGAGCCAAGTTAATTTTATCAGATGCTGCAAACCAATTGTTCTGTTCTTCAATAGAAAAGAATTTTCTAAGAATTGGCATTTTATAATTGAATTTTTCATTTAGCTTTTCTTCTACCTGATCATAGAATTCATTCATTAAAACCAAATGATCTTTTGCATTCCAAACTTCGCTGAAACGCTTTAAAATTACCGGATTATACAAACCTCCAGCAATCCTAGAAGAATTCTGTGACTTGTCATCAATAACTAAAATAGATTTATTGTTTTTTAGGGCGATTTCTGCGAAGGAAATTCCAGCTAGCCCAGATCCGACGATTAAATAATCAAGCATTGGTAAAATAGATAAAATAAAAAAACTCTTACTGCAAAGGTAGCAAGAGTTTTTTGATTATTAAGTTATTAATGGACTTAGTAATTCCACATATCTTGTTCAAAGTTGCGAATTTTTTCTTTTACTCTTTCAGCTTCTAACAACTGGTTTTGCGCATTGTCTTTCATGTAGTCTTTAATCTCACGATCGCCATATACATTTTCTTCTTTGTAAATAACCGAATTAAATCGTCGTGAATTTAAGATTTGATCAAACGAAATTGGAAGTGCTGAATTGTTGTCATTGAAAGCTTTGGCTTCATGAAGTACATCGCGGGCATTTGGGAAGAAAACCCAAAACAATTCTATATAATCTTTTTCGTCACTGTTCATTGTATAAACATCAGGAGTGACAGGGCAAATTCCGAGCAGACGATATTTTAAATCGCTTTGTCTTTTATCAAAATACCAAAACCCTTTAATTTTGTATTGACTTACATCTGCAGCAGTAAGATCTTGTTTCAAAATATATTCAGCAGGAACTGTTCTAGTTGGGCCAACAGTTTGGTCAACATAAGTCACTTTTTTGTTTTTTCCAGTACCGGTTACTACTTTCTTTTTCACAACACGTGTTCTATAATCATCCGGATATTGATTAATGAGCTCTCGTCCAGCATCGGTAGTATCCACACGAGATAATGCTCCTTCGACATCTTTCATTGATTTTTTAGTAGTAAAGTAACTGTCTGTATAAACTTCTGTTATCTTTCCACTTTTAATTCCTTTAGTCAAAACATCATAAAGCGAACGCCTATCACGGCCAATATTAGCAGTATCTACAGGAAAATACAACGGAAAATTGATTTTTTCATTTAAATCAATAATTTCCCAAACGGTTTTTCCCATCAAAATATCTCTGTCATCTACATAGCCGTAAGCTAATGGCTTATCATTATCGGCAATCATCTGAGCGGCCGTCTTAACACCAATTTCATCAACAGTTTTAGCATTAAGCAAATTAGACTGTGCCAAAGACAAAAAGCTCGTAGTTACAGTCAAAATAACAATTAAAAAATTTCTTAGTTTCATCATAATCATTTTTACAAGACATTAAACGAAGTTTTATTTTAAATATTGTTATTTTTCTTACATAAATAAAAATTATACATTTTAGCTTTCCCCTTTCTTTTAAAAAGGAGTATCTGAATTATCTACATAAAAAAAACTCTTACTACAAATGTAGTAAGAGTTTTTCATTATTGTACTATGTATCAACTTAGTAGTTCCACATATCTTGCTCGAAATTGCGAATTTTCTCTTTTACTCTTTCAGATTCTAACAACTGATTTTGTGCGTTGTCTTTCATGTAATCGCTAATTGCTCTGTCTCCGTAAAGGTTTTCCTCTTTGTAAACAACAGCATTAAAACGTCTTGAATTTAAAATCTGATCAAATGAGATTGGAAGTGCTGAGTTGTTGTCATTGAAAGCTTTTGCTTCATGCAGTGCTTCTCTGGCATTTGGGAAAAATACCCAAAACAATTCAATATAATCCTTTTCGTCACTATTCATTGTATAAACGTCTGGAGTTACTGGACAAATTCCTAGTAAACGATATTTCAATTCACTTTGACGTTTGTCAAAATACCAGTATCCTTTAATTTTATACTGAGTAACATCTGCTGCAGTAAGGTCTTGTTTCAAGATATATTCAGCAGGTACCGTTCTTGTTGGTCCAACTGTTTCTTCAACATAAGAAACAGACTTGTTTTTACCTTTACCAGAAACTACTTTTTTCTTCACTACACGTGATTTGTAGTCATCTGGATATTGGTTAATTAACTCTCTACCAGCATCAGTTGTATCAATACGAGATAATGATCCTTCGATGTCTTTCATAGATTTTTTAGTATTGAAATAACTATCAGTATAAACTTCAGTTACTTTTCCACCTTTAATAGCTTTAGTTAAAACGTCATAAAGAGAACGTCTATTAGGACCAATATTAGCTGTATCTACTGGAAAGTATAATGGAAAGTTGATTTTTTCATTCAAATCAATGATTTCCCAAGTTGTTTTCCCCATCAAGATATCTCTATCATCTACATAACCATAAGCTAATGGCTTATCGTTATCAGATATTAATTGAGCAGGAGTTTTAAGTCCAATCTGATCTGGTGTTTTTGCATTAAGCAAATTAGATTGCGCATAAGAAGCAAAACCTCCAGCGATAGAAACAATTGCTATTAAAAAATTTCTTACTTTCATCGTGGTATCGTTATAAGATATTGAATGTAGTTTACACTACTTTATTATTGTATTTCGTAAATTACAGGAGCAGTTCTTGGTAATAAATAGCTACCAGCTCCAACAAGTTTAGTTTTAATTTCAGAAATAGTAACTTGGTCTCCTTTACCTGCTCTTGAAAGTACTTGTTTACATTGTGCATTCATTTTGTTTCCTGAAACAACAACAGTAGGTTGTCCAGCAATTTTCATATTGAATCCAACAACATCTAAACCAACTTCAAAATCAAAATCAAGAAGTTTAGCTCCAATAGTAGCAATTTCTAGGTTAGATTTAGGACCTTTAACAACTCCCATTTCACCTCTAATTGTTCCTGTTGGACCAGGAATACCTTTAATTCTGAATGTTTTCTTATCTGTTACTTTGTCACCGTTTGGCAATGTACCAGTTACAGAAATTGTAGTTTCAGTACCTTGACCTGGGCTCATGTTATATTTCCCTGGTTTTCCAGCAGAAGCTAAACCTGGAGCGCTTGCAACAATTTTGTTAGCATCTACACCAGCAAAAGATACAGAGATTGGGTTAACAACTCCTCTATATACTACGTTCATTTTATCTGCAGAAATTGTAGCAGAGTTTGGTCTTGGAACTACAACATATTTTCCAGAGAATTTTAAAGGAATGTTTTTTCCATCCTCTAAGAATGTAAATTGTCCGTTGATGTCTTGTTCTCCAACTCCACCAGCAGTTAAAGAGATAACAGCTTGTCCGTTAACAATTTGTCCAGGACCTTGGAATGAAGTAGGTTTTGTATTTTCGTCATAACGACCTAAAACTACTTTACCTGTTACTTTTTCACCTTGGAAGTAAGCATTTTTATCTAAAACAACAATTGCTTGGTAGTTGCTGTAAGAAGCAGCAGCAACTGCAGCTTTACCTAAAGCACTGTTATAAACGTCTGCTTCAACTTTTTTAACGTCATTTTGCCAAGCTGAAAGTTTTGCAGCTGAAGCAATTGCAGGAAATCCTTTAAAGTGGTAAGCTAAGTATTTTTCTTTGATACCTTCTTTGTTTTTCACATCAGAAACATCAAATTTTTTCTCAACCTCAGAAATGATTCCAGCGTATTTTTTATCTGTACCTAAAGCTGCTTTGATATCAGCTTTGTATTTTTCGATTTTAGAAATAATTTCGTTACCTTTTTTAGTGTAACCGTCTCCTGTAAACCAGTCGTCGATATTATCTCCTCTATCCATAGATTCGTAAGGCATCTTTCCAGTTGCTTTATCAACTTCAAAACCTTTTACAGCCTGAGCTTTTAGAGTAGCTATATAATCATAAAAATCTTTTGTAATTGCTTCAACTTTATGAGCTGTTTCAGCAGCAATAGCAAATTCTCCTTTTGCCTCAGCTGCTTTTTGATCTAAAGCTGTTAATAAACCTGTATTTGTTTCTGTAGAAGTCGTATTTGCACTTTCGAATTTTTCGTTCATCAAACCAAAAGCAGAAATAACTTCTTTCGATACGTTCATTGCTAACATTGCGATGAAAACCAGATACATCAGGTTGATCATCTTCTGTCTAGGGGTTAATTTTCCTCCTGCCATTTTTTTCTAATTAGTTCTTATTAATAAATGTAATATCTAGTTAAAAACTAATTATCCTTTGTTACTCATTGCAGAAAGCATTCCACCGTAAACACTGTTTAATGAAGCAATGTTTGCAGTCATAGAAGCCATTTGTTCTTTTAATTTAGAAGCGTTTTCAGCGATTTCTTTGTTAGCCTCAGTATTTCTAGAAGCGCTCTCTAATTGTACTTTATATAAACTGTTTAATGATTCCATTTGTGCAGCAGCAATAGACATTTCTTCAGCATATTTCTTTTGTCCTGCAATAGAATCTACTGTCGGAGAAATTGCTTTAGCAGCTCCTTCGAAGTTTTTGATGCTGTTTCCTAAGCTAGCCATTAACTCACCGTCAACTTTAGCTTCTTTCAACATAGCATCTAATTTTTGAGATAATAATCCTTGTGCGTCAGTTGACTCAGCTTTAACTTCTTTTTTTCTAGCTTGTCCGTTAGCTAACTCTGGGTAAACTAAAGTCCAATCTAATTCTTCTTCAACTGGTTCGAAAGCAGAAAGCGCAAAAATTAACGCCTCAGTCACCAATCCTACTGAAAGCATAACTGTACCTGTTAATGGTCCAATCTCAAAGTGAGTAATTTTGAATAAAGCTCCAACGATTACCACTGCCGCTCCCATACCATAAGCGAAATTCATTGCTTTTTTACTTAATAATGCCATAATACTTTTTTTTTAGGTTTTAAAATAGATTTGTTGGATATTGATTTAATTATAAATTACTTTTTTCTGTTACCTGTTACTTGAGTACCCATGTAATCTTGTACAGTTCTGAATCCGATGTAGCTTCTAGCAGAATCAGCATATTCGTGGTCACGTGTACTTACCTGTAGGAAATAAGCAACGTCTTTCCAAGAACCACCGCGAACAACTTTTCTTTGGTTCTTACCATCAATTACGTTTGGATTCATTGTAGATACATACTCGTATGCGTTTGGATTGTAAGCTGAATCTGTCCACTCAGAAACGTTTCCTGCCATGTTGTATAATCCGTAACCATTAACATCGTATGATTTTGCTTCAACAGTATAAAGAGCTTCGTCAGCTGCATAATCCCCTCTACTTGGTTTAAAGTTTGCTAAGAAACAACCTCTATCACTCTTAGTATAAGGACCTCCCCAAGGGTAAGTAGCAGACTCAAGACCTCCTCTAGCAGCGTACTCCCACTCTGCTTCAGTTGGTAATCTGAATGAGTTAACTAAGTCACGCCCTTTTTTCTTAGATTTAATGTAACTGTTTTTATTTAGTGTTCTCCAAGCACAGAATGCTTTAGCTTGTTTCCAAGTCACACCTACTACAGGATAATCTCCATAAGCTTTGTGCCAGAAATAATCGTTATGCATTGGCTCATTATATGAATAAGCGAAATCTTTAATCCAAACTGCAGTATCTGGGTAAACATTTACTTGCTCTGTTTTTACGAAGTCACTTCTTTTTCCAACTTTTGCTTTTGCAGCAGCTTGAATATCCATCCAAGAATAACGGAATTTCAATTTATTTACGTCAATTGTTCTTAAACCATTATAAGATTCTTCAATTGGCAAATACATAGAATCCATTACTTCAGCGTAATATTCATCTGGATATGCTTTTGTATCTTTAATTAACTTAACTTTTCTGTTTAGTTTTCTTCCAGCATACGGATCATCTTTTGTACCAACACTATAATAGTTGTCATACATATATTTATCGTAAGCCGTCATTTTTTCTGGATCAGAATCGTTAAAAGCATAGTCAGCAATACTTCCGCCTTTGCTTCCTTTTCCGTCAGCAGGTTTTTGTCCTGTTTCGTCAGCTAAGATTGCTAAACGAACTCTCATTGTAGAATCTTTTACCCATTCCACAAATTGGCGATACTCACTGTTTGTAATTTCAGTTTCATCCATGTAAAATGAACGAACTGTTACAGTTTTAGTTGGAGCATCTTCTACATTAGCTAAATCAGCATCTGATTTACCCATAATAAAAGATCCGCCTGGAACCAAAGTCATTCCATAAGGTTTTTCAGGATGCCATTTCCCTCCTGTAACACCAACTAATTCACCTTTGTCACCTGACTTACCACAGCCGATTACTAGTGTTAACATTGCTGCAAATGCAATAAACTTCTTCATATAAATTTGGGATTATCTATTCATTATTAAAAGTCCGTAAACGTATTTATTATTTATCTAAAAAACAATACTACTTGCGAATTTATTTTACCGTTCAAAAATAATGTTAAATAAAATAAAAAAAAAATATTTTATCGATAAACTGTTCTAAAAAATCGATGTAAAACGTTAATTTTTATATATTATAATTATTTTCCTACTAATTTAATTTAACTATTTTCAACAACTTTTAAAAATTTAAGATTTCACTTAAATTTTCGATCTACAAAGCATTTTTTCGTTGCGCTTTCCACCATCTTTCTGGCAATTCTTGATTGCAAGCCGACAAATATTCGTCGTAAGAACATGGTAATAACGTATTTCTTTTCAATTTATTGTTGCCATTAGATTCAAATGGAATTTCGATCCACCAACGGTCTGTTTTATCACTTTTGTAAAATATCAATTCTTCATCATCTAGCGGAACTATATATTTTAAATAGTTTGCTCTGCTTCCAAATGGATATTCTTTTGAACGGTAATGATAACCTTCTATAAAATACCACACAATCTGAGCAATAATAACCGATTCGGCCAATGTGCTGTTATGATTAAATACACCAAAAGAAGAAACTTTATCACTGATACCTGCGTATCTAGCCAAAGCACAAATCTCTTTTCCGTTAAATCCGTTTGGCTCAAAAGTTACCATATTTGCTGAAGCAGAAGATTTTACAGAATTTAAATCTATACTAACTAAGTCTGCATCTCTAAAAACAGGTTCGGCCAATGAAATTTTATTCGAAATTTCGCCTAATCGATAAGCATCAAAAAACAGCTTTTCGATCAAATCGATTTCTTCTTGTGAATTATAGTAGGTTTGATACCCTATATTACAGTAGTTGAATAGGTTATTTGGCTCATCAATAATAATTTTTGTCAGATACGAATTAGCCGAAACTAATTCATTTTCTTTACCAAAATCAAATTTATTATCAACTGCAACCAGATTTACCATTTGCTCCAAATCATCGTAAGCACGATACAAAGCATAGGTCAAATCTTGAGAACCTCCTAGGACTATAGGAATAACTTTTCTTTTAATTAATGATGCGGTAACTTTCTTAACGGCAAAATAAGTATCCTCTACAGAATCACCTGCCAGTATATCTCCTAAGTCTGCAATTGAAGCATCCCAGTTACCTGGAAACATGCTATAAAGCTTTTTACGCAGATTCGAAAGATTAACTTCGTTAATCATATTGATGTTTGTACGGTCTTCTAAAACACCAATTATAGCAATATTAACCTGCTCGATATCAGGAAACTGATCTTGGGTATGAAAGACAACTTTACTCCCAAGCTCTTGTGAAGACAGTGCGCCGACGAATTTTACAATTGCATCATTAACTGGTTCTAGAAAATCAAATTCCATCTATATTATTTCTTTTTAGCAGCTGTTTTAGCTGGAGCTTTTTTAGCCGTTGTTGTTTTTTTGGCTGCTGTTGTCTTTTTAGCTACCGTTTTCTTTGCTGGAGTTTTTGCAGCAATCATTTCTTGAACTTGTGCTAATGTTAGTTTTGTAGCATCAACATCTTTACTCAACTCAATTTTGATTTTTCCTTTTAGGATCACAGAACGTCCCCAACGAGCTTTTTCCACTACGATTCCTTCTTCTTCCCAGTTATGAATAACTTTATCAATATTCTTTTGCAGTTTATCTTCGATCAACTCTTCAACATCTGCCTGCGATAAATTATCAAAATTGTATTTTTTGCTCACATTTACAAAAAGTCCATTCCATTTGATGAATGGTCCAAAACGCCCCACTCCTTTTTGAACAGCTTCTCCTTTATAAGTGGCAATTGGCGCATCAGCAAGTGCTTTTTCGTCAATTAGTTCTTGAGCTCTTTCTTTTGAAACCCCAAGCGGATCTTCTCCTCTTGGCAATGAAATAAAAACGCTCCCATGACGAACATAAGGACCATAACGGCCATTATTTACCTCTACTTCTTCTCCTTTATATTCACCTAAACTTTTTGGAAGCAAGAATAAATTCAAAGCTTCTTCAAGTGTAATGTTTCCAATATTCTGATCTGCCATTAAGCTGGCAAACTTTTTATCTTCATCATCTGCTTCTCCAATCTGCGCCATTGGGCCAAATTTTCCTAAACGAACAGAAACTTGTCTTCCGTCTGCATCTTTTCCTAAGATTCTTTCACCGCTTTCACGTTCAGCATTTGCTTCAACTTCTTTCACATTTGGATGAAACTGATTGTAGAAATCTTGCATCATTTTTGCCCAATCGATATTTCCTTCGGCAATTTCGTCAAAATCCTGTTCTACTTTTGCAGTGAAATTATAATCTAGAATATTACCGAAATTCTTCACTAAGAAATCCGTAACAATAGTTCCAATATCTGTAGGAACCAGTTTTCCTTTATCAGAACCTGTATTTTCTTTTAAAACTTTTTCACCTACTTTACTATTTTGCAAAGTAAGCTGTGTATAATTACGTTCTACACCTTCAAGAGTTCCTTTTTCAACATAATTTCTATTGATAATAGTTGAAATTGTCGGTGCATAAGTAGACGGACGCCCGATTCCAAGCTCCTCTAGTTTTTTAACTAAAGATGCCTCCGTGTAACGTGCAGGCGGTCTTGAATATCGTTCTGTGGCTGTAATATAGTTATTAGCCAGTTTTTCGTTTACTTTTAAAGCAGGAAGCATTCCTTCTTGTTCTTCTTCATCGTCATCGTGACCTTCTAAGTATACTTTTAAAAAACCTTCAAAAAGCAAAACTTCTCCAGAAGCTGTAAAAATTTCGTCGTGATTATCGGCTTCGATTTTTACATTTGTTCTTTCCAATTGCGCATCGCTCATTTGAGATGCCAAAGTTCTTTTCCAGATCAAATCGTACAGACGAGCTTGATCACGGTCAATATTTACGGTGTGACGAGACATATCTGTCGGACGAATTGCTTCGTGCGCTTCTTGTGCTCCTTTATTTTTGTTGGCAAAAACTCTCGGTTTTGAGAATTCTTTTCCGTAAGATTTAATGATTTCAGCTTCTGCGGCAGCCATCGCTTCCTGCGAAAGATTTACAGAGTCAGTTCTCATATAGGTAATAAGTCCTGCCTCGTATAAACGCTGTGCTAACTGCATGGTGATTCCAACTGGCAAATACAATTTTCTTGCTGCTTCCTGTTGCAATGTAGAAGTTGTAAAAGGTGCTGTTGGCGATTTTTTGGTAGGTTTAGTTTCTAAATCCCCTACCTTATATTTAGAACCGATGTTTTGATTTAAGAAATCTTCGGCTTCTTTTTTAGTATTGAAGTTTTTTGGCAGTTTTGCTTTGAAAGCTTTTCCTGCTTCGTTTACAAATTCTGCAACAATAGAATAAGTTGCAACTGCATTAAAATTCTGGATTTCGCGTTCTCTCTCTACAATTAAACGAACAGAAACCGATTGTACACGTCCAGCTGAAAGTCCGCCTTTGATTTTTCTCCATAAAACTGGAGACAATTCGTAACCTACTAAACGATCTAGAACACGACGTGCTTGCTGAGCATTTACTAAATTATAATCTATTTCTCTTGGATTGTCAATTGCTTTAAGAATCGCAGATTTTGTAATCTCGTGAAAAACAATTCGTTTGGTCTTTTTTGTATCAAGTTTTAATTCTTCCGCCAAGTGCCATGAAATAGCTTCTCCCTCGCGGTCCTCATCGCTCGCTAACCAAACCGTTTCGGCATTCTTAGAAAGTGATTTTAGTTTCGTTACCAAGGCTTTTTTATCTGGAGAAACTTCATATTTAGGTTTAAAACCGTTTTCTACATCTACTCCTATTTCCTTTGATGGTAAGTCGGCTATGTGACCATAACTTGACTCCACCTGAAAATCACTTCCGAGAAATTTCTCTATCGTTTTCGCCTTTGCAGGTGACTCCACTATTACTAAATTCTTTGCCATTGCTCTATTTTTCTGCAACAAAAGTATTTATTTTTTTTAAATATTAACCTTGCAGATGCATTTTTGAGGTATTTTGATATTATGAAACTTAAAATTGCAGATTTATCTGTAATAATCTCGATAATATATATAGGTATAACTTTTAATGATTTCTGACCGAGAAATCCCTTTTATTTTAGATTTTAGATTTTAGATTTTAGATTTTAGATTTTAGATTTTAGATTTTAGATTTTAGATTTTAGATTTTAG